>NZ_JACHND010000001.1:0-4800000 GCF_014205275.1 Sphaerisporangium siamense
GTCGATGCCGAGCTCCTCCGCGGCGCGGAAGACGTCCTCGTCGGTGTCGCGCATCTCGATGGACATGCCGTCGCTGGAGAGCACCTCGACGTTGAGGCACAGCGACTGCATCTCCTTGATGAGCACCTTGAAGGACTCAGGGATACCCGGCTCGGGGATGTTCTCGCCCTTGACGATCGCCTCGTAGACCTTCACCCGGCCGAGGACGTCGTCGGACTTGATGGTCAGCAGCTCCTGCAGGGCGTAGGCGGCGCCGTAGGCCTCCAGCGCCCACACCTCCATCTCACCGAAACGCTGGCCGCCGAACTGGGCCTTACCGCCCAGCGGCTGCTGAGTGATCATGGAGTACGGACCGGTCGACCGCGCGTGGATCTTGTCGTCGACCAGGTGCAGCAGCTTGAGGATGTAGATGTAACCGACGGAGATCGGGTGCGGGAAGGGCTCGCCGGAGCGGCCGTCGAACAGGCGGGCCTTGCCGTTGACGCCGACCATGCGCTCGCCGTCCCGGTTGACCAGCGTGTTCTCCAGAAGGCCCGTGAGCTCTTCCTCGTGGGCGCCGTCGAAGACGGGGGTGGCCACGTTGGTGCGCGGCTCGACCTGGCCGAAGCCCTTGTCGCGCAGCCGCTCGGCCCAGGCCTCCTGGATGCCGGTGATGTCCCAGCCGCGGGCGGCGATCCACCCCAGGTGGGTCTCCAGCACCTGGCCGACGTTCATCCGGCCGGGCACGCCCAGCGGGTTGAGGATGATGTCCACCGGCGTGCCGTCCTCCAGGAACGGCATGTCCTCCACCGGAAGGATCTTGGAGATCACGCCCTTGTTGCCGTGCCGGCCCGCCAGCTTGTCCCCATCGGTGATCTTCCGCTTCTGCGCCACGTACACGCGCACCAGCTCGTTGACCCCCGGCGGCAGCTCGTCGCCGTCCTCCCGGGAGAACACCCGGACCCCGATGACCTTGCCCATCTCCCCGTGCGGCACCTTCAGCGAGGTGTCACGCACCTCACGCGCCTTCTCCCCGAAGATCGCCCGCAGCAGCCGCTCCTCCGGCGTCAGCTCCGTCTCACCCTTCGGCGTGACCTTGCCCACCAGAATGTCCCCCGGCACCACCTCGGCCCCGATACGGATGATGCCCCGCTCGTCGAGATCGGCCAGCACCTCCTCCGACACGTTGGGGATGTCACGGGTGATCTCCTCAGGACCCAGCTTGGTGTCCCGCGCGTCGACCTCGTGCTCCTCGATGTGGATCGAGGACAGCACATCGTCCTGCACCAGACGCTGCGACAGGATGATCGCGTCCTCGTAGTTGTGCCCCTCCCACGGCATGAACGCCACCAGAAGGTTCTTGCCCAACGCCATCTCACCGTCGTCGGTGCAGGGACCGTCGGCGACGACCTGGTTCACCTCGACGCGGTCGCCCTCGCGGACGATCGGCTTCTGGTTGAAGCAGGTGCCCTGGTTGGAACGCTTGAACTTCGCGACACGGTAAGTCGTGCGGGTGCCGTCGTCGTTCATGACGGTGATGTAGTCGGCCGAGACCTCCTCCACCACGCCCGCCTTCTCGGCGGTGATGACGTCGCCGGCGTCGGTCGCGGCGCGGTACTCCATACCGGTGCCGACCAGCGGGGCCTCGCTCTTGAGGAGCGGCACCGACTGGCGCTGCATGTTGGAGCCCATGAGGGCGCGGTTGGCGTCGTCGTGCTCCAGGAACGGGATCATGGCGGTCGCCACGGACACCATCTGGCGCGCGGAGACGTCCATGTAGTCGACCTCGTTCGGCCGGATGAACTCCAGCTCTCCGCCCTTACGGCGGACGAGGACGCGGTCCTCGGCGAAGGTGCCGTCGGAGCGCAGCGGCGTGTTGGCCTGCGCGATGACGTGCCTGTCCTCCTCGTCGGCGGTCAGGTAGTCGATCTCGTCGGTCACCCGGCCGTCCACGACCTTGCGGTACGGCGTCTCGACGAAGCCGAAGGAGTTGACGCGGCCGTAGGACGACAGCGAGCCGATGAGGCCGATGTTCGGGCCTTCCGGCGTCTCGATCGGGCACATGCGGCCGTAGTGGGACGGGTGCACGTCGCGGACCTCGAACCCGGCACGCTCACGGGACAGACCGCCCGGGCCCAGCGCGGACAGACGCCGCTTGTGGGTCAGTCCGGCCAGCGGGTTGGTCTGGTCCATGAACTGCGAGAGCTGGGAGGTGCCGAAGAACTCCTTGATCGACGCCACCACGGGGCGGATGTTGATCAGGGTCTGCGGTGTGATGGCCTCGACGTCCTGGGTGGTCATGCGCTCGCGCACGACCCGCTCCATGCGGGCCAGCCCCAGACGCACCTGGTTCTGGATCAGCTCGCCGACGGTACGCAGGCGGCGGTTGCCGAAGTGGTCGATGTCGTCGGTCTCGACGACGATCTGGCCGTTCGCCCCGGGCATCTCGACCTCGCCGGCGTGCAGCCGGACGATGTACTCGATCGTGGCGACGATGTCGTCCTCGGTGAGCGTGCCCTGAGTGATCTCGGCGTCGACGCCGAGCTTCTTGTTGATCTTGTACCGGCCGACCTTGGCCAGGTCGTACCGCTTGGGGTTGAAGTACAGGTTCTCCAGCAGCGTCTGCGCCGACTCCTTGGTCGGCGGCTCGCCCGGACGCAGCTTGCGGTAGATGTCCAGCAGCGCGTCGTCCTGACCGGAGGTGTGATCCTTCTCCAGCGTCGCCCGCATCGACTCGTACTGACCGAACCGCTCAAGGATCTGCTCGCTGGTCCAGCCCAGCGCCTTCAACAGCACCGTCACGGCCTGCTTGCGCTTACGGTCGATGCGGACGCCGACGCTGTCGCGCTTGTCGATCTCGAATTCCAGCCACGCACCGCGCGAGGGGATCACCTTGCAGCTGTACAGGTCCTTGTCGGAGGTCTTGTCGACCGACCGGTCGAAGTAGACGCCCGGGGACCGCACCAGCTGGGAGACGACGACACGCTCGGTGCCGTTGATGATGAAGGTGCCCTTGGAGGTCATGAGCGGGAAGTCGCCCATGAACACCGTCTGGCTCTTGATCTCGCCGGTGGTGTTATTGATGAACTCCGCCGTGACGAACATCGGGGCGGAGAAGGTCATGTCCTTGTCTTTGCACTCATCGACCGAGTACTTGGGCGGCTCGAACCGGTGATCACGGAACGACAAGGACATCGTCCCGGAGAAGTCCTCAATCGGACTGATCTCCTCGAAGATCTCTTCGAGACCGGACTGGGCCGGAACGTCCTTGCGCCCGGCCTGGCGAGCCGCCTCCACCCGCGACCGCCATTTCTCATTGCCCAGCAACCAGTCGAACGACTCGGTCTGCAGAGCGAGAAGATCGGGAACTTCCAGCGGCTCCTGAATGCGCGCGAAAGAAACGCGGCGGGGACCGGCGGGTACGGCGAAGGCGTTGCGCGAGGCTGCCAACAGATGTCCTTCCGAGGGCTCGCGGACTGACTACACGCACGCCAGACGACCGGGACTCAGAAGTTACCTAGAGAGACGGGTCGTCAAAGGGCAGCGCAAAGGGGCAGTGTAGCCGATAGGCATACACCTGTCCACTCCCGTCTCGCTCTGCGCTCCACGTTGGACGCAGCATCGCCCGTCAGCGCCGAAACGTCAAGCCCGAGAGGCCCGGTTCGCGCGAACCGATGGCCGTCACGCTGGGTTTTCTTCCCTCAGGGAGCCAGAGCCCGAGCCGGATCCAGACGATACCCACGCGGCGGATCGGCTAACGCTCTGTCACTCCGAGGGTCGAAGGCTTACCCGCCATCGACGCTGTCGTGCCGTAATACCTGCCCCGGTTCGCGATCCTCAAACCCAAGCTTTACTAACAATTGAATAACGTGCCACGCCCGGACCGGTGCGGCCCGCCGGACATGACTCAGTTTGCCGGGGCGTTTCCGATCAAGGTCGACAACTCAGCCACCAACCAGTGGTCCTCGCCTCTGACCAGCACGAACCGGGCACGGCTCTGGAGGACCTGCCGCTGGGGTCGGCTCTCGCCCGGCACCACCTTGGTCGTTCCCATGTTGACGAACAGCAACACCTGCACCCGGTCCGGTGTGGCCGACTCCACGGCGGCCGCGGCCACCACCGCCTGTTGCACGGTCTGCTGACGTTTGACGGTGGGCGCGAGCGTCCGCGCGAGTTCGCGGTAGTTCTCGGCCAGCGTGCCGGTGGCGTACCCCCGCGCCCGGGCGAGGTCGGCGTCGATCGTGCGGTAGTCGTACGACAGCATGTCCGGCGCGTAGGCGCGTGCCGCCGCCAGCGCCTCGGCGGAGGCGGCCTCGCTCACGCGGAGGTCGCGGAGGCGCAGATGACCCACCACCACCAGAACGGCCAGAACGGCCACCACGACCGCCGCGACGCCCGTCGCGAGCAAATAGCCGAGGGACGCCCCACGACGGCGCTCGGGCCGCTCCAGGGCCGCGGAGAGCCCTTCGCCGGTCACGTCACCTGCTCCAGCTTCGACACCCACCACGCTCCACGGGTCTTGGTGACCTCCATGTTCCAGCGGTAGAAGCGCTCCTGCGGCGCCGTCTTGACGCCCTCCCAGCGGATCACCGAGTCGGCCACCACCAGCACCCGGGCGCTGGTCCCGCGGGCGTCGATCGACACCAGGCCGGCGGCGCGCACCACGCCGGTCTGGACGGCCTTGTTCCGCAGCGTCGCGGCCTTGAGCCGCTCGACGTCCCTGGCGTAGTCGCTCCTGGCCTGGCCGACGGAGGAGTCGAGCACCCGCCGCACGTCGCGGTCCAGGGTGCGGTGGTCGACGGCCATGAGCGTCAGGGCGTAGCGCTCCGCGGCCTGCACCGCGGCCGAACGGTCCCGCGCGGCGGCGCGGGCGGCGTCCAGGTCGGCGCCGACGCGCACCCAGGCGACGCCGAGGCCGGCGATGAGGACGGCCAGCGCCGTCAGAACCAGCAGCCGTGTCCTTCGGGGGGAGCGAGCCGCGTGCAGCGCCACCTGTTCCTCCCATCGCCCGGTGACCGCCTCCGGAGGCGCCACGACGACCACGACGACCGGGACGCGCCGCGGCCCCCGGGCGGCCGGTCGCCGGATCATAACCCGGTATCGCGCCGCCCCGGCGGCGATCACCGTTTTCTCACAGCCGCGCCGGAGCGGCGGCGCCGAGAGGCGATCCGGACCACCGCCCCACGGCGACATGTCCGGCGATGACTCTCATAAGAACCGTTGACACGCGCGAGGACCCCGGGCACACGGAAGGGGCGGCCCACCCGGCACCTGGGTGGGACCGCCCCTTCTCGACGTGCGGATCAGTCGCGCGAGGTCACTTGACGGTGACGGTGGCGCCGGCGCCCTCCAGGGCGGCCTTGGCCTTCTCGGCGGCTTCCTTGTTGACCTTCTCCAGGACCGGCTTGGGAGCGCCGTCCACGAGGTCCTTGGCCTCCTTGAGCCCGAGGCTCGTGAGGGCGCGGACCTCCTTGATGACCTGGATCTTCTTGTCGCCGGCCGCGTCGAGGATGACGTCGAACTCGTCCTGCTCCTCGGCCTCCTCGGCGGGGGCGGCGGCGCCACCGCCACCGGGGGCGGCGGCGACCGCGACCGGCGCGGCGGCCTTGACGTCGAAGGTCTCCTCGAAGAGCTTCACGAAGTCCGCGAGCTCAAGAAGGGTCATCTCCTTGAACGCGTCGAGCAGCTCGTCGGTGCTGAGCTTCGCCATGGTGGTTCCTCCGTATGAATTGCAAAAACTTGGAACAGGTCCGCGGTACGCGGCTGAATCCCCTGCCGTGACGCTCTCGCGCCGTGCTTACTCCGCTTGCTCCGCGCTCACTCGGCGGCGTCCGCCGTGCCGGACTCCTCGCGCTTGGCGCGCAGGGCCTCGGCGAGGCGGGCCATCTGAGTGGGCAGCGCGTTGAGGGTGGCGGCGGCCTGCGACTGCTTCGCCTTCAGCGCGCCGGCCAGCTTCGCGAGCAGGACCTCGCGCGGCTCCAGGTCGGCAAGCGTGTTGATCTGGGCCGGGGTCATCGACTTGCCGTCGACGACGCCGCCCTTGATGATCAGGAGGGGATTGGCCTTGGCGAACTCACGCAGCCCCTTGGCGGCCTCGACCACGTCGCCGCTGACGAACGCGATCGCGGTGGGCCCCTGGAACAGATCGTCCAGGGAGTCGACCCCGGCCTGGTTGGCCGCGATCTTGGACAGCGTGTTCTTCGCCACGGCGAACTTCGCGTGCTCACCGAGTGAGACGCGCAGCTGCTTGAGCTGCGCGACGGTGAGACCGCGGTACTCGGTCAGGACAGCGGCGTTCGAGCTCTCGAAACGATCCTTGAGCTCGGCGACCGCGGTCGCCTTTTCCGCCCTCGCCATGGGCCTCCTTCCAGATGTGCCGCCGGCGAAGTGCTCAAGGAGTCGGAAAAACAGAAAGGCCCCGGCGCAGGCGCACGGGGCTCGCACACGGACGCGCGTGGGGAGGCCACGCGGGACGCCATATGGAAACTCGTATCACACCTGCGCTGGCCGTCCACGTCGTGGATCCTTGGGCCACCGAACCATGACAGGCTCGGCGACGACCGGCGGTCTTCGGCACTGGACACTTTACGTCCTCCTGCCTCCTGGCGCCAAATCGCGCCCCAGGCAGAACGGCGCGCTCCGCGGAACCGTCCCGCGGAGCGCGCCGGCGCGGTCTCGCGTCAGCTACCGCCACCGGTGGTGTCACCGTCACCGGCCGGGACGTTGCCGAAGTTGCTCGGCAGCTCCCCCACCTCGGCGGCCGGCGGCGGCGTGACCTCGGCCGCACTGTTGAAGTCGCCGAACGTCGAGGTCAGCTTGAAGCTCCCCTCGTTCTGGGCGCCGTTCATCTCGACCTTGCGCGGCAGGTTCTGCGCGTCGATCCAGGCGTCGAACTTCATGTCCTGGACGTTGGAGAGCTGGCCCTCCAAATTCTGCCGCAGCTCGGGCGCGAGCTGCTTGATCGCGTCGGCGACGACGAACGTGCCCTTGTAGTGGGTCGTCTCAACCCCGCCGACGGTCTCGGTGCCGGCCGTGGTGACGTCCTTGGATGTGGTCAGCATCTTGACGCTGGTCTGCAGGTCGACCTGCTGGGCCTGCCGCAGCAACTGGTCGACGTCGACGCCGCCCTGCTGACCGGCCTTGGTCAGGTCGACCTTGATCCACGGCTTGGTGCCGCCCATGACCTTGCTGAGCATGTCCATCTTCAGGTACGCCGTGTCGCCGAGGAGGATCAGGCGGACGCCGCCGGGCACGTTCTGCCCGCCCACGCTGATCTGGTCGAGCTTGACGTCCGAGGCGATCTGAGGCTTCTGGTGGTAGACCACCGAACCCTTGACGACGCCCGCCCCACCTGCGCCCCCAGCGCCCTCCTTGGGAGCCGTGAAGTTCACGACGAGCTGGGCGCTGTAGGAGTTCACGCTCTCGGCGCTCTTGGCGCTCTGCTGGAGCGTCTCGGCGGCGGAGAGCTGGACCGCGCCGAGGTCGGCCGACTGCCGCTGCGGCGTCTGGCCGCACGCTGATACCGCGATGAGCATGGCCGAGCCCACGGCCGCGATCACGGGGGTCATTCGCCGCTTCACTACCTGTCCCTTCGTATCCCCTGAAAGTGTTTCGACCCTACGTGGGTGCACTACCCCGTGCGGCGCGTCAATCGCATGAATCACGGGCCCGCCCGGCGAATTCGCCTCCTATGGGCCCTCTGACCAGCGAAAAAGGGAAATGTAGAAAGAGTGTGCAGAAACGGGAAAGGGCCCCCACCCGTGGGTGGAGGCCCTTCACGCCCGCTCCCGGCGCGACGCGGCGCGCCGGGAGGACGACGGACGGTCGTCAGGCGTCGAGCTCGGCGGTGATGCCCCGCGTCACGTTCGGGTCGACCGGGATGCCCGGGCCCATGGACGTGGAGAAGGTCACCTTCTTGAGGTAGCGCCCCTTCGCCGCGGACGGCTTGAGACGGATGATCTCGTCGAGCGCGGCGGAGTAGTTCTCCAGGAGCTGGCGCTCGGGGAACGACACCTTGCCGATGATGAAGTGCAGGTTGGCGTGGCGGTCGACCCGGAACTCGATCTTTCCGCCCTTGATGTCGCTCACGGCCTTGCCCACGGCCGGCGTGACGGTGCCGGTCTTCGGGTTCGGCATGAGGCCGCGCGGGCCGAGGACGCGGCCGAGACGGCCGACCTTGCCCATGAGGTCGGGGGTGGCGACGACGGCGTCGAACTCGTTCAGGCGGTTGCCCTTGGAGATCTCGTCGATCAGCTCGTCGGCCCCGACGATGTCGGCGCCCGCGGCGCGGGCCTCCTCGGCACGGTCACCGGTCGCGAAGACCAGGACCCGGGCGGTCTTGCCGGTGCCGTGCGGGAGGTTGACGGTGCCGCGGACCATCTGGTCGGCCTTGCGGGGGTCGACGCCCAGCCGCAGGGCGACCTCGACGGTCGCGTCGAACTTGGTGACCGAAGTGGTCTTGGCCAGCCGGGCCGCGTCGACAGGGCTGTACAGGTTCTCCCTGTCGACCTGCTGATCGGCGTTGCGGTAGGTCTTGCTGCGCTTCACGTGCCTCTCCTTGTGGAGTTCGTGGTCGTGGGCCAGCGCGTGGCCCTCCCACGGTCATGTGCTGGTTCGCGGTGCCGCGCTCGGCGGCTCGGGGCCGCGGTCAGTCCGCGATGGTGATGCCCATCGACCGGGCGGTGCCGGCGATGATCTTCTCGGCCGCCGCGATGTCGTTGGCGTTGAGGTCGGGCATCTTCGTCTCGGCGATCTGGCGCAGCTGCTCCTTGGTGAGCTTGCCCACCTTGTCGCGAAGCGGGTTGGCGCTGGCCTTGTCGACGCCCGCGGCCTTCTTGATCAGCTCAGGCGCCGGCGGCGTCTTCGTGACGAAGGTGAAGCTGCGGTCTTCGAAGATGGTGATCTCGACGGGGATGATGTTCCCCCGCTGGGCTTCGGTCGCGGCGTTGTACTGCTTCACGAAGTCCATGATGTTGACGCCGTGGGGGCCGAGCGCCGTACCGACCGGCGGCGCGGGCGTGGCCTGGCCGGCGGGGAGCTGGACCTTGACCAGGGCCGCGATCTTCTTCTTTGGAGGCATTTCTACTCCGGGTCCTTGACTGCTGCCTGACCCCGCGGGACGCGGGGGCCCCGAGGGCACGCGCGGGCCACCAAGGGGCCTGCTTCCTCGGGATTTCACCCCGCGGGCGGCGGTACGCCGGCCGCGGGGACGAGTTATCAGTGTATGCGCGCCGTCAGATCACCGAGACCCGACCGTGGGTCAGATCTTGGAGACCTGGTTGAACGACAGCTCCACCGGGGTCTCACGGCCGAAGATCGACACGAGCACCTTGAGCTTCTGGGACTCGGCGCTGATCTCACTGACGGTGGCGGGGAGCGTGGCGAACGGGCCGTCCATGACCGTGACGGACTCGCCGACCTCGAAGTCGACGGTCGCGGCGGCGGCCTTGGCGGTGGTGGTCTTGGCCTGCTCGGTCGGCTCGGGCGCGAGCAGCTTGGCGACCTCGTCCAGGTTCAGCGGGCTCGGGCGGTTGGACAGGCCCACGAAGCCCGTGACGCCGGGCGTGTTGCGCACCGCGGACCAGGACTCGTCGGTCAGGTCCATGCGCACCAGGACGTACCCGGGCAGGACGCGCTCTTTGACCGGGGTGCGCTTGCCACCCTTGATCTCGGTGACGGTGTGCACCGGGACCTCGACCTGGAAGATGTAGTCCTCCATGTTGAGGGACTGGGTGCGGGTCTCGATATTGGACTTCACGCGGTTCTCGTAGCCCGCGTAGGAGTGGATGACGTACCACTCGCCGGGCAGGCCGCGCATCGCGCGCTTGAACTCTTCGACGGGGTCGACGTCGGGAACGAGATCGCCGTCTTCGTCGGCGGCGCCTGCGGAGGCGGCGACGGCGTCACCCTGCTCCTCCACGGCGTCACCGGGAGCGCCGGCCTCGCCGGACTCCTCGGTGATCTCGATCGCCTCTTCCGGCTTTCCCTCCCACTCTTCGTGGGAAGCGCCGGCCGACAGCGGGGACTCGGACACGGTGGCTCTTTCTTCTCTCGACGATGTTGCGATCTTCGGCCGCCCCAGAACTCAGGGCGGGTTGTCGCGTAGCGACGGCAGGATCAGCCGAAGACCGCCAGCACACCCTTCGTGAGCAAGGCGTCCACACCCGCCACGATCCCGACCATGATCAGAACAAAGACGAGGACAATTGTGGTGTAGGAGATGAGATCCTTGCGCGTCGGCCAGATGACCTTACGAAGCTCGGCGACGATCTGCCGATAGAAGAGTGCCGGCGAAGTGCGCTTCTTAGCGGGGCGGCCGGTCGGCTTGCTCGGCCTGTCCGCGGCCTCGCCACGTGTGTCGATCGCCACAGTCCTCACCTGATCCGTCGTTCCTACGCAACTTTGCGGCGGCTTACACGCCATCGGTGCGCGGACCGCACTTCGCAGGGCACGAGGGACTCGAACCCCCAACCGCCGGTTTTGGAGACCGGTGCGCTACCAATTGCGCTAGTGCCCTCTGCCGTGAACCACCTTACCCCGAGCAGTCGGGGGCGCGTTGCTCACTAGTTGCAGAAGTGTACGGGTGAATGGGCCTCACGTCGAACCAACGCGGCAAGCAGGCCGCGGCGATCCGCCGGCGCGCGCGCGTCACGCGCGTCGTCCCACGTCGCGGCGGGGGCGGGAATATGCGGCGACGATGGTCCCGGGCGTCTGGAACCATGGAGGTATGACCCGTCCTCGCATCTCAGCGCGCATTTCCGCGATCTCCGAGTCCGCCACGCTCGCCGTCGACGCCAAGGCCAAGGCGATGAAGGCCGCCGGCCGGCCGGTCATCGGCTTCGGCGCCGGCGAGCCGGACTTCCCGACGCCCGACTACATCGTCGAGGCCGCCGTCGAGGCCTGCCGCACCCCGAGGTTCCACAAGTACACGCCGGCCGGGGGGCTTCCCGAGCTCAAGCAGGCCATCGCCGACAAGACCCTGCGCGACTCGGGCGTGGCGGTCGAGGCGGCCCAGGTGCTGGTCACCAACGGCGGCAAGCAGGCCGTCTACGAGGCCTTCGCAACCCTGCTGGACCCGGGCGACGAGGTCATCGTCATCGCGCCGTACTGGACGACCTATCCGGAGGCCATCAAGCTCGCCGGCGGCGTCCAGGTGGACGTCGTGACCGACGAGTCGACCGGCTACCTGGCCTCGGTGGAGCAGTTGGAGGCGGCGCGCACCGAGCGCACCAAGGTGCTGCTGTTCGTGTCCCCGTCCAACCCGACCGGCGCGGTGTACTCCCCCGAGGAGGTCGAGGCCATCGGCCGCTGGGCCGCCGAGCACGGCCTGTGGGTGGTCACCGACGAGATCTACGAGCACCTGGTGTACGGGGGCGTCCGATTCACCAGCATCGCCGCGGCCGTGCCCGAGCTCGCTGACCGCGTGGTCGTCCTCAACGGCGTCGCCAAGACCTACGCCATGACCGGCTGGCGGGTGGGCTGGCTGATCGGCCCGAAGGACGTCGTGAAGGCCGCGACGAACCTGCAGTCGCACGCCACCTCGAACGTCTCCAACGTCTCGCAGGCCGCCGCGCTCGCGGCCGTGTCGGGCGACCTGTCGGCGGTGGCCCGCATGCGCGAGGCGTTCGACCGGCGGCGCCAGACCATCGTGCGCATGCTGAACGACATCCCGGGCGTCGTGTGCCCCGAGCCCTTCGGCGCGTTCTACGCCTACGCCTCGGTCAAGGAGCTTCTCGGCAAGGAGATCCGGGGCGGCCGGCCGCGGACGTCGGCCGAGCTGGCCGAGCTGGTGCTGGAGGAGGCCGAGGTCGCCGTGGTGCCGGGCGAGGCGTTCGGCACGCCGGGCTACTTCCGCCTGTCCTACGCGCTGGGCGACGACGACCTCGTCGAGGGCGTCAGCCGCCTCGGCAAGCTGCTGTCCGAGGCCCACTAGAGGCGCACTAGAGGCGCACCGGCCGCCACGCGGCACGCGAGCCGAAGGCCCCGGACCACGCCGGTCCGGGGCCTTCGGCGTGTCGCGGTGGTCAGCGCGTGGCGCGGACGCCGCCGGCGATCGCCCGCAGCTCGTGCCGGGTGCGCTCGGGGCCGAGGCGCTCGGCCATGGGCGGGCTCATCATGACCTCGACCGCCGTTCCGGAGCCGAGCGTCCACAGGATCGTCGGCGTGCCCGCGTCGGTCACCTCCGACCCTTCGCCGAGGCTGGCGATCACGCCGTCGGCGCCCCGCACCGACACCTTCTCGGACCGCTCGTCCCTCCGGTACTCGGCGAGCAGCGTTTTCATCCGCTTCGCGGCGCCTTTCTCGAAGACGACGATCTGCACGCTGTATTCGCCGGGCGCCTGTTCCGGGCTGACGTACGTGGTCGTGTAACTGGTCGTCCCGAATCCATTTTTCCCTGACCATTTACCCCATATAAGTCCGTCCGGAAGATAGCCCACCCGGATTCCGCCGAACGCGCGCCCGTCGCCGAGATCTCCGAGATCCTGCGGCAGCTTCACCTCGTCCGGCGCGGGCGACTCCTCGGCCGGCGGGGGCGTGGCCACCTCCACCAGGTCCTGGCCGCTCTCCGACGGATCATCCGAGGGCGTCACCTGCCCGGCGGGCGGGCCTCCGGTCGCCGGGTGCGCGGCGTCTCCCGAGGTCAGCGCCGCGTAGGCGGGGAACGCCGCCGCCGCGACCACGGTCAGTGCCGCGGCCCCCGCGACGCGGAACCGCACCGTGTGCGCGCGGCTCCGCCTGCGCACCTCCCGCCCCATCATCGCCGGGGCGCGCACGTCCGCGACATGGGCGGACATGGCCTCCTTGAGGGCCTCTTCGACGTTCATACCGATGTTCCCTTCAGTACGCCCATGCGCTCCCGTATCCGGGCCAGCCCCCGGGCCGCCTGGCTCTTCACCGTTCCCGCCGAGCAGCCGAGCATCGCGGCGGTCTCGGCCTCCGACATGTCCTCCCAGTAGCGGAGGACGACGACCGCCCGCATCCGCGCGGGCAGGCGCCGGAGCTCCTCGATGAGCACGCCCCGCAGGTCGGGGTCGGACTCGGGGGCGGGGGTGTCGGGCGGCCGTGCGAACGTGATCTCCTGGATCACCCTCCGGCGCCGCGACCGGGAGATCGCCGCGTTGACGACGATCTTCCTGGCGTACGCCTCGGGGTTGTCGTGGCGGATGCGCGGCCAGTGCCGGTAGACCTTCTCCAGGGCGCCCTGGGCGAGGTCCTCGGCGTCGTGGGCCGACGCGCCGCAGACGAGGATGGCCGTGCGCAGGAGCGCGGTGCTCCGGGCGGCCAGGAACTCGTCGAAGGCCGCTTCGTCTTCTTCCGTCATTCGAGTCCCCTTTCGCCCTCCCAACGCGCCGGGGCCCTCGGAGGTTGAGTGCCGGGAGTGGCGCCGGGACGTGCCGCGCGTACGGCAGGATATGGAGATGGCACGCCCGCTCGACCAGCTCCCCAAGGCCCATCTCCACCTGCACTTCACCGGCTCGATGCGCCACTCGACGCTTCTGGACCTCGCGCGCGAGCACGGGGTGCACCTGCCGGACGCCCTCGTGCAGGACTGGCCGCCGAGGTTGCGGGCGACGGACGAGCGCGGCTGGTTCCGCTTCCAGCGCCTGTACGACATCGCGCGCTCGGTGCTGCGCCGCGACGAGGACGTCTACCGCCTGCTGCGCGAGGCCGCGCAGGACGAGGCGGCCGAGGGGTCGCGCTGGCTGGAGATCCAGGTGGACCCTTCGGGGTACGCCCAGCGGTTCGGCGGGCTCACCGCGACGCTGGAGCTGGTCCTCGACGCCACCGAGAAGGCCGCGCGGGAGACCGGCGTGGGCATCGGCCTGATCGTCGCGGCCAACCGCACCCGCCATCCTCTGGACGCCAAGACCCTGGCCCGGCTGGCCGGCCAGTACGCCGACAGGGGCGTGGTGGGGTTCGGGCTGTCCAACGACGAGCGGCGCGGCCGTGCCCGTGACTTCGACGGGGCCTTCCGCATCGCCAGGCGCGCCGGGCTGCTGGCCGTCCCGCACGGCGGCGAGCTGTCCGGGCCGGCGAGCGTCTCCGAGTGCGTGGACGATCTGGAGGCCGACCGCATCGGACACGGGATCCGGGCCGCCGAATCCCCGAGGCTCATGGACCGGCTGGCCGACCGGCAGATCACCTGCGAGGTGTGCCCTACCTCGAACGTGGGGCTCGGCGTCGCCAAGGGCACGGCGGACGTCCCGGTCAAGCGCCTGTTCGACGCCGGGGTGCCGATCGCGCTCGGCGCGGACGACCCGTTGCTGTTCGGCGCGCGGCTGCTGCCGCAGTACGAGCTGGCGCGCCAGGTGTACGGCTTCCGCGACGCCGAGGTGGCCGAGCTGGCCCGGCAGTCGATCCGCTTCTCGGCCGCGCCCGACTCCTACAAGAAGGAACTGCTGGCGGCGATCGACGCCTGGCTCACCCGCTGATCCCGTCCCGGCGGACCGGCCGGCCCGGAAGAAGGCGAAGGCCCGGCGGAGTGCTCCGCCGGGCCGTGCCCGCCCGGCCTCTCAGGGGCCGGGCGGCCGCCTCACTGCGCGTGGATGTAGATGGTGTCGAAGACCTCCGCGAGCTTGGTGAGGTCCTGCGTGACGCCGCGCTCGGGGTCGCCGGCGTCGAAGGTCACCGCCATCCTGCCGAGCCCCTTACGGGCCTTCAGGGCCTTCCAGAGGGTGTTGTCCTTGAGCCCCTCGTCGAGGATGCGCCACACCGCGCCGTCCCAGTCCTGCCGGTGGGTCCACAGCATGACGGTCTGCACGCCCGCCTGCAGGGGCAGGTCGACGCGCAGCTTGGCCGCGGCCTCGGCCTGGGCGGCGGTGAGGTTGGTCGGGCCGCTGTGGGCCAGGCCGACCTCGCGGGCGCCGATGTGCACGCGGGTGTCCCAGCCGCGGGCCCGCACGGCGATCCACTGGTTGCGCAGCGCCTTGTCCGGTGTGACCTTCCACTTGGAGTACTCGCTGGCGAACAGGCCGCTGGAGAGGTTGACGTGGTCCACGTCGCCGGTGAGCACGTACTTCTCGACGTTGGCGCGGGTGATCAGCGGGTACTTGGTGCGCAGCGCCGCCTGGCACGGCTCGGAGGCGCCGCAGCCGAGCTCGGGGACCACCACGTCCACGGCGAGCTGCTTGCCCGCCGGCATCGCGGCGCGCAGGGCCGTCGAGGACTCCTTGACGAACTTGCGGATGTCGTCGGCGGACTTGAAGCCCCAGTAGCCGAGGTCCTGGGCGAACTTGACGCCCACGACGCCGGGCCTGCTCGCCTGCGCGGCCAGCGAGGCGACGGCGGCGTCGAACTGCTCCTTGCCCGCCGTCCACGCCGGGGCCAGCTCGCTCTCGACCCACACGCGCATGCCGAGCTTGACGGCCGCGGCGGCGGCCTTGCCGGTGGCGTCGTTCGGCGGCGTGAGGGTCTGCTTGTCCGTGGTCGTGGTGCGCGGCGCGGTGGAGGCGTCGGGGCGCGGGTCGGCCTGGCCGGTCGGCTCGGGGTCGGCGGGCGCGGACGGCTCGGCGGACGTCTCGTTCTCGGGCAGGGCGTTGGTCTGGTTCTCGGTCTGGTTCTGGGTCTCGTCCGTCGACAGCGGCTGTCCCTCGTCGGGGCCGGTGGAGTTCTCGACGACGGGCGCCTGGTTCTCCTCGACGGGGGCGCCGTTCACGTCGTTGCCCGCTTGCGGGCTCGACGACGGGCCGGGCGTGCCGTTCTGCTTGTCGGAGGTCGTGCTGCCCTCACCGCGCGTGCAGTCGTACTCGCCGCCGAGACACGCCTTGGACGGAGGGTTGGTGGGGTTGCCGTCGGTGTCCTTGCAGACGTACTTGCCGACGCTCTGGTCGTACTTGCACAGGACCTGGTCCTTGTCGGCGCAGTCCTGCATGCCGGGACCCTTGTTGTTCTTGTCCTTGCAGAACAGCACCGGGCCGGGGAAGGGGACCGCCTCCTCCAGCTTCTTGTTCCCGTCCTGGGTCCAGAAGCGGACGACGTCGAGCGCGTCCCGCGGGGTCTCGGCCATCCAGGAGCAGTACATGTACTCGGGGGTGCCGGTGCCGAGGATCTCGTCGCACTGGTTGTTCACGCCCTCGGGCGTGGACGGCGCGGCGAGGGCCATGCCGGTGGGGATGCCTATGGTCAGCGTGAGAAGCACCGCGACGAGCGCGATGATCCATTCGCGTTTGCGAAGCCGGGGCATACGCGGTCTCTCCTCGTTCTTGGCGGGGGTTCCTAGCGGGGGACGGGGCAGGGCTTCACGTAGGTGATCGTCACGCCGACGCTTCCGGAGCCCGCGGTGCCCTTGTTGTCACCGGTCCAGGAGATGGACAGCGACGTGCTGAGCGGCTTTCCGCAGTTCTCCTCGCCCGTTCCCGAGTTGACGGAGAACTGGATCGTCGTGCTCTCGCCGTCGGCGACACGTCCGCTGCCCGGCGAGACGTTGACCATCGTCCCCGCGGCCGTCCAGTTGATCGAGCCGCGCTGCGACCGCACGGAGACCGAACCCTGGCGGGTGGTGCCCACGTCCACCGAGCCGGTGGAGGCGGCGAACTGCGGAGGGGGCGGTGGCGGGGGCGGAGGCGGCGGAGGGGGCGGCTGGGAGGACTGCTTGGCCTGCGGCTGGGAGGACTGCTTGGGGGCCGAGGTGGGCCGTGAGGTCTGTTTCGGCGGGGGCGGCGGGCCGTTCGGGCCGTCCGCCGACGGCGGGTCCGTGCGCCGGGGCTTGGCCGACGGGCTCGCGGAGGGGCGGGAGCTGCTCGACGGCGGCGAGGCCATGGGCGCCGAGGACGTCGGCAGCGTCACGCCGGGCTGCCGGACGCCGCCGGTGCCGGTCGGCGCGGCGGAGCCCACCGGCGTGCCCCCGGTGGCCACGGGCGGCGGAGGAGGGGAGTCCACGAGTGCCGGCAGCGATTCGCCCGGCGAGACGACGATCGTGCCGCCCGCCGCCTCCACGTCGACCGGCGCGGTGCCGCTGGGCGCGAAGATCAGCGACCAGATCGCGCCCGCGGAGACGACCGAGGCGAGGGTGACGAGCGCGACGCGTCCCCAGCGGATGCGGCTCTCGGGGTCGTCGGCGTCGGGGTCGGGCTCCCAGAACTCGGGCTGGGACGCGGCGGCCTCCGCCTTCTTCTCGGGCGTGAACCCCTCTTCGACGGTGAGCGGGGCCTCGGGAGGGGGCGGGTCCTCCAGGGCGTCGGGCTGCACGGGGAAGCCGTCGGGGTGCCAGCTCTCGGTGCGGGTCTCGGCGGCGGTGAAGGAGGCGTCGGCGCCGGAGAAGAGCCGTTCCATGGGGGCCGGGCTGGCGAGGATGGGCATGCGCGTCATCAGTGCCGTGATCGTCACCCCGGCCTTGGCGGCCCCGCAGTCCTTGCAGGAGCGGATGTGCCGGGTGATGTGGGCGCGCAGCAGCCGCGTCGGCGACGCGGCCCACGACTTCACGAGGCCGGGCAGCACCGAGCAGCGCGGGTCGGCGCTGCGCGCGTCCACGACGGCGGCCAGCCACTGCTCGGCGTTCTTCCGGCCCGTGCGGGCCGCGGACTCCACGGCGTCGACCGAGATGTCCAGAACCCTGGCGACCTCGTCGGACTTGAGGCCGTGCCGCAGGGTCAGGTCGAGGATCTCGCGTTCGCGCGACTCCAGGCAGGCGAGCACCTCGACGCCCAGTTCCGGCGAGCCGCCACGCCCCTGGCGGGCGTAGGAGCCGGTGTGGGTCACGCCGGCGAGCCGGGACTGGCACTCCGCCCGGGCCAGGGAGTACATCCAGGCGCGCAGGCGGGTCGCGTCGTACAGGCGGTCGGTGTGGGCGACGGCCCCGTGCAGGGCTCCGACCGTCGCCGAAAGAGCGTCGTCGTCGTCCAGCAGGGATTGGCAGTAGTCGTAGAGATGATCTCCGTACTCGCGGCACAACCGCTCCAGAGCGGCGGGATCATCCCTCCTCAGCACGGGACTCAGCTCTCCTGACATGGTTGCAAATGATAAATCTGGTACCGGCAAAGCAGTCAGAAATATACGGGAGGATGCCTCAGCTTCTGATATCACTTTTGTTACATAACAAACTTCTATACTCTGTTGACTGTCTTGACGTCTTAACCTCCCCATGAATGCACATGTAGTGACGAATCACCGCATTGTGCAAGAGAAGCCGACGCCCACCCCGCCCCGGAGACGAGAGCACCGTGTCAGACAGCTGGGAGGATCCGCCGCGGCGTCGTCCCCCGTACGCCAAGGATTCAACGGGCGGACGTCCGGCGGACGAACGATGGCGTACGTGGGAAACCTCGCTCGACCTGGAGGGCGAGGAGGAGCCCTCCCTGTGGCGCAGGCTCGGCGGCGACCGGCGCGGCGGCATCGTGATCGGCCTCATCCTGCTGCTCGCCGCGGCTCTCGGGATCTGGTTCGCGCTGCCGGAGTCCTCCGGCGGGTCCGGCGTCCCGGCCGCCGTGCGGACGGACCTCCCGGGCGCCGGCTCGGGCGCCGCGCAGACGTCCCCCACGGGGGCCTCCTTCGGCATCGAGTCCCCGCCTCCCCCGCCGGTGATCACCCCCAAGGCCCCCGGGAAGACCACGGCCGCGCGCCCGCGCCGTACCGCGGTGCCGCCCCCGCCCGCCTCCTCGGCGCCCTCGCGCCCGCCCGTCCCCCGCACGAGCGCCACCCCGCGCCGGACGTCGAAGCCGACCCCCAAGCCGACGCACCGGCGGACGAGGAAGCCCGTGCCCACCACCGGGCCCACCGCTCCCCCGCCGCCCCCGAGCTCGTCCCGCCCCACCTCCCGCCCGACGCGCACCACGCCGCAGACGGGCCCGAGCGTCCCCCCGCCCCCGCCGGGAGGATGACGCCCCGCGACGGCGGCAGGTGACGGCCCGCGGCCTCAGCGGAGCGACTCGGCGACGCGGCGGGCGCGGTCGAGCTCCGCGGGGCCTTCGAGGCGGTAGGCGACCCCGCCGCGCCGCCAGATCAGCGTGGGGGCGGCGGCGCGGGGCAGCGTGCGGGTCGAGCCGTCGCCGGGCAGGTACGTCACCTGGTGCGGCCCGCTGATCCACCAGCCCTCGGCCGTGCCCACCACGACCTCCTCGGGGAACGGCGCGCCGAGGTCCTTGCGCCACATGGGGGTCAGGACGCCGTCGTAGGCGTCCAGCCGCACGCCGGGCCAGAACAGCGACACCACGCGGCCCCCGTCGCTCACCCGCACGTCCCGCGTCTCGCCGAGCGCGGCGGGGACGGCGAACGGCAACCGCACCAGGCGGCGGGCCTCGTCGAGGGTCACCCTCCGCTCGCCGGGCAGCGGGCTCGGGACCCCGCGGGGCGGCGGAGGCGGCTCCTCGCCGATGTGCGCCTCGATGCCCGCGAAGCGCAGGACGGCTCCCACGGCGGCCTGCCCCTGCGGGGTGAGCCCGACGAGCAGGGCGACGACCGCCGCCACGCCCGCGGCCCCCCATCGCCACGTCCGCCGCCGCCCCGGACGCTCCGGCCGGCGCGGTTTGAGCGAACCGGCACGCTCCGGCCCCTCCAGGCGTGCCCGCACGGCCCGCGCCACGTCGGCGGGCGGCGGCTCGGGAACGCGGAGGGCCTCGCCGAGCGCGCGCAGCTCGGCCTCCATCTCCTCAGCGCCGCCGGCGTCGTCAGGAGAGTTCATGGCCCACCTCCTTCCGCAGCCTGGCGAGCCCCCGGAACGTGCGGGACTTCACCGAACCGAGCGGCCAGCCGAGCACCTCGGCGGTCTCGGCCTCGGACAACTGCAGGAAATACCTGCAGACCACCGCCTGCCGTTCCCGCTCGGGCAGCGCCCGCACGGCCTCCAGCAGCCGGGCGCGCCGGTCGCCCGCGATGGCGACCCCCTCGGGGTCGTCGGGCACCCGGGTCTCCGGCTCGACGCCGATCTTGAGCACCAGGTCGTTCCTGCGTCCGCGCGAGCGGGTGAGATCGTGGGTCAGGTTGGCGACGATCCTGAGCAGCCACGGCTTGAACGCGGCATCCCTCCGGAAGCCGGACAAATACCGAAATGCTCTGACGAAGGCCTCCTGGACCACGTCCTCGGCCTCGTCACCCGCGCCGAGCAGCGCGGCCGTACGGTGGGCCACCGCACTGTAGCGCGTGACCAGCACCTCATAGGCGGCGAGGTCCCCGGCCAAGGACCGGGTTATCGCCTCGTCGTCGTCCGTCGGGAGCTCCTCGGAGTGCGCCTTCGCGGCAGAAAGGTAGTTCGCCCGGCCGCCGTTCGCAAAGGATCAGCATGACCCGTTTCCCGTGCCGCTACGGGGGAACTCGGACTTCTCGCGCGGGCGGGCCGGTAGACTCGGAGGCCATCCGTGACCGTGGCACCCGACCGGGGCCGCGGTCTTCGAGTGAACGAGGCTGGGCGGGACGCATGTCTGGGTATGACCGCGTGGTGCAACCGGCGGCCGGCGACGAGGCTCTGGAGAACCACCTCGGCGGCGACGAGGCCAAGAACTACCGGCGGTACGAGTACGACATGGTCGCCCCGCACGTCGGCAGGTCGATGCTCGAGATCGGCTCGGGTCTCGGCCACTTCGCCGAGCAGTTCCTGCCGCGCCTCGACCGCCTGGTGGTGAGCGACTTCGACCCCTACTGCGTCGAGCAGCTCGCCAAGCGGTTCGAGGGCCGCGACGACATCCAGGTCCTGCGGTTCGGCCTGCCCACCGAGATCCCGCTCGCCGAGCCGGTCGACACGGTCGTCATGATGAACGTCCTCGAACACATCGAGGAGGACGTCGAGGCCCTGCGCTCCCTGGCCAAGGTGACCGCGCCGGGCGGGCGCATCATCATCTGGGTGCCCGGTTACATGCAGCTCTACGGCGACTTCGACCGCAAGGTCGGCCACGTCACCCGCTACACCCCCGCCACCCTGGGCCGCACGGTCAGGGCGGCCGGGCTGAAGCCCGCGGTGCTCAAGCCGATCAACTTCCTCGGCGGCATCGCCTGGTGGGCGGCCGTCCGCCGCGGCGGCGTCGGCTACCCCGACCCGCGCCTGGTCAAGATCTACGACCGCACGGTGGTGCCGACCACCCGCTTCATCGAGCGCTTCATCCGCCCGCCCTTCGGCCAGACCGTCTTCTGCGTGGCCCGCGTCCCGCACTGACGCCGGCTCTCGGCGATATCACAGGGTTTCCTCCTGCTTCTCCTAGCGGCGTGGGCTGAGCTGCCGCCATGAGACTCGTCTCCACGGTGCTCGTCCCCGCCCGGCAGCGCGACGGCCTGACCTTGGCCTGGGCGACGAGCCCGGATACTGGAGTCCGGCAGAACGGTGCGAAGTGAGCAGGCATGAGCGACCAGCAGAACAAGCCGCGCGTCCTCGTCGTCGACGACGAGCGCAACATCCGTGACCTGGTGGGCGTCGCCCTGCGCTTCCACGGCTTCGAGGTGGTCAGCGCCTCGCGGGGGTACGAGGCGCTGGAGCTGGCGCTCTCGGGGGCGCCCGACCTCATCGTGCTGGACGTCATGCTGCCCGACCTGGACGGGTTCGAGCTGTGCCGCCGGCTGCGCGCCCACGGCGACGACGTCCCCGTCATCTTCCTGACCGCCCGCGACACCTCGGCCGACACCGTGCACGGGCTCACGCTCGGCGGCGACGACTACGTCACCAAGCCGTTCTCCGTGGAGGCGCTGGTGGCGCGGGCGCGGGCGGTGCTCCGGAGGGGCCGTCGCGCGTCGGAGGACACCGGCGCGCCGGACCAGGAGGTGCTGACCGTGGCCGACCTCGAACTGGACGAGGCCCGCTGGGAGGTCAGGCGCGGCGGCGCCCCGGTCGAGCTGTCCCCCACCGAGTTCCGCCTGCTGGCCTTCCTGATGCGCCACCCCGGCCAGGTGCTCACCAAGGCGCAGTTGCTGGAGCACGTGTGGGGCTTCGGCACGCAGTCGCAGGTCGTGGAGACCTACATCTCCTACCTGCGCCGCAAGCTGGACCCGCTCGGCCCGCCGCTCATCCACACCCAGCGCGGCGTGGGGTACGCGCTGCGCCCCGCGCAGGACGCGTGATGCCGCGCCCGAATACTCCGGCGAAGGCGCCTTTCGTCCGGAGACCAGGCACGATGGCATCGTGATGACGCTCAGAGGACGCCTCCTCGCCGGACTGCTCTCGGTGACGCTGGTGGGCCTGGCCGTCCTGTCGGTGGTCAGCGTCCTGGTGCTGCGCAGTCACATGATCGACCGCACGGACGCGGCGCTGGCCGCCGCCGCGCGGGCGTCGGCCGCCCGGCTCGGCAAGGCGACGGGCATCGCCCTGGTCAACGCCAGCCCCACGTACGCGATCGCCGTGCTGAACACCACCACCAACCGCGGCCGGCTGCTGTCCGGCGACGACGCCGAGGCGGCCGGGCTGCCCGCCGTCCTGGAGGGCCTCGGCGCGGCGAAGGTGACGGCGCTCGCCGACGCCGGCCGGCCGTTCGCGCTCAGCGAGCGGCTGCGCGCGGCGGCGGCCCACATGCCGAGCGGCCAGCGCGTGATCGTCTTCGCGGTGCCGCTCGACGAGGTGTCCGACTCGATACGCCAGCTCGTCGTCACCGAACTGGTCACCGGGGCCGTTCTCATGATCCTGCTCGCGCTGCTCGGCAGGTCGCTGATCGGCAAGGGCCTCGCGCCGCTGTCGCGCATGGCGACGACCGCCAAACTGGTCGCCGAGGGAGGCGACCTGTCGGCCCGCATGCCCGAGGGCAGGTCCGAGGCCGGGCACCTCGGTTCCACGATCAACGTCATGCTGACCCGCATCCAGGACGCCTTCGCCGCCCGCTGGGCGTCGGAGGAACGCGTCCGCCGCTTCGCCGCCGACGCCTCCCACGAGCTGCGCAACCCGCTCACCACGATCTCCGGGTACGCCGAGCTGTACCGGCAGGGCGCGATCCCCGACGAGGAGGTGCCGCAGGTGATGCGCCGCATCGAGGACGAGGCGGGCCGCATGACCCGGCTGGTCTCCGAGCTGCTGGAGCTGGCCCGGCTGGACAAGGGCTCGCCCCTCAGCGTCGCGCCCGTCGATCTGACCGCGGTGGCGATGGAGGTCGCCGACGACTTCGCCGCGCTGAACCCCGACCATCCGGTGCGGGTCGCGGCGCCGGACAGACTGGTCGCGGTGGTGGACGAGGCGCGGATCCGCCAGGTGCTGGTCAACCTGCTGGCCAACGTCCGCGCGCACACCCCGCCCGGGACCGGGGCGACCGTGCGGCTGGAAGCGCCGGTGGTGCTGGAGGTGAGCGACGACGGCCCGGGCATGTCCCCGGAGAACGCGGCGCGCGCCTTCGACCGGTTCCACCACGCCTCCTCCGACGACAGCGACGGCAGCGGCCTCGGCCTGGCGATCGTCCAGGCCATCGCGAGCGCGCACGGCGGCCAGGCGACCCTGCGTTCCCTGCCCGGGCAGGGAACCGTGGTCCGCGTCGAGGTCCCCGACCTCGCGGCCCGCTGACCCGCGCGGCCGCTCCCCCGCCGTCCGGCCACGGTTCAGGAACGTTCCAGCGCCGGTGGCGCGCGGTCAGACGGTGATGACGAACTTGCCGCGGGCGCGGCCTTCGCGCAGGTGGCGCAGGGCCTCGGGGGCCTGGTCCAGCGGGTAGGCGCGGTCGATGACGGGCCTGAGCGCGCCGGACTCGATGAGGTCGGTCAGGGCCAGCAGGTCCTCCAACGGCTCCGCCGAGAGCAGCGGGCGCAGGGTGTGGCCGACGAACGGGTTCAGGACCAGCGAGACGAGCTGCCGATGGGTGCCGCCGAGCCAGCGGCCTCTCCCTTCGCCGCCGGCGAGGACGAGAGTGCCCCGGGGCGCGAGGGCGGAGCGCATGACCCGGAGCGAACGGACGCCCGCGATGTCGATGGCGACGTCGAACCCGCGCGCCCGGGTGGCGAAGTCCTCGCGGGTGTAGTCGATGACGTCCTCCGCGCCGAGCGAGCGGACCAGGTCGGCCTTGCCGGTACCGCACACGCCGGTGACCTCGCCGCCGAACGCCTTGGCGATCTGCACCGCGTACGTCCCGACGCCTCCCCCGGCGCCGGTGATCAGCACCCGCTGCCCCGGCCGCACCCGGCCGGCGTCCCGGACGGCCTTGAGCGCGGTGCAGGCGGACGCGGGGACGGCCGCCGCCTGCTCCAGGGTGAGGCTCGGCGGCTTGGGCGCGAGCCGGTCCTCACGGACGGCGGCGTACTCGGCGTACGACCCGTCGCTGGTGCCGAACACCTCGTCTCCGGGGGCGAACCGGGTCACGTTCCGGCCGACCTCCTCGACGACCCCGGCGATGTCGCGGCCCCGGACGGGGAGCTTCGGCCTGCGCAGCCCGAAGCCCGCGAGCCTGACCGGGTACGGCAGGCCGGTCATCAGGTGCCACACCCCCTGGTCGACGCCCGCCGCGTGGACCCGGACGAGCACCTCGCCGTCCCCGGCCACCGGCCGCGGGATGTCCCGTAACGCGAGGGCGTCGAACGAGCCGTATCTCTCCTGCACGATCGCCTTCATGGCGTCTCTCCTAACTGTCCGGATACTGGAACACGTCGTCGAGCGGTACGTCGAACACCCGGGCGATCTGGAACGCCACCTCCAGCGACGGCGAGTACTTGCCCTGCTCAATGGCGATGATCGTCTGCCGGGTCACGCCGATGCGGTCGGCCAGGTCGGCCTGCGTCATCTCTCCGTGCGTGAATCTGAGGGTCCTGATCGAGTTGGTGATCCTGGTCCGTTTCACCACGGCTGGAAGCCCCAGCGGTAGGCGGCGATCTTGGCGATCGACCCGAGGATCGCCGACAGGACGAACGCCAGGTACATCACGTTGGCGATCCAGAACGTGTCCCACTCGGCCAGCGCCATGAGGATCACGGCGACGCCGCCGATGACCACGAACGACTGGCCGATGTGCTCGCCGAACCGGTAGATCTCGCGGTCACGGACGTCCTTCTTGCCGGCGTCCCGGGGCGAGGCGATGGCGACGGCGATGTTCAGGACGATCCCTGCCACGATGCCGCCGCCGATGGTCCACAGCATCGTCGCCGCGTACGGCACGTCGGCGAGCGGCTTGTCGCCCGCCCGGCCGAGGACGATGACGACGTACACCGCGTACGCCGCGATCGCGACCAACCCCATGATCCACGCGTTCTTCTCTTCTGAGGGCATGCCACGAATGTAAAGCAGACGCGACACGATGTCTAGTTTTTTTGACATTACCCAGCTCGGAAGGGGTATCGCCTACCCCAGGGCGGGTGGCGAATAAATCGGTTGCGGGCGATCCCGGCGGTCTCGTACCGTCAGGGCATGCGCATTTTTCCTTACTGACGGCCTCGATCGGTCCTCGCCGACCGATCCGCCGGCACTCGGCTCTCTGATCCCGTCCATCCAGACGCGGTAGCTGAGCGGCTTCCCGCGGCATGACCTTCTGCCGCGTCGCCATCCGTAAGGAGACCTTCTTATGCGTGCTCGTTCTTTCCCCACGCCGGTATCCCAGCCGGGCGCCCAGCCGGGACCTACTCCACAGCCCGCGCGACGCCTGCCTCCGGTTCCGAGGCGTGTGCCGGTGCCGCCCGCGCCCATGCGGCGCGTACCGCCGCCGCGCCGTCAGCCGAAGGGCCGCTGACCGGTGTAAAGACGGGACCGTCCGCGCGCCGGGCGGCCCCGTGACGGCGGCGCCCTGCCCCCGCCCTTGACCGCGGTCCCCTATCCGCAGGTCGGGCCGGGGCGGAGCGCCGCCCTTCCGGGCCTACAGTCGTTCGATGATGGTGACGTTGGCCTGGCCGCCGCCTTCGCACATGGTCTGCAGCCCGTACCGGCCGCCGGTGCGCTCCAGCTCGTGCAGCAGCTTGGTCATCAGGATCGCCCCGGTGCCGCCCAGCGGGTGGCCGAGCGCGATGGCGCCGCCGTTCGGGTTGGTCCGGGCCGGGTCGGCGCCGATCTCCTTGAGCCAGGCCAGCGGAACCGGCGCGAACGCCTCGTTGATCTCGATGACGTCGATGTCGCCGATCGACAGCCCGGACCTCTCCAGCGCTCGCCGGGTGGCCGGGATCGGCGCGGTGAGCATGTACACCGGGTCGTCGCCGACGAGGGCCAGCTGGACGATCCGGGCACGCGGCGTGAGCCCGTGCGCGCGCATCGCCCGCTCGGAGGCGATCAGTATCGCGCCGGAGCCGTCGGAGATCTGCGAGGAGGTGGCCGCGGTGATCCGCCCGCCGTCGCGCAGCGTCTTCAGCCCGGCCATCTTCTCCAGCGTCGTGTCCGCCCGGGGGCCCTCGTCGTCCTCGACCCCGTTGAGCGGCGCGATCTGCTCCTTGAAGTAGCCGTTGGCGACGGCCTTGGCGGCCCGCTGGTGGCTCTCGTACGCGTACCGTTCGAGCTCGTCGCGCTCGAAGCCCCACTTCTCGCACATCAGCTCGGCCCCGCGGAACTGCGAGATCTCCTGCTTGCCGTACCGCTCGACCCACATGTCGCCGAAGGGGAACGGCATCCCCTTCTCCAGCGCGGCGGTGACGCTCGACCCCATCGGCACGACGCTCATGGACTCGACGCCGGCCGCCACCACCAGGTCCTGCGTACCCGACAGCACGCCCTGGGCCGCGAAGTGGATCGACTGCTGCGACGAGCCGCACTGCCGGTCGATCGTGACGCCCGGCACGGACTCCGGCAGTCCCGCTGACAGCCACGCGTTGCGGGCGATGTCCATGCTCTGCGGTCCGAACTGCATGACGCAGCCCATGATCACGTCCTCGACCGCCGCGGGATCGACACCGGTGCGCTCCACCAGGGCCTTGAGCGTGTGCGCGGCCAGATCGGTGGGGTGGACGGTGGACAGGCCGCCCTTCTTCTTGCCGACCGGGCTACGGACCGCCCCGACGATGTACGCCTCTGCCACGGTGCCTCCTGGGGTTCGTCCCACCTGAAACCGAGCAACGTTCGGTACCTGCGAGCGTATTACAGAATAATGCTCCACGGAGAACCGAGCCCGCCCGCGCGCCTCACCGCACGTACTCGACCTTCTTCCCCGACCGGCCCGGGAACACCACGATCAGGTGCTGCTCGTAGGCGTCCTCCCCGCCCCCGGCGTAGACCCGCACCCGGTACCGCCCGGGGCCCTTCACCGCGAGGTTCGGCAGACGTACCGCGGTCCCCTGCTCGGCGCCGTCCTCCATCATGGGCACCAGCAGCCGGCCGCTCGTGCTGACCACGCCGACCTCCGTCACCTGCTCCCACCCTTTCAGCCGCAGCGGCGGGGCCGAGTCGAACGCCTTCACCGTCAGGCACATCGGCTGGTTCTCGCTCTCGGTCATCACGGTCACCGCGCCCCCGGCCGCGCCCACGAACCCGTCGTCCAGCGCCGCGTCCCAGCTCTCCTCGCCGATCTCGCCCTCGGGGTCGTAAACGGCGTACCCACCACCCTCGAACAGGAAGTACGCGGACGTGCCCTCCCGTCGTGCCCGCACCCGCGGCCAGGCTTCAGGGCACCGGGCGTTCTCCTCGGCCACGAACCGGTCCTCGTCGGCCTTTTTCTCGGCCTCCGAGCGCAGCAGGTCGGGCTGCCGCGCGCCGACCACGTCCGGGCACAGGAACACCAGATCGTCGGGATCGGCGCCCCATCCGCTGCGCTCGCTGCCCGCCTCCTCCAGCAGGGCCACCTGCTCCTCGCGTTCCCGCGCCTGGCACAGCCGCCTGCCGTACGCGAGGACGTACTGGTCGGCGAGGGTGTCGGGGAACATCGGCGGGACGCCGTCCATGGTGGTGCGCGCGTGGCAGATGAACGCCCTCTCCCGGTCCTCCGGCCGGGTGTCGCCGTAGGGACGGTACTGCATGGTCCACTCGTAGCACCTGTCATCCCAGCCGCTGTAGGTGAGGCGTGGCCTTTCCTCGGGCTCGATCATCCCGATCACCGGCACGAGCACGACCGCCGCCGAGACGATCCTTACGGCACGAGGCGGCCCGCCGGAGGCGACCCCGGCGGGGGCGGACCCGGCGCCGGGACCGGCGAGCTCATGGGCCGAGCGGGCGAGCCACACCGTGTAGAAGACGTTCAGCTCGTCCGACAGCCAGTTGATCACCAAAGCCTCGGGGCCGAGGAAAGGCACCAGAAGCGCCCCGAAGAACTCGAACGCGAACGGCATCGTCAGGCCGGCCAGGCCCAGGGTGACCGTGGCACGGCTCCAGCGCTCATCCCGCCGCTGGGCGAGGAGGATCATGAGCAGCCAGGCGGAGTCGACCAGTGAGAGCAACCAGCCGGTGTTCGGCCACACGACTCCCGGCAGCTCGTCGATCGCGCTCTCCACGGACAGGGCCACGCAGATCGCGGCGAAGACCAGGCCCAGAGCACGGAACCGCCAGGACTCACCGGTCAGGACCAGGAGGAAGGTCACCCACAGTGGGGCCCACACCAGCAGGAAGAGGGCCTCGGCGAGCGCGTCGGGAAGCAGCTCGCTCGGCAGCCAGAGGACCGCCGAGTAGGCGGCGGCCAGGTAGAGCAGCCGCCGCAGCCGGATCACCCGCCGGTCGGCGCCCTTGTCCGCGCGTGGGGGCAGGCGCAGGACCTGCCAGAACATCCACGCGTTGAGGACGGCGACCACGGCTAGCCCGGCCGCCATGTCCCCGGCCTCCGGGAACCCGTCGCCGAGCATGAATCCACCGCCGGCCCACTCCCAGACCACGCCCAGGTAGAAGACGCGCAGATCGTCGTTGGCGATGGCGATCACCGCGGCGACGGCCACGGACACCAGGTAGAGCCCGGCCGCGAGCAGCCCTAGATGGCGCCTTGACACACCGTCCCCCTCATCCGACAGGAGGATGATCTTAGGGGTGAACCACCACGAAGTATGGCGAATGCCGTGAACCTCCGGAGATTTCCGGAAAAGATCACTCAGCGCAACCTCAGAGCTGCTCAGCGGGAAGTCATCGGGCACTCATTCGGCGATCCACCAGGGCTTCAACAGAACGTGGGCGACCACTCAGCGTGAGGAGGAGGTCGCCTTCCGGGTGCCCGTCATCCGGGCGTACACGATCACGTTGTCGACGTAGTGACCGGTCGTACGGTTGTACGTGCCGCCGCAGGTGATCAGCCGCAGCTCGGCCGCGTCCGCGTTGCCGTACACCCGGTTCGTCGGGAACGTCTTCTTGTCCGCCTGCTCGATGCCGCCCACGGTGAAGATGGCCACCGTGCCGTCCATGCGGGTGACCTCGATCGTGTCGCCGTACTGCATCTCGTGCAGCCGGCTGAACACAGCGCTGCGCGTGGTCGTGTCCTTGTGACCGAGCATCACGGCCGGACCGGACTGCCCCGGCGTCGGGCCGTAGCGGTACCACCCGACCAGGTTGTGGTTGTTGATCGGAGGCGTCTCGATCGCGCCGTCCTTGTCGGTGCCCACCGACTTGATCGGCGCGTTGATCCCCAGCTTCTGGATGATGAGCCGCTTCGGGCTGGACGGTTGCATCGGCGGCGCGGGCGGCAGGCTCGGCACCGGAGGCGGCGCCGACGACACGGCCTGCGTCAGCGGCTGCCCCAGGCCGCCCGGCCCCACCGACGGAGCCAGGGACGGCTCGGACTGCAGGCGCAGCGGCGTACGGGACTCCTTCAGGCCGTACTGGTCGGGCGCATTCACCATGAACAGCAGCCCGACCACCACCGTGACCACACCCGCGACCGCCGCGATGATGAGCACGGTCCGCATCATCTGGCCCCGGTCGGAGCGCTGCGGCTGCCCCCACTGGTCCCCGCCGGGGTACTGGTAGTAGAACTGCGGCGGGTACGGCGCCCCCTGCCCAGGCTGTGGATAGCCGTGCGCGCCCTGCGCTCCCGGGTCGGCGTGCGGATGGCCGCCGTTATCCGGGAACGGGTACTCGGGAGGCGTCGTCATCGCGTGCCTCCGATCAACCCCGGTTCGGGCGCCGGTGCCGGACCACGAGACCGCCCACACCCGCCCCGACCACCAGCACCATCCCGGCCGCCACGAACAGACGCCCGTCAGGCCCCGCGTCCGCACCCCCACCGGTCGCGGCACCACCGGACGGCTTCCGCTTCACCTGCTCCGGATTGTGCGTCACGGTCTCGTAGACGGTGTGCGTCGGCTTCGGCGTCCTGGTGGGCGTAGGCGTGGCTGTGGGGGTATTCGAAGAAGTGGTCGAACCCGTGGGCGATGCAGAGGGAGACGCGCTCGGGGACGCGACCACAATGGTCAGCGGAACCGCCGTCGCGTTGGCCGGTGATGGCGCTGCCGCGATCTCACATGTGTAGGTGCTGTTCGCCCCGAGTTTCAGGGTGAAGTTCCCGGGCTTGACCGAGAACTGGCCGACCGCAGTAGGTACCACGGTGGCCGTCATCGTGGGCAGCGGAAGGGGGTCCCCGGGGGAGATGGTGGCCAACGGGGCGTAGGACGTCGTCGGCTTGGGAGTGATCGGGGCGGGACCCAGCGGCGGGCCGCTGGCGACGAGCTGACCTTCGATCTGAACCGCAGTACTGGGTGTGATCACGGACGTGGCAGTGAAGCTCGGGGTAGCCGTGGGCTGCCCGACCACCCAGGTCAACGTCACGGTCTCGCTAGGCGAGGGAGTCGTCAGCGGACCATCCAGTGACACTTGGAAGTTGTAGGTGCCAAGGGTGGTGTTACCCGACTTACAGGTATAGGTGACGGGGGTCGGGCCGACGAAGGCGCCCAATGCGGGAAGGGCGCCGAAGATTACGCCCGTACCGATGACACCGGCTACGGCTGCCTTGGTGGCGATGCGACGGCGTGCTCGCGACTTCAGCACGTAATCTCTCCATTCCAGCGGCGATGACCGGTTCGCTAGGCGTAACAGGATCCCAGTCTGTGGTTACAGTTCAGTTGAGATCCTACGGAGGCTTCGTCCCGCCTTGCTGTGGTTTGACGGGTCTTCTCGCGCTGTTCATCCATCACCGCAGGTCACAAAGTCGCAGCGCGTCAACTTAATTTGTGAGACCCGTCAACCCGGCCGAGAAACCGTCACTGTACGTGTGCGACGGTGTTGCTCCTGTGACTGGTGAGGTCGAGTCCAGCCACAATCGTTCCGCAAGGATCTTCGTACCGCAATTGCGGTGAACGTCCCGGTCTACGCGACCGATGATGGCGGAGCGATCACCGCGATCCGCCCCAGGAGTCGGCGGTGGGGCCGTCAACAGCCACCCGCCGACTCCCGCAGGAGCTCTACCTACGACTGAACTCGTCGACCTTCACGCCGGAGATGAAGGCGGTCCACTCATCGTGCGAGAAGAGCAGCTTCGGCCCCTCCGGGTTCTTGGAGTCCCGAACCGCGACCACCTCGTGCGTGACCGGCTGAGCGACTTCCAAGCAGTCGCCGCCGTTGTTGCCGCTGTGGCTGGACTTCTGCCAGGGGTCAGCGACCTCTACGCAGTTCCCTCCGTTGTCACTGGTGTAGCTCGACTTACGCCACAGCTCCGCGATCTCTACGCAGTTTCCTCCATTGCTACTCGTGTAGCTGGATTTCCGCCAAGTGACGTTGCTGAGGTCCATCGGTCCTCCGCCGTTCTGTTGATGAGGTCTACTGACATTTGCTGCGGTAGTGCCTCTACGCGAATGGCTTCGAATTTGGCCATGGCTGCCGTGACATCATCTTGATCGGCGGTCACTAGGCCACGCACTGCCGTGTCTAGGTAAGCCAGCTCGCTTCCGCCTTCCAGCGTAGCCACCATGAAGCCCGCATCAAGTCCTGGATGCATACCACCGACCGGCACTATTTGTACGCTGATGCGAGGACTGACCACCGAGACGAGATGTCTCAACTGCTCGTACATGGTCTCCGTAGTACCGATCAGCCGATGCAGCACCGACTCGTCGATCACGAAGCGCAGCATGGGAGGCGGCGGGTCCCGGCGCATGAATATCTCCTGACGCGCCAACCGCGCCTGTACGGCTGACTCGTCACCAAAGAGCACCTCAGTGGCGTACGCGGGGGTTTGAAGCAGACCGGGTATCAGCAGTGATTCATATGCCTTGACCACGGTGGCCACACGTTCCTTGTCCTGCCACTTTCCGAACCACTCAGGGAACGGACTACCCTTTCGCCAGTCGAGTAGCCGGTGAAGGGCTCCCCCCGTACTCAGGGTGGTGTCGCACGCCTGAGCGAACTCCGGGCTCGCTGGAAGCTGTCCTGTCTCAATGCCGCTGATCAGCGACTCGCTGAAGTGGATCCTCTGTGCGAGCTGGGCCTGGGTGAAGCCGGCCACCTGCCGGTAGTGACGAAGCTCCCTGCCCCAGATGGCCTGAGGTGTGTACTTGTCCGCCATCGTGCTCCCAATCGCCGGGGTTCAACGAACCGATCCTGACGTTCAAAGCCATGGACTAGTAATCATTCACCTACGGAGAGTAGCGCCACCTCGGCACGCTTGGCATGCGAAATCCACACGGCGAGCAAAGATCATGAGGGGTCATGGCGATTCAGATGGCAATGTCCGGCCACGACATCGAGCAGGACGGCGACATACCTCTGCTGGGGCAGAAGTGGATACCGGCGGACGAGAAATGTATCGCCTCCGCGCGACGCTTCGTCCGCGACGTCGCCCTCGACTGGAAGGCGGCGGACAAGGTTCCGGCCGTCGCGGAGCTGCTCACCTCGGAAGTCGTCACGAACGCCCTCGTCCACGGGATGAAGGCGCTCCCCGTCTCCAGCACCATACGCATCGCCGTCCGCCGGGACGGGTCATTGATGACCGTCGAGGTGTACGACTCGTGCGTCACCATCCCGCGCATGAGATCGGCCGAGTCGATGGAGACCTCCGGCCGGGGCCTGGCCATCGTCCAGGCCCTCGCCTGCAAATGGGGCTGGATCCTCCACCACCACGGAAAAACAGTCTGGTTCCACCTCACCGCCTGGCCCCAGAGCGACCCGTCCGTCCCGTTGAAGCTCCTCCCCTAGTCATTCGGGCGGGAACCGCCTCGTTCCTTCATCCGCTGGGCCCGCTTCCGATACTCGGCCTGACGGCACGCGTCCGTACAGTACAGACGCGGCCGGCCGGAAGCGGACCGTTCGCCGGTGAACCCGTAGGAGGCCAGCAGCGCTCCACAGTGCCTGCACGGCCTGCTGTCGGCCTTCAGCCAATCCCGGAACCTGTCCACGAATTCATCAGGCCCGATAACCCAGAACAACCCGGCGTCATCCTCGACGAACCCACGTAACGCCCCGCTGAGCCGCATGAAATCGCGAATCCGGTCGGCCTGGTGACGTACGTCGCAGCCGCACACGCATTTTCCACGGTGGAAGTCCTTGATCACCGGCTTGCACCGGGTCACCATGCGCAGCGCTTCATCCAGACGGTGTACTACCGGCGGGTTGCTCCCTGCAATGCCGTTCAAGATCGTCATGTAAATCGCCGTGTACGTCGGAAAGGCCGCATAGGGGTTGAGTCCCTGGTCGTCACACACCAGTCCGTACAGAAAGCCCCGCTCATCAGCGGAGGACGTGCATTCGATGAGGTGGAGCGCCGAACGGGCCGTCTCGCGGTTCCTGCTGAGGAGGCACCCATCGACGAAGGACTCGAAGTCGTAATCGTAGAGGGACTCCCAGCCCCACAGGAGGGAATCCCAGTCCGCATCGGGGGACGCGGCCAGTTCAGCCAGCAGGAACAGTTGGTGGACGGTGCGCCGTTCGATCGGCCGGGCCGCCGCCCTGCGAGGCGGAGGGACATGGACGCTCATGGCATGTCCTCCGATGCCGTCGGCTCCCCGGTACCAGTCTGCCCGCGCGGCGGGTCCACCGGGAGGCGTACGGGCCCCGTACCGAGCGGAGGGCGCGTGACCACGTTCCCGACGCTGTCCACCAGCGACCGCAAGGCGGCCAGCACCTGGGGCAGGTCGTCGGCGTCGGCCTTGTCGATGACGCGCTTGACGATGGCGTACAGCAGGACGGCGACCACGACGAGGGCCGCGAGCGCCACGCAGGCCAGTTGGACGGGCCACGGCATGGCCGGTAACGCGGGAGACGCGGTGGCGATCGGAACGGGGGGCATGCCTTCCTCCGGGAAAACGCGAGACGGCCCCCGCGTGCGCATGACATGGAGGCCGTCTCGGTGGGGATCGATGGACTTGCCCGTGAACGACAAAAGGCCCTCCCCCCGGCGCAGCCGGAAACGAGGGCCTCAATGAGGTCGCGGACTTCGGCGCAAGAGTACATCCCGGTCCCGGACCGCCCGTGCACAAGAGGTATAGACCATCATCGATGGAATGCGTTTCGCCAGGTCGCGGGCATGAGCCGAGTCGACGGACATCATTCAGGGTTTCGTAACGCCGGCCGTTTTTGCAGGATGGCAGGCATGAGTGCGAACAGGGTGTATCACGGCACCGGTCCCGGAGCGATCACACCGGACGGGTGCGCGGTCGACTTCTACGCGACGCTCAAGCCCCGGGGCGAACCGGAGTTGATCCACGCGGCCATCCCCGAGGGGGCGTCCATTCTGGAGCTCGGCGCGGGTGTCGGACGGATCACGCACAGCCTTGTGGCCCTCGGGCACGAGGCGGTGGCCGTGGACGAGTCCGCCGAGATGCTCGCGCACATCAAGGGCGCCGAGACCGTCCGCTCGCCGATCCAGTCTCTGTCCCTCGGCAGGACGTTCGACGTCGTCCTTCTCATGTCGTTCGTCGTCGAGACGGCGGACGACGACCTGCGCCGCGACTTCCTGCGCGCCTGCGCGCGGCACGTCGCCGCCGGCGGGTGCGTGATCCTGCAACGCCAGCCGCCCGAGTGGTACGACACGATCGAGCCCTTCGAGCGCGTCGCGAGTGAGGGCCACAGGGTGCGCGTGGCCGGGCTGGAGCGGCCTGGCCCGGGGCTCCTTCTTCTGACGCTGGAGTACACCCTCGGCGACCGGCAGTGGACGCACACCTACCTCAGCAAGCGCCTCGACGATGACTACCTGGAGGCCCAGCTCAACGAAGCGGGCCTGACCATATCCGGCTTCCTCGCCGACGACCGCGGTTGGGTGCGCGCGGTCCCCCGATGACCTGTGCCCCGGCCGGCGGAACGCACGACATGGGACCCCGGCCGGGGCACCTGGTCAACGGCGCGCGGCGGAGGTGAGGGTGGCGTAGATGATGATGTTGTCGGTGTAGCTGTGCGCGCGGGGGTTGAAGATGCCGCCGCAGGTGATGAGTCGCAGGCTGGGACGATCCACGTGACCATAGACGCGCTTGGTCGGAAACCTGTTCTTGCTCGCCTGCTCGGCACCGTCCACCGTGAACCGCGCCGACGACCCATCCGAGCGAACCACCGTGATCACGGCGCCCCGGCCCAGCTCGCGCAGGCGGCTGAACACCGCCGGTCCCTTCCGGGTGTTCACATGCCCGAGAATCACCGCCGGGCCCATCTCGCCGGGCGCAGGCCCGAGCCGGTACCACCCCGCCAGCTTGGGACGGCTCAGGGACGGCACCTGGATCTCGCCGGACTTGTCCACACCAAGAGAGACCAGCGCCGCGTCCACCCCGATCGAGGGGATCTTGACGCGCACGGGGGCCGCCTTACGCAGCGGCTTCGCGGGGACGGCGGCTGCCGGGGAGGGCGGCGGGGCCGTGGGCGCGGCCTCCACCAGCGGGACGTTCGCTCCTCCCGGCCCGACCGTCGCCATCGCGGCAGCGGCGGGATCGGCGACCTGGACGCCGACCGGGTTCGTCCCCGACGTACCACCGGACAGGCCGGGATCCCCGGCCGTACCGCCGGACGAGCCCGGATCTCCTGCGGCGTCCATCCGAGCAACCCGCGCCGCGTCCGGGGACGCGTTCGACGCGTTCTCCTGCACGGGTGAGAGGTACATCAGCAGGCCCACCATCACGGCGCCTACCCCGGCCAGCGAGCCCACGGTGAGCACGACAGGGGCCAGCGCCGCCTTCCAGCGGGCTTCGCGTGGAGCGTCCTCGGGCGGCATGGGCGCGCTCAACCGAGCTTCCCTCGTCCGGCGGAGCCGCGTGCCATACGCCGGCGTCTCAGCAACAGGCCACCGCCGAGCCCGCCCGCGGTCAGGACGGCGCCGTACCCGATCAGCAGCGACGCGGCACCGGCGTTCCGCTCGGGCGCCTCACCCGTGTGCGCGCCACCCTTCGGCGTCACCCGCACCTGCGGCGTCGAACTGACCTTCTTCGTCGGCTTCGGCGTGACAGTAGCCGTAGCGGTAGCCGTAGGCGCCCCATGCCCCTGCCCGCCACCAGACAACACGACAACTCCCCGAGCCGAGTCGTCTCCGTCACTGATCTGCCCACTGGTGGAGGGACTACTGGACGTACTGGCGCTCGGCGCAGGCACGATCTCTACGGTCGCCGTCTTCAGGTCGCCGTTGTCCTTGACGCTGCAGGTCGTGCGGAAAGAGTCCGAGGGAACCCTGCTGGGATCAGTGCTCACCTTGAAGGCATCAACCAACATGTATTTGCCGTTCTCGGCCTTATTGGTGAATGTGACCGTGTGCTCGCCATAGGTGAAGTCGTTCTTCTGCCAGAGAACTTGCTTGAACTCGCGAGCATCGACCGGGACCGGGGTCGTCTTGTCTTCTTTGACAGACGCGTCCACTGTCTCCGTGGTGACTCCCGTGCCGGTCACTTCGACCTTGCCCATCGCGGCATGCCGCTCGGTGATGTACTGAAGTCCCGTCCCGTAAAACGTCACCGTCGCCTTGTCACCCTGCTTGGTCGTGTGGTGTACGTCGCCTTGATAGTCGTCGAACTTGGGCCGCTCAGACGGCCCTGACAGTGACCAACCGCCTTGCGGCAGGGACGGAGCTGCGCCCGCATAAGTGATCGGCCCATTGGCCCCGGTAGCGGTGTTATTTAAGAGCGTCTCCTCGGCCGGTGGCTGGAAATCCACCACCAGATCACCGGGCTTGACGGTGAGCTTGCCGACCTTGCTCGTGGCGACGGCCCCCGTTATCGCCGTGGGCAGTGACACCACGCCACCAGCGGCAAGCTCTCCCTGATCTTTGGTGCCGAGGGAGTCCAACTGCCCCTGCCACAAGCCGCTGACTTGAAGAATTCCCCGGACGGATATCTTTCCGCCGACCGGAAACTTGCGCGGAACCGCCAACGTGGAGTTCGTGAGCGTCCACTCCACGGGAATCTGCTGGCCAAGTGGCACGGACTTCGGCACCGCGACCTGGACGTCGACCTTCTTCGGATTCGTAGCCGGCAGCAGAGGCCCAGACAGGCATTCATAGGTGTAGATGTAATTGTCCGTGTCGGCGGCGCCAGGGCTGGCCTGCAGCACCACCACGCCCGTGCACGCGGCCAACGACAGTGCCGCTAATGATCCACGGACCCTGGATCCCCACGCGTTCACGAGCGTCTCCGATCATCCCGGCGGCCGAAGGACGGACCGAAGGTAGATCGTATGACTTTCAACTCATCCACGTAGGAGCAGATAGGGAACGGATACCTGACGTGGCTGATTCGTAACGTTGGGCGGCTCGGGAGGCGGACGCGACAGACCGGGCCGCTAACAGAATCGTATTCTGGTGAGGGAGCCCCTAGGAGGATGCGAATGCGGCGAGACCTGTTCGACGAGGAACATCTGCTCTTCCGTGAGACCGTGCGTGAGTTCATGAACCGGGAGGTGGCGCCCCGGCACGAGCAGTGGGAGAAGGACGGGATCGTTCCCAGGGAGGTGTGGAAGAAGGCCGGGGAGCTGGGCATGTTCGGGTTCGGGGTGCCTGAGGAGTTCGGGGGGGCCGGGATCACGGACTTTCGGTACAACGCGATCATCGTTGAGGAGATCCTCAGGTTCGGCGCGACCGGGCTCGGGTTCGGCCTGCACAACGACATCATGGCGCCGTACCTGGTGGACATGACCGACGACGAGCAGAAGCGGCGCTGGCTGCCCGGGTTCGCGTCCGGCGAGCTGATCACGGCCATCGGGATGACCGAGCCCGGCGCGGGCAGCGACCTGCAGAGCATCAGGACGACGGCCGTCCGGGACGGCGACCACTACGTCGTCAACGGGCAGAAGACGTTCATCACCAACGGCATCAACGCCGACCTGGTGGTGGTCGTCGCCAAGACCGACCCGGCCGAGGGCGCGCGGGGCACGACGCTGCTCGTGGCGGAGCGGGGCATGGAGGGCTTCACCCGGGGCCGCAACCTGGAGAAGATCGGCATGCACGCCCAGGACACCGCCGAGCTGTTCTTCGAGAACGTCCGGATCCCGGTGGCCAACCGTCTCGGCGACCAGGACGGGCAGGGCTTCTTCCAGCTCATGACGAACCTGCCGCAGGAGCGCCTGTCGATCGCGGTGGCGGCGGTCGCGGCGGCCGAGTCGGTGCTGGAGATGACGATCGAGTACTGCAGGACGCGCAAGGCGTTCGGCCGCAGCATCGGCTCCTTCCAGAACACCCGTTTCGTCCTCGCCGAGCTGTCGACCGAGGTCGAGATCGCCCGCCACTACGTGGACAAGTGCATCCGGGCGCTCAACGCCAAGGAGCTGACCGTGGTCGACGCCGCGAAGGCCAAGTGGTGGACGACCGAGCTGCAGAACAAGGTGATCGACCGCTGCCTGCAGTTGCACGGCGGCTATGGCTACATGACCGAGTACCCGGTGGCGAAGGCGTGGATGGACGGCCGGGTGCAGACCATCTACGGCGGCACGACCGAGATCATGAAGGAGATCATCGGGCGCTCGTTCGGCTTCTGAGCGTTTCGCCGGTGGTCCGTACGCGCACGGCCGGACGTGCGGACGTGCGAACCCGTGCGTGTCCGGGATACGCGGGCCGCCGCGTGCCGGAAAAACCCGGGGGCGCGGGGCCGTGGAAGCCCGCGCCGGACGGCCGGGGGCCGCATACTGGTCAGCGGAGGATCCCTGAGGCGGGCTCCCCGCGTCGGCCCGGCGGAAGCCGGCCTCACGAGCGAGCTCCCGGAGGCGGTGGCGGTGGACAACGGCGGACTGGTCCTGTTGGTCTTCCTGGCGTTCCTGTTCGCGTGGGGCCTGAACCGCGTCCGCAGGGCGCTCCGCTTCGGCCCGATGGCCTACACCGGCGTGATGATCACCTTCGTCATCGTGATGCTCGCCGTGTACACGCAGACCTTCCGCTGACCCCGGCCTCTCGCCGTCCCGTCCCGTCCGCGGACTGACACCACGGGCGGGTCGCGGCTTTTCACGCGCGCATCCGGTTTCTCCCGCGAAACGGATACTCCCCCCTGCTCCGCTAGATAGCCAGCCATCATCCTTAATACGTTCAAGCGGGCGAACGGCCGCGAGAAACCACATATCACCGGTGATGGCGGGCCGAGAAAATTCCTTTCTCCATTTGTCGGCCAATTTTGCGCCGGAGCGGCCCCGTCGTGGCCGGGCATGCGGCCGGGCGCAGGGTAATCATGGACGAAGCGCTATCACGATGGCGCGACAAGTCTGATTCACCAGAAACACGTTGACATGGGAGAAACCGAGTGATTCCTCGGGATGAAACGCGGGTTTCGCGAGTGAGCGTACCCTTCTGGACCATCACGGCGGCGACGCTCGTGACGGGCGGGCTCTTCGCCGTGGCGGCCCCGGCGCAGGCCGGCACCGCCTCCGGCGCGGGCCACCAGAGCACCGCCGGCGCTTCGGTGACATACACCAGGGCCGACAACTGTCCGGGCAACTCCAGAGACGAGCACTGCAGGGACGGGGAGAAGTCCCACAAGAGGAAGTGCAAGGTCTGCATCGGCCCCGAAGGCCCCCAAGGCCCGCCCGGACCCCAGGGTCCTCCCGGACCGCAGGGCCCTCCCGGGGCCTCCGGTCCACAGGTGGACACCGCCTTCCAGGGCAACAACAAGTTCATCGGCCTGGCGCCGGGCAACGGAACCACGTCGGTGCGGGACCCGCGGACGATTCCGCCGTGGCACAGCCTCACCAGCCTCACCGGATACCCCGGCAACGTCACGGACGTCTCTCTCGCGGTGATGGGCAACAACCTGCACGTCACCGTGGCCAGCGCGAACGGCTCGGTCGCGCAGACGTCGTGCACGGTGAACCCGACGCCCGGCACCGGGAACAACCCCGCCTGGCCGGGCAACTGCACGGCCTTCGTCAACCTCACCCCGCCGCTCAGGATGGCGACGCCGAGCTGAGCACGGGCCCGCACCGCGCCACGTGACGCCTCATCGCGCCGTCGCGGCCGGTGAACGTCTCACGTAGACCGACGGCGGGCGATCGTGGTGATTCCACGGTCGCCCGCCGGCCTGTCGCGAGCGGTCCCGAGGGACGGCCGAAGGGACGGAAGGTCAGCGGCCCCGGGTCGGGATCTCGAACCAGACGGCCTTGCCCTCCTTGGTGGGGCGGGAGCCCCAGCGCTTGGCGAGCTGGTCGACGAGGTACAGGCCGCGGCCTCCCTCGTCGTTCTCGCCCGCGCTGCGGATGCGCGGCAGGCGCAGATCTTGGTCGAAGACCTCGACCCAGATCGACTCCTCTCCCCTGCGCAGGCGGAGGGTGAACTCCTTCTCGTTGACGACCTCGGTGTCGAAGCCGGGGACGTCCCACGACTCGTCGAACGGCAGCGGCGGGCCGTCCAGGACGAGCTCGCGGCGCGGGACGCTGGAGCTGGCGGCGTGCAGGACGACGTTGGTGACGACCTCCGAGACCAGCAGGCAGGCCATCTCGGCGCTCTCGTCGGGGACGCCCCAGCTCGCGAACGCCTCCGAGGCCATGCGCCGGGCCTCACCCACCATGATCGGCTGGGCGGGGAACGTGCGTTCCTGGAACTTGAGCTCTTTGCCCGCCGATCGGATGACGAGGATCGCCATATCGTCGTCGATCTCACCGGGCACCGCGATCGTGGCGGCGTCGGCGATGCGCTCGACCGAGTCGGCGGACGCCTCCGCGACCTTCTGCCGCAGGACGGTCAGCGTCTCGTCGTCGCTGAGCGGGGGCTCGCCCCGCGCGGGACGGCGGTCGACCAGGCCGTCGGTGTAGAGCAGGAGGGTGGCGCCGGGCGGAAGGACGCGGCTCTCCTCCTTGTAGACCAGGTCGGCGTGCACGCCCTTGGCGCTGACGCCGAGCGGCTGGCCGACCTCGGAGATGTCGAGCTCGCTCACCATGCCGTCGACGATCATCAGCGGCGGGGAGTGGCCGGCGTTGGCGAACGAGAGCTGCCGCGACCAGGCGTCGTACACCAGATACTGGCAGGTGACGATGGGCGGGGTGCTGACGTCGGCGCCGTAGTCGTCGCGCTCGGGCGGGCCGATGATCCGCGTCCACTCGTCGAGCCGGGCCAGGATGTCGGCGGGGGACTTGTCGTCCTGCGCGAAGGCGCGCAGCGCGGCCCTGAGCTGGCCCATCACGGCGGCCGCCTTGGCTCCCCTGCCCTCGACGTCGCCGATGACGATGCCGACGCGCCCCGCGGACAGGGGGATGACGTCGTACCAGTCGCCGCCGACCTGGGTCTGGATGCCCTGGCCGTGCGAGGCGAGCGGCGCCGCGGGGTAGTAGCGGACGGCGATCTCAAGGCCGTCGAGCTTGGGCAACTCGCGGGGCAGCAGATGTTTCTGGAACGACTCGGCGGTGTGGCGTTCCTCTTCGAAGAGCAGGGCGTTGTCGACGGCGATGGCCACGCGGGTGGCGATGGCGCCGACGAAGTCGCGGTCGAAGGCGTCGTAGTGGGGCGAGCGGCGGTCGGTGAGGTTGGACAGGCTGAGGTACATCAGCCCGAGCGTCTCGCCGCGGGCGCACAGCGGGGCCACGATGGCCGAGGTCATGCCGATCTCGCCGCACAGCTTGGCGCTCTCTTCGCTGGGCGTGGGGTAGCTCATCTGCGCGAAGTCTTCGACGATGATCGTTTCCTGGCGGCGCATCGCGATCTCGGCGTAGTGGCCGGCCGGGTAGCGGATCTCGGAGCCGACGGGGCGCCAGGTGCCCGGCGGGGGGTTCCAGCCCTTGACGTGGGTGGAGACCTTGCGGACGAGCTTGTCGCCCTCGGTCAGCTCGATGAAGCAGTGGTCGGCGAACTGGGGGACCAGCATCTCGGCGACGCGGTTGAGCGTCTCTTCGACGTACAGCGAGCCGGCGAGGCGCTCGCCGATGCGTTCGAGCAGGCCGAAGCGGTCCTTCTCGCGCTCGTTGCTGCGCATGGCCTCGCGGGCGGTGATGACGACGCCGGTGACCGACCCGGAGGGGTGGCGCAGCGGGACCGCCTGGGCGCGGACGTAGATGATGGTGCCGTCCGCGCGCAGGACGTCGAAGGTGCCCTCCCAGACGCCGCCCTTGAGGACGTGCCTGGCCAGCTCGACGGCGAGCGGGTGGTCCTTCTCCATGATGCCTAAGGACAACACGGTCTGATCGCCGTCGACCGTGCGGTCAGGGCGCCCGAAGAGGCGCTCGGCGAACGGGTTCCAGTACAGGACGTTGCTGAAACGGTCGGTGACCACCACCGCCATCTCGGCGTTGTTCAGCACCGAGTCGGACGTGAGGTGATCGGCCGCGTCCTGCGAAAGGTCCCCCCATCGCTTCATCTGGCGGCCACCCCCCGAAGAAGGGGATTTCCGGAGAGAAGGACCACATACGCTCCTGGAGAGACCCCGGCGGCCTGCCGCGGGCTTCCCACGAGCCCCGGGAAAACCGGGTTGCCTGACATGGAAAGGGGGAACTTTCTGTCGGGAACCAACCGAACACGCCCTGAAAGATCAGCGTCTGGAGACGAAGACGTGCGCGGCGACATCGCGCGGGAGATCCGCGGGAGTGTTGTCCGCCTCATCGTCACCTGTCACCCGTACACCGTCGTCGCTCGCCGCGAGCGTCACCTCGCGTCCGGGTTGTATCCCAACTTGCTTGAGTTTAAGCATCACGACGGGATCACTTTGCACTTGTTCGCTAATTCGGCGCACGACCACCGGCGTATCGGCGGGCCCCGCGGCGGCGACCATGGCCGTGATCATCTCGTCGGCGGAAGGGGCGACCTTGGCGACGCCGAGCTCGTCGAGGCCGGGAATTGGGTTGCCGTGCGGGCACACCATGGGGTTGCCGAGCAGGGCGACGAGACGGGTCTCGACCGACTCGGACATGACGTGCTCCCACCGGCACGCCTCTATGTGGACCTCTTCCCAGGGGAGACCGATGACCTGGGTGAGGAGGCACTCGGCCAGGCGGTGCTTGCGCATGACGCGGGTGGCGAGGGCACGGCCGAGGTCGGTCATGGCGAGGTGGCGGTCGCCCTCGACCTTGACCAGGCCGTCACGTTCCATGCGGGCCACCGTCTGGCTCACCGTCGGGCCGCTCTGCTGCAACCGTTCGGCGATGCGGGCACGGAGAGGGGTGATTCCCTCTTCCTCCAACTCGTAGATGGTGCGGAGATACATCTCGGTCGTGTCGATGAGGCCGTGTGCGGTCAAGGCGTCCTCCCCTCACATTTCCGATGCTACGTCCGGCTTCCTGGGGTTACAGCCATCCGTGATTTGGCCGTGCGCCGTTTCGGAAGCGGAGATCCGTGTAGGAACAGAGCTTACGCAGACCGACTGACAGAACGGTCCGAGATGGGGAACGTGATCGTTCCTCACCATCATCTCAGGCGCCACGCCCCGCGTCACACGGTTGTGCGGGGCTCCGCGGCCAGGTCTCGCGGGGGCGTCAACGCTTCTGCCGCGTGTCGTATTTCCAGAAGGACCGCACGGCCACTCCGGTGATCACGACGAGCAGCGCGCACAGCAATCCCCCGCCCGCCCAGGCAGGTACGAGACCGACCGCGCTCGACGTCGCGCCGGCCCTCAGGTCTCCGAGCCTCGGCCCTCCGGCGACGACGACCATGAACACGCCCTGCATGCGCCCGCGCATCTCGTCGGGGGCGTAGGTCTGCAGGATCGTCTGCCGCCACACCGCCGACACCATGTCGATGCCGCCCGAGACGGCGAGCAGGAGCACGGCCAGCCAGAGCGGCCCGGCGAAGGCCGAGGCGGCGACGGTCAGGCCCCACAGCGCGATGGCCACGGTCAGCGCCACGCCCTGGCGGTGGATGCGCCCGACCCACCCGGACACCAGGCCGGCCGCGACCGCGCCGATGGCCAGGCTCGCCGAGAGCCAGCCGAACGCGACGGCGGACCCGCCGAACCGCTCGGCCGCCATCTCGGGGAACAGCGCCCGCGGCATGGCGAACGCCATGGCGATGATGTCGACGAGGAAGGACATCATCACGATCGGCTGGCCGGCGATGTAGCGCAGGCCGTCGGTGACCGAGCGCAGGCCCGGCCGCGACACGACGCCGAGCGGCTCCAGGGCCGGCAGCCGGACCGCCGCGTAGAACCCGGCGCCGAACAGGACCGCGTCGATCAGATAGGCCGTCCCGTACCCGCCCTGGGCGAGGACGACGCCGGCGAGCAGGGGGCCGACCACCGAGCCGATGCTGCTGACCAGGTAGTTGAGGGTGTTGGCCGCCGCGACGTGCTCCAGAGGGACGAGCCTCGGGATGATCGCGCCGCGGGTGGGCGAGGTGACGGCGAAGCCGGTGGCCTGGACGGCCGTCGCGGCGAGGATGACGTAGACGTTGCCCCAGCCCGCCGCGGCCTGCGCCAGCAGGACGAGGGTGGCGAGCCAGGCGACGACCGAACCGGCGAGCAGGAGCTTACGACGGTCGACCGCGTCGGCGACGGCGCCGCCCCACAGGCCGAACACCACGAGCGGGATGAGGTTGGCCGGGCCGAGCAGGCCCACCCACAGCGAGGACCCGGTGATGGCGAACACCTGGGCGCTGACGGCGACCGAGGTGAGCTGGAAGCCGACGAAGGAGACGCCCTGCCCGAGGAGCAGCCGCCGATACGCCGGCCGGCTCATGGGCTGGGTATCGACGGCGATCCGTCTGAGCGCTGCCTGGACGACCCCCGCCATTCCCCACCCCGTCGAACCGGAAACTACCCAACATCTCCGGGCACTCTACTCAGACGGGTGGGATGATCCGGTCACGGGGCGAGCCGTTCCAGCGTCCACCCCGCCTTCGTGTGCCGGTAGCGGAGCCGGTCGTGCATGCGGTCGATCTGGCCCTGCCAGAACTCGACCTCCGAGGGGACCACGCGGAGCCCGCCCCAGAAGTCCGGCAGGGGCGGGTCCTCGGGCCAGCGCTCGGCCAGCTCGCGGAACCGGGCGTCCAGCTCGTCCCGTGACCTGACGACCGCCGACTGCCGCGAGGCCCAGGCCCCGATGCGCGAGCCGTACGGCCGGGAGTGGAAATACGCGGCGGAATCCTCGCGCGGCAATTTTGTGACTTTTCCCTCGACGCGGACCTGCCGGCGGAGGGGGTGCCAGGGGAACAACAGGCATGCGCGCGGGTTCTCGGCGAGGTCGCGGCCCTTGCGTGACTCGTAGTTGGTGTAGAAGACGAACCCCTGCTGGTCGTACCCCTTGAGCAGGACCGTCCTGGCAGTGGGAAGGCCTCCCGCGGAGGAGGTGGCCAGCACCATGGCGTTCGGCTCGGGCAGCCCGGCCTCGACGGCGTCGGCGAACCACGACGCGAACTGCGAGACCGGATCGGGGGCCATGTCGCTCTCGTTCAGAGGACGACCTTCGTATGTACGGCGAAGCCCGGAGAAGTACGGCGGGCTCGATGCGGCATCCACAGACCGGTATTCTTCCGCGTCCGGCGCCGCGAGCGCGCGGTGCCCCCTACCAGCGGGATCGCGTTTCGGAGGCCCCCACGACAGATCGCCGCCGCGGAGGGGGTTGAATATGACCCGCCGGTATCTCGACATCAAGGCTTTGACTTCAAGAAAGGGAGGCGGCCGCGAATGTCCGACTTCAAACCCGGGTTGGAAGGCGTCGTAGCGTTCGAGACCGAGATCGCGGAACCGGACAAAGAGGGGGGCGCCCTCCGGTACCGGGGCGTCGACATCGAAGAGCTGGTCGGCCGCGTGTCCTACGGGCACGTCTGGGGCCTGCTCGTGGACAACAAGTTCAAGCCGGGCCTCCCCCCGGCCGAGCCGTACCCGATCCCCGTCCACTCCGGTGACATCCGCGTCGACGTCCAGAGCGCCCTCGCCATGCTGGCCCCGGCCTACGGGTTCCGCCAGCTCCTCGACATCGACGAGGACCAGGCCCGCGACGATCTCGCGCGCGCCTCGGTGACCGCCCTGTCCTTCGTCGCCCAGTCCGCCCGCGGGCTCGGCCTGCCCATGGTCCCGCAGTCCCGCGTCGACGAGGCCGACACGATCGTCGAGCGCTTCATGATCCGCTGGCGTGGCGAGCCCGACCCGAAGCACGTCAAGGCCATCGACGCCTACTGGACCTCCGCCGCCGAGCACGGCATGAACGCCTCCACGTTCACCGCCCGCGTCATCGCCTCGACCGGCGCCGACGTGGCCGCCGCGCTGTCGGGCGCCGTCGGCGCGATGTCCGGCCCGCTGCACGGCGGCGCGCCCGCGCGCGTGCTGCACATGATCGAGGAGGTCGAGCGCATCGGCAGCGCCGAGACCTACGTCAAGAAGGCCCTGGACTCCGGCGAGCGCCTGATGGGCTTCGGCCACCGGGTGTACCGCGCCGAGGACCCGCGGGCCCGCGTGCTGCGCCGCACCGCCCAGGAGCTCAACGCGCCGCGCTACGAGGTGGCGTGCGCGCTGGAGAAGGCCGCGCTGGCCGAGCTGCACGCCCGCAAGCCCGACCGCGTGCTCGCGACGAACGTGGAGTTCTGGGCCGCGATCATGCTGGACTTCGCCGAGGTCCCTCCGCACATGTTCACCTCGATGTTCACCTGTGCGCGTACCGCGGGCTGGGCCGCGCACATCCTGGAGCAGAAGCGCACCGGGCGGCTCGTGCGGCCGAGCGCGCGTTACGTCGGCCCGCCCCAGCGCTCGATCGACGACGTGCCGGGCGCGGCCGAGGTCGCCGGCAAGAACTGACACCCTCCTGTCCGTCCCGCTTCCCCCTGCGAGCAGGGCATCCCCCGCCGTCCCGGCCCTCGCCGGACCGGCTCGCACACCCGTACAGGGCCCGCAGCCCCCGGTTGCGGGCCTTGAGCGTGTCCGGGGCCCTGTGGCCCTCCGAGGCGTGCCGTGGAGACCCGTGGCACGCCCACCTGGGCGTTCGCCCGCGGCTCGCCCGTATCTCACGATCCGGACCCCCGGCATGACCACCGGGCGGGCTCACTACCCTTGGTTGGGTGGCTGACATCGAGATTCCCGCTGACCTCAAGCCCGCGGACGGCCGTTTCGGCTGTGGGCCTTCGAAAGTACGTCCGGAGCAGCTCGCCGCCCTGGCCTCCGCCGGCGCGGGCCTCATGGGCACCTCCCACCGGCAGAAGCCGGTCAAGAACCTCGTCCGCCGGGTCCGCGAGGGCCTGTCCGACCTGTTCTCGCTCCCTGAGGGGTACGAGGTCGTGCTGGGCAACGGCGGCACGACCGCGTTCTGGGACATCGCGGCGTTCGGGCTGATCAAGGAGAGGTCCCAGCACCTGCACTTCGGCGAGTTCTCCTCGAAGTTCGGCGCGGTGGCGGCCAAGGCGCCGTGGCTGGGCGAGCCGTCGGTGATCAAGTCCGAGCCGGGAAGCCACCCGCTGCCCTCGGCCGAGGCCGGGATCGACGTCTACGCGCTCACCCACAACGAGACCTCGACCGGCGTCGCCATGCCGATCAAGCGGGTCGGTGGGGACGACTCGCTGGTGCTGGTGGACGCCACCTCCGGCGCGGGCGGCCTGCCCGTCGAGGCCGGCGAGTTCGACGTCTACTACTTCGCCCCGCAGAAGAGCTTCGCCTCCGACGGCGGCCTGTGGATCGCGCTGTTCTCGCCGCGCGCGCTGGCCCGGGTCGAAGAGATCTCCGCGAGCGGCCGGTACGTGCCCGAGTTCTTCAGCCTGCCGACGGCCATCGACAACTCGGCCAAGGACCAGACCTACAACACCCCGGCCGTGGCCACGCTGTTCCTGCTCGCCGAGCAGATCGACTGGATGAACGGCAACGGCGGCCTGGCCTGGACCACCGCGCGCACGGCCGACTCGGCGTCCCGGCTCTACACCTGGGCCGAGAAGACGTCCTACACCGCGCCGTTCGTGGCCGACCCGGCGCAGCGCTCCAACGTCGTCGGCACGATCGACTTCACCGACGGGGTGGACGCCGCCGAGGTGGCGAAGGTCCTGCGCGCCAACGGCATCGTGGACACCGAGCCGTACCGCAAGCTGGGCCGCAACCAGCTCCGCGTCGCGACGTTCCCGTCGATCGACCCCGACGACGTCGAGGCGCTGACGGCGTGCGTCGACCACGTGGTCGAGCGTCTCTGACGCCCGGCCCGTCGCGCTCCTGAGGGCCCGGCCGGGCTCTCAGGGGGACGGTGGCGGCACCCAGCCGGGGCCGCCGCCCGCGAGGTCGTCGTGCCCGGCCGTGCGCCGGGCGAGCTCCTCCAGCAGGCGCAGGGCGTCGTCCAGGTCGACGCTACGGGCGAAGCAGGACAGCACGGGAGCCCGGTCGGGGCTGGCGGCGAGGGCCTCCAGCATCACGGCGGTGACGTGCTCGTCGCGGGTGCGGCTCGCGGAGTAGCGGAACGCCTTGCGCTCGGCCGTGCGCCGCACCAGGCCCTTCCTGGCCAGCCGCTCGGCGACGGTCTGGACCGTGGTGTAGGCGAGCGGTTTCTCCGCCCCCTCGTTGAGCAGGCTCAGCACCTCGCGGACGAGCAAAGGGTGCGGGGAATCCCAGAGCACCTCCATGATGGCGCTCTCCAAGGACCCCAGATTGTTCACGCGGCCATTCTCTCCAATCGTCCGGGTCCGCGGCCAGGCGAACGGAGAAGGCTCCGGGCCGCCGCGGCCGGGGCTCCCGGACGGCGATGGGGGTCAGGCCGGGAGCGCGCGCCTCCTCCTGCGGAGCGTCCAGGCGGCGAGCACGCCGCCGATCAGGCCGAACAGGTGGCCCTGCCACGAGATGCCGGGCTGGCCGGGGAGCACGCCCCAGATCAGGGAGTAGTACAGGACGGCGACGCCGATGCCGAGGGCGATGTCGAGGATGTGCCTATCAAAAAGCCCGCGCGTCACGACATATCCGAAATAGCCGAAGACGAGGCCGCTGGCCCCGACGGTGAGCCCGCCCGGAGAGCTGAGGAACCAGACGCCGAACCCGCTCACCAGGATGATGATCAGGCTGGCGGCGAAGAACCGGCCGAGGCCGCGCAGGGCCGCCAGAAAACCGAGAATGGCGAGCGGCAACGTGTTGGCCATGAGGTGGCCGAAGCCCGCGTGCAGGAACGGGGCCATCAGGATGCCCCCGAGGCCGTTGACGTCGTGGGAGACGATGCCGAGCCGGTCGAGGTCCATCGGCAGGATGTAGTCGGCGATCTCGACGGCCCATTCGAGCGCCACGAGGAGGGCCACGATCACGGCGGCGGCCGCCGCCCCGGTGACCAGGCTGCCCACGCGCCGTTTGACCGCCTGCCCGGAGTACCCGGTCCCTCCGGACGTACGTTCCGGGGTCAGCCCGGTCGCGTAGTCGTTCATCGCTCTCCTCTTGTACCGCCCCGCTCAGCTCTTCCTTTACCGTACGCAATGCGGGTTTAACCCGCGATTTCGCGGGAGACACGAAAAAGGCGCATGTTGCCCACATTGAGGCGGCAACATGCGCCGAACCACCGCAGTGATCGTTTATGCGGATAAAGATCACTTAGCGTTTGGAGATCATTCTCCTGCCCACCGGGGCGCCCGCTTCTGCGCGAACGCCGCCGCGCCCTCCTGGGCGTCCTTGGAGCCGAACACCGGATCGCTGATCGCCGCCTGCCGCGCGAACATCTCCTCGCGCGGCCAGTCGGCGGACTCCACCACGATCCGCTTGGTCGCCAGCAGCGACAGCGGCGCGTTCGCGGCGATCTTCCCCGCGACCTCCCTGGCCGCCGCCAGCGCCTCGCCCGCCGGGGTCACCCGGTTGACCAGCCCCAGCTCGTACAGCCGGTCGGCCGGGTAGAAGTCGCCCGTCAGGGCGATCTCCATGGCGATGTGGTACGGGATGCGGCGGGGCAGCCGCATGGTCCCGCCCGCGGCCGCCACCAGGCCGCGCTTCGGCTCCGGCAGGCCGAACCTGGCCTCCTTCGAGGCCACGACGATGTCGCAGGACAGCACCAGCTCGAACCCGCCGGCCAGCGCGTAGCCCTCCACGGCCGCGACGATGGGCTTCTTCGGCGGGCCTTCGGTGATGCCGCCGAACCCTCGCCCCTCGACGACGGGGAGATCACCGCTCAGGAACCCCTTCAGGTCCATGCCCGCGGAGAAGTCGCCGCCCGCCCCGGTCAGGACGTACACCGAGACGTCGCTGCGCTCCTCCAACTCGTCCAGCGCCGCCGCCACGCCGCGCGCGACCGCGCCGTTGATGGCGTTCCTGGCCTCGGGCCTGTTGATGGTGATGACGGCGACCCCGCCGTCCACCTCGACGAGAACCTCGTCGGACATCCTGGACCTCCCTGGATCACTTGGGCTGGAAGCGGATGCCGCCGTCGAAGCGGATGACCTCGCCGTTCATGTAGTCGTTCTCGACCAGCGACCGGACGAGCCGGGCGAACTCCGACGCGCGGCCCATGCGCTTGGGGAAGGGGACCGGCGCGGACAGCTTGGCCTTGAACGCCTCGGCCTCCGGGCCGCTCCCGTAGATCGGGGTGTCGATGATGCCGGGGCAGATCGTCAGCACCCGGACGCCGATCGCGGCCAGGTCGCGCGCCGCGGGCAGGGTCATGCCGATGATGCCGCCCTTGGAGGCGGAGTAGGCGACCTGGCCGGTCTGTCCCTCGATGCCCGCCACCGAGGCGGTGTTGACGATGACGCCGCGCTGGCCGTCCTCGTCGACCGGGTCGGTCTTGGCGATCGCGGCGGCGCCGACGCGCATGAGGTTGAAGGTGCCGATCAGGTTGATGTCGATCACGCGCCGGTAGGCGGCCAGATCGTGCGGCGCGCCGTCGCGGGCGACCGTGCGGGCCGCCCAGCCGATGCCGGCGCTGTTGACCACGCCGCGCAGGGGCCTGCCCGTCGCCACGGCGGCGTCCACCGCCGCCTGGACCGAGGCCTCGTCGGAGACGTCGGTGTGCGCGAAGACGCCGCCGAGCTCGTCGGCGATCGCCTTGCCGCGATCGGCGTTGACGTCCGCGATGACGACCGTGGCGCCGACGCGCGCCAGTTCGCGAGCCGTGGCCTCACCGAGGCCGCTGGCACCGCCTGAGATGATTGCTGCTGCTCCGTTCAGGTCCATATCGTGGACCCTAACGGGCACCCGAATGAAGTTCTACTACGGGTGGCTCAAATCTCGCCGGAGATCGCGGCGTCGACGTCGGAGTACACCTTGATGCGGCGGTCGAGGCCGGTCGTCCGTAAGATGCGCGCCACCGGAGGCTGCGGGGCGGCCAGGGAGACGCCGCCGCCCTCGCCGGTCGCGAGGCGCCAGGCCTCGATCAGCACCGACAGGCCGCTCGAATCCATGAACGACAGCTTCTCGAGGTCGAGGACGAGGCGGTTGCCGTCCTGCAGGATGGCCTCGCGCACCTCGTCGCGCAGGAACGGCGCCGTGAAAAGATCGAGCTCGCCTTCGACCGCGACCACGACGGCATCGGCGTACACGTGCCGCGCGAGCCGCAATTTCATAAGGAACCTCCTCCGCGGGCCCCACTTTACTTCGCGGAGACGGTGACGGCGGTCACGCCGCGTAAGATCGCCGAAATCGGTGGCCGCGCACACGAGCGCCACTGACCTCCGCTTTCCGGCGCGGGCTCGCCGGCGGGGCGGCTCAGGAGGGCCGGTCGGCCACCGCGAACCCGAACGGAAGCTCCAGGCGGTGGGCGGCGAGCAGGGCGTCGTCGGCCAGGATCTCGCGGGTGGGGCCGTCGGCCGCGATGACGCCGTCGGACAGGATGAGCGAGCGTTCGCACAGCTCCAGGGCGTACGGCAGGTCGTGCGTGACCATCAGCACCGTGACGTCCAGGGACCGCAGGATCTGCGCCAGCTCGCGGCGCGAGGCCGGGTCGAGGTTGGAGGACGGCTCGTCCAGCACGAGGATCTCGGGCCGCATGGCCAGCACCGTGGCCACCGCCACCCGGCGGCGCTGCCCGAACGACAGGTGGTGCGGCGGACGGTCGGCGATGTCCGGCAGCCCGACCTGCTCCAGGGCGTCCTTGACGCGCAGCTCAAGCTCGGCGCCGCGCACGCCGAGGTTGGCCGGGCCGAACGCCACGTCCTCGCGGACCGTGGGCATGAACAACTGGTCGTCGGGGTCCTGGAACACCAGCCCGACCCTGCGGCGGATCTCGGGCAGGGTGTCCTTGCGGACCGGCAGGCCGGCGACCTCGACCGTCCCGTGCCCGGCGGTCAAAATGCCGTTGAGGTGCATGACCAGCGTGGTCTTCCCCGCGCCGTTCGGGCCGAGCAGCGCGACCCGCTCGCCGCGCCCGATGGTGAGGTCGACGCCGAACAGCGCCTGGGTGCCGTCGGGGTAGGCGTAGGCGAGCTCGCCGACGCGCAGCGAGGGGGGCACGGTCACGCGAGGCTCCACGAAAGCGCCGCCGTGGCCAGGGCGGCCGCCGGGAGCAGGGCGGCGACGGCCCAGCTCGCCGCCGGGGCCGCGATGTCGTCGATGATCGGCATGGACCCGTTGTACCCCCTGCTGAGCATGGCCAGGTGCACCCGCTCCCCCCGCTCGTAGGAGCGGATGAACAGCGCGCCCGCCGACTTGGCCAGCACGGGCAACTGGCGGACGTCGCGGGCCACGAAGCCGCGCGACTCGCGGGCGACGCGCATGCGGCGCATCTCGTCCAGGATGACGTCCATGTAGCGCAGCATGAACATCGCGATCTGCACGAGCAAGGCGGGCAGCCGGAGCCGCCGCGCGCCGAGCAGCATCATGCGCGGCTCGGTCGTGGCGGCGAGCAGGATGCTGGCGACGACGCCGAGCGTCGCCTTGGCCAGGATGTTCCACGCCGCCCAGAGCCCCTCGGCGCTGAGCGACAGGCCGAGCACCTGGACGCGCTCCCCCAGCCCGATGATCGGCAGCGCGAGCGCGAAGACCACGAACGGCACCTCGATCACCATGCGCCGCAGCACGAACGCCGCGGGCACGCGCGCCAGGGCCGCCACCGCCGCCAGCAGCAGGACGTACACCCCGAAGGCCCAGAAGGCGTCTCTCGGGGTGGCGACCACGACGACGGCGAACGCGGCCACGGCGGGCAGCTTGCACTGCGGGGGCAGGCGGTGGACCACCGTGTCCCCCGGCCGGTAGAGCTGGTGGTGGTGCCCGGCGCCCACTACGCGCCCGACCTCACTACGCGCCGGCCTTCTCGGCGTGGCGGTTGCGGCGGCGGACCCCGTAGAAGATCGCTCCCCCGGCCAGCACCGTGATGCCCACCCCGGCCACGCCCGCGACGCCGACGGCCAGGCGCTCGTTGTCGACGCCCCTGACGCCGTAGTCGGCCAGCGGCGAGCCGCCGAGGGCGTGGTCGCGCTCCTGGGCGTTCATGCCCTTGTCGCCGGCGACCTTCTCCAGGCCGTCGGGGCTGCTGGAGGCGTAGAAGGAGACCACCCCGGCGAGCAGGACGGCGACCAGCGCGCCGCCGACCAGAAGCGGGCGCAGGCTCCGGGCGGGCGCCGGCGCGGGCTCGGGGGCGACATCGGTCTCGACGCCGTCCCTGCTCAGCCTGAGCGGCGCGGTGAGGCCCCGCGCGCCGTACACCAGGTCGGGGCGCACGGCGAGCACGCTGCTCACCGTCAGCGCGGTGATCAGGCCCTCGCCGATGCCGATGAGGACGTGCACGCCGCCCATGGCGACCGCGACCGAGGAGACGTCGATCGGCGCGGTGCCGCCGATCCAGAACAGCAGCGTGAACATCAGCGCGGAGGCGGGGACCGAGACCAGGGCTCCGGCGAACGCGGCGACGGGGACGGCGGCGCGCCCGCGCGGGAGGGCACGGGCGACCAGGCGGAACACCGCCCATCCCACGGCGGCCGTCACGATCGCCATCAGCGTGATGTTGACGCCGAGGGCCGTGAGGCCGCCGTCCGCGAAGAAGAAGCCCTGGACGAGCAGGACGACGGCGACACAGAGCACGGCGGTATAGGGCCCGACGAGCACGGCGGCGAGGGCGCCTCCGAGGAGGTGGCCGCTGGTGCCGGCGGCGACGGGGAAGTTCAGCATCTGGACGGCGAAGATGAACGCCGCCACGAGCCCGGCCATGGGGGCGGTGCGGTCGTCCAGCTCGCGGCGCGCGCCGCGCAGACAGACCCCGAGCCCCGCCACGGCGAACGCTCCGGCCCCGAGGGACACCGCTGCGTTGAAGAAACCGTCAGGTACGTGCACGTGGAGCCTCCGGCGATGGTTCAGATCGCCCCAACTCTATGCCGACGGGTTGTATTTGCAAAAGACTGGCATTAAGGGCGGCGGCGTGAACGTGCCGTCAACGCTCGGTGCGCGCCCGGCGGCGGCCCATGCGCATGGACCGGCGCACGACGGCGCGCGGGCCGGTCGCCAGCACCGTCACCACCAGGCGGCGGCGCACCTTGGAGGCCCTCGCCCAGGCCGTCCACCGCCGCCTCCCGCGCCACCACACCGCGCCGGCCCCCAGCCTTCCAGGCTCGGCCTCGGTGATCTGCACCGGGTAGCGGACCGGCGGCCCGCCGAGGGTCAGCTCCAGGTCGGCCTCCCAGACGCCGGGGGCGTCCAGCGTGGCCGTGGCGGTGAACGCGGCCTCGCCCACCGCGGAGGCCGGCGCCCTGCGCTCGTTGCCCGAGGAGCGTTCCCGCCACACCAGATGGCGCACGCACCGCGCCGCCGGGCACCCCGCCCCCACGCTGACCGTGCCCTCGACGGTGAGCACGCCCTTGCCGCCCCAGGTGAGACGGGCCAGGCGCGCCGAGCCCCGCACCCTGACCACGTGACCGCCGACGTCGATGCTGAGGTTGCCGTGCGTGCGGGTGAAGTACGGGGCCGCGACGGCGGTCACGAGGCGCGGGACCGGGCGGGCGACTCCGGGGTCGCGGCGCGCGCCGAACCGCGCCACCCGGCGCACGCCCTCGCAGGCGACCACGACGTGGACGTCCCACACCCCCGGGGGAAGGCGCGAGACCTTCACGCCGCCCGCGAAGACGTCGGCCACGGACGTCACCGGGACGCGCCGCTCGGCGGCGGTGAAACGCTCGCGCAGGAGCAGGCCGACCGCGACGCCGTTCCTGGAGTCGGTGAGCGCGGCGCGGCCGGAGACCTCCAGCCGGTCGCCCGCCCAGGCGAGTCCGGTCAGATGGTGGCGCAGGCCGGCCGTCTCGACCTGGGCGATGCGGACCAGGCGTTCGGCGTCGCCGAGCGCGGCGACGCGCAGGCGGTCGATCGGGCGCAGCCGTTCCAGGACGCCGTCGGTGAGCCAGGTGGCGCACATGTCGGCCACCTCGCGGATCGTGGCGTGCCGCGCGGCGGCGTCCAGCGACAGCAGCGGGGCGGCGAGCTGGGCCAGGATGTCGAAGCGGAAGTGCCTGCGCAGCAGATGGTCGCGCAGGGGGCCCGCGGGGATGTGGCGGGTCATCAGCTCGATGGGCGTGCGGATCATGCGCAGCCAGGACAGCGGGTCGCGGCTGCCCGGCTCCTGCATGACGCTGGTGCCGTCCGGGCGGGCCACGAGGTGGTAGCAGTCGTGGTCGGCGACCACGGAGATCGTCTCGGCGTGGCAGTAGGCGTGGACGGAGAACACGATGTCCTCGCCGACGCGCAGCGACTCGTCGAAGCGGATGTGGTGGCGCGTGAGCATCTCGCGGCGGAACAGCTTGAAGCAGGTCAGGACGTTGTAGACGGTGGTCTCGCCGAGCGGCGCGCGGTCGCGGTTCTCGCGGAACATCGAGGCCGGCACGCGGCGGCCGTGCCCGACGATCTTGCCGAGGACGATGTCGGAGCCGTTGCGGTCGGCCATGGCGAGCATGCGCGGCAGCGCCTCGGGGCCGAGGTGGTCGTCGGCGTCGCAGAAGAAGACGTAGCGGCCGCTGGAGTGGGCGATGGCGCGGTTGCGCGGGCGGGCGGCGCCCCCGGAGGCGGGCTGGTGATAGAGCCGGATCTCGGGGAACTTCGCCGCGTAGTCGGCGAGGAGGTCGCGGCTGCCGTCGGTGGACCCGTCATCGACGATGACGATCTCCTTGCTGACGGCCTGCTTCAGCAGCGAGGCGAGGCAGCGGTCGAGATAGGGGCGGCAGTTGTGGACGGGCACCACGATGCTCACGTCGACAGGCCGGTCACTTTCCGTCTTCATTGCGATTCATTATGTAACCGCCGACCCGTGCGATGAAGGGCAATCATCCGTGATGGCACCACCTGGACTACCCGGTTGTTTGCCTTTGGGGGCTTATTGCCTTTTCGTCAGGGTAACGACTGTGCAACGGAGGTGATGACATGGCGTATCCGACGCGCCAGACAGGACTGGAGATACACCAGAGGCGCCAGGGAACGTGCACGGTGGTCGAGGTCGCGGGCGAGCTCGACATGAACGCCGTCCCGCGGTTGCGCGCCGAACTGGACGTGGCGTTGAAGGCCAGGAGGCCGCCGCGCATGGTGCTGGACCTGTCGGCGACGGCGTTCTGCGACTCGCTCGGCCTCGGCCTGCTGGTGAGCACGCTGAACCGGGTTCGCGAGACAGGGGGCGCGCTGGCCCTGGTGGTGGCACCGGGAATGATCTCAAGGCTGTTGACGATCACGAATCTGGACCGGCACTTCGCCACGTTCGACACGGCGGACGACGCGGTCAGGGGGCTTGAGGCCGCCTGACCCGGACGGGGCCGGGCGGGACGCTCCTCGGGGGCGGTGCGGCGAGAGGGTGCGGGCGGGAACGGGAGCTGTTACGCTCGCGCGGTTAGCCATGCCATCGCAACCAGCCGCACACCCTGCCCGTAAGGAGTATACCACACCGATGCAGCCCCGTGCATCCGAATCCGCCCGCGCCGAGGCGCTGCGCGCGGAGCAGTCCTATGTCACCATGCTCTACGACCGCCTGGACGTGACCCGCGAACGCGCCGAGGCGTCGCTGCGCGACGAGCACGGGCGCGGGGCGGAGGGGGGCACGCACCAGGCGAGGCTGGAGCGTGACGTGTCCGCCGCCGAGCACGCGCGCCAGGTCTCCCGGCTCTCCTCGATCGAGCGCGGGCTGTGCTTCGGCAGGATCGACGACACCGGCGGCGAGACGTACTACATCGGCAGGGCGTTCCTGCGCGACGCCCGCGACGAACTCGTGCTCGTCGACTGGCGCGCCCCGGCCGCGCGGCCGTTCTACACCGCGACGCCGAGCGACCCGGGCCCGCTGGTGCGCCGCCGGCACCTGCACACCCGGGGACGCACGGTCGTCCACATCGACGACGAGGTGTTCGACCTCGCCCGCATGAGCGAGCCCGACCGCCGCGCGCTGGTCGGCGAGGCCGCGCTCCTGGCGGCGCTGCGGCGCGGGCGCACCGGGCGCATGGGCGACGTGGTCGCCACCATCCAGGCCGAGCAGGACCAGGTCATCCGCTCGGGCCTGCCCGGGGTGCTGGTCGTCCAGGGGGCGCCCGGCACGGGCAAGACCGTCGCGGCCCTGCACCGCGCCGCCTACCTGCTGTACACGCACCGCGAGACGCTGGAGCGCCGCGGCGTCCTGGTGGTCGGGCCGAACGCCCTGTTCCTGCGCTACATCGGCCAGGTGCTGCCCTCGCTCGGCGAGACCGACGTCGTCCTCACGACCGTCGGCGAGCTGTTCCCCGGCGTGCGGGCCACCGCGCGGGACACGCCCGAGGCGGCGGTGGTGAAGGGCGGCGCGCGGATGGCCGAGGTGGTCAGGGCCGCCGTGCGCGACCGGCAGCGGGTGCCCGAGGGCGACCTCACCGTGCTGATCGACGTGCGCACCTCGGTGCGCGACGGGGTCGAGGTGGTCGTGGAGCAGATGGCGCTGCGGGTGGACCACGCCACCTGCGTGCGCGCCCGCGACCGCGCCCGCGCGGTCCGCAACCCGCACAACATCGCGAGGAAGCTGTTCGTCGACTCGGCGCTGACCGCGCTGGCGCTGGACGAGGCGCGGCAGCTCGACCTGCCGATGGACGAGGAGGACCTGCGGTACGCGCGGGCCGCGCTGTGGAGCCGTCCCGCGGTGCGCGAGGCGCTGGACGCGCTGTGGCCGCCGCTCACGCCGCGGCGGCTGGTGGCGGAGCTGCTGTCCGACCCCGGGCTGCTGCGCGCGGCCTCCTCGGGCCCGGACGGCGAAGTCCTGCTCTCGCCGCAGGAGCGGCGGGCGCTGCTGCGCCCGGCGGGCTCGCCGTGGACGACCGGTGACGTCCCGCTGCTCGACGAGGCCGCCGAACTGCTCGGCGAGGACGACGCCCCGCGCAGGGCCGCCGCCCGCGAGGACCGGCGCCGCCGCGACGAGGAGCGCGCGTACGCGCGCGGCGTCCTGGAGATCAACGAGCTGACCGAGGTGATGGACGCCCGCGCCCTCGCCGAGCGCAACCCGTCCGACGCCGCCGCCCTGACCACCGCCGAGCGGGCCGCGGGCGACCGCGCGTGGGTGTACGGGCACGTGATCGTGGACGAGGCGCAGGAGCTGTCGGCGATGGCCTGGCGCACGGTCATGCGCCGGGTCCCCACGCGCTCGCTGACCGTGGTCGGCGACGTCGCCCAGACCGGGTCGGCGGCGGGCGCGCGCTCGTGGGCCGAGGTGCTCGACCCGTACGTGAAGGGCCGCTGGCGCGAGGCGCGCCTGCTGGTCAACTACCGGACCCCCGCGGAGATCATGGCGGTCGCCGCCGACGTGCTGCAGGCCGTCGATCCTGACCAGGCGCCGCCGATCTCGGTGCGGGACGGCGAGGCGCCGCCCCGCGTGGTGCGCGCCGCCCGGACGGAGCTGGCCATGGTGCTGCCGGAGCTCGTGCGGTCGGAGCTGGCGCTGGTGACCGGCGGTGGCGCCGGCCGCCTGGGCGTGCTGACGCCGGACGCCCGGCACGGGGAGGTCGCGGCCCTGCTGCCGGAGGCGGCGTCCGCGCTGACCGCCGAGGCGCTGGACGCGCCGTCGGTGGTGCTGACCGTGACCCAGGCGAAGGGGCTGGAGTTCGACGCGGTGATCGTGGTCGCGCCCGACGAGATTCTGGCGCAGGGGCCCAAGGGCGGGCAGGACCTGTACGTGGCGATCACCCGGGCCACCCGGCGGCTCACGGTGGTCCATGAGAACGGGCTGCCGCCCGTGCTCGCGCGCCTGCGTGATTGATGGGGGTTTCAGGGGACTTGTTGATGAACATCACGTTCGTCTACGACCGTGGCTGCAGATGTCCCGGGACGGGTCAGCCCACGGGATGAGTCGCTTCGGCCTCAGGACGGATGCCGGGCGCTTTCCGCAGCGGGGAGGCTGGAAAAGGATCGGCCGGCGCGCCGGATCCGCAATGCGCACGCCATCTGAAACTCCACGGGGACAGCAGGAGGCTCAATGAACAACGCGGCCCGGCCGGCGCGATGGTTCGGCGGAGTGGCAATCGCCCTCGCCGGCGCCCTTCTCGTCGCGTCATGCGGGGGAGGTGGCAACGCGACCACCACCGGGGCACAGAGCAGCGCGACGGCCCAAGCCTCACAACAGGCCCAGACACCGTCGACCGGCGCCCACGGCGGGCACGGCGGCACCTTCTCCGCACCGCCCGCGGCTCCCTTACGCGAGTCCGAGCGCTTCGTCGAGGTCAAGCTGGCCGAGCCCTACAAGCCCGCGGCGCCGAACGGCGGGACCGACGAGTACCGCTGCTTCATCGTCGACCCCGGCCTCACCGAGCAGGCGTTCCTGACCGGCAGCCAGTTCTTCCCGCAGAACACCTCGCTCGTCCACCACGCGATCATCTTCCGCGTCGACCCCGACAAGGTGCAGCAGGCCCAGGACCTCGACGCGAAGACGCCGGGCGAGGGCTGGACCTGCTTCGGCAACTCGGGCGTCGACGGCGGCGGTTGGGTGGGCCACTGGGCGCCCGGCGCGAACGAGACGCTGCTCAAGCAGAAGGTCGGCTATCCGCTCCAGCCCGGCAGCAAGCTCGTCATGCAGATCCACTACAACCTGCTCGCCTCGGGCGGCAAGGCCGACCAGAGCGACCAGTCGAGCATGCGGCTACGGCTCACCGATGGCAAGGCCGAGCTCAAGCCGCTGGCCACCGGGTTGCTTCAGGCCCCGATCGAGCTGCCCTGCACGAGCCAGGAGTCCGGTCCCCTCTGCGACCGTGACACCGCCGTCAAGGACGTCGTGAGCCGCTTCGGCACGGACTCGGGCGAGAACGTCGCCCAGCTCGCGCAGTACTGCGGCCAGGGCAAACCGCTCACCCCCGGGCCTACCCAGCACTGCGACAGCAAGTTCGAAGGCAAGGCGACGATCTACGCCACCGCGGGGCACATGCACCTGCTCGGACGCGCGATCAAGGTCGAGATGAACCCGGGCACGCCCAAGGCGAAGACGCTGCTGGACATCCCGTCCTACGACTTCGACGACCAGCAGATCCGCCCGTTGCCCGAGCCCGTCACCGTCAAGCCCGGCGACAACCTCCGCGTGACCTGCACCCACGACGCCGGCCTGCGCAAGACCCTGCCCGCGCTCCAGGGCCTGCCCGCGCGGTACGTGGTGTGGGGCGAGGGCACGAGCGACGAGATGTGCCTCGGCCTGCTCGTCATGTCCCCCGAGGGCCGGCAGCGGGCGGGCGCGGGCGGCTGAGCCACGCCCGGCCCACCACCGGGGTGCCGCCGTCCGCTTCCAGGACGCCGGCACCCCGGCGCGTGCGTTCGCGCGGCCGCCGGTCGCGCGGCACCGGCGCGTTCGCCGGAACCCTCACCACCGTCCCCGCCATCGGCGGCCGGCGTGACCGCTCCCGTTCAGGTGAGCGCCATGCCGTCGTCCGGACAGGCGATTGCGACGCCCCCGGCGATACGGCGGCGGCAGGTGATCGTTTATGGTTTTCCACGGAGAGTCGTAGTGAGGTGCCTCGCCTCGGCGGGGAGAATCGGGAAGCCGGTGTGATTCCGGCACGGGCCCGCCGCGGTGACCGGGGAGCCACCACCCACGCGCGAGTGCGCGGCCACTGGCCCGGAAGGGCTGGGAAGGCGGGTGGCGGGCGTCGATCCGGGAGTCCGAAGACCGGCCTCGCGCCCACCGCCCCGGGTATGGGGCACGCGCAGCGGGAGCCTGCCCATGGACAACCGGTTCTACGACGTCATCCACCGCCGCCGGGACGTGCGCGGCCAGTTCACCGGCGCGCCGATCCCCGATCGGGTGCTGCACCGCGTCCTGTCCGCGGCGCACGCCGCGCCGAGCGTCGGTCTGTCCCAGCCGTGGGACTTCATCGTCGTGCGGGACGACGCGGTCCGCGCGGCCTTCCACGAGCACGTGACGGCCGAGCGTGAGACCTTCGCCGCGACGCTCGACGCCGCGGCGGCGGAGCGGTTCGCCCGGATCAAGATCGAGGGCGTGCTGGAGTCGACGCTGTCGATCGTCGTCACCTACGACCCCGGGCGCGGCGCGCCCGCCGTGCTGGGCCGGCACGCCATCGCCGACACGGGCCTGTACTCGGTGTGCCTGGCCATCCAGAACCTGTGGCTGGCCGCGACCGCCGAGGGCCTCGGCGTCGGCTGGGTGTCGTTCTACCGCGAGCCGTTCGTCGCCGGGCTGCTCGGCGTGCCCGCGGGCATCCGCCCGGTGGCCTGGCTCTGCGTCGGCCCCGTGACCCACCTGGAGGCCGCGCCGGACCTGGAACGGCACGGCTGGCGGCACCGGCGCCCGCTGCGGAAGGCCGTCCACCACGACCGGTGGTGACCGATCACGAGATCGCGATCGAGATCGGCCTTCCGCCGCTCAGCAGGGCGCCGAGGTGGGTCGCCTCGGTTTCGAGCGCGGCGGTGTCCGGCTTCGGGGCGCCCGGGAACAGGGACACGGAGAGCGCCCCCTCGTCGTTCTCCCACACCCCGGTCACCGTGCCGGCGTGGACGAGGACGGGCGAGATCCATCCCGCGGTCCTGCTGACGTCCTTGCGGTGCGCGGCCGGGACCACGCGGGTGTCGTCGGTGCCGACGCCGAGGACGTACTGGTCGAAGGCGGGCAGGAGGCGGAGCATGTCGGTGGGCGCGGCCGAGGCGAGGGAGCCGGCGTCCTCGGTGCGTACCCACAGCCGCTCGCCCTCGACGTCGACCTCGGTGAGTATGTCGCCGAGGTCGGCGAACCACCGGCGCACGGTCGTCTTCTTGAGCGCGCCGCGCACCAGCCAGCGGTTGAAGGCGTCCGGCCCGGCCGGGCCGTACGCCGACAGGTAGGCGGGGATGGCGACCCGGGCGGCGGCGTCGGGCTCGGGCAGCCCCGGCCAGCCGGGAAGGTAGGTCGCGGGGTTGGTGAAGGTGACCCGGCCGTCGTCGCCGTCGCCGTTGCACAGGTCGCCGAGCCAGGCCAGCGGCTTCAGAACCGTGCCCCAGCCGGACCGCACGGCCTCGGAGATCGTGGCGTCCCTGGTCCGCCTCTCGACGGCCGCGACCAGTTCCTCGCGGGTGAGCACGGCGCCGTCCAGCTCGGCGCGGACGGCGTCGGCGAGCCGCGCCATGCGCGGCGCGTCCAGGAAGGACCGCTGCCAGGCGCCCTTCTCCCAGGTGCGGGCCGAGGCCAGCAGCGACAGGAAGGCGGGCGCGTCACGGGTGGACAGGGCGTGCAGGGTGCCGCGCATGGCCCAGGTGCGCATCAGCGCCTTGGCGGCGATCCCGCGCTGGACGGCGTCCTTCGCCGGCGCGGGCGAGCGCACCGCCACCGCGAGTTCGGCGTAGGACCTCACCTGGCTCTGGACCCCGCACAACCGGCGGACGACCTGCTCGGTGGAGACGGACGCCGGGCGGTCCAGGAACTGCCGCCGCATGCGCCAGGCGAGAACGGCGTCCCAGGTCAGCTTCATCGTCGGTCCCCCAGGTTTCGCGTGCCGGCGCCGCCCGCAGCCGAGAATACCGGCATGAAACCCTCCGACCAGGGCGCTCACCGTCCCCTCTCACGCGAAAAGGCCGCTCCCGGTCACCCGGGAGCGGCCCTTCACGTCCTGCCGGCTAGCGGCCCTGCAGCCCCTTCACGGTGTCGCCGAAGGTCCAGTTCCGCGAGCCGTCCCAGTTGATGGACCAGTCCATCAGGCCCTTGAGCTGGCCGTTGAACGCGTTCCAGCTCTGGCTCACCAGCGACGGCGACATGTAGCCGCCGCCCGCGCCCGCCTGGGCGGGCAGACCAGGAACCTGCTTGTCGTAGGGCACCTTGATGGTCGTGCCCTGGATGACCAGACCGTTGTTGAGGCAGGTGGTCTGGGCGGTGAAGCCCTGCACCGTGCCGGCCTGGTAGGAGTCGCCCGAGCAGCCGTACATGCTGCCGTTGTAGTACTGCATGTTCAGCCACCACAGGCGGCCGTTGTCGGCGTACTTCTTGATGATCGGCAGGTACGCGCCCCAGATGGAGCCGTAGGTGACGCTGCCGCCGGTGACGTACGCCGTCTCGGGCGCCATGGTCAGGCCGAAGTTGGACGGCATCTGGGCGAGCACGCCGTCGATGATGCGGATCAGGTTGGACTGCGAGGCCGACAGCGTGTTGATGTTGCCGCTGCCGGACAGGCCGGTCTCGATGTCGATGTCGATGCCGTCGAAGTTGTACTTCTTCAGGATCGGCACGACCGTCGCGACGAAGCGGTCCGCGACGGTGCTGGAGCTGAGGTCGATGCCGGCCGTCGCCCCGCCGATGGACATCAGGATCGTGGCGCCCGCGGCCTTGGCGGAGCACATCTCGGCCGGGGTGGAGACCTTCACGGTCGCGTCCATCCCGTCCTCCCACAGCACGGTGCCGTCGCTGCGGATCACCGGGAAGGCGGCGTTGATGACGTTGTACCCGTGCTGCTTGATCCGCGGGTCGTTGATCGGGACCCAGCCGAACGGCGGGTGGACGCCGTTGATGGCGCCGTCCCAGTTCTCCCAGTAGCCCTGCAGCACCTTGCCGGCCGGGCGGCTCTTCACCGCGCAGGTGGCGTCACCGGTCGGCGTGGGGGTCGGGGTGGGGGTGACCGTCGGGGTCGGCGTGGGCGTCGGCGAGACCGTGGGGGTGATCGTCGGCGTCGGGGTCGGCGTGGAGGTGGGCTGGGTGCCCGGCCCGTCGAAGCTGACGTCGTCGGCGTAGTAGGTGCCCTGGCCGTACCAGCCGTTCACGTACACCGTGGCGGAGGTCTGGTTCGCGCCGGTGGTGAACGAGATCGTGATCTGCGTGTACGCCGAGGGCGACGACGCCCAGCGGGACGTGCCGTTCTGCACGCCGACGTACACGAAGTTGCCGCGCACCCACGCGCTCAGCGTGTAGGCGGTGCTGGCACGCAGGCCGGTCACGGTCTGGGTGCACTGGGCGATGTCCTGCCCGCCCGCCTCGCCGGACAGCGCGCCCGAGCCGGAGTGGACGGGCGTGCTGACCACGGAGCCTTTACCGCTGGCGCAGGTCCACGACGAGAGGCCGGACTCGAAGCCCGGGTTGGACAGCAGGTTGGCCGCGAAGGCGGAGGACTGCGTGACGAAGACGCCCACTGTGGCGAGCAGCAACGAGACTGCCAGCAATAGTAGGCGAAGGGGTTTCTTCATGGGGGGTACAACCCTTCTGTCGCCCGGTCTGGGGGGTGTTTCCGGGCACGACGACGCGGCGGAGGGTTGCGAGGTGCGGGGAAACTCGCAGCTGGCACCAAATTATCGGAAGAAATCCGATCAGTGTCCATCAAATGTTTCATTCCGGCAACGCCACCCCTTGTCCGCTATGCCCCCTACTTAGCGGCCCGTCCCCCCTGTCCCCCTCCTGACCTGCGCCGACTCCGTCCCCTCGCGGGACCGGGGCCGGAGGATGCTGGTGCCCGAACGACCAAGGCGGTGAACGCGCGCGGCGAGTGGCGCGTCTGATTGGGCGCGTGGGCGGTTCTCTGCGATCGCAGTAATTACGTGAAAGCACTCATTGATGACGTTAGTGGGGCAATGTGGGCGAGGGTGCGTGGGTGGGGCTGGCCGAAGCGGTGCGCGGGGTCCGGGAGGAGCTGGCCGCGGCGATGGAGTCGGCCGACGGGGAGCGGCTGCGGTTCGAGGTCGGCCCGGTGGAGCTGGAGTTCATGGTCGAGGTGCGCCATGAGGGCCAGGCCGAAGGCAAGGTGAAGGTGTGGGTGGTGGAGGCCGGCGCCTCGGGCACCGCCGCGCGCGGGTCCTCGCACACCTTGAAGGTCGTGCTCAACCCCGTCGACACGAGCACCGGCGCCGCTCCGCTGGTGAACGACGAACTGGCGGCGCCGCCGCCGCGTCCGGGCCGCGCCGGGCAGAGGTAGGCCGGCGATGCGGCCGGAACGGGTGGTGGACGTCACCGGCAGCGGGCCGGGTGGCGGGACGGTGTTCGGATCCGGGTGCCTGGTCGGCGATGGGCTGGTGCTGACCGCCCGGCACGTGGTCGTGGACGCGGCCTCCGGGCGTGCGGCGCGGGGGTTGGCCGTCCGCTCCCTGGAGGACGATCGGGCCCGGCCGTGCGAGGTGGCGTGGGCGGGGACCGATCGGCTGGACGCGGCGCTGCTGCGGGTGGTGGATCCGCAGGGGTCGCGGGCCGGGCCGGTGCGGTGGGGGCAGGTGGCCTCGGCCACCGGGAAGGTCGCCTGCGAGGCCATCGGGTTCCCGCGGGCGATGGCGCAGACCCACGGGCCGGACGCCGGGACGCGTGACACCGAGCGGTTCACCGGGAGGGTCAACGCCGGGACCGGGCTGCTGGGCGGGCGGTTGCACGTGAGCGCCGACGACCAGGTGCCCGAGCGGGGTGGCTGGCAGGGGATGTCGGGGGCGGCGCTGTGGGCCGGTGAGCTGCTGATCGGGGTGATCGTGGCGGACCCGCCGGCCTGGCGGGCGCGGCGGCTGGTGGCCGAGCCGGTCTCGCTGCTGTGGGCCGAGCCGGGGTTCCGCGAGGCGCTGGGGCCCGGGGCGGTGCTGGAGTCGGTGGAGTTCGCCGGGCCGCCCCGGGTGGCGGCGTCCTCGCCCGCGTACCTGCTGCGGGCGGACGCGCAGACGGTGCGGTTCCGCTCCCGGGTCAGGGAGCTGGTGTCGCTGACGCGGTGGTGCGATGGAGGCGGGCTGCGGGTGCGGCTGCTGACCGGCCCCGGCGGTCAGGGCAAGACCCGCCTGGCCGAAGAGCTGTGCCAGCGCCTGGAGCAGACCCCGGACCCGGGGCCGCGTGTGGAGGAGCGGTGGTTCACCACCTGGTGGAACGACCGGCCCGCCGGAGGCGGGCACGGGCGGTCGCGGGCGCTGGAACGGCCGGACGGTCCCGTCCTGGTGGTGCTGGACTACGCCGAGACGCGGCCCGACGTCGTCGCGGAGGTGGTGGGCCTCGCCCATCGGGCCGCCGCGGCCGGGGCGACGGTGCGGGTGCTGCTGCTGGCCCGCAGCGCGGGCGACTGGTGGCAGCGGCTGATGGAGTCGGACGGCCTGCTGGAACAGGTGCTGGACGGCGCGCTCGTGGAAGAGCTCGCCCCCTTGGAGACCGAGCCCGGCGCCGTGCCCGTGGCCTACGACGAGGCCCTCGCCGACCTGGACGCCGCGCTCACGACCATGGGCTGGCCGCACCACCCGCCGTCCGCCGTTCCGCCCCTCGACGACCGGGCGGCGGGACGGTTCACCGGTCCGGGCGCCGCGCTCAGCCTGCAGATGAACGCGCTGGCCGCCCTGCTAGGCGAGGACGCGGAACCGGAGCCGGCGACCGGGACCCGCGGCCCGGTGAACTCCCCGCGGCCCCCGGACCCACCGGTGGAACCCGGGGAAGGGGTCGGTCCCGGCGGACCGGTGGAGGAGGTCATCCTGCGCCATGAGCGCCGGTACTGGAGGAACAGCGCGCGTCACCACGGGCTGACGTTGACGGACCTGACGCTGCGGCGGGCGGTGGCCGTGGCCACGCTGTGCGGAGCCTCGGGAGAAGACCAGGCGGTGGCCCTGCTGGAACAGGTGCCCCGGCTGGGAGACCAGAGCGAGGACGTGCGGCTCGCGCTGGCCCGGTGGCTCCGCGACCTCTACCCGCCCGCGGGAACCCCCGCACCGGACCGGTTCCGGGCGACTCCGCCGTCACCGGCATCCCCTTCCGGCGGTCCCTCGCCAGGCGGGTGGCACGACGGCGGGCCGGTCGACTCCGCCGCTCACAACGCCTACTGGAGCCCGCTGCAGCCCGACCGCCTGGCGGAACACCTGGTCGCCTCGATGGTGAGCGAGTGCCCGGGCTGGTTACGCCAGTTGGCCGGGCACACCTCACCCGACCAGGACTTCCAGGCGCTGACCGTGCTCGCCCGCGCCTGGGTCCGCCACCACGAGATCCTCCCCGAGGTGGTGGCGATGATCGCCGCCCAGCCCGCGGTGGCGGCGATCGCGATGCGCGTCGCCACCCAGAGCGAAGACCCCACCGTGCTGCTCTCCGGCCTGACGGCCCTGCTCCGCGACACGGGCCTCCCCCTGCTGGAGGCGACCGCGCTGGCGGACCTGCTGCCGCAGCGGACCCGCGCCCTGAGCGGTTTCGCCGTGGACATCACGTCGTCCCTCGCCGGCATGTTCGAACGCCTCGCCGCGAGCGCGCCCGACACGTACCTGCCCATCCTCGCCAACGTCCTCAACAAGCTGTCGGTCCGGCTGGGCGCGGCGGGCCGGAGCGAGGAGGGCCTGGCGGCGAACCGGCGCGCCGCCTCCATCTACCAGCGTCTGGCCGAAGATCACGTCCACCTCGCGGCGTTCGCCGACGCGCTGAACAATCAGTCGAACCTTCTCGGCCATCTGGGACGGCACGAGGAGGGTCTGGCCACCATCCGGCGCACCGTGGAGATCCGCGAGCGCCTCGTGGGAACCGACCCGGACGCCGCCTCCTCCTCCGCGCTCGCCAACTCGCTGACCAGCATGTCCAACATTCTGGCCTCGCTCGGACGGTACGAGGAGGGCCTGATCACCAGCCGGCGCGCCAACGCGATCCATGAGCGGCTCGCCGAGAGCGCCCCGGACGCCCACCTGCCCGACCTCGCCGCCTCGCTCAACAACCTGTCGATCCACCTGGGCGAGCTGGGGCGGTACGAGGAGGGCCTGGCCGCCATCCTGCGCGCGGTCGAGATCCGCGAGCGGCTGGCGGGAACCGACCCCGACGCCCACCTGCCCGACCTCGCCGGTTCGCTGTCCAACCTGTCGATCCGGCTGGGCGAGCTGGGACGGCACGAGGAGGCCCTGGCCCCGGCCGAACGCGCCACCCGGACCTACGAACGCCTGGCGGAGACCGACCCGGCGGCGTACCTGCCCGGTCTCGCCTATTCCCTCAACAACCTCACCACCCGGCTCTACCTGCTCAGCCGGTACGAGGAGGCTCTGGTGGCCGGGCAGCGGGCCGTCCAGGTCTGCGAGCGCCTCGCCGAGGCCGCCCCGGACGCCCACCTGCACCACCTCGCCGCCGCGCTCAACAACCTGTCGGCGCCTCTTCGCGAGCTCGGACGGCTCGATGAGGGGCTGGCCGTCGTCCTGCGCGCCGTCCACGTCTACGAGCCCCAGGCCGCGGCCAACCCGGACGCGCACCTGCACCGCCTCGCCGGCCTGCTCAACAACGTGGCGGACCTGGCGGGCGAGCTGGGACGGCGTGACGAGGCCGTGGCGGTCCTGCGCCGGGCGATCGGCATCTACGAGCCCTTGATGGAGACCCACCCGGACCGCTTCTCGCTGGACCTCTTCAGGTGCTACCTGACCGGGGACAAGCTGGCCCCGATCCCCGACCCCCGCGAACGCGCCACCCTGTTGATCAGCACACTGACGATCGCCCTCGACCGAGGCCACGAGCCCATGGCGGAAGCCGCGGCCCAAAGGCTCCACGACCTCCACCGCACCCACCCCACCGAGGTGACCCAGACCTGGCGCGAACTAACGGAAACCGATCCCCCCGACTGGCTCCTCCAAAACTGACCACAGCACCAAGGAACAGGCGTCAGCCCATGGTCTTGGCGCCGTCCAGGGACTCGCGGAGGATGTCGGCGTGGCCGGCGTGCTGGGCGGTCTCGGCGATGATGTGCAGGAAAGCGCGGCGGGCCGTCCACGTCTCCTCCTGGAACCAGGGGGCCTTCGGCAGCGGGAGCGCGACGTTCAGGTCCGGGACCGTGGCGACCAGCTCGTCGGTCCGACGTGCGACCTCGGCGTAGTCCTCCAGAATTCCGGCCAGCGTCTCCCCTGGCAGCATCCGGAACTCGTCCGCCCGCCGCGCCCAGTCCTCCTCGGTCATCGCCGTGAAGTCCTCGATCGCCCACCGCCCCTCCACGATGAAGTCGGCCCAATTCCGCTCGACGGCCGCCACATGCTTGATGAGCCCTCCAAGACACAACTCACTCGCGGTCGTCCGCCGCCCGGCCTCCTCATCACTGAGCCCCCGCGTCGTGAACCGCAAAAAGTGCCGATGCTTCTCCAGCATGGCCAGCAGATCGGCCCGCTCCCCGTCGATCACCGAAAACTCCACCCGCGCGCTCTGCTCACTGATGCTCATGCCCTCCGCCTTCCCTGGCTGTCCTCCGCTTCTTCCTCCACGCTAGGCCCCATAGCGGTCACTTCCTGACCGCAATAGACAAGAGAACGGGTTGCTGTGGGTGACCGGACCAGTAGGACGCCGTCGAAGGCGCCGACATCCTGTGTCGCCCCCTCACCATCCGGAGCAGACCACCAACGCGTGCTCCAGGAGACCGTCCGCCATGGCTGAGATCGGACGAAAATGCTGGTGGCTCACAGCAGCGGGTCGTGTGCCGGTAAGGCCCTACAGGAACACGTCAACCGACCTGCACGGCGATAACCGATCCATCGACATCGATATTTATCTCGCTGGGCCTGATCTCTTTCGCGACGTCCCAGACCACGCGAATGTTGTTCTCTGTGACACCGGGATTCAGGTTCTGCTCCCCCGGCATAGTCCAACCCTTGGGCTCGAAAGTGGTGCCGTCACCGGTCACGAGCTTGGCCGTGGGGATACCCGTGGCCCCGATGTCCGATGGAGACTTACCGACGTTCTTCGCCTTGAAGTACGCGACAATCAATTGTCCCTGCGTGGTGACGACGGTGTCCCATGTACCCCTCTCAGACCTGGCGCCGGTGACCACCTTGACCGTCTTGATCTTCAGGTCACCGATCTGGAATATTTGGCCTACAGAAGGAGTGGCATTGCCCACGGCGGTGGTGTCCGCAGGACTGGGCACCGCGGGCGGCCGCGTCTCGGCCGGTACAGCCAAACTTTCGCTTTCTCCTCCAAGCGCCTCCCTGAGCTCATATCTCAAGTACTCCATGCGACCGAACCATCCTATGAGAAAGAACAGCACCGCAGTCGCAACGAAGCCGGCGATGACCTTACCTCTGCCCATGTTCCCCCCTGACGGCGCTGAACTCTCATGGACAACCGATCGACCGCACCAACACCTATGCCAGTTTTGTATCGCCCCGGGATTCACGAGAGTTACATGTACGGGTCGCCGAATCGACGTCGAGAACACGACCCGAGGCCCGCTGACACGCTCTGTGGATTTTCGTCCCATTTTGGGCGTGTTATCTAGGCCGAGGTCTCGTGCGTGATCCTCAAGGAGAACGCGCCGCGGTCGTCCGCGGTAGCGTCCGATACCGCGGACGGATGCTCGGGGTCGAAGGGGCGGGCCCCTGGGAAGAACAGCCCGGAGCGGAGCGGAGGACGATTTCTACGGCGGGTCCGCACAACCTGGACGGGGGTGATGATCTGGACTCGCGGCCGGCACCTCCAAGTTCGGTGCGGAACCGCCAGGGGTTTGCGCGAGCGACTCCACAGGGGCGGACGTGGCGGGCTGGTGGGGAGTCTTGCGGAAGAAGTTCAGAAGGGCGGGGTTGAAGATGTCCGGGCGTTCCCATTGGGGGGCGTGGCCGGACTCGTTCACGACGAGTGTCTCCACGCGGGGGAGGTGTGCGGCCAGCATGCGCTGCACGCTGGGCGGGCTGTAGAGGTCGGCGTCGCCCCAGGCCAGCAGCGTGCGGACGCGGAGGCGTTCGAGGTCCGGCCACATGGGCTTGTTCAGGACGCCTGCGAGATGGACGTGGTCACGGCGCGGTGGTGGAACTCCAGCCACTGCTGGACGCCCTCGGGGTTCGCGGCCCGGTACGCCGGGCCGAGTTCGATGAAGTCGGCCGGCATGCCGAAGAACCCCTCCGGGCGCAGCCGCGCGAGCGTCTCCCGGTACGCCGGTTCCTGGAGGCCGGTCAGGCTGCCGCTGATCACCATGCCGCGCAGCCGTTCCGGGTACGACAGGGCGAAGTCCAGCAGGTGCCCGCCCCCGGCCGCGACGCCCACCCCGTGGAAGCGGTCCACGCGCAAGTGGTCCAGCAGCAGCCGCAGGTCATCCGCGCCCGTGCCGGGCCTGTCCGCCGGCCCGCTGTCCGACCGGTAGAAGCCGCGCCGCGAGTAGGCGATCACCCGGAAGCCCTTCCTCGCGAAGAACGGCTGCTGGTACGGCCAGCTCTCCACGCTGCCCGACGCCGGGTGCAGAAAGACGATCGGCACGCCGGAACCGCCGGTGTCCCAGTACCACAGGTGCGCGTCGGGCAGCGGCGCGAGCCCTTCCGTCGCTTTCACCTGCGGCGGGATGGGGATGATGGGCAGCGGGCTGTCGCGCCGGGGGACGTTCACACCCCCCATCGTGCCCGCCGCGGCGGCCTCGCCGCCCCCGGCCGGTACCGCGCTCCCAGCCGCCAGCGCGGCGCCCGCGCCGAGCAGCCGTCCCATTGCTCGTCGTCCGGTTCCTCGGGCGACAGGCCGACCCGGCGCATGAGCTCGTTGAGCCGATCCGGCTCGCGGCCCCACCGGCTGCCCGGACTCTGGGGCGTGAAGCCGGTGACGACATTTCCTTCGACCGCGTACTCGAAGCCGTCCTCGGCGTAGTCATGCCGTCCTACGGCGACCACCTCGGACCCTTCGGACAGCCGGTGCAGCGTCTCGGCGAGCGTCGCCTGCCATCCCCAGAGTTCGACGGCCACGCACCACTTCCGGCGGCGTCCCCTCCGAGGCCGGCCGATCGCGGCTCCGATGCCCGCGAACCGGCCACGGGGAATCGACGTCTACAAGCTGTGAAGGTTTCCCGGTTGATCGGCCTCGGCCTCATGGTGGCCGGGGTGTGCGCGGTGGCCGTGACGGTGTCGGCGTCCTCGCCCGACAGGTCGCCGCCCGTGCCGTCCACGTGCCCGCAACGCTGGGACAGCGTCGAGATCGGCGGCTGGGTTCCCGCCGCCGCCCGCGTCGACGGCGCGGCGGAGTCGCTCGTTCCCGGCTCGCCGGTGGCGGCCCTCATCTGCGCCTACCCCGGGGACAACACGCGGCCGGGCGGCGAGCGGCTCGCCGGTTCACGGACGCTGACCGGCCAGGCGGCGGCGATGGCCCGCGACCTCGCCTACCTCCCGGTCGCCGGCCCCGAGGTGAGCCGTGCGTGCACGCTGATGGGAGGACCGATGACCAACTACCTCGTCCGGTTCGCCTACCCCGACGGCCGCGCCCTGTGGGTGGGCAGCGCCGAAGAGGTCAACCACTGCGTGCGGACCACGAACGGCACGGCCGTCAGCCACGCCTACCTCGGGCCCGCGATCACCACCGCCTACAGGAACGGCGTCTGGCGCCCCGTGCCGCCGGACGACCCCTGCCGGGGCCCCGGTAACCGGCGCGGCCAGGAGAATACGGTCGTTCCCGGACGACCTGGGCGGGTCACCGTGTGCAGGGACGCCGTCTACAACCGCCCCCCGTACCGGAGACGGCACGGCAGGGACGTCGCCCGCGCGCTGGCCGCGGCGCTGAACTCTCTGGACACCAGGCCAAGCCAGAACGGTTGCCAGGGCATACACGGCTCCCAGGAACGCAGCGTCCGTCTCGTGTTCGACTATCCGCAGGGGCCGCCCGCCGCGGTGACGATCATCATGAGCTGCGAGCCCGCCATCGACAACGGTCTCCTCCAAGCCGGCCTGACGCCCGAGATCCGCGAGGAGGTCCTGCGCCTCGCCCCGCCCTGACGAATCCACGTCGCCACGCCGACCGCTCGAATCGGGACGATCTCACACCGCCGAGGTCAGTCCAGGGGCTTCACCCAGCGGCCCCACTGGGGCTGGCGGGCGTAGCCGGACGCCGACCAGGCGTGGTGGGCGAGGGTGTTGTCGTGGAGGACCATCGCGTCGGCGCGGAAGGCGCCGAACGTCCTGAACCGCGCCTCGGCCGCCTCGATGAGCCGCGAGCCGATGCCCATGCGCCGATGACCGGGATCCACGGCGAGCCGGTAGAGGTGGGCGCGCCAGCCGTCCCACCCGGCGATGAGGGTGCCGACCATCCGCCCCTCCAGCTCGGCGACCAGCAATGCTTCGGGGTCGCGCTCGACGAGCCGGACGACCTTGTCCGGGTCGTCGTGCCGATCGGTTCCCTCCGCCGCCTCGGCCCAGAAGCGGAGCACCGCCTCGATGTCGTCCAGGTTCCCGTTGCGTATGGTCAGTCCGGATGTCCTCACAGCCGGGAAGCTACCAGCGATCTTCAGCCCCTGCTGCCGGGTCATGCGGCGTCCGTACGCCTCGGGGGTGAGGAGCGCCGGACGAGCCCCATGTCAATCGGTGTCGGCTCGCGTGGCGCCGGTTCGTGCCTGAATGCTCTGGAGTACGTGATGCGTGGCGCGGATGGAGCCTTCCTGCCAGCCGTTGATGTGGCTCATGTGCTCGCCCGCGAACCAGTACGGCCCGTCCGGCGGCAGGAGAACGGGGTAGACGTCGCGGCGCGCGTCCGGGTCGTTACCCCATTCGACCCACGCTCCTCCCTGGAACGGCACCTTCGACCATGCGACGGAGACGGGGCGCCGCACCAGACGGCCGTAGCCGGGGAACAGGTGCTCGCCGTCGGCGATCGCCGCGGCGGCGCGCTGCGCGGGCGTCATCGCCGCGAAGGCATTCCCGATCGCGGTCGTCCAGATGTAGGCGCCGACGAGGATGCCTTTGCGGCCGTGGATGCCGGAACTCGGGTACCACATCTGCGTGATGTCCCGGCCGGTCCATGAGATGCCGCCGTATATGCGGTGATCCTGCTCCCACCACCGCCGCTCCGCCTGGAAGGCGATTTTGACGCCGGGTATGTAGAGCCGTCCGCCCGCTTCCACGGCCGATTTCACCTTGGGCGAGAAGTCGTTGTCGATGGCGTTGACGACCGGAAGGGGAACCGTCACGATCACGTGATCGGCCTCCCACGCCTGCACGCGTCGTGTGCCACGGTCGCGCCAGGTGACACGAGCGCCGGATCCCAGCCGCTGGAACTTCGTCACCTGTGCGTTGAGCGTGATGAACTGTCGGGTCCGCTGGTAGAAGGCACGTGCGACGGCGTCCATGCCGCCGATCGGCTCCATGATGGTCGACTGCTGGTCGTAACGCTCGGCGAAGATGGTGAACCACGGCAGCCACGAGCCTTTGGCGATCTCGGCGAGGCCGAGCGGCTCCAGGATGCGGCCCGGGGTGGGCCCGCCCGGCGGCTCCGCGTATCCGGAGCTCCACGACCCGCGGTACCGGTAGTTCTCGTCCAGCGTGCCGAAGTTCTTGAGGAAGTCACGCACCCGGGCGAGGTCTTCCTCCGACATCTCCCCGTCCATCTCGTGACGGAGCGCGCGTGCCGCGAGTTCCGCGACCGCCCCGCGCGTGTCGTTGATCACGCGGCGGGCGCGCTGCGGACGTCCGCCGAACGCGTCGTCGTCGTGGAAATAGGCGTTGCGGTTGTCGTTGACGAACACCTGTAGAGGCACTCCCAGGTCATGGCAGTAACCGAGAAGCGCCTCATGGTGGTGCGGTATACGCGCGGGCCCCGCGTTGAAGTAAAGGCTCGGATCGCGGTCCCAGTCGACGCGCTGGACCGAATCATTCTCGACAACGGTGTCGCCGCCGCGGTAGGTCCTGATCCGGCCGCCGACGCGCTCCTGCGCCTCGAATACCCGCACCTCATAATGGGCGGCCGAAAGTTCGAGCGCGGCGACCATGCCGGAAATGCCGGCGCCGATCACCGCGACCCTGACGCCCCGCCCACCGCCACGTCGGGCGAGGTCAGGTCGGCCGGCATAGGCCTCCGGCACGGGCAGCAGCCCCATCGCCGCCATCGTCCCGTACGCGGCTCCCACGCCGCCGGCGCGACCGACCAAATTGACGAACGTCCGGCGTGTTAACCGGCCATTCCGCATGTGCCCTCCGATATAGGGGGTGAGCATGTCGGCTTTGGTGAATGTCACCCGACAGCGGAGGATGCTACATGCGAGCCCCTTCAGGGCCTACAGTCTATTTGACCAATATTGACGGCGTATGTAGCGATGACTTTCGCCTTTATGCCGCACCGAGCGCCAGGCCGGCGACCCGGCGGGCCAGCAGGCGGGCCGGGTCGAGGGCCGGGACGGGGACGAGGGAGGCGTCCAGGGCCAGCACGATCTCCGTGCAGGCCATGACGACCCGCTCGGCGCCCTGGTCCGTGAGGGAATGGGCGATCCGCGCCAGGGCCTCCCGGTGGGACGGCTCGGCGCCGCCGCTCTTGACGGCGGCGATGGCGGCCATGACCTGCCGCTGGGCGGGCTCGTCCGGCTCGATCACCGTCATGCCGCGCCGCCGCAGAGCGTCGGTGTACAGGCCCGCGCGCAGGGTGCCGGTGGTGGCCAGCACGCCGGCCGTCCGGACGCCGTCGGCGGCGAGGGTGTCGGCCGTGACCTCGACGATGCTCACCAGCGCCAGCCCGGCCTCGTCGGCCAGGCGGGGGACGAAGGCGTGGGCGGTGTTGCACGGCACGGCGAGCACCTCGCATCCCGCCCGCTTCAGCGCCTCGATGCCGCGCCGCAGGTACGGGGTCGGGTCCTCGCCGCGCCCGAGCAGGTTCAGGGAACGGTCGGGCACTCGGGGGTCGCCCCAGATGACGACGGGGACATGGCCCTGATCGCAGGTGGCGGTGGTCTCCTCCACGAGCTTGCCGTAGAAGTCGACGGTGGCCGCCGGGCCCATGCCGCCCAGGACGCCGACCAGCCGCGGCGCGTTCACCTGGGCATTGTCACGGTCAGCCGTCAGAGTCATCGCAGGCGTCCTCTCCCTCGCGGCGAACCGGGCGCGGAGCCGGGCGCGAGGATGAACCGGCGACCGCCGCACAAGGATCCAGGTATAAGGTGATCCGGATCTCGAAACGCAGCAAACAGGCATTAAAGGAGTGACTGTGCAGGAATCCGACATCCAGCCTCAGCGGTTACTGTCGGAGACCGATCTGGAACTCATCGACGCCCTCCAGATCAACCCGCGAGCGAGCTGGACCGAGGTCGGAGCGGCGATCGGCGTGGACCCGGTGACGGCGGCGCGGCGGTGGCAACGGCTGCACAGCCACGGCGAGGCATGGACCACCGTCGCCCTCGGGCCGCGCCTGACGGACGCGATGAGCATGACGTTCCTGGAGATCGACTGCGAGCCGGGCGCCGCGGTCGAGGTCGCCGAGACCCTCGCCGGGGAGGGACATCTCATCACCGTTCAGCACGTCGCCTCCGATCACGACCTGTTCGCGATCGCCGTCGCCGCCTCGATGCCGGCCCTGGCGCACTACCTGCTCACGGACCTGCCGCGGGTGCCCGGCGTGGCGAAGGTGCGCGCCCATGTCGCCACCCGCGTCTTCGAGACCTCGTGCCGCTGGCGGCTGCGCGTGCTGCCGGCCCGGTCCGCCGACGCGCTGGCCAGGCGGCACGCGGCGCCGGCGAGCACCCGGCAGATGGACGAGATCGACAGGCGGCTGTTCAAGGCCCTGGGCATGGACGGCCGCGCCGGCTACTCCGAACTCGCCGGAGCCGTCGGCACGTCCGAGCGCACGGTGCAACGCAGGCTGTCACGCCTGGTCGCGACCGGCGACATCGACTTCCGGTGCGACCTGGCGCGCGCGCACGCGGGCTGGCACTCCTCGGCTGTGCTGTGGCTCCGGATGCCGGACGGGCTGCTGGAGGAGACGGGCAGAGTGCTGCTCGGCTGGCCGGAGACCCGCACGTGCGCGGCGCTCGCGGGGGCGCGCAACATGCTGCTCACCGTCGGCCTGCACGGGGTCTCCGACCTGCACGCGCTGGTCGTGCGCCTTGAGGAGCGGTTCCCGCACGTCAGCGTCGCCGACCGGCAGATCGTGCTGAGGCAGTCGAAGCTCTACGGGCGTCTCCTCGACCACTCCGGCCACTGCACCGGCGTCGTCCCGGTGGACCCGTGGAGCCTGTCGCGCCCCTGACGTTCAGCGCGGCGCCGGGATCCCTCCTCCGGCGGCCTCCCAGCAGAGGCCCGCGCGCAGCACGTCGGTCTCACTGCGCCCCACGATCTGCAGGTCCCCGATGGCGAGGGCGGGCAGGCCGAGCGCGGACACGACGGCGGTGATCCGGCCGACCTCCCCGCGGATCGCGGCCTCGTCGCACCCGACCCGAGGCGCGGGGCCGCCGAGTGTCGGGGTGACCAGAAGGTCGATGCCGGACATGTCAGCCGAGAACCCCGTCCGGAGCGCCGAAAGCTCCTCGACGGCCCCGCGGTACTCCCGGTGACCGACCCCGGCGGCGCCGTCCAGCTTCCGCCGCACGCCGTCGCTGTAGGCCGCGGCGTTCCTCGGATACGTGGCTTCGTGGGTGCGCCGCGCCTGCGCGCCCATGATCGTCCAGTACGGGGTGAGGATCTCCTGCGGCAGAGCGATCTCGCGGACCTCGGCACCCAGGTCCGCGAACCGTCCGGCCTGCGCGCACCCGTCGGCGACGCCGACGACCAGCCCCGACAGCGAGCGCGGCGGCTCGGCGGCCTCCCCGGTGAGCGCCCGCCACACGCGCGCGCAGTCGGCGACCGATCCCGCCATCGGCCCGACCACGTCGAACATCGGCGCGAGAGGCGCGACGCCCTCGCCGGGCACGGCCCCGGCCCGGGGGCGCAGCCCCACCACGCCGCAGCAGGCCGCCGGGATCCGCACCGAGCCGCCGGTGTCCGTGCCGAGCCCGAACCGGGCGATTCCCGCCGCGATCGCCGCCGCCGTGCCGCCGCTCGACCCGCCGGAGGTCAGGTGCGCGTGGCGCGGGTTGCCCACGTCTCCCCAGTGCGGGTTCTGGCTGGTGACGCCCCAGGCGAACTCGTGCTGGTTCGCCTTGCCGACCAGCAGCGCCCCGGCGCGCTCCAGTTTCTCGACGCACGGCGCGGTGGTGACCGCCTCCTCGCTCCCGTACAGGACCGAGCCGCGGGTCGTGCGCAGGCCGGCGACATCGATCATGTCCTTGACCACGAACGTCCAGGCCCACAGCGCGGGCGGCGTGGCGGGCGCCGGCCGGTCGCGGCGGGCGAGCCGGTCGATGACCCGCTCGGCGCCGGACTCGATGAGGATGTTGTGCTCACGGTGCAGCCGGATGGCCTCGGCGGACGTGGCGATCGCCGCCTCCCGGTCGGCGGCCGACGCGGCGGATGCGGTCAACGGGATCGACACGGGCGAGGACCTCCTGACGTCCGTCCGGCGGACCGGACGCCTGCCGGTGAGGCGCGACGGGTCGTCACCGGCCGCACACAATCCGGCAAATGCTGACATATCCCCCGATGCCCGTCCAGTCGCCGCCGCTCGCCGGTCACACCGTCAGCGCGTCCAGCAGCGACCGCAGGCGGATGGTCTCACGGTCGGGGCGGACGAGGCTGAAGATGCTGCGGCTGGTGTTCAGCCACGGCACGTCGGCGACCACGACGTCCGGGCCGTGCCCGCGCAGCGCGAGGTCGGGGACGAGCGCCGCCCCCATCCCCGCCCCGATCATGGCCATGGTGATCTTGAAGTCGTCGGAGTGGCAGACCACCCGGGGATTCAGGCCCCAGCGGGCGAACACGCCGTCGAAGAAGGAGGCGTCGCCGCTGGCCGGGTGGTGCATGATCCACGGCAGGTCGACGAGCTGCTCGACCCGGTAGGGCTCCAGGTGGCACCAGTCCCGCGGCAGGACGACCTTGTAGCGGTCCTCGGCGATCCAGCGCCGGCTCAGCGCCGAGGGCCACGACAGGCCGGAGTTCGCCACCTGGTAGACGATCGCCGCGTCCATCTCGCCACCGGCGCCGAGGCGGGGAATGAGCTGAGAGCACTCCGCGACGGAGACCCTGATGCCGGCGCGTTCCTCGGGGTCCATCCCCCGCAGGGCGTCGGTCAGCACGCCGGCGAAGCTGGGGAAGATGCCGACATGGATCCGGCGCCCGCTGTTCCTGTGCACGGCCTGGACGGTGGCGACCATGCGCTCGATGTCCATGAGCACGACCTTCGCGTGCCCGGCCAGCACCTCGGCGGCGCTGGTCGGCAGCACGCTGTGGGCGGAGCGCTCGAACAGCTTCACGCCCGTCGTCCGCTCCAGCGCGGCCATCTGCTGGGAGACGGCCGAGGAGGTGTATCCGAGCCGGTTGGCCGCGGCGGCGAAGGATCCGAGCTGCACCACCTCCACCAGTGTGCGTAGGTGTTCTGGCTTCAGCATCAGATTTCCTTGCTCTCAGCGTGGCTAAAAGTCGTGTTTATATCGCTTCATACTTCTTTGCGCCACTCCTACAGTGATGGCCACCGTTCCCTACGAGCCCCCCTGAGAGGCACATGAGCATGCGTGTTTACCGCAACGCCGCCATCCACACCGGACATCGCGGCACCCCGTTGGCCCAGGCCATGGCCGTGGAAGGCGAACGGTTGCTGGCGGTCGGCACGGAGGCCGAGGTGCGTGAGGCCGCCGGCCCGGGGGCGGAGCTGATCGACCTTGAGGGCGCCGCGGTGCTCCCCGGTCTCTACGACGCCCACATCCACACGGCGCAGTACGCCCAGAGTTTGGACGCGGTGGACCTGCGCGACGTGCGCTCCCTGGACGACGCCCTCGCCCGGGTGGCCGCGCACGCGGCCCGGCTGCGGCCGGGCGCCTGGCTGTTCGGCGGCCGGTGGAACAGCAACACCTGGGATCCGCCCGCGCAGCCGGACCGATACGCGCTGGACTCGGTCTGCCCGGACCTGCCGGTCGCGCTGCCCAGCGTGGACGGCCACACGGTGTGGGCCAACTCCGCGGCCCTGCGGCTGGTCGGCATCGACGCCTCGACCCCGGACCCGGTGGGCGGCGAGATCGTCAGGGACGCGAGCGGGGAACCCACGGGAATCCTGCGCGAGTCGGCCTCCTACCCGCTACGCGACCGCATGGTCTCCGCCGACCTGCGCGACCAGCTCCGCGCCGCGCAGGAGGAACTGCTCGCGCTCGGCCTGACCAGCGTGCACGACATCGACGGCGAGGACTGCCGCGCCGCCTACCTGGCGCTGCGGGAGGCCGGCGAGCTGAAGCTGCGCGTGCACAAGGCCATCCCGGCGATCCACCTGGAGGCGGCCATCGCCGAGGGCCGGCGTACCGGGCAGGGCGACGACTGGTTCCGCACCGGACCCGTGAAGATCTTCAGTGACGGCGCGCTGGGCTCGCACACCTGCCACATGAGCGAACCTTTCGCCGGCGAGCAGAGCAACGCGGGCATCGCCGTCACCCCGTACGAGAACCTGGTCAAGCTGGTCGCCAGAGCCGCGGACGCGGGGATCGCGGTGGCCACGCACGCGATCGGCGACCAGGCCAACCACCTGGTCATCGACGCCTACGAGGCCATCGGCCGCAGGGAAGGGCTGCGGCACCGCATCGAGCACGCCCAGCACCTGCGGCCCGCCGACCTGGCGCGAATGGCCAGGCTCGGCATCGTCGCCTCGATGCAGCCCGTGCACTGCACCAGCGACATCGATCTCGTCGACTCCCTGCTGGCAGGCCACGACCTGGCCTCCTACGCCTGGCGCGGGATGCTGAACGTCGGCGTCGCGCTGGCCTTCGGCTCCGACGCCCCCGTCGAGCACCCCAACCCCTTCCCCGCGCTGTACGCGGCCGTCACCCGTACCCGCACCGACGGCACGCCGGCGGGCGGCTGGCAGCCCGAGGAGCGGCTGAGCATGGGAGAAGCCCTCACCGCGCACACCCTCGGCGCCGCCTACGCCGCGGGCGAGGACGACCACAAGGGGGTCCTCGCGCCCGGCAAGCTCGCCGACTTCATCGCGGTGGACACCGACCCCTTCGTGGAGTCGCCGGACGCGGTGCTGCGCACCAAGGTCATGACCACCGTCGTCGGCGGCGAAGTCCGCTGGCGGCGAATCTGAAGGAGCCCCCGTTGAACACCCGGATCCTCACCACGCTCGCCGCCGGCGCGCTCCTGGCCGCCACCGCCGCCTGCGGCGGCCAGTCCCTGGACGACGACAACACCTCCGCCGGGACGGGCTCGGCCGCACCGGCGAACGTCGTCCTCGACCCGGCTCCCACCGAGGAGAAGGCGGCCGACGTCATCAACGCCATCACCCCGGACAAGGACCTCGCGGCCAAGGCGGCGCCGAGCCTGAAGGGCGGCGTCCTCAAGGTCGTCTCGTCCATGGGGTACCCGCCGATGGAGCTGTTCGCCAGCGACGGCAAGACGGCGATCGGCTTCGACCCGGCCCTGGCCAGGGCCATCGCCAGGAAGCTCGGCGTCAAGGTCACCATCACCGACGAGGAGTTCAACTCCCAGATCCCCGGTGTGCTCACCGGCCGCTACGACTTCGTCATCTCCTCCATGACCGACACCCCCGAGCGACAGGGCCAGGTCACCTTCGTCGACTACGTGCGGGCCGGGGCGGGAATGCTGGTCAAGTCAGGCAACCCGGCCGGCATCACCGGGCCGAAGGACCTGTGCGGCAAGACGGTCTCCGTCGTCGACAACGGCTCCTCGATGGAACTGGCCGAGGACTACGCCGCCGACTGCGAGAAGAGCGGCGGCAAGAGCGTGAACGTGCTGAAGTTCCCCGGTGACCAGGAGGCTCTGCTCCAGGTCAGCGGCGGCCGCGCGCAGGCGAGCCTCACCGACTTCGTGGTGGCCGCGAGCAAGGCCGCCGACCCCAAGCTCGCGGTCGACGCCGTCCCGCTGGACGGCACCGAGAGCCCGTGGGGAATCGGGATGAAGCCTGACAACAAGGTGCTGATCGAGTCCGTGAAGGGCGCGCTCGACTCGCTCATCCAGAGCGGTGAGTACGCCAAGCTGCTCAAGGCCTGGAACCTGGAGAAGCTGGCCGTCCAGTCCGCCGTGGTCAACGGCGGTAAGTGACCGTGCGCACCGAACCGATCACCGGCGCGTCGGGAACGCCCGTCCCCGTCGTCCGGACCTGGCACTGGGGCCGCTGGCTGGCCGGGGCCGTCGCGCTGGCGGTCGTGGGCTGGCTGGTCTACCTGCTCGTGGTCAACCCCCACCTGAACTGGGGCAAGGTCGCCGAGTACCTGTTCAACGGCCGCATCCTCGACGGGGTCTGGGTCACCATCGAGATCTCGGTGCTGGCGACGGTGCTCGGGCTGGTGCTCGGCGTGGCGATCGCCATCATGCGGCTGTCGCACAACCCGGTGCTGAGCAGGCTGGCCACGTTCTACATCTGGTTCTTCCGCGGCACGCCGGTGCTCGTGCAGCTCATCTTCTGGTACAACCTCGCCTTCCTGTTCCCGGAACTGGTGCTCAAGATCCCGTTCACGAGCATCGGCGTCAAGTGGGACACCAACGAGGTGATGACCGGCTTCACCTCGGCCATGCTGGGGCTCGGGCTGAACCTCGCGGCCTACTTCGCCGAGACCGTGCGCGCCGGCATCCAGGCCGTCGACCACGGCCAGACCGAGGCGGCGTACGCGCTGGGCATGACCCCGGCCAAGAGAATGCGGGTCATCGTGCTGCCGCAGGCGCTGCGCATCATCATCCCGCCGACCGGCAACGAGTTCATCTCCATGCTCAAGACCACCTCGCTGGTCTACGTGGTGGCCGGGCACGACCTGATGACCAACGCCAGCCAGATCTACAAGGCCAACAATCTGATCATGGAGCTGCTGATCGTGGCGAGCCTGTGGTACATGCTCATGACCGCCGTGGCCACCTTCCTGCAGAGCAGGCTGGAACGCCGCTTCGGCGCCGAGGCCGTACGGCTGGTCCGCGGCGGCGGCCTGGCGGCCAAGTTCATGCCGAAGGTGGCCACGTGAACGCCGTCGTGAGCGCCTCGGGCGTCCGGATGAGCTACGGCGACGTGCAGGTGCTCAACGGCGTGGACTTCACCGTGGCCTCGGGCGAGGTGAGCTGCATCATCGGCCCCTCCGGGTCGGGCAAGTCCACGTTCCTGCGCTGCCTCAACGGCCTGGAGCCGGTGCTCGGCGGCAGCCTGCGGGTGCTCGGCGAGGAGGTCGGCCACGCGCTGCGCGACGGCAGGTACCACCCCTGGACGCCCAAGGAGTTCGCCGCCTTCCGCAGGAACATCGGCATGGTGTTCCAGCGCTTCAACCTGTTCGCCCACCAGAGCGCGGCGGAGAACGTCGCCTGCGGTCCCGTCCACGTCCTCGGCACCCCGGCGGACCGGGCGCGGACGGTGGCCATGGAGCACCTCGACCGGGTGGGCCTGGCCGAGCACGCGCACAAGCGGCCCCACCAGCTCTCCGGCGGGCAGCAGCAGCGGGTGGCGATCGCCAGGGCCCTGGCCATGAACCCGGCGCTGATGCTGTTCGACGAGCCGACCTCCGCGCTGGACCCGGAGTTGGTGGACGAGGTCCTGGAGGTCATGAAGGCACTGGCCGCCGACGGGATGACGATGGTCGTGGTGACCCACGAGATCGGCTTCGCCCGGGAGGTCGGCGACCGGCTGACCTTCTTCGCCGACGGCGTGGTCGTCGAACAGGGCCGGCCCCGCGAGCTTCTGGCGGCTCCCCGGCACGAACGCACCAGGACCTTCCTGTCCAGCGTCGCGTCACGCTCCACAACGCACGGGTGAACCGAGCGTACCTCCGCGTGACCGGAAGGGGACCGGCCACGCGGAGCCGCCGTCACGACGTCAGCGCGGCGACCCGGCGGATCACCTCGCGGCAGAAGTCCCCCACCTTGTCGGGGTCGTCGGTGAACTGCGACGGCTTGATGCAGAACGTTGTGTAGCCCTCGGCCATGCGCGCCGGGATGTGCTCCAGCGCGGGCCCGAGCGGGGCGCACGAGGTGTCGTCGGGGAACACCGCCCTGGTGCCGCCGGCCAGTTCCAGCTCGCCGAAGTCGCGTCCGGCCGCCCTCATGCCCTCGGCCAGCGCCTTCATGTCCGCCTCCGGCGGGTAGCCGAGCGGGTTGAAGCCGCTCCCCCATCGCGCCAGCCTGCGCACCAGGTGCTCGCTCGCCCCGGCGCCGCCGAACCACAGCACCGGTCCGCTCTCCCGGTACGCCTTCGGCTCGAAGTACACTTCGTCGAACCGGTAGTACTCCCCGTGGTAGGAGACCGGCGAGCCCCGCCACAGCAGTTCCCAGATCTCCAGGTGCTCGTCGAGCAGCCGGCCGCGGCGTTCGAACGGCACGCCCAGCGCGGCGTACTCGTCCCTGCTCCAGCTCACGGTGGGCACCACGATCAGCCGGCCCTCCGACAGCAGGTCCAGCGTGCCGAGCTCGCGGGCGAGCGCGAGCGGGTGCCGCAGCGGCGCGAGCACCGCGGTGGCGGACAGGCGCAGCGTGGAGGTGACCGACGCGATGGCGGCCAGCAGGCTCAGCGAGTACGGCCACGGCGTGTAGGGGTCCTGGTTGCCTGGCAGCGCGTACTCACGCGGGTTGGCCATCCGCCCCCGTGCTCCCGCGTCGGGGCCGAGCACGATGTGCTCGCTGATCATGACCGAGTCGAACCCGGCGTCCTCGGCCTCCCGCGCCCATCGGACCAGCGTGGTCAGGTCGCGGCCGGAGGTCATCGTCCAGTTCTCGGACAGCACGAGTTGCATGCGGGGTTGTTCCATCTTGCCTTCATACCCGAACGATCTTCATCAATCGAGCTCTTGAAACAGGTCGTTTGGAGCCTTACGATCCCTCCACGATTCCCAGAGAGGCTCGCCCATGATTCCGAAGAGGGCACTCGCCGTCCTGCTGCTCGCGATCTCGCTCGCCGCCACCGGGTGCGGCCTGTCCGACGAGCCCTCGGCCGCCTCCCCCGGCGGCACCGGCGGCGGCACCGGCACGATCAAGGTGGGCGGTGTCAGCTCGCTGAGCGGAGCCGTCACGTTCCCGGACTCCTCCGCCGCCGCCAAGGCGGTCTTCGACCGGGTGAACGAGCAGGGCGGCGTCAACGGCCAGAAGATCGAATACATCAGCGCCGACGACAAGGGCGACCCTGCCGCGGCCGCCCAGGCGGCCAGGGACGTGGTCACCAACCAGGGCGTCGTGGCGCTGGTCGGCTCGGCCAGCCTGCTCGACTGCGCCGTCAACGCGCCCTTCTACCAGCAGTCGAACATCGTCTCCATCCAGGGCACCGGCGTGGACCCGACCTGTTTCGAGTCGCCGGCGATCTCTCCCGTGAACACCGGGCCCTACCTGAACATGGCCATCAACCTCTACTACGCCTCCGAGGTGCTCAAGCGGGACAAGGTCTGCATGTTCCTGGCGATCCTCGGCAACACCAACGACGCCTACGGCGGAGCCGTCAAGAGCTGGACCACGCTCACCGGCAAGAAGCTCACCGTCGACGACCGGACGGTCAAGCCGGACTCCGACCCGACGCCGTTCGTGCTGCGGGCCAGGAAGGAGGGCTGCCAGGCGGTCCTGTACAACGGCACCGAGCCGATGGCGATCGCCTGGATGAAGGTGGTCAAGCAGCAGGACATCACCGGGATCGACTGGCTCATGACCACCGCCCCGTACACCGAGGCCGTGGGCAAGGCGCTGGGCGCGGACGGTGACGGGATGTACGCCAACGCCGAGTTCGAGCCGTTCACCGACGCCGAGTCGGCCGCGCTCAAGGACTGGCGCACGCTGATGACCGCCAAGAACGTGCCCCTCACCTCGTTCGGGCAGGGCGGCTACCTGGCGGCCACGTACTTCGTGGACGTCCTGAAGAGCATCAAGGGCCCGATCACGCGGCAGTCGGTCGGGGAGGCGTTCAAGGCGCTCCAGCCGATCCAGACGCCGATGACCGGCACCCCGTACGAGTTCGGGCAGGCCGCCAAGCACATGTCCAACCGGGCCGGGAAGATCGTGCGGCTCAAGGACGGGCAGTGGCAGGTCGTCACGTCCGACTGGGTCAAGTACCCCGGGACGCTCGGCTGATGTTCCAGGGCCTGGTCTCCGGGCTGGCCGCGGGCGGCACCTTCGCCGCCCTCGGCCTCCTGCTCACCGCCATGTACCGCCTGACCGCGACCGTGAACCTGGCCATCGCGGCCACGGGCGTGGCGGGCGTGTACGTGATGGCCGCGCTCGCCGGGATCGGATGGCCGTACTGGGCCGCCGCCCTGGCGGGGATGGCGGCGGGGGCGCTGGTGTCGGCCGGGTGCGGCGCGGTGATGACGCGGTGGTTCGCCGAGAGCGGGCCGCAGACGCGCACCGCGGTGTCGATCGCGCAGCTCATCGGCATCATCGCGCTCGCCTACATCGCGTTCGGGGACGAGCCGCGCGTCCTGCCGAACCCGGCCGCCGGGCGGGTCGCCACGGTCGCCGGCGTGGTCGTCACGCAGGGGGCCGTCGTGCTCATCCTGCTCGCCGTCGTGATCGGCGTGGGCACGTCCCTGCTCCTCACCCGGACGCCGCTCGGGCTGCGCCTGCGGGCCATGGCCGAGCGGCCCGTCACGACCGAACTGCTCGGCATCGGCACCCAGGCGCTCACGATCACCGTGTGGGCGCTGGCGGGGGCGCTGTCGTCGCTGGTGCTGCTGCTGGTGGCGCCGGTGCGCTCCAGCGACATCCTCTCGCTGAGCATGCTCATCGTGCCCGCGTGCGCCGCGGCCCTGCTCGGCGGGCTGCGCCGGCTCGACGGAGCGCTGGCGGGCGGGATCGCGCTCGGGCTGCTGGAAGGAGTGCTCGCGGGGTCGTCGGTGGTGCAGCAGTACCGGGACGTGGTGCCGTTCGCGGCCATTCTGCTCATTCTCGTGTGGAGCCGGCGCAGGGAGGTGTGGGATGCGTCCCGCTGACGAATCGACGGCCCCGCGGTCCGCGCCGGCCGGCGCCCCGGAGACGGGCATCGCCGCTGAGCCCCGCGCCGCGCAGGGCGGCATCCGCGCCTTCGCCGCGCGCGGCGTCGTGCGGTGGGCCGGAGGCGCGGTCGTGCTGTCGGTGCTCGCCTACGGGCTGGCCGCCGGGCTTCCGCTCTACTGGGTGTTCCTCGCCATGTCGGCGGTGATCTCCGGGGTGCTGCTGCAGAGCCTCGGCGTGGTGGCCGGTCAGGCGGGAATGGTCTCCCTGTGCCAGATGGCCTTCGCCGCCATCGGCGCCTGGACCACCTCCCAGCTCAACGTGTGGGGCGTGCCCGGCGGCCTGTACGTGTGGCTGCCCCTCGCGGGCCTGGCCGCCGTGCCGTTCGGCCTGCTGATCGGCCTGCCCGCGCTGCGGCTGCGCGGCGTCCATCTGGCGATCATCACGCTCGGCTTCGCCGCCACCATCGACATCGTCATGGCCGCCAACTCCTTCCCCGGGGTGAGCCAGGGCATCGTGGTCGGCCGGCCCGCCGGGCTCGGCTCGGACCGGCAGTACTTCCTGTTCTGCTGCGGGGTGTTCGCGCTGGTGGCCGTGGCGCTGGCCCTGGTACGGCGCACCCGGCTCGGGGCCTCGTGGCGGGCGCTGCGGGAGTCCGAGCGTGCCACGGCGGCGGCCGGGACCAGCGTGCCCGGGGCCAAGCTGAGCGCCTTCGCCGTCAGCGCGTTCATCGCGGGCGTCTCGGGCGCGTTGCTCGCCGGGCAGCTCGCGATGGTCGTGTCGCGGAACTTCGATCCCGGCCAGTCGCTGGTCGCGTACGCGGTGGCGATCATGGCGGGGGCTCATCACGCCGAGGGAGCGCTCATCGGAGGCGCGCTCGGGGTGGTGGTCGCCGAGTTGCTGCGGCGGTTCGACGTGCCGCAGCAGTGGGCGAACGTGGTGTTCGCGGTCGGCGCGATGCAGGCGATGACGCAGGGGTCCGGCATGAGCGACGGCCTGCGCGCGGTGCTCCACCGGCGCCGCCGTCCCCGTACCGCCCCCGACTCCCCCGCCGCGGCACCGTCCCCCTCAGCCGCACCCGCGCCGCCACCTGCGGAAACGCGCGCGGAGGTGGCGCGTGACGCGCCGGACGCGTTGCGGATCACCGGGGTGAGCGTGCGGTACGGGCAGGTGGTCGCCGTCGACGACGTCACGCTCACCGTGCCCGCCGGAGAGGTGCACGGCCTGGTCGGGCCGAACGGCGCGGGCAAGTCGTCCCTCGTCGACGCGATCAGCGGCTTCGTCCCCGCCGGCGGCGGCACGGTGGAGGTCGGCGGCGTGGACGTGTCCGGGCTGGCCGTGCACCGGCGCGCCAGGGCCGGGCTGCGCAGGACGTTCCAGCAGGACCGGGTGCCCGTGGGGCTGACCGTGCGCGAATACCTGCGCTTCGCCTCCCGCCGGCCCCTCGGCGACGCCGAGCTGGCCGACGGGCTGGCCGGGCTGGTGGCGGTGGCGCCGGGCGACCCGATCGCGGCGCTGGACGTGGGCACGCGGCGGCTGCTGGAGGTGGCGGGCACGCTGCTGGCCCGCCCCGCCGTCGCCGTCCTCGACGAACCGGCCGCGGGGCTCGGGCACTCGGAGAGCGAGCGGCTCGGCGCGTGGCTGCGGCAGGTGCCCTCCAGATACGGCACGTCGGTGCTGCTCATCGAGCACGACCTGGACCTGGTCAGGGCGGCGTGCTCGGGCGTGACCGTGCTCGACTTCGGCGAGGTGATCGCCGCCGGGCCACCGGCCGAGGTGTTCGCCGAGCCCCGGGTTCAGCGGGCCTACCTGGGCGAAGAGCCCACGACCTGACCGGAGGAAGGACCAATGGATCTCCAGTTGCGGGACGTGAGCGTGGCCAGGGGCGGCCAGCCGGTGGTCAGGGACGTGACGCTGACCGCCGGCGAAGGCCGGGTCACGGTGCTGCTCGGGCCCAACGGCGCGGGCAAGACGACGTTGCTCGAAGCGGTCTCGGGCGTCGTCCCGGCCGTCAAGGGCGAGATCGAGCTGGGCGGCCAGGTGCTCACCAAGTGGCCGCGCACCCGCCGGGCCCGGTACGGGCTGGCGCACGTGGAACAGGGCCGCGCCGTGTTCGGCACCCTCACCACCCGCGAGAACATCACGCTGGTCGGCGACCCCGCGCGCGCCGTGGAGCTGTTCCCCGAGCTGGAACGACGGCTCGACGTGCGGGCGGGACTGCTGTCCGGCGGCGAGCAGCAAATGCTGGTCCTGGCCAGGGCCATCCTGACCGGCCCGGCCGCGCTGCTGCTCGACGAGATGTCCCTGGGCCTCGCCCCGGGCATCGTGCGCCGCCTGCTACCGGTGATCCGGGGGCTGGCCGACGACGGCTGCGCGGTACTACTGGTAGAGCAGTTCGCGCACGCGGCGCTGGCCCTGGCCGACACGGCCTACGTGATGGCACACGGAACCATCACGTACGGCGGCGACCCCGCGCCGCTGCGCGAGTCCGACGCCGCGCTGAAGCGCGCATATTTGGGAGATGATTCGTGAACTTCGTGAACGCCGACAACACTGCAGATCTGGTACTGGTCAACGGGCGCGTGCTCACGATGGACCCGGCGCGGCCGTACGCGACGGGGCTGGCGGTGCGCGACGGGAAGATCGTGCACGTCGGCGACGCCGCGGGGTGGACCGGCGCAGAAGTGGTCGACCTGCGGGGCCGCGTCGTGCTGCCGGGCATCAACGACTCCCACCTGCACGCGTGCGGCTACGCTCTGCTCAGCCCGCCGCTCTGCCTGAACGTCGGGCTCGGCTCGATCGCCGAGGTGCGCGAGACGGTCGCCGACGCCGTACGGCAGGCCGGGCCCGGCGAGTGGATCCGCGGGACCGGCTGGAACCCCGGCGTCCTGGCCGAGCACCGCATGCCGGGCAAGGCCGACCTGGACGACGTGGCGCCGCACCACCCCGTGGTGCTGCAGGACTTCTCCGGCCACACCACCTGGGTGAACTCCAAGGCGCTGGAACTGGCCGGGCTGGACGGCGACGGGTTGCTGCACCACGGCGAGCAGGGGCTGGTGCAGCGCCTGGTGCCGCCTCCGGCGGGCGGCCTGACGCGGGTGCTGCGCGACGTGGTGGCCGAGCTGAACGGGTACGGCATCACCAGCTTCACCGAGCCGGGGCTCGGCCCCGGCGGCGGGTCGACGTTCGCGGGCGGGATGGGTGCCGGAGTCCTCTCGGCGTACGCGGAACTCGCGCGCGCGGGCGAGCTGACCGCGCGGGTGAGCGTGCTCGGCCTGCCCAGCCCCATGTCCGGCGCGTCCGTGGCCGACACCCAGGCGTACCTCGCCGACCTGCCCCAGGACCTGGACGGAGTGGACGAACGGGTGCTGCGCCTGCTCGGCGTGAAGGTGTTCGCCGACGGCATCCCGCCGACGGAGACCGCGTGGATGCGCGAGGCGTACCCCTCGGGCGGGCACGGCTCGCTGTGCACGCACGGCGCGACGGAGACCGAGCAGGTGGCCGAGCTGGACGAGATCCTGCGCCTGGTGCACGTGGCCGGGCTCCAGGCGGGTGTGCACGTGGTGGGCAGCCGGGGCATCGACGCCGTGGTGGACGCGCTGGCGACGATCGCCCGCGAACACCCCAGGCCGGACGCCAGGCACTACGTGATCCACGGCCAGTTCGCCTCCAAGTCCGCCCTGGCCACGCTCGGCGAGCTGGGCTACGGGATCAACCTGCAGCCGGTGCTGCAGGCCATGGAGTCCAACACGACCCGGGACATGTTCGGCGCCGAGGCGGCCGAGCGGGAATGGCCGGCCAGGTCGGCCATCGACGCGGGCGTGCTGACCGCGTGCAGCTCCGACGCCCCGGTGACCGGCCCCGACTGGCGGGTGGGCGTGTCCGCGCTCGTCGCGCGGGACGGCGAGGGGATCACGCTGGAGGAGGCGCTGGCCACGTACACGGTCGCCGGGGCGCGGCAGGACTTCGCCGAGGCGTGGAAGGGCACGATCAGCGAGGGCAAGGCGGCGGACCTGTGCGTGAGCGGCGCGACGGACGCCGCGGACGTCGTGGTGGCGCCGGTCGAGCTGACCGTGTTCGACGGCCGGATCGTCTGGTCCCGTCCTTGATCCGCGACCGTTCGCTGCCGAACTACACTTTCGCGCTATGACGGGACACCACACGTTGCGCCAGACCGAGGAGGCGATCGGCCAGCGGCTGGGCGGCCTGAACGTCGATTCCGAGGCCATGTGGGCGGTGTCGAACATCTACCGCGCCTCCTCGGCCATCCGCAACCACCTGGAGCAGACGGTGCTGCGGGACACAGGCCTGACCTGGACCGGGTTCGTGGTGATGTGGGTGGTGTGGATCTGGGGCGAGAGCGAGCCCCGGCACGTCGCCGCCGAGGCGGGCATCTCCAAGGGCACGCTCACGGGCGTGGTCAAGACGCTGGAGTCCTACCGGCACCTGCGGCGCTTCCCCCATCCCACGGACGGCCGCCGGGTGATGCTGGCGCTCACCGCGACAGGGGACCGGCTGATGCGGGAGCTGTTCCCGCAGTTCAACCGGCAGGAGGCGTTCGTGGTGAAGGAACTCGACAGCGAACGCCGCCGCGAACTCGCCACCTCACTGAAGCGAATCCTGGAGCACCTGGAGAGCTCCTGACCGGGCTGCCTGTCGTCTGCCCCTGTTCTGGAACAGATCTTCTTGAAGAAGGCCCCTGCCGACGTCCGGCGCAGGGGCCTGGGAGCCGACGCGAGAATCGCCCCCGGCCTATGGCGAGCGACGTGGTCATCACCATGGGCTGCGGGGACGCCTGCCCGTTCTCCCCGGGCAAGCGCTACTTCGACTGGCGCTTGGACGATCCCGCCCAGCAAGGCGTGGACGCCGTCCGGCCGATCCGCGACGAGATCGAGACGAGGGTACGCGCCCTGATCGCCGAGATCCTTCCCTCCGCTCGAACCGGGACGGACTCAGCCGCGTCGCGCATCGTGCCCATGACGCCCGAACACGCCGCCGAAGTCCTCGCGATCTACCGGCTCGGCATCGACGAGGGCCAAGCCACCTTCGAGACGACCGCCCCCACCTGGGAACAGTTCGACTCGGCCAAGCTCCCCGGCCATCGACACGTCGCCCTGGACGAGGCCGGCCACGTGCTCGGCTGGGTCGCGGACGGTACAGGGCTTATGCGAGCCGACGCGGAGATTGTTGCCGAACGCATGCGATCTCCGGCCCCGCGGTCCTTCACCTCGGGGTCGAAGGGGCGGGCCCCTGGGAAAACCGTCCGGAGCGGAGCGGAGGGCCGTTTCCAGGGGCGGTCCTCGGATCTCCTGCCAGTGACAGCCGCTACGGTGGCGGCGATCATGGTCCGTCAGTAGGAGCGGGGTAAACCGAGGACGTGTTGGCCGAGGAAGGCCAGGATCAGGTTGTTGTTGACGGGGGCGACCTGGTAGAGGCGGGTTTCGCGGAACTTTCGTTCGACGTCCCAGGTGTCGACGAAGCCGTTGCCGCCGTGGATGTCCAGGCAGACGTTGGCCGCCTGCCAGCCGGCCTCGCTCGCCAGGAATTCGGCCGTGTTCGCCTCGGCGCCGCTGTGCTGCCCGCTGTCGAACAGGGCGGCCCGCGCGGGTGCGCATCTGGTCCGCCGCGGCGACCTGGGTGTAGGCGCGGGCCAGCGGGAACTGCACGCCCTGGTCGGCGCCGATGGGGTGACCGAAGACGTCACGCTCCCTGGCGTACGCGACCGCCCGGTCGAGGAACCAGTACCCGTCGCCGATGGCCTCGGAGGCCAGCAGGATGCGTTCGGCGTTCCAGCCGTCGATGACGTAGCGGAATCCGTGCCCCTCCTCGCCGATCAGGCTGTCGGCGGGGATCCGCATGCCCTTGTACCAGACCTGGTTGGCGGCGTAGTGGACGCGGCGCACCTAGCGCGTGCGGAGCCACGCTCCGGCTCTCACGGCCCCGGTACCGCCCGCCGTGCTCGTTCGTCCCAGACCGGCCGCACGGCGGTCACGTCGGGCCCGTGACCCCGTCGGTAGATCATCATGGTGCGTTCGAAGACGATGACGATCTCGCCACGCTGGTTGAAGCCGATGGTGCGGACCGTCACGATGCCCACGTTGTGGCGCGAGCGCGACTCCCGTACGGACAGCACTTCCGACTGCGAGTAGATCGTGTCGCCCTCGAACACCGGGTTCGGCAGCCGCACCTTGTCCCAGCCGAGGTTCGCCATCACGTGTTGCGAGACGTCCGTGACGCTCTGACCGGTGACCAGCGCCAGCGTGAACGTCGAGTCCACCAGGCGCCGGCCGAACTCGGTCTGGGCCGCATAGTGCGCGTCGAAGTGCACCGGCATGGTGTTCTGGGTCAGGAGCGCCTGCCATACGTTGTCCGTGGCGGTCACCGTCCGCCCCAGCGGATGCCGGTACATGTCGCCCACGGAGAAGTCCTCGAAGTAGCGGCCCGGCCACGAGACCCGCTCTGCCGATTCGGTGGTCATCTCGACCTCCTCTTCGGTCGGCTTCTTTCCCAGTCTGCTACCCGAGGAGTTTCGGTACGACACACAGACGGTTCGGAACATGGCGCGTCTCGGTTGACACACAGGTGATACAGAGCCGAGCGACAGCGGATACGCGGCTTCGACAGGGCGGATACCCGGCTCGCGCAGGATGACGGCCATGTTCTCCATCCGAATTTCCCGTACGTCGGCGGTCCGGGCGGCGGCCGCGGTGGCCGTGACCGCGATGGTGTCTTCGACGGTCGGTTGTGGCGGCTCGACACCGGCGGCCACGCGGTCCCCGACGGCCGAGCCGGGCGCGCAGAGCGCCGGGGACCCGCTCTTCGCCTACCTGGGCAACGGCGGCTACGACGTCGGTTCCTACGACGTGCGCTACGACTACAGGAGCGGCCGCACGAAGATGAACGCCTCGGTGCGGATCGAGGCCGTCGCGACTCAGGCCCTGTCGTCATTCAGCCTGGACGCGGCGGTGGAGAGGATCGACGCCGTCACCGTGGCCGGCCGTCGTGCCGCGTTCCGCGTCTCGGGGGAAAAGCTGCTGGTCACCCCCGAGCAGGTCCTGCCCCAGGGCCGTTCCTTCCGCGTGGAGGTTTCCTTCCGGGTGGACCGAAGCGCCAATCCGCAGTCTCCCGCGTTTCCCCCTGGCGAAGAGCCGCACCGCACGGCCTGGGTCGGCAAGGACGACGGATTCGCGGTCCTGGGCCAGCCTGACCGGGCCCACATGTTCTTCCCTTCGAACGACCACCCCAGCGCCAAGGCGAAGGTCACCTTCCGCATCACGGTCCCGAGGGGCCTGCAGGCGGTCGCCAACGGCACGTTGCGCTCGCGCGAGGAGAAAGCGGGTCGTGTCACCTACACCTTCACCACCCGCGACCCCATCCCGACCCATGTCGTCCAGGCGGCCGTCGGCCGCTTCACCTTGATCAAGGGCACGGGGCCCGGAGGTATGCCGCTACGCAGCTACGTCGCCACGGGCCAAGCCGCCAAGACCCGCAGGCTCGTGGACGGCATCCCCGCCCAGATGGCCTGGCTCGAGAAGCACCTCGGCCCCTACCCCTTCGAGACCTACGGCGTGCTCGGGGTACCCGGCGACTACAACGGTGTCGCCCTGGAGACCGCGACCATCTCCACCCACGCCGTGCAGTCTCTGACCGGCACCGACCCCGAGGGCCGCGTCACCAAGGAGGCCATGCAGGACGACGCGATCACCATGATGCACGAGCTGGCCCACCAGTACTTCGGCGACGCGGTCGCCGTGCGCGACTGGAACCAGATGTGGATCAGCGAGGGTCACGCCGAGTTCTACCAGGTCCTCTATGCCGTGGAGAAGGGGTACCGGGACCTGGACGACCCCGGACGGGGCCTTCGCGCCCGCTACGAGTTCGACGGTGAGAAGCGCGTCGAATCCGGCCCGCCCGGGAACATGAAGCACGCCCGCGACGTGCTGGTGGGCACCAACACCGCGGGCCTGCTGATGCTGTTCGGCCTGCGCGAGCTGGTCGGCGAGGCCACGTTCCAGCGGATCGAGAAGAGCTTCTTCAGCGAGTTCAAGGGCCGCTCGGCCGGCACCGAGGACTACATCAAGGTCGCCAACCGGGTGAGCGGAAAGGACCTGACCGGCTACATCAACAGCTGGATCTACGACACCACGACCCCGCGGATGCCGGGCCACCCGGACTGGAAGCCCACGCGATGAGCCGGCCTTGAGCTCTGCCGTACGGCAGAGCAGGGCAACCGGACCCAGACCCGTACGGCCGGTCGGTGGTCAGGAGGGGACTCTGTTCCGCTGAACGGGACGTTCCCATGGGCAAGCTCTTGCGTTGGGGCGATCATCGCGACATGGCCGAGGCGACAGGAGCCCGCCGGGAGGCGGGCCGCGCGCGGCACGACGTGACCCCCGAGGAGATCCCATGCCACGCATTCCGCTGATCCTGTTGGTCTGCGGCGTCCTCGCGGCGGCGCCGGTGCTCTGGCGCTGGTTCGCCCGGGCCAGCGACACCCAGGTCCGCCGGATCAACCAGTGAAGGCCCCGGACGGACTGGCCGGCCTCGACCGCGACCGGCGTGACCAGGTCGCGGCGGCCTGGCGGCATGTCACCGCGGCACGGCTGCGAGAACTGCTCTGCGGCCTGGTGAACGTCCCCAGCCCGACCGGCGGCGAACGCCGCCTCGCCGAGCACATCACCGGCACCCTGGTGGCCGCCGGCATCACGGCGGCGACCCAGCCGCTCGACGACCGGCAGGCCAACGCGTGGGGACGGCTGCGCGGCGACGGCACCGGCCCGGACCTCATGCTGTACGCGCCGCTCGACACGCTGACCACCGGCCGGGAGGACGAGGACGTCCCGTGGGCCGGCCCCGGAGCACGGCCCGACATGCGGCCGGCCGCCCGCGTCGAGGGCGACCTGGTGATCGGGCTCGGCGCCGGCAACCCGAAGGGCCACGCCGCCTGCGTGCTGATGGCCGCCGAGGCCGTCCACCGCGCCGGGTTGCCGCTGACCGGGGACCTGCTGGTCGCGTTCGGGGCCGGCGGCATGCCCGTCAACGCGCCGCCCGGCGGCGGGCGGCGCAACGTCGGGCAGGGCGTCGGCTGTTCGTTCCTCCTCGAACAGGGAGTCTGGGCGGACTTCGCAGTGATCGCCAAGCCCGGCTGGACGGTCTCCGCGGAGGAGGTGGGGCTGGCCTGGTTCGAGGTCACCGTCCACGGCGTGCACACCTATGTCGGCTCACGGCATCGCCTGCCGTACGAGAACGCGATCGCCCGGGCGGGTGAGGTCGCCGTACGGCTGGAGGAGTGGTTCGCCGGCTATACCGACCGGCACACCGGGGGGACGGTCGCCCCCCAGGGCATCGTCGCCGCGGTGGAGGGAGGCCGGCCGCACATGGCGGCCGTCACCCCGGCCACGTGCCGGCTGCTCGTGGACCTGCGCCTGAGCCCGCGCACGACTCCCATGCGGGCCAAGCGGGAGTTCGGCGCCGCGATCGAAAAGATCCGCGCCGAACTGCCCGGCACCGTGGTGACGTTCGAGATGGTGCTCGCCGTCCCCGGCACCGCCTCCGACCCGCGAAGCTGGGTGGTCCGCAGCGCCACCGCCGCCTGGGAGGCCATGGAGGGGCGCCCGCACGAGGTGATCCGCGGCAACAGCGGCGCGACCGACGCCAACATCCTGCGGAGCCGGGGAATCCCGACCGTGCGCATCGGCATGCCCAAGGTCACCGACGTGCCGTTCGAGATCGACTTCTCGATGGGGATGAACACCGCCGACGTCCGGGAGATGGAACGGCTCACCCGCCATCTGATCCGCACCGCCGTCACCACGGTCACCCGGTCCCGATCAGAGGTGGGCGTGTGACCGGGACGGTGTCCCCGTCATGACGGCCGGGGGTGGCGGATCCGGACGGAACGCACCAAACTTCTCACAGGTCTCCGAAGCAGCCGGGAGGTTCCCGCCATGACGACGCTTCCGTTCGCCCGTCCCGGCTCGGCGGCGGGCACCACTCCCGCGGGCACCGGCGACGCCGAGGCGATGAACTCCGTCCTGGGCAAGGCGCGCCTGATCATCGAAGCGTTCACGGCGGAGGACGACTCCCTCTCGCTCGCGGAGCTCGTCCGGCGCACCGGGGTGGCGAAGGCCAGCGTGCACCGGCTCGCCCAGGAACTGCTCGGCTGGGGGGTGCTGGAGCGGGCGGGGAACCGCTACCGCCTCGGCCTGCGGCTCTTCGAGATCGGCCAGCGGGTGCCCCGGCAGCGGATCCTGCGCGAGGCGGCCCTGCCCTACATGGAGGACCTGCTGCTCGCCACCCAGGAGACGGTCCACTTCGCCGTCCATGAGGGCCTCGACGTGCTGTACGTCGAGAAGCTGATGGTGCACCGGGGACTGCGCAAGCAGTCCCGGGTCGCCGGGCGGCTCCCCCTGTTCTGCACCGCCACCGGGAAGGTGATCATCGCCTTCTCATCCCCGGTGCTCTTCCACGAGGTCGTCCGGCACGGCCTCACTCCCCTGACCCACAAGACGATCGTCCAGCCCGGACGGCTTCTGGCCCAGCTCGACAGGATCCGGGCCGAACGTCTCGCGGTCGAGGTCGAGGAGACCAGGCTCGGCTACACGAGCTTGGCCGTCCCCGTCTTCGCCGACGCCGGCACGCTGGCCGGCGCGCTGTCGATCACGGCCCCCACGTTCCGGATGAACCAGGACCGGTTCACGGCCGCGCTGCGCACCGCCGCACTCGGCATCTCCCGCACGCTCCAGGCGACGGGCTGACCGCCCGGGAGGACGGCCGCCCGCCTCAGAGAACTCTGGTCGCTCACCTGGAGACCGGATGCTTGGCGAGGAAGGCGAGGCTCACCTCGTTGTAGCGCACGGCCTGCTCGTGCTGGGGCCAGTGGCCGCACGCGTCGAACAGCACCAGCTCCGAGCCCGCGATGGCCTCGTGCATCGCGGCGGCCTCGGGTACCTCGCCGAAGGGGTTGTCACGGCCCCACACGATCAGGGTGGGCGCGGTGATCCGGGCGAGGTCTTCCGGGCGGAGGACGTTCCGCAGCCGGGTCTCCATGTTCTGCAGGCACAGCAGGTTGTCGATGGTGGCGACGAAGTCGGGCCGGTGGTAGATGGTGTGCCTGATCGCGACCAGTTCCTCGGTCGCGTCCTCGGCGTCGGCCATCAGCAGCCGCATGCGCGCCCGGGTCAGCTCGACGTCGTCCCGGGTGACCGCCTGCCGGGTGGTGGTGCGGATGCGCTCCATGACCTTCGGGTTGGCCACGGTGCCTCCGGCGCAGAGCAACTGGAGGGAGGCGACCCGCTCCGGCGCGTCGATCGCCGTACGGGCGCCGACCCATCCGCCGAGTGACTCCCCCACGATGTGGGCGGACTCGATCCCGTTGGCGTCCATGTAGGCGAGCAGGTGGTCGCGGTAGCGGGGGATCTCATAGGGGAAGTCCGGCTTGCCGGTGTAACCATGTCCGAGCATGTCGATGGCGTGGCAGGCGTACCGCCTGGCGTGGTCGCCGATGTTGCGGGCGAAGGCCTCCAGGTGGCCGCTGGTGCCGTGGAGGAAGATCACCGGTTCGCCGGCGCCCGCCTGGAGGGAGCGGGTCGGCACCCCGCCGGCGTCGACGGTGGCGACCCGGAAGTCGACGCCGGCCAGTTCGGTCCAGATGGTGGGAACGATGGTGCTGGAAGTCATGGGTTGCTCCAATGCTCGGGGGGATCGGGTGGGCCGGGTCACGGGTGGTCGACGGAGCGGAGGAACCCGTCGACGACCGCGTGGTAGGCGGCGGGCCGTTCCTCCTGCAAGTGGTGGGAGACGTGGTCCATGACGTGCAGGTTTCCGCGCTCGACCATCCGCGACAGCATGAGCGGGTAGTCCGGGGTGAGGAACGCGTCCTCGCGTCCCCACACGAAGAGCACCGGCGCCGCGATGCGCCCGAGTTCGCCGGTGAGGTCCTGCCAGTCGCCGCGTGGTGAGTCCGACATCGCGGCGAGCTCCCGTTCTCCCGGGTCGAGGCTCTGCCGCCATCGCAGGTCGACGGTCTCCTCGGGCAGGCGGCCGGCGTCGTACCACTCCAGCCGGGTGATCAGGTGTCGCATCTTCTCGCGGGTGGGTCCCTCGCCGCCGTAATAGACGTCGCGGGCGGCGCGGCCGCGGTGGCCGCGTTCGGGCAGGGGCGCGAGCGGTCCGTAGAAGACCGGCATGCTGCCGGTCACCACGAGGGAGCGGACGCGGCCGGGATACCGGGCCGCGAGACACAGCGCGATGGTGCCGCCCCAGGAGTTGCAGATGAAGTCGGCCCGTTCGACGCCGAGGGTGTCCATGAGCGCGACGGTCTTGGCGGCGTGGAAGTCCCACATCGGGCCGCTGATACGGCATTTGTCGGACTTGCCGTACTGGAGGATGTCCACGATCAGGCAGTGCCGGTCGGCGGAGAAGTACGGCGCGACCGGGCCGAAGTCGCTCCAGCCCGTGCACCCGGGGCCGCCGCCGTGCAGGAAGATCGTGTCCGGGCCCGCGCCGAGCTCGTGGAAGTGGTAGGTGACGCCGCCGGCGTCGGCGAAGCGGCTCTCCGGCGCGGCGCCGGCCGGGGGTGAGGGGAGGCGGGCGGGCGTGATCGTCATCGGTGGTCTCCCGAGGCCGCGGTGGGATCGAGCACGGCCACGCCCATCCCGGTGAGCCACTCGGGCATGGGCGCGTACACCAGCGGTGTGCCCGGCGCGAAGCCGAGGGCGGCCGCCATCACCAGCCAGGTGCGCAGTTCCTGGCCGCCGTTCCCGGCCGCGGACTCCACCTCGTCGGTCGTCATCGACGCGTACCGGCGCAGGCGGCCGTTCGCGAGGTCGTCGAGGAACTCCCGGTCGAACTCGGGAGAGATCGTCGGGCGGGCGGCCACGATGATCTCCCGGCGCCGTTCGTCGTACCGCTCCCACTCGCCCCGCCCGTTGGTCCACGCGTCCACGAGAAAGGCCTCGTCGTCGCCCTGCGGATCCGTCCAGTCGCTCGGCCACGGGAGCCGGTGGGACAGCCCGCCGGAGGCGATCACGACCACGCGGCGCTCCCCGGCGATCCGTTGGACGGCCGCGGCGAGGTTCTCGCCGAGCCGGACGCAGCGCGCCAGCGTGGGCAGCGGCCGGGCGAAGACGTTGACGACCAGCGGCACCACCGGCACGTCCAGTCCGCCGAGCAGGTACTGGATCGCGTGCGACTGCCCGTGGTCGATCTGCAGCCGGGCCGAGATCGCCACCTCGGTTCCGGCCTCGACGAGGTCGGCCGCCAGCGCCTGCGCGAACCCGGGGTCCGTCTTCTGCCGGCCCTTGGGGGTTCCCGCCTCGCCGGTGGCGACGACCTCGCCGACGCCCACGGTGAAGGCGGGGATCAGGTCGAGCCAGAAGCCACGGAAGTGGTTCGACCCGACGATCACCGCCACGTCCGGGCGCGCCTCCGCGACGCGCCGCCGGGCGGTGTCCAGGGCGCCGCGGAAGGCCTCGGCCCGGTCGGTGTGCACGACCTGGTCCCAGTGGGTGTTCATCAGGGTTGAGTGGGACGCCCCCACCCCGAGCACGATGTCGGACATCGGATTGTCTGGCTCCGTTCCTTGTGCGGCCGTGGCTCAGCCCGCGGTGGCGTCGGCGGGCTCGATGCCCTGGGCGCGCAGCCGTTCCAGCCGTTCCTCGGTGGTGTCCTCGGCGAGCTTGCGCCACTGCAGCAGCGAGTCGTCGGGGCGGTAGAGCTTCTCCGGCGGCGCGTCGGTGACCTCGACCATCCACTTGTCCTGTCCGGAGAACTGACCGTGGAAGAGCCACCGCACCGCGCCGAGGTACTTCGCGTAGAACGGCAGCGTCCGCACGCCCTTCTTGAAGTCGGCCAGCATGCCGACGTACAGGTGGTTGCCGGCGTCCACCGGCACGTAGAACTCGTAGTGGATGAAGGTGGGGTAGGCGATCCGCAGGACGCCCGGCATGCTGACGGAGGCGAAGCCGGGGAACTCCTGGGCCGCGATCGTCGGGTCGACCTTGCGGTGCGAGGCGGTGTTGCCGAGGTTCTGGACCCCCTTCGGGCGACGGGCCTTGTACCAGGCCGTCCCCGACCAGGTGCCGAGCCCCGGGAAGTCCGCCTCCCAGTGCTGCTCCTTCTGCACCCGGTAGATCCAGCGGCCCCGTTTGACGATCTTGGTGGTGTTCCAGACCGGCATCGGCTTGAACAGCCGCCACAGCGCCGTGCGGTGCAGGTACTTGGCGTGTCCCTCGTCGTAGCCGTTCTCGCAGGCGAACCGCCAGTCGCCCGGGCGGGCCTGGATCCGCTGGCCCACGACCGCCGGGTTGCCGACCAGTTCCTCGGGGAGCTGCCCGTCGATCGGGTGCGGCTCCTCGCCGTCGCCGATGTACACCCAGACCAGGCCGAGGCGCTCCTCGACGTCGTAGGTCGGCTGGGTGACCTTGCCGCAGATCGGGGACAGCGGCCCGTCGGTGATCGCGGCCTTGAGGTCACCGGTCTCCAGGTCGAAGGTCCAGCCATGGTAGACGCACGAGATCGTGCCGGGGAACTGCTTGTCGCCGTAGCTCAGCGGCACCCCCCGGTGGGGGCACCGGTCCTTCATGCCGTAGACCTTGCCCTTGTCGCGGATGACGAACAGGCGCTCGCCGAGCAGGGTGACGGCACGGGGCTTGTCTCCGACCTGCGAGGAGAAGCAGACGGGGTACCAGTAGCCACGGAAGCCGGCCCCGGCGGCCTGGTAGTGCGGCCAGCTCGACCAGTCCTGGCGGCCTGGCAGCATGCCCGCGCGGTGTCTTCGGACCGGCGTGGCCGGAGCGGGCCTCACCTGGGCGGGCACGGGCTGGGGGTTCACGGTCTCGGTCATGTCTGCTCCACGGGTCTTCACGGCGGCATCTCCCGCTGCGATCGAGATCGCCGTATGCCGGTGCCGAGAGCAGACCATCCGGCCGGAAGGGCGGGCAACGCGTCCGGTTCGCCCAGCGGAACGCGGCGGCCGGCGGCGCGGGCGGCGGAGGAATTTCGCGGACGGTTCCGGTGAGCGGTCCTGCTCAGAGGACTACCCGGGGCCGCCGTTCCTACATTCGACGGCGAAGCGCATCGCCTAACTCCCCGGAGGCCTGTGGTGACCATGTCCGAGACCGTGTCGGCCGATGTCCTCATCGTCGGCGCCGGACCGACGGGCCTGTACGGCGCCTACTACGCCGGCTTCCGCGGCCTCGCCACCGTCGTCGTCGACGTCCTGCCGCAGGCCGGCGGCCAGGTGACGGCTCTGTATCCGGAGAAGGAGATCCGCGACGTCGCCGCGCTTCCCGCGATCAGGGGCCGCGACTTCGTCGCCGCCCTCCTGGAGCAGGCGTCGGCCTTCACCCCGACGTACCTCCTGGGCAGGCAGGCGGTGACGCTTGAGCACCGCGACGGCGAACCCGTCGTGACGCTGGACGACGGCACGGTCGTCCACGCCCGCGCCGTCGTGCTGACGTCCGGCATCGGCACCCCGACCCCGCGTCCGCTCGGGTGCGGGGAGGAATGGCTCGGCACGGGCCTGTCGTACTTCGTGGTGGATCCTCGGGCGCACACCGGCCGGGACGTGGTCATCGTGGGCGGCGGCGACAGCGCTCTGGACTGGGCGGACGCGCTCGAACCGATGGCGCGCTCCGTCACCCTCGTGCACCGCCGGGCCGCCTTCCGCGGGCACGCCGCCACCCTCGCGCGCGTCCGGGCCGGGCGGACCCGGATTCACACCGACACGCACGTGACCGCGCTCGACGGAGACCTCGCGGCCGGCCGCCTCGCGAAGGTGACGCTGCGGTCGAGGTCCGGGGACGAGACGGTGCTCGCGGCCGACCACGTGATCGCCGCGCTCGGTTTCGTCAGCGACTTGGGGCCGCTGCGGGACTGGGGCCTCGAACTGCGGGCGAGGTTGGTCGCCGTCGACCGGTCGATGCGGACCAACCTGCCCCGCGTGTACGCCGCCGGCGACCTCGCCGACTACGAGGGCAAGGTGAGGCTGATGTCCGTCGGCTTCGGTGAGGTCGCCACCGCCATGAACCACGTGGCCGTCGACCTCGATCCCGGGCTCACCCTGTTCCCCGGCCACTCCACCGACGGCGCCTGACCTCGCCCCCTCGGGCGAACACCCCTCCACTCCGGAAAGGACACCCATGAGCTACGTGATCGGCGCCGCCTGCATCGACGTCCTCGACCGCTCCTGCGTCGAGGTCTGTCCCGTCGACTGCATCTACGTCGGCGAGCGGAAGAGCTACATCAACGCCGCCGCGTGCATCGACTGCGGCGCGTGCGAGGTCGAATGCCCCGTCTCCGCGATCGTCGTGGACCGTGTCGCCCGCAGGGACGAGACGTTGAACGCCCATCTGGAGGATTCCCTCCTCTTCTTCGCGCAGCCGCTGCCGGGCCGTGCCCTGCCCCTCGGCGACCCGGGCGGCGCGCGGAACATCGGCGAGGTGGGCGCCGACACCGCCCTGGTCGCCGGCCACCCCGCCCCATGACGAGAAGGGAGCCGCCGTTCGAGGCGGGCTCCCGGACCTGAAAGCGGGTTCAGAACAGCAGCCGGTCGAGCAGTTCCGCGCGCGTGTGCACGCCGAGCTTCGCGTAGATCGACTTGAGATGGTGCTTGACCGTGTGCCGGCTGATGACCAGATCGGCCGCGATCTCGCCGTCCCGGCGGCCGGTGAGCGCACGCGTGGCGATCTCGACCTCGCGTGGCGTGAGCAACGCCAGACGGGCCGGCGCGATCGCACGCGATGACGCGTCCCGCGTGGCGATGACCGACACGATCACGTCCGGCTGGCTCGGCAGCCGCTGCGAGGTGATCGTGAGGTGCAGCCCGGCCCCCTGGCCGCCGCCGGCGGTCCAGGAGGCCACCGCCCTCTCGTCGTCGTCGCAGTCGAGCAGCCGCTCGACCTCCGGGCGGGCGTCCCCGAGCCGGTCGAACAAGGCGGCCGCGGGCGCGTTGAGGTGACGTCGCGCCAGCCCCAGGTCGGTGAGCACCACCGGCGTGCTGCAACGGTCCAACGCCTCGGTCAGCTGGACGCGCTCCCGCTCGGCCGAGGCACGTTCACGCACCGCGGACACCGCGATGCCCAGCACCGTGGCCGCCGCACGAGCGGCGTCGCGGTCCTCCTCGGTGAACTCCGGCTCCCCGTCCCGCCGGGCCAGGTTCAGCGTGCCGACCACCTCGGCGCCGACGACGAACGGCGCGCACAGCACCCGCGCCATGGCGTGCGGCGCGAACACGTCGTGCACGACCGGGAGCTTCAGCCACTCCTCCCGCGACATCAGGGAGTCGCTGTCGCAGACCCGGCGGTCGCGCAGGGCGCTCTGGACGACGGGATCGCGGTCCCGGCCGTGCCGTTCGTAGCTGCGCACGTAGTAGTTGCCGAGGCCCCGCACCTCCGCGGCGGCGGGACGCCCGGTCGCGTGGTCGTGCACGTAGACGCCGGCGGCGAAGGAGGAGAGCCGGCGCGGCGCCTCGTCGAGGAAGCGGTTCAGCAGTTGTTCGAGAGAGGGTGAGGTGACCAGTTCGGCGACGAGCGTGGGCGGCAGGACCGGCTCGATGAGGGGGTTCCCCATGACGTGCTCCACTCTGGATGCGCTCGGCTGGGCAGTCCCGCACCGAGCGTCCGCCCAGACTAGCTCCGCCCCCACCTTCCAGGAAGACGTCGTCGCACGCCAACCGCCGGGTCCGCTCAGCGGACCCGGCGGGGCGGGGTGCGTGGCACCGTCATCCGGTCAGGCGGCCACGGAGGAAGAGCAACGACTCGCGGCTCGGGTCGGAGGCCAGCGAGACCACGCGCCCGATGATCATCCAGTGCGAGTTGTTGCGCAGTGTCCCGGCGAGTTCGCACTCGAACCGTGCCGCGGTCCCGGCCAGCAGCGGCGCCCCGACCGCGCCGGGAACGTGGTCCACGCACCCGAACTTGTCGGGATCCTTCGAGGCGAACAACCGGGCCGTGGCCGCCTGGCCGGAGGCGAGCACGTTCACCGCGAACACCCCGGACCGTTCGATCGCCGACCACGTGCGAGACGTCGCCGCCAGGCAGACCAGCACCTGGGGCGGTTCCAGGGTGAGCGAGGTGAAGGCGTTGACGGTGCTGCCGTACAACTTCCCGTCGAGGGCCGTGGTGACGACCACGACCCCGGTGGGGAACTGGGCGCACGCCGACCGGAATGCCTCGGGGTCGGGCATCAGAGCCGGCTCACAGGAGGTGGCCGGGGTCATGACGCCGCGCGCAGGGCCGGCGCCTGGCCCGGATCGAGCCCCATCGAGATCAGACCGGCCATCTCCGCGCAGGCCAGCGCGTTGGGCGGCATGATCGGACCGGTCATGGCGTCACGCAGCATCAGCTCGTAACCGCGTTCGCGCATCAGCGAGTTGAGCCCGCCGGCGGTCGTGCCGAGCGTGGAGATCGTGTGGATCGCCGTGCCGACCATCAGCTTCGCCCGCAGGAACGCCGCGCAGGTCCGCAGGCTCGGCCCGCTGTTCTCGTCGGCCTCCCACGCCGCGTGGTACATCATCAGCCGGGCCGCCTCGACCTGCGCCGCGATGTGCCCCATCGCGGTGCTGATCGTCGGGTGGTAGCCCATCGGCTGGGCGTGGCCCTTCGCCGTACGGGTCCCGAGGGCGTCCTGCAGCCACTCCGCCATCGCCTCGGCGACGCCCAGGTAGCAGCCGGTGTATCCGCCCCAGGCGATGTGCGCCTGGGCCACGATCCAGTTGCCGAGGAAGTCGTCGAACTCGCACAGGATCAGGTCCTCGGGCACGAACGCGCCGGTGATCTGGACCTGGTTGCTGCGGGTCGACCGCATGCCCAGCGTGTCCCAGTTGTCGGTGACCTTTATCGCGCCGTCCTGGCGTGTCGGCATCAGGAAGCCGACCACGTGCGTCGGGTCGTCCGCCCACTCCGGGTGGGCGAACATGAAGGCGTAGTCGCTGGCCTCCCACAGGGAGGCGAACATCTTCGTGCCGCTGATCTCCAGCCCGCCGGGCACCCGGCGCGCCGAGAGGGTCGGCATGTAGGTGGCCGGCAGCAGGCTCGACGCGGACGGCTCCGAGAGCGGCGCGCAGATCAGCGCGCCGTCCCGCACCACCAGGTCGGCGACCCGCTTCTTCGCGTCGGCCGGCACGGCGTCGAGCGTGGCGATGATCCGTGTCGCCACGTAGTGCATGTTGAAGCCCAGCGCGGTCGAGGCGTCGCCCTTGGCGAGCGCCTCGACGGTGGCGAGCCACTGGGTGGTCCGCGCCCCCAGGCCGCCGAGGTCGCGTGGGAGCGCGACGGCGTACAGCCCGGCGTCGCGCAGCTTCGCGAAGTTCTCCGTGGCGATGCTGCGGTCGCGGTCGTGCTCCCGGGCGTGGGGGGCGAACTCGGCAGCGAGCCGGGCGCCCAGCCCGGCCAGCTCCCGGCTGTGTTCGTCGAGTTCGAAGTGCATGGTGTCCGTCCTCTTGGTCGTTCGGTGTGACTGGTGCGCCTCAGGTCCACATCGGCGGACGCGTGGTGTCGAGGCTGGCGTGGACGACTTTGGTCGCGGTGTACTCAAGGAGGGTCGCGGTGGCCCCCTCGCGGCCGAAGCCGCTCGCCTTGACGCCGCCCTGCGGCTGGCCGAGCGGCGTCGCGAACCAGGTGTTGACCCAGACCATCCCGGAGTCGAGACGGTCGGCGAGCCGGTACGCCTGGGCGAGGTCGGCGCTCCACACCCCGTTGGCCAGCCCGAACGCGACCCGGTTGACCCGTTCGACCACCTCGTCCTCGGACGTCCACGCCTCGACGGTGAGGACGGGACCGAAGAACTCCTCGCACGAGGCGCTGGTCGCGCCGTCGGGCGAGGCCAGGACGGTGGGCCGGTAGTAGCTGCCCCCGGCCAGCTCGCCCGGCATCTCCGGCACACGGCCGCCGGCCCGGAGTTCCGCTCCCTCCGACAGCGCGGTCCGCACCCGTGCGGCGACCAGGTCGTGGTGCCGCGCCGTCACCAGCGGGCCGAGCTGCGTCGCCGGGTCGAGGGCGTCACCCACGACGATCGCCTCGGCGCGTGCGGTGATCCGTTCGAGCAGCTCGTCGTACCGGTCACGGTGCACCATGAGCCGCGAGGAGGCGAAGCACACCTCGCCGTTCGCGGCGAATATGCCGGTGAGCACGTCCTCGGTCACGGTGTCCAGGTCGGCGTCCGGGCACACCACCATGGCGCCCTTCCCGCCCAGTTCCATGAGGGCCGGAACCAGCCGGTCCGACACGTCGCCGAGGATGCGGCGCCCGGTCTCGGTGCCCCCGGTGAAGCTCACCTTGGCCACGCCCGGGTGCGACACCAACGCCCGCCCCGCGTCGTGGCCGAACCCGGTCACGACGTTGACGACGCCGGGCGGGAACAGGTCCTGCACCAGCCGCACGAACTCCACCGTGCTGACCGAGGCGAGCTCGGACGGCTTCACCACGACGGTGTTACCCGCCGCCAGCGCGGGCGCCAGCTTGTGCGCGACCGAGATCAGCGGCGAGTTCCACGGAACGATCGCCGCGACGACACCCACCGGCCGCTGCGTGGTGGACACGTGAGCACCGGGCCCACAAGGAATGGTCCGCCCGTGCAGATCCCGGACAACACCGGAGAAGAACCGAAAGATCTCCGCCGCCGTCGGCACGTCGATCAGCCCCGCCTCGCGGATGGCCCGCCCGTTCTCCGTCGCGAGCAGAGCCGGCCACCGCCCCGCGTCCTGCGTCAACCGCTCGGCGACAGCCCACAGCAACGCCTGCCGAGTATCGAGCGAACTCTTCCGCCACGTCTCGAACGCCCTCCGCGCCGCCACGACCGCCCGATCCACGTCCCCGGCCGTCCCCGCCGCCACCTGCGCCCAGACCCGCCCGGTACTGGGCTCGACGGCGGGAAACGACTGGCCGGCCTGAACTTCCCGGCCGCCGATCAGCAGGGGCTGCGGCTCCGTCAGCGTCAGCCGCTGTGTCACGGCTTCGGTGGCGGTCACGTCAGAAGCCGATGTGCTGGGAGTGGAACGGGTTGTCGATGCGGATACGCCACGTACCGTCGGCCTGACGACAGAAGACGTTGCTGTCCACGGCCCCCATCTCGACCGTCTGCCCGTCCGCCCCGGTCCCGACCAAATGCCACTTGAGCGCGACCAGCACGACGTCCCCCGCTTCGACCCGGTGCAGCTCCTCGATCGTCAGATGAGGCTTGGTGTCGATGAACTGCTGCAGCGCCCCCCGCAGCCCGCCCAGCCCACGAACAGGCTCGGTCCCCGGCGCGGTCTGAAAGACGGTGTCCTCGTCCCAGCAGGACATCGCCAGATCAAGATCTCCGGCGTTCATCGCCTCAACGAACAGCTCATTGAGCTCGGTAACGCTATTGCGCGAACCCATGGTCGCTCCTCCCGGAAAGGGCCTGAATGCCCTTCACCGTAGGATTCGCCCACAGACCCCCACATCCCACCAAAACGGTGTCCCACCCCCATCCCCCACCCAGGGGATGCCGATCGCCTCTCCGCCCTACGACACCCAGGTCACTGCGGTCTCACTCGGAGCACAGGTGGTCCGGAAGGCCTTGACGGGGCAGGTCTCGTCCGTTTGACATCCTCTCCGCCCTACAAGACGGGGATTTCCTGTACGCCGGCCGTGCGGCTTCGGGGGGTTCACTACTCCGCCGCGCGATGGCGGAGCAGTACTCAGCCAATGAGCAGTTCCGGCCACGCCATCTCCGGCCCTGCGGCCCTTGACCTCGGGGTCGAAGGGGCGGACCTCTGGGAAAACCGTCCGGAGCGGAGGGCATTTTTCACGTACAACGCCCGTATCCGGCCCCTCATAGGACAGGTCCTCACGGAGAGGGCACTGGAGAGCGGCGCGGGGCCCTGGAGAGCCAACAAGGGAATCGGACCCCTGACCTACGGTTCACAAGCCGGAAGAAGATCGTCTCTTGACGTCTACCGCCGGACATACAGACGCACGAGACTCTACTCAGACAGCAGCCGGCGTTACTGGATGACAAGGGGACCCGTACCGCAGGACCGTCAGGTCCGAGGAACGGAAGCCCGCGACACCCCAAAGAGCACCGCTTTAGGAGTATGCGGCTTGAACGACCCTGATATGTGGTATGAGCTGCACGAACGCGACGCGCTGTGTGCATCCTTTACAAGATCATATTGCACATGTCCACTACCGGTCACGGTCAGCCACCACGTCATTCGTGGCCTTCTACGCCCCAGTTACGCAAGCCGCGACTTCGCTCAGAGAACCCTCGGGTCTCCGGCACCTCCGGCGCCAGGATCTGAGTCGAGCAGTGGTGTGCTCACTCTCCGACCGCAGGAGGGTGGACTCCCCGCATGCGAGGATCACTCTAAGCTGGGCACATGGCGCCACAGAGATTGCAGTCGATCAGGATCAAGGGATACTCCTCGATCCGCTCCACCAAGGTGGAGTTGCGTGATCTCAATGTTCTGATCGGTGCCAACGGTGCAGGCAAGAGCAACTTCATCTCCGTCCTTGCCCTGCTGGGCCGGATCGTCGACGAAGAGCTGAACCTGTTCGTCGGCCAGGCGGGGGGGGCCTCCGCCCTGCTCTATCGCGGAGGCGAGAGCGTCCCAGAGATCGCCCTGCGCCTGGAATTCGCGTTCGGCGAGTACTGGGCCAGGCTCATACCGGCAGCTCGCGATGAGCTGATCTTCGGCAATGAAGGTATCGAGTTGCGTGGCGAACGACATGTCCTAGGACGGGGCCATCGAGAGACCCGCCTCTTGGATGAGATCGATGAGCGAGACTTGTCATCCGTCGCCAGGCATGTAGTTGACACGCTTCGGGGCTGTCGCGTCTTCCATTTCCACGACACCAGCGCGAACGCCCCCGTCAAACAGACAGGGTTCGCCTCCGACAACATCGCACTGCACCCAGATGCCCGAAACCTGGCCGCCATCCTGCTTCGCCTTCAGCAGGAAGACCACGCCGCATACAGAAGAATCGTCCGAACGATCCAGCAGGTCGCGCCGTTCTTCAGGGATTTCGTGCTCATCGAGGAGAACGGCCGGCTCCGACTACGGTGGCAGCAAGAGGCCTCGGACGTCGTCTTCCCCGCAGACGCGCTGTCGGACGGAACGCTCCGCTTCATCTGCCTCACCACCTTGCTGAGCTTGCCCGACCTTCCCAACCTTGTCGTGCTGGACGAACCGGAGCTCGGTCTGCACCCCTATGCCATCATCCAACTGGCCGACATGCTGCGCGCCGCGAGCAGCGCCAGCCAGGTCCTAATCGCCACCCAGTCGGTGACGCTCATGAACCAGTTCGAGGTAGACGATCTCATCGTCGTCGAGCGCGATAGGGGAGCGTCGGTCTTCAATCGCCTTGACCCCGCAGTGCTAACCGACTGGCTGGCGGAGTACTCCTTGGGTGAGTTGTGGGAGAAGAATCTGCTCGGTGGCAGGCCGCAGGCCGAGCCGCGGTGACGGGAATGCGCCGACTGCACATCCTGTGCGAGGGCCAGACCGAGGAGACCGTGGTACGCGAAGTCATCGAGCCCTACCTGCTCAGCTTCGATGTCTACGTCACTTGGTCCATCTTTACAACCAAACGTCCCGCAGCTGGCCCTTCCCACAGGGGAGGACTGTCCACGTGGGGCAGACTCGCCTCAGAGATCCGCCTGCTCCTGGGCGATTCCTCTATCACCATCCTGACAACCATGCTGGACTACTACGGGCTCCCAGCCGAGGTGCCCGGCATGGCGACACGCCCCTCCAGTTCGCCACATGACCGTGTGGCTCACGTCGAGCGTGCTATGGCCGATGCCATTAACGACCCTCGCTTCCTGCCGCACCTGGTACTCCACGAATTGGAGGCGTGGGTCCTGCTGGGCCACGAGGCACTCGGCGAACTCACCGGCAATGACGCACTCGCCCAGGCCGTCCAAGCGATTGTGGCGCAAGCCCAAGGTGCCGAACTGGTCAACGACGGGGTCAGCACAGCCCCCTCCAAGCGTCTAATGCGTCTATATCCGCGGTACCGCAAGACCTCCGACGGCCCACTCGTCATAGCCGAGATCGGCATCGACGCCATCAGGAGTGCCTGCCCTCACGCGGACGCCTGGTTCTCTGCGGTGAATACCGCACTTAAGCAAGAATCCTGACACGAACCGGATCTGGTTGCTGTGGCTCTACCAGGATTCCCGGCGCGGTTCACAGGTCCTTCCACGCTTCGTTGATGAGGCCGGCCACCTCGCCGGTGAGGGCGGGTGAGGGTCCCGCTTGACGCTGAGGGCGTCTCGGGTTCCAGGGGGCAACATGCGACTCCGTTGGGGCCGTCGGGGACGATCAGACCGCTCCCAACCACTGCCTCGGCGCGCTTTGCGTCCTGGCGAGCCGTCTCGGCCTGCACGGGAACTCCGGGGCTTCCGTGGGAGAACGTTGATCTAGAGGCCGACCCTTGAGGTGATCCAAACACTCCGGCCGGTCGGCGTTCCGCTCCAGCGCTTCGCCCAGATGGGGACTAGAGATCGTCTACCCGACCCTCGCCCTACGCCGAGGGGTTTTCCTGTTCAGGACACCAAAGCGCTTTGCGATGACCCCGAACAGAGCGGACGAGGGAGTAGTCGGCGATCGCATGCCTTCTCGGGCACTGCGGTCGTGCGCCTCGGGGTTGAAGGGGCGGAGCCCCTGGGAAAGGCAGCCCTGAGCGGAGCGAAGGACCATTTCCGGTCGGCGACTGGAAGCAGGAAGGCCCCCGGCGCAGAGCGCTAGGGGCCTGGTGGGGGTCCGACGAGGGGAAGTGAACCCCTGACCGGCCGTGTGCCGCCAGCGGGCGGCTACGTGGCTGCGGGGGTCTTGGTCTTGCGGCGCTTTTGGATGGTTTCCATGCCGACGAGGTCGTCTGGGAGGGCGTCGGGCATGTCGGCGTCGAAGCGGGAGAGGCGGCGGATGCGCAGGGCGCCTGCTACGACGGCGGCCATGCCCAGCGCGCACACCAAGTAGAGGAAGGCGATTCCGCGGCCGGGGCCGACGCCGATCAACGCGCCGGCCGTCGAGGCGAGGGCTCCGTCGGGGGCGAGCATGGGGTCGAACAACGCGGCGCCCAGGGGGGCGACGAGTCCCATGCCGATCGGGAGGGTGGACCAGGCTACAAGGGTGTTCAGGGCGAAGACGCGGCCGTGGTAGCGGTAGGGGACCTTGATCTGGACGATGGTCGAGTACATCGCGTTCATCAGGGTCAGGAAGTACGTCAGCGCGAACGCGCCCACGCCGATCACGATCAGGGAGGGGCGTAGGCCGGTGACCACGCTGCCGGCGGCGATGGCCAGCGTCGACACGAGCACCCCGCGGAAGCGCCACTTGGCGGGCCCGCCCCAGATGGCCATCGTCAGGCCGCCCAGCATCACGCCGAGGCCGGTCACCACGGAGATCACGCTCACCTCGGTGAGGGTGGCGAAGGACAGGACGAGCGGGGAGACGAGCAGCAGGAGCGGGGAGAGGAAGATGTTCAGCACCGCGAAGAAGACGAGCATCGCCCGCAGGCCGCGTTCGTTCCAGGTGTAGGCGAAGCCCTTGCGGATCTCGGTGCTCAGCGGTTCGCGCGGCCGCCACGGGAGCGTGTTCGGGAATCGGACCGCCAGCACGGTGACGATGGCGAAGGCGTAACTCGCCACATCGATGATCACGATCCCGCCCAGGTCGATCCAGGCGAGCAGCCCGGCGGCGATCAGCGGTACGACGAGCTGCGCGACCCCGTTGGTCATCTGGGTGACGCCCATCGCGTGCCCGAGGTAGCGCTTGGGCACGAGCTGCGGAATGGCGGACGTGTACGCCAGGCGCTGGAAGTTCGTCGCGATCGACAACGCGACGATCAGCAGGTAGACCTGCCAGAGCCCGAGCTCGCCGAAGAGGAGTAGGGAGGCGAGCACGACCTGGATGCCCGCGCAGGCGATGTCGGCCAGGAGCATGACCCGCCGTCTGTCGCCCCTGTCGACGATCGCCCCGGCCAGCGGCGAGATCAGCAGGCCGGCCAGGTTGAGCACGGCCAGGATGGAGAACTGCGCGATGGAGCCGGAGTCGACGAGGATCGTCAGCGGCAGTGCCCATCCGGTCAGGGCCGACCCGATCATCGAGATCTGCTGGCCGGCGGCGACGGTGAGGAACCGGGCCATGCCGGGCTTGACGGCGGGCTCGGCGGCGGCGTCGGTGGCGGGGCCGGCGTCGGGCGTCCCCGGCGTGCTCACGCCGTGGACCCACCAGGTGTCGTCCGGCTCGTGCGGCGGGGGCCGGTCCAGCGAACGGTGGGTCCGCAGGATCTCGGCCAGCTCGGCGGCCCGGTAGCGCAGGAAGTAGTGGCCGCCCTCGTCCAGCACCACCAGCGCGTTCGTGTCGGAGAGGAAGGACCACTCCCGGTAGCGCTCCTCGTAGAAGTCGGTCGCCGGGTCGCGCTCGCCGACCACCGAGATGATCGGAGCGTTCAGTCGCCGCCGGTCCGGGGAGTCGAACAGGTCGGTGAAGAACTTCTCGGCCGCCTTGGAATCCTGCCGCATCGTCCGGATGATCCGGTCGGCCACGCCGGGGTCGAGCTCGTCCAGGTCGACCCCGCGCGCCTTGAGCCGGTTGATGTCGGTCTGGCTGCGGCTCAGCCGATCGTTGCCCACGAGCCTCGACAGCCTGCCCAGCACTCCGCGTGGCCGGGCGAACGGGAAGATCGCCCCGATGTAGAGGGCCTCGACGTCCCGGCCGGCCGCCTCGACCCGCCGGGCCAGCTCGACCGCGAGAGCCGCGCCCACCCCGCAGTGCCCGTAGATCACGATCGGGCCCTCGATCGCGAGGATCTCCTCGGCGCAGCGGGCCGCGAGGGCGTCGAACTCCATCGGCTCCTCGTCCAGGCCGATGTCGTGGCCGGGGATGGCGAGGGCGTACAGCGCCTGGTCGCCGGGCAGCGCGTCGGCGAGGGGCTGGTAGACGACGGCGCTGCCCGAGCCGTACGGCACGCAGACGTAGGTGAGGCGGGCGGTCCGCTTCGCCGGGGTGAGGCGCTGGAGCAGGGGGCGCGGACCTTCCGGGACCGGCCGCTCGGCGAAGGCGGCCAGCTCACGCACGGTCCGGTGGGAGAACACGTCGACCAGGCCGATCTGACCGATGTCCGCCTTGCGGAGCTTGGCGACGATCTGGATGGCGAGCAGCGAGTGGCCGCCGAGGTCGAAGAAGTCGTCGTCGAGGCCGACCCGTTCGGCTCCGAGGACCTCCGCCCAGATGGCCGCGATCGCCGTCTCGGTGCCGGTCGTCGGCTCGGCGTACTCGGTGTCGCCGGCGGAGGCGGCCGGGGCGGGCAGTGCCGTACGGTCGAGCTTGCCGTTCGGGGTGAGCGGCAGGGCCTCCAGGAAGACGAACCGCGACGGCAGCATGTATTCGGGCAGGATGTCGCGTACGGCCGCCCGCATCGCGGCCGGCTGCGCGGCTTCCTCCGGGACGCCGACCAGATAGGCGACGAGCCGGTCGTCCCGCACGAGGACGACGGCCTCGCGGGCGCCCGCCTTCTCGCGCAGCGCCGCCTCGATCTCGCCCAGCTCGATGCGCAGCCCGCGCAGTTTGACCTGGTTGTCGAGGCGGCCGAGGAAGTCGATGGTGCCGTCGGGTAGCCAGCGGGCGGCGTCGCCGGTCTTGTAGAGGCCGTCGAAGAACCGCTCGGCGGTCAGCTCCGGCCGGTCGTGGTAGCCGAGCGCGACGCCGACCCCGCCGATGTGCAGCTCGCCGGGCATCCCGACGGGCACCGGCCGGCGATGCCGGTCAAGGACGTGCAGCGTGATGTTCTGGATGGGCGAGCCGATCGGCACGCGTACGCGTCCCGAGAGCCGGTCGAGGGTGCACTCCCAGGAGGACACGTCGATGGCGGCCTCGGTCGGGCCGTACAGGTTGTGCAGCTCCGCCGGGATCGTCCGCAGGCAGCGTTCGGCCAGGTCGACCGGGAGCTCCTCACCGCTGCAGATGACGCGGCGCAATGAGGTGCAGGTGGCCGCGTCCTGCTCCGCGAGGAACAGCGCCAGCATCGACGGCACGAAGTGCGTGGTGGTCACACCCTCGGCGTTGATCAGATCGCACAGGTAGGCCGGATCGCGGTGGCCTCCCGGCTCGGCCAGCACCAGCCTGGCCCCGGTCGTCAACGGCCAGAAGAACTCCCACACCGACACGTCGAAGCCGGCCGGGGTCTTCTGCAGCACCACGTCGCCGGAGGTGAGGCCGTACCGCTTCTGCATCCAGTCGAGCCGGTTGACGATGCCGCGGTGGCTGTTGGGCACCCCCTTCGGCCGGCCCGTCGAACCGGAGGTGTAGATCATGTACGCGGCCGTGCCGGGCTCTCCCGCCGGCGCGGGGGAGGTCACGGGGACGTCCGCCGCCTCCGCGGGCCCGTCCAGCAGGAGGACCGTGGCGTCACCCAGCCGATCGGCCAGATGCGTCTGGGCCAGCACGACGGGCGCGCCCGAGTCCGACAACATGAACGCGAGCCGGTCGGCCGGATAGTCCGGGTCCAGCGGCACGTACGCCGCGCCCGTCTTGAGCACGCCGAGCAGGGCGGTCACGAGCTCGATCGAGCGTTCCGCGCAGACCGCGACCAGCGAGCCCGTGCCCACACCCCGTTCGATCAGCCGGTGCGCCACCCGGTTCGCCCGCTCGTCGAGCTCCCGGTATGTCACCGACGCGCGCCGGAACGTCACGGCGGTCGCGTCGGGGGTGCGCGCGACCTGCTCCTCGACCAGGCCGTGCAGGGTGGCGTGGGCCGGGAAGCCGGCGGAGGTGTCGTTCCAGGACGCGATCAGGTCGGCGTCGTCCCCCAGCGGCAGCGGCAGCCCGCTGACCGGCACGTCGGGCTCGGCGACGGCCGCCCGCACCAGCGCCTCCAGGTGCGCGGCCATCCGCTCGACCGTGCCGGCGTCGAACAGCGTGGTCTTGTACGTGAACGTGCAGCTCAGGCCACCGTCCGGGGTGGGCACGAGATAGAGTTCCAGGTCGTGGCGGGCCGAGCCGGGGCGCAGGGGAAAGTCCGACACCTCGCCGTCGCCGCTTCGGTTGGCGAAGTCGTGCATCGAGAACAAGGTGTCGACCAGCGGCTGCCTGCTCGGGTCGCGCGGCACGCCGAGCGCGTCGACCAGCCGGCTGAACGGCAGCTCCTGGTGGTCCAGCGCCTCGATCACGGTGTCCCTGGTGCGGGCCAGCAACTCGGCGAAGCTCGGGTCGCCGTCGAGCCGGGCGCGCAGCACCAGCGTGTTGACGAACATGCCGACCACGTCGTCGAGCTCGGGCCGGGTCCGCCCGGCCACCGGGGTCCCGACCCCGAAGTCGTCCTGCCCCGAGTACCGCGCGATCAGCGTCTGGAACGCGGCCAGCATCGTCATGAACCTGGTCGCGCCGTGCCGTCTGCCCAGCTCGGTGAGCCGCTCGACCAGATCGGGGGCGAGCTCGCGGACGTGCGACGTTCCGTCGAAGCACTGACGTGGCGGCCGGGGCCGGTCCACGGGCAGGTCCGCCCTCGGCAGCGCGGCCAGTTCCCGCTGCCAGTAGGCCGACTCCCGGTCGAGCCGCCGCCCGCCCTGCCACAGCGCGACGTCGCCGTAGCGTACGGGGGGCGCGGCCGGATCCTCTCCGCGGTAGAGGGCCAGCAGATCGCGCACGAGTAGCTGAGCCGATTGGCCGTCGGCGACGATGTGGTGCACGAACAGCGCGAGAACGTGCTCGTCCCCGGCCTCCTCGTCCGGGCCGTCCTCGTCCGCGAGCCTGGCCACGAGCAGCGCCTTGAGCAGCGGCCCCTCCGCGAGGTCGAACGGGATCGCGCTCTCGGCGTCGATCAGGGCGACGGTCTCCTCGTCCGTCGCGGCCGACGCCTCGCGCAACGGCACGTCCGCCTCGGCCGCGACGTGGACGGCGGGCAGCCCCTCGTCCGTCACCGGAAACCGGTGCCGCAGGCTCTCGTGCCGCTCGGGCAACCTGGCCAGCGCCTCCCTGAGGCGGCCGGCGTCGAGCGGCCCGCGCAGCCGTACGGCCATGGCGATCGTGTAGGTGGCGGTGCCGGGGGTGAAGTGCTCCATGAACCAGAGCGGTTCCTGGGCGGGGGCGAGCGGCGGTTCAGCGCCCTCGGGGCGGCGCGGGATCCCCCGATCCGCCTGGCCGGCCTGGCCGGCCTGCTTGGACCGCAGCCGTTGTCTGAGCAGTTCCTTCTTCGCCTCGGACAGGTCGGCCACGGACATCAGGTGAGCCTTTCGACGACGTCTTTGAGCGCGTTCAGGAAGAGGGCGGCGTCCCTGCCGTTGATCAGGCGGTGGTCGTAGGCCAGTCCGATGTCCGCGAGGGTTCCGTCACGCGGCCCGGCGACCGCGAGCGCGCAGACGGTGCCGGGGAAGACGAACGGGATCGCCAGGACGACCCCGTGCTCGGTGTGCAGGGTGACGACGAAGTTGGCGCCGGACAGGTCGCTCTCCTTGAACTCGCCGGTGGCGGCGGCGAGCCGGTGCTTCATCAGGGTCGTCGCGATGTCCTTCGTCGTACGGTTCGCCGCGTCGTGGACGACGGGGACGTACAGCCCTTCGCCGACGTCGACGGTGACGCCGATGTGCGGAGCCTCGGACAGCAGCGCCCGTGTGCCGTCGACGGTGGCGAAGAACAGCGGGAATCGCTCGTGCAGGCCCGCGACGGCCTGGACGAACACCTCCGCGTACCCCACGGGGCGGCGGATCTCCCTCGTCGTGGCCCGCGCGTGTTCGATCGCCGGGCCGAGATCCATGCGCACGACGGCGTACGCGGCGGGGATGGTCTGGTGGGACAGCTCGACGGACCTGGCCACGGCCCGCTGCACCCGCGAGATCGGGTGCTCGGCACGCCCGGCGGCGGGGGTCTCGCCGCTGGCGGCGTCCGGCGTGGCGCCGGCGGCGGCAGGCGCGGCGGCCAGGCGTTCGACGTCGGCCCGCCGGACGACGGGGACGCCGAGCGCCCTGACCCGTTCGGGGTCGATGCCGAGCTCGTCGATGAGCGCCTGCGCGGGGGCGGTGACGAGTGGCGCCGAGTCGCCGGCCATGTCCGGCTGCGCCGTGACCGGGGACGCCGGCTCGGGGCCGGAAGCTTCCGCTGCCTGCTCGATCGAGGCGATCACGTCGTCCGGGTGGCACCAGAGTCCCGGCCGCAGCCTGTGGCGCAGGACGCCGGAGGCGCCCGCGGTGAGCTCCTCGGCGGCCTTGGACGTCTCCACCAGCACGACCGCGTCGTCCTCTGCGACCCGCGCGCCGTCGGCGGCGAGCCACTCGACGAGGAGGTATTCGGTGTCGTTGTTGTTCAGCTTCGGCACGCGGAGCTCAGCCACGGAGGGCCTCCCTGATCGTGCTGTGGATCGTGGACTCGTTCACGAGGGCCGCCCGCTCCAGATGAGCCGCGGTGGGGATGACCCCGCCGAGGGAGTGGATCAACGTGACCGGCAGGGCCAGGCGCCCCCAGTGCCGTCGATGGAGGAGGTGGGCCACCTCGGCGCCCCACGTCCCCCCGGCGGTGCTCTCCTCGACGACGAACACCCGGCGTGCCGCGCGGACGTCCACGTCGAAGACATCGGGCTGGTCGAACGGGTACAGCCTGGACGGCACCAGCAGCGTGCAGGTGATCTCCTCCTCGACCAGCAGCGAGCGCATCGCGGCCAGCGCCCGATGCGCCACCCCGCCGGGGGCGATGATCACGCAGTCGGGGGGGCCGTCGAGGGACACCCGGGCCACGCCGCCGGAGGTCTCCACGGAGAACGGCGGCTCCACGGCGCCCATCTGACGCGTGTAGAGCACCTTGTCCTCGAAGAACACGCACGGTTCCTCCCGGGCGAACATCTCCTCGAACACGGCCAGGTTGTCGTGGAACGGCGACAGCTCGTAGAGGGCCAGCCCGGGGATGCCGACGAAGTGCTTCTGCGGGCTCTGGCTGTGGGTCGGCCCGTAACCGCGCCCGCCGCCGACCGGGCAGCGTACGACCATGCGCATCGGCAGGCGGGAGCCGTACATGGAGACCGACTTCGACGCGAAGTTGAACAACTGGTCGAAGGCGAGCGCGGCGAAGTCGCCGAACATGATCTCGACGATCGCCAGGTCTCCCGACAGCGCGAGACCCGCGGCGACGCCGGTGATGGCGTTCTCGCTGATCGGGGTCGACAGGACGCGGTCGGGGAAGTCCGTGGACAGTCCCCGGGTGATCTTGAAGGCGCCGCCGTACGGATCGACGACGTCCTCTCCCAGCACGTAGAGGTTCGGCTCCCGGGCGAGCAGGGCGGCCAGCGCCGCGTTCAGGTTCTCCGCGACCCTCACGACCCCTCCCACTGTGACGGAGCCCGCGCCATGACCTCCGCAGCGACCGCGTCGATGTGCGCGCGAGCCTCCGCGTCGAGCCGCGGGAAACGGCCGGGGAACGCCGCCGCGCACCGCGCGTACCAGTCCTGCTCGCGCAGATCCTGGACGGCACGGGCCGGCCGGGTGTCGTCGCCCTTGCTGTGCGGTCCGAGGCGCCGGGTGACGAACTCGACGACGAGAGGCGTCGCGCGGGAACGGACCCGCGACACCAGGGGTTCGAGCGTCCGGCGGATCTCGGTGACGTCGGAGGTCTCGACCAGGCGGTGGTCGATGCCGAACGCCGCCGCCCGGCCCGCGATGCTCCCCGCCAGGTGCCGGGACGTGGGCGTCGACTGGGCGATGCCGTTGTTCTCGACGACGACGAGCAGCGGCAGGCCCCACAGTGCCGCGATGTTGAACGCCTCGTAGACCGCGCCCTCGCCGAACGTGCCGTCCCCGACGTAGACGCAGGCGAGGCGGCCGGGCTCGGCCCGCTTGAGGTGCAGCGCGACCCCCGCGGCGACCGGCAGGCTCTCCCCCTGCACTCCCGTGGACAGGAAGCGGTCCCTGCGGATGTGCTGGCTGCCGCCGACCCCCGCGCAGACGGCCCCCTCCCTGCCCATGATCTCCGCGAGCAGTCCGGCGGGGTCGCGGAAGCGCGCCAGATAGTGGCCGTGCCCGCGATGGTTGCTGAACACGTGGTCACGCCGGTCGAGCAGCGCCTCCACGGCGACCGGGACGTACTCCTGCCCGAGACAGGTGTGGGTCGTGCCGTTGAGCAGACCCCGGCCGTACAGGTCGAGCAGCTTCAGCTCGAACGCCCGGATCATCAGCATGAGCGAGAGATCGGCGTCCTGCGGCGAGGAGGCCGCCGGATCGGACGTCTCGCCCTGCACGGCCGTGGCCGGCCGCGTCATCGGCGGATCACCTGGAGCACGCCGGCGATCGTCGGGTTGTCGAAGAAGTCGTCCAGCTCGACCTCCACGCCCAGCCGCTTGTGCATGCGCGCGATGATCTGCGTGATGGTCAGCGAGTGGCCTCCGAGGTCGAAGATGTCGTCGTGCGGCTCGATGGGAGCGAGCTTGAGCACCTCCTCCCAGATGGCGCGGATCTCGGCCGCCAGCGGATCGTCGAGATCCACGCCGGCGCCGGTGTCCTCCGCCTCCGGTACGGCGGGCTCCGGTACGGCGGAGGGGACGGGCGGGGCGACCACCCGGGGCAGCAGCGTCTCCAGAGGCCGGGCGGGATCCTGGGCGATCGCCGCCAGCACCGCCCGGAGGTCGTCGGCGAACCCGGACGGATCGGTCAGCTCGGCGGGGTCGTACCGGAGGCTGGCGGTCATTCCCGGCGCGGCCGTGCCGGTGGAACGGCCGGCCTGGTCGAGGACCTGAAGCTGCAGGGCACCCCGCACCGCGTGGTTGAACGCCAGCCAGTCGACCTGGCCGAACCCTTCCGCCGGACTCTTCTGCCCATCCTGGCCCGGACCGCGCCGGTAGCTGACCGAGACGGGGGCGAGCGCCGCGTGCGGTCTCACCCCGGCGACCGCCCTGGCCAGGGGGACCTCGCGATAGGTGTAGAGGCTCCTGAGCTCGGCGCGCAGCCCGGCGGCGAACGTCGCGAACGGCGCGTCGGGCGGCGGGCTGGAGAAGACGGGCAGTTCGGTGACGAAGGGGCCGATGTGTCCCTCCGCCTCGGCGGTGCGGGTCGACAGGTCGATCGCGGTGACGACGTCGGCGTTGCCGTACGCCATGAGGAGCGCGTGCAGCGCCGCCAGCAGCACCTCGAACCTCGTCAGACCCGGTAGGTCGGGGACGTCGAGCGCGAACTCCAGCAGCCGCCCCGGTCCGCCTCCGCGGGAGCGGAGCGCTCCGCCCGGTACGACGGTCTCGCCAGGTTCGCGCCACCTGTCCGCCCAGAACGCGCGAGCCGCGCCGAGCGAGGCGGCCACCCGCTCCCGCTGGCCGGCGGCGTGGTCGACGGGTCCGAGCGGCGGCGGCACGGCACCGGCCGCGAAAGCGGCGAGGTCGGCGACCAGGATGTCCTTGGACCCGCCGTCGAAGACCAGGTGGTGGGCGACGATGACGAGGGTGTCGCCGACGAGCGTGAAGCGGACGAGCGGGCCGTTCTCCAGGTCGAAGGGCCGTCTGACGGCCTCCTCCACCGACTCCCCCGTCTCCATGGACGGGGGCCGGGTGGCGGGCACCAGGTGCGGCACGCCGTCGTGCTCCCGCACGGCTCGGCCCAGCAGCGGATGCCGCTCCACCACGCGTGCGCACGCCTCGGCCAGCACGGCCGGATCGGGGGCGTGCGAGCCGTCGAAGCGGATCACGATCGGCATGTGGTAGGCCGTCCCCGCTCCCATCCGCTCGGTGACCCACATCCCATGCTGGGCGAACGAGACCTCCGTCATGATGCGACCTCTCGGAGTGAGCGCTTGTCGACCTTGCCGCCGTGGTTGCGCGGCAGAGCGTCGAGGGTGATGAGCCGTAAGGGAAGCTCGTGCGGGGCGAGCAGGTCCTTCAGAAAGATCCGCAGCTCTTCGTGCGGGACGGTCCCGACGACGGCGACCGCGACGGCCTTGCCGAGCGTGGGGTGCGGCACCCCGAAAGCGGCCGCCTCGACGACGCCGGGGTGCCGGTGGACGGCCTCCTCGACATGGATCGTCGACACCTTGTAGGCCCCGGACTTGATCACGTCGCTCTCGCGGTCGACCAGGTAGAGGTAGCCGTCGCCGTCCAGGTAGCCGAGATCTCCCATGCGCACCCAGCCTCTTCGGAAGACCTCGCCGGTGGCGGCCTCGTCGCCGTAGTAGGCGCGGGTGACGGCCGGCGACCGCATCCACACCTCGCCGGTCGTGCCGGGCGGCAGCGCCCCGCCGTCCGCCGCGGCGATCCTGACGGCCCCGCCGGAGACCGGGCGGCCCACGCTGGACGGCCGCTCGGGATCGAAGATCATCACGGTCTGCGCGGGCGCGGCCTCGGTCGAGGTGTAGTAGTTCGTGATCGTCGCGTTGGGGAAGGCGGCGCTGAGATCGCCCGCGACCCGCGCCGGCAGCGGCGCCGCCGCCGAGCCGAGCAGCAGCACGCTCGACAGGTCGTGCCTGGTCTGCACCCCGGCGGCGAGCATCTCGATCGCCATGGCGGGGACCACGAAGACCGTGCCCGCCCGGTAGTGCTCGATCAGCGCGGCGAACCTGCCGGGCGTGAAACGCGGCAGCGTGACCACCTCGGGGTGCGCGTCCACGGCGTTGACCAGCATCCACTGGCCGGCGTTGGTGCCGACGGGGAAGGCGTGCGCGAGGTGCCGGGAATGGGCGAACGGCCTACGGCGGCCCCCGCAGCCGTAGGCCAGGTTCGCGTGGGTGGCGGCGACCCCCTTGGGCCGGCCGGTGGTGCCGGACGTGTAGAGGATCTGCGCCGGGTCGCCGGGCGCCACCGGTTCGAGATCCTCGCCGTCCTCGGCGTACGGCAGCTCGCCCGGCCGCAGCACCGCCGTGGCGCCGCAGTGCGCGAGCATCTCGTGGACGTCCACGCCGGACAGGCGGTCGGAGAGCGGTACGGCGACCGCCCCCGCCCTGATCACGCCGAAGAACGCGACCGCGTAGTCCAGCCAGTCGCCGTTGCCGAACACGAGGCCCACCCGGTCGCCGCGCCCGATCCCGCGGCCGCGCAGCGCGCGGGCCACGCCGCGGGACCTGCGCTCCCACTCGCCGAAGGTCAGCGAGCCTGAACCGTGGACGGTCATCGCCACCTGGCCGGGGTCGGCGGCGGCCCGCTCTCGAAGCAGGCCGGGAAGAAGAGTCATGCTCATGATCGGCTCCCCGGAAAGTCGCCAGGACGCGCACCCGGTGTGCGTAACAGGACGCGAATCCCCAGATCAGAGGCCACACAGCCATGCGGGTACGCGTGGTCGTCCTAGACCTCTAATAGGAAAGTTTCCTTTTTAAACTCCGCGGCGGTCAGTTTGGCACGAGCCCGCCGAGGGCGGCAACCCTGTGCGCCCCGACGCGTGCGGCGCCGCCTCCGGCGAAGCCTTGCGAGTGGCCGAAGATCCATGGAACACTGCGGCCAACCCGAAAACAGTTAATAATCTTTCCAAAACCACACCTTCCGGGGGAAGGCACGTGAAGACAGGTCCGCTGTCCCGTGGCCAGGAACGACTCTGGTTTTTGAACCAGCTCGATCCCGACGATCCCTCCTACAACACCGTCTACGCGTACCGGCTGCGCGGGGAACTCGACATCCCGGCCCTCGAAGCCGCCTTCAGCGCCGTCACGGCCCGGCACGGCGCGCTGCGCACCCGCTTCGTCCAGGTCGACGGACGGCCGGCGGCGGTCGTGGACCCTCCGGCCCCGGTGACGATCGAGCAGGTCGCGGCGGGATCGGAAGACGAGGCCAGGAGGATCGTCCGCGCCCGCACCAACACCGCGTTCGACCTCGCCGAGCGGCCGCCGTTCCGGGTCACGCTGGTCCGCCTCGGTCCGGCCGACCACGTGCTGTGCGTCGTGCTGCACCACATCAACGGCGACGGCTGGTCGCTCAACGTGCTCAGGACCGAGGTGGCCGACCACTACGCGGGCCGGGCGCTGCCCGAGAGGCTCCCGCCGCAGTACGGCGACCACGTGCTCGCCCGCGACGACTCCGCGGACCTGGACTGGTGGGTGTCGCGGCTGGCCGGGGCACCCGTCCTGGAGCTGCCCGCCGACCGGGTGCGTCCGGCCAGGCGGGGCACGGAGGGCGGGGAGGTGCGTTTCCGTATCCCGCCCGAGCTGGCCGCCAAGGTGGCGGAGTCGGCCCGGCAGGCGCGCTGCACGCCGTACATGGTGCTGCTCGCGGCCTACCAGGCGCTGCTCTCCCGGCACAGCGGGCAGGCGGACTTCTGCGTGGGAACCCCCTCGGCCGGCCGCGACAGCACCGAGCTGGAGCAGATGATCGGCTATCTGTCGACGACCATGGTGCTCCGCTGCGACCTGTCCGGTTCGCCGACCTTCGCCGAACTGCTCCGCCGCACCCGCCGGGCCGTCCTGGACGCGCTCACCCATCGGGACGTGTCGTTCGAGCGGCTGATCGGCGTGCTCGGCGTGGAACGCGACCCGAGCAGGACACCGCTGTTCCAGACCATGTTCGCGCTGCACACCCACGGCGACGTGGCCGATCCGGTGCCGGGCCTGGACGCCGGGCCGTTCCCCCTCGGCTGGCACCCCGCCAGGGTCGACCTGTCGCTCGACCTGTACGCGGAGGACGACGGCGGCGTGCTCGGCGTCGCCATCTACAGCGAGGAGCTCTTCGACCACGAGACGGCCGAGCTGCTGACAGAGCGCTACCTCGTGCTCCTCGCCTCGGCCGTCGCGGACCCCTCGCTGCCCGTGGGACGGCTCGACCTGCTCACCGGGCGAGAGCGGGCCAGGCTCGCCGCGTGGAACGACACCGCGGCAGAGCTGCCTCCGCTCACCCTGGTCGACCTGGTGCTCGACCAGGTGGCCGCCGCGCCCGGCGCGGTCGCGGTGGTCTCCGAGGACACACCCGGGATCCGCCGGGAGCTGACCTACCGCGAGCTGGCCGTACGGGCGGGAGGGCTGGCGGCTCGGCTGCGCGACCAGGGCGCCGGGCCCGGTTCCGTGGTCGCGGTGCGCATGTCGCGCGGCCCGGCGATGATCGTCGCGCTGCTCGGCGTCGCGATGTCGGGTGCCGCCTACCTGCCGGTGGACCCCGACTACCCGGAGGCCCGGGTCGAGTACATGATCGAGCACTCGGGCGCGGCCCTCATCGTCACCGACGCCGACCTCGACGACCTCCTCTCCGGCGAGCTCCCGACCGGCGTGGCGCCGGTCGGGGGCCCCTCCCCCGACGACACCGCCTACGTGCTCTACACCTCCGGCTCCACGGGACGGCCGAAGGGGGTGGTGGTGCCGCACCGCGCGCTCACCAACTTCCTGCTCGCCATGCGCGTCCTCGTCGGCTCGCAGCCGTCGGACGTCTGGCTCGCGCTCACCTCGCTGTCGTTCGACATCTCCGCGCTGGAGCTCTACCTGCCGCTGGTCACCGGCGGCCGGGTGGTCGTCGCCGGCGCGGAGACGGCGCGCGACGGCGCGGCCCTCGCCCGGCTGATCGCCGGCACGGGCGTGACCCACGTCCAGGCCACCCCGTCAGGCTGGCGGGTGCTGCTCGCCGGCGACCTGCCGCCGGTCGTCGCCCTCGCCGGCGGCGAGCCGCTCCCGCTCGCGCTCGCCGCCGAGCTGCGGGCGCGGGTACGCAGGCTCGTCAACATGTACGGCCCGACCGAGACCACGATCTGGTCGACCGCCTGGGAGGTGCCCGAGCGGCCCGAGCGGGTGAGCATCGGCAGCCCGATCGTGAACACCACCGTCCACGTGGTCGACGCGGACGGCGCCACGGTGCCGATCGGCGTGCCCGGCGAGCTGCTGATCGGCGGCGCCGGCGTCGCGGACGGCTACCTCGGCCGTCCCGATCTCACGGCGGAGCGGTTCGTCCGGCACGGCGGCGAGCGGGTCTACCGCACCGGCGACGTCGTCAGATGGTCGGCGGACGGCACGCTGGAGTTCATCGGCCGCACGGACAACCAGGTCAAGTTGCGCGGGCACCGGATCGAGCTCGGCGAGATCGAGGCCGTCCTCGAAGCGCACCCGGCCGTCCGCCAGGCCGTGGTCGCCGTACGCGACGACCTGCTCGTGGCCTTCGTCGTCCCCGACGTCCCCGGCATCCTCGACGTTCCCGACGGCTCGGACGCCCTCGACCTCCGGCGGCACGTCGCCGGGCAGCTGCCCGGCTACATGGTCCCCGCGACCGTCGTGGCGCTCGACGCGCTGCCGCTCACCCCGAACGGCAAGGTCGACAGGAAGGCGCTGCCGCATCCTCAGGTCGCCAGGTCCGCGGGCGTCCCGCCGCGCACCGACGCCGAGCGGCTGGTGGCCGGCGTGTTCGCCGAGGTGCTCGGCGCGGCGGACGTCCGGGCGGACGACGACTTCTTCGCGCTCGGCGGTCATTCGCTGCTGGCCACCATGGTCACCGCCCGGTTGCCGGTACGGATCCCGGTGCGTGAGCTGTTCACCCGCTCGACCGTCGCGGCGCTGGCCGAGCTGCTCGACCAGACCGCCGCGGCGGGCGGCACGGGAGACCGAGCCGCCGCGGGGGACGGCGGCGGTCCGCGCCCCCGCCCGGCCGGAGAGCCCGCGCCGCTCTCGCCCGGCCAGGAACGGCTCTGGTTCCTGCACCGGCTCGACCCCGACGACGCGTCGTACAACATGTGGCTCGTCCGGCGGTTGCGCGGCCCGCTGGACGCGGAGGCCCTGGAACGAGCCGTGGCCGCGCTGGTCGCCAGGCACGAGAGCCTGCGCACGAGGTTCCCTGAGGCCGACGGCGCCCCGGTCGCGGTGGTCGAGCCGCCGGGGCCCGTGCCCGTCGAGGCGCTCCAGGCCGCCGACGTCGCGCACGCCGAGGCGCTGGTCGCCAAGCGCACGAACGCGCCGTTCGACCTGGCCTCCCGGCCGCCGCTGCGCGTGACGCTGATCCGGCTCTCCCCCGACGACCACGTCCTGTGCGTGGTCCTCCACCACATCGCGGGCGACGGCTGGTCGCTGAACGTCATGCTGGACGAACTGGGCCGGCTCTACTCCGGCGAACGGCTCGACCCCGTGCCGCTGCAGTTCGGCGACATCGCCCGATGGCAGCGCGCGCGGAACCAGGACGAACTCGTCGCCTACTGGGGCGAGCGGCTGGCCGGCGCGCCCCGGCTCGACCTGCCGACCGACCGGCCGCACACCTCGCCTCCCGCAAGAAAGGGCGGCTTCCACACGTTCCGGCTTCCCGCCGAGGACGTGGCGCGGCTGGCCGCGCAGGGCAGGGAACGCGGCGCGACGCTGTTCATGACGTTGCTGACGGCCTATCAGGCGGTCCTCGCCGCCCAAAGCGGGCAGAGCGACATCACGATCGCCACCGTCGCCTCCGGCAGGGACTGGGTCGAGGCCGAGAAGACGGTCGGCTACCTGGCCGACGTCCTGCTGATCCGCGCCGACCCGTCCGCCACGGGTCCCGCCGCGACCGACCGGCCGAGTCTCGGAGAGTCGCTGGAGCGGACCCGCGACGCGGTCCTGTCGGCGTTCGAGCACCAGGGCATCCCGTTCGAACGACTGCGTGTCCCCGCCTTCGAGACGATGGCGATCCTGCACAACCAGGACACCGGCACCACCCCGGCCGCCTTCTCCGGGCTGGTGGCCGAGCCGTTCGCGCACGGCTTCGCGCAGGTCAAGTTCGACCTGATGCTGGAGGCGTGGCAGGACGAGCGCGAGTTGCTCGTCGTCCTCTCCTACGACGCCGCGCTGTTCGACCACGGCACCATCGAGGCGATGGCGGCCCGGCTGGAAGGGGTGCTGCGGCAGGACTTCGCCGCTCCCCCGCGGTTGACCACCGCGGCGGACGAAGCCCGTCTGCTGGAGCTCGGCCGCGGGCCCGACGTCGCGGCCGAGCCGTACGTCCCCGAGCTGGTGGCCTTGGCCGTACGCGCGGGCCGCGACTCCTGCGCGGTGGACGACCTGACCTACGGCGAGCTGGACGCGCGCGCCGGCGAGCTGGCCGCGCTGCTCCAGACACGCGGCGCCGGCCCCGGTGACGTCGTGGGCGTCCGCCTCGGCAGGACGCCGGACTCCATCGCCGCGCTGCTCGCGGTCTGGCGCACCGGGGCGGCCTACCTGCCGCTCGACCCCGGACTTCCGGGCGAGCGGCTGGCGTTCATGCTCGGCGACAGCGCCGCCGCGCTCGTCCTGACCTCCGGCGACCTGGCCGGCGAGCTGCCGCCGGGCGTCCCGGTGGCGTACACGTCGCAGGCCGTCTCCGGGAGCGCGCCCGAGCCCGTGCCGGTCACGGGCGACGCCGCGGCGTACGTCATCTACACGTCCGGCTCGACCGGGACGCCGAAGGGCGTCGTCGTGGAGCATCGCAACCTCGCGGCCAGGGTCGCCTGGATGGTCCGCGAGTACGGCCTGGGGCCGGGGGACCTGGTCGTGCAGTTCGCCTCCCTCGGCTTCGACACGCACGCCGAGGAGATCTATCCGACGCTGGCCGCCGGCGCCCGCCTGGCGCTCCTGCCGGACGGCGCGGTGACGCTCACCGACCACCTCGACGGCGTCACCGTTCTGGATCTGCCGACCGCCTACTGGCACCACCTGGTCGACCAGATCGATTCGATCGCCTGGCCGCCCGAGCTGCGGCTGGTCATCCTGGGCGGGGAACAGGTGCACGAGGCCGCGGTGCGCCGCTGGCGCGCGCGGTTCGGCGACCGGGTCCGGCTGGTCAACACCTACGGCCCGACAGAGGCGACGATCATCGCCACGATCGCCGAGCTGGACGGCTCCCCCGGGCGTCCGCCGATCGGCAGGCCCATCGGAGGCACGCGCGTACACATTCTGGACGCGGCCGGGCGGCTCGCCCCCCGCGGCGCCGCCGGAGAGCTGTGCGTCGGCGGGGCCGGTGTGGCCCGCGGCTACCTCGGCCGTACCGAGCTCACCGCCGAACGGTTCGTCGATTCCTGCGGCGAGCGCGTCTACCGGACCGGTGATCGGGCGCGGTGGCGGCCCGACGGGCAGCTGGAGTTCCTGGGCCGCCTCGACGCGCAGGTGAAGGTACGCGGGTTCCGCATCGAACCGGGCGAGATCGAGGCGCGCCTACTGGCCCATCCCGAGGTGGGCGAGGCGGCGGTCGTCGCGATCGGCGACACGCTGGCCGGCTACGTCACCGGATCCGCCGACTTCACCGAGCTGGCGGAGTTCGCCGGCGCCGCGCTTCCGCCGTACATGGTGCCGACCGCCTGGGCACGGCTCGACCGGCTGCCGCTGACGCGGAGCGGGAAGATCGACCGGGCCGCGCTGCCCACCCCGCAGGCGCACCGGGAGGAGTACGTCGCACCCGGCACCGACGCCGAGGAACTGGTGGCCGAGGTCTTCGGCGAGATACTCGGCGTCGAGAAGGCCGGGGTCCACGACGACTTCTTCTCGCTCGGCGGCCACTCGCTGCTCGCCGTACGGATCGTCGCCCGGCTGCGCGACGCGACCGGCCTGGAGCTGCCGATCCGCACGCTGTTCACCCATCCCACGGTCGGTGGGCTGGCACGGGCGGTCGAGGAACTTCTGATCGCCGAGCTCGACCAGATGTCGGACGAGGAGGCGGAACGCCTCGCCAAGGAGCTGAGATGATCAAGCAGAGGTTAGCGGAGCTCGTCGCGGAGTCGTCCGACGGCGCCGTCACCGCGGACGAGGTGCTGGCCGCGAACGTGCCGCTGACGGCCCTGGGCGTCACGTCGATCATGACGCTGCGGCTGATCGACGCGATCGAGACGGAGTTCGGCGTGGAGTTCGATCTCAGCGAGGACGGCATGAGCCTGCTGGACGACCTCGACCGGCTGGCCGGGCACCTGGCGTCCCGATGAACGCCACCGACCGGATGCCGCACGTCGAGTTCGCCGGTCCCGGCTCCGGCACCGCGCCGCTCACCTGGGGCCAGCGGGCCATCTGGGAGGCGATCGTGCGGACGGCCCCCGACGATCATTACTTCAACTTCGGCCAGGTGCTGAAGGTGCCGGGTTCCCGCACCGTCGCCGAGGTGTGCACGGCGCTGGCCGCCCTGGTGGCGCGGCACGGCGCGTTCCGCACCAGGCTGGCCGAGCCGTACGGGCAGGCCGAGCCGTACCAGCGGCTGGCGGAGAAGGGGCGGCTGCCGGTCATCGTCACCACCGAGGACCCCGAGCGGGTGATGGGCGAACTGGAGGCGCGGCCGTTCGACTACGCCGGCGAATGGCCCGTGCGGGTGGCGCTGGTCCTCGACGGCGATCGGGTCTCCCATGTGGTGCTGGTCTTCTGCCATCTGGCCGCCGACGGTTTCGGCGCGGACGTCGCGCTGCGCGACCTGCGGCTGCTCCTGCTCAGGGGTGACATCCGGCGGCCCGGCGCCTCCCAGCCGCTCGATCTCGCGCGCTGGCAGGCCGGTCCGGAGGGGCGGCGGGCGGCGGAGACGGCGGCGGCGCACTGGGAACGCGAATTCCGGCGGATCCCGCCGACGATGTTCTCCGTGCCGAGTGGCTCTCCGGCCGAACCGCCCGTGTGGCGGGCGCTGCTGAGCTCCCCGGCCCTGGACCTCGCCGTCCGCTCGGTCGCCGCCGCACACCACGTCTCGACCTCGACCGTGCTGCTGACGGCCACGGCCGAACTGGTCGGCCGGTTCACCGGTCACGACACGTGCGCGGTGTTGCCGATCTCGGCCAACAGGTTCCGGCGGGACACGACGGACATCGTCGCCACGATGTCGCAGGAGGGGCTGTTCACGCTCGACCGCCAAGGGACGTCCTTCGCCGACCTGCTGCGGGCCGCCAGGCCGGCCGCGCTGCGCGCCTACCGCAGCGCCTACCACGACCCTGCCGACCGGGACCGGGTCACCGCGTCGGTGGGCGCCGAACGCGGAGAGCCGATCCAGCCGTACTGCTGCTTCAACGACATGCGCTTCGCCGACCAGGGACCCGCCCGGTGCGATCCGGCCGAGATCACGGCGGCGCTGGCGCGGACGTCCGTGACCTGGCCGATGAGCCAGGACAAGCTGAACTGCCGGTTCTGCGTCCACCTCACCACGGAGGGCGTCTCGCTCACCGCCGACACCCGATATCTGTCCCGGCCCGCCATGGAGCGCTGTCTGCTGGAACTGGAAAGTCTTCTCGTCGAGGCGGCCGTCCCATGACCGTTCGCGCCTACGCCACCTCCACATCCTGCGTTCAGGGGGCCTCGCTCGGCTTCGTCCTCGACCGCCCGGCGCCCGTGGTGGTGACCGACGCGATCGACGACCGGGTGGTGTTCGAGGGATCCGCCGACGCGCCGCGGTGGGAGCTGGACATTCCCGCCGGCTGGCGCAGCTCGCTCTATCGGGCGCGCTTCGGAGCCGAGGAGCCGTGGCCGTTCGGACTGCCCGGGAGCGTGCCATGCCCGGACAACGAGGTCTACTTCGTGGTACGGCAGGCCGTGCCCAGCTCGCCCATGCTGCTGAGCGTCCCCTTCACCACCTGGCAGGCGTACAACAGGGCGGGGGAACCGGGGCAGGGCCTCTACTGGACCGAGTCGCCCACGCGGGCCACGCGGGTGACCTTCGACCGGCCCGGCAGCGGACCTTCACCCGAACGCTGGGAGGAAGGGCTGATGCGCTGGCTGCGCCGCGGCGGCCACGACGTCGCGTACTGCTCCAACCTCGATCTGCACGACGGTCTCGGCCTGCTGTCCCCGCACCGGCTGCTGATCGTCAACGGGCATGACGAGTACTGGTCGCTGGGGATGCGCGACAGCGTCGAGGAGTTCGTACGGCGGGGCGGCAACGTCGCGTTCTTCTCCGGCAACACGTGCTGGTGGCAGATCAGGCTGGAAGACGGCGGCCGCACCATGGTCTGCCACCGCGACGCGCTGTCCGATCCCATGGCCGCCGCCGACCCCCGCCAGACGACCGTCGAGTGGTCGGCCGCGCCGGTGAACCGCCCGGAGAACACGCTGACGGGGGTGAGCTTCCGCGCGGGCGCCGGAGCCTGGGGGCAGCACATGCCCCGCATGCTGGAGGAGTCGTACACGACGCGGTTCGCGGGGCACTGGGTGTTCGAGGGGACGGGGCTGACCGACGGCGACAAGTTCGGCCAGGGTTGCCTGGGCTACGAGACCGACGCCGCCGAGTTCGAGGAGATCGGCGGAATCCCCCGGGCGACCGGCAGAGACGGCACCCCGTCGTCGTTCGTCGTCCTCGCCACCGCGGACCTGCGACACTGGGGCGAGTACGGCCAGGGCGGCATGGCCACCATGGGCGTGTTCACCAGCGGCCTCGGGACCGTCTTCACCGCGGCCACCGTGAACTGGGGCAACGGCCTGCGAGATCCCGTCGTCGACCAGATCACCCGCAACGTGATCGACCGGCTGTCGGCCCCCGACGGCGCCAGGCGCTGGGACGTGATCGGCCCGCCCGCCGACCTCCGGGCGCTCGCGGTACTCGGCCGGACGCTGTACGCGGTGAGCGCGGACGACACGCTGCTGGCCCGGGAGCTGTGCGGCCAGAACATGCCCTGGCGGCCCGTCGGCCCCGCCGAAGGCGTACGCGGCCTGGCCGTCCCCCGCGAGGCCGCGGGCGGCCTCGCCTCCGGCCTGTACGGCGTCACGCATGACGGCCGGCTCCTGCACCACGGCGAGCAGGGATGGCGCGAGGTCGGCACCGCCCCCGAGTCCGCGATCGGCCTGGCCATCGCCGACTGCACGTTCTGGGTGGCCACATCCTCCGGCGAGCTGTGGCGCCAGCCCTTCGGCAGCGGTGGCTGGAAACCCGCCGGCTCCTCGGCAGACGCCGTCTCCCTCGGCGGGATGAACGGCAGACTCTTCGCCCTGAACTCCGAGAATCGCCTACTGACCCGGCTCCCCCCGCCCGCGCTCGAAGAGCCGGAACCCGAAAGCCCCGACCCCAAATGGGAGAGCCTGGCGGAAGCGGTCCCGGGCAGCACCTTCACCGCCCACGCCGGCCTCATCATCACCGCCGGCCACGACATCCCCCTCCGCTGGCGCCACGCCTGACAGGCGCGGCGCGACCCTGCTCCTCCCCCAATGGACCGGCCCCCGCTCCTTACGCTGCCACCACCGTCCCTACCCGGCCACCGCCGAGCGGGCGGGGTTCAGGGCGTGCGTGAGACCAGGCCGCCGTATGAATCTGTGTCAGCGTCACGAGCCATGCGAACCTGTCCCACAGGACAACGGGGTTCGTCCCTGAAAACGGCCCTCCGCTCCGCTCCGGACAGCTTTTCCCAGGGGCCCGCCCCTTCGACCCCGAGGTAAAGCACCGCAGGGCCGGAGAAGGCATACGACCGGCAACTACTCCTTAGCCAAGTACTTCCGAAGGCCCCTGGCGGATGGCGCAGGGGCCCGGAAGCCGAACGAGGGTAATCGAACCCGCGCTCGTAGGCCTGCCTCCTGGACAGGTTCGCACGGAGAAGGCCCCTGGCGGGTCGCGCAGGGGCCTTGGGAGCAGGCGAGGGGAATCGAACCCCTGACCGGCGGTTCACAAGCCGAAGAAGGTCATCTCCTCACGTCTCCCGATGTCTCCGCGCTGGTCGAACGGTAGTGGATCAGACGCGGGCCCAGAGCGCCGGGACGTTCGGCGGCTCCCAGCCGGGCAGGGCGGTGTGCGGCTGCAGGCACCGGTAGGTGACGCCGTTGTAGGTGGCCTGCGAGCCCACGGTGTAGGCGGTGCCCGCCGTCCACGGACCGTTGGGGACGACCGTCGGGGTCGGGGTCGGGGTCGGGGTCCGGGTGGGGGTGGGCGTGGGGGTCACGGTCGGCGTGATGGTCGGCGTGGGGGTGGGGGTCGGGTCGGGACCGCCGGAGCCGACCTGCAGGTCGACGCAGTTGTAGAACGCCATCGCCGTGTCGGCGATGTTCCAGATCGCCAGCAGCTTGATACGGCCGGTCCTGCCGCCCAGGCTCACCGTGTGCGAGACGGTCGAACCGGGCTGCCTGCCCTTGTCGTCGAAGACGGCGATCCGGGTGCCGCCGACGTAGTACTCCCAGGTGCTGGTGGCGTGCCGGGCCTCGATCGTCCACTTGAAGTTGACGGTGTCGGAGACCTTGGCCACCGGCCACGCCTTGCTGTCGTCGTCCAGGGGCGCCCAGCGCCCGTCGCCGCCGCTGCAGTTCTTCAGGCCCTTCGGACCCTCGACGCTGGCCGGCTCCCAGATGATCTGACCGCAGTTGGAGACCTTGCCCTGGGCGCAGTTCGCCTGCCGGCTGGGGGGCGAGACGATGTAGCCGTGCGCGGAGGCCGGCGTCGCCACGAACACCACGCTGGCCGCGGCGATGGCCGCCGAGGACAGCAACGTGACCGCTCTTCGCATGTCGTGCTTCTTTCACTGGGGGGTGATATGCCTAATATAAAAGAAACTTTCCTAACAGTGAAGGCCACAGTCAGCGCGTCGCCACCACGCTCGGCGACAAAACCGCACGTCGTAGCGGCGATACCGCAGAGTTCCCCGGCGGCACCTCCGGGTGAGCAAGAGCTTGCCATGTGCTCAACCCTCGTCGGCCGCCGGAGCGCTGCCTGTCAGGGCTGCGGGCAGAGAGTCGCGCGCCACGGCGCGAACGCGCTGGCCGTTCTTGGTAGGGAACCCGCCAGCTCGGGGCAGTGGCGCAGGATGACACTGGTCATGCCATTGCGTTCGATCCAATCCATCCCCAGCGGTGTGTAGATCTCCGGTCTGAAGTCGACCGTGAGAAAGCGGTCGCTCTGGAGCCGTCGGCTGGCCATGAGGATGAAAAGACGGAAGGCGGTGTCGCTGAAGCCGAAGCCCTTGGGTGGATTCTCGGCGAAGAGCCCGACCATCGTGTCGATCTCATCGACCGTGCGGTAGACGTCCTTGAGCCGCGCCAGCGTCTCCGGTCGAGACGTGAGCTCCTCGAACCGCCGGAGGCGCGGCTTGTGCAGCCCCGCGCGGAAGTCGTTGTAGCGGGGAATGCCGCGGCGCCGGTCACGTACGAGATCGACGACGGACAGGTCGATCACCTCACCCCCCCGCTCGAACTCCTGGAGCCCGCGCGGGAAGTTGTGCAGGGTGATCGCCCCCGGGTGAGCGATGCCGAACGAGTAGAGCGAGTTGACCAAGCCGGTCCTGCGGATGATCGCCTCGGTGGCGGCGCCCCGGATGTCGGTCAGCGACAGGGTTTCCAGCCGCCGGCCGGAGGTGTGGTCGGCGATTTCGAACTCGTCCGGGATCAGCGGGTGCATCCGATAGATGGCGACGAACTCCTCGGTGAGGGAGTAGGGCACGTTGTGATGGTCAGGCAGGGTCTTGGGGACGCCGGTGAGGGCGTGCGCGTCGTACAGCCACAGGCCCAACTGGGTGAGCCAGTTCTTCGGAGGGCCGTACCAGTTGGAGTTCAGCGCGGTGTCGATCAGGTCGGTGGCCAGGATCGCGGGAGTCCACTCCACCGTATGGATCTTGGCGATAAGGGCGGAAATGACAAGCCGTGCGGTGTGATAGAGGCTGTCGTCGCTCATATTGGGGTACTCGCCGCGCAATGCCTGGCACACGGCGTTGTGCTCGCGGGCGAACAGGGTGTGCATGATGCTGAGACCAAGCCACCAGTTCTCCCTGAAGCCGGTGATGGGGGTGCCGTCCGGGCCGGACGGCAGGTGGCCCCGGTCTAGACGCAACTCCGCGGCGCCGTCCGGTTCGCGGAGTGACTTGGCGACGGTCTCGTCTCCGCCGTAAACCTCCGAACCGTCCCACCAGTGCGACGCCATGTTGCCGAACAGGATCGGCGGCCGTGTGTCCCCGGCGGAGAGGATTCCCTCGTTCTCGGCGAAACGCATCACTTCTTCCAGCGGCCCTTCGGGGGTGTTACGCCATCTCATGCCCGGCGGCAGCGGCACTTCCACGCTCTTTGTTCCGACCGGATAGCGTTTGTGGTCGACCCAGTCATGCACTTGGAACTGGATCCACGCGGCGGCGAGGATGTTCAGCGACCGTGCCGGTATGAAGGTGTCACGACGGAGCAGTTCACTGCTGACGACGACCGGATTGGGCGTGTCGAAGAGATCGGGACGATAGACGGATGCGAGATTGCGGCCGAAGGCGGAGCCGATGCCGCCCATGGCCGGCGCGGACAAATCGTTGTGGCTGCCGTCATAGCTGCGTCTGATCCGTAGCTGCTCATCGATGGGCGGAGGCACCTGATGCGCCTTCGGTGGAGCCTGCCCTATCTCGGTGTCGATGAGGTTGGCTCGGCGCAGCGCCTGTCGCAGGGCGTCGAGGTTGAGGAGGCCGAGCCGCGAGGGAAGCCGATGCCAGGGTACGACTCGGTTGAGGGAACGGAATCCGGCTCGTACGGGGACGCCGAGCACGGTGTTGCGCCGCGGCACCGGCGTCATGAACCGGTAGCCCAGGCGATGAGCGCTGCTGGCCTCGTAGGCGGCCTTACGCGCGCGGTTGAGGTTGCCGAGGGGCCGGAACTCATCAGTGGTGTTCCACGGATTGAACGCAAGCTCGTCGACTCGCCGCTCGGCGGCACGGGCCTCGGCGGTGTCGGTGTCCTGACGAGGGATCGTCAGCGTGGCCACCGGGATGACCGGCGCGTCCTCCTCCCGCCAGTCGGCCGCACCGTCCTCGATGGGCGTGCGCGTGGAGTCCACGTAACGCTGCACGCACAGCTGGAAGACGACGTCCGTCGTGGCCAGCCGCCTGGACAGCTCGCGCCGCAGGTAGTCGGGATCGGTGCGCGACGGTGAGGGAGCGGGCGGCGCGTTTGTGGCAGGGCGGAGCTGGTAACGTACCGGCCCCGTCTCTCCCCACAGGATCGCGCTGCGACTCCAGAACCTCTCGAGCGCGAGGCTCCGGACCGCGCGCCGGGTCCCCGCCTTCAGGTTCCGCCGCATGCGTGCGGCGGAGGACCAGCCAAGCGCCATGGGCAGCTTGATGAACCACGCGAACGCCTTGCGAGGGGGCGAGTTCGCGCCGACCATGGCCTGCGCGAACATGACGAGCTCCCGCGCGTGCCGGGCATGGGAGACCGGGAAATTCGTCATGAGGAGGTCGTGAGCCTCGCCGGCCCCTGCCTGGATCCGCAGCGCCGCACTTCGCAGATCAGGCGCGAAATCCGGCTGGCGGACACCGCTGGCGTTGGACAGCCGGACGATGACCGGGTATTCGGCACCCGGCTGAGCGAAGCCGACTCGCAGGTCGCCGGGAAGGTCGTCGCGGAAGGTCAGCCTGGCGTTCTCGACGGCGAGGATCGTCTTCGCCTGGAAAGCCCTCGCGATATCGGCGGCGCCGGTGGTCTTCTTTGTTTTCAGCTGCACCAGCATGAGGTCCTGGGCGAGCTTCTCGAATATCTGCCGCTCCGCCTCGGGATTACCACCGACATAGCGCTCATGCCACATGGCCGCAGGCGCCATGCCGACGTGGCGTTCTTGTTTCTCGACCTTACGCATCCGGCGTCCCTTCCGGCACCGCCCCTCAGAGAAGGCGTCCGGGCATACTCGGGAATGGCTTCACGATTGTCGGCAGACGAGGTACACCGCCGTCGCCGATGGTCTCATCGAATGAGGATCCGATCGTCTCCGGCCGGCTGATAGGTACACCTTCCCCGAACTTCCTCACCGGGCACGCGGGCCACAAAACGTGCGATTGACAGCACTTGGGCTCTGCATGTGCAAATACCTACTGTTCGCGAAAAACCGGATTTCACCCCGGTTGGACGCCCGGCGCAGGTGTGGTCACTCGCGGTCCGCGGCTCCTGCTGAGATCACCCGTCGCCGCCGAGGCGACCCGCCCGGCGAGCGTCTCCCGAGCCGACCGGCGAGGGGACCGTCGGGTCGGACGGGTCCCACGGGAGTGGCTCGGTGATGTCGGGCCGGGCCGACCAGTCCAAGATCTGCGCCTCCATCTCCGCGTCCGAGTCGAAGCGCAGGGGTTCATAACAACCGAGCGGGAACAGCGTCGTGCGGATTGCGCAACGATTACAGAATGTGCACGGCCGGGCGGGAGCCTCCCCGCCTTGCCGGAACAGCTCGACAAGGTCGGGGTTCGCCAGCAGTGGCCGTGCCATCGATATGAGGTCGCAGGCACCAGAGTCGAGTGCATCCTTGATCAGTGACCGTCTTTGGAACCCGCCGTTGGCGATCACCGGCAACCCGACCTCCTGGCGGAACCGCCGCGCGTCATGAAGATTGGCCGCTTCGCCGGTCGTCCACCCAATGCCCAGGACCCGGTCGAGCACCATCTTGGGTACCAGGTTGAGAATCGTCGCCCGAACCGCCGCCTTGGCTGACAGGTGACGGGTGGAATTAGCGAACTGCCGCACCTCGTCGACCGGGAATCGGCCAGGGGTCTCGCCCGGGTTTATGAAGCCATAGCCGTTGCTCACGTGAAGGTAGTCGACGCCCAGGTTCCGCAGCCACCTGCCATAGCGGAGGTAGGTGCCGATGTCGTTGCCCCGGAAGAACGCGCGCAGCGGCCTCGTCACCGGCCACCGGATGTTGACCGGCTGGTAGTTGCGGTCCCAAGCCGAGATGCGCACGCCGACCAAGAAGTCGTCGCCGACTTGCAGGCGCACCGCACCGATGACCTCGCGCAGGAGTTGGAAGCGTCTCTCGGGGGAGCCGCCATAGCGGTCCTGACGGCGGTTGATGGCCGGGTTCAGGAATTGATGGATCAGGTAGCCTTTCGACGCGGTGATCTCGACGCCGTCGGCACCGGCCTCACGCGCACGCCGTGCCGCCTGTCCGAATTCGTGCACCGTCTGCTCGATGTCGGCGAGCGTCATCTCGGTCCGCCGGGTGCGGTAACCGAAGAGGAGGTCGAAGCCCGACGACGGACCGTAGCCGTCCTGGGGTTGGCTGAACAGGCTTGTCTGGACGTGCGAGCCGCCGTCGCCGATCTGGATCACGTACTTGCAGTCCTCGGCGTGGATGGTGTGGATCGCCTCGCTCAGATGTTTGATGAACTTGTCGTGGCTGATCTGGGGATACTCAAGCGGTGACCACCGCACGGGGTTGACGTTGAGCGTGGCCGAGACGATGGCGGCCACACCGTTCTGCGCAAAGCGCAGCTCGAAGTTCTTCCACGCGTTGCTCACCGTTCCGTCGTAATACGCCGTCCTCCCACCGATCGACGACCGGATCACGCGATTCTTGAAGGTGACGCCACCGATGGTGAACGGTTCGAAGATCATGCTTGCTCCCTCCGCCGTATAGCTCCCTGCCGCTACAACGTCAGGGTCACAATGCGTGCGGCTGAGCTTTACCATGGAGAAAACGGAAACCGGACCCACGTTCCGCCGGTCTGCGAAAATGTGATTCTGGGGACGGTGAACTCCGGATCGACAACGCCCGAAGCCGGCGATCTCCACCACCCGGACTTGTGAGATGGACTACGGTGCCGGCGACTTCATGCATTGATGAAGGCTTGTCCGAAAAGCCGGCCAGTGGCAACCAGCGGTAGTGATGGTGGCAGACATGCCCGTCGAACAATGCCCGAAAACCTGTGCCGCTCACATCCGTTGCATTGTGCCTCAGAAACCTCAGGAGCATCGGCACTCACAAGCGACCACGGCGCCTACAGGCCTTCACAGATCTGGCGATGTAGAGCCACGTAGGCCAGAGCATGCAGGCAGATGCTTAACTGATTAGTCGCCATGGGCGGGCAGTCGATCGCAAAGCCCTTTTGCCTGGCGTGGCCTCGATGCCAGAGGTTTGACGTGCGCGTGATGTGACATCCGAGTCTTTCCGATTGATCAACCTTCTGGGGCGAAGTTCCTGGTTACCTTGGGTGCCGGGCAGCTCGCATCATGGCCTCATGGGCAAGCGACGGTGGCACGACAGCGAGCGGCTGACCGCGAAGGTCTTCGACGACATTCGCGTTGCCCTCGGCATGGTCGGCGGCCGGCCGGGCGAGTGAAGGGGCATCGCGAGAGATGGGACGTTCGTTGAGCTTCTTCCCGGCTCAGTCGACCGTCCAGGGGACGTGACGGGCCGCTGGCAGCACCAGGAGGGGTGGCCGGGTGCGCATCTCATTTCCCGAAAGGGACCGTGCGTCGTTCGAACTGGCGGGGCTCTCCTGCACGGAAGGGGTGCTCACCGTCGAGAAATGAAGCGGGATGACCGGTCGGTCGCAGGAGTCAGGTATCCAGATCGGAGCAGTGCATAGACATGGACATACCTGATGAGGTGCGGGAGAAGGGCTTAGAGCATGCCCAGGCCGCCGCCGAACGGTATCGCCGGAGCAGTGCCGTACGAGACGAAGTCCACCGCCGGCAGGAACAGGGTGACGCCTTCCCCGACTCACCGGAGTCGCTCGCGGCCCGCGCCGCCCGCCTCATTCAGCAGCAAGGAGTGCCTGTGGAGGCGGTCATGGAGGCCACGCGGGCCGCGTCCCTAGACCGGCCTTCCATGCACGAACGGATCCTGGGAGTGGCCAAGGACCTGCAGGCATGGAGCTTCCTTCCGCGCGGAGTCCGTGCGGCGCGTACCGTCGGCAGGATCTCGGTCAGCGAGAACGGCCGCGAGCTACCGATCGGCACCGGCTTCCTGGTCTCGCCGCGACTCCTGCTGACCAACCACCATGTGTTCCCCCGAATCGGGGCCGTACGGCAGGCCTTCGTGGAGTTCGACGCCCAGGTCAGCGTCGACAACACGCCTGAACTGGCCAAGCGGTTCACTCTGGACCCGGACACCCTCTTCGTCGCTGACCAGGACCTCGACTACGCCCTGGTCCTGGTGAACGCCGATGCGTCCGGTCGGCCGGTGGGGGAGACATTCGGCTGGAACAGGCTCAGCGTCCAGCTCGGCAAGCTGGTCCTCGGCGAACCGGTCAACATCGTGGGTCACCCCAGCGGCCGGCTGAAGGAGATCTCCATCCGCGAGAACAGCCTGGAGGTCCGGCTCGATCGTTTCCTTCAATACCAGACCGACACCGAGCCCGGCAGCTCCGGCTCCCCTGTGTACAACGACCAGTGGGAGGTCACGGCGTTGCACCATGGCGGTGTGCCGCGGACCGACGACCAGGGCCGGATCCTGCGGCGAGACGGCCGGCTCTGGCAGCCCGGTGACGGTGACGACGCTGTCGACTGGATCTCCAATGAGGGCGTCCGCATCAGCGCCATCCTCAAGCACCTGGCCTCGCTGCCACTCGATGACGCCCGCAGAGGGCTCCTGGCGGAGATGGGCCCGGAGTCGGGGTTCTGTGACGGCGTCGCCCCGCAGCCGGCCATCAAGGAGCAGCCGGCTCCAGCCGCCACGCGCCCGCTTCACAGCCCAGTCGGCGAGACGGCCCCTCGTCCCGGGCGGTCCCCGGCGGTCGCGGCCCGCACTGGCCTGACCGCCGCCACCACCGCGTTCGGAGGCGACCTCCACCTGATCTTCCTGCACGGCCGAGACCAGCAAGGACGCGCCCCAGAGCGCCTGCGCCGATATTGGACCGCCGGCCTGAACTGTGGGCTCACCCGTGCCGGGCTGTCCACCATCGATCCGGCCGACGTCTGCTTCCCCTTCTACGGGGACCGGCTCGCCGAGGCCCTGCAGCCGTTCAGTACCGTCCCGCATTCACTGGAGGAGATCGTCGCCGATCCGATCATGGCGACCGCTCCGATCTCCGACACCGCGCGGATGCTGTACGAACGGCTGATCATCGAGGCCGCGGCCCGCGCCGGCATGCCCGCCCTGCGGCCGGTCCCTGAGGAAGTGGTGACCGACGCCGTCCATCAAGGGCTGAGCTGGTTGGCCGCCGTTACCGATCTGGACCGGCTGGCCATTGCCGCGATCTTCGGAGACGTCGCCGCTTACCTCGATGATCAGCATGTCCGGGAGATGGTCCTGGAATGCGTTCTGCGGACGATGCCACAGACCGGTCGGATGGTGTTGGTCAGCCACAGCCTGGGCACGGTCGTCGCGGTGGACCTGCTCACCCGCCTCGACCCGAAGGCGGATGTCGAGTCGCTCGTCACCGTCGGCAGCCCGCTGGGCATGGACAGCGTCTATCACCGCCTGCTCATCGGCGGACCCACACGCCTCGACCGGGTGGCCCATTGGTTCAACGCCTGGTGTCCGACCGACCCGGTCACCCTCGGCTGCCCACTCGGTGACGATTGGCACGGAGAGCTGGTCGAGACCTCCGTCGTCAATCCCGTCGGGCGGGTGCACGACGTCGAGGAGTACCTCACTCACCCTGAGGTCGCCCGCGAGATCGGTGTCGTGCTCACCGGCCACACCAAATCGCGGACCGCTTCAGCAACAGCGCCTCATTCATAAGACGCGCCGCACCGGCCTTTCGACACTCGGCTCGTGCCGATTCCCCGGCTTCGGTGGAGATCCGACGTGAGCACGTCTCGGTGTGGCCCGCGACAGCAGTGCTGTCCGCCACGAGCAATGGCGGGGCGTAGGGGGCGTCGTAGGCGTGGATAAGGGACCTGACCAACGAGTAGTTGCCGATCGAATGCCGTCTCCGGCCCTGCGGTCCTACACCTCGGGGCCGAAGGGGCGGAGCCCCGGGCGGAGCCCCTGGGGAAAACAGCCCGGAGCCGAGCGAAGGACCATTTTCAGGGACGGCTCTCGTATCTACTGCTCGGGAAAGCTCCACATGAAAAAGGCCCCTGGCGCTGGCGCAGGGGCCTGGGGAGCCGACGAGGGGAATCGAACCCCTGACCTACGGTTTACAAGACCGTTGCTCTGCCGATTGAGCTACGTCGGCGGTGGTGTGTGCTCTCTGAGTTTAGTGGGTTGGGGTGGGCGGTGGCACCGAGGTTCTAGGGGGCCGGGGCGGCAGCGGCCCTCCAGTGCCGGACTGCGGGTCAGTGGCGGCGGTGGCGGGCGATCTCGTAGAGGGCTATGGCGGTGGCTACGCCGGCGTTGAGGGATTCGGCGGCGGCGCGCATGGGGATGCGGGCGACGACGTCGCAGGACTCGCGGACGAGGCGGGACAGGCCCTTGCCTTCGGAGCCGATCACCACGACGAGGGGCTCGGTGGCGAGGTCGACGTCGGCGATGTCGGTGCGGCCCTCGCCGTCGAGGCCGATGACGAACAGGCCGCGTTCGCGGTACTCGCGCAGGCTGCTGGTGAGGTTGGCGGCGCGGGCCACGGGCATGTGGGCCAGCGTGCCGGCGGAGGTCTTCCAGGCGCCGGCCGTGACGCCGGCCGAGCGGCGGGCGGGCACGAGGATGCCGTGGGCGCCGAAGGCGGTGGCGGAGCGGGCGATGGCGCCGAGGTTGCGCGGGTCGGTGACACCGTCCAGGGCGATGATCAGAGGAACCTCGGCGGCGTCCTGGGCGCGCTCGACCAGGTCGGCCGGGTGGGCGTAGTCGTAGGGCGGGAGCTGGAGGCCGAGGCCCTGGTGAATGGTGCCGTCGGTGAGCCGGTCGAGCTTGTCGCGGCTGACCTCCAGCAGGGCGATGCCGCGGTTGGACGCGATCTTGATGGCCTCGCGGACGCGGTCGTCGTGGTCGATGCGCTGGGCGACGTACAGCGCGGTCGCGGGGACCTCGGCGCGCAGGGCCTCGACGACGGGGTTGCGCCCGCCGATGACCTCGGGAGCGTCGTCGCGGCGCGCGCGGGACGGCCGTGCGGCCTGTTCCTGGGGACGGGTCCCCCCCGCCGCCGCGGCGGCGGCGCGCTGCCGGTCCTTGAACCAGTGCCGCTCGCTGGCCGGGGGCGTCGCTCCCTTGCCTGCCAGAGTCTTACGGCCCTGGCCGCCGGTGCCCCGTGTGGGGCCTTTCCTCTTCGCGGGCCTGCCGGACCCTTTACCCCCACCTGCCATGGTGTCAGCCTACCGTCGTGATCAGTGCGCGATTTCCCACCGCGGGCCCTGGGGGGTGTCCTCGACGACGACGCCGGCCGCCGCGAGCTGGTCGCGGATGGCGTCGGCGGCGGCGTAGTCCTTGCGGGCGCGGGCGGCCTGGCGCTGTTCCAGGGCCACCTTGACCAGGGCGTTCACGGTCTCGCGCAGGCCGGTGTCCGCGGAGGACGACCGCCACTGCGGCGAGCGCGGGTCGAGCCCGAGGACGTCGAGCATGTTCTGGGTCTCGGCCAGAAGACGGGCGACCTGTTCCTTGTTGCCGGCGGCGAGGGCCACATTGCCTTCGCGGACGACCTCGTGGACGACGGCGAGGGCCTGCGGCACGCCGAAGTCGTCGTTCATGGCGTCGGCGAAGGCCTGCGGGAGCGGCGCGGCGGCGTCGACGTCGTGGATGACCTCGGCGGCGCGGGTGACGAAGCCCTCGATGCGCTGGTAGCCGGCGGCGGCCTCGGCCAGGGCCTCCTCGGAGTAGTCGATCGAGGAGCGGTAGTGCGCGGCGACGAGGTAGTAGCGCAGCTCGACGGGGCGCACCTTGGTGAGCATGGCCGGGACGAGAAGGGAATTGCCGAGCGACTTGCTCATCTTCTCGGCGCCGACCTTCAGCATGCCGTTGTGCATCCAGTAGCGGGCGAAGCCGTCGCCTGCCGCCTGGGACTGGGCGACCTCGTTCTCGTGGTGCGGGAAGATCAGGTCGACGCCGCCGCCGTGGATGTCGAAGGTCTCGCCGAGGTACTTGGTGGCCATCGCCGAGCACTCGATGTGCCAGCCGGGACGGCCGGTGCCCCACGGCGTGGGCCAGGTGGGCTCGCCGGGCTTGGCCCCCTTCCACAGAGCGAAGTCGCGGGGGTCGCGCTTGCAGTCGTTCTCGGTGTCCCCGGCGGCGCGCATGTTCTCGGGGCGCTGGTTGGAGAGCCTGCCGTAGCGCTCGGCGTAGGACATGACGTCGAAGTAGACGTCGCCGCCCGCGGCGTAGGCGTGGCCCTTGTCGATGAGCCGGTGCATCAGCTCGACCATCTCGGGGATGTGGCCCATCGCCCGGGGCTCGACGGTGGGCGGGAGGCAGCCGAGGGCGTCGTAGGCCCAGGTGAAGGCGCGCTGGTTACGCTCGGCGACGACGTACCAGGGCACGCCTTCCCCGGCGGCCACGCGGAGGATCTTGTCGTCGAGGTCGGTGACGTTGCGGCAGAAGGACACCTCGTAGCCGGAGCGGGTCAGCCACCGGCGGACGACGTCGAAGTTGACGCCCGAACGGATGTGCCCGATGTGCGGCGGAGCCTGCACGGTCGCCCCGCACAGGTATATCGAGACCCGGCCCGGCTGGACGGGGACGAACTCGCGGACCGCACGGGTTCCGGTGTCGTATAGGCGCAGACTCACGAAGGCAAGGCTAATGCCTCACAGGCCCTGACAGGACGGGTTGCCGTACCTCACTGGCCTCCAACGCTAATGTGAACGGCCCGGGGTTTCCGGATGCGTGGTCCGGCTGTCCACCTTCTCCCTCATAGAGTCACTTGTCGGGAATGATTTGTAGGGGAACAGTAGCCGAAGTCCTGGATCTCACTAAAAATCGGGAATCTTGTGGCATGTCCGGATGCCGGATTCGGTCCGGTAAGGCTCCTGTCAGACCCCGGAGTCGGACGGAGAGCCGTGCCGAGCCACCACGACCGGCGCGACCTCGTACGGACGCCTGGCGTGGCGCGGCCGCGCCGCCCGGTGACGCGAGCCGTGATTCTGTAGGCTCGAAACGCCATGGACGTCACTCCCCCGCTGCCGGCGGCGCGCTCTTCCCGCCGGTCCGAGATCCCACCCGCCCAACAGGCAGGAGCGGCGCTGGCGCTGCGCCGTGTGGGCACCGCCGTCGCGGCCCTCGCGGTCGCCGGCCTCGCCGCCACCGCCTGCGTGCTCTCCTTCGAGCCCATCCGCTCCCTCGCCGTGACCGGCGGGGCACGCGCCGACTTCGCCTACCTCTACCCCGCCGGGTTCGACGCGCTGCTGGCCATCGCGCTGATCAGCGTGCTGCTCCTGCGCCCCGCGCGGCTCCTGGTCCGCGCCCAGGCCATGGCGATCCTCGCCCTGCTCATCGTGGCCGCCGCCGCGGCGAACATCGTCGTCGCGACGGGCACGGTGATCGAGCCGGGGCGCGCCACGGTTCCGGTCGCCGTGGCGCCGTGGGTGATGTTCGTGATCGGGCTGTGGCTGTTCCTGCTCCCGGCCCGGCGCTTCCCCGCCTACGACGCGGCGGCGGCGCCACCCGCGGAACGTGACATCGTGCCCTTCGGCGGCGAGGAACGCGACCCCGAACTGGCGCCCCCGCTGGAGACGGCATCGGCCGCGAGCGCCCACCCCGCGCGCGATCACGGCCCCGCGACGACCGCGGCCGAGCCGGACGAGCCCGAGATCACGCCGGTCGTCCCTCCGACGGCCGCTCCCGAGACCCCGACCGTGGACGAGCTTCCGCCGCTGCGGGAGGACACCGCGGAGGATCACGGAGCCGGCGACATTCACAGGGCCGAGGACCCGCACGACGAGCCGCGCGAAACCGGCCTACCGGAAACCGGTCCACGGGAAACCGGTCCACGCGCGACCGGCGGGGACGAACCGTATGAGCAGAACGGCCCCGAGCAGGACGCCCCGAAACAGGACGGTCCGGAGCACGGCGGCCCGGAGCACGGCGGCCCCGAGCACGGCGGTCCCGAGCATGTCGTTCCTCCGCCGGAGCCGGAGCAGCGGCTGGTGCCGCAGCCTCGCCCGAGCGCGGCGGGCGGCCCGCCGGAGAGGTCCCCTGACCGCCCGATCCGCTGGGGCGATCTCGTACGGCCCGCGAGCGGCGACGTCCTGGTTCATCCACTTCCCAAGCCCTCCGAGCGCGACCTGGGTGACACGCAGCCGTACCCGCAGGTCACCGACCGCGAGCCCGAGCGGGACGAGGCGCCCGCTCAGGACGAGCCGCGCGCCCAGGAGCAGGAGCAGGACACCCAGCCGTACCCGCACCTCCGCGAGGAGGCCCTCCCCGGTACGGGCGCGCAGGACGAGACGCCCGAGGCCGGCCGCCGTCCCCAGGGGGGCACCGCGGCGCCGCCGTCGGGACGCATGCGGAGCACGCCGCTGCCCCCCGAGGAGTAGGCACGGCACCGCGCAAACCCCCAAGGAGCAGGCGCGGCACCGCACAAAGGACCGCATGACAAAGACCCGCCCGATCCGTGAGGATCGGGCGGGTCTTGCTGGTTCCTGGCGGAGTCATCGCACCGCCCGCGGGTCTACCGGGCCGCTGCCGCAGATCCCCTTACCCCCGAGGGCAGGGCGAAGCGGTGCGCTCCGCTGAAGGTCAGACCCTCGTGCGGCCGCGGCCACGGATCCCGGCCACCAGGCCGACACCGATCACGGCGACGACGACCTGCAGGATGATCTCGATCCAGTCGATCCCGGAAGTCGTCTCGACCCCCAGCACCTGGGCGATGGCGGTCCCGATCAGAGCGGCGACGATGCCGACGATGATCGTGACGAGCCACCCGATGGGCTGGCGGCCGGGCAGAACAAGGCGCCCGAGGGCGCCGATGATCGCGCCGATGACGATAGCGCCGAGAATGCTTTCGATGGTCATCTTGTGCCTCCACTAGAGGGTCGCACCTTCACGCTGTGAAGACGGCTACCCCCTGGAAGACAACTAATCATAAAAGGGAAAAGTGCCTGGTCAAGGCTTGGTAAAGGGAGAACGACGCCCCGCACCGCGCCGGTTGGCGGGGCGCCGTCCTCCGGTCTCGCGGGCCGGTGAGCCCGCCGGATTCCGGGATCCCGCTATTAGGACGTGTACGGGGCCGCTTCGGTTGGCGCGACCGGGAGAACGAGCGCCGTGGCGATCGCGGCCACGCCTTCGCCGCGCCCGGTGAGGCCGAGCCCGTCGGTGGTGGTGGCGCTCACGCTGACCGGAGCGCCGGCGGCCGCACCGAGGACTTTTTCCGCCTCGGCGCGACGCGGTGCGAGTTTGGGGCGGTTTCCGATGATCTGTACGGCGAGGTTGCCGATCTCGAACCCGGCCGCACGCACGTGCCGGGCCGCCTCTTCGAGCAGGGAGACGCCGGACGCACCGGCCCAGCGCGGGTCGGAGGTACCGAACAGACCACCGAGATCGCCGAGACCGGCCGCCGACAGGAGGGCGTCGCAACACGCGTGCGCGGCGGCGTCGCCGTCGGAGTGGCCCGAGAGCCCCGTCTCCCCCGGCCAGTGGAGGCCGGCCAGGTGGAGCTCACGACCCGATGCGAACGGGTGGACGTCCACCCCGACGCCCACCCGTGGATGTTCCATTTTCAGGAGTTGAGAACCTCGTCGAGCAGGGCCTCGGCCTTGTCCTCATTGGTCTTCTCCGCGAGGGCGAGCTCACTGACCAGAATCTGCCTGGCCTTGGCGAGCATGCGCTTCTCACCCGCGGAAAGACCGCGCTCCTTGTCTCGCCGCCAAAGGTCGCGCACCACTTCGGCCACCTTGTTGACGTCGCCGGACGCCAGCTTCTCGAGGTTGGCCTTGTAGCGGCGGGACCAGTTGGTTGGCTCTTCCGTGTGCGGCATGCGCAGAACATCGAAGACACGCTCTAGACCCTCTTGGCCTACAACGTCACGCACACCAACGAGTTCGGCGTTTTCTGCCGGCACCTGAACGGTAAGGTCGCCCTTGTCGACCTTCAGCACCAGATAGGTTCTGTCCTCGCCCTTTATCGTGCGGGTTGTGATGGCTTCGATTCGAGCAGCCCCGTGGTGGGGGTAGACGACAGTGTCGCCGACCTGGAAAGTCATGTGACAAGTACCCCTTCCGCTGTCCTCCAGGATACCACGCGCCAGTCCCCTCCCGGAACAGTGAAATCAACATAACTGCAGGTCAAAGCCTCGATTTGGGACTTGACAACTGCTCGACCTCATGAATCCGGCGTCCTGACATGCGCGGTGACCTGCGGCTCGGGCGGCCCCGCCGCAGGTGCCAGGGCGCTTCCGGAGGCATGGCACGGCACGGATAAGGTTGCCGTTGGCCATACTCATGTGTATCAAGGAGAGCTCGAACCGTGACCAGCACCAGCCGTCGCAGGGTGATCATCGCCACCGCGCTGCTCGCAGCCGTCCCGGCGCTGGCCGCGTGCGGAGCGGGGACCGATGCCAACACCAGCAGTGCGTACGCCCCGACCGAGGCGAACGTGCTGATCGACGGTGAGGGCTCGGCCAAGACCTACGGCAGGAACGGCATCAAGATCGCCCAGGCGTTCGCCCTCGGCCCCGACTCCGGGCAGCAGATCGCCTCCGGCGGCTCCGTCCCGCTGTACATCTCGATGGTGAACGACGGCGACGGCGCCGACACGCTGGAGAGCGTGGCGATCAACGACCGCAGCGCCACCTCCGTCAAGGGCGGCGCCATCCAGTTGCCGCCGGGGCAGCTCGTCAACACCGGCAGGCCCTCTCAGATCATCCTGGAAGGCGTCCAGAAGCCGCTGCGGGGCGGCGAGAGCATCTCCCTCACCCTCCGGTTCTCCAACGCCGGGGACATCGCCATGAGGATCCCCGTCGTGACGCGCAGCCGCGAGTACGCGAGCCTGTCCCCGGCGCCGAGCGCCGCGCCGTCCACCTCGGCCACGCCGTCCGGCACCCCGACCCCGACCCCGTCGGCCACCCCCTCCACGGACCCCACCGCGGACAGCTGACCTCACGCGCGAAGGCCCGGTGGCGAACACGCCACCGGGCCTCGTCGTCTCTGGCGCAGAGCCGCCTACAAGGACTCTCACGCCTCCGCGGGGTCGAACTTGTAACCGAGGCCGCGGACGGTGAGGATGCACCGCGGGTTGGACGGATCGGACTCGATCTTGGCCCGCAAACGCTTGACGTGGACGTCCAGGGTCTTGGTGTCCCCCACGTAGTCGGCGCCCCACACCCGGTCGATGAGCTGGCCCCGGGTCAGCACCCGCCCCGCGTTGCGCAGCAGGACCTCCAGCAGCTCGAACTCCTTCAGCGGGAGCTGCACCTGCCGGCCGCGCACGGCGACGATGTGGCGGTCGACGTCCATGCGCACCGGGCCCGCGGCCAGGACGGCCGGCTCGACCTCCTCGACGTCGCCCTGCCGGCGCAGGACGGCCCGGATGCGGGCCACCAGCTCCCGCGAGGAGAAGGGCTTGGTCACGTAGTCGTCGGCGCCGAGCTCCAGGCCGACGACCTTGTCGATCTCGCTGTCCTTGGCGGTCAGCATGATCACCGGCACCTTGGAGCGCTGGCGCAGGGAACGGCAGACCTCCGTGCCCGGCAGGCCGGGAAGCATCAGGTCGAGCAGGACCAGGTCGGCGCCGTTGCGGTCGAAGGTGTCGAGCGCCTCGGGCCCGGTGGTCGCGACGGCGACCTCGAAGCCTTCCTTGCGCAGCATGTAGGACAGGGCGTCGGAGAAAGACTCCTCGTCCTCGACGACGAGCACGCGGGTCACTTCGCGGCCTCCAGAGGGGTTGATGTGGTGCTGGGCACGGCGATCGCCGTGCCGCCGAAAGCCGGCAGACGGAGGGTGAAGGTGGAGCCGGAGCCTTCCTTGCTCCAGACCGACACCTCGCCGCCGTGGGCGACGGCGACGTGCTTGACGATGGCTAGGCCGAGGCCGGTGCCGCCGGTGGCGCGCGAGCGCGCGGCGTCGACGCGGAAGAACCGCTCGAAGATCCGCTCCAGCGAGCTCTCCGGGATGCCGATGCCCTGGTCGCTGACGCTGACCTCGACGACGTCCCCGGCGGGCCTGGCGCTGACGACCACGCGGGTGCTCTCGGGGCTGTAGGCGACGGCGTTGTCGATCAGGTTGCGCAGCGCGGTGACCAGCAGTTCGTCGTCGCCCCAGACGCGCAGCCCCTCGGTGCCGCCCGCGACGAGGACGATCTCCTTGGCGGCGGCCTTGGTGTTGCAGCGGTCGATGGCCTCGTGGACGACCTCGTCGACCGGCACGCAGCCCGGGGTCGGGATGGGCTCGCCGCCCTGGATGCGGGACAGGGTGATCAGGTCCTGGACGAGGTAGGTGAGGCGGGCGGCCTCGTGCTGCATGCGCCCGGCGAACCGGGTGACGGCGACGGGGTCCTCCGCGGCGTCCTGGATGGTCTCGGCCAGCAGGCTCAGCGCCCCGACGGGCGTCTTGAGCTCGTGGCTGACGTTGGCGACGAAGTCGCGGCGCACGGCCTCGACGCGGCGGCGCTCGGTCTGGTCCTCGGCGAGGACGAGCACCTGCCCGTGGGTGCCGAGGGGGGCGACGCGGACGGCGAAGGTGGTGGCCTCCAGGCCGAACTTGTGCCCGGCGACCTCGAACTCGCTCTCACGGATCTCGCCGTCCCTGCGCACCTGGCGCGCCAGCGCCAGCAGCTCGGCGGCCATGAGGTGATCTCCTTTGACCAGCCCGAACGCGCGGGCGGCCGAGCTCGCGCGCAGCACACGGTCGTCACGGTCGAGGACCACCGCCGAGGACGGCAGCACGGCGAGCACGGAGGCCACGCCCTGGGGCAGGGTGCTGTCGGAGTTCTCGACGACGTCGGCCCGCGCACGGTCGCGCGGACGCACCGCCATCATCGCGATCGCCCCGACAACAAACCCCGCCAGAGCGGCCAGGCTCGTCACGATCTCACTCACGCCCTCCAGGGTAGGCGGGACTCTTCCCTGGCCAGACCCCCCCAAGTGGGTCTTTCCCGGAGAGTTCATCTTTCGGACGTGGTTCGTTCATGCACGCGCGCGTAGCGTGAGCCGCATGCGCGATGCCTTCCACGAAGAACTCAACGCTCTGAACGACCGGTTGCTGCAGATGACCAACCTGGTACGCTCCGCCATCTCCCGGGCGACCACCGCCCTGCTGGACGCCGACCTGCAGCTCGCCGAGAGCGTGATCTCCCACGACGCCGAGGTCAACCGGCTGTACGCGGAGATCGAGACCTCCATCTTCGAGCTGATGGCCACGCAGCAGCCCGTCGCCGTGGACCTGCGCACGGCGATCACCGCCCTGCGGATGGGCGGCGACCTGGAGCGCATGGGCGACCTCGCCGAACATGTGGCGAAGATCGCCCGGATGCGCCACCCGGACTCGGCGATCCCCGCCGAGGTGCGGGACACGATTCTGGAGATGGGGCAGATCGCCGAACGCCTGGTCACCAAGACCGGGAGCTGCATCGCGACGCGCGACATCGAGCTGGCCAAGGAGCTCGACGAGGACGACGACGCCATGGACCGGCTGCACCGCCGGCTGTTCCGCGTGCTGCTGGCCAAGGACTGGCGGCACGGCATCGAGCCGGCCATCGACATCACGCTCGTCGGCCGCTACTACGAGCGGTACGCCGACCACGCCGTCCGGGTCGCCCGGGACGTGGTCTACCTGGTCACCGGCAGCCGCGAGGACGACGACGCGGCGTCGTGACCCGTGGACGCGAAGAAGCCCCGGACGGCGGCGTCCGGGGCTTCCTTGTGTGCGTGAGGGGCTAGCGGCCCTGGTTGGCGACGGCCTGGATGGCGGCCTCCGCGGCCGCCGGGTCGAGGTACTCGCCTCCGGCCTTGACCGGCTTGAACTCGGCGTCGAGCTCGTAGCGCAGGGGGATGCCGGTGGGGATGTTGAGCTTGGCGATCTCTTCGTCGCCGACGCCGTCCAGGTGCTTGACCAGGGCGCGCAGCGAGTTGCCGTGCGCCACCACCAGGGGGGTGCGGCCGGCGGCGAGCTCGGGGACGATGGCGTCGTACCAGTACGGCAGCATGCGGCCGACGACGTCCTTCAGGCATTCGGTGCGCGGCAGGAGCTCGGGCGGAAGCTGGGCGTACCTGGCGTCGCCGACCTGCGAGAACTCGTCGTCGTCCGCCAGGGGCGGGGGCGGCACGTCGTAGGAGCGGCGCCACAGCGTGAACTGCTCGTCGCCGAACTCCTCGCGGGTCTGCGCCTTGTTCTTGCCCTGGAGCGCGCCGTAGTGGCGCTCGTTGAGCCGCCAGGACCGGGAGACGGGGAGCCACGACAGCCCGGCCGCGCCCAGGGCGTGGTTGGCGGTCTGGATGGCGCGGGTCAGGACGGAGGTGTGCACCACGTCGGGACGCAGACCGGCCTCCACCAGGAGCCTGCCGCCGCGCCGGGCCTCCTCCTCGCCTGTGGGCGAGAGGGCGACGTCGACCCATCCGGTGAACAGGCCCTTCGCGTTCCACTCGCTCTCGCCGTGCCGCAATAGCACCAAAGTAGCCATGCGCCCAAGCTTAGGGTCTGCGGCGCGGGCCCGTAGCGGGCGCACACCTGGTGAGACGGGCCGCGCTCAGCCGTCCGATCTGCCGACGACGTGCTCGAAGGCGCGCAGGTTGGCCAGCGACTCGCCCCGCTTCACGCGCCATTCCCACTCGCGGCGGATGGAGGAGGCGAACCCCAGCTCCAGCGCGCGGTCGAACCACTCGTCGGCGTAGGTGAGGACGCAGCCGAGCACGCGGTCGATCTCGGCCACCGAGACGGCCTCCAGGGGCAGGCGCCCGACGAGGTGGACGTCGCCGACGGCGTCCAGGGCGAAGTGGACGCCGTACATCGACCCGTTCTTGGTCAGCAGCCAGCGGTAGAACTCGACGTGGTTCTCGTCGGGCCTGCGGCAGAAGAACGCCTCGACGTGCAGGGCCTGCGCCGAGACGGTGAGCCAGGTCATCGTGGCGAGCTTGTGGTGCCCGGGCAGCTTCACCAGGAACGCCCCGGGCTTCGGGCGTTCGTAGGCGACCTCCGCCGCCTTCAGGGCGGACTCGACGACGGCCTCGTGATCCATGGCGTGCACACTCCCCGCTCGAAACCCGGCCACACCTTTTCTACCCGGTCATGTAATCAGGTCCGCGCGGTGGTCAGCAGGGAGTGGTGCCGGGCGAGGGCGGCGGTGTAGACCTCCATCAGGCGGGCGGCGGTGGCCGGCCACCCGAAGCGGGCGGCGTGCGCGCTGGCGTTCGCGGCCATGGTGTCGCGCCAGAGGGGACGGTCGACGAAGCGGCGCAGCGCGGCGGCCCAGGCGTGCGGCTCGTGCCCGTCGATGAGCAGGCCGGACACGCCGTGCTTGACGGCGGTGCGCAGGCCGCCGACCCTGGCGGCGGCCACCGGGGTGCCGCAGGCCTGTGACTCCAGGGCGACGAGGCCGAACGACTCGTTGTAGGAGGGGACGACGGTGACGTCGGCGGCGCGGTACCAGTCGGCCAGTTCGTGCTGGGGCGCGGGCGGCGCGAGCCGTACGACGTCGGAGATGCCGAGTTCGGCGGCGAGGTCGGTGAGGTAGGAGGGCTGGTCGAGCCCGTTGCCGCTCGGCCCGCCGACGCAGGCGATGACCAGGCGGGAGCGCAGCGAGGGGTCGTCGCGCAGCATGCGGGCGGCGGCCCTGAGCAGGACGTCGGGGGCCTTGAGGGGCTGGATGCGGCCGACGAAGAGCATGACGTGGGCGCCCTGCGGGAGGCCGAGGCGGTGGCGGGCGGCGCCCTTGGACGCGGGCTGGAACACCTCCAGGTTGACCCCGGGGTTCACCACGGCCACCCGCCCGGCGGGCGCGCCGTAGAGGTCGATCAGCTCGCGGGCCTCGGCGTCGGTGTTGGCGACCAGGCGGTCGGCGACCTCGACGACGTGCTCCTCGCCGGCGACGCGGGCGGCGGGCTCGGGGCGGTCGCCCTTGGCCAGCAGGACGTTCTTGACCTTGGCCATGGTGTGCATGGTGTGGACGAGGGGGACGCCCCAGCGTTCCTTGGCCAGCCAGCCGACCTGGCCGGACAGCCAGTAGTGGGAGTGGATCAGGTCGTAGTGCCCCGGCTCGTGCATGGCCTCGGTGCGCAGCACGCCGGTGAGGAAGTCGCAGAGCTGGCCGGGCAGGTCGCCCTTGTCGAGTTCTTCGTACGGCCCGGCGGTGACGTGGCGCACGGTCACGCCCGGGGTCAGCTCGACGGCGGGCGGGAGGTCCCTGGCGGTCTGCCGGGTGAAGATCTCGACCTCGACGCCCAGGTCGGCCAGCCGTTTGGCGACCTCGACGACGTACACGTTCATGCCCCCGGCGTCGCCGGTGCCCGGCTGGTCCAGCGGGGACGTGTGCATACTGATCGTCGCGATCCGGCTGATCCGGCGTGCGACCGGCGATCCCGGCACCTGACACCACCTCCAGAGGGGTTATAACCGTCGGAAACTTCACCAGATTCCCGGCAGGACCGGCCCAAGGGGTCCCATACCACCTCTGCCCACGGGCGCTGGCAGGATGACGAACGGCGATTCGCCGGGGGCGGTGACGCGGCGCGCCGTGGTGGAAGAGCGTGGAGGCGTGCCGGGCGAAGGGTCGGGTTCGCGGCGGGCCCACGAGGACAGAGCACTTAAAGGCGAACATAAGGACGGCGAATGAGCAAGACAGCGGTGGTGACGGGCGCGAGCAGCGGCATCGGCGAGGCCACGGCGCGCAGGCTCGCGGCGGAGGGTTTCCAGGTCGTGGCCGCCGCCAGGCGCAGGGACCGCCTGGAACTCCTGGCGGCGGAGGTGCCGAACATCCGCCCGGTCACGCTGGACGTCACCTCCGACGAGTCGGTGGCGGAGCTGGCGGCGTCGCTGGAGCGCTGCGACGTGCTGATCAACAACGCGGGCGGCGCGGTCGGGCTGGAGTCCGTGGCCGAGGGCCTGGTGGACGACTGGCAGCGCATGTACGAGGTGAACGTGCTGGGCTCGCTGCGCATGACCCGGGCGCTGCTTCCCAAGCTGGTCGAGTCGGGAGACGGGGTGCTGCTGATGCTGACCTCGGTGGCGGGCCTGGTGTCGTACGAGGGGGGCGGCGGCTACTGCGCGGCCAAGCACGCGCAGACCTCCATGGCCGAGACGCTGCGCCTGGAGCTCGTCGGGCAGCCGGTACGGGTCGTCGAGGTGGCGCCCGGCATGGTGCGCACCGAGGAGTTCTCGCTGACCCGCTTCCGCGGCGACGCCACCGCCGCCGACAAGGTGTACGAGGGCGTGCCCGACCCGCTGACGGCCGACGACGTGGCCGACGCGATCGCCTGGTGCGTCACCCGGCCCGCGCACGTCAACGTCGACCGCCTGGTGATCCGCCCGCGCGCCCAGGCCGCGCAGCACAAGGTGCACCGGGTGTCGTGATCGCTGAAGGGACGCGGGGCCGCCGGCGCCCCGTGGGCGAGATCACCCGCGGCACGACGGGGCACAACCGGCTGCGCAGGTCCGACCGGTGGGTCACGGCCGTGTACGGCCCGCTGCTGCGGTCGGCCCCGCGTCCCCTGGTCGTGGACCTCGGGTACGGCGCCTCGCCGGTGACGACGTCGGAGATGTTCGCCCGGCTGCGCCGCGTGCGGCCCGACGTCGAGGTGGTGGGCGTCGAGATCGACCCGATCCGCGTCGCGGTGGCCAGGGCGCACGAGCGGGAGGGGCTGTCGTTCGTCCTCGGCGGCTTCGAGCTGCCCGTCGCGCGGCCGCCGCTGATCGTGCGGGCCTTCAACGTGCTCAGGCAGTACGGCGAGGCGCAGGCGTGGCAGGCGTGGGACCTGCTGCGCGACCGCCTCGCCCCCGGCGGGGTGATCGTCGAGGGCACGTGCTCGGAGATCGGCCACCGGGCCGCCTGGGTGGCGCTGGACGCCCGCGGGCCGCGCACGCTCACCCTGTCCACGCGCCTGACCGGCTTCACGCGCCCCTCCGACCTCGCCGAGCGGCTCCCGAAGACGCTGATCCACCGCAACGTGCCCGGCGAGCGCGTGCACGCCTTCCTCCGCGACTTCGACCACGCCTGGGACGTGGCCGCGCCGTACGGCGCCTACGGTCAGCGCTCCCGGTGGATCGCCGCGGTGGAACGGCTGACGGCCGACTGGCCGGTCGCCACGGCTCCCCCGCTGGGCGGCCGGGCACGCTGGCGGCTCGGCGAACTGACGATCCCGTGGGACGCTCTGGCGCCGGAGCGGTGAAGGCTCAGCCGAGGGCGTCGCGTGCCCGCGTGAACGCGGCGTACGCTTCGGCGTCGTACAGGACGAAACGTACCTCGGTCACGCTGGTGGACGCCTGGCGGACGGTGGTGAGGGCGATGCGGGCCGCGTCGTCCATGGGCCAGCCGTAGACGCCGGTCGAGATCGCGGGGAAGGCGACGGTCGCGGCGCCGAGCGTGTCGGCGACCTTCAGGGACTCGACGTGGCAGGAGGCGAGCAGGGGCGAGCGGTCCTCCGACCGGGCGTACACCGGGCCGACGGTGTGGACGACCCAGCGCGCGGGCAGCCGCCCGGCCGTGGTCGCGACCGCCTGCCCGGTGGGCAGCCCGTCGGCGTACCGGGAGGCCCGCAGCGCGCGGCACTCCTCCAGGATCGCGGGGCCGCCGCGCCGGTGGATGGCGCCGTCCACGCCCCCGCCGCCCATCAGCGACGAGTTGGCCGCGTTGACGACGGCGTCCACCGCCTGCTCGGTGATGTCCCCCTGAATCAGCGTGATCTCCATGGTCACCCCACTTCCCCGCGGACGAGCCGGTCCACGTAGGCGTCCTCGGCGGGCAGCGTGAGCCACGGCATCGCGGCGCCGAGGTGGGCGCGCCCGTGGAGGCCGAACCAGAGCCCGCAGGTCACCTCGAACGCCTGCTCCGGGGTGGTCTCGCGGCCGGAACGTTCGCGCAGGGCCTCGGCGACGGCGTCCTGCAACGGCTGGAAGGCCTCGAACCCGGCACGGATCACCTCGTCGGGCGGGGCCGCCCCCGTGCGCGGCGGGCCGACGTGGAAGACGGCCGCGTAGTGGCCGGGATGCTCCTCGGCGAAGCGCAGGTAGGCGCGGGCCATGGCGCGCAGGCGGGCGCGCACGTCGCCGGGGTGCGGCTCGGCCGCGGCGCGCAGCCGGGCGCTCAGCTCGCGCATGATGCGGACCTTCAGCGTGCGCACGAGCTCGGTCAGGTCGGCGAAGTGCAGGTACAGGGCGGTCGGGCTGACGCCGGTCGCGGAGGTCACCGTGCGCACCGACAGGCTCTCGACGTCCTGGCCGGCGTCGAGCAGCGCGGCCGTCGTCGCGAGCAGGGCCTCGCGCAGTTCCTCACCCGAGCCCCTCTTGCTGCGGGGACGGCTACCAGCGGTCATCGTCCGGAGTCTACCCCTTGGATCTTGCCGGGATCGATAGGTTGACAGTCGTACATTTACGACTGTACACATAGCCCTATGATCACACAGCAGCGGCGCATGGGCCGCACCCTCGGCGCGGCGGCCTGTGCCGTGGCCGCGATCACCCTGACGGCCCCGGCGGCGCAGGCGTCCGCGTCCAGCTCGTCCGCCTCGTCCCGCGCCGACCTGGTCGTCGGCGTCGGCAGCGACACCACCGAGGTCCTGTTCGACAAGCTGGCCCGGCACCACAACCGCGGCCCCGCCGCACGGGGCCGCGTCGTGAACCACTGGGCCACCGGCACACCGACCATCACCCCCAAGCCCGGATGCGCGCCGATCCCCCGCCCGAACGGCTCCTCCCCCGGCATCGCGGCGCTCGCCACGCGCGGCACCGCCGCCGACGGCAGCCCCTGCCTGGACTTCGCCCGCTCCGTGGCCCCGCGCTCCCCCGGCGCCCCGGCCGACGCGGTCTTCTACCCGGTCGCGCGGGACGGCCTGTCCTGGGCGTCGAACGAGAGCGGCAACGCGCCGGCCTCGCTGACCGTCCAGCAGGTCGCCGACATCCTGGAGTGCGACGCCGTGCGCTGGGACCAGGTCGGCGGCACCTCGCGGGAGACCATCGACGTCTACCTGCCCGAACGCGGGCCGGGCCTGGTCGGGCTGCTGCGTCACCTCGTCGGCGTCGAGCGCGTCGGGGACTGCGTCGGCGTCACCCAGCAGGACGACGGCACCACTCCCGAGGTGAAGGACAACCCGAACGCCCTGGTCTTCTACTCGATCGGCAAGTACATCGGCCAGACCGTCCACCACCGCGCGGACGTCCACGGGGACCTGCGGCTCGGCCTGGTCGGCGGGGTCGCGCCCACCGTGCGCGACCCGGCCACCGGGCGCGTGGAGATCAACCTCGGCCAGGTGCCCGGCGTGGCGGGCCTGCCGGAGTCGCTGCGGATCACCGAGTGGGTCGCGGTACGCAAGGACGCCGACGGCACGGTGCCGCCCAAGCTCGCCCGCCTGTTCTCCGGGCCGGGCTCGTGGCTGTGCGCGAGCCCGGTCGCGCGGCGCGACATCCGCGACCACGGCTTCCTGCCCATGCCCGACGGCGCGTGCGGCGTGCCGTCGTGACCGCCACGGTGCTGGTGACCGGCGGGACGGGCTACCTCGCCGGCTGGTGCGTCCGCGAGCTGCTGGACCAGGGGTACGAGGTCAGGGCGACCGTCCGCGACCTCGCCCGCGCCGGCGAGGTGCTCGCCCTGGCGGAGGACCGGTCGCGGCTGAGCGTCGTGCGGGCCGACCTCGGCTCCGACGAGGGCTGGGAGCGCGCCGCCGACGGCTGCGCCTATGTGCTGCACGTGGCCTCCCCCTTCCCGCGCGCCGCGCCGAAGGACCCCGACGCGCTGGTGCGGCCGGCGCGCGACGGGACGCTGCGGGTGCTGCGGGCCGCGGCCGGCGCCGGGGTCACGCGCGTCGTGCTGACCTCCTCAAGCTCGACCGTCGGGCACGGACGGCCGGCGCGCGGCGGGGTGCTGGACGAGACGGACTGGGCCGATCCCGCCCGGAGCCGCGCCTACGTGCGGTCCAAGATCCTCGCCGAGCGCGCGGCCTGGGAGTTCGTCGCCGAGCGGGGCGCGCGCGGCTCGCTGGTCACGCTCGCGCCGAGCACGATGATCGGCCCGGTGATCGGCCCGCACCTGTCGTACTCGGTGCTCGCGGTGTCGCGGCTGCTCGACGGGGCCATGCCCGGCCTGCCGCGGCTCGGCTTCTCGCTGGTCGACGTGCGCGACGTGGCGGCGCTGCACGTCCGCGCCATGACCGAGCCCGCGGCGGCGGGCGGCCGGTTCATCGCCGACGCCGGGTTCCGGTGGATGACCCAGATCGCCGAGGTGCTGCGCGCCCGCCTCGGCCCGGCCGCCGCGCGCGTGCCGTCCCGGCGGCTGCCGGACTTCGCCGTGCGGCTGGCCGCGCTGTTCGATCCCGAACTGCGGCAGGTGATCGACGAGCTCGGCGTGCGCACCGACTACGCGACCACGGCCGCCCGCACGGCGCTCGGCTGGGCCCCCCGCCCGCTCGACGACACCATCGCCGAGTGCGCCGAGAGCCTGCTGACGCGGCGGGTCGCGGCGTGAGCGTCCCTGGCCCGCGAGAAGGGGAGCCGGTCTTCCCGCAGGCCGGGGCGCGCGCCCCGGCCGACCCTCTACACGACGTAGTACTACCCAAGGTAGGCTTGCCTGCGTGAAGGGTCTCGGCGAGCTTGAACGCAGCATCATGGATATCCTCTGGGCCCACGAGGGCCCCCTCACCGCCAGGGAGGTCGGCCGCCTCATCGCCGATCGGGATCTCGCCCCGACCACGGTGATGACCGTTCTCGACCGATTGACCCGAAAAGGTTTTCTGAACCGCACCCGCGACGGCCGGGCATGGCGCTACGCTCCGGCGGCGAGCCGTGACGCGTACGTCGCGGAGCTTATGCTGGAAGCACTCGACATGACCGGGGACCGTTCGGCGGCGCTCACGCGCTTCGCCCAGACGGTCTCGGGCTCCGAGGCCGAAATCCTGCGCAAAGCACTCACGGAGCTGGAAGAAGAGTGATCATGGCCGCCGTCCTGACCGTGCTCGCCGTCGCGTGCGCGTTCGGAGCCTGGCGACTCACCTCCGCGCGCTGGCCCTGGCGGGCCCCGCGCTCGGCCATCCTGCTCTGGCAGTCCCTCGGCGTCACCTGGGGCCTCGCCACCGTCGGCGCGATGCTCGCCTACGCGCTCGAACCCTACGGCGAGGGCGTCGTGTACGGCCTGCACGCCTTCGCCGACTCGGCCATCTCCTTCGGCATGGGCCTCGGCCTGATCCAGCCCTACGACCTGCCCCGCGTCACCGCCCTCGTGGCCGGGCTCACGCTGCTCGCCGTGCTCGTGGCCATCCTGCTCGGGGCCGGGGCGCAGACGCTGCGCGCCCGGCGGCGCCACCGCGCCCTGCTGTCCCTGATCGCCCGCGACGACCCGGGCGTGCCGGGCGTGCGCGTGGTCGACCACCCCGGCGCGGCGGCGTACTGCCTGCCGGGCCTGCGCTCGGAGGTCGTGGTCAGCGCCGGCACGCTCTCCCTGCTCCACCCGGACGAGCTGCGGGCGGTGCTCGCCCACGAGACCGCCCACGTGCGCGAACGGCACGATCTGGTGCTGCTGCCGTTCGTCGCGCTGCGGTGGGCGCTTCCCTGGCTGCGCGTGGTGCGCGACGCGCACTCCTCGGTCGCCCTGCTGGTCGAGATGGCCGCCGACGACCGGGCGCGCCGCTACTGCTCGCCGCGCCGCCTGGCGACCGCGCTGCTGCGGTTCGGCACGGCGGACGCGGTCCCCGCGCCGAACGGCGCGCTCGGCGCGGCGGGCGAGCAGGTCATGGCCCGGGTGAACCGCCTGATCAAGCCGCGCGCCGAGCTGCCGCGGCGCTTCCGCTACAGCCTGGTCACCTTCTCCGTGCTGCTGTCCGCCTCGGCGCCGCTCCTGTGGATCTACCCCGGCTGATCCGGCCCGGTGCTTGCAACCGTTAGCCAGCGTGTTTGCAATTGCAAGCAGCGTGTTGCAGACTGGAGGCATGGAACTACCCAAGGTCGGCTCGATCGGCGAGTACATCCGCGATCAGCGGAAGCAGGCGAAGATCTCCCTGCGCCAGCTCGCCACTCAGGCGGGTGTGTCCAACCCGTACCTGAGCCAGATCGAGCGGGGTCTGCGCAAGCCGAGCGCGGAGATCCTGAACCAGATCGCCAAGGGCCTGCGCATCTCGTCGCAGGCGCTGTACGTGCAGGCCGGGCTCATCGAGGATCGTGAGCCCGACAGCGACGTGCTCGCCGCGATCAGGGCCGACCGCGGCCTCAGCGAGCGGCAACGCCAGGTGCTGACCGACATCTACGAGTCGTTCCGCAAGGAGAACCGCGCCGAGACCCCGACCCGGACCGGGCAGACGGACCAGGACGCCCAGGCCGGATCGGAGCCTCTGGTGGCCGACGCGGTTCCCGACGAGGAGGGTGCGACCTCCGCGCGGAGCGGCCGCATTCAACCGGAACCCAAGGAAGGTTAACCCATGCCTATCAACGACGAGGTCAAGAGGCTCGCCGAGTCCAAGCCGTTCTACGCCGTCGCCGGCGCGGGCGACTTCGCGGTGGAGAAGCTGCGCGAACTGCCCGAGCAGTTCCATCGCCTGCAGTCCCGCCGCTCCGAGGCGGGCGCCACCGCGCGCGAGCTTCCCGGAATCGCCCGCAAGTACGCCGAGAACGTGCAGGTCAAGGCCGAGGCCGTCGCCCGCGACCTTCCCGGCAAGGCCAGGGAGTACGCCGACACGATCAGTGCCAAGGCCGCCGAACTGTACGAGGACTTCGCCACGCGCGGCCGCAAGGTCGTCGGCAGGGTGACCGGCGAGGCCGCCCTGGAGCTGGAGGAGGTCTCCACCTCCGCCGAGCCCGCGACCGCCTCCCGCGCCCAGGGCCAGACCCGCAGGACGACCGGCACCCGCTCCACGGGCGCCAAGCGCTGACACCGGCGCGTCCGCGCCAGCCGTTCGGCCCGCTCCGGAACTTCGGAGCGGGCCGAACGCGTTGTCCCGGTGTCGTTGTCTCCGTCCTTGCGTTGTCCTGTCCATGCCCTGTCGTCGTCCCCGCACCGTCCTTACACAGTTCGGCGATCCTCACGCCCCACGCGTTCGGACCAGGTCGCGGCGATCGCCGGGGCCGGTCGGACGTCCTCCGTTCGGGGCTAGGCTGAATCCCGTCGAACACGTGACCTTGGAGAGGCCATGTTTCAGATCTACGGCGCCCTGGACCTCATCTTCCTGGTGCTCGCCATCGCGGCGTTCGGGCTGTGCGCCTGGGCCCTGTTCCACGCGCTCAAGACCCCGGCACGCGCCTTCGCCCTGGCAGGCAAGCTGAAGAAGCCGCTCTGGCTGGTGATCCTCGGCCTCGCCAGCCTGTTCACGTTCGCCGCCGTCGTCGGCTGGGGCGGGCTGTCGGTGCTGAGCATCTTCACGGTCGCCTCGGTCATCGGCGCGGGCGTCTACCTGGCCGACGTCAAGCCGGCCGTCGGAGAGATCGGCAAGGGCGGCGGTAGCGGGCCGTACGGACCATGGTGATCTGAACCCTCCCTGCCGTCCTGTTCGCGGGCATTCGCCCATCGATGTACCACTCCTGATGCCGTGCGGGCCGCTAGGCTCACACGCCATGGTTGATCTCGCCCGTCGGCTGACGCTCGCCCTCGCCGCGCTGAGCGTCCTCGCCGCCGCGCCCGCCGCCCACGCCGCGGCCGACAGCGTGAACAGAACGGACGTCACCGTCGAACTGCGCGCGGGCGGCATGCTGCACGTCAAGGAGCAGATCTCCTTCACCGGCCAGGTGCGCCGCACCCTTCTCACCCGCACCCGGTACGACGACGGCAACGACCGCGTGTACCGGATCACCGGCTTCAAGGGCGACGGCGCCCTGTCCGGCGACGTCATCACCCTCAAGGGGAACGGCAGCGCGACCGTCGAGTACGACGTCGCCGGGGCCGTCACGCCGCTCAGCGACGGCGAGGAGCTGCGCTGGTACGCCGTGAACGGCTGGTCCGCCCCGGTCAAGGAGGCCGTCGTCCGGCTGACCGGCCCCGCCCCCATGACCAACCTGTCGTGCTTCGCCGGGGACATCACCTCCGCCACCGGCTGCACCGCGGCGTCCATGACGAGCGAGAGCGGCCTGCAGGCGGAATACCAGCAGTCCGGCCTCGGCCCGTCCCAGGCCCTCACCGTCGTCGCCGGGTTCCCCAAGGGGGCGAGCGGCGGCAAACCCATCCTCGAACGGCGCTTCGACCTCGCGACCGCCTTCACCGTCAGCCCCGTCACCGGCGGCGCGCTCGGCGGGCTGCTGGTGCTGCTGCTCGGCGGGGTCGTCCTGCTGCACCGGCTGCAGGGCAGGGACGCCCGCATCATCGACCACGAGTCCGGCGGCCGGGTCACCGCGGTGCGCGACGGCCGGTTCGCCCCGCCGGACGGCGTGCGCCCCGGGCAGATCGGCACGCTGATCGACGAGCAGGCCGACGTGGTCGACGTGACCGCCACCATCGTCGACCTGGCCGTACGCGGCTACGTCCGCATCGACGAGCAGCCGCGCGGCGCCTACGACGCCCCCGACTGGATGCTCGTCAAGGTGCCGGACGCCCGCCTGGACGAGCTGCTCGACTACGAACGGGCCCTGTACCTGGCCATCTTCGACGGGCGCAAGGCGGTGCTGCTGTCCCAGCTCCACGGCTCGTTCGCCTCGCGGCTCGGCCGGGTGCGGGACGCGCTGTACCGCGACGTCGTCGCCCAGGGCTGGTTCGCCCGCCGCCCCGACTCGGTGCGCACCCGCTGGACCACGCTCGGCGTGACCGTCGCCGTCCTCGGCGTGCTGGCGACCGTGCTGCTGGCCTGGTTCACCACCTACGGGCTGCTCGGCCTCGCCCTGATCATCGCGGGCGCGGCGCTGGCGGTGGGCGGGCAGTACATGCCGGCCAAGACCGCGCGCGGCTCCACGGCGCTGGCCCACACGCTCGGCTTCCGCGACTACCTGGCCGGCGGCGAGATCGGCGAGGTGCCCGCGGCGCAGCGGATCGAGCTGTTCTCGCGCTACCTGCCGTACGCGGTCGTCTTCGACAACGTGGACCGCTGGGCGCGGGTCGTCTCCTCGATCGACGGCGACGGGCGGCAGGCCGACCACCTGTACTGGTACCAGGGCCCCGCCGAGTGGGACCTGACCAAGTTCGCCGACTCGATGCGCACGTTCACGCTCACCACCTCGGGCGCGATCTCCGCCTCCCGCCCGTTCCGCCGCTCACTCTGACCCGGTACGACGGGCTGACCGATCTCGCTGCCGGCCCCGGCTCACACCTGGCCGCGGACGCGGATCTCCCCCACCGGCGCCCCGCCGCCGTACTGCGGCGGGGTCCCGAGGGCGTCCAGCTCCGGGGAGTCCAGGCCGAGCCCGAGCGCGCGCAGCACGGCGACCGTCACCGGCGTCCGCGCCCGCTGGCCGCCGTCCTCGATCTTCACGGTGGCGGCGCGGCCGTCCTCGTACGCGAACGCGTCGAACGCCTCCGCGCCCGCCTTGAGCATCAGCCCGGGGACGGCCCGCATCAGCGCGGCCTCCGGACGCCTGGTGCCGGACGTCCACTCGGGGTGGGCGCGCATCACGTCGGCGATGCGGCGCTCGTGGGTGCCCGGCGCGGCCAGCGTGAACGCGCGGAACGCCCGCGCGACCCCGGCCATGGAGGCGAAGAACAGCGGCGCGCCGCAGCCGTCCACGCCGGTCGCCGCGATCCGCTCGCCCGTCAGCTCTTCGGTCGTCGCACGGATGGCCCGCTGCAGGGGATGGGCGGGGTGACGGTAGTCGTCGGTCCGCCAGCCGTTGACGACGCAGGTGGCGAGCATCGCGGCGTGCTTGCCGGAGCAGTTCATGGTGATCCGGGCGGGTCCGCCGCCCGCACGGATCACCCGGTGGGCGGCCTGCGTGTCGAGCGGCAGGTCCTCGGGACACCGGAGCGCGCTCTCGTCCAGGCCCGCGCCGGAGAGGATCTTGGCGACCCCCTCGACGTGGAACTCCTCCCCCGCGTGGCTCGCGCAGGCGAGGGCGAGCAGTTCGCCGTCCAGGCCGAGCCCGGCGCGGAGCATGCCGAGGGCCTGCATCGGCTTCATCGACGATCGGGGCGACGCCGCGGCGGCGACGTCGCCGTGCACCGCGACCGGCTTCCCCTCGGCGTCCAGCGCGAACACCCGCGCCCGGTGGACGGACTCCACAAACCCAGAACGAACGATTTCCACAGTCAACGGGTCAAGCGACACCTTTGTCTCCTTCCGCCCGCAAAGTGTACGAAGGAACTATGGCGTAGCCCGACCCACCGCGTTCCGCCCGGGTTCGCGGGCATCCTCACTCGATGGGAGAATCGGGGACCATGCGTGCGGTGGTGCAGCGGGTGGCGTCCGCGTCGGTGGTCGTCGACGGGCGGACGGTCGGGGCGATCGACGAGCCCGGCCTGCTCGTGCTGGTGGGCGTGACCCACTCCGACGGCCCGGCCGAGGCCGCCAAGCTGGCCGCCAAGCTGTGGGGCCTGCGCGTCCTGTCCGGCGAGAAATCCTGCTCGGACATCGGCGCGCCCCTGCTGGTCGTCAGCCAGTTCACCCTCTACGGCGACGCCAGGAAGGGCCGCCGCCCCACCTGGCAGGCGGCGGCGCCCGGCCCCGTGGCCGAGCCGCTGGTCGACGCGGTCGTCACCGAACTGCGCGCCCTCGGCGCCCGCGTGGAGACCGGCGTCTTCGGCGCCGACATGAAGGTCCACCTCGTCAACGACGGCCCCATCACCCTGATCATCGACATCTGACCGCGTCCGGCGGCGACCGGGCGGCCCCGAAGCGGCGCTCCAGGACGACCCGGCCATCTCACGACCCTGGCGTCATCGTGGCCGGCGCGACCCGAGAAGCCGGTGTCAGCGGATCCGGCGGCGCAGGGCCGGGTCGATCTTCACGTTCCGGCCGGCGTCCGGGGGGACGATGACCTCCTGGGTCGCGGCGACGCCGCCCGCCAGCAGGGCGATGTCGACCGGCACCGTGCGCTTGACCAGCGCCAGCGCGATCGGCCCCAGCTCGTAGTGGCGCACCGCGGTGCCGACGAAGCCGATCTGGCCCGGCTCGGCGCTGCCCTCGGTCGCGGCCTCGGGCTCGGCCTCGACGGGCGAGCCGACGCCGAGGGTGACCGGCGCCCCGTGCGGCGGCAGGGTGTCCACGCTGCCGTCCAGGTGCAGGAACACCAGGCGGCGCGGCGGGTGCCCGAGGTTGTGGACCCGCGCGACGGTCTCCTGACCCCGGTAGCAGCCCTTCGACAGGTGAACGGCCGCGCCGATCCATCCCAGCTCGTGCGGGATCGTCTTGTGGTCGGTCTCGAACCCGGCGCGCGGCAGATGCGCCTCGACCCGCAACGCCTCGTACGCCCACAGCCCCGCCAGGCCAAGCCCCAGTTCCTCGGGCAGCCCCGCCAGCCGCTCCCGAGGCACCAGAAGATCCCCTTCGATGGCGATCGCCCCCTCAGGCACCGCGACCGGCGCACTCTCCTCTCCGGAGCCGTCCAAGGAAGGCGAACTGTAGGACGACGCCGTGGCGGGACGCGGAGGCGCGACGGTCACGACCGCGTACGCGGAGGTCTCATCGGCGACCTCGACGCGCAGCATGAACCGCATCTTCTCCAGCCAGGCGATCAACGCCGCCGACGCGCCCGGCTCGACGTGCCCCCAGACGGACGTCCCGTCGTCCACGAGCGTCAGATGGTGCTCCACCCGCCCCTGCGCGTCCAGGAACAACGTCTGCGCCGGAACACCGGGAGCCAGCGTGTCGAGCTTCTGCGAGCTGAGATCGTTCAGCCACTTGAGCCGGTCGGGCCCGGTGATCCGGACCACCTCACGGTCACTGCGGTCCACCAGAGCCCGCCCCGCCGCGAGCGCCCGCTGCTCGGCGTACGGCTCCCCGTAATGCGCGGCGACACTCTCATCGGGCACCTCGCCCGCCACCGCACCCGACCTGTCCAACAAAGGGCTTCGCATGTCTTCAGGCTAGTCTGACGCCCGCGGATTGTGATCCGCAGGCGCGTGGACCCGATACACCTCGGCGAGTACCGCGCGGGGCCACGCGAGCCAGAACTTGGTCACGGTGCCGTACGGACAGATGGTCTACGCGGGAATCAGGGTGAACGCGTGAGTATGTACAGGCCGGACCACGGAGAAGTGGCGGACGTCGACAGTGGCCACTTCGGTCACCCGCATGCGCTCCGCCACGGCGACCACTGAGGCGTCCGCGGCCCCCAGGGGAAGATCGTGATATCGCTCGACCAGGACTGCGATCCTCGCGAGGTCGGACTCGGTGAGATCGACAATCCGGAACCAGCCGGACTCAAGCAGCCGGAGGAACGCCGCCTCTGCCTTGGAGCCGCCGAGCTTGCCGAGCATGTAACAGCTTTCACCGGCGACGAAGCTGGGGACGAGCAGCGGGCGCTTGGCAACGCGGAGTCGCATGAATGCCTGGACGCACCGCTGATGGTTCTTGTCGTCCTGGAAGGTCGCGGCCACGATCGGGCCGGTGTCGACAACGATCACGCTTCGTGACCGTAACCCTCCGCGAGGATTTCTTCCACCTGTTCAGAGGCGTCGCTTCGCCCTGCTCGGAAGGCGCCGAAAAGTGTGGGCAGGCCATCTGGTCCCAGTTCCGGCTCTTCGGTACGCGAGTGGACCAACTGGAGGAGACGCGCACGTTCTTCACGCACCTGATCCGGCCTGAGCTGGTCGATCAGCCGATGAAGATCTTCGTACTCTTCCTGCGGCGCCGTCATGCCGTCGAGTTTACGCTCTGATCCCATGCAAGAAGGGTGAGCAGCCCAGGATCCCGGCACAGACATTCACCCCAGATGATTGGGGCCTGTACGTGGGGAGTTCGAGGGGTGTCCCCTCGACTGGGGGTCGAAGAGGAACCGAAGGTCCCCCTGGGAAACGCGGTCCGAGCCGGAGGCGAGGGCCTTTCCCTGGACTGGGTTCTGCGGTCAGGGGCGGCAGGTGCGGCAGCGGCCGAAGATGGTGAGGTGTTGGACGTCGGTTTCGAAGCCCAGTTCTTTGTCGAGGGTGGTCACCAGGTCGCCCACCAGGGTGGGGCTGATCTCGGTGATCTCGCCGCAGCCGCGGCAGACCAGGTGGACGTGGTCGGCCTCGCTGGCCAGGTGGTAGGTGGGGGCGCCGTGGCCGAGGTGGGTGTGGGTGACCATGCCGAGCTGTTCGAGCAGTTCGAGGGTGCGGTAGACGGTGGAGATGTTGACGCCGCGCGCGGTCTCCTGCACCGCGGCGCAGATGTCCTCGGGGGTGGCGTGGCCGAGCCGGGTCACCGCCTCCAGCACGAGCTGGCGTTGCGGGGTGACGCGGTAGCCGCGCGCGCGAAGTTCCTCGTGCCACGTCTGCCCTGCCTGATGGGGCTCGCGCGATTGGTGCGCCTGCTGAGTCTGCTGCCCGTGCCGCGCCTGACCTGTTTCCCGGGTCCCGGTCATGCATCGAGTCTACGAGCAACGGCCCGGCGATGAGATCCGCGCGACGCCCGCGCCGGGAGTCCGGGCGGCCGGTTAATCGCTTGCTTGTGCGGAACTGCTCGCATAGCCTGCGAAGCACGCAGAAGGGAGGTGGTCCGAACAATGGTTAGTCATTATTGGGCTAGCGAGGTGGCTGTCCGCTAGGACGCGCCAAGTCAGGACCTTCCGTCCAGACGTCGTGCCCTCCCGGGCACTGGTGGCGTCCGGCGTAATCCAAGGCAGACACCGGAACCCCGGGCAGCCGGCGGGGGGAGTTCCCCTCTCCCCATGGTCCAGCCGGCCCTTCCCATCGTGACCGATCACGGCGGGCAGGAGCGCGCCCGGGGTTCTTTCATGCCCGCAGGTTCTCCGGCGGTCACCCCACCTTCTTGAGCTCCGCCGACAGGTGGGAGGTCAGAGGCTGGCCTTCCGCCGCCATGTCGTAGGCGTACATCAGGTTGCCTTCGACCAGGCCGTAGAGGCGGTGCCCTGCCGTGTACTCCTTGGCGGTGGCCGTGCGCGCGACGACGTCGCTGCGCAGCTCGATCTTGTGGAAGATCACCTCGCCGATGTAGATCTCGACGATGCCGGTCGGGTGGGCGAGCAGCACTTCGAGCTGCCGTTCCGGCAGGGCGCGCCAGTACCCCGTCTCGGTGGCGAGCGGGCGCACCATGGTGCCCTCGTCGTCCAGCAGCCAGGTCCTGCTGACGTAGCTGAGGAACGGCTTGCCGTTGTGCTCGAAGGTGATCTCCTGGCCGAACCGGAAGCTCTCGATCGTGGGGTAGCCGCCGACCCCGGCGCCCTCCCACCTGCCGAGGAGGAAGGCGATCGGTTCGAGGTCGGGATGCAGTGACTGGGAGTCCATGGCACATGAGCCTAAATGCCCGGACCGTGCGCCACGCCGCCGACACCGGACCGGCGATGACCTGGTGGAGCGGCCCTGACGGCGCATAGGCTCAGATCATGGCACGATCAATGGTGATAAAAGTGACGGCCGGTTCTGATGCTCCCGAGCGTTGCAATCAGGCGTTCACGGTGGCGGCGGCGGCGGTCGCGAGCGGCGTCCCGGTCTCCTTGTGGCTGACCGGCGAGTCCGCGTGGTTCGGCCTGCCGGGCCGGGCCAAGGAGTTCAGCCTGCCGGAGGCCACTCCTCTCACCGACCTGCTCGACGCCGTCCTCGCGGGCGGCAAGGTCACGGTGTGCACGCAATGCGCGGCGCGGCGCGGCATCGGCGTGGACGACCTCATCGAGGGCGTGCGCATCGCCGGCGCCCCGACCTTCGTGGAAGAGGCGCTCGGCGAGGGCGTGCAGGCGCTCGTCTACTGACGGACACCGATCGGGGGGCCACCTCAGCGGGGCAGGACGGCCCGCAGGCGCTCGTCGCGGAGCCGGTCGTACCAGGTGTCGTCGATCGGCCCCAGTTGCCCCACCGTCCAGCCCAGCAGGACGTCGGCGAGCCACGGGTTGCGCGCCAGCGCCGGGCCGTGCAGGTAGGTGCCCACGATCTTGCCGGCGTGGCAGCCTTCCGTGCCGTCACCGTTGCCCGTGCCCACCACCGTGCGCGAGAGGGGGCGCACGCCCGGCCCGAGCCGGGTGACGCCCATGTGGTTCTCGAAGCCGGTGAGCATCTGCCCGCCGAGGCCGGAGTCGACCTCGGCCGCCAGCTCGCCGACCGCGCGCGCGGGCCCGCGGGCGCTCTGGATGTCGAGCAGGCCGAGGCCCGCCACCGGCTGCCCCTCCTCGCCGCCGAACACCGTGCCCATGATCTGGTATCCGGCGCAGACGGCCAGCAGGGCGGCGCCGCGGTCGAGGGCGCGCCGCAGCCCGTCGTCGCGGCGCAGGCGCTCGGCCGCGAGGATCTGCGGACGGTCCTCGCCGCCGCCGATGAGGTAGATGTCCCCGGAGTCGGGCACCGGGTCCGCCGAGCGGACGTAGACGGTCTCGACGGGGATGCCCCGTCTGCGGGCACGCTGTTCGAGGATCAGGACGTTGCCCTGGTCGCCGTACGTGCTCAGAAGGTCGGGGTAGATCCACACCAGGCGCAGGGCGCTGTCAGACGGCACGGCCGAACTCCGCTCGAATCCGCTGGAAGGCTGTGTAGTTGGCGATCACGTCGACGCGGCCGGGAGGCTGCGGGTCCACGGCCTGTTCGAACGTGTCGCAGAGCTGGAAGGGCACCTCGGCGACGTCCAGCCGCAGGGCCAGGTCGAGCCGCCGCTCGCCGGTGACGTACACCGGGCGGCCGCGCAGGACGCGGTAGTCGACGTCCCACAGCCACGAGGTGTCGCGGCCGTCGGGCCCCTGGGCGTTCACCGACAGGATGATCGGCAGGGACGGGTCGGAGACCTCGAACGCCTCCAGCCATCCGGCGGGGTTCTTGGCGAGCAGCAGCCGCAGCGACCTGCCGTCCCGTTCGACGGTGGTGTAGCGGCCTGCCACCGAGCGGACCTCGCGCAGCCGGGGCAGGGCCCGCTCGACCGGCAGGCCGAACGCCTCGGCGGTGGCCAGGGCGATGGCGGCGTTGGCGCGGTTGGCCCGGCCGGGAAGCTGGAGGTCGAGCACCCAGCGCCGCCGGGCGGAGTCGATCACGGCGTCGTCGTCGAGCAGCCACACGGGCTCGGGACGGCGGAACGAGCACTCGCGGCACGCCCAGTCGTCGCCCTTGCGGTCGAGCGGGCCGCCGCAGCGGGGGCAGCACCAGGAGTCCTCTTTCCACGGCTGCCCGCACGAGACCCACGTCACCCGGCTCGCGGTCGAGGCGCCCCAGGTGACGAGCGGGTCGTCGCAGTTGGCGATGACGTGGGTGTTCTTGCCGGTGAGGGCGCGCTGCCACTTCTGGGCCAGCAGCCAGATCTCGGCCGCGCGGTCCATCTGGTCGCGGCTGAGGTTCATCAGGACGACCACGGAGGCGCCGGTCGTGTCGAGAACCTCGGGCAGGTACTTCTCGTCGACCTCCAGCACCGCGAGCGGCGCCTGCTTGGCCTGTGAGAGGGCCGAGACGTGGCCGGCGGGCATGTTGGCGCCGAAGGCGTTGGTGGCGACCTCGCCGAGCTCCTGCAGCGCGGAGGTGATCAGCCGGGTGGTGGTCGTCTTGCCGTTGGTGGCGCTGACCAGCACGAGTTTGCGGTCGGCCGCCAGTTTGCGCAGAAGGTCCGGCTCCAGCATGAGCCCGACGCGGCCACCGATCACCGATCCGTCGCCACGCCCGGTCACCCGGGACAGGGTGGCGGCCGTACGGCCGAGCGCGGTCGCGAGCTGAGCACGCAGCGGTAGCTGGGTCATGCCCGAGATCCTAGTGCGGCCCACCCGATGAACACCCAACCCGAACCCAAAGCCGCCCTTTTGTGGTGGCATGCCTCAGTCGATGAAGGACAGCTCGGCGTCGGTGTCGGCGCCGCCCTCGAAGGGCAGGACGAACCTGCCCGGCCAGGACAGGACGGTCTCCAGCCAGGCCGCCCCCATCGTCTGGGCGATGTGGCGCACCCGGTCGCGCGGCTCGACGCCGAGGGCGACGGTGGCGAAGTCCTCCTCGACGCGCTCGTGCTCGTCGTCGCCGAGCAGCACCCGCCAGGCGAGCGCCCGGTTGCGCTCCATCTCCATCGACAGCGGGTGGTGGCGCAGCGCCTTGGCGCGGTGGCCGAGCAGCTCCGTGCGCCCGCCGTCGCCGGACCCGTTGAGCCCCGGGTGGGGGTAGGGACGGCCGGTCTGGTCGGTGCCGAACAGCGGGTACTCCATGGCGGGCGCGGGGCTGCGCAGGTCCGGCGCCTGCCGTCCGTACGGGAACAGCCGGTCCACCTCGTGCAGCCAGCGCACCTGCGGGATCACCCAGGCCGCGCCGGGACGCTCCCCGGCGGGCGAGCGGGACTCGCCGGAGCCGTCGAGCAGCGCCGTGGCGGCCTCGGCGGCCTTCACCGTGAGCAGGGCGGGGTCGTAGGAGCTGCGCAGCGCCCACGCCCGTACGGCGACCGCGCGCTCGACGAGCGTGGCGAGCAGGCACTCGCGGCGCCGGCGCGGCAGCTCGGCCCAGATGTCGGCGAGGACGCGCGGCACGCCCGGCAGCGACCGGTTGGCGCAGAAGGCCAGCACGACGGTGTCGGTCCAGACGCGCAGCCACGCCCATTCGGGGGCGTCGGCGAGCAGGTCGGCCTCGCGCAGCTCGAACAGCGTGCACGCCTTGCCATCGGCGCACTCGCGCCCGCAGGCGGCGCTGCGGCGGCCCCGGATGGGCGGGATGGGGCCGGGCACGGTGTGCTCCCGGTCCTCGCCGAGGGGGACCTGGATGCGCAGCGGACGGTCCATGCCGTCGGCGAAGACGGCGGCGATGCCCGGCTGCAGGGAGACGACCTGGCGGGACTGCTCCTCGCTGAGGTTGATGGCCGCGCCGACCAGGCGGCGGTCGTCCTCGGCGGGCAGGCGGTGCACGACCTTCAGCGCGGTGTTCTTGACGACGTCGGCGATGAGCTTGGTGGGGATCTGCTCGGCGACGACGATGCCCTCGCCGTAGGCGCGGATCTCGGCCAGCATGCCGGCGAGCAGCTCGACCGCGTGGGTGGCGGCCCGCTGGGACCCGCGGTCGCGCAGCAGGCGGTGGGCCTCCTCGATGACGATGACGTGCTGGAGCCCTTTGGCCTTCTCCTGGCGGGCGCGCATGCGCAGGTGCTCGACGATGCGGATGATCAGCGTGCCCATGAGGAACGCCTTGTCCTCGTCGTTGGCGACGTCCTCGATGGCGAACACGACGTTGCGCTGTAACAGGCCCCCGATGTCGGCGGGGTGTCCGCCCTCGAAGAAGCGGCCCGCCGAGCCGACGCGCAGGCTGCGCAGCCGCAGGCTGATGAAGCCCTCGACGTCGGCCTGCACCTCTTTGCCGTACCCGATCTCCTTGATGACCTCCAGGGCGTGGGTCTGTAACTGCGCCAGCGTGGGGACGGCGGGCCGCACGGCCGCGCCGGGGACGCCGCCGCCGGTGACGACGTCCCACCCGTTGGCCTCGTAGACCCGTTGCAGGGCCAGCGACATGATCTGCGGGAACGGCTCCTCGGCGTCGAAGGCGGCCATGAACAGGGCCCTGACCATGTCGATGTGGGCCTGCACCGGGTAGCCGGGCTCGGGGGCCAGCGGGTTGACGCTGAAGGGCACGGTGTCGGGCGCGGACGGGTTGATCACCGTCAGCGGCGCCAGGTGGCCGACGCGCCCGGCCATCGCGGCGTACTCGGACTTGGCCGGCTCGATGGCGAGCCAGGGGATCCCGGCCGCGGTGAGCTGTTCCAGCAGATGGCGGACGGTCTGCGACTTGCCGGAGCCGGTGGCGCCCGTGACGAAGGCGTGGCGGTTGAGCGTGGCGAGCGGCACGCGGAAGGACCCGACCGCGCGGTCCTGCCCGTCGATGATCGCGCCGAGGTCGAGCACGGGCTCGCCGGTGCTGCGGATGTCGGCCTCGCTGGTCACGTCGAAGAAGCCGGCGTCGAGCACGCGGACGCCGGGCACCTCGCGGCGGGGCAGCCCGGCGAGCGCGGCCAGGGCCCCGGCCGTCGCGGCGAACGGGGCGGCGGCGCCGTCCGAGGGGTCCTGGAGGGTGACGCCGAGCACCTCGGCGAGGCCGTAGACCGGCTCGACGGCGGAGGTGCGCCCGAAGGTGGGCAGCGACAGGGCGCTGCGCAGCCGGTAGGGGTGATGGTTTATCTCGACGGAGCCTACGAGCACGGGCGCGATCTGCCGCAGCTCGTCCGGCCCGGCCGCGCCCGCGAGGACGCGCACGTTCCACAGGCCCGCCTCGCGGAAGGCGTCCAGCTCCTGCATGCGCCGCTCGGCGCGCTCGGCGTCGTACCGGCTGCGCTCGGAGGCGTCGCCGTACTGGCGCAGCACGTTGAGCTGGGTGCGCAGGTGGGCGACCTCGGCGTCGAGCAGGTCGGTGGGCTCGGCGACGACCAGCCAGGCGAACGGCCGGGACATGAGCGTGACCAGCGTGGACTCGAACAGCGTGGGCCGCAGCAGGTCGTCGGGGCCGGGCTCCCTGCGTCCGTTGAGCGGGGGCGCCTGGCGGCCGGGGCAGGGCGTCCAGGTCAGGTCGGCGAGGTCGGCGAGCCAGTCGTCGGTGATCTCGACACCGCGCGCGCCGCCGGGGAACAGCAGCGGCTGCGGCCCGTGCGGCGGCTCCTCGACGGTGGCGCCGGCGGCGCGGCGCGGCGGGCGCGGCGGCGTGAGCGGGCCGGCGTTGGTGATGAGTTCGAGCGGCGCGCCCGACCCGCGGGACAGCCAGCCGATGACGAAGGGCCGGTTGCGCTGGGCGGCGGACAGCACGGCGGGCAGCACGGTGACGAAGTCCCACTCCGCGGACGAACTGCGCGAGGGGGCGGTGATCGCCTGGATGCGGTACCACGGACCGCTCAGCGGGAACGGCGCGCTGGGCGCTGCGGAGGACACGCTTGCCTGCATATCAAGCCCAAATCCCTTATGCCACCGACGTTTGCCAGGGGATTACCAGTTCAATGCGTTCTCCTCCAGTCCAGCCGCTCGGGCGGCGGGCCGAGGTTGGGGGCGAACGACTCCTCCTCGGCGGCCGGTTCGGACTCGCCCGGGCCCAGCATGCTCCGGCGTACCTCCTCGAACTCCCCCAAAGTGGTCTTGGGGAAGGTGAGGATGGCCGGGTTGGCGTCGGCGAGCCGCACCTGGCGGCCCTCGGAGGTGGCGTGGGTGACGATGACCGAGGTGGTGGGGAGCTGCTGGAGCTGGTGCGGCTCGACGAGGAACTCGCGGCTGCGGTGCAGCACGCGCTCCTCGCCCATGGCCTTCCTGGCGCTGCGGCCCCACTCGGTGGACTCGGTGATGCTCTCCTTGAGGTCGGCCTTCTCCTCCTCGGGGTCGCCGCGGTCGGCGTCGTCGCCGACGGTGGAGGTGTAGGTGCCGTTCAGGCCGTCCACGGCGGGGCTGATGGTCTCGGTGAGCTGGGCCAGCTCCAGGCGGTGCTCGGTGCCCATGTGCTCGCTGGCCACGCGGGCGTCCTCGGCGTTGCCGAGGCGCATGAACGCGACGGCGGCGTGGCCGCGGCCGAGGCGCTCCCTGACGGTCGGGGTGAGCGAGCGGTAGGTGAGGACGAGGCCGGTCCTGGAGGTCTCGCAGGCGTCCATCAGGCGGTCCAGCACGTCGCCGCGCAGCTTGTCGGCGCCCGCGACGATGATCGTGTGGTACCAGGGCCGCTCGGAGGCCGGGGACTGGCGCAGGATGTGCGTGAGCGCGGTCGCGACGTAGGTGCCGAGGACGCGGTTGCCGAACACCCCGGCCTGGCGGTCCATCGACACCACGCGCAGCCGGGCGGGTGGCAGGCGCACGGCCTCCGAGCCGAGCGTCTCCAGCTTGCGGAGCTGGGACTCCAGGGCCCAGGCGCGCTCGATGACGACGCGGTCGGTGACGCCCCGGCCGAACAGCGTGCCGATGCGTTCGAGCTGGGTGGCGGTGAGCAGGCCGAACCGCAGGTCGTCGCGCGGGTCGCCGACCTGGGCCAGGGCGCGCAGGGCCGCGGTGACCTGGTTGATGGTGGCGTTCTCGCCCAGCACCTCCAGCACCCGTTCGAGGATGGCGTTGTCGAAGCTCAGGTCGCGGGTGGTGCGGTGCTCCTCGCTGACGCTGACGACGTGCGCGAGGACGTCGGCGAACGCCTCGGGCGGCAGCGTGGCGCCGAGGTCGAGCCGGGGCAGGTCGACGGGCAGCACCCACACCAGCGGGTCGTCGCCGCCGCGCCGGGCCAGCTCGATGAGGTCCTTGGCGATGGCGCCCTCGGACAGGTCGAGGACGGTGAGGTGGCCGCCGCTGTAGAGGCGGGTGGCGCCGAGCAGGGTGATCAGGGCGGACCAGCCGGGCAGGGTGCCGCCGGCGACGTCGATGCGGTCGATCTCGTCGGGGACGGCGACGGCGTACCAGGTGAGCTGCCGGTCGTACCGCTCCTTCTTGGCCGCCCACTCCCGGTACCGCTCGGCGTGCAGTTCCTGGGCGTTGAACAGCTCGCGCTCGCGGTCCTTGCGCCGGTGCTCGGCGCGCGCCTGCTGCTCCTTGATGCGGGCGCGCAGCGCGCGCTCGCCCCGGCGGACGACGTACCCGCAGATCGCGGCGACGCCGCCGGTGACGACGAGGCCGGCGGTGACGAACGTCCAGCCCATGGTCTCGGTGAGGCCGAGCACGAGCATGACCACCGCCAGGATGATCATGACGGCGCCGACGACCTTCACGGGCCGGTTGAGAAGGTCCTCCTGGAGGCGCTCCCTGCGGACCCAGGCGGGGTCGACGAGGGAGGTGGGTTCCTCGGGGATGTCCTCGGGCGAGGGGCGCTTGGGCGGGGGGCCGGGCTCTGGGTACAGCGTCGCGTACTGCCAGCCCAGATAGATCCGGTCAGCTTGAAGCTGCGCATGCTCTGGGTGCACGTCCGCCACCGGACCTCCACCTGTCAATGGTCGCGCTCGCCGGGAGCCGACCGTCTCGTGCCGCTCCTTGCCGCTTGGTCGGCTTCCCAACTGTGACAGCGTATGAGGTGCCCCTCGCATTCGGGCAGGGTTCTCGGCATTAGGCCCGAATTCCTCGCTCCCGGCACCATTAAAGGGACAAACGAGGCGGATGGGATAGGGCCACCGATTACGATCGTGTGACATGACGTCTCCCGCCCGGCACGGCAGCCGCCGCCGGCGCCCCGTGCTGGTCCCGGCCACCGGGCTCCTCGCCGCCGCGGCCCTCCTCGTCACCGCGGTGCTCGGGGGGTTCCGCGAGGCCCCCGACCCCGGGCCCGAACAGCGGCAGGCCGGCGAGGACGTGGACCAGGACGTGTTCCGCACCGTGATCATGGACGCGGTCGCGCACACCGTGCCCGGATCCGGCGACCAGGAGCGGCCGGTCCTGGACCTGAACCTGAAGGTGTACAACGACGCCGAGGTGAGCGTGCCTCTGAGGTACCTCGAAAACTCGCTCCTGCGGGTCGCGGGCCGTCAGGGGGAACGGCTGCTCGACCCCGCGGCGCGCGCGAACGGAGGGGGCTGGATGTACGACCTGACCGTGCCCGGCGAGGGCGCCCCGAGCCGGCTGCTGCCGCCCAAGCGGACCTCCGAGGTCCTGCTGCGCTTCCGCCTGCCGGCGTCCGCCGAGCCGAAGCCGGGCCAGACGTGGGCGGGTTCGTTCCCGTCCCTGCTCGACGTCGACCTCGGCCGGTACGAGAACCACGAGGACCTGCTCACCGGCAGGCGCCGCGCCGAGCTCGTCGAGGAGGACGACGGCGCGCCACTGATCGCCGGCCGGGTCACCGTCCCCGTACGGAAGGCGGTGTGATGGCCGGGGCCACTCCCTGGCGGCGCGCGGGCAACGCGCTCGCCGCGCTCGCCGTCGGCGCCGCCGCCGTCTACGCGCACACGTTCGTGATGGACAAGGAACGGCTCGACGCCCCGCTCACCGCCATGGCCGCCGCCGGGGCCGCCGCCTCGACCGGCCGGTTCGCCGCGCGGCTCGACGGCGTCGTCGCGGCCAGGTCGCTGCGGCTGGTCACCACGGGCACCGACGTGGAGACCGGCGCGACGACCATCGAGGAGTCCACCTCGATCGGCACCCGCGACCTGTTCCTCGTCGCCACGGTCGGCGCCACCTCGCCCAAGGACCCGACCTACCTGCCCAGCGCCTGGCTGCGCACCCGCGACGGGATCGAGTACGCCGCGAGCGACCGGCCCGGGGAGGCGTTCACTCCGCGCAGGCCGGCGCAGCACGGCTGGTGGACGACGCTGACCTTCGTGTTCGAGGTCCCGCCCGAGGCGGTCCCGGGGGCCTTCGTCGTCATCACCGCGCCGTCGACCAACGGCATCTACGACACCGTCTACCCGGACCGGTACGACCAGCTCCTGCCCGAGGTGCGGCTGCCGCTGACCGCGGGAGACGCGGCGACCCGGCGGCTGCTGACGGACGTGAAGACGAGCTGGCAACTGACGGCGCGGAGGTGAGGACGTGACCGAGCAGAACGGCACCGTGGGGAACGACCCTGTGCGGAACGACTCCGTCTGGAACGACACCGTGTGGAACGGCGCCGAGGACGACACCGCCACCTGGGACGCGTTCACCCCGGTGAACCGCGCGGCTCCCCCGCCCGAGCCGTCCCCGCCGCCCCTGCCGCCCGAGCCCCCGGCCCCGCGGCCGGCGCGCCGGGCCGTGCGGGGGACGCTGCTCGCCGTCGCGGCGGTCGCCCTGGCCGCGGTGACGGTCGGCGTCCAGTGGGCCGACCGCGCGGCCTGGATCGCCGACCGGTACCCGGACGAAGCGATCAAGGACGTGGGGCCCGGCGCGATCGGCACGCTGCACGGGATGAGCTGGGGGGCGGCGCTGGCCGTCCAGCCGCCTCCTCCGGGCGGCGTCCCCGGCGTCACCACGCTGCTGGCGGACGTGCGGCTGACCCCGGCCTCGGCCGAGGCCGTCCGCGACTACCTCACCCCCCGCTTCGAGGTGCGCGACCGGGCCGGGCACCGCTGGGAGGCGCTGCCCGCGAGCACGCCGATCTCCTCCGACCTCGCGCCGGGCGAGGAGACGCGGTTCCAGGTGGTCTCGGCCGTCCCCGAGACGGTGTCGGGGACGGCGGAGCTGGTGCTGACCTACTCCCCGGCCGAGACGCTGCGCTTCGCCCGCTGACGGGTCGCCGCGATGTCGAACGTCGCGGCGAACAGGCAGAGGGTGAACGTGGTGAACAGCAGGTCGCGGGCGAAGTGCACCGGTATCTGGTACGCCTCCCACCAGAGCTGGCGGTGCGCGGTGCCGATCAGGTAGTACGCCCCGCGCTCGGCGTAGTCCGCGGCGACGGTGAGCAGCACGTAGCACAGGCACATGACCGTGAACAGCGGCGCGCCGGCGCGCAGGGTGAGGCGCAGGGCGTGCAGCACGGGCGGCCACCGGTCGAGGCCCGCCCGGGTGACGAGCATGCCCGCGCCGCGCCGGGTCATCCGGTGCGTCCTGTCCTGCAGGGCGCCGGCGGCGCGGTCGGCGGCGGTGCCCCTGATCAGCGCGCGGGCGTCCTCGGAGTAGGCGCCGTAGACGAGGATGGCCAGGGTGAGCCAGGTGAGCGGGACCAGCAGCGCGGCGACCATGTGCGGGCGCGCGCCGCCGAGCCATTCCATGGCGCTCTGCCAGCCGGGGACGGTCTCCTCCAGCGCCGCCCACCGCTCGTTCCACCACGCCGTGACGGCCCGCCGCCCCACCCACGCCGAGCGCTCGCCGGCGAAGGTGACCAGGAGCGTGGCGGCGTAGAAGGTGTAGGCCAGCTCGCAGAAGGCCACGCCGAAGGCGAGTTTCCTGCCGCCCCTGCGCTCGTGCAGCGCCGAGAGGACGTAGCGGGCGACCAGCGCCACGGCCGTGCAGACCAGCGCCACCTTCAGGTCCAGCACGAGGTTGGTCCCCGCGTCCGGCAGGGCGGGCGCGGGGGTCTGCGCGCCGTTGCCCGCCAGCGCGTTCAGGATGCGCTTGGCCTCGTAGACGTCGTACTGGACGGCGTAGCGCTCCATGTCCGCGTCGGAGAACTCCCGCGCGTCGGCCGTCTGCCATCCCCAGGCCAGGTAGATGGCGACGAACACGATGATGGCCCGGCCGAGGCCGGTGAGCAGCGGCTCCGGATCCTCGCCCCCGGCCCGCCGGACGCGGGTCTCGATCAGCGCGCCGCGCAGCGAGTGCAGCATGCCGACGGTCACGACCATGAAGAGCATGACCATCACGATGAAGATCACCATGACGGCGGCCAGCCGCCACTCGCGCAGGGAGCCGTGCGACAGCTCCGAGCCCGCCGTCAGCAGCGCGAACCGGCCGAGCTCCCCGGCGGAGAACCACAGCACCAGCGGGACCAGCCGGCGCAGCCACAGCTCTCCCGCGTAGAGCGGCAGGCCGTACGGCGACCGCCTCCACCAGCGCGGTGACGCCTGCACGGCCGCGGGCCGCGACCCAGCCCCCAAGGTCAACGAATCGGACATCCTGCGCATGCTATCGATCACCGACACGAACCGCAGGCGGTCCCGGGAAAGATCGGACTCTTCAGACCCGTTTGAAATATCGCCCAGGTAAGACGGCTTTCCTCATGTTTCGCCGCCCGATCCCACTTCCGCGGGACGAAAGCGACGGAAGGTGAAGAAGCAACGACTACCATCCTGTGCCATGACGTCCGCCGCGCCCGCCCCCAACCGCCGGGCGATCCTCGTCCCGGTGGTGGCCTTCCTGGCGGCGGCCACCGTGGCGGTCAGCGCCGCCTTCGGCGGCCTCGAAGAGGCCCCGGCGAATCCCTTCCCCCAGCTCGGCAAGGGCGCGACCTTCGACCACGGGCGGGTGAAGACCGTCTTCGAGGACGCGGTGATCCGCCCGGGACGCCTCGGGCTCGGCGTCATCGGCAAGCGTTACCTGCAACTCGTCCTGAAGGTCACCAACCGGTCGGACGCCACGATCTCCGCCCAGACGATGGACGGCGCGCTGCCCACCGTGCGCACCGACACCATGGTGCTCAAGCCGTCGGACGATCCCGCCGACCTCGGGCCGCGCATCGTGGTGATCGCCGGAGAGAAGACCTACGGCCAGCTGCACCCCGGCGTGCCGGAGACGGTGGTCATGTCCTTCGAGCTGAAGCCGGGCACGCCGTTCCCGAAGACCGTGTACATCGACGCGGGCACGTACGAATGGCACGAGCTGTTCTCCAACCGCACCCACGAGTGGTGGCCGGTCACAGAGGAAGGCCCCCCGACGGCCGAGGACCGCAAGCAAGGCAAGACGTCCACTTCCATGCCGGTCGTCGGGGCCCGGATCACCATGCCCGTCAGGGTGGAGAACGCGTGATGGCGACCTCGCCGGGGCTCGTCCCGGAAACCCTGCCCGCGCCGCCGCCGCCGCGCCCGGCCGGCCCGCGCGTCCCCGCCTGGCGCCGTCTGCTCGCCGCCGTCGTCGGCGTGGCGCTCGTGTGCGGCGCGGTGTACACGCGGTCGATCGAGCTCACCCCGGACGAGCTGAACGACCCTCTCACCACCTCGGGCGGCATGGGGGACGCGCTCGTCACCGGCCAGTTCACCACCCGCGCGGAGAAGGTGGAGTTCGCCAGATCCGTCCGGGTGAAGCGGACCTACTCGACCGACGACGCGCCGACCGACCACATCTTCATGATCGTCAAGGTGAGCGCCACGGCGCCCCGGCGTCCGATCCAGCTCGCCGCGCATCTGGTCACCGCGGACGGGGCCCGCTTCGACACCACCGATCGCGTGGAGACCACCGCGACCTTCGCCTACAAATGGGTGCAGTCCGGGTGGTGGGCGTCGGGCCTCTTCTTCTTCGAGATCCCCCCGGCGCGAGTGGCGGGCGCACGCCTCGTCGTCTCGGTGCCGAACACCCTCTACGGAGACGTCTACCAGCCCGAGACGTCCGCCGACCTCGGGCTGGACGCGGCCGGGGCGGCCCGCCTGATCGACGCGGCCAAGGACGCCTACGAGGTGAAGGGCACATGACCGAGCAGAACGACACCGGCGTGTGGCCCGCCGGCGACCCCTCGTGGTTCACCCCCACCAAGCGCGCCCCCCGGCCCGACGCGCGGGTGTGGCCCCCGGCCCCGCCGGAGGAGCCGCCGGGGAGCTCCACCGTGCCCATCCCCGTCGTCGGGCACCGGCCCACGTACCAAGGCCCGCCACCCGGATACCGGCGGCCTCCCCCCGGCATGGCGGCGCCAGAGCCCGCCCAGGCGCCGGCGGCCTCCCCGCCCGCCCCCGAGGCGCCGGCGGCCTCTCCTCCCGCTCCCGCGGGGCCGCGGTCGCGCCGGCGCAAGCGGCCCATGCGCACGGCGACGAAGATCGGCCTCCAGCTCGCCGGCGCCCTGGTGCTGACCGCGGCGTACCTGGCGGTGAAGGGCCACGACGAGATCAGCCAGTACCAGGAGAAGATCCCCGTCGCCTCCGTGCGGTACGTGCCGCACGGGCGGTCGGCGCCGCTCGGCGACGCCACCTGGCGGTTCATCGGCGTCACCCCCGCCCCGGCCCAGTACCGGACGCCCGAGACGCCCGACCGTGACATGGTGCAGATCGAGGTGGAGGGCACCGGCCTGAACGCCGACGCCAAGTACTACACGACCACGCTTCCCGGGTTCTACCTGACCGACAAGGCGGGCCGGCTCTGGCTGGCCCTGGCGGCGAAGACCCCGGAAGAGCTGGGCAAAGGGGTGACCGGCCGCTTCACCTTGGTGAGCGCGATCCCGAAGGCACTGGTGAACCAGGTGGAACTGGTGATGTACCCGACGGAGCGTGCGGGGAAGGGCGAGTTCGGGCCGTCTCTGCGGTTCGCCCGCTGACCCCCGCCGCGCGCCGCCGGCGCTCGGCGCCCGCGGCGATGTCGAAGGTCGCCGCGAGCAGGCACGTCGTGAGCACCGTCACCACCAGCTCGATGGCGAAGTTCGCCGGCACGAGAAGGACGTCCCAGGCGAGCTGGGGGTGATCGGTGCCGATGAGGTACAGGACACCCCGCCGGGCGTACCCCTCGCCGACGTGGAGGGCCGCGAAGCACAGCGCGAACAGGCCGAACAGGGGCGCGCCGCCTCGGACGGTCAGGCGGACGGTGTGCGCGAACGGGACCCAGTGGCCCCAGCGGCCGAAGAACCGGGTGAGGAGCTGCCGGGTCAGGGAGTGCGTACGGGCGGTGATCATGTCCCCGGCCCTGACCGCCCCGCCCTCCAGCCGCGTGCCCCTGATCACCGTGCGGGTGTCCTCGGCGTAGGCGCCGTACATGAGGATGGCGACGGTCAGCCAGACGCCGGGCAGCACGAGTGCGCCCCAGACGTACGGCCAGACCTCGCCGACCAGCCCCCAGAACGTCTCCCACCCGGGTATGTGCAGGTCAAGGGTGCCGAGCAGGTCCTTCCACCAGCCGTACGCCGCCCGGCCGCCCACCCAGTCGCCGCGCGAGGCGACCACCTGGGCGCCGTAGTAGAAGAAGGAGAGCTCGCAGAGCGCGAGGGCGAAGGCGGCGGTGCGGCTCTCCCCGCGCTCGTACCAGATGGCGCAGAAGTAGCGGCCGACGAAGGCGGCGACCACGATGACGAACGTGATCGTGTAGCTCAGGTCGATGAGCCCTCTGCCGGTGTCCATGCTCGCCCCGGTGGCGAAGTCGTAGAACGCCCCGAGCGCGCCGTACTGCGAGCTCTGCCGCTGGATGTCGGTGTTGTAGAAGTCGCGGACGTCGTCGGTGTACCAGCCCCAGCTCAGGTAGAGCACCACGAACGGGACGATCACGCGGCTCAGTCCGTCGGAGAAGCGCTCGTCCCGATCGCCGTCGCCTCGCCGGGCGCGGATCTCCCACAGGGCGCCGCGCAGCGAGGCGAACATGCCCGCGGTGACGACCAGGAAGACCATGACCATGAGGATGAAGACGAGCATCGTCAGGGCCAGGCGCAGGTCCCGCATCGAACCGTGCGACATCTCCGTACCGCCGACGAGCAGCCCGAAACGCACGAGCTGTCCCGCCGAGTACCACATGACCAGCGGCAGGAGGCATCGCCCGGCCAGCCGCAGGGTGTGCCACGGGAGCACCCAGACCGACAGGGTCCGGGGCTCCTGAGGCGGCTGGGAACTATGGGGAGATTCGGACATCCGGTGCATCCTATCGACGGCGCACCGTCGATCGCAGCGGCATCGCGCGACCCGGGGGCCTATTTCAAGAGGCGTTGAAAAGCCGCGGCCGGGCATACGAAAGGGCCGGTGCTCCGCGAGGAGCGACCGGCCCTCAGGCGTCGGCGCCCTGCGGCGCGCGCCGGGAGCGCGCACCGGAGGAGCGGCAGGTCAGACGGCGACCTGGAGCTGCGAGACCTCGCCGAGGCGGGCCTCGACCGGGATGTCCTTGGTGAAGCCGCCGCCCGCGATGATGCGAACGGTCCAGGACCCGGGCGCCGCGAAGAAGCGGAAGATGCCCTCGTCGGACACCACGACCTCGCCGGTGAACTCACCGGAGTGGTCGAGCAGCCGGGCGTAGGCGGTGCCGGTGCCGGTGACGACGCCCTGGATCACGGCCTGGCTCGCCAGGTCGATGCCGGCGGGCAGCGCGACGGTCTGCTCCGGCGCGGCGCATCCCTGGATGGTGGTCATCGGGCCTCCCCCAGCTCGATCGGCACGCCCACGAGCGAGCCGTATTCGGTCCATGAACCGTCGTAGTTCTTGACGTTCGCCTGGCCGAGGATCTCGTGCAGGACGAACCAGGTGTGGGCGGAACGCTCGCCGATGCGGCAGTAGGCGATGGTGTCCTTGCCGAAGTCGACGCCGGCCTCGGTGTAGAGAGTGCGAAGCTCGTCGTCGGACTTGAAGGTGCCATCGTCGTTGGCGGCCTTGGACCATGGGATGTTGCGCGCGGTCGGGATGTGCCCGGCGCGCTGCGCGGCCTCCTGCGGGAGGTGGGCCGGGGCCAGCAGCTTGCCGGTGAACTCGTCGGGCGAGCGGACGTCGACGAGGTTCAGCTTGCCGATCGCGGCGACGACGTCGTCGCGGTGCGCGCGCAGCGCCGGGTCCTGGTCCTTGGCGGCGTACTGCGTCTCGGGACGCGCGGGCGCCTCGGTGACCAGCTCGCGGGAGTCGAGCTCCCACTTCTTGCGGCCGCCGTCGAGCAGGCGGACGTTCTCGTGGCCGTAGAGCTTGAAGTACCAGTACGCGTACGCGGCGAACCAGTTGTTGTTGCCACCGTAGAGGACCACGGTGTCGTCGTTGCCGATGCCCCGAGCCGAGAGGAGGGCCTGGAAGCCCTCACGGTCCACGAAGTCACGGCGGACCGGGTCCTGCAGGTCTTTCTTCCAGTCGATCTTGACGGCGCCACGGATGTGGCCCTTGTCATAGGCGCTGGCGTCCTCGTCGACTTCGACGAGCACGACGCCAGGGGTGTCGAGGTTGGCCTCGACCCAGTCGGCGTCCACCAGTACGGCGGAGCGGCTCATTACGGAACCTCCCGGTTATGGGGTTGCGGCGGGCATTAGACGGCGGATGATCAAGTATGTTTCGCAGCCGAGGCAGAAGCCGAAGGCGGCGTTCAGGAAGGCGGCCATCAGGGCCGCGGCGGTCGCGCCGAGCGCGAGCGGTGTGATCTGTGCGGCGAATCCGGCCACACCGACCAGGGCGAACACCAGGCCCACACCCTGCGCGAAGCGGGGCGGGACCGCGTCCTCCATCTGGGCCGGGGGGCCGAGCTTCGGCCGCACCAACCGTCTGAAGAGCAACCCGTACGGCGAGGCGCCGGCGAGTCCTAGGCCGAAGACGACGCTCTGGGCGAGAAGCAGCCAGGCGTTGCCGGTGACCAGGACCAGCGCCAGGATGAGCGTTGTGACGGCCGCGGCGAACCGCGTGCTTCGTGGATCAACCTGCATGGCGGGAAGCTCCTGAAGGGATTCGTGCCGGAAACGCGTGGGCACTATTCAGATCGGTGCGGCGGGAAGGCCGCCAGATCGCCCTCAGGCCATACGACAGAGCGCGGTCGCGACGCGGCAGAAATCAACCGCGCGCCGCTTCGTCAGCAGCTCTGTCGAGGGTGTCATGTCCACGACAGTACCTGCCCATTCGCCGTCTGTCACGTCCCGTCCGTTTCATGAGATGTCACGAAACCCAGCGCGGCGATCACGTCAACCTTGCGCGGCTGGCCGGACGCCCTTTTGACAACGCGCCCCTCGCGGTCGAGCACGAGCACGGTCGGAGTGCGCAGGACGTCGAAGCGCCGGACCAGGTCGAGCCGGGACTCGGCGTCGATCTCGACGTGCCGGACGCCCTCGACCATGCCGGAGACCTCCGACAGGACGCGGCGGGTCGCCCGGCAGGGCTGGCAGAAGGCCGTGGAGAACTGGACGAGCGTCGCGCGGTCACCGAGCTCGTGCCCGACGTCGGCCGCCGCCATGACGTCCATGTCGCTCCTCGTCTCGCGCACGCGCCCGCCGCGGGCCTTCATCACCACCCCGGTGACCAGGCCCGCGGCGAGCGTGGCGCACAGCACCACCAGTCCTGTCATCGTCGGCGACAACACGTGCCCACCCTCCGCCATTCCCGCCGCGGGCGGGGAATCGGCTAACTCCTGGCCACCGACACCAGCAGTTCGCCGTCGGAGGTGCGGAACTCGAAGGCGCGGATGCGCTCCATGGTCAGGTCGGTGTGCCCGGTGAAGTTGGCGGGCCCTTTCACGCGGTACTCGGGGTCGTCGACCGTCCAGCTCCCGGCCGGGGACTCGACGCCGTCCGGCCCGACCGCGACCACGCGGCAGGGCGTGCCCTTGGGAACGCCGGTGATGGTGATGTGCACGGTGGTGCCCGCGCCGCCGGGAATCAGCGTGACCTCGGCGCGAATTCCCTTCCGGTCGCCCTTGAGCACCAGGGGCGCGTCCGTGGCCATCAACGGGCCGGGCGAGGCGGGCGCGGCCTCCCCTGTCCCGGTCGGCGAATCCTGGTTCTGCTTGGGGGCGAAGCCGGACCCGCCCGCGGGACTGGACACGGCGGGACGTGCCGCGGAGGTGGTCCCGTGATCGCCTTCGCCCAGGGCCAGCCACGCCGCGCCGCCGACCACGACGACGCCGACGGCGGCCGCGGCGCTCATCAGGATCCTGTTGACCCGGTGGCGCCGGGCGGAGGCGGCGACCAGGCGGTCGAGCACCGCACGGGGCGGGCTGGCGACCTGCTCGATGTCCCCCTCGGAGACGCGCCCGAGCAGGGCGGTGAGCCCGTTGAGCTCCTCGAACTCCGCCTGGCATTCCGGACATGTCGCCAAATGCGTCTCGACGCGGGCGGCCTCGTCCGCGTCGAGCGCCCCCACCGTGTAGGCCCCCAGGGACATCCGAACATCCTCACAGCAACCGCTCATGGCGCGAGACCCCGCTCCTCCAGCGCCAGCTTCAGCGCGCGAAGCGCGTAGTACGTGCGCGACTTGACCGTGCCGGGCGGGATGCCCAGCACCTCGGCGGTCTCCTTGACCGACCGCCCCCGGTAGTAGGTCTCCAGCAGCACCTCGCGGTGCTCGGGACGCAGGGCGGCGATGGCGTCGGCGACCCCCCAGGACTCCACCGCGCGCTCCAGCTCGTCATCGGCGGGCAGCACGGCCAGAGCCTCGTCGGTGGTCTCCTGCGGCCTGGAGCGGCGGGCGCGGTGGTGGTCCACGACGAGGTTGCGGGCCACCGTGAACAGCCACGCCCGGATCGGGCGGTCGGCCAGGACGTCAGGATGCTTCCACGCCCGCAAAAGCGTCTCCTGCACCACGTCCTCCGCCTTGCCCGGATCGCCCGTCAGCCGCAACACGTAACCATAGAGTGACCCCGCGTGCTCGTCGAAAAGACTGCGGATCAGTTGCTCGTCGGCGGTTCCGGCGGGGCTCACATCCTCAAGACGTACGCCCCGGCGCTTCGGTTCAGCCACGAAGGGGCACGTCCCTGGCCAGCCCCTCGACCGCCAGCCCTTCCGGCGTGGTGCGCACGCTCTGGATCTTCAGGTTGAGCGGCAGGTCCTTGACCGGCACCGTGAACCCGAGCGCCCGCGTGGCGTCGGGGATCTTGATGCCGTTGACGTCGGACGGTGTGAGCCGGACGCCGCCGGTGACCACTTCGATCTTCATCCGGGCGTTGACCGGCACGGAGATGCCCGCGACCGAGAGGGTGCCGCTGACGTTGAGCGCGTCGTCGCCGTCGCCCGACAGGCGCAGGCCCTGCGGCACCCGCGCGTCCAGCGTCTTCTTGGAGATCACGATCGTGCCGGTGACCTTGTCGGCCCGGATGTCGGCCGTGGCGGAGTCCTGGATCAGGTCCATGAGCGGGGCGCTCACCCCGTGCAGGACGGCGTCGATGCGCGACAGCTCGGCGCCGTCGGGGGTGGTCATCCGCCCCATGCGCACCTTGATCTCTTCGTACCGCCCGGAGACGGCCTGGGTGAGGAAGGGGATGCCCTCGACCTCGACCGTGGGCGGGGGCGACAGGTCGTACTTGGCGGCGACCTGGCGGGCGACCTCGCGCTCGACGCCGGCGACCGCGACGCGGTCCAGCACGGCCAGGAGGACGCCGAGCAGGATGAGGAAAACGACGAACTTGCGCATCCGACTCCTCCGGGGGACGGGCCGTCCAGCCTATCCGCGTCTACTCCCCCGCGTGATTCCCGGAAAACGCGGATTTCGTGGGGTATGCCGGAAAGAACGGCGAACAGCGGAACGCACGCATTCCCGGCCTATTACGGGGAGTTTCCCCCGGCGAGGGGCCTCACCCCCCGGCGAAGGGCGGCAGGACCTCCACCGTCGCGCCCTCGGGCAACGCGACCGCGCGCCGGTCCCGGATGCCCGCCGGCCGGCCGTCCACCAGGAAGGACGACCGCCCCAGCACCACCGGCAGGTCGGAGGCCCCATGTCTTTCCGTGATCTCCGCCACCAGATCGTCAAGGTTGTCGGCCTCGAACGGCTCCTCCGCCACGCCGGCCGCCGCCCTGGCCGCGGCCCAGTAGCGGACCGTACCCCTCGCCATCAGGCACCCTCCCCGATTTCCGCCCGCGCGGCGCCGCGCGCGGGCCCGCCCACGCGCCGCGAGGCGACGCTCACGGCCGTCCCCGGCGTGACGGAGTCCTCACCGGCGGACCGCCTATGGGCGCCGACCGCCCGTGGGCTATCCTCACGTACTGACGGGACCTGGGCAGCGTAGCCCCCGGGTCCTTTACGTGTTTGTACGGCTGCCACCGTTACAGCGCGGGGAGGAGGCCGATGCGGTGAGTGAGCGAAGACGCCGTCCCGCCACGTCGCCTCCGTCCTCGACGAGCCTCTCCACGAGGAGGTGCCGTGAGTAACCTGCTCCTGCTCACCAACGCTCTGGAACCATCGGCGGAGGTCCTGCCCGCCCTCGGGCTCCTGCTGCACTCCGTGCGCGTCGCGCCCGCCGAGGCGTCCGCGCTCATCGACGCCCCGCCCGCCGACGCCGTGCTGGTGGACGCGCGCCGGGAGCTCGTCCACGCCAAGAGCCTGTGCCGCCTCCTGCGCACCACCGGCGTGCACTGCCCGCTGATGGTCATCGTGACCGAGGGCGGGCTGGCCGCGATGACCGCCGAGTGGGGGGCCGACGACGTCCTCCTCGACACGGCGGGCCCCGCGGAGGTCGAGGCCCGGCTCAGGCTGGCCATCGGCAGGCTCTCGATCGCCGCCGCCGAGGAGGTGCCCGACGAGATCCGCAGCGGCGACCTGTCGATCGACGAGGCCACCTACACCGCGCGGCTGCGCAACCGCGCCCTTGACCTGACCTTCAAGGAGTTCGAGCTGCTCAAGTACCTCGCGCAGCACCCCGGCCGCGTCTTCACGCGCGCCCAGCTCCTCCAGGAGGTCTGGGGCTACGACTACTTCGGCGGCACCCGCACGGTCGACGTCCACGTCCGGCGGCTGCGCGCCAAGCTCGGCGCCGAGTACGAGTCGCTGATCGGCACCGTGCGCAACGTGGGGTACCGCTTCGTGCCCGACCGCGGCGGCGAGCAGAACGACGACCGCGAGCCCGAGCCCGTCACCCGCTGACCGGCCGGCGAAGGGCCCGCGCCGCACCCCCCGGTGCGGAGCGAGCCCCCTGCCACGGGTCTCAGCCCGCGAGCGTGATGCGCGCGGTGGCCGGCGGGGCCACCGGCGAGTGGGCGCCGAGGTAGGCGACCAGCGCGTCGATGTCCAGCGGGCCGCTCCAGAGGTTCGTGCCCTCCTTGAAGACCGAGAAGCCGTCGCCGCCGCCGACGAGGAAGTTGTTGGCCGCGACGCGGATCTCCTGAGTGTCCGTCACCGGCGTGCCGTTGATCTTGATGTCCGACACCCGCGAGCCGATCGGCTGCGACAGGTTCATCGTGTAGGTCAGCGACGCGGACGGCTGCAGAATCCGCGTGATCGCGCCGCCGTTCTGCCACTGCTGCTCCAGCAGCGCGTCGAGCCGGGCGCCGGTCAGCGTGACGACCTGCATGAGGTTGTTGAACGGCTGCACGGTGAACGCCTCGCCGTAGGTGACGACGCCGTCGCCCTCCGACCCGCTCTGCGCGTAGGTGAGGTCGGCGCGCACGCCGCCCGGGTTCATCAGCGCGATCTCCGCGCCGCCGCCCGTCTTGGTGGCCTCCAGCTGGGCGTCGGCGATCACGTCGCCGAGCGGCGTCTCGCCCGTCTGGCCGCCGGCCCGGCCGAGGTCGGCGGTGATCTTGCCGATCGGCTTGTTCGCCACGGTCGCGACCCGGTCCTTCCAGGTCTGCACGAACGCCGCGGTGGTGGCGTCCGGGGTCACGTCACGGGTGACCACGTGGTTGTCCGGCGTGACCGAGGAGCGGACGACCTCGCCCGTCTTCTTGTCCACCTGGAAGTCGACCGTGGTCAGCACGCGGCCGAACGACGAGCCCTGGGTGTAGTAGCGGTCCTGGCCGGCGGGGTCCTTGGTCTTGCAGATGTACGCCTGGTGCGAGTGCCCCATGATCACCAGGTCGACGTCCGCGCTGAGGCCCTGAGCGATGCGGGAACCCGCGCCGGGGGTGACCGGGCAGGCGTCCGGGCTCTGGTTCGGGGTGATCTGGTCCCCCTCGTGGACCAGCGCCACGATGGCCTTCACGCCCGCCCGGCGCAGCAGGCTCGCCGCGCGGTTGCCCGACTCGACCTCCTCGGCGAACTTCAGGCCCGCGATGCCCGAGGCGGTGACGATCGTCGGCGTGGTCCGCGTGACCAGGCCGATGAAGCCGACCTTGACGCCGCCGACCTTCTTGACGGCCACGGGCGGAAGCGCGTACCGGTCGTTCTTCTCCTTCAGGACGTTCGCCGCCAGGTATTCGTACGACGCCCCTCTCCACCTGCCCGCCGGTGAGCAGCCGTCGACCGGGTGGCAGCCGCCGTCCTGGACGCGCCTGAGCTCGTCGATGCCCTCGTCGAACTCGTGGTTGCCCACCGAGGAGACCTCGAGACCTAAGTTGCCGAGTAACTCCACGGTCGGCTCGTCGTGGTAGGCGGCCGAGATCAGCGGCGTGGCGCCGATCAGGTCGCCCGCGCCCACGACCACGGTGCCGTTCTCGTTCTGGCCGGCCAGCGACTTCAGGTGCGTCGCCAGGTACGCCGCGCCGCCCGCGGGGACCGAGACGCCGCTCTCGTTCACGATCGCGCCGCCGGACCCGGTCGGGGGCTCCAGGTTGCCGTGGAAGTCGTTGATGGAGACCAGCCGGACGAGAACCGTCTTGGGGGGCTTCGGGTGAGCCGTCGCGGGCGCGGCCGCCATGGCGACACCGGTCGCGGCCACGAGGGCGGCCAGGCTGATGCGCGTGAGGGTAGGTGCACTCATATCCGCCGAGAGTAGAGACGCAACCCCAGCGCAAAACGACGTGGAGGTAACAAATAGCCCCACTAATTAGTGGCGTCTTTTGCCGGATTAGAGTTCCACCCATGACGACGCGCGTGGAAATTCTGGAGCGACTGGACGATCGGGCGGCGCGGGACGCGACCGCCCTCGCCGACGCCGCCGCCGAGGCGGACGGGGCGCGCCCGCTCAGCGAACACGTCATGCTCCAGCTGCGGTACGGCGTCGCCCCGGGCGGCCGGGCGCTGCTCGTCCACGACGACGGCGCGCTCGCGGGCTTCGCCTGCCTCGACCCGGCCGGCCCCGAGGACCGGGGCGGCGAGCTGGTCGTCCACCCGGCCCGCCGCGGGCGCGGCCTGGGCAGGCTGCTGCTGGAGGCCACGCTCGCCGAGGCCGGCGGCCCGCTGCGCCTGTGGGCGCACGGCGACCATCCGGCGGCGGCACGGCTGGGCGCGGCCCTGGGGTTCGCGCGGGTCCGCTCGCTCTGGCAGATGCGCCGCCCCCTCGCCGACCCGCTCCCCCCGGTCGTCCTCCCCCAGGGCGTCGCGCTGCGGACCTTCCGCCAGGGCGCCGACGAGGACGCCTGGCTCGCCGTCAACGCCCGCGCGTTCGCCCACCACCCCGAGCAGGGCGCCTGGACCGGCGAAGACCTCGCGCTGCGCGAACGCGAGCCCTGGTTCGACCCGGCGGGCTTCTTCCTCGCCGTGCGCGGCGACCGCCTGGCCGGCTTCCACTGGACCAAGGTCCACGACGCCGAGCCCGACACCGGTGACGCGGCGATCGGCGAGGTGTACGTCGTCGGGATCGACCCCGCCGAGCAGGGCGGCGGCCTCGGCAAGGCCCTCACCGTGGCGGGCCTGGAACACCTGCGCGGGCGAGGGCTCCCCCAGGTCATGCTGTACGTCGACGAGGACAACCCCTCGGCCGTCCGCCTGTACGAGTCCCTCGGCTTCACCCGCTGGGCCGTGGACGTGATGTACCGCCACCCCGCCTGAGCACTTCCGGCACATCACTCGCGCTGTGGCAATTGCCACATCCGGCGACCTGACGAGGCGTCACGCTGGAGGCTGCGCGCGACCCGCGCGAGCCGGCCCCGCCGCCAACAAGCACAGCGAGGCACACGTGAACAACTCCAACCCCGGAGGACCGGGGACCTTCTGGTCCCTGCTCGGCCCGATCGAGCGTGACTCCCTGCACGCCATCGGCTGGATCAGGGAGTTCGCCCCCCGCCAGACCCTGGGCGACCGCGACACGCTCCCCGACCGCGTCACCGTCCTGCTCGACGGCTACGCCAAGGAACTGTACGGCTCCGCCGACGGCGACGAGTCGCTGATCGAGATCTTCGGCCCCGGCCACCTGGAAGGCGAGCTGGCCCTGTGGGACTGGCCCTGCCGGGGACGCATCGAGGCCCTCACCTCCGTGCGCACCCTCCAGGTCCCCAAGGACAGGTTCGTGAACTTCCTGGCCGAGGAGCTGTCGGCGGGCGCGGCCCTCATGAAGAGCCTCGGGCACCGCCGCATGCTCGCCGCCCGCCGCCGCGCCCCCGGCCCCGGCGTGCGCGCCCCGGCCAGGATCGCCCTCCACCTGATCGAGCTGGCCCTGCGCTTCGGCCGTCCCTCCGGCGCCGGGGTCGTCATCGGCCCGCCGCTCACCCAGACCGAGCTGGCCAGCTTCGCCGGCGTCGACCGGGTCGCCGTGGCGCGCGCCTTCCACGTGTGGCGTCCCAAGGGGAACGGCGCCGCCTGCGTCCACGCCCACCACGACATCGTGGAGCACCAGGGCTCGACGATCCGCGTCAAGGACATGGACGCCCTGCGCGCCGCCGCCGGACCGTGGGCGGCCGAATGGGACCCCTCCTCCGTCGCCTCAAACGGCGGCCCCGGCAGGACGGCGGCGCGGCGGCAGCTCCCGGCCATGCGGATCCCCGCCACCGGGACCGCGCCCGCGCAGCTTCCCGCCGCCGTGCCCTGCTTCACCGGAAGGGACGCCGAGATCCGGTTCCTGAACGGCCTGGCCGCCTCCCCCCACCGCCCGCGCGCGGTGATCGTCGAGGGCATGGCCGGGGTGGGCAAGTCGGCGCTCGCCGCCTACTGGGGCCACCTGGTCAAGGACGAGCACTTCAGCGGCGGCCAGCTCCACCTGGACCTGCGCGGCGCCCCCAACCGGCCGCTCACCACCGCCGAGGCGCTCGGCCAGCTCCTGCGCGGCCTCGGCGTCACCGGGCACCAGATGCCCGTGGACGAGAACGAGCTCCTGGCCGCCTACCAGCGCAGGCTCGCCGACCGCCGCATGCTCGTCCTCGTCGAGAACGCCGGCGAGGACCCCGAGCTGATCAGGCCGCTGCTGCCCCCGTCCAACCGCTGCCTGCTGCTGGTCACCACGCAGGCGGCGCTGGCCGGCCACCCCGGCCTCACCCCCGCCGACGGCGTCGAACCCCTGGCCCTGGACGTCATGCCCGAGCACGAGGCGCTCCAGCTCATGGCCGCCGTCCTCGGCGCCGGGGACGCGCGGCTGCGGGAGCACCCCGCCGACGCCACGCGGCTCGTGCGGCAGTGCGCGCTGCTGCCGCTCGCCCTGCGCATCACCGCCGCCAGGCTCGTCCAGCACCCCGACGAACGCATCGCCGACACCGTGCGCGACCTCGACGGCCAGGACCGCCTGTCCAAGCTGGCCCAGGACGACGAGCCCCGCGCCGCCGTGCGCCCCGCCTTCGAGGTGTCCTACCGGGTCCTGACCGCCGAGCTGCGCCGCACCTTCCGCTACCTCGGCCTCACCACCGGCCCCGACATCGGGATCGACGCCTGCGCGGCGCTGCTGGACGAGACCGTGCCCGACACGCGGCGCCGCCTGCGCGCGCTGAGCAGGCTGAACCTGCTCACCGCCCGGTCCGGCGAGGAGGAAGGCGAGCGGTTCGCCGTCCACGACCTGCTGCGGGTCTTCGCCAAGGAACGGGTGCTGCTGGAGGACAGCGAGGCCGAACGCACGGGAGCCGTCCGGCGCCTGCTCACCCACTACCTCGCCACCGCGATGCGCGCCGGCGACGCCCTCGGCCGTCCCCGGCGCGTCCTGCACGACCGCGCCGTACGGCCGCACGCCGCCTCCGAGGCCGAGCGCGACCGGCACCTGACCTGGTTCGAATGCGAGCGCCGCAACCTGGTCGCCGCCGCGCACCAGGCCGCCAGGCACGGGCTGCACCCCTTCGCCTTCAACCTGGCCGACGCCGTCTACGACTTCATGACCTCCCGCGGCTACGTCAGGGACGTGATCGGCGTCCACAAGGCCGGGCTGGCGTCGGCGCAGGCGATGGACGAATGGCCCGCCACCGCGCAGATGCTGCACCACCTGGCCATCGCCCACCGCAGCATCGGGCAGAACGTCAAGGCCCTCAGCTACGGCGAGGACGCGCGGTGGGGCTTCCAGCGGCTCGGCGACAGCCTCGGCGAGGCCGAGGCGCTGGACAACCTGGCCGACGTCCGCGGCGTGCTCGGCCGGTACCGGCTCGCCATCGAGCACTCCGAGGCGTCCCTGCGGCTGCACCGGGTCGCCGCCAACAAGGCCGGCGAGGCCGAGGCGCTGGACACGATCTCCCAGAACCTGCGCCGTCTCGGCGAGTACGCCGCCGCCGAGGAGCACGCGCTGCAGGCGCTGCGCATCCGCCGGGCCATCAAGGACGGGGCCGGGGAGGCCGAGACCCTGCTCAACCTCGCCCGCCTGCACTACTACCGGGGCGCGCCGCGCACGGCCGTCGTCCACGGCCTCGAAGCCCTGTCCCTGCGCATCGACCTGTCCCTGCGCGCGCACCGCGGCGACGAACCGAAGTCGGCCGACCCTTACCGCGAGCTGGCCCGCATCCACCGCCAGCTCGGCCTGCGGGGGCTCGCCCGGCGCGACGCCGAGCAGGCCCTGCGCCTGTCGCGGGCCAGCGGCGACCGGCACGGCGAGGGCGAGACGCTGACCGTGCTCGGCAAGCTGCTGCGCGACGAGGGCGCCCACGCCGAGGCGCTGTCCCGCCTGTGGCAGGCCGTCCGCCTCGGGCACGAGATCGGCCACAAGCGCGGCGAGGCCGAGGCGCGGGCGGCCATCGGCGTCGTCTACTTCAAGCTCGGACGGTACGCCGAGTCACGCGAACACCTGAACCTGGCCCTGGAAATACGCAGGGAGATCGCCGACCGGGCCGGAGAGGCCCACGACCTGGAGAACCTCTCCCGTACGCTGCGCCGGCTGGCACGCTACGAGGACTCCCTGCAGCACGGGCTGCAGGCGCTGAAGCTGTGGCGCGAGCTCGGCGTCCCCGCGGGCGAGGCCCGCACGCTCGGCGGCCTCGCCCGCACCTACATCCGCGTCGGCCTCACCGAGGACGCGCTGCGGGCCGCCGAGACGTCCCTGGCCATCCGGGAACGTCGCGGGGACGCGATGGGGCTCGGCCTCGACACCATGGCCCGCGTCCTGCTGCGGCTCGGGCGGCCGGGGCGGGCGCTGGACATGGCCGTCCGGGCGGTGGGAGAGATCCGCGAGATCGGCGACCGGCAGTACGAAGGGTCGGCCGTGAACAACCTGGGCAGAATCCTGCTCGCCCTCCGCAGGCCCGACGAGGCGGAAGACCACGCGCGCCGGGCCCTGGAGATCGTCAAGGACGCCGGCGACCTGCGCGAGCAGGCCTCGTGCCGGCACACGCTCGGCCTGGTCGCCCAGCACCGCGGCGACCACGCGGGCGCGCTGCGCGACCTGGAGGAGAGCCTGCGGCTGCTCCGCGAGACGGGTAACCACTCCGGCCAGGTGGAGGCGCTGCGCGCGCTCCGCCTCTCGCACGAGGCCATCGGCAACGTGCGGGAGGTTCAGGAGTGCGAGCAGCGCGTCCACAACATCGAGCGGTGGCTGGGCGGCTCGTGACGGGGGCCTGCCGCTACTCGACGACCCAGTGGAGGAGGTAGTAGGACAACGCCGCGACCAGCGCCGCCGCCGGGATCGTCAGGACCCAGGCGGTGATGATGTTGCCCGCCACGCCCCAGCGCACCGCCGACAGGCGCTTGGTGGCGCCCACGCCCATGATCGCGCTGGTGATGGTGTGCGTGGTGGAGATCGGCGCCTTGGCGGCGATCGCCATCGTGTAGAGGACCAGGGACGCCGCGCTCTCGGCGGCGAAGCCCTGGGCGGGGGACAGGTGGATGATGCGACGGCCCAGCGTCCGCATGATGCGCCAGCCGCCGGAGTAGGTGCCGAGTGAGATCGCCGCGGCCGCCGCCAGGATCACCCACTGCGGGATCGGGTCGTGCTCGGCGACGTACCCCCCGGTGTAGAGGGCGAGGAAGATCACGCCCATCGTCTTCTGGGCGTCCTGCAGGCCGTGGCCGAGCGCCATCGCGGCGGCCGAGACCGTCTGGGCGTACCGGAAGCCTCTGCCGGCCTTGTGGGGGTTGGCCCGGCGGAAGATCCACAGGATCGCGATCATGATGGCGGCGCCCAGGCCGAAGCCGATGAGCGGCGAGAGGACCATCGGGATGAGGACCTTCTGCACCACGCCGTTCCACTGGACGACGCTGGACGCCGCCAGGGCGGACCCGACGAGCCCGCCGATCAGCCCGTGGCTGCTCGACGACGGAAGCCCGAAGTACCAGGTGACGAAGTTCCACACGATCGCGCCGATCAGGCCCGCCCCGACGACCACCAGGCCGTGGGAGCCGGACGGCGGCTCGATGATGCCGGTTCCGACGGTCCGCGCCACCTCGGTGCTGATGTGGGCGCCGACGAAGTTCATCGCCGCCGCCATGAACAGCGCGGCGCGGGGGGTGAGTGCGCGGGTCGAGACCGAGGTCGCGATCGCGTTCGCGGCGTCGTGGAAACCGTTGGTGTAGTCGAACACCAGGGCGATCACGATCACGCCGACGACGAGTGCGAACTCCACTTAGCTTTCCTTGACCGCGATCGACTCGATCGTGTTCGCCACGTGCTCGAAGGCGTCGGCGGCCATCTCCAGTTGGTCGATGACCTCCTTCATCTTCATGACGGTGAGCGCGTCGTACTCACCGCTGAAGAGCTTGGCGAGCAGGCGGCGGTACACCTGGTCGCCCTGGTTCTCCAGGCGATTGATCTCGATCCAGTACTCGTTCAGGTTGTTCATCGAGCGCAGCCGCGGCATGGCCTCGGCGGTCAGCTCGGCCGCGCGCTCCAGCACTTCGACCTGGCGCACGACCTCCTTGGGGAGGTGCTCGATCTTGTAGAGGCCGATCAGGTCGGCGGCGGCCTCCATGTAGTCCATGACGTCGTCGAGATTCGACGCGAGACGGTAGATGTCCTCGCGGTCGAACGGCGTGATGAAGCTCTCGTTGAGGCGATTCATGATCGCGTGGGTTCGCTCGTCACCCGCGTGCTCGCAGGCACGCATCTTTTCGGCCAGGGCTTCCCTGTCCGAACCGTCGCTGATGATCTCTACCAGCAACCGGGATGCGGTGACCAGATTGTTCGCCGAGTCGGCGAACAGGTCGTAATAGCTGTCCTCACGCGGTGTGAGACGCAGGCGCACGTCGTTCTCCAGATGTGCGGGGACTGTCCGCAGAGAAGAGTAAGGGGTACCAGCTGAAATGCGAAGTTCGCCGCACGAACCCCGTCTCGTAACCCTCCCTTCGTCCAGGAGTTGCCCAGCATTCGCCGAACGACACCGGTCGGCGCCCCGGTTCCTCAGAAGGCCCGCTGGAGCCCCAGTTTCTCGGACGGCAGAGGTATCGGCCGCACCGGCCCACCGGACCCCACGACCGAAACCCTCTGCCCCCGGGGGTCGGATCACACGCGGCGCCCTCCACCGAACCTACGCCCCGCCACCCCTCCCGAACCCCCCAACACCCCAAGAACCCCCAGAAAACCCAAACCCGCCACACCCGCCCCCGAGCCCACCACAACGCCCCGCCCCGCTCGGGGGTACACCCCACCCCGAGCGAGGTGAACGGCCCGTCCACGGGCGGGCTCACGCCCGGTCCCGGCCGGAGAACGCCCCACCCCCAGCCAGGACGACAGAGTCCCCACGGCGCGGCAAACGACCTACCTCCCACTCCTGGGTGAACGGGGTGGGCACACACTCCGGAAAGAACGCGCCGGCTCACACTCCGAGAAGAACGGGCCGGCTCACAATCCGGGCAGAGCGGGCCGGATCGCACTGCTCACGCTGATCACACTGACGTTCGGTGGAAATTCAGGAACGAGCGGCTGGGCGTCGGGCCGCGCTGGCCCTGGTACCGCGACCCGTACCGCGCGCTCCCGTACGGATGCTCGGCCGGCGAGCTCAGCCGGAACATGCACAACTGGCCGATCTTCATCCCCGGCCACAGCTTGATCGGCAGCGTCGCGACGTTCGACAGCTCCAAGGTCACGTGCCCCTCGAACCCCGGATCGATGAACCCCGCCGTCGAGTGCGTGAGCAGCCCCAGCCGCCCCAGGCTCGACTTCCCCTCCAGCCTCCCCGCGATGTCGTCCGGCAGCCCGATCACCTCGTAGGTGGACGCCAGCACGAACTCCCCCGGATGCAGGATGAACGCGTCTTCCCCCTCCGGCACCACCAGCCGCGTCAGCTCGGCCTGCTCGATCGACGGATCGATGTGCGGGTAGCGGTGGTTCTCGAAGACCCGGAAGTACCGGTCCAGCCGGACGTCGACGCTGGACGGCTGGATCATCGTCGCGTCGAACGGGTCGATCCTGACCCTGCCCGCCTTGATCTCGGCACGGATGTCACCATCGGATAGCAGCACCTCAGCAACCTACCAACGCCCCACCCTCCCACCCGGCCCCGATCCCACGGCACCACCCCCAATCCGAACTCGCCCCCCTCCAGGGAGGTGCCCGCCCCCAAGTTCCGCTAGAGTTACTCCCGTCGTCAGTCCCCTGACCGACGCGGGTGTAGTTCAATGGCAGAACATCAGCTTCCCAAGCTGACAGCGCGGGTTCGATTCCCGTCACCCGCTCCACGAGCGAAGGCCCAGGTCAGCAGCATGATCCCGACCCGGGTCCTCTTTGTTTCTGAGCAATTTCCCACTCGCGTGCCAGATTCGTGCCAGATCAGTTGATCTTGGCTTCTGCGGACGTCGGCTCGTCGCTGTCATCAGCTTTGACTTTCAGCCCCTCTTTGACGATCTCCCCCAGGGCGTCGGCGATGGCACGATCACGATCCTTTGCGGCGTGCAGATAGATCATCGCCGCCTTGGTACTGGAGTGCCCCATCCGGGCCATCAGTTCTTTGAGCGATGCGCCGGTCATCGCGGCGAGCGTGTTGCCCGTGTGCCGGAGATCGTGAATGTGGATCCTCGGAACTCCGGCCTTGATGATCGCCTTGGTCCAGATCTTGGGGAAGTTGCTCCGCCAGAGCGGTGCGCCGTGCTCGCCAACGAAGACGAGACCACCGGGCTCAGGCTCGCTGAACCGCTGGAGATGCCACGTCAGATCACCGACGATGATCTCCGGCAGGTTGACGACCCGAGCCCCGGCGTCCGACTTGGGCCGTCCGGTGATCAACTCCCCTGTCTTCATCTCCGACACGGACACCTCGATCTTGACCGTCCGCGCGTCGAGGTCGAGATTGAACCGCCGCAGCGCGGCCAACTCACCCCATCGCAGACTGCCGAAAGTCGCGAGGAGCACCAGTGCCCTAAACCGCGGAGGCACGGCGCCGGCCAGAGCGAACACCTCGGCCACGGTCAACACCGGCCGCTCTTCCGGACGCTCGACACCCGCGTTCTTGATCCGGCATGGATTCTTCTTGATCAGGTCATCCTCGACCGCCGTGTTCAGGATGCCCCGCAACAGCCGGTACGCCTTGGCCACCGTGGAAGCGCCAGGGCCGCCGTCCAGAAGGTCGGTGTGCCATTGCCGAACGTGACGCGAGGTGATCGCGCTCAGATGCTTATCACCGAGCTTAGGATTGATGTGCAGCCGTAGCAGGCCCTCGTACAATTGCGCCGTCTTGGGCCGGAGCGATCCTTCCGTCATCCAGTCAGCCGCATAGTCGCGAAACGCGATCTTTCCGGCATCCGGGTCGGTCCACTCCTGTGAGTGGATTTCGGCTTCTTTCCGGGTTAGCCAGATCTCCGCATCCGTCTTGCTCGCGAAGGTCTCCGGCGCTCTGTACTCGGCCCCTCCCCCCGAGGTGTGGACACCCTGAGCTCCCTGGATCATGGAGGTCTGGGGGTGAGAGGGGTCCCGTGTGGGGATGAAGGTGTATTCCGAGGCGTTCAAGGCCGACGCTGTGGCGTTGTACTTGTCGGATCCGTCGCGGACGTATGCGTCGGTGGCCAAGGACCTGGGGGTGAACCGGGAGACTCTGCGGCTGTGGGTGCGCCAGGCCCGGGCCGGGCAGGCCGGTGGGTCGGGGAAGGTGTCCCGGCGTCGGGAGCCGGAGGCGGTCTCGGTAGGTTCGGACGCCGTGCTTGAAGAGGAGAACCGCCGGCTCCGCAAGAAGGTGCGGGAGTTGGAGGCCGAGCGGGACATCCTGCGGCGGGCGGCCAAGTATTTCGCGGGAGAGACGAACTGGTGAGCCGTTTCCAGTTCGTTGAGGACCATCGGGAGCTGTTCAGCGTCAAGCGGCTGTGTCATGTCCTTGAGGTGTCCAGGTCGGGGTATTACCGGTGGCGCGACGGGATCGGGGCCAGGGCTGCGCGGCGGGCCGCCGACACCGCGCTGGCGCGGGAGATCCGCCGGATCCACGGCGACCAGGACGGGACCTACGGGGAGCCGCGGGTCACCGCGGAGCTCCGCGAGCGAGGGCGGCGGGTGAATCACAAGCGGGTAGCGCGGGTGATGCGGGCGTTCGGGATCGTCGGGCTGCATCTGCGTAGGAAAGTCCGTACGACCGTGCCCGAACCGTCCGCTCAGCAGGTGCCCGACCTGCTGAAACGCGACTTCACCGCGCCGGCTCCCAACCAGCGGTACGTGGGTGATATCACGTATCTGCCGGTCGGAGACGGCCGGTTCTTCTACCTCGCCACCGTCATTGATCTGTGTTCCCGCAGGTTGGCGGGCTGGTCGATCGCCGGCCACATGCGCACTGGACTCGTCATCGACGCGCTGGAGGCCGCCGCCCGAACGCGGGGCGGACGCCTGGACGGGGCGATCTTCCACAGCGATCACGGCGCCCAGTACACCTCGGCGGACTTCGCCGCCGCGTGCGCCCGGCTCGGCGTCGTCCAGTCGAGAGGCGCGGTCGGCACGAGCGCTGACAACGCCCTGGCCGAAGCGTTCAACGCATCTCTCAAACGCGAGACACTGCAGGGCCGCAGACGCTGGTGCGGGCCTCGTGAGGCACGGCTCGCGGTGTTCCGGTGGCTCACCCGCTACAACACCACCAGGCGACACTCGGCCCTCGGCCAGATCAGCCCAATCAACTACGAACAACAGTCCTATAAGGCGACAGAAGCCGCATAACAACCGGTGTCCACACTTCGGGGGGAACCCCCGACATCGACGGCACCCCGCACACCACCCGATCCAGCGCCACAATCGCCGCCGCCCCCGGCATCCTCGCCGACATCATCGCGCTCGCCAGCGGAGCGCATCGACCCGACGTATAGCGCGGATCTTGCCGAATTGTTCTTGTGAGTATCAAGGCGGCAGCGCTCCGCGCCGCCGCACGGTCCGCCGCCCGCTCCGCCGGCCGGGCGTGCGGCGTGGGCGCCGGTCCCGAACGGCGGTGGGAACGCGGACCGCCCGCCGACCACCGCACCCGCCGCACCAAGCCTCACCCGCCACACCGGGTGCCGCACTGCCGCCGCGCCGATGCAGCACGACGATCGCCAGAGGGTGGCTGGACTCCGTACCAGGTTGGGGGCGATCGAAGGTCCAGGACCTCGTTCCTCAGTCCCGGCCCACCGAATCCTGCGCTACAGCCAGATTGCGGCGCACCGTTGCGGTCATCGGATGATCGGCACCCATCACACGCAAGCAATCGGTAAGGGTTTGTTCGTACATGGCGATGGCCTTGTCGAGTTGCCCGGCAGAGATGTAGGCGCCTGCGACGTTGTTGCTGCTGGTCAGGGTGGTGGGGTGATCTTCGCCCAGCACCCGCCTGATATCGCTGAGGGTTTGTTCGTACATGGGGATGGCCTTGTCGAGTTGCCCGGCAGAGATGTAGGCGTAGGCGAGGCTGTGGCGGCTGGTCAGGGTGTCGGGGTGATCTTCCCCCAGCACCCGCCTGCGGTCGGTGAGAGTCTGCTCAAACAAGGAGATGCCCTTATCGAGTTGCTCAGCCGTGGTGTAAGCGGTGGCGAGGTTGTTGCGGCTGGTCAGGGTGTCGGGGTGGTCTTCGCCCAGCAACCGCCTGCGGTCGGTGAAGTTTTGTTCATACAGGGGGATGGCCTTATCGAGTTGCTCAGCCGTGGTGTAAGCGGTGGCGAGGTTGTTGCGGCTGGTCAGGGTGGTGGGATGGTCTTCGCCCAGCACCCGCCTGATATCGCTGAGGTTTTGTTCATACAGGGGGATAGCCCTGTCGAGTTGCCCGGCCGAATTGTAGGCGCCGGCGAGGTTGTTGCGGCTGGTCAGGGTGGTGGGATGGTCTTCGCCCAGCACCCGCCTGATATCGCTGAGGTTTTGTTCATACAGGGGGATAGCCCTGTCGAGTTGCTCGGCCATGGTATAGGCGTGGGCGAGGTTGTTGCGGCTAGTCAGGGTGGTGGGATGGTCTTCGCCCAGCACCCGCCTGCGGTCAGTAAGGTTTTGTTCGTACAGGGGGATGGCCCTGTCGAATTGCCCGGCCATGGTATAGGCGCCGGCGAGGTCGTTGCGGCTGGTCAGGGTGGTGGGGTGGTCTTCGCCCAGCACCCGCCTGCGGTCGGTGAGAGTCTGCTCGTACAAGGAGATGGCCTTATCGAGTTGCCCAGCCAATTGGTAGGCGTGGGCGAGGTTGTTGCGGCTGGTCAGGGTGGTGGGGTGGTCTTCGCCCAGCACCCGCCTGCGGTCGGTGAGAGTCTGCTCGAACACTGGGACGGCGCGAGACAGATCGCCGACCGCTTCCAGATACATACCAGCTTGGTTTTGCAGGACAAGAGCCTTGTCGATCACCGACCTTGGGCTATCGGAGGCCGGATGGTTGGCATTGAGCCATAAGGCAGCCGCCTGCTGAACGAACGCCTCCATCTGGGGACGATCCAGCGATACCCGCGCTGAATCCACAGACCGGTCAGCCACCAATTGCCCTGCCCTGGCAAAAATCGCGTCCAGGTCCTCGTTGACTCGGGCGGCATCACGCAGAACCCGTTGCACGAACCGGTGCATGGTCACCGTCGAGCCGTCCACACTCAGCGTCACCAGCGACGGTTCAGCCAACCGCCCGATCGCGGCATCCACCCGTCTCGCGATATCCCCGCTCACCTCGCCCGCCAAGCCCAGCTGCACCGCCCGGTGCAACCACAGGCGAGGCACCCCGGCTGGCGACAGCACCGCCAGCAGATCGAGCAGCCCTCGCTCCAACCGGACCGCACGGCCACGCCCGATGTGCGCCAAGGACAAGATCACCGCCTCGGCCGCTCCATGCGGATACCCCTCACCCCGCACCGGCCGTAACTCCTCAGCCACCGCCACCGAGCGCAACCGCTGAACATAGTCCGCATAGGACATCCCCTCCTGGCGGATCACCCACGCCGCCTGCGCCAAGACCAGCGGAAGATGGCCCACCTCCTCGGCCAGCACCCGAGCCCCCTGCTCATCATCCCGGCCGGTCCGCTCGGCCAAAAACGCCAGCGCCTCAGCGTCGGTGAACACCTCCACCGGGACCGGAACCCCCAGCGCCAGCACGCTTTGATGGTTACTGGAGATCACCACCTGCGTCCGGCCGATCGCCGGCAACCAGGGCGCCACCACCTCCGGATCGGCCACATTGTCAAACACCACCAAACACCGATCCGCCTGGCCACTCAGCCAATCACGAACCCGCCCCGCGGTCACCGCCGAGTCCTCATCTGCGCCCGCCACACCCACCGCCGCCCCGATGGCCTCCAAACCTGCCAGCACCTGGTCAGCGGTCTCGGCATTCATCCACGCCACCAACGGCCACCCCTGCTCGGCACACCACCGGGCATACGCCGCCGCCACCTGCGTCTTACCGACCCCCCGCCTTCCGGTCAGCGCACATACCACCACCGCCCGCCCGGAACCCGCAGCATCCCTCAACGAGTCCACCAGCTCTGCACGCGGCTGAAAGGCCACCGGCTCGCGAGGAATCTCCCCCACTACACGGATCCCCCCTCCTGCCCCGCTAGAGGTACTGACCGTGACAGCAGGGACCTGCGCCCGAGCTGGTTTACCGTTTGCGGGGGCGCGCCGTGCCATCCACTGGCCCACCAAGCCCAGCGCCACCGCCCCGCCGAACCACCCGGCCTGAGCCCACCAAGAGCCTTCGACCCGGTTGATCGCCACGCTTCCCGTGACCGCTACCACTGTTCCCACGATCGCCGGTCCCCAGCCGTCACCCCGCCGCAACCTCATAGCCACCACACAACCTCAAGCGACGTCGAAAGGCCGGGAAACCACTCAATGAAATTAAACTGCGACGATTCGTCACCGAGCCCCGAACGGCCTACATACAGACGTCTACTGCAATGCGTACTGCAACAGCCCCATACGACTACTCACGCTCACGGCCACCGGTCACCATCACGAACTAGGCCAAGGCCATCCGATCACGGCCCGAACGGTCCTACTAGGGGAGCCGTAAGGATCTTGATCGCGTGCCAGATGCGTGCCAGAACAGACGGGAAGCTATGGGGACTCACGGGCACTCACGGGCACGGCACTCGCTCTCACCAGCGACCGTAGATTTCCCAGCTCAGCACAGCAGGATCAGTAGCCGGTTCCCAAGCTGACAGCGCGGGTTCGATTCCCGTCACCCGCTCCACTCCGAAAGCCCAGGCCAGGAAGCACATTCCGACCCGGGCCTTATTCATCTTCGCCGCCTCATCGATCTCCCGTGCCCGTCACGTGCCCGATCCCTCTTGATCTTCACGGCAACTCATGATCTGCTCGGCCAGTCTGCCCATGCCGTCAGCGATCAGCTTGCCCCGCTCATCCTCAGTGTGGAGATAGATCAACACGGCCCGCGTAGTCGAGTGGCCATACGGTTCATCAGCTCACGAAGAGTCGCCCCTGACTGCACGGCGCACTTGTTGCCCGTGTGACGCAGATCATGAAAGTGGAACCCAGAAAGCGCCGCCGCCTTCAGCGCCCTGGCCCAGATCCGGGAGAAAGCCGGCCGACGCAGAATCGCACCCTTCGCGCCAACGAACACGAATGCGTCGTCATGGTCGTCGGTGTACTCGTCCAGGTGCGCCCTCAGCTCAGCGATCACGATTTCAGGCAGCGCCACCGTACGGACACCCGCCGCAGACTTGGGTGGCCCCACTGGGACCGAGCCGTCCTTGAGTTCCGTCGTCGAAGCCACGACCCGGACCGTCCGAGCCTCGAAATCGACGTTCTTACGCCGGAGCGCTGCCAGCTTCCCCCAACGCAGGCTGCCGAACGTGGCCACCAGGACCAGTCCAGCTCCACGCCGAGGCCCGCACTAGCGGGAGAGATGCCGTCTCCCATGATCCGGAAAATGTACGGAACGATCTCTGAGGTGGGCCATTCGCCGCCCGGCTGCACCGCAGGTCAGAGGCTCTAGGGCATGAGAACAAGTGACGCCCTGTAAAATCGTCGGCTCAGCCTACTCATGTTCGACCTTGCACCTCCTAGCTTGCAGAAGCAACGGCCGGGGCGCGCTGCATCCCGACGCAGCCATACTGCGCTTTGTGACCCTTGAAGAGGTACGTGTCCACCACCGCACTGGGCGATGGTGCTCCGGTGTCCGAACCGGTGACAACATCGTGGCCTACGACGTTGAGATCCTTCCCCCGTGGCGGGTTCCCGGCCGACCCGTAACGGATCGCTGCTTCGTAATCGCTGACGAAGGGATACAGATCCGAAGGCCGGTCACCTTCGTCGACGCCCTCGAAGGCGGTTGGTACATCGACCTGGTCGAACTAGAGGAAACGGGCCCGAAGCGGCTGGTAGTTCACGACCTCTACGTGGACATCGTCGTGCCCCCGGTCAGCCGGCGCTACGAAGTCCTGGACCTGGACGAGCTTGCTGACGCGCTGCAGGACGGCGCCATCGATGCCGCCACCACAGTCAGGGTTTTGCGCAATGCTCAGCGCTTCATCGACAAGCACCTGCGCAACCTGAACCAAGACCCGCCGAGCTCGTGGCCGGACTTCCCGCCAGCAGCCATTCTGAACCTGGCTGAGCTGCCGCCCTTCGACATCGGATGAGCCTCTCGCAGGCTATTCTGCTGCCTCGCGGGATATATGCGGGATGATCTTCCCCGGTAGGGGAAAGGCGAGAGTCATGCCTCGAGGTCAGAGGCCTGATGCAGTCAGGAATGTCAGCCCGCCGTAAAGCCGCCGGCAGGCAGCCCGCGTGCCCGTTGCGTGCCCGATGGAGCGGTGATCAAGGGGGAATGACGGGGAGTCGCGAGAAATCCCGCGTCATGATGCAGTTCAGTCATCGTCCAGATAGGGGCGGTGATCGGAAGAGACTTCCCAAGCTGACAGCGCGGGTTCGATTCCCGTCACCCGCTCCAACATCAAAGGCTCAGCTCAAGCACGTGAGTCCGAGCTAGGCATTCCTTGTTCCCACGGCGCTGAGGACCTCGGAGCAGAGCCCTCGCACGGTTGGAGACTCGCCACTGCGTACGAGCAGCGGAGGGCAACGGACCGAGCCTTGAAGTGGTCGCCTTCAAGCTATGCGTTCGCGAGCTGTCGGTGATGCACCGTCAGGGGCTCGATTTCAGTGGTGTCGTCGTCGTCGACGAGCTCGACGCGAAACCGAACCCCCATTGCCATACCGAGGCGCAGAAGCGTAGCTATATCTGGTATGCCGCCGCCGCCCTCGATGCGGGACAGAGCAGGTTGAGACATCCCGGCACGCTCCGCTACCACCTTCTGGGACAAGCCTCGGCGCTTACGGATCTCACGCAACTGATCGCCGAGCTCCAGGTCACGGCCCGCCTGCTCGTATTCAGGCTGAGGCTGCGCATCCGCTTCCGACTGGCGCAGACGCTTCGCCTTGTAGGTTTCCCAACGGCTGTGACCCATCATGCGCTCCTCTCGAATACATGCGTGATGGTGAGGTCGTGCTCTGCCTCGCACCGCTTCTTAGCAGCGATCGCTCGGTCGATGTCGGCAGTCTGCGTGCCGTCCTGAGTCTTGCGGAAGACCGTAAGGACCACGATCACTTTGTTGGATGGCTTCCAGAAGGTCAATCGCCAGGTCGTGCGGTCGAGAGCAACACGCAGCTCATGTACACCTTCGGCATCCTTCAACTTCTTCACGTGATCTCCATCGGGGATACCGCCAGTGACGAGGTAGTCATCTACGTTCCGCATAACCCGCTGGTAGAGCGCAAAGGAAGGCCCGTCCAGCCAAGACTCCACCTCCGGCTCTAGATCGATTTCCCAACCGAGACATACCTTCAATGGTATATACACTCGATGGTAACTCGTGGGGAATGAACACCAGCCCAACCCCGCGTTCGTACCTCGCTCCCGTCGGCGCGAAAACCACCGGCACCGTGAAGAACCGGGCCGCTCTACACCCGCCTTCTTGATCTTGCAGGGTGCAGACGCGGATCCGGCGGGACGTGATCTCCGTGAGCATGCAGCCGCCGAAGATGGGGTTGATGTGTCCTATTGCTGGAATGGCAACAAAACTTAGGCCCTGACCTCCCTCGACCCTACAGTCAGGACGATCAACGAGTACTGGTCGGGGAGGGACGATGACGGCGAAGCACCGGATCTTGGAAGTGGGCGGGGAGCGGATTCACGTCGTAGAGCAGGGCAGCGGGCCGCTGGTGCTGCTCGTCCATGGTTTCCCCGAGTCGTGGTATTCCTGGCGGCGGCAGCTTCCCGTGCTGGCGACAGCCGGTTACCGGGCCGTCGCGCTCGACGTACGGGGCTACGGGCGTTCGTCCAAGCCGCAGGACCCCGCCGCGTACCGAATGCTCGACTTGATCAGTGACAACGTGTCGGTGGTCCGGGCATTTGGTGAAAGCTCCGCTGTGATCATCGGCCACGACTGGGGGGCGACGATCGCAGCGCAGTCCGCACTCGTCGAGCCCGAGGTGTTTCGTGCGGTCGGATTGTTGAGCGTCCCTTACACCCCGCCCGGCGGGCCCCGGCCAAGCGAAGTGTTCGCGGGAATGGGCGGCGGGCAAGAGTTCTATGTCTCCTACTTCCAGCGCCTCGGACGAGCCGAGGCCGAGATCGAGCCCGACGTGCGCGGCTGGCTCGCCGGGTTCTACAGCGCCCTGTCGGCGGACACGATGGCTGCGGCGGACGCCCCAGACCCGCACTTCGTCGCCCCGGGCGGCACACTGCGCGAGCGTTTCCCGACCGGCGCGCTGCCGTCCTGGCTGACGCAAGACGACCTCGACTTCTACGCCGCCGAGTTCGAGCGCACGGGCTTCACCGGTGCCCTCAACCGCTACCGCAACATGGACCGCGACTGGGAGGACCTGGCTACGTACGCGGGCTCCGCGATCAAGCAGCCGTCCCTCTTCCTTGGCGGCACCCGTGACGCCTCCACCATGTGGCTCTCCGACGCCATGGACGCCTATCCGCGAACGCTCCCCAACCTCACCGGCAGCCACCTCCTGGACTGCGGCCACTGGATCCAGCAGGAACGCCCCGACGACGTCAACCGCCTGCTCGTGGAGTTCCTCGACAGCCTCTGACCGGGACAGGCTGACAGCGCGGGTTCGATTCCCGTCACCCGTTCCCATGCCTGGTGCCCTGGTCAGGGATGCGCCCTTATCCCTTGACTAAACTGCACGCATGCACTCTCCCTCAAGTGCGGGGGACACGGCCAAAGGCAACTGGTCGCTACTCCGCGAGAGCGTGCGACACCTCGCTCTCACCGCCGGCGAGCAGCTTGAATGGATCGGACCCGCAAGCCCCGATGAACTGGCGCTCGACTACGACGCCTTCTACCTCGCCGCGTGGCAATCGCGGAACGAGGGATGGATCTCCGAGGAACTCGATACCACACTCGGTGATATCGACCAGAGGTTGATCAACCTCACCGACGAGGGTCCCGCGGCCTGGACGGCGGAGGCCCTGCACGCGCATCCTCGCTGGGAAGAGCTCAGAAGAGTCGCTCACCACGCCATGGTCCTCATGCCCGCCGAACCGTGGAACGCCTCAGATCGACCTAGGACACGTGGCAACGGCTGAGATCACAAGTGTGATCGGATTCCACCTCTGCGGGATGACCCCTGACGACTTCAGCGGGAATCGATGCCTCGTCTCGCCAGGTCGGCTTCGATGCCATCCAAGACGCCGGCGAGACCTGCGGCGAACAAGGCGTCGAGGTCCCAGGGGGCTCCGCCTGCGCGCATCGCGCGGGCGAGGCGGGGGTATGCGCCGGGGGTGAAAAGCGGATTCTGTGCCTGGTCCGGGGCTTTCGTGCCCTGGGTCATGGCGGTTTGTGATTGCCGTTCCGCCTCCACATCGCTGACGTAGGTCAGTGCCACGCCTTGCACGTACGAGGCGAACATGAACATGTACCGGAAAGCCTCGGCGGGTTCGAGGTCGAGCCCGTCGAATGCGGAGAGGGCGCTTTCGCTTTCCGCGGCGAGTGCCGGACTGAAATGCGTGCGGGTCGTCAGCATGACCCTCGGCAGGATCCATGGATGGCGGTGGTACAGGTCCCAGTCGCGGTACGCGGCGCGTTCGAGGCCGTGACGCCAGCCGCTCGGCGCCGAGTCGGGCAGGGGCACGTCGGCCATCGCGGCCTCGACCATCAGGGCCACCAGGTCGTCCTTGGATGTCACATGCCGGTACAGAGACATGGTTCCGGTGCCGAGGTCCATGGCGACCCGGCGCATCGACAGCGCGTCGAGGCCCTCCGCGTCCGCGATGGCGATCCCGGCCCGCACGATGCGCTCGACGGTGAGATGCGGCACGCCGTCATCGCCCTCCGGGGCGTCGGCCGGCGCTTCCACCCTGCGCGCTCGATACGCCTTCGCCTGGCACGCGCGGGAGCAGTAGAGCCTCGGCCGTCCTCGATCGGCGGGCTCCAGCGACTTTCCGCATGACGCGCATGCCAGTGGCACCGACATCACCACACTCCTTTTCGTCACACCGTCAGGGTCGTGTCGAAATTCTAGCCCACTGAGGGCGCCGGACACTTATCACACGTGAACGCACACCTCAGAAAGCAGTTGTGCCGATCCGACGTGCATGCGTATCGTGTACGCTTCAGCGCGTACTAAGTACGCTTCGAGGGTGGTCAACTCCCCTTGTCGACACGACTCAGGAACAAAGGAATGACTGAAGTAGACAGAACAGCTGGAGTCAGGGAGTGGGTCGGGCTCGCCGTCCTGGTACTGCCTTGCGTGCTGGCGTCCATGGACATGTCCGTCATGTTCGTTGCGCTTCCGTCCCTGTCGGCCGACCTCAAGCCGAGCAGCTCCGAACAGCTGTGGATCATGGACGCTTACGGCTTCCTCCTCGCCGGCCTGCTCATCACGATGGGCACACTCGGTGACCGGATCGGACGGCGGCGGGTGCTGCTCGCAGGCGCCGCGGCCTTCGGCGTCGCCTCCGTTCTGGCGGCCTACTCGACCAGCTCCGAGACGCTCATCGCGGCCCGCGCGCTCCTGGGCATCGCCGGATCCACGTTGGCGCCGTCCACGCTCTCCCTGATCCGCAACATGTTCCACGACGCCAGGCAGCGAGCCACCGCGGTCGGCGTCTGGACGGCGGGCTTCGCGGGCGGCGCCCTGATCGGCCCGATCATCGGCGGACTGCTGCTGGAGCACTTCTGGTGGGGATCGGTCTTCCTGATCAACGTGCCGGTGATGGTGCTGCTCCTGGTCCTCGGCCCGCTGCTGCTCCCCGAATACCGCGACCCCAGGCCGGGCCGCTTCGACCTGCTCGGCGCCCCCCTGTCCATCTTGGCCGTGCTCGGCGTCATCTACGGCGTCAAACTGCTGGCGGAGCACGGCTTCGGGTGGGTCCCTCTGGTGTACTGCGCCGCCGGACTCGCGGTGGGGGTGGCGTTCCTCCATCGTCAACGCGTGGCCGCGAACCCGATGATCGACATGACGCTGTTCCGCACACGCCGGTTCAACGTGCCCTTGTTCGTCGGCGCGCTGGCGACGTTCGGACTGGTCGGCTTCAGCCTGTTCAACTGGCAGTTCATGCAACTCGTCCTGGGCATGGAACCGTTCGAGTCGGCCCTGTGGTCGTTGCCCACCTTTCTCGTGATGCCCGTGGGCATCGCGCTGGCCACCGCGATCGCACCTCGCATCGGCAAGCCCAACGTGATCGCCGCCGGGCTGCTCGTGGCAGCGGCGGGCTACGCCATGCTGGCCTTCATCCAGGCCGGTTCGGGAATCGTCTACCTCGTCGGCGGCCTGACGGTCGTCGCGATCGGAATCGGCGGGGTCTCCGCCGTGGTCACCGACGTGATTCTGTCCGCCGCACCGCCGGAGCGGGCCGGGATGGCCTCCGCCATGTCCGAGACCTCCACCGAGTTCGGCGGGGCGCTGGGCATCGCGATCCTGGGCAGCATCGGCACCGCCGTCTACCGTTCGGAACTGGCGGCCAAGGCTCCTGACGCCCTCACGCCCAAGGAGTTGGAAGCCGCGCGGAACACCCTCGGCGGCGCCGTCGACACAGCCGCGACCCTCCCGAAGGGCACCGCGGAATCCCTGCGAAACGTGGCATTCGACGCCTTCGCCCGAGAGACGCGGATCGCCTCGGTGGTCAGTGCCGTTCTGATGGCGGGCGCGGCCATCCTCATCGCCACCCTGCTCCGCACCGCGCACACCCGGCCCGGATCGTCTGCGGTTGTCGCGACGGCAAAGGGTGGGTAACCATCTGGCCCGCGCGTCATTCGGGGTAGGGCTGATGCTTCGTGGCGGGGTAGAGGAACTAATGTCACTGATATGCATCTGACGTATCCTCCCGTCATGAAGTGATACGAGAGGGCAGGTGTGCGGCCGAATGATTCGTCACGGTGCGGAGAATCCGCGGGCTTCGATGGGCATGAAGGCGTGGCGGGTCATTCCGGTCGCCATGGTCATCTTGACCTGCGGAGTTCTGGCGTCTCCGCAGGCGAGCGCGGGCGTTGCGGCGATCGGCGAGAACCCCAGGGCCACGCCGACCGATGATCGCGGCCCTATCAATATCAACATGCACGTCGGAAACGGCACTCGCAACAAGAATGACCTGAGAGTCTTCAACACCACCACCCAGCACGGCCTGCAGAACGTATCAAGCACAAATGTGAGCGGAATAAGTAGTATCCGGACTTCTTCCTGCAGAAAGACCTCTCGCCTCTGCAATATCTTTCATAGGCAACGGCACCATCGCCGATAAACGCCGGCCACTCGGCACTACCACGGAGCCGGACCCCGAGGTGGAAGCTGTATGCCTTGACCGCATCGTCGTCTTGATAGAGGTTTCAGATCAGCCTGGAGTAGCCGTGGCTTCGCGCAGCGCGGCGTAGAGCAGGGCGGGGTCAGCGCCGGACGGCCAGTCGCTTACCTGGCCGTCGCCGACCTCGATCACCCGCCTGACGCCGTCGGCCCGCCGTACAAGGTCAGTCGTGACGAAACGGCACCCGAGCCGGCGGACCGCGGCACGCACATCGCTCAGGTCCCCGGGCGCTTCGATGTCGGCTTGGGGGCTGTCGGGATGCCGACCGGCGAACACCGGCTCACCATCGATCCACCAGACTCGCAGCTCGCGGTGCTCGAAGTCCTCGAAGCGGCGGATGACCAACCCGCCGGCCAGGTCCTCCCCCTGTAGTTCGACGAACTTGGCCACCACATCCGGTAGTCGGGCGAGGTTCGGCGCGTAACAGGCGTCCGACCACTCATGCTTGCGTGACTTGACGTAGTCCTTGATCACAAAACCGCCATCGCTCCACCCGGCCACCGCCAGAGCCAACCGTTCCGCACCTGGAGCAGGGGTGCCCTGCGCCATCGGCAGCACGACGGTCTGCGGTGTCAGGTGCCGGAAGGAATCGATCCAGCCGGGCAGCTCGTGCGCCGCCCGATAGTCCCGCGCGCTGACGAGCAGTTGGCAGCCGCGGGCGCGCAGTGCCTCCTCCATCGCCCGGTACTGCTCGGCCCGCAGCATCCAGCCCCGGTACCACGCCGGGCCGAACCCGATCGGAACCCGTGCCACCGCCTCGGCGACCCGGCCGGCCACGATCGCGTCATGGTCGATCAGCGCCGGCCGTCCGTCCACGTTCCGCGCGGGCTGCGCCTGCTGCTCGAAATGCGGATCGACCCGCCGCGGCCGGAGCGGATCGGCACAGAACAGGAAACCCACCGTCATGATCGACAGACTAGAAGCCACCAGCCCGCGTCTCATCCTGTTGTTCCGTTGCCTGAGTTGAGTTCGATTCGTATCGGTCACGAGGGTTGGAGTCCAGGGCCCGCCTTGTCCGGGCAGTCGGCCTCTGTCCACGTGACGAACAGGTCTTCGCACGTGACCGCTATGGATCCGGAGATCAAAGCCAGCTCGTGGCGACAACCGTCCGGGTGCGGAAGGATTTCGTCCAGCACCACGGCGGACCATGCGGTCATCCCGGTCGACAGGGTGGACTCGTAGCGGACCACGCCCTGATAGCGGATCGTCAGATCCTCCTCGTGCTTCCAGCAGTTGTGCCGGAAGCCGAGTTCCATGAAGTCGTCATCTTCCTTGAAGGTGACCCGTTCGAGAGCGAGATCTTTGACGCACCGACGGCTGTAGAAGTCGTAATGTTCTGGATCGGTCGCGAACTCACGGGCCCCTGGCGGCAAGCTTGCGGCCAGTTGGGGAAGCGCCTCCAGATAGGGGCGAGGATCCATCTCGTTGCCGCCACGGCTGATGCGGACTCTCACGTACTTCATGACGGTGAGTGTCGCAGCCTGAAGCGCCTAGTGAGGTGGACCGCAGATCCCAGAGCCCCTGCCTCAGCGGCTCCATGAGTGTGTTGCCCGTGTGCCGAAGATCGTGGACGCATCCTCGGCACTTCGGCGCGGCGCGCGGCTTCGGCGCCGGAGGGGGAATACGGGTCGGGCCGTGCGCGCCACTTCCCGCCAGTTTCACTTTATAGCAGACTGCGGCGCCTCATGAGACATCGGGAAGTGGTTCATACTTGCCCGTTGCGAAGCGAGCCGACGAGCGATGGAGCAGCGGAATTGGGCTACGTGATGGGTTTTCAGCAGGTCGACTCGGCGAATGTCGCGGACGTCGGGGGGAAGGGAGCGCACCTCGGTGAGCTCTCGCGGATCGAGGGCGTGCGTGTGCCGGAGGGGTTCTGCGTCACGACGGAGGCCTTTCGGCGGGTCGTGGCCGGGGTGTCGTCGATCGACGCTCAGCTCGACGTGCTGTCGCGCGTGGAAGCGGATGACCGTGCGGCGATCCGGACCCTGAGCGCGGATGTCCGCCGCGTCATCGAAGGCCTCGAACTGCCCGATGATCTTGTGGCGGCGATCGGGGAATCGCTCGCCCGGCTCGGGGAGGAGGCCTCGTACGCGGTGCGTTCCAGCGCGACGGCCGAGGACCTGCCGACCGCGTCGTTCGCCGGACAGCAGGACTCGTTCCTGAACGTCGTGGGGCTTGAGGAGATCCTCCGGCACGTCCGGCGGTGCTGGGCCTCGCTGTTCACCGAGCGGGCGGTGACCTACCGGTGCCGTAACGGCTTCGACCACCGCAAGATACGGATGGCCGTGGTCGTGCAGCGGATGGTGTTCCCGGACGCGGCCGGGATTCTGTTCACCGCGGACCCGGTGACCTCGAACCGGAAGATCGCCACCGTGGAGGCCGGGTGGGGGCTCGGCGAGGCGCTGGTCTCCGGTCTGGTCGCCGGGGACGTCTACACGGTGCGCGACGACCAGGTCGTCACCGCGGCGATCGCCACCAAGCAGCGGTCCGTCCAGGCGGCGCCGGAGGGCGGCACCCAGGACGCGCCGATCGAGCCGGGGCGGCAGACGCAGCCGACTCTGACGGACGCGCAGGTCCTGCGCCTGGTGCGGCTGGGCCGGCGGATCGAAGCGCATTTCGGCCGGCCCCAGGACATCGAATGGTGCCTGGCCGGCGACGACTTCCACATCGTCCAGAGCCGGCCGATCACCACCCTGTTCCCCGTCCCCGCGACCGATGACCAGGAGAAACACGTCTACGTCTCCGTCGGTCACCAGCAGATGATGACCGACGCGATGAAGCCGCTGGGACTCTCCCTGTGGCAGCTGACGACCCCGGCGCCGATGCACGAGGCGGGCGGACGGTTGTTCGTCGACGTGGCCCCCGTCCTGGCGACGTCCGCCGGTCGCACGCGCCTCCTGGAGACCTTCGGGAAGGCCGACCCGCTGGTCCGGGACGCGCTGCAGAGCGTCCTCGACCGGGGCGACCTCGTCCGCACGCTGCCGGACGAAGATTCCGGCACCGCGCCCGTCGCCGATCCGCCCGCCCCGATCGAGACCGATCCCGCCATCGTCACCGAGCTGATCCAGCACAGCGAGGCGTCCGTCGCCACCCTGCGGCGCGAGATCCGGGATCTGTCCGGGCCGGCGCTGCTCGACTTCATCCTGGCCGACATCGCGGAGCTGAAGCGCGTCCTGTTCGATCCGCGGAGCCTCCAGGTGATCATGGCGGGGATGGAGGCGACCTGGTGGCTCAACGACCGGCTGGAGGCGTGGCTGGGCGAGAAGAACGCCGCCGACACGCTCACCCAATCCGTCCCCCACAACGTCACCTCGGAGATGGGGCTGGCACTCCTGGACGTCGCGGACACGATCCGGCCGCACGCGGACGTCGTGGCGTTCCTGAACCGCCTCGCGGACGAAGGCCGGGAGGGCGACGGCTTCCTGGACGAGCTGGCCGGGCTGACCGGCGGACGGGAGGCACATGACGCCATCCGGGGCTACCTCGACGAGTACGGCATGCGCTGCGCGGGCGAGATCGACATCACCAGAACGCGGTGGAGCGAGAATCCCGCCACGCTCGTGCCCGCCATTCTCGGCAACATCAAGAACTTCGAACCGGGCGCCGGCGAGCGGCGCTTCGAACAAGGACGTGAAGAGGCACGGCGGAAAGAACAGGAATTGCTGACGCGCCTGCGCGCCCTCCCCGACGGGGAGCAGAAGGCCGAGGAAACCAAGCGGATGATCGACCGCGTCCGCGCCTTCGCCGGATACCGGGAATACCCCAAGTACGGCATGGTCAGCCGCTACTTCATCTACAAGCAGGCGTTGCTGCGGGAGGCCGATCACCTCGTCCGCTCGGGAACCCTGCGCGCGAAGGAAGACATCTTCTTCCTCCGCTTCAACGAGTTGCGAGAAGTCGTGCGCACCAACAGCGTGGACGCCGAGCTGATTCGGGAGAGACGGGAGGCGTTCCGATCGTACGAGGCGCTCACACCGCCCCGGATCCTCACGTCGGACGGCGAGGTCATCACCGCCCGGTACCGGCGTGACGACGCCCCGCCCGGCGCGCTGGCCGGCCTCCCCGTCTCGGCCGGAACCGTCGAGGGCCGTGCCCGTGTCGTCCTGGACATGGCACAGGCGGATCTTGAGGCGGGCGACATCCTGGTCACCGCCTACACCGACCCGAGCTGGACCCCCCTGTTCGTCGCCGTCGCGGGACTGGTGACGGAGGTGGGCGGCCTGATGACACACGGGGCGGTGATCGCACGAGAGTACGGCCTCCCGGCCGTCGTGGGCGTGGACCAGGCCACCCGGCTCATCCAGGACGGACAACGAATCCGCGTCCACGGAACCGACGGGTACGTCGAGATCCTCGACTGAACCGTCCCATTTGATCAATCCATCCAGTGGAACCACGCGTCGAACACCGTGTACGGCGGATCGCCGAGGATCGTCTCCACGTGGAGCCCCTCATCCAGGGGAAGGCCGAGCACCGGTGAGCCGAGCAGGACGACGCCGTGCCGATCAAGCACCTGGTGGACCTGGCGGCATTCCTGTTCCCATCCCGGAGGATCGGTATCGGCGACCCGCGAAAGCTCGGGCAAGGAGTAGGTGCCGGCCCCATCGGGGCCGGAGGATCGTCGGCTGGGCGTGAGGAGCACCGCGAAGGGGGCCAGTCGGCACAGAGCCAGAGATACCCCTTCAACCTCCGTCCAGTCGTTCGCGGCGCGACGCATCGAACCGTCGCGCTTGGTCAGGAAGACGTCTGTGTAGGACGCATATCCTGACCCGTAGTGTCCGAACTCGGCGTGGTGAACGATCAACCGTGGCAACCGGTTGAGATCGGCGACGACCCTCCGGAGGAATCCCTCGACGGGGCCCTGGCCACCGCTCCAGGCTCCGGCGGTACTCACCGCCTCGTCGTGCACGGCACGCCGAAGGGCTCCCGGATCAGTGGCCGGTTCAGTGGTCATTGATCCGTCCCCTCGACATGGCCGGCATGTTCACTCGTACGCGCGACCGCCGTCGCGGCTCGGGCGCCGAGACGAGGGAGACCCCGTCCCGGGCGCCGGTGCCCGCTCTGTCCTCGCCGCTCAGTCGCCGGGGTGGCAGTGGGCGGTGGTGTTGGCGGGGAGGTTCAGGGTGGGGTTGCGGTCGAAGAAACCGTAGGGGGTCAAGGAGAAGCCGGCGTAGTCGACGGGCATTACCGGCCAGTCCTCGGGGCGTGGGAAGTGGGTGACGCCGAAGGTGTGCCACAGGACGACGTCCTCGCCGTCCAGGGGGCGGTCGCCCGCGACGTACGCCGGCAGGCCGTCGCCGCCCGGGTTCTGGTTGACGAACTCGCCGGCCGGGTAGCGCTCCTCGGGCGCGTAGCGGGTGATCCACAGGTCCCGGGTGGTGAACGCGGCCCGCGCGGCGATCGACGAGGACGGGTCCGCCAGGAGGGTCGGGTGCTGCTCGGCGCGCAGCACATAGCCGGTCGGCTGACCGAGCCGGTTGGTGCGTTCGGTGCTCACCACGTGCCAGGTCCGGCCGACCGAGGCGTCCGCGCCGCGCACCCCTTCGGCCTCGCTCGCGATCCGGGTCCTGGTGTGGCTGAAGGCGTTGCCGTACGGATTCTCCGGCGAGATGGGCACCCGGACCGCGTCGACCTCGTCGACCGCGTTCCGGACGCCGTCGACCATCATGTCGAGGCGGGCGCTGAACAGGTGCTGGTGGAAGGGAGCGCCCAGGCCGGGGGCCACCTCGCTGGCGTAGGGCCATTCCCCCGGCCCGCGGTAGGCCGAGGTGAAGAGGATGCCGGTGAGCTTGGCCTCGCACTCGATCCTGCCGTCGAGGTAGAGGTACCAGTAGAAGCCGTAGTCGTAGTTGCCGACCGTGGTGAAGAACGAGATCACCAGGCGGCGCTGGCGGCGGACCTCGGCCGAGTTGGGGGTGAAGATGTCGGTGTGCTTCCAGAGCGTGCCGTGGTCCTCCTCGTGCAGGCAGATCGCGTTGGGGATCCGCTGGACGTTGCCGACCTCGTCGGCCAACTCGACGTCGACGTAGTGGATCTCGCCGAGGCAGTCGCAGCCCAGGGTGAGTGAGTTCGCGAACCGGCCGAAGAGGTATTCGCCGGTGTCGAAGTAGTTCTGCCAGAACCGGACCGGCGCCGGGTCGCCGTACGGCACCACCATCTCGGCGATGGAGGCGCGGTAGACGACCGGCCGGACCTCGCCGTCGTGGTCCGGGTCGGCGTAGGCGAGATGGTGGAGCACCAGGCCCTCGCGGGCGTCGAACCCGAAGTTGAAGGACCAGTTCGCCCAGGTGATCCGGTCGCCCTCGACCTGGAACGACGGCCCGTCGGGCTGGGTGATCTCGATGGGTCTCAGGGTCTCCAACGGCGCCGGGCGCCCCTCCGGGAGGTGGAACTTGCTAGGTTCCTCCGGCAGCGGGAAGACGGCGATGTCGAGGACCTCGGTCGCCTTCCTGTCGATCAGGTCGACGTAGGCGCTCAGCCCGTCCACCGGGTGCGCCCAGACGTGATCGTCGGGGTCGGACGCGGCGAAGCAGAGCACCCGGATGATCCGCCTGCCCTTCTCGCCGGGCAGGTCGAAGACGCCGGCGGAGAGCGGCGCGCATCTCACCTGCTCCGGGGTCAGGCCGCGCTTGGCCAGCGCGTCGACCCAGGCCGCCTCCTGGGCGAGGATCCCGTCGACCGCCACGAACTCCTCGACCAGGATCGGCATCCCGCCGCGGGAGCCGTCGACGTCGGCGATCGCGGTCACCGCGCCCGCGGTGAGGTCGACGGTCACGTCCCGGGCGTCGCCGGTCGCGATGTCGAGCAGCAGGACCCGCGCCCGGCGGTCGGGCCTCGGCCCGGTACCGGCCTGGAACGCGAGTACCTCCTGCTTGTGCGGTTCGAGCAGGCCGACGTAGACGAAGCGGACGTTCTCGCCGGCCAGGCCGGCCTCGCGTACCAGGGCGGCGGTCCGCTCGATCTCGGTCGCGGTGAGGCTGGAAACCGGAGTGGTCAGGGTGGTCATGGGATCCTCTCTCGGGTGGGGCCGCGTCGAGCCGCTCGGCCCGACGCTCTCGGCGACCGTCGCGTAGGCCGCGGGCCGCCCGGCGCGCGGCCAGGCCGCCTGAACCGCCCCTCACGTTCAAGGCAACACCGCTCCGTGGCCGCGGGCTAGAGGGGAAATACCGAGCGGTTCTCGCGATCCGTGCTCGTCAGATCGAAGCGCGTCTGGCGCTGACCGGCCTTCCGCGGCGCCGGCCGCGAGCCGCGGCGGGGCGGGCAGCGCCCGAGAGCGCCTGACGTGCCCCGTTTCGCGTAGACACGCCGGAAAAGACAGGTATGTCATGGCGTCGGGCTCCTTACTGGATTTTGGTAACTACAACCAGACACGCCGATAGTGTCCCTTTCACGCGATCGCCCACCGAGGCGGCGACCTCGAACGCCGAGCCTGATCCAGGTTCATGAGAAAATCTCATAAGCTCTGAAAAACCAGGACTAACCGAACATCTCACCATCCCCGTCACCATGCGTGACAGTGACGCAAACCTGTCACTCCATCTGCATCTGAGGCTTGCGTCAGCCATGTCATCAATGATTAGGTCTTCTACATGACAAGCGTGCCGCCGAGTGCGACAGGTGAGAGTAAGGTCGGATTCACCGTGATTCACCCACGATGGATATCCACCCGGTCCTGATCGTCGACGACATCGCCGTCGAACCGGCTCGAACTGCTTGAACGTAGCGTTACGAGAGAGTTAAGGCTTCCTCCGCGCAACCCGCCACCGCCACGGGTCGACATTTCGTCCCGACATTGGACCGATTCAACCAGTCAAGGCGGGTCAGCAAGGGCGCGAATGCCACCTCGCGTCCCCGACGCCGAAGGCTTATTCCTCTCTCGACGTTTCACCGCAGATCACCATTTATTCGCGAGAGCTTTCATGTGATCGTCCGGGAATTCATTTCACCATGCCCGAATTCCCGGCCGAACGCGATCACATGAGCGTTTCTCGGCGCCGGATCATTTGGAGTCCCCTCCGTGACGAGTTCGCTTTCCGATGTCCAGAGTTCTTTTCCGAAGCCGGCGACCGGTGAAAGCTCCACGTCACCCACGCCGGCCCTCACTGCGGCCTTCGACCCCGGCCGTTTCCACGACGGCGCCGCGGACATCGTCGGCCGCCTGACGGCGTATCTGGGTGACCGGTCGGTCCGGGGACTCGACCTCCTCCATCCCGAGACGCTGCTGAAGGCCGCGCGAGAGCTGATGACGCTCGAACGGCACGGCATCGCCGACTTCGACGCCGACCGGGTGAGCCAGATCGTCGACCTGTACACGGGGACCGGTATCCCGGTCTACTCACCCGGCTACATGGGACGGCAGTTCTCCGGCGTGGTGCCCCTGGCCAGCCTCATCGACCTGGTCGGCTCGGTGGTCAACCAGCCGTCCTCCTTCTATGAGGCCGGGCAGCTCCCCAACGTCGCCGAGCGGCTCATGGCCGAGGAGCTCAACCGGTTCATCGGCTGGGACCTCGACCGGTTCGCCATGGTGACGACCTCGGGAGGCTCCCTGGCCAACCTGACCGCGCTGCTGGCCGCCCGCAACCGCGCCTTCCCGCAGATCTGGACGGCCGGCGCCGAGGGCACGCCGGGTCGCCCCGCCATCGCGGTCAGCGAGGAGGCGCACTACAGCGTGACGCGGGCGGCGGGCGTGCTCGGCATCGGGGAACGGCAGATCGTCCGGCTCCCCGTCGATCGCGCCGGCCGGATACGCCCCGATCTGGCCGCCCCGGTGCTGGACGAGGCGCACCGGCGTGGCCTGCGGCTGTTCTGCCTGGTGGCCTCGGCCGGGACCACGTCGATGGGCGCGTTCGACCCGCTGGAGGAGCTCGCGGCCCTGGCGCGCCGGTATGGGCTCTGGCTCCATGTGGACGGGGCGCACGGGGCGAGCCTGCTGCTGTCGGACCAGCACCGGGACAAACTGCGCGGCATCGAACAGGCAGACTCCCTGACCTGGGACGCCCACAAGATGCTGTTCATGCCGGCGCCCTGCACGTTGCTCTTCTACCGGGACAAGACGGCGGCGCGCGGCGCGTTCCGGCAGCGCGCCAGCTACGTCTTCGACGAGGAACCGGACGTCTACAGCGCCTTCGACAGCGCGGAGAAGAACTTCGAGTGCACGAAACGCCCGATGATCATGCCGCTCTGGACGGTCTGGTCGGTCTACGGCCCGGCGCTGTTCGCGCAGAAGATCGACCGGCTGTGCGCGGTGGCCCGCCAGGCGTACGAGATGGTCGCCGCCGAGCCGGACTTCGCCGTGACGCACGAGCCGGAGTCCAACATCCTGTGCTTCCGGTACCGGCCGGACGGCCTGGACCCGGCGACCGTGCACCGGCTGCAGCTGGAGATCCGTAACCGGATCCGGGACGGCGGGCGCTTCTTCATCTCCAAGGTCGACATCGACGGGGTGGCGGCGCTGCGCGTGGTGGTCATGAACCACCTGATCGACGCCGACCACCTGGCCATGCTCATCACCGAAATCAGGGACATCGGGCAACGCGTGCTGCGCGCGAGCGCCACGGCCCGGCACGACCAGCGCAACGGGAGTCATTCATGACCATGACGGAACTGGACATCGCCGCCTCGGCGGAGCTGGCGGCACGACTGATCCCGGAGGAGGAGCTGCGGCCCCGCTCCGTGGACGACGTCACCCGGCTGCCATCGTTCAGCGAGAAGCTGGAGGAGTGCGGGCGGCTCACCGGAACTCCGTACTGCGAGTCCCCGCTCGGCCTCCAGAACGCGCTGGTGTTCCGCCGGCTGCAGCAACTCGTCGGCATCGCCCTGCTCAACCCGCTGTGGCGCGAGCGGCTGCACTACTTCGGGATCCGCGACGCCCCCGCCGACATGTCCGAGTGGGAGCGGATCCCGCTCTCGGACAAGACCGTGCAGCGGGACATGTTCATGGGCCCGCGGGCCGGGATGGTCGTACCGCTCGACCGCGGCGGGTTCGAGGTGGTGGCCAGCGGCGGCACCGGTGACGGCATGCCCCTGGAGATCGTGTACTCGCTGCGGGAGCTGCGCGACACCTACCGCATCGCCGGGGCGTTCATGGGCGCCTACCAGCTCGGCCGCTACCTGCGGGGCCCCGCGCCGCGCTGGCTGTTCACCACGCTGGCCGACTACCAGATGTGGAGCAGCGGAACCATGGTCGGCGGCGTCCTGTCCCAGGTGCCGGGGGTCAACTACATCGGCGCGGGACCGGTGAGCGCACCGGTGCTGGAGCACATGTTCTCCTACCCCGGTCACAAGGCGCTGATGGGCATCACCGCGAGCATCGCGCTCCTGCCCGAGCTCGGCGCGGGCCTGACGCCGCAGGCCAGGGCGAGCTTCCGGGTCGCCATGTACGGCAGCGGCTCCCTGCCGCAGCGCAAGCGCGACGAGCTGCAGGCGTTCTTCCCCAACGTGTCGATCCTCAGCTACTTCGCCGCGACCCAGGCCGAGTGCGTCGGGCTCCAGCTCGACCACGCCTCGCCGGCGCTCTCGGCCGTGCCGGGGCTGCACCTGGTGGAGATCGTGGACGAGCACGGCCGTGCCGTCGCCGAAGGCGAGGAGGGCGAGCTGGTCGTCACGCGGCTGCACGCCGACGAGGCGCCGCTGCTCCGGCTCAAGCTCGGCGACCGGATGATCCGCCGCCCCGCCCTGGACGGGCCCGGGTTGCGCACCGAGCGCTTCGAGTTCGCCGGGCGCACCGCCGACGTGCTGCACCTCAACGACAGCCAGTACTCGGCGACGCTGGCCTACGCCGCCCTGCGCGCGCGGCTGCGCTCGGCGTCCGGCGTCGACCTGGACCTGGCCGCGCACGAGGTCCAGTTCCACAACCACCGTGAGGACCGGACCCTCACCCTGCTGGCGGCGGTGGACGACGCCGAGGGCACGACCGCGGCCGTCGAGCGGGCCCTCGGCGCGAGCGGGACGCGGCGGCTGTTCACGCAGGCGCTGCCGAGCTCCCTGTCGCTCTTCAACGACCGGGAGGCGAACGCGGTGGCCATCGAGCAGACCGGATACGAGTTCCGGCTGGTGTTCGTGCCCCCCTCCTCGCCGCAGATCGAGCGGACCACCGTCGGCAAGACGCCGCTGGTCAGGGACCGGGGCTGAGCACGTGGCGGCCCCTGAGCGCAGGAAATCCGACAAGGAGGATGGATGAAGGAGAAGGTCAGCATCGTCGTGATGGTCGACGCCGTCGGGGCGTTGTCCGACCGGACGCTGCACAACGGCAACATCTCGCTGGTCGACGACAGCACGGCGGGGAGCCGGCACCAGGGCACCCCTGACCTCATCACGGCGGTGGTCCCGGGACAGGTCGTCCAGTGGACGCCCATCCACGTGGACGTGCAGACTCCGGTCGAGATCCAGGCCATCGAGTTCCTGCCCGGCGCGCCCGTCGCGCCGGCGGCCGACCAGGCAGACCCGGACGCCCCGGCCGTGCCCGCCGTGCCGGCGTATCCGGTGGAGCCCTCTGTCGTTCCGGCGCCCGACGCCACGGCTTCCAACGGGCACGAGAACCACGACCTGCTGGTGTGGGAGGGCGTCGTGCCCTACTACATGGTGCCCGGCGTCCCGTACCGGTACCGGCTCTCGCTCAAGCTCCACGAAGGACCCAACAGCGTGCTGCACATCGACTCGCCCGCGCTGCTGCGCGTGTGAGCCACGTTCTGCGAAAGGCGGTTTCATGGCCCAGCAACACGGGATCATCGTGCTGTTCGACGTCGAGAACGCGCTTCGGACGCGGTCGCTCGACGGCAACACATACTGGTTCGACAACATGAAGTTCCTCGGTTCGACCGGGGAGGGCACCGGCGATCTGGTGACGATCGTGCCCGGCACCTATTTCCTCGACGGGTCGCAGGCGACCGAGCAGGTGCTGAACTGGCTGCCCGCGGCTCTGGGGTCGATTCCCCCGACGGTGCCGCGCAACTACCTGGCCGAGCGGGAACGCGCCCATGACCAGCGCACGCTGCAGCAGCTGGCCGCGCTCGGCGGCGAGGGCGACGCCGGCGGCGCCGAGCTCACGCGGCTGAAGCAGCGGGTCGGCAAGCGTCCCCGCAAGCAGGCGAGCGGGCGTGGCCTCACCGCGACCAAGCTGCTGGACGTCACCGGGAGTACGACCAACAGCGCCGCCGCGTACAACTATCCGGCTCCGGTGATCACCGACATCACCGGCCAGGCCGTCAGCGAGAAGATCATCTACCCGGCGCAGTACGGGTCGCCCGACATGGTCTACGACGGCTGGTACTGGGCCGCGACCGTGGACACGAGCCGGCCGGGGGTCTACCCGTACACGGTGCACGTCCAGCTGCACGAGCTGGTCGAGCAGAACGACGAGATGGTCTGGCAGTCCGTGGACCTGACCTGCGAGTCCAGCCTCAAGATCACCAGTGACCCCAAGCGCAACGCCTTCACCGGCGGCGGACTGGGCGTCCTCCCCCTGCCCGCCGTCCCTCCCGCCGGCTGAACCGGCCGGAGCATCTTCGAAACAGAGGAGCCGCATGCCCCCGAGGAGCAGACAGTCCGAACCCCGGCCCGCACGGCCTGTGACGATCACCGCGGTGGTCGACCCCGTGGCCGCGCTGGCGTCGGAGAACCTGGACGACAACCTCTATCTGTACGACACCAACAAGGCCGCCGGGTCCTCCGGTTTCGGCACTCCCGAGCTGCACAGCCGGGTGCGCAAGGGCGACACCCTGCTGTGGAACGTGATCCCGCTGGAGTGCGAGACCTACGTGGCCCTCGCCGACATCGAGATCGACCCGAAGATCGCCGAGCCCACGCGCAAGGTGTACCCCGACACCGACATCGTGTTCTGGACCGCCGAGGTCAAGCAGGACCTCACCAAGCCGGTGCCGTACCGGCTCTCGTTCCTGCTCGGCACCGTCGCCACGCCGTTCACTCCCACCGCCCGGCCGACTCTGTCCGGTCCCGCCGACGAAGGAAAGGAAGGCCGATGACCCAGGCGTACGCGGCCACGGACTTCGCCGACCGCGGCCAGCTCAACTCCGTCCAGCTGAACGTGGTGACCCTCGTCGACATGGAGAGGGCCGCCGCGACGAAGTCCCTGGACGGCTGCCTCTACATGATGGACAACAGCGTCGGCGGGGTCGGGCAGGGCGGCGACCACCTGGAGACCATCTGCAAGCAGGGACAGGTGATCAACTGGATCATCCGCCCGATCGACATGCACCGCCGTCCGGACGGCACCTGGCCCCCGATGCCGAAGATCAACAACATCGTGTTCCTCGACATCGAGAAGGGCGACGAGGACGACGTCGCCGAGCGGCGGATCATGACCGAGCTCAAGGTCTACGGCGCTCCCGACCGGATGCGCGACCAGTACACCGCCGTCTACTACTACTGGGCCGGCGCGGTGCTGAGCGACGCCAAGCCGGGCGTCTACCGTTACCGGTTCGTCCTGGAGCTGGAGAAGGAACACGGCACCGACAAGTTGTACCTGAACTCGGCCCGCTATCCCGCCCTGCGGGTACTGCCCGTCTGACGGTCCCCCGGGACCGGCGAACGCGGTGTGGTGAAGACGGCCGGTCATGGCCACCGCCCGGCGGCGGCCATGACCGGCGGCCCGCGTCCCGTTCGGCTAACGTGGTGCGCACGATGCTCGACGGCGCGCCGAAACGGAGCTGCTCATGACGACCATCATCACCGTGATAGGCGGTCCGACGGCCCTGCTGGAACTCGACGGGCTGCGCGTCCTCACCGATCCGACCTTCGATCCGCCGGGAGATCACTCCGCCGGCCCGCTCACGCTCACCAAGACCATCGGCCCGGCCCTCTCCCCCGCCGACCTCGGCCGGGTGGACCTGGTGTTGCTCAGCCACGACCAGCATCCCGACAACCTGGACAAGCTGGGCCGCGAGGCGATGTCCGCCGCGCCGCTGACGCTGAGCACGCCCGAGGCCGCCGCGAACACCGGCGCCACTCCCCTGCGCCCCTGGCAACACCACGACGTCGGCGGGGTCCGCGTCACCGCCGTTCCCGCCCTGCACGGCCCGCCGGGAAGCGAGCCCATCGTCGGTCAGGTCACCGGCTTCATGCTCACCGGCGCCGAGATTCCCACCATCTACGTCAGCGGGGACAACGCCTCACTGGAGTACGTGGAGCTCATCGCCGGGCGGTTCCCGGCCATCGACGTCGCGCTGCTGTTCGGCGGCGCCGTCCGCGTCCCCATGCTGGACGAACGGCTCACCCTGAACGCCGCTGAGATGGTGATCGCCGCGCGCCTGCTGAAGGCCCGGCACGTCGTGCCGCTCCATGTCGAGGGCTGGAGCCACTTCACCGAGAACGAGACGGACGTGCGCACCGCCTTCTCCGAAGCCGGCCTCGGCCACCTGCTCGTCTCCCCCGCTCCCGGCCGGCCGGTCACCCTGACGCCCGCCTGAGCCGCGAAGCCGCGCTCAGGGGCGTCCGATCGAGCCGGCCCAGCTTTCCGTGAGGACGTCCAGCATCTCTTCGCGCTCGACCCCCCAGGTGCCCGGCTTCCAGTGGCGGGCGACGTGGTCGAGTTCGGTGATGGCGAGCACGCTGCGGAAGTGGCGGGTGGCGGCCGGGAAGCGGCCGGCGCGGTCGAGGCCCTCCTTGACGTCGCCGATGGCCTCGTTCAGCCACTCGTCGAGGAGGGCGCGGATCTCGGGGTCGACGGCCGCGGCCTCGAAGGCGGTCGTGGTGTAGGGACGGATCGCGTCCCATCGTTCGGAGGTGGACGCGAGCCACGCGCGGATGCGCTCACGTGAGCCGTCCTCGACCACGGCGACCAGCTCGCGGGCGGTGGACCCGTGCTCGGCGGAGGGGAGCCGGTCCAGCGCGGCGTTGAGCCGCTCCGAGATGAGGGCCTTCATCAGGTCCACCTTGGAGGGGAAGTACGCGTAGAAGGTCACCCGCGTCGTGCCCGCCGCCGACGCGATGTCGTCGACCGTCGTCGTCGCGTAGCCCTTCGCCCCGAACAGGTCCAGGCCGGCGTCGAGCAGGAGCTTTCGCGTCATCTCCTTCTGTGCCGCACGCAGTGTCGCCATGCCCGCCAGCATAAAGCACGGCGGCCGCGTTCCACTCTCACTGATCGTTCCTAATACGTAGTGCTCAAACACTTGATGCGATGTTAAGTGATGTGACACCTTGCACATCCAACGGGTGGTCGCGCTCACACGGGCGGCCGATCCCGAGCGGCCGGAACACGGAACAGATCACCCGGCCCATGGACAAGGAAGACATCGCAATGACGCAGACCGCCGCACGCAAGCAGGGCCACACCGCCACGGTGGTCGCCGGCTGCTTCGCCGTACTCCTCGCGCAAGTGGCGTACTCGCTGCCCGGCGCGCTCAATGGCACCTTCCAGCAGGAGTTCCAGACCACCGGCGCCGAGCTGACCTGGGCCACGGCCGCCTTCGCCATCCCCATGGTCGTGTTCGAGCTGACCACCGGCGTGCTCGGTGACCTGTTCGGACGCAAGCGGCTGCTGCAGGCGGGCGCACTGCTGACCGTCGCCGGCTCGCTGGTCAGTTGCGTCGCCGGAACGGTCCAGATCCTGTGGGTCGGGCAGGCCGTCGCGGGTCTCGGGGCCGCGATCCTCTACCCGATCTCGCTCGCCATGCTGGCCGCGGTCAGCCCCTCACCGGAGGCCCGTTCCAAGGCCATCGCCGTCTGGGCCGGCTTCCTCTCGATCGGCGCGGCGATCTCCCCGCTGATGGGCGGGTGGCTGGCCGCGGAGGGCGACTGGCGAACGTCGTACATCGTGGTGATCACGGCCGCGGTCGTCTCGATCGTCATCACCCGGTTCGCCGCCGACTCCTCGGCGCCGGAGGGGCGCAAGCTGGACGTCCCCGGCCAGGTCACGCTGGCCCTCGGCCTGATCGCCATCCTCTTCGCCGCCACGCAGGGCTCCGAGGCCGGCTTCGCCCGCCCCGAGATCATCGGCGCCTTCGCCGCGGGCCTCGTGCTGCTCGGCGCCTTCGTCGTCATCGAGACGCGGGCCGACGTCCCGCTGCTGCGCCTCGACATATTCGCCAACCGGTCCTACGCGATCGTCGCGATCGCCACGGTGGTCGGCATGTTCGCGTTCCTCGCGACCTGCTACTCGATGAGCATCTGGCTCGGCGCGATCCAGCACCAGAGCGCCCTGAGGATCGGCGTGCTGTTCCTGTTCATCCAGGGTCCGGCCTTCGTGCTCGTGCCGGCCGTCTCCCGCCTGATCCGCGACTTCTCGCCCCGGTGGACGCTCACCGCCGGTTTCGCCCTCATCGCCGTCAGCGGCGTCTGGTGCTCGACGTTCGACGTCCACGACATGAGCTGGACGCGGTTCATCGGCCCGATGCCGGCCCTCGGCGTCGGGTTCGCGCTCACCGTCGGCTCGATCACGGCCGTCGCGATCAACACCGTGCCGCTGCGGCTCGCCGGCATGGCCAGCGCCACCACCAACCTGCTGCGCGACTTCGGGTTCGCCCTCGGCCCGGTGCTCATCGCCGCGTTCGCGGTCAGCCGGGCGAACAGTGACCTGAGCGCCGGGTTCGGCGGCGCGATCGCCGGGTCCGGGCTTCAGCCGCCGTACACCGACATCGCCGGGGGTATCGCCCATGGGAGCGGCGCCATGGCGATCAACTCGATGCCGGTCGTGCCCGGCGCCGGTCCGGACCTGCCGCCGGTGCCGATGCCGGAGAGCCTCCGCGCGCTCGCGCTGGAGTCGCTCGGCAGCGCCTACAGCCTCGCCTTCCTGGTCGCCGGTCTCTGCGCCGCCGCGGCGGCGGCCCTGACGCTGTTCGGGCTCTTCGGCGCGAAGCACGCCGGGGCCTCGACGCCTTCATACAGGTAGATTGTATAACTTACCTATTGGATAGTCGGTTGACATGATGTTAAATCTACGTCACATGACCCACGTCGCGGCGTGACCGCAGTCGCTCGCCGAGACCGGAAGCGAGAACGAAAGGAGGGGCAGCGATGGGTGCCCAGACCGCCGAGTACGCCGCCGACACCGCCGTGAGCAGGGTCAACACCGTCCTCGGCCCCGTTCCCGCGCGGGAGCTCGGGGTCGTCGCGGTGCACGAGGCCCTGCTGTCGGTGGTTCCGGGAGCGGAGCACGCGTTCGACGTCAGCATGGACCGTGCCGAGATCTTCGAGACCCTGGCCGAGAAGCTGACGGACTTCCGCGAGCACGGCGGCGGGACGATCGTCGACAGCACCGGCATGTTCCACGGGCGGGACGTGCGGCTGTACGAGGCCCTCTCACGCACGACCGGCGTTCACATCGTCGCCTCGACAGGCCAGGGCCCCGAAGAGATGCTCGGCGGCTACTTCCTGACGCCGCAGACCGACCCGCCGACGCCGTGGCCGGCCGAGAAGTTCGCCGACCTCTTCGCCAAGGAGGTCACCGAGGGCATGGTGGTCCCCCGCGTCGAGCGGCGCGGCGCCGCGGGCCTCGTGGCCACCGCCGCGACCCGCACGGGCATGACCGCGACCGACGAGAGCCTGTTCCGCGGCGCGGCCCGCGCCGCCCTGACCACCGGCGTCCCGGTCTCCATCCGCTACGGGGACGACGCCGTGCGCGACCTCGGCGTCGTCCTGGACGAAGGGCTTCCGGCCGGCCGCGTCGTCGGCGGCGGGCTCGACCGCACGGACGCGGTCAGGGCCGGCGCGCCGCACGCGGTCGCGGCCCGCGGCGCCTATGTCGCCCTCGACCACGTGGGCGCCGACGACGACGCCCACGTCACCGACGCCGAGCGCGCCGCCCTGGTCGCCGGCCTGATCGAGGCGGGCCACGGCGATCGGATCCTGCTGTCCAGCAACGCGACCGGCGTCGCCAAGGGCCACCCGGCCACCGGCGTGCGCTACAGCCACGTCCTGACCGCGTTCGTCCCGCTCCTCACGGCACAGGGCCTCGGCGACGCGGACGTCCGGCGGATCCTCGTGGACAACCCGCGCGACCTGCTGTCGGTGCGCTGAGCCCGCGACAGCCCAAGACCATCGAGTTTCCTCCCAAAGGTGAGCGTCGTGTCGAGAGTGAACACCGTCCTCGGGCCGATCCCGGCCGAAGAACTGGGTCTCGTGGCCGTCCACGAGCACATCGGGTACGGCATGCCCGGCTCGGAACTGGACACCAAGTGGTGGAAGACCCCCGAGCAGCGGTACGAGGAGACCGTCCCGAAGCTGCGCCGGTTCCGTGAGCACGGCGGCGGCACGTTCGTCGACGCGACCGGCATCTGCAACGGCCGCGACGTCGACTACTACCGGTCGCTGTCCGCGAAGACCGGCGTGCACATCGTCGCGAGCACCGGCTTCGTCGGCGGCGACACCGCGCTGCCGCACTTCGCCCGGGCGAGCGTGGAATACCTGGCCGCGCAGTTCGTCCACGAGATCACCGCCGGCATCGGCGGCACCGGCGGTCGCGCCGGCATCATCAAGGTCGGCGTGAGCCGCGGCGGCCGCATGACGGATCTGGACAAGCGCATCTACCGCGCCGCCGCCCGCGCCGCCGTGGCCACCGGCGTACCCGTCCTGACCCATCTCGCGATCGACGCCGAGAACGCGATCCCCATTTTCGCGGCGGAGGGCCTCCCGCTCGACCGCGTCCTGTTCGGGCACGTCGACGACGGCGTGAACGCCGGCAAGACCCGCGACACCTGGATCGCCGAGCAGGGCGGCCGGGTCGGGTTCGACACCTTCGGCTACGAGACCGAGCTGGAGGACCCGCCCTTCTGGGCCCGTCCGCGCAAGGAGCGGCTGGACCACTTCCTCCGGTTCATCGGCCAGGGGCACCTGGACAAGGTGCTGGCCTCGGCCGACGCCAACTGCAGCCCGCTGGGCTGGCCGGGCGTGAAGGGCCACACCGTCAACTACATCTTCACCGACCTCATCCCGGACCTGCGCGGCGCCGGGCTCGACGAGGCCGCGATCAAGACGATCTTCGTCGACAACCCCGCCGACTTCCTGACGATCCGGAACTGACAAGGACCAGCCCCATGCAGCCCTCAGACCTGAAGAACCTGACCATCGCCGTCGTCGGCGCGGGGTACGCCGGCGCCGCCGCGGCCAAGGCCCTGAGCCTCCTCGGCGCCACCGTCGGCGTCTACGAGCAGGCGAGCCGGATCCGCGAGGTCGGCGCCGGCATCGGCCTGCGGCCGTCCACCATGGACCGGTTCCGCCAGTGGGGGATCTTCGACGCGATCGCGAAGGTGAGCTCGCCGAGCGACTACTTCGAGATCCTCACCGCCACCGCCGGCCCGATGTTGAAGGAGGCGTGGCCGGAGATCGGCACCTTCGGCGAGAAGACCCACCTGATCCACCGCGGGGACTTCATCGAGGCCCTCCTCGGCGTGCTCCCCGACGGCATGGTGCACCTCGGACACAAGCTGGAGCGCGTCGAGGACGAGGGCGACAGGGCGACGCTGATCTTCGCCAACGGCGCGTCGGTCACCGCCGACCTGGTGGTCGGCGCCGACGGCATCAAGTCCGTCGTGCGCGGGCAGTTGTTCGGGGACGGGCAGCCGGTGTTCTCCGGCGAGCACGCCTACCGCGCGGTGATCTCCGTGGACGACGCCCACGGGATGGCCGTCGACGACAACCTCCGCATGTACATCGGCCGGGGCACCAAGGTCTACTTCCTGCCGCTGCGCCACCGCGGCCAGGTCTCGTTCGACATCACCGCCCTGTGCCCGGACGCCACCTGGGCGCCGGAGGTCACCAAGGACGACCTGCTGAGGACCGTCGAGGGCTTCGACGAGCGGATCGTGGACATCACCCGCGGCCTCGACATGGACGCCGTCAACTGCCGCGCGGTCTACGACATCGACCCGGTCGACACCTGGCACTCCGGCTCCGTCGTCCTCGTGGGCGACGCGGCCCACTCGATGCTGCACCACCAGGGCCAGGGCGCGAACTCGGCGATCCTGGACGCGGGCGCCCTCGCCGACGCCCTCAAGGAGGCCGGCTCCGTGAAGGAGGCGCTGGCGCGCTACCAGGCCGTCCGCAAGCCGGTGACCGACGAACTGCAGCGGATCTCGCGCCAGGGCTGGACCGAGGACGAGATCAACGACGTCTTCCCGGGACAGAGACCCGCGTCCCAGAAACCGGCCTCCCAGCAGTCCCCGTCCCAGGGGTCCGCGTCCCAGAAGGCGAAGGCCTGACGCCATGCCACTGCACCCCGACATCGCCCGCGCCCTCGCCACCCTGCCGGCGCCACCGCCCGGCCCGCTCGATCCGGTCGCCATGCGCGCGGCCGAGGAGGCGCAGGTCCCTCCTCTGGAGCAGCGCCTGCCGCTCCACTCGGTCGAGGACACCATCGCGCGGACCCCGGCGGGCGAGGTCCCCGTGCGGATCTACACGCCGGTGGACGCCGAGGCGTACGGCCTGCTGGTCTACTTCCACGGCGGCGCCTTCTTCCTCGGCAGCCTGAATACCCACGACCACGTGGCGCGGTCGCTGGCGAAGGAGACCGGGCTCAAGGTCGTCTCCGCCGGCTACCGCCGGGCGCCCGAGGCCGCCTTCCCCGCCGGCCTCCAGGACTGCCACGCGGTGGTGCGCTGGGCCGCCGAGAACGGCGGGCGCCTCGCATGGGACGGCACCACGCTCGCCGTCGCCGGTGACAGCTCGGGCGGCACCTTCGCCGCGGCCGTCGCCGCGATGGCCCACGACGAGGGATTCGACCGCATCACGCACCAGGTGCTCTTCTCCCCTTCGCTCGATCTGGACTTCGACGCCGACCGCTACGCCTCGTTGCGCGAGAACGCCGTCGGCTACGGCCTGGAGACGGCGGGGCTGAAGCCGTTCAACGCCTTCTACCTCGACAGCGGCGCCGACCCGGCCGATCCGCTGGTCTCGCCGATCAAACGGGCGGACCTCACCGGGCTGCCGCCCGCGCTGATCGTGACCGCGGAGCACGACCCGCTGCGTGACGAGGGCGAACTCTACGGCCGGCGCCTCGACGAGGCCGGCGTCGGCGCCACGGTGCGCCGCTATCCGGGCGCGGGGCACGGGTTCGTGCAGCACTTCTCCTGGATCCCGGCGTACCACCGCGTCTTCCAGGAGACGGCCGCCTTCCTGAGGAGCCGGCCATGACGGACGTGCATCCCCTGGTCTCGCCGTGGGGCCGGTTCAGCCTGTACAGCTTCTTCATCGACGCCCCGGAGCCGGCCATCGTCGACACCGGGATCGCCTCCTCGCCCGCCGAGGGCATGGTCCCCGCGCTGCAGGCCATCGGGCGCCGCGTCGAGGACGTGCGCTGGATCCTGCTGACCCACGGTCACATCGACCACGTCGGCGGCGCCCGCGCCCTGTGGGAGCTCACCGGCCGGCGCGCGCGGGTGGTCGTCCACGAGGCCGACGCCCCGATGCTGCGCTCGCGCCGGGCGCACGTGGACGAGTACCTCCACGGCCGGGGACGCTACCTGAACGACCCCGACGGCGCGGCGAAGGTGACGGCCGCCGCGAACTCGGTCATCTCCGGCGAGATGGAGCCGGCCATGCTGCTCAAGGGCGGCGAGACCCTCTCGCTCGGCGGCGGCGTCACCGTCTCCGTCCACGCGGTCCCCGGCCACACGCCCGGATCGGTGGCCTATGCGATCGACGGCTCGCGCTCGGTGTTCGTCGGCGACGCCGTCCAGGTCCACGGGGCGGCCAACGGCTTCCCCGGCTACGCGGACCCGGTCGCGTACCGCGCCGGCCTGCGGTACCTGCGCGACGAGATCCGCCCGCGGCGGCTGTACCTCGGGCACCCGTACCGCCGCGCGGACGGCACGGCGTACGGCGTCGAGCTCGACGCCGCCCAAGCCCGGGAGGCGCTCCAGGCGAGCCTGGACATCGAGGCCGGCGTCGGCGAGGCGGCCCGCCGCTGCCTCCGGGACGGTCCGCGGGAGACGGACTCGCCGTACTCCCCGTTCGCCCCCGTCGCCGAGAGGCTCGGCTACACCGGCGACCCGGCGCTCGAACCGTCGCCGTTCTTCACGTCGATGCACGGCTACCGCACGCACTTCACCCAGAACTCGTGACAGCAAGGAACTTCGCACTCATGGCCGAATTCCAGACGATCCAGGCGGGCGAGCGGACGATCGCCGTCCGCAAGGATCTGCGGGTGCCGATGCGCGACGGGGTCACCCTCGCCGTGGACGCCTACCACGGCACGGAGGACAAGCCGCGGCCGGCGTTGGTCGCGATGAGCGCCTACGGCAAGGAACTGCAGGCCCTGGCCCTGACCACACCGCCGCAGCGTCGCCCGAGCCCGATGTGGGACGGCTGCATCGAGGCCGGTGACGTCGCGCGCGTCGTCGAGGAAGATTACGTCCACGTCATCGGGGACATGCGCGGCACCGGCGACTCCGGCGGCGTGATGATCGGCAACTACAACGCCGGTGGCGTTCCGCAGGGTCAGGACCTGTACGACGTCATCGAATGGGTCGCCGCGCAGCCGTGGTGCGACGGGAACGTCGGCATGATCGGCATCTCCTACTTCGGGTCGATGCAGGTGCTCGCCGCCGCCGAGCGGCCGCCGCACCTGAAGGCGATCTTCGTCAGCGGCGGGCATTTCGACTTCTACGAGACCACCTACCACGGCGGCGTCATGTGGTTCATGCCGCGGGCCGCCCGCGAGGGGCGCGGCGGCGACTCCGGCATCGCGCACACCGACGTGCGGTCCCGCATGCAGGAGGTCCACTCCCCGGAGGAGCTCAGGAGGCTCGTCGACGAGCGGCTCCGGGACCCGGACGTGGCCGCGTGGCCGAACCTCGTGCACGTGCTGAAGTACCCGAAGAACCGCGAGTTCTGGTTCGACATCGTGATGAACCACCTCGACGGGGAGTGGTACGAGGAGCGCAACCCCATCAGGCTGGCCGAGAACATCGACATCCCGGTCTACCTGCAGATCGACCAGGGACGCGGCTGGACCGTGGACGGCCACATCGAGCTGTTCGACGTGCTGAAGGGTCCGAAGAAGCTGGACATCGGCTCCTACCCGCCGATGCAGTCGCGCCCCTGGATCGAGGAGCACGACAAGATGTTCCGCTGGTACGAGTACTGGCTCAAGGGCATCGACAACGGCGTCATGGACGAACCCGCCGTGCGCGTCTTCGTGGAGGGCTCGCGCGAGGTGGTCACCGCGGAACGGTGGCCGCCGAAGGAGATCGAGTACAGGCCGCTGTACCTGCGCCCGCGCCACAAGCTCTCCCCGGAGCCGGAGCCGATGGGCGCCGAGCACGCCGCCCCGGACGGCTTCTACCAGGCGCCGCTGACGGTGACCGACAAGGTGGAGACCGTCGCCTGGAGCACCGAGCCGTTCGAGGAGCCCACGGAGCTCATCGGCACCGGTGCGGCGCACCTGTTCGCCGAGATCGACCAGGAGGACACGAACTTCATCCTGCGCCTGTGGGACGTCGCCCCGAACGGCGCCCGCCAACTGGTCACCACCGGCTTCCTCAAGGCGTCACACCGCGAACTGGACGCCCGGACCACCGAAGGCGACCCGTACCACCCGCATACCCGGGCCGTCCCGGTGGAACCCGGAAAGATCGAGGAGTACGTCCTGCGCCTCTACCCGTTCGCGGCCACGCTCCTCCCCGGCCACCGCCTCCTGGCCGAACTGTCCAACGACGAACCCCTGTCCGACGCCCACAACTCCTTGCTCCCCCCGGACGCCTTCCACCTCCCGGTGGGCCGCCCCGTCACCCACAAGATCCACCGCGACGCCACCCATCGGTCCCGGCTCGTCCTGCCGTTCACGAAGCGCGCCGCGGCGGGGAGCGGGTGACGGGGCACGCGTCCGCAGGAGGGCGACTCCTCGCGTCCGGCGTCAGGTGGTGCAGTTCTTCTGGGTGTCGGTGCGGACTCTGGCGCCGGTGAACTCCTCCAGGATGGCGAGGTTCTCGGGGGCGTAGTTCGTGATGGTGATCTTGTCGGCGTTGGGGCCGCCCAGTTTGCCGGTGTAGGGGGCCGACTTCTCCAGCCAGTACGCGGTGCGGAGGAACTGGGTCAGGACCAGGGTGCGGAGCTTCGGCTCGTTCTTGATCTTGGCCCAGTAGTCGGGGTGGCGGTCCTTGGCGACGCGCAGGTAGAGCAGCAGGTAGCGCAGGTTGGTGGCGGCGATGTCGCGGGCGTTGCTGGCTCCGATGCCCTTGATGTACTCCTGGACCACCGTCACCGCGGGCAGGCCCATGAGGCCCGCGTTCAGTTCGGCCAGCACGCCCTGGAGGTGGTACTCGCCCTGGGTCCGGTCGCGCAGGTAGATGCCGTCCATGGAGTCGCTGAGCCGGTCCTTGATCAGCGGGATGATCTCCTTGCGGGGGAAGCCGTCGTACAGCGGCACCGTCGTGTCCTGCCGGGAGGCGTTGATCCAGGCCGCGGTGTGCACGTTCCACCGGGTCCGCGACGGGTCGAGGTCCCACATGTGGGTCTCCTCGTGGATCGCCACCATCATCGACTCGGCGAACGCCTCGAAGCTGTTCTTCTGCACGAACTGGTTCCAGTACTGGTCCCTGACCTGGGCGACGGCCAGCCCCTGGCCGCTCGGCCACCGGCGCTGGTACATCGTCTGCAGGGTCTGCATCCAGTTGGCGGAGGTGAACCTCGCCTTGAGGTCGCTCACGTCCGCGGTGGGCTGCGACGGTTCCTCGTAACAGTAGGGTGCGGCGGCGCTCGTGACGGGAGCCGCGGCGGCGATGGTCGTCGCCATCGGCGACAGCGCGAGGAGCACGGTCACGACAGACAGACCGCGTGTTCGACTCACCGGGACCTCATTCCTGAGCGGACGCGCCGCCGGCAAGCAGGGCACGGGCAGCCGCCGCTCTCTTCGTCGTCACGCTGGATGGTACGGACCGTCGCGGCCCGGCGCCTCATCCCAATTTCGGCATAGCTTCGGCGCACCCCCGGGACGGGCCGGAGACCCGGGCGCACGGGAGTGTTGACGAGTGTCACGGCGTCTCATACGTTCCCCCTGGGTCGTCACCCGGGCGTCCAGGAATCGCGGAGGCGGCGATGACCGGCGAACCTGACCGAGACGAGACGTGGCCGGACATCGTTCCCGGCCCCCTGGGGACGCCGTCCCCGGAGCTCGCCCGCAGGCGGGAGTCGGGGCCGCTGGCGCCCGCGACCATGCCCAGCGGCGACCGCGTCCCGGTCGCCGTCGGATACGACGACGTGCGGGCCGTGCTGGCCGCGCCCACCTCCAGCCGTAACCTGCGATCACCAGGGATGCCCCGGATGGTGAGCGGCACCGCCATGGACGACGACCCGGTGTCCCTGATCAACCAGGATCCGCCCGAACACACCCGCTACCGCCGCATCCTGTCCGGCACGTTCACCCCGCGCAGGACCGAGCCGTGGCGGCCCCGCATCGCCGCGATCGCGCGGTCGCTCCTGGACGGCCTCGGCGACGGGTTCGACCTGGTCCAGGCGTACGCGATGCGGATCCCCGGCCAGGTCATCTGTGAGCTGCTGGGCGTGCCGGAGGGCCACCACGAGCAGTTCATCCGGTGGACCGCCATGTTCCTCACCACGTCCACGGACACCGAACAGGCCCGCTACCAGGGCTACACCGACCTGCTGGCCTACTCCGCCGAGCTGGTCGCCCGGCACCGCCGCGAACCGGGCGACGACCTGGTCGACCTGCTCATCCAGGCCAGGGACGAGGAGGACCGGCTGACGGAGGCCGAAGTGGTGAACGCCGTGTACTCGCTCATCACGGCGGGGTACGAGACGACGGCGGCGATGATCTCCCGTGGCGTCCTGCGGCTGCTCCTGCACCCCGCCCAGTGGGCCGAGCTGGTCGCGGCTCCCGCATTGTCGGCCACCGCCGTGGAGGAGGTCCTGCGGTACGACGGCCCGCCCGCCAACCCCTTCATGCGCCGGATGACGCGGGACACCGACATCCCCGGCGGCACCCTTCCCGAGGGCGCCGTCGTCCTGCCGCTCATGAGCGCGGCCAACCACGACCCGCGCGCGTTCCCCGACCCGTCGAGGTTAGACATCCACCGCTTCGACGACCACTCTCCCCGCGCTCATCTGGCCTTCGGGCACGGTCCGCACCGGTGCCTCGGCGCCGCCCTGGCGAAGGTCGAGCTGACCGAGGCCGTCAGGGCCCTGGCCGTCAGGCGCCCGGCCCTGCGCCTGGCCACCCCGCCCGAGTCGATCCCCTGGACCGACGGCCTGGTCCTGCGCCCGCTCACCCTGCACGTCACCTCGGCCGGATAGCACGGCCCGCGATCAAGGGTCGTGCCGGGGCGGGCGGCCGGGGACGGCGGTGAGGAGCACCACGGCCGGCTCGATCGCCTCCAGGTCGTGGCGGGCGTCGGGGACGATCAGCAGGTCGCCGGCCGAGCCGTCCCAGGAGGCGTCGCCCGTGCTCAGCCGGACCCGTCCGCGCAGGACGTGCAGCGTGGCCTCGCCGGGGTTGTCGTGCTCGCCGAGCCGCCGTCCGGCGTCGAGCGCGAGCAGCGTCTGGCGGAGCGAGCGCTCGTGCCCGCCGTACACGGTCTTCGCGCTGCGCCCGCTCGACGCGCCGCGCGCGAGTTCGAGCTGCTCGGTGACCAGCGCTGCCAACGGCACCTTGTCGGTCATGGTGAATCGTGTCCCTTTTGCACGGTGAGGTGGTCCACGCCACTGGTATTTCCCACCACGGCGGGGATCTCCCCAACGCGACGGCCCCGAAGGCTCTCTGCCTTCGGGGCCGTGGTGTGTTCGTCAGGGTGCGGTCGTCCGGGCGGACGGGCGTGTCGTCAGCTCCAGTCCCACTTGTGACCCCAGTAGCTGTCAGCGGTGATCTCCTCGGCGGTGTAGGAGGTCTCGTCGACGAGCATCCCTTCGCAGCCGACCTCCAGGTCCCACCCGCCGGGGGTGCGCACGTAGAAGGAGACCATCTTGTCGTTGGTGTGCCGGCCCAGCGTCGAAGAGAGGTGGTAGCCCTTCGCCATGACGCGGTCGAGGGCCTGGCCGACCTCGTCGAGGGTCTCGCACTCGACCATGATGTGCACCAGCGCCGGCGCCTTGAGGTCGGGGGTCGGCATGATCGCCAGGCTGTGGTGGCGGGCGTTGACCCCCATGAACCGGATCCGGACCGGGCCGTACTCGGGCGGCGCCGGCAGGCGGAACCCGCCGCGGGGCAGGAAGCCGAGGGTCTCGGCGTAGAACCGGTAGTCGGCCTCCAGGTCCCGCACCGGCACCACCGCGTGGCCCATGCCGAGCTCGCCGCTGACGAAGCGGTTGCCGAACTTCGTCCCGAGCGGGCTGTGGTCCAGCGCGGGACCGTGGAAGATCTCCAGCCGGGTCCCGCCCGGAGTCTCGAAGGCGATCCCCGCCTCGATCCGGCGGAGGTCCGCGTCCTCCAGCGACAACGGCTTCGTCGCCACTCCCGCCGCCTCGACGGCCTCCTGGACCCGCCGCAGCGCCAGGTGGTCGCGAACCTCCCATCCGATGGCCTCTACCCGGTCCTCCTCGCCGGGCAGCAGCACGATGCGGGCGTGCCGCTCGTCCATGCGCAGGTACAGGGCGTCGGATTCCGGCCCGGCGCCTTCGGCGAAGCCGATGGTGTCGAAGGCGAACGCGCGCCATGCGTCCAGGTCGGTCGCCCGGACGCGCACGTAGCCGAGCGCACTGATGTCGGTCATGCCCATCTCTCCTGATTCGGTTGAGGTGTTGGTCGAAGGTCGGCCGGCGCGGGTCAGATCATCAGGCGCAGCGCGCCCTGCGGCTCGACGCCCATCTGGATCTGGGCCGTCGCGTGGTAGGCGCTGCCCGGGATGTGGATGGCGTGCTGCAATCCCACGTGCGCGTCGCGCCAGAACCGCTGCATCGGGTTGCCGCGGCGCACGGCGTTGCCGCCGGAGCGCGCGAAGATCTCGTCGACCGCCGAGACCGCCCGCCAGGCGCAGCGGATCTGGTTGCGCCGGACCACGGCCCGGTCCTCGAAGGTGATCGGCTTGCCGGAGTCGGCCAGGTCGTAGAGCCGGCTGATGCCGTCGAGCAGTTGCAGCCGCGAGGCCTGGATCTCGGAGGCGGCCTCGGAGATGGCGAACAGCGTGTACGGGTCGTCCTTCACCTTCGTGCCGGCGGCCATCACCCGGTCACGCTGGTAGTCCAGGTGCGCGGCGAGCGCTCCCTCACAGATGCCGACCACCGCCGAGGTGATGCCCAGCGGGAACATCGACCAGAACGGCAGCCTGTACACCGTCTCGGTACGGCCGGCCCGCTCGGCCGCGAGATCACCCGCCGCGACCTCCTCGGCGTCGATCGTCCGGTAGGCGGGGATGAACGCGCCGTCGACGATGACGTCCTTGCTGCCGGTGCCGCGCAGCCCGATGACGTCCCAGGAGTCCTCGACGATCGTGTAGTCGGAGCGGGGCAGCACCACGTGCATGGCCTTCATCGGCTGCGCCGGCCTGCCCTCGGCGTCCCCGAGCAGCGCGCCGAGGAAGATCCAGTCGCAGTGGTCGGTGCCCGAGGAGAACTGCCAGCGGCCCTTCAGGATGTACCCGCCGTCGGTCGGCGTCGCCACGCCGCTCGGCATGTACGGCGAGGCGATCCACGTGTTGGGGTCGGAACCCCACACCTCCTGCTGCAGTTTCCGGTCGCACAAGGCCATCTCCCACGGGTGCACGCCGCCGACCCCGCACACCCAGCCGGTCGAGCCGCACGCCTTGGCCACCGCCATCACGGCCTCGGCGAAGTCCCGCGGGTGCGCGGCGTACCCCCCGAAGTCGGTCGGCTGCAGCAGCCGCATCACCCCGGCCTCGCGGATCAGCTTGACGCTCTCGTCGGCCAGCTTGCCCAGGCGCTCGGTCTCGTCCGCGACCGCGGCCAGCCGGCCGGCGATCTCCTCTACTCGGGAAACAACTTCATGCGCCATCGAGGCACCTCCGGACTGGATTCGAGAAGGTCGCGACCCGCCGTCTGTGTGGCGGCCCGCTGACGCTAAGCCGCGTGCGAGCACCGGGTCCACGGCACATCCCGCTGGCCGGGACTGCGGGGTGAGAACGGCTTCCGGGCGTGAGGAAAGGGCGCGACCCGCCCGGTCAGCGGCCGGAGTACGGCGCGAGGAGCAGCCGCGCGGCCAGCTCGATGTCGGTCTTCGCCTTCTCGGGCGTGGTCTGGCCGCTGAGCGTGGAGACCAGGGCGCCCCACCAGCAGTGGGCGAGCAGCCGCACCACGCTCACGTCCTGCTCGTTCGGCTTCTCCGCGCCGATGATGCGCAGGAGTATGCGGCCGAGCGCGTCCTTGGTCGGTTCGACGTCGTCCATCGCCGCCGCGAAGTACTCGGCGGTGGACGCCTGGATCATCGCCGCGGCCAGCACCGGCCGGGCCAGCAGGTGGCGGCTCAGCCCCACCAGGAGTTCGGCGGCCTGGGTGACGGGGTCCGTACCCTGACCACGCGGCCGTCCCGCGTCGAAGGCGCCGACCTCCATCTTGAGGAGGGCGGAGAACAGGGCGTTCTTGGAGGGGAAGTAACGGTAGAGGGTCGCGATCGCCACGTCGGCGTTCTTGGCGACCTCGTGCATCTGCACGGTCTCGAACTTGTCGCGGGCCCCGAGTTCGGCGGCGGCGCGCAGGATGCGTTCGCGCCGGGCGATCTGGCGCTCGGAGGTCGGCGACGCCGGAGCCCGGGGTTCGGCGATTCTCACCAGGAAATCCCCCGTCCGTTCTTTCCGTCCACGCGCGCCGGAACGCCGGGTTCCTGCCGACCACAGGATATCGGCCGTCCCACGGGCATGGGCTCCACCCCGGCGTCGGGGTGGAGCCCATGCCCGGTTCGCCGCCTCTCGCGGGTGGGCGGCCCGGTCCGTGGTCTCAAAGGTCGGGGACGGGGACGGCCCCGAGGCGGACGGAGTTCTCGATGCTGTCGCGCAGTCGCGTGCAGGTCGGGAAGAGGCCGGGCTCGGCGTGCCGGCTCAACTCGACGCACTGCTCGGTGTCGGTGGTCCACTGGACCAGCGTGTGCGCCAGGCTGTTCTTCTTGACCAGGACGCACGTACCGCAACTGCTGCAGGACACGGGACGCACGGGACATCTCCTCGGTTGCGATCGCTGATGTGCTCGACGGTGGTGGCGCCTCGCCGCGAGGCGCCACCACCGGTTCGGACAGACCAGCCGGGATGGGCTAGGACGGGGTCGAGGCGATGACGGTCCGGCCGTTGGCGATGTTGTCGTCGACTTCTTTCTGCCAGAACTGGTTGGCCCGCTCGGTGTCGATCTCGAACTCGAACCGCTGGGTCATCTCCGGGGTGACGTCCTCGACATCGACGTAGAACTGGTCGTACCAGCGGCGCAGCTGGTAGACGGGGCCGTCCTCCTCGCACAGCAGCGGGTTGTCGATCTTGGCCTTGTTCTTCCAGATCTCCACGTCCTGCAGGAAGCCCGTCTCCACGCCCGCCGCGAAGCCCTCCGCCATCGCCTGCGCCTGCTCGTCGGAGACGCCCTGCGGCTTCTTGACCATCGCGCCCCACTGGAGCACGAAGCCGGTCGGCGACACCGGGTAGTGGCAGTTGATCAGCACGGACTCGATCGTCTGGTCCCCCACGGTGTTCCACAGGTAGTCGATCATGTACGACGGCCCGTAGTACGCCGCCTCCGAACGCCCGTCGGTCTTGTCGCCGGAGTAGTTCGTGCCGAGCTGGACGTCGGGCCGGGCCCGGCTGTTCATGTTCTGCGCGGCGATGTGCCCTTCGAAGACGTTCTTGAAGTACGTCGGGAACGCGTAGTGAATATAGAAGAAGTGGGCCATGTCCACGACGTTGTCGACGATCTCCCGGCAGTTGGAGCCCTCGATCTTGATCCGGTTCCACGTCCACGCGGTCCACTCGGACGTGCCCACGGCGGCGATCTCCGGGATCGTCACCTCCGGCGGGGGCGGGTTGCCCTGCGGGTCGTGCCAGACGAAGAGCTGCGCGTTGCGCTCCAGCGTCAGCCACGTCCTGGTGCGCGCCCGCGGCGGCACCCGGCGGGCGTAGGGGATGCTGGTGCAGCGGCCATTTCCCGCCCAGCGCCAGTCGTGGAAGGGGCAGGCGATCGTGTCGCCCTTGATCTCCCCCTGGCTGAGGTCGCCGCCCATGTGCGGGCAGTAGGCGTTGAGCACCTTCAGTTCACCGGCGCTGTCGGCGAACACCACCAGCTTGGTGCCGAACGCCTCGATCTTGTGCGGTTTGCCGTCCCGGAACTCGTCCGCCAGGCCGAGACAGTGCCAGCCCCGCGCGTAGCGCGCCGGGGGCGGGGCCGCCTCGATCACGCGAATCTCGTCGTCACCGGCGGTGTGTAGCGACGTCATGAAGTCTCCTTGCCGTCCCATGCGCCCGGGCCGAATCTTCCTGCCCGCGGACTTCACATCATGCGAAGACTGAGGTGTGCGTCACTGTCCTTTTCCCACTGACCGGGACCTCGTCTCCCAAAGCGCCGCGCCCCCGTCCCGTCCGGCGGGCGGGGCCGGCGACGAGGCCGTCCCGCTCGCCGGGAAGCCGGTTGTGGCGAAGCCGCGGGCGCCGACACCGTGGGGTCGACCGTTCGGGGCGTACGAAGGAGACCCAACGCCGCTATGACGACTCACCAGATCTTGAGCGGGCCCGAGAGCGAGAAACCGGCACGAGCTTCGGCCGGGGCCGGGCACCCGGTGCGGGTGGCCCTGGTCGTCGCCTTCGCGGCCCTGGTGACCACGCTCAACCAGACGCTGGTGGTCCCGGTGCTGCCCGGGCTGCCCGCCCGCTTACAGGTGACGCCGTCCGTCGCCGCCTGGCTGGTCACCGCGACGATCATCGCCGGCGCGGTGGCGCACCCGGTGCTGGGCCGGCTGGGCGACCAGTTCGGGATGCGCAGGATGATGATCGTGGCGCTCTGCGCGATGGTCCTCGGGTCCCTGCTGTGCATGGTGAGCGACGACATCGCGGTCCTCATCGCCGGCCGGGCGCTCCAGGGGCTCTCCAGCGCGACGATCCCGCTCGGGATGAGCCTGGTGGGGGTGGTCCTGGAGCCCCGGCGCCGGGCCGCCGCCATCGCCACCGTCAGCGCGATGATGGGGGTCGGCGGCGCGCTCGGGCTGCCCGCCGCGGGGCTGGTCTCCCGGCTCTGGGGATTTCACGGCCTGTTCGCCGTCTCGGCGTCCGCGGGCGTCGTCGCGATGACCGCCCTCCTGCTCGCGGTCCCGGCACCGCCCCGGCGGGAGCGGGCACGGCGGATCGACCTCGCCGGCGCGGCGCTGCTCACCTGCTCGACCGTCGGCCTGCTGGTCGGGCTCGACCGCGGCGGCGAGTGGGGCTGGACCAACGCGCTGACCGTCGCCTGCTTCGTCGCGGCGCTGGTGGCCGGGTGCCTGCTCACCCTGGTGGAGCTCCGCCGCCACGATCCGCTCATCGACCTGAGGGCGGCGGTGAGCCGCTCGGCCGCCGCGATCAACGGAGGGTCCGTCCTCATTGGTTTCGCGCTGTTCGCGAACTTCCTGGGGATCGTCGGACGCCTCCAGGCCCCGGCCGCGACCGGGTACGGGCACGGCCTGTCGGTGCTGGCGACCGGCCTGTGCCTGCTTCCCGGAGGGTTGCTGGCGGCGACGGTGGCGCCGCTGTCGGCCAGGCTGAGCACGGCCGCCGGCCCGCGGGTGACGATCGTGACGGGCTGCGCCGTCTCCGCCGCCGGGTTCGCGGCCCAGATCCCGCTGGGGCACGGCGCGCTGTGGGGGCTGATATGCGTCGTCGCCGTCATCTCGGCGGGCAACGCGATGGTCATGGCGGCCCTGCCCGCGCTGATCCTGCGGGTCACCCCGGAGACGGACATCGGCGTCACGAACGGGCTCAACGCGCTGGCCCGCGCCATCGGCATGTCCGTGAGCAGCGCGGTGTTCGGCATCGTGACGACGGTCCCGGCCGGCGCGGCGTTCGTGCCGCGTGGCGCGTTCGACGGGTTCACCGTCGCCGGCGGGATCGCGACGCTGGTCGCGCTCGCCCTTTTCCTTCTCCAGCGCTCCGGTCACGACGCCGACCGCGCGAGATGAAGGGAGCGGCCGCTCCGCCGATCAGCAGATCGCCGGAGCGGCCGCCGGGCCTGTGAAGGTCAGCGCCTGCCCTCGGGGCCCGCCGCCACGGTGGCGGCGGACGGCTCGGCCAGGGAATCCGGGAGCGGGTCGATCATCGAGTCCTGCTTGCGGCCGCGCAGGACCGTCGAGGCGAGCAGCAGTCCGACGACGATCAGGATCCCCATGAACACGGCGCCCGCGTTGATGGAGGAGTCCGGGTACAGGACGGTGCCGTCCGGGGTGCGGGTCGCGAACTGCCCCATGATGACGAACAGGACGACCGGCGTGGTGCTGGCGAAGCCGCTGTAGCTCACCTGCACCATCCCGGCGATGGAGCCCTGCTTGTCGGCCGGGGCTCCGGCGATGACCAGACCGGGGATCGAGCCGTAGGCCAGGCCCGTACCGGCGCCCAGGAACAGGGCGGCGACGAGGACCGGCAGGTAGTCACCGTGGTAGAAGCCGAGGAGCAGACCGCCCACGCCCAGGAGCAGCAGGCCGGTCCTCATCATGGTCGCGCCGCCCACACGGTTGAGCAGCTTGCCGACGACGACGCCCATGATCACCGTGACCACCGCCTGCGGGGCGGTGACCGACGCGAACTCCGACGCGCTCATCCCCAGGCCGTAGCCGAGCTTGGCCTCGCCCGGCGTCAAGCCGATCATGGCGGAGAGCGAGGAGGCGATGGCGGTCGATCCGTACGCCGTGGCGGCGGTCACCGCGGCGAGCACGATCGGCCGGCGCGTGAAGATCCGCAGGTCGACGAGGGGATCGGGGAAGTTCAGCGACCGCACGACGAACCCGGCCATGAGCGCCAGGCCGACGACGAACGCGCCGAGCGTGTTGACCGAGCCCCAGCCCCAGGTGCTGCCGAAACTGATCCCCAGGAGCACGATGCCGAGGCCGAAGCCCAGCATGCCGGCGCCCAGGAAGTCGACCCGCGCGGGGACGCGCAGCGGCGTCTCCTGGGTGGTCGCCAGCAGCAGCGGGGTGAGGATCGCCATCCACAGCACGTCGAAGGCGAACAGGCCGCGGAAGCCCCAGGTGTCGAGCAGCCACCCGATGAGGAACGGCGTGCCGATGGAGAACACGCCGGTGCCGGTCATCGTGACCGCGCTGGCCAGAGGCAGGATCCGCCGCGGGTACACGTCGCGCATCAGCGAGTAGCTCAGGAACATGGTGGGCAGCACGGCGCCCTGCAGCAGCCGGCCCGCGATGAGGACGCCGAATGTCGGCGCCACGGTCGAGACGAGCGAGCCGACGGTGCTCACCAGCAGGCAGGCGATCATCATCCGCCGCTTGCCGTGGATGTCCGCCAGCTTCCCCACCAGCGGGCAGAGGATGGCCCCGGAGAGAATGAAGCCGGTGAGGAGCCAGCCTCCCTGGTCGGTCTTGAAGTGGGTGGTGACGGCCGGCAGCGCCGTCGTGACCAGGCTGTAGCCCAGCGCGGTCCCTTCCAGGATCATGACCATCGTCACCGTGGAGAGGACGAGCCGTGGGGTCCACCCGCCCGCCTCCACCCTTGTGTCTGTCGTACTCATCGTCTGGCCTCCAGAAGAACGTGGTGTTTCGTGGATCTCGGCGTGGCCGGGGGTCCGGCTCCTCGCACGGACCCCCGCGGGGGGATGCGGTTCCTCCTTGGCACCGCGCGGACACCGTGGTGTCACGCACGTCTTACGGGTGGTGACGGACCGTCCCCGGCGCCGGGGAGCGGTCATCCCAGGCCCGGCGCGCTCGCCGGGCCCGGGGAGATCGTGGATGGATCGCGCCGGTAGGTACGTTCAGGCCGTCGCGACGGCCCGTCCGGCGCGGCGGCCGAAGAAGGTGCTGTCGCCCAGCGAGGTGCCGCTGCAGTACCCCCAGGACGGGATTCCGCTGGTCGTCCGGCCCGCGGCGAACAGCCCGGGGAGCGGGTCGCCCTCAAGGCCGAGGACCTCGCCCCGCGTGGAGGTGTGCAGGCCTCCGATGGTGAAGACCCCGTACGGCCCGTCCCGCAGGTCCAGCACGCCGTACGGCGGGACGAGCGGCCGCAACCACCGCGCCGCCTTGTGGCACTCGGGGTCCTCGCCCCGCGCGGCACCGGCGTTGTACGTCGCGACGGTGGCGGCCAGGACTTCGGGGGCGATGCCCATCTCCTTCGCCAGCTCGCCGAGGTCATCGGAGACCCAGGTGGGCTGGACGACGTGCTCGGCCTGGCGCGAGGCCTCCTCGTTCGTCGCCTCGTCGTAGAGCAGGAACGCCTTGCGGTCCTGCTGGAACAGCGTCGTCTGCCCCACTCGTCCGGGATAGGTGTCCTCGTTGATGAACCGGTGCCCGCGCCCGTTCAGCAGCAGGGACCGGAACAGCAGGGCGGGGTCGGCGGGGAAGGCCGACTGACCGGCCTCCATGTGCCGCACCGCCGCGCCGACCGCCTGGCCCATGCGGATGCCGCGGCCGTCGTCGTTGTCGGTGCCGACCAGGAAGTTGCCGGGGGCGGCCAGCTTCGGCGCGTGCTGGGCCAGCATCGCCGGGTTCGCCGCGAAACCGCCCGCCGCGAGGACGACGCCGCGCCAGGCCCGCACGAAGTAGCGCTCACCGAAGGACACGACCTCGGCTCCCACCACCCGCTCGCCGTCGACGACGAGCCGCTCGGTCCTGGTGTTGTAGCGCACCTCGACGCCGGCGCGCTCCTGCGTCGCCGCCAGGTGCTTCATCAGCATCCAGCCCGCCGACCGCTCGCCGGGCTGCTTGCCCTCCATGTCCACGATGTGGCCGCGGGGAGCGGGCGGGACCAGGTCGGCGAAGGGGTAGGCGTTCTCCCCGCCGGTGTACATCAGGCCGTACCCGGTCGGCGCCTCCCAGGATGGATTTGTCCACAGCTTGGGCACGAACGTGACGCCGCAGCGGACGAGCCAGTCGAAGTGCTCCAGGCTGCCCTCGCAGTAGACGGCGAGCTTGTCCTCGGCGGGGTCCGGCCCGGTGGCGAGCTTGAGGAAGGCGTACATCGCGTCCACGCTGTCCTCGAAGCCGCATGCCTTCTGCACGGAGGTCCCGCCGCCGAGGTAGATCTCGCCGCCGGACATGGCCGTGGCGCCGCCCCAGCCGCCGGCGGCGTCCACGACCAGGACCTCGGCGCCCGCCGCCACGGCCTCGATCGACGCGCTGGCTCCCGCGCACCCGTTCCCGGCGACCAGCACATCGGCCTCGGCGGCCCAGTGGTGGACCCGCGACACCGGTACCGGGGCGGTACTCGCCGTGCTCACGCGCTCTGCTCGCTTCCGGGTTCGGCGCCGCCGGTCGCGCCGGTCGGCGAATCAGTACCATCCATGATCAATTTCGGTCTCCGTCTCGGCATGGCCTCGCCCTTCACCGGACGTGCACGGTGAGAGGCATCCTGTGCTGGCGCCGACGTTAAAAGCACAGTGGGATGAGTCACACGAGGCGTCCCGATGAGCGGGACCACGCCGTGCGAAGTCCGTAACACGGGGTCCGTCCTCCGGCGACGCCGACCGCCGGCCGCCTGCCCGGCGAACCCGCGCGTCCTGCTGAGCGGGACGGCCTCAGGAGTGTCGCGAGCCCGTTGATTACCGTCCGGTTACCCGAAAGAGCACGCTCTACGGAATCCGGAGAGCCGATGCGGACGGAAGTGACGATGCCGTCATCCCCCCAACAATATGACCGGCAGACCGATGTGCTGATCCTCGGCGCGGGCGCGGCCGGCCTCGCCGCCGCCATCGCCGCCCGCGGGGCCGGCGCCGAGGTCCTGATCCTGGAGAAATGCCCGCCCGAGACCGCGGGCGGCAACACCCGCGTGTCGGGCGGAAGCTGGTTCGAGAACCTCGACGCGGGCCAGGCCGCGACCTATCTGCGCAGCCTGTGCGGGGACTTCCCGCTGCCCGAGGCGGTGCTCAGGACCTGGGCGGAGGAGACGCGGCACAACACCGGGTGGCTGCGGAGCCTCGGCGCGAACGTGGCCGTGAACGGCGCCTACACCCCGGAGTTCCCGCACCTCGACGGCGCGGACTGCTACGGCGGCTACCGCAGCGTGGACGGCAGGATGGGCGACCAGCTCCTGTACCGGTTCCTGGTCGACGCGGCGCTCGCCCACGGCGCCGAGATCCGCTACGCCACGCCCGGCCGGGAGCTGATCCTCGACGGCGCGACGGTGACGGGCGTGCTCGCCGAGTCCGCGGACGGGCCGCTGCGGGTGCGGGCCAGGACCGGCGTGGTGCTGGCGACCGGCGGGTTCGAGAACGACCCCGCCATGGTCCGCGACTACCTGCGGCTGGCGCCGTGCCCGGTCTGGGGCACCCCGGCCGCCACGGGTGACGGGCATCGGATGGCGCAGAAGGCCGGGGCCGACCTGTGGCACATGGGCAACATGACCGCGTTCAGCGGCATCCGCGTGCCCGGCTCGGAAACCGGCTTCTTCCTGGCGCCGCCCGCGGCGGGCTACATCTGGGTCGCGCCCGACGGGCGGCGGTTCGTCGACGAGGCCCCGGCGCTCGGCGGCCACGGCCAGCACCGGATCCGGGGCCGCGACGAGCTGCACCCGGCGCAGCCGGCGTACGTCGTCTTCGACGAGCGCACCCGCCGCGCCGGGCCGCTGTGCCCGCCCCGCACGTACCTCCCGGTCGGCTGGAAGGTGCTGATGGAGGGGTACGACTGGAGCCCCGACAACCAGGCCGAGATCGACCGCGGCTGGATCCGGCGCGCCGAGACCGTCGAAGCGCTGGCCGCCGAGCTGGGCATCGCTCCGGAGATCCTCGCCGAGACGGTCCGCGACTGGAACGCGGCCTGCGCCACCGGCCACGACGCCCGGTTCGGCCGCCGGCCGGAGAGCCTCACCCCGCTGGACCAGGGCCCCTACTACGCGTTCGAGCTGGCCCCGCTGCTGGGCTGGACCAGTGGCGGGCCGCGCAGGGACGAGCGCTGCCGGGTCCTGGACCCGTTCGGCGCGGCCATCCCCGGCCTGTACGCGGCGGGGTCGGTGAGCTCCACCTACAGCTGGGCGAAGGACGGCGGGTTCCACATCGCCGACGCGCTCGCCTTCGGACGGGTCGCCGGCCGCACGGCCGCCGCTCCGTCCGCCGACCTGAACGATCTGGAGGAGATCAATGCCGGTTCAGTGGGATGAGACCACCGACGTCTGCGTCGTGGGCTCCGGAGGCGCCGCGCTGACGGCGGCCTACACCGCGGCGGCGAACGGGGCGCGCACCCTGGTGCTGGAGAAGACCGAGTACTTCGGCGGCACCAGCGCCTACTCGGGGTCGGGCCTGTGGCTGCCGGGTAACCACATCCTGCGCCAGGCGGGCGTCGAGGACAGCGTGGCGAGCGGGCTGGAGTACTTCCGGGCCACCGTCGGCGACCGCTCCCCGGCGGCGCTGCAGGAGGCGTACGTGTCGACGGCGCCCGAGCTGGTGGAGTTCCTGGACCGCGACCCGGCGCTGGAGTTCGAGTTCCTGCCGTTCCCCGACTACTACACGGCTCCGGGGCACGTCGCCGGCGGCCGGGGGATCGTCCCCAAGCCGCTGCCGGCGGCCGAGCTCGGCGACAGGCTCGCCCAGGTGCGCCCGCCGATCTCGATCGACCAGTACGGCGTGCCACAGGACCGGGAGACGCTGAGCGGGGGTCAGGCCCTCGTCGGCCGGCTGCTGCTCGCGCTGGACCGCACCGGGAACGCCACCCTGCGGACCGGGACGCGGATGCGGTCGCTGGTGGTCGAGGACGGCCGGGTGGCCGGTGTGGAGGTCGAGCACGAGGGCCGCACCCTGTTCGTCCGCGCCGAACGCGGCGTGATCGTGGCCGCCGGCGGGTTCGAGCGCAACGCGGAGCTGCGGCGCGAGCTGCAGGGCCTGCCGGGCGGGGACTGGTCGTCGGCGGCGCCCGGGTCGAACACCGGGGACGCGCTCGCCGCGTTCCAGGCGCTCGGCGCCGCGATCGACCTCACCGACGAGGCGTGGTGGTGCCCGGCGGTGCTGTTCCCCAACGGCCACGCCGCCTTCACCCTGGGGCTGCGCGGAGGCATCTTCGTGAACGCCGCGGGCGAGCGCTTCGCCAACGAGTCCCTGCCCTACGACCAGATGGGCCACGAGATCCGCGCCGGGCACGCCACCGGGGTGTCGCACCTGCCGACCTGGTGGATCTTCGACGCCCGTTTCACGAGCACCCCGGGGATCACCCAGCCCGCTCCCGATCCCGAGACGTTCCAGGCGGCCGGCCTGTGGCGCACCGCCGACACCCTCACCGGTCTCGCCGAGCTGATCGGCGTCCCCGCCGACGTCCTCGGCAAGACCGTCACCCGGTTCAACGGGTTCGCCGCCTCCGGCGTGGACACCGACTTCCACCGCGGCGAAGCCCCCTACGACCGGTTCTTCGCGGCCGGTGACGGCCCGAACCCCGCCCTCGTCCCGATCGACCGGGCCCCGTTCCACGCGGTGCAGGTCGTGCTCGGCGACCTCGGCACCAAGGGCGGCGCGCGGATCGGCACGGACGGGCAGGTGCTCGGCGAGGACGGGGCCGAGATCCCCGGCGTGTACGCCATCGGCAACTCGGCCGCCTCGGTGGGCGGGCACGTCTACTCGGGCCCCGGCGTCCCGCTCGGCTCCGGGATGGTCTTCGGGTACCGCGCCGTCACCCGGATCCTGGCGGGGAGCCGATGAGCACCGAGAAGATCACCGACGCCGTCGTCCGTTACCTGGACGCCGTGGCGAACGGGACCGCGGACGACATCGCGGCGTGCTACGCGCCGGACGGGACGCTGGAGGACCCGGTGGGCAGCGAACCCCGCCGGGGCCGTGCGGCGATCCGCGAGTTCTATTCAGGACTGGAGGGCGCACGGCGGCGCACCGAGCTGCTGACCGTCCGGGTCGCCGGCGACAGCGCCGCCTTCCACTTCCGTGTACGGACCGAGCTGGCGGACCAGACGTTCGAGGTCGAGCCGATCGACGTGATGACCTTCGACGAGGAGCAGCGGATCACCAGCATGCGGGCGTTCTGGAGCCCCGGCGACATGCGGGTGGCGCGGTGACCGCCCGGCGGCGGTGAGGCGAGCCCGTCCCGCGGAGAAGCCCGGCACGTCCGCGAGCCGGGTTTCGGCTCGCCGCGCGCCGGGCTTCTCCATCGCCGTGGACAGGGCGGTCAGGTCGTCGCGGGGCGGGTTCCCGGCCGTCCGGGGTGGACGGAAGACCTGCCGTCAGACCAGTTGGTCCTCCACGGTCAGGCCGAACTCGCCCTTGCCGTACATGACCAGGGCGCGTTCGACGTCGTTGGCGACGTGCACGCTGCCCGCGTGCGCGTCCCGCCAGGCCCGCTCGATCGGGTTGCCGCGGGCGAGCGAGTTCCCCCCGGCGGTCTTGAAGAGGATGTCGACCGCCTCCAGCGCCCGCTCGGTGGCGCGGACCTGGTCCCTGCGGACGCGGAGCCGCAGCTCCATCGGGATCCGCTCGCCCCGGGCGGCGTGCTGGTACACCTCGCGCAGGTTGTGGTCGGTCTGCAGCACCGCGGCGTCGATCTCCGACGCCGCCCGGGCCACCGCGACCTGGGCGAACGCGTCCTCGGCGAACCGGCCGCCGCCCAGGCTGAGACGCACCCGGTCGCGCATGGCGGTGACGTAGGCCCGGTGGCACCCGGCCGCCACGCCGACCACGGGAGCGGTGACCGCGTTGGTGAAGACGCTGCCGAACGGCATCCGGTAGAGCGGGCCGGTGTTCACCTTCTGCCCGGGACCGCGCAGCCGCGCCTGCTCGTGGCCGCGCAGGACGCGGTGCCCGGGCACGAACGCCCGCTCGACGATGATGTCGTTGCTGGCGGTGCCGCGCAGCCCGACCACGTCCCACACGTCCTCGATCGCGTAGTCCGCCCGGGGGACGAGCGCGGTCATGAAGTCCACCGGCCTGCCGTGACTCTCCACCACCAGGCCGCCGACCAGCGCCCACGACGCGTGCTCGCAGCCGGAGGAGAAGCGCCACCGGCCGGAGAGCTCGTACCCGCCCTCGACCGGGACGAGCCGCCCGACGGGAGCGTAGGAGGAGGACACGAGCGCGTCCTGATCCGGGCCCCACACCTCCTGCTGCGCGGCCGGATGGAACAGGCCGAGCTGCCACGGGTGCACGCCGAGCACGGAGACCACCCAGCCCGTGGAGCCGCAGGCCGCGGAGATCTCCCGGACGACCCGGAAGAAGTCGGCGGGGTCGCGCTCGGCGCCGCCGTGCCTTCTGGGCTGCAGCATCCGGAAGACCCCGGTGCCGAGCAGTTCCCGGATCGACTCCGGCGGCACCCGCCGGTTCTCGTCCGCCGACGCGGCACGCGCCGCGATGCCCGGCAGCAGCGCGCGCACCGCCGCCAGAACGTCGTCGCCCTCCGGCGGGACGCGTCCCCCACGACGGTCCCGCGCGTGTGCCGCGCCCGCGCTCATCGCCGTGCCGCGAGGGCGACCGCGATCTCGATGAGCTGGTCCTCCTGGCCGCCGACGAGCTTGCGCCGCCCGGCCTCGATGAGGATCTCGGCGCCCGACACGCCGTACTTCCTCGCCTGGCGGTCGGCGTGCTTGAGGAAGCTGGAGTAGACGCCGGCGTACCCCATGGTGAGCGACAGCCGGTCGAGCAGGCACTCGCCGTCCATGACAGGCCGGACGACGTCCTCGGCGGCGTCGATGATCTTCAGGGTGTCGACGCCGGTGCGGATGCCGAGCTTCTCGGCGACCGCGACGAAGCCCTCCACGGGCGTGTTGCCGGCGCCCGCGCCGAACCTCCGCGTCGAGCCGTCGATCTGCAGCGCCCCCGCCCGCACGGCGATGACCGAGTTGGCCACGCCGAGGCCGAGGTTCTCGTGGCCGTGGAAGCCGACCTGGGCGTCGGAGCCGAGCTCGGCCACGAGCGCGGCGATCCGGTCGCCGGTCTCCTCCATGATCAGCGCGCCGGCCGAGTCGACGACGTACACGCACTGGCAGCCGGCGTCGGCCATGATGCGGGCCTGCCGGGCCAGGACCTCGGGCGGCTGGCTGTGCGCCATCATCAGGAACCCGACCGTCTCCAGGCCGAGCCGCCTGGCCAGCCCGAAGTGCTGGACGGAGATGTCGGCCTCGGTGCAGTGGGTGGCGATCCTGCAGATGCTCGCGCCGTTGTCGGCGGCCTCGCGGATGTCGTCCTGGAGTCCCAGTCCGGGCAGCATCAGGAACGCGATCCGCGCGCGCGTCGCCGTCGCCACCGCGGTCTTGATCAGTTCCTGCTCGGGGGTGTGGCTGAAGCCGTAGTTGAACGACGAGCCGCCGAGCCCGTCGCCGTGGGTGACCTCGATCACCGGCACGCCCGCGTCGTCGAGGGCCGCGACGATGGACCGGACGTGCTCGACCGTGAACTGGTGCTGCTTGGCGTGCGAGCCGTCGCGCAGCGACGAGTCGGTGATCCGGATGTCGAGGTCGGCGCTGTAAGGCATGGAAGGGATCCCCCTGGGACTAGGAGCGCTCGGCGAGGACGCGCCGCGCGAAGCCTTCGCCGACCTTGGCGGCGGCGGCGGTCATGATGTCGAGGTTGCCGGAGTACGGCGGGAGGAAGTCGCCCGCGCCCTCGACCTCGATGAACACGGCGACCCTGGCCAGCCCGCCGCTCACCGGTGTGGGGTCGTCGAACTGCGGCTCGGCGCGCAGCCGGTATCCGGGCACGTACGACGCCACGACGGCGGCCATCTCCTTGATCGAGGCCGCGATGGCCTCGCGGTCGGCGTCGGGCGGGATGGCGCAGAACACGGTGTCCTGCATGAGCATCGGCGGCTCCGCCGGGTTGAGGATGATGATGGCCTTGCCCTTGCGCGCGCCGCCGATCGTCTCGATGCCCCGCGCGGTGGTACGGGTGAACTCGTCGATGTTGGCCCGCGTGCCGGGGCCCGCCGACGGGGAGGCCACGCTGGCGACGATCTCCGCGTAGGCCACCTCGGCCACCCGTGAGACGGAGTACACGATCGGGATCGTCGCCTGGCCGCCGCAGGTGATCAGGCTGACGTTGGGCGTGTCGAGGTGCGCCCCGAGGTTGACCGCGGGCACCACCGCCGGGCCGAGCGCGGCCGGGGTCAGGTCGACGGCGGGGATGCCGAGCGCCTCGTACTTGGGCGCGTTCTCCTTGTGCACGTACGCGGAGGTCGCCTCGAACACGATGTCGGGCCGCACGGTCTCGGCGAGCAGCCGGTCGACGCCTTCGGCCGAGGCGATCAGGCCCGCCTCGGCGGCCCGCTTCAGGCCGGGACTGTCCGGATCGATGCCGATCATCCAGCGCGGCTCGATCACGTCGGAACGGAGCAACTTGTACATCAGGTCGGTCCCGATGTTGCCCGAACCCACGATCGCGGCGGTCGCCTTGGTCACTGTGTCACCCTTATTCGAATCGAGCGGTCACGGAGCCGAGCCCGGCGAACTCGGCGCGGAAGACGTCGGCGGCGCGCGCGTCGACGGCCCGGGTGCAGGACCCGGGGAGGATGACGTGCCCGGCTTCGAGCTTCACGCCGAAGGAGGCCACCTTCCTGGCCAGCCAGGCGACGGCGGTGGTGGGGTCGCCGAGCACGGCGCTGGTGTTGCCCCTGGTGATCTCGGTGTCCCCGGCGTACAGCACGACGTCGATGTCGGCGATGTCCATGCCCGCGGCCGTCAGCTCGGCCGGGGTCATCCGGGCGTCACCCAGGATCACGCCGGCCGAGGAGGCGTTGTCGGCGATCGTGTCGGCCAGGCGGATCCGCCAGTCCCGGACGCGGCTGTCGATCAGCTCGATGCTCGGCACGACGTACTCGGTGGCGGCGAGCACGTCCTCCTCGGTGCACCCTTCGCCGGGCAGGCTCGCGCCGAGCACGTAGCCGATCTCCACCTCGATGCGGGGGTAGCAGTACCGCCCGGCCGGGATCGGCACGTCCTCGGGCAGCACCATCGTGTCGAGCAGATGACCGTAGTCGGGCTCGTCCACCCCCATCATCCGCTGCATCACCGGGGACGAGAGCCCTACCTTGTGCCCGTACACCCGGGCCCCGGCGGCGAGGCGGCGGCGGATGTTGATGAGCTGGATCTCGTAGGCGTCCACCACGTCGATGCCCGGGTAGGCGTTGGTCGGCGGTTCGATCGGCGCGCGGTCCCGCTCGGCCTCCCAGAGCCGTTCGGCCACGGACGCGCGTTGCGTCCCATCCAGCATCAGGTCCTCCTGCGGTCGTGTCCCGCGTCCGCGCCGGGGCGGAGCGGGTGGTCGATGGCGACGGGGCTCACCCGTCGTACGTGATCTTGACGTGGTCGCTGACCGGGGTGGCCTGGCAGGACAGGGTCAGCCCGTCGGCGAGGTCCTGGTCGTCGAGGATCGTGTTGCGTTCCAGCGCCACCTCGCCCTCCAGCAGGACGCAGGCGCAGGCGCTGCACGACCCTTCGCGGCACGAGTACGGCGCCTCCATGCCGGCCGCCAGCATCACGTCGAGCAGCTTGGTGTCCTTCGGCCAGGTCAGCGTCCGCTTCTCGCCGTCGAGCTCGACCTCCACGGTGCCGCCGGGGCCCGAGGGGTCGATCACCGGCTCGGGCGCGGCGAACGGGTCGGCGGCCAGCGACTCGAAACGCTCGACGTTGACCCGCCGCCGCGGGACGCCCAGGCCGGTGAGCACCTGGACGGCGAGGTCCATGAACGGGCCGGGGCCGCAGACGAACGCCTCCCGGCCGGCGTACGGCCGGGTGAGCGCGGCCAGCGCGGCCGGGCCGGGCAGGCCCTGCACCGACTCCAGCCAGTGGACGACGGTGAGCCGCTCGCCGTGCTCGGCGCTCAGCGCGATCAGCTCGTCGCGGAAGATCACCGAGTTCTCGTCCCGGTTGGCGTACACCAGGGCGACCGCGCCGGTCCCGGCGTGCAGGCACGACTTGAGGATGGACATGACCGGGGTGATGCCGCTGCCGCCGGCCAGCAGCAGCAGGTCCTCGTCCAGCGAGGCGGGGACGAACGTGCCCGCCGGGCGCAGCACCTCCAGCACGTCGCCCTCGGTGACGTGGTCGCAGATCCAGTTGGACCCGTAGCCGCCCCGGGTGCGCTTCACCGTCACCTTGAGCTTCTCGTCGCACAGCGGGGAGCTGCTCAGGGAGTAGCAGCGCGCCGCGCCCTCCGGACGGGTGGTCGGCACCCGGACGGTGAGGAACTGGCCCGGCCGGTAGCCGAAGCGGGCGTGGTCGCCGTCGGCGGGTTCCAGCACCAGCGAGTGCGCGTCGGCGGTCTCGCGGATGACCTCGACGACGCGGGCCCGCAGCGTTCCCGCCCTGGTCACGTCCGGGACTCCGCGGCGGCGGTACGGGACCGCAGGGCGGCGTGCCGGGCGGCGATGTACCCGAACACCATGGAGGGGCCGATCGTCGCGCCAGGGCCGGCGTACTCGTTGCCCATGACCGAGGCGGAGGTGTTCCCGGTGGCGTACAGCCCCTCGATGACCGAGCCGTCGGGCCGCAGCACCCGGCTGTGCTCGTCGCAGACCAGCCCGCCCTTGGTGCCGAGATCCCCGGCCTCGACGCGGAACGCGTAGAACGGCGCCTTGTCGATCACGTCCAGGTTCGGGTTCTTCAGGGTGGGGTCGCCGTAATAGCGGTCGTAGGCGCTGTCGCCGCGGCCGAAGTCCTCGTCCTTGCCCGCCCTGGCGAACCCGTTGAACCGCTCGACGGTCTCGGTCAGCGCACCGGCCGGGACGCCGATCTCGCCGGCCAGCTCGGCGAGCGTGCCGGCCCGGAAGGCGATGCCCTGCTCGTAGAAGGCCTCCGGGATCGGCATCCCGGGGAGGATCTGCGCGAACGGGTACCGCGCCCGGGCCTTGGCGTCCATCACGAACCACACGGGCACGTGCTCACCGTCGAGTTGGTCGTGGACGAAGTTGACGTACGGGGAGGACTCGTTGGTGAACCGCCGCCCCTCCGAGGACACGATGACCGACGGCGGGATGCACCGCTCGGACACCAGCGGGATGACCGCGCCCGCCGGGTGCCGCACGGCGGGCATCCACCAGGCGTCGTCCATCAGGCCGAGGGCCCCGCCGGCCCGCTCCCCCGCCAGGATGCCGTCGCCGGTGTTCTCCGCGGCGCCCATGCCGAAGTCGGCCTGGCCGCCGTAGGGCAGGTACTTGTCGCGCATCTCCTGGTTGTGGTCGAAACCTCCGGTCGCCAGCAGCACGCCGTGCCTGCCGCGGATCCGGACGGTCTCGCCGTCGCGCCGGGCGACGATGCCGGTGACGACACCGTCCTCGATGACGAGCTCGGTCATCGGCGTCCGCAGCCACAGCGGGATCCGCGCGTCCTTCAGGACCATCCGCAGCCGGGCGACGAGCGCGCGTCCGCCGGTGGACATGTGGCGGCGGCGGACCAGGTTAGAGGAGACCCGCCAGGCGGCCACGACCGTCGTCCAGCGGCCGCGCCAGGTCCGCTTGACCATGGCCAGGTCGTGGTAGTCCTTGCTGGTGACCCACAGGCCCAGCGGGCCCTTCATGCCGTTGGGGCGCTGGTACTTCTCGTCCTCGCCCAGCGCCCGGGTGTCGAAGGGCACCGGCTCGATCGACCGGCCCAGCGGCCTGCCGCCCTCCAGCTCGGGGTGGTAGTCGGCGTATCCCTTGGTCCAGAAGAACCGCATCCACTTGCTCTTGGCGAGCAGTTCCATCGTGGCGGGCCCGTTGTCCACGAACGCGTCGATCCGGGCCGCGGGGACCCTGCCCTCGGTCAGCAGGCCGAGGTAGCGGCGGATGGACTCGCGGCTGTCGTCATGTCCCTTGGCCCGCAGGGTGGGGTTGTTGGGAATCCAGACGCCGCCACCGGAGACCCCGGTGCTGCCGCCGAACACGGCGCCCTTCTCGACCACCACGGTGGACAGGCCGGCGTCGTGCGCGGTCAACGCGGCCGTCATGCCGCCGCCGCCACTGCCGACGACGACGAGGTCGAACTCGTGGTCCCAGCCGCTCACCGCTCGTCCTTCCGGGTGAGGAAGGACAGGACGACGCTCTCCCAGGCGGCCTTCTGCTCGATCATCGCCCAGTGGCCGCAGTCGGAGAAGATGTGCACCTCGACGTCGGGGATGGCCCGCATCGGCAGGATCGCCATGTCGACCGGGCTGACGCGGTCGTCGCGGCCCCAGGTGATCAGCGTCTTGGCCTTGATCTTGTGCAGCATCGCCCAGTACGGCGGCGCGTCCGAGGCGGCCGCGGCCGCCATGGCGGCGGTGAACGCGGCCCGGCTGTACATCCGGCGCGCGCCGGCCAGCGTGGCCGGTTCGGTGGCCAGCGCCCAGCGCTCCTCGATCAGCTCCTCGGTGATCAGGGACCGGTCGTAGACCATGGAATGCAGCCACTGGACGAGCCGCTCGCGGCTGGGGTCGTCGGTGAACTGCATCAGCAGCTCGATGCCCTCACCGGGGGACGGGCTGAACAGGTTCCTGCCGACGCCGCCGATGGTGACCAGCCGGCGCACGCGGTCGGGATGGGCGATCGCCACCTGGGCGCCCACCCCGCCGCCCATGGAGTTGCCGATCACGTCCACCTGCCGCAGCCCGAGTCCGTCGAGGAAGGGGATGACCGCGGCCTGGGCGGCCACCGCGGGATGCATATCGGTGGGATGGCTGACCCCGAACCCGGGGAACTCCAGGATCAGGCAGCGGAAACGCTCGGCCAGGACCGCCAGGTTGCCGCGGAAGTTCCGCCAGCCTGTGACTCCGGGTCCCGAACCATGCAGAAGCAGCAGCGGCGGACCGTCGCCGGCCTCGTGGTAGCGCAGCACACCCTGGTCGGTCGCAAGTTCCCGCGCCGTCGAATCATAGGTCAGCTCGGTGAGCATTCGTCCGTCCCATCCATCGGAGTATCGGCTTCGGGGAAGGTAGCCCGCGAAGCCGGGCGAACGGGGCGTCCTTCCCGATGAGTGAGACCCGGCCCGCTCCCCGCCCGGAACGGGGCCGGAACACCGGACGGCGCGCGACGGCGCTTCCGCTCAGCGGGATCCGGTCCGGACGCGGCGCCCGATGGCCCGTAACTTCGTCACCCCGGGCCGCCGATGGGGCGGCGCCCGACGTTTCCCGAGGTGAACCACATGACAGCCGAGCACGCGCTCGTTGTGGAGGCTACCGGCGTGACCCCTCCAGACCCTACGGAGATGCGGCGGGCGATGAGCCTGTTCGCGAGCGGCGTGACGGTCATCACCGGCATCGACGAAGGAGAGCCGGTGGGATTCGCGTGCCAGGCGTTCGCGTCGGTGTCGCTCGAACCGCCGCTGATCCTGTTCTGTGCCGGGCACGGGAGCCGGACCTGGCCCAGGATCAGGAAGTCCGGGCGGTTCACCGTGAACGTGCTGGGCGAAGACCAGACCGACCTGTGCGCCCGGTTCGGCTCCAGTGCGGGCAGGAAGTACGACGGGCTCGACTGGGAGCCGTCCCGCTGGGGCACTCCGGTGTTGCCCGGCGCGCTGCTGCGCGTGCACGCCGAGGTCGGCGACGTGCACACCGCCGGGGACCACGATGTCGTGATCGGGCGGGTCCTGGAGCTGGAGCGGGGCGCCGAACGGCGTCCCCTGGTGTTCTACCGCGGCCGGTTCGGTGTCGACCACGACAGGGACGCCGATCAGGCGCTGTTCGCTCCCGGCCTGTGGGGCTGGGCGGACCACTGGGACTGGAACCGCGTGGGCCAGGGGGAGTGAACCGGCCGTGCCTCACAGCCAGCCGTCGGTGCCGCCCATGCTGAGCCAGCGGTCCATGGTCTCCGTCGACCAGGTCCGCCCCTGCACCCGGGCGGCCTGACGGGAGCGTCCCCGCTGGTCGTCCTCACAGGAGAAGAGGGCGAGCGACGCCTGCCGGGCCGCGTCCACCACCAGCGGGGCGACGTTCTCCAGCGGCGTCTGGCTGTCGCCGACGAGAGAGATGCTCGCCACGGGGCCCTCCTGGCCACGGATCGCCGCGGCCGCGCAGGCGATGGCGGGGAAGCTCTCGCCGCGTTCGAAGGCCAGCCCTTGGCGCCGCCGGATGCGGTGGAGTTCCTGGTGCAGGGTGCCGAGGTCGCCGATCGTCCGGCTGGTGAGCCGGCTGATCCTGTCGTGGACCAGTTCCTCGACCCGCTCGGGCTCCAGCCAGGCGAGGATCGCCTTGCCCAGCGCGGTGGAGTGCGCCGGGGCCCGGCCGCCGACGCGTGAGGGCACGGCGAGGGCGAAGCGCCCGCCGACCTTGTCCAGGTAGAAGACCTCAGGGCCGTCCAGGACCGCGAGGTGGACCACCATGCCGGTTCTCATCTGCAGGTCGTGCAGCAGCGGCGCGGCGGCCTCGCGGATCTCCCCGTGGCTGCCGTCGCCACCGCCGAGCCCGAGGGCCCGCTTGCCCAGGCTGTAGCCCGAGGAGGTGTGCTCCAGCCACTGGAGTCGTACGAGTTGGTCAAGGATGCGATGCGCCGTCGAGCGCGGCAGGTGCGTGCACCGGGCCACGTCCTCCAGCGTGAGGTGGGTGAAACGTCCATCGAACGCGTCGATGATCAGCGTCATCCGCTCGACCATCGACGGCGGGAGCTCTCGCCGCGCGGACGTCGCTTGGCCTGGCTCGGCAGAGAGAGCGGTCATCACATCTCCCCAGAACTGAAATGAATTCTTGTTTTGAATGTAGCAACGAGATGGACATCAGGGAAGAGAGTGAAGAAGATCACAGAAAGCGAGCTTTCGCCGGATTCGTCCCTAGCCGTGAGCCGCCAACCACACCCGCCTGCACCCGAGAGGAGTTCCGGGTGGCGGGAAGCGCCCCGCCACGCCGCCTGGGGACGTGTTCCACCGAACTGAATGGGATTCAAGCCATGTGTAACATCCACCCGGTAGTGCGTCAACGTACACAGAGCCGTCACGGGACCGAAACCAGCCAAGGGCGGCCGAGTCCCGCGACGACACCTGCATCCACGGGCGTGTTCAGCACGGCGACTGTCCGAAACCCCAAAGGGCGACGGTCCGCATCGGAGGCCGCCGCACAGTGAACACCCTTCAGATGTGAGGCTCTCAGCCCGGGGGGCGTGGCCTTTCCTGGCCGCGGGTCCAGGCGGGGTCGCGACGCTCGGCGAAGGCCCGGGGCCCTTCGGCCGCGTCCTCGCTGCCGCCCATCACGAACTGGAACATCTCCGCGAAACGCCACTGCTGCTCGACGCTCAGCTCCCGGCCCTCGCGCACGACACGCTTGATGAACCGCACGGCCAGTGGCGACCCCTGCAGGATCTGCGCGACCACCTCGTCCACCTGCGCGTCCAGCCCGTCCGCGTCGTCGGCCAGCGCCTGCACGAGCCCGATCTGGTGCGCGCGCTCCGCGGTCATCCGCGCGCCCGTCAGGTGCAGCCACAGGGCTTCGCCGAGCGGGACGGCCCGCGACACGTGCGCCAGGCCGGCTCCGCCCATCAGGCCGCGGCGCGGCTCGGGCAGCCCGAACGTGGAGGAGCGGGTCGCGACGCGCACGTCGCACAGCATCGCCAGCTCCAGCCCCCCGCCCAGGCAGTAGCCGTCGATCGCGGCGACGACCGGCGCGGCGCACCTCGCCACGGCGTCGAACCCGGGAAGCCGGCCCGGGCGGGGGACGTCCGGGTAGGCGCGCGGACCCCGCCGCGCCGCCCCTCCCCCGGCGTCCCGCAGGTCGAACCCGGAGGAGAAGGCACGCCCGCCCGCACCGCTGATCACGATGACGCCGACGCCGTCGTCCGCGTCGAGCTCGGCCACGACCCGCTCCAGCTCCGCCAGCACCGTCACGCTCAGCGCGTTGTGCACCTCGGGCCTGTTCAGCACCACCCTGGCGCAGCCCGCGTCCCGGTGAACGGTCAGTTCGTCTCCCATGCACCCTCCAGGTTCACGCGGCGACAGGCGGACCGCGGCGCCCGTGCCGCGGTCCGCCCCGCCCTTCCGCGCGACCCAGTTCAGCAGCGAACCGCCCACCGGCGTACGCCCAGTCCCGCTGAGCGGGCGCCCCCCGATCCCCGGCGGCGAGCCCGCCTCGTCTCAGCGCGCGCCGGCGGGGTGTTGGGACGTCACACGGGAGACGACGATCTCGGCGGGCCTGCCCAGGACCTGTTCCAGATCAGGTGACCGCCTCTCCGGGGCGCCGGCGCGCACCTGTCCGGTCAGCCATCCCATGAGGCCCGAACCGGTATCCGCCACTCCTCTTCCCGCCGATCGACCGTCGCGCCAGGATCGAGGCAGCCCATCACGCCCTTACTCGGTAGGCTCTAGCTACAAGGGACGGGAGGCGCGACCATGACGGCACAACCCCAGGACTTCACCCCTTCCGGCTCGCCCATTCCGGAGAGGAACCTGCGAGCCATACGTGCCGCCCTGATCGTGCCCCAGGACCGTACGGCGTTCGACTCAGGACTGAAGACGGTCTTGGACGAGGTGCGAGTGACCCTGGACCTCGGTGCGCTGAACGACTTCGTCCATCGGTGGTGGATCACCGCGTGCGACTCGGCGAAAGATCCCGAGGGGCGCCGCCAGATGCACGCGAAGGCCGCACAGATCCTCACCGGCGAACCCACTTCCACGGGAAGACCGTGGCGTGAGGTACTCGCCGCGCGCGGAGTCGAGCTGTAGGTGTACGTAGTCATCCTCGACCCGATCGCCGAGGAACAAATCGCCGCTCTTCCCGAACAGGCCCTGTCCCCCCTCGCCGAACTGTTCACCCTGCTTGAGACCGCACCATGGAGTGGTCGGGGGTACGACCCGGCCAATCCAAAGGGCAACATGCTCACTCACACCTCGGCGAACGCGGCCTGGTCACGTATGTGGTCATGGACGAGCAGCGTGAGGCGTACATCATTCGCATCGAGTGGCCCTGAGGACTTCAGTGCTCAGCTCCGGTTCTGGCCGGGGACCACTGCTCGTCCGGCATGCGGATGAGGGAGACGCCGACGGCGCCGAAGACGACCAGCAGGAGGACGGGGCCGCCCAGGCCGAGGATGAGGTTCCAGGAGCTGGCGCCGACGAGCCAGATCGCGATGCCGGCGAGCACCCCGGCCGGGAACCACCAGCCGGCCCGGCCCGCCCTGGCGTACGCGACGGCGACCAGGACCAGGCCGAGGAAGGAGCCGATCATCCCGGGCAGCTGCCAGGCGGCGATCATCGCGGGCTGCGCCGCGTCCTGCATCAGCTTCTCGGCCTGGTCGACGGGCAGGTTCCGGAACAGGACGATGTCGAAGAAGTCGGAGATCATGAGGCTGGAGAAGTTGATGAGGCCGAGGACGGCCACCACTCCGGCGATGTGGGCGAGCACGACGCCCTTGCGGCGCACCAGGTGGACGAGCCCGATGACCCCGGGCACCCACAGCACCCAGGCGTAGTGCAGGAGCGTCGCGCTGACGCCGACCGCCACCGGGTTGTTCGCGTACACCAGCGGGTCGTCCACGCCGGGCCGGGTGGGGTCGGCGGCCATGCCGAGGAGCAGGCAGAGCGGGGCGAGGACGAGGCTTGCGCCCGCCGCGACGCGGCGGAACGAGTTCGCGTGGGAAATCATGCGGAGACCGTAGAAATCGATGCCCCGTCCCGTCGTCAAAGCACTCGTTGATCCGGGGTCCTCCTGGAGGCGGAGGCGCACGGGGCGCGCGTGGCGGCACGCCGACCCGTGGAACGGTACCGCGACGGCCGCGGCTAACCTTCGCTCATGTTCCGTCGCAATCCCCCCACGCTCGCCGACTGGCTGGTCGCGGGCGTCGTGGGCCTGTTCGCGATCGCCGAGGAGATCAGCGGGCGCACGGCCGCCCCGTCCCGTGAGCACCTCGCGCCGTGGGTCGTCGTCGGCGCCGCGGCCGCGGTCCTGGTGCTGTTCCGGCGCCGGGCGCCCTTCGCCGTCCTGCTGATCTACTCGGGCGCGAGCATCGTCTCGTTCGCCCTGCTGCGCGAGTCCCCCGCCGCCTGGCAGTTCTACACGCAGCTCGTGCTGCTGTTCACGCTCCTGTCGGAGGCGCCGTCGCGCGGCGCCAGGGCCGCGACCGGGCTGGCCGCGACCGGCGGCTACCTGTTCTTCATGTTCTCCAACTCCTCCCCTCCTCCCGGGTGGGGCGACGTCGCCGTGGGGCTGGTCATGTCCGCGATCGCCGGCGGCGCCGGGGTGGCGGTGCGACGCCACCGGGTGCTCGCCGTGCAGGCCGCCGAGCGCGGGGAGCTGCTAGCCCGCGAGGCCGTGTCGGAGGAGCGCGCCCGTATCGCCCGCGAGCTGCACGACATCGTGGCGCACAGCGTCAGCGTGATGACGATGCAGGCCGGCGGCGTACGGCTGATGCTCGGCGAGGAGCAGGAACGGGAGCGGCGGATGCTCACCACGGTCGAGGAGACGGGCCGGGAGGCCGTCGACGAACTGCGGCGCATGCTGGGGCTGCTGCGCGGGTCGCGCGACGACGAGCTCGACGGGCAGCCCCGGCTCGACCGGCTGGACGACCTGCTCGACCAGGTCCGCGCGGCGGGGCTGGAGGTGACGCTCGACGTGCGGGGCGAGCCGGTGCGGCTGCCCGCGGGACTCGATTTGTCCGCCTACCGCATCGTGCAGGAGGCGCTGACCAACACCCTCAAGCACGCGGGCCCGACGAAGGCCGCGGTGACCGTCGGATACCACCCGCACGAGCTCCACCTGGAGGTGGTGGACCAGGGGCCGCGCGGAAACCCGGCGCGGGCCGCCGCCGCACGGGAGGGCGGGCACGGCCTGATCGGCATGCGGGAGCGGGCCGCGCTGTTCCGGGGCACGCTGACCACGGGGCCGCTGGGCTCCGGCGGGTTCGCGGTGCGGGCGGTGCTTCCCCTGTGACCGGGCCCGCCGCGGGTGGCGGCCCGGTCGGGATCCTCATCGCCGACGACCAGGCGATGATCAGGGCCGGGCTGCGCCTGGTGATCGGCACCCAGCCCGACCTGTCCGTGCTCGGCGAGGCGTCCGACGGGGAGCGTGCCGTGGAACTGGCGAGAAGCCTGCGGCCCGACGTCGTGCTCCTGGACATCGCGATGCCGCGCGTGGACGGGCTGGAGGCGGCCCGGCGGATAATCGCCGCGCCGGACCCGCCCCGGGTGATCATGCTGACGACGTACGACACCGACGAGAACCTCGACCGCGCGCTGCACTCCGGCGTCAGCGGCTTCCTGCTCAAGGTGTCGCCGCCCGAGCACCTGTTCGCGGCGATCCGCAGCGCGGCGCGGGGCGGCATGCTGCTCGACCCGACCGTCACACGGCGGGTGATCGACGCCTACCGGCGCACCCCGGCGGCCCCCGCCGCCTCCGACTCCGGGTTGACCGCGCGGGAGGAGCAGGTGCTCCGCCTCGTCGCGCAGGGCCTGTCCAACGCCGAGATCGCCACGGCACTGTTCATCAGCCACGCCACGGTGTCCACGCACATCAACCGCCTGCTGGCCAAGCTCTCCCTGCGCGACCGGGCCCAGGCCGTCCGATACGCCTACGAGACCGGCATCGTCCGCCCCGGCTCCCCGGAGCCCGACTAGACGGAAACCCTTTCATCCCGCTTCCTCCCATGGCTTGTCGGCGCTCCCGGCGTGCGGACACATGACGAGGCCCCCGGAGCACTCCTGCTCCGGGGGCCTCGTCCGTGTGCCGGTCGTCACGGGACGTAGAGGTACCAACGGCCGTTCCGCAGGAAGCAGTACCCGCCGGACCCGGAGGCCGCCACCGAGCACTGGCGCAGGTCCCAGTAGGGGCCGTAGGTGGCCGCCGCCGTGGTGACGGACGCCTTGGGGGTGGACGACGGCGCGGTGGCCGCGTGCGCGGTGAGGGGAAGGGCGAGGGCGGCGAGGACGAGGCTGACGCCCACGGCCGCACGACGAATCGGATTCGCGGTGATTTCCATGGGTCAAAGGTAGGAAGCGGACCCGTCCCCGGTCGTCAAAGCCGTCTTTGATCCCCCGTCCACCGCCAGGCGGATATCCGTCCGCCAGGACGTCCTCCACCCGGCCCACCGCCGCCTTCCGCCCGCCGACGTCTCACAGCCAGTCCTTCTCCGGAGTGGACGCTTTCAGCAGAGCGCCGGCGCCCTCCACGACCGGGTCGCCGTGCGGGACGCACAGTGTCTCCACGTCCAGCTCCGCCAGCCGGTGGAAGGACGCGATGGCCTCCTGCCTGGCCACGTTGAACGGCCCGAGGATCACGCGTCCCTCCGCGGCGGCGACATTGTCGCCCGGGAAGAGCACGCCGCTGGAAGGCAGATGGAGCGCGACGCTCCCCGGGGTGTGCCCGGGCACGTGCAGAACCCGCACGGTCTCCCCCCAGCCGTCGAGGACGTCGCCGTCCCGCAGTTCCACATCCACCTCCACATGCCTCAGGGGCGGGAGCCCGGCCGCGGCGAACCCCGCCATGACCTGCTCGTGGAGAACACGCTCGGAGTCGGTGAAGGTCACCTCGGGTTCCGGGCGCAGCCCACGGATGACCGGGGCGTCCGCGGCTCCGGCCAGCACGCGGGCGCCGGTCGCCTCGACCAGGTCCGCGGCCGACCCCATGTGGTCGACGTGACCGTGAGTCAGCACGATCTCCCGGACGTCCCGGGGCCGGGCGCCGACCTGCGCCAGAGCATCGAGGATCTCAGGCGCGGATCCCGGCACACCGGTGTCGATCAGCGCGTATCCGCCGGGTATTCGAACGAGGTAGACGTGTCCGACAGGAGAAGGGAACTGCCATATGACCGGTGTGACCTGAACAGGACGCATGGCGCGACGCTAAAAGAAGGCCACGAACTTTTCGATACTTCTGCGCTGAAAGCGAAGCCCCTCCGCCGAACGCGAAACCAACCCCCTGCACGCGACACACGTCGCGCGGCAGGTAGTTCGCTGGTCACGCCGAGCACACTTCTCATCTCGCGCGACTCGCGGGCGCTTACAGCCAGCAAACGCCCACACGAAGGCATTGAAGTGATCGAGCCCACCCCGTGCGGGCTCGCCGTGGCCGGCCACCGTAAGCCCACCCAACAAGTGCGCACCTGTCGCGCTGCACGCGGGCGCGCAGTTGTGGGTGGGATCACGGTGCTCGGCCACGACGGCGCCGCACGGGTGGGCTCCACACACCTCAACCACCACGCCCCTCTCCTCATCGCCCCCGCCATACAGCCGACCCGCCAGACACCTGCGCGAAGGCATTGAAGTGATCAAGCCCACCCGTGCGGGCTCGCCGTGGTCGGCCGCCGTAAGCCCGCCCAACTAGTGCGCAACTACTGACGGCGCGAAGCCCCAACAGCCCGAAGCACAACAGCGCGAACCCCACAGCCCGAAGCCCGACGGCGCGAACCCCACGGCCCGAGATCAACCACCCCAGGTGAACACCCGCGCGACCATCCGCCGCGCGGAGTGGTCAGCGGAAGGGGGTGGTGTCGATGCGGCCGTCGTCGCAGACGGTGGCGGTGAAGGGGATTTCCAGGTGGGCGATCTCGTCGGGGGGGATGATCATGAGGCGGGCGGCCGGGGGGCAGGTTCTCTCGTCGCCCGTGGTCATCACGGTCCAGTGCAGGGTGGAGCGTGCGGCGCGTCCGGGTCGGAGGGTGACGCGGTGCGGGACGGTGTTCGTCCTGCGGGTCCTGGTGCGGAGGGCGTCACCCTTGGCGTCGATCATGACGAGGCCGGCGAAGCCGTAGACCCAGCACGTCCTGGCCGAGGTGTTGGTGAGCACCAGCGGCACGTACCGCTGGCCGGCCCCGGAGTCGAGCCGGCCGAGGCTCGCCTTGAGCTGCGTCGTACGGCAACGTGCCGGCGCGGCCTCCTTGGCCGCCTGGGCCTGGGCGGGGACGCCGGAGGCGGCGAGCGCCGCGAGCAGGGCGATCGACAGGACGAACGGTGTACGCGTCTTCACAGCGAATAGGACGCGCGGCCCGGGCGTCTTGTTCACGGCGAGATTCCGCTTCCACGTCCCGGATCCAATCGGATTGGACGCGCGGCCTGGGTGCCTGTTCGCGGCGAGATCTTCCTCTCACGTCCCGGGTCCATCAGGCCGTCCACAGATTCGTCGATATCACCTCCCCAGCTCTCGAACTGGTGTACGATTCCGCGCCATGACGAGCATCGATGAAGGGTTGACCGCATGACCGACCCCAGGACCCACACCCTTGAGGTCCCCGGCTGCGTCCTGCGTTACGACGTGCGGGAGGCGGCCGAGACGAGCACCGCGCCGATCCTGCTGATGATCGGGTCGCCGATGGACGCGAGCGGGTTCGCCGCCCTCGCCGAGCGCTTCCAGGACCGCACGGTGGTGACCTACGACCCGCGCGGGGTCGGGCGCAGCGAGCGGACGGACGGCGCCGCCGAGTCCACCCCCGACCTGCACGCGGACGACCTGCACCGGCTGATCGCCGCGCTCGGCGGCGGGCCCGTCGAGATCTTCGCCAGCAGCGGGGGCGCCGTCAACGCGCTCGCGCTGGTGGCCCGGCATCCGGAGCAGGTGCGCACGCTCGTGGCGCACGAGCCGCCCGCCTTCCAGACCCTGCCGGACCGGGAGCGGGCGCTCGCCGCCGTCGCGGACATCCGCCGCACCTACGAGCGGGACGGTTTCGGGCCGGCCATGGCGAAGTTCATCGTGTTCGCCGGCCTGCGCGGCGAGATCCCCGCTGACTTCGCCGACCGCCCCGTGCCGAGCCCGGCCGAGTTCGGCCTGCCCACGGAGGACGACGGCTCCCGGGACGACCCGCTGTTCCGGCAGAACTGCATGACGTGCACCCACTACGCGCACGACTTCGGCGCGCTGCGCGCCGCGCCCACCCGTATCGTCCTCGGCGTCGGCGCCGAGTCGGAGGGTGAGGTGGCCAACCGCGCGGGCGCTGCGGTGGCGGAACGGCTCGGCACGAAGCCCGTGGTCTTCCCCAGCCACCACGGTGGCTTCGCCGACGGCACGTTCGGCATGCCAGGAGACCCGGACGCCTTCGCCGCCACGCTGCGTCAGGCACTGGCCGAGGGGGATGGCTCCGCTTGACATGATTCGTCGTATGCGGACCCGCATCTTCTTCGTGCGTCACGGTGAATCCATCCATGCCGAACAGGGCGTCATCGGAGGGCCGCAAGGATGTCAGGGCCTCACCGCGCGAGGACGACGGCAGGCCGCGCGGCTCGGGCGGTGGATCACCGAGGAGATCGGGGACGATACGGCGTCCGTCCATTCCTCGACCCTCCGGCGGGCCGTGGAGACGGCCGCGGCGATCGCGGCCGTCGGCGGCCTGCCCGTCTCCCAGGACTGCGGGCTCTGCACGTGGCACACCCCGCCCGAGGCGGACGGGCTCACCCACGCCGAGTTCGCGAGGCGTCTCGGCACGGAGGGCGGCGGCGTCTACCGGCCCTTCCAGGTTGGCAATGAGACCTGGGCCGAAATGGTGACACGGACCAGTCGCGCCGTCGTCGACCTCGCCCACCGCCATCGAGGCGAGACACTCGTCATAGTCGGCCACGCCGAGACGGTCGAGATCTCGTTCAACGCCCTGGGGCTGTTGCCGGTCCACCGCTCCTTCGATCTGAAGGTGTCCCCCGCCTCGATGACCGAATGGGTGACCGACCAGGACCCCACCCAATGGCCACCGCCCCGATGGACGCTGTCCCGTTTCAACCAGTCCGCCCCCGCAGAGGACGTTCCGGCCTCGGGGTGACGGCCATCGGGGGCGAGCCGATCAGGACCAGGTCATGGTGATGAGCCGCTGGTAGGTGATGTAGCCCGCGCGGTGGAAGGCGTCGGCCATGGGGACGTTGCCGACGTCCGTGGCGGCCCGGATGCGGGGCGCGCCGCGCGCGGCGAGGACGCGGGTGCCTTCGGCGAGGATCTCGTCGATGTAGCCGTTGCCGCGGTGGCGGGGCAGGACGCCGATGTAGGCGATGATCGGGTTGTAGTCGTTGCGGGCCGGGAAGACGAACCCGACCGGCTCACCGCCCGGCAGGGTCGCGACCCGCCACCAGTCTTCCGGGGTCGGATAGCGGGCGAGTTCGTCCTCGTAGTGCCGGGTCGCCGCCTCCCTGGGCGACATCCGGGTGAGGTCGTCGCGGCCGTGGGCGTCCAGGGTCCCGTCCAAGACCGAGGTCATCAGCGACACGATCTCGTCGCGGCCGGCGAAGGGCCGGAAGGCCAGCCGTCCGCCGGGCTCGGGCAGCGGCGTCCCGGCGCGCCATTCCAGGGAGAGCCGCTCGACGAACAGGCGGGCGCCGGTCCGCTCCAGTGCGGTCATGCGCGCGTGCACGGCGTGCCGGGTCGCGGTCTCCGCACGCCAGTCGGACGGGGCGAAGCAGATGTATTCGGGCGCAGACGCCCCGGCCGGCAGGACGCCGGCCATGGCCGTCCGCAGGAGCAGCTCGCCGGTGTCGAGGTCGCCGGCGTCGTCGAGGTCGAAGACGTCCAGGCAGTACGGCGTGTCGTCGCCCGCCCGCCCCCACCAGGCGACACGTCCGGCGAGGCGGTCACCCCGCAGCGCCACCCACATCCATTCGGGACGGCGGCGACGGGCGTCGAGGTCGCCGGCCAGTTCGTCGTTGAGGACGCAGGGCAGCCGGTTGAAGAGGCCGAGTTCTTCGCGCCCGGTGATCGGGCGCATGGTCAGGTCGTTCTGTTCCACGGTCAAGGCACACTCCGGGTGAGAGCGCCGCGTCCGCACGAGGGTCAGGACAGGTCCGCACCCCGGGAGGACGTCGGCGCGGTGAGCTTGGGGTTCATCGGCTCGTCCCTCCTCTCGTGTTCTGGTGCCCGGCGCGTGTGCCGGGGTGTCTCGCCGAGATTTGTATCCGGGCCGCGGGCGCGCCGGCAACTGATTTCGTTCGACCGTCGCCGCCGCGGACGTCCGCGCACGCCGCCCCCTCCGCGTTCGACGGGGCGGCGTGCGGCGAGGACGCCGGGGCTCAGGGCAGCGTACGCAGGTAGGTCGGGGGCTTGCGCACGTGGGCGGCCTGCTCGAACGCGTAGCCCAGGGCGATCAGGGTCGGCTCGGACAGCCGGCCGCCGAAGAAGGTGACGCCGAGCGGCAGCACGCTCCTGGCGTATCCGCCGGGGACCGTGATCGCGGGGTAGCCGGACATGGCCGAGGGCGAGGAGGAGGCGACGAAGCCGGTGAAGTCGTCGCCCTTGGTCAGGCTGGTCACCCAGGCGGCGTTGTTGGTCGGCGCGAGCACCGCGTCGAGCCGGTTCTCGGCCACCACGGAGTCGATCGCCTTACGGGAGAGCGAGGTCGCCTTGTCCCTGAACGCGCGGTACTCGGGGTCGGTCAGGTCGCCGGTGGTCGCCTGCGCCTGTTCGAACAGTTCCTGCCCGAAGTAGCGGAGCTCGGTCGAGGCGTGCCGCTTGTTGAACTCGATCAGCCCGGCCAGGTCGTCGGGGTGCCGTCCGGGCGTGGCGGCCAGGTAGGCGTTGACGTCGTGCTTGAACTCGGTGAGCAGGGCCGGGTACTCGGCCTCGCCCGCCTGGTCCATCCCCGGCAGTTCGAGGCCGTCGACCACGGTCGCGCCGCGCGCCCGGAGCGTGGCGACGGCGGCGTCCAGGGCGGCGATCGCCTCCTGGTTGTCGCCCGCCGCCGAGCGCCAGACGCCGATGCGCTTGCCGGCCAGCGCGTCGGGCTTGAGCGCCTTGAGGTAGTCGCGGGCGCCGTCCGGCACGGTGGCCGGGTCGCGCGGGTCCACGCCCTGGATGACCGAGAGGACGGCGGCGGCGTCGGTGACGTTCCTGGTGATCGGGCCCGCGGTGTCCTGGGCCAGGGAGAGCGGCACCACTCCGGCGCGGCTGACCAGGCCGAGGGTGGGTTTGATGCCGACGACGCCGTTGACGCTCGCCGGGCAGACGATCGAGCCGTCGGTCTCGGTGCCGATGGTGACCGCGGCCAGGCTCGCGGCGGCGGCGACCGCCGAGCCGCTGCTGGACCCGCAGGGGTTGCGGTCCAGGACGTAGGGGTTGTTGGTCTGGCCGCCGACCCCGCTCCAGCCGCTGGAGGACGGGCTGGAGCGGAAGTTGGCCCATTCCGACAGGTTGGCCTTGCCGAGGATCACGGCGCCGGCGCCGCGCAGCCGCTGGACCAGGTAGGCGTCCCGGGTCGGGCGGGCCCCGGCGAGCGCGAGCGAGCCCGCGGTCGTGCGGAGCGGTCCCGCGGTGTCGATGTTGTCCTTGAGCAGGACGGGGATGCCTTCCAACGCGCCGTGCGCGCCGCGGCGGCGCCGCAGGTCGCTCTGCCGCGCCTCCTGGAGAGCCGCGGGGTTGGTGGCGATGACCGCGTGCAGCAGCGGGTCCACCGCGCGGATGCGGTCGAGGTAGAACCGCGTGAGCGTCACCGAGTCGAAGTGGCCCCGGTCCATGGCGCGCTGCATGTCCAGGACGGTCGCGCGGTCGAGGTCCAGTCCGCGCAGGACGGTGCCGGAGGCCAGGGTGGTGCCGGAGGAGGGGGGTGCGGCCGCCTCGTGGGCGTGTGCCGGAGCCGCCACGGACAGCCCCGCGGCGAGTGATAACGCCGCCAGCCATCGCGCGGGATGCGTGAAAGTCATGAACGATCAGCGTAGCGATCGGACTCAGAACTGAAAACATTCTTAACTGAAGAGTCCGAGGGCCGGCGCGGGACGCCGCCGTACGCCGCCCGGGGTACGTCCGGCCCGCCCGCTCCGGCGGAGGTGCGATGCAGGGTGCGCATTACCTGTCATATGCGCGTTACCTGTCACATCGATGGCATAATCCCAGGTCACGGCGATCCGGCCGTGGGTCCGGTCGATTTCGGCGCCGCCGGCGCGACGTGTAGGTGAAGGCAGGGGCGAGCGAGCCCCGGCCGACGCGGCACGGGAGACCACACCCGGCCGTGACCACGACAGGATCAGGAAGAAAGAGAGACGATCATGCGGTTCATGCTGACGACCTGGGACGACGGCGCGGGGCAGCCGGACGAGGCGCTGATGGCCGAGATGGGCGCGTTCATCGAGGAGATGACCAAGGCCGGCGTCCTGCTGGCGACGGGCGGCCTGGAGCCGGGCGGCGTGCGCATCAGCTCCTCCGGCGGCGAGATCACCGTGACCGACGGCCCCTTCACCGAGGCCAAGGAGGCCATCGTCGGCTTCGCGCTGATCGAGACGCGCTCGCGGGAGGAGGCCGTGGAGCTGTCCCGGCGCTTCTGGAAGATCGTCGGTGACGGGCACGGCTACATCCAGCAGGTCTTCGGCCCCGACCTGGGCCCCCGCTGAGCCCGCCTGAGGTCGCGGAGCACGGAGGGGCGGTGCTCTCATCGGTGGCGTGACGTCCGGGGACGCCCATCGCGTGATCGACGCGGTCTGGAAGCTGGAGTCCGCGAGGATCGTCGCCGGCCTGGCGCGGATGGTCGGCGACGTGGGCCTGGCGGAGGAACTCGCCCAGGAGGCGGTGCTCGCCGCGCTGGAGCAGTGGCCGGAGTCGGGCACCCCGGACAACCCCGGTGCCTGGCTCACGGCGATCGCCAAGCGCCGCGCCATCGACCACCTGCGCCGGGAGGACCGCCAGGATCGCGGCCGCGAACGGCTCGCGCACGATCTCGCCACCCGCCCGGACGAGGGCACGCGGGACGTGGACGCCGTCTTGGAGGCGCTCGACGGGGAGGTCGGTGACGACGTCCTGCGGCTGATGTTCGTCTCCTGCCACCCGGTGCTGTCCACCGAGTCCCGGGTGGCGCTGACGCTGCGGCTCGTCGGCGGCCTGCGCACCGACGAGATCGCGCGGGCCTTCCTCATCTCCGAGCCCGCCGTGGCCCAGCGGATCGTCCGGGCCAAGCGGGCGCTGTCCGAGGCGGGCGTCCCCTTCGAGGTCCCGGCGGGTCCGGAGCGGGCCGCCCGGCTGGGATCGGTGCTCGACGTCATCTACCTGGTGTTCAACGAGGGGTACGCGGCCACGGCGGGCGACGACCTGATGCGCCCCTCACTGTGCCTGGAGGCGCTGCGCCTGGGGCGGGTCCTCGCGGGCCTCGCCCCCGACGACGCCGAGGTGCACGGCCTCGTCGCGCTGATGGAGCTCCAGCAGTCGCGGGCGGCCGCGCGCACCGGCCCGTCCGGCGAGCCCGTGCCGCTGCACGAGCAGAATCGGGGCCGCTGGGACCCGCTGCTGATCCGGCGCGGCTTCGCGGCGCTGCTGCGGGCGAGGGAGGCCGGCGGCCCGCTCGGGCCGTACGTGCTGCAGGCCGCCATCGCGGCGTGCCACGCGGGGGCGGCCAGCGCGGCGGACACCGACTGGCCGCAGATCGCGGCACTCTACGCGGCGCTGGCGCGGGTGCTGCCGACCCCGGTCGTCCAGCTCAACCGCGCGGTCGCGCTGGCGATGGCCGACGGGCCGCGGGCGGGGCTGGACCTGGCGGACACGCTGGCCGGCGAGCCCGCCCTGAAGGGGTACCACCTTCTGCCCGCCGTGCGCGCGGACCTGCTGGCCCGGCTCGGCCGGCACGCCGAGGCACGCGCCGAGTTCGAGCGGGCCGCGTCCCTGACCCGCAACGGCGCCGAGCGGGCGATCCTGCTCACGCGGGCGGCTTCCGCGGCGAGGGCCGCCGAGGCGCCCGCGGGCGTGACGCTGGCCGAGGCGGTGCGCGGGTTCCTGGCCCGTGCGGACCTGAGCGCCGGCACCGTGCGCTCGTACGGCAAGACGCTGGCCCGGCTGGGCCGCCACCTGGGCGAGGACGCGCCGCTGGCCGAGGTCTCGCCCGCCCGGGTGGAGGAGGTCTTCGCCGCGGCCTGGGGGTCGGCGGCCGGCGCGACGTGGAACCGGCACCGGGCCGCGCTGCGGTCGTTCGCCGGGTGGGCGGCCGGGCGGGGCTGGACCTCCGCCGACCTGGCGGCCCCGCTGGACCGCAGGCCCGAGCCGCGCGGGCGTACCCGTCCGATCGACCGGGAGCGGCTGGCGGCGCTGTGGGAGCGTCCCGGGATCGCGCCGCGCGAGCGCGCCCTGTGGCGGCTGCTGTACGAGAGCGCGGCCCCGGCGGAGTGGGCGCTGTCGCTGGACGTGGAGGACCTGGACGTGCCCGGCATGCGCGGCCGGGTCGAGGCCAGAGACCGGTGGGTGCGCTGGGAGGCGGGGACGGCCGCGCTCCTGCCGCTCCTGCTGGGGAACCGCCGCCGCGGCCCGCTGTTCCTCGCCGACCGCAGGCCCGGACCCGGCCGCGTGCTGCCCGCCGCGGATCTCTGCCCGCACACCGGCCGCGGCCGGCTGTCGTACGAGCGGGCGGAGTACCTGTTCAAGCGCGCCACCCGGGACCTCGATCCCGACGGCGACGGGTACACCCTGCGCCGGCTCCGCCACTCCCGCCTGGCCCACCTCGGGGAGGACGGCTGGCCGGCCCCGATGCTCATGTCCCTGTCGGGCCACGAGAGCGTCCGCAGCCTGCACCCCTTCGTCTCCCGCACGGCCGGCGCGCCGTGAGCGCGCGGTGAGGCCTCACGCCGTGGCGGCGCGCTCGTAGGTGCACACGTTCACGCCCGCGTCGCTGGTGACCGTGGAGACCAGCTTCAGCGTGTGGAGCACGCCGCCGTCGGGGAAGATCCGCTTGCCGCCGCCGAGCAGCACCGGCATGATCACGAGCCGCAGTTCGTCGAACAGTCCCTCCTGGACGAGGGTGCGCGCGAGCGTGGGGCTGCCCATGACGACCACGTCGCCGCCCTCGGTCTCGTGGAGCTCGCGGATCCGGGCGACGGCCTCGCCGCCGGGGATCCGGGTGGTGTTCCAGGCCAGCTCGCCGTCGCCGAGCGTGTCGGACACGACGTACTTGCCGATCGCGTTCATCTGGTCGGCGAAGGGGTCGCCGGCGCGCTCGGGCCAGGCCGCGGCCATGTTCTCCCAGGTACGGCGCCCGTACAGCAGGGCGTGGGCGTTGGTGAGCGTGCCGGCGAAGGCGCCGCCCGCGATCTCGGGGTCGAAGAACGGGTGGGTCCAGCCGCCGTGGGCGAAGCCGCCGTCGGTGTCCTCGCCGGGACCGCCAGGGGCCTGCACGACGCCGTCGAGGCTCATGAACTCGACGATCACGATACGCATGGGACTCGCTCCTTCAGGGGTTGGCGGCCGGGGATCGGCGGGGGCGCCCGTCGTCCGGCATGGCTCCACCGTAGCTACCGACAAACTTTTTTGTCAAGCACAGATTCCCTGTCGGCGGATGGCGCGGCCCCGCCAAGGCGAAATTCCGGGCCCTTGACGGCCCCTGTCAGATGGAATAGATCACAGTAAGCCTGTGGATCATCTCCTGGAGGGGCACCATGTCCGACAGAGCGTTGTTACGGCTGGCGGCGCGTGCCGTGGTGGCCGCGTGCACGATCGGCTCCCTGGTCGCGGTCGGAGCCGTGCCCGCGTCCGCCGACGGGGCGGCGGACAAGCCGCCGAGGACGACCAAGGGCCCGTGCCACTACACCGAGACGCCCGACGAGCCGGCCGCCCGCAAGGTGCCGCTGCCGCCGGACCCGCGCCGCACCCCGACCCGGCGGACCTCCGCCGTGCTCAAGACCAACCACGGCGACATCGGGCTCACGCTCGACGCGGCCAAGGCGCCGTGCACCGTGCAGAGCTTCGTCCACCTGGTCAAGCACCGGTTCTACGACGTCACCTCGTGCCACCGGCTGACCGCGTACGACCGGCTGAAGGTGCTGCAGTGCGGCGACCCGAACTTCACCGGCGAAGGCGGGCCGGGATACCGCTACAAGGATGAGCTGCCGACCGACCTGCCGCCGTGGCCGGGTGACACCACCGGGACGCGCAAGACGTACGCGCGCGGCGTGCTGGCGATGGCCAACGCCGGCCCGGACACCAACGGCAGCCAGTTCTTCCTGGTGTACGGCGACTCGGGGCTCCTGCCGAACTACACCGTCTTCGGCACGGTCGACGCCGCCGGGCTCGCCGCGCTGGACCGCATCGCCGCCGGGGGCATCCAGCCGACGCCGGACGGGCCCACCCCGCCGGTGGACGGCAAGCCCGTGCTGCCCGCCGACATCAAGGACGCCCGCGTCTGCCACTGAGCGCACCGGGATTCTCGCGCGCGGACGCGGCCGTCCGCGCGCAGACTTGAATGATGGTCGACATCGACGCCGGGCTCGTGCGCGGGCTGGTCTCCGGGCAGTTCCCCCAGTGGCGTGACCTGCCGGTCGAGCCCGTCCCCCGTCAGGGCTGGGACAACCGGACGTACCGGCTGGGCGGCGAGCTGTCCGTGCGGCTTCCGAGCCACGAAGGGTACGTGGCCGCGGTCGAGAAGGAGGACCGGTGCCTGCCCGCGCTGGCCGGGCACCTCCCGGTGCCCGTGCCGGTGCCGGTCGCGACGGGGCGGCCCGCGGGCGGCTACCCGTTTCCCTGGTCGGTACGGCGGTGGCTCACCGGGGAGACCCTGGAGAGCGCCGCGGACGTCGACCGGTTCGGGCTGGCGCGGGATCTCGGCGGGTTCCTCACCGCGCTCCGGGCCGCTCCCGCCCGGGAGGGACCGGCCTGCGGGCGGCATTCCTTCTTCCGCGGCTGCCACCCCAGCGTCTACAGCGACCAGGTGGAACAGGCGCTGGAGGAGCTCAAGGGCGTGGTGGACACCGCCGCCTGCGCGGCCGTCTGGGCGGAGGCGCTCACCACGGCCTGGGCGTGCCCGCCGGTGTGGTTCCACGGCGACATCGCCGCGGGCAACCTGCTGATCGCGGACGGGGCCCTGTCCGCCGTGATCGACTTCGGCACCTGTGGCGTCGGCGACCCCGCGTGCGACCTGGTGATCGCCTGGACGTACTTCCGCGGCGAGGAGCGCGGGGTCTTCCGCGAGTCCGCCGGGCTCCCGGACGACGCCTGGCGCCGTGCCCGCGGCTGGGCCCTGTGGAAGGCCCTCGCCACCATGTCCGGCCTTTCCAGCCCCGATCCCGAGGGCTTCCAGGCCCGGGTGCTCCCCCACATCCTCGACGACCCGGTCATCGCCTGACGGGGCCTCTTCCGGCCGGAACGCGCCGGAAGAGGCCGGAACGGAGATCAGAAGAGCGACGGCCGGCCCGGGAGGACGGGTGTCGGGGCGAGGCGAGGCGTTCGCCGGTCGGCGGTCAGCGCCGGGAACGGCTCGACGGCGGGACAGCGCGCGCCGGGGGGCGGCAGGGCGCGGGAGATCAGGTAGCGGTCGATCGTGCCGGTCGTGCAGTCACTCCAGCCGTAGATGCCGTGGCCCCAGCCCTCGTAGGTGAGGACCCTGGCGTACTTTCCGAGCTGACGGGCGGCGCCGAGCGTCCACTGGTAGGGCGACGTGGGCTCGTGCAGCGAGGAGCCGAGCAGCAGTGGAGCGCTGCCGCGGACCCGCAAACGCTCCTGGGGGTTCGGGATCGGCGTGGGCTGGGCGAAGCAGACCGGGGTCACCCGGACGTTGACCGGGCCGTACCGCATGTCGGGCGCCAGCTTGGCCGACCGGCGCAGGATCGCGTTGTACTCCTTGAACGAGGACACGTTGAAGTCGAAGTCCTGGCACAGGATCGGGATCGGGAAGTTCGCCACGGCACCGGGGGCGCCGCCGCCCGGCACGCGCGTGGGGAGCGGGAGCGGCAGGGGCGCGCCGGTGTCGAGCGCCGCCATGATGACGGCGAGAAGGTCCCACTCGGGGAGGTAGAACAGCAGGTGTGCCAGGCTGATCAGTTCGAGTGACGTCACCGGGACAGCGGGCTGGTCCGGGTCGATCAGCTCGCCGCGGTCGGCGCGGGCGAGCAGGCGGGTCCAGACGGGACGCACCCCCTCGTCGTGCAGGGCGCACCTGTCGGACCGCTCGCACCAGGACGCGAACGCTTCGAACGCGTCCTGCGCGGCGGCGGCCGTGGTCTCGTAGAACTCGCCGATCCCCAGGCTGTGGTCCATGTTGCCGTCCAGCGCGAGCGCCCGGACGCGGTGCGGGAACATCTCGGCGTACTGCTGGCCGATCAGCGTGCCGTAGGAGATGCCGTAGTAGGTGAGCTTGTCGTCGCCCACGGCGGCCCTGATGGCGTCGAGGTCGCGGACCACGTTGCGCGTGTTCACGTGGTCGAAGAGGGGGCCGGTCCTGGCCCGGCAGTCGGCGCGCAGCCGCGTGCTGAGGGCGCGCAGCTCCGCGAACTGCGCGGCGTTCTCGGCGATCGGGTACTGCATGGGGGACAGCAGGTCGGCGGAGCAGACGATGGGGTGGCTGCGCCCCACGCCGCGCGGGTCGAAGCCCACGATGTCGAAGCGGCGCTGTAGCTCGGCGCTCGGCCAGCCGGGCACGTTCGTGACCAGGTCGACGCCGGACCCGCCGGGGCCGCCGGGGTTGATCAGGAGCGAGCCGATCCTGGCGGCGGGGTCGGTGGCCTTGCGCCGGGCCAGGGCCAGGTCGATCGACGGCCCGCCCGGCCTGCTCCAGTCGATGGGCACCGACAGCGTGCCGCATTCCGCGGCGGGGTTCTGCTCGCACGGCGACCAGGAGACGGCCGGCGGCCGTGGGGGCGTCGCTGCCGGGGCGGCGGTGGCGGGGACGGACGGTAACAGCACCGTGAGGACGAGAAGGGTGATGCCTAACAGGGCTGACAGGGACGGTGTTCTGCGCAATTTTCCTCCGCGCGGTGGGGGAGTCCCGGCGCACCGCGCCAGCCCGGAATGCCCAAGGGCCGGACGTCGGATGCGAGGGCTCCTGCGTGCCCGGCTCGATGGTGCGAGCCACCTGAATTCTCCGGTACGCCACCCATGCCGACATATAGCGTGTTGGGAGGAGATATCACCCCGTGACCCTCCACGAGCCGGACCCGGCCCTGGATCACTCCGGCAGGTTCCCCACGGAGTCGCCCGCCAGGAAGGGGGTGGTGACGCCCTCGTACATCAGGTGCGCGACCAGCCCTTCCGTGGCGTGCGGAAGGTTGTGGCAGTGGTCCATCCAGATGCCCGGGTTGTCGGCCACGAACGCGATGTCGTACGACTCCCCGTTGCCGACCTCCAGCGAGTCCACCCACCACGGCGCGCCCGTCGCCGGGACGCCGTCGCGGGCGAGCACCACGGCGTGGTGGCCGTGCAGGTGCATGGGGTGGGTCTCGCCGCTGTGGTTCGAGACGCGCATCCGCACCACGTCGCCCTCCGCGACCACGAACATCGGCACGTCCGGGTACATGTGCCCGTTGACCGTCCACCACACCCCGGGACGCCCGTCGAGGAAGCCGGGCCGCCGCCCGATGTCGTAGGTGAACCGCCGGTCGGCCTTGGCGGGGTCGAAGCCGATGGGCGCGGGCTTTCCGTAGGAGAGCAGGTCCAGCGTGGCCGTGGGCCGTGCGGCGGCGGGCGCGTCGTAGGAGCGCGAGCCGAGCACGACGCCGGCCGGGCCGCCGATGTGCACCCGCACCGGGGAGCCGTCCGCCGGCATGGTCACCTCGATGTCGGCCCTGCCTCCCGCGGTCACCAGGACGGCGGTGTCGCGCACGGGAGCGGGCCCGTTCAGGTCGGTGCCGTCCACGGCGAGCAGCCGGAACGGCGCACCGCCCACCCACACCGGCGTCTGGCCGTTCTCGGTGTTGACGACGCGGACGCGCACGCGCTCGCCGGGGCGGGCCTCGGCGCGCAGGTCGCCCTCGCGCCCGTTGACCGTCCGCGCGCCCTCGTACAGGTGCAGCAGGGCCACGACGTCGACCGTCCCCGCGGGCGGCGGCGCGGCCGGGGACACCACCAGGGCGCCGAGCAGCCCCCGGCGCACCTGCTCGTGCGACATCTGGTGGGAGTGGTACCAGAACGTACCGGCCTGGTCGGCGACGAAGCGGTAGGTGAACGAGCGGCCCGGGGGGACCGCGTCCTGGGTCACGCCGGCGACGCCGTCCGCCGCGTTCGGCACGTCCACGCCGTGCCAGTGCAGGGTGACGCCGTCCGGCACCGACGCGTTGACGAGCCGGACCTCGACGAGCTGCCCGGCGCGGGCGCGGATCTCCGGGCCGGGCGACACGCCGTTCAGCGTGTACCCGTCGACGGAGCGGCCGGTGGCCAGCCGGAACCGCTGCCGCCGGGCGACGAGGGAGACCGCGACGTCGGCCGGGCGGTCCGGGTCGGCGGTGAGCGAGGTGACGCCGCGCGCGCCGCCCGGCGTGCCCGTTTCGTGCTGAGCGCCGTGCACCGGCGAGCCGGCCGCCGCGTGAACCTGGTGGCCGGCGGAGGCAGGAGGACGGCCGCCGTGGTCGGCGTACCCCATGTCCATCACGGAGTACGCCGACGGCATCAGGCTGGCCTGCCAGAACCAGGCCAGCGGGCCGAGGATGGCGAGGGTGGCGGCGCCCGCGACGGCGAGGCGGGCGCCGCGCCGGCGCGTCGCGTTCATGACCGCGCCGTCAGCTGTAGGCCCCGACGCGCGACGGCGCGGCGACGGCCTGCGCGACGCGGTCCCGGCGGGCGGCGTAGAGGGCGGTGGCGAACAGCAGCAGCGCGTTCAGGCCGTGCACCGCGCCGAGGGCGGGCACGTCGTGACCGAGGATGCCCAGGCCGATCTGGACCACGACCAGCAGCAGGACCAGGCCGGCCGCCTTGACGGCCCCGGGGACCTTCGTGAAGAACGAGAAGATCAGCAGGAGCAGCGCGGCCACCGGGATCACCATCATGCCGTTGATGGCGTGGACCATGAAGCCGACGATCTCGGGGAACGGCGACGCGTCGCTCTCCATGGTCGCCTTGTCGAACACGCCGCCCTGCTCGACCCACTTGCTGAGGCCCGCGTCAGCGAGCACGATCATGGCCGCCTGCACGGCGACCTCGACGGCGATCAGGTAGGCCAGCACCTTGTATGCGAGTTTCACGGGGTTCTCCCCATCGAGGCCACGAAGGGCCCGGTCGTGCCGCGGGGCATGCGATCCTCCGCCTGCGTCGGACGGCGTCCGTCACCGGACGCCGGTTGCTTACGCGGGCGACGCTAGGGAATCCGCCTTGGCGGGCACTTGTCGATGAGTTGGACCGCGGCCACGCGCGGCGGCCGCTCGGCGAACCGGCTCAACCGGTCGCGACCGGGGCCTCCGACAGCAGGCGCCGCACCCGGGGCACCACTTCCTCGCCGTAGAGGCGGATCGTGGTCATGAGCTTCTCGTGCGGAAGCGGGCCGGAGCTGTACTTGAGCTCGAAGCGGTCCACGCCGAGCCCGCGCACGGTCTTGGCGATCTTTTCGGCGACCGTGTCCGGCGCGCCGACGTACAGCGCGCCCTCGTCGGCCTCGGCCTCGAACCGCTCGCGGGTGGTCGGGCCCCAGCCGCGCTCGCGGCCGATGCGGTCGTGCATCGCCTTGTAGTGCGGCCAGAGCTCCTCGCGCGCCTGCGCGTCGGTCTCGGCGATGTGGCCGGGCGAGTGGACGCCCACCGGCAGCGGGTCCACCTTGAGCTGCTTGAGCGCGCGGTGGTACAGGTCGACGTACGGCGCGAAACGCTCGGGCGCGCCGCCGATGATGGCCAGCATGAGCGGCAGGCGGTAGCGGGCCGCGCGGATCACCGACTCGGGGCTGCCGCCGACGCCGACCCAGGTGCGCAGCCGGCCGGACTCGGTCTTCGGGTAGACGTGCTGGTCCTTCAGCCCGGGACGCAGGCGGCCACGCCAGGTGACCGGCCCCTCGTCGAGCAGGTGCGAGAACAGGTCCAGCTTCTCCTCGAACAGCTCCTCGTACTGGGCGAGGTCGTAGCCGAACAGCGGGAACGACTCGGTGAACGAGCCACGGCCGAGGATGATCTCCGCACGGCCGTTGGACACCGCGTCCAGCGTCGCGAACTTCTCGAACACCCGCACCGGGTCGTCGGAGCTGAGCACGGTCACGGCGGTGCCGAGGCGGATGCGCTCGGTGCGGCCGGCGATCGTGGCCAGCACGATCTCGGGGGCCGAGATGGCGAAGTCGTCCCGGTGGTGCTCCCCGATGCCGATGGCGTCGATGCCCACGCGGTCGGCGAGCACGGCCTCCTCGACGACGTTGCGGATCACCTGCGCGTACGGCAGCCGGTTCCCGTCCGCGTCCAGGGTGACGTCCCCGAACGTGTCGACCGCGAACTCCAGTGGTGCGGACATCATTCGCCTCTTTCTCTCCAGCCTGAGCCGTACACCGGCAACCATGGCGGCCGTCCGGGAATTCCGGCGCGCGGCCGAGGGAAGAGTCAGGCGAGGGTCACGCGATGGCCCGGGCGAGGGCGTTGCCTCCCTCGGGCGTCAGCGGCTCGGTGAGGAAGACGGGGCCCTGCGACATGAACCTCGGCTCGGCGCCGCGGTGCTCGTCGGCGGCGTGCACGGTGAAGGGGTGGACCAGGTACATGTCGCCGGGGATCCCCGTGGCGTACGCGAGCGGGCGGTGCGCGGAGGCGGCGTCCACCAGGGGGCCGGCCTCGAACGGGTCGATCGCGAGCCCGGCCATCGCCGCGGCGGCGTCGCGGTGCGAGCCGACCCGGATGCGGGTGGGCGCGTCGTCGGGGCCGACGTCCGACAGCAGGACCAGCAGCAGCATCGACTCCGGCCGCCCGCTGCACAGGTAGCCGCCGCCGTCGGGGATCGCGGCGTTGGCGTCGATGTGCCAGCCCCGGTCGTCGACGGTCGGGGGAAGAGGGAAGCGGACCGGCACCATGCCGAGCGCGCCGCGCGGGGCCCAGCCGCCGGGCCCGCAGATCTCGTCGAGGGCCGCGGCCAGCCGCGGGCTGCGCATGAGCTGCCCGAACGCGCCCACGCCCGTGAGGTCGGAGGCCCACACGACCGGCTGCTTCCAGCCGGCGCGGTCGTCCGGGGAGAGGCCCATCTGACGCCACAGCAGCGCCCTGGCCGCGTCGCCGACCTCACGGGGCACCGCGCCCTCCAGCTTGACGAACCCGTCGGCGATGAACCGGTCGACATCGATGATGGCCATGCCCCGCACGCTAACAGCGTCGTCCACCGGTTTTCTCGCGCGCCTTCCGGGGTGCCGCTAGCCCTCGGCGGGCACGTACAGGAGCAGCACCTCGGCCGTGCAGGCGGGGCGGCGCTCGCCCTCGACCTCGACCGTGACGTTCAGCGTGGTCAGGCGGCCGGCGGGCGAGTTCTTGACGGCGGCGAGCTCGGCCGTGGCGCGGACGCGGGCGCCGACGGGCACCGGCCTCGGGAAGCGGACCTTGTTGAGGCCGAAGTTCACCGCCATCTGGATGTCCTTGACCTCGACCAGTTCCTGCAGGAACGCGGGCAGCAGGGAGAGGCTCAGGTACCCGTGGGCGATGGTGCCGCCGAAGGGGCCGTCCGCCGCGCGCTCGACGTCCACGTGGATCCACTGGTGGTCGTCGGTGGCGTCGGCGAACAGGTTGACCTGCTCCTGGGTGACGGCCCGCCACTCGGTGGGGCCGAACGTCTCCCCGACGCTCTCCTTGAGCTCCTGCACGTTCCCGAATATCCGCATGCGCGAAACCCTACCCGCGCGGGCCGTCCCCTGATCGCCACGGCTACGCCCACGCCGGACGGGTGTGGCGGGGGCCTACCGCGTGGGCTGCTGGGCGAAGCGGAGCATGTTGCCGGCCGGGTCGCGGAAGGCGCAGTCGCGCACGCCGTACGGCTGGTCGATCGGCTCCTGGACGACCTCGGCGCCCGAGTCGCGGATGCGCGCGAAGGTGGCGTCGCAGTCGTCGCTGGCGAAGACGGCGCCGCCGAGCAGGCCCTTGGCGAGCAGTGCCGTGAGCGCCTCCCGGTCGGCGGGCGAGGCGTCCGGGTGGACGCCGACGGGGTGCAGGACGATCTCGAGGTCCGGCTGGGCGGGCGGGCTGACCGTGAGCCAGCGCATGCCCTCGAAGGAGACGTCGTTGCGCACCTCGAACCCGAGGACGTCGCGGTAGAAGTGCAGCGCCTTGTCGGAGTCGTCGACGGCGAGGAAGAAGTTCTGAAGCTTGAGCTGCATATTCGTCACGCTATGTGAGGCGACGGGTCTTTCGCTGCCCCATGTCGGGCCGGGCGCGTAAAGATCTTGGCGTAGCAGGCCGGGATGGCGGCCCCCGCGTCGTGGCGGCGGGCCCGGTAGGCGCTCGGGGTCTCCCCCACCAGCTCGGTGAACCGCGAGCTGAACGACCCCAGCGACGAACACCCGACCGCGAAGCAGACCTCCGTCACGCTCAGATCGCCTCTGCGCAGCAGCGCCTTGGCCCGCTCGACGCGGCGCGTCATCAGATAGCTGTACGGCGTCTCGCCGAAGGCGGCGCGGAAGCTGCGGGAGAAGTGCCCCGGGGACATGAGGGCGGTGCGCGCCAGGGCCGGGATGTCAAGGGGCTGGGAGTAGTCGCGGTCCATCTGGTCACGAGCCCGTCGCAACCGGGTCAGATCATCTGGTGTCACCTGGTCAGCATCCCACATGCCACCGACAGATCCGCAGCTCAGCGCCCGTCACGGCCGACCCCACGCCATGGCGGCGGCTTCGTCCCGGGCCCGCCTCGCCGCGGGCCGGCGTGCGCGCGTGCGAGCGAAGCGATCGGCGGGGTTCATCACCGTTGGCCGCACGTTCACCCGGCCGTGGGTGTCAGGGAAGGGCGCGTTCAGCCGTGAGGAATTAGGTCCTACTGCTCACTTATGTCTGCCGAAGAGGTGCTTTTAAGTGACTTCTCCCATTTCTCGCCGCAACCTGCTGCGTTCCAGCGCCGCGGGCGGGCTCGGCATCGCGATCGCCGGCAGCATCGAGGCCATCGCGGGCCCCGCCGCCGCCCAGGCCGCGCAGGCCGGCCTCGGCAGGACCGCCGGCTACGGCCCGGTGGTCGCCGACCCCGCCGGGCTGCTCGCGCTCCCCAAGGGCTTCACCTACAAGATCGTCGCTCAGGCCGGCAAGACCGTCCTGGAGACCGGCGAACCCACCCCCAGCGACGCCGACGGCACCGCCTGCTTCCGCGGCCCCAAGGGCTTCGTCCTGGTCAACAACCACGAGATCGGCGGCGGCGAGCCGTACGGCGTGCCCACCCTGGAGGGCCTGACCTACGACCCGGGCGCGCGCGGCGGCTGCACCAACATCGAGGTCGACTCCCGCGGCGACCGCGTCCGCGAGTATGTCAGTGTCGCCGGCACGCACAACAACTGCGCGGGCGGCGTGACGCCGTGGGGCACCTGGCTGACCTGCGAGGAGACCGAGCAGAAGGCCGGCGGCGCCTACCAGAAGGACCACGGCTACGTCTTCGAGGTGGACCCGTTCGACCGCGAGGCCAACCGCGACCCCGTCCCGCTGAAGTTCCTCGGCCGCTACTCGCACGAGGCCGTCGCGGTCAACCCGCGCAACTCCGAGATCTACCTGACCGAGGACGCGAGCGGCCCCAACGGCCTCTACTACCGCTGGACCCCGCCGCGCGGCTTCCGCGGGCGCAAGGGCGCGCTGCGGCGGCTCGCGCTGGGCGAGGGCGGCGACACCGCGGGCACGCTGGAGGCCCTGAGCGCGTACAAGGGCGGCAGGCACGTCAAGGACCTGTCCGAGGCCACCCAGCCCGGCACGAAGTACAAGGTCAGGTGGGTCGCCGTTCCCGACCGCGACGCCAGGACCGTGTCCACGCGCAAGCAGTTCACCGACGACCAGGTCACCCGCAGCCGCAAGCTGGAGGGGGCCTGGTGGGGCGACGGCGGCGCCTACTTCGTCGCCAGCTACGCCCGCCACGACGACGGCAGCGTCAACGAGCACGACGGCCAGGTCTGGTTCTACGACCCCGAGTCCGAGACGATCACGCTGAAGACCATCTTCGGCGTGAACCCCGACCCGGACGCCGACACGAACTACGACGGCCCGGACAACATCACGGTCTCCCCCTACGGCGGCGTGATCCTCGCCGAGGACGGTGAGGGCCTCTCGCACCTGGTGGGCGTCACCGACTCCGGCAAGACCTACCCGATGGCGCGCAACGAGCTGAACGACAGCGAGTTCACCGGCCCGACGTTCAGCCAGGACGGGAAGATCCTGTTCGCGAACATCCAGACCCCCGGCTACGTCTTCGCCATCACCGGCCCCTGGGGCGGCCGGCACGGCGACGACCACGGGCACGGCGGCCGCTGACGGCCCGCGCGTCCGGCGGCCACCACGGACGGCCGGTGCGTCCGGCGGCTCCCGCGAGCCGCCGGGCGCGTTTCCCGGCGCTACGTGACCGGGCCGGACTTCTTCGTGAGCTTGCGACTGCCGTAGGCGCTGGAGTACGAGCCGAACCACGTGGCGCGCGCGTCCGCCTGCGTACGGCTGGAGACCTTGTACCAGTCCATCTGGACGCGCTCGGGGCGCACGTCCAGCACGCCGTACCCGTGCGAGTCCAGCTCGACCGCGCGCACGTGACGGTTCGTCGACCTGATCAGGGCCTCGGCGGTGAGCGACACCGTCCGCGCGGGGACGTTCAGGATGTCGTCCACGTTGTCGCTGGTCACCGAGGGCACCACGAACTCCACCGCGACCGGAGGAGTGGACGGGTAGGTCGCGGCGTTCAGCGGCACGTCGTTGGCCCAGGCGGTGTGGATGTCACCGGTGAGGAAGACGGCCCCGGCCGGCAGGACGGCGAGCAACTCCTTGCGGTCGGCGGTGTAGCCGTCCCACTGGTCGCTGTTGAGGCCGTAGCCGCCCTCGGGGACGCCGAGCAGCTCGCGCAGCGGCCCGAGCACGTTCGCGGGCAGGGCTCCCAGGGCGAGCGGGCTGATCATCACGGAGTTGCCGATCAGCCGCCACCGCGCGTCGCCCGTGGTCAGGGTGTTCTTCAGCCAGGCCATCTGCGCGTCCCCCGTGATCGTCCTGGACGGGTCGTCCACGGCGGCGCCGGAGGTCTGCTCGGAGCGGTAGCTGCGCAGGTCGAGCATGGTGAGGTCGGCGAGGGTGCCGAAGCGCAGGCTGCGGTGGATCTCGCCGGACGGGCCGGTCCGCACCGGCATCCACTCGAAGTACGCCTGCCGGGACGCCGCCGGCCGCGCCGGCCACGGCCCCTCGGTGGCGGGGGTGTGGTTCTCCGCGCCGCCCGCCCACGCGTCGTTGGCCACCTCGTGGTCGTCCCAGACGACCATCCAGGGCAAGGACGCGTGCAGGGCCCCGCAGGTCCGGGTCGGTCTTGTACTGGCCGTGCCGGATCCGGTAGTCCGCCAGCGTGAGGATCTCGTGGGCGGGCTCGTGCGGCCGCACGACGACGCCCCGCGCGGCGTACTCGCCCCGGCCGTACTCGTAGATGTAGTCGCCCAGGTGGACGACGCCGAACAGGTCGTCGCGGGCCGCGAGGTGGCGGTAGGCGGCGAAGCGCCCGGCCCCAACGTTCCCGCCCGCGCCGGCCCCCGGCCCCTCCCGCCACCGCCGCCCGGCACGGCGCGGCGTCAGGCGTGGCTCATGACCGTCCGGGCCACGCGTTCGACGGTGGAGAAGTCGCCGGCGGAGATGCGGTTCTTGGTGACGCCCACCGCGAAGCCGGAGGCGGTGTCGGCGAAGCCCGCCGTGCCGCCGCTGCCGGGCATGCCGAAGACGGTCGTGGCGCCGAGCGACGGCATGAGACCGATGGAGTAGCCGAGGCCCCAGGTCGCGGTCATGCCGGTGACCTCGTCCTGACCGGACGCGGCGGGCGAGGTGACCTCGCGCAGCCGCTCGGGGGAGATCAGCCCGTTCAGCAGCGCGTCGTACACGCGGGCGAGCGCCCGGGCGCTCATGGTGGCGCCGGAGTCGGAGGTCAGGACGTCGGGCCGGTTGCTGAAGGCGGCGTCGGGCATGGCCTTCAGCGGCGCGGCGGTGTAGCCGTCGACGACCCGGAAGAAGGGAATGGACTCCAGCATCTCGGGCGGCAGCTCCATGGGCGGGGCGCTCTCTTCGATGACGGCGAGGCGGGGCAGCTCCTCGGGCGGGACCGCGAGGAACAGCTCGTCGGCCACGCCGAGCGGCTCGCCGATCTCTTCGCGCAGGACCCGCGAGATGGACTTGCCGGTGGCGCCCCGGACGACCTGGCCCAGGATGAACATGAACGTCTGCGGGTGGTACCCGATCTTGGTGCCCGGCTCCCACCACGGCTTGGCCTCGGCGATGGCCTCGCACATGGCGTCCCAGTCCGCGAAGCGCGCGGCGGTGGTGTCGGCGGGCAGCCCCGGCACGCCCGCGGTGTGCGTGAGCGCGTGGCGGACGGTGGCGGTGTGCTTTCCGTGGGTGCCGAAGCGCGGCCAGTAGGTGGCGATCGGCGCGTCGTAGCCGAGCACTCCGCGATCGGCGAGGAGGTGGACCAGCGCGGAGATCACGCCCTTGCCCGTGGAGGTGACGTAGACGGGCGTGTCGGAGGTGAAGGCACGGCCGGCCAGCGGGTCGGCGACGCCCGCCACCGCGTCGGCCAGCAGCTCGCCGCGCCGGTAGACCGCCGCCTGCACGCCGCGCTCGACGCCGGACTCGACCAGCTCGTCGACCAGGGCCTGCACATCACTCTGAAGGTCGGACATGGGCTTCCCTTTCCATCGTGCCGCTGGATGGACGCGGCGGCCCGCCCGTCGCCGCCGCGCCGTCACCGATCACCTGCACTCCGACGTTAGAACACACGTCCGACAGAACTCGGCCTTCCGCCGCCCGATGGACATCCGCCGGTGCCGCTGTGAGGATGCGGGGCATGACGGAACGGCGGTTGATCAGCAGCGGGTCGGAGTTCGAGAAGGCCATCGGATACTCCCGGGCTGTCGTCGTCGACGGCTGGGTGCACGTCTCCGGGACCACCGGCTTCGACTACGGGTCGATGACGATCGCCGACGACGTGGTCGCGCAGGTGGAGCAGTGCATGCGCAACATCGAGGCCGCCCTGCGGGAGGCCGGATCGTCCCTCGCCGAGGTCGTGCGCGTGCGGTACATCCTGCCCGATCCTGCGGACTTCGAGCCTTGCCGGCCGACTTTGCAGCGCTATTTCGGTGAGATCCGGCCGGCCGCCACCATGATGTCCTGCCGGCTCCTGGACCCGCGCATCCGGATCGAGATCGAGGTCACCGCGCGCGCCGGCGGCGTCTGAACTTTCGCCGGCCGAGAATCCGCAGACCAGGGGTCCGCGAGGAAGGCGGGGCAGGCGACGCCCGGCATCGTTCCGGTAACCTGACATCACAGGTCAGAAAAGCTCCCCGCCCACACGCGGCAAGCCACGAAATGGCGCGATATACAGGCTTATTCTTGAGGCTCTCAAGATGAGGCCCGCATAATCGGGAGGACACTGCCCGGTGAATCCTGATCTGGTGTTGAAAGACCCACGCGATCGTGCCACGTTGCGGCTCAAGGGAACGGCTGGATCCGAAGAGCGGCTCACGTTTTTCCATGACGCGAACAAGCGCATCGGCAGCACACTCGACCTGACCCGCACCTGCCGCGAGTTCATGGACGTCGCCGTCCCCCGGCTCGCCGACTGCGGCGCGATCAACGTTCCCGAGAGCATCATCGCCGAAGGCGAGTTCCCCGCGCCTCCGGCCGCGGCGCCGGTCCGGCGGGTGGCCACCGCGGTGGCCACCGACAACCCGTGGGACTGGGACACCGCCTTCCCGATCGGCGAGATCGTCCACTACCCCGGCCACGTGCTGCCGCAGGGGCAGGCCATGGCGATGCGCAAGCCGATGCTGGTGCCGAGGCTCGACCAGGCCGCCGCCGACGACAGCGCCCGCGCGTTCGGCCGCGAGATCATCTCGCGGCTTCTGCCGGGGTGCTCCCTGCTGGCGGTTCCCTTGCTGGCACGCGACGACGTCCTCGGCTTCTTCGTGCTGACCAGGCTGCCGCACAGCGCGCCCTTCGCCGAGGCCGACGTCGCCGTCGTCGAGGAGCTGGCCGCCCGCACCGCGACCTGCATCGACAACGCGCGGCTCTACGTCCGCGAGCGGTACACCGCGCTCACCTTGCAGAGCAGCCTGCTGCCTACGTGCCTGCGGCATCCGCCGGGCCTGGAGGTCGCCCACCGCTACCGGCCCGCCAGCGCCCTGGCCGCGGTGGGCGGGGACTGGTTCGACGCGATCCCGCTGCCGGAGGACCGCACGGCGCTGATCGTGGGCGACGTCATGGGCCACGGCGTCCAGGCCGCCGCGACGATGGGGCAGATGAGGACGGCGATCCAGACCCTGGCCAGCCTCGACCTCGACCCGGACGAGCTGCTGGCACGACTGGACCACGTCTCGCACCGCCTGAACCCCCACCAGTTCGCCACCTGCGTCTACGCGCAGTACGACCGGGCGGCCGGCGTCGTGAGGGTCGCGAGCGCCGGGCATCTGGCGCCCGTGCTCGTCGACCCCACCGGGAAGGCCGCGCTCGTCCCCGTCGTGCCCGGGCCTCCGCTCGGCGCGGGCGGGGACGGTTACGAGATCTGCGAGGCCGCCATGCCCACGGGCAGCATGCTCGCCCTGTACACGGACGGGCTCGTGGAGAGACGGGGACACGACATCGGCGAGGGAATCGACACGCTGTGTTCTTTGCTGAGCGGCGCGCCGCGCGGAATCGAGCGAATCTGCGACCTTGTCGTCAAGTACCAGCGTCCGGTGGACGAACTCGACGACATCGCTTTGCTTCTCGCCAAGGCGGTCTAGGGATATAACAGCCGATAACGGATCCGATCCCGCGCTGTAACACCCCACGGGAATCCTCCCGGGGACAACTGACCTGATATCTGGGTTCAGCGAAATAAATTGGGGTCTGGGGCTTGCAGTGACATAAAAGAGGGCTCTATGAACAGAATGCACTTATGTCCGCTTCCCTCCATGGACGCCCGACCAAGGCCGGGATTGTCCGGATCTGCCCAGGAACACCGCGCGGAGACGCGCCACCTCGGCGTACGCTGGCCCGCATGACCCAGGGACACCGCGCCGACCCCATGCCCCGCGGCTACACGCCCATGCCGCTCACCTCTGAGGAAGAGGTGCGGTTCCAGCGGAACATGAGCGAATGGGTGCGGGAGATGATCCTCACGAAGGGCTCGGTGAGCGTGTCCGCCGACACCGAGCAGGACCGGCGGCGTTGGCAGGAGGTCGCCCACCACGTCGGCGAGATGCTGGGACAGCCCGTCGTCAGCTACGCCACCCCCTGGCGCATCACCATCACCGTCGACCGCGGCGAGCGCCAGACGAGCTTGGGCTCCTGACCACGTGGACCAGACGGGCCAGGCCGGGCTGGGCGACGTGGGTCAGGTGGGCTACTTCGGGTGCCGCTCGCGCCATTCCCGGGCGACGCGGTCCACGTCGAAGGGCATGAGGTTGAGCGGCGGTCCGGACAGGCCCGTCCTGATGGCCTTGCGGATCTTCTCGTTGACGGCCTCGACGATCTCGCGCGCCTCGGCCTCCGACCTGGCGCGCGCGGCGGCGGCGAGCGCGTCCTCCGCCTCCTTGCGCAGCACGAGCGTCGGCGGCAGCATGGACGCGCCCTCACGGCGCAGCTTCTGCTTGACCCACCACAGCTCGTCGTAGGGCTTGTCGATGTCGGGGATCGGCTTGCCCGCGCCGGGCAGGTCGTCGAACTCGCCGCGCTCCATCGCCTCGCTGATCTGCCGGTCGATCCACGACTCGAAGCTGACCCCGGGCGGTTTGCGCTCTGTCATGAGAGATGCCCCCAACCCTCGCATCCGGCACGTCCGCGCAGTCTCATGCTACCCAGGCCACCCGGACGACCGGCCCCGGTGACCGATGCGGCGGTACGGCGGGCGGCGTTCCGGGGCGTAAACCGGTGGCGCGCGCGTGCCGTGGCCGGTACGGTCGCGCCGTGTTCTTCTTCCACCTGCGCTGACGACCCGCCGGCGGGCCGCGGCGTGACCCACCGCCGGCGATGCGGGACGGCGATGCGCCGCCCCGGGTCGCGACGTGGGAGAAGAACAGGTGCGCAACCACGCGATCACGCGTGCGAACATTTCCCCCGGGCCGTCCCTGCTCGCGCGCGCGACGCGCGGCATCGAGCCCTTGCTGGCGGCCGAGATCGGCCGCCTCGGCGTCGTCACACGCCTCCGTCACCGCGAGGTGTGGTTCCGGGTCCGCGAACCCGGGCCGCACGTCCTGCGGTTGCGGACCGCGGACGACGTCTTCGTGCTCGCCGCGGTGGCGGCCGGCCTCGGCACGTCCAAGGCGTCCCTCGCCGGGCTGACGGACGCCGTGCGCGAGGCCGGCCTGAAGGAGGCGCTGGCGCTGCGCGCGCGGTGCGGCGGCGGGCGGACCACCGGCGTGGACGTGTCGGCGTCCTTTCTGGGCCGCCGCGCCTACACGCGCTACGACGTCGAGGACGCCGTCGGCACGGAGCTGGCCCGCGCGCTCGGCGCCCGCTACCACTCCCGGCGCGGCGGCGGCGCGCCCCCGCCCGGCACGTTGTCGTGGCGGGTCGCCATCGAGGACGACCGGGCGACGCTCGCGGTGCGGATCGCCGCGCGCCCGCTGCACCGCAGGCCGTACAAGCGGGCGTCGGTGACCGGCACGCTGCACCCGCCCGTCGCCGCCGCCATGGCGCGCCTCGCCGGGCTGGACGGCGCCGGTACCGTCCTCGATCCCTGCTGCGGGGCCGGGACGCTGCTCGTCGAGGCGCGCGCGGTCGCGGCGCGGCCCCGCCTGCTCGGCGTCGACCACGATCCGGAGGCCGTGCGGGCGGCGGCGCGCAACGCGGCGCGGGACACGCGGTTCGGGTGGGCGGTCGCGGACGCGGGATGCCTGCCGCTGCCGTCCGGGCACGTCGACCGGGTGCTGGTCAATCCGCCGTGGGGGCGGCAGGTCCGCGCGACGGGCCTGCTGTCGCGCGGCGACCGCGCGCTGTGGGAGGAACTGGCCAGGGTCGTCGCCCCGGGCGGGGTGGTGGTGGCGCTGCTGCACGCCCCCGAGGCGGCGGCCCGCATGGCGGCCCCGGACGCGGCGGGGTTCGAGCTGCGCGAGGCGATCGAGGTGAGCCTGTCGGGCGCGCATCCCGTGATCGGCGTGTTCACATGCTCACGCTGATGGGCCGTCCTGCCGTAGGGGTGGGGTGTTGGGGGACTTGTACGGATATTTCGGCATGGCCGCTACCCAGCGTCCGCCCCCGGCGCGGCGAATCCGCAGCCCGCGTCCTGTCAACTGATCACACTGACTCTGCTGTGACCGAGGGTGTCGATGTGAATAGCACGCTCGAAGAAGACGCCGCCGTCGTGCGGGGTGCAGGCTTCATTTCGGACCACACGGTCACCTCAGGTGACCGTCCGGCTTCGCCGTCGTTCGCGCAGGCGCCCGCGGCCGGGGTTCGGTGCGCCAACCAAGTGGACTCGCGACGCTCGACGCCGGACCGGCCAGTGGTCCACGGGGTCCACGGAAAGGAAGTTGCTATGCCGCCGGAGAACACCATCCCGCGCGACGCCGGGCGAGCATCGAGAACCCGCCGTCTGAGGGCCGGGCGCGTGCTCAGCGCCATGGCCGTCGCGCTGATCGCCCTCTTCGCCATGACCGCGGGCGCGGGCGCCAGCGCCGCGCCGCGCGAGCCGTCCACAGGCCAGGCGCGCTTCTCCCCGATCTTCACCCATGGCAGGGTCGCCGTGGACGGCGGCTCCACCCTGCACTACGTGCGCGGCGGATCCGGCCCCGCGATCGTGCTCCTGCACGGCTGGCCACAGACGTGGTGGATCTGGCGCAACGTGATGCCGGAGCTCGCGCGCACGCACACCGTCATCGCGTTCGACCTGCCGGGTCTCGGCGACTCCACCGCGCAGAGCGGCGGCTACGACAAGGCCACCACCGCCAAGCGCATCCGCCAGGCCGTCAACAAGCTCGGTTTCCGCCAGGTCGGCCTGATCGGCCACGACCTCGGCGCCCTCATCGCCTACCCCTACGCGCGTGACTTCCCGAACGAGGTCACCAAGCTCGCCGTGCTGGAGACGCCGCTCGCCGGGTTCGGCCTGGAGAACCTGTACGGCATCAGCTTCCACTTCAAGTTCAACATGGCGCCGGCCCCGGTCCCCGAGAGCATCCTCGACAACGACGACGTGCCGACCTACCTGGGCTTCATGTTCGGCTTCAGCCAGCATCCCGAGCTGATCGACAAGAACACCTACTACCGGGCGTACGCGGACCCGGCCAAGCGCAGTGCGGGCTACGAGTACTACCGCGCCTTCGCCGAGGACGGGACCAACAACACCGCCAACGCCTCGCGGCGGCTCACCCAGCCGGTGCTGGCCCTCGGCGGGGCGGCGTCCTTCGGGCCCGGCGTCGCCGACTCCTTCCGTCTGGTGGCCGACGACGTCCGGCCGGTCGTCGTCCCCGACTCCGGCCACTACATCGCCGAAGAGAACAGCAGCTACCTGGGCGACTGCGCCGAGCTGTTCTTCGGCCCGCCCACCACCACCCCGCCGCCGGCGTCCCTGGCCGGCTGCGCCCCCTGAGAACCTCGATTCCGCACACCCACCCGAGGCCCGGAGCCGCGACGGCTCCGGGCCTCGCCCTTTCCGCCTTCCGGGTCCTCACCCACCCGCCCCTGGCACGGTGAAGTTCCCGTGCCCGGCCGATGCGAGGCCGCCGGGCCTGCGATGATGATCCGATGCCGACCCCGCGCGCCCCAGAGGACCCCTCCCCCGCGACCCTCCCCGGCCTGGAGGCCACCGAGGGACCCAGGAGGGCCGCGCCTCGCCGCGAGGCCGGGTACGAGATCGAACGGGAGCTCCGCGCCGCGGGATCGACCGTGATCGCCGGGGTGGACGAGGTCGGCCGCGGCGCGTGGGCCGGGCCCGTGGTCGTCTGCGCGGCCGTCACCGACCTGTCCGCGCCGCCCGAGCCGCCCGGCCGGGGCGGGCGGCCGGTGCGGCTCACCGACTCCAAGCTGCTCACCCGCGCCCATCGCGAGGCGTTCGCCGAGGCGTTGCCCGGCTGGCTCTCCTGCCACGCCTTCGGCGAGGCCGGCGCCGAAGAGATCGACGAGGTCGGTATGACCGAGGCGCTGCGCCGCGCGGCCGAACGCGCGCTCGCGTCCCTGCCGCGGCGCCCGGACGTCGTCATCCTGGACGGCGCGCACGACTTCCTGCGCGGGGCGTGGCGGGTGAGGTGTGAGGTCAAGGCCGACCAGCGGTCGGTCACGGTGGCCGCCGCCTCGGTGCTGGCCAAGGTGCGCCGCGACCGGCTCATGGAGGCCGTCGGCGCCGGCCACCCGGCGTACGGGTTCGCCGAGAACGCCGGCTACCCCTCTCCCGCCCACCAGCGGGCGCTCGCCGAGTCCGGCCCGACGCCGCATCACCGGCTGAGCTGGTCCTATCTGGACGACCTCCCCGCCTGGCGCCACCTCCGCAAGCACCGCGACCCCCTGGCCCCGTCCGGCCAGATGACCCTCCTCTGAGCCTCGGCGCCTCCCCGGGCGCGAGGAACGGCGCGTCCGGTCACTTCTCGCCCGGGTTCACGGAGCTGCGCGCGTCCTGCGAGGCGGCGTCCGTGGCGGCGGCGCCCCACGGGAACGCGGGGAGGCCGTGGCGGGTGCGCAGGAACATCCACAGCAGCGGGGTGGCGACCAGCACGCCGACGAGGATCCAGGCGGTGGCGAGCGTGCTGACGTCGAACATCTTCAGCGCCGAGGCCAGCAGGACGAACGCGAGCACGCGGCGGATCAGCGTGCCGGGGGCGCGGGAGGAGATGCGCGAGCCGATGTAGACCCCGGGGATCGAGCCGACGAGCAGGGCCGCCGTCACCGAGAGCTGGAAGTCCCCGAACAGCACGTGCCCCAGCGCCGCGGACATCACCAGCGGCACGGCCTGCACCAGGTCGGTGCCGACGAGCTGGTTGGCCTTGAGCACCGGATACAGCCCCAGCAGGGCCACGATGATCAGCGAACCCGACCCCACGGAGGTCATCCCGACCACCAGGCCGCCGACGATGCCCACCAGGACGGTGGGAAGGGGACGGATGGTCACCTCGGGGATGCCCGTCGCGGCCGGCTCGCCGGGGAGCGCGGTGCGGGAGGCGCCGGGGGTGGCGCGTCCCTCCGCGCGGTCCCTCAGGGCGAGGTAGCCCCGGATGCCGAGCCCCGCCGCCGCGATGAGCAGCGCGACGCCGAGCGCCTTCTGGATCACGCTCTGGACGTCCTCGCCGTCGCCGAGCGCCTTCGCCAGCAGAACGCCGCAGAACGCCGCCGGGACCGAGCCCGCGCACAGCCAGCCGACCAGCTTGAGGTTGACGGTGCCGCGGCGCAGGTGGACGAAGCTGCCGACCGGTTTCATCACGGCCGCGGCCACGAGGTCGCTGGACACGGCCGCGAGCGGCGGCACGCCGAAGAACGTCACCAGCATGGGCGTCATCAACGCGCCCCCGCCCATGCCGGTCAGCCCCACGACGATGGCGACCAGAAAAGATCCGATCGCCATGGTGAAGTCGAATTCCACGCCCTCAACCTACCCAAACCATAGGAATACCAGGACATTACCCCCGCCCCCCACACCACCACCCCAGGTCACAGCGGAAATACCCGCCCCAACCGTCATGAGGGTTCGGTATCGAGAGGAGGTTCGGCGTCGGGGGGAGCTTCGGTGTCCGGGGAGGCTTCGGCGTCGAGGTCGGGTTCGGCGTCGAGGGTGGGTTGGGTGGGGTGGGGGGTGGTCAGGGTGGCGAGGACCTGATCGCCGTATTTGGCGAGTTTGTTCTCGCCGATGCCGCTGATCTCGCCGAGGGCGGCCAGGGAGGACGGCATGGTGGCCGCGATCTCGCGCAGGGTGGCGTCGTGGAAGATGACGTACGCGGGGACGCCCTGTTCCTTGGCGGTCGCGGCGCGCCAGGCGCGCAGGCGCTCGAAGACGGCGGTGGCGGCCTCGTCGAGCTCGGCGGCGGGCGAGGCCGCCCGGCGGGCCTTCGCGGCGCGGGCGGGCTTGCCGGGATCACCCGGCCCCCGCGCGTCGGGCTCATCCGGGCGACGGGTGCCCGGAGCGGCCATCGGCCGGGCGGGCTTTTCGGGCTCGCGGCGCAGCAGGACCTCGCGGCGGCGGCCGAGCACGTCGCCGCTGGCCTCGGTCAGGACGAAAGCGCCGTAGTCGCTCTCGACGCCGAGGAGGCCCTGAGCGATGAGCTGGCGCGCCACGCCGCGCCACTCGGGCTCGCTCAGCTCGGTGCCGACGCCGAACACCGTCAGGGAATCGTGCCTGAACTGGCTGACCTTGGGGGTGCGCCTGCCGAGCAGGATGTCGATGATCTGGCCCGCCCCGAACTTCTGGTCTCGCTCGCGCTGGAGCCGGTACACCGTGGACAGGAGCTTCTGCGCCGCGATCGTGCCGTCCCAGGACTTCGGGGGGTTCAGGCAGGTGTCGCAGTTGCCGCAGGCGGTGGCCTGCTGCCCGAAGTAGTCGAGCAGGCGGGCCCTGCGGCACTCGATGGTCTCGCACAGCGCGAGCATGGCGTCGAGGTGGACACCGAGGCGGCGGCGGTGGGCGTCGTCCCCCTCGGAGGTGTCGATGAGCTTGCGCTGCTGGACGACGTCGCCGAGACCGTAGGCGAGCCAGGCGGTGGAGGGCAGGCCGTCGCGCCCGGCCCTGCCCGTCTCCTGGTAGTAGCCCTCGACGGACTTGGGCAGGTCGAGGTGGGCGACGAACCGGACGTCGGGCTTGTCGATGCCCATGCCGAAGGCGATGGTCGCGACCATGACGAGGCCGTCCTCGCGCAGGAAGCGGGCCTGGTTCTCGGCGCGGGTGCGGGAGTCGAGCCCGGCGTGGTAGGGCAGAGCCTGGATGCCGTTCTGGACGAGGAACTCGGCGATCTTCTCGACGGAGGCCCGGGACAGGCAGTAGACGATGCCCGCGTCGCCGGCATGCTCCTGGCGCAGGAGCTTGAGGAGCTGGCGCCTGGGCTCGTCCTTGGGGACGATGCGGTACTGGATGTTGGGGCGGTCGAAGCTCGCGACGAAATGGCGGGCCTCGCGCAGGCCGAGCCGGGCCGCGATCTCCTGCCGGGTGGCCTCGGTGGCGGTCGCGGTGAGCGCGACGCGGGGCACCTTGGGCCAGCGTTCCTGGAGCACCGACAGGGCGAGGTAGTCGGGACGGAAATCGTGGCCCCATTGGGCGACGCAGTGGGCCTCGTCGATGGCGAAGATCGAGACCTCGCCGCGGGCCAGCAGCGACAGCGTGGACTCCAGGCGCAGGCGCTCGGGCGCGAGGTAGAGAAGGTCCAGTTCGCCGGCGAGGAACGCCTGTTCGACGAGACGGCGGTCCTCGTGATCTTGCGTGGAGTTGAGGAACCCGGCGCGCACGCCGAGGGCCATGAGGGCGTCGACCTGGTCCTGCATGAGGGCGATCAGCGGCGAGATCACGACGCCGACGCCCTCGCGGACCAGCGCGGGGATCTGGTAGCAGAGCGACTTTCCGCCGCCGGTCGGCATGAGCACCAGCGCGTCGCCACCCGCGACGACGTGCTCGATGATCTCTTGCTGGCCCTCGCGGAAGGAGGGATAGCCGAAGACGCGGTTCAGCACGCCGAGCGCGTCGTCGGGCCGGCTGCCGGGATCAGGGGAAGTCACCGCGCCAGTTTACGAGCCCGTCCGGGGCCGTCCGGGCGGCAAAGGCCCGCCTGTGGACAACGATTCCGCCGTCCACAAGACGGCCGTCCCACGAAGTCCCATGACTCATATTCAGCGTGGAAGATTGGCTTTCATGAAATTTCTGGATATGCCATGCTTCGGGCCATGAGCGATCCGGGCACATCCCCTTCGGACGACGTGGGCGGCGTTTCCGGCCCCGAGTCGATCCGCGACGCCCGGACCGTGCGTTCCTTGGGCACCCTGGCCCTGGTGGCGGGACTGACCCTCATCGTGATCTCTCTGCTGGGCGCGCGGGAGATCCCCCTTCCCCTGCTGGGCGGCGTGCTCATCCTCGCGGTGGTCGGGGTGGGATTGCGCATCGAGGCCGCGATACGACTCCGGGGCCGGTAGAGCGTCCGATTCCGGCCATACATATACGGATGTGTCGGTATTTACATAATTTGTCCGGTGGGATAACTGTTGCGATACATGATCCGTGCTGATCCCCCCGGAGGCACCCCTTGCGGCAATCAACAAGATTGCTCTGGGCCGTCGGCGTCACTCTCGCGCTGACGGCCACCACGGGCGGCGTGGCGTCCGCCCAGGCCACCCCCGCGATCGACGTCGTGAACGGCAGGACGCAATCCGTCTTCTCCTACGCCGACGCCATCCGCGAGCACGTCAGCGTCGAGACCACCGTCGACAGCGACGGCGACGGCAGGAAGGACCGCGCGAACGTCGACATCATCAGGCCCCGCGAGACCGACCGGGGCCTCAAGGTGCCGGCCATCATCGACGACAGCCCGTACTACGACAACGTCGGGCGCGGCAACGAGTCCGAGCGCAAGCGGTACGACGACGCGGGCCGCCCGGTGAAGTTCCCGCTGTTCTACGACAACTACTTCGTGCCCCGCGGGTACGCCGTCCTGCTGGTCGACATGGTCGGCACCAGCAGGTCCGACGGCTGCCCGGACGTGGGCGCCGCCGCCGACATCGCCGCGGGCACGGCGGTGATCGACTGGCTGAACGGCCGGGCCACGGCCTACGGCGCCGACGGGGCCCCGGTGACGGCGCGCTGGGCCACGGGCAGGGCCGGCATGATCGGCAAGTCCTACGACGGCACGCTCGCCAACGCGGTCGCCGCCACGGGCGTCAAGGGCCTGGAGACGATCGTCCCCATCTCCGCGATCACGAGCTGGTACCGGTACCAGCGCATGAACGGCGTGAGGTACAGCGAGGACTACATGCCCTGGCTCGCCGACTACGTGGACACCGACCCGCCCGCGAAGTGCGCGGCGACGCGGCAGGCGCTGCACGAGGGCCAGGACGACGTGACCGGCAACTACAACGCCTTCTGGGACGAGCGCAACTACCTGTCCGGCAGCCTCGCCGACGTGAGCAAGGTGCGCGCCAGCGTGTTCGCCGTGCACGGCATCGGCGACATGAACGTCAAACCCGACGAGTTCAGCACCTACTGGCAGGCCCTGGCCAGGCGCGGGGTGCCCCGCAAGCTGTGGTTGTCGCAGTACGGGCACGTGGACCCGTTCGACTACAAGCGCGAGGAGTGGATCGACACCCTGCACGGCTGGTTCGACCGCTGGCTCTACAAGATCGACAACGACGCGGCCCGCGGCCCGAAGGCGGACCTGCAGCTCGCCTCCGGCCAGTGGGTGAAGCTGCCGGACTGGCCGTCGCGGTCGCTGGACGTGCCGCTGTGGCTGCGCCCCGGCGAGGAGGGGCAGGGCGGCGGCCTCGGCCTGCGTCCCGCCCCCAAGGGCTCGACGCTGAGCTTCACCGACGACCCGGCCCAGACCGAGGACCGCATGGTCTCCGACCCGACCGCCTCCTCGCCGAACCGGCTGGTGTTCCTCACCCCGCCGCTGAAGCGGGCCGTCCGGTTCTCCGGCACCCCGGTCGTCGACATCCGCGCCAAGCTGGACCGGCCGGACGCCAACCTCACCGCCCTGGTGGTCGACTACGGCGACGACCTGCGCGTGGACCACTACGGCCCCGGGAGCGGCATCAGGACGCTCGCCGAGGAGAGCTGCCACGGCGAGAGCACCGCCGACGACGACGGCTGCTACCGCCGCACCGAGACCACGATGGCCACCAGGCCCCTGGAGATCGTGGCCAGAGGATGGCTGGACGCCGGCAACCGGCGTTCGCTGACGACCACGGAGACGCTGACCCCGGGCAGGAACTACCAGTTCGCGTGGAGCACGCTGCCCGCCGACTACGTCGTGCAGCCGGGGCACCGGCTCGCGGTGATCCTCGCCGCGAGCGACCGGACCTTGACGGTCCCCGACCAGCCGGCGGCGGCCACGGTGACCGTCGACCTGGCGGCGAGCAAGGTGTGGCTACCGCTCGCCTCGGCGGAGGCCGTGCAGAACGCCACGCCGCCGGCCACGCTGGAGTTCGCGCCGGCGCCCGAGCGGTGGCGCGGGCCGAAGGACGTGGTGCTGCCGAAGCAGCCGCGCGACTTCTTCTGACCCCTACCCGGCCGGGCCTGCTTCTCCGGCCCCTACCCGTCCCCGGGGGACACCGTCCCCCGGGGGCAGGCGGGCGCGCGGAAGACCCTTCCGCCGATGTATTCGGCGAGCGCCCGCGCGGCCCCGGGGGCGTCGCGGACCGGGTGCCGTTTCTCGGCCGACTGCCACGAGTAGTACGCGCCGCCGTACCCGACGAAGACCCACAGCGGCAGGCCGACGTCCGGGCGCTGGACCAGCAGCGCGCTCCCGGCGGGGCACAGGTCGGCGCTCAGGCCGAGCAGCCTCAGTTGGTCACGCAGCCGCAGAAGCCCGGCCCCCTCACCGGGGGCCTCGGGTCTGTTCCCGCGGTCCGCCTCCCGTACGTCGATCGTCTCCATGCCACGCCCTCCGACCCGCGGCGCCGAGACGGCGTCCCCAGCAGGGGACGCACGTCACCTGATTCCAGACAAACACCGCGTCTCTCGCGAAGCACCCCACACCCCACCCCTCACCCGAATTCCCGGGTGCCCCTACGGCGCCGCCGTCCCCCGGCGCGGCACGGCGCGATAACCGGAGGCCCGCACGGCGGGGACCAGGTAGGATCCGGCGCAATGCGATGACGGAGACGAGTAGCTCCGGGGTTCGCGCGAGCCAGAGAGCCGCCGGTAGCTGGAAAGGCGGCCTCGCGTCCCGGGGTGAAGACCCTCCCGAGTGCGAGGAGGAACGGCGCGGCCCCGGGCCCGCCCAATGCCCCGCCGGCCGGCCCCCGTGACAGGGCTTTCGAGGCCGCCGCCCAGGCGGCGGCGAAAGCGCGGTGGCACCGGGAGTCCCCTTCTCCCCCGCGCTCCCAAGGGATCGCTCACGACCCGAAAGGGATTGTGATGATCTCACGCGTCCTCGCCGCCGACCTGCCCGAGCACGTCGGCCGCCGTGTCCGTCTCGCCGGGTGGCTGCACCGCCGGCGCGACCTGAAGTCCGTCTCGTTCCTGGTCCTGCGCGACCGCTCCGGCCTCGCCCAGATCGTGCTGAGGGAGCCCGTGCGAGCGCTCGCGGAGGAGACCGTGATCGCCGTCACCGGCACGGTCGCCGCGAACGCCCAGGCCCCCGGTGGCGCCGAGGTGACCGGCCCGGAGATCGAGGTGCTGTCGGCGCCCGTCGCGCCGCCGCCGTTCGACCTGTACCGGCCGGTGGTCGGCGGCACGCTGCCGACCGTCCTCGACCACGCGCCGGTCGCGCTACGGCACCCGCGGCTGCGCGCCCCGTTCGAGATCGCCGCGGCCGGGGTGGCCGGGTTCCGCGCCGCGCTGGACGGGCTCGGCTTCGTGGAGACCTCCACACCGAAGATCGTCGCCTCGGCGACCGAGTCGGGGGCGAACGTCTTCGGCATCGACTACTTCGGCGCGCCCGCCTTCCTCGCCCAGTCGCCGCAGTTCTTCAAGCAGGCGCTGGTGGGGGTGTTCGAGCGGGTGTACGAGGTCGGGCCGGTGTTCCGCGCCGAGCCGCACGACACCGCCCGCCACCTGGCGCAGTACACCAGCCTGGACGCCGAGCTGGGCTTCGTGACGGACCACCGGGACGTCATGGCGGTGCTGACCGTGGCGGTCGCGGGCATGCACGCCGCGGCCGCCGAACGCGCCGGGGCCGCCCTGGAGTCGCTGGGCCTGACGCCGCCGCCGGTCCCCGAGGAGATCCCGTCGATCCACTTCGCCGACGCCCAGGAGCTCATCGCCCGGCTCACCGGCGAGGACCCGCGCGGGGAACCGGACCTCGCCCCCGCCCACGAGCGCCGGCTCGGCGAGTGGGCGCGGCGCGAACACGGCTCGGAGTTCCTGTTCGTCACCGGATATCCCATGGCCAAGCGGCCGTTCTACACCCATCCCGACCCGGACGCGCCGGAGTTCTCGCAGAGCTTCGACCTGCTGTTCCGGGGAATGGAGCTGGTCACGGGCGGCCGGCGGCTGCACCGGCACGCCGACTACCTCGCCGCGCTGGCCGCGCGGGGCGAGGACCCGGCGCCCTACGCGGGGTACCTGGCCGCGTTCGCTCACGGCATGCCGCCGCACGGCGGGTTCGCCCTCGGGCTGGAACGCTGGACGGCCCGCCTGACCGGCGCGGCCAACGTGCGCGAGACCACCCTGTTCCCGCGTGACCTGCACCGTCTGACCCCCTGACGGCCCGGCCGAGGGATCAGGTCGCCGCGCGGGCGCGACGTGATCCCCGGCCGGGGGGCCGCCTACTGCCGGGCGCTGGACACGGCGAGCGGGTCGGCGGGGGCCTCGGCCTTGGCCTTCTCCATCTGCTCGCCGAGCTCCCGCAGCCGGTTGCGGCCCAGGGACTCCCGCACCTTCGGGAACCACTCCTGCTCCTCTTCCTCCACGTGGTGGCGGACGTTCTCGATCAGGACGGTGACCTTGGCGTCGTACCGCTCGTCCTCCGGTTCGAGCTTCCGGAGCTCCGAGAGCATCCAGACCACCACGTGGTGCTCCTCGACGCTCTCCAGGACGTGGTCCTCGGTCTCGGGGACGGCGGCGCGCGCGGCGGGGTAGAAGATCTCTTCCTCGATGTAGGCGTGCGTGGTGAGCTCGTGGATGATCTGCTCGACGATCCGCTGCTTCTCCTTGTACGCGCGCTCCCCCGCGTTCTCGAACTTCTTGAACAGCTCCTCGACGGTCTTGTGGTCGTCCTTCAGCAGCACGATGGCGTCCATCGGCGGCCCCCTCTCGTCAGGTTCCGGTGCCACCAGTGCTTCCGCGTGGGAGGGATTTGAAACGGCGTGTGTGAGCATGGGCGCGTGGCGGAGACGATGAGCGCCTGGGTCGTGGAGCGGCCCGGCCCCATGGAGAGCCGGCCGCTCCGGCGGGTACGCCTGCCCGTGCCGGAGCCGGGGCCGGGAGAAGTCCTGGTCAGGGTCGAGGCGTGCGCCGTGTGCCGGACGGACCTGCACCTGGCCGAGGGCGACCTGCCGCCGCGGCGGCCGGGCACCGTCCCCGGCCACGAGGTGGTCGGGCGGGTGGCCGGTCACGGCGCGGGGGCGGGCCGCCTGGCCACGGGCACGCGGGTGGGGGTGGCCTGGCTGCGCCACACGTGCGGCGCGTGCCGCTACTGCCTGCGCGGCCTGGAGAATTTGTGCCCGAACTCCCGCTACACCGGCTGGGACGCCGACGGCGGCTACGCCGAGTACACCACCGCGCCGGAGAACTTCGTCTACACGCTGCCCGAGGACGTCCCCGCCGAGCGGCTCGCGCCGCTGCTGTGCGCCGGGATCATCGGCTACCGCGCCCTGACCCGCGCAGACCTCCCCCCGGGCGGCAGGCTGGGCGTGTACGGCTTCGGGGCCTCGGCGCACCTCACCGCCCAGGTGGCGATCGCCCAGGGCGCGACGGTGCACGTCCTCACCCGCTCGGCCCGCGCCCGTGAGCTGGCGCTGGAGCTCGGCGCGGCCTCGGCCGGGGGCGCCTACGACGCTCCTCCCGAGCCGCTGGACTCGGCGATCCTGTTCGCCCCCGTCGGCGACCTGGTCCCCGTGGCGCTGCGCGCCCTGGACCGGGGCGGCACGCTGGCGATCGCGGGCATCCACCTCACCGACGTCCCGTCCCTGACCTACGAGGAGCATCTGTTCTACGAGCGCGCGGTGCGCAGCGTCACCGCCAACACCCGCGAGGACGGCCGCGCGTTCCTGGAGCTGGCGACGCGGCGCCCGCTCAGCGTCACCACCGTCCCCTACCCCCTCGACCGGGCCGGCGAGGCCCTGGCGGACCTGGCGGCGGACCGGGTGAACGGGGCCGCGGTCCTGCGCGTCTGATCAGGGCTCGCGGGGGCGCACGAGCTCGATCACGGCCGTGATGTCGTCGTCGCCGTGCCCCTGGGCCGCGGCCTCCTCGTAGCGGCGCTCGACCAGCCGGGCGATGGGCAGGACGACGCCCAGGGACTCGGCCGTCTCGGCGAGCAGGCGGACGTCCTTGGCGCCGAGCCGGGTCGTGAACCACCCGTCGTGGTCGCCGTCCAGCATGCGGCCGAGCCGGTTGCGCAGCGCGGGGGCGATGGTGGGCAGCGGGAAGAACACCTCGCGCAGCAGCCGCGGGTCCAGCCCCGCGCCCTCGGCCGCGGCCAGCGCCTCGGCGGCGACGGCGATCCCGGCCATCATCTGGTAGTTGCTGAGCAGCTTGACCGTCGTGGCGTTCCCGGGGTCCGCGCCGCAGTACCAGTGGGTGGCGAACAGCGACGCCCAGACCGGCTCCAGCGTCTCGGCGAGCCGCCGTTCCCCGCCGAGCAGGCCGGACGCCGTGCCGTCCTCGACCGCACCGGGGGCGCCGAGGACGGGGGCGGCCACGAAGCGCCGCCGGGGGGCGACGTCGCGCAGGCTCCGCGAGGTGTCCGGGGCGACGGTGCTGGTGTCCACGATCACCGGGGAGTCCCGGTCGCCCTCCAGTTCGATCAGCCCGCGCATGACGGCGAGGACGGCGGCGTCGTCGGACAGCGACATCAGCGCGGCGTCCGCGCCCAGCGCGGCCCCGAGCGGCGAGGACGCCTCGGCGGCGCCCGCCCGCACCACGTCCGCGGCCTTGCCGGGGGTGCGGTTCCAGACGGTGACCTGGTGCCCCTGCCCCAGCAGCCGCAGCGCGATCGCCCGGCCCATGTGCCCGATTCCGAGTACGGCCACCCGCATCACGCCACGCCTCCTCTCACCGGCCGGAGGGGGCGTGGCGCGGGAGCGACGCGAGCGCGAGCCCGCGCATGGCCTCCTTGAGCACCCACGCCTCCTGGTCGAGCAACCGGCGGTCCCGGGGCTCGCAGTCGGCGTCGATCACGAAGTTGTCCTCGGGGAAGCGGGGGAACACGTGGATGTGCGTGTGGGGGACGTCCTGGAGCGCGGCCTCCCCGTCGCCGAGGTACATGGTGACGCCCTCGCAGCGCAGGCCGCTGCGCCGCAGCCCGCGGGCCACCCGGTGGGCGATCAGCCACATGTGGGCGCCGGCCTCCTCGGCCAGGTCCTCCAGGCCGGGGGCGTGGACGCGCGGGATGACGAGGGCGTGCCCGGGGTTCACCGGGTTGCCGTCCATGATCACGACGGTGGTGTCGTCCTGGAAGGCCAGGCTGGCCTCCACCCTGCCCGCGCAAATATCGCAGAACGTGCAGGTACCGGCAGGCATCTCCATCTTTCAATGATGCCCCCGGCGCATCCGATCACCTCGCGGTGGGCCGGAGCGGGAAAGGCGAGGGCCCGGCCTCCCCCCGAGGAAGGCCGGGCCCGGTCTGTGGTCCGTCAGCGCAGGATCTTGTAGAGCGCCGAGGTGAGGGACGCCTTGGTGTCGTCGCCGTCGAGCGACCACATCATCGAGCCGCCGAGGCCCTTGAGCCGGATGTAGGCGGCCTTCTGGGTGAGCGACGCGGGGTCGTCGTAGGACCAGAACTCGTTGCCGTCGTAGGACCACATGGCGCCGGTGAGCAGGTCGTGGTACCGCTTGCCGGGCTTGGCCGCCAGGACCTTGTAGTCCTCGGTGCCCGCGGCCCAGGTGGCGGGGGCGGGGCCGGCGGACTGCGCCCAGAGGCCGTTGCCGGTGGACTTCACGCCGGTCCAGCCCTGCCCGTACGCCGGCACGCCGATCACGAGCTTCTTGGCGGGGGCGCCGCGCTTGAGGAAGTCACGAACGGTCGTGTCGACGCTGAACTTGATCGGCCGCGGGTCCTTGCGGTCGGGGAACAGGTTGCCGTTGTGGCCGGTCATCGTGTCCCAGGTGCCGTGCAGGTCGTAGCCCTGGATGGTGGCGAAGTCCAGGTTGCGGAACACGGCGGGCACCTCGAAGCCGGCGTCGATCTTCGCGGCGGCGGCGGGCAGGAAGGCCGTCAGGATGCTCTTCCTGCTGAAGGCGTCGAGCTGGCGGCGCAGCTCGGCGACGAACAGCGTGAAGTTCTGCTTGTCCTCGGGCCTGACGATGTTGCCGGTGTTGCCCTCGGAGCCGGGCCACTCCCAGTCCAGGTCGATGCCGTCGAAGACGCCGCGGCCGGACCCCTCCGGGGTGCCGGGCAGATTGCCCTTCATCCACAGGTCGACGCAGGAGGCGGCGAGCGTGCGGCGGGACTCGGGCGTGAGGACGGCGTCGGAGAAGTACTTGGAGCCGGTCCAGCCCCCGAGGGAGATCAGCGCCTTCAGGCCCGGGTGGAGGGCCTTGAGCTTCTTGAGCTGGTTGAGGTTGCCGTTGAGCGCCTGGCCCTCGGCGTCGGCGACGCCGTCCACGCTCTGCTCGGCGGGCACCGGGCGCTGCCAGTCGGCCCAGGGGTCGGACGAGACGCACTTGAGCGAGGCGTCGACGTTGCCGAAGGCGTAGTTGATGTGGGTCAGCTTGGCGGCGGCGCCGCTCGTCTCGACGTCCTTGACGTGGTAGTTACGGCCGTAGACACCCCACTGGATGAAGTACGCGACCCGCTTGTACCGGTCCTCGCGCCCACGGTCGTTGTCGTGATCGGTCGTCGTCTGGGCTTTGGAGGGCGTGGTCACCGTCGGCGCGGCGAGGGCCTGGCCCGGCACGGCGACCGCGGCGAGCCCGGCGGCGAGCGCCGCGGTAAGGAGGTGTTGGAAAGGTCGTCGCACGGCCGTCTCCACTCGCTGCTTGGGGGGTTATTCATAGGAAAGTTTCCTATAAGTTTCACCGGATCGTAGAGCCCTCCGTGCGCGGCGTCAATGCCCGATCACGCCCCGGGGGCCGCCCGTTCCCGCGTCTCGCCGGCCGCGATCATGACGGCCGGACGATCTCGGACATATCGACACCGCCGTTTTGTCGTCACCGGATGGCATCCTGGGAGGCGTGACGGTGCACATGGTCAGCCCCCTGTTCGTCGGGCGTGAGCGCGAGCTCGAAACGCTCGGGCGCGCGCTCGCGCGTGCGCGTGAGGGTGCGGCGACCACGGTGTTCGTCGGCGGCGAGGCCGGGGTGGGCAAGACCCGGCTGATCCGCGAGTTCTCCCAGCGCGCGGGCGGCGCCCGGGTGCTGGTCGGCGGTTGTCTGGAACTCGGCACGGACGGCCTGCCGTTCGCGCCGTTCACCGCCGTGCTGCGCCGGCTCGTCCGCGACCTCGGCCACGCCGGCGTCGCGGCCCTGGTGCCCGGCGGCAGAACCCGCGCGCTCGCCCGCCTGCTGCCCGAGTTCGGCGAGCCCGACGACGACGGGGGTGAGGCGCGGGCCCGGCTGTTCGAGCAGGTCCTCGGCCTCATGGAGCGCCTCGCCGAGATCGGGCCCACCATCCTGATAATCGAGGACGCCCACTGGGCCGACCGCTCCACGCGCGACCTTCTGTCGTTCCTCGTCCGCTACCAGCGCCCCACCACCCGCCTGGTCACCCTCGTCACCTACCGCTCCGACGAGCTGCACCGCACCCACCCGCTGCGCCCGCTGCTGGCCGAGCTGAGCCGCATCGACTGGGTCACGCGGCTGGACGTCCGCCGCCTCAGCAGGCGCGAGGTCGTCCTGCAGGCCGCGAGCATCCTCGACAGAGAACCCACCACGCTCGACGTCGACCTCATCTACGCCCGCAGCGAGGGCAACCCCCTGTTCGTCGAAGCGCTGCTGGACGGCGGCGAGGCGGCCGCCATGCCCGACTCCCTGCGCGACCTTCTGCTCGTCGGCGTCGAACGCCTCCCCGAGGACACCCAGGAGCTGCTGCGCGTCGCCAGCGCCGGCGGCGACCGGATCGAACACGCCCTGCTGTCCGCCGTGGCCGGACTCGACGACGCCGCGCTGTCCCAGGCCCTGCGGCCGGCCGTCTCCGGCAACGTGCTCGTCGTCGACGGCGAGGGGTACGCCTTCCGGCACGCGCTGATCCGCGAGGCCGTCCACGACGACCTGCTGCCCGGCGAGCGCGTGCGCCTGCACACCCGCTTCGCCGAGACCCTGGAGCGCGACCCCGGCATCCTGCCCGACCCGCGCGGCGCCATCGAGCTGGCCTACCACTGGTACGCCGCGCTCGACTCCCCCTCCGCGCTCCTCAGCGCCTGGCGCGCCGCCGCCGTCGCCCGCAAGTCCACCGCCTACGACGAGCAGCTCCGCATGCTGACCCGCGTGCTCGAACTGTGGGACCGGGTGCCCGACGCCGCCGAGAAGATCGGCGCCGACCACGTCGACGTCCTGCGCCAGACCATCACCGTCGCCCACCTCGCCGGCGAGTTCGAACGCGGCATCTCCCTCGCCAGGGCCGCGCTCACGGAGATCGACACCGAGACCGACCCCGTGCGCGCGGCCCGCCTGCTGCGCCAGCGCGGCCTGGTCCGCTACGACCTCGGCCGCGAGGGCTACCTCGACGATCTGCGCACCGCCGTCCGCCTCGTGCCCGCCTCCCCGCCGTCCCGGCTGCGCGCCCAGGTCCTGGAGAACCTCGCCCGCGTCATCCACGACCCCAACGCCTGGGCCGAGAAGGAGTCCCTCGCCGAGGAGGCCATGGCGATGGCCCGCGAGATCGGCGACCCCGAGACCGAGGCCCACGCGCTCACCTCGCTCACCTGGGCGCGGTGCCGCTACTCCGCCATGCACGACCAGGCCGGCGCGTTCAGCCTGGCCCGCGAGATCGCCACCCGCGGCAACCGCTACAACGCGCTCATGCGGGTCGCGATCTCCGAGTCCGACGCCTACGAGGGCGCCGGGTGGCACGAGAAGGCGGCGCAGGTCGCCCGCCGGGGCATCGCGGACGCCGAGGCGTTCGGCCTCGCCCGCACCTCCGGCGCGTTCCTGGCGATCAACCTGGCCGAGCCGCTGATGTCGCTCGGCCGCTGGGACGAGGCCCTGGAGGTCATCGACCGCGCGCTGGAGGTCGTGCCTCCCGCCCCCTACCGCGCGAGCCTGCAAGGCTTCGCCACCGACATCGCCCTCGCCCGCGGCGAAACCGGCCGCGCCGAGTCCCTCTTCCACGCCTCGACGCACGTCCTGACCCGCGGCTACTACCGCGACCAGTCCGTGCTGCCACACCTGCGCCGCGAGATCGAGATACGCCTCGCCCAGGGCCGCACCGACGACGCCCACGCCCTGGTCCTGCGAGCCGTGCGCGAACACGAATCGGAGTCCACCCCCCGCTACGTCTGGCCGGTCCTCATCACGGCCACCGAAGCGGCCGGCCCCCTACTCCCCGAACTCCGCCTGATCGCCGCAAAACTCCCGGTAGAAGGCGACCTCCAAGAGGCCCAACGCCTAACCTTCGCCGCCCGCTACCTCCAAGCCTCCAACACCCCACCCTCCCCCGCCACCTACACCGGCGACGGCCCGCCCTCCGCCGATGGCCTTCCCTCCCCGGGTGAGCTTCTGTCAACCACCTGGCTGGAAGGCCGGGTCCCCCCGGCGGCCGTGTCGGCGCTGTGGGACAAGGCCGTGGCCGCGTGGGCGGCGCTGCGCCAGCCGTACGCCGAGGCCCGGGCGCTGTTCGGCGCCGCGCAGGCCGCCATCACCGCCGGAGATCGCGACCGGGCCGCCGAGCGACTGTCCCGGGCGGCCCGCCTGGCCGAAGAGCTCCGCGCGGCCCCGCTCTCGGCCGAGATCGACTCCCTCGCCCGCCGGGCCCGTCTCCCCCTCACCGACGAGCCCACCTCGTCACCCTCCTCCAGCCCGCCCGGCGACACCGGCCTGGGCCTCACGGCCCGCGAACGCGAGGTGCTCCGACTGGTCGCCACCGGCCGCAGCAACCGCGAGATCGCAGCCGAGTTGTTCATCTCCGCCAAGACCGTCAGCGTCCACGTCAGCAACATCCTCGCCAAACTGGGCGCAACCTCCCGCGGCGAAGCCGCCGCCACAGCCCACCGCCTCCACCTGTTCGACGACCAACCATCCTGACCCCGAGGCCTGCGCGGTTGGCGGGCGGTTGATGGGCCGCCGGTCGCTGGCCTGCGCTGTCAGCGCCGTGGTGTGTTGAGTCACTCCATGACACGCGCATCCAACAGGCGAAATCACGGTGCTCAGCCACAACGGCACAGCAGGACGGGATCAACAGACCTAGACCACCACAGCCACCTACTCATCACACCGCTCAACAGCACACGGTCAGCCTGTCGAGCCGCTCGGTGACGCGCGCGTTGGTGGGTGGGATCGCGGCGCTCAGCCACAACGGCCCGGCACGGGTGGGATCAACACACCCAAGCCACCACAACCACCCCGTCATCGAATCGTTTGGGGTCTGCCTCGTCACACAAGGTGGGTCGTTGGGCGCCGAGCTGCTGTGGCTGTTCGATGGGCGGTCGGGCCGGCCGCGGATTTTTGGGTCGGGGACGGGGTTGGTTGGTCGTGACTGGGTGAACCGATCTGCATATAGGCAGTTCTGTGGTTTGACCTTTTCGCGGTCGATGGTCAGGAACAACCTCGTGCGATGGTACTGCCTGGGGTGAAGCTTTTCTCCATGTTGTTTCGCGGTCAGGGTGCCGGACTTCGAGGCGGAGGTGAGGCGGTTGTTCCGCGTTGTCGCCCCTGCGGTGATGGCCGGAGCCAGGAGTGGCTTGACCAGCCGTAACAGCCTTGGGCGATGCCTAGAGATCCGGAATCGAAGGCGGAATGCCTTTTTCTTAATGGACATCCTGTTATTGCTGGTTGTGGAGCCCGCGTCCGGAATGCCGAGTGGTCGGGAAAACATCGTCCGGCCATCTGGTGAATGCGTCTGTTTCGTGGTCTGGGGACTCGGTTAATCTCCTCGCATGAGCGCTCAGGTGAACAGTGGAACGGGGCCGGGAGTCATTACGCCCGATGGGTCGCCCGTGGAGTTCTACCGGCGGATGCGGGCCGGGGGTGAACCCGGCGTGGTGGCGGCCGTCGTGCCCGCCGGTGGGGTGATCCTGGACCTCGGCGCGGGCACCGGCCGTCTGGCCCATGCCTTGCTGGAGGCGGGCTACAAGGTCGTCGCGGTGGACGAGTCGGCCGAGATGCTGGCGCACATCGAGGGCGCCGAGACGATCACGGCCCGTATCGAGGGCCTGCGGCTCGACCGGCTCTTCGACGCCGTCCTGCTGCCGTCCTATCTCATCAACGTCCCCGACGACGTGGTGCGCCGCGAGTTCCTGGCCACGTGCCGCCGTCACGTCCGGGAGGACGGCGCGGTGCTGGTCCGGTGGGAGCCGCCCGAGCAGTACGCCCGGTGGCGGGTGGGCAAGGGCCGCGCGTGGGAGGACGGCGCGGTCATGATGACCGCCTTGGAACGGCCGGGTCCGGAGTTGTTCAGGGCCACGCTGCGGTATGAGACGGGCGATCTGGTGTGGACGCAGACGTTCACGCAGCGCCGCCTCACGGACGAGGAACTGGAGTTCCAGCTCGCCGAGGCCGGGCTGATGCTGTCCGGCTTCCTGACCGCCGACCGCGGGTGGATACACGCCGTCCCCCATCCCTGACGCCGTGCCGTCACCCCTGACCGCGGGCTTGATGCACGCCGTCTCCTCCCCGTGACGCTGGATCTTGTCGTCTGAGGTTCACCGGACATGCGTGGAATTGTCCGGATGTGACGGATTTACTGCGCACTGTCGATATTGATCGCGGACCTTCGGAGGAATCCCTGTCCAGCATCCGTCCGGACCGGAGACGCGGGGCGGCGCTCGCGGCGCTGCTGCCCGCCCTGGTTCTCGGGCTCACCGTGCTTCCCGCGCACGCGGCCCCCGCCGACCCGGTGTCCGACCCGGTCGCGGCGACCGCGCTGGAGGCCCGCCGCGCCTCCTCCTATCCCCCCGTCACGACGCCCCTGCCCGGCACGGCCGAAACCGCCGGCCCGGCGGCACGGACCGCCGCGGCCCCGGGCGGCCCGATCGAGACCTACCGCACCGGCCGCCCCGTGGCCCCCGGCGTCCGCCTGGACTCGGTCGACACCCTGGACGCCAAGGGCTGGCAGCGGGCCGACGCCCTCACCGTGGACCTGACCAAGGGCGCCACCGTCGGCTACCTGGACGCCGGCCGGATCGCCAAGGGCGGCAGGATCTCCCAGATGGCCGAGGCCAAGGGCGCCGTGGCGGCCGTCAACGGGGACTTCTTCGACATCAACAACTCCACCGCCCCGATCGGCCCGGCGATCTCCGGCGGCGGGCTGCTCAAGTCCGCCTCGGGCCGCACCACCGCCGTGGGCTTCGACGCCTCGGGCGCGGGCCGTGTGCTGGACATCCTCTTCGAGGGCACCGTGCGCCTGCCCGGCCAGGCCGGCCCCGCGCCGCTGGTCCGCCTCAACAGCCCGGACCTGCCCCGCGACGGCATCGGCGCCTACACCCCGCTCTGGGGCGCCCACCCGCGCACCCGCGCCGTCCAGGACGCGGGCCAGGTGACCGAGGTGCTGGTCTCCGGCGGCAAGGTCGTCAGCGTCGCCGCCAGACCCGGCGAGGGCGAGCTGCCCTCCGGCACCACCGCGCTGGTCGGCCGGGAGGCCGGGGCCGCGCTGCTCGCCCGGCTCGCCCCCGGCGACCCGATCGAGATCGCCTACCGTCCCAGGACCTCGGACGGCTCCACGCTCGCCACCGCGATCGGCGCCAACCACCTGCTCGTCAAGGACGGTGTGGCCCAGCCGATCGACGACACGACCGTCGCCGCGCGCATGGCCCTCGGCCTCACCGCGGACGGCATGAAGATGTTCCTGGTCACGGTGGACGGCACCCGGACCATCCACAGCCGCGGCGCCACGCTGCGAGAGATGGCCGACCGTCTCGTGGCGCTCGGCGCGCGCTCCGGCGTGGAGATCGACGGCGGCGGCTCGGCCACCATGGTCACCCGCGAGCCCGGCGCCGACCGGCTGCGCGTCGACAACGAGCCCAACGACGGCGAGGAGCGCGTCGTCTCCAACGGCCTCGCCATCTACCGCCCGGAGGGCAGCGGCAAGGCCCAGGGCGTGTGGGTGAAGCCGGCCGTGGACCCGGCCGCCGCGCCCGGCACCGGCCCGGTCGCCGGGGGCCGTCCCGACCGCGTCTTCCTCGGCCTGACCCGCACGCTGACCGCCACCCCGTACGACGAGGTGTACGGCCCGGTACGCGACCGGACACCCGTCCGCTGGTCGGCCACGCACGGCACCGTCACGGGCGGCGTGTTCCGCGCGGCCCTGCCCGGCGCCGCGACCGTCTCGGCGTCCGCGGGCCGGGCCAAGGGGAACGTCAAGGTGGAGGTGCTCGGCCCGGCCGTCCGCCTGGACACCACCCAGCCGACGCTGAACGCCGACGCCTCCTCCACCGCGTCCTTCGGCGTCGTGGGGTACGACCGGTACGGCGACTCGGCGCCGATCGAGCCCGCCGACGTGCGGCTGAAGTACGACGCCACGCTGCTGAAGGTCACCCCGGACAATGGCGGCGGTTTCACGGTCGGCGCGGCCCGGGAGTCGGGCGCGGGGCTCATCACGGTCACGGTGGGCGGTCTCACCACGTCCGTCGCGGTCAGCGTGGGCGTGACGAAGACCGTTCTCTCCACGTTCGACGACGCGGCGCAGTGGACGGCGGGTTCGGCGCGCGGCACGGCCACCGTCACCCCCGTCGCCGAGGGGCGGGACGGTCCGGGCCTGAGGCTTTCCTACGACTTCACCCGCTCCACCGCGACCCGCACCGCGTACGCCATCCCGCCGCGGCCGCTCGGGGTGGCCACGCGCGCGCAGGCGTTCGGCGTCTCGGTTCTCGGGCACGGCCAGGGCGAGTGGACGGCGTTCACGGCCGTGGACGCGACCGGCAAGTCCTACTCCATCTACGGCCCGTACATCACGTGGGAGGGCTGGCGTGAGGTGGAGATCCCGGTGCCGGCGGCGCTGCCCCAGCCGGTCACGGTCAGCAGGTTCTACACGATCGAGCTGAAGGCCGACCGCCAGTACCAGGCCGAGGTGCTGCTGGACGATCTGTACGTGAAGGCCGCCCCGGCGATCGACCCGCCGCCCGCGCCCCGCGTCCAGGATCCCGTGATCGTCCCCTCGGTGGACGGCGAGCCGTGGCGCTTCGCGGTCATGTCGGACGCCCAGTTCGTGGGCCGCGCTCCGGACTCCCCGCTGGTCGCCGCCGCCCGCCGCACCCTGCGCGAGATCAGGGCCGCCCGGCCCGACTTCCTGATCATCGCCGGGGATCTGGTGGACGAGGCGTCCGAGGCCGACTTCCAGCTCGCCAAGCGTGTCCTGGACGAGGAGGTCGGTGACGCGCTGCCGTACGTCTACGTGCCGGGCAACCACGAGGTGATGGGCGCGGCCATCGACGACTTCAGGAAGTACTTCGGCGACACGAGCCGGACGTTCGACCACAAGGGCACGCGGTTCGTCACCCTCGACACCTCGCGCGGCACGATCAGGGGCGGCGGGTTCGACCAGCTCGAACGCCTGCGCGCGGCGCTGGACGGCGCCGCGTCCGACGACCGGGTCACCTCGGTCGTGCTGGTCGAGCACCACCCGCCGCGCGACCCGACCCCGGCCAAAGGCAGTCAGCTCGGCGACCGCAAGGAGGCCGCGCTGGTGGAGAACTGGCTGGCCGGCTTCCAGCACGACACCGGCAAGGGCGCGGCGTTCATCGGCGGGCACGTCGGCACGTTCGACGCCGCGCGCGTGGACGGCGTGCCGTACCTGGTCAACGGAAACGCGGGCAAGACCCCGGCGACCAGGCCCGCGGAGGGCGGCTTCACCGGCTGGACCCTCCTCGGCGTCGACCCGGTCTCGCGCGCGGAGCAGGCCGCGGCCCGGCTGCTGCCCTTCGCCGGCGGCCCGCGCTGGCTGGCCGCCGAGACCCGCCCGCACGTCGACGCCCTGACCCTCGGCGTCCCGCCGACTGTGCCGGTTGGAACCCCGGTGAAGGTGACGGCGACGCTCACCCAGGACGGCCGCGCGGTCCCGGTCGCCTACCCGGTGAGCGCCCGGTGGACCGCGAGCCCGAACGTCCACGTCGGCGACCCGCGGCGGGCCCGCGGCCACCACGTCGCCGCGTTCGACCCCGCCACCGGAACCCTCACGCCCCGCCGGCCTGGCGAGATCACCCTCGCGGTCCGGGTCAACGGCGTGACCCGGCAGGCCCGGATCACCGTCACCGGGCCCGCCTGAACCTGGTTCCGCGCCGGGGGCGAAGGTCGCCCCCGGCGTCAGGCGAGCAGGTCGAGGGACTGGGAGAGCACGAGTCCCGCCGCGCCGAGCATGGTCATGTCGTCCTCGACGTCGGCGAAGGTCACCCTGGGCTCGCCGCCGGGGTGGCTCGGAGTGCCTTCCAGCAAATAACGCTGGACCAGGGCGCGCAGCTCCTCGCCGCCCTCCACGACGTCCCCGTGCAGGATGAACAGGCCCGGCGCGAGGACCTGCTGCAGGTTGATGAGGCCGACCGAGAGGTTGCGCGCGTAGCGGTCCAGCAGCGCGCGGGCGCCCGGGTGGTCCTCGGCGGCGAGGCGCGCCAGCGGCCCGGCGGTGAGGGTGCGCGCGCCGGGCAGCCCGATCGCGCTCGCCTGGCTGCGCAGCCACCGGTGCGTCGCGATCGTCTCCCAGCATCCGCGGCGCCCGCAGCGGCACACCGCGCCGTTGAAGTCGACGATGGTGTGCCCGGCCTCGCCGCCCGCGCCGGCCGCGCCGCGGTGGACGGTCCCGTCGATGACGAAGCCGACGCCGATCGCCTCGGCGCAGTACACGGAGGCGAAGGACGAGATGCGCCGGCCCGAGCCGAACCAGCGGTCGCCGATGGCCTGGATGCGCGGGTGGAGGTCGATGTGGACGGGCAGGCCGAGACGCTCCGAGAGCTCGGGGCCGATCCGCAGGCCGGCGAGCCTCGGCGCGAGGTTCACCTCGACGACGCGTCCCTCGTCGGTGTTGACGACGCCGCCGACGGCGACGCCGACGCCGAGCACGGCCGTGCGGTCGTCGGGGAGCACCTGCTCCACGCAGGACGCCACCCGGTCGATGATGGCGGGGTGGTCCAGCTTGACGGCGGAGAAGCGCGCGGACGCCTGCTGGACGATCGCCCCCGTCGGCCGCACCAGCGCGGTGTGCACGGTGCCCGGCCCGAGGAACACCGACGCGATCGGGCGGCCGTGCGGCGAGAACCACAGCGGGCGGGCGGGCTTGCCGCCCTGCACGCTGCTCGGCTGCGGCGGCCCTTCGATCAGGATGCCGTCGTTGAGCATGGGCTGGACGATCGTGCCGATCGTCGTCTTGGTCACTTCCGAGATGCGCGCCAGCTCCGCGCGCGACACGGGACCGACGTCGTAGAGGATCTGCAGGAGCCGGCTGCGGTTGAGCCGTCCGGTGCCGGTCGGAGAGATGAGCCGCGGCGCCGAGGACGCCCGGGCCGGCGCCCGGTACGCGCCGCCGGACGCCGTCGCGTCGGAATCCCCCGCGAGATCTTCTGCGTGCTTCATCGCTCGGGGTGGTGGGGGTTGGTCAACACGGATGCTCTCTGCTCTCGCGCCGTCGGCGGCCGTCAAGTTCGTCCACTTACTGGACGATGTTCTACACGACTCGTCCCCCGGCGTAAATAGCCTTCCGGGACGGGCGGCCCCGTCGCCGGAGCCGGGAGCCTGAGTCGCGGCGCCCTGCGGAGGTTCGCCGGCGATGCCCCGTCCGGCCTGGTCAGCAGGCACCTCACCCAGGGACGGCGCCCCCGCGAGGTAGGCCGGACGCAGCTCACGCACCCGCGTGCGCAGGACCGTGGCCGAGCGCGTCCAGCCGATCCGCGCCGCGATGACCGTGGCGGGCGCCGTCGGGTCGCGTGCCAGCTCCGCGCGGATCAGCGGTTCCGCCGCGTCGGCGACGGATCCCGCCGCCGTCCGCGTGTACCTGGGCGGCTCGGACGCCGCGAGCGCCCGGCGCACGGTGTTGCGGGAGACGCGCATGCGCGTGGCGATCGCGCGGACGGATACGCCCTCGACTTGGTGTAATCGGCGGATCTCCGCCCAGTCCTCCACACTGATCATGCCCCTCTTGTGTCACATGTCGTGACAGGGGTGGGTCAGTTTGCGGATTTTGCCAATGGGTCACTTTTCACCCCTCGCTACCCTTGACACTCTTCACGTAAGTCATGAAGGTGTACATACCTAGTCCGCTGAGCCCATGGCAAACGCGACCGCCCGGCGTCGCCGGCGCGTGAGCCGTCTGCGGTCGCTCGCGTCTCCCCACCTGTCCTGGACTTGGAGTGTCCTATGAAGAGAACGGTCAAGAAGCCCGGCGTCCCCCTGCTGGCGGGGGTCGCCGCCTCACTTCTGCTTACTGCGTGCGGCGGCGGCGGCTCCACGGGTGAATCGAGCGCTCTCACCCAGGAGAAGTGCGACGCGCTCGTCTCCAAGGAGGCGGCCCCGACCGCGGCCGCCGCCCCGTCGTCCCCGGCGGAACCGGCGCCGTCCGCCACCTCCGGCGGTGGCTCCGGCACGCCCGCGGCCGGCGGGAAGAAGGAGATCACCTTCGTCGCGGGGTCCTACACCTCGACCACGGCCGCGTTCTGGAAGGACCTGATCGGCAAGTTCGAAGGGGCCAACCCCGGCTTCAAGGTGAAGCTCCAGATCGTGGACTGGAACAACATCGACCAGCAGGTCGCCACGCTGATCCAGACCAAGCAGTACCCGGACATCCTCAACCAGAACAAGTTCTCCGGCTGGGCGGCCAACGGCATCCTGCAGCCCGCCGCCGACCTGGTGTCCCCCGAGGTCCAGAACGACTTCATCCCCGCGTTCAAGAACGCCAGCGTGTACGAGGGCGTCCAGTACGGGCTGCCGTTCATCACCAGCACCCGGGCGCTGTTCTACAACAAGGACGCCTTCGCGAAGGCGAACATCACCGCGCCGCCCACCACGTGGCGCGAGCTCGTCGACGCCGCGAAGAAGCTCCAGGCCGCCGGTTACACCGGCTTCGGCCTGCCCCTCGGCTCCGAGGAGAGCCAGGCCGAGTGGTCCATCTGGCAGTGGGGCAACGGCGGCGACTGGGAGTCGGCACCCGGGAAGTTCACCATCAACAGCTCCAACAACGTCAACACGCTGAACTTCCTGAACTGCATGACGAACGTCTACAAGGTGACCCAGGCCAACGCCGGTCAGACCAACCGCACCGACGGCGTCTTCCGCCCGTTCGCCGACGGCAAGGTGGGCATGATGTCCGGAGCCAGCTTCGCTCCGGCGCTGTTCAAGCAGTGGAACTCCACCGTGAACTACGGCGTCGCGCCGCTGCCCGTCAACGGCGACGTCCCGCCGTTCACGCTCGGCGTGCAGGACTACCTGATGTCCTTCAAGAACCCCGGGAACACCGAGTCCGTCAGCAAGTTCCTCAACTTCGTGTACCAGCCCGACAACTACCAGCGGTTCCTCACCAGCCAGGGCTTCCTGCCCGCGACGCAGAGCGCCTCGACCGCGCTGGCCGACAACGCCGACTTCGCGCCGTTCCTGAAGCTCCTGCCCACCGCGCGGTTCTACCCGGCGACGGACCCCAAGTTCCCCCTGGTCCAGGGCGCCATCCAGAACCAGATCGGCACCGGCATCGCCCCCGGGGCCGACGCCAAGAAGATCCTCGACGCCATCAACGCCGCCGGGAAGTAACCCATCCCATCGCGGCCCCGCCCGCCCGCGCGTCACCGGGCGGGCGGGGCCGCGAGTCACCCAGTCAGGAAAGTGGAAATGCCCATGGCGGACGTGCTACCCCGGGCCACGCCCTCCCCGCAGGCGGAACAGGAACCGACGCGGGGCGCCGCGATCCGCGCGACGCTGAGGTCCATGCCGTGGACCGGGCCGGCGACCCTGCTCATCGCCGCCGTCATCGTGATCCCGATCGTCATCATGGTGCGGTCGTCGTTCATGGTGACCGACTCCTCCGGCGTCACGCACGGCTTCGCGGGCCTCGGCAACTACCGGGAGCTGTTCGCCGAACCGGCGTTCGCGGAGGTCGCCCTCCACACACTGACCTGGGTGGTCGTCGTCGTCGGCGCCTCCCTGGCGATATCGCTCGGCCTGGCCCAGTTCCTGAACAAGAACTTCGCCGGACGCCGGTTCGTCCGCTGGTCGCTGATCGTCCCGTGGGCGGCGGCGCTCGTGATGACCTCGACGGTCTGGCGCGTCATCCTCGAATACGGCAACGGGATCCTCAACCGGGTGCTCATGGACCTGGGCCTGATCGCGCAGCCCATCGGGTGGTACCAGGACCCCGCGTACGCGTTCACCTCCGTCATCGTCGTCGGCATCATCGTGACGGTCCCGTTCACGACGTACGTGATCCTCGCGGGGCTGCAGACCATTCCCGGGGAGGTCTACGAGGCGGCCAAGACCGACGGCGCGGGCGCGTGGCGCACGTACTGGGGCATCACGTTCCCGCTGCTGCGCCCGTCCCTGGTGATCGCCACGATCCTCGTGGTCGTCTACGTCTTCAACTCGTTCCCGGTCATCTGGGTCATCACCGGCGGCAACAGCGGCAACGGCACGGACACCACGATCACCTGGGCGTACAAGATCGCCTTCCGGCAGCAGCTCGACACCGGCGAGGCGGCGGCGTTGTCGGTGCTGAACGTCGTCTTCCTCTGCGTCGTCATCTTCTTCTACTTCTCCGCCATCGCCGCCAAGGACGGCCGGCGCCGCCCGCTCACCGCGGCCGTGGCGCGCCTGCTCGCCCCGGTGGGCGAGCAGTGGACGGCGTTCACCGCGCGTCGCGGGGACCCGCGGGCCCGCCGGCGCAGGGAAGGGCAGACGCGCGGCGCCGGGGTGTGGCGCGCGGTCCGCCCGGTCGGCATGCCGGTCATCGGGCTGCTGATCTCCCTGTTCTTCCTCGCCCCCTACGTCGTGATGTTCCTGTCGACGTTCAAGACGTCCACGGAGCTGTTCGCCTCGCCCGCCACCTACCTTCCGGAAACCTGGATGTGGAGCAACTGGGCGGACATCTGGACGCAGCTCGACCTGGCCGCGTTCATCAAGAACAGCCTGATCATCTCGGTCGCGTCGACGGCACTCGTGCTGCTGGTCTCGGTGCCGGCCGCCTACTACAGCGCGCGCAACCGGTTCGCCGGACGGGCGCTGTTCATGAGGCTGGTCCTGGTGACGCAGGTGATCGCGCCGGTGTCGGTGGTCGTCGGCCTCTACCAGGAGTTCGTCTGGGTGGGGGCGGTGAACCAGTACTGGTCCATCATCCTCACCAACGCCGCCTTCAACCTGGCGTTCTCGATCTGGGTGCTCAGCGGCCAGTTCGAGTCCGTGCCGATCGACATCGAGGAGGCCGCGAAGCTGGACGGTCTCGGGCAGCTGCGCACCATGGTCCGCATCGCCCTGCCGCTGGTCCGCCCCGGCCTGGTGACCGCGCTCATCTTCTCGTTCATCCAGGTGTGGAACGAGTTCCCGGTCGCGCTGACCCTGTTCAACAACCCCACCGAGGGGCTCCAGACGCTGCCGGTCGGCATCCAGCAGTTCGTCGGCCTGGCGCAGACGAACTACCAGTACCTTTTCGCGGCTTCGCTCATCGCGATCGTCCCGGTGGTCCTGCTGTTCATCGTCATCGAGAAGCACCTGGTCGCCGGGCTGACGGCGGGGGCGGTCAAGTGAGCGCGGCGGGCCGCTTCGAGGACCTCGGAGCGGGACTCGTCGGCATGCGCACGCCGCGGTCCTCGATCGCGCTCGACCCGGGTGACGGCGGACGGCTGGTCTCCCTCCGCGTGGACGGCCACGAGCTCCTCGGTTCGACGGCGCCGGTGCCCGGCCGCCCCTCGGACATCTTCCACGGCTCCTTCGTCATGGCGCCGTTCGTGGGACGCACCGCGCACGGGCGGTTCACCTTCGACGGCGTGGACCGGTCGGTCCCGGTGAACTTCGGCGCGCACGCCATCCACGGCTTCGTCTTCGACCGTCCGTGGCGGGTGGAGGACGACCTGCTCGTCATCGACCTCGACGAGCGGTGGCCGTTCGGCGGACGGGTGAGCCAGCGCTTCGACCTCGGCCCGGACCACCTCACCGTCGAGGTGACGGTCGCCAACGACAGGCGCGCCATGCCCGCGATCGCCGGCTTCCACCCGTGGTTCCGGCGGCGGCTGGCCGACGGTACCGAGGCGGACTTCGACTTCCGCCCCGGCACCCGGTACGTGTGCGACGACTCCGGCATCCCGGTGGGCACCGCTCCCGGCGGAGGCGACCGGCCGTGGGACGACTCGTTCACCGGCGTCGAACGCCCGCCCGCGATCCGCTGGGGCGACCGGCTGGAACTGCGCGTCGAGACGACCGGTACCCATTGGATCGTCTGCGAGACGATGCCCGACGCGTTCTGCGTCGAACCTCTCTCCGGCCCGGTGAACGGACTGGCCACCGGGCGGTGCACACGTGTCGAGCCGGGAAATCCGCTGCGTCTGTCGATGACGCTGCGCTGGAAATGACGAGCGATTGGAAGGGCCCATGAACGCTCTGGAGAAGTTCTCACTGGAGGGGAAGACCGCGCTGGTCACCGGGGGCAACCGCGGCCTCGGCCGCGGGATCGCTCAGGCCCTCGGCGAAGCGGGCGCGGCGGTCGCGGTGACCGCCAGGACGGAGGAGGCCGCCAAGACCGCAGCCGCCGAACTGGGCGAGCTCGGCATCCGCGCGTACGGCCTGCGCCTGGAGGTCTCGGACATGGACGACGTCGAACGGGCCGTGGCGACGATCGCCGCGGAGTTCGGCGAGATCGACGTCCTGGTGAACAACGCGGGCGTCAGCATCGGCGGCGCCGCCTTCGACGCCCCCGACAGCACCTGGCGCGAGGTGATGTCGACCAACGTGGACGGCGTCTGGTACTGCAGCCGCGCGGTCGGCCGCCGGATGCGTGAGCGCTCCGGCGGGACGATCGTCAACATCGGCTCCATCTCCGCCGAGATCGTCAACCAGCCGCGCTGGCAGGTCTCCTACCTGACGTCCAAGGCCGCCGTCCACCAGATGACCAGGGCCCTCGCCGCCGAGTGGGCTCCCTACGGGATCCGGGTCAACGCCGTCGCCCCCGGCTACTTCCTGACCGAGGCCTCGCCGGTGGACCAGCCCGAGTACAAGCCGTACTGCGTGGACCCCGCGGCGATGAAGCGGTACGGCGAGCCGGACGAGCTGGGCCCGACGGTCATCTACCTCGCGAGCGACGCGTCGAGCTTCATGACCGGTTCGATCGTCAAGATCGACGGCGGCTATACCCTCTTCTGATCAGACCGCTACCCTCTCGTCCTTGTAGATCCCGTTCGACACGGACGAGAGGATCGTCGGCTTCGCGCTCGTCGGCCCCGGGCTTCCGGCCGGATTCAGGGAACAGGAAGGGAGACATGTCCGCGCTGCGACGATTCGACGGCCACATCGTTGTCGTCACCGGAGGGGGACGCGGCATAGGGCGTGCGACGTCGCTCCGCTTCGGCGCGGAGGGCGCGCACGTCGTCGTGGCGGACGAGGCGGTCACGTTCGCCGACGAGGTGTCCGCCGAGATCCTGGAGCGCGGCGGATCCAGCGAGTCCTGGGGTGTCGACGTGGCCGACCCCTCGTCCGTCGGGCGGTTCTTCTCCGAGGTGGGCGAGAGATGGCAGCGGCTGGACGTCCTCGTCAACTGCCCGGGACACGCCACCGACACGCCCTTCGAACGCGTCACCGAGAGCGAGTTCGTGGAGGACCTCTCGGTCACGTTGAAAGCGCCGTTCCTGTGCATCCAGGCGGCGATCCCCTACCTGCTGCGCTCGGGGAAGAACCCGAACGTCGTCAGCATCGGGTCGGTGAACGGCTTACGGGCGTTCGGGAACGAGACGTACGGGGCCGCCAAGGCCGGGCTGATCAACCTCACCGAGAACCTCGCCATCCGCTACGGCCCGCGCGGCCTGCGCGTCAACGTCGTGGCGCCCGGCACCATCGCCACCCGCCTCTGGGACGCCCGCGTCGCCGAGGAACCGGCGATCCTGGACCGGGTCACGACCCTGTACCCGCTGCGGCGGCTCGGCACCCCGGAGGACATCGCCGCCGCCTGCCTGTTCCTCGCCTCGTCCGACGCGAGCTGGATAACCGGCCACACGCTCACCGTGGACGGCGGCATCACCGCCGGCCACGGCGCCTTCATCGACACGGTGTTCGGCGACGCCGGGCCCTTCGCGCCCGGGGATCGGTGAGGCCGTCCCCGCGCGTCCGCCGGGAACCGGGGAAAATGTCCTGGTGCTGAACTACGACGCCGAAGCGTCCACGTACGACCGCACGCGCGGCGGAGACGCCCGGGCGGCGAGCGCCGCCGCCGCGATCACGAGACTGCTTCCGTCGCGGGCCACGCTGGTCGCCGACCTGGCGTGCGGCACCGGCATCGTCACCGCCCGCGTCGCCGCGCCCCGGGTGGTCGGCATCGACCTCTCGCACGGCATGGCCCGCCTCGCCGCGGCCCGCCTGCCGGGCCGTATCGCCCTCGGCGACGTCACGGCCGTGCCGCTCGCGGACGGCTCGGTGGACGCCGTCGTCATGATCTGGCTGCTGCACCTTCTGGACCACACGGCCTCGGCCCGCGCCCTGTCCGAGGCGGCGCGCGTGCTGCGGCCCGGCGGCACGTTGCTCACCACGGTCGACAAGGACGCCGCCTACTACGTGACGCCGTCCGACGTGGCGGACCTGATCGCCCCGGTGCGCGCCCGCCACGTCCCGCCGCCGTCCGACGCCCACGACCGCGTCACCGATCTGGCCACGGCCCTGGGCCTGTCGCCCGCCGGCCGGACCACCTTCCCCGGCGACGGCCAGGGCCACTCCCCGCGCGGGTGGGCGGAGCTCATCCTCACCCGGCGACTCCCCTGGACAAAGCGGGCCGACCCCGGCACGCTCACCGCCCTGACCACCGGCCTCCACACCCTGCCCGACCAGGACCGGCCGCGCCCGGACCCGGTGTACCCGCTGGTGAGCTTCACCAAGGGCTAGCCGACAGGCAGGAGGCGACGGGCCGCGCGGAGGCTCGCCGCCGCGACGAGCGGCGTCAGCATCCACAGGAACGCCACCCCCTCCATCAGCCAGCCCAGCCCCGCGGTGAGCGCCCAGAACGCGGCGATCCCGGCGAGCATGACCGACACGGCCCGCAGCCGCCGGGTGTCCGTACCGGGGCGCAGCACACCCGCGCGTACCGCGGCGGCCACCAAAAGGCTCTGGCAGAGCAGCAGCACGGCCTCCGACCCGGCGAACAGCGTCACAGAGAGGGGGTTCGCCGTCGATTCCCCGATCAGGGTGGTCGGGTAGGGCAGCAGCACCACGAAGATCAGCAAGGGGATATGCAGGAAGGACATCCACCGGGTCATGCGCGTGATCTGGTCGAGCAGCCGGTGGTGCTGACGCCAGGTCGCCCAGAGCATCAGGAACGCGATCACGAAGGCCAGGAACGCGCCCGAGTTCTCGCCCAGGAAGTGCCACAGCTCACGGGCCGCGGCCATCCGGTCGCCTCCCTCGCCGCCCCCGCCCTCGGGCCTGGGGATCTCGATGACCAGCAACGTCATCGCGATGGCGAACACCGCGTCGGCGAACATCCCGAACCGCTCGTGGCTCATCCCTGGAGCGACACGGTCCCCCTCATCCGTCCGCGACACGTGTCTCCCATACGCCAACCGCCACGCCACGTACTACCGCAAACACCGCAATCCTCGCACAGTCTCCGCCCGCGCGAGGGGCGACCTCCGGAACCCGGAGGGACGACGCCATGGCGTCCACAGCTCGCCCCCCGGCCCCCACACGCTGATCCATGACAGAGAACCGCGGCACCGCGAAAATCGCATGTCGTGTCGAGAAATCCGGTCACACGATGAGCCGCCCAGGTGACGTCGGGTCACGGAAACAGCTCACAGGGCCACCGAAACCCTCCGCACGGCGAAAGGGGACGGGACTTTTACGATGCGCACTCCCATTTGTTGTTTCCGTGACACGTATAATTTCCGGCCTTTAGGGCCACCTAAAACCACTGATTCGGGTCGCCCGCACAGAGACAATACCAGGTCACAGGCCACCAGCCCGGACAAATCCTCCTCGGCGCGGCACCTGAATCAGGTTGACATAATCCATCGCCCCCCGCGTATGGTTCACAATATGAGAATGATTTGTAACGCGATCAGAACAGGTTGTGACACGTCATTTCCTGCTACCTGGAAGGGGATCGGCCGAATCATCACTCATTGATTCTTCCCGGTCACTCGCCGGCACACCGACCGTCCGCTTCTGGGCGACCACTCGGCGAACGCACAGCCGGAGGTCAGAGAGAAGGTTCGTTGCTCGAAACGGTGATGTGTAGTGATGAATTGCCCGCCGCCGACCGGTTCGCCTGGTGGCACGAGCTATCTGCCAAGTCGGTGATGTCCGTTCAGATGCGCAGCGACTACGCAGCGGAGTTTCTCGGCTCCCTTCGTGTGATCAACCTCGGCGCGGTGCACCTGGTACGAATGTCTCACCATCCGGTACAAGCCGTACGCACCCCGCGGCTCATCCGCCGCTCCGACCCTGAGACGCTCGTTTTGATGCTCACCCAGCGCGGCACCACCGCGATGGAACAATACGGCCGTCAGGCCGTCGCCCCGGCGCCGAATCTGCTGATCTGCGATTCTTCCCAGCCTTTTCGATCCGTGAGCAATAACGCGCAGAGCGTGGAGGGAACGACCGTTCAGATCCCCAAGACGTTACTGCCGTTTCCGGAACGCGACCTCGCCCGACTCCTCGCCACCCGCCTGCCCGGTCACAACGGCATCGGCGCGCTGCTGAGGAGCCACCTCACCACACTGACCCGGCACACGGCCGACTACACCGCCGCCGACGTCTCCCGCCTGTCGGCCCTGACCGTGGACCTGGTGGCGGCCATGTGCGCCCACCACCTCGAAGCGAATGCCGCGTTGTCGCCGGAAACCCATCGTCAGGTACTGCTGACGCGTATCCGCGCTTTCATCCGGCAGCACCTGGGCGACCCGGACCTGTGTGCCGATACCGTGGCCGCCGCCCATCAGATCTCCGTGCGCCATTTGTACCGGCTGTTTCGGGACCAAGACCTGACCGTGGCCGCTTGGATCCGTCACCATCGACTGGAGCGTTGCCGCCGCGATCTCGCGGACCCGGCCTTACGAGGTCGGCCGATCCACGCGATCGCGGCTCGGTGGGGTTTCACCAGCCTCCCTCACTTCAGTCGCCTTTTCCGCGCCACCTACGGCACATCCCCGGCCGATTACCGGCATCATGCCTGCCGAGAGACGTGGCACAAGTCGTCAACGACTGGGCAGAGATCGTCAACGACCTGATGAACATGTTTCGCCATATTGATCAGCACGATTTCCAGTCGAGATCGACAGAAGGAGCAAGTGTGACAGTTAGATTCAGGCGAAGAGGGTTACACGCCGTTCGCGGGACACTCGCCGTGCTCGTCGCCCTCGCCGTGGGGCTGGTCCTGGCGCCGCCGTCCTCGGCAGGAATCACCCACTTCGACCAGTCAGCGCAGGACGGCGGCAATGTCTCCTACTGCTACACCAGCAGCGTGCCCGCATATCTGAAGGACAACATCAGCGGTGGGATGGACTACATGGACACCCGCCTGTCGGGCATTCCGGCGGTCACCTACCACTCCTCGTGCGACGTCGCCGTGAGCGACGGCACGCCCCGCACCGACATCGCCTGGTTCGAAGGCTGGCGCGACGGTGTGTACGGCGAGACGTTCTGCAAGTACGCCTGGCCGAACGACGGTTCCTCCAACGAGGGCGAATGCGACCAGGACCACATATGGCTCGTCGCCGAGGCCGTCCGCCGGGACGCCCCCAACGACGAACACGGCTACTCGTCGCTCGTCTGCCATGAGGGCGGACACGCATTGGGATTCATTGGCGACTATGACGCGGACCACCCGCCGGGCGGTATCGACCAGCAGGATTGCATGGGCGGTCGCAGCATGTTCGAACCGAGTCCTGCCGACACCGTCTATAGCAACCACCACGTCAGCGACTTCAACGCCTACTACAACTAGGAGAGCGACGTGCGAACACGACACCTGAGACGGGCCGGAGCGGGCCTGGCTGTCGCCGTTGCCCTCTTGGCGGCAGGAGCGTGCGGCAGCGGCAACGCCGACATGGCGGCGACATCCGACGCGACAAAGCAGGCGGCAATGCCCCTCGACCTGTCGCCGCTGCGCAGCCACAGCTACAACTTCGCCCCGAAGAGGACCCCTGAAGAGTTGGCTCGGCAGTCCTATGTCAAGGTCACCGCGGTAGGAACCGTCGAAGGCTGGCAGGAAGGCCCCACCTTCATCACCGAGCCGAGCAACACTCCCTACATGCGGGTCTATATGGTGGTCCGGCTTGACAAGACGTTCAAGAAGCTTGAGGCCGACCATGCCCTGCGAGGAGGGCGGGTGTACGTCGACCTCGATCGGGGGCCGATCAACACCCTCGACGGCAGAACCCCGCTGACATCAATGGCCGACTTCGAGCGGGCGGTGCCCAAGGGGACGAAGGTCGCGCTTTTCCTCACCAACACTCCGAAGATCTCCGACCGCGTCCAGGACGCGCAGCGGACCGCTCCTGTGCGGCCACTGGCTCCCCACCCACAAGGCATGATCATCGAAAAGCCCAGCGGCCTCAGCGGCGCGCCACTTCTCGGCGGCCTCGTCGACCTCGGCCGATACCCGCAACAGTGGAAGGACATCCGTAGTTTCGACGAGCTGGCCAACCGGATGGCGGCCATCACTCAGTAACGAAACGCGGCGGAAAGCGCAGGACCGCTCACCCGCCAGGATCGACAGGACCTGGCGCAGAACTGCTCTCCCGCCAGGATTCACACGATCTCCGGTGGGAGAGCAGTCACGTGGCCCGTCCCACCGCGCATCTCACCCCCGCCCGCCTCGCCCCGCCAAGCCGGCCGAGGCGGTGAGCGTCCACCTTCGCCGGGCGGGGTTCGCCGATCAGGTCGAGGTCACCAATGGTTTCTACGCGCCGCGGGGGCATCGAATAGCGATCCTCAACGGGTACGTATATGCCTGTTTTCGACACTTTGCAAGATCTTGTCAGCCTTTCTGTCTGGTGTTACCACTGTCGCATCAGATGGGACGCGGCCAATGGCAGCAACGTCCCCATTCCAGGAGGCAAGAGTGTCGTCGTCTCACCCCCCAATACGTACCGTCATCGTCACGATCGCCGCGGCCGCCCTCGCCCTTTCCTCAGCCGGGATCGCCCAAGGCGATCAGCACCACGAACCGCGGAAATCCGCGACCGTCCAGGGCGACGGGCACGGTAAACCGGATAAGGACAACAGGAAAGGCCGGGTCGCACCGCCGATTTCGGCCAGAAATTTCGCCGACGCGACCGTCCGATGGAACGACCTCGGCACTCCCGCCCTCGTCACCGCGGACAAGCCGCTCGCCGAAGGGCTCGCCGCCGACCCCGTCCAGGCGGCCCGCGCCTACCTGAAGGCCAACACCGGCCTGTTCGGTCTCGGAGCCGACGCCGTGGACGCGCTGGAGACGGTCGCGGCCAACCCGATCGGCGCGGGGTACGCGGTGCTGCTGCGGCAGAGGTTCGGCGGCCTGCCCGCCGGCCGCGACGGCCTGGTCTCGGTGGGCGTGCGCGAGGGCAAGGTGCTGTACGCCTCCTCGACGCTGTCCCGCGACACGGGCGCGGCGCCCGCCGCGGCCATCACGGCGCAGCGGGCCCTGGAGATCGCCGCCCGCGACGGCGAGATCGACCTCGCCACGGCCTCGGTCAAGCGGGCGGACGAGGTGGCGGTCCCCGCGCCCGACGGCGTGCACCGGGCCTTCCAGGTCACACTGATCGCCGCCGGCCAGGAGGCCGAGCCCTCCGCCTACACCACCTACGTGGACGCCGTCAGCGGCGAGGTCCTGGTCCGGGAGAACCTCGTCGACCAGTTCGACCCGGAGAACCCGTCGTGGTCGGTGTTCCCGGCCACTCCCCCCGCGGACTACTCCTCCGCCGACACGCGGCAGACCTGGTGCGCCGCCCCCGGGCCGGGGTGCGACCTCGTCGTCGGCGGTGACGCGGCCACCGGCACGGCGTGGGACGTCGACCACGCCACCGGCACGCCGACGAACACCAGCATCGGCAACGCGGCGCGCACCTACGAGAACCGCGCCAGCGGCGACGCCACGTCCGTCGGCACGCGCCCCAACGTGACCACCCCGAGCCGGAACTACCGCTTCCCCTGGCAGAACCAGTGGTTCACCGCCAAGTGCGACCCGGCCACGCTCGACCAGCGCGGCGAGGCCGACCTCGAAGCGGCGATCTCCAACCTGCACGTGATGCACAACCGCATGCACGACTGGGCGTACCGGCTCGGCTTCACCGAGACGGCCTGGAACATGCAGGCCGGCAACGGCGACCGCGGCGGCCTCGGCGGCGACCCCGAGCAGGGCAACGCGCAGGCGGGCGCCCGGGTCGCGTCGGTCCGCAACAACGCCAACCAGATCACGCCGGTGGACGGCGTCGCGCCGATCACCAACATGTACCTGTGGCAGCCGCAGGCCGGCGGTTTCTACGCGCCCTGCGTCGACGGCGACTTCGACATGTCGGTCATCGGGCACGAGTACACGCACGCCATCTCCAACCGCATGGTGGCCGGGCCGAACGCCGGGCTCAGCGGGGCGCAGGCCGGCGCCATGGGCGAGAGCATCTCCGACCTGTTCGCCATGGAATACCTCTTCGAGAACGGGTTCCGCCCGCGGGGCGACACACCGTACGTGACCGGCGGCTACGTCACCGGCGACGCGGAGCGGGGCATCCGCAACTACGACATGTCGAAGTCGCCGCTGAATTACAGCGACATCGCCTACGACCTGGTCGGCCAGCAGGTGCACGCCGACGGCGAGATCTGGTCGGCGACCCAGTTCCACGTCCGGGACGCCTTCATCGGCAGGTACGGCAAGGGCACCCGGGAGCTCCAGCGCGCCTGCGCCGCCGGACGCAAGCCGGTCGACAGGTGCCCGGGCAACCGCCGGTGGGTTCAGTTGCACTTCGACGCCTTCCTGCTCACGACGGCCGGCAACCTCAGCATGGTTGACATGCGCGACGCGATGCTCGCCGCGGACCGGATCCGGTTCGGCGGTGCGAACCAGGACATCCTGTGGCAGGAGTTCGCCGAGCACGGTCTTGGCGAGGGAGCGGCCAGCAACGGGCCCGCCGACCCCGACCCCAAGCCCGGCTTCGCCTCCCCGCAGGGCGGCAACGCCACGGTGACCCTGCGCCCCGCGGGCGAAGCCGCCGACGCGGGCGCGCCGATCCGCCTTTACGTGGGTGACTACGAGGCCCGCGCGGTCCCGGTCGCGGACACCGACCCCGCCACCGAACTCGGCGCGACCTTCAAGATCGTGCCCGGCACGTATTCCTTCATCGCGGTGGCCCCCGGGTTCGGGCACAAGCGGCTCACGTTCACGCTGAAGAAGAACCAGGTCAGGGACCTCCCCGTCCAGATGTTCCGCAACCACGCCTCGGGTGCGGCGGGCGCGGCGGCGACCGGCGACGGAGCCGACCAGGCCAAGCTGATCGACGAGACGGAGGCGACGAACTGGGGCGTGCGGGCTCCGGTCGCCGGCCGTTCCGTCATCGTGGACCTGGCGGGAGACAAGGCCGTCAAGATCCGCAGGGTTCAGGTCAGCGCCATGATCGGGCCCGGGGCCGTCGCGCAGAACCGGTTCACCGCACTACGCGCCTTCGAGGTCCTGGCGTGTGACGCGACCGCCGGCGCCGACTGCGCCGATCCGGCGAACTTCGCCAAGGTCTACACAAGCGCCGACAACGCCTTCGACGCCGACCTCCCGCGTCCGCGCGGCGCCGACCTGATCATCAAGTCCTTCGACATCCCGAAGACCACCGCCACCCACCTGATCCTGCGCACGGTGTCCAGCCAGTGCACCGGCAACCCGCTCTACGCCGGCGAACAGGACAACGACCCCAGGTCCAGGACCGACTGCGCCACCGCCAGCGCCGCCGGCTCCTACGAAGTCCGCACCGCCGAGTTCCAGGCCTTCTCCCACTGACCCACGCGACACCGCCGGGGCGGCCCGACCCACCGGGCCGCCCCGGCGACGTGCCTCGTCCCCTGACCGCCTGGGCCGGCGGGACCGTACGCCACAGGGATGCACTCACGACGGTCGCCCACACACCCATACCTGCTCGCCGTGACGCAGCCACAGTTCCATGAGTCCATCCGTCGGTAGGTCCCGTCCATAGGTGACAATCACCCCATGACCACCCCGCTGCCCGGCTCGATCCAACTCCCCGACGGCACCTGGATCCGTGGCCGCGGCCTCCGCAACCCCACTCCGCCGGGGCCGGTGCCCGACTTCGCGCTCTACCTCGGCACCTCCCGCCTCCGGCGCCGCCACTCCCACGCCCTCACCTGGCCGCACGAATGGGTGGACTGGCCCGACTTCCTCCTCCCCCGCGACGCGAAGTCCGCCGCCGAATCCCTGAAGGCCCTCCACGCCCGCGCCGAATCCGGCCGACGAGTCGAAGTGGCCTGCGGCGGCGGCGTGGGCAGAACCGGCACCGCCATCGCCTGCCTGACCACGCTGACGGGCCTGTCCCCCGCCGAAGCCGTCACCTGGACCCGCGCGCACTACAACCGCCGCGCCATCGAAACCCCCTGGCAACGCCGCTGGGTGACGTGGTTCGCGACGCACTCCGCATCGTGACCGGCGGGCCGGAAGCGCTCCCGCCGGCTCACCACCCCTTTTCGGGTGGCCGCTGACCACCGGTTTTCGGGTGGCCGCTGACCACCGGGACCGTCCGGCGCGCGGGAGCCCCGCCGCTCACCGCCCCCTTTCGAGTGGCCGCTGACCCCTATGTCGTACACGGCGACCACTATTGCCGGTTCATGGCCGTCGCCCCGATCGATCGATCGTTAGATTGACCTGACGATCGATCGATCGGGACGTTCACTCCGACTTTCCGATGGGGGAGGCCCATGTCCGTCACGTCAGCCGGCCCGTCCACCACCAGCCCGCCTCGCACGAGCCCGCCCAAGGCGTCGCTCGGACGCGTGACGGCCGCCGGGTTCGCCGGCACCGTCATCGAGCAGTACGACTTCCTGCTCTATGGCTTCATGTCCGCCCTCGTCTTCGGCGTGCTCTTCTTCCCGAGCGCCGACCCCACGGCCGGCACCCTGGTCTCCTTCGCCGCCTTCGCCATCGGCTTCGTGGCCCGGCCGATCGGCGCGATCGTCGCCGGCCACTACGGCGATCGGATCGGCCGCAAGAAGGTGCTGGTCACGACGCTGCTCGTGGCGGGAGTCGCCACCACCCTCATGGGGTTCCTGCCCGCGTACGCCGACATCGGGGTGTGGGCGCCGATCCTGCTGGTGGCGCTGCGCCTCGTCCAGGGCTTCTCGTACGGCGGCGAGATCACCGGCGCGGTGCTGATCACCACGGAGTCCGCGCCGCGGCACCGGCGCGGCTACTACGGGGGCTTCATCTCCGCCGCGGGGTTCGCGGGGCTGCTCCTCGCCACTGCGGCGATCCTCACCGTCAGCGGGATGGACCGGGCCGCGTTCCTGTCCTGGGGTTGGCGGATCCCGTTCCTGCTGTCGATCGTGCTCGTGGTGGTCGGGCTCGTCATCAGGGTGGGCGTTCCCGAGACGCCCGCCTTCGCCGCGGCCCACACGCGGCACAGGGCGCCGCTCCTGGAGGTCTTCCGCCGTCACACCCGGCAGGTGCTGCTCGGCGTCGGCACCGGGTTCGGCTTCTACGTCACCTTCTACGTGCTCCTGGTCTTCTCGGCGTCGTACCTCACCGTGCAGCTCAAGCTCCCGGCCCGGGTGCCGCTGGTGGCGGTGGCGATCGGCTCGGTGGTCGCGCTGGCCGTCAGCCCGCTCTGCGGCCGGCTCTGCGACCGTTTCGGCCGCCGGCCGATGCTCGTCACCGGGTCCGGCTTCATGGCGGCCTTCAGCTTCGGCTTCTTCCGCATGCTGGACAGCGGCGACGCCTCGCTGATCTACCTGGCGTACGCGCTGGCGTTCGGCGGCGTGATGATCATGTTCTCGCCCCTGCTGACCTTCATCGCCGAGCAGTTCCCGACCGGCGTGCGCTACAGCGGCTCGTCCATGGCGGGCCAGCTCGGCGCCGTCCTCGGCGGCGGCCTGGCCCCGCTGGTGGCGACCGCCCTGCTCACCGCCTCGGGCGGCAGGTCCGTCAGCGTGGCCGCGTACGTGTGCGTCGCGATGCTGGTCACGCTCGTGTCGGCGCTCGCGCTGCGGGAGACCAACCAGGCGGACATCACCGGAGACTAGGTTCCTAGGGGTGTTCGGGGCACCCCTAGGGCACAATAGGGGGAGGCTGGACGATCGATCGGCAGGAAACGTGGCCATACCCCTGGAACAGCGGCGGATCGCGGCCGACGAAGTACGGCTACCGGCCGGCGTCCCGCTGGAGGGCACCAAGGGCCGCATCTTGCAGGAGGCGCTGCGCCTGTTCGCCGAGCGCGGCTTCCACGGCACCTCGATCAGAGACCTGGCCGACGCGTGCGGCATCCGCTCGGCCACGCTGTACGCGCACTACCCGACCAAGGAACACGTCCTGGCGGAGCTGATCCGCATCGGCCACGAGGACCACCGCGACCGGCTGCTGCGGGCGGAGGGCGCCGACCCCGTCTCCCGGCTGCGCGCCGTGGTCCGGGCCCACGTCCTGGCACACGCCGAGCATCCCCTGCTCGCCGTGGTCGCCACCAACGAACTGCACGCCCTCTCCCCCGAGATGGCCGCCCCGGCCCTGCTCATCCGCGCCGACGCCCGCCAGCTGATGTACGACATCCTGGACGAGGGCCTCGCCCAAGGGCTCTTCGAGATGCCCGACACCTTCCTCGTCCTGAACGCCATCAGCGGCATGGGCATCCGCGTCGCCAACTGGTACGGCACAGGCGTCCCGTACACCCCGCAGGAGATCGCCGACGCCTACGCCGACCTGGCCCTCCGCGTCGTCGGCGCGGCACGCTGAGCCCTCCTGCGGACCCTGGCGCATGGGGCTTCGCCGCCGCATGCCCGCCGCCGTGGTCATCTGTCGGCCCGGTGGGGCACATATTACTATTTCCCTACATGTGATAGGGAAATAGGGAGGGCGCCAGGTGGCGGGGGGCATCCTGCAGATGTCCCAGCGGGTCGCGGCGGCGGTCTGCGTCTCGGCGGTGTCAGCGTGTACCAGTCCGGTTCCGCCGCGGGCGCGTCCGGATACCGCCCGGCCTACTGGCACGCGGCCCTCGCCTGCGCGGGCGTCGCCGCCTTGGCGCTGCTCACCTCGCTGCTCGGGACACACGGCCGCACATCCCGCCCGCCGGCCGTCACCCAAGCCGGGACGCCTGCGCCGGGAAGCCGACTGTCCCCGCTAGACGGGAATAGATAGAGATTTTCCATCCTTCCTACTAATAATGTCGCTAATACCCATGGCGGCAGGAGACAGGGAGAGCCGACTGATGAGCGACCGACGCAGCCTGCTGATCGCCGTCGACCTGGAGGGGGACGGCGCCCACCCGGCCGCAGGCGATCATCCGCGCCCGAGACGCCGACCTCGGCCGCTGAATCCCTGCGGGTGAGGGGCACGGACGCAGGAGGGCCGGAGGTGCTTGAGAGTGCCGGGGGCCGAGAGCCTCGCAGATGCCTGACCTGCGGCGGGGCGCATGCCCGCTGCCACCGGCCGGACCGGCTTTCAGGCTCGCGGCGCGCCATAAGCGGGCCAAGCGAGGCGGCTTCAGCCGTGGCTATGGCTCGATGAGGTGACGTCAGCCGACTGAGCAGTGCCGATCTTCGTCGGTGAGGTTCGATTCATCCTCTGCGGTAGCGTGCCATCGTGGAAAGCGTAATGAGGCTCACACCTTCATCATGGCCATGGCTGCTGCATGAAACAGACATTCGAGCAATCCGGCGGAGATAGCCCTGCGAGTACGCTCTTCGGCATCGTGCGCCAGGTTCCGTCGCCACCAACGAGCTGCACACGCTCTCCCCCGAGATAGGCCCCGCCCTGTTGATCCGCGCCAACGCCCGCCATCTGATGTACGACATCCTCGATGAGGGCCCCGCCCGGGGCCTCAGCGACCAGTTGGGCCAACTCGCCCCGAAGATAATCACACACCGCGATCAGAGACCACCGGAATGCGTCAGAGCTGAATGCTTACCAGAAGGGGTCAAACTTTCATCCGCCGCTACGAGGACAGGGATTCAGGCGTCGCCGAGAAGACGCCGCTGCCTCACCAGGCGTCTGGGGCTACAGGCCAAGTCATGCTGGGCTGGGGAGGTCGGGCATCAGGATGGTCACGTCCAGCGAAGTGGTGTATGAGTCAGCCTTCGCGTGATCCGTTTCTGCAGGTTAAGCGGTGAGTGTCTCGGGGAGCTGGTGCGGGGGCGGTGTGTCGCCGTGGATGAGGTGCAGGCGTGCTTTGGCCAGGACCTCCACGCCCATGTAGCGGCGGGCTTCGCTCCATTCGTCGGTCTGTTCCGACAGCACCGCGCCGATCAGGCGGATGATGGCGGGCCGGTCGGGGAAGATCCCGACGACATCGGTGCGGCGGCGGATCTCCTTGTTCAGCCGTTCTTGCGGGTTGTTGGACCAGATCTGACACCGTTGGCGAATCCGTGGTCACGCGCAGGCAACTGCCTGGAGTTGCTCAAGGTGATGGCTGCGGGTGGTGGCGAGTGGTGTGCCGGTAAGCCAGGCGTCGATGCGGACGAGGTTGATCGCAACTGCGGTCAGGACGTGCTGCAGGTGGGTCTTGGCCAGGCCGAGATAGCGGGATCGGCGCAGGTGAAAACCTCGAACGGCTTGAGATATCGTGCCTTCGATCCCCGAACGCAGCGCGTACTGCTTCTTCCAGGATTCGGTGCGTTGTGCGGCCCTTGCATGGTGCAGGGCTTGGTGGACGTCGCGGGCGTGAAGGGTGAGTTGACGGGGTTCGCGTTTAGCGCGGGTGCATTTTGAGCGGGCCGGGCAGGGTGTGCAGTCGGCTTTGGAGAAGTCGATGTGGATGGACTCCTCACCGGCTTTGGTCCGCCAGGGTGCCCAATTGATCGAGGACTTGCCCTGCGGGCAGGTGACCGTCTGGGTATCCCAGTCGATGGTGAACCCGGAGGTGTCGAAGCCCTCGCCCGCCTTGGCCTGCCAGCTGCAGTCCTGCCGGGCCGGGCCGAACAGGTCCACCCCGTAGAGGTTGCGGCTGATGACCAGCAACTCGCCGCCGGTATATCCCGAGTCGATCAGATGAACCTGCGGCAGCAGGTCGCGCCTGGCCAGGCCGGCATGGATGGCAGGAATCATGTCGTTGTCGGCGACCTGTCCAGCAGTCGTGGTGACGTTCACGATCACGTGCGGGGCGTCCGGTTCACAGGTCTCGGTCAGGTGGGTCTTGTAGCCGACCCAGCCACTACCACGTTTGACCGCGTAGCGAGCGTCTGGGTCATAAGGTGAGGCCAGGCGCTCCCCAGAAGGGAGCAGATCTTTGGAATCGCGCCAGCGTAGGTTCCCGTGCTCATCAGTTAGATACTGCTGGTCCCAGATCCGGACAAGTGTCGTGATCGCTGGAACCTCTTGCAGCCAAGACGGTGCGTCCTGAGAGGTGATATGCGCCAGCAGACCAGCGCCATCGGCACCGATGCTCTGTGCGTAGGCGAGCCTTTCGGTGTCGTCTTTGGGCAACTGGTACTCCTCCACCCGATGCCCGTATCGATCGGCCCAGTGCTGTTCGATAAGCGGGGCCAGCCAATCGGGAGCAGCCACGGCCAAGGCGCTCAGTGCCGCTCGCATCGTCTCGCCCACCAGTTCCAGCCGGTTGACCGTGCGGATCGCCGCAAGCACGTGCGTGGAGTCGGTCCGCTGGCGGCCACCTGCATTGATCAGGCCAGCCTTCCGCAGCCGCTGCAGCATCAGATCCAGTAGCCGGTCGGCGCCGGCCTCCACCAGCCGAGACCGAAACTCGCTCAATACCGAGAAGTCAAAGCCCGGGTCGGCCAGGTCCAGGCCCAGGGCGTATTTCCAGTCGATCCGGCCCCTCACCGCATCCGCAGCCTGCCGGTCCGACAGTCCTTCCGCGAACTGCAACACGCTGACCAGCGCTAACCGCCCTGGCGATAACCCGGGCCGGCCACGACGCGAGAACATACCAGTGAACTGGTCGTCCTCGAACAATGGCCCCAGCCCATCTCGCAACCGGACAGACAGACTGCCCTTGGGAAAGGCCGCCCTGCAGACTCGAACGGTCTCTTCAGGGATCTTGTGAACCTGAACCGGACGCAGGGACACTACCGACTCCCTCGACCACCTGTCCCCGACCGACAAGGCCACCATGATCTCAATGTGATCACCCTCCGCGCATGCGATCGCACGGATTCGCCAACGGTGTCAGATCTGCTTCCAGATGTCTTTGGGGAAGGCGGCGAAGGCCAGCAGGTCCTCGCGGGAGACCTCCAGATGGTCGGCGGCGGCCGGATACTTGGCGGCCAGGGCGTCGATGACCCACTGGTGCTGGGCGAGCACGGCCTGGGCGGTGTCCTGGTCGAAGATGGTGCGCACCAAGGTGGCGACCCAGGGCTGGGCGGATTTGGGGACACAGGTCAAAAGGTTGCGCAGGTAGTGGATGCGGCAACGCTGCCAGGACGCGCCTGGCAGGCAGGCGCCGATGGCGTCCACCAGCCCGGCGTGGGCGTCGGAGATGACCAGATGGACCCCCGACAGGCCGCGGGCGACCAGGCCGCGCAGGAAGGACAGCCACCCGGCGCCGTCCTCACGGCTGCTCACCTCCAGCCCCAGGATCTCCCGCTGGCCGCCTGCGTTCACCGCCGTGGCGACCAGAACATGAACGTTGATGATCCGCCCGCCCTCGCGGACCTTCTGGGTCAGGGCGTCCAGCCACACGAAGGTGTAAGGGCCGGCGTCCAGCGTGCGGGTACGAAACGCCTCGACCTGGGCATCCAGAGTCTTGGCCATCTGGCTGACCTGGCTTTTGGAGATACCCGCGATGCCCAGCTGCTCCACCAGCTCGTCCACCCGGCGGGTGGACACTCCCAGCAGGTAGGAGGTGGCCACGACACTGATCAGTGCCTGCTCGGCCCGGCGGCGGCGCTCCAGCAGCCAGTCGGGGAAGTAGGACCCTTGCCGCAGCTTCGGGATCGCCAGTGCCACGGTGCCTGCCCGAGTGTCCCAGTCACGGGTGCGATATCCGTTGCGGGAGTTGGTGCGCTCGCTGCTGCGCTCGCCGTAGCCGGCTCCGCACCGGCTGTCGGCCTCGGCCGACATCAACGCCTCGGCCATGGTCTTCACCATGGATCGCAACAGATCCGGATCCTGGGTCTCGATCTGCTTCGCCAGCCAGGTTGCGGGGTCCACACTGTCGTTCACGGCCATCGCTCGGTTCTCCTTCGATCTTGGAACATCGAAAGGATCACGCGATGGCCGTCCTCATTTCACGACGCCACGCCCACGACCAGCGGAAACTCGTGCACCACCTCCGTGGACGCAACCCATCAGGATAGAGTGCGACCGCGTCATGAGGAGTACAGGACGGCCCATAGTCCTGCGCTAGTGTGGCATCGTGATCAACGGCTCTCACCCTCGCGAGGCCCTGCATGAACGCCCCCTTCGCATCTGATCTGCTTGGCTGGAAAGCCACTAAGAACAACAGGCTGGTCCCTAACACCGCAGATACCGACAATCGCGCCTCGCTCGCTATTGCCGCGACAGCGCTCGACAACCTCGGTATCCCTAGAGATGCCGCCTCTGGAGTCGCTGACCCCGCAAGCGGGCGCCCATTGGAGCGAGCAGTAGCCGCAAGCTTACGCTGTGCAATGCCACTAATTGACAACGATCGAGAATGGCAAATCTACGATATCCCGGTCTCCATTAGTGACTTCATCCAGTACAGCCATCTCAAGAAGGTTGATGCCCTCGTCCGGACCAATACCGAATTACGGATCACGCTCGGCCGAGACTATCTGATCAAACCCGATGTCGCAGTAGGACTGCCGGGCCGTAACCTAAACGGCCTCCCTTTTCTCCATGCTGCAATCTCATGCAAGTGGACGATTAGGTCAGACCGGGTCCAGAACATCCGGCATGAGAATAACCAGATGATTAGGCATCGCAGAGAACGCCTCCCACATCTTGTGACGGTAACAGCGGAACCACTACCAAGTCGTCTAGCATCAATTGCTCGCGGGACCGGGGAGGTGGATGCGGTATATCACATCGCCTATGATGCACTGGACCAAGCGTTGCGCATTCTGGTCACAAGAGACGAGATCCAGACCAGTCAGCTTGATTACTGGGAGGAATGCATTGGGCAGGGGCGCGTGCGGCCGTTCAGCGACCTTGCCCCGACCCTCGCCCACTGGTAGATCAACCTAGTAGCCGCCTGCGGACATCACCTCGCATCTCGGCAGGCAGCCGCCGGTAGGCCGTCCAAGCCCGGTCGAGGGGGGTTGCCCCACGCCTCCCACGCTCCATCCAGCGGATGAGCCGAGCCCGTTCCGTGTCGTCGAGGTCACGAATGTCGGAGAGTAGACGCCCCACGTCGCTCGTCTCACCGTCCGTTCCAGCGCGACAACGCTTACACTCAGTGACCAATTGCACTTCCACACGTTCCCCTTGCAGGAGAACATCGCGGCGTGAGATGGAGAGAACCGCGCTGTCGTTGAGTGCGTCAGGGTAACTCTCGCCGCCGGCGATGCCACAAACGACGCACTGATAGTCATCTGCGGCGAAGACTGCCTGCCGTTGCTTGGCTGTGATCGTGGTAGCCGCTACACTCCGTCGGATGCCGGGTTGCCATACTGGCAGACCCGTTTTCACGAAGCGCTGCTCTTCGGGCTTGAGGGCCCCGTCGTCGCTGTTGGTGTGGATCACCCAACCGAAGTCGCGCAGATCGCGCAACCTGCGATCAGCCTGCGCGATGCCGGGAAACGCATCCCGATGCTGCTCCTTAGTGAAGATGTTACCTTCACCAACCTCGCTTACCAGCCACAGCGCGGTCTTGATCATCGTCCCAGCCTTCAGAGCAGGGTCGTTCCACTTCGGTACGGTCACTGTCGGCTCCCCAGTTGATCTATGGTGGCATGTCATTATGCGCCTGATTTGTCAGCGAGAGATGCCATGCTGCTTCTAGCGTGAGCACGGAGCGAGGGAGCATTCACACATGGTGACAAAGTATGACATTCCACCACAAGGTCACGAGATCCAGTCCATGGTGGAGGATCGTCTCGCTGAAGCCGTACAGACCAACGGCGAGAAGATCACCATCGAGTGGCGTGGCCAGCAGAAGCATCTCTACGTAATTTCGGTACCAGTCGACCTGCTGTACTACAACCCTGACACTCATCGCATCCGCGCGCAGCGGACTCTCGACCCGATCCGGGATCGCGCTCTGGACGACAACCCGTGGGGAAAGATCGGCCAGGACTACCTGGGTACCTTGCTTAAATGCCAGCCATCAGACCCGGACAAGGTCGATCCAGACTTCGAAACGCTCCGCGATGATCTCGAAAGCTTTGGCCAGAAGGATCCTGGCATCATCACCCAGTACGGGATCTTGGTCAATGGCAACACGCGTTGCGCCGCCCTACGCGAACTCGGCGAGAGGTACATTCGCGTAGGCGTTCTGCCTGAGTCCGCAACCTGGGATGACATCAATACTGTCGAGTTGTCTCTCCAGCTCCGTAAGGACGACTACTCATACATCAACCGGCTGATCGCGATCGATGAACAAACTAAGGCAGGTCGTCGTACGGACGACATTGCGAGGGAGTTCCGTATCAAAGCCTCAACACTCGAACGTGACCGGTGGGTATACAGCGTGATCCGGGAGGCCATCGAGCGCAGCCGCACCCCGGACGGCGCGGCACTACGACTCGTGGACTTCGAGAGGCATCAGGAGACGTTCCGGGAACTCCACCGCGTGTACGCGGAGAAGGCAGCCACTGACCGAGATGCCGCTGAGGCAATCAAGGAGTCGCGTCTCGCGATGATCCTTCTCGGTTATGCCAAGACTGACGTACGACTTGCCCAGGCTGACTTCCACGAGAAATATCTTGAACCGAAGCTTCCCTCCGCGATCAAACCTGCCCGACAAGCGTCTGCGCCGGTCGAAATCCCCGGCTTGGGCGGACTCTCCGTACCTGACGCCGCCCCGGCGGCAAAGGCAACGAGGGCCCTTACAGACAAGCTACTCCAGGCTAGAGCGACCGCCCAAGCTGGCACAAAGATTGATACCGCCCAGGTCGCTGCGGCAACGGACATCATGAAGGCGGCCAAGGATTCGTTTGACCGCGCCCTCGATCCCGCCGGCCGGGACTCTCGACTGCGGCAGCGTAAGCTAGCAGCTCCAGAACGGCTGTCGGATGCCTGTGATGACATCGAGTTGTGTGCCGGAGAGCTTGCCCAGGCGCGCGCCACCCGCGTGCTTGACGAAGAGGCCTTCGACGATGCAGTCATCCGACTGAAGCAGGCCCTGGACAAGCTCGCTAAGCAGGTAGCGCGCACCTTCACCGAACCGGGTGACGGAGTCGCGTGGCTTCTCGAAGCGGTGAAAGACCGCTCATGAGCGAGTCTGTACCGAGCCTAGAAATTGTCTTCGGGGACAACGCATCCATGGCGCTGCTCCGGGTGCCTGATGGTTACGACGATGAGCTGCGCCGCCTGGTGACTCGGTTCCGAAGCGGCCGTCAGCGCAATCGCAGCTCGGCAGATGTCGCCCTTGACGACCTCCTGGTAAATCTTGCGGAACTGGCGACCTGGCCTTACCCCGAATCAGTCACTTGGGAGCCGACACTAGCCGTCCTCGCGCGGGATACCACGATGGACGCCCGCACTGTGAGTGAACGACTCAGTGGCGGAGAGGAGAATCCGGTTACGCCCCATTCAGTTCCCGATCGCCTTGGGTCTGGATGGATTGGACCTCTAACTACCTTTCAAAAACGAGATATTGCCAAACTACTATCGCTGCGCCATGGCGCCAATTTTTCTGTGCCTGGAGCAGGAAAAACTCGAGTAGGTCTGGCTATCTTCCAAGCGCTACGACACGAGGGACACGTACAGCGCCTCCTAATCGTCGGGCCGAAATCCTGCTACGAGTCATGGCAGTCAGAAAATCCCGAGTGCCTGGCTGAGCCACTGCGCATGTCAATTCTCGACAAGATCATCGATCCCGCTGCCGATGCATTGATTATTAACTACGAGAGGCTACAGAACGCTCTCGCCCCACTAGTTCGCTGGCTAACTGCCCAGCCGTCACTTCTCATCCTCGATGAGGCACACCGTATGAAACTGGGCGCCGAAGGCACGTACGGCGCGGCCTGCCTCGCACTTGGCCCGCGCGCCCATCGACGCCTCATCCTGACTGGGACACCTGCCCCCAACGGAGCAAAGGACCTGGAGAATCTGCTCGGCTTCGTATGGCCGGGGCATGGTCGACGGACCGTCGTGCAGGCGGTCGCGGGCGGCGATCTGAGCAAGGCGAGCAGGGTCCTCCGTCCCCTGTTCGCCCGCACCACAAAGGACGAGCTTGGCCTGCCCGCGGTCACTATCACTAGACGAGATATCCCTCTACCACCCCTCCATCGCGAGATCTACGACGCATTGATCGGTCTGTACTCCGCCCGTGCCGCTACCTCACAGAACGATTTCCACGCTCTAGGCAAGGTTCTCGTATACCTGCTGATGGCCGCGATCAGCCCCGCATTGCTGTCGGTCGGGACTACGCGATATGAACCACTCGCCTATCAGGTCTCGCCCCTGGTGGTGCCTGAAGGCTCGCCACTGCTGGATCTCATGCGGGACCTGCCCAGCTATGAATTATCTCCAAAGTATCGAGAGACACTCGCCATCGTCGCGGACAATGCCGCAGTCGGCCGAAAGACCCTAGTATGGTCAACCTTCATCCGCAGCATCACCACATTGGGGCAGATCCTCAAGGACTTCTCTCCAGCGATTGTTCACGGCGGAACTGAGGACCGCGAGGCACAGATCGATCGATTTCGACACGATCCGGACTGCATGGTCCTATTGTCTAATCCAGCGACTCTCGGCGAAGGTATCAATCTGCATCACGACTCCCATGATGCAGTGTACGTCGACCGGGACTTTGCGGCCGGCCGCTTCCTGCAGAGTCTCGACCGCATTCATCGACTCGGTCTGCCTTCTGGCACCGTGACAAGAATCACTGTCCTGACCTCTCAAAACACGATCGATGACGTTGTCGCTCAGCGACTGGAGGACAAACTCCACTTCATGGGCCAAATCCTCGATGACCCGGCTATCCAACAACTTGCCGACCTTGACGAAGAACCAGAGATCGGAGGCGGACTGGATCCGCGCGATCTCCAAGCCTTACTAGGGCATCTGCGTGCCGGTTCCCCCTGACCCAGTACTGAAAGCTGCCGTCCGCTGGCTGGAACACCTACCCACCTCGGAGGTTACCCGCACCCGTGCCCTCTTTATCTCATACAACGCATTCGGCGATCTCACCCCAACGCAGTACTCAGCCGCATACGATTGGCTGCAGAAAGTCGGGATAATCGACACCTCTGGGCGAGTTATCTCACCCTCGCCGCAGCGGTCGGAGTTGTTCGAGGCAGCCATAAGTGGCACTCTTTGGCTGGCCGACGCTGACGTGCTCGTATCCTCAACGACAGAGTTGCCTGAAGATGCGATGCGCGCTGCAAATACTCTCGGGCTAAGTCCCCGCCAGGCCTTGGCCTTGGTCCGTCACAGCTGGGGAAAGGTGGACACTGCCGAGCGTCACCGCATCGGCAGTGCAGGGGAACATGCGCTGATGAAGCTTCTCTCTGATGCTACCAGCGCCACCGTCCGACATATGGCTGCCGAGTCGGACGGATATGGGTATGACATATCCGTAGAAACACCTTCCCGATCCATTCACCTCGAAGTAAAGACGACCATTCGTCGCGGACGACTAAGGATCTATCTATCACGCAACGAGTTCGAAACCTCGACCCAGGATCCCACATGGGTCCTCACGGTTCTCCGGCTTAGCCACGATCTGCAACCTCTAGCTGTAGCAACCGTTGATCGCGACTGGCTTCTCGCAGCTGTCCCTGCGGATCAGACGCTAGGCGGGCGTTGGGAGTCAGCACGACTGGATGTGCCACCGGAGGCAACCAGCTCCGGCATGCATCCGATGGTCACATCACTACTGACTTCCCCCGTCCCTATTCTAGTCGGAGAACCCCCATGGCCAGGATAATCATCACAAATCCCTATGAAAGGAAGAACCACCATTTCCCGCCCGGGCGGGACGCGGCCCCCCAATCCACCTCCACGCAGCCCCGCGCCGGATAATCGGCACTCGAGAAAACGCGGGCGCTCGGAGCAGTACGCCATACGGAGCGTCTCTGCCATATCGTCTCATTAGAGGTGGGCTTGGCTGGCCGACCCCAGGAGACTCACTAGTTGCTGCGGCCTTCGAAGGTCACAGTGAAAGCGTCAGCCACTTGCGCTAATATCGCTCACATGTTCGGACTGGGAGGTCAACACTGCGACCACCGCCTCGACGGCGGAGGTCAGGGGTTCGTGCTCCCAGAGACGAACTATCCGCCACCCCGCACCTTCCAGAGCAGCGTTAACGGTCCTGTCCCGTTCCACGTTCCGGCGCAGCTTCGGCGCCCAGTACCACTCGTTGGTCGTCGGCTGCCGCCCATGAAGTGGACAGACGTGCCAGAAGCAGCCATCGACGAACACCGCAACCTTGCGTGCCGTGAAGACGATGTCTGGCCGGACCTTCACTCCCTGAAGATCAAGCCGGAAGTCCTTCCGATAGCGGTAGCCCAATCGATGCAACGCACTGCGCAGCACAACCTCCGGCTTGGTGTCCGCCCGGCGGTTGGCCTGCATGTTCCGCGATCTACCCTCGTTGAGCGGTGCAGGGTAGAGCCCTCGCTCGTGGGCCTGTTCTCTGGCTTGCACTCTCTTACCGTTAGACACATTCTTTCCAGTGGGCACGGGCTCCCGATCTCGTCCGCGACGATACAGCTCCGATCGCCCGCATTGCACCCAGACTATGAAGAAGGCCCTCGTGACTGAGCAACCACTCCGTGTCATCGAGATCTGTGCCGGCGCCGGCGGCCAGGCTCTAGGCCTGGAGCAGGCCGGCTTTGAGCACGAGCTCGCCGTCGAACTAGATCAGAATGCCGTGAACACCCTGCGACACAATCGCCCTCAGTGGAAGGTCGTTCAGGGTGATGTTGCGGACCTCTCGGTATGGGATCCTGCAGACTACGCACCTGGGCCCGGCCGCTTCCCGATCGATCTCCTGGCAGGTGGTGTGCCTTGCCCGCCGTTCACCATCGCCGGGAAGCAACTAGGTGCCACCGACGAGCGTGACCTCTTCGCCTGGGCTGTAGAGCAGGCCAGGACCATGAAGCCCCGTGCGCTCTTGCTGGAGAACGTCCGCGGTCTGAGCATGCCCCGCTTTGCCGGTTACCGACAGCACGTACTTGATCGACTGCAGGAGCTTGGCTACGCCGCCGAGTGGCGACTGCTGCAAGCGTCGCACTTCGGCGTTGCCCAACTCAGACCGCGGTTCGTTCTCGTAGCGATGGAGCCAGCGGATTTCGCCTACTTTCACTGGCCAGAGCCCGCTGGTGAGGCGCCCACGGTCGGCGAGACCTTGCTCCCTCTCATGTCAATCAATGGCTGGAGAGGTGCCGAGGAATGGGCAGAGAAGGCTAACGATATTGCACCTACAATTGTAGGCGGATCGAAGAAGCATGGCGGTGCGGACCTAGGCCCTACAAGGGCCAAGCGTGCCTGGGCCGACCTGGGGGTGGATGCCCTAGGCATTGCCAATCATGCCCCGAATCCTGACGACGAGTTCCTAGTCGGACCTAAACTGACCTGTGAGATGGTCGCCCGCCTCCAAGGTTGGGATGACAATGAATTCAAGTGGATCTTTACCGGCAAAAAGACCTCAAATTACCGACAGATCGGTAATGCTTTTCCACCCCCAGTAGCCAAGGCGATTGGTATCGCAATCAGAGCTGCTCTCAACCGGACGACTGATCGCCGGGAGCACGATCTCGATACAGCACACGATCCGATTTATCGAGCTCTGCGCGACAACGGTGACTTCATGACTGCCGCCCAGATCATCCGTGCTACCAAACTGGCATTGGAGCCCCACGAACTAGAGCGCCGCATCGCCCTTCTCAGCCGCGACTTTTACATCAACATATGTAACGGAAAGGCAGCGACTGCCTACAAGCTCGGTCAGTTCAAGGCCTTCCTCGGCCAGGAGGACCATGTGCGTCATGAGCAATTTAATCAGCACCGCACCAAGATCAGCTAGGCCCGTTGAGATTTCGGCGCAACAAGTAAGGGTAAGCGTTCAGGTACCAGCGGCTTCGATTTCCTGGCGCCTCGCAGAGACCGTCTGGAGATAAATTTACGACGTACATGCCCCAGACCGAGCATCGCCGATTTCGCTTTGTTCATCCAGTCTGTCGTTTCCGGTCGCGATGCCGTCCGACCAGTGACCACCTGGTGCACGACCGCAGTAATACAGGCTGTCATAACTGCCCAAGCAGTATGCCTTGATGGAAAACGTCCCACTCGGAGGCTGTGAAGCACAGGACACCGCCGTCCGGGTTCTTGGAGTCGCGTACCGCCTTGGCGCCCCCAGATAGATTGGCCACCTCGACGCAGTCGTTCTCTGCGGCACTGGCCGCAGGCTTGCGCCAGCCGAGACTTGCGAGGTCACAGGTGTAGTGATCCATCTCGCGGTCGTTCACCGCATGTTGCCTTCCTCTAAGCATGCGATCAGTGCTGTGGAGTCATCCACCGGCAATGCGGCGGCGACAATCCGGTCGAAAGCGTCAGCAAAGGTATTTACCTCAACGACGCCTTCAACATACGTGGCGCCGATGAGGTTTTCCAGGAGGACCACCTCGGGCATGGCGTTCGGGAAGCCGACGAGGCTGAAGCCGCCTGCGCAGCCTGGGTGTGGGGTGGCATGCAGGGGCATGATCTGGATCGTCACATTGGGGAGTTCGGCGTACTCGCGGAGTCGGCGGAGCTGGTCTCGCATGGTGTCGGGTCTGACGGCGAAGCGTTGGTGGAGGACGGCTTCGGGGATGATCGCCCAGACCTTCAAGGCGCCGGTGGGGCGGGTAAGGACAGCCTGGCGTGCCAGGCGTATTTCTGCGAGGGCTGCGATCTCTTCAGGAGTGCGGGTCATTGTGATGCCGGCGATGGTCTCGCGGGCGTAGGCAGCCGTCTGGAGCAGGCCCGGGACGAGTAGCGGGGCGAAAACTCGGATGCTGTCGGCGTCGGACTCCAGGGAGATGTAGTCCGCGTAGGCGGGAGCGACCAAGCCGCTGTAGGTCTGCCACCAGCCCTTTTTGCTCGCGTCCCTGGCGAGGTTCTCCAGCGCCTCGAAGATCTCACGATCGCGCACGCCATACGTCTTGAGTAGCGCGGCGACCTCGGCCGGGCGGATGTGGGCGTTCGCGTTCTCTATGCGGGACAGCTTGGGGGCCTTCCACCCCACCGCATCCGCCGCGGCGTCCAGGCTGAGCCCGGCGGCGTTGCGGAAGCTGCGCAGAGACTCACCCAGCCGCCGTCGGCGGACGGTCGGAACAGGACGCGCGTTCGGCATAGGCGCAGTGTTCCATCACGGTCGGCGAGGGATCAGTAGATCACCAAAGTCGCTGTTCGAATTTCGGTGACAAGGTTGCAGGCAACGGTCACAAGGTCCATGCTTCCAGCACGGCATTCGTCACCGTCCGTGTCGCTCTCGGTGCGTACTGCGACATTTCGACTGCTGCATAGATACAACAACCGTCAGCGGAAGGAGGGGCACCATGGGCAAGGATCGAGTGGAGGCCGGGCTGGGGTTCTACCTGGCGGTCCGGGAGGACGGGTTTGTTGTGCACATGAATGTGTGTGAGGAGAACCTTCGGGCGGTTCGGGAGGTTACGCAGGTGGTGTTGGGGGCCGCCGGCGTCGAGATGGAGGTGGTTGAGTCGGCGCGGTTGGTGGCGTCTGAGCTAGTTGGGAATGCGGTGCGGGCGTGTGGGCACTGGGCGCCGGTTGTGGTGGAGGTTGAGGCGGACAGCCGCGGGGTGTGGGTGAGGGTTCATGACCCGTGTCCCGATCGGCTGCCGGTACGGACGGGTGTCGCGCCCGGTGACGCTCAGGCCGAGTCGGGGCGAGGGCTGTGGCTGCTAGATGCGCTGGCGCCGGGGTGGGACGTCGCGTTGACGCCCATCGGGAAACAGGTTCGGTGCCTGCTGCCGAATCCGACGAGTGCGGCAGTTCGTATTGCTTAGCGTAGGGATTGATCGAACCTGTGCACGCTCGCTCACATCTGCCCGTACATCGGAAATGACCGCGTGGCCGGCCACCCAGCGTCCAATCGCGCCGCCAGGCGACCTGGCCTGAGCGCGCATGATGGCCACAAGACGCCTGAACGCGTATGACACCCATGACCGGGCTGACCACGTGGCGTCGTCGCCGAGATGGGCTGTGGGGCTGGTGCCGCTGCTACTCCACGGGCCACGTGCGAAGCGATTGAATGATGAATCCGGACGCGTGGCTCCGGCGTGGTGGCACGTGGACGGCAGGCTGAAGATCGTGTCCTCATGGCCTTACACGCAGAGAGAGCACCTGGCGCTCCAGGTGAAACCGTTCCGAAGTCTAGTCCGCGAGCGCGTCGCAAAACGTCCCTTTCGGGTGCGACATATATCAGCGCTCGTCATGATTTATTGATATATATCCACAACCGTGTGACGCTGAGAGTGACCCTGAGCCTGTTTATGTGCCTGGAAGGTGCGGCCAGTGGACACACCGTGGGAAGCGGAGACTGGGGCCGAGTTTCTGCGTAGACTCGGGAAATCCATGCGTGAGCTGGGAGGCACCGCGAATACGGACGGCTGCCCCGACATATGGGAGATGGAGAACGGGGACATCGTTGTGGTGGGAAGAGATGTCACGACGAGTTATGCGAGCCGACTCCCTGACGATGTCACCGTTCGCGCCGACGAGCGCGTTGTGATGATTCCCCGGTTCCTTCTCCAGGCGGCGAAACCGGACATTCCAGATGATTGAGCAGCTCAGCGACATCCCCGCACAGTATCTAGCGCTAGACGACTACAAAAAGGACTTCCAGCTTCATTTTTGGAAGATTGACGCATCTTGGAAGTTGGAGCGACAACTTACCTTCAAGGAGCCAACTACCCCGAGCTGGCTGGCCATGGCCGAAGGGGACTGGGACGAGTCGCTGAGGCTGGCCAGTGAGATGCGCCCCGGTCGAAGGGCACACCAGGGCGAGCTTGACCGCTGCGGGATCGTCCAACGGCGCATCCGGTTCGTATCCGAACCACCGACTCCTTACCTCCAGTGGGAACTGCACCTGCTCATGATGTGGGCCGAGTTGGGCGAGGAGATTCGGATACTGCCTGTGGAGGCCGCCGCACCTCGCGAGACGCGGACCCCTCTGCCCGAGGTCGTAGTGCTCGGACACCACTCCGCATCCCCGGTGATGTACGACATCCAGTACACGGACGGCGTTCTGTCGGGAGCGCGTAAGTTCACCGACGCCGACCTCATCGACGTGTGCCGTCGTGAGATCATCGAATACTGGCAGACCGGCGAGGACCTCCTTCGATACTTCCCCAGGAAGATCGCGGACCTTCCGCGTCCGGCTCCTCAAGGGGTATGAAAGGCGGTATGACCGCCCAGCCCTCCCAGCGTCCCGCGAAGCTCAAAGCACAGACAAGCTTACCTTCGGCACGCCATCTCACCACTTTCCTGATCGTCGTGCTCCTGCTGCTGGCAGTGGGGCTTGTCGTGCTGTCGCCACTGGCGGTCGACCTGCTGGATGATGGCGGTGGCTGGTCACGGAGGAGCGAGATAGGACAGACCTATGGGGCGGCCGCCGCGCTGATCTCTGTCTTCGCACTGGCAGCGATCACGGTTTCCTTGGTACTACAGGCGAGAGAGGCCAAGCTCGCCAGGGAACAGGCCTCGCGGACGACGCACAATGAGCTGATCACGATGGCCTTGGATGAGCCGCTCTATCGTGAGTGCTGGGGAGTGTTCAGCGCCGAGAAGGATGAGAAGTCCCTCAGGCAGCAGCTCTACACGAACCTCATCGTCTCCTACTGGCAGACCAGGTTCGAGCTTGGCACGTTCTCCGAGACCCACCTTCGTCATGGCGCGACGGCTATTTTCTCTGCCAACCCGGGGCGGGTCTTCTGGAGGGACGCGCGGGAAGCCCGGATCAGGACCTCGCAAACACGTAAAGCGAGGCGGTTCCACGCGATCATTGATGAGGAGTACAGCAGATCGATCGCGGCGAAGCCTGTGCTGGACCCGTCGGCGCGGGACATGGCGCCACGTGCTCATGACAGGTCGCCGCGAGTGGCGACCGTTCTACGTCGGATCGCCGATCGTCTGGACAAGCAGTGACCGGGGGGACCCTGTTGGGATGGTGGGGTGAGTCAGTTCGGTGAGGATTTGGCGGGCTAAGGCGTCGGCGGTGCGGAAGGGGAGGGCGTTGGTGCTTGGGCGGGCGAAGCCGGTGATGGTGAAGCCGCGGCCTACCCAGTGGCCTAGGGCGAAGCGGCGGGGGTGTGGCTTGCCGGAGGCGTTCACCAGGCGGTTGTTCTCGACGCGGAGGCGGCCGAGGGGGTAGGGGGTGCCGTCCTGGGCGGTCAGGATCTCTTCGGTGATGGCGCCGCTGTCGTACAGGGTGCGTAGGAGAGGGTCCTGCGCGCGGGTGATGCTCGCGGTGGGGAGGCGGGACTCGATGAGGGTCCGGGCTTCGACGTGACCGGGTATCTGGGTGCCGTGGGCGCGGAAGAGGCCGGACTCCCGGTCGGCGGTTACGGTGATGCCGCCGCCGAGGAAGTGGACGATTCCGGCGCGGGAGAGGGCTTCCAGTTCAAGGAGCCGCTGGGGCGGAGGGCCGGAGGCGTAGTAGCTGAAGACGATTTGGAACCACTCCATGAGTTCTTCGGCGTGGGATCTGGCTGAGAGCAGGCCCCGGTTGATGACGTCGAGGATCAGGCCCAGCATCACCAGCATGCCCTTGAAGAGCGCGAGGTCGGCGCTGTGGGCGGGGTCGGCGTGGCGTGCGACGTTGGTGATGATGTACGAGCGGAGCCACTGCTGGAGATCCTCGGGGGCGTCGAAGCGCAAGCCCTCCAGCGGCGACAGCAGGGTCGCCAGGTCGAGCCGGTCCTCGGGGTTCGGCACGGCCTCCGCCACGAGCGCAGCCTCCGCCACGACCACGGCCTCCGTCACAGGCGCGGACTCCGTCATGAGGGGGCTGCCGTCGTTGTTCTGGAGCGGGCCTTCGGGCGGCTTGGTGAAATGCTCGTCGGCGTTCCAGGCGGTCTTGTCGTATCGGTGGAGGAAGTCCTGCCAGGGCAGTGTGACGCGGTCGGGGTGGGTGGTGAAGAGTTCGTGGTAGTAGAAGTGGCCTAGTTCCTTGGCGATCAGGGGCCACAGGTGGCGGTAGAGGTCGAGTGGGCCGTGCCGGTCGTGTAGCGCGGTGAGGGTTTCGGGCACGAAGTACCGGGGGGCGGGGAGCGGCGACCCGAGGTCGGTGTAGGTGATTTTGGATTGGTTGGGGACGCCTCGGCGGGAGCCTACGTACATGATCGGTTCGGCGCCGGAGGGGTGGTAGACGTAGCCGCCGCCGGGGCGGGGCTCGAAGTGGCCGCCGCGGCCCTGGGCCAGCAACACCATGGTGTCGATGAAGCCCAGGCCCATGCCGCGCAGGATCATCGGCTCGCCGGCGGGGATCACGTCCAGGTCGACGTCGGCGACGTAGTTCGGCGGGATGTAGACCAGGCCGTGCGCGGCGGCGAAGTCGGCCAGTTCCCGGTGGATGCCGCCCGGGGCGGCGTCGAGGTAGCCCTGGACCAGGAGGACGGCGTCCGCGTCGAGGGGCTCGCTTCCGTCGTCCAGCCGGACCCGTTGACGGCCGTCGGCCTCGGTGAGCGACTCGGCCGTGGCCTGGTGGACGTGGACGGTGACCTCTGGCGGCGCCGACGTCACGATGTGCGCGAAGCACCACGAGAGGTAGGCGTTCTGGATCACCCGGGGGGTGAAGGTGGCAGGGGTGACGTCGTGGCCGTGCTCGGCCGCCCACTCGTAGATGGCGGGGCCGGGGCGGATCGGCCCGTCGATCCGCACGCTCGCGTCGGTGAACAGGCTCACGTCCACGGCCTGGGAGTTCATCCACATCAGCTCTGACTGCGCGCGCCGCCAGGTCCGCCCGCCGCCCGGGGGGTGCGGGTCCACCACGTGGATCTCCAGCGGACGGCCGGGGGGCGCGTTGGCGATGAGGCGCTCGACCATGACGGTGCCCCCCGGCCCGGCTCCCACGACCACGATCGTCAGAGGTTCGCTGCCCACAGCTAGGAGATTTGCACCAGTTCATGACATAGTCAATATTCCCTACCAGGAGACCCTTAAATAGGGTGGCGTTCCTGACGCCCCCGGCCGGCGCGCGTCCGCGGCCGAAGGGCACCCAGCGAGGAGGAACACCGTGTCTCTGTACGCAGACCCCGTGGACCACGGCACCTATGGGCAGTACGGCCCCGGCAACGGGTTCGAGCGGGGCGAGCGCCCCCTCTACCCGTTCCAGGGACGCGTCACCGCCGACGGCTCCAGCGGGTTCAAGGCCGAGCCGGGCCGCTACCACCTGTACTCCGGCTGGTTCTGCCCCTGGGCCCAGCGCGCCGTGATCGTCCGCACGCTCAAGGGCCTGGACGACGTCGTCTCGCTGTCGTACATCGACGAAGGGCGCGACGCGCGCGGCTGGGCGTTCCGGGAGCGGCGGGGCGCCGATCCGGTCAACGGATTCCGCTTCCTGCGCGAGGCCTACGAGGCGACCGAACCCGGCTACCCCGGCCACATCTCGGTGCCGGTGCTCTGGGACCGGACGACCGGGAAGATCGTCAGCAACGACTTCCCCGACATCACCCTCGACCTGAACGCGGCGTTCGGCGCGTGGGCCAACGACCTGGACCTCTACCCGGAGGCGCTGCGCCCGGAGATCGACGCGCTCAACGCCCAGGTGTACGACACCGTCAACACGGCATCCTCCCGCGTGGCCGGGGCCACCACCCCGCAGGAGTACGAAGAGCGCAGGCAGGCGCTGATCGCCACCTTCGAGCGACTGGACGAGAGGCTGGCCGACCGGCGCTTCCTTCTCGGCGACCAGATCACCGAGGCCGACGTCCGGCTGTGGACGACGCTCGTCCGGTTCGACGTCAACGACAACCCGTCGGCGAGGATCAGCGAGCGACGGCTGGTGGACTTCCCGAACCTCTGGGCCTACGCCCGCGACCTCTACCAGCGCCCAGCCTTCCGCGACACCACCGACTTCACCTCGTTCACGTACGCCGGCGACGCACGTACGCGGGAGCCATGGCAGATCGCGGTGGACCCGTACCAGGCCGACTGGGACGCGCCGCACGGCCGCGAAAAGCTCGCGTGACCGTCCGTCGGAAGGCCCGCGGAGGTCAGGGACGGTCGTGGTCGCCGGGGCGGACCAGGCCGCTTTCATAGGCGAAGACGACCGCCTGGACGCGGGTGGTGAGGTTGAGCTTCATCAGGACGCGGGACAGGTGGGTCTTCACCGTCGCCTCGCCGAGGTAGAGGCGGGCGGCGATCTGGGTGTTGGTCAGGCCCTGGGCCAGGAGCTTCAGGACGTCGGTCTCGCGGGCGGTGAGGGAGTCCAGCTCGGCCGCCCGGACCGGCGTGCGGGCGGGGTCGGGCCGGGCGGCGAAGGCGGCGATCACGCGGAGGGTCACCGCCGGGTGCAGCAGGCCCCCGCCGGCCGCGACGGTCCGTACGGCCTCGATGAGGTGCTCGGGCGGGGAGATCTTCAGCATGAACCCGCTGACCCCGGCGCGCAGGGCGGCGGCGACGTGCTCGTCCTCGTCGAACGTGGTGAGCACGATGACCTTGGTGTCGGGGTGGTCGCGGACGAGCCGCCGCGACGCCTCCAGGCCGTCCATGTTGGGCATGCGGACGTCGATCAGCACGACGTCGGGCCGGGTGCGGGCCACCAGGGCGAGGGCCTCGGCGCCGTCGGACGCCTCGCCGACGACCTCGATGTCCGGCTCGCCGCTGAGCACCATCCGCAGGCCCACGCGCACCATCGCCTCGTCGTCGGCGAGTGCCACGGAGATGGTCATGTCGCTTTTCCTACCAGACGCGGGGAATCGGGAATCGGGCGCGGACCGCGAAACCGCCGTCCGGTTCGGGGGCGGCGTGCAGGGTGCCACGCACCATCGCGAGCCGTTCACGCATGCCGACCAGCCCGTGGCCGCCGCGCCGAGGGGCCGTTCCGGCCGGTCCGCCCTCATGCCGAACCTCGCCGCCGCGCCGAACACCTGCCGGTTCGGGGACCGGCCGCCCCGGGTCGTTGCGGACCTCCAGGGTGAGCGCCTGGGCGGTGTAGTCGATGGTGACCACGGTCGCCACCTGGCCGGCGTGCCGCAGCACGTTCGTCAGGGCCTCCTGGAGCACCCGGTACGCCGTGAGGTCCAGGACCGGCGGCAGGCGCGGCGGTTCGGCCGGGGCGTTCAGCGTCACGTCCAGACCGGCGGCGCGGACGTCCGAGATCAGCTCGCCGACCCGGGCCAGCGACGGCGCGGGCGTCGGCCGTTCGCCGTCCACGCGCTCGCGCAGGATGCCGACCAGCCCGCGCATCTCCTCCACCGTCTGCCGTCCGAGCTGCTCCAGCCCGGCCACGACCTCCAGCTCGACCGGGCGGTCGGCGAGCATCCGGCGCAGGCCCCCGAGCTGCAGGGTTATCACGCTGACCGAGTGGGCGACGGCGTCGTGCACCTCCCGGGCGATGCGCGTACGCTCCTGGGCCACCGCGGCCTGGGCGTTGGTCTCGCGTTCGGCGTCGAGCGCGGCGGCCAGCTCGGCGAGCTTGACCGCGCGTTCGCCGCTGCGCCGCGCGAGCAGCCCCATGAACCAGCCCGGCAGCAGCACGGCGGGCACGAAGAACAGCTCCCACACGGTGCCGCCCGCCGCGATCGACATGCACGCGAAGGACACGCCCGCGACGCACAGCGCGACGGCCGAACGCCGCGGCGGCTCGCGCCAGCCGGTCCACGCGACCACCCCGATCAGCCCGATCATCGCCGCGCCGCCCACTCCCGGCGCGTCGAACGCGACCACGGCGACGGGCAGGAAGGCGGCCGCGATCGCCGTGCCCGCCAGCGGGTGCCAGGCCGCGACCACGACCCCGAGGCCGAGCGCGACCCCGGAGATCCAGGTCGCCGTGGCGCTCGCGCCGAAGGAGTCGTCGAGGCGCGTCTCCAGGATGGCGAGGAATCCGATCAGCGGCCCGAACACCAGCGGAATGAGGCGGACGTCCCTCAGCCGGGTCATCGTCATGGCAACCGATCGTAATCACGCGCGGCTCTGGGCGACTCCGCCGGATGACGGACCCGCGCAGCTCGCGGCGTCCGCCGAACAGGGGACCCGGGGGGCGGCCGTTCCGCCGGAGCGAGGAGCGACCACGGTGCGCGATGGCTGATCCGGCGCGGCGGGTCCCGGCGGGAGAGTTCTCCCCGTAAGCGACGACCCGCCGCGGCCCTACGGAGCGGTCACCAGGGTCGCGACCTCACCTGGGTCCACGAACGGCCCGCAGTACGGAGACACGCCATGACCTCTCTCACCCACAGCACCACGACCACCACGGGGCCGCGCGCCGACCAGGCGAACCTGACCGGCGGGTTCCTGCGCCGCGCCGCCGGCGGCGCCCTGATCGCCGGCCCCCTGCTGATCCTCGGCGGGATGATGACCTGTCCCCCGCAGGCATCCGACTCGGCGGTGGACTACATCACGTCGCTGGCCCGCGACAGTTTCCTGACGGAGCTGTCCGCCATGCTGCTCCACTACGGGCTGATCGCCTGCGCCCTCGGCGCGCTGGCGGTGCCAGGGCTGGTGCGCGGTCGCAAGGGCCGGTGGCCGACGCTGTTCGGCGCGCTCGCCACCGCGCTCGGCCTGCTGAACGTGTCAGGGGCCGTGCGCGACGACTGGTGGCGGATGGTCACCGGGCGGCAGCTCCCGATCGACGTCGCGGCGCGGATCTCCGACACCGTGGACGCCTCGGCGTTCATGCCCCTGTGGAGCGGCACCGAGATCCTCGCCTTCCTGGGCCTGCTCTCGCTGAGCGTCGGCCTCGCCCGTGCGGGCGTCGCCGGCTGGTGGCCGGCCGCGGTCTTCCTCGGCGCGTTCGCCTCGATGATGTTCATCCCGGTCAGCATGACGTACGTGGTGGGCGGCGCGTTCGCCCTGATGTACGTGCCGCTCGTGGTCGCCGGACTCCGCACCTTCCAGCGCGAGCACGCCACCGTGTGACCCGCCCGGGCGTGCCCGCGTCCCTCTCCTCCGCTATTGGGGATGGCCCGAAAGACCGGCTTGGGCCGGTCCTGTGGGTGAACGTCCGGCGCCCCCATCCCGGTCGCGATGACCGGGATGGGGGCGCGTCTCGGGTGCGAGACCCTCGGTCCGCCGCCGCGCTGACGGCCCCCGCCGTCGATACATCAGCGCCGGCGCGGCCGGATGGATGGTCAGGAGAACCTGCGGCCCTCGTCGCGGCGGTAGGCCCAGGTGGACAGGGCGCCGAAGACGGCGATCCACGCGGCCAGCATCACGAGGGACAGGACGTTGGGCGAGAACGTCGTGCTGGCGGTCCAGACGAGTTCGACCGCGCCGCGGGTCGGCAGGTAGGGGGCGATGGCCTTGATGAAGTCGGGGGCGACCTCCGGCGGGCCGGTGAGCAGGCCGCCGCCGACGGCCATCGGGAAGAAGACGACCTGGGCCACGACCACGGCGGCCTTGGACGGCAGCGCGTATCCGATGAACAGGCCCATCAGCGTGAACGGGAGGGATCCGACGAGCAGGGCGACCAGGCCGAGCAGCAACTGCGCGGGGGTCACCGTCGCCGCGGTGAGCAGGGCGGCGATGACCAGGACGGGGATGATCGCGATCAGCATGATGCCCATGACGGTGAGGATGCGCCCGGCGAAGCGGGGCAGCGGCCCGGCGGGCAGCGTGCGCAGGTAGGGGTCCCAGGGCTGGGCCCGGTCCTCGGCGACGCCGATGCCGTAGGTGAACAGGCAGGCCGACATGATCGCGAAGATGAGCATCGACCCGGTGGCGTAGGTCGCGGCGACCGCGTCCTGCCCGGTGAACGGCACGACGAAGAACAGCATGGCGGCGGAGGGGAAGAACGCGCTGCCGATGACGGCGATGGGGACGCGGATCGTCTCCAGGAACAGGTAGCGGGCGTGGACGAGGACGAGGGACATCGCGAGCTCCTGGGGTGGCCGGGCGTCAGGCCGCGCGCCGCGGCTGGGCGGTGATGGTGAGGAACGCCTCTTCGAGCGAGGTGGGCCGGACCTCCAGGCCGGAGAAGGGCACCTTGGCCAGGACCATCTCGCGCACGAGGGCGTCGGCGTCGTTGGTGAGCAGGTGGGCGCGGGCGCCGTGGTGCTCGACGCCGAGGACGCCGGGAAGTCCGGCCACGTCGGAGGGGGCGGGGACGGTCACCGCGACGCGGTGCACGGCGACCAGGCCGCGGACGGCCTCCATGGTGTCGTCGGCCAGCACCCGCCCCTCGCCGATCACGACGACGCGCTGGGCCAGCGCCTCGATCTCTTCCAGGTAGTGGCTGGTGATGACGACGGTTCCGCCCGCGTCGTGGAAGCGGCGGACGCCGTCCCACAGGTCGCGGCGGGCCTCGACGTCCAGGCCGGTGGTGGGCTCGTCGAGGAACACGAGCCGGGGCCGGCCGACGAACGCCAGCGCCACCGCGAGGCGCCGCTTCTGGCCGCCCGACAGGCCGCCGATCTGGCGGCGGGCCAGGTCGGCGAGGCCAAAGCGCTCCAGGAGCGCCTGCCGGGTGAGCGCGTCGGGATAGTGGGCGGCGACGAAGTCGACGCACTCGCCGACCCGCAGCGTCGGCGGCAGGCCGGTCTCCTGCGGGGTGACGCCGATGCCGCGGCGCCGGGCCGGGTCGCGGGGCGAGCCGCCGAACAGCTCGACGGCGCCGGAGGTCGGCCGCCGCAGGCCGGCGAACAGGTTGACGAGCGTGGACTTGCCCGCGCCGTTCGGGCCGAGCAGTCCGACGAGCTCTCCGGCGCGGATGTCCAGGCTGACCCGGTCCAGCGCGGTGACCGTGCCATAACGGCGGGTGACCTCCACGGTGCGGGCAAGGATCTCGGTCATGGGGGGGATTCCTCTCTGCGACGCCCAGGGCGTCTTCGATGTCGCGCCCTACGACAGGTCGAGCAGCTCGCGGATCGCGGCCGTGTAGTCCTCCAGGGCGCGGCGTCCCTGCCGGGTGAGGGAGATGTACGTCGTCGGCGTACGCCCCTTGTGGGTCTTGACGATCTCGACGTAGCCGGCCTCCTCAAGCTTGCTGAGGTGTACCGACAGGTTTCCGGCCGTCATCTGGAGCAGGTCCTTCAGGCCGGGGAAGGTGATCTGGTCACCGTGGGCGAGGGTGTTGAGCGCGACGACCACCCGCAGCCTGGCCTGGGCGTGGATGACCGGGTCGAGCTCGCGGCTCACGCGGCCCGCCGCAGTCGCCGGGCCACGCCGACGACGAGGAATCCTCCGCCCCCGCCGACGCACATGAGCAGGGCGTGCACCGTCGGACCCGCGACCGCGCCCACCAGGTTGAACACCGCGAGGCCCGTGCCGAGGAAGAACATCGTCCAGTCCCGCCAGATCGCGCCCCCGGCGACGTAGAGCGCGGCGACGAGCGCCATGGACGTCACCGCCCAGAGCAGGCCGGTCTCTTCCGGGGGCAGGAGCGGGCTGAGGCGTACGTCGATCGCGATGACGGAGGCGTAGCCGAACGCCCAGGCCAGGCCGTACATCATGCCGCGCTGGGAGGACTGGCCGCGCACCCGGCCCACCATCTTGGACTGTCCGTACGCGCTGGCGGCCATGGCGAGCATCATGCCGGCGAACAGCACCGTGATCGCCGTGTTCGAGGAGATCGCCCCGTACGCGTAGTGGGCGAACAGGGCGCCGAACCCCGTCAGCCAGGCCAGGCCCCAGGGCGCGTGCAGCAGCAGCGGATCGCCGCCGAGCCGCCTGACCGTCGAGCGCTGCTGCTCCTCGATGATCCGGAGTGTCTCTTCCGGGGTCAGGGGGCCGTCGTCGTCCTCTAGCCGGTTCATGCTCGTTCCTTCAAATCAGTTTGATTGGTAAACCTCTGGTTTGAACTGTAAACCACACTGCGCCGCCAACTCAAGTCCCTGTCAGCGTTCGGTGCTGAGGCTGTCAGCCCCGGCGAGCACCGTGGACGGCATGAAGCGAACGACGCCGCGCGGCGGGGCGGCACAGGTGGACATGCGGGTGCCGGGCGGAACCGGCGAGGCGGTCCGGCTCGACGACGTGCGGAAGGTGTACGGCCGGGGCGACGGCTCCGTCGTCGCGCTGGACGGGCTGACGATCGGCTTCCGCGCGGGGACCTTCACCGCCGTCATGGGCCCGTCGGGATCGGGGAAGAGCACGTTCCTGCAGTGCGCGGCCGGCCTGGACCGCCCGACGTCGGGCTCGGTGCGCTTCGAGGGGGACGAGATCACCGGTCTCGGCGAGGTCGCGCTGACCAGGCTTCGCCGCGAGCGGATCGGCTTCGTCTTCCAGGCGTTCAACCTGCTGCCCGCGCTGACCGTCCGGCAGAACGTGACGCTGCCGCTGCGGCTGGCCGGGCGCGAGGCCGACCCCGCGCACGTGGCCGAGGTGATCCGGCGCGTGGGCCTGGCCGACCGCGCCGGCCACCGCCCGCACGAGCTGTCCGGCGGCCAGCAGCAGCGGGTCGCGATCGCCCGCGCCCTCGTCACCCGCCCCGCCGTGGTCTTCGGCGACGAGCCGACCGGCGCGCTCGACACCCGTACGGCGCTGGAGGTGCTGGCGCTGCTGCGCGAGTCGGTCGCGGAGACCGGCCAGACGGTCGTGATGGTCACCCACGACCCGGTCGCCGCCTCGCACGCCGACCAGGTCGTGTTCCTGGCCGACGGACGCTTCGCCGGCACGCTCGACCGGCCGTCCGCCGGGCAGGTCGCCGACCGCATGACGCACCTCGGCGCGTGGGAGACCGGGATCGGCGGTGTCCGCTGATGTGGGCTCTGGCTCTGAGCACGCTGCGCCACCGCGCGAGCGCGTTCGCGGCGGCGTTCGTCGCGATGCTGCTCGGCGCGGCGATCGTCTCCGCCTGCGGCGGGCTGATGGAGACCGGCATACGCCTGGCGGTCCCGCCGCAGCGACTGGCGGGCGCGGCCGTCGTGGTGACCGGCGACCAGTCGTACGCGCTTCCGAAGGCCGACCCCAAGGACGAGGAGGAGGACGTCCAGTACGGGCTGCTGCCCGAGCGGGTGCCGCTGGACCCCCGCCTGGCCGGCGGTCTGGCCCGGTTGCCGGGCGTGGCGGCGGCCGTCCCCCACACGTCGAGCACCGGAGCCGTCCAGGCCGTGGCCGTCACGGCCAAGGACGGGACGGACGCGCGGGAACTGGCCGGGCAGGTCGAGCGCGCCGTGGGCGGGTCGGCGGTGGTGCTGACCGGGGACGAACGCGGGCTGGCCGAGTTCCCGCAGGCCCTGCCCGCCCGCGAGAACCTCGTCGTGCTCGCGGCCGTGTTCGGGGCGATGGCGATCATCGTGTCGATGTTCGTCGTCGCCGCGACGCTCGCGCTGTCGGTGCGGCAGCGGCAGCGCGAGATGGCCCTGATGCGCGCCATCGGCGCCACCCCCGGCCAGGTGCGCCGCATGGTGGTCGCCGAGACCATGGCGCTGTCGATCGCCGCGACCCTCCCGGGCGGCCTCCTCGGGCCCGTGCTCGGCGGGTGGCTGTTCGACCGGCTGGTGGACAACGCCGTGGTCCCCGGCGTCGTCGCGTACGGCCAGGGGTGGCTGCCCGCGGCCGTGGGCGTCGCGGTCTCGCTGCTGTCGGCCCTGGTGGCGGCGCTGGTCACCGCGAGGCGCGCCGCGGCGGCCCGTCCGGCGGAGGCGCTGGCCGAGGCCGCGGCACCGCCCGTACGAACAGGGGCCGTACGGCGGGCCGCGGCCGCGGTGTGCTTCGCCGGTGGCGTCGCGCTGGCGCTGGTGACCGTGCTGTTCATGCACGGCCCGCTGGTGAGCAGCACGGCGGGGCCGGCGGTGCTGCTCTGGGCGATCGGCCTGGCGCTGGCCGCCCCCGCGCTGGTGAAGGGGGTGACGTCCGTGCTGGCCCGGCCGGTGCTCGCGCTGAGCGGGCCGGCGGGCCACCTGGCCGTGCTCAACACGCGGGCGGGGACGGCCCGGCTGGCGGCGGCGGTCGTGCCCGTCCTGCTCGCCACCGGCATGGCCACCGCGAACCTGTACATGCAGACGACCCAGACCGCCGCGGCCACCAGCGCGTACGCCGGCAGCCTGCGCGCCGACCTGGTCGTCACGCCCGCCGCGCCCGGCGTCCTGGACCGGGTGCGGGCGGTCGAGGGCGTCGCCGCGGCCTCGGAGTACGTGACCAGCACCGGCTACGTCGACGCCCCGCACGACTTCTGGCAGCGCGAGGAGGGCTGGCCGCTGCGCGGCGTCACCGCCGAGGGCGCCGAGGGAACGCTGGCGACGACCGTGACCGCAGGCGATCTGCGGCGGCTCAAGGGAGACACGGTCGCGCTGACGGCCGAGCACGCCCGCAACATCGGAGGCGGCGTCGGCGTGGGCGACACGGTCACGATGCGGCTCGGCGACCGCGCCCAGGTGAGGCTGCGCGTGGTCGCGCTGCTGAAGGTCGAGACGGGGAACGAGATGGCGCTGCTGCCCGCCTCGGCCCTAGCCCCGCACACCACGGCCGGGGCGCCGTCCGAGATCCTGGTCCGCACGGCCCACGGCGCCGACGCCACGGCGGGGGCGCTGCGCGGCCTCGGGCTTGAGGTGCGGGGCCGCGACGCGCTGACCGCCGCCTTCGGCGCCGCGCGGAACACCCAGGCGTGGGTGAACTACCTGCTCGTCGGCGTCATCGTCGCCTACACCGCGATCGCGGTGGTCAACACGCAGGTCATGGCGACCGCGCGGCGGCGGCGCGAGTTCGGGCTGCAACGGCTGACCGGCTCCACCCGGGGCCAGGTCATGCGCATGACCGGCGTCGAGGCGCTGATGGTGGCGATCACCGGGGTCCTGCTCGGCACGGTGGCGTCGGCGATCAGCCTGGTGCCGTTCGCCATCGCGGTGGACGGCTCCCCTCTGCCCTCCGGGCCGTGGTGGATCTACGCGGGCGTCGTGGGGGCGTGCGCGCTGATCACGGTCGGCGCGACCTGGTTGCCCACCTGGCTGGTGACGCGCTCCCGGCCCGCGGAAGCGGCCGCCGCCCTGACCTGACGACCTGCCCGGCATCGTCCGTGACGGCCGCCGCCTGACCCGGCGGTCGCCCGGATGCCCCTGGATGCGCGCCCAGGCGCGTATCTTGTGGCGGTCTCAATAGGGATGACCCGATACTCGGGATCATGCAGTTCGGCATCCTGGGTCCCACGGAAGTCCTCCGCGACGGACGCCATGTCCCCGTCGGCGGGCCCATGGTGCGCGCCCTGCTCGCCTTCCTGCTGCTGGACGCCGGGCGGGTGGTCGGCGTGGCCCGGCTGATCGACGGCCTGTACGGGGAGAGCGCGCCGTCGGCGAACGCGTTGCAGTCCCAGGTGTCCCGGCTGCGCCGCATCCTCGGCGACGGGCTCGTCGAGTCCCACCCGCTCGGGTACCGCCTCGCCGTCGCGCCCGGCGACGTGGACGTCCACCGGTTCACGGAGCTGGCCCGGCAGGGGCACGAGGCGCTCGCCGCCGGGGACGCCGGCGCCGCCGCCGCCGTGCTGCGCGAGGCCCTGGGGCTGTGGCGGGGCGCCGCGCTCGCCGACATCGGCGGGGCGCCGTTCGCGTACGGGCAGGTCACGCGGCTCACCGAGCTGCGGGTCACCGCCACGGAGGACCGCGTCGAGGCCGACCTCGCGCTCGGCGCGCACCACACGCTGGTCGCCGAGCTGCGCGACCTGGTGGCGGCGCACCCGCTGCGGGAGCGGCTGTGGGGCCAGCTCATGCGCGCCCTGTACGCGTGCGGGCGGCAGGCCGAGGCCCTGGCCGCGTTCGCCGACGCCCGCCGGACGTTGGCCGACGAGCTCGGCGCGGACCCGTCCCCGGAGCTGGCCGCCCTCCACGTCCGCCTCCTGCGCGGCGAGGAGACCGCCGCCGGAGAGATGAGTGACGTGCCGTCCGCGGTCGCGCCGGGGCCGCGGACGGCGCTGCCCGCCGCGCTGACCGGCTTCGTCGGACGGGAGGAGGAGCTGGCGCGCGTCCGCGAGCTGATCGGCCGGGAGCGGCTGGTCACGCTGAGCGGGCCGGGCGGCACCGGCAAGACCCGCCTGGCCGTCGAGGCCGCGCGGCGGGTGGCGGCGGCGGGCGGGGAGGTCGGCTTCGTCGAGCTGGCCCCGCTCGGCGACGGCGCCGAGGTGCCGCAGGCCGTGCTGTCCGCGCTCGGGCTGCGCGAGGGCGGGCTGCGTCCGCCGTCGCCCGCGGACGCCCGGACGTGCACGGCCACCGAGCGCCTGGTCACCGCGCTGGCCGGACGGGAGACCCTGCTCGTGCTCGACAACTGTGAGCACGTCCTGGACGAGGTCGCCGCCCTGGCCGGCCACCTGCTGGCCCGCTGCCCCGGCCTGCGCGTCCTCGCCACCAGCCGGGAGGCACTGGGCGTGCTCGGCGAGACCATCCACCCCGTCCCCCAGCTCGGGCTGCCGCCCGTCGACGCCACGGCCGAGGAGGCGGGCGCGTACCCGGCCGTGCGACTGTTCGCCGAGCGCGCCCGCGCCGTGCGCCCCGGCTTCCGGCTGGACGAGGCCGGCGCGGGCGAGGTCGCGCGCATCTGCCGGGTGCTGGACGGGCTGCCGCTGGCCATCGAGCTGGCCGCCGCGCGCCTGCGGTCGCTGACCGTGGAGGAGGTCGCGGCGCGGCTGGACGACCGGTTCGGCCTGCTCACCCGGGGCAACCGCGCCGCCCAGCCCCGGCACCGCACGCTGCGCGCGGTCGTCGAGTGGAGCTGGGACCTGCTGAACGAGGACGAGCGGGCGCTGGCCCGGCGGCTGACCGTGTTCTCCGGCGGCGCGACCGTGGCGGCGGCCGGCCGCGTCTGCGGGCCCGGCACCGTGGACCCGCTCGCCTCGCTCGCGGACAAGTCGCTGGTCGAGCTGGTCCACGGGCGGTACCGGATGCTGGAGACGATCCGGGCGTTCTGCGCCGAACGGCTGGCGGAGGCGGGCGAGGAGGAGGCCCTGCGGCGCGCCCACCTGGCGTACTACCTGGACCTGGCCGAGACGGCGGAGCCGTTCCTGCGGGACCGCGCGCAGCTCACCTGGCTGGAACGGCTCGACGCCGAGCGGGGCGACCTGCACGCGGCGGTCCGCTGGGCGGCGGAGGCGGGCGAGCACGCGGCGGCGGTCCGGCTGGTCGCCGCGCTGTCGCCGTACTGGCTGCTGCGCGGCAGGCGCAGCGAGGGCGGCAAGGCGGCGGGCGATGCGCTGGCCGCGATCGGCGCGGCGGCGCCGCACGGGCTGGAGGAGGAGTACGTCCTGTGCGTGCTCGACGCCGCCGCGACCGGGGCGGCGGACAAGGCGGCGCTGGAGACGGCCGAGGCGCTGATGGCGGGCCGCCGGGTCGTCCGGCCGTTCCTCACGCTGCTGTGGGGCAGCTTCTCCGGCATGTCCACCGGCCAGGCCGACCCGCGTGACGCCGCGGACCCGTGGACGCGGGCGCTCACCCATCTCGGCCTGGGGTACCGGTCGTGGTGGGCCGAGGGCGACCTGGCGGAGGCCGAGCACGCGTTCTCGCTGGCCCTGGCCGGGTTCCGCGGCGTGGGAGAACGCTGGGGCATGGCCACCGCGCTCGGCGCGCTGGCCGTGCTCGCGGACCTGCGCGGCGACGCCGGGCGGTCGGCGGCGCTCACCGACCAGGCCCTGGAGCTGACGGGCGTGCTCGGCGCCACCGAGGACATGGCCGACCTGCTGCACCGCCGCGCCGACGCGTGCCTGCGCCGCGGCGACCTCGACGCCGCCCGGGGCGACTACGAGCGCGGGATCGAGCTCGGCCGCCGCGCGGGCATGCCCGGCGCGCTCGCCCGGGGCCACCACGGCCTGGCCGAGATCGCCCGCCGGCGCGGGAACGTCGCCGAGGCGCGGCGGCTCTGCCACGAGGCGCTGGCCGAGTGCCCGGCCGGGTGGATCACCACCGAGCAGACCCGGGCCCGCGTCTCGGTCACCTTGGCACGGCTGGCCGTGGCCGAGGGCGAGACCGCGCAGGCCAAGAGGTGGCTGCGGCGGGCGCTGTCGGGCGGCGCGGCCACCCAGGACCTCGGCGTCGCGGCCCTCGCCGTGTGGACGCTCGCCGAGGTCGCGCTGGCCGGCCACGAGGACGAGAAGGCCGCCCGCCTGCTCGGCGCGCACGCGGCCCTGCGCGGCGAGCCTCCGGACCCGGCGCTTCCCGCGCGGTGCCGGTCCCGGCTGGGCGACGTCCCGTACGAGCAGGCGTACGAGAGCGGCCGTCGCATGTCCCCAGAAGAAGCCCTCACCACCTTCTCCCCCACCTGACAAGCACCTTCCTCCCAGCCCGACCATCCCCTTCTCCCCGGCCTGACCGCCGCCTTCTCCCGGACGCACTGCGCCGATCGCATCCGGCCGGGCTTCCCGGCTGGTGCGGCCGGGCCGGAGGCGGGTACGAAACCGCAATGCAGGCCGACAAACTGGACACCTATCGGAGCAAGCGCCACGCCGCCCGCACGCCCGAACCCGTGCCGGGCCCGGGCCCGCTTCCCGAAGGCCACGACGACACGTTCGTGATCCAGGAGCACCACGCCCGTCGCCTGCACTGGGACTTCCGCCTGGAGCGCGGCGGCGTGCTGGTCTCGTGGGCGGTCCCGAAGGGGTTGCCGCTCGACCCGAAGACCAACCACCTCGCCGTCCCCACCGAGGACCACCCGCTGGAGTACGCGACGTTCGAGGGAGAGATCGCCCCGGGCGAGTACGGCGCGGGGCTGGTGCTCATCTGGGACCGGGGCGTCTACGAGACCGAGAAGTGGACCGACCGCGAGGTCAAGGTCGTGCTGCACGGCTCGCGGGTCTCCGGCCGCTACGTGCTGTTCCCGACCGGCGGCAGGAACTGGATGATCCACCGGATGGACCCCCCGCCACCCGAGGCCCCCACCTTCCTGCCGGGCCTGCGCCCGATGCTCCCCGAGGCCCGCAAGCGGCTCCCCCGCGACCAGGCGGCCTACGGCTTCGAGTTCGACCTCGGCGGCGACCGCGCCCTCGTCGCCGTCCGCGACGGCGAGACCCGCCTCCTCGGCCGCGCGGCGCCTTTCCGGGAGACCGGCCCCGACGGCACGGCCCACCCGCGCGGGGCCGGCACGCCCGCTCCGGAGGACGGCCCCGACCTGGGCGGCCTGCCCAAGGCGCTGCTCGACCTGCCCGCCGTCCTGGACGGCCAGATCGTCACGGTGGCCGGCGCGCGGGTCTACATGATCACCGACATCCTGCACCTGGACGGCGGCGACCTCCTGGACCGCCCCTACCGGGACCGCCGCCGCACCCTCGACCACCTCAAGCTGAACGGCGGGCACTGGCAGACCACACCGTGGTTCCCCGGCGACGGCAGGGCCGTCATGAAGGTGGCGCACCGGCGCGGCCTGCCCGCCGTCCTCGCCAAACGCCTGGACAGTCCCTACCTCCCCGGCGCCCGATCCCCCTTCTGGGTCCGCGTCCCCGTCCCTCCGGCCGCCTGACCGCGCTAGCGGGCGCCGAGGTCGGGGTGCTGCCGCCGGACGGGCATGGACGCCGGCCGGAGCGGGACGGTCCTCGGCCGCGCCTCGCTCCGGTCGCGAAGAAGCCGCTCGGCCTCCTCGTGCAGGGCCGCGACGAGAAGCAGCTCGAAGCCGAGCTCGTGATCAAGCGCAGGGTCGTCCATGGTGGTGCCTCCACCTACTAGACGCACCAAACCCCCCAAAGGGTGCACGACCGGGCCATCTATGTATGAGTCCGAACACCACCACAGGGGGCCGAGCGATCACAGCGCGCCGATCATCCCAAGAAGAGGTCCTCCACGGTCACCGCGGTCAACGCCCGCTGAAGCCACTCATCGAGTTGAGCGACGTCCGTGCAGGACTCGATGCGGCTCCGCGCCTCCTGCGTGACGACGATCGACCGACCGGAAAGAATCATGACGATCGCGTCTGCTTTGCCAGCCGCTATACCCTCATCTATACCCTCTTGCTTACCTTCGGCGAAGTATTTCCGGGCGAAATCGCTCTGGTACTCGTAGGTGCCTGCGGCCATCAGGACCTCCCATTGCTTCGAAGCCGCCTCAGGAAGCTTCATCATGACGAAATCAGCGTACAACTTGGCCTGCCCTTCCTCGAGGGTGGACAGGGCTGTCAGCAACGCCTCCAGGACGCGCTGCCCACCGACGTCACCGCCGTGCGCCAGCGCCGACAGGACGGCCAGTTCAGGCACTCTGATCGCCTCCGTCGGATCGGTCACCACGGGGACCACCTCGGGGCTGACGACCATGGGAGCGAGCCGCCACCCGGGGTGCCCCATCTCGATAGGCTCCGCGCACCATCGCGCCGTCCGGGCGTCGGTGCAGACGACGAGCAGGATCGCGGGACAGCGAGCCCGTGCGCGGACCGCGGCCAGGTAGACCGGCCAGCTCCACCGCTTACCGTGATCGACGGCCCGCTGCACCTCTACCACAACGGTCAGCACCGGCTTCCCGTTGGAGAACGTCACCACCGCGTCCGCCTGGTACTCCACCGGCGGGCACTGGGTCAGATCTCCCGACTCGATCCTGGCTTCGTGGTACTCCGGAACTTTCATCCCAAAAGGTCCGGCAAGCAATTTAGCCGCCAATTCAGGGCGATTCTTGAAGAGCAGGATCAACGTTTCATGTTCTTGTGAAGGCACGGCGCCGAAGGTACCGGAGAACAAAGGCTTGGCAAAACTTCGTAAACTTCCATCTCAAGACAGGAGAATCAGTCGGGATTCCCGCAAATCCTGGCAATTGCTTTGTATTCAAAAGGTAGATGGGGCTGCGCTCAGACGCAGAAGGCGATCCGCCCGGAGCGCCGTGGACGGTCGATGTGGTGATCAAGGCGGCGGCATGGTCGTGGCCCACTGGGCGAAGCTCGGGCGGGGGCCAGACCGACTCCCGATCAGCGCGGATGTGTGACGAACAACACGCCGATCCGCCCTTGAGTTCACATGCCGTTTATAAACGGGCAACAGGCCAGAAATCGCCAGTTGGCAGTCTCGGCGTTGCGGGGGACGCGGATCGCCCCTGGTACCTGCTCATATACGCCATGCCGAGGGGATCGAAGTGACCTACAGGGCCGAGTACATCTGGATCGACGGCACCGAGCCGACCGCTCGCCTCCGGTCGAAGACGAAGGTCCTCGCCGACGGCGCCGAGCTGCCGGACTGGGGCTTCGACGGGTCCAGCACGAACCAGGCGCCGGGCAAGGCGTCCGACTGCGTGCTCCGGCCGGTCTTCACCTGTCCGGACCCGATCCGCGGCGGCGACGACGTCCTCGTGCTGTGCGAGGTGCTGCTCCCGGACATGACCCCGCACAAGACCAACACCCGGGCGCAGCTCACCTCCGTCGCCGAGCGCCACGCCGACCAGGAGTCCTGGTTCGGCATCGAGCAGGAGTACACGTTCTTCAAGGACGGCCGCCCGCTCGGTTTCCCGGTCGGCGGCTTCCCCGCCCCGCAGGGCTTCTACTACTGCGGCGTCGGCGCGGACGAGGTCTACGGCCGCGACATCGTCGAGGCGCACCTCGACGCCTGCCTGACGGCCGGTCTGGCCATCTCCGGCATCAACGCCGAGGTCATGCCCGGACAGTGGGAGTTCCAGGTCGGCCCCGGCGGCCCGGTGGAGGTGGCCGACCAGCTCTGGATCGCCCGCTGGCTGCTGTACCGCATCGCCGAGGACTACGACGTGTCGGCCACGCTCGACCCCAAGCCGGTGAAGGGCGACTGGAACGGCGCGGGCGCGCACACCAACTTCTCCACGCGCGCGATGCGCTCCGGCTACGAGCCGATCATCACGGCCTGTGAGGCGCTCGGCGAGAAGGCCGACGAGCACATCGCGGGCTACGGCGCCGGCATCGAGCGCCGCCTGACGGGCATGCACGAGACCGCCCCCTGGAGCGAGTACCACTACGGCGTGTCGGACCGCGGCGCGTCGGTCCGCATCCCCTGGCAGGTGGAGGCCGAGAAGAAGGGCTACATCGAGGACCGCCGCCCGAACGCCAACTGCGACCCGTACGTGGTCACCCGGCTGATCGTGGGCACGTGCTGCGAGGCTCTGGAGAAGGCCGGCCAGGTCTGACCAGCGACGCCGCGCCCGCCCCGCCGTGTTCGGGGCGGGCGCCCTCGCGTCTCAGCGCACCGGGACCGGCTCTTTGACCGACATCCGCTTGCGCGGCAGGAAGACGTCGTCCACCAGGCCGTACGCCTTGGCCTCGTCGGCCGTGAGGATCTTGTCGCGTTCGATGTCGCGGCGCACGGCGTCGGCGGGCCGGCCGCTGTGCCGGGCGATGAGATCCTCCAGCAGCACGCGCAGCCTCAGGATCTCGCGGGCCTGGATCTCCATGTCGCTGGACTGCCCGAAGGTGCCCCCGATGGCGGGCTGGTGGAGCAGGACGCGGGACTGCGGCAGCGCGAACCGCTTGCCGGGCGCGCCCGCCGCCAGCAGCACGGCCGCGGCCGACGCCGCCTGGCCGATGCACACGGTCTGGACCTCGGGCCTGACGAACTGCATCGTGTCGTAGATCGCCGTCATGGCCGTGAACGAGCCGCCGGGCGAGTTGATGTAGATGCTGATGTCGCGGTCGGGGTCGATGGACTCCAGGGTCAGCAACTGGGCCATGACGTCGTTGGCCGAAGTGTCGTCGATCTGCACGCCGAGGAAGATGATGCGGTCCTCGAAGAGCTTGTTGTAGGGGCTGCTCTCCTTGACGCCGTACGTGGTGCGCTCGGTGAAGGACGGCAGGACGTACCTGGCGTGCACGGGCGCCACACCGGACGGAAGGCCCGGCCGTCCCCGGGAGATCGGGTCGTTCATGCTGGCTCCGTTCGGGGGGTGACGGTCATTCCGGGCCGGGCGAGGAGACGGGGCCCTCGGAAGGGACGTCCCTGGCGTTCGGCACCACCTGGTCGATCAGGCCGTACGTCTTGGCCTCCTCGGCGGTGAACCACCGGTCGCGGTCGGAGTCGCGCTCGATCTGCTCGACGGGCTGGCCGCTGTGGAAGGCGATGCGCTCGGCCATGAGCCTCTTGGTGAAGAGCATCTGCTCGGCCTGGATCTTGATGTCGGCCGCCGTGCCGCCGATGCCGCCGAGCGGCTGGTGCATCATGACGCGGGCGTGCGGCAGGGCGTACCGCTTGCCGGGGGCGCCCGCGGTCAGCAGGAACTGGCCCATCGAGGCGGCCAGGCCCATGCCCACCGTCGCGACGTCGTTGGGGATGTACTGCATCACGTCGTAGATGGCCAGCCCGGCCGACACCGAGCCGCCGGGCGAGTTGATGTAGAGGAAGATGTCGCGCTCGGAGTCCTCGGCGGTGAGCAGCAGCAACTCCCCGCAGACGCGGTTGGCGATCTCGTCGTCGACCTCTTTGCCGAGGAAGATGATGCGCTCGCGCAGGAGGCGCTGGCCCAGCGGGTCGATCAGCGAAGGTCGGACCTCGACAGGATGCGAATCCGTCTCGTGCGCGGCCGTGAGGGGATCACGGGAAGAACGCCTCGGGGTCACCGTTGGTCACCTGCTCCCATATATAAGTCGGGTCATGACGCTTTTGCCCACGTCATAAGATGACCTTCACGCTGCCAGATATACCCGCCCCGGGACAGGCTTTTCACTCTCGGCACATTCGACTCCGATGATTACGCTCTTAACGAATTTCGCTGAGAACGTATCCTCCGGCGTTTGAGCCCCCAGGATGGTGACGCGGGTCCTCGGCGTGTCCCGCTTCGAGGCCCACCCGCGCGTCCCGCACGCCGCCTCGTCCGACCGGCGCGGCCGTCTCGGCAGGGCCGTCCCGGCGGGGCCTCTCGGGGCGGCGATAAATCGGTTGCCGTTCCGGCGAGGCGGTTCCTAGGGTCGATGCGTGCTCCAGTGGTCTCTCCTCTCGGCCGGGTGGCCGGTTCGTAGCGAACCGTGCCTGGTCAAGCGCCCCCGCGTCCTGCCGGCCCTGGCCCCGCGGGGACGCGAGATCTGACGCGGCGTCCCGGCGGACGCGTCACCCGGTGCGCCCGCGCGTGACGGCACGCGCGCGCCGCCGTCGTCCTCCCACCGCGTCGACTCGGATCGTATTCACGCTCTCCTTCGCAGGCGCCTTTCCCGTGGTTCATTGCGCGGACCGGCGTCTCCCCCGCGTGCCCAGGGCCTCCGAGACCTGTTTCCTCTCGGACCCGAAGGGGCATTCACAATGGCGCGTTCATTCGCCCATGGCGATTTCTCTCACACGCAGAAAAGGCACACCGGCCGGCAGGACGGCCGGAACGGCGGCCGTACCGAGCGCGACCGCGCGCGGCGCGAGCTGTCGCAGAACTTCCTGGTCGACCGGGACGCGGTGGCCCACATCGTGAGGACCGCGGACCCGCGGCCCGCGGACCTGGTGCTCGAACCGGGCGCCGGGGAGGGCGTCCTCACGCGGGCGCTGGCGGCGCGCGCCGGAAAGGTCGTCGCGTACGAGATCGACGTCCTGCTCGCGGGCAGGCTCGCCGCCCGCACCCGGGACGACGCGAGGATCGAGGTGGTGCGCGGCGACTTCCTGGCCGCCCGCGCGCCGCGCGAACCGTTCGCCGTGGTGGGGAGCATCCCGTACGCGGCCACGTCCCGGATCGTCGACTGGTGCCTGCGGGCGCCCGCCCTCACCGGCGCGACCCTGGTGACGCAACTGGAGTACGCGCGCAAGCGCTCCGGCGACTTCGGCCGCTGGAGCCTGCTGACCGTGCGGACGTGGCCGTGGTTCTCCTGGAGCCTGGCGGGCCGTGTCGGCCGGGAGGCGTTCCGCCCGGTCCCGGCCGTGGACTCGGCCGTCCTGCGCCTCGACCGGCGGACCGCGCCGCTGCTCCCGCCGGAGGCGGCGGCCGGGTACGACACCCTGGTGGACCTGGGCTTCCAGGGGGTCGGCGGCACCCTGCGCGCCTCGCTGCTGACCCGATACGGCCCCGGGCACGTGGACGCGGCCCTCGCCCGGGCGGGCGTCTCTCCGTCCACCGTGGTCGCCTACGTCCATCCTGACCGGTGGGCGACCCTCTGGCAGGTCCTCCAGGACCGCTGAACCGGCGCCCCGGCCTGACCGCCTCCCCCGTGACGACGAGGAGCGCGGTCAGGCCGGGGGGTGGCCGGTCGTCTTCAGGTGTTCGTGGATCAGGTGGACGGCCATGGACCCTTCGCCCGTGGCCGACGAGACCCGCTTGACCGAGCCCGCGCGCACGTCGCCGGCCGCGAACACGCCCATCACGCTGGTCTCCAAGGGGAAGGGACGGCCGCTCTCGTGCCAGGGTTCGCCGGGCGCGCGGGCGGCCGTCCCGGACGCCGGGAGGCGGGCCACGTCGGGACCGGTGAGGACGAAGCCCCGCTCGTCCAGGGCGACCTCGCCGGACAGCCACCGGGTCTGGGGCTCGGCGCCGATCAGGACGAACACCGCCGCGGCCTCGATCTCGCGGCGCTCCCCCGTGCGCGTGTCCTCGGCGACGACGGCCCGCAGTTCCCCTCCGGCGTCGCCGACCAGCTCCCTGACCTCGGTGTTGAGGAGGATCCGCACGCCGGGGTCGCGCCGCAGCTCGTCCGCCAGGTACCGGGACATGCTCCTGCCGAGGTCGCCCGCGCGGACCAGGAGCCGTACGCGGGCCGCGTGCCGGGCCAGATAGATCGCCGCCTGCCCGGCGTCGTTGCCCCCGCCGACGACGACCACCGGCGCGCGCATGCAGAGCCTCGCCTCCGCGGGGGTGGCCGCGTAGTGGACGCCCGCCCCCTCGAACCCGGCCGCGCCGGGCACCTCCAGCCTGCGGTACCGGGTGCCGGTGGCGACGACGACCGTGTGCGCGCTGACGGACCTGCCGTCCTCCAGACAGATCACGTAGTGCCTCTCGTGGCGGTCGAGGGACACGGCCTTGGCGGGCACGGTGAACTCGGCGCCGGCCTTCCGAGCCTGTACGGCCGCGCGCTCGGCCAGCTCGCCGCCGGAGATCCCGGCGGGGAACCCGAAGTGGTTCCCGATCAGCGCGGAGGCCGCGGCCAGGCCGCCCGCGGCGACGGCGTCGACCACGACCGTCGACAGGCCCTCGGAGGCGGCGTAGACGGCGGCGGCCAGCCCGGCGGGGCCCGCACCGACCACGACGAGGTCGCCGACCATCTCCCTGGCCAGCGGCGCGGGCATCCCGCCCGCCCGCGCCAGCTCGGCGTTGCCCGGCGCGCGCAGCACCTTCTCGCCGCGCAGGATGACCACCGGCACGTCCGCGGGCGTGAAGCCGAGGTGGTCGAGGAGTTGCCCGGCCTCCTTGTCGTCCTCCAGGTCGATCCACTTGTGCGGGAGCCGGTTGCGCGCCGCGAACTCGCGCAGCCGCCGCGACCCCGGCGAGTGGCGTGAGCCCATGATGCGCAGGCCCGCCTCCAGCTCGGCGAGGACGCCGCGCCGGATCAGGTACGCCCGCAGGATCACGTCGCCGATGCCGGGGTGGTCGTCCACCACCCCCCGCAGGTCCGCGACGGGCACCGACAGCACCGCGCCCGGGTCGCGCACGACGGCGCGCAGCCCTCCGGCCTGCCCGGTGAGCAGGCCGAGCCCGCCGAGGAAGCGGCCGGGGCCGTGTACGCCGTGCACGCGCTCCTCGTCGCCGGACGGCTCGACCACGGCCACCGTGCCGTCGAGGACGACGTAGAAGGCGGGCCACCGTTCGCCCTCGCGGATGAGCACCTCGCCGGGCAGCGTGGGGTGCCGGGTGCCGCACGCGGCCAGAAGCGCCATCTCCGCGGGGCCGAGCCGCGGATACGCCCCGTACAGGTCGGGCGTCTCGTGTGCCGGGCTCATGCCGTGACGAGCGCCTCGTCGACCCAGCGCCGCAGCTCCGGCCCGGGAGCCGCGCCCGCCCGCTGGGCGACGATCCGCCCCCGGTTCATGATCATCAGGGTGGGTACGGCCTGGACGCCGTACCGCTCGGCCGTCCTGGGCGCGCGGTCGACGTTCACCTTGACGAGCTTGATCGTGCCCGCCAGCTCGGTGGCGAGACCTTCGAGTACCGGGGTCACCACACGGCACGGCGCGCACCACTCCGCCCAGAAGTCCACCAGGACGGGGACGGTGGCCGTCTCCACCACCTGGGCGAAGTCGCCGTCGCCCGCCTCGGTGGTCCACGGCAGCGCGTTGTGGCAGTTCCCGCAGCGCGGCACCCCGCCGGCCGCCGCGGGGAGGCGGTTGTCCCGCCCGCACTCGGGGCACCGGACGACGCTGCTCGACGATGACATCGGCCCCTCCTCACTCCGGTGGCCGCTCCCCGCCGTCGCCCGGGTCGCTCCAGGTGACGGTGAGACGGCCGTCCACGACGTCCACGCGGATCACTGCGCCTTCGCGCACGTCCCCGGCGATCAGGGCGCGGGCGACGCGGGTCTCGACCTCGCGGGCGATGAAGCGGCGCAGCGGCCGGGCGCCGTAGACGGGGTCGAAGCCCTGCTCGGCGATGTACCGCAGCGCGTCCTGTGAGACGTCCAAGGTCATGCGCCGGTCGGCGAGGCGGGCCCGGACGTCCTTGAACATCAGCGACACGATCTCCTCGATCTCGGGTTCGGTCAGCGGCTTGAACAGCACGGTGTCGTCCACCCGGTTGAGGAACTCGGGGCGGAAGTGCGCGCGCAGGTCGGCCATCACCAGGTCGCGGACGTCCGGCGCGATCTCGCCGGTCGTCGACACCCGCTCGCTGAGGTAGTGCGACCCGATGTTCGAGGTCATGATGATCACGGTGTTGCGGAAGTCCACCGTGCGGCCCTGGGCGTCGGTCAGCCGCCCGTCGTCCAGCACCTGCAGCAGCGTGTTGAACACGTCCGCGTGGGCCTTCTCGATCTCGTCGAACAGCACCACCGAGTACGGCTTGCGCCGCACGGCCTCGGTGAGCTGGCCGCCCTCCTCGTAGCCGACGTAGCCGGGAGGAGCGCCGACGAGCCTGCTGACCGTGTGCCGCTCCTGGTACTCGCTCATGTCGACGCGGACCATGTTCTCCTCGCTGTCGAACAGCGCCTCCGCCAGCGCCTTGGCCAGCTCGGTCTTGCCGACGCCCGTCGGGCCGAGGAAGATGAACGACCCGATCGGCCGGCGCGGGTCCTTGATGCCCGACCGGGCCCGGATGATCGCGTCGGTGACGGCGTTCACGGCCTCGTCCTGGCCGATCACCCGCTCGTGCAGGATGTCGTCCAGCCGGAGCAGCTTCTCGCGCTCGCCCTCGCGCAGCCGGGCGACCGGGATGCCGGTCCAGCGGGAGACGATGCCCGCGATCTCGTCCTCGGTGACGACCTCGCGCAGCAGCCGGTGGACGCCGTGCTTGGCCTCAAGCTGCTCCTCGGCGGCGTTCAGCCTGCGCTCCAGCTCGGGCAGCCTGCCGTGCATCAGCTCGGCGGCCCGGTTGAGGTCGTAGGTGCGCTCGGCCGCCTCCGCCTCGCGCCGCACGCCCTCCATCTCCTGGCGCAGCTGCTGCGCCCTCCTGAGGGCGTGCCGCTCGGCCTCCCACTGGGCGCGCATCGCGTCGGACTCGGCGCGCAGGTCGGCCAGCTCCTTGCGCAGAACCTCCAGCCGCCGCAGCCCGGCCGGGTCGTCCTCCTTGGACAGCGCCGCCTCCTCGATCTCCAGCCGCATCACCCGGCGGGTCAGCTCGTCCAGCTCGGCGGGCATGGAGTCGATCTCGGTACGCAGCATCGCGCACGCCTCGTCCACCAGGTCGATCGCCTTGTCCGGCAGGAAGCGGTCGGAGATGTAGCGGTGGCTGAGCAGGACGGCGGCCACCAGCGCGCTGTCCAGGATGCGCACCCCGTGGAACACCTCGAACCGCTCGCGCAGCCCGCGCAGGATCGAGATGGCGTCCTCGACCGACGGCTCGTCCACGAACACCGGCTGGAAGCGGCGCTCCAGGGCGGCGTCCTTCTCGATGTACCGGCGGTACTCGCCCACCGTGGTCGCGCCGATCAGGTGCAGCTCGCCGCGGGCCAGCATCGGCTTGAGCATGTTGCCCGCGTCCATGGCGCCCTCGGTGGCGCCCGCGCCGACCACGTTGTGCACCTCGTCGATGAACAGCAGGATCCGCCCCTCGGACGCCTTGACCTCGTTGAGTACGGCCTTCAGCCGCTCCTCGAACTCGCCGCGGTACTTCGCCCCGGCGATCAGCGCGCCCATGTCGAGGGCGAAGACCGCCTTGTCCTTCAGCCCCTCGGGCACGTCGCCGCGCGCGATGCGCTGGGCCAGGCCCTCGACGATGGCCGTCTTGCCGACGCCGGGGTCGCCGATCAGCACGGGGTTGTTCTTCGACTTGCGCGACAGGATCTGCATCACGCGGCGGATCTCGCCGTCCCGGCCGATCACCGGGTCCAGCTTGCCCGCCCGCGCGTCGGTGACCAGGTCGCGGCCGTACTTCTCCAGCGCCTCGTAGGCGACCTCCGGGTTGGCCGAGGTCACCCGCTGGTTGCCCCGGATACGGGTCAGCGCGTTCAGAAGGCCGTCCCGGGTCAGTCCCTGCCCGGCGAGCAGGCGTCCCGCCGCGGTCTCCGTGCCCTCGTCCATCAGGGCCAGCAGCAGGTGCTCGACCGAGACGTACTCGTCCTTCAGCCGCCGCGCCTCGCCGTCGGCGGCGTCCAGCAGCCGCGACAGGCGCTGGGTGACGTACACCTGGCCGGGCGCGGCGCCGGGGCCGCTGACCCGCGGCCGTCGCTCCAGCTCGGCGGCCAGCTCCAGCCGCAGCTTCTCCGGATCGCCGCCCGCCGCCGAGACCAGGCGGGGCACGAGCCCGTCGGGCTGTTCGAGCAGGGCGAGCAGCAGGTGCTCGCCGTCCACCTCGGTGTGCCCGTACCGGATGGCCTTGGTCTGGGCGTCGTGCATCCCCTGCTGCGATTTCTGGGTCAGTCGGTTCGGGTCCACGATGCGGCTCTCCTTCGTCGTGGTCGGGTACGGCGGCTCCGCGGGCGAGAACGCGCGGTCATGGACGGTGCCGCAGGGCGTCTTCCAGCCGCTCGATGCGGTCGAGCAGGTCCAGCACCACGCCGAGCGAGGCGTAGTTGAGGGCGAGCCCGGCGTGCAGCCGCTCGATCCTGCCGAGCAGGACGAGCTGGGCGGGCGGGAACCTCAGGTCGCCGCCCGGCCCGCCCATCGGCTCCAGCAGCCCCAGCCTGACCAGCCGCAGCACCAGCTCGGGATGCATCCCGCCGGCGCGCGCGAACGCCTCCAACCCGATGCCGGGCATCCGCACCAAAGACGTCGTCATGATCGCCTCCCTCCCGGCCCCGGCGCGCCGCCGCCGCGCCGATCACGGCGTGCCTTCCCTGGGGTCGAAGCCGGAGATCGCCGCCAGCCGCTCGAACAGCTCACGCTCCTCGCGGCCGAGACGGCGCGGCACCACGATCCGGGCCTCGGCGTACAGGTCGCCGGGCGCGCCCTTGGGGTTCGGGAGTCCGCGGCCGCGCAGGCGCAGCCGGCGCCCGCTCGACGTACCGGGCGGCACCTTGACCTTGGTGTCGCCGCCGGGCGTGCCGACGGCGACGGTCGCGCCGAGCGCCCCCTCCCAGGGGGCGAGCGCCAGCGGGACGTAGATGTCGCGGCCCTCGACGCGGTACCGGGGGTCGGAGATGCGGACGATCAGGTACAGGTCGCCGGCGCGGCCCCCGTCCGAGCCCCGCCCGCCCTGGCCGGCCAGCCGGACGCGCCGGCCGTCGGTCACGCCGGGCGGGATGGTGACCTGGAGCGTCCTCGGTCCCTCGGGTCCCTGGATCGTGATCGGCCGCCGCCCGCCGTGATACGCCTCGGCCACGCTGAGCGTGATCTCGGCCTCCTGGTCGGCGCCCGCGACCGCCCCCCAGCCGCCGCCGGCCCGCCCGCCGAACATGCCGCCGAGCAGGTCCTCCAGGTCGATGTCGAGGCCCTCGCCCGCGCTGAACCGGAAGCCCTGGCCCTGCCCGGCCGTGCGCCTGCCGCCCGCGCGTGCCCACGGCCCTCCGGCCCGGCCGGCGCCGGCCCCGGCGCGCGCCCGCGACCACGCCTCGGGGTCGACGTCCTCGGGCACCGAGCGCCACTCCGGGCCGAACGCGTCGTACCGGCGCCGCTTGTCCGGGTCGGACAGCACGTCGTACGCCTCGGAGATGTCCTTGAACTTCTCCTCCGCCCCCGGGTCCTTGTTGACGTCGGGGTGGTAGGACCGGGCGAGCTTCCGGTAGGCGCGCTGGATCTCGTCCTGGGAGGCCGTCCTCGGCACCCCCAGCGCCTGGTAGAAGTCGCCCGCCGCCATCGGTCCCGCCCTAGCCCGGCGCGGTCGAGACGATCACCGAGGCGGGCCGCAACTGGTGCCGTCCCTCCCCGTAGCCGGGGCGCACGGTCTCCACGACCGTGCCCGCCGGGACCTCGGTGTTCTCGACCGTGCCCATGGCCTCGTGCGTCTTCGGGTCGAACGGGACGCCGACCTCGTCGTGCCGGGGGAACCCCAGCCGTGCCAGCAGCCCGATCGCCTGGTCGCGGACCACGCGCACGCCCTCGATGATCGCGCTCTCCGCCGCGTCGGCCGCGCGGGCGTGCCGCAGGGCGAGGTCGAGGTTGTCCACGATGGGCAGCCACTCGCCGACGACGCGGTCCCGCTCGTCGGTGCGGATGCGCTCGGCGTCCCTGGCGATCCGCTTGCGGAAGTTGTCCAGCTCGGCGGCGGACCTCAGCCAGCGGTCCTCCAGCTCGGCGATCTTCGCCTCCATGTCCTCGACCGGGGTCCCGGCCTCCTCGGCGGCCTCCTCGGCCTCGGGCGCGCGCGACGCCGGCGACACGCGCGCCCCCGAGTCCAAGGGCCCGGTCCCGGGGGCACCGGGGACCGGGCCAGGGGAGCCGCCGCCCACGGGGCCGTCGTCCGCCGCCGGCGCCGCCGCGCCCCGCGGCCTTTCCTCATGTCGATCAGCCATGTCGCTCCATCCCCGATCCGCCGCACGGATCAGTCGGAGGTCGTGAACTCGGCGTCGATCACCTCGTCGTCACCGCCGCCCTCGCCGCGCGGGGCCCCGCTCGTCCCCGCCCCGGCGCCCGCGGGCTCGCCGGCGGAGACGGCGCCGAGCGAGTGGTAGACCTGCTGCAGCTCGGAGGTGAGGTCGCGCAGCCGCTCGATCGGGGCCTCCTCCTTGATGGCCTGCCGCGCGTCGGCGGCGAGCTGCTCGGCCCGCGCCTTCTCGTGGACGGGCACCGCGTCCCCGAGCTCGGTGACCCGGCGCTCCACCTGGTAGGCCACCGAGTCCAGCTCGTTCCTCGCGTCGATGGCCTCGCGGAGCCTGGCGTCCTCGCCGCGGTGCTGCTCGGCGTCCCGCACCATGCGCTCGACCTCGCTCTTGTCGAGGTTGGAGCTCTCGCTGATGGTGATCCGCTGCTCGGCGTTGGTGTCCTTGTCCCGGGCCGCGACGTTGAGTATGCCGTTGGCGTCCACGTCGAAGGTCACCTCGACCTGCGGCACTCCGCGCGGCGCCGGGCGGATGTTCTCCAGCCGGAACCGTCCGAGCGCCCGGTTGTCGGCCGCGCGCTCCCGCTCGCCCTGCAGCACGACGACGTCCACGGCGCTCTGGTTGTCCTCGGCGGTGCTGAACGTCTCGGTGCGGCGGGCCGGGATCGTGGTGTTCCGCTCCAGGACCTTGGTCATCACGCCGCCGAGCGTCTCGATGCCGAGTGACAGCGGCGTGACGTCGAGCAGCAGGACGTCCTTGACCTCGCCCTTCAGGACCCCGGCCTGGATGGCGGCGCCGTCGGCCACCACCTCGTCGGGGTTGACGCTCATGTTCGGCTCCTTGCCGCCGGTGAGCCGCCGCACGAGGTTCTGCACGGCCGGGATGCGCGTGGAGCCGCCGACGAGGATGACCTCGTCGAGGTCGTCGGCGGTGAGCTTGGCGTCCTCCATGGCCTGCCGCACCGGGCCCATCGTGCGCTCGACCAGGTCGTGTGTGATCTCCTCGAACGTCGAGCGCATCAGGGTGGTGTTGAGGTGTTTGGGGCCGTTGGCGTCGGCGGTGATGAACGGCAGGCTGACCGTCGTCTGGGTCACCGAGGACAGCTCGACCTTGGCCTTCTCCGCCGCCTCGAACAGCCGCTGCAACGCCTGCGGGTCGCGGCGCAGGTCGATGCCCTCCTGCCGCTGGAACTCGTCGGCCAGGTAGTCGACGATGCGCCGGTCGAAGTCGTCGCCGCCGAGGTGGGTGTCCCCCGCCGTGGAGCGGACCTCGATCACGCCCTCGCCGATGTCCAGGACGCTGACGTCGAAGGTGCCGCCGCCGAGGTCGAAGACCAGGACGGTCTCGCTGCCCTTCTTGTCCAGCCCGTACGCCAACGCCGCCGCGGTCGGCTCGTTGATGATCCGCATGACCTCCAGACCGGCGATCTTGCCGGCGTCGCGGGTGGCGTGGCGCTGGGCGTCGTTGAAGTACGCGGGGACGGTGATGACCGCCTCGGTGACCTTCTCGCCGAGGAACTTGGAGGCGTCCTGGACGAGCTTGCGCAGGATCATCGCGGAGATCTCCTCCGGCGCGTACTGCTTCCCCCTGACCGAGAAGCGGACCGCGTCGTCGGGGCCGGGCACGACGTCGAAGGACACCGCGTTGATCTCGCTCTGCACCTCGTCGTAGCGGCGTCCGACGAAACGCTTGACGGAGTAGATCGTGCCCTTGGGGTTGAGGATCGCCTGCCGGCGGGCGAGCTGGCCCACCAGCCGCTCGCCGCCCTCGGTGAACGCCACGACCGACGGGGTCGTCCGCTGGCCCTCCGCGTTGGGTATGACGACGGGCTGCCCTTCCTCCGTCGTCGCGATGACGGAGTTCGTGGTTCCGAGGTCGATTCCTACTGCCTTGGCCATGACGTCCTCCCCGGGTCCGGCCCGCTGGCCACGCGCATGCTCACGTGGTCGGCGCGAACCCGGAAACGGGCGCCGCGCCCCATACCCCACACACTCGACACTGCTCAGCGGAGCCGGGCGCCACATCCTTCAACCTGACAGTCGTTCCGCCCCGCCCGCGCACTCCCCCCGCCCGCGCCGGGCCGGGGAAACGGCCCGCGCGGGCCGCCGACGCGCCGTCATCCCTACAGAACCGGGGATGCGACCCCGTCAAACGCGCAGGTCAGGCCATGTGTACCGTGGAGGGGAGCAGGCGAGCCCCGGCGGCGGGGGGAGACATGCGAGGACGCGAGCCCGAGTGGCACATCGTCACGCGGCTGCTGCGTGAGGCCAGGAACGGCGGCGGGGGAACGCTGCTCGTCGAAGGCGAGCCCGGGACGGGCAAGAGCCTCCTGCTGTCCGAGGCCGCCGCGCACGCGTCCCGGCAGGGGCTGGTGCCGGTCACCGGCGAGGCCGAGCGGCTCGGCGAGTTCGTCCCCCTGGCCCCGTTGCTCAAGGCCCTGGACGAGCAGCCCGCCCGCGAGTTCCTGGAGGACGACGACGCGCCGGCCGAGTGGCGCGACCCCCGGCTCCACCTGCTGGAACGGCTGCGGACCCGGCTGGAGATGCGCGCCTCGACCCGCCCCGTGCTCGTCGCGCTCGACGACCTGCAGTGGGCCGACAGGGACACGCTCGCCGCGCTGCGGACGCTGCACTGGGAGCTGGCCGGCGCGCCGGTGGTGTGGCTGCTCGCCCGCGGTACCGGAGCCTGCCGCCCCGGACCCGGCGGCGCCCACGACGAGGCGCGGCGGCTGTTCGACGTCCTGGAACGGCACGGGGCCGCCCGCGTCGTGCTCGGGCCGCTGACCGGCGCCGACGTGGCCGCGGTGGCCGAGGACCTGCTCGGCGCGGCGCCGGGGCCGGACGTGCTGGCGCTCGCGGCGCAGGCCGGAGGCAATCCCTTCCTGCTCACCGAGCTGCTCGCGGGCCTGCTGGAGGAGGGCGCGGTCGAGATCGCCGGCGGGCGGGCCCGGCTGCTGTCCGCCGAGCCGCCCGGCCGCGTCCACGCCGTCGTGCGCGGGATGCTCGACGGCCTCGACTGCGACACCCGGCGGCTCGTCGAGACGGCCGCCGTCCTCGGCAGGTCCTTCACGGCCGAGGACGCCGCCGAGCTGATGGGGACCACGCCCGCGACGCTGCTGCCCGCGTTCGAGGAGGCCCTGGAGGAAGGCGTCCTCACCACCGCGGGCGAGACGCTGGAGTTCCGGCACGAGCTGGTGTGGCGGGCGGTCGTCGCCGGGCTGCCCGCCTCCCTGCGCACGGCGCTGCACCACCAGATCGGGGAGATCCTGCTGGACCGCGGCGGCTCGGCGGTGCGGGCCGCGAGCCACCTGGTCGAGGGCACCCGGCCCGGTGACGTGCGCACCCTCGGCGGCCTCGACCGCGCGGTCCGCGAGGTGCTCGGGTCCTCGCCCGGCGCCGCCGCCGACCTCGCCGTCCAGGCGGTGCGGCTGAGCGACCCCGCCGACCCTTCCAGGACGGCCCGGGTCGTCACCGCGATCCAGGCCACCGCCGAGGCCGGGCGCCTCGACGAGGCCGAGAGGCTGGCCAGGGCCGCGCTGGCGGGGCCGGTCTCCGGCGAGGCGGCGGCGGCCGTCCGCTGCGGGCTGGCGTGCGCGCTGTTCATGGACGGCCGGGCGGGGCAGGCGGTCGCGGAGGCGCGGGCCGCGCTGCGGGAGCCCGGCCTGCCCGCCCACCTGCGCGACCGCGCCACCCTCGCCCTGCTGTGCGGCCTCGCGGGCGAGCCCGGCGCGCGGGAGGCCGAGACGGAGGCCGAGGCGATCCTCACGGCCGCCGAGCGCCACGGGGACACACTGGTCGTCGGCGCCCTGACCGCCCTGGCCACGATCCGCTGGGAGTCCGGCCACCTGGCCGACGGCCTGCACCTGGCCCGCGAGGCCGTCCGCCACGCGACCACCCCGGACACCGGCGAGCGGGACCCGCGCCAGGGCGGCCGGGCCGCCGCGGACGGGACCGGGCGGGATCCGCGTGCGGACGGGCCGGGCGGCGGGTCGTCGTTCGGGGAGCGGCTGGCGTGCCCGCGGCTGACGCTGGCGTCGATGCTGGCCGACGCGCGACGCCTCGACGAGGCGCGGACGCTGCTCGCCGAGGCCGGCGAGGAGGCGGGGAGCGACGCGTGGGCGGGCCCGGCCGCGGTGCGGGCCCGGGTGGAGCTGATCGCGGGCCACCTCGACGAGGCCGCCGCGCGGGCCCGCGCCGCCCTCGACCTGTCACGGGGCCGCGGCGCCTTCGGCGCCCTGGCGTCGTCCGTGATCGCCGCCGTGTCCCTGCGGCGCGGCGACCTCCGCGCGGCGGCCGCGCATACGGCCCCGGAACAGGGCCACGCGCCCGCGACGCCCGGCGAGACCGCGCCCGCCCGGTGCGCGTTGATCGCCGGGCAGGTGGCCGAGGCGCGGGACGGTCCGGCGGCGGCGGTGCGGCTCGTCGCGCACCTGTACGCGGACGCGGGGCAGGCGCGGCGCGCCCTGGTCGCGGACCCGGACGCCGCCTCCTGGCTGGCGCGCACCGCCCTGGCCGCCGGGGACCGTCCGCGCGCCGAGGCGGCGGTCACGGTGGCCGAGGAGCTGGCGGCCGGGAACCCCGGATTCCCCGCGGTCGGCGCCGCCGCGCGGCACGCCCGCGGCCTGCTCGACGGGGACCCGGACGCGCTCGCCGCGGCCGGCGAGGAGGGGGCCGACCCGTGGGCGCGGGCGTCGGCGGCCGAGGACCTCGGCGAGGCGCTGGCCGCCCGCGGCGACCGGCAGGCGGCCGTGCGCGGCCTGGACCGCGCGCTGTCCTGCTACGAAGGGAGCGGGTCGGTCAGGGACGCGGCCCGCGTGCGCCGCAGGCTGCGCCGGATGGGCGTGCGCCACCGCCACTGGGCCACCAGCGACCGTCCGGTCTCCGGCTGGGGCAGCCTGACCGACACCGAGCGCGCGGTCGCGCGCCTGGTCACGCAGGGCTGGACGAACCGGCAGGTCGCGGACCAGATGTTCATCAGCGCCCACACGGTCGCCTTCCACCTGCGCCAGATCTTCCGCAAGCTCGGCATCGGGTCCCGCGTCGAGCTCACCCGCCTGGCCCTCGAACACGCCCGCACCGGTTCCGAGGACACCGCGCACGGCTGAGAGCCGGAAGGTAGATCTACGGAACCGCTGGTGGGTGGGTCGGAGCATCGAAGTTTTCGAGGGTCAGGGTCGCAAGGGTGCATGCGTGATGGGTCTGTGACCTGGCGTCGCCACCCTAACGTCAAGCAGCTTCAAAGTAGGAGATTTCATGACAAAGCGGCTATATGCGGCTATAGCCGCCGTGCTGGCCATTTCTGCGGTCACCGGTGGTTGCGGACGTTCGTCCTCGGGCGACGACGCGGGCAAGAGCACGGCCGCGGCCCAGGCCAAGACGGCCAAGGACCTCGTGCCCGAGGCGCTGCGCAAGACCGGCGTGCTCCGGGTGGCGACCTCCGAGGGCTACCCGCCCATGGAGATGTACAAGAAGGGCACGCAGGAGCTCACCGGCGTCGACCCCGACCTCGCCGCGGCCATCGCGGAGAAGCTGGGCCTGAAGGCGTCGGTGACCAACGCGGCCTTCGACGGCCTGATCCCCGGCCTGCAGGGCGACCGCTGGGACATCGTGATGTCCTCGCTGAGCGACACCGAGCAGCGCCGCGCCGCCGTGAACTTCGTCGACTACTTCAACGCCGGCGGCGCGATCATGGTCAAGAAGGGCAACCCCGAGGGCATCAAGACGCTCGACGACCTCTGCGGCAAGGCCGTGGTGCTGGCCAAGGGCAGCTCCAACCTGGCGATCGGCGAGAAGCAGAACGAGAAGTGCGCCGACAAGATGAAGATCACCCAGAGTGAGGACGCGCCCACCGGCCTGCTCAGCATCGACTCCGGCCGCACGGTCGCCACGATCGTGGACTCCCCCGTGGCCGCGATGTACGTCAAGGAGACCGGCAAGTACGAGGTGCTGTCCGAGCAGTACGACGCCGGGCCCTGGGGCATCGCGATCGACAAGCGCGAGGAGGACCTGCGCGACGCCGTGGCCAAGGCCATGGAGGAGCTGATGGCCGACGGCGGGTACAAGGCCGTCCTCGACAAGTACGGCGTCGCGGCCAACGCCGTGCCCGAAGTGCTCGTCAACACGAAACCATGGAAGTGAGCCCGGCGACCGGTCAGGCCGCGCGGGACGGGGCGGACGGGGCGGACGGGGTCGCGGACGGGCGTGCGGAGGAGGAGCGCTACGCGCTCCCGATCAAGGCCGCGCACCCGCCGCGGCCCGGCCGCTGGCTGCTCGCCGTGGTGGCCGCGGTGTTCCTGGTGTGGCTCGTCTACACGATCATCGTCAACGAGAACCTGCACTGGGACGTCATCACGACGTTCCTCGTGGACGGCAGGGTCCTCGGCGGCCTGTGGGTGACGATCCAGCTCACCGTCCTGTCGATGCTGATGGGCCTGGTGCTCGGCGTGCTCGCGGCGGTCATGCAGCTCTCCGGCAGCCCCGTGCTGCGCGGCGCCTCCGCCCTCTACACCTGGTTCTTCCGCGGCACCCCGCTGCTGGTCCAGCTCATCTTCTGGTTCAACATCGGGCTCGTCTTCCCGAAGTTCGGCCTCGGCATCCCCTTCGGCGGGCCGAAGCTGATGGAGTGGCAGGCCAACGAGCTGATCACGCCGTTCACCGCGGCCCTGCTCGGCCTCGGCATCAACGAGGGCGCGTACATGGCCGAGATCGTGCGCGCGGGCATCCGCTCGGTGGACCCCGGGCAGCGCGAGGCGGCCGAGGCGCTCGGCATGTCGCACCGCCAGGTGCTGCGCCGCGTCGTCCTCCCCCAGGCCATGCGCGTGATCATCCCGCCGACCGGCAACCAGTTCATCTCGATGCTGAAGACCACCTCCATGGTGTCCGTCATCGCCGGCGCCGAGCTGCTGACCGTGTCCCAGCGCATCTACCTCGGCAACTTCGAGGTCATCGCGCTGCTGGTGGTCGCCTCGATCTGGTACGTCGTGCTCACCACGCTGGCGAGCATCGGGCAGCACTTCATCGAGAAGCGGTTCGAGCGCGGCCACCACCAGCACGGCGCGCCCCGCGTGTCCGGGAGGATCCGCCGCAACCTGCGGCCTTTCGCGAAGGGCGGCCCGTCATGACGGCGTCCAACGGGTCCGCGGCCCCGATGGTCAAGATCCGCGCGGTGCGCAAGTGCTTCGGCGCCCTGGAGGTGCTGAAGGGCATCGACCTGGAGGTGCCGTCGGGCGGCGTGGTGTGCGTCGTCGGCCCGTCCGGCTCGGGCAAGTCCACCCTGCTGCGCTGCGTGAACCGCCTGGAGACGATCGACGCCGGCCGTATCTGGGTGGACGGCGAGCTGATCGGGTTCGACGAGCGCGACGGGCGCCTGCACATGCTGCGCCCGGCCGATCTGTGCCGGCAGCGGCAGGAGATCGGCATGGTGTTCCAGCGCTTCAACCTCTTCCCGCACCGCACGGCGCTGGAGAACGTCATGGAGGGGCCGGTCGCGGTCAAGGGCGTGGGGAAGGCGGAGGCGCGCCGCCGGGCGGTCGAGCTGCTGGAGCGCGTGGGCCTGGGCGACCGGGCGCACCACTATCCGGGCCAGCTCTCCGGAGGCCAGCAGCAGCGCGTCGCGATCGCCCGCAGCCTGGCCATGAACCCCAAGCTGATGCTGTTCGACGAGCCCACGAGCGCGCTGGACCCCGAGCTGGTCCAGGAGGTGCTCGCGGTGATGCGCGACCTCGCCGCGAGCGGCATGACGATGATGGTCGTCACCCACGAGATGGGGTTCGCCCGCGAGGTCGGCGACCACCTGGTCTTCATGGACGACGGCGTGATCGTCGAGCAGGGCGCGCCCCGCGAGGTGCTCGCCGCGCCCCGCCACGAGCGGTTCCGCGCGTTCCTCGGCCAGGTCCTGTGAGCGGGGACGAGGGCGCGGCGCGTGGCGCCGTGCCCGGCAACCCGCTGGATGGAGCGCGGGCCGACCTGCTGATCCGGGGCGGTCTGGTCGTGGACGGCACCGGCGGGCCCGCCCGGGAGGCCGACGTCGCGGTCGCGGGCGGACGCCTGGCCGTGGTCCCCCGGGGACGGCGCGTGGCGGCCGACGCGGTGCTGGACGCCGAGGGCATGGCGGTCGCGCCCGGGTTCATCGACGTCCACACGCACTCCGACGGCGTGGCCATGCTCGCGGAGAACGGCGCGGCCGGGGCCGTGGACCTGGTGTGGGCGTCGGTCCTGCAAGGGGTGACCACGGAGATCTGCGGGAACTGCGGCTCCAGCCTGTTCCCCGCCCTGCCGGAGCGAATGGCGGCGATGCACGCGGAGACCCGGATCTACTTCGGCGGCACGGTCGGGATGTATCAGGACTTCGCGGAGTTCGCTGCCCGGCACGCCGAACTGCCCCGGGCCAACCACATCACTTCCCTGGTCGGCCACGGCACGCTGCGGGCGGGCGTCATCGGCCACGCCGACCGCCCGGCCACCCCCGCCGAGCTGGACACCATGCGCGCGCTGCTCGACCGCGCGCTCGCCCAGGGCGCCGCGGGCCTGTCCACCGGCCTGATCTACACCCCCGGCACCTACGCGGGCACCGCCGAGGTCGTCGCGCTCGCCGAGGTCGCCGCCCGGCACGGCAAGCCGTACGTCACGCACCTGCGCGACGAGATGTCCCGCGTGGAGGAGGCGCTGGAGGAGGCGATCGAGATCGCCCGCGCCAGCGGCGCCGCGCTGCACGTCTCGCACCACAAGACCGCGGGCAAGTACGCCTGGGGGCGCACCGCGCGCACCCTGCCCAGGATCACCGCGCTGCGCGAGGGCGGCATGGACATCACCTGCGACGTCTACCCGTACACGGCGGGCAGCACGTCGCTGTCGGCGATGCTGCCGCCGTGGGCCAACGACGGCGGCTTCCCCGCGCTCGCCGCGCGCCTCGCCGACCCCGGCGAGCGCGAGCGGATGCGCCTCGCCATCAAGGGCGGCGTCCCCGGCTGGGAGAACACCGTCGGCAACGGCGGATGGGACCGCGTCTCCATCGCCTGCGCCCCCCGCCACCCCGAGATCGAGGGACGGACGGTCGCCGAGCTGGCCGCGTCGCGGAACGACGACCCGGTGGACACCGTGGCCGAGCTGCTGCTGTCCGAGAACGGCGAGGTGACGATCATCAGCCACTCGATGGTCGAGGAGGACGTCCAGCGGGTGCTGGCCACGCCGTACGCCATGATCGGCTCGGACGGCGTGCCCAAGCCGGGCGGGCGCCCGCATCCCCGCTGGGCCGGCACCTATCCCCGCGTGCTCGGGCACTACGGGCGCGAGCTCGGGCTGCTCGGACTGGAGACGGCGGTGCACAAGATGACCGGCATGCCCGCGGCACGGTTCGGCCTGCGCGACCGGGGAGTCGTGCGCGACGGCGCCCACGCCGACCTGGTGGTCTTCGACCCCGCCACGGTGGCCGACCGGGCCACCTTCGCCAGCCCGCTCCTGCCCCCCGCGGGGGTCCACGCGGTGATCGTCGCCGGCGAGGTCGTCGTCCGCGACGGCGCCCCGGCCCCGGCGCGCCCGGGAAAGGTGCTCGCGACATGACCGCCACCCCCACGCCGGATCACGCCATGACCGCCGTCCACCTCGTCCCCCCGCCGGACCACGCCATGACCGCCGTCCCCGCGTCCCTCCGCCGGGTCACGCGATGAGCGCCGCTCCGTCGGCCGGGCCCGCGCCGGACCTGGAGGTTCTCGCGCGGGAGTGTCCCGGCACGCTGGCCGTCGCCGTGCCGGGGATGCTCGCCGTCAACGAGAACGCCGAGCTTCCGCTGGCGAGCGTGGGCAAGCTGCTGCTGCTCGCCGAGGTCGCGCGGGCCGTCGTCTCCGGCTCGCTGGACCCCGGCGAGGTCGTGGCGCTCCGCGAGGAGGACCACTGCGGCGGCTCGGGGCTGCTCGGCGGGCTGTCGGCCGGCCGCTGGACGGTCGGCGACCTCGCCCTGCTCACCGCCTCGGTCAGCGACAACACGGCCACCAACGCGCTGCTGCGGCGCGTCGGGATCGACCGGGTGAACGCGGGCGCGGCCGAGCTGGGGTTCCGGCGCACCCGGATCCTGGACCGGATCCGCGAGCCGCGCCTGCCCGCGCACCCGCCGACGTTCGCCGTCGGCACCGCCGCCGAGCTGGCCGCCTTCGCCGCCCGCCTGGCCGAGGCCCTCTCCACGCCCCCCGCTACCCCTGCCTCCGGATCCCCGCCGGCCTCAGGCCGGCCCGAGGTCACGTGGGAGCGCGCGCTGGCCGGATGGATGGCGCACAACACCGACAGGAGCCTGGTCCCGGCCCTCCTCCCCCACGAGCCCGAGGACCGCGAGATCCCGGCCGCGCCGCCGCCCGGCACGGTGTGGGTGGCGAACAAGACCGGCACGGACGCCGGCACGCGGACGGACGTGGGGGTGATGGCGGGACGCCGGTGGCTGGGCTACGCCGTGCTGGCCCACGGCCCGGCCGGCGCCGAGCACGCGCTGGTGACCGCGGCACGGCGGGCGGGGCTCGCGGTGGGCGCGCTGGCGCTGCGGGTCAGCGCGCGGTGACGCGGAGCCGGGCCGAGGCGTCGCGCAGGTAGTCGATGAACGAGCGCAGCGCCGGGTTGGGGTTGGTGGGCCGTACGGCCGCGCCGATGCTGCGGTACAGCTTCGGCCCCTCGACCCGGCAGGTCTGGATGCCGGAGGCGCCCTGCGTGCCGAGGCTCGGGACCAGCGCCACGCCGAGCCCGGCGCGGACGAGCCCGAGCGTCACCTCGTAGTGGTCGCTGCGGCAGCGGATCGCCGGGTGGAAGCCCTCCAGGGCGCTGGCACGCTCCAGGACCGAGACGGGGGTGTCGGTCCCGTAGGTGGTGATCCAGGGCTCGTCGGCCAGGTCGGCGAGGCGGACGCGGGACCGCTGGCCCGCCGGGTGCCCGACCGGCATGACCAACAGCTGCGGCTCGTCGAACAGGTGGATGACCTCCACGCCCTCGGGCGGCTTCCACGGGTCGAGCGCGTGCTCGAACACGACGAGCACGTCCAGCGCGCCGCGTTCGAGGTCGGGCAGCAGTTCGTGCGGCTGGCCGAGCTGGAGGTCCAGGTCCACGCCAGGGTGCCGGGCGCTGAACGTCGAGAGCGCGAGCGGCAGAAGGCGGTATCCGGCGGAGGCGAAGAAGCCGATGCTGAGCTGCCCGGCGTCGGCCCGCGCCTGGGCGAGCAGGTCCTTCTCCGCGGCCTCGATGATGTCGAGCACCTCCTGGGCCCGGGTGGCGAGCCGCCGTCCGGCCGCGGTCAGGCGCAGGCTGTGGGCGTCGCGCTCGGCGAGGCCGACCCCGGCCTCCTCTTCGAGGCGGGAGAGCTGGTGGGACACGGCCGACGGCGAGAGCCGCAACGTGCGCGCGGCGCCGGCGATGCTGCCGGTCCTGAAGATTTCGAGAAGCACCCGGAGGCGGTGACTGCTCAGCATCCCCTCAGTATCGGCGCAGGCCAGACGTGCTGATGACCGGCAGCGGGCCCGGAGGGGACGGCGCTAGGCGGTGGCGCGGCGCTGCTGGATCACGGCGGGGGCGGTGAACGCGGCCCAGACGAGCTTGCCCCGCCCTTCGAACACCCGCCAGCCCCACGAGCAGCTCAGGCTCTCGACCAGCCGCAGGCCCCGCCCGGTCTCGGCGTACTGGTCGGCGTCGGTGACGACGGGCGGCCGGTCGGTCGGGTCGGCCACGGCGCACACCAGGTGGGTGGCGCGGTGGAGCAGGCGGACGCGGGTCGGCTCGCCCGCGTGCCTGACGGCGTTGGTGACGAGTTCCGAGATGACCAGGCGGGCGTCGTAGCTCAGCTCGCCGAGGCCCCAGGCGCGCAGCGTGGTGACGGTGAAGTCGCGCGCGGTCTTGATCGTCGTCCCGGTGCGGCCGAGCCCCGAGATCTCGGCGCCCCTCGGCTCCCAATGGTCGGTTTCCATCGCTGGAAGCAGCCACCACGGCGCGTCACCCCGTACCACATGTTGCCGGCGTGCCAGGTGTGCGGTCATCGGGGTCCTCGCTACGTTGGGGGGTCGTGGGCGCGGGGCGTCGAAAGTCAATCTTTCTTCACTGGCCGTTCCGATGCAAGTACAGATGCACGTGCAGATAGGGTTTTTCACACGGATTCGTGACATTCCGTGGCTATACCGTGGCAGAGAAGTGATCTTCGTGGAAAATCCACCAATAGAAGGGCTCGTATACGGCTGCCGGAGAATGATGAGACACTGTCGCGTCATCTGATCCGCGGCTCTCAGGGAGCTTCCATGACGTCGGCGCTCGGTCCCCGGCCACGGCCGGAGGACGACGATGTCCTCAGCGTCCTCAGCTATTCCCGTGGCGGCCCCACGGTCCTGCGCATCGTTCTCGGCGCCCAGCTCCGCAGGCTCCGCACCGCCAAGGGGATCACCCGCGAGGAGGCGGGGCACGCCATCCGGGCCTCGCACGCCAAGATCAGCCGTCTGGAGCTGGGCAGGGTCGGCTTCAAGACCCGCGACGTCGCCGACCTGCTCACCCTGTACGGGATGACCGACCCGCAGGAGCGCCACAGCTTCCTCGCCCTGGCCGACCAGGCCAACGCCCCGGGCTGGTGGCACAAGTTCAGCGACCTCCTCCCCACCTGGTTCGAGCTGTACGTCGGCCTGGAGGAGGCCGCCTCGATCATCCGCACCTACGAGATCCAGTACCTGCCCGCCCTCGTCCAGACCGAGGACTACGCCCGCGAGTTCATCAAGCTCGGCCACGCGGGCGCCCGCGGGGAGGAGATCGACCGCCGCATCGCGCTGCGGATGGCGCGGCAGAAGCGCATGACCGGCCCCGACGCGCCCCGGCTCTGGGCCCTGGTGGACGAGGCCGCGCTGCGCCGGCGGCTCGGCGACCGCAAGATCATGCGCGCGCAGGTCGACCGGCTCCTCGAACTCGTCGACGTGCCGACGATCACGGTGCAGGTGATCCCGTTCGGCCACGGCGGCCACGCGGCGGCGGGCGGGCCGTTCACCATCCTGCGCTTCACCGAGCCGGAGCTGCCCGACGTCGTCTACATGGAGCAGCTCACCAGCGCCCTGTACCTGGACAAGCGCGAGGAGACCGACCCCTACATGCGGGTCATGGACCGCCTGTGCGTCGAGGCGGCCACCGCGCCGGAGTCCCGGCGGTTCCTCGCCGCCCTGCGCCGGGACATCTGAACCGGGCGGGCGCATACACCGCCCGGAGCGGGGCACGTGCCTGAGAGAAAGGAAAACCGCAGCTCAGAGGAGTATGTCATGCTTCAGGGCAAGACGATCGCCTTTCTCACCGCCACCGAGGGAGTGGAACAGGTCGAGCTGACCGAGCCCTGGCAGGCCGTCGAGCAGGCCAGCGGGACACCCCGCCTGATCTCGACCGAGCGCGGCACCGTCCAGGCGTTCAACCACCTGGACAAGGCGGACACCTTCGACGTCGACGCCACCGTCGACGAGGTGAGCGTGGACGACTTCGACGGGCTCGTGCTGCCGGGCGGCGTCGCCAACCCGGACAACCTGCGGATGCACGAGAACGCGGTCCGGTTCGCGCGCTCCTTCTTCGACGCGGGCAAGCCCGTCGCGGCCATCTGCCACGCGCCGTGGACGCTGATCGAGGCGCGCGTCGTCGGCGACCGCGCGATCACCTCGTGGCCCAGCCTCAGAACCGACCTGCACAACGCGGGCGCGGCGTGGACCGACCAGGAGGTCGTCGTCTGCACCAACGGGCCCAACACGCTGATCACCAGCCGCAAGCCCGACGACCTCAAGGCCTTCTGCCAGGCCGCGGTCGACGCCTTCGGCGACTGAGAGTCCCGAGACGGCCCGTCCGGGGGGACGTTCCCGGCAACCCCGGACGGGCCGGACGGCCGGTCAGATCCGCTCGCGCGCATTCGTTGTGGGCGGGACGGGCCGTCTGCCATGCTGTGCGCCGTCAGTGGCAGACCGCGATACGCATGGCGGAAGAGATCCATATGACCGAGGTCTTCACGCTCGGAGAGGCGCTGGGCATCGTCTCGGCCGACCGCCTGCGCCACGACTCCGAGGTCCGCCTCGACGTCGGCGGCGCCGAGTTCACGCTGGCCGTGGGCCTGGCCCGCCTCGGTCACACGGTCGCCTGGCTCGGCCGCGTCGGCGCCGACGAGCTCGGCGCCCGGGTGCTCACCGTCCTGCGCGGCGAGGGCGTGGACGTCTCCCACGTCCGGTCCGACCCCGGTGCCCCCACCGGCCTCGTGGTCCGGCAGCGGCGCATCGGCCGGGCCGGCCACATCGTCCACTACCGCGGCGGCTCGGCGGGCTCACGCCTCGGGCCGGGCGACGTCCCCGCCCGCGCCGTGCAGTCGGCCAAGGTGCTGCACGTCACGGGCATCACCCCGGCGCTGAGCGGCACCGCCTGGAGCGCCGTCCATCACGCCGTCAAGCTCGCCAGGGACGCCGGCGTCACGGTCTCGGTGGACGTCAACCACCGCCCCCAGCTCTGGCCGGACCGGCAGGAGGCCGTCGAGGCCCTCGCCGAGCTGGCCACCGGCGCCGACGTGCTGTTCGTGAACCAGGACGAGCTCCACCTCGTGGAGCCGGTCATGGGGACGGCCCGCGAGCTGGTCGTCACGCGCGGCGGCAAGGGCGCGAGCGCCACCGTCAACGGCATGCGCTACGACGCCCAGGCCGCGCCGGTGACGGTCGTGGACCCGGCGGGCGCGGGCGGCGCGTTCGCGGCCGGGTACCTCAGCGGCCTGATCGAGGAGCTGCATCCGACCGACCGGCTCCGGCGCGGCTGCGCGCTCGCGGCGTTCACCGTGGCGAGCGCGAGCCTGTGGCAGGGTCTGCCCACCCGCGCGGAACTCCCGCCGCTGACCTTCTGACCCCCGCCGCCGTCCGCTCAGCGCGCGGGGACGACCGCCACCGCCTCCACCTCGACGAGGATGTCCGGCGAGGCCAGCGCGCTCACCACGATCAGCGAGTGCGCGGGCCAGTCCCCCTCGGGGAACCACGCGGCGAAGGCGCCGGCGCGGCCCGCGCGGCTCCCCGCGACGTGCTCGGCGCCCGCCACCATCGTGAACAGCCTGACCAGGTCGCGGGGCCCGGCCCCCGCCGCGGTGAGCAGCGCGGCGATGTTCTCGTAGATCTGGCGGGTCTGGGCCTCGGCGTCCGGTGCGGCCATCCGCCCGTCCGGCAACGCGCCGATCTGGCCGGAGACGAACAGCAGCTCCGCGCCGGGCGGCACGGCGGCCAGGTGGCTGTACTGCCCGACCGGCGCGGCGATCTCTTCTGGACTCCAGCGGCGGACCATGGCGGTTCCTCTCGTTCGCCCGGGCCACCCCCGCTCGGATGGCCTGAATCCCGACAAAGATCCCACATCCGGCCGGGCAGGCGTCAGATCCTCAGCGGCAGCCGGGCGAGCCGCCAGGCCCCGGGCACCGGCTGGCGCTCCAGGTCGTCGGGGTCCACGGCCAAGGACAGGCCGGGGAAGCGGCGCAGCAGCGCCGCGAAGGCGACCTCCCCTTCCTGGCGCGCCAGCGCCGCGCCGAGGCAGTAGTGCAGGCCGTGCCCGAAGCCGACGTGGGTCTCCTTGCGGCCGTCCGGCTCACGGGTGATGTCCAGCCGCTCGGGGTCGCCGAACGCGCGGGGGTCGTGGTTGCCGCCCGCGATCAGCGCCATCACGGGCTCGCCCTTGCGCACCCGCATGCCGCCGATCTCGACGTCCTCGGCCGCGTACCGCAGGCGGGTCGCCTGCACGGGCCCGCACCAGCGCAGCAGCTCGTGGACGGCGCGCGGCATCAGCGCGGGGTCCCTCCTGAGCAGGGCGAGCTGTTCGGGGTGGGTGAGCAGCGCCACCGTGCCGTTCCCGATCAGGTGGGCGGTCGTCTCGTGCCCGGCGAGCACGAGGGTCAGCACGAGCGTGACCATCTCGATGTCGCCGAGCCGGTCGCCGTCCTCGTCGTGCGCGCGGATCAGGCCGGTCAGCAGGTCGCCGCCGGGCGCGGCGCGGCGCCGTTCGATCAGCTCGTGGATGTAGGCGATCATGTCGCCGAGGACGGCGCCCACGCCGTCCGACTTCAGGTCGGTGAGCACCTTGCCCCACGCCCGCCACCGAGGACGCTCCTGCTCGGGGATGCCGACCAGCTCGCAGATGACGGTGATCGGCAGGGGGTAGGCGAAGTGCTCCATCAGCTCGGCCACGCCGTCCTCGGCGGTGCCGGGCAACCGGTCGAGCAGGCCCTCGGTGATCTCCTCCACCCGGGGCCGCAGCTCGGCGACGCGGCGGGCGGTGAAGGCCCGGGACACGAGCCTGCGCAGGCGGATGTGGTCCTCGCCGTCGGCGTCGAGGACACTGTCGAGCAGGTAGGGGGCGTATTCGCGGGGAATGCCCCGGGCCTCGATCATCCGCTCGCGGATGCTCCGCACATCCATGCCCGGCACGCTGGCCGGGTTGTTGACGAACCGGTGGTCCCCGAGCACGGTCTTGACGTCCTCGTACCGGGTGGCCAGCCAGATCGGCGGCGTGCCCTCGAAGACGACGCCGCGCACGAGCGGGGCGCGCTCGCGCATGGCCGCGTAGGCCACGAAAGGATCCCTCAGGACGTCGGGATCCATGAGGCTGACCGCCCCGGGCTCGCGGGTGGCGCCGCCATCGGCCGAAGTTCCCATGCTCGCCCTCCCAGGGTGAGGATTCGCGTGCCGGACGGACCTCGCCCCGGCTCCGCGCCGCACGCGCGCACCGGGTCACGAGGGGCGTGGGGTTTCTATTGACGCCTCATGCCCGCTTCAACCCTCACCCGCGAGAACGGGCTGGTCAGACCGGTGTTTTCGGCCGGCCTTAAGCGCCGGGCAGCCGGCGCGCCCGCGTGTCGCCCGGGTCGTAGAGCGGCTCGGGGACGATCTCGGCCGTCACCCAGCCGCCGTTGACCCCCACCTCGACCAGGCCGTCCGCCGGGCCGTCGGCCGGCAGGTAGGCGTAGGCGATCGAGCGGTCGACGCGGTGGCCGTAGCCGCCGCTGGTCACCCGTGAGGCCGGGACGCCGTCCACCCGGACCGGCTCGCCGCCCAGGCAGACCTGACGGGGGTCGGCGAGCACCAGGCAGCGCAGCGACCGCTCCGGCGCGGTCAGCGCGGCGCGGCCCAGGAAGTCCCCGCTGTTGCGGACGGCGAACCCGAGCCCCGCCTCCAGCGGCGTCGTCTCGGGGGTGACGTCCAGGCCCCAGACGCGGTAGCCCTTCTCCAGTCGCAGGCAGTCCAGGGCGCGGTACCCCGCCGGACGCATGCCGTGCGGGAGCCCGGCCGCCATGAGCGTGTCCCACAGGGTGAGGCCGTACTCGGAGGGGCAGTACAGCTCCCAGCCGAACTCCCCGGCGAAGGTCACCCGCTGGGCCAGCACGGGCACGTACCCGACGGTGATCTCGCGGGCCCGCAGGTAGCCGAACGTCAGATCGTCGCCGGTCAGCCCGCCGAGGATGTCCATCGCCTTCGGACCCCACAGGCAGTAGCAGGCGTACGCCGAGGTGACGTCGCGCGCCTCGACGCCGTGGCGGCGCAGCCAGGCGGCGTCGTGCACGCCGAACGCGGTGCCGGTGACCATGCGGAAGCGGTCCTCGGCGAGGCGCGTGACGGTCACGTCGGCCTCGACGCCGCCGCGCTCGTTGAGCATCTGGGTGTAGACGACCGAGCCGACGGGACGGTCCAGGTCGCCCGCGCACAGCCGCCGGAGCGCCGCCAGGCCGGTGATCTCCAGCTTGGCGAAGGAGGTCTGGTCGAACAGCCCGGCGGCGTCTCGCGTGGCGAGGCACTCGGCGCGGATCGCGGGCGACCAGACGCGCCCGGCCCACCCGGCGGGACGGTGCTCCTCCCCGTCGCGGTCGCCGTCGCGCGCCGCGAACCAGTTGACGCGCTCCCAGCCCGCCTTCTCGCCGAACTCGGAGCCGAGCTCGGCGTGGCGGGGCCAGGCCGGGGACCGGCGCAGCGGGCGGGCGGCCAAGCGCTCCTCTCCGGGGTACACCACGTCGTAGTACTTGCTGTAGGAGTCCAGGGCCTTGGCACGTGACCAGCGGGAGCCGCGCGCGTGGGAGCCGAACCGGCGGATGTCCATGCCGAAGACGTCGTACTCGGGAGAGCCGTCGACGATCCACTCGGCCATGACCTTGCCCACCCCGCCCGCGGCGGCGAGGCCGTGCACGCAGAACCCCGCGGCCACCCACAGCCCGGCGACGGATGTCTCACCGAGCAGGAACTCGCCGTCGGGGGTGAACGCCTCGGGGCCGTGGACGACCTTGGCGAACGCGGCGGCGTCCGGCGGGAGGTCGCGGAGGTCCGGCAGGCGGTGGCGCGCCGCGTCCCACGACTCCTGGAATTTCGGCATATCGGGGTCGAAGAGCGTGCGCGGCTCGGCCAGCGGCGCGGCGGCGTCCCACACCTCGGGGCTGCGGATGTAGCCGCCGACGAGGATGCCGCCGCCCTCCTCGCGGAAGTACACGATGTTGTCCGGGTCCCGCACGGTCGGCGTGCTCGCCGCCACGCCGAACGGCCGCGTCACGACGTACTGGTGCTTGATCGGCACGATGGGGACGTCCACCCCGGCCAGCCGCCCGACGGCGCCCGCCGCCGCCCCCGCCGCGTCCACCACGGTCTCGGTCCTGATCACCCGCGCGCCGACGCGGACCCCGCTCACCCGCCCGTCCCCGGTGTCGATCCCGGTCACCTCGACGCCGGTCACGACGCGGACGCCGAGCTTCTCCGCGCCCGTCGCGAGGGCACGGGCCAGGCGCGCGGGGTCGAGCCAGCCGTCCCCCGGCAGCCACAGCGCCGCCCGCACGTCGGAGACCTCCATGAGCGGCAGCATGGCGCGCGCCGCGTCCGGCGAGAGCAGCTCCATGTCCAGGCCGTAGGTCTCCGCCGCGCCGGCCTGGCGCAGCAGTTCCTCGTGCCGCTCGGCCGTGGTCGCCAGCCGCAGCCCGCCGACGCCGTGCCAGCCCGGGTCCAGGCCGGTCAGCTCGCTCAGCTCGGGGTAGAGCCCGGCCGAGTACATGATCATGCGGGTCTGGGTGACCGTGGACCTGAGCTGGCCGACGAACCCGGCCGAGTGCCAGGTCGTGCCCTCGGTCAGCTCGTGCCGTTCCAGCAGGACGACGTCCGTCCAGCCGAGGCGGGCCAGATGGTAGGCGACGCTGCACCCGGCCACGCCGCCGCCGATGACGACGGCCTGAGCCTGGGCGGGAAGCTGCTCCATCGGTACCCCCGTGTAACGACCAGACCGTGGAATCGGATCAATGGTCTGAAGGTAGACCAAAGGAGGCCCGCGTGCCAGATGTGCTCGCCTCGGCACTCGAACGCGTCGCGGCATGGGCGGGCCGCCCCGTCGTCCACACCCCGATCACGGGCGGGCTCAGCCACCACGTCGTCCGCGTCGAGACCGGCACGGGCGAGCGCTGGGTGCTGCGCGTCCTCGACCCGCGCGTGTCCGCCGCCGGGCTCGGCATCCCCCTCGACCTGGAGATCGCCAACACCGAGCGCGCGGCGGACGCCGGGGTCGGCGCGCGGGTGCTCCTGCGGCTCCCCGGCGCGGTGCTGCTGGAGCACATCGACGGCGTCACCCTCGACGCGGCGGCCGTCCGCGATCCGGCGATGACCGGGCGCGTCGCGGACGCCTGCCGCCGCCTGCACGCGGGCCCGCGCTTCGCCACCGACTTCTCGATCTTCCGCAAGCTGGAGGAGCTGCTGGCCCTGTGCCGGGCCCACGAGCTGAGGACCCCGGACGGCTTCGAGGACCGTCTGCCCGTCGTCCCCGAGATCGAGGCGGCGCTGGAGGCGCGCCGCCCGCCCGACGTCCCCTGTCACAACGACCTGCTGCCCGCCAACTTCATCCTCGACGGCGCCGCCGTGCGCATCGTCGACTACCAGCTGTCCGGCAACAACGACCCCGCCTTCGAGCTCGGCGACATCGCCGCGGAGGCCGAGTACGACCCCGAGATGGTCACGCGGCTGACCCGCGCCTACTTCGGGGACGAGGAGCCCGCGGCGAGGGTCAGGCTCCATCTGATCATGTCGAACCTGACGTGGACGCTGTGGTTCAGCGTCCACCACGGCCTGCTCGCCGACCGGGCCGCCGCCGCCGGCTTCGACTACGACGCCGAAGCGGCGGGCAAGTTCGCGCGGGCCGCGCGCGACCTGGACGCCCCCGAGTTCGGCCCGCTCATCGACGACGCCAGGGGACGCCGCGCGCCCGCCCGGCCCCGCACGCCGTCGCCTCCCCGTCCCCCCGACCGGCCCCGGTAGAGCGCCCGCTCCGCCCCGGCCATCCGCTGCCCCGTCCCCGCGCACCCCCCGCACCACCGCGCACGCAAGGAGGCCCGATGGCCCAGCAGTCCCCCCTCGACGACGACGCCCGACGCCTGGCCCAGCTCGGATACAAGCAGGAGCTGGCGCGAACCTGGAGCGGCTTCTCCAACTTCGCGATCTCCTTCTCGATCATCTCGATCCTGGCCGGCTGCTTCACGACCTTCTATCAGGCGTGGAACAACGGCGGCCCGCTCGCCATCTCCGTCGGCTGGCCGCTGATCTCGGCGTTCATCCTCGTCATCGGCTTCTGCATGTCCGAGCTGGTGTCGGCCTACCCGACCGCGGGCGGCATCTACTGGTGGGCCGCGAAGCTCGGCAGGCCCGTCCACGGGTGGTTCACCGGCTGGCTGAACCTGATCGGCCTCATCGCGGTCACCGCGTCCGTGGACTACGGCTGCGCGACGTTCCTCAACCTCACGATCGGCCTGTTCAGCGACGGCTGGGCCGCGGGCGACCCGTTGCGGCAGACGTTCGCGCTGTTCGCGGTGATCCTCGTCCTGCACGCGCTGATCAACATCTACAGCCACCGGCTGATCTCGGTGCTGCAGAACGTCTCGGTGTGGTGGCACGTCGCCGGCGCGGCCGTGGTCGTGCTCATCCTGGTCCTCGCCCCGGCGAAGCACCAGAGCGTCGGCTTCCTGTTCGAGACCTTCAACCACTCCGGCTTCGGCTCCGGCGCCACCGGGCCGACGTTCTGGCTGTACGTGCTGCCGCTCGGCTTCCTGCTCACGCAGTACACGATCACCGGCTTCGACGCCTGCGCCCATGTCTCGGAGGAGACGCACGGCGCGGCCATGAGCGCGGCCAAGGGCCTGTGGAGGTCGATCTTCTACTCGGCGATCGGCGGCTGGGTGCTGTTGCTGTCGTTCCTGTTCGCCGCCACCGACGTCGAGGCGGTGAACGCGGCGGGCGGCCAGGTCAGCGCGATCTTCATGACCGCGCTCACGCCCACGCTGGCGAAGGTCGTCTTCGGCATCTCCACGATCGGGCAGTTCTTCTGCGGGATGAGCTGCGTGACCTCGATGTCCCGCATGACCTACGCCTTCTCCCGGGACGGCGCGGTCCCCGGCTGGCGGCTCTGGTCACGCGTCGACCGCAACCGGACGCCGGTCAACGCGATCGTCGCGGGCTGTCTCGTGGCGCTGCTGATCACGATCCCCGCCCTGTACGCGCCGGAGGGCTCCAAGGTGCCGGTCGCGTTCCTCGCCGTCGTGTCGATCGCGGTCATCGGCCTCTACCTGGCGTTCCTGATCCCGATCTGGCTGCGGCTGCGCATGGGCGCGGCCTTCCAGCCCGGGCCGTGGACGCTCGGCCCCCGGTACAAGGTGCTCGGCTGGATCGCGGTCGTGGAGATCGCCGTGATCGCGATCTACTTCGTGCTGCCGGTGGCCCCCGCCGGGGTGCCGGGCGCCGACGGCTTCACCTGGACGGCCGTCAACTACGCGCCGCTCGCGGTGGGGGCCGTGCTGGCCGCCATCGCCGTGTGGTGGTTCGTCTCCGCCCGCCGCTGGTTCACCGGGCCGCGCCGCACCGTCGACGACGCGACCGGCGGGCCCGCGCGCGACCCGGAGCCGGTCGGCTGACCCCTCGAACGTACGGCTCGCGCCGGCACGGTTGGCGCGAGCCGTACCCCCGCCTCAGGCGCCGAACGCCGCCGCGACGACCTGGCGGACGTGCTCGGCGGCGGGGGCCTGCCCGAGCTCGTTCGCCAGCGAGGTCATCTGGACGTCCGGCATGCCGCAGGCGACCGCGTACCCCCACGGGGAGAGGTCGCCGTCGACGTTGAGGGCGAAGCCGTGGCTGGTGACGCCGCGGCTCGCCCGCATGCCGATGGACACGATCTTGCGGCCGGTGTCGCGGGTCCAGACGCCGGTGAGCAGCTCCGAGCCCGGCGGGGTGTCGCGGCGCTCCGCGGGCAGGCCGAGCGCGCCGAGGGCGTCGACGATCCGCAGCTCGACCTCGCGGACGTAGTCGACGACGCCTTCGTCCGGCCGGAGCTTGACGATGAGGTACCCGACGAGCTGGCCGGGGCCGTGGTAGGTGAGCTGGCCACCCCGGCCGGTCGACACGACCGGGATGCCCCGCGAAGGATCGGGAAGGTGCTCGGGGAGCGTGCGCTTCCCGGTGGTGAACACCTGTGGGTGGCTGAGCAGCCACAGGGTGTCCGGCCTGTCGTCCCGCTGGCGGGCCTCGACCAGCTCGGTCATGCGGTCCATGGCCTTCTCGTAGTCGACGAGATCGTCCTCGATGAGGGCCAGAGGCCGCGCGCGTAGAGTTGCTTCGCTCACGCCTTCGAGCATACGTCCCATGAATGGACGATTCAGGCGGGGTGGCTCACCAGCCACCCATGGACGCGCGGGACGGCGCCTTGGGGATGAAAACCCACATGAGCAGGTAGATGATGAACTGCGGCCCGGGCAGGACGCAGGACAGCAGGAACAGCAGCCGCACCATGGTGGGCCGCCAGCCCCACTTCTCGGCGAGGCCACCGCAGACGCCGGCGATCATCTTGTGTTCTCGGGACCGGTACATCTCTCTCCTCCCCCGGAATGTTCTTCACTTCGTCCAACGGTCTTGTCCTCTGCCCGGTTCCGGGATGTTCATTCGGCCGCCATCCCGGCTCAGAGCCCGGACCGCGGGGGAAGGGCCCTACAGTGGCTATCCCCCGACCATGGAGAGCGACGTGGACTTCGCGACCTTGCAATCGCAGCACCGGCTGCTCGTGCGCCAGAAGATCACCATGATGGTGAACCGCTACGTGGTCCACCTGGAGCAGCCCGACGGGTCGGAAGGCCCGATGGTCGCCTTCGCCGAGCAGAAGCGCCTGGCCTTCAAGGAGCAGGTGACGCTCTACACCGACGACACCCGGCAGTACGTCCTGGCCGGGTTCAAGGCCCGGCAGGTCATCGACCTCGGCAGCGGCTACGACGTCCTGGACCACAACGGGCAGCCGATCGGCTTCTTCAAGAAGGACTTCGCCGCGTCCCTGCTCCGCTCGACGTGGCACTTCCAGCAGCCGGGCATGCCCACCTTCACCGGCCAGGAGCGCAGCCTGCTCGTGAGCCTGCTGCGCCGGTTCGCCGACTCGCTGTCGTGGCTGCCCTACCACTTCGACTTCGGCGTGGGCGCGCAGAGGGCCTTCTCGGTGGACCGCAAGTGGGGCCTGCGCGACCGGTACATCGTCGACATCCACGACCCCCGGCTGGACCGCCGCCTGATCATCGCGATGGCCGTCGCCCTGGACGCCCTGCAGGCGCGATGACGTTCAGCGTCAGCCAGGCGCCCCATCCCACGATCAGCACGCCCCAGTACGAGATCAGCCGGTAGATCGCCACCACGGCCGCGGCCGCGGCGCCCGCCATCCCGGCCCCCGCGAACGTCGCCGCCATCCCCAGCTCGGCGATGCCGAGACCGCCGGGCACCAGCGCCAGCACGCCCGCGGCCTTGGCGGCGACGTAGCCGAGCAGCACCGTGTGGGGGCCGACGGCGACCCCCGCGGCCAGGCACACGGCGGCGAGGCAGGCGATGTCGAGCAGCCAGTTGAGCAGCGCGAGGCCCGGCAGCACCACCGCGTCCCCGCGGGTGAGCGAGATCGCCGCGCGCGCGTCCCGCAGTCCCTCGACCAGGGACCGCGCGCGGCCTCCCCGGTTCGCCAGCCACGCGGCGGCGCCCCGGGGCCGGAACCGCACGGCGAGCGCGACGGCCAGGGCCGCGGCCGGCAGGCCGAACGCGACCGGGACGCGGGTCGCGGGCTCGGCGAGCAGCGCCACCACGCCGAGGGCCAGGAACGTCATCGTGGAGGACACCGCGACCAGCACCAGGGCGGCGGCGATGAGCGGCGTGGTCGCGCCCAGCAGGCGGAGCTGCCGGGTGATGTAGGCGACGCTGAGCACCTGGCCGCCGGGCAGCGAGTTGGAGACCGCGGTGCGGGCGTAGGTGACGGCGACGGCGCGGTGCAGCGTGAGGTGCGCGCCGCCCGCGCCGAGCAGGTGGCGGATCAGCCGGGCGTAGGCGCGCATGGACGCCGCCTCCGCGGTCACCGCGACGATCAGCCAGCCGGGGTGCGCGCCGGTCATCAGTGCCCAGACCTCGCGGGGATCGGGCAGGCGGTCGCGAAACGAGACGGCCACGAAGGCCACGGCGGCGATCGCGAGCACCCGGACGGCCAGCCGGCCCCGCGAGCGGGACGTGGCGCGCGGGGGTGTCGACACCATCGCCTCCTCGGCAGGATCATGACGCCCGCCGGCGGGCCGGGCGAGTGCCGGACTCCGACAGTTGCCCGGCCGGATCTTTCCGGGTTCCCGAAACGGGCGCGTCAGCCCGGAGACCACGTCCGTCGCCGGAAGGAATCCGCCCCTCAGACATACCATTCCTACACAAAGCAGACACCAAGCGCCCCCTGCCCTTCCGCGGGCACCAATCGACGAAAAGGGGCGCCCGGCACGCGCCGGACGCCCCTTGCGCGGCCGTGGAGGCCGCTTCGGCTACACGCCCATCGGATGCCAGACCGTCTTGGTCTCCAGGAAGGCCGTCAGCCGCTCGACGCCCGGGTCGGCGAACCAGTCGACCTTGCCGGCCGGGGGACGCAGGACGCGCTTGAGGTTCTCGGCGGCGTCGCGCTCGCAGGCCACCGCGAGGTCCGCGGGGCAGCCGGTCAGGTCGATGGCGTTGACGTCCATGTGGGAGGCCAGCCACGGGGCCAGCTCGGCCACCCGGCCGGTGAGCAGGTTCACCACGCCGCCGGGCAGGTCGGAGGTGGCCAGCACCTCGCCGAAGGTGATCGCCGGGAGCGGCGCACGCTCGGAGGCCACCACCACGCACGTGTTGCCGCTGACGATCACCGGCGCGACGACCGAGACCAGGCCGAGCAGCGGCCCCATCGGCGGCGCCACCACGGCCACCACGCCGGTCGGCTCGGGGGTCGAGAGGTTGAAGTACGGCCCCGCGACCGGGTTGGCCGCCCCGCGGATCGCGCCGAGCTTGTCCGACCAGCCCGCGTACCAGACCAGCCGGTCGACGGCGGCGTCCACCAGCTCGCCCGCCTTGCGCGCCGACACGCCGTCGGCGTCGACCAGCTCGGCCGCGAACTGGGCGCGGCGGCCCTCCAGCATCTCGGCGACGCGGTAGAGGATCTGGCCCCGGTTGTAGGCGGTCGCCCCGGACCAGCCGGGGAACGCCTTGCGCGCCGCCGACACCGCGTCACGGGCGTCCTTGCGGGAGGCCAGGGCGGCGTTGGCCAGGAAATCGCCCTTGGAGGAGGTCACCGCGTAGGACCTTCCGCTCTCCGACCGAGGGAACGCCCCGCCGATGTACAGCTTGTACGTCTTGCGTACGGCCAGCCTGCCGGGCTCAGTCATCGCCTCTCCAGGTCATCTCCTCCGAGGAGAGCCGCGCCTGCACGACGACCTGGTGGCAGCGGCTCACCCCGCAGCGGTGGGCGAACCAGCCCCGGCGGGCGGGCGAGGCCGCGTATCCGGCACGGGCGTAGGCGCGGCCCCGGGTGGTCTGCGCGCGCCGCGCGCGGCGCGGCCCCCTGCGGTGCTCACATGGGTCGGACATCGAGATACGCCTCCAATCCGTGCCTGCCGCCCTCGCGGCCGTATCCGGACTCCTTGTAACCGCCGAACGGCGACGCCGGGTCGAACCGGTTGAAGGTGTTGGCCCACACCACGCCGGCGCGGAGCCTGTCGGCCATCCACAGGATGCGCGAGCCCTTCTCGGTCCACACCCCGGCGGACAGGCCGTACGGCGTGTTGTTGGCCTTCTCGACGGCCTCGGCGGGGGTGCGGAAGGTCAGGACCGACAGGACCGGGCCGAAGATCTCTTCCCGGGCGATCCTGTGCGACTGCGCCACGCCGGTGAACAGGGTGGGAGGGAACCAGAATCCCTTCTCGGGGATGGGACAGGACGGGGACCAGCGCTCGGCGCCCTCCCGCTCCCCCGCCTCGCTCAGTTCCCTGATCTTGGCGAGCTGGGCCGCGGAGTTGATCGCCCCGATGTCGGTGTTCTTGTCCAGCGGGTCGCCCATGCGCAGCGTGGACAGGCGCCGCTTGAGCGCGCCCAGCAGCTCGTCCGCGATCGACTCCTGGACGAGCAGGCGGGAGCCGGCGCAGCAGACGTGGCCCTGGTTGAAGAAGATGCCGTTGACGACGCCCTCGACGGCCTGGTCGAGCGCGGCGTCCTCGAAGACGATGTTGGCGGCCTTGCCGCCCAGTTCGAGCGTGACCCTCTTGCGCGTCCCGGCGACGGACCTGGCGATCAGGCGTCCGACCTCCGTGGAGCCGGTGAAGGCCACCTTGTCGACGTCCGGGTGGTCCACCAGCGCCCGGCCGGTGTCGCCCGCGCCGGTGACGATGTTGACCACGCCGGGCGGCAGGTCGGCCTGCCGGCAGATCTCGGCGAAGGCGAGCGCGGTCAGCGGGGTGGTCTCGGCCGGCTTGAGGACCACGGTGTTGCCGCAGGCCAGCGCGGGCGCGATCTTCCAGGCCAGCATGAGCAGCGGGAAGTTCCACGGGATGACCTGCGCGGCCACGCCGAGCGGCCTCGGGGCCTGGCCGAGCCCCGCGTGCTCCAGCTTGTCGGCCCATCCGGCGTAGTAGAAGAAGTGCGCGGCGACCAGGGGGAGGTCGACGTCGCGCGACTCGCGGATCGGCTTGCCGTTGTCCAGGGATTCGAGGACGGCCAGCTCGCGGGCGCGCTCCTGGACGATCCGGGCGATCCTGAACAGGTACTTGGCGCGTTCGCGGCCGGGGAGCCGTCCCCAGACCGAGTCGTACGCCTTGCGCGCCGCGGCGACGGCCCGGTCGACGTCGGCCTCGTCGGCGTGCGCGAACTCGGCCAGGACCTCCTCGCTCGCGGGGTTGATCGTCTTGTCGCGGGCGTCGCCCAGCGAGTCGACCCACTCGCCGTTGATGAAGAGCCCGTAGGTCGGCCGGATGTCGACGATGTCGCGCGACTCGGGCGCCGGTGCGTACTCAAACATGGAGTCCGCCTCGGTCGAGGGTGAAGTATCGACACATCACGCTGCCAGCGTAGAGGGTCGCCCGGCGTGCTCCGAGGGAACATTTCGGGCACCAGGCGCCCGGCGCGCCGTCAGTCGAGGGTGAAGTAGTCCGGCCCGGAGTAGCGGCCCGTGGCCATCTTCCCGCGCTGCATCAGCAGGTCGTTGAGGAGGCTGGAGGCGCCGAGGCGGAACCACTCGGGGGTCAGCCAGTCCTCGCCCGCGGTCTCGTTGACCAGGACCAGGTACTTGACGGCGTCCTTGGTGGTGCGGATGCCGCCCGCGGGCTTGACCCCCACCATGCGGCCGGCCCGGTCGCGGAAGTCGCGCACCGCCTCCAGCATCACCAGCGTGACCGGCAGCGTCGCGGCCGGGGACACCTTGCCGGTCGAGGTCTTGACGAAGTCGGCCCCCGCGATCATGGCGAGCCAGGACGCGCGGCGCACGTTGTCGTACGTCGCCAGCTCGCCGGTCTCCAGGATCACCTTCAGGTGGGCGTCCCCCTTGCCGGCGGCGGCGTCACGGGCGCAGGCCGCCTTCACCGCGACGATCTCGTCGAACACCTTGCGGTAGTCGCCGGACAGGAAGGCGCCGCGGTCGATCACCATGTCGATCTCGTCGGCGCCCGCCGCCACGGCCAGCTCGGTGTCGCGCACCTTGACCTCCAGCGACGTGCGGCCGCTCGGGAAGCCGGTCGCCACGCTCGCCACCCGCACGCCCGAGTCGCCGAGCGCCTCGACGGCGCGCCCGACCAGGTCGGGGTAGACGCAGACGGCCGCGACCTTCGGGACCGAGGGGTCGCCCGGGTCGGGGTGGACGGCCTTGGCGCACATCGCCCGCACCTTGCCCGGAGTGTCGGCGCCTTCCAGGGTGGTCAGGTCCACCATGGAGATGGCCAGGTCGATGGCCCGCGCCTTGGCGGTGGTCTTGATGGAGCGGGTGCCCAGCATCGCGGCACGCTGGTCGGCGCCCACCCGGTCGACGCCGGGCAGGCCGTGCAGGAACGCCCGGAGGGTCGCGTTCGAGGCCGCGACCTCCGTGAACGAGGTCGTCACAGTTGACACGGTCCCAGCATCCCCGACGGGGCCCGGTTGGTCCAACCGCGCCCGGCGCCGCCCCTCCGCGCCGTCCGGACCACGACCGCCCCGACCTGCGTGAACGCGGGCCGTCCTCGCCCGTCTAAGGCCCCCTCAGGTATGCCTAGGCGGCGCCGGGCGCGGAATAGGCCCGGAGATAAGGCATCCGCCCGATGTGGGGAGGGGGGCCTTAGCCGGAGTCTAGAGGTGTCAGAGAAAGCGACACCGCAAGGAGAACCGGGATGTCCCCCGAGATTCACTACCAGCTCATCGTCGACCGCGTGGCCGAGCTGCACCGCGAGGCCGACGACCACCGCAGGGCCCGCGAGGTCACCAACGGGAAGGCCGCCGCGAGCCGTCCGCAGCGGCGGATGCGCGCCGTCTTCGGCAAGCTCCGCACCTCGTGAACGGCCGGCACGGCGTTCGTGCCGGCCACCGCGGGGGCGCGGCCGCACGGACGACCACCGACCACACCGACGACACCGAGAACGGGCAACCGAACACCCCGAAGCCCGGCCGGAGCCTCCCTCCCGGCCGGGCCTGCCGTCCCCCGTGACCCGCCCGGCGGGCCCCCGGGCGGGGCCCTGCCTGCGGAAAACCAGTCCGTTACATCCCGAAGGTCATGACATGCTGGCAGACATGCTGGGCCGGATGGTGAGCCCCGTCTTCGTGGGACGGGAAGACGAACTGCGAACACTGTCCGAGGCGTTCGAGCAGGCGCGCAAGGAGGCCGCCTCGGCCGTGCTCCTCGGCGGCGAGGCGGGCGGCGGCAAGACCCGCCTGGTGACGCGCTTCGCCGACGACGCCGCGAACGCGGGCGCGCACGTGCTCGCCGGCGGGTGCGTCGAGCTGTCCACGGAAGGGCTGGCCTACGCGCCCTTCACCGCGGCCCTGCGCCAGCTCGTCAAAGAGATGGGCGCGGCCGACGTCGCGGCCCTGCTCCCGGACGGCGCGGCGCGCGACCTGGCGCGGCTGCTGCCGGAGTTCGGCGAGCCGAGCGGCGACAGGGAGACCGAGACCGGCAGGGCACGGCTGTTCGAGCAGTTCCTCACCCTTCTGGAACGCCTCGCCGAGCGCCGCGCGGTCGTCCTGGTCATCGAGGACGTCCACTGGGCCGACCGCTCCAGCCGCGACCTGATCGCCTTCCTGAGCCGCAACCTCAGGACCGCGCCGGTCATGATGATCGTCACCTACCGCTCCGACGAGCTGCACCGCCAGCATCCCCTGCGCCCCGTCCTGGCCGAGCTCGGCCGGGTGGAGGGCGTAGTCCGGCTCGACCTGCCCCGCCTCAGCAAGGCGGAGGTCGCCGCGCAGATCGCCGGCATCCTCGGCGCGGCCCCCGAGTTCGGGCTGGTCGAGAGCGTCTACCAGCGCAGCGAGGGCATCCCGCTGTTCGTGGAGGCGCTGATGGAGCGCGAGGACGACTGCAACGTCCCCGAGTCGCTCCAGGACCTCATCATCGGCTCGGTCGAGCGGCTCCCCGAGGAGACCCAGCGCGTGCTGCGCGTCGCCGCCGCCGGGGGCAACCGCGTCGGCCACCCGCTGCTGGCCGCCGTGACCGGCCTGTCCGACGTCGACCTGGAGAGCGCGCTGCGGCCCGCGATCGCGCGCAACGTCATCCAGGTGGCCGACGGCCGCGCCTACGTCTTCCGCCACGCGCTGATCCGCGAGGCCGTCCACGACGAGATGCTGCCCGGCGAGCACAACCGCGTCCACGCGCGCTTCGCCGAAGAGATCGACCGCGACCGCAAGCTGGTCCCGCCCGGCCGCGCGGCGATCGAGATCGCCCACCACTGGTACTCCGCCCGCGACCACCTGTGGGCGCTGATCTCCGCCTGGGAGGCCGCGGGCAAGGCCGCGCGGGCGTTCGCCTACACCGAGCAGATCCAGCTCCTCGAACGCGTCCTGGCGCTGTGGGACCGGGTCCCCGACGCCGCCGAACGTATCGGCGCCGACCACACCACGGTCCTGGAGCTGGCCTCGGAGGCCGCGGCGATCAGCGGCGAGCCCGAACGCGGCATGAAGTTCGTCAAGGCCGCGCTGGCCGAGCTGGACGAGACCGCCGAGCCCGAACGGGTGGCCGCCCTGCTCGTGCGGCGGGCCGGGCTCAAGACGGACAAGGGCCGGCGGGGCGGCCTCGACGACCTCACCTACGCCGAGCGGCTGGTGCCCGAACCCGGCTACGCCCGCGCGCACGTCCTGGCCAGGCTCGGCTCGCACCTGATGTTCGTCAACCGGACGGTCGAGGGCAGCCGTCTCACCGAGGAGGCCCTCGGCATCGTCCGGACCATCGGCGACGAGTGCCTGGAGGCCGAGCTTCTCACCAACCTCGCGCTCGGGCAGTCCCTGGCCGGCGACCTGGAGACCACGCTCCTCACCAACGACCGCGCCGCCGAGATCGGACGCGGCCTGAAGACCGGGCGCATCGTCCTGCGCGCGCTCGGCAACAACGTGGACGCGCTGAACAACCTCGGCCGCTCCGCGGAGGCCGTCGAGCTCGCCCTGGAGGCCGAGGGCCTGGCCAGGAAGTACGGCCGCTACCGCGTCTCGGGCTGCTTCATCGCCAACAACCGCGCCGAGGCCCTCACCTCGCTCGGCCGCTGGGACGAGGCCGTCGAGGTCGTCCGGCAGGCCCTCACCCTGGACCCGATCCCGAAGACGCGCGGGTACCTCCTGCAGACGCGGGCCGACATCGCGGCGTGCCGGGGCGAGGTCGAGCTGCTGGAGCGGCTGCTCGGCGAGCTCGGCGCCCTGCACGGCGAGCCCAACGAGCTGTCCCAGGAGTGGATGAACAACACGCGGCTGCTGATCGACCTGCACCTGCTGCGCGGCGACCCGCTGCAGGCGCTCAAGGTGACCGAGACGCTGCTGTCGGAGTCGTCCCGCCAGGCGTACTCCAGCAAGCCCATGCTGGGCTGGCGCGCCCTGAACCAGAGCAGGCGGACCTGCGAGGCCGCCGCCGTCGTCGACCCCGGCGCCGCCTGCGCCGTGCGGGCCCGTGCCACCGAGATGGCCGCGGCGCTCGGCGAGGGCGGACCGGTCGCCGCGGCGTTCCGGCTGTCGTTCTACGGCGACTTCGCGGCGGCCGAGGAGTCCTGGCGGCGGCTCGGCCGCCCGTTCCCCCGGGCGCGGATGCTGACCGGCCTCGCGGAGGCCGCGGCCACGGCCGGGGACCGCGACCAGGCCGCCGCGCTGCTGCGCCAGGCGCACGAGATCGCCGCCGCGCTCGGCGCGCGGCCTCTGGCCGCCGAGGTCGAGGCGCTGAGCCGCCGCCTCGGCGCGGCGGTCGCCGAGACGCCGTCGCCGGGGCAGGGCCCGGCCGACCTGACGCCCCGGGAGACCGAGGTGCTGCGCCTTGTCGCCCTCGGGCGCTCGAACCGGGACATCGCCGCCGAACTGTTCATCTCCGCAAAGACGGTCAGCGTGCACGTGTCCAACATCCTGGCGAAGCTGGGCGTCTCCACGCGCGGCGAGGCGGCCGCCGCCGCCCACCGCCACTCCCTGCTCGCCTGACCCCGGCCGCGGCATTCTTTACCCTTCCCTAGTTCCCCGCTGGGACAGGGGTTCGCGGCGTCCGCGCGTCCGTGACCTCCTCTTGCCCGTCGGAGCGTCGCGCTGGAGCGGAGGTGGATCGGATATGGTGGCGGTGAAACACCGAAGGGGAGTAGTCCCAATCGCGTGATCGACATGCTGGCGCAAGCCCGGTCGCGCGGGCCTCGGCATCGAGGCGGACGAGACCTTCGGCCTGGTGGCAATGCACGCACGCCGCCGGGCCGAGGTCGCGCGCCCTGAGACTCCCGCGGTGCACGCTTCCAGGCCCGGTGGCGGGAACATGGAAGGGCGACCCCCCGTGGAAGCGTTCTGGATCAGCCTCGGCGTCATCTTCGTGGCGGAGCTCGGCGACAAGAGCCAGCTCATGGCCATGACGTTCGCGACGCGCTTCAAACCCTGGCCGGTGCTCGCCGGCATCACCATCGCGACCGCGGTGGTCCACCTGTTCAGCGTCGGGCTCGGCGGGCTCATCGGCGACGCGCTCCCCACGACGGCCATCTCGATCGCCGCGGGCGTCGCGTTCCTCGGCTTCGCGCTGTGGACGCTGCGCGGCGACGAGCTGAGCGAGGCGGAGTCCCAAAAGGCCCAGCGCACGACCAGGAACGCGCTGATCGCGGTGACCGTGGCCTTCTTCCTCAGCGAGCTCGGCGACAAGACCATGCTGGCGACGATCACGCTGGCGACCCGGCACGGCTGGTTCGGCACCTGGATCGGCTCCACGATCGGCATGGTCGCCGCCGACGCCCTCGCCATCCTCGTCGGCCGCCTGCTCGGCAGGCACCTCCCCGAGAAGGTCATCCGGTACGGCGCCGCCGCCGCCTTCGCCCTGTTCGGCGTCCTGCTGCTCCTCGAACCCCTGCTCTGACCACGGCTCCGGAGACCCGCGACGGCCCCTAGTAGTGCTTTGTTAGGTCGGCGTGTCGCGGCGTGCTGTGGCGGTGCGGGTAGTTTCATGCTGCGGTGACCCCTCATGAGCTTTCGGTTGTGCGGCAACGTCTTGAGGCGTTCGCGGCGGAGATGTTCGCGCCTTTGGCCCGCTCGGATCAGCGGGCCAAGGGGCTGACGTATGTGCGTGGGTTGCTGCTGGAGGGGCGGCGTAAGTCGATGCAGCCGATGGCCGAGCGGCTGGGGGTGGATCACCAAGGGTTGCAGCAGTTCGTGACCACCTCGACGTGGGACACCGGGGCGGTGCGGGCCAGGGTGGCCCGCCGGGCGGTCGAGGTGGTGGGACCGGTGGCGTGGGTGGTCGACGACACGGGTTTCCCTAAGGACGGCACGGGCTCGCCGTGTGTGGCCCGGCAGTACTCCGGCACGTTGGGGAAGGTGGCGAACTGCCAGATCGGGGTGAGTGTCCACGCGGTCACCGACACCGCCTCCTGCCCGCTGGATTGGCGGCTGTTCGTTCCGGCGTCATGGGATGACCAGGCCGCCGGCGCCGAAACCCGTCCGCAGGTCCTCGCCCGGCGGGGCCGTTGCGGGATTGCCGAGGATGAGCATCACCGTCCCAAGTGGATGATGGCGGTGGAGATGCTCGATGCCCTGGCCGAAGCGGGGGTGCGGCCACCGCTGGTGGCCGCGGACGCCGGCTACGGCGACAACAGCCGGTTCCGCAGCGCCTTGGACGAACGCGGGATCGGGTACGTCGTGCAGGTCAAGGGTGACGCTCTGGCCCACGCTGCTGAGGTGGTGCCGGTCGAGCGGGTCTGGCCGGGGCGTGGCCGGCCCCCGGTCCGGACCGGCCTGCGTTACCCGGGTACCGCGGTGAGCCTGGCCGAGCACGTCCAGGCCGCCGGCCGGGCCGCTACGGTGCCGATCACCTGGCGGGAGGGCTCCAAAGGGATCATGAGCTCTGAGTTCGTCTTTCTGCGGGTGCGCCCGGCCGGGCACCGGGTCGCCCGTGACAGCGACGGCACTCTGCCGGAGCGGTGGCTGATCGCCCAGTGGCCCGAACAGGAGGACGAGCCGGTCAAGTACTGGCTGTCCAGTCTGCCCGCCGGCACCGATCTGGCCGACCTGGTCCGGCTGGGAAAGATCCGCTGGCGGATCGAACACGACTACCGCGAACTCAAGACCGGCCTTGGACTCGACCACTTCGAGGGCCGCTCCTGGACCGGCTGGCACCGCCACGTCACCCTGGTCACCGCCGCACACCTGTTCATCACCATGCTGCGCCTGGACCCAAAAGCGGCTGCGCCGGCCTGACCCTCTACAAGGTCATCCGCGAGCTGCAGCTACTGCTCGCGACCTGGACCGGCGCATGCCCCACCTGCCACCGCTCACTGAAACGATTACGCCGCAACAGCCATCAACAGACCTAACAAAGCACTACTAGAGGGTGAGGCCGACCAGGATGGGCTCGTTCACCAGGGTCACGCCGAACTTCGCCTCGACGCCGTCGCGGACCTCCCGCGCCAGGGCCAGCAGGTCCGCGGCCGTCGCCGCCCCGTGGGACGGCTCCGCGACGTGCCCGGCGGCGGACGGCGCGACGGCCATGGCCTCGGGGTCGGTCGGGAAGCCGGTGACGTGCAGGCCGCCGGGGTTGGTCAGCGCCAGCGTGTGCTTGGTGGAGATGCGGGCCGGGCCGCGGCGGTAGCCCTTGGGGAAGCCCGCGTGCTCGATCAGCCAGGCGGCCGGAACCTTCACCGCGCCCGCCGGCATCGGCCAGCCGGGGAAGTCCGGGGCCCGGAGCTTCAGCTCGGCGGCCCGCTCGGCGTCGAGGATCGGGTTGGTGAAGAACGAGCCCGCGCTACAGGTGTCGGGGTCGGCGGCGTCCAGCACCATGCCCTTGCCGCGGCGCAGGTCCAGGACGGCCGTGCGCGCCTCGTGCAGGGAGACCCGGTCGCCGATCGCCACGCCGAGCCGCGCCGCCAGCTCCTTGTACTCCACCGGGCCGGACTTGTCGGTCCTGTCCAGCTCGTAGGTGACGGACAGCACGACGTAGCGGGAAAGATCATCTTTGAACGCGCTGTGCCGGTAGGCGAAGCCGCACTGCCCGGCGTCCAGGTCGAGCAGCGTGCCGGAGCGCCGGTCGTACACACGCACGCCGGAGATCGTCTGCGCGACCTCCTGCCCGTAGGCGCCGACGTTCTGGATGGGCGTCGAGCCGACCGAGCCGGGGATGCCGGACAGGCACTCGACCCCGGACCAGCCCTCCGCGACCGCGCGGGCGGCCAGGGCGTCCCAGTCCTCCCCCGCCTGCGCGGTGACCACCGCCCGGCCGTCCCGCTCGTGGACCTCCACCCCGCGCGTGGCGACCCGGACGACCAGGCCGTCGAAGCCGTCGTCGGAGATCACGAGGTTGCTGCCGCCTCCGAGCAGCAGGACCGGCTCGCCGGCGCGGTCGGCCTCGGCCACCAGCGCGACCAGCTCGTCGCCGGAGTGCGCCTCCACGAAGGCGCGGGCGGGCCCGCCCACCCTCAACGTGGTGTACGGGGCGAGCCGTACACCTGCCACACGGTCAGCCATGCACCTTCCCCAAGACCCCGAGACCCGATGGCGCGCGCCGGCGGCGCGCGCCGGCACTCAGCCTAGACCGGCCCGCGCGCCCGCTTCGCTACCGGTCGTCCTCGGAGCGGTCCCGGCGGTCGTCGTCCCCCGCGTGGGAGGGACTCGGGGTGCGGTGGCCGGCCGCGGCGGGCGGGGACTGCACGTGGCCGCCGGGCTCCGGCGTGGCCTCGATCGCCTGGTCCAGCCGCGAGGCGGCGAGCGTCGAGTCCCACAGCACCTGCGAGCTGACCGCCCGCTCGGCGCCGGGGTCGCGGCGCGTCGCGTCGTCGGCGTCGGGAGTGCGGGCGTCGGCGGCGTCCGCGGCCTCGTCGCGCGCCTCGGCGTGCCGCTCCTCCACGGCCTCGACGGCCCTCTCCGGCCTCTGCCGTTCTCCTCCGGTGTCGGGTCTGTTCCCGCTCCGCCGCTCGGCGGGGCGTTGTTCGTGCTCAGGTGTGTCGTTCACGCTGCCCCAGTACCCATCGGGCAGGGAAGCATTCGGGCGCGCGGGTCAAGTCCGGTCGAGTCCGGTCCTGGCGCGGTGCGGGTCAGGCGAGGCGCACGACCGCGCCGGCCTTGGACAGCACCCGGGCGTCGCCGGACCTGGCGGTCAGCGCGACCACGACCCGGTTGTCGCCGAGCTTCTCCCGGACGACCCCGCTGACGGTGATCACCGCGCCCTCGTCGTTGTCGGGGACGACGACCATGGACGAGAAGCGCACGCCGTAGTCGAGGACGGCCCCGGGGTCGCCGGCCCAGTCGGTGACGAACCGTGCGCCCTGGGCCATGGTGTACATGCCGTGCGCGATCACATCGGGCAGGCCCACGGCCTTGGCGTGCCGCTCGTTCCAGTGGATCGGGTTGAAGTCGCCGGACGCGCCCGCGTACATGACCAGGTCCACGCGGTGCACGCGGTACTCGGCCGCGGGGATCTCGTGACCGGCCTCGACCTCGTCGTACTTCACGGTCGCGGTCACGCGGCCCCTCCGCGCTCGATCAGGATGTTGTAGGTGGTGCAGACCGGCTCGCCGTGGACGGTGGTCACCTCGCTGGTGACGGTGACCAGCTCGTTGCGGCCCAGGCTGCGGATCTCGGAGATCGTGGAGGTGCAGAGCAGCTCGTCCCCCGCGTAGATGGGGCGGACGTAGGAGAACCGCTGCTCGCCGTGGACGACCATCGCGTAGTCGAGGCCGAAGGCGGGGTCGGCGAGCGCCTCCGCGGCGCCGCCGAGGGTGAACACGATGGGGAAGGTGGGCGGGGCCAGGACGTCGGGGTGCCCGGCCGCGCGGGCGGCCTCGGGCTCGCGGTAGAGCGGGCTGGGGTCGCCGATCGCGGCCGCGAACTCCCTGATCTTGACGCGGCTCACCTCGTAGGGCGTGGACGCGTGGTACGTCCTCCCGACGAAGTCGCGGTTCAAAGCCATCGTGCCGGTGCCCTTTCCCGAGGCGGTCCTGCCCGACGGTAACAGGACGACCCGCGGCCACGCCCATGCCACGGCGAGCGGTGCGAAGCCGCGGATTCACGCCGGTCGATGACGGCCATCTGTGGCCAACGCCTGCTGGTCGGCCGGTGGCACGTCTTCCCGCACACCCCTGGCCGTGGCGGCATGGCTGCGGACACGCGAAAAGCCGACGCTCCGTTCTGGAACGCCGGTCATTCGCGAAGCGGGGCACCGCCGCGTCCCCGGGCACGATGGCTCAGGGACCCCTGTGCCGGGCGAGCCCGGCACCTCAGGCCGGCGCCCGGGAATGGCGACGACCGTCTACGGGACTCGGCCCCGTGAGGGACCGCCCCTCACCCACGCGCCCACGCGCGGGGCGTCGTGCGTGCCTAGCGCGTCTCGCGGTGCGCGCGGTGGCACTTGCAGTTGGGGCAGTACTTCTTGAGCTCAAGCCGGTCCGGGTCGTTGCGCCGGTTCTTCCGGGTGATGTAGTTCCGGTGCTTGCACTCCTGGCAGGCCAGCGTGATCTTCGGCCTAACGTCGGTGGCAGCCACGTGGGAGTGCCTTTCTACGTTCGGGACACATGGACGACCCGCACCCGGCCTCCGTGGAGGGAACCGGGGAGGGTAGTAGCGGAGGCGGGACTTGAACCCGCGACACAGCGATTATGAGCCGCTTGCTCTGCCTGACTGAGCTACTCCGCTTCATGGCCGGCGAAATCGACCGGCCTCGAAAGGATACCCGACCTGTTCGGCGATCGCGCACACGTGTTCACGTACCCGACCTGGCCTGGATGATCCAAGTATGCCTGATCGCTGGACGCCTGCACTTCCCCTATTTTCACAGGCCGACTTTGAGCGCGGTCTGATATCGCTCAAGCGAAAAGCCCTACCCCGGAAGCCGGGAAAGGGCGTTTGCGCTGCCGAGCCCCTTTACGGAATCGAACCGTAGACCTTCTCCTTACCATGGAGACGCTCTGCCGACTGAGCTAAAGGGGCCTGCCGCTCGCATCTCGCGTCACCGCGGCGCGCTGCGGACAGGTGTAACCATACACGGACCCCGCGGCCGACGCGAATCAGAACGCCCACCAGGGCACGACCTGGAGACGCGTCGGAAAGGGGTCAGCGGGCGGCCTCGCGGCGCCCGCGCGCGGGCCGTTCACCGAAGGGCAGAGCGATCACTTCGCACAGGTCCGCGAGGTCGACATGGCGTCGAAGTTCGTCGACGGAGAAGCAGTCCGCGACGTGCTCGCCGTGCCGCCGGAGACGGAGCACCTGGCGGTCGCCGCACATCGCGCCCGTGATCTCGTAGCCGTCGGGCCCGACCCAGCGCGTCTCCATAGCCGGACAGAGTATGCCTAATCACCCGTAGTTTCTCGAAATGACACGCTTCGCTATGGCACCAACCGCCCCTTCACCATGAAAGGGCACGTCGAACCCCGGAGACCCCGCCAGGGATCCCCGGGTGTTCCGCCTCACCGCTGGCCGGACGCGCCCTGGCCCTCCGGTCCGGTGTTCTCGCCGAGCGCGTTGAAGCGCTCCAGCATGCGGCCGAGCAGCCGGACGTCCTCCTGCGGCCAGGTGCCCAGCAGGGCGTAGAACCGCCGCTGCCGCGCCGTACGGGCCCGGTGGAGCCGCTCACGGCCCTCCTGCGTCAGGTCGAGCAGGTGGGCCCTGCCGTCCAGCGGGTCGGGCTCGCGGCCGATGAGGCCGAGCTCCTCCAGCACCTTGAGCTGGCGGCTGATCGTGCCCTTGCCCACGCCGAAGAACCCGGCGAGATCGCTCGGCCGCGCCGGGGCGGCCTCGTCGATGCGCACCAGGATGCCGTAGGCGCCCGGCTCCAGCTCAGGGTGCACCGCGCGGCCCATCTCGGCGGACAGCGCGCGGGAGCGCCGGAAGAGGATGCCAAGCTGACGTTCGAGCGCGCAGTACGTCTCGTACTCCTCACGGGGAATGCCCCCGAGCGCCTCGACGGGCGGCGCCTCCTGTGTCTCGGTCATCGTGCAGCCTCCTCTCCTCCACACTTTTCCGGTCCTCTGTCCGGGCAACGATCAGGCCTCGGGGATGCGTTCCCCTTGGACGGCCTGAATGTCCAGTTCCACCTTCAGGGTGGCCCCGATCAGCGTGATCCCCGCCTGAACGATCTGGTTGTAGGTCATGGCGAAGTCCTCGCGGCGCAGCTCGGTGGTCGCGCGGAACGCGGCGCGCAGGCCGCCCCACGGGTCCGGGCCCGTCCCGAGGTAGGACAGGTCCAGATCCACGGAGCGGCTGACGCCCGCCATGCTGAGCAGCCCGTGCACGGTCCAGCGGTCCAGCCCCGCCGGGCTGAGCCCGGTGCTCCGGTAGCCGATCACCGGGTGCGCCGCGACGTTGAGGAAGTCGGCCGAGCGCAGGTGGTCGTCCCGCGTCCGGTTGCCGGTGTCGATGGACGCCGCGTCGATCTGTGCGATCACGGCGGAGTCCTCGGCGCGGGCGCCGACGTCGATGTGCCCGGCGAAGGCCGAGAACCGTCCCTGCACGCTGGACAGGCCGAGGTGCTGGGCCGTCGCGGCGATCTTGGAGTGCGCCGGGTCGACCGTCCAGGGGCCGGGCGGGGGCAGTTCGGCGCCGTCCTGGCGGGCCAGGACCAGCACGCCCGCCTCCGCGGCCCCGGAGGCGGTGGCGATCGCCGTGGAGGCGGCCGGCGCGTACCCGATCGCGGTGACCACGACCGTGTACGCGCCGGGGCGCAGCGGCGGAGTCGCCACCGCGCCGTCGGCGTCGGCCGACGCCCGGACCACCTGCTGCCCGGACATGTCGGTCACGGTGACGACGGCGTGCCGCACCGGCCAGCCGTCCTTGGTCCGCACCACGGCGCGCAGCCCCCGCGCGTCCCCGGCGGGGCGCGGGGCCGCGTCCCAGGTGTTCCTGGTGCCGTTGGAGTGCATCACGTCCCGATCCCCTCGCTCAGTCGGCGTGGCCGAGCCACACGTCGTACGGCTCGTCCCCGCGCCCGTTGAGGGTGATCGTGTTCGCCACGGGCGGGTAGCCGCTCGCCACGACGGTGTACTGGCCGCCGGTGAGGTCGGCGAAGGCGTACTCGCCGTCCACGCCGGTCGTCGCCGAGCCGACCACGTTGCCCGCCGCGTCCAGGATCGTGACCCGGGCGTCGGCGAGCGGACCGCCGTCCTTGACCCGGATGGTGCCCCTGACCTGGGCGGCCGGGAGCAACTGGATGTCCTGCCTGGTCTGGCCGGTGCCGACCTCGACCGGCGCGGCGGTGGGACGGTGCCCTTCCGCGCTCACCGTCAGCGTGTAGACGCCGGCGACGATCCCGGCGAAGCCGAAGCCCCCCGCGGGGTCGGTCACGCCCGTCGAGACGACCTCGCCGCGCACGTCGGTGACGACGACCATCGCCTCGGGGACCGGCGCGCCCCCGGCGCCCAGGACCGTGCCGGTCAGCTTGCCGGAACCGGACAGGACCAGGTCGAAGTCCAGCGGCTGGTCACCGACGGCGAGCGTGGCCACCTGCGGGTCGTGGTCGCCCGCCGACGCGATGAGGACGTACGTGCCCCCGCCGGGCGTCCACAGGTCGTAGGAACCGTCGGCCTGCGTGACCGCGCGGCCGAGCTGGTGCCCGCGCACGTCGATCAGCGTGAGCGTGGCGTGCCCCACCGGCACGCCGTCCGAGCCGGTGATGAACCCGCGGATCCCGCTGCCGCCCTCGGCCCGTGCCGCGACCGCGGTGCCACCGCCGAACGTGGCGGTGTCCTCGCCGGTGAAGGCGCCCATGGCGTGGCCGTTGGACTCCGCGACCACGGTGTCGCGCTGGGCGTGGCGACCGGGGGCGGAGGCGCGTTCCTCCACGCCGGCGGCCACGACGGGCTCGGCGTTGGACGTGCGCAGCGGGATCTCCTTGATGAACAGGATGATGATCAGCGCGACCAGCGCGAACGGCGCCGCGTACATGAAGACGTCGCCGACGCCGTGGCCGTAGGAGCTCTCGACCACCGTGCGGATGGGGGCGGGCAGCTTGGAGAGCTGGGGGATCGTGCCGTCGCCCGCGGCGTGGCCCTTGAGGCCGAGCTTGGTCAGCCCCTCCTCCATGTAGTGCATGACCCGGTTGCCGAGCACGGCGCCGAGGGCCGAGACGCCGATCGCGCCGCCGAGGGTGCGGAAGAACGCGACGACCGAGCTGGCCGCGCCGAGCTCCTCGGGCCTGACCTGGTTCTGGACCGACAGGACGAGGTTCTGCATGGTCATGCCGACGCCCACGCCGATGCAGAACATGTAGACGGCGAGGAGCCAGTAGTCGGTGTCGTACCGCAGCGTCGCCATGAGGCCGAACCCGGCGGTGAGGAAGAGGCCGCCGACGACCAGGAAGATCTTCCAGCGTCCGGTCCTGGTGATGATCTGCCCCGCGATGGTCGACGAGAGCGCCAGGCCGAGGATCATCGGCAGGGTCATCACGCCCGCCATGGTCGGTGTCTCGCCCCGGGCGAGCTGGAAGTACTGGCTGAGGAAGGTGGTGGCGCCGAACATCGCGATGCCGACGAACATGCTGGCCGCGACGGCGAGGCTGATCGCGCTGCTGCGGAACAGCCGCAGCGGGACGATGGGCTCCCTCGCCCGAGCCTCGACCAGCAGGAACAGCAGCGCCAGGACCACCGCGCCGCCGACCATCGCGCCGGTCTGCCACGACAGCCAGTCGTACTTGTTGCCCGCGAAGGAGACCCAGACGAGCAGGAGCGACACCGACGCCGTGATGAGGAAGGCGCCCGTCCAGTCGATCTTGACCTCGCGCTTGAGCACGGGGACGTGCAGGGTCTTCTGCAGGACGATCAGCGCGATCACGGCGAAGGGGACGCCGACGTAGAAGCACCAGCGCCAGCCGAGCCAGGAGGTGTCCACGATGACGCCGCCGATGAGCGGCCCGCCGATGGTGGCGAGCGCGAACACCGCGCCGAGGTAGCCGGAGTAGCGGCCCCGCTCCCGCGGCGAGATGATCGCCGCCATGATGACCTGGGCCAGCGCGGTGAGGCCGCCGGCGCCGAGGCCCTGGATGACGCGGGCCCCGATGAGCATGCCCGGGTTCTGCGACAGGCCGGCGATGGCCGAGCCGATGATGTAGATGATCAGGCCGAGCTGCACCAGGACCTTCTTGCTCACCAGGTCGGCGAGCTTGCCCCAGAGGGGCGTGGAGATCGTGGTCGCGAGCAGCACCGAGGTGATGACCCAGGTGTAGGTCGTCTCGTCGGCGTGCAGTTCCGCGATGATCGTGGGGAGGGCGTTGGAGACGACCGTGGACGACAGGATCGCCACGAACATGCCGAGGAGCAGGCCCGACAGGGCTTCCAGGATCTCCTTGTGCGACATGGGGGGAGCCGGGTCGGGTGCCGCCTCCCGCACCCCGGCCGGTACTGCGGTTGTCATCGATGTCCTTTCACTACCGTGGCCGCGCGGTGGGCCCGGTGCGCGTCGAAGCTGTGGCGGAGGCGGCCGAGGAGGAAGGAGAGCTCGGCGACGTCCTCGTCCGTCCAGTCCGCCAGGGCGGTGGCGAGAAGATGGCGCACCTGGCCGAGGGTCTCCTCGGCCACGCGCTCGCCGTCCGGCGTGAGCCGCACGTACCAGGAGCGCCCGTCCCTGGGGTTAGGGACGCGCTCGATCCAGCCACGTTCCTCCAGATCGGCCACGTGCCTGCTCATCACCGACTGATCGACCTCGAACATGCACGCGAGCCGGCCGATGCGCAGCTCGCCGGACCTGCGCAGGGTCATGAGCAGGGCGAGACCGGCACGGTGGCCGGTGAACGGCATGTCGCGCTTGATCACCCTGATCACCGCGCCCATGTCGTGCAGGCCGGCGAGCAGATCGCCGCAGCCTTCCTCCGACACCATGTCCGCCTCCATCTGGTTGCCTTAGGCAAATATATATGATTGCTTTAGGCAACCTTCGGAGGGGTATGTCCACTGATGTCCGATGCGCCGCTCAGGCGTCGGGAAACGCGAAGACACCGGCGGGACCGGCACCGCTCGGCGCCGGCCCGCTCCGGTCGTACTCGCCCGAGGCGCTAGCGGGACCGCTCCCGGTGCGCCGAGATGGTGGCGGCCGAGTCGGCGGCCTCCTCTTCGCAGATCTCCTCGACCACGCCGCAGGCGCCTGGCGAGGGGTCGAGCCGGTCGGCGTGCGCGGCCGCCTTCCGCAGAAGGTCGCGGAAGGCCTCCCCCTGCGCGCCGAGGCCGGACAGGACGTGCGCCTCGACGTCGGCCAGGGCCGCACCGCACTCCGCGTAGACCTCGCGCCCGCGGTCGGTGGCGACGACGCGGCGGCTGCGCCGGTCGAGCGGGTCGGGCTGCCGCCGTACCAGCCCCGCGGCTTCCAGATCGTCGATCAGGTAGGTGAGCACCGTGCGATCGATGCCGAGCTGCGTGGCCATGACGCCCTGGTTCCCGGCGAGTTCCTGAACGGCCGAGACCAGCACCTGGTAGCCGCGGGGACCTCCGGGGATGCCGCTCAGCACCTCCTCGGCCGCGCGGCGATAGGTGCGCAGGAGCACGCCGAGACCCCAGCCGAGATCGCCCCGCAGGGCGTCGGCCGAGGCGCGCGCGGGAGCCGGAGCGCTGGGCTCCGGCGTGGACGACGAACGTGGCGAGGGTCCCACGCCTCCACCGTACCCGCCGAGGCCCATGATCGGCTGACCAAAAGATCTGTGACCAAACTCATCTGCTTGACATATGTTCTGCGCTACATAATATCTGTCGAGCAGAACAAAGCCGTTGAGGAAGGCCCAGTCCGATGATCTTGTTTCGTCTCGACGCCAGCATCCAGGGCGAACGGTCGGTGAGCAGGCAGGTCGCCGACACCGCCGAGGCCGCGTGGCGGCGCGCCACGCCCGCCGGCCAGGTGATCCACCGCGACCTGGCGAAGACGCCGGTCCCCGCCGACGCCTGGGCGCTGGCGGTGGCGGCCAACGGGACCCCCGAGGAGCAGCGCACCGACGCCCAGCGTCGCGCCCTCGCGCTCGCGGCCGAACTGGCGGACGAGATGGCCCAGGCCGACGCCTACCTGCTGGCCGTCCCCCTCTACAACTACGGCGTGTCCCAGCACGTGAAGATCTGGCTGGACCTGCTCTACACCGACCCGCGCTTCGCCCCCGGCACCGAGCCGCTGCTGGCCGGCCGTCCCACCGCGCTGGTCGTCACCCGCGGCGGCGGCTACGGCGAGGGCACCCCCCGCGCCGGCTGGGATCACGCCACCCCCTGGTACCGCCGCATGTTCGGCGACCTGATGCGCATGGACCTGCACGTGAGCGAGGTCGAACTGACGCTCGCCGAGGTCCACGAGTCGATGGCGCCGCTGCGCCCGCTCGCCAAGGAGTCGCTGCGCGCCGGGCACGAGTCCGCCGAGCGGCACGGGCGGATCATCGCCGGGCGGACGGCGTCCGTCCTCACCTGACCTTCCACGGGCCGCGCTACGCGGGCACGGAAAAGGGCCGCCGCGCCCTGGTGGGTCGCGGCGGCCCCTGTGCCGTCAGGCCGCGATCACCCGGTCAGGGTGAAGTCGTCGGCGAAGACGTTGCCCTGGCCGTACCAGCCGTGGACGGACAGCGTCACCGATCCGTTGGAACCGGTGGTGAAGGGCAGGCTGAGCTGGCTCCAGCCGCCGGACGAGCCCCACGTGGTGGCGCTGGCGCCGCCGGAGACCGACAGGAAGGCGAAGCTGCCCTGCACCCAGCCCTTCAGCGTGTAGCTGTGGTTGGGCGTCAGCGTCAGCGTCTGGGTGCACTCGCCCGTGCTGCTGGAGGACGCGGCGACCTGCAGGGCGTGCGTTCCTCCATGCGCCGGCGAGCCGACCACCGCGCTGCCGTTCTGGCAGTTCCACGGGCTCAGGGCCCCCGACTCGAAGTCGGCGTTGGCGATGCCGCCGCCGGGCGAGGCGGTCACGGTGAGCGCGTAGGTGGCGCTGTGGCCGCCCGAGGGCGCCGTGCCGGTGACGGTGATCTGGTACGTGCCCGGCGCGGTCGTCGGAGCGGTGACCAGCTTCAGCGACGAGGACGCGCCCGCCGTCACCGAGCTCGGCGTGAGCGTCGCCGTCACCCCGGCCGGAGCGCCGGTCGCGGCGAGGGCGACGGTCTGCGCCGAGCCGCTGGTGACCGCCGTGTTCACGGTCGCCGTCGCGGTGGAGCCGGCCGTGACCGAGCCGGACGCGGGGCTGACCGCGACCGAGAAGTCACTGCCGGGCGTGCCGGTGACCGTGAGGCTGAAGGTCGTGTCGTGGCTGCCGGAGGCGCCCGTCCCCTTGACGGTGATCGGGTAGGTGCCCGGCGTCACCGACGAGGTCGTCACCAGCTTCAGCGACGAGGAGCCGCCCGCGGTCACCGAGGCCGGCGTGAGCGTCGCGGTCACCCCGGACGGGGCACCGGTCGCGGTGAGGTTGACCGTCTGCGCCGAGCCGCTGGTGACCGCCGTGTTCACGGTCGCCGTGACGGTGCCGCCCGGCTGCACGGACCCGGTGGAAGGGGAGACCGAGACCGAGAAGTCGTTCGACGGTGTGCCGCCGCTGGTGAACGGCGCGAACGCCTGGCTGAAGAACCAGGTGCTCTGGGCGATGCCGGAGCAGCTGTCGGAGCCGCCGGTGCCCGGGCAGCCGCCGTTGTCCCGCTGGAGCGCCCAGAACGAGATCATCGCGATGCCCTTGCTCTTCGCCCAGTTCAGGACGGGAGCGGCGTCGGTGGTGTAGAAGGTCTCCGCGGGTCCGTAGTCGTCGATGCCGATCATCTCGGTGACGCCGATCATGCCCCACAGCTCGGTGTCCGACTTGCCGGGGTACAGGTTCTTGAGCTGGTTGAACAGCCCCTGCGCGGAGTTCTGGGTGTCGGTCGCCATCTGGTGGGTGGCGCCGTCGTAGTAGTCGAACGTCATGATGTTGACCACGTCGATCCTGGCGCCGTTGGTCACGGCGTTGCGCAGGACGGCCAGGCCGCTGGAGGCCAGTCCGCTGGTGGTCGTCGGCAGCGTGTACGAGAACTGGATCGTCTTGCCGTTGGCGGCGGCCCAGTCCTGGGTCAGCTTGATCGCCTTGTTGCGGCGGTCGATGCCGGCGCTGTTGTTCAGCGAGTTGTCCTCGATGTCCAGGTCGATACGGGTGACACCGTAGGTGGTGATGATGCTCTGGAAGACCGAGGCGATGCTGTTGACGTTCGTGCAGCTGTCGGCGATCTCGGTGCCGGTGTTGGTCGCCGTGTAGCCGCCGAAGGAGGGGATGACGTCGCCGCCCGCGGCCCGGATCGTGTTGATGGACGCGCCGAACGTGGACTGCGAGATCGGCATCTCGGTGTCGCCGTTCCAGTAGGCCGTGCACGACCCCTTGGTCGCGGCCTGCAGGAACGCCATGGTGAGGTATTTGGCCCCGGACTGCTGGGCCAGGGTGGCCGGGTCTTCCCCGGTCCAAGCCTCGAAGTAGGGGGCGAAGACGTGAGCGGGTATTCCGGCCGCCGCCTGGGCGGGCGTGCCGCCCACGACAGCGAATCCGAGCGCCGCGGCGGCGGTCGTGATGACCGCCAGCGCCATGCGCAGCATTACGCGCAGTTGCATGGAGACTCCCACACGCGAAGTCAGGCCGGGGTTCGTACCGTCCCGGCCATCTGGGGGGTGGCGCATCGGCCGGCGCGCGGCGCCGCCGATGCGTGCTTCAAGATGGGGCGTGCTGCGGATCCGCGTACCCAATCGTTGGATCAGCGGGTTCTTTTGTCAAGTTTCTTAACAGTTGTGCTAGGCAACTTTCTTAACCGTTGCGCTGCCACACGGGCCTTGACCTGCTCATTCGGCTCCAAATTCCGGCGCGAAACCGGCACCCCAATCGATCTTGTAGCCGAGCGGCCCCCGTTTCGCCCCCACGACACGGCAGGGGAGCCTCCCCACGACACGACCGGGAACCCGCCTGCGGCACGACCCGGGGAGCCCCCTGCGGCACGACCAGGGAGCCTTCTCGCGGCACAGGAGTCCCGCGCGGCGCGACCGGGGAGTCGTTGCGTGCAGGGCACTCGGCCGTCCCTGCGCTTTCATCAGCCCCAGTGACGCCTTTGGAGACCAGCACCCCTGCCGTAACGCGAGACACCCCTGCCTCACGGCACCCGACCCCAACGCCCCCGGCCACCCGGCCACACCGCCGTTAGCGTGTCGCCGTCCCCGCTCGTTGGAGGTAGTCGAAGGTGCGGCTCAACAGAGGATCCACCCTCATCCCCATGGCGACGCGAAGGCGGAGCACCCGCGTCGCCGGACTCGGCTGGAACGTTCTCGGCGCGATCACCACCGCGACCGTGCTCGTACTCACCACGGCCTCCGGCGCCGGCGCAGGCACCACCAGCGGCCCCCGCCCCGCCGAACCGTCAACGAACCAGGCGCAGCCCGACCCATCCCTCACACAAGGCCGGGTCCCTGTGGGCGGGCCGCACCCCGGCGCCGCCGAACCGTCAGTGGGCCGGGCGAAGTTCGACCCGTCGTTCACGCACGGGCGGGTGCCCGTGGACGGCGGCGTCCTGCACTACGTCCGCGGGGGCTCCGGGCCCGCGCTCGTGCTGCTGCACGGCTGGCCGCAGACCTGGTGGGAATGGCGCAAGGTGATGCCCGCCCTCGCCCGCACGCACACCGTCATCGCGTTCGACCTGCCCGGCCTCGGCGGCTCCACCGTCCCGCCCGGCGGCTTCGACGCGGCCACCACCTCGCGCCGGATCCGCCAGGCCGTCCACCGGCTCGGCTTCCGGCAGGTGAAGATCCTCGCCCACGACGACGGCGCCCTCGTCGCCTACCCCTACGCCCGCGACTTCCCCTCCGAGGTCAGCCGGCTCGCCGTGCTCGAACTGCCGCTCAACGGCTTCGGCCTGGAGGACGCCTACCGGCTGAGCTGGCACTTCCGCTTCAACTCCGCCCCCAAGCCGCTGCCCGAGCGGATCGTCTCCACCCAGGACGACGTCGAGGCGTACCTCGGGAGTCTCTTCGACGGGGCACACCGCCCCGCGGCCATCGACCGGCGGGAGTACTTCCGCGCCTACGCCGACCCCGCCACCCGCAGCGCCGCCTACGAGTACTACCGGGCGTTCGCCGCCAACGCCGCCGACAACCAGGCCAACGCGTCCAAGAGACTGGCCATGCCGGTGCTGGCGATGGGCGCGCAGCACGTCTTCGGCGCCCAGATCGCCGAGTCGTTCCGCCATGTCGCCGACGACGTCCGCGAGGTCGTGGCCCCCGCCTCCGGCCACTGGATCCCCGAGGAGAACCCCGCCTTCCTGACCGACTGCGCCCGCCTCTTCTTCGGCCCTCCGACCACCACCCCCTCCTCCCCCGCCCTGGCCCCCTGCGCGCCATAGCCACCGCAGCCGGAGAACTGTCGTAGCCCGCCCATATTGTGGGCGGGAGCGGCAGGCGCGCTCACGCCCTGACATGCCCGCCCGGCTCCATGCCGTGGAGCGGAGCTGGGACAAGGCACGCCCCGTGACCCACACGATCACACAACCGTCTTCACGGATCGAGGGCAGGATCTTGAGCACAGTGACCTCGCGGGACGGCACGGTCATCGACTTCGACCTGTACGGCGACGGGCCCGCCGTCATATTCATCGGCGGAGCCACCCAGTACCGCGCCATCGACCTGGGCACCCGGCGGACCGCGCGTCTGCTCGCGGACGAGGGGTTCGCGGCCGTCGACTACGACCGCCGCGGGCGCGGCCACTCGGGTGACACCTCGCCGTGGGCGCTGGAGCGCGAGGTCGAGGACGTCGCCGCTCTGATCAAGGCCGCCGGAGGCACCGCCACCCTCTACAGCAGCTCCTCCGGCGCCACCGTGGCCCTGGCCGCCGCGGAGGCCGGCGTCGGCGTCACCGCGCTGGCGCTGTACGAGCCCCCGTTCCTCGCCGGCGTCGACCACTCCGAACACCTGACCACGCTGCGCTCCTTGCTGGCCGAGGGCAAGAACGACGAAGCGATGCGCTACAACATGACGGCGGTCATCGGCGTCCCGTCCGAGGTCGTCGACGGCATGGCCGGCTCGCCCGGCTGGGCCGACATGGTGGCGGTCGCCCCCACCCTGGTCTACGACCTCACGGCGACCCACGACGTCAACACCGACCCCGACTGGGCCGCCCGCTGGTCCTCGATCACCGTCCCGGCGATCGTCTGCTCGGGCGATCAGACCTTCCCCGGCCTCCCCGAGGCCGCCGACGCGGTCGCCGCCGCCCTCCCCACCGCGACCCGCCAGATCCTCCCCGGCCAAGGCCACGGCCCCACCCCCGAAGCCATAGCCCCCGTCCTCCTCCGATTTCTCCGCTATGGGCCGGCGAAGAGCGGAGGGGACAGCCGTCCTTAATATTCGCGTGAACGCGATTCGCCTGATCGGTCAGAGGTTCACGGGTCCGGCTCGAATGCGTCGCCGAGTCTTCCCGCTCGCGAATGACGACCGCCCTCGGCGGAAACGAAGACGGAACCGAGACGAAAACCGACCGCCTTCTGGCCCGAGGAACCGCCACAGACAAAGCGAACGCCGAGCGATACTCCCGCCCCGCACCGGATTCAGCGGCGTCCGGGCGGCGGGCGCCCCCGGAATTCCTTGATTCCCGTCGCGGCTCAGGTCCAGGCGCCGGCCAGTACCCGGGCGACGGTGGTACTCAATATCCGTACTCCGCGCACCGAACCCGGATCGACATTGGTCAGCTCGCGTACACGTTGCAGGCGATAGTCCAATGTCCGTGGATGGATGTGCAGGACGGCCGCGGCGGCGAGCCGGTTCATGTCGGCACGGTAATAGGCGTCCAATGTCGTGACCAGATCGGGGCCACTCGCCAGACGGCGGGCGATCTCACGCAACCAGTGGTCGACCTCGGGGAGTTGTGCGGCGCCGAGTTCGACGAACACGTCGGCGACCCCCGAGAGGGTCCGCGGCGTGGCTTCGAGCGGCGCGACCTGGGCCACGCGCCGCGCCACCTCCGCCGTCTGGTCCAGGGCGTTCGCCGGACCGGCCGCCGTCCCCACCGCGCAGGGCCTGCCCACCCGTTCCACGATCTCGCGGAGCAGGCTCATGAGCCGGTCGCCGTCGGACGCCGCCGGCGACGACGACATGGGCGACAAGGACCCCGCGCCGTCGTGCGGCACCAGGGCGAGCAACTCGTCCGGCCGCTGCCAGGCAGCGGCACGAGGTGGTCGTTGAACACGCTCGCGATGAGATCGTCGTGCGTGGTCTCGGAGCAGGTCGCCGGGTCGCCGTGCACCCTGATGATGACCACCAGGTAGTGGTCGTGCAGGGCGACACCCAGGCTGCGCGCCAGGCTGGCGGCGATGGCGTCGCCGGTGAGCAGCAGGTGCGCGAGCGTGCGCACCCGGGTCGCCACCGAAAGCCGCAGGTGCTGCTCGTCCATGTACGCCTGGAGGTAGGCGGCGCAGCCGCGCGCGCCCTGGGCGCCGAACCACGCGAGCACGCGCAGGAGTTCCTGCACGTCGTGACCTTCGGCCGCGTCGTGGCACTCGCGGAGCATCAGATTGGCGTGCAGCGCCAGCACACGCCGTGCCGTAGGGACGGAGAAGCCGCGCCGCGCGCGCTGCTGACCGATGCTCCCGATGAGGGAGAGGTCGCCCGCGTCGAGTTGCCGATCTTCGGCGACGCACTCGACCGTGCGCCGGCGGAACCAGACCGCGTAGTCCAGCGTCTCCGCGTATGCCTGCGGGTCGGCGGCCTCTCTGCGGTACTCCGGCAGCTCGCGCATATACATGCTCACTTCGGCTCGCGCGTTCGCGTCGCATCGTTTCATCAACGTACGTAAAAGGCCGCCCATGCCGATCGATCTCCCCTTTGTGTGGACGCCATCGCACGCACCGCGCCGGCCGAATGACCCTCAGACCTTGACCTGATTTTCCCGAACTCGCCGAGCGCGCCCTCATGGTAACCCGCTACAGCACGACGTTCAGCACGGGAACCGTACGAACAATCATCGAGTCCTATAAGGGGGCCTGACACTATGCGGTTGGCGCGACCCTTATCGACCGAATCACCCGGACCCAAAGCGAAAACGCTACGCCGAAACCGGTGGCGCGATGGCCGTTATCCCAAGCCGCCTTCCATCGCCGTCACGGTTGCGGGAAATGACAAGTCGACCCGCTTCATGGCCAGATAATTCCGCATATATCACGACGACAGTTCCCCTATCTCCCGGCGAAGCTGTTGCCGCTGACAACGCCGGCATATCGCGACGACGAGAGCCGTCGGCCGAACTCGCCGGCACGACTTCGATAGGGGAGGAATTGATGCAGGTACGGACCAAGAGAGGGATCGCCGCACTCATCGCGCTGGCCGCGGCGACGGCGCTCGCCGTCGGGCCCGCGGAGGCCGGTTCCGCGGCAAGCCGCCGTTCGGCCTCCGCCGCCTCGCTGCAGGCGTTCGGGATCACCAGTGACGGCAAGCTGATGGCCACGTTCTTGACCGACAGGCCCGACCAACTCGACTGGGTCAGGCGGATCAGCGGGCTTGTCAACGACACCGCCGCGATCGGCATCGACTTCCGCGTCCAGGACCGCAAGTTCTACGCCGTCGGCAACCGCGGCGGCATCTACACGATCTCGCTGCCGACCGGCAGCCAGGACCCGGTGGTCGTCACGAAGGTCTCCCAGCTCGGTGTCGCGCTGCAGGGCACGAACTTCGGCGTCGACTTCAATCCCGCCGCCGACCGCCTGCGCGTGATCAGCGACACCGGCCAGAACCTGCGGCACAACCTCAACGACAACACGACGGTGCCGGACACCCCCTTGAGCACCGACTCGTGCGCCCCGGCCGTCACCGGTATCAGCGCCGCCGCCTACACCAACAACGACCTCAACAACACGACCGCGACGACCCTGTTCGACATCAACACCACGACCGCCCAGGTGGTCATCCAGTCCCCCGCCAACAGCGGCCTGGTGGCCCCCACCGGGGCACTCGGCACGACCGTCGGCTCGAACGCGGGCCTGGACATCTACAGCGACCTGACCAACGGCAAGACCGTCTCCAACACCGCCTACGCCACCCTCGTCCTCCCGAACGGCGACGCGACCCTCAACGCGATAGACCTCACCACCGGCGCCGCCACCCGCCTCGGCGACCCCTTCCCCCTGGCCATCACCGACATCGCCCTCGCCCTCGACTCGAACTGACCCCTCGCCCACAACCCAAGAGGCCCGCCACCGCGCATCCGCCGGTGACGGGCCTCTTCACGCCGGCGCCGCAGGTCGAGCCTTCGAACCCGGATTGCGCTCGAACCACAAGCACTCGCTGTGGACGCCTCTCGCTGTCACCATATTGACCATGAGTGATCCCGGCGGATCGGACTGCGTGTTCTGCGCGATCATTCGCGGCGAGGCCGAAGCGAGCGTTCCCTACGCAGACGACCGCGTGATGGTGATCATGGACATAGCACCCGTCACGCCCGGGCACCTTCTCGTCATTCCCCGCGTGCACGCCGTCGGGCTGGAAGACCTCGACGAGGAGACGAGCACGCATGTATGGACGCTCGGCCATCGAATGGCCCGAGCTCTACGCCGCTCTGACCTGCGATGCGACGGCGTCAACCTTTTCCTCGCAGATGGAGAAGTAGCATTCCAGGAGGTCTTCCACTTCCACCTACATGTAATCCCCCGCTTCGAGGGAGACAGCTTCCGAATAACCGCCAACTGGAAGACAAGACCCCGAAGCCTGCTCGACCAGGAATCGAAATCCGTCCGATCCGCCTTGGCGAACCTAGGATTCACCACCGCAGCCACCGCCACCAACCGTGCCGCACCCACGTGACGGCCGACCCAATGGGCATCAGATGGGCACCGCACGCAGGTGAAACCCTTGACTGTTCTGCCCCACAACCTTGGCGTACCGGTTTCGGGTCTGGCCGTTCCCTCGGCGCTGTGCTGGACGCGCGGCTTCCGATGAGTTGTGGCTGAGCACGGCGCCCCCGTCCTCCGTACTGACACTGTTGGCGAATTGATCAAAGACGAAGCGGGCCCATGATCACGTATGTGATCATGGGCCCGCTTCTGTCGTGATCTTGCTGAGAGTAGGTCATTGGTGTCCCTGTGCCCGATGGAGTCCGACCGCATCCCTTCTGTCACAGCACAGGTCGCACGTGCGGCCTTCCCTGATGGCAGCATGGCGATGCGGATCCGTGACGCCCTCGGCATGGTGTTCCGCGATGAGGAGTTCGAGCGGTTGTTCCCCTCCCGTGGCCAGTCGGCTCTGTCACCAGGCCGCTTGGCCCTCGTGGTGGTGCTGCAGTTCGCCGAGGGGCTGTCCGACCGGCAAGCCGCCCAGGCGGTGCGGGCCCGCATCGACTGGAAGTACGCCCTGAGCCTCGAGCTCACCGATCCCGGATTCGACTTCTCCGTGCTCAGCGAGTTCCGCGGGCGGCTCATCAAAGGCGCCGCCGAGCAGCAGATCCTGGACACGGTGCTGGAACGGGCGGGCACGGCCGGTCTGCTCAAGACGGCCGGTCGGGCGCGAACCGACTCCACGCATGTGCTGGCTGCCATCCGCGGGTTGAACCGGCTGGAGTTGGCCGGCGAGACGCTGCGCGCCGCCCTCAACGTCCTTGCCGTCGCGGTACCGGACTGGCTGGCCTCACTCGCCGCACCGGTGTGGTTCGACCGCTACGCCTCTCGCAGTGAAGACTTCCGGATGCCGAAGTTCACGGCTGCGCGCATCGAGTTGGCCGAGACCATCGGCGCTGACGGAATGACCCTGCTCAGAGCCATCCATGACGAAACGGCCCTGGCATGGCTGCGCCAGATCCCCGCCGTCGAGACCTTGCGGCGGGTATGGGTGCAGGAGTTCTGCACCATCGAGGACACGGTGCGCTGGCGGCACCCCAGAGATCTCCCTCCGGGCAGGTCGCGGCTGGTCTCGCCCTACGACGATCAGGCGCGGACCGGCACAAAGCGAGACTCAAGCTGGGACGGCTACAAGGTGCACATCACCGAGACCTGCGAGCCCGATGCCCCGCATCTGATCACGAACGTCGCGACCACACCGTCTCCGGGAAGCGATTTCGACGCGACCGCGCTGGTTCATGAGGGGCTGTCCCGTCGCGGCCTGGCCCCGGATGTCCACCTGGTCGACACCGGCTACGTCACCACCCGCGGGGTCATCGCCGCCAAGCGCGACCACAACGTGGAGCTGGTCGGGCCGATGATGCCCGATGCCAGTTGGCAGACCCGCTCAAAGAGCGGTTACCCTGCCCATTCGTTCGCCATCGACTGGGACAACCGGCAGGTGACCTGCCCCAGCGGCAAGACCAGTATCCGGTGGGCGATCGAGCCCGACCGTGACAAGATCGAGATCCGCGTCGAGTTCTCGCGTCGCGACTGCGGCACCTGTCCGGTCAAAGCCGAGTGCACCCGCGGCACGCGACGCCGGCTCACACTGCGTCCTCAGGCCGAGCACGAAGTCCTGCACCGGGCGCGAGTCGAGCAGCAGACCGACCAGTGGAAGAACCGATACCAGGCCCGGCAGGGTATCGAAGGCACCATCGCGCAGGGGGTCAAGGCATTCGGGCTACGCCGGACGCGCTACCGGGGCATCGCCAAGACTCACCTGCAGCACGTGCTCATCGCCGCGGCGATGAACCTCGCCAGGCTCGATGCCTGGCTTACGGGCACCCCGCTGGCTCCATCACGAACCTCTCATTTCGCGGTGCTCCGTCCAGCGGCGTGACTCGCCGAACGCTACGCTTCGCGTTGTTGATCTTACGTTATGCGTCTGTGATCTCGCCTGGCGGGAAGGCGGACCCAGAAAGGAACAGCATGATCACCACGAAGGCATGCACCCAGATTGCCGCAGGAGCGCTGGCCACCGCAGCGGTCCTGGCACCGACCGCCGCCCAAGCCGCCGGACCCTCGCCCTACGCCCAGGCCGCCGCCGCGGTCAAAGTGGACGGCACCCTGGACCACGGCAAGAACATCGTCTCCGTCTCACGGGCATCTGCAGGCCGGTACTGCGTCCGCGTCGGCAGTGACATCGACCTGTCCAAGGAGGTGGTGCACATCACCCTGTGGAACAGTCTGGGCACGACCCACGGAGCCTACCTTCCGCACCCCCTTTGCGGCAGCCAGCCCAACACCATCTTGGTCGCCTTCAATACTGCCGCCGGGGCGGCTGCCGACGCCGCCTTCTACCTGAGCATCCCCTAGACCTGACCGCATCGCTGTGGTGTCAGCCTCGCGCTCACACTGCGGCGCAGGATTTGCATGAGCCACTGACCAGGGAACACGAAAGGCCCCGGCCCCTTCCCATGAAGCGGGGAAGGGGCCGGGGCCTCGACGTGAACGGTCATCGCTGGCTCATTGATAGCCCCGGACCGAAGTGTGTACGCCGCCCCCAGAACCAAGCGGGACACTCTCAGCAATTCGCCAACAGTGTCCGTACTGGAAGCGGGGGCGTCGTCATGCCGCTCGGCGTCGCGTCAGTCGGCGAATACGGTGTATCGGTACCGCGCGTAGCACGGGCAGCTGACCGACGAGATCTCGCCCACCCCCACCAGCGGGCCGGACACCTCGATCCATCCCACCCAAGGGTTCACGTGCACGCCGCTCACGTGAACCGCCTGCCTGCCTGTGCCGCCCGTGCACTGGCTGTAGGCGACGTACCCCTCCTGCCAAGTGGTGCAGCCCGTCTGGACGGCGTGGGCGGGGGATGCGGAGCCCACCAGCAGCGAGGCGGTGAGCAGGGCGAGGGCGGACACGGCTGCGGTCCGGTTCATTCTCATGTGCGCTTCCTCCGGCTCCGAAGGTGAATGGCGCTTCCATTAAGAAACTTTCCTAACCAGAAGATACGCGCCGGACGATGCGCGTCAAGAACGGTGCCTGATGCTCGATGCGTCCCGGCCGGAGGTCACCACGATGTCCAGGACACTTCGCCGTTGCCCGGACGGAACGCGTTCCGTGAGAGGTCCGGATCATGGTGTGCGACCTGAGCGAACGGCCTTGATCCATTCCGCGTATATTCCGGGAGCAGTGACAAACGGCTGCTTTCGGCTGCATGACCCCGAAAACCAGAAGAGGCCCCGGAGGGCCTCTGAGCTGGGGTTCTGCTGGTGGCAGGTCCAGGGTTCGAACCTGGGTAGGCTGAGCCGACGGTTTTACAGACCGCTCCCTTTGGCCACTCGGGCAACCTGCCGTGTCGGCCGCTCTCGCGGTGACAGGTAGAAGAATAGCGGACTTCAGAGGTGCCTGTGACACCGGTTTGTCCCGGGCCTGATCCACACGGGACGGCGTCGGTGTCGCTAGGGTCGGGGGGACGAGAGAGGACACCTATACCGATGGCCGACAGCAGTTTCGACGTGGTGAGCAAGATCGACCGGCAGGAGGTCGACAACGCGCTGAACCAGACGGTCAAGGAGGTCGGGCACCGCTTCGACTTCAAGGGCACGGGGGCCGGGATCGCGTGGTCGGGGCAGGACATCGTGATCAAGGCGAACAGCGAGGAGCGCGCGAACGCCGTCCTCGACGTGTTCAAGGAGAAGATCATCAAGCGTGGTCTGTCGCTGAAGATCTTGGATGCCGGGGAGCCGAAGTTGTCCGGCAAGGAGTACCACCTGACCGTCGGGCTCAAGGAAGGCATCGACCAGGAGCACGCCAAGAAGATCTCGAAGCTCATCCGGGACGAGGGGCCGAAGGGCGTCAAGGCGCAGATCCAGGGCGACGAGCTTCGGGTCAGCTCCAAGAAGAAGGACGAGCTTCAGGAAGTGATCGCGCTCCTGAAGGGCAAAGACCTGGACATCGCCCTCCAGTTCACCAACTACCGCTAGGGCCGAGGGCAGGTCGCTGCTCCTGACCACCCCCAGGACGGGTGGGTGACCACCCGCAGGGCGGGTGGTCCGCTGCGGCGTGTCGCCCGGTGGCGGCTGGGGATGGCGTCGGGACTGTTGACGCCGTGGGTCGGTGGCCGTGGCACGGCCTGGCGTCTCGTCCTCGTGTGGGGGGTGCGTGGAGTAGTCGGCCGTCCGGTGTCCTGGGGGGCCGGTTGGGCCTGAGTGATGGCCGTGATCTGGGCGGCCGTCTCGGCTTCGCTCGTGTGTGAGGGTGTCGAGTCGGCTGGGCGGGGTTGGTGGTGGGGATCGGGCGCAACCTTTTGTGGTGTGGCGGCATCTATTGGTGATGTCGAAAGGATTGCGCCATGGAGAAGGTGCGCAGGGTTGGGGTCGTCGCCGGGGCCGTTGTGATGGCGGCGGGTGTGGTCGTGGGACCGGCTCGGGCGGCGACCGCCAGCGCCTCGGGGGTAGGCCAGGCTTCCACCGCGACGACGATCGGGGCCACGGCCAAGGTCGCGACGGGTACGCGGTCCTCAGCGGGGACGGAGGCGTCCGCCGCGGGGGCCCGGACGGCTGCGCGGCCGCAGGGGGCGGCGGGGACCGTTCGTTACGCGTGGCTGGGGAGTTGTGTCAAGGGGAAGTACGACGTGCCGTGTGGGCCCTGGAAGCTGGTGATGCGGAGCGGGAAGACGGTCGCGGTGCGGGACGCGACGGTCTTTCCGGTGGGGGCGAACGGGAAGGCGGACAAGGAGGCCGCCGCGCCGTTCACGGTGAGCGCGGACGGGGCGCGGATCCTGTACTTCCGTAAGTCCGACCGCAAGCTGGTCTGGAGGGCGGCCACGGGCGGCCGGGCGCACAGCCTGCCGGGGGCGACGGCGCGGGTCCCGAAGGGCATCGGCATGGGGGACGTGGACGCGACGCTGTCGCCGGACGGCGGCGTGGTGGTGCTGGACTACCTCGACGACAACGAGCGGCTCCCCACGCTCGTCGTCGACCTGGCCGACGGCCACGTGGCGCGCGTTCCGGGGTCGGACGCCGTCCACGGCTTCAGCCCGGACGGCCGCCGCCTTCTCGTGTCGCGCCAGACCAGTGACAACACCACCGAGTTCGCGGTGTACGACGCCGACGGCGCGCAGGCGGAGAGCCGCGAGGTGCCGCAGGTGGTGTCGAACAACGCGCCGGTCGCGCTGGCGGACGACGGCGTGACGGTCGCGGTGGTGATCGTGCCGTCGGAGGGCCGGCCGCGCCTGCGGCAGTACGACCTGTCGACCGACGCGGTGTCCCCGGCCGTCGACCTGCCGATCACGGCGCAGGACGCGCCGTACCAGATCTTCTGGAACGACGCGGGCAAGCTGACGCTCTGGCACATGCGGACGAAGTCGGACGGGACGGTCTCCCGGGTCACGGCCAGCGTTGTGGACCCGGCCACGGGCGGCCTGAGGAAGATCGATTCCTTCAAGGGGCCGTCGCGCGTATGGAACTGGTGGCTTCCGGGGGAATGACCTCGCGCGGGCCCCGCCGTAAAGTCCCAGAAAAAGGGGCTAGGAGGGGCACATGGGCAAGGTGCATGAACGGCTGAACGACCGGCTGCGCGAGTTCATCGCTCGCCAGCCGGTCTTCTTCGTGGCGACGGCGCCCGAGCACGGCGGGCATGTGAACGTCTCGCCCAAGGGGTACGCCGACACGTTCGCCGTCCTGGACGACACCACGGTCGCCTACCTCGACCTGGACGGCAGCGGCGTGGAGACGATCGCCCACATCCGGGACAACGGGCGGGTGACGCTGATGTTCGCGGCGTTCTCCGGCCCGCCGAACATCCTGCGCCTGTACGGCCGGGGGCGGGTCGTGACGCCGGGGGACGCGGACTTCGCCGGCCTGCTCACGTTGTTCGGCCCGCATCCCGGCGTCCGGTCGATCATCGTCGTGGAATGTGATCGTATTTCCGACTCGTGCGGCTTCAGCGTGCCGTTCATGACCTTCGACCGGGACCGCACGCTGCTGGACGAATGGGCGGAACGCAAGGACGTGCGGCAGAAGCGCGCCTACCGGGCCAGGAACAACCGCGAGAGCATCGACGGCGTCCCCGCTCTGAGCGCCGAGGAGACGGACCCCGTGACCCACCGCTCCTGACGGCGGCCCCCAAGGGTTCGTCAGCGGGGGTAGCCGGCGAGGCGTTCGAGGCGGGCCACGCGGGCGGCGGTCGACGGGTGCGTCGCGAACAGGCGGCCGACCCCGGCGCCGCGGAACGGATTGGCGATCATGAGGTGGGACGCCGAGGTGAGGCGGCTCTCCTCCGGCAGCGGCAGCTGCCGGGCGCCCATCTCGATCTTGCGCAGCGCCGAGGCGAGGCCGAGCGGGTCACCGGTGAGCAGGGCGCCGGACTCGTCGGCCTGGAACTCGCGGGACCGCGAGATCGCCATCTGGATCATGCCGGCGGCGACCGGGCCGAGGATCATCATCAGCAGCGCGCCGAAGAAGCCCGGCCCGCCGTCGTCATCGTCCGAGCCACCGAAGAACACGGCGATGTAGCTGCAGTACGTGATCATCGTGGCGAGGGCGGCGGCGACCGAGGAGATCAGGATGTCCCGGTTGTAGACGTGCGACAGCTCGTGCGCGACGACCCCGCGCAGCTCGCGCTCGTTCAGCAGCCGCAGGAGGCCGTAGGTGACGCAGACGGACGCCCTGCGCGGCGACCGGCCGGTGGCGAAGGCGTTCGGCTGCATGGTGGGCGAGACGTAGAGGCGCGGCATGGGCTGGCGGGCGTCCGTCGACAGCTCGCGGACGATGCGGTAGAGGGTGGGCTGCTCGACCTCGCTCACGGGCCGGGCGCGCATGGCGGACAGGGCGATGCGGTCCGAGAAGAAGTACGCGACTCCGTTGGCGGCCAACGCGACGACGACGGCGAGTTGCACACCACGACCGCCCCCCAGCCACGCGCCCCCCACCAGGATCAACGCGGACAGGGCACCGAGGAGAACGGCGGTTCGCAGGCCGTTGTGGTGCACGCTTCCCCCTTCCGGATGTTGCGCTCACCCCTGGCAACGCTTGTGGCCTGCCCGAACGTTCCCGGCGACCGGGCGTGGCGGCTTAAGCCCATGGCGGAGCGCACGATCGCGACAACCGGGCGGCGGGCGGCACCGCCGGGCGGGGTCAGCCGACGGCGGAGAGGACGAGTTGCGGCGCCACGGAGAACGCCACGGACACGAGCAGCGCGGCGGCGACGGCGATCGCCACCGGCCGGCCGGGGCCACCTCCCGCGGGCCGCGCGCCGGGGGCCGGGGTGAAGAGGCGGGCGGTCCAGGCGATGTAGTAGTAGAGCCCGATCACGGTGTTGACCGCCATGACCACGGCCAGCCATCCGAGGCCGCCCTGGACGATCTCGCGGAACACCACGATCTTGGCGAAGAGCCCGGACAGGCCGGGCGGGAGGCCGGCCAGGCAGATCAGGAAGAAGCCGAGCGCGACCGCGGCGGCGGGCCGGCGGAAGGCCAGCCCCCGGTAGTCCTCCAGCTCGTCGCGCCCGCCGGTGGTCATCACGACCGCGAACGCGCCCGCGTTCATGGCCGCGTAGATGGCGAGGTAGGCGGTGGACGCCGCCACGGACGTCTTCGCGGCCACGGCCAGCGCGGCGAGGATGTAGCCGGACTGGGCGACCGAGGACCAGGCGAGCAGCCGTACGGCGTGCCGCTGCCGCAGGGCGAGCAGGTTGCCCGCGGTCATGGTGAGCGCGGCCAGGACGGCCACGACCGGTCCCCACAGGGCCGCCTGGCCCGCGAGCGCGATCGTCAGGACCAGGATGAGCCCGGCGAACCCGGCGGCCTTGGAGATGACCGAGAGGAACGCGGCCACCGGGACGGGCGCGCCCTGGTAGACGTCGCCGGCCCAGAAGTGGAAGGGAACGGCGGCGATCTTGAAGGCGAAGCCTGCCAGGACGAGCACGACCGCGACGGTGACCACCCCGGCGGGGACGGCCGCCGGGGGCGCGGCGAGGCGGGCGGCGATACGGTCGAGGTGCACGGACGCGGTCAGGCCGTAGATCAGCGAGACGCCGAACAGCATGATCGCCGTGGAGGTGACCGAGACCAGGAACAGCTTCAGCGCCGCCTCCGACGCCCGCGCGTCGTACCGCTTGAGCGCGGTGAGCGCGAACACGGGCAGCGACACCAGTTCCAGCGCGACGACCAGCATGACGAGGTCGCGGGACGCGGGCAGCGTGACGGCGCCGGTCAGCGCGCACAGCAGCAGGAAGTACCACTCCCCCGCCGGGATGGCCGCGCCGGCGAGCTGGGCCATCGAGAGCAGGACGATCACCACGGCGGTGGCGAGGACGATGGCCGCGAAGATCAGGGTGAGGCCGTCGGCGACGTACGAGCACGAGGCGGGGACGCCCGAGGGCTCGGCGGGCACGCAGAACGTGCTGAGCCGGGCGCCGCGCGCGGCCTGGACGGCGACGGCGGCCAGCGCGCCGAGGACGCCGGCGAGCGTGACGAGGCCGAGGGCCGTACGGGTGGCGGGCGTGCGCGGCAGGAAGGCGTCCAGCAGCAGTACCGCCCCGGCCAGCAGCGCCAGGATCAGCGGGGGCGCGATGGCCGCGTAGTCGATCGACTGGATCATCGTGCCCCCAGGTACGCCTGGACGGCCGGGTCGGTGAGGGTGAGGAGCAGCTTGGGCCAGAGGCCCAGGACGAGCGTGAGGACCACCAGCGGGATCCAGGACGCCAGCTCGTACGGGGTCACGTCGCCTGGACGGCCGGGGCGGGCGGCCGGGCCAGGGGGCACGGCGCCCTCTCCGGCGGCGAGCCGGGCCTCACGCTCCTCGGCCACGGCGGTGTCGGTCGCGACGGGCTCGACAGGCTCCATCCCCTCCGCCCTTTCGACCGGCCGGACGGGTTCGGCGCGCGCCGGTGACGCGTCGGGCGGGGTGCGGACGCGGGGTTCCTCCGGTGTCTCGGCGGTGGCGATCAGCGGTTCCCCGGGCGCGGGGCCGCCGCTGGGGTAGGCGAGGGCGGGCAGCGGCTCGCGGGGCGTGCCGTGGGTCAGGCGGGAGAGCATGAGGAGGAAGTAGGCCGCCGTGAGCACGCCGCCGAGGCCGCCGGCGGCCATGAAGGTGAGGAACAGCGGCCGTGACTGGCCGGGGGCGGGCTGGAAGGCGCCGAGCAGCGCCAGCATCTCGCCCCAGAACCCGGCCAGCCCGGGCACGCCGAGCGAGGCGACGGCGGCGAAGGTGAGCAGTGAGGCCAGGTACGGCAGGCGGCCGAGCATGCCGCTGCCGAGCCGGGACATCTCGGTGGTGCCGTAGCGCTCTTTGACGGCGCCGGCGAGGAAGAACAACAGGCCCGTGATCACGCCATGGGCGATATTTCCGAACAAAGCGGCGTTCATCCCGACGGGCGTGAGCGTCGCCAGCCCCAGCAGGACGAACCCCATGTGCCCCACCGACGAGTACGCGATCATGCGCTTGAGGTCGCGCTGCGCCAGGCAGGCCAGCGACCCGTACACGATGCCCGCCACGGCGAACGCGCCGAGGAACGGCGCCACGGCGGCGGCCCCCTCGGGCAGGACCGGGATGGCGATGCGCGCGAGCCCGTAGGTGCCCATCTTGAGCAGGACGCCCGCGAGCAGCACCGACCCGACGGTCGGCGCCTCGGTGTGCGCGGCGGGGAGCCAGGTGTGCAGGGGCCACATCGGCGCCTTGACCGCGAACCCCAGCGCGACCGCGAGGAACGCGAGCACCTGGACGCCGCGCGGCAGGCCCGCCCCGTGGGCCCCGGCCAGCCGGACCATGTCCAGGGTGCCGGTGTGCGCCCAGATCAGCAGCAGGCCGAGCAGGAGGACGGCCGAGCCGAGCAGGGTGTAGAGGATGAACTTCACCGCCGCGGCCCCGCGCCCCGCGCCGCCCCAGACCGCGATGACGAAGTACATCGGGACGAGGACGATCTCGAAGAACACGAAGAACAGCAGCAGGTCCAGCGCCAGGAAGGTCCCGATCATGCCGACTTCGAGCACCAGCAGCGTGAACACCAGCGCGCGATGGCGTCCGCCCGCGGGACGGTGGCGGGTCAGGTAGAGGAAGCACAGGAACGACAGCAGCGCCGTCATCACCACGAGCGGCAGCGACACCCCGTCAACGCCGAGGTGGAACCGCAGCGCGAGCCCGGGGATCCAGGGGCGGTCGATCGCGAACTGCACGTCCCCGGCCCTGCCGGCGTCGAAGCCCGCGGCCATCGCCACGGCCAGGGCCAGGGTGACGCCCGAGACCGCGGCGCCGTACCAGCGGGGCGCGGCGCGGGTGAACAGCAGCACGGCCGCGCCGGCGAGCGGAACGGCGAGGAGGGCGACCGGCAGGAGGTTCATCCGGGCGTCACCGCCCCGGCCACGACGAACGCGCCCGTGGGCCCGGGTGCCGCGGAGAGCGAGGCGTTCATCCCAGCACCACCGCCGCGACCACGAGGATCAGTACGCCGGTGAGGACGCCGGTGAGGTAGAGCTGCGCGTTGCCGGTCTGGACGCGGCGCAGCGCCCCGGAGGCGGCGAGCGTGAGCCTGCCGGATCCGCGCACCGCGCCGTCCACGACGGTGTCGTCCGCGCGGGCGACGACGCCGGCCAGCCACAGCACCGGGGCGACGAACAGCCGGTGGTAGACGGCGTCGACGTGGAAGGCCGCCTCGCACGGGGCCCGCAGGGCGCCGAGGACGCGGGCCGGGTCGGCGGCGGGGTCGGCGCGCCAGGCCGCGTAGACGACGCCCGCGCCGAGCAGGGCCACGAGGACGCTGGTGACCGCCGACGGCCACTCCAGCAGGTCCGCCCCGGCGAAGCCGAGCAGCAGCGCGGGGACGGCGAGCGCGGCGATGGGCCAGAGCATGGACGGCGGGGCCTCGCGGCCGTCGTAGACGTGGGCGACGCCGGGCTCGGGCTCGGGCAGGCCGACGTTGTGGACGCGGCTCGGGCCGAAGAACGTGCGCAGCCAGAGGCGGGTGGCGTACGCGCCGGTGACGGCGACGGTGAGCAGCGCGCAGCCGTACAGCAGCCAGGCCGCCGCGTCGGTGAGGACGTGGCCGCCGGTGGAGTGCTCGATGGCGGCGAGCACGGCGTCCTTGCTGAAGAAGCCGCTGGTGGGCGGCAGACCGGCGAGGGCGGCGAGGCCGATGGTCATGGCGGGGAAGGTGATCGTCATGGAGCGGCGCAGGCCGCCCATGTCGCTCATCAGGTTGGAGCCGACGGTGTGGATCACCGCGCCCGCGCACAGGAACAGCAGCGCCTTGAACGCGCCGTGGGTGACCAGGTGGAAGATCGCCGTGAGGTCGGACCCGGCGGCCAGCCCCCCGGCCATGTAGGCGAGCTGGCTGATCGTCGAGTAGGCGAGGACGCGTTTCAGGTCGTCCTGGGCGAGGGCGGCGAGGGCCGCGCCCAGCATGCCGAGGGAGGCGACGATCGCCAGCAGGTCGAGCGTGGGCCGGGCGAGCAGGAACGCCGGGAACAGGCGGGCGACGACGAAGATCCCGGCGGCGACCATGGTGGCGGCGTGGATGAGCGCGCTGATCGGCGTGGGGCCTGCCATGGCGTCGGGCAGCCAGGTGTGCAGCGGCGCCTGGGCGCTCTTCCCGGCCACGCCGAGCAGGATGAGCATGGTCGCCGCGACCAGCGTGGGCGTCGGTATGTACGGCGCGGTGGTGATCACCTCGTCGACGCGGAAGCTCCCGGCGGCGACGCCCAGCGTGAAGAGGCCGAAGAGGAAGCCCACGTCGCCGAGGCGGGTGACGAGGAACGCCTTGACCGCGGCGCGGGAGTTGGCGCGGTCCTCCCACCAGTGGCCGATCAGCAGGTAGGAGCACAGGCCCATGACCTCCCAGCCCACGTAGAGGACCAGCAGGTCCCCGGCGTAGACGACCAGCAGCATGGCGCTGGTGAAGAGGCTGATGAACGCGCTGTAGGACGGGTAGCGCGGCTCGTCGCGCATGTACCCGACCGAGTAGATCTGCACGGCGAGGGCGACCACGGTGACCAGGACGGCGAGGAGCGCGGCCAGCGTGTCCACGCGCAGGCCGACCGTGATGGGGATGCCGCCGGTGTCGAAGGTGAACGGCAGGGTTCCGGCGATCACGCACGTCTGGTCGTTCCAGGCGGAGCCTCCGGACGGTGTGACCGAGGGCGGGGCGTAGTGCCGGACGTAGGCGAACAGCCAGACGGCCAGGAGCATGGAGATCGCCGTGGGCAGCACCGCGATCAGCGAGGCACGCCGGTAGGCGTGACGGTCCACCGCGCCGGGCGGGGTGGCGCGCCACGGGCGGCGGGTCAGGAGCAGCCCGGCCGCGGCGGCGAGGAACGGCAGGAGGACGACGGCGACCGACGTCCAGGTGTCCGGGGCGATCACGAGGCGCCGTCCCGGGCGTGCGCGGCCTCGGCGCCGGCCTCCCGGTCGGGGCCCGGCTCGGCGAGGTCGCGGACCTGGTCGAGGGCGACCGTGCGCCGGTTGCGGAACACGGCGAGGACGATCGCCAGGCCCACACCGAGTTCGGCGGCGGCGATCACGATGACGAACAGCGTCAGCACCTGCCCGCCGTGGAGGGCGTCCCTGAGCCAGACGTCGAACGCGACGAGGTTGAGGTTGACCGCGTTCAGCATCAGCTCGACGGACATCAGGACCAGGATGGTGTTGCGCCGGGCCAGCACGCCGTACACGCCGATGGAGAACAGCAGCGCGGCCAGCACGGCGGGGTAGACGATGTGCACGTCAGTCCTTTCCGCCGATGTCGGTGCGGGAGAGCACGATCGCCCCGATCAGCGCGGCGAGCAGCAGCACCGACAGGGCCTCGAAGGGCAGCACCCAGTTGCCGAATATGCTCCGGCCGAGCGGCTCGGCGGCGCCCCTGCCGGGTTCGAGCGGGGCGTACGCGGTGCGGAAGCCGTCGATCACGGTGGTGACGAGCACCGCCGCGGTGGCCACGGCGACGACGACGGCCGCCGCCCTGTTGCCGGAGTCCAGGTCGGGGGACGGGCCGATGGGGGCGCGGGTGAGCATGATGCCGAACAGCAGCAGCACGATGACGGCGCCGACGTAGATGAGGACCTGCACCCAGGCGACGAACTCGGCGGTGAGCACGAGGTAGCAGCCGGCGAGGGCGCCGAAGGAGACCACCAGCCACAGCGCGGCGTGGACGATCTGGCGGGTGGTGACGACGAGCAGGGCGGAGGCCGCGGCGACCACTCCGAGCAGCAGGAACACGACCTCCTGTGCCGTGGGAGGCCACAGCGCGGGTGTCACGGCTCCTCCGCCGGTCCGGACGGTTCCGGAGGCTCCTTCTCCGCTCTCTCGCGCGGCCCCTCGGGTGAGGGCTTCTTCGGGAGCGCGCCCGGGGGGCGGATGGCGCGGACGGCGGCACGGGCCGTGGCCTCGGACCTGGCCGGGGTGTCACGGGTCTGAGGGGTCTCGCGTCCGGCGGGCGCGGCGGGCGCCGCCGGGGAGGGACGGCCGGGGGCGGGGCGCGCGGCGGCGGCGATCTCCTTGGGCGGCTCGGCGTTGGGGTCGTGCGCCGGGGGGATCGGGATGGTCTGCACCCACTCGGCGAGCCTGTCCTTCTCGTGGAGCAGGTCGCGGATGTCGTACTCGGCGTACTCGAACTCCGGCGACCAGAACAGGGCGTCGAACGGGCAGACCTCGATGCAGATGCCGCAGTACATGCACAGCGAGAAGTCGATCGCGAAGCGGTCGAGGACGTTGTGCGCGCGGGGGCGCCCGCCCTCGGGCGCGGGGGTGGTCTCCTTGTGGGAGTCGATGTAGATGCACCAGTCGGGGCACTCCCGGGCGCAGAGCATGCAGACCGTGCAGTTCTCCTCGACCAGGGCGATCACTCCCCGGCTGCGCGCGGGGAGATCGGGCCGCACCTCTGGGTACTGCTGGGTGACCGACTTGCCCAGCATGTGGCGCAGGGTGACGGCAAGACCCTTCGCCAACCCTTCTCCTGGTATCCCAGCCACGGTTCAACATCATGACGCACAAGCGCGTCCTCGTGAATGCGGGGCCGCCGGTCAGCTTCACCTTTTCCACAATCATCACGATTTTGGGGGACTACTCGGACACGAGGGGTGGTCCTTGTGGCCGATGCGAGACGTCGCCACGAAGCCGTATTGTTCGCGTTATGCACCCGACCAACGGCCACGGGGGCCCGGGATCGGGGCCGCGGGAAACTCCGCCCCACGACTCCGGTGATCCGAACGGCCCGACCGCACCACGGCCCCGCCAGACCGGCCGCCCCCTGCCGGGACGCGCCCCCGAGTCGCGCCGCGACCCCGCGCGGGACGCGCCGGGCGAGTCGCCGCGCCTGAAGCACGGCCCCCGGTCCGGCGCCGAGGGTGCCCGCACGCCGTCCGCCGACGGCGACCCCGACCGCACGCGGCGCACCACGCCTCCCCGGCGGTCGTCCCGCGAGCCGCGGCCCCGCCCGGAGGCCCGCCCCCCGTACGCCTCGCCGGGCGCCGGGCCGTACGTGCCGCCGTCGTATCCCCCGCCGGGCCCGCCCCTGGCCCCCTACACGGCGCCGTCCTCCCCCGCCGGCCCGTACCACGGCCCTCACGGTGGCCCCCACGGTGGTCCCCACGGCGGGCAGCCGCCCTTCCCCCCGCCGAAGAGCGACACGGCGGGGAGCATCGTGTGGGCGCTGGCCCCGATACTGACCTGCGGCGCCGCGACGCCGTTCACGATCGGATGGGCGGCGGCCAAGCTGCGCAGCACCATGCTCGCGATCAGCGCCGCGCTCTACGGGCTCGGCATGATCGCGTTCGTGGCGGCGGTCGCGGGCGACGGGTCGGACATGCTGGAGCTGCTGGGCATGCTGGGGTCCGGCGGAAGCTGGATCGGCGGCTTCGTCCACTCGCTGATCATCCGCAAGCGGGTCTTCTCCTCCTCCGAGACGCCGAACGACTACGCGATCGCCGCCGCGCAGCAGCGCCGCCAGCTCAGGCAGCAGGCCCGCGAGCTCGCGGAGAACGACCCGGCGCTGGCCCGCGAGCTGCGCATCGGCCGCCCCGACCTGCCGCGCACCTACGACGACGGCGGGCTCGTGGACGTCAACCACGCGCCGGCCGAGGTGATCGCGGGCCTGCCGGGCATGAACGGCCAGCTCGCGCGGCGGGTCGTGGAGGCCCGGGTGGAGATGGGCGGGTTCGTCTCGGCCGAGGACGTCTCGATCGCGCTGGACCTGCCGCCGCGCCTCACCGCCGACCTGGTCGAGTTGACGATCTACCTTCCCTGAGCGGACCGCACGGGGTCCCGGCGGTCGGCCAGGGCTCCCCGGGCGGCCCGCGCGGGGGTTCCGGATGGTGGTATCGGCTGGATAACCGTGCCCCCAAAGCCTGCGCGCCGCCCGCCATCTCCGTATTCTTCGCGATATGCAGCCAGCAAGGCCCTCACAGTCCAACGTCGCGATCAGCATCCTCTGGGCCCTGGCTCCATTGTTCACCTGCGGCCTGGCGACGCCGTTCACCATCGGGTACGCGGCCTACCGCAGGCGCGCCCCGATGCTGGCCGTCGCGGCCATGTTCTACTTCCTCGGCCTGTTCCTGATGGTGCTGGTCATCGTCGCGTTCGACAGCTCGCCCGAGTACCCGGGGTGGGCGGCCGTCATCGTGGTGGGCGGGCTGTTCACGAACTGGATCGGCGGGGTCATCCACTCGCTGGCGATCCGTTCGGCGGTGTTCGCGCCGCGGGCCCTGGTCCCCTACCCCGCCCCGCACGCCTACGCGCCGTCCGGCTACACCCCCGCGCCGTACCCGGGCACCCCCGTCCCGCCCGCGACGCCGCTTCCGCCCGTGCCGTCCCCGTACGGCCTCCGGCCGCCGGGCGCGCCGCCCACGCCCGGCTCGCGGCTGCGCCACGCGCCGCAGCCGCCGTACCCGGTGACGCCCGCGATGGCCACGAACCCGCCCGTGCGCGACCACGTCACCGCGCCGGGCGACGGTTCGCACCGCGCGCCGTCGCCCCTCCACGCCTCGACGCCCCCGGTCCAGGCCGTGGGGCCGATCCCGGCGGGCGAGCCGGAGCACATCGGGCGCTACCGCCTGGTCGGCAGCCTGGGCCAGGGCGGTCAGGGGTCGGTCTACCTGGGCGAGACGCCGGAGGGGACGCGGGTGGCCATCAAGGTGCTGCACGCCCGGCTCGCCGCCGAGGCGGGGGCACGGCAGCGGTTCCTGCGCGAGGTCGAGGCGGCCCGGCGCGTGGCGCCGTTCTCCACCGCGCGCGTGATCGACGCGGGCGTGGCCGGCGAGCGGCCGTTCATCGTGAGCGAGTACGTCGAGGGCTCCTCGCTGGAGCAGCTCGTCCGCGAGCAGGGGCCGCGCGGCCACGACGGGCTGGTGCGGCTGGCGCTCGGGACGGCGGGCGCGCTGGCCGCGATCCACAAGGCGGGCATCGTCCACCGGGACTTCAAGCCGAGCAACGTGCTGATCGGCGCGGACGGGCCGCGCGTGGTGGACTTCGGCATCGCCCGCGTGCTGGACAACGCGACGGCGACCTCCAGCGGCGTGCTCGGCACACCCGCCTACATGTCGCCCGAGCAGGTCGCGGGCGAGCGCGTCGGCCCGGAGTCGGACGTGTTCAGCTGGGCGGCCACGATGGTGTTCGCGGCGACCGGGCGCCCGGCCTTCGGCGAGGACAACATCGCCGCCGTGCTGAACCGCATCTTCACCGTGCAGCCGGACCTGTCGGCGCTGCCGGGCTCGCTGGCCAAGGTGGTCGGGACCTGCCTGGACAAGCGCCCGGAGAACCGGCCCTCCGCCTCCGACGTGATGCTCGCGATCGTCCACTGACCCGGGGCCACCCGTCCCCGCGTCCGGGATATGTGCATTTCCCGCAGCACATATCCCATGCCTCTGCCTATGGCCGAAACCTGGGCTAATGACGACACATGCGGTCGATTGGTAATTTCGATTTCCAGAATCGGGAAGCCTGGTGGGGCGACGCTCGCTTCACTTAGGTTTAGGCGGCATCGGGCGGAACCCCATCACGCCGCGGGGAGGAGTTCGCATGGCAGCGTCGGAGGCAGCGCAGTGCCAGGCGGACATGGCGGCGGCCACCCAGGTGGTCCACGACATCCTGCGCGCGCTCGGCGCCGTCCCCCCGATGTTCGGCGACCACACCTGGCGCGGCGGAGCGGCCGACCAGTGGGCCGAAGGCTGGAACCACAGAAGGGCCCAGCTCACCGAGCTGCTCTACGCGGTCCTCGCCGAACAGCCCCATCTCATCGCGCGCCTTTCCGAGGCCGAACGCCGCAGGCTCGCCTCCTAGACCGGAGTAATGACGAATGCCATGGGCGAATTCGTAGGCGTCGACCCCGCCAACCTGCGGGAGCTGGCCGTACGGCTCCAGCGGCTGCACGCCGTGCTGGCCCGGTACGGGCCCGGGATGCAGCAGAAGATGCAGAAGTGGGGCAGCGGGCTGGACTACACCGCGCTGCCGCGGCTGCTGGACGAGGCGCTCAACGACGCCCGGGACATGGAGGCGCGCACGTCCCGCGCCTCCGAGCTGGCGGCGCGCGCGGCCGGCGGCGTGGACGCCCCGCCGCACCACGTTCCCGCCGCGGCGGCCACCGTCGAGCTGGACTGGACGGCCAGCGGGCACAGCGCCCACCAGGCCGGGCACGACGCCGGGACGCTCGACGCGGCGCTGGCCGCGGGTCCCGAGCGCGCGGACGCGCGGACGCACCAGGTGCGCGAGAGCCTCGTGCGGCATCTCAACGACGGCTCCTACCTCGGGGCGTTCTGGGCCGGGGCGTGCCCGCTGGCGCTGCGCGCGGCCCGCTCGCTGGCCAGGCGCGCGGGCGCGGCGATGTTCAGCGCGGAGAGCGCGGGCATCCTGCGGGCGCTCGGCGCGTCGCTGGCCTCGGCCACCCAGATGCGCAAGGGCACCGGCAAGGACCGCCGCCCGCTGATGTCCGACGAGACCCGCGCCGCGATCATCGGCCACGACGACCTGTGGTCGGTGGCCATGCTCTTCAAGTACGGCCCCCGCGGCAACGCCTGGGACTCCCACTTTCTGGCCGAGATGGTCCGCGCCGTTCTCGACGCCCGGGCGGCGGGCGCCCTCGACGTGCCCCTGCCCGAGCCCACCGAGGACAACGCCGCGCGGCTGGCGCGGCTGCGCGCCGAGTTCGACCCCGTCGTCGCGGTCCTCGGCCGGGCGAGCGAGAACGGGCACGCCGCGCGGCACGTGCTCGGCTGCCCGGTGACCGGGCCGTCGTACGCGGCCATGCTCCTCAACGACGACGACGGCGGCGGCCGGCCCGCGCCCGGGGAGGGGCCCGGCCTCGGCGGCCCGGTGGGCGACTTCCTCACCGCCGCGGTCTCCGCCGGCCGGGGCGTCACCGAGGACGCCAAGGAGTCGGCCTGGTCGGTGGTCACGATCGTCAGGGCGGGTTCGGAGTTCGGCGACCGCCGCCCGGGGGCCGCGCTGCCGGACGGGATCCGCGCGGCGCTGGCGTTCACCGCCGACCGCTACCTGCCCGACCTCGCCGCGCCCGGCCCGGGCAACGAGGCCCGGCCGCCCGCCGGGTCGCCGCCGGGGTCGTGGACGCCGCACGTCGCCGAGGCGGACCTCGCCCGGTTCGTCCACCACGCGTTCCCCGACCCGCGCGACGCGGCGGCGTTCCTCGCCCGCGTGGCCGAGCATCGCGCCGGGCGCGGGCCGGACCCGGGCATAGTAGGAGGGTGACCCCCGACCCCTGCGCGCGGCCGGAGCCGGACTCCCCCGGCCTGCGCGAGATCGTGCCCGGCGTGCTGGCGTGGACCCAGCCGGACGGCTCCTGGTGGCTCAACAACGCGGGCGTGGTGACCGGCGGCGGCGAGGCCCTGCTGGTCGACACCTGCGCCACCGAGCCGCGCACCCGCCGCTTCCTGGCCGCCGTGCGCGAGGCCACCGCGGACGCGCCGATACGCCTGGCCGTGAACACCCACCAGCACGGCGACCACACCTACGGCAACAGCCTGCTGCCCGCCTCGACGGTGATCATCGGGCACGCGGCGATGCGGGAGGCGCTGCGCACCGACCCGATCATCGACGGCTGCCCGCCGATCTGGAGCCCCGTGCCCGACTGGGGGGCGGTGACCCGCCGCGTCCCGGACATCGCGATGCGCGAGGAGTTGACCGTCCACGTGGGCGACCGCCGGGTGGAGTTGCGGCATCCCGGCTTCTCCGCGCACACGCCGGGCGACGTCGTGGCCTGGCTGCCGGAGGAGCGCGTGCTGTTCACCGGCGACCTGATCTTCCACGGGCTCACTCCGCTGGTGCTCATGGGCTCGGTGCCCGGGGCGCTGCGGTCGCTGGACTGGATGGCCGCCTTCGAGCCCGAGCACGTCGTCCCCGGCCATGGCCCGGTGCTGGACGCCGCCGCGCTGCCGGAGGTCCTGGCGGCGCACGAGCGCTACTACCGGCTCGTGCTGGAGACGGCCGAGCGGGGCCGCGCCGAGGGCCGCACGCCGCTGGAGGCCGCGCGGGCGTGCGACCTCGGGGAGTTCGCTTCGTGGGCGGACGCGGAGCGGCTGGTGCTCAACCTGCACCGTGCCTACGCGGACCTGGCGGGCGGCGGCGAGCCGGACGTCCTGGTGGCGTTCGGCGACGCGGTGGCCTTCCACGGCGGCCCGCTGCCGACCTTCGTGTGACGGCCCGCCGCGTCCCATCGCACGGGGTCCGGACGCGGATGGCCGGGAAGTGATGTGACGATTCCCCGCAAGACGGTAAGAATGATCCGGTGTCACGAGAAAGGGGCCTGAGCATGGCACGACGAGTAGTGGTGTCCGGCGGAGGCACCGGCATCGGCCTGGCGACGGCCGCCGCCTTCGCCGCGGACGGCGACCAGGTGATCATCATCGGCAGGCGCGCCGCGGTGCTCAAGGAGGCCGCCGCCAAGCTGAACACCGCCCACGGCGCCGACCTGGTGACCTTCGCCACCGCCGACCTGACCGACGCCACGCAGGCGCAGACCGCCGTGGAGGCCGTCGCCCTGCACGGCCCGGTCGACGTCGTCGTCACCAACGCGGGCGGCAACGTGGCCTGGGGCGACGACGGCACGCCCGCCGGGGTCGCGGACGCCTACCGGGCCAACTTCGAGGCGAACGTCGTCACCGCCGTGCTGCTCACCGAGGGCCTGCTGCCCTACCTGCGGCGGCCGGGCGGGCGGATCGTCCACCTGTCCTCGATCGCCGCGGTGCGCGGGCCCGGGTCCTACGGCGGCGCCAAGGCCGCGCTGCACGCCTACACCTACGAGCTGGCCCAGCGCCTCGGCGCCGACGGCGTCACGGTCAACGCCGTGGCCCCGGGATACGTCGAGGACACCGAGTTCTTCGGCGGGCGCGCGACGCCGGAGTTCATCCAGTCGCGCGTGGCGCAGACCCTGGTGGGACGGCCGGGCGCCCCCGCCGAGATCGCGGCCACGATCAAGTACCTCGCCTCGCCCGAGGCCGGGTACCTCACCGGGCAGATCCTGCACGTCAACGGCGGGGCGATGCTGGGCCGCTAGCCGGCCAGCACCTTCACCACGCCCGTGAGCGCGAGCTGGAACAGCGCTAGCGGCACCAGGCCCGCCCAGGCCAGCTTCTGGAGCTGGTCGGCGCGCAGCCGCGGGAAGCTGACGCGCACCCAGATCACCACGAACGCCAGCGCGAAGACCTTGATCAGCGTCCAGACCGGGCCCGGCAGCAGCGGCCCCTGCCACCCGCCGAGGAACAGCACGGCCGTGAGGGCCGACAGCACGACGATGCCGACGTACTCGGCCAGCATGAACAGCGCGAAGCGGATGCCGGTGTACTCGGTCATCGGGCCCATGATGATCTCGGAGTCGGCGATCGGCATGTCGAACGGCGGCCTGCGCAGCTCGGCGAGTCCCGCGACGAAGAAGACGACCGCGCCGACGGCCTGCCAGGGCAGCCACCACCACCGCCACGCCTCGACGATGCCCGGCAGCGACAACGTGCCGGCCGCCATGGCCACCGACGAGGCCGCGAGCACCAGCGGCAGCTCGTACGACATGAGCTGCGCCGCCGCCCGCATGCCGCCGAGCGCCGAGTACTTGTTGGCCGACGACCACCCGGCCATGATCGCGCCGAGCACGCCGACGCCCATCACGGCGAGCACGAAGAACAGGCCGGCGTCCAGGTCGGCCCCGTACAGCCCGGGACCCACCGGGATGACGATCATGACGATGAGGTAGGGCACCAGCGCGACGGCCGGGGCCAGCGCGAACACCCGGCGGTCGGCCGCCGCCGGGATGACGTCCTCTTTCTGGACGAACTTGACGCCGTCGGCGATGAGCTGGGCCCAGCCGTGGAAGCCGCCCGCGTACATCGGGCCGAGGCGGGCCTGCATGTGGGCCATCGCCTTGTGCTCGGTCTGCCCGACGATCAGCGGCAGCACCAGGAACGCGATGACGATCACCACGAGCCGCAGCGCGACGTCGAGCACCTCAGCCATGGGCGTCCTTCCCCTCCTCGGGGCCGGCGGGCGTGGCGGGCGGCCCGCCCGGGGCGTCGGGGCGGCGGACGGCGCGCGGGCCGCGCGCGGGCGGGGGCATGCCCGCCTGCGGCCCCCAGTCGGCCGGCACGCCGGGCGGGAGGGTCTTGCGGCGGCTGGGCGAGCCCTGCCCGGACTCGCCGGGCTCCTTGGCCCCCGGCCACGGCTTGGCCACGCGCGAGGCGAGGACGAACTCCTTGCGCAGCGGGTGCCCCTCGAACCCGTCGGGCAGCAGCAGCGGCCGCAGGTTCGGGTGCCCTTCGAAGATCACGCCGAACATCTCGAACGTCTCGCGCTCGTGCCAGTCGGCGCCGCGGTAGACGCCGGTCGCGCTGGCCAGGACCGGCGCCTCGCGCGGCACGCGGGTGCGGGCCAGCAGGTGGGCGTGCCGGACGGGGTCGAAGAGGTGCGCGACGACCAGGAACGCGCCGGGCGGGTCGTCCACGCCGGTCAGCCAGTCGAAGAACGCGCAGCCGAGCCCGTCGCGGGCGAAGGTCAGCAGGTCGAGCCAGTCGGCGGGCGCGACGTCGACGGTGGTCTCGCCGAAGGACTCCGAGACCTGCGCGCGGTCGCCGTACCGCTCCTCGACGGCGGCCCTCATGAGCGCACGTCCCCCTCGGCCGGAGCGCCGTGCGCCGCCTGGTCGCCGGCGTAACGCTCGCCGAGCGACTCGGCCGCGATGCGCTCCTGCAGCTTCATGATCCCGTACAGCAGGGCCTCGGGACGCGGCGGGCAGCCGGGGACGTAGACGTCGACCGGGATGATCTGGTCCACCCCCTTGGTGACGCAGTAGGAGTCCCAGTAGGGGCCGCCGCAGTTGGAGCAGGCGCCGAAGGAGATGACGTACTTGGGGTCGGGCATCTGCTCGTAGAGGCGCTTGACGGCGGGGGCCATCTTGTCGGTGACGGTGCCCGACACGATCATGAGGTCGGCCTGCCGGGGGCCGTTGGCGAACGGGATGACGCCGAAACGGATGAAGTCGTGGCGGCTCATCGAGGTGGCGATGAACTCGATGGCACAGCAGGCGAGCCCGAAGTTGAACACCCACAGCGAGTAGCGCCTGCCCCAGTTCAGGATGAAGCGCATGGGCTTGGGCGCGAGCCGGGACACCGGCCCGACCGTCGGCATCGGGAGATCTCGGGCGGCCATGTCAGGCATTCTCCCCTCTGTCTCGGGTGCGGGTCACGTCCAGGCGAGGACGCGCTTGCGCCAGGCGTACAGGATGCCGAGGGCGATGAACGCCAGGAAGACGAACATCTCGACCAGCGTGGTCATGCCGAAGCCGGGCGCGGCGAAGACGGTCGCCCAGGGGAACAGGAACACCGCGTCCACGGCGAAGACGACGTAGAGGTAGGTGAAGACGTAGTAGCGGATCTGCGACTGCGCCCACCCCTCGCCGACCGGGTCGACGCCGCACTCGTAGGTGAGCAGTTTCTCGGCGGTGGGGCGGCTCGGGCTCAGGAGGCGGTTGGCGAGCAGCGCCCCGGCGAAGACGGCGGCGCCGATCGCGAACAGGACCGCGACGAGCGCGTAGGAACCGAAATATCCGTCCACACGGCCTCCTACCTGGCGGCCTCGGCGGCACGTGCCTCGTGGCGTGGCCGGCGGCCTCGGGTTGATCGTAGCCCGGCGGCGGACGGCCGTCTGCGGGTGATCCCGCGCGGGCGCGAAGGCGGGGGCACGCGTCGCTTTCCGTCACCTCGACGTTACCCGTCGCGGTCAAAGGCCGATCCCCGTTCGGACAAAACGCCGGTAAATCCCTACTTCGCGTGATCCTCGGCGCGCTCGTGGCCCGTGGCCACACTTTCGTGACGGTCCCGGAGATGTACAGGCCGGGGGCGATCGTCCCGGGCCGGGTCCACGACGCCGGGCCGGAATCGCACGCCTCGCAGGGACGACGTGCGGCGCGACGATCGCACGAAGTGCCGGTGAACGACCGACGAAGTCCGCCCCGATTCCCCCTGGAGCGACCCCGCAAGGCCCCGGCGTGACCCAGCACACTCCGACCACTCTCGGAGCGACCATGGACGGGGACATATAGTTAGTGACCGTGACCCGAAACGCGCTCTACTCCCGGCTGCACGTCGACCTGTGCCGGCTCGCGGCAGGGCTGTGTACCGAGGGCGGTTTCCGGTCGTGACCGTGCTTTCCAGGCTTCCCGGGCTTTCCGGGGGATCCTTGCTCTCGTGGCCACCGGGGCTCTCCGGCTTTCCGGACCCCCCGGCGGTGGTCACCCGCCGCGTACCGACCTGAGCCGCTTCCGGTAAGGCGCGCGCCCCGCGCCACCGGCTCTACCACCGTTCCACCAGGGCGGGCCCCCCGGCCCGGCCTACACCGGCGCGTCGCAGGGACGGCACGGACACGGGCCGACCGCTGTCCGACGCGCATGCGTAAAGAAGCCCGCGCAGCCCCAAGGGATCTAGCATGGAAATGTATACGTGCCACGAGCGACGGCGCCCAGACGCGTCGAGGAGGACCGAGCTGTGACCAAGCAGGTTCAGCAACTCGACCGCGTGATCATCCGCTTCGCGGGCGACTCCGGCGACGGCATGCAGCTGACCGGTGATCGTTTCACGGCGGAGACCGCGCAGTTCGGGAACGACCTGTCCACCCTTCCCAACTTCCCCGCCGAGATCCGCGCCCCCGCCGGCACGCTCCCCGGGGTGTCGAGCTTCCAGCTCCACTTCGCCGACCACGACATCCTCACGCCCGGCGACGCCCCCAACGTCCTGGTCGCGATGAACCCGGCCGCGTTGAAGGCCAACCTCGGCGACCTGCCCCGGGGCGCCGACGTCATCGTCAACACCGACGAGTTCACCAAGCGCAACCTGCAGAAGGTCGGCTACGCCGCCAGCCCCGTCGAGGACGGGTCGCTCGGCGAGTGGCGCGTGCACGCCGTGCCGCTGACCTCGCTGACGGTCAAGGCCCTCGAAGGCTTCGACATCTCCAAGAAGGACGCCGAGCGGGCGAAGAACATGTTCGCGCTCGGCCTGTTGTCCTGGCTGTACCACCGGCCGACCGAGGCGACGGTCAAGTTCCTCGAAGCCAAGTTCGCCAAGAAGCCCGAGATCGCCAAGGCCAACATCGCCGCCTTCCAGGCCGGCTGGAACTACGGCGAGACCACCGAGTCGTTCTCGGTGTCCTACGAGGTCAAGCCCGCCCGCCTGACCCCGGGCCTGTACCGCAACATCTCGGGCAACCAGGCACTGGCGTACGGCCTCATCGCCGCCTCCGTGCAGGCCAAGCTGCCGCTGTTCCTCGGGTCCTACCCGATCACGCCGGCGTCGGACATCCTGCACGAGCTGTCCAAGCACAAGCGGTTCGGCATCCGCACCTTCCAGGCGGAGGACGAGATCGCGGGCGTGGGCGCCGCGCTCGGCGCGGCCTTCGGCGGCGCGCTCGGCGTGACCACCACCTCGGGGCCCGGCGTGGCCCTGAAGGCCGAGACGGTGGGCCTGGCCGTGGCCACCGAGCTGCCGCTCCTGGTGGTGGACGTCCAGCGCGCCGGCCCGTCCACGGGCATGCCGACCAAGACCGAGCAGACCGACCTGCTCATGGCCATGTTCGGCCGCAACGGCGAGTCGCCCCTGCCGATCGTCGCGCCGGCCACGCCCTCGGACTGCTTCCACGCGGCGGTCGAGGCGGCCCGCCTCGCGGTGAAGTACCGCACGCCGGTCATGCTGCTGTCCGACGGTTACCTGGCCAACGGCTCCGAGCCGTGGCGGCTGCCCGAGATCGACGAGCTGCCGGACATCTCGGTCGAGTTCACCACGACGCCGAACGGCGACGACGGCGAGACCTACCTGCCCTTCCGCCGCGACCCGGAGACCCTGGCCCGCCCGTGGGCGGTCCCGGGCACGCCCGGCCTCGAACACCGCATCGGCGGCATCGAGAAGGCCGACGGCACGGGCAACATCTCCTACGACCCCAACAACCACGACCGCATGGTCCGGCTCCGTCAGGCCAAGATCGAGGGCATCGCGCAGGACATCCCGCCGCTGGAGGTCGACGACCCCGACGGCGACGCCCGGGTGCTCGTCCTCGGCTGGGGCTCCACCTACGGGCCGATCGCCGCGGCGGTGCGGCGGGTGCGCAAGGCCGGCGGCAAGGTCGCCCAGACCCACATCCGCCACCTCAACCCGCTGCCGTCCAACACCGGCGAGGTGCTGCGCTCGTACGACAAGGTGCTGCTGCCCGAGATCAACCTCGGCCAGCTCGCGCTGCTGCTGCGGGCGAAATTCCTGGTGGACGTCATCAGTTACAACCGTGTACGTGGTCTTCCCTTCAAGGCCGAGGAGCTGGCCGGAGTGATCCAGGACGTGATCGACAGTGAGTGATATCGCGACCAACGGGCACATCAAGGTCCCCGAGGGGCGCACCGGGCTCGCGCTCATCCCGAGGACGACCGAGAAGCAGACGCTGAAGGACTTCAAGAGCGACCAGGAGGTCCGCTGGTGCCCGGGATGCGGTGACTACGCCATCCTGGCCGCCGTGCAGTCCTTCCTGCCGGAGCTCGGGCTGCGGCGCGAGAACATCGTCTTCATCTCCGGCATCGGCTGCTCCTCGCGCTTCCCGTACTACCTCAACACCTACGGCTTCCACTCGATCCACGGCAGGGCCCCGGCCATCGCCACCGGCCTGGCCGCCTCCCGCCCCGACCTGTCGGTCTGGGTGATCACCGGGGACGGCGACGCCCTGTCGATCGGCGGCAACCACCTGATCCACGCGCTGCGCCGCAATGTCAACCTGAACATCCTGCTGTTCAACAACAGGATCTACGGGCTGACCAAGGGCCAGTACTCCCCGACCTCCGAGGTCGGCAAGATCACCAAGTCGACGCCGATGGGGTCGCTGGACAAGCCGTTCAACCCGATCTCGCTGGCGCTCGGCGCGGAGGCGAGCTTCGTGGCCCGCACGATCGACTCCGACCGCAAGCACCTGCAGTCGGTGCTGCGCGAGGCGGCCTCCCACCGGGGCGCGAGCCTGGTCGAGATCTACCAGAACTGCAACATCTACAACGATGGCGCGTTCGACCAGCTCAAGGACCCGGGGCTGCGTGACGACATCACGCTGCGGCTGGAGCACGGGCAGCCGATCGTCTCGGCGTCCAAGGCCGTGCGCCGCGGGCCCGGCGGCGGCATCGAGGTCGTGGACCGCGCCTCGGTCCCCGAGGGCGAGATCCTGGTGCACGACGCGCACGCGCCCGACCCGTCGGTGGCGTTCGCGCTGTCCCGGCTGGACGAGCCGGCGTTCGAGCACGTGCCGATCGGCGTCTTCCGCTCGGTCGACCGCCCGGCGTACGACACGTTGATGTCCGAGCAGCTTGAGCACGCGACCGAGCAGCGCGGCCCTGGCGACCTGGCGGACCTGCTGCGCGGCGGCGACACCTGGCTCGTGAGCTGACGCGCGCCTGACAGGCGAGGACGCCCTCCACGGATCGCTCCGTGGAGGGCGTCGTGCTTTCCGCACCCCCAAATAAGCATCTGAGATTCGCATTTGATAGCGTCGTGGCATGCGGTTGACGAAGTTCACCGACCTGGCGCTGCGCGTGACGATGCGGCTGGCGGTCGTCGACACGACGGTCGCGCCCACGTCGCGCGAGGTCGCCGAGTCGGTGGCCGCCTCCTACACCCACGTCGCGAAGGTGGTGAGCAGGCTCCAGCATCTGGGGGTGGTGGAGGCGAGGCGCGGGCGAGGCGGCGGCCTCGAGATCACGGGCACCGGCCGGCGGGCCTCCGTCGGGTGGCTGGTCCGCGAGCTGGAAGGGTCCGGGGACGTGGTCGGGTGCGAGGACTCGCCGCCCTGCCCCCTGCGGGGGGCGTGCCGCCTGCGTGCGGCGCTGCGCGACGCGCAGGAGGCGTTCTACGCCAGCCTGGACCGGTTGACCGTGGAGGACCTCGTGGGCGTCCCCGCCCACCCGGGACTGGTGGAGCTGCTCATGCCGATCCGCAGATAACAGGACGCCGGACGACCCGTACGGGGGAGCTCCGGCCCGTAAATACGAATCTTAGATTCATATTGAGGAGTCGCGATGTTGTCAGAGAAGTCCGCCGCCGTCGTCCGCGCCACCCTGCCGGTCGTGGGCGGGAAGATCGAGGAGATCACGCCCGTCTTCTACCGGAAGATGTTCGCCGAGCACCCCGAGTTCCTGCGGAACCTGTTCAACCGCGGCAACCAGGCCAACACCGCCCAGAGCCGCGCGCTGGCGCGCTCCATCGCCACCTTCGCCTCGATGCTGGTCGAGCACCCCGACCAGCGCCCCGACGAGATGCTCGCCCGCATCGCCCACAAGCACGCCTCCCTGGGCATCACCCCCGACCAGTACCCGATCGTCCACCGGCACCTGTTCGCCGCCATCGCCGAGGTGCTCGGCGACGCCGTCACCCCGGAGGTCGCCGCCGCGTGGGACGAGGTGTACTGGCTGATGGCCGGCGCCCTGATCGCCCTCGAAGCGCGCCTTTACGCGCGGGCGGGAGTGGCGGAAGGGGACGTCTGGCGGCCCTGGCGGGTGGTCGGCCGGACCGAGGAGACCCCCGACGTGGCGACCTTCGCGCTGCGACCCGCCGACGACGGCCCGCTCCCGCCGTTCCGTCCGGGCCAGTACGTCTCGGTGCAGGTGGAACTGCCGGACGGGGCGCGTCAGATCCGGCAGTACAGCCTGTCGTGCGCGCCCGACGGCGCCGACCGGTGGATCTCGGTGAAGCGCGTGGCCGGCGACCCCGCCGGCGAGGTGTCGAACTGGCTGCACGCCAACGTCGGCGAGAACGACGTGCTCACGGTGAGCCTCCCGTTCGGGGACGTGGTGCTCGACGACTCCGACGGCCCCCTGCTGCTCGCCTCGGCGGGCATCGGCTGCACGCCGATGATCAGCATGCTCGCCCACCTGGCGTCCTCCGGCGCCACGCGCCCGGTCACGGTGGTGCACGCCGACCGCTCCGAGCGCACCCACCCGTTCCGCTCGGAGTTCGGCGAGCTGACCGAGAAGATCCCGCAGGCGGTCGCCCACGTGTGGTACGAGCACCCCGAGGGGCCGTGGCCCGCCGAGCGCATCGGCTTCGCCGACCTGTCGGACATCGAGATCCCGCGCGACACGCGGGCCTACCTCTGCGGGCCGGTGCCGTTCATGCGCTCGGTGCGGACGCAGCTGCTCCGGCGCGGCGTCCCCGCCTCCCGGGTGCACTACGAGGTCTTCGGCCCCGACCTGGGGCTCGAATCCGCCGTGCCGGGGACGGGAGCCAGGACGGAGTAGCCGCGACGGATCGGAACCCGGACGCGCGCCCCGATGGCGGCCTCGTCCGCCTCCGCGTCACCGTGGAGGTAGCGGACTCTCCGGTGCGCGTGGTCGGGCGGCGGGAGGTCAGACCATCGGTTCGAGCGCGCCGATGACGTCGAACTCGTAGCCGCCCGCCGCGGCCAGGTAGACCGTCTGGCGAGCGTGCCCGCCGGAGATGGTCATCGTGCCGCGCGGCCCCTCGTAGCCGACGCCCGCCGAGTGCCGGACGATGTCTCCGAGCTCCGCCGACCGGGCCCGCTCGCTCAGCGCGGCCAGGGTCATGACGCCCTCGTAACAGGACTCCGCCGCGTTGTTCAGCGGCGGGGCGCCGGATCCGAAGCGCCGCACGTAGGCCGACATGAGGTCGAGCGCGTCGGCGGTGGCGAGGGATTTGAAGTAGCCGGCCGCGACGAAAAGGTTGTCGGTAGCGGCCGCCCCGCTGGCGAGGAGCATGTTCTCCTCCATGAGGGGAGCGAAGCGCACCATGCGCTCGTGCAGGCCGCGCCGGGCGAAGGCCCGGTTGAACTTCACCGCGTCACTGCCGACCATGAGCATGAGGATGCCCTCGGCACCGCTGTTCTCCAGTCGCGGCAGCGTGGACGCGAAGCTCGGGGTGCCGTACGGAACGTAGATCTCCTCGACGAGGTCGAATCCCAGCGGCAGACAGTAGTCGCGCACCACGCGTGCCGTGCGCCTGGGCCAGACGTAGTCGGAGCCGATGATCGCCCAGCGCCTCAGCCCCAAGTTCTGTCGCAGCCAGCGCAGCGCCGGACCCACCTGAAGTCCGGGGGTCTCTCCGGAGCAGTAGATGCCGCGGCGTGATTCGCCCCCCTCGTACAGGGATGTGTAGACGTAGGGAACCCGGTCGGCGACGACGGAGGACAGGTGCTCCCGGACAGGCGAGATGTGCCACCCGGTGACCGCGTCGATGCGTCCCGCGTCGAGCAGCCGGGCGATGTTCCCGCAGAGCTCTTTCGGCGGTCCGCTCGCGTCGACGACCTCGATCGTGACCTCCCTGCCGAGGATGCCGCCGCCGTCGTTGAGGGAGGCCGCCGCGAGATCGGCCACCGCTTCACAGGACGGGCCGAAGATGCCGCCCGGCCCCCGCAGCGGAATGACCAGGCCGATCCGGTACCGCCTCGCCACGACACCACCTCCATGTGGCTGTCGAGACAATGAAATCTCCATCTGGAAGTATCACTATGAACGAATGAACCTTCAAGGAGGTGCCCGCACATGCGGACCGAGCACGACGAGGTCGCGTCCCGGGTCCTGCCCCTCGCCCTCAACCGCGTCGCCGCGCGGCTCAACACCGAAACCGGGCGAGCGCTCACCGGGACGGGACTCACGCTCGACCAGTGGCGGGTGCTGGATGTACTGGCGACGACGGAGGGACTGGCGATGAGCGATATCGCCGCCGCGGCCGTCATCACGGGTCCGACGCTCACCCGGACGGTGGACCGGCTGGTCGACCGGGCGTTCATCTATCGCAATCTCGACCACGCCGACCGGCGCCGTGTGCTCGTACGGCTGAGTGAGCGCGGCGCTGAGGTGCACCGCGAGCTCGCTCCCCGTGTCGCCGACGCCCTGGCCGCGTCCTTGCGAAGGTTGGACGCCGCGGAGACGGCGCAGTTGCGCATGCTCCTCGATCGGCTCGCCGGGGGCTAGGTCGTCTCCGACGGCTCAGGTTCTGCCATGCGCGGCCCTCCCCCGGTCGTCCGGGAGCACCGAAATAGAACCACTTGACATATTTTCATATGGAACTAATGTCGTCCGCACCACACACCCTTCGATCCCTGGAGGACACGTTGTCTGGTGTGGACTTCACCCGCTCGGGTGTCTCCCGCTTTCCCGATCGCGATCTCGGTGTTCCGCGCTACCGCTGCGAGGTCGGAGTACCGCTGGCGGAGCAGAAGGAGCTGGGGCACAACCGCTGGCATCCCGACATCCCGCCGCTCCACGAGCTCGGCCCCGGCGACGAGGTGATCCTCGAAGCCCCCGGCTACGACGACTACCAGCTCAAGGACGTCGACGACGAGCAGGACATCCGTGACTTCGACCTGACCCGCACCCACCCCATCGCCGGCCCGGTCAAGGTCGACGGCGCCGAGCCGGGCGACCTGCTGGTGGTGGACGTGCTCGACGTCCAGCCCCTCTCCGGCATCGGCTACTCCAACATCCTGCCGGGCATGGGCGGCCCACTCGCCTCCTGGTTCCCCCGAGGCTACAAGACCGTCTGGGACCTGCACGGCCTGTTCGCCACCAGCCGCCAGATCCCCGGTGTGGAGATCCCGGCCATCAGCCACCCCGGCGTCATCGGCGTGGCCCCGTCGCACGATCTGCTGCGCGTCTGGAACGAGCGCGAGGATCCCTTCATCGACCAGGGACTGGCCGCCCCCCGGAGCACGGCGACGTCCACCGCCGTCCTGCGCACGCTGGAGGGGGCGGAGTGGGAACGCGTCGCCGCCACCGCCGCGCGGACCGTGCCGCCCCGGGAGAACGGCGGCAACCTCGACATCAAGAACCTTTCTCGCGGGTCGCGGGTGTACTTCCCCGTGTTCGTGGAGGGTGCGCTGTTCTCCACGGGGGACTTCCACTTCTCCGAGGGCGACGGTGAGATCACCTGGAACGCCATCGAGATGGACGGCATCGGCTGGTTCCGCTTCAACGTCATCAAGGGCGGCATGGCACGGTACGGCATCCGCACGCCGATGCTCCGCCCCTCCCCTGTGGACCCGAACCTGGGCACCCGGTACCTGAGCTTCAGCGGCCTGAGCGCCCGCGGCGGTGATCAGAAGTACCTCGACGCGACCGCCGCCGCCGTGGACGCCGTCGAGCAGGCGATCGAGTATCTCGGCAAGTTCGGCTACACGCCGGAGCAGGCGTACACGATCATCTCCGTCGCGCCCTGCGAGATGCACGTGGGCGGCATCGTCGACATTCCGAACGCCGCGGTGACGCTGAAGGTGCCGCTGGACATCTTCGACAAGGACATCCTGCCGTCCTGAGTCGTCCCCGCCGGGGTGCCCGCACCACTCGGGGGCGGGCACCCCGGAACCGCCACGAAACCCCAGGCCCGGTACATCACCCGGGCCATCTCACGGTTCCGATCACCCCGGCTGAGGGCCGGATCCCCCCACGAAAGAAGGGAGCGCGTCTGGCATGAGCGACGTGGGACTGTTGTTCGTCGGCGCGGTGCTGATCATCAACGGCGTCATGCTTCTCGGCACGATCACGGACAAGGCGGCGGCTCCGCTCAACTTCTTCGTCGGCGTACTGCAGGTGGTGACGCCGACGTTTCTCATCATGACGGCCGACGGCGACCGGGCGATCATCGCCGGGGCCGCCGGGCTCTACCTGTTCGGCTTCACCTACCTGTGGGTGGGCATCAACGCCGCGACGGGGTGGCCAGGGGAAGGGCTCGGCTGGTTCTCGCTCTTCGTCGCGGCCGCCGCCGTGGGATACGCCATCTACACCTGGCAGACCGGCGGGCGGGTGTTCACGGTCATCTGGCTCGCCTGGGCGCTGCTGTGGTTCCTCTTCTTCCTGCTGCTGGCTCTCGGGCGGACGAGACTCAGCCGCTTCACCGGACTGGTCGCGATCGCCGAAGGCGTGCTCACGGCCGCTGTTCCGGCCGCGCTCGCACTCACCGGGCTGTGGCGCGACTCGACGGGGGCGGCCCTGATCGCCGCGGTGCTCGCCGTCGTCGCACTCGCCGTGCTGTGGTGGGCCGGGCGTGTGCCCGGCCGGCCTGCGAGTGCGGCCTGACGATGGCTTCGCGCGGGCGACGGCGACGGCCACCCCTTCCCGGCAGGTCGGGGTGGCCGTCGGCTCGCCGAGGCTCAGCTCGGGGCGTTCACCGGCTTGCCGTCCTCCCAGACGTTGCCGCTCCAGACGTTGCCGGAGCCGTTCTTGTCCCAGTAGGCGGCGTGACCGTTGTAGCCGCCCTTGGGCCAGACGTCCTTGCTGAAGACGTTGTCGATGACCTTGATGTTGGACGAGGTGCCCTTGGTCCCGGCGCCCGCGTAGAGCGAGTAGCCGCCGCCGGCCAGGAAGTTCCCCTCGACCGTGACGTTGCGGACGACGCCGAAGTCCTGGAAGAGGGCGACCGCGCCGGTCTGCTCAAGGGTGTTGACGACCGTGTTGTTGCGGATCACCAGCTTCTCCCCCGACGGCGGGCCCGACGTGCACATGATCATGTCGGTGTGGTCGCCGGAGAAGTACTTCGGGTCGTGCAGGTAGGAGTCCTCGATGAGGCCCTGCTCGGTCAGGATGCCGTTGCTGATCGTGTGGATGTCCACACGCCTGACCGTCAGGTCGCCGCCCTGGTTGAGGATGCCGAACTGCGTGCGCTGGCTGCCGTTGCCGTAGATCTCGCTGTCCTCGACGGTGAGACCGCTCCTGCCCTGGCGCTGGATGATGCCCCAGTCGCCGGGGGCCGCCGCGAGGCGGACGTTGCGGACCGTCACGTTGTCGGCCTCGATGTTGATCTCGCCCTTGATCTCGAGGTTCTCGACCACCGCGCCGTCCTTGGTGACCCGCACCGAACCGCTCTTCTCCAGCGTGACGCCGGAGGAGACGCCGGTGGTGGACGGGCCGGGGAAGTCGCCGGTCGGCGGCTTGCTCGTCGGCTCCTCGCTCGGCTTGGTCGGGGACGGCGTCGGCGTGGGCGTGCGGGTCTTGGTGGCGCTCGGGGACGGGGACGGCGTCCGGGTCCTCGTGGCGCTCGGCGACGGCGACGGGGTGCGGGTCCTGGTGGCGGTCGCCGTCGGCGAGCCGCTCGGGGAGCTCGACCCGGTCGGGGTCGGCTCGCCGCCGCCCGTCGACGTGGGCGTGGGGCTCGTGGTGAGCGTGGGCTCGGCCGAGCCGCTGGACGTCGGACTGGCCGACGGGCTGCCCGCGGTCGCCGAGGACGACGGCGAGGCGGTCGGGGACCCGTGCGGACGCGGGCGGTGCCGGCGCCACTCGCGGTGGCGGAACACCACGTCGACCCAGTAGCTCACCCTCTTGCGGTGGACCTGGGAGGGGTACCCGCCGGGGCCGATGCCGAACACGCCGGCCTGGCCGGTCAGCGGCCCCTCCGTGACCGGCTCGTCGAAGACGCCGGCCGAGGCCACGTACCGGCCGTCAGGGGTGTGGTACGAGACGGTATATGTGCGCCCGGCGGTCACCGGGACGGGCTTGTCGAACATCGCCTGCTGCCAGCCGCTGCGCGTCTCGTCGGTGAAGGTCACCTTCGCGAGGCGCTTCCCGTTGGAGTCCCACAGGCTGCCGCGGTGCGTGCCGCGCTCGGAGGCGGGCTTGTAGAACCGGATGCCCGCGACCTCGCCGTTGCGGCTCGCCTTGAAGCGGGTGCCCAGTTCGAGCGGGGTGTTCTCGGCCTTGGGCGCGCCCTTGACGACCTTGCGCGACTTCCAGAGGCTCGTCTCCAGCGTCACTTCCGTCGAGACGGGAGCGGCGTTGACGACGGACCCGGCGGGTTCCGCCGTGTCCTTCTTGTTGATGACCACCACGGTGACGGTCGCGCCGATGACCGCGGCGGCCGCCAGCAATGACACCTTGCCCAGCACGGGGAACCGAGCCCCGCCGGATCGAGGTTCAACGGAATCGGGCCCGCGTCGCTCGCGCGGCCCGTCCGCATGCCGGGGATTGCTCACTACCCGAGCCTCCACCTCCGGCGCTTTCTCGGGCGCCGGACTCCGATCATGTTCAGTGCGAGGCCATTGTTGCGGTTGGGAAACGACGTGACAACCGGAACAGTCATCTTTAACCGGTTAATCCGCTGAATTCAGTATGGAAAGCGTGATTCCGGCACCACAATTCCTGGATCGGAGCCATCCGAATGTGTGGTATGGAGGACAGTCGCCGGTCAATATCAACGACGCGCACGGTCAAACAGGGCGGCCAGAGAAATGATCTTTCTCAAGGCCGCCCCACCGAAAGGATCATCAGGGGGCCGGCCGGCCGCCTCTCAGCCGCGCGTAATAGGCCACGCAGTCGTCGTACACCGGCAGGAGTCCCTTGTCCCTGGCCTCCTCCAGGGTGGGCGCGACGGCGTCCTTGGGGGACAGCAGCGGCTCCACGTCCTGCGGCCAAACGATGCCGACGGCCGGGTCGAGGGGGTGGACCCCGTGCTCACGGGACGGCGCGTAGGGCTCGGAACAGACGTACACCACGCTCGCCTGGTCGGTCAGCGCCATGAACGCGTGGCCGAGCCCTTCGCTGACGTACACGCCCTGCCGTTCCCGATCGTTCAGCTCGACGGACTGCCACTGGCCGAAGGTGGGCGATCCCACGCGGATGTCGACGACGACGTCCATCACCCTGCCGGAGACGCAGGTGACGAACTTGGCCTGGCCGGGAGGCACGTCGGCGAAGTGGACGCCGCGGATGACGCCGCGCCGCGAGATGGACAGGTTGCCCTGCGAGAGGTTCAGGTCGTGCCCGACGGCCTCGCGCAACCGGTCGGCACGGAACCACTCCAGGAACGTTCCTCTTTCGTCTCCATGGAGGGCGGGGGTGTAGAGGTACGCGCCACTGATGCTGAGTTCCTTCACGTGCCCAAGAGTGACATCTCCGATCTCGGTGCGCTATCGAATGACCCGGGCGTGCGACAGTAGTGTGCGCCCTTCTGCGATAGTTGGGGCGGTCTGATTGGAACGTGCCGAAGCCTCTCCCCGGCGCCCCCGGCCCGTCCCAGGCAGACGGCTCTCCCGTAATCCGAAGTCTCCGCCTGGAGTCTCCGCCCGTACTCGCCGTCTAGGAGAGACCATGAGCCGGCTGAACGCTCTCCGGAGCCGCTTCGTCGACGCCCCCGACTCGCTCGGCGCCAAGGCGCGGACCCGCCGCTGGCACTGGTTCGCCCAGAACTTCCCCGACCTGTCGGACATGTCGGTGATCGACCTCGGTGGCACGGCGGGCGCGTGGATGCGCGCTCCGGTACGCCCGGCGCACGTCCACGTCGTCAACCTGGAGAAGCCCCCGGCCGACCTGCCGACGTGGCTGCGGGCGGACGTGGCCGACGCGTGCGAGCTGCCGCGCGACATCCTGGGCACCAAGTACGACCTCGTCTTCTCGAACGCGGTGATCGAGCACGTCGGCGGGCACCTGCGCCGCCAGATGTTCGCCGACTCCGTGCAGCGCCTCGCGGACCTGCACTGGGTGCAGACGCCGTACCGGTACTTCCCGGTCGAACCGCACTTCCTGTTCCCGTTCTTCCAGTACATGCCGATCGCGATGCGCACCTCCCTGCTGCGCCGCTGGCCGCTGGTGCACACCCCCACCTCCGACCGCGTGGCCGCCCGCAACATCGTCATGGAGGTCGAGCTGCTCAGCATCACCGAGATGCGGCACTACTTCCCCTCCTCCACCATCCGCTTCGAACGCCTCGGGGGGCTGGTGAAGTCGGTCATCGCGATGAAGACCCACTGAGGCGCCGAAGCCGAAGGGACACTCCTGTGACTCTTGGGACGGATGTTGGCAGAGCACGTAAACCGAGCTCGCCATCCGGACGTCGATTCGACGGGACCACGCTCCACAGCGTGAGCACCGCCGGGGATCACCACCCAGATCACGTGGGAGCTTCATTGAATTCGCGCCATGCCGCGCGCCGGTTCAGAGCGGCCATCTCAGCGACACTGCTGACCGTGGCCGCCCTGCTGTCGGCACCCGCAGCGCCCGCACAGGCCATGGGCCCGTGCGACGCGGGCGGCAACAAGATCACCTGTGAGAACACCAACACAGGCACCGACAAGAACGTCTGGGACACCAATCCTCACGGCACCGTCGAGGGTTACGGCGACCAGATGAGCGTCAACCTCGGCCAGACGATCAACTTCAAGGTCCGGTCCACGGCGCTCAACCTGCAGATCGACATCTACCGGATGGGCTACTACCAGGGGAAGGGCGCGCGGTTCATCACCTCGGTGCCCGCCACCACCTCGGTCTCCCGTAGCCAGCCGAGCTGCCCGGAGAACACCACCACGGGCGAGGTCGCCTGCAACTGGGGCAACGTCGCCCACTGGACCGTTCCGTCCACGGCCGTCTCCGGTATCTACTTCGCCCACGTGATCCGCACCGACACCAACGACGACACCCACATCGTCTTCGTCGTGCGCGATGACGCGAGCACCGCCGACCTGCTCTTCCGCACCTCCGACAGCACCTGGCAGGCGTACAACTCCTGGGGCGACATCCCGGCCACCGAGGACAACCCCTACAAGGTGCAGAACAGCCTGTACCGCGGCGACAGCGTCGCGGCGCCCGGCCGCGCGGTCAAGGTGAGCTACAACCGTCCCTTCAACACGCGGGAGAGCACCCCGTGGGGACGCGACTTCGTCTTCGCCAACGAGTACCCGATGGTGCGCTGGCTTGAGGCCAACGGGTACGACGTGACGTACCAGTCGTCGCTGGACGCGGCGCGCGCTCCCTCCGCGCTGCTGAACCACAAGACGCTGATGTCCGTCGGCCACGACGAGTACTGGTCCGGCGAGGAGCGCACGGCGTTCGAGAACGCCCGCGACCACGGCGTCAACCTGGCCTTCTTCAGCGGCAACGAGGTCTACTGGAAGACCCGCTGGGAGAACTCCTACCGCACGCTGGTCTCCTACAAGGAGACGCACGCCAACGCCAAGATCGACCCGACGCCGAACGTGTGGACGGGCACCTGGCGCGACCCGCGGTTCAGCGGGCCCGGCGCGGCCGACGGCGGAAAGCCGGAGAACAGCCTCACCGGCACGCTGTTCACCGTGAACTGCACGGTGAAGAACGACGGGTGCCCGGCGATCCCGCTGACGGTGCCCGCGGCCGACGGCAAGATGCGGTTCTGGCGCGGCACATCGGTCGCCGGCCAGGTCAGCGGCTCGCAGAGCATTCCGGGCGTGGTCGGGTACGAGTGGGACGAGGACATCGACAACGGGGCCCGGCCCAAGGGCCTGGTGCCGCTGTCCTCGACGACGGCCGTCGCCGACGAAGTGCTGATCGACTACGGCAGCAACGTCGCCCAGAAGAGCGCCACGCACCGCATGACCATGTACCGGGCGTCGAGCGGCGCGCTGGTGTTCGGGGCCGGGACGGTGCAGTGGACCTGGGGCCTGGACGACGAGCACGACAGCTACTCCGAGAACGGCTTCGCCGACGGCCGCATCAAGCAGGCCACCGTAAACCTGTTCGCCGACATGGGCGTGCAGCCGAAGTCGCTCCAGGAGGGCAGCCTCGCCACCAAGTCCACCGACACCACCGCCCCCACCGTGACGCTCGCCGCGCCCGCGGCGAACGCGACCGTGAACAACGGCGCGACCGTCACGGTCAGCGGCACCGCGGCGGACGTCGGCGGCCAGGTCGGCGGGGTCGAGGTCTCCACCGACGGCGGCACCACGTGGCACCCGGCCACCGGCCGCACGGCCTGGACCTACTCCTGGAAGGTCACCGGAGTGGGCGCGACCACGATCAAGGTGCGCGCCGGGGACGACAGCGGCAACGTCGGCGCCGAGGTGTCCAGGAACGTCACCGTCGAGTGCCCGTGCAGCCTGTTCGCCTCCTCCACGGTTCCGAAGAACCCGGCGGAGAACGACTCCGGCGCGCTGGAGGCCGGCGTCCGCTTCACCTCCTCGACCAACGGCTACCTGACCGGGATCAAGTTCTACAAGGGCACCGGCAACACCGGCACCCACACCGGAACGCTGTGGTCGGACACCGGCGACGTGCTGGCGACCGGGGAGTTCAAGAACGAGACGGCCACCGGCTGGCAGAAGATGACCTTCGACTCGCCGGTCTACATCACCGCGGGCACGCGGTACGTCGCCTCGTACTTCGCGCCGAACGGCCACTACGCCGCCGACTCGGACTTCTTCCGCTACGAGCCGCTGGTCAACGCGCCGCTCACCGCGCCGAAGACCATCGAGACCGCGCCCAACGGCGTCTACAGGTCCGGGGAGGGCTTCCCGACCCAGACCTTCAACGGCGGCAACTACTACGTCGACGTGGTGTTCACCGTCAAGGACGTCTACCCGCCGGCGGCCACCTCGGTGACCCCGGTCCCGGGCTCGTCCAGCGTGCCGGCGACGGTCCAGCCGAAGATCACCTTCGGTGAGCCGATCAAGACCGGCAGCGCGACCTTCACGCTGAAGGACCCGACGCAGGCCACCGTCGCGGGGAACGTCTCGCTGGACCCCACCCGCAAGACGCTGACCTTCGTCCCCACCGCGCCGCTCGCCGCGGGCGAGAAGTTCACCGTCACGGTCAGCGGCGCCGAGGACGACGCCGGCAACGTCATGGCCACCCCGTACACGTTCACGTTCACCACGGCCAGGGCGTTCGCGGCGGGCGTGTGCCCGTGCAGCGTGTGGCCGGACGTCACCGTCCCGGCGGAGCCGAGCGTCAACGACGGCGCCGGGGTCGAGGTCGGCGTGAAGTTCCAGACCACGTCCGACGGCTTCATCGAGGGCATCCGGTTCTACAAGGGGCCGGGCAACACCGGCACCCACACCGGAACCCTGTGGAGCGGCACGGGCCAGGAGCTGACCACGGCCACCTTCTCCGACGAGTCGACGCAGGGGTGGCAGGAGGTCTACTTCGGCACGCCGTGGCCGGTGACCAAGGACACCACCTACGTCGCCTCCTACCACGCGCCGAACGGCCACTACTCGGCCACGGGCAACGGGCTGGCCTCGCAGGTCAACGCCACCCCGCTGCGCGTGCTCGCGAGCTCGTCCAGCGGCGGCAACGGCGTCTACAAGTACGGCGCGCGCTCCTTCCCGACCAGCTCGTGGGGCGCGACCAACTACTGGGTCGACGTGATCTTCACGAAGCTGGCCGACACGACGGCGCCGTACGTCACCGGCAAGACGCCCGACCACGGCGGCACCGGCGTGGCGACCGGCACCGCGGTGACAGCGACGTTCAGCGAGGCGATCGCGGAGAACACCGCCCAGATCACGGTGAAGAACGCCGCGAACCAGACGGTCGCGGGCACCCGGGCGCTCAACGAGGCGCGCACGATGCTCACCTTCACCCCGGACGCCGCGCTGGCGCAGAGCACGACCTACACCGTGTCGGTCACCGGCGCGCAGGACGACGACGGGAACGCCATGACGGCGACGTCGTGGTCGTTCGCGACCGGCGGCCCGGCGAGCTGCCCGTGCTCGATCTTCGCCAGCAACGCCGTGCCGAACAACCCGGCCGACGGAGACACCTCCGCGGTCGAGCTCGGCGTGAAGTTCACGGCCGAGATGGACGGCAAGGTGACCGGCGTCCGGTTCTACAAGGGCGCGGGCAACACCGGCACGCACATCGGCAACCTGTGGAGCGCCACCGGCACCCCGCTGGCGAACGGCACCTTCCAGAACGAGACCGCCACCGGCTGGCAGACGCTGATCTTCGACCAGCCGGCGGACATCGTCGCCGGTCAGGTGTACGTGGCCTCCTACCTCGCGCCCAACGGGCACTACTCGGGCGACGGCGGCTTCTTCAACTCCGGGTCGTACGACAACTCGCCGCTGCACGCCGTGGCCAACGGCGGGCCGGCGGGCGGCAACGGCGTCTACAGGTACGGGTCGTCCTCGGGCTTCCCCGCCTCCAGTTACAACGGTGCGAACTACTGGGTGGACGTTCTGTTCACTCCGGCGAGCTAATCACGTCACCCGCGTGCGGTTCGCTCGTCCCCGGGCGGGCCGTACGTGGGCGGCCCACGCAGTACGAGAGGAGATCCGCGTGACATCGATCGGCCTTGCCGTCATCGGGGCGGGCTATTGGGGACCCAACCTGGTGCGCAACGCCATGGCCACCCCCGAACTGCGCCTTGAGTGGCTGTGCGACCTCGACGAGGACCGCGCGAAGGCGGTGCTCGGCCGCTACACCACGGTGAGGCCGACCACATCCGTGGAGCAGGTGCTCGCCGACCCGGCCGTGGACGCCGTGGCGATCGCCACCCCGGCGCGCACGCACTTCGACCTGGTGCGCGCCGCCCTGGACGCCGGCAAGCACGTGCTGGTCGAGAAGCCCCTCACCCCGACCCACGCGGAGGGCGCCAAGCTGGTGGCCCTGGCCGAGGAGCGGAACCGGGTGCTCATGCTCGACCACACCTTCTGCTACACGCCGGTGGTCCGCAAGATCCGCGACCTGATCGCCACGGGCGAGGTCGGGGACGTGCAGTTCATCGACTCGGTCCGCATCAACCTGGGCCTGGTCCAGCCGGACGTGGACGTCCTCTGGGACCTGGCGCCGCACGACCTGTCGATCCTCGACTTCGTGCTGCCGGAAGGGGTCTCCCCGGTGGCCGTCGCCGCGCAGAGCTCCGACCCGATCGGGGCGGGCAAGCCGTGCCTGGCCTACCTGACCGTGTGGCTGTCCTCGGGCGCCATCGCGCACGTGCACGTGAACTGGCTCAGCCCGACCAAGATCCGCACCGCCGTGATCGGCGGCTCGCGCCGCACGATCGTGTGGGACGACGTGAACCCGGCCCAGCGCCTCGCCGTGTACGACAGGGGGGTGGACCTTTCGGCCGTAGGGGAGGACGAGCGAAGGGCCGCCCTGATCTCCTATCGAACCGGTGACGTCGTCGTACCCGCCCTGCCCGAGCGCGAGGCGCTGCGTGGTGTGATGAGCGAGTTCGCGGCCTCGATCACCGAGGGCCGGGCTCCCCTGACCGACGGAAAGGCGGGGCTGCGCGTGCTCGCTCTGCTGGAAGCGGCGGGGCAAAGCATCCAAAATGACGGCAGACGAATCGACCTGGGGGGATCCACCCGATGATCAAGAACAGCCGCTGCCTGGTGACCGGGGGCGCGGGGACGATCGGCTCGACGATCGTCGACCAGCTCCTCGCCGCGGGCGCGGACGAGGTGGTCGTGCTCGACAACTTCGTCCGGGGCCGCCGGGCCAACCTCGCCGCCGCCGAGGCGGTGGCCGAGGGGCGCCTGCGCGTGGTCGAGGGCGACATCCGTGACACCACGCTGGTCCGCCAGGTCACCAAGGGCATGGACGTGGTCTTCCACCAGGCCGCCATCCGCATCACCCAGTGCGCCGAGGAGCCGCGCCTCGCCCTGCAGGTGCTGGTCGACGGCACCTACGAGGTCGTCGAGGCCGCCGCCGACGCGGGCGTGCGCAAGGTCGTCGCCGCCTCCTCCGCCTCGGTGTACGGCCTGGCCACCGAGTTCCCCACCCGCGAGGACCACCACCCGTACGACAACGACACCCTGTACGGGGCCGCCAAGACGTTCAACGAGGGCCTGCTGCGCAGCTTCAAGGCCATGCGCGGGCTCGACTACGTGGCGCTGCGGTACTTCAACGTGTACGGCCCGCGCATGGACATCCACGGCCTCTACACCGAGGTGCTGATCCGCTGGATGGAGCGCATCGAGAACGGCGAGGCCCCGCTGATCCTCGGCGACGGCCTGCAGACCATGGACTTCGTCTACACCGAGGACATCGCCCGCGCCAACCTCCTGGCCGCGGCGAGCGACGCCACCGACCAGGTGTTCAACATCGCCAGCTCCACCGAGACCAGCCTGCGTGAGCTGGCCGAGACGCTGATGTCGGTCATGGGACGCTCCGACCTCGGCCTGGAGTTCGGGCCCGCCCGCGCGGTGAACGGCGTCACCCGCCGCCTCGCCGACGTGGACGCCGCCGCCGAGCGGCTCGGCTGGAAGGCCGAGATCGGCCTGGAGGAGGGCCTGCGCCGCCTCGTGGCATGGTGGCGCGACGAGAAGTCGCGGTGAACGGCGCGATCGTCTACGCGGGAGGCACGCGCTACGACGGCGTGAGCGGCACGGACCGGCACATCGCCGACCGGCTCAGCGCGTACGCGGACGTCCTGTACGTCGATCCGCCCCGGCCGCTGCGCTCGGGCCTGCGCGACCCGGAGACCGGCAAGGCCGGCCACGTGCTGCGCCAGGCCGGGCCGCGGCTGTGGCGGCTGAGCCCGGTGGCCCCGCCCGCCGCCTACCGCCCGGGCGTGGACCGCGTCACCGCGGCCCTCGCCCGGCGCGCGGTCCGCGCGGCCGCCCGCGAGGCCGGCCTCGGCATCGGCGCCGTCGTCGTCGCGGGCACCACCGACCTGATGGACGTCCGGCGCGGCGCCCGCACCGTGCGCTTCGTCACCGACGACCTGGTGGCAGGGGCCTCGCTCATCCGCATGTCCGCCGCCCGGCTCGCCCAGGCCGAGCGCCGCATGACGCGGCGCGCGAGCGAGGTCGTCGTCGTCTCCCCGGGCCTGGCCGAGCGGGTGGCGCTCATGGGCCGCACGGCGACGCTCGTCCCCAACGGGTGCGACGTGTCGGCGTACGCCGCGGTCGACGACGCGCCGCACCCCGCCGACCTGCCCGCCGGCCTGGCCGCCACCCCGGTGGCGGGCTTCGTCGGCCACATCAACGCGCGCATCGACATCGCGCTGCTGGAGGCCGTCGCCGACACCGGGGTCCCGCTGGTGCTGGTCGGGCCGCGCGTCGGCGAGTACGAGCCCGAGCGCTGGCCCGCGCTCATCGGACGGGCCAACGTCCACTGGGTGGGGCGCAAGCCCTACGAGGAGCTGCCGTCGTACCTGCGGCTCATCGACGTCGGCCTCACCCCCTACGCCGACTCGGAGTTCAACCGGGCGAGCTTCCCGCTGAAGACGCTCGAATACCTGGCGGCCGGGCGCGGGGTCGTCTCCACCGACCTCCCCGCCACCGCGTGGCTGGAGGCCGGGCCGTTGATCCCGGTCGCCCGCACCCCGGCGGAGTTCGCCGCGACCGTCACCGCGCACCTGCGCGTCGCGCGCACGTCCGCGCTCGCCGAACGGCGGCGGGCGTTCGCGGCGCGGCACGACTGGAACGAAAGGGTCCGCCTGCTGGCGGACCTCCTCGGAATCGACATCAGGGAGGTGGCCGGGCGATGATCCCGGTGATGCGGCCGTGGTTCGGCCCGGAGGAGCAGGCGGCCGTCGGCGAGGTCATCGCCTCGGGCTGGGTCGCCCAGGGGCCGAGGGTCGCCGAGTTCGAGCGCAGGTTCGCTGCCAGCGTCCAGGCACGCCACGGCGTCGCCGCCTCCTCGTGCACGACCGCGCTCCACCTCGCCCTGGTGCTCGCCGGCATCGAGCCCGGCGACGAGGTCGTGGTGCCGTCGCTGTCGTTCATCGCGACCGCCAACGTCGTCAGGTACGTCGGCGCCACCCCGGTGTTCGCCGACATCGACCCGGCGACCGGCAACCTCACCGCCAAGACCGTCGAGGCGGCCCGCACCCCGCGCACCCGCGCGGTGATCGTCGTCCACCAGGGCGGCGTGCCCGCCGACGTCGAGGAGATCCGCGCCGCCCACGACGGCCTCCTGCTCATCGAGGACGCCGCCTGCGCGGCCGGGTCCACCTACCGCGACCGGCCGGTGGGCGCGGGCGCGCACCTGGCGGCCTGGTCCTTCCACCCGCGCAAGCTGCTCACCACCGGCGAGGGCGGCATGCTCACCACCGACGACCCCGAGGTCGCCGCGCGGGCGAAGCGGCTGCGTGAGCACGGCATGAGCGTCAGCGCCGCCGACCGGCACGCCTCCGGCTCCACGGCCCCCGAGCAGTACACCGAGGTCGGCTACAACTACCGGATGACCGACCTGCAGGCGGCCGTCGGACTCGTGCAACTCGACAGGCTGCCCGAGATGGTGGCCCGGCGCAGGGCCCTCGCCGCGCGCTACCTGAACTTCCTGGGCGGCATCCCCGGGCTGACCGTCGTGCGCGACCCCGAGTACGGCACCTGCAACTTCCAGTCCTTCTGGATCGCCCTGCCCGACGACTTCCCCATGAGCCGGAACGAGCTGCTGGACTTCCTCGCCGCCCGCGGCGTCTCCGCCCGGCGCGGCATCATGGCCGCCCACCTGGAGCCCGCCTACGCCGGCACCGGCGCCCGGGAGCTGCCGGCCACCGAGTGGCTGACCGCCAACTCGCTGATCCTGCCGCTGTTCCACAGCATGACCGACGCCGAGCACGACCAGGTCGTGGAAGCGATCCACGCCGCCGCCGCGGGCGGCTGACCGTGCGCGTCCTGGTGTACCCGCACGCCATGGAGGTCGGCGGCAGCCAGCTCAACGCCATCGAGCTCGGCGCCGCCGTCCAGGCGATGGGCCACGAGGTCGCCGTCATCGGCGAGCCGGGCCCGCTGGTCGAGTACGTCCACAAGGCGGGCCTCGAACACCTGCCGCTGGACCCGGGGCGGCGCCGTCCGTCCATGACCACGGTGCGCATGCTGCGCGAGCTGTCGGCGCGGCGCGGGCTCGACGTCATCCACGGGTACGAGTGGCCGCCGGGCGTGGAGGCGTTCTACGCGGGCCTGCGCGGCCCCGCCGCCGCGGTCTGCACGATCATGTCGATGGCGGTGGCGCCGTTCCTGCCGTCCTCGCTGCCGCTGGTCGTCGGCACCCGCGAGATCCAGGAGCAGGCGGCCCCGGGACGGCGGCACGTCCACCTCATCGAGCCGCCCGTCGACGTCGCCGCCAACGCCCCCGGCCACGACGCCGCCGGGTTCCGCCGCGAGTTCGGCCTGGAAGAAGGGCCCTTCGACCTCGTCGTGGTGAGCCGCCTCGCGCCGGAGCTGAAGCTCGAAGGCATCCTCACCGCCGTGGACGTCGTCGGCAGGCTCGCCGCCGAACTGGACATCCGGCTCGTCATCGTCGGCGACGGCGCGGCCCGCGCCCAGGTGGAGGAGCGCGCCGCCGCCGCCAACGCCGCCGCCGGCCGCCGCGTCGTCGTGCTCACCGGGCAGCTCCTCGACCCCCGGCCCGCGTACGCCGCCGCCACCGCGTGCCTGGCCATGGGAGGCTCGGCGCTGCGCTCGCTGGCGTTCGCCAAGCCGCTCATCGTGCAGGGCGAGGTGGGCTTCTTCGAGCTGCTCACCCCCGAGACCGAGAAGATCTTCCTCAGCCAGGGCTGGTACGGCATCGGCCGCGCCCCCGAGGAGGGCGCCCCCAAGCTGGAGAGCATGCTGCGCGGCCTCTACGCCGGCCCGGGGCTGCGGCGCGAGCTCGGCGAGTACGGCAGGCGGCTGGTCGTCGAACGCTTCAGCCTGGAGCGGGCCGCGCGCGTCCAGCTCTCCATCTACGAGCAGGCGGTCAGCGAGCGGCTCGCGACCCTGGACGCGGTCGGCACCGCGGCCGGGGTGCTGCGCTACAAGCTGCGCCGCAAGTACGAGCGGTGGCGCGGCACCCACGCCCAGGACGACTTCAACGCCGTGGCGCGGAGGCCCGGGTGACCGATCTGGTTCCCATGGCCGGCGCGGGCGGCGGGAGGGCCGCATGACCGACCTCGATCCCGGATCCGGCCCCCCGGCTCAGGCCCCGGCGGACACCTCTTCGCTGCGGGCCAAGGCGGGCAAGGCGCTCGGGCTCAGCTTCGTCAGCACCATCGCCGCGCGCCTCGGCACGCTCGCCATCGGGATCACGCTCGCGCGCGTGCTCGGCCCGCACGAGTTCGGCACGTTCGCGGTCGCGCTCGTCGCGCTGCTCGCCATGCTGAGCATCAACGAGCTCGGCGTCAGCCTGGCCATCGTCCGCTGGCCCGACGAGCCGCGCGCGATCATCCCGACCGTGGCCACGCTGTCGGCCGGGTTCAGCGTGCTCGTCTGCGGCGCGTTCATGCTCGCCGCGCCCGCGTTCGCCGAGGCCATGGGCAACCCCGCCGCCACCGGACCCGTCCGGGTGCTCTCCCTCAGCGTGCTCATCAACGGCCTGGTCGCGACGTCCGCCGCGGTGATCCAGCGGCGCTTCCTGCAGGGCCGCAAGATGATCGCCGACCAGGTGGACAACTGGCTCGGCGCGCTGGTGTCCCTGGGGCTGGCCCTGACCGGCTGGGGCGCGATGAGCCTGGCCGTCGGCCGGGTCGCCGGGTCCCTGGCCGGCGGGGCGCTGCTGATCCGTTTCTCGCCCGAACGGCTGCGGTTCGGCTTCGACCGGGACGTGGCCCGGCGGCTGCTGGCGTTCGGCGTGCCGCTCGCCGGGTCGTCCCTGCTGGTCTTCGCCGTCGGGTACGCCGACCAGCTCGTCATCGGCCACCTGCTCGGGTCCACGGCGCTCGGCTTCTACGTGCTGGCCGTGAACCTGTCGGGATGGCCGGTCGCGGTGTTCTCGCAGCCGGTGCGCGCGGTGGCGCCCGCCGCGTTCGCCCGCCTCCAGCACGACCGCCCGACGCTGAACCGGTCGTTCGTCGCGGTCGCCGGGCTGCTCGTCGGGCTCACCCTCCCGATCTGCCTGCTGCTCAGCGGCGCCGCGCCTTCCGTCATCCGCTTCGTGTACGGGCGGGAGTGGGAGCCGGCGGCCGTCGCCCTGGCCGGGCTCGGCGTGCTCGCCGGGCTGCGCATCTTCTTCGAGCTGATCTACGACTACCTGGTCGTCCTCGAACGCTCCCGCGCGGTGCTCGCCGTCCAGGCCCTGTGGCTGGTCGTGCTGGTCCCCGCCATGTGGATCGGCGTGAGCAGGGACGGGCTGCGCGGCGCGGCCATCGCGCTGGTCGCGGTCGCGGCGATCGTCGTGCTGCCCACCTACCTGGGGCAGTTGCGCGGCTCCGGGGTCGGCCTGGCGGACCTCGCCGCGAACCTCTGGCAGGCGGTGCTCGCCGCCCTCGCCGTCGGAGCCGCCGGGGTCCTCGCCGTGCGCACCCTCTCGCCCGACCTCGTGGTGCTCGCCGCCTCCGGGCTGTTCGCGGTGCTCGTCGTGGGGGCGTACGGGTACCGCAGGCGCGGCGTGCTGCGCGCCGTCAAGGAGACGTCATGACCGCCGCCCCGCGCGCACGGCCGCGCACCGGCCTGGGAGGATTCGTGCCGGGCCGCACCACGAGGTCGAAGGAGCTCCGATGACGCCGCTTCTCCTCATCGGAGCGGGCGGGCTGGCGCGGGAGGTCGCCCAGCTCGTCCACGCCATCAACGACGCCTCCCCCACCTGGGACCTGCTCGGCCACCTGGACGACGACCCGGCGAAGCAGGGCGCCGTCGTGGACGGCGTGCCCGTGCTCGCCGGGTCCTCCGAGGTGTTCAAGCGGGAGGACGCGCGGGTCGTCATCTGCACGGCCGGCCCGCGCGACACCGCGAGCCGCGCCCGCATCGCCGCCCGCCTCGCCCTGCCCGGCGAGCGGTACGCCACGCTCGTCCACCCGTCCGCCTCGGTGTCCCGGTCGTCCGCCATCGGACCGGGGTCCATCGTGCTGGCCCAGGTCGTGATGACCGCCGCCGTCTCCGTGGGCGCGCACGTGTGCGTGATGCCGCACGTCACCCTCACCCACGACGACGTGGTCGAGGACTACGCCACCATCGCCTCGGGCGCGCGGTTCGCCGGAGGCGTGCGCGTCGGGCGCGGCGCCTACGTCGGGGCCGGAGCCCTCGTCCGCGAGACCCTCACGATCGGCCCGCACGCCCTGGTCGGCATGGGCTCCGTCGTGACCAAGAACGTCCCCGCCCAGGAGGTCTGGGCGGGCGTGCCCGCGAAATTCATCCGTCCCGCCACAGTCATCACGGAGCACTGAAATGATCCCATTCGTCGATCTGCGCGCCGCCCACGCCGAGGTGGCCGACGAGGTGCAGCAGGGCTTCGACCGCGTGCTCCAGGACACCGCCTTCGTCCAGGGGCCGGACGTCGCCGCGTTCGAGCAGGAGTACGCGGAGTTCTCCGGCGTGCCGCACTGCGTCGGCGTCGGCAACGGCACCGACGCGATCGAGCTGTGCCTGCGCGCCGCCGGCCTTGAGCCCGGCTCGGGCGCCGTGCTGCCCGCCAACACCTTCGTCGCCACGGCCGAGGCCGTCGTGCGCGCGGGACTGCGCCCCGTGCTCGCCGACTGCGACGACGACCACCTGCTCATCGACCCGGCCGCCGCCGAAGCCGCCATCGGGCCGGACACGGCCGCCGTCCTGCCCGTCCACCTGTACGGCCAGCAGGCGCCGATGGCGGCCGTGCACGACCTCGCCGCCCGCCACGGCCTCACCGTCGTCGAGGACGCCGCCCAGTCGCAGGGGTCCCTGCAGGAGGGACGGCCCCCGGTCGGCCTCGCCTCCACGAGCTTCTACCCGGGCAAGAACCTCGGCGCCTACGGCGAGGCGGGCGCCGTCCTCACCTCCTCGCCCGAGCTGGCGACGGCCGTCCGGCTGCTCACCAACCACGGCAGCCGGCACAAGTACCAGCACGAGACGCTCGGCTTCAACTCCCGCCTCGACACCCTGCAGGCCGTGGTACTGCGCGCCAAGCTCAAGCGCCTCGCCCGCTGGAACGAGCTGCGTCGCGCCGCCGCCGAGCGCTACGACAAGCTGCTGTCCGGCGTGGAGGGCGTCCGCCTGCCCCGCGTCGCCCCCGGCAACCTGCACGTCTGGCACCTGTACGTCATCCGCGTCCCGCAGCGCGACAAGGTGATGGCCGGCCTCCACGCCGCCGGCGTCCAGGCCCAGATCCACTACCCCTACCCCGTCCACCTGACCCCGGCCTTCCGCGACCTCGGCTACGGCCCCGGCGACTTCCCCGTCGCGGAGAAGGCCGCCACCGAGATCCTCTCCCTCCCCATGCACCCGCACCTGACCCCGTCCCAGCAGGAACGGGTCACCGAAACCCTCGACAAGGTCCTCAGCAGCCTCTGACGGCCCGCCGGAGCCGGTGGGGCGGGCGCGTCCCACCGCCCGGAGCCGGTGGGACGGCGCGCACGGGACGTCCCACGGACCCCATCCCGGCGGGGGGACGGCACGGGCACACGGGTACGCCATCATGGCTGGTGTCCGGAATCGACCGAGACCGGGAGGGGTGCGCGTGTCGTCGACGGCTGCCGTGAGCGGATCGCGAACGGTCCGGGAACTCCAGGAGCGGGCGGCCCGCGCGCTGCCCGCCGAACACGTCACCGACCTCGACGGCTGGTGGCTGCGCCACGCCCCGCACTGCTCCTGGTGGATCGGCACGGTCCTCCCCCACGGCGACGCCGACCCCGGCGACATGGCCCGCCGGATCACCGCCGCCGAGCGCTTCTACACCGCCCGCGGCACCACCACCCGCTTCCAGATCACCCCGGAAGCCTGCCCCCCGGCCCTCGACCCCCTCCTCGCCGCCCGCGGCTACCACCGCGAAAGCCCCATCTCCCTCCAAACCGCCCGCACAACCGAAGTACTCACCCACACCTCCCGCAACCGACCAGGCCTACCGGAGAACCGGCCGGACCTACTGGGGAACCGACCGAGCCTGCCGGAGGACCGACCACCAGGTCTGCTGGAGGACCGGCTGCGCGTAGAGCTGGACGAGCGTCCGACCCGCGCGTGGTTCGACGTCTGGTGCGCCGTCCACGCCCACGACGACCCCCGCCCCGAATGGGACCTCCTCCACCGCGTGGACCAGCCGTCCGCCTACGCCCGCGCGCTGCTCGGCGACGAGGTGATCGCGGTCGGCCGCACCGTAGCGGACACCGGCTGGGCCGGCGTCTTCGGCATGGTCACCCTCCCCCACCACCGTGGCAAAGGCGCCGCCCACACCATCCTCAACGCCCTAGCCACCTGGTCCACCACCCAAAACGCCCCAAACATGTACCTCCAAGCAGAACAAACCAACCCCAAAGCCCTCCACCTCTACACCCACACCACCTTCACCGAACTGACCACCTTCCACTACCGCACAGCCAAGTGAAACGTGAAGGCCATCCCCACCTTGCCGGTGCTGGAACGTCTGGCACGCGCCCTCGACGCGGACGTCGAAGTCCGCCTGACGCCGAAGACTCCAGCCGCCTGAGACAGACTCTTGCGGCGGGCCGAGGCCTTGCCCGTATGCTGGGGACCCAGACGTTTCGTCGATGGTCCGGGCGCGCCGCTGAAAGCGTCCCTCTCATGTCGCACCTTCATCACGCGGAGGCCGTCCGCACGTTCTGGTGAGCCGGCCCGCCGTGCGCGTCCGCACACCCAAGGAACTGCGTGCCGAGCGGCGGCGGCGTCCGCCTCGCTGCCTCGGTCATCTGCTCGCCGCCCCGCTGTGGCCGTTGCACGGGGTCAACCTGGGCACGCTGCTGCGCACCTGTGACGCCGTCGGCGCGTGCCTGGCCGTACCCCGGCTTCCCTGGGTGCGGGAGGCACTCGACCGGGGGAACACGCTCCGGCACTCGTCGTGCGTCCACTGGGTCCGCGACCCGCTGGACTGGCTCGCCACGCGGCGGGAGGACGGGGCGTCCGTCCTCGGGGTCGAGCTGGCCGAGAACGCGATCCGGCTGGCCGACCTGCCCATGGCCCGCCGGCCGACCGTCGCCGTGCTCGGCCACGAGCGGGACGGCATCCCGCCCGAGGCGCTCGACCTTCTCGACGGCGTGGTGGAGATCCCCATGATCGGCGCGGGGGACAGCCTCAACGTGGCGGTCGCGGGCTCGCTGGTGCTCTACAAACTCGCAGGCTTCGCCTGAAGCCCGAAGACACACGAAGGCACCCATGGAACCGCCCCGGGATCCGCCATCGCGGGCAGTCCCTGCCCGGAAATGTCCCGCGACCGCGGTTCCGGCTTTCGCGTCAAGGGTTTCTGGTGCGGTTCCGGGTTCGTGTCAGGGCTTTCTGCCGACGCCGCCCGCGCAGGCGACCTCGGGTGGCTCGCTCAGCGCGGGATGGCTGGGCCGCCACTTCGTCACCGGGACGACGCCCGGCTCCAGCAGTGTCAGGCCGTCGAAGTAGCGTGCGATCGTCTCCGGGCTCCGCGCGGTGTAGGGGACCACGCCAGGCCGCGCGTTGTGGTTGCGCAGCGCCTGAACGTACGCGGGATCGGTGTCGACGCCGTCGTACAGGGCCAGGTAGCTGCCCGGCGGGAGGGCGTCCATGAGCCGGACCACGATCGACCGCGCCTCGTCGTCGTCGCCGACCAGCCCGAGGATGCCCATCAGCATGAGCGCGGTGGGCCGGCCGAAATCGAGGGTCTGGGCCGCGGCCTCCAGGATCACCTCCGGCTCGCGCACGTCCGCCTCGATGTAGTCGGTGACGCCCTCGGGGGTGCTGGTCAGCAGCGCGTGCGCGTGCACCAGCACCAGCGGGTCGTTGTCCACGTAGACGATCCGCGACTCCGGCGCGACCCGCTGGGCCACCTCGTGCGTGTTGTCGACGGTGGGCAGACCCGTGCCGATGTCCAGGAACTGGCGGATGCCCGCCTCCCCGGCCAGGTACCGCACGACCCGGGTGAGCATGTACCGCGAGTGCAGCGCGACGTCGGCCATGCCCGGGAACACCTCCCGGACCCGGTCCCCGGCCTGCCGGTCCACCGGGTAGTTGTCCTTGCCCCCCAGCAGGTAGTTCCAGACCCGCGCCGAGTGCGGCACGGAGGTGTCGATGCGCGCCCTGCTCAACGGCTGCTTCCGCGCGTCCCCGGGATCATCTGGACCGGATAAACGCCCGACCGGCTCGTCCACCATGGTGGTTCTCCCGCCCTGTACTGGCTCAACTTTTGCGATTATGCCTGCCCATATCCCCATTAGGAATGACTTGCGCCCCCCGGTCTACCCCAGACGGTCGCGACGGTCCCGGGCGCGACAGGAGCGGGTCGGGTGTACGAGTCCGTGCTTGTCAGGACGCGTTAGGACCTCCGGCGCTCCGTCGCCTTGGAATGTCCCGCACCGGCCCAGGTGATCCAGAGAGTGCGATGTTCCTCGTCGACGGCGTACCAGATCCGCCCACCGGCAGTGGCCTCGTACTGCCATTGCTCCAACGTTTCGCCGCCTATCTTGACCGCGCCGAGTGCTCCCTTCAGTGGGTGCTGGCGAGCGTCCACCTTGCGCGGATCGCTCGTGATCGCCACCCAGGCGCGGTCCGTGTTCTCTGGTGCTTGCGCCAGAAGGTGCCTCCATCCTTCAGACGCCCTACGGTCCGCGAAAAGGACTTTCCAGGGGTTCGGGCGTGGAACCTCCTGACCGCGAGAGGTCACTGCGGCTCGCTCAGAGGTCTGTCGACCTCTTCGCCGTTGCCGGGGAAGGGGCCCTGGAGGCGTCGGGCGAGGTTGGGGTCGCTCCACACGATGGCGGTGGAGCGCCAGGCGGTGAGGGCATGGCTGAAGGGGATCAACTCCCCTGTGTCGGCTCCGGCGACGAGGTGACCGAGCAGTTCACGTACGCAGAGGTGGCGTTCGTCCTCGGGCAGCCATGTGGTCCACGGGAGTTCCTCGCCCAGCACTTCCTCAGCGAGGTCGCTGTTGCGCCGGGCCAGGATCGCCAGGGCGCGGGCGGCGATGCGCAGGGTCGCGGCACCTGCCTCGAAGCGTTCCGCGCGCATCAGGACGAGGTTCTCGTCATCTCTGCGTTCGAGAATGACGTCGGCGTCGTCCAGCGACGGCAGCACCTGCGAAGGACCGCGAAGGAAGGCGCTGTACGGGAAATTCTTCGTCGCCATGATTTCCATGGTATCTGAACTACATCAGATGCCCCCGGGCCCGCCATCGATCCTGCGCCCTGGCGCTCCATCTGTTGGATCGTCCCGTACGAGAACACTGGCCGTGTCTTGCGTCGCTGATCGGTCGCAGCGCGACCACGATGGTGAACGAAGTGCGGAGGGGTGCCCGCGCCCCCCATAGGCGGGCACCCCCGGTTCGTGGGAGCGGCGTCGGCCCCGTCGAGGCGGGGGCGCCGGTCGGTGGTGGGCTTGCGTGATGGGCTGGTTGGAGCGGTGGGACGCGTTCTTGTGTCCGGGCGGCGGTGAAGGGGAACCGGGATGGGGGTCAAGGCGGAAGCGGTGAAGGTGAGGGCTGTCGCGGGGGGCAGGGCGGCAGGCCACGCCGTCCCGGGCCGGGGTCGGCCCGGTGGGAGGGGACCGCGGGGTGCGACTGTGACACGGGGGTCTCCCTGCTCAGTGGCGTGATGCCTGCTCAGTGCGTGTGGTGCGGTGCCATAAGCATGTCGGCGTGAGCTCTCACGATCGATCCTGCCTGCTGGAGTCATGAGGTACCGCCAGCCCTACCTCCGCACACGGTGCGCCGTGACGCGGCGATCGACAACGCGATCACCTCGGTATCCGGCCTCCAGACGGAGACCCGCGGTTTCGCGTCGGGCTACGCCGACCAGGTCACCAGCGACTGGCGGTCCTACGTCACCGCCAAGAACGACGGCGTCCCGCTCTTCTGACGTCCGCCGAGTTCACCCCGGACTCATCTCACCACTGAGTGGCTGGGTTGGGTCTGGAGGCGCCATAGGGCGCCGCAGCAGCCGAGGATCAGGAACATGACGTTGGTGATCATCGGGAAGCTGAAGGCGTCGAAGGTGCCGAAGCCGAAGATGGCGACCGCCGCGGAGGCGGCGAAGCACTGGGCGAGGTGGCGGGTCTCGGGGTCGGTGGAGGCGCGGCGGGCGCGGCGGGCCAGGACCCAGCCGGAGGCCAGGAACAGAAGCAGCGCCCCCAGGCCGAAGAGGCCGGTCTCCAGGGACGACATCAGGTACTGGTTGTCGATGACGCGGTACATGCTCGGCAGGTACGTGGCGAAGCCCTGCCCGAACAGGGGGCGTTGGGAGACGGCGGCGATGACGGCGTCGTAGTCGCCGGTGCGCGTGGTGGAGTTCTCGTCGGCGCCGATGACCGAGATGAGGTTGAGCACGGTGCCGATCAGACCGGGGATCATCAGGCGCATGACGATCGACGAGGCCCCGAAGATCAGGATCGCCCGCAGCCGCCACTCCGACGGCCAGGTCGGCAGGAGCACGACCATCACCACGAACAGGCCGAGGATGGCGGACCGGGACACGCTCATCGGCAGCGCCGCGGCGATCAGCACGACCATCGCCCATCGCTTGCGGCGCTGCTCGGGGATGCGGCAGAAGATCGCGCCGTGCAGGGCCAGGGGCAGCACGGCGGCGAGCACGACGCCGAGCTCGATGGGGTGGGTGGCGGTGCCGGAGGGGCGGAAGAAGCCCTCCCGCTCGAACAGGACGGCCGAGCCCTTCTCGACGAGGCCGGGCAGCGCCAGGTACTGGGTGACCTCGATGCCGGTGAAGAACTGGATCATGGCGACGAGCGCGGGGAAGCTCGCCCCCATGACGATGCGCTGCCGGAGGGTCTCCAGGCGGTCCATGCTGGTGATGCCGTCGGCGGTGACGAGCGCGATGCCGGCCCAGCCCGCGACGAGCACGAGCCCGAGGTCGGCGGCGTTGAGCTCGTCGCCCGACAGCGGGCGGGTGTTGGCCGCGACGTAGCTGGCCAGCACGGCGAGGGCGAAGACGACGATGACCACCCGGACCGGCTGGCGGCCGCGGATCGGCGTCCACCGGGGGGACAGGGTGGACATCAGGTACCAGACGAGCAGGAGCACGGCGACCATCGAGGACGGCGACCCGGCTCCGCCGAGCGGCCCCACGATGTACCGCGCGGGCATGACGAAAAGGACGACCAAGAAGAACGTCATGATCGTCACCGGGTCCACGCGCTTCTTGACCCGCCGGCCGCGGCGCTCGGGCCGCCGGACGGGGGGGTGAACCCTCTCGACCGAAGGTGTGCTCGTCACCGACCCGGCCTGGTGGGATCGAACACGACGTACGGCTCGTCGTCGGCGTCACCGTCGGCGCCCTGCCGATTGGCGGGCTTGGACCCGGCGGCCGGACGGGCGGCGCGGCGTCCCTGCACCGGGAACTGGTCGGTCGCCGCGGCGGGGCTCGTGCCAGGGGGCAGGCTCCTGCCCGGCGTCGCGGAGACGCCGCGGGAAGGCCGCGCGCCGTTGCCCTGCCGTCCGTCGCCGCGCGGGGCGTCGTTCTCGTCGGTCCAGACGTAGAGGTCCTCCACCTTGCCGGAGGCGCCGTTGGCCGATCCGAGGGTCTCGGGACGCTTCTGGTCGGCCCACGGGTCGCGGGGTTCGGCGCCGCCGGGCTGCCGTGCCGGAGGGGACGAGGAGCCGGGCCTGCGGTCGTAGCCGCGGGGCTCGGGCGGCTCGATGGGCCGCGGCGGACGCGCGGGCGGCCTGTTGCGCGGGACGGCCGGCCCGGCCGGGCGGGGGGCGGCGCCGGAGCGGGGCACGCGCTGCTGGTGGGCGGGGACGACGGGGATCGGGCCCGTCCGGCCCGTGACGTGGTCCCCTTGGGCGGCCCTGCGGCGCTTCTGGGCGAGGGATTCCAGGAACAGGGGGACCCCGATGGTGACGAGCGCGCCGCCGGCGAAGATGATGACGAGCATGCGGATCTTCTTCTCCGGGGTCATCTCCGCCTTGTCGGAGGACGTGACCAGCTCGGCCCGGATCGTGGCGTCGGGGAGGATCGACGACTTCTGCTGCACCTCGGTCAGCCGCTCCAGGCTCAGCTTCGCGAGGGCCTCCATGGTGGCCTGGGCGACCTTGGGGTCGGCGCCGGTGGCGGTGATGTCGAGGAGGGGGCCGCGGGAGTCCTGGGCGAGGCCCACGGTGAACTCGGCGGTGTTGCCCCCGTCGTTGAGCTGCTTCAGCGTCCGTTCGTCGCTCATGCCGCGCGCGATCACCTCGGCCGTGATCGTGAGCGAGCCGTCGAAGGCCAGCCACGGGTTCCCCCCCACCGGCTGTGAACCCTTCCTCGACGACAGGAAGACCACCGTGGCCTTCGATTCGTATTGCCACGGGATCGCGAAGTACGCCCCGATCGTCGCCGCGAGCGTGACGGCCAGCAACGTCACTGTCACCGGCCACCGCCTGAGCAGTGCACGCAGCGAATCAAGCAGGTCCATAGTGTCCCTTCACCCCCGCCCGGCGGGCCACGTCCGTCATTCCCACCCCTGCCGAGCCGTCGGGATAGGACGCCCGAGCACCCTGCAACGTTGTCATATCGCCCTCAAGTGTTTCCTCTGAGTGCTTTCTTTACCAGGCCCCACCCAAAAGTGCTGGCGCCTGTGCCACGATGTTGCGGTGCGAAGGCGAGTGGTCGTCAGGTGTGGCTGCCTGGCGTTGGTCTTCCTGCTCGCCGGTTTCGCGGTGTGGTGGGTGAGGAACAGGTCACCTCTCTACCAGAGTGTGGCGACCGTGGCGTTCGTCACCAAGACGAGTCACTTCGCGGGCGAGGTGTACGACCACTTCACCGACAATCACATTTTCACCGCTCTGGCCACCGAACGTTTCTTCGACAACCCCGGCACGCGCGACCGTCTGCGCGCCCTGGGGGGCACGGCCAAGTTCTCCTACGAGGTCGCGCACTGGGGTAACCAGGAACTTCCGGTGTACGGCCAGCCGTATGCCACCCTGCAGTCGCTCTCCGGCGACCCGAAGGAATCGATCGACACGCTGAACCTCGCGCTCAAGCTTCTCACCCAGAAGCTGGAAGGCCTGCAGACCTCGTCGGGCGCGAACGGCCGCGTGATGATCAAGTGGGAGATGATCGGCTCCATCCTGGGGCCGCAGCGGCAGCCTCTGCAGAAGAGCCGCGCCATCGCCGGCATCGGGCTGAGCGCGATGCTGGCGTCCGTCGTGGTCATGAGGCTGACCCGCGACCGCAGCCGCGACACTCCCGGCCGCCCCTCGGAGTCGCTGCTGATGACGCCCGGCACGCCGCGGCGGCCGAGACCGTCCCGCCTGGCCGGGACGAACACCTAGATGCCCGTTCCCGCGGGTGACCCACGCTCCGGCGAGCCCGCTGTGGAGCGTTCCCAGACCAGCCCTGGAGCCCTTCGTGACTTCCTCGCTGCGCCGCCTGTCCTTTCTCGCCGCGCTCGCCGTGCTGCCGGCCGCGGCCCTCGCCGGCTGCGCCGCGCGTGATCCGGGGTCACACACCCGCGACCCCCTTCCCAGCCGCACGCCCGCCACCTCGGCGTCCCCGACCCTCGCCGCGTCGCCGACGAGCACGGAGGCGCCGATCGGCGGCGGTTTCCCGGACGCCCGGACCACCGGGCTGCGTCCGGGCGTCCCGCTGAAGAAGGTGGGCGAGGTGACGGTCATGAAGGAGGGGGCCGTGGTGGAGAACCTGGAGGTCCACGGCAAGCTCAACATCAAGGCCGACAACGTCACCGTGCGCAACGTGCGGGTGATCGGCGAGGGCGACTGGTCGATCATCCAGGCGGAGGGGGCGTCGGGCGCGGTGATCGAGGACTGCGAGATCTCCGGGGACGGCACGGTGAAGGCGCAGTGGGGCGTGCTCAACCAGGGCGGGCAGATCACGGTGCGCCGGGCGAACATCCACACCGTGTCCAACTCGTTCGGCAGCGACCACGGCCTCATCGAGGACTCCTACATGCACGACTTCAAGGAGTTCCCCGGCGACCACGTGACGGGCCCGCAGGCCAACGGCTCCCCGCGGAAGGGGCTGTCGCTGACGATCCGGCACAACACGATCCTGAACCAGCTCTCCCAGACGTCGGCGATCTCGCTCTACCAGGACTTCAGCCGGGCGTACGACGTGCTGATCGAGAACAACCTGCTCGGCGGCGGCGGGTACGCGATCTACGGCGGGGCCGGGAAGTTCGGGACGCCGACGAACATCAAGATCGTCAACAACGTCTTCACCCGGCGCCTCTTCCCCAAGGGAGGCTTCTGGGGGCCGCTCACGTACTTCGAGCCCAAGGGGAAGGGAAACCGCTTCGAGGGCAACGTGTGGGAGGACACGCGCGAGGCCATCGAACCCTGAGGTCCGCGGCGCGTCCTCCCGGAGGACGGCGTCTCAGGTCGAGGCGGGCGAGAATGCGTCGCGCATGAGGACCTGCGGCCGGCCGGACCCGTCGGCGGGCACCGTCCACACGTCGGAGCTGTCGCCGCGCAGCTTGCTGTACATCACCGTGCGGTCGTCCAGCCAGGCCGCCTGGTCGTCGACGTTGGCGTCCTCGGCGAGCTTCGTCTCCCGCCCGCTCGCGAGGTCGAGCCGGTAGAGGCGCCAGGGGTCGCTCTCGCCGCCGACGCGCTTCTTGTAGACGACGCGGGTGCCGTCCGGGGACAGCGAGGGGCATTCGGCGTTCTCGCGCAGCACGCGCATCCTGCGCTTGGCGAAGTCGCCCTGGACGAGGTAGGTCCGGCCCGACGTGGAGACGGTCGCGTAGAACCGGTTGTCGTCGGAGGCGAAGGTCACGCCCCAGTAGTTGAGGTCGATCGGCGAATGGATGCGGCCGTCCTTCTCCAGCGTGAAGTCCTCCAGGCTCTTGACCAGCGTGCCGGTGCGGGTGTCCAGGATGCCCGCGCGGGTGGAGAAGCCGACGCTGAGATAGGAGTCGCCGGAGACGAAGAACGTCCAGGCCACCATGCGCCCGCTGGCCGACACCCGGGCCCGGCTGGGGATGCCCGCCAGCGCCACGCGGCGGACCTCGCGCAGCCGCTCGTCGAGGACGATGGCCTCGGAGCCGACGGTGAGGGTGGCGCCGACGCGCAGGCACACCCCGGTGCCCGCCGCGGCGTAGAACCGCTTGCAGCGCAGCCCGGTGCTCACCGGCCGTCCCTCGCCGCCCGGGGGCACGGCGACCACCATGCCGCTGTCGGCGGACGCGCCGGCGCCGACCATCACCAGCTCGCCGCGCGGCAGCGTGGTCTGGCGCGGGACCGCCTGGGCGCCGTTCCGCGGGACGGCGGCGGGGGACGGCGCGACGGCGCGGGCGCGCAGGATGTACACGGTGCCCGCGGCGGCGAGCAGCGCGACCGCGGCGACCAGCACGATGACGCGGCCCCGGGTGGACAGGCCGGACGCGTTCACGCCGCACCGCCCGTTGGGACGTTCCAACGGGGAGCCGGAGCCGTCAGACGGGCGCCGCGCGCCATGTACGCGCCTCTCATGGGGTGATGTCCTTGTCCGTGGGTGATTGTCCGTCCTGTCCGTCCAGCGCCGCGTACGGCCCGCTGAGGGCGCCGTCGTGCTCGGTGTACAACTCCCCCTTCGCCGGGCAGCGCCACCGGCCGGGCGAGACCTGCTCCAGCGGCACGCCCGCGCGCCCCACCCAGCCCATGCGCCGCGCGGGCACGCCGGCCACGAGCGCGAAGTCGGGGACGTCCTTGGTGACGACCGCGCCCGCGGCCACCAGGGCGTGGCGGCCGATCGTGCGCCCGGCGACGACGACGGCCCGCGCGCCGACCGAGGCGCCCTCGCGGACGACCACCCCGGCGGCGGTCCAGTCGCCGTCGCGTTTCAGCGCGCCGTCGACGTCGGTGGAGCGGGGATAGACGTCGTTGGTCAGGACGGCGGCCGGGCCGATGAAGACGCCGTCCTCCAGCACGGCCGGCTCGTACACCAGCGCGTAGTTCTGCAGCTTGACCCGGTCGCCGATCCGGACGCCCGGCCCGACGTAGGAACCGCGGCCGAGGATGCAGCCCTCGCCGAGCACCGCGCCCTCGCGGACCTGCGCCAAGTGCCAGACCGCGCTGTCCTCGCCGATCTTCGCGCTGGGGTCCACGTCGGCGGTGGGCGCGATTCGCGGTTCTGTCATCACACATTCCCTTTCAGGGTGGATACTTCGGAACTATGCCAAGCGCGAGCGTAATCATCCCGGCACACAATGAAGCCCGGGTAATCGGCCGACTCCTGGCGGACCTGCTCGCGGAGGCGAGGGACGGCGAGTTCGACATCGTGGTCGTGGCCAACGGCTGCGACGACGACACCGCGGGCGTCGCCCGGGGGTACGGCGTCCGCGTGGTCGAGACGGAGATCCCCTCCAAGCGGGAGGCGCTGCGCCTCGGCGACGAGGCGGCCACCGGCCACCCGCGCGTCTACCTGGACGCCGACGTGCAGATGGGCACCGCGGACCTGCGCCTGCTGCGCGACGCGCTGGCCGTGCCCGGCGGCCCGCTCGCCGCCGCTCCGGAACGTTCCCTGGTGCTGGGCGACCGGCCGTGGCCGGTCCGCGCGTACTACGCGGTGTGGACCCGGCTGCCCGCCGTGCGGGAAGGCTTGTTCGGACGCGGCGTGATCGCCGTCTCGGAGGAGGGCAACCGCCGCATCATGGACCTGCCGCCCGTCATGGGCGACGACCTGGCCGCGTCGCTGGCGTTCGCGCCCGCCGAGCGGCGGGTGGTGCGCACGGCGCACGCCGTCATCCATCCGCCCCGCACCCTCGGCGACCTGGTGCGCCGCCGCGTGCGGGCGGTGACGGTGGTCGCCGAGATCGAACAGGGCCCGATCGCGGGCCAGGAGGCCCGCACGGGCCTGCGCGACCTCGCGGGGATCGCGGGCCGCGCGCCGTGGCTGGTGCCGCATCTCGTGGTGTTTCTCGCGGTGACGCTCGTCGCGCGGGCGCGGGCCCGCCGCGCGGTGAAGGCCGGGGACTACACCACGTGGCTGCGCGACGAGAGCAGCAGGACCTGAACGTGCCGCGGGAAGGTCAGCCCTTCCCGCCGCGCCTTCCCAGGCCCTGGACGTACTCTTTCACCACCATCCACGCGAACCTGGTGTTGGTGGAGAGGTAGCGGGGGCCGAGGCGCAGCGGCTCCTGCAGGAACCGGTACATCCACTCCAGGCCGAGCTTCTGCCACACGGCGGGGGCCCGGCGCACCTTCCCGGCGAACACGTCGAACGACCCGCCCACGCCGTGGATCACCCCGGCCTTGACGTCGTCGGCGTACCGCGCGCAGAAGATCTCCTTCTTGGGCGAGGTCATGCCGAGGAACAGCAGGTCAGGGCGGGACGCGCCGATCTCGGCGGCCACGAACGGCGCCTCGTCGTCGGTGAAGTACCCGTTGCGCGCGCCGGCGACGACCAGGCCGGGGTAGGCGGCCGTGACCCGCTCGACCACGCGGTCCAGGACCTCCTGCCGTGCGCCGAGGAAGTACGCGCGGTGGCCGCGCCGCGCGCCCTCCTCCATGAGCGAGGTGAACAGGTCGATGCCGGCGACCCGCTCGGGCAGCGGCCTGCCGAGGATCCGCGACGCCCACACGACGGCCTGGCCGTCGGCCACGACCAGGTCGCAGGAGACCACGGATTCGCGCAGCGCCGGGTCCTGGCGCATGCGCACGGCCTTGGCCGCGTTGACCACGCCGATCGTCAGGTTCTCGCGGTTCTCGACCGCGGTGACGCACCGGGCGACGGTCTGCTCCATGGTCAGCGCGTCCAGCGACATGCCGAGGATCGCCGAACGGGGCGCGGGGCCGGTCACCGCCCGCTCCCCGGCACGTCCCGCGGCAGCGAGAACACCCAGGCGTACAGCAGCCAGCCCAGCTCGTACGGACGGCACTCGCGGTCCACGGCGAGCGGCGGGTAGATGCGGTCGAGCACGCCGAGCCGGGACCCCTGGTTGAGCGCGGACGCCAGGGCGCGCGCGCCCCTGACGATCTTCTTGGGGTCGTCCCTGGCGGCCTTGCGCCAGGTCAGGTCGAGCTCCTCGACGATCAGCTCGTCGTCGACCTCGGGCCGGGAGGTCATCCAGTGCAGGCCGAGGGCGATCTCCTTCATGTACGAGGTGCCGCCCGCGTCGGCGAGGTCGAGCAGGGCCATCGGCGCCATGGAGAGCTGGTGGACGCTGTAGACGGGGTAGCCCTCGACGACGCCGCCGGTGCGGGCGTCGTAGTGCCACCACCACTGGCCGTGCTCCCCCTGGGCCGTGCAGATGCCCGAGGCGATCCGCTCGGCGGCGTTCAGCGCCGCCTGGTCGCCGGTGTGGGCGTACAGGCGGGCCAGGGCCTGCAACGGGTACACCTGGTCGGCGAAGCAGCCGACGTGCGCCCGGTACCAGGAGGCGGGGCCGATGATGTGCCGGTACAGCCGGTCGTCGCCGAGCCCGGCGAGCAGGCGCTCGCGGGCGCGGGCCATGCGCTTCTCCAGCTCGCCGCCGGGGCGCAGGCGGTGCGCGGCGACGAGCGCGGCGAGCGCCCACGCGGCCTCGACGGTGTGGACGGCCTCGCCCTCGCGCAGCCCGGCCTCCAGCTCGGCCAGCCGCGCCAGGCCCTGGTCGAGCCCGGGGTGCGCGGTCTCGGCGGCGGCCCAGGTGATCAGGGCGACGTCGCCGAGGTTGGTGACCTGCGGCAGCCCGCGGACGAGGTTGCCGACCAGGTCGCCGACGAGGTCCCCCGCCAGGGCGGCGCGCTGGCCGTCCTCGGGCAGCGGGGCGACGCCGAGCGCGACGATGGCGCTGTAGCGCACGCTGCGCCCCTCGGGGACGGCGGTCCAGCGGCCGTCGGCGCCGAGCTTTCCCCGCCTGGTGAAGACGAACTCACCATTGACGTACCCGGGAGGAAGCCCGCGGATCGAAAGGTCGACCATGTGGTCGACCAGCTCCGCCGCGGACGCGTCGATCTCGGCGAGCGCACCGAGACGACCCTCATGGCGAGTCATCGCTCACCCCCCCAACCTTTCATGGTCGTTTTCGTGTTCCGCGCCATCGTGACGCGGTCGAATTCAGGCTTTCCGGGCATCCCAGCCCCCGGACCAGGTGGCGCGGCGCGCCCACAGCTCGGCCCAGTCGCCGCCCCGCGCCGTCGGACGGCCCTGCCGCCCGGCGTCCGGGGAGGAGACGCGGCGGCTCAGCGTGCCGCGCAGCCAGACCCCGAACAGCAGCAGGAACGCGCCGAGGCCGCGCAGGCCGCGCGGGAAGTGGCGGCGCACGACGGTGATCTTGCCGGTGAACAGCAGGACGAGCTTGTTGAGGCTGGAGGACGACAGGCCGCCGGGGTGGACGAACACGGCCCGGTCGGTGACCATCGGCCGGTAGCCGGCGGCCCGCGCCCGCAGGCACAGGTCGGCGTCCTCGCCGTACATGAAGATGCGGGTGTCGAAGCCGCCCACCCGGTCCCACAGCGCGCGGTCGACGAGCATCAGCGCGCCGGTGACGATCGGCACCCGCCGCTCGCCGGTCCACATGACGGGGGACTCCGGGTCGAGGAGGCGGCTGCCGGGGAAGGCCGTGGACAGGCCGGTGGCGAAGCACAGCACCGACCACAGGGTGGGCCGTCCCCACCACGAGCGGGGGTCGTTGTCCCCTTCCCCGGTGACGCAGCGCCCGCCGACGATGCCCGCGCGCGGGTGGCGCGCCGCGCAGGCGAGCAGCTCGGTGAACGCCTCCGGCCGCACCTCGGCGTCGGGGTTGACGAAGACGAGGTGGCGTCCGGTGGCCACCTCGGCGCCCGCCACGCATCCTTCGGCGAAGCCGCCGTTCTCGTTCCTGGCCACCACGCGGGCCCAGGGGGCCGCCGCCCTGACGACCTCGACGGTGTCGTCGGGCGAGTTGTTGTCGACGACGACGACCTCGGCGTCCAGCGTCTTGGTCGCCAGCTCCACCGCGGCCAGGCAGCGCGCGATGTAGCCGGCGCTGCGGTAGGTCACGATGATCACGGATAACACGGACTGGTTCACGCCTGCGCCTTCCTGAGCAGGGGGACGGCGACGGCCAGGGCCAGGCAGAGCGCTCCGGTCATCACCATGACGGCGGCCCGCGACCCCTGGGCGCTCCACAGCACGCCGAACGCCCACGAGGCGACCATCAGCCCGAGGGCCTGGCCGGTCTGGACGACGGCGAGGCCGGTGGCCCGGCGCTCCTCCGGCAGCAGCGGCCCGGCCAGCGCGCTCACCACGCCGTCGGTGGCCGCGTACGACAGGCCGCGCAGCAGCAGGACCACGACGAGGATCACCGGGCTCGCGGGCACCAGCAGCAGCACGTAGCAGGCCAGCAGGGCGGCGTACCCGCCGATCACGACCATGGAGCGGCCGACCCGGTCGGCCAGCCGGCCGAACGGCACCGCGGCGGCCAGGTAGGCCGCGGAGACCGCGACGGGCAGCAGAGGCAGCCAGCCCGCGTCCAGGCCGGCGCTCCGCTGCAACACCAGATAGAGGAACGAGTCGCTCACGGTGGCGACCGCGAGCGGGAGCATGGCGATCAGCACGCGGCGGTACGGCCGGTCGCGCAGCAGGGCCACGCTGTCCTTGAGGGACACCTTGGGACGCTCGCGGGCGGCGCCGCCGGGCTCGCGGACGAACAGCATGAGCACCAGCACGCCGAGCACGGCGACGCAGAAGCTGACCACGAACACCGCGTCGTAGGCCGCGCCGACCAGCGCGACCACGCCGAACGCCGCGAGCGGCCCCATCAGGGCGCCCGCGGTGTCCATGGCCCGGTGCACGCCGAACGCGCGCCCCTGGGCCTCCGGCGGGGCGCTCAGCGAGATCATCGCGTCGCGGGGCGCGGTGCGCAGGCCCTTGCCCGTGCGGTCCAGGCCGATCATGAAGCCGAGGAGGGGCACCGACCGTCCGGCCACGAGGTAGCCGAGCTTGACCACCGCCGACAGGCCGTACCCGGCGGCGGCGACGAGCTTGCGGCTGCGGAACCGGTCGGCGACGTGCCCGCCGACCAGGCGCAGCACCGCGGTCGCGCCGGTGTAGAGGCCGTCGAGCAGGCCGAACTGCGCCGGGTTCAGGCTGAGCTGGTAGAAGAGGTACAGCGGAAGGATCGCCGTCACCATCTCCGAGGAGATGTCGGTGAGCAGGCTCACCACGCCGAGCGCGAGCACGTTCCCGGAGAGCGCGCGCATGGTCGCGCCGCGCCCGGACACGCCGCCCTTGGCGGCGTCCGCGCCGCGCGTCTCGGAGATGTACATCAGGCCCGGCCCCCGACCAGGGACGGCCAGGCCGCGTGCAGCGCGTCGCGCCAGTCGCGCAGTGGCGCCATGCCCGCGCGGGCCCAGCCGTCGTGGCCGAGCACGCTGTAGGCGGGCCGCGCCGCCGGGCGGGCGAACGTGACCGCGCCGGTGGGCAGCACACGCCCGGGGTCGGCGCCGAGCAGGACGAACACCTCGCGCGCCAGGTCGTACCAGGTGGCGCGGCCCGCGCTCGTGCCGTGGTAGACGCCGGGAGGGGCGTCGGAGCGGGCCAGCTCCAGCAGCCGCGCGGCCAGGTCGCCGGTCCAGGTGGGCTGGCCCATCTGGTCGTCCACCGCCTTCACGGTGGGGTGCGCGGCCTCCAGGCCGATCATCGTGTCGACGAAGTTGCGCCCGCCCGCGCCGTACAGCCAGGCGGTGCGCACCACGTAGCCGGCGCCGGGAAGCACGCGCAGGACGGCGTGCTCCCCGGCGAGCTTGGTGCGGCCGTAGGCGTTGATCGGCGCGGTCGGGGCATCCTCGCGGTACGGCTCGGCGGCCGTGCCGTCGAAGACGTAGTCGGTGGAGACGTGGATCAGGCGTGCGCCGACGTCGGCGCACGCCTCGGCCAGGGCGCGCACGCCGCTGCCGTTGACGGCGAGCGCGTCGATCTCGTGGGTCTCGGCGTCGTCCACGGCGGTCCAGGCCGCGCAGTTGACGACGACGTCGGGCTTCTCGCGGCGCACGGTCTCGCGCACGCCGTCGGGGTAGCGCAGGTCGAGCCGGTCGCGGCCGAACGCCAGGACCTCGACGTTCTCGAAGCCCTGGTCACCGGCCGCGCCAACCGCGGTGCCGGCCAGCACGGCCTTTCCGAGCATGCCGCCCGCGCCCGTGACGAGCAGACGGTTCACCGAGCGCCCTTCAGCGGCTTCCACCAGGAGGGGTTGTCGGCGTACCAGCGGACGGTGGCGGCGATGCCGTCGTCGAAGCCCGTGCCGGGCGCGTAGCCCATGGCGCGGAGTTTGGTGTCGTCCAGGGAGTAGCGGCGGTCGTGCCCCTTGCGGTCGGGCACGCGCTCCACCACGCCCCAGTCGGCGCCGAGCTCGTCGAGGATGCGCTGGACGAGCTGCAGGTTGCTCAGCTCGGCCGTGCCGGCGATGTTGTAGACCTCGCCCGGCTCGCCGCGCTCGGCGACGAGCTGGATGCCCCGGCAGTGGTCGTCCACGTGGACCCAGTCGCGGACGTTGCCGCCGTCCCCGTAGAGAGGGATCGTGCCCTGCTCCAGGAGGTTGGTGACGAACAGCGGGATCGCCTTCTCCGGGTACTGGTACGGCCCGTAGTTGTTGCCGCACCGCGTGATCGACACCGGCAGCCCGTACGTCACGGCGTAGGCGCGCGCGAGCATGTCGCCGCCCGCCTTGGCCGCGGAGTACGGCGAACGCGGCTGCAGCGGGGACTCCTCGGTCCAGGAGCCGACGTCCACCGACCCGTAGACCTCGTCGGTGGACACCTGGACGACCTTCTGCACGCCCGCGTCCAGGCAGGCCTGGAGCACCGCCTGGGTGCCGAGCACGTTGGTGCGCACGAACGCCGACGGCCCGTCGATGGACCGGTCGACGTGCGACTCGGCCGCGAAGTTGACGACCAGGTCGTGGCCGGGGACGACGTCGGCGAGCAGCCCGGCGTCGCAGACGTCGCCGTGGACGAACTCGTAGGCGCCGGCGACGGGCTCCAGGTTCGCGAGGTTCCCCGCGTACGTGAGCGCGTCGAGCACCGTGACCTTCGCCCCTGCCAGCGACGGGAAGCCTCCCGTGACCACTGTGCGGACATAGTGCGACCCGATGAAACCGGCGCCGCCGGTTACCAGAACCCTCATGAGCTAATCTGCACCTTGCTGTGATCGCCCAGCACCAGCCGATGGGCTCTGGGAGTGTTGGGAGCGGGCGTGACCTCGACGTCGCGCCCGATGAGGGACGCCTCGATGCGGCGGACTCCATGGATGGACGCGCGGCTCAGCAAGATGGAGTACTCGACCTCGCTGTCCACGACCTGGCACCCCTCCGCGATGGAGGTGAACGGGCCGATGTAGGAGTCCCGCACCACCGCGCCCGCCCCGACGACCACCGGGCCGACGATGCGCGAGCGGTCGACGCGGGCGCCGTCCTCGACCACGACGCGCCCGATGATCTCGGAGGCGTCGTCGACCTCGCCGTCCAGGCGCTGGTCCAGGTCCTCCAGCAGCAGCCGGTTGACCTCCAGCATGTCGGCGACGTTGCCGGTGTCCTTCCAGTAGCCGGAGATGATCGTCGACTCGACCCGGTGCCCCTCGTCGAGGAGCCACTGGATCGCGTCGGTGATCTCCAGCTCACCGCGCCACGAGGGCTTGAGCGAGGCGACGGCCTCGTGCACCGCCGCGCTGAACAGGTAGACCCCGACCAGGGCGAAGTCGCTCTTGGGCTCGGCCGGCTTCTCCTCCAGGCCGACGACCCGGCCGGAGGTGTCCAGCTCGGCCACGCCGAACTGCCGTGGGTCCGCGACGCGGGTCAGCATGATCTGCGCCGCCGGGCGCTCCTCGTGGAAGCGCCGCACCAGAGGCTCGATGCCGCCGACGATGAAGTTGTCGCCGAGGTACATGACGAAGTCATCGCCGCCGAGGAACTCCCGCGCGATCAGCACCGCGTGGGCCAGGCCGAGCGGCGCCTCCTGGCGCAGGTAGGTCACCTCCAGCCCGAACGCCGAGCCGTCGCCGACCGCGGCCTCGATCTCCTCGTGGGTGTCGCCGACGATCATGCCGACCTCGCGGACGCCGGTGGCGGCGATGGCCTCCAGCCCGTAGAACAGCACGGGCTTGTTCGCGACGGGCACGAGCTGCTTGGCGGAGGTGTGGGTGATCGGCCGGAGCCGTGTGCCGGACCCTCCGGCGAGCACGAGCGCCTTCACTAGTAAGCCCCTCCACCACGGGTGACGGCAGACCATGTCTTCCAGAGGATCTGCAGATCGAGGATCAGCGACCAATTCTCCACGTAGCGGAGATCCAGCCGGACGGATTCGTCCCAAGAAAGGTCGGAACGACCGCTCACCTGCCAGAGGCCGGTCATGCCCGGCTTGACCACGAGCCTGCGCCGGACGTCCGTGCCGTACTGCGCCACCTCTTCCGGCAGCGGCGGACGGGGCCCGACCAGCGACATCTCGCCGCGCAGCACGTTCAGGAGCTGCGGCAGCTCGTCCAGGGAGTACCGGCGCAGGAAGCCTCCCACGCGGGTGATCCTTGGATCGTTCCTGATCTTGAACAGCACTCCGTCGAACTCGTTGTCGTCAACGAGTTCGCGCTTGAGCTTCTCGGCGTCCCGCACCATCGTGCGGAACTTGAAGACCTGGAACTCGCGGCCGTCGCGGCCCACCCGGATCTGCTTGAACAGCGCCGGGCCCGGGCTGGTGACCCGGATCAGCGTCGCGATCACGAGCATGGGCAGCGCCAGCACGGTGAGCGCGGCCGTCGCCACGAGCCGGTCGAACAGGCTCTTGACGATCTGGCGCCCCCCGTCGAACTCCGGGTGCTCCACGTGCAGCAGAGGCATCCCGGCGACCGGGCGGATGCTCGTGCGCGGGCCCGCGACGTCCATGAGCGCCGGGGCGACGAACAGCTCGGTTCCCTTGGTCTCGATGCTCCAGGCCAGGCGGCGCAGCGCGGCGCCGTCCAGCTCGGGGCACGCGAGGACCGCCACCGCGTCGGCCGACACCTTGTCGGCGACGGTGGCCACGTCGGCGAAGTCCCCGAGGACGGGGATGCCGTCGATGTCCAGCCCGTTCCCGGGGAACTGCCCGGGGGGCAGGCACGCCGCGACGACCCGCATGCCGTGGTACGGCTGACGCCGGAACTGCATGACCAGGTCGAGCACGGCGGTGCGGTGGCCCACGGCCACCACGCGCCGGAGATACTCTCCTTCCGATCTGCGCCGGTGCAGCCGCTTGCGCATGCGGAAGCGGAACACCAGCGTGAGGGCCGTCGCGAGCGGCAACATGGCCATCACGTAACTGCGCGCGAGGTCCACCTGGGTGGCGTAGGCGCCGATCGCCACGGCGGCGATCAGCCCAACCCCCCCGTCGAAGACCCCGCGGAACTCCTCACTGCCCTCGCCGTGGCTCTTCTCGCGGTAGACGCCGGCCAGTGCCAAGGCACCGGGCCAGGCCAGCGCGAGTCCGAACCCGAACAACAACTCCGACCATGGGATGAAGGCCCCCACCCAAAGCCTGAACCCCATCACGACCTCGCACGCGATCATGGCGCATGCCATGTCACCGGCGAGGAGAGCCCGCATATAGGAGCGCGTCCATATGCTCGACGCCGTCAGCGGGCCCGTGTCGAGAAGCGCGACGGAACGCTCCTGCAACCCCACCCTCATGCTTACCCCTGCTCTGCTCCTGTCAGACCTAAGTACCAGACGGCCATCGCGTCCCTTTGGTTGACACATGGCTCCGAAACATCAGGAGCGTGGGTACCCGTACAAATACTAAAGATCGTCAGTAACAAACGAAATAGGGGGGCATTGGCCACAATCGGCCTCACGCGGGTCTCGGCGACTCCCTTGACGGAACGGTCCAAACACATGTAGGCGGCCCCCCTGGCCGCGTTCCGTACATGTCCGACGGCACGCCGACGGCGTCCGGCCTGGTCACGGCCCTGATCGGCGCCGCCCGCGCCGATCCGCGACCGGGCCGGCGCTAGGGCCTGTTTCGAAGTCCGCTGTGTGACGGCGTGTCATGTCCGGACATGCAGTGAGGTCTCCGATAGAAGGTTGATCGACCAAGAAGAACCTTCACACCGGAGACCTCGTGGCCACCTTAGCGGTGACGAGGCGGTTTGACCTGACCGATGCGCAATGGGCACGCCTGGAGCCGCTGCTGCCCGCGCCAAGGAGATCAGGACGGCCGTCGAAGTGGAGCAAGCGGCAGCTCATCGATGGGATCCGCTGGCGGGCACGGGTGGGAGCGCCCTGGCGGGATGTGCCGGAGTGTTACGGCTCCTGGCAGGCGGTGTACGGGTTGTTTCGCCGCTGGCAGCGTTCCGGCGCCTGGTACGGCATCGTGACCGGCCTGCAGGCGATGGCCGATGCCGCACAGCTGATCGGCTGGCAGGTCGGGGTGGACTCCACGATCGTGCGTGCGCACCAGCACGCGGCCGGTGCTCGCAAGGATGCGACGTTGCAGGCCGAACCGCCTGGCGGGGTGCGGACCGAGCCGGCCGATCACGCTCTGGGGCGCTCGCGGGGCGGGTTGTCGACCAAGCTGCACCTGGCGTGTGAGCGGGGCCGAAGGTTGCTGTCGCTGGTGGTGACGGCCGGGCAACGCGGGGATGCACCGCAGTTCGACGCGGTCATGGCCGGGATCGGCGTGTCCCGGCCGGGACCGGGGCGGCCTCGTACCCGGCCCGATGTGGTGCTGGCCGACAAGGCGTACTCATCGCGGGCGATCCGTGCTCACTTGCGCCGGCGCCGGATCGGGTGCGTCATCCCTGAGCCTGCCGACCGGATCGCCGCCCGGCTGCGGCGCGGCAGCCGCGGCGGCCGTCCTCCACAGTTCGACCCGGCGCTCTACCGCGCCCGCCACGCCGTGGAATGCGGCATCAACCTGCTCAAACGCAACCGTGCCATCGCAACCAGGTACGACAAACTCGCCGTCCGCTACGAGGCCACCGCCCACATCGCCGCCATCAACGACTGGCTCACCTGTCTTCGAAACACGCCCTAGTCGTACTCCAGGTCGGGGAGCGGGGACGGCGGGTCGGGGCTGCGCCAGACGACCACGTAGCCGGCGCTCGCCGGCCGGGAGGCGTGCGCGGCCGTGAACGCGTCGCTCAGCCGTTCGAGGTCGAACTCCGGCAGGTAGCGCAGCCGGGCCAGGAACGTCGCGTCGGTCGCGGAGCGCGGCACCACGCAGCCCTCCCCGTCGCGGTCGAGCAGGACGATCAGGATGTCGGATTCGGTGACGCCGCCGACGCGGACCTCGACCACGTCCTCCCACGCGAGGGCCTCGACGCTGCCGTCGGCGTAGTGACGGGTGACGCCCTCTTCGGTGACGTACACGTAGGAGTCCGGCACTGAGTTGCCGTGCATGGGCGCGATTGTGACGACTGACGAGCCGTCCCCGCAAGAGAAGCGGCTAAGGAGCACCCCAGGAGTGATCGAGATGGGCCGCCATGGCCCGGCGTGCGGCCTCGGCGGGACCTGCGGCGATGGCGTCGAGCAGCGCCTGGTGCTCGGCGACCAGTTTCGCCCGCTCGTGGTAGACGCCGCGCAGTCGCACGAGGCCGAGGCGGATCTCGGCCGCCAGCGCGCCGTACAGCCGCTCCAGGCGCGGGCTGCCCACGGCGAGGATCAGCTCCTCGTGCAGCGCCACGTGCTCGGCGACGGCGTCCGCCCACGGCGCCTCGCCGGGCAGGGCCGCCATGCGCGCCAGGGCGGCGTAGGCGGGCTCCACCCGGCGGCCGGCCAGGCGGGTGGCCGCCAGGTCCTCCAGGGGGCGCCGGACGTCCATGAGGTCGGCCAGATCGGCCACGGTGACCTCGGGGACGTAGGCGCTGCGGTTGCGCTCGCGCCGCAGCAGCCCCTCGTGGACGAGGACGGCCAGCGCCTCGCGGACGGTCGGCCGCGCCACCCCGTACAGACCGGACAGTTCCTGCTCGGGCAGCGGCGTGCCGGGGGCGATCTCGCCGGAGAGCACGCGCCGGCGCAACGCGTCCGCGAGGGCGTCGACCGTCGAGACGGGGCGCAGTTTCACGCCGACGATTGTGCCGTGACGGCGGACCCGGCGGGAGCGGGCCTGGCGGGTTCGGGCAGCGCCACGACGACCAGGGCGACGCCGAGCAGGGCCAGGCCCGCCCACGAGACGGCGCCGAGCCGCTCGTGCAGGATCAGCAGGCCGAGCAGGGCCGCCACGGCGGGCTCGGCGAGCGTCAGGGTCGCGGCCCTGGCGACCGGCGTGGCGCGCAGTCCCCTGCCGTACAGGACGGCGGCGAGCGCGGTCGTGGCGCAGCCGAGGTAGACGACGGTGAGCAGGGCGTGCGGGTCGCCGAGCCACGCCGTGCCCCGCCAGAGCAGGATCGGCGCCAGGAGCAGCCCCGCGCCGCCGAACAGCACGGCCATCACCCCGCCGGACGGCGCGCCGGCGCGGATCGCGCGCGAGGCGGCGACCGCGTAGAAGGCGTAGAGGAAGCCTCCGGTCAGGGCGAGCAGCACGCCGAGCGGGTCGGCGCCCACGGCGCGGCCCCCGAGGACGAGGGCGGCGCAGCCGGCGACCGCGGCGGCGGTGGCGAGGCTCCAGCGACGGCCGGGACGGGCGCGGTCGTACGCCCACGCCAGCAGGCCGGTGAAGACGGGAGCGCTGGCGATCGCCACCACGGTGCCGACGGCGACCCCGGTGCGGGAGACGGCGCCGAAGAAGCAGAGCTGGTAGGCCGCCGCGGCGACGGCGGAGACGGCCAGCGGCAGCCTGTGCCCGCCCGCGAACGCGCGGCGGACGGCGGGGGCGGTGGCCGTCGCGAGGACCAGGCCGCCGATGACGAGCCGGGCCGCCGCCAGCGCGACGGGGTCGCCGACGCCGGCCAGCGCGCCCGCCGTGCCGGCCGTGCCCCACAGGACGGCGGCGGCGACGACCGCGACCGGACCGGCGGCGCCAGGGAGGGATGGCATGGCCAAGATTGTCTGACAATCAGACAGTATGCGCAACCAACCCCCGTACCATCTCGGAAATAAGCCCTGATTCGTTAATAAATGGATCTGTCTACACCGGACTCACGTTGGTACTGTTTCGCCACCGATTACCCCTGCGTAACGATGCGGTCCCCAGTGAGGTCTCATGGGTGGGCGTAAGAGATCCATCAAGTTCAAGATCCTGGCCCTGGTTCTGGTTCCACTGATCTCCTTGATCGGGATCTGGGCGTTCGCGGCGACCCTCACGGTCCAGAGCGGTCTCGACCTCCTGCGCGTGCGGTCCGTCTACGACAACGTGATCACACCGGCCGGGCAGCTCTCGTCGCAGCTCCACCACGAGCGCTACGAGTCCCTGGCCTACCTCGGCTCGCGTGCCGGCGATCGCACCGCCCTGGACGCCCAGCGCGCCAGGACCGACCAGGCCCGCGCCCTGCTGGAGCGGCGGGCGCTGGCCGAGGGCGTCCAGCGGGCCCAGGACATGCCGGTCTACCGGCGGGCGATCGAGCTGATCACCGTCACGCGGCGACTGCCCGACATCCGGGCCCGCGTCGACGCCCGGACGTTCACGCCCCTGCTCACGCTCGACTCCTACGACCTGATCTCCGACGCCATCGGCCGGGTCTACGACAGCGTGCGCCTGGCGGGCGACCCGGAGCTCGGCCCGCCGACCCGGGCCGTCACGCTCATCGACCGCAGCCGCGACCTGATGTGGCAGCAGGCCGCCCTGATCGCGAGCGCCACCGGGACCGGCACGATGACCAGCGAGGAACGCGCCGCGTTCACGGCCATGGTCACCAAGCGGCGCCTGCTCTACGACATGGGCTTCCAGCTCCTGGACGACGAGCTGCGCCAGCCGTACCTCGTCCTGCAGAACTCCCCCGCGTACACCAAGTTCGTCTCGATCGAGGACCAGGTCGCGCAGGACGTCACGCCCGGCCGGCCGCTGCCCGCGGCCTCGGCGAACTGGGGGTCGAGCGTCAAGGCCATCACCGCCGTCTTCGACCGGCAGAACGGCGTGGCCGCCCGGCAGATCACCGACCGCGCCCGACCCCTGGCCGTGGCCATCCTGTGGCGGATCGGCGTCGCCGCGGCGCTCGGCCTGCTCGGCATCGGCGTCTCGCTGTGGGTCTGCTTCCGCTTCGGCCGGCGCCTCACCGCCGAGCTGGTGGACCTGCAGGGCGCGGCGCTCGAACTGGCCCACCGCAGGCTCCCGGGAATCGTGGGGCGGCTGCGCCAGGGCGAGGACGTGGACGTCCCGGCGGAGACCCCGCCGATCCCCTCGGGCACCACCGAGGAGATCGTCAGCCTCGGGCACGCGTTCACGTCCGTCCGGACGACCGCCGTGGAGGCCGCCGTCGGCCAGGCCGAGATACGCAAGGGCGTCTCCAAGGTGTTCCTCAACCTGGCCCGGCGCAACCAGTCGCTGCTGCACCGCCAGCTCTCGATGCTCGACGCCATCGAGCGCAAGGTCACCGACCCGGAGCTGCTGGAGAGCCTGTACGGCATCGACCACCTCACCACGCGCATGCGCCGGCACGCCGAGGGCCTGATCATCCTGTCCGGGGCCGTCCCCGGGCGCGGGTGGCGCACCCCGGTGCCGATGTTCGACGTCGTGCGCGCCGCGGTGGAGGAGGTCGAGGACTACCTGCGCGTCCACGTCGCCATGCCCGAGGAGACGGCGCTGAGCGGCAACGCCGCCACCGACGTCATCCACCTGCTCGCCGAGCTCGTGGAGAACGCCACGATCTTCTCGCCGCCGCACACGTACATCGAGGTGCGCGGCGAGCGGGTGGCCCGCGGGTTCGCGATCGAGGTCGAGGACCGGGGGCTCGGCATGACCGTCGACGAGATGGAGCAGATCAACGAGCGGCTGGCCCACCCGCCGGAGTTCGACCTCGCCGACAGCGACCGGCTCGGCCTGTTCGTCGTCGGCCGGCTGGCCGCCCGGCGCGGCCTCAAGGTGTCCCTGCGCGTCTCCCCGTACGGCGGCACGACGGCGATCGTCCTCATCCCCGAGGAGCTGGTCACCTCGGCCGGCGCCGCGCCGCGCGGCCGGTACCCGATGGAGCGGTTCCCATCGCTGGAGCCCGCGGACGGCCGGGCGGGCGGCGCGCCCGAGACCGGCATGGCGGTGGCGCGCGCCGGGGAAGGACGGGCGAGCGGGCCGGCCCCGGCGATGGGCGGCGGCGCTTCCGAGGGCCCGGCGCCCACGGCGGCCCCGCGCAAGGGCGGCGCGGGCCTCCCGCACCGCGTGCGGCAGGCGAACCTGGCCCCGCAGCTCCGCCAGGCCCCTGAACCGCCGGTCGACCTCGGCGGAGGCGCCCGCGAGGACGAAGGCGCCGGGCCTTCCCCTGACATGTTCTCCTCGTTCCGGGCAGGATGGCAGCGTGCGCGTGACGGAGAGGAGGACGGGACGTGAACGACGCCGGTGACCGGTGGCTCGACCAGGACGCCGGTCCCATCATCCGCCCCTACACCGTCGCCCGCGGCCGCACCCGTCCCAGCGGGCCCGCCTTCGACATGGTGGCGATCGTCAGGGTCGTCCCCGGAGCGCCGCCGGTTCCCGGGCTGAGCCCCGAGCACCTGAACATCCTGCGCATGTGCGCCGAGCCCATGTCGGTGGTGGACCTGGCCTCCGAGAGCGGGCTCTCGCTCGGCGTGGTCCGCGTCCTGCTGGGCGACCTGCGCGACCAGAAGCTCGTCACCGTACGGCCCCCGGCCAGCGTGTCCCAGCTTCCCGAGGAACGCATCCTGCGCGAGGTGATCCAGGGCCTGCAGGCCCTCTGACCCTCCCCGCGCGGCTCGGTCGATCACGGTCCCGCTCCGGCGACCGGAGCGGGCACCTCCCCGGGTTCACCGTGGTGCCGCCATCGTGCCGTCATGTGGTCGTCACGGCCTCGTCATCACGTCCTGTGCGGGAAACGCTTTCCCACAGGGGTTCCCGGGTCATGGGCTCCCCTAGCGCGACGACCCCAGGGTAAAGAATCGGTACCCATTTGGGAGGAATGGGTACCTATGGGGGTAGTTATCCCGTTACTAGGTATGGGCGCGTCGGGAGATGCTCGACGTGTTGGCAAAGAAAGCCACGCAGAGACCAACCGGATCAGGTACAAGCCATGTGTCAACACCAACCTAAGTGCCCGTCCGCGGACGCCATCGATCGCGAGGCCGCCGCGCTGGTCGCGTTCCACCCCGAGCAGGGGTGGGGGCTGCTGTGCAACGGCGTGGTGGTCTTCGACGACACCGGCGACCTGCTGCCCGACGGCCGCATCGTCCCCGTCCACCGATGTGTCTACGGACACGCGTCCGCCGGGCGGGCGGCATGACGGCGGCGCTCACCGAGAACACGGCGAACACGGCGAACACGGCGAACGTCAAGGTGCGCACCGGCGTGGTGCTCCATGCCTGCCCGCCGGGGCGGTCCGGCAGGCAGGCGACGTGGGTGCTGGTCCCGGACGCGGCCATCGTGCCGATGACGCGCAGGAGGCTGCGCCGCCGGCTGGCCTCCTGGGGCGTCGGCGACGCCGACGTCGCCGAGCTGCTCGTCAGCGAGGTGGTCACGAACGCGATGCGCCACTCGTGGGGCGCGGTCATGACCCTGTCGCTGGAGCACGACACGATCCGCTGCGAGGTGCAGGACACCAATCCCACGCTGCCGCGCGTCTGCGAGGCGCACGACGGCGACGAGGGCGGTCGTGGCATGTACCTCATGGAAGCGCTTTCCACGGCGTGGGGAAGCTACCGCATGTCCACGGGCAAGGTCGTCTGGTTCGAGCTGCCCGCCGCGGAGACGGGCGCGTGAAGGCGCCCGCAACCGCCGCACGGGCGGCGTGACGCCTCACCGATCATCATCGACGGCCGTGAGCGCGGGAGAGGAGGGGAGACGAGCGATGAGCGAGACCCACGAGCCCGGTGACCGGGGCGCGGTCCCGAGGACCACGGGCGCGAAGCCGCAGGCGCGGCGTGTGCGGGTGCGACGGCAACGGGTCCGCGCCGCCGATCACCCCCTGGACCTGCGGACGCCGTCCGGCCGCACGCTGCCGTACTGATCGTTCTCGCGGCCTGACGGGCAAGCGCTCTCCGGCCCCGCTTCCCTTGGCCTCCCTTTGGCTTCCCCTGCTCCCCCTGCTCCCCCTGCTCCCCCGCTTCCCCCGGCGGTGACGCCGGGGCTGACGGACCGCCCACACCGTTCAGCCCCGGCGTCCCGCACCTTCCAGACGAGGCCCGGCAGCGGTCGAGATCGCTCGTGCCGGAATCGGCGTCAGGACCCGGAGCCGTCCTCGCGGCCCTCGTAGGCGCGCCGCTGCTCGGCGACCCACACCGCGATCTGCGCCCGCGAGTGGAAGCCCAGCTTGCTCAGGATGTGCTCGATATGCCCCTCCGCCGTGCGCTGGGCGATCACCAGCCGCGCGGCGATCTCCTTGTTGCTCAGCCCTTCGGCGACGAGCCCCGAGATCTCGGTCTCCCTGCGGGTCAGCGGGGACGGCGCCCGCTCCGGCTCGCGCTCGGGCGCGGCGGGGCACGCCGGCTCCTCGACGGCGTAGGTCAGCGCCTCCTCCAGGGACATGCGGACCCCCTGCGTGAACGCGGCGCGGTAGGCGGGCTCGCCGAGCGCGGCGCGGGCCCGTGCCTCCGTCTCCTCGTGGTAGCGGCCCAGATGCCCGAACCCCGGAAGCGGCGTTCCCACGGCCCGCCAGATGGCGGCCAGCGCCCCGAACAGCCGGACGGTCCGCTCGTGGGCGCCGGCGCCGGTGGCGATCCAGGCCAGCACCTCCAGGCAGAGTCCGACGCCGAGCCAGTCGTCCAGCGGGCCGGCGACGCGCAGGCCCTGCTTCACGCTCTCGGCGGCGCGGGGGCAGTCCCCCTGCCGCCAGGCCTCGACGCCGAGCACCATCATGGCGTACGCCCGTTGCCAGGTCTCGTCCCTGGCGTCGCAGATCTGCAGGGCCTCCTCGCCGTAGGCCACGGCGCGTTCGGAGTCGCCCTCGAAGGAGCAGGTCAGGCACAGCCGGTTCAGCGCCATCACCTGGCCGACCTCCTCGCGGGCGGCGCGGTGCCCGGCGAGCGACTCCTCGAACATCTTGGCGGCGACTCCCGTGTCGCCCTGGTGGAGCGCCACCATGCCCGACTGCAGCGTGACGTAGGCGAGCACCCCGTCCAGGCCGAGCTCCTCGGCGATGTGGCGGCTCTCCTCCAGCATCGCGACGGCCGCCGCGAAGTCGCCCTGGATGATCGCGAGCCAGGCGGCGTTCCACAGCGCGCGGGCGCGCGGCTCGCCCGGCTCGGCGACGAACGTCAGCCCGCGGTCGAGCCAGCGGCGTCCCTCGCGGACGTGGTGGCCGGTCCTCCAGTGGAAGAGCAGGTCGGCGGCCATGGTGAGGCCGTCGCGCGCTTCCTCCGGCCCTGCGTCCTCGGCGTAGGAGGCGAGCGCGGCCCGCAGGTTGGCGTGGTCCAGCCGCAGCCGGGTCAGCCACTCCATCTGGGCGCCGCCGAACCGGTGGTCGTACGCCTGGCGCGCCAGGTCGCGGTAGTAGTCGCGGTGACGGCGGCGCAGCTCCTCCTCGGCCCCCGACTCCGCGAGCCGGTCCCTGCCGTACTGCCGGATCGTCTCCAGCAGGCGGTACCTGACCTCGCCGGGATGCTCCTCGCGCAGCAGCACGGACTTCTCCACCAGCCCGCTGACCAGGTCCATGACGTCCTCGCGGGCGATGCCGTCGCCGGAGCAGACCGCCTCGGCCGCCTCCAGGTCGAGGCCGCCGGCGAACACCGAGGCGCGGGCCCAGAGCAGCCGTTCCGGCTCGGTGCAGAGCTCGTGACTCCAGTCGACCATGGCGCGCAGCGTCTGGTGCCGGGGCGGCACCGCCCTGGACCCCGAGGCGAGCAGCCGGAACCTGTCGTCCAGCCCTTCGAGCAGTCGCCGGAGCGACAGGGCGCGCAGCCGTACGGCCGCGAGCTCGATGGCCAGCGGGATCCCGTCCAGGCGGCGGCAGATCCGTTCCACGGCGTCCCGGTTTGCCTCGGTGACCGCGAACTCGGGAAGCACGGCCTCGGCCCGCTCGACGAACAACCGCACGGCGTCCACCTGAGCGAGCGCGTCGACGGACAGCGGCCGGCCGCCGGCCTCGGGGAGGGGAAGCGGGAGCACCGCCATCGTCCGCTCGCCGCCGATGTGCAGCGGCTGCCTGCTGGTGGCGATCACCCGCAGCTCGGGCGCGCAGGCGAGCAGTTCCTCGGTCAGCACGGCGCACTCGTGGAGGATGTGCTCGCAGTTGTCGAGGATCAGCAGCGCCTTCTTGTCGGCCAGGTGGTCGGCGAGCCGGTCGAGGTTGGAGCCGCCGGAGCCCTCGCGCAGCCGCAGCACGTCGGTCAGGGTCTGCGCGAGCAGGTCCGGATGGTCGAGCGTGGCCAGCTCCGCGAGCCAGACGCCGTCGGGGAAGGCGCGGCCCACCTCGGCCGCGACGCGGGCGGCCAGCCTCGTCTTGCCGACGCCTCCGACCCCGGTCAGGGTGACCAGGCGGGACTTCGCCAGCAGTGACCTGATCTCGGCCACCTCCCGCCGGCGCCCCACGAAACTCGTCACCTCGGCGGGGATCCCGCGTGTCCGCCGGGTTCTGGAGGTGCTCACTGTCATGTGCCGCTCACCCGTGCCTCACGCCGACCTGAGCGCGCCCAGCACGCAGGTCGGCATAAGACAGGCTATGCCTGCTAACGATCGCTCCGCCCCCCGCTGAGCACCGATACCCCCAGGGGAGCGCAAAGCTTTGATGTACCCGGGTAGCCCCAGGTCGCCCGGAAAAGAGGACAGAGGATGTCGTGTATCGGTGCCAGCATCGGTCCCATGACGACGACACGACCGCTGACGGGAAAGGTGGCGCTGGTCGCGGGGGGCACGCGCGGCGCCGGACGGGGCATCGCGCGCGAACTCGGCGCGGCGGGCGCCACGGTGTACGTGACGGTGTACGGCTTCACCGACGTGGACGGCAGCCGTCCCGACGCGTGGAGGTACATCGACGACGGCAGCCCGGCGGACGTCGCCGCCTACCGCTGACCGCCGGCCTCGCCGTACAGCGCCGCCATGCGCCGTGCGGCCTCGCCCATGCGGGCGCGCAGCTCAGGAGGGTCCAGGACCTCGGCCTCCGGGCCGAGCCGCAGCAGTACGGTGTAGGCCACCTCGACCGACTCGACGGGCAGGCGGACGACCACCCGGCCCCGCGCGTCGGGCTCGCCCGCCGAGGCCAGGGCGTCCCCGGCCGCGGGCGGCTCGACGGCGTACCGCAGCGCGCGCACGCCCGTGGCGGTGAGCCGCACGGTGATCCGCTCGCCGAGCAGCGCGGCGCGGAACCCTGCCACCCCGGCGTCCCAGAACCGCGCCAGGTCGAACGTGTCGTCCCTGGTGAACCGCTCGCCGGTGGGGGTGACCCGCAGGACCCGGTCCACGCGGTAGGTCCTGCACTCCTCGGCCGTCGCCCGCTCGCCGGGGCCGGGGACGTGCGCCACCAGGTACCAGACGCCGCTCTTCAGCACGAGCCCGTACGGCCGGGCCACGCGGGTCACCTCGCGGTCGCCGCGCCGGTACCCGAGCTCGACGGTCCGGTCCTCCCAGACCGCGCGGGCCAGCTCCGCGAGCAGCGGCGGCGGCTCGGCGTCGGCGAACCACCCGGGGATGTCGAGGTGGAAACGCTGCCCGGCCCGCGCGGAGGCGTCCCGCAGGCCGGGCGGGAGCGCGGCGAGGACCTTCAGGCGGGCGGAGGACACCGCGTCGGCGAGCCCCATGTCGTGGATCGGACCGGTGAGCCCGGACAGGAACAGCGCCTCGGCCTCCGGGCGGCTGAGGCCGGTGAGCCGGGTGCGGTACCCGCCGACGAGGCGGTAGCCGCCGTGGCGGCCCCGGTCGGCGTAGACGGGCACGCCCGCGGCGGACAGCGCCGTCATGTCGCGGACGATCGTGCGCGGCGAGACCTCCAGCTCGCGCGCCAGTTCGGTGGCCGTCATCGTCTCGCGCGACTGCAGCAGCAACACCGCCGAGATCAACCGGGACGCCCGCATGTCCCCATCTTCGCCTCTCGGGCGGCCGGGGCGGTCCGCGGGCGCGGGTCACGCACGAATCTACGAAGACCACACCAAAGATCAGCGGATCCGGCCACACGATCAAGGGTTGCCCTGGAGACCGGCCACCCGGCCCCCGCCCGCCCGCGTGCCGGCAAGGAATGGCGCCGGGCCCGGTCATCGGCGCGGAAAGGCGGTTTCCCGGCGAGCCCGCGTGGAGAAAGGCCCGTGAGCGCCGCGGGCCTTTCTGGAAAACCCTGGAACGGGGCCGCCGCCGTCCCATGACCGGGCTTTGATGGAGCCCTTCCGCGCCGCCACACACACCCCTTTTACGTCACCGTTTTGCCGCCCGGGTTTTGTTTTACCCGCCGACCCCGCTGCTGGCGTCCACGGCATTGTCCCGATTGCCGAAGATGGGCGTTCGCCGCGTTACCCCGAAGATCGACCACCGGCGAGCACGCGTGGCTTATGCCGGGCGTATGGCCGCTGAGCTGGACGGACCATCGCCCGTGACCGCCTGCCTTGGGCATCGGTTTACCGGCGGCGAGCTTTATCGCGGCGAATTCCGCGCGACTTCCCGGCTCGCGCCTGCCATGCCGTCCTGGCGCGAACGCCGTCGCGTCGCCGGGCACCGCGGCGTCGCTTCCCTGACCGGTCCCCGGGGCAGGACTTCCGAAATGCCTGGTTAATCTGTAATGGTGAGCATGACCCGCGGCACGCCGCTACGCCTTTGAAAGGAACGAGCACGTCCGCACCCTTGGGAGGAGAGTCTCGATGAGTCTCGCCGAGCGCAGCGCCAAAGACGACATATTCGTGCGCCCGAGCGTTGGCGGCGACCTGCCCGGCCCGCGCTCGGCGGAACTGCTCGCCCGGCAGGACCGGCGCGAGTCCAACGCCCGCACGTACCCGCGGCGGCTGCCCATCGCCGTCGCCGACGCCTCCGGCAGCTTCCTGCGCGACGTCGACGGCAACGTCTTCATCGACTTCCTGACCGGCGCGGGCGTGCTCTCGCTCGGGCACAACCACCCCGAGCTGGTGCGGACCGTGACGGCGCAGCTCACCCGGCTCACCCACGGCCTCGACTTCCCCACCCCCGCCAAGGACGCGTTCACCGAGGCCCAGCTGTCCATGCTGCCCGAGCCGCTGCGCGACCGCATGAAGCTGCACTTCTGCGGCCCCACCGGGGGCGACGCCGTCGACGCCGCGCTCAAGCTGTGCAAGACCGCGACCGGGCGCGGCGGCGTCGTCGCCTTCCAGGGCGCCTTCCACGGCAGCGGCCACGCGGCGATGGCGGTCAGCGGCCTCGTGCGGCAGAAGGCGCCGGTCGCCGACGGCGTGCCGGGCGTCCACTTCTTCCCCTACTCCTACTGCGCCCGCTGCCCGCTGGACCTGGCCCCGGAGACGTGCGACACCAACTGCGCCTCCTACCTCGAACGCTCGCTCAGGGACGGCAACGGCGGCGTCGGCCGCCCCGCCGCGGTGATCATGGAGATGGTGCAGGGCGAGGGCGGCGCGGTCCCGGCCCGGCCCGAGTTCGTCCGGCGCGTCCGGGAGCTGACCCGCGAGCTGGACATCCCGCTGATCGTGGACGAGGTGCAGACCGGCGGCGGGCGCACCGGCACGTGGTTCGCCTTCGAGCGCTACGGCGTCGAGCCGGACGTGATCGTCGCCTCCAAGGCGCTGAGCGGCATCGGCGTCCCCGTCGCGGTCATCCTGTACGACCGTCGGCTCGACGTCTGGGAGCCCGGCGCGCACATCGGCACCTTCCGCGGCAACCAACTCGCGTTCGCGGCCGGGGCCGAGGCCGTGCGGATCATCCGCCGCGACGACGTGCTCGGCAACGTGCGCAGGCGCGGGGACCAGGTCGCCGGGCTGCTGGCCCCGCTGGCCGAGAAGAACCCGTGGGTACGCGAGGTGCGCGGCGCCGGCCTGATGTGGGGCGTCGAGCTGGCCGGCCCGCGGGACGGCACCCCCGCCACCGACGCGGCCCGCCGCGTGCAGGCCGCCGCGCTGCGCCGGGGCCTGGTCATCGAGGTCGGCGGGCGCGACGACTGCGTGATCCGGATCCTTCCCCCGCTCAACGTGACCGCCGACGTGGTGGACACCGCCTGCTCCATCCTGATCGACGCCATCGAGGAGTGCTGCCCGGTGGCGGCCTGAGGACCGCGACAAGGCGCACCTGGGGTGACGGAGGCAGCATGACCAGACAGGCCGATGTCGAGGACGCCCGGCGGCCGTGGTGGCCCGCCGGGCGCGGCAGGGACGTCCGGAGCTCGACCGTGTCCGCCCCGGCGGGCATGGGGCGGCCCGGACGGCCCGGACGCGGGCGGGACCGGCTGGAGGTCCTCTTCGAGGAGATGTGCGACCGGCTGCGGGCCGAGCGCCGCGGCGGCGTCGCCGTGGACGCGGACGGCGTCCCGCTCACCTACGACGAGCTGGACGCCCGGGCCAACCGGCTCGCCCGCCACCTCGCCCGGCGCGGCGCGCGTCCCGGCGACAGGATCGCGCTGCTCTTCGACCACGGCGCCCCGGCCTACGAGGGCATGCTCGCCGTGCTCAAGATCGGCGCGACGTACGTGCCGCTCGACCCCGGCTACCCCGCCGACCGGCTCGCCCACATCCTCGGCGACGCCGCGGTGCGGTTGGTGCTCACCCTCTCCCACCTGCGCGACCGCGTCCCCGGAGCCGTCGCGCTGTGCCTGGACGAGGCCGAGGACGCCGTCGCCGCCGAGGACGGCCGGCGCCTGACCCGCGAGGAGCGCGGCGAGCGTCCCGACGACCTGTGCTACATCGTCTACACCTCCGGCTCCACCGGCCGCCCCAAGGGGGTGGCGGTCGAGCACGCCTCCATCTGCAACTTCGTGCGCGTCGCCGCCGAGGCGTACGGGCTGCGGCGCGACGACCGCGTGTACCAGGGCATGACGATCGCCTTCGACTTCTCGGTCGAGGAGATCTGGGTGCCGCTGATGTCCGGGGCCACGCTGGTGCCCAAGCCGCCGGGCACGAGCCTGGTCGGCCGTGAGCTGCGCGAGTTCCTCCAGGACCGCGGCGTGACCGCGCTGTGCTGCGTGCCGACGCTGCTGGCCACGCTGGACCAGGACGTGCCCGGCCTGCGCTTCCTGCTGGTGTCCGGCGAGGCGTGCCCGCCCGACCTCGTGCGGCGCTGGCACCGCCCCGGCCGCAGGTTCCTCAACGTGTACGGGCCGACCGAGGCCACGGTCACCGCGACCTGGACCACGCTGCACCCCGGCAGGCCGGTGACCCTGGGCGTGCCCCTGCCCACCTACTCCGTGGTGATCCTCGACCCGGACCGGCCCCGCGTGCTGCCGCCGGGCGAGCTCGGCGAGATCGGCATCGCGGGCGTCGGACTCGCCCGGGGGTACCTGAACCGGGACGACCTGACCGCGCGGGCGTTCGTCCCCGACTTCGCGGGCCTTCCGGACAACCCGTCGGGCCGCATCTACCGGACCGGGGACCTCGGCAGGGTCACCGAGGACGGCGAGATCGAGTACCACGGCCGCATCGACGGCCAGGTGCAGATCCACGGGTACCGGGTGGAGCTGGCGGAGATCGAGGCGGTGCTGCTGGAGGTGCCCGGCGTCGCCCAGGCGGTCGCCGGCACCCACGAGCCGGAGCCCGGCGTGTCCGAACTGGTCGCCTACTACAGCGCGGGCGGCGACGCCCCCGGCCCGGACCGGGAGGAGATCTACGCGCACCTGCGCCGCCGCCTTCCCCGCTACATGATCCCCGCGTACCTGGAACGGCTGGCGGCCGTCCCCATGCTGCCCAGCGACAAGGCCGACCGCGCGGGCCTCCCCGCCCCCACCGGGCCCCGGGGCACGTCCTCGGGGACCCCGTACGCGGCGCCGGGCACGGTCGCGGAGAAGATCCTCGCCGACACGCTGGCGCGGGTCGTCCACCAGAACCAGGTCTCGGTCGACGACCACTTCTTCGACGGGCTCGGCGCGAACTCGATGCTCATGGCACGCTTCTGCGCCCGGGTGCGCGAGGAGGGCACGCTGCCGCCGGTGTCGATGAAGGACGTCTACCTGCACCCGACCGTGCGGAGCCTGGCCAGGGCCCTCACCGAGACCGCCCCGGCTCTCGCGCCGGCCGAGCCCGGCGCGCCCGAGCTCGCGGCGCCGCGCGGCGGCACGGCCCGGTACCTGCTGTGCGGGGTGCTGCAACTGCTGCTGTTCCTCGGCTACGCCTACGCCGGCGCGCTGGCGGTGACCGCCTGCTACACGTGGCTCGACGGCACCGACGACCCGGCCGAGCTCTACCTGCGGGCGCTGGCGTGCGGCTGCGCACTGTTCGCCGGGCTGTCGCTGCTGCCGGTCGCGGCGAAGTGGACCTTGGTCGGCCGGTGGAAACCCGGGCGCGTCCGCGTCTGGACCCTCGCCTACCTGCGGTTCTGGACGGTCAAGACGCTCGTGCGCCACAGCCCGATGGTGCTGTTCGCCGGGTCCCCGCTCTACCTGATGTACCTCAGGGCGCTCGGCGCGCGGATCGGCCCGGGTGCGGTGATCCTCTCGCGCCGGGTCCCGGTGTGCACCGACCTGCTCACCGTGGGCGCGGGGACGGTGATCCGCAAGGACGCGTACCTCTCCTGCTACCGGGCCCGGGCGGGCATGATCGAGACCGGGCCGGTGACGCTCGGCCGGGACGTGCTCGTCGGCGAGTTCACCGTCCTGGACATCGGCACGCGGATGGGGGACGGGGCGCAGCTCGGCCACTCCTCCTCGCTGCACGAGGGCCAGACCGTGCCGGCCGGGGAACGCTGGCACGGCTCCCCCGCCCAGCCCGGCGGCGCCGACTACCGCGCGGCGCCCCCGGCCCCCTGCGGCGTGGCGCGCCGGTTCCGGTTCTGCCTGCTGGAACTGCTCGGCACGCTGCTGCTGGCCATGCCGCTGACCGTGGCCGGCTCCTACCTGCTCGGTGTGCTCGTCCTCGAACCCGCCGGGCTCGACGGCCGCGGCACGACCGGGTGGGGCCTGGTCAACGCGGCGCTCGCCGCGTCGCTGCTGCTGTTCCTCGGCGGTGTGGCCGCGGTGTTCCTCCTGGTCATGACCGTTCCACGGCTGCTGAACCTCGTGCTCACGCCCGGCCGGGTCTACCCGCTCTACGGCTTCCACTACTGGGCGCACCGGACCGTCGGCCGCCTCACCAACACGACGTTCCTCATGCGGATGTTCGGCGACAGCTCGTTCATCGTCCACTTCCTGCGCGGCCTCGGCTACGACCTGTCCCGGGCGAGCCAGACGGGGTCGAACTTCGGTCTTGAGCTCAAGCACGAGTCGCCGTACCTGGCCGCCGTCGGGACGGGCACGATGGTCTCCGACGGGCTGTCACTGATCAACGCGGACTACTCCGGCACCTCGTTCCGGCTGTCCCCGGCGACCATCGGCGAGCAGACGTTCCTCGGCAACGACGTCGCCTACCCGTCGCAGAGCAGGGCGGGCGACAACTGCCTGCTCGCGACCAAGGTCATGGTCCCGGTGGACGGGCCCGTGCGGCGCGACGTCGGGCTGCTCGGCTCGCCGTGCTTCGAGATCCCGCGCTCGGTGCAGCGCGACAGCCGCTTCGACCACATGAAGACCGGGGAGGAGCTCCGCCGCCGCCTGGCGGCCAAGAACCGGCACAACGCGATCACCATCGGCCTGTACCTGCTGGTCCGGTGGGGTTACATCTTCGGCGCGACGCTGCTCGCCATGATCGCGGCGAGCCTGTACGGGCGGTTCGGCCCCGCCGTCGTCGCCGTCGACGTGGTGTGCACGCTGGTCTTCTCCGCGCTCCTGCTGGCGCTGGTGGAGCACACCGCGACCGGCTTCCGCGCGCTGCGCCCGCGGTTCTGTTCGATCTACCAGCCGTACTACTGGTGGCACGAGCGGTTCTGGAAGCTGAGCGGCACGTCCCTGCTGGACGTCTACAACGGCACCCCGTTCAAGAACCTGCTCTGGCGGCTGCTGGGGGTGCGCCTCGGGCCGCGGGTGTTCGACGACGGCTGCCACATCCCCGAGCGGAGCCTGGTGTCCGTCGGCGGCGACTGCACGCTGTCGGAGGGGGCGCTGATCCAGGCCCACTCCCTGGAGGACGGCACGTTCAAGTCCGACCGCATCGTGATCGGCGGTGGATGCACGATCGGCGCCAAGGCCCTCGTCCACTACGGCGTGACCATGGGCGAGGGCGCGGTTCTCGACGCCGACTCCTTCCTGATGAAGGGCGAGGAGGTCGCGCCGCGGGCCCGCTGGCGCGGCAACCCGGCCGTGCAGACCTAGGCGAGCAGTCCGTCCAGGACCGCCGGGGCCAGCCCGAACGCCGTGGTCATGCCGACCCCGGAGGTCACCGAGACCACCCGGACGCCCGGGGCCGGGGTCGCGACCAGGAAGTCGCGGCCGGGCGCGGAGGCGTACACGCCCCGCCAGCGCTCCCGCACGGTGAGCGGAGTGCCGAGCAGGTTCGCGACCTGGGCGAGGATGCCCTCGTCCAGGTGCTCGTGGCCGAACGGGTCGAGCGTGCGGGCGTAGGTGTGGGTGTCGCCGACGGTGAGGTCGCCGTCGGGGCGCTGGGTGAGCATGAGGTTCAGCCCGGCGGCCACCAGTTCGGCGTGCCCGCCGGTCAGGCGGTCCCGGAGGGCGGAGAGCGACGGGCAGGAGGCGAAGCCGGGGTACTTCATCAGCGAGAACCCGCTGAGGACGGCCGCGTCCACGGCGCCCGCCGCCGGGCCGCGCACCCGCATCATCTGCAGGCCGCAGCGGACCAGCCCCGCCTCGTCGGCGATCTCGGGGAAGTGCCGGTCCACGTCGTGCCCGACGGCGACCACGACGTGGCCGGCCGCCAGGTCTCCCCTGCTCGTGCGGACCAGGCCCGGCTCGACGGCGAGGGCCGCCGTGCCCCACAGGAAGCGCACGCCCCGCGCGGCGAGCCAGGCCGCGGTCGCGGGGACGGCCTCGCGCGGGTCCACGCGGACGTCCATGGGCAGCCACGCGCCCCCGACGACGTCCGGCCCCGCGGGCACGCGGGCTTCGACGCCCGCGCGGTCCAGGGGCACGGCCTCGTCGCCGCGCAGCGCGTGGAACTCCTCCAGCACGGCCATCTCGTCCTCGGCCCGGGCGAGGACCACCGTGCCGCTCTCGCGCAGCCAGAACCCGGCCGACCTCGCCAGGCGCACCCAGGTTTCCCTGGCCGTCCTGGCGTAGGCGAGCGCGGTGCCGTCCTGGGCGGTGACGCAGCCGTGCCCGAAGTTGCGCACCGACGCGCCGACCGCGCGCTCGTCGCGTTCCACGACCACGACCGACCTGCCCCGGGCGAGGGCCTCGCAGGCGTGGGCGAGGCCGACGATGCCGGCGCCCACCACGACCACGTCGGCCCGCTCCGGCCGCCGGAGGAGTCCATTTGTCATGACAAGTAGGCTCTCTGAGCCGACGACCGTCCGTCAACCCACGCCGGCGATGTTGGCCTGCCGTTCATTTGCCCTGTTGAACCCGCCTATCGCCACCTTGCGTGGACATCGCTGACCTGTATAGTCAACTGCCGTGGACGACCCCCTGCACCAGCGCATCGCCGACGACCTGCGCCGCCGCATCGCCGCCGGCCTGCTCGCCCCCGGCGACCCGCTGCCCTCGGAGTCGCGGCTCTGCGCCCAGTGGTCGGCCTCCCGCGGCCCGGTGCGCCAGGCCCTCGCCGCGCTGCGCGCCGAGGGGCTGATCGGCGGCGGCCGGGGCCGTCCCCCCGTCGTGCGCGGCGGCCCGGTGCCGCAGCCGTTCGAGACGCTGCTGTCGTTCACCCGCTGGGCCGAGAGCCTCGGCCGCGTGCCCGGCCAGCGGCTGCTGGAGATCGCGCGCAGGCCCGCCCGCGCCGAGGTCGCCGACGCCCTGGAGATCGACGAGGGCGAGCCCGTGGTCGAGCTGCTGCGGCTGCGCCTGCTGGACGGCAGGCCCGCCATGATCGAGCGCACCGCGTTCGCCGAGCCGGTCGGCCGGCTGCTGTTCGACTTCGACCCCGGCTCCGGATCCGTCTACGCCTACCTGGCGGCCCGGGGCGTGGCCCTCGCCGTCGCCCGGCACGTCTTCGACGCCGTCGCCGCCGATCCCCTCGACTCCTCGCTGCTCGGCGTCCCCGAGGGCGCGCCGCTACTGCGCGAGCTGCGGCGCGCGTCCGGCGAGTCCGGCGAGCCGTGCGAGTACTCCGACGACCGCTACCGGCCCGACCTGGTGACCTTCACCATCGAGAACGCCCAGCGGGCGCACCCGTCCTTCAGCCGTTCCCGGCGGCCCGACCCCGCGGCCGCGCACCCCGACCGAGGTGGCACATGACGATCGAACTCATGGTCCTGGACATCGCCGGCACGACCGTCGAGGAGTACGGGGCCGTCTACGACGCGCTCGCCGACGCCGTCACCGCGGCGGGCGGGCGGCCGTCCACCACGGACATCCAGCGGTGGATGGGGGCCGGCAAGCGCGAGGCCGTCGCCCACCTGCTGGCCGATCACCTCGGCCCGGTGGGCGACGCCACCGTGGACGCCGCCTTCGCCGACTTCCGCGCCCGCCTGGACAAGGCGTACCGCGACCGGCCGCCGGTCGCCCTGCCCGGCGTGCCCGAGGCGCTGGCCCGCGTCCGCGCCGCCGGGGTCAAGGTCGCGCTCACCACCGGCTTCGACCGCGAGGTCACCACCGGCCTGCTCGGCACGCTCGGCTGGGACGCCACGGTGGTGGACGCCGTGGTGTGCGTGGACGACGTCCCCGCCGGGCGGCCCGCGCCCTACATGATCTTCCGGGCGATGGAGGCGACCGGCGTCCACGACGTCTCGCGCGTGCTGGTGGCGGGCGACACCGTCCGCGACCTCCAGGCGGGCACGAACGCCGGCGCCGGGTTCGTCGTCGGCGTGCTGACCGGCAAGCTGGACGCGGTCACGCTGGGCGCCGAGCGCCACACCCACATCCTGCCGGGCGTGACCGGCCTTCCCGCCCTGCTCTGACCCGGGCGCTCACGACCGGCTCGCGTACGCCCGCGCCTTCGCCGTGCGGACGGCCGCCGACAGGGTCGCCACGTCGTAGGCGCCCTCGTGGCGCCGCCCGTTGACGAAGAACGTCGGCGTCCCCGACACCCCGCTGAGGTCGGCGGAGTCGACGTCCTCGGCGATCCGCTCCGCGCCCGCGTGGCCCTCCAGGTCCTCGTGGAACCGCTGCACGTCCAGCCCGATCCGCTCGGCGTACGCGAGAAGGTCGGTGACGAGCAAGGCACCCTGGTGGTCGAGCAGGATGTCGTGCATCTCCCAGAACGCCCCCTGTTCCGCCGCCGCCTCGGCCGCCTCCGCGGCGAGCTGCGCGGACGGGTGGACGTCCTGCAAGGGCAGGTGGCGCCAGACGTACCGCAGGTCGCCGAACCCGGCCAGCAGCTCGCGGACGATCGGCTCGGCCTGGCCGCAGTAGGGGCACTCGAAGTCGCCGTACTCGACGAGGGTGACCGGCGCGTCCTCCGGGCCCCGCATGTGGTCGCGGTACGGGTCCACGGGCGCGGCCAGGTCCACGATCGGCTCGGCGGTGCCGAGCAGCGCACGGATCTTCACCGGGCGCGGCAGCAGGGAGGTCAGCCGCGAGACCAGCCAGGTCAGGAGGGAGGCGGCCAGCGCGGCGGCGAGCACGCCGAACTTGGCCTCCTCCAGCCGCGGCCCCTCGAAGGCCAGCGTGGCGATCAGCAGCGACACCGTGAAGCCGATCCCGGCGATCGTGCCCCCGCTCACCAGGGCCGCCCAGCCGACCGGTGCCCGCACCCGCCCCCCGCTCAGCCGCGTGACCAGCCACGTCGCCCCGGCGATGCCGACCGGCTTGCCGAGGACGTAGGCGAAGAAGATGCCGAGCGTGATCGGCGAGCGCAGGGCGCGCTCCACGAAGGCGCCGCTGATCGGAATGCCCGCGTTGGCCAGCGCGAACAGCGGCACGATCACGTAGCCGGTCCAGGGGTGGTAGAGCTGCAGCAGCCGGTGGTTCGGCGAGATCGCCTTGGCGACGCCGAGGCTGGCCGAGCGGGCCAGCTCGGCGGTCGGCTGCTCGCGGAACAGCCGGAACAGGTCCGAGGCCCGCTCCAGGTCGGAGCGGGCGGCGGGCGAGGCGTAGGTCAGCAGGCCCATGGCCAGGCCGATGACGACCGGCTCGACGCCGGACTTCAGCAGCGCCACCCAGGCGGCGGCCCCGAGCAGCACGTAGATCAGCCCGCTGCGCAGGCGGGCGGCCTTGACCAGCAGCGTCAGCCCGAAGATGGCGATGGCGACGACGAGCCCCGGCCAGGAGACGTCGCGGCTGTAGAACAGCGTGATCGCGGCCAGCGCCACCAGGTCGTCCACGACGGTGACGGTGAGCATGTACGTGCGGGCGCGGGTGGGCAGGCGGGAGGCGACCAGGGCGAGCATCCCCAGGGCGAAGGCCGTGTCCGTGGACATCGCCGCGCCCCAGCCGTACGCCGACGGCCGGCCCCCGTTGAACAGCAGGTAGACCGCGATCGGGACCAGCATGCCGCCGACGCCGGCCACCACGGGGAGCAGGAGCCTGCGCCGGTCGCGCAGCTCGCCCATGTCGAACTCGCGGCGGGCCTCCAGGCCCACGACGAAGAAGAAGAGCGTCATCAGGCCCGCGTTGACCCAGTGCCGCAGGTCCAGCGCGACTCCGGCGCCGCCGACGCTCACCGAGAGGTGCGTGCCCCAGATCGCCTCGTACGAGCGAGGGGCGAGGTTCGCCCACACGAGCGCGGCCAGCGTGGCGGCGAGCAGGATCGCGGCGCTGCCCGTCTCCGTGCGGAGGAACTCGCGCAGCGGGGTGTCGAACCGCCACCCCCATGTGGTCCGTCCGGAGTGCGGTCCGTCCCCTTGCCGAAATTCCGTCACGTGTCTTTCGACATCGCGCGGCGGCGAGGCATTCCCGCGGCCACCCGCCCGGTCACGCCCATGATCCGTCCCGCCGCGCGGAACCGCCGACGGCCACGCCGTTCCAGTACGGAACGAGCGCGGCGGATTCGTCCGGGCCGCCTAGCCGCCGCGGCGCCCGGAGGCGATCCCGGGAGGCGCGGCGGCCAGCGCCTTCTGGATGGCCTCCACCAGGGCCAGGGCCGACTCCTCCGTCAGCTCGACGGCCACCCGCGCGGAGGGTCCCTCCGACGGGTTGGTGAAGTCGATGTTCACCGTGTGCTCGTGGCAGGCGTGGTAGGGGTGGTCGACGTAGACCATGCCCTGCTTCACCGTGAACCAGCCGGAGCCGCCCTTGCCGGCGCCGTCGAGCTCGAACGTCTCGGTCAGGTACGTGCACATGCCGGACTCCCCTCAGGCCCCGAGGTGGCGGCCGAAGAACGCGAAGACCTTCTTCCAGCCCTCGGCCGCGGCGGCCGGGCGGTAGCCGGGGCGGTCGACGCCGAAGAACCCGTGGCCGGCGTCCGGGAAGACGTGGAACTCGTGTTCCTTGCCCAGCCTGTCCAGCTCGGCGGACAGCCTGGCCACCTCCTCGGGCGACGGATGGGCGTCCTCGGCGCCGAACAGCCCGAGCAGCGGGCAGGACAGATCGGGCGCCTTGGACAGCAGCGACGTCGCCTGCAGCGGGTACCCTGCGGGCGAGTCGCTCGCCACGAACGCGCCGTAGCAGTCCACGGCCGCGTCCAGCGGCAGCGAGCAGGCGGCCAGGAAGGTCTGCCGGCCGCCCGAGCAGTACCCGATCACCCCGATCTTGCCGTTCGCGTGGTCGAGGGAGTTGAGGTGCGCCACGGCCCCGGCGACGTCTCCGACGAGCTGCTCGTCCGGAATGCCGCCCTTGGCCCGCGCGGCGGCGGCCTGGTCGTCGTGGGCGACGCCCGCGCCCTCCCGGGAGTACAGGTTGGGGCAGATCGCCGCGTACCCGCGCGCCGCGAACCGGCGGACGATCTCCCTGGTGGCCTCGTCGTACCCCGGCATGTGGTGGATCACCACGACGCCGCCGCGGGGGCCGTCGTGCAGCGGATACGCCAGGTAAGCCTCAAGCTCGGCCTTCTCGTGACCGGTGATGGTGACCGTCCCGGCCCGCATCGCGTCGTTCATTCGCGCCTCCTCGTGCTCCGCGGAGATCCCATTCTGCTCACCGGCCCCCGCCGTCTCCCACCGCCCCCGCCGGAGGAGGGTGCGCGGGGCCGGTACGACAGGCCATGATCGTGGTCGATCCGAGGCGTACGCGTGGAAGGAACCCCATGCCGCACTACAGCAGGATTTACAAGGCCGTGGTGGACGTCCCCGAGGAGGTCCACGACGCGGAGCTCGCGTTCTGGCAGGGCGCCAGCGGCCAGGCGCTGCACCACATCGAGCGCTATCCCGAATACCACGGCGCCCGGCTGCCCGGCGAGGCGTTCGGGCTGCTCGTCCAGAAGCTCGGCGAGGGGCCGAGCGGGGTGCACCTCGACATCCACACCGACGACCTGGACGCGGAGGTCGCGCGACTCGAAAGGCTCGGCGCCACGCGGGTGAGCCACGTGAACGGCCACTGGTGGGTCATGCGCGACCCGGCCGGCCTCCTGTTCTGCGTGATCCCCGACAAGCCGGGCACCTTGAACGACTCCAACGCCCAGCGCTGGGACTAGCCCCGCCCATGCGCGCTCCGAACGACACGACCGCGCCGTAGAGCGGTCCGGACGGGCGCGCCGCTCACGCGGACGGTACGGCGGCGGCCTGGCGGCGGAGGGCGGCGACGGCCGCGCCGATGGCCGGGCGGCCGGCCGCGCTCTCCCGCCAGAGCGCGAAGACGCGGCGGATCGGCGGCGGGTCGATCCGGACGTACCGCACCGACGGGGGCGCCTGCTCGCGGCCCAGCCTGGGGATCACCGCGACGCCGAGCCCGGCGGCCACCAGCGCGAGCTGCGTCGAGTGCTCGGAGGCGGTGTGCACGACCCTGGGTTCGCCGCCCTCCGCGCGCAGGGTGCGCACGAGCCAGTCGTGGCATATCTGGCCGGTGCTCCAGCCGATCCAGTCGTCGCCGGCCAGTTCCCCGACCGCGACGCGATCGCGGCCCGCGAGAGGGTGGGCGTCCGGCAGCGCCACGTCGAACGTGTCGTCCAGCAGGTCGCGCCGCGTCAGGCCGTCCGGCGCGGGCGTGACGTCCTCGGCCCAGTCCTGCACGACGGCGACGTCCAGCCTGCCCCGGCGCAGGTCGGGGATCGCCTCGTGCGGCTCGCGCTCCGCCAGGGCCACCGACAGCTCCGGGTGCCGTGCGCGCAGGTCGCGCAGCGCGCCGGGCAGCAGGCCGCGCGCGGCGGTGGCGAAGGCGGCGATCGTGAGGGACCCGGCGACCACGCCGCGGTGCTCGGCCATGCCGGACTCGACCCGTTCCGCGTGGGCCAGCAGCTCGCCCGCGTGCCTGGCGAGCAGCTCGCCCGCCTCCGTGAGCCGTACGCCCCTGCCCCGCCGTTCGACCAGCAGCTGCCCCATCTCACGCTCCAGCCGGCCGACCTGCTGAGATATGGCGGAGGTGGTGACGTGCAACGTGCGCGCCGCACCGACGACCGACCCGGTGGTCGCCACGGCGTGCAGCACCCGCAACCGATCGAGATTCAACATCGTAGGAATGCTACGCGTTCGACTCCACAAAGACTCGCTTGTCCTTACGGATCGGCCGCCCGCAGAGTTGACCCGTCACGCCTACCCGGTGACCGGCCCACGGCCCCACCGGCACATCCCGAGGAGAACCGTGCTCACTTCCAACGCCGCCGGCACCATCACCATCGGCGGCGACCTGACCGTCAACCGGCTCGGGTTCGGCGCCATGCGCCTGCGCGGCGGCCCCACCCCGCACGACCGGGCGACCTCGGCCGCGATCGCCCGGCGGGCCGTCGAACTGGGCGTCACGTTCATCGACACCGCCGACTCCTACGACCTCGGCGACAACGAGACGCTGCTCGCCGAGGCCCTGCACCCCTACCCGGACGGCCTGGTGATCGCCACCAAGGCCGGCCAGTGCCACCCCGGCGACGACTGGATCCCGCTCGGCCGCCCCGAGTACCTGCGCCAGCAGGCCGAGCTGAGCCTGCGGCGGCTGCGTGTCGAGCGCATCGACCTCTTCCAGTTGCACCGGATCGACCCGACCGTGCCGCTCGCCGACCAGATCGGCGCGCTGCGCCGCCTCCAGGACGAGGGCAAGGTGCGTCACGTCGGGCTGTCCGAGGTGACCGTCGCCCAGATCACCGAGGCCGGGAAGATCACGCCGATCGTGAGCGTGCAGAATCGCTACAACCTGGCCGACCGCGCCTCCGAGGCCGTCCTCGACCACTGCGAACGGGAGGGAATCGCCTTCATCCCGTGGCTCCCCGTCGCCCGCACCCGTACCGGCGCCGCCGACCCGATCGGCACGGTGGCCGGCCGTCTGGGCGCCACGCGCACCCAGGTGGCGCTGGCCTGGCTGCTGCACCGCTCCCCCGTGATGCTGCCGATCCCCGGTACGTCGTCCCGCGCCCACCTGGAAGAGAACATGGCCGCCGCCGCCCTCTCCCTCACCCCGGACGACGTCGCCCACCTCGGCACCCTCGCCCCACCCGCCCCCTGAGCCCGCCCCGTTCCCGCGCACGGCGAGGCTCGATCGGAACGCCATGAAAGGGGAGATCCATCCGGAGACGGGCGTGCTAGCGTGATGGTCCAATGACTTAGTGATGATGGTTCGTCGCCATCAGCGACAAGTGCAGGCGGGACCCCCTTGAAGATCACTCGCTGGGGCGCGAGCGGCGTGACGCTGACCGCCGTGGCCGCCCTCACCCTCGTGTCCTCCACGCCCGCGCAGGCCCTTCCCCAGGGCTCGTGCGGCGCCTCCTACCGCAAGGTCGCCACATACTCCATCTCGCACGGGGCCAAGGACGGAAAGGCGTACGGCACGGTCACGCTGTACCAGAGCCCCACCGCGCACCGGAAGTGCGCCATCGCCCGGGTGGCCACCTCCTACATCGGCAAGACCAGCTACATGTACGTCTCCCTCCTCGTGGACAGGAACCGCAACAAGAAGTACGACGCCCCCGACATCGGCGTCGCCGACGGCAGCCCGAAGTACAAGTGGTTCGCGGGCCCGGTCTTCGCCCCCGCCGACCGCCTCTGCGTCCAGGTAACCGGCACCCTCAGAATCGGCTCCCAGCCCACCGTCGAGGGCGGCACCCCGACCGGCAAGTGGAAGCACTGCGGCTAGCCCGCCTGAGCACCGGAACCTCCAGGCCGGCGGGCATCGTCGGCGATTGTTCCCGCGCCGCCGGGGCGTAGCCTGGTGGGCGTGATGGCCGAGCGGCCGCCCCGTGCCCTCTCCACCGAGGAGGAGACGGCGTTGCGCGACCTCCTCACCGCGGAGCGCGTGAGCACGGTGACGCGCATCGAGGTGCTGACACGCGCCTGGGACGACATCGTCACGTCCGCCGCGCTCGTCGCCACCGACGACGAACACGACCCCGAGGGCGCCACCATCGCCTTCGAACGCGCCCACGTCCAGGCCCTCCTCGACCAGGCCAGAAGCCACCTGGACACCTTGGACCACGCCGTGGAACGCCTCCGCCGCGGCGCCTACGGCCTCTGCGACCGCTGCGGAAACCCCATCCCCCTCCCCCGCCTCCAGGCCCGCCCGACGGCCACGACCTGCGTCCAGTGCGCCGGCCGCTGAGACCGACACCCGGCCACGCCCCACCCGCCCCCGTCGCCATCCATCGCTGACGCTCTTCACGGCAAGGAGCCCGCGCTCTCTCACGGAAGGCGAGATCGCCGCCAGCGGTCACCTATGTCAGGGGTAATGCGGCTATTGACGCCTGTTTTACCAGCCTGGTACTAATCGCGCACCTTGTCCCCTCCCTTGCGCCCCAAAGGGCGAGGACGCCACGCGGACCTCCACGTCCGCCAGTATCAGGGAGTTCCTCTGTGAGGAGTTCATTCCACCACCCCCCTCGGCTCAGGCGGCTCACCGTCGTCGGCGGCCTGGCGGCGGCGCTGGTCCTCGGGACCGTGTCCACCGCCACCGGCGGTGTCCAGGACCAGGGGTCGTCAGGCGCGGACCTGACGGCCACCGCGACCAGCGCACCGCTGAAGGACTACGACCACGAGATCGTCGACCGGTTCGACTCGGCCAACTCCGTCGGCCATGTCCGGCAGCTCGCCGTGAACATCGGCCCGCGGCTGAACGGCACCCCGCAGGAGCGGCAGGGCGCGGAGTACATCGGCGGCGTCCTGAAGTCCTACGGCTTCGACGTGACCCTCCAGTCATGGGGCCCGGTCTCGACCAAGAACGTCGCGAAGGTCACGTCCCCGAACGCCGACCTGCCGGGAGGACCGAACTGGCAGATGAGCGCGTCGACCAGCGCGAAGTTCACCGGCGATGACGCCGCCGTGGAGGGACAGGTCGTCTACGCCAAGACCGGCCAGTCCGCCGCGGACTTCCCCGCCGACACCGCCGGCAAGATCGTGCTGATGGACTACAGCACCACCGCGGCGGTCCGCAACACCGCCGTGGTCAACGCCGTGAGCCAGGGCGCGGCCGCGGTCATCCTGGCCTACGCGACCGGCAACAGCGCGCCGCCGTCGTTCACGCTCACCACGGCCCAGCCGAACATCCCGGTGATGGGCGGCGGCAGCGCGCACTCCACCTGGATCAAGGACCTGCTGGACAAGGGCCCGCTGACGCTCCGGGTCGCGACCAACCAGTACGCGAACCCGATGGGCACCAACGTCATCGGCATCCGGCACGCGGTCGGCGACCCGGACGGCACCAAGGCTCCGATCGTCATGGTCGGCGCGCACATCGACTCGGTGCTGGGCGCGCCCGGCGCCCACGACGACGCCTCGGGCAACGGCGTCTCGCTGGAGATCGCCCGGGTCCTCAGCCAGTACCCGCTGGACAAGGAGCTGCGGATCGGCGGCTTCGGCGGTGAGGAGGGCGGCCTCCTCGGCGCGCGGGCGTACGTCAACACGCTGACCGCGGCGGAGAAGGCGCGCTTCGTCGGCGAGTGGCAGATGGACATGGTCGGCACGCCGTACGAGCCGGCCCGGCTGTGGGCGCTGACCCCGAACGGCCAGTCGAACCACGTGGTCCAGGAGGCGTACAACGGGGCCGCCCGCGCCGGTTTCGACGGACTGCGCAACTGCAGGCTCGGACAGAGCGACCACCAGGCGTTCTTCGACGTGGGCATCCCGTCCTCGCTGTTCATCTGGCTCGACTACCGGCCGCCGACCCCGCCGGCCGTCTGCGGTCCGACCGGTGGCACGTACGTCACCGAGCCGCAGTACCACCGGCCGACGGACACGATGGACAACATCAGTCCCGAGCGGCTGCAGATCACCCTTGACGTCGTGGGTGGCGCGGTGGCGCACAACGCGTTGAACGCGGTGACGGTGTCCGCGGTCTCCGACGGCGGCCGGCCGCTGGCCGGAGCGCCGGTACGGGCGGACTGCGGAAACGGTCCGCGTGACCTGGGCGCCACCGGCGCCGACGGCCGGCTGCGGGCCGTGTTCCCGCACGCCACCTGTGACTTCACCACGACCGTCGACGGCCGGGCGGCGAACGAGCGCGGCGTGTCGATCGCCGGCGACAAGGCGGTGACGATGACCGTCGACCTCACGAAGCCGACGATCTCCCTCACCACACCCGCCGACGGCGCGGTCTTCACGCTCGGGACGGCCGCGACCGCGTCCTACCGGTGCGACGACAACCTGGCCGGGGTCGCGACCTGTCTCGGCACGGTGCCCGACGGCGGCGCGCTCGACACCTCCACCGTGGGCTTCCACGAGTTCACCGTGAACGCCACCGACAAGGCCGGCAACGCGGCCGGCACGAAGGTGACCTACCAGGTCGTCTATCCCTGGCAGGCCTACTTCCCTGAGACGATGAACGGCAAGGCCGGCAGCGCCGTACCGATCAAGTTCGGCCTCGGCGGCGACCGCGGCCTGGGCGTCATCGCCGCCGGCTACCCGGCCTCCCAGCCGGTGGCCTGCGACACCGGGAAGGCGACCGGCGCGTCCGAGCCGACCACCGGCCCCGGCAACTCGAAGCTGAGCTACGGAGACGGCCGGTACAACTACGTGTGGAAGACCGAGAAGACCTGGTCCGGCACCTGCCGCACGTTCCAGCTGAAGCTCAATGACGGCAGCACCCACATCAGCACCATCACCTTGAAGTAACCGCGCTACACCCCGGCCGGGGAAACGGAGCCGCCATCGCGCCCCGCTCCCCGGCCGGGTCTTGGTGATCGGCGCCGGGTTCGGCGCCGGCCGTCCCGAGCGTCTCAGGTGTTCTTGTCGTCCGGCGGGATGGGCTCGTTCTGCCTCTGGATGTACTCCAGCAGATCATCTTCGTCGATGACCTCATCGGCGGGCGGCGCGGTGACGACGAGAGGGAATCCCCAGCCGGTGTAGCGCGTGTCGCTCCGCTTCACCAGCGAATCTTTCCCCGCGGGCACGCTATCGGCGGTGACCAGTCGCTTGAGCAGGTTGTCACGGTCGGTCCAGAGCCGCCACGAGACCTTCCCCTTGCTCTTCTCACCGATGCGCCGTCCCGAGGTCCAGCTGATCACGGCGTCCTTGGAGATCCTGCTCAGCGTCCTGTAGCTCATGGTGCCCCGGTAGAGGTACCCGCCGGAGACGGGCGTCCTCGCCGAGCATTTCAGCAGGGCCTTCATCAAGGACGTGTCGTACACGTTGATCGGTTGCAGGCTGGCGTCCTGCGCCATGTCCCGGGCCATGCCTCCCCTGTGGGCGTTCGGGAACCGGATCCACTTCTTGCCGTCCGGAACCGGGCCGGGATACCGGGTGGCGTCGTCGTAGACGTTCTTGCCGACGCGGATCACACGGTAGGGAGCCGGCTTCTTGGACGGGCCCCCTGTGACGTCCGGCCGAGGAAGGTCCCACCAGGTGAAGTCCGCGCCCACAGGGCCCGACCGGGAGAGTTGGAGTTCACCTTTGATCCGGGTCCCGCTCCCGGAGACCTTCGACTTCCCGCCGAAGTCATAGCGGCTGATCTCGGAGATCCGGACGCCGTGCTCGTTCCGGAGCTGCCGCTTGAGCGCGCGCACCGGATCGGGGACCGCCTGCGCGACGGCGGAACTCGTGGGAACGACCACGGACCCGATCAGCACCGAGACCGCCAGGGCAACCAACCGTCTCATGGGCATTCGTCCTTATTCGAGGCTGTTGCTATACCACCGCTTATGAGATGGTAACGGGCGCACTATCAGTCGTCGCCGGGACGGATCAGTCCGCTCTCGTACGCGAAGGCGATGGCCTGGGAGCGGTCGCGCAGGCCGAGCTTGTCCAGCACCCTGCCCAGGTGCGTCTTCACGGTGGTCTCACCGAGGTAGAGCCGGGCGGCGATCTCCGAGTTCGACAACCCCCGGCCGACGAGGGCGAACACCTCGGCCTCCCGGCTAGTGAGCCGGTCCAGCGCCGAGTGCCGGGGCTGCGGCATCGGCGCCTGCGTGTACCTGCCGATCACCGACGGGACCACCGCCGGATCGAGCAGACCGCGCCCGGCGGCCACCTCACGCAGCGCCTCCAGCAACTGCTCGGGGGGTGACACCTTGAGCAGGAAGCCCGCGACCCCGGCGCGGAGCGCCCCGTCCACGATGGCCTCCTCGTCGAACGTGGTCAGCACCAGCACCTTGACCTCGGGATGCGCCTCGCTGATCGCGCGGGCGGCCGCGATGCCGTCAAGGCCCGGCATGCGGGCGTCCATGAGCACCACGTCGGGCCCGATCGCGGCGGCCAGCCGCACCGCCTCGTTGCCGTCGGCCGCCTCCCCGACGACGTCCATGTCCGGCTCGTCGGAGATCAGCATGCGCAGCCCGGCCCGCATGATCGCCTCGTCGTCGGCCAGCAGCACCCGGATCATCGTGCCCCCTCCGCGAGCGGGAAGCGCGCGTACACCTCGAAGCCGCCCTCGGCACGCGGCCCGGCCCGCAACTCCCCGCCGAACATGCCCACCCGTTCGCGCATCCCCACCAGGCCGTGCCCGCCGCCCGGCCCCGGTCTGGGCGCGGTGGCGCCCCGCCCGTCGTCCACCACCCGGACGCTGACTCCGGCCGGCTCGTACGTCACGTCCACCGTCGCGACCGACGCGTCCGCGTGGCGCAACACGTTCGTCAACGCCTCCTGGACGATCCGGTACGCGGACATGTCGACACCCAGCGGCAGCGAGGCCGGCGTACCGGACACCGTGGGCGTGACATGGAGCCCGGCCGAACGCACCTCCTTCACGAGGTCGTCGATCCTCCGCAGAGACGGAGGCGGAGCCAGCCGGTCGGCCTCGTCGGGACGCAGGAGGCCGACCACCTGGCGCAACTCGGTGACGGAACGCCGGCCGAGCTCCTCCACCTGCGACAGCGCGTCGTGCTCGACCGGCCGGTCGGTCAACCGGCGCCGTACCACCCCTGCCTGCATGGTCATCACGCTGACCGTGTGCGCCACCGCGTCGTGCAGCTCACGGGAGATGCGGGCACGCTCCTCGGCCACCGCCGCCCGCGCCCGCGCCTCCCGCTCGGCGGCCAGCTCCGCGGCGAGCGCGGCCAACTGGCGGGAGCGCGACTGCTCCCGCCGCAGCAACGTGCCGAGACCCCACGCGGCCCCCACCAACGCGCCGAAGAAGACGAACTCCCACGGCCCCTCACCACCCCAGACGAGCGCGACCGCCGGAACCACGGCGGCGCACACCGACGCGGCGAGGGAGCGACGAGGTTCGGCCCGGTAAGCCGCGTGGACCACGAGCACCAGTTCGGCGATGAGCTGGGCCCCGCCCACTCCTTCCGCGCCGGTCAGCATCGCGTACGGGAACGACAACATCGCCACGGACATCGCGGTGATCGGATAACGCGCCGCGAGCGGAAAGCAGATCACCAGCACCAGAGTGAGCCCGAGGGCGGCGAACCGGTCATCGGCGCCGCGCGGGTCGCCGTACACCTCGACCAACGCGAGGACGGCGAACAACACACCCGCCACAACGCCCGCAAGCAGCCATCTCCGGCGGCTCCATGGTGCGCCCACGCCCGCTCCTCTCATCGTCGGCACACCGACGGTAACCGTCGGGACCGACCCGCGGATCAGACGTGAGAAGGACGGCAGAGGGTCGCGGGTCGTCTCCGGAGAGGACCCGGCGGCCGACGGGGTGACTCGGAATCGCATGTCGGACGGCCCGCTAAGCCGATCTCGCCGGCTGGTGCGCGCTCGTAGCGTTACGGCAGCTCAAGGCACAACCGAAAGGACACCCCATGGACGCCACGTCCGCCGCCTCCGCTCCGCTGCGCCGCCTCGCCGGCCTCGCGCTCGTACTCGCCCCCGTCCTGATGTTCGGCGGCATGCTCACCTCGCCGCCGCAGGCGGACGACTCATCCGCAGGGTATCTGTCCTCGTTGGCCGCCGACCACGGGCTGTCGCTGCTGTCGGCGAACCTGCTCCACTACGCCTGGGTGCTCATCGCGCTCGGCGTGCCGGCGACCCTGACGCTGCTCCGCGGCCGGAGGGGCCGGACCCTGACGGCGACCGGCGTGGCACTGTCCGTGTTCGGCGCCATCCAGATGTCCGGCATGCTGCTGTCCGACTGGTTCACCACCGTCATGCCGAACACGGTGCCGCTCGCCGACGCGGTGAAGGTGTTCGACACCGTCACCGCCGACCCGACCCTCGCCGTGTGGCGCCTCACCGGAATCCTGTGCGGCGTCGCCATGCTCCCGCTGCTCCTGGCCGGCCTCGCCCGAGCGGGAGTGGTCGGCTGGTGGACGGTGCCGGTGATCCTGCTGCCGTTCGTGGCAGCCGCCATGCTGCCCGCGATCGTGGGCGCCGCGGTGGCCCTGGCCTGCTACGCACCGCTGGTGCTCGTGGGCGTGCGACTCCTGCGCCGCTCATCCGCGGACGTCGTCCGCGCGGAGGCACTGGCCACACCGGCCCCGGCCGCTTGACCGAAACGAGGAGCCGACGCCGCTCGGGCGTCGGCTCCTCAGGTGAGGAAGCAGCGACAACCTGGGAGCTCGGTCGCACTAAGATCGCGTTTCGTGTCTGCGGATGATGTCTGGCGGATTATCAGGATTGGATTAGTAAGTCTGGTTCTTGCGGCGGCGGTCGCGGGCCTGGCGCTCGGCGACGTCTGGCTCTGGGTGGCCGTCGAATGGTCACCGCCGGCTTATCTGAGTTTCTACGCCCCCGGCGGGTTCGACACCCCGACGACCGTGGCGCTGCTCGTGGCCGCCGTGGTGAAGGCCGCACTCCTGTGGCTGATCCTGCGCGCCCCCGCGCCGGGACCGCTGGACCGCCGGGCGCAGGCGCTGCGCCGGCTGCTGTATCTGGCGGTGGCATACGCCCTCGTGCTCTGCTATCCGATCGCGCTGCTCCCCGACGCGGTCGATGCCGCATTCCTGCTCGCGCTGTGGACCGCGATCGACGTCCTCTACCTGCTCGTCATCCGCTGGCGGTCCCGCATGCTGCGCGCGGCGGCCGGAGCGATGTTCGCGGTCGAGCTGGCCGGGATGGCCAACGAACTACTCGACGAACTCGACCTCCCCGAGCTTGGATCGGGCGACATCCTCGAACTGGGGATGATGCTGGGCGGAGTGGCGGCCACCGTCATCACGGTCGTCGGGCAGCGGCGCGACGGCCGCTGGAGCCGCGGCACGGAGGCCGCCGGGTGGTCGTCGGCGGGCGTCTCCGCGCTGATGATCGCCGTCTACGTCTTCTTCTTCCCAGCGATCTTCAGCGGCAGTCCGGCGATACCGGTCCTGATGGACGCGGTGGGGCTCGTCAGCACGGTGTGGATCGCGGCGACCGCCCGTGAACTGCCCGCTGCGGGCCGCCCGGCGGAGCTTCCTCCCGCGCGGCGGGGCAGCAGGGCGCACACTCTCCAGGATGCGCGCCTCAAGCGTTTCGTGATCGTGGGTGGTTACGCGACACGGGCACAACTGACCGAGATCGCACAGGAAGCCGCAGGCATCACGGCAAGGGAGAACTTCGCCTGCTGCCGTACCTGCTCGTGAGCCACGCCGACCTGTACGAACAAAAGGAGCTGCCTCACGGCCTGATGCCTTCGGGGAATCCGGTCCAGCGGAGGTCGGGTGGCAGGTGGCTCATGTCGTTGAACATCACGATCGTGGGCGACAGGCCGTCGCGGTACTCGATGACCGTCAGGGCGGTGTTGGCGCTGTTCAACCCCAGCCAGCGGGATGGCGGCGCGTCCAGGGCGTGCCGTACCAGCCACGCGATCGGGTGGGCGTGCGTCACCAGGACCTCGTGGGTGTGAAGCCGAGCCCCTCGCGCGGTTGTGCCGGGGACCTTCGCGAACCGGGCGACCAGGGCCTCGGCGAGCCTCTGGCCCGAGGCTGCCTCGGCGTCGTCGTAGCCGTCGAAGAAGCCGGCCCAGGACGGGGGCGTTTCAGCCGCGCCGGGAACGTAGGGCACGTGGTCGACGAGTTCGGCGGCCTCGGTCACGGGCACGTTCGGTAGATGGCGGGCGAGTTCGTGCGCGCTTGCCGCGGCACGGGGTAGCGGGGAGTGCCACACGGCGTCGACCGGTACGCCGGCGAGCCGTTCGCCCAGCAGACCCGCCTGCTGGCGCCCGATATCGGTGAGTTCCCCGAACGCGTCGGCCGCACCGTGGCGTGCAAGGTAGAGACGTCGAGTTGTCATGTGCAGGTAGGGGCGGGAGTCCGCGCAGGCCCGTCCCCCGTCTCCTTTCGGTTGGTACGTGCGCGTTCGATGGCGGGATCGTCGGCGAACGAGGCGGGTCCGTGCCGTTGCGGCCGATCAAGTGTTCGTCGCCGTGACGGTGCCGGTCGTGCCGTCGACGGTGATGACGGTGCCGTCGCGGAGCCTGCCGGTCGCGTCCGGGATGCCGAGGACGGCGGGGATGCCGTGCTCTCGAGCGACGATCGCGGCGTGGGAGAGCACGCCTCCGGTTTCGGTGACGACGCCGGCGGCGACGCGGAGCAGCGGCGTCCAGGCAGGGTCGGTGAAGGGGCAGACGAGGATGTCGCCCGGGCGGACGCGCGCGAAGTCGCGGAAACCACGAACGATCCTCGCGGTGCCGGTCACGGTGCCGTGGCTGCCTGGCATTCCGGTGAGTCCGGCGGCCGGGATGCCCGAGGCGCCGGAAGGAGGCGGGGGTGCGGCGGTGACCGGCCGGGCTTGCAGAACCCAGGTGCGGCCGTCGGCGATCGCCCACTCGATGTCCTGCGGGCCACCGAGTACGGCAGCGATCTGTTCCCCCAGCTCGGCCAGCCGCGTGGCGGTCTCGTCGTCGAGCGTCGGCTGGTTCCGGGTAGCGATGGGCACGTCGCGGACGACGAGCCGCGTGCCGTGCCGGTCGAGGCGCTTCTGTTTGTCCGCGACGGCGCGGGTGACCGACCCGTCCTCGGAGACGCGGTAGGCGTCAGGGGTGACCTTGCCCTCGACGACGCTGGGGCCGAGCCCCCAGGACGCCTCGATCCGGGTCGCGTCGTTCGGGCCCGCGGGTGTGAACATGACCCCGGACACCTCGGCGTCCAGGTGGCGCTGGACGATGACGGCCATCAGAAGATCGTCCGACGGTTGGTCATCGCGGCCAGAGGCAGCCCGGTAGGCGACGGCACGCGGGGAGGACAGCGAGGCCCAGCAGGCACGTACGGCTTCGGCGACCTCAGTGGGTCCGTGCACGGCGAGGAAGCTCTCGTGCTGACCGGCGGCCGATGCCTGACCGGTGTCTTCCTTCGCCGCCGATGATCTCACTGCCACGGGCGGATCGCCGAGCTCGTCCAGCACGCGTCCCAGGGCATCGACCACGGCGGCGTCGAGCGGGCGGGTCCCGATCGTCTGCCGCGCCGCGCCGCCATCGTCCGGCTCGCCGGCGAACCGCCCGAGGTCCAGGTCGCGGACGGCGGCGAGGTAGGCGGCGAACGAGACCACGAAGCCGTCGGGAACCGGCAGTCCCGCACGGAGCAACGCGCCGAGTGCACTGGCCTTGCCCCCGCAGGTGTCGGGGACGGCCTCCCTAAGGGGTATGACCACCGCTCCGCCCTTCAATAGAACGTTGACAACAATTTGTTGATTGTGCATTCTGGGACGCATGAACCGCAAGGACGACATCGCTCCCAGCGATGCACGCTGACCGCGACCAGGCCCAGTCCGAGCGGGACGCGCGTGAGCGTCTTCTGGACCTGGGCGCGGATGAGCTTCACGCCCGTCCGTGGCGACCCCCGCCCGTCCCGCCGTCGGCGGTCGACCTCGTGCAGTTCGCCGTCTGGCGCAACGCCGACCTGGACCCGGAGGACATCCTGAGCGCGCTCGCCCTCCTGCCCGCCGCACGAGCCGAGGTCGAAGGGCTCGAATCCGCCCTGCTGTTCATCGCCCGGAGCGCGGGTCTGACCTGGGCGCAGATCGCGCACGTGATGGGGTTCAACTCCCCGCAGGCATGCCAGCAGCACTACACCCGCCTGGCCGCACGACAGGACGCCGGCTCGTGACGCGCGACTCCTCGCCCGACCTCCTGGTCCTGCACGCCGTGCGCGTCACCGGGTTCGCGGACACCGCGGCGATCGCTCGTCGGTACGGGCTCGACGCGGCCACGACGAAAGAGCTGCTACGCGACGCCGAGACACGCGGCTGGGTCGAGCACACCGCCTTCGCCGGCACCGGAGGCTGGTCGTTGACCGAACCGGGCCGGGCCGAGAACGAACGCCGGCTCGCGGCCGAGCTCACCCTCGCCGGCGCCGCCGACGAGGTCCGGGACGTCCACCGCAGGTTCCTCCCGCTGAACGCTCTCCTGCTACAAGCCTGCACCGACTGGCAACTCCGGCCCACCGACGGCGATCGGCTCGCCGTCAACGACCACTCCGATCCCGCCTGGGACGCCGGAGTGCTCCATGAGCTCGCCTGCGTCGACCGGGCGCTCACGCCACTCGCGGACCGGCTCGGTCGCGTCCTCACGCGGTTCCGCGGATACGACACACGATTCACCACAGCCCTGGCGCGCGCACGAGCCGGGGAAGGCGGCTGGGTCGACCGCACCGACGTGGACTCCTGCCATCGTGTCTGGTTCGAACTCCACGAAGACCTCATCGCCACCCTCGGCCTCGACCGGCACGCGGAACCCTGACCCGCCATCCCGGCGAACAAGGCGAATAAGGCGAATATCAGTCGACCAAGGCGACTCCACGAAATCTGGGGACATCACGCCGAAGGCCCGTGTTTGCCACGGTTTGATCAACTTCCCAGCGATTCTCTAGGGTTGAACGCCGCGACCACTTCACCCCAAAGAGATGGCCATGCGTCGCTACCGTTTCGGGATAATCGCCGCCCTGATCGCGCTCGGCTACCTCGCCGTCGTCGCTGTGCTGGGCGTCTTCGCGCTGACCACCGCCCAGGGTGACCTCCTCTGGACGATCGTCACCCGCGACGCCGGCATGGACTGGTTTCTCGGCCTCGACGAAGAAGCCGCCATCACCGTCCCGTGGGGGCTGGCGGTCGTCCTGATCCTCATCGGGGCGCTTCAGGCCTGGGCCCTGTGGCAGGTGCTGCGCGGGCGCGCCAGAGGCGAGCTGACGCACCGGGGCAGGAGGGTCGGGCTGCTGCGGCTCGCCCTGTATCTCAGCATCGGCCACAGCCTGATCACCATCGCCGGTGTCCCGCTGGTTTACGCATGGAAGATCTACTGGATCTGGTCGGTGACGAGCATCGCCTCCGGTTGCGTGCAGCTGGCCCTCGTCTGGCTGTTCTTCCTGGTGCTCCGCGGCACCGTCTCCCGCAGGCTACGGCTGTTCTCCGTCGTCGTCGGAACCATCGCCGTCGCGACCGACCTCGGCGAGGACGTCGCCGACCTCTTGGACCTGAACTCCGCCGCGCAGATCCTGACCCTGGCCGGAGGGTACGGCTATGTCTGGATGGTGTGGTGGGTGTCGATCCTCATCGCCCAGGCCAAGGATCCCCGGTGGAGCAGGGCGACCGTCTGGACAGGCGTCATCGCGCATGTGCTCTCGGTCCTCCAGCCCACCGGGATGGTCACGTTCGGCGGCGGCGGGTACCCCGGCATCTTCACCGTCTACACGCTCCTCGGTGCCGTCAATGTCTTCGGGCTCGTGTGGCATGCCAGGAGTGCCCACGAGCTGACGGCCCCCCTTCCCCAGCCGGACACGGGACACGTGCCGGTACGGCCGCCGGCCAGGTGGTGGCCGGCGGCCGCCGTGGCCATCGCACTGCCGCTGGTCCCCGCCGCCGTCAACGTGGCGCACGGCAGGTACCTCTGGATCGGCCCCAGAGGCGTGATCGAGCAGTTCGTCCGCGTGGACGGAGGCAGCGGGCAGGCTCTGGCCTGGTTCGTCATGGACGTCTTCGTCGGCGTCGGCGGCCCCGCGCTGCTGACGCTGGCCGCTGTCCTGCGCCGGACCCGCCGCACCCTGCGGTTCACGACGCTGACGCTGATCATCGCCGCGACCGTTGGCTTCGCCAGCGCGCTCACGGCAACGCCTGTGTCGGAGGACTTCGACGGCCTCTACGAAGGCACGCAAATCTACCCGGAGAGCCTGTTCACGGAGAAGCACGCCGGTGAGATCTTCCTCGGTATCTCCCCGGCGTGGTACAGCGCGGCCTTGCTCGCTTCCGCCCTGCTCTTACCGTTCCTGTACCCGACGCCGCTGGCCCAGCGCACACGCCGCCGTGGGCTCCTCCTGGCCCAAGCCGCCACGCTGGTCGCGCTCGCGTTCGTGCCCGTGGCGGACTTCGCCCGCGGCCCGGTCACCGCGGCCGAAGACTGCACCGTACGCGAGACATGGAGGGGTGAGCCCGAGGGGCCCCAGCTCACCCGGGACCAGCGACTCGTGTGCTCCCTCCGGCAGAGCAATGTGATCAAACTCGCCGCCACCACCTCTGACGCCATGATCCTCACCCACGCCCGCTGGCTGTGCGGCATCTACACCCGCAACGATCCCCGGGAAGTCGCCCACCTTCAGACGACGCAGGGACTGACGCGCGACGCTCTGACCTACCCGCTCGCGGAGATCTGCCCCAGCGCCGGCGCCGTGGTCAAGGCCGCGGCCGCTGAAGAGGACCGGGAGACGCAGGAGTGGGAGGCCAGCGCGCAGCGCATGTGCGACTCAAGGCCCTCCCACCGCCCGCTCATCGAACCCGCCAAGGTGATCCGTATGAAGGAACCCCAGTGGACGGACTACGGGGTCGTGGAGACGTACGAGCCGACCGGGGACGACGGTGACCCGTACGAGGACGGCCTGCTCGAAAAGGTGCAGGACAACGGCCTGGTAGCCGCCCTCCCCGGCCACCTGATGATCCGGACCCACTCCGACCATGACCTCTGTGTCACCCTGGAGACCTACACCCGCCGCCCGCCGGTGGAGACCAAGGGCTGGGACCACGTCGCCGAGGTCGGCTACGAAAGCCCCACCGGCGAGATCGTGCTCAGGGACGATCTGATCGGAACGGAGTTCCCCGACCTGTCACTCAACGGCCGGGCGGGTCACTACCGAATCCGCGTGCACTACGACTGGTTCACGTGGAAGGGACCACAACAGGCCGGCCAACGCCTCCTGATCATGGCCTTCCCCGGCAAGGGCGACAAGCCGATCACGTACCGCAAACCACCTAAGCGGTGACTCACCTCAGACGGCACGACACCCACCGGCCAGACGACCCCTGCCACCCAACGTGCAGTAAGCGTCTCGATGCCTTGTGCCATGCGAGAGCCCTTCACCGAGGACCCTCGGCCGCGAACCGACGCCGAGTAGTCGAACGTGACGAGGACGACGCGACAGGCGTTCCGCCGGCACCTACGGTCGAGGCATGATCCCCGAGACCCATGCCGACGAGGTCGACCCCTTAGTCTCCAACGCCCATCGAAGCCCCGCCCGCGCCCAGACCGCCCCTGAACGCACCGCCCTGCAGGCGGCGCTGGACGCCATCACCGCCGGGGGAGTCCCCGGCGCCCTCGCCGAGGCGCGCGACGAGAACGGCCGCTGGACCGGCACCAGCGGCAGCAACGACCTCCACGGCACCCCGGTACCACCGAGCGGCCGCTGGCGCGTCGCCAGCATCACCAAGACCTTCGTCGCCGCCCTCATCCTGCAACTGACCGGCGAGGGCAAGCTCCGCCTGGACGACCCCATCGCCCGGCACCTGCCCGGCCTGCTGCCCCGCGGCGGCCAGATCACCGTCCGCATGCTGCTCAACCACACCAGCGGCCTGGCCGACTACGCCGCCACCTGGGAAGACAGCCCACGCGGCTTCCGGGAGCTGGCCACCACCACCTACACACCCCAACAGCTCATCGACCGCGGCACCGCCCTGCCCCCCGTCTCCGCTCCAGGCGGCCAGTGGTCCTACTCCAACACCGGCTACATCGCCCTCGGCCGTCTCGCCGAGAAGATCACCGGCCAGAGCCTGTCCCACGCCCTGCGCAACCGGATCTTCCTTCGTCACGGCCTGAGCGACACGTTCCTGCCCACCGCTGAGCGCACCATCCCAGGCGCCCACCTGAACGGCCACACCACCGACGAGAACGGCCATCTGGAGGACATCACCCGCTCTGACACCTCCCACGCCTGGGCCGCCGGCGCCATCATCTCCACCGCCGCCGACCTCAACCGCTTCTACTCCCTACTCATGCGGGGCGAGATCGTCCCCTCCGCCCTGGTGACCCAGATGAAGCGCACCGTCCCCGGCCCAGACCTCGCCTACGGCCTGGGTCTCATGCGGCTCACCCTCCCCTGCGGCAAGCACGTGTGGGGACACACAGGCCACATCCCCGGCTACACCACCTACAGCTTCCACGACGACCACCGCGGCCTCACCATCGCCGCCAACGCGATGCGCTCCCACAACGACACCACCACCGCCCAAGCCATCACCCAACTCCTCGCCACCGAATTCCACACCACCTGACCACCACAGGCCCACGGGGCAAGCCACGCCCGTACCTCCAGGCTGCGACTACGTGACCCAGGCGACGAGCCGCTCGATCCGGCTCACACCCGGTGCCAGCGGGCCTCCGCGAAGCAGTACACGGCGAACAGCACCAAGCCGATCGCGACCACGACGAGCAGCCACGGACCGACCGGGGTGCCGGCGAGCGACTTGAGCGCGCCGTCGATGCCGACCGCCTTGTCGGGGTCGTACGTGAGGGCGGCCTCGCCGATCAACGCGCCGGCGGCGAGGGCGATGACGCCGCGGGCGACATATCCTGCCTTGCCGATGCCGACCACAAGGCCGCGGGCGCGCGACTCGGTCACGCGCATGTCCCGCATGAACTTCCCGGTCCACCCCTCGTGAATCCAGTACGCGCCGAAGCCGATCAGGACGAGCGCTATCAGGGCGACCAAGATCTGGCCGCCGGGCAGGTCGAAAAGCGCCTCGGTGGCGTCCTGCGACTGACTGTCGGTCGAGGAGGCGGCCTTGTTCTTGGTGAGCAGGGCCACCATCGAGAACACCAGGGCGCCGTAGACGGCCGCCTTGGCGACGGACTCGACGCGGTGATGGACCTCGGGCCGGCCCCAGACGGCCTCGATCACCTGCCAGATCGTCAGCGCGGCGAGACCGACGGCCATGACCCACAGCAGCGTGTCGCCGAGGGGCGCGTCGCGCACGATGTGGATCGCGCTGCTCTTGTCCGCCTCGCCACCGCTACCGAAGGCGATCTGCAGTGCGACCAGCCCGATGATCGCGTACAGGACGCCACGCGCGGCGAACCCGACTTTGGCGAGCTTCTCCAGGGCGGGGTGGTCGGCCACTCGCCGCGCCGCACCCTCCAACCGCCGGCCGGCCTGATTCGCGGTCGTCATCGCGGTTCCTCTCCTAGGGGGATCCGCCTGCCTGCTGACCTGAACCGAGACGGTCAAACGTGCGGGTTTTGTACCCACTTTTCGCTATATGAACAACCCCGGTTAATTGCCATTACCCATTTTTCCAACACAACGAAGACCCGCGATCGCTGCGGTGCGGTGGGTGGCCCTGCCTACCTGCCGACCGTGGTCGCCCTGCCGGCCAGTGGGGGGCGTCTTGCCGATGTCGCGGGCCGCAAGCTGGTCCATCTGCTGAGGTTCGTCGTGTTCACCACGGTGCCGGCGGCGTGCGGGCTCGCCCTTCACTGTCGGAGCCGGTCACGTGGCTGGGCCTCAGGCCGGCCAAGGCGCGCGACCTGTCCACGACGCTCGCCACCACCGCCGCCACGGGCCGGCCTGAGCCTGGCACGGCAAGAGCCTGCCGCTCTCTGAGGCCGCCGGGCGCGAGTCGACTTGGGCCCTTGTAGCACCTGACAGCGAGGGTTACAATCCGAAAATATTAGTAAAGTTTCCTAACGATAAACTTTTCCCCTTCGCTCTCTGTGAGGCCGCTCCACCACGCGTACCCGCTCCCAGGCGGCCTTGCCGTTCGACCGGCGGGCCATGCGATGCCGACCACGATCTCGGCATGGCGGCCCGGTGGCGCATACGACCTGGCCCGTGACCGCCCCGCCTGCGCGCGGGGGGACGCCGCGCGGGCGAGCCATCGGCACACTCCACCCCCCACCCCCCAGGGAGTGCCACGTGAGATTCCGTGTACTCAACCTCGCGGTCCTGGCCGTCTTCGGGACGGGCCTGGGCCTCCCGGCGCCGGCCGAGGCCGACGCGGCACGGCAGGCGAGCGTCCGAGCCACCGCGCCCGACTGGGCGCCCTTGACCGCCTACACCGCCGGCACGGTCGTCACCTACAACGGCGTCGAATACCGGTGCCTGCAGAGCCACACTTCTATGCCGGGCTGGGAGCCCGCCACCACCCCGGTGCTGTGGGAGCCCGTCCCCCCGCCCGCGGGTCCGGCGAACCTGTGCGTCACCGGCGTCACCTCCAGCAGCGTCTCGCTGGCCTGGGACGCCTCCAGCGGCACCGTCACCGGATACCGGGTCTACGAGGGCGGCACACAGCGCGCGCAGGTCACCACCACCACCGCCACCATCTCCGGCCTCGGCAAGTGCGGGACCCACAACTACACGATCAAGTCCTACAACGGCGACGGGGAGTCGGCGGGCCGTGACGTGAGGGCCACCACGATGGACTGCACCTTGGTGTCCTGGGTCGTCTACGCCGCCTACACCGCCGGCACGGTCGTCACCTACAACGGCGTCGCCTACCAGTGCCTGCAGAACCACACCTCCCTGTCCGGCCAGGAGCCCCCCAACGTCCCGGCGCTGTGGGAGCGCGTCCGCGCCTGGGAGCCCTCGACCGCCTACACCGCCGGCACGGTCGTCACCTACAACGGCGTCATCTACCAGGGCCTGCAAAACCACACCTCTGCCCCCGGCCGGGAGCCCGCCGGCGACCCGGCGCTGTGGCAGCGCGTCACCCGTAGCGACGACGTCGCACCCTCGTTCCCGGCGAACCTGCGCGTCACCGGCACCACCTCCGGCAGCGTCTCGCTGGCCTGGGACGCCTCCACCGACAACGTCCGCCTCGCCGGATACGAGGTCTACCGCGGTAGCACACCGATGGCCGTCGTGCCCGGCACCAGCTACACCGACTCGGGACTGGCCGCCTCCACCACCTACACCTACATGCTGCGCGCCCGTGACGCCGCCGGCAACCGCTCGGACGCCTCCTGGGTCACCGCCACCACCGCGCCAGCGGTGCCCGGCCAGCCCGGATTCGCCTGGGCGACCGCGAACGACACCAGCGTCACGCTGAACTGGGGCACCTCCAGTAGCACCGTCACCGGGTACCGGGTCTACGAGGGCGGCACGCAGCGCGGGCAGGTCATCTCCGCCACCGCCACCGTCTCCGGCCTCGGCAAGTGCGAGACCCACAAGTACACGATCAAGGCCTACAACGTCAGCGGGGAGTCGGCGGGCCGTGAGGTGAGCGCCACCACGACCGGCTGCACCACCCCCAGCCCCAACCCCTCCAGGCTGCCCGGCGCCCCGTACCTGTACATGGGCTCCGGGATCCCGCCCAGCCCGGGCACGGTCATGGCCAACACCGGCGTCAAGTCCTTCACGATGGCCTACATCCAGTCCTCGGGCCCCTGTAGCCCGGCGTGGGACGGCATGCGCCCGCTGACCGGCGGCGTCGACGCCGCGGCGATCAACACGATCAGGTCCAGGGGCGGCATCGTGGCGATCTCCTTCGGCGGCTGGAGCGGCAACAAGCTCGGCCCGTCCTGCCCAACCCCGCAGGCCTTCGCCCAGGCGGTCCAGCAGGTCATCAACGCCTTCGGCCCGGCCGTGCTCGACTTCGACATCGAGAACTTCGACGAGCTCGGGAACCCCATCGTCCAGGACCGCATCCTCAACGGCCTGAAGGTCGTCCGGCAGAACAACCCGAACGTCAAAATCACCGTCACCATCCCGACGCTCAAGACCGGCCTGGACGTCCCGGGCGTCCGCCTGGTCAACCAGGCCAAGGCTCTGGGCGCGCCGATCGACACCTACACGATCATGGCGTTCGACTTCAGCGCGACCGACATGTACCAGGACACCGTCAACGCCTCCGAGGGGCTCAAGAGCTCCCTGAAGAGCGCGTTCGGCTGGAGCGACGCCGAGGCCTACGCCCACATGGGCATCTCGGGCATGAACGGCGTGTCCGACCAGGGGGAGACCACGACCCCGGCCCAGTGGACCCAGATCCGTGACTGGGCCAAGGCCAAGGGCCTCACCCGGCTCACCTTCTGGGCCACCAACCGCGACCAGCCCGGGTGGCAGTTCACCCAGATCACCGCCGGCTTCTGACAGCACGACACGACGAAGGGGGCGGGTACTCACCCGCCCCCACCAGGCCCGCGCGGCGGACAGGACCATCCGCACGCCGTCCGCATGATGAGATCCGCGATACGGGGCAAAGGGAGGTTGGAGCTACCGCGGGTCTGACCGATACTCAGCCCAGAGATCAACCGCCTGTCGTAGACCAAGAGTGGCGATGTCTCGCGAGACATCCCCACCGTGCGTATGAGGCGGTCTGCGAGCCAGTCCGGCACCGGTTCCCGGGCAGGGGGTTGGCCGACGCGGATATGATCGGCCATCGCACCCAGGCGTTCGATGATCTCCGCGAGTCGCAGCACTTCGGGACGGCCCTTTCCAGCGGCACGGACCCTGGCCGTGGCCTCCGCGTACACCTCGGCGTCGGCATTCGCCGGAGGTCATCGACCGCCGGGGCGGTGAAGACGACATCGGACACGTCTACTCGTCATTCGGCATCGCAGCCGACGACTCCCGCGTCTGCCCGAAGGCAGCAAGTACGTCATCAAGCGCGATCCGCTCACCCGTGTCCGCGACCGAACGCGCCAGGCTGGGCGGCCTCAGTGACGCTCAGCTCAGCGGCATCACGCTGAACCGTCATGCACCTAACTCTAAATGTGACTACACAGATACAGAATGTGACGACAGAAGATGATGCCTGCCTGGCTCTGTCATCTGAAGTGGAGCCCCCGCCGTAGAGTTCGGGGGCGAGAGCCCCAATAGGCACAGTCCGAGCGAAGCGAGGGCCTTTTTCGGGCGGAGCCCGCCCTTCGCAGCGCGCTCACAGGTCAGCCTTCGCCGGTGGTGAGGCCTATGGGGCAGCTCACGCCGGTTCCGCCGAGGGCGCAGTAGCCACCACGTGTGCATGACACGAGACGTGTTCTCGATCTCGTGTTCAGAGTCGTTCGGGCAGAAGGGTGAGCGCGTCCACATGCCGGGGGCGCACGACGGTGAAATGACGGCGATCGAGTGTGGCAACCTCGGTCAGGCCAAGCCGCTCAGCCAACGCGATCACGGAGGCGTCGACAGCCCCCAGCGGAAGATCGCTGTAGATCTCCACAAGCTCGCTCATCCGGTCCAGATCTTCGGCGGTGACATCGGCCAGAGCCAGCCCAGCGCGAAAGGAGCTGAGAAACGCCGCCTCCGCCTTGCTTCCCTGCCGTCTCTCTATGAGCTGGCAGACTTCTGTGACGACCGTCGCAGGAACGAGAAGCGGACCGGGGTGGCTCCGCAGGAGCCTGGCGCAGGGTTCGTGGTACCGGTCCCGGATGTTGACCGCTGCAACCAAAGGCCCCGAATCGATGACGATCACGAAGAGTGATTGTCCTCCGAGTGCAAGATCTCTTCAGAGCGTTCCGCGAAATCCGGCTCGGCCTCGAGCATCCCGATGAACGGCAGGTCACGGACGACGGGCCGCTCGTCGAGCTGGTCACGAACAAGGCGAAGCAGAGGGGCCACCTTCTCCTCGGGCAGGCAGTCCACCAAGTGGTGCAGTTCCTCGCGCATCACGCTCATGCATCGAGTGTAACCAGGCGGTGCCAGCGTACGTCATCCCACCGCGACGCGGGGCGAAGAACAGAACGACCCGCATCCGAAGACCGGTACTCCTTGGAGAGCTACTTCTCGGTCGGGATCAGGCCGTCTGGCAGGCGGCCCACTCGGAGGGGTCACCTGACTTGACGTTGGTGCCTCCGGTGCCGCGGTAGCCGTTCGACACCTGAACAAGTGTTGCCGCGTGCTAGCGGTTCGCTTCAGCCGGCAAATCACGCTCACCGCCGTCCCCGCCTCAGTAGTCCGCTAACCGGCCCGGAGGGCGGCGACTGATTCGACCAGACCTGCTTTCTCCAAAGTGTCGAGCACATCGTCTACGGCCTCCGGCGGGTTCACTCGCGAGTCCGCGATCTGCTGAACACAGGCCCAGACCACTCGTCCATCGAGATCGATCTGGTCCAGCACGAAGTCGTCGGGAGACTTGGCCTCGATCTCCCAGGGCGCCAAGTGTTCCGAAGGAAAGTCCCTGAGATTTGACGTAACGATGACCTGTGCTCCTACTTTGATCGCCGCAGCAAGCACATGCCGGTCATCCGGGTCGGGTAGCTTCAGTCCCTCGATAAGAGGTTCGTACCCCTCGACCAGGCAGTCTCGGACTGCGGAGTTCATAAGCAGGCGAAGCTTGCCCAGCTTCTCCTCCGGAATGTCTGGACGATTGACGGCAAGGTTACGCTGCATTTCGTCGAGAATCCTGCTGGTCCACTTGGCCTGGAGCCGCCCCGTCATGGCCAGACGGATGAGCAGATCGCGAAGTGTGTTGCCATAGAGCACATTCGCGTCGTAGATCACCACAAAGCTCATGCTCAGATGCCCAACTCCTGGCCTAGTGCAGCTAGTTGATCGGCAGCCGTACGGCGCTTGGCGTCATCGCGACGTTTGTACTCTTGAAGGTCCTCGTATGTAACACGCCTGTGCTTGCCAACCAAGCGGAAGGGGATCTCTCCTTCCGCTAGAAGCTTGATCAGGTGGGGGCGCGAGACGTTCAGCATGTCTGCCGCCTGCTGGGTCGTCAGCTCGGCATGAGAGGGGATGACCGTCACTCCTCGCCCTTCAGCTGCCTGGGCAAGGATAAAGGCCAAGAGGCTCACAGCTTCCCGAGGCAAGATCAATGGGTCCTCGGCACCGTGTTCCCCGACAACACGGATGGTCGACTGTTCTTGAGACCGCATGAGGTGGTCCTTGATGCGGCGCACAGCACGACCGGCCATCTCAGCATCGATGCTTCCGGGCTGTACTCGCTTGGCCTGCACATCTGTCATCGCCGTACCTCCTACTCGCAGTATCCGCAATAAACGAAATAAACGCAAGCGAGGACGGTAGGCATACGGCTCGCGCCCAGGGGTGAGCGCGAGCCGTACGGCGAGAGCCGCGGAGCTACTCCTCGGTCGGAACCAGCCCCGTCTGACAGGCGCCCCACTCGGACGGGTCACCCAGCTTGACGTTGGTGCCGCCGATGCCGCAGTAGCCGTTGGGGACCTTGTACAAATACTGCTGGTGATAGTCCTCGGCCATGTACAGGGGCGGGGCGGGGGTTATTTCGGTGGTGATGTTGGCGTAGCCGGCCTTGGTCAGGACCTGCTGGTAGGCGTCGCGGGAGGTTTCGGCGGACTTTTGCTGGGCGGGGGTGTGGGTGTAGATGGCGGAGCGGTACTGGGTGCCGGTGTCGTTGCCCTGGCGCATGCCCTGGGTGGGGTCGTGGGACTCCCAGAAGACCTTCAAGAGTTCTTCGTAGGAGACGCGGGTGGGGTCGTAGACGACGCGGACCACCTCGGTGTGGCCGGTGAGGCCGGTGCAGACCTCTTCGTAGGTCGGGTTGGGGGTGTAGCCGCCCTGGTAGCCGACGGCGGTGGTGACGACGCCGGGGGTCTGCCAGAATTTGCGCTCGGCGCCCCAGAAGCACCCCAGGCCGAAGTCGGCGATCTCGGTGCCCTCGGGGTAGGGCGGGGCGAGGGGTGCGTCGAGGACGGCGTGGCGGGCGGGGACGGGCATCGTCTCGGCGCGGCCGGGGAGCGCGTCCTCGGGGGTGACCATCGAAGTCTTGTTGTTGCCGAAGAGCCAGCCCATCGTGCACCTCCGTCAGAGTGTTCGTGCAGTCAAGCCAACCACGGGGGCGGCCGCCTTGTTCCCTGGTGTTAGCAACGCTTAAGCCACCATGAAGCCCTACTTATTTGTGATAAAGACAGTAAGTAGCGAAAATAGGGTACATGCCTGAATCGCGTCGTGGTGTGCTGTACGGCATCGCCGCCTACACCATGTGGGGCCTCTTCCCCCTCTACTGGCCGCTGCTCAAGCCCGCCGGGGCGGTGGAGATCCTCGCCCACCGGATGGTCTGGTCGCTGGTCGTGGTGATCGCCGTGCTGCTCGTACGACGCCACTGGTCGTGGTTCCGTGAGCTCGTGCGCCAGCCGAGGAAGATGGCCCTGCTGACGCTGGCCGCCGTGATCGTCTCGGTGAACTGGGGCGTCTACATCTACGCCGTGAACGCCGGGCACGTGGTCGAGAGCGCGCTGGGGTACTTCATCAACCCCCTGGTCAGCGTGCTGTTCGGCGTGATGGTGTTCCGCGAGCGCCTCCGCCCGTGGCAGTGGGCGGCCGTGGGGCTCGGCGCGCTGGCCGTCGTGGTCCTGACCACCGACTACGGACGGCCGCCGTGGATCGCGCTCGTGCTCGCGGTGTCCTTCGGCACGTACGGCGTGGTGAAGAAGGTCGCGAACGTGGGCGCGGCCGAGAGCCTGACCGTCGAGACGCTGGTGCTGCTGCTGCCGGCGCTCGGCTACCTGACGTTCCTGCAGGCCCAGGGCACCGCGACGTTCGGCGGCCACGGGTTCGCCCACGCCGCGCTGCTCGCCGGCGGCGGTGTGATCACGGCGGTGCCGCTCATGGCGTTCACGGCGGCCGCGATCCGCGTGCCGCTCACCGTGATCGGACTGCTGCAGTACATCGCGCCGATCCTGCAGTTCCTGTGCGGCGTGCTGGTCGCCCACGAGACCATGCCGCCCAGCCGCTGGGCCGGGTTCGTCATCATCTGGCTGGCCCTGGCGGTCTTCAGCTGGGAGGGGCTGCGCCACGCCCACCAGACCCGCCGCGCCGCCGCCGCGACGCCGGCCCTGGAGACCGTCTGAGACCGGGCTCCCCGATCTACCGCGCCGGACGTACCCGGCGGGCCGTCGCTACCCCACGGGCGGTAGGAGCGGCGTCCACGGCGGGGTGACGACCTCCGTCCCCGCCGCGCGAGAGCATCGACGGGAACCGAGGGGGTACCGTCATGGCTGATCGTCTGTTTCGTTTCGGGGTGGTGGCGGCGTCGGCGGCCGACGCCGGCGAGTGGGCGGGGCTGGCCCGCCGCGCCGAGGACCTGGGCTACGCCACGTTCCTGACGCCGGACACGCTGAACACCCTTCCCCCGCTGCTCGCGCTGAGCGCCGCCGCGTCGGCGACGACCACGATCGGGCTGGGCACGTTCGTGCTGGCCGTTCCGTACCGGCGTCCGGAGCAGGTCGCCTGGGAGGTCGCCGGGATGAACTTCCTGTCCGGCGGACGCTTCGAGCTGGGCCTCGGCGCGGGGCGTCCGGACGCCCGGGAGGACACGGCCAGGCTCGGCGTGCCGTTCGGCAGCTACGACGAGCGGATCCGGCGGCTGGAAGAGGTGATCCGCCAGGTCAGGAAGTGGCCGGCGGTCGGCTCCGCCGCGCCGGGGCCGACGCCGCGCGTGCTGATCGCCGCGGCGGGGGCCCGCATGCTGGGGTTCGCCGCGCGCAACGCCGACACCGTCGCGGTTGCCCTGGACGCCGGCACGCCCGAGGACGGCCTGGCCGAGCCCGTCCGGCTGCTGCGGCTGGCCAGTGACGACTTCGACCGCCTGGAGATCAGCACCGGCCTGCACGTGGTGGGCGACGAGGTGCCGCCGTGGCTGGCCCGGCAGCTCGGGCCCGACGTGCCGGAGGACTCGATCGCCGTGCTGCGGGGCACGCCGCGCGAGATGGCCGACCGGCTGCTGCGCCGCAGGGACGCCTACCAGGCGTCGTACATCACGGTGAACGCGATGTTCGCCGAGCGCCTGGCCCCCGTGGTGGAGCTGCTCGCCGGCACGTAAGGGTCAGCCCGAGCGGTCGGCCACGTAGGAGCACAGGGCCAGCAGGGCCTCGCGGGCCGGGATGTCCGGCAGGGCGTCCAGGTCCGCGCGGGCCCGCTCCACCCATGCCATCAGGTCGGCGCGGGCGCGGGCCATCGCCGTGTTCGCGCGCAGCAGCGTGACGGCCTCGTCGATGTCCTGCTCGCCGACCGGTCCGGCCAGCAGCTCGCGCAGCCGCGCGTCCTCGGGCCCTGTCGATTCGAGGGCGTAGAGGACGGGCAGCGTGCGGATGCCCTCGCGCAGGTCCGTCCCGGGGGTCTTGCCGCTCTCGCCGGCGGAGGAGGCGACGTCGAGCAGGTCGTCGCCGAGCTGCCAGGCGACGCCGATGGCCTCGCAGGCGCTGGTGAGGCGGCTCACGACCTCGGCGGGCGCCCCGGACAGCAGCGCGCCGAACCGCCCGGAGGTGGCGATCAGCGAGCCCGTCTTGTCGGCGAGCACCTCGATGTAGTGGGTGATCGCGTCGACCCCGGGACGTGGCCCGATCGTCTCGCGGATCTGCCCGCGCACCAGCCGCGAGAACGTCCGCGCCTGGATGCGGACCAGTTCGGGCCCGAGGTCGGCGAGGATCTCCGACGCCTGGGCGAAGAGGTAGTCCCCGGTGAGGATCGCCACGGTGTTGTCCCACCGCGCGTTCGCGGACGGCGACCCCCTGCGCACCCGCGCCTCGTCCATCACGTCGTCGTGGTAGAGCGTCGCCAGGTGGGTGAGCTCGATGACGACGGCCCCCGGCACGACGCCGGGGGCGGTCGCGTCACCGAAATGGGACGCCAGGAGCACGATCATCGCGCGGAAACGCTTGCCTCCGGCCAGAATCAGATGCCTGGACGCCTCCGCGACGAAGGCGTCCTCGCTGTCTGCGGCCGAACGGAGCAGTTTCTCGACGGCGTCGAGGCCGCTCGCGATATCCGCGGCCAGTCCTTCGTCGATGAATGGCAGGTCGACTACGGGCGGCGCGGCCATGAAGCATGTACTCCTAACGAACGAACAACGACTGCGCGGCCGAATGCGCGAGGTCGAGCACCGGCTGCGGGAAGACCCCGAGGACTACGGTAGCCGCAGCCGCGAGCGTGACCACAGCCGCGGTGCCCATGCTCGGCAGGGCGATCGTCGGGCCGTCGGCGGAGGGCTCGCTGAAGAACATCAGGACGATGACGCGGACGTAGAAGAACGCCGCCATCGCCGATGTCACCACGCCGACGATGACCAGCGCCACGTTGCCGCTCGCGACGGCCGGGGCGAACACGGCGTACTTGCCGAAGAACCCGGACGTCAGCGGGATGCCGGCGAAGGCGAGCAGGAAGAGGGCGAAGATGCCCGCCAGCACGGGCGACCTCTTGCCGAGCCCGGCCCAGCGCGACAGGTGCCCGGCCTCGCCGCCGGCCTCGCGGATCATCGTGACGACCGCGAACGCGCCCACCGTGGCGAACCCGTAGGTCACCAGGTAGAACAGGATGCCCGACAGGGACGCCGCGTTCTGGGCCTCCTTGCCGGTGGAGACCACGGCGATCAGCAGGAAGCCGGTGTGCGCGATCGACGAGTAGGCCAGCATGCGCTTGATGTCGGTCTGGGTGATCGCGAGCACGGCGCCGACGATCATCGTGAGGATCGCCACGCCCCACAGCACCGGGGTCCACTCGGTGTCGAGGTTGCCGAGCGCCACCCAGAAGACGCGCAGCAGCGCGCCGAAGGCGGCGATCAGCGTGCCGGACGCCATGAGCGCGGTGATGGGCGTGGGCGAGCCCTGGTACACGTCGGGCTTCCACGCCTGGAACGGGGCCGCGCCGATCTTGAAGAGCAGGCCGACGCCGATGGTCGCGACGCCCAGGAACAGCAGGGTGTCCTTGCCGCCGACGGTGGTCAGGGCCTTGTCGATCGCGGCGAGGTCCACCGACCCGGCGAAGCCGTACAGCAGCGCGGTGCCGTACAGGAAGAACGCCGACGAGAAGGCGCCGAGCAGGAAGTACTTCATCGCCGCCTCCTGCGAGAGCAGGCGGCGACGGCGGGCGAGGCCGCACAGCAGGTACAGCGGCAGCGACATGACCTCAAGGGCCACGAACATGATCAGCAGGTCGTTCGAGGCCGGGAAGAGCATCATGCCGCCGACGGCGAACAACACCAGCGGGTAGATCTCGGTGTGCGCGCCGCCTTCGGCGATCGCCTGGTCCTCCTCGGCGCTGCCGGGGACGGCGGCGGCCTGGGCGACGAACTGGTCGTCGTCGTTGATCAGGAGGACCGAGACGATCGCGAGCAGCAGGATGGCGCCCCAGATGAACAGCGAGGGGCCGTCCACGGCGACCGCGCCCATGGCGGCGGCGTGGCGCACGCCCTTCGTGCCCTGCCAGACGGTCAGCACGAACGCGCCGACCATCGACAGGATCGTGATGGGCATCTGGATGGACTTGCGCAGGTAGCGCGGCGCGAGGGCCTCGACGAGCACGCCGACGATCGCCGCCCCGAAGACGAGGAGCATCGGCGAGAGCTCCCCGTATTCGATCTTCGGCGCCTCGGCGGCGGCAGCGGCGAGCGTGCTCACTGGCCTGCCCCCTTCTTTTCAGCGGTGACGGGTATGTCGGGGGTGAACTGCGGCGCGTGCACGGTGGTCAGGGTCTGGTGCACCGCGGGATTGACGATGTCCAGCAGCGGCTTGGGGAAGAACCCGAAGACGATCAGCAGGGCGATGAGCGGGGCCACGACGACCTTCTCGCGCAGGTTCAGGTCGGGCAGCGCCTTGACGCTCTCCGCGGTCGGCCCGCCCATCATGCGCTGGTACATCCACAGGATGTAGACGGCGGCCAGCACCATGCCCACGAGGGCGATGACGCCCGGGATCACCCAGTTCTCGAACGTGCCGATCAGGACGAGGAATTCGCTGACGAACGTGGACAGGCCGGGCAGCGACAGCGAGGACAGGCCCGCGATCAGGAAGGTGCCCGCCAGCACGGGGGCGACCTTCTGCACGCCTCCGTAGTCCGCGATGTACTGCGAACCCCTGCGGTGGATCAGGAACCCGGCGAGCAGGAACAGCGCGCCGGTCGAGAAGCCGTGGTTCACCATGTACAGCGTGGCGCCCGCGCCGGCGTCGGCCGACATGGCGAACACGCCCATCGTGATGAAGCCGAAGTGCGAGATCGAGGTGTAGGCGATGAGCCGCTTCATGTCGGTCTGCCCGATGGCGACGATCGCGCCGTACACGATGCCGATGACGCTGAGCGTGATCACCAGCGGCGTGAAGAACTTCGCGGCGTCCGGGAACAGCTCCAGGCAGAAGCGCAGCATGCCGTAGGTGCCGACCTTGTCGAGCACGCCGACCAGCAGGACGGCGGCTCCGGCGGGCGCCTGGGCGGCGGCGTCGGGCAGCCAGGTGTGGAACGGCCAGACCGGGGCCTTGACGGCGAAGGCGATGAAGAAGCCGAGGAACAGCCACTTCTGCGTGGCCGGGTCCTTGATGGCGCCGATCAGCTCGGGCTGCAGGAAGGTGCCCTTGTCGGCGATGGCGTAGAGCGCGATCACCGCGACCAGCATGAGCAGGCCGCCGAACAGCGAGTACAGCAGGAACTTGACGGCCGCGTAGGACCGCTGGGCGCCGCCGTAGGACCCGATCATGAAGTACATCGGGATCAGCATCGCCTCGAAGAAGACGTAGAAGAGGAAGACGTCGGTCGCCGCGAAGACGCCGATCATCATCGCTTCCAGCACCAGGATCAGCGCGAAGTACGTCTTCACCGACCGCTTGGCCTCGGGCCGGTCGGCGTCGTGCCAGGAGGCGAGCACCACGATCGGCACCAGCACCGCCGCGAGCGCGATCAGCAGCAGCGCGATGCCGTCGACGGCGACCGCGTAGCGGACGCCGAAGGCCGGGATCCACTGGTGGACCTCGCTGAACTGGTCACGCGGCCCGGAGGGGTCGAACTGGGACGCCATGGCCAGCGTGAGCGCCAGCACGACGAGCGACACCACGAGCGTGAGCTGCTTGGCGAGTTTGTCGTTGCCCTTGGGCACCGCCGCGACCGCCAGCGCGCCCACCACGGGCACGCCCATCAATATCGAGAGCCAGGGCATCACAGGTTCCCTACGACGAACCATGCGCCGACCAGGAGGGCGGCGCCGAAGAATATCGACAAGGCGTACGACCGCACGAAGCCGGTCTGGACCCGGCGCAGCCGGCCGGAGGTGCCTCCCACCAGCGCCGCGAGCCCGTTGACCAGGCCGTCGATGCCGCGGTTGTCGAAGTACACCGCGAGGCGGGTCAGCCACTGGCCCGGGCGCATGAACAGCGCCTCGTTCAGCGCGTCGCCGTACAGGTCACGCCGGGCGAAGGTGGTGAGGAACGAGCCGCGCGGGGCGACGACCGGGACCTCGCCCTTGCCGTACTTGAGCCAGGCGTAGACGACGCCGACCGCGACCAGCGCCAGCGTCGCCAGGCCGGGGACGCTGAACGGGTGGAAGCTGGGCATCTCTTCGGGCCGCCCGACGGCGGGGGCCAGGAACTCCATGAACCGGTTGCCCACGATGAGGAACGCGCCGGCGAAGACCGAGCCGATCGACAGCAGGATCAGCGGCCAGGTCATGACGGCGGGCGACTCGTGCGGGTGGGCGTCCTTCTCCCAGCGGGGCTTGCCGTGGAAGGTCATGAAGAACACGCGCGACATGTAGAAGCCCGTGATGCCCGCGCCGATCACGGCCAGCCAGCCGAAGATCGGGTTGGTGTGCTCCATCACGGTCTCGATGATGCCGTCCTTGGTCCAGTAGCCGGACAGCAGCGGGAAGCCGATGATCGCGAGGTAGCCGAGCCCGAAGGTCGCCCAGGTGATGCGCATCTTCGACGCGAGACCGCCGTACCGGCGCATGTCGACCTCGTCGTTCATGGCGTGCATGACCGACCCGGCGCCGAGGAACATCGACGCCTTGAAGAAGCCGTGCGCGATGAGGTGGGCGATGGCGAAGGCGTAGCCCACCGGGCCGAGGCCGGCGGCGAGCATCATGTAGCCGATCTGCGACATGGTCGAACCGGCCAGGGCCTTCTTGATGTCGTCCTTGGCGGTACCGATGATCGCACCGGCGAGCAACGTGGCGACGCCGACGATCGTGACGACCAGGGCCGCGGTGGGCGCCGCCTCGAAGATCGGGCCGGAGCGCACGACCAGGTAGACGCCGGCGGTGACCATGGTGGCCGCGTGGATGAGCGCGGAGACCGGGGTCGGGCCCTCCATGGCGTCCAGGAGCCAGGACTGCAGCGGGAGCTGGGCGGACTTGCCGCACGCGCCGAGCAGCAGCGCCAGGCCGATGAGGGTGAGCGTGCCCTCCTGGGCCTTGGAGGCGTTCTCCAGCACCGGGCCGAAGGCGATGGTGCCGAACGTCGTGAAGATGACGAAGATGCCGAGCGCGAGGCCCATGTCGCCGACGCGGTTGACGATGAACGCCTTCTTGGCGGCGGCGGCCGCGGTGGGCTTGTGCTGCCAGAAGCCGATCAGCAGGTACGACGCCAGGCCGACGCCCTCCCAGCCGATGTAGAGGCCGAGGTAGTTGTCGGCCAGCACCAGCAGCAGCATCGCCGCGACGAAGAGGTTCAGGTAGGCGAAGAACCGCCGCCGGTTCGGGTCGTGCGCCATGTAGCCGATCGAGTAGATGTGGATCAGCGACCCGACACCGGTGATCAGCAGGGCGAACGAGATCGACAACGGGTCCAGCAGCAGGCCCATGTCCACGTGCAGCGAGCCCGAGGGGAGGAACTGGTACAGCTCGACCGCGCGGCGGCGCTCGCCTTCGGCGAACCCGAGGATCTGGAAGAAGGCCAGCACGGCGACCACGAACGACGCCAGTGACATGACGACGCCCAGAAGGTGGCCCCAGCGGTCGGTGCGCCGGCCTCCCAGCAGCAGGATCGCCGCGCCCAGCAGGGGCAGCGCGATCATGAGCCAGGAGGCGCCGATCACTCCGCCCGAGTGCTGGACGATCTTGGCAGCGGTTTCCACGGCGACCTCTTAGTACTTCAGCAGGTTGGCGTCGTCCACCGACGCGGACCTGCGGGTTCGGAAGATCGTCACGATGATCGCCAGACCCACGACGACCTCCGCGGCGGCCACGATCATCACGAAGAACGCGATGATCTGGCCCTGGAGGTTGCCGTGCTGGCGGGCGAAGGTGACGAAAGCCAGGTTGCAGGCGTTGAGCATGAGCTCGACGCACATGAACACCACGATGGCGTTGCGGCGCACCAGCACGCCGACCGCCCCGATGGCGAACAGCAGCGCGGAGAGCACGAGGTAGTGGGTGGTCACTTGCCTTCCTCCTCGGCCGGGGCACGGCCCTCCGGCTCCTCGGCGACGGCCTGGACGACCTTGGGCTGCTCGGTGCCGGGGCCCTTGGCGACGTTCTTGAGCGCCTGGGCGAGCCGGGGGTTCTCCGGCAGCCGGCCGCGCTCGACGTCGTAGCGGGCGATGTAACGGTTGACCGACAGCTCCGAGACCGACCCGTCGGGCAGCAGCGCCGGCATGTCGATGGCGTTGTGCCGGGCGTAGGTGCCGGGGCCGGGCAGCGGGGTCGGGTGGTCGCCGAGGAAGCGGGCGCGGGCCAGGTCCTTCTGGGTGGGCTTGGGCGCGGTGCGCTCGCGGTGCGCCAGCACCATCGCGCCGAGCGCGGCGGTGATGAGCAGCGCGGAGGTGACCTCGAACGCGAAGACGTACCGCGTGAAGATCAGCGTCGCCAGGGTGGGGACGTTGCCGCCCTCGGCCTGGACGGCCCCGGACAGGCCCGCGGGCTCGCCGATCACCGCGTTGCCGATGCCCGCCGCGAGCAGGACGGCGAAGCCGAGGCCCGCGACGATGGCCCAGAACCGCTGGCCCTTGATCGTCTCCACCAGTGAGTCGGAGGAGTCGACGCCGACCAGCATGAGCACGAACAGGAAGAGCATCATGACCGCGCCGGTGTAGACGATGATCTGCACCACGGCGAGGAACGGGGCGTCCTGCACGGCGTAGAGAACCGCCAGCGAGAGCATCACCACGCCCAGCATGAGCGCGGAGTACACCGCCTTGCGGCTGAAGACGAGTCCGAACGCCGCGGCCACCGAGACGACCGCCAGCACCCAGAACGTGATGGTCTCACCCATTGCTTCGGCCCAACCGGTAGTAGTCCTCTTCGGTGTCGCCGAGCCGCATCGGGTGCGGCGGCACCTCCATGCCGGGGCCGAGCGGCGCGAGCAGCATCTCCTTGGTGTAGATGAGGCTCTCGCGGCTCGCGTCCGCGAGCTCGTACTCGTTCGTCATCGTGAGCGCCCGCGTGGGGCACGCCTCGATGCACAGGCCGCACAGGATGCACCGCAGGTAGTTGATCTGGTACGTCCTGCCGTACCGCTCACCCGGGGAGTAGCGCTCCTCCTCGGTGTTGTCGGCGCCTTCCACGTAGATGGCGTCCGCCGGGCACGCCCAGGCGCACAGCTCGCACCCGACGCACTTCTCCAGACCGTCCGGCCAGCGGTTCAGCTGGTGACGCCCGTGGAAGCGCGGCGCGGTCGGCCGCTTCTCCTCGGGGTAGTTCGTCGTCACCGGCTTCTTGAACATGTGGTGGAAGGTGACGCCGAACCCCTTCACGGGGTTCAGGAAATCAGTTAGTCCCACTGGGGACCTCCTTGCGTCCGTTGACGCCGTGGTAGTGCGGCAGGTCCAGCGCCGGGACGGGGAACCCGCCGGCCGTGGGCTCGTCGCGGAGCCGCTCGAACTCGGCCTCGGCCTCGGCGGCCCTGGCCTCTCTGCGACGCTGGGCGACCGTGTCGAAGCGGAAGTAGATCGCGAGGCAGCCGACGACGACGAGCGCCGCGATCACCATCACGAGCGTCTTGTTCGCGCCCTCGATCTGGGTGGCCCGCACGGTGGCGACCACGAGGATCCATCCCAGGTTGAGCGGGATGAGGATCTTCCAGCCGAACGCCATGAGCTGGTCGTAGCGGATACGCGGCAGCGAGGCGCGCACCCAGACGAAGAACCCGAACACCAGCACGAGCTTGAGGAAGAACCACAGCATCGGCCACCAGCCGGCGTTGGCGCCGTCCCACAGGGAGATCGGCCACGGCGCCCGCCAGCCGCCGAGGAACAACGTGATGCACAGGCCCGAGACGGTGAAGATGTTGACGTACTCGGCGAGCATGAACATCGCGAACTTCAGCGACGAGGAGTACTCGGTGTGGAAGCCGCCGACCAGCTCGCCCTCGCCCTCGGGGAGGTCGAACGGCACGCGGTTGGTCTCGCCGAGCATCGTGATCACGTAGATCAGGAACGACGGGATCAGCAGGATCGCGTACCAGGACGGCAGCGGGATGTCGAGCGAGCCGAGGTGCCACGTCGCGCCGGAGGCCTGCTTGGCGACGATCTCGGACGTGGACAGCGTGCCCGCGAACAGGAACACCGCCACGAACGACAGGCCCATGGCGATCTCGTAGGAGATCACCTGGGCCGTGGAGCGCAGGCCGCCCAGCACCGCGTACGGCGAGCGCGAGCCCCAGCCGGCGAGCACGATGCCGTACACGCCGATCGAGGCCATCGCGAGCACCACCAGCACCGCGACCGGGAGGTCGGTGAGCTGGAGAGGCGTGCGGTGGCCGAACATCGACACGACCGGCCCGAACGGGATGATCGAGTACGACAGGAAGGCCGGCACCGCGATGATGACCGGGGCGAGGATGTAGACGACCTTGTCGACCGTGCGCGGGAGGATGTCCTCCTTGAGCCCCATCTTCAGGCCGTCGGCCACCGACTGCAGCAGGCCGAACTTGCCCGCGCGGTTGGGGCCGTAGCGGTGCTGCATGCGCGAGATGAGCTTGCGCTCGGTCCACACGCCGAACAGCACGCCGAGCATCAGGAAGACGAAGATGAACACGGCCTTGATGATGGAGATCCACAAGGGATCCTTGCCGAAGTCGGCGAGGGTCGGCCCCGCCGGGTCGGCGAGAAGAGCTCTCATGACTCGCTCCCGATCTTGACGACGTCGCCGGCCACGGCCCGCAGGTCGCGGGTGACCGAGCAGCCCGCCGAGTGCGCCGGCACCCAGACCACGCGGTCGGGAAGGTCGGCCACCCGGACGGGCAGCGTGACCGAGCCGCCCTCCGTGGTGATGGTGACCTTACCGCCGTCGAGGGCTCCGATCTCGGCCGCCGTGGACTCCGACACCAGTGCTTCCACCGGGCGTGCCGTCCCGGCGAGGAACGGCTCGCCGTCCTGCATGCGGCCGGAGTCGAGCAGCAGCCGCCAGGTCGCCAGCAGGGCCTCCCCGGCGCGCGGGGCGCGCGGCGTGCCGCCGGTGACGGCGGGACCGTTCGGCCGGGCCCCGCGCCAGGCGCCGAGGGCGGCGAGCTCGCGCCGGGCGGCGGCGGGGTCGGGCAGGCCGAGGTGCACGTCCATGTGGTCGGCGATGGCGGCGATCGCGCGCAGGTCGCTCAGCACGCCCGGGACCTCGATGGCCCGCTCGAACGAGCGGCCGCGGCCCTCCCAGTCGACGAACGTGCCGCCCTTCTCCGACGTGGCGGCGATGGGGAGCACGACGTCGGCGCGGTCGGTGACGGCGCCGGCCCGCATCTCCAGCGAGACGATGAACGGGGTGTTCTCCAGGGCCGCGAGCGCGGCCTCGGGGTCGGGCAGGTCGTAGGGGTCGACGCCGCCGACGACCAGGGCCTCCAGCTCGCCGTCCAGGGCGGCGGCCAGGATGCCGGAGGTGTCGCGCCCGGCGGCCTCTGGCAGAGTCGAGACGTTCCAGACGCGGGCGACCTCGGCGCGGGCCGTGGCGTCCCCGGCGGGGCGTCCGATCGGCAGCAGGTTCGGCAGGGCGCCGGCCTCGACCGCGCCGCGCTCGCCGGCCCTGCGGGGCACCCAGGCGAGCCGGGCGCCGGAGCCGGCGGCCAGCCGGAGGACGGCGGACAGGGCGCCGCGCGAGGTGGCGAGGCGCTCGCCCACCAGGATGACCGCGCCGGGCAGCCGCAGCGCCTCGGCCGCGGGGGTCGCGCCGGAGACCAGGTCGCCGAGGGCCTCGGCCTCCGCGCCGGGCAGCGTGCGCAGCAGCGTGCCGCCCATCTTGGCGAGGCTCGGCGTGGCGAACGGGGCCAGTGAGAAGACCCGCAGACCGTGCTTGCGCCACGCCTTGCGCAGGCGCAGGAAGACGATCGGCGACTCCTCCTCGGGCTCGAACCCGGCCAGGAGCACGGCGGGAGCCTTCTCCAGGTCGGCGTAGGAGACCTCGATGCCCTTGCCGGCGACGGCGTGGGCCAGGAAGGCGGCCTCCTCGTCCGAGGCGCCGCGGGCGCGGAAGTCGATGTCGTTGGTGGCCAGGGCGATGCGGGCGAACTTGGAGTAGGCGTAGGCGTCCTCCACGGTCACCCGGCCGCCGACCAGCACGCCGGCCCTGCCGCGCGCCCGGGCGAGCCCCTCGGCGGCGGCGGTGAGGGCCTCGGGCCAGGACGCCGGGCGCAGGTAGCCCTCTTCGTCGCGGACCAGCGGGGTGCGCAGACGGTCGGGCTGGGCGGCGTAGGCGAAGGCCCAGCGGCCCTTGTCGCAGTTCCACTCCTCGTTGACCTGCGGGTCGTCGCCGGCGAGGCGGCGGGTGACCTTGCCGCGCCGGTGGTCGGTGCGCAGGGCGCAGCCGCTGGCGCAGTGCTCGCAGGCGCTCGGGGTGGAGACCAGGTCGAACGGCCGGGCGCGGAAGCGGTAGGCGGCGCCGGTGAGCGCGCCGACCGGGCAGATCTGGACGGTGTTGCCCGAGTAGTACGACTGCAGCGGCTCGCCGTCGGCGACGCCGACCTGCTCGGCGGCGCCGCGCTCGAAGAAGTCGATCAGCGGGTCGCCGGCGATCTCATCGGAGAAGCGGATGCAGCGGGCGCACTGGACGCAGCGCTCGCGGTCGAGCAGCACCTCGCTGGACAGCGGGATCGGCTTCTCGAAGGTGCGCTTGGCCTCCTCGAACCGGGACTCGCCCTGGCCGTTGGACATGGCCTGGTTCTGCAGGGGGCACTCGCCGCCCTTGTCGCAGACCGGGCAGTCCAGCGGGTGGTTCAGCAGCAGCATCTCCATGACACCGCGCTGGGCCTTCTCGGCGACCGGCGAGGTGAGCTGGGTCTGCACGACCATGCCGTCGGCGACCTCGATGGCGCAGGACGGCTGCGGCTTCGGGAAGCCCCTGCCGTTGCCGGCGTCGGTGATCTCCACCAGGCACTGGCGGCAGTTGGCGGCCGGCGCGAGCAGCGGGTGGTCGCAGAACCTCGGGATCTGGACGCCCAGCATCTCGGCGGCCCGGATGATCAGCGTTCCCTTCGGGACGCTGATCTGGAAGCCGTCGATGGTGAGGGTCACCATGTCGACCGGCTGATCGACCGATCCCGCCGAGGGTGTCTGTACTGTCATGCCTTACCCCACACAGTTGACGCGGCGTGATCGAACGGGCAGCCGCCGATCTCGAAGTGCTTGAGGTACTCGTCGCGGAAGTGCTTCACCGACGAATGGATGGGGCTGGTGGCGCCGTCGCCGAGCGCGCAGAACGACCGGCCGAGGATGTTGTCCGCGATGTCGGTGATCGTGGCGAGGTCGTCCTCGGTGCCCTGCCCCTTCTCCAGCCGCCTGAGCACCTGCTTGAGCCAGTAGGTGCCCTCACGGCAGGGGGTGCACTTGCCGCAGGACTCGTGGGCGTAGAACTCGGTCCAGCGCAGGACGGCCCGGACGACGCAGGTGGTCTCGTCGAAGATCTGCAGCGCTCGGGTGCCGAGCATGGAGCCCTTGGCGCCGACCGACTCGAAGTCCAGCGGGACGTCCAGGTGCTCGTCGGTGAAGATCGGCGTCGAGGAGCCGCCGGGCGTCCAGAACTTCAGGCGGTGCCCGGCGCGGATGCCGCCCGCCATGTCGAGCAGCTCGCGCAGGGTGATGCCGAGGGGCGCCTCGTACTGCCCGGGACGGGTGACGTGGCCGCTCAGCGAGAAGATGCCGAAGCCCTTGGACTTCTCGGTGCCCATCGCGGCGAACCAGTCGGCGCCGTTGGCGATGATGCTGGGAACGCTGGCGATCGATTCGACGTTGTTCACGACGGTGGGACACGCGTACAGGCCCGCCACGGCGGGGAAGGGAGGCTTGAGGCGAGGTTGACCTCTGTAGCCTTCCAGCGAGTCCAGCAGCGCCGTCTCCTCGCCGCAGATGTAGGCGCCGGCGCCGGTGTGCACGACCACGTCGAGGTCGTAGCCGGAGCCGAAGATGTCGGTGCCCAGGTAGCCCTTCTCGTAGGCCTCCCGGACGGCCGCCTGCACCCGCCGGATGACGTGCAGCACCTCGCCGCGCACGTAGATGAAGGCGTGGTTGGCGCGGATCGCGTAGGACGTGATGATGACGCCTTCCACCAGCGCGTGGGGGTTGGCCATCATGAGCGGGATGTCCTTGCACGTCCCGGGCTCGGACTCGTCGGCGTTGACGACCAGGTAGTGCGCCTTGCCGTCGCCCTGGGGAATGAAGCCCCACTTCATGCCGGTCGGGAAGCCGGCGCCGCCGCGCCCGCGCAGGCCCGAGTCCTTGACGGCCTTGATGATGGCGTCGGGGTCCTGGGCGAGGGCCTTCTTGGCCGACTCGTACGGGCCGTAGCCGTCGAGGGTGAAGGCGTCGGCGCGGTCCCAGTTGGCCGTGAGGACCGGCGTCAGGGTGGTGCTCATTCGGTGGCCCCCTTCGAGGGCGCGGGGGCGGTCCAGCCGTTCGCCTTGGCGACCTTGAGGCCCTCAAGGGAGGCGCCCGCGGCCGTGGGGCCGTCGCCCGCCTGGCCGTCGGGCAGGCCGGCGAGCACGCGCGAGGCCTCCTTGAAGGTGCACAGGCGGCCGGGGCCGCGCGTGGGGGCGACCTCCTTGCCGGCGCGCAGGTCGTCGACGAGCTGCTTGGCGGTCTCGGGGGTCTGGTTGTCGAAGAACTCCCAGTTGACCATCATGACCGGCGCGAAGTCGCAGGCCGCGTTGCACTCCAGGCGCTCCAGCGAGATCTTGCCGTCGGCGGTGGTCTCGCCGTTGCCGGCGCCGACGTGCTCGCTGAGCTCCTCCCAGATCTGGTCGCCGCCCATGATCGCGCACAGCGAGTTGATGCACACGCCGACGTGATACTCGCCCGCGGGCCTGCGCTTGTACATCGTGTAGAACGTCGACACGCCCACGACCTCGGCCTTGCTGAGGCCGAGCATCTCGGCGCAGAACTCGTGCCCGGCGTCGGAGACGTAGCCCTCCTCCGACTGCACCAGGTGGAGCAGCGGCAGCAGCGCCGAGCGGCTCTTCGGGTAACGGCCGATGATCTCTTTGGCGTCGCGTTCGAGACGCTCGCGGACTTCCGGCGAGAATGTCGTCACCGGTCCACACCTCCCATGACCGGGTCGATCGATGCGACCGCGGCGATCACGTCGGCGACCATGCCGCCTTCGCAGGTGGCGGGCACCGCCTGCAGGTTCGTGAAGGACGGGTCGCGGAAGTGCACGCGGTAGGGGCGCGTGCCGCCGTCGCTCACCACGTGCGCGCCGAGCTCGCCGCGCGGCGACTCCACCGCGACGTACGCCTGCCCGGCGGGGACCCGGAAGCCCTCGGTCACCAGCTTGAAGTGGTGGATGAGCGCTTCCATGGAGGTGCTCATGATGTGGGCGATGTGGTCGGGCGAGTTGCCGAGCCCGTCGGGGCCGAGCGCGAGCTGCGACGGCCAGCCGATCTTCTTGTCCTCGATCATGACGGGCTTGCCCTTGAGCTCGGATCCGGAGAGCCGGTCCAGGCACTGCCCGATGATCTTGAGGGACTCCTCCATCTCGGCCACGCGCACGAGGTAGCGGCCGTAGACGTCGCAGGTGGTCTCGACCGGCACGTCGAAGTCGTAGGTCTCGTAGCCGCAGTAGGGCTGCGACTTGCGCAGGTCCCACGGCAGGCCGGCGGCGCGCAGCATGGGGCCGGTGATGCCGAGGGCCATGCAGCCGGTGAGGTCGAGGTAGGCGACGTCCTTGGTGCGCCGGGTGTAGGCCGGGTTCTCGTCCAGCAGCTTGCGCATCTCCTTGATGCGCACCGGCATGATCTTGAGGAACTCGCCGATCTTGTCGACCGCCCCGGCGGGCAGGTCGACGGAGACGCCGCCCGGCCGGACGTAGGCCATGTTCATGCGCAGGCCGGTGATGTACTCGAACAGGTCGAGCACCAACTCGCGCTCGCGGAAGCCGAACAGCATCGGCGTGGTGGCGCCGAGCTCCATGCCGAAGGTCGCGATGGCCACCAGGTGGGAGGAGATGCGGTTGAGCTCCATCATCATGACCCGGATGGCCTGCGCGCGGGCGGGCACCCGGTCGGTGATGCCGAGGAGCTTCTCGACCGCCAGGCAGTACGCCGCCTCGTTGAAGATCGGCGAGAGATAGTCCATGCGGGTGACGAACGTGACCCCCTGGGTCCACGTCCGGAACTCCATGTTCTTCTCGATGCCGGTGTGCAGGTAACCGATGCCCACCCGGGCCTCGGTGACCGACTCGCCGTCGAGGGTGAGCACGAGCCGGAGCACGCCGTGCGTGGACGGGTGCTGCGGGCCCATGTTGACGACCAGGCGCTCCTCCGCCGACTCGGCGACCGCGCCGACGACGTCGTCCCAGTCCTGGCCGTTGACGTTGTAGACCCGGCCCTCGGCCGCGTCGCCCGAGGTCTCGTCGTGGATGGCGGTCATGCGTACGACCTCCTCTGGTCCGGCGCGGGGATGGTGGCGCCGCGGTACTCCACCGGGATGCCGCCGAGCGGGTAGTCCTTGCGCTGCGGGTGGCCCTCCCAGTCGTCCGGCATCTCGATGCGGGTCAGGGCGGGGTGGCCGTCGAAGACGATCCCGAAGAAGTCGTAGGTCTCGCGTTCGTGCCAGTCGTGCGTCGGGTAGACCGAAACCGTGGATGGAATGTGCGGATCGGAGTCGGGACAGGTGACTTCGACACGTACACGCCGGTTGTAGGTGATCGAGCACAGGTGGTAGACCGCGTGCAGTTCCGCGCCCTCGTCCTCGGGGTAGTGCACGCCCGAGACGCCGAGCGAGAGCTCGAAGCGCAGGGCGGGGTCGTCCCGGAGGTGGCTCATGACCGCGGAGAGGTGCTCGCGCGACACGTGCAGGGTGAGCTCGCCGCGGTCGGCGACGACGCGCTCGACCATGCCGGCGAAGGACTCGCCCGCGGCGGCCTCCAGGGCGTCGGCGACCTCGTCGAAGTAGCCGCCGTACGGCCTGGCGCTGGACGGCTTCGGCGCGCGGCGCACGACCAGGCGGCCGTAGCCCGAGGTGTCGCCGGAGCCGCTGACGCCGAACATGCCGCGGCGCGCGACGGGTTCCTCCGGCACCCCGGGAAGGTTGTCGGGGTTGGTGGGTCCAGTGCTCATTTCGGGGTCCCCTGATCGATGAGCGGCAGCGACCGCAGAGCCTGGAGCTCCAGCTCGTCGATCTGCTTGGCGCGGTGGGCGCCGAACTTCATGTTCTGGATCTTGTCGTGCAGCTTGACGATCGCGTCGATGAGCATCTCGGGGCGCGGCGGGCAGCCGGGCAGGTAGATGTCCACGGGCACGACGTGGTCCACGCCCTGCACGATCGCGTAGTTGTTGAACATGCCACCGCTGGAGGCGCACACGCCCATGGCGATGACCCACTTGGGCTCGGCCATCTGGTCGTAGATCTGGCGCAGCACGGGCGCCATCTTCTGCGAGAGCCTGCCGGCCACGATCATCAGGTCGGCCTGGCGGGGGGAGGCCGACGCGCGTTCCATGCCGAACCTGGCCAGGTCGTGGTTCGGACCGCCCGTGGCCATCAGCTCGATGGCGCAGCAGGCCAGGCCGAACGTCGCCGGCCACACCGAGTTCTTACGCGCCCACCCGGCCGCCTGTTCCACGGTCGACAGGATGAACCCGCTCGGCAATTTCTCTTCGAGACCCATGTCAGTGCTTCCTCTCGCGCGCCTCCGGCACGCTGCCTCTCAGTCCCAGTCCAGGCCGCGGCGGCGCCACACGTAGGCGTAGGCGACCAGGACGGTGACGATGAACAGCACCATCTCGACCAGTCCGAAGACCCCGAGCTTGTCGAACGCGACCGCCCACGGATAAAGGAAGATGATCTCGATGTCGAACACGATGAAGAGCATCGCGGTGATCATGTACTTCAGCGGGAACCGGCCGCCGCCGACGGGCTGCGGGGTGGGCTCGATGCCGCATTCGTAGGCGTCGAGCTTCGCCCGGTTCCACCGCTTGGGGCCGGTGAACGGGGCGATGCCCACGGAGAAGACGGCGAATCCCGCCGCGAGGACCGCGAGCACCAATATTGGTACGTACAGTTCCATCGCTATGCGTCCCCTCTGAGCGCTGGCGCGTCGGTCAATCGGTTGCTGAGTCTAGGCAGGGCGATCATCGATCTTCGTTCCGGGTGCTGGATGTCATGCCGGTGGCGTGACCTTGGACAGGGCGTTGATGATCCGGTCTGACGCATCGCCCCGCCGGTCCGTGAGATTAGCAAGGAGTTTCAGAGCGAACCGCATCAGAGTGGGATGTGGCAGGCCGTGCCGCGTGAGAAAGCCCATCACGCCCGGCTTGCCGATGGCCTCGACGAACAGCCGCCCCAGAGTGAAGTAACCGCCGTAGGCGTCCTTGAGCGTCTTCGGGTAGGCGCGCAGCACGCGCTCGCGGCCCGCGGGGGCCGCGGCGGAGAGGGCGGTCGCGATGACGTCGGCCGCGATCCTGCCGGTCTCCATGGCGTAGGCGATGCCCTCGCCGTTGAAGGGGTTGATCATGCCGCCGGCGTCGCCGACGAGGACGAGGCCGCGGGTGTAGTGAGGCTGCCGGTTGAAGGCCATCGGCAGCGCCGCGCCGCGCACGGGGCCGGTCATGTTCTCTTCCGAGAACTCCCACTCGGCGGGCATGTTCCTGACCCACCGGCGCAGCAGGTCGCGGTAGTCGAGGTTCTGGAACGCCTCGCTGGTGTTGAGCAGGCCGAGCCCGACGTTGCTGGTGCCGTCGCCGACGCCGAACACCCAGCCGTAGCCCGGGAGCAGGCGTGCCGAGCCGTCCGGCTCGGTGTCCCACAGCTCCAGCCAGGACTCCAGCCAGTCGTCGTCGTGGCGCGGGCTGGTGAAGTACGTGCGCACGGCCACGCCCATCGGGCGGTCGTCGCGCTTGCGCAGGCCCATCGACAGCGACAGGCGCGAGGAGTTGCCGTCGGCGGCCACCACCAGGCGGGAGCGGGCGGTGAACGACTCGCCGTCCCGCTTGGCGGTCACGCCGGTGACGTGGCCGCTGCGCGCGTCCAGCACGGGGCCGGTGACGTTGACGCCCTGCAGGAGCCGGACGCCGCCGCGCTCGGCGTTGGACGCCAGGATCTGGTCGAAGTCCATGCGCGTGCGGACCAGGCCGTAGCCGGGGTAGCTGGACAGCTCGGGCCAGGCCAGTTCCAGGCGCATGCCGCCGCCGACGACGCGTAGGCCCTTGTTGCGTATCCACCCGGGGCCGTCGACGTCGACGCCCATGGCGATCAGTTCCTTGACGGCGCGCGGCGTCAGACCGTCCCCGCACACCTTCTCGCGCGGGAACCGGGTCTTCTCCAGGAGCAGGACGTCGTAGCCGGCCTGCGCGAGGTAGAAGGCCGTGGTCGAACCCGCGGGTCCGGCGCCGACGACGATGACGTCGGCGTCCGCCGCAGGGGTTGACTCGCTCACGGGACCTGTCCTGTCCTAGGTGCCGAGGGCCTGGGGACCGGGGCCTTCGTTCCTTTGTGAACCACTTCACAAACTTGTCGGCGGAAGTCTAACCCTTTTTCCCTGCCCGCTGTCAGATGGAGCTTACCTACTTGCCCACGGTTGGTTTAACCGCCCGATGCAGTGCCACGATGCCGAGCGAAAGATTGCGCCAGGCGACCCGTTCCCACCCCGCCTCGCGCACCAGCCGGGCCAGGCCGGCCTGGTCGGGCCAGGCGCGGATCGACTCGGCGAGATATTCGTAGGAGTCGGGATTGGAGCTGACCACACGGGCCACGGGAGGCAGCAGCCGCATCAGATATTGGCTGTAAACCAGGTCGAACGACTTGATCGTCGGCCGGGAGAACTCGCAGATCACGAGCCGTCCGCCGGGCCTGGTGACGCGCAGCATCTCACGCAGCGCCTCCACCGTGTCGTTGACGTTTCGCAACCCGAACGAGATGGTCGCGACGTCGAAGGTGTCGTCGGCGAACGGCAGGCGCAGGGCGTCCCCGGCGACGAAGGTGACACCGCCGGGGCCCGCGTCCAGGCCCGAGCTCCCGCGCCGGGCGGCGCCCGTGCGCAGCATGCCGAGCGAGAAGTCGCAGGCGATCGCGCGCGCCCCCAGGCCGGTGAACGACTCCGACGAGGTGCCCGTGCCGGCGGCCAGGTCGAGGACCAGCTCACCCGGGCCCGCGTCGACGGCGGCGGCGGTCGCTCTGCGCCAGAGGCGGTCTTGGCCGAGAGATAGGACATCGTTGACCAAGTCGTAACGCCGGGCCGTGCGATCGAACATCGCCGCGACCTCGTGCGGTCGCTTGTCCAGGGAAGCACGCGTCATGCGGACAAGCTTAGTGGCCACGCGTTCATCCACCCAAAGTAGTCGCTTCATCACCGAGCGTCTGCTAGGACTTGGGGAATGCCGACCCGAAAGCCGGCCGCCGCGGCCGCCTCTCTGCTCGCGGGGGCCATCGCCCTGCTCCCCTGCGCCGCCGCCCGCGCCGGGACCGTCCCGCACCCCCGCGTGGTCTCCCCCGACCCCGTCGACCACACCCCGCACGTGCTCGACGGCATCGTCAACGCCTTCGCCCTGGTGGGGAGGACGGTCGTGGTCGGCGGCGAGTTCACCCGGGTGCGCGAGGCGCGGGGCGGGGCCGCGCTGCGCAGGTCCAACCTGTTCGCCTACGACCTGCTCACCGGCCGGGTGGACCCGCGTTTCTCGCCCGAGGTGGACGGCCCGGTGCGCGCGCTGGTGGCGGGCCCTCGTGGAACGGTCTACGTCGGGGGCGGCTTCCTCTCGGCCGGGCGGCCCGGCGGCCGGGACGGCGCGGCGCGCGGCCTCGCGCGGTTGTCGCTGGCCGACGGCGCCCCGGCGCCGGGCTTCGCCGCGCCGGTGAGCGGCGGCGAGGTGCTGAGCCTGGTGCTCCGGGGCGGCAAGCTGTACGTCGGCGGCGACTTCGAGGGCGTGTCCGGCGCCTCGCGGCCGGCGCTCGCCCGCCTGGACGCCGCGACCGGCGGCCTCGACCCGTCCTTCACCGTCACGCCGGGCGGGGGGAGGGGAGGCTCGCCGAAGGTCTACGCGATGGCCGCGACCCGTGACCGTCTCGCCGTGGACGGCTCGTTCACCACGCTGGACGGCCTGCGCCGCCCTCAGCTGGGCCTGATCGACATCGGCATGGGCCGCCCGACCGTCGCCCCCTGGCACACCGAGGCGTACGCCCCCGCGTGTAAGGAGGCGTTTCCCTCTTACGTTCGGGGCCTGGATTTCTCACCCGACGGGCAGTATTTCGTCGTAGTGACGACAGGCGGCGCGAAGGGCACGGGCAAGCTGTGCGATTCCGCGGCGCGGTTCGAGACGTATTCACCGGGTTCACCGGGCCGCGCGATCCGGCCCACTTGGGTGAACTTCACCGGCGGCGACTCACTGTACTCGGTGGCGGTGACCGGCGCCGCGGTCTACGTCGGCGGGCATCAGCGCTGGCTGGACAACCCGCGGGGCTCGGACTCGGCCGGGCCGGGCGCGGTGCCGAGGCCGGGCATTGCCGCGATTCACCCCGGCACCGGCAAAGCCCTCACATGGAACCCGACTCGCGACCGCGGCATCGGAGTCAAAGCGTTCCTGGCTCACAAAGGCGGCCTTCTCGTCGGAAGCGACACCACGCACCTCGGACACGAGTACCATGCCCGGGTCGGCATGTTCCCGCTCCCTTAACCCTTGCGGCCCTTGCTGATCTGCTCACTCACCGCGTCACGCTGCTTGGACAGCAGCACGTAGCTGGCGACGCCACTGATCACGAAACTGATCACCAGCAGCCAGAACGCGTTGTGGATGCCGATCAGGTAGAGCACACCGAGGGTGACGGCGAACAGGCCGAGCCGTGACGCGGTGTAGACGATAAACGGTCGCACAGCGTCGAGGTTACGCCACCGGCCCGATGGAGCGGTCTAGGGCACCCCCGCACGGCCGCCGATTAAGACCCCGGAGCTTTACCGGCTCACTTCGCATCGGGCGCGAGCACTGCTAGTGTTCCCAACACGGCGCTTAAGTAAAGAAACACCCACGAGCGCCCCAAAGAGGCTCTATCATATAACAAACGGGCAGTCAGCTGATAACAACCCGTGATCTATCGATGTAAATCACGGATATATCAGATTTGGCTCGGCAAACTGGATACCTGTCCGCCCGCTTCAGGGACGCGGGATGCGAGGGGGAGAGATTGTGGAGAGTAGCAGCGAACGTCTGCTGACCCCCGGAGAGGTTGCCGCCCTCTTCCGGGTCGATCCAAAAACGGTGACGCGCTGGGCAGCGGCAGGCCGTATCAGCAGCATCCGTACCCCCGGAGGGCACCGGCGTTTCCGCGAGTCGGAGGTGCACGCTCTCCTGCGTGGCGAGGAAGTTCTCACGGCCGAACGGCCGGGCGGCGACTCGCCGCGTGTCTGATCCACTGGTGCGAGCTGGCCGGGCCTGGCGATCTTCGCGAGGCACGGTGAACTCCAACAGCGTGACGCGCCACCCGGTGATCCTGCGCGCCTCCCGGAAGCCGCAGGGTCACTGTTCTTTTTAGTCCATGTCATAAATGCATTTACGGATGTGATTGAACGTCGGCCGGGACGCCCACACGGCAGGGCACCAGATCCGGTACCGCGGGGAAGCCACGACCCGCGGCCCCGGCCGGCCCGGGATCCCCCCGTCCACGGCCGGCGTCTCAGCGGTCCCTCAGCGGTCATGGCCCGACTGGGACTCCTTGAACGCCAGGAACTCCCGCTCCAGCTCGTCGTTCCCCTCCCGCCAGCGCCTGCGCCGCTCGGCGTCCTGCTCCTCGGTGACGGCCTCGGGCAGCCACCGATCGTAGTCGGGGTCGCCCGGCTCGATCTCCACGTAGGCGTTGCCGATCAGGCGCCCGTCATCACTGGCCAGGGTCTGCGGTATCCGCAAGGTCCCGTCCGCGAGACGGATGACGTACATGACGGTTCACCTAGATTCCGTAGCGCCGGTTGAAGAAGAGCATGACATTGAGCGCGGCACGGGTGTCGCCGTTCAGCATGTCCACCAGGGCCGGGCGCTGCCGCGAGGCGATGGCGGCGAAGGCGTCGGCGAAGAACTCCTTGCGGCCGAGGCCGCCGGGCTGGCGGTGGAACGTCGAGGCGAACAGCGGCGCGCACTCCTCGTAGAGGGCCGTGAACTCCGGGGAGTCCGAAACCCATTCGCCCGGCGCCGCGTCGATGTCGTCGAGCGCGTGCCCGGTCTCGTGCATCATCACGTCGGGCGTCGGGGACGGCCGGTCGCCCACCACGATCTTGCGGTCGCCGTAGGCGCCGGCGCAGACGTCCCACGTCGCCTTGCCGGAGGGCAGCGGCGCGCCCCGCAGATAGCCCATGTCGTCCAGATCGGGCACGCCTCCGGCTCCGACATAGATGCCGTCGAGTCCGACCGCCAGGAGCGCTTTGAGACGCTCCGGCAGCCGGGACAGGCTGTCGACGGCGCGGACGGCGTCCGGCGAGGGCGGCCCGTCGGCCGCGTCCCACTGGCGGTACAGGATCTGCTCCAGCGGCCCGCAGTGCTTCAGGCCGTCGCGGAGGTCGGGGGTGTCGGGCGAGTTCGGCTGGGCCAGGGGCGGCTCGTCGTCCAGCTCGAAGTCCCGCCAGATGTACTGGGGCCGGTCCACGACCGGCGCGGTGACCGCCTGGGCGGAGTCCACGCGGGGCTGCTCGCCCTCCCAGAAGGAGTCGGCGCGGCGTCCGGCCCTGCGCCCGCCGTCGCGCGGCTCGGCCCGGTGGTCGCCGCGGCCCTCGCGCCCCTGGCGGCGGGAGTCCGCCCGGCCCTCCCGCGTGAGGTCGGCGAAGCCGGCGTCGGGACGGCGGGAGTCGGCGGGTTCCTGCGGGACCTCGCGCGAGGTCTCTCCCCGGAAGGCGTACGGCCCGCGCTGCCGCCAGCGCGACGCCCTGCGGTGCCGGCCCCTGTCGCCGGAGAACCCGGTCACGGCGACGGCCTGGGGGCCCGAGCGGGCGCGAAGATCTGCACGCAACCTCTCCCGTTCCGCGAGCGTGGTCACGGTCCACCGTACGACGTGGCCGCGCGGGAAGCCATGTGAAATGTCCTACGGAGATGGCTCCGGGGACCCCTGACGTCCCGCCCGGAGACACGATCTACCGCAGAATGGCTTACGCTGCGGACATGCCTAGCGTGCTTCTTGGCCTGGCGCTGTTGGCCTTCTGGCTCTACTGCCTGTTCGATGTGATAACCACCCCTGAGGAGGACGTCAGGAACCTGCCGAAGATGCTGTGGGTTCTCATCGTCGTGCTCCTGGTCGCGGTCGGCGGCGTGTTCTGGCTGCTCCTCGGCCGCCCGTTGAGTGAGCAGACCGTCCAGCGGCGGCGCATGGGCCGCCCGAGCGGCAACCGCCCCCCGGTGGTCCGCGGCCCCGACGACGACCCCGATTTCCTCCGCGACCTCGACCGGCGCCTCCGCCGCGAGGACGACTGACCCCGCGAGGGGCGCCTCAAGGGCGCCCCCGGCCGCCGAGCGCAGCGCGGCGAATCAGCAACATCCGCCCCGCCGTGCCGGTCGGCGACCGGCACGGGAGGACGACGGGGGCCGCTACGGAACCTGCGCGTAGGAGTGCAGGCCCGACAGGAAGATGTTCACACCCACCAGGTTGAAGATGAGGCAGCCGAAGGCGATGAGCTGGACGATCGTCGCGGCCCTGCCCCGCCACCCGGCGGTCGCCTTCGCGTGCAGGTAGGCCGCGTAGGCGATCCACGTGATGAAGGACCAGACCTCCTTGGGGTCCCAGCCCCAGTAGCGTCCCCACGCCTTGTCGGCCCACAGGGCGCCCGCGATGACGGCGAACGTCCAGATGGGGAAGGCGATCACGATGGCCTGGTGGGCGACCCTCTCCAGGACCTCCCGCGCGGGCAGCCGCGACGGGCCGTCCTTGCGCGCCAGGAACAGGATGCCGGCGACCCCGGCGACGATGAACAGACCCGCCGCGATGATCGCCGCCGACACATGGATGGCGATCCAGTAAGAGTTCAGTGCCGGAACGACAGGGCCGGCCTGTACGTGGAGGTAACGTACGGCGAACCCGAGCACCAGGGCCGCGGCCAGGCAGACGAACGCGCCGAGGAAGCGGACCGGCTGGCGGGCCTGCATCACCAGGAACGCGCCGACCGCGGCGATGCAGATCGCCACCACGAACTCGTACATGTTGGCCCACGGCCAGCGGCCCACCGCGAGGCCCCTGGTGATGAGGGCGGCCACGTTGCCGGCCAGGCCCAGCCAGCTCAGGGCGACCGCGACCGCGCCGGTGCGCGCCACCCATGGGGCAGGGCCGGGCGGCGTGGCGGCGGGGGCGTCCGCGGCGTCGTCGCCACGGTCGGCATGGTCGGCAGGGCCGGCGTCCTCGGCGGCCGGCGCGCCCGCGCCCACCGTGACCAGCTTGCGGGCCGGCGTGGCCGTCGCGGCCCTGATCCGGCCGAAGCCGAGGTCCAGCGCGTAGCCGATCATGGCGAGCACGTAGAGCAGGACGGTCGCCAGGATCAGCTGGTCGCTGAGCGCGGCGAGTCCGGAGTCGATCTCAGTGGGCATTGTTCGCTCCTTCACGCGAGGCGGCCTCGCCGGCCTCGGTCCCTCGAAGGGTCGTGACGATCGTGGAGAACTCGTCGGCGAAGGCGGCGCCGCCCTCGGTGCGGGTCAGGCCGCCGACCTCGACCGTCGCCTGCTCGCCCTCGGCGGCCTCGGCAACCCGGACGAACACCCGGCGGCGCCGCACGGTCAGCGAGAGCACGAGGCCGAGCACGGCCAGGGTGGCGGCCAGCAGCGCGGGGACGCGGCCGGGGTCGTAGGCGATCTGCAGGCTGATCCACTCCCGCACGCCGGTGAGCTGGACCGAGCCGGCCCCTCCGGGCAGCGGCAGCGTGTCGCCGACCGCGAGCGGCTTGGTCTTCAGCCCCATGACCAGGGGCTTGAGGTTCGTGGTGTCGAGCTGGTACACCGACTGCGGCTGCCCGTCCTTCAGCCCGAGGTCGCCGGAGAAGGCGAACACCTGGGCGGTGGGGTTGGCCGCGCCGGGGAACACCGACACCCACGAGCCGTCCGCGGCGGGCACCGTGGTCGGCAGGAACCGCACCAGGAACCCGAGCTGGGACGGCTCGGCGTCCGGCACCTTGATCACGCACTCGGAGGTGTAGGTCACCTGGTCGGCGGTCAGGCACGGCACCGGGCCCTCGAACGCCACCTGGCCCTTGCCGTCGAGCACCTTGAACGTCGGGGCGTAGCCGTGGCCGAGCAGGTAGGTCTGCGTGCCGTTCACGTCGAGCGGCTCGTTGACCTCCAGGTCGTAGGGCCGCTCGGCCGCGCCGGGACGGTCGGCGACCTTGAGCCGCGCCGAGAAGGTGAGCGGCTGCCCGCGCCGCTCCCCCGCCGCGACGTAGGTGGCCTGGAAGTCGTCCAGGGTGAAGGAGAACGGCTCCAGCGACTGGGCCGACACCCTCTGCCCGGGGATGTAGCGGTCGTAGGCGGCGACGGTGTTGGCGAAGCCGTTGCCCTCGACCAGCAGCACGTTGCCGCGATAGCCGTACAGGGCGCCGACGCCGACCGCGACCAGCAGGCCGAGCAGGGCGACGTGGAAGAGCAGGTTGCCGGTCTCGCGCAGGTACCCCTTCTCCGCGGACACCCAGCCGGGCCCGGTGACGGTGCGGAACCGCCTTCTCCGCAGCTCCGCCGCGACCCCTTCGACCGTGACGCCGGAAGCGGTGAAGGAGGCGTGCTGCGGCAGCCGGGACAGGTTGCGCGGGGCCGCGGGGGGCTTGCGCCGCAGCTCCCGCAGATGCGCCGTGGTCCTCGGGATGATGCACCCCGCGAGCGAGACGAACAGCAGCAGGTAGCTGGCAGCGAACCACGGCGCGGTGAACACGTCGAACAGCCACAGCCGGTCGAGCCATGCGGCCAGGCCGGGGCTGTCCTTGAAGTACTGGGCGACCTTGTCGGGGCTGATCGAGCGCTGCGGGTAGATCGAGCCGGGGATCGAGGCGAGCGCGAACAGGAACAGCAGGATCAGCGCGGTGCGCATCGAGGTGAGCAGGCGCCAGCCCCAGCGCAGCCATCCCAGGGGGCCGAGACCCACGGGGCGCACCGGGTCGGCCCGGACCTCTTCTGTCAGCGACATCAGATCACCGGCTCGAATCCGCCGACCCAGCCCTGCATGTTCGCGATCATCTGCCCCCACAGGCCGGTCACCAGCAGGACGCCCACCAGGACCAGCATGGCCCCGCCGACGCGGGTGATGAGCGGGGAGTGGCGGCGCACCGCGGAGAACGTCCTGATCGCCTTGCGGTAGGCCAGCGCGGCCAGCACGAACGGCACGCCGAGCCCGAGCGCGTAGGCGAAGGCCAGCGCGGCGCCGCGCACCGCGCTCGCCTGGTCCAGCGAGAGCGCGAGGACGGCGGACAGCGTGGGGCCGATGCAGGGAGTCCAGCCCAGGCCGAACACGATGCCGAGCAGGGGCGCGCCCGCGATCCCCGCCGCGGGCAGGCGGTGGATTCGCACGTCGCGCTGCAGGCCCGGGATCAGGCCCAGGAAGGCCAGGCCGAGCACGATCGTCAGCGCGCCCAGCACCCGGGTGATCACCTCGGCGTTGCCGTGCAGCGCCGAGCCGAGACCGCCGAACAGCGCGCCGCCGAGCACGAACACCAGCGAGAAGCCCAGCACGAACAGGGCGCTGCCGGCGATCATGCGGCCGCGCCGCGGGTCGCCGCTCATGCCGGTGACGTACGACAGGTAGCCGGGCACCAGGGGCAGGACGCACGGGGACAGGAACGACACCAGCCCGGCCGCAACCGCGACGGGCAGGGCCACCAGCAGCGAACCGGCCGCGATGGTGGTCGTGAGGTCGCTCACCGCGCGGCCCTCCGGCCGGCGTGGCGACGGACGCTACTTCTCATCGCTGACCTTGGTCACCACGTTCAGCAGGTCGGAGTGCCGCACCTCGCCGAGCGCGCGCGCCGCGACCCTGCCCTGCCGGTCGAGCACCAGCGTGGAGGGGATGGCGGCCGGGTTGACCATGCCGTGGAAGGCCAGCGCGACCTTGCCCGGCTGGTCGTACAGGCTGGGGTACCCCGGCTGCTGGGTGCGCTGGAAGGCGAGGGCCTGCGCCTTGTCGTCCTTGAAGTCGACGCCGAGGAAGGTGACGCCGCGGTCCTTGGTCTTGGCGGCGATGTCCTTGAGCACCGGGGCCTCGCTGCGGCAGGGGGCGCACCAGGACGCCCAGAAGTTGAGGACGAGGACCTTGCCCTTGTGGTCGGCGAGGGCGGCGGGCGCGCCTTCCAGGGTCTGGCCCTGGACCTCGGGGGCCGCCTGGCGCTGCCCGGCCGGGACGACCAGCATGCTTCCGTCGCCGGCGACGAACCGCGTGTCGCCCGACTGCGGCTGTGCGCCCTGCTGGGTTCCCGCGCAGCCCGCGAGAGCCGCCATGGCCAGCACGGCGGCGAGAAGGGCACGTGGCTTCGCGGACACCGAGAAGGGTCTCCTTGTACTACGACCGGTAGAGCTTCAAACCCTACCCAGCAGGAGGCACGCCCCCCAATTCGGGGCGGCGCCTGCACCGGGACGGCTATCGCCTGTTACCTGGTTTGAGCAGTTTAGGCGGTTTGATGAGCGCACCTGCCGGCTCGCTGTAGCCGATGCTCGCCAGCCGGTCACCGTCGAAAGTGAAGCTGGTCAGGCTGGCCAGCGAGCACTGGCGGCGCCGCGGATCGTGCCACAGCCTGCGGCGCTCGGCGGCCAGGCGGATGATCCAGATCGGGAGCTGGTGGCTGACCAGCACGACTTCGTGGCCGCGGGACTCTGCCCTGGCGGCGTTGACGATCGACCGCATGCGCTCGACGACCTGGAGGTACGGCTCGCCCCACGAAGGCCGGGCGGGGTTCCACAGATGACGGTAGTTGCCCGGCGCGCGGAACATGCCGCCGAGGGGCGCGCCCTCGAAGATGTTGTCGGCCTCGATCAGGCGCTCGTCGGTGCGGATCGGCAGCCGGAACGTCTGCGCGACCGGCGTGGCGGTCTCCTGGGCGCGCTCCAGCGGGGAGCTGTACACCGCGACGACGTCGCGGCCCGCGAGCGCCTTGGCCACCATCTCGGCCATGGAGCGGCCGTTGTCGGACAAGTGGTACCCGGGCAGCCTGCCGTACAGGAGGCCGTGCGGATTGTGCACCTCTCCGTGGCGGAGCAGGTGAACAACGGTGCTTTCAGTCATGACGGACACCAGCCTACTGGCCCGACCGCTCGACGGCCGTCAGGCCGGGCGGCGGTGTCATCTGGCGCAGCACCTCGACGGCGGCGCGGATGGCCGGGCGGCGCGCCGCGTCGGTGCGCCAGATCGCGAAGATGCGCCGCAGGGGCCTCGGCCGCAGCGGCACGGCCCTGACCTCGCGCGGCAGCTCCCCCCGGCCGAGGCGCGGGATGAGCGCCAGGCCGTGCCCGGCCGCGACCAGCGCGATCTGCGTCGGGTACTCGTCGGCGATGCAGGAGAAGTCCGGCTCCAGGGCGGCCGTCCTCAGCGTCAGCACGAGCCAGTCGTGGCAGACCATGCCCGGGGACGAGCCGATCCACCGCTCGCCGGTCAGCTCGGCCAGGTCGACCTCGTCGCGGACCGCCAACGGGTGCCCGGCGGGGAGGACGACGTCGGCCGGGTCCTCGAAGAGGGCCGCGCGGGACAGGCCCTCGGGCAGCGCCATCGGGCGGTTCAGCCAGTCCTGGACGATGGCCAGGTCCAGCTCGCCGCGGGCCACCTCGCGGATCTGACGCTCGGGTTCGCGCTCGTACAGCATCAGGTCCAGCTCGGGATGGCGCCGCTTGAGCTCGCCGAGCGCGACCGGCATGACGCCGCGGGCCGCGGTCGGGAACGCGGCGATCAGCAGGCGGCCGACGACGGTGCCGCGCAGCGCCTCGAAGTCGGCCTCCGCGGTCTCCACCAGGGCGAGGATGCGCTCGGCGTGCTCGGCGAGCAGACCGGCGGCGTCGGTGAGCTTGACGCCGCGCCCGCTGCGCTCAAGCAGCGTGGAGCCGGTCTCGCGCTCCAGCTTGGCGAGCTGCTGCGAGATCGCCGACGGCGTGACCATGAGCGCCTCGGCGGCGGCGCCCACCGAGCCGTACACGGAGACCGCGTGCAGGGCCTTGAGGCGGTGGAGATCCAACATACAGAAATGCTAAACGATGGCCGCCGCGCTGTCGCGTATCGCTGAAAACTACTGGTCGCCGAACTTCCCGGACGCCGCGGCGGCGGCCTTCGCGGCGGCCGGCAGCGCCTCGGCCACCCGGGCCACGGCCTCCTCGTCGTGGGCGGCCGACAGGAACCACGCCTCGTAGGCCGACGGCGGCAGGTAGACCCCCTGGTCGAGCATGGAGTGGAAGAAGGCCCGGTAGGCCCCGGCGTCCTGGGCGCGGGCGCCGTCGAAGTCGGTGACCGGACCGGCGGTGAAGAAGATCGAGAACAGGTTGCCCGCGCGCTGGAGGCGGTGCGGCACCCCGGCGGCGGCCAGCGCGTCGGAGGCGGCGCGCCCGATGATCAGCGCCGCGGCGTCCACGCGGTCGTAGACCTCGGCGTCGCAGGCCCGCAGCGTGGCCAGGCCCGCGGCGGTGGCCAGCGGGTTCCCCGACAGCGTGCCCGCCTGGTACACGGGGCCCTCGGGCGCGAGCCTGTCCATGACGTCGGCACGGCCGCCGAACGCCGCCGCGGGAAGCCCGCCGCCCATCACCTTGCCGAACGTCATCAGATCGGCCTCGACCGGGTCCAGGCCGTACCAGCCCGACGCGGAGACCCGGAAGCCGGTCAGCACCTCGTCCAGGATCAGCAGCGCGCCCGAGGCCGTGCACAGCTCGCGCAGCAGCGCGTTGAAGCCGGGCGCGGGCGGCACCACCCCCATGTTGGCCGGGCACGCCTCGGTGATCACGCACGCGATCTCGCCGCCGTAGGACGCGAACGCCTCGCGGACCACGTCCGGCGCGTTGTACGGCAGGACGATCGTGTCGGCGGCAGACGCGCCGGTCACGCCTGGCGTGTCGGGCAGGCCGAAGGTGACCACCCCCGAGCCGGCCGAGGCGAGCAGCGAGTCCACGTGCCCGTGGTAGCACCCGGCGAACTTCACCACGCGGGAACGGCCGGTGAAGCCGCGCGCGAGCCGCACCGCCGACATGGTGGCCTCGGTGCCGGAACTGACCAGCCGGACCTTCTCCACCGGGCCGACCCGCGCCACCAGCTCCTCGGCCAGCGCGACCTCGCCGGGGGTCGCCGTGCCGAAGGACGTGCCACGGGCCAGCGCCTCCGCCAGCGCCTCCACCACGGCCGGGTGACGGTGCCCGAGGATCATCGGACCCCAGGAGCACACCAGGTCGACGTACCGGTTGCCGTCGGCGTCCACGACGTACGGGCCCTCACCGGACTCCATGAACCTGGGAGTGCCGCCGACGGCGCCGAAGGCGCGCACCGGGGAGTTCACCCCGCCGGGCACCACCGCGCGGGCACGCTCGAACAGGGCCTCTGAGATCTTCGTACGGCTCACCCGTCCAGGCTAGTGGAGTGCCCAGGGGCCCTGCCGGTGCGGGCTCACTCGCAGGCGTCGGCCAGGTGGTCCAGGACGTGGAGGGGGTCGGGGAGGGGGAGGCCGTCGGGGGGGCGGAGCCAGCGGGCGTGGCTGCCGTCGGGCAGCGACGACGGCGGGGCCAGGACGTAGCTGTCACGGCAGTGCCAGCGCAGGCCGGGGGTCTCGTCGATGGTCTCGGGGCCGCAGTCCAGGTGGCAGGACCACCACTCGTCCTCGTCCTCGGGGGCGCCGCGGGTGGCCACGTAAAAAAGGACCCGGTCGCCTGTCGTGGCGACCGGGCCCGTCGCGAAGCCGGATTCCTCCATCGCGACCAGTGCGGTGTGGCCCGCCGTGGCGGGCACGTCGAACACGTCGAATACCCTGCCCGTGGGAAGGATGACGTTGGCCTCGGGGTTCTGCTCCCACCATCGGGTGAGCAGGGCGGTGTCCGTGGTCGCCATCATCTGCCAGGCCGGCGACAACGGATGCGCCCCGGGGTCGGGACAGCCGACGCGGTCGCACGAACAGGCCCGCCGCCCCTCGCGCATCGGATGCGCCCCGAGGACGCTCGCCCAGCCCAGCTCCGCGTACTCCAGCACCGAGGTGATCGTCTGCGCTCTGCCATGGGCCCGGCCTCGCTTTTTGGCCCGGCGAGCCGCCAGCGGCACCCCCACCATCGTGTTCCTCCCCCACCTCGCCTTTCCCCGATGATGCCCGATGGCGGCCGGGTGAGGTGAGCCGACCCCCGGAAACCACGGAAAATGACCCGTCAGGGTAGTCTTTTGGCCACTTCCGTAGCCCAATAGGTGAGGATCATGTCGGCGCCGGCGCGCTTGATCGCGACGAGCGACTCCATGATCACGCGGTCGCGGTCGATCCAGCCGTTGGCCGCCGCGGCCTCCACCATCGCGTACTCGCCGCTCACCTGGTAGGCCGCCACCGGCACGTCCACGGCGTCGCGCACCTGGCGCAGGATGTCCAGGTAGGCCAGCGCGGGCTTGACCATCACCGCGTCGGCGCCCTCGTCCAGGTCCAGGCGCACCTCGCGCAACGCCTCGCCCACCGGGCCCGCCGGGTCCTGCTGGTAGGAGCTCCTGTCGCCGAACCGGGGAGCGCACTCGGCGGCGTCCCGGAACGGGCCGTAGAACGCCGAGGCGTACTTGGCCGAGTACGCCAGGATCGGGACGTGCGGGAAGCCGGCCCCGTCCAGGGCGGCGCGGATCGCGCCCACCTGGCCGTCCATCATGCCGCTCGGCGCGATCACCTGCGAGCCCGCGGTCGCCTGGGCGAGCGCGACGGAGGCGTAGCGCTCCAGCGTCGCGTCGTTGTCGACCTCGCCCTCGGGGGTGAGCACGCCGCAGTGGCCGTGGTCGGTGTACTCGTCCAGGCACGTGTCACTCATGATCACGATGGCGTCGCCCAGGTCGGCGCGCAGCTCGGCCAGCGCCTGCTGCAGGATGCCGTCCGGGTCGTCCCCCGCCGAGCCGCGGGCGTCCTTCACCGCGGGCACGCCGAACAGGATCAGCCCGCCCACGCCCGCCTCGGCCGCCTCGTTGGCGGCCTTGCGCAGCGAGTCGACGGTGTGCTGCACCACCCCGGGCATGGACGCGACCGGTTGCGGCTCGCTCACGCCCTCCTTCACGAACATCGGGAGCACCAGTTCGGCCGGGTGCAGCCGGGTGCCCGCCACCATGCGCCGTATCGGCACGGTCGCGCGCAGCCTGCGAGGCCGCGCGACCGGAAAGCCCGCGTCGCTCATCGTCTCTCCCCTCCCTGACCTCGTGCCGGGCCGCCGCACGGGCGGGAACGTCACGATGGGGATGTCGGCTTGATGTTCACTTGGCCCGGCGGCGGGCTCCCCTGCGCGTCTGCGAGGGCCGCCGGGGGACGTCACCGGCGGCCAGCGCCGCCTGACGCTGCTTGGCGCCGTACTCCGCGAGGGCGGCGGCCAACGCCGTCGCCGAAGGGTTGTCGGCCATGATGTCCACCCGCAGGCCGAACTCCTCGGCGGTCTTGGCGGTCTGCGGACCGATCACCGCGATGACCGTCACGTTGTGCGGCTTGCCCGCGATGCCCACCAGGTTCCTGACGGTGCTGGAGGAGGTGAACAGCACGGCGTCGAAGCCGCCGCTCTTGATCGCCACACGGATCGCCTCGGGCGGGGGGGCGGCGCGGACGGTGCGGTAGGCCGTGACGTCGTCGCACTCCCAGCCGAGCTCGGTCAGCCCGGCGATGAGGGTCTCGGTGGCGATGTCGGCGCGGGGCAGCAGCACCCGGTTGATCGGGTCGAGCATCGAGTCGTACGGCGGCCACTCGGCCAGCAGGCCCTCCGAGGAGTGCTCGCCCACGGGCACCAGGTCCGGCTTGACCCCGAAGGCGATCAGCGCGCGCGCCGTGGCCTCGCCGACGGCCGCGACCTTCAGCCCGGCGAACGCCCGCGCGTCCAGGCCGTACTCCTCGAACTTCTCCCTGATCGCCTTGACGGCGTTGGCGGAGGTGAACGCGACCCACTCGTAGCGGCCGGTGACCAGGCCCTTGATGGCGCGGTCCATCTGCTGCGGGGTGCGCGGCGGCTCCACCGAGATCGTCGGGACCTCCTCGGGCACCGCGCCGTACGACCTGAGCTGCTCCGACAGCCCGGCCGACTGCTCCTTGGTGCGGGGCACCAGCACGCGCCAGCCGAACAGCGGCTTGTTCTCGAACCAGGACAGGCGGTCGCGCCCGGTCACGGCGTCGCCGACGACGATCACCGCGGGCTCGGAGATGTCGGCGTGCTTGAGGTCGGCGGCGAGCCTGCCGAGCGAGGACACCACGGTGTACTGCTCGGTGGTGGTGCCGCTCTGGGTCACGGCCACCGGCGTGGTGTCCGGCCTGCCCGCCGCGACGAGGGCCCTGCCGATCGGCACGGCCTCCGCGGCGCCGTTGTAGATCACCAGCGTGCCCTCGCAGGCGGCGTGGGGCGCCCAGTCGTCCACGCGGGTGGCGTCGACGATGCGGAACTCCGGCACGGACGCGGCCGGGGCGATGCCCGCGTAGGTGAGCACGCCGGTCGCGGGTGTCACGCCGGGCACGATCTCGAAGTCGACGTCGGCCTTGGCGCAGGCCGCGACCTCCTCGGCCACGGAGGAGAAGAAGCCGGGATCGCCCGCGCACAGGCGCACGACCCGGCGCCCGGCCTTGGCGTGCTGGACCGCCTTCAGCGACACCGCGCCGGTCTCGGCGGCCACGTCGACGACCTCGGCCTCCGGGGGGCAGTGGCGCAGCATCGCGCCGAACGCCGACCGGTCGAGGACGACGACGTCGGCGCGGGCCAGAAGGTCGGCCCCGCGCAGCGTGAGCAGGTTCTCGTCACCCGGCCCCGCTCCCACGAAGGCGACGAACCCGGACTGGCGTACCTCCTGAGTCTCCTGGCCCTCATGGGCCTCGTGCGCCTCCCGGGCGGCCTCCTCCGCCGCGCCGGCCTTCACGGCGGCGTCAGCGGCGTCTGCCCTGCCCGTATCGACGGTCTTACTGGTCTGGCTTCCGGAGCTCAATGGGTCCGCTCCCCCATCAACGTGCCGGCCCCCTCGGCGATCATGGCGGCCGCGAGGTCACGGCCGAGCTCCATGGCCGCCGAGGGATCCCCGGCGGTGGACTTGCGCACCGACCGCGTGCCATCGAAGGCCACAACGGCGGCGGTCAGGTTGAGAATGTGCCCCTCATCGGAGGCGTACGCACCTACGGGCGCGCTGCACCCGGCCTCGAGAGCGGCGAGCACGGCGCGCTCGGCGATGACCGCCGCACGCGTGCGCGCGTCATCGAGGACGGCGAGCAACTCGGCCAAGGCGTGGTCGTCGGCGCGGCACTCCACGGCCAGGGCACCCTGACCGGGGGCCGGCAGCACGTCGGCCACGTCGAACAGCTCGGAGATCTCGGCGGCGCGGCCCAGACGGCCGAGCCCGGCGGCGGCCAGCACGACCGCGGCCAGCTCGCCGGAGGTCACCTTGCCGATACGGGTGTCGGCGTTGCCGCGGATCGGGACGTAGTCGAGGTCCGGACGCAGCACGCGGAGCTGGGCGACCCTGCGCGGCGAGCCGGTGCCCACCTTGTCGCCGGGGCGCAGGTCGGCGAGCTTGGCCGCGCCGACCAGGGCGTCGCGCGGGTCGTCGCGCGGAGGGGTCGCGGCCAGGAGGATTCGGGGGTCGGAGGCGGTCGGCAGGTCCTTCAGGGAGTGGACCGCGAAGTCGATCTCGCCCTCGATGAGCTTGTCGCGCAGGGCGCTGACGAACACGCCGGTGCCGCCGAGCTGGGCGAGGTGCGCCTTGGTGACGTCGCCGAAGGTCGTGACGCCGACGAGCTCGACCGGGCGGCCGGTGAGCGCGGTCAGGCGGTCGGCGACGCGCTGCGACTGGGTGGTGGCCATCAGGCTGCGGCGCGTGCCGAGCCGGAGCACGCGCGGGCCCGCCTTCACCATGCTCTCGGTCATGCGTCCCCCTCGCGACCGGTCGCGTCGGTCTCCACTTCGGCGACCTCGGCTCTCGTCACCGCCTCCGGCACCTTCGGGTTCAGGTCGAACAGCTCACGCAGCGCCTCGGCATAATGATCGCCCGCCGGGGACGCCGCCAACCGCTTGACACGCACGGTCGGCTCGTGGAGCAGCTTGTCCACCACCCTGCGGACGGTCTGGGAGATCTCTCCCCGCAACCGCCCGTCGATCTCGGGCACCCGGGTCACCAGGCGTCCGATCTCGGTCTCGACGACCTCGGCGGCCTTGGCGCGCAGAGCGATCACCGTCGGCGTCACCTTGGCCGCGCGCTCGGCCCGGAGATACTCGCACACTTCCGTGGCCACGATCGAGCGGACCGCGGCGACCTCCTCGGAGGCGCCGCCGTCGCGCCTCTCGCCGCCGAGCCCGGCCTCCTGCATCGACTCAAGGTCGACGAGGGTGACGCCGGGCAGAGTGCGGACGCCCGGGTCGACGTCGTGCGGCAGCGCCAGGTCGAGCAGGAAAAGCGGCTTGTCCCGCACGGCCGACGCCACCATCTCGGTGCCGATGACAACGCTACCTGCTCCTGTGCAGGAGATGACCACATCGGCCGAGGCCAGCTCCCTTTCGACGTCCTTCAGCTCGACGGCGCGGCCCCCGACGCTCTGGGCGAGGCGCGCGGCGCGTTCGAAGGTGCGGTTGGCGACCACGATGTCGGTCACGCCGGCCCTGGCGAGCGTGACGGCGGACAGGGCGCTCATCGATCCGGCGCCCACGACCAGCGCGCGCCTGCCCTGGACGGGGCCGATGACCTTTCCTGCCAGGGTGAGGCCGAGCTCGACGAGGGAGGCGCCGGCGCGGTCGATGGCGGTCTCGGTGTGGGCGCGCTTGCCGACGCGCAGCGCGTGCTGGGCGAGCTCGTTGAGCGTCGAGCCCGCGGTGCCCTGTTCCTGGGCGAGCCGCAGCGACTGGCGTACCTGGCCGAGGATCTGGCCCTCGCCCACCGCCATCGAGTCGAGCCCGCACACGACGGTGAACAGGTGCTCGACCACGCGGTCCTCGTAGTGGACGTACAGGTGGCGTGTGAGCTGTTCCTGGGGGATGCCCGAATGCACGCTGAGCATCTGGGTGACCGCGGTGACGCCGCCGTGGAAGCGGTCCACCTCGGTGTAGACCTCGACCCTGTTACAGGTGGAGACGATCATCACCTCGGCCACGTGCGCGTCGCTTCGCACGTCGTGCAGCAGCTTGACCAGAGCGTCACCGGTGGCCGCCATGCGCTCCAGCAAGGCGACGGGCGCGGTTCTGTGGCTGAGGCCCACAGCCAGAAGACTCATGCGTCCATCGCCTCCGCCAGGTTCTCGGCCATGATCGGGCTCCCTGATTCACGATCCGCTTTGCGCTGCTCATGGAACGCAAGGATCTGCAATTCGGTCGATAGGTCTACTTTGCGGACATCGACTCCGTCAGGCACATTGAGCACAACGGGGGCGAAGTTCAAGATACTCGTGATCCCCGAGGTGATGACCCGGTCGGCGACCGCCTGGGCCGCCGCGGCGGGCGTCGCGATCACCACGATGGACACGTCGCGGGCCGCGATCACCTCTTCGAGCCTGTCGATGTGCTCGACGGCCATGCCGACCAGGTGTTCCCCCACCACGGAGGCGTCGGCGTCGAACAGGGCGGCCACACGGAAGCCCCGCGACACGAACCCGCCGTAGTTGGCGAGCGCGCGGCCGAGGTTGCCGACGCCGACGATCGCCACGGCCCAGTCCTGCGTGAGGCCGAGTTCGCGGGAGATCTGGTAGATGAGGTACTGGACGTCGTACCCGACGCCGCGGGTGCCGTAGGACCCGAGATGGGAGAGGTCCTTGCGGAGCTTGGCGGAGTTGACGCCGGCCGCGACGGCGAGATCCTCGGAGCTGACGGTCGCGGTGCCCCTCTCCGCGAGCCCGTTGAGGGCGCGCAGGTACAAGGGCAGCCTCGCGACGGTCGCATCGGGGATGCCACGTTCACGCGCTTGAGACATGCGGCGGGTCACTTCGGCCGGAACTCCAGGGGACGGGCGGCCGGTGCGCCCCGGCCGCGCTCGCGGTTGCGACGGATGTCGAGAAGGGCGCAGGCCTCCAGGTTAGTCCCTTTGTGAAGACATGCACAAAGTGCGAGCGCGCTCTCTCGGGTCCTTACTGTCCCAGGTAGGGGTGCCGGTCCGGGATCCGGCCCGTCGGCCACGCCCCCGCGGCACCGTTAGGCTGGGCACATGCCGCCGCGAGATCACATGATCACTCTGCTGGGCAAACCAGGATGCCACCTGTGCGACGACGCCAGGGCCGTCATCCGGCGCGTGGCCGCCGAGCTGGGCGTCTCTTGGGAGGAACGGGACATCACCGTCTCTCCGGAGGACCAGGCGGCGTACTGGGACATGATCCCCGTCACATTCATCGACGGCGTCCAGCACGACTTCTGGCGGGTGGACGAGGCGCGCCTGCGCGCCGCGCTCACGGCCTGACCGCCGTCCGGCCCTCTCCGTTCCGGCCAGGCCCCGCGGGACGGGCCCGTTGCGAGGTCAGACCCGGAAGGCCGACGGCAGCGGGACCACCTTGGCGGCGTTGACGTTGAGCTCTATCACGTTCGCCGCCAGCACGTGCGCCACCCTCTCGCGGGCGAAGCGCTCCATGTGCGCCTGCCGCTGGTGCTCGGTGAAGGCCACCTCGTCGCGGTAGATCTCGTACACGATGCGCTGCAGCGGCGCCGACTTCACCGAGTGGCAGATGAAGATCAGCGTGTCGGGCTCGCTGCGGCGCACCGCCTCCACCGTCTCCTCCGCCAGGCGGTCGAACGCCTCCCCCGCCCCGTCCATGAGCGTGAAGACGGTGAGAAGGCCGTAGATGCCGGAGGACGGCTTGACCGACCCCGCCGCGGGCGAGGCCGCCGGACGCCCGGCCGGGGGCGAATCGGGGTGGCCGAACATCCCGCCGCCCTCGCCGCCGGGGAACACCACACCGGTGCCGGGCATCGCGTAGTCGGGCGGGCCCGCCGCCCGCCGCCCGCCGTTCTGGCCGGGCAACCCGCCCTCGTGGAACGCGCCCGGCCCGCCCTGTTCACCGTGCTGCCCGTGCTGCCCGTGCTGGCCCTGCCGGCCCTGCTCCTGCTGGCCATGCTGGTGTTGGCCAGGTTGGCCAGGTTGGCCGGCAGGACCGTGCTGACCATGGCGCCCGACCGGGCCCTGCCGTCCCTGGTCCTGGTCGATGATCTCGCCGGTCCTCGGGCCGCCGCCGAACCCTCCCGGCTGCATGCGCGCCGCGTAGTCCACCTCGGCGGGATCGCCCGCCCGGTACTCCGCCACCAGATCGCCGAGCCCCGAGCGGCGGGGCGGCGGCATCGCGGGCGCCGGAGGCGGCAGCGGGGCCTCCCGCGTCGCCTCGGGCCGCTCGGGGGCCTGAAGAGGCCGGGAAGGCTCGGGGCCCCGGCGCCGGGCGGGGGCGGGGTCCTCCTCCCAGTCGTCGGAGTCGTCGCGCTCCTCGTCGTAGGGCGCGAGCGGCCGGGCGACGGCGTACCAGACGGCCCCCACCATCAGCGTGATCACCAGCGCCGCGAACACCCCCGGGATCGCGAACCGCACCGCGCCGACGATGGCCAGCCCGGTGGGCGTGAGCACCACACCGGCGTGCATGTTGTCGGCGTCGCTGTCGCCGCCCGCGCGCCACCGCAGGACCGCCACGATGAGGCAGCCGATGAGGATCAGGTACGTCAGGGCGTGGGCCGCGGTCAGCAGCGCCGTCGGGATGATCGTCCAGTGCGCGTCCCCGAGGGGGAGGACCTTCTTGGCGAGCGCCTCGGGCGCGCTGAGGGGGTCGACGGCCAGGATGACCACCGTGACCAGCGTGAAGGCGATGCCCAGCAGCCAGGCGGCGAACCGCCCCGCCACCCCGCGCGCGAGGAGCTGGACCATGCCGATGGAGAGCCAGAACGGCGCGAGGAAGGCGCCGGTGATCTGGTAGACGCGGAAGGTCACGGGGCCGAACCCGATGAGGTGCCCGACCGCGACGGCGCTGAGCGCCAGGCAGAGGGCCGCGGTGGTGACGGTCCAGGCGATCAGCCAGCCCGCGCGCTCGTCACGGAGACGCCTGGCCAGGATGCCTGTGGTGATGGCGGCGAACAACGCGCCGGCGAACGCGGTGACGGCAACGAGGGCTTCCATGATGGCTCAACTCTGCCGGACATTACCTCCAAACCGGTAGCCGGTGCCTGGAGTGCGACATGACTCCAGTTACGCGTGGTACCTGTTGAGGCAAAGTAGATTGTGCAAATTCCCGATGATTTCTAGAGTGTTCGAGCACGCGCCCTTCCCTTTTCCTCCCCAGGGATACCGGATGTCGAACTCATGGTCGGTCGCCGGGCTTTCCCCAGCAGGAGCGGCCGACACGGTGAACTCCACGCGCGCCGCCGACGAGCAGCGAGAGCGTTCCTCCCCGGACTTCGACGAGCTCCGGAGAGTGGTGCTCCGTGCCAAGACCGGTGACGCGGACGCCTTCGCGGCCCTGTACGACAGGTACGTCGATCTGGTGTACCGCTACGTCTACTTCCGGGTCGGCTGCCACGCGCTCGCGGAGGATCTCACCAGTGAAACGTTCCTCCGCGCGCTGGGCCGCATCGCGCACTTCACCTGGCAGGGCAGGGACGTCGGCGCGTGGCTGGTGACGATCGCCAGGAACCTCGTGACCGACCACTACAAGTCCGGCAGGTACCGCATGGAGGTGGCCACCGCCGAGGTGCTGGACACCCCCTTGGACGGCGCGCACATCCCGGAGAACGCCGTGGTGAACACGATGATCACCGAACGCGTGCTGCGGGCCGTGCGCGAGCTCAACCCCGAGCAGCAGGAATGCGTGGTGCTGCGCTTCCTGCACGGCATGTCCCTGGCCGAGACCGCGCTGATCATGGGTAAGAAGGCCGGCGCGATCAAAGCCTTGCAGTTCCGCGCGATCCGCGCCCTGGCCAGGGCGCTGCCGGACGACCTCGGCTGATCGCGCGCGGCGGCCGCCGGGAGGCCGTCACGGACCTGGGACGGGCCGTAACTTATCGGCTCCCCACGTCGTTGGGCATGTAGCACCTATGGATCATCGTAGTGCGTGCGGCAGGGAGCTTTCATGGGCAAGTGGGGGCCTACGCGGTGGCTTATCCGGCGCATGCCCGCCGTCGCGCGGCGCGAGCCCCGGCCCGATCTCGTCCGCAGGCTGAACGAGATCGGCGCCGACGCCGGACACGGCCCCGGCGCCGGCTTCCGGGAACGCCTGCGGGACGAGCTGCTGGCCGCCCGCCACGCCGAGCCCGTCCCCGAACCCGATCCGCCCGCCCCGCGCCGGTCCAGGCGCACGCGGCTGCGGCCCGCCGTCCTCGCCGTCGCCATGGCCATGGTCCTGATCTTCACGGGCATGCAGACCTACGCGTCGGTGCCGGGCGACCGCCTGTACGCGATCAAGCGGGCGGCCGAGGCGACGCTGCTCACCTTGACCACCGACGACACCGAGCGCGCCCGGCGCGAGCTGAACGTCGCCCACTCCCGGGCCACCGAGGCCGCCGCCCTGCTCGGCTACCCCGGCTCGGGGCGGGAGAAGCTGATCGGCAGGACGCTGGACGAGATGACGACGACCACGCGCTCGGCGCTCACCGCGCTCGGCCACGTCAAGCGCCACGGCAAGCCCACCCCGGCGCTGAAGAAGTTCACCGAGCAGCAGCGCGACGTGGTGGCGCCGATGATCCCGCAACTCGGCGGGGACGACCGCATGAAGGCCAGCGCCTACCTGGACATGATCGACGATCTCACGCCCTGACCTGGGCGTCGCCGGACGGTCACGCCACGCTAACGCCGCGTACACCCATTTCGCCCCCTCCACACGGTTAAGCTGATGTGCTATGAGGCGGTTACTACGACGGCGTACCGAGGCGGAGATCGCCGGCGAGGTCGCGGCCGCGGCCGCCGTGGCGGCCCCCATCGCCGAGCCCGATTCGACCGCCGCGGCGTTCTTCGACGTCGACAACACGATGATGCGCGGCGCGTCGATCTACCACTTCGCGCGCGGGCTCGCCTCGCGCGGGCTGTTCACCACCACCGACCTGCTGAGGTTCGCCATCGGCCAGGCGCTGTTCCGCGTGCGCGGCAACGAGAACCCCGAGCACATCGCCCGCGCCAAGGAGACGGCGCTCGCGTTCGTGGTGGGCCTCAAGGTGGACGAGGTCGTCCGTCTCGGCGAGGAGATCTACGACGAGGTCATGGCCGACCGCATCTGGAACGGCACCCGCGCGCTCGCCCAGGGCCACCTGGACGCGGGCCAGCGGGTGTGGCTGGTGACCGCCACGCCGGTCGAGTTGTCCCGGGTCATCGCCCAGCGCCTCGGCCTCACGGGGGCCCTCGGCACCGTCGCCGAGACCGAGCACGGCGTCTACACCGGGCGACTGGTGGGCGACCTGCTGCACGGGCCCGCCAAGGCCGAGGCCGTCAAGGCCCTGGCCCGGCGCGAGGGCCTCGACCTGTCGCGCTGCACGGCCTACAGCGACTCGGCCAACGACCTGCCCCTGTTGCGGCTCGTCGGAAACCCGTGCGCGATCAACCCCGACGGTGAGCTGCTCGAACACGCCAGGCGCAACGACTGGACGGTGCGCGACTTCCGCACCGGGCGCAAGGCCACCATGATCGGCCTGCCCATCGCGGCGGGCGCGGGCGCGCTGGCGGGCGGCGTGGCGGCGGCGATCGCGCTCAGGAAGCACTACCGCTCCCTGTGAGACCCGCCTCGGAGCCACGCGGGGCCCGCGGTCAGAAGAACGGCGGGAAGGCGTGGCCGCGCTGGAGGCGCAGGCGGTTCAGCTGCTGCTGGACCAGCTCTCTGACCTGGTCGGTGAGGTTGAAGACGAGCATGGGGTCGTCTGCCTCTTCGGGGTCGTACTGGTCGGTGCGGACGGGCTCACCGAACTCGATCATCCATTTGGACGGCAGCGGCACCAGGCCGAGCGGCCCCAGCCAGGGGAACAGGGGCGTGATGGGGATGTACGGGAGGCCGAAGAGGCGGGCCAGCGAGCGCAGGTCGCCGATCTTGGGGTAGATCTCCTCCGCGCCGACGATCGCGCACGGGATGATCGGCACCCCCGCGCGGATGGCCGAGGCCACGAAGCCGCCCCGGCCGAAACGCTGGAGTTTGTACCGCTCGGCGAACGGCTTGCCGACGCCCTTGAAGCCCTCGGGGAACACCCCGACCAACTCGCCCTTGCGCATCAGCCGGTCGGCGTCCTCGGGGCAGGCGAGGGTGTGGCCCGACTTGCGGGACAGGTGGCCGAGGACGGGGAGCTGGTAGACCAGGTCGGCGCCGAGCAGGCGCAGGGGCCGGTGTTTGGGGTGCTCGTCGTGCAGGGCGACCTGGAGCATCAGCGCGTCGACCGGGATCGTGCCCGAGTGGTTGGCGACGACCAAGGCGCCGGTCTCGTCGGGGACGTTGGCCAGGCCGAGGGTCTGGACGCGGAACCAGTGGCGGTACAGGGGGCGGATGAGTTCGAGGAGCACCTTGTCGTTCAGCTCGGGGTCGAAACCGAACTCGTCGACCTCGTACTCCCCCGCGAGGCGCCGCCGCAGGAAGGCCAGGAACTCGGCCAGACGGTCCTCGACGGGCGTGGCGCGGCTCTCGTCCTCCTCGCGCCGCGCCGAGGTGATCGGGATCACCCTCGCGGTCGCGCCGTCGTCTTCGCGAAAGTCACCGAATGAGTGTGTCTGCTTCACTTTTCCCTGCCCCCGCCGAGCACTGTTCCCAGCCAGTCGATCACAGGGAGTGGCGTACCGCCAAACAGGCCACGCGAGAGGAGGAAATCATCGAACGCGGCCGCGGTGGTGAACGTGGGACGCCGGCCGAGCTCGGCGGCGACGCGCCCGGCGTCCACGGCCCGGCCGTAGAGCATGAGCGAGATCTGCTCGGGTGAGAAGTCGACGCGGCCGAGACGGCGCAGGGCGTCGCCGAGGCCGCGGAACACGGGGGACGGCACCGGCATCGTCGGCCGGCCGCCGCGGCGCACGCACTGGGACAGGAGCATGACGCCGTCGCCCGCGACGTTGAACGTGCCGGGATGGTCCTCGACGGCCATGCGGCGCAGGATCTCGACCGCGTCGTCCTCGTGGACGAACTGCAGGCGCGGGTCGAATCCGAAGACGGTGGGGACGACGGGCTGGGCGAAGTAGCGGGTGAGCGGGGAGTCCACCCCTGGGCCCATGAAGTTCGCGAAGCGCAGCAGCGACACGGTGATGTCGGGACGCCGCCGCGCGAAGCCACGCACGTACGCCTCGACCTCGCAGGCGTCCTTGGCGTAGCCGTGCGCGGGGGCCTCGGCCGGCTCGGCGTCCTCGGTGAAGACGGCCGGGTCGCGCGGCGAGGAGCCGTACACCGCGGTCGTCGAACGGACGACCACGCGGCGCACGGTGGCGGAGCGCTGGCAGGCACCGAGCAGTTGCATGGTGCCGATGACGTTGTGCTCCTTCATCGAGGACCGCCCGGTGGTCCTCGATGGAGCGCTGACGAGGCTCATGTGCACGACCGAGCCGACGTCCGCCGCGGCGATCACGCGCGCGATGTCCGGGCTGCGCAGATCAACCCGGACGAACTCGGTGCGGCCCAGCGCGACGCCGCCGCCGCCCCGCGCGAGCGATGGCGGCGGCACGGTGTCCACACCGATGACCCGGTCGATGGCCGGGTCGGCCGCGAGGGCGCTCGCGACGCGCGCGCCGATGTACCGGGAGACCCCTGTGACGAGCACGGTGTGGGTCATCGGCGCCTCGCAGGAAGACGTGTCGTGGGTACCGCTCTGCTCGGAATGGTCGCCGGGCGTGTCACGCCCGGCCCGCCGCTCCGCGTCGCCGGTCCGCGCTACTTCTTGTTACGCCGCTGGATGCGGGTCTTCTTGAGAAGCTTGCGGTGCTTCTTCTTCGCCATGCGCTTACGACGCTTCTTGATCACAGAGCCCACGGGACCCCCAGGTGAAGGTAGGTTTGTCAAATCAGCGAGTGCCCTCCGGCGAGTGGCGCGCCGTCCGGGGCCGCGCGGGCGAGCCGTTCTCACGGCACACCTCGGCCCGGTTCCGGCGCATCGCCAAGGAGCACACCGAACCAACAGCCTACCGGCGATCCGCGGTCGCTCGCTCCTCGGGGGGAACGACGCTCCCTGGGGGGATCCCGCGTACCACGCCAGGGGACGCCCACGACCGGCCACGACGCGGGCGGTGAGCCGCCCGCCCCGGCCCGGCGGGGTGGTCCGCACCCTGGCGAACCGCCGCGCTCGTTATCGAACGGTTGCCGGCCGCCAACCGCCGTAGTCGCTACTGATCACTTCAACCCGCCTCGATGAACGCATCCCTGAGGTAGTCGTGCACCGCCTGCTCGGGCACTCTGAAGGACCGCCCGACCCGGATGGCCGGCAGCTCACCCGAGTGCACGAGCCGGTAAACCGTCATCTTGGATACCCGCATGACGGTGGCAACCTCTGCCACCGTCAGGAACTTCACCTCACTGAGAGGTCTTTCGCCTGCAGCCATCGGACGCCTCTTCCGCACGTGTTTCCGGGTTATCCCCACTGGTGCCATTGCTCACGCACGTGTACTGCTGTCAGCGTAGAACGCGCCTCCGATCGCGCAAACCCCCTATTCCACCAGTCGGAGGAGGCGCCTGCCACCAGAATGGATAAAGTGGCTGGCCAGCAGCCAGGCCAAGCCCTCTTGCCGATCTTGTGAGTGGTCTGACCACGTCCCATTAGAGCCGCCGAGGATCAGAAAAAAGTTGGCAAACGGTCGATGCCGAGGCCACAAGGCACGTACCTAACGCGCCTTAGAGCGCGGCCGGATCACGCCGCAGGCGTCTCAGAGACCACTCTCGACCCTCGCGACCAGATACTCGGTCATCGGACCGTAGTACCGGGGCAGGACGTTGTCGTCCAAGGGCACGGTCACGGCGATCTTGCCCTCCGCCTCGCCGACGAACAGGCCGGGGTCGTTGCTGTCGGCGAACCCGACGGTCTCGACGCCCGCCTCCCCGGCCGCGCCGGCCCACCCGTGGTCGGCGATCACCAGGTCGGGGCGCTCGGCGCCGGACGCGTCCAGTTCGGCCAGCTCGGCCAGCATCGCCTGCATCGGGGCGGGGTCGTGGGTGTGGACGAGGGCGCCGCCATCGTCCAGCATCGCCACGTCGTCCAGGTAGCGGATGCGGCGCTTGCGGCCGAGGCCGCCGGTGAACGACCGCGTCTCGGCGGGCGTGAGCAGGCGGGCGCCGTGCCGCCTGGCCAGCCGCGCGAGGGCCAGGTGCGTGGTGAGCAGGCCCGTGGGGTGGCCCGTCGCCACCACGATCTTGGGGTTCTCGCGCCTCAGGGCGGCGGCGATGCGGTCGCCCATGGCCTCCAGCGCGTCGATGGTGCGGTCGGGGTCGATGGTGTCCTGGCCGGTGTGGAAGTCCGGGTCGGCCACGACGCCCGCGGACTTGGCCATCAGGGCCAGGATGTCGCGGAAGGTCCAGTCGCCGTCCATGGTGAGACCGAACATGTAGTGGGGGTCGCGTACGGCGAGGGAGCGGTAGTGGTCAAGGTTGTTCTCCCGGCTGGTCGCCACGTCGCCGGCGATCCTCGTCCGGACCAGGTGGTCTCTCAGCTCTTCCCGCGAAGGAGGGGTCGCGGTCTCCATCGTTCACTCCGTCCACTCGGCAGGTCGTGCGGCCCTCGCGCGACCGTCACACGTCACGCACGGGCGGCCGCCACGCCATGCGGCCCCCTCAGGGCTCGGGATCCAGCCCGTGCGAGGGGAAGATCGCCTTCCGCGTCGCCATGATCGCCCGGTCTATGGAGTCCCCGGGGTCGTAACCCCGCGACAGATCGTGAAATTCCGGATCACGGCCATCGGTCATGCTCAGCGGAGGCAACTCGCCCGTACGTTCGGTGGCGAACGCGCGCCAGCTCGGCGGCGTCTCGGTGGCGGGCTCGATCGGGTCGCCCGCGGCCTCGGCGATCAGGTGGGTCCACGCGCGCGGCACCACCTGCACCAGCTCGTAGCCGCCGCCCCCCGTGGCCAGCCACCGGCCGCCCGCCGTCTCGTGGGCCAGCGCATGCAGCTCGGCGTACGCCCGGCGCTGGCCGTCCAGGCTCAGCATCAGATGCGCCAGAGGGTCCAGGGCGTGGCTGTCGCACCCGTGCTGGGTGACCAGGACGTCCGGCGCGAACTCGCGCAGCAGCGGCGGCACCACCGCGTGGAAGGCCCGCAGCCACCCCGCGTCGCCGCACCCGGCCGGCAGCGCCACGTTGACCGCCGTGCCCTCGGCGCCGGTCTCGCTCGGGAAGCCGGTGCCGGGGAACAACGTCCGCGGGCTCTCGTGAAGGCTGATGGTCAGCACCCTCGGGTCGTCGTAGAACATCGCCTGCACGCCGTCGCCGTGGTGGACGTCGACGTCCACGTACGCGATGCGCCGCGCGCCCTGTTCCAGCATCCAGGCGATGCCGACGGCCGGGTCGTTGTAGACGCAGAAGCCGCTGGCCGTGCCGGGCATGGCGTGGTGCAGGCCGCCGGCCACGTTGAGCGCGTGCTCGGCCTCGCCCGTCCACACCGCGCGGGCGGCGGCCAGCGTGGCCCCCGCCACCAGCGCCGACGCCTCGTGAACGCCGGCGAAGGCGGGGTTGTCCGGGGTGCCGAGCCCGTGGAAGACGTCGGGCGCCCCGGAGGCGGACACGCGCCTGACCGCCGCGATGTAGTCGCGCGCGTGGACCAGGGCCAGCTCGTCGTCGGTCGCCGGGACGCAGCCCGTCACCGTGACCTTGTCCAGCACCCCGAGTTCGCGGGCGAGCGCCATGGTCAGCTCGACCCGGACGGGCGCGAGCGGGTGGCCGGGGCCGAAGTCGTAGGAGATCAGCCGGTCGTCCCACACCACCTGAACGGATCGGCTCACGCGGTCACCTCGCCCGCCTACGGATGGGGCGCGGGGTCACCGGCTCGCCGCACACGCTCATGAGAACGACCGTACCGCAAGGCGTGTCACCGGCCCGCGACGGCCAGGGGGGAACGGGCACGTTAGGGGATGTCTCCGGGCGTTCCCGCTCACTCCGCGCGCAGGGCGATGACCGGGTCCAGGCGGGCCGCCCTGCGCGCGGGGGCGACGCCGAAGAAGACCCCCACCCCGGCCGACACCCCGAAGGCCAGCGCCACCGACCACCAGGTGATCACCGCGGGCACCGGGGACAGCGCCTGGATCGCCAGCGACCCGCCCACGCCGATCAGGATGCCGATCATTCCGCCGATCGTCGTGAGCAGCACGGCCTCGATGAGGAACTGGCCGAGCACGTCGCGCGCGCGGGCGCCGAGCGCCTTGCGCAGGCCGATCTCGCGGGTGCGCTCGCGCACACTGACCAGCATGATGTTGGACACGCCGACCCCGCCGACCAGCAGCGAGATGCCCGCGATGGCCGCGAGCACGCCGGTGAGCATGCCGAGGACGGTGCCGATCGTGCCGAGGAGGCGGGTCTGGGTGACCCCGCTGAACCGCTCGCCCGGGTAGCGCGCGCGCAGCGCCTCCAGGACCGTGCGCCGCAGCGGCTCGACCTCGTCGGGGCCCGACGCGCCGACCGCGATGCCGTTGATCCGCGACAGCCCCACCAGGCGCTGGGCCGTGGTGACCGGGATGTGCACCTCCTGGTCCCTGGCGACGCCGAACGTCGCGCCCACCGGCTCGTACAGGCCGACGACGCGGAACCGCACCCCGGCGATCGCGACCTGGCGGCCGATCGGGTCCACGTCCCCGAAGAGCTTCTGCCCCACCTCCGACCCGAGGACGGCGACCCTGCGGCGCGTGTCCACGTCGGTCCCGCCGAGGTAGCGCCCGCGGCGCAGCGGGCGGTCGAAGATGTTGGACATGTGCTCGTCGGTGCCGGTGATCGTGGCGAACACCGCGGTGCCCCCGACCCGCACCAACTCGCCGGAGTTGACGGCGACCGTCACCTTGGCCGGGTCGCCGACGAGGCGGCGGACGAAAGCGACGTCGTCCAGGCCCAGGCGGCTCTGCGTCGGGGCGGTGCCGAGCCCGACCTCGCCGGGGACCACGAGGATGATGTTGCTGCCCAGCCCGGCGATCTCGCGTTCCACCGCCTCCTTGGCGCCCGTGCCGATGGCGACGAGGATCACCACGGCCGACACGCCGATCACGACGCCGAACATGGTCAGGGCGCTGCGCAGCCGGTTGACGCGCAGCGCCTCCAGCGCCATCCGGGACGCCTCGGCGGTCCTCACGGCGCGGCCCCGGTGTCCCGCTCGATGACGCCGTCGCGCACGTGGATCTGGCGGCGGGCGGCGTCGGCGACCTCGCGGTCGTGCGTGACGAGGACGACCGCGACGCCCCGCTCGGAGTTCAGCGCGGCGAGGATGCCCATCACCTCCTTGCCGTTGCGGGAGTCCAGGTTGCCGGTCGGCTCGTCGGCGAGCACCACCTTGGGGTCGCCGACCAGCGCCCGCGCGATCGCCACCCGCTGCTGCTCGCCGCCGGACATCTGGGACGGCCGGTGGTCCAGGCGGTGGCCGAGGCCGACGGCCTGAAGGGCACGCCTGGCGCGCTCGCGCCGCTCGGCCCCGCCCATCCCCCGGTACACCAGCGGCAGCGCCACGTTGTCCAGCGCCGAGGTGCGGGCGAGCAGGTGGAAGGACTGGAACACGAAGCCGATGGCCTTGTTGCGCAGCTCGGCGAGCCCCGCGTCGTCCAGCGTGGCGATGTCGGCGCCGTCGACGCGCAGCGTGCCGCCGGTGGGACGGTCCAGGCAGCCGAGCAGGTGCATGAGCGTCGACTTGCCCGACCCCGAGGGGCCGACGATGGCGACGAACTCGCCGTGGTGGACGCGCAGGCTCACCCCGCGCAGCGCGTCCACCGACACCCCGTCCAGGTGGTAGGAGCGGGTCAGGTCGACGGCCTCGAAGGCGGGGACGCCGGCCGGCGAGCCGGTCACGGGAGCGTCTGGCCCGGCCGGACGCTGTCGGCGCCCCTGACCACGACGCGCTCGCCGACGCTGAGCCCGCGCGTGACCTCCACCATCGCCTCGCCCTGGGCCCCGAGCGTCACCACCCTGCGCTCGGCCGTGCCGTCGCCGCGCACCACCCACAGGACGGTCTCGCGGCCGCTGGTGACGACGCTGGAGGCGGGGACGGCGACCGCGTCGGGCGATTCGCGCACGGTGAGCCTGACGACCGCGCTCATGCCCGGTTTGGGGGCCGGCGCGGCGTCGCCGCCGTCGTAGGCGCCCGCGCCGAGCCTGAGGCGCACGGGGTAGCTGACCCCGCCGGTCGTGCCCTCCTTGGGGGTCACCCCGACGCCGGTGACCGTCGCCTTGTAGGTGGCGCCGGTGACCGCGTCCAGCTCGGCCTCCGCCCGGACTCCGGGGCCGACGAGCAGCACGTCGGTCTCGTCCACGTCGGCCGACAGCGACAGCTTGGAGACGTCGGTGACGGTGACCAGCGCGTCCCCCGCCGACACCGGGACGCCGGAGGCGATCGTGCCCCCGGCGGCGGCCGGCGCGGCGCCGCCCGGCGATCCGCCCGCGGCGGCGCCCGCCTGCCCGGCGAGCTCCGGGGGCAACTGGCCGAGCAGCGCGCCGAGGTTCGCCCCGCCGCCTCCCGCGGCGCCGCCCAGCGTGACGATCCCGCCGAACGGCGCCTTGACCACCAGGCCGTCCACGGTGGCCTGGGCGGCCTTGGCCACCGCCCTGGCCTGGGAGGCGGAGGCCGAGCGCAGCGAGGCCATGGAGGCGGTCAGGCCGCCGAGACCCGCGCCGATCTGCCCGCTCATCTGGGAGAGCGACCGGTTCACCGACCGGGTGAGGTCGCGGGTGATCTGGTTGAGCGCGGCGCTCTGGGCGCGGTGCTGGGTCTGGGCGGCGTCGATCGCGGCGAGCAACTGGGCGCGCACCCGCCTGTCCTGGACCTTCCTGGCGGCGGCGCGTGCCCGGGCGAAGCCGCGGGCGACCTCGCGGTCCAGGGACGCGGTGAGGTTCGGGGCGGGCAGCCGGAGCCCGGGCGCCGCGGCGACGCTCATGGCGCGCGGGGACGCGGACGCCTGCCGCTCGGCCCTGCGCGCCTGGGCGAGCCGGTCGCGGGCCTGCGGGGAGCCGACCCTGACCAGGATCTGCCCCTTGGTCACCTTGTCGCCGTCCTGGACGTACACCTTGGCCACGGTCCCGGCGGCCGGGGAGCGCAGCGTGGCGGTGGCGCGGGCGCCGACCCTGGCCGGGGCCTCCACGACCTCGCTGACCGGGGCGCGCGCCACCGTGGCGATGTGGACCTTCGGCGCCTCTTCCGATGTGCAGGCCGCGGCGAGGACGGCCACCAGGGACAGCAGAAGCGGAGGGAGACCGCGACAAATCGTCACAAGACCATCGTAGGAGGGAGATCACCCGCCCGCCGGGGTCCTTCGGCAAGTCGGCGGGCCGGACCTCACGAAGTAGCGGCGACGCGGCGCAGGCGGCGGACGGCGGGCACCGCCAGCAGCACGACGCACCCGGTGACCGAGATGACCGACGACGCCCCGAGCAGTTCCTGGGGGCCGACCACCGCGGCGACCGGCCCCGCGAGCGCCTGCCCGATCGGGAGCGCCATGATCGACCCGGCGACCTCGTAGGCGTGGACGCGGTTCAGCACGCCCGGCGCGACCTGCGTCTGGACGCTCGTCATCCACATGACGCCCCAGAACGCCATCGCGACGCCCGCCGCGACGTGGCAGGCCAGCATGAGCGGCAGCGGCAGCCCGAGCGCGATCGACAGGGGCTCCAGGGCGTAGAGGAGCATGGCCGTCGCCCCGGCGGCGAGGGGGCGTACCGGCTTGATCCGCATGGCGACGAGCCCGCCGAGGATCGTTCCAGCGCCGTGCGCGGACATGACGAAGCCGTACGCCTGCGCGTCGTAGGCGGCCGAGATGATCGTGGCGCCGAGCGGGAGGATCGGGCCGAAGACGGCGATGCCCATGACCGACCAGACGATGATCACACCCCACATCCAGGTGCGGGAGCTGAACTCGTGCCACCCTTCCTTGAGGTTGTGCCAGACCGACCCCTCCTGGGCCGGGGGCGGGGCGCCGGTGAGCCGCAGGAGCGCCAGGCACACGGCGCTGACGGCGAACCCGGCCGCGTCCATCAGGAAGACCACGCCCACGTCGGCGGCGCCCACGAGGATGCCGGCGACCGAGGGGCCGAGCAGGAGCATGAACGACTCGGAGGTCCGCTGGGTGGCGACGGCGGCCTGCACGTCGGTGGCGATCCTCGGGATGAGGCTGGCCAGGCCGGGCTGGAACATGGCCGCCGCCGTGCCGTTGACGGCGGAGATCACCATCAGGTGCCACAGGACCGGGGTGCCGGTGAGGAAGAGCACGGCGGTGGTGGCCTGTGACAGGACGCGGGCGATGTCGGCGCCGACCATCATGCGGCGCGGGGTGAACCGGTCGGCGAACACGCCGCCGAACAGCACCAGCAACGCCATCGGGACCACGGAGGACGCCAGCGTGAGGCCCACGCCGGTGGCGCCGTACCCGGCCTGGATGACGCCGAGGGACATCGCGACCGGCACCATGCCCGTGCCGAGCGTCGAGACGGACCGGGCGGTGAAGAACAGGCGGAAGTCTCGCGTCCACACGGCGGGTTCGCCGCGCCTCCCGTCCTCGGGCCCCGACCTCGATTCGGACGCGTCCGACACTTCCCCGCACCCCGCCACAATGACCCCATTCAGCCAGATTTCGCCCGCCGATAGGATGGCATCTGATTAGCAAAGGTTCCTAACCATTTACCCGTGGGGCGCATTTCCGGTCCGGGGACCCTGGTGGGCACCGGCGCTGATCGCCCGGACTATGGTGTTCGGCGTAGTTCGTGACCTTCGCACGCCGGGAGGCGGATCTCCGTGACGGCAGAACCCACAGACGAGCGCCTCGCCGAGCTCAGGAGGCGCTTCGCGGAGATCGACGCCGATGGCGACGGGTACGTCACGCACGCCGAGTACCGGCGGCACTTCCCCGATCTGCCGGCCGAGGCGATCGGCGCGCTCGACCAGGCCGCCGACGCGGACGGCGACGGCCGCGTCTCGTTCGAGGAGTTCGTCCGCCTCAGCGCCCTGGGCTGAGCCCGCCGGGGTCCGCGGGCCCGGACGGCGTCAGCCGGAGGCGAGCTGGCTGCTGCGGTCGCGCGCCGCCTCGATCGCGGCGAGGAAGGCCGCGCGGACGCTGTGGCGCTCCAGCTCGGCGATGGCGGAGATCGTGGTGCCCCCCGGCGAGGTGACGGCCTCGCGCAGGATCACCGGGTGCTCCCCCGAGTCGCGCAGCATGATCGCGGCGCCGACGATGGACTGGGTCACCATGTCGAGCGCGGCCGCCCGCGGCATGCCCAGCAGGATGCCCGCGTCGACCATGGCCTCGACCAGGTAGAAGAAGTACGCCGGGCCGCTGCCCGACAGCGCGGTCGCGGCGTCCTGCTGGGACTCCGGGATGCGCAGCACCTTGCCGACCGGGCGCAGCAGCTCCTCGGCCAGCTCCAGGTGGGTCTCGCCGGCGTGCGCCCCGGCGGAGATCACGCTCATGGCCTCGTCGACGAGCACCGGCGTGTTGGACATGACCCGCACGACCGGCACGTCGTCGCCCAGCCTGGACTCCACGAACGACGTGGTGATGCCCGCGGCCACGGTGATGACGAGCCTGCCCGCGGGCACGTGGGCGGCGATCTCGTCCAGCAGGGCGGCCATGTCCTGCGGCTTCACCGCGAGGATCAGCGTGTCGGCGATCTTGGCGGCCTCGGTGTTGGGCACGACACGTACGCCGTGACGCTCCCGCAGGGCCGCGGCGCGCTCCGGGCGGCGGGCCGTGGCGATGATCTCGCCGGGCGCGACGCCCGCGCGCAGCAGCCCGGACAGCAGGGCCTCGCCCATCTTGCCCGTCCCGAGAATCGCGATCATCTCAAGGCACCTCGCGTTACGTGTGGAAACCCTCGCAGCCTACCGACTCCGGAAGTGCTCGCCCGACCCGAGTCGCCGTGGCCGTTCCGTCCGGCGAGCCGCCGTCATTCCCTCCGGGGAATTGAGGGCCGCCGCCCGCTCCCGCAAGGTTTACGGCGTACCCGAACACATGACCGAGGGGGAATGATGATCGACATCTTCGCGCGGGACCTGGCCGCCCGCTACGTGGCGCTGTGGAACGAGCCGGACGCCGGGCTGCGGCGCGCGGCGATCCGGGAGCTGTGGGCGGAGGACGGCGCCCACATCCTGCACCCGCCCCAGGAGGCCAGGGAGGCCGCCGCGCGGGTGGGCTTCGCCGCGTCCACGTTCGAGGCGCACGGGTACGACGAGCTGGAGCTGCGGGTGACCCGGGCCTACGAGGACTTCGTGGCGCCCGGCGTGTACGTGTTCCGCCCCGGGCCCGATGTCGTGCGGCTGCGGGACGTGGTGAAGTTCACCTGGGAGATGGCGCCCGCGGGCGGCGGTGACGCGGCGGGCGGCGGCGTGGAGTTCCTCGTCCTCGGCCGGGACGGCCGCATCAAGGCCGACTACCAGTTCCCGGGGCTCTGAGAGGCGGGCCAGGCGGGCGGGGCCGGCGCGGCCCGGCGTGCCGGGCGTCCGCGCGGGACGGGCCATAGGGTGCACGCGGGGGCGTGCCCGGGCGCGGAGCGCGAAGCGCCAGGCCGCATGTTGCGGTTTGGCAACTCCTGTGGAGTCATGTCGTCAGATACCGCTTTTATCCGGAGGATCTACCCGATGGTGCTGGTATGTCGGTTCCAGCCGGAGCCACCGGCGCCGAAAGGGTTGACGTGAAAAAGATCCTCATAGCGCTGGCCACCGCCGGCGTGGGTCTGAGCACCGCACTGGTCGCGACACCCGCGACGGCAGCGGCTCCGCAGGCCCCCGACCACTCGCCGCCCGCTCCGGAGTGGACGCAGTGCGCGACCCTCCCGGCGGGCATCGAATGCGCGTTCGTGACGGTCCCCCAGGACTACGACCGGCCGTGGGGCAAGAAGATCAAGATCGCCGTCTCGCGCAAGAAGGCGACCGACCTGGCGAACTATCAGGGCGCCATCCTGTTCAACCCCGGCGGCCCGGGCGGCAGCGGCCTCGGATACCCGGTGAGCATGCAGACCCGCCTCGGCGCCGCGCTCGCCGCCCAGTACGACCTGGTCGGGTTCGACCCGCGCGGCGTCGGCGCCAGCGAGCCCGCCCTGCGCTGCGACCCGACCTACTCGAACCCGGTGCGCCCCGACTACGTCCCCGGGAACCTCCGCGAGGAGCTGGCCTGGGTGAAGAAGGCGCAGGGATACTCCCGCGCCTGCGACCAGAAGTACGGCGACCTGCTGCGGAACATGACCACGGTCGACGTGGCCAAGGACCTCGACCAGATCCGCAAGGCGCTCGGCCAGGAGCAGATCAGCTACGTCGGCTACTCCTACGGGACCTACCTGGGCGCCACCTACGCCACCCTCTTCCCGTCGAAGGTGCGCCGCCTGGTCCTGGACAGCATCGTCAACCCCGAGCGGGTCTGGTACGAGGCCAACATCGACCAGAACCACGCCTTCGAGGCGCGGCAGAAGGACTTCTACGCCTGGGTCGCCAAGTACGAGCCCACCTACCACCTCGGCACGACCCCGGCCGAGGTCGAGAAGGCCTTCTACGGCGCCCGCGCCAAGCTCAAGGCGACCCCCGCCGGAGGCAGGGTCGGCCCGTCGGAGCTCGACGACACCTACCTCGCCGGCGGCTACCTGAAGAGCCGGTGGCCGTTCCTCGCCAACGCCCTGTCGAAGTACGTCAACGACGGCGACAACGCCGCCATGGCGACCGCCTACGCCACCTACGGCGACAGCAGCGACGACGACAACACCCTCGCCGTCTACTCGGCCGTGGAGTGCAGCGACGTCCGCTGGCCGCGCGACTGGGGCACCTGGCACCGCGACTGGTGGGAGTCCTACCGCAGCGCCCCCTTCCTGAGCTGGGGCAACGCCTGGTTCAACGCGCAGTGCCAGTCCTGGCCCGTGCGCGGGCAGCAGCCGCCGCGCGTCAACGGCAAGGCGATCAGTAGCGCCCTGCTCTTCCAGGACACCAAGGACGCCCCCACGCCGTACCCGGGCGGCGTCGAGATGCACAAGCGCTTCCCGACCTCGCGCCTGGTCGTCATGGACGGCGGCGGCAACCACGGCCTGACCGGCCGGGGCAACGCCTGCATCGACAACATCTGGAAGGCGTACCTGACCGACGGATCCCTGCCGGCGAGCGTGCCCGGCCCCGACGTCCACTGCCCGCCGTTCCCCGACCCGGTGCCGCCGCCCGCCACGCTGCGCGTCGCGCCGACCCCGCAGGACGACTGGGCGCCCGGCGAGCGGTGACCTCCGCCCGCGCCCGCTGAACCCGCGCCCCGCCGGTCCACGAGACCGGCGGGGCGTTCTGCTTCACGCGAGCCGGGCGCCGCGGGCGTCCGAACCCGGATGACGCGGGGTACGTCTTAGGTGTATGCGGATGATGACGGCGATTCTGGCGACCGGCACCGTGCTGCTGGCCGCGGGGTGCGGTGACGCCCCGACGGCCGCCGACCCCGACCAGGCCGCGAGCTCGGCCATCGTCAGGACGAGCGGCGTCACGACACCGGGCTCCTCCCCCACCCCCGCCACCGGCGGGGCGAAACCCACCCGGCCGAAGGGCCACACGGTCGGCACGCGCAAGGTGCGCTGGGAGTCGGCCAAGCCGTCCAAGGACGGCCGCAGGATCACGGTCGTGTGGTGGTCGGGGGTCGAGCCCTGCCACACGCTGGACCGGGTGAGGGTCCGCGAGACCTCCAGGCGCGTCACGATCACCCTGTACGAGGGGCAGGCCGCGAAGGCGCGCGACGTCGCCTGCATCGAGATCGCGCTGAAGAAGAGCACGATCGTGAAGCTGAAGGCGCCCCTCGGCGCACGCGAGATCGTGGACGGCGCGCGCTCCTAGGCCCGCCCCCCGGGAACATCCCGGACGTCCCACCCGTTGCCGCCATGTGGCCTGGCGCCACCGGCGGGTCACCCCGGCCCGCGGCCGGGCTCCGGCGCCCCGGGGGACGGTGTGCCCACCGGCGTCCTCCCACGTCAGGAGCGGCGGGTCGTGCCTCCCCGCGCCGCCGACACCCCCCGATACGACGGAATAGAGACGCCCGCCATAGGGTTGAGCCCAGTAGACTCAAGTCGCTTGACAAAGATGCAAGCGAGACACATGATTGAGTCACACAGACTCAACTTTGACTACAAGGACGTACTCATGGCACGTGCGGTAGGTATCGACCTGGGGACGACCAACTCCGTCGTCTCGATCCTTGAGGGCGGTGAGCCCACGGTCATCGCCAACGCGCAGGGCTCGCGGACCACGCCGTCCGTGGTCGCCTTCGCCAAGAACGGCGAGGTGCTGGTCGGCGAGGTCGCCAAGCGGCAGGCCGTCACCAACGTCGACAGGACCATCCGCTCGGTCAAGCGCGAGATGGGCACGAACTGGAACGTCGAGATCGACGGCAAGAAGTTCTCCCCCCAGCAGATCAGCGCCTTCGTGCTCCAGAAGCTCAAGACGGACGCCGAGGCGTACCTCGGCGAGAAGATCACCGACGCGGTGATCACCGTTCCGGCGTACTTCAACGACGCCCAGCGTCAGGCCACCAAGGAGGCCGGCCAGATCGCGGGCCTCAACGTCCTGCGCATCATCAACGAGCCCACCTCGGCCGCTCTGGCCTACGGGCTCGACAAGGAGAAGGACCAGACCATCCTGGTCTTCGACCTCGGCGGCGGCACCTTCGACGTGTCCCTGCTCGACGTCGGCCAGGAGGACGGCCACGGCTTCGTCGAGGTCAAGGCCACCAGCGGTGACAACCACCTGGGCGGCGACGACTGGGACCAGCGCGTCGTGGACGAGCTGGTGACCCGCTTCAAGAACGCGCACGGCGTCGACCTGTCCAAGGACAAGATGGCGCTGCAGCGGCTGCGCGAGGCCGCGGAGAAGGCCAAGATCGAGCTGTCCGCGCAGACCGAGACCTCGGTCAACCTGCCGTACATCACGGCCTCCGCCGAGGGCCCGCTCCACCTTGAGGAGAAGCTGACCCGCTCGGAGTTCCAGCGCATCACCTCCGACCTGCTCGAACGCTGCAAGGGCCCGTTCCACCAGGTCATCAAGGACGCGGGCATCAAGGTCGCCGACATCGCGCACGTGGTGCTCGTGGGCGGCTCCACCCGCATGCCGGCCGTCAGTGAGCTGGTCAAGGAGCTGACCGGCGGCAAGGAGCCCAACAAGGGCGTCAACCCGGACGAGGTCGTGGCGATCGGCGCCGCGCTGCAGGCCGGTGTCCTCAAGGGCGAGGTCAAGGACGTCCTGCTGCTGGACGTCACCCCGCTGAGCCTGGGCATCGAGACCAAGGGCGGCATCTTCACCAAGATCATCGAGCGGAACACCACGATCCCGACCAAGCGGTCCGAGGTCTTCACCACCGCCGAGGACAACCAGCCGTCGGTCCAGATCCAGGTCTTCCAGGGCGAGCGCGAGATCGCGGCCTACAACAAGAAGCTGGCCACCTTCGAGCTCACCGGCATCGCCCCGGCGCCGCGCGGAATCCCGCAGATCGAGGTCACCTTCGACATCGACGCCAACGGCATCGTCAACGTCGGCGCCAAGGACCTCGGCACCGGCAAGGAGCAGTCGATGGTCATCACCGGCGGCTCGGCGCTGCCGAAGGACGACATCGCGCGCATGATGCGCGAGGCCGAGTCCTACGCCGAGGACGACAAGAAGCGCCGCGAAGAGGCCGAGACGCGCAACAACGCCGACGCCCTCGCCTACCAGACCGAGAAGTTCCTGCGCGAGAACGACGAGAAGGTCCCGGCCGAGGTCAAGACCGAGGTCGAGGAGTCGCTGGCCGAGCTGAAGAAGACCCTTGAGGGCACCGACTCCGCCGCCATCCGCGCGGCGGCCGAGAAGCTCGCCACCGTCAGCCAGAAGATGGGCTCGGCGATCTACGCCCAGTCGCAGGGCGCCGCCGACGCTCCGCAGGACGCCGCGGCCGGTCAGGGCGCGGGCGCCAAGGCCGACGAGGACGTCGTCGAGGCCGAGATCGTCGACGACGAGCCGAAGAAGCGGGAGGGCGGTGCCGCGTGACGTCCCCGAACTCTGGGAGCGAGCACGAGGGCCTGGTCATCCGCGACAACCGGCGCATCGATCCGAAGACCGGGGAGGTGCGTGAGGGGGCGGGGAAGACGCCGGGCCAGGCGTCCCCCGCCGCCCCGGCCGAGGAGACCAAGCACGACGAGGGTCTGGCCACGCAGCTCGCCGAGCGCACGGCCGACCTCCAGCGGCTCCAGGCCGAATACGCCAACTACCGCAAGCGGGTGGAGCGCGACCGGGTCACGGTCCGCGAGCAGGCGGCCGCCAACGTGCTGACCGAGCTGCTGCCGGTGCTCGACGACATCGGCAGGGCCCGCGACCACGGCGAGCTGACCGGCGGGTTCGCCAAGGTCAGCGAGGCGCTGGACGCGGCGCTCGGCAAGCTCGGTCTGGTGGCCTACGGCACCAAGGGCGACCCGTTCGACCCGACCGTGCACGAGGCCCTGATCCACAGCTACTCGGCCGACGTCACCGAGACCACCTGCGTCGAGATCCTCCAGCCCGGCTACCGGCTCGGCGAGCGCGTCCTGCGCCCGGCCAGGGTCGCGGTGGCCGAGCCCGAGGAGCCGGCGGCGGGCGGCGGGTCCGGTCCGGCCACTTCGGGCGAGGCGGGCGAGGCCGCGGCCGACCCCGAGGACAATTGAACGACCACCCCCTTGGCGGACGAAGGAAGCGATAGATGAGCACCAAGGACTACCTGGAGAAGGACTACTACGCGGTCCTTGGTGTGCCGAAGACCGCCACCGCCGACGAGATCAAGAAGGCGTACCGGAGGCTGGCCAGGAAGTACCACCCGGACGCCAACCAGGGCAGCGCCGAGACCGAGGCCAAGTTCAAGCAGGTCTCGGAGGCCTACGACATCCTGTCCGACACCAAGCGCCGCAAGGAGTACGACGAGGCGCGCACGCTGTTCGGGTCGGGTCTCGGCGGGTACGCGGGGGGCGGCGCCCCCCGCGGCGGCGGTGGCGGCGGCTTCCCGTTCGACTTCGGCGACCTCTTCGGAGGCACGTCCCAGGGCAGTGGCACGGGCGAGCGGATCGGCGACCTGTTCGGCGGTCTGTTCAACCGCGGCGGGCGCACCTCCACGACCACCACGCGTCCCCGCCGCGGGCAGGACATCGAGTCCGAGGTCACCATGTCCTTCTCCGAGGCGGTGGAGGGCACGACGGTCGCGCTCCGGCTGACCAGCTCGTCGGCCTGTCCCGTGTGCAGCGGCACCGGGGCCAAGACCGGCACGACCCCGCGGGTCTGCCCGACCTGCGAGGGCACCGGAGCCGCCAGCCGCAACCTCGGCAACTTCGCCTTCTCCGAGCCCTGCCGCGACTGCAAGGGCCGCGGGCTGCTCATCGACGACCCCTGCCCCGTCTGCGAGGGCAGCGGGCGCGGCAAGAGCACCCGCACGCTTCAGGCGCGCATCCCGGCCGGGGTGGCCGACGGCCAGCGCATCCGGCTCAAGGGCAAGGGCGCGCCGGGCGAGAACGGCGGCCCCGCGGGCGACCTGTACGTCCAGATCCACGTCAAACCACACGCGATCTTCGGCCGCTCCGGCGACAACATGACGGTCACGGTCCCCGTCACGTTCACCGAGGCGGCGCTCGGCGCCGAGATCAGGGTCCCGATCCTGCACGGCCAGCCGGTCACCCTGCGCATCCCCGAGGGCACGCCCAACGGGCGCACGTTCCGCGTGCGCGGCCGGGGTGTCACCCGCAAGGACGGCACGAAGGGTGATCTCCTGGTCACCGTGGAGGTCGTGGTGCCCCAGCAGCTCGACGACAAGGAAAGGTCGGCGCTGGAAGAGTTCCGCGCGGTCTCCGACGGCGCCGACATCCGTGCCGACCTGCTCAGACAGGCCAGTAGCGAGTAACCGGAAGGAGGCGACGCCGATGGACGCCAACTACTTCGACCTGTCCGACGACACTCCGGTGTACGTCATCTCGGTCGCCGCCCAGCTTTCCGGGCTGCACCCGCAGACCCTCCGGCAGTACGACCGTCTCGGCCTGGTCAGCCCGGGCCGTACGGCCGGCCGGGGCAGGCTCTATTCCACGCGCGACATCGTGATGCTGCGCGAGGTCCAGCGGCTCTCCCAGGAGGAGGGCATCAACCTGGCCGGCATCAAGCGCATCCTGGCCCTGGAGACCGAGAACCTCCGCATGCGCGAGGAGATCGGACGGCTCCGGAGCGAGATCGCGATGATCCGCGCGCTGATCCAGTACCAACTGCCGCCCGCGTGATCCCCGCGCCGTCGCGCGAGGGCCACGCGGATCCCGGATCCCGATCACGCCGCCACCCGCGGCGTACACAGACGCCCACGCCGGCGCCCGCGCACCGGCCGGGGCGGACATATGCCGAGTCGGCCGGACGCCAGCGTCCCAGGGGAGGGCACCCGGCGCGCCGACATGCGAGGAAGGCGAGACCAGCGTGGACTACAAGCTGACGCGTAAGAGCCAGGACGCCCTGTCGGGGGCCATCCGCAGGGCCGCCGCGGAGGGCCACCCCGAGGTCGGACCGGCACACCTGTTCACCAGCCTGCTCACCCAGACGGACGGCACCGCCGTGCACCTGCTGGAGGCGGTCGGCGCCGACTGGAAGAAGCTGCGCGCGGACGCCGAGCAGCAGCTCGAACAGCTTCCGAAGGCCCAGGGCGCGACCGTCAGCGCCCCGTCGTCCTCCCGGCAGCTCCTGGTCGTGCTCAACACCGCCGCCGCCCGGGCCAAGCAGCTGGAGGACGAGTACGTCTCGACCGAGCACCTGCTGGTCGGCCTGGCCGCCGACGGCGGGCGCGTCGCGGAGCTGCTGAAGGCGCAGGGCGCCGGCCCGAACGCCCTGCTGGAGGCGTTCGAGAAGGTGCGCGGCCACGCCCGCGTCACCAGCGAGGACCCCGAGGACACCTACCGCGCGCTGGAGAAGTACGGCGTCGACCTCACCGAGCTGGCCCGGGCGGGCAGGCTCGACCCGGTGATCGGCCGGGACAACGAGATCCGCCGCGTCGTCCAGGTGCTGAGCCGCCGCACCAAGAACAACCCCGTGCTGATCGGCGAGCCCGGCGTCGGCAAGACGGCCGTGGTGGACGGCCTGGCGCAGCGCATCGTGGCCGGCGACGTGCCCGAGAGCCTGCGCGGCAAGCGGCTGGTCTCGCTGGACCTCGGCGCGATGGTGGCGGGCGCGAAGTTCCGCGGCGAGTTCGAGGAGCGTCTCAAGGCCGTCCTGAACGAGATCAAGGAGAGCGACGGCCAGGTCGTCACGTTCATCGACGAGCTGCACACGATGGTCGGGGCGGGCGCGGCCGAGGGCGCGATGGACGCCGGCAACATGCTCAAGCCCATGCTGGCCCGGGGCGAGCTGCGCATGATCGGCGCGACCACCCTGGACGAGTACCGCGAGCGCATCGAGAAGGACCCGGCGCTGGAGCGGCGCTTCCAGCAGATCTACGTCGGCGAGCCCAGCGTCGAGGACACGATCGCGATCCTCCGCGGGCTCAAGGGCCGGTACGAGGCCCACCACAAGGTGCAGATCTCCGACGGCGCCCTGGTGGCCGCCGCCACCCTGTCCGACCGCTACATCACCGCCCGTTTCCTGCCCGACAAGGCCATCGACCTGGTCGACGAGGCCGCGAGCCGGCTGCGCATGGAGATCGACTCCCGTCCCGTGGAGATCGACGAGCTGCAGCGCGCCGTCGACCGCCTCAAGATGGAGGAGCTGGCGCTGGCCAAGGAGACCGACGAGGCGAGCGTGCAGCGCCTGGAGAGGCTGCGCAAGGAGCTCGCCGACCGCCAGGAGGACCTGGACCACCTGGTCGTCCGCTGGCAGAAGGAGAAGTCGGGCCTCAACCGGCTCGGCGAGCTGAAGCAGCGCCTCGACGAGACCCGCTCGGCCGCCGAGCGCGCCCAGCGCGACGGCGACTTCGAGGCCGCCTCCCGGCTCATGTACGGCGACGTGCCCCGGCTGGAGAAGGAGCTGGAGGAGGCGTCCGCCCAGGCGCAGCCGGAGGACCCGATGGTCAAGGAGGAGGTCGGGGCCGACGACATCGCGCAGGTGATCTCGTCCTGGACGGGCATCCCGGCCGGGCGCCTGCTGGAGGGCGAGTCCGCCAAGCTCCTGCGCATGGAGGACGAGCTCGCCGCGAGGCTGGTCGGCCAGGGCGAGGCCGTGCGCGCGGTGTCGGACGCGGTGCGGCGCGCCCGCGCGGGCGTGGCCGACCCGGACCGTCCGACCGGTTCCTTCCTGTTCCTCGGCCCGACGGGTGTCGGCAAGACCGAGCTGGCCAAGGCCCTGGCGGAGTTCCTGTTCGACGACGAGCGGGCCATGACCCGCATCGACATGAGCGAGTACGGCGAGAAGCACAGCGTCGCGCGGCTCGTCGGCGCCCCGCCCGGGTACATCGGCTACGAGGAGGGCGGCCAGCTCACCGAGGCCGTCCGCCGCAGGCCGTACACGGTGGTGCTGCTGGACGAGATCGAGAAGGCGCACCCGGAGGTCTTCGACATCCTGCTCCAGGTGCTCGACGACGGCCGGCTCACCGACGGCCAGGGCCGCACGGTGGACTTCCGCAACACGATCCTGATCCTGACCTCCAACATCGGGTCGCAGTACCTCGTCGACCTCACGCTCGACCCCCTCGCCAAGCGGGACAAGGTCATGCAGGCGGTCAGGTCGTCGTTCAAGCCGGAGTTCCTGAACCGGCTCGACGACGTGATCCTGTTCGACGCGCTCGGCTCGGAGGAGCTGGCGCAGATCGTCGACCTGCAGGTCGCGCGGCTGGCACGCCGGCTGGCCGACCGCCGCCTCACGCTCACCGTGACGCCCGAGGCCCGCGACTGGCTGGCCCTCACCGGCTACGACCCGCTGTACGGCGCGCGCCCGCTGCGGCGGCTGGTGCAGTCGGCGATCGGCGACAAGCTGGCCAAGAGCCTGCTGGCCGGGCAGATCCACGACGGCGACACGGTCACCGTCGACCTGGACGCGGCCCGCGACACCCTCACCGTCGGTTCCACGGCGGGCACCGGAATATGAGCGGACCGATAATGGGCAGACGACCATAATTAAATAACGGCAGATACCGTTATATATGGATCTTTCCCATCATAAGGAAAGACAGTGCTTACTTTCCCCGGACTTGACGCAATCGCCGCGCCGGGCGTCGGATCTACATAGACATGACGATCCGGCGGAGGGAAGAGCATGTCCACGTCAGCAGGCTCGACAGGCGGCACCGTGCCGTACCTCGACGTCCTCGACCCGGCGTTCGATTTCCATTCTCCCGAGGCGATCGCGGCCCAGGAGGAAAGCTGGCACGCGGAAAGCCCGCTGGGCCCGCTCGTGCTGCGGTACGCCGAGGCGCAGGAGATTCTGCGCGACCGCGGTTTCGACCACAACGGCAAGGGTTTTCTCGCGCAGAACGGGGTGGTGGACGGTCCCGTGTACGACTGGTTCGTGCCGATGATCGTCAATCACGACGGGGAGGAGCACCGCCGCCTGCGCGGCCTGGTGAACAAGGCGTTCACCCCGCGCATGGTCGAGGGCTTACGCCCCTTCATCCGGGCGTGGGCGGAGGAGCTCACCGAGCGCCTGCGTGCCGAGGAGGTCTGCGAGTTCGTCGAAGACTTCAGCGACCCGCTGCCGCTCGCGGTGATGTGCCGGCTGCTCGGCGTCCCCGCCGAGGACTACGAGTTCTTCCGCAGGTGGAGCCCGGAGATCGGCCTGGTCTTCGGCCTCGCGAACGGCGGCGACGTCGCCGCGCGCGTGGAGCGGGCCGTGGTCGCGCTGAACGACTACGTCGACGGCCTGATCAAGGACAAGCAGGCCCACCCCGGCGAGGACCTCAGCTCGGCGCTGGTGGCGGCGTGGGAGGGCGGCGGGCGCGTCACCCGGGACGAGCTGCGGAACCTGCTGGTGACGCTGGTGTTCGCCGCCCACGACACGACCCGCCACCAGCTCGCCAACGCGATCGTCGCCTTCGCCGAGCACCCCGGCCAGTGGGAGCTGCTCGCCCGCGACCCCGGCCTCGCGCCCCGCGCGGTCGAGGAGCTCTTCCGGTACCGGCCCTCCACCACGATTCTTTTCCGGTACGCGATCGAGGATCTGGAGTTCCACGGGCTGGGCATCGCCAAGGGGATGCCCCTGACGGTGCTCATCCCCACCGCCCAGCGGGACCCGCGCGTCCACGAGAACGCGCACGCCTTCGACATCACGGCCCCGAGGACCGCGACGCCGCTCCAGTTCGGCGGCGGCCCCCACCACTGCCTGGGCGCCGCGCTGGCCCGCGCCGAGCTGAGCGAGGCGCTTCCCGCGCTCGCCGCCCGGCTGGGCCCGCCGTCCCTCGCCGGCCCGGTCGCCTGGACGCCCCCCATCGGCATCTACGGCGCCCTGACCGTCCCCCTGCGCTTCGCCTGAGGCCTCCTTCGCACTCGGTTCGCCGGACCCGATCGGGAGCCCCCGTAAGGGAATGCTCATGGTTGGGTCAACGAAACGCTCGCCGAGGACCCATCCGGATACGTTCGGTGCACAAGAAGCAACCGAGTGTTACCAGGGAGTCTTCATGCGCACTTCATTCGCCGCCCGGGGCCTCGTCGCCCTGGCCGTGGTCGCCGGAGCGGGCTGGGCCGGGACCGCGGGCGCGTCGGCCGCCGTCCCGTGCGGGGAGGGGACGATGACGCCGCTGAACTCGCCGACCACGGTGTACTGCGAGCACACCTCCCCCGGCGTCACGGAGCCCGGCGTGTACGGCGTCACGGAGCCCACCCCGCCGCGCTACGCCGCGCCCGGGGGCCTGGACGGGTACGGCGGCGGCGTACCCGCGGGGTTCGAGAACGCCGGGCGGCCGTCGCGACTGCTGTCGGGGAGCGCGGCCGTGGCCGGGCTGGCCGGCATCTCCGACCTGTCCATAGAGACGCCCCTGCTCAGCGGTCTCGGCGTCCGCTGACCCGCCCGCGGCCCGTGACGTCCCCGGAGACGTCATGGGCCGCCGCGCGGGACTCGGCAGGCACTCAGCAGGGGACGTCGAGCAGGGCGTCCAGATCGTCCTCGGGGAGGCCGAGGTCCACGCGGATGCGGTAGCGGGTCCGCAGGAGGGCGTCGCGCGTGTCGTGGGCGTCGTGGGCGCCGCCGGCGAGGACGCCCTCGGTCGCCCAGTCGTGCGCCCCGTTGAGGTCGCCGTAGGCCAGAAGGGTCTCGGCGACGTGGAGCGCGGTCATCGGATCGACGCGCCCCTCGGCCTTGATCGAGTCCACCAGCTCGCGGGCCTCGTCCGGGCGGTCGAGCTCGAAGAGGGTGTCGGCGATACCGGCCCGTGGATCGACGCCGACCTCGCCGCCGTCCTCCAGCGCCCGCTGGAAGCATTCGAGCGCCCGGGCCGGCTGCCCCGCCTGCCGCCATTCCTCGGCGGCCAGCACGAGGATCGCGGCACGGGACACGTCTCCGGACCCGTAGCCGCGCGCCAGAGCATCGAGCCGCCCGGCCAAGGCTCCGTGGTCGTCGTCCAGGAGCGCCTGTTCGAGCAGACGATCAAGCTGCTCACGCGTCACATGTGCCACAAGACGAGATTACCGAGCGACGCTCCACTATGCGGGGACAACGGGGGGCATTGCTTCGGCCCCGATTCGCACACGTTTGACTACGCACCGCGTGTCGCACGAGCTGAGAGGGCATATCCGCCCTGCCTGGAAGGTCACCACGCCGTTCTAGGGAGCCGCGATGGACATGTCCTGGCAGACGGCCCTCGCCCTGAGCTGCGCCGCCGTGCTGGCCGCCGCCGTCCCCGGAACCCTCGGGTACGCCACCGCCCGGCTGGAGAGGGCCGACAGCCAGCACGCGGAGGTGCTCCGCCTGCGGGCCGAGATCCAGTCGGTGCGCAGGACCGACCGGCAGATCCCCACCCCCTGCATGGACGGACGCGTGAGGAACGGGGGCCGCACCGGTGCCGAAGATCTGCCGGGCTAGGCCCGATTTATCCGCATAAAAGATGATCCCCTGCCGCCGGTCAGCCGGCCGCGTCGAAGACCTCGCGCAGCCGGGCCGCGAACGCCTTCGGGTGCGAGGTCAGCCCGTTGTGGCCGCCGGGGAACTCCGCCACCTCCGTTCCGAGCAGCAGCGCCAGCTCCTCGGCGCAGGCGTGGTCGAAGAAGCCCCGCGCGGTCGTGCGCCCGGCGGCCGGCACGACGCGGGTCGAGGTGCCCTTGAGCGCGGCGACGGCCGGGACGTCCAGCTCGCAGTGGCGCGTGGCGGGGATGTCGTGGGTGAAGAAGAAGTGCATGTTGGCGATGCGCTCGCGGGACACCGGCGGCGGCAGCTCGACGTCGGGCTCCCTGTCGGCGAACCCGGCCCCGGTGACCTCGGCCAGCATCTTGAAGGCCGCGCCCCAGCCCTCGTCGCGGTAGGTCTCCTGCAGCCGGGCCAGCACCGCGTCGGCGTCGGCGCGCGCGCCGGGCGTCAGAAGCGACAGCGCGGGCGGCTCGTGCGCGACGAGCGTGCCGACCTGCTCCGGGTGCCGGACGGCGAGGGCCAGGCCGATGAGCCCGCCGTAACTGGAGCCCAGCAGTAGCGCGGGCTCGGTCGTGAGCGCGGCCAGCAGGCGGTGGACGTCGTCCGCGTGCGTCTCGACCGAGATGGCGGCATCGGGATCGCCGGGGACGCTCCTGGACAGGCCCCTGCGGTCGTAGGTGACGACGGTGTGGTCGCCGTCGAGGCGCGCGACCAGGCCCTTGGTGCGCTCGGCGTCGCCCTCGCCGCCCTGGAGCACGAGCAGCAGCGGGCCCGAGCCGCGGACCTCGTAGTACAGGCGCGCGCCGGGCACGTCCAGCATGTCGCTTCTCAAGGCGCTCATCGATCTTCCTCCCCCGCGGTGCCTACCCACCGCGATCACTGCGGACACGGATGCGTCCTTGCGGATACATCCAGAAAGATACATCCTTTCGGATGCATTCACAAGGATGCATCCGAAAGGATGTATCGTGGTCGCGTGAACGGAGTCGAGTTGTTCCTGCTGGGACGCACGTTGATGAAGATCGGCGAAGACGCCATGCCCACCGAGGGCATCGGCGACCACACGACCAGCGTCCGCACGGTGCTGATCGTCCGCGTCGACATCGCCGAGCACCCGGACAGCGCGATCGGCGAGATCGCCGCCAGGACCGGCCTGCCGCAGAGCCGGGTGTCCGAGGCCGTCGCCCGGTTGCGCGCGACCGGCGTCGTCGAGACCACGCCCGACCCCAGGGACCGCCGGCGCATGCTCGTCCGTCAGTCCTCCGAGATCTCCCCGCGGGCGGCGCAGGTCGCGGCGACCCCGGTGGACGACGCCCTGGCCGCGGCCCTCGGCACCGACGATCCCGAGCGGGTGGCCCGGGTGCTCACCCTCCTGGAATCACTCGCCGGGCAGCTCACGCCCGAGGCGCTGCGGCGCATGCGCCCGGCACGCTGATCGCGGGAGGTCAGCCCGTCGCGGCGGGAGCCTCGCCGCGCGTGCCGGACAGCGCGTCCCGCTGGGCGCGCAACTGGCTCGACAGGTACTCGCGGATCAACCGCTTGGCCTCCTCGATCAGCGGCGCGTGGCCCCGCGGGTCGCGGCGGAAGGCCAGCGCCAGCACCGCGCCGCCCGCCTCGACCGCGACGGTGAGGCTGAGATCCAGCTCCTCGCTGTCGGCCATGCCGAACTCCTGGAGCAGCAGGCCGCGCAGCCGCCCCGCGATGACGGTGTTGTTCTCCGAGGCCGAGTCGAGCAGGTTGAGATCGACGGCGTCGCCGAATCGGAGGGACCGGAAACCTGGAACGGTCCTGTGCATGTCGACGTACTCGTCGATGATGGCGTCCACCGCGTGCCACCAGTCGGGGTACTCGTCCTCCATGAAGCGGCGGCCGACCCGCGAGATGAACATCTCGACGTTGCGCTGGGTCAGCGCCTGGGTGATCGCCCGCTTGTCGGGGAAGAACTGGTAGACCGATCCGATCGCGACATCGGCCCTCGCGGCGATGCGCGTCGTGGACAGGGCGTCGTAGCCGGCCTCGTCGAGCAACTCGGCACAGGCGTCGAGCATGCGCTCGACCCGGCGGGCGCTACGACGTTGCGCGGGTTTACGGCGCAGGGGCACCTGCTCGCCGTCGGGTTGGGGAGAGGAGAAGCCGGGCACATGCCCATCTTGCCCTCTCCGCGCCGACGGGTCAGTCCTTCCCGGCCAGTCGTCCTATATCGGAATGCGTTACCGGGCGGCTACGGGGTGGAGGCCAGGCCGGCGCAGCCGCGCAGGGACTTCCAGTTCGTCACGGCGCTCTGCCGGGCGGCGCCGGTGAGCGGGACGGGGATGCCGCCGGTGATGCGCGCCGGGGTCCACTGGTCCTTGAGCACCTTGCGGCCGTTGACGGTCAGCGTGAGCACGCCGGTGGCGCCGGTCTCGGGGCCCGAGTTGTAGAAGACGAAGTTGCCCATGCCGTAGTTGACGTACCGGCCCTTGAGGTAGCCGCTGCCGAGCAGGATGTGGGCGTGCCCGCCGACGATGACGTCGGCCCCTGCGGCGATCAGCTTGGGCGCGAGGGAGAGCTGGGCCGGGTTCGGGCACTTGCGCAGCTCGGTGCCCCAGTGCAGGTGCACGATGACGGTGTCGGACGTCCTGCGCGCCTGCCGCACGGCCTGGATCAGCCGCTCCTCGTTCTTGGCCGAGGCCAGCCCGCCCTGCGTGGAGGTGGCCGTCCAGGACTGGATGAACTCCGAGTCCAGCACCTGGGTGGCCCCGATGATCGCCACGCGGTTGCCGTTGACCGTCTTCCTGAACGGCTTGTACGCCTCCGCGGCGTTGGCGCCGATGCCGACGACCGGGAACTTCGCGCGGCGGATCGCGGCCAGCGAGTCGCGCAGGCCGCCCTGCATGTAGTCCATGCCGTGGTTGTTGGCCATGGAGGCGACGTCGACGCCCGCCGCCTTGAGCGCGGTCAGGGCGCTCGGCGGCGCGCGGAAGGTGAACTGCTTGCCCGGCGCGGGCGTGCCGCCCTGGGTGATCGCGGTCTCCAGGTTGACCATGGCGAGGTCGGCCTTGCGCAGGACCCCGGAGATCGGGCCGAGCGCCGTGCGCGGATCGGCCAGCCGGCCGCGCAGCATGCCCTCGAAGTGGACGTCCCCGCCGAAGGAGATCGTGAACGGCTTGCGCGCCGGCTTGGCGGGCTCGGCCTCCGGCTTGTTCTCGGGGGACGACTTGGCGCCGGACGTGGACGAGGGCGACGCCGACTCCGCGGCGGAGCAGGCCACGACGGCCGGTCCGGCGATCACGGCCGCCAGCAGCGCGAGGGCGGACCGCCGGGCGCGGGCGGGACGGGCAGGGGACAGGACGCGGACGGCGGGCTGGCTTCTCATCGTCGCAAAAGCATGCCATCTCCGGCTCCCGGATGGACACCACCACCCGGCGGAAAACATCTCACTTGAATGACTCTCTAACTTGAATCATTCGTGTTTAGTGCCTAGGGTGCAGTTCGTGGGGGATGTGGACCGGCTCCCGGGCCGGACGGGCGTCCCTCCAGTCGGAGTCAATGGCCCCGGCCGCACTCCAGCGACGACGATACGGAGGACCACGCGATGACCACCCGGCCCTACACGACGACGGACGCGGGCGTCCCCGCCCCGAGCGACGAGTTCTCGCTGTCCGTGGGCCCGAACGGCCCCCTGCTCCTGCAGGACCACTACGTCATCCAGAAGATGGCGCAGTTCAACCGCGAGCGGGTGCCCGAGCGCGTCGTGCACGCCAAGGGCGGCGGCGCGTACGGCGTGCTGCGGATCACCGAGGACGTCAGCCAGTTCACCAAGGCGGGCCTCTTCCAGAAGGGCGCGGAGACCGATCTCTTCCTGCGCTTCTCCACGGTCGCCGGCGAGCTCGGCAGCCCGGACACCCAGCGCGACCCGCGCGGCTTCGCGATCAAGTTCTACACCGGCGAGGGCAACTACGACCTCGTCGGCAACAACACCCCGATCTTCTTCATCCGCGACCCCTCGAAGTTCTCCGACTTCATCCACAGCCAGAAGCGCCGCGCGGACAACAACCTGCGCGACCACAACATGCAGTGGGACTTCTGGACCCTGTCCCCCGAGTCGGCGCACCAGGTCACCTTCCTGATGACCGACCGCGGCACGCCGAGGAGCTGGCGGCACATGCACGGCTTCGGCTCGCACACGTTCCTCTGGTACAACGCGGCGGGCGAGAAGTACTGGGTGAAGTACCACTTCAAGACCGACCAGGGCGTCGAGAACTTCACCGACGCCGAGGCCGGCGCGGTCATCGCCCAGGACGCCGACTACCACATCCGCGACCTGTTCACCGCGATCAAGAACGGCGACCACCCGTCGTGGACGGTGAACGTGCAGATCATGCCCTTCGAGGCGGCGGCGGACTACCGGTTCAACCCGTTCGACCTCACCAAGGTCTGGCCGCACGCCGACTACCCGGAGATCACGATCGGGAAGCTCACCCTCACCCGGAACCCGGAGAACTACTTCGCCGAGGTCGAACAGGCCGCCTTCGAGCCCGCCAACCTCGTCCCCGGCATCGCGGCCTCGCCGGACAAGATGCTCCAGGGCCGCCTGTTCTCCTACCCGGACACCCACCGGTACCGCATCGGGGCCAACTACCTGCAGCTCCCGGTGAACCGGCCGAAGGCGCCCGTCCACAGCTACAACAAGGACGGCGCGATGCGCTACAGCAACCCCGGCGACCCGGTGTACGCGCCGAACTCGGCGAACGGCCCCGCCGCCGACCCGTCGTTCTTCGCGGGCGAGAGCTACCAGGTCGCGGGTGAGATCATCCGCAGCGCCTACCGCAAGCACGCCGAGGACGACGACTTCGTCCAGCCGCGCGCCCTCTGGGAGAACGTGCTGTCGGACACCGACCGGGACCACCTGGTGGGCAACATCGTGGGCCACGCCTCCGCGCCCGAGGTCACGGGCGACATGAAGAAGCGCGTGGTGGAGTACTGGACCAACGTCCACAAGGATCTCGGCCACGGCGTCGCCGCCGGCCTCGGGCTCGCCTGACCCGCTCGCCGGTCCTCGGAACGGCCCGCGCCGCACGCCGGCGCGGGCCGTTCGCCGTCTCAGGGACGGCGCCCGCCGCCGGCGAGGTCACGGATCAGCAGGCGCGAGTCCGCCTCGTCGAGGGCGACGGCGCACAGGTGGTCGAAGGCGCGCTCGTAGCCGCGGACCTGGCCGGCGTCGGAGACCAGGCGCGTGCCGAGGATCTCCTCCAGGTAGACGACCGCGGGAAGGTCGGGGAACCGCAGGTGGACGAACGGGCCCGCCGTCATGGGATGCGGGGACTCCTGGGCGAGGACCCGGAGCCTCACCTGCTCCGACCGGCTCATCTCGGCCAGGTGGCAGAGCTGGTCGCGCAGGACCCGGGCGTCGCCGAGCGAGCGCCGCAGCGCGGACACGTGCACCACGGCCGCGAGGGTGAACGGGCGCGACCCGTCGAGCAGATATGCCTGCCGCGCCTTCAACGCCTCCAGCCGCCGTGCGACGGTGGTCTCGGCGACCGGCTCGATCGCGTGCATGCCCCTCATCACCAGCCGGGCGTAGTCATGCGTCCGTAACAGGGCCGGGATCACCTGCGGCTCCCACACCCACGCCCGTTCCGCCTCGGCCTCCCGGTCCAGCACCTCCAGCGCGGGAGCGGCCAGCACCCCCCGGTACTCGTCGTACCACCGGCGCCGCCCGGCGTCCCGGTACAGGCCGAACACCTCCTGCCGCACGCCCGGAGCGGCCTCGTACAGCGCCATGAGGTCCTCGACGTCGGCGACGGAGGGGAACGTCCTGGCCGTCTCGATCCTGCTGACCTTCGCCGCCGACCATCCGAGCCGGGCCGCGGCCGCGTCCCCGACCATCCCCGCGCGCTCCCGGAGCCTCCGTAACCGCAGCCCTAGTCGCACCCGCCGAACCGAGGGATTTCCGTGCTGCACCACTGCGGCCTCCCGTCCCGGGACATCAGGGGATCGCGCACCCTCGTCCACATGGCGGGGAATCAGCGATCTTGCAACTTGCACGTGTACTTACATCGCAAGGTCGCAGTGCCTATACCCCTGAACTTGCCATGTAATCGGATTCGCAAGGAGTCGTCACGTCTGCGCAAAGCCGCCCAGAGACCCCGTTCAGGTCGCCGGCGGCCGGGTCCCTTCCGCCCCGGCGGGGGGCACAGGCCACGCGTTCATCAGAGAACACGAATAAAGGGCCCCGCCCTGTGACGGACGGGACCCTCCGGAGCTGGGGCGTCAGCCCGCTTTTATGCTGCGGACGAAATCGTTCCACGCCACCCTCCCGCAGGCCACGACGGCGCCGCGCGGGTTCTTGGTATCGCGCACGAGGACCTGCGCGCCGGCACCGAAGCCGACCGCTACGCAATTACCGTTGGTGCTGTAGGAGCTTTTACGCCAGTCCCTACATCCGCTGCCCGTAACGGACATTCGTGACCTCCACCCCAGAAGACAGCAAAGGAGTACTTGCATCATGGGCTTCGGGGGGACGGGACGCAAGATTACACCGGGGTAGCCTGCCGGATCAGGCTTTCAGCTCGGCCATGAAAGCCATCATTTCCCGGCGCGGAACGCGTAGCTCGGGCCCGTCCGGGTTCTTGCTGTCCCGGACGCCGACGAGATCGGCGCCCACCGCCGCGATCTCCACACAGTTGCCGTTCGAGCTCCGCCTGCTCTTGCGCCATACGAGGCCGGCGCCGTCGGTCGTTTGCATAGTGTTCCCTTTCCGGGCATGTGCCGGCATCTCGCCGCCCCCCGATGAAGCGTTTCACTCAGTGCCAGCGTTCGGACAGTGTCTTTTTGATCAACTCACGGGATGTGGGTTCGTCCAGCGCCAGATTGAGCAGATGATCGAAGGCCCGTGCGTACGCGAATACCTGTTCCGTGTCCTGGACCATGCGCGACCCGAAGTACTCTTCGAGATAAACGACGTCCGGGAAGTCAGGGAACTGGAGATACAGGAACGGGCCCGTCGGCATCAGGGGAGGCGTCCCCTGCGCCAGGATCCTCATCTCCACGTGCGGAAGCTCCGAGATCTCGATCAGGTGTTCCAGCTGCTCCCGCATCACCTCGGGGCCCCCGAACTGGCGCGTCAGCACCGAGTCCTCGAACACGGCGAAGAAGCCGACGGGATTGGACTCCAGCAGGAGAGTCTGCTTGCGCCGCATCCGCGCCGCCGCCCGGTCGCGCTGCCATTTGGGGGGAATCTGGATCACCGGCTGCCACGACTCGAACAGCGCCCGCGCGTACGCCTCCGTCTGCAGCAGCCCCGGCACAACCTGGGGTTCCCAGTTGCGCAGCTCCACCGCCTCCGATTCGAGGTCGATGAGCTCCACGGTCGGTTCCGGCAGGGAACTGCGGTACTCGTCCCACCACCCCTTCTGGGCGGCGCTCCTGCGCAGGTCCAGCAGCTCCCGCCGCAGGACCTGGTCGGCCTCGTACAGCTCCAGGAGGGCCTCGACGTCCTTGAGCGTGGGGAACGTCTTGGCGGTCTCGATCCTGCTCACTTTGGCGGCGGACCAGCCCAGCCTGGTCGCCGCGTCCTCGCCGATCATGTCGGCGCGCTCCCGCAGCCGCCGGAGTTCCCGGCCGAGCCGCTGACGGCGGAGAGAAGGACTGCCACGGTCAGGCACACGGCCTCCTCGTCGAGACACAAGTGGTGGGCGCAGGCGTCGTCGCCTCCACGGACGTGATCCTAGCCGCTCCACCGTGCAACTTGCACATTAAGTTGCACGGCATCAGATGAAATCACTTTCAGATTTTCTTGCGGACGGCCTTGCAAGGCAATATGCCATGAGGGAGCATTTGAGAAGTAGAACCCCGGAAGATCCGGGAAGGGGGGCGAAATGATCTCGTGGGGAGATGACCAGGGGACGTTATTCGATCACGTCCGCTTCCGGCGTCATCCCCACGCCCGATTCCGCCGCGCCGGCACCACGGACAACGACCTCAAAGGGAGGAAAGATCTGGAACGCCGGCATCTGTTAGATGGGGGATGAAACGCCCCTTTTGGGCGTGTACGAAAGCCGGGCCGAAGGCTGCCACCTGTCGACCCGGCCATTACGAGAACTCCGTCCCAAGCCAAAGTCAGGAGTCTCCGATGACTCACCACGGTACCAAGCAATTGTCGCGAATCAAGAACTACTTGGCCCGATTACTGGAACGTGCCGACCGTGCCATCTGCGCCGAACCGGACGAGCGGGCGCGCAAGCGCGGCTGGACGGTCACGCGGACCGGGTTCGGCGCGAGGAGCTACCGGGACCCGCGCTTCGACCGGCTGCGCGGCGCCGGCGGGCCCGGCGCCCTCCCCGAGGACGGTCCCCGCGCCGTACGCGCCCGGCCTCCGGCCGGCCGTGACGACCTCCTGTACGCCACCTCCCGGCGTGCCGTCCCCACGGGGAGGGAGCGGTCATGAATCCGCGCAACACGCGGCACGGCTCCCACCACCTCGCGCCGCCTCCGCCGCCCGGGGCGCTCACCCGGCTGTGGCGCCGGCGCAGCGAGGTCCTCCTGGCCACCGGTGCGGTCGTGTTCGGCGTGGGGGCGTACGCGGCGCACGGCTGGGTCGGGTTCGGGCTGCTCACGGGGCTGGTCGCCGCCCCGGCGACGGTCAGGGCGGGCCGCAGCCGGTTCGTGGCGCACTTCTGGTGCGTCTACTCCCGGCGCCGCATGCAGCGGGTGTTCATGAACACCTCGCTGCAGACCCCGGCCGGCCGCGTCCCGCTCATCCTCTGGATCACCCCGACGCCGGCGGGCGAGAAGGCGCTGATCCTGTGCCGGGCGGGCATCAGCCCGGAGTCCTTCCACGCCTACGCCGCCGAGCTGGCGGCGGCCTGCGGCGCGGGCGCCGCGCGGGTGGCCCGGCACCGCAAGTGGTCCAACCTGGTGACGGTCGAGATCGTCCGGCGCACGGCCGTCCCCGCGCGGGAGCCCGTGGGCGTCCACCGCCTGATCTCCGACCCGTACCGCTGGGAGTCGCTGGACCTCCCGTACCCGGAGGCGTTCCCCGAGATCGCCGGGCGCGCGGAGCGCCGCGACCGGCGCGAGGACGTCTTGACCTGGCACTGAGCCCTGAGGTGCGGCGGTCATCCCGCGTCGGCGAACGGCCCGGACGGCGCACGGCCGTCCGGGCCTGACACGGCCGGGAACGGCGATGCCGGGCGGTTTCTGGTGCTTGCCGGTAATAGGCTGGTCGGCGTGACCACCGTGCCCGATAAGGAACGTCTGCTGGCCCAGGTCGGTTTCGCCGTGGAAATCGACAAATTGAAGCGCGTGCTCCGCCGCAACACCTTGATGGACGGCTCGCGCAGGGAGAACGACGCCGAGCATTCGTGGCACCTCGGGATGCTGGCCATGGTCTTCGGCGAGCACGCCCCGCCGGGCACGGACCTCGGGCGCGTCACCGCGATGCTGCTCCTCCACGACATCGTCGAGATCGACGCGGGCGACGCGTTCGTCTACGACGTGGCGGCGGTCGAGGTGCAGCGCAAGGCCGAGCGCGTGGCGGCCGACCGCATCTTCGGACTCCTCCCCGCGGACCAGACGGTCACGCTGCGGGCCCTGTGGGACGAGTTCGAGGAGCGGGTCACGCCCGAGGCCAGGTTCGCCCGGGCCCTCGACCGGCTGGCGCCGATGCTGGCCAACCACCACACCGAGGGCGGGAGCTGGGTACGGCACGGGGTCACGATCGAACAGGTGATGGAGAAAGTCGAGATCATCCGGGAGGGATCGCCGGCGCTGGGCGACTACGCGACCGAGATCGTCGAGCTGTCGGCGGCCCGTGGCCACCTGGCTCGCGGCCAGGCGTAGCGCTCTTCACGGTGTTCCCTTCGGGTCTTAGGGGTACGTCCCCTAGGGCGAGAGGGGGCGAAAGTGGAGGAAACTTCGAAGTCCATCAACTCGCGACGCCGTCGAACGATCAGGGAGTCCCTGGGCCTGGGACCCATGACGTTGCCGGTGAAGGTCACCGAGCGCCTTGAGCACGTCAGGGCGGGCGACCATATGATCACGCGGCTGGCCAAGACGGTCCGCCGCCGGCTCCCCCTCGGGAGCCGCACGAGAGACCTGTTGCACGGCGTGCCGACCGGGCATCCCCTGCATCCCCCGCTCGCGACCGTCACCCTGGGCTGCTGGACGGCGACGGCCGTGCTGGACGTCATCGACGCCGACCCGCGCGCCTCGCAGGCCGTGCTGGCGACGGGCATCGCCGGGGCCATCCCCACGGCCGCGGCCGGGATCACCGACTGGTCGGTCCTGCATCTCGGGCAGCAGCGGGTGGGTTTCGTGCACGCGCTGGTCAACCTGACCGCGCTCGGCCTGTACTCCGGATCCCTGCTGGCCAGGCTGGCCGGGAACCACCGCGCGGGGCGCGCCCTGGCGTTCGCCGGGCTCGGCGCGGCCGGCGTCGGCGGGTACCTCGGCGGCCACCTGGCCTACCGCATGGCGGCCGGGCCCACCCACGCCGAGACGACGACGCATCTGGTGCCGCTCGGCTGGCACGACCTGTGCCGGCTGTGGGACCTGCCCGACGGGCGTCCCGTCCCCCGGCGGCTCGGCTACATCCAGCTCTTCGTGCTGCGCCACGGGGCGCAGGTGAAGGTGCTCGCCGACCGCTGCTCGCACCTGGCCGGGCCGCTGCACCAGGGGCGGCTCAAGCTGGAGAACAACGAGGCGTGCGTCGTGTGCCCCTGGCACGGCAGCACCTTCCGGCTGGAGGACGGCGCCGTCGTCCACGGCCCGGCGACGTCGCCGCAGCCGTCGTTCGAGGTCAACGTGCGCGGTGACGGGCTCGTGCAGGTGCGCCCGCGCCAGGTCTGAGCGTCCCGGCCGCCCGGCGCCTCACGCGCCGTCGCGGTCGGCCGCCGGATGCTCCACGAGGGCCAGGATGCGGCTCGCCATGAAGCGCGCCGTGCGCACGGGCGTGCCGCTCCTGGTCACCTCGCTCACCTCGACCAGGCCCCTGCGGGTCGCGACGTCCACGCGCCGGCCCGCCTTCGTCGCGACGACCTCGTACGTGCGCGGTCCGAGTGTCCCGCCCGCGTCTATGACGATCTCGACCCGGTCACCCTTCATGTCCAGGTAAATACCCACTTGCAGTCCTGGTTATCCGTACACCAGTTTGACTATCGCGACGACGCCGACGCAGACGATCACCGCTCTCAGCACCCGCGGCGGCATCCTCCGGCCGATCTTGGCCCCGACGAAGCCTCCCACCAGCGTGCCCAGCGAGACGAAGAGCACGGCCCACCAGTCGACCGGGGCGATCACCGTGAACAGGAGGGCGGCCGTGAAGTTGACCAGCAGCGACAGCAGGTTCTTCGCCGCGTTGACCCGCTGCAGGTGGTCGTCGAGGAAGATGCCGAGCAGGCCGACCAGCACCACTCCCTGCGCCGCGCCGAAGTAGCCGCCGTAGACGCCCGCGGCGAAGACGCCGGCCCACAGCCACGGCCCGCCGTCCGCGCGCGGCTCGTCCTGGCGCGCCGACAGCCAGGCCTGCAGGCGGGGCTGGACGACGACCATCACGCACGCCAGCGCGATGAGCACCGGGACGATCACCTTGAAGGCCTCGGCGGGCAGCAGGAGCAGCAGGAAGCCGCCCGCCAGGGAGCCGAGCACCGAGCCGACGCCGAGCCGGAGCAGGCGCCGCCGCTGCCCCGCGAGCTCCGGGCGGTAGCCGAGCACGCTGGTCACGCCGCCGGCCACCATGCCGATGTTGTTGGACACGTTCGCGACGATCGGCGGGTACCCGAGGGCGACCAGCGTGGGAAAGGTGATCAGCGAGCCCGACCCCACGACCGCGTTGATGGCTCCCGCCGCCAGCCCGGCCGCGAGGATCGCGGCGACCTCCCACGCTGTCAAGACCTCACCCTCCCTCGGGACTTCGCCCGATGCTAGGTCGTCCGCCCCGGCCCGGCGCGCGGCAGGGTGCCCGGGCGGCATCCGGGAGGTCAGAGTACGGGGGAGGCCGGCGCGGCCGGGTCAGCGGGCCGGAGGAGCGTCCTTCGGGCGCCGGTCGAACAGGCCGCCCAGCCCTTCCAGCGCCTTGCCCATCTCGGACGGGACGATCCACACCTTGTTGGCGTCGCCCTTGGCGATCTCGGGCAGCGTCTGGAGGTACTGGTAGGCGAGCAGGTTCTGGTCCGGGTTGCCCTCGTGGATCGCCCGGAACACCATCGCGATCGCGTCGGCCTGGCCCTTGGCCCGCATGGCCTGCGCCTCGGCGTCCGCCTGCGCCCGCAGCACCGCGGCCTCCGCCTCGCCGCGCGCCTTCAGCACGGCGGCCTGCCGCTCCCCCTCGGCGGTCAGGATCGCCGCCTGCTTCTGTCCCTCGGCCGACAGGATGGACGCGCGCTTGTCGCGGTCGGCGCGCATCTGCTTCTCCATCGAGTCCTGGATCGAGGCGGGCGGGTCGATGGCCTTGAGCTCGACCCGGTTGACGCGGATCCCCCACTTGCCGGTGGCCTCGTCCAGCACGCCGCGGAGCTCGGAGTTGATCTCCTCACGGGAGGTCAGCGCGCGCTCCAGGTCCATGCCGCCGACGACGTTGCGCAGGGTGGTGACGGTGAGCTGCTCGACGCCGGTCAGGAAGTTGGCGATCTCGTACGTCGCGGACTGGGGGTCGGTCACCTGGAAGTAGATGACGGTGTCGATCGACACGACCAGGTTGTCGGAGGTGATCACCGGCTGGGGCGGGAAGGAGACGACCTGCTCGCGCAGGTCCACCGTGGTCTTCACCGCGTCGACGAACGGCACGACGATGTTCAGGCCCGGCGTCAGCGTGCGGTGGTAGCGCCCGAGCCGCTCCACGATGTACGCCCGCGCCTGCGGCACGATCCGGACGGTCCGATACAACGCGAACCCGGCGATGGCCACCACGACCACGGCCACGATCAGTGTCAATGGCGCTCTCTCCGTTCGCGCGTCGTGAGGACGCCTTTGAGCCGGTGCTCTTCCGTCGTCACTCGGAAGGGGGCTCGTTCCTCACCCCCTTCCTCCCTCCTCCTCCAGAGCACCGGCGCGTCCTCACGGAGAAGTGAGCGGGGTTGGAATTATAGGCGCACCGTAAGGGGGAATGGTGGGAGTTATCTCCATTCGCGGGGAAATGGGGATTTTGGGAGGGAGAGACAGGGGTGTACTAGTTAGCCGGGGAGGGCGCGGGCGTACCAGCGGCCGTCGGGGCTGCGTTCCAGGCTCAGGGGGACGCCGAAGGTGCGGGAGAGGTTGTCGGCGGTCATGACGTACTCCAGGGGGCCCTGGGCGACCACCGCGCCGTGGCGCAGGAGCAGGACGTGCGTGAAGCCGCTCGGCACCTCCTCGACGTGGTGTGTGACCAGCACCATCGTGGGCGCCGTGGCGTCGTGGGCCAGCGCGGACAGGCGGCGCACCAGGTCTTCGCGGCCGCCGAGGTCGAGGCCGGCGGCGGGCTCGTCCAGCAGCAGCAGCTCGGGGTCGGGCATCAGCGCGCGGGCGATCTGGACCCGTTTGCGCTCGCCCTCCGACAGAGTGCCGAACCGGCGCCTGATCAGATGGGCGCACCCGAGCTGGTCGATCAGCTCGACGGCGCGCGTGACGTCGCCGGAGTCGTAGTCCTCGTTCCACCGCCCGAGAATCGCGTACGAGGCGGTGAGCACGAGATCGATGACCTTCTCGTCGGAGGGCACCTTCTCGGCGATCGCCGAACTGGCGAGCCCGATGCGGGGCCGCAGATCGAAGACGTCCGTCTGGCCGAGCCGCTCGCCGAGGATCTCGGCCGTGCCCTCGCTGGGGTACATGAGGGCCGCCACGACCTGCAGGAGCGTGGTCTTCCCCGCGCCGTTCGGCCCGATGACGACCCAGCGCTCGTCCTCCTCGACGGTCCAGTCGATGCCCCGCAGCAGGGCCGCGCCATCTCTGCGGACGGCGACGTCCTGGAGCCGAAGCACCTGACCACCCATCCCCACTACCTCCCTGACATAGAACCCGGGCGGCCCGGTCACCCCGGAACCACCCGGCTTCACCGCGCGGGTGCCCCCGCCCGATGCCTCCGGACCAAACCTATTGCAGCATCAACGCATATCGTGGATCGGTGCACCCCGATTCACCGATCTCCGCCACCTTGGTCGCATGGGGCAATTCTTGGCTTGCCGGACATGTCGGCCTGGACGAAGCAGTGGACCGGCTGGAGCGCGCCGCGGGACCTCACGTCGTCTCCGTTGAGGGAACAGAGACCCCGCTGCGCGTGTTCCTCGCCGGCCTCCGCGCCGAGGGCGTGACCGGACTGCGCCTCTCCCTCCCTGTCGCCGGCGACCCGCTCGGGCTGACGGGTCCTCCCCCCTTCACCATGGCCGCCGTCGACGCCGGCGAGGCCGCCACGGCGCTGCTCCCCGGCGGCTGCGCCGGCCTGGTCCCGGCGCTCGACCGCCGCGGGTCGTCCTACACGGGCGTTCTCTGGACGGCGATGCCCGCCTCGCCGGCCCCGCCCGACGTCCCCGCCCTCGCCGAGGCCGAGCACGCCCTCACGCTGGCGATGCGCTCGGCCACCGACACCCTGGTCGCCGTCGAGGGGCCGGGCGGCGGCCCGCCGTCGATCGCCTCCGGCGGCGAGGGCCTCGCGCCCGGGTACCCGGCCCGCGCCCACCGCGTCGCCGCCCTGACCGCGCGGCTGGCGGCGGTGCTGCGCCTGGCCGACGACCGCGGCCTCACCGCCGGGCAGATCGCCACGCGCGGCCAGGCCCTGCGCGACCTGGACCGCGCGGTGCGGCGGGCCCGCGTGGCCGCCCACAACGCGATCATGGAGGGACGCCCGGCCTCGCTCAACACCCCGCCGGGCGGCTCCCGCCCCTGACCGCCTAGCTGTACTGACCACAGAGGTTGGGTACGGGGCGACACGAGCGAATGATCTTGTAATGGGTGAGGGCCTTCGGGTTCGGTGTGGATTGCGACATCTGCACCAAGACCCGAAAGGCCCTCATGCCCCACCGTAACGCCCCCCTGACCGAACTGGGACGCCTTCGCCTGGCCCGGTGCGTCGTCGAGGACGGCTGGCCACTGCGCCGTGCCGCCGAACGCTTCCAGGTCGCGGTGACCACCGCCCGCCGCTGGGCCGAGCGCTACCGCCTGCACGGTGCGGCAGGCATGACCGACCGCTCCAGCCGTCCACGCCACAGCCCTCGGCGTACTCCAACCCGTACCGAGCGGCGCATCATCAAGGTCCGTCTGGCCCACCGCTGGGGACCGGCCCGCATCGCCTACCTGCTGCGCCTCAACCCCGCCACCGTGCACCGCGTCCTGACCCGCTACCGCCTGGCCCGCCTGTCGCATCTGGACCGCGCCACGGCCACCCCCATCCGCCGCTACGAGCGCGCCACCCCAGGTGAACTCATCCACGTCGACATCAAAAAGCTGGGCAACATCCCCGACGGCGGCGGCCACAAGATCCACGGCCGGGCGGCAGGCGGCCGCAACAGCTCCGCCCACCGCGACCCGGCCCGGCCACGAACCCGCCACGGCCGCCCCAACCTGGGCTACGGCTATCTGCACAACGCCATCGACGACCACTCCCGCCTGGCCTACACCGAAATCCTGCCCGACGAGACCAAGGAAACCGCCACCGCGTTCTGGCTACGGGCCCAGGCATACTTCACCAGCTGCGGCATCACCGTGCAGCGGGTACTGACCGACAACGGCTCGGCCTACCGCTCCCACCTATGGCGCGACACCCTGACCGCAGCCGGCATCACCCACAAACGCACCCGCCCCTACCGTCCCCAGACCAACGGCAAGGTCGAACGCTACAACCGCACCCTGCTGGACGAATGGGCCTACGCCCACCCCTACCGGTCAGAGACCGAACGCCGCCAAGCACTCCCACAGTGGCTCCACACCTACAATCACCACCGCGGCCACACCGCGCTGAACGGCGCACCACCCGCCAGCCGCGTACCCAACCTCACGGGACAGAACACCTAGCCCAGGCCATGGCGTACCGCGTAGAGCGCCGCCTGGGTGCGGTCCTGGACTCCGAGCTTCATCAGCACGTTGGAGACGTGGGTCTTGACGGTCTTCTCGGCGACGACGAGCCTTCTGGCGATCTCGCGGTTGGACAGGCCCGAGGCGATCAGCGCCAGCACCTCGCGTTCCCGCTCGGTCAGCACCGCGATCGGCCCGGGGGCCCGCCCGGCCTCGGCGCCGCGACCGGCCAGCATGGCGTCGGCGGCCTCGGGCGCGAGCAGCACCTGGCCGCCGTGGACCGCGCGGATCGCCTGCACCAGCGCCGCCGGGTCGACGTCCTTGTAGAGGAAGCCCGCGGCCCCCGAGCGCATGGCGGGCGCGACGTCCCCCTTGTCGCTCACCGACGTCAGTACGATGACCCGCGCCCCGACGCCGCGCTCGGCCAGCCGTCCGAGCGCGCCGAGGCCGTCCAGCACGGGCATCTTCAGGTCGAGCAGCAGCACGTCGGGCGCCAGCGAGGCGGCCAGCTCGACGGCCTCGGCGCCGTCCGCGGCCTCGCCCACGACCTCCAGGTCGTCCTGCAGGCCGAGGAACGTCCGCAGCCCCTGGCGCACGACGGGATGGTCGTCGGCGATCAGCACCCGGATCACGCGGGGACCTCCAGCAGGACGGTGGTGCCCGCGCCGGGCTCGGAGGACACGCGCAGCGCCCCGCCGGCCTCCTCGGCGCGGTCGCGCATCGACACCAGGCCGAGCCCTCGGGTGGGCCCGTCCACGTCGAAGCCGTCGCCGTCGTCGCTGATCTCCAGCGTGAGGCGCGACCCCGGCACGCTCAGCCGCACGGCGATGGAGGACGCGCCCGCGTGCCTGAGGGCGTTGTGCACGGCCTCCTGGGCCACGCGCAGGACGGTGACCTCGGTGGCCGCGGGCAGGTCACCCGCCTCCCCGGTGGCGCTGAACGAGACCGTCTCGGGGTTGAGGCGGTCGAGCAGGGCGACGTGCTTGCGCAGGGTCTCCACGAGGCCGTGCCGGTCCAGCTCGGCCGGGCGCAGCTCGACGATCACGGCCCGCAGCTCGGCCAGCGCCTCGCCCGCCAGGCGCTCCACGCGCTCGATCTCCGCCAGGGCGCGCCCGGGGTGCGCGTGGACCAGGGCGGCGGCGGCCTGGGCGGTGAGCCGCAGCGAGAACAGCTTCTGCGTCACCGCGTCGTGTAGCTCACGGGCCACGCGGGTGCGCTCCTCGACGACCGTGAGCTCGCGCCCGCGCTCGTACAGGCGCGCGTTGGTCAGGGCGATGGCGGCGTGCGCGGCGAACAGGGTGAGCAGGTCCTGGTCATGGGAGGTGAAGCCGCCGGGGGCGCGCTTGTTGGACAGGAAGATGATCCCGAGCACCTGGTCGCCGTCCCGGATGGGCACGCCGATGAAGTCCTTGAGCACCGGGTGCGCGCTCGGCCACCACTCGAACCGCGGATCCTCGCGGATGTCGGGCAGGCGCACCGGGGCGGCGTCGCGGAGCATCGCGGCGAGCATGCCGTGCTGGCGCGGCAGCGGGCCGATGGCGTCCCACTGCTTGTCGCTGAGGCCCTCGGCGACGAACTCGGCGAACGAGCCGTCCTCGTCCGGCACGCCGAGCGCGGCGTACCGGGCGTCGAGCAGGGTCTTGGCCGAGCGGACGATGACCTGCAGCACCTCGCGGACCGACAGGTGGCGCGTGACGGCCAGCACCGCCGAGCTGACGGCGTGCAGCACGGCGTCGCGCTCGCCGCGCGGTTCGGAGGTCACGCCCACACTGTAGGCGGGCGCGCCGGGCGGGGGGCCTCCGCCGTTGGTCCTAGGCCCATGAGCGCAGGACGGGGCCGGTCGCGGGCCCGATGCCCGCGCGGCGGCGCGCTCCTAGCGTCGGGGCATGACCGATGAAACCCCTTCCGCCCCGCGGCGCACGGCGCTGGTCACGGGCGCCTCCCGCGGCCTCGGCCTGGCCCTCGCGCGGGAGCTGTCCGCCCGGGGCTGGCAGCTCGTCATCACCGCGCGCGGCGCCGCCGACCTGGAGAAGGCCGCGCTGGAGACCGGCGCCACCGCCGTGCCCGGCGACGTGACCGACCCCGCGCACCGGGCCGCCCTCGCGCGGGTCGCCAACGAGTTCGGCGGCCTGGACCTGCTGGTCAACAACGCGAGCACGCTCGGCGCGGTCCCGCTGCCGCCGCTGGCCGCCTATCCCCTGGACGTGCTCGCCGGCGCCGTACAGGCCAACGTGATCGCGCCCCTGGCCCTGATCCAGGCGACACTGCGCGGGCTGCGCGAGCGCGGCGGCGCGGTCGTCAACATCACCTCCGACGCGGCCGTCGAGCCCTACGAGGGCTGGGGCGGGTACGGCCTGACCAAGGCGGCGCTCGACCACCTCTCGTACGTGCTCGCCGTCGAGGAGCCCGGCGTCGCCGTCTGGTCGGTGGACCCGGGCGAGATGCGCACGCGCATGCTCGCCGACGCCGTCGGCGAGGAGGAGGCCGCGGGCGCCGACGACCCCGAGGTCGTGGCGCCGTTCATCGCCGACCTGGTCGAGCGACGGCCGGAGAGCGGCCGGGTGAGCCGGTGATCGCCTTCGACCTGCCCAGGGTCCGTGAGGCCCACGAGCCGCCGGAGGCCCGCGGCCTGGCGCGCGACCACGTCCGGCTGATGGTCTCCAGCACCGAGACCGGCGCCGTCACCCACCACACCTTCACCGACCTGCCGGAACTGCTGCGGCCGGGAGATCTGCTCGTCGTCAACGACTCGATCACCCTGGCCGCCGCCGTGCCGCTGGACCGGCTGGCGGTGCACTTCTCCACCGCGCGCGAGGACGGCACGTGGCTGGTGGAGCTGCGCCGGCGCGTGGGAGGGGCCACGGCGCCGTACCCGGGGGGCGCGCCCGGCGAGTGGCTGCCGCTGCCGGGAGGCGCGACGCTGCGGCTGCTGGAGCGCGAGACGCCGCGGTTGTGGCGTGCCGCGCTCGACCGGGACGTCCCCGGGTACCTGGCCGAGCACGGGCTGCCCATCCGGTACTCCTACGTGCCGCGGGAGTGGCCGTTGTCGGCCTACCAGACGGTGTTCGGCGTGCGCCCGGGCAGCGCGGAGATGCCGAGCGCGGGACGGCCGTTCAGCCACGAGCTGGTGACCGCGCTCGTCAGCCGGGGGATCCTCGTCGCGCCGGTCACCCTGCACACCGGCGTGGCCTCGCCGGAGAAGGACGAGCCGCCGTACCCGGAGCGGTTCGCGGTGCCCGAGCACACCGCGCGCCTGGTGAACCAGGCCGAGGGCCGGGTGATCGCCGTGGGGACGACGGTGGTGCGGGCGCTGGAGACGGCGGCGCTCGGGGCCCCGCGGGGCAGGGTGCGGGCCGCGGCGGGCTTCACCTCGCACGTCGTCACCCCGGCCGAGGGCGTGCGGGCGGTGGACGGCCTGATCACGGGGCTGCACGAGCCGAAGTCCAGCCATCTGATGATGCTGTCGGCCATCGCCGGAGAGGAGCTTCTTTCCCGGTCATATGAGGAGGCACTCCGCGAAGGCTACCTATGGCATGAATTCGGAGACGTCCACCTGATCACGTCGGGTAAATTTCCAATAAAGTGACACACAAGGACATTACAAGTCCGCCGCCCCATGATGGGTCAGTCGTTCAGTCACCTCTACGGGAGTTCTCACCCATGCGTCGGTACCTCTCCACTTGTGCCGCTCTCACCGTGGCCGGAGCCCTGGCGGGCGCCTCGCTGGCCACCTCTGCCTCGGCGTCCACGTCCGCGGCGACCTCGGCACAGCACACGGTCACCACCACCCAGACGGCCGCCAAGCCCCAGTCGCCGCTTTCCACCCGCATCGTGTGGAACAAGGCGGTGCGCCGTGGCGGCACGATCACCTACTCGGTCAAGAGCACCAACAAGGGTGAGTGGGCGACCGACGTGGCCGGCCTTTTCGCCACGCTTCCGAGGGGCGCGAGCAAGATCCGCGTGGTCAGCAGGTCGAAGGCGTTCTGCGAGGTTTCCGGCCGCGATCTGTTCTGCCTTTATGGCACCCTCAACTCGGGCCGCTCGGCCTCGCTCAAGGTGAAGGTGTGGCTGAAGAGGAGCACCCGCGGCACGGCCGTGGCCGAGTTCGGCCACTTCTCCATCGACGTCCCCGCGGGCGTGGACATCACCAACGAGGAGGAACTGAACAAGCTCGACATCCAGAACCAGATCCTCTGGAAGACGTTCAAGACCAGGATCGTGCGCTGAGCAGGGCGGGCGCGCCACGTCGCGCCCGCCGCCGGCATGGCGAGGCGGCCACCGTCCCGACGGTGGCCGCCTTGTCGCGTTCCGGGGGTCCGGGCCCGGGTACGGGAAATGCGGCCGGGTAATGGCGGCAAAACGCTGCGTGATACCCCCACGCGGGAACCGTCGCGGCGGCGGCACGCGGGCTTTTCCCCTTGTCTTTCCGTCACCGCCCGCTCACGCCCGCGCCGGACGGCCATCCCTTCCCTGCTATAGGGATGGTCCACATTCGCATCACAATATGCGGGTAAATGGGAAATAAGGTGTGACGGGCGCCGGAGATCATGATAGAAACGTGCCGTTTACGTGCGGGCTTCGCTGACGAGCCTCCGGAAGCTCCGGCACGGCCGCACGCGCGTCCGACGGGACTCCTCGTCCCATCGCCGGAAGGCGCCACGCCTCCCCGGCCCACGCACCCACGTTCGACGCCGTGGAGCCCTGTGCTCCGCGGCGTGCGGTTCCGCGCGCTCGCGTGCCACGGGAACGTTCCCGAGCGCGTGGTCCCGGCCCTGTCCCCCATCCCATGGAGAATCCCTATGCGTCACCCGCTCGCCAAGATCGTGGCAACGGCCGTCGCCGTTCCGCTGACGGGAGCCCTGATGTTCGCCGCGCTCCCGGCCTCGGCCGCGACGAGCGCGAAGAGCAGCACCGCGACGGCCGAGGCCGCCGGCGAAGACCCGTACTCCGCGTTCTCGGTGACGGTCACCGGGCCCAAGAAGGTCAAGCGCGGCGGCGAGATCACCTACCGGATCAAGGGCGTCAACAACGGCCCCTGGACCGCCGACGACTACTACTTCGGCGGCACGCTGCCCAAGGGCATCCGCGGGCCGGTCTACTACGACGGCCCCAAGGGCACCAAGTGCGGCTTCTTCCCCGACGGCTTCTGGTGCTGGCCGCCGTACGTGCTGGAGAAGGGCGAGAGCACCTGGCTGACCATCACCGTCCGGCTGAAGAAGGGCACCACGGGCACGGCCACGGCCAAGCTCGGCGTCAACACCTGGAACTGGCCGACCGGCGCGGAGGACCTGAGCCGCGACGAGCTCAGGAGGGTCGGCGTCAAGGGCTGGTACTTCACCAAGCCGGTGAAGACCAAGATCGCGCGCTGAGCACACCGGGGGAGGGCCCGTCCGCCGGGCGGCCCTCCCCGCGGGGCATGGGCGCCAGGCCCCCGGTCGGGCTACGCCGCGACCAGCACGTCGTGGCGGCGCGGGGCGTCCCCCGACACCGTGGCGTGCGCGATGCCCGCCAGGGACCGCCGCGTGACGCCCGCCGCGGGCGCGTAGGCGACCTGCGGGAACATCGTCACCTCGACCACGAGGCCGCGGGCCGCGATCACCCGCCGCAGCGACGCCGGCAGCGTGTCGTCGCCCACGAACGCCGGCCCCGTCGCCGGGTCGCTCCCCTCGTCGCGGAACCGCAGCCGGACCGGCCGCACCGGCGCGCCCGCGTCGATCGCCGCCTGGAACATCGCCGGGCGGAACGGCCCCATCGCCCTGCCGCACGTGGTCGTGCCCTCGGGGAAGACCGCGACGTCGTGCCCGGCGCGCAGCGCGCCCGCGACGTCCCGCACGGTGCCGGGCAGCGTCGAGAGCCGTTCGCGGTCGATGAAGATCGCGCCACCGGACGCCACCAGCGAGCCCAGCACCGGCCAGCGGGCGATGTCGCTCTTGGCCAGCGGCCTGCACGGCGTGATCGCGGCCACCACCAGCGGATCCAGCCACGACACGTGGTTGGCCACCAGCAGCGCGCCGCACGTCCCCGCGCCGGGCGCCACCGGGGCCGCGGACGCCGCCGAACCGCCCAGCACGCTGAACCCCTGCGCGACCTCCAGCCGGATGCCGAGCACTCGCAGCAGCAGTCTCGCCCAGCGCATGGTGACCTCGCCGCGCCGCCGGTCGTCGAACCGGCGGGCCACCAGCGACCAGGAGACGCCGCCCGCCACGACCCCGAGGGCCCCGAGCACGCGCAGCGCCCGCCGGACCGGGCCCGCCGTCCTGGCGGGGGACCTGACGCAGCCGCCCACCGTGCAGGCGGCGACGGGGAGCCAGCTCATTCGGTCACCCCGAGGAAGTGCCGCAGGTAACGGACGTCCACGTTGGCCAGCGACAGCAGCACGAAGAAGTCGGCCGTCCCGAAGTCCGGGTCGTGGGCGGGGGCGCCGCAGATCCACGCGCCGAGGCGCAGGTAGCCGCGCAGCAGCGGCGGCACCACGAACCTGCCCGGACGGGCCACGCCCGCGTCCGGCCACATGCGGTGCGGCGTCACCCGGTACTTCTCCGGGCCGAACGGGACGTTGTCCACCACGCCCGCGGCCGCCGCCCCTCCGTCGTCCAAGGGGATCGAGCAGCACCCGCCGAGCCAGCCGTAGCCGCCGCTCACCATGTAGTGGGCGATCCCCGCCCACATCAGCCCGATCACCGCGCCCCCGCGATGGTCCGGGTGCACGCACGTGCGCCCGGCTTCTACCAATCCGGCCCGGATCCCGGAGAGCGCGGAAAGGTCGAACTCGCCGTCGGAGTACAGGCGGTCGGCACGGCCCGGCGCCAGCATCCGATAGGTGCCGACCACCGTGTCGCCCTCGCGCACCAGCAAGTGGTCGCAGTAGGCGTCGAACCTGTCCACGTCCAGCCCGGAGACCGGCGAGTCCAGCCGGGCGCCCATCTCGCCGGCGAAGACCTCGTACCGCAGCCGCTGCGCCGCGCGCAGGTCGGCCGGCGTCCTCGCCAGCCCGAGCGTGTACCGCCCGCGCGCGTCGGTCAGACCTCGATCGGAAAGCCCTGGGGTTCCCGGGACGCCCGCCGGAGGCGGGAGGGCGGAGGTGGGATCCGCCGGTACGGCGGCCCGCGCGGAACCGTTACCGCCGTGGACACGGTCGGTGAAGACCTGGGTCATGGCATGCCTCCTCATGTGGCACACCCATGAAGACATGCGGAGATGGCTATCTGCCGTCCGTATGGTGAACCGCTTACGCGTTCACTCTGAGCGGTCGGTAGCGTTGTCCGCGATGAAGCAGCGCACGCTTTTGATCACGCTCACCGGTCCCGACCGGCCCGGGGTGACGTCCCGCTTGTTCGGCACGCTGGCGTCCTTCCCCGTGAACGTCGTCGATGTCGAGCAGGTCGTCATCCGCGGCCGTCTCGTGCTCGGCGTCCTCGTCATGTACGCGGGCGGGCCGCCGACCGGCACCGGCGGCACCCTCGGCGCCATGTGGGCCGCCGTCGAACGCGTGGCCGAGGACCTCGGCATGGAGGTCGAGCTCGCCACCGGCACCGACACCAAAGAGAAGCGCCGCAGGGGACGTCTCCACGTGACCGTCCTCGGCGAACCGCTCGAACCCGCGGCGCTCGCCGGCATCGCCGGCCGCATCTCCGCCGCCGGCGCCAACATCGACCGCATCGAACGCCTGGCCCACCTGCCGGTCACGTGCATCGAGCTGGAGGTCTCCGGCGCCGACCCCGCCCTGCTGCGCACCGCGCTCGCCGCCGAGGCCGTGCTCCAGCAGGTCGACGTCGCCGTCCAGCGCTCCGGGCTCCACCGGCGCACCAAGCGGCTGATCGTCATGGACGTCGACTCCACGCTGATCCGCGGGGAGGTCATCGAGCTGCTGGCCGCGCACGCCGGGTGCATGGACGAGGTCGAGAAGATCACCTCGGCCGCGATGCGCGGCGAGCTCGACTTCGCCGCATCCCTGCGCGAGCGGGTGGCCCTGCTCGAAGGGCTCCCCGCCGACGTCTTCGAGGCCGTACGGCAGGAGGTCGTGCTCACCCCCGGCGCCCGCACGCTCGTGCGCACGCTCAAGCGCCTCGACTACCGCTTCGCCATCGTCAGCGGCGGCTTCACCCAGATCACCGACGCACTGGTGGAGGAGCTCGGCATCGACTACTCGGCCGCCAACACCCTGGAGGTCGTGAACGGCAAGCTCACCGGCCGCGTCGTCGGCGAGATCGTCGACCGTCCGGGCAAGGCGCGGGCGCTGGAGCGGTTCGCGCGGCAGGCGGGCATCCCGATCAGCCAGACCGTCGCCATCGGGGACGGCGCCAACGACCTCGACATGATCGGCGCGGCGGGGCTCGGCATCGCCTTCAACGCCAAGCCCGTGCTGCGGGACGCGGCCGACGCCGCCGTCAACGTGCCCTACCTGGACACGATCCTGTACCTGCTCGGCATCTCGCGCGAGGAGGTCGAGGCCGCCGACGCCGAGGACGGCCTGGCGGCCCCGGGCCCGGCCTGACCCCCGGCGCCCAGCCATCCCGGGACGGCCCGCCGGCGGCCGTCCACGGGTGTGCGGGCGCTCAGTCGTCCCTGGGCTTCCAGCGGTGCACCACGCGGCCGTCCCCGGGGCCGAGGCCCGCCCAGCCGTCCGTCTCCAGCACCGCGAACGCCCCCGGCGGGAACCCCTCGTCGTCGTGCGACAGGGACAGGTTCATCACCAGCTCGTGCACGCCCGGATTGTGGCCGACGAGCAGCAGGGTCGAGACGTCCTCGTCGGTCCGGCCGACGAGTTCGAGAAGCTCGTCGGGGTACGCCTCGTAGATCTCGCTCTCCAGGTGCAGGGGAGCCGAGGGCGCCAGGTCCGCCAGGGCCAGCTCGGCGGTCTGCCGGGTCCGCAGCGAGGGCGAGCAGAGCACCAGATCGGGAGACAGCCCCAGCGACCTCAGCGCCCGCCCCGCACGCCCGGCGTCGCGCTCGCCGCGCCCGGTCAGGGGGCGCTCCCTGTCCGCCAGGCCGGGCACCTGCGCGGCCTTGGCGTGTCTCAGGACGATCAGCGTGTTCATCTGCCCAACTATCCCATTACACGCGTACGGCCACCGCCCAACCCGGGCGGCGGCCGTACGTCTTCTGCGTCAGGCGATCAGGACCCGGGTCAGCCGGGGACCTTCTCGCTCTCGACCTGCGGACGCGGGTCGTCGCTCGACGGGGCGATGCTCGTCGAGCGCCGCTTGGAGATCACGACCGCGCCCACGACGACCGCCACCGCGACCACCGTGACGCCGACGCGCAGAGCGGCGTTGTCGGCGTAGGTCACGACGGCCGGGGCGATGAGCAGGGCCACCAGGTTCATGACCTTGATCAGCGGGTTGATCGCCGGGCCCGCGGTGTCCTTGAACGGGTCGCCGACGGTGTCGCCGATGACCGTGGCCGCGTGGGCGTCGGAGCCCTTGCCGCCGTGGTGGCCGTCCTCGACCAGCTTCTTGGCGTTGTCCCAGGCGCCGCCGGAGTTGGCCAGGAACACGGCCATCAGCGTGCCCGCCGCGATGGCGCCGGCGAGGTAGGCGCCGAGCGGGGCGTACCCGAGGGCGAAGCCGACCGCGATCGGCGTCATGACGGCGAGCAGACCCGGCGTCGCCAGCTCGCGCAGCGAGTCGCGGGTGCAGATGTCGACGACGCGGCCGTAGTCGGGCAGCTCGGTGCCGGACATGATGCCGGGCTTGGTGCGGAACTGCTCGCGGACCTCGTACACGACACGCCCGGCCGCCCGGCCCACGGCGCTGATCGCGAGCCCGGAGAACAGGAACACGACCGCCGCGCCGACGACCAGGCCGACGAGGACGTTCGGGGCGTCCACGCTGAGGCTGAACGACGAGAACTGGCCCAGGGCGTCCTTCACCCCGGCCGAGGCGGTGGCCAGCTTGTCTTCGACCGCTGTCCTGAAGGACCCGAACAGCGCCGTCGCGGCGAGCACCGCGGTCGCGATCGCGATGCCCTTGGTGATCGCCTTGGTGGTGTTGCCGACCGCGTCCAGGGAGGTCAGGATCGTCGCGCCCTCGCCCTCCACGTCGCCGGACATCTCGGCGATGCCCTGGGCGTTGTCCGACACCGGGCCGAAGGTGTCCATCGAGACGATGACGCCGACGGTGGTGAGCAGGCCGGTGCCGGCCAGGGCGACGGCGAACAGCGCCACCGTCACGTTGCCGAAGCCCAGCAGGAACGCGCCGTAGACGGCGCCGCCGATGAGCAGGGCGGAGTAGACCGCGGACTCCAGGCCGACGGAGATGCCGGAGAGGATGACGGTCGCGGGGCCGGTCAGCGAGCTCTCGCCGATCTCCTTCACCGGACGGCGGTTGGTCTCGGTGAAGTAGCCCGTGAGGATCTGGATCGCGCTCGCCAGCACCAGGCCGACCAGCACCGCGCCGATGGCGATCACGCGCGGGTCGGCGTCGAGCTGCGCCACGCCGGCGCTCACGCCGCTCAGCTCGGCGAACGTGCTCGGCAGGTAGATGAACGCCGCCACGGCGACCAGGATCGCCGAGATGATCGCGGAGATGAAGAACCCGCGGTTGATGGCCGCCATGCCGGAACGGTCGCCGTTGCGCGGGGCCGTGGTGAAGATGCCGATGATGGCGGTCAGTACGCCGATCATGGGAACGATCAGCGGGAAGACCAGGCCCTCCGTGCCGAAGGCCGCCTTGCCCAGGATGAGGCTCGCGACCAGCATGACCGCGTAGGACTCGAACAGGTCGGCCGCCATGCCGGCGCAGTCGCCGACGTTGTCGCCCACGTTGTCGGCGATGGTGGCGGCGTTGCGCGGGTCGTCCTCCGGGATGCCCTGCTCGACCTTGCCGACCAGGTCGGCGCCCACGTCGGCCGCCTTGGTGAAGATGCCGCCGCCGACACGCATGAACATCGCGAGCAGCGCGGCGCCGAAGCCGAAGCCCTCCAGGACGCTCGGCGCGTCGCCCTTGTAGATGAAGACGACGATGGCCGCGCCCAGCAGGCCGAGCCCGACGGTGAACATGCCCGCCACACCACCGGTGCGGAAGGCGATGCGCATCGCCGGCCTCTCGCCGGACTCACGGGCGGCGGCCGCGACGCGGACGTTGCCCCGCACCGCCAGCCACATGCCCATGAAGCCGGTCAGCGCGGAGAACACCGCGCCGACCACGAAGAAGACCGAGCGCCCGACGGCCACACCGGTCGACTCCGACGGCAGCAACAAGAGCAGGAACGGGATGAGGATCACAAAGACGGCCAGAGTGCGGAACTGCCGCGTGAGATACGCGGCAGCGCCCTCCTGTACGGCCCGCGCGATGTTCTGCATGCGCTCGGTGCCTTGACCGGCGCCGAGCACCTCGCGGACGAGGCCGCCCGCGACGGCCAGCGCGATCAGCGCCACCGCGGCCACCACGACCACGATCGTGAGATGGGAACCGCTAAGGGATACCGCTGCGGCGTCGTCAGCGGCGAGATAGAGCCTAGACATCCGTCCTCCTCGGCCAGACGGGTAGGTCCACAGCTCAGACCGCGCTGCGGAATGAGTTCGGGGGGCGGCGCGCATCCGAGCTGGATTGGCAGTGCCGCTTCCGGTAACGTCCGCAGATCCCGCAGGGCGTCTGTCGATCTGCGGGGACAAAACCTTGGCCGGTGCGGGGAGTCTACGCAGGCACGCGTCAGATATGAAGCCTCTCGCGACTGCTAATTAGGCCTCCGTCCAGTAAGCGTCCGGGCTTTGCCCTGCAACGACACGGTTTTCCTGCGACGATGCGCTCCGGCGTCCGGTTTTCGGACAGAAACTTATTGCCAGAACTTTGTGTCCCTAACTACCTGGGCATACCTCTTCACCCCTCCCCCGGACACGATCGACCGCCCCGCGCCGCCCTCCCGCGACCCCCGCCGGACGCCTTCCGAATACCCTTCGGGCGCCTTCCCGGGTATCTCTTCACCCTCATTTCACACGGCCGCCACCCGCCGTCCAGGTGCCCCGGAGTTCGCGGCTGCCACACTCATCACTCGATGTGGGGAAAGTCCGGGCTATATGCGGCGTGGTGCCCGACGGCCGGAGTCGCGTCGTATACGCGTTCGCGCGGCCACCGCTCAAGGCGCGCGAGGGTTCGGGCGCGTTCCGCCCGCGTTTCATCGGCGGACCGGCGATGCCGCCTGCTCACGGGCACGGCGACGGGGCCGGCGGGCGATGAATGCCGTCCTGGACCGGAGCGTCGGGACATTTCAGGACGTCACACAGCGAAACACGACGAGCGCCGCGGACGGCGGGACCGGTCGTCTGCGGAGGCTCCGTCCGGAGCGCCCGGACTCTCGTCCGAAGCGCTCGGAAGTGTCGGAACGTCGATCTCAGGCCGGTACGGCACAAGGCGTCCCGGCGCCGCGCCCCTGAGAGCGGCCGGGCCGCGTCAGGCCGTCGCGAAGCCGGCGGTCGCGGGCCAGCTCATCCTGATCCGCAGCCCCTTGGCACTCGGGTACACCTCGACGTCGTCGGCGAGCGCCGCGATGACGGCGATGCCGAACCCGGACATCAAGGTGTCGGCCGGGAGCAGGCTGGCCAGCTCGGTCCCGTTGACGGGCGTCGGCGGCCCGTCCCCGTCCTTGTACGCCTGTTCGAGGTCGTCACTCGGGGCCGAGTCGGTGACGGTGACCTCGAACCGCCCCGACTCGTCGCACAGCTCGATGCGGATCGGCTCGCCTGGGCAGTGAACGCGGTGCGCCTCCACTGCCCGAGAGCAGGCCTCACCCACGGCGAGCCGCACTTCGTCCAGCAGAGCCTCCGGTACCCCGGTACGGCGGGCGATCGCGGTGGCGACCAGCCGTGCCGTCCGAACGTGAGCCGGCAGTGCACTGAACGTCAGCTCGACGGTGGCCATGACTACTTGTCTCGGCCGTGAGCTTCCTTGGCCTCTTCGACCGAGGCGTAAATCCCGAAGACCTTCGTCAGACCGGTGATCCGGAAGATCTTCAGGATGCGTTCCTGCGTGCAGACGAGCTCCAGGGAGCCGTCGTGCGCCCGAACGCGCTTGAGCCCGCCGACCAGGACACCAAGTCCAGTGGAATCGAGGAAGTCCACCTTCTCCATGTTGACGAGCAGGTGGAAGTTGCCCTTGTTCACCAGGTCGATCAGCAGCTCACGCAGCCTCGGCGCGGTATAGACGTCGATCTCACCCTCGACTTCCACGATGGTGAGCCGGTCTTCGGTGTGGTGGTCCAACTTCAGATCCACAGATCCTCCAGCGCCTTGCCTGCTGAGTCCACGACGAGGGGTCTGACATGCTGGGACCCCAGGTCCCAGCGCGCAATACCCTGACGCGCGGCATTCAACCACGCCCCGTCTTCGTGTCTATACGAAATCACGACTCCGGGCGACTCTCCCCCAAGATGCCAAACTGGAAACCAGTGACTGCGACTACTTCACCCTCAAGGCGACCAGGCCCGATCCTCACACGCCTGCTCGCGGTGCCCGCACGCCGGGAGCGTGTCACCCATGTGGAACACGTTCCCGCACGTCAGGCGGGTCATGTGCGCTGGCCGGAGTGGGTTGACCAGCGGCTTGTCAGCCGTCTGCGAAATCAGGGCGTCGACGGCCTCTGGGAGCACCAGGCGATGGCCGCCGACCTGGCACATCGTGGCCAAAACGTGATCATCGCCACAGGAACCGCGTCGGGAAAATCTTTGGCCTACCTGGTGCCGGCCGTGTCGGAGATCCTCTCCGGAGGCACCGTCCTTTACCTGACGCCGACCAAGGCCCTCGCCGCCGACCAGCTCCGGTCGCTCGCCGACCTCGGCCTCGACGAGGTGCGCGCGGCGACCTATGACGGCGACACCCCGCCCGACGAGCGCCAGTGGGTGCGGCGGCACGCCAACTACGTGCTGACCAACCCCGACATGCTGCACCGGTCGATGCTCCCCCGCCACTCGGCGTGGACGTCGTTCTGGCGGCGGCTGAAGATGATCGTCGTGGACGAGTGCCACGGCTACCGCGGGGTCTTCGGGTCCCACGTGGCGCAGATCCTCCGCCGGCTGCGCCGGATATGCGGCAAGTACGGCTCCCGGCCGGTGTTCATGCTCGTCTCGGCGACGGTGAGCGACCCCGCGGTCGCGGCGATGCGCCTCACCGGGCTTGAGATGGACGAGGTGACCACGGACGCCTCTCCCAGGGGTTCTACCACCTTCGCGCTGTGGGAGCCGCCCCTGACCGATCTGCGGGGCGAGGGCGGCGCCCCCGTCCGGCGGACGGTGACGGCCGAGACCGCCGACCTGCTGAGCGACCTGGTGATCGACGACGTGCGCACGCTCGCCTTCGTGCGCTCGCGCCGGGGCGCGGAGACGGTCTCGCTCATCGCGCGCGGCAACCTGGAGGAGATCTCGCCCGAGCTCCCCGCCAAGGTCGCCGCCTACCGCGCCGGGTACCTCGCCGAGGACCGGCGGACGCTGGAGAAGGCGCTGCGGTCCGGCGCCATCACCGGGCTCGCGACCACCAACGCCCTGGAACTCGGCATCGACGTCTCCGGGCTCGACGCCGTGCTCATCGCGGGCTGGCCCGGCACCCGGGCGTCGCTCTGGCAGCAGGCAGGCCGCGCCGGCCGTGACGGGCAGGACGCCCTCGCCGTGCTGATCGCCCGTGACGACCCCCTCGACACCTACCTCGTCCACCACCCCGAGGCCCTGTTCGGACGGCCGGTCGAGGCGATCGTGCTGGACCCGGACAACCCGTACGTCCTCGGCCCCCACCTGTGCGCCGCGGCCGCCGAGATCCCGCTGTCCGAGGCCGACCTGCCCACCTTCGGCCCCTCCGCGGCCGAAGTGCTGGACGACCTCGTGGCCCGCGGCCTGCTGCGCCGGCGCGCCCAGGGCTGGTTCTGGACGCGCAGGGACCGCGCCGCCGACCTCGCCGACATCCGCGGCTCGGGCGGGCCCCCGGTGCACGTCGTGGAGGCGTCCACGGGACGGTTGCTCGGCACCGTGGACGAACCCTCCGCCCACACCGCCGTCCACACCGGGGCGGTGTACCTGCACCAAGGCGGCACCTACGTCGTCGAGCAGCTCGACCTGGACGCGAGCGTGGCCCTGGTATCGTCCGCCTCCCCCGACTACTCCACCTTCGCCAGGGACGTGACCGACATCACGGTGCTGGAGTCCGTGCGATCCCACCCGCTCGGGCCGGGCGAGCTGCACTTCGGCACGGTCGAGGTCACCCGCCAGGTCGTCTCCTTCCTCAAGCGCCGCCTCCAGACCGGCGAGGTGCTCGGCGAGGAGCCCCTGGACCTGCCGCCGCGCACGCTGCGCACGCGGGCCGTCTGGTGGACGCTGCCCGAGGAGGTGGTGGCCCCCCTGCGGGCGGCCGGCCTCGACGTCGCCGGCGCCGCGCACGCCGCCGAGCACGCCTCCATCGGCCTGCTGCCCCTCTTCGCCACCTGCGACCGCTGGGACATCGGCGGCGTCTCCACCGAACTGCACCTCGACACCGGCCTGCTCACGGTCTTCGTCTACGACGGCCACGAAGGCGGAGCCGGCTTCGCCGAACGCGGCTACGCCCGCGCCCGCGACTGGCTCACCGCGACTCGCGAGGCCATCGCCTCCTGCGAATGCGACCGCGGCTGCCCCTCCTGCATCCAATCCCCCAAATGCGGCAACGCCAACGACCCCCTAAACAAACCCGGCGCCCAAACCCTCCTAAACCTCCTCCTAACCCCATAACCCATAACTCCACCTCCGGGCGCGCCCCGCCCCCAGCTTGACGATCAGGACCAACCCGCACGTTCACCCCTTTTAAATATCCGGCGCGCCCAAAAGCTCCTTAACCCGCTATCAACCCCCTAACCTCTCACCTCCAAGCCCGACCCTGCCCACCTTGATCGCCACGATCAGCCTCCACGTCAACAAACCCCTGAACAATCCCCGCCCCCTTGATGACCGGGCCCATCCCGCACGTGCAAGAGCCCGTGAACCAACCCGGCTCCCCAACCTTCCTGGACCTGTTTCTGGCCCCCATAACTCCGCCTTCAAAAGGCCGGTCCGGTCGGTTTCATAAGCGGGACCGGTCCTCACGTTCGCCGTACGGCTAGACGGGGCCGGCGCGGGCGGTGGCGGTGAGGGTGTGTGGTCCTGGCCAGGGGACGTTCAAATGAACGGCGACCGTGACGTCCACGGTTCCGTCGTGGAGGACGCAGTTCCGCACGGTGGCCCCATTGGCATGGGCGAGATCGCGTGCCACACCACATGCCGCCTCAGGCTCCGCGAGCGCGTGGCGCGCGGCAGCCAGTGCGCTGAGGTCCGCCGCTGCCTGCGCCCGATGACGCGTCACCCGCACGCCCCCGGCCACCACCGCGACCCCGGCGAGAAACCAGACAACCCCCATGAGCACCACCACCCAAACCGTCCCCGCACCGCGTTCCCACCCCCGTGACACGCGTGCGTTCGAGCGGGTCAGACAGAAGCTGATCATCGTTCGGTATCACTCGTTCAGGCCGGCCATGGATGCGCCCGTCTCCACGTCCGTGCCGGCGGACACGCTCACGCCGGGTTCTGTCGTGGATACGGCCGAGGCGCTGACCGAGATGGGTGGAACGGTGAGGGCCCAGCCAGGATGAATGGCGGCGGAGACGGTGACTCGGCTGATTCGGGAGTGCCGTTCCACCGATACGGAAGCTCCACGAGGACCAGCACGGGCTGCGGCCTCACGCACGCCGTCCAATGGCTCACCTCTGGCGGCGGCCCGAGCTCCCGTTCGAGCGGCATCCACGCACTCCATCTGCGCCGTGATGACCGCGATGCCCCACAGCGCCGCCCCAAGAACAAGCACAAGCGCGGGCAGCGCCACCGCCGTCTCAGCCGTCACAGACCCCTTATCCCGACGCCGAGCCCCGTACGGAGTCCAACTGCACAAAAGAGAAGACACGAGACGCCGTAGCACATAAGAAACCGATCCCAGCGGACGACACCTCAGTACGCTGAACACGAAGAGCACCTCCATACCGCCACCTGAACTCTTGATCCTCACGAGTCGGCTGACCCACTAAACGGCGTGAAACTTACAGCGCCGATGACCAGACCGACGAGGCACAACCGGGCGGTGACACCGATACTGGCAACAAGTCCCATGACGTTGCATAGCCGTCAAATGCGAAAATCCGCCAAACCCTAATTGCAATCACCTTCTACCCACCCCCTCCCACAACACAACATAGTTCCTGCCTGTGTAGATTTACATGACTCTGACTGCAAGAGCCTGATGGCGACAGTTTTTTACGGCGCTCATAACCCTTACTCGCGGAAGTCGATTAGGGCCTGACTCAGGCCCGTTGTCGGCGTACTCCAGCCGTGCCACCTAGCACTTAGTGGCTTGGGAGAGCCGCCCGTCGAGATCAGTGGCGCAATGAGGCGCCAACTGGGCCGAATGTCTTCCTGAACGATCTGTGGTGACGCCAGGTCTCTCGCCATGACGCCCCAGTCCCCGTACCGGCCGAGTATGACTAAGGGCGGGGATGCCCTCAGGTCGCTCCGATCTAGTGGTATGTCCTCAGGTCGCCAGTCCGACGCGCCACCTGAAGCAGGCGCATCAAAGGGATCGGGGGTGGCGACGGGCGTCCGAGTCTTCTAGGGAGGACGGTGAGCGGCCCGTCGCCTGGTACCGAGTCGAGTGGGCTCTAACCCGCCAGCTGCAGGGCTCGGCCGATGACGTCGGACAGCATCTTGCGTACCTCTTCACTGCTGACGATCTTGAAGAGCAGCCCCGCGAACGCGCAGGCCGCGATGGTGCCCACCGCGTATTCGGCGGTCGACATGCCCGCCTCCGCCCGCGCCCGAGCAATGGTCGCGAGCCGACGCCCCTCAGCACGGAAGCGCCCGGCCCACCTCCGCAGCCGGCGCCTGACCGTACGCGCCCTGTTCGCCGACCACACCGCCGGTGCGTGCCGGACGAACGCGCGGATCCACCTCTTCATCGGACCTCCCATGAGTCTCTTCGCGGCCGTGGCTGCCCGCCGCCTCGGCTCGTCGCGCACAACGAGAGTCCCTCAAACGACCAGGGGAAATGGCTCCCGAGCGACGTTCTGTGGATAGATCCGCCACAGTCACGCGTGCCTGTGGACAACCACCACGGGGAAGCTCCCTAGGAGCCGCCGCCTCGGCTGCCGGCCGGGTCCAGGGACCGCATCGACGACCGCCCCGCGGCCTCGCGCCCGCGCAAGAAGAAGAACCCACTCGACGCACCGACGACGGCTTTGCCGTGTTGTCCCGACCGGACGAGGCTTGACCTGTCACCGCAGGGAGCCTGACGTGTGCAGAAGTCTGTCGTCGCCACCCTTCTTCGGCTTCACGTCGATCAGCCGGATCGCAAGGTGGAGCGTCTACCACCCGCCGATCCCGCAGGTGGGCTGTGCTTGCCGGGGTTCAGTCGTGAAAGACCTGTGCGGCGAGTCCGGCGACCACGGGGATGATCCCGAGGAAGACGAAGGCGGGAAGGAAGCAAAGGCCCAGTGGTGCGACGACCTGGACGCCGACGCGCCGAGCGGCGGCCGACGAGGCGGTCCGGACTTCGTGGCGTGCGTCGTCGGCGAGCCTCGCCAGAACGTCGGCGACGGGGGCTCCGCTGAGCGCCGCGCGTGTCATCCCTCGCGCGAGAGCGGCCAGCGAAGCTTCACGCTCCAGGGCCTGCCACGCGTCCTCCGGCCGGGCGCCGAGCCTCAACTGTCCATTGACCCGTGCCAGTTGCTCGCCGAGAGGACCGCGAATCGCCTCTGCCGTGGCCTCTACGGCACCGCCGATGGGCTGACCTGCCTTCAAGCAGGCGACCATCAGGTCGAGGGCGTACGGGAGGTCGGCGACGATGCGTCGTTCACGCCTGCGGGCATCGCCCGGCTTCCGGCGACGCGCCATGATCGCCGCCACGGCACCGACGACCGCGCCGACCGGCAACCCTGGCCAGACACCGGCGAAGAGCAACCCCCCGAATGCGGCCCCGGCCACCGTCACAGCGTCCCGTACTCCTAGAGATCCACGGTTCGGAGGAGGGTTCCCATCCTGATCCGCGAACGACTCGTCACCTCGTTCCAGACCGTGAGACCCACTCCGCAGCCGGGCGAGCCGGTCCGCAGGATCCCACGCCCCGACCGCGAACCAGCCCGCCAACCCCGCCAGCCCAACAGCCACAAGAATCCCCATCACCCATCCCCCGAGATCACACCGCCGACCGCCCCCACCACACGCCACCCCGCCCCAGCCCTCCCGCCCTCCAAGAGCAGGACCGTCCTGTACTCCCGGCACAGCGCATATCGCATCTCTCGCCACCCACTCCGGACACCTTGCGCCCCTGTTCTGCGGGTTGGATCGCCCTCGGGCAGACGAGTTGAGTAGAGCTTGTGATCATGGACGGTGCTCTACAGGCGCTTCTTGAGGTGGTTCCTGTTGTCATATGGCCGTCTGTTGCGCTCGGGCTGCGAGCCAGGTCGTCCACCACAAGCCTGTGACGTCCAGCGCCACACCCACCACGAGGCAGGCGAAGCCGGCCGGGCCGCCGAAGAGGAACGACAGCGGGTGGAGGCCCAGGCCGGCGGCGAGCAGCAGACCCAAGGCCGGAAGCCCGGCGAGAAGGCGCGCGGTCGAACGGGGACCCGCCAACTGGGCCGTGACCTCGGAACGGTGGCCTTCCGCCTCTCGCAGCGAGGTGCCCAGCCGGTCGATCAGGGCGGCCAGCCCACCACCGACGGTCAGGCTAACCCGCCAGCATGCGGCGAGGCGCAGAAGCCCCTCACCGCCATGGTCGGGGGCCGCACGCTCCAGGGCCGCGGCGACGTCCCCGCCATCGCGGGCGATCGCGACCACCGGCCGGAGCACGCCGGGGTCCGGCGGGTCGAGGTAGGAGACGGCACGGGCGAGAGCTTCCCCCGGAGTGCGACCGGTGGACAGTTCCGCCACAAGCCCCTGGCACAGCTCGATCGAGACCCTTCGCCACGCGGCGGCCCGCCGTGCACCCTCAGACCACCGGACAATCCTCGCCGGACGCGCCCATGACCACCGCTTCGGCACACCGTCCGCGCGCAGCAGTCCCCGCAGACGAACGACCTCCCCGGACGGCCCACTCCACACCAGTGCGGCGACCACGCCCAGAACCACCGCGACAGACAACACGTCCAACTCCTCACCCAACGAGCCGACCATCATGATCCAGACCCCGGCAGCAGGAGCCGTCAGGCAGGTCCAATCCGCCCACTCCCTTCACAGACCCTCCAAGCTGCCGCGAAGGAAGTGATTACGCCGATCGCATCCGCGCTCTCTCCCCCATAGACCGCCATCCGAGAGCCCAGCTTCGAGTGATTCCGAGCGCCAAGCCCGCTCCCGGCCCCCTCCTGGCCCGTTCGAGTTTGCTCCGCTGTAGGCCACCATCCGAAAACCCAGCCTCGGACCGAACCGGTCCCGCCGGTCACGCCCTCATTCCTGCCGCCACTTCACGTACCGCTATCTCAGGTGCTCCTTTAGGGAGTGGTGGGGGCTTGGGCGCGTAGGGAGGGAAGCGCGGGGCCGGGGGTGGGTGGGCCGTTGGCGGGGAAGGTCAGGGCTGGGGTGATCTCGATCAGGCCTGAGGGAGCCCGCTCGACCGTGCAGATCTCTGCGACTCGGCGTCGTCCGCCGCCGGGGTCGCGGACCACGTGGATCACCGCATCAAGGGCCGCCGCGATCTGACTGTGGACGGCCTCGCGAGTGAGCCCGGCGGCGCAGGCGAGGGCTTCCAGCCTCGCCGGGACGTCGGCGGGGTTGTTGGCGTGCAAGGTGCCGCAGCCGCCCTCGTGGCCGGTGTTCAAGGCACCCAGGAGGTCGACCACCTCGCTGCCGCGGACCTCCCCTACGACCAGCCGGTCGGGGCGCATGCGCAGGGCTTGGCGGACCAGGTCGCGCAACGTGACCTCGCCGACGCCCTCCAGGTTGGACGGGCGTGTCTCCAGGCGGACGACGTGCGGGTGGAGCGGGCGCAGTTCTGAGGAGTCCTCCACAAGGAGCAGCCGCTCGCCCGGATCGGCGAGGGACAGCATGGCGGAGAGAAGGGTGGTCTTCCCGGTGCCGGTGCCGCCGGTCACGAGGAAGGCGAGGCGTGCGGCGATGATCGCGCGTACGGCGGCGGCGCCAGGGCCTGGGACCAGTTCCTCCAGCGTGAACGACCGGCGGGGCGGGAGCCTGAGGGATACGCACGTTCCTTCGGGGGCCACTGGCGGAAGGATCGCGTGCAGGCGTACCCCGCCGGAGAGGCGCGCGTCCACGTATGGGCAGGCGTCGTCCAGGCGCCGCCCGGCCGCCGCGGCGAGCCGCTGGGCCAGCCGCCGGACCTCGTCCTCGGAGGAGAACACCACCGGCGTGCGGCGCAGGCCGTGGCCGTCGTCGACCCAGACCTCGCGGGCGCCGTTGACGAGCACGTCGGTGACGTCCGGCTCGGCCAGCAAAGGCTCCAGCGGGCCCGCGCCGATGAGGTCTGCCCGCAGGGCGCGCGCCACCGCGAGGACCTCGGCGTCGCCCAGCACGGCCCGTTCGGCGCGCAGCGCGGCCGCGACCTGGGCCGCGGTGGGCTCCGCCGCCGTCCTGGCCAGGCGCACCCTCACCGCCTCGACGAGCTCGGGCGGCACGTTCACCCGGCTCATCCCGGCTCCCCACGGTGATCAAAAACGCCGTGGCGCGAGGGCCGGCCGGTGGAGTGACGTGCGGTCCCGGCGGTGAGTGGCCATGGCGTAGGGGTGGTGAGCCGGCGTGAGGTCTCGTTCAGGAGAGGGCGGCCCGAGCCTTCCGCGACGCGGCGGCGTGAGCTCTCGCTTCTCAGTGAGTCCGAGGGCTCGGTCGTGCGATGGCGTGCGCTCTCGGGCTTTGAAGAGTTCGGACGGTTGGTGGGGTGGTGGGCTGAGATGCGGGGGGTTAGGTAGGTGGTACAGAAGCGGGCTAGAGGGGTGCGGGGGGTTAGGGGCGGGGCGTCGCCGCGGTTGAGGGCTTCGGAGACGCCTCGTTGGTCGGGGAGGACGCCTGCGCAGGGGATGCCGAGGGAAGTGGAGATGACGTCCGGGTGGAGAGTGCCCGCGCGGGCGACGGCCGCGACGGTTGAGGTGTGCCGGCGCAGTTCGATCAGGACCTGGGAGGCCGCGAGGACGCCTCTGACGTCGGCGGGGACGAGAAGCAGGGTGGAGGCCGCTCGGGAGAGCGCCTCGGCCGCCGCGGGGCCGATGTGGCGGGGCAGGTCGACGACGATCAGGTCGCAACCGCGGTGGGCGGCTCCCAGGACGGCGCGCATGGCCTCCGGCGGGATGGGCGGGGACTCGCCGCGGTGCCAGGACAGCACGGTGAGCTCTCCGAACGTCGGCAGCGCCTTCTGCAGCGCGGCGAAGCTGACCCTGCCCTCGCGCTCCGCGATGTCGGGCCATCGGGCGCCGGTGGCCTGTTCCTGGCCGAGGACGACGTCGATGCCGCCGCCGAGCGGATCGGCGTCGATGAGAAGGCTGCGCAACCCTCGCCGTGAGCCCCAGAGCGCGAGGGACGCGGCGAGCACGCTGGCGCCGGAGCCGCCGCGTCCGCCGATGACGCAGATGGTCTCTCCGGCTCTGGCCGAGGGCTCGGACGCTTCCGCGAGCTCGTCCACCAGGCGCCTTTCCTCGGACGGCAGCCGAAGCAGTTCCTGGGCGCCGACGGCCACGCATCTTCGCCAGACCGCGGGGTCGTCCGAGGCGCGGGTCACGAGCAGCACGCCTGGCCGGGAAGGCGGGCCGGTGGCGGCGAGAGCGTCGGCGGCGTCGGCTCCCACGACCACGAGCGGGGCGTGTTTCCAGTACGGGCGGGCGTGCGCCGCCGCGTGCGCCACGTCGATCTCGACGCCGGCCGCGGCGGCGACGCGCAGCAGATCGTCGAGCAGTTCCTGGTCTTCGGTGATCACCAGTGGGCGGTGCATGGGTCCTTCCCTTCCTGCGGTGGAGGACCACTGTGCGCGCTCGCACGCCCACCCAAGGCTCCCGAACTGGATTCTGTGGATAACGTGCCAGGTCTCAGCCCATGCCGTGCCGTGCCGTGCCGAGCTGGGCAGGGCAAGGCAGGGCCGAGTGCGTGGGCGCGCCCCCGGCTGGGTGGGGCCGAATGCTGGGCGAAGGTCCACCGGGTTAGGCGGAGCCGAGCAAGGCGGGACCGGGTGCTGGGCGCTCCGGCTGGGCGGGGCCGGGTGCTGGGCGAGACCCGACTGGGTTGGGCGGAGCCGGGCAGGGTGGGCGGAGCAAGGCGGGACCGAGCCTGGCGTGGGAAAGCACCACCGTAATCACTGGAGCTGTGGACCGGATACCGGTGACCGGGGGCCCATGGGGCGGATACCCGGCGAGGGGCCAGTGGGGCACGTATCGACGAGGCGCGCCTGGGAGCGGGGCGATGGCCGGGGGCGGTGGATCCGGTGCCTGGGGGTGGTCCTGGGGCGGAAGTGTCGCAGGGGAGGAACGGAGGGAAACGGGGGAGAAAAGAGGCGACCCCCGCCGGGGGGGGGGGGGGGAGAGCGGGGGTCGCCAACCGGTCCGGCTCCGGGGGGGTAGAGCCGGTCCCGTTTCAGAAGAAAGTTTTCAGTCCGCGGAGACTGCGGCGCGGCACGGGAAGGTCAAAACTTTCCCAAGACCGTTCGCCACAGTCATGTGGACACCCACGTATGGTGCCCGATGAACTCAAGTTTCGTCGAGGAGCAATCTCTGATTTCCACTAGTTTTTTTCAGCCGTAGCGATGCGGCTACTGGAAGTACGCGAAAATCGGCCCCACCCGCCGTCATCACCGACGGTGATCAGAGACGTTTCACTGGCGCCTGTCAGGAGCCCGGCGAATCCCCCGGGGCGGCCGGACGGCCGGCGGAACCCGCGTACCCCGCTCCGGGGGCGCGGCAACGCCAGGAGTCGGTAAAGGTCTTGCTCCGAGGGGTTCCCATCAGGTCGAATCCGACGTACAAAGGTGGCACGGACCATGTGTCCGAGTACGTCAGCCGGGTACCCACGCGCGACCAGCCGCGGGAGGCGTGTCGAGACGGGCTTGACCCGCTCCGACTGATTCAAGGTGCACGCTTGGTAACCCGGTGTGGCGTACTGGCAACGGCGTCCCACACACGGGACGCCGTTCGCTTCGTCTGAGGCCGTGTTAGGACACCCCTCGTGACGGGAAACCTTCCTGTGGGCCACCAATCGTCTCCGAATACTCGCCGCACGCCCGACGTCACGGCGGGAAATTCTTCGCCGCGACCCGCCAGCCGGGCGGCGAACGGCGTCGCGGCGGCCCTGGAAACCGAAATGCCGGTTACGGGCCGATCAGCTGACAGCTTCGGAACGACCCGTACACACCCCCAATGATCCGATCGATCACCCCGGGAGAACGCCCCCCGGACCCCGGCTCGATCACCCGCGCTGGAGGGCCTCGCAGACGGCGACCGACTCGCGCACGCCCAGCCGGACGGCCTCCGCGCAGTGCCGCACCCAGCCGGCGACCCCTTCCGAGGTGCCCTTCAGGTAGCCCCGCAGGCTCTCCCCGTAGGACTCCCCCAGCTCGACGTGACCGGCCTCGACCACGACGAGGGACTTGGGGTCCAGGCCGAACTCGACCAGCGTGAGGCGCTCGGCGGCCCTGGCGACGATGCCGTCCGCCGTCCCGAACGGGCGGAGCACCGCGATCTCGGCGTGCGCGATCGCGGCGAGCACCAGCGCGGGGGCCTCCGTCGGCGTGGTGATCAGCTGGACGAGGGAGGCGACGCGGGCCGCGGCGGCCTCGGCGCCGGGGGCGGGGCCGAGGCCCTGGAGATCCGACGTCGCGGGGCCGGTGCGCGGGCGTCCGAGCGCATCCTCGCCGGCGACGACCCCGGCGGCGGCCAGCATGTGCAGCCGCGCGAGAACCTGCCGCGGCGCGGTCCGCCAGGTCGCCCCGAGGCGTCCCACTTCGGCGGACACGCGCAGCGCCCCCTGGGCGAGCGCCTGCCCGGCCTCCCCGGAGCGCAGCGTCTCCAGCGGGACGTCGTCGCCTTCGAGGGCAGCGGAGGCGCGGGCGCCGCGCAGGGCCGACTCCGCGGAGACCTCTGGCCTGCGGCGGCGCAGGACGCGGTGGCCGTACAGCCGGTCGACCGCGGCGCGTGCCTCCTGGACGGCCTCGGGGACGCCGGGGAGCCCGGCGATGACTGCCAATGGGTCGCTCACGCCTCCCGACCCTACCTGCGGGTAAACGGGGCGCTCCGGCACCCCCGGCGCGTAGCCCGAAATGCCCCTTATCCGGACCCGGCCAAGGCCCAAAACCCCAATGTCCCCACTGGCCCCCGAATTCCCGAACGGGACCCCTTGGCGCAACAGACCCGACTTGCCATGACATGCCATGAAGTGCCCCAGATGGCCATCTGTCACACTGAGATCACCCTGGACGAAGCCGCGTCCCACCGAGAGCGACCCTCTCCAAGACGCCCTGCGCGCCGACAGAAGAAGAGCCCACCTCATCTCTACCTACGGGTAACCTCGGACCGGACACCCTCCGGCCACACCGCTACCCGCCAGTAGGCTTTGACGCAGGTCAACACAGGGTCAAGGCGTCGCCGACACAAGCCGTCGGATGTGTGGACCGGTTCACAAGACCGCATGGAACAGCCCAAGAGACACATGATCCGCGAATCGGCAAGACCGCTCGGCGCGCGGTTCGCGCCGTTCAACGAACGGCGCGGAGAAAGCCCCGGGTCCGCATGGTATTTGTCATTGGATATCATTCCCACAACGAATCCGCTGCTTTTGTGACTCTTGGTTAAGTCCTTTGTGAAGTGCGCGTGCCCGGTGACGGCCCGCCACCGCCCGTCCGTCCCTCTTGTCCCCACAGCCTCGAGACTGGTGGAGTGGGAACCAGCCGTATCGAGCAAGGCCATGTGAAGGAGTACGTTGTGGCCCCGGAAACCCCTGGTCGTGAGACCCAGGAGACTCTGTCGAACCTGCTGCACGAGACCCGCCGCTTCGAGCCGCCGGCGGAGCTCGCGGCGTCCGCCAACATCACGGCCGACGCCTACGACGAGGCGGAGCGCGATCGTCTCGGCTTCTGGGAACGTGCGGCCGACCGGCTGACCTGGGGACGTCGCTGGGACACCACCCTGGAGTGGAACGCCCCGTTCGCCAAGTGGTTCGTGGGCGGCACGCTGAACGTCGCCTACAACTGCGTCGACCGCCACGTCGAGGCCGGCCGCGGTGACAAGGTGGCCTACCACTGGGAGGGCGAGCCCGACGGCCACAACCGCACCCTGACGTACTCCGACCTGCTGCGCGAGGTCAGCAAGGCCGCCAACGCGCTCACCGAGCTCGGCGTCGGCAAGGGCGACCGCGTCGCGATCTACATGCCCATGATCCCCGAGCTGCCGATCGCGATGCTGGCCTGTGCCCGCATCGGCGCGATCCACTCGGTGGTCTTCGGCGGCTTCTCGGCGGCGGCGCTGAGCGGCCGCATCCAGGACGCCGACGCCAAGCTCGTCATCACCGCCGACGGCGGTTTCCGCCGGGGCGCGCCGAGCGCGCTCAAGCCGACCGTGGACGAGGCCGTCGCCGAGTGCCCGGGCGTCGAGCACGTGCTCGTCGTGCGCCGCACCGGCCAGGACGTCCAGGTGACCGGCAAGGACATCTGGTGGCACGACCTGGTCGACCGGCAGAGCGACACGCACGAGGCCCCGCAGCACGACGCCGAGGACCCGCTGTACATCCTGTACACCAGCGGCACCACCGGGAAGCCGAAGGGCATCCTGCACACCACCGGCGGCTACCTCACCCAGACGGCCTGGACGCACCACGCGGTGTTCGACCTCAAGCCGGAGTCGGACATCTACTGGTGCACCGCCGACATCGGCTGGGTGACCGGCCACTCCTACATCGTGTACGGCCCTCTGACCAACGGCGCGACCAGCGTGATCTACGAGGGCACGCCCGACACCCCGCACAAGGGGCGCTTCTGGGAGGTCGTCCAGAAGTACGGCGTCACCATCCTCTACACCGCCCCCACGGCGATCCGTACGTTCATGAAGTGGGGCGACGACATCCCCGCGAAGTACGACATGTCCTCGCTGCGCGTCCTCGGCTCGGTCGGCGAGCCGATCAACCCCGAGGCGTACGTCTGGTACCGCGAGCACATCGGCGGCGACCGCTGCCCGGTCGTGGACACCTGGTGGCAGACCGAGACCGGCGCCATCATGATCAGCCCGCTGCCCGGCGTGACGGCCGCCAAGCCGGGCGCCGCGATGCGCCCGCTGCCGGGCGTGTCCGCCGACGTCGTGGACGACCAGGGCGTCTCGGTGCCGGACGGCGGCGGCGGCTTCCTGGTGGTCCGCGAGCCGTGGCCGTCCATGCTGCGCGGCATCTGGGGCGACGAGAAGCGCTACACCGACACCTACTGGTCGCGCTTCGACGGCATGTACTTCCCCGGCGACGGCGCCAAGCGCGACGAGGACGGCGACCTGTGGCTGCTCGGCCGCGTGGACGACGTCATGCTCGTCTCCGGCCACAACATCTCGACCACCGAGGTGGAGTCGGCGCTGGTCTCGCACCCGAAGGTCGCCGAGGCGGCCGTCGTGGGCGCGACCGACCCGATCACCGGCCAGGCCATCGTGGCGTTCGTGATCCTGCGCGGCAGCGCGGAGGAGAGCGCGGACATCGCCAAGGAGCTGCGCGACCACGTGGCCAAGTCGCTCGGCCCGATCGCCAAGCCCCGGCAGATCCTGGTCGTGCCCGAGCTGCCGAAGACCCGCTCCGGCAAGATCATGCGCCGTCTGCTCCGCGACGTGGCGGAGAACCGCAGCATCGGCGACGTCACCACGCTGGCCGACAGCTCGGTGATGAACCTGATCTCCCAGAAGCTGCCCTCGGCGTCCACCGAGGACTGACCCGGCTTCGGTAGGGCGCGGATCCGGCTGCGGATCCGCGCCCTACGCTTTTCAGGGACGGACACCCGTGGTCCCCGGTGACGGGCTTCCGTGGCGCCGGCGAGGGAACCGGAGCGGGAGGCGCGACGACAGGCGTCATCACGCAGGATGAATATGACCGGAAAGATCCGATAGGAGAGCGAACATGGCCGCACCGCCCGAGGAGGAGTCACTCGGCGCCCTCGTCGCCCAGGCGACCAACCACATATCCACCCTGGTACGCGCCGAGATCGAGCTGGCGAAGTCCGAGCTCAAGTTCGACGCCAAGCGGGTCGGCACGGCCGCGGGGCTGTTCGGCGTGGCGGCGTTCATGCTGCACCTGTGCCTCATCCTCGCGTCGTTCGCGATCGCCTACGGGCTGGTGCAGCTCGGCATGATGCACTGGCTGGCCTTCACGATCGTCACCGCCTTCTACCTGATCGTGGCCCTGCTGCTCGGGTACGTCGGCTACCGCCGCCTGAAGGGCCTCACCGGCATGAAGCGCACGGCGCGCAGCCTGAGGAACCTCAAGGAGGTCGTCGACCTGGACGACGAGCCGGCCGCGCCGAACGGGCGCCGCGCCGAGCCGTACGGGGCCGGGACGGTGGGCCACCACCGGGTGCCGGTGGGCACCGAGACCGGCTCCCCCGATCCCGGGCACACGAGCCCGCGGCCGTGAGTCCCGCCATGGCCACCCGCCCTGACGAGTCGCTGGCCCGGGTCCCCGGGCCCTGGACGCACCGCTCGGTGCACGCGGGCAACGGCATGTTCCACATCGCCGAGGCGGGTGAGGGGCCGCTGGTGCTGCTGCTGCACGGCTTCCCGCAGTTCTGGTGGACCTGGCGGCGCCAGCTGGCGTCGCTCGCCGGGGCGGGGTACCACGCGGTCGCGGTGGACCTGCGCGGGTACGGCGCCAGCGACAAGCCGCCCCGGGGGTACGACCTGCCGAGCCTCGCGGGCAGCATGGCGGGGCTGATCCGCGCGCTCGGCGAGACCTGCGCGGTCGTCGTCGGGCACGACTGGGGCGGGCTGGTCGCCTGGACCATGGGCGCCCTGGACCCGAAGGTGGTGCGCCGCCTGGCCGTGGTCTCGGCCCCGCACCCGCTGCGGCTGCGCCAGGCCCTGCTCACCGAGCCGTTCGGGCAGCTCAGGGCCAGCGGCCACCTGTTCGGCGCGCAGCTCCCCCTGCTGCCGGAGCGCAGGCTGACCAAGGACGGCGCGGCCCGCGTCGGGCGGCTGCTGGAGGACTGGTCGGGCCCGCACTGGCCCGGCGAGGACGAGGCGCGCACCTACCGCGAGGTGTTCGGCATCCCCACCGTCGCCCACTGCGCGCTCGAATACCACCGCTGGTTCGTGCGCTCGCAGTTCCGCCCGGACGGCAAGCGGTACCGCAAGCTCATGCGCACCGAGCTGGAGATGCCCACGTTGCAGACGCACGGCGCGCTCGACACGTGCACGCTGCCCCGCACCGCCCAGGGGTCCAGCAGGTACGTCGCCGCGCCGTACCGCTGGCGGCTGATCGAAGGGGCCGGCCACTTCCCGCACGAGGAGCGGCCCGAGCAGTTCGACCAGGAGCTGCTGACCTGGCTCGCCGATCCCGAGCCGGACCGATGACCGGGGTCGGCGCCAGGGACCGCGATCCCCTAGGGCGCCCGCGCAACGCCCGGCCCCGGGACGAGTTCGGCCGCCCCCTGCCCAAGGGGACGCCCGGCGTCGAGCGGGTGCCGGACGACTACGCCCCGAGCGCCGGCCGCGCGCTGGCCGACGCCGCCGCCTACCTCGACGAGGGACGGCCCTTCCACGCCCACGAGGTGCTGGAGGCCCGGTGGAAGACCGGCCCGGAGCGGGAACGGCCGCTGTGGCAGGGTCTGGCGCAGATCTGCGTGGGGCTGACGCACCTGCAGCGGGGCAACGCGCGGGGCGCCGCGGCGCTGCTCGGCCGGGGCGCGGCCCGAGTGTCGGAGTACGCGGCCCGCGAGCCGCACCCGGGCGCGCCGGACCTGGCCGAGGCCGTGCGCGTGGCCCGCGGCCTGGCCGAGCGCCCGCCGGACGACCCGGCGGACGCGATCGGCCTGCTGGCCGGCGTGCTCAAGGCCGGCTGACCGCGAGCCCGCCGTACGCCCTTATCGCCGGCGGGCCGGCGCGGGCTAGTCGCAGTCCTGGGTGTCGACGTGGGTGGTGGCGCCGCTGCCGGTGTCGGCGTCCGGGCGCACCTCCTTGGCGGTGAGCGCGTACCCCGTGTCGGGCTGGTCGGTCGCCGCCGCGAAGATCACGCCGTACACCTGCCCGGTCGGCGTGAGCAGCGGCCCGCCGGAGTTGCCCGGCTGCACCAGGCCGCGGATGGCGTACACCTCACGGGTGACGGTCTTGCGCGAGTAGATGTCGGACGCCTTGGCGTTCTGCGTGCCGCGGAGCCTGGCCGCGCTCGTGGTGAACCCCTTGCCCTTGGGGAACCCGGCGATGATCGCGCTGCCCTGCTCCTCGGGCGTGTAGTCGAACTTGAGCGGCGTGACGTTCAGGTCGGGGACGTACAGGATGGCGATGTCCCGATCGGGGTTGTAGAGCACCACCTGCGCGTCGTGGCCGTCGCGCTCGGCGTCGGTGACCCGCAGGTCCTGCGTCACGCCGGCCACCACGTGGGCGTTGGTCATGACGTGGTTCGGCGCGTAGACGAACCCGGTGCCCTCGATGCGCTTGCGGCAGGCGGGCGCGGTGCCCTGCACCTTGACGATCGCGCGCCGGGCGCGCTGCATGCCCGGCCCCTTGACCACGCTGGCGTCGGGTGGCGGGACCTCGATGATGCCGCCGTTGCCGATCGCGTTGAACACCTGCGGGAACTCGGAGGTGTCGACGAACTCCTTGAACGACAGCCGCCAGGCCTTGGCACGCTCGGGCATGGCGGCGTCGACGGTCTGCAGCAGCAGCGAGCCGTTGGTCTGCTGGCGCAGCCACGGGAACGGCGCGACCGAGAGCAGCGAGCCGATCAGCCAGGCGATGACCAGCACCGATAAGGCGCTGGTGAACGTGCCGCCGAGCGCGTCGACCGTGCGCGCGGGCTCCCAGGTGATGTGGCTGCGGACCACCGCGCCGATCGTGGAGCAGGCGAACTGCCCGACGACGGCCGCCAGGAACACGATCACGATCGCGAGCAGCGCCTGGTCGGTGGGCGCGTCGACGACCGCGTGGGCGATCGGCGGCGCGATGAGGACCCCGAGGAACCCGCCGCCGACGAAGCCCAGGAAGCTGAACGCCCCGATGATGAAGCCTTGCCGGTAGCCCGACACGGCGAAGGCAATCACGAGAACAATCAGGATGAAATCGAGGAGATCGCCGCTCACGCTTCAACGGTATCCAGCGCGGCCACACGCCGTGCACGCCTTGGCTCGATATCGTTGGCGGCATGGTATCGATCGGGGGATCGAGCGAGGGTCGCACACACGAGCACCCGGGCACGGGCACACGCGCCTCCCCGTCCTCCGGGGGCCCGCGACCGACGCCGACCATGAACGCCGACACCGCCCACACCCTGACGTCGCGCACCGTGGGCGAGCTGATCGCCATCGCGCTCGCCGACGAAGACCCGGACGGCCCGATCCGCTGGAAGGCCGTGAGCGTCCTGCACGGGCGGGGCGACGCGGAGACCTTCACCGAGGCCAGGCGGCTGTGCGCGGGCGACCACCGCGCCGAGCGGGTGCTCGGGGTGGACATCCTCGGGGAGCTCGGCGCGCCGCAGCGGCCGTTCATCGACAAGACCCTGTCGGTGCTGCGCTACCTGGCGGCCTGCGAGGAGGACGTGCGCGTGCTGCACGCCGTGCTGATCGCCTTCGGGCACCTGCGCGACCCGCGCGCGCTGCCCTCGGTGATCGAGCTGGCCACGCACCCGGACGCCACCGTGCGGTACGGCGCGGCGTACGCCCTGTCGCACGTCCTCGGGCGCCCGCCGGACCCGGCCGGGCTCGCGGCGCTGCGGCGCCTGGCCCGCGACCCGGACGACGACGTCGCCGACTGGGCGGCGCTCGGGCTGATCCTCCCCTAGCGGCGGGCGAGCCTGAGCACCTCGGGCGGGAGGTCCTCCACCCTGCCGTCGTCCCAGGGGCGTGCGAAGCCGGTCAGCGTCAGCACGTCGTTCAGGACGCCGGCCGTGAAGCCCCAGACGAGCATGCCGCGCACCCGGAACGCGGGGCCGGCGTAGCCGCCGGGAAGGCGCAGGCCGAGGCGGTTGCCGGGGTCGGCCAGCTCGGCGAGGGGCACTCGGGCCACGGCGTCCACCTCGTCCGGCGAGGCGGCGTGCACGGCGCAGGGGGTGTGCCACCAGGCCAGCACGGGCGTCACCCGGTTGTCGCTGCGCCAGACGTACAGTTCGGGCAGCGTGCCGAGCACGCGGACCCCGGCGCGGTCCAGGCCGGTCTCCTCCTCGGCCTCGCGCAGGGCGGCGCCCACGGGGCCGCCGTCGCCGGGGTCGACTCCTCCGCCGGGGAAGGCGGGCTGGCCCGCGTGGTTGCGTCCCCGGGCGCTGCGCTGGATCAGCAGGATGTCGGGGCCGTCGGACGACCGGCCGAAGAGCAGGAGGACCGCCGCGGCGCGTCCTCCGGAGGCGGGAGGCCGCAGGGGCGCGGGGACGGGGTGGTCGGCGGCGTTCGCCGCCAGGTCGGTCAGCCAGCCGGGGACGGGATCACTCATGCCATACCTCCTGCGGGGAGCAACATCGGCGCCGCGCGGCTGCTTCCCCGCAGTTCCGCCAGGTTCCGGCCGGGAGCCCCGGCACACCGTCCTATGAGAAGGGCCCGGTGCGCACCAGCTTGGCGGCCTTGTCGGGCTCGGTGGGGCCCTCGCCGAAGGACGGGCAGAGGGTCGCGAGCGGGCACACGCCGCAGGCGGGCTTGCGCGCGTGGCAGATGCGGCGGCCGTGCCAGATCAGGTAGTGGGACATGTCGGTCCACTGGCTCTTGGGGATCAGCTCGCCCACGGCGTGTTCGATCTTGACGGGGTCGGTCTCGGTGGTCCAGCCGAAGCGGCGGGTGAGCCGCTGGAAGTGGGTGTCCACCGTGATGCCGGGGACGTCGAAGGCGTTGCCGAGCACCACGTTGGCGGTCTTCCTGCCGACGCCGGGCAGCGTGACCAGATCCTTGAGCTTGCCGGGGACCTCGCCGCCGTAGCGCTCGCACACGACCTGGGCCATGCCGATGATGCTGTTGGCCTTGGCGCGGAAGAAGCCCGTCGACCGGATGATCTCTTCCAGCTCTTCGCGATCGGCGCCCGCGTAGTCAGCCGCTGTCCGATATTTGGCAAAGAGTACGGGAGTAACCATGTTGACCCTTTTGTCCGTACACTGCGCGGAGAGAATCGTCGCGACCAGCAGCTCAAGAGGGTTGCCGAAGTCGAGTTCGCAGTGGGCATCGGGATAGGTTTCCGCCAGGATTCGGGTCATTCGCCGGGCTCGGCGCACCAGGGCGAGCCGGGACTCCCCAGCGGAGGTCACTTTGCGGGGCACCCCGACAGCCTACGCGGACGGGCTCCATGAGACTCCCTTGATGCGGTACGTCACAATGTCTAACAGCGCGCGCCCCCCAGGCGTGGTGCGCAGTCGTGCGGGCGCGACACTGGAACGAGGAGGCACCGTGAATACCGACGACGTGCTGGGTAAGGCCCCTTTGTTCGCCGCGCTCGACCGCGAGGGTGCCGCCGCGCTCCGCACGAGCATCACCGAGGTCCAGCTCCACAAGGGCCAGACCTTGTTCAGTGAGGGCGAGACCGGCGACAGGCTCTACGTCGTCCTGGACGGGAAGATCAAGCTGATCCGCACCGCCCCCGACGGCCGCGAGAACCTTCTGAGCGTGCTCGGACCAGGCGAGATGTTCGGCGAGCTCTCGCTGTTCGACCCGCGTCCCCGTACGGCGAGCGCCATCGCGCTCACCGACGTCCGGCTCGCCGGGCTGGGGCACGACGACCTGCGGCCATGGCTGACCGGGCGTCCCGAGGTCGCCCTCCACCTGTTGCGCGCCCTCGCCCAGCGGTTGCGGCGCACCAACGACGTCATGGCCGACCTGGTCTTCACCGACGTCCCCGGACGGGTCGGCAAGGCGCTGCTCGACCTGGCCGAGCGCTTCGGCCAGCGCACCGAGGAGGGCCTGCGGGTCCACCACGACCTCACCCAGGAGGAGCTGGCGCAGTACGTCGGCGCCTCCCGCGAGACCGTCAACAAGGCGCTGGCCGACTTCGCCCAGCGCGGCTGGCTGCGCATCGAGGCCAAGGCCGTCGTCATCATGGACGCCGACCGCCTCTACGCCCGCTCCCGCTGAGCGCGCCGGACGCCGCCGGTCACGCGCCGTCGAGGTAGGCGAGCTGCGCCCGCACCGACATCTCGGCCGCCGGTTGCAGGTCCTCCTCCAACCCCGCGTACACGATCGCGACGATCTCGGCGGGCGTTCCCGCGCCGTCCCGCCGTGCGCGGGCGATCTGGTCCAGGCGTTGGCGCCGGTGGGCGATGTAGGCGTCCAGCGCGGCGATCGGCTCGGGCAGCACCGGGCCGTGCCCCGGCAGCAGGGCCTTGGCGGCGGTGACCTCCGCGCCGGCCCGCAGCCGGTCCAGGCTGCGCAGGTAGTCGGCGAGGTCGCCGTCGGGGGCGATCACCGTCGTCCCCCTGCCGAGGATCGTGTCGCCGGTCAGCATCGCCTCGTCGGCGGGCAGCCAGAAGCACAGCGAGTCGAACGAGTGCCCCGGCGTGCCGACGACGCGCAGCTCGACGCCGCCGCCGGTCACCACGTCGCCGTCGCAGAGCCCTTCGTCACCGAGGACGTGCCGGGGGTCCAGGGCGCGCACCGGCGCGCCGACCATGCGGGCGAACCGCGCGGCGCCGCCGCTGTGGTCCTCGTGCCCGTGGGTCAGCAGGATCGCGGCCACACGCCGGTCGCCCAGGTGGCCGGCGACGCGGCGCAGGTGCCGCTCGTCGTCCGGCCCCGGGTCGACGACCAGCGCGGTCGCGGCGTCAGGCTCGCCGATCACCCAGGTGTTGGTGCCGTCCAGGGTCATGGGCGAGGCGTTGGGCGCGAGCACGCCGGTCGCGCGCGTGGTGCCGGAGCCGTCCGGACCGCCGAGGGGGATTCGCAGGCCGCTCATGACACCCCATCATGACCTTCGGGGATGACCAGCCACATCTCGCCCTCCACCTCGGCGGCGCGCGGCTGGAAGGTCACGACCCGCCGCTCGCTGGCCAGGACCGACGCGACGTCCTCGAACGCCGCGACCTCCGTCAGCGTGCGGATCGTCGGGGGCATCAGGAAGATCTCTCCGGCGTCCGCCCGGCGCAGCGCCTCGCCGGGGCGCATCCACGCCACCTGGTCGGCCTCGCCGCCCACGTCGCGGGTGCGCTGGCCCGGCGGCAGCGCCGCCACGAAGAACCGCGTGTCGAACCGCTTGCTCTCGACGTCCGGCGTGATCCAGTGCGCCCAGGGCCGCAGCAGGTCGGTCCTGAGCACCAGGCCACGCCGGTCCAGGAACTCCGCCAGCGACAGCTCACGGGCGATCAGCGCCTCGCGGTCGGCCTCCCAGTCGTCGCCGGTGGTGTCGGCGACCAGCGTGTCCGGGCTCGGCCCCGCCAGCAGCACGCCGGACTCCTCGAACGTCTCGCGCACGGCCGCGCAGACCAGCCCGCGCGCCGTCGTGGCGTCCGCGCCGAACGCGCGCGCCCACACCTCCGGGGAGGGGCCCGCCCAGGCCACCCGGCGGTCGGCGTCACGCGGGTCCACGCCGCCGCCGGGGAAGACGTACGCCCCGGCGGCGAAGCTCATGCTCGTGCTGCGCCTGAGCAGGTAGACCTCTACGCCGCCGCCCGAGGGGCGCAGCAGCACGACGGTCGCGGCGTCCCTGGCCGGGACGGGGGCGATCTCACCGGCGAGGATCGCCCGCGCCCGCACACCGGACTCGCCGCGCAGCGGGATGCCGTTCATCTCACCTCGGCGATCAGCTCCACCTCGACCGGGGCGTCCAGCGGCAGCACCGCGACGCCGACGGCGCTGCGCGCGTGCCGCCCGGCGTCCCCGAACACCTCGCCCAGAAGCTCGCTGGCTCCGTTGATCACCTGCGGCTGGCCGGTGAAGCCCGGAGCGCTCGCCACGAAGCCGACCACCTTGACGATGCGCACGATGTTGGACAGGCCGCCCGCCACCGAGGCCACCGCCGCCAGCGCGTTCAGCGCGCAGACGCGGGCCTGCTCCTTGGCCAGGTCGGCGTCCAGGTCGGCGCCGACCTTGCCGGTGACGGCGAGCTTGCCGTCCACCAGCGGCAACTGGCCCGAGGTGTACACGTGATCGCCCGTGCGCACGGCCGGCACGTACGCGGCCAGCGGCGGCACGACCTCGGGCAACGTCAGGCCGAGCCCGGCCAGCCGCTCCTCGGGTGTGCTCACTGCTTCACTCTCTTCAGGTAGGCGACGAGCTGCTCGGCGTTCGGGCCGGGGATGACGGTGACGAGCTCCCAGCCGTCCTCGCCCCACTGGTCGAGGATCTGCTTGGTGGCATGGGTCAGCAGCGGGACCGTCGCGTATTCGAAGCTGTTCATGGTGAGACTGTAGACGGATCGGGGGCGGCCGGGTCCCGGGCGGGGACCTTTTGCAAACTATCAACGATGACCGGAAAAGCCCCTGGTGTAGGGCTTTTCGCCGGTCATGGGCGACGGGCGGGTGTCGAGGGGGTGGGGAACGGCGAATCGCCAAGTGACCGTTGGGTAGCCTTCGAGACGTGAGCGCTCGCGACATCGACTGGGACGGCGTGCGGCTGCACGTCGTCACCGGCAAGGGTGGCACCGGCAAGACCACGGTGGCCGCCGCCCTGGCACTGGCCCTCGCCGCGGGCGGCAAGAAGGTCCTCCTCGTCGAGGTCGAAGGACGGCAGGGCATCGCCCAGGTCTTCGACACCCCGCCACTGCCCTACGAGGAGCGCAAGATCGCCGTCGCCCCGGGCGGCGGCGACGTCTACGCCCTCGCCGTGGACCCCGAAGAGGCCATGCTCGAATACGTCGAGATGTTCTACGGCATGCGGCGCGCGGGCAAGGCGCTCAACAAGATCGGCCTGGTCGACTTCGCGACAACCATCGCCCCCGGCCTGCGCGACGTGCTCGTCACCGGCAAGACCAGCGAGGCCGTGCGCCGCCGCGACAAGTCGGGCAGGCGCCTGTACGACGCCGTCGTCATGGACGCGCCGCCCACCGGCAGGATCACCCGCTTCCTCAACGTGACCTCCGAGGTCGCCGGGCTCGCCCGCATCGGCCCGGTCAAGAACCACGCCGACCTGGTGCGCGGCGTCGTGGCCTCGCCCGAGACCGCCGTGCACTTCGTCACGCTGCTGGAGGAGATGCCCGTTCAGGAGACCCTTGACGGCGTCGAGAGCCTGCGCGCCGCCAACCTGCCCGTGGGCGGCGTTTTCATCAACATGGTGCGCCCCGAGCTGCTGCCCAAGGTCGCCCTGGACGCCGCCGCGAAGGGCTCCTTCGACCCGGGCGAGCTGGCGCTCGGGCTCAAGGCCGCCGGGCTCGCCGACGGCCCCGCCGACGCGTCCGCGATCGCCGAGGCCCTGGCCGCCGAGATCGCCGAGCATGCCCGGCGCACGTCGTTGGAACGGCGCGAGCGCCGTGCGCTGGCCCGAGCCAAGATCCCGCGCTATGACCTGCCGCTGCTGACCGACGGCGCCGACCTGGCCGGGCTGCACGAGCTGGCGCAGGCCATCCGCGCGCAGGGAGCGGCGTGAACGTCGGGCACATCGGGCACATCGTCAGGCGAAGCCCCCACCGGAGGACCTCCCCGTCATGACCACGACCATCCCGGACCCGACCGGCCAGGCCGCCCACACCGGCCGCCGGGTCTCGCCCGTCCTCGACCTCGACGCCATCCTCGACGACGAGGGCACCCGCATCGTGGTGTGCTGCGGCTCCGGCGGGGTGGGCAAGACGACGACGGCGGCGGCGCTGGCGCTGCGGGCCGCCGAGCGGGGGCGTCGCGTCGTGGTGCTCACCGTCGACCCGGCGCGCCGCCTGGCGCAGTCCATGGGGCTCACCGAGCTGGACAACACCCCGCGGCCGGTCGCCGGCGTCAAGGGGACGGGCGAGCTGCACGCCATGATGCTCGACATGAAGCGGACCTTCGACGAGATCATCGAGGCGCACGCCGACCCCGAGCGCGCCCGGCAGATCCTCACGAACCCCTTCTACCAGTCGCTGTCGTCCAGCTTCTCCGGCACGCAGGAGTACATGGCCATGGAGAAGCTCGGCCAGCTGCGCCGCTCGGACGAATGGGACCTGATCATCGTCGACACGCCCCCGTCGCGGTCCGCGCTGGACTTCCTCGACGCCCCCGAGCGGCTCGGCCGCTTCCTGGACGGGCGGCTGATCCGCATCCTGACGGCTCCGGCCAAGGCCGGGGGCCGCAGCGCGTTCAAGCTGCTCAACGCCGGGTTCGGCCTGGTGGCCGGGGTGCTGACGAAGATCCTCGGCGCGCAGTTCCTCAAGGACATCCAGACGTTCGTCGCCGGGCTCGACGCCGTGTTCGGCGGGTTCCGGCAGCGTGCGGAGCAGACCTACCGCCTGCTCCAGGCCCCCGGCACCGCCTTCGTGGTCGTCGCCGCGCCCGAGCGGGACGCGATGCGGGAGGCGTCGTACTTCGTGGAACGGCTCGCGGAGGAGCGCATGCCCCTGGCGGGCCTGGTGATCAACCGGGTGCATCGATCTCCGGCGCCGGCCCTCTCGGCCGCGCGCAGTACGGCCGCCGCCGAAGATCTGGAAGCGCGTGGCGAGCACGAGCTGACCGCCGCCGTGCTGCGGCTGCACGCCGGACGGATGCAACTCGCCGCTCGCGAGCACCGGGAGCGCGACCACTTCGCCTCGGCACACCCCACCGTGCCGATCTCCGAGGTTCCCGCGATGCCGGAGGACGTCCATGACCTCGCCGGCCTGCGTCGGATCGGCGAGCTTCTGTCCTCGTGACCGGCGGGCGGACGGCGACCGTGATCGCCGTGCTCTCCCGGAAGGTCGGTTCTGACCCGGTTACGCCAGTGAGGGGCTGAACCGTCAGCCCCTCTGTCGTGTCGTCGGAGCGCGAGGCGACGCCGCCCCCCGCTCCTGAACTCAGCCGGCGATCAGCTCGTTGGTCCGCTCGTACTCCTCCTTGGCGACCTCCAGAAGGTCGCGCCAGGAGGTCACATCCGGCCGCCGCCTGAGCAGCGCCCGGCGCTCTCGCTCGGTCATGCCCCCCCAGACACCGAACTCGATGCGGTTGTCCAGCGCGTCCGCGAGGCACTCCGTACGGACCGGGCATCCTCGGCAGATGAGCTTCGCCCTGTTCTGCGCGGCACCCTGCACGAACAACGCGTCAGGATCCGCACCTCGACAGGCGGCACGGGAGGTCCAATCCGTGATCCACATTTCGACCCCACTCCCCTATAGGTGGTCAGTCGTCACTTGGCGGCCGACGGGCGCGGGCGTCGAGCCTCCTTATTCAGTTGCCGCAGAGGAGAACGTACGCAACCAGACGTTGGGACCGACAGACCCCGGGCGGGTCAATTTCCCACATGGTCATGTCAGGCCATGTGGCCGGGAATGACTAGTCATCTCCGAGCCGGGTAGCGGGCGAGTCAATGCGAAATGGACTTTGGGTACCTATTGAGTCATGGGTTCGGCATACCCTTGGACTCGTGCAAGCTCAAGGTAAAGCTCACGGGTCCGTGTTCGGGAACCTGCTGCGGCTGCTCGGAGCCGCGGTGGCCGCGGGCGTCCTGGCCGCGGCGATCGCCCTGCCCGCCGTGGGCGGTGCCGGCATGGGCGTCAAGAGCACCACTGACGTGCTCAATCTCAAACCCGAAGACCTCGAGGAGCCCCTGCTTCCCGAGAAGACGGTGATCCGCGACGCCAGCGGCGCGAAACTCGCGCAGTTCTACTACCAGAACCGCGAATCAGTGAAGCTGGACAAGGTCGCGCCCATCATGCGCCAGGCCATCATCGCCATCGAGGACTTCCGCTTCTACGAGCACGGCGCCCTCGACCTCGAAGGCTCCGTCCGCGCTCTCATGAAGAACTTCCAGTCCGGCGGCGTGGCCCAGGGCGGTTCCTCGATCACCCAGCAGTACGTCAAGCAGGTGATCTTCAACAAGGCCGAGACCGAGGAGGAGAAGGCCGCGGCCATCGCCCCGACCGTGTCGCGCAAGCTCAACGAGCTGCGGTACGCCATGGCGGTCGAGCAGCAGAACACCAAGGACCAGATCCTTGAGAAGTACCTGAACATCGCCTACTTCGGCGCCAGCTCGTACGGCATCCAGGCCGCGTCCAAGCGGTTCTTCGACAAGCCGGCCTCCGAGCTGAACCTCGAAGAGGCCGCCACGCTCGCGGGGGCCGTGCAGAACCCCAACGCGACCGACCCCAACCTCGGCAAGCAGCAGAGGGCCGCCCTGCTGGCCCGGCGCAACGTCGTCCTGGACCGCATGGCCGAGCTCGGCAAGATCACGACACAGCAGGCGATCGAGGCCAAGACCAAGAAGCTGACGTACAAGGACATCGCCATCCCCGGCGGGTGTGAGCAGAGCAAGTACCCCTACTTCTGCCTGTACGTCCAGCACGAGATCCTCAACGACCCGCAGTTCGGCAAGACCGAGAAGGCCCGCCGGGAGTTCCTCAACCGGGGCGGCCTCGTCATCAGGACGACGCTCGACACGAAGATGCAGAAGGCCGCCGAGAAGGCGATCAAGAAGTTCGTCCACGCCTCCGACAAGCCCGTCGCCGCCGAGGCCCTCATCGAGCCCGGCACCGGCGCCATCAAGGCCATGGCCGCGAGCCGCAAGTTCGGCGGCAGCAAGAAGAAGAACGAGTCGAACTACAACCTCGTCGCCGACGTCGCGCACGGCGGCGGCACCGGCTTCCAGGCCGGGTCCACGTTCAAGGCGTTCACGCTGGCCACGGCCCTGAAAGAGGGCATGCGCTACGACGACGGCATCAACTCGGGCAGCAGCTACCAGGCCGGCGGGTACAGCGACTTCAAGAACTGCAAGGGCGAGAACGTCGGCGACCCCAGCCACGTGGCCCACAACTCCGAAGGTGGCGGCGGGTTCAAGACCCTCAGAACCGGCACCTGGGGCTCGGTGAACACCTTCTTCCTCCGACTGGAGCAGAAGGTCGGGCTCTGCGACGTCGTCAAGACCGCCAAGGACCTCGGTATCAAGCGCGCCGACGGCCGCAAGCTGAGCGAGGTCGAGACCTTCACCCTCGGCGTCAACGAGATGGACCCGGTGACGGTAGCCGCCGCCTACGCCACGTTCGCCTCCCGCGGCAGCTACTGCAAGCCGATGGCGATCACCTCGATCACCGACCGCACCGGCAAGAAGACCCAGTTCAAGCCCGACTGCAAGCAGGCGCTCGACGAGAAGGTCGCCGACGCCGTCAGCGGCATCCTGTCCGGGGTCTTCACCAAGGGCACCATGTCCGGCGTCGGCGGCATCGGCCGCGACGCGGCGGGCAAGACCGGCACCACCGACGGCTCCATGACCGCCTGGTTCGCCGGGTACACCCCCGACCTGGCGGGCGCCGTCAGCCTGGGCGACCCGCGCGGCTCCTACACCCACCCGCTGCGCAACATCCGCATCGGCGGCCGCTACTACGGCGAGGTGTTCGGCGCGACGATCTCCGGGCGCATCTGGAAGGAGACGTTCCTCAAGGCGCTGAAGGGCATCGAGGCCTCGTCGTTCACGTCGCCGGACATGAGCCAGTTCGGCGGATGCAGCGGCGCCTGCGCGCCCAAGCCGCCGCGCAAGACCCACGGCGAGGACGGCGGCCCGTTCGAGGTGCCGAACGGCAACGACGGCGGCGGGGACATCCCTAACATCCCCGACATCCCCACCGGCGGCGGCGGCACCGGCATCTACCCCGTCACCCCTGGCATCGCCCGGGACTGACCCAGCCCCGGCTCCACACAGCCGAAGGGGCCCGCCACGGCCATCACACCGCGGCGGGCCCCTTCGGCTTGTGTCCCACGCCTCCAGCCCGCCTGGGACCCGTGCCCGGCCCCTCGGCCGGCGCACTGGTAGGTGGCCGTCCCTCAGCCGACGACGTCCGTCCCTCAGTCGGTGAGGCGGGCGCGGACGGCCTGAGCCCGCATCCCTCCCGCGAACGACGTCCGTCCGTCCCTCAGCCGGCCAGGTGGGCGCGGACCGCCTGGGCGACCCTGCCGCCCTCCGCGCGGCCGGCGACCTTGGGGTTGAGGACCTTCATCACCTGGCCCATCGCCTTCGGCCCCTCGGCGCCACTCTCGGCGATCGCCTCCTGGACCAGACGATCGAGCTCCTCGTCGCTGAGCTGCGCCGGCAGATACTCCTCAAGGACGCCCTGCTCGTCCTGCTCGGCCCGCGCCTGCTCGGCCCGGCCGGCCCCCGCGAAGGCCTCCGCCGCCTCCCGCCGCTTCTTGGCCTCCTTGGTCAGCACCTTGACGACCTCGTCGTCCGAGAGCTGCCTGGCCTCCTTACCCGCGACCTCCTCCGTGCTGACGGCCGCCAGAGCCATGCGGATCGTCCGCGTCCGCAGCTCGTCCCGCGCCTTCATCGCCGTAGTGAGATCGGCCTTCAGCTTGTCCTTCAAAGCACTCATGGCGACCATCTTGCCGTGAGGAGGCGGGGGCGGGTGGGCTCGGGCATCATGAAGGGGTGAGGAAAGCTGCCGCGATACCCCTGTCCCTGCTCGGTCTCGGCGTCGCCGGGCTCGGCTACGCGTCCGTCGTCGAGCGCAACTGGTTCCGGTTGCGCCGCTTCGACGTGCCGGTCCTCCCGCCGGGGCAGCGTCCGGTGCGCATTCTCCAGCTCTCCGACCTGCATCTCACGCCGGGGCGCACCCGCCTGATCAACTGGGTCCGCTCGCTGGACGCCCTCGAACCCGACCTCGTGGTGAACACCGGCGACACCATCGCCCACCCGGACGCCGTCCCGGCCTATCTGCGCGCCGTCGAGCCCCTGCTGGCACGTCCGGGCCTGTTCGTCTACGGGTCCAACGACCTGTACTCGCCGCACTTCAAGAACCCCGCCCGCTACCTGTGGCGCTCGTCCAAGGGCGACAGCCGGCGCAGCGTCCCCGACCTGCCCTGGCCGGAGCTCGGCGAGGGCATGACGGCGGCGGGCTGGCTGGACATGAACAACACCACCGCCAGCATCAAGGTGGGCGATCTGGACGTCTTCGTGGGCGGCATCCACGACTCGCACATCAACCGCGATCGCTACGACGAGATCGCGGGCCCCACCCCCGCCGAGGCCGACCTGCGCCTCGGGGTCATGCACTCCCCCGAGCCCAGCAACATGTCCCGCTTCGCCGCCGACGGCTACCAGTTGCTCCTCGCCGGTCACACCCACGGCGGCCAGCTCTGCATCCCCTTCTACGGCGCCCTGGTGACCAACTGCGGCATCGACCGCGCCCGCGTGAAGGGCCTCCACAGGCACGACTCTGCCTGGCTCCACGTCTCCGCGGGCCTCGGCACCTCCCCCTTCGCCCCCGTCCGCTTCTCCTGCCCCCCGGAGGCCACCCTGCTCACCCTCGTCCCCCGCCGCCCCGCCCGCCCCTGACCCTCCTCGATCACCCTCCAGGGTGACGCGAGCACCGCCAAAGTCCGCTAGACTCATGCGAGCACAAGCAAAACAGCCAGTGCACCGGGGTGTAGCGCAGCTTGGCAGCGCGCTTCGTTCGGGACGAAGAGGCCGTGGGTTCAAATCCCGCCACCCCGACCCAGCAGTACCAGCTCAAAGGCCGGTTCCGATCTTCGGACCCGGCCTTCTGCGTTACCGGGTGACCAGCTGAGTGCCTACCGCCCCCAGCCCACAGGTGCACTGCTGCCCGAAGATCTGATCCATGGCGACGCCGCCCGTCGCGCCGAACGTGTGATGCACCGCTTGGACAGAGCAGGGGTGCGCCGGGACTTGCGGGCCTTGGTGTCGCCTCCTGCGCGTGCCGACCGCCATACGGCCAGATGAGGCGGGACGGGCGGATTCGCGTCCGGATCACCGTGCAGGTCCACGTGATACCAGATTGACGTTCACGCGCGAGGAGATGGCCGAAAATGGCATAACTATCGTGATCTAATGACTAGGAATCCCGGATTGGTTTGGTAGTCACAGGGGCAGTGACAAGATCTATCGTATGCTCGCACGCGCGTGGCTCAACACCGATGATCAGTTCGTACCAGGCACCGAACTTTTCCGCTCGGACCGTTACTTCAGCGTCTGGGCCTACACCGTCAGTCATGGTCAACTCTTGCTTCGCACATCGACGGCCACACGCGGTGAAGGAGACCAGTCCCGAATCGACGTCCTTTTCAAGCCGGTGAGAGTGACGAAACTCCAACACGCATACCACGGCCTCGTCATCCGATGCGCCACCCAAGAGGAGGCGAGCTGGATTCACGCGGAGAACAGCGGTATCGATCAGCGGTCACGGTGCCTGATCCTGGAGAGCGCCGGCATTCGGGATTACATCGTGACCCTCGCCGTCGGCTGGGAAGAGGACATGGAGACAGCTCGGGATCCGAGCCGACTCGCGCATTTCGCCCCGGGAAGTGACCTAAGTCGCATCCTGAAGTAGGCCGAGGTGGCCGCTCGCCTACACCGATGGAGTGGTACGTCGACAGTTCAACATCTGCCTCACCGCCCGGGTCACGGGAGTCCGCAGGGCAGTTGGTCCAGCGCGAATAAGGAGACAGCTCATCAGGGCAAGGGAAATTCTGATCGGGTTATCGACGATTGTCCTCAGCGCAGGCGCTGTTGCCGCAGCAGTGGGACTGTACGGCCGAAGCCCTTCGGGTGAACGTCACCCTGTCGCCGTTACCACCAAGCACAGCGTTCCAGAGTCCACGAAGTTGTGGTTTCCACATTCCCCCGACGGGAAGGCCAGGAGCTTCGCACGGCGCACTGATGGTGGAACCTTCACGTCACCCAGGGACATCCTTATTCTGGTGAACGACCTGCGAATCAATTGCGAGGAGAGACTCCACACCACTACGAATGAATTACATACTGGACTGTGTAACACCGGCACCGCAGATGTCATATTCTATACCGTCGACCCAGGCTATAAGTTGCCCCGCTCCCTTACGCAGGACGTTCCCCGCGGCTATCGAGTCCGCGGACGTAATTGGCTTCTGGTCGCCGACGCCGACCCGCGGTTCGGTCGAGCCGTGGTGAAACATATCGGCGGGAAAGTTACAGGCGGACGACCATGAACGCCGAGGCGCCATGAAGGCGTCCTTGCCCATAGGTATCGCCGCCACCACAGGCAGCCCCCATACCAGCAACGCCTGCCCCGAACGCCGCGTCAGCGTTCTCCATGCACACCACAATCAAGCGGCACCGCTGCCGGCAGTCAGGCCGTGCGCGGGCCAGCCCTCGGAGGGCCACCCTCCGCGCCGCACGATCGGGCACGGTGCGATCAAGGGGTCCGGCTACCCTGGCGACGTGGGGTCACCACTGGGTTCGTCGACTGGGACGGTGTCGCGGACGAGCTGACCTTCGATCTCTGGCGGGCGCCGTCCCTCGAGAATCATGACGCTTCGCCTTGATGGGACGTCTGGCACCTGTTCCGGCCGGGAGTGGATGGGAAGGTGAAGGGTGAGGGGAGGAGGCGGACATGAAGGCTGAAGTCGGGGATCGGCTGGTTCTTGAGGGGACGCGGCCGGGGAGTCATCGTCGTGTCGGCGTCATCACGGGGCTGCACCATGACGACGGGTCGCCGCCGTATGACGTGCACTGGCTCGATCAGGATCATGATTGCCTGGTCTTTCCTGGGCCGGACGCCCACATCGAGCACCCGGCCACCGGGCGCCAGAGGGGCTGACGGCCGGACGTATCACCGCCGGTGGACGCACCGCCGGTCAGGGGCCGATGCGGTAGGGGCGCATCATTTCGTTGTCCTCGTGTTCGAGGACGTGGCAGTGCCAGACGAAGAGGCCGGGGCGGTCGAAGTGGGCCTTGAGGCGGGTCGTCTGGTGGGGATGGGCGATCACGGTGTCCTTGTCGCCGCGTTCCCAGGGCTCGGGAGGGCGGATGCCGTGGTCGAAGCCTCGGCGGTCGGTGACCTGGAAGGCGATCTCGTGGATGTGGACGGGGTGGGCGTCGGGGGTATGTGGATGGGACGGCCGGGGTACGGCGCACATGTCGAGACTTGGCCCGTCACCCCGCGAAGCCACCCCTCAAGGTCCAAACATGGACATATCCATCGGGCCGCCGCTTACCGGGGGGTGGGGTCGGTGGTTCTCGGGTTCACGCGGCAGTTGGTGTGGAGGTAGCGGGCCGGGCCGTCGGTGAAGTCGTAGATGGCTACGGTCTGGGGGTCTTCTCGGGGGTCGTCGGGGAGCATCAGGAAGTGGGTTTCGCTGATGGGGCGGAGTTCGTATCTCACGCGTTCTGGTTGGCGGAGGAAGGCGGCCTGCACGGGGTTCTGGACCAGGGTGAGGGCGAGGCTCCCGGCTTCGGCGCGTACCTCGTAGCGGATGCCGGGGCGCTCGTAGGCGCCTTCGTAGCGGGAGAGATCGAGGATGAGCGCCGGGTCGGGGGCCGGCAGGGCGGGGATCGTGGTCAGGTTCAGGGTGGAGAGGATCTCGTCGAACACTTTCCGGTAGAAGCCGTCGCGTGGTCCCGCGTTCGCCAGCATCGTGATGGCGGTGCCCGAGCCGGGCAGGACGCGCAGGCGGGCGTGCTGGCCGATGGTGCTGCCGTCGTGCGCGTAGACGGTCTCGCCGTGCCAGTCGCAGACGATCAGGCCGAGGGCCCATTCCGGCCCGAAGGTGTACGGGTCGGGTATCGGCACGCGGGATCGCGTCATCTCGCGGACGGCCTCCGGCGAGAGGACGCGGGTGCCGTCCGGCGCCTGTCCCTCGTTGAGGAGGACGTGCGCCATCGCGAGTACCTCCCGGGCGGTCGAGGCGATGTTGCCTCCGGGGCCGAACGAGCGGGGTAGATGGGCCACGGGTGAGAGGAGCGGGTCCTCGTCGAGGGACGGGATCAGGTATCCCGTGGCGGCCCGGTCCGGGTCCACCTGCCCCTGCCAGGTGGTCGTGGCCGTCAGGCCGAGGGGGACGAACAGGCGGTCGCGCATGACGGCGTCCCACGGTTTGCCGTCGATCACCTCCATGACGCGGGCGAGGATCGCGTAGCCGAGGGCGGCGCTGTATCCGTGGGTGTGGCCGAGCGGGTGGACCTGGTGCGCGTCGGCGATGGTGGCGACCATGCGCTCGTACACGTCCTCGCCCTCGCCGGGGTCTCCGATGTCCTCCTCGATGCCGTTCGTGTGGTTCAGCAGGTGCCGGGGGGTGACCTTGGCGCTGACCTCGGGGTCGGCGACCCGGAAACCGGGCAGGTACGTCCGCACCGGCTCGTCCAGGCCGACCTTCCCTTCGTCGACGAAGCGCATGAAGGCGAGGGCGGTCCACGTCTTGGTCATGGATCCGCACTGGTAGACGGTGTCGGTCGTCGCGGGTTCGCGCGTCTCCAGGTTCTTCAGGCCGACGGCGAAGTCGGTGACCCGCCCGTCGTGGAGGACGCCGATCGCCGCGCTCGGGATCCGGTACTCGGCGAGGAGCTCGGTCACCCGGGCGCGGACGCGCGTCAGATCCGGTTCGTCGGTCATCGGGGCGGCCGCTATCTCGGGAGGCCGACCGCGTTGGCGGCGTCGGCCTCGAAGTACTCCGTGGTGGCGAACGGGGCGGCGTACCCCTCGAAGAAGGCGCGCACGTCGTCGAGCGAGTCGTGCACGATGACGTTCACCGCCCTGGCGCCGTCGGTGCTCGCCACCGCGAGTGTCCATTTCGCCCCTTGGGGCAGACCGCCGTGCGCCTTCTTCAGGGAGCTCCAGAAGCCGTTCTCGTCGGAGATCGCGGAAATCGCCATCACGTGCATAGCCGTGTCCTTTGCGTGGTTCTGCGGGGGTGAATGCCCTGTCATGCGAAACCTCTGACATGAACTTTCCGAGCGAGAAAAGGCTACGTTGCGTTTCCATCTCCGTCAACGATAAATCGATGGGCTAGCCGCGAATACGCAGGTGAATGCATAGAATCGTTGCAACAGCATTGTCGTTCAATGCAATGCCACCGAGGGGGCGTTGCAATGTAGTGTGGCTGAACGCACCGAGGCGTTCGGACGGGAGGCGAGCGGAGTGCCCGGAAGCAGGCTGACTCATGACGACCGGCGCCGGATCTCGGCCTGGCTCGCCGAAGGGCTCGGGTACGCCGAGATCGGGCGGCGGCTCGGCAGGCCCACGTCCACGATCAGCCGCGAGGTCGCCCGCAACGCCGGCCCCGGCGACTACCTGGCCGACCACGCCCAGCAGACCGCGGGCACCCGCGCCCGCAGGCGCAGGTCCGTCCACGGCACGGAGCCGCCGCCCGGCGAACGGTCCGAGGCGGCGCGTGCCTTCGTGGAGCGGTTCGCGGGCCTGCTGGCCGGGACCGGCCTGACCCGCATGGCCTCCCGGGTGTTCGTCTGCCTGATCACCTCCGACGCCGGAAGCCTGACGGCCGCGGAGCTGGTCCGCGGCCTGCGGGTCAGCCCGGCGTCGGTGTCCAAGGCCATCGCCCACCTGGAGACGCTGGAGCTGGTCGGGCGCGAGCCCGACCAGGGCGGGCGGCGCGAGAGGTACTTCGTCGGCGACGACGTGTGGATCCGGGCGTGGCGCGCGGACACCGGGGCGCACGCGGAGGTCGCGGAGGCCGCGCGGTGGGGAGTCGAGATCTTCGGCGACGGCACGCCCGCCGGGGACCGCCTGGCACGGATGGGCGGGTTCTTCCGCCGGATCAGCGAGCAGATGGGCGGCGGCTCCAGCGGCACGACCGGGCGTGACGCGCTGACGGCGCTCGCCGCGCTGGTGTACGCCGCCCGGCCGCTCACCGTGGACGACCTGGCCGCGGCGCTGGGCTGGCCCAGGGAACGCGCCGCCGAAGCCCTGGGCACGGCGGAACACCGGCCGGACCTCACCGACCCGCTCGCGCTGCGGCGCGCCGGCCCCGGCACGTACGCCGTCACCCCCAGGGACGACCACCTGAGCCCGGCGCAACGCGCGGCGCTGCGTCCGGAGGACCACTGTTCGCCGTAGGCAAGGGCGGGCTCGTGGCCGCGGTCGTTGCCGGGGGAAGAGGCACGTCACGTACCCGTTAGCCTGACATGGTGGTGATGGAGGGCACGGCCAAGGCGCTCGCACGGGCGATCGCGGGGCCTGTTCTGCTCTTCGCCATCATCGCCGGGTTGTTCGCCATGCACGGGATTCAGCCCACTCCGGGGCCGGTGCGGATGCCCGGCGTCCTGAACCTGCACGATGGCGCGGCCATGACCTCCGACAGGGACATGAGGACCGGCGCGCATCCGCGGGCGGACGTGAACCCGCCGGCCCGCACGGACATGCCGACCAGCACGGACGTGCCCGCCGGTACGGGCATGCCCACCACCATGGACCTGTCGGCCGGCGTGGGCCTCCTGGTCGGTGGAGTGCGGGCCGGGGCGCACGGTGGCCAGATGCCCGGTCATGGGGGGCACGGGGGCGGGGAGGTGTGCCTGGCGCTGCTTCTCGCCGGGCTGTTGGTGTTCTTCGTGAGCAGGGTGCTCGGGTCCGGCCTGAGCGTCCGACCGGCTCTGAGCGGCGGGGGCGTTCCCTGGGCCGGCCCGGGGATTCTGCCGCGCGGGCCTACTCTGGCGCGGCTCTGCGTGCTTCGGCGGTGAGATGCCCCGCGGCGGCCTCGGCCGTCCACGGACAGTAACCGGATCCAAGCACGGAGTATTTCACGTGAAACGTTTCATCACCGTTCCCGCCGCCCTGCTGGCGGCCGGAGTGCTCGTCACCGGCTGCGGCGCGGGCGAGACCGGCCCCGAGTCGCAGGCGGGCGGCGGCCACATGTCGCCGATGATGTCGCCCACCAACATGCCCACCGGGATGCCGTCCGGGATGCCGTCCGGGATGCCGTCCGGCACTCCCAGCGGTACGCCGTCCCCGCCGTACTCCGGGCAGGACGTCATGTTCGCCCAGATGATGATCCCCCACCACCGGCAGGCGGTGGAGATGGCCGGGCTGGCGGCGTCGCGGGCCGCCGGTACCGAGGTCAAGCGGCTCGCCGAGCAGATCGAGGCGGCCCAGGGGCCCGAGATCGCGGCCATGAGCGGCTGGCTGGCCGGCTGGGACATGCCGGTCGCCCAGGACATGGCGTCGATGGGGCACGACATGAAGGGCATGATGTCCGACGGCGACATGCGCCGGCTCAAGGGCATGTCCGGCGCCGCCTTCGACCGGGCGTTCCTCCGCATGATGATCGAGCACCACGAGGGGGCGGTCTCCATGGCCGAGTACGAACGGACGGGCGGGAGCTTCGCGCCCGCCAAGGAGATGGCCGCGTCCATCGTCACGAGCCAGAAAGCGGAGATCGCCACGATGCGGCGGCTGCTCGACCAGAAGTAGTCCCGACGTCGTCGTGCCCTTCACGCCGGGCGGTGGTCCCGTCCATGTCCGGGGCGCGTGGTCCGCACGCGTCCCGGACGCCGTCCCTGCGAACGGACGGCCCGCGCATCGTTGGCCGTCCGGGAGCGGGCCTGAGGAGGCCGTTACAGGTCGGTGAGCGTGGTGGGTTTGCCGGCGATCGTGGTGGCCACGGCACGGTTGACGAGTGGGAGGTGGGACAGCTTGAGGGCCGCGCGACGGAGGCGGAGCCGGCCGGTGGTCGCGGGGACGAACCAGCGTGCGCCGTCGCGGGCCACCCGCTGTTTGTCGGCGATCACCGGGCGCAGGGCCTGTTCGTAGGCGCGCAGCGCGGTCTCGACGGGGCTGTCCGCGGCCAGCAGGTCGGCCAGCAGGCAGGCGCCGGCGATGCCGAGGGAAGCGCCCTGGCCGGCCAGCAGGGACACCGCGTACGCGGCGTCGCCGACCAGCGCGACCCTGCCGCGGCTCCAGGCCGGCATGTCGATCTGGGCGACCTGGTCGTAGTACACCTCGTCGGGCGGCGGGCAGGCGGCCAGGGCGCGCGGCACCACCCAGCCGAGGGTCCTGTACTCCTCCCGGAGTGCCGCACGGGGGTCGGCGGGTGGCGCGGGGTCGGCGGCGCGGTGCACCGCGAAGACGGCGACGCGCCCGTCGCGCAGGCCGTAGAAGCCCATCTGCCGGTCGACGGTGTCGGTCAGGCTGAACCGGCCCGCGACCCGCGCGTGGACGTCCGGGTCGTGGAACGTGTAGGCGGCGGTGTGGAAGCCCAGGTAGCGCAGGTGCTCCCGCTCCGGCCCGAACACCTGGGCGCGGACCCACGAGTGCACGCCGTCGGCGCCGACCAGCAGATCGGCGTCGATCACGTCCACGCCAGAGGGGGTGACGCCGTCGGCGTGGGAGCCGGCCGGACGTGTGCCGCCGCCGGTGAGGGTGAGCGTGACGCCGTCGGGACGATCGTCGATGCGGGTGATCGTGGTGGCGTACCGTACGTCGATTCCGGCGGGAAGCCCTTCGCGGAGGGCGCGTTCGAGGTCGGGGCGCGTGACGCTGGTCAGGCGGCCCCGCACGACCTTGGCGAGCTGGGCGTATGCCATACGCGAGCGCGTGCGGCCGTTGTGGTCGTGGTAGGTCATCTCGTCCACGCGGTATCCGAGCTCGCGGATGCGTGGCAGTACGCCCATGGCCTCGGCGGCGTCGTAGCCGGGGCCGAAGAAGTCGAGCATGTACCCCTCGGCGCGGGGCCCGGACGCCTTCTCCACGAGCACGACCTCGGCGCCGTGGGAGCGCAGGCGCCACGCGAGGGCGAGCCCGGCGATGCCGGCTCCGCAGACGACCACCTTCATGATCTCACCAGCCCTTCCTGAGGAAGCTCACCCGGGCGCGACGAGGCGGCGCAGCACGGCCATCAGGTCCGCGGCGTCGGGCCCGGGGCCGAGCGCGCGGTGCAGCACGATGCCGTCGATGAGGGCGATCAACGTGGCCGCGGTCGCCTCGGGCGCGGCCACCCCCTGCGCGGCGAGCCGGTCGGCCAGCCGCCGCCGGAGCCCGCCGACGACCTCGCCGAGGGCGCGGCGCAGGTCGTCGTCGCGACCGGCGGCCAGGTAGGTCTCGGCGAACAGCAGTGACGTCGGGTCGGTGCCGTCGTAGTCCCGCAGGAAACCGGCGATGAGCCCGAGCGCCTCGTCGGGCGTGCCCGCCTGGTCCAGGCCCGTGCCGAGCCGCTCGGCCAGGTCGCGGATGACGCCGAGCGCCGCCTCGGCGAGCAGGGCGCGCATCGAGGCGAAGTGGTAGTGCACCACGCCGGGCGTGACGCCCGCCCGTTCGGCGATCAGGCGGGTGCTGACCGCCGTCCAGCCGCGCTCGGCGATCAGTTCGGCGGCCACGTGGAGCAGCCGCCGACGCACCTCGCGGCCCCGATCGGCCGTGGTCGCGCGCATCCCTCACCTTTTCTGGTCGTTCGCCTTGGGCGAGTGTATTGGACGATCGCCCAAATACTAGCACCGTCCCGCCCTGTGATCGCGATCTCTTTTCGTGGTTTCCCGTGCCCGGCTACCGATCTTGGTCGGACAATCTAGGCACCTTCGTCTCACCAGAACTCATGGGAAGCGGTAGCCGGTGGCACCACACGAGCGTGTTCGTTCCGTCCTGGAGAACCGGCTGACGCAGCGGGTGATCATCGCGGTCATCATCGTGAACGCCGTCACCATCGGGTGCGAGACCAGCTCCGCCCTGATGGAGCGGGCCGGCGGCTTCCTGCACGTGGTCGACAGGGTGGCGCTGGGGATCTTCGCGCTGGAGCTGGCCGCGCGCCTGTACGCCTACCGCGGGGCGTTCTTCAAGGACCCGTGGAACTGGTTCGACGCCGTGATCGTGACGCTGGCGCTGATCCCGGCGTCCGGGCCGACGTCGATCCTGCGCGCGCTGCGCATCCTGCGCGCCCTGCGGCTGCTGTCGGTGGTGCCGAGCATGCGGCGCGTGGTGAGCGCGCTGCTGGCCGCCGTCCCGGGCATGGCCTCGATCATCGGGCTGCTGGTCCTGCTGATCTACATCGCGGCGGTGATCGCGACCAAGCTGTTCGGCGACATCGCGCCGGATCGTTTCGACGAGCTGCCCCGGTCGCTGTTCACGCTGTTCCAGATCATGACGGGCGATGACTGGGGCAACACCGCGCAGACCGTGATGGAGCACAAGCCCTGGGCGTGGATCTTCTTCATCGTCTACATCCTGATGTCCACGTTCGTGGCGCTGAACCTGTTCATCGCCGTCGTCGTGAACGCCATGAACGACGCCGAGCCGTCGCCCGCGGAGAACCGGGCCGAGGTCGAGCTGCGCGAGCTCAAGGAGGACATGGCCGTGCTCAACGCCAAGCTCGACCGGCTCCTCGCCCGGCCCAACGGGCATCAGCCCCGGTCCCGTACCCCGGCCTGACGCGAAAGGCCCGCCCACCGAAGGGGCGGGCCTTGGCCGCGGGCCGGTCAGCTCGTCAGCAGGCCGATGCCGAGCGTCAGCACACCCGCGGCGAGGCAGAGCGCGCCGATCCAGACCAGGATGATCAGGCGGTTCGGCCGGGTGACGTCGCGCCCGATGGACGAGACGAAGAAGCCGGCCGACATGAGGATCGCCGCGGCGGGCACGCCGAGCCGGGCCACCCACAGGGCGACGCCGCCAAGGCCGGTGGAGTCGACGTAGAGCTCGCAGACGAGGCTGAGGATGACGAGGACGCCGGCGTGGGCGTGCCCGGCCCGGGCGAACGCCTGCTGGAAGGGGGTCATCGGGACCTCACCGCGGACGATCCTGGTGAGGAACCAGCCGCCGAACTCGATGGTCACGATGGTGAGCAGGACGACGCCGGCGATCCACCGGGTCTCCTGGCCGAGCTGCAGGGGGGTCATGGTTCTCCTGTCGGGACATCAGTCGCAACCGATCACGCAGGCCCAGTGTCCCCCGCGGTGATCGCGGCGCGCCCGCGCCGGCGGGTGTCCCGGGGGGACTCCGGCAGGTCAGCGGGGATGACCCGGCGCTCCAGGTTCACCCGGCGGTCAGCGGCCGGCCTCCAGCGCCGACTCCGGGAGGCCGAGCATGCGGGCGAGGTCGGACAGCTCGGCCTCGAACAGCGCGCCTGAGTGGTCCCCGATGACCCGCGTCAGCCCGAGCGACTCCACGCAGACCATGCCGAACAGGCGCAGCCAGCAGCGCGTGAAGGCGACCGCGGCCTCGGACGACGGCAGGGGGATCTGCAGCCGTTCGAGCAGCCGGTCGGCCAGGGCCTCGCTCGCCGCCGGATGGATGCCGGGCACGGTGGCGGACGTGCCGTACTCGTGCCAGACGTGGAGGAAGATGTCGCCGAACAACGCACCGACCTGGGCGCGCGCCTGCCTGACCACGGCATCGTCGTCCTCGGGGGTGGCCACGACCAGGGCGAGCTGGAACTCCGGCACGTGTTCGACGGCCCAGCGCCGCAGGGCTCGGCTGGCCGCGATGAGACGGCGCGCCGTTTCTGACTTGTCCTGCTCGTCGGTGGCGGAGGCGATGTACTCGGTCAGCTCGTCGAGGATGTCGACGATGACCGCGTCCATGAGCTTGCGATGGCTGTCGAAGTAGCGGTAGATGCCCGGCGGGGTCATCCCCATCTCGCGGGCCACCGCGCGGATCGTCAGGGCCTCGGCGCCCTGGGTCGTCAGGATCTCGCGGCTCACGGCCATGAGCTCGCGCAGCGTGGCGTCGCGAACCCTCTGCCGGCGTGACGTACTGCTCATCGCGCCCCCTCCACGTGTCTGCTCCTCGTCCGGGTCCCTCGGGCACCGTAGCGAATGATCCACTCCTGTCGCGTCAAGTGTTACCGGGTGTTAACTTTTGCTGCTGCCGTTCGCGGAAGCATCTGGCCACAACCAATGTTACCGTCATTCGTGAGAGTTTCCATGAGGGAGGCAGGCGAGTGGTAGCGGCCGTTCAGGAAACCAGGCGAGAGACGGACACGCACGGGGGTGCAGCTCTGATGGACGGCGCCGAGGCGTGGACGCCCGGTTCCCCGAGCCCGCGCGAGCTGCTGGCGGCGGCGTGCCGGGAGGGCGACCAGCGGGCGTGGGGGGAGCTCATCAAGCTCTACACCCCTGTCGTGTGGTCCGTGGCCCGATCGTTCCGATTACGGGCGGCGGACTGCGAGGACGTCTGCCAGCTCGCCTGGCTGCGTGTAGTGGAGAACATCGACCGGCTGCGCGAACCGGCCAAGTTCGCGTCGTGGCTGGTCACGATAACCCGCCGTGAGGCGATCAAGCACATCGAACGGAACCGGCGGCACGTGCCCGTAGGGGACTACGCGCCGTTCGACGACCGGCCCGACGACACCGTGTCCGTGGAGGACGCCGTCATCGACCGCTGGCAGGACCCCCGGACGCTGGAGGCGTTCCGCGGCCTGGAGAAGCACCACCAAGCGTTGCTGGCCATGCTGATGCACGAGCCGGCCATGAGCTACGACGAGATCAGCGCCGCGCTGGACATGCCCCGCGGCTCCATCGGCCCCACCCGGAACCGGATCCTGCGCCGCCTGCGCGAGAGCGTCCGGCCCGAACCCGCACTCGCCGGCTGACGCGCCCCCGCGCGTCGGCACGATCCCACTCGCGCCGGCCGCCCGATCCGCTCTCCCGGTCGGGCCTTCCTCACCTCCGCGCCCACGGCGGGGGCGTTTCCCGCCCCGGACCAATGGCGCGTCCCCATGTCATATGAAGTGACCGGTTCATACCGCGGACCGGTCACTTTATCATGCCTGCGGTAAGACGCCGTTCCAGATGCGGGGGCCTATTTCCAAAGAAATCTGTCCATAGGTGTATCCAGCCCGCCCACCGGCCTCTCTTAACTAGTGAGAAGCGCAACAGGGACGGACACGGGAGGCACGGGTGACTCCGCGAGTGGCGGTCGTCGGCGGCGGGATAGCGGGTTTGTCCACCGCGTATCACCTGCGGGACGACGCGCGTGTGACATTGTTCGAGGCCGATTCCCGGCTGGGCGGCCACGCCAACACGATCGAGGTGCGCGAGGGCGAGAAGACCCTCGGTCTCGACACGGCGTTCATCGTGTACAACGAGGCGCACTATCCCATGCTGACCGAGTTCTTCCGCGAACTCGACGTGCCCACGCAGGACCACCCGGGTCGATTCTCCTTCTTCGACCTGGACCGCGGGCGCAGCTATGTGTCGGAGGATTTCGAGCTCACGGAAGAGGAGATCGGCCGGCGTTACGACGCCGATTTCACCGGCCTGTGGCGCGAGGCGCGCCGGTTCCAGACCGAGGCCCCGCGCGACTTCGTCAGGAAGCGCGCCGACATCCCCCTCGGCGAGTACCTGGACCGCAACGGCTACAGCGCCGCGTTCCGGTACGGCTTCGTGGTGCTGATCGCCACCGCCGCCTGGTCGGTGCCCGCCGAGCGGATCTGGGAGATGCCGGCGAGCACGGTCATCGCCTTCTTCTTCGCGCACGGCCACGAAGGGCTCGGCGGCCGTACCGCTCCCTGGCGCACGGTCACCGGCGGCAGCGTCTCCTACGTGCGCCGCGCGGCCGACCTGCTCACCCGCTCCGGCGCCGACCTGCGGCTCGGCTCGCCGGTCAAGCAGGTCGCGCAGGACGGCGACCAGGTCGTCGTGCACGGCCCCGGCGGGCCCGAGCGCTTCGACCACGTGGTGCTCGCCACGCACGCCGACGACGCGCTGGCCGTGCTCGCCGAGCCGACCGCGGCCCAGCGGCGGCTGGAGGTCATCCGCTACCACGGCACCCGCACCGTCCTGCACACCGACGCCTCGGTGATGCCGGCCGACCGGGAGCGGTGGCGCAGCTGGAACTACGGCCGGGTCGGCGACGGCGAGGGCCAGCGGTCGTGGGTCGTGTACTACCTCAACGAGCTGCAGCACCTGCGGGCCGGCGCCGACTATTTCGTCACGCTGGACTGCCCGCTGCCGATCCGCGAGGACGCCGTCATCCAGGAAATGGCCTACCGGCACCCCGTCTTCACCACCGAGGTGCGCGCGCTCCAGCGCGACATCCACACGATCAACAATGACGACTCCCGTATCAAGCTCGCCGGTTCCTATTTCCACTCCCGGAAGATGGGAATCGACATCATCGGCAGTCACGAATCGGCTTTCGACTCCGGCGCGGCCGCGGCAGAGGCCGTTCGCCGCACGGCGGGAATCGCCCTGGCCCGCGCCTAGGCCGCCCGAATCCCCGCCCTTTTCAGAAGAACGCTAAGAAACGGTCCGTAGCGAGGAATGCGATGAACAACCAGGTGACCGCGGCGCCCGCCGAGCTGACCGAGACAGAGGTCCGCGAATGGCTGGTCGGAAAGCTTGCCCACCGGCTCGGCGTGCCGGCGGAACAGGTGGACACCGACCAGTATTTCGACGAGTTCGACCTGGACTCGACCGAGGCGCTCGTCCTTTCCGGCGAGCTGGAGAACTGGCTCGGATTCGAGCTGGAGACCACCGCCCTCTGGTACCACCCGACCATCAACGAGCTCGCCGGCTACATCGTGGAGAAGCAGCGCGATGCGACGGCCCGATAGGAAGCCGGCCCGGACGGTGACCCGCGTGGGGTCCGCCCCCGAGGGCGCGCCGCCGGTGATCCTGGTCCACCCGGGCGCGCTGCCGGCCACCGTCTACGCCGACCTGGCCGCCGCGCTGTCCCCCGGGGCGGCCCTGCACGTGGTCAACCTCGAACACGTGCCGGAGTACTTCGAGGCGGCGCTGCGCGGCGGCGCCCCCGCCACCTCGATCCCGGCGCTGGCCGAGCGGGTCGCCGCCGACCTGCGCGGCCAGGGGCTGACCTCCGGCCGCTGGTGCCTGGCCGGGTGGTCCTTCGGCGGCGTGGTGGCGCTCGAACTCGCCGGGCTGCTGGAGAAGCGGGAGCGCCCGTGCGCGCTGCTGGCCCTGGACAGCATCGCCCCCGTGCCGGAGTACACCCGGCTGGACGGCGACCTCGACGACGCCGGGGCGCTGCGCTGGTTCGCCATGTACCTGGGCGCCCGCCGCGGCGTCGCGGTGCCGGTGGACGGGCCGCTCCCGAACGACAGGGAGAAGGGGCTGCGGGAGGTCCTCGACCGGGCGCGGGCGGCCGGGGCGCTGCGGCCCGACACCACGCTGCCCGGCCTGCGCAAGGTGCTGGACACCTACCTGCAAGGGCTGGTCCGCAACAACCGCCTGGCCGTGGCCTACGAGCCGCGCCGGTCGCCGGTGCCGGTGGTGCTGGTCAGGCCCGAGCACGGCCTGCTGGACGTGCCCGACCCGCTCGGCTGGGGCGGACTGGCCGGGGACCTCACGGTGCTGGGCTGCCCCGGCGACCACTACACGATGCTGCACGATCGCGAGGCCGTGGACCGGATCGCCGGGGCGGCGCTGGACCTCCTGGACGACCGGGTGGCCGCAGGCCCGCCCGCCGCGGGCATCGCGACGCTCTCGACCGGAACGGACCGTGTCATGGACAGCGACAACAACTCCCCCACGCGGACGGGTGACACCCCCATCGCGATCGTCGGCCTCGGCGCGCTCTTCCCGCGCTCGGGCGACCTGCGCGAGTTCTGGGGCAACGTCGTCGACGCCGTCGACTGCATCGAGGACGTGCCGGAGACCCACTGGCGCGTCGAGGACCACTACGACCCCGACCCCAAGGCGCCGGACAAGACCTACGCCAAGCGCGGCGGGTTCATCCCCACGGTGCCGTTCAACCCGCTGGAGTTCGGCCTGCCGCCGAACACCCTTGAGGTCACCGACGTGCTGCAGTTGCTCAGCCTGGTCGTGGCCAAGCAGACCCTCGCCGACGCGGGCGCGCCCGGCTCCCAGTGGTACAAGCCCGAGCGGACCGGCGTCGTGCTCGGCATCACCGGCGCGAACTCGCTGACCCAGCCGCTGGCGACCCGCCTGCAGACTCCCGTGCTGAAGGAGGTCGTCCGGAGCTGCGGTCTCACCGAGCGCGACGCCGAGGAGATCGCCGCCAAGTTCGTCAAGGCGTTCGCGCCGTGGGAGGAGCACTCCTTCCCCGGCATGCTCGGCAACGTCGTGGCCGGCCGCGTCGCCAACCGCTTCGACCTCGGCGGCACCAACTGCACCGTGGACGCGGCGTGCGCCAGCTCGCTCGCGGCCGTGCACATGGCGGCGGCGGAGCTGATCTCCGGCCGGGCCGACCTGATGCTCACCGGCGGCTGCGACGCCGAGAACACGATCCTGATGTACCTGTGCTTCTCGAAGACGCCCGCGTTCTCCAAGGCGGGGGCGATCCGTCCCTTCGACGAGACCGCGGACGGCACGCTGATCGGCGAGGGCCTCGGCATGCTCGCGCTCAAGCGCCTGGCGGACGCCGAGCGCGACGGGGACCGCGTCTACGCGGTGCTGCGCGGCATCGGCACCTCCAGCGACGGCCGGTACAAGAGCATCTACGCGCCGCGCAAGGAAGGCCAGATGGTCGCGCTGCGCCGCGCCTACGAGGACGCGGGCTTCGGCCCCGAGCAGGTCGGGCTGGTGGAGTGCCACGGCACCGGCACGCCGGTCGGCGACCTCACCGAGGTCGGCGCGCTGCGCGAGGTGTTCGCCGCGGCGGGCGCGGGCCGCGAGGCCGTCGCGCTCGGCAGCGTCAAGAGCCAGATCGGGCACACCAAGGCCGCCGCGGGAGCGGCCGGCATGATCAAGACGTCGCTCGCGCTGTACCACAAGCTGCTGCCGCCGACGATCAACGTGACCGAGCCGCGGGGCGCGATGGAGTTCGGCTCCTCGCCGTTCTACGTCAACACGAGCACCCGGCCGTGGATCACCGAGCCTGAGCGTCCGCTGCGGCGGGCGGCGGTCTCCTCCTTCGGGTTCGGCGGCACCAACTTCCACTGCGTGCTGGAGGAGCACGACCCCTCCGGCGCCGCGCTGACGGTGCTGCACCGGACGTCCCGGGTGCACCTGTGGCACGGCGCGGACCCCGGGGCCCTGCTGAAGGCCGTCGAGGAGGACCCGGCCGGGCTGGACGACACCGCGCCGGTGCCCGCCGGGCACGCGCGGCTCGCCGTGGTCGCCCGCGACGAGGCCGAGCTGGACCGGCTGCGCGGGCAGGCGTGCGCGCGCCTCGCCGAGGACCCCTCCGTGGAGGCGTTCGAGCTTCCCGGCGGCGCCTTCTACCGCCGCGCCGCGGCGGTGCCCGGCAAGGTGGGCGCGCTGTTCGCCGGCCAGGGCAGCCAGTACGTCTCCATGGCGGCGGAGGCGGCGCTCGCGGTCCCGCCGGTGCGGGCGGCGTTCGACGCGGCGGCGGCGTGCTTCGCGGGCGCCGAGCCGCTGGGACGGGTGGTCTTCCCGCCGCCCGCGTTCGACGAGGACGGCAGGCGCCGTCAGGAGGAGGCGCTGCGGCGTACGGACTACGCCCAGCCCGCCATCGGCGCCGTCTCGGCCGGGCAGTACACCTTCCTCAAGGAGCTGGGCTTCGCCGCCGAGGGCGCGCTCGGGCACAGCTTCGGCGAGGTGACCGCCCTCTGGGCGGCGGGGAGCCTCGGCACCGAGCAGTTCTTCCGCCTGGCCAGGGAGCGCGGCGCGGCGATGGCCGCGCGCGGCGAGGCCGGCGACCCGGGCACGATGGCGGCCGTCTCGGCGGGCCTGCCGGAAGTCGAGCGCCTGCTCGACGGGCATCCCGACGTCGTCGTCTGCAACGTCAACGCGCCCGACCAGATCGTGGTCGGCGGCGGACGCGACGCGGTCGCGGCCTTCGTCGGGGCGTGCGCGGCGGCGGGGGTGGGCGCGAGCCCGCTGCCGGTGGCGGCGGCCTTCCACACCCGGTACGTCACGCACGCGGTGGAGCGGTTCGGCGAGGCGGTCGCCTCGGCCGTCGTCGCGCCCCCGGCCATCACGGTCTACGCCGACACCGAGGGCGCCACGTACGGCGCCGACACCGGCGAGAACGCCCGCGTTCTCGTTCAGCAGCTCGCCGGCCCCGTCGGCTTCGCGCCCCGGGTCGAGCAGATGTACCGCGACGGGTTCCGGGTCTTCGTCGAGTTCGGGCCGAAGAAGGTCCTGACCGGCCTGGTCCGGCGGATCCTCGCCGACCGTCCCGACGTGGTCGCGCTGTCGGCCGACGCCGGGCCCGGCCGTGACAGTGACCACGCACTCAAGCAGCTCGCCGCGCGCCTGGCCGTCCTCGGCCTGCCGCTGGCCGGTTTCAACCGCTACACCGCGACGGCGGCCGAGCCGCCGCACTCCGAGGGGATGACGATCCAGTTGAACGGTGTGAACTACGTGCCCGAGGCGCGCCGCCACGAGTACCGGGAGGCACTTGAGAACGGGTACACGGTGGAGACGTCCGCGGAGGACGCCGCCACCGAGCCCGCCCCGGCCACCGGCCAGACCAACGGCCACGCCGGCAACGACCACGCCGCCAACGGCCACGGCACGAACGGACACAGCGCCAACGGGCACGGCACCAATGGGCACAGCGCGAACGGGCACGGGTCGAACGGCCATGGGTCCAACGGGCACAACGGCAACGGGCACGCGGTGCCGGGCGGGGCGCCGAGCGTGGGCGCCATCGCCGCCAGCCACCTCGCCATGCACGGCGAGTACCTGCACAGCCAGCTCCGCCTGTCCGAGCGCCTGACCAACCTCGTCGAGGAGGGCAGCCGCCAGGACGCAGGCCCGTCGGAGAACACGATCGCCGGCATCACCGCCGTCACCGAGCACAGCCTGGCCATCGGCCAGAGCCACGTGTGGGCCAGCGAGGTGCTGCGCAGCTTCGCCCAGCTCGAAACCACCATGATCGCGCCGGACCGCGCGGCCGGAGGCGACCTGCCGGGCCCGTCCCTGCCCCAGGCCGTCGCGCCGTCGTACGAGCTGCGCGCCATCGGCTCCCGTCCGGGCGCCTGGCCGCAGGAGACGGAGGCAGGCGGGCAGACCGCGTACAACGGCCACAACGGACAGAACGGCAACGGCCGCAACGGCTATGGCACCAACGGCCACGGCGCCAACGGGCACCAGGGTCACGAGGGCCACGCCGCCACGCTCGCCCCCGCCGCCCCGGTCGCCTTCGCCGAGGCCCCCGTCCAGGCTCCCGCCCCGGCTCCGGCCGCTCCGGCGCCCGTCGTGGAGACGGCCCCGGTCACCACGGCCCCCGCCCCCGTCACCACGTCGCCCGCCCCGGTCGCCGCGGCCCCGGCCCCCGCTCCGGCACCGGCGCAGGCCGACGCCGCGACCGTCCAGGCCACCCTGCTGTCCATCGTCGCCGAGAAGACCGGCTACCCCACAGACATGCTCGACCCCTCGATGGACGTGGAGGCCGACCTCGGCATCGACTCCATCAAGCGCGTGGAGATCATGGGCGCCCTGCGCGAGTCGTTCCCCGGCTCGCCGTCGGTGAGCCCGGAGCGGCTCGCCGAGCTGCGAACGCTTGAGGACATCGTCCAATTCATCGCGGGAGCGGCGGCCGAGCCGACCGGGGCGGAGGTGGTGAACGGCCCAAAAGCTGAGCGCCTGCCGCGGATCGACCGGTGGCAGGCCGGCCTGACCCGGCTCCCGGTCCCCGACCGGCAGGAGGACGCCTACAGAGACGCTCCGCTGGCCCTGGTGACCGGGGCCGGCGGGCCGCTCGCCGACGCGGTCGCCGCCAGGCTCCGGTCCGCCGGGTGGCGTACGGCCGGGCCGGGCGCCGTCCCCGAGGACGGGCTCGACCTGGTGCTGTACCTGGCGCCGGAGCGGGTGGACGGCACCCCGGCCGCCCTGGCCGCGCTGCGTGAGACGGCGATGCTGGCCCGCGACACCCAGCGCCCGCTGGAGTCGACGGCCGGCCGGTCGGCCTTCGTCACGGTGTCCCGCCTGGACGGCCGCCTCGGCGTCACCCCGTCCGCCGGGCCCGCAGGCGACGACGGTCTCGCGACCGTCGCGCTCGGCGGGGTGTCCGGCCTGGTCAAGACCCTCGCCATCGAAGCGCCCACCGTGTTCTGCCGGGCGATCGACGTCGAGGCCGGCGTTCCCGACGGGCGGGTCGCCGAGATCGTCCTGGCCGAGCTGTACGACCCGCGGGCCGGGCTGCGCGAGGTGGGCCACACCGCCGACGGCGCCCGGTGGACGACGACGCTCACCGGCGAAGGGCCGCGGACGGCGCCGATCGCACCGCCGGGAGAGGGCGACCTGCTCGTGGTGACCGGCGGCGGGCGCGGCGTCACGGCCGCGTGCGTGGTCGAGCTCGCCCGGCGGCACGGCACCGGCCTGCTGCTCCTCGGCCGCACCCCGCTGGCCGACGAGCCGGAGTGGGCTCGCGAGGTGCCGCTGGACCGGCTGAAGGCGGCCATCGCGGCGGCGCTCAAGGCGGGCGGGGCGAAGGTGACCCCGCGCGACGTCGAGCCGCGCTTCCAGGAGCTGAAGGCGCAGCGCGAGATCCGCACGACCCTGGCGCTGGTGGCCGAGGCCGGAGCGTCGGCGACGTACGTGCCGGTGGACGTCACCGACCCCGCCGCCGTCCGCGCGGCGCTCGCGCCCTACCGGGACCGCGTGGCCGGGGTCGTGCACGGCGCCGGCGTCCTCGCCGACCAGCTCATCGTGGACAAGCGCCCGCAGGACGTCGACCGGGTGCTCGGGACCAAGCTCGCGGGCCTCGCGGGCGTGCTCGCCGCGCTGGACCCCGACCGGCTGCGCCACGTCGTGCTCTTCTCCTCGGTGGCCGGGTTCTTCGGCAACCAGGGGCAGGCCGACTACGCGATGGCCAACGAGGCGCTCAACCGCGTCGCGTCCCGGCTGCGGGGAGCGCACCCCGGGGCGAGGGTGACCTCGATCAACTGGGGCGCCTGGGACGGCGGCATGGTCACCCCCGAGCTGGCCCGGCTCTTCGCCGAGCGCGGGGTGGACCTGATCCCGCTGGAGACCGGGGCGTGGATGTTCGCCGAGCAGTTCGACGCCGAGCGCGCGGGCGATCTGGTCTGTGTGATCGGCCCGGACAAGCCGCTGTCGGAGGCCGAGCCTCCCGCGCTGCCCGCGGACGGGGTCACCGTGACCCGGGACCTCGGCACGCTGGCCGGGGAGCCCGTGCTCGCGAGCCATTGGATCGGCGACCGGCCGGTGCTGCCCGCCACGGTGGCGCTGGGCGGCATCCTCGCCACCGCGCGGGAGGCGACCGGCACGCGGTCCGCCGCCGCCCGGGACTTCACCGTCCTGAAGGGCGTGGTGTTCGGCGCCGAGGCGCCCGATGCGCTGCGGTTCACGCTCACGCCGGACGGCGAGGGCACGCGGGTCGAGGTGCGCGACGAGACCGGCCGTCCCCGCTACCGGGCGGTCGTGGAGTCCGCGGTCCCGGCTCCGGCGCGGGTGGGCGGCCTGCCCGCCCTCGACGCCGGCGAGGACTGCGCGGCCTACTCCGACGGCACCCTGTTCCACGGCGAGGTCCTGCGCGGCCTGCGCCGGGTGCTGGACCCGGGACGGCGCATGGTCCTGCGCGCCGAGCTTCCCCGCACCCCGTTCGCCGCCGGCGCCTACGGCACCGGCGACTACGACCCGGTGCTCGCCGACCTGCTGCTGCAGGCCGTGCTGGTCTGGGCGCGACGGCACACCGGCCAGGCCAGCCTGCCCGCGGGCGTGGGCCGCGCCGAGGTCCACGCGCCGATCCCGGCGGGCGAGCCCTTCCTCATCGTGGTCGACGAGGCCACCGTCAGCGGGCCACTGGTGCGCTGCACGGTCACCGCGTGCGACGGCGAGGGGCGGGTCCTCACCCGGTTCACCGGGGTCCAGGCGATCTGCCGCGACGGCGGCGCGCAGTAACTGCCCCTCGTTCGAGAGCGGATGGAGAGTCATGTCCACGCCAGAGCATGTTGCGGATACCGGACAGGAACCCGTAGCGATCGTCGGGATCGCCTGCCTGCTGCCAGGCGCCGACACACCCGAGCAGTTCTGGGCCAACCTGCGGTCCGGGGTGGATCTGCGTCGCCCCGGCGGCCGCGAGATGTTCGGCACGGACGACGCCGTCCCCGGCGGGTGGGGTGACCCGGAGCACCGGGTCACCGCCACCCGGGGCGGGTTCGTCACCGAGCCGCCCATCGACCTGACCGGCCTGCGCGTCCCCGCGGCGACGCTGGGCCGGCTGGACAAGGTGGTCCGGTGGCCCCTGCACACCGCCCGCCGCGCCCTGGCGGACGCCGGCATCGCCGAGGACGCCACGGTCCTGGCGCGCACCGGCGTGATCCTGGGCAACTACGCCTTCCCGACCGAGACCTCGGTGCGCGCCTGCGTGCCGCTGGTCAGGAACGCGGTGACCGCCGGCCTGCGCCGCGCCGGCCTCGACCTGCCGGAGACGGCCGGGACGGCGACCGGGGACGACCCCGCGGAGCTGTGGCCGTTCGGCCTCCCCGCGACCGTGGTGGCCGACGCCCTGGGTCTCGGCGGCGCCCGGCTGACCCTGGACGCGGCGTGCTCTTCGGCGCTCTACGCGCTGGCCCTGGCCCAGCGGCAGCTGTCGACGGGCCGGGCCGACGTGATGCTCGCCGGCGCGGTCTGCGCGCCGGACCCCCTTCTGATCCACCTGTCCTTCTCCGACCTGAAGGCGTACCCCGCCGACGGGGTGAGCCAGCCGTTCGACGGCCGGTCGCAGGGCATCGTGACCGGGCAGGGCGCCGGGATCTTCGTGCTCAAGCGGCTGTCGGACGCCCGGCGGGACGGCGACCGCGTCCACGCGGTGCTCGGCCCGATCGGGCTGAGCAACGACGGCGCGGGCGGGCACCTGCTCACCCCGCGCAAGGACGGCCAGGTCGAGGCGTACCGCCGCACGTACCTGGACCACGGCGTCGACCCGGCGCAGATCGACTACATCGAGTGCCACGCCACGGGCACGCCGATCGGCGACAGCACCGAGCTGCGCGGCCTGGCCGAGTTCTTCGGCGGGCGCGGCGGGGTGCCGCCGCTCGGCTCGGTGAAGGCCAACGTCGGCCACCTGCTGACCGTGGCGGGCTTCACCAGCGTGCTCAAGGCGATCCTGGCGCTGCGACACGGGACCATCCCGGCCACGCCGGGCGTCGCCGAGCCGCTGCGCCCGGCCGAGGCGCTGACCGCCGCCGACCGGGTCGTGGTGTCCGAGCGGCCCTGGCCGCTGCCCCGGGTCGAGCGCGACCCCGGGCACCGGGTGGCCGCGGTGTCGGCGTTCGGCTTCGGCGGCACCAACGCCCACGCGATCCTGACGACCGAGGAGGCGGCCGGCGTCCTGCCCCCGGGCGGCGCCGCCGCGGACCGGGACGGACGGCTCGCCGTGGTCGGGCTGGGCCTGCGGGCCGGGCCGCTGACCGGCGTCGCGGAATGGCGGCGCGCCGCGCGCACGGGCACGCCCGCGCTGGTGGAGCGTCCCGGGCACCGCTGGTACGGCCTGCAGGACGGCGACCCCGCGCCCGCCACCGGCGACCACGCCGGCACGGCCGGGTACGCCGACATGATCGACGTGGACGCCCGCGCCTACCGCATCCCGCCGGGCGAGCTGGGCCACGCCAACCCGCAGCACCTGCTGCTGTTCGAGGCGGCCGAGCAGGCGCTCGCCGACGCAGGGTACGCCGAGCGGCCGTCGGGGCGGCGCGCGAACCGGCTTCCGGAGCGGCGGGTGGCCGTGGTCGTCTCGATGGAGCTGGAGCCGCGCACCCATACCCACCGCGCGCGGTTCGACATCGGCGCCCACGTGCGGGCCGAGGTCGAGAGGTCCGGGCTGACGCTGGACGACGAGGCCGTGGACCGCCTGGAGACGGCGGTGCGCGGCGCGGTGCACGACCCGATCGGCGCCAACGAGGTGCTCAGCTACATCGGCAACATCATGGCCAGCCGCATCTCCTCCTCCCGCAACCTCACCGGGCCGTCCTTCACGGTGGCCGCCGACGCCACCGGCGGCGCCCGCGCCCTGGAGGTCGCCCAGCTCCTGCTGCTCGACCCGACGGTGGAGGCCGTGCTGGTCGGCGGGGTGGACCTGGCGGCGGGCATCGAGAACGTGGCCGCCAGGACGGCGCTCGCCCGGACGGAGGGCGGCCTGCCGCCGGTGCCCGGCGACGCCGCCGCCGCGGTCGTGGTCACCCGGCCCGGCGACACCGGCGGCCGGCGGGTCTACGCCACCATCGAGTCGATGGCGGTGTGCTCGGACCCGGCCGGTCCCGGGGCCGCGCTGACCATCGCCGCGGGGGCGAGCCTGTCCGCCGCCGGCCTCGGCCCACGGGACGTGGACTACCTGGAGCTGGCCTCCCCCACCACCCCGGAGGTCGCGGGCGCGCTGGCCGCCGCCTACCCGGCGGACGCCGGGGACGGCGAGGGCTGCCTGCTCGGCGGCGCCGCCGCGCTCGCCGGGGACTCCCAGCAGGCGTCCGTGCTGACGGCCCTGGTGAACGCGGCCGGGTGGCTGCACACGGCCGAGCTGCCCGCCACCCCCGAGCCGCTGCGCGAGGCGCTGGACGGCCTGCCGCCGACCCGGCTGGAGGTGTCGGCGGACCCGGCGCCGTTCCTGCGCCGCGCGCACGACCGGCCGAGGATCGCCGCCGTGGCCGCCTGGGACGGCCGCGCGCTGGCGGGCGGCGACACCGCCGCGCACCTGGTGCTGGCCGGCGCGGACACCCGGGGCGCGGCGGTGGAGGCCGACTGGCGGGACGCCCCCGGCCACCTGATGCTCGCGGTCAGCGCGGACGACGCGGGCGCGATGACCGGCCTGGTGCGCCAGTACCGGTCCGCGCTCGACCACGGCCGCGACCCGTGGGAGCTGGTGCGCGAGGCCGCGCCGCGCAGCGGGTCGCGGCGGTACACGGCGGTGCTGGTCGCCGCCGACGGGGATCGGCTGCGCCGCGAGCTCGACGCCGCCGAGCGCGACCTGCCGTCCGTGCTGGCGAACGGCGGCGAGTGGGCGACCCCCGCGGGCAGCTTCTGCACCGCCCGCCCGGTCGGCGAGGGACGCGTCGCGTTCGTCTACCCCGGCGCCTTCACCGGCTACCCGGGCATGGACCGCGACCTGTTCCGCCTGTTCCCCGGCCTGCTGGAGCGCTTCGAACGGGAGGCCGACCGGCCGCGCGACCGGTTCAAGCACCGCTGGCTGTACCCGCGCGGCTCCCGTCCCCTGCGGCGGCGCGACCTGATGCGGCACGAGGAGCGGCTGATCGACGAGATCCCCGTGCTGCTCGCCGCCGGCACCAACACGGCGGTGCTGCGCACCCAGCTCCTGCGCGACGTGCTCGGCGTCACCCCGCACGGCGGGTTCGGCTACAGCCTCGGGGAGAGCAGCATGCTCTTCGCGATGGACGTCTGGTCGGCCGCCGCCCGCGACGACGCCAAGCTGGCCGCCACCCCCCTGTTCCGCGACCGGCTGCGCGGCCCCAAGCACATGGTCCGCGAGGCGTGGGCGCTGCCCGGGGACACCCCGGACTCGGAGGTGTGGGCGAGCTACCTGCTGCTGGCCGGGCCCGAGACGGTCGGCGCGGCCATGCGGGGCCTGGACCGCGTCTTCCTCACCCACGTCAACACCCCGGGCGAGGTGGTCGTCGGCGGCGACCCGGCGCAGATCCGCGAGCTGATCCGCCGGGCGGGCTGCCAGGCCGCCAAGGCCCCGGCCAACCACGTCATGCACTGCCCGATGGTCGACCCGGGCCTCGCCGAGCTGGCCGAGCTGAACCGGTACCGCGCCGGCGCGCCCGACCCGTCCCTCGAACTGCTGTCGGCCTTCGACTACGACACCGTCGACCCGGCGGACCTGGAGACGGTGGCCACGCGGATCGCCTGGACGCTGCGCAGCACCATCGACTTCGCGCGCCTGACCCGCGTCGCGCACGACCGCGGCTTCCGCTACTTCGTCGAGGTCGGGCCGGGCGCGACCTGCACCCGCTGGATCGGCGACACCCTCGCGGACCTGCCGCACGTGGCCGTCTCGGTGGACCGCCGGCACACCTCGGTGAGCGGCGCCCTGGCCCAGGCGCTGGCCCGGCTGGCGAGCCACGGCCTGCCCGTGGACCTCGGACGGCTGCTGGGCCCCGCCGAGCAGGCGGGCGCGGCGCCGGCGGAGCGGCGGCTGATCCGCACGGTGCCGTGCGGCGGCGAGTCGATCGTCGAGCGGGTCGCCGACCGCGCCACCCCTGTTCTCACCGACCGTGCCACCCCTGTTCTCGCGACGGCCGGGCACGACGCCCCGGTCGCCGCCGACGCCGAGGAGGCGCCTGCCGTCATGCCCGACCCGATCGTCTACTGGCCCGAGGACATGACCGTCTGGGACCTCGACGCCGAGGACGTCATCACCCTGGAAGGCGAGCCGTTCGTCTTCGTCCCCGACCCGCCCGCCCCCCAGGTGGTTCCCGCGCCCACCCCCCTCGCCCCGCCCGCGGGCCGGCACGAGACCCCGGTCCGCCGGGTGCGCCCCCCGCGCGCCGGGTCCTGGAACCCGCGCGGCCGCCGCCCGGCGCCCGAGGCGCTGACCGGCACCGTGGCGTCCATGGCCGCCTGGGTCGCCGAGGCGCACCGCGCCGCGCTGCGCGCCCACGACGCGATCCTCGACGGCGCGGTCACGCGGCTCGAACGCGCCGCGTCCGGGACCGTCACCGCCCTTCCCCCCGCGCCGCCCGCGGGCGGCGACCTGCCGGAGGGGCCGCGCCCGGTGCTGGACGAGGCCGACCTTCTGGAGTTCGCCTCCGGAAAGGTGGCCAACGTGTTCGGCCCGGCGTTCGCCGAGGTGGACACCTACCCCACCCGCACCCGGCTGCCCGCGCCGCCCTACCACTTCGTCACCCGCGTGACCGCGCTGGAGGGCCGCACGGGCGTGTTCGAGCCGTCGTCGATCACCACCGAGTACGACGTGCCCGCCGGGGCCTGGTACGGCGTGGACGGCCTGGTGCCGTGCGCGGTGACCATCGAGGCCGGGCAGTGCGACCTGCTGCTGATCAGCTACCTGGGCATCGACCAGCGCCACCGCGGCGACCGCGTCTACCGGCTGCTGGACAGCAAGCTGGTCTTCCACGGCCCGCTGCCGCGCGAGGGCCAGACCCTGCGGTACGACATCGAGATCAAGCGGTTCGTGTGGAACGGCGACTCGCTGCTGTTCTTCTTCGGCTACAAGTGCTACGCCGACGGCGAGCTGATCCTGGAGCTGCTCGACGCCTGCGCCGGCTACTTCACCCAGGCCGAGCTGGACAACTCCCTCGGTGTGGTGCTGTCGGACGCCGACAAGGCCCGGCGCGCCGCGCTGGAGCGGACCTGGTTCAAGCCGCTGGCCCGCACCGAGCGCACCGCGCTGACCGGCGCCGACCTGGCGCTGCTCGCCGAGGGCCGCCGCGCCGAGGTGTTCGGCCCGCAGTACGACCAGGGCGGCGCCAACCCGTCGGTGCGGCTGCCCGGCGAGATGCTCCGCATGATCGACGAGATCCCGTCGATCGACCGCCTCGGCGGCCCGTGCGGGCTCGGCGAACTGACCGCCGTCAAGCGGCTCGACCCGGACGGCTGGTACTTCACCTGCCACTTCCCCGGCGACCCCGTGCTGGCCGGCTCGCTGGTGGCCGAGGGCGCGGTGCAGCTCCTGCAGACGTACGCGATGTACCTGGGCATGAACCTGGTGCTGCCGGACGCCGAGTTCCAGTCGGTGCCGGGGCTGCGGACCGAGGTCAAGGTGCGCGGGCAGATCACCCCGGGCACCCGGGAGATCCGCTACCAGGCGGAGATCATCGGGCTGACCCTGCTCCCCCGGCCCACCGTCATCGCCGACATCACCGTGTACGACGGCGACAAACCGATCGTGGCGATGCGCGACTTCGGCGTCCAGCTCCGCGAGAAGCCGGGCGCGCCGTACCGGCCCGGCCCCGGCGGGGTGCCCGAGGACCTGGGCAGGCGCAACGCCAGGGGCGAGATCGCGTTCATCAACGAACTGCACCTGGCGCACGCCGCCAAGGGCGATCTCGGCACCGCGATGGGCCCGGAGTTCGACGTCTACCGCGACCGCAGGGCGCCGCACATCCCCAACGGCGACTTCCAGTTCGTCGACCGCATCATGGCGCTGGAGGGCACGCGGGGCAGGCTGACGCCCGGCGCGAAGATGGTCACCGAGTACGACTCGCCGCCCGAGGCCTGGTACTACGCCGACAGCCCGACCGGCGGCATGCCGAACGCCGTGCTCATGGAGACCTCGCTGCAGGCGGCCATCCTGTGCGGCTACTACCTGGGCGCGACGCTGGCCAGCCCCGAGGACGAGTTCGCGATCCGCAACCTGGACGGCAAGGCCACCCTGGTCCGCGACGTGGACCTGCGCGGCAAGACGATCACGCAGCGGACGACCATGCTGTCCAGCCAGGCGGTCACCGGGGCGACGCTGCAGGGCTTCCGGTACGAGCTGCTGGCCGACGACGAGGTGTTCTACGCCGGCGAGTCGCTGTTCGGCTACTTCACCGAGGCGGCGCTGAGCAACCAGGTCGGCCTGGACTCCGGCAGGTACGTCGCGCCGTGGCTGGAGGAGCAGACCGGCCTCGACCCGGCCCGGGTGCGCCGGCTGGAGCTCCCCGCCGGCGACTCCCGGCGGGAGCGGCGGCCCGGGCTGCGGCTGGGCGACGGGCACCTGGGCCTGGTCGACGAGGTGACGCTGGTCGCCGACGGCGGCGCGCACGGCAAGGGCTACCTGTTCGGCCGCCGCGCCATCGACCCCGCCGACTGGTACTTCACCTGCCACTTCCACCGCGACCCCGTGATGCCAGGGTCGCTCGGCGTGGAGTCGGTGATCCAGGGCCTGCAGGCCTTCGTGATCGAGACCGGCCTCGCCGACGACATCCCCGGCGCGCGGTTCGCCTCCGCGGTGGACGTGCCCATGGGCTGGAAGTACCGCGGCCAGATCCTGCGCGACGACCGCGAGATGACCTTCGACCTGCACGTGAAGGAGATCCGCCGCGAGGAGGACCGCCTGGTCGTCATCGCCGACGCCAGCGTGTGGAAGCCGGGGCTGCGCATCTACGAGCTGACCGATGTGGCCATCGAGGTCCGGGCCGGCCAGGCCGGCCGGGAGGAGTGAACCCCATGACCGTCACCGTCCAGACCGGCGCCGCGCCCCGTGGCGCGGGCGTGGTCCGCACCGACCCGGCCGGGGTGCACGAGGCCCTGGCCCGCCTGGAGGAACCCGTCTACGTCGTCCGCACGGGCGCCGGGATCGGCGTGAGCAACGCCCGCCCGGCGAGCGCCGCGACGATCGTCGCCGCGGCCGGCCCGCTGCCCCCCGAGCGCCTCGGCGACGCCGGGTTCCGCGCCCGGCACGGCCTGCGCTACGCCTACATGGGCGGCGCGATGGCCGGCGGCATCGCCTCGGAGGACCTGGTGATCGAGCTGGCCAAGGCCGGCACGCTGGGATCCTTCGGGGCGGCGGGGCTGCTGCCCGAGCGCATCGAGCGGGCGCTGAAGCGCTTCGCCGCCGAGATCCCCCGGCTGCCGTACGCGGTCAACCTGATCCACGCGCCGAGCGAGCAGGAGCTTGAGCGGGCGGGCGTGGAACTGTTCCTGCGCCACCGGGTGCGCTGCGTGGAGGCGTCCGCCTTCATGGACCTCACCCCGCACATCGTGCGCTACCGGGTCGCGGGCCTCTACCGCGACCCGCAGGGCCGCCCGGTCGCCGGGAACCGGGTGATCGCCAAGGTGTCCCGGCCGGAGGTCGCCGAGCGGTTCCTGCGGCCCGCGCCCGAGTCCGTGGTCGCGGACCTGGTCGCCCGGGGCCTGGTCACCGCCGAGCAGGCCGAGCTGGCGCGCCTGGTGCCGATGGCCGACGACATCACCGTCGAGGGCGACTCCGGCGGGCACACCGACCGGCGCCCGCTGGTCGCGCTCTTCCCGGTCATCGCCGCGCTGCGCGACGAAGCCCAGCGCCGCACGGGGTACCCCGTGCGACTGGGCGCGGCTGGCGGGCTCGGCACCCCGGCCTCCCTCGCCGCCGCCTACGGGCTCGGCGCCGACTACGTCGTGGTCGGCTCGGTCCACCAGGCGTGCCTGGAGTCCGGCACCTCCCCCGCCGTGCGGGCGATGCTGGCCGAGGCGGGGGTCGCCGACTGCGACATGGCCCCGGCGGCCGACATGTTCGAGCTGGGCGTGGACCTGCAGGTGCTGCGCAAGGGCACCATGTTCCCGATGCGGGCCCGCCGCCTGTACGAGCTGTACAAGCAGTACGACGGCGTGGAGGCCCTGCCCGCCGGCGAGCGGCGCAAGCTGGAGACCCAGGTCTTCCGCCGCCCGCTGGACGACATCTGGGCCGACGTCCAGGAGTACTTCGCCCGGCGCGACCCCGACCAGTTGGAGCGGGCCGGACGGGAGCCGCGCCGCAAGATGGCGCTGATCTTCCGCTGGTACCTCGGCATGGCCTCGCGGTGGGCGACCGTCGGCGAGGGCGACCGGGTGGCCGACTACCAGGTCTGGACGGGGCCGGCGATCGGCGCGTTCAACGCCTGGACCGCCGGCACGCCCCTCGCCTCCGTGGAGAACCGGCGGGTGGCCCTGGTGGCGTCCGAACTGATGCGCGGCGCCGCGTTCACCGGCCGCGTCCAACAGCTCACGCTCGGCGGCGTGCGGCTCCCCGCGTCGGTCCGGTCCTACCGGCCCTCCGGGAGCGTCCGCGAGACGACCGAGGTCGTGGCGGCATGACCGAGCTGACGCTGGACGCCCTCCCCGCGCCCCCCGGCGTGCCCGAGGCCGACCCCCCCACGCCGCAGGGCCCGGCCGGCCCTCCCAGCCCCCAGCCCCTGACCGGCTCGCCCACATCGCCCGGCCTGCCGGGGCCGGTGGCGCGGTTCGCGGGGGCGGCCGGGCTGGACCGGTCGCTCGGCGACCCGGCGTCCGTGGCGAACCCCTTCGGGTTCGCGGCGGCGGCGGCCCGCGACGAGGCCGCGGCGTTCCCCGCCGCGCTGTCCGCCGCCGCGGGCCCGGCGCTGCGCCTGTCGTACGTCCCCCGCGCCGACGGCGGCACGCTGGACGCCGCCGACGAGACGCTGATGACCGTCCGGGCGGCGGCCCGCAGGGACCTGACCGTCATGCCCGCGACGATGTTCGGCATCACGGCCGCGACCTGCGTGCTGCTGGCCGGGGACGCGGCGCAGCGGGCCCGCGTGACCGGGCTGCTCAGCCGGGGCGGCGCGGTGGGCTTCGCGCTCACCGAGGACGTCCACGGCAGCGACCTGCTCGCCAACGAGTGCCGGCTGGAGCCGGACGGCGACGGCGGGTACCGGCTGTGGGGCCGCAAGTGGCTGGTGGGCCTCGGCGACCGGGCGGAGGCGCTGGTCGTCTGCGCCCGCACCGGCCGCAGGGGTCCGGGGGCGTTCACGCTGGTCCTGCTGGAGGGCCCGGTGGTGGCCGCGTGCCGTACGGGGACGCGGCCGGGCACGGGCATGCGCGGCATCGGGCTGGCCGGGTTCGAGTTCGCCGGGGTACCGGTCCCCGCCAGTGCCCGGGTGGGCCGGGAGGGCCGCGGGCTGGACGTCGCGATGCGGGCGATGCAGTACGTGCGGGTCATGAGCACCGGGGCGAACCTGGCCGCCGCCGACACCGGGCTGCGGCTGGCCCTGGACTTCGCGGCCGGGCACCGCGTGGGCGACCGCCCGCTGGACGGCCTGCCCACGGCGCGGCGTCAGATCGCCACCGCCCTGACCGCGCTGCTGGCCGCCGAGGCCGGCGCGCTCGGCGCGGCCCGTGCCCTGCACCTCGCGCCTGAGGCACAGGGCCTGTGGTCCAGCGTGGTCAAGCACGTGACCGTCGACGCGGCGGGCGACGTCTTCGCCCGCTGCGGCGACCTGCTCGGCACGCACGGCCTGCTGCGGGAGGGACCGGCGGCGGCGTTCGACACCTTCCGCAGGGACGACGCGGTGGTCCGGCACATCGACACCGGTCCGGTGGCCAACCTGCGCCTGGTCACGACGTGGCTCACCCAGGCGGCCCTGACCCGCCCGTCCCGGCCCGCGGACGGTGCGGTGACCGGGTTGTTCGACCTCGCCACGGCGCCGCCGGCGGCCAGGCTGGACGCGCTGGCGGTGGCCGGGCGCGCCGACCCCGTCACGGAGGCGCTGCCGGAGGCGGCCGCGGCCGTGCGGGCGGAGCTGGCGGCGGTCGGCGGCCCGATCGCCGAGCTCGCGGACCAGGCGGTCGCCCGGCTGTGCGCGGCGGTGGCGGCGGTGCCGGAGCGGGTGCGAGCCCTGCTCGCCGACCGCAGGGAAACGGCGGCGCCCGACCTGCTGGAGGAGGCCGAGCGGTTCTGCTTCCTGCACGCCGCCGCGAGCTGCGTCCACCTGTGGCGGGCCGGCCGCGACCAGCCTTTGCTCACGGGCCGGGAGCCGTCCTGGCCGGCCGCCACGATCGGCCTGTTGCTGGCCCGCGCCGAGGGCGGGACCTGGCGTCTGCCCGCGCTCCTGGACGACCCGATGGCCGAGACGGCGCTGCGCCTCCACCGGGAGGGACGGATGTTCTCCGTCACCGCGCTGCCCCTGGCCGAGCACGACCGCGCCGCCGGAAGGACCGGAGAAACCGGGAGAGCCGGAGAAGAGACCGCCGACCGGACCGCCGATCAGGCCGCCGACCGGACCGTCAGCAGGGCCGCCGACCCGACCGCCGACGGGGCCGGCCGAGAGACAGACGCAGGAGAGGAGGAGACGCCGTGACCGTCAAGGAGCAGGTCGCGGTGGCCGAGGAGTTGGAGCGTTATCTCGGCGACCCGCACGACCCGGCGAGCCCGATGTCGTTCACGAAGGTGCTCGACCACGACGAGCGCGAGGAGTTCCCCCACGAGCTGGTCGGGCTGCTGCAGCGCTGGAACCTGCACGAGTACTGCCTGCCGTCCGCGTTCGGCGGCCGGGCGGGCGACGTCGAGGTGGGCTTCAACCTGCTGCGCCTGGTGGCCCGCAGGGACCCGACCACGGCGACCGCGCTGATGCTCACCAACCTGGCCTTCATGCCGGCCTGGATCGCCGGCACCGACGAGCAGAAGCGGTACTTCGTCGAGGCGATCAAGCGCGGCACCCGGATGGCCTGGGGCCTGTCGGAGCGCGACCACGGCAGCGACGTGCTCAGCAACGAGATGCGCGCCGAGCGCGTCGAGGGCGGCTACCTGCTGACCGGCGAGAAGTGGCTGATCGGCAACGCCACCGTCGCCGACGTGGTGAGCGTGCAGGCGCGCACCAACGAGCGCGGCGGGCCTGGCGACTGGTCGATCTTCGCGGTCGAGAAGCGCCACTGCCCGGCGGGCTCGGTGGTCCACCTGCCCAACGAGCGCATCCACGGCCTGCGGGCGCTGGACATGAGCGGCATCCGCCTGGACCGCCTGTTCGTCCCGGAGTCCGCGCTGCTGGGCAGGGAGGGTCAGGGCTTGGAGCTGGCGCTGAAGAGCGGCCAGGTCGCCAGGACCACGATCAACGGCATGGGGCTCGGCGCGGTGGACACCGCGCTGCGGGTCACGATGGACTTCGTCACCGAGCGGGTCATCTTCGGCCAGCGCGTCATCGACGTCCCCTACACCCGGCGGCAGCTCGCCGAGAGCTTCGCCGACCTGGTGGTCGCCGACGCGGCCACCACCGGCGCGGTGCGCGGCCTGCAGGCCAACCCCGGCCAGGCCAGCGTCTACTCCTCGGTGGTCAAGTACCACGTGCCGACCTCGCTGGAGCGCACGCTCGCGCAGCTCTCGGTGGTGCTCGGCGCGCGGCTGTACCTGCGGGCGCACCCGCACTACGGCGTCTACCAGAAGATGCTGCGCGACGCGCTCGTAGCGATCTTCGCCGACGGCAACACGGTGGTGAACCTCAAGAACATCGCCCTCCAGCTCGACGGGCTGCTGCGCACCGCGGCCGGCCCGGTGACGCCGGAGGCGGAGGCCCGCGTCCAGGCGCAGTACGACCTGGACGCCCCCCTGCCCGAGTGGCGGCCCTGCGACCAGCAGCTCTTCAGCAGGGGCGGCGACGACACCGTGCTGCTGCTGCCGGACGGCGTGCGCCGGCTGCGGGCGATGGCCGCGGCCCACGCGGACGAGCGGCAGCGCCGCTGGCTGTCGCGGGCCGCCGACGTCGCCGCGTCGCTGGTCGTGGAGCTCGGCCGCCTGCGCGAGGAGGTCACGCGGCTGCGCGAGGCGCACGGCAAGGGGTACGCGGGGACGGCCGAGCTGTTCCGCCTGGCCGAGCAGTACTGCGCGATCCACGCCGCCGCCGCGGCCGTCCACCTGTTCACCCGCTCGCAGGACGCGCTGGCCGAGCCGTTCCCGGACGGCGCGCTGCTGCTGATGTGCCTGGAACGGGCGACCCGGCACTTCCACCCGGCCCGGCCGGTGACCGACCAGGAGATGGTGGACCGGGTGGTGGAGATCCTGCGGGGCCTGCACTCCGACCGGTCGCTCTTCTCCTTCTGGCGGTTCCAGCTCAGCGCCTCGGGAGAGCGGCGGTGAGCGCCCTCCTCGCCCCCGCGCCGGAGTTGACCCGCGAGGCCGGCGTGTGGCTGCTGGCGGAGTCGGAGGTGGACGCGCTGGCCGACGCCGCGCCGCCCGAGCGGGTGCTCTCCGCCGGCGAGCGGGACCGGGTGGCGCGCCTGCGAGCCCCCGGCGCCCGCAGGCGGAGCCTCGGCGCCCGGCTGCTCGCCCGCCTGCTGCTGGCCAGGTACGCCGTGGTGGAGCCGTCGCGGCTGTCCTTCGTCACCCGCTGGTACGGCAGGCCCGAGCTGTCGCCGAACCCGTGGAACCTGCGGTTCAACCTTTCGCACAGCGACGGCTGGATCGCCTGCGCGGTCACCTCGGTCGTGCCGTGCGGCGTGGACGTCCAGAGCCCCCTCGGGGACGACGCGCTGCGTCACCTGCCGGGCGCCCTGTCCGAACCCGAGAAGGCGCGGCTCGCCGCGCTGGACCCGGGGACGCGGGCGGAGGCGCTGCTCGACACCTGGGCGGTGAAGGAGGCGTACACCAAGGCGCTCGGCTACGGGCTCCGGTACGGCTTCGAGCGGCTCACCGTCGGCGGCGTGCCCGGCGGCCCGGTCACGCTGCGCGACGAACGGCGCGGCGCCGCCGAGGACCACGCCTGGACCTTCCACCTCGACCACCTGCGCACCGGCCACTGCCTGGCCGTCGCCGTCCGCACGCCCGGGACGGCCCCCTGTCCGATCGTCGTCCGGCACGTCATGGATCCGTCAGAAACCTCCCTGGAAGGGGTGCTCTCGTGAACCCACGCCGTGGGCTCGCCGCCACAGTCGTGGCCGCTTCGATACCCATGTTCCTGGTGGCGCTCAACAACCTCGTCGTCACCAACGCGCTCCCCGAGATCGGCCAGGACCTGAAGGCCGGGCTCGACGACCTGCAGTGGGTGGTCAACGCCTACGTGCTCGCCTTCGCGGGCCTGCAGATCACCGCCGCGGCGCTCGGCGACCGGCTCGGCCGCCGACGGCTGTTCGTGGTCGGCATCCTGGTGTTCGTCGCCGCCTCGGCCCTGTGCGCCGTGGCCGAGTCCACCGCGGTGCTGCTCACCGCGCGGGTGTTGCAGGGCGTCGGCGCCGCCGCGGTGTTCCCGCTCTCCCTGACACTTTTGGCCGCCGGGGTTCCCGAGCGGCGCAGGAACCTGGCCGTCGGCCTCTGGGGCGCCGTCTCCGGCACCGCGGTCGCGGTCGGCCCGCTGGTCGGCGGCGCCGTCACCGAGGGCCTGAGCTGGCAGTGGATCTTCTGGGTGAACGTCCCGATCGGCCTCGCGGCCGTCGGCCTGGTCTACCGGGTGCTCGGTGAGAGCAAGGGCGAGGGCCGCGGCATGGACCTGCCCGGCATGGTGCTCGGCTGCGCCGCGATCACCACGGCGGTCTGGGCGATCGTCGAGGCCCACGGCCGCGGCTGGACCGACCCGGTCATCCTGGGCGCGTTCGGCGGCGCCGCCGTCCTGCTGGCCCTGTTCGTCGCCTGGGAGCGGCGCACCCCGCGTCCCCTGCTGCCGTTGAGCTTCTACCGCTCCCGCCCGTTCGTCCTCAGCAACCTCGTGTCGCTGGCGATGTACTTCGGGGTGTTCGGCTCGATCTTCCTGCTCGTGCAGTACCTGCAGGGCCCGCTGGCCTACTCGCCCCTGGAGGCGGGCGTGCGCACGCTGCCCTGGACGCTGATGCCGATGTTCCTCGCCCCGGTGGCGGGCCTGCTCGTCGGCAGGGTCGGCGGCGGCAAGCTCATGGCCGCCGGGCTCGGCCTGCAGGCCGCGGCCCTGTTCTGGATCGGCACGCTGGCCGATCCCGGACGCGAGTACACCGCGCTGATCCCGGCCCTGATCGTCGCCGGCATCGGCATGGGGCTGACGTTCGCGCCGAACTCGGCGGTCGTGCTGGCCGCGGTCCGCACCGAGGAGCACGGCAAGGCGTCCGGCGCCAACAGCACGATCCGCGAGGTCGGCGGCGCGCTCGGCGTCGCGGTGCTGGCGACGGTGTTCCAGCAGTCCGGCGGCGTGGTGGGCCCGTCCCCGGCCGCGCCGACGGCCTTCTTCGACGGCATCGTGCCCGCCCTGTACGTGGGCGCGGCCGTGGTCGCGGCGGGCGCGCTCGCCGGGGCCCTGATCCCGCGCGTCGTCCGCCGTCCCGCCGAGGCCGAGGCCCGGCGCGGCGTCCGGCAGGAGACCGCCAGGACCGGCGCCACGTCCTACGCCCCCAGCGAGGCGGGGGTCTGACCTGCGGCGAGGCTCCCGGTGGCGCTCCGCGGCGCCACCGGGAGCACCCCGCCCGACCAGCGGAAACACTTCCCCCCGAGCACGCCTGACAGCTACGAACCGGGAGCCAAGATGACTTCGGTGCTGAGCCGGCCGGTGACCGATCGATCCGGCGACGAGAACCAGTGGACCAAATGCCCCTCGTGCACGTCCCTGCTGTACCTGCGCCGGTTGCGGCGCCAGGACTGGGTGTGCCCCGAATGCACCCACCCCTTGCGGCTGAGCGTGGCCGACCGCCTGGAGATGCTGCTCGACCCGGGCTCGTTCCGCCGGCACGACGCCGACCTCGAACCCGTGGACGTCCTCGGCTTCGCCGACAGCAAGCCCTACCCCAAGCGCATCGCCGAGGCGCGCGAGCGCACCGGCGCGAACGAGTCGGTCGTGTGGGGCACCGGGACGATCGAGGAGATGCCGCTGGTCGTGGCGGTCATGGCGTTCGAGTTCATGGGCGGCAGCGTCGGCGGCGTCAGCGGCGAGCTGATCGCCCGCGCCGCCCGGCACGCGCTGGCGGCCCGGCTGCCGCTGCTGCTGGTCACCGCCTCCGGCGGGGCCCGCATGCAGGAGGGCGCGATCTCGCTGATGCAGCTCGCCAAGACCGCCCAGGAGCTCGGGCGGCTGCGCGAGGCCGGGCTGCTGTGCGTCAACCTGCTCACCGACCCCACCTACGGCGGCGCGACCGCCTCGTTCGCGGTGCTCGGCGACATCGTGCTGGCCGAGCCGTCCGCCAGGATCGGGTTCGCCGGACCCGGGGTGATCAAGCAGACGATCCGGCAGGACCTGCCGAAGAACTTCCAGCGCGCCGAATCGCTGCTGGCCTGCGGCATGATCGACGACGTGGTGCCCCGGGACAGGCTGCGTCCCACCCTCGGCCGCCTGCTCCGCCTGCACTCCGGCGCCCAGGACGACACCCCGGCCCCGGCCGGAGGGGTGCCGTACCTGACCGACCCGATCACCCTGGACCACCTGCCGGCGACGGAGGTCGTCCGCACCGCGCGCAACATCGACCGTCCCACCACGCTGGACTACTGCGCGCAGATCTTCGACGAGTTCTTCGAGCTGCGCGGCGACCGCTGCTCCGGCGACGACAAGGCGATCGTCGGCGGGGTCGCCTCGCTCGGCGGGCGGCCGGTCGTGGTGATCGGCCACCAGAAGGGGCACGAGACGCCCGAGCTGATCCGCCGCAACTTCGGCATGCCCCAGCCGTCCGGCTACCACAAGGCCCGGCGGCTGATGGACCACGCCGAGCGGTTCGGCATGCCCGTCGTCACGTTCGTGGACACCCCCGGCGCCTACCCGGGCGTCGAGGCCGAGGAGCGGGGGCAGGGGACGGCCATCGCCGAGTGCATCCTGCGCATGTCCCGGCTCCGCGTCCCCGTCGTGTCCGTGGTCACCGGGGAGGGCGGCAGCGGCGGGGCGCTGGCGCTCGCGACGGCCAACCGGCTGCTGATCCTCGGCAACGCGTACTTCTCGGTGATCAGCCCGGAAGGGTGCGCGACGATCCTGTTCGGCAGCGCGGGACAGGCCGACCGCGCCGCCGCCGAGCTGCGTCTGACCGCCCGTGACCTGCTGGAACTCGGGGTGGTCGACGGCGTGGTGCCCGAGCCCGCCGAGGGCGCGCACGACGACTGGGCGGCGGCAGGAGCGGCGGTCCGCGAGGCCGTCGTGGCCGGACTAGCCGAACTGTCACCGTTGTCCGCGGACAACCTCGTCAAGGATCGGTACGCCCGCCATACTCGCTTCGGTGATCCGAACTGTCAGCCCTCAGTCACCCGGTGGTGAGGGATGAGCGAGGAGTTGGGCGACGTGGTGCACGAGCAGAAGAACGGGGAGGTGACGCTGGCGGACCTGCGGCACGAGGTGCGCCAGCTCATCTCCGACGTGGGCCGGCCGATCCGCCGGGTGAGCCTCAAGGCGGGCACGGCCGTCATCGAAGTGGAGTGGGAGTCCAGCGGTGACGGCGTGGCCGCGGAGGCGCCGCGCCCCGCGCCCGCCGCGCCGCCGCGCGACCAGCAGGCCGCCGCGCCCGCTCCTCCTCCCCCCGCCGCGGAGCCGGCCCCGGACCGCCACCGCGTCGTCGCGCCGCTCGTCGGCACCTTCTACGGCGCGCCCTCGCCCGGCGCCGAGCCGTTCGTCGCCGTCGGCGACGTCGTGCAGGCCGGCAGGCAGGTGGCCATCGTCGAGGCGATGAAGCTGATGAACGCGGTGACCGCCGACCGTTCCGGCACCGTGGTGTCGATCGAGGTGAGCGACGGCGAGTTCGTCGAGTACGGCCAGACGCTCATCGTCATCGAGCCCGCCGACGGGCCTGAGTAGGGAGCGGCGCATGTTCCGCAAGGTGCTCGTCGCCAACCGCGGCGAGATCGCGTTACGCGTGCTCCGCGCCTGCAAGGAGCTCGGCATCCGCACGGTCGCCGTCTACTCCACCGCCGACGCCGACTCGCTGCCGGTGCGCCTGGCCGACGAGGCCGTCTGCATCGGCCCGCCCGCCCCCCGGCTCAGCTACCTCAACGTGCCCAACATCATCGGCGCCGCGTTGAAGACCGGCGCCGACGCGATCCACCCCGGGTACGGCTTCCTGTCGGAGGACCCGTACTTCGCGGAGATCTGCGCCGACAACGGGATCACCTTCGTCGGCCCGCCGCCGGAGGTCATGGAGCACCTCGGGGACAAGTCGACGGCGCGCAAGCTCATGCAGGACGCGGGGCTCCCCCTGCTGCCCGGGACGGTCAGCCCCATCGTCTCGGCCGAGGAGGCGCTCGCCCTCGCCGACGAGATCGGCTACCCGGTGGTGCTCAAGGCGTCCGCCGGGGGCGGCGGCCGGGGCATCACCGTCGTGCAGCGCCGCGAGGACCTGCCCGAGGCCGTGCGCGCCACCCGCGCCAGCGCCCAGGCCCTCTTCAAAGACGCCGCGATCTACCTGGAGAAGTACCTCACCGGTGCCCGGCACATCGAGGTGCAGGTGATGGCCGACGACTACGGCACCGTCGTCCACCTCGGCGAACGCGACTGCTCGGTGCAGCGGCGCAAGCAGAAGCTGATCGAGGAGTCCCCCTCGCCCGTCGTGGACGCCGATCTGCGGGCGCGCATCGGGCAGGCCGCGGTCGACGGCGCCCGCTCGGTGGGCTACCGCGGCGCCGGCACGATGGAGTTCCTGCTGGACGGCGAGGGCCGGTTCTGGTTCATGGAGATGAACGCCCGGATCCAGGTGGAGCACCCGGTCACCGAGATGGTGACGGGCGTGGACCTGGTCCGCGAGCAGCTCCGCGTCGCGGCGGGCGAGCCGATGTCCCTGCGCCAGGAGACCATCGACCTGCGCGGCCACGCGATCGAGTGCCGGATCAACGCCGAGAACACCACCGCCGGCTTCGCCCCCACCCCCGGACGGCTGGACCGCTTCGACGTTCCCGGCGGGCCGTGGGTGCGCCTCGACACGCACTGCCTGACCGGCAGCCGGGTGCCGCCCTACTACGATTCCTTGATCGCCAAGCTGATAGTGTGGGGGCCGGACCGCGACGCCGCGCTCGACCGCATGGCCCGGGCCCTCGACGAGTTCCAGATCGAAGGGCGCGGGGTACATACCACCATTGAGCTGCACCGCCGGGTCCTCGAACACCCCGAATTCCGGGCCGGCAGCGTCACCACCCAGTTCCTCGACCAGTATCTGAGCGGCAATGGCACGCCCCCGTAGCCTGTGAGCCCGGCCGATCGGCGCGGGCCCGCGCCGCCGGCGAGGCGGTGCGGAGACCCGGCCGCGGAGCCGGGCCGGTACAGGTTCCCGCATCGGCGGAAGGTGATTCCAGATGGACCACGACAGGCCGGATCCCGCGCACGACGCCGAGCTCGGCGAGACCATGGAGTCCCTCAGGGCGTCCCTCGGCGGCATGCCCCGCGGCCTGACCGACCGCCTGGCCTCGACCCTCGACGCGGTCCGCGACCTCCGCAAGCCCTCCTGAACGGCCCGCGCGCCGCCACTCGGCGCGCGGCCGGTCACGTGGCGATCGTGAGCTTGCCGGCGGTGCGCGAGAGCACCGTCAGGTCGAAGGGCGCGGCGCCGCCCTCGGGAAAGGTCACCCGCACGTGGCCGTCCCGGATCCGCCAGCGCCCCGCCACCGGGTACGGACGGTCGGCCGGGCCCGGACGCAGTTCCACGAAGGTGCCGTCCGGGCGGAACTCCAGGCCCCGCCGCGGCCGCCGCGACGGACGGAACGGATGATCCGCCGGGCGGTACACAGCCGCGGTGCCGGTGTCCTCCTCGTAGGAGTGGAGCCAGGCGCCGGTGATGTCCGGCGGGGTCTCCTCGGTCACGGGCCGCCCTCCGCCGCCCGGATCATCCGCCCGCCCGGTCGGCGACCATGCCGAGCGCGGCGCGGATGTCGCTCAGGACCTCCGCGGTCAGCCGCTCGCTGTCGTGCAGCAGCCGCTCCACCTCGCCGTCGTGGGCGGCCCCGCGCGGCCCCGGGACGGGCACGCCGGCCGTGGCCGTCGTTGGCGCGGCGGCGGGGGCGCGTGCCAGCAGCGGCGCGACCAGGAGCGACGCCCGCGGCCCCTCCAGGCAGGCGTTCATGCGCGTCACCTGGCCCGAGGTGAACATGAACATGGCCGCGTCGTCGGTGTAGTCCATGAAGTTCATGAACATGTCGCCGTTCGGGCCGTTCTCGCAGGTCACGTGCGGGAAGCTCGGCCTGCCGTGGTTGGCGCCCGCCTGGTTCGGCGTGTCGGCGACCTTGTCGTCGCTGCTGCACGCCCCGTCGTCGTCGCCCCAGATGTGGTACAGGTCCAGCCAGTGCCCGATCTCGTGGGTGGCGGTGCGCCCGCCGTCGAACGGCGCCCTCGCCGTCCCCGTCGTCCCGAACGCCGAGTGCAGGATCACCACGCCGTCCGTCTGCGGCGGGCCGCCGGGGAACTGCGCGTAGCCGAGAAGGCCGCCGCCCAGCGCGCACACCCACAGGTTGAGGTACTGGTCGCCGGGCCACGGGTCGGAACCGCCGGTGGCGTGCGACTTCACGCCGTCGTCCCAGGTGAAGACCCGCTCGTCGGTGGCCACCCTGACGATCCCGTCCGTCGCCGCGCCGTCCGGGTCCCGGTCGGCGAGGCGGAACTCGACGCGGGCGTCGGTCACCAGCGGCCGAAACACCGGCGGCACCTCGCCGACGTCGGGGTTGGCGGCGCGGAAGTCCCGGTTGAGCACGGCGATCTGGCTGTGGACCTGGTCCGCGCCGATGTCCTGCTCGGGCGCGGCGTGGTTGTGGACCACGTGCACGACGACCGGGATGGTCACCACCTCCGTCCGCGCCGGGGCCTGCCGTCCCTGCTCGTACCGCAGCGCGCGGTTCTCGATCGCCGCCCGGCGCGCGCGGTAGGTCGTGCTCTCGTTGAGCAGCCTGCGGTGCACCAGCATGGTGCCGCACAGGTCGCGCGTCGGAGGTTGCGGGAAGCCCGGTTCCGTCATGGCCGTCCCTCCTGGTCGAATCGTGGCGCGGGTGCCGCGCCTGTCCCGTCGTGGGAGAGGTGCTTCTGCAGTTCGAAGTTCCTGAACTGGTAGAACGGCCCTTCGGTGCGCAGCAGGCCGAGGCGGTGGGCGTCGTCGAAGAAGCTCATGGCCCGCAACGGCAGCCGCCCCTTCCTGGCCAGCCGGGGCATGGTGACGCTGTAGGCCAGCCAGGCGTGATGGGTCCCGAGGATGAGCCCGATCACGAGCCCGATCAAAAGCCCGCCGACGACCGCGATCAGCCAATTCAGCCCGGCCAGCCCCCCGATGACGCCCGCGATGACCCCGATCACCGCCCCGCTGACCGCGCGGACGAGCGTGAGGTTCATGTCGGCCTTCCAGGTGGAATGTGGCGACCGCGCGGTGGTCGTCTTGGTCGGCCGCTCGACGAACCGGCCGAGGCCGATCGTCAGGAGGAACAACCCCAGTGACACCCCGCCGACCATGAGGGCGCTGACTGCCGTGGCCTCGATCTTGCCCCAGCCCGCGACACTACCGCTCATGCCCCAGCCCACGACCGCGCCGACCAGCCCGACGATCACCCCGTCCCGGAGAGACTGCACGACCAGGCGGCGCCTTCCCCGGAGCTGGAAGCCGACGTGCCCCGGCGCCTCGGTGAACCAGGTCCTGGTCGTGATCACGACGAGGAGCATCACCAGGACGCCGGTCACCACGCCCACCAGTGGCGCCGTCGTCACGAGGCCGAGCACGGTCCCGACCACGGCCCCGGCCCCCACGCCGACCAGCGCACGGACCAAAGTCGTGGAGGTGTAGCCCGCGAGGCGCCACCAGGCCATGTCGCGGGCGTCCTCACCGGAGACCAGGAGCTGGCGGGAGATGTAGGCCAGCCATTGCCGTACCTGATCCGGACTCCAGGAGTGCCGGGGACGGAACGATTCGGCCGCGCCGCCGCGGGGCCGGCGCGAATCGACCACGGCCGGGATCAGCCGGTCGCACAGGTGATCGTTCAGCGTGGCCGCGTCCCCCCGGCCGAGAGTGAGAAGAGGCGTCGGATCCCGCCGTGCGGCGACGTACGCGGCGCGGACCAGCCAAAGACCGAGCGGCGTGCTCGTCACCTCGGCCAGCGCGGGAACGAGGCCCTTCCGCAGCGCGTCCAGGATCCGCGGCCACGGAGGCTTGGGCCTCGGGGGAAGGCATGCCTCCAGGTAGTCGGCGGACACGCCCGGAGAGAGCGGGTGCGGTTCGATGACCGCCGCGGCGGTGAGGACGTCTCCCGCCTCCTCGACGGACTCGGCGAACTGGGCCGTGCGGCAGGTCACGATCAGCTGGTCGGACTCCGACATCGACCGGTTCAGCGCGCACAGGACGCCCACTCTGGCATCGCCCGGCAGCTCGTCCAGACCGTCGATGACGGGGAGCACCTCGCCGCGGATCGCGAGCGTGACCGGGGTGTCGGGGGCGAGTCCTTCCGCGCGCAAAGCGGGGTAGTCCATGTCCAGGCATGCCGCCACCCAGTCGTGCAGTTCCGGGTGGATGTCGGTGTCCCAGCGCGCCGCCGACATCAGGACCGGGACGGGCTCGTCAGGTCGCCGCGTTTTCAGCAACTCCATGATGAGTTGCACGGCCAAGGTCGTCTTGCCCGATCCCGGCTCGCCGAGGATGACGAGGCGACGGCATCGCAGCGCGCGGAAGTCCTCGGCCATGGCGGCGATGTGGTCGGTGAGGCTCGGGAAGCTGACGGAGCCCTCCGCGATCAGGCGGGGGTGGTCCATGAGCTCCTCGTGCTCGGTCGACCGCCACGGCACGGGGATCGGCTCCGGGTCGCCGAGCGACCGCAGGATCGTCTCGTCCCGCGACTGCTCGCCCGCCAGACCGGCGAGGATGTCCTTCGCCCTGTCGATGTCCGTCGGCGTCGGGGCGGGCGGCGGCTGACGCGACTTGCGCCACGCGGCCAGGATTTGGAGCACCCCGTTCATCAGGCCCACGACTCCGCCCGCCGACGACAGGATCTGCGTGGCGTTCAAGGAATCGACCTTATGGCCCCTCGCGGGGGCCACGACGTTGAAGTCGAATAGCAGCAGAATCAGGATGCCGATGGCCAGGAAGACCAGCCCCAGCACCAGAGACCGCTTGGCCGACGATCGTCGCCTCCCGTATAGCGTCGCCATAAACCCATGATGCGATCCGGTGATATCCGGCCGTAACTAGAGGTTGCATACAGAATGGTCTAACAACCGGAAAGTCTCATACGCATGCCCATATGCATGGAAACTCTCCGGCATCAGTCGGCAGAGCCGGCAGAACGACGTCCATTCGCCGGCAGGGTCCCCGTGGCGGCGGCCCGTCCCCGGGCGCCGGGCAGCACCAGGTTGCCGTCCGTGATCAACATGAACCGCTCCAGGCCCGGCACGACGACGTGCACGACCGTGATCTCACCGGGGAGCACGGCCACCGTGCGGTAATAGGGGGTACGGCCGTGCGCGACGAGCGTGGCGACCAGCTCGCGCAGCCGGTCCCGAGGATGCGCGGGGGCGGGCTCCCTGCCCAGGGGCACCGTGCGGGCGTCCCGCAGGTGCGCGGTGAGGTCGAACCGCCCGCACGCGTACAGCTCGGGATGCCGGGCGAGGCCCCTCAGATCACCACGCCGCGCCGACCAGGGCAGAGACTCGGCCGCGACCGTCTGGACCAGCTCGGCGACCGCGCGCCGGGCCGCGTGCGCCGGGCTCGCCGAGGCACCCGAGCCGCGCCGATGCGGCCGGCCGCCGGCCGGGGCCACGTACGCCAGCATGACCGGCACCCCCAGGTCGGTGGTGATGTCCAACAGCCACACCGGCCCCCCGGCGACCCGCTCCGCCCTCGCGAGCGCGCGTGCCAGATCGGACGGCAACGTGGCGGGATCCACGACGGCGGGCCGAAACCGCTCCCGGCCGAGAAAGGCACACACCAGCAGCAGCGACAGCGCGTCACGCTCCACCGTCTCGTTCAGCGCGTGCAACAGCGCCTCATCCGCCGTGACCCCGATCGCCGAGCCACTGTTACAGCTGTAACGCATCAGATGGCCGTAGTCACAGAAATCCCCAACGCGCTCACGCAACCCCACCGCATGCACCTCGACGTACCAGGGACACGACAGGAACAACGGCACCGCGACCCCGGCCCCGCCCCCGAACGCCCGATAGCGACAACAGGCCACCCGCCGACCACCGGCCCCCCAGCCGTCTCCCGCCGCGCCGGACACCTGGGCCGCCTCCACCACCCGCGACCTCCACACCGTGGTCTCCGCCGACGCCGACGCCGAGCCGTCCCCCACCGGCCACGACGTCCACGTTCTGGTCGCCGCCGACTCCGACGTCCGGGCCATGTCCGCCAGCGCCAGGAACCACGGTTCCTCGGCCAGCGGTCCGGCGGCGAGGTGCGCCGTCTCCGCCATCACCACGCACGCGGGGTCGAACCCGGCCGGGCCGGTCATGTGATGCTCAAGGGCCTCGAACACGGCCCCCACCCGGGCCTCGTCGTACGGCCCTTTGCCCATCCCGTGCGCCGACGGTGGCACGGCCGCGTCCGCGGTGCGCAACCGGCAGGCGACGGCGCACGGCTCGCCGTCGCCGGCCGACTCGCCATCCCCAGGCGACCCGGCATCCCCAGACGACCCGGCATCCCACGGCAACTCGCCATCTCCGGGAGACTCGCTGTCCCTGGGAAACTCCCCGGGCGACTCGGCGTCCCCGGCCAGAACGAGAACCTCGGGTGTCAGTCCGAGCCGGGCGAGCGCGGCTCTAACGCGCCGCTCGGCCTCCGGCAGTGCGACGACCCGCTCCTCCGGCGTCCTTCCCTCGGAGGAGTTCTTCGAGCCGCTCATTCTCGGCGTCCGTCAGTTCCTGACCTTCCGCGTCCAGCGACTCGGCCTTCGTGTAGTCCAGTCCACGACCCATGACATCCGCCTCCCCTCTACAGGCTCCCGTGCCCCGGCGCCCCTCCCGCGAATACCACGAGCCCGCATATACCGTTGAACGCCCTTAACCCCCCGCACGCCAATACAACTCGACGAAACCCTGCAGACCCGAAAAATCCCTTTACATCCGTTCAGACGCGGCGTGATACCGGCCGGGACCGACACCCACGCCGAGCCATCTCAGTGCTTCCAGCGGATGCGCCGGGCGATCTCGTCCGGGGCGGCCCCGGCGAACAGGGCGATCTCACCACGGCGAACGGTCGCGACCGTGTCGATGACGGCCTCGCCGAAGGCGTCCTTCAGCGTGGCGTCGGCCTCGAACGCCGCCACGGCCTCCTCCAGCGAGGACGGCAGCGGCGTGACCCCCTCCCGCAGCGTGGCCGGATCGACGTCCACGGGTTCCGGCAGCGCGCCCCCCTCGGCGACCCCCGCGCGCCCGGCGGCGAGCAGCGCGGCCAGCGCCAGGTAGGGGTTGGCCGCCGCGTCGAAGCACTTGACCTCCAGATTGGCGGCCCGCCCGCGCTCGCCCGCCGACCCGGTGACGAACCGCAGCGCCGCCTCCCGGTTCTCCAGACCCCAGCAGGCGTACGCGCCCGCCCAGTGCGAGGGGACGAGCCGCAGGTAACTGGCCACGGACGGCGCGCCGACCGCGAGCAGGGCGGGCAGGCGGGACAGGATGCCCGCGGCGAACCCCTCCCCCTCGGCGGTGAGGCCGTACCGGCGGTCACCGCCCGCCATCAGGTTGGCGCCGTCCCGCCACAGGCTGAGGTGGACGTGCCCTCCGTTGCCCACGCCGTCGGTCAGCACCTTCGGCGAGAACGACGCGCGCAGGCCGTGGTTCAGACTGACGGCGCGGATCGTCTCGCGGACCAGGACGGCGGTGTCGGCGGCCCCCACCGGGTCCTCCGCCGCCGTCGACACCTCGTACTGCCCGGCGGCGTACTCGGGGTGGATCTGCTCGACCGCCACCCCCGACGCGGCCAGCGCCTCGACGATGTCGCGCAGGTAGGCGGACCGCTCGGTGAGCCGCGTCATCCCGTACGCCGGACCGGTGCACGCGGGGACGAAGTCGTCGCCGCCGCCCACGGACGCCGCCCACTCGACCTCGAAGGACGCCCGCACGGAGAAGCCGTGCTCGGCCAGTCGCGCCGCCTCGCGGCGGACCAGGTGGCGCGCGTCCAGTGGATGCGGCGCCCCTTCCTGGTCATAGCGGTCGGCCGGCGCCCACGCCCACCCGGGCAGCGCGGGCATGATCGCCAGCCGGTCGAGGTCGGGGTACAGCCGCAGGTCGCCGACGGGCCCCCCGGCGAAGCGTCCGCTCACGATCGAGTCGTCGAGCAGGAACACGTCGAACACCGGCGACGCGCCGACACCCCACGCGGCCAAGTGCTCCAGCCGCGCGACCGGCACGGCCTTAACCCGAGTCACCCCGCTGGTATCCACCCACGTAACCGCAACCTCCGACACCCCACCCGCGGCAAGCACCCCCGCAGCCCTCCGCGCCACCCCACCCCGCCGCCCACGCTCCCACTCGTCCACCCCGCCATCTTCTCCACCGCGACGGGTCGCGTCGACAGGTTCGGTGATTTGACGCGCTGTGAGGAACCGGAAACGCACGGGATGCGCCCTCACCCCGTGACAAGCGGAACTACGGATGAACGGAAACCGAACAATCGCCTAGAGTGATCAACCTCACATGACGCTGAGAAATGGCGTGCGTTCGGGCAGTCGCCAGGGCGCCGCCGTACGCGGATAGGGCCGCGCTGGCGGGCGACTGCGAGACAGGCGGGCCCGCTCACCGTCCTGACCACGGAAAGTGCCGTGACACCTGGCAATTGACCTCCTTCGCGGCAGGTTCGTGACTTCGCGTTCCACAAATCTCACTGTCGCGGGCATGTCGCGGTGGCGAAACGGGTGTTCAAGATCGGGAAAAGCCGTGCGAATTTTCACGATCGTTCCCTGGGCCAAATATGGCTTTCACCCCGTACCGTTGGTCCCGGGGGTTTTCACAGAGCTGATCCGGGCAGTCCGGTCTGGTTGATGTTGGCCGTTGACCGTCCGATTGGGAGGTCGTGCCCGCTTGGGACGGGCCGCGTACGGCGGTTTCCCAGGTGACGGCGGCTGTCCTGGCCGAAATGACGGATTGGACCCACGGAAGAAGGTCGTGATGACGAACGAGGTCACCGAGAGCAAGGCCGCCGCTCGCGCGCTGGCGGCACGGTTGCCCGGCTGGACCGTCTGGTACGGGGAGCACACCCGGCGTTTCTGGGCGATGCCCCGCACGGCCGTCCCCGCCGGTACGAGGATGGCCGAGGCCGACACGGTCGAGGAGCTCGAAGAGGCGGTCCGCCGCATGATGGGCGCTCCGCCGCGGCAGATCGAGGCCCCGGGGGCACGGCCCGAGATCGCGGCCGGTCAGGCGCCCGTGCCGGGTCCGCAGGCCCCGCAGCAGCACCGCCAGCCCGTCGCCGCCGGCTGACCGCGAGTCGCGCCGGCCGTAGGCGACCGGCGCGGCCCGCGGGCTTCCGTATGCTCGGACGGTGACCATCCCGCGCACTCTCGTCCTGTGGGACATCGACCACACCCTGATGAACACCGCGGGTGCCGGGCGTCGCGCGTACGCCGACGCATTCCAGCTGGTCGCGAGCCGGCCTCTGGAACAGGTGGCCGAGATGGCGGGGCGCACCGACTGGGCGATCACCGTCGACACGTTGCGCATGCACGGCATCGAGGCGTCCGCCGACCTCCTCCAGGTGTTCGGCGACGCGCTGGCCCGCGCCTTCGTCACCTACGAGAGCGCGGTCAGGGAGAACGGCCACGTGCTTCGCGGCGCCCGTGAGGCGCTGGAGGCGCTGGCCGGGCGGGACGACGTCGTGCAGTCCGTGCTCACCGGGAACATGGAGCCCATCGCGATCGGCAAGCTCGCCGCCTTCGACCTCGGCCGCTTCATGGACCTGCGGGTGGGCGCCTTCGGCATGGACCACGAGGACCGCGCCGAACTGGTGCGCCTCGCCCAGCGGCGCGCCACCGACGTCTACGGCCAGCCGTTCGGCCGCGACAACACCGTCCTCGTCGGCGACACCCGCCACGACGTCCAGGCGGGCCATCTCGGCGGCGCCCGCGTCGTCGCCGTCGCGACCGGCGCCAGCGACAGAAACACCCTCCTGGCCGCCGGCGCCGAACTGGTCCTGAACGACCTCTCCGACACCCCCACCGTCGTCCAAGCAATCCTCACCCCCACCAACCGCTAACCCGGCCCGAGATGCTGAGGCTCTCCGAGTAGTTCCTCCTCGGCAGGGTGGAGGGCTCGTAAGATCCCGGTATGGCGGAGGTCTTGGTGCGCGATGGGGCGTGGGTCTTCGATGGGGAGACCGTTCGGGTCACTCCGTCTGGAGACCGGCATGTTCACAAGCTCCGGCGGCTGGTGGGTGAGCGGTCGGTGCCGCTCATGGCCGTGGCGGGGATCACCTATGAGCCGGGCCGCAAAGGGGGACGGCTCAGGCTGCGCCTCCGTGAAGGGGCCGACCCGTTCGAGCAGGCCACACGGGGGCGCATCTCCGACGCCGGCGACCCGTACCAGCTCGCCGTCGACCAGGACCGCACCGGCGTGGCGGAGTACTTCGCCGACGAGGTGCGCAACGCGCTGCTGATCGAGCAGGTGCCCGACGGGCCCTGTGACCACTACCTGCTGCCCGGCCCGGCGGTGCCGCTGACGGCGACGGCGGGGGACGGCAGCGCCGTGTTCGACGGCTCGACGGTCCACCTCGCCTGGAACTGGGCCACCGAGTCCGGCAAGCGGTCGGCGGGCGCGCAGCAGATCGCGCTGAAGGACCTGGAGGGCGTCGACTGGTCGCCGTCGGCGGGGCTGGAGAACGGGCACATCCGCTTCCGGGTCCGGGGGGTGACGACACGGCAGCAGCCCAAACACGACCCGTTGTGCCTGGTCCTGTGGGGCATGGAGAAGGAGACGCGGACGTGCGCGATGCTGATCGCGGCGATCACGGCGCGGCTGCCGCATCCGTTCGCCCCGAATGACGCGCCGTGGCACGCGGACGCAGCACAGACGGACGGCTCGGGACCGGCGCGGGCGCTGACGGGGCCGGAGACGGCCGACGGGGGCGACCCCGACGCCCTGCTGCGGCGGCTGCGCGAACTCGGCGACCTGCGCAAGGACGGTGTGCTCACCGAGGAGGAGTTCACCGCGGCGAAGCAGGCCCTGCTCCGCAGACTCTGACCCGTCGTTGACGAGTGCGGCTGGAGACGGGCGGCGTCAGTCGGGCCGGTGGGTGGGTGGGGTGGTCAGCAGTTCGTGCAGGCGTTCGGCGAACGTGACCGGCTCGGCCAGGTAGCCGACGTGGTCGCCCGGGAACTCGGCCGGCTGGGCGCCGAGGCGCTCGGCCACCGCCAGGGCGGCCTTGTACGGCATGTACGGACGGCCCTGCACTCCTCCGGCGACGATGACCGGCGCTCCGCGCAGCGCCTCGACGTCGGGGACGTAGGCGGAGAAGGACCGCACCTGGTGGCGGAAGAAGAACTCCATGTTGGCCGCGACCCTGGCCGGCATCCGGCGCGCCTCAGGCGGCAGCTCTGCGCCGGGGTCGAACTGCCGGGGCAGGTTCATGGCCTCGGCGAACTTGCGCAGGGCCGCGCCGGTGCCCTGCTCGGCCTGGGTGTCGTGCACCTCGCGCAGGAAGGCGGTCCAGTGGGCGGCGTCCGGCAGGAACGACACGACCGGCGGCTCGTGCGCGACGAGGGTGCGCACCTGGCCGGGGTGGCGTGCGGTCAGGTCGAGGCCGATGAGGGCGCCGGAGCTGCTGCCGAAGACGTGCGCGGGCCCGCCGCCGACCTCCTTCAGCAGCAGTGAGACGTCTTCGGCGTACACCTCGATACGCTGCTCACCGAGTTCTTCGAGCAGCGTGCTGCGTGAGCTGCCGCGCGGGTCGAAGGTGACCACCGTGTAGCGGTCCTCCGGGACGCGGGCCAGGCGGGCGTACGCCTGGGCGTCGCCGCCGCCGCCGGGGACGAGCAGGAGCACGGGGCCGACGCCCCGTACCTCGTAGTAGATGTCCGCGCCGGGCACACGCAGGGTCGAGGTGCGCATGGCAAGCCCCTCTCGGTCGCCGTCTCGATGGCGATTGTCAATCTAGGTTGACATGCTGATCTCCGTCAATCTGGATTGACACCCGCCGTGCCGGCACGATCACGGCCACCGGGCGGCACGAGATCTCACGGCAGCCAGGACACCCGGCCGCGCAGCAGTCCGTACCCCACGAAGGCCACGGCGTCGATCAGCGTGTGCGCCACCACCAGCGGCATTGCCCGACCCCACTTCTGGTACAGGCGCCCGAACAACAGCCCCATGGCCACGTTGCCCACGAACCCGCCGAAGCCCTGGTACAGGTGGTAGGACCCGCGGATCAGCGACGACACCGCGACCGCGCGCCACGGCCCCCAGCCGAGCCCGGCCAGCCGGTGCAGTAGGTAGCCCGCGACGACGACCTCCTCCAGCACGCCGTTCTGCGCCGCGGCCAGCAGCAGGACGGGCACACGCCACCAGACGTCGGGCAACTGGTCGGGCACGACGTCGAGGTTCACGCCCGCGCCGTAGGCGATCAGGTAGAACACCAGCCCGGTACCACCCACGACCGCCGCGAGGACGGCACCCCTGAGCAGGTCGCGCCCCGGCTCGCGGGCGTCGGCCCCGATCGTGCGCAGCGAGCCGTACGAGCGGGCCAGCAGGTAGGCGACGAGCGCGACCGGCGCGAGGGAGACGGCGATGTCGACGAGCTGCAGCGTGAGGTCGAACCACGGCCGTCCCGGCGCGCGGGTGCCGACGAGCACGGCCTGCTGGCCGCTGAGGGCGCGGGGCGCGGTCAGCGAGCCGATCAGGGAGACGAGCGCGCGAAGGCCGCTGGCGCCGAGCGACACCGCGAAGACCACGAAGATCTCCATGCGGGCGAGCCGGGGGGTGAGCTCCGCCGCGCCGCCGAGCGCCTGAGACGGGGAAGAGGCGTGCATGCCCGCAGCGTAGCCCCGGCCTCGTAAACCGGCCGTCCGCACACCTCCCGCCGATCCAGAATCCACACCTCTCCGCGACCCACGGCCACGCCCACGCCCCCCAGTGATCCAGCCCACGGCTCTCCGTGCTTCAGGGCCCGCCCCTCTCCGTTCTCCACGGTCCACGCCTCCCCATGAACCGGCCTACGCTCCTCCGTGGCCCCGCACCTCTCCGCGATTCAGGGCCCGCGCCTCCCCCGTTCTCCACGGCCCACGCCTCCCCGTGATCCGGCCCACGTTTCTCCGTGACCCCGTGCCCCTCCGTGACTCAGGGCCCATACCTCTCCGTTGTCCGCGGCCCACGGCTCCCGGTGATCCGTCCCCCACACCATGGGCAAGGCGGCGCCCATCTCGAACACCTCTTCGAAAACTTGTTCATGACCTGCGGGTTCGCGTTGCGGGAGTAGCGACGGGTTGATATTGCTAGCGCTAGCGGCCCACCGATCGGATCAATGATCTTTTTGGTGGGAGGTGGGCCGCGTGGCCAGATCGAAGCGGTACAAACTGGTGCGCGTGCTGGAGGACGCCGCCACGGTCGTCACGGCGACGACGGGCCTGCTCGGGCACATGTCCGGCCTGCTGCGCCAGCTCGTGATGATCGTCGGCTGGCTCGTCCTGCTGGCCGGCTCGATCCGCCTGCTCGTGGACCCTCCGCCCGCGCTCTCCCCCGAGCACTTCCTCGCCCCCGCGGCCGGCGCCGCCGCGATCTTCCAGGGCGTGATCAGGCCGTGGCGGTCGTCCGAGCGACGACGGCCCGCCGTCGAGGAGGCCGAAGAATGACCGCGTCCCACCGCCGGGCCAGGTCACCGGTCGTGCGCGGCGACGCGGTCGTGCCGGACGGCGCGCGTGGGCCCGGCGGGCCGAGGGTGGGAGTAACGCGCCCACCCTCGTCGGCCACGCGGCCGGTTTCCGGCCTAGCCTCGAACCCCTGGAGACGGAGAGACCGCTCGGGCGGTTCCCGCGGACCCGCCGCGCCCCACTCCGGCCCGACTACCGCAGTACGCCGGACGGGCCCCGCGGGCGCATGGTGCGCCCGACCCGCTCACCAGCCCCCCACCTGCCCGAGTCCTGATCGACCAACGCGCCGGACACTCGGCGCGTCCCCTCGCCGCGCGATCTCAACCCGCGGACCACACACCCGTACGACGCGTGCTCCGCCATGCCCGCGCGGCCCGATTTATTGGAGTGACACCCGCGATGACGGTAGAGACACCCCTGTCTGGTTCATCACCGGCTGCTCGACCGGCCTCGGCCGGGCGCTGGCCACCGCCTTGCGCCTCGCCGGTGAGGGGCCACCAGGTGTCCCGGCTGGACGCGCTGCTCACCGACGAGTGGGACCGGATGATCGACGTCAACGTGCGCGGTCTCCTGCACGGGGTCGCCTCCGCGCTGCCGCACTTCCAGCGGCAGGGCGGCGACCACTTCGTCACCGTCGCCTCGATCGGCGCCCACCAGGTTTCCCCGACGGGAGCGGTCTACTGCGCCACGAAGTACGCCGCCTGGGCCATCACCGAGGGCCTGCGCCCTGGAACTGGACCCGAGCATCCGCGTCACCACGGTCTCCCCCGGCGTCGCGGGAGGCGATGCGGACCTACCGGGCGAACTCCATCCCGCCCGACAGCATCGCCGGGGCCATCTCCTACGCGATCGGGCAGCCGCCCGGCGTGGACGTCAACGAGCTCGTCATCCGCCCGGCGAGGCAGCGCTGACCTGACGGGTCACTCGCCCGCCTGGTGGGCGAGGAGGATTCTGACGGCGTTGACGGTGCTGTGGCCGCGCCATTCGAGGGCCGAGGCCGGCGACTGGGCGGCGAAGTCCACGACCCAGTCCCCGTCGTCCCGCTGCCCGGCGGCGAGCCGCCTCAGGTCCTCGGCGACGACGGCCTCGGGGAGGCGGTGGCGCAGGGGGCGGCCCGGCCATGGGGAGATGTCGAGCGGGCGCAGCACCTCGTCCTCCAGGCCGCCTTCGACGGGCAGCGTCCCGTCCTCGGGCAGGCGGGCGGCGAGCCGTTCGAGGTGGGCGGCGGTCTCGGGCATCGCGTCCTGGATCGCGTCGAGAAACGCGAGGGAGTAGCGGAGCTCGTACGCCGTCATGCGCGCGTCCCGGGCGATCTCGCGCAGGCAGAACGCGGTGACGCGCGCCAGCCAGGCATGGTCACGCACCGCCTTGTCGTACCGCGCGACCCGGTGCGCGGCCGCGGCGACGGCGGCGGTGATGTGCAGGGACGACGCCGAAGGGTCCGCGCCGCGCCACCAGGGGGCGGTCCCGGCCGGCTCGGCCACCGGCAGCGCGAAGGGCAGCCCACCGTCGGGCAGGGTGACGGAGGTCAGCCAGTCGCACAGCGCCGGGGCGAGCCCGCCCGGGTCCGATCGCGCCTCTTCCAGCACTTCGAAGGCGTGCAGCGCGCCCGCGGGCTGGCTCTCGGGCGACCGCAGGTCGGGCTCAAGTCCCCAGCCGAAACCGCCGTCGGGGTTCCGGTAGGCGGCGAGGGCCGCGAACAGGGCGTCCGCCGACGCGTCCCTGCCGGTGGCCACGGCGAACCGGTGGCGGTCGAGCACGCGGGCGTGTGTGGCCAGAAAGGTTTCCGCTTTCGCGAGCTTCACGTCGAGTTCCATGCCGCCCATGCTCGCCCACGCCGAGCGGGGCCGGCTTGTACGTATCGGACATGTCGCGGGCCACTCCCCACCACCCGGAACCCGCCGTTCCAGACGGATCCACATATCAAGTGACATGCGAAAACAGCCGAGTACAACGGACAAGTGGTCCTTGACGGCGAACACCCCTGACAAGAGGATGCTCTTGTCCTTACCGGCCCGAGACAGACCACCGAGCGCAACCCTGCGCACAGAAGCAAGCGCCCGACGGCCCGGTGATGCCGTGATGAACGCCTCCGGAGACGACGCCGAGACCGCCGCGCCTAAGACCGCCGCGCCCCGAGGCCCCCGAGCCGATCGCCCCCCCGCCCACGGCTCGACCGCGAGCCGATCGCACCTCGCTCGCAACCCGGGACATGAGCCAGGCCCGCCCCGGCCACGCGGAAGGACTACCACCGCGCGCCAGCACCCACCCACCGCCCCCGGACCACCCGCGCGAGACCCCAGCGAGCCCGCAAAACCGTCAGAGGCCCATAACCGGGACGGAGACCCATAACCTCGACAGGACGCCATCCCCGCCAGAGGTCCACCCCGACAGAAGCCCATGAATCCGACGGAGCTCCAACGCGCCAGAGCTCCATCCCCAACAGAAGCCCGCGAACCCGATAGAGGTCCAACCCCGACAGAAGCCCGTGAACCCGACAGAGAGGTCTGCTTCATGAGCATCGTCGCCGACAGATCCGCCGAGGCCGGGAACCGGCGCGTCGCCGAGCTGGGGCTCGTCGGCGTGGCCGTGTGCTTCGGCTTCACGTTCACGATGATCCAGGACGCGATCCGCGACATACCGCCGTGGACGTTCATCGCGTTCCGCTTCCTGCTGGCGGCGGCCGTCCTCCTCGTCCCCTACGGCGCCAGGCTCCGGCGGCTCCCCGCCGCGGGGTGGCGGGCCGGGCTGGTCCTGGGGCTGCTGCTCACCGCCGGGTACGCCTTCCAGACCATCGGGCTCGGACACACCACGGTCTCCAACGCCGGCTTCATCACCGGCCTGTACGTGGTCCTCACCCCGATCCTCGCCTGGCTGATCCTCCGCCAGGCGATCAGCGCCTGGGTGTGGGGCTGCATCGTCCTGGCCGCCTTCGGTCTCTTCCTGCTGTCCGGCTTCGGTGGCGCATGGCACCCGCTAGGCGACGCGCTCACCATGCTGTGCAGCCTCGCCTTCGCCGCCCACATCATCGCCACCGACCGCGTGATCCGCCGATTCCCCGTGGGCCCCCTGGTGACGGTGCAACTCGGCGTCGTCGGGATCGTAGCCCTGGGCGCCTCAGCGATAACCGGCGACCTCACCCCGCCCGCGAACGCCGACGTCTGGTGGGCCATCGTCTTCACCGCCGTCGTGGCCAGCGCCATCGCCTACTTCATCCAGTCCTACGCCCAGCGCCGCACGTCCCCCGTCCGCGCCTCCTTGATCCTCGCCACCGAACCCGCCTTCGCCGGCGTCTTCGGCTTCTGGCTGGCCGGCGACCGCCCCACCCCCCTCGGCTGGACCGGCGCCGCCCTAATGCTCCTCGCCGTCCTCCTCGCCGAGGCTCAGTCCCTCTTCAAAACTCCACGCACCCGCCAAAACAGCCGGGACCGCGAGGTCGTCCCACAGGACCGACCATAACGTCAAATATTACGCGCAACAGTCACATACCATCACGGGACCCGAAAATTCCGGCCAATCAGACATGTTGCAGAGCATCTACTCGACAATAAGTCGGGATTCGGACACGACAGAATCCAAACCTTTTTCGTAACACCCAAGTTCATGATCTGATCGCTAGGTTCGGGAGTGTCAGGAGTTTCAATCAGCGTGCCGATGGGATGATTCGCACCATGAGCGTCGTCGTCGATCTGCTCGACCGGCCGACCTACACGATGTCACAGGTCGATCGTCTGATCGGCCTACCCGGGGGCACCGCGCGACGCTGGATTGACGGATATTCCCGCAATAACCGCACATATGAACCGGTCGTTCGCCAGTGCCATACCGGTGAAACCACGGTGACATGGGGCGAGTTCATCGAGACGCGGTTGCTGGCCGAGTATCGCGACGCGGGTGTTCCCATCATCAACATGCGGCCGGCGATAACCAAGCTCCGGACCGAAACCGGATCACAGTATCCCCTGGCCCACTCGGCCAACTTCGTCACGCCCTATGGCAAAGAACTCGTGGGGCGAGTCCAGGAGCAGGTCGGCCTGCAGAGCGAGCTCCTACTCGTGGTTCCGCGCAACGGACAGCTCGTCATGGCCGACCCCGTCGAACTCTTCATCAAAGCCGTCGAGTTCGACGAGGGCACCGCCGCCCGCCTGCTCGCAGATCTGAGAACCCCTGCGGTCAAGATCGACCCGGTGCGCGCCTTCGGAGAACCCGCCGTCCGATCCGTCCCGACCGAAGTGATCGCCGAACAGGTCCGCGCGGGCGACCCCGAGGAACTGATCGCCGAACTGTACGAGCTGCCACTCGAACAGGTACGGCAGGCAGTCCTGTTCGAAAAGCTGCGCAGCGCCTGACCAAACGGAACGTCATGCCCCCCATCGACGTACGTGGTGTGCGCTTTTTCGTTGACGAGACGTCTCTCGGCGTCGGCAGGGCGCTCGCCCTCCTGCGCAGGGACGTCATTCACACCAATCACCCGCTCATCCCGGAAGTGCCCCTTGGCTCCCTGGACGACGACTGGATCCCCAAGGTCGCCGCCAGAGACCTTGTCGTCATCACACGGGACAAGCGCATCCGAACCAAGCACGCGAAGGCCATGCTCTATGCGGCGCACAAAGCCCGCGTCTTCTGGATCGCCGGCAAGAGAGACCTGTCCAACTGGGACACCATGTGCCTGCTCACACGCCGCTGGGAAGACATCGAGCGCGAGATCAAGGAACACGGCCCCGGCCCCTGGTTCATGGCGATCAACGACTCGAAGCTCAAAGAGATGCAGATCCACGGGCGCACCTCGTAGCGACGTCCATGCCTGAGACCGCCACCACTCGAACCTGATCAGGCAGCACGAGGCGGCGGCGTCAACCGGCACGTCGGCCCCGAAATGCGAGGACGCGGACGACGTGGCAGGCATCCTGTTGGACGACGAGAGTGGGAGATGAACATGGATGGTCCTGACCGGCTGCGGAGTAATGGCATGCCCGAGTACATGGTGGAGCGGAACCCCGGCTACTTCGAGTATCAACTACCCATATCCGTGAAGCTGGTGGTCGACATCGGGGGAAGGGTTCCACTCCTCATGAACGAGCGTGACGAGTGGGAACTGCCGGGCGGGAAGCTCGAAGTCGGAGAGACACCGGAGGTGTGCGTATGCCGCGAGGTTCTGGAAGAGTTGAACATCACCGTGAGCGTCGAAGAGATCATTGACACCTGGGTCTATGAGATCAGCCGGCTGCGGCACACCTTCATCGTGAGCTACGGAACCACGTACAACGGCGACGAGCAGATACGCAGCTCGAACGAGCACAAGGAACTCGGCCTCTTCCCCTACGCCGACGTACCGGCCCTGCCCATGCCAGAGCCCTACAAGCGCACCATCCGGACCTGGGAGAAGATCATCGCGCAGCGGTGACACCGGCACGATCCCCAGATCCGGAGAGGTTCCACTCTTACCGCCACCCCCGGGCACGGTGGCTGCGGACCAGGTGTACTCCTCCCGCGCCAACCGTGCTGAGGGCGTGCACCGGGGAGATGTTCACCGTAGTCAGCGCGTTCACCGCATCGGCGACGGACGGATTATCCGGCCACCTTCACCTATCCGTCAGGGGAGCTTCTTCACTGGCTGAGCCGGTTGGCCCGGGCCTGGGAGGAGGTCTATGTCGGTCGCGTGCATGGGGCGGTCGCAGGCCGAGCAGTGCAGGTCGACGTGGGCGATCTGGCCGCAGGCGTGGTGGCGGTAGAGGACTGGGGGGCCGGCTTCGCCGGCGGTCCAGCGGTCGCCCCAGCGGACCATTACCAGGAGTAGGTCGCACAGTTCGGTGCCCTTGGTGGTGAGCACGTATTCGTGGCGCGGGGGGCGGGTGGAGTATTCGCGGCGTTCCAGGACGTCGTTGTCGACCAGCCATTTCAGGCGTTCGGTCAGGACCTTGCGGGAGATCCCGAGGTCCTGCTGGATCTGCTCGAAGCGGGTCATCCCTACGTAGACGTCCCGAAGGATGAGCGGGGACCACGGCTCCCCGATGACATCGAGGGTGCGGGCGATCGAACAGGCCATGTCGCCGAAGCGGGTGCGCTGCATGCACACGATTCTAGCTCAGTAGGTTCCCTCAGGGAACTGAGTCTGGTAGCGTCCGTTCCCTGAAGAAACTAACTAGGAAAGGGGCAGCCGATGAACCGTCCACCCGTCGTCTCCGTGGAGGAGTGGCAAGCCGCGCGGGACTCGTTGCTGGTCAAGGAGAAGGAACTCACGCACGCGCTCGACGCGCTGGCCGCCGAGCGGCGCCGGCTGCCGATGGTGCGGTTAAGTACGGATTACGCGTTCACCGCGCCGGACGGCGCCACGGTCGGTCTCACCGACCTGTTCGACGGCCGCCGCCAGTTGGTGATCTACCACTTCATGTTGTCGCCGGGGCACGACCATGTGTGCACCGGGTGCGCGTCCTTCGCCGACAACCTCGCGGACCAGCCCCACCTCAACGCCCGTGACACCACCTTGATCCTGATGTCGCCCGCGCCCCGGCAGGAGATCGACATAGTGCGCCAGCGGTTCGGCTGGACCGTCCCCTGGTACTCGGCCTATGACAACGACTTTTACCCCGACCTCGGCCTCGGCGGCCTTTTCGGGTTGAGCGTGCTGCTCCGCGATGGGGATGAGGTGTTCCGGACGTACTACACCACTGCGCGCGGGGTCGACCGGCTCCGGCTGGACTTCAACCTGCTCGACCTGACCCCCTACGGCCGGCAGGAGCAGTGGGAGGACTCTCCGGCCGGGTGGCCGCAGGATCCGACCATGAGCTGGCTCAGGGCCCGAGACGAGTACTAGGAGTTCACGATGGCACGGACCCTCACCCCCGCGGAACGCGAGAGCTTCCTGGCGGAGCCCCGCATCGGCGTGCTCAGTGTGGCCGGCGACGACGACCGCCCACCGCTCACCGTCCCCGTCTGGTACGCCTACCAGCCCGGCGGGAACATCACCTTCTTCACCGGCACGCAGGGCCGCACGGCCCGCAAGACCCGCCTGCTCGAACGCGCCGGGAAGCTCAGCTTCTGCGTGCAGCGGCCGGAGGCCCCGTACAAGTACGTCACCGTCGAATGCACGGTGGTCGGTGCGGACCGGAAGCCGACGGTCGCCGACGTCGTCACGATCACGAGCCGTTACCTGCCCGAGGACGTCGCACACGGCTTCGCCGAGGGCGAAGTCGGCAACCCCTCAGGCACTTTCGTGCTGTTCACCGCACGGCCGGACCGCTGGCTGAGCTTCGACTTCGGCGCGGAATAGGCTCCCGGCATCCTGCGCGTCCTGCTGCCTGGCCCTTCGCCTGTCCAAGGAAGAGCAGGCATCATGAAGACCTCCCGCACTTCCGGCAGCGAGAAGGGCGAAAAGAAGTGACCGCGCCTGGCTGTGTGTTCTGCGCCATCGTCGCCGGCCAGGCCCCGGCCACAGTGATCCGCCGCTGGGCGGACACCATCGCCATCAGCCCGCGCCACCCGGTCGTCCCCGGCCACGTGCTGGTGATCCCGCACGTCCATGTGGCCGACGTCGCCGTCGACCCGGCGGTGTCGGCCGCCACCATGGCGCGCGCCGCCGAGCTCGCCGGGCAGTGGCCCGCGGTCAACGTCATCACCTCCCGCGGCGCCGCGGCGACCCAGACGGTATGGCACCTGCATCTGCACGTCGTGCCCCGCGCCGACGGGGACGGGCTGCCGCTGCCGTGGACACCGCAGCACGCCGCCTGCGCCGCCACCACGGCGGCAGAGAGCCGGACATGAGCGTCAGCACAGCAACGGGCGGGAAGCACTCGGATGACCGAGAGCTTCCCGTCTTGCGTTCCCGAGACCTCAGAAGTCGAACTCACCCTTCTTGGCGCCGTCGATGAAGGCGCCCCAGACACTCGCACTCACCACGAACGGCGCCTTCTCCGGAGCCTCGGTGTCCCGCACACCAACCCGCCCATCGGACAACGGAGCCACCTCCAGGCAATCACCGCCGTTGGATGCGCTTCGCTCAGCCTTGCGCCAGGCCGCAGTCCTCAGCTCTTCACTTAACTCCATGCCCTTACTGCCTCTCTGATCCGGTCGATCGACGCGTGCTGCGGACATGCTTCTATCCGTATGGCGTCGTACCTGCTGTGGATGGCATCGACGTCTCTGGAGTGGCTGGTCACGTATCCGTAGTTGGCGGATTCGATATACACCGTGTCCGTCCGTGCCGGAAGCTGTGCGATGACGAACCCTCCAGAAATCCCTGCGGTCCCTCCAAGCATCAACGGAACCACTTGGATACTGATACTCGGAGACTCCGCAGCGCTCAGAAGCCTCTCCAGCTGCCGACGCATCACGTCCGTACCGCCGATCGGACGTAGTAACACACATTCATCAAGCACGACTTGAAGGAGTGGCGGCTTGTCACGCGCCAAGATCGTCTGTCGCTCCATACGTGCTTGCAGCCTCTTGGCCACATCTTCCTCAGTGATACGAGGTTCGCCACCGATCACCGCATGCGCGTATTCCTCCGTCTGCAGAAGTCCTGGAACGACCAGAGGCTGCCAGGTACGCAGCGTATGTGCCTGATGTTCGACATCCAGCCAACCATGGAACCAAGGAGGACTCGCCTCCCGAGTAAGAAGGGGCCAAAGGCGGAGAAGCTCGCCGTTCGACTCTAGAGCCTTGTCGCAGCGCTCCGCAAAATCACGGCTCGGGAAGCGCTGCGCTCTTTCGACGAAGCCGATCAGGCTCGCACTGAAGCTAATACTGTTGGCCAGATCTTCTTGAGAGACACCCGCTCTCTGCCGAAATTTACGCAGCTCAGCCCCAAAGAAGGCCAGCGGGCTGGTGGTGGGGTCGAGTTCGGCCGGTGCAGGCATGCGCCCCCCTTGGCTAGCGGTCGCACAGAGGTCACACAGCGATCAGACAGGACCCGCTACAAAAACTGTCCTGCTGCTGTGCTTCCACTTTTGCTGCACAACGTAGCCGGTCAAGAGCACGCTGTGAAGAGATTTCGGGCAACAGAAGCCGGTTATAGGAGACACCTCGCATCATGCGAGGACGTCATCGGATCCATGACCGAAAAGCGACAGTTATGTCCACATAAGGAGGGGTGCATGGCCTTTGAGCCCTTAGAGAAAAACCCGGTCATAAGGCAGAGGTCAGCATGGATTCCGTGCGGAGCAGCGGCATGAAGGAATGGAGCGAGGACGTACGGCTCACCGGACGGCACCGGAAGGGAACGAGCCCGGTCCCAGTACACCCGGGGAACTGGGATGTGGCCGAGCGGGCGGCGGCTGGACAGTTGGATCTGGTCGAGCCCGGATGGATGGTCTCGTACGGCGTGGGCACGCGGCGTTACTTCGCGATCGCGACGTGGCCTGCACCTGCTCCGCTGATCGTCGAGGCTCCCACCACCGACGAACTGCGCGCACGAATGCGCGAGGCCGAGCGCGAGGTCGTACATCACATCACCGAGCAGCGGTCGCCGGGCGCGTCGGCCGCAGGGTCATTTCGAGGAGCGGCCATGCCAGAGACGCCGGAGGACCTGCGTACCGTCTGCTGGGACGTGCCGCATGACCTGGCCGTGGTCGGGAGGGTCCGCGGCGAGGCCGCCGAGGTTCTCCGGACGTGGGTGCCGCCGGATCTGGCCGCTGACGTGGTGCTCGTCGTCGGGGAGTTGCTGGCCAACGCGATCGGTCATGGGCTGCCGCCGGTCAGGGTGTCTCTGTGGCTCACGGCCGGGGAGCTGTGCGTGCGGGTGACCGACCACGGGCCCGAACGGCCTCGTCAGCTGAACCTGGGGCTCGAAGCGGTCCACGGGCGTGGCCTGGCCATCGTCGATGCCCTCGCGCACGACTCCGGGACCAACCCGCTCCGCGACTCCCCGGGCAAGACGGTCTGGGCCCGCTGGCGCCTCGCCCGCCCGGAGACCCGCGTTCAGGTGGCCCGTCCGTGAGGGTTCGCGGTTCCGGTCGGGCATCCCCGCGTCGCTTTCACGCACTCGCGCGTCCCTGCGGCCGGTCGTTCACCGGAGTGTCGTCAGCAGGTAGTCCCAGTCGGTGAGGAAGCGTTTCAAGCCGTATCTGGACAGGGCGGCGGTGCGGGCCTGGTGGCCGGTGTGGTGGGCGTGGGCGGGGTCGGTGGTGAAGGTTTCGAGGGCGGTGCGCAGGGTGGTGGGGTTGGTGGAGAGGACGCCTGCGTCGGGGGGGACGGCCTCTACCGCCTCGGTGGTGGCGAGGGCGACCACGGGGAGGCCGAGGAGCATGGCCTCGATGAGGGACAGGCCGAGGGATGTCCAGCGGTAGGGGTGCAGGTAGACGCGGCGGCGGGCCAGTTCGGCGTGCATGGCGGCCTGCGGGAGGTCTTCGTGGACGGTGATCCGGCCGGGTGGCGTGGCCAGGTGGGACGGCAGATCGGTCACGCCCATGCCGAAGACGTCGAGGGGGACGACCTCGGCGAAGGCGGAGAGGAGGTCGGTGCCGGCGACGCGGGTGCGCCGGATCGGCTCGTTGACCACGACTCCGGCGCGGGGCAGCTCGCCCGTGTAGTGGTGCCCCGGGTCGACGACGCCGTGCTCGATGACGTGGACGGGCGCGCGGCCGGAGTCCCAGAAGAGGGCGTTGAAGTGGGTGACGTGGACGAGGGGGAGGTCGTCGCGGCTGGCCAGGGGGTGGCGGGTGCGGGGGACGTCGCCAGTGGGGGTGTTGTGCTCGACGTAGACGGCAGGGACGTCCCGGCCGGGGCGGCGGCCGGTCCAGCGGTGCGCCAGCTCGATCTCGTGGGGCCGCTGTAGGACGACGACGTCGATGTCTTCGGCCGCGAGCCGGTCCGCGGACACCTCGCGGACGCTCGCGGGCCATGGATACGTCCGCGCCCGTCCGCGCCCGTCGGGGCCGCGGTCCGGGACCACCGGAACCAGGTAGTCGTGGGCGCCCTGGACGAACGCCGTGGCCCATGACCCGTGCACATGCCAGAAGAGGATCCTCACGCGGGCCCCGGCGACCGGGAGGAGCGGAAGGTCGTACGGCGCCGTGAGGCTTCCGCGCGGATGGCCCGCCGCCGGGAACCGGATGCTGCCGGCCCCGTGGCGGGATCCACCTCATCGGCGATGCCCTCCGCACCTGGCCAGGCGGAACGACCGGCGACCTCCCTCTCGTCCGGGGAAGCAGCACGGCCCAAGACGGCCGCCACATCAGGGGGCGGGAGACGACCGGCGACATCCTTCTCGTCCGGGGAAGCAGCACGGCTCTGGACGGCCGCCACATCAGGGGACGGGAAACGACCGGCGACATCGCTCTCGTCCAGGGAGGAAGCATGGTCGAGGGCGGCCGCCGTATCAGGGGACGGGAGGTGGCCAGTGGCGTCCTTGCGGTCTGGGCAGGGAGGGCAGGTCGGTGGGGGCGGGGTCGGGCGGGGGGTCAAGGCCATTTCGACGGCGAGGGGGAGGTCGGCGGCGACCTCGGCGGCGGAGGTCACCTCGGGGGGGAGGGTTTCGGGGGTGGGGACGAGGATTCCGCGGGCGCCGGCGGCGTGGGCGGCGTTCATGTCGCGGGCGATGTCGCCGATGACCACGCAGTCGCGGGGGGCGACGCCGAGGACGGCCGCCGCGCGGAGGATCAGGCCGGGGGCGGGCTTGCGGCAGGGGCAGCCGTCGCCGTCGTCGTGGGGGCACACGGCCCAGATGGCGAACGGGCCGAGCAGGTCCTCCACGCGCCGGTTGACGGCGTCGAGCTGGGCGGGGGTGATGAGGCCCTTGGCGACGCCGGACTGGTTGGTGACGACGCCGACGGGCACGGACGCGGCGCGCAGCCGGTCGAGGGCGGCGCGGGCCCCGGGCATGGGTTCCACGCGGGCGGGGTCGGTGTTGTAGGGGACGTCCTTGACGAGCGTCCCGTCTCGGTCGAACAGCACGGCGGCCGGCAGATCGACTCCCATGGCCCTGGGCTACCCGGCCCCCCAGGCGACAAACACCCCCGTCCGCTACTTAGCGTGACAAAGCTCAAGATTACCGCCTCTCTACCTCGACGTATGCGCAAAGCCGCGTTTGCGAGCCGCTTCGCTCGGTAACCAGACTCCCGCGGCCCTACGGAGGTAAGCCGATGCGGTTTCTGGGGATCAACGCCATATTCCACGACCCTGCCGCGGCCCTGGTCGTGGACGGAGAGATCGTGGCGGCGGCCGAGGAGGAACGGTTCAGCCGCCGCAAGCACGGCAAGCGCCCGGTGCCGTTCTCGGCGTGGGAGCTGCCCGAGCAGGCCGCCGCCTGGTGCCTGGAGCAGGCGGGACTGCGGCCCGAGGACCTGGACGGCGTCGCGTACTCCTACGACCCGGAGCTGACCCGGGACGCCGTCCCCGCCGAGGACCCGCGCATGGCCGCGCGGGACCTCGGGGCGGCCTCCAAGGGGATGGCCGGCGAGGACCGCGACATGGCCGCGTACTGGGAGGACCTGCGCACCACGTACGCCAGGCGCGCCCCGTCCTTCCTGGCGACCGCGCTGCCCGGCCTGGACACCGCGCAGGTCAAGTTCGTGCCGCACCACATCGCGCACGCCGCCTCCGCGGGCCTCGCCGCGCCGTACCGCGACTCGGCGGTGCTGGTGTGCGACGGCCGGGGCGAGGCCGTCTCGCACCTGGCCGGGCACTACCGCGACGGCGAGCTGACCGTCCTCGCCACCCAGGAGCTGCCGCACTCGCTCGGCCTGATGTACGAGGAGGTCACCGAGCACCTGGGCTTCCTGCGCTCCAGCGACGAGTACAAGGTCATGGCCCTGGCCTCCTACGGCGAGCCGCGCCACCTCGGCGAGCTGCGCGAGCTCATCCGCACGACCGGCGACGGCGGCTTCCGCGTCGAGCCGATCGACTGGCGGGGGTACGCCAAGCCGCTGCGCCGCGGCGAGGCGTGGACGGCCGACCACGCCGACCTGGCGGCCAGCGTGCAGCGGCGTCTTGAGGAGGTGCTGCTGGAGCTGGCCGGGTGGCTGCACGAGCGCACCCGCGAGCGGTGCCTGACGATGGCGGGCGGGGTCGCGCTGAACTGCGTCGCCAACACCCGGCTGCTGGCCGAGGGCCCGTTCGACGGCATCTGGGTGCAGCCCGCCGCGGGCGACGCGGGGACGGCGCTCGGCGGCGCCCTGCACCTGGCCCGCGCGCACGGCGACACCGTGGCGCCGATGTCGGGCGCCGACCTCGGCAGGAGCTGGACGGACGCGGAGCTGGCCGCCTGGCTGACCACGGCCCGCGTGCCGTACACGCGTCCGGCCGACCTGGCGGACGCGGTGGCCGCCGAGCTGGCCGCCGACCGGATCGTGGCCTGGTTCCAGGGACGGTCGGAGTACGGGCCGCGCGCGCTCGGCCGCCGCTCGCTGCTGGCGCACCCGGGCCACGCCGCCAACACCGACCGGCTGAACGCCGTGAAGGGACGCGAGCGCTTCCGGCCGATCGCCCCCATGGTGCTCGCCGGGCGCGCGCACGAGGTCTTCACGCACGGCCCGCTGCCGAGCCCGTACATGACGTTCGTGCACGACGTGCGGGCCGAGTGGCGCGACAGGATCCCGGCCGTGGTGCACGTCGACGGGACGGCGCGCGCGCAGACCGTGGACCCGGTCAGGGAACCGCTGCTCGCCCGGATGCTGGAGGCGTTCGCGGCGCGCACCGGCCTGCCCGTGGTGGTCAACACGAGCCTGAACACGGCGGGACGTCCCATGGTGGACGACCCGCGCGACGCGCTCGAATGCTTCGGGTCCGCGCCGGTGGACGTGCTGGCCATCGGCCCGTACCTGGTGCGGCGGCAGGAGGTGCGCGCCTCATGATCACCGTGGTGATCCCGACCATCGGACGGCGCAGCCTGCACCGCCTGCTCGCCGCGCTCGGCACCGGCCTGGAGACGATCGTGGTGGACGACCGGCCGCGGTTCTGCCCCGCGCTGCGCGTCCCCGGGCACGTCCGGGTGCTGCGCACGGGCGGGCGCGGTCCCGCGGCGGCCAGGAACGCGGGCTGGCGGGCCGCGGGCACGCCGTGGATCGCGTTCCTCGACGACGACGTTCTGCCGCCGCCCGGATGGATGGACGCGCTGGTCACGGATCTGCGCGGGCTGGGCGCGGACGTCGCGGGCTCGCAGGGCCGCCTGGAGGTCCGCCTGCCCGCCGGGCGCAGGCCCACCGACGCCGAGCGGAACACCGCGGCGCTGACCCGCGCGGGCTGGGCGACCGCCGACATGGCCTACCGCCGGGCGGCGCTCGCGGCCGTCGGCGGGTTCGACGAGCGCTTCCCCCGCGCCTACCGGGAGGACGCCGACCTCGCGCTGCGCCTGATGAAGGCCGGGCACCGGCTGGTGAAGGGCCGGCGCGTCACCGAGCACCCGGTGCGGGACGACGGGTTCTGGGCGAGCGTGCGCGCCCAGCGCGGCAACGCCGACGACGCGCTGATGCGCCGGGTGCACGGCCCGCGATGGCGGGCGGCCGTCGGCGGCGTGCCGGGACGCCTGCCGCGCCACGCGGTGACGAGCACGCTCGGCCTGGCCTCGTGCCTGCTGCTCCTCCTGCACGGCGTCCGTCCGCCCGAGGGCGTGGCCCGGGGCCCGGGAGGGCTGATGGGGCTCGCCGCGGCGGCGGGGTGGCTGGCGATGACGGCCGAGTTCGCCTGGGCGCGGCTGGCTCCCGGCCCCCGCACGCCGGGTGAGATCCTTCGCATGGCCGTGACCAGCGTGTTCATCCCGCCGGTGGCCTGCGCGCACCGGCTGCGCGGCGAACTGCGAGCGCGCCGGTGACGCGCCGCACCACCGTGCTCGTGGCGCGGCTCGACAACGCCGGGGACGTGCTGCTGGCCGGGCCCGCCGTCCGGGCCGTCGCGGCGGGCGCCCGCAGGGTGGTGCTGCTGACCGGGCCGAACGGCGGGCAGGCGGCCAGGCTGCTGCCCGGCGTGGACGAAGTCCTGGAGTGGCACGCGCCGTGGATCGACCCCGACCCCCGCCGGCTCACCCGCGCCCACTCCGAGGAACTGATCTCCCTGGTGGAGGCCGCCGCTCCCGGCCAGGCCCTGATCCTCACCTCGTTCCACCAGTCGTCGCTGCCGCTGGCGCTGCTGCTGCGCCTGGCCGGCGTGCCGTGGATCGCCGCGATCAGCGAGGACTACCCCGGCTCGCTGCTGGACGTCCGGCACATCGTCGACGAGACCGAGGACGTGCCGGAGGCCGAACGCATGCTCGGCCTGGCCCGCGCCGCCGGGTTCGCGCTCCCGCGCCGCGACGACGGCGCGCTCGCGGTGCGCCGTCCGCTGCCCGACGTGGAGCGCTTCACCGGCCCGCCCGGGTACGTGGTGGTGCACCCGGGCGCGTCCGCGCCGGCGCGCGCCTGGCCGGCCGAGCTGCATGCACGGGCGGTGCGCGACCTCGTCCTGGCCGGGGTGCGCGTGGTCGTGACCGGGGGGCCCGACGAGCAGGCGCTCACCGCGCGCGTCGCCGGGGCCTACGGCCACGACCTCGGCGGGGTGACCACGTTCGCGGAGCTGGCCGCCGTGCTGGACGGCGCGGCGGCGGTCGTGGTCGGCAACACCGGCCCCGCGCACCTGGCCGCCGCGGTCGGCACGCCGGTGGTGAGCCTGTTCGCCCCGGTCGTGCCCGCGACGCGCTGGGCGCCGTACCGGGTGCCGGTGACGCTGCTGGGCGACCAGGAGGCGGCCTGCCGGGGCAGCCGGGCGCGGGTGTGCCCCGTGCCCGGGCATCCGTGCCTGTCGTCGGTGCCGAGCGAGGAGGTCGTGCGGACCGTGCTCGGCCTGGTGGAACCGCTCCCCGACGCGCCGCTGGACGACGTCGCCGGGGTGAGGGAGGGGGCGCGATGAGGATCGCCATGGTGTCCGAGCACGCCGACCCGCTCGCCGCGGTCGGCGGCGTCGACGCGGGCGGGCAGAACGTCCACGTCGCGGGGCTCGCCGCCGCGCTGGCCGCGCTCGGCCACGACGTGACCGTCTACACGCGGCGCGCCGCCGCCCACGACCCGGCGACGATCGCGATGGCGCCGGGCGTGACGGTCGAGCACGTGCCCGCGGGGCCGCCCGTCCCGCTGGCCAAGGACGACCTGCTCCCCCACATGCCCGCCTTCGCCGACCATCTGCGGCGCCGCTGGCGGGCGAGCCGCCCGGACGTCGCGCACGCGCACTTCTGGATGAGCGGCGTGGCCGCGCTCGCGGCGGCCGAGGACCTCGGGGTGCCGGTCGCGCAGACCTTCCACGCCCTCGGCACCGTGAAACGGCGCTGGCAGGGTTCGGCGGACACCAGCCCGCCCGAACGCCTGGCGATCGAGCGCGACGTCGGGCGCCGCGCCGCCGCGGTGATCGCCACCTGCTCCGACGAGGTGCGGGAGCTCACGGCCATGGACGTGCCGGTCGACCGGATCACGGTCGTGCCGTGCGGGGTGGACCTGGGGCTGTTCCGCCCGGACGAGGCGATCACGCACAGCGAGCCCGGCGTGAGGATCCTCAGCATCGGCAGGCTGGTGCCGCGCAAGGGCGTGGACACGGTCATCGAGGCGCTGTGCCACGTCCCCGGCGCGCGGCTCGTCATCGCGGGCGGCGAGCCGGGCGACGAGGACACGCCGAGGCTGCGGGCGCTCGCCGCGGCGCGGGGGCTGGCCACGCGGGTGCGGCTGGCCGGCGCGGTGGCGCGGGAGGACGTGCCGGCGCTGATGCGGTCGGCGCAGGTCGTCGTCACCGTCCCCTGGTACGAGCCGTTCGGGATGGTGCCGGTCGAGGCGATGGCCTGCGGGGTGCCGGTGGTGGCGTCCGCCGTCGGAGGACACCTGGACACGGTGTCCGGCTGCGGCATGCTCGTCCCGCCGCGCAGGCCCCGCCTCCTGGCCGCCGTGCTGCGCGACCTGCTGGCCCGGCCCGAGCTGCGCGCCGCGCTCGGGGCGAGCGGGGTGCGGCGCGCACGTTCCCGGTACGGCTGGCCGCGGGTGGCCGCGCAGACCGAGTCGGTGTACCGCAGCCTGATCGGCGACCGGCTCGGCCGGCTCGCCGCGGCGGGAGGGTGAGCCATGCATCCGCATCTGTCCCAGCTGCGCGCCGCGCTGACCGCCGTCGACCCCGACACCCCGAAGATCCACGCCTGGGGGCGCATGCTCGGGCGGGTGCTGCGTGCGGGAGGCCGGCTGCTGGCCTGCGGCAACGGCGGGTCCGCCGCCGAGGCGCAGCACCTGACGGCCGAGCTGGTGGGCCGCTTCCGCGCCGACCGCCGCCCGTACGCGGCGATCCCGCTGCACGCCGACACCTCGACCTCCACGGCGATCGTCAACGACTTCGGCGCCGAGGAGCTGTACGCGCGCCAGGTGCGGGCGCACGGGCGGCCCGGCGACATCCTGATCTGCCTGTCCACCAGCGGCGCGAGCAAGAACGTGCTGGCCGCGGTCGAGGTGGCGCGGGAGGCGGGCCTGGCGACCTGGGCGCTGACCGGGCCGGCGCCGAACCCGCTGGCCGGGCTGTGCGACGACGCGCTGGCCGTGCCCTCCGACGACCCCACCACCGTGCAGGAGGTCCACCTGGCGGTCATCCACATGCTGTGCGACGTGATCGAGGCCGCGGAGCCCGGGACATGACGGCCGGGCCGATCGTCGTCGTCGGCGACTCGCTGCTCGACGTGGACATCGAGGGCGACGCGGAGCGGCTGTGCCCGGACGCCCCGGTGCCGGTGGTGTGCGGGCGCGCCGAGCACCGCAGGCCGGGCGGCGCCGGGCTCGCCGCCCTGCTCGCCGCCCGCGAGGGCGCCGAGGTCGTGCTGATCACGGCGCTCGGCGAGGACGCGCCCGGGCGGGGGCTGCGTGCGCTGCTGTCGGGGTTCGCCGAGGTCGTGCGGCTGCCGCTGCGCGGCACGACCTCCCGCAAGACGCGGGTGCGCGCCCGCGACCAGACCCTGCTGCGGATCGACACCGGCGACGGGCGTGCCTGGCGCGGCCCCGAGGGGAACCGGGCGGCGCGGGCGCTGCGCGGCGCGGGCGCGGTGCTGGTGGCCGACTACGGCCGCGGCACGGCGGAGACCGTCCGCGACCTGCTGAACCGGCCGGCCGTGCCGCTGGTGTGGGACCCGCACCCGGCGGGGTCGATCCCGGTGCCGGGCTGCGCGCTGGTCACGCCGAGCCTGGTCGAGGCGGCCGTGCTGTGCGGGCAGGCCGACCCGCAGGGAGCCGGGAGCGAGCGGCCGGGCGCGACGCCGGAGGCCGCCGCGCGCCACCTGGCGCGCGCGTTGCACGCCGAGGCGGTCGCGGTGACGCTCGGCGGGCGCGGGGCCGTGCTGTGCGACGGGAACGGGCGCACCACCCGGGTGCCGCCGCCCGCGCGCGTGCTCGGCCGCGACTCCTGCGGGGCCGGGGACCGGTTCGCCTCGGCGGCGGCGCTCGCCCTGCGCGACGGCGCGCCGGCCGCGGAGGCGGTGGCGGCGGCCGTGCGGGCGGCGACCCGGTTCGTCGAGGCGGGCGGCGCCGCGGGCATCCGCCTTCCCGAGGCCCCGGCGGCGGACCGTCCCCGCACGGCCATCGAGCTGGCGGCGCTGGTGCGGGCGACCGGGGGCAGGCTCATCGCGACGGGCGGGTGCTTCGACCTGCTGCACGCCGGGCACGTCCGGCTGCTGCGGCAGGCCAGGGCGCTCGGCGACGCGCTGATCGTCTGCGTCAACGCCGACGAGTCGGTGCGCCGCCTGAAGGGGCCGGGACGCCCGGTCGTCCCGGAGGAGGACCGGATGGAGGTCCTGCGGGCGCTCGGCTGCGTGGACGCGGTCGTCCTGTTCGCCGAGGACACCCCGACCCGGCTGATCGAGCACCTGCGGCCGGACGTGTGGGTGAAGGGCGGCGACTACACCGGGCTGGACCTGCCCGAGGCCGAGGCGGTGCGCCGCACGGGCGGGGAGGTCGTGGTGCTGCCCACCTTCTCCGGCCACTCCACCACCGGTTTGATCGCCGCCGTCCAGGAAGTCAGGTGACCCGGGCTCCACGGCACTTCACGGCTCTTCACGGCCCTCAACGGATCGAAGCCCCCCTGGACCAGGAGGTACATCGATGCTTGGGAACATCCTGATCACCGGCGGGGCGTCGGGCCTGGGGAAGGCCACCGCGCGCGCCGTCGCCGAGGCGGGCGGCCGGCCACTGGTGATCGACGTCACGGCGCCGGACGCGGCGCCCGCGTACGCGGCGTACGAGCCGGGCCACGCGGCCGGCGGCGCCACGCGTCCGGGGTCCGGCGCAGGGCGCACGGCACGGTCCGGCGGCGGAGCGCGCCCGGGGTCCGAGGCAGGGCGCACGGCACGGTCCGCCGCGGACGGAGCCGCGCACGCCGCGTCGTCCAACGGCGCGCGCGGCGGCGTCAGGTCCGGCGACCACGCGGTGGCCGACCTGGCCGACCGGGGGCAGGCCGAGCGCGCCGTGCGCGAGCTGGCCGAGCGGGCGGGCGGCCTGGACGGCGTGGTGACCTCCGCCGGCATCGACCGGTGCGGCCCCCTGGCGCGGGTGGACGCAGAGGAATGGGAGCGGGTGGTCCGCGTCAACCTGCTGGGCACCGTGTCGGTGATCCGGGCGGCGCTGCCGTACCTGACCCGCTCGCACGGCCGGGTGGTGACGGTGGCCTCGACGCTCGGGCTGCGCCCGCTGAGCGACGCGACGGCGTACTGCGCGGCCAAGGCGGGCGTCGTCGGCTTCACCCGGGCGCTGGCGCTGGAGCTGCGCGGGCAGGTCGGGGTGACGCTGCTCGTGCCCGGCGGCATGCGGACGCCGTTCTTCGACGGCAGGGACGAGCAGTACACGCCCGGCCCGGAGGCCGACCTGAACGCGCCCGAGGACGTCGCGGCGACCGTGGTGTTCGCGCTGACCCGCCCGCCGGGCTGCGAGGTCCGCGAGCTGGTCGTGTGCCCCGCGCGGGAGACGTCATGGCCGTGAACGACCGCCCCCCGGACACCCCCGCCTCGCGCCGCTCCGCCGCCGGGCCGGTCGGCGAGGCGCAGACGGACCGGCGGGCGTACGGCAGGCGTCCCGCGCCGCGGCGCATCGTCCCGCGCGAGCCCGCGCCCGAGCGCCGCGTGCTCACCGGCCGCCGCCTCCCGGGCGGGCGGGCCGGGGCGCCGGTGCTGCTGGCGCTGCGCGGGCTCGGTTTCGGCGACCTGCTCACGGCGGTGCCGGCGCTGCGGGCGCTGCGGAGCGCCTACCCGGGCCACCGCCTGGTGCTGGCCGCGCCCGCCGCGCTGTCCGGCCTCGTCTCGCTGATCTCCGCGGTGGACGCGCAGCTCGACGTGTCCGGGCCGGGGCCCGTGCCGCTCGAACGCCCCGACATCGCGGTCAACCTGCACGGCAGCGGCCCGGAGAGCATCGTGGCGCTGTCGCGGATCCGCCCCGGGCGGCTGCTCAGCCACGCCCACCCGGAGTTCCCCGGGCTCGACGGCCCGATGTGGGACCCCAAGGCGCACGAGGTGCACCGCTGGTGCGACCTGCTGGCGTGGTACGGCGTCCCCGCCGACCCGGCCGACCTGCTGCTGCCCGCCACGGCCGTCACGCCCGTCACGCCCGGCGACGTCGTGGTCCACCCGGGCGCGGCCTCACGGGCCCGGTGCTGGCCGGTGGAGCGGTTCGCCGAGGTGGCCGCCGCGCTGGCCGAGCGGGGCCACCGCGTCGTGATCACCGGCAACGCCGCCGAGCGGTCGCTGGCGTTCCGGGTGGGCACGCTGGCCGGGCTGCCCGTGGAGTCGGTGCTGGCCGGGCGCACGGACCTGCGCGACCTCGCCGGGCTGGTCGCCGGGGCGCGCCTGGTGATCTGCGGGGACACCGGCGTCGCCCACCTCGCCACCGCCTGCGCCACCCCGTCGGTCGTGCTGTTCGGCCCGGTGTCGCCCGACCAGTGGGGGCCCCCGCCCGACCCCCGCCACATCGCCCTGTGGACGGGCCGTTCGGGCGACCCGCACGGCAACCGGCCCGACCCCGGGCTGCTGGAGATCGGCACCGAGGTCGTGCTGGACGCCGCGGCGAACCTGCTGCAGGCGGAGGCCGTCCGGTGACCGCGCGCCGGGTGGTCGTGACCGGGGGCGCCGGCTTCCTCGGCTCGCACCTGTGCGAACGCCTGCTGGCCGGCGGCGCGAGCGTCATCTGCATGGACAACTTCCTGACCGGCGCGCCCGCCAACGTGGAGCATCTCATGGGACGGCCCCGGTTCCGCCTGGTCGAGTGTGACCTGACCGGGTTCGTCCACGTGCCCGGCGAGGTGGACCTGGTGCTGCACTTCGCCTCGGCCGCCTCCCCCGCCGACTACCTGCGCCATCCGATCGCCACGCTCAAGGTGGGCAGCCTCGGCACCCTGCACGCCCTCGGCCTCGCCCGCGAGAAGGGGGCCCGGTTCGTGCTGGCCTCCACGAGCGAGGTGTACGGCGACCCGCTGGAGCACCCGCAGCGGGAGACGTACTGGGGCAACGTCAACCCGGTCGGGCCGCGCAGCGTGTACGACGAGGCCAAACGGTTCTCCGAGTCGCTGACCACGGCCTACCGCGACTCCCACGGCGTCGACACGGGCATCGTGCGCATCTTCAACACCTACGGCCCGCGCATGCGGCCCTTCGACGGCCGGGCCATCCCGACGTTCATCCGCCAGGCGCTCGGCGGCGAGCCGATCACCGTCACCGGGGACGGCTCGCAGACCCGGTCCATCTGCTACGTCGACGACACGGTGGAGGGGATTCTCGCCCTGGCCGACGCGGACTTCGAGGGGCCCGTCAACATCGGCAACCCGTCGGAGCTGTCGATGCTGCGGCTGGCCACGACGATCCGCGACCTCGCCGGCTCGTCCTCGCCGATCCGGTTCGTGGCCCGCCCGGTGGACGACCCGGCGGTGCGCCGCCCCGACACCTCGCTGGCCGCCCGGCGGCTCGCGTGGCGGGCCCGCGTGGACGTGGACTCGGGCCTGCGCCGCACGATCGCCTGGTTCCGCCGTGAGCTGCTGGAGAAGACCCGTCCGGCGTCCTGACGCGGTCAGCCGACGTGGACGCGGGGCCGGCGTTCCGGGTCGGGCTCGGCCCTGCGGAGGATCTCGCGGGTCATCGGGGCGACGTCCCCGCCGCCGAGGATCACGTAGCCGACCAGGGCGAGCATCGGGTTGCCCTCGGCCCAGTGGAAGTAGACGTCGGGGATCACGCCGGTCTCGTCGCGCAGGTGCAGCAGGATGGCGGCGACCGCGTTCGCGACGGACGGGCTGCGGGCGGTGAGCAACCGGCAGCCCTGCCTCTCCCGGCCCTTGACCTCGACGACGCTGAGGAACTCCGAGGCGTCGCCGATGGTGATCTCCAGGAACAGCATGGGCCGGTCCGGCGGCAGGTGGTGCAGCTCGCAGGCCTGCCGCTCCTTCTCGGGGAAGCCGACGCGCCGACGGTCGTCGGGGTTGGACGCGACCAGCGGGAGGTGGCCGGACTCCGCCACGTCCCGGACGAAGCGGCGGGCCCGCGCGTCGAGCCGCACCCCTTCCACGCGCAGCTCGAAGGAGCGGGTGGCGCGGGACACGAACGAGGTCACGATGATCGTGCCGATGAAGAACGAGGCGATCTTGATGCCTTCCGGGCGCTCGAAGATGTTGGCGATGGTGGTGTAGGTCAGCACCGCCGTGATGACGACGTAGAAGGGGAGCCTGCGCCGGGAGCGGGTGCGGTGGGCCGACAGGGTCACAGCCAGCGCCGCGGAGAGGATCACGACGAGCACGCCGGTCGCGTACGCGCCGCCCTGGGCGTCCACGTCGGCCCGGAACAGGATCGTGATGCCGAAGGCGACGGCGGTGAAGATCAGGACGAGCGGGCGGGTGGCCGCCGCCCAGTGCGGGGCCATGCCGTACCTGGGCGCCTCAAGGAACCACCGGGAGAACCCGCGCCACCAGGTCGCGCCCCCGCTGGCTCCGTCCCCGGCCGCGCCCGTCCCCACTGGCGTCGCTCCCGTCACCGCCCCCCGGACGTTCCGGGCCCCGTCTCCCCCTCATTCCCCGCCCGCGGGCCCGCCCGGTGGAACCGGTGATTCAATACGTTTCTTTACCGCCACGGCACGGAACCGACATTTCTTAGCGAGCGGAAATCTGCCACGCGTACTTCTTTGGAGTAATGGCGGGTCAGCGTGCCATCGCCGGGGAACCTCCCGTGAGGTAGAAAGTGGTGCCGTCGTCGCGGGCGTCGAGGGCGGCGTGCAGCCTCCTCACCAAGTAGGCGGGCATCAGGCGGGTGGCCTCCCGGAGGTCGAAGAACCCGTGCGCGTCCAGTTCCTCCTCCTGCAGGACGATGCCCGTGCCGTCCGGCAGCGTGCCGCAGTCGAACAGGAAGTGGATCAAGGGAATCGGGCGGTCGCCGAAGGGGGGGACCCAATGGACGCCGAGCAGGCGCCCCACCGGCAGGAAGAGCCCCAGTTCCTCGGTGATCTCGCGGGCGCATGCCTGGTCGGGCGTCTCGTCCTCGTCCACGTGACCGCCAGGCCAGAGCCAGTGATCGCGGTAGTTGGGCTTGACCAGCAGCACCCGGCGCGCCGGATCGGTGATCAGCGCGCCCGCGCCGGCCAGCGTCTTGTTGATCCGGGCGTAGAACTCATGGGACGAGAAAGTAGCCATGATCCGACCGTAGTCCGGGAGCCCGGCCCCTCACCCCCTAGGGGCCACCCCGTACATCTAAAGGCGGATACGTCTCATGCGATCTACCCCTCTCGCACTATCCAACAGGTAGATTTCATGGCCGATGTATTGGTTTACCCCAGCTTCTACCTTCGGAGAAAACGACTTTCGCTGGGGGAGACATACGATGAGACGCCGGAGGAATCTGGCCGCCTCGATCGGCGGGTGGAGCGCCCGCCACCGCTGGGCGGCGATCATGATCTGGGTCGCCTTCGTGGCGGTGGCGACGTTCGCGGGCAACGCCGTCGGGACCGCGAAGATGAAGGGCTACGAGAGCCAGAACGGCGACTCCCGCAAGGCCGGGCAGATCCTCGACGGCGCGAACTTCGAGAACGTCGCCAGTGAAGTGGTCCTGGTCCAGGCCAAGGACGGCGGGCCGACCGTACAGGACCAGCGGTTCCGCGACGCGGTGGCCAAGGTCAAGGAGGCGATCACCGCCACCGGCCAGGTCGAGAACGTCCGCACCCCGTACGACAAGGAACCCTCGCCGGTGACCGAGGACCGGCGCACGACGCTGGTCCAGTTCGACATGAAGGGCGACGGCAAGGACGCCGACAAGCGGGTGCAGCCCGTCCTCGACGCGGTCGCCGGGGTCCAGAAGAGCTTCCCCGACCTGCGCGTGGAGCAGGCGGGCGGCGCGAGCGCGGGCAAGATGATCGGCGAGGCGATCGACAAGGACTTCGTCCGCGCCGAGCAGCTCTCGCTGCCGATCACGTTCGGCATCCTGCTCGCCGCCTTCGGCGCACTGCTGGCCGCGCTGGTGCCCCTGGCGCTGGCCATGACCGCCATCGTCGGCGCCACCGGCCTGCTGGCGCTGACCAGCCACCTGCTGCACGTGGACGACGCGACGCCGAACCTCATGCTGCTCATCGGCCTGGCCGTCGGTGTGGACTACTCGCTGTTCTACATCCGCAGGGAGCGCGAGGAGCGGGCCAAGGGCCGCGACAAGCGGCGCGCCATCGAGATCGCGGCGGCCACCTCCGGACGTGCCGTGCTCATCTCCGGCATCACCGTCATGGTCGCCATGGCGGGCATGTTCCTCACCGGCAACGGCATCTTCATGGGCTTCGCCGAGGGCACGATCCTGGTCGTCCTCGTCGCCATGATCGGCTCGCTCACCGTACTTCCCGCGCTGCTCTCACTGATCGGCGACAAGATCGACGCGCGGCTGATCCACGGCACCGTGCGGGTGCTCACCCGTGGCCGTGTCACCTGGTCCCGCAAGCTCGGCGGCCGGAGCGTCGAAGGCGGGCGGGTCTGGAACGCCCTCCTCACCCCGGTCCTGCGCCACCCGCTCGTGTCCGCGCTCGTCGCCGGCGGCCTGCTGGTCGCCCTGGCCGCGCCCGCCTTCACGCTGCGCACCGGCCCGCAGGGCTTCGACGACCTGCAGGGCGACTACGCCATCGCCGAGACGTTCAAGCGCATCGACACGGCGTTCCCCGGCGGCAACGCGCCCGCCGTGGTCGTGCTCAAGGCGCCCGACGTCACCGCCCCGGCCGTCACCTCGGCCATCGAACGCTTCAAGCAGCAGGCGTTCGCGACCGGCCAGGCCAACGAACCGTTCGGCGTCGACGTCAACCCGGACAAGACGGTCGCCCGCATCTCCATCGGCCTCAAGGGCGAGAAGGAGGTCGCCGAGCAGGCCGTGCGCACGCTGCGCGAGAAGGTGATCCCCGCGACGCTGACCGGGGCCGGGGAGGCGCACGTCACCGGCGAGACCGCCGGGTCGATGGACTTCAACGAGCAGCTCGGCCGCTCGATCCCGCTGGTGTTCGGGTTCGTCCTGCTGCTGGCGTTCATCCTCCTGCTGACCTCGTTCCGCTCCCTGGTGGTCGCGGTCAAGGCGATCGTGCTGAACCTGCTGTCGGTCGCCGCCGCCTACGGCGTGCTCGTGCTGGTCTTCCAGCGCGGCTACGGCGAGGGGCTGCTGGGCTTCACCTCGACCGGGTTCATCACCGACTGGGTGCCGCTGTTCCTGTTCGTCATCCTCTTCGGCCTGTCGATGGACTACCACGTGTTCATCCTCAGCCGCGTCCGCGAGGCGTACGACCGGGGCATGCGCACCGAGGACGCCGTCGCCTTCGGCATCAGGACGACGGCCGGCGTGGTGACCAGCGCGGCGCTCATCATGGTCGCGGTCTTCGCCACCTTCGCCACGCTGTCGCTGCTGACCTTCATGGAGATGGGCGTCGGCCTGGCCGCCGCGATCCTGATCGACGCGACGATCGTCAGGGCGGTGCTGCTCCCGGCCACGATGAAGCTGCTCGGCGACTGGAACTGGTACCTGCCGCGCTGGCTGAACTGGCTGCCGCAGCTCTCGCACGGCGACGAGGACGACGACCCCAGCCCGCAGCCCCGCCACCGGATCCCCGCGGGCGTCTGACCAGGGCCGTACGGCCCACCGAAACGTGCACGGCCCGCGCCTCGCACGGCCCGCCTCTGGGGGGAGACGGCCGTCCGGCAGATCGCCTGAGGGGGACGATCCGCCGGGAGCACCGGGAGCCGCCGCCTCCGAGGGCAGGCGGCGGCCCCGGGAGAGACGCGGGCCGTGCACCCGTTCCCGTTCCGTTCGGCGTCCCCGCGATGAGGAGAACTCTCGATGACATCAGATCCCGGCCGGCGACCCGCCCGGCGGAAGGCGTGGGCCGCCGCCGCCGCGGTCCTCGTCCTCCTCGCCGGGGCGGCGGGGTTCGGCGCCTGGTACGGCAGCGATCAGGCGATCGGTGTCGTGCGCCACGGATCGGGTAACACGCGGGTGCTGGCCGTACAGGGCGACCTGGTGACGTTGGAGCGGTCGGCGCGGACCGGCAAGCCGGGCACGTACTGGCTGGAGTGGAGCGGCGCCTCCTCGATGCTCGGCGACGTCGTGTCCCGGACGAAGGGCGGCGTGACGCGCAGGCTCCTGCGCGGTCAGACCCCCTCCGTGGGCACCTCCGGCTACTTCGGCAACGTTCCCGCCGGCGATCCCAAGATCGCCTGGGGCATCGGCCACTCCGAGATCATGGTGCCCACGGAGCTCGGGCCCGCCCCCGCCTGGTACGTGCCCGGCGAGGGCCCGGTCTGGGTCGTCGCCGTCCACGGGCAGAACGGGCACCGCAAGGCGGAGCTCAAGATCCTTCCGGTCGTCCACGAGCTGAGGCTGCCGTTCCTGGACATCTCCTACCGCAACGACGAAGGGGCGCCGCCCTCGCCCGACGGGCTGCTACATCTGGGCGACTCGGAATGGCGCGACCTGGAGGCCGCCCTCCGCCAGGCGCAGAAGATGGGAGCGAAGAGGTTCGTCCTGTACGGCACGTCCATGGGCGGCCAGATCATCGGGCAGTTCCTCGCCAGGTCGCCGCTCGCCGCCGCGACCGACCGGGTCATCATGGACGCGCCCATGCTCGACGTGGGCATCACCGGGGAACAGGGCGCCAGGAACCACCACCTGCCCGGCTTCGCCGGGACGCTGGCGAACAAGGTCGTCGAATGGCGTACCGGGGTCGACGTGGACCGCCTGAGCCTGATCCGGCACCCACCGAAGATCAGGCCGCCCCTGCTCCTCCTCCACACCGTCCCCGACGAGGAGCATCCGATCGAGGAGTCGCGCGCCTTCGTGGCCGCCGCTGAACGCCTGGGGTGGAAGGTCCGGTTCGAGGAGTTCGCACAGGGCGAGCACACGGAGGCGTGGAACGTGGACCGGGTCCGCTACGAGGGTCTCGTGCGCGGCTTCCTCTCCCGGCCCTGGCCGGAGGCCATGCCACCGTCCGACCGGAGAACCGCGCGGCCTACGTCAGGTCGGTGAAAGGCTCGGGGAAGTGGCCGGTGCCGAGCAGGCCGCCCTCGGCGCGGACGCGCCGCAGAAGGTCCTGCCTGCTCGCCGCGGCCCGCTCGGCGTCCTCGTCGTAGGCGTACCGGACCGCGGGGTTGGCGAGCTGCACGGGGTGCAGGACGACGTCCCCGGTCAGGGTCAGGGAGCCGACCTGCACGACCTGGTGGCCGGGGGTGTGGCCGGGCGTGTGCGCGACGCGGACGCCCGGGACGACCACGGCGGCGCCGTCCACGGCGTCGATGAGGCCCGTCAGCGGGCGCAGCACGCGTTCCAGGATCGGGTTCGGCCCCGCCCCCTCGATCCAGTCGACCTCGGCGCGCTGGATGACGTGCCGCGCGTTCGGGAAGGCGGGGACGCCCTCGGTGACGGCGCCGCTCGCGTGGTCGCTGTGCAGGTGGGTCAGCACGACGGTGCCGACGTCCCCGGGCGCGACGCCCGCGGCGGCCAGCTCGCCGGCCAGGCCCCCGGGCACCGGCGCCCAGCTCGACGCCGGCGAGTCCGTGCCGCCGATGCCGGTGTCCACCAGGACCACGCGGCCGAAGGCGTCGCGCAGCAGGTAGCAGCGGAAGTGGAGGACCCACTCGGCCGGCGTGCCCGCCCAGTCGTCCGGCGAGGCGCCGGTGAAGAGCTCGGGGAGCGGACGCCTGATCGACTGGCCCATGGGGCCCACCGCGTCGCGCAGCGGCGTCACCTCGATTCCGGCGAACGTCCTGGGCGCGTACGACATCGGACTCCTCATCGGTCGGCGTCGCCCCAAGACTATGAGGCCACGGTGGCCGGGCGGAACCGGCGGGCTTGCGCGCCGGGCCGGGAGTGCTGTTATCGTAGAGGTGGCTGCTCAGGTTTCTCGGTTTTCTTGACGGCGCGATAGGGCTCGGTCCCCGCGTCCGCCCCGAGGCCCGTTTTCTCCAGATTCTGTTTTCTTCAGCGAATTCGCGCGATTTCTTTCGCAGCCGCGTTCCACCGGTCCCGGCCTACGCCCGGCCCGCACGCGTTCCCCGAGGCGCTCCGTTCACGGATGCGCGCCTCCCATCGGCAGCCGAATTTCCCATGCACGAAAAGCCCGGCATTTCCTCGCCATCCCCGCGAGAGCCGCGTTCCCATCGCCGTCCCCGGTTTCAGGACACGCGTTCTCTCCCGCGTTCCACCGCGAAAGGCATTTCCCATGACCGTGTCCACCAAGGCGCCCACTGAGGCACCCATCAGGCCCGCCGACCGCCCCGACCCCCCGATCCGGCACGTCACCGGCCTGGTCGACGTCCGCGACAAGACCGCCTTCGTCCGGACCGGCGGCTACGCCCCCGGCGCGGGCGACATCCGCCTCTCCCTGCCGGAGGTCCGGCGCCTGGGCCTGCGGCCCGGCGACCTGGTCACCGGCACCACGCGCGCCCCGTACACCCGGCTCGCCGGGCTGCTGTCCGTCAACGGGCGCGAGCCGGGGCACGACCGGCCGCACTTCGCCGACCTGACCCCGGTCCACCCCCACGACCGCCTGGTCCTGGGCGACGGCTCCCCGATCACCCGCCTGATCGACCTGGTCGCCCCCGTCGGCAAGGGGCAGCGCGGCCTGATCGTCGCGCCGCCCAAGGCCGGCAAGACCATCGTCCTCAAGGCCATCGCGGACGCCGTCGCGGCCTGCCACCCGGACGCCCACCTCATGGCCGTCCTGGTGGGCGAGCGGCCCGAGGAGGTCACCGACTTCCGCGAGTCCGTCCGCGGCGAGGTCGTCGCCTCCACCTTCGACCGTCCCGAGCGCGAGCACACCGCGCTTGCCGAGCTGGCCGTCGAGCGCGCCAAGCGCCTGGTCGAGCAGGGCGCGGACGTCGTCCTGCTGCTGGACTCCCTCACCCGCCTCGGCAGGGCGTACAACGTCATCGCGCCGAACGGCGGCAGGATTCTCACGGGCGGCATCGACGCGCAGGCCGTCCACCTGCCCAAACGCCTGTTCGGCGCCGCCCGCGCGGTTCGCGGGGGCGGCTCGCTGACCATCTTCGCGACCGCCCTCGCCGAGACCGGCTCGCGCATGGACGACAACTTCTACGAGGAGTTCAAGGGCACGGGCAACATGGAGCTGCGGCTCGACCGGGCCCTCGCCGAGCACCGGCTGTACCCGGCCGTCGACGTGGCGGCCTCCGGCACCCGGCGCGAGGAGATCCTGCTGGCCGGGGAGGAGCGTGCGCTGATGTGGCGGCTGCGCCGCGTGCTGTCCGGCCTCGACCGCGAGCAGGCGCTGCGCGTGCTGCTCGACCGGCTGCGCGAGACGCCGTCCAACGCCGCCTTCCTCCGCCAGGTGGCCGCCGCGGCCCCCTGAGTCCCTCAGTTGGCGACGCCGACGGCCTGCTTCAGCGTGGCGGGGTCGTCGAGCGCGGTGAGCATCGCGTGCGCGGTGTCGGCCCGCGAGATCGTGTAACCGTGCGGCACGGTGCCCCCGATGACCCGGCGGTAGGCCCCGGTGAGCGGCTTGCCGGTCAGGCGGGGCGGGCGCACGATCGTCCATTCGGTGGCGCTGCGCCGGACCTCTTCCTCCATCACCGCCAGGTCGGCGTAGACGTCCCGCAGGAACCTGCGGATCAGCGGCGTGAGCACCGCCCGGTGCAGGAATCCTTCGCCTTCGGGCGTGGGGCCGAGGGGGGCGGCGCTGATGACGACGAGGCGCCGCACGTCCATGGTCTCCATGGCGCGGATCACCGAGCGCAGCGCGAGCGCGGCGATGCCCGCGTCCTTCCTGGTCCTCGGCCCGAGCGCGGAGATCACGGCCTCGCGTCCCGCCATCGCGGGCCGCAGCGCCTCGGGGGCGGTGACGTCCGCGGTCACCACGTCGAGGGCCGAGTGGCTGATGGGCAGCCGGGCCGGGTCGCGGACGACGGCCGCGACCTGGTGCCCGGCGTCCAGCGCCTGCCGGACGACCTCCTTGCCGACCCCGCCGGTCGCTCCTATGACGGTGAGTCTCATGAGCTACCCCTCCCATAGGTTGGTGAGCACTCACTCACATCCTAGAATGAGCACCCCGCGGCGCGCGCACCCGCCCGTCCGCGGGCCAGAATCACTCTCAGGACCCGGAGAAAGGCGAACGATGCCCCAGCGGCCCACGGCCTCAGGCGCGCGCACGCGCCAGCGCATCCTCGACGCCGCGGAGCAGCTCATGCGCACGGCCGGCGTCGCCCGCGCGACCACCAAAGAGATCGCGCGCGCCGCCGGCATCAGCGAGGCGGCGCTGTACCGGCACTTCTCCGGCAAGGAGGAGATGTTCGTCAAGGTGCTCGAAGAGCGGCTCCCCGGTCTCGGCACGCTGATCGGGAACCTCGCCCAGGATCCGGGCGAGCGCACGACCGAGGAGTGCCTGGCCGAGATCGCCCGCACGGCCACCCTGTTCTACGAGGCCAGCACGCCGATCGCCGCGTCGCTGTTCGCCGAGCCCGCGCTGCTGGAACGCCACCGCGAGGGCCTGCGCAAGCTCGGCGCGGGCCCGCACCGGCCGCTGGACGCGCTCGCCGGCTACCTGCGCTCGCTGCGCGACGCCGGCCGCGTCCGCCGGGACGCCGACCCCGACGCGGCGGCGGCCCTGCTGCTCGGCGCCTGCTACCAGCGCGCCCAGCTCACCCTGTTCGCCCGCGAGGAGGAGCCGCCGGCCTCGCTCGACGACTTCGCGACGTCCCTGGCCCGCACCCTCCTCGACGGCATCCGCTGACGGTCATGGGCGCCGGGAAGGCCCGGCGCGGGTAGGACACCACCTGGACGCGGCGCCGCCGGGCCGTGGCATTATGTTACTCACGAGTAGCCTATGCGAGGAGCCAGCCGTGCCAACGTCACGTGACGTCGTGTTCGTCGACGGCGTGCGCACGCCTTTCGGCAGGTCGGGCCCGAAAGGCCTGTACGCCGAGACGCGTGCCGATGACCTGGTCGTCCGTGTCATCCGTGAGCTGATGCGCCGCAACCCGGGCCTGCCGCCCGAACGCGTCGACGAGGTCGCGATCGCGGCCACCACCCAGATCGGCGACCAGGGGCTGACCATCGGGCGGTCCGCCGCCGTGCTGGCCGGGCTGCCGAAGACCGTCCCCGGGTACGCCGTGGACCGCATGTGCGCGGGCGCGATGACCGCCGTCACGAACGTCGCCGGGGGCATCGCCTTCGGCGCCTACGACGTCGCCATCGCGGGCGGCGTGGAGCACATGGGCCGCCACCCGATGGGCGAAGGGGTGGACCCGAACCCCCGGTTTCTGTCGGAGAGCCTGGTGGACGGCTCGGCGCTGATCATGGGCATGACGGCGGAGAACCTGCACGACCGGTACCCCGAGATCACCAGGCGGCGCGCGGACGCCTACGCCGTGGCCTCGCAGGAGAAGGTCGCCAAGGCGTACGCCGACGGCAGGATCCAGCAGGACCTGGTGCCGACGGCGGCCCGCAAGGCCGCCGAGGGCTGGGGCCTGGCCACCGAGGACGAGCCGCCCAGGCCCGGCACCACCATGGAGGGCCTCGCCGGGCTGAAGACGCCGTTCCGCGCGCACGGCCGCGTCACGGCCGGCAACGCGGCGGGCCTCAACGACGGCGCCACCGGCTGCGTGGTCGCGGCGGCGGACGTCACGGCCGAGCTGGGCCTGACCGCCAAGATGCGCCTGGTCTCCTACGCCTTCGCCGGGGTGGACCCGGAGGTCATGGGCGTCGGCCCGATCCCGTCCACCGAGCGGGCGCTGCGCCTGGCGGGCCTCGGCATCGGCGACATCGGCCTGATCGAGATCAACGAGGCGTTCGCCGTGCAGGTGCTGGCCTTCCTCGGGCACTTCGGCATCGCCGACGACGACCCCCGGGTGAACCCCTACGGCGGCGCGATCGCGTTCGGCCACCCGCTCGCCTCGTCGGGCGTCCGCCTGATGACGCAGCTCGCCCGCCAGTTCGGCGAACGGCCCGACGTCCGGTACGGCATCACCACGATGTGCGTCGGCATGGGCATGGGCGGAACGGTCATCTGGGAGAACCCCGCCTGGGAGGGCGCCAAGTGAGCGACATCACCGAGATCTTCGACGACGAGGTCGTGACCCACGCCCTCGTCCGCGACGTGAGCCTCCCCGGCGGCGCGGGGACGATGGCCCTGATCACGCTGGACAACGGCTTCGACCACACCAAGCCGAACACCTTCGGGCCGCGCGGCCTGACCGAGCTGGACAAGGCCCTGGACGCGATCGCCGCCCGCGACGACCTGGCCGCCGTCGGCGTGACCGGCAAGCCGTTCATCTTCGCGGTCGGCGCCGACCTCAAGGGCGCGGCGCTGGTCAGGACCCGCGGGCAGGCCGAGGAGCTCGGCAGGCTCGGGCACGAGGTGTTCCGCAGGCTCGGCGAGCTGGAGGTGCCGTCGTTCGCGTTCGTGAACGGCGCGGCCATGGGCGGCGGCCTGGAGATCGCGCTGCACTGCACCTACCGGACGATCTCGTCGGGCGTGCCGGCGGTGGCGCTGCCGGAGTGCTTCCTCGGGCTGGTCCCCGGCTGGGGCGGCACGCAGCTACTCCCCCGGCTGATCGGCCCCGCGTCCGCGCTCAAGCTCATCATCGAGAACCCGCTGTCGCAGAACCGCATGATCAAGGGGCGGGAGGCGTTCCGGCTCGGCGTCGCCGACGCGATCTTCGAGCCCGCCGACTTCCTGGAGGAGTCGCTGCGCTGGGCCGCCCGGGTGCTGACCGGCGAGGCCGCGGTGTCCCGTCCGCCGTTCACCTCCGACGCCGCGGCCTGGGACTCGGCCGTCGCGGGCGCGCGGGCGCTGGTGGACCTGAAGCTGCGCGGCGCCTCGCCGGCGCCGTACCGCGCGCTCGACCTGGTCGCGCTCGCCCGCACGGCCGGGCGGGACGAGGGGTTCGAGGCCGAGACCCAGGCCCTGGCGGACCTGCTCATGGGCGACGAGCTGCGCGCCGGGCTCTACTCCTTCGACCTGGTGCAGCGCCGCGCCAAGCGGCCCGCGGGCGCGCCCGACAAGGCGCTCGCCCGCAAGGTGACCAAGGTGGGGGTGGTGGGCGCGGGCCTGATGGCCTCCCAGCTCGCGCTGCTGTTCGCGCGGCGGCTGGAGGTGCCCGTCGTCCTCACCGACCTGGACCAGGAGCGCCTGGACAAGGGCGTCGGCTACGTGCGCGCCGAGGTGGACAAGCTGCTCGCCAAGGGCCGGGTGAACGGCGACCAGGCCAACCGGCTGAAGGGCCTGGTCTCGGGGTCGCTGACCAAGGACGCCTTCGCCGACGCCGACTTCGTGATCGAGGCCGTCTTCGAGGACCTGAAGGTCAAGAAGCAGGTGTTCGCCGAGGTCGAGGCCGTCGTCGGCCCCGAGTGCGTGCTGGCGACCAACACCTCCTCGCTGTCGGTGAGCGCGATGGCGTCGGGGCTGCGCCACCCCGAGCGGGTGGTCGGCTTCCACTTCTTCAACCCGGTGGCCGTGCTGCCGCTGCTGGAGATCGTCCGCGGTGAGCGCACCGACGACGCCACGCTGGCCACGGCCTTCGCGACCGGCAAGGCGCTGAAGAAGTCGTGCGTGCTGGTGAAGGACGCCCCGGCGTTCGTGGTGAACCGCCTGCTGACCCGCTTCATGGGCGAGGTCATCGGGGCGGTGGACGAGGGCACCCCGGTCGAGACGGCCGACCACGCCCTGGACGGGCTCGGGCTGCCGATGTCGCCGTTCGCGCTGCTCCAGCTCGTCGGCCCGGCGGTGGCGCTGCACGTCGCCGAGACGCTGCACGAGGCGTTCCCCGCCCGGTACAAGGTCTCGGAGAACCTGGCGAACCTGGTGAAGGCCGGCAAGCCCGGCGTGTTCGCGCCCGACTTCTCGATCGACCCCGAGGCGCGCCAGATCTTCGAGGGCTCCGGCCTGACCGGGCCGTCCGCCGAGGAGGTGCGGGCGCGGGCGCTGCGCGCGCTGGCCGAGGAGGCGCGCCTGATGCTGGACGAGGGCGTCGTGGCCGCCGCCGAGGACGTGGACCTGTGCATGATCCTCGGCGCGGGCTGGCCGTTCCACACCGGCGGCATCACGCCGTACCTGGACAGGACGGGCGTGTCGGCCGAGGTGACCGGGCGCCGCTTCCTCGCGCCGGGCATGGCGTCGGTCCCCGCCTGACCGTCCCTGATCGCGCCGGCCTCCGGGGGCGTTCCTGGAGGCCGGCGTCAGGTCGCGTAGCTAAGAAATCACCACCTGTACGGACATATCCCGCCGATTACGTCCGTACCTGTACAGACCACTCCGTAGCCGGACGCCCCGTCCGAGGCCCCGCCGGAATTCGGGATGATGGAGTTCATGCTCGCCGACGCCATCAACGCCCTCGCCTGCCCCGTGTGCCGGGGCGACCTGTCCCTGCGCGGCGCGGCCGTCCGGTGCGCGGAGGGTCACGCGTTCGACGTGGCGCGGCAGGGCTACGTGAGCCTGCTGACCGGCTCCGCGGCCCCCGGCACCGCCGACACCCCGGCCATGGTGGCCGCGCGGGCGGAGTTCCTCGACGACGGACACTACACGCCGCTGGCCGAGCGGTTGCGCGCGCTGGTCGGTGAGGTCGCCGCGCCGGGCCCTGGAATCGTCCTGGACGCCGGAGCCGGCACGGGCCACTACCTGGCCCGTGCGCTGCGCCCGGACGACGTGGGGATCGCCCTGGACGTCTCCAAGCACGCGCTCAGGCGGGCCGCCCGCGCCCACCCGCGGGTCGCCGCGGTCGTCGCGGACGTGTGGCGCGCGCTGCCGGTGAAGGACGGCAGGGTGGAGGTCGTGCTCGACGTGTTCGCCCCCCGCAACGGGCCCGAGTTCGCCCGCGTGCTGCGGCCCGGGGGGACGCTCGTCGTGGTCACCCCCACCTCACGCCACCTGGCGCCGCTGGTCGAGACGCTCGGCCTGCTGTCGGTGGACGAGGCCAAGGCCCGCCGGGTCGAGGAGTCCCTCGGGGGCCACTTCACCGAGATCTCGCGGGAGGTCCTGGAGGGCCGTATGCTCCTCGACCACCGGGCGGTCGCCGCGGTCGCCGGGATGGGGCCGAGCGCATGGCATGTCGATTCCGGGGCACTGGAACAGGAGATTTCCCGCCTGCCTCTCCAGGTGGCCGTGGAAATGTCATGCCACATCTCACTCTTCCGTAAGATCGCCTAGAACAACCCGAATTACGAATTTCCCCGACTTTGTAGACCAACATCCGTTTAGAAGCGACATACTTAACGGCAACCCGCCGATGCCGGTCCGGGAGAGCGTGAGGGAGGGGCACGCCCATGAAGGCCGAGGAACGCTGGCAGGCCAGGTTCCGCGCGGCACGTATGACACTGCCCGTTTGGGCACGGCTCGCACCGTCCCGGGCCGTGTACCGCTGCAACATCTCCGGCATCTGGGAGATCCACGCCTGGGACCGGTCGAACGGCGCCACCCGGCAGGTCACCAGCCGTCCGCGCGGCACCTCGCACGCCGCGATCGACCCCACCGGTCAGTGGATCTGGTGGTTCTCCGACACCTACGGCGACGAGTTCGGCATCTGGACGCGCCAGCCGTTCAACGGCGGCCCCGAGATGCCGGCCCACCCCGACCTGGCGCCCGGGCACCCGACCGGCCTCGCGCTGTCCGCCGCGGGCACCGCCGCCGTCGGGCGCAGCAGCCGCCACGGCTTCCAGGTGCTGCACTTCCGCGTCGGCGGCGACGAGCGGCCCGCCGTCATCTACGAGTCTCGCGAGTTCGCGCAGGTCTCCGGCATGTCGCTGGACGGCTCGCTGATCGCGGTGAGCCACAGCGAGCACGGCGACTCCCGCCACCCCGCCCTGCGCGTGATCAGGCCGAACGGCCAGGTGGTCGGCGACCTGCACGACGGGCCCGGCAAGGGCTTCAGCGGCGTGCGGTTCGCCCCGACCATGACCGACCGGCGCATCCTCACCCTGCACGAGCGTCGCGGCCGTCGCGAGCCCCTGGTCTGGGACCCGCTGACCGGCGAGCAGCGCGAGATCTGGCTGCGCGTGCCCGGTGAGATCACCGCCGACTGGTACCACGACGGCAGGGCGCTGCTCATCGGCCACAACGACCGGGCCAGGACCGAGCTGTTCCGCTACGACCTCGGCGGCGGTGACCTCGCGCCGATCAAGACCCTGCACGGCGTCATCCACGACGCCATGCCCCGGCCGGACGGCACCGTCGAGTACTCGTGGTCCAGCGCGGCGCACCCTCCGGTGGTCCGCGCCAGCGACGGCCACGTCGTCATGAACCAGTCCGGCCCCTCCGCGCCGCCCTCGGTGCCGCTGGAGGACGTCTTCGTCGAAGGCCCCGGCGGGCGGATCCACGCCCTGGTGTCGCGCCCCGAGATCGGCACGAGCCCGTACCCGGCCGTCTTCCTGCTGCACGGCGGCCCGGCCGCGCAGGACGACGACTCGTTCCTGCCGAACGTCGCCGCCTGGGTCGACGCCGGCTTCGTGGTCGTGCGGGTCAACTACCGCGGCTCGACGGGGTACGGCTCGGCGTGGCGGGACGCGCTACGCGGCGACGTCGGCCACATCGAGCTGTCCGACGTCGCGGCGGTCCGCGACTGGGCCGTCACCACCGGCCTGGCCGACCCCGAGCGCCTGGTGCTCGCGGGCGCGTCCTGGGGCGGCTACCTCACGCTGCTCGGCCTCGGCACCCAGCCCAAGAGCTGGGCGGCCGGGATCGCCGCCGTGCCCATCGCCGACCACGCCGCCGCCTACCGCGACGAGACCGAGGGCCTGCGCGCCTACCACCGCGCCCTGTTCGGCGGCTCGCCGCAGGAGGTGCCGGAGCTGTACGCGGCGTCCTCGCCGATGTCGTACCTGGACGGCATACGGGCGCCGCTGCTCGTGCTGGCGGGCGAGAACGACCCGCGCTCGCCGATCCGGCAGATCGAGCAGTACCTGGGCAAGCTCGCCGAGCGGGACCACGCGTTCGAGGTCTACCGCTACAGCGCCGGACACGGCTCCCTGGTCGTCGAGGAGCGCATCCGCCAGATGGCGGCGCAGCTCGACTTCGCGCGCAAGCACGTCGGCCTCGCCCAGCCCGCCTCGGCGCGGTCCTGAGCCGGGAGGCGGGCCCGGTACGGACCGGTCCGCCGCCACCGGTCTAGACCACCGCGGGAGACGGCGCCCGCCCGGCCGTCTCCGCGACGGCCGGGAGCGGCGAGGCGGGGGTCAGTCGGCGCGCAGCACCAGGATCGCGAGGTCGTCGGCGCTGGGCTCGGCGGCGTACTCCTCCACGGCGCGGCGGATGCGCTCGGCGACGGCCCGCGCCGACAGCTCGGCGCACTCGGCCAGCAGCTTGGCCAGGCCGCCGTCGTCGTCGAGCAGCCGTTCTCCCGAGCGGCGTTCCGTGACGCCGTCGGTCACGCCCAGCAGCACGTCCCCGTGGGCCAGGTGGACGTGGTCGGCCTCGAACTCGGCCTCGGGGAACACGCCGAGCAGCGACTGGGAGGTCACCACGGCCTCGACCACGCCGCTCGGCCGCAGCCGCAGGGCCTCCGGGTGCCCGGCGGAGATCAGGGAGAGGTCGAGGCCGTCGCCGGTGCGGGTGATCTCGCCGTGCAGGAGCGTGAGGAACCGGGCGCGCTCGCCCTCCTCCAGGATCGCCCGGTTCAGCCGGGAGACGACCGAGGCGACGTCGTACCCCTCGCGGGCGAGCAGGCGCAGGGTGTGGCGGGCCAGGCCGGTGACCGCGGCGGCCTCGGGCCCGGTGCCGCAGACGTCGCCGATCGCGAAGCGCCACGAGCCCTCGCCGGTGGTGAAAAGGTCGTAGAAATCGCCCCCGACCTCGTTGTTCTCGCCCGCGGGCTCGTACACCACCCAGTAGTCCAGGCCCGGCGTCTCGGCCGGGGTGCCCGGCGGCAGCAGGCTGCGCTGCAGCGCCCGGTTGGCGTCGGCCTGCTGGGCGTACAGCCGGGCGTTGTCCATGGCCAGGGCGGCGCGCCGGGCGAGGTCCTCGGCGAGCCTGGCCACCTCGTCGGGGAAGCGGCCGGCGCGCCCGAGGCACATGAGGCCGAGGCTGCGCCCGCGCGCGGTCAGCGGGAAGGCCAGCGACTGCCAGTCGGCGAGCTGGATCGGCGTCGGGGTGAGGTTCTCCAGCGCGGGGATCTCGGTCTGTTCGAGCTGCTCGCGCAGGACGTCGATCTGCGACTCGTCGGCGTGCCAGAGGTAGGCCGGGGTGGGCGGCTCGGCGCCGGAGACGGCGGTGTACACCGCGCACCAGGTGGCGAGCCGGGGGACGACGATCTGGGCGATCAGCGCGGGCACCATGTTGAGGTCCAGCGTGCCCGCGAGCAGGTCGCTGGCGTCGGCGAGGAACCCCAGCCAGCCCGGCCCCTGGGAGGCGCCGCCGCCGGCCGTCCAGTCGTCGGGTTCCTCTCCCCCGGAGTTGCCGGGCAGGGGCAGGCGGGCCCAGCGGGTGCGCAGCGCGCCGGAGAAGCTGACGCCCCAGACCGTGACCGGCGCCGAGGGGGCCGAGGCCGTCGCCGCGTCGTGGTCCTTCTCCCGGACCTCGATCTGCAGCGAATCCCCCTGATGCATCCATACGATCTCGAACGGACCGTCCCGCACTTCGGCCACGAGCTCGCCGGTCAGCCGCTCCGCGTCGGGCCTGATCGAAGCCGCGGCCCACGCGGTCATGACCTCGCGCGTGAACCGGATGGCCGCGGGTAGGGCCGTATCGCCGGCCGCGAAGGAGGCGGCCAGCACACCCCGGGAAGAACTTGTCATCGCACCGTGCTTACCACACTCCGCAGTCACATGCGGTCAACCGACCGGGCGACCGCATAGCCGCCTTCATGCCAGACTGGCACTACTCCGAGTCCCGCCCGAACAGCGTGAAGGAGGCTTCATGAAGGGTACCCCGACCAAGGAGCCCGGTTCGGAGCGGTCATATACCGAGTCCGAACTTCGGCCCCTGCTGGAGACGCTCATCACCTGGCGTGACGGTGACTTCCGCCGCAGGGTGCCCCACGCCCCCCACGGCATACTCAGCGAGATCCGGCTCCTGGTGAACGAGGTCGCCGACCGCCGCGAACACCTCGCCAACGAGCTGCTGCGCGTCCGCAGAGAGGTGACCAAGGAGGGTCACTTCGGCGTGCGCCTCACCCCCGGCCCCGGCGTCGGCTCGTGGGCCGAGAGCGTCGACTCGGTCAACGCCCTGATCGACGCCCTGGTCGGCCCGGTCAGCAGCGCCGCCGACGTCCTCGACGCCGTCGCCCAGGGCGACCTGTCGCGGCGCATCGACATGGAGACCACCACCTCCCGCGGCGAGGTGCGCCGCCTCGGCAAGGCCATCAACGGCATGGTCGACCAGCTCTCGCTGTTCACCTCCGAGGTCACCCGGGTCGCCCGCGAGGTCGGCTCCGAGGGCCGGCTCGGCGGCAAGGCCAACCTCCGCGACATGTCCGGAAGCTGGCGCGACCTCACCGACGCCGTGAACACCATGTCCAGCCGGGTGTCCGCCCAGGTGCGCGACATCGCCGTCGTCACCACCGCCGTCGCGCGCGGCGACCTGTCCCGCAAGGTCACCGTCGACGCCGTCGGCGAGATGCTGGAGCTCAAGAACACCGTCAACACCATGGTCGACCAGCTCTCCGCCTTCGCGGAGGAGGTCACCCGCGTGGCCCGCGAGGTCGGCACCGAGGGCGAGCTCGGCGGCCAGGCCCGCGTCCGCGGCGTCTCGGGCGTCTGGAAGGACCTGACCGACAACGTCAACGTCATGGCGGGCAACCTCACCAGCCAGGTGCGCAACATCGCCACCGTGGCGACCGCCGTGGCCCAGGGCGACCTGTCCAAGAAGATCACCGCCGACGCTCAGGGCGAGATCCTCCAGCTCAAAGAGACCCTCAACACGATGGTCGACCAGCTCTCGATGTTCGCCGACGAGGTCACCCGCGTCGCCCGCGAGGTCGGCACCGAGGGCCAGCTCGGCGGGCGCGCCGACGTGAAGGGCGTCTCCGGCGTCTGGAAGGACCTCACCGACAACGTCAACTCGATGGCGTACAACCTGACCTACCAGGTGCGCAACATCGCCCAGGTCACCAAGGCCGTCGCCGGCGGCGACCTGTCCAAGAAGATCGACGTGGACGCCCAGGGCGAGATGCTGGAGCTGAAGTCCACCATCAACACGATGGTCGATCAGCTCTCGTCGGTCGCCTCCGAGGTGAGCCGCGTGGCCCGCGAGGTCGGCTCCGAGGGCCAGCTCGGCGGCCAGGCCCAGGTCCGCGGCGTGTCGGGCGTCTGGAAGGACCTCACCGACAACGTCAACTTCATGGCCAACAACCTGACCTCGCAGGTCCGGCAGATCGCGGCCGTCTCCAACGCCGTCGTGCAGGGCAACCTGTCCAGGAAGATCACCGTGGACGCGCAGGGCGAGATCCTGCAGCTCAAGGACACGGTGAACACCATGGTCGACCAGCTCTCGCTGTTCGCCGACGAGGTCACCCGCGTCGCCCGCGAGGTCGGCACCATGGGCCAGCTCGGCGGGCAGGCCCGCGTGCGCGGCGTGTCGGGCGTCTGGAAGGACCTCACCGACAACGTCAACTCCATGGCGACCAACCTGACCTACCAGGTCCGCAACATCGGCGAGGTCACCACCGCGGTCGCCAGGGGCGACCTGTCGCGCAAGATCGACGTGGACGCGCAGGGCGAGATCCTCGTCCTGAAGACCACCATCAACCGCATGGTCGACCAGCTCTCGTCCTTCGCCTCCGAGGTCACCCGCGTGGCCCGCGAGGTCGCCTCCGAGGGCCGGCTGGGCGGCCAGGCCCGCGTCGAGGGCGTCGAGGGCACCTGGAAGCAGCTCACCGAGAGCGTCAACGAGCTGGCGGGCAACCTGACCACCCAGGTCCGCGCCATCGCCGAGGTCACCAGCGCCGTCGCCCGCGGCGACCTCACCCGCTCGATCAGCGTCGAGGCGCAGGGCGAGCTGGCCGACCTGAAGGACAACATCAACACGATGGTGTCCAACCTGGTCGCCTCCACCAAGGCCAACCAGCAGCAGGACTGGCTCAAGAGCAACCTGGCCCGCGTCTCGCGCCTCATGCAGGGCCACCGCGACCTCCAGGAGGTCGGCAAGCTGATCATGAGCGAGCTGACCCCGCTGGTGCAGGCCCACTTCGGCGCCTTCTACATGGTGTCCAGCCCCAAGGACGCCGAGCTCGGGCTCATCGCCGGGTACGGCGTGCGGCCCGGCAACGGCGCGCGGGACCGGTTCGCGTTCGGGCAGGGCATCGTCGGGCAGGCGGCGGCCGAGGGCCGTCCCATCGTCCTCGACCGCGTCCCCTCCGACTACCTCACCATCGACACCGGGCTGAGCAGCTCCACCCCCGCGCAGATCGTCGTGCTCCCCGTCCTGTTCGAGGAGCAGGTCCTCGGCGTCATGGAGCTGGCCTCCTTCAGCGAGTTCGGCGAGGTCCACCTGGCCTTCCTCAACCAGCTCGTCGAGACCATCGGCGTCACGATGAACACGATCATCGCCAACTCGCGCACCGAGGGCCTGCTGGCCGAGTCGCAGCGGCTCACCACCGAGCTGCGCGAGCGCTCCGACGAGCTCCAGCGCCAGCAGGAGGAACTGCGCAGGTCCAACGCCGAGCTGGAGGACAAGGCCGCACTGCTCGCCAAGCAGAACCGCGCCATCGAGATCCAGAACTTCCAGATCGAGCAGGCCCGCCGCACGCTGGAGGAACGCGCCGAGCAGCTCGCGGTGTCCTCGCGGTACAAGACCGAGTTCCTGGCCAACATGTCCCACGAGCTGCGCACCCCGCTCAACAGCCTCCTGGTGCTGGCCAAGCTGCTCACCGAGAACAGCGAGGGCAACCTCACCCCGCAGCAGGTCGAGTTCGCCAGGACCATCCACGGCGCCGGGTCGGCGCTGCTGCAGCTCATCAACGACATCCTCGACCTGTCCAAGGTCGAGGCCGGGCGCATGGACATCCACCCCCAGCAGATCTCCATGCCCAAGCTGGTCGAGTACGTCGAGGCCACCTTCGGCCCGCTCGCCCTGGACAAGGGCCTGTCCTTCTCCGTCTACGTCGACTCGGCCGTGCCCGAGGAGGTGCGCAGCGACGAGCAGCGCCTGCAACAGGTCCTGCGCAACCTGCTGTCCAACGCGGTCAAGTTCACCCCCAAGGGCGAGGTGCGGCTCGACATCACGCGGGCGTCCGACGTGCCGTACGTGGACGAGACCCTGCGCGGCAGCGACGACATCCTCTCCTTCGCCGTCGTGGACACCGGCATCGGCATCGCGCCCGAGAAGCTGGACGTCATCTTCGAGCAGTTCCGCCAGGCCGACGGCACCACCAGCCGCAAGTACGGCGGCACGGGCCTCGGCCTGTCGATCTGCCGCGAGATCGCCCGCCTGCTCGGCGGCGAGATCCACGCCAAGAGCGAGCCGGGCAAGGGCAGCACGTTCACGCTGCACCTGCCGGTCAGCTACTCCGGGCCGCTCGCCAACGCCGACGGCGGCGCGGCGATCGCGCCGCTCGACACCCCGCAGGAACGCTCGCTGGAGCTCACCGCCTCCGACGTCCTGCCCGAACTGCCGCAGATCGCCGAGGAGCCTCCGCTTCCCGCGCCCGCGACCTGGCAGGGCGAGGATCCGCTGAACGATGCGAAGATTCTCATCGTGGACGACGACATCCGTAACGTCTTCGCGCTGACCAGCGTCCTGGAACGCCACGGTGCGACCGTCGTCTACGCTGAGAACGGCCTTGAGGGAATCGAGCAGCTCGAACGCAACGAGGATGTCGCGCTCGTTCTGATGGACATCATGATGCCCGAGATGGACGGCTGGGCGACCACCTCGGCGATCCGGCGCATGCCGCAGTTCGCCGACCTCCCGATCATCGCGCTGACCGCCAAGGTCATGCGCGGGGACCGCGAGAAGAGCATCGCCTCCGGCGCGTCCGACTACGTGCCGAAGCCGGTGGACGTCGACCGGCTCCTGGAACGCCTTCGTGGCTGGCTCACGCGCGGCCGGGTGGCCTCCGGCGACGGTAGAGAGGGACGCGATTGATGCCGGATCGAGCAAGGGTCCTCCTGGTCGACGACCGGGAGGAGAACCTCATCGCCCTGGAGGCCATCCTCAGCTCCCTGGACGTGACCGCCGTGCGGGCGCGGTCGGGGGAAGAGGCCCTCAAGGCGCTGCTCGGCACGGACTTCGCCCTGATCCTGCTGGACGTGCGCATGCCCGGCATGGACGGCTTCGAGACCGCCGCCCACATCAAGCGGCGCGAGCGCACCCGCAACATCCCGATCATCTTCCTCACCGTCGTCGACAGCGCCCCCGACTACGCCTTCCGCGGCTACGCCGCCGGCGCCGTCGACTACCTGACCAAGCCGTTCGACCCGTGGGTGCTGCGCGCCAAGGTGTCGGTCTTCGTCGAGCTCTACAACATGAACCGCCGCCTCACGGAGCAGGCCTCGCTGCTGCGTGAGCGGCTCAACGTCGAGCTGCCGGACGGCATGGGCGCGGAGGTCCTCCCCGAGCTCTCCCGCCGCCTGAGCGCCGTCGAGGAAGAGCTGGCCCGCATCACGGACCTGGCCCACCACGCCAACGGCAGCACCGCCCTCTCCGGCCCCCTCAACGACCTGTCCGAGCGGGTGACCCACCTCCGCGCCGGCTTCGACGCCCTCTCCTGACCCCGCGCGCCCCTTTCACCGGCGCCGGCGGGCGCCGCGGCCTGCCGAAGGGTCAGCGGCGGGCGCGTTCCAGGGCGTCCCAGAAGCCGCGGCGGAGCGCGTGGCGGACCTCGTCGTGGAGGAGGAAGTCGATGGGCAGCGAGGAACCCTGGAGGAGACGGGCCTCCAGGTCGGAGGGCATGCGGGGTTTGCGGGCCAGGACGGCTTCCAGCCAGAGGGCCGGGGCGTCGCGGGCGACGGACTCGCCGAAGTCGTGGCCCTCCTTGTGTGCGGCCTTGACGGCGTCCGCCAGAGTGGTCGTCCCCGGCATACCGCCGGTGACCGGCGCGGGCTGCGGGCCGGTGTACGGGCCGAGCTGGGAGGTCGGGTAGGCCGAGCCGGAGGAGCCCACGCCCGACGGGGCCGAGGAGCCCAGGGTGTACTGACCGCCGGCCTGGGGCGGCACGGGCGCGGCCATGGGCTGTGACGCGGGGGGCTGCGAGCCGCGGGAGGACGACGGGGCGTCCGAGTAGTTCGTGTACGCGGGGGGCAGGGCGGGCTGCGACGAGCGGGATGAGGAGTCGGAGCGGGGGCTGTTGGAGGAGACCGAGCCCGACCGCGTGCCTGACGGCGCCGAGGAGCCGAGGTCGGACGAGGCATGGGCGCCCGTTCCCGGGGAGGTTCCGGCTGGCGAGTTCGCCGTGAGGTTCCCCGAGGCGGGCCCGGCCGAGTTTCCGGCATGGGAGCCTGTGGGACTTCCGGCATGGGAGCCCGTGGAGGCACCGGCATGGGAGCCTGTGGGGCTACCGGCGTGGTTCGGGGTCCGGTTTCCCGCGTGAGAGCCCGCGTGGTTCGGGGTGTGGGCGCCTGTGCCGTAGGTGGAAGGGTTCTGGGAGATCAGGCCGCCGGTCTGCGAGCCCGGAGTGGCCGAGAGGCCGTGAGAGCCCGCGCCTGTCGAGGAGCCCGGCGCGCCGGTGCCCGTGGAGTTGTGGTTGCGGGAGCTCGTGCCCAGGAAGCCGAAGTTGTGGACGCCGGTGAGCCCCACCTGGTCGGCGGGAGAGGGCGTGGTGTGCGAGCCCGCCGGAACGTTCCCGGACAAGCCGGCTCCGACCGAGCCGCTCCCGGCCGCGTTCGCCCCAAGGCCGTCGGACCCGCCGGAGGCCGGCCCAAGGGGGCCGGACCCGCCAGTGGTCGAACCAAGAGGACCGGATCCGCCGGAGGCCGGACCATGGGAACCGGACCCGCCGGTGGTCGAGCCCGGCGAACCGGAAGCGCTGGAGGCCGAGCCCAAGGAACCTGAGCCACCGGCCGTGGGGCCGAGGGAAGCGGATCCCGGAGAGGTGGGACCGAGGGAAGCGGATCCCGGAGGAGTGGAGCCGAGGGAGCCGGACCGTGGAGAGCTGGGGCCGAGGGAGTTGGAGCCGGGGAGGTTGCCGGAGGCGCCGGGGGATCGGGAGGTGAGCGGGCCGCTGTGGGGGGAAGCCGGGCCGGTCTGGTCGCCTGGCGCGCCCGCGCCGGGTGATCCAGAGCCCTGGCCGCTCGCGCCGTGCGTCCCCGTGCCCGGCGATCCAGATGTGTAGCCGCCGGTGCCCTGCGCACCGAGGCCGTATGAGCCCGTGCCGTATGAGCCCGTGCCGTACGAGCCCGTGCCGTACGAGCCCGTGCCGTGCGCCCCGTCCCCATGGGCACCGGCGCCGTAGGACCTGACGCCGTGCGAGCCGTCGCCCGCGCCCTGCGAACCGTCCCCGTGGGAACCCGCGCCCTGCGCCCCATTCCCCTGGGGGCCTGCGCCGTGCGACCCGTCGCCGTAGGGGCCCGGGGCGTGGGAAGGGGTGCCCTGGGGGCCGTCGCCGTGCGGGCCCGAGGTGTGGGAACCAGCGGGAAGGCTGAAATTTCCAGTAAGAGCGCCCGTACCGGATACACCGGAACCCGCCGTGTACGAGCCCGCGCCGTGCGGTCCGGCTCCGAGAGAATCCGCCCCGAGAGAGCCGCCGCCTTGGGAACCGGCGGAAGGGCCCAGGCTTCCGGACGCGAGAGCGCTCTGGCTGTGGGCGTCCGAACCGGACGAACCCGCCCTTGTGCCACTGCTTCCGGACGCGACCCCGCCCGTGTTTCCGGACGCGACCCCGCCCGCTCCGTAGGACGGCGAGCCCGGCCCCGCCTGGCCCGGCGTTTCCGGGCCGAGGGACGCCGAAGGCCGGCCCCCGCCGCCGCGCAGGCCCGCGTCAGGAGAACCCGCGCCCTGGGAGCCCGAGCCGGCGGACGAGGCCGGGGAGCCGCCGTGGGCACCGGACGTGCCGGAGATCGGCGTGGCCGTGCCGCCGGGAGCGGAGGCGAAGGAGCCCGTGGCCGGGCCGGCGGAGGCCGAAGGCGGACCGGAGGAGAGAGAACCCGAGGCCGAACCCGTACCGAGAGAGCCCGAAGGCGGGCTGGAGGTGACGGAACCCGAGGCCGGGCCGGTGCCGAGGGGGCCGGAGGCCGGCGGGGAGGTGGTGAAAGGGCCTGTGGAGGGAGGGGAGGTGAAGGGGCCGGTGGGTGGCGGCGAGGCGTAGGGCGACGGGGGGCGGCCGTTGTAGGTGGCGTCGCGGGCGCGGCCGTTGCCGATCGGGGCCGGCAGGTGGAAGCCGTTGGACGGTCCGCCGTCCGGCCCGGCGGCGATGTTGCCCGTCACGAGGTTGACGTACGGGCGGAGGTGGCCGCTGCCGATCTCGATGAGGTCGTCGCATTCCTGCTGGAGGGTGCGGGACACCGCCCAGCCCCCCTCGGCCGCGATGTGGATCACGGTGACGCGGATGCCGAGGTCCTGCGCGTCGCTGACGACCTGGGCGAGGTCTTCGTCGCCGCTGACGACGACGGCGTCGCAGATGGCGTTGTTGCGGGCCAGCGTCATGAGGTCGCGGTGGACCTGGGCGTCCACGCCTTCCCTGCGGCCGGGACGGATGCGGGCGAGGCGGAGCTTGAGTCCGGGGATGTCGGCGAGCGCGTCGTGCTCGGGAGTGCGCCGCCCTTCGACGGTCGCCTCATACCAATAGCACCGCAACAACGGCAGATCGGTACGCTCGCGGGAAAGCGTGGAGAGGAGTTGCAGCAGGCCGGGATAGTCCCAGGCGACGGCCTCGCGATGGCGGGTCCCATGCACGGCCATCGCGCCGTCCGCCAGCAGATAGCCAGCGTCCACGAACAGCGCGCAGCGATCCACGCGACACCGCCCTCTCATACGTGGCCAAGGTCCGGTGGCAGCCGAAGCCCGGCCCTATCTCAGGGTAATGAAGGCACTGATCCTGCGAGGGTGAATCCCGGCGATTCGGCCCGCGCATGCCCATGTTCGGGAATGTTCCCGCCGACCGTACCAGTTTGCCGTTATTTTCAGCCCTTGGTGATAAAGGAGTGGCCCCGCAGGGGGTGCTCCGAAGGGGTCTCTAGGCTGGCCTCCATGGATGAGCGCGCGAAACTTCTCGACGAGATCAAGAAAAAGGGAGTGGTGCACGGGCGGGTCGTGCTGAGCTCGGGCCGCGAGGCCGACTGGTACGTGGACCTGCGCCGGATCACCTTGGACGGCGTGGCGGCCCCGCTGGTGGGCCAGGTCATGCTGGACCTCACCGAGGATCTCGGGTACGACGCCGTCGGCGGCCTCACCCTGGGCGCCGACCCGGTCGCCACGGCCATGCTGCACGCCGCCGCCGCGCGGGGACGGCACCTGGACGCGTTCGTGGTGCGCAAGGCGGGCAAGGCCCACGGCCTCCAGCGCAGGATCGAGGGCCCGGACGTCGCGGGCCGCCGCGTGCTGGCCGTGGAGGACACCTCGACGACGGGCGGCTCGGTGCTCACGGCCGTGGAGGCGCTGCGCGAGGCCGGCGCGGAGATCGTGGGCGTGGCCACCATCGTGGACCGCGGCGCGGTGTCCGCGATCGAGGCGACGGGCCTGCCCTATCGCACGGCCTACACCCTCACCGACCTCGGGCTGGACTGAGGCCGCCCGGGGCGCGGAAGGCCCCGGCGGGGGACGTCCTCACTGGACGCGCTCGGCGACGAAGCTCTGCCGTTCCCCCGGCTTGGCCGGGGGGCGGGCCCTGCCGTTGACCTCGACGTACATCGAAGAGGCGTCGGCGAGGACGACGTCCAGCCGGGGCTGGGAGTAGATGGCCTGCTGGCCGCGGGTGAGGTCGCGGTTCTCGATGATGTCGCCGCCGCTGACCCGGACGAAGATCGGGCAGCGGTCCGCGCGGCACTCGACGTACAGCGTGGGAAGCCCGTCGGCCGAGACCTCTTCCGACGGGGTGGGGGACGCCGTGGCCGGGGTGGGCGAGGCGGCGACGGGCGCGGCGCCGTCCCCGTCGGCGCTGAGCGAGCCGATCAGCGCGACGGCGCCGAGGACGACCAGGCCCAGCACCACGAGGATCGCGACGCCCACGAGCAGCAGGCGGGCGATTCCCATGGGGTCAGACCGGTGGCGTCCCACCCTTCGGAGGGTAGCCGCTGGACATCACGGTCACCGGCGGGACGCCGGGACTCCTCTGGCCGGCCGGCGGGTCAGCGGGGGCTGGCGTCCCTGTGGTGACGTCCGCGCGGCTCGGTGACCTGCCGCGGCGCCTTACGGTTCTTCAGGACCTCGCGGATGATCGGGATGACCGACAGCACGATGATGACCGCGGCGCCCGGCAGGATGTACCGGTCGACGTTGGGGATGGCGCTGCCCGCGAAGTAGCCGATGAGCAGCATCGACTCGGTCCAGAGGATGCCGCCGAGGACGTTCCACAGCAGGAAGGTGGTGCGGGGCATGCCGAGCATGCCGGCCACCGGGTTGAGGAACGTGCGGACGATCGGGATGAACCTCGCCAGGACGACGGCGCGCGCGGGCCCGAACCTCTGGAAATAGTGTTCGGCCTTCACCACGTACTCTTGCTTGAACAGCCGTGACTCGGGGCGCGCGAACAGCCGGGGGCCGGTCTTGGCTCCGATGTAGTGGCCGAGCTGGGCGCCGAGGATCGCGCACAGCGGGGCGCAGATCAGCAGGACGGCCAGGGGGAAGGGCGCGTCGAGGCCCACCGAGGAGGCGACCGCGGCGGACGCCCCCATGCCCGCGACCACCAGCAGCGAGTCACCGGGCAGGAAGAAGCCGATGAGCAACCCGGTCTCGGCGAAAATGATCACGAGAATGCCGATGAGCCCGAAGGTGACGATCCACCATTGGGCGTCCAGAAGATTTGTGAGGTCCATCACCGATGAGAGTACCGCCGCGGGGCGGGGTAGAGGTGCCAGTGGGGTGTACCCGTCGTGCCGGGAGGGCGGCGGGCCTCCTGAGGGAGGGAAAGACACAGGGAACGACGCGGGAGAATGGTGCGAGGCCCGCGCGCCGGGGGAGCGGACACATGCTGGACCCCTTCTTCCTCGCCCGCCGCTCCTTCGCAATACTTGCCCCGGGGATCCCGACCCCGGTCGTCCACACGTTCAGCCACATGTTCGTCTAGGGAGTTGACTTCCGATGCCCATCGCGACCCCAGAGGTCTACGCCGAAATGCTCGACCGGGCCAAGGCCAATGGTTTCGCTTATCCGGCGATCAACGTGACGTCCTCGCAGACGCTGAACGCCGCGCTGCGCGGCTTCGCCGAGGCCGAGAGCGACGGCATCATCCAGGTGTCGACCGGTGGCGCCGAGTACCTGTCGGGCCCGTCGGTGAAGGACATGGTGACCGGCTCCGTGGCGCTGGCGGAGTTCGCCCGCGTGGTCGCGGACAAGTACCCGGTGAACATCGCCCTGCACACCGACCACTGCCCCAAGGACAAGCTCGACGGCTTCGTCCGCCCGCTGCTGGAGATCTCCCGGCGCCGCGTGGCCGAGGGCAAGGACCCGCTGTTCCAGTCCCACATGTGGGACGGCTCGGCCTGCCCGCTGGACGAGAACCTGCAGATCGCCCGTGAGCTGCTGGAGAAGGCGGCGGCGGCGCGGGTCGTGCTGGAGGCCGAGATCGGCGTCGTCGGCGGCGAGGAGGACGGCGTCGTCGGCGAGATGAACGAGAAGCTGTACAGCACGCCCGAGGATGCCCTGGCCACCGCCGAGGCGCTCGGTCTCGGGGAGCGCGGCGAGTACCTGCTCGCCGCGACGTTCGGCAACGTGCACGGCGTCTACAAGCCGGGTCACGTCAAGCTGCGCCCGACCGTGCTGAAGGAGATCCAGGAGGCGGTGACCGCCAAGTACGGCACCGAGAAGCCGTTCAACCTGGTGTTCCACGGCGGCTCCGGCTCCTCCCTTGAGGAGATCCGCGAGGCGATCTCGTACGGCGTCGTGAAGATGAACATCGACACCGACACCCAGTACGCCTTCACCCGCCCGGTCGCCGACCACATGTTCCGCAAGTACGACGGCGTGCTGAAGGTCGACGGCGACGTGGGCAACAAGAAGGACTACGACCCGCGCGCGTGGGGCAAGTCGGCCGAGGCCGGCATGGCCGCCCGGGTGAAGGAGGCCTGCGAGCACCTGCTGTCGGCGGGCAACAAGCTGTCCTGACGCGCGGCGCGCGACACTCAGAGACACGGCAGAACGGGCGGGCCCTGCGGGTCCGCCCGTTCTTGTGAATCTGCTGAGAAAAACAGTAAAAACTAGTAGACGGGAGGCTGTTCTAACAAATATCTCGTTAGCATGAGCTAAATGTCCATCTCCTACCGATCGCGACCATATGTCTGCGGTGCCATCGGAAAGTGGGATGCGCGCATAGTGGAGCGGCTGGTGGCGGCCTCTCCACGGGGGCTTGACGAGGTGCACCGATCACCACTGGCCACGCTGTGGTCCACCGGAGAGCCGGAGAACTGGTCACGGGGACCACGCTCCGGCTACCTGTGGTGGCCCGCCGCCGGAGGCGCCCCGCAGCCGGGCTCGTGGCAGGAGGCCGCCGAGCGCCGCCTCGCCGCGGGGCTGGTGATCGAGCCGAACGGTGCCGTCCTGCACACCGACGCCCTCGGGTTGCACGAGCTGAACGTCCGCCGCCTCGGGGACGCCCTGTACTTCTCCCCCCGCCTCGCCCCCCTGACCACGCTGGACCGCGACCTCCTCCACGTCGACTGGTCGGCCTGGGCGAACCTGCTGGTCATGATGACCCCGCTCGGGGACGAGACGCCGTTCGCCGAGATCCGTCACATGGAACCCGCGACCGCCTGGCGCGCCGGGCGCGACGGCGGCCCGCGCCTCGACCGCTTCGCCCCCGACTGGCTCGCCGCGGACCCGGGCCGGCCCCCGGCGCCCGAGGACGTCGTCGATTTGATCGCCGCCCGGATCCCGCACCGCGCGGGCCCGGTGGCGGTCGGCCTGAGCGGCGGGTGGGACTCGCGGCTGCTCGCGGCGCTGGCCGCCCGCCGCGCGTCCGCCCGGATCGAGGCGTGGACGACCAGCACCGACGACGGGCTCGACCTCGACATCCCCCGCGCACGGACCGTCGCGGCGGCGCTCGGCGTCCCGCACCACGTGGTCAGGCCGGGCCCGGAGTCGTGGCTGGAGGAGCACGGGGAGGTGTGGCGGCGCACGCAGTACCAGACGCTGCACCACTCCTGGGCGATGCCGTACGCCCGGGCCGTCCACCGCCTGCGCGCCCCGCTGATCGACGGCTGCCTGGGGGACGGCCTGTTCCGCAGGGGCGCCCCCGCCGAGGTGACCGGGGCCAAGGACCCCGGCCGGGCGCGGGAGGCGATGTGGCGGGCCCTGTCCACGCACTTCCCCCGGCAGGACGAGGTGTGGGCGCGCGGCGCGGGCGAGACGATCGCCGAGCTCGGCCTGGCGGCGTTCCACCGGGTGACGCGCCCCTTCGACGGGCACCACGCCATGCCGGTCCTGGCCCGGCTGCTGACCCGGTACCGCGGCATCTTCACCTCGCCGTCCTGGCTGCTCGGCCCGGAGACGGAGGTGTGGCTGCCGTTCGCCGACCCCGATGTGATCGCCGCCGCCCTGAGCGTGCCGCTCCCGGCGCGCGAGGATCACGCGTATTACCGGGCGATGCTGGGGTACGGGGCGGCGCGTGTGGCGACGTTGCCCTCCACGAACGATCCGGGCGAGCGGCCGGCCCCCGGACCGCAGCGCAAGACCAGCCCGGCCGCCCTTTCAGCACTCGCCGGGAGCGTCGCCGCCGATGGGGACGTGCGCGCGCTCCTCGGCCCACGTATGCTCGCCACGCTGACGGACCCTGAGCTCCGCGCCCGGCAAACCCGCTGGTCAGGGCCGCTGTACGTCCTTCAGTGGGCGAGCATGCTGGCGCGCTGGCGCGCCCGGCACCGCTCCCGTCTCGCCTGGACGCCGCTCACGTGAACGCCCCCCGGACCCGCCCTCGCCGCCCCACCAAGAAAGGCCAGGAATTCGGATAATGCGGACACTCTCCCCACGCCTCCTGCTGATCGGCAGCGCCGCCTTCGCAGGCCTCGCGGTGGTGGTGCCGGTGCTGCTGTCCGTCCTAGGAGACGTGCCCCCCGTCGCGGCGGTCCAGCTCGCCGCCACGTTGCTCGTCCTCGCCGCCGCCGTCGCGATCGTCGCGGGCGTCCGCAGGACCGACGGCAAGGCCCTGCGCATCGACACCAGGACCAAGCGCCAGGACACCGCGCTGGCGCGGACGGAGGGCGACCTCGCCCGGCTCGCCGCGACCCTGGACGGGCTCGCCGGACGCCTGGAGGAGGCCGCGCGCCACCAGTCCGGCACCGTGCTGGCCGCGCTCGGCGAGGACCGCATGGCCCTCACCACGCAGGCGGGCCGCCTGGACGAGCTGGCGCTGTCGGTGGCGCGCATCGACGACGCGGTCCAGCGGAACTCGGCCGGCCTGCGCGAGCTGCGCGACCTGGTCAACGACCAGACGGCGGGCGGCGTCGCCCAGACCGTGCGCGAGATCGGCGAGCGGCTGGACGCGCTCGGCGGCGACGTCCGCGACGGGCACGCCGCGCTGTCGGGGGCCGTGCGGCAGAACTACGCGCAACTGGAGGCGCTGGTCGACGTGCGGGCGCTGCTCCAGCCGCGCGCCCCGCTGCCGCGGCTGCGCGGCTGGGCGGCCTCGCCGGACGTGCTGCGCCTGCTGGTCGAGCGGGTCGCGGTCGACCACCCGAAGATCATCGTGGAGTGCGGCAGCGGCGCGTCCAGCGTGTGGCTGGGCTACGCCGTCCAGCGCTTCGGCGGCGGCCGGGTGATCGCCCTGGAGCACGACGAGCGGTTCGCCGGGTCCTCCCGCGATCTCGTGATCGCCCACGGCCTGCAGGACGTCGTGGAGATCCGCCACGCGCCGCTGACCTCGTGGCGCGACGGCGACGAAGTGATCCCCTGGTACGACACCCGCGCGCTGGACGACCTCACCGACATCGGGCTGGTCTTCGTGGACGGCCCGCCGGGGGCCACCGCTCCGCTGGCGCGCTACCCGGCGCTGCCGGCGCTGCTGCCGCGCTGCGCGCCGGACGCGTGGTTCGTCCTGGACGACGGCGCGCGTGCCGCCGAGCGGGAGATCGCCGACCGGTGGCTCGCGGAGTTCCCCGAGATCACCGGCTCCTCCTTCCCCGCCGAGAAGGGAGCGACGGTGCTGAGGCGGACCGGCCGATGACCCGCCCGGGACGGAGGGTGCCCCCGGGGTCGCCCGGCGCGGGACGGACGGTGACCCGGGACCTTCACCGCGAGGAACGGGCATGACGGCCGCGGTGATGCCGGCCGCGATGGCCGCGCGGCTGACCAGGAAGGGCGCGAAGATCGCCGTGGCGGTGGCCGGCGTGGACCCGGCCGACCTGGACGGCCTGCTGCCCGGCATTGCGTACGAGGCGGCGGACGTGGACGCGATGGGCCCCGACCCCTGGGTGGCCGCCGACCCGGCCGCCTTCGTGCTCCTGGCCCGCACCCCCACCGACCTGCGCCGCGCCGTCACCCTCGGGACGGCGTTCCCGGCCGCCGCGTTCGCCTGCGTCGTCATCGCCGAGGCGCCGCCGTGGTGCGACGCCCCCGGCCTCCCCCTGTCGCCGGGCCTCGGCCGCCGCCTGCTGCGCGAGCTCGCCGTCACCCGGTACGGCGGCACCGGCTGGCGGCTCACGGCCCGCTTCTCCGAGCCGGTGCCCGCGGGCGAGGTCGCGGCGGCCGTCGCCAGGAGCCTCGGCGGCCACCACCTCGCCGCCTACCCCCTGCCCACGGCGGACCTCGCCGGGACGGGCCTGGCCGCCTGGCGTCCCGGCGACCCGAACGCGGCCTTCTCCGACGCCCGCGGCCCCGCGCCCGACCGCTCCGACGTGCCCACCGCCGACCTGGCCGTACGGGCCGAGGAAGGCCACGAGGACGGCGACAGGGACGGCGAGGACGGCTGGATCGACCCGCGCGTCCCCGCCGTGGACGTGGCGCCCGCCGTGAGCTGGGAGCGGCTCGGCGCCCCCGGCGGCTACGCGGCGCTGCGCGCCCTCACCATCGAGCCCGACGCCGTGCCGCCCGTGGACGAGCGGTCGGTCAACCCGCGCGGCTTCCTCAAAAGGCCGTCGCGGCCGATCGCCGACCTCGTGCAGCACGACGGCCGTTGGGAGATCCGGCAGGAGGGGGCGACGCTCGTCCGCCTGGCCCGCTTCGGAGGGGTGACCGACGCCGACGTGGGCCGCCTGCGCCGCGCGCGCGGCGTCCGGCTGAGCTGGCATCCCGCCCACACCGGGCCGATCGCCGCCGTCCACGCCGTCGCGGGGCTCGCCGCCGCGGGCGTCCCGCTGCTGTCGGACCCGCCGCCCGGGTGGGCCGCGGGCGGCCTCGGACCCGAGCTGTCCGCGCTCCTCACCGCCGCCACCGAGGAGGACCTGGCCGACGACCTGCGGCGCGAGGAGCACAGCGTCCTGCTGCGCAGGACCGCACTCACCCACCACGGCACCACCGCCCGCTGGCGGGCCCTGGCCGCCCGCGCCGGGGTGCCGGTCCCGGACCCGCCCACGATCTCGGTGATCATGTGTACCCGGCGTGCCGCGCTCGTCCCGTTCGCACTCGGCCAGATCGCCCGGCAGCGCGGCGTGGACCTGGAGGTGATCCTCACCCTGCACGGTGTGCCCGCCGGCGCGCCCGAGGTGGCGGCGGCCGTGCGGAACTTCCCCTGGCCGGTCACGATCGTCGAGGCCGGCGCGGACCTGCCCTTCGGCGCCGTGCTCAACCGCGCGGCGAGCCGGGCCGGCGGCGCCTACCTCAGCAAGTGGGACGACGACGACTGGTACGGGCCCGACCACCTGGCCGACATGGCGCTCGCCCGGGCGTACTCGGGGGCCGAGCTGGTCGGCGCCGCCTCGGAGTTCTTCTACCTGCGGCAGATCGACGTCACGATCCGCCGCGACTGGACCAGCGAGACCATGTCCAACCACGTGGCGGGCGGCACCTTCGTGGTGTCGCGCTCGGCGTTCGAGGCCCTTGGCGGCTTCCGGCCCGTGGCCCGCGCGGTGGACGTCCATCTCTTCCAGGACCTGCTCAGGGCCGGGGGCGCGATCTACCGCACCCACGGCTTGGGCTTCGTCGCGCGCAGGGCGGCGCGGGGCGGGCACACCTGGCGGGAGCCCGTGGGCTACTTCCTGGCCCGCGCGAAGGAGCAGTGGCGGGGATTCCGGCCGAGCCGACTGATGGAGTGGGAGCAGTGACAGGACACGACCGGCCCGCGCAGCCGAGGATCCGGCACAACGACTACGGCGTCCTGCGGCCCCACGAGCCCGGCTCGTGGACCCCGCGCATGCCGGTGAGCGTGGTGATCGCCGCGTACGGCCACCAGGACAAACTCGACCTGACCCTCGCCGCGCTGGCCGCCCAGACCTACCCGAGCCACCTCATGGAGGTCGTCGTCGTCGACGACGGCACCCTCCCCGCCCTGCACCTGCCGGAGATCGTCCCGGAGAACACCCGCCTGGTCACCACCGAGCCCGGCGCGCGGGGCCGCTCCGCCGCGCGCAACACCGGGCTCGCCCTGGCGGACGGCGACGTCGTCCACTGGCTCGACGCCGACATGGTCGCCTTCCACGACGAGGTCGAGGCGCACATGCGCTGGCACCATCTGGCCGGCTACCTCGTGGTCATGGGCTACGTCCGCTTCGTCGACCACGAGCCGGGGACGCACACCCCCGCGCGGGTGCGCGACGCCGTCGCCGCGCACGCCACCGAGACCCTGTTCGACGAGGCCGCCAGCGAGCCGCACGCCTGGATCGTGGACCTGGCCGCGCGCACGGACGGCCTGCGCACCGAGCGCGAGCTGGCCTACCGGGTGCACGTCACCAACGCGGCCTCGGTGAACGCCGCGCTCCTGCGGGCCGCCGGGCCGCTGGACACCGGGCTCGTGCTCGGCGAGGACAGCGAGCTCGGCTACCGGCTCGCGCAGGCCGGGGCGGCGTTCGTGCTGGCCCCCGAGGCCCGCACCCGCCACCTCGGCACGTCGATGATGATGCGCGACGGCGAGCAGGTGCGGCGCTACAACGACGCCTTCGTGCCCGACCACATCCCGGTCATGCGGTGGCGGCGCACCCACCCGCGCCGCCAGTGGCTCGTGCCGTACGTCGAGGTCGTGATCGACGTGTCCTCGGCGCCGTACGAGGACGTCAGGGCCACCGTGGACGGTTTCCTGGCGAGCTCGCTCAACGACCTGCGGATCACGCTCGTCGCGCCGTGGGGGTCGGTGCGCGAGGAGCGGCGCGACCCGCTCGCCAGCCCCCACCTCGACCTGCTGCTCGCCCGCGGCCTCTACCGGGCCGAGCCACGCGTACGCCTCGCCGAGCGCGCCCCGGACTCGGCCGCGCCCGCGCCGTACCGGCTGCTGTGCCCGGCCGGCTGGGTGCCGGGGCCCGAGACCGTCCGGCGGTTGGTCGAGGAGGCGGCCGAGCACGGCTACGGGCTGGTCAGCGTGGCCCTGGACGAGACCGACGAGGTGATCGCCGCCCGGCTGGAGCACACCGGGGCGTTCGCCAGGGCCGCCCTGGTCCGGACCGCGGGGGAGCCGCTGGACTCCGCCGTGGACGACGTCGCCGGCACCCGCTGGACGGACGGCGCGACGCTGGGCTTCCTGCCCGCCGCCGAGGCCGAGCCGCCCAAGCGGGGCAAGGCCGACGACCCGGCGCTCAGGCGCGAGGTGGCGCGGCTCAAGGCCGAGAACGCGCGCCTGACAGAGAAGCTCGCCGGGCGCGCCGACGCGCCCGAGGCCGCCGAGAAGGCCCCCGCCCCGCGCGGCCGGGGGACGGCGCCGCGCGGGCCGGGAGCCCTGCTGCGGCGCCTGCGCTGAACGTTTTCCGGATATCGGCGCGGATCACAGAAGCCGGTATGACCAGAGAGGGGGAACGCGGTTAATACTGTGCTCATGGAATCGCACGAGAACCTCCTCGCCGGCCCGCCGCCCACCCTCCTGCCGGACACCCCGGAAGCGAGGCAAGCGCTGGAGTCCGGTGTCAAGGCCAGCGATGTCGCCGCGCGCTTTCCGGCTTACTCCGGAGCCTGGGGGGCGCTGGCCGACGAATACTTCGCCGCCGGTCACGCCGTCACGTCCTACGCCTTCGCGCGTACCGGGTACCACCGGGGCCTGGATCAGCTCCGGCGCGCCGGGTGGAAGGGACACGGGCCCATCCCGTGGGACCACGCGCCGAACCAGGGGTTCCTGCGCTGCCTGCACGCGCTCGCCCGCTCCGCCCAGGCGATCGGCGAGAAGGACGAGGCCGAGCGGTGCTCCCAGTTCCTGCGTGACAGCAGCCCGGAGGCCGTCAAGGCCCTCAACTCGGCGTAAGCCGCGCTTGGGCGGCATCAGCCTGCTCGGGTAGTCTCTCAACGCAAGAGCCCCTGTCGCGCTTGCGCCAGGGGTTTACTTTTTGGTGCGCGGGAGTTAACCATGCCGGCTGTCGTTCTCGTGGGCGCCCAGTGGGGCGATGAGGGCAAGGGTAAGGCGACCGACCTGCTGGGCGGCGACGTCGACTACGTCGTCCGCTACCAGGGCGGCAACAACGCGGGGCACACGGTCGTGATCGGCGACCAGAAGTACGCCCTGCACCTTCTGCCGACCGGCGTGCTGTCCCCGGAGGTCATCCCCGTGATCGGCAACGGCGTGGTGATCGACCCCGGGGTCCTGCTGTCGGAGATCGACGGCCTGGTCGAGCGCGGCATCTCGTGCGACCGCCTGCTGATCTCCTCCAACGCGCATTTGATCATGCCGCACCACAAGGCGCTCGACAAGGTGACCGAGCGGTACCTGGGCAAGTCCCGCATCGGCACCACCGGGCGCGGCATCGGCCCCGCCTACGGCGACAAGATCGCCCGTATGGGCGTGCGGGTGCAGGACCTGCTGGACCCGGGCATCCTCAGCAAGAAGATCGAGGTCGCGCTCAACGAGAAGAACCAGGTGCTCACCAAGGTCTACAACCGCAGGGGCATCGACCCGGCCAAGGTCCTGGAGGAGTACCTCGGGTACGCCGAGCGGCTCACCCCGCACATCGCCGACACCTCGCTGGTGCTCAACAAGGCGCTGGACGAGGGCAAGGTCGTGCTGCTGGAGGGCGGCCAGGGCAACCTGCTCGACATCGACCACGGCACCTACCCGTTCGTGACCTCCTCCTCGCCGACGTCCGGAGGCGCGTGCATCGGCTCGGGCATCCCGCCCACCCGGCTCACCCGCGTGATCGGCATCCTGAAGGCGTACACCACCCGCGTCGGCTCCGGGCCGTTCCCGACCGAGCTGACCGACGAGATGGGCGAGTGGCTGCGCACCACCGGCGGCGAGTACGGCGTCACCACCGGCCGCGACCGCCGCTGCGGCTGGTTCGACGCGATCATCGCCAGGTACGCCACGCGGATCAACGGCGTCACCGACTTCTTCCTCACCAAGCTGGACGTCCTGTCCGGCCTGGAGCGCATCCCGGTCTGCGTCGCGTACGACGTCGACGGCGTGCGCCACGAGGAGATCCCGATGACGCAGACCGGCTTCCACCACGCCAAGCCGATCTACGAGGAGTTCCCCGGCTGGGACGAGGACATCACCGAGGCCGAGTCCTTCGACGACCTGCCGAAGAACGCGCAGGACTACGTCCGCGCCCTGGAGGAGCTGAGCGGCGCTCGGATCTCCGCCATCGGCGTCGGCCCCGGCCGCACGCAGACCCTGTCCCTGCGCTCGCTGATCTGACACGGCGGGGCGTCACGGCGGCGGGCTCGCTCGGGTCCGGGAAGGCACGCGCCGATCCACGGGCTCGCCGGGCCGCCGCCTTCACGGCCCCGCCTGACGGGGGTCAGGACGGGCGGACGATAGGGTGCGCCGTGTGCAGGTGGAGATACCGGAGATTCTGCCGGAGATACACGGCCATCGGGGGGCACGGGGCCTGCGCCCGGAGAACACCCTTCCCGGCATGGCCTTCACGCTGGAGCTCGGCGTCCACGCCATCGAGTTCGACGTCGCCCTCAGCGCCGACCGGCGGCTGGTGCTGACCCACGACCTGACGGTGTCGGCGGTGACCGGCGCCGACACCGCTCCCCTCGTCGAGGGCGACCCGGACTTCCCCTACGTCGGCAAGCCCATCCGCTCGCTGTCGCTCGCCCAGCTCCGCACGCTCGACGTCGGCGTCCGCCGTCCTAAGTCGGCGAAGGACCGCTACGCCGCCACTCAGGCGCCGGTCCCCGGCGCGCGCATGCCCACGCTCGGCGCCGTCCTCGGCCTCGCCTCCGCCTACGGGGCCGACGACGTCCGCATGCACGTCGAGATCAAGTCCGACCCCACCCGGCCCGACCTGTCCGGCGACCCGCGCGAGCTGACCGAGCTGGTGGTGGCCGAGCTGACCCGGCACGGGCGGCTGGACGGCGCGGCGATCCTCAGCTTCGACTGGCGGGTGCTGCGCGCGGCAGAACACCTGGTGTCCCGGCGGTACGCCCTGGTCGAGAAGGCCACCATCGACCCGGCCTGGCTCGGCCTGGACCCGCGCGCGTTCGACGGCGACCTCGCGGCGGCCGCGGCCTCGATCGGCGCGACCACCCTGTCGCCCGACCGCGTGCTGGTGGACGACGACCTGGTGGCGCGGGCCGGCAAGGCGGGGCTGCCGCTGACGGTGTGGACCGTCAACGATCCCGAGGAGGCCGCGCGCCTGCTCGACCTCGGCGTGGCCGGCATCGTCACCGACTACCCGGACCGCATGCGCGAGGTGTGGGCGCGCCGCGGCCTGCCTCTGCCCCCCGCCGTCGTCGCCCCGCGCCCCGAACGCCCCTGACCCGTCCCCGGCCGGGCGTCGCGCCGTCCCCCCGGCGCGTCACAACATCAACTGGAGTGCGCGCGGGAGTATCGTGCGGAGAACTAAAGTGGCGGGACCGTCCCCCGACGCCACCGACCGGAGGTCACCCATGCAGGTCGAGCCGCGCATGTCCACCTGGGCCGCCGAGCGCTTCGGCGCGCGCGCCGCGGACGTGAGACAGCGGCTGGCCACCTCCCTCCGCGAGGCCGCGGAGAACGCTCAGGACGCCCAGAAGTGGTCCAGGAGCGACAAGCGATATGCCTACGGGTCCACGCTCATGGCGCGCCGCTACGAAGCCCTCGTCGCCGGATTCAGGGACGAACCCGGCTTCCAGGTCATCCGCCCCTACCGCTCGCCGCACCACCTCGTCGTCCTGGACGGCAACCTGTTCCTCCCCTTCCGCTTCGCCGAGGACGATTTCACCCCGGTCAGCGAGGCCCGCGTCAGCGACGGCCGCGTCTCGGCCCTGGCCCGCGAGCTGTTCACGCGCTACGGCCCGCGGACGATCTACCAGCAGCAGGAGCTCGACCTCGGCGTCCTGGAGGACGAGGACGAGGCCGAGGACGTGCTCCCCCTGCTGCGGCGGCTGCCCGCCGACACCCGGCTGATCCCGGTCGCCTACGCCGCCAACGCGCGCGCCGGGCTGTTGCGGCTCTACTGGGGCGAGGCCGAGCTGATCGACGACCGAGGGCACATCTACTGGCTGCACTGCGAGCCGATCCCGCTGCGCGAGTCTTCCCCCTGGGTGCCGCAGGCCCTTCCGCTGGGCTCCCCGGCGGCCCGCTTCGACGCCGCCGCCGAGCCCGGCCTCGACCTCGCCCACCGCTCCGCCCTGGACCGCGCCCTGTCCGCCGTGGACACCGAGCCCCCGAACACGCGCCCCGCCGCCGCCGATGACCACGCGTGACCTCGACTCCGCCCCGCCCCACGACCAGGCCCCCGGCTCCCGGCCCGCGACAGGCCCACCTGCGGGATCCTGGAGCGACGGGCACGGTCAGATCCGTCTCTTCGACCAGGTGGACGAGCAGGCGGCACCCACCCCGCAGGCCGTCGCCGTCGCGTTCGACCAGGCACGGCTCACGCAGGCGCGGCGGCTGGCCGGGCTGACCAAGAAGGACCTCGCCGAGCGCGTCGGCGTGACCCCCGCGGCGGTCGGGCAGTACGAGACGGGCGCCACCCACCCGCGTCCCGACCTGGTCCCGCGCCTGGCCGAGGTCCTCGGCGTGCCCATGGCGTTCTTCCTGCCGGGCCGCCCGCACGCGAAGCTGGACGGCTCGATGGCGCACTTCCGCAGCCTGCGCTCCACCCGCGCCCACCAGCGGGCCAAGGCGGTCGCGTTCGTCGAGCAGGTCTGGGAGCTCACCCACGCCCTGGAGAAGCGGGTTCGGCTGCCGCAGGTCGACCTGCCGGGCTTCTCCGGCGGAGAGGTCCACTCCGGCGTCGAACTGCCCCGCGACCCGGCCGCCGCCGCCCGCGAGCTGCGCCGCCACTGGGGCCTCGGCACCGGCCCCATCCCCCACCTGGTCCGCCAGATGGAGGCCCACGGCATCGTCGTCGTCCTCCCGCCCCCGGACGAGGACGCCACCACGGTGGACGCCTTCTCGACCTCCCAGCTCCCCCGCCCGATCGTCGTCCTCACCGCCAACCGCTTCGACGACATCCACCGCTACCGCTTCACCGCCGCCCACGAGCTCGGCCACCTGGTCCTGCACGGCGACACCGCCGCCGGCGACGTCCAGCAGGAACGCGAGGCCGACACCTTCGCCGCCGAGTTCCTGACCCCGCGCGAGAGCATCCTCCCCGCCCTCCCCCGCCGCCTGGACCTGCGCCGCCTCGCCGAGCTGAAGAACATCTGGGGCGTCTCGGTCGACTCACTGCTCTACCGCTGCCGCGAGCTCGGCCTGCTCTCCGACTCCGCCGCCGGCCGCGCCTACCAGCGCCTCGCCGCCCTCCGCGACCAGCCCGGCTTCGCCGGCGAGCCCATCACCGGCTACCCCGGCGAACACCCCGTCCTCCTGGCCCAAGCCTTCGACCTCGCCACCACCCGCACCAGCCTGACCCTCCCCACCCTCGCCACCCAGTTGGCCTGGCCCATAAAAAGAACCCGCCAACTCCTCTCCCTCCCCGACCCCCGCCCCGAACTCCGCCTCGTCCCTTGAATCGGGCCTCGCCTCCGCGCCCGGGGGCGCTCCGGCTCGGGCTGTGTTTCCCAGGAGGGGCTCCGCCCCCCTTCGACCCCCAGTCGAAGGCTCCGCCCTCGAACTCCCGCCCCACCTCGTTCGGGTCGCCCCTCAATGATCGTGTGAAGACACCGCTCCGGTACGGCTCATGGAATGCCTGAAAAACGGCGCCCTGGGATATCGAGTGGTGAGTATTCGGCTGCTGGTTGCCGGTGACGCTCAGGCGGCGAGTTGGGTCCTGAGGTGATCCCGGAACTCGCGGACCAGGACGGTGTCGCCGTACGGCTCCAGATCTGCGGCGAAGCCCCGGATACGCTCATTGAGGCGTGGCGAGGACAGTGACCTGGCCGAAGGTATCGCCGCGCGGGCGTGGCTGATCGCCTGCTCCAGTTCCCCGGCGCCGAGATACGCGTCCGCCGCGTTGACGCGCGCGAGCTGTGCGGATCGTGTCTGACTTTCCTTATGCGCACTCAGCGCGGCTTCGGCACAGGTGATCGCTCGCTGATCCTGCCCCAGCAGGTGCCAGGTCCGTGCCGCCTCCGAGACCGTCCGGGACGGATCGTACGGCGGCAGCCACGCGGGCTCTCGATCAGTAGGCCCCTGTTCGTACGCCCATTCCGCCTCGGCGAGCAATCGTTCGGCCGCCTTGACGCTGTAGGCGTCTCGCGTCTCGGAGAACTTCACCTGTAGAGCCGTGGCGAAGGCTCGGTTGCTGAAGGCCAGTCGGCCCATCAGGCGTGGGGGCGCCTGAGCCTTCTGAGCGGCGTTGACAGCGGCGCTGGTCAGCCGAAGCGCCTCGACCGGCCGATCGAGGTAGACGGCCTGGTGAGCCATCACGCCGAGCACCCAGCCTGCCATGATCGGATCGTTGGCTGCCTTGGACAGCCGGAGCGCCTGCGCGAAGTACCGCTGCGCCTGGCCGTTCTGACCAATGTCGAAGGCCATCCAGCCCACCAGACATGTCATGTCGGCGGCGGCCGTCATGAGTGCGGCCCCGACACGATCGTCGTACCGGCCCTGCAGAAGCGGGGCCACCGTACCGTTCAGGTACCTCACCACGACCGGCCGCACGACCCCCGCGCCGAACTGGTGATCGATCTGAGCGAACGCCCGCTTGGCCTGGCTGATCCGCGCCACGTCCGTCATGCCCACCTGAGGAGTTGAGCCACGACCGGCCGGCGAATCAGGTGCCGGATCGTAGTTCCAGGCCGCTAGCAGCTCACTCACGGCGGCGGGAACGAAGGGCAGCGTGGCCAGCATGTGACGTCGGGACGGATCCACTTCAGACCTCCACAGCTCCTGGACCGCCTTCACGGTAAGCGGCACGGCCCCGCCCCAGTAGTCCGCCGACGGAGACAACGCACTCTCGCCGTCGATCCACCGGGCGACCTCGCCCGGATCCTCGTGGAAGGCGACCGCCATGCGGGTCCGATGTGCGGCCCGGACCGCTTGGACGCCACGCTCCCATCGCCCCCAGGTGGTCGGGGACACACGGATCGCCTCCGCCGCCTGTTCCTGGCTGAGTCCGCGCCGCTTGCGCGCCTCGACCAGTCCCGGACGCCCGGTCGTGCCGTTGCCCTCGCCCATTGCCCTTACCCCCTTGGTGCTCCTTCTATCGTCAATCAATGACCAACAGTGACGCATGAATCACCGTGAGTGTCCATCGGGAAATCGAAACGACCGCCAAACGACCTGTCGCCATCCTTCGACCGGCATGACTCCGAACGGCGAACACAACGACCTTCACTCCAGGTCGGCGGAGGAATTTCCTGCTGTCCCGGGTTCCCGTCGACGAACGGAGTCTTCCATGCCGCTTCACGAGAGCGTCGCGCCAGAGCCCTACCCGGGGATATGGCCACTGATCGCCCTCCACCTCGCCCCCCAGGACGAGGACATGCCCGCCAAGGCGTCCGGCCGCCTTCAGACCACCGTCGAATCTCTGACCCCGGGGTTCGCGGCACGCCGCGCGCGGGCGGTGTTGAGAAGCCATCTGCTGAAGGCACAGGTGAACGAGGACGACGCCGCCGAGATGGAGATCGTCGTGGCGGAACTCGTGGCCAACGCGGAGCGGTACGCCGCTGAGCCATACGAACTGCGCATCGTCAGCGACAGGGACGTCCCCATCTGGTGTGACGTGGTAGACGGAAGTCCCGGCCTCCGGGTGGTGGGGCAACTGCTCGGCCGCCTTCGTGCTTCAAAGGCCGCCGACCTCCCTTCGTTGGAAGAGAACGGTCGCGGCCTGTTCCTGGTCCACCGGTTGTCAGGAGGACGGTGTGCCGTCTATCCCGCAGCCACGTCTCGCAGCCGAGCCGCAGGTAAGGCAGTCGGGTTCGCTCTGCCTGTGGGCGACGGAATCGTTTGCGGCAGTACGTGAACAACCGCATCAGATGCTGCACCCCGCGTCGCGAGCCGCCAGGAGGGCGAAGCCCCGAATCGGGGGGTCGAAGGGGGGCGGAGCCCCTCCTGGGAAACACAGCCCGAGCCGGAGCGCCCCCCGGGCGCGGAGGCGAGGACCTTTTCGGGGATGCGGGGTTTGTGGGGTGTCGTATCGGATGGGCTGTACGGGGCCAGGGGCGGAGTATGCTCTGGCGTTCAGCGGATTTTTCGGTATTGCGGGATCACATCGTGTTTGGGAGGGGTCGGCGCGTATTCTGCGGTCAATACGTGCAGGAAAACGGAGACAAGGATGTCGTCTCGTCATATCCTCCACTTCGAGGGAGTGATGATTCATGAGTGATATTCAGGTCCTGGCGCGGCGGGTGATGAGCGTGCGGGAGGCGGCGCGGCAGCTTCGCATACCGCCGACCACCCTGCTCCACTGGCTGGAAGGGGAGGAACGGCAGGGCCGGTTCTATCCGCCGGTGCTGCGCGAGCAGCCCACGGGCGCCACGGACGTCACCTGGGGGGAGATCGTGGAAGCCCGCTATTTGCGCGCGTATCGGCAGCGCAACGTGTCCATGCAGAAGCTGCGCCCCTTCATCGCCCTGCTTCGTAGCGAATTCGGGGTTCCTTACCCGCTCGCGCATTTCAAGCCGTTCGTCGATAATCGACGACGGTTCCTGCTGGAAGTTCAGGATCGGTTGCATATTCCGGGTTCCCTGCGCATGGTGTATCAGGTGGACGACGATCAACTCGTCCTCGATCACCGGGTCGTCGATTTTCTGGATCGGGTCGACTTCAACGAGACCGGCGAGCGTGAGGCTCAGCGCATCCACCCCCTCGGAAGGAGTAATCCCGTGGTGATCGATCCGCTGCTCTCCTCGGCAGCGGCGACCGTTCAGGGCGTGCGTACCGAGGTACTGGCGGAGCTCGCGGACGCCCAGGTGCCCGTCGAGGAGATCGCCGACGACTTCGACCTGCCCGTCGCCGCCGTCAAGGCCGCCCTGGCCTTCGAGTGGTCCGCGGACGCCGCCTGAGATGCCGAAGCCGGTCACCCCCCGCTGGTACGTGGATGCCGACACCCTTGGGCTCGCCCACATTCTCGTCCGGGCTCGTCGCGACGTGACGTTCTGCGGCGACGACGGCCGACGCCACAGCAAGCAGTGGACGACGAGCCCTTGCGTCATCCAGGACACCGCGACGGCCGACGACGTCTGGATCCCGAAGGTCACCGCGGCGGGCCTCGCCATCCTCACCCGGGACAAGCACATCGAGAGAAGGACGGCGGAGAAGGACGCCGTGCTCACCGCCCGCGCCCGGATGTTCGCCATCACCTCGGAGGAAGTCCTCGACGGCTGGGGGCTGCTGGAGGTCGTGGTGACACAGTGGCGTCACGTGGAACAGGCCGCGGAGAAGCCGGGCCCCTACATCTACGCGGTCACCCGGTCGGGCATGCGCGAGATCTCCCTGACGTCCTGACCGTTCCGGGGATTCTCATGTTCGTCCGCTCACGCCACGGTCCGCACCCGCGGGTGATGGCTTGCGGGGTGGGCGCTGGGGCGGGGTACGCTTCGGGTGGACGGAACGCGGGAGCCTGGCGCACCGGGCTGAGAGTGTGGCTGTTCGGCCGCAGACCGCTCGAACCTGACCGGGTCATGCCGGCGTAGGGAGCTTTTCCATGGAGACATCCGGGTCCATCACCGGTACGTACCAGTCGTCGCGGTCGTTCAGTGAGGAACTCTGGGAGGCCATCACCCCCATCTACACGGCCATACTCGACCACCCGTTCATCACGGGGCTCACCGACGGCACGCTGCCGCACGACGCCTTCCGCCACTTCATCGTGCAGGACTCGCACTACCTGCGGGAGTACGCCCGCGCGCTGGCGCTGTGCGCGGCGAAGTCGCCCACCGAGGACGACGTGCGGGCCTTCGCGCAGGACGCGGTGGGCGCCATCGCGGCCGAGCAGGAGATGCACGCCGAGTTCATGTTCCAGCTCGGCGGGTCGGCCGAGGAGGCCGAGAAGGCTCCGGTGGGGCCGACCACCCGCGCGTACACGAGCTACCTGCTGGCCACGGTGTACGGCGGGTCGTTCCTGGACGGTCTCGCCGCGGTGCTCCCCTGCTACTGGATCTACGCGCGGGTCGGGACGGCGCTGCTCGCCGAGTCGTCCCCGGACGCGTTGTACGCCCGCTGGATCGCCACCTACGGCGACCAGGCGTTCCAGAGCGTGGTGCGCCGCGTGGTGGAGCTGGCGGACCGTACCGGGGCGGAGGCGACGCCGGCCCAGCGCGCCGCCGCGCTGAGCCACTTCGTCACCACGTCCCGCTATGAGTGGATGTTCTGGGAGGCGGCGTGGCGGCAGGAATCATGGCCCGTGTGAACCATCCCAAATCGTTTTGGGCCGTACGAAAAGCGTCTTGACCGGCCCTGACAACCTCTGGCCTGCGCGAACGCGCGGCGATGCCCGTCGTGAGAGCGGACGCCTTCACAGCCAGCTGTTGCGCCGGAAGCCCCGGTAGAGCAGCGAGCACACGACGAGCATGACGCCGATGACGACCGGATAGCCCCACATGTCGTGCAGGCCGGGCAGGCGGTCGAAGTTCATGCCGTAGATGCCGGCGATCATCGTGGGAACCGAGATGATGGCCACCCACGCGGAGATCTTGCGCATGTCCTCGTTGGCCAGGGCGTTGGACCTGGCCAACGCGGCCTGCAGGATCGAGTTGCAGAGCTCGTTGGAGGACTCGACCTGCTCGCAGACCCGGGAGAGGTGGTCGACGACGTCGCGGAAGTACTCGCGCATCTCCGAAGGGATCATGCGGCGGGTGGGAAGCGCGTTGAAGGGGGTCTGCAACGGGGTGACCGCGCGCTTCATCTCGATCATCTCGCGCTTGAGCTGGTAGATGCGGCTGATGTCGCGGGAGCTCACGTCGGCGAAAACGGTGGCCTCGACCTCTTCGAGCTCGGCCTGCATGAGGTCGGCGACGGAGAGGTACTTGTCGACGACGTGGTCGGCGATGGCGTGCAGCACGCCCGAGGGTCCGCGGGACAGCAGCTTGGGCTTGTCCTCCAGGCGCTTGCGCACGTCGGCGAGGGGAGAGTGCCCGCCGTGGCGGACGGTCACCACGAAGTCGGCGCCGACGAAGATCATGATCTCACCGCTGGCGATGATCTGACTGCCGGCCCTGGGGTCGTCGTCGAGGTAGGCGAGGGTCTTCAGCACGACGAACAGCGAGTCGCCGTAACGTTCCACCTTGGGGCGCTGGTGTGCCTTGATGGCGTCCTCGACGGCGAGGGGGTGCAGGCCGAAGACCTCGGCCAGCCAGCCGACCTCGGAGGCCTCGGGCTCGTAGAGGCCGACCCAGACGTAGGCGCCGCCGAGTTCGGAGGCGGCGTTGTGGTCACGGACCAGCCCGACGGCCTCGGGGATGCCGTCCGCCTCCACCCGCTTGCCGCCCACGTAGGCGCCGAACTCGACGACCGAGTCGCTCGGGGGTACACAGGGGCCGCTCACCTGGCGGAGCCGGGAGCCGGGACGGCGCAGCGCCACTTCAGGGGCGGGGCGCTGGTGCAGGTTGATCCGCTGGAAAAGAGTGGACGAGCGCATGGAAATCCCTTCCCGCCCGACCTGGGGAAAACCGCGCGCACGGCAAAAGGGGATGCGGAAAAACCGCGAAAAAGTAGTTTGGGCGCGAAGCTCTCAGTCGGACACCGAGTTGGAGTGGTCGGGGTTGCGCACGAAGCACGTGCGCGAGCACGTACTGCTGGGATCACCAGATGTCATCCCGATTCCACCTCCAATCGGCCGAGAGACGGTCCATAGCTGGCCCAACCTATCACAGCCGGGCCGACCCCCCTAGCTTACAACGCGCATACGGTTCTGATCATGAATAACGGTGCAAAACACCACCGCTATTCCGTGACGACCCGGGCACGGACCTCTCTCCCGCCCCGCTCCCCGTCGCGTGACGGCGGCCCCGGACGCGCCCCGTAGACTCCCCACGTGCGCGTACTTGTGATTGGTTCCGGGGGCCGCGAGCACGCGCTGTGCCGCGCCCTCGCCCTCGACCCCGCGGTGTCCGAGCTGCACTGCGCCCCGGGAAACGCCGGCATCGCCGAGGTGGCGTCCACGCATGCCGTGACACCGGCCGACCCCGGGCAGGTCACGTCGCTGGCCACGCGCCTGCGCGCGGACCTGGTCGTCGTCGGCCCCGAGGCCCCGCTCGTGGCGGGCGTCGCCGACGCCGTGCGCGCCGCGGGCATCCCCTGCTTCGGCCCCTCCAAGGAGGCGGCCCGCGTCGAGGGCTCCAAGGCGTTCGCCAAAGAGGTGATGACGGCGGCCGGAGTGCCGACCGCGGGCGCGCGCGTGTGCGTCACGCGGGAGGAGGCCGAGGCCGCGCTGGACGCCTTCGGCGCGCCGTACGTCGTGAAGGACGACGGGCTCGCGGCGGGCAAGGGCGTCGTGGTCACCTCCGACCGCGAGGAGGCGCTGGCCCACGCCGCGGCCTGCGAGCGCGTGGTCGTGGAGGAGTTCCTCGACGGGCCCGAGGTGTCGCTGTTCGCGCTGTGCGACGGCGCCACCGCCGTCCCGCTCCAGCCCGCCCAGGACTTCAAGCGCGCCTACGACGGCGACAAGGGCCCGAACACCGGCGGCATGGGCGCGTACACGCCGCTGCCGTGGGCGCCGGAATGGCTGACCGAGCGCGTCATGGACGAGGTCGTGCTGCCCACCGTCCGCGAGCTGGCCCGGCGCGGCACGCCGTACACGGGGGTGCTGTACGCGGGGCTGGCGCTGACGTCCGCGGGGCCGAAGGTCATCGAGTTCAACGCGCGCTTCGGCGACCCGGAGACGCAGGTCGTGCTCGACCGCCTGGAGACGCCGCTCGCCGGGCTGCTGCTGGCCTGCGCGACCGGCGCGCTGGCCGGCGAGCCCGCGCCGCGGTACCGCGAGGGGGCCGCGGTGACCGTCGTGGTGGCCGCGGAGAACTACCCGGCCGACCCCGTCAAGGGCGACCGCCTGGAGGGCCTGCGGACGGCGGCGAAGGACGCCTACGTCCTGCACGCGGGCACGGCCCTGGACGCCGGCGGCCACGTCGTCTCGGCGGGCGGCAGGGTGCTCAGCGTGGTCGGGACGGGCCCCGACGTCGCCGCCGCGCGCGCCGCCGCCTACGCCCTCGTGGACGGCATACGCCTGCGCGGTTCGCACCACCGCACCGACATCGCCGCCCTGGCCTAGAAACGCGCCTGGAGCAGGCTCAGAACGCTTCTACGGCGCTTCCCCGGCCCGGCGCGCCCGCGACGTCCGTGTCGCGGATGAGGCGGGTGTGGTGGCGCGCGGGCCCGGCAGCGGCGATGATCCAGGAGAGGCGAGCCTGGAGGAGCGCATGACTGCCGAGCCCGCGGTGCGGGAGAGCGAGACGCCGAAGGTTCAGGACGACCGCGAGGCCCTGCGCTGGCCGGGGGTGTGGCGGGTGACCGTCACCTCGCGCGGCGCGGACGTGCGGTCCGACGCCGACCGCGCGCTCGCGGCCCGGCGGGGCGAACCGGGCACGGCGGAGCTGCACGCCTCCATCGTGCGGCAGCTCGACGCCGCCCATGATTACGCGACGCAACGGCAGGGCTGGCGCCGGTGGCTGACCGGGCAGGCCATCGAGGCCGCCTGGGCCAACCTGTACGGCGCGACCGTGATGCTGTTCGGCCTGCTCCCGGCCGCCGAGCTGGCCTCCAGGGCGCCGGAGGCGCTCGCCGTCGGCCGCGCCTACCTGCCCGCGGACGACGCCCGCCTCGCCCAGCTCGCGGCACGCGTCGCGGCGGGCGACGTCGGCGAGGCCGATCGCGGGCTGGTGCAGTCGGTGCTGCGCGCCGCGTACGCCACCGCCGGGATCGAGAGCGGGCGGGTGCGCAGCTTCCGCAACATGCTGCTCGGCGGCGTCGCCGCGCTGACCGTCATCACGGCGGGGCTCGTCGCCGTGGGCGCGATCTGGCCGTCGGCCATCCCCATGTGCGGGAACGGCACGCTGCTCGCCAGCCTGGGTCCGCGCGAGGGCATCCGCGTGTGCCCGGCGGGGGCGGGCGCGCCCTCGCACGGCGACGTGCCGCTGGTCGCGCTCATCGGCATGCTGGGCGCGGCCCTGGCCACCGCGGCGAGCCTGTCCACACGCTCGGAGCTGACGACGCGCTACTCGCTCGCGGTGGCGCAGAACCTGCTCAAGGCGCCCGCGGGCGTGGCGACCGCCATCATCGGCCTGCTCATCCTGAACTCGGGTTTCGTGCCGGGCTTCGCGGGGCTCAGCTCGCAGACCTCGATCCTGGTGTGGGCGATGGTGTTCGGCTACGCGCAGCAGGTGGTGACCCGTATCGTCGATCAGCGCGCCAACACGTTGCTGCACGCCGCCTCTCCGGACACACCTGCGGGAACCCCCGCGAGGTGACCCGCGGGGGGCGCGCCGGGCGGCGGCGTGGGAGCCGCGCAAGTGCGCGGAAACGGCGCGGGCAGGCATCCGGAAACGGCTAATGTGGGCGGATAACTGCGCCGCCGTCCGCGCCTCAGGCGCGTCATTTCTGATATCGAGGAGCCTCATCTTATGGTTCGTTACCGCGTGCGCGGTGGCAACGCCCTGCGCGGAACCGCCTTCATCCAGGGCGCCAAGAACGCCGTGCTCCCGATGATCGGCGCGGCGCTGCTCGCCTCGGAAGGCCGCACGGTCCTGCGCAACGTGCCCATCATCGAGGACGTCCGCCGCGCGGTGGAGCTGGCCGAGGCCGTGGGTGCGAAGGTGGAGCTCCACGAGGCCGAGCGCACGCTCGTCATCGACGCGTCCCGGCTCACGAGCGCCGTCCTGCCCGCCGAGATCGCCCGGCGGTTCCGCGGGTCGGTCCTGTTCGTCCCCGCCCTGCTGCACCGCCTCGGCGAGGCCATCATCGAGGGCATCGGCGGCTGCAATCTCGGCAGCCGCAACCTGGACTTCCACTACCTCGGCTACAAGCGGCTCGGCGCGGTCGTGGACGAGGGCGAGAGCGTCATCCACGTCAAGGCGTCCGGGCTGGCGGGCGCGCCGCTGTACCTCGACACGCCCTCCCACACCGGCACCGAGAACCTCATCATGGCCGCGGCCCTCGCCAAGGGCACCACGATCATCGAGAACGCCGCCCTCGAACCCGAGGTGCTGGACGTCATCGACATGCTCACCAAGATGGGCGCGCGCATCGGCGGCGGCGGCACCGGCTTCATCACGGTCGAGGGCGTCGACGAGCTCACCGCCGTGGAGCACCAGGTCATGCCGGACCGTCTGGACGCGGGCGTGTTCGCGATGGCCGCCGCCATCACCGGCGGCGAGGTGAACCTGGTCGGCGCGTCGCTGGAGCACCTCGGCGTCGTCCGCTGGAAGCTGGAGCAGATGGGCGTCGAGTTCGCCACCGACGGCGCGGTGCTGCACGTCCGGCGCGACCGCCCGCTGCGGCCGATCAACGTGATCACCGACACCTATCCCGGCTTCGCCACCGACCTGCAGTCGCCCATCATGACGGTGGCGTGCCTCGCCGACGGCAACAGCTACATCCACGAGCGCATCTTCGACGGCCGGTTCGCGCTCGCCGGCGAGCTCAACAAAATGGGCGCGCGCATCGCGGTCGAGGACAGCCGGGCGGTGGTCCACGGCAGCACTCCGCTGACCGGAACGGACGTCACGGCGCACGATCTGCGGTCCGGAATCGCGCTCGTCCTGGCCGGCCTGGCCGCGTCCGGCGAGACGGTCGTGTCGCCCGGATATCTCATCGATCGCGGTCACCACGACCTCGCGGCTCGTATGAAGGCGCTGGGAGGAGATGTGGTAAGAGAAATTTCCTCTAGCTCGTGACACCGCCCGTAAACCGCCTCTGACCTGTTCTTATGACCATCTCATCCATACCTTGTCGGCATGGCTGGGGCGCATTCCGGCAAATCCGGGCGTGACATTAGTGCCGCGGCGAGCGATCGTTCCAAAGAGGACTAGACCGGATGGGAGAAGAACCCGTGCCGGGAACGCCGGGAACGCCTACAGGCGGACCGCCCGGCGACCCCGCGCACGGCGGACTCGACCAGTGGATTGGGAGGTCGCGATGCCGGGCGCTCATGGGGCCGGTACACCGGTTCATGGCACCGCGCGGCGGAGCGGCCTCAAACAGAGGTATGGCGGGATGGGACGAACATTGGTCGAGAGGACCGAAGAAACTCCTCGCGGGTCGCGCGTGGGCGCGTCGGCCCCGGACCTGACGATTGGGGTGGTGGGACCCCATGACCTGGTCGAGCGAGTGATGTTAATGGGTCATGCGGCGGCGCCGGTGCCCAGCCGGCTCGTCGCCGCGGCATACCGAGACGAACAGGAGGCCGCTGACAAGGTGGTCCGGCTCGGACCGGGGGTGGACGCGTGTCTGTTCGCCAGCCCCGTCCCCTACGAGCTGGCCAGACGTTCGGGGGTGCTGACGATCCCCGCGACGTACGTGCAGCTCGGAGGTCCGGCGCTCACCGCGGCGCTGGCGCGGGCCGCACTGGACGAGCGCATCGACCCGCGCAGGGTCAGCGTCGACCTGCTCACCCGCTCGGACGTCGAGGAGGCCTACGCCGACCTCGGCCTGCCGACGGCGGGAGTGCAGACACGTGAGGAGCCGGGTGCGACGGGAACCGTCGCGGCCTACCACGAGCGCCTGATCAGGCAGGGCAGCACGACCGGTGCGCTCACCTGCCTGCCCGCGGTGGCCGACCGGCTGACCGCGGCGGGCGTCCCGACCGTAAGGGTGCGACCCACCTCCGCGGCGATCCGCTCGGCGCTGCACACCGCGGCGCTGCTCGGCGCGCACCACCGGCTGGAGGAGTCGCAGCTCACGGTCGTGCTCATCGAGGTGCCGACGTTACGCGAGCCCGTACGGCGGGCCGCACCCAGGTACTGGCGTGACGAGCTGAGGCTTTCTCTGCACCGTCTGCTGGTGCAGGAGGCCAATCGCATGAACGCCGCCGTATGGGCGATCGACGATCACAGCTATCTGGTCACGGCGACGCGCGGCTCGATGGCCGCCGCCACCGACGGCTTCCGTGTCCTTCCCTTCGCCGCGCGCATCCGCGACGAGCTCGGCCTCGCGGTCGAGGTGGGCGTGGGCATGGGCCGGACGACCCACGACGCGGAGACCCACGCGAGGGCCGCCCTGGCCCGCACACAGGCGGGCAAGCAGCCTCAGGGCTTCGCGGTGGACAGAGAGGGCCGCACGCTCGTGCCGGCGCCCCGGATGCCTCCTCAGGCGCCGGGACAGGGCAGGCCGAAGGGCGTGGAGGTCCTCGCACGGCTGGCCGCCAAGCTGGAGGGCGGCGACACGATCGTGGACGCGGAGAGCGCCGGGCGCATGCTCGGAGTGACTCCCCGCACGGCCCGGCGGCTGCTGCGCACGTTGGTCGACGAGGGACTCGCGTGGCCGCTACCGCCGAATCGCACACCGCAGCCGGGGCGCCCGCGCCAGCTCTACCGGCTGATCGTGGAGAAGCTCGGCCCGCGCTAGCCTCCGGCGGGTCATCCGTGTGGGGCGGATGACCCGTGAGGGGCCCTTCGCCAGGGGGACGGCGGGCCGCTCGGCACGAAGGCGAGTGTGACCCGTCCCTGTGGGGGCGGGTGACGAGCTGGTCCAAGGCCGCCCGGGCACGGGCCGCGCCGGCGCGGGCGCGGTCCGTGCCCAGGGTTCCCGCGCGCCCGTGTCAGGGGCCGGGTACGGCCGCGCGCCCGTGTCATGTCCGGCGTTCGCGCGCCCTCGTCGCGGTACGTGTCCGGCGTTCGCGCGTCCGCGGCATGGCCGTTTCGGTCGCGATTTCGAAAGTATTGACGGTATCCCGGCCCGACCTGCCCGGGAGCCGGCGAGGACGGCCGGCCCACAGGCTGTGGATAACTTGGCGCGAGGCCGCACACGCCGCATTCCTCTACCTAGATGCGAAAATGTAATGTTCAGGTGTCGTGACGAAGCCGGTTATCCACATCCATGTGGACAAACCTGTGGTACTACGACGCGCCTCCTACACCTGGTCCGAAACCCGCATGAATCCAAGCAGGGTGGGCCGATATCGTCATGAGTCATGGGGCAGAACACTCGTGACGTCAGAGTCTGGGCCGCGCTGGGGATCGTCTACGTCGTGTGGGGCTCGACCTACCTCGGCATCCGGATCACGATCGAGACCATTCCCCCGATGCTGAGCGGCGGCGTCCGCTTCGTGCTGTCCGGCGTCATCCTCGGCCTCCTGCTGGCGCTCCGCCGGGGCCGCGGCGTCTTCCGCATGACGCGCGCGGAGTTCCTCGGCACGTCCGTGGTCGGCGTCCTCCTGCTGACGGCCGGCAACGGCATGGTGTCGGTGGCCGAGCAGTACATCTCCTCGGGCCTGGCGGCCCTCCTGGTGGCCTCCGTGCCGCTGTGGCTGGTCATCTTCCGCGTGGTGGCCCGCGACCGCCCACACGCGCTCACGGTGACCGGGGTGCTCATCGGGTTCTGCGGCGTCGCCGGCCTCTCGCTGACCGGCGGCGGCTCCGGCAGCGCCGCCGGCGTCGTGATCATCCTCTGCGGCGCGCTGGCCTGGGCGGTCGGCTCGTTCCTGTCCGGCCGCCTCCCCATGCCCAAGGACCCCTTCGCCGCGAGCACGGTCGAGATGCTCGTGGGCGGCGTGGTGATGCTCGCCGTCAGCCCCGTGCTCGGCGAGCACGTCGACGTCGGCGCCGTCGGCACCGGCTCGTGGGTGGCGCTCGCCTACCTGGTGCTCGTCGGCTCGCTGGCCGGCTTCACCTCGTACGTGTGGCTGCTCGGCAACGCGCCCATCTCGCTGGTCGCGACCTACGCGTACGTCAACCCGGTCGTGGCGGTGGTCCTGGGCGTGGTGGTGCTCGACGAGAGCGTGACGGCGCAGATGTTCGCCGCGGGCGCCGTGATCGTTCTCGGCGTGGCCCTGGTGGTGTCGACGGAGCGGCGCGGCCGGCGCGCGGGGAACGCGGCGCCGGCCGGGGAGGCCGAGCTCAGCCGGCCCTGAACCGCGCGGCGGCGTCGAGGAAGGCGTCGTTGGCCTCGGGAGAGCCGACGGAGACGCGCGCCCCCTCGCCCAGCGGGCGCACGGCGACGCCGTCCACCGCGCAGTGCTCGGCGAACTCCGCGGTGCGCTCGCCGAGGCGCAGCCACACGAAGTTGGCCTCGGTGGGCGGCACCGCCCAGCCCTGGCCGAGCAGGGCCTCGCGCACGCGGGTGCGCTCCTTCACCACGGTCTCGACGCGTTCGAGCAGTTCGTCCTCGGCGGCCAGCGAGGCGATCGCCGCCGCCTGCGCGATGCTGTTGACCGCGAACGGCACCGTCGTCTTGCGCACGGCCGAGGCGACCGGCTCCTGCGCGACCAGGTAGCCCACGCGCAGGCCCGCGAGCCCGTACGCCTTGGAGAACGTGCGCAGCACCGCGACGTTCGGCCGGTCGCCGTACAGGCCGAGACCGTCGGGCACGTCGGCGTCGCGCACGTACTCGCGGTAGGCCTCGTCCAGGACGACGAGGACGTCCTCGGGCACCCGGTCGAGGAACGCCGTCAGCTCGGCGGTCCGGTTGACCGTACCGGTGGGGTTGTTGGGGTTGCACACGAAGATCATGCGGGTGGCCGGGGTGACGGCGGCGGCCATCGCCTCCAGGTCGTGGGTCTCCTCGACCAGGGGGACCCGGACCGACGTGACGCCCGCCAGGTCGGCGAGCAGCGGATACGCCTCGAAGGAGCGCCAGGCGTAGATCACCTCGGCGCCCGGCTCCCCCACCGTCTCGAAGAGCTGCTGGGCGACCGTGACCGATCCCGCGCCGAGCGCGATGTGCTCCTGCGGCACGCCGAGACGCGCCGACAGCGCCTCGGTCAGGCCCACGCAGGCCGGGTCGGGATAGCGGTGGATCTCGCGCGCCGCGGCGGCGACGGCCTCGACCACCGAGGGCAACGGGTCGTAGGGCGACTCGTTGGACGACAGCTTGAAGGACCGGCCGTCGGCGGAGACCACGGCCTTCCCCGCCCGGTAGGCGGGCAACGCATCGAGAATCGGGCGGAAACGCGGCATGGCTTTACCCTACGACGAGCGGCCGGGACGGCGAACGGCCCGCCCCCGCCCGACATTTCGGCCGTCAGCCACCCAGGGTCAGCCCGCCAGCCGCAGCATCGGCGGGTGCAGCAGCTCGGCCGGGCCCCGCCGGTACAGCATCGCCGGACGGCCACCGTCTCGGGTGGTGGTGCGCCCCGTGGGCACCAGGAAGCCGTCGGCCTTGGTGACCTTGCGGTGGAAGTTGCGCGGGTCCAGGGCGCGCCCCCAGACGATCTCATAGACCCGGCGCAGGTCGGCCACCGTGAACTCCGCGGGGCAGAACGCCGCGCCGAGCGAGGTGTACTCCAGCTTGGCCCCGGCGCGCTCGATGCCGTCCAGGACGATCCTGCGGTGGTCGAAGGCCATGGTCTGCAGCGAGGACACCGGCTGCCAGCTCATGTGGGCCTCGGTCGGGGCCGGCAGGTCCGGCGCGAGGCCCAGGTAGGCGACGCTGACGACGCGCTGGCGCGGGTCGCGGTCGGGGTAGCCGTAGGTGCGGAGCTGCTCCAGGTGGACGGGCGCGCCGGGCAGCCCGGCCCGCTCGGCGAGCACGCGCGCCGCGGCGGCCGGCAGGTCCTCCTCCAGCTGGATGAACCCGCCGGACAGCGCCCAGCGGCCTTCGTAGGGAGGGCGGTCACGCCGCCAGACCAGAGCGCTCAGCTGCTGGCAGCGCACGGTGAGGACGACGAGATCCACGCTGACGGGTATGCGCGGGACCATGGCAGGCACGTTACACCGAGACCCGGGGTGCCGGAGCCGTCACGGCTCGCGGTTGAGGTACACCGGCGCGTTGCTCTGCCGTCCGTCCTCGGATGTCACGTCGACGCGGATCCACGCCCCCGAGGGCACGGACTCCCAGTCGACCGGCACCCACAGCCGCTGGACGCCGGCGGGCAGTCCGGGGATCGGGGTGCGGTCGGACCAGCCGGCCTCCGCGGAGTCCACCGTGCGCGACTCCTCGGCGCCGAACCAGCTCAACGTCACCGTCCCCTCGGCGAGGTTGTAGCCGCGTATCTCGATCCCGCCCTGGATGCCCCGCGACCCCGGCACCACCTGGATGGGGATCGGCCGGTCCCAGTCGCGCTCCACCTGCTCGGCCAGGGTGGGCGAGCCGCAGGTGAAGAAGCTGCTCCACTTGTAGGAGATGATCTTCGAGACGTACGGCCCGGCGAACGCCACGGCCGCGTCCAGGCGCTTCTTGTCGGTGACGCCCCGCTTGCCGCCCGCCTCGCAGGCGCCGTCCCCCTCGGGCTCGAACGCCTCCACGTTGGCCCAGAGCTGCACCTCGTCCCCCTCGGTGCGCAGCTCGGCCAGCGCCTCGGACATCGCGCGATAGTAGTCGCGGGTGGAGCCGTGGTAGGCGTCGCCGTAGGAGGTGTCGCCCACGACCGGCTTGAGGCGGTCGTCCACGGCCTGCCCCTTGAGGTTGGGCCAGTACAGGCCGACCTTGCCGGTGCCCCGGCTGTCCTGCGGGGCGATGATGCCGACGCCCGTGCGGGCCAGCGCCTTGAACCCCTCCTTGACCTGGGCGGGCGTGGCGGTGAACCCCTTGCCTTTGCGCGCGTCGAGGTACGGGCTGATCAGGATCGGCTTGCCGGGCAGCTCCTGCTGGACGATGTCGTGCTGCTGGGCGTACACCTGCAGCGTCGGCACCTTGGCCGGGTCCGGCCATTCCCTGAGCTGCAGCTCGAAGGGCTGGTACACCCCGCCGAGGGAGGCGCGGTCCCGGAAGCGGTCGCCGTAGTCCTGCACGATGCGCCGGGTCAGCGTGGTCAGCGTCCCGATGTGCCGGGGGTCGGCCTTGGTGCTCGCCAGGCGGTCGCGCGGGGCCACCGGCAGGGCGGGGAAGACCTTCATGGCGAAGCGGTCGGCCAGGTCGAGGATCTCGGTGAGGCTGTCCTGCGCGGCGGCCTCGATCAGCACGAGGTGGTAGCCGCGCCCCCGGGAGGTGAAATCGCAGGTCGGGTCGTCCGAGCCGTCGTCGGGGGCGATCATCCGGTAGTACACCTGGTCGCCGATCGGGATCGTGTGCTCCATCTGCGGGCAGCGGAACAGCCCGGGGCCGTACGCCTCGTCGGTGCGGTAGACGTACGTCCAGGTGATGCGGTTGCCGGGGTTGGCGGCCTTGAGCGCCGACTCGGCGGCCTGCACGCAGGTCATGCCGTTCTCCACGCAGGGGGTGTAGCGCGGGTCGGGCTCGGTGCCGTCCACGGTCATCACGCGGCCGTCCTGGTCCACCGGGCGCGGCGACAGCCCGTACCCCAGGCGCACGACGGTGTCGCCGCCGACGCGGTGGATGGCCTGGAGCTGGCTGCGCCACGTGCAGTGGTCGGAGGTCGGCACCAGCCAGTAGCCGGTGACGGCGTACGGGGTGGGGCTGGTCGTGTCGAACGTGCCGCAGGGGTCGCTGAAGACGCTGGTGGACGGCGTGGGGCTGCCCGAGGGCGAGCCCGTGGCGGCGGTGCGCACGCCGCTCGACGGCTCACGGGAGGAGTCGGGGATGACGAGGATCATTGCCGCGACGGCGGTCAGCAGAACCGCTCCCAGGAGCAGAAAGAGGCCGCGCACCTTCAGGACATTACCGTTTCTTTAATGTGGCCCGGATAAAGATCACGACCGGGTCGCGGCCCCCGCCCACGCTTCGAGCTGGGTGACGAACCGGCGGGCGGAGTTCGGCCAGTGGTGGTTGGCACGGGCGGCGGCGTACCCGCGCGCCCCCGCGGCCCGCCGGGCGGCCGGGTCGTTGCGCAGCTTCAGGATGGCCCGCACGACGGCCTCGGGATCGCGCCAGGGCACGACCAGGCCGCTCTGGTACCGCTCCACCAGCTCGACGGCCCGGGGCGACGGCGTGGTGATCACCGGGATGCCGTGCGCCATGTACTCGACGATCTTGGTCGGCATGGAGTGGCGGTAGTTGGGCTCGTCGTGCAGCAGCGACAGCCCGGCGAGCGCGCCGTCCAGCCGCTTCAGCGCCTCGTCGTTCGGCATGAAGTCGCGCCACTCCAGCACGCCCTCGGCCACGGCCTTGTTCAGGATGGGCCGGCTCTGCGGGTCGGCGTACCCGATCAGCTCGACCGCGACGCGGTGCTCCTGGAGCAGCCGCCCCACCTCGACGGCCTCCCGCACGCCCCGGGCCTCCGACAGCCAGCCCAGGTACACGACACGATCGTCGGACGGCTCGCTGACGTGGTCGGGCACCCAGGTCTCGTTCGGCACGACCAGGTGCGCCTGGTGGAACCGGCCCGCGTACGCGGTCTCGGCCAGCAGCAGGTGCAGGTGACGCTCGGCGGTGCCTTCGAGCAGCCGCGCGAGGAACCGCACCGGGGGACGCAGGAACGACGGCAGCCACGGCTTGAGCGACAGCGTGGCGGGGGTGTCCTCGTGGACGTCCCACACCACGGGCGGGCGCTTGCGCACGCCCGCCACCGCGAGCAGCAGCTCCGGGTCGTGGATCAGCGCCAGGTCGACCTTTCCGCGCAGGCTCTTGAACAGCTTGCGCGCGGCCCGCACGGCCGCCAGGCGCTTGCGCTCGGCGGCCCTCGGCAGGTCCACCCCGGTCACCCACGACCTCGGTACGACGCCGCGCGCGGAGTACGGCGCGGCGTACGTGACGTCATGTCCGGCGTCCACGAGCGCGCGGATCTGCCTGTGCAGGATCCGGGCGTCCTCAGGGTGGTGGACCACCGTCATGACAAGCACGTGCACGCGCCGACCCTCCGTCGTCAGAGCCGCTCGACGCGATCGCCCTCGGAGAGGACGCCCCGGGTGTCGAGAAGTAGAAGCGCTCGTTTCTCCACCATTTCCAGGTCGAACGCGGAGTGCTGCTGCAGCAGGACCGTGACGTCGGCGTTCTCGACGCCCTCCGCGAGGTCCTCGACGCGCGGGACCTCGACCCCGTCGACCGCCCACTGCTTGACGTAGGGGTCGGCGAAGACGAGCTCGGCGCCGAGCTCGCGGAGCACCCGGGCGACCGGCACGGCGGGCGTCTCGCGCTCGTCGGCGATGTCGGGCTTGTAGGTGACGCCCATCAGCAGCACACGCGAGCCGTTGACGGCCTTCTTGGCACGATTCAGGAGGCGCGTCACGCGGGCCGCCACGTACTGCGGCATGCGCTCGTTGATCTCCTGCGCCAGCTCGACGAACCGGAACGGGTAGCCGAGCTTGCGCACCGCGTGGGACAGGTAGGACGGGTCCACCGGGATGCAGTGGCCGCCGACCCCCGGGCCCGGCAGGAACTTCTGGAAGCCGAACGGCTTGGTCGCCGCCGCCTCGATGGACTCCCAGAGGTTGACGCCCAGCTCGTCGCAGAAGATCGCCATCTCGTTGACGAGGGCGATGTTGACGTGCCGGTAGGTGTTCTCCAGCAGCTTGGCCATCTCGGCCTCGCGGGTGCCGCTGACGGTCACGACCTGCTCGATGAACCGGGCGTAGAACCCGGCCGCGCGGTCGCGGCACTCCGGCGTGTAGCCGCCCACGACCTTCGGCGTGTTGCGCAGGCCGTACTTGGCGTTGCCCGGGTCGATGCGCTCCGGCGAGAAGGCCAGGTGGAAGTCCGCGCCGGCGCTCAGGCCGGAGGCGTCCTCCAGGATCGGCCGGACCACCTCGTCGGTGGTGCCGGGGTAGGTGGTGGACTCCAGCACGACCAGGGTGCCCCGCTGGAGGTACCGGCCGACGGATCCGACGGCGCCGCGCACGGCCGACAGGTCCGGCCGGTGGTCCTCGTCGAGGGGCGTCGGGACGCAGATGACGACGGTGTGGCTGGCTGCCAGCACCGCCTGGTCCAGCGTGGCGGTGAAACCGGCCGCCAGCATGGAGTCCAGGTCGTGGTCGCTCAGGTCATCGATGTAGGAGTGGCCGGAGTTGAGCGCGTCGACCTTGCGCTGGTCGACGTCCAGGCCGACCACGCGCAGACCGGCCGCCGTGGCCTCCTTGGCCAAGGGCATGCCGACGTATCCCAGGCCGATGACCGCGAGATCGTATGCGCTCACGACACGCCCTGAGGAAGTCCGAAACAACGCTGCATGGTGGCAAAGGCTATCTCAAGTCCACGCAGATCACGTCTAATGCGCTTGAACGCATGGCGAAGTGCCACTTTCCGATCGTTCATGACAAGGAGTTCACCGCGCAAGCGTTCGATAGAGGTCCCGGTAGGTCTCCGCCACCCGGCCCCACGTACGCTTCGCGGCCACCTCGGCCCGGCCCGCCTCGCCCATCTCGGCCCGCCGCGCGGGGTCCTCCCGCAGCCCGGCCAGAGCCTTGGCGAGCTGCGCCGGATCACCCGGCGGCACGAGCAGTCCCGCGCCGTCCGAGCCGACCAGTTCGGCCAGCGCGGGCAGGTCGCTGAGCACGACCGGCTTGCCGAGCGCCATGGCCTCCACCGGCTTCAGCGGGGTGACCAGCCGGGTCACGCGCAGGTCGTCGCGCGGGCAGACGAAGATGTCGATGGCCGCCTGCGCCTGGAGCGCCTCCTCGGGGCCGACCCTGCCGGGCAGCACGGCCAGGTCGCCGAGACGCAGCTTCTCCGCCTGCGCCAGCAGCGCGGGCCGCTCGGCGCCGTCGCCCACGATCAGGACCCGCAGGGGCGTGCCCCCGTCGCGCAGCAGCGCGGCGGCCGAGAGCAGCGTCGCGAACCCCTCGTAGCCGACGATGCTGGACACCGACCCGACGACGATCTCACCCGGCGCGATGCCGTACGCGGCGCGGAAGGCGGCGCCGTCGTAGTCGGCGGTCAGCAGCGTGTCGTCCACGGCGTTCGGGGCGAGGAAGATGCGCTCCCTCGGCACGCCGCGCTCGACGATCTCGGCGGCCATGGTCTCGGCCAGCGTCACCACCGCGTCCGCCGAGCGCATGATGTGCGCCTCGCGCTCGCGCTGCAGCAGGTGCCGCTCGCTGCCGACCCTGGCGGCGTCGCGCGAGGCCCAGGTCTCCTCCAGGAACCCGCGCACCTCGTAGACCACCGGCGTGCCCGTGCGCTCGCGCGCGGCCAGCGCCACCGAGCCGTTGCGGTGGTCGGTCGCGGCGTGCAGCACCTGGGGCCGCAGCGTCCTGACCAGCTCGGTCACCTCGCCGGCGCCGCGGATCATGCGGCCGCGGCTCTCGAAGGGGACCTCGCCACTCGGCAGCAGGCGGTGGTAGGGGACGCCGTCGATCTCCTCGTACGACTCGGCGTCGGCGTGCCCCTGCAGCATGGGCCAGCCCCAGCTCGTCACCACGTGCGGGTCGAGGCCCGCGGCGCGCTGGGCGGTGACGATGCGGTGGGTGCGGACGGTGTACCCGGCCTGGGTGTAGGGCAGCGCGTTGGTGACGCAGTGCAGCACGCGGCCCTCGACGCGCTCGCCCACGATCGCCTTGGACTTGGGCGGGATCGGGTTCGGGCCGATCGCGGCCTTCTCACCCTCGTAGTAGGCGATGCGGCGGCGGATGAACGGCCAGCGGGCGTGCGGGCGCAGGACCTCGACGGCCTTGGTCATGCGGCCCTTCTCGAACTCCTCCTTGGCCGCCTCCAGCGGGCCGTCCGCCATGCGGCGCGCGATCTTGCGGGCCGTGACCTTGACGACGCGGGCCACCGGCCAGGCGACCCGGCCGACGGCGGGGCGCAGACGCGGCGGCATGGCGTCGGCCGCGGCCTGGGCCACGCGCATGGGGTCGGACTTGACCCTGGTGACCAGGACGCGGGAGACGATGACCGGATTGCGGACGAAGCCCTTGAGGAAGCCGCGCAGGCCGGCGCGAGCCGACTTGGGGGATACCTTCTCGGGCCGGCTGGCCTCGGAAACCACGCGGCGACCGTACCATAGGCAACGCTTGGCCCACCTGGGCGTAGTTGACCTGTATCCGGCTGAAAGGCGAGGTCAATGAGGGAAAATCCCCTCGTTTTGCATGTGCTGGGCGCTCGTCCCAACTTCGTCAAAGCGGCGCCCGTCGTGCGCGGCCTCACCGACCTCGGGATCCGGCAGGGCATCGTCCACACCGGTCAGCACTACGACGCCCTGATGTCGGACGTGTTCTTCGCCGACCTCGGCCTGCCCGAGCCGATCGCGAACCTCGGCGTCGGCTCCGGCAGCCACGCGCGCCAGACGGCCGCCCTGCTCGTCGGCCTGGAGGAGGTCGTGCTGGAGCACTCCCCCGACCTGGTCGTGGTGTACGGGGACGTCAACTCCACGCTGGCGGCGATCCTGGTCTGCGCCAAGCTGCACGTGCCCACGGCGCACGTCGAGGCGGGGCTGCGGTCCTTCGACCGCGAGATGCCCGAGGAGGTCAACAGGGTCGTCACCGACGCGCTCGCCGACATCCTGCTGGTGACAAGCCCGGACGGGCTCTCCCACCTCGCCCACGAGGGCGTCGCGCCGGGCAGGGCGCACCTGGTGGGCAACCCCATGATCGACAGCCTCTTCTCGGCGCTGCCGCTGCTGGACCCGGCGCCGGTGAAGGCGCGCCTCGGCCTGCCCGAGCGGTACGCCGTCGCCACCCTGCACCGCCCGGCCAACGTGGACGACCCGGAGGCGGCCCGCGAGCTGGTCGAGGCCGTCCTCGCGGTGGGCGAGCAGGTGCCGATCGTGGTGCCCCTGCACCCGCGCGGGCGCACCCGCCTGGCCCAGGCGGGCCTGGTGACCGGCGACAACCTCACGATCATCGACCCGCTCGGGTACGTCGAGTTCCTCTCGCTGGTGCGCGGCGCGGCGCTGGTCGTCACCGACTCCGGCGGCGTGCAGGAGGAGACGACCATGCTGGGCGTCCCCTGCCTGACCGTCCGCGCGAACACCGAGCGGCCCATCACGATCACGCACGGCACCAACCGCCTGGTCACCCCGGCCACGCTGCCCGCGGCGGCGTCCAAGGCCCTCGCCGACGGCGCGGCGACCCCGAGCGGCGACCTGCCGCCGCTGTGGGACGGCAAGGCGGGGCCGCGCATCGCCCGCGTGATCGAGGCGTGGCTGCGCGGCGACAACCTCTCGCCCGCCTCCCAGGGCGTCCCTCCCACCGCGTCCTGATCGGGGCATTCGACCGGAGACAACCATTTCCCCGCGGCGAACGTCGTACGATCGGACATTCCCGGGCACTTGCCAACGGACCGCGAGGCCCGGGAATGACGCGGAGTTCGGACCGAGGGGGCAAGTCAGGCCATGGCCGAGAGTGACCAGGTGAACCCGGACGAGCCGCGTTTCCACCGCCTCGGGGCGGCCAACTGGCTGCCGGAGGAGCGCAAGGTCGTCGAACGGTACGAGGAGCGCATCCGCGACCTGGAGCGCAGGCTCGCCACGGCGGAGGCGCGGGCCGAGTACGCCCAGTGGCAGCTCTCGGCGACCAAGGCGCAGCGCCCGTACCGCGTGAGCACGGCCCTGGCCGGCGCCAAGCGCCCCGCCAAGCTCGTCAAGCTCCCCCGCGACCTCTCCAAAGCGCTGAAGCCCAAGAAGGCGCCCAAGCCCCCGGCGACCGTCACCGCGAGCGCCGCGGCCATCGACGCCGCGCTCGCGCACGCCCCCGAGGTCAAGATCCCGAACCTGGCCTGGCCGGACGGCCCGGTGACCCGGCCGGACCTGAAGGTGGCCGTCATCCTGGACGACTTCTCCCGGATGGCGTTCAAGTACGAGTGGGACCAGATCGAGTTCGGTCTCAAGGACTGGCCGGAAATCTTCGCGGCCAAGCGCCCGGACATCCTGTTCTGCGAGTCGGCCTGGCACGGCAACCAGGGCCGCTGGCGCTACCAGATGACCGGGACCAACGCCCCCAAGCAGGAGCTTCGCGACCTCGTCGCCTGGTGCAAGGAGCAGGGCATCCCCACGGTCTTCTGGAACAAGGAGGACCCGCCCAACTTCGACTTCTTCATCGACACGGCCAAGCTGTTCGACCTCGTCTACACGTGCGACGGCGACATGCTGGCGAAGTATCGCGAAATATTGGGACACGACCGGGTGGACGTGCTGCAGTTCGCGGCGCAGCCGCGCGTGCACAACCCCGTCCAGACCAAGCAGGGCCGTCCCTACGACGTGGTGTTCGCCGGCATGTACTTCCGCGACAAGCACCCCGAGCGGCGCGAGCAGATGGAGACCGTGATCGCCCCGACGCGGGAGCTCGGCCTGCACATCTTCGCCCGCAACGAGAAGGCCGGCGACAAGTACGCCTGGCCCGACGAGTACCGCCCGCACATCGTCGGCGAGCTGCCGTACGAGCAGATGCTGGCCGCGTACAAGATGTACAAGGTCTTCCTGAACGTCAACTCCGTCATCGACTCGCCCACCATGTGCGCCCGGCGGGTGTTCGAGCTGTCCGCCTGCTCCACCACCGTGCTGTCGGGCTGGTCGCGCGCCATCGAGGAGACCTTCGGGCCGCTGATCCCCATCGCGCACACCCAGGAAGAGGCCTACAACCAGGCCCTCTACCTCATCAACAGCCCCGAGCTGCGGGCGCGGCAGAGCCACCTCGCCATGCGCGAGGTCTTCGACAAGCACCTCTTCTCCCACCGCGTCGACCAGATCCTCGGCGCGCTCGGCCGTCCGGTGCCGGCCCGGTCCCGGAGCGTCTCGGTCGTGCTGCCCACCAACCGCGCGGGCCAGCTCGAACACGCCATCGCGCAGGTCGCCCGCCAGCGGCACCGCGACCTGGAGCTGATCCTCGTCCTGCACGGCCTGGACATCGACCCCGCCGTGGTCCGCGACAAGGCGCTGGCCGCCGGGGTGCCCGCCGTCAAGGTGCTCACCGCCGCGTCCTCGCTCACGCTCGGCGAGGTGCTGAACGTCGGCATCGCCCAGGCCGAGGGCGACTACATCGCCAAGATGGACGACGACAACCTCTACGGCGCCCACTACCTGTCGGACCTGCTGCGCGCGTTCGACTACGCCGACGCCGAAATGGTGGGCAAGGGCGCCCACTACACCTATTTCCCCGCGACCAACACGACAGTGATGCGCCTGCCCGGCCTGGAGCACCGCTACGCCCACCTCGTGCAGGGCGCGACGATCCTCGCCACGGCGGCCCTGCTGCGGACCTACGCCTTCGAAGCGGTCAACGCGGGCGAGGACACGCGGCTGGTGCGGCGCCTGAAGGAGGACGGCGTCCGCATCTACTCGGCGGACCGCTTCAACTTCGTCTACATGCGCGGCGCCGACGCCTCGGCCCACACCTGGAAGGCGCAGGACTACAAGCTCACCAGAAACGCCCAGTTCTCCTTCGTCGGCCACCCCGATGCGCACGTGATGATCTAGGGCGGTCCCGCACCGGCCACGTCGACCATTGATGTCTCTTTGCCGGAACTTGACGTTCGTCAGATGATCCGGTTGATTTGCCTCAGTCCTGCGATCGATACCTCGGCAAAGGAGGTATGGGGGGTCTGACGCGGGATCAGTCCTGTTCTCATCTGCGCGGCCCATCGCCGCGCATGAAGGAGTGATCAAGTGTCGAGACTGCGCATCGTGGCGACTGTCGTCGCCCTGGCGGTGGCGGGGGTGCTGGCAGTGATCCTGCCGACGTCCCCGGCGTCCGCGGCGGCGTGTGCCACACCCTGGTCGTCCTCGCAGGTGTACACCGGCGGGATGATCGCGTCCTACAACAGCCACAACTGGCAGGCCAAGTGGTGGACGCAGAACGAGACGCCCGGCAACGCGGCCGTATGGGCCGACCAGGGCACCTGCACGGGCGGTGGCAACCCCACCCCGACGCCTTCGCCGACCGGTCCTACCGATTCGTGCCTGTTCCCGAACTGGGTCGCGGGCCGCAGCTACGTCACCGGCGACATCGTCAGGTACACCAACGGCCGGAACTACCGGGCCACGCACGACAACCCGGGCTACGACCCGACGATCAGCACCTGGTACTGGGCGCCCTACACCTGCACGGGTCCCACCCCGACGGCTACGCCGACGCCGACCCCGACCGGGCCCGCCGGAGCGTTCGTGGTCACCGAGGCCCAGTTCAACCAGATGTTCCCGAGCCGGAACTCGTTCTACACCTACAACGGGCTCGTGGCGGCGCTGCGCGCCTACCCCGCCTTCGCCAACACGGGAAGTGACACGGTCAAGAAGCAGGAGGCGGCCGCCTTCCTGGCCAACGTCAACCACGAGACCGGCGGGCTGGTCTACATCGTCGAGCAGAACACGGCGAACTACCCGCACTACTGCGACGCCACCCAGCCGTACGGGTGCCCGGCCGGTCAGGCCGCGTACTACGGCCGCGGCCCGATCCAGCTGAGCTGGAACTTCAACTACAAGGCCGCGGGCGACGCGCTCGGCATCGACCTGCTCCGCAACCCCAACCTGGTGCAGACCGACGCCTCCATCGCCTGGCAGACCGGCATCTGGTACTGGATGACGCAGAACGGCCCCGGCACCATGACCGCGCACAACGCGATGGTCAACGGCGCGGGCTTCGGCGAGACGATCCGCAGCATCAACGGCGCCCTGGAGTGCAACGGCGGGAACCCCGCCCAGGTCCAGAGCCGGATCAACGCCTACACCCGCTTCGCGGGCATCCTCGGCGTCACCCCCGGCAACAACCTGAGCTGCTGAACCGTCCGGCACGACGGCCCCTGACGGACGCCGGCGCGCCATGACGTGAAGGGCACGGCCCCCGGCCGTGCCCTTCGTCGTTTCCCGGCCCCGTGCCGGTTATCGCATCATGCGATAGTCGGACAGATGGGAATGTAAGTGGCGGAACGGCGGTTCGCTGTAACCGGTGGGGTCTGCGCAGCGCCGGGACGTGCCCGCCCTGATGACGACGCCGAGCGGGTTGGGGGATTCAGACCGTGACGACCACCACGACATCCCGGAGCGTCGGCCTCAGATCCGAGCGCGGGCCCGTGCTCGCCGCGATCATGCTGTGCACCGGGCTCGTCGCGATCGACAGCACGATCATCGCCACGGCGGTGCCGTCCGTGGTCAGCGACCTCGGCGGGTTCTCCCAGTTCCCGTGGCTGTTCTCGATCTACCTGCTCACCCAGGCCGTCACCGTGCCGCTGTACGGCAAGCTCGCCGACACCTTCGGGCGCAAGCCGGTGATGTTCTTCGGCATCGCGGCCTTCCTGGTCGGGTCGGCGCTGTGCGGGTTCGCCTGGAGCATGCCCGCGCTCATCGCGTTCCGCGCCCTCCAGGGCATCGGCGCGGGCGCCATCCAGCCGATGAGCGTCACCATGGTCGGCGACCTGTACTCGCTGGAGGAGCGCGCCCGCGTGCAGGGCTACGTGGCCAGCGTCTGGGGCATCTCCGCGGTGGTCGGCCCCACGCTCGGCGGCGTGTTCTCCGAGTACGTGAACTGGCGCTGGATCTTCTTCATCAACCTGCCGCTCGGCGCCGTCGCCGTCTGGGCGCTCGCCACCCGCTTCAAGGAGCGCGTCGAGCGCAGCAGCCACCGCGTCGACTACCTCGGCGCCACGCTGCTCACCGCCGGGTCGTCCCTGCTGATCCTGGGCCTACTGGAAGGCGGCGTCGCCTGGGGCTGGGCCTCGGCCCCGAGCCTCGTCATCTTCGCGGCGGGGATCCTCTTCATCGTCGTGTTCCCGCTGGTCGAACGCCGGGCCGCGGAGCCGATCCTGCCGCTGTGGGTGTTCCGCCGGCGCACGCTGGTCGGCGGCAACCTCGTCGGCCTGTGCATCGGCGCCCTGATGATCGGCCTCAGCTCGTACGTGCCGACCTTCGCCCAGGGCGTCCTCGGCACCGGCGCGCTGGTCGCCGGGTTCGTGCTGGCCGCGCTGAGCGTCGGCTGGCCCCTGGCCGCGACGTTCTCCGGACGCCTCTACATGCGCATCGGCTTCCGCGACACCGCGTTCATCGGCGGCGGGCTCGCCCTCGCGGGCGCGGTCCTGTGCGCCCTGCTCGGCCCGCGGGCGCCGCTGTGGCAGGTCGCGGCGGCCTGCTTCATCGTCGGCGCCGGCCTCGGCCTGCTCTCCAGCCCGGCCATCGTCGCCGTCCAGTCGTCGGTCGGATGGGAGCGCCGCGGCGTCGTCACCGCGACCAACATGTTCTGCCGCTCCATCGGCAGCTCGGTCGGCGCGGCCGTCCTCGGCGCGATCTCCAACGCCACCCTGAACGACCGCTTCGCCCACCCGCCCGCCGCCCTCGCGGGCGAGATGCCGAAGAGCCTGGACGCGACGGCCCTCGTGCTCGGCAGCCAGGGCTCGGGCACGAGCCCCGGCGCCGCGGCCTACGTGCGCCAGGCCCTGTACGACGCCTCCCACCACGTCTTCCTCGCCGTGGTCGTGGTCGCCGTCCTCGCCGTCGGCGCCCTGCTCCTCCTCCCCCGCCGCCCCGACCAACTCAGCTTCGACTGAGCCTCCCCGCGACCGTCAGCCGTCCCAGCCCCCAGGCGGGCCGACCCTCGGCCAAAACCGTCCACAGACTTCCCCGGCGCCCGCACCTGCGGCCGGGAACGGGGAACGGTCATCGCATGGAGCTGTTTCCGGTGATGCCGTTGGAGGAGTGGCGGGCCACCAAGGAGACCCTGCATCGGTTCGCGCAGGTCGTGGGCAAGGTGCGGCTGGCGGCGGGGGTGCGGCGCAACCACTGGTGGAACGCGCCCTTCCATGTGACGGGGCGAGGGCTGACCACGCGGCCCATGGGACAGGTGGACGGGAACCCGATCTTCACCATCGACTTCGACTTCGTGGGCCACCAGCTGCGGGTGGCGGCCGTGGACGGCCGGGAGGTCTCGTTCCCGCTGTACGGGAAGTCGGTGGCGGCGTTCTACGCCGAGACCATGCGGACGCTTGAAGAGCTGGGCGTGCACGTCGAGATCGAGATCCCCCATCCGTTCGACCTGCCGGACGGGGAGCGGCCGTTCGCCGAGGACGTCGAGCACGCGACCTACGACCCGGTCATGGCGACCCGGTACTGGCAGGTGCTGAGCCAGGTGAACCTGGTGCTGGAGGAGTTCGCCGCGGACTTCTCCGGCAAGATCAGCCCGGTCCACCACTTCTGGCACACCTTCGACATCGCCTGCACGCGGTTCTCCGAACGGGAGATCGACCAGGGGCCCGAGACCGACCCGGTGACCCGCGAGGCGTACTCGCGGGAGGTCATCAGCACGGGATTCTGGTTCGGCGACGACTCCTTCCCCGAGCCCGCGTTCTACTCCTACACGGCCCCCGAGCCGGAGGGGCTGGCGGAGGAGCCGCTGCGCCCGGACGCGGCGCGGTGGGTGGAGCGGCGCGGCAGCCACCTCGCCGTCCTGCGCTACGCCGACGCCCGCGCCGCGCCGTACCCGCGCGTGGCCGTGCTGGAGTTCTACGAGAGCGCCTACCGGGCCGGGGCGCGGCGAGCCGGGTGGGACGCCGGCCGGCTGGCCTGCCCCGGCGGCGTCACCGACCCGGTGCTGAGCGCCTGACGCACGGCCGCGCCCTCTCCCTGGCCGGGAGAGGGCGCCGGGATTCGCGGAGGGTCAGCCCGTGCGCTCGACGCGGCCTTCGAGCTCGACCGTGCCGGTGACGTCGATGGCGATGCGGGCCGCGCCGACCTCGCCGCGGTCGCAGCGCGGCTGGTCGAGCCGGACGTGGACGCCGGACCTGTCCCCGAAGGCGATGCCGGGCGCGCCGGAGTTGAAGCGGTAGGACTGCGGGGGCGCGGTCTTCCTGTCCAGCCGCAGGATGACCTCGGGGCCCTCGAAGGTGACGACGACCTCGGCCTCGCCGCCGTCCGAGGTCGCGTTCACCTTGCCCGCGTACCGGGCGTCCCCGCGGTCGATCCACGCGCGGAGGCGCTCGCCGCAGCGGGCGGAGGCGGCCTGGCCCGGCGCGGAGCCGTCGTGGGCCTGCGAGGTCGCGGCCATCGCCGCGGGCGTCAGGAACGGCGTCAGAGACATGGCGAGGACGCCGGCCACGGCGAGGACCGCCGTTCGTACGGGCATGCGGGACATCGGGTTCCTTTCTTCACGGGGATGCTGCCCGTCCGTTCCCGGCCACGCCGCGGCCCGGCCGGGAACAGACGACGGAACCCAATCAAATCCAGTGCCCCGGAGTATTCAACGGCGACTCCGGGTTATGACTCCAGGTCTTTCCGTTCTTGGCCGGCGCGACCCGTGGAAATGGCCGTTCCATGACGCGAGGCCCGGGGACGGCACATGAATCCGTAAAAGCACCGGCGATGGAGAATATTGCGGGCTATCCCCGGACCGGAACCCGCGCGTGGGTGAGCAGCGGCAGGTTCTGGGGGCGCAGCTCGTCCGTCCGCTCCCAGAGCGCGGGGTCGATCGCGTCCCGCTGGAAGGCGTGCCCGGCCACCTCCAGGCCGTGCTCCGCCAGGAGGGCCGTGGCCTCGTCCGGGCCGAGGAAGGTCAGCCACGGCTCGCCGCCCTGCGCCGCCGCCTGCGAGACCGCCTCGGCGTACGCCCGGCCCTCCTCGTCCCGCAGCGACTCGGGGAGCATCCACTCGACCACGACCTCGGTGCCGGGGGCCAGGCCGGCGAGGACGGCCAGGGTCTGCCCGATGGCCTCGCGGGTGAGGTACATCGTGACGCCGAGCCAGCTCACCAGGGCGGGCACGGCGGGGTCGAAGCCCGCGCCGGCGAGGCGTTCCGCCAGGTCGTCGCGCTCGAAGTCGACGGGGACGAAGGCGACAGTGCCGGGGTCGGGGACGCCCGCCACGTCGAGCGCGCGGCGCTTCCACCGCTGGGTCGCCGGGTGGTCCACCTCGAACACGCGCACCGGGCCGTCCTTCCCCGCGCGGTGAGCGTAGGAGTCCAGGCCCGCGCCGAGGATGACGTACTGGCCGATCCCGCGGCCCACGGCCTCGGCCAGGCGGTCCTCGGTGTAGCGGCTCCGGGTGAGGGCGGCCGTGCGGGCGCCTCTGAGGACGAGGTGCGCGCCGTGCGCGCGGTGGTAGCCGATCAGGTCGTCGGCCTGCTCGCCGAGCAGGGCGTACGCCAGCGTGTCCTCGAAGATCGGGGGCCGGCCGTCGACGACCAGATGGGCCGCCCGGGCGGCGGCGGCCATGAGCGCGGTACGGCTGACTTCTTCATCGTTTTTCACGTTGAGAGACACTACCGGCCGTTTCTGACATCATATCACGAAATAAAATCTTTTCGCATGCCCAGGCAATCACGATCCGGCAACAATCATCGTGCCGCCGGGGGCCCAAAGGGGCTCGGCGATACCACATGAATGCCGATATCCGATCCATTCACCTTCGGCCCGCCATGTCAACGCCCCGCACCCGCGAGCCCCACCCCACGGCGCTCCCGCGGCGGACTCCGGTGCCCGGCGCGGTGACTTCTCGCGCCGGGCACCGGCCGTCCGGCGCTAGGTCTTGCTCAGCCGCCCGGCGAGCCGCTCGCGCTGGGGGACGACGGTGTAGCGGGGGTCCTGGGTGGAGGCGACGCCCGCGGAGAAGACGCCGAGGCGGATGCACGCCGACGCCGCCATGAGCGCCGCGCCGGACAGGACGGCCGCCGCCCGGCCGCCGCGCCCGGACAGCGCGGCGCCCGCGGCCCCGGCGAGCGCGAGCGCCTCGCCGGTCCGCATGAGGACGCCGGCCCGCCCGCGCTCGTACGCCTCGCCGACCATGCCCATGCGGTGGCGCATCAGGCGGCCCGCGGCGAGCTCCAGCGCGGTGCCGAGGACCGCGGCGCGGCGCGCGGGGCCGTTCTCGGCGGCGGGCGTGGCGATGAGCGCGCTGCCCGCGGCGGTCGCGGTGGCCGACCCGGCGAACAGGAACGGCATCTCGCGGTACCCCTCGTGCCACGCGGGCACGGCCGTGTCGCTGATCAGCACGGCCGTGTACGTCGTCACCGCCGGGCCGAGCACCGCGGCGCCGTAGCAGGCCGCGCGCCCGGCCAGCGGGAACCTGCCGGTGACGTCGGTGAACAGGCTGACGCCGACCAGGGGCGCGTAGGCGGCGAGCAGCCAGGAGCCGACGCTCATCGGCGAGGTGGGCTTGAAGGTCCTGAGCATGTGCAGGAAGCGGGCCGGGCGCCCGAGGTCCTCCACCAGCGCGGCCAGCGAGAGGCCGACGCCGACGAGCGCCGCCGCCTTGCCGGCGCGGGCCAGCCGCGGACGCCCGGTGAGCTGGCCGCCCGCCGCGAACACCGACGAGGCCCCCGCCAGCCCGCCGAGGTACAGGTATCCGCCGATGGTGGCGGCCTCCCAGGTCGGCGGCTTCAGGATGCGCCGCCCGTAGTAGGAGTCGAAGTGGTCCGCCTGGGCCGTCGCCCGGCCGTCGCCCCGGTCCCGCGTGGTCATTTCGCTCCGTTCCTCACTGTGCCGAGACTGCGCCGAGGGTTGCGCCGAGGGGTGTGCCGAGTGGGGGCGCCGACTGGACGCGCCGCCGCGCGCACGCCCGTCACCGTCCCGCGGCGAAGGCGGTGATGATGCCCGCCGCGACGGTCAGGGCCGCCAGGGCCATGTGGCGCCACATCGCGGGCAGGTCGCGGGTGGTGTCCATGGGAGCCGGGGGCAGGCCGTACACCTCGGGCTCGTCCAGCAGCAGGAAGAACGCGCCGTTCCCGCGCACGCCGTCGTCCGGGTCGTGGCCGTAGAGGCGGGCGTCGGTGACCCCCTCTCGCTGGAGGGTCTCTACGCGGGCGGTGGCGCGGTCGAGGAGCTCGCTCAGCTCCCCGTACTGGATGGACTCGGTCGGGCACGCCTTGGCGCACGCCGGGACCATCCCCTCGCCGATGCGGTCGTAGCAGAGCGTGCACTTCCAGGCCAGCCCGTCGCTCTCCCGCTTGTCGATCACCCCGTACGGGCAGGCGGACACGCAGTAGCCGCACCCGTTGCAGATGTCGGCCTGCACGACGACCGTGCCGAACTCGGTGCGGAACAGCGAGCCGGTGGGGCAGACGTCCAGGCAGGCGGCGTCGGTGCAGTGCTTGCACACGTCGGACGCCATGAGCCAGCGCTGGTCGCTGGTCTGCTCCCCGCCGGACGGCTCGCGCACCGGTTTGCGCTGTTCGATGAACGCGACATGCCGCCACGTGGACGCCGAGAGCTGCTCGGTGTTGTCGAAGGACAGGCCGGTGAGCTGGAAGGGCGGGTCGGGCGGGAGCCGGTTCCACTCCTTGCAGGCCACCTCGCACGCCTTGCAGCCGATGCAGACGGAGGTGTCGGTGAAGAAGCCCATCCGCGGCGGATGCTCGGAGTATCCGGTCTCCTCCTGGACCTCGGGCAGCCGCGGAGCCGCCGATCGCACGCTCACGCGGGACCTCCCTCGGGTGGTGGCGCCATGTCAGACCTCCTGATGGGTCGGCTCGGCGATGCCCGCCCGCCGGCGGAACGTGTCCACCAACCGGTTCAGGCCGGGTCCGCGCGGCCGGCGCCCCGGCTGGATGTCGGCGGTGCACGCCTTGGTCTCCTGGATGTCGGAGTTCGGGTCGAGGACGATCGCCGTCAGCTCGTTGGCCGGATCGCCGATGGCGCACCCGGCCGGGCCCCAGTGGTAGGGCAGGCCGATCTGGTGGAGGACGCGGCCGTTGAGCCGCAGCGGCGGCATCCGGTCGGTCACCAGCACCCTCGCCTCGATGGCGCCCCGCGCGGTGATGATCGTGGCCCACCCGCCGTGCTCCAGCAGGCGCTCCTCGGCCAGCTCGGGCGACACCTCGCAGAACATGTCCGGCTGCAGCTCCGAGAGGTACGGCAGCCAGCGGCTCATGCCCCCGGCGGTGAAGTGCTCGGTGAGCCGGTAGGTGGTGACCACGTACGGGTAGACCGGGCTGCCGACGGGGTGGTAGCGGTTGCCCGGGCGCTCGTAGGTCAGCCGGACCGGGTTGTGCGGCCGGTTCGGGTACAGCAGGTTGTGGACCGGCGTGTCCTGCGGCTCGTAGTGCGTCGGCAGCGGCCCGTCCATGAGCCCGGCCGGCGCGTGCAACCAGCCCTTGCCGTCCCCTTGCATGATGAACGGGTCGATGCCGGAGAGCGCGGCCACGCCGCGGGCGTCCTCGGGCGGCCGGTAGCCCGGCGGGACGTCCTCGGGGAAGTCCGGGACGTCGTGCCCGGTCCACTTGCCGAGGCTCTCGTCCCACCAGACCAGGGCCTTGCGCGGGCTCCACGGGGTGCCGTCCGGCGCCGCGGATGCGCGGTTGTAGAGCTCGCGCCGGTTCAGCGGCCACGCCCAGCCCCATTCGGGCGACACCCAGCTCTGCTCGGTGTGCGGCTTGCGGCGGGCCGCCTGGTTCACCTCGTCGGCGAACACCCCGCAGTAGATCCAGCAGCCGCACGAGGTCGAGCCGTCGTCGCGCAGCTCGGTGTAGGTCGACAGCATGCGCCCGTCGGGGCCGTGCCCGTTGACCTCCCGCAGCACGGCCTCCGCGCTCGGCTCCCGCAGGGGGCCCTCGACCGGGTAGTCCCATTTCAGGTCGAGCAGCGCGCGGTCCGCCGGGTCGGTGGAGCCGGCCAGCCGCTCCTTGATCATTCGGCCGAGGTGGTACATGAACCACAGGTCGCTGCGGCGGTCGCCGCTCGGCTCGACCGCCGCGTCGTGCCACTGCAGCAGGCGGTTGGTGTTGGTGAACGTGCCGCTCTTCTCGGTGTGGGCGGCCGCGGGGAAGAAGAACACCTCGGTGGGGATCTCGGCGGTGCGCAGCTCCCCGGTCTGGATCTCGCGCCCGTCCTTCCACCAGGTGGCCGACTCGATCAGCGAGAAGTCCCGGACCACGAGCCAGTCGAGCTTGGCCATGCCGAGCCGCTGCAGCCGGGCGTTGGCCGATCCGACCGCGGGGTTCTGCCCGAACAGGAAGTATCCGCGGCAGATGCCGTCGAGCTGGGTCATCACCGTGTCGTAGGTGCTGTGGGAGCCGGTCAGCCGGGGCAGGTGCCCGAAGCAGTAGTCGTTGTCCGCGGTGGCCGCGTCGCCGTAGTACGCCTTCAGCAGGCTGACGATGTAGCTACGGGCCTCGCTCCAGAATCCCTTCTCGGTCGACACGATCTCGATGAACGACTCCAGCGACTCGTCGGTGTGCATGTACGGCATGGGGATGTAGCCGGGCAGCAGGTTGTAGAGGGTGGGGATGTCGCTGGAGCCCTGGATGCTGGCGTGGCCGCGCATGGCCATGATCCCGCCGCCGGGCCGTCCGATGTTGCCGAGCAGGAGCTGCAGGATGCTCGCGCAGCGGATGTACTGGGTGGCCACCGTGTGCTGCGTCCAGCCGACCGCGTAGGCGAACGCGCTGGTGCGGTCGGGGCCCGAGTTGGAGGTCAGCGTGTCGCAGATCCAGGCGAAGGTGTCGCGCGGGATGCCGCACACCTCTTCCACGACCTCGGGCGTGTAGCGGGAGAAGTGCCGCTTGAGGATCTGGTAGACGCAGCGCGGATGGTTCAGTGTCTCGTCGCGCTCCGGGTGCGCCATGACGGGCGCGCCGCCGGAGCCGTGCGCCTCGCTCCTGCCCGGCACGTGGTACTCGGTGTGGTGGATCCGGCGGCCGACGGCGGCCTGCATCGGCGACCCCTTGTAGTGCCAGCTGCTGACGTCGTAGGACCGCTTCTCGGGGTCCCAGCCGGAGAAGACGCCGTCCAGATCCTCGGTGTCCTGGAACTCGTCGGACACGATCGTGGCGGCGTTGGTGTAGTTCAGGACGTACTCGCGGAAGTCCTTGCCCTCCGTGAGCACGTGGTTGATGATCGCGCCGAGGAAGGCGATGTCGCTGCCCGGCCGGATCGGGACGTGCTTGTCGGCCAGGGCGCTGGTGCGGCTGAAGTGCGGGTCCACGTGGATCACCGTGGCGCCGCGCAGCTTGGCCTCCATCACCCACTGGAAGCCCACCGGGTGCGACTCGGCGAAGTTGGAGCCCTCGATGATGATGCAGTCGGAGTGCTGCAGGTCCTGCATGTAGGTGGTCGAGCCGCCCCGGCCGAAGGAGGTGCCGAGCCCGGTGACCGTGGAGCTGTGGCAGACCCGGGCCTGGTTCTCCACCTGGACGACGCCGAGCCCGGTCAGCAGCTTCTTGATGAGGTAGTTCTCCTCGTTGTCGAGCGTCGCGCCGCCGAGGCTCGCGATGCCCATCGTCCTCGCCACGCGCCGGCCGTCGTGGTACTCCTGCCAGGTCTCGCGGCGGGTCCGCACGACCCGGTCGGCGACCATCTCCATGGCCGTGGCCAGGTCGAGCCGTTCCCACTCGGTGCCGTACGGGCGGCGGTACAGGACGGAGTGCTCGCGGGCGGGGCCGGTGGTGAGCTGGAGCGAGGCCGAGCCCTTGGGGCACAGACGGCCCCTGCTGATCGGCGAGTCGACGTCGCCCTCGATCTGGACGACCTTCTCGTCCTTGACGTACACCTTCTGGGCGCACCCGACGGCGCAGTAGGGGCAGACGGAGTTCACCACGCGGTCGGCGGTGGCGATGCGGGAGCGCAGCTCGTCGGTCTCGCGGGAGCGCACGGCCGTGCCGAGCCCGCAGCGGTCGGGGCCGGTGAGCTGCCGCAGCACCGGCCATCTGCCCACGAACTCGAAGATGCCCATGTCGCCCCCGTCGGGTACTCCGTGGGGGGCGTACTTCTTCCTGCCCGTACCTCCCCGTCCGGGAAGGACTCCAATCGCGGATCCTTCCCGGACGGCGCGGCCGGCCTATCCGCGCGGCGCCCCGTAGGGGTCGGCGCCGTCGGCGATGGCGGACACCAGCGTGGCCAGGTGCGCCTGCGCGGCCGCGTGCAGGCCGCCGCCGAAGCTCACCCGGGCCACCCCCAGCGACGCCAGCTCGGCGATCGAGGGCACGCCCGGCCGGTACAGGATGTTGACCGGGCCGCCGACGCCGGTCACCAGCGCCCGGATCGTCTCGGTGTCCGAGACCAGGATCGGGTACACGCAGTCGGCCCCGGCCTCCAGGTACGCGCGCCCGCGCGCCACCGCGTCGGCCAGCCGTTCCTCCGGCGTCCCCGTGCCGTGGACGAAGCTGTCGACCCTGGCGTTGATCACCAGGCCGGTCCCGGCGGCGCGGACGGCGGCGAGGAAGCGGATCTGCTCGGCCACCTCCACCATCGCGCCGGTACGCGGGTCGGAGTCCTCCAGGTTCACCCCGGCCACGCCCGCGGCGGCGATCCGCTCGGCGAACTCCGCCGGGGCGAACCCGTACCCGCGCTCCATGTCGGCGGTCACCGGCAGCGGCACCGCCGCGGCGACGCGGGCCACCTGGGCCAGCGCCTCGGCGGCGGGCGTCGCCTCGCCGTCCTCGTACCCGAGGACGGCGGCCACCGCCGCGCTGCTGGTGGCCACGGCGGGGAACCCCGCCGCCGCGACCGTGCGCGCGGAGGCGGCGTCCCAGATGTTCGGCAGTACCAGCGGGCGCCCGGGAACGTGCAGTTCCCTGAGCCTCGCCCTCTTGGCGGCGATCGCGCCGTCGCTCCCGTCCACGGCCCGCGCCGGGTCGCCGTCGTGCTGCTGAGCCATCACGCCCTCCCCCTCGTCCATGCGTGCCCGCCCCCGTGGCGGCCGTCAGGCGTCCGGCTTGTACTCGCCGGGGACCAGGCGCGAGGTCACGCCGATGCGGTTCCACGCGTTGATCACCGTGATCGCCCAGATCAGTTTGCCCAGTTCCTCCTCGGTGAATTGCTCGGCCGCGCGGGCGAACACCTCGTCGTCCACCCCGCCGCCGGGCAGCCGGGTCGCCGCCTCGGTCAGGTCCAGTGCGGCGCGCTCGCGCGGCGTGAAGAACGGCGTCTCACGCCACACCGCCAACGCGTGGAGGCGCTGCTCGCGCTCGCCGCCGGCGCGGGCGTCCAAAGTGTGCATGTCGACGCAGTAGGCGCAGCCGTTGATCTGGGAGGCGCGGATCCTCACCAGTTCGAGCAGCGGGCGCTCCAGGCCCGAGCGGGCGACGGCGCCGTCCAGGGCGATCATCGCCCGGTAGATGTCCGGGGTCAGGTCGCTCAGGGAGATGCGCGGGGCGGGCATAGGGGTCGCGGTCTGGCCGCTGGTCGTCGTCATGTAGCCCAATGTTAGGAACGTACTGGCCCGGCGGTAAGGTCCAGTCTCGTGTCGAGATTTCGGGCCACTTTGGGACTCGATCTTCACGTCGAGATCGACCCGGCGGCCGGCCGCCGCAGCGGGCTCGAACACGCGCTGCGCGCCGCGATCCGCGAAGGGCGGCTCGCCCCGCGCACCCGCCTGCCGTCCACCCGGGCCCTGGCCGCCGAGGCCGGGCTGTCGCGCAACACGGTCAGCGCCGCCTACGACCAGCTCATCGCCGAGGGGTACCTCACCGCGCGCCGGGGCTCCGGCACCTCGGTCGCCGACGTCGGCACGCGCGCTCCCGATGCGCCGGGCCGGGCCGGCGCGGCGGCCGTGCCCGCGCACGACCTGCGGCCGGGGCGGCCGGACGTGACGACGTTCCCCGCCGCGGCGTGGATACGGGCCACGCGCCGGGTGCTGAACCGCGTCTCCCCCTCGGCCTACGGCTACGGCGACCCGCGCGGCGCGCCCGAGCTGCGCGCCGCCCTGGCCGACTACCTCGGCCGCACCCGGGGCGTGCAGGCCACGTCCGAGCGGATCGTCGTCACCGCGGGCGCGGTCCAGGCGCTCGCGCTGCTGGCGCGGGTGCTCGGCACGGCGGTCGCGATGGAGGACCCCGGGCTGCCGTTCCACCGCGAGGTCGTGCGCAGGGCCGGGGCCCGGGTGCTGCCGCTGCCGGTGGACGCCCGCGGGGCGCGCACCGACCTGATCGGCACGGAGGCGGGCGCGGTCGTCGTCACGCCCGCCCACCAGTACCCCACGGGCGTCACGCTGCACCCGGCGCGGCGGCACGCGCTCGTGGAGTGGGCGCGCGGCGGCGGGCTGGTGATCGAGGACGACTACGACGGCGAGTTCCGCTACGACCGTCAGCCGGTCGGCGCCCTGCAGGGCATGGCGCCCGATCACGTCGCCTACCTCGGCACCGCGTCCAAGACCCTGGCCCCCGGGCTGCGCCTCGCCTGGCTGGTGCTGCCGCCGCACCTGGTCGGGCCGGTCGTGGAGGCCAAGCTCCACGCCGACCACCACACCGAGACGCTCGGCCAGCTCGTCCTCGCCGACCTGGTGACCGGGCACGTCTATGACCGGCACGTCCGCGCCTGCCGGCTGCGCTACCGCCGCCGCCGCGACCTGCTCGTGGCGCGCCTGGGGCCCTCCGCCGTCCACGGGGTGGCGGCCGGGCTGCACGCGCTGATCATCCCGGGACACGAGGACGAGGACGAGACGCTGGCCCGGTGCGCGGCGCACGGCGTGGCCGTCGAAGCGCTCGGCCCGCACTGGCATGACGCCGCTCCGCGCGAGGGCCGCCCGCACGGCGTCATCGCCGGGTACGGCACCCCGCCCGAGCACGCCTACCCGGCCGCTCTGGACGCGCTCGCCGCCGCCCTGCGCCCGTGAGACGCCCGCCGTGGACGATCTACGGCCGTGCGCCGTGCTCCCGGACGCCACGGCCGCGCGCCGTGCCGTGGACGTGGGACGCTCCGGGACCCCGCGACCTGGGCCCCGGAGCGCGTTCCCCGCGGGTCAGCCGACGTCGAGCTTCTGCGGCGCCGAGGGCTCGGCGCCGTTCACGTTGCCGTTCACGTTCGGCGGGGTGGCCCCCGACAGCAGGGAGCGGGCCAGGCCGAGGCCCGTGCCGCCGAGCGTCAGCGCCTTGGCCAGCATCTCCTCGATGCCCTGCGCGCCGTTGAGCACCACCATGTGGTCGACGTTCCCGAACGCCTTGGACCCGGCCTCGACGATCGCGGGCCAGTTCTCGGCGAGCTGCTGGGCGATGACGGCCTCCTGGTTCTCGGAGAGGGCCTGTGAGCGGGCCCGGATCGCCTCCGCCTCGGCGAGACCCTTGGCCTTCGCCGCCTCGGCCTCGGCGAGACCCCTCGCCTTGGCGGCCTCGGCCTCCGCCAGACCGCGGGCCTGGGCCGCCGCGGCCTCGCCCTCACCGGTGGCACGGGAGGCCGCGCCCGCCGCCTCTGCGCGCAGCCGGACCGACTCGGCGTCGGCGGCGGCGGCCTGCTTGACCTGGGACGCCTGCGCGGCGGCGCGCAGCTCGGTCTCCTTGGCGTCGGCCTCGGCCTGGGCGATGCGCGCGTCGCGCTCGGCCTGCGACAGCGTCACCGTCTCGTACGCCTTGGCGTCGGCGGGCTTGCGGACCTGCGACTGCAGCCGCTGCTCGGAGAGCTGGGCCTCCAGCTCGGCGGCGCGGGTCTCCTGGACGACGACCTCCTGGCGCGCGGTGGCCTCCGACAGCGGCCCTGCCTGGCGGGCCTTGGCGGCGGCCTGGTCGACCTCGGCCTGGTAGCCGGCCTGCTGGATCTGCGACTCGCGGACGGCGGCGGCCTTCTTGGCGGCGGCGACCTGCTCGGCCTCGGTGGCCTCCTGGTCGCGCTGGGCCTCGGCGATGCGGGCGGCGGCGGCGACCTTGGCGGCGTGCGGCTTGCCCAGGTTGAGGATGTAGCCGGTCTCGTCGTCGATCTCCTGGATCTGGAGGGAGTCGACGACCAGGCCGAGCTTGCTCATCTCGTCGGCGGCGCTGCTGCGGGTCTCACCGGTGAGGCGCTCGCGGTTGAGGATGAGGTCCTCGACGGTGAGGTTGCCGATGATCGAGCGCAGGTGGCCGGTGAACAGCTCGTGGATCGCGCCGTTCATGCTGTCCTGCTGGTCGAGGAAGCGGCGCGCGGCGTTGGCGATCGAGGTGAAGTCGTCGCCGACCTTGTAGATGATGACGCCGCGCACCTGCACCGGGATGCCCTGCTGGGTGACGCAGCTGACCTGCAGGTTGGTGGCGCGGCTGTCCAGCCGGAGCCGCCGCGCGGTCTGGAATCCCGGCAGGACGGCGGTGCCCTTGCCCGTGATGATCTTGAAGCCGAGGCTCTCGGCCAGCTCGTTCCTGGAACGGGCGCCGAGACCCGAGATGATCAGCGCCTCGTTGGGCTCGGCCACCCTCCAGACGGCCTTGAACAGCAGGACGACGACGAAGAACAGAACCAGGATTCCGCCGGCCCAGACGGCCAGCTCCGTGGTGGTCAATGAGACCTCCGAGATGAGGGGGGAGAGAAGTCAGACGATCGCGCGAGCCACGTAGACCGTGCGTGGCGGCGAATATTCGACGACGACGATGATCGTCCCCACCGGGATCTCCTCGCCGGGAACCGATGGGTGCGCGTAGAAAGCCTCAACGCCCCCGCGTATCGGCACGAGAACCTCGCCCACGAGCCCCGGCCCGATCTTGCCGGTCACCCTGCCTTGTTTCCCGACCACCCCTGCACCCCGTCGCCTGCTATAGGCCGCGAACGCGAACGTTACCCCGTTTGCCCCGTCACATCAGCAGCCGACGAAGACTTGTTATCGTTCGTCGTCACGTCTCTGATGTCCACACGCTTCGCCATCATCCCGGCCAACGACCGGACCGCGCACCGCGTTCCCCACATCCCGCCCGAATCCCAACGAACCATCGGCCCGGGGAACCGGGGGCCGCGCGGGGCTCCGGGCGTACGGCCCCGCCGCGCCGGGATGGCATGGGCGATCCCCCGTCGGCGCGCGAAGTCAATCGGTCGGCGCCGGATGCGAATGACTCCCCCGCGCCTCCCGTCCCAGCATTTATCTCGGGACGCCGGCCGCGAAAAGCGCGGCGAAACGGCGAAAGCCCATCAATGACGGGAGAGAGAAATGCGCGCATCAGTGAAGGCGGCGATCGCCGTCGCGGCGACGGCCCTGGGCGTGACGATGCTGACCACTTTGGCACCGGCCGCGTCCGCCGCGCCGGCCGGGAATGCCGGCCCCGTGGCGGCGCCCACGTTCACGCCGAAAGGGGACTGGGCCGGCGACCGGGTGACCGAGAACGCCGCGCCGCTCAACGAGACACCGCTTCCGGTCGCCTGCTGGAACGAGACGGCCCGCTGGTGGTGCGTCAACGCCTACGGGGCGCCGGTCTACCTTCCGGGGACCGCCTACCCGACCGCCTCCTTGACCACCACCAAGACGGCGTTCGTCTGCCGGGTGGAGGGAAGCAGGAACAACACCGGCCGCCACCCGTACCGCTGGGAATGGACCCAGGCGAGCAACGGCCTGTGGGGATGGGTGCGGGACGGCGACATCGCCAGCGAGACCGACACACTGCCCGTCTGCCGGTGAGAACGACGTCCCGGCGCGCGCCCGCCCGTCGAGGGCACGGACGGACCCGCCGGCGACGATCCGCCGGGCGGCGCCCCTGACGGGGGTGCCGCCCGGCGCGACCCGGTGAACCCCGCTTGAATAACGCGAGACGAAAGGATTCGGATTCGGCGCGCGCCGCCCGCCACGGCCGGGCGTCGGTTATCGTGAAATCACCCCCGGCCATGAAAGGGATTCTCTTTCCGGCGACCCGATAACTCGGGCGACTCGCGCCGGAACATGATGACCGAAAGGGGGGCTCACGGTGCGCACATTACTGACCACGTACGACGTTCCGGTCGCCGACCGGGTCGATTCCTTCCGCGCGGCGATCCTGAGCGAATCGGCGCCCGCGGAGTTGTACACGGAAAACGACAGCGATTTCTGGGGGCGCATCGACCGTGGTTCCCTGGGCTCGCTCCTCTTGACGCGAATCAACAGCGGGGGCGCGGAAGGCCGCCGGGGACTGCGCCGCGACGCGCGGCTGATCCGCCGCGCCGATCCTTCCCATTACCAGTTCCTGTTCCTCCAGCAGGGGGTCACATCGCTGTCGCACAACGGCCGCGACGTGCGGCTCTTCCCCGGCGACATGACGCTGATCGACACCTCTCGCCCGTACGACGGCTGGCACGAGGCGGGCGCCGGCCGATATCTGGGCGTCCAGTTCCCGCGGGACCTGCTCCCCGCGCCGAAGGCCGCCGACCGGCTCGTCGGAGGGCGGCTGCGCGGGCAGACCGGCATGGGGGCGCTCGTGTTCACCTTCGCGACCCGGGCGGCCCGGGAGGTGGACCGCTACAGCCCGGCCGACACCGCCCGCGTCACCACCACGCTGCTCGACCTGCTCGGCGGCCTCATCTCGCACGAGCTGGAGGCCGGCGACGTCCTGCCCGGCGGGCCCCACCGGCGGGTCCTCTTCCAGACGATCCAGGCGTACATCGTGCGGCACCTGGGCGACCAGAACCTGACGCCGGCCGCGATCGCGCGGGCGCACCACATCTCCACGCGGACGTTGCACCGGCTGTTCGAGGGCCACGGCCAGGGCGTCGCGGCGTGGATCCGCGCGCTGCGCCTGGAGCACTGCCGCCGCGATCTGGCGAACAGCGCCCACGACGGCCGTCCCATCCACGCCGTCGCCGCCCGCTGGGGTTTCCACGCGCCCGCCCACTTCACCCGGGCCTTCCGCGGCGCCTTCGGCGTGAGCCCCCTGGAGTTCCGCCGCGAGGTCGCCGCGTCGGCGCCGTCCCCATGAGCCCGCCGCCGCCCCGGCCAGCGGGCCGCCAATAAGGGCAAAAGATTCGGCCCGAGCTGCGCGACACGGCCCAGCCCGATTTCCCCGCGGGTGATGATCGCGGAATGATGGCTCATTTCCCGCGTGACGTGCCCGGAAGGCGGGCCCGTGACCCCGTCCCCGGGGACGACGCCGGCGAACACGGGGCCGCGCGCCCGGACGACCGCCCGCCCGAACCTGGGCGCCTCGGCATGGACCGGCGGATCAGCAGGCGTCACTTCATCGACGGCGTGGCGGTGGCCGCCGCCGGGGCGGCCCTCGGACCCCGGCACGCCGTCCCCCCGGCCACCGGCCAGGCCGCCACGCCCGACCGCGCCGCGTCATCCGGGCGCGCCGTCCCGCACGCCGTCCCCCACGCCGGACACGTCCCCTCCGCCCGGCACGCCGCGAGCCGGGCGCGGCGGCCGTCCCGCGCCAGGAACCTCCAAGGGGACACCCCTGACGCGGTGGGCGTGCCGCACGCGCTGCGCGATGGCAGGTTCTGGGAGCGGGTGGGCGCGCCGCGCACCACCGGGGAGACCTACGACCTGGTGGTCGTCGGCGCGGGGATCAGCGGCGTCACCGCCGCCTACGCCTGGGCCGAGCGCCACCCCGGGGCCCGCGTCCTGGTCCTGGACAACTACGACGACATCGGCGGCCACGCGCGCCGCAACGAGTTCCGCCCCGCCGGGCGGCCGGGTCCGCTGGTCGGGCACGGCGGCGCCCGCTCGCTGTACGCGCCGTCGGCGTGGTCGGCCGAGGGCAGGGGGCTGCTCGCCTCGCTCGGCGTCGAGGTCCGCGGGCGGCGGCCCGACCTCTACCGGTCGCTCGGCATGCGCGAGGGCGTCTTCTGCGACCGGGAGAGCTTCTCCGCCGACCGGCTCGTGGTGCCGGACGGTCCGGCGCGGCGGTGGGCGGCGGAGCTGCCCGTCGCCGCGCCGGCGCGCGAGGACCTGGTCCGGCTGTTCGAGAACCCTCCCGACTGGTTCCCCGGCCTCACCGACGCGCGCAAGAAGGAGATGCTCGCCGGGCTCACCTACGCGGGGTTCCTGCGCGAGGTGTGCCGGGCCCACCCCGACGTCATCGCCTTCTGCCGGACGATGCCCAGCGCCGCCTGGGGGTACGGCGCCGACGCGCTCGGCGCGCTGGACGCCTGGGCGGAGTCGGGGCCGTACGCCTATCCCGGATTCGCGGGCCTGCGCCTGGACCGGTCGCGGCCCTCGCCGTACAACGCGGCGCGGGTGGCCAGGCGGTGGGCGGCCGAGGACGGCGACGTGCCGTGCTTTCCCGAGGGCAACCAGGCGCTGGTGCGGATGATGGTCGCGCGGCTGGTGCCCGGGTTCGCCGGGTCCGCCGCCGCCGAGGACGTCACGACCACGTGGTTCGACTACGGCGCGCTGGACCGGCCCGCCAACCGGGTGCGGATCCGCCTGTCCAGCCCGGTGGTGCTCGTGCGCAACGACGGGCCCGCGGAGACGGCGTCGTCCGCGACCGTGGGCTACTACGACGGCGGGCGGGTGCGGACGGTGCGGGCGGGCGCGGTGGTCATGGCGTGCTGGAACATGGTCATCCCCTACCTGCTGGAGGACCTGCCCGCCGAGCAGAAGCAGGCGATGCGGCAGGCGGTGAAGATGCCCCTGGTCCACGCGACGGCGCAGCTCCGCGGCTGGCGCGCGTTCCGCGAGGCGGGCGTCCACCGGGTGCGGTTCACGGGGGCGTACTGGGTGACCGCCGAGCTGGCGCCCCCGGTCAGCGCCGGGTCGTACCGATGTCCGAGCCACCCGGACGAGCCGATCGCCGTCCACCTGCTGCACACCCCGGCGCGGCGGGGGCTCGCGCCGCGGGAGGCGGCGGTCGCGGGCCGGCGCGAGCTGCTCCGCACGCCGTACGCGCCGCTGGAGTTCGGCGTCAGGGAACAGCTCACGCGGCTTCTCGGGCCGTTCGGGTTCGACCCGGCGCGGGACATCGAGGGGCTGACGATCAACCGCTGGGGCCACGGGTACGCCCCCGAGTACGTGCGCCCGTGGGACGCCTTCCATCCGGGCGGGCCGTTCCCCGCCGAGCTCGCGCGGCGCCGGTTCGGGCGCGTCGCGATCGCCAACTCCGACTCGGTTCCCGGGGCGGACGTCGACTCGGCCGTCCGGGCGGCCTACCGCGCGGTGGGTGAGCTGGCGCCGCTCAGCGAGCCCCCCGGGGCCGCCTGATCAGCGTGAACGCCCACGAGGTGTCGGGTTCGACGGCCCAGCGGAACAGCCGCCGTACCGGCGGCGTGCAGAGCACGGTCGCGAGGACCACGCCGAGCAGCGACATCAGCGTTACGCCCAGCGGGGTGGCGAGCTCACGGCCGAAGGGTTCGAAGATCTTCACCACGAAGCCGTGCAGCAGGTAGGCGTACATGGTCGCCATGCCGAGGCCGGAGTACCAGGTGCGGCGGGAGGGCGTCACGGCGACGAAGGCGGCCACCAGCACGGCCCCGGCGGCCAGCATGCCGAGGCGGATCAGGCTGCCGGCGAGGTCGCCCACGCCGATCTTCGCGTTGCTGTGCCGCCAGCGGATCCACTCGGTCGCGATGTCGGTGTGGAAGGCGAGCGCGGCGGCCAGGCCGGCGACGAGGGCCGCCGCGCCGGCGACACGCAGCCACGGCCGCTTGAGGAGTTCGAAGTGCTCGGGGCGCAGCAGCAGGCCGAGGACGTAGAACGGCAGCAGGCCGAGCGTGCGGTTCATCGACAGCTCGTCGGGCAGGTCGCTCATGCCGGATATCAGCGACAGGCCGACCGCGACGGCGAGCGGCCACCGGAGCTGCTGCCAGACCGGGGTGGACAGCCGCCACATGAACAGCGACATGAGGAACCACGTCAGGTAGTACGGGTCCAGCAGGCTGATGTCGAGCTTGCCGTACAGCACCAGGCGCGGCAGCGAGTACGCCAGCTCGAAGATCACGTACGGCATGGCGAGCCCGCTGATCAGCTTCCTGGCCTTGCCCGGCGAGAAGGTGAAGTTCCGCGACAGATAGCCGCTCAGCGTGATGAACAGCGGCATGTGGAACGTGTAGACGTAGAAGTACGCGGCGTGCGCGAACGGGACGTCCCGCAGCCCCTCGATGAGGTGTCCAGACACCACCATGATGATCGCCAGGAACTTGGCGTTGTCCAGGTACGGATCCCGTTCCGTAGACCTCGGCTTGGCCGCCCGTGCGCCGACGGCCCCGTCCCTCGGGTGCGGAGCCGCTTGGACGGCGGCGGTCTCGTAGGAGGCGGGGGTGTCGAAACCGGGAATGAAGGACGGATCCGGGCGGGAGGCGGCGGTCACATCCCCCGGACCCTAGCCACGTCCCCTGGGAACCGGGGGAACGCCGGATGGCCTCCAGACGAACACCACCCGGCCGTGACCTGAAGCACGGCTGTCCGGAGGCGCTCCCGTCCCACCCCCAGCTCCATTCCGGAATTCACGCGGCAAATCACGGCGAAGGATGAGATGAACGACATGCAGGACGCCCTTCCGCCACGTTCCCGCGTGTTTCGGTGAATCGCCGGCCGCGCCTCGCCGCGCATATCGGCGCGGGGGAAAGACCCCCCGGCCGATCCGCCGTCCGCGCGCCGCCGATATGGAGGGCCTAGGACATCTCGTCGGCGGACAGGCCGGTCACCGCCAGGCTCACGTCCCAGAGGGCGGCGGCGAGGGAGACGTCGGTCATGCGGGGCGAGGCCGAGGCGGGCAGCCCGTTGGCGAAGTAGCGCCCGGTGTGCTTGGCGCCGTCCGGCGTGGTGGCCAGGTGGACGAGCGTGCCCGCGCCCTGCTCCGGGGAGCGCGCGACGCCGGGGATCGCCATCAGCAGCTTCATGTAGAGGCTGTCGGGCGCGAACCCCGTCCTGACGATGCCCGGGTGGAAGCACGTGGCCGCGACCCCGCGCCGCGCCAGCGCGACCGTGAACAGGGCGTTGGCCTGCTTGGTGTCGCCGTACTGCAGCCAGGCGCTCCAGCGGCGCCGCGCGCGGCTCAGATCGGCGGGGTCCAGGCGGCCGGACTTGGCCGCGCCCGAGGACGTGGTCACGACCCTGCCCCCCGAGGCGGTGACCCGGGGCAGCAGCAGGTTCGTGAGCAGGAACGGCGACAGGTGGTTGACCTGCATCATCAGCTCGTGCCCGTCACGGGTGAGCCGCCGCTCCGCGGCCATGACGCCGGCGTTGTTGGCGAGCACGTCGATGCGCTGGTAGCGGTCGAGCAGGTCGGCGGCGAGCCGGGTGACCTCCTCGAACGAGGCGAAGTCGGCGACGGCGGTGTCGGGACGGCGGCCGGCGGCCTGGGTGACCTGGGCGGCCACGGAGGTGAGGCGGGCGCGGGAGCGGCCGACGAGGACGACGTCGTGCCCGGCGCGTGCGAGGGCCTCGGCGGCGGCGGCCCCGATGCCGGCGCTGGCCCCGGTGATCACACTAATCATCTCAGCCTCCCGTACGCCGGAACTCTATCGGTGCTAGCCTTCTGACCGATCTTCCGGAGGTGCATTTCCCCATAAAACGGCAACCCTCCGAGGCAAGCAGGAGTGACCATGGGTTCTGGAAAGCGGTCCATCCGCTTCAAGATCTTTTCATTGCTGCTGCTTACCCTGCTGTCACTCAGCGCTTTATGGGGATTCGTCCTTAATCTGACGATGGGGGACGGCGTCTCGCTGGCCCGGGCCAACACCGTCTACCAGAGCATCGGCGTCACCTCCACCGACCTCGGGCTCCAGATCCAGGCCGAGCGCCACCTCTCGGTGGCCAAGCTCAGCGGCGCCTCCGGGAACGCCGACCGGCTCGCCGCCCAGCGCCACGCCACCGACCTGTCACTGGCCAAGTTCCAGGCCGAGACCGTCGCCGACTCCGGGGACGCCTCCGACGCGATGCGGTCGGCGCTGGTCAGCCTCAGGGACGAACTGCGGCAGCTCCCCTCGATCCGCGCCGGCGTCGACACCGGGCGCACCACCCGCCTGGAGATCGTCCAGTCGTACGACCGGCTCATGGACGTGCTGTTCCACCTGTACGACCGCATGGTGTCCGTGCCCGACCTCGCCATCTACGAGCAGGCCGGCGCGATGCAGGCCATGGGCAACGCGCGCGAGTACATCGCGCGCGAGAACGCGCTGATCAGCGGGGCACTGGTCACCGGACGCCTGTCCGACACCGAATACGTCGCCTTCGCCGACTGGGCCGCCAACCGCCGCGCGCAGTTCGCCAAGGGCATGGTCTCGCTGGACCCCGAGCTGCGCACGCCGTACCAGGAGGTCGCCGCCTCCCCCACCTACAAGCGCTACGTCACCATGGAGCAGGAGGTCGTCCTGCGGGCGCGCTCCGGCGCCCCCCTGCCGTCCTCGCTGAGCCAGTGGCGGGCGATCACCGACAACCTGTCGGCGATGCTCGACCAGGTCGGCGTCAAGGCGTCCCACACCCTCGCCGACCGCGCCGGCGACGTCGCGACCGGCATCCTCATCCGCATCGCGATCGCCGGCGGATTCGGCCTGATCGCCCTGATGGCGTCCGTCGCCTTCTCGGTGCGCTTCGGCCGCGGCCTCGTCCGCGAACTGGCCGTGCTGCGCAACTCCGCCCGCGAGCTCGCCGACGTGCGCCTGCCGCAGGTCGTCGACCGCCTGCGCCGCGGCGAGGAGGTCGACGTCGAGGCCGAGGCGCCCGGCATCGAGGAAGGCGACTCCGCCGAGGTCTCCGACGTCGCGCGCGCGTTCGGCTCGGTGCGGCGCACCGCCGTCGAGGCCGCGGTCGAGCAGGCCAACCTGCGCCGCGGCGTCAGCCAGGTCTTCCTCAACCTCGCCCGACGCAAGCAGGGGCTGCTGCACCGCCAGCTCACCCTGCTGGACGCCATGCAGCGCCGCGCCACCGAACCCGAGGCCCTGGCCGACCTGTTCCACCTCGACCACCTCACCACCCGCATGCGCCGCCACGCCGAGAGCCTCATCATCCTGTCCGGCGCGGCGCCCGGCCGCGCGTGGCGCAAGCCCGTCCCCGTCATGGACGTCGTACGCGCCGCCGTCTCCGAGGTCGAGGACTACACGCGGGTCACCATCATGGCCCTCCCCGGCACCCACGTCAGCGGCACCGCGGTCGCCGACCTCATCCACCTGATCGCCGAGCTCATCGAGAACGCGACGATCTTCTCGCCGCCGCAGACGCGGGTGCTGGTGCGCGGCGAGGCGGTGGCCAACGGCTTCGCCATCGAGATCGAGGACCGGGGCCTCGGGCTCAGCCTCACGGAGTACGACGCGGTCAACGAACGGCTCGCCCACCCGCCGGAGTTCGACCTGGCCGACAGCGACCGGCTCGGCCTGTTCGTGGTCGGGCAGCTCGCGGCGCGCCACGGCGTCAGCGTGACGCTGCGCGCCTCGCCGTACGGCGGCACGACGGCCATCGTGCTCCTGCCCAAGTCGCTGGTCGCCGACGAGGGCACACCGATGCCCATCCCCGGCGCCGAGATCGTCGCCGAGCCCGTCGCCCTCGACGCGCCGCCGCGCCACGCCGCCCCGGCCCTGGCCGCGGCCCCCGAGCCGCCGCCGTCCCCGTTCTTCACCGCGCCCACCTCCCGCGGCTCCGAACCTCCCCTTGCCGAGCCGACCCTCGCCGGACCGGCCGTCCCCGCGCCCTCGCCGGCCGTGCAGGACGAGAAGCCCGGCGCCCGCGCGTCCGTCGCCACGGGTACCCACCGGGGCCTGCCGCGCCGGGTGCGCCAGGCCAACATGGCGCCCCAGCTCCGCCAGGACACCGGCCCACTGTCCGCGCCCACCCCCGCCGACGTGACCCCGCCGTCCCCCGGACCGGGAGAGCGCTCACCCGAGCAGGCCCGCGCCCTGTTCTCCGCCTTCCAGCAGGGCGGCCGCCGCGGACGCCTCGAAGCCGAAGACGACGGTCCCGACGCCACGCGCACCCGCCGTCCGGGAGACGAGCCGCTGAGCAGCGACGACGCCGCCAAGCCCCTGCCCGGCAGGAGTTCCGGGCACGACGCACCCGTCAGCATCCGACCGGACGAGCGTGACCAACGGCGCGACCTGCGCGACCATAGTGATGGTTACGTACACCAGACGACTGGCGAGAAGGGCGACGAATGACCGGCAAAGTATCGTCGAATGGCGAACTCAACTGGCTCCTCGACGATCTGATCAGCAGGGTCGCGGCCGTGCGCCAGGCGGTCATCCTCTCCACCGACGGCCTCGTCGTGGGCGCCTCCTCCGGCTTCAGCCGCGAGGACGCGGAGCACCTGTCGGCGGTCGCGTCCGGCTTCCAGAGCCTCGCCCGGGGGGCGGGCCGCCATTTCGGCGGCGGCGACGTACGCCAGACCATCGTCGAGATGGAGTCGGCCTTCCTGTTCGTCACCGCCGCCGGCACCGGCACCTGCCTCGCCGTGCTGAGCAGCTCCGACGCCGACGTGGGCCACATCGCCTACGAGATGGCCATGCTCGTCAAGCGCGTCGGCCAGCACATCTCCACCAATCCCCGGCGGACGTTGTCATGACGACGCGGGGAGAGCAATGGCTCGACGAGGAGGCCGGGCCGATCGTCCGGCCCTACGCGCTCATCCGCGGGCGCACGCGGTCCTCCGCGGACAATCTCGACCTGATCGCTATGGTCACCGCGACCGGCGCTCCGTACACTGGCGAGACCGCTCTGGGCCCCGAGGAGACCCGCATCCTCGAACTGGCCGAGCGGCCGATGTCGGTGGCGGACATCGCCTCCGAGATCGACCTGCCGCTCGGTGTGGTCCGCGTCCTCCTCGGCGACCTGCACGACCAGGACCTGATCAGCGTACGGGCCCCCGCCCAAAAGGGACCGCGCCCCAACGAGCGCATTCTCAAGGAAGTGATCAATGGCCTACGAGCCCTCTGAGGAGCCGGTCGCCCTCAAGATCCTGGTGGCGGGCGGGTTCGGCGTGGGCAAGACCACGCTGGTCGGGGCGATCAGCGAGATCCGCCCGCTGCGCACCGAAGAGGTCCTGTCCGACCGCGGCATCGGCGTGGACGACCTCGACGGCGTCGAAGGCAAGACGACCACCACGGTCGCCATGGACTTCGGGCGCATCACCATCCGCGAGGGCCTGGTCGTCTACCTGTTCGGCACGCCCGGCCAGGAGCGTTTCTGGTTCATGTGGGATGAACTGTCCTACGGCGCGCTCGGCGCCGTCGTCCTGGCCGACACACGCCGCCTCACCGACTGCTTCCCCTCGATCGACTACTTCGAGCAGCGGGGCACGCCGTTCATCGTCGCGGTCAACTGCTTCGACGGCGCCGAACGCCACGAGGCCGAGGACGTCCGCATCGCCCTCGACCTCGACCCGGACATCCCCGTCATCATGTGCGACGTCCGCCGCCGCGCCTCAGCAAAGGTCGTCCTGGTCACCTTGGTCGAACACGCCCTCCGCACACTAACCCCCGCCGCCGGATAACGCCCAAACGCGACACGGCCCTCCCGAAACCACCTCCGAGAGGGCCGTACGTTATGCGCGCGGCGCCCTCCGGTGCTGTGGCTCCGTGAGGTTCCGCGTGGCTCCCGTGAGTGGTTCCGCGTGGTTCCGTGAGCTGTTCCGCGTGGTTCCGTGAGTGGTTCCGTGTGGTTCCCGATTGTTCCGTTCGAGGTCGCGTAGTTCTGGGGTGGGCTAACGGCGCGCAACCACGACGGAGCCGCACGGGTGGGCTCAACACACCTCAACCACGGCTACGAATACGGGTTTGCCGTGGCGGACCGCCCAGTGCACATCGCTGGAGTCGGCGGTTTTGGGACTGGGAGAAGTCTGAGAGCCCACCCGTGCGGGTCCGTCGTGGTCAGCCGCCGTTAGCCCACCCAGAAGTACGCACCAATAGAACGCCGACAGAACACACCGATGTTCCGTTCGATGGTCGCGCAGCTCTGGGGTGGGCTAACGGCGCGCAACCACGACGGACCCGCACGGGTGGGCTCAACACACCTCAACCACGTCAACCTTCAACACCACGGCTACGAATACGGGTTTACTGTGGCGGACCGCTGTCAGCCCACCCATTAATGCGCATCGCTGGAATGTCGGGAGACCCACCGATCGGCCGAATGCAGAGGCGGGCGGTGTCGGGTGGCCCTGGGGGTCGTCACACGACGGCGACGGCGTCGACTTCGACGAGGAAGCCCGGGCCCAGGCCGGCCACCACGTGGACCGTGATGGCCGGGGGTGGATCGGCGCGGTTCCATACCTCCTGGAAGGCTGCCACGCCCTCGTCGAACGTGTGGCCCTCCACGACGGCGATGCGCCAGTGGACGATGTTCGCCAGGGTCCCGCCCTCGCTTTCCAGGATGGTCGCGAGGTTGCGGAACACCTGCCGGGCCTGCTCCCCGACCGTGGGGCCGACGACCCTGCCGTCGGGGCCGACGCCGTTCTGCCCCCCGATGTAGATCGTCTTGGCCGGCTGTTCGACCACGACGGCCTGGCTGAAGGCCGGGCTGCGGTGCATCCCCGGAGGGTTGATGTGTCGGACGCCCATCCGTGACTCTCCTCTGACGAAGACACCGGCATAACCGGTGTCAGACCTAACACAGACACCAGTTATACAGGTGTCGCTGGAACACCAGTTATAGTGGTGTCATGCGCGCGAAGGCAACCGGACGGACGCTGCACGACCCCAAGGGAGGGTCGTTCTGGTTCGACGCCGGCGCCGCCTGCCTCGACTTCGCCCACAGCGGCGGCGAAGGCCCCTACGCGGTGTTCGAAACCCTCCACAAGCCAGCGGACCTGGCCGAATGGCTGACCAAGCCGCCGATCGCCGCCATCATGACCGTCCCCGTAACGGCCCGCGAGCTGTCCGCCGCCAAGGCCCTCCGCCAGGCGATCTGGGACACGGCGCACGCCCAGGCCGCACGCCGCCCCCTCTCCGCCGAAGCGATCGCCACCATCAACCGGGCCTCCGCCGCGGCACCGTTGGCCCCCCAGCTGGCCCCCGACGGCACCACGGCGGAATGGGCGCCACCGGTACGGGCCGCACAAGCGCTGTCGACGCTGGCGCGGGAGATGATCGAGCTGCTGTCCGGGCCGCTCTCCGGCCGTATCCGCGAATGCGCGAGCGACAACTGCCCCCTGGTCTTCGTCGACACGTCCCGCCCCGGCGCCCGCCGCTGGTGCGCGATGGAACGCTGCGGCAACCGCCACAAACTCCGAGCCCTCCGCGCCCGCCGAGCCGGCGACCCATGACGCGCCCGAGCATGGCGCACCGCATCTGTTCGGATCGACCGCGCCGGCCCCCTGACCGAAGGCCGGTGATCCGCTCGGTACCGCCCCTCGCATCGGCCACAACGCCCTCGCGACCGTACGCTACGCGATCCCGGCGGGGCCGGACTTCAGGTAGGCCTCGGAGATCGACGGCCACGGTATGCCCGGAGCGTCGCGGCTGCCGTCCACCAGTCCTTTGAAAAGGGAGATCTCTCCCTGTGCGACCGGAAGCTCGTGAATGGACCACAGCGGCTCCCGCATGTCCAGCCGCTCCAACCGTGCGATCTCATGACCGTACGCGTACCAGCCCGCCGCGAAGATCTCCGGCATGTCCACCCACAGGCCATAGTGACAGAGGCCGACGGCCAGACCACGGCGTCCGAAATGGCACTGCAAGAAGCCGAACTTGAGATAGTCGAATTCGTCCGAGCGTCCCGATCGTTCGAGGTCGCTGATGCATATGCGCGCGATGTACTCCGCCAGGTCACCGTCTGACGCCTCACGGTGCGCCGCCACGGAGTACGAGTAGAGCTTCACTCTCCACCCGAACTCGCGCACCTCGCACAGGCCCATATATCGCGCCGGCCGGGGACGGAGGGCCTCATTCATGAATGTCCCCCTCCATCGGACGCACGATGATCTCCTCCACCACCGCCTGCTCGCTGAGGTCCAGGCAGGCGGACAGGAGCGTGCCGATGTCACTGGGCCGAAGGAGGCGGTCCGGGGGAAGCTCCTCGCCCTCCCACATGTCCGTGAGCGTTCCTCCGGGCGAGATGAAGGTCACGCCGATTCTCTCGGCGGCGAGTTCCCGGCGCAGATTGACGGCCAGGCCGCGAAGCCCCACCTTCGCGACTCCGTAGCTCGGCACCATCGGGTAGGGCTCGTACGCGGCGGTCGAGCCCGTCATGAATATTCTGGGCCGCTTCCCTCGCCGAAGACACGGAATCAGCTCGCGGGCCGCCACCAGGTAAGAGTTCAGGTTGACATTGAGATCGTGAATGTAGTCGACGACCTTGATCTCCAGCAGGGATCCATCGGTGTAGGTGCCGGCGTTCAACACCAGCACATCGAGTGCGCGACCGCCGGCCGCCGAATCCCTCCATACGGAGAGCTTGTCGGCCAAGCCCTGCAGATCAGCCAGATCATGGGCGATCGCGTCGAACCTGCATTGGGGGTACCGGCCGACGACGAATCGCGACAGTTCACGAATATGTGAGCCATGCGCGGCGAGCACGGTGAGCTCATCCAAGCGGGGCAGGATCGCCTCGACGATGGCTCTTCCGATACCACGGGTCCCACCCGTGACAAATGCCCTCATCGCCACCGTTCCCGTCATCTGATAACCGCGCCGCGACATCATCGGGTGACGATGCTACGACGACCCCATTAATCCATGGATCCGCCGCCGAATGAACGGGGCCGACCATTGGACAAGATGTGGATGACGCTCGAACAGCCGCCAGTCCTGACCTGTGACACGTCGGCGGCACCGCGCGGACTCGCAGTCGCACGCGTTCTTCATCACGTACCCCGGATCGGCCTCCCAGTAGGCGTAGTCGACCGTCAGCTCCTCACCCGTGGCGATATCGCACAACGTCACCAGATTGACGGCGTCGGTCATCCCGAGATTGGGTGAACACGAGTGGTTGAGGTAGTCGGACAAGTCTTTGCCGACCATCGGGTGCCCGCCGAGCAGCACGAACTCCGCGACACCCACCGCGGAGCCCGGTTGCACGGCGTCCACGTCATAGCGGGCCGACAACGGGAAAAGGTGGCCGCCGAACCTGATGACGGCATGACCTGCCGGTATCGGCCCCACCGTGAAGACGCCGTGTCCGTGTATCGCCGACGCCGCGATCGTCAAGTCCGCGTGGATCCAGCTATTCAGATCCGGAGGGGCCGACCTCAGCATAAGATCTGACTCTCTCGTAGAGGTCTGATATGTACGAGACATAGCCACCATGTATTCCGAGATCCAAGAACGTTCTCAGATAGATGTCGTAGTATATGGACTCGACAAGCCGGAGATAGTCCTTAGTGGACATGACGGATATCACGTCGGGAGTGGAGATCACGAACAGATCCGCAGGAGTTTCCGTGGCCCTGCCCAACGATTCCATTTCCATATCCGGCTGAACGTACGATATGGGAGCCCTCCGCACGGCCAGGCCACGTACACGGGCGTACTCGACGAACAGGCGGGCCTTGGCACGCGACCTGCCCGAGCCGGAAAGGGGCGGAGCTATCTCGAATACCGTGGTGAACGGATCACGCAGCACATGCCCGAGCTGCCTGCGGGCGGCCTCTATGAGGCTGTGGCTCACGCTCCCCGGCGGGGTGTCGGCGCGGTTGGCGGCACCGAGGTAGGCGATGAACGCGTAATTCCGATGCCGGCTGACGAGCATGCTGAGAAACCCGACGACCGCACCGCCGCGTACCGCGAGATAGAGCCGATAGGCGACAGGATGCATGGTCGCCTGTGATCCGCCGTCACGGACCAGCCGGCCGGACCGCCAGGCCCCCCTCCGCGCCGCATGCCGGAGAATGATATTCGGTGCGATCTGCTGATCTTCGGGAATGAGTCCGCAATAGAGCGCACAGAACTGGTCCGCGTACTTCTGGCTCGTCCGGCCTCCGTACGTCACGACCCGCAGTCGCCCGCTCGGCGACATCCGCCTGCGGATGACATACGCGGCGACGGCCAGAGTGACACCCCCCGCCACCTCGGCATAGTAGCTCGACAGCACAGCGTCGATAATTGCAGAGTGGACAGGAAGGAGCATCGAAGACCTCCTCGAATACTCCCGAGTATGGCGCGTCCGGCGGTTATCTGGCTACCTAGCGCAAGTGGGAATGCCCGATTATGTCCTATCAATCCCGCGCGATATCGGTTCAGGCCTGCCCTTTAGCCTGGAAAGCTCCCACGGGCGCGGTCGGGATCTGTCCCGAGGGCGTCACAGGGCCTGGAGGCCCTTGAGTACCTCGTGGAGGAGGGAAGGGTCGTGGGTCAGAGGGGCGGGGGCCGGGGGGTGGACGGTGAGGAGGTCGCGGGCGTGGAGGTCGGAGAGGAGGAGGCGGACGACGCCGAGGGGGAGGGTCACCTCGGCGGCCAGTTCGACCAGGCGTCTCGGCCTTCGGGCGAGGTCAAGGATGCGGTGGTGCTCCGGGCCGAGCCCGGTCGGCAGGAAGACGTCGGCCGACGGGCGGCCCGCGGCGCGGGTCGCGGGCTCCTCGGGCCAGGCCGCGGCGGCGGTCGTGGTGACGATCGCGAGGAGGTCGAAGTCGGCGGCGGGGGGCGGTGTCCTGCCTCCGGTGAGGGCGTACGGGCGCAGGACCGGGCCGTCGTCGATCCAGTCCATCTCGTCGTCCATGACGATCCGTCCCTTGAGCGCCGGATACTGCCCGTCCATCACGTCATGCCCCTTGGGTGGGTGGTGAGGTGGCGGCCCATGCGGGCGACGAGGTGGGCCATCTCGTAGGCGATGAGGCCGGCGTCCGCCCGCATTCCGCTGAGGACGGCCAGGCAGCTCCCGTCGCCGGCCGCGGAGACGAACAGCAGCGCCGCCTCCATCTCCACGATGGTCTGGCGGACGGCGCCGCCCTCGAAGCGCATGGCGGTGCCTTTGGCGAGGCTCTGGAAGGCGGCCGCGACGGCCGAGAGATGCTCGGCGTCCTCCCGTAGCAGTCCCCCCGAGGCGGCCACGCGCAGGCCGTCGTTGGACAGGATGATCGCGTGGCGCACGTCCGTCACCCGCGCCACGAAGTCGTCCAGCAGCCAGTTGAGCTCTGTCGACATCTCACACCTCCTCGCCGTCTCGTTCGCCGTCGGCGCGTCCGCGCCGCCAGCCGGATTGCAGGGAACTCAGCAACGCCCTGGCTTCCTCGGGGGTTCGCTCCTCCGGCGCCCGGGGCCGCTCCTGCCGGGACTGAGCCGCGGGGCTCTTCTTACGGACCCGCCGGGGCAGCCCCCCGCCCGGGGAACCCGAGGAACCTGAGGAACCCGGCGCATCCGAGGAGTTCGAGGAATCCGCAGAGGAGAAGGCGGGGTCCGGGACCGCGTCGCCGGGGTCGGGCCCCGTCCCGGGAAGCCGGGTGGGGACGGGGGTGAGGGCGCGGGGGCGGGTGGGGGGGTCGGCGGCGTGGTGGACGGTGATCAAGGGATCGGGGAGGAGGACGATCGCCGTGGTGCCGCCGTACGCGGAGCCGCGCAGCTCGACACGGATGTCGTGCCGGGACGCCAGGCGGGCGACGACGTGCAGGCCGAGCCGGTCGGTCTCGGTGGGGTCGAACTCGGGCGGGCTGGAGAGCTTGGCGTTCAGCGCGCGCTGCTCCTCGTCGGTGAGGCCGAGCCCGCGGTCCTCGATCTCCACCGCCAGGCCGCGCGCGACCAGCTCGCCGCGCACGGTGACGTCGGTGGCGGCCGGGGAGAACCTGGTGGCGTTCTCGACCAGTTCGGCGCACAGGTGGATGACGTCGGCGGCGGCGGCGCGCGCGATCGTGACGTTCGGCATGGGCAGCACGCGCACCCGCGTGTAGTCCTCGACCTCGGCCACGGCGGCGCGCAGGGCGTCGATGGCGGCCACGTCCTCGCGGTAGGTGCGCCCGGGGTTGCCGCCGGCGAGGACGACGAGGCCCTCGGCGTGCCGGCGCATGCGCGTGGTGAGGTGGTCGACGCGGAACAGGTCGCGCAGGACGTCGGGGTCCTCGACCGTGCGTTGCAGGCTGTCGAGCACCTTGAGCTGGGCCTGGAGCAGCGTCTGGTTGCGCCGCGCGAGGTTGCGCAGGACCTTGCCGGAGGTGTCGCGGACGCGGGCCTGCTCGGCGGCGCTGTGGACGGCGGTGCGCTGGACGGTGCCGAACGCCGTGCCGACGTCGCGCACCTCGGTGGTGGTGGAGCGCACGGTGATCGTCGGCGCCTCGGCGTCGGCGTCGACCTGTTCGCCGCGCCGCAGGCGCGCGATGAGGCGCGGCAGCCGTACGGCGGCCAGGTCGGCGGCCGAGTTCCTCAGCTCGGTGAGCTCCCTGCTCAGGCCGCTGCCCACGCGGACGGCGACGATGAGCGAGGTGACGACGGCGAGCAGCCCGAGCACGCCGGCGATCCCGGCGCGGAGGAAGGCGCCGACGGCCATCGGCCGGGCGGCGGCGACGAGGGCCTCGCCCGCCTGGGTGAGCGTCCGCTGGTAGGAGCCGTCCACCTCGTCGGTGACCGACCGCAACAGCGCGTGGGAGTATTCGAGGCCGGCCCCGGTCACCAGCGCGTCCTCCATCGCGGCGAGCCGGTGGAAGGACGCGGAGGCCGCCAGCGCGTCGAAGGGTTCGCGGACGCCGGCCGGCAGCTCGGTGAGGGCCTGTTCGAACAGGAAGCGGCGGGTGGTGACGAGGCGGGCGAACAGCCGCTGCTCGGCGGGGAGCATCGCCCGGCCGGAGATCAGGGCCCCGGCGGCGAGCGCGCGTTCCCGGGTGAGGAACTCCTTGGAGTAGGCCATCGAGATGAGGCCGCGCGAGCGCTGGTGGATCGACACGTCGTTGACGACGCTCATGCTGGTGACGAGCCGGTGCATGGCGTCGGAGAACTTGGCGAAGTCGCGGGTGAGCGAGGGCAGGTCCACCGAGCCGACGTCGACGGCGGAGCGGGTGGCGTCGATCCGGTCCATCGCGGCCATCGCGTCGGCGAAGCCGGTCCGCATGGCGGGGGTGGAGAGGGCGTCCTGGGCGTCGGGGCCGAGGGCGAGCCGCCGCATGCGCTCGCGGTACTCGTCGGTGCGCTGCCGCTGCTCGATCAGCGCGTCACGGTTGCGCTGGGAGCGGGCGCCGAGGTACTCGGCGGAGAGCACGTGCTCGTGCTGGAGGGCGACGGTGAGGTCCTCGGCGGGCCTGCCGACGTTGTCGTAGAGGGCTGAGACCGAGAGCAGGTTGGTGGACTCCCGCGTCGTGACCGCGGCCCCGAAGATCCACAGGGCGGCGAGGGAGAGGAGCGGGATCACGAGAAGGGCGGTGATCTTGAATCGGATGGACCTGCTCGATGCCATGACACCTCATCGGTCGGCGGGGTGCCGTAACGGACCGGCAGCCGAGGGTGAAGATCGCCGATGAGACTAGCACCGTGACGGGTGCTCTTCTTGATGAATTTGTGATATTTGGTGAATTTATCCCTTCGGGGGCTAGTGTCGGCTTAGGACCGCTGTCGCACTTCCTGCGCCCCTTGCGGCATTTTCCAGACCGGCCCTGGCGCCGCTCACCGACTCCAGCCAGACCATCCGCACGAGCCACACCAGCGGGACCGCGACGACCGCGATGTCCACCGTGAACAGCGCCCACTGCACGAGCCCCACCATGCCCTGGTGGCCCGGCAGCGTCACGTAGATCAACGCCGCGAGACCGCCGCCCGCGCCGAGCGCCAGCCACTCCAGCGGCCGGGCCGCCGCCGTCCAGCGCGCGTCCTCGCCGAAGCGGCGCACCATCAGCGCCGAGGCCCCGGCCATGCACATCAGGGCCACCGCCACCAGCACGTCCGTCGCGACGGTGCCGGGCAGCACGGCGGCGCCGGTCAGCGCGCCCGCCCAGCCGAGCATCAGGCGCTCGGGCCACCCCGAGACGGGCGCCCGCACGGCCCGCAGGCCCGCCAGCAACGGCAGGACCGACAACCCGAACAGGGCCAGCGCGATCGCGGTGTACCCGTCGTGCTCCAGCGCCGCGTACCGGCCGATCGTCAGGTCGACGCGGTCGTACGGGGCGTCGAGCTGGCCGGCCGCGAGCATGGCCGCCCCGGCCAGCATGCCGGAGGCGGCGATCAAGGGGTAAAGCCTTCTGAGGGGCAGCATGTGATCCAGACTGCCCCGAAACGGCGCCGCGAACATCAGGTGCCGCCCCTGATCCGACCCCTGAGAACGCCTCAGGGTCACTCGGGGACGCACCCCCGGGCCGCCTCGGCGTACCGCGCCCTGACCTCGGGCCGGGGGTCGGCCTCGTACGTCCGGGTCGCCCCCGTCGCCCAGGCCGGCGGCTCCGCCGACCCCGCGAGCAGCCAGGCCGCCTGCCGCGCGGCCCCGTCGGCGACGTACTCCCCCGGCTCCGGCACCAGCACGGGGCGCCCGAACACCGACGGCGCGACGCGGCGCACCGCCTCGGACCTGGCGCCGCCACCGATGAGCAGCACCCGGGCCGGGTCGAGGCCGAGCGCGTCCAGCGCGTCGGCGAGCCCGCAGAGCATGCCCTCCACCGCCGCGCGGGCGAAGTGGGCGGAGGTGGAGTTGGCCATCCGCAGCCCGTGCACCGAGCCGGTGGCCCCGGGCCGGTTCGGCGTCCGTTCGCCCTCCAGGTACGGCACCAGGACCAGGCCGTCCGCACCGGGCGGCGCCTGGAGCGCCAGGTCGGACAGCCCCGCGGCGGTGACGCCGAGGACGCCGGCCGCCGCGTCCAGCACGCGGGCGGCGTTGAGGGTGGCGACCAGGGGGAGGAAGCGGCCGGTCGCGTCCGCGAAGCCGGCCACGGCGCCGGACTCGTCCGACGACGGCTCGCCGGCGACCGCGAACACCGTCCCCGAGGTGCCGATGGAGACGACCACGTCTCCGGGACGGGCGCCGACGCCGAGCGCGGCGGCCATGTTGTCCCCGGTGCCCGCCGCGAGCCGTACGCCCTCGGCGGCGCCCGCCGTGAGCGTCGCGCCCCGGCCCGCCTCGCCCGCCGGTCCCAGCACGCGGGGCACGTGCGCGCGGTGGCCGAGTGCCCGTTCCAGCAGGTCGAAGCGGTAGAAGCCGGTGGCGGGCGACCAGTAGCCCGTGCCGGAGGCGTCGCCGCGGTCGGTGGTGAGGGCCTCGACGCCGGGCGCTCCGGCGAGGCGCCAGGTCAGCCAGTCGTGGGGCAGGCACACGGCCGCCGTGCGGGCCGCGTTGCCGGGTTCGTGCTCGGCCAGCCAGCGCAGCTTGGTCACGGTGAACGACGCCAGGGGCACGCTGCCCACGGCCTCGGCCCACGCCCGGGGCCCGCCCAGTTCGGTGACCAGGTCGCGGGCGGCGCGGGCGGACCGGGTGTCGTTCCAGAGCAGCGCGTCCCTGACGACCTCGCCGCGTTCGTCCAGGCAGACCATGCCGTGCTGCTGGGCTCCCACGGCGAGCGCGGCCACGTCGCCGAGGCCGCCCGCGTCCTCGATCGCCCGGCCCAGCGCGGTCCACCAGTGGCCGGGATCGACCTCGGTGCCGGGCGGGTGCGGGGCGCGGCCCTCGCGGACCAGGGCCCCGGTCTCTGCGTCCCTGACGACGACCTTGCAGCTCTGCGTCGAGGAGTCGACTCCCGCGACGCGGGTCACCCCTGTGGCTTCCTTCTTGGGTGCGTACGCGTCCACGTCCGGCCCTCCCGAGTCAGTTCATGGTACGGACGGCCGGCGTCGGCCACCTCGCCACCGGGATAGTTGAACTCTCAAATGACTGGGGCTAGAATTAGTTGAGAGTTCAACAATGGGGGAGACCGCCATGCCCGTCCACCGCCTCAACCACGCCGTCCTGTACGTGCGCGACGTCGAGCGCAGCGTCGCCTTCTACGAGCGGGCCCTCGGCTTCCGCGTCGTCATGGGCTTCCCCGGCGCCGCCTTCCTTCAGGCCCCCGGGTCCACCAACGACCACGACCTCGGCCTCTTCCAGCTCGGCAAGGGCGCGGGCCCCTCGCAGGCGGGCAGCGCCACCGTCGGCCTCTACCACCTGGCCTGGGAGGTCGACACGCTGGAGGACCTGGAGCAGACCGCCGTACGGCTGCGCGAGATGGGCGCGCTGGTCGGCGCCTCGGACCACTCCACCACCAAGGCCCTGTACGCCAAGGACCCCGACGGGCTGGAGTTCGAGGTCTCCTGGCTGGTCCCCGCGTCCCTGATCACCGAGGAGACGATCGCCGGGCGCTCCAGCATCCAGCCGCTGGACATCGCCCGCGAGAAGCAGCGCTACGGCGCGACCACCCGGGGCGGGGTCGGCGTCTCGATCGCCGGCTGACCCGCCCGTCAGGGCTCGCAGAGTTCCTTGACGGCCTGCTCGACCGTCTCGCGCGACTGCAGGTGACGCTCCAGGCCGCTGATCCGCATCCGCCGCCGCAGATGGGGAGGGACGGCGGCCAGCAGGAGCCGTCCCTTGGCCGAGGTCACCTGGTTGAACGCGTAGACGAGCGCGCCGAGCCCCGCCGAGTCGCAGAAGCGCACCTCGTGGAGGTCGATGACGACACGGGGACCCTCCTGGTCAGAGGGCCATGCCCCGTCGATGTGGGCGTAGAACATCGGCGTGGCCTCGAAGTCGAACTCGCCCACGACGCTGAGCACGGTGCAATGCTCCAGCCGCTCAACACGGATTTCCACATGAGGCCCGTGCTGTGACGCTGGCATGGAGGTGCGTCCCTTCTTCCGACGTAGCTTTTCGGCGGATCTGTGCATGGTATGCCGCGATCCGGCCTGAATGGCCACTTAGAGATTCTCACACCTCGCCGGTCGCGGGTGAGCCCTCCTCGCTCAAGACCTCTGCCCGGGATGCCAGCAGCGCGTCCACCGCCTCCGGGTCCCCCAGCAGCGCCCAGGCCCGCACCGGGTCACCGAACAGGTTGACGAAGTGGTCGGCCACGAACGGGTCCAGCGCCGCGGCGGCGAACAAGCGAAGCACGTGATCGCCCGGCGCGCCGAGGAACGCGTTCGTCCAGTCGGTCACCGGGCCCGCGACCTTCCACATCTCCGTCGCCAGCGACCGGGCGAACCCCTCGTCGTACGGGCCGCCCCGGGCGATGGCGTCGGCGGTGACCCAGGCGCAGTGCGAGCCGAGGTTGGCGCCCTGCCCGGTGATCGGGTCGTTGGTGACCCACGCGTCCCCGATGGCCAGGGCGACCCGCCCGCTCGGCAGCGTCGCGAAGGGCCTGCGGACGACCGGCGTCACCCCGCCCTGCAGCACGTCGTCCGGGCCCACCAGGTCGAACGCGCCGGGCTCGATCCGCTCGGCGAGGCGGGGGGCGTGCTCGGCCAGCGTCTTCTCCAGCAGGTGGAGGAACAGGCCGGGGTCATCGCGGTAGGACAGCTTGGTCACCGGCTCGATCGGGCCGCCCGGGATCGCCTCGACGAGGATCCCGGTGACCAGCCCGCCGTGCGCCACCATCGGCAGCGAGAACACCTCGCCGCCGCCGGGCGACACGTTGTAGCTGAAGAAGTCACCCGTCGTCATCCCCGCGTACAGGCCAGCGAGCAGCGAGCGCTGCGGGCGGTCGTAGGGGGAGCGGCGCCCGTCGCGGGGGAACAGCTCGGCCACCGAGCGGCGGCCCGCCGCCACGACCATCAGCTCGTGCCCGGCCGACCAGGCGTCCACCTCGCGCGCGCCCGGCGGCTCCGGCGTCACCACGACCCGCCCGCCGCGCGCGGTGTAGTCCTCGTACAGGGCCGGCAGCAGGACGCGGAAGTCGGCCGCGTGGAAGGGATCGGCCAGCGTCCCGCGGAACTCCAGCGGCGGCGCGCCGCCGATGTGCAAGCGGGCGCCGCCGACCAGGCTGCCCTCCAGCCTGCCGTGGACGCTGCCGAGGATCTCCTCGCGCTCCTGGGCGCGCCGCATGCGCGCGACCGTGTTCGGCAGCCGGCCCGCGCGCATCTCGTCGGCCGTCTTCTCGGCGTACAAGGTCACCTCGACGCCGAGCTGCTGCAGGCGCAGGGCCAGCGTGAGCCCCGAGATCCCGGTGCCCACGATGCCGATGCCACTGCTGGTCATCTTCCGTCTCCTTCCTTTCCCGTCGATTCAGGAGCAGGTCTCTTGGCATGCGGTCAACGAAAACTTGGCGTACGGTCGGCGTCGCCATCGTGGCTGGTCGGCGCGTAACGGCCTGGCGTTTTCCCGCCGAACGGAACCCCCGGATCATGCCCGGCACACTTTGTTCGATCTTTGTGCCCGCGGGAGAACACCGAGGCCCGGACCGGTCGTTGTACTGGTGAGTGCCCCATAACGCCCGGGAAGGAATCGCATGAGCATTCCCGACGGCCCGGACGGTCCACCCGTCCCGGTACCCGCGGGCGCCACCAACACCGGGGACGGCATCGTCCACGGCGTCGGCCCCGTCACGGTGGACGCCTACATCGACTTCCAGTGCCCGTTCTGCAAGCAGTTCGCGCTCACCTCGGGCCCGACCCTGGACAAGCTGGTGGAGAGCCGCGCGATCACGCTGGTGTACCACCCGATGGCCTTCCTGGACGCCGCGTCCACCAACCGGTACTCGTCGCGGGCGGCCTCGGCCTCGGGGTGCGCCGCCGACCGCGGCGGGTTTGTGCCGTACCACTACGCGCTGTACGTCGAGCAGCCCCCCGAGGGCGGCCCCGGCCTCAGCGACGACGAGCTGATCGCGCTCGGCCCGGCGGCCGGGGTCGAGGACCCGAGCTTCGTGGTGTGCGTGCGCGCGCACCGGTACGTGGACTGGGCGGCGGCGGTGACGGCGGCGGCCGCGCGGCGCGGGGTGAACGCGACGCCGACGGTCTTCGTCCAGGGCGTGTCCGTCCCGGCCAACCCCCAGATGATCGCTTCAGCGGTCGCCGCGGTCACCGCCTGACCGTCACCGCGGTACCGCCGTGCGGTGCGCTCACCCGTTGAGCACCGCGTTCACCTCCGCCATGCGCTCGTAGTGGCGGGTCCAGTCCGGCTGGCCGGTCATGAGGACGGCCCGCTCGGCGCCCGCCGAGGACCGCGGGGACCCCGACCGTGACCACCGGCGCGGGCCCCCCTCTCGGCGGCCTCCGCGCGCAGCCGCGTGACCTCGCGGGCGAGCGTCCTCGGCGCGATCGCCGAGGGGAACCAGCGTCCCCGTACGCCAGCGCCCGCCGCCGCGCCACCTGCCCGTTCCCCCCGATCAGGATCGGCGGGACGGCGGTGGACGGCGTGAGCCTGGCCTCGGGGCGGCCGGGCTCGTGCGGCAGCACGGTGGGCTCGCTGGCCGGCTCCGATGTGGAGGGACATTCAGCGCTCCTTCGGCACGGACTCGGGCACGGTCAGCAGGGTCTTGCCGAGCGTGGCGCGCGCCTCGATGGCGGCGTGGGCGTCGGCGGCCTTCTCCAGCGGGAACGTCTGCCCGATGACGGGCCGCAGGCGTCCGGCGACGGCCTCGTCCAGCGCGGCGGCGGCCATGGCCGTGATGTCGGCGGGCGAGGCGAACAGCTGCCAGCCGGTGATCAGGGTGAGGCTGCGCGCGAACACCTCGGCGACCGTCGCGTGCGTCACCGTCCCGCCCGCCGCGCCGTACAGCACGAAGCGCCCGCGCGGGGGCAGCAGCTCGAACGCGGCCCGCCCGACGGCCCCGCCGACGCCGTCGAACACGACCTGGACCCCGGCGTCGCCGACGGCCTCGCTTACCCGGACGTCCCAGCCGTCCTCGGCGTAGTTCACGGTGACCTCGGCGCCCAGTTCGGCGGCGAGGTCGAGCTTGCGCGCCGAGCCGGCCGCGGCGACCACCCGGGCTCCGGCGTTGACGGCGAGCTGGACGAGCAGGCTTCCGACCCCGCCGCCCGCCGACTCGACCAGCGCCCACTCGCCGGGCCTGAGCGCCGCCGCCCGGGCGAGACCCATCGCGGTGCGGCCGTCCGCCAGCAGGGCGACGGCCTGGGCGAGCTCCAGCCCCGGCGGCACGGGGATCAGGCCGTCCACGCCCGCCGCGACCCGCTCGGCGTAGCCGCCCGAGCCGCCGAGCGAGGTCACCACGCGCGTCCCCACGAGCCCCGGGTCGGCGCCTGGCCCCACCGCCACGACCGTGCCGCCCACCCCGTTGCCCGGGATGATCGGCAGCCGGGGCAGCGGCACCGGCGCCGACCCCGATCTGACCTGGGTCTCGATGAACGGGATGCCGATCACGGCCACCTCGATCACCACCTGTCCCGGGCCGGGGATCGGCTCGGGGGCCTCCCCCGGCACGAGCACCTCTGGGCCGCCGAACTCCCGTAGCCATACCGCACGCATGACCGCTCCTCTCCTTGGAATCATCTATCGGAGTGAATCGCTCCGACTAACATAACGGAGCAATTCACTCCGTTCGCTAGAATCTCCGGGTGAGCGCGACGAGACAGCCGGAGCCGTCCCGGCGGCGGTGGGGCCGCCAGGCCGAGGCGGAGCGCAACGACCACCTCGTGCTGGAGGCCGCGCGCACCGTCTTCGCCGAACAGGGCGCGGGCGCCCCCATGGCCGCGCTCGCCGAGGAGGCCGGCGTCGGCATCGCGACCTTCTACCGCAGGTACGGCAGCAAGGAGGAACTCCTGCAGCGGCTGTGCCTGCTGTCCATGCGCGAGTCGATCGCCGCCGCCCGCGAGGCGCTCGCCGGCGACGGCGATGGATGGTCGGCCATCGCCCACTACGTCCGCAGATGCGTCGCCGCCCGCGTCGGCGCGCTCGCCCCCGCCGCCGGCACGATCGCCGTCACCGACGAGATGACGGCCGCCGCCGAGCTCGGCCGCGAGCTGATCGAGGAGCTCGCCGCGCGGGGCCGCGCGGACGGCAGCGTGCGCGGCGACCTCGCCCCGCTGGACGTGTCGTATCTGGTCGAGCACCTCAGCAGGATCCCCCGCCGCGCCCCCGAGCAGGCCGGCGTCTGCGACCGTCTGCTCGCCATCGCCCTCGACGGGCTGCGCGCCCCCGCCCGGGTTTCCGACCTGCCCGGAACCCCTCCGACCTGGGAGAACTACGGCGCCCGCTGGTACGAGCGCGCGGAGTAGCGACCCCTGCCGATCACCCCGGCGTTATGGCGCACCGGTATGACCACCGCCATTGATCGATCTGACTCGCCTTGTCATGCTCTGTATGACCCCAAACGATCAGCTGAGGGAAGCGCATCATGAAGCCTAAGTACGGGCTGAGCGCGCTCGTGGCACTCGCGTTGCTCGGCATGATGACTCCAACGCAGGCGGCGTCCCGCTCCGCCCCCGCCTGCGCCCCCGGCACAACGGTCGCCACCGACACCGGACAGGTGTGCGGGACGACCGGCGACGGCGTACGTTCCTGGCTCGGCGTCCCCTACGCCGAACCCCCCGTGGGCGACCTGCGCTGGTCACCCGCCAAGCGGCACGCGCCGTGGACCGACGTCCTGCAGGCCACCGAGCGCGGCAGCGCCTGTCCCCAGGCGGGCGTGCTCGGCCAGCCCTCGGAGAACGAGGACTGCCTCAAGCTCAACATCGCCACACCGGCCGACACCGGCGCGGGAGGGCTCCCCGTCATGGTCGAGTTCCACGGCGGCGGCTTCCGCTTCGGCTCCCCGGGCCCCGGCGCCTACCTGGCCCAGGCCGGGAACGTCGTCCACGTCGGCGTCGGCTACCGGCTCGGCATCTTCGGCTTCCTGTCGCACAAGGCGCTCGGCCCCAACGCGGGCAACTACGCGCTGAGCGACCAGCAGGAGGCCCTGCGCTGGGTGCGCCACAACATCGCCCGCTTCGGCGGCGACCCGCGCAACGTCACGATCTTCGGAGCCAGCGCGGGCGGGTCGAGCGTCTGCGCGCACACCGCCTCGCCCACCGCGGCCGGGCTGTTCCAGAAGGGCATCGTACAGAGCGGCGAGTACAACTCGCTGCGCGGCGGCGACACCACCTGGCAGACGCAGGACTGCAAGTCCGCCCTGCCCACGCAGGCCGAGGCCCAGGCCCAGGGCGCGCGCTTCGCCACCGCGCTCAAGTGCGAGCAGACCGCCGACGTGGCCGCCTGCCTGCGCGCGCTGCCCGTCAAGACTCTGCTCGACCAGTCCTCCGACGGCCTCGCGCCCGACCGCGGGACCCTCGCCCCCATCGTGGACGGCAGGATCCTGACCATGTCCCCCGCGGAGGCGTTCGCGAAGGGCAAGGTCAACAGGGTCGCGCTGATGCACGGGGTGGGACGCGACGAGGTGCAGCTCGCGCCGGCCACGACCCCCGAGCAGTACGAGGCGCTGGTGAAGCAGCAGTACGGGTCCCTCGCGCCCGAGGTGTTCGCCCGCTACCCGCTGAACAGGTTCCCCGAGCCCGCGGCGTTCATCGCCTACCGGACGATCGTGGCGGACAGCAACTCGGTCTGCCCGGCGCTGCTCAACGACGAGCGGCTGTCGCGGCGGATCCCGGTGTACGCGTTCGAGGTCGACAACGCCGACCCGCCGCCGCTGTTCTTCCTCGACCAGACCAAGCCGAACGGCGCCTACCACATCAGCGAGGTCCCGTTCCTGTACGGCCCGCCCCGCTCCGACATCAGCGCCAACCAGCGCACCTTCGGAAACCAGATCGTCGCGCAGTGGACGGGTTTCGCCCGCACCGGCAACCCGACCGTGGACGGCACACCGCTGTGGCCCCGGTACACCCACGGGGACCCGGCCGTCATGTCACTGGTCCCCGCCGGTGACAGCGCGGCCACGCGCGAGATCGCCAGGCAGCACAACTGCGCGTTCTGGAACAGGCACGCGCCCTACGTCGACTAGGAGGGGACATGAACCGCAGACGGCTCTCCCGCGCGGGAGTGGCGCTCGTCGCGCTCTGTCTCACCGTGTTAAGCGCACCATCCGCGACCGGGTCGGTGACGGCCCCGGCGCCACCGTCCGACACGGCGTCCGACACGGCGTCCGAGTTCGGGCACGGCGGTCGCGGCGACTGGCCGATGTGGCAGAAGGACCCCCGCGGCCTGCGCCACAACCCCGACGAGCGCAAGATCACCCCGCAGAACGTGAGCGGCCTCGAACTGAAGTGGGCGTTCGCCTACCCCAGGGCGGCGGGCTTCCCCCGCAGCCAGCCCGCCGTCGTCGGCGACACCGTGTACTTCGGCTCGCCCGACGGCAAGCTGTACGCCCGCGACGCCGCCACCGGCGCGGCCAGGTGGGAGTTCGACCTGACCACCGTCGGCGAGGGCCGCACCTCGGTGCAGGACGGCCCGGCCGTGGCCAGGGGCAAGGTGTACTTCGGCGACAGCCGCGGCTACTTCTACGCCGTCGACCAGCACACCGGCAAGCTGGCCTGGTCGCAGCGGCTCGACGACACCATCACGGCCATCGTGACCAGCTCCCCGCTGGTCCACGGCAACCGGGTGTACGTCGGGGTGTCCAGCGGCGAGAACATCCTCGGCAAGGAGCACGCCTGCTGCACCTTCCGCGGCCACCTCAACGCCCTGGACGCCGACACCGGCAAGCAGATCTGGCGCTTCTACACCACGCCCAAGGCCGAGCAGGACGGCACGTGGCCGAACGGCCAGCCGAAGTACGGGCCGTCCGGGGCCGGGGTGTGGAGCTCGCCCGCCATCGACCCGGTCACCCGCACCGTCTACGTCGGCACCGGCCAGAACTACACCGGCAGCGCCGGGCACTACGACTCGGTGCTCGCCATCAACGCCGACACCGGCCGTCCCCGCTGGACGCGCAAGATGACCGACGTGGACACCTGGCGCATCGAGTGCTCGCTGCCCACGCCCGAGGACCGCCAGTACTGCCCGAACTTCCCCGACGGCACCGCGCTGGACTTCGACCTCGGCGCCTCGCCGAACATCATCAGGGCCCACGGCCGCACGCTGATCGGCATCGGCCAGAAGGCCGGCGTCTTCCACGTTCTCGACGCCCGCACCGGCAAGATCATCTGGCAGCGGCAGCTCTCCACGCCGATGCCCGGCGGCGGCCTGTCCGGCGTGCAGTGGGGCACCAGCTTCGACGGCGAGCGGCTGTACGTCTCGACGTACATGGCCAACCCCGGCACCCTGTTCGCGCTGGACCCGCTGACCGGCCACCTGCTGTGGCAGACCCCGAACCCGTCCGACGGCTGCACCACCGGCGGCGCGGCGCAGTTCCCGAACGTCTGCCGCCTCGGCCACGGCCCGGCCGTGAGCACCACGCCCGGCCTGGTCTGGCTCGGCAGCATGGACGGCAAGCTGCGCGCCTACTCCGCGCGCACCGGCGAGGTGCTGTGGGCCTACGACACCATCCAGAAGGTCCAGGGCGTCAACGGGCTGCCCGGACGCGGCGGCGCGGTGTCGGGCGGCGGCGGCGCCGTGGTCTCGCACGGCATGGTGTACGTCCAGTCCGGCTACTTCTTCACCCCCTACCCGAACCCGGACGGCTCGGTCTTCCTCGCCTTCGGCCTGAAGTCCTGACGTTCTGAGGTCCCGAAGTCCTGAGACTTCGAGGGCCGGAGCGGTTCCGCGGTGCCCCGCGGGCCGGGCGCGCCGTGACCGTCGTCACCGGGTGCGCCCGGCCCAGCGCGCGAGCGCGGGCACGGGCAGCGAGACCGCCACGAAGACGGCCGCCACCAGCAGCCACCCGCCCGCCGCGAACGTCGTCAGCGCCAGCGTGAACACCGCCGGCGCGAACATCTGCACCGTGGCCGTGGCCGCCTCCGACGCCCCCTGGTAGGCGCCCCGCGCGTCCTCTCTCATCAGGGCCACCGACAGGCCCCAGCTCCCCCCGACGTAGCCCAGCTCGCCGGCCAGGTGGAACAGCGCCGCGGCCATCACCACCGCGATCCCCCACGCGCCCGAGCCCCCGCCCGTGGTGGCGAGCAGGACGCAGCTCACGGCGAGGAAGACGCCCGCCCAGACGACGGTGCGGGCCGCGCGGGCGACCGTCTCGGTGAACCGGGTCACGAAGATCTGCAGCGCGGCGATCCCCGCCGAGCCGGCGAACACCACCGCGCCGCTGAGCCAGAGCGGCAGCCGTGTGGACCCGGCGATCCACAGCGGCAGCCCGGTCGAGACCATGGCCCAGCACAGCGACAGCAGCGACGTCACGCCCATGACGGCCAGGTAGGGACGGTCGCGCAGCACCAGCCCGGCCCGCGGGCGGCTCTCCCGCGCCGGGCGCGCGGGCGTGGCGGGGACCGCGAGCGTCAGCGTGGCGAGCACCGCGAAGCTCGCGGCGTTCGCCACGACGGCCACGACGTATGCCGAGGCGTCGTCGGCCGCCAGCACCACCGAGCCCGCCGCGGCCCCGAGCGCGTACCCCACGTGCTGGGCGACGCGCTGCCGCGCCAGCGCCGCCACGCGCGCCTCGGTCCCGGGCACCAGGGCGGCGACCAGCGCGGTGCGCACGGCGGTCGCGCCGTTGGCCGGGCCCACGAACACGGCGGTGACCAGCACGAACACCCACATGTCCGCGGGAAGCGCGTAACAGGCCATCGCCACGCCGCGCACGACCGTGACCGACACCAGGACCAGGCGGGCGTCGAACCGGTCGGCCAGGGCGCCGAGCGGGATCGCCATGGCGAGGCCGAGCCCGCCCGCGACCGCCATGGCCGCGCCGACCGCGACGGGCGGCATGTGCAGGACGCGGGTGAAGTACAGCGCCCAGATGGTGAACCACAGGCCGTCCCCGAGCGCGGAGACGCCCCGCCCCCACAGCAGGCGCCGCAGCCCCGCCGCCGTGCGGGCCTCGTCCCGGCGCTCGTCCCCCCGGCTCGGCGCGACGACCATGGCACATCCACCTTTCAGGTTTACGTTAAAGATGAACGTAACCGTCGACCTGCCCGTCAAACAGCCATCCTTCAGGATTTCGTGAAGCTTGATAGGCTGAGGCATGAGAGGAGGGGGTGTGCGATGAGCGGATGGGTCGACTCGCGCGAGCCCGTCCTCGCGTCCGTCATCGCCCTGACCCGCGAGCTGGCCGACCCCGTGCGCCTCACCGCGCTCCAGCTCCTGTCCGCGGAAGGGCCGCACACGCTCACCCAGCTCGCCGACGCGCTCGGCGTGTCCGCGCCGCGCCTCGGCAATCATCTCGCGCGGCTGCGCGAGAGCGGGCTGGTCACGGCCGTGCGCACCGGCAGGCACGCCGTCTACCAGGTGGCCTCCCCCGGCCTCGCCGACGTGCTCGCCGCCCTGGCCAGGTACGCGCACACCGACCTCGCCGCGACCGCCGGGTGGCGGGCGACCGCGCGCGACCTCGCCCACACCTGCTACGACCACGCGGCCGGGCTGCTCGGCGTCACCCTGTTCGCCACGCTCGTCGAGCGGGGCGCCCTGCAGCCGCCCGACGGCCGCGACAGCGCGCTCGCCCTCGGGCGCGACACGTCCCTGTTCGCCGCGCTGGGCGTGGACCTGGACGCGGTGCGCCCCGGGCGCCGCAAGCTCGCCACCGCCTGCCTGGACCGCACGCACCGCCTGCCCCATCTCGGCGGCGTCCTCGGCAAGGCCGTGCTCGACGCGTTCGTCGCGCGCGGGCTGGTGACGCCGGCGGAGGGCGCGCGCGAGCTCACCGTCACCCCGCGCGGCGCGGCCGAGCTGCCGTCCCTGCTGCCCGGTTTCACCGCGCCGTGACGCCCGCGGGCTTCCATCCGGTTATCCGTCTTTCACCGCATAACCGCCCATAACTCTATTTCCGGTTTTCAGCGCGGCGTCAGGGCCGCGAACCGCGCGGAAGTCAGGTAAACATGACCGGTGCCGGTCTATGTTGGCCGTTCAGGAATTCCGTACGGTCGAGGAGATGAGGAAAGTCAGGGTCAGAGAGTATGTCCGCCGGTTGAGCAATGGCCGGCTGGTCACCGTCAGAGCCCATATCCGCCGGCTGCCCACCCGCACCGTCATCACCGCGGGTGCGGTCCTCACGGCGTTCGCCATAATCGTGCTGGTCATCTCCGCGCTGCTGCCCGACTCCACGCCCGAGCCGTCCGGCGTGGCCGCGCGGTCCCAGACCACCGCCGCGCCCGCCCCGGTGACGCGCGCCTACCTGGCCGCCGAGCTGCGGCGCCTGCGCGAGGGCGCCGGGCTGTCCCTCGCCAACGCCGGGCGGCGCGCGGGCATCGACGAGCAGCGCGTCACCCGCATCGAGAGCGGCGGCGTCCGTCCCACCGCCCGCGACGTCTCCGCACTGTGCGAGGCGTACGAGCTGTCCGCCGAGGAGCGCAACCGGCTGATGTTCGTGCAGTACCAGCTCGACCGCTGAACCACCCCGGCGATGCCGTGTCGTTGTCGGGGTCACTCCCGGGACGGCGGGGCGCAGGTGTCCCGGGCGGCCCGCCCGCGCGGCGCCGTCCGGGACACCGCTCACGCCGGCGGGCCCGTACGGCGAGTGGCCGGAGTAAGCCGGGTTCGGCTCATAAAAGTGGCGAATCCATCTCGAAGCACGGAGAAACCATCTAAGGTTTCCGAGTTCGGCACCCGCGCTTCGGGCCGGCCCCGCCGACTCGTCGGTGGCAGCCCGGGGGTTCACGGCGATCGTGACGGTTTGCGTAATCTCCGGACATATGGCGTGACATATCAATATTTCACCGGATCCTGGAGAGGGTAACCATGGTGCACGGCAACCCGAACCTTCGCGCCGACGACGCCGACCGCGACCAGGTCACCGCCCTCCTCAGCGAGGCGTACGGAACCGGCCGGCTCACCCGCGAAGAGCTGGACGACCGCCTCGAACGCACCCAGACCGCCCGCTACCGCGGCGACCTCCAGGACCTCGTCAGAGACCTCCAGGCCACCCCTTACCCGCCGTCCCACCCCCAGCGACACACCCCCTGGCAGCAGACCCCGCACATGCCGGACCCCCGCTCCCAGGGCGCCTACGCGCCGGGGTCGTATCCACCGGGCTCCCCCTCGCCGGGGCCGTACTCTCAGGGGCCATACGAACCAGGAGGGTACGCACAGACGCCGTACTCCCAGGGGCCGTACGCGCAGGGACCGGTCTCCCCGCAGGGGTCCCACCTACCGCCCGTGGGCGACTCCGGATACCAGGGCGAGCCGCTGCCGCCGTACCAGTTGCAACAGATCCTCGACCAGCAGATCACCCAGCGCCTCGCCATGGGCTGGCGCCTGGAGAGCCGGCACGGCTGGCAGGCCGTCCTGACCTACGGCGAGCCGCTCAACCCCGGAGTCCACGTCGCCCACGCCGCGATCACCGTCTTGACGTGCCTCGTGTGGGCCATCGTCTGGGCCGTCCACGCCAGTAAGTCGGGCATCCAGCGCCGCGAGCTGATCTCCATAGACGCCTGCGGCAACATCCACGTCCAACCCCTCCCCAAGTAAGCGCCAGCGCCCCGGGGTCGTGTGTCGCGAGGTCAGTGCCGACCGGAGCGGGCCTCGGCGGCGGTCTTGAGGTCGGCCAACCACGCGTCCAGACCCGGTGCGAGGTAGCGGATGGCGGTGTCCGGGTCGGCCTCGATCTGGTCGCCGGTCCAGCTCTCCTCGGTGCGGACGACGACGCCGCCCGTGACCTTGACGAAGTTCCAGACGTGGACGCCCCGGTCGATCCGCAGCCCCTCGCCGATCGCGGGCCCGGTCCAGCGGACGCACCTGTTCTGCTTGATCTGCTGGACGGTGGAGGTGATGACCAGGGTGGTGGCGGGCGTCGAGGGCGTGGCGGGCGCCGGAGTGGTCCACCGGAACCGCGACCCGTCCCGCAGCGGCCCCGGGTCCAGCCGCCTCATGCCGGTGACGGCCCCCTGCCACGAGGGCCAGCCCTCCACGTCGGTGTGCAACTTCCAGACGGTGCTCAGCGGCGCCTTGATGAAGGTCTCGGTCCGATGGCGCAGCTTCGCGGCCGGATCGATGCCCTCACCCCGACAGGTCAGCGAACCCGGGGCGACATGACCGGCCGTCGCCCTCTGACCGGCGGCGGCCGCACCGGCCGGTAGGGCGACGGCGCCAAGGAGCCCCGCGGCGACCAGCGGGATCGCGACGAGAGCGGAGCGCCGCGAGCCCCGGCGGAGGGATCGCGCGACGCCGGCCGGCGTCCGCCGGTTCGGCGCGGTGGAGGGGCTGGTGTCCATCATGACCGTTCTCCTCATTCCTTGGCTGACCCGAGGGGCGAGTTAGCACCACTCGCTTCAGTTAGAAGCTATAACACCCAGACCGCATGAGGCAACAGCGAAAGTGAGATGTTCTAACCGCGCCAGGTATCCTCCTCAGACACTGTGTCGCATCATCCGGCCCGCGATTAGAACACGGCGGGGGAAGTGCCCCGTGGCCTGGGGGACATAGCGTCGGCGGGCACATAAGGAAGTGGTCTCATGACGAATACCCCCGTGTCCCCCTGCTGCGCGACGCCCGAATCAGGCAGCTCGCGACGCAGCCTACTCAAGGCCGTCGGCGCGCTCGGCGGGGCGGGTGTGGCCTCCTTGGCCGGCGCCGCGCTCACCCCCGCCGCGGCGAACGCGGCATCGGCCCAGGCAGGGCCGGGCAAGCAGGACTGGTCCGGTACCAACGTGGTGCTGCTGGGCACCGGCGGCGGTCCGATCCCCATGACGGACCGGCAGATGACCTCGCAGGTCGTGGTGGTCGACGGTGCGGCGTACGTGGTCGACTGCGGGAGCGGCGTGGTCCGGCAGATGTACGCGGCCGGCGTGACCCATGGGATGCTGCGGGCGCTGTTCGTGACCCACTTCCACGCCGACCACTTCAGCGACTACCTGCCGCTGATGCTGTTCGGACGACCACTGCCCGGACAGCAGTACGGCTATGCCGGTCAGCTCCACGTCTACGGCCCGCCGTCACTGGGCCTGCCGCCCGGGGTGCCGATGCCGGGGGTGGAGCTGATCCAACCGGACAACCCGCACCCGGGCATGACCGACGTCCACAACGGAGTGCTGGCCGCGTTCGCCACCACGACGAACAGCCAGGGCATCAAGGCCGCGTTCGGACCGGATATCCGGGACCTCATCGTGCCCCACGACCTTTCGGTGAACGCGACGGCCGACCTGCCGTCACCGCCCCGGATGCGTCCCTTCACCGTGTACGAGGACAACCGCGTGCGCGTGAGTGCCACGCTGGTCAACCACTACTGGCCCTTCCCGGCGTTCGGCTTCCGGTTCGACACCGACCACGGCAGCGTCACGTTCTCGGGCGACACCACGCCGAGCGACAACCTCGTGGAGCTGGCCCGGAACACCGACGTGCTGGTGCACGAGATCATGGACGGTCAGAGCATGCTGGACCGCGGCATGGCGGAATTCATGGTGAAGGGTCTGCGCGGCTGCCACACCGACATCACGCAGATCGGTGATGTCGCCACGCGGGCCGGAGCGCGCACCCTCGCCCTGTCGCACATCGTGCCGCTCACGCTCTCCTCGCCCACGCCGCCGAAGATCCCGGTGGGGCACTGGCGGTCGACGATCAAGCGGGACTACGACGGCACCCTCGTGATCGGAGAAGACCTGCAGCGCGTGCGCGTGGGCCGGCGACCCGGACGATGAAGTTCATGGTCTCCGGCTGAACCAGGCCGGGAAAGGCCGGACGGGAGTGATCCCGTCCGGCCTGCGCGGGGCGCGGGGAGCCTCCGCGGCGGCCTGGCGGTACCGGGCGCGAGACGTCGTCCACGCCCCCGCCGAGGTCGTCGAGGTCACCGGGCCGTCCGAGCTGGTCGACCACATCCGCGCGCTCGCCGGCCGCTACACCCGCGCCGTGCCCTCGTGACCGCTGTGAAACGAATCACGGCCGAGGGCGCGAACCGGCGGCCGGGTTGCGCACTCTCACCTGACATGGAGACTTTCAGGAAACGGACCGCGTTCGGCGCTCTCGCGCGCGCCGCGGCGGTCACCGCGACGGTGGCCGCCGCGCTCGCCGTGGGGACGGTCACCGCCGACGCCGCCACGATCCCGAAGTTCACGCCGCCCAAGGTGTTCGGCACGACCTTCCAGCCGGACCCGCACCACGACTTCACCAAGCACATCTCGCCGCGGCACGACGGCGTCCTGCGCGGCTGGGTCACGCACTACCGCGCCGGGGTGGCGGAGTACAAGCCGATCAAGTGGGTGAAGGACAGGTCCGGCAACACCGAGGGCTGGTTCACCGGCCCGCCGGAGGGCGACGTCAGGGTGTACGCCTCGCCGGTCTCGTCGAAGGTGGCCTTCTACAGCGCCCTCGGATGCCGGAAGCAGAGCGAGCCGACCGTGAACCGGCAGAGTGTGGGCGACAAGCGCTGCGCGCGCGACGTGCTCGTGTCGCGCATGAAGGCGTACCCGCGCCCGGCACTGATCACCGTCTACAAGGGCAAGATCGTGAAGTTCCAGGAGATCTACACCCCCTGACCGGTGTCCCTGGGTTCGGCGCCGCCGGCGTGCGGGCCGTCGTCCGCGGCCTCCCGGAGTTCCGGCACGGCGTCGGCGATCTCGGCGGGCGGAGGACCCGGGTGCAGGACGCCGAGCCGCCGGGTGGCCCGCGTCATCGCCACGTACAGGTCGTTACGGCCGCGCGGTGACGCGGCCAGGATCGCGGCCGGGTCGGCGATCAGCACCGCGTCGAACTCCAGCCCCTTGGCCTGCCTGACCCCGAGGACGACGACGGGGGCCGTCAGATCGGGATCCGCGCCGAAGGCCGCCCCGGGCACCGCGGCGCGGACGGCGGCGACCAGCTCGTCGCGCCGGCCGTCCGGGACGATCACCGCGAGCCGTCCACCGCGCAGCGCCGCCGCCTCGCGGGCCGCGTGGCGGGCCAGCACCGCGGGCAGGTCGCGGGCGGCTGCGCGCCACGGGAGCACACCCGTCCTGCGCACCGACCGCGGGGGCGCCGCCTCGACGCCGAGGTCCGCGGCGAGGCCGGCGGCGGCGTCCATGATCTCCGCCGGGGTGCGGTAGTTCACCGACAGCCGGGCCAGGCGCCACCGGTCGCCCGCGTACGGGCGCAGCACCTCGTCCCACGACGTCGCGCCGGCCGCGTCCGACGTCTGGGCCAGGTCGCCGACCAGCGTCATCGACCTGCCGGGGCAGCGCCTCATCACCATGCGCCACGCCATCGCCGACAGCTCCTGCGCCTCGTCCACGATCACGTGCCCGAAGGTCCAGGTGCGGTCCACGGCCGCCCGTTCGGCCACCGTCGCGTCCCCGGACTCCTCGTGCCGGTCGGCGAGCCGCCGGGCGTCCAGCAGGTCCCCGGCCGTGAGGACCTCCCCGTCGTCGTCGGCGGCGGCGATGTCCAGGACGCCCTGGGCGTAGGCGACCCGCCGGGCACGATCCCGTGCCGCCCGTGCCCGTTCCGCCCGGTCGTCCACGCCGAGCAGTTCGGCCGCCTCGTCCAGCAGCGGCACGTCCGCCGTGCTCCAGCCGCCCGGCGCCCGGACCAGGGACGCCCGCTCGGCCTCGTCCAGCCCCGGGGCGACGGCGGCGAGCCGGCGCGGGTCGGAGAACAGGTCCTCCAGCAGGCGCCGTGGCGTCAGCGCGGGCCACAGCGCGTCCAGCGCCCGCCGCACGGCGGGATCCGACGCGAGGGCGCGGCGCAGGTCGCGGACGTCGTCCTCGCCGCCGATCTCCTGCCGGGGCGTCTCGGGCTCCTCCGGCAGGCCCAGGGCGGCGAGGTCGGCCCGCACGGCGCGGTCCACGTCCGCCTCGGCGAGGATCCCGGCCACGTCGGCCTCGATGCGGTCGGCCAGCTCACGGGTCCGCTCGGCGAGGCGGCGCGCGAGGTGGCCGACGAGCGTGGCGACGAACCCCGGGCGCGCCTGGTTGTGCGGCAGGCGGGAGGCACGCGCCCGCGCGGCGGCCCGCGCGATGACCTCGGGCTCCAGGACGAGGGTCTCGGTGTCGAACTCGACGCGGACCTCGGCGCCGGGCGGCGCCTGGTATTCGCGCACGGCCGCCGCCAGCACCTCGGCCATCACCGCGCGGCCCTTGACCTCCGCCGCCGGCTCGGCGCGGTCCGCGCGGACGCCGGGGAACAGGTCGGCGACGGTGGCCGACAGCACGCCGGTCTCCCCCAGGCCGGGCAGCACCTGGCCGATGTAGCGGAGGAACGTGGGGTTCGGGCCGATGACCAGCACCCCTTGGGACGCCAGCCGGGGACGGTCGTAGAGCAGGTAGGCGGCGCGGTGCAGCGCCACCGCCGTCTTGCCGGTGCCGGGGCCGCCCTGCACCACCAGCACCCCGCGATGGTCGGAGCGGATGACCGCGTCCTGCTCCGCCCGCAGGGTCGCCACGACGTCGGGCATCCGCCCGGTACGCCCGGTGTTCAGCGCGGCCAGCAACGCCGCCTCCCCGGCCAGGGTTTCCGCCGCCGGGGCGTCGCCGTCCTCGCCGAGGGTCTCGTCGTCCACGCTCACCACGCGGCGTCCCCGGGTGAGGATGTGGCGCCGCCGCCGTACGTCCTTCGGGACGGCCGGGGTGGCCACGTAGAAGGGGCGGGCGGCGGGGGCGCGCCAGTCCACGAGCAGCGGGTCGCCGTCTCCGGACTCCGGCCACAGCCCGATCCTGCCGATGTAGCGCCGCTCGCCCCCGCCGAGGTCGAGTCGGCCGAAGCACAGCCGGTTCTCGGCCGCGTCGAGCCGGGCCAGCCTCCGGGTGTGCTCGCCGAACGCGACATCCCGTTCCGTGCGCGCCTGGGCCGTGCCGCCGGTGTCGTGCGACACCTCGGCCAGCCGGGCGCGTGTCTGGGCGCGCAGCGCGTCAAGCCGCCCGTAGAGCCGCGTCACGTACGCCTGCTCGTGCGCGGTCTGGTCGCCGTGTTCCGGGTCTTGTGAAGTCACCGTCTTGTCGCCTTGTCCTGGGAGCGGTTTCCGAAGCCCGTCCAGCGTGCGGCGGCAATTCAGGAAATAGCAGTCTTGTTCTTGCGACGCGCGTGAGCCGCCCGGCATCGCAGCAGGTCAGAGCGACCCATGCCGAGCGGCCCGCGCGGTCACCTGCCGTCGGGCGGCGGCACCTCCAGCGTGCCGAGGCGGCGAGCGGGGTCGGACGCCATCTGGTCCAGCACCGAGCGGAACCCGGCGGCGACCCTTTCGGCCGTGTCCTGGTCGAGAAGATGCCGCTGGTACTGCAGGATCATGCGGCCCGCCTCGACCACCAGGGTCAGCGGGTAGCTGTTGCCGCCGATCGAGTCCACCCCGGTCAGCTCGACTCCTCCGGCGCCCGCGTCGTCCTCGCGGTTCCACAGGTAGGACTGGAACGCCACGAGCGTGTCGAAGAGCGTGTCGAAACCCGCCGCCCGCTGGATCTCGCCCAGGCTGTGGTGGTGATGGTCCAGCAGCGCGATCTGCCGGGCCTGCAAGCCGGTCAGCAACTCGGCCACCGTCGCGTCCGGCGCGCGGCGGACGCGTACCGGGATGGTGTTGATGAACAGGCCCACCATCCCGTCCACCTCCGCCAGCGTCCCGGGCCTGCCGGAGACGACGGCGCCGAACACGACGTCCTCCCGCCCCGTCAGCGCCGAGACCAGCACGGCCCAGGCGCCCTGCACCAGCGTGTTCAGCGTCACGCCCAGCTCGGCGCACCGCCTGCCGTACGCCCGGGCGTCCGCCACGGACACCGGGAGAACGACCTCTCCGACACCGCCCGGCGCTTCCTCCGCGGCGGCGCGCGGGGCGGCGAGCGCCGGGAGCACGGTGGTGGGGCCGTCCACGCCCGCGAGTTCCTCGGCCCACGCCTTGGCGCTCGCCTCACGGTCCTGCCGCGACAGCCAGGCCAGGAAATCACGGTACGGCCGGGCGGGCGGCAGCGCGGAGGCGTCCCCGTCCGCCGCGTAGAGCTTGACGAGGTCCCGCCCCAGCACGTGCTCCGACCAGCCGTCGATCAGCACGTGGTGGATCGTGAGCACGAGCGCCGTACGGCCGGGGCCCAGCCGGACCAGCGTCATACGGAGCAGCGGAGCCGTGCCGGGCGCGAACCTGGACACCTCGTCCTCGGCGAGGAACCGCCGGAACGCCTCGTCCCGCTCGTCCTCGGCGAGTTCTCCCAGGTCCAGGTGCTTCCAGGGCAGTTCGACGCCGTCCACCACGATCTGCACCGTGTCGCCGAGCTCGTCCTCGACGAACGCGACACGCAGGTTGGGGTGACGCTCCAGGACGGCCTGCGCCGCGGCCCGCATCCTCACCGGGTCCACCTCGCCGGACAGGTGGTAGACCGTCTGCAGGTGGTAGGCGTCGTGACCGCTGTCGTTCAGCATCGACTCGAACAGCATGCCCGCCTGCAACGGCGTAACCGGCCACACATCCGAGATGTGCGGATGGTCCTGGCCCCAGTAGTCCATGTCCTCCTGGCTGACCTCGACCAACGGCCCGGAACCGCGCCCGTCACCGCCCGGAATGCCGTCACCGCTCAGAACCCCGCCCGGGTCGCCGTCATCCCCGTGCGAGTTCCCGGCCGCTGTGCCGTTGACGGGCGCGTCCCCCACGGTCGCCTTCCCGACGACCGCGACCGCGCCCCCGATGGCCGCGGGCTCCGTGGCCGTGTCCGTGACGCTCGCGGCCAGGTCGGCCAGAGTGCGCGACTGGAGCACCTGCTTGGCGGTGATGTGCAGGCCGTAGGCGCGGGCGCGGCTGGTGAGCTGGATCGCGCGGATGCTGTCACCGCCGAGTGCGATGAACTCGTCGTCCAGCCCGACCCGTTCCACCTCCAGCACGTGCGCCAGCACCTGGGCCAGGGTCTTCTCCACCGCCGAGCGCGGCGCGCGATACCCCGTACCCGTCCCGCCGAGCCGCGGGTCGGGTAACCCGCCCCGGTCCAGCTTGCCGTTGGGCGTCAACGGCAGGCGTTCCATCACCACGAACGCCGCGGGCACCATGAACGCCGGCAAGCGTGTGGCCGCGTAAGCCCGTAAGTTCTCGACATCCACCTCTGTGGACGTGGCGGGGACGATGTAGGCGGCCAGGCGGCCCTGACGGGCCATCACCGCGACCTGAGCCACCGACTGGTGGGCGCGCAGCACCGCCTCGATCTCGCCCAGCTCCACCCGAAGCCCGTTGATCTTGACCTGGAAATCCGCCCGGCCCAGTAACTCCACCAACCCATCGGCCCCGAACCGTGCCACATCGCCGGTCCGGTACAACCGCTCGCCCACCACCGGCCCATACGACCAGTCGTCGATGAAACGCTCGGCGGTCTGCTCCGGCCGGCCCAGATACCCCCGCGCCAGCCCCACCCCCGCCAGATACAACTCCCCGGCCACGCCTGGGGGCACCGGCCGCAGCGACCCGTCCAGGATGTACACCCGCTGATTGGCCATCGGCCGCCCGTAAGGAATACTCCGCCAGCTCGGGTCCACCCGATCCACCTCGAAGATCGTCGAATGGATCGACGCCTCGGTCGCCCCGCCCATCACCACGAACCGCACCTGCGCCGCCCACACCCGCACCCGCCCCGGCAATGGCACCGGCACCCAATCCCCACCCAGCAACACCAACCGCAGTGCCAGGCCCGGCGGCGCGTTCTCCCCAGCGGCCGAGCCGAGACCCGCCTGCTCCAGGTGGTCGATCAGCAGGCCCAGCAGGGCCGGAGCCGAGTTCCAGATGGTGATGTGCTCGCGGGTCAGCAACTGCGCCCAGTGGGCGGGGTCCTTGGCGTGGGAAGCCTCCGGGATGACGACCCGGCCGCCGGCGATGGTCAGCCCCAGGAACTCATACACCGACATGTCGAAACTCGGCGAGGACAGGGCCAGCACCGCGTCCCACGGCCCCACCTGGAACCGCGTGTTCAGATCGGCGAGATTGTTCATCACCCCCCGATGCCGCAACGCGATCGGCTTGGGCTCCCCCGTCGACCCGGAAGTATGAATGATGTAGCACAAATCCTCAGGGCCAGAGGTGGGCCCCAGGTCGTCATCCGGCTGAGCGGCCAGTAAGGCCGTATCCCGATCGAGCAACAACAGCCGCCCGCCATCACCACCGGCGCCCGCACGGGGCAGACCGGCACCATCCACGACGCCCGCACCGGCCGCTTCAGCGGTCGCACCAGCGCCGAAGCCGGTGTCAGAGCCGTCGCCTGTGTCAGGCAGGTTGGCGGTCAAGCCTTCGCGGCTGATCATCACGGCGCACGCGGTGCCGGTCACCATCGTGGCGATCCGCTGGGCGGGGTAGTCCGGGTCCAACGGGACATACGCCCCGCCGGCCTTCAGCACCCCCAGAACCGCGACCAGCAGATCCACCGAACGGTCCAGGCACACCCCCACCCGCACATCCGGCCCCACACCACGCTCACGCAGATAGCGGGCCACACGGTTGGCGGCGGCGTTCACCTGCCGATAGCTGTACCTGTCCTGGCCCTGCACCACCGCGACCGCGTCAGGGGCACGCCGCACCTGCGCCTCGAACCCCTCGTGCAGGCACACCTCAGACGGCAGATCACAGGCGGTGGCATTCCACGCGACCAGCATCCGCTCCAGCTCGGCATCCCCCAGCAACCGCAACCGCGCCACCGCACGATCGGGAGAACGCCACGCCTCCTCCACCAGAGTCGCCACGTGCCCGAGCAGCCGTGCCGCCGTCCCGGCGTCGAACAACCCCGGGTCGTACCAGAGCTCCACCGCCACGCCCCCGCGCGCACCGGAACCCGCACGAACCACCAACTCCAGCTCATGCCCCGGCCCCGGGGACGCCGCCCCATCCCGCCCGGCGAACCGGATGGCCACCGGCCACCCTCCGGACCCGTCATCACCCTCGGCCGAGGCGATGACCTCGCCGCCACGCATCAACTCACGCAGCGACGGCTCACCGGTGAACACGAACCCCACCCGCGCGACCGACCCCGCGACCACCGGATCGACACGCTCCACCGCCTCAGCGGAATCGGGAACGGCAGGCCCCTCGTCCCCCGCACCCGCGACGTCATCCCGGCGGTGCAGAGCGACGTGATCCTGACCGGTATAGCGGGACAGCACGGCCGCGAACCCGGCCGTCAGCGCATCACGCCAGGACGCTGCTAAAAGCGAGATGTCCACACCTAGTTCGCCGTGCACCACGTCCGAACATCGGGGCGTCACGCCAGGGCGACGCGAGCGGTCGGTGGGCAACAGCACCAGAGGCCAAGAGAACGGGGTGGTGTCCTGGCGGGGGTCAGTGATCACTGGCCGGCTCCTCGTCCGTAGCGGTCATCGCTCCCATCGAACGGCAGCGGATGCCGTACGCACAATCTCCGCACGTCCGCGCGGACCTCGGCCGCCACCGCCGGATCGGTACGGAACTCGGTGTCGGACGACGCGGTGGTGGCCGTGAGCACGGCGTGCACGAGGCGGGCGCATTCGCGCATCTCCTGTGGGCCCATGCCCCGCTGGGCCAGGATGTTGGTCCCGAGCCGCAGCCCGCTGGTCACCAGCGGCGGCCGGACGTCCCCGGGGACGCGGTTGCGGTTGGCGAGGATTCCGCACTCCTCCAGCGCACGCTCGGCGACGACCCCCGTCAGCCCGCGCGCGGCGAGGTCGATCACGACCATGTGGTTGTCCGTGCCGCCGGTCAGGACCTCGTACCCGAGCCCGGACAGCTCCTCGGCGAGCGTCCGCGCGTCCTCCACGATCAGCCGTGCCACCCGCCTGAACCCCGGCCCGGACGCGATCGCGAACGCACGGGCCATCGCCGCGACCGTCGCGGGGCTCGGCGTCCCCTGCGACTGCGGGAAGACGGCCCGCTGCATCAGCCGGGACAGCGGCGTGCGCCCGTCCGGCCCAGGGCTCTCGTGCTCGCGCCCGCTGAGGATGATCCCGCCGCGCGGCCCGGCGAGCTGCTTGTACGTGCTGGTCGTCGTCACGTGGGCGACGTCGATCGGGCTCGGGTGCTCCCCGGAGACCACCAGCCCGGCGAGATGCGAGATGTCCGCCAGCAGGTACGCCCCCACCGAGTCGGCGATCTCGCGGAACCGCTCGAACTCGATCACACGCGGATAGGCGCTGGCCCCGGCGATCATCACCTGCGGCCGATGCTCCAAGGCCAGCTCCGCCGCCTGGCCGTAGTCGATGTATCCGGAGCGATCCAGCCCGTAGTGCACGGCGCGGTAATGACGCCCGGTCACCGACGCCCGGGACCCGTGGGTCAGGTGCCCGCCGGCGTCCAGGTCGAGGGCGAGCAGCGTCCCACCCGGCGGGAGCAGCGCCGCCAGCACCGCCAGGTTCGCCGAGGAGCACGAATGCGGCTGCACGTTGGCGTACCGCGCCCCGAACAGGACCTTGGCCCGCTCGACCGCCAGCGTCTCCACCTGGTCGAACTGCGCGGACCCGGGGTGGTATCGGGCCCCCGGATATCCCTCCACCGTCAGGTTGGACAGCACGGCCCCGCCCGCCGCCAGCACCGACAGGTCGGCGACGCTGGCCGAGGCGATCATCGCCAGCGTCGTGGCCTGCTGGCCCGCCTCGGCGTCCAGCAACCCGGCCAGCTCGGGGTCGTCGCGGTGCAGGGACTCCATGCCGATGCGCAGCAGCTCCGCCTGCTCGCTCACCGTCCCGATCAGGGCGGCCGGCTCATCCTCCGCGGAACCGGCGTCCATGCGTGCGGTCTCCACCGCCGCGGTGTTCATCCGACCGGCCATCTCCGGCACCCCATCTCACGCATTGAGAACGACATGGAAAGGCGAATAACATTCGGCCCGCCACCGCAGGAGAAGCTTACGTCGGGAGCATTGGATCGCACGAGCCCGCCACCGGAAACTTCCGCGAAAATCCGCACCCGCTTTCCGCGACAAGAACGACCGGCATCATCCCAGCTCAGCCCAGGTGACCCAGCACAACAAAGAACACGAAACCGACGAATGTACAAATAACTTGCAGCCGAACAGGCCACCCCCGAATACGACGATGAGACCCGGGCTCCCTTATGAGCGATATCGCGTAACCGGAATCGGGCCCCACCCATGAACCACCACCCCCAAGCCCCCGGGATCCCCCCTCCCTACGGCGACCAGGGGGCCAGAGACCTCGGGCGAAGGAGCCGCCGCCCGCGTCCGCGGTGACGAGGACCCGCCGAGGGCAGGTTCGGCTGCACGCCGAGATCTCCGCCCCCCGGCCGTCGGCGAGCCGGTCCAGACGATGCCACCACAGGCGGCGCCGGCGAGCCCCCACCGGCCACTCCCCTGGGATGTCGCCTGTCTTCCTAAAGCGCTGCACGATACGCGAAAGCGGAGCAATATTCATACATTCGCTCATTGTCGACACACCATTGAAGTTCCAATCGGACACCGACTCCCGGGATCTCCATAGCGCCGAACGAGTCATTAGCCGGTATGCGAGAGTTCCTGGAACACAGCCGGGCGACCGAGTACGGTGACTGTCATGCCTGGAAAAGTGCATCTTGCTTTAGTGGCCGCGTTGAGCGTGGGCGCGGCGGGTCTCGCTTTCGCCGGGACCGCCGAGGCTATGCTGGGTCAACCGGCGGCCGAGGCCATCATCAGGAATGTCGACGGCGCGAGCGTCGGCTCGCTCCGCATCGAACACAGGGATTCCAGCACGCCCAGGATCACCGTCGCCGTCCGGGGCCTCCCTGCCGGATATCACGGCTTCCACATTCACACGACGGGCGTCTGCGATCCCCGATCGATCGACCCGAACACCGGCAGCCCGTTCTTCAGCGCGGGCGGCCACTTCAACCTCGGCACCGGCTCACACCCCGACCACTCCGGCGACCTGCCGCCCCTCCTGGTGGGCGCGGACGGCACCGGCAGCGCGTCCTTCGTCACCGACCGGTTCCGTGCCAAGCAGCTCCTCGACACCGACGGCAGCGCCGTCATCGTCCACGCCCGCCCCGACAACCAGGCCAACATCCCCGACCGCTACCACAGCGCGGACGACAAGTCCGGCCCCGACGCCGACACCCTGAAAACCGGCGACGCCGGCGCCCGCCTGGCCTGCGGCGTAATCAAGAACCGCTGACGCCACCCATTCGGAACCGCGTTTCGACAGGCCGCGCCGCTCGATTTCCATCACCGCTCTGACCTGTGGAGGCACAAATCCCAGCCTGGGCAGGACTCAAGTCGGCCCAGTCATCAAAAGGATATCCACAGGTCAGAGGGCTGAATGGAACGACAATGACGCGCGTCTCCGATATTTCTCCAGTGGTGCACGTCGTAGCGTCGTCTTCACACCCACTCGACACGGAAATCGAATATCAATCTCCACGTCATCTTCCGCCTCGGCATGGACACCGCCGAGGCGGCGTTCAGCGTGGGATGGTCCAGTCCGGCGTCCAGGTTCCGGCGGCGTCATGGTCTGCCGTCGCGGCGGCGAGGTGGGCGCGGAGGGTGGCCATCGCGGGGTGAGGGTTGTCGCGGTGCCACAGGAGTGAGTGCGGGTAGACCGGCGTGGGGTCGGTCACCGGGATGCGGCGCAGGCCGTGGCCGGCGGGCCAGACGAGGCGGGTGTGCTCGCCCATGAACGTGGCCAGGGCCGGGGTGTCGGCGATGGTGTCGAGGAGCGCGTCGGAGCCGAAGTTGGGGCCGGTCGCCTCGATGGTGAGGCCGAACTCGGCGACCAGGTCGTCGTAGTAGGCGGCCCACTCCGTACCGGGGACGATGCCGGGCATCCAGATCCGGTGCCCGGCGAGCTGGGCCAGGCGCACCGACCGGGCGGACGCCAGCGCGTGCCCGGGGCCGGTGAGGAGCTGGAGCGGCTCGTCGAGCACCCGCACGGCCTCGATGTCCTCAGGCAGGGGCCGGCCCGGCACGGCGACGGCGCGGAAGGACGCGTCGATCACGCCGGACCGGATGGCGGCGACGGCCGTCTCGATGTCGAACAGCATCACCACGTCGAGCTCGATCTCGGGGCGCGCGCGGTGGAAGTCCCGCAGCAGGCCCGACGCCGCGCCGCGTGAGGCGATCATGTCGACGCGCAGCGGACGGCTGCCGGTGCGGACGGACGCGACCGCGCGCTCGGCGACCCGGAGCAGTTCGCGGGCGTGGGGCAGGAACGCCTGCCCGTCGATGGTGAGCTCGGCACCGCGCGGGGTGCGGGTGAACAGCCGTACGCCGAGGGTGCGCTCCAGCGCGGCGATGCGTTTCGAGACGGCCTGCTGGGTGACCGCCAGCTCGGCGGCGGCCTGCTGGAACTGCCCCGCGTCGGCGGCGGCGACGAAGGTCAGGACGGCGTCGAGGTCCATGCGGACACCCTAGGCGTACAACCACGGGTTGTGGCCTAGCGTCCTCGCGGTTGTTTGATCCCCTGGTCCGGCACGCGGTTCGATACTCGCGATCGCGGTTCGGTTGTGCGGGCGAGGGGCGAGGAGCGTCGGGCATGCGGAGCGGGCACCGGTTGGGGCGGCGGTTCGGGTGGCTCTGGGCAGCGTACGGGACCAGCGCCCTCGGCACGTGGCTCGCCTTCGGCGCGTTCCCGCTGATCGCCATCCAGGTGTTGCACGCCGGGCCGGCGGAGGTCGCGGCGTTGTCCTCCGTGGGGGCTTTGGTGGGCGCGGTCGTGGCGACGCCGCTCGGCCCGTGGGTGGAGTTCCGCCGCAAGCGGCCGGTGCTGATCGGGATGGACCTGGTACGGTTCGCGGCGCTGCTGACGATCCCCGCCGCGTTCGCGCTCGGCGTCCTCTCCTTCGTGCAACTCCTGCTGGTCTCGGTCATCGTCGCGGCGGCCGACATCACCTTCCGCGCCGCCTCCGGCGCGTACCTGAAGACGCTCCTCCCGGCCGAGCACCTGCTCGTCGCCAACGCCCGCTTCGAGTCCACATCCTGGACGACCACCATCATCGGACCACCGCTCGGCGGCGCCGCGATCGGAATCCTCGGCCCGGTGACCACAGTGCTGGCCGACGCGGTCAGCTACCTACTCTCGGCCCTGAGCATCCGCGCGACACGCGGCCGTGAGCCACGGCCCGAACGCCCGGAGGCCGCGCCCAAGCGGGCCGGAGGGAAGAGGGTGTCCACTACCCGCGGCACGCCACGGGACGTCTCGCGCGTACGGGCCAGCAGGAAGAAGGCGTCCCCTACCCGCGGCGCGCCCCAGGAGGCCCCGCGCATGCGGGCCGGGGACCTGCTCGACGGCTGGCGGTACATCCTCGCCGACGCGACGCTGCGTCCGCTGTTCTTCAACACCGCCTTGTTCAACGGCCTGGTGATGGCCATCGACGCACTGCTGGCCGTCCTGATGCTCGGCCGCCTCGGGTTCACGCCGTGGCAGTACGGCCTCGCCTTCGCCGCGCCCGCGCTCGGCGGACTGTTCGGTTCACGACTGGCCCGACCGCTCGCCACCCGCTTCGGACAGCACCGGGTCCTGGTCGTGTCCGGGACCCTGCGCGCGCTCTGGCCCATCGGCCTGGCCTTCCTGGGCCCGGGCACCGGAGGTCTGCTGCTGGTGATGGGCGTAGAACTCGGGCTCATCTTCTGCTGCGCTGTCTTCAACCCCGTCTACGCCACCTACCGCCTGGAGCGCAGCCCGACCGACCGGGTCTCCCGCACACTGTCCGCCTGGGCGGTGACGACGAAGGCCTCGACCGCACTCCTGACGGCCGTATGGGGCGTGCTGGGCACCCTGCTCGGCCCACGCACGGCCATCGCCCTGGCCGGCGTCCTCCTCCTGGCCACCCCCCTGCTACTCCCCCGACGCGCCCCGGCACCCCGCACCGAACAGGACCCGGCTCAGCACGCCCTGATCACCCAAGGAGAGAAATGACCGACACGCCCCCGGCACTCGACCCCCGGACGTCCGCACTACTCGTCATGGACTTCCAGCAGGGAATCCTGGCCTCGCTCCCCGGCCTGGCCGCCCCGGAAGCGCTGCTGTCACGAGTGGCCGGCGCCATCGCCGACATGCGCACACACGGCGCCACCATCGCCTACGTACGAGTCGCATTCACCGAAGCCGACTGGACGGCGATCCCACCGACCAACAAAACCTTCTCCTACCTCGGCCAACAGCGCCTCATGCACCACGCCGACCCCGCCACGGACATCCACCACCGCCTCGCCCCCGAGCCCGGCGACATCACCGTCCGCAAAACCCGCTACAGCGCACTCTCCACAACAGACCTGGACCGACGACTACGAGACCGCGAAATCACCACCCTGGTAATAGCCGGCATCACCACCACCGGTGCCGTCCTATCGACCGTCACCGACGCCGCCGACCGCGACTACCAGATCTACATCCTTTCCGACGCCATCACCGACCCCGACCCGCAGACCCACCAGACCCTGATGACGGGCATCTTCCCCAGACTGGCCCACATCATCGACACCACCGACCTGCACTCGCTCCTGCATGATGGCCGACCTCGAATTCATCCAGAAACAGCCGAAGATCCAAAAGGCCCAGCGGGAGCGTGAAAGACGCGCTGACAACGAAGAACCCCAGGCCAGAAGTATGACCCCGCACGTCCTTCACGTCCGGACATTCCTGCTTCACGACGGCGAGCATGTCGGCGTTGACGCATTCCTTCGGCCGGGACGACATCCCGCCGGCCGCGAGGTCGTCACCGTGGCCGTCCGCGACCTGGAGGCCATCCGCGCCGAGCTCGAACCGAACGGACGCATCGGCCGGACCCTGCTGTCCGACAGCAACCCGACCCCCGCCAACCTCGCCCGCGACGAGTGCCTAGACCTGCTGCGCGCGGCGCTCGCCGGGCTCCTCCCTCAGGACGCCTCATGATCCCCTGGTCGGAGGTCCTCACTCACTCCTGATCCAAGGGCTCACCAGCCAGTACGCCAGCAGCCAGGAACGCGACCTCATGGGGCGCTTCTGGCACCCACCCCGACCTGTCCTACCTCAACGCCCAGATGGACGGGTAATACGACCCGCCACCACCCCCGAGGAACCGACCGTGATCTTCACCCTCGACGACGCCTACCAACTCGGGGTGCCGTTAAGGAACGTGTCACCAACCACAAACGAGAGAGAAGGCACAGCTCAGCGGCCTGCATCGAGGAGTTTCGATGAGGCCGGGAGTCGAAGCCTCTATGAAGGCATACCTTCCTGACCTGCAGCGACGCTACGGTTGGCGGCTGGTGACACGTTTCTTAACGGCACCCCGTCTTCCACCGCAACGCCAACATCGCACCCAGCCGCTGACCGGCGAAGATGAGCATGACTCGGTGGACACGCGGGCGACGCCGGACGTTCAACAATTGCCTTGCTCGCCGGGTTTCAAGATCAGTTAGTGTCCGCAGAGGCAAGATCCCTCCGAAAGGAAAAACCTTTTGCCTCTCGCATGGAAGCGCAGACTGACCCTGGCCTGCGTCGCACTCACGCTGCCCCTGACGGCGACGGCGATTCCCGCCCAGGCGGAGACGGCGGGTCTGGCACCACTCCTCGAAGCCGGCCCGACGGCCGCCGGAGGCGACCGCTACATCGTGGTCGTCAAGAAGTCGGCGGCCCTGTCCGGGGAGTTACGCGCGTCGCTGGAGCGTGACGCGGTCGTCGAAGGCGGCCAGATCACCCGCCGCTACGCCAAGGCCATCGCCGGTTTCGCCGCCGTCCTGCCCGACGACGCCCTCGACGCGGTCCGCGCCAACCCGGCCGTGGCCTACGTCGAGCCCGACTCGGCGATCAGCGGCCAGACGGTCCAGCCCAACCCGCCGAGCTGGAGCATCGACCGCGTCGACCAGCACAACCTGCCGCTGGACAACAGCTTCACCTACACCACGACCGGTGCGGGCAGCACGGCGTTCATCGTGGACAGCGGCATCCGCACCACGCACACCGAGTTCGGCGGGCGGGCGTCCTTCGGCGCCAACTTCGTCGAGGACGGCAGGACCGACGACTGCCACGGCCACGGCACGCACGTGGCGGGCACGGTCGGCGGCGCCACCTACGGCATGGCCAAGGCGGTCAACCTGGTGGCCGTGCGCGTGCTCAACTGCAGCAACAGCGGCCTGACCAGCGACCTGGTGGCGGCCATGGACTGGGTCGCGCTCAACCACCCGGCGCGCTCGGTGGCCAACTTCAGCCTCCAGGGCTACGGCACGGCCACCAACGACGCCGCCGAGGGTCTGATCGACTCTGGCGTCCAGACGGTGTTCATCGCCAACAACTTCAACACCGACGCCTGCACCAACGCGCCGCGCTCGCCGCGCGGAATCGTGGTCGGGGCGACGGACATCACCGACCAGAAGGCGACGTTCTCCTCCTACGGCACCTGCGTGGACGTGTTCGCGCCCGGCGTCTCCGTCACCTCCTCGGTCAACACCGACGACAACGCCTCGGGCTCCTGGTCCGGCACGTCCATGGCCGCCCCGCACGTGACCGGCTGGGTCGCCCGCTACCTCCAGGACAACCCGACGGCGACGATGGCCGACACCAAGGCCGCGCTCATCAGCAGTTCCACCAAGAACGTGCTGACCAACATCGGCGACGGCTCGCCCAACCGGCTGCTGTACGCCGCGCCCGGCACCGCCCCGGAGGACACGGTCCCGCCGAACACGCCGGGGACCCCGGTGGCGAGCAACCTGACCTCCCGCGCGGTCACGCTCACCTGGACCGCCTCCACCGACAACGTCGGTGTCATCGGCTACGACCTGTTCACCGGCTCGGGCCAGCCCGTCGGCACCTACCCTAGCGCCAGCGCGGCGCTCACCGGGCTCAGCCCGAACACCACCTACACCTACTACGTGCGGGCCCGTGACGACGCGGGCAACGTCTCGGACCCGTCCGGCACGGTCAGCCTGACCACCCCGGCCGATCCGGGCGTCGGCGCCTGCAAGGTGACCTACAGCCTGGCCTCGGAGTGGTCAAACGGCTTCAACGCCGACATCACCTACACCAACACCAGCCTGAACACGGTCACCGGCTGGACCATCGCCTGGTCCTTCTCGGCCGGCCAGCACGTGAACAGCGGCTGGAACGCCGTCTGGAGCCAGAACGGCGCCAACGTGACGGCCAGCAACCTGATCTGGAACAAGACCGTGGCTCCCGGCGAGTCCGTCTCGGTCGGGATCAGCGGCAGTCACACCGGCACCAACCCGGCGCCGACCGCCTTCACCGTGAACGGCTCGGCCTGCACGGTGGGCTGACGGCACGGCAGTGAATGAGGGAGGCGGCGGGCCATGGTGCACGCCGCCTCCTACCGTGTGCGGGGTCAGGGCGATGACCTGCCGGGCCGTGGTGTCCGTGGTCGGGGCAGTGACCTGCGGGGCCGTGGTGTGCGGGGTCAGGGCAGCGGCCTGCCCAGCCTCAGCCGCACCCGGCCGCCACGCCGCAGGCTCTCGCGCGTCCAGGATCAGGCAGGGGTAGAGGTGCGAGTAGGGGACCTCGATGGCGTGTGCGCTCACATGATCACCACTACCCGGCGCACCGGGCCCGCGGTGCGACCACGCCGACGCGCTCGAGGTCGAGCCTCTCGGCCAGCTCGTCGCCGCGCTGTGCCCATCCTGCGGCGAGCAACTGCCAGCCGAGTGGCTCACCTGCCCGCATGCTCAAGCCGAGGTCCTGGAGTGGGACAAGGGAGAGAACCTGGGGCCGGGACAAGAACTCCTCGTGACGATGTACCCGGGCCACAAGCTCTGCCGAGCGTGCGGGGTCACGTGGTGGGGAGCCGGTCGAAGTCATGTGGATGGGCTGGCTGTGACGGGGCCCGTCGCCGGCGGCATCCCGCTGGGTTGGCTGCGTACCGGGCCTCGCGGGCTCTCTGCGGCCGGCTGATGGGAACGGTGAAGTCCGCCGCACCTGGCAGGTGGGCGAACGCACAGCACCAGAAGGCGGCCTACAACGGCCTGACGGCCGCCCGCTATCGCAGGGAAACCCGTCGCAAGCTCTAGCCACAGTCGCCGTAGCCGTAGCCGTAGCCGAGAAGGCTGTGCGGGACGGGAAATACGCTGCACGTACGGCGGAAGTGCCCCTGCCCCAGCGCGGGCGCGCCTATCTCGTGAGGAGGAGAGATGGATGATCTGGTGGCGTTTCTCCGTGCCCGCCTTGACGAGGACGAGCAGATGGCGCGCGCGGCCGGTGGGGCGTGGCAATACGTCGCCCTCCCCGATGTCATCAGCCCTGCCGGGCATTCGCTTCAGCTTGACGACGACCGGGCGCTCGTGGACGTCGGATTCATGGAGGACGACGCCCTACGTCCGGCCGAAGCTCAGCACATCGCCCACCACGACCCAGCCCGGGTGCTCCGCGAAGTCGAGGCCAAGCGGCGACTGATCGAGGCACACGTCGACCACTACGGGCTCGTCTTTGACCACTTCTGGCCCGTGCCAGTTCTGAGCCTGCTCGCTCTGCCGTATGCCGACCACGCCGACTACCGCGAGGAATGGCGGCCATGACGGAACCCAGCAATCGCGTCGTCTGGACGCGGCTACCCAACACCAAAACGTGATGGAACAGGTCTACTGTGGGCCACTTCGCACCACGGCACCACAGGACCACCCTGTACGACGATGCAGCCTGATACCTCAGAAACCGCATCGAGCAAGCAAAACGCGACGGCACGATCCCACCCGACACCATCGCCACCTACAACGCGGCGATCGACGGCCACTGGCGCGACGCAGGCCTCGCCGAGTGCGCCCGCGGCAACCAGTGCACCGACCCCCGCATTCTGCCCGCCGCCGACGGCACCATGCGCCGGGCGCCCGCGCTCACCCCACGAGCCTTCTTCAGCGGTGACGAAGCCATCATCGCTCAGGTCCTGGCGCTACTCCCCGCGCGCTGGCACGACGTCTACGGCGAGCTCGGTACCAAGGGCCAGGCCGACGGTCCCAAGGTCGCCAGCTCCAAGACGGCGCCCCTGCCCGTCTCGGAGCACGCCGACGAGTTGCTCGGCGACATCGTCGCCATCCTCACCTCCTGGGAGGAGCGCGTCGCCGCCGTGGCGCGGCTGCACATCGACACCGACGCCTGGCGCCGGCGCCGGGCGCACGTCGCCGCCGCCACTCTCACCAGGCACCTCGCTGTGCTCCTGGCGCTGCCGGCCGAGCCGACGATGCGGGCCGTGTCGCTCACCACCGCGGCGACCCTCCCGCGCGGCGCCCGCGGCCTTGTGCACGAGGCGGCCGGGTACGCAGAGGTCTTCCTCGACCTGTCCGGCGCCGACGCCGGCCTCGAGGTTCTGTCGCTGCTCCGCCGCTGCCGCCGCCTGCTCGGCGAGACCCCGCCCACCGCGCGCCGTCTCGACGGCGTCGCCTGCGGCGGATGCGACTTCGCCGAGCTGCGCGAGCTTCTGGACGATGACGGCGCGTTCGTCGGCGCCCGCTGCTACGAGTGCGGCACCGAGTACACCACCACGACGTACGCCGAGCTCGTCGACGAGCGCAAGCGCGCCGCTATCCAGGCCGGATACCGCCGCCGGACCGTCCCGCGCGCCGCCGATGGCGACCAGGTCGCCCGTCGGGTCTGACCCGCAAGTTCGCCGCCACCGACATGAACCATCACACCGGCCAGCTGACGGTCACCAAAGGCACCGACCCGATCGTCGAACTCGCGATGATCGACGCCGACGGGCCGACTGGAATCTTCATCGATCGCCTCGGACCCATCGGCTGGTGATGTCACCTCACCTTTTCGGCGGCTGCGTCGTCGGACCAGTAGCACCGAGTCACAAGACCTGATGCCATGACCACCATGGAGGACTCATGTTCGCCGCCTACGCGACGATCACCATCTTCGCCTCGCTGCTGTTCGGCAGCGCGGCAGTCATCTACCTGATCGGACACGAATTCCCGAAGGCCCAACTGGACATGAAGAGCCTGCCGCGCTCATGGGGACCCGTCCTGGGCGCGATGCTGGCGCTGGGCGCGTTGGGATTGCTGGGCGGATTCGCCATCCCTCTGCTGGGGACTCTGGCCGCCTACAGCCTCGTGCTGTACTTCACCGGCGCGCTCCTCGCGCACCTGCGAGTAGGGTCACGCAAGCTTGGAAACTGGGCCTTCTTCTTCGCCACCGCGGTGGCCGCACTGGGCGCGAGCCTGCTCTACCACTGGTGGTGATCCCTGGCGAGGGGGAGTGAGATTCTCCCGCCACCACCGGGCTCCCGGCGGGTGGCCCCCACCGCACGTAGGAGGCACACCTCATGCCGAAGCAGGTAGCGCCCAAGCTGCTGTTCTGGGCACTCGCTCGTACATTGTCCGCAGCCGCGAGAACCCCGCCTCGTACAACTCCTGCTCGCACGGCGCGGGCCGGCGCATGGCCCGCGGGCAGGCCGCCGGGACCTGTCGGCCGAGTCGCTCACCGCGGCCATGGAGGGGCGGACCTGGAACGCCGACCGCGCCGGCGCCCTGGTCGACGAGCACCCCGAGGCATACAAGGACATCGACGAGGTCACGGCCGACCAGCGCGACCTCGTGGCAGTGCAGCACACGCTGCGCCAGGTGTTCAACTACAAGGGCTGATGTCGCCGCCGTACCGTCCCGCGTGCTACCGACGACGCCCCGGACTCCCATGGCGCCTGATCCCGTTGCCTGCCGTATCGTGGGGGGCGTTCATCAACGGCGTACGCGCGGGGAGCGCGTGACGTGAACTAGGGATCTTGCACCCTGTCGCCTGTCAACCGTCCCTGTCACAAGAAGACCCCCCGGAATACGGTTCCGGGGGGTCCTCGCTCTTCAGAGCGCTGAGCCGCCTAAGGGAATCGAACCCTTGACCTACGCATTACGAGTTCCGAGTAGGCCCGTTTCTCGATGTCTCCCGGAGTCTCGCTATCGCCTCTGACCAGTGCTTTCTCTCCTCGAAAGACACCCAGAGATGCCGAGAGACTGAGACGAAAACTGAGACGGAACCCCGGGGCCCTACTACTCGACCTCGATCACAGAGAGTGAACCACGTCGGCCGCACTCCCCCGGCCGCACAGATTCCGCCGTTCCCCCTCACTGGATCACTTCTTCCGCTTCGGCCCACGCGCGGCCGGCTCGACTCCTCGTTCGCGCACAACCCGGCGGACGTAGGCGGCGGAGAATCCGCAGTTCTGGGCGATCTCCTCGGGGCTGTAGCCGGCCATGGCTGCGGCGGCCCAGACGTCGAACATGGACTCTCGCGCGGCCTCGATCTGGGCCTCGCTCTCAGCCTTCTTCGCCTCATATTGGCGACTGGCTCGCGCGACGGACTGAAGATCACTCATGCCGAAAGCATATCGCAACTGCTGTTGCGAATCACTCCCCCAGATAGTTACGCTACTGCTGTAGCGAATCAGCAAGACGGCCCCCGCCTGACGATTCCGCCGCCGGACGAGGGCCTTGCACAGGAAGTGAGCTCCTGCACCATGACCACCGTACCGACCCCCGCCGAAGAGGCCACCACGCCGACCCCCCTCGACCTCAGCGCGCTCAAGCAGAGCCTCACCGCCGGGCAGCGCAACGGCCGCTCCTGCTACCGCTGCGGCTCCACCGAGCGCCCCCTCGTACCCGCCGGAAAGCTCCTCGACGTGGACGTGGTGGAGTGCGACGTCCACCGCTGGGAGCGCGACAACCAGGCCAGCCCGCCCCTGTGGCTGACCGGGCCCTGCCCGGCGTGGTGCGAGGAGAAGCACCGCGGCAGCGACCACCCCGACGACCGCAAGCACCACGGCGGCACGCTGTCCGTGCCGCTCCTCACCATCGCCTTCGAGAACTTCGGGACGCGGGACGAGCCGCGTCTCGCGCCGGTCGAGCTCCTGGCCGACCTCATGCAGCACCACCGTGAGGCCGAGCCGCGGGTCGTGCTCGGCGACACCAGCGACACGTTCTCGCGGTACCTGTCCCTCGGCGAGGCGCAGCGGTTCGCCTTCGACCTCGTGGAGCTGGTGGCCGCCGGCCGCACCGGCACCGACGTGCAGACGCTTCCGGCGCCCGGGGGGGCCGCCGGATGTCAGCCGTGGTGCGCCAAGGAGCACGACCCCGGGTGCCCGGAGCTGTGCCTGGCCGAGAACGAGCCCGTGCCGGTCAGCGGGTCGCCCGCCGACGCGTTCGTGGGGCTGTCCCACCACCCCGACGACGGGACGGTCATCGACGTCGACAGCGCGCTGCACCTGACCGTGGACGAGGCCGAGGTGCTCGTCCTGGCGCTGCTGCGGCAGATCCGCCGGGCCCACCTGAAGGCCGCCTAGCAAGACGGCCCCGGGCCGGTGCTCGAACACCTGCCCGGGGCCTGAACCCAATCCCTGCACGAACAGGAAGAGGATCTATGGGCAACATATCGCCCCCGCAGTGCGCCGTCCCCTGCCGCGCCGCCGTCCACGACCGGCCCGGCGCCGCCCGCGCGCCCCGCCTCGCCCTCCGGCTGACCGGGGGTGGCCGGTGAAGCGCGCCGAGCAGTGGCCCAGCGCCCTCGACGACCAGCCCGGGACGCCGCTGCGGTCGTGCGCCTGCGGCGCCTTGCAGGTGAGCCCTGGGCACGTCTGCCCGCGCACCGCCCCGGAAGCGAAGGACAAGCGATGACCGGCGAGAAGATCGAGGCGTTCCTGGACACGCTGACCGCCCGGCAGCTGCGGCTGGCCGCGGTGTGGCTGCTCGGCTATGACCGGGAGGCGTTCGCCCGCGCGACCGGCCTGGCCGTCGAGGACGTGCCGGATGTGGTGGCCCGATGAACCTCCGCTGGCCCTTCCAGGACTTCCTCACGACCGTCCCCACGCAGGTGTGGCAGACCCTCCTTGCCGTCGCCACAGTGACCGCCACGGTGCTCGTCCTGAGGCAGCTGCTGCGCGGCGTCAAGCTGCTCGCCGGGCGGGTCGCCGCGGCCGGCCGCCCCGGCGAGGACATCCTCACGATCGCGGTCGCCTGCATCGCCACCGGCGTGTCCGCCCAGGGCATGTGGCGCTTCACCGGGGACGTGCTCGGCTTCGACGGGCCGCTGCGCCTGCTGCTGTTCGCGTTCATCGAGCTGGCCGTCCTCGCCAGCGCCGTGCGCGCCCGCCGCAACATGCGGGAGAACCATTCGGCCGGCATCGACGGCATCGCGGTGTGGGTGCTGGCCGCGCTCACCGCCGTCTTCTCGGCCCTGGACGCCCGCAGCGCGGCGGAGGCCATCTTCCGGCTCGCCGCCCCTCTGGTGGCCGCGTGGCTGTGGGAGCGTGGCATGGCCATCGAGCGGCACCGCATCAGCGGGCGTTCGCGCATCAAGTGGCGTTTCACCCGGGAGCGCGCGATGGTCCGCCTCGGCCTGGCCGAGTTGAGCGACCGCACCGTGACCGAGGTGGACGCGCACCGCAGGCTGACCCGCGTGGCCCTGGCCGCCAAGCGCGCCCGCGCGCTGCGGGAGGCGGGCGCTTCCCACCGCAAGATGCGCGCCGCGCTTCACCGGCTGGACCGCCGGCTCGACCAGGCCGTCGAGCACACCGGCCTCGCCCGCGACGAGGCCGCGCAGCGGGCGCTGCTGGACCAGGTGACCGCGCTCTACGGCGGCACGTCCCTGCTGGACCTGCCGGACGTGGCGCCGTGGACCCGCGTCGACCACCCGGCCGTCTCCCGGCCGGAGGTACAGGCCGAGCCTGTCGCTGAGCTGGTGGAGTACGTACCCGACCGGCCGGCGGTGCCGCCGAGCCGCGAAGTGTACGACTGGGCTCGCGAGCGCGACCTGTTCGACCCGCCACCCCCGGGCGACGCCCCGCCTCCCCCGCCGGACGGCGACGAGCGGCCCGTCGAGGAGGAGGCCGAGGACCGGACCGAGTACGTACCTGAGCGCGTACCCGAGGAGCTGCTGCAGAAGGCGACGAGCCGGTTCCTGCCCAACGTGGTGGCCGGCGACATCCCCGGCGTCCGGACGCTCAAGGACGAACTCAACATCGGCCAACCGAAGGCGCAGCTGGTCAGGGCGTACCTGTCCCGGCTGGCCGCGCTGTGACGCCGTACCCGGAGATCAGCTCTGGGTCCAACTCGAAAGGATCTTTCATGGAGCACGAACCATACATCCGGGCCGTCGCCGAGGCTCTGCGCGCCGCGGACGTCCCCGTAGCGAGCTGGCACGGCAACCCCGACGACCCGCGCAACGGCGCCATCATCCTGCACCTCGACGACACCAGCGAGACCGCGCTGGTCTGGGATGAGGAACGCGGCTGGGCGCACGGCACCGGCCGCGGGGACGGGAGGCTGAACCACCTGGAGTGGATCTGCGACGACGTCTTGCCCGAGCCCGCCGAGGTGGTCCACGCCGTGCGCCGCGAGGAGGGCCACGTGCGCGGCTACGACCTGCCCTGGTATCGGGACTCCGAGGACGGCGACGACTTCCACGAGCGGCTCGCCGCCTACCGTCCGGCCGGGTCGTAGCCGACAGCGCTCACGTCCACGTTTCTCCCGCCCCCGGGTCAGAGCTTGACCGGTCCTACCCGGGGGCGGGCTCCCCTATGAGAGGAGAGTCCATGCTCCAGCACCCGCCGCGGTCCGGCAAGCGCCGTGACTGGTACGCCATCGGATCGGCGATCCGGGCTCTGCTGCTGTTGGCGCTCACCGCGGTCGACGACTGGGTGAGTGCCGTCACCGGTATCCGCCCGATCCGCTGGCACGCCCGGCGAGCCGCCGACGTCGCCCGCCAAGCGTGGTGGCTCGCCCTGTACGGGCCGCCGGCCGAACCCGGGCCGGACGGGATCTACGACGCCGAGGTGGTCGACGACGAGAAGAAGGAGGGTGGGCGGTGAAGGCGGGCCGGGACCGGATTCCGGAGCTGTCGAGCATCCCATTCGGCGGGCCGAGCGCGATCACCGAGTATTCGCGGGCCGGGCGCGACCTGTGCCGCGACCTCAGCGAAGAACTCAACATCGGCGCCGACGAGCTGTACCAGGTCCTCATCCGCTCGTTTCGCGGGCATCCGGTGCTGGCGCTGCTGGGCGCCCCGGACGTGCGGATGCGGGCCAAGAGGGTGGTCAAGCGGCTGCGCCGCGCGGCCGAGCTGCAGAAGGGCGCCGGGACCGAGCTGGTGAAGTTCTACGCCCAGTTCCGCAAGGAGTTCGTCAGCGTCCTGCCGCAGGCCAAGCCCGAGCGGCGCCGCGTCGCGTTCGACTGGGACGACTGATGGCCGGCCACTCCAAGGACGTCGCCGTCGTCGAGGAGTCCTCGATGGCCAAGGTCGCCGCGCGGGAGGTGTCGCGCCTGGCGCGCATGGCCACCCCGTGGGTGGTCGGCGTGTTCGGCTACGGCCTGGCCGCGGCGCTGCACTTCGTGCTGTACGACCCCGGCACGATCGCGGCGTGGTCGAGCATCGCGACGATCTGCGTGGTCGTGCTGACCGGGGTCACCTACGGCCAGTCCCACGCCCGCGGCCCGTGGGGCAAGACCCACACCACCGCCACCACGTTCCTGGTCGGCATGTGGACCGTGGCGACCATCATCGCCGGTCCCGGGCACCCGGCGATCTGGCGCATCGGCGTGCTCGGCGGGTTCACCACGGCGCTGACGTGGAACATCCGCACCGTCATCCGCGCCAAGGGATGGGACGAACAGGGCGCCATCACCGACCCGCTGTCGTTCTTGTTCGACCGCAACAAGCGGCAGGCCGGCCTCGGCGGCGCGACCATCCACACCGTCGAGGAAGGCGAGTCAAAGATCGCCGCCCGGCTGCAACTACCGCCCGGCGAGAAGACCGCCGAGGACGCCCAGAAACGGGCCGCGAACATGGAATCGGGGATGCAGCTCCCGCCTGGGACGGTCACGGTCACGGTGAACCGGGATGACGCCTCGGTCGCCGACGTGGTGCTCTCAGACCCGCGGGTCATGGAAAACCCGATCTACTGGCCGGGCCCGTCGCTGCCGGGCGGCACCGCGGCCGACCCGGTGCGAAACGGCGTCTGGCAGGACCTGGAGCCGGTTTCCTACGTCATCACCGGCCACCACCTGCAGATCATGGGCATGACCGGGTCCGGCAAGAGCTTCGGCGGGTGCTGGTCGCTGCTGGGCGAGCTCATCACCCGCGACGGCAGCGAGCACGCCGAACAGACCGGCGAAAGCGCTGATGCGGTCGTGGTGTTCGCCATCGACATCACCAAGGGCGAGCAGACCCTCGGCCCGCTCCGTCCCGCGCTGCACCGGCTGGAGACCACCGAGGAGGGCGCCAAGAGGCTCATCAACGACCTGGAGGCCATCCTGAAGAAGCGCACAGACGACCTGTCGGCGCGCGGCTATCTGAAGTGGGCGCCCGGGTGCGGCCTGTCCTACATCGTGCTGTGGATCGAAGAGGCCGCGGACGTGTTCGAGGTCATCGACATGGACAAGTTCAACCGGCTGATGAAGGCGCTGCGGTCGGGCGGCGGCGGCGTGGTCTACAGCCTCCAGCGGGCCGACTCCAGCCAGCTCCCCACGCTGACCAAGGGCCAGGCCGGGAACATGTGCTTCGGCGTGGCCAACTCCCATGACGCGGGCTGGGGCCTGTCGGAGGCCCAGCAGGACGCCGGCGCCTCCCCGGAGCTGTGGGAGAACCGCCAGCCCGGCATGGCCTACCTGGGCGCCCCGACGATCCCGCGGGCGCGGATCGCGATGCCGCTGCGCGCGTACGACTGGGGCCGCACCGACGCCGAGCGCAACCGCACCATGCGCCAGCACGCCGAAGCCTGGCCCGCCTCGGCCCGCGTCCCCGACCCCATCACCGCGACGATCTGCGCGCCCTCGACGGGCCCCGCCGGCGGCCCCGACGGCGCCGAGGCGGAGGAGGACGTGTCCGGCGTGGTGGAGGAGTACCTCGAAAGCGACGACCCCGACCCGGAGGTGCAGGGCGACATCGACGACGAGATCCCCGACCTGCCCGAGGGCGACCCGCCGTGGACGTTCGCCGGGCCCGCCCGGCGAATGAGCGCCGAAGAACGCGGCCAGGCGCTCCTGGGCCGTCTCCAGGAGTTGTGGGACGGCGGCGCGCGGGACTTCTCCACCGGGGACTTCAAGCCGCTGTGGGAGAGCACCGACATGTCGCGGTCGTGGGTACAGAAGACCCTCAAGAAGCTGGTGGCCGCAGGCGTGCTAGCCGGGTACGACGAGGACCGGCAGCGGTACCTGATGCCCGACCGTCCCAAGGTCGACTGACCGCCTGTGGCACCGTGGCACCCGCAGGCGGGGGTCTGGGGGAGGGATTACAGGTGAAAGGGGTGCCACCATCCGTGGCACCCCTGCGTGGCACCCTCCGTGGCAGGGAGGCGGCGGCCCTCCGTGGCACCGCGGCAGGAAGATCAACTTCTGGTGGATCGCGCGATCCACGCGCGCAGCCGTACGCGCGGGCGGGTTGCGAACAGCCCGCCGAATATTCCTTGATCTATTCCACCGGTAGGACGACCGCGTGGAAGCGCGGCGGCGCACCCCGACACCCGGCGAGGGAGAGGTGTACGCCGCCGCACGCCAGACCCGCCCGGCCGCCCCTCCCACGGCGAGGCCGGGCGGGAGCCTCTACCGGGCCCGGCCCAGCAGCAGCTGTTGCCACAGCGCCGCGGCGTCCCGGTGCCGCAGATGATCGGTCTCGACGATCTCCGGCTGCTGATCTGCCACGTTGCGCTTCTTCACCCGGCGGATCCATGCCCGGCCGGCCCCAACGACGAGGACGTACACGGTCAGCCGGCACTGGCATGTCCAGCGCTGCTCTCGCGGCCGGTCGACATGCGGGGCCGCCTTGTACCAGGTGATGCGCTGCCCCGGCTCGCCCGGCAGTTCCTCCACGTGCGGGCCGTGGCCTGCGTGCCCCTGGGAGGCGCCGAGCATACCCTCGATGTGGCTCACGACCACGCCCGCTTCAGAGCCTCGCTGATCCGGATTACCAGGGCGTCGAGGCGGATCGCCTCCCAATTCTCTCCGCACGCCTCGCGCCTGCTGGCGATGTGGGTCGCGCGCAGCAGGCCGTCCTCATCCTGCCGCAGGTCTTCGAACTCGGCGAGCCCGTGCTCGGCCGCGGCGTTCACTGCTCACCGGCCAGGGCCGCACGGGACTCCTGCTCGGCGATCACCCGGGCAAGGCCCACCACGTCGTCGGCGTCGACCATGGGCTCGACGCCGAACTTCCACTTCGAGGCCGGGAACGGCGGTACTCGTTTCGCCCACAGGCGCCCGGTGTCGCTGCGGAAGACGCGCCATGTGGGCGCGGTGTCTCCGGGGGCGGTCGTAGGGTGTGGCATGGATCGGACCTCCATCCGATCAAGGCCCTGTCGTAGCGCTTACCTCGCTGCGGCGGGGCCGCCTCATCCGTCGAGTTGGACCGTAAAACCGCGACGGCGCCACGGTGAAGCATGATGCGCCAAGGTGCGTGGCGGGTTGGTGCCGGATCGCACTGGAGCATCTCCGCGCATCTTCTAAGGCTCGGGGTCGGGGAGCTCGGCCAGAACGCGGGTGATGACGGCGCGGGCCTCGGCGCCGTACCGGGCGGCGTCGGCGAGCCGCGCGAAGGTATCCAGGTAGGCGCGGACGTCGGTCTCCTCGGTGAGCGTGAGCGCGGCCGTCACCGTCTCGACGGAGACATGCCGGTCATCGAAGATCCAAAAACCGTGGATCGGTGCCGCGGGATACGGGACGTCGAACGGGATCACGCCGACGCGGATGGTGCGCATGGTGGAGGCGACGGCGAGCCGTTCGAGCTGGGCCGTCATGACCTCGACGGGGCACAGCCGGAATCTGAGGACCGACTCGGCGAGCACGAAGTGAAACCGCTTGCCCGTCGCGTACAGGACCTGTTGCCGCTGCATGCGCGCTGCGACAGCCTCGTCGAGGTCGTCGGGGGCCGCGTGCGCTGAGATCCCTTCGGCCAGGCGGAAGCGCGCGTACTCGGGGGTCTGCAGGAGGCCCGGCACGAAGCACGTCTCGAAGTTGCGCACGATGAGGCTCTCGGCTTCGAACTCGGCGAAGGTCCGCTGGCGAGCGGATGCGCCCGAGCGGAACATGCGCCGGTACTGGACGTATCGGCCTTCCAGGGAGCGCAGGGCCGCGATGAGCTCGGGGGCGCGTTCGGGCGCGCCGCAGGCGGCCGCCCATGCCTCCAGGTCGGCATCCGACGGGGTCTGCTTGCCGCCCTCGATCTTGCTGATCTTTGTCGGGTGCCAGCCGTGGGACTCCGCGAGCTGGCGGCCGGTCAGGCGGGCGTCCCGGCGCAACTCGCGGAGCCGCGACCCTAGTTCTTCACGGGCCTTCTGGAAGCTCGACACGGCCTCGGTACTCATTCCAGGGCACGGCGTAGTGCCGTGCCACGTCCCGGTAGTAACAGTGCTTGACCACCGTGGTGGGGTCGGTGGTGTAGTCGGCGCCGAGCAGGACATCGTCGTCGCCGAACCGCAAAATCAGAAGCGATGCGGAGTCGATCAGCCAGAAGTCGTGATCGGGCAGGTCGAGGCCAGCCGCCTGCCCGCGCGGCAGGTACCGGATGTCCTCGCCGGCCTGAACGTTCTGCGCGGCCACGGCGAGCCCGAACCGGGTGTAGTCGCTGTGCGGCTCGCTCACCACGCGCACCCGCTCCATGCGCTGGCCATGCGCCGTCCGGGCGCCGATCTGCGTAACCCAGCCGGCGAGCATGTCGTGGTCCACGTGGCCGGTCCGGAGGAACTCGCCGACCGCGCCGGCCTCAGACGGCTCGTTGTACCGGTCGCGCGTCTCCAGCCGGAAGGCGGTGTGCTGGAACGACAGGACCAGGTTGGTGAACTCCGGGCGGACGACGAACCGGCTACTCACCGCGGGCGAAGCCGAGCAGGTTCGCCGGGATCTCGACGACGAGCTCGTCGTCGCGGAGGTCCACCACGCCGGCGAGCGCCTCGGGGTCATGGATCTTCTTTCCTTGGACGACGTACGTTCCGCGGTCGGTGGCGTACAGCGCAGGGCAGCCGTCGGCGCCGCTGGAGGTACCGAGCAGAGTGAGCCTCATTGTGTGCCTCTCGTCTGGGAATCGTCCAGCATGATGCTCCGACGTGCCTGAGGTGGCGTCAAGGTGCTCAACAGGGGCAGGCCACAAAGAAGTAACGCTCCCGCCCACCCTCCGAAGAGGGCGAGCGGGGGCATTCACATGCGGGGAGACAGGCCTAAACGGCCTGGTCAGGACATGTGTGATCAAGACGAATATTATTTCCCTTGATCACACATGGATGGTCAGGCGGCGAGGCCGTAGGCACTCTTCGGTCTGCTGGTCTGCCGGATGAACACCGACACCGCCAGGCCGATGAATGTCATCAGCGTGGCGGTCTTCTCCGGGGTGACTTCCCATCCGAACGTGACCGCGAGGGAGACACCGGCCTGGACAAGGCCGAGAATCGCGGCCTTGATGGATCCGCCGTTGTCGGTGGCCTTGGTGGTGAACGCGACCCAGATGCCGGCGGCAGCGAGCACGACGGCGTTGATGCCTGCGACCTGGGCGTCGGCCAAGGGCAACCAGAACGCGGCGATGAGCTGGACAGCGGAAGCGACGAGGCCGGCCCAAAGTGCGGGCTCGCCGGTGAGTTCGTTGTTGGGCATGGTTCCTCCGTGGAGGACGGGGCCGCCGCTCGGCGGCCGGGACTCGGGGGGCTCCACCGCCTCGGCGGCGTGGAGCGCGCGGCGCAGCGCAGGGAGCTGCGCGCCGGAGATGAGCGGATCCACTCAGGCCAGGCGGAGCAGCTTGGCCCAGGTCTTCGGGCCGACGACCGCGTCCGGGGCGAGGTGCTCGGCGACCTGGAAGTTCCTCACCTCGGCCTTCAGCTCCTCGTCGTAGACCTTGGACAGCAGGTCCGCGGGTGGGTAGCCGCGGGCGCCCAGCAGCGCGCGCACGGTCTTGACGTCCCAGCTCTCGACGCCGGGGCGCAGGGTGGGCAGGTCCTTCATGAGTTCCTCCGTCCACGACGCGGCCGCGGCGGCCGGCATCTGGTCAGCGCCCTGTACGAGCGCCATGAACTGCGTCCAGGGGAAGCCGTACCCGGGGTCGGAGTGGTCGGTCTGGCCGAACGCCCTGGAGACGTCGACGTGTCCGCAGATGCCATGCCGCCCGGCGCGCAGGTCGGCGACCGTCAGGCGGCGAAGCGGGACATCCCAGCGCGCGGCCACCCGGCGCACTAGATCCGCGGCGAGGCGGAGCATCTCCTGGTGGTCGGCGTCCTCCCAGCGCGACGCCGGCCCCCTCTGCGGGTCGCACAGCTCGATGCCGATCGAGCCGGTGTTCGGCGGCGCGTGGTAGGCGACGACGTCCTCCTTGAGGCAGCACACGATCTCGCCGGGGTCGACGACGTAGTGCGCGCTGCCGCCCGCTCCGCGGCTCTGGAAGTAGCGGGCCACCGAGGTCGCGCCGCCGCGCACGCATGGGGAGACCGTGGCGTGGATGACGATCCGCGACACCGAGGTCTGGGTACCACCGTGCTTGCCGGCCTGGACGTATTTCACTGGGCGTCCTCCTTGCCTCGGCGCCGCTCGGCGCGTTTGCCCTTGGCCAGCAGGCGCAGCCTGTCGCCGAGGATCCAGGCGATCGCGGCGAAGGTGAGCGTTCTGGCCCACTCCCGGGGGCCTGCGGGGGTGGGTGTCCACGCGGTCCCGCCGGCGACCAGCAGGACCGTCCACAGGGTCATCGCCGCGGCGACCACGCCCATGAAGGTGAACAGGTGGCGGCCTTCGTCGCTGGTCCACCAGCGGAAGAACAGTCCGTAGAACACTGCGCAGGTGAGCGCCTCGGTCGTGGCCAGGACGACCAGGACGCTACCCAGCTGATGGATCACCAGGGGTTCCTCTCAAGGCGTTGGCGAAAATCTCGGCGAACCCGTTGCGTTCGCGGACCCGGCGCAGCGAGGAGGCGATCTGCTCGACCTCCGGCCGCCGGGCCCGGGCCAGCTCCAGCTGCCGCTCGGCCTGGCGGCGCGCGGCGCGCGCGGCCGCCAGGCGCTGAGACTCGTCGGCGGTGATCTGCGGGTCGGGCGCGGGGTCCGGCGCGGGCCGGCGTCTACGGGGCCACCACATCGCGGGCCTCTCCGGGGGGTACGGGGGCGATGGACCGCAGGATCGCGACCGTGGTGCGGCTGGACTCCATCAGCTCGCCGATCTGCACGTCCTGCTCATGCCGCGCCTTCTCGGAGGCCAGCCACGCCGCCTTGTACTCGGCGGCCTCGGCGGCCTTCTGCTCGGCGTACTCCTTGGCGGCCTTGACGCGCTGCTCGGCGGAGTCGGTGAGCGCATCGACCGTGGACCTCGGGACCAGTCGGCCGACGTAGACCAGTCGGAAGCCGTACACGACGGTTCCGACCAGCGCGGCGAAGACGCTGCCGAGCACACCTGCCTGTGCCGCCGTGATCGACAGCAGTTCCACTCGGGCCTCCGGTCTCGGGATGGGTGGGGTGCCGCCCGTGCCCGAGCCGTCACGGGCGGCACGTCAGGGGTAGGGGAAGGAGTGCCGCCCGCCGCAGGTGAGGCCACGGGCGGCACGATCGGGTGTCCGGATCCGGACAGCGGGTCAACCGGGCGGCCGGGCGGAGCGACTCATGGTCATTCCCCGCCGCTTGGAGAGCGCATGTCGTATCCGGACCCGAATCAGCAGTACGGACAGCAGCCGTATGGGCAGCAGTCGTACGGCGGGCAGCAGTCGTACGGGCAGCAGCCGCCGCAGTACGACGCCGCGGCCTACGGGCAGTACCCGCCGCAGGGCTATCCGGGCCAGCCGGGGCCCTACGGCTACTACGCCCCGCAACCGCGGCGCACGAACGGCCTGGCCATCGCTGCCGTCGTTCTGGGGGTCACGGCGGTGTGCTGCGGTATCACGTCCATACTCGCCGTGGTGTTCGGTCATGTCGCCCTCGGCCAGATCGCGCGAGACGGAACCGACGGGCGTGGGATGGCGCTGGCCGGGGCGATTCTGGGGTGGGTCGGCGTCGGCGTGTGGGTGCTGTACTGGGTGCTGGTGTGGACGGGGGTTCTCACCGGGGCGTGGGATCCGAGGAATGGACCTAGCTGGTGAGCTGGTGGATGGACCCGTCGGCCTCGCGGACGAAGAAGTGCCCCGCCTTGGCGTACAGGACGACGCCGCTGGCAGGGGCGGGCGGGTCTGAGGCCATGTTGGGCAGGATCAGCCCCTGGGAGGCGCTGGTGTAGGCGACCCGGGACTGGCCGGCGGTCTGGGCGGCGGTGCGGGAGGCGCGCAGGTCGCGCACCTCGTCGGTGAAGTCGCGCGGGTAGTTCGGGGTGCCGGCCATCACGCCTCCTCGAAGATGAGCTCGGCGGCTTCCTCGCCGTCGTCGGAGGTGGGCGTCTTCAGGTCCATGCCGACGATCCGCCAGGACTTGCTGAACGTCGGTCCCTGGTCGCCGAGTGGGAAGTAGTCGTTGACGAGCGTGAAGCGCGCGGTGTCGCCCAGGTAGTTGGGGTCGATGGAGAACGCGTCGTCGAAGTGCACGACGATCCGCGGCACCGACACCGCGCCAGAGCGGGTGGCGGCGAGCTGCTGGGCGTAGGCGTTGAGCGTGGCGACGTCCTTCACCGAGGAGTAGTCCTCGGTGCGGTCCAGCAGCGGCCACCCCGCGCCGAGCCTGGCGGCGTCCTCATAGACCTGCGACATCAGCGGCTGGCTGGTGGCGGACAGGTCGGTTTGGATGGTGTCGCCGCGGGCCTGCCAGGCGGTGGCGGCCTGGGTGGCGTCGCTGGGGTAGGACCAGGCTTTGATCTTCCCCGGTTGGGTGATGTCGCGGGTGACGCCGGGCGTGCCGAGGGTGGTGGCCCACACCCAGGAGCGGGTGCGCTGCCCGGTGGTCGGGTCGACGGCGACGCGAATCATGTACTCGAAGCCGCCTGCCACGTTGGCCAGCTGCTCCAGGCGCTCGCCGTAGGAGGCGTTCTCCGAGGCCAGGTAGGTGCGGTCACGCAGCACCCCGCTGGTCCCGGACGCCAGCACCAGCCCGATGTTGCCTTCGGGGCGGGCGGACATGTGGGTGAGCAGCGCCCGGGCGATGGCGATCTGGTCCTGCCCGGTGTAGGTGAGGTCGCTTCTGATCTTGCGCCGGTAGGCGTAGGACTCCAAGGAGGAGCCTTGCAGCTGCAGGGTCTGGTTGCTGGCCTCGTCCATGGCGGGTTCGGCGTACCAGATGACGTAGCTGCCCCAGATGTCGGCGCCGCGGTACAGGTGCACGACGGTCCGCCCGGCGACGATCGCCCGGCCCCGCTCGGCCTCGCGCGGGTTGGGCATCGGGTAGGTGGCGCGGAAGGCGCCCGGGACGATGATGCGGCGCTGGGCGGTGTCGACGGGCAGGTCGAGTTCGGTGAGGGTCTGGTCGGTGAGCAGGTCGGCGACCACGCAGTGGTAGACGGTCATAGCAGTGGGAGGCCCCAGCCGGTGAACGGGTAGGTGGTCAGGCGGGGTTTCACTTCGCAGAGCCCGACGCTCCAGTAGTGGTTGACGCTGCCGCCGCTGTACCCCTGGTGGGAGACCTGCCAGCTGATTCCCGACCCCGCGGTGTTGGTCCCGGCTTTGACGAAGGAGCCACCGCCGGCGCCGAGGGAGGTGAATTGGGTGTCTGTCCACAGGTTGGCGGGAGTGGCCAGGCTGGGTGAGGGCACGGTGGCGGTGCTGGAGCCCATCTGGTCGCCTCTGGGCCCGGTGAAGATGAACTGGCCCAGCATCATCGATCCGGTCGTGTTGGGCGTGAAAGTGCCCCCTTGTGCGGTCGAGGTGGTGGAGGTCGCGTTACTGAAGGTGTTGCCGAGGAACGGCGGCATTTCCGCGCCGCTCAGCACGAACAGGGTGCCGGTTACGGCATAGGGGCTCAGTGTCCCGGTGGTCCAGTCCGGCACGGCGGTCAACGAGAAGCGGGGAAACAGGTACCACCATGCCCAATACGAGGCCGCGCTCCCGGCCTCCGCGCGCTCGCTGAGCAGAGCCCAAGGAGTCCCGCTGAAGTTCAACGGCTTCAGCTGCCCGACCGCGTCAGGCCCGAACGACAAAAAGCACTGCAGTGCCATGATCGCTACAGAGTTCGCGGGGATGGTGACGGCCGACGGGGCGCTCTGAGGGTTTCGACTTGACGTGCTGCGCAGCTTGGTCTGCGAGACAAGCGCTATGGCCATTGGATGCTCCCCTGCTCAGACGATGACCTGGACCACCAGATCGGCACCCGCGATCGTTGACCCGACTTGGTCGATGTCGATGGTCAGATAGCCACCGTCAGGCCAGGCGGTGACGTTCATGTTGGTGACTTTGCCCGAGGTGTTGGAGCTGGCGGCGATGGCGGGCCGGTTCGCCTGTGTGGTGAATATCGTGGTTCCGCCCAGGTTCACATCGACCAGGATCGAGGCCCCGGTTGGCGCCGTTCCTACCGACGCTCGAACGCCCTTGATGACCAGCGGCTGACCCGAGTCGTTGTAGAACCTCGCCGTCCCGGTGCCCGTGGCGATCGTCCCGGCCAGCGTGAAGGTCGGCGTCCCCAGACCGCCACCGCCGCCTGAGCTGCGCCATGCCCCTGACCAGTACTGTTCCACGTTCCCGGTGTCCAGGCGGGTCACCTCAAGCCCCGGGATCGCGGGCAGCGCGTCCCGCTCGGTGGAGGAGTTCACCGGCACCCGCAGCGGGGTTGCCATCCACTGGCGTTTGTCGGTGCGCGCCGAGGCGAAGGTGATGCTGGAGGCCCCAGACGGGACGGTCACCTCCCACAGCAGCAGCGAGGAGGCCGGCATCGTGGTGGCGGCGCCGGTGGAGGTGTTGCCTTTCAGCACCAGGACCTGGGCGTCGGTGAACCCCGAGGCGTCGTAGACGTTGTCGCGGACCTGGAGGATGACACGGTCGGTGCGGGCCACCGACGGCTCCCCGGCCGAGAAGGTCAAGGTCACGTTGGCGTCCACCACCACCAGGACCTGCCCCTGCAACGCGTTGCTGGTGCCGTCGATCACCGCCACGAAGGGGGTGACATTGGCCTGCAGCGCGGCCGCGCTCACCAGGTCGGCCGCGCCCGGGTAGTAGTACAGCCCGGGCCGCCGCTCCAGCACGCTCGCGCCGGGTGCCATGAACGCCCCCAGCGCCAGCCGGTGGTCCTGAATGGAGGTGACGCCGGAGGCGAGCGCCAGGGTACGGATCGTCACGGACGCCTCCCAGAGGTGTTGAGGATCATCACAGGTAGGCCGATCGCCAGGTCACCTGGACCTGCGCGCCGACGCCGAGCGCCGCCCCGAACAGGGTCAGGTTGTTGGGGCCGGGGGCGAGCTCGAAGTACTCCACCGGGACGCTGGTGCCGGTGCGTTTGTACAGCCGGTCGGTAGTGCCGTTCAGCAGCACCGTGCCGGCGTCGGTGTCGACCGTGAGCGTCTGCCCGGCGGGCAGGTCCAGGTCGAACTCCAGCGACCTGCCCAGCGTGCTGTTGACCATCCGCGGGGTGGTGATCGGCCCGGTGAACACCAGGACCGGGTTGGTGGCCTCGTTGCCAGTGTTGACGCAGGTGGCGGTGGCCGGCCCGGCCGGGGTGCCGTAGGACAGCGGGTAGGTGAGCGGGTAGGTCAGCCCGCCCGACCCGCCGGTGGGCGCGCCGATCGTCGCCGACTGCTCGGCGAGCTCGTACAGCCGCGGGTCGGCGCAGCGCCACTGCAGCGGCACGGCCAGCGCGACGCCTGCGGCGAACAGCTGGTCGACCGACAGCAGACGATTGGCGAACTTCCCGAACGCCACCAGGGTCTGTCCCAGGGCGCGGATGGCCAGCGGCGCCTCGGTGGCGTCCCTGGCCACGCCGGTGGCGGCGCGCAGCGCGTGCACCGCATCCCCCATCGCCGACCGCTCGGCGACGATCCGCACGATCGCGGTCACCGTGCGGGCCTGCGCGCGCGGCCGTCCCGCCCACGAGCCGTGCCGGGACGGCCGCGGCACCGACCGGTCCACCAGCGGCGGGCTGTCCAGCCACCCGTCCAGCTGCACGACGGTGTAGGGGGTGCCGGTGCCGATCAGGAAACCGTCCCAGTCGATGTCCCAGTCGCCTGCGATCAGTTCGCCCGCCATCAGTACCCCCGCGCGATGGAGAGCAGGTAGAACTGCTCGGCGATGTCCCGGGGGTCCTGGGCGGGGCTGGCGTAGTACCGCTCGATGGTGACACCTCCCCGGACCGGGACCGCCGTCTCCGCGCCGCGGGGCGCCGCCGCAGGCGCGGGCATGGGCATCATCGACAGCGCGCCCTGCGGCTTGAGGAACACCCCGCCGAAGTCGTCGGCGATCTGCGAGACGAGGGACTCGGCCCTGTCCCGGTAGGCCAGATCATACGGAACGAAAGCTTCGTCACCTCTGCCCTCCCCGTACAGGATCGTGGGCCGGGAGGCGATCATCGGGGCGGCCGGGCGGCGTATCCCACCGGCGGCGTACCGGTCGATGCCGCCGATCTCGCGGTTGGCCGGGTGGTTGCGCATCTCCTCCCGCTCGCGGATCAGCTCATCCAGCGCCCCGAACTCGATCTTGACGATGCGAATCCGGCCCAGATCCAGGCCCCTGTCGACCTGGAGGCCGAGTTCCCACGCCGCGGCGTACACATCGGTGCGCCTGTCCAGCATGGTCTGGCGCAGCTGGTCGGCCACGCCCTGGCCGTGGGTCCTGGCCACCTCCCTGAGCACCCGCAGCGTCTCATCCAGGTTGCCGGCGAACTGGTTACCGGCCTCCTTGCCGCGCGAGCCCATCAGCCCGACGAACTGGCGCAGCTGCCCGTCGGTCATGTTCGCCATCTGCTCGACCAGGCCGGCGCCGCGCGGGCCGAGCGTCCGCAGCTGCTCCATGATCTCGTCGGGCACCCGCCCGCCCAGCGTGATCATGTTTGCGGCCCACCGCTCCTGGGCCCCCACCTGCTCGGCCAGCGACGCCAGCAGCGCCTGAGTGGTCACACCCGAATCGCCGCGCAGATCCGCCCACGCCTGACGGACCGCTTCGCCGGCGGCGATCGCCTCCCGGGCGGCGTCCTGGCGGGTCTGGCGGACCCGGTCCTCGGCCTCGGCGACCTCGCGCGCGCTGTCCTTGGCGGCTTTTGCGACCTCGGCCTGCGCGGCGGCGATCTCCCGCGCCGAGTCGCGGGCCGCGGTAGCCGCCTCGCGTGTGGCCGCGGCGACGTCGTCCTGGGCGCGCTGGACGTCGGCGGCGTTCTGCCGGCGGGTCTGGTCCAGCTCGGCCTCGGCGCGAGCCAGGGCACGCTCGGATTCCTCCCGGTCGCGGTCGGCCCGCGCCCGGGTGTCGGCCAGCGCACGCTCGGCATCGGCGATGGTGCGGGCGTTTTCGGCGCGCTGGGCGGCCAGCGCCGCCTCGGCCTCCTGCTCGGCCTGCTGGGCCTCGGCGATACGGCCCTTGGCCGCGACGACCTCGGCGCTGCCCTCGATGCCATCCCGGTTGGCCTGCTCGATCTCGGCGGCGAGTTCGGTGTTGCGTTTCTGCACCCGGCGTAGGCCCTGCTCGGCCCGCTCCAGGGAGTTCTCCGCCTCGCGCAGATCCAGATCCGAGACCTCGATGTCCCCGGCCTTGCGCCGAGCCAGCAGCTCATCGCGGCGCTCCAGGGCCCGCGCCAGGGCGATCTGCGCCGACTCCTCATCGGTCGCGCCTTCGGCCTGGGCGTCAGACAGCTCTTCCACCCGGCGGCGCGCGCTGGCGTAGGCGGCCTCCAGATCCTTGACCGCCTCGACCGTGCGGGCGTGGCTGTCCTGTACCCGCCGGCTGGCGGCGACTTCGCGGGCAGCCGCTTCGGCCTGGGTGTCGGCGACCCGGCGTGCCGAGTCTTCGATGGAGCGGGCCGAGTCGGCGGCGACCTCATCGGCGCGGCGCCGCGCCTCCTCGACCCCCTCCCGGGCGGCCTGCTCGCGCTGGGCGCTCTGCTCGACCGCCGCGGCGAGGGCCTCCTCGGCCGCGCGGATCCGGGCCTGGGAGCGTTCGGCCTGCTCGGCGGCCCGCTCACGGGCGGCGCTCTCGCGAGCCTGCGCGGCGGTGACCCGCTCGGCGGCCTGCTCGTGCGCCAGGGCCAGATCGGCCTGCGCCCGGCGGATCTTGTCGGCTCCACTCCGCTGGACCTCGGCCAGCCGCTGGGACGCCTCGACGAGCTTCTCCTGGGCGGCCGCCTTGGCCTTGGCCTGCTCGACCGCCTGGCCGATGTCGATGAAGCTGGTGTAGGCCTGCGCCCAGGCCTCCCGCGTCGCCTGGGCGGCAGCCTCCTGAATCGTGGTGGCCTCCCGGGCCGCGTCGGCCGCGCTGCGCGTAGCGGCGCCCAGGCCCCGCACGTCCCTGCTGGACTCGGCCGCAGCCATGCCCGCAAATGCCACTACGGCCCCGGCCGGGGCCATCGCGGCGACGAAGGCGGCCGCGGCCTTGGCGTTGTCGTGCAGCCAGTCGGCGAACTTCGTCAGCTCGCCGATGGCCCGGCCGGCCCAGTCCACCAGCGTGGCCAGCCCGACCATCATGCGCTTGACGACCTGCGGGTTCTCCTCGACGGCGTCGGTGATCGCGGTGATCGCGTTCGCGAAGTGGCCCATGATCTCCGGCATCGCGGGGCCCAGCTCGCGCAGCACCGCCGAGAAGGCGCGCTGGATGCCGTCCAGGGCCGGTGTCAGCTGCTCCAGGCTGGCCCCGGCCTGGTCGACGAAGTTCTCCACGTCGGGGGCCAGGGCCTCAAGGTTGCGGCGTACCGCCGGTGACAGCGACGACAGTTCCCGCTCGGCCACCTGGACGATCTTGACCCAGACCTGCTCGAACGGCTCGCCCATCCGCGCGGCCTCTGCCTTGGCGTACGCCTGCAGCTTGCCGAGCGCTTCCTGCGCCTTGTCGCTGCCCTTGGCCGCCGCCAGCCCCAGGGCGGCCAGCGCGCCACCCAGGACCACGGTGATGCCGTTGGCGGCCACGAGCGCCGCGCCGGGCAGCGCGCCGAGCGCCACCGCGACCGCGGCCGGGCCGCCGCGCGTGGCGGTCGCTCCCAGCTCGGTCAGCGCCTGCCCGATCCCGCTGATCGCCGACTGGGCCGCCCGGCCACCGTCCACGTCCACCCGGATCCGGGAGACCCTCCCGTCGACCTTGCGCGCCTCCCGCTCCACGCGCTCCAGGCCGGCGATCGCGCGCTCGACGTCGACGCCGACCAGCACCTCGGGATGCTGATCCGCCAGGACCATCAACTCCCGGCGGACCTGGGCGATCTTCTCCTGGGCGTCGCGCGCGCTGATGTCGATGCCCAGCCGCATGCCCGACAGCTCCCGCAGCCGGCCGGTGAGCTCGGCGAGCTGCCGCTCAGGCTGGGACAGGTCGGCCTCGACGTCGAGCTTGGGCAGCCGCCGGGTGGCCTCCTCCAGCAGCCGGCGCGTGCGCGCCGCCGAGCTGCCGATCGCGTCCATCTGGGCGGCGCTGCGCTTGAGCTGGGCCTCGTGGGCGCGCAACGCCTTCTCGCTGCGCTGGGCCGCGTCCTCTTGGCCCTTGAGGGCCTTGCTGTAGCTTTCGGCGCGCTGCCCGGTCTGCTGCAGGGCCCGCTCGGCGCGCTGGGCCGCGTCCTCCTGGCCGCGCAGCGCCCGCTCGAACCTGGCGGACCGCTGCTCGGCGGCCTGGAAGCCTCGTTCGAGCTGGGAGACGTCCGCGCTGACGCTGAGGCGTAGGTCACGGAACTTGGTCGCGGCCACCGGTCACCTCCCGGTTGCGGACCAAGACGGCGCGTACGCCGCCGCCGTCCTCGCTGGTGATGCTCTGCTGGGTGCTGTCGAGCAGCTCACACCCGCGGCAGTGCTCCTTGTCAGGGATGTAGGCGTGCCGGTGCCCGCCTCGGGACGTATCCCACTCCTCCGGCCGCGTCCCGCAGCGGGGGCAGGTGCGTCGCTGGCGCAGGTACTGGTGGATCGCCTTGTCACGGTCGTCGGCGGAGCGCGACAGGAACTCCGAATGGAAGATCCGGTAGTGGTGGCAGACCGCCAGCTCGATCGCTAGCTGCGGGTCTGCATCCAGTCTTTTGGGAGCGTGGCGACCGGGAGCCGGGCATTGACCCGAATCGCCTCGGTGTACAGGTCGGCCCGCTCGACGTCGGAGACGTTGCCGGCGAGGAACTGCTCCCAGTCGGCCGCGCTCATCTCGCCCTCGGCGCAGGCCAAGAAACACGCCTCGGGGAAGGTGGCGACGTTCCAGGCCTTGTCCTCGGTGCCCTCGCGCGCCGGGTGCTCGGCGATCAGCGTCTCGAAGTCGCGGGGGCGCATGGCGCGCAGCACGATGTGCTCATAGCACGCTTCCAGTTCCTCCTCGGCCTGGTCGAGCTCCTCGCGGGCCGCGGTGAGCGCACCCTGGTCAGCCTCGTCGCCCTGGGCCTGCAGGAGGTGCAGCACCCTGCGCGCATCCTCCAGGCGCCTGCGCTGCTCGGTGTCGTCCTCGACGCGCAGCGTGTAGGTGGTCGACGGCCGCGGCCGGGCCAGCAGCCGGTCGCGCTGGCTCACGGAATCACCACGTTCTCGGCGGGCTCTGCGGTGATCGCGTACTGGATCGGCAGACGGGCGGGCTCGGCGCCGATCTGGCGCTGCTTGCCGACCGACAGCACCTTCACCGGAAACACGTCCATCAGCCGCCCGGTCACGTCCCCGCCGTCCAGCCAGACGATGTTCCCGGCGGTGCCGCGGGCCATCAAGGCGCGCACGTCCACGCCGTCCTCACCGGCGTAGTAGGTGATGCTGCTCTCGTCGGCGGAGGTCAGACCGGGGATGTTGCCGACGAAAGTGGTCTTGAGGTTGGGGGTGTCGACCTTCTGCCCGCTCACCAGCCAGCCGCTGATGTCGGCGATGTCTTCCGAGAGGTCCTTGCCGAGGTTCAGCTCGGTGCGGGTCGGCGCGAGGATGTTGGAGATGCTGACGACCCAGTAGCACTTGGTGACACCGGGCCGGATGAAACGCTTGGCCGGGGTGATCGGCGTGGCGGCCATTACTCGTCCTCCTTGGTGGTGCGCCGACGCCTCGGCGGCTCGTCCGGCGAAACAGAAGCCCCGGCGTCTGCCGGGGCCGGGGCGGTGGGCTGTTCGGATTGCGGTGGGACGTCCGGGGTGGGTTCCGGCTCGGGCGGGGGCGGCGGGTCGGTCTGCTCCCACCCCGACATCTGCAGCACGGGCAGCGCCGAGGCGGGCTGCTCGACCGGCGGGTTGCCGGGCAGCTTGGGGTGCTTGATCCACACGGTGTCCACGGACGCCTCCTACGAGCTCGCGCCGATAGCGCCCTCTGCCAGCACGTCCATGTGCTGAAGCAGATATGCGACGAGCGCCATCAATCGCTCTGGACTGTCGTTCAAAAGACCCAGCGCTAAGTTGCAGGCAGCGCAGAGCAGGCCCCGGATCTCTCCGGTCTGGTGGTCGTGATCGACAGCGAAGACGTCGTATCTTCGATCCCCGCTGCTGGTACCACCGCAGCCAGCGCACTTGCCGCCTTGATCCGCCAGCATCGCGCCGTAGTCCTCGATGCTGATTCCGTACATCCGGCGCAGTCGGCTCCGGCGGCGAATGGCGGCTTGGCGCTCAGGGTTGGCCGCGCGCCACGCCTTGTTCCTGGCGTGCACGCGCTCCTTGTTCGCCTTGTACTGGTTGCTGATTCTTGTTGACCAGCAGCTCTTACATTCAGCGCGTAATCCGAGCGTGCCGGTCTTCTCCGCGTAGTACTCCGCCAAAGGCAGATCCCGTTCGCACCGAGTGCAGATCTTGCCGATCGCGGTGATGACGATCTTTGATTTCACGTGGAGGCCCCGACGAGGTGGATGTCGTAGGTGACCGGGGTGCCGGCGCCGGCGTTGATGACGTTGAGCAGGTCACCGGTGCCCGCGGTGACGGCCACCCCGGTGGCGGAGGGGTCGAACCAGAAGAACATGCCGCCCGGGCGGATGCCGATGCCGTCGCCGGCCGCCAGGAACAGCGGGGCGCCGTTGGAGGCGGGCATGACCAAGTTGACGTTGTTGGTGTTTCCGGCCGCGGCGATGAGCACGATCGCCTTGATGCGGGCGAAGGTCAGGTTGCCGCCGAACGGGCCGGGCAGCGCGCCCGCCAGGTCCAGGGCGTCGGTGCCAGAGGCGGTGATGGTGCGCTGGTCGGACCACATCATGTCCGCCTGCCCGGCTCCCGCGCCCTGGGCCAGCGCCATCTGCTTTCTCACTTCGAGCGGGTTGGAGACCGTCGACAAGTCGAGCGGCGAGGTGACCTCGGCCAGCAGCTCGAAGTACGACGTCAGCCTGAAGGCCATGGCCTTGTCCTTTCAATCGTGATCATCGGAACCCGTGCCGGCGGGCAACCTCGTCCACGGCCTGGCCGATCTGCTCGTCGACCCGCTCGAAATGCGGGCGCGCCGCCGGCCACAGGAACGGCCGCGCCGCCTGGGACACCCACCGGTCGCGGTTGCCGAACACCGGATGCCGGAAGGTGCCGGGCTGGCCGGCGTTCTCATACGGGCGGGCGTGCGGCGCCTTGGTCTTGTTCACCACGATGGACACCCCGGGCCGGGTCTTGGACAGGCTCACCGACAGCCGGGTCGCGGCGGGGATCCGCCTGGACCAGGAGGCGCGCGCCCGCACCGCCGCCAGCGCGCTCTGCCCGATGGTCCGCAGCCGGGGCCGCAGTTCCTGGCGGATCGCCGGCGGCAGCTTGCCCAGGTCGCGGATGAACAGTCGCAGCTCTTGGCTGCCGGACCTGCTCACCGGGTGAACGCCTCGACGGCGACCAGGAACCGGACGGTGGCCTCGGCCCCGTTCTGGGTCTGCTGCTGGGTCAGCGACTCGGTGGCCAGCCGCGTGTACGTGACCGCCCCGTCGAGCCGAGGGTCGGCGGCGATGGCCGAGGCGATGGTGTCGACCAGGCCGTAGGCGCGGTCGCGCGAGGCCTTGGCGTCGGCGTCGCCGCGCAGGCTGGAGGCCAGGCAGGTGATGGTGTAGGACTCGCGGTCCGGCTCCAGCGCCAGCTGCTCCACAGCGCGGGTGGACTCCACCGCCGCCTCGCCCGGCTCGCCGGTGAAGGCGATGCACACGATGTCGCGGTCGCTGGACATCGGCTGCCCGTCGACCACCTGCACGCCGGGCAGCGCGGCCCGCACGAGGGCGACCAGGGCGTCGATGACCGCGGGGATGGTGGAGATCACGCGATTCCTCCTACTCGCTCGCCGAGCAGCTCCAGCGCCCGGCGGGGGATGGCGAACCCGAAGCGCGGGTCCCAGGTGTCATCGGCGCCGAACCGGGGCGCGACCTGGCCGCGCTGGGTCTCCCACAGGTGCTGCAGGATGATCAGCGCCGCCAGGCGCACGTTGGGCGGGATGGCGGGGCGGCCGGCCAGGTAGGTGACGATCAGCGGCCCGCACATCCGGCCGCCGTCCTTGCGTTGGATGACCCCGGTCGTCTCATCGACGTCCAGGTCGGCCAGCGCGGGCGGCACGTGCCCCGGCCACACCGCGGTGATCGAGGTGACCGACAGGATCGGGAAGTGGTTGAGCGCGATCCCGCGGCCGCCCTCGACCCGCTGGGTATGCACAGTGCGGGCCAGCGCGCCCGCGTACCGCTCGCACACCTCGGTCACCGCGCGGACGAACCCTTGGAGTTCCTCGTCCTGGTCACGTCCGGTGATGTTCAGCTGGGCCTTGGCCTCGCCCAGGGAGATGACCCCGGCCTCGGCCCACATGGCGGCCACATCGAAGGACTCTTCGTCCACCCCGGTCGGCGTGGTGGACACCCAGCGGGCGATGTGCCGGCCGGGCACGGTCGTGGCGAAGTCGTAGTGGTAGGCGCCCGCGCTGTCGCGCACCACCTGCGGCGCGGTGAACGGCCCCGCCGTGGTGCCGTCCGGCAGCAGCACCGTCAGCGTGATGGCCGCCGGGTCGACGAGCTGGTCGGCGAAGTCGCGGACCTCGGTGGTGAGCGTGACGACCGCTCCCACTCCGTGCGTGCTCACCTGTCGCCTCCTCGGAGCCGGGCCGCGGCCGCGGCGGTGGATGAGATACGCCCTGTCGACTGGTCGGTGCCGGTCAGCCGGGCCGAGCTGGGGGCCATGCCCTGCAGCAGTACCTGCACCGCATCGACCAGGCCCGCGGTGTCGCTCCAGGCGTGCCGCCGGTCCAGGGCCAGCAGGTCGGCGAGGCCGGCTGCATCGGTGACCGGCAGGCCGGTGGTGGTCAGCGCGACCGCCACGGTGTCGGACAGCCCCGCCTGGTCGTCCAGAGTCAGCGTCCGGGTCAGCGTCAGGACGGCGGCATCGACCAGGCCCGCGCCGTCGGTGGCGCTCTGGCCGAGCATGGCCGTGGTGGCCAGCCCGTCGGACAGTCCCGCCGGGTCGGTGACGGTGAACGCGCGCAGCACACCCGCGGCGAGGTCGTCGGCGAGCCCAGCGGTCTCGGTGACGACGAGCGTCCGGGTGAAAGCGACCGCATCCGACAGCCCGGCCGGGTCGTCAAGCTGCGGGGTCAGCGACCCGGCGGTGGCCAGCTGGTCGGTCAGGGCAGCGACGTCGCTGAAGGTGCGGACGTGCGTCTGCGCAGGGGCCGCGGCGTCGCCCAGACCCGCGCTGTCGTCGGCCAGCAGCGCGCGGGTCAGCGCCAGCGTGACCGCGTCGGCCAGCCCGGCCGGGTCGTCGGCCTGCGCCGCGCGCGCCAGCGTCGTCACCGTGGCGTCGGTGAGTCCGGCAGCGTCGGTGGCGGTGGTGGCGAACACCGCGCCGAGCAGCGCCGCATCAGCCGTGCCCGCCGAGTCGGTGACCGCCAGGGCGATCTGCCGGGCCAACACCAGGGTGTCGGTGAGCCCTGCGGGGTCGTCGGCGTTGACGTTCGGAGTCCCCGCGGTGGCAAGGCTGTCGGTGAGACCGCCCACGTCGTCGATGGCCCGGACGATCGTCGCCGCCGCGGTAGCGGCGTCGGTGAGTCCGGTGGCGTCGTCGGCTGTGACCATCCGGGTGATCTGCACGACGGCCTGATCGGCCAGCCCCGCGGAGTCGTCGCCGGGGACGGCGCGGGTGAGCGTCGTCGACAGGCTGTCGGCCAGACCGGCCGGGTCGTCGGCGGTGACCGGACGAGCCACCGCGAGGTCGGCCGCGTCGGTGAGTCCGGCGCCGTCGTCGACCTGGACCGGCCGCGTGGCCGCGAGCGTCACGGCGTCGGACAGGCTCGCGCCGTCGGTGGTGACGGTGGTGCGCGACAGCGCCAGGGTGTCGGTCAGCCCGACACTGTCGGTGGGGGTCTGGTTGTAGGTCGTCCCTGACGCCGAGCCGAGGACCTCGACGGCGACGATCGCGTACTTCTGCCCGGACGGCGCGCTCAGCCCGACCGTCTTCGCGCCCGCCGATCCGGCGTCCAACCAGTACGCGGCGTAGGCGGTATAGGCGGAGGAGTTGCGGAAGTACACCCGCTCCATGCCGTTGGCCAGCGTCGGGGTAACCGTGTTGACCGTCCGCCAGGTCCTGGAGGTGCCGTCGGCGGCGTTCCAGTCCCCGACGAACGCCACGATCGCCGAGTTCGCCCCGGTCGTGGTGATCCCGAGCGACGGGGCGCCCGTAGCGTTGGTCTTGGCCGAGATGCCGACCCCGCCAGAACCGGTGAACCGCAGCAGCGAGTAACCCCACCGGCCGGTCATGTTCGACGCGCTGACCGTGACGGTCATCGACTTGTCGGCGTCGACCACAGCCGTCCACAGGTAGGCGGTGGCGTTGGAGGCGACCACGACCGACTGCTGGAGCGTCCAGGTCAGCGACCCACCGGACACGCCGGTGAGGGTGGTGTTGGCGTCCTCCGACCCGGCCACGATGACCAGGACGTCGTTCGCGGTGACGCTGAAGGACGGCGAGGTCTCGCTGTTCTTGGCGGTGTCCCAGGAGGTGACCTCGACCTCGGCGGCGAAGGTGGGCGCGGCCACCGGGTCAGTCCGTTCCGGTTACACCAGCGATGTCGGACCACATGCTGTTGACGGTGAACTGGATGTCGGAGTCCAGCGACGCCGCGGTGATCGCCGCGTTGGAGGTCACCGCCCACGCGAACGACTCCACCCACTTGGCCGGCTGGCGCAGCACGTCAGCGGCCAGCGCCTGCCGCTTGGCGTACACCGCGTCCGACATCTGTGCCTTGGCCTCGCCGGCGATCTGCGTGGCCGCTGTCGCCATGGCCACCTTCAGCCGGAGCTGGAAGGTGGCATCCGCGGCGAGGTTGGCCTGGTCGATGTAGGCCACCGGGGGCCTCCTCTCAGATCAGGGCCGGTCAGGCGCCCAGGAACTTGTGGTTCCAGGTGGCCACGAGGATGTCGGAGGCGCCCTTGTTGATCGCAGAGAACACGACCCGCGAGATGCTGTTGGCCGCGCTGCTGGTGGCGTTGGTGGCGGCGTCGTTGACGATGACCAGCTCGGTCAGCGCCGTGTCGGTGGCCACCCCGGCGCCCCACGTCACCCGGTAGACCGCGTTCACACCGAGCCCGGCGCCCAGGTTGGCCACCTGCGGGCAGGAGGCGTCGAACACCAGGTTCGAGGCGGTCTTGTAGGTCACCAGCGCCGCGCCCGCGCCGGACTTCGCCGCCGCGGTGGTGCCGGTGCCCAGCTTCATGCCGGTCACCTTCGTGGCGTCGGCGGTGTTGGACGGCGACACCGCGGCGATGCCCCGCGTGGCGTAGTACAGGTCACCAGCGTCGGTGATCAGGTTCTTGGCGACGCGCTCCTCGATGAGCTCGCCCTCGCGGTTGTACAGGGACAGCGTGACGATCCCCGACAGGCCCGCCTCGCTCGTCTCCGGTCGGATGGTCATCACTGCTCCAGTCCGTTCGTGGTCGATCAGTACAGGACGGGGCCCGCCGCGCATCCCCGCGGGCGGCGGGCCACCGGGCTCGCGTCAGGACTTGCCGGAGGACTTGTCGTCGCCCTTGCCCTCGGCGCGCGAGGCGGTCTGCCGCCCGGCCGAGGCGGTGCGGCCCTTCGGGCCGCCCGGGGCCGGCGGCGCGTACGGCGTGGCCGCATTCGGGTCGGCGTCCTGGGTCTGCTCGTAGCCGTGCTTCTTCAGCTGCTCGTCGACCTCCGCGACGCGGTCGGTCTCCCCGCGGGCGACGTAGCCGGCGCGTTCGCGCTTCAGCGCGGCGATCATCTGCTCGTCGCGTGCCATCGCTTCCTCCTTACTCCGGGACGACCAGCAGGACGGCCCGGTAGGTCACGCTGGGCGTGGTGCCGGCCACCGTGCTGGTGACCCGCACGTAGTTCTTGGTGATGGTCGCCCCGGCCAGGGCGTTGCCTGCGGCGGTCAGCTGCGCCGTGGAGCTGCCGGGCACCGCGGTCCAGGAGGTGCCGTCGGCCGACTCCTCCAGCGAGCAGTTCAGCGTCGGTGACCCGGACGCCGCGGAGACGTGCACCATGAGCAGCACGTCCGCGGCGAGCCCGGCGTTGGCGGCCGGGCCGCTGGTGTAGGTGCCGGCGCCGCGGGCCGCAGAGGGCAGCACCGCGTCGCCGAACACCGGTCGAAGCCCCATGCCCGTCTCCTAGAAGACCGGGGCGATCATGCCGGTGCCGCCGACCTTCTGCATGGCGTTGGCGTACCGGCCGAAGGTATAGGCGAAGTAGGAGTACGCGACGAGCAGGACGCCGAGGCTCGCGGCGGCGGGCTGCTCGGCGCGGATGAACAAGGGCGCCGCCGGGTCCTCCCACAGGTGGCATTCGGTGTTGGGGACGACGTACAGCTCGTCCTCGGTGCCGCCACCCAGGGTCGTCGAGATGTTGTTGTCGACGATGACCTGCAGTCCGGACGGCAGCACGCCCCGCACCCCGGAGGCGTAGGAGGAGTTCGCGTTGGCCTGCCCGCCGGCCTGGACCGGGATGCCGGTCCAGTTGATGAGCGGCCAGGTGGCCGACATCTGCGAGGACAGCCAGTACCAACGGCGCGAGTGCATGACCGCGTGGCTAGGGGCGCCCATGGCGAGCAGCGCCGCCTCGACGCCCGCGGCCGCGCCCACGATCTTGGGGTACAGCTCGGCGCCGGTCGGGGTGCCGTCGGTGTAGGTGTTGGCCACCGCCACCGCGCTCAGCCCGGTCGTCACCTGGTTGATCAGCGTGGAGTCCAGGACGGTCGCGACCCGGTTGAACAGGTCCTGCATCGTGACGTCCTCGATGCCGGTGCCCCGGTCGATCGCCTGCCGGGAAACGGTCTGCTGCCCGGCCGCGGTCTGCACCGGCACCGTCAGCAGCGTGTCGTCCATGTTGGTCTCGGAGACCGCGCTGTTCTCCGAGGCCTGCAGCGCCGCCGAGCTGGCGGTGGTGACCCGGGAGATGTTCACGCTCATGCCGTGCTCGGGCAGCGGGTGCCGGTTGCAGATGTCGGCGAACGGCCGCAGCGCCGCGGTCGCCGGCGCGTACAGGTCGGTCAGGTACTGCGGCACCGTCAGCCCCGCCCACGCGCCGGTGCCGACGGCGCGGGTCAGGTACTCGGCCCGCTCGACGCGCTCCTCGGCCATGTGCCGGGCGAGGTTAGTCGCGGCCTCGACGTCCTGGAACATGAACTGCCGGCAGACGTCCATCAGGAAGGCCTTGCCGTAAGGATCGGTGTCCTTGCGGTAGGTCCGCTCCTCGGCGCCGATGCGCACCGTCCGGTCCCCGCCGGTGCGGCGGGTGTCCACGGGCTTGTGCTCGCGCTGCTTGGCCTCGTGGTCACGCTCCTCGGCCTTGACCTCGCGGGCGTTGTCCAGCTTGCGCTCGATGCCCTCGATGTCGGCCTTGGCCTGGTCGCGCTTGACGGTGAGCTCGGCGATCCGCTCGTCCTCCTCGGCGGTGAGGTTGGAACGGCCCTCCTGCTGCGCGGTGGAGAGGATCAGCTCCATCTCCTTGCGGTACTTGGCGCGCCGCTTGTGCGCGGCCTCCAGTTCGACCTCGATCGAGGCGATCAGGTCGTCGATTCCAGCCATGGTTGATTCGCCCTTCCGGCGGATGGGTCACAGGGTGGTGGGATGCGTGACGGCGCGAGTCCCGGGCGATCTGCCGGGCGTGCGGCGTCGCGCCTTCCGGGCGATCTGCCGGACGGCGTGCGGGATGGAACTGCGAGGCGGCCCGGGCGATCTGCCGGGCGCCCGCGGGGGGTGGCTAGTCGTCCTCGTCCTCGACGAGGAGCTGGGTGCGGATCATCGCGATCGACCGGCCCGTGGCCGCCGGCGCGCTCGGCGCGGCGGGCGCCGGGGCCGGTGCGGGGCGCGAGGGGGCGGCCAGGTCGGCGCGCTGGGACAGCAGGGTGTAGGCCTCGCGGGCGACCAGCGGCGGCAGGTTCGGGATCTCGGCCAGCAGCTCCCCGCTGCGGGCCGAGATGGAGGTGTGTGGGTTGGCGCCGTAGGTCACCGGCCCGACGTCGCCGCGGTCCAGATCGAAGGCGTCGATGCGGTACTCGGTGTAGTCCGGCGACCAGTGCCCTGAGGTGATGCGGAACATGAACGACTGCTCGCGCACGTCGTCGTCCTCGATCGCTTGCACCAGCAGCTGCACGTCGGATCGCTTGGGGTTCAGCCAGGCGCGCTGGCCCAGGCCGGTGTCGTCGGCCCACAGTTCCAGGCGGCCGTTCTTCGTCCCGGCCATCGGGGTGCCCGCGTGGTTGAAGCGGAAGACGACCTCGGGGCTGGCCTCCAGCGTCTTGTCGGCCGCGCCGACGCTGACGATCTCGGTGTACGGGCCGTACCAGTCGTACATCTCGTAGCCGCGCTCGAACGCGCTGGCGTACCCCTCGACCTCGAACCACTGCTGGCCGTCGCGCTCCACCTTCTTGGCGCGCAGATGCGAGGCGAACCGCACCTCCGGCGCCTCGGGCCGGTCACGGGGCAGGGTCATGGTGGCGGAGCGGGCGGCGGCCGCGCGCTCGGCCGCGGCGGCCGCGCGAAGCCCGGACAGGTCGGTCATAACGATCCTCCCGAAGGGGTCGCGGTGGTCGCGGCGGGCTGCTTGTTGGGCTGGCCGAACAGCCGGTCGAACTCGGCCAGCTGGGCCTCGGTGAACGGCGGGCGGTTCTCCAGCTCGCGCGCCTCGCTGGGCGCGAGCGTGCGGGACTCGATCTGCGTGCGCAGCACGGCCGCGCGCGTCTGCGGGTCCATCCGCAGCAGCGCGTCCGTGTTCAACTTCACGTACCGCGGCCGCGGAGTGAGCCGGTTCAGCGCATCCTCGCGGCGGGTCACGGTCGGTCCTAGGTGCATGACCAAGAAGTCCAGGTGCCTCTGGGTGATGCTGGCGTAGGTGATGGATTTCGACGACACCACGGCGTCGATCAGGTCCCCGGGGCAGTCGAAGAACCGGGCGACGTCGGCGACGCCGAACTGCTTGGCCTCGATCCACGCCGAGCCGGCCGTCTCGGCCTGGAGCATCTGGTACTCCCAGTCCGACCCGGTCACGAAGACGTCCCCGTTGGCCACCGAGGCCTTGAATCGCTTTTTGATCGCGTCGGACTTCTCGGGAGTGAGGATCTGCTCGGTGTTCTTCAGGTGCGCCGCAGGGATCGCACCACCGCCGAACCAATCCAGCGCGAACTCCTGGATGCTGAGGTACTCCCCGATCGCCCAAGCGGCGTACGCGACGGGCGACAGGCCGACGTGCAGCCCGGCGACGGTGTACTGCCGCTCGTGCCAGACCTCTCCCGGGTCGTACTCGGTCCCGGCGATCCGGTACGCGGCGAGCTCCCCCTTACGGATGATCACCGACACCTCAGCCAACGGCACCAGATCGATCCGGGAGGGCAGGCCGAGGCCATCGCGGGCGGTGATCAGCCCGAAGGTGTTGCCCGCTCGGTCCAGGTCGAACTGGGTGCTGTACATCCACTCCAACATCCCGACACGCTCACCGCCCGGGCTGACCAGCACCGGCGGCTTGGGCACCTCGATCTGCGCGCCGAGCACTCGCCGGTAGACGTCGATCGGAAGCGTGCTGACGAGGTTGGCGCGCAGCCGCAGGCACGCCCACACCGCGCTGTGGCGCAGCGCCGTCTCGTTGGTCACCGACACGGTGCCGGTCCGGGTCTCCGGGCGGCGCGGGATGAGCTCGGCTGCGGTCTGCCCGGGGTAGGCGCGGCGGTGGAACAGGCTCACAGCTCACCGGTCCGACCCGCGGGCGCGCGCGGCGCGCTTCGCCGTACGGCCAGCCACGATCCCGTCAGCACCACCAGGCCGGCGCCCGCCAGCGCGCCCCAGCCGATTAACGGCAGCAGCGCCGCGCACGCCCCGGCCGCGACCAGCAGCAGCCCCAGCACGTCCAGCAGGGTGGTCACCAGCTCACGCATGCCGACCCCCTCTCTTAGTACACCGAATCCAGCGGGTCATACGGCGCGCGAACCTTCGGGCCGACGATCAGCAGCGCCCACCGGGCGAGCGTCGCCCCCATGAACGGTGAGACGTCGGTGAGCGACCGGCGGCGGTCCAGGACCCACGCGTCCCCCGACGGCCTGGTCATCGCGCCGGTCACCGCCGAGGTCATGTCGACCTGGTCGGTATGGACGATCGTGGCCTGCGTCATCGCATCAGCCATCTGGCCGCACGCCTCGACGATGTCGTTGGTCCGCATGATGATCAGGTCGCCGCGTTTCGGTTTGTCCTTGTCCTCGGGGGCCTTCACGCCGGCGGCGTCCAGGTCGTCGATGAGGCTGCCTGCAGGCGACCCGGTCGAGGCGATCGCGATGGCCACCGGGTCCCACAACCGCCGCAGCCGCACGATCGCCGCCACCACCCAGGCCGTCCCCGGGCGCCGGTCGACCAGCTCGACGTGCACCCGGCCGTCCGGCCGCAGCGCCGCCACCACCAGCGACGACCACGCCCGGTCGTGGCTGACCTCGATCGCGAGGGCCAGCTGTACGCCGGGCTGTGACTGGCGGTCGGCCAGCCCCGGCCACTTGCCCTTGGGCACGTTCGGGTCGCTCGGCGGCGCCTTCTTGCGGGTCCGGTTCAGATACGCCCGGTCGAACTCGGCCGGGTCCATCCGGTCCAGGTCTCCGCGAATCGTCGCTTCCGAAACCGTATGGCCTAGAGCTGGCATGCATGCTCGCCACGTCGCCGGCTTGTCACGTGGCATGTCGTCGGGGGCGTACCACTCGAAGTGCGCCACTGCGGGATGTCGACCCTCGGTCCAGAGTGCCTCCATCAGCTCTCGCCCACGGTCGCGTTTCCGGTTCAGGTAGACGCTTTTGTCAGTGCCGCCCGCGCTCGCCCACCACAGCTGCGCCATGTCCCGTGTTGACTGCGCTGGCACAAACGCCTGCTCCAGCCGGTCATCCTCGTGGGCGAACGCCTCGTCGATCACCCCGAGGTCAAGCGTGGCGCCGTGCGCCGCCTTCTCAGTGTTGGAGGTGATGCCCATCCGGGACCGGGTGTCTTGCCAGATGATCTGCTCCTGGCCTGTGGTGCGCCGCACCCGGAAGCGACCCGCCAACCGCGACCCGTCCAGGACCTCAACGAACTCCTCGTCGAAGCGGCGGAATGCCTCTGTGCGGTTCTGGGCTGCATAGATGACGCGTTGCCGATGCCAGGCCATCAACCGGTGAACGACGACGCCCAAAACGATCGTGGTCTTGCCCTGCTGTCGCGGAATCGACAGTCCGACCTCGCGGTATGCGAACAGGCCCGTGTCTGGGTCCAGCTCGAACGCCACATCCAAGACGTATTGTTGCCACGGCATGACCTTGTAGCCGAGGCGATCCATGACCGTCGCGACCCGCGGCCCCATGGTCTGAAACTGGGGGCGACGAGGCGGCCCCCAGCGCGGCGGGCACGTCAGCCCGTACAGCTCGGCGCACTGCTCTCGCAGTTCAAACGGGGTCTGCCAGATCGTCGAGCTCATCGTCATCAGACTTCTCCGGCCGCCCCTCCAATAACTGCGCCAGCGTCGCGCGGAGCTCCCGATTCAGCTGAGAGAGGAGCCTGTGATCTTCACCTCCGCCGGCATCGATCTCCATCGCGAGTCGGCACGCCATCTGTGCGAGTGACGGCTCCACGCCGACCAGGTCACCCAGGGCCTCGATATCGGCGCGCACGGCATCGGCCACAGGGCCGTACACGAGGCCCGGCTCGTTGTCAGTACTGGTGAGCAGCAGCGCCGGACTGGCCCCCAGCGCGTTAGCGATGGCCGCCAGGTCGTCGACGTCGATCCGCCGCGAACCCGACTCGATCTTGCTCAGGACCGAGGCGGTCAGCGGTCGCCCGGCCGTGCTGACCCGCTCGGCCAGGTCCCGCTGCTCCAAGCCGCGATCATGCCGGAGCCGGGTGATGGCCCCGGCCACGTGCTGGCCGACCACTCCGATCTGAGGCCTGCTTGCCATGGCCACCTCCGTAGTGCACGGCTTGTTCGACCGCCCCGTGCTCATATCGCTGCGGCCAGCGTGCCATCACGTCCGGATCGCCGTACATGCGCGCCGCGGCGTACGCAGCCCCCGGATTCCCCAATCCCAGCTCGTCCGCAATGTCCTGCCACTTCATCCGTGCCGCCCGCAGCTCTGCGGCACGCCTCCCAGCTTCTAGCCGGATGTGATGACGCGAAGGCTCACATGTCCAGCAACGCCCTTTTCGCAGTTCTGTGCCACACGCGCAACGTGGGACCACAGGCCGGACTGGCATTGGAATGAACGCTGAATCCTGAGCCCACAAGGTGAGTTGATAGCCGTCGAGGTCCGAACCGTCGTACGGACGGCTCAGGTTGCACGTACGGCAGATGATCCGCACGTTCCCGATCGAGTGCGTACCGCCGGCGGCGATCGGGAGTATGTGATCAAGATGCTTGCTGTTCGGGCGATCCGCCTTGCTTGTCAGCCGAACGGAACACAGAGGGCACTTGCGCGCCCGCGCCCTCAAGCCGCGCTCATAGGCGGGCGTGACATCCGACAGCCGCCCAACGGTGCGACGTCGATGGTTCTTCGCGATCCACCGCGCCCGCGCCCGCGCCGTCGCACAACTCTCGCATAACCGGCCGACAGAGGTACGCCTGCGCGTCGTCGATTTGCCGCAGTCATCGCACGCGCCCGGCGACATGCGGAGGCGGCGAGCGCAACTCACAGAACACGCGCGCTGCTCGGAACTGGCGCGCACCTCGAACGTGGCCTCACATACGGCGCAACTCCGGGTCTCATACGCGACCCGCCGGCCGTACGGCTGGCTCTCCTTGCGACGGCAGGGATGGCAAACCGCCTGTCCTTGTGGGAGGGTACCGCGCCCTCTCCACAGCAGCGTTCCGCAGCGAGCACATGGCACGTCAGGACGATGAGGCATGTTGGTGTCTCCAGGCATACGGAAGCCCCGGTGCCTGGAGACACCGGGGCTTCCTTCCTGCCGTGATCAGCGGCAGGCGTCAGTGATGATCATCTTCGTGAGATTCCCCCACGCACAAAAAACGCTCAGCTGCGAGCGGGGTCGCGACCTATCCGATCTTGGAAAAGCTTCCGCAGGTCAGCGGCTTGCACGGCGTTTGTGCAGGTCAGAGGCGTGACGGCCCGGCGTACCAGTCTCTGCTGGTGACCAGGCGGCGCACTTCGGCGAGCGGCTTGTCGCCCTTCTCGTTGTTGCATTTGCGCAGGCAGACGGGGCAACCGTCGACGCCGTGGATGGGTGCCATGTTCTGCGGGTCGAGCCGGGCGCCGCCGCGCTTGACGGCCACGATGTGGTCGACGGCGTCGGATCCGCCGTGCCCGCACACGATGCACACGGTCGACGTGGCGAGGATCCGGGCCCTGGTCTTGCGGTACTCGTACGTTGCGAGTTCGGCCCGCCCAGCGGCCACGCGCTCACCCCCTGCGCTTTCGTGGCAGGCGGGGCGTCTGCCCCTTCTTGACCTCGACCTTGGTGCGGAGGCACCTGGTGCACCGGTACGTGCAAGGCCACCTCCTGGGCTGGCCGCAAGAAATCCGCGACCTACCGGCGAGTAGCTCGGCGACCTAGGTAGGTTGCCGAAATGACCAATATGGGGGAATTTCGGTGGAACTTCGATGACCTCGGTGACCTGGACCCGCACCGGGTTCAAGATTTCGTGCAGACGCTGAAGGCTGTCACGGAGAACGCCTACCTGCAGGTCTCCGGAAGGCCAAAAGAGGAGGTGGTACAGACCCTTCGGCGTGAGTGGAACAGGCAGTCTTTCGACCGCTTCCCCACCCGAATCATGGAACGTCTTGCTGAGCCGATCAGTCAGGGCGTCAAGCCGGTGTTCAAGCGCGAGTGAACGCCAGATTCACCGAGATCGGGAACTGGCTCTCCTCAGACACGAAAGCCCGGCGCTGTGGCCGGGCTGGTTTCGGAGATGGCTACCGCACACCCCTGACTTCCGTCAGATCCGACGATACACGATCATGTGCGGCGGCGGTGCTTGTGCTTGCGCTGCTTTTCGACCTCGAAGACGTCGCTGAGCCGGTAGACGTTGGACCGGCCTCGGCGGCCGGCCGGGGCGAGGTAGCCCCGGCGGACCCAGTTGTCGATGGCGGCGATGCTGAAGCCGACCTCGGCGGCGGCCTCGGCCGTGGTGAACAGGTCCTCCTCGGTCACGTGTGCGACTTCCCTGTCGGCAGGTCGTCGAGGCATTCGCCGATGGGTGTCCAGATCGTGCCGCACCGGCAGCGGTGTTCGGACCCGTCGTGAGGACCGAGGACGCAGCGGTAGCGCCTGGGGACGCGGGACAGGTGGGTCTCGGTGGTTTCCGGGCAGGCGGCGGGGACCACGGCGAAGCCCTGCCGGGCGAGTCCGGCGAGCAGGTCTTGGCCGAGGGCGACCGCGGCGCCGCCCTGGGCGTAGCCGGAGCCGATGAGGTGTTCGGCGAGGGCTTCGACTGCGGCGCGCGGCATCGGCTGGTCCGTGTTCACGGCGCCGGCTCCTCGCCCTCGCCCCGGAACTGGGCGAGGGCCCCCTTGACCTGGTCCTCGGTCCAATCGCAGGAGTCCCACCATTCGATGGCCTTCCACACCGCGGCTAGACGCCTGGCCCGGACCTCGGCGCGGATTCGCGACTGGCGCAGGATGACAAGGAGTTCCTCGGTCTCTGCTGCGGCGTCTGCGGCGTAGCCGAGCCCCGCGAGCCGGTCAGCCATGGATCGCAGATCCTCCATGCGGCTGTACCGGGCGAGCTCATGCAATTCGTCGTCTTGGTACAGGTAGTTGTACGAGCCTCCGGACATCGGGCTACCCCTCCTGCGAAGTGGTTGGTTCGTGGGACTGGTCAAGGGCGGGCGGTGCGGGTTCGCGGATGACGAGCGCCCGGCCCCACGGCGTGGACTCCTCGGGTGCGTCGGCCATGGTGAGCACCTGGCCGTGCTGCTCCTCCCAGACGCCAGCGAGCGCGCCGAGGACGGCGGCCGTCACCTCCAGGCGCGCCGGGAGCGGGATCACGGCGAGGACTGGGCGGTCGCGGGTGGTCATGCTGTCTTCCTCGCTTCGATGGTGCCGGCGAGCTCGGGCCACTCGGAGAACGCCCAACGGTGCCGGCGGGGCCGTTCGGCGTGACAGGCGCAGGTCTCGTCGTCACACCGGCAGGCCGCGTTGACACAGACGAACGCCAAGCTGTCGAGGAGGCCGCGGATGGACAGGGCCCCGCAGGTGGGGCAGCGGACGCCGTGGAGCCGGTGGACGGGTTCGTGTTCGCCGAGGGCGCGGCGCACCTGGCGGTGCATGCGGTGGACCTCGTCTTCGACGTGCTCGGCGAGGTCTTCGTCGTCGGCCACGCGGCCGAGGAGGAGGCCGAGGTCTTCGAGCCGCTGATCGGTGGTGGCGCTGGCGCGAACGTCGAGGCCGAGGCGTTCGCAGACGGCGGCTTCGAGGTCGGCGATGGAGGCGTCCAGGTCGGCGAGCAGGTCCAGGACGTCGAGGCTGAGCGGCGCTTGCGCGTTGCCGAGCGACTTCAACCCCATGGCCATGTTGAGGCGCTTGGCTTCGCGTTCGGCGCGGGCGAGCTGGTCCATCCTCGCCTCCTGTTCAGGGGTCATCTCGTGCTGGTTCCACCGCCGGGGAGTCCCGGGGGCGAGCAGGGCGGGCAGGAGGCGCAGGCCGGCGCGGATGCCGTCGATGGCGGTCGCGGTGCGGTCGATGTTCAAGAGACTCCCCGAAGGTGGCGCGGACCGACGTGAGTGAGGTCCCAGCGGGACCTCTGCGGGCGGAGGGCCGGGATGACCCTCCGCCTGGGGGACAGTCCCTCTCGGGAGGGGCTGTCCCCGAGGTGCTGGGGCAACCGTTGGGGTCTGCCCAACAGCTGGAATCAGGGAAGCGGGTCAGGCGGGAAGACGCCGTACTCGCGGTGCAGGCCGCGCAGCACCTCGAACCCGGCTTCGGTGTTGTAGCGGGCCATCAGTTCGTTGGAGCGGCGCCGGGCGCCGGCCTGCCACTCGCGGGGCAGGGTGTAGCGGGCGAGCTGGCCGAGGGCGATGAGTCCGGTCTGGCGGGCCCATTCGGTGTGGAAGACCTCCACCGAGGGGGCGATCATCAGGGACAGGGTCCGCACCGGGATGATCTGCTCGCCGTGGTCGGGGGCGCCGGGCTTGTCGAGTACGGCGATGTGCGGCCACAGGTCTTCGTACCCGGGGACCGGCTTGACGTCGCGGCGCCCGCGGTTGGTGCCGTCCGGCCTGTTGGCGGTCATTCGCCCTCCTCCAGGTTGATGTTCGGGCCGCGGAGGGCCTTGGCGCGGGCTTGTTCTTCGGTGAGGTCGGTGTGGAACAGCTCGTCGACGGAGGCGGGGATCACGGTGCCGTCGCCGTTCATGCGGACCACGGGGACGTCGTTCAACGTGCCGCTCATGAACTTCTTCATCCCGTGGGCGAACAGGTCGGACATGTTCGACATGAGCTCCTTGCCCCATGGGCTGGCGGCGATGAAGGCGAGGAGCCGGTCGCGGGAGAGCAGGTAGTCGCCGTAGTCAATGTGCCTGGGCTGGCCGGTAGCGGGGTTGATCTCGGATTTCTCAGCGACGCACCACAAGCGGAGGTCGAGGTAATCGCGTAGGCAGGCATAGCCGAGGAGCCCGTCGCCGCGTTCCTCGTCCATCTCCCGCTGGTCTTCCAGGGCGTGCAGGTGCTGCTGTCGAGCCCATTTGCACGCCTCCCAGATCGGCATGCCAAGGGCTTGGGCAACCTCGCTGAGCAGGCAGTACTTGCCTTCGGGGCCGTAGAAGTAGACGGGCGCCTGCCCGAACCCGGCCAGGTCGACCATCTCGCCGGGAAGGGCGGGGGTGATCGGGGTGTGGGTGTTGAACTTCGTCAGGGCTTCGACGACTCGGGCGGCCTGCTCGTCGGGGCCGTAGTCGCAGAGGTCCTCTTCGACGCGGGCGACGATGGTCTTGGCGAACTGCTCGAAGGCGGGATTTGAGGGGGTCACGGTTCCCCTTTCGATGGTCGTGGGATCCTGTTGGCGGCCGGGCCCGTCTCCACCGGGCCCGGCCTCGTGGTTGGTCACGCGTGGATCGGCGCGACCGGGATGGGGTTGGGGTAGCCGGCGAGCAGCACACCCCAGAGCGCGCGGGACGGGTCGTCGTGAGGCACCTGCTGGGCGTTGTGCTCGGCGTGCTCGCGCTGGGCGATCGGCTCGCCCGCGAGGTGCTCGGAGCACATGAAAGCCACCGAGGCAGCGGGAGCACCGTCGGCCCACGTGTCCGGAACTGTGGCGGAGATCACGGCCGCGACGGCCAGCTCGTCGCAGTCGAAAGAGTGCTCCCCCTCGTGGTCGCACCGCCCACCGTGGCGGTAGTCCTTCGGGTTGATCGTGGTGGTCATCACGGCTTCCTTCCGTTGATCGTTCGGACTCGGTCGGTGATGTGAGTGAGCTGTTCGGCTCGGCGGAGCGTCTCGGCGGTGATCTCCGAGCGCAGGGCGTGGTTGCGTTCGACCTCGGCGCGGCGTTCGGCGTGCGCCTCGGTGACCATGAGGGTCAGCGCCTTGGCGTGGCTCCTGTAGGCGCCGGCCAGGCATAGCACGCCGACGAGGGCGACGGCCAAGGCGGTGACGACGGTTTCCATCACGCTCTCCGCCGGCCGAGACGGGCAGCCTTCTGCTCGGCCACGAGCTGCATGACCTTCGCGGCGTGAGCGACGCAGATGAGGATCAGCGCGTCCGGGGACTGGTCGAGGCTCGGGTTGCTACACATTTCGTCGTTGCGCCGCCGGTACCGACAGCGCAGTTCCCGCCCAGGTGCGGCAGGGGGCCCCTGGATAGTGGTCATGGTTGTTCCCTTCTCAGCGCTCAAACCGGACCAAGCCGGTGGCGCGGTCGATCTCGGTGAGCCGGAGGCCCTGATCACGCCAGCCGTCGAGCTCGGTCCTCATGGCGCGGAGCTCCGCCAGCTTCTCGGGGGCGAGCGGCTCGGTGCGGGCGACCTCCTGGGCAAGGGTGGTGAACCACCGCTCGAAGGACCAGGACTCGCGCATGGCCTCGGCCAGGCATTCAGCGAGGTGGGTCCCCAACCACACGTAGCCACCGGCGTCGGTGATGCCCTCGAAGGCCGTCAGGCGGGTGTCGCCGGACTGGACCCGGTCAGTGAGCCGCTTCGCCATCGTGTGGATGTGGTGGCCCAGCATGGGATTCGGCTCTCCGCCGACTTCGGTGATGAATCCGCTGCCGAGGTCGACGAGGGACTCGGCGAGCGCGCGTGGCGTCGGAACGGTCATGTCCTCTCCTAGGGTCAGGCAGCCACGGGCTTGACCGTGGGCACGCTTGTGAAGCCCCGGCCGAGGTATCCGGGGAGGTTTGCAAGTCGCCATTCGTGGGCGACCCAGGCGGCTTCCTGCACGGTGTCGTAGGTGCCGAGATGGACAGCGCGGCCACGCACCTTGCCTTGTGCAGCCCACCGGCCGTGCCGCTTGCACACTCCCCGAAAGCCGGAGGCGGCCGTGGTCCTCCGGTTCGCAGAGTTCTCAGCGGCGGTCACGAATCTCAGGTTCGAGCGGCGGCAGTCGTAGGGGTCACCATTGATGTGATCGACGATGCGACCGTCGCCTCGCTGGGCACCGAGCACCCAGCGGTGGACCGGGAGCCTCTCGCCGCCGTCGCGGAGCTGGGCATATCCGTGACTCCCGAGGGAGAGCCGCCGGCCGTCGAGGCGCTCGGCGTCAGCGAGGTCAAGAAGAATCGGCACTGGTCCACGGCGGCTGGACGCGAGCACTGTTACGGCCTCGAAGTCCAGGACGGTCTGAACGTTCATCAGGGTCGCCTCCGTGTCGGATGGCTGAGGTATGGCTAGCCATGTCTTGGCTGGTGGGACCGGCTGTGCCAGACCTGACAGACCCCTTGGAATCTTTTGCACGCCCCACGTGGGATGGGGAAAAGTTATGGGAGGGTCTGTCAGGTCTGGCACGGCGCTATTCGTCCTGGTCAGGCTCGTCGTCGGTGCGGTACCGAACGCCGACGTACACGACGGGGCGTTTGGGGATCGGCGCGGTGTTGAATCTGTCGAGCCCGTGCCTCACCAGGCCGACAGGGCTCGTCGTTCGCTTCTCCTCGACCCCGTGGCGGTTCGTCTCCGTGTGGCTCTTGAACCGGGGGTGGAACAACTCCTTGGGCCAGGCGTTGTGGCCGTTGCTGGAGAGCCACTCGTTGAACACGGCGAGCAGGTCCGTGCTGAGCACGCACGCGCCGGGGTCGGGGACGAGGCAGTTGTCCCAGAACCCCAGGATCCTGTCCGCGTCGGCCCGCCACGCGCGTGTGTCGGCCGCGACCTTCGTGGTCACCGCGAGAGCCGTGTCTGGGTTGGCATGCCAGCGCTTGGCGCCCTCGACTACCCACGTCACGATCGCGTCATACTGGCCGCTGCGGTTGGCCTTGATGCGCGCCTTGAGCCGGGGGTCTCCATGGCGTTCGTCTGCGCGACGGCACTCTTCCCCGGGCTTGCGGAAGGTGTAGGGGAAGACGAGTAGGGCGAGCCGCCGCCAGGTGCCGTGGTCGGTCTCGTTGACGACGGGCAGGTAGTTGGTGGTGGCGAACAGCGAGTGTGTCGCCTTGAACGTCATGTTCGACTTGTAGACGTGCCGAGCTTTGATCTCGCCGACGTCCATGATCCGTTTGATCGCGGTGATGTTGAGGGCGCGGCCCTCGGTCATCTCCTCGGAGACGAGGAACCGCTGACCTCGCAGGCTGGCTCGTTCTTCGGAGTGCTCGTTGGTGGTGGCGAGCAGCTTGTCGCTGGCCACGTCGGCGTAGTCGCCGAGTGCGGGCACGACGCCGTCCGTGCTGAGCAGCGACTTGCCGTTCTCGCCGCCGCCCTGCATCAGCACGAGGATCCCGTCGGGGTTGGTGTACCCGGTGACGGCCTGTCCGGCGCGGGTCTGAAACCACACGCGTTCCGGCTCGGGCAGGGCTTCGATCGCCTTATCCCAGTCGGCATGGGTGAAGCCCGGGCGGTAAGAGCCGCGGGTCATCTTCGTCATGAGGAGCTCAGGGTCATGGCGCAGCAGGTCGCCGGTACGCAGGTTGACCACGCCGCTCGGGGTGTTGAGCAGGTCGGGGTCCGCGTCGAGCTGTTCGGCAATGGTGGCGATGCCCTCGATACCCCGTGCCAGGCCGGTCACGTTGCGGACCTTGGCTGCGCTGAGCAGCGTCTGAAGCTCCTGAAGGCGCTTGGGGTTGAGGTTGGGCCCAGCCTGTCCGATCTTCTGGTTGAACTGGTCGGCGAGCCAGTTGCGAACGACCTCGCAGACGATGACGTCGTCTCGGGCGCCCCAGCGCCGGGTGTCCCATTCCAGCCAGCCGAGGCCGATGCACCACCGCCATCGGCCGCGTAGGACGTCCTCCGCGGCGAGTTCCGCGAGCACGGAGTCGGAGACGTCACCACGCTCACCGCGGCTCCCCTGCCGGCCGCTCTCTCCTGACTCGCATGGAGCGTCCGGCCATGGCACATCGTCGATCAGGACCGTCGCGCTCACCTAGGGCGTGTTTCGAAGACAGGTGAGCCAGTCGTTGATGGCGGCGATGTGGGCGGTGGCCTCGTAGCGGACGGCGAGTTTGTCGTACCTGGTTGCGATGGCACGGTTGCGTTTGAGCAGGTTGATGCCGCATTCCACGGCGTGGCGGGCGCGGTAGAGCGCCGGGTCGAACTGTGGAGGACGGCCGCCGCGGCTGCCGCGCCGCAGCCGGGCGGCGATCCGGTCGGCAGGCTCAGGGATGACGCACCCGATCCGGCGCCGGCGCAAGTGAGCACGGATCGCCCGCGATGAGTACGCCTTGTCGGCCAGCACCACATCGGGCCGGGTACGAGGCCGCCCCGGTCCCGGCCGGGACACGCCGATCCCGGCCATGACCGCGTCGAACTGCGGTGCATCCCCGCGTTGCCCGGCCGTCACCACCAGCGACAGCAACCTTCGGCCCCGCTCACACGCCAGGTGCAGCTTGGTCGACAACCCGCCCCGCGAGCGCCCCAGAGCGTGATCGGCCGGCTCGGTCCGCACCCCGCCAGGCGGTTCGGCCTGCAACGTCGCATCCTTGCGAGCACCGGCCGCGTGCTGGTGCGCACGCACGATCGTGGAGTCCACCCCGACCTGCCAGCCGATCAGCTGTGCGGCATCGGCCATCGCCTGCAGGCCGGTCACGATGCCGTACCAGGCGCCGGAACGCTGCCAGCGGCGAAACAACCCGTACACCGCCTGCCAGGAGCCGTAACACTCCGGCACATCCCGCCAGGGCGCTCCCACCCGTGCCCGCCAGCGGATCCCATCGATGAGCTGCCGCTTGCTCCACTTCGACGGCCGTCCTGATCTCCTTGGCGCGGGCAGCAGCGGCTCCAGGCGTGCCCATTGCGCATCGGTCAGGTCAAACCGCCTCGTCACCGCTAAGGTGGCCACGAGGTCTCCGGTGTGAAGGTTCTTCTTGGTCGATCAACCTTCTATCGGAGACCTCACTGCATGTCCGGACATGACACGCCGTCACACAGCGGACTTCGAAACAGGCCCTAACCCCCTGAAGGTGGCGGGGGTTGCGCATCCCGGCGTTGATACCCGAGGTGATCGTGGCCTCGATCTGCCGGGGGTTGCAGTTGGTGTCCTGGTCGAGGCCGATGGAGTAAGCGGCCTGCGTGAGGGCGCTCTCGGCATCGTGGCGAGGGAGGACTCCGGCGCCAACGAGCGTGCCGAGGATGAACGCCGCACGGTTGAGCTCGTCGTTCCGGCCGAGCCCCCTACCGCGAGCGTCGAGGATCCGCTGAACCTCGCCCCGTACGGCGGCGGCAACGTACCGGTCTCCCGTCTGGGGCAGTGCCACCGGCCGAGGCCTGGAGCTTGACGGGGGCCGATCCCGCAGGTGAGCGGCGATGCGGGGGTGGAGCGGGGCCAGGGGCAAGGGGATCGTGTCCCCCGCCCACCGGTACGGCGTGCCTGTCGTAGGGCTGCGGGATGGGCCGACGACGAAGTACGCCCCGTCCGCCTTGATGTCCACGCCGGGGCCAAGCTTGTTGGAACCGCCCCGGATCCGGCCGCCCGGGTGTGCGTACACCAGGTGCCAGCCGCCGGAGGCGGATCGCTGGGCAGCGGTGCGCTGGAGGACGCCAGCCTCGCGCAGGCGGGCGGCGGTGGCCATCCCGTCAACGCCATGACCGTTCACGGTGTCGATGTCGACGACAACGATGCCCGAGGGCAGGCCGGTGCGGATGGCGACGAGCCCGCGGGGGTTGCATCGCGCCATCTCGCGAAGCCGGTCAGTGTCGTCGGTGGCGGCGTAGAAGCCGTGGCAGGTCAGGCACTCGCACGCCTCACGCTGCTCGTTGGTGACGTGCTGTTCGTCGCACGGCGCGCAGTTCTTGAGCGGGACCTTGCCCGCGCTGAGCATGAAAGGCTTCATCCCGGCGTCGCGGTAGGCGAGCATCGCGTCGAGTTTCGACATGCCCGAGGTGATGGTCACCGAGGACGGGGTCGCGGTGGTGGCGACCGCTGCTTGTGCGCGGCCGGAGGAGTCGACGCCGAAGCCCTCGGCGTCGTTGCCGATGTTCACAGGTAGTCCCCTGGTGGTTCAAAGATCGTGGCTGTGAGGCGGGTGAACCGGTGGGGACTACGAGGTGAGCGTGTTCGCCTGGCCGCGGAGACGCTCGATGTAGGCGAGCAGGGACGCCCGAGGGATCCGGCGCCCGCGCCCCCGCTGGCCGATCACGACGGTCTCCAACTCGCCGGCGGCGATGAGCCGATAGAAGTGTGCCTTCGAGCAGTTCAGCTGAGCGCGGGCCTGCGCCGGAAGCAGCAGGAGGGGAAGGTTCTCGATCGTCTCAGTGGAGGTGATGTCGACGGAACCGCCCGCGATGAGCGGCAGCTCAACGTACTTGCCGCCGACCCGGTAGGCGTGGCGGAGCCGTCCGCCATCCGCGAGGACGCCGAGGTAGACCGGAATAGATCCGTCGATTTCGGGACGTTTGTCTGGATCGATTACCGGCGCGTGGGCATGCCAGCTAAGGTTGGCCATCGGTGGCTCTCCCATCAGGTGACCTTTTGCGAAGGGGTGGCTTGGGGCAGAGTCCGGGGCCTGGCGAGGATGATCGGAGTGTTGGCGCACTCCGCCTCTGCCGGGCCCTTTCACTGTCCGGGGCCTGGTCTTGCTCTTGGCGTCCAGAGCGCACAGCGGTGCCCCTGGGACTCCAAGAGACTGGATCACGGATTAGGTTACACCCACCTCGCCGCCCTGGGAGTAGCTGAACCATCCCCAGGGCGCAGGAACATCTAGGAACCCCATCACTTTGCTGTTAAGCACAGTTACCAGTCGATGAGCCCGTCGACACTTAGTGATCGACCAGTCACCGACCGATCAAGGTGTGGCACGAACGCCAAGGTGCATAGCGGAAGCGGACAAGATGGTCAACGCGACCACCATGATTCTCTAACAGACGTTCGAGCGGATCCCGCCCGTCTCTGCAGGGCTTTGCACACGTTCCCACGGAGGATCGAGTCTCACCAACGGCAGCCAGTAGCACACATAGACAACAAGATGTTGCGCGCGCGCAACCCTGCCCGATACTGTCTCTCCGTGTCTCGCAACGTCTCTGAGAGTGTCACCGAACCCAATCCGTTCTGGTCATGGCTCCACACTCACGCCGGCGGCCTGGGCTATCGATCGGAGGCCCGGCTCGCCCGCGCACTGGATGTCAGCCCCACGACCGTTATGAGGTGGAAGCGCGGCGCTAAGCCAAGCATTGATCAACTACTTAAGATCGGGGAAGTGCTCGGCGTGAAGCTGGAGCCCCTGCTAGTCCTTTCAGGACTCGTGCCCGCCGAGGCTCTCGGAAACCCCGACATGCCAGTATCGCCATCGCCGGTCACTCCGGGAGAACGCCTCATCATCGGATCCGGACTTGATCAGCATCTGCAAGATCTCTTGCAGAAGTATTGGAAGTCTCGACTGTCTGAAGAGCGTTCGAGGGTCGAGAAGCTGATCGACATGATGAAATCAGACATCCGCTTGGCGATGCTAGACAACACGGCAGCCTCCCAGATGTTGTCGAAGCTGCCACAAAGCGACCTGCAGGAGCACCTTACCGAAGTGATACTGCAATGGATCGTGTATCAGCACGTCAACGCGGCGGCGGCGGACAAGCCTCGGCGCAGGCGCAGGCCCCCCACGATCGAGGACGTTGAGGCAGTCAACGCGCAAATCCGCGACGCTGCCGCGATCACCAAGACGGAGGACGGAAAGTTCGTCTTCGAACTGGGCGGGAGTACCGTCGGCGCTAATGTTCGAAGCAACTCGTTTGATACGAAAGAAGAGGCAGAGGCGTTTCGCGACGCATTCTTGGACGCCTTCAAGGTTCGGCCGTTGGTCGACTCCTGAGTCAGTAGCGGAAGGGCGCACATGACCACTTCTAATAGGACGCGCAAGGACAACGGCGAGGGCACGATCTACCAGTCGGCCAGCGGAAAGTGGCACGGCAGAGTGACGATGGGCACCAAGCTCGACGGCACGCCGGACAGACGCCACGTTGAACGCAAGACCAAAGAAGAGGTCGAGAAAGCGGTCAAAGCGCTCATCAAGAAGCGGGACGCCGGACTTGCTGGTAGGGCGGGCCGGGTGCAGACCGTCGAGAAGTTCGGAATCTACTGGCTCGACACGATCCTCCCTGTCGCCGACCGAGCGCCAAGGACCATCGCGGACTACAGGAGCAAGTGCGAGAACTGGGTCTTCAAGTACATCGGGAAGGTGCGCCTGGACAAGGTGGGCCCCGACCATCTGGAGAACCTGTACGCCGAGATGAGAAAGGACGGCCAGGCCCCCGGGCACATCCGCAAGGTTCACGCGGTGATCAGCAGCATGTACAGCTCAGCGGTACGGCGGGGCGTGGTCGCACAGAATCCGGCCAAGCTCGTGGAGGTGCCGGCTGCGGGCGACCCGGAGAAGGACACGCTTACGCGTGACGAGGCGCGCAAGATCCTCTCCGAGACGCAGAAGCGTCGGAACGCGGCCCGCTGGTCGGTCGGCCTGGCCACCGGGACACGCCAGGGCGAGACCCTTGGCCTGCGCTGGCAGTACCTTGACCTGGACACCGGGGTAGCGAAGATCTGGTATCAGTTACAGCGGCTCACCTGGCAGCACGGATGCGCCAACCCTCACGCGTGCGGGATGGCCCACCACCGCGGGGCATGCCCGAAGGACTGCGGAGCCCATCGCCACCGGCCGGACTGCGCTCGCGGGTGCTACAGGACCGGCCACGTGTGTCCCAAGCCCTGCCCGAAGGGCTGTACGGCGCACGCGAAGGCGTGTCCGAGCCGCAAGGGTGGCGGCCTGGTCTTCCGTCAGATCAAGGAGAAGCGGCGCAAGAACATCCACCTGGCGCCCGAGCTGGTAGCCATCCTGCGCCGCCACAAAGAGGCCCAGGACTTCGAGCGGATCGTGGCCGGCGACGAGTGGACGGATCACGATCTGGTGTTCTGCCAGTCGAACGGCCAGCCGATCGACCCGCGGGTGGACTGGGAGGAGTGGGCCGACATTGTCAAGGAGGCGGGCCTGCGCCACCACAAGCTCCACGCGCAGCGGCACACCGCGGCGACCCTGGCGCTGGAGGCGGGCATCGCGCTCGCGGTGGTCCAGGAGATGCTTGGGCACTCTGACATCCGGGTTACCCGGGGCTATTCTCACGTGGCGTCACCGCTCGCGCAGGATGCTGCGCAGAAGATGGGGAGGGCGCTGTGGGGGAAGTGAGACGGAAAGTGAGACGGAAGATCGAAAAGGCGCCCCCGACGATCAAGGGGCGCCCTGGTCAAGCTATGAGCCGCCTGAGGGAATCGAACCCTCGACCTACGCATTACGAGTGCGTCGCTCTGGCCGACTGAGCTAAGGCGGCGTGCTGCGGGGTCCCGTAGCGTGTGGAAGTCTACAGGTTTCCGGTGGTTCTTGCGCCAGGGTGGTCAGGTGACCTTGGGGCAGAGGGTGCCGGAGCGGGGGGGATCCAGGGAGATGAGGTAGCGGTCCACGGCCTCGTCCACGCAGGGGGAGCCGGTGCGGTACGCGGTGTGGCCGTCGCCGTCGTAGCTGAGGAGTACGCCCGAGGAGAGTTCGGAGGCCAGGGACTTGGCCCACTGGTAGGGCGTGGCGGGGTCGCGTTCCGTGCCGACGACGACGATGGGGGGTGCGCCGGCGGCCTTGAGCGGGCGGTCGGAGCCGGTGGGCTTGACGGGCCAGTAGTCGCAGGGCAGTGAGCCCCACATGACGTACGCACCGAAGTGCGGCGATTCGCGCTGCGCGGTCTTGGCGGCCTCCTCGTAGGCGGAGATCTTGTGCGGGTAGGGGTGGTCGACGCAGTTGACGGCCATGTTGGCCTCGGTCTGGTTGGAGTAACTGCCGTCGGGGCGGCGGTCGATGAGGAGGTCGGCGAGCCTCAGCAGCGTGGTGCCGTCGCCGCGGAACCCTTGGCCGAGCGCGGCTCTGAGCACGGGCCAGGTGCCCTTGTCGTACAGGGCGGCCAGGATGCCGAGGGTGGCCCACGACTCGCTGATGGTGCGGCCGTCGCCGGTGTTGTTGCGCAGCGGGTGCTGGTCGGTGTTCTTGAGGAACTGCGACAGCCGTCCGAGCGCCGCGTCGGTGTTCTTCTCCGGGAACGGGCAGTTCTGCTGGCTGAAGCAGTCGGCGAGGAAGGACCGGAAGGCGACCTCGAAGCCGTGCGCCTGGGCGGCGTTCACCGTGGGGACGGGCGGCAGGGCGGGGTCGATGGCGCCGTCGAGGACGAGCGCGCGGATCTTTTTCGGGAACAGGTCGGCGTACACGGCACCCAGGTAGGTGCCGTACGACTTGCCCAGGTAGGTGATGCCCTGGTCGCCGAGCGCGGCGCGCAGGACGTCCATGTCGCGCGCGGCGTCCTCGGTGCCGACGTGCGGGAGCAGCTTGGCCGAACGCGCCTCGCACCCCTCGGCGAACTGCTTGCCGCCCCGGGCGAGCGCGCTGACCTCGGAGGGGTCGTCGGGAGTGCCGTCCAGGCCGATGAACACGTCGAGCTCGCGCCCGCTGAGGCAGCGGACGGGCGCGGACTTGCCGACGCCGCGCGGGTCGAAGCCCACGGTGTCGAACCGGGAGAGGACGGCGGGGCTGAGGACGGTGCGGGCGGCGCGCGCGTACTCGATGCCGGAACCTCCGGGCCCGCCGGGGTTGAGGAGGATGGAGCCGATGCGCTGGTTCCCACTGGCGGGCAGCTTGATCAGGCTGACCTGGATACGCTCGCCGCCGGGGTCGGCGTAGTCGAGGGGGACGGTGAGCTTGCCGCACTGGAACTTGTCCTGGCACGGCGTCCAGGCGATCTTCTGCGTGTAGAACGGGGCGAGGGCCGCGGAGGGGGCCTGGGTGGCCGAGGCGGCCGGTGGGTCGCCGGGCGAGGATCCGTCCGACGGCCGTTGCGCGTCCCCCTGGGCCGAGCACGCCGTGGCGACCGACACCGCCGCGAGAAGGGCGGTGGCCGTGCGGCCCACGCCGGAGAAGCGCATCATGCGCCGACCACCTGTCCCCCGATTGACAGAACCGCCGGCGTGACGATCACCAGGCGGGCGGTTAGGTTGTACCCCACCTACCTGCGGTTTCATTCCTCATCTGATCGTTCGGCACCATAACGCTCGTCGTGCTGCCTGCGCGGGGAACACACGCTCGCACGGGAGCACGCGCACCTGCGGCCGCCGTCGTTGAGCCGGACGATCACCGAGTCGGACGGCACGTTGTGGCCGACGACGGTGCCGGAGCCCTCGGGGGTGTCCACGGCGGCGCCGGTGCGCGGGGCGGAGGCCCGGAACTCCTGGTACAGCGGGTGCTCGTATTTGAGGCAGCACATGAGCCTGCCGCACGCGCCCGCGATGCGCAGGGGGTTGACCGGGAGGTCCTGGTCCTTGGCCATGCGGACGGACACCGGCTCGAAGTCCTTGAGGAAGGTCGCGCAGCACAGGTCGCGCCCGCAGGGGCCGATGCCGCCCTGCAGCCGGGCCTCGTCACGCGGCCCGATCTGCCGCAGCTCGACGCGGGCCCGCAGGTTGCGGGCGAGGTCGCGGACCAGGGCGCGGAAGTCCACGCGGTGCGGCGCGGAGAAGTACACCGTGTAGACGTTGTCGGCGTCCAGGTAGTCGACTCCGACGATCTTCATGGGCAGTTCGTGCCGCTTGATCAGCCGCTTGGAGACACTGCGCGCCTCGGCCCTGCGCCTGCGGTTGGTCTCGTCGCGGTCGAGGTGCTCGTCCCCCGCGGGGCCGGCGCACACCGGCAGGCCGTCGATCTCCTCGCTCACCCACTGCGGCGCCCAGACACACTCGGCGACCTCGGGGCCGGAGTCGGTCGGCACGAGCACCTTGTCCCCGACCTTGGGGCTGTGGCCTCCGGGGTCGAGGTAGTACAGCCTCCCGTAGCGAGTAAAGCTCACGGCCATGATCATTCCCATGGAACCCTCCGCCTTCTCGCCGGTACGGCTCACGGCCGCGCGGCCTCGCACCCCCGCGCCGGCGCGGCCGTCACGCGACCACGCCGAAACGGTTTCTGGCCACATTACGCGCAGCCCGCTTGGCCTGAGCAATACGTTCCCGCTACCTGTGATCGACCTCTCGGCCTCCAGGGGGCGACGTGCCGCACGGCCGGGGCGGGTTCCCCGGCCGTGGACGTTCAGCGGGCGGTCACCAGGCGGCGGACGGGTAGCGGTAGCCGTCCCGGGTGAGGAGCCGGTAGCCGGAGGCGGAGACGGACGCGATCTCGTCGCCGCGCCGGACGATGAAGTGCTCGTAGCCGCCGTCCGCGTCGAGCAGGGCCATTCCTCCCTTCCTGTCCTGGTAAAGGGTGTCCAGCCGCCGCCCGTTCGCGGCGTCGAACCGGACGATCGCGGTGGCGGACGGCTCGACCGTGGCTCTGTCGCCCTGGAACGTCCTGGCGGCGCGGCCGAGCGAGGCGATGATCCGGCCGCCGTCGGCGTCGAGCCGGAATCCCTGCAGCCCGACGGGCAGCGCGGCGTCGGCGACCGCCAGCGTGATCTTCCTGCTGCCGCCCAGGTCCTCTCCGGGGAGGGTCGTGTCCAGCAGGTATATGTCCGAGGGCATGGGAACCTCGGTCGGCGGCGTGGCCAGGGGTACGAGCGCGGGCGCCTCGGTCGGGGCGTCGCCCGGGTCGCGGGACGTCGGGGGGTTCGGCAGTTCGCTCGGCGTCTCGTCGGGAACTCCCGGCTCGACCTCGCCCGGCGGTTCCTCGGTCGGGCGTACCTCCTCCGGTGCCGGCGGTTCCTCGGTCGGGCGTACCTCCTCCGGTGCCGGCGGTTCCTCGGTGGGGCGTACCTCCTCCGGTGCCGGCGGGGCGTCGGGGGCGGGCGTCCGGGACGGCGGCGCGGGTGAGGCCTCGGGGGATCGCGGCCGGACGGGGGTGTCCGGGACGCCGAGGGGTGGCGCGGCGAGGTCCTGGTAGGCGACGTACCGTCCGTCGCCGCTGATCGCCACGCGCCCCACCTGCGGGCCGCCGGCGCCCGCCCAGGTGCGGGTCCGTCCGGTCGCGGTGTCGGCGACGACGAGCCCGGCGGCGCGGTCCATCGTCCCGCACCGCACCAGGCCGTACGCGAGCCTGCCGCCGTCCTCGCTCACCGCCAGGGACGTCGTCCGCGTGCCCTCCGGGACCGTGAAGGGGAGCCGGTCGAGCGTCGCGCCGGAGGAGCCCTCCAGGGTGAGCCGGTAGAAGTGGCCTCCGCAGCCGGTGGCGGCGGTGGTGGCGAGGTAGAAGCGCCGGTCGTCGCCGGCCGCGGCCGAGAACGACTCGCCGCCGGGAGCCGCGACGCGGGCCGCGGCCCGGCCGTCCGTCTCGCGGCGCACGGTCAGCTCGCCGGGAAAGGCGAGGACGAAGAACTCGGGCGTCCCGGCGGAGCCGGTCGCGGCGAGGCGGGTGCCGCCGCCTGCGAAGACCACCGTGCCCGTGGCGACGGCGGCGACCACCGACGCCGCCGCCACGGCCGGGACGAGCCAGGACCTCCGCGTACGGCTCCGGGCCGACCGCGGGGCGGGCAGATCCTGGACGGTGTCCCCCACGGCCGTGGTCGCGTCGCGCAACCTGTTGATGATCTCGTTCACGGCTGCTCCCCCAGAAGACGCCCGAGCGCTTCGAGCGCCCGGGCGGTGGTGGACTTGACGGTGCCTCGGCTGACGCCCATGACCTGGGCGGTCTCCTCTTCGGACAGGTCGGCGTAGTAGCGCAGCACCAGCACTTCGCGCCGCCGTCTGGGCAGCGCGTGCAGCGCCTCCATGACGGCACGCCGTTCGGCGCCGAGCAGCGCGGCGGACTCGGCCGACCAGACGGGCGGGTCGTAGGCGCCGGCGAACCAGGACGGCAGCCGACGCCGTCTGAGCACGCTGCGCGCGTTGTTGAGTACGGCGCTGCGGAGGTAGACCAGCGCGTTGGCCGGGTCGCGCAGCGCGCCGAAGCGGCGGTGGAGGCCGAGGAAGGACTCCTGCACGACGTCTTCTGCGCTCTCACGATCTCCGAGGAGCACGAGCGCCAGGCGGACCAGCCCCAAGGCGTGGTCGGCGTAGAGTGCCGTGATCGCTTCCTCGGCGTCCTGCGGCCCGGAGGTGCGCGTGTCGGAAGCCTGCATGTCCAAGAGACGCGTCGGCCGTGCCCGGGTTGCTCGCAGCTACCGAGATTTCCGGAAATATCCGAGAACCCCGGCGGCGGCCCTCACAACCGCGGACGCCACAGCGCGATCGTCAGCGCCTCCACCGCGATCTGCGGGTTGACGTTGGCCGCCAGCCGGTCACGGCACAGCATGATCGCGTCGATGCGCCGCAGGGTGTCCTCAGGGGTGCTGGAGGAGGCCAGCGCGGTGATGTCGGCCGTACGGTCCCCGGCGGAGAGCTCGACCGCGGCCCCGAACTGCACGGCGAGCACGTCGCGGTAGTAGGCGACCAGGTCGAGCAGGGCGGTGTCGAGGGAGTCGCGCTTGATGCGGGTGGCCCGGGACTTCTGCCGGTCCTCCAGGTCCTTCATCGCCCCCGCGCCGCCGCGGACCAGCCCCTTGTTGAGCCCCTTGCCCGTGGACCCCTCGCCGTAGATCTTGCGCAGCTCGGCGGTCTCGGCCTCGTTGAGGTGGGCGGTGGCCTCCTCGGCGTCCTCGGCGGAGGTCTTCACCAGCCGCTCGGCCGCCTCGACGCACGCGCCGAGGCCGGTCAGCGCGCTCGGCAGCGCCAGGACGGCGTCGCGCCGCCGCCGTGTCTCCTCGTCCAGGGCGAGGCGGCGGGCGCGGGCGATGTGGCCGCGGGTGGCGCGGGCGGCGAACTCGGCGGTCTCGTACGGCACGGCGTCGCGCGTGGCGAGCAGGTGGGCGACGGCCTCGGTCGAGGGGGTGCGCAGCGTCACGACCCGGCACCGGGACCGGATGGTGATCATCAGGTCGTCCGGCGAGGGCGAGCACAGCAGCCAGACCGTGCGCGGCGGGGGCTCCTCGATGGCCTTGAGCAGCGCGTTGGCCGCGGCCTCCGTCGCGCGGTCGGCGTCCTCGAACAGGATGACCCGCCAGCGGCCGAGCGTGGGCGCCCCCGAGGCCCTGAGCACCAGCTCGCGGGTCTGCCTGACGCTGTAGGAGAGGCCCTGCGGGCGGACGACCTCGACGTCGGGATGGGAACCCACCGCGACCTGGTGGCACATGTCGCAATGCCCGCACCCCTGGTCGGGGCACAGCAGCGCCGCCGCGAACGCCTGCGCCGCCTCGGAGCGGCCGGAGCCGGGCGGGCCGGTGAACAGCCAGGCGTGGGTCATGCCCGCGCCGCGCCCCCCGGACAGGGCCTCGGCCGCGGCCTCGGCGGCGCGCCGCAGCAGGACCGCCGCCTGCTCCTGGCCCACCAGGTCGTCGAAGACTGTCACGCGGCCAGGTTAGTCGCGGATGACGGGCATCGTGCCGGTGATGGCCTCGGTCTCCTGCGGGACGGGGTCGGGGATGATCTCGCGCAGGCGGTCCTGGATGGCCTGCGCGACCTGCTCCTGCGTCTGGAGGCCGTCCACGACCAGGTAGCGGTCCGGGTCGGCGGCGGCCAGCGCCCGGAACTCGCGGCGCACGCGCTCGTGGAACTCCAGGGGCTCGGACTCGATGCGGTCGGCCGGGGAGGCGAACCGGGACAGCCCGACCGACGGCGGCACGTCGATCAGCACGGTCAGGTCGGGGGTGAGGCCGCCGGTGGCCCAGGAGTTGACCTTGGCGACGTCCTGCGGCTCCAGCTCGCGGCCCGCGCCCTGGTAGGCGAGGGAGGAGTCGACGTACCGGTCGGAGATGACCATCGCGCCGCGCAGCAGCGCGGGACGGATGACCTTCTCGACGTGCTCGGCCCGGTCCGCCGCGTACAGCAGGGCCTCCGAGCGGGCCGACAGCCCTTGGTGGGCGGAGTCGAGCAGGATCGCCCGCAGGCGCATGCCGACCTTGGTGGAGCCGGGCTCGCGGGTCTGGACGACGTCGAAGCCCTGGTCGCGCAGCCAGATGGCGGCAAGGCGCGACTGGGTGGTCTTGCCCGAGCCCTCGCCGCCCTCGAAGGCGATGAACATGCCCCGCCCGTGCTCGGCGGTCTCGGCGACGTAGCGTTCGCCCTTCAGCGCGGCCATCAGGTCGGAGGAGATGGGGACCTCGCGCCGGTCGTCCATGTGGCGCAGCGCGAGCACCCCGACGACGACGGCCACGGCGGCGCCGATCAGCATGACCAGGCTCGGGCCGTCGAAGCGGTAGACGATGCCGGCGCCGATCGAGACGGAGTGCTCGCCGAACAGGCCCGACAGCGCGGGCGCGACGGCGACGACGAGCAGGAGCGTGACCCGGGCCATGGACTGCAGGAACGAGAAGGTGCGTCCCCGGATGGCGTCCTCGACCTCCAGGCCGATCAGCGTGTACCCGATGATCCACGCGATGCCCGCGCAGGCGCCGAGCACGACGACGAGCATGACCACGATCACCAGGTTGTGGATGAGCGCGGTGGCGGCGAGCACGGCGCCCGCGGTGACGATGGCGAGCCCGAACAGGCGCCGCCGCGACAGCTCGCGCAGCAGGCGGGGGCCGAAGAAGATGCCGAGCGCCATGCCGACGAAGACGGCGGCGAAGACGGTGCCGTAGGCGGCGTCTCCCCCGCCGAGCGCGGCGACGTAGATCTTGGCCACGCCGACGACCGCGCCGCCGGCCGCGAAGGCGCCGAGCATGCCGATGACCAGGCCCCGCACCATGCGGTTCTCGCCGACGTACCGCCAGCCGTCGATGATCTGCCGGAGCACCGAGGGCGCGGAGACCCGGCCGGCGTGGCCCTTGGGGATGCCGGTGAGCGTGAAGATCAGGAACGCGGAGACGAGGTAGGCGACCGCGTTGACGATCAGCGCGAGGTGGGCGGGCTGCCAGACGAAGGTGGGCACGGCCTTGCCCACGACCTCGATGATCACCGACAGCACCGCGAACAGGGCCGCGGCGACCGGCGCCGAGCCGTACGTCACCAGCAGGTTGAGCTGGTTGGCCTCCTCCAGCCGCTCCTTGGGCACCAGGTTGGGGACGGTGGCGTCCTTGGCGGGCACCCAGAACAGGTTCACGCACTCCACGAGGAGGGTGGCGACGATGATCCACTGGTAGCTGCCGACCAGCGGGATCGACAGCACGAGCGCGAAGCGCAGCAGGTCGCTGACGAACATCGTCAGGCGGCGGTCGAACCGGTCGGCGAACGCCCCCGCCAGCGGGCCGAGGAGGATGGCCGGGAGCATCTTGACGACGAACACCCCGCCGATGGCCAGGCTCTGCGCCTTGAAGCCCGACCCCTGGGTCAGGTAGGCGGCGAACGCCGTGATGGCGATGATGTTCAGCCAGTCGCCCAGGCTGCAGACCGCCATGGCCGTCCAAAGCCGACGGAACGGGGCGTTCGCCAGCACGTGGGGGGGTTTGCGGCGCGCGGCGGACCGGCCAGAGGTGGTCATGATGTCAGCGTATCCAGGTGCTCGCGTAGGCTGGGCTGGATCGGTGCGCAGGGCATGAGGCGCCTGCCGCTCCATTCCCGAGCGTATTACCTTCCCGGTTCCCCCGCAGGGGACATACAGGGAAAGGTCGGAATCATCCCTGTTTCGACGTCGAGAACGCCGCGCCCGTCCGGGGTGGCGACGCCGCGCACGGGGAACCAGTCCGCCACGGGACCACGCCCGTGATGTAGCGCGGCCGCGACACCGGCCTTACCTCGAACGATCAGCCCCGGCACCACGGGAGGGTCCCATAGAGGTCACCCTCTTGCCACCGTTAAGGTAATGCTGTCCTAATTTAGGCAAGGCTAAGCAAGGACTAGGGAGACCACAGTGTTCGCCAGCTATCTCATAGGCCTCCGTGAGGGGCTTGAGGCGACCCTTGTCGTGTCGATCCTGGTGGCCTTCCTGGTCAAGAGCGATCGCCGTGACCGGCTCGGGTACGTCTGGGCCGGGGTCGCCGCCGCCGTGCTCCTGTCGGTCGGCTTCGGCGCGCTGCTGACGTTCACCGCCGCGCACCTCGACTCCCAGAAGCAGGAGCTGTTCGACGCCGCGGCCTCCATCGCCGCGACCGTCTTCGTCACCTTCATGATCTTCTGGATGCGCACCGCGGCCCGCAAGCTCTCCGGCGACCTGCGCGCCAAGCTGAGCGAGGCGCTCGGCCTCGGCGTCACCGCCGTCGTCGTGATGGCCTTCCTCTCCGTCGCCCGCGAGGGCCTGGAGACCGCGCTGCTGTTCTTCGCCGCCGCCCAGGGCGCGGGCACCACCACCTCCCCCCTGATCGGGTTCTCGCTGGGCATCGCCACCGCGATCGCGCTCGGCTGGGCGCTGTACAAGAGCGCGCTGCGCATCAACCTCGGCCGGTTCTTCACCTGGACGGGCCTGCTGCTCATCGTGGTCGCCGCCGGCATCTTCAAGTACGGCGTGCACGACCTGGTCGAGGGCGGCGTCGTCCACGTCCTGACCGCCCCGGCGTTCGACCTCAGCGGCGCGCTGCCGCCGGACGCCTGGTACTCCGCCCTGCTCAACGGCGTCTTCAACTTCACCCCGCAGCCCACCACCATCGAGATGATCGCGTGGGTCGCCTACCTGGTTCCGGTGCTGGTGCTGTTCCTGATGCCGAAGCGCAACGGCCCCGGCGCCTCGCGCACACCGTCCGCCGCCCCGGCCTCCGCCCCGTCCTGACGGCCGCGCCCGCCACCCCCGACTACCTCACCGAAACACCTGGAACTGGAGAACCATGCGTACCGCCACAGCCATCACCGCCGGCGCGCTGGCCCTCGCGGGGCTGACCGCGTGCTCGTCGACGAGCGGCGGGGACGACACGGCCGCGCAGTCCGCGGGCAAGCCCGGCAAGATCACCGTCGCCGCGTCCGACACCGAGTGCAAGGTCTCCACGGCCGCCCTCCCCGCGGGCACCTCGACGTTCCAGGTCACCAACGGCGGCTCCAAGGTCACGGAGTTCTACGTCTACGCCCCCGGCGACCGGGTCATGGGCGAGGTCGAGAACATCGTCCCCGGCCTCACCCGCGAGGTCATGATCGAGCTGCCCGCCGGCGCCTACGAGACGGCCTGCAAGCCCGGCATGATCGGCAAGGGCATCCGCAACCCGCTCAAGGTCTCCGGCGCCGCCGCGCCGCTGTCCGACGACGCCAAGCTGGCCCAGGCCGCCAAGGACTACGGCCGCTACGTCAAGAGCCAGACCGACGCGCTGCTGACCAAGACCCAGGAGTTCGTGGACGCCGTCAAGGCGGGCGACGTCGACAAGGCCAAGTCGCTCTACCCGATCGCGCGGACGTACTGGGAGCGCATCGAGCCGGTCGCGGAGAGCTTCGGCGACCTCGACCCCGCCATCGACGCCCGCGAGGACGCCCTGGAGCCCGGCGCGGAGTGGACCGGCTTCCACCGGATCGAGAAGGACCTGTGGAAGGGCAAGGACATCAGCAAGGACGGCCCCATCGCCGACAAGCTGATGGCGGACGTCAAGAAGATCGTCGAACGCGCCAACAGCGAGACGCTCTCCCCGCTCAAGCTGGCCACCGGCGCCAAGGCCCTGCTCGACGAGGTCGCCACCGGCAAGATCACCGGTGAGGAGGACCGCTACTCCCACACCGACCTGTGGGACTTCGCCGCCAACCTCGAAGGGTCCAAGGGCGCCATCGCGGCGCTGCGCCCCGTGCTCACCGAGCGCGCGCCCGACCTGGTCAAGGAACTGGACGAGAAGTTCCCCGCCGCCGAGGCCACCCTCGGCAAGCACCGTTCCGGCGACGGCTGGAAGCTCCACACCGAGCTGTCCAAGGCCGACCTGAAGGAACTCTCCGACTCGATCAACGCGCTGGCCGAGCCCATCAGCAAGGTCGCCGCGGTGATCGCCAAGTGACCGGGCGCGCGGACTTAGGTCCGGCACGGAAGGAGGCGAGCTGATGCAGATCAACAGGCGCAAGCTCTTCGGCCTCGGGGCCGCGGGCGTGGCCGCCGCCGGCACCGGGGCCCTGGCCACGCGGGTCGTGCTCGACGCCGCCCCGCCCGCCGCGGCGGCGTCCACCTCCGACCCCGTGTCGTTCTACGGCGAGCACCAGGCCGGCATCGTCACCCCCGCCCAGGACCGCCTGCACTTCGTCAGCTTCGACGTCGTCACCAAGAAGCGCGACGAGCTCGTCGAGATGCTCCAGGAATGGACGGCCGCGGCCGCCCGCATGACCCAGGGCAAGGACGCCGGCACGTTCGGCGCCATCGGCGGCGCCCCCGAGGCCCCGCCGGACGACACCGGCGAGGCGCTCGGCCTGCCGCCGTCCGGGCTGACGCTCACGATCGGCTTCGGCGCGTCCCTGTTCGACCACCGGTTCGGGCTCGCCGCCAGGAAGCCCGCCGCGCTCGCCGACCTGCCCCGCTTCCCCGGCGAGGCCCTCCTGCCGGAGATCTCCGGCGGCGACCTGTGCGTCCAGGCGTGCGCCCACGACCCGCAGGTCGCCGTGCACGCGATCCGCAACCTCGCCAGAATCGGGTTCGGCAAGGTGTCGGTGCGCTGGTCGCAGCTCGGCTTCGGCCGGACGTCCTCCACCTCCCGCGCCCAGGCCACCCCGCGCAACCTCATGGGCTTCAAGGACGGCACCAACAACCTGAAGCTGGAAGAAGCCGCCATGCTCAAGCAGCAGCTCTGGGTGGCGCCCGGCGACGGGCCCGCGTGGATGACCGGCGGCAGCTACATGGTCACCCGCAAGATCCGGATGAACATCGAGACCTGGGACCGGGCGCCGCTCGGGGAACAGCAGCAGATCTTCGGCCGCGACAAGGGCGAGGGCGCGCCGCTCGGCCGGTCCCGCGAGTTCGACCCGATCGACTTCAACGCCAAGGGCCCGGACGGCGAGCTCGCCGTCGCCAAGGACGCCCACGTCCGCCTCGCGCACCCGACCACCCACGGCGGCGCGCACCTGCTGCGGCGCGGCTACAACTACGTGGACGGCTCCGACGGGCTCGGACGGCTGGACGCCGGGCTGTTCTTCATCGCCTACCAGCGGGACCCGCGCAAGCAGTTCGTCCCCATCCAGATGGAGCTGGCGCGCAAGGACCTGCTGAACGAGTACATCAAGCACGTCTCCAGCGGGCTGTTCGCCTGCCCGCCGGGGCTGCGCGACGCCGGCGACTACTGGGGCCGCACGCTGTTCGCCTGAGCCCCGCGCGGGCCGCCCGTCAGACGGCTCACACGTTCTCTGGGACGCGAAGCCATCCCTCTTAGGGGACTCGTGCCCGATCGTGCCTCTACGGCCCCCTCAGGGGCGGGAAGGGCGGGTTCGCCGGCGAATCACCCTTCCCCACCGGCGGCCGGGTGCTCCCCCGGCCGCCTTCCGAACCCCGCATTCAGGACTTGGCGCCGGCCTTCGCCCCGGCCTTGGCGCGCGGGCGCTTCGGCGCCGGGCCGCGGGCCCGGCGGTCCGCCAGCAGCTCGGCCGCCCGCTCGGTCGTGATCTGCTCCACCGAGTCGTCCTTGCGCAGGGACGCGTTCGTCTCGCCGTCGGTGACGTACGGCCCGAAACGCCCCTCCTTGACCACGATCGGCTTGCCCGACACCGGGTCCGCGCCCAGCTCGCGCAGCGGCGGCGCGGCGGCGGCGCGGCCCCTGCCCCGCTGCTTGGGCTGCGCGAACAGCTCCTTGGCCTGCTCCAGCGTGACCGTGAAGATGTCCTCCTCGGAGCCGAGCGACCGCGAGTCCGTCCCCTTCTTGATGTAGGGACCGAACTTGCCGTTCTGCGCGGTGACCTCCTGGCCGTCGAGCTCTCCCAGCACGCGCGGCAGCGACAGCAGCTTGAGCGCGTCGTCCAGCGTGATCGTCTCCAGCGACATCGACTTGAACAGCGAGCTGGTGCGCGGCTTCGGCGCGTCCTTCTTGGCCCGGGTCTTCTTGCCGTCCGCCGGAGGCTCCTCCTCAGGGAGGATCTCGGTCACGTACGGCCCGAAACGCCCGGACTTGGCGACGATCTTGTGCCCGGTCACCGGGTCCGCGCCGAGCTCGTGATCACCCGTCGGCTGCTTGAACAGCTCCTCGGCCCGCTCGGCCGTCAGCTCGTCGGGCGCCAGATCCTCGGGGACGTTCACCCGGGCGCCGTCCCGGTCCAGGTAGGGCCCGTACCTGCCGACCCGGATGACGATGTCCGTGCCGTTGATCGGGAACGAGCTGATCTCGCGGGCGTCGATCTCGCCCAGGTCGCTGACCAGCTCCTTCAGCCCGCTCCCGTGATCGCCGTAGTAGAAGCGGCGCAGCTCGGGCACCCGCTCGGCGCGGGCGTTGGCGATGTCGTCGAGCACCTTCTCCATCTCGGCGGTGAAGTCGTAGTCGACCAGGTTGCCGAAGTGCCGTTCGAGCAGGTTCACCACCGCGAACGCCAGGAAGGACGGCACCAGCGCCGTACCCTTCTTGAACACGTACCCCCGGTCGAGGATCGTGCCGATGATCGACGCGTACGTCGACGGGCGGCCGATCTCGCGGTCCTCCAGCTCCTTGACCAGCGACGCCTCGGTGTACCGGGCCGGCGGCCGCGTCGCGTGCCCCTCGGCGCCCAGTTCCAGCGCGGTCAGCGGGTCGTCCTGGCGGAGGTTCGGCAGCCTGCGCACCGAGTCGTCGCGGTCGGTGGCCGGGTCGTCGGCGCCCTCGACGTACGCCTTGAGGAAGCCGTAGAACGTGATCGTGCGGCCGGTCGCGCTGAACTCGACGTTCTCCCCTGCGCCGGACCTGCCGGCGATGCGGACGCTGACCGACTCGCCGACGGCGTCCTTCATCTGGGAGGCGACCGTGCGCTGCCAGATCAGCTCGTACAGGCGGAACATGTCCGCGCTCAGGCCGGTCTCGCCGGGCGTGCGGAACTCGTCCCCCGAGGGCCTGATCGCCTCGTGCGCCTCCTGGGCGTTCTTGACCTTGCTCTGATAGATGCGCGGCTTGTCCGGCACGTACTGCGCCCCGTACAGCCGCACGGCCTGGCTCCTGGCCGCCGCCAGGGCCGTCTCCGACAGGGTCGTGCTGTCGGTTCGCATGTAGGTGATGAAGCCGTTCTCGTACAGCTTCTGGGCGACCTGCATCGTGTACTTGGCCGAGAAGCCCAGCTTGCGGCTGGCCTCCTGCTGCAGCGTGGTCGTGCGGAACGGCGCGTACGGCCTGCGCGTGTACGGCTTGCTCTCGACCGAGGCGACCGCGTACGTCGCGCCCTCCAGGCGCTGCGCCAGCGCCCGCGCCGCCTGCTCGTCCAGGTGCAGGACGCCGGCGGTCTTCAGCGCGCCCGTGCTCGCGAAGTCACGGCCCTGGGCGACCCTGCGGCCGTCCACGCCGGTCAGCGTCGCCGAGAAGCTGCGCGGATCCTCGTCGCGGCCGATGTCGAAGACGGCCTGCAGGTCCCAGTACTCGGCCGAGGTGAACGCGATGCGCTCGCGCTCGCGCTCCACCACCAGGCGCGTGGCCACCGACTGCACCCGGCCCGCCGACAGGCGCGGCTTGACCTTCTTCCACAGGACCGGGCTGACCTCGTAGCCGTAGAGCCTGTCGAGGATGCGGCGCGTCTCCTGCGCGTCCACCAGGCGCAGGTTGAGGCGGCGCGGGTTGGACACGGCGTCCTGGATGGCCTGCGGGGTGATCTCGTGGAAGACCATGCGGTGCACAGGGATCTTGGGCTTGAGGACCTCCTGGAGGTGCCAGGCGATGGCCTCCCCCTCGCGGTCCTCGTCGGTGGCGAGGTAGAGCTCGTCAGCGTCCTTGAGGAGCTGCTTCAGCTTCGATACCTGGGACTTCTTGTCCGGGTTCACGACGTAGAGCGGCTCGAACTCGTGGTCCACGTTCACCCCGAGGCGGGCCCATGCCTCGCTCTTGAACTTCTCGGGGATGTCCTCGGCCTTTTCTGGGAGGTCACGAATGTGGCCGATGCTGGACTCCACGATGTAGCCACGCCCGAGGTACCCGGCGATCGTCTTCGCCTTCGCGGGCGACTCGACGATCACCAGGCGGGTTCCGCCGGCGCTGCCGTTGTTGGCTGGCACGCTGCTTCCTACCTCGCTGTTCGCTGTCGTACTCCCCTGCCGGTCGATCCCGGCCCGCCGCACGGGCGTGCCGGGTGATCCGTCACAGGCATGAAGGTAACCCGTCGTCGAAAAATACTCCCCGTCGGACTACCCGGTCACTTACCGGTGTTCCACCTACCTGGACCCGATACCCACGAGGACGCAGAATAGAGCCCAGACAGTGCCAGCGTCCCCTTGCACACCCTTCGGAGACTAATAGCAGTGCTTGAGTACTCCTATTTGGACCTGTACCTCCCGCGCGGGACCACCCGGGAAGCCGCCCGCCGGGTCCTCACCGAGCACGCGGAGTACGGGCACTGGGAGCTGGATCGTCTCCGGTTGTACCCCGACGGCCGCCGCTACGTACGGCTGCGCCGGAAGATCCTGCGGGTAGCCAGCACACTTTAGCCCTCGCGGCCAACTGTAGCCCCTGGAAATGGCTTTGCCCGCCCCGGGCCGCGCCCCCGGAACGGGCAAAGCGTCTTTGCTCCGCCGCCGCGATTCGAGCCCTGCGGCCCGGCACCGCGGGCATCCTCGCAGGCGGCGAAGCGTCTGTGACTCCGCCGCAGGATCACGGCGAAGGATCTGTGACCCCATCTCGCCGGCGCCGGCGAGATGGCTCTTGGCACGTCGCTCAGAGCGGACGATCTATAACGGGGCCGCATGGCTCGCGGCACGCCGTCCGTCCGCCCCCTGCCCGGCGGGCGCAGTCGCCGCACCCGTCAGGCATCGCGACGCCCTCGGCCGTCCCCCGCACCGCATGGCGTGCGGCACGGGGACGGGACGCCCGGCGGTGTCGCGCCACCGGGCCTCACTCCGAGTCGTTCACCTCCGGCGGAGACGGCGGGTGCCGGCGAAGAGGATCGCCGAGGCGGCGAAGAGCGCACCGGTCAGCAGGGCGGCCAGCGAGCCGGCGTTCATGCCCGTGACGCCGAGCGGACGCTCCGCGCTCATCAGGCCGAGCGTGCCCACGCCGACCGGGGAAGCATCGGCACCGGAACGGGCCCCGCCGATCACGCCCCCGACCGGCGTACCGGAGACGACCCTCTTCACGGGGATCAGCGGGTCGCCGCCGGAAGGGGCCGGGCGGCCCGGCGTCACCGGCAGCTCGGGCAGGCCGAGGGGCTTCTCGCGCCCGCTGGTCGCCGGCGACCCGGGGCCGCCCGCCTGGCCCGACTGGTGGGTCGTCTCGCCGGCCTTGGGACGGCCGGGAAGCGCCGAGGTGAGGGGCAGCTCGGGCAGGAGGCCGGACGGCTTGGCCTCCGTCACCGCGGCGGACACGGCGCCCGAGCCGCGCGCCCAGGTGCCGGGGCCCTGCTGGGCCACGCCCGCGGCCTTGCCTCCGACGCTCGCGCCGCCGAGGCAGCCCGCGGCGGCGTCGCCCAGCACGGCCACCGCGTTGCCGCACACGCTGACCGGAGCGGTGATGGGGGCGACGACCTGGTTGCCGCCGAGCACGCTGTGACGGCCGTCGGTCCGGTTGTTCCCGGCGCCACCGCCGCCGCCCTTGATCGTCGCGCCGCCGCGGCAGCCCGAGAACGCCCGCCCGAGAACGCCCGCGGAGACGCCGCACACGCTGACCGGGGCCGTGATCGGGGCCACCACCTGGTTGCCGCCGAGCACCGAGCCGTACCCGCTGGTGCGGTTGCCGCCCGCGCCGCTGCCGCGCCCCGCGGGCGGGGCGCTGACGCCGCCGGGGCAACCCGCCGCGCCGTTGCCGACCGCGTTGCCGCACACGTTGACCGGCGCGGTGATGGGGGCGACGATCTGGTTGCCGCCGAGCACGCTGTGACGGCCGTCGGTCGTGTTGCCGCCCGCGCCGCCCCTGCCGCCGTGGCCCTGCCCGCCGTAGCCGTTGCCGCCCCTCGGGACGGTGGCGCCGCCGCGGCACCCGGCGAAGGCGTGCCCGATGACGGCGACGGCGTTGCCGCACACGCTGACCGGCGCCGTGATCGGGGCCACCACCTGGTTGCCGCCGAGCACCGAGCCGCGCCCGTCGGTCCTGTTGCCGCCCGCGCCCTGCCGCCCGCCGCCGGCGACGGCCTTCGCGCCGCCGCGGCAGCCCGCGGCCGCCTCGCCGATGACCGCGACGGCGTTGCCGCACGCGCTGATCGGGGCGGTGATGGGGGCGACGATCTGGTTGCCGCCGAGCACGCTGTGACGGCCGTCGGTCGTGTTGCCACCGGCGCCGCCGGTCGCGTCCTTGCCCTTCTTGACCTCGGCGCCGCCCCGGCAGCCCGCGTCCGACCGCCCGATCAGCGACACGGCGTTCCCGCAGGCGCTGATCGGGGCGGTGATCGGGGCGTTCACCTGGTTGCCGCCGAGCACGCTGTGGCTGCCGTCGGTGTGGCCCTGGATCGCGTCGGACGCGCCGCCCTCCTGGACGGACGCGCCGCCGCGCGAGCCGGCCGTGGCGCCGCCGATCACACCGACCGCGTTGCCGCTGATGTCGACCGGGAGCTTGACCGGCAGGTCGACCTGGTTGCCGCCGCCCACCGAAGCGGTGCCGGAGGTGTCGGCAAGGGCGGTGCCGCTGCTGAGAGCCATGACCGCGACCGCCAGAAGCGCGGCGGGAGCGGAACCCTTCGCCCACGTTCGCATGATGAATCGCTCCTTGTTTCTAGCTCGGGGGGAATTCCTGACCGACACCCACCCGCGGGACCGCACCACCCGGCCACCGGAGCCCCCAGGGGAAGAGGCCCCCGAATCGGGAAGCCGAATCCCTTGGCTCACACTCGGGGCCAGAGCCATCCCGGGGAGCAGCGTCCGGGCATGAGCCGCCTGAGCTTGGGGATCGCTCTGGAGATGCGGCCAGGGCCGGAGTGACGTCCGCCAGTGGATGTCAGAAATGTCAGGGATGGGATATGCGGGAGACTCCATGTCACCCGCGCGGAGACCGCCTTCGCTCATCGCTCTCCCGAGGAAGCCTCCGCAGGACATGACCCGGGTACAGAAGAAGGTCATCGTCAAGAAGAGCTGCGGCGAGCGGGGCGCTCCGGGACCGGACGGGCACGCGGCCCGTACCGGTGGGGCGGGATCAGTCGGGAGAGAAAGAGGGATCGTCCGCTGCGGCGCGGACCACCGGAGCGGGCACGCGCGCCGTGAAGGCGGGCGAGGCCACGAGCCGCGGGTCGAAGAGGGACCTCGCGACATCCCCGAACCCCGGCCCGGAGGGGCCGGAGCCACCCCGGGGCACGAAGCCGTCGGCGCCCGCCGAATGGTCGGCGGCGGACGGTGCGGCGGGCGCGGGCGTGGACTGGCTGGTCAGCCCGTCCACCGTGCGCCCTGCCATGGCCACGGCGTCGGCCGAGGCCGTGTCGCTCACCGTGGGGAAACCGCCGGCCGAGGCCGGCCCGGTGGCGACGTGATGGGTCGCGGTGCCGACGTCACGCCGCGCCTTCGGCGCGGTGACCTCGGCACCGTCCGTGCCTCGGGAGATTCGGGCCGTGCCTTCGGCCTCGACGGCGGCCGCGTGCCCCGCGGGGATGTGGGTTTCCGCGGACGCGGCGCCGGTGAAGCCGAAGATCAGACCCAGGAGCCAGCCGATGGCGATCACACCGCCGACGGCCAGGAGACGAGCGAACCGGGAGCCGGCCACGAACCGTGCCATCCGGGCCTCCCGCGTCACGACCGCCTCGGCGTGATCGCCCGAAGCGGTCACGGGCACGCACCGCGCCGCGGCGGGCGATGCGCCCACCCGCGACCGTGCACCGACGCGTGCCACGTGACCTCCCCGACTCTTCGATCGGTCAAGCTTTCGCAAGGCCGATCGCGTGCACCAACCCCTCAACGGAAAGTTACCGTAGCACCACGAGGAGTGAAGTCAAAGCGTTTCCATGGAACGGGTCAGCAGGCGTCCAGGAAACGGTCAAGAACCCGTACGCCGAACCGCAGCGCGTCCACGGGCACGCGCTCGTCCACACCGTGGAACATCCCGGAGAAGTCCAGGTCGGCGGGCAGCTTCAGCGGCGCGAACCCGAAGCCGCGGATGCCGAGCCGGCTGAACGCCTTCAGATCCGTCCCGCCCGACAGCGTGTACGGCACGGCGCGGGCGCCCGGGTCCTCGGCGAGCAGCGCGTCCGACATCGCGCGGACCAGCGGGCCGTCGAACGAGGTCTCGACGGCGATGTCGTGATAGACGAACTCCCGCCGCACGTTCGGCCCCAGCAGCTCGTCGAGCGTGGCGAAGAACTCGTCCTCGTACCCCGGCAGGAACCGCCCGTCCACGTGCGCCGTGGCGACCTGCGGGATCACGTTCGCCTTGTAGCCGGCCTCCAGCATCGTGGGGTTCGCCGTGTTGCGCAGCGTGGCGCCGATCATGCGGGCCAGCGAGCCCAGCTTGGCGACCATCGCCTCGGCGTCGTCGGCGTTCAGCTCGATCTCGAACGCCTCGCGGAAGAAGTCGCGCACCGTCGGCGTCAGCCGCACCGGCCACTCGTACCGGCCGATGCGCGCCACGGCCTCGGCGATCTCGGTCACGGCGTTCTCGTTGTTGAGCATCGACCCGTGCCCGGCGCGGCCCGCGGCCGTGAGCCTCATCCAGGCGATGCCCTTCTCCGCCGCCTCGATCAGGTACAGCCGTCTCGCCTCGTCCACGGTGACGCTGAAGCCGCCGACCTCGCCGATGGCCTCCGTGCAGCCCTCGAACAGTTCCGGATGCCGCTCGGCCAGCCACTGCGCGCCGTACGCGCCGCCGGCCTCCTCGTCCGCCGTGAACGCCAGCACGACGTCCCGCGGCGGCCTGCGCCCCTCGCTCAGCCGCCGGCGCACCACCGCGAGGATCATGGCGTCCATGTCCTTCATGTCCACCGCGCCCCGGCCCCAGACGCAGCCGTCGGCGACCTCCCCGCTCAGCGGATGGTGGGTCCAGTCGGCGGCGTCGAAGGGGACGACGTCCAGGTGCCCGTGGAGCAGCAGGCCGCCCCGGCCGGAGTCCTCCCCTTCGATACGGGCGATCACGCTGGCCCGCTTGGCGTCGCTCTCCAGAATGCGCGGCTCCAGGCCCACCTCGGCCAGCTTGCCGGCGACGTACTCCGCGGCCACCCGTTCCCCCGGGCCCGCGTTGTCCCCTGCGTTGGTCGTGTCGATGCGGATCAGGTCGCGGCACAGCTCGACGACCTCGTCCTCGCCTTTGAACGCGGCCACACGTGCTCCTTAGGTCCGGCTACGGAACTTCCCCTGCCATCCTGGCGGCCCAGCCCGCCCTCCAGCCCCCAGGGCAGTTGCCCCCAGTCTCCACCCTGCACCCCCTTTCCCGGACGAACCCCCCATCCTCCGCCCCCTCCGCCGGCCCGGGGCTTACGAATCGCGGTATGACGCACCGCCCGGAGTTTGCTAACCTAGTCCCGCCGACGAGGGACGACACTCCCCCGTGCAGGCACCACTGTCCGGGTGGCGGAATAGGCAGACGCGCTAGCTTGAGGTGCTAGTGCCCTTTACGGGGCATGGGGGTTCAAGTCCCCCCTCGGACACACTTTGCTACATGATCGCCCGAGCTCAGCTCGGGCGATCACTGTTCTCCGGCCAGCTTCATAGGTGAGGCGCAGCCCGAGCCGCCCGTAGACCTGGGCCTTGTCCTGTGGGTCGGCGCTGCGGAGCGGCCTTCTCATGTCGCCGAGCGTGGTGGTCATGGCCGTGATCTCCTCCTCGGTGAGTCTCTTGGGCATGCTGGTGGTGATCTTGTCGAGCCGCAGTCGCTCGGCGCGGCGGCCGTCGGCGAGTTGGGCCTCGGCCATGGCCCGGTGGTCGATGCCGTTGGCCCGCGCGTACTGCTGCGGGAACACGCACCGGTAGTGCGCCTTGCCGTTGTTCCAGCTTCCCTGCATCCGCCGCTCACAGACGCCGCAGAACAGCAACCCCCGAATCACGTACGGCCGGAGCGTGCGGCGCGGCTTCCGTTCAGCGTCGGCTCGGCGACCGCGACGTTCGCACCCAGGCTCGCCATGCTGGAGACCACTAGCAGTGTCCACGGCAGCACACCGCCTCGGGAACCACGGCGGCTGGACAGATCACGTGCCCGCGTGGACGAGAGTCAGGATGCGGACCAGTCAGGCCCGCGGGGGGTGTCCTGGATGGTGACACCGACGTGGCTCAGGGCTTCGCGTACGGTGTCCGCGAGGTCGTAGGCGCTCGACTTTCGTAGTTCGCCGCGTAAGGCCAGCAGTGGTTCGACCAGCGGGGTCAGCCGTTCACGGGGGTCGCGGAGGTCGAGCGCGGGGGTGAGCCGGGCGATCATTTCGCGGAGGAGCGTGCGTGCCTGCGCGACGCCGTCCTCGTCCTCCTCGGTGTCCGCCGCCCATTCGCTGATCGCGGCTTCGAGATCCAGTACCGCCTGGATGAGCGCGTCGGCGTCGCGCCGGGCGAGAGCGGAGTCGAAACGTGCCTGGCATGCCCGCATGGCCTCCCCCAGCGTCGCGCTCGCGTGACCGGGCTGTGCCGCCGTTGCGAGGCCGGATGGCGGCAGCGGGTCGATGGTGTTCTCGGCGAGCTCGCGAAGCTCCGCGATGTCCAGCTTCGTGCCCGAGCGGAGGACGGTCTGTGCTCCGCCGCGTCGTACCGTCAGCCCGCCGCGCCCGCGTACTTCGGCGGTTCCGGCGTGGAGGTCGAAGATGACGGCGGTGTGCTCGTCGATGCCCAAAACCGCGGCGCCGTCCGGCAGGTCCTTCTCCAGCCGGGACAGCCGCCGCTCGCCGAGGTAGCAGTACCGGGTGTCATGGGTACCGCCTTCGGCATTGTCATAGTGCGGGATCACGGCCGCGATCAGTCCCAGCGGCGCGAGCAGGTCGAGCCCGTCACGCCAGTGCGGCTCGGCGCCGACCTTGTAGATCTCGTAGACCGGGACGGCGGCCACTCCCGCCGTGCAGGCCGCGGCCGAGGCGAGCACCGTCACGCCCCGGGACGGCCGCACTCGGGCCCGCAGGTCGGACGCGACGCCAGTGGCCGTCCACCGGTCCAGGGCGTAGGTGGGGCTGCCGGGGCCGGAGAAGACCCAGTCGGCGCGGCCGAGGGGCTCGCCGGGACGCGCGGCCTCCACGGCCAGCCCGACGCTGGTGGCGAAGTACTTGCGGGCGCGGGCGGAGATGTCGGCGGCGTTCTCCTGGAAGGCGTACGGGGTGTCGAGCAGCGTCGCCCGGGGACGGGGGCCGAGCCGGCGGGCGAGCGAGCGGTGCACCTCCACCATCGTGGGGCTCGTCTCCCCCGAACCCATCAGCGCCAGCACTCCCGGCAGATCGCGCATCCTGCCCGCCTCCCTGCATGACCCACTAAAGCCATGCACACGGGCCGTGCACAACGCAAGTGCAGTGATGCATATAAGCTGCTGTTGCATAGAGCTCGCAACTACAGATCGGAAGGCTCACTCGGGGGAATGGGACGGGAACGCATGATCGATGACAGCGCCGTCCTCCCACCGGTCTCGGTCGAGGTGCTGGCACTGCGCGTCAACGCCTCGGGGACCTGGGCCTATCGCCGGTCGACCACGGCGCCCGTCCCTGGGGAGAGCCCCGACGAGGCCGCCCGGCGCCTCGCGCGCGTGCCCGCCGACGTCCCGTACACCGTCGTGCACTCCACGAGCTGGCGTTACCGGCCGGTGGGCCAGGTCGTGCTGACCTACGCCGTCTGCCCCGACCCGACGCCGGAGCTGCCCGCGATCGAGCTGCCCGTCCTGTGCCTGAGCGCCGGCGCGACCCCGGCCGCTCCCACGCCCGAGCACCTCGACGTCGCCAACGTCGCCGCGCACGCGATCCGGCACCTGGCGTTCCTCAAGGCCACCGACGCCGTCGTGGGCGACGCCCTCGGCGCGCACCCGCGCGTGGGCCGGGCACTGGACGGCCTCGCAGAGGTGGCGGCCGTCGCCGGCCAGCGGTAGACGAGTAGGACGGGTAGGACGGGTATCGACCCGTTCAGGTGCTCGCATCTCCGCCGGAGCCGGAAAGGAGCAGCCCAGATGTCACCTTTGCGGGCTGCGCTCCGTATGCGACCATGGGCGGCGAAAGGCGACGGCGGAACGAGGAAGCCGGTGTGAATCCGGCGCGGTCCCGCCACTGTGATCGGCGAGCGGACTCCGACGAGGCCACTGCCCCGTAAGGGCGGGAAGGCCGGGGCGAGCTTCGACCCGAGAGCCAGGAGACTCACGCGGTCGCCTCCTCGATGAAGCTGGGGCGGATCTCCCCTGAGAGGAAGGCGTGATCGATATGTCCAGGCGATCGTTCTCCTCGCTGCCGCGAGGTGACCGTACTTCGCGAGCCCGCGCGCGCATGGCACTTCTCGCCGGTCCGTGGCCACTCGTGGAGTGGTCCGGCGGCACCGCTCCGTGCTGACGACCGTTCCCCTCGGGAGAGGATCCGGCATGACGGGCAAACGTCCGCTGACTTTGCTGCTCGCGTTCGCTTCGGCCGTACTGGTGACCGGCTGTGGCGGCGCCACAATCGTCGACAGAGCCACCCCTGAAAACGCCACCGCGCCCGGTTTCCCGGTGACGATGGCCAACTGCGGCGTGACCACCACCTACGAGCGGCCGCCGCGGCGGGCGGTGTCGCTGAACCAGCACGCGACCGAGGTCATGCTGGCGCTCGGCCTGGAGAAGTCCATGATCGGCACAGGGTACCTGGACGATCGGATCCTCCCGGAATACCGGGCGGCCTACGACGGGATCAAGGTGCTGTCCAAGGAGTACCCCTCGTACGAGGCTCTGCTGGCGGCCGAGCCGGACTTCGTCTACGGCGGCTTCGCCACCACTTTCGACGAGAAGGAGGGGCGCGGCCGGACCGCGCTCGCCGGCGCCGGGATCGATACGTACCTGAACATCGAGGAATGCGCGTCGACGCCGGTGACCTTGGACATGACGGATCAGGAGATCCGTAACGTCGCCAAGATCTTCGGGGTGCCGGACCGCGCCGAGCGGGAGGTGCGTCGGCTGCACACCACGCTGGACGCCGTCGGGAAGAAGGTCGCCGGAGCGCCGCCGGTCAAGCTGTTCGTCTACGACAGCGGGGACAAGACCGCCTTCACGGCGGGCGGCGCCGGCGTCGGGAACGAGATGATCAAACGGGCGGGTGGAGCCAACCTGTTCGCCGACCTGCCCAAGACGTTCGGCGACGTCTCATTCGAGCAGGTGGCCGAGCGCGCGCCCGAGGTCATCGTGATCTACGACTACGGCGACCAGCCGGTGGAGGACAAGAAGCGGTTCCTGCTGTCCAACCCCGCGCTCAAGGACGTACCGGCGATCAAGAACAAGCGCTTCGCGGTGCTCCCACTGTCCTCCACGGTGCTCGGCGTCCGCGTGCCCGCCGGGGTGGAGTCGCTGGCTCGCCAGATCCACCCCGACCGCTTCCGGTGACGGAGACGACCCGCACGACCGAGACGACCGGCACGGCGGAGGCGACCGGCGCCGCCACGCCGTCCCGGCCGCCGGGCGACGCGAGGCGTGGCCGCAGCCGTCTCCCGTTCACGCTCGTGCTCGTCCTGCTCGGCGGGCTGGCCCTGGTGGCGGCCACGGTCGGCATCTCCGCCGGCTCGATCAGCGTTCCGGCCGGACAGGTCTGGGGGATCCTGCTGCACCGGGTCCACGCCTCCCTTGCCACGCCGACCTGGACACCGGTGCGCGAGACGATCGTCATGGACGTACGGCTCCCCCGGGTGCTGCTGTGCGCCGTGATCGGAGCCGGCCTGTCGGTGTGCGGCATGGCGCTGCAGGCGCTGGTGCGCAACCCGCTGGCGGATCCGATGCTGCTGGGGGTGTCCTCGGGCGCGAGCGTCGGCGCGGTGGCCGTCGTGGTGTTCAACGTGTCGCTGTTCGGGATCTTCTCCCTGCCCGTGGCGGCGTTCTTCGGCGCCCTGGCCGCGCTGGTCGCGGTGTACTTCCTGGCCAGGTCCGGCGGCCGGATGACGACGGTACGGCTGGTGCTGGCGGGCGTGGCGACGGCCGAGGTGCTCTCGGCGGTCGCCAGTTTCCTCGTCGTGACGTCCAACGACCCGCACAAGACGCAGTCGGCGCTGCGCTGGATGCTCGGCGGGCTGGCCGGCACCACATGGGCAGTGGTATGGATCCCGGCCGCGGTGGTCGTGGCCGGGACGGTGGTGCTGCTCGGCCTCACGCGCCCGCTCAACCTGCTGCTGGCGGGCGAGGAGGCCGCCGCGTCCCTCGGGCTGGACGTGCACCGGTTCCGGGCCGCGCTGTTCGTGCTGGTCGCGATGATGATCGGCGCGATCGTCGCGGTGAGCGGCTCCATCGGGTTCGTCGGCCTCATCATGCCGCACGTGGCACGGCTGCTCCTCGGTGCCGACCACCGGCGTGCGCTGCCCGTGGTCGCGCTGCTCGGCGCGGCGTTCCTGATCGTCGCCGACCTGGCCGCGCGCACGCTCATCCGTCCCGAGGAGATCCCGGTCGGCATCCTGACCGCCCTGGTCGGCGGCCCGTTCTTCCTCTGGCTCATGCGGAGGGCCCGATGACGCCCGGCGCCCTGAGGGCGCACCAGGTGTCCGTCGTCGTCAGCGGCAAGGCTCTGGTGCGTGCGGTGTCCCTTGATGTGGCGGCGGGCGAGGTCGTGGGGCTCGTCGGGCCGAACGGCGCCGGCAAGTCCACCTTGTTGCGCACGTTCTACCGGGCGCTGCGCCCCACGTCCGGACACGTACTGCTGGACGGGGACGACGTGTGGCGGATGCCGGGCAAACGCCTCGCGCGCCGGCTCGCCGCCGTGCTCCAGGAGACCGCGGGCGACTTCGCGCTGACGGTGTACGACATGGTGGCCATGGGCCGCACCCCGCACAAGCGCGCGTTCGACGGCGACGACGCCGGCGACCGTGCCATCATCATGGGCGCGCTGGAGCGCCTCGGCCTGGCCGGTCTGGCGTACGCGCCGTTCGACCGGCTCTCGGGCGGGGAGAAGCAGCGGGTCCTCATCGCCCGGGCGCTCGCCCAGCGGTGCGGGACGATGGTCCTGGACGAGCCGACCAACCACCTGGACCTGCGCCACCAGCTCGACGCGCTCGACCTCGTACGCGAGCTGGGCGTGACCGCGGTCGTCGCGCTGCACGACCTCAATCTGGCCGCCGCGTTCTGCGACCGCCTCTGCGTCCTGAACGACGGCGCTGTGGTCGCCCTCGGCACACCCCGGGACGTGGTGACGCCGGCTCTGCTCGCGGAGGTCTACCGCGTCCAGGCCGACGTCACCACGAATCCGGAGACCCGCACCCCGCAGGTGACGCTCCGCGCGAGGTGGACGGAGAGAGGAGTGGTCGCCTGACGGTGCGAGCGGCTGTCAGCCTTGGACGGCGCATCGGGTTGGTGAGGCCGTCACAAAAGGGAGATCAACTCCGGGGATCAGCTCTCCGGGGTCCTTACAGGGGTTCCCGCCACTTGTTCGTAGGCGTCGAGCACCTGTCGGCGCCGGTCGGCCGGGAGCCGGTCGATATAGAGCCGCCCCTCCAGGTGGTCGGTCTCGTGTTGCAGGCAGCGGGCCAGCACGCCGGTGCCGAGGACGGTGATCGGGGCGCCGTGGACGTCATAACCGTGCGCCACGGCCCGGTCGGGCCTGGCGAGCGATGCCCGCTGCCCTGGCACCGACAGGCACCCCTCATCGTGCACGTCCAGGCGGCGGTTTCCGGCGTCGGGCATGACGAGAGTCGGATTGACCACTACGCCCTTCTGGAACTCGTTGTCACCGTCCGGGCAGTGGTAGACGAAGACCTGAAGGTCGACACCGATCTGATTCGCCGCGAGCCCGACGCCCTCGGCCGCGTACACGCTGGCGAACATGTCCTCGACCAGGCGGGCGAGCGAGTCGTCGAAGGCGGTCACCGGCCGGCACGGGCGGTGCAGCACGGGGTCGCCGACAAGGCGGATCGGCAGCACGGTGCCGTGATTGTGAGCGTCCACGCGAAAGTCCTCACATAGCAGCTAGTTGCACAGAATTTGCAATAGCAATTCGCTCGCATTCTCGCAGAGCGGCCGGAGCCGTGCCGCGTGCCTCTCACGGGAAGGAACCAGCGATCGAGATGTCGCTGCCGTGACTGCCGTACACGCACGTGAGCCGAGCCCTACGGTCCTGAAGTCGACGCGCTGGCCGCAGATGCAAGACGGCCGCGCCGACGCGGGCCGCGCCCTCGGCGATGGTCAGGCCGATCCTGGAGCACCGGCCGGCGTCGCCCACAGATGACAGAGCACGCGATCGGACGCCTCATCCCTGACCAGGACACCGACCGGCGCGTACAGACGCTCAGGAGACACCAAGGCCCTCTTTGGCGATACACCCACCTGCCCTACTAATGTAGTTGCGAGTTATGTGCAATAGCAGGACGATCGAAGCTGAGGAGAGACCGATGGGCGAGTACTCGCTTCCCGATATGCCCTACGACTACGCGGCGCTGGAGCCGGCGATCACCGGGGAGATCCTGGAGCTGCACCACGCCAAGCACCACGCGGCCTACGTCAAGGGCGCCAACGACACCCTGGAACGCCTGGCCGAGGCCCGCGACAAGGGCGAGTTCGGCGGGCTGGTGGGGCTGGAGAAGACCTTCGCGTTCAACCTCTCCGGGCACGTCCTGCACTCGATCTTCTGGCAGAATCTCTCTCCCGACGGCGGCGACCGCCCCGACGGCGCGCTCGCCGAGGCCATCACGGAGCACTTCGGCACCTTCGAGGCGTTCCAGAAGCAGCTCACCACCGCCACCGCGACCGTTCAGGGCTCCGGCTGGGGCGTGCTGGCCTGGGAACCCCTCGGCCGCCGTCTGATCATCGAACAGGTCTACGACCACCACGGCAACGTCGGCGCCGGCACCACCCCGCTGCTGGTCTTCGACGCCTGGGAGCACGCCTACTACCTGCAGTACCGCAACGTGCGCCCCGACTACGTCCAGAAACTCTGGTCGCTGATCAACTGGACCGACGTCACCGCCCGCTTCGACGCCGCCCGCAACGCCTGAGCGCCCGTGGACACCGCGCCCGTCCGGACCCGCACCTCGCCCGTGCCCCGGACGGGCGCCGCCAACGGCCTCGTCCGCCTGGTCGAGCCCGCCGCCTTATACCGGCACCTGACGAGCGTGGCCGACGTCGCCGGGGAGGTGTTCGGCAGGCCACCCTGGTCCGAGGCGTCCACCACCGCCCGCGCCCTGGCCGCCCGCATGCTCGCCGACAGCCACCGCCCCGGCTTCGTGCTCGCGATGGCCCTGCACGGCGAGAACCTGTACGGCTTCGCCTACGGCATCCGCTGCTCACGCCTGGCCACGCTCGCCCACCGCCTCCCCACCGGCGACTTCACGCTCAAAGAACTCGCCGTCCTTCCCCAGGCACGCGGCACCGGCCTCGGCGCCGCGCTGCACGACACCGTCCTCGCCGCCGCGGGCCCCGGCCCGCGCTGGCTCGCCACCCACGTCGCCGCCACCGAAGCGCTCGGCCTCTACCGCGCCAGAGGCTGGCACAGCGTCACCCTCGTGTCCCCCACCTGCCTGATCATGAGGCGCCAGTACGCCTGACGGGTCGGGACGATATGGCCGTTCTTGACCAGGTTGGTGGCCATGGGGGGGCGCCCATGTCGCCCAGGCCGATGAAGGCGATCTTCAGAACAGTCCCGGCTCTCCGTCGCCCAGCGGGGCGAAGAACGCCTCGACCTCCTCGGGTGAGGCGGCGACCGCCCAGCGCGGTGTCCGGTCCTTGTCGATGACCTGGGCGCGGATGCCCTCGCGCAGGTCCGGGTGACGCAGGGCCCGGCACGACACGCGGTACTCCTGGTCGAGCACCTCCTCCAGCGAACCGAGGAGCCCCGCCCGGCGAACCGCCGCGAGGGTGACCTTGAGCGCCGTCGGCGACCGGCCGGCGATCTGCTCGGCCGCCTCCTTGGCCACGCTGTCGCCGATCTCCAGCAGGTGTTCCACGATCTGCGCCACGTTCTCGGCCGCGTAGCAGACGTCGATCCAGGCGCGCTGCGCCTCCAGCGTCCCCTCCGGAGCGGTCCGCGCGTAGGTCTCCAGTGCCTCGGCCACCCCGCGCTCCACTATGGCCTGCCGGAAGACGGACAGGTCGGCGGAGAGGACGAAGTGATCGGCCAGGCCGCATGCGATCGCGTCGCCGGCCCCGATGGAGGCCCCGGTCAGCGCCAGGTGCAGGCCGATCTCGCCCGGAGCGCGCGAGAGCAGATATGTCCCGCCCACGTCGGGAGCCAGGCCGATCGCGGTCTCGGGCATGGCCAGCCTGGTGCGCTCGGTGACCACGCGGACGCCGCCGTGCGCCGACACCCCGACGCCGCCGCCCATGACGAGGCCGTCCATCAGCGCCACGTACGGCTTGCCGTACCGGGCGATGTGGGCGTTGAGACGGTACTCGTCGCGCCAGAACGCTGCCGTGGCGGCGCCGCCCCGCGGGATGTCGTGGTAGATGGCGCGGATGTCTCCCCCGGCGCACAGGCCGCGCTCACCGGCGCCGCTGATGAGCACGGCCTCGACCGCGTCGTCGTCCTCCCACGCGTGCAGCGCGGCGTCGAGGTCACGGACCATCTCGTGGGTGAGGGCATTGAGCGCCTTCGGCCGGTTGAGCAGAACCTGCCTGAGCCCGCCAGAGCGGGTGGTCTCGATGTCCATCAGGCGGCCCCGGTCAGTCCGCGGGCGACGATGACGTGCATGATCTCATTTGTCCCTTCGAGGATCTGGTGAACCCGCAGACCGCGCAGATCTTCCCGATGCCGTACTCGGTGAGGTAGCCGCATCCGCCGTGGAGCTGCAAGGCACGGTTGGCCACGGCGAACCCGGTGTCGGTGACGAAGCGCCAAGGAGATCCGAGGATGGGCACGCGACATGGGCGTGCGTGAGCGTGCACGGGGTCAGGGTTTTGTGGCCGCCGTCACAGTCGGATCACCAGGGTCGCGGGCGCGTGCTTCCTGCTGAAAATATAGTTGGACGTCCTACTAAGTCCACACCCGGGGCAGATTTCCCCCGGCGGCCAGACCCGCGACGACGGGGCCGCCGACGAGAGGTGAAGGTCCGCGGAGTGATCGCCATAGGGTGACCGGCACGGTCACGGCGGCTCCTCCGCGTTACGGAAGATTCGCGCCACCCCTGGCTAACGCGGTGTGAACTTCACATTCCTGACATCTCGCCATACAACGATGGTTCACGGTATTTCCCGTAAAGATACTCTTTATAGGTTGGCGTATCCATGCGACCATGACGGGAAAGGCGGCAGCGGATCGAGGAAACCGGTGAGAATCCGGTACGGTCCCGCCACTGTGATCGGCGAGCGCGTCCATCACACCATGCCCGGATGCGGAGCGGGCAGGCAAGGCGCGAACCGAGAGTCAGAATACTCACGCCGTCGCCTCCTCAAAAAATTTGGGGCGGATCTCCCCAGAAGAGGATGGTGGTTGTCGTGCCCAAATCCAGCTACGCCGCCTTTTCAAGCCCGGCATTCGGGTCTCTCCTGGTGATCCGATTTTCCGCCCGCTCCGATCGCCGTCGCGGAATGGTCATCGGGGCCAGTCGCCAGGAGAACGTCAATGGGCCTTCCCCGCCCGATCGGCGGCACGCTGATCACCGTCCTCGTCCTCGCCACCGCCTGCGCGATTTCCGAATCCACCGCGGCCCCGTCGCGCACGGCGCCCTCTGACGGCCGCTGCGTCACCTCCTACGATCCGGGAAAGGACTATTTTCCGGTCAAGCAGACGCTGAGGCACGCGACCAATTTCACGCTGACCTACGCCAAGAACTACCAGATCGTCACCGTCGAGCAGCCTTCTCCGCAGGCGAAGCCCGAGACCTACGTGCTGGTGCGCTGCGGCACCCCGGCACCCGGGCCGGCCGTTGCGCCGGCGGGCGCGATCGTGGTCGAGACACCGATCCGGACGCTGTTCTCCGCCTCCACCACGCACCTGCCGTTCCTCACCGAACTGGGCGTGCTGGACCGGCTCACGGGCGTCGCCTCTGCCGGGTACATCTCCTCCGCCCAGGTGCTGGCCCGTGTCGGAGCGGGGGCCGTCACCGAGTACGCCGCCGGGCGGGAGATCGATACCGAGAAGGTCGTCGCCGCCCGGCCGGACGTGCTGATGACCGGCGGCATCGAGGACAAGGTGTACGGCAGCCTGCGGCAGGCCGGGATCAAGGTCGTCGCCAACGCCGAGTGGCTGGAGTCCACCGCGCTGGGGCGTGCGGAATGGATCAAACTGGTGGCCGCGCTCACCGGGACGGAGGCCAGGGCCGGCGAGGTGTTCGGCAGGGTCGAAGCCGACTATGCCGCACTGGCCGCGAAGGCGAAGGGCGCGGCCCCGGTCAACGTGCTGCTGGGCCAGATGTACCAGGGCCAGTGGTCGATGCCCGGCGGTGGCAGCTACGTCTCGGCGCTGGTCAAGGACGCGGGGGGAACCCACGCTTGGGCGGGCACCCCGGGCGCCGGTAGCACGACACTGGACCTGGAGGCGGTGCTGTCCAAGGCCCGGGGCGCGAAGGTATGGCTGGCCACCGCCGACGAGTGGAGGACCTTGGCGGACGTACGCAAGGCCGACAGCCGATACGCCCGGTTCGCCGCCTTCACCGCCGGGGAGGTGTGGTCGGCCAACAAGGTGATCGGTCCCGGCGGCGGCAACGACTTCTACGAGCGCGGGGTCGCCCGCCCCGACCTGATCCTGGGTGATCTGGTCGCGATCCTGCACCCGGAGATCGCCCCCGGCCATGCCTTCACCTTCTACCGGAAGCTGGCGAAATGACCGCGGTGACGGCGGCGGCCGTTCCCACGGGGTATCGCCGCCACAGGGTCGTGCTGTCGGCCATGGCGGTGGCGGTGCCGATCGCGTTCACGCTGGCCGTCGCGCTCGGCTCGACCTGGATCCCGCTGGATGACGCGCTGCGCGCCCTGATCCACGACGCCACGGCCCTCCCCGGCGTCCAGGAGATCATCTGGACGGTGCGGCTGCCGCGTGCGATCACCGCCGCGCTCGCCGGAGCGGCGCTGGCCGCCGCTGGAGCGCAGATGCAGACGTTGTTCCGCAATCCGCTGGCCGAGCCGTACATCCTCGGGGTCAGTTCAGGGGCGAGCCTCGGGGTGGCCTTGGTCATCGCCGGCTGGGGCGGGGTCGCGGGCACCTTCACCGCCGGCGTCGCGGGGCTGGGCCGCGCCGGGGTCGTGGTGGCCGCCTCCGGTGGCGCCGCGGCCGTGCTGGGCCTGGTGCTGGCATTGTCGCGGCGCGTGTGGTCGGTGGTGACGCTGCTGGTGATCGGCGTGATGGTCGGCTCGGCCGCGACCTCGGTCATCACGCTGCTGCTGGTCTACACCGACCCGCAACGTGCCCAGCAGTTCATCAGCTGGGGGCTCGGCAGCTTCGCGGGCCCCACCTGGGCCGACCTGGCGGTGTTCGGCCCGGTGTGCGCCGCCGCGCTGGGCGGCGCACTGGCCGGGGTCAAGCCGCTCAACGCCTTGCTGCTGGGTGAGACCTACGCGCGCACCATGGGCGTGCGGGTCCGGCTGGTGCGCACCCTGACCCTGCTGACCTCGTCGGTGCTGGCCGGGGCCGTGACCGCCTACTGCGGGCCCATCGCCTTTCTCGGCCTGGCGGTCCCCCACGTGGCCAGGCTCGCGCTGGGCACCGCCGACCACCGGGTGCTGATGCCGGGCGTGGTACTACTCGGCGCGGTGACCGCGCTCATGTGCTGCGTGGCCACCCAGGCGCCGGGCAGCGGCGTCGTGCTGCCGCTGAACGCCGTGGCCACGATCCTCGGCGCACCCGTGGTGATCGCCGTGCTGGTGCGCAGCCGCGTGGCCCGCACCGGACTGGCGGTGTGAGGATGAGCGTTCACGACCGGGCGGAAGGGCTGCGCCTGCGAGCTCTCTGCGTCGGATACCCGGCCCGGCGCGGGCGCCCCGAGCGGCGCGTGCTCGCCGGTCTGGACGCCACCGCCGCCCCCGGCGAGCTGACCGTGCTCATCGGCCCGAACGGCACCGGGAAGTCCACGCTCCTGCGCACCATGGCCGCGATCCAGCCGCCGTTGACGGGCCGGGTCCTCGTGGACGGCATCCCCGTCGACTCGATCCCTCCCGCCGAACTCGCGCGCCTGATGGCCGTCGTACTCACGGAGCGTGACCTGCCCCCGCTGCTGAACGCCCGAGAGCTGGCCGGGCTGGGCCGTCACCCCCACACCGGGTTCATCGGACGGCTGTCGGCACGCGACCACGAGATCGTCGCGTGGGCACTGGCCTCGGTCCGCGCGTCGCATCTGGCAGGCCGGGCGCTGACCGAGCTGTCGGACGGTGAGCGCCAGCGTGTGCTGGTGGCGCGAGCTCTGGCGCAGCAGCCGTCGGCGATCCTTCTGGACGAGCCGACCGCCTTCCTCGACGTCACCTCCCGGGTCGCGCTCATGGGCCTGCTGCGCCGCCTCGCCCGCGAGAGGGACCTCGCCATCGTGGTGTCCACGCACGATCTGGAGCTGGCGCTGCGAGTCGCCGACCATATCTGGCTGCTCGACCCGGACGGCCGTCTGCACACCGGGACGCCGGAAGAACTGACCCTGCGGGGAGTGGTCGGCGCGTCCTTCGACGGCGAGGACCTGTCCTTCGACCCGGCTGCCGGAGTGTTCGCCCTCCATGTGACCACCGCCGGCAGGATGCGGGTGACCGCCGACGGCGTCCAGCGCCTGCTGGTGGAACGGGCGCTGGCGCGCGAGGGCTGGAGCACGGCCGGGGACCAAGCCGTCGACATGGCGGTGGAACACACCGAACAGGGCTACGAGGCCGCCTTCGACGGTGGGATCGTCCGGTTCGCGACCCTGCCCGAGCTTGCCGCCTGGAGCCGCGAGCCGGCGGCCAAGCTCGCCGCGGCACCGCCAGGACTGCGTCCTGCCGGCCGTGAGGCGATCGGCCACGCGGTCCTCGACACCTCAGGCGTCGGCGGGTTCTTCGCCATCGAACTCGTCCCGGTCGAGCCCGGGTGGCGGCCCCTCACCGACCTGTTCACCACCCCGGACGTCCTGAAGGACAAGATCGCAGAACTGGCCGCCCGGTTCGCCACCGCCGACATCCGTGCGGTCGCCTCGCTGCTGTTCCAGCACCTGGCCGCCCGCCTGTGGTCACCGTCCCTCGGCATCGCCGTGACGCACGACATGGTCGCCGACCTGACCCCAGGTCTGCACTGGCGGGCCGCCTCCGGAGGGCCGCTGCCCCTGCGCGCCGGTCGCCTGACCGGGTGGCAGGTCGCCGACCCGGCTCGTCTCGCTCCGGAGCTGTACCGCACCGTGGTCACCGACGTGCTGGAACCTCTGGCGGCGACGGTCCAGACGATCGTGAGGGTCTCGCCGCGCGTCCTGTGGGGCGACTCGACCTCCGCGCTGGCCAACGCCCTGCGCATCCTGGTGCTGCGCCGCCCGGCCCTCTCCGGTAAGGCCGCCGCGCTGGGCCAGGAACTGTTGGAGATGGGGCTGCTGAGCGACACCGGCCGCATGGCCGAGCCTGTGCCGGGCCAGTTGTTCTTCGCCCGCCGGAATTGCTGCCTCTACTACCGCCTGTGCGGTGGCGGGATCTGCGGCGACTGCGTCCGGCTCCGTCCCGATGACCTTCACGAGCACTGGGAAGAAGTCATACGAGAGTCCGAAGGAGCGCCATGAGTCACACCGTCGTCGAAGAACAGGGCACCGGCACCCTGCACGTCTGGGCGCTGCCCACCGACGAGCAGTCCCTTCTGTCCCTGGTCACCACCCTGTTCGAGAAGTATTGGCGGCACATCTGGTTCGGCGTGATCATCCAGGGCGCCGCCTGGGAGGTCGCCGCGCCCAACGCGCCGGAGCGGATCGGCATGTACGACGGGTACGTCACCGTCGACTTCGGCCGATGGCACTTCCACCTGTGCATCGGCGAGCACACCGCCAGCGGCCCCGAGCTGGGGCGGATCCGCCGCTGCGCCCGCGCCGAGCTCTACCGCTCCATCAACGCCGACGACGGCAGCCCCGTCTCCTGGGGCGTACGCCTGTTCAACGGCCTCGACGAGCAGCTCATGACCGTGCTCCTGCCCAACCCCTTCCTCACCGACCGCCAGCAGATCCTCCATCCACCGGACTTCACCAGGCTGGCCGCCTGGGACGAACTCCGCGCCACCTACCTCGACCTCGCCCCCGACCCACTCGACCGAGCGGGCAAAGGCTTCGAACACTCCTGAGCACCACTGCGTTCGTGCTGCCGGTTCATGTCCGTCCGGATCCGATGAGCTGGGAGGCCATCAGGGTGGTGTAGACGCCGGGCCGGTCGATCAGTTCCTGGTGGGTGCCCACGTCGGCCACGCGGCCGTCTTCCAGGACGACGATCCGGGTGGCGGTGAGGATGGTCGACAGGCGGTGGGCGATGACCAAGGTGGTGCGGTTGTGACGCACGCCGGCCATGGCCGCGGCGACCTCCTGCTCGCTTTCGGTGTCGAGGTTGGAGACCGCCTCGTCCATGATCAGGATCGGCGCGTCCTTGAGGATGGCTCGCGCGATGGCGATGCGCTGACGCTGGCCACCGGACAGACGGGCGCCGAGCTCGCCCGGCAGGGTGTCGTAGCCGTCGGGAAGGCCGACGATGAACTCGTCGGCCTGAGCGGCTCGCGCGGCGGCGACGACGTCCTCGCGACTCGCCTCGGGCCTGCCCAGGCGGATGTTGTCGATGAGCGGGATGTTGAACAGGTAGACGTCCTGCGGCACCAGGGTGATGAGCCGGCGCAGATCGTCTTGAGGGAAGTCGCGGATGTCGTGGCCGCCGATGGTGATCGATCCGGCGTCCACGTCCCACAGCCGCATGAGCAGGCTGGCGCAGGTGGACTTGCCCGCGCCGGAGTGGCCGACCAGTGCGACGGTCTCGCCAGGTGCGATGTCGAAGGAAATGTCGCTCACCGCGTCCGGCAGCGCCGTGCCGTACCGGAAGCGCACACCGGAGAAGGCGACGTGCGGCGAGATGGGGCCGGACGGCGGCGCGGTGACCCGGTCGGTCACCGGAGCAGGGGTGGTCAGAATCGTCATGATGCGGTCCCCCGCGGCGATGACGAGGTTGAGGTCGCGGGCGACGTCGGTGACGGCGATGACGGGGGCGAAGGTGGTCGCGGCCAGCACGACGGCGACGGGGAACAACGTCCTGTCGAGGCTTCCGGCGGTGACGAGCAGAGCCGCGGTGATCAGGACCGCGAGCAGGCCCAGAGTGGTGAACGCGTTGGTGACGGCGTGTTCCAGGCCCGAGCGGCGGCCGTGGGCGAGCTTGGCGGCCAGCAGCCGCTCGTCCTGTTCGGCGATGCGGTCGAGCTGACGGTCGCCGGCGCCCGAGGTGATCAGTTCGCGCAGGCCTTGGAGGGTGTCGACGGCCTCGGCGTTGAGCTCGCCGAGGCGGGCGCGCACTTCGGTGCCCTGGGCTTCGGCGTCGCGGCGCAGCCGGGCGGGGACGAGCGCCAGCAGGAGCAGTGCGGGCGTGAGCGCGAGGGCCAGCGCGGGATGGAAGACACCAAGAGCCGTGAGCGCGGCGACGGGGACGGTGACCGCGCTGACGAGCGGGCTGAGCGTGTGAGCGAACCACAGCTCGAGTTGCTCGACGTCGGAGATCGCGGCGGTGCCCAGGTCGCCTGAGCGGCGTTCGAGCAGGTAGCCGGGCGCGAGGCGATCGAAGGCGCCATAGACCCTGCCACGCACGTCGGCCAGGACCCGGAAGGCGGCCATATGGGCGAGGTAGGACTCCAGCCACGGCGTGACGGCGAGCAGCGGAAGAAGGACACCGAGTGTGATCAGCCCACCACGCAGATCCGCGGGCGAGGCGCCGTTGATGGCCTGGCTGACCACCCACGCGCCGACGCCCGCGGAGGCGAGGATCACGAGGTGCTGGGCGATGCCGCTGAGGATCGCCGCGATCAGCAGCCACCGGTGGGGGCCCAGCAACCGGGCGAGCGGGAGCAGGCGGCGGATCATGACGCGGCTCCTTCCTGGGCGGCGATCAGGCGGGTGTAAGCTCCGCCCCGGTCGAGCAGGCCGGCGTGGTCGCCCACTTCGACGATCCGCCCCTCGGACATGACGATGACCCGGTCGGCGTCGCGGACGGTGGACAACCGGTGGGCGATCATCAGGGTGGTGCGGCCTCCGGTCAGCGCGTCCAGAGCCTGCTGGATGCCGGATTCGTTGGCGGCGTCCACGCTGGAGGTCGCCTCGTCCAGCACGAGGATCGGAGCGTCCTTGAGCAGAGCGCGAGCGATGGCGACGCGTTGCCGTTCGCCGCCCGACAGCTTCAGCCCTCGTTCACCCACGACGGTGGAAAGGCCCTGGGGCAGGTCGTGGACGAACTCCGCGCGGGCCGCGCGGACGGCGGCCTCGAGCTCGGCGTCGGCCGCGTCGGGTCTGGCCAGGGTCAGGTTGTGCCGGACCGTGCCGTGGAAGAGATAGGTGTCCTGTGACACCACGGCGATGAGCGAGCGCAACTCTTCCAGGGGGAGGTCCCGGATCTCGGTGCCGTCGATCGTGATCCGGCCGTCGATCGTGTCGAAGAAGCGCAGCAGCAGGGCGGCGACCGTGGTCTTGCCCGCGCCCGATCGGCCGACCAGAGCGACACGCTCACCGGGCGCGATGTCCAAGGAGAAGTCGTCGAGGGCGGGCTTGGCCCGCTCGCGGTAGGTGAGCGTCACCGCGTCGAAGGTCACCGCCGGCGGCCCGGCGCGCTCGAGGACACGCGTTCCCTGAGGTTGTACCGGGGCGTCCAGCACCTCGAAGACCGCGGTCAGCGAGGGAACCGCGTTGTAGCTGGAGTGGTAGGCCGACTCCAGTTCACGTAGCGGCCGGAAGCACTCGGCGGTGAGCATGAGGATCAGCAGCAGCTCGGTCACGGTCAGCTCACCCGCGACCAGTCGCATCGCGCCGACGCCCAGTGCCACAGCCGTGCCCAGCCCGATGACGAAGGCCACCCCTCCCAGGTAGAGCACGACGATGGCCATCAGCCGGATGGAGTCACGGCAGAACGTCTCCGCCAGCCTCGCGAGCTCGGCGCCGCGCCGGCCGCTGGCGTTGAACGCCTTGAGCGTCGCCATGCCCTGCAGGGCGTCGAGGTTCTCGGCGTACAGACCTTTGTAGCCGCGGAACCAGGCGTCGTTGCGCTCCTTGAGCACCCGATCCGAGACCAGGGGCAGCACCGGCATCAGCGCCGCGCACGCCAGCACGACCACACCGATGACCGGGTCGAGCACGAACAGGAACGCGGTCACTCCGACGGCGCCGACCAGGGCCGCGACCATCTGCGGCAGGAATCTGCCGACATAGGCGTCCACGGTCTCGATCCCGTCGACCAGTGAGCTCTGCGTCGATCCGGTCCGCCCGCGTTGCGCCCAGCCGGGCCCGAGCATCAGCAGCTTGGCGGTCAGCCGCCGCCGCAGTTCCTTCTTGATCCGAGCCGATGTCCGCAGCGCGACGCCTTCCCGTACCGCGAGCGCCAAGCTGCGCACGAGTTGCAGGGCGACGATCCCGGCGACGGGCCAGACGATCGAGGCCGCGTCCTGGCCCGAGAAGATCCTGGCCAGGGATTGGGCGATCAGCACACCCTGGCCGACGTAGGTCGCGGTGATGGCCAGCAACAGGCCGACCAGCCCGGCCAGGCGTCGGCGCACGGACGGTGACAGGCGCAGCAGTCGGGCGATCACCGCTCCTCCTTGAGCTCGAAGACGAGCTGGGCGCGGGGTACGGCGCGCACGCCGTACCCCCGGGAGATCCGCTCGACGGTCAGCACCTCCTCTTGTGGACCGCAGGCCGGAATCGGGCCACTGTCCGTGCGGGAGAGCCGGTCGCGGTACGCGGCGGCCCGGTTGAGGTCGTGCGGCGCGGCCGGCGTGCTGATGCCCAGCGCACGCACCAGAAGAGGGATCTCCGGTTGGTGGCGCTGCCGATCAGGTGGTAGGCCGGCGCGCCGGCCGCGCCGCTTGGGGGCGCGGCCCGAACCCCGCACCTTGCCGGGACCAGCGAAGACACCAACAGGGCGAGCACCCCTCATGAGCCCGAACTCCTTGCAAGAGATTCACAGGCGGGAGGCATTCGCAAAATAGGCACGACTTCCCGGCGTGGTCAAGACCACACGCCAGGTGGCCCCGTGCTCCACCGCGGCCGGACGTGCCCTATGACTACGCCGCCCTGGAGCCGGATCACCGGGAGACCCGGAGCCGCGCCGAGCACCCCGCGGCCTACGCTCGATGGCCCGGTGAGCGGACACGGAATATCCGTGCCTTTGCGGGTGGTGCGGCTTGTGCGACCATGGGCGCGAAGGCGACGGCGGAACGAGGAAGCCGGTGTGAATCCGGCGCGGTCCCGCCACTGTGATCGGCGAGCGGACCCCGACAACGCCACTGCCCCGAGGGGTGGGAAGGCCGGGGCGAGCTTCGACCCGAGAGCCAGGAGACTCACGCGGTCGCCTCCTCACGGAATTGGGGCGGATCTCCCCAAGAGAGGAACGGTGATCGCCGTGCCGCATGTCCGGCATGTCCCTTTCGTTTATCCGCGCTGGTGCAAAAGCGGGCGTCCCCGTGTCGGGTTTGCCCGCCATCGAGGTACGGCGGCGGTCCGATCCTCACGGACCCTTGTACTCCGGCCAGATCCCCTGCCGTGGCCAGGCCCCGATGCGCTCGACCGCACCGGTAGAGGGTGCGGGCGCGCATGACGAGAATCGCCATCTGCCGGGGCTGCTGCTGCGGCACCGCGCGCAGGGTCCCCGGCCTTGACCACGACGCGCAGGTCGCGCGCCTGGCAGAGGTCGCCGAGGTGCGCGTCACCGACTGCCTGGACGTCTGCGACCAGGCGAACGTCATCGTGGTACAGCCCTCACCCGCGGGGCGGCAGGCGGGCGGGCGGCCGGTGTGGCTGGGCCTGGCCAACCAGCCGGAGGCGGCCGACGACATCGCCGCCTGGATCCGCGCCGGCGGTCCCGGCCTCGCCGATCTTCCTGGCATCCTCACCCTCCACGTCACGGCCCCGCCGCGGCGTATCCGCACCGCCGGCGTTGTGAGCGACTCAGGACATGCCGATCACGCGTCATGAGCGGCGCGGTGGTCGCCCTCGGCGCGCCCGGCGAGGTGCTCGCCCCGGCGCCGCTCGCCGAGGTCCATCGCGTTGAAGCCGAGGTGATCACACACCCGTTAACGGGAACTCCACAGGTGACTCTGATAACCCGCGGCCAGCCGCATCCGAGGAGTGATCCACCGGCCTGAACCTTTCTTTGGCCGGCGATGCCGGAACGAATGCACTTACCGCGTTCCGGCGTATTTCCCATGCACTCCAGTCCCTAATTCCACACAAATCCACCGAAACCAGAAAATGGAGTTATAAGCCATGGGTTCTCTTCGGCCGGCCTCGCCGGAATCGATCACCGCCGCCCTCGCGGACGTTGCTTCGGTCGGCTCGTTCTTCCGGATCGCCGTGTCGGGTGACGGCGCCGGATGGCATCCGATCGAGGAGGACTACGCCCGCGGCGTATCCGACCTGGTCACCAGTGTCGCCACCCGCTATGGCGCCAAGGAACCGCGAATCGGCGCCTCCATCATGCAGCTCGGGCACGCGGCCCGATTGTGGTCGCCCATGCTCGCGTGCGCCCTCGTCCACGGCGTCGTGCCCGACCTGACCCGCCTGCACCGAGCCGACGACGGGCCGGCCCTGCGGCTACCGGCCTCCTCCGGCTGGCATGTCGACGCGAACGCCCAGCTCACCCGAATTCTCTATCGATCGGTGGTGGTCACGCACCTGGAGGCGCTCGCCGCCGGGTTGCGCGTCAAGGTCGCGCCGCGCCTCCTGTACGGCAACGCGGCGTCCGCGCTGGCCGAGGCGGGCCGAGCCGTCCTCGCCGCGCGCCCGGACCTCGCCGGCCCGACGTACCGTCTCACGACGGACCTTCTCGGCATCGGGCGGCTGGCCGGGCTCGGCGACGTCACAGGCCCAGATCTGACGTTCCGGCGCAGAAGCTGCTGCCTTTATTACCGGGTCCCCGGCGGAGTCAAGTGCGACGACTGCTCTCTGGACGGAAAACACCGCCGATGAACCGGACCGCGTTCGGCATTGAGTTTCGCGCCGCGCCATGCATAAACTCGATGCAAGGAGTTCGCAGTTGCATAATGGTCGCAATAAGGGCGGCCATATGCCGAGCCGAAGGAGGACGCACATGGCGCACCACGGTTTCGTCGAGCCCGAAGACCCTCAGTCGGGCGTCAGGTCCCACACGCCGGCGGTGGACTCGCCGTTCGAGTGGCGTGAGGAAGCCGACAGCGAGTGACCAGAAGGCGGGTGGGCCGCCGGTTCGGCGGCCCACCCGCCGCGTACCGGCATCCGGGCCGATCCAGGCGTCCTTCCAGAGGGAGGAGCGATCACATGAGGAACCCGATGGCCGAGCCGGAAACACCGGCCGGCCCGGCCGCGGCGGACGAGGCCGAGGGCATGGAAGAGGTGGCCGCCCGTCTCGGCACGGAGGGTGGGCTGGGCCTCATCCGGCGCCTCACCAGGGATCACCCCCGCCTGGACCTCGTCGCGACCTGTGTCTCCTACAGCGCCCGCCTTTCCACCCCTCCCGGATCGGCCGCCGTCATCGACACCGTCACCGGCGGAGCCGCGTTGGCGGATCCGGCCCGTGCCCGGTACGCGGCCATCGGAGAGGCCGTGGAGCGGTACTGCGGCAACGCCGTCCCCGCCGAACTGCCGACCGGCTCCTACGAGCGCCTTGCCCGCGAGGGCCGGCCGGTCGCGGACCCGCGGACATTCGCGCTCTACTCCCGCGCCCAGCACGCCCAACGGGGGTTCCCGTTCGTCCCCATGACCCCCGACCTGGAGATCGCCTGGGCCCACGGCGAGGATCTGAGCGACGGGCGGCAGATCCTGGTTCCGGCGTCGCTGGCCTACGTCAACTACTTCCGCGGGACACGCGCCGCCGAGGCGCCCACCAACTACCCGATCCTGGCGGGGACCGCCGCCGGCCTCACCCCGGAGCGAGCCCGGTTCGCCGCGCTCCTGGAAGTCCTGGAACGCGACGCCGTCACCGTCTGGTGGACGAGCGGGGCGCCCGCCGCACCACTCGTGGCCGGCACGGGCGGCCGTCTCGGCTTCGCGCTGCGGGAGGCGGAGCAGGCCGGTCTGGACGTCACCCTGCTGCGCATCCCCTCGTCCTTCGACGTCCCCGTCGCCGGGGCGTTCATCGAGGACCGCGCGCGACGGCTGGTCGCCTTCGGCAGCGCCTGCCGTCCGACCGCCGAGGCCGCGGCCGCCAAGGCGCTCACCGAGGCCGTCGGCATGCACGCGACCGGCTTCGAGCTGCTCGACCGGGACGGCCCCTTCTGGCGGGCCGTCGACGCCGGCCGGATCAGCCGCCACCCCTACCGGGCGCACCGCGCCGACCGTGCCTATCTGGAGGACTTCCGGCCGGACTGGCGGGACGTCAACGACGTCCGCCTCCACGTCCAGGTCTACCTCGACGCGCGCATGCAGGACACCCGCCTGGACCGCCTGCGCACCCCTGCGGCTCCCGCGGCGTCGCCCGATGACGCGGGAGCGGCCGGCCCGCTCGGCTCGCTCACCGCCCATGGGCTGCGCGCGATCGCCGTCGATCTCACGACCCCGCAGGTGCGCGCCGCGGGCATGCACGTGGCCCGGGTCATGGTGCCCGGCCTGTACTGCAACGCCCCTGCCGCGTTCCCCTTCCTCGGCGGCGACCGGCTCCACCGCGAACCCGCCGCGCGTGGGTGGGTGCCCGGCCCGCTCACCGAAGACGATCTCGTACGGGATCCGCTGCCGTTCTCCTGACCACGACCCCTTCGACTCTCCGGCAGGCATACGGAAGGAGCGCGCATGCGCCTCGGGCTGGCTCTCGGCTACGGCGGGGAACCGATGGAACATCTGCTTCCCGTCGTCGAGCACGCCGAGCGGATCGGCGTCGACTCGATCTGGAGCGTGGAGGAGTACGGCCCCGACGCCGTCAGCGTCCTCGGGTACCTGGCCGCGCGCACCGAACGGATCGAGCTGGGCACCGCGATCATGCAGATCCCCGCCCGTACGCCCGCGGCCACCGCGATGACCGCCATGACCCTCGACGTGCTGTCCAAGGGTCGCTTCCAGCTCGGTCTCGGACTGTCGGTCCCGTGGATCGTCGAAGGCTGGCACGGCCAGCCGTACACCCGGCCCCTCCAGCGGACCCGCGAGTACGTCGAGATCGTCCGCAAAGCGATCGCGCACGAGGAACGCGTCGAGCACGGCGGTGAGATCTACCGGCTCCCCTACCGCGGACCAGGCTCGACCGGCCGGGCCCGGCCGGTGCGCTCGGAGATGAACCCGCTGCGTCCGCACATTCCGATCTATCTAGGGGCCATCGGCCCGCGCAACGTCGCCCTCACCGGAGAGATCGCCGATGGCTGGCTGGCCGGGATGTACGCTCCCGAGCACGAGAAGGCGCTCACCCGTCCACTCGACGAGGGAATCACCGGGGCGGGCCGGGCTTCGAGTGACGTCAAGATCTGCCCCATCCTGTACGTCTCCCGCGCCGCGACCCCCGGGGAGGGCCGTGACCGGCTACGGCCGCTGTTCGCGCATCTGATCGGCGCGGTCGCCCCCGGAGTGCGCAATACCTACTTCGACGTGGCCTGCCAGATGGGGTACGAAGGAGCCGCGCACGACATCCGCCGTCACTTCGCCGACGGTCACAAGACCGGCGCCGCGCAGGCCGTACCGGACACCCTGCTGGACGAGGTCGCCCTCGTCGGGCCGCTGCCGGCGATCGTCGAGCGGATCCTCGCGTGGAAGGACTCACGCGTGGACACTCTGATCCTTCTCGACCGCGACACCGAACTCATGGAAGCCGCGCGGGCGGTCCTGTGAGCCACGGCACGCCCCCGGCCTCTGCCGAGACCGGCGCGCGTCCGGCGATGGGCCAGGTCTGGGACCTGGCCCTTCCCCTTCTCGTCGCCGGGCTGACGCAGATCGTCGTCAACCTCGTCGACACCGTTCTGCTCGCCCGGCTGTCCCCCGTGGCGCTTGGGGCGTTCGCCCTGGCCGCGCCCGTCCATCTGATCGGCCTCGTCATCGTGCGGGGCTGGGCGACGGCCGTGCAGGTGCGGGTGTCCCGAGCGCACGGCGCTGGACGGCCCGGCGAGGTCGCCCAGATCGTGCGCGCCGGGCTCGCCACCTCCGTCATGGCCGGCGTCGCCGTCGGAGCAGTGCTCTTCGTCACGGCCGGTCCCGTGCTGGCGCTGCTCGGCGCCTCTGGGGAGCTGATCGGCCCAGGAGTCGCCTACCTGCGGGTGCTGGCCCTGGCCGTCCCGTTCGCCGCCGCCTCGTTCACGTTGCTGGCCGCGTGCTCGGGCATCGGCGTCACGCGCGCGTCGCTGTACAACGCCGTACTGGTCAACGTCGTCAACGTGCCGCTGGGCGTACTCCTGATCTTCAATGCCGGTCTGGGCCTCACCGGCGCCGCCCTGGCCACCTTCGCCGCGACCGCGGCGGGGACCGGGTTCTTGCTGATCTACTCCAGAGCCCGGTTGCCACGCGCCGCCGCGGGCGAGACCCCCGAGGGGGGTCAGGCACGCGGAGTGATCGCGGGCCTGTGGGCCATCGGCTGGCCGGAGATGGGCGCGATGGGCGTCGGATACGTCAACGAGGCGCTGCTCGCGGGGTTCGCCGCCCGCATCGGCACGCTCGACCTGGCGGCGTACCGCATCGTGGACAACCTGCTGCTGCTGGTGTTCACCATGCTGAGCTCCGCCGCCACCGCCATCACGATCCTGGCGGGCCAGGCGCTCGGCCGCGGCGACCACGCGCACGCGGAGGCCTGGCGCCGGACGGGAGCCCAGCTGTTGCTGATCATGCTGGCCGTCCCCTCGGCCGTGATACTCGTCCTCGGCCGGCCACTGCTCTCCCTGATCACCGGCGACGCGGTGGCCGCCCTCGCCTGGGCCGCGGTCCCCCTCGCGTTGCTCAGCATGGCCCCCATGGTGCTCGCCATGTCCCACGCCGCGCTGCTGCGCGCCGCCGGGGACAGCCGCGGCGTCATGATCGTGTCGGTGGCCTGTGACTACGCGGTGCTGATCCCCCTGGGGTGGGTCCTCGGTGTGCTCTTCGGGCTGGGGCTGCCCGGCCTCTACGCCGCGTGGATCGCCTTCGCCGTGCTGTTCGCCGCCCTGCTCCATATCCGTTCGCGGCACCAGGCCCGGCGCGACCGGCCACCCGCGGCGAGCGTCGAAGGCCGCGGACTCGCCGGTGAGGCGGCCGCGTCCTGAACCGGCGGCCGATTCGGCCCGCGCTCGCCGCTCCCGACGCCGCCCATGTCCATCTACCCGAGCGGGAGATGTTCCTCCACGAGTCGTTTCCGGGGCCAGGAGACCAATCGGAGCGCGAAGGCTTTCCCGTCAAGGGTGAGGGTGGGCAGGGTGAGGTCAAGGCACCGAGTTCGGTGAAGCGGGGGGGGAAGGGGGAAGGCTTGTGTGCGGCCCGGTGGAGGAAAGCGCCGGCGGGTCCGGGTGCGTGGCGATCAGAAGGCGGTCGCCAGGGATCGGCTAGTTGTTGATGATGCAACACAGGCCCCTGGCCCACTACGATCTGTCCATGCCCGATCGCGCGAACGTCAGGGATGTCCTCCCCATCGCCGAGTTGCTGTCCTATCGCCTGTCACGCACGTCGGCGGCCCTCTCCCGCAGTGCGGCGCTGCGCTACCGCCGCGAGTTCGACGTCACCCTCGGCGAGTGGCGGGCGATCGCCCTGATCGCGTCCAATCCGACGCTCACCCTCAACCGGCTGGCCCGGCGCGCAGGGCTTGACAAAGCGCAGATGAGCCGGGTCGTGACCAAGCTGACAGAACGGGGCTTGGTCAACCGGACCGCGGGGTCCGGACGGACACATCAGCTGGCGCTCACCGAGGCGGGCATAGAGGTCTACCGCGGGCTCATACGCGCGGCGAACGAGCGCGACGCGACGTTCCTCGCCGTCCTGTCAGCACAGGAGCGAAAGGTGCTGGTGCGCGCACTCGACAAACTCGCCGACCTGGCACTGGACGTGGAGCGTCAGGAACGTGAGCGCACAAACGACCCTCAAAGTAGTTGACAACATCAACAGGGTCGCGTACTCCTAGAGCCAGCACGAGGAGGTGGCTCGATGGCCGACGCGAGTACGATCCGCGCGTACGTCGCCCCGGGTGGACCACAGGTCCAGCGCACCGAATCCGGGACGGAGGAAGCTTGATGGATCTCAGAAGGGCGTGTCCCGTCACCGCGCACGAGGCGCTGGACCGCGCCGTGCTGCTCGCTCCCGACGTCGAGGCGGTAGTCACCGCCGATGACCGAATCACCTACGCCGAGCTGGCCGGGGAGGTCGCCCGCATCCGCGCGGCTCTCACCGCCGCCGGCATCGGGCACGGTGACCGGGTCGGCGTCTGGCTCGGCAACGGGCCACGCTGGGTCGCCCTGTTCGTCGCCCTCGGGAGCGTCGGCGCCGTCACCGTCCCGGTGAACACCCGGTTCACCGCCGGCGAGGTGGAGTACACGCTGCGCCACGCCCGCATCTCCACCCTGTTAATGGCGGACCGAGTCCTGCGCACGGATTTCATCGCGATGCTGCGCGAGCTCGGCATCGGTCACGACGGGACCCCGACCTGCCCGGCCCTGCCCGAGCTCACGTCGGTCGTCGTGCTCGGCGACGACGTCCCCGGCTGGGCGACCGCGTGGCCGGACTTCATCGACGCGGGGAGCGATGTGGGCGCCGTGCCGCCCGCCGCCGGTCCGGACGACGTCCTGCTGGTCCAGTACACGTCCGGCACCACATCGCGACCGAAGGGCGTGCTGCTCACCCATCGCAGCATGTGCGCCGACGCCTTCTTCGCCGGGGTACGGCTCGGCCTGCGCCCGGGCGATCGCTACCACAGTGCGCGGCCGTTCTTCCACGTCGCGGGGAGCACGCTCTCGGTGCTCGCGTCGATCCAGCACGCCACCACACTGGTGACCATGCCCCGCTTCGAGCCCGCCGAGGCGCTGCGCCTGTTCGAGGCGGAACGGTGCACGCACTTCTCCGGCAACGACACCATCGCACTGATGCTGCTCAACCACCCCGACCGCGCCCAGCGGACGCTGCACCTGCGGGGAGCCTGGGTCGCGGCGTCCCCCACGGTGATCCGGCGCGTGATCGACGAACTCGGCGCCACCGAGTGTGTCGCCGCCTACGGCCTGTCCGAGGCCTCCCCCAACGTCGCGTTGTCCGCCTGGTGGGAGGACGAGGCCGTACGTGCCTCGGGCGCGATGCGTATCCAGCCGGGTGTCGAGGTCCGGATCCGCGCCTTCGACGGCGGTGCCGACTGCGCCCCCGGCGAGCCGGGCTCGATCCTCGTCCGCGGCTGGAACGTCATGCAGGGCTACCTGGACGACGCCGAGCAGACCGCCGCCACCATCGACGCCGACGGATGGCTGTTCACCGGCGACGTCGGCATCCTCGACGAGGCCGGGCGCCTGCACTTCGTCGGACGCACGAAGGACATCATCAGAGTCGGCGGGGAGAACGTCGCGCCCGCCGACGTCGAGGATGCCCTGCACCGCCATCCCGGCGTCCGTCAGGCCGCCGTGGTCGGGGTCCCCGACGAGCGGTTGATCGAGGTTCCCTTCGCGTTCGTCGTACTCACCGAGGCCGGTAACGCCACCGAGGAGGAGTTGCTCGACTGGGCCCGCGCGCGCCTCGCCGGGTTCAAGGTCCCCCGTTACGTCCGCATCGTGGACGGGTTCGAGGACATCGGGATGACCGCGAGCTCGAAGGTGCAGAAGAACCAGCTCGCGGCCCACGCGCGCAAGCTGCTCGAGCAGGAGCGCAGCGAGGTGGGGGCGTGATCTCCACCTCGGTCACCCGCCTGCTCGGAATCGACCTGCCGATCATTCAGGGCGGCATGTCCTGGGCCTCGTCCAGCTCAGCCCTGCCGCTCGCCGTGAGCCGGGCCGGTGGACTCGGCGTCGTCGCCGTGGGCCCGATGCGGCTCGCCGACCTCACGCGCACACTCGACGAGATGGCCGCCGGGACCGACCGGCCCTGGGCCGTCAACCTTCCCCTCTACCGGCGGGGCGCCGACGAGGTGATCGACATCCTGCTCCAGCGCAGACCGCCGATCCTGATCGCATCCCAGGGCGGACCGCAGCGCTACCTCGAACGCTTCCGTGACGTCGGCACCACGTGCCTGCACGTCGTCGCCGGCACTGAGCACGCCCGCAAGGCCGCGGCGGCGGGCGTCGACGGGCTCGTCGTCGTCGGCGCCGAAGCGGGCGGCCACCCGCCACCCGCCATGGTCACCACACAGGTCCTCGTGCGTGCCGTCGTCACCGAGGTCCCCGACATCCCCGTCATCGCCTCCGGCGGCGTCGCCGACGGCGCGGGCCTCGCCGCGATGCTCGCGCTCGGGGCCGGCGCAGCGCAGTTCGGCACCCGATTCCTCGCCAGCCACGAGGCGACCGTCCACCCGAACTACAAGGCCGCCGTCCTCGCGGCGACCGTCGACGGCACCCGGGCCGTCGGACGCGGGCTCGGCGTCACCCGCGCGCTCGCGAACGAGTTCACCGCCCGCATGACCGAACTCGAAGAGTCCAACGCGGACATCGACGTGCGCCGCAAAGCGTTTCAGGCCGCGACGCTGAGGGACGCCGCACTGTACGGCGACGTCACCTGGGGCAAGGCCGAGGCGGGCCAGTCCGCCGGACTCATCCACTCGGTGCTCCCGGCGACCGAGATCATCGAGCAGATCGTCGCGGAGTACGTCGACGCCTGTGAGCGGGTCCGACCACCTCGGTAGCGGTCGCCCGGCGCGCTTCACAGCCTGTCGCCAGTCATCCGACGTGCGGCGATCACCCGATCTGGTGCGGGCTCAAGGCACCTTGACAGCACCGAACCTGTCGAGATCGGATATGGGATCCAAGCTTTGCCCTTGAGGCAGGGGAGGTAAGTCTTGAACGATACTGTTCAAGAGACGCGGACCGGCCACGTCACCACGGCGTTCGCCCATGACTTCGCCGAGTTCCACCACGGCGTCTCCGCCTCGTTCATCCCACTCCACGTGATCAGCGTTACACGTAACGATCGTCGTATACCCGCGCGCTTACTGACAAACCAGAGTCCGCCGCTGCGGGCGAACCCGAGCTTGATGAGCCGAGCGGGAGTCACAGGCGCTGCCTCATCCGCGCCCGCGGCGTCCTCGCTCGCCCTCGCCTCGTCTTCCTCCGGTGAGGAGAACCATGATTAGCGATCTTTCCGAAGCCTCGATCCGTCGACCCATCCACGGACTTCTCGCGGCCGCGGATATCGGCCTCACCAGAACCGATCCGCCGTCCGCCCTCGTCGGTCGCGTGGTCGTGCTCTACGACGGCCACGGCACCCGCGTCACGCACCGTTTCGGCGCGGACACCGTCACATGGACGCGTAGCCCGGGGCGCGAAGACGACGTCTCGGCCTCCGGAGAGGGCCGCTATGACGCGTTCCGGATCGCGGACGATCTCTTCTACGTGCAGTTCCGTCACACGCGGACGCCGGCGGAGTCCGTGAGCCTCACGCTCGACTTCACGAGTGGGCACGCACTGTCGGTGATCACCCTGATCAGCGACCCCTCGCCGGGCGGGCCTCGGGTCCGGCAGCGCTTCGCGACGGCGCGGATCGAAGGCATCGAGTCGACGATGCTTCCCCCCGCGCCGTCCACCGCGCTCACCGGCCGCCGTGTGCTGTGGGAGTACGGCCCCGACCGCGTGTACGAGCACATCTACCTCGGGCCACGACAGTACACCTGGCAGTGCCTGGCCGGTTCGGAGGAAGGGCTCGCGGACACCGACGAGTGCACTGCCTACGAACTGCGCCCCGGCATCTTCCTGTTCGCCTGGCGGGAGAAGGCGCTCCCCTGCGCGGCGGTGACGGTCACCGACCACCGCGACATCCGCAGCATCCGTTCGCGGGGCGTGCTGTTCGGGCTCGACGAGTCCCGGCAGGATCTCGCCCATTTCACGCTCGACGGGTTCGGCAGGCTGATCAGCACGACGGTCTATCCCGCCGAGTTCGACCCGGCGCGTTAGACCAGTTATCGCGGGCCGGACGGCATACGCTGTCCGGCCCGCGGTGCCCGCACCAGACGACCGCGCAGACTGATACATCACATCTAGTGTTTGTGGGCCGCCTCCCTCCGTCCGAGATCCAAAGGAGTAGCCACCCGATGACCGTGACGCCCGTCCCGTTCGATCCCGATCTCCTGCCCGTCTACCAAGCGCTCCACACCGGCGGGGGCCCGCCGCTCGGCCCGGAGACCGTACGCGCGGGGCGCGACGGCGGCGGGTCGATGACCAAGCCCATCGAGGAGATCCTCGGCGACCGCCCGGTGGAGTTCGAGGACCGGGTGATCCCGGGCCCGGCCGGAGCCCCGGACCTCACCGTCTCCATCCTGCGCCCGAAGAACGGGGTCACGACTCCGGCCGCGCTGTACAACATCCACGGCGGCGGGATGTGCATGGGCAACCGGTTCTGGTCCATGGAAAGCTTCGTGGAGCTCGTCGACGTCTACGGGCTCGTCGCGGTCTCGGTCGAGTACCGGCTCGCACCCGAGCACCCGCATCCCGCGCCGGTCGAGGACTGCTACGCGGGCCTGGTCTGGGTCTCCGAGCACGCCGGCGAGCTGGGCTTCGCCCCGGGACGGATCGTCGTGATGGGGCGCAGCGCGGGCGGCGGCCTCGCCGCGGGCGTGTCGCTGCTGGCGCGCGACCGGGGTGGGCCCGCCATCGCCGGGCAGGGGCTGTACTGCCCGATGATCGACGACCGGAACACCACGGCGTCGAGTTATCAGTACGACGGGATCGGCTGGTGGGACCGCGACAGCAACCTCTGGGGCTGGCGTTTCCTGCTGGGTGACGACACGGGCGGCCCGGAGGTGTCCCCGTACGCCGCGCCGTCGCGGGCGACCGACCTGTCCGGTCTCCCGCCCGCCTACATCGACGCGGGCGCCTGTGAGGTGTTCCGCGACGAGGCGGTCGACTACGCGACACGCATCTGGGCGGTCGGCGGCCAGGCCGAGCTGCACATCTGGGCGGGGGCGTTCCACGGCTTCACGGAGCAGGCTCCGGGCGCCGCGGTCAGCCGGGCGTCGAAGGCCGCCCGCGACTCCTGGCTGGAGCGCGTCCTCGGTCTCCCCCGGGCGACCGCTCGGCAGGCCGCAGGCGGCCGGCCGGCCGGCGTGCCGACGGGCGGGGCACACGGATGACGAGGGCCTCCGTCCTCGATATGCACCAGCTTTTACATCTGATATATTAGGATAAGAATCTAAAACAATCCTTCACGCAGCGCCGTCGTCATCGGCCCCGGCGAGGACCGGGGCCAGGCCGTCCGGCGATCATGAGGAAGTGAGGAGCGATCCATGACGATGAACTTTCGCCCCGCAGAGCTCGATCTGAGCGACGCGAAGCAGCGGCCGCTCGTGCCGCCGAGCGCCACGCCCATCGAGCCGGCCGAGATTCTCACCCGCAACCGCGTCCTGCACATGAGCGAGGACAAGAAGTTCATCATCGGCACCTGGGAATGCGCGCCGGGGTCGTCCCGTTGGGAGTACGACAACCGGGAAGAGTCCGTCTACGTGATCTCCGGCACCATGACCGTGCAGGAGGACGGCGGCGAGCCCGTCAAGCTCACGCCCGGGTCGAGCGCGGTGTTCCCCTTCGGCTGGAAGGGCACCTGGACCGTCCACGAGACCTTCCAGAAGGTGTACCACATCTACCGCCACTAGGTCGTGGCGCGTAGCAAGGCCCGGAAGCCGCATGGCTTCCGGGCCTTCCGCATTGTGCGCCTGGCACGGGCGGTCGCTCCGGGGTGGTAAGTCCCCTGCTACTCGTGGGCGGGGAAGTGGCAGGCGTTCAGTGCGCCGAGCCCGGTACGGTCGAGCAGTGCGGGTTCCTCCTGCGCGCACACGTCGGCGGCCTTCCAGCACCGGGTGCGGAACCGGCAGCCGCTCGGCGGATCGGTCGGGCTGGGGACGTCGCCCTCCAGGATGATCTCTTTCCTCCGGCCGCGGGAGGAGACGTCGGCCGAGGGGATGGCGCTCAGCAGCGCCTGCGTGTACGGATGGCCGGGCTCGGACAGCACCTCCGGGCCGGCCTCGACGATCCGGCCCAGGTACATCACCAGCACGCGGTGGCTGACGGCGCGCACCACGGCCACGTCGTGCGCGATGAGCAGGTAGGCCAGTCCCAGCTCGTCCTGCAGGTCCATGAGCAGGTTGATGATCTGGGCCTGGATCGACACGTCGAGCGCGGAGATCGGCTCGTCGAGCACCAGCACCCGCGGCTTCAGCGCGAGCGCGCGCGCGATGCCGATGCGCTGCATCTGCCCACCGGAGAACTCGTGCGGGAACCGGTTGGCGTACACGGGCTGGAGGCCGACCATCTCCAGGAGCTCTTCGGCCACGTACTTGTCCCGTGGGATCCCCTGCACGCGGAGGGGCTCCTCGATGATGTCCCGCACCCGCATCCGCGGGTTGACCGACGCGAACGGGTCCTGGAAGACGATCTGCACCTCCCGCCGCAGCATCCGCATCTGGCTCCGGCTCGCGGTCCTCAGGTCCATGCCCTTGTACCGGATGGACCCGGCGGTCGGGCGGACCAGCCCGACGAGCGACCGTGCGACGGTCGACTTGCCGCACCCCGACTCTCCGACGAGCGCGACGGTCTGACCCTTGTCCAGCGTGAAGTCCACTCCGTCGACGGCGTACACCGTCTCGGCGTACCGGCCGCGTACGCGCCTGCCGAGCGGAAAGTGGATCTTAAGTGCCTCGATCCGCAGCAGCTCCTCGCCGACCGGTTCCGTGGGGTCCACCACGTCTTGTTGTGTGCTGTGGAACATGGGCTACGGCTCCTCACCGTCGAGCACGAGCGCGGGGGCACGCTCAGGGAGTGACCTCTTCAAGGAAGTGGCATGCGGACCGGTGGTCGTCCGTCGGCGCCGGGCGCAGCTCCGGCTGTTCCAGGAGGCACCGCTCCCGGTCGCCGCGGAGGCTGCACCTGGGCGCGAAGGAGCATCCGGGGGGCAGGTCCGTCGGGTTGGGCGGAAGGCCGGGGATCGGTGTGAGCCGCCGCCGGACGGAGTCCGACGGCAGCCGGCTCGGCGTGCACCGGAGCAGGCCGACGGTGTAGGGGTGCTTGGGGTTTTCGAGCACCTCCTCGACGGTGCCCATCTCGACCACCCGCCCCGCGTACATGACCAGGACGCGGTCGACGTTCTGCGCCACCAGGCCGATGTCGTGGGTGATCAGCATGATCCCGACGTTGGCGCGCCGCTGCACCTCGCGCAGCAGCCGCATGATCTGCGCCTGGATCGTGGCGTCGAGCGCGGTGGTGGGCTCGTCGGCGATGAGCACCTTCGGGTCGCAGCTCATGGCCATGGCGATCATCACCCGCTGCCGCATGCCGCCGGACAGCTCGTGCGGATACTGCCGGGCGCGCCGCTCCGGCGCCGGCACCCCGACGGCCGCGAGCAGTTCGACGGCCCGGCGCCGGGCCGCCTCCTTGTCGGCCCTGGACGGCTTGCGCCGATGGGCCAGGATCCCCTCGGCGATCTGCGCTCCGATCCGGTGGACGGGGTTGAGCGAGGTCATCGGATCCTGGAAGATCATCGCTACGTCGGACCCGCTCGCCGCCCGCAGGCTGCGGCGATCGAGCGCCAGCAGGTTCTTCCCGTCCACCCAGATCTCGCCGGACACGACCTTGCCGGAGGGCTTCGGGATCAGCCCGAGGGTCGACATCGCGGTCACGCTCTTGCCCGACCCGGACTCGCCGACGATGCCCAGCGTCTCCCCGGCACGCAGGTCGAAGCTCACATCGTTCACCGCCGCCACGGTCCCGCGTTTGGTGGTGAACACCGTCGTCAGGTTCCGCACGGACAGGCATCCGTCCGACGCCGGGGTCTGCGGACGTTCGTGGATTTCGGACTCGGTCACGTCGGTCATCGACACACCTTCGGGTCGGCCGGTCTCCGGCAGGTCAACTGTTCGCGGTCCGGGGATCCAGCGCATCCCGCAGTCCGTCACCGAGGAGGTTGAAGCCCAGGGCGGCGACGAAGATCGCCAATCCGGGCACCAGCGAGAACAACGGGTCTGTCTGCAGGTAGGTGGTGCCGTCGCGGAGCATTCCACCCCAGGTGGCCGTGGGCGGCGGCAGGCCGAGGCCGAGGAAGCTCAAGCCCGCCTCGATCCGGATCGTCACGGCCGCGGTCATGCTGGCGATGACCACCATCTCGCTGCGCAGGTTGGGCCAGATGTGCTTGTACAGGATCCACGGCGCCCGCGCGCCGAACACGATGCTGCTCTTCACGAACTCCCGCTCCCGGAACGCCAGGGCGGGACCGTGCGCGAGCCGGGCGAACACCGGGACGATGCCGATCACGATCGCCAGGGTGATGTTCCAGGTTCCCTGTCCGAACAGGGCGACGAAGAGCAGGGCGAGGATGAGCCCGGGGAACGCCATCAGCACGTCGACGATCCACAGGATCACGCGCTCGGTCTTCCCCCGGAAGTAGCCGGCGATCATCCCGACCGGAATGCCCAGGGCCATCCCCAGCAGCACCGACGACACCCCGATGAGCATCGAGGCCCGCGTGCCGTGGATCAGCCGCGTGTAGATGTCCCGGCCGAACTGGTCGCGGCCGAGCCAGTGCGCGGCGCTCGGCGACTCCAGCTGTGCCGCCAGATCCTGGCGCGCCGGGTCCTGGGAGGTGAACAGGGTCGGGAAGAGCGCGACGAACACCAGAAAGGCGATGATCAGCCCGCCGATGATCAGCAGCGGATTGAGCCGGCGCAGTCCCCGCCTTCCGGGCTTCAAGAGATCTCGTGAGCCGCCCGTGCCCGTTGGGGGGACGACGGCGGTCACCACCGCTCCCGAGTCGTTCGTCGTCATGCTCGCACCGGCATTCGTGTCGTCTCGACGTCACTCAGGCGCCGAGTGCTGTGGATACGGAGCGGCCGGAGGGTCATCGGATCCATGGAGGACCTCACGCCGTCTTGGTTCGGGGGTCGAGGACGTGGTAAAAGGCGTCGACGGCCGCGTTCACGAGGACGATCACCGTGGTGACCACGATGATGCAGCCCTGCACGGTCGTGTAGTCACGTGCCTGCATGGCGTGGACCATCAGGCTGCCCAGCCCCGGGCGGGCGAACACCGTCTCGATGAGCACCGCGTCCCCCACCAGGGTGATGAACGAGATGCCGGCGATCGGGACGAGCGGCAGCGAGCCGGGCTGGAGCACGTGGCGCACCAGGACGCGGCCCTCCCGCACCCCTTTCGCCCGCGCCGTGCGGACGTGGTTCTCCCCGATGATCTCGACCATGAGCGAGCGGGTGACCCGGGAGGTGTAGGCGGTGCTCACGATTCCCATGGCCAGCGCGGGCAACAGGATGCGTTGCAGGTTGGCGCCGATCTCGGTGAAGGGGGCGACCCCGTTGGTCGGCAGACCGAGCGGCAGCGCGATGAACAGGACCAGCAGCACGGCGACGAAGAAGCTGGGGAAGGACAGCCCGATCAGCGACATGATCCGCCCGATGATGTCGGGCGACCTGTCCTTCCACACCGCTTCCACGATGCCGAGGGTGATCCCGCCGAGCTTGCCGATGATGAGTCCCGCCACCGCGAGCTCCAGCGTGTGCGGGAGCACGCTCAGGATCGTCCCGCTCACCGGCAGGCCGTTGGTGAGCGACTCGCCGAGGCTGCCCCGGAGGAGCTGCGTCAGGAAGTTCCAGTACTGCGTGAGCAGCGGGTCGGTGAGCCCGAGCTTCTCGTTGAGCCGCGCCACCGCGTCCGGGGACGCGTCCTGGCCCAGCATGGCCACGGCGGGGCCGCCGGGGGTGAGCCGGATCAGGAAGAACACGGCGGTGGAGACCACCCCGAGGGTCAGCAGCAGCCGCCCGAACAGCTTCAGGGAGTAGCGCGCCATCAGCCGTTCTCCGCTCGTGAGGCCACGGGTGCGCCGCAGGCGGCTCGCGATGCCGCGAAGACGCGGGCGAGCACCGGAAGGTGTCGCTCGGAGGTCCGCGCGATGAGCGTCGTGGCGACACAGTCGTGCCACCGCGTCTCCAGATCCCGCTGAACCTTCTCGGGCGGACCGACCAGCGCGATCGCCTCGACCATCTCCGTGGGCACCGCGGCCGCCATGCCCGCGCGGTCCCGGGCCTTGAACCGCGCGACGATCTCCTTGCAGGGCTCCTCGAAGCCGAGCCGCGCGATGGAGTTGTAGTGGAAGTTCATGCCTTCCGCGCCGTTGGCCGCGACCTGGAAGGCGATGCCCGGCCGGAGCTCGTCGGCGGCCGTCTCGACGTCCGGTCCGAACGCGACGGCCACGCCGGGAGCCACCTCGAAGTTCTCGGGGCGGCCTCCGGGCCGGCGGCTGAACCCGATCTCCAGGCGTTCCCGGTACCAGTGGTCGAACTCCGGGGAGAAGTTCGTCGGCAGCCAGCCGTCGGCGATCTCGGCGGCCAGCGAGATGTTCTTCGGCCCCTCCGCGCCCAGGTGGATGGGAATGTCGGTGCGGGCGTCCCGGATGCCCGGGCGGATCGAGCGCCCCAGCCCGGTTCCGCCGGTCACCGGGAGCTTGTAGATCTCGCCGTCGTAGGCGACCCGCTCCCGCTTGAACGTGTCGCGCATGATCGCGATGTACTCGCGAGTCCACCGCAGCGGCCGTTCGAAGGGCATGCCGTACCACCCCTCGACCACCTGCGGGCCGGACAGCCCCATGCCGACGACCACGCGCCCGCCGGAGAGCCGGTCCAGCGTCATGGCGGCCATCGCGGTCGCGGTCGGGGCACGGGCCGCCATCTGCGCGACGCCCGTGCCGAGACGCATCGTCCGGGTCTTGGCGCCCCACCAGGCCAGGGGGGTGAAGGAGTCGGTACCGTACGACTCCGAGGTCCACCCCGACTCGTACCCCGCGGCCTCGGCGGCCTCGGCGGCGTCGGCGCCCAGCGTGTAGATCGAGCAGGCGAGCTTATCGATCACCCGACGCTCCTTCCGGCCCGACCACCGCCCGTGGCGTGGTCACCACTGGAAGTTCGCCCCGTTCTCCCGCCTCGCGAGCTGCGCGGTGCGCATGACCCGGTAGCCCGCCTGGACGGCGGCGCCGTAGGGGATCTCGGCGGACTCGTAGAAGAACCTCTTCGCCATGTGCACCGCGTAGGCCTGGTTCGCCGCGATCTGCCGCGCGACCTCCATGGCTCGTTCCTCAAGCCGCTCGGCGGGCACGACCTCGTTCACGAGGCCGATCCGCAGGGCCTCGTCCGCCGGCACGCGCCGGCCGGTGACGAGCATCGACATCGCCGCTCGCGTGCCGACGACCTCGCACAGCCGCGGGATGCCGTTGCCCTGGACGAGGCCGTGCGTGACTTCTGGATGCCCGAACACGGCGTCCTCGCTCGCGATCACGAGGTCGGTGAGGTTCACGACCAGCGTCCCGAGACCCAGCGCGTAGCCCTGCACCGCCGCGATGATCACGGGCCGCGCGTACCGGAAGTTGTGCGACATCTCGCTGCCGGTGGACACCTCGAACGTGGGCGTCCGGCTCCGCCCCAGCTGGTTGCCCAGCTCGCTGAGGTCGGTGCCGCCGCAGAACGCCCGGCCCTCGGCCCGCAGCACGACCGCGCGGCAGTCCTGCAGCTCGTCGCCGGTGAGCACCGCCGCCAACTGCCGGTGCATTTCGAAGTTGAACGCGTTGAGCTTCTCCGGCCGATTCAGCGTGATGACGCCGACGCCATCGGTCACGACCTGGAATTCGACCTCGGCCACTACAGCACCTCTCTTCCGCACAGAACGGGATCAGCAGTCTTTGGCTTGGGAATCGATGGTGGCCTTGTAACTCGGCTGCCAGTTGCCGGGAATCGCGACCGTCGGCTCGGCGCCGCCCATGGTGAACCCGCAGACCGCGCCGTACGCCTGGTAGGACACATAGAGCGGCTTCGCCGCGGCGTCCTGCAGGATCTTGTCGTTGATCTCCTGCCACAGCTGCGCCTGCTCCTTGGAGTCGGACGTCTCGGACGCCTTCTCGATCAGGGAGTCGGCGCCGTCGTATCCGCCGAAGTTCTGCGCGGGGTGCTTACCGCCCCGGACGGCCGAGGGTCCGTAGAAGAAGTCCGTGAACGGGATCTGCGGCGTGGGCCGGTAGGAGATGAGACTGAGCATGAGCGGCTCCTGGCCGGTCATGATCGCCGTCTGCCAGGTGGGCACGTCCACGTTCTTGATCTTGACGTTGACGCCGATCTCCTTCATCTGGGCCTGAAGGATCTGGAAGGAGGTCGCGTTGCTGGGCGCGGTGACGGTGACGTCGAAGCCGTTGGGATATCCCGCCGCCGCCAGCATCTGACGGGCCTTCGCCACGTCGAAGTCGTACGCCAGGCCGGCCTCCTGCACGTGCGAGTCGGGGATGCCGCCCGGCAACTGGGCCCCCCACACGCTGAGCGTCGGCTTCGCGGTCCGCTGCCCGGCCGAGGCCACGTAGTCGGCGCGGTTCACCGCGTACGCCAGCGCCTGGCGCACCTCCGGCTTGGCGGTCGGGCCGACCTTCGTGTTGAACAACAGGTACCAGGTGCCGAAGAGCGGAGCCTCGACGACCTTGAACCCCTGCCGGGAGTCGATGACCTCAAGGCCCTTGTCGCCGGTCGCGGTGGGCGCCGCGACGTCGAGGTCGCCGCCGAACAGGGCGGCCTGCCGGGCCGTGTCGTCCGCCATGAACCGGATGTCCCACCCGGCGGACAGCGGCTTGCCCAGGTAGTAGTCGTCGTTCGCCAGCAGCTTGATGTTCTGGCCCGGGGTCCAGCTCTCGAACTTGAACGGCCCCGGCCCGACCGGGTGCTTGCCGAAGTCCTGGCCCTCGGCTTCCGCCGCCTTCTTGCACACCACGAGCCCGCCCTGCCAGTTCGAGATCGTCGGCAGGAACGCGGCGGGTGACACCGGGTGCTTCATCGTCACCTTCACGGTGCCGGGGTCCACCGCCTCGACCTTGTCATAGGCGGTGAACACCGAGGCGAACGTCGAGGTGTCGGGGCTGGAGGCACGCTTCAGCGAGAACACCACATCGTCCGACGTCAGATCGTAGGCCGGGGTCTTCTGGCCGGCGGGGCACTTCACGCCGGTGCGGAGCGCGATCGTCCACACCTGCTTGCCGTCCTGCGTCGCGGCCTGGGGGATCTCCTTGGCGATCCCCGGCTCGAACGGCGCCGTCGAGTTGCCCGGCTGATAACGGACCAGTCCGTCGAACAACATCATCGACAGCGTGCGATCGACCGGCTGTACGGCACGGACCGGGTCCATCGACGTGATGCCCTCGGTGGCCACGCCCCATCGGATGGTCGGCCGCTCGTTCGTCGCCGAACCGCTGCCGGCATCGGCACTACAGCCGGTGGCGGCCAATACCGCGACGAGCGCGGCAGGGCCGGCCACGCGGGCCTGAACCCTGGATACCTTCATCGTTCGCTCCCATGTCCCGGGCACTGACCCGATTCCGAAGGTTTAGGAATTGCTGCTACGGGTCGTGCCGAGACGGCGGCGATCCCGTCCCCGAGTGGTGGAAACCGCGCTGGGCTGATTTCGCCTGCGATATAACTTTGGATGTTACACCTGAAATATCACATATGCAATAGTCATTGCGTCGGGCGGGCGGCCACTGCCCCGTTCCCCGGGCCTGCCGGCGAGCCCGCCGCCCCGCGGCCGCCGGACATCCCCTCGCGGGTCATCAGGCTGACGTCGCGGGCGTACTCGAAGGCGTGGTCGAAATCGAGCTCCTGGACGGCCCGGAAGACCCGCTTGGTGAGGCGGATCGCGGCCGGCGACTTCTCCGCCAGGGCCTGCGCGTAGCCGACGGCCTCGGTCATCAGGTCGGCGGCGGGCACGATCCGGGTGACCATGCCCATCGCGTGGGCCTCGGCCGCTTCGACGAACCGGCCGGACAGCAGCAGGTCGAGGGCCTGGAGGCGCCCGACCGCGCGGCTCAGGCCGACCGCCACCGTGACCGCGGCGATCCCGTGGTTGGTCTCCGGATAGCTGAACCGCGCCGTGTCGGCCGCGATGACGACGTCACACGACACCGCGAGCGCGCAGCCGCCGCCCACGGCGAACCCGTTGACCGCGGCGATCACCGGCTTGGGCACCCGCGACAACCGCTCGTAGATCCGGTCGTTGTCGATCGCCTGCGAGTACCGGCCCCACAGGTCCTCCGGCCGGGGGCTCGTCCCGGCCTCCTTGAGGTCGGCGCCCGACGAGAACGCGGAGCCGTTGCCGGTGACGACGATCGCGCCCACATCCGGGTCGGCGACGGCGTCGTCCACCGCCTGGTGGAAGCGCCGCATCATCTCGCTGTTCAGCGCGTTGCGGACCCGGGGACGGTTGAGGATGATGACGCGCACCCTGCCGTCGGTCCGGCACAGCACCACCTCGGCGTTGTCGGCCACTTCGCTTTCTCCTGACGTCGATGGGACCTGACTGGAATAGGGAATCGGCTGGATCGGCTGGATCGGCGCGGTCAGGAGCCGACGAGAAGGCGCGCGGGGTTGTCCACCATGATCGCTTCGACGACGTCGGCGGGAACCCCGGCCTTGTGCAGATCGGGCACGACCTGCTTCAGCACGTACGCGTATCCGGGTCCGCCCGCGCTGCCGCGATCCCCCGGGATGCACACGTCGTGGGAGATCAGCAGATGTGACGCCCAGCCCCGGCGGATGAACTCCGCCATGGTGCGGATGCGCCGTTCCTGCTGGTGGGGGTTGCGGGGGCCGTTGCGGTCGTAGCTCACCATCGCGCCGCGTTTCGCGAGCTGCTCGTGGTAGTCGAGGTAGGGGTACATGTCGCAGTGGGCCACGGCGACCCGCCGCAGGTCGCAGCCCTCTTCCTCAAGCACGTCGAGCTGCCATCTCCCGACGTCGCTCTTCACCGCGTGCAGGACGAGCCCGAGACCGGTCTGCTTCTGGGCTCTGGCCGCGGCGCGCAGCACCCGCTCCTCGGCCGCGGACAGATAGCCGTGGTCGGCCCCGATCTCCCCGATCACACCGGGCCGAACGCCGTGCACCCCGGTCCTGATGTCCTCAAGCAGGACCTCGGTCAGCTCCGCGACGCTGACCTTGTTCATGTCCTCCTCGTAGAAGGACTCGCGGTACCAGCCGCAGCCCATCACGATGTGCACGCCGGTCTGCTCCGACACCGAACGCAGCAGACCCGGGTTCCTCCCCAGGCCGTTGTTCGTGCAGTCGATGATCGTGCCGCCGCCCGCCGCCTTGAACTCCATGAGGTCGGGCACGGCGTCCTCGGACTCGTCCAGGGTGGGATCGGGCCGCGGCCGGTCCTTGATGAGGTCGCAGACCACGTGTTCGTGCGGCATGATCCGCCCCAGGTCCGACGCCGGGACCGGCCCGCACACGGTCTGGACGGTCCGGCCGCTCGCTACGCCGCGGTCCACAGGTCGTTCCTGTCGCTCTTGAGCGTCACCTCGGCGATGCCCTCCGGCGCGGCCACGAGCTCCACCTCGGTGAGCCGCTGGGCGTCCTCAAGGCTCCAGCCGGGCACGAGTTCGCGCACGATCGCCGTGCCGTCCTCCAGATCGATCACGCCGATGTCGGTGACCAGCCGGTCGACGCACCGCGGCGCGGTCATCTCCAGGTCGAGCCGGTTGACGAACCGCCGCGGGCGCGGCAGCAGCTGCATGGCGACGACCACCCGCCGGGCGCAGAACGCGAGGTCCTGGGCGCCGCCGATCGCGCCCGCCACCGCCCCGGGCAGCCAGAAGTTGGCGAGGTCCCCCTGCGCGCTCACCTGGAACGCTCCGAGGATCGTCGCGTCGAGGTGACCGCCCCGGATCAAGGCGAAGGACTCCGCGTGATCCATGACGACCATCCCGGGACGGGGGATGATCGGCTGCCGGCCCGCCGTGGCCAGCGACGGGTCGACCTCGTCCTGGGTGCGGGCCTGCCTGCCGTGCCCGAGGACGCCGTGCTCGCTGTGCAGCAGGATGTCCTCGTCCTCGATGAAGAGGCTGCACAGCATGGGCACACCGACGCCCAGGTTGATGACGTCTCCCTCGCGGAAGTCCTGTGAGATGCGTCGCGCGATTCCGACCCTGGTCAGCGATGGCGCGGAGGGGTGTTGAGCTGACGTCATAGCCTGGCCGGGGGTCCGGGCGTAGTGTCCCCCGAACTCCTTTCCCGAGGATGGATGCACCCGAGGCCGCCCGACCGCCTCGGTCCTGGAACTCACTGGACCGTTGGTCACCTCACCATGAGGCGCCTGTCGCTCAGTACGATCCGGTCCACGTACGGACCGGGAGTGACGATGTGCTGCGGGTCCAGGTAGTCGACGACTTCCTCGACCTCCACGATCGTCACCTTGCCGCTGCCGGCCACGACGGGGTTCGTCGTCCGGGCGCCGTGCCGGTAGATGAGGTTGCCGAACCGGTCGGCCTGGTATGCGGAGATGATGGCGAAGTCGGGGCGGAGCGCCGTTTCGAGAACGTGCGGCACGCCGTCGAAATGACGGATGTCCTTTCCCGCACCGATCTTCGTGCCCGCGCCGACCGGGGTGTAGACGCCGCCGAGACCCGCGCGCCCGCAGCGCAGCCGCTCGCACAGGCTGCCCTGCCCGATCAGCTCGATCTCCACGTCGCCCCGCCGGACACCCGCCTCCAACGGGCCGTCGGCGTTCGCGTTGTTGATCGACGAGAAAGTGGTGATCGCCTTGCGCACCTGGCCGAGCTCGGCGAGGTACCCGACGGGGTAGACGCCGTCCTCCGGCTCCGGGATGTACGGCTGGTCGCCGCGGTAGGTCCCGTACGACTGCGCGCCGGCGCGGCCGCGGCCGGACTCGCACGCGATGATCGTCAGGTCGCGCAGTCCGCGTTCGGCGATTGCCTTGATCAGCGTGCTCGGGACACCGGGCACTCCGACGAAGCCGCCGAAAGCGATCATGGCGCCGCTTTCGATGTCGACAACGGCCTTGGCCGCCGACTCCACGACCTTGTTGATCATCAGTCACCTTCCGTGCGTTGCGACAACTTCGAGTAGGCGGTGGGCGCCGGCGCGCCGTTCGGGTGCGCCGTCACCACGAGAAGGCGCACCCGTGCGGTGGCGTCCAGCATGTGATCCCGCATGGCGATGTAGGCGGCGTCGGGGTCACCGGCCTCGATCGCCTCCGCGATGGAACGGTGCTGAGCCGCGGACTCGATGAGCCTTCCGGGCTGGCTGAGGTTGCGGAACCGCAGCAGGCGCACCCGCCCGTCGAGCACCGCGAACGAGTCCCGCAACCCGTCGCTCCGGGCCATCGCGAGAAGGGCTTCGCGGCGTTCTTCCAGCGCCCGCACGTATTCCTGGACGTTGTCGGAGCGAGCCAGCCGTTCGAGCTCGTCGAAGGCCCCGCGAAACGCGGCACGTTGTTCCGGGGTGCCGCGTTCGGCGGCCCACGCGGCCATCATGGGTTCCAGCGCGGTCTTGATCTGGTAGACGTCGGTGATCTCCTGCGGGCTGATCTCCCGGACGAAGACGCCGACGCGCGGGGTGATGGTGACGAGACCCTCCACGCTCAACTGCTGCAGAGCGTCACGCACCGGTGTCCGGGAGACGCCGAACCGCTCGGCGAGTTCGTCGGTCGAGATCCGCGCGCCGGAGGCCATCGTGCCGTTGTAGATCAGCGCGCGGATCTCCTCGATGACGACGTCCTTCGCCGAGAGGACACGGAGTCTCAGGGGAGTGCGCACAACCTCAAGTGTGAGCGCTGATGTACTACATGTCAAGGATCAGCATCTCAGTGCCGCTCGGTGACGCCGCTCCGATCAACACTGGCCGGCCCTGTCGTACGGCTACGATTACGTCAGGGGAGTTCTGCACATCAGCGCTAATGGAGTAGGTGACATCGTTGGATTCACAGGTCCGGATCCTCTCGGCCAAGGATGTGGTCGCCGAGGAGATCCGCGCGCTGATCTACAACGGCACGATGGCCTCCGGCGCGCGGATCTCGACCGACGAACTCGCCGAGCGGTTCGGCGTGTCCCGGACACCGGTGCGTGACGCTCTGCAGCAGTTGAGCGTGGAGGGTCTCGTCACCATCACCCCGCGCGTCGGCGTCTTCGTCCGGGAGATCAGCCCGCAGGAGATCACCGACGTCTACCAGATCAAGACCGCGCTGGAACCCATGATGGCCGCGTGGGCCGCCGTACGCGGCACCCCGGAGCAGCGGAACGCTCTGCTGCGGTCGGTGACCGATCTGGAGCGGGTGGCCGAGGCCGAGGACATCCCCGCGTACGTCCGCATGATCGAGGAAAGACACGAGATGATGCTGACGATGGCCGGGAGCGGCGGGTTACGCGACGCGCTGGGCGTTCTCGACGGCCGCGTGCGCCTGCTGCGGTTCCGCAACCTCAGCCAGCCCGGCAGTCTCGCCGAATCCGTCGCGGGACACCGCGCCGTCGCCGAAGCGATCGCCGCCGGCGACCCGCAGGCGGCGTACAACGCGATGCAGGCCCACAAGGCGCGTTCGACCGCGAAGGTCGAGGCGCTGATGCCGGCGACCGTCAGCGACACGCCGTCGATCACCCAGTTGGCGGCGGGCCGGCGCGGGACGTCCCGGTCGACGCGCGCGCCCAGAAAGCGCTCGCCTTCGACCTCGAAGTAGGCCCCCCGGCCCGCATCAGGCCGGGCGGGTCCTCCGACATCCCTCGTTCGCGCCGCCCCGCCGCCTGCCCTCGTTCACCGAGGGTCGCCGGCTCGGCCGGCCGTGCATGTCACGAGTTGTGGCCGCGCCTACCCGCCACTCGCGCTCTTCCCGATCCGGACCGACACGAACTTCGCCTGGGTGTAGTGCCGTAGCGCCTCGACGCCCTTCTCCCGGCCGTGGCCGCTGTTCTTGTAGCCGCCGAACGGGCCCTCGATCAGCCCGGCCGTCCACTCGTTGACGTAGACCTGTCCCGCCTGCAGGGCGGCCGCGACGCGGTGAGCCCGGCCGAGGTCCGCCGTCCAGAGGCCCGCCGCGAGACCGTAGTCGGAGTCGTTGGCCTTGGCGACGGCGTCGTCCTCGTCGTCGAACGGGATGACCACCAGGACCGGGCCGAAGATCTCCTCGCGAGCGATCCGCATCTCGTTCGTCACCCCGGTGTAGATCGTCGGTTCGATCAACCAGCCCTCGCCGGTGGCCCGCCCGCCCGTGACCAGCGTGGCCCCCTCCTCGTGCGCGACGTCGAAGTAGGACAACACCTTCTCGAACTGGGCCTTCGTCGTCTGCGACCCGTAGTCCTCGCCCGGTTTCACCGTCCGCACCCGTTCGGCCAGCCGCGCCACGAACTCGTCGTGGATCTCGCGGGCCAGCAGCAGACGGGTGCCGTTCGAGCAGACCTGCCCGGCGTTCCCGACGAACGCCCTCGTCGCGCCGGCGACGGCCGCGTCGAGGTCGGCGTCGGCGAACACGATGTTCGGCGACTTCCCGCCCAGTTCGAGCGTGACAGGGATGATCTTCTCAGCGGCGGCCCGGCCGACTATGCGGCCGGCGCGCACCGAACCCGTGAACGCGACCTTCCGGACAAGCGGGTGCTCGACGATCGCGCTGCCCACGACGTCGCCCATGCCGGTCACCACATTGAGCACCCCCGGCGGCAGCCCGGCCTCGGCGGCGATCCGCCCGAGCTCCAGCGTGGTCGCCGACGTGAACTCCGATGGCTTGCAGACCACGGCGTTGCCGACCGCCAGCGCCGGCGCGACCCCCCTGGCCGCCTGGTTGAGCGGGACGTTCCACGGGGTGATGACCCCGACCACGCCGAACGGCTCGTGCCGCGTGTATCCGTGGTAGCCGTCGCCGAGGTCGAGGATCTCCCCCGTCGGCACGTTGACCAGGCCCGCGTAGAACTCGAAGAACGCCGCCGCGCCCCTGATCTCGACGTCGGCCTGCCGCAGCGGCTTGCCGGTCTCGGCGGCCTCCAGCTCGGCGAGCCGCTTCCGCTCGCGCCGCAACCCCGCCGCGATGCCCATCAGGACCCGGCCGCGGCGGATCGGCTTCTCCGCCGCCCACCCGGCGAAGGCGGCGTTCGCGGCGGCCACCGCCCGGTCGGCGTCCTCGCGGACACCCGACGGGATCTCGCACACGACCTCGTCCGTACCGGGCCTGGTCGACGTGAGCCGCTCTTCACCCGCCGACGGCGCCGGACTGCCGTTGATCCAGTGCTCGTACCTGATCATTATTTCGCGAACTCCTCACCGACCGAACCGGTCGTACGAATCAGGCGGGCCGCCGTCGCGCGGCGCCCGTGGTCGTGCGGAACACCTCGGCCAGCTGGAGCAGGTCGTCGAAGCGCGCCCGGGCGATCAGGCTCGTCGCGACGCACTTGTTCCACTTCGTCTCCAGGTCGGCCCGGATCTTCTCGGGCGGCCCGACCAGCGCGACCGCCTCGATCATCTCGGTCGGCACCGCGGCCACCATGCCTTCGCGGTCCCCTGCGATGAACTTGGCCTGGATCTCGCGGCAGGGCTCCTCGAACCCGAGCCGCGCGACGGCGTTGAGGTGGAAGTTCATGTTCACCGCCCCGTTCGCCCCGATCTGGTAGGCGAGGAACGGGCGGATCCGGTCAGCGGCGGACTCCACGTCCGGGCCGAACGCCACCGACACCGCGGGCGCGATCTCGAAGTTCTCCGGCCGGCCGCCGGGCCGGCGGGCGAAGCCCAGCTCCAGCCGCTCCCGGTACCACTCGTCCGCGCTGGGCGAGAAGTTCGTCGGCAGCCAGCCGTCGGCGATCTCCGCCGCCAGCGAGATGTTCTTCGGCCCCTCCGCGCCCAGGCAGATCGGGATGTCGGTACGGCCGCCACGCAGCGTGGAGCGGATCGGGCGGCCGAGCCCCGAACCTCCCTCCGCCGGAAGCCGGTAGGTCTTGCCCTCGTGGGCGACGCGCTCCCCGGCGATGGCCGCGCGCATGATCGCGACGTACTCCCGGGTCCAGCCCAGCGGGCGTTCGAAGGGCATCCCGTACCAGCCTTCGACGACCTGCGGGCCGGAGAGCCCGAGCCCGATCACGGCCCGCCCTTCGGAGAGCTGGTCCAGGCTCATCGCGGCCATCGCCATCCCCGTCGGGGGGCGCGCCGCCATCTGGGCGATGTCGGTGCCGAGCCGCATCGCGCGCGTATGCGCGCCCCACCAGGCCAGCGGCGTGAAGCAGTCCGCGCCGAACGCCTCATAGGACCACGCCGACTCGTAGCCCGCGTCCTCGATCGCCCGCACCGTCGCGGCGACGTCCCCCGGATGTTCCGGGTTGGCCAGCCCGCCGATTGCGCATCCCAACCTTTCGATCACCGTACATTCCTTTCGTCACCGGCCTGGTCATTGGTCTCGTTGCCGGCCGTCATCGGCCGCGGAACCGCGCGGGCCGGCCCTCGCGCGCCGCGGCCAGCCCTTCGAGCCGGTCCTCGCTCATGAGGAGCCGGTCGTACAGCTCGGCCTCCAGTCGAACCCCGCTGTCGATCTCCAGCTGGGTGGACAGGTCGATGGCGCGCTTGGCCTGCGCGACCGCCAGCGGCGCCGCCGCGCTGATCTCGGCGGCGAGCGCGCCCACCGTGGCTTCGAGGTCGGCGGCGGGCACCGCATGGTTCACCAGCCCCCACTGCCGGGCCTCGGCGGCGGTGAACCGGCGGCCGGTGAAGATCAGCTCCTTCGCCCTGGGGAGGCCCACGAGCCGCGGGAGCAGCTGCGTGCCGCCGCCCGCCGGCATGCTGCCGAGGGTCGTCTCGACCAGCCCCATGACGGTGTCCTCGGCGGTGACCACGAGGTCGCAGCTGAGCGCCAGCTCAAGACCACCGCCCAGCGCGTAACCGTGCACCTGTGCGATCACCGGGCGCGGGCAGTGATACATCGCCGAGAACACCCGGGGCACGAGCCGGCGCCGCCGCCGCAGGTCCTCGACCGTCATCGTGGTGCGTTCGGTCCGATCCGCGCCGACGCTGAAGGCTCTGCCCCGGCCGCGCACCACGACGCACCGGACGTCCGCCTCTTCCTCGATCTTCGCGAAGACCGCCAGCAGGCACCGGTACATCGGCGTGCTGACCGCGTTGAGCACGCAGGGCCGGTCGAGCGTCACGGTCGCGACGTGACCCGAGATGCTCAGATCCACGAGCTCCTCGGCCCCGGTGCCTGCCGTTTCCATGGTCTACCGCCGGTGCTCGCCGAGGAACGACAGCACCGTCTCGTTGAACGCGCGGTAGGACTCCCAGTGCGGAGCGTGCCCCGCCTCACTGAAGATCGCCACCTCGGCGTTGCGGACGTGCCTCGCCATCTCGCGCAGGCGCGTCGGCGGGAGGTACAGGTCGCAGTCGCCGGTGAGCAGGAGCATCGGCGTCCTGATCGACTCGATCGCCGGCCACATCAGCGCGTTCTGCGGGGGCTGCTGCACGGTAGTCACCGGCAGCTGCGCCTGCTCGGTCCACTGCGTCATCGCCGCCGGCTTCGCCGCCCGGTAGGACGGGCCGAGCTCGCGGAACGTCTCGGGCAGCGCGGCCCAGCCCGGCGGCAGGATCGCCGTGGTGCCCTCGTTCCACGCCGGCTCCTGGATCCCCGCCAGCGTCGAGCCCACCGTGCAGCTCAGTAGCCGGTCCGGGACCGACAGGCCCGCGTCGAACGCCGCGAACGCGCCCGCGGCCAGGCCGACCAGGTGGAACTTCCCGACGCCGAGCGCGTCCATCAGCGCCACCAGGTCTCCGACGACCGTGCCGGGCCGCTCCGCCGGCCCGGCCTCCGACCCGTGGTATCCGCGTCGTGAGTAGCTGATCACCCGGTAGCCCGCGGCGGCGAAGGCGGCCTGCTGGTAGCCCCACGAGCCGCCGTTGCCGGTGTGCGGGTGCATGAGCACCACGGCCTGACCCTTGCCCCGGCGCGCGTCGCCGGTGTCCCAGACCGCCAGCTTCACGTCGGGGATCTGCACCTGCTTCCTGCCGGTCATCGCGGGCACCGGGCCCCACGACGTCTGCGCGGGCAGCACGGTCTCGCGCCCGCCCGGCTTCCCGCCGCGCGCCCGCTCCGCCGCCGCGAACGCGGCCGACGGGGCGAGCGCGGCGACACCGGCCCCCGCCACTCCGGCGAGCACGTGGCGTCGATTGATCCTCCGACCGGTCCTGTCTTGCATGGCTTCCTCACACTTTCTTGGAACTTGACAGAACAGGCGCCAACGCATCCGGCAGCGGTCGTCCCCGAACGTTCGGGCCGGGAGTAATGGCGTCGCTCAGTTGTCTCCCGGGCGGTGCCCGACGAGCAGTTGCAGCGGGTTCACCCGGAAGATCGTTTCCACGACGTCCTCAGGAACCCCGGCCGCGATCAGGTCGGGACCGACCTGCCGCAGCACGTACGAGTAGCCCGGCCCACCGCGGCGCTCGCGCATTCCCAGCACGCAGACGTCGTGGGACAGCAGCAGGCTCTTGCCCCATCCGCGGCGGATCAGCTCGGCCGCGTTGGCGACCCGCTGCTCCTGGAGCAGCCGGTCGCCCGGGCCGTTGCCGTCGTACATCACCATCGCGCCGCGCCGGGCCAGCCGCTCGTGGTAGTCGACGTCCGGATAGGTGTCGCAGTGGCCGACCGCGACCCGGCTCAGGTCACAGCCCTCGTCCTCGAGCACGTCGAGCTGCCAGGCGCCGACCTCGCTCTTGACCGCGTGCAGGATCAGTCCGAGCCCGGTCTCCCGCTGGGCGCGGGCGGCGGCGCGCAGCACCCGCTCCTCGACCCCGGACACCCACTCGCGGTCGGCGCCGATCTCGCCGATCACTCCCGGCCGCACGCCGTCCTCGCCCTCGAAAATGTCGATCAGCAGGCGCTCGGTGAGCTCGGCCGTGCTCACCTTGTTCATGTCCTCTTCGTAGTAGGGCTCCCGGTACCACCCGCAGCCCATGACGATGTGCACGTCGGCGCGTTCGGACACCGACCGGAGCACGCCGGGCTTACGGCCGAGCCCGCCGCTGGTGGCCTCCACGACGGAGCCGCCGCCGAGTTCCTTGAAGACGGTCAGGTCCCGGACCGCCTCGTCCGGGTCGTTCAGCGCGGCGAGACCCATCTGTCGTGTCACCCGGAACAGGTCGCAGGCCACGTGCTCGTGCGGCAGCACGCGCCCGAGTTCGGACGCCGCGACCGGTCCGCGTACCGTCTGAACCGTCAGTCCCTCAGCCACTGCCCGTCCTCTCCTTCGGTTCGCTCGATCACGGCACGGCCGAGAGTGCTCACCATGCCGTCGGCGGAGACGCCGTAAAGCGTGAGATGACGCGAGGGCCCGTCCCCCGCGCCGTCGTCCGTCCGGGCGAGCACGCGGAACGGCGCGCCGACCCGGTCCATCCCGCGGTAGGAGGCGCTCAGCTCCCGCACGAACGTCCCGCGGCCGCCCCACTGCACGGCGGCGCGCGCCAGGTAAGCGAGCTTGAGCAGGCCGTGGGTGATCGTCCCCGGCAGACCCCTCGCCCGCGCGAACGCGTGGTCGTAGTGCACTTCGTAGAAGTCGTCGGTGGCCGCGGCGTACCGCACGACCTCGCGGCTGCTCGGCACGACCTCGATCACCGGCATGGCGTCGGAGGGCGGCCTGGTGCGATGCCCGGATCCGCCGCGCCCCTGCCGGGCGCCCGTGCGGATCGTCGTCGTGGACGTGCGCGCCACCACGTCGTGCGTCATGCGGCGCCGGTACGTCGTCGCGAGCTGGTAGAACGTCAGCTCGCTGTCTCGGCCCGGCTTCGTGGTGACCGACTCGATCACCGTGCGCCGCTCCAGGATCTCGCCCGGCATCACGGGCGCCTCCCATCGGCACCAGTTGCCGGCGTTGAGCCGGACCGGCGCGTCCGGGACGCCCATGGCCGCCGGGTCGGTCCGATGGGCCACCAGGAACGTCGGGGGCAGCAACGCGGGGAAGGGCACGTGACCGTCGGCGTACGGCGGGCCGTCCAGGCCGGTGATCTCCTGGAGCACCCGCGCCCGCCACTCGTCGCAGACGAAGATCTCCCAGCCCGTTTCCGCCTGCGGCCGCGACTGCGGCTGCGACTCCACCGCCTCTGACACCGCTCACACCTCCGGTTCGATGCGGCTCGCGGCCCGCAGCGCGGCGCGCACGGCAGGGGTGACGGGCGATTCGAGCTCCTCGCCGATGTGCGCGACCAGGCCGGCCGTCCGGCTCATCAGGGCGAACCCGCGGTGCAACCGCCAGGGCACACCCGCTTCGAGCAGCAGCGCGGCGGCGGCTCCCGTCGCGTTGAGCGGGAGCGGCTTGCCGGTGAGCGCCGCGGCCCGCTCGACGACGAGTTCGAGGTGCTCGACGTGCCGCGCCGCGACCTTCTGGGCGCGCGCGACGGCGAGCAGCTTCCCGGCGCGCGGGTCGCCGTCGCGGTGCAGGCTGTGGCCGAGGCCGGGGATCCGCTCGCCCGCGTCCACGATGGCGCGCAGCCGCGCGTCCACCGCGTCGCCGGCCGCGTCGCCGGCGGCGACATCGCCGGCGACGTCCGTGAGCAGGCGCCCACAGCCCTCCATCGAACCGAGCAGGACGCTTCCCGCGCCCAGCAGGCCGGCCGCGACGGCGCCCTGGATCGCCTCCGGAGCCACCCAGAACGTCAGCCGCGCGGCGAGCGCGCTGGGCGTCAGCCCGTGGTCGAGCAGGCTCACCAGCACCGCGTCGACCACCTTGGCCTCGGCGGGGGTCGGCCTGCGTCCGGTCACCGCGAGCAGCGCGACCTCGGTGTAGGTCAGCTCGCCGATCAGGTCGTCGACGAGATCCAGTCCGCGCACCCGCACGTGGTGCTCGTTCGCCGCTCCCACCGCGGTGCCGATCTCCAGCGGCACGCTGCGCCCGCTCACCGCGACGTCTCCTCGGCGCGCGTGGCGGAGCACGCGTGCTCGTCCCGGATGGCGGCCGGATCGTGCGGATCGTGTGGGGAGCTCGCTGTCGACCGAGCGTTCATGTTCCGTCTCCCACCCCGAGGGTGTCCATGGTCTGGTGGTCGGACTCGGCCGGCGTCGGCAGCCCGAGCGCCGCGAACCGGCGCAGCGGCGTGGCCCCGAGCCGCCGCCGGACCGCGTCGGTCACGTCGGAGTATGTGAACTCGTCAGCGAGGCGCACGCTCTCCTGTTCCTGAGGAGGCTCCCACCGGGCGAGCCGGCGGCCGGCCGCGGTGAAGGTCTGCCCGGTGATGTGGCGGTTGGCCGGGTCGAGCAGCACGCGGATGAGCTCGGCGATCAGTTCGGGGCCCTGTCGCTCGGCGTCGGGCCTGCTGGCCTGCATCCGGTCGCTGAGCCGCGAGGTCATGCGCGTCGCCGCGGAGGGGACGACGACGTTGACGTTGACGCCGTAGCGTCCCATCGCCAGCGCCGTGCTCTGCGCGAGGCCCACGACGCCCGCCTTGGCCGCCGCGTAGTTGGCCTGCGCCGGGCTGCCCTCCAGGCCCGCCGCCGAGCTCAACAGCACGATGCTCCCGCTACGCTGGCGGCGCATCTGCTCGGTGGCGAAGCGCACGCAGTTGAACGTGCCCTTGAGATGCACGGCGACGACCGAGTCCCACTCGTCCTCCGCCATGTTGAAGATCATGCGCTCGCGCAGGATGCCGTGGCAGGTCACAAGGCCGTCGAGCGAGCCGAACTCCTCGACCGCGCGCCGGACCAGGTCGGCCGCCGCGTCGAACGAGACGACGTCGTGCTGGTGGGCCACGGCGCGGCCGCCTCGGGCCCGGATCTCCTCGACCACGGACTCCGCCACCTGCCGGTCCGGGTCGTGGCCGTCGACGGAGACCCCCAGATCGCTCACGACGACGCCGTAGCCCGCGGCCGCGACGCACTTGGCCACCGCGGCTCCGATGCCGCCACCCGCGCCAGTTACGATCACTCCGCCCGGCACAGCCACCTCACGCGCTCACTGACGACGCGGCGGAGCGGTCGAGCGCACCCGAGGCCGTCGCCCCGGCGATCCGCCCGAACACCGAGCCCGCCGTGAGCCCGCTGCCCCCCGGGTAGTTGAAGTAGAAGATCCCGCCGACGATCTCCCCGCACGCGTACAGCCCGGGAATGGGCTCCCCGGTGACATCGATCACCCGCGCCGACGTGTCGATCTTCAGGCCGCCGAAGGTGAACGTGATTCCACACGTCACCGCGTAGGCCTCGTAGGGTGGCGAATCGAGCGTGTTGGCCCAGTTCGACTTCGGCACCGCCAGCCCGGTGGTACCCCGCCCGTCCTTGACGTTGGGGTTGAACGGGACCGATCGGTCGACCGCCGCGTTGTACTCGCGGACCGTCCGCAGGAACTGCTCCTCATCGATGCCGTCCATCCTCCGGACGAGTTCCTCCAGGGTCGGCGCCACGATCTTCGTGACCTGCCGGATCCGGTACTCGTCGCGCAGCAGGTGGGTCACCTTGCTGTCGAAGACCTGCCAGGCGATCTGGCCCGGCTGCCGCAGGACCTCCTGGCCGTACTTCGCGTAGGTGTAGTTCCGGAAATCCGCGCCTTCGTCGACGAACCGCTCGCCGCGGCTGTTGACGATGACCCCGAAGGGATAGCTGTGCTTCTGGAACCCGTCGCCGACCACGCGGTCACCGAACGCGGGCGCGTTGCTGTCCCAGCCCACCGCGTGGCAGCCCGACCAGTTGCCCCACGACATGGCGCCGATGTCCATCGCCATGCGGTGTCCGTCGCCCACGTCGAACTGGGTGCCGCGGACCTTGGCGAACTCCCATCCCGGTCCCAGGTAGCGGGTGCGCCACTCCGCGTTGGCCTGGAATCCACCGCAGGCCAGCACGACGGCGTCAGCGGAGATCGTCCGGATCTGCCCGCCGGCCCGGGCCACGACGCCGGTCACCCTGCCGCCGCCCTCGGTGAGGCCGATGGCCCGGTGGCCATAGAACACCTTGCCGCCCGCCGACTCGAACGCGTCGAACAGCGAGTCGACGAGCCCGGGGCCGCCTCCGTTGGCCTCCAGCGTCAGGCCTCCCCAGAAGGTGAACTTCCCGTCCACCTGGAACGCCTGGCGGCCGTAGATCGGCAGGAACCGGACTCCCTTGTCGCGCATCCACTTCAACGTGTCGAAGCTGCGCGTCACGAGCAGGTCGACCAGGTCGGGGTCGCAGCGGTACTGCGTGACCCGGGCCATGTCGTCGAAGAACTGGTCCTTCGAGTAGCTGCCGAAGTCGGTCTTCGCGAGCTGTTCTTCCGACAGGTCGGGGACGAGTTGGAGGATGTCCGCCCTGCCGTCGTAGGCGAAGCGCATGGCTCCCGCGGTGAATCCGGAGTTCCCCCCACGCTCGGACTCCGGGGCGGCTTCGAGCAGCGTCACCTCGGCACCACCCTCGAGGGCGGCCAGCGCGCTACACAAGCCGGCGTTACCGCCGCCGATGACGACAACTCGACTCTGACCCATGCCTGCCCCTCTCCTTGCATGTGCAACGTAAACTCTAATATATCAGATGTCAATGCTCCGACCGAGCGGCCCCGGTCGCGCGCCGGGTGGTGCGCGGACGGGCTGAGATGCCGTCATGGGTGAGCCTTCGCGTCGCGAAGTGCCACCGCGAGGCGAACCCCGGCCTCCCCGACGGACGTCAGTGGTGGCGTGCCGAAACGCCGTCCGCCGAAGTGACACCGAGCCGGCGGGAGGGGATTACGGCAGGTGTGAGCCAGACGTTCCAGCGCCGCCTGCGAGGCGCGGGCGGGGCGAGGCCGGGGATGGCCGGTGTCACCGGTCCCGTTCGGGGTGTCCTCGGCCGTGTCGCCGAGGTCACGGCCACGGGCCGGGGTTCGGGCGGTGCCCGGTGAACCCGTGGACGCTGACCTACGACCGCTTCGACCCGGTGGAGGACGCGCACCGCGCGCCGCGGCGGCGTCAGAACCGCGCCGGCCACCAACACGAGCAGGCGTACCAGGGGGATCCGCATACCGGGCAGGCGGATCATGAGCCATGACGCGTCGTAAGATCGACTTCCTGCGGGACACAGTGCCTTGCTTACAAGCGTCCACACCTCCTGCGGAAGGCGGGGGTGCCGCGCTCAGGTCGTGAAAGGGCTCAGTGTCCGGGCGAGGGTGACGGGGAGGGGCCGCCCGTGGTGCGGCGGCGGATGAGCAGGGATACCGCACCGCCGACGGCGATCGTCAGGCCGACCGCGAGATACGCGCCGTCGAAGGCCCCGGTGGTGTAGATCGGCCGGCCGCCGACCACCTGGGCGATGTTGCTGTTCATGACGACGAACACCACCGGGGTGACGATCGACGCGATGAGCGTGCGGCTGACCTCGACGATGCTGGAGCTGATCACCTGGCGTTCCGGCGGGACGGACTCGATCACCAGGTTCGGAATCGCGGCGGAGCCCACGCCCAGGCCAAGCGCGGCGATCGTGGTCGCCACCATCAGCATGGCGTAGTCCGCCTTGAACAGCGCCGAGGCGATCGTCCCGAGGACCAGCACGCCGGAGGCGATGATCAGGTGCCGGCGGGCTCCCTGCCTGGCGGTCAGGCCCACCAGCAGGCCGCCGACGACCAGGCCGGCCCCGGAGACCATCCCGAACATCGCGTAGCCGGTGGCGTTCAGGCCGAATCCGTAGCCGACGCCGATCTCGCGCGGTGTCATCGCCAGAATCGGCAGGACCAGCGTGATCGACGCGCCCGCCCCGTACACCAGGCCGCCGCCCGCCACGATGGGCAGCAGGCCGCGGCTGCCCAGCAGTCGCAGGTCGATCAGCGGCTGGGCGACCCGCCGCGCCTGGAGCACCCAGCACACGACGAGCGCCAGACCGACGAGGACCAGCGCCACCACCGGCAGGGACACGAACCCGAGTTCCGGCGCGATGCTCACCCCGAGCAGGATCGCCGCGACGCCGAAGCCCAGCAGCGCGGCTCCGGCGAAGTCGGGCCGGGACTCGGGGGCCCGGACGCCGCTCTCCGGGACCACGGCCGCGGCCAGCGCCAGCAGCACCGTGGTCAGCACGGCGAGGAACCAGAAGACGCCGCCCACGCCGTAGCCGTCGATCAGCCGGCCCGCCAGGAACGGCTGGCCGATGACGATGAGTCCGGTGCCCGTGACCGTGACGCTGACCGCGAAGGTCACCAACCTCGGGGGAAAGAGGTCTCTGATCAGCGAGTAGCACAGGAAGACCAGCGCGAACGCGGCGCCCTGCAACGCCCGGCCGATCGCGAACATCAGGAAGGAGGGCGCGAGCGCGGAGACCACCGATCCGATCGTGGTGACGCCCAGCACGATGAGCAGGATCTTCTTCTTGCCCACGATGTCGGCGATCTTGCCGATCAGCGGCATGGCGACCGCCGCCGCCAGGAAGGCGGCGGTGAGCGTCCAGCTCGCCTGGGTGGTCCGGTACTCCCCGCTGATCGCGGGCAGCGCCGTACTTGCGAGGCTCATCGACACCGGAATGACCTCGGAGACGAGCACCAGGACGATCAGCCGTCCGACCCAGCGGGCCGACCAGCGTACGTCAGGATCGCCGGCATGCGCGCCGGTGTGCCCGCCGGCCACCTGGTTCGCGGTCATCGTTCCCCCCGCACGGCCAAGCCTGCCCGGGTGTGGTCCAGCGCCAGGGCGTTCTCGGTGGTCTCGTAGCCGACGTCCTTGCCGCCGACGTCGTGGGCGCCGTTCCCGCGCGAGCGCAGGGCGCCTTCGGCGGGGTCGGCGATCGTCCCGGCGAAGGTCTGCCACCGCTCGACGCCGATGGCGTCGAGCCGGAGGTGACCGGGGGAGCGGATGGGCATGCGCGGTCCTTTCGGGGGGTGGGCCAGGGGGAGCCGTAGGGCGGATGTCATGCCGCCGACGCTGCGATCAGGTGGCCGCCGAGATCCGCCGACCTCGGGGTCGCGTCGAAGCTCCTTGCTGAGGTGACGGTAGGAAACGGCAGGTGCCGCCGCATCGCGGATCCCGTTCATCGGGACGAGTCCCACCACCGCCCGCTTGGCGCGCGACACCCGTTCGTGCCCGCCGGCCATGGTCGTCACCGGATCACGCCCACCTGTACCGCCGTAGAGACGGCCCCGCCGCGGCCGGTGGTGGAAATGTCATGCGATCAGCGGCGAAACAGTGAAGGCGTACCGAGCTGTCTCGCCGGTGGCCGCCGCGGTTCGCGCTTTGGCGACCTCCCCGCCTCCCAGCCGGTCGTCATGACCGGCGTTCGTGTGTTGATGTGGACGGGGAATTCGCGAGATCCTGATACCTGAATCCCGCTAACGTGGGGCATGTGGCGGTAGATCTACGCGGAGGTACGGGGTTGGCCGGCGACAAGCAGGTGGGAGTCAATCTCAGGACGAACGTGCCGCATTCGGCGCGCGTCTATGACTACCTCCTGGGTGGCAAGGACAATTTCGAGGCCGACCGCACGGCGGCCGAGGACGTCATCAAGATCGCGCCTTACATGCCGACGTCCGTACGCGCCAACCGCGACTTCATGGTCAGGGTGACCCGCTACCTGGCGGCCGAGCGTGGCGTCGACCAGTTCATCGACATCGGAACCGGGCTGCCCACCTCGCCCAACCTGCACGAGGTGGCCCAGCGGGCCAATCCGGCCGCGCGGATCATCTACGTGGACAACGACCCGCTCGTCCTCGTGCACGCCCGCGCCCTGCTCACCAGCACTCCGGAGGGCAGGACCCGCTACATCCAGGCCGACCTGAACGACCCGGACGCCATCATCGGCTCGTCCGAGGTGCGCGACACCTTCGACTTCTCCCGTCCCGTCGCGCTGTGCCTGATCGCCGTGGTGCACTTCATCCATGACGAGGACGCCGTACGCTCGATCATCGAACGCTTGATGAAGCCGCTGCCCGCGGGCAGCTTCCTGACCCTGTCCACCATCGCGCTCGACAGCGCGCCGGGCGACCTGGTGCGCGAGGCCGTCGCCCAGTACAACCGCCGCGGCATCATGTCGAAGGCCCGCACCAGAGCGCAGATCGAGGAGTTCTTCGCCGGGTTCGAGCTGATCGAGCCGGGCGTGGTGCCGGTGCACCGATGGCGGCCGGACGAGCAGGCGTTCCTCGTGAGGGACTCCATGGTGTCGATGTACGGCGGGCTGGCCGTCAAAGGCTGAGCCCTGACCCCTTTAATGAGACAAATAGCCGTAATAGCCATGAGTGTAATAAATCAGCCCCGACGGATAGCACGTATGTTCGAATAGCATAAGAAAGCTACGCCCGAGTTCGGTGATCAGCCATACCTAAAAACGGTTGATTTCAGGTCGAATCCGTAAAATGGTGGCGATGATGTCGTCGGCGGCGGTGTAGAGGTCTACCTCGCCGGTGAGCAGTTGCCGTGCCAGGGCGTCGAGGCGGTCGCCGTGCAGGTCGGTGAATCTGGACCGGAGCTGTGCCAGGGCGGCGTTCTCGATCTCTTCGCGGGCTCGGGTCAGGCGGCGGCGGTGGTCCTCGCCGGACTTCTCCAGGTGGGCCGCGTGGTCGTCCAGTGCGGTCAGGAGATCGTCGGCGCCGTCGCCTCTGGTGGCGACCGTGGGCACCGTCGGAGGGCGCCACGGCCCCTTCGCCAGGCTCGTCATCCTGCGGAGCTCGCGGATGGTGGCCTGGGCGCCGTCGTGGTCGGCCTTGTTGACCACGAAGACGTCGGCGATCTCCAGGATGCCCGCCTTTGCGGTCTGGACGTCGTCTCCCATCCCGGGGGCGAGCAGTACCACGGTGGTGTCGGCGAGCCTGGCGATGTCGACCTCGATCTGCCCGACGCCGACCGTCTCCAGCAGGATCACGTCGTACCCCGCCGCCGCCAGGACCCGCAGCGCCTGCGGGGCGGCCCAGGCCAGGCCACCCAGACGCCCCCGGCTGGACATGCTGCGGATGAAGACGTCCGGATCGGTGCCGTGATCGCGCATGCGCACGCGGTCGCCGAGGAGCGCGCCGCCGGTGAACGGGCTGGAGGGGTCGACGGCGAGCACGCCCACCCGGTGGCCGCGCCCGCGCAACCCCGCGATGAGCATGTTCGTGGTGGTGGACTTCCCCACCCCGGGCGCACCCGTCAAGCCGATCACACGTGCGCGGGACGGCCCGCTCGCGCCGACGGCCAACGCGGCCATGACGTGGCGCAGCACCCCGCCCCGGCCGGGGACCGCGGCGGCATCCTCGGCCAGCGAGATCAGCCGCGCCACCGCGCGCGGGCTGCCCCGCCGCACCGCGTCGGCGAGCTCCTGGACATCCGTGTTCCGCTCGGACGGCACCGGTGACCTCCCGCGAGCCTCAATCGTCCAACAGCTTCATGCGGTCCGGCGCGTAGCGTTCGCCCATGACGGCGCCGGCCGGGACGGCGCCGGCGGCCGCGGCGATGTCCGCGGCGGTGAGCGTGACCGTGGCCGCCGCCAGGTTCTCCTCAAGATGGGTGCGCCGGGTCGCCCCTTGGATCGGCACGACGTCCTCGCCCTGGGCGAGCAGCCAGGCCAGCGCGAGCTGGGCCGGTGTGAGCCCGAGCCGTGCCGCCTGCTCGGTCAGGGCGTCCACGATCGCGAGGTTGTGCCGCAGGTTCGCTTCGGCGAAGCGGGGCTGGGCCACCCGGCGGAAGTCGTCGCCGTCGAGGTCACCGGCCGAGCGGTACTTGCCGGTGAGGAAGCCGCGGCCCAGCGGCGAGTAGGGCACGATCCCGATTCCCAGCTCGCGGCACAGGTCGAGCTGGTCGTCCTCGATGTCACGCGACCACAGCGACCATTCGTTCTGCAGCGTGGTGATCGGGTGTACCGCGTGGGCGCGCCGGATCGTCTCCGTGGACGCCTCCGACAGCCCGACGCAGCGCACCTTGCCCTCGGCGACGAGTTCGGCGAGGGCGCCGACGGTGTCCTCGATCGGCACCGCCGGATCCACGCGATGTTGCTGGTACAGGTCGATGTGATCGACGCCGAGGCGTCTCAGCGACGCCTCGCAGGCCGAGCGGACGTAGTCGGGCCGGCCGCAGACGCCGATCGTCTGCCCGCCGCGCCGCACCACGCCGAACTTGGTGGCGAGCACGACCTGGTCGCGGCGGCCGGCGATCGCCCGGCCGACCAGTTCCTCGTTGGAGCCCGACCCGTACGCGTCGGCGGTGTCGAGCAGGGTCACGCCGAGGTCCAGCGCGCGGTGGATGGTGGCGAGGGATTCGGCTTCGTCGTGGGCGCCGTAGTAGTCGCTCATCGCCATGCATCCCAGACCGAGGGCGCTGACGTCGAGCGGGCCGAGGCGCCGGAGCGGCACTGTCATGTCGAGGCCTTCCCCGTCAGCGTCGTGGCCGGGTCCGACAGCGGCGCGGTGATCGGTGCGTACAGGTCCGGGCGGCGGTCGCGGAACAGGGTCAGGTAGCGGCGCTGCGCCGACAGCCGCTCGGCCACCAGGGTGGCGCGGACGCTCTCCTCGCGATCGCTGCCCGAGGCGGCGAGGGTGCTGCCGTCCGGGCCGGCGATCGCGCTGTGCCCGAAGAAGACCTGGCCGTCGTCGGTGCCGGTCCGGTTGCAGCCGGCGAAGAAGAGCGCGTTCTCCATCGCCCGGGTCGCGCAGCGGGCGATGATGCTGCCTTCGGGCACCCGGCCCGGCTGCACGGCGGCCGCCCACAGCGACAGGATGATCTCGGCGCCGTCGAGCGCCTGGACGCGGGCCAGTTCGGGGAACCGGACGTCGTAGCAGAGCTGGAGCCCGATCCGGCCGAGCGCGGTGGGGTAGGTGGCGACGCGGTCGCCGGGCACGTAGTACTCCTTCTCGTCCCGGCAGGCGTGCACCTTGTGCTGCACGCCGACGATCGCCCCGCTCGGATCGATCAGCACGGCGGCGTTGTACAACAGTTCGGGGATCCGCGGGTGCCGCTGCGAGATCCCGGCCACCACGTGCGCCCCGGACTGCCGGGCCGCGGCGGCGAGCCGCTCGGTGGTCGGGCCGGGCACCGTCTCGGACGCGGCGTAGAGGCGGCGGGCATAGTCGTCGTCGCGCGCGGACCGCACGTAGCCGGTGTTGCTCAGCTCGGGGAAGACCACGAGCTCGGCGTGGTGCCGGCCCGCTTCGGCGAGCACCAGCTCGGCCATCCGCTCGGCGTTGCGTTCCGGCGCGAGCATCTCGCTGCTGAACTGCACGAGCGAGACCTGTACGTTCTCCTTCACGGCACCCCCTTCTCCGGCAAACCATATCGCGATACTTTCGTTTCATCTAGTGGTCTACCTAGAGGAGGCGCCGATGCGGCAAGACGAGGTGGTGCGTGCCTCGGCCGGTGATCTGGTCGCGGCATATCGCGGCGGCCGGGTGAGCCCCGTCGAGGTGACGCGGGCCGTGCTCGAACGCATCAGGCGCGACAACCCGGAGCTGCGCGCCTACTGCCTGGTGGACGAGGACGGCGCCCTCGTCCAGGCCGAGGCGTCCCACCGGCGGTGGCGGCGTGGCCAGGCTCTCGGCCCGCTGGACGGGGTGCCGACATCGATCAAGGACCTGTTCCTCACCGCCGGCTGGCCGACCCGGCGCGGCTCACGGCGCGTCGACGCCGACCAGCCGTGGACGGTGGACAGCCCGGTCGCGGCGCGGTTGCGCGAGGCGGGTGCCGTGCTGCTGGGCAAGACCACCACCCCGGAGTTCGGGTGGAAGGCGGTCACCGACAACCCCATCGACGGGGTGACCAGGAACCCGATCGATCCCAGTTTGACCGCGGGGGGATCCAGCGGCGGCAGCGGCGCCGCCCTCGCCGCCGGGATGGGGGCGCTCTCGGTGGCGACCGACGCGGCCGGCTCGACCCGCATCCCGGCCGCGTTCTGCGGGGTCGTCGGCCTCAAGCCGACCTACGGCCGCATCCCCCTTTACCCGGGCAGCGACCTCGGGTGGCTCGGGTGCGCCGGGCCGATGGCGCGGACGGTCGGCGACGTCGCGGCCCTTCTCGACGTGCTGGCCGCCCCGGACGACCGCGACCCGAACGCGATGCCGGCGCCCACCGGCTCGTACCGCGCCGGGATGCGCCGGCCGGTGCGCGGGCTGCGCGCCGCCTACTCCCCCACGCTGGGGTACGCGCGGGTCGACCCCGAGGTCGCGAAGGTGGTCGAGGCCGCGGTGGCGGCCCTGGACGATGCCGGCGTCGTGGTCCAGGCGGTCGATCCGCCGTTCTCCGACCCGCTGGACGTGTTCACCGTGCTGTGGTCGACCGGCATGGCGCCGCTGCTGCATTCGCAACTGGGCGGTTCACCAGACGGTATCGATCAAGGCTTGGCGGAGCTGATCGAGCAGGGCTCCCGTTACTCGGTCACCGACTATCTCGCCGCGCGCCGGGCCGCGCTCGGCATCGGTACCGCGATGGGCGCGTTCCACCGCGACTACGACGTGCTGCTCACCCCGACGGTGCCGATCGAGCCGTTCGCGGCCGGTCACGACGTACCACCAGGCAGCGATGCGCGCAGTTGGCTGGAGTGGACGCCCTTCACCTTGCCGTTCAGCCTGTCCCAGCAACCGGCGCTCAGCGTCCCGGCCGGCATGACGTCCCGTGGCCTGCCGGTGGGGTTGCAGATCGTCGCGGCCCGGCACGCCGAGGACCTGGTGCTGGCCGTCGGCGCCGCAGTCGAGGAGGCGCTCGGGTCCACGGTGGGCCCGACCAGATGATTGTGCCCGAGGCGGCTTCGAAGTATCGTGGCGCGAAACGGTCAAACTGCACAATGAAACGAGGGACTGTTCTGGACATCGCGTACCTACTGCGCAGAGCCGCCCGGATGTACCAGGACGTGCTCGCGGTCGACGACGGCCGGACCGCCCGCACCCACGCGCAGCTGATCCGGCGAGGCGAACGCCTGGCGAACGGGCTGGACCGCTTGGGCGTCCCGCCCGGCGCGGCGGTCGGCATCCTGTCCGGGAACCGCACGGAATACGTGGAGGCGGACGTCGCCCTGGCTCTCGGGCGGCGGGTGCGTGTCGCGCTCAACGCGCGGCTGCACCTGGACGACTTCCGCTACATGACCGCGGACGCGGGCCTGGCCGCGCTGTTCTACTCGGCGGAGTTCGAGGAGCACGCCGCGACGCTGGCCGACGAGCTGGGTGTGCTGCCCATCGCCTTCGACGCCGCCGCCGACGGACCGAGCCAGGGACACACCATCGAGTCCCTGGTCGCGGACGCGCCGGCCGCCGCCCGGGTCCGCGACACCGACCCCGAGGGCATCGCCTGGATCTCCTACACCTCCGGCACGACGGGCCGCCCCAAGGGGGTCATGCTCTCCCACCAGGCGATCCGGGAGGTCGCCCTCAACCTGCTCCTCGAACTCGGCCCGGTCGTCCCGGGCGAGCAGATCGTGCTCACCCAACCCATCTCCCACGGCGCCGGATACTTCGTGCTGCCGTACCTGATGTCCGGCGCGGGCGTCCATGTCATGCGGCAGTTCGATCCCGAACAGGTGTGGCGGCTCTCGCGGAACCCGGCCATGCGCACGCTGAAAGCCGTGCCGGCCATGCTGGAGGCCATTCTGGCCGCCGAGCCGTCCGCCGGACGCGCCGCCGACTGGGGTTTCGAGTCCATCGTGTACGGCGCGTCCGGCATCGCCCCGGCGCTGCTGAACCTCGCGGTGGAGCGCTTCGGCGCCACACTCGTGCAGGACTACGGCCAGTCCGAGGCGCCGGTCACCATCACGTGCCTGCAGAAGCGCGACCACCTCGATCCGTCGGCGCGGCTGTCGGCCGGCCGGCCCTGGCGCAGCGTCGCGGTGGAGATCCGCGACGGCGACGGGGCACCGCTGGGCCCCGGCGAACTGGGCGAGGTCTACGTGCAGGGCAAGCATCTGATGCACGGCTATCACGGCAAGCCGGCCGAGACCGGCGAGGTGCTGCGCGACGGCTGGCTGCGCACCAAGGACCTCGCGATCACCGACGAACGCGGCTTCGTGTTCCTGCGCGGGCGCCGCGACGAAATGATCAACACAGGAGGGTTCAACGTGGCGCCGCGTGAGGTCGAGGACGTCCTGGCGACCTTCAGGAACGTGGAGGAGGTCGTGGTGCTGGGCATGCCGGACGAGCGCTGGGGGGACGCGGTGACCGCGGTGGTGCGCCCCTCCGCGGGCGCCCAGCTCGACGTCGAAGAGCTGCTGGCGTTCGCCCGGCCGCGCCTGGGCATCCGCGTGCCCCGACGCGTGGCCGTCTGGTCGCGGATTCCCCGCAACGCCTACGGCAAGGTGGACCGCAACGCCATCCGCGCGGCCCTGGACGGGTCCGGCCAGTCGGCGGAGTCGGTCCATGGCTGAGGACGTGATGGTCGCCGGCGTGGGCATGCACCCGTTCGGCCGGTATCTCGACAGCTCCCTCAAGGACCTGGTCCGGGTGGCCGGGTTGCGCGCGCTGCTCGACGCCGGCATCGGGCCGAAGGACGTGCAGATGGTGTACTCCTCCAACGCGATGGCCGGCATGCTGCAGGGCCAGGAGATGGTGCGCGGGCAGACGGTGCTGCGCGAGATCGGGATCGAGGGCGTGCCGGTCGTCAACGTCGAGAACGCCTGCGCGGGCGGCTCGACCGCGTTCGCCCAGGCCGTCATGGCGATCCGGTCCGGCGCGGCCGACGTCGTGCTGGCGATCGGCTTCGAGAAGATGTTCGTCGCCGACCGTTCCCGGACGCTGGACGCGCTGGAGTCGGCCGCCGACCTCGACGTCGTCGCCGGTCTCGGCATCCAGTTCACCGCCGTGTACGGGCTGCGGCTGCGGCTGCGGCTGGCCGACGGGTCGATCACCCGGCGGGACCTGGCCGAGGTCTCGGTGAAGAGCCACGCGAACGGCGCCCGTAACCCGTACGCCCAGCACCAGGTGACGGTCACCGCGGAACAGGTGCTGGAGTCGCGGTGCATCGCCGATCCGCTCACCTTGCTGATGTGCAGTTCGATCTGCGACGGCGCGGCGGCCGTGGTGCTGGCACGCGGCGGGGTACTGCCGCGGTCCGAGCGCCCGGCGGTGCGCGTCCTGGCCTCGGCCTCGGGGTCCGGCTTCACCCTGGACCCGGCCGGCGGCCCGTCGGGCGCGGACCTCTGCGCGCGACGCGCCTACGAACAGGCGGGGATCGGGCCTGGCGACGTCGATGTCGCCGAGGTTCACGACGCCATGGCGCCGGCCGAACTGCTCTACGCGGAGGCGTTGGGCTTCTGCCCCCCCGGTGAGGGAGGCCGGTTCTTCCGCAGCGGCGCGACCGCCCTGGACGGCAGCCTGCCGATCAATCCCAGCGGCGGGCTGGCCTCGCGCGGGCATCCGGTCGGGGCCACCGGGCTGGCGCAGCTCGCCGAGCTGACCTGGCAGTTGCGCGGCGAGGCCGGCGACCGGCAGGTTCGGCGTCCGCGCATCGCGCTGGCGCAGAACAGCGGCGGCTGGCTGGAAGGAGAGTCGGCCGCGGTCAACGTACACCTTCTGGAACGGATGCGACCATGGACCTAGCGGCAGCACTCGACCGCGCCCCGACCGGCGAGCGCCCGCGATTCGATGTCGCGGCCGGCGCGCTGGTCGGGGGGCGCTGCGCGGACTGCGGGACCACGGCGTGGCCGGCCCGCGCGGTGTGCCATCGCTGCGGTGGCGCGGACGTGCGGCTCGGCGCCTTCGCCCGCAGCGGCACGCTGGTGAGCTGCACTCGCGTCATGGTGCCGCGCCCCGGGCTGGAGACGCCGTACGTGCTCGGCCAGGTGCGACTCGACGACGGGCCGGTGGTGTTCGGTCAGATCCTCGGGCTGGACGATTCGGAGGCGGTGCCCTGCCCGGTCACCGTGCGGGTGAGCGCGGCCCGGTACTGGTTCACCCCCGATTCCGAGCCGGGCCGGCCGGAGGATGACGCGGGCTTGCACGCGCCGACCGACGAGCGGCAGACTTGAAACGTGGGTATCGGCTAACGAAATGGGCGGCTGACATGGACGACGGCAAGGCCGGCCTCGGCGAGGTGCCGACCCGGGCCAACGATGGCGAGGTGCCGATCCGGCGCAGATACGGCGGCGGCGGCTCGGCCGCGCTGGAACAGTGGGCCGGCCGGCTCGCCACGTCCCCCGGGCCGTACCGTCCCCGGTTCATGGTCTACTCCGGGCTCGGCACCCCGGACATGACCGCCCGGCGGCTGGCGATCCTTCAGGACCTGGGAGCCGAATCGTTCCTGCTGGCCGCGGACCTGCCCTCCCAGCTGGGCTTCGATCCCGACCATGAGCTGGCGCACGCCCAGGTCGGTCGCGCCGGGGTCTCCTGCACGACGCTGGCGGACTTCGCCGAGATCTGCTCCGAGCTGGACCTCACCCGCGTGGACAGCGTCGGGCTGCTGGCCAACTCGATCGGGCACATCGGGCTCGGCATGGTGCACTGCGTGCTGACCGACGCCGGGGCCGACCAGGTGCGCCTGGTGATGCAGAACGACCCGCTCAAGGAGTTCACCGCGCGCGGCACGGAGATCTTCACGCCCGAGCAGGCGGTGCGCATCGCCTGCGACTGCGTCGCCTTCGCCATCGACAACCGGTTGCCCGGCGCGGCGCTGACCGTGTGCTCGAACCACCTCGACGTCGCCGGCGCCGGGCCGGTCGTCGCGACCGCGATGGCCTTCGCCAACGCCCAGGTCTACCTGGACGAGCTGGTCGGCCGCGGCTACGCGGTGCGCGACGCGCTCCCCCACATGATGTTCTTCCTCAACGAGCGAAGCGACCTCTACGTCTCCGCGGCGCTGTTCCGCACCGCCCGGACGGTGTGGGCCGAGCTGGTCGAACAGCGCTACGGCCTGCCGGTCGGCGAGCAGCCGGCGATGACCTTGATGGGCTACGCGCACGGGCTGGAGTCGGCGGACGAACCGCTGGTCAACGTCCCGCGGATAACCCTGGCCGTGCTCGGTTCGATGCTCGGCGGCGTCGACTACCTGTGCGCCAGCGCCTACGACGAGGCGCTGCGCATCCCGTCCGTCGACGCGGCGGCGTTGGCGCTGCGCACCATGGAGGTGGTGGCCTACGAGCACGGCGCGATGGCCAGCGTGGACCCGCTCGCGGGCAGCCACAAGCTCGCCGAGCTGGACGAGCACGTCGCGGCGGGCATCAGGGCCGAACTGGAGCGCATCGACGAGCACGGCGGCGGCCTGGCGGCGTTGCACGACGGCTACATCAGCGCCCGCATCGACGAACTGCGCGGCGCCCGGCAACGTCAGCTGGCCGAGGGCGAGCGGGCGATGGTGGGCGCCAACCTGCTGCGCAGCCCGCACGGCCCGAAGCTGTTCAGCGGCAACAGCACCGGGGAGGTCGGCTTCGCCCAGGTCGAGAGGACCGCCAGGGACCGGGTGGCCGCGCACCGCCGCGACCGCGACGACCATGTGGTCCGCTCGGCGTTGGACGGGGTGCGGGCCGCGGCCGCCACCACCGGCAACCTGGTCCCGCCGACCATCGCGGCGTTGCGGGCGGGGGCCACCTCGCAAGAGATCATCGAGGCCACCAGCCGGGGGTTCGCCCAGTGACCACTAATCGACCGATCCGCGTGGTGCTGGCCAAGGTGGGCCTGGACGGGCACGACGTGGGCGTCAACCTGATCGCCAAAGCCCTGACCAACGGCGGGTTCGAGGTGGTGTACCTGGGCAAGCGGGTGCCCACCGACGACATCGTCGCGGCCGCCGTCGCGGAGGACGCCGACGTCATCGGCGTCAGCTGCCTCAGCGGCGGTCTGGGGCACTTCACCACCGCGCTGATCGGCAAGCTGCGCGCCGGCGACGCCGCCGACATTCCCGTGATCGCGGGAGGGATCGACGAACCGGACCAGATCAGTAGGATGCTCGACGCGGGTGTGTACCGCTACTTCGGTCCTGGCTCTTCCACCGAGGACGTGGTAGCTGCCTTCGCCGCGGCAGGACAGGACGGCAGGGGAGCGTGAACGGATGAGCGCGTACGAAACCGACGAAGAGCCGTCCTCGGCCACCGGGACGGAGGGGCAGGGCGTCGCCCCTGTCCGCTCGGTCGCACGAGCCGTGGACATCCTGCTGGTCCTCGGCGACGGCCCCGGGCAGCTGAGCGAGATCAGCGCGGCGGCCGTGCTGTCCAAGGCCACCACCTACCGCATCCTGACGACCCTGAAGAACAAGGGCATGGTGCTGCAGGCTCCCAGTGGCGAGTACCGGCTCGGTCCTGGCTGCTTCCGCATGATGTCCGGCCTCATCGACCTCCGGGCCGGGTTCCCGTTCGACGCGGAGGCCGACCTGAAGGCGCTACGCGCCGCGACCGGAGAGACGATCACGGTGCACGTGCGCGCGGGTCTGTCCCGCGTGTGCATCGAGGAGCTGCCGAGCCCCCAGCCGATCCGCTACACCGCCGGGCTCGGCGTGGCCACGGGCATCCACGTCGGGTCGGCCGGCAAGGTGCTGCTGGCGTTCCTGCCGCCCGACGAGCTCGAGAACGTGCTGCGCACCATCGATCTGCGGCCGATGACGCCGAGCACGATCACCGACATCGAGGTGCTGCGCCAGGAGCTCGATTCGGTGCGCCGGCGCGGGACGGCGTACAGCGCGGGCGAGCGGGTCGTCGGCGCGGTGGGCGTCAGCGCGCCGGTGCTCGACGATCGCGGCAACCCGGTCGCGGCCCTGAGCGTGCTCTCCCCCGCGTCCCGCGTCAACGACGACCGCCGCCGCGAGTTCGAAAGGCTGGTGGCCCGCACCGGCGAGGACATTTCCAAGCGTATTCACACCCGCTAGTCGCCCACGGAAGGCTCCGCCCCGGACCTCCGGACGCGGAACGCGTAAGGGTCGGTTCTCCTTCGGCGCCGGAACGGTTTTCGAAGGCGACCCCATGATGTGTCGTACAGGTATCGAATTCGACAAAGTTCCGATCGCCGCCGCGGACACGGCGACCGGAACGTGAGCCTCGGCATCTCCGCCGGGACCGGCTCTGTCCGAGCGGCCACGTCCGGCGTGAGCTCGCCGATTTCCACGACGCGTGAGCACCGGCTCCCGCGACCACACCCCGCGAGATCGCACATGAGTTCCGGGAATCCGCGAGCGAGCGCCGCTTGTCGATGAGGCTCTCGGAAGCCGCAATGATCACTAAATACGGACCACTCAGATCCAGATTATTCGTCCGCCCGAAACGTTGACAATGAAACGGGCGGGCCATATCGTGAAACGATCGGTTGCTGAGTTGGGCTCCCGTTTTCTTATAGGACCGCCTTTGAGCCGCTGACTCTCCAGGAAAGGGCCCCATATGAAGAAACGCGCGATCAGCTGTGGGCTGATCCTCGGCGTTCTCGGTTCGCTCACCGCGTGCGGCGGCAGCGGGAGCGGCGGGGACGACGACCCGATTAAGATCGGGATCATCACTCCGCTCACCGGCAACGCGGCAGCGTACGGAAGCGGATTCTGGCAGGGTGTCCAGGCCGCCGAGGAAGAGATCAACAAGGCCGGCGGAATCCTCGTCAACGGAAAACGTCACAAGTTGCAGGCGACCGTCTGCGACGACCAGTTCGTGCCGTCCAAGTCCGTTTCCTGCGGACAGAAGCTCAGCGAATCGCTGATGATCTACACGCCGGCCACCCAGTCGTCGTTCCCGCTGATGGGCTTCAATCAGAAGGACGGCTTCGTTCTGATGTCGACCTCCCAGACGCCGACGTTCACCTCGCAGGGCAACAAGCTGGTGGTGCGCTCCACCTACAACCTGGAGCGGCAGATCCCCGACCTGGCCCGCCTGGTCGGCGAGTACGCCAAGAAGGAGAATCTCACGCTGAAGTCGGTCGCGATCATGGAGGTCGGCAGCGACTTCGGGCCGGCGTTCACGGAAACCTTCTCCAAGGCATGGAAGGCGAGCGGGGGCTCCATCACCGGCACCGCTTCCTATGACACCGTGACAACGGACCTCACGAGCCAGCTCACGAGTTTGTTGCGGGGTAATCCGGACGCGATAGCCATCACCACGGTCTGCCAGTCGGCTGCCCTGGTGATGGATCAGGCCCGGCACCTGGGATTCAAGGGGACGTTCATCAACGCGGTGTGCGGCGGTGGGCCCGGAATGACCAAGTACATGAGCAACAGCGAAATCGTGGGCAGCAATGTCTCCGCGGTGAAGACCAACGCCTTCGACAGCATTCCGGTGGTCGGGGCGTTCCACAAGAAATACAGCGACGAGAAGTACAAATCGGCCATCGAACAGCAGATTCTCGCGTTCGGCTACTTCGGGATCGATTGGTTCGCCAAGGCGGTGAGCGTCGCGGGAACGACGAGCGACGCCGCCAAGGTGCACGCGGCGATGGAACCCGCGCTGCAGGAGCTGCAGCCCAACGTCCTGGGTATCACCAAGTTCTTCCCGGACACCGGCGACATTGAAATGACGACCTATCTGGCCCAGACACAACCGGATGGTAAATCGTTCGACCCGCTGGCCGGCCAGAACTAGTGCCCCTCCCGCCAATATTCGTCCCGTCGCGCCGTCGGGGCAGACCTTGGCGGTCGCGGCACCGGTAGTGCCGCGACGGTGTGGGGCATCCCCGACACGGCGCCCCACACCGACCACACGTCTCACATCGCCGAGTGGATCGGGTTACGTGTATGCAAGTCCTCGCTAACGGGCTGGCGCTCGGAGCGATCTACGCTCTCGTCGCGTCCTGCCTGTTGCTGATCTTCGGGATCCTTGAGATTCCCGACTTCGCCCTGGGCGGCCGAATCATGGTCGGCGGCTACGCGGGCTACTTCGTCGCCGACACCCTGGGCCTGCACTACTGGATCGCGGTCATCGCCGCCGCGCTGGCCGCCGGGGTGATGGGCGTGATCAGCGAACTCGCCGTCTACCGATGGCTGCGCAACACGCCCAGCCCCCTGCTGAGCGGATTCATCGGGGCACTGGTGCTCCTCACCGCGACCGAGATAACGGCGCAGCTCCTGTTCACCGCCGACTTCCGCAAGCTTCCGAGCCCGTACGAGTCGCACATCCTGGAGTTCGCCGGTATCCGGATCACCGAGCAGCGGTTGCTGGCCGGGGTCGTCGCGCTCGTCCTGATCGCCGCGTTGCACGGCTATCTCCGGGGAACACGGGGTGGCCGAGCCATGCGGGCGACGCTGGAGGACCGGCGCGGGGCCGAGATCGTGGGCATCTCGCCGAAGAAGATGGCCATCATCGCCATGCTGCTCGGGAGCTGCCTGGCCGGTGTCGCCGGCGCCCTGCTCGGGCCGATGTACCTGGTCTATCCGACCATGGGCGACAACATCCTGATCAAGGGCCTGATCGTCATCGTGCTGGCCGGCATGCGCAGCAGCCTCGGCGCGATCAGTGCCGCACTGCTGCTGGGCATCGCCGAGAGCTTCGGAGCGAGCTACCTGAGCGTGGGCTTCTCGGACGCGTACGCCTTCATCTTCTTGATCATTGCCCTGATGGTGCGGCCCAACGGGCTGTTTACGAAGAGCGTATTGGTGCGGTGATGTCCGTAATGAACAAATCCGTAATGAGCAAACCCGTCGTGGCCCGCGCCGCCGCCGGCTTGAGGTCGCGTGAGCCCAGCAGCCGGGAATGGCTGGTCATCGTCCCGATCGTGGCCATCTGCGCGCTTCTGCCGTTGGTCGTCCGCGGTCGGTACGAGGTCGGGGTCATGACCCTGATCCTCATCTACGCGATCGCGGCCTACGGCCTGGACCTTGTCCTCGGCCACCTCGGCCTGGTGTCCGTCGCGCACGCCGCCCTGCTCACCGTCGGCGCCTACACGCTGGTGATCCTCACGACCAAGTACGGCGTCGGCTACTGGTGGGCGGCGATCGCCGGCGTCGCGGTCAGCACCCTGGCCGGGCTCCTGCTCGCCGGGCTCACGATGCGCAGCAGGGGACACTACTTCTCGGTCAGCAGTCTGGCGTTCGCCGCGGTCACGGTAGTGGTGATCACGCAATGGTCGAGCCTGACCAACGGGGCGAGCGGGATCTACGCGATCCCCGCGCCCCCCGGGTTCGAGTCCACGACCGCGCAGTTCTACCTGAGCCTGATCGTGCTGACCGTGGTGCTGGCCGGGATGTTCCTGATCACCCGATCGACGCTCGGGCGCAACCTTCGCGCCATTCACGCCGACGAGGTCCTGGCGGCGTCGCTCGGCATCAACGTCGTCGCCACGAAGTTGAAGGCGTTCACGGTGAGCGCGGCGATCGTCGGACTGGCCGGGCCGTTGTTCGCGAGCTGGATCTCCTACATCACCCCGAGCAGCGCCAGCATCACGGAAGGCTTCAACCTCCTGATCTACGTGATCATCGGAGGATCGGCGACACTGGCCGGACCGCTGGTCGGGGCGGCCCTGGTCGTCGGCGTGACGGAGGCGTTCCGGTTCACCGAGCTCTTCCAGACCCTGATCTTCAGCGGTGTCGTCTTCCTGGTACTCCTGTTCTTCCGGGGCGGCGTCGTCGGAAGTGTCGCCCGCGCCTGGACCCGGGTGGCGGCCCGCCGGCGTCCCCCCGAACCCGCCGTGGTCCCCGAGACTCCGGCCGACCCCGACGCCGGTCTCGTCGCGTTGCCCTATCTGAACCCCGACCGGCGCGGCGAGTCGGCCCAGCCCGGCAGGGTGCTGTTCGAGGCCCGCTCCCTCACCAAGAAGTACGGTGGAGTGACCGCGGTGAGCGATGTCTCGCTGGTCGCCCGTGAAGGCGAGATCATCGGCGTCATCGGCCCGAACGGAGCCGGCAAGAGCACCCTGTTCGGCCTGATCTCCGGCGTGGTCGGAGGGTGGTCGGGATCCGCGAGCTTCGCCGGGCGGGATCTGCGCCCGCTGCCGGTCCACGAGCGGGCGCGGCTGGGCATCGGCCGCACGTTCCAGACCAACCGGCTGCTCAGCGACAAGACCGTGCTGCAGAACCTGATCACGGCCGGTTATCTGCATCGGCCCACGCGGAGGACCGCGGACGCGGACGACGGCTTCCTGGACACGATCCTCGACCTCACCGGCCTTCGCGCGAAGGCCCATGAGGTGGTGAGCGGCCTGTCCATCGAGGAGCAGAAGCTGGTCGGCGTCGGCATGGCGCTGGCCGTGCGCCCGCGCATGCTGCTCCTGGACGAACCGTTCGCCGGGCTCCGCGAGTCGGAGACCCCCCGGCTGATGCGGCTGCTCGAATGGCTTCGGGACCAAGGCATGGTGATCCTGCTGGTCGAGCACAAGATGCGAGTCCTGATGTCGCTGTGCGGCCACGTGTACGTACTGGATTCGGGACAGTTGATCGCCGAGGGCTCACCGACCCAGATCGTCAACGATCCGCGGGTGATCTCGGCCTACCTGGGGACCAAGAATGCTTGAGGTCTGCGACATCACGGCAGGTTACGGCAACAGCACCGTGCTGACAGGCGTGTCCTTGTCCATCGGGCAGGGCGAGGCGGTCACGGTGCTGGGCGCCAACGGGGCCGGCAAGTCCACGCTGATCCAGGCCATCGCCGGCCTCACCCCGATACGAAGCGGGGAGATCCGGTTCGAGGGAGAACGGATCGACGGGTTGTCGGCCGCTCGGATCGTGCGCCGCGGTCTGGTGCTCTGCCCGGAGGGCCGGCACCTGTTCCCGCAGATGAGCGTGCGCGAGAACCTGATGCTGGGAGCGTATCCCCGCAAGCTCGGCCGCTCGGCCATCGCCGCCCAGATCGACGAGGTTCTCGAGATCTTCCCGAGGCTCAAGGAGAAGCGGACGCTGTACGCCGGGTCGCTCAGCGGCGGCGAGCAGCAGATGGTGGCGATCGGCCGGGCCCTGATGGCCAAGCCCCGGCTGTTGCTGCTCGACGAGCCGTCGCTGGGCTTGGCTCCGCTGCTGGTGCAGACGGTGATGCGGGTGGTCGGCGAGATCAACCAGCGGGGTATCGCCATCGGACTGGTCGAGCAGAACGCGGCGGCCGCACTCGAACTGGTCTCCCGGGGCTACGTGCTGGAGACGGGCGCGGTGGTCATCGAGGGGTCGTCGCACGAGTTGTCCACCGACGACCGGGTGCGGGCGGCCTACCTCGGCGTCACCGAACAGACCGTGGAGTAGTGGCCCGCGCCCGGGATTCGCCGGCGATGTTCAGTCGACCGTCCGGTCCGCGGGCCGGCCACCCCCGCCGGGCGGTCGAGCGTCGGTCGCGGTGTTCAGCAGCGGGACCCCGAGCAGGCACGACTCGACCCCCATCAGGCTGATCAGCTCGAACACCTGCACGATCTCACCGAGAGTCGCTCCGTGGGCGCGCGCGTTGCGCACGTGGATCCGGATACCGGGCGCGTACAGGTGCGTGGTGGCCGCGTCGATCGCGATCAGGACCAGCTCGCGCGTCTTGGCGTCCAGCACGCCGTGCCGCCCGGGCGCCGCGCTGAAGTCGATGTACCGGTCGAGGAAGCCCGGCAGGTGGGCGAGCACGGGCTGCCATCCGGCGTCCCAGTAGCCGCGCATGCGCTCGAACCGCTCCCGGACACGTGCCTGGAGGGCGGGCGACGGTTCGGGACGCTCCTCGTCCGCGTACTCCTCCAGCGCGATGGACAGCCCGACGTTCAGGGCGTGGATGCCCAGCACGCTGACCAGTTCCAGGACCTCCAGCACTCCCTCCGGGGGGACGCCGGCGTCGAGCGCGCCGTGGATCCGTGCGGGCAGGGAGTCGCGGTTGCGGTACGTCATCGCGGCGTCGCAGGCCAGCAGCACCAGCGTCTTCGCCTGGGTGCCGAGCGGGCCGGCCGCCGCTTCTTCGGCCAGTGCGACGAAGGCGCCGGCGTAATCGGGGTCCCGCTCGATGACCGGGTCCAGTCGCTCGTCCCACGAGCCGAGCGCCGCGCGACAACGTGTTCGAAGATCGGCCCCGCGAGGGTCGTCACCGGGCATGGGTTCGGTTTCCGGCAAGTACGCGCTCACATCAAGATCCACTATCCGGTTTCACTGTACAGTATTTGTATTTCGTAGCATGATATTCACCCTGATACAGGGTGACAAGACCACGAAAGGGGCGTGCCGATGAGGTTCGTTGATCGGGTTGCGATCGTGACCGGCGGCGGAGGCCACGGCCTCGGCGGCGCCATAGCCCGGAGCCTGGCCGGGGAAGGCGCTCGGGTCGCGGTGGCCGATCGAGATCGCGACATGGCGGAGTCCGTCGCCGCCGCGATCACCGCCGCCGGGGGCGAAGCGCTGGCGGTCGCCGTCGACGTGCGGCGGCCGGATCAGGTCGAGGCCATGGCCGAGACGGTGTTCGAAGCCTTCGGCGGGGCGGACATCCTCGTCAACAACGCGTTCACCTCGTGCCCGGACTCGATCCTGGACGCCGACCTGGACGACTGGATGCGCGACGTCGACGTCATCCTCAAAGGCGCCTTCCTCTGCGCGCGCGCCGTCCTGCCGGCCATGCGGGAACGACGGCGCGGCGCGATCGTCAACGTCTCCACGGTCAACGCCCATACGTACGTGGGCGCTTCGGCGTACAGCGCGGCCAAGGCCGGCGTGGAGTCGTTGAGCCGCAGCATCGCCGTCGAGTACGCACGGCACGGCATCCGGTCGAACGTGGTGGTCCCGGGGACGTTCGCCACCGAGGCATGGGAGCTGCGACGGCAACGCCACCCCGACATCCTGGACCGGCTCGCCCACTGGTACCCGACCGGCCGGATCGGCCGGGTCGAGGAGATCGCCGCCGCCGTCCTGTTCCTGGCCTCGGACGAAGCCGGCTGGATCACCGGCGCCACGCTGCCGGTCGACGGCGGCCTCCTGGCGGGCAACCCGTGGTTCGCGCGGGACGCCCATCCCGACGACCAGCCCGCGTCCGGCGAGGAGGCACAGTGAAGTTCGGCATCGACACCTTCATCACCGACCAGACCATGCGACCCGCGGCGCTCGCCCGCGCCGTCGAGGAGCGCGGACTCGACACCCTGCTGGTCACCGAGCATTCGCACATCCCCGTCCGCCGGGAGACGCCGTGGGCGGGAGGGCCGGAGCTTCCGCCGCACTACTACCGAAGCTACGACCCGTTCGTCGGCCTGGCCGCCGCGGCGACGGCGACGTCCCGGCTGCTGTTGGGCACCGCGGTCGCGCTCGCCGCGCAACGAGACGTCATCCATCTGGCGAAGGAGGTGGCCACCCTCGACCGGGTCAGCGACGGCCGGGTGCTCCTCGGCGTCGGTGTCGGGTGGAACAAGGAGGAGGCGCGCAACCATGGGATCCCATCGGATCGGCGCGGCGCGGCGCTCGACGAGAAGCTCGCCGCGCTGAAGGAGATCTGGACCCACGACGAGGCGGAGTTCCACGGCGAGTTCGTCGACTTCGATCCGATCTTCTCGTGGCCGAAGCCGGTGCAGCGCCCGCACCCGCCGATCCTGATCGGCGGCGAGAGCCGTCCGGCCGTACGGCGACTGCTGCGGTTCGGCGACGGGTGGCTGCCGCGGGTCAAGACCGCGCCCGAGGAGATCAGCCGCACCCGGGCCTGGCTGGCCGATCAGGGCCGGGCCGTCACCGTCACCGTCTGCGGCCTCCGGCCGGACGCGGCCGAGATCGAGCGCTTCGCCGCGATCGACGTCGAGGGTGTCACGTTCAGCCTCGCTCCGTTCCCGGCCGCCTCGCCGGACGCCCTGCGGTTCCTGGACCAGGTCGCGGACGCCGTGGCGCGGTTCAACGCCTAGTAGTGCTTTGTTAGGTCGGCGTGTCGCGGGGTGCTGTGGCGGTGCGGGTAGTTTCATGCTGCGGTGACCCCTCATGAGCTTTCGGTTGTGCGGCAACGTCTTGAGGCGTTCGCGGCGGAGATGTTCGCGCCTTTGGCCCGCTCGGATCAGCGGGCCAAGGGGCTGACGTATGTGCGTGGGTTGCTGCTGGAGGGGCGGCGTAAGTCGATGCAGCCGATGGCCGAGCGGCTGGGGGTGGATCACCAAGGGTTGCAGCAGTTCGTGACCACCTCGACGTGGGACACCGGGGCGGTGCGGGCCAGGGTGGCCCGCCGGGCGGTCGAGGTGGTGGGACCGGTGGCGTGGGTGGTCGACGACACGGGTTTCCCTAAGGACGGCACGGGCTCGCCGTGTGTGGCCCGGCAGTACTCCGGCACGTTGGGGAAGGTGGCGAACTGCCAGATCGGGGTGAGTGTCCACGCGGTCACCGACACCGCCTCCTGCCCGCTGGATTGGCGGCTGTTCGTTCCGGCGTCATGGGATGACCAGGCCGCCGGCGCCGAAACCCGTCCGCAGGTCCTCGCCCGGCGGGGCCGTTGCGGGATTGCCGAGGATGAGCATCACCGTCCCAAGTGGATGATGGCGGTGGAGATGCTCGATGCCCTGGCCGAAGCGGGGGTGCGGCCACCGCTGGTGGCCGCGGACGCCGGCTACGGCGACAACAGCCGGTTCCGCAGCGCCTTGGACGAACGCGGGATCGGGTACGTCGTGCAGGTCAAGGGTGACGCTCTGGCCCACGCTGCTGAGGTGGTGCCGGTCGAGCGGGTCTGGCCGGGGCGTGGCCGGCCCCCGGTCCGGACCGGCCTGCGTTACCCGGGTACCGCGGTGAGCCTGGCCGAGCACGTCCAGGCCGCCGGCCGGGCCGCTACGGTGCCGATCACCTGGCGGGAGGGCTCCAAAGGGATCATGAGCTCTGAGTTCGTCTTTCTGCGGGTGCGCCCGGCCGGGCACCGGGTCGCCCGTGACAGCGACGGCACTCTGCCGGAGCGGTGGCTGATCGCCCAGTGGCCCGAACAGGAGGACGAGCCGGTCAAGTACTGGCTGTCCAGTCTGCCCGCCGGCACCGATCTGGCCGACCTGGTCCGGCTGGGAAAGATCCGCTGGCGGATCGAACACGACTACCGCGAACTCAAGACCGGCCTTGGACTCGACCACTTCGAGGGCCGCTCCTGGACCGGCTGGCACCGCCACGTCACCCTGGTCACCGCCGCACACCTGTTCATCACCATGCTGCGCCTGGACCCAAAAGCGGCTGCGCCGGCCTGACCCTCTACAAGGTCATCCGCGAGCTGCAGCTACTGCTCGCGACCTGGACCGGCGCATGCCCCACCTGCCACCGCTCACTGAAACGATTACGCCGCAACAGCCATCAACAGACCTAACAAAGCACTACTAGGGCCTGTTTCAAAGACCGGTGAGCCAGTCGTTGATGGACGCGACGTGGATGGTGGCCTCGTAGCGGACGGCGAGCTTGTCGTACCTGGTCGCGATGGCTCGATGGCGTTTGAGCAGGTTGATACCGCACTCCACCGCGTGGCGGGCGCGGTAGCCGGTGAGGTCGAACTTCGGAGGACGGCCACCATGGCTGCCACGCCGTAACCGGGCGGCAACGCGGTCGGCCGGTTCGGGGATGATGCACCTGATCCGGCGTCTGCGCAGGTGAGCACGGATCGCCCGTGAGGAGTAGGCCTTGTCGGCCAGCACCACCTCAGGCCGGGTCCGCGGCCGTCCCACGCCCGGCCGGGGAACCCTGATCGCAGCCATGACCGCCTCGAACTGCGGCGCATCCCCGCGCTGCCCGGCGGTCACCACCAGCGACAGCATCCGCCGGCTCTGCTCACAGGCCAGATGCAGCTTGGTCGTCCACCCACCCCGTGAGCGCCCCAGAGCGTGATCGGCGGGCTCGGTACGCACCCCACCGGGTGACTCGGCCTGCGCCTGCGGGTGCCGCGCTGCGCCGGCCGCGTGTTGATGGGCACGCACGATCGTGGAGTCCACTCCGACCTGCCAGCCGATCAAGCCGGCGGCATCGGCCAGGGCCTGCAGCCCAGTGGCGATCTTGTGCCAGGCACCGGCACGCTGCCAGCGGCGAAACAGCCCGTACACCGCCTGCCAGGAGCCGTAACACTCCGGCACATCCCGCCAGGGCGCCCCCACCCGCACCCGCCACCGAATCCCATCGATGAGCTGCCGCTTGCTCCACTTCGACGGCCGTCCTGATCTCCTTGGCGCGGGCAGCAGCGGCTCCAGCCGCGCCCATTGCGCATCGGTCAGGTCAAACCGCCTCGTCACCGCTAAGGTGGCCACGAGGTCTCCGGTGCTGGGGTTTTTCTTGGTCGATCAACCCTCTATCGGAGACCTCACTGCATGTCCCGACACGACACGCCGTCACACAGCGGACTTCGAAACAGGCCCTAGCGGTGCGCACGGGCCTCACCGGAAGGCGGCGTGGCCGGTGAGCGCCTGGCCGATGACGAGCTGGTGGATCTCCGAGGTGCCCTCGTAGGTGAGCACCGACTCCAGGTTGTTCGCGTGCCGCATCACCGGGTACTCCAGGGTGATGCCGGCCGCGGCGAGGATCGTGCGGCATTCCCGGGCGATGGCGATGGCCTCCCGCACGTTGTTCAACTTGCCGAGGCTGACCTGTTCCGGCTGGAGGAGCCCGGCGTCCTTGAGCCGGCCGAGGTGCAGCGCGAGAAGCATCCCCTTGCCGAGTTCGAGGGTCATGTCCGCCAGCTTGGCCTGGGTCAGCTGGTACGACGCGAGCTTGCGGTCGAAGATGTCGCGTTCCTGCGCGTAGGCGATCGCCGTCTCCAGGCAGTCACGGGCGGCGCCGAGGGAACCGAACACGATGCCGAGGCGGGCCTCGTTCAGGCACGACAACGGCCCGGACAGCCCGCGCGCCCCGGGCAGCATCGCCGAGTCGGGAAGCCGCACATCGTCCAGCACCAGCTCGCTGGTCACCGAGGCCCGCAGGGACAGCTTCTTCTTGATCTCCGGAGCCGAGAAGCCGGGAGTGCCGGCCGGGACCAGGAAGCCCCGCACCTTGTCGTCCGTCTGCGCCCACACCACGGCCACGTCGGCGACGGAGCCGTTCGTGATCCACATCTTGTTCCCGTTCAGCACCCAGTCGCCGCCGGCACGGGTGGCCCGGGTGCGCATCCCGCCGGGGTTGGAACCGAAGTCCGGCTCCGTCAGCCCGAAGCATCCGATGGCGTCCCCGGCGGCCATCCTCGGCAGCCACTCCTGTTTCTGCTCCTCCGAGCCCCAGCGGTGGATGGCGTACATCGCCAGCGAGCCCTGGACGCTGACCAGCGAACGCAGCCCGGAATCACCGGCCTCCAGCTCCAGGCACGCCAGCCCGTACGCCGTGGCGGAGGTGCCGGCGCAGCCGTAACCGTCCAGGTGCATGCCGAGCACCCCGAGCTCGCCCAGCTCCTGGGTCAGCTCACGGGCGGGGATCGATCCGGACTCGTACCACTCGGCCAGCCCGGGCCGGATCTTCTCCTGGACGAAGCGATGGACCGTGTCGCGGATCGCGCGGTCCTCCTCGCTGATGAGCGAATCGGTCTCGAACAGGCCCAGTGGGCTGCGGGCAGTGGCCATGGGATGAGCGCTCCTATCATTTACCTAACGCCGTTAGGTGAACGATAGGCTGAGTCGGCAAGGATCGCAATCCCGGCCGCCAGCCGACGCGCGGCCGGACGGACGAGGTCGAGAGGCAGGACCCCATGGCGCGCCCGGCACAACCGCTGCTGAACCGCGATCTCATCCGGGACACCGCGCTGGCGATCATCGACCGCCACGGCCTGGTCGGGCTGACCATGCGAAGGCTGGCCGAGAAGCTCGGCGTCCAAGCGGCGTCGCTGTACACGCACTACCCCACCAAGGAGGACGTGCTGGACGCGGTGGCCAACCTGCTCGTGGCGCAGGTCGACACCTCAGGCTTCGAGCACGGCTGGCGCGAGGGCCTGCGCACGTGGGGACGCTCCTACCTGGGCGCCCTTGCCGCCCATCCGAACGCGGTACCGCTGATCGCCTCCGGCACCGGGCGCCGCGACACGTTCCTCGCGATGGCCAATGCCGTGCACGGTGGACTGACCGGCGCCGGTTGGCCCCCCCGGGTGGCCACGACCATCTCCGGCGCCGTGAAATACCTGGTGATCGGCGCGGCGTCCACCCCGTTCGCCAGCGGTTTCGCCGACGACGTCCAGGTCTACCTGGACCGCTACCCCCACCTCACCCAGGCCCACCGCCTCCGCTCCGACGCCGAACGAATCGACCAGGAAAGCTTCGAACTCGGCCTGTCCTGCCTGATCCGCGGCCTCGAACCAGGGCCGGGGTGACACGGCGTCGCGCGGTCAGGCGAGTGTTCAGGGGCGGGGGCGGTCGCCGTTCATTCCGCCGCGACGGTGGAGCGGGGCGTGTCCAGCCATTCCTTGTCGAGGTGCGCACCGGTCCGCGCCTCCAGGATGGCCATGGCCGTGGCACGGCGTGCGGGCCAGCGGCGCCGGGCCGCTTGCCTCAGCAGATCCATGTCGGCGCCGATCTCGTTCACGTGAGTGCCCCAGGCGTTCTCCGGGTCCAGGTCGGGGACTTCGACGACGATCTCACCCTCCAGAGCGACGCGCAGTTTGCTCTGCCCTGTGATGTTCCATGACACGTGCCAGACCTCGGCGCCTTCGCTGAGCGACCTCGAGATCTCCGGCCGGCCGGTGTAGGAGATGTCGTTCGCCTCGAACAGCATCGTCGACGTCCGGACCAGCCCGAAGGAGATCTCTCCGGAGATCCCCGGCTCGGACGTGTACACGTCAGGAGCGTCGCCGAGGCCGAGGCGCGCGACCACATCCTCCGTCGACAGGCTGCCGTCGCGGGGGGTGACAACGGTCCAGCCCATGGAGGTTCCGAGCCAGGCGAGCTCGGTCATCAAGGACTTATAGCGCGCGATCATCGGTTGCAGATCCATGACATGTGCTCTCTGGTGGAAGAGGACGTCCTCGCCGCCGCCGGGTCGCCCGGCGGCGGCGAGGAGTTACGCGTGCCGTAGAGAACGCCGGCCACCGGGTCGCTGATGGTGATCGCCGGTTGGGCGGCGATCAGGGAACCGCTCTGGAACGCGTTCTGGAGCAGGAAGAAGCTGCATATGCCGGTGGCCACCAGTGTTTTCCATGATCCATGAAACGCGGCCCTCTCGTGCCAGGCCGAGGCCCACGGCGGCGCGCGGTCGTCGGGATGCGGGTTCTGCGGGCGCTTCGAGGGTCAGTGGCCGCCGGTCAGTTCGCCGGACAGGGTGGTGTGGATCTTGGCGCTGGGCTCGTTGAGGCCGACGATCTCCACGGTCTTGCCGCGGGCGGCGTACTTGGTCTCCACCGCGTCCAGCGCGGCCACGGAGGAAGCGTCCCAGATGTGCGCGTCCGACAGGTCGATGATCACATGGTCGGGATCGCCGGCGTAGTCGAACCGGGTGACGAGGTCGTTGCTGGAGGCGAAGAACAACTCGCCGGTGACGGCGTAGATGACGTGACCGCCCTCGGGGTCGGCGGCGGAGGTGACCTCGGCCAGGTGGGCGACGCGGCGGGCGAAGACGACCATGGCGGCCAGGCTGCCGACGACCACGCCGATGGCCAGGTTGTGGGTGGCGACCACGACGGCGACGGTGACGGCCATGACGGTGGTCTCACCGATGGGCATGCGCTTGAGAGTGGCCGGGGTGACCGAATGCCAGTCGAAGGTGCCGACCGAGACCAGGATCATCACCGCGACCAGGGCGGCCATCGGGATCTGGGAGACCAGCGGGCCGAAGACGATGCACAGAATCATCAGGAAGGCGCCGGCGCAGAACGTGGACAGCCGGGTGCGGGCGCCGCCGGCCTTCACGTTGATCATCGTCTGACCGATCATGGCACAGCCGCCCATGCCGCCGAAGAAGCCGGTGACGATGTTGGCGATGCCCTGCCCGATGGATTCGCGGGTCTTGGAGGAACGGGTGTCGGTCAGGTCATCGACCAGCTTGGCGGTCATCAGCGATTCCATCAGCCCGACCAGGGCGAAGCCCAGCGCGTAGGGAGCGATGAGCGCCAGGGTGGCCGGGGTGAAGGGCACATCCGGCAGGCCGGGCACCGGCAGCGCCGACGGCAGCGCGCCGCGGTCGCCGACCGTGGGCACGGCCAGGTGGGCGCCGACGGTCAGGGCGGTGAGCGCGGCGATGGAGACGAGCGGCGCCGGGACGGCCTTGGTCAGGCGGGGCAGCGCCACCATCAGGGCGAGCGCGCCACCGACCAGCGGGTAGACGATCCAGGGGACGTCGACGAGTTCGGGCACCTGCGCCATGAAGATCAGGATGGCGAGCGCGTTGACGAAGCCGACCATGACGCCGCGCGGGACGAAGCGCATCAGCCTGGCCACGCCGAGCGCGCCGAGCAGGATCTGGATCAGGCCGCCCAGGATGACGGTGGCGACCAGGTAGCCCAGGCCGTGCTCGCGGGCCAGGGGTGCGACGACGAGCGCGATGGCGCCGGTGGCGGCGGAGATCATGGCGGGGCGGCCGCCGGCGATGGCGATGACCACGGCCATGGTGAAGGAGGCGAACAGTCCGACGCTGGGGTCGACGCCGGCGATGATGGAGAACGAGATCGCGTCGGGGATGAGGGCGAGGGCGACGACCAGCCCGGACAGGATCTCGGTGCGGGCCACCGAAGGCGTCAGCCAGGCGGGGCGTCCGGCCCGCAGCCGGGCGGCCAGGGACGCGGACGGTCGGGCGGGCACAGATGAGCTGGGCAACAGGCATCCTTACAGGAGCGGCCCCGCACGGGGCGGCGACTCGGCCCGCACCGGTGCATGTCGTCGGGGGGGCCGGAGGTGACAGGGTGGCGGTATGTCCGGCTGCGCTGGAGGGGCCAGTGTGGGACCGCCGCGGCCAACCCTACCCTAACGTTAGGGTAGAGATTCGGCGGGGCCGGACAATGGCGCCCGCACGGACGTACCCGGCTGAGCAGTGAGGTCATGAGAAAAGATGGACGGTTCAGCGCTTTCCGCCGCCGGTGACGAGGTTCCGTCTTCGGGGCACAGTGGTAAAGATCACCTGCACATCGGGCAGGTGGCGGCGCGGACCGAGCTGTCGCTGCGCACCATCCGGCACTACGACGACGTAGGCCTCGTGCGGCCCTCGGCGCGCAGCCAGGGCGGCTTCCGGCTCTACACCGAGGCCGACGTGGCGCGGCTGATGGTGATCCGCCGGATGAAGCCGCTGGGCTTCACACTGGATGAGATGGGCGAGTTGCTGTCCATCACCGACCTGCTCGACGCGGGCGACACGGCGGGCCTGAAGGCGGCGGAGCGTGAGCGGTTGCTGCTGCGGCTGGGCCGGTTCGAGCAGGCCACCCGTGAGCGTTGCGAGACGTTGCGCACCCAGCTGAGCCGAGCCGAGGAGTTCGCCGCCGACCTGCGACGGCGCGCCGGCCAACTCACCACCGACACGCCTTGACCACCTCTGAGCGGCCCGAAGGTACGACACTTCGCGAGTGATCGAGTAGTCAGCACCATAAGAGTGGTTTCTGGGCATCGGCCCGCCGTGTTCGCGCGCCGTCCATGATCGGGCGTTGCTACGCTCGCTCGCGTGGCGATCAGGAATTCCCACTGCTCCTTCTGCGGAGCGGCCTACGCGCCCGGTCTGCCCTGGCCGAGGACCTGCGGGGAGTGCGGCAACACCGGCTATCTCAACCCCCTGCCGGTCGCGGTCATGGTGCTTCCGGTGGACGACGGCGTTCTCGTGGTCCGCCGGGACGTCGAGCCGCGCCGCGGCCTGCTCGCCCTTCCCGGCGGCTTCATCGACATCGGCGAGTCGTGGCAGCAGGCCGCGGTGCGGGAGCTCCGCGAGGAGACGGGCGTCGTCGTCGACGCGGCCGGCGTGCGGCTGCTCGACGCGGTCAGCGCGCCCGACGGCACCGTGCTGATCTTCGGCCTCGGGCCGCGTACGACCGCGGACGCCCTTCCGCCCGTCGTGCGCACCGCGGAGACCAGCGAGTGGCTGGTGCTCGACGGCCCTCGGGAGCTGGCGTTCCCGCTGCACACGCAGGTCGCGGCCCGCTACTTCGGCTCCGGCCGATCGTCGTGAGCCCGGCCGAGACGGTCCCCCAAGGGTGGGCGTTCACGGAACGTCAACAGGCATGCGGAAACAGACATGGAGGACGGCGGGGACGGCCGGTACGTTGGGGGGTCGCCGTGCCGGGAGTCGTGCCGGCCGGCGTTCCGCCCGCTGATCGGAGTGACACCGTGAAGAACACCGATATCGTCGCCGCCCACTACGCCGCGTCCGCACGGGGCGATCTCGACGGCATGCTCGCCCCGTTCGCGCCCGGCATCCGCTGGACCGAGGCCGAGGGGTCGCTCTACGCGGGCACCTACGTGGGGCCCGACGCGATCGTGGCGAACGTCTTCGCGCCGATCGGCGAGCAGTTCGAGGGGTTCACCGTCGAGATCGACAGCCTGCTCGACGCCGGTGACCAGGTGGTCGCGCTCGGCCACTACTCGGGAAAGCACCGGGGAACCGGCCGTGCCCTCCGGGCCCGCATGGTGCACGTGTGGGGGCTGGACGGCGGCAAGGTGGTGGCGTTCGAGCAGATCGTGGACAACGCGCCGTTCAACGCCGCCGTGTCGGGGTGACCGCCGCCGGCGTTCAGGCCGCGCGGCGCTGCCGGTAGGAGCTCGGCGAGCAGCCGAAGGCCGCCTTGAAGATGCGGCTGAAGTGCGCCGCGTCCAGGAAACCCCATCGCGCCGCCAGCGCCGCGACGGACTGGTGGCAGTGCAGCGGATCGAGAAGGTCGCGGCGGCAGCGTTCGAGCCGCCGCGACCGGATCCACGCGGCGACCGTCGACCCTTCGGCCCGGAACAGATTGTGCAGGTGCCGGGTCGAGATGAAGTGGGCCGCCGCCACCTTGGCCGGGCAGAGGTCCGGGTCGCCGAGGTTGGCGTCGATGTAGTCGCGGATCCGGTCGACGTGCGTCTGGTTCGCGTTCCCCGCCTGGTGCGCGGTGCCGAGTTCGTCGGCGAACATCGTCGTCACCAGGTCCAGGGCGTTGTGCGCCAGGCGCAGCCCGCTCGCGCCGGAGAACTGCTCCAGGTTCTGGGCCAGCTGGACGAGGAAGGGGCTGATCACCCGGCCGAGGCCGGTGTCGCCCGGCATCCGGACGGCGGTCAGGCGCCCCACGGCGTCGACGGGCAGATCGACCAGCGTGCGCGGGAACATCACGATGAGCGAGCGGAAGTCGTCGTCGTGTGTGAGGGTGTACGGTCGGCTCGTGTCGTAGACCGCCAGGTCACCGGGGGTGAGCACCGCCTCCCGTCCGTCCTGGATCAGCAGCCCCGTGCCGGCCAGTTGCAGGCTCAGCTTGAAGAACGCGGCGGCGTCCCGGCTGATCATGGTCGAGGTGCGGCGGACGGTGTGGCTGGACGCGGTGATCTCGCACAGGGACACGTCGGTGAGCACCCGGCGGCGGATGCCGCCGCGGAACCGCCGCGAACCGTCTCTGGTCACCCCGAGCGAGACGAACGATCGCGAGACGAGGTTCTGCCACTCGTCGAAGGACGACGCGACGGAGACAGCGAGGTCATTGTCAGATGTCACCCTGCTCCTCCTTGCCAGAAGGTTCTACTGCGCTGTAACGGCAGGCCAAGAAGCCAGGTCGTGTTACCATATATGATTACGTCCGAAAAAGGGACCCATCGGTAGCCGAAAACCGGCCGGGTCGGAGGTCAGCGGCCTCCCCGGCGAATCGATCGAGGGCACCGCCGCGAATCACCGGCCCGTATCCCCGACGTGGGCGACGGTTTCTCCCGCGTTCTCGCCGACCCGCGAAGAATGCCGTCCTTTGAGCCGCCTGGATTTCCCGTACAGAGTTCCCGCGCGTCGCCGCGGGCACGCCCGCGCCCCCGGATCCTGGCGGGACGGCAGCTCTTCGCGCGTGGTCAACCGCCTTACGCGCATAGTCAAGGTCACCACAGCCGCCAGCCCCCATGCTGGGGAAGCTCTCGCCGAGGTGGGAGCGCCGAAGAGTGCACCGGAGCAGGAAGAGGCGGCAGTGGCGACCAACGTCTACATCGACGGGACCTGGGTGCCGGCATCGGGCGGCGTCCTCCCGACCCATGACCCAGCGACCGAGGAATTGCTGGAGGAGGTCGGCTTCGCCGACGCCTCCGACGTCGACGCCGCCGTCGCCGCCGCGCGGCGGGCCTTCGAGGACCCGCAGTGGCGGTCGATGCCGCCGGCACGGCGCGCCCGCCTCCTGTTCGACCTGGCCGACCTCATCGAGGCGCACGCCGAAGAGCTGGCCGTCCTGGAGACCCGGGACCAGGGCCAGCCGGTCGGCATCTCCCGCGCCGTGAGCGTCGCCGGGGCCGCCGAGCACTTCCGCTACTACGCCGGCTGGGTCACCAAGATCGAGGGCACCACCGTGCCGGTCTCGTTCCCGGACACGCTGCACTACACCCGCCGCGAGCCGGTCGGGGTCTGCGCGCTGATCACGCCGTGGAACTTCCCCCTCATGATCTTGGCGTGGAAGCTCGCCCCCGCGCTGGCCACGGGGAACACCGTGGTCGTCAAGCCGGCCGAGCAGACCCCGCTCACCTCCATCCGGCTGGTTCAGCTCGCCGAACGGGTGGGGTTCCCGCCCGGGGTGATCAACCTGGTCACCGGGGACGGCTCCACCGGGGCGGCGCTCGCCGAGCACCCGGGGGTGGACAAGGTGTCGTTCACCGGCTCGACCGAGGTCGGCCGCTCGATCGTGCGGGCCAGCGCCGGCAACCTCAAGCGGGTGACCCTGGAGCTCGGCGGCAAGGCTCCCTCGATCATCGCCGCCGACGCCGACATCGACGCCGCGGTCGCCGGGAACATCGCCGGAAGCGTCCTCAACAGCGGCCAGGTCTGCGCGGCCTACACCCGCTTCTACGTCGACCGCAAGCGCGAGGACGAGTTCGTCGGCAAGCTGGCCGCCGGGGTGAGCGGGATGCGCCTCGGACCCGGGCTGGACGAGTCCACCCAGCTCGGCCCGCTCGTCTCCGCCGAGCACCTGCGCTCGGTGGAGCAGCTGGTCGCCACGGGGCCGTCCGAGGGCGCCGAGCTCGTCACCGGCGGGCAGCGCGCGGCGGACCGGGGATGGTTCTTCCAGCCGACGGTCTTCGCCGGGGTGAAGGACGGGATGACGATCGCCACCAAGGAGATCTTCGGCCCGGTGCTGTCGGTGCTCTCCTACGACGACGAGGACGAACTGGCCTCGGTGATCGCCCGGGCCAACCAGACCGAGTACGGCCTGGCGGCGACGGTCTGGACCAAGGACCTCGCGGTGGCGAACCGGGTGGCCGAGGGCATCCGCGCGGGTGCGATCTTCATCAACATGCCGTCGATCCCGGACATGGCCGCCCCCTGGGGAGGGTTCAAGGCCAGCGGCTGGGGCCGGGAGATGGGGTCGTACGCGATCGACGCCTACACCGAGGTCAAGGGCGTCTGGTGCCACTACGGAAGCTGAGCGGTGCCGGTGCGCCTTCAGTGGCCGGCTGAGCCCGCCTATCGCGTGCCGCCCGTGAGGAGCGGCGAAAAGCCCCACTTTTGCGGCAATGAGTCCCTCGAAGTGTGGGGCATCCGCTTTATACCGTTTCTATACGCCATCTGATCGAAGGAGATCGACATGTCCAGCCCTTATGAGCGGCTCTTCGTCAGGAAGATGCCGAACTGCGCCGACGATCTCGTGAACGAGGGCGCGAGCGCGGGCGTCGCCGAACCGGACAACATCGGCGAAGCGCTCGCGCTCGTCCGCTCCGAGGACGTGCCCGAGAGCCAGATCCACATGACCTACTGCTGGATCAAGGAGTGCAGTGAGCCTGTCCACTGGGTGAACGAGCACGTGCACGACTACGACGAGGTGCTGGTCTGGACGGGGAACAACCCCGACGACCCCCACGACCTGGGCGCCGAGATCTACTTCGACATCGAGGGCCACCGTCACATCGTCACCCAGAGCGGTTCGGTCTACATTCCGGCCGGCACCCGCCACTGCCCGCTGGGGTTCAACCGGGTGGACCGGCCGTTCCGCTTCAGCGCCCTGTCGCTGGCCCCCAACTACGCCAACCGCGCCTACGTCGCCACCACGCCCGAGGCGAAGGCCTCCGAGTAAGACAACCTGATCACGGCGGGCCGGCGCGGACAGACGCGCCGGCCCGCCGTTCGTGTGCGGACCGTATCCGGACCTGGAACGCGACCGGCGCCGTACCCCGACCCGGTGGTCGGGGACGGCGCCGGTCGACGGCGGCGGATGCGGTCACCCGACCGAGACGCCGCCGTAGAGGTAGGCCGAACGGCCGAGCAGGTCGGGCTGCAGACCGCGCACCTTGGAGGTGTAGGGGGTCAGGTCCTGCGAGGTGACCGCGATGATGCTGCCACCGCGCTCCCACTGGATCTTCTGCAACTTCTGGATGTCGCTGCACTGCCGGCCCGTGTCACTGCTCGCGAACAGGTCGGCGGCGATCTTGTTGAACTCCGGGTCGTCGAAGTGCGCCGCGTTGTTCCCGCCCTTGGGCAGCAGGTGGTCGGTGATGGCGTTGATCATCGGCGAGCTGGTGATGTTGATGATGAACGGCCACTCCAGCCACTTGTTCAGCAGCGTCGCGACGTCCATCTTCCGCACCGTGACGGTGACCCCGGCCTCGGCGGCCTGCTGGGCGAACAACTGGGCCAGCTCCATCATCCCGGGGAACGCCCCGTCGGTCACCAGCTCGACCTTGAGGTCGCTCTGCCCCGCCTCGGCCAGCAGTTCCTTGGCCCGGGCGATGTCCTGCGAGCGCTGGGACACGTCCGGAGCGGGACAGGAGGCGCTCACGCCGTTGTAGTCGTTGGCCGGCTTGGCGAACCCGCCGAACGCGTTGCTGGCGATCTGCTCCCGGTCGACGATCAGCTTCATCGCCTCGCGGACCCGGTTGTCCTTGAACGGCGCGACGTCGGTGCGCATGTCCAGCGACAGCACGTTCATGCTGTCGCTCTTCAGCACCTTGACCCCGCCGGCCTCAAGCGTCTTCGCGTCGGAGAAGGGGACGGACGGCGCGACGTCGATCTGCCCGCCCCGCAGCGCGTTGGTGATCGCCGTCTGGTCCTGGAAGAAGTGCACGTTGAGCGTGCCGAACCCGGGCTTGGTGCCCCAGTAGCCGTCGTACCGTTCCAGAACGGCCTGCGCCCCCGGGGAGAAGTTCTTCACGGTGAACGGCCCGGTGCCGTCCACCTTGTCCTTGGTGGAACCCGCGCCGATCATCTTGAAGGAGCTGTAGGCCCACGCCGCGGCGAACGGGCCGAACGGGCGCTTCAGATGGAACTCGACGGTCAGGTCGTCGATCTTCTTCTGCCCGTCCGGGTCGACGAAGTCGAGGTTCGCGGCGAAGGGATAGCCCTCCTCGGTGAGCAGCGACTTGACGCTGAAGATGACGTCGTCGGCGCCGAAGACCTTGCCGCTGTGCAGCTTCACATTGGGCCGCAGCTTGACGGTCCACACGTCCAGCGCCTTGTTGGGCGTCATCGACTCGGCCAGGGCGTACTTGACCGAGCCGTCCTGGCCGTACGTGGTCAGCTGGTCCAGGGTGTTCTGCCAGAGCACCTCCTCGGAGATCGTCTGCTGCGGCGCGTACGGATAGAGCATGTCCTTCGTGCCCCCGACCACCCCGAGGCTGAGCGCCCCGGAGCCGCCGGCCGAACCCGACCCGGCCTCCTTGGCCGGTGGCGAGCAGGCGACCGTTGCGGCTGCGACGAGCATCAGGGCAAGACCTGGCGCACCCACCTTCCATCGCCGGCTGCGACGTTGCCACGTTGACGAGCGCATGTAGGTCTTCCCTCCTGAGTGTCTGGCGAAGTCGCCACGACGTCGGTTCCAGTTGACGGAGTCAACCGCTAGACACGGGAGGCGTCTTGTGCGGCAGCGCACGAACCCTTGTCGTCGGGAGCACTGTGTCGTCCGGGCGGGCCGCGACGGCCGCGCCGGGCCCGCGACGCCCACCGGCGTGCGTTGGGCAACAACCGCATTGCGCGCAGGTGCAAGACGCCGTCCCGCCGGTCTGCTGGGATCGACATCGCCTTCGGGCACAGGTGAGAACGACGCGAAGGAACGGCAATGGTCGCGGAACTACCCGGTGCAACCCTGTCGGCAGGCCCCCGCCGCGGTCTCACTCGACGCCGGTCCACGACCGTGCTAGGCCGGGTCGGGTGGATCGTCGTCCAGGCCGTCGTGATGCTGTTCGTGGTGTCGACCCTGGTCTTCTTCGCCACCCAGGCCATGCCCGGCGACGTCGCCAAGGTCATGCTCGGCATGTCCGCGACGCCGGAGCGGGTCGAGGCCCTCCGGCACCAGCTCGGTCTGGACCGTTCGCTTCTGAGCCAGTACTGGGACTGGCTGAGCGGCGTACTCGGCGGAGACCTGGGCACCTCGCTGGCGAGCGGCCGGCCGGTCTCCCAGATGCTCGGCGAGCGGCTGGCGAACTCCGCCACGCTGAGCCTGTTCGCGATCGTGCTGATCCTGCCCCTGTCGCTGCTGATCGGCATCCTCGCCGCGCAGTTCAAGGACAGCGTCTTCGACCGCACATTCCTCTGGTCGTCGATGGTGGCCAACGCGCTCGCCGACTTCGTCGTCGGAACCCTGCTGGTCGCGCTGTTCGGCACCACCGTCTTCCACTGGTTCCCGCCGGTGTCGCTGATCCCGGCGGGGGACATGCCGTGGTGGCACCCGCAGGCTCTGACGCTGCCGGTCGCCACCTTGGTGATCGGCGGCGTGATGTACCTGTCCCGGCTGATCCGCGTCTCCTTCATCGACGTGCTCAACAGCGAGTACGTCGAGATGGCACGGCTCAAGGGACTCGGCCCGACCCGGATCCTGCTCACCCACGCGCTCCCGAACGCGCTCGCCCCGGCCGTGCCCGCGGCGAGCCTCGTGGCGGCCTTCACCGTCGGCGGCGTGGTGGTGGTCGAGTACCTGTTCGGCTATCCGGGCATCGGGGCGTTGCTGATCGACTCGATCAGCAACCGGGACCTGCCGGTCATCCAGGCCGTCGTGCTGGTGATCGCCGCCGTGTACTACTTCTTCAACCTACTGGCCGACCTGCTGCACACCGGCAGGAGCGGAGAGCGGAGGTGAGCACCGTGTCGGAAGTGGTCGATGCGGTCGACCTGAGTCCGAGCACCCCGGATGCCCCCGCGCCACAGCGGAACCGGTCCGGCGCGCTGCGGATCCTTCGCTCGGGACAGGTGCGGCTGGGATGCGCGCTCGTCCTGCTGACCATGGCCTTCGCCCTGATCGGGCCGCTGCTGGCGCCGCACGACCCGGGCAAGAGCATCGCGCTGCCCTACGCGGGGCCGGGCGACGGGCTGCCACTCGGCGCGGACCAGCTCGGACGCGACGTGCTGTCCCGCGTGCTGGCCGGTGGCTTCCACCTGGCGTGGATGGCTCCGGCGGCGGCGATCGCCGCGGTGGCCCTGGGCGCGCTGGTCGGCATCGCGGCCGCCTTCTACGGCGGCATGACGGACATCATCCTGATGCGGATCATGGACGTGCTGCTCGCGTTCCCCGCCCTGCTGTTCACGCTGCTCTTCGTCTCCGTGATCGGGCCCAAGCCGTGGCTGCTGGTGGTGCTGACGGCGATCGGCATGACGCCCGGCGTCGCGCGGGTGATCCGCGGCGCGGCGCGACCGCTCAACGACCGCGAGTACGTCATGTGGTCCCGTACCGTCGGGATCCCCTCCCGCACCATCCTGCTGCGCTGCTTCCTGCCCAACGTGTCCTCTCCTCTGCTGGTGGAGCTCGGGATGAGGTTGATGTGGTCGATCGGGATCCTCGCCGCGATCAGCTTCCTCGGCTACGGCATCCAGCCGCCGGCCGCGGACTGGGGCCTGATGATCAGCGAGAACCGGACCGGGCTGGCGAACATGCCGTGGGCCGTGCTGGCCCCGGTCGCCTGCATCGTGCTGTTCACGATCGGCGGCAACCTGATCGCCGAGGGCGCCGCCCGGGTGATCGCCAGGACCGAGGGAGGGCGTGACTGAATGAGTGCGATCGAGGTTCGCGGCCTGACCATCGCGTTGCGCGACGGAAGCCCCATCGTCAAGAACGCCACGTTCGACCTGGAACCGGGTCAGGTGCTCGGCGTCGTCGGAGAGTCGGGCTCGGGCAAGAGCACCATGTCCCTGGCCATGCTGGGCTACGCCCGGCACGGGGCACGGATCACCGCCGGTCAGGTGCTGGTCGACGGCACCGACGTGCTCTCGCTCGGGCCCCGTGCGCTGCGCCGGTTCCGCGGCAACGTGGTGGCCTACGTCCCGCAGGACCCGGCGACGGCGCTGAACCCGGCGCTGCGCATCGGCGTCCAGTTGGCGGAAGGGCTCGACGGGGACGCCAAGGAGGTCGACGCGCGGATCCGCGAGGTGCTCGCCGCGGTCGGGCTGCCGTCGGACGACGCGTTCCTGCAGCGCCGCCCCCGGGAGCTGTCCGGTGGTCAGCAGCAGCGGGTGGCGCTGGCCATGGCGGTCGCGCCGCGTCCCCGGCTCACCGTGCTGGACGAGCCGACGACGGGCCTGGACGTCACCACGCAGGCGCGGGTGCTCTCCCTGGTGGCCCGGCTGTGCGCGGACAACCAGATGGCGGCCATCTACGTCTCCCACGACCTCGCCGTGATCGGGGAGGTCGCCGACCGGGTCGCCGTGATGTACGGCGGCATGATCGTGGAAGAGGGCCCCACCAGGGAGGTCGTGGCCAGGCCGGCGCACCCGTACACCCGGGCGCTGCTCGCCGCCGTGCCGTCGGCCCGGGAGCGGATGCGGCTCACGTCGATCCCCGGCCGCGCTCCGGGAGTGCAGGACACCTACTCCGGCTGCGTCTTCGCCCCGCGCTGCGCTTTCGCGGTGGACGAGTGCACCACGCGGGTGCCGTCGCCGGTCGACCTGACGCCGGGCCACTCGGCGCGTTGCATCCGCGCCGAGGAGATGCCCGAGCGTCCGCGTCAGAGCGCCGCCGCACCCGCCTCCGCGGTGCGGGACGCCGCGCCGGGCGAGACCCCGCTCCTTCGCGTGCGGGACCTGACCGCCGGCTACCGCGACCGTCAGGTGCTCTTCGACGTCTCGTTCGACGTGGTCCAGGGGGAATGCCTGGCGGTCGTCGGCGAGTCCGGCAGCGGCAAGACGACCATGTCGCGCAGCCTGATCGGGCTGCAGGAACGCTGGGGCGGCTCGGTCGAACTCGGCGGGGCGCCCCTCGCGCCGACCGCCGGCGGGCGGGACCAGGACCAGCGCCGGTCCATGCAGTACATCTTCCAGAACCCGTACGGCTCGCTCAACCCGCGGGGCACGGTCGGCGACAGCGTGGCCGAGCCGCTGCGGCACTTCTTCGGGCTCGGCGCCAAGGCCGCGCGACAGCGAGTGGCTGAGCTGCTGGAACGGGTGGAGCTCCCGGCCCACCTGGCCTTCCGGTACCCCGCGGAGCTGTCCGGCGGGCAACGCCAGCGGGTCGCCATCGCCCGGGCCCTCGCCTGTGAGCCGACCGTGTTGATCTGCGACGAGGTCACCTCGGCGCTGGACGTGTCCGTGCAGGCGGCCATCGTCGAGTTGCTGCGAAGCCTGCTGCACGACGGGCTCGGCATGGTGTTCGTCACCCACAACCTCGCCGTGGTCCGCAGCCTCGCCGACAGCGTCATCGTGCTGAGCGGCGGGCACGTCGTCGAGCACGGCGGCACCGACGCGGTGCTCACCGAACCGCGGCACGGCTACACCCAGGCCCTGCTCGCGGACACCCTGGAGGTGTCCGCGGCCGCCGGTTGACGACGCGCCGGAGACGCGGCCCCGCGTCTCCGGCGCCCGCACGAAGGGACGAGGACCATGACCAGAGCCTCTCGTTCGCCGCTTCCCGTCCACGTGATCGAGGGAGGAGGGGTGCGGGACGCGCCGCAGTTCGAGATCGGCCCCGTGCTCAGCCACGGACCGCGGGAGACCGCGGCGATCCCGCACCGGCACGAGTTCCTGGAGATCCTCTACGTCCGCGAGGGACGTGGGACGCACGTCATCGACGGCACGGCGTACCCGATCGCGGCGAACCGGCTGTACCTGGTCCGCCGGGGGCAGGTACACGCCTGGGTGACTCCGGAACCCCTGGACGGAACCGTGGTCGTCTTCGACGAGTCCTTTCTCGCGGGGCCGGGAGCGCCCGGTTCCGTGGACTTCAACCAGTACCCGAACATGCTGTGCCCCGACGCCGGGCAGATCCCGAGGCTCGAAGGACTGCTCGCGGCCATGGCCGACGAGGACGCCGAGGGTGACGACCTAGCGGACCTCATCGTCCGGCACCTGCTTTCCGCGCTGCTCCTGCTGTGCCAGCGGTTCGACGGTTTCCACGCGCCCGAGGGGTCGCGGGCCGGCCTCTCGACGGAACTGAGCGTGGAATTCACGAAACTCGTCGCAGAGCGGTCGTCGGCGACTCTCACGGTGCGGTCGGCCGCCATGCGCCTGGGGGTCACCTCGGGATATCTGCGTGAGGTGGTCGTCGCGCAGACCGGGCGGACACCGGGACAGATCATCCGCTCGGCGGTGCTGACCGAGGCGCAGCGTCTCCTCGCGAACACGGACATGACCTGCGCGCAGGTGGCGGATCGCCTGGGCTTCGAGGACGCCTCGTACTTCTCGCGCTTCTTCCGGCGCGAGGCCGGCGCGCCGCCGTCGGCGTACCGCAAACAGGCCCGCGAAAAGTACCAGGCTTGCCTCGGTGCATGAATGGGATCGGATATGAAGCCATTCGTACTATTGGCCTGTCCCACTGAAGGTGCTGCCATTTCAGTGGGTCCATGAACAAAGCCGAAACGCGGCAATGGCGCGATGAAGGGAATAGGAAATGAGCGGTAAGTACGACCACCTGTTCGTCACCAACTTCAAAGAGTGCGCTTCGGACATGGTCTACGAAGGTGACGTCGCCGGCCAGCGGCTGCCGCCGAACCTGAGCGAGCCGCTGGCCGCCATGCGCGCGGCCGACGTGGCCCAGGCGTCCACCTACATCACGACCAGCTGGGTGTCGCAGATCGACCACGAGGTCGAATGGGTGCGCGAGCACGAGCACATCTACGACGAGGTGCTGATGTTCGTGGGCAACGACCCGACCAAGCAGAACGACCTCGGCGGCGAGGTGTACATGACGATCGAGGGCGAGAAGCACGTGTTCACCACGACGACCTCGGTCTTCATCCCCGCCGGCACCAAGCACTGCCCGCTCGGGTTCCACAAGGTCGAGCGCCCGTTCCTGTTCTTCGCGGTCGCGCTCAGCGGCACCGGGAACTACATGCCCTAGTTCACGACCCGGATGGTCGGCGCGCGTCGCCGGCCGGGGCCGGACGAGCCGCCGGCCCCGGCCGACGACATCGCCCGACGGAATGCGCCGAACCGGTGGTCGTGAGAGCCGGCATGAGGAGGGAAAATGGCGCGAACGGCGCGTTCGTCCAAAGTCGACCAAGCCTACGAGATCATAAAGAACCGCATCACGGACGACACGTACGGGCCCGGCACCCGTCTCGTCTTCGACCAGGTGGCGCGCGACCTGGACATCAGTGCGGTCCCGGTCCGCGAGGCGGTCCGCCGGCTGGAGGCCGAAGGGTGGGTGACCTACCAACTCAACGTCGGCGCCCAGGTGGCCAGCTTCGACGTCGAGCAGTACCGCGCCGCCATGGAGGCCCTCGCCCTGCTGGAGGGCTACGCGACCGCCGCGGCCGTCCCGCACCTCGACGCCCAGACCCTGCACAAGGCGCACGCGCTCAACAAGAAGATGCGCACCAGCCTGACCCGCTTCGACCCCCTCGCCTTCACCCGCCTCAACCACGACTTCCATGAGCTGCTGTGCGAGAAATGCCCGAACCTCCACGTACGCGGCCTACTTGAACGAGAGTGGCAACGCCTCGACCTGCTCCGCCGAACCAGCTTCAGCATGATCCCCGCCCGCGCCGGCGAGTCAGTAGACGAACACGACACCCTCCTCCACCTGATCACCTCCGGCGCCGACCCCACGACGATCGAAACCTTCAGCCGCCGCCACAAACTCAACACCCTGCGCGCCGTGGCACAGCAGCCCTGATACGCCCGGTCACGGGAGCAGGGCGCCGGTGAAGAGCGGAAGGACGGCTCCGCCGGCGAGGCCGAGGGCTAGGGAGGAGGTGGCTGCGAGGTAGGCCGTTGTGGCGGGCCAGTGGCCGGTGGTGGTGTGGGCGTTGGTCGGTACGGCGGGGTGGAAGAGGGGGGCGAGCCAGCGGAGGTAGTAGAAGAGGGAGGCGACGGTGTTGGCCACGGCGAGGGCGGCCAGCCAGGTGTAGCCGCCGTTGATGGCGGCGGTGAAGACTTCCAGTTTGCCGAGGAAGACGCCGGTGGGCGGGGTTCCCACCAGGCCGAGCAGGCAGACGACCAGGACGGCGGCCAGGGCGGGGCGGCTGCGGGCGAGGCCGCGGTAGTCGGCGAGGGTGCGGGCGTCCGGGAGTTCGGTGACGACGGCGAACGCGCCGAGGTTGGTGAGGGCGTAGGCGGCGAGGTAGAACAACAGGGCCGGCTGGGCGAGGTCGGTGCGGGTGGCGACGGCCACGGCCATGAGCAGGTAGCCGACCTGGCTGATGGTGGAGTAGGCGAGCAGCCGCTTGACAGAGGTCTGGAAGAACGCGGCCAGGTTGCCGAGCGTCATGGACAGGGCGGCCAGCACGGCGAGCAGCAGCGGCCAGTTGACGTCACTCGCGGGCAGGGCCTGGTGCAGGAGCCGGAAGGCGGCGATCAGCCCGCCGATCTTGGGGAGGGTGGTGACGTACGCGGCGACGGGCGCCATGGCGCCGTCGGTCACGTCGGGCACCCAGAAGTGGGCCGGCACCCCGCCGATCTTGAACAGCAGTCCGGCCAGCACCGCGACGAGGCCGACGGCGACCAGCCCGTAGGGGGCGGACGGCAGCGCTTGGCGCAGGTCTCCGTACAGGGTGGCGTGGCCGGCGGCGTAGAGGACGCTCACCCCGGCGAGCATGACGACGCCCGTCAGGGCTCCCATCAGGTAGTACTTCAGGGCGGCTTCGGTACTGGAGGCGTCCTTGGCGAAGCCGGCGAGCGCGTAGGCCGGGACGCTGGCGAGAAGGTAGCCCGCGAAGAGCGTCAGCAGGTCGTTGGCGCCGACCATGGCGAGGGTGCCCGCGCCGGTCAGGAGCAGCAGCACGTAGTACTCGGTTTCGCGCTCATGCCCGCGCACGCTCTCCACCGACATGGCGCAGACGAGCAGCAAGGCGCCGAGCACGATCAGCCGTCCCGCGTCCGTGGCGGTGTCGACGGCGAACGTGCCGGAGAAGACCAGTTGTCCTCGCCCGCCGGCCATCGTGACGGCGGTGGCGGCGACGCCGGTCACGCAGGCCGCGGCGGCCAGGGCCGCGACGACCCACTGGCGGCGGCGGGGCAGCCATGACCCGGCGAGCAGGCCGGCGACGGCGGCGCCGAGCAGCGCCGTCTCGGGGATGAGGGCGGCGAGGTTCTCGTTCACCGGGCGACCAGGCCCACCAACGTGCGGCTGGCCGGTTCGATGACGTCCAGCAGGAAGCGCGGCGCCACGCCGATGACCAGCCCGAGCGTCAGCAGCGGCGCGATGGAGAACGTCTCAGGGGCGACCAGGTCACGGAAGCCCCCGGCTCCGACGGAGGATGGCAGGCGGACGGAGCCCATGAACATGCCGCGCAGCGCCCTCAGGAACAGCGCGGCGGTGATGAGGATGCCGGTCAGGGCGATGGCGGTGGCCACCGCCTGCGAGGCGAGGCTGCCGGTGAAGATCTGGAACTCCGCGATGAAGCCGGAGAAGCCGGGTATGCCCAGGCTCGCGAACGCCGCGACACCGGTCGCGGTGGCCAGCTTCGGCGAGGGTGCGGCCAGTCCGGAGTACTGATCCATCTCGTAGGTGCCGCCCCGGTCGTAGAGCACGCCGGAGAGCAGGAAGAGAGCGGCGGTGAGCAGGCCGTGGCTGACCATCTGGGTGACGGCTCCGGTGACGGCCAGGGCACGGGCCTGGGCGTCGGTGCCCGCCAGCACGCCCGCGGCGCCGACGGCGAGGATGATGTAGCCCATGTGGTTGACGGACGTGTAGGCGATCATGCGTTTGAAGTGCGTCTGCCCCAGGGCCACCAGGGCTCCGTACACGGCGGAGACCGCGCCGACGACGATGAAGACCATGGCGTAATCACGCCAGGTGCTCGGGAGCAGCGGCATCGCGACGCGGACGAAGCCGTAGGTGCCCATCTTCAGCAGGACGCCCGCGAGTATGGCGGACCCGGTCGCGGGCGCGTCGGTGTGCGCCGGAGGCAGCCAGGTGTGGAAGGGGACGGTCGGGGTCTTGACGGCCAGGCCGACGCCGATCGCCAGCAGGACCAGCGCCGCGTACGCGCCCCGGCCGGCCAGGGGGTTCGCCCGGGTCAGGTCGAGCATGTCGAAGGTGTGCGGCGTGGCGGCCAGGTACAGGCCGATGAAGCCGAGCAGCAGGGCGAGCGAGCCGATGAAGGTGTACAGGAAGAACTTGAGCGCCGCCGCACGGCCCTGCTCGCCGTGCCCCCAGCCCGCGATGACGAAGAACATGCCGACGATCGACAGGTCGAAGAAGACGAAGAACAAGATGAGGTCCAGCGCGACGAACAACCCCAGGCACACGGTCTGCAGGAAGAGGAACAGGCACGTGTAGGAGCGGACCCTGCGGTTCTCCCGCAGCGAGTACACGGCGACGGCGAGGAAGAGCAGGCAGGTGAGCGCCACCAGCGGCAGGGACAGGCCGTCCACGCCCACGTGATAGCTCACCCCGGCGCTCGGGATCCAGCGCACCCGCTGCTCGTACCGCAGGCCGCCGCCGGCGCCGAACCCCGCCCACAGGACGACGACGAGCGCCAGGTCGGCCGCGGCGGTGGCGATCCACACCCAGACGCGGGCACGGTCGGGAAGCCCGCGCGACACCAGCAGGACGGCGCACGCCAGCAGCGGCAGGAAGGTGACCACGGTGAGCACGGGGTCACCTCACCAGCAGCAGGAGGAGGAGCAGCACCCCGAAACCGATCGCGGCCTGGACGTAGTACTGGTGCAGCAGGCCGGTCTGCGGACGACGCGCCCACCGGCCCAGCCGGCGCGCCCCGGCCGCGACCGCGCCGACCGACGCGTCGATCCCGTTGTCGTCGAAACGCGCCGAGAGCCGGGCGACGGTCATGCCCATCCGCCCGGCCCCCCGGACGGCGCCGTCGAGGACGCGGTCGTCGAAGGCGGCCAGCAGCCGGGCCAGTGCCATCACGGGCCGGGCCACCAGCGCGTGCGCGCCGTGGTCCAGCCCCAGCCAACGGACCGCCCATCGCCTGTGCTCCACCGGCATCACGACGTGGCGGCTCCGGCCCCACCAGGCGAACGCCGCGGCGGCGAGCGCGACGACCGCCGACAGGCCGAGCTCCCACCCGTGGGGGGAAGGTTCACCGGCGCCGCCGACGGCCGCGCGCAGCCACGCGGAGAGCCCCGGAAGCGCGAACACTCCCAGCGTGGCGGCGGCGAACGCGAGCGCCACCAGCGGCGATGTCATCATCCGCGTGACGCGCCGGGTGCCCTGGCGCTCGGTGTCATAGCCGTCCCCGGCGTTCGCGGGCGGCGGGCGCCACACGTACCACAGCGCTTTGACGCTGTAGAGCGCCGAGACGGCGGCCGCCGCCAGGCCGACGCCGTACAGCCAGAGGCCGCGCTCCACGGCCGCGGCCAGGATCTCGTCCTTGGTGGCCCACAGCGACAGCGGCGGGAGCCCAGCCAGGGTCAGCGCCCCCGTGGTGAAGGCGGCACCGGTGACGGGGTAGGTTCTGGCCGCGCCGCGCAGCGCGGGAAGCTGTTTGGTGCCGAGGGCGGTCAGCCAGGCCCCGGCGGCCAGGAACAGCCCGGCCTTGGTCGCGGCGTGGGCCATGAGCTGCATGGTTCCGCCGACGACGGCGCCGCTTCCGGCGGCGAGCACCATGAATCCCACCTGGGCGGCGGTGGAGGCCGCGAGCAGTTGCTTGAGATCGGTCTGCGCGACCGCGACGAGCCCCAGGACCAGCGCGGTGACGGCGCCGGCCCAGGCGACGAACGGCTCGGCCCAGCCGGTGGCGGCGAGCAGCGGCTCCAGCCGCAGCAGGAGGTAGGCGCCGGCGGCGACCATGGTGGCCGAGTGCAGCAGCGCGGAGACCGGGCTCGGGCCCTGCATCGCCCGCGAGAGCCAGAACGAGAAGGGCAGTTGCGCGGATTTGCCCAACGCGGCGAGCACGACTCCGGCGGTGACCACGTGCAGCCAGGGCGACGCGGCGGCCGGCAACGCGTTCAGGCTCAGCGTGCCGACGCCGCCGGCCAGCGCCGCCCCGGCGGCGAGATAGAGCCCGAGGTCGGCGGTCCTGGTGGTGAGGAACGCGATGTCGGCCGCGCGCACCCGCTCGCGCCGGCGCCACCAGTATCCGATCAGCGCCCAGCTCATGGCCCCCATCACCTCCCACGCCATCAGGAGCACCGGCAGCGTGGTGGCGGTGACGGTCACGAGCATGGCGCCGGCGAAGATCAGCATGAGCCCGAAGAACCGGCCCCGGTTCTCGCCGCCGCCGAACTCGCCCGCGGAGAAGACGAGCACGGCGACGGTCACCGCGGCGACCGTGACCACCATGACGGCGGACAGGCCGTCCACGTCCAGCCCGGCGCGGATCCCGGCGAAGAGCGGCGCGCTCGCCCGGGGCCGCAGCGCCGCCGCGGCGACGGCGAGGGCGAGCGTCGCCCCGGCCGCGGCGACGCCCAGCGCGGGGACGTACCGGTCGACGTGGTGCCCCGCGAGGGCGAGCCACGCGCCGGCGACCAGGGGGACGGCGACGAGCGCCCACAGGAGCGCGCTCATCCTTCGAGATCCTTGGCCATGTCCGTCATGTCGATCTGACGGGTCCGGAAGATGGCGGTGGTGACGGCGAAGCCCATGGCCATCTCGACGGCCATCGCCACGACGGCGGCCACGACGATGACCTGCCCGCTCGCCGCGGCGGGCGCGAGAAAGCGCCAGAACGCGGCGGCGCCGACGATGACGCCGCCGATCATCAGCTCGATCCCCATCATGATCATCACGATGGACTGCTGGGTCAGCGCGCCGAACAGGCCGATCGCGAAGAGCCCCGCGGCCAGCAGGAGGACCAGGTGCAGGGTCATCGGCCCACCCCTCCGCCGGCGGGGTCACGCGGCGGGCGCCGGTCGAGGTCGTCGCCGAACCGGTCGTAGCGTCCGCGGCGGGTGGACAGCACGATCGCGCCCACGATCGTGGCCAGCAGGGCGAACCCGAGCACGATCATCGTCAGCATCTGCGCCCCCATGAGGGACTCGCCCACCTGGAACGTCGTGTCCGGCGGCGGCGAGCCGGCCCGCCGCGGCCAGGGCACCAGGAAGATCCCGGCGGCCAGCGCCACGAAGACGGTGCCGCTGACGGCCAGGGAGCCGCCTTTGTTGTGCAACATCGACATCGGCGTCAGGCCCGCCGGGTTCATCATGTAAGCGATCATGAACACCGCCATGATGGCCATCTCCATGACCATCATCAGGATGGTGACGACCCCCAGGTACGGCAGTCCCAGCAGCACCACCTCGCCGCCCACGCAGATCAGCGACGTCAGCAGGGCGATCGTCGCCCTGGCCATGGAGGTGAAGCGGAACACCAGCCCGCCGCTGACCAGGGCCAGCACCCCGAGGACCCAGAACGACGCCACCACCACGAGTGCCACCCCCTAACGGCTGTTCAGGACGACCAGCGCCGGGACGAACGCCTGAAGGATGGACAACGGCAGGACGACAACCCAGGCGAACTCCACATAGCGGTCGGCGCGGATCAACGGGAGCCGCCGTCGTACCCAGACCAGCAGGGCGAGCACGGCCAAGGTCTTGATCACCGACCACGTCCAGGCGGGCAGTACGGGGCCGGAGCCGCCGCCGAGGAACAGCGGGACGGCCATGGCCGATCCCGCCGCCAGCAGCAGCCACCGGCCCGCCGACAGCAGCAGCCGGTCGGCGCCGGACGCCTCGCCGAGCAGCCCTCCGGCGATGTCCCGGCCGGTCGGGTAGGCGAAGCACCCGAAGAAGCTGAACGCCAGCACGCCCGCGAGGTACACCACGAACGCCAGCGGCATCCACACCACGAACCACAGACGGCCCTGAGCGGCGACGATGTCGCCGACCCGCAGCGACTCGGCCCCGATGGCGGGCGTCATGAGCGCGAACATCAACGGAAGTTCGTACGCGAGTCCCTGCGCGAGGAAGCGGTACCCGCCGATGAGGCTGAACACGGCGTTCGGCCCCCAGCCGGCCAGCCACAGCCCGGCCCAGGTCAGCACTTCCATCGCGTTGAACCACACGACGCCCACCGCCAGGTCGGCGACCGCCGTGTTCCCGACGGGGACGACCAGAACGGCCAGCACCGCCGCCACGGGCACCGTGATCACGCCGATCCGCCACAGCGGCACGTCGGAAGCGGGCAGCCGGCGGGATTGCGCCACGAGGAGGCGCGGCACTTCCAGCAGGGGACGGACCGGCATGCCCATGGTGATCGGCCGTCCGGCGTCCCGCGCGGACAGCGCGGCGTCACAGACCACCGCGCTCAGCGCGAAGGCCACCAGGAGGGCCGGGACCGCGAACAGGCCCCACCACGGCGTGACCTCACCCATGGGCGGCTTCCGCGGGCCGCGCCGCCAGTTCGTCCGGGTCGGGATCGAGGCTGGCCACGATCAGCCGGGCCGCGGCCAGTTCGGCGCCCTCCAGCAGCGCCGGCAGCACCGCGGCCAAGGCCGCCGACGGCGATCGCGGGCCGCGCGCCAGGCCACGCGGGCCCGCGTCGCGCGTGGGATCGAGCGGGCCCGGTTCCTCCAGCCGATCCAGGTCCTCCAGGACGGCGGTGAGCCACAGCCGGTAGCGGGCCGTCACGTCGCCGTCCGCCCGCGCCGCCGGCCCGCCGACGCCCGCGGCCGCCGCCTCGCCCGCCGGCAGCGGGCCCAGGCCGCGGGTCATCCAGGACAGCGTGCGCGACCGGCCGGCCCGCCGCGCGAAACGCCGGACGCCCGGTCCGACCCTCGCGGGTTCCGCGCCGTCCAGAAGCTCGTCGCGCAACCGCCGCGCGGTCGTGGCCGCCGCCGGCCAGCCTGCCACGGACAGCAGCCGTCCCAAGCTGTCGAGGTGGCCGGCGGCCCGGCGCCGGCTCGCCTCCCCGGTGGTGACCCGCTCCCCCGCGGCGGCACGGGCCCACGGTTCGGTCCAGAAGGGCGGCGCGTGGCTCGGCGCGGGCTCCGCGAGCACGGCCCGCTGGATGACGTCGCCCTGCACGGTGACGCGCAGGGTCAGGCCGCCCGGCCAGTCGGCGAGGAACGGCCCGAGGGCGACGTGCAGCCGGTCGAGCGTCAGCCCGTCGCGGTCGGGGCCCTGCTCGGCCATCGGCAACCCGGCCGGCATCTCCGTCTCGCCGTTCCCGTCACCGCTGTCGCCGCCCGTGTCGTCCTCGTGTTCTCGGCCCGGGTCCCGTCCGGCGTCGGTGACGGGCGCGGCCGGGCCGGCCACGTGAGAGCGGGCCGCTTCGATGGCCCCGGCGACGTCGTCGGCGTCGTCCACCTGTGTCCGGACGCGCGGGGCGGGCATGTCCCGCCACAGCCGGTCGAGCGCCGGCGCCAGCTCCGGACCGCAAGGACCCGCGACGAGCAGGATGTCGGCGTCGGCCGGGGTGAGCGCGAGCGGAAGGTCGCGCAGGCGCAGTTCCCGTTCCGCCGCCAGCCGTACCCGCGTGCCACCGGGCGGCGTGGCCAGCAGCACGTGCGGACGGGCGGCCACGGCGCGCAGCAGCACGGCGGTCAGGTCCATCGCAGCGCGCCCTCCCGCCACGCGTAGGTGACACCGGCGAGGAGGATCACCAGGAAGACGAACATCTCGATCACGGCGCCGAGGCCGACGGCGGAGATGACCCGCACCCACGGGTACATGAACACCATCTCCATGTCGAAGGCCAGGAACAGCATCGTCACCGGGTACCAGCGCACGTGGAACCTGCTCACCGCGTGCTCGGCCGGCGCCAGCCCGGACTCGAAGGGGCAGGCGGCCACCGGGACGGCGCTCACCCGCGCCCACCGGGCCGCGCCGTAGGTCACACCGACCATGAGCAGCGCGAACCCCAGCAGCGACACGGCAGCGGCCAATCCGCTCAATGGTCCGCCTCTCCCACGCAGAGCGCCGGCACATCCAAGATCAAATACATGGTGATGTTACCGAACGCGATCGGACCGTCGCGGCTTGTGCCGTCGCGGAGATTCCGTGTCGTACCCCCAAGGTGTCTCCTCATCGCCGGTGCCGGGCGACGACGGAAATCTCCGCGTCGTGCCGCGAAATGATGGCCCGGCTCCCGACATAGGCCTAGGTGTCCGTACGACGCGGCAAAAGGAGGCGGCCATGGGGATGCCGACGACATCGGGGACGGGACCGGCCCGTGGCTGGTGAGCCGGCCAGGTTCGAGTCCGTGTACCGAGAGACATATGGCCGGATCACGGCATACGCGGCCCGTCGCTGTGTCTCGCCGCAGGACGCGGCGGACGTCGTGGCGGAGACCTTCGCCGTCGCCTGGCGGCGCATCGGCGAAGTGCCGGAGGGAGAGCAGGCCACGCTGTGGCTGTACGGCGTGGCGCGCAAGGTGCTGGCCAATCACTATCGGGGCGAGGTGCGCCGCCAGGCCCTCAGCGTGGAGCTCGACGCCGAGATGGCCGACCTGTACGGGACCGCGCCCGACAGCGGGGTCGAGCTGACGGCGATCGCGCAGATCTTCCGCACCCTGCCCGACGCCGACCGGGAACTGTTGTCCCTGGTCGCCTGGGAGGGGTTGGACCGGCGGCAGATCGCCACCGTGCTCGGCCTGTCGCGCAACGCCGTACGCGTCAGGCTCCACCGCGCCCGCAGGCGCTTCGCCCGCGCGCTCGCCGAGGCGGACGTGCGTTTCGCACCGGAAAGCCGGCTGAACCCGACCGAGGGACGGTTCTCATGAAGCACATCGACGACATCGACGTGATCACACGGAAGCTGGCCCGGGTGGAACCGGGCAGGCCGGGCGGGGACGCGGCCGGCCCCGGGGCGCGAAAGCTGCTGGCCGCGATCAGCGCCGAGCAGGCCGAACCGTCCGCCGTCCGCCCTCGGCGGCACTCCGCCCGGCGGCTGACCGTGGGGCTGATCGGCGCGGGGCTGCTCGCCGCGGGCGTCGTGGTGGGGCCGAGCCTGCTGAAGGACGACGGCACCTCCTCCTACGCGGTCACCAAGGACCCGGACGGCGTCGTGTACGTCCAGGTCCGGGATTTCCGCGACAAGGCGGGGCTGGCGAAGCGTCTGGCGGAGCTCAACGTCCCGGCCGTCGTCGACTACGCGCCGCCGGGCATGTGGTGCGAGGAGCCGCGTGGCGCCCTTGTCCGGGACATTCCTCGCGGCCTGTACTCCGTGCCCGAGAACATTCCCGGGGACGAGGCCGGGCAGGGCTGGCAGATGCGGATCGACACCAAGCTGTTCAAGCCGGGCCAGACGTTCGTCTGGACGATCAGCGACCGTTGGACCAGCACGATCCTCATGAGCGGCCCGGTCGCCCCGTGCGTCCTCGTGCCCGACACGTCGCACGAGCCGAAGGCGATCGAGCCCGACTATCGGACGGCGACCACCAAGGGCCGCTCGCTCGCCGATTTCCGGGTGGACGAGAAGACGGTCGGGGAGGTGCTGCCCGAGCTCACGAGGCGTGGCCTGGAGGTCACCTATCTGATCATGGCGGTCGCGCCGGACAACCCGGGCGGCTTCGGCGAGCTTCGCACGCAGACCGAACCGGTCGGCGACGACTGGATCGTCTGGGAGGCGGAGGAGTCCGTCCGCCGGCCGGGTCTGATCCGCCTGCTCGTCACCGGTGAGCGCTTCGACAGGAACCCTGTTTACGGCGGTCCCCGCGACGACGTCATCAAGGAATAGTCTCGACGCCGTGGACGGCGAGTACGTCACTTTACCCGAAAGGCGATGAAACTCACGCGGGGACGGCGTCGGCGCAGATCACCGAATATTCCGGGGAACGCCTGGCCAATGCCGTCTTCGCTTCACCGATATATCGGCGGTAACATCACAGCGTGGACGCTTGACGCCATCCCTTTCAGCGCCTACGGAGGTCGGCGGGTTGCATCGATGTGCGGAGCAGGGGCCGGAGGAAAGCAGGCCGGCGGAGGCGCGTGATCGGCTTCTCAGGGCCGAGGAGGCGTCGCGGCTGGCCGATCTCTTTCGTCTGCTCGGCGATCCCACACGCGCGCAGCTCCTGTACGCGCTTCTCGAATCCGGCGAGCTGTGCGTCTGTGACCTGGCGTCGGTCGTCGAGGTGACGGATACCGCCGTTTCCCATGCTCTCCGCCTGCTCCGGACCGCGGGCATCGTGACGAGCCGCCGCAGCGGACGGATGATCTATTACCGGCTCGCGGACGCGCACGTGCGCATGCTGCTGGATCTGAGCCGTGAGCATCTGCGCCACGAGCTTCCCCGCCACGAACACTTCACGGCATATCCCGTCGAAGGCGCATGAACGCTTAATGCGGAACAGGCTGAGCCCCGCCCAGAAATGGGGGATTTTGCCCGGTAATAATGTGCTCTGTCGGTATTCGTAGCGGGAAGTACGGCATTCCGAGGTCAGCCGCCACACCGTGACGCCCGTTTGGGGCTCCAGCTACATCTGAACAACTAATCAGAGGTTGCAGTATTGGCGTTTCCGGGCCGATGGCGCAGGGTAATCATCCAGTCGCGGACTGTTATTGGGCTGGAAAAGGCCATTCGCGGGATGTGCACCGCACCCTCCGCGGCGCCTGAAGGGCTTGGTGAGGCAGGCCATGTCAGACCGACACCGGGACCACGACCCGCATCGAGATCACATACCGGAGCACGTCGTGACCGGGACCTCGATGCCGGCGGTCACCTCGGATCACCGTGACGGCGGCGGGTTGAGCCCGGCCGACGTCCATCACAAAGTGTTCTCCACCGTCCGCTTCCGCGAGGGGTACGCCATGGCGGAGGTGGACGGCTTCCTCGCGCAGGTCGAGGTCACGCTGACCCGGCTCCTGCACGAGAGAGCCACCCTGACCGCCCGGCTCGGCTCGCCCCCCCGTTCCGGCGGCCCGTCCGCCACCTCGGCCGGCGAGAACGTGGCGCGCATCGTCGCCGTCGCCCAGCAGGCCGCCGACCAGGTGATCCGCGACGCCCACGAGCAGGCGGCCGAGATCATCACCCAGGCACACGCCCGGGCGGACGCCGTGGAGCACGCCGCCGCCGGCCAGGCCCGGCAGATCCAAGGGCTCATCCGGAATCTGGAACGTCAGGCGGGCGCGTTGTTGCGCGAACTGGACCCCTCCCCGGCACGGGCCACCGTGACAGAGCACCCCGCGGCGGAGGACACCGGGCCGCTCGGCCGGACCGCGGAAGCCGCCGGACCAGCAAAGGACGCCGATCATGCTGAACCATTGGTTACAGGCCGGAGGGCCCGTACTGAACGGACAGGCACCCCGTAGCGGGACATGGATCGCCGTGATCCTCGTATCCCTGTCCACCCTCGCGGGATCATGGCTCGTCCGGGCGAACTCCCGGCGCCTGGCGGGCTGGCTGGCGGCCGCCTCCGCGGTGATGCTCATCACGGCGGTGACCGACATGCTCCCCGACGCCTGGCGGGACGCGCGGGAAGAAGGCATCGCCCTCTGGGTCATCGCGATCGCCATGGCCGTGGGATTCCTGGTCATCACCTACTTCACCCGCAAAGGATGCGGCCACGACCACGCGGGGAGCCGGCCGGCGGGAGCCCACGCGCCCGGCAGGCACCGGCCGATCAAGCAGGCCATCGACGCCGCGCTGTTCGGGGGAATGGGCACGGCGACCGCGCTGACCGCGCACCGGGCCATCGAGGGGGCGACGCTGGCGCTCACCGGGTCGGTGGTCGTCGTCCTGGCGCTGATGGTGCACTCCGCCAGCGAAGGGCTCGCGCTGACGGCCCTCCTGGACATCGCGGGGCAACGCGTGGCCCCGTGGATGGTCGCCGCCTGCCTGAGCCCGGCCGTCGGGGTCGTCACCGCCTTCGTCGGTCCGATCCCGGGGGGCGCCGTTCCGGTGTTGCTGGCGCTGGTCACCGGCGTGATGCTCCGGACGGCGTTCGTGGGGCTGAAGCTGGCCACCCGGGAGCGGGGCGGGCTGTCGAGGTGGCAGGTGACGGTGGCCGCGGCCGCCGCCGTCGGGATCGGCGCCCTGCTGCTGCTCGCGCACTGACCGGTCACACCTCCGTCGGGAGGGCCGTACGGCTCTCCCGACGGAGTGTCCTCGCGCCGGGGATCAGCTGGTGTTCTCCAGCGCCGGAGGAGGGGTTTCCGGGTCCGGCATCAGCCGCAAGAACGATTTGGCGCGGGCAGTGGAGGGGTCGCTGAAGAAGACGCGGGGCGGGTGGTCTTCGAGGATGTAGCCCGCGTCCATGAAGACGACGCGGTCGGCGATCCGCCCGGCGAAGGCGACGTCATGGGTGACCAGCACCATCGCGATGCCGCGCGCCGTGAGGCCGCGCATCGTGGCGAGCAGGGCGTCGCCGAGCTCGGGGTCGAGCGCGGAGGTCGGCTCGTCGAAGAGGATGACCTCCGGGTCCATGGCCATGGCCCGGGCGATGGCCACGCGCTGCCGCTGCCCGCCCGAGAGCCTCGCCGGGTACTGGTCTCGCCGGTCGCCGATGCCCAGGCGCGCGAGCAGGCGCTCGCCGACCTCGACGGCGTAGGAGCGGGGCAGACGCCGCACCGCCACCGGCCCTTCGATGACGTTCTCCAGCACCGTGAGGTGAGGGAAGAGGTGGAACTCCTGGAACACCGTCGCGGTACGGATCCGGATGTCGCGGATCGCGCGCCGCTGGTGGCGGTCCGGCGGCGAGGAGCAGTCCACCGTGCGCCCTTGGACGCGGATCGTTCCCGCGTCGGGCCGTTCCAGCATGGTGAGGCACCGGATCAGGGTGGTCTTGCCGGCCCCGGAGGGCCCCATGACCGCCACGACCTCGCCGGCGCGCACGGTCAGATCGACGCTCTTGAGAACCTGCCGTTCGCCGAAGCGCTTGTGCAGTCCCCGCGCTTCGATGGCCACCGCGTTCATGCGTAGGCCCTCGCCATCCGCCGCTCCAGGACCTCCTGCCCGGCGGACAGAAGGCCGTTGACCAGCCAGTAGACGACGCCGGCGATCACGAACGCCTCCACGTACCGGAAGGAGGAGGATCCGACGCTCTCCGCGACCCGGGTGAGCTCGACGACGGTGATCACCGAGGCCAGGGACGTGTCCTTCATCAACGCGATGAAGCGGCTCCCGATGGCCGGGGTCGCCACCCGCAGCGCCTGCGGGAAGATGATCCGCCGCATGATCCGGTGGTACGGCATCCCGAGGGAGCCGGCGGCCTCCCACTGACCGGCGTGGACGGCCAGGACGCCGCCGCGGAGGTTCTCGCTCATATAGGCGGCGGAGTAGAGCGTGAAGGCGAGGATCGCCGACGGGATGGGCGGGACGCGGACGCCGAGCTGCGGAAGCCCGAAGTAGACGAGCATGAGCTGGATGAGCAGCGGAGTACCGCGGAACACCGAGACGTAGGCGATCGCGGCCACCTTGAGCGCGCCGAAGCGGGAGATCCTCGCCAGCGCGATCAGACCGCCGATCAGGAAGCCCAGGGCGAACGACACACCCCCCAGGACGACGGTGATCGCCAGCCCGTTCAGCAGGCCGGGCAGCGACGCGGTGATCAGATCCATCAGCCCTCCCTTTCCTGTCGTTCGCCTACCTGGGGCCGCCCAGGTCCGGCGCGAGCGCGCGCAACTCGGCCGCCATGTCGAGGCCGTCGAACCAGCGGCGGGAGATGGACGACAGCGTGCCGTCGGAGATCATGTCGCCGACGGCACGGTCGACCTCCCGCTTGAACGCCGTGGACTCCTTGCGGAACGACATGCCGAGCGCGTCGGTGCGCAGGATCGGCCCGGCGGGCCTGATCGCCAGCCCCTTGGCCGCGGCCAGGTGGAGACCGAGGAACCGGGACACCAGGGCGGCGTCCGCGCGCCCCCAGGACAGGTCGGTCAGGCCGAGCGTGGCGTTCCTGTAGATCCTCAGGTCGGCGCCGGGGATGTTCGCGCGGGCGAACTCGGCCTCGACGGTGCCCTCCGACACCGCTATCCGCTTGCCGGCCAGGTCGTCCACCCCGCGGATCGCGGTCTCGCCCCGCCGCACGAAGACCGACACGCCGTTGACGGCATAGGGCCGCGAGAAGCCGACCTGTTCGCCGCGGCGGGCCGTGATCGTCTGGCCGGAGATCACGATGTCGAAGCGGTCGGCGCGGACGCCGCCGATGAAGCTCGCGTAGTCCGATCCGACGAACTCCACCCGCGCGGCCTTCAACCGCCCGGCCACCGCGCGGGCGACGTCCACGTCGTACCCGGCGGGGCGGCCGTCGCGGTCGAGGAAGTTCCACGGCGGGTTGGCCTGCGTGAGCGCGACCCGCAGGACTCCGGCGGCGCGCACGCGCTCCAGCGTGTCCTCGCCCGTCCCGCCGGAACACGCGACGCCGGCCAGGCAGGCCACCACGACCACCGTCAGGGCGGCGGACACGTGAACGCGGTTCCCTCCGCGTGTCATCGGCGGTCAGTTCCGGGGAGACCGGTAGTGCGGCCCGTGCGGGTCGGTGCAGTGGAACACATCGACGCACGTCCCCGCGCCGGCGCCGGGCGGGACCGGATCGACCTGCAGAGTGGTGTGCGTGATGCCGTAAGCCGCGACGAGCACCTCGTGCAGGTGGCGTCGCAGCGCGCCGCAGTCGCTGCCGGGGCCGGCGAACACGTGCGCGGACACCGAGGCGTACCCGGAGGTGAGTTCCCAGACGTGCAGGTCGTGCACTTCCGCGACCCCCGGCTGGCTCGCGAGCCGCGCCCCCATCTCGGCGGGCACGAGCCCGGACGGCGCGGCCTGCAGAAAGATGCGCGAGGTGTCGCGGACCAGGCCGTACCCGGCCTTCAGCATCAGGGCGGCGACGACCAGGGTCGCGATGGCGTCACCCCGCGCGAACCCGGTGACCATGACCACCACCCCGGACACGGCCGTGGCGATGAACGCGAACAGGTCGTTCAGGATGTGCTGGTAGGCGCCTTCGACGTTGATGCTGGACCTGTCGGCCCTGCTCAGCAGCCAGGTGGCCGCGAGGTTCACCACGATCCCGACCAGCGCGGTGACCAGGACCAGGCCGCCTTCGACCTCCGGAGGCGCCAGCAGCCGCCGCACCGCCTCGTAGAAGAACAGCCCCGCCAGCACCAGCAGGGTGGCGCCGTTGAGCTGCGCGGAGAGGATCTCGGCTCGCTTGAGCCCGTAGGTGAACCCGCCGCGTGGGGGGCGTAGCGCGAGACGCATCGCCACCAGGGCGAACAGGATCGACGCCGTGTCGGTGAGCATGTGCCCGGCGTCGGAGATCAACGCAAGCGACCGTGCGACGAGCCCGGCGATCACCTCGCCCACCATGAACAGCAGCAGCAGGGCGAGCGCGGCGATCAGGTACCGCCGATCCGCGTCCGCCGAGACGGCGTGACCATGCCCATGCCCATGTCCATGCCCACGTCCGTGCCCGTGCCCGTGTCCTTCGTCGTGGCGGTGCCGGTCGGAGTGATGTCGTGCCGGTCCCGTCATGGAGACTCCTTCACGACCGCGCATCGCACCGCGGAACGATGCCTGAACCTCTGCTCATATGTAAAAGCGTAGGAAATATATGTCCCGTTCACCAGCGTTACCGCGATCTGAATACACGTGTTCGCGCATCACATCCGCACCCCGAGGCCATTTATCATCACATATTCAGATTCGACGAAACCGCACGTCGGCGCACACCACCGGCCCCACAGCAGGAAATAGAGAAACATATGGAATTTCGCGCGCCTATGGCAGGTTTTCACCGCTTACGTCCAAGGCGAATCCGGCGGACGACGGCACGCCCGCGGCCTCGATCCACGCACCGCGCGAAGGAGGCCGTCCGCGCGCGACGGTCCACCGTCCCGCGGCGTCCACGGTGCTCAGTATTCTCTCGGCAGGGCCCTGGAGCGGGGGAGGTCGGCGGGTGCGGCTGGGGAACCTCGAACGATCGGTCATGGAAGCGTTGTGGGATCGCCCGGACGGGATGTTCGCGCAGGAAGTGGCCGACGCCCTCGACTCGCGGCCCGCGGTGACGACGGTGCTGACCGTGCTGGTCCGGTTGTCGCGCAAGGGGATGGTCGCGCGGGAACGTCGTGGCCGCGCTCACATCTACCGGGCCACCGGCGACAGGGACGCCTTCGTCGCCCAGGCCATGCAGGCGGCGCTCGACGAGGCGGGCGACGTGGCGGCAGCGGTGAGCCACTTCGTCGGGACGGTGTCACCGGAAGTGGCGACCGCCCTGCGTGAGGCGCTGGACGGCCGCGGCGACGACGAGGGCGGCGCATGACCGGCTGGATGGTCGCCACGGGAGCGGCCCTGCTGCCCGTCCTGCTCAACGGCCGGATGCTCGGCCGGCTGGCGGTGGCCCGGTGGACGCACCTGCGCCCCCGCGCGGCTCTGGTGCTGTGGCAGGCGATCGGCCTCGGCGCGGGCCTGGGCGCGGTGGGGCTGGGCCTGGTGGCCGCCGTCGCGCCGCTGGCGGCGGCGTTCCCGCACGGCGTGCACACCCTCGGCCGGCAGATCGTGCAGGGCCAGGGACTGCAAGGGCTCGGACCGGGCCATATCGCCGGGCTGGCCTGGTCGGCGGCCTTGCTCGCCTGGCTCGTCACGCACACGGCATGGGTCTGCCGCGCCACGCTCGCCGAGCAGAGGCGTCTTCGCCTGCTGCTGGACGTCGTCGCCGACCGGAGCCGGACGCGCGACTTCTACGTGATCCCCAGTCCCCGGCCGGTCGCCTACTGCGTCCCGGGCCGGCGCTCCCGGGTGGTGGTGAGCTCGGGCACCTTCACCCTCCTGGACGATCGGCACATCGAGGCGCTGCTCCACCATGAGCGGACGCACCTGAAAGGGCGTCACGACCTGCTCCTGCTACCGTTCATCGCCCTGGCCCGGGCCTTCCCCTGGCTCCCGGCGGCACGCACCGCCCGCCAGGTGGTCCCCCTGCTGCTGGAGATGCTCGCCGACGACCGGGCGCGGCGCGTCCACGGCGACGCGGTGCTCGCGCAGGCCCTTTACCGGATGGCGACGGCGGGCGTGGCGACACCGGCGGAGGCCCGGGCGTTCGCCGACACCGGCGTGGTGCACCGCGTGCGGCGGCTGACCGGCAAGGGCGACCACGCTCGGCAGCGGTGGGCGCCGTCCGTGGCGTACGCGAGCGCGGGCGTCCTGCTGAGCGGGCCGGTCGCCGTGCTGCTCGCCCCCTTGGCCTGCGTCACCCCCTGACGCCTCGGAAGGCGCGAGGTCCTTTATGGCCGCCGTATGGCTCATGCCCTAGAACTTCTACGACTTGTAGAAGTTGAGAGTGATCGGAGTCATATGACCGGCAGCGCGCACCAGACCCCCAGCAGGAAGGAGCGACTGTCCCACCTGCGGTCGCGCCAGCACAAGACCGAACGCCTGCGCCGGACCGCCGTGGTCGCGGGCTCCGCCGCCGCCGTCGGCGTCGTCGCCGCCACCGTCGTGGTTCTGGTCACCGGCGAACGCGCGAAAGGCGCCCTGACGGAGGTGCGGACGCTGACCATCCCGGCGGGCAAGCACACCACCGCGACGGTGACCTATCCCCACTCCCCTCCGGCCGGCGGCGACCACGACCCGCGGTGGCTGAACTGCGGGGTGTACCCCGAGCCGGTGCGCGACGAGAACGCGGTGCACGCGCAGGAGCACGGCGCGGTGTGGGTCACCTACCGGCCCGACCTGCCGCAGGCGGACGTCGCCCGGCTGCGCGCCCTGGTTCGGACGCAGCCGTACGCCATCCTCTCGCCCTACCAGGGCCTGACCTCCCCCGTGACCGCGAGCGCCTGGGGCAGGCAGCTGGCCCTGCGCGGCCCCGACGACGCCCGCCTCCCGGCGTTCCTCCAGAAGTACGCGCAGAGCGTCGACGCCCCGGAGCCCGGCGCTCCCTGCACGGGAGGCACGGGAGACCCCATCGCGTGAACGGCGGAACATCATTGCAGAGTGCAACTTTTGCATAGGGCATCGGTTTGCTAGGGTCGGACGCGGTGTGCCGGGAAGTCGGGTCGGCGAGGTCGTTGCCGCTGCCCGGAGAAGATCATGTACCCGCCGTCCCCGCCGCACGACCCCGATCCCGGTACGCCGAGGGAGCTGCTGGTCACCTCGATGGTCGTGAGCTCACGGTTCGTCGTGATCGGCCTTCGCGGCCACCTCGGCCCCTCGACCTATCGCGCGCTCAAGGAGCGCCTGGCGTGGGCGCTGACCCTCATGCTGCCGCCGCGCATCATCGTCGACGTCAGCGAACTGGCCTCGGCGCGGGCCGAGGGAGTGACGGTCCTGCGCAACGGGGCCGATCACGCCCGTGCGGCCGGGGGCCTGCTCCTGGTCTGCGGGGCCACGGACGTGCTGGGGCCGGCGCACGCGGAAGAAGGCGGGCCGCTCGACGTCCGTTCCTCCATGGGAGAGGCGATCCGGGAGATCGCGCTCCATGGCGGTGATCAGGGCTCCGGCCAGCCCAGGGGGTAGTCGCCCTCGACGGGGACCTCACCGCCGGCCTCGTTGAAGCCCGTCATGGCCTCGACCAGAGCACGCCGCTGCCCGGGGGTCATCCGCGAGACGATCTGGGTGATCTCGGCGCGCCTGCGGGAGGTGACCTCGTCGACGATGTGCCGTCCCTCCCGGGTCAGGGTGATGACGGCCTCGCGGCGGTTGCCCGGGTTGACCTGGCGGGCGACGAACCCGGCGGCGGCGAGACGGTCCACCATCCGCATGGCGGTCGAAGGGTTGACGTTCAGGCGTTCGGCCAGCGTGACCAGCTTGGTTCCGCCGTGCCCCGCCAGGACCACCAGCATCCGGAACTGCGGCAAGGTGATCTTGTCTTCCGCCGCGGCCAGAGAGCGGGCGGCGATGGCCACCAGCAGCCGGGATCCGGTCAGGACGGCCGACACCACCGCCTCGGGATCATCTCGCCTGGACTCGGTCATGCGATAGTTCTACCGAATCCCGGCGGGCCGTTCCGCCACCTTGGGGACGGACCCGCCTGGACCGCGAGAGCAGGCGGACCAGGCGGGGGCACGGCGAACGGCGGCGTGGAGGTCAGCGGGCCGCGGTCTCCGGTGCGGTCGTCTCCTCCTCTTCCGGGCCGCGCAGGACCCACTGGCCGCGCCCGCGCAGCACCAGCGCGTAGTAGAGGGCCGCGACGGCGCAGACCCCCACGGTGATCAGGAGGCTGGTGCGCCCAACGGCCGGATCCATCGCGTTCTGCCAGATGACATAGGCCAGGGCCGCCAGGGCGAGCACCGGCGCGACCGGGAACCACGGCATCCGGTAGGCGGCGTGCGCGGTGGTGCCGTTGCGCCGTCCGGCGATCGCGGCCAGGCACAGCGCCGCGTAGACGACGATGAGCGAGGTGCCGGTGACGACGAGGAGGAGCTCCTCGTCGGCGAAGCACAGGAGGGTGGCGAACCCGCCGGTGACCAGCGTGGCGATCCAGGGGGTGCCGGTGCGGGGGTGGATGGCGGCCAGCGCCCGGCTGACCGCGCCCGGCCACGCCGTGTCCCTGCCGGTGCTGAACACCATGCGCGCGGAGATGAGGATGATCGCCAGGACGGCGTTGATGATGGCCAGCGCGACGGCGAGGCTGATCACGGTGTTCACGGTCTCGCCCGCCTGTGTGGTGACGAAAAGCCCCATCATGTTGTCGGCGGCGAACAGCTCCTGCAGCGACGGCGCGCCGAGCAGCACGGCGGTCACCGGGACCAGCTCGGCCACGACCGTGATCGCCAGCGCCCACAGGATGGCGCGGGCGATGCCGCGGTGGGCGTCCGTGGTCTCCTCGCCGAAGTAGACGGCGGAGCCGTAGCCGTTGTAGGCGAAGATGGCCACGGCCGCCGCGCCGACGATCAGCCCGGCCGAGACGGGGGCGACGGCGCCGTCCACGGCCGCGACAGGCGAGGTGAGCAGTTCGCCGAGCGATCGCGCCGGGTGGAAGAACCCGAGGGCGCTCACCACGATCAGCGCGATCATCTCGATCGCCAGGAAGACACCGGTGATCCAGGCGTTGAGCTTGATGTCGAAGACGGCGAGCACGGTCGCCGCCGCCGTCGTCACCGCGGCCACGACAGGTCCGGGCACCCCCGGGAACAGCACCGCCAGGTAGGTGCCGACGCCCAGCGCGATGACCGCGATGATCAAGAGCTGCGTGACCACCAGCAGGCCGAGGATGACGAAACCGGGCAGCTTGCCCAGGGTGCGGCCGACGATGGCGTACTCGCCGCCGCTGAGCGGATAGGCCGAGGCCAGCTCGGCGTAGACGAAGGCCATGAAGATGCCCACGACGGCCGCCATCACGAAGCTCCAGAACGCGCCGCTGCCCGCCTGGCCCACCACGCCCGGCGCGATGATGAACACAGAGGACGCGGGCGTGATGGCCGAGAGCGTGATGAGCAGCGTGCCGAGCATCTTGAGACCTCGGCGCAGGGGCGGGTTGGAGAGTGACGACGACGGATCCGACACGGCGGCCTCCTCGGTCGTGGTTCTTTGACTGGTCATCAAAGAACTCGACCCCCGCCGACGTCAATAGCATGCTTGAGCACGACTGAGTCACGATAGGTCACGAAGAGGCACCCTTGCGTTCTTCGAAGATCAGTTGAAGAATGACCGACATGCCACGACCAAGCCGAGCACATCACCGGCGCGGCGAGCTCGTCGCCGCCGCTCGTCAGGCCGTCCTCGACCGGGGCGTGCTCGGTCTGCGACTGCGCGATGTCGCCGACCAGGCCGACATGTCCACCGGCTCGGTCCTGTACTACTTCCCGACGCTCGACGACCTGCTGTACGAGGTGCAGCGCGACGCCGTCGAACGGTTCTGCGTGGACCGCGAAGAGGCGGCGCGCCGTGAGACCGACCCGCGCCGGAAGCTGGTCCGCACCATCAGGGCGGGCCTGCCCAGCGGTCAGGACGACGAGCTGTGCGTCCTGCTCTACGAGCTCGGCGCGTACGCCCGGCGCACCCCCGCCTACGCCGCCGAGCACATCCGGCTGTACGAACGCCAGGTCGGCCTCTACACCGCGATCCTCGAAACGGGCGCGGCGACCGGGGTGTTCGACCTGACCCGCGACGCCGCCACCATCGCGCGCGGCCTCGTCGCCCTCGAAGACGGCCTGGGGTTGCACATCACCCAGGCCGTGCCCACCTTCACCCCGCCGGCGGCCGAGGCGATGCTCATCGCCTACGCGGCCGACGCCACCCGCTGCGAACTGGATGCATGATGCGTGCCCGTGACCTCGGCCTGCCCCTGACCGGAGAGACGGGGCCGCTCAACGCGATCACCGACGTGCCCGGCGTCGAAGTCGGCTACACCACGCTGATCGAGGGCGACGCGGTCCGCACCGGCGTGACCGCGATCCTGCCGCGCGGCCGCGAGGACGTCCACCTGCCGTGCGCGGCCGGCCGGTACTCGTTGAACGGCAACGGCGAGATGACCGGCACGGTGCTGCTCGACGAGACCGGGGCGCTGCGGCTGCCGGTACTGATCACCAACACGCACGCCGTGGGGCCGTGCCACCGGGGCGTGATCGAATGGACGGCGCGGGAGAAGCCGCGCGTCGCCGACGAGTGGCTGCTGCCCGTCGTCGCCGAGACCTGGGACGGCTACCTCAACGACATCAACGGCCCGCACGTACAGCCTGAGCACGCCGTCGCCGCGATCGACGCCGCGGCCGGCGGGCCGGTCGCCGAAGGGTCGGTCGGCGGCGGAACCGGGATGAACTGCTACGCCTTCAAAGGCGGCAGCGGCACCTCGTCCCGTGTGGTGCCCTACGGCGCCGACACCTACACGGTCGGCGTGTTCGTGCAGGCCAACTTCGGCTCGCGCCGGGAGCTCACCGTGTGCGGAGTACCGGTCGGGACGCTGCTCGCCGACGACAACCCCATGGAGGACGGCGCCTGGCAGCACCCGCCCGGCGCGGGATCGGTGATCGCCGTCGTCGCCACCGACGCGCCGCTGCTCCCCGGGCAGTGCTCGGCGCTGGCCCGGCGGGTGCCGCTCGGCCTGGCACGCACCGGCACCACGGGCTCGCACTTCTCCGGGGACATCTTCCTGGCGTTCTCCACCGGCAACGTGCTCACCCCGTCGGAGTTCCCGCAGGGTGAGCCGGGTTACGACCACCTTCGCCACATCCCGTGGAACCGGCTCGACGACTTCTTCGCCGCCGTGGTGCTCTCCGTCGAGGAGGCGGTGCTCAACGCCCTGGTCGCGGCCACCACCATGACCGGACGGCTCGGACGCCGCTCACCGGGCATCCCTGTGGACCGCCTGGTGGACGCGGTGCTCAGCTCCCGGCGCTGACGCCCGAGCGAGCGAGGAGGGTGTCGCGTACCTGTCGGAGGCGCGGGAGTCCGGCCAGTGCCGTCCGGGCTTTGTGCCGCATCGCCGCCGGGGTGCCGGCGCCGAGGTCGTCGAGCAGTTCCTCGAAGGCGGCGGTGCCGTGCGGGGCGAACGTCAGGCACCGTGCGAAGGTGACGACGATCCACCAGGTCGCCTCCCGATGGAGGCCCTGGTCGATGAGCTCGCGGGTGCCGTCGATGGAGATGTGCCGGGCCTCGGGGGTGAGGTCGCTCCCGTACGGCTTCGCCAGGTCGTAGGGGACGCGGTCGTAGGCGTCGGCCAGCCGCTCCAGGTGCGCGGCGACCCGCGCCCTGGAGAGGCGCGCGCACCCGAGCCAGTCGAGCGCCTCCTCGTGGAACCCGGTTTCGCCGTGCCGCGTGAGCACCTCCCGGGCCGCCACGTAGCGGCGGCGCACGGTCGGGTTGACGCCGGCGGCCGTCAGCACCACCAGCGTCGGCAGGCTCGCCGGGAACGCCCAGGCGAGCGCCCGCGCGGCGAGCGGCCGGTCGACGTCGAGGCCGGCCAGGGTCTCGATGCGGGCCTCCAGCGCCGCGCACCGCGCGCGGACCCAGGACGGGCGGGCGAAGTCCCGTGCCACGGCGGCGTGCAGGGCGGCGAGCGATCCGTCCGGGTCGGCCACGAGGACGCCCCTGCTCAACCCGGGCGCCAGGGCCGGTGAGGCCAGCACCTGTTCCGCCGGCTGCGACGGCACGTAGGTGACCTCCAGCAGCAGCCCCTCGTACCGGAACTTGCCCAGTTTGGGCGGGACCTCGCCGCGCACCATGATCATCAGGTCCACGTCGGAGGTGGCCGGGAGCTCCGCTTCGGCCGGTTCCCAGGCGACCGAGCCGCTGATGTAGGCGCCCGCGAAGCCGGGGACCCGGTGGCCCGCCACCCAGCGCGCCGCCACCGCCCGCGCCTCCCCGATCTTCACGGTCCGACTCTAGGAAGGCGCGCTCACCCCCACAACCGGCCGAATCCTCCGAATGGAGTGCGGTGGTGTTGTGTCAGCGGTTGAGCCGGAGGCTCGGCACGGGGTGCGGGCCGTCGGTCTCCAGCCGGTACTCCTCACCGGACTTGTGCACGTTGTCCTCGATGACCTGCTCGGACGGCGGCCGTTCGCCGCCCATGACGGCTTCCTGCATGCGCTGGAAGCGTTCGTGGGCGTCCTGGACGTAGCCGGTGCCGAGCGTGGTGTAGTCGATCTGGGTGGCGAGCAGGTCGCGCAGGAACCCCTTGTTCGGCTCGAAGGTCACGGGGGCGGGCAGCTCGGGGGCGAGCACCTGCTCGGGGTCGCGGCCGTCGTGCTTCTTGAACAGTTCCGCGGCCAGGCGCAGGTGTTCGATCTCCATGTTGAGGTGCAGTTCCCAGATGCTCTTCACCTTGGGGTCGGACTCGGTCTCCATGAACGAGTGGTACAGGTAGCACTCGTTGTACTCGTGGTTGAGGAGCATCTCCCACCAGCTCTCCCCCGGGTCGACCAGCGACTCGTAGTGGGTGACGTGCTCCTCCTCCACCATCCCGATCTCCTGGTAGAGCTGCCGGGCGATCGGTTCCATGTAGGTGGGGCCGACGTTCATGTAGAAGTTCATGGTCTGCTGCTCGGCCGCCATGATCGTCAACGCGTGCAGCTTGGAGATCGGCGCCGCGCTGTTCCTGTCGTACGGCTCCCGGACGTTGTCCACGGGGTCGCGGTGGTGCAGGTAGGTCGGCCGTCCGGGCATGACCTCGGTCAGGTCGTCGACGATCTTCTCGGCCTTGCGGTGCTCGATCATCTCGTACAGGTTGGCGTACCGGTACAGGTGATCGAAGTCCTCCAGCACCCCGAACTCGTACGCCTGCCTGAGGTAGGGGTCGGGCTCCATCCGCGCCACCCACGCGGTCAGGTCCACCGCCACCTGCTCGTAGGCGATGGTCGTCTCCAGCACCGACGCCAGCCCCGGCAGCAGCCAGTTCACCGCCTTCTGCTGCTGCGCCTCGATGTACCGCACCCGCGCGAGCTGCTGCTTGAGCTCCACGCTCGGGCAGTGCCGCGCCAGTTGGTGGCCGAAGAAGATCGCCTCGACCTCGATGCCGTTCATCGTGATGATCCGGCACCGGGTGTACGGATCGGAGTGGTCCGGGTCGATGGGCATGACGTCGAGCTCACGCCAGTTGCGCACCTGCTTGTCGAGCGGGATGCCACGCTCCCGCAACGGGTTGAAGGCCATCCGCGAACTCCTTCCACGCTGGGTGGGCCGGTGACGGCCTGCTCCCGGCGGACGTACCCGAGGGTCGGCCGAGCGATGCTCCCGGTCACCACAGGAGATGGCGCGCAGTTGGTAAGGCAGGGGATGAGCTGGGAGAACGCGGGTAGGCCGTGGGCCGTGCACGAGAGGAGACGCATCACATGACGGACACGCGGACCAAGCCGGAGACGATGGGCGAGGACGACGTCATCGACCTGCTGGTGGCCCAGCACGGGATGATCAGAGACCTGTTCGACGAGGTCGAACAGGCGTCCGACGCCGAGAGGGGGGAGGCCTTCACCCGGCTCGTGCGCCTGCTGGCCGTCCACGAGACCGCCGAGGAGGAGATCGTCCACCCGTATGCCCGCCGCAAGCTGGACGGCGGCGAGGCCGTCGTGGACGATCGCCTGGCCGAGGAGAACGAGGCCAAGGAACTGCTCATGCGGATGGACCAGGCCGGTCCCGACGCGCCGGACTTCGCGGACAACCTGGCGCTGCTGCGCGTCGCCGTGGAGACGCACGCCCGCAGCGAGGAGCGCTACGAGTTCACCAAGCTCCGCGGCCACACCAGCGAGACCGAACGGCGAGCGCTGGCGGCGGGAGTGCGGGCGGCCGAGGCGATGGCTCCGACCCATCCCCACCCCGGCACCGAGACGGCCACCAAGAACGTCCTCGTCGGCACCCCGGTGGCGATGATGGACCGCGTCCGCGACGTCATCCGCCAGACCATCGGCAAAGGAGACTGACCCGCCACGTTCGCGTCACGCGCCGGCCCGGTGACACGTCGCCGGGCCGCCTGCCCCGGTCATTCCGACGACACGAGCAGGTCGTCGCGTTCGGCCAGGCGAACCGAGGATGGCCCGCCGTGCATTCCCTCGCTTCGCCTGGTCGAACGCACGGATCAGTTCCGCTCGGCCGTGGTCCGGCGGATCGCGTCACGGACGCGGTCCATCAGCGCCACCGGCGGTCCCAGCAGGAGGTTCTCCGTGGCCGACTCCACGCCCGGATGGGGGTGGGTGGGGGCCACCGCCTCGGCGGCCTTCAGACCGGCGGCCAGAGCTCTGCGCTGGGCCGGCGTGGTCCTGGCGCGGAGCTGGGTGAACTCGTAGCGTTCCTCACTGCGGGCGTGCGCCGTCACCGCGCCGCGCAGCAGAGCGAGCCGCTCCAGGAAGTCCGGCGCCCCAGGACCGTGCTTGTCGAGGTCCATCAGCAACTGCTTGGCCTCGTTCTCCTCGGCCAGGCGGTCGTCGACGACCTCGTCACCGCCGTCGATCGCGTGGCGCGCGTAGGGGTGGACGATCTCCTCCTCCACCGTCTCGTGCACGGCGAGCAGGCGGACCAGCCGCCGGAACGCGCCGGGCCGCTCCTCGGCACCCGCCCGCTCGACCTCGTCGAACAGGTCGCGGATCAACGCGTGCCGGCGCAGCAGCAGATCGACGACGTCGCCGTCGTCCGTCCGCTCGGTGGCCTTGTCATCTTCCCTCATGATCTGCTCCTCGCGGGGTCACCGGCCGGCGCGCAGCCCGTCCACCGGATGCGGTCCTTCGGTCTCCAGCCGGTACTCCTGGCCGCTCTTGGCGCGGTTGTCGGCGATGACCTGCTCGGACGGCAGGGGCTCGCCCCCCATGATCGCCTCCTGCATGCGCTCGAAGCGTTCGTGGGCGTCCTGGACGTAGCCGGTGCCGAGCGTGGTGAAGTCGATCTGGGTGGCGATCAGCTCCCGCAGGTACTCCTTGTTGGGCTCGAAGGTGACCGGGGCGGGCAGTTCGGGGGCGAGCACCTGCTCGGGGTCGCGGCCGTCGTGCTTCTTGAACAGCTCGGCGGCCAGGCGCAGGTGTTCGATCTCCATGTTGAGGTGGAGCTCCCAGATGGCCTTCACCTTGGGGTCGGACTCGGTCTCCATGAACGAGTGGTACAGGTAGCACTCGTTGTACTCGTGGTTGAGGAGCATCTCCCACCAGCTCTCCCCCGGGTCGACCAGCGACTCGTAGTGGGTGACGTGCTCCTCCTCGATCAGGCCGATCTCCTGGTAGAGCTGCCGGGCGATGGGCTCCATGTAGGTGGGGCCGACGTTCATGTAGAAGTTCATGGTCTGCTGCTCGGCCGCCATGATCGTCAACGCGTGCAGCTTCGACAGGGGAGCCGCGCTCGCCTTGTCGTACGGTTCGCGGACGTTGTCCACCGGGTCGCGGTGGTGCAGGTAGGTCGGCCTGCCGGGCATCACCTCGGTCAGGTTGTCGACGATCTTCTCGGCCTTGCGGTGCTCGATCATCTCGTACAGGTTGGCGTACCGGTAGAGATGGTCGAAGTCCTCCAGCACGCCGAACTGGTAGGCCCGCTTGAGGTAGGGGTCGGGTTCCATCCGTGCCACCCACGCGGTCAGGTCCACCGCCACCTGCTCGTAGGCGATCGTGGTCTCCAGCACCGACGCCAGCCCCGGCAGCAGCCAGTTCACCGCCTTCTGCTGCTGCGCCTCGATATAGCGCACCCGTGCGAGCTGCTGCTTGAGCTCCACGCTCGGGCAGTGCCGGGCGAGCTGGTGGCTGAAGAGGATCGCCTCCACCTCGATGCCGTTCATCGCGATGATCCGGCACCGGGTGTAGGGGTCCGCGTGGTCGGGGTCGAGCGGGGTCACGTCCAGCTCGCGCCACGTGCGGAGCTGCTTGTCGAGAGGGATCCCACGCTCGTGCAGAGGGTTGAAGGTCATGGACGCACGCTCCTAGTGGTGTGTCGGGTGGCGGCGGGACAGGAGCAGGCCGAGGCCGATCATCCCTACGGCCAGGACCAGGTGGAGCCAGTTGTCGGGGGTGTTCAGGGGAACGAGGTTGGCGTCGCTGTCGTGGTCCACGATCAGTCCGTAGATCCACAGCAGCCCGTAGACGATCCCCCCGGCGATCAGGAAGTTCCTGGCCCCCTCCCACGTCCGGGACAGCACGACGCCCGCGACGCCGAAGGCCAGGTGGACGATGTTGTGGAGGACGGAGACCTGGAAGACGCCCAGCAGCATGGCGTCGGAGTGGTGGCCCGCGAACCGCAGCGTGTCGTAGTCGGTCGTGATGCCAGGGATGAACCCGAGCACACCGACGAGGAGGAACACCACGCCGCACGCGAAGGCGGCCCACTGCAGGGTTGACCGATCTGTTCGTGCTCGTGTGGTGGCCATTGGCTCTCCCTTGGGGTGTGGCCGGATGGGGAAGGCGCCACGGAGACGCGGCGAGGCGGGGCGACGGAGATGGCGGGATCATGTGCCGGGTACGGCACGGCGTGTGTGACGCGCTGGCCGGAGAAGCTTGAGAGCCTCGACGATCCCCACGGACGCCGGGGAGTCCGGTGCTCTGGAAACACCGGACATTCGGCTGCGGGAACACGGCCCCCGGCCGGTCCGCGGGGATCGCGAGGCCGTCCGAGGACGTCCACCGGCCGGCCCCACCGGTCACCTCGGTGACAGGGGCCGCCCGTGCCCAGGTCGGCGCCGCGACGCGGTTTCATCGAACTCCCATGCCGGAGATTCGTGATGCATCGTCAGCGCGCTGTTGTGCTGGGCCCGTCCCGTACCCCTGTGCCGGGCCTCTAACCTTTGGCGGGGCCGTCTTCGGAGGTCGCGGGTGCGCCGATCCGCCGGGCGATCAGGTGCTGGGCGACGTCGCGAAGTTTGAGATGCGAGTTCTGCGAGGCCCGGCGCAGCTCCGCGAACGCCGTCTCGGCGTCGCAGCGCAGCGCCTGCATGATCATTCCCTTGGCCTGTTCGATCGGCCAGCGGGACGCCATGGTCTCGCGGAGCTGTTCTGCCCTCCGCCGCCCGCGCTCGCCGTCGTCCAGGGACCGCACCAGCAGGGCGGCCTGCGCGGCGAACGCCGACACCAGCGGGACGCTCCCGGGTCCGAGCCGGCCGGGGCGCACCTCGTACACGGTCACCACGGCGACGACCCCGTCCGTCCGTCCTCCCGCGGCCAGGCAGGCCCGGACGCCACGGCGCAGGGCGGCGCGGCAGAAGTCGGGCCAGCGGTCGTCGAGGCGGGTGTCGACCACCAGGACGGGCCGCTCCGAGGTCACCACCTGACCGGCCGGTCCGCGGCGCGGCTCCAGTTCGGCGAGCTCCCCCAAATCCGGATGGGAGGCCACGAGGAGGCGATCTCGCCGTTCGCGGCGCGCCTCGACGGTCGCGCCGCAGACCCCGGCCGCCATCGCGACCTGGTCGGCAAGAACGCTCAAGGCCCGCGACGGGGTGTCGTACGGAAATCTGATCGAGGCCGCTGCCATCAAGACCTTTCGCCGGATGTGGTGACGAATGCCCGAGTACCCACGGGGAAGGACGCCAGTCCGGAGTCAGGCGGGACCGTTCCCGGGGCGGTGGGGGGAGAGAGGATGACCGAATGGTCGGGGGCCGAGGGGTTCGAGGAGAGGCTGCTGAGCTTCCATCGGCGGCTGGACGACCTCCGCGGGTCCTGGACCGGTGACCCGGCGGCGAGCGCGCAGCTCGCCGAGGCGGCCCTCCTCGAACTCGACCTCGCCGCCGAGGAGCTGACGGTCCGGCACGAGGAGATGCGGCGCCGGACGGACCGCCTCGCCGCCGACAAGAGCGCCACCGATCACGAGAAGCAGCTCTTCCGGGCCGCGTTCATGGACGCGGCCACGCCGGCGCTGGTCATCGGCGGTGAGGACGCGGTGATCAAGCGTGCGAACACCGCCGCCCTGCGCCTCCTCGGCATCTCGCCGTCCTACGCCTCCGGGCGTCCCTTCCCTGTCTTCGTCGATCTGGCGTTCCGCGCGCCGTTGCGCTCGATGCTCGCCGCGGTGGCCCGCCGGGGCGGCACGCGGGTGACGCGCAGCCGCCTGGTACGGCGCCGCCTGCCGCCCGCGGACGTCACGCTTCTGCTCACCCGCCTGGACCTGCCCGCGAGCACGCCCCACATCCTGATCGGCGTCCCCGAGCCGTACGCCGGGCCGGGACAGGTCCGGCCAGGCCCGCAGGAGACGGCACAGGACACGCGCGAGCGGGTGGGCCGGGAGGATCTCGTCCTGTCCTTCGCCCGCCTGCTGCTGGACCCGGGCGTGACGACGCGGTCGGCGGGGCGGGCCCTGCTCGACGGGTTCTCCGACTGGCTGGCGATCGACCTGGTCACCGGCGGGACGTGGCGGCGCGAGGTGTCGCTCGGCCCCGTCCCCGAGTCGGCCGAGGGTCCGCTTCGGCGGACCGGCGAACTGGCGCGCCAGGTGCACGCCGCGGGACGGACGCGGGTCGTCGCGCATCTGGAGGATCTCGGCCTGCTGGGGTACGACGAGGCGGGCGCCCCGCTCGCCGTCGCCCTGAAGGCGAGGTCCGTGGTGTGCGCGCCGCTGGGCGCGTCCGGCGCCCTCACCGCCGTCCGGACGACCGCGCGGGCGCCGTTCACGCTGGCGGAGGCGGCGCTGCTGGAGGAACTGTGCGAACTGCTCGCGGCACGGATGGCCCTGGGTCGTGCCCACCCGCCGGACGGTGGTGCCGGGAACCCCGGCGGGGTGGCGGCTACGCGCCCTGGTTGAGGGTGGTGGCCCAGCGGCGGTACTCCTCGGCCTTGCCGCGAGCGCGACCAGGCCCCAGGAACCGGCACCGGGCGAAAAGCCGCTGTCTGCCCGCATGCATGAGTGCGTTCGGGATAGGGCTTACATCGTGGAGCGAACCGAGATCGACCAGGTGTCCCGCCTGCGGGACGACGACGCGTCCCCGCGCGGCCTGGTCCTCGTTCTGAACTCATGAACACCGTCTGACCCCGGCGGCCGTCCACCGCGTCCGCCACCCGGGTCAGCGCACACCGTTCCGCGCCGGGACGGCCCGGCCGACCGGCTCACCGCCGGGCGAGAAGGAGGCAGAATGCCGGAGAACACGCGCCCCGACGACGAGAACGTGCCCTTGGCCGACCGCCGCGCGGGGCAGGAGGACCAGCACGACGAGCCCGACTTCGCCGAGGAGTCCGCCCCGTCCCCGACCGACCCGGCCGGGCAGCCGCGCACCGACCCCGACCGGGACGTCTACGGAGACGACGAGGGCTACGAGGAGCCCACCCGGGCCTGAGCCCGGCCCGGGGCGGCGTGAAGCGGCCGCCGCTCCGGTGCTCTCCCACGCGGAATCCGGACCGGTGAGCCAGGTGCGTGGCCCACCGGACCGGCGTCGTGCTCTCCGGGCAGGTCAGGCGTGGAAGCCGCCGCCCAGGCCGAGCTGTTCCGCGACCTCCTCCAGGTTCTCGAAACGGCGGTCGGGCAGGGCGCGCAGCGCCGACAGGACGCCGTCGGGCGCCTGCTCCTGGCGGGCGCGCTCCACCAGTTCGTCACGGTCGGCGGGAAAGGCGTGGGTCCCGCTGATCCACGTGGCCAGCTCGCTGCGTTCGCCGACCTCGCGGGCGCCGATGCCCTCCGGCGACCTCGGCTCGTGCGCCGGGGAGAAACCCTGGGCCTGTCCGTTGCCCGCGTCTTCGCGCTGCATGGCCGTTGCCTCCTGGTGCTGGTGCTTTCTGGCTGACTACCGGCTCCCATACCCCGCTCCCGGCGGCCAAACGGCCGGTCCCGCGCGACTCGCAAGCCTGTGACCTGGGGTTTCGGCACGGCGAACCGAGCAGCGGAGGATCATGGAGCAGAGCCGGGCACCCGTAGCGGAGGCGTCGGCGGCGAAGGCTAGAGGTCGCCGTCCGCCGCGGGCGTCAGGACGAAGCCGCTCGCCGGGCGGGCCGGGATACGCCGCAGGGAGATCGTGAGGTTCTGCCGGGGGACGTCGTACCGGAGGCCGGCCAGGCGCCGGGCCAGGGCCCGCGTCAGGGCGACGGCCAGATCGTCGCCCGGACACCGGTGGCCCGTGGCGGGGTCGCCGCCGCCCTGCGGGATGAGGTCGAACGGGCCGGGCGGACCGTCGGCGAACCGGCGCGGCTCGAAGACGTAGGGGTCCTTCCACAGGAGCGGGTCGTGGTGCTGCCCGTAGATGTCGAGCAGCACCAGCGAGCCGGCGCGGATCGGCTCCCCGCCGAAGTCCAGGTCCCTGACCGCGAGGCCGCCGACGAACGGGGCGAAGGGGTAGAAGCGCCGGACCTCCTGGACGAACATCTCGGCGTACCCGGCCTCCTCGCGAAGAGGCGCACGGTGGTGCGGCCTGCGGTGCAGGGCGTGGGCGGCGAAGGTCAGCCACCAGCAGACGGCCACGGTCGGACGCAGCACGTTGAGCAGCTCCACCGCGGCCACCCGGGCGTCGATCGTCCGGCCGTCGGCGTCCTGGTGGCGGGCGACGGCCTCGACGGCCGACCCCGGCGCCGCCCGCGCCGCGCCGCCGCGCACGTCCTCGATGAGACGGGCCAGCCACGCCTCACGCCGCCGGCGCGCCGAGCGTGCCCGCCAGTGCCGCGGACCCGGGGTCGCGAAGCCGTCCACCATCGCGACCAGGTCGGCGGCCACCGCCGGGACCTCCGCCTCGTCCAGCGGCACGCCGGACCACGCGCAGACGGCCCGCGTGAGGACGGCCGCCGTCTCGTCGAACAGCACGACCGGCTCGTGGGGACTCCAGGAGTCCACGGCGTCGTCCCACGCGGTCGTCACGTGATCCACCAGACGAGCCACGCCGTCGTCGGTGAGCAGCGCCAGGAACAGCGCCTTGCGCGCGCGATGCGCCGCGCCGTCCAGGGTGTGCACCGCGCCGTGGCCGGTGAGCGTGCTCTTGACCAGGCCGGGCAGGGCCCCGTCCCGGCGTATGTGGCGTTCGTCGTAGAAGAACCGCGCGGCCTCAGGTCCGCGCAGGGCCACCGTCCGCCGTCCCGCCAGCCGCGTGCGCGCCACGCCGCTCCCGGCGGCGCGGCGCATCCGGGCGGGCAGCCATCCGTACCCTTCCAACAGCGCGAACAACGTCTCGTCCATCACGTGCATGGGCAGGTGCTGCCCGGCCGGCCCCCCACGAAACAAGGCGGCGGCCGTCCGCACGGGGCTCGCGAAGCCGCCGCCACACGCCGGACACGTCGGCGGCTCCCCGATCGGGACACGACCCCCGGTACCGATTCATGCCACGAGGTTGCGTTCGATGATGCGGGGAGCCTGCTCATGACGCTTTCCAGACCGGGCGGCGACGATTCACGGAACGGGCCCGTGCCCCGGAGCGTCCCTTCATCGGAGGCGGCGCAGCAGGTAGGTGTCCATGATCCAGCCCTTGCGGTGGCGGGCCTCGGCGCGGAGGTCGCGGATGCGGTCGGTGACCTCGGGGACGGGGCCTTCCACCAGGATCTCGTCGGGGGTGCCCACGTAGGCGCCCCAGTAGATGTGGAAGTCGCCGTCGAGGCCGGCGAAGGCGGTGTGGGCGTCCAGCATGACGACCAGGTCGTCGGCCGTGGGGCCGTCCTCGGCCAGGCGGCGGCCGGTGGTGACGTGCACCGGGCGGCCGACCTGGGTCAGGCTCACGCGGTGGCGCGCGGCCAGCGCGGCCACGCTGCTGATGCCCGGGATGACCTCGTAGTCGAAATGGACGGCGCCCCGGGCGAGGATCTCCTCGACGATGGCGAGCGTGCTGTCGTACAGCCCCGGATCGCCCCAGACCAGGAACGCGCCGGTCTGCCCGTCGGCGAGCTCGTCCTGGACGAGCCGCTCGCAGATCCGCGCGCGGCGGGACCGCCAGTCGTCCACCGCCGCGCCGTAGGCGGCGGCGGTACGGTCGCGCTCGGGGTCGCCGGCCTCGACCACGCGGTACGGGGCCTCGGCGTGCGCCTCGATGAGGGTCCGCCGCAGCCGGATCAGGTCGTCCTTGGCCTCGCCCTTGTCCAGGACGAAGAACACGTCGGCGCGGGCCATCGCCTTGGCCGCCTGCAGGGTCAGGTGATCGGGGTCCCCGGCGCCGATGCCGATGATGAGGATGCGCTTCACCCGCACGAGTCTGCCCTCCCCGCCCGCCGTGCCCACCGCCCGGGGGGCGGGGAGACCGTGACCGCGGGCGCTGAGACAGGAGGGCCGGCGCCGGGTACATCAGGAGCATGGCCCGGATGACGGGGCGGACGCGTCCCGGGTCCGGGGGATTGATTGGCTGGACCTGTACCAGCCGATGCCGGGACGTCGCAGGATGACCAGTCGAAGAGCGTGGCGGCACCGCTCCGTCAAGACCCGTGTGACCACCGTGGCGAGCGCCGCCGCGGCGCTGGTCTGCCTCGCCGCCGCCCTGACGCTGTCGCTGGCCGCGCCCGAGCCCGCGCTCTACGGCACCCCGGCCGTGCTGGCGGGGCTCGTCGGCGGTTCGCTGCTGCTGATCATGGCCACCGCGTTCGGGACGTACTGGATGATGGGCAGGACCCTGCGGCCGGTGCGCGCCATCAGCAGGAAGCTCGCCACGATCCGGCCCTCCACCCTGGGCGAGCGGGTTCCGCTGCCGAGCCATGACGACGAGTTCAAGGAGTTGGCGCGGGCCGCCAACCAGACGCTGGAGCGGGCCCACGCGGCGATCCAGGGCCAGCTGAGGTTCGCCTCGGACACCTCCCACGACCTGCGCAACCCCCTCGCGGGGATGCGCACCGAGATCGAGGAGGCGCTCATGGGCGGGGAGGAGACCGACTGGGTGGAGACCGCCGGCAGGCTGCTGGAGTCGGTCGAGCGGTTGCAGGACCTGGTGACCAACCTGCTGGAGATCTCCCGGCTCGACGCGGGCGTCATGCGCCACCACGACCTCCTCAACCTCGCCGTCCTGGTGGACGGCGAGCTCGACCACCGGCCGGGCAAGGTGAGGGTGGTCAGGAGGTTCGGCAGCGGCGTGATGGTCTACGGGGAGCGGGTCGGACTCACGCGGCTGCTGCACAACCTCATGGACAACGCCGAACGCCACGCCCGCTCCGTGGTCATGGTCACCGTCGAGCACCGGGGCGACGCGGCGGTGCTGGAGGTGTACGACGACGGGAGCGGGGTGCCGCCCGAACAGCGGGAGGTCATCTTCGAGCGCTTCGCCCGCCTGCAGGAGGCGCGTGCCAAGGACAGCGGCGGCACCGGCCTGGGCCTGCCGATCGCCCGGCAGATCGCCGAGGACCACGGCGGCACCCTCGTCCTTGAGGACAGCCCGTCCGGGGCGCGGTTCGTCGCGCGCTTTCCCCGGCCGGCCGCTCCGGGCGCCGGCTTCGCGCTCCTCCCGGGGTGACCCCGGCGGCAGCCGTCAGCAGTAAACCTGGACGTAATCGTCGGCGCCGTCGGCACGCCGGACGCGGTACAGGTCGTAGGGAATTCCCCACAGGTGTACCGTGCGTATGAATTCACTGCCCACAGGAGCTTTTTCCGGGCATCGACCTGCGATTTCGGCCTTGGCGTTGTGCTGGGCGAGAATTGCGAAGACGACCACGACGAGGGCGACGATGCCTATTCTCTTCATACTCTCAGGATAAATTCCCGGGCCGTTCCAGGCGATGGCGCGCCGGCACTCTTAAGACAAAATTAGTCCTCCAGGAAATGCGCGAGCGCGGCCACGGTCAATGCGGCGGTGCCCGTGCGCAGGGTGGGCTCGGGGTCGGGGGCGAAGCGCGGCGAGTGGTTGGCGGGCACGGAGGCGAGCTTGGCGAGCGGCGTGTCGCCGGGCGCCCCGGCCCAGGACCCGGGCGAGAGCGAGCCCACGTACCAGTACGCCGTGGGCACCTCGCCGGCCGCGGCGAAGTGGGGGAAGTCCTCGCTCGCCATCGTCGGGGGCTGGAGCGCGACCGGGCCGAGGCAGCTCTCGTGCGCCCGGCGCACCCGGCGGGCCGCCGCGTCGTGGTTGCGGTTGACCGGGGCGCGGGCGGTGACGGCGATGTCCGGGTCGGGGGCGGCGGAGGCGGCGCACTCGGCGCGGACGACGCGGGAGACGGCCGCCACCGTCCGGTCCACCTGCTCGTCGGAGAACGCGCGCACGGTGATCGACATGGTGGCCGTGGCGGGGATGACGTTGGACCGGCTGCCCGCGTGCAGGGATCCGACCGTGACCACCACGGGCTCCAGGGGGTTGGTCTCGCGGGCCACCACCGCCTGCAGCCGGGTCACGACGGCGGCGGCGGTGACGACGGGGTCGATCGCGAGGTGCGGGGCCGCCGCGTGCCCGCCCTCGCCGTGGATCGTGACGTCGAGCTGTGCCGTGCCGGCCATCAGCACCGGGCCGGCGCCGTGCGCGACCGTTCCGGCGGGCAGCGGGATCAGGTGCTGGGCCAGGGCGACGTCCGGGCGGCCGAAGCGGTCGTACAGGCCGTCGTCGAGCATGGCGCGGGCGCCGGTCAGGGTCTCCTCCGCGGGCTGCCCGACCGCGAGAAGCGTGCCCGACCACTGGTCGCGGCGGCGGGCCAGCAGGCGTACGGCGCCGGCCAGGCAGGCGAGGTGGGCGTCGTGGCCGCAGGCGTGCATGGCGGGCCCGCGCGCGCTGTAGGGGAGGCCGGTCTCTTCGGCGAGGGGCAGGGCGTCGAGCTCGGCGCGGAGCAGCACGGTGGGACCCGGCCCGTTGGCGAGCACGCCTACCACACCGTGCCCGCCAACGGACCGGAGAACCTGGAGGCCTTCCGAGCCGAGCCTGGCGGCAAAGGTGTCGGCCGTGCGGTTCTCCTCCCCGGAAAGCTCGGGATTCTGGTGGATATCCTTATACAAATCCACCAAAACCCCGACATTTCGGGGTAAGTCGGCGAGTACGGCCTGTGCCTTTGCTCGCATCATAACCAGCCCGCCGTGCTCGCGGCACGGTACGCGGCCACCTTGTTGGCCACGCCGAGCTTGGTGATGGCCGAGGACATGTAGTTGCGCACGGTTCCCTCCGACAGGTGCAGGCGTCCGGCGATCTCGGGAAAGGTGAGCCCGTCGCCGGACAGCCGGATGATCTCGGTCTCCCGCGGCGACAGCGGGCTGGTGCCCAGCGCGACGGCCTCGGTGGCCAGCTCGGGGTCGATGTAGCGGCCGCCCCGATGGATGGTCCGCACGGCCTCGGCGAGCGCGCCGGCCGACATCGTGCCCTTGGACAGGAAGCCCCGGACCCCCGACCGCATGGCGCGGTGCAGGTAGCCCGGCTTGGCGTGCCCGGTGAGGATGACGATCCCGCGCCCCGGGCGGGCGGCGGCCAGGAGGGACGCCGTCTGGAGGCCGTCGAGCCCCGGCATGTCGATGTCGAGCAGCACGACGTCGGCGTCGTGCCGGTCGGCCAGGCCGGCGACCAGGTCGCCGCGGTCCGCGGTGCCGACGACCTCGATGTCGTCCTCCAGCGAAAGGATCATCTCCAGCGACTCCCTGATGAGCCGCTCGTCGTCGGCGATCACGACGCGGATCATGTGCGCGCCCCCTTGGTGAGCGGCAGGTTCGCCCGCAGCGTGAACCTGCCCAGACTGGATTCCGCGCTGAACTCCCCGTCCACGGCGGCCACCCGCTCCGCCAGGCCGGTGAGCCCGGAGCCGGAGGCGCGCAGGGAGCCCGCGCCGTCGTTGACGATCTCCACGAGCAGGTCGCCGCCGCTCACCCGCAGCTTGATCGTGCAGGTGGTGGCCTTGGCGTGGCGCAGGATGTTGGTGCCCGCCTCGCGGACGATCCACCCGGACACCTCCTGCACGTCCTGGGGCAGCCCCACCGGCGCGGCGTCCGCGTCGCACCGGATCCCGGCCAGCTCCAGGATCGAGCACACCCCGGCGACCTCGTCGGCCAGCGTGGGGTTGCGGTAGCCGCGCACGAGACTGCGCAGGTCGCGCACGGAGTCCGCGGCGAGCTGCCGGGCGCTCTCGATCTCGGTGGCCGCCCGGCGCGGATCGCGCTCCAGCAGCCGCAGCGCCACCTCGTTCTTCAGCCCGATGACCGACAGCGCGTGCCCCAGCACGTCGTGCAGGTCGCGGGCGAAGCGCAGGCGTTCCTCCACCACGGCGAGCTGGGCCAGCTCGGCCCGGCCGCGGAAGACCTCCTCGGCGAAGTGGCCGAGCCAGCCCAGCGCGCCCACGATGATCGCGGTGAGCGCCGTGCGCAGGATCAGGTCGACCAGGTCGAGCCCGCCGAGCGGCGCCAGCTCGGCGCCGCCGACCAGCGCCTGCCCGGTCAGGAGCAGCGGGACCGCGACGAGCGTGCGGCGCGGGGCCAGGGTGATGGCGGCGAACCCGGCCAGCAGAGCCGGCAGGGCCAGCCAGAGCGGCCCGAAGCACAGCGGCATGGCGAAGGCGGCGCTGCCGCAGATGGCCAGGTCGAGCAGGCGCCGGTCACCGCCCGCGCCGTAGGTCAGGGTCTCCCCCACCACGCGGAAGGCGGTCGCCAGGAACGCCGCGACCCCCAGCCCGGCCAGGACGATCTGGCCTGGGCTGGGGGGCGGGACGGCGGTCAGCCAGTACGCGGCGGGCTCGCCGACGTAGCCGATCGTGACCAGGACGATCACAGCGGCCACGGCCCGCGTGACGCGCTGCGGGGTGAGCAAGGTCATTTGTGTCGAGGATCCCACCGGAAGAACTGCTGGGCCATCCCGAACCCGATGCCGATCCAGGCGCACATCACGCCGAGAGGCTCGGCGCAGGCGTGCAGGGAGCCCAGGAAGTCCACCTGCTGGGGGATCGCCGTGCCGGCCGGGTCGCTGGCGAAGTCCAGCCCGAGGTAGGCGGTCCTGACGATCGCGGCGACCGCCGTGCTGGGCAGGAACTGCGCCGGAGTCTGCAGGAAGTCCGGCAGGCTGGACAGGGGGGCGAACACCCCCGAGCCCGCCGCCATGAGCGCGATCACCGGGGTGACGATCCAGGTCGAGGCCTCGGCGCTGGGCAGCAGTCCGGAGAAGCCGATCGCGATGACCGCGAACATCATCGCGCCCAGCAGCACGGCGAGGATGAGCAGCGGGACGTTGCTGGGGACCGGGGAGTCCAGCACGACCAGCCCGACCGTGACCAGGACGGCGATCTGGATGACGCTCACCACCGTGCCGCTGACCGCCTCGCCGGTGAGGATGGCCATGTCGCTGAGCGGCGTGCCGCGCAGCCGCTTGTAGATGAGCCCGTCCCGCCGGGCCGCCGCCGAGTTGATCACGTTGTAGACGATCCAGAACAGCGTGAACGCGATGAACCCGGGCAGCAGGAACACCCCGGCGTCGAAGCCGAACAGCGTGCCCTTGCGGTGCTGGCTGATGGGGTAGGCCAGCGCCAGGCCGAGCGGCACGAGGACGGCCGTCAGGGCGAAGCCGATGTCGCGCCAGTAGACCCGCTGCGACAGCAGGAACTGCGCGTGGAAGTGCCGTAACCAGGTCATACCACTGCCCTTCCCTGCGCCGCGACGTCGAGGAAGACGTCCTCAAGGGAGGCGGCGCGCACCTCGAGGTCTTGGAGACCGACGGAGTTCTGCTCGGCCCAGGTCAGCAGGGCCAGCAGCGTCGCCTGCGGTTCGCCGGTGAGGATCTCCAGCACCGGGCCGCGCTCCTCCACCCGGGCTCCGGGGAACACCGGGAGCCGGTCGGCCCGGGTCGAGGCGTCGGCGCGGAAGGTGATCCTGGTGTCGGCGCCGCGCGCGATGACCTCGCTCATCGGGCCCTGGCGGACGATCCGCCCGCTGTCCATGATCGCCACATGGTCGGCGAGGAACTCCGCCTCCTCCATATAGTGCGTGGTCAGCAGGATGGACACGCCCTCACGCACGATCCCGGCGAGGTAGCTCCAGGTGGCCCGGCGGGCGTCCGGGTCCAGGCCGGTGGTCGGCTCGTCGAGGAAGAGGAGCCGCGGCCGGCCGAGGACGGCCAGCGCCAGGTCCAGCTTGCGGCGCTCGCCGCCCGACAGCCACCGCACCCGGGTCCTGGCCTTGGACTCCAGCCCGACCAGTTCCAGACTCTCGGCGACGCCGCGGGGGTTCACCGTGAAGCGCCGCCACGCCTTGATCGTCTCGCCGACCGTCAGGTCCTGGAAGAACCCCGCCTCCTGCAGCATGACGCCGATCCGATCGGCGATCTTGGCACGCTGCGCGAAGGGGTCGTGGTCCAGGACCCGTACGGTGCCGGCCGAGGGCTTCAGGTAGCCCTCCAGGACGTCCATGGTGGTCGTCTTGCCGGCGCCGTTCGTGCCGAGAAGGGCGAACACTTCACCGGGCTGCACTTGAAAGGAAATATCGTCGACAGCGGTGAAGTCCCCGTATTTCTGGCGGAGGCCGTGGACTTCGATGACCGGCTTCTCTGTCATGATCCGACCTTAGAAATCTCCGCCGCGTCGCCGGTAGGCCGATCCTTCAGAACCTCGGTGTGACAGGTGTCATGCGCCTCCACCCACAGCAGACGGGCTATCTGCGCCTCCTCGCCCGGGGCCACCCCGAGGCGGTTGTTCATCAGGTGGATGTGGTGAAAGGCCAGGGTGAAGTCGGTACGGGTGCGCGGTCGCGCGGCCGAGCCCAGCATCGCCCAGAAGTCGCCGGCGTAGCCGGTGAGCACCCGCCGGGCGTGCGGGTCGGCCAGGACGCCGTCGATGTGGGCGCGCAGCTTCGCCGCGGGCGCCCGGCCCGGTCCCGGCGCGACGCGGGCGGTCGCCGGCACCGGCCAGACGGCCGTTCTGAGGCCACGGCCCGACCAGTACCACGCGTACTGGTGCAGGAACGCCACGCGCGAGCGTGGCGGCAGCCCGCGGACGATGAGGTCGGTGTGCGCCGCGCCGCACAACACCCGGGCGGCACGGCGCCGGGCGCCCGCGCAGGCGAGCGCGGCCTCGCTGCCGAGCTGGAAGACGCGTTCGGCGAAGGGCACGCCCGCCGCGCCGTACTTGTCGTGCTCGGGTTCGTAGAGCCGTTTCAGCACGGACTCGGCGCGGGCGTTCAGCGGCCCGTCCAGCTCGTCCTCGTAGGCGGCGATCTGGTCCTGCTCGCCGTAGAGGCGGAGGCGGAGGTGGAGGCCCAGGAGGTCGATGTACTGGAGATAGAACCACTGCAAATCAGGAAATTTCGTCTTTAGATTGCTGATGGCCGGGCTTACCACGTCCGCGAGAAGGTCGCGGATCTTGTCGAGGTCGGTGACGTAGGCCCGGTAGTACAGCCACTCACCCATGGCGCACCATCACTCCGTACTCGGTGGCGTGCTCGTCGCCGTGGTCGTCCCTGCCGGGCAGCGCCTCGACCAGCTCGACCACCGCCGCGTCCCCGCGTACCTGCCGCAGCGCCGTCCACACGGCGAGCGGGTGGTCGAACCCGAGCCACTGCGGCTTCTCCGGGCGCGCCACGCCCGCCCGCGGCCCCCGCTGGCGCAGGAAGACCTCCGCGGGCAGGCCCAGCCCCGTCCGCCAGCGCTCGACCTCCGCCAGGAAGCCCACCAGGTCCGCGCCCGGCCGGGGGATCTCGTCGGGCGCGACCCGCCAGCGCTCCCGCCGGTAGACGACCCCGTCGCGTTCCAGGCGCGGGACGTGGCCGGACGCGTCGCCGCCGGGCGGGGACGCCGTCCATGGGTCGCACAAGGTGTGGACGACCCTCTCCACGCCGCGCATCAGTGCCGGCGGGATCGCCCCCAGGTAGGCGAGGGCGGCGGGATGGCCGGTGTGATCGGCCGCCTGGAGCGTGCCGGTGCCGGGATCGTGCCGCAACGTGAACCCGCGCAGGTCGGTCACCCCCTCCCCGGCCAACTCCGCGCCCCAGGAGACGTACGGCAGGCTCCTCAGGGCGGGACGCTGGAAGTCCACCCAGTCGGCGTGGGCGGACCACTGGTAGACGCGGCAGCCGGGATGGCGCTCCCCCAGCCACGCGGCGATGGTCGCCGCCAGCGCGTCGTGCAGCTCCGGCACCACCGCCCAGCGCGCGATCAGGCCGGCGAACCCGGAGTGCACGCGGTTGACGACCAGCAGGTCGCCGGCGGTCTGGTAGAAGACGGTGCTCATGGCGGCCCCGAGCGTCCCGTGCCCCCCGAGGCCGTGCCGCGCCGGCGACGGCCGGTCGGCCGGGAACGGGTCCATGCCCGCCGTCGTGAGGAAGTCGTAGCAGAAGGCCAGCAGGTCGGGCGCGGTCCCGCCGGCGCCGTGCCGGTGCAGGAAGAACTCGACGAGCCGGTCGTACAGCGCCAGCCGGCGGACGCCCGGCGTGAGCGTGCTCGCCACCTGTGCCAGCCGCTCGTCCGGCCCGCGCGCCGCGCTCCCGTGCGCGACGACCTCGTGGAAGAGCGGCACGGCGTCCAGCCAGCGCGGCGGCCGTCCGAAGGCGGAGGCGAGCGCCTGCCCGCAGGCGGCCGAGCCGGCGACACGGTCGGCGGCCGGAGCCCGCGCGAGCTCCGCCTCCAGCCGCGCCGGCCCGGCCACCGCCCCCGCGAGGTCCTCGCCGGCGGCATGCGCCGCGAGCGCGGCGGACAGCGCCGTGAAGTGCCGTCCGTCCGCAAGCGCCCAAGGGGTGACCGGCAGCAGCAGGCCGGTGGCGATCATGCGGCGGGCGGCGCGCAGGGGGACGTCCATCAGCTCGGCCGCCCTGCGCAGCGGCACGGCCCCGGCGGGCAGCCGCGCCCAGGCGTCCGCGTCCCCGCAGTCGGTCAGCTCGTCGTCGCGGAAGAACACCCCGTGGGCGCGGGTGTAGACGGGCAGCAGCCCGCGCACGCGCCCCCCGGCCACGCGCAGGCTCGGGTTGCGCACCACCGGCTGCCAGGACGGCCCGTCGGGGCGCTCGGCCAGGTCCCGCAGCAGCGCGAGCGCCGCCGTGCGCGAGGAGGACACCGCCCGCCCCGCCCGTCCTCCCGGCACGCCCACCGTGGCGAGGCCGGCGAACGGGCTCGGCTTGAGCGCCGTCCTGGTCAGGTAGGACACGGCGCTGCGGACCAGCCGCGCGTCACGGTCCGGCGCCCGCGCGGCCAGCAGCTCGGCGGTGAACAGGGGGCCGGCCAGCGCGAGCGCCTCGAGGATGCCGGGCGTCCTCAGCCACCGCAGCGTCGCGCGGACCGAGGCGGCCAGCTCGGCCTCGGCCGCCTCCGCCGCCTTGGCCAGCCACTCCTCGTGCCCGGTGACCGCCTGCGCGAAGGCCGTGAGCAGGTCGGCGGTCGCCGGGTCGGCGTGGGCCAGCACACGCGCGCGCACCGCCTCAGGCGTGGCCCTGAGGTTGTGGCTGTCGCGGCGGATCCGCAGCGCGGCGCGGCGCACGGCGGGGGCCAGCGCCGGCACCAGCCGGTAGAGGGCGTCGCCGAGCGGCCCGGCCAGCGCCTCGGCCGTCGCCCGGCAGGCGAGGGCCTGCCGTACGGCGGCCATCGTCTCGGGCGCGGCCAGCGCGTCCACGGCCCGCACGGGCAGGCCGCAGACCCGCTCAACCAGCGGTGGCCTGGCCATCGATCTCTCCGCGCAGGATCGCCTTGGCCTTGACGGCCCACTCGGGGTCGTTGCCGGGGCGCCAGTCGGGGGCGCGCCCCTCGGCCTCCGCGGGCGGCAGCCGCTCGGGCAGGCTGCCGAGCAGGAACTCGCCCACCGCCGACTCCCGCAGCCAGTCCAGGCCGAGGATGCGGCTGGAGGGCTCCAGGCTGCCGCTGCCCAGCCCGCACGGCGCCAGGCCCATGGCGGTGGCCACCAGGTACATCGTCTGGTACAGGACGCCGACGTGCTTGAGCGTGACGGCGTAGGCGATGGACTGGTACTTCCACGACAGCCGCTGGAAGCGGGAGGTGATCGTGACGACGATGTCGGGGTCGGCGTACCCGCCGGTGGACAGGGAGCCGAGCCGGGCCAGCGTCTCCCGGTCGTCCTCGGCGGCGTTGACCAGGTGGAGCCGGTGCGCCTCCGGGTCGTAGTAGTAGATGCCGGGCTCCAGCCCCTCGCAGCGGCGCACGGTCAGGTAGAGGCTCAGCTCGTAACTGGCCCCGCCGCACGGCCACGGCAGCGTCGCGCCCTCGTACGGCATGCCGTCGCCCGTGCGCGGCCCGTACCGGCCGCGCACCCGGTGGACCCGGTAGAGGAACTCGGCGAGCTCGCCCAGCGCCATCGGCCGGGGCCCGTAGTCGCGGACGGACTGACGGGCCTCCATGGCGATCAGCAGCCCGGGGTCGCGGGCCGCGATCTCCTCGAAGTCCGGGCGTGGCAGCGCCAGCCCCTCGCCTTCCGGCGCGGGGCGGACCGCCGGCAGCGGCTCGATCGACCCGCGGTGCGGGAAACGGCCGCCGAAGAGCTCGTCGTGCCTGCCGGTCCTGCTGCGCGAGTGGAACAGCAGGTCGTGGAACTCCCACTGGCGCAGCACCGGGTCGTCGGGCGCGTCGGCCCGTTCCACCAGCTCCACTCCCGCCAGGTGGGCGAGCAGTTCCTCCACCAGGCCGATGGGCAGGTCGGGCCCGGCCAGCTCGACCGCGGTCGTCTCCTCGGCCAGCCCGCAGAGCAGGGCGCGGGCGGCCGGCGTGCGGGCGACCACGCGGAACAGGCTGAGCGGCGACTCCACGACCAGCCGGCCGTCCCTGGCGCGCAGGTAGGCGAAGCGCGACAGGCGGACCGGCGTGCGCGGGCCGATCGCCGTCGGTGTGTACGCCGCGTCGCGGGTGCGCGGCTCGACCCGCAGGTGGTCGAGGCCCGCGGCGGGCAGGCTGGTCACGACGAGGTGGCCGAGCCGGGTCAGGACGTGGCCGACCTCCGGCGCGTCCCGGAGCAGCTCCTGGTCGGAGGTGGGCCCCTTGAGCAGCCTCAGCAGGGCCTCCTGGACGGCGGGGCGCACGTTGCGCAGGCGGAGGCCGCCCCAGTCGCCGAGGGTCACCTCCAGCCCGTTCCCGCCGTCGCCACCGTCCTCGTCGAGGGACCGCGCCGCGACGCCGTCGCGGAACACCAGGTACCTGTCTGCGATCATGGCATCTCCTAGAGGAACATCGCGATGGGGTTGAGCTCGTCCTCGGTGCGGGGCCGGTCCAGCCAGCCCAGCTCGACGGGGACGTCGTAGAGGCGGCCGGGCGCGTAACGCGGCCAGAAGTGCCTGAGGCCGGGCACCATGACCTTCACCACCGGCAGGCCGATGTCGGGCCGGGTGTGGTCGAGCACGAGCATCTCCAGCCCCTTGGACTCGACGACGTGCCGGGCGAGCGCGACGTCGTCGAGCAGGTCGGCGCCCGTGGGGTCGGTGAAGTCGGCGGCGGTCCGCGCGGGCGCGTCCTCGGCCGGCAGCAGGTGGTCCTGCTCGTCCAGCACGGCCGTGCGCCACCAGTGGAGCTGGTCGGGGTCGTCGAAGGCGTAGGCGCCGGTGCCGTCGGCGTTGACGCCGATGACGGCGGTGAGGAACTGGTTCATCTCGCTGAGCGCCCGGCCGATGGCGACCTTGACGTCGAAGTGGGCGCCGAAGGAGAACAGGATGTCCTGCACCGGCTTGTCGACCCGGTGGGAGACCGCCACGACCGACGGGACGCCGAGGTCGTTGGTGATGTCGAGGACCCACGTCTCGCGGCCGAGCGAGCGGTACCACTCCCGCCACCGGCCGAAGTACGGCACGTCGAAGGTGGACAGGTCGATGGCCGGGCGGCGCAGCCGGTTGTACCACCACATGGCGACCGTGTCGCGTTCGACCAGCTCCATGAAGCCCTGCAGCACGGCGTCCTCCAGCGAGGTCCCGGCCGCGCAGCCGTTGGAGTCGGCGCCGGTGAACATCGGCCCGGCCGGGTTCGGATAGCTGAAGAACAGCCCGGACGTGGGGAAGTACCGCCGGCGGCCGTGGGTGAGCGACCACATCGGGGTCCACTCGATGCGCGCGTCGGGGTCGAACGGGACGGCCACCCGGTGGAAGTGCGAGGGCCGGGCGTTCCAGGCGTCCCGGTCGGCGAACTGGCGATCGCTGTAGAGGTTGACCTCGTTGGGCGCGATGGCGGCCTCGGGGCCGAGCTCCCGGTAGGAGGCCGTGACGCGCTCCTCGTCGCCGTGGTACAGCACCGAGTACCGCTCGATGGCCTCGCCGACCGCGCTGGCCCTGGCCTGGACGTCCGACATGCCCTTGCCCGAGCTCATGCTGCGCAGCCCGGCCCGCAGGTCGGCCGCGTTCCGCATGGGGACGGCGAAGTTCTGGCCCGCGGTGTAGGCGTGCAGCCCGTCCACCTTCAGCGGGATCTTGATCAGGTTGCTGATCGTGCCGGTGACGGGGCTGATCAGGTGGGCGTGCGCGTCGAGGAACTCCTGCGGGTCCCGGGCCCGGTGGCCGCCGTCGGAGACGGCCGCCTTGGGCGTGCTCCGCAGCGTCACCGGCCTGCGGTGCCGGGCGGACTGCAGGCCGGGGTCGCCGCAGCGGGGGCACTGGGGGCGCTTCGGCACCGCGTGGTGCCGGACGTCCAGGGAGAGACCGTCGACGGTGATCACCTCCGCCTGCTCCACCGGGAGCAGGCCGGGCAGCTCGCCGTATCGGGCGCGGCGCTCGCGGTCGGCGCGGAACACCCCGGTCGCCCACTTGGCCGCGTGCAGCGCGGCCAGCCTGGTGGCCAGGCTCACCGACACGGGGGTGCCGGTGATCGAGGACACCTCCAGGCCCTCGGGCAGGGCGTCCCGCTGCCGCAGGTAGGAGGCCAGCATGTTCTTGGCGGCCAGCCGGACGTGCAGGCATTCGTAGCATCCGGTGACGCCCGCCTCGAAGATCGGCCCCACCCATATCGTCACGCCGACCGGCTTGACCGGCAGCCACGGCGTGGACATGCCGAGGTCGCGCAGCTCCGGCCGCAGGTAGTCGTCGGTGAGCACGACGCGCAGCGCGGGCGGCTCGTCGCCGCCGATCCCGAGCCCGGCGGCGCGGGCGGCTGCGGTGAACCACTCGGCGCGCACGTCGCCGACCGCGACCACCTCGACCGGGGTGGCCGCCGGCGCCGCCAGGGCCGCGTCGCCGTCCAGCCCCGCGGCCTCCCAGTACCCCGCGGCGCGGGCGTCGCTCCCGGGGTCGGCCTCGATCACGTGGCCGGCGGCCATGAGCCGGTCGAGGCCGCGCTCCACGCGCGCGGCGGGGAACTCCTCGGCGAGCAACATCACGATGTCCTGCCGGCTGTGCTTGCCGTCGAGCAGCGGCGCCATCTTCTCGATCAGGACGCCCTCCAGCCGTGTCCGGCCGGGCCGCTCGGAGGTCAGATAGACGGCGTCTCCCGGCACGACGTAGGGGATGACGTACCGCTTGAAGCGGATGGTGCGGCTCACAACCTCTCCTCTCGTAGCGCCCCGTCGGCGACGACGAGGACTCGGTCCGCCTGTCGGATGGTGCTGAGCCGGTGGGCCACCACGACGCGGGTGATCCCGAGATGGGCGACGGCGTCCGCCACCTCGCTCTGCACCTGGTTGTCCAGGGCGCTGGTGGCCTCGTCGAGCAGCAGCACGCGAGGCCGCTTGGCCAGGGCCCTGGCGATGAGCAGGCGCTGGAGCTGGCCTCCGGAGAAGCCGGCGTCGCCGTCGCTGACCCGGGTGGCCAGGCCCATCGGGAGCGCGCGCAGGTCGCCGGCGATGCCGGCCAGCTCGGCCGCCTCCCAGGCCAGGTCGTCGTCCTCAGACCGGCCGCCCAGGATGACCGAGCGCACGTCTCCCCGCGGGGCCGTGCCCTGCTGGGGGACGTAACCGATCCGCGCGCGCAGCGCGTCCAGGTCCAGCGCGGCCAGGTCCTGCCCGTCGTAGCTGACGCGGCCGGAGAGCGGCCGGTCCAGGCCGAGCATGAGCCGCAGCAGCGTGGACTTGCCCGCCCCGGACGGTCCGGTGACGGCCACGAACTCCCCCGGCCGGATGCTCAGGCTCACGCCGTCGAGGATCGGCCCGCAGGCGGTCCGGCAGGCGGTCCGGCAGTCGGTCCCGTCGTCGGTCCGGTAGGCGAAGGAGACGTTCTCCAGCTCGATCAGGCCGGTCGGCTCGGACGGCGCGACCGCCGCGGGCGGGCTCTCCGGCCGCGCGGTCAGGATGGGACGCAGCCGCGCGTGCACCGGGCCGACGGAGAACAGGAGCTGGAGCACCGAGTTGAGGCGGCCGAGGGCCATCGTGAGCTGGATCGCCGCGATCGCGATGACGAGGTACGCGGAGGGGTCCCGCCCGGCCGCCGGCGCGAGGGGCAGCGTGACGGCGAGGAAGGCGGGCTGCGCGGCGGCGATGAGCGCCGCGGCGCGCTCGGCGTACCGCAGGCCCGCGTCGTCGGCGGTCTTCTGCCGGTGGAAGGCCCGCTGCCAGCGGTCGATGACGACGGCCTCCGCGCCGTAGGCGTGGATCTCGTCGATGCCCAGCAGCGCGGGGTACATGAGGGCCTGGACGTCGTCCACGCTCTCGTAGACCTCCTCGTCGTGGCGTTGCTGCCGCCGGGCCAGCCAGGCCAGTCCGGCCAGGATCACGGCCGACAGCGCGAGGGCGGCCACGCCCAGCCACGGGTCGAGCACGGCGAGCAGGGTCAGCGCCAGCGCGGTGAACAGCGCCCCGAGCAGGGCGTCGAGTCCGCCGGAGCCGAGCATGCCGCGCAGCAGGCCGACGCCCTGCGCCCGGCGCAACAGGCGGCGCACGGGGTGGCGGCGGAAGAAGGGCAGGTCCAGGCTCAGCAGCCGGTCCCAGACCGCCGGTTCGAGCGTCCGCTGCATGTGGCTCTGCGTCCGGGTGGCCGCGCGGTCCCGCGCCGCTCCGAGCAGCGTGGTGAGCAGCAGGGCGGCCGGGAGCGCCGCGGCGCACGCGACCGCGAGGCCGGTCCGGCCCGCGGTGAGGGCGCCGATGAGCAGCAGGGCGCCGACGGGCGTGGCGAAGTTCAGCACGGCGGCGATCAGACCGGCCCCGGTCGTGACGGCGACGTGCCCGCGCCCGCCGCGCAGGGCGAACCCGAGCAGGCGGCGGCCGGTGAGCCCGGCGTGCGGCAGGCGGTTCATCGGGCGTTCCCCATCAGCTCGGCGTAGGGCCCGGGGCCCGCGGCCAGCACGGCGTGGGAGCCGCGCTGGACGACCTCGCCCCGGTCCATGACGATCACCTGGTCGCCGGGCCGTACCGTGGTGAGCCGGTGGGCGATCTCCACGATCGTGATGCCGCGGCGGCGCAGGCGCAGGTCGATCTCCCGCTCCAGCTCCTCGTCCAGGGCGTTGGTGGCCTCGTCGAGGATCAGCACGCTCGGCTCGCGGCACAGCGCCCGGGCGAGCGCGAGGCGCTGCCGTTCGCCGCCGGAGAAGTTGCGGCCGTCGGGGTGGACCCTTGCGTGGTCCGGGCCGCCGCGCAGCTCGATCACACGGTCGAGGCACACGGCCGCCAGCGCCTGGCGCATCTGCCACTCGGGCACGCCGGGGTCGCCGAAGGCGAGGTTGTCGGCCACGGTGCCCTCCAGCAGGACGGGCTGCTGCCCGACGTAGGCGACCGAGCGCAGCCACAGGTCGCGGGGCAGTTCGCCGATGGGGGTGCCGTCGAGCAGCACCTCCCCCGTCCACGGCCGCGCGGCGCCGATCAGCACCCGGGCCAGGGTGCTCTTCCCGCTGCCGCTCGCGCCCGCCACGACCACGCGCGATCCGGGCGGCACGTCCAGGGACAGGCCGTGCAGCAGGGGCGGCCGGTTGGCGTCGTAGCCGAAGGTGATGTCGCGCACCTCCAGGTGGCCGGGCAGCGGCGCGAGCGCGGGGTCGTAGGAGGCCGGTACCGCGTAGCGGGGGTCGGGCACCGGCTCCTCGACGTCCTCCAGCATGGCGAAGGCGCTCCGCAGCCGGCCGAGGTCCAGGCCGGAGCGGGCCAGTCCGGCCGCGCCCGCCTGGAAAACGCCGAGCAGCGTGAGCATGGCGACGTTGTCCGGCACGCCGGCGTGCCCGGCCGCGACCTGGAGGGCGCCGATGACCAGGACGGCGAGCCCGGTGACGGCGTCGATCGCGGTGATCGCCGCGGTGTGCCGGCGGCGTACGCCGGCCATGCGCTCGGCGAGCTCGACGCCGCGTTCCTGCGTCCGCACCCACTCGCGCAGCAGCTCGGCCGCGCCGCCCTCCGCCTTGACGGCCTCGATGCGGCCGAGGCCGGCGAGCATCTGGCTCTCCTGGGTGAACTGCTCGGTCATGGCCTCGCCGTGCGCCCCGCGGACGCGGTCGGCCGCACGGCGGATCACGACGGCGTTGAGGCCCGCGCCGGCCAGCGCGATCGCCGCGGGCAACGGGGCGAGCACGGCCATGGCGACCAGGACGGCGGCCAGCGCGACCGCGTTGGCGAGCGCGGGCAGCACCATGGTGGTGATCTGGAGCGCGATGGTGTCGGGCAGCTGGGTCCTGGCCGCCACACCGGCGGTGAACCTGCGGTGGAAGTACGACCCGGGCAGGCGCAGCAGCAGCCGCACCAGCCGCCGGGAGCGCTCCAGGGCCATCGCCAGCATGATCCGGTCGAGCAGGCGCTGCTGGACCAGCACGCCGACGGCAACTCCGGCGGTGAGCGCCGCCAGGCCGAAGCCCGCCAGCCGCCCGAGGTCGTCCCGGCTTCCCCACATGACGGCGCGCACGGCGAACGCCGCGCCGATGGAGCAGGCGACGGCGAGCAGCCCGGCCAGCGTGGCCAGGGTCGCGAGCACCGCGTACGGACGCAGCCACCGCAGGCTGGTCCCCAGCACGCCCCGCGGGCGGCCCTCGGCGCGGAAGTCCGGGCCGGGAGAGAACAGCAGCGCCACGCCGGTGAAGGCGGCGGCGAACTCCACGGGGTCGAGCGCGCGCCGGCCGACGGCCGGGTCGTTGAGCATGACCCGCCCCCGCCGCGAGACCCCCTCGAAGACCGCGAAATGGCCGCGGTGCATCAGCAGCACGGCGGGGGCGGGCAGCCCGGCGGGCACCGGCTGCGCCGGGGTGAGCGTGACGCGCTTGCCCTCCGCGCGCAGGCCGTACTCCTCGGCCGCCCGCACCAGGGCCTTCACCGGCAGGCCGTCGCGTCCGGCGCCGCAGGTGGCGCGCAGTTCGTGGCGCGGCGCGTGCCTGCCGTGCCAGGCCAGCACGATGGCCAGGCAGGCGGCGCCGCAGTCGGTCTCCTCGGCCTGCAGGACGGACGCGGTCCTGATGACCGTCATGCGGCCACCTCCGCCGGGATGGACAGCGGGAGCGTGGCCGGGCCGTGGAAGGCGAGCTCGTCGCGCCAGGCCAGGCCGGTGGCGTCCACCACCGGCGCCGGCGTCATCCGGGCCAGCCGCCGCAGCACGGCCTCGGCCTGCAGCGGCGCGAGCGCGGCGCCGACGCAGAAGTAGGTGCCGTGGCCGAACGACACGCCGGCCCCGCGTTCCCGGTCCGGCCGGTACGCCAACGGGTCGGGGAACCTCGCGGGATCGAGGTTGGCGGCGGCGTACAGCAGCAGCACGGTGTCTCCCGCCCGGATGTCCAGCTCACCCGTCCGGATGTCGCAGGTCGCGACGCGGGCGCCCATGACGGTCGGGGTGTGCAGGCGGACGGCCTCGGCGAACACCGCGGGCGCCGGCCCTGGGTCCGACCGGAGCGCGCGTGCCACGCCGGGGTTGCGGTGCAGGCAGAGCAGGGTGTTGGTGAGGCCCACCGTGACCGTGTCGAAGCCGGTCATGAACAGCAGCATGATGAGGTTCACGACCTCGTCATGATCGATCGCGCCCGCCTCCTTGGCCGCGTTCAGCCGGGAGACCAGGTCGAGGCCGCCGCGCCGCCGTTCCACCAGGTCGCCGACGTAGTCGCGCATGCGCGCGAACTCCGCCTCGGACATGGGGTCGGCGCCCGGTTCCGCGCCGCCGGGGAAGCTGCTGTGGATGTGCGCGGTCAGGGCCTTGGCCCACCGCAGCACCTGGTCCCAGTCCTCCTCGGGCAGTCCGAGCATGGTGCAGGTGACCAGGACGGGCAGCGGCACCGCGACCTCCGAGACGAAGTCGCCCCCGCCGCGGGCGGCCATCCGGTCGATCAGCCGGTCGGCCAGCGCCTGGATCGGCGCGCGCAGCCGCTCGACCGCGCGGCCGGAGAACTCCTTGGTCAGCACGCCGCGCAGCCGGCGGTGGTCGGCGGCGGGCCGCGTGGACATGGACGAGCGGAAGAACTCGACGAACCCGGGGCTCGCCGCCCGCGTCCGCGCGGGGAAGTCCGGCGGCGGCATGACCAGGCCGGGGTTGACGGCCAGGGACGTGACGAGGCCGTGGCCGGAGACGATCCAGGCCCGGCGCAGGCGGACCACCGGAGCCCGGAGCGGGAGCCGGGAGAACAGGTCGTGGGCACGCTCGCCGCGGGCCTCGGCCGAGCACAGGTATTCAAGAACCTCGTGGGCGATTTCAGGCATGCCTCGGACACCTCTGAAGACGTGGACGGTTTTGCCGGCTCGGCGAATTGCCGCCGCCGATAGGGGATCGGCGGCGGCAATTTGAGGGAATTGTTGAAGTGGTAGGTTTCAACAATTCTTCCCGGGACCGTGGGCGGACGGATCCGGGATCATCAGGTGAAGCTGCCCAGGGTGCCGAAGGAGGCGGGGCAGGTGGCGCACCCCAGGGTGCCGAAGCAGTTGCCGGCGGCGGACTCGGTCAGGTCCTCGATGACCAGGTCGTCGATGTGCGGCGTCTCTCGCATTTTGCTCACCTCCCTCCGCGAGGGCCATGGCCCGGCGAGGGGCGCGGCTCAGTGCGAGGTCAGGCAGCCGTAGCTGCCGGCGGTGCTGGGGCAGCCGAAGGTGCCCGCGGTGCCAAGGCACCATCCGGCGCCCGTCTCGGTCAGGTCTTCGATGGACAGGTCCGCGATGTCGTCGTCACGCATGAGGAATCACTCCGATCAGGTGAAGGAGAAGGCGGTGCCCACGCAGGCGGGGCAGGTGAGGGTGCCGAAGGTGCCACCGGTGTTGGTGGTCCCGGCCGCGGCGGTCGCGCCGATCTCCTCGATGACGATGTCGTCGAGGTCGGCCGGCAGAGCGTTGAGTTCCATTCTTTTCACCCCGTTTCCATTTGGCTTACGAGGAGAAAGTAGCCCGGTGGGGAAATGCGGGTCAACGGCCTTAACCGAGTATTAGGATGTTAGGAAAAGGTTAAGCCGAGGCCGGTCGAGATGCCGAACTTCGCCTCGCGGTAATAGCGCACCGCGCCCGGGTGCAGCGGCACGGGCCCGCTGTAGACGGCGGTGCGTTCGTGCAGGTGGCGGGCCTCCGGGTGCGCCTGTTCCAGGGTGGTCCTGGACTCGAAGAGCAGGCGGGTCAGCAGGTACGCCACGTCGGCGCTCATGGAGTCGCGGGCCACCAGGAGGTTGGGCGCGCCCAGGGTGACCACCTTGGCGGCCAGGCCGTACACCTGGGCGGGGACCGTGCGCCGGACGTACACGTGGCCGTATCGGCGCACCAGCTCGGGCGCCTGGTCGCCGAGCGGCAGCAGCCGGATGGGGACGGCCGCGCCCAGCTCGGCGATGGCGGGGGTGGGCAGGCCGCCGGAGAAGAAGAAGCACTCGATGGCGCCCGTGCGCAGGGCCTCGGCGGCGTCGGACACGCCGAGCCGCTCCACCCGGCGCGGGCGCACCCGGAGCAGGTCGAGCAGGCGCAGCGCGACCAGTTCGGTGCCCGAGGCCGGCGGCCCCACCGAGACCACGGCCGCCGCCATGTCGGCCGGCGCGCGGATCGGAGAGTCGGCGCGGACCACGGCCTGCAGGTAGTCGTCGTAGAGCTGGGCCAGGCAGGTGATGGGCTGCGACCGGGCGAACGGCCGCCGTCCCTGCACCGCCAGCGCCACGGCGTCGATCGTGGCGAAGCCGAGGTCGGCCTGCCCCGCCGCGACGAGGTGGAGGTTCTCGATGGAGGCCCCCGTCTCCTTGACGGTCGCGTCCGTGCCCCAGCCGCTCACCACCGACGCGAAGGCCGTGCCCAGGGCGTAGTACACCCCGCCCCGCCCGCCGGTCGCGATCACCAGGCGGCGTATCTGCGTTCGCTGCGCCGAGCAGGCGCACAGCCCGCTCAGCACCAGTCCGGCCAGCACCGTTCGCCGGGTCGTGGAGGTCATGGCGCTCCGAGGGTTCCTAGGGGCACGTCGTCGGGACGGGCGGCCGTCAGACGCAGGCGGACCCGGGCGTCGAGCCCGTGGGGTCGCGCGTCGAGCAGCTCGAACTCCCCGCCGACCCGTTCGATCAGGGTCGCGCAGATGGTCAGGCCCAGGCCCGACCCGGCGATGTTCTGGCTCTCCGCGGCCCGCCAGAACGGCTCCAGCGCCTGTCTGCGGGCCTCCGGCGACATGCCCGGGCCGTCGTCCACGACGTGGACCTCGGCCCAGCCGCCCGCGGCCCTGGCGTGCACCTTGACGGTGCCGCCCGGCTCGCCGAACTTGATGGCGTTGTCCAGCATGGCGTCGAGCACCTGGCCCAGCACGCCCGCGCCGGATTCGGCCACGAGGGTGTCCTTGCCCTCGGCCTCCAGCCATACGCCGCGCCGCTCGGCGAACGACCGCCACGCCGAGGTCCGGTCCTTGACGACCGCGGTGACGTCCTCGACGCACGGCATGATCGTGTCGGAGTCGACGCGGCCGAAGGCCAGCAGGCCCTCGCACACCGTCGTGAGCCGGTCCACCTCCTCCACGCCGGCCGCCAGGTCGTGCGCGGCGGCCGGATGGTCGAAGGCCATGCCCTCCAGTTGCAGCCGCAGGACGGCCAGCGGGGTGCGCAGCTGGTGGCTCGCGTAGGAGACGAACGTGCGCTGGCGCACCACCACCCGCTCGATGGTCTCCCCCATCGCGTTGAAGGTCTCCGCCAGGCTGCGCAGCTCCGGCGGGCCGGCGTACGGGTCGGCGCGCGCGGTGAGCTCGCCTTCCGCGATCGAGGTGACGGCGCGGTGCAGGATGCGCACCGGCCGCAGGATCCAGCGGGTGATGGGCTCCAGGACCAGCAGGGCGACGGCCATGACGACGAGCGCGCCCAGCAGCAGCACGGTCCAGCGGTCCAGGATGCGCGAGCGCAGCGCGCGGGTCGGCGAGCTGGTGAGCACCGCGCCGATGCCCTCGCCCGCCTCGAACACCGGGCTGGCGACGACGAGCGGCTCGCCGTCCCAGGGCCAGACGACCCCGGCGGAGACCGCCCGCTCGCCCGACAGCGCCGTTCTGGCGGGCCCGGCCGCCACGGGGCCGAGGCGCCACACGTCCGAGGAGGTGGCCACGACCTCTCCCTGACGGTCGAGCACGAACACGTCCACGCCGAACAGCGAGCCGTAGCGGCGCAGCGCCTCGGCCATGTCCTCCGGCCGCGCCGAGGCCAGGGCGGTGGCGGCGAGCTGGGCGAAGCGCTCGGTGTCGGCCTGGCGGTCCAGCACGAGCGTCTGCGTGGCCGACCGGGCGGTGGAGACGGCCAGCGGCGCCGCCAGGGAGATCAGCGTCAGCGTGGCGAGGGACAGGAAGACGATGATCACACGGCGACGCACCGCGGCCGCCGTCAGATGGTCTCGGGAAGCGTGATCCGATAGCCGACGCCGCGGACCGTCTCCAGGACGGGGGGCCTGCCGAGCTTGGCGCGCAGGTTGGTGATGTGCACGTCCAGCGTGCGCGCGGCGGCCTTGCCGGTGTCCTGCCAGATCTCGCGCAGCAGTTGCTCCCGGCCGACAACCCTGCCCTCGTTGCCGGCCAGGCGCGCCAGCAGGCCGAACTCCTTCGGCGTCAGCGACAGCGTGCGCCCCGCCCGGTCCGCCGTACGCGAGGTGAGGTCGAGGGTGATGTCGGCGATCCTGATGGTGGAGTTCATGAGCGTGCGCGGGCGGCGCATGACCGCCTGCATGCGGGCTTCCAGCTCGACCATGCTGAACGGCTTGACGAGGTAGTCGTCGGCCCCGGCGCGCAGGCCCAGAATGCGGTCCTGCTCGGCGCCGCGGGCGGAGAGCATGATGATCGGCACGCTGCTGCACTCGCGGATCAGGCGGCAGAACGCGATGCCGTCGCCGTCCGGAAGGCACAGATCGAGCAGCATCAGGTCGTACCCGCTGGCCTTACCGGCGTCCTGACAAGTGGGAGCGTGCATGACCTGATTGCCGAATCGCCGCAATGCGGCGGTGAGCGCGTTCGCCATGCGTAAGTCGTCTTCGACCACCAGCACATGCATGCTATTTCGGTCACCCTCCGTGTCGCGACGCAGCACTCCGGTTACCGCTGACCGGCGTGGCGACCGGCTCAACTCACCTTTCGGTAAGCCAGCAAGGCGAAGCTTATACATTTCGTGCAATCCACATCAAGCCCGTGACCAGCGCCTTTACAACATCGAACTACTTAAAAGGAATATTGACTACTGAACTATCTTTTCTGCTGATCAGTGATCATGCATAGCGGCCGTCAGCTCCTGACAACCCTTTACGGCCAACGAAGGACGCGGCTTAGAGACATCCGTAATCGGGTGATCAGGAGGTTTCCGGCGGCGGCGCCTGCGGCGGGCGCGAGCACAGCCCTGACGGCACCGCCACCCCACGTGCGTGGTGCCTCCATGACGTCACAGCGGCGGCAGCATTGGGTTGTTATGACGCCATTATGGTGTCATGATGACGTCATGGACCTTGCGCCTTACGTCGACCACCTCCGGCGCGAACTCGCCGTGACCGCCGGGGCGGGCGGAGAGGAGGCTCGCGCGCTGGCCGAGCGCCTCGCCGCGACGCTCGAATCGGCCACCCGGCTCGCGCTGCTGGAGGCCCTCTCCGCCGCCGCGGACGAGATCACCCAGGACCTGGCCCCGGGCTCGGTCGAGGTGCGGCTGCGCGGGCGCGACCCCGACTTCGTCGTGACGCCACCGCCGCCGCCACCGGGCGCCCGCCCGCCGGAGGAGGACGAGATCGGGCAGGCCGGGCGACAGCCCGCCCCGCCACCGCCCCCGGACGCCGACGAGGGGGGGACGTCCCGGATCTCGCTGCGGATCCCCGAGCACCTCAAGCCGCGCATCGAGGAGGCGGCCGCGCGCGAGGGGCTGTCGGTCAACGCCTGGCTGGTCCGCGCCGTCGCCGCCGCGCTCGACCCCGGCAGGGCCGGCCCCCGCTCCGGGGAGCGCCCGGCGCAGCGGACCGGCAACCGCTACACCGGATGGGTGCGCTGATGACCACGCCGCCCCACGACAAGGGGTCAGGAACGCTCGCCTTCGACACCCCGGAACCCGTCCTCGCCCTCCTCGACCTGGCGAGCGCCACCGTCCGGATCAACGCGAGCGACCGCACCGACACCGTCGTCGAGATCCGCCCGAGCGACGAGCGCAACGACGCCGACGTGCAGGCCGCCCGGCACACCTCGGCCGACCACGCCGACGGCAGGCTCCTGGTGCGGACCGACAAGGAGCACGGGGGCCCGGCCTCCGGCTGGGGCCTTTCCCTCGGCAAGCTCGTCGAGTCTCCCGCGAGCTGGGCGCGTTCGCTGCTGCTCGGCCCCGGCTCGGTCGACGTGACGATCGACCTGCCGTCCGGCTCCCGCCTCGACGTCAAGACGGCGGGCACCGTCCTGTGCCGGGGACGGCTCGGCGAGGTGGCGGTCACCACGTCCTACGGCGCCGTCCGGATCGAGCAGGCCGGCGGCCGGCTCCGGGTGAAGAGCACCCACGGCGACATCTCGGTCGGCCACGTGTCCGGGCACGCCGACGTGGCCACGACCCACGGCGGCGTCCACATCGGCGAGATCGACGGCACCGCCGCGATCAAGACCGCCCACGGGGAGGTCCGCATCCGCGAGGTGACCGGCGACCTGCGGCTGAACAGCGCCCACGGCGACATCTCCGTCGGCCGCGCCCTGGCCGGCGTCACCGCCAAGACCGCGTACGCCAGCGTGGGGATCGGCGAGATGGTGTCCGGCTCGATCGTCATGACGACCACCGGCGGCGGCCTGGATCTCGGGATCCGGGAGGGCACCGCCGCCTGGCTGGACGTCAGCTCCACGTACGGCACCGTGGACGTCTCCCTCGACCCCGGCGACGACCCCGGCCGTACGGACCGGATCGTCGAGGTGCGGGCCCACACCACCCACGGCGACATCCTCGTTCACCGCTCCTGACGACCAAGGAGACACGCATGTCCGACGCGATCGTGGCCGAGGGCCTGGTCAAGAAGTACGGCGATGTGGCCGCCCTCGACGGGATGGACCTGACCGTCCCCGAAGGGACCGTGTTCGGGCTGCTCGGCCCGAACGGCGCCGGCAAGACCACCACCGTGCGAATCCTCACCACACTGCTCAAGCCGGACGCCGGCCGCGCCACGGTCGCCGGGTTCGACGTCGTCCGTGACGCCCAACGGCTGCGCGCGCACATCGGCGCCTCCGGCCAGTACGCCGCCGTGGACGACCACCTCACCGGCGCCGAGAACCTGGAGATGGTGGGCCGCCTCTACCACCTCGGCGTCGAACGCAGCAGGCTGCGCGCCCGCGATTTGCTGGAGCGCTTCGACCTGACCGACGCCGCCGACCGCCCCGTCCGGGGCTACTCCGGCGGCATGCGACGCCGGCTCGACCTGGCCGGCGCGCTGGTCGCCGCCCCTCCCGTGCTGTTCCTCGACGAGCCCACCACCGGCCTGGACCCCCGGGCCAGGATCGGCCTCTGGGACGTCATCGCCGAGCTCGTCGCGCACGGCACCACCGTGCTGCTCACCACCCAGTACCTGGAGGAGGCCGACCGGCTCGCCGACCGCGTCGCGGTGGTCGACCACGGACGCGTGATCGCGCTCGGCACGGCCGACGAACTGAAGGACCAGGTCGGCGGCGACCGGATCGAGCTGTCGGTGACCAGCGCGGCGAGCCTGGAGAGCGCCGCACGGACGCTGGCGCCGCTGGCCGTCGGGGACGTGCGGATCGACGCCGCCGCCCTGCGGGTGACGATCCCGGTCACCGGCGGTGCGGCCACCCTGACCACGGCGCTCGGCCGCCTGGCCGCCGAGCGGATCACCGTACGCGACGCCGGACTGCGCCGGCCGACCCTGGACGACGTGTTCCTGAGCCTCACGGGAGACGTGACCGGCGCGAAGACGAAGGAGACCGTCCGATGAACACCCTGCGGCTGGCCGTCGCCGACGGCGTGACGATCGCCAAGCGCAACGCCCTGAAGATCCGCAGAGCCCCCGACCTGCTGGGCGGCGTGGTCATGCTCCCGATCGTGTTCGTGCTGCTGTTCGCCTACGTCTTCGGCAGCATGATCGACCTGCCCGGCATATCGTACGCGGAGTACCTGCTGCCCGGGATCTTCGTCCTGACGATCGTCTCCAGCGCGCAGATCACCGGCTACACGCTGACGCAGGACCTCCAGAAGGGCGTCTTCGACCGGTTCCGCACCTTGCCGATGTCGCCCTCCGCGGTGCTCACCGGCCAGACCTTCAGCGACGTGATCATGAATGTGACCAGCATCGTCACCATGGCGCTCGTCGGGCTGGCCGTCGGATGGCGCGTCCACGGCTCGCCGTTCGAGGCCGCCCTCGGGTTCCTGATGCTGCTGCTGTTCGCGTACGCCTTCTCCTGGGTGACGGCCACGGTCGCGCTGGCCCTGCGCACGCCCGAGGTCTTCAACAACGTCGCCACCATCGTGACGTTCCCGCTGGTCTTCCTGTCCAACGCCTTCGTCGACAGCGCGCGGCTGCCCGGGCCGCTGAAGCCGGTCGCCGAATGGAACCCGGTCTCCACGCTCGTCCAGGCCGCGCGCGAACTGTTCGGCAACACCAGCCCGGCCCTCCCCGTGCCCGGCGCCTGGCCGCTGCGGCACGCGGTGCCGGTGTCGCTGATGTGGTCGGTCCTGCTCCTGGTGGTGTTCGTGCCGCTGGCCACGCGGCTCTACAAGAGAGCCGTCAGCCGATGAGCGACCCGGAGGCACGCGTCTCGGAGCAGGAGCGCGACAGGGTGGTGGAGCTGGTCCAGCGGGCGTACGCGGACGGCCGGCTCGGCGCCGCCGACCTGGAACGGTGGCTCGAACGGGCGCTCGGCGCCACCACCTCCCGCGAGCTGGAGCCGGTCGTCGCCGACCTGCCGGGCGACCCCGACGACGTGGTCCACATCACCACCACCGGCGGGCGCGTCACCCGGACGGGCGACTGGCACGTCCCTCGCCGGCTGCGCATCGACTCCGAGTACGGCAGAGTACGGCTCGACCTGTCCTCGGCCCACGTCCCCCATCCGCGGATCGACATCGAACTCCGGCTCGGGTACGGCGGCGCCACGATCATCCTGCCCGCCGGCGCGAGCGCGAACGCCGACGGAGTGCGCACCGATTGGGGCAAGGTGACCTGCAAGGCGGCGGGCCGCCAGATTCCGGGCAGGCTGCACGTCCACGTCACCGGTGAGCTCCCTTACGGCCGCCTGACCATCCGCACCGCACGGCGGTGACGCGGCCCGCCCTGCCGGAGTGCATGCCGTGGATGCCATGGCCGAGCCATAGATCAGCTCGCTGTTGCGGCGGACAAGTGGTATCCAGGCTGGAATCTGCGAAGGTATGGTGAGGCATGTGGCGACGTTCCGGATCAGTGAGGCCGCCGCGCTGCTCGGGGTCAGCTCGGACACCGTCCGCCGGTGGGTGGACGCCGGGCGGCTCGCGGCCGAGCGCGACGAGCACGGCCACCGGCAGGTGGACGGCGCCGACCTGGCCGCATTCGCCCGCGCCCAGATCGGAACGACCGGCGACGGCGGGCGCTCCTCGGCGCGCAACCGCTTCCGCGGGATCGTCACCGAGGTCCGCAAGGACGCGGTGATGGCCCAGGTGGAGATCGCCGCCGGTCCGTTCCGCGTGGTGTCCCTGATGAGCCGCCAGGCCGCCGACGAGCTCGGCCTCGAACCGGGCGTGGCCGCCGTCGCGGTGATCAAATCCACCAACGTCGTCGTGGAGATCCCCGACCACGCGCGCGTGGCAGGCCCCTGAGGAGTCCCCCTTGGCGTACAGCCGCATGTCCCGATGGGCCGTGGCCCTCCCCGTCGCCCTCGCGCTGGCCGCCCTGACCGGCTGCGGGTCCGGCACGCCCGCCTCCACGTCCGCCGCCTCCTCCGGCGGCGGCGCGGCCAAGACGCTGACGGTGTTCGCCGCGGCGTCGCTGACCGGCACGTTCACCGAGCTCGGCACGGCGTTCGAGGCCGCGCACCCGGGCACGTCGGTGAAGTTCAACTTCGGCTCCAGCGCCACGCTGGCCCAGCAGATCACCCAGGGCGCGCCCGCCGACGTCTTCGCCGCCGCCAGCCCCGCCACGATGAAGACCGTCACCGACGCCTCCCTGGCCGGCGCCCCGGCGACGTTCGCGCGCAACGAACTGGAGATCGCCGTCCCGGCCGGCAACCCGGCCAAGGTGGACGAGCTCAAGGACCTGTCCGACCCGAAGGTCAAGGTCGCGCTGTGCGCCCCGCAGGTGCCGTGCGGCGCCGCGGCGCTCAAGGCGCTCGGCGCCGCGGGCCTGAAGGTCACGCCGGTCACCCTGGAACAGGACGTCAAGGCCACCCTCACCAAGGTCGAGCTCGGCGAGGTCGACGCCGCCCTCGTCTACAGGACCGACGTGCTCGCGGCCGGCGGCGAGGTCAAGGGCATCGGCTTCCCCGAGGCCGGCCAGGCGATCAACGACTACCCGATCGCGGCCCTGTTCAACGCCCCCGCGCCCGACATGGCCGGCCGGTTCGTCGACCTGGTGCTCTCCTCGCGGGGCAAGGACGTGCTGGCCAAGGCGGGCTTCGAGACGCCCTGACCCCTATGAGCGCAACGAGGACCGCCCCCCGACGGGGCTCGGACCGCGGCCCCGGAACCGGCGCGGTCACGGGCCGCCCGCCGTGGGTCCTGCTGGCGCCCGCCCTGCTCGGCCTGGCGTTCCTGGTGCTGCCTCTGGCGGGGCTGCTGATCCGCGCGCCCTGGGCCACGCTGCCGCAGCGGCTGACCGAACCGCATGTGCTGCAGGCACTGCGGCTCTCGCTGGTGACCGCCACCCTGGCCACGGCCACCTGCCTGCTGCTGGGCGTGCCGCTGGCCTGGCTGCTGGCCAGGGTGTCCTTCCCCGGCCGGCGGCTGGTGCGCGCCCTGGTGACCGTCCCGCTCGTGCTGCCGCCGGTGGTCGGCGGCGTCGCCCTGCTGCTGGTCCTCGGGCGGCGCGGCCTGGCGGGGCGGTGGCTGGAGGAATCCTTCGGCGTCACGCTGCCCTTCACCACCGCCGGCGTCGTGATCGCCGAGGCGTTCGTGGCGATGCCGTTCCTGGTCATCAGCGTCGAGGGCGCATTGCGCGCCGCCGACCAGCGGTTCGAGGAGGCCGCCGCCACGCTGGGCGCCTCCCGCTGGACCGTCTTCCGGCGGGTCACCCTGCCCCTGGTGTCCCCGGGCGTCGTCGCCGGGGCCGTGCTGTGCTGGGCCAGGGCGCTGGGCGAGTTCGGGGCCACCATCACCTTCGCCGGGAACTTCCCCGGCACCACGCAGACCATGCCGCTGGCCGTCTACCTGGCGCTGGAGACCGAACCGGAGGCGGCCATCGTGCTCAGCCTCGTCCTGCTCGCCGTCTCCGTCCTCGTCCTGGCCGGCCTGCGCGACCGATGGGTGACCGGCCCATGACCCTCGCCGTCTCCGTCCTCCTCCTGGCCGGCCCGCGCGACCGGCGGGTGACCGGCCCATGACCCTCGCCGCCCGGCTCGTCGTCACCCGGCCCGCCTTCACGCTGGACATCTCCCTGAACGTCGCGCCCGGCGAGGTGGTCGCCCTGCTCGGCCCGAACGGCGCCGGAAAGACCACCGCCCTGCGCGCCCTCGCCGGGCTCACCGGCGTCTCCGGCGGGCACATCACCCTGGACGGCGCCCCCCTGCACGACCTGCCCGCCGAAGCGCGTCCCATCGGCATGGTCTTCCAGGACTACCTGCTGTTCCCGCACCTGTCCGCCCTCGACAACGTCGCCTTCGGGCCGCGCTGCCGCGGCGCGGGAAAGGCCGAGGCCCGCCGTATCGCCGCCGGCCTGCTGGAACGCGTGGGCCTCGCCGGGCACGCCGCCGCCAAGCCCCGGCAGTTGTCCGGCGGGCAGGCCCAGCGCGTCGCCCTGGCCCGGGCGCTGGCCGCGCGGCCGCGCCTGCTGCTGCTCGACGAGCCCCTGGCCGCGCTCGACGCGCACACCCGGCTGGAGATCCGCTCGCGGCTGCGCCGTCACCTGGCCGACTTCGACGGCGCGACCGTCCTGGTGACGCACGACCCCCTCGACGCCATGGTGCTCGGCGACCGGCTGATCGTCGTCGAGGACGGCGCGATCGTCCAGCAGGGCGCCCCGGCCGAGGTGGCGCGCCGCCCGCGCACCGACTATGTCGCCCGCCTGGTCGGCCTCAACCTGTACCGGGGGGTCGCCGAGGGTTCCCGGGTCAAGGTGGGCGAGTTGCTGATCAGCACCGCCGGCCCCCTGGAAGGGCCGGCGTTCGTCGCGTTCTCGCCCGCGGCCGTGGCCCTGTACCGCTCCCGGCCGGACGGCAGCCCGCGCAACGTGTGGCAGGCCCGCGTCGAGGGCGTCGAACGCCACGGCGACAACGTCCGCGTCCACCTCGACGGCCCGATCGCCGCCTTCGCCGACATCACCCCCGCCGCCGTGACCGACCTCGACCTCACCCCCGGCCGGGAGGTGTGGGCGTCGGTCAAGGCGACCGAGACCCACACCTACCCGGCGTGAGCGTCATCTTCGTCGAGAAGGCGGCGCGGCCCGGCTCACCCGCAACGGTAGAGCGTGAGCTGCGCGGAGAACGGGCCGGGCGGAGGGTTCGCCGGGGTGGCGGCGCCGCCGTACTCGGCGGGGGGCACGGGAGTGCAGTTCTGGGTGATCCACCGGGTTCGTCCGGTGGACGCGCCCATGCGTGGCGGCCCCGGGTTGTCGGCGGAGGGGGCGAGCACGTAGCGCAGTTCGCCCGAGCGCAGCCATCGATCCAGGTGAGCGAGGGAGGGCGCGGGGTCGCCGCCCATGAAGCCGCCCATGCCGATCACGGTCTCGCGGGTGTTCATGATGTACGGCGCGGCCATGATCGCGCCTCCCTCGATCGCGAGCTTGATCCGCGCCGCCCCCGAACGGCGTACGGCATAGTCCAGCACCCGCCGCTGCTCAGGCCCCAGCTCACTACCACCGAAAGGCTCAGGAAGACCACCCCGCCGAGCCACGGACCCGTCGGGCGCGGCCGGGCCCGACGGACCGGAAGACGGCGTGGCCCCAGGCGTGGGGGCCTGGACGGAGCCTGACGGCCCGGAAGACGGCGTGAGGCCAGGCGTGGGGGCCTGAACAGGGCTTGACGGGTCCGAAGGCGGCGGGAAGCCGGGCATGAAGGGCTGAACCGGGCCGGCGGCCGGGATCACGGGGCCGGCGGGCGGGCCGAAGGCGGTCGCGACCGACCACACCGCCGGGGCGGCCAGCATCGGGACCAGGGCCGCCGTGAGCACGACCCGGCGGTCCCGGGCGATGAGGAGGACGGCGATGGCGGCGACCGCCAGGGCCGGTACGGCGATCCGCAGCCATCCGTGCCAGCCCGGCTCACGCGAGAGCAGCACCCACGCCCAGGCGGAGGTCAGCACGACCGCACCCGGGAGCACGAGCCGTCGCGTCAGGCCGCTGGTCCACCGCCGTTCCGTCAGACCGCCTCCGCGCTCTTCTGTCAGACCGCCCCTTTGGTGCTTCTCTGTCAGACCGTCGCTTCGATGTCCTTCTGTCGAGCCGCTGGTTAGGTGCCCTTCTGTCGAGCCGCTGGTTCGATGGCGTTCCGTCAGGCCGCCGTTTCGGTGCCGGCGTGCCGCCGCCGCGACTCCCGCGCCGGTCAGGGCCGCGATCGGCGGAACCAGCATGGTGGTGTAGTACGGATGGAAGATCCCCTGGGCGAGGCTGAAGACCAGGCCGTTCGTCAGCAGCCAGCCGCCCCAGAGCATCCACCCGGCCCGCCGGGCGCGCCTGCTCTCCTCCGCCGCACCGGTTTCCCGGACGGTGCTCTCTCGCCGCGAGCGGGACCGTATCGCGACCACCAGCGCGCCGCTGAGCACGGCCAGGGAGAGAGGGAGCAGCCAGGTCGCCTGCCCGCCGACCGCGGGGCCGAACATACGCGTGATCCCGGGCGGGTCCCCGAACCCCGCCGCGCCTCCCGGTAGCGGGAAGGGGAACCGGCCCCCAGGTGCGCCGCCCGGTCTGTCCGGTCCCCCGAGACTTCCAGGGCCACCGGAAGCGCCGGGACCGCCGGTGGGCCGGTCCTGTGGAAGGCCGCCGGGGAGCGTACCCTGCGGGGAGCCTCCGGCGGGCGGGCCCTGGGGGAAGCCGCCCCGTGGGGGGCCCTGAGGGAAGCCGCCGGAGCCGCCGAGGACGCGGCCGAGGCCGTTGTAGCCGATGACCAGGTCGCGGGCGGTTCCGTCGGCGCTGCCGCCGATGTACGGGCGTTCGCCGGGCCAGAGGTCGGCGGCGGCGACCCACCACAGTGAGCCGACGGTCAGGACGAGGGCGGCGGCGGCCAGGTCGCGGGGCCAGTGTCGTGGCCGGGTCGCCACCAGGTAGGCGAGCAGGAAGGCGGGCAGGCCGACCCAGGCGGCCAGCATCTTGGTGGTGAACCCGCAGCCGATGAGGAAGGCGGCGAGCACCAGCCAGCCGGTGGCGGCGCGCCGGGACGTCATCGGCGCGACGGACCTGGTGAGCGCGTAGGCGGCGGCCACCATGAGCAGGACGAGCAGGGTGTCGGGCAGGTTGTCCCTGTTGATGACGACGGTGACCGGCGTGAGGGCGAGGACCAGGCCCGCGACGAGGGCGGCGGTCTCCCCGGCCCACCGGCGTACGGTCCGGTGGAGCAGGAACACCGTGGCGACGCCCTCGACCACCTGCGGGAGCAGAAGCGCCCATCCGTGGTAGCCGAAGATCCACGTCGAGATCACCTGCGGCCACAGCGCCATAGGGGGCTTGTCGACGGTGACGACCCCGGCGGGGTCGAAGGAGCCGAACAGGAAGTTCGTGAAGCTCTCCGACATGGATCTGACGGCGGCGCTGTAGTACGGGTTGCCCCAGCCCCACGGCGCCCAGGCGTACAGCACGGCCGCGAGCAGGCAGATCGCCGCCAGGGCGAGCACAGGTGCGCGCGGACGGTCGCGCGCGGACGGCTCGCCGGTGGGAATGGCGGGCGATTCGACGGTCACCATTGGAGGATCCTCACTTTCCGGCCGGACGGAGCATCCAGCGGCGCAGCACCAGGAAGCGGCCCACGGTGCCCAGCGCGCAGGCACCGACGAGGACCGCGAGCTCCAGCCCGGACGGAGGGTCCGGGACCACGGCGTGCAGTGTCAGCAGGGCGCCCGAGGTGAGGGCGTAGTACAGACCGAAGGCGGCCAGGGCGAGCACGTGGATACGGAGCGGCGAGCGCGGCGTGCGACCGTTCGGGGCGGGAAACGTGAGGCGCCGGTTGGCCTCGGTGTTGAGGACCGTCGCGACCGACAAAGCGATCAGATTCGCCGCCAGCACGGGCAACGCGAGCCGCAGCACCGCGTAAAGACCGAGGTGTGCGACCGTGGACAGGGCTCCGACCACCGCGAACGAGGCGATGTGCCAGCGCAGATGGCCGTTCGCCGCCAGCACGGCGTCGGGATGCGCCGGCCGGAGCGCCGGCCTGCGGGGCAGGCCGGGGACGAGCGCGCGTCCCGTGACCTTGGCCCGGGCCACCCTGACCAGTCCGCGCAGGTCATCGAGTACGGTACGCACCAGGTGGACCCGGCTGTCCACGTCCTCCACCCAGTCCACGGGGACCTCGTGCACCCGCAGGCCGTTGTACTCGGCCAGGAGCAGCAGCTCGGTGTCGAAGAACCAGGCGTCGTCCTCGACCCGCTCCAGGAGCGGCCGGACCACGTCGGCCCGCGCGGCCTTGAACCCGCACTGCGCGTCGCTGAACCGCGCCCCGTGCGTGAGCCGGATCAGCGCGTTGTAGCAACGGGAGAGCAGTTCTCTGCGCGGCCCGCGGGCGACGCGCGCCCCGGGGGCCAGGCGAGAGCCGACGGCGATGTCGGAATGGCCGTTGACCAGCGGGACGACGAGGGGCAGCAGCGCGTTGAGCCCGGTGGACAGGTCCACGTCCATGTACGCCACGACGTCGGCCCCGCTGCGCGCCCAGGCGGTGCGCAGGGCCAGGCCCCGGCCCTTGCGCGGGAGGCTCAGCAGCCGCACGCCGGGCAGCCGCGCGGCGAGGCCGGCGGCGATGTCCGGCGTCGCGTCGGTGCTCGCGTTGTCGACGATGGTGATGCTCCAGGCGAACGGGAAGGCGCGGGCCAGGTGGTCACGGAGCACGCCGACGCAGCCGGCGAGCGCCCGTTCCTCGTTGTGGACCGGGACCACGATCTCCACCGTCGCGGTCCGGCCCGGAGGCGCGGACGAGCCGGAGCCCCAGGCCGCCGGGCCCGCACTCGGATGATTCGTCACGGTGTCCGGTATGACGGCGGAATGTGAGAGCCCGCTGGGAGCGCGCGGTTGTCATGTCCGTGCCATCGCACCGGCACGGGCATGACCTGGGGTGTTCACCCTCATACGCCGCACACCCTGACAAAAAGGTATGCCGACTACTTCTTGTGAACAGTCAGGGAATGCACATACAACGGCGGCCATGAACACGGACGAACGCGCACGGGTCCTGGTGGTGGACGACGAGCCGAACATCCGCGAACTGCTCTCCACCGCGCTGCGGATGAGCGGGTTCACCGTGTTCCTGGCCGCGGGCGGCGGCCAGGCCCTCATGCGGGCCGAGCGGGACCGGCCCGACATCGTGCTCCTCGACGTGATGCTGCCCGACCTCAACGGCTTCACCGTGGCCCGCAAGCTCCGCCACCGGGACGGCAACCTGCCGGTGCTGTTCCTCACCGCCCGCGACGCCCACGCCGACCGCATCGCCGGTCTGACGGCGGGCGGCGACGACTACGTCACCAAGCCCTTCGACCTGGAGGAGGTCGTGCTCCGGCTGCGCGCGGTCCTGCGGCGCAGCCGCCCACGGCCCGCGCCGACCGTGCTGCGCTGCGCCGACCTGGAGGCGGACACCGAGACCCGCGCCGTGCGCCGCGGCGACCGCGCGATCCACCTGTCGCCGACCGAGTTCAACCTGCTCCGTTACCTGCTGGCCAACGCCGGGCGCGTGGTGGGCAAGGCGCAGATCCTGGACCAGGTGTGGGGCGACGACTTCGGCGGCGACGCGAGGATCGTGGAGTCGTACATCAGCTACCTGCGCCGGAAGGTCGACGCCACGGCGCCGCCGCTGATCCAGACCCTGCGCGGCGTCGGCTACTGCCTCCGGCCGCCGATCGACCCGGAGGAACCGGAGACGCCCTGATCCGGAGACCGGGCGCGCCGGCGGCCTCCGGACCAGAGAAGGACACATGTCTCCACGCCTCCCGGCTCACTTCCCGCTGATCGCCTTGTCGGCCGCGAGGGCTTCCGTCCTGGTCTTCAGCGTGGCCCGCAGGGTTGCGGCCTCGGCGTCGGCCTTGGCCGAGTCCGCGCGGTCGTTGAGCTTGTACGAACGCACCAGGCCGTCGAGGAGCTTCGTCGCCGTGCCGCCGGCCAGGATCCCCTGGTACAGGTCGCGGTACTGCTCCTGGTAGAGCGCCTTGAAAGCGGGCGTCTTGAGGAACCTCTCCTTGAGCGCATGGCCCATGCGCGGACCACCGCCCCCACCGGGACCCCCGGCCCTACCGGGACCGCCCGCCCCACCGGGACCGCCTGAGCCGCCGGGACCGCCGGACGGCATGGCCTGCTGCCCGGGTCCCTGCGGCCGTCCCTGGGGCTGCGCTCCCTGCGACTGCTGCGCCTGGGGCGCTTGGGGCCCGTTCCGGCCGAAGCCCATGCCGATCGTGTCGTTCACACCGGTCTTGGCGTCGCCGTTGAGCGCGAAGTTGAGGTCCCAGGTGACGACCGTGAACTTCTTGCTGCCCAGGTCGTACCACAGGTAGTAGTTACGCCCCGGCCCGCTCATGTCGTCGAAGTTGACCAGGAGGTTCTGCAGAGCGAGGTAACGGGCGAACGACCGCACGTCCACACGGTCGGCGAGTCCCGCGGCGAACTCGGCGTCCGAGGACTTCTGCACCCACCGGACCAGGTCGATGACGGGCTGCATGTCCCTGCCGCCGACCTTGTTGACCTGCTTGAACTCGGTGGTGTACGCGGTCTGGTCCTCCCCCTTGTAGGTGAAGGTGCTGCTGGCCAGCGACTTGTACAGCACGCCGTCGCCGAGCTCCTCGGCGTAGCCCTTGTCGAGGTACTCCACCAGCAGGCGCGGCGCCGAGGCGCGGCCGTTGACCGTAAAGGAGCCGTAGACGGCGCGTTGCGTGGGCTCGCCGGCCGCCCCGACGACCGCGATGGCGAGGGCCTCGTTCAGCACGGTGGTGGACCCCATGGCCGCCGGCCGCACCGCGAGCTGGGTACGGCCCTGGTAGCGCCGGCCATCGACGAACTCGTCGAAGCTGATCAGCCAGGGCAGCTTCTCCGGCTCCTCGGCCTTCATCGCGGCGCCGAACATCCCGCCGGGGGGCCGTCCGCCGGCTCCCTGCCCCTGCCCCTGTCCTGGCGGCTGGGGCATCCCCGCGGGCGGCTGCTGAGGGAGGCCGCCGGGCGGCGCGAAGCCCTCGGGCGGCCGGAAACCTTCGGGATGACCTCCACCGGGGAACGCGCCGGCCGGCCGGGTCTTGCCCTTCCAGGTCAGACCCATCAGCGTGGAGTTGCCCTTGAGCCGGACGCCGACGCTGCGCACCGTGGTGCCGTCGATCGTCAGGTCGGCTTCGAGGTATTTCTTGTCCCCGTCCTTGAAGTACTCGGTGAGCATGTCCTGGTACGCCTCGTCCCGGAAGGTGAGCTTCACGTCGTGCGGGACGGAGGCGTCGAACAGGTCCTTGGTCCCGGTCAGGTTCTGGGTGACGACGCGGGCCGAGGTGGATCCGGTGGTGACGACGTACGGGCGGATCATGTCGCCGCCGAAGACGCCCGCGCAGGTGGCGAGGAACGCCGCGCAGGCCGCGACGAGCCTCCAGTTCTGCCGGAGCCGGACCGGGACGCGATACCTGAGTCGTGCCATGGCCGGCCTACAGGTCCGTCTGGTCGTATCCGGTGAGGACGGTGACCGACTGCCCGTGGTTGCGCTCGCCCAGGGCGGCGATCACGTCGGCCGGCTCCTTCCCCTTCTTGATCTTGACGGTGTACATCAGCTCGACCAGCGCGCCTCCCCGGATGGACTCCATGCTGACCAGCTCGAACTCGTCGGTGTGCCGGACGAGCACGTCCTGGATGGCCGCGGTGTAGTCGGCGTCCGGGGGGACCTGCACCTTGACCACCTGGCGCCGCACGTTCAGGGCGAACCAGTCGAACCTGTGCATGACCAGGATGATGAGCGAGATGGCGACCGCGGCCACGACGGCGAGCAGGTAGAAGCGGGTGCCGACGGCCATGCCGACGCCCATGACCAGGAAGATGAAGCCGACGTCGCGCGTCTCCTTGATGGCGTTGCGGAACCGGACCACCGACAGGGCGCCCACCAGGGCGAAGGCGCGGGCGATGTTCGAACCGACCACCAGCATGATCAGCGAGATGAGCATGCCGAGGATGACCAGCGTCTGCACATACGACTGGCTGTAGGACACGTTGCGGTGCGTGGCCCGGTAGACCCAGCCGATGATCACGCTGAGGACGAAGGACAGCGCCATGGCGATGGCGATGTCCGCCACGCTGAAGGTGCCGGAAAGGTCCTGGAAGGAGAAGTCCATAATGGGTCAGACCTCCGAAGGGACGATCGGCCGCACGGGCGGGCGGCCGCTGACGTCGTGGTCGCCGTGGCTTTCGCGCGCCTCGTCGGGGCCGAGGTCGCTGCCGGGGACGTGGAAGACGGAGCGCGGGGCCAGCCCGTAGGCCTCGACGCTCTGGCAGTACTTGGACACGCGCATCACTTGGAGCTCGCGCGCGGCGGTCAGGTCGGTGAGCCAGTACGGCACGCGCTCGTTGGCCTTCACCTCGACGATGGTCTTGCCCGGCGGCACGATGAACCGGTTCTCGACGTCGGCGCCCAGGTGGAAGTCCCTGTCCCGGCCCCGTACCCGCCGGTCGAAGGTGACCCGCAGGCCCAGGTCGGCGTCCGTGCCGACGAAGGCGTGGCGCTGGTACCCGGTCACGGTCGTGGCCCGCAGATCGAGCCGGCAGACCAGGTCCAGCACCTCCTCAAGGAAGGCCCGCTGCCCCGGGTCGTGGTCCACCATCGCGCGCCCGTCGCACAGGCGTAGCGCGTCGCGGTACGGCAAACGCACCCGGCGCTTCTGCGTGACACGGTTGACGCGCTGCTTGATCTCCACGAAGACGGGCGTGCCGGCGTCCACCGCGAAGCGGTCGCCGTAGTGCCGGACGCGCAGCTTCCTGCGGAACTTCAGACCTTCGATCTTCTCCCAGTAGAACCGCAGGTTCCGGGTGTCGTAGTAGACGCTCCAGACGCCGTACCCCCGGTCGCCGCTGTTGCCGTCGGGAGCGAGCCGCCGCTCGATGTCGCGCATGAGCTCCGCGGCACGGGCGTTGTCGGCGACGTACTTGATCTCGAAGCGGTTGAAGGCGTGCAGCGTGCCGGGCGTCCGCAGCCGGTGCCCCGCGTCGCCGTTCGCCTCGGCCGATGACGGTCGTTCGACACCGTCCTGACCTGCGCGGATTTCCTTCTTACGGAATCTGAGCATGTCCCTCCTCCCGCGTCAGGGCATATCCGACAGGAGAAAGCTGGGAACAATGTGTGAACGAAAACGAACAGAAGATGAACGACAAATCGCTCAATCTAGGCGAAACGGACGGGCGAGCGGGAGCAGAACCAGGAAAGCCGTGCCCTGGCCGGGAGCGCTCACCACCTCGATCCGGCCGCCGTGCGCCTGGACGAGCGCCGCCGCGATGGCCAGCCCCAGACCCGTACCCCCGTGGCCGCGGGAGCGGCTCGGATCGGCCCGGTAGAAGCGGTCGAACACGTGCGGAAGGTGCCCGGGCTCGATGCCCTGCCCGTCGTCGCGCACCTCGATCAACGCCGCCTCGGCCCCGGGATCGGGCCCCGCGCCGACATGGGCGACGTCCGCTCCCGGCGGCCCGGCCACGGCACGCCTGCCCACCTCGACCCGCACCGGCGTCCCTGCGACCGTGTGCCGCAGGGCGTTGCCGACCAGGTTGGCGATGACCTGGTGCAACCGGTGCTCGTCGCCGAGCACGCACACCGGCTCCCCGGACACGACGAGGTGCACGGACCGGTCCCGATCGGTGGCCCGGGCGGCGTGCACCACGTCCCCCGCGAGCACGCGCAGGTCCACCTCGCTCCGCTCCAGGGTGGGCTCCTGGTCGAGACGGGCGAGCAGCAGCATGTCCTCCACCAGCACGCCCATGCGCTCGGCCTCGCTCTCGATGCGCCTGAGCATGCGCTCGGCCGCCGGGTCCCGCGGGGCCTGGCCGTGCCGGTAGAGCTGGGCGAAGCCGCGGATGGACGTCAGCGGCGTGCGCAGTTCGTGCGAGGCGTCGGCGACGAACCGCCGCAGCCGCCGCTCGGAACGCTCGCGCTCGCGCAGCGCGCGGGCCAGGCGTTCCAGCATCGTGTTCAGCGCCCGGCCGAGCCGCCCGGTCTCCGTCCGCGGATCGTCGTCCTCGACCCGGCGGTCGATGGCGCCGCCGGCGATCACGCAGGCCGTGGCCTCCATCCGGGTCAGCGGGCGCAGGCCGACCCGTACCAGCATCCGGGCGACACCGCCGAGCAGCACCAGGACCAGCAGACCCGCGGCCACCTCGATGACCAGCATCTGCCGTACGGTCTCCCGGTTGGACTCCAGCGACATCGACACCGCGGCGCGCCCGCCCTCCGGCAGGGCCACCACCCGCACCCGCCACTCCGGGGCGTTCTCGCCCCTCCCCGGCAGGGTCACCGGCCCCGGCGGCGGCACGGCGATCACGCGGGCGGGCACGACCGGCCCGTCGTCCACCGCGGCGGGCATCTCGCGCAGCATCACGCCGGTGGGACCGTAGAGGGAGATCCGGAACTGCGTCGGCAGCTCCGGGTCCCGCCCCTCCTCGGGGGGCGGCGGCGGTGGCGGGCGGTGCCCCAGGGTCGCCGCGATCTCGGCGAGCTGGACGTCCACGCGTGACAGCAGCGACCGGTCCAGCAGGAGGACGCCCGCCACGGCGAAGACCGCCAGACCCGCCGCGCACGAGCCGACCAGGGCCATCAGCAGCCGATGCCGGAGCGGCCACGCGCGCCGCGCCGCGAACCTCACGGGCCGCCCTGCAATCGGTAGCCCACCCCGCGCAGGGTGTGGATGAGCGGGGGCCCGCTGGCGTCGATCTTGCGGCGCAGGTAGCTGATATAGGACTCCACGATCCTGCTGTCGCCGTCGAAGTCGTAGTCCCACACCCGGTCGAGGATCTGCGCCCTGCTCACCACCTGTCCGGCATTGATCATCAGATAGCGCAGCAGGCTGAACTCCGTCGGGGACAGATGGATCAGCCGGCCCGCGCGCCGCACCGTATGGGCCTCCTCGTCCAGTTCGAGGTCCGCGCAGCGCAGCACGCCGTCGTCCGCCTGGTCCTCGGCCGGCCGGATCCTGCGCAGGATCGCCCGGATCCGCAGGATCACCTCGTCCAGGCTGAACGGCTTGGTGACGTAGTCGTCCCCACCCGCGGTCAGCCCGGCTATCCGGTCGGCCACCGCGTCCTTGGCGGTCAGGAAGAGCATCAACGGGCCGTCGTCCCCCCGCAGCCGCCGGGCGACCGCGAACCCGTCGAGGTCGGGCAGCATCACGTCGAGCACCACGAGATCGGGCCGCTCGCGCGCCACGGCCTCCAGCGCCAGCGTCCCGTTCGGCGCCGTCCGCACCTCGAAGCCGTTGAGTTCGAGCGCCTCGGACAGCAGATCGCGGATACTCGGCTCGTCGTCGACGACGAGCACCTTCGCGGGCCCCATCCGGTACATGGGCCATTTCTACGGGGGTTAGATGAAAATCCGCTGAGTGTCTTCGCCGAACCCTGAGCCGCTCGTTCTCCTCCTCTGGCATGGCGCCGGGCACGGAGTTATCCACAGTATCCACAGAGTCGTACACAGGTTCGAATGGCTGTCCACAGGCACCGGCGAGACGGGGCGGGAGCGCTCCGCGGGGATGATGCCGGAGGGGCCGAGCGCGCGAGGATGGCCGAGGCACGTCGTGCGCCTTCCGTCCCGGAACGACGGCCGCGTCTCACCCCTCGGACGCGCGGGACGGTACCAGAATCGGGCGGCCCGGCCGGGAAAGAGCAGCTAGACGGGGTGTCGAGGCGATGGTGGCCTGGGTGAAAACCGGGTGAAACTTCACGGCATTTGCCCCAATGTTGGGTGCGGCCGATGAGTTTTGTCGGTGGCGTCGGTCAGTCTGTGCATATGACCACGACCACTTGTGAGACCGAAGGCTGCGACGCCAGCCATGACCACGTTATGTCCGACGACCTTGATCGAGGTACCGTGCCCAGCTCCAAGCTCGACGCGCCTAGATCCGCGCCCGCCGCCTCCGGCCGCACGCCACCGGTGATCCGGCTGCTGGTGCTCGCCACATTCGTGGTCATCCTCAATGAGACCATCATGATCAACGCGATCCCGCCGTTGATGACCGCGCTGCACATCACCGAGCAGACCGCGCAGTGGCTTTCGACCGCGTTCATGCTGACCATGGCCGCGGTCATCCCGATCACCGGGTGGTTCCTGCAGCGGGTGTCCACCCGCACCGCGTACACCACCGCGATGGGGTTGTTCCTGCTCGGCACGGCGCTGGCCGCCATCGCGCCGACGTTCGCGGTGCTGCTCGGCGCCCGCATCATCCAGGCGTCGGGGACGGCCGTGATGATGCCGCTGCTGATGACCACGCTGATGCAGGTCGTGCCCGAGTCGGACCGGGGCCGGGTGATGGGCAACGTCACGCTGGCGATCTCGGTGGCGCCCGCGATGGGCCCGGCGATCTCCGGGGTGATCCTCCAGTTCGGGTCCTGGCGCCTGCTGTTCGCCGTGGTGCTCCCCATCGCCGCCGTGATCACCTGGAGCGGCCTGCGGCAGCTCAAGAACATCGGCGAGCCGCGCACCAGCACGATCGACTGGTTCAGCGTGGTGACCGCCGCGGCCGGGTTCGGCGGCCTCATCTACGGGCTCAGCCGTTTCGAGAGCGGCGACGTCCGCGTCGCCGGCGGCATCGCGGCGGCCGGCCTCGTCCTCGTCGCGATCTTCGTCCTGCGCCAGGTGTCGTTGCAGAAGCGCGACGCGCCGCTGATGGACCTGCGCGCCTTCCGCCACCGCACCTACACGATCGCGCTGATCATGATGGCGGTGGCGTTCATGGCGATGCTCGGCTCGATGATCCTGCTGCCGCTGTACCTGCAGAACGTCCGCGGGCTCACCGCCCTGCAGACCGGCCTGCTCGTGATGCCGGGCGGGCTCGCCATGGGGCTGCTCGGCCCGACCGTCGGCCGCCTCTTCGACCGGTTCGGCGGCCGGGTCCTGGTCGTCCCCGGCGCGATCGGCATCATGCTCGCGCTCGTCGGCTTCACCCAGGTCACGCTGACCATGCCGTACTGGCAGCTCCTCGGTCTGCACGCGCTGCTGATGGTGAGCCTCGCCGCGACGTTCACCCCGGTGTTCACCCTCGGCCTCGGAGCGGTCCCCCCGCGGCTCTACTCCCACGGCAGCTCGATCCTGAGCACGTTGCAGCAGGTCGCCGCGGCCTTCGGCACCGCGCTCGCCATCACCGTGATGAGCGCGCGGGCCGACGCCCTGAAGGCCGCGGGGGTCGGCGACGCGCTCGCCAACCTGCACGGCATGCGGCTGGCCTTCATCATCGGCGCGGTACTGTCCGCCGCCGTGGTCATCACCGCCCTCCTTCTCCCGGCCCGTGCGCAGAAGTCCGAGGAGCTCGCGGAGAGCGGCTCGATCCATTAGGTGTGACGGCCCATTAGGTGTGACGGCGGGGCGCCTTGCCTACGGCTGGAGTCCCACCGTCCAGGGGCGGAGCTTCTCCGGGTTGCGTACCGCCCAGATGTGTTTGACGCGGTCGCCCACGACGTCGAACGCCATCACCCCCGAGATGACGCCGTCGTGCTGGAGCACCAGGCCCGGCCGGCCGTTCACCGTACGCTCCAGCAACGTCAGGCCGGGCGCCCTGCCGGCGAGGTCGACGGCGTAGCGCGCGACCCGCGCGCCGCCCTCGATCGGGTGGAGCAGGGCGCTGACCCGGCCCCCGCCGTCGGCGGTCACCGTGGCGTCCGGGTCGAGCAGGCCGATGAGGGCGTCGATGTCCTTGGCCTCCCAGGCCTGCTTGAAGTCCCTGACGACGCCGGCGTGCCGGGCCGCCGGAGCCGCGGGCTCCCGCGCGGCGCGGACGCGGCGGCGGGCCGAGGAGGCGAGCTGGCGGCATGCCGCCGGCGTACGGCCGACGATCTCCGCCACCTCGGCGAACGAGTGGCAGAAGACGTCGTGCAGGATGAACGCGACCCGCTCGGCCGGGGTCATCGATTCGAGCACGACGAGAAAGGCCATGTTGACCGACTCGTCGAGCGTGATCCGATCGGCGGGGTCGGGCGGGTCGGCCGTGGCGCCGCCTGACGGCCTGTTGATCCATTCGGTGCGATCGGGCAGCGGCTCGGGAATCCATTCACCCACGTAGCGCTCCCGCCGGGCCCGCGCCGAGGCGAGCAGGTCCAGGCAGATGCGGCCGGCGACCTTCGTCAGCCAGGCGCCGGGCGACCGCACGGCCTCCTGCCGCGCCCGGGACATGGCGTACCAGCGGGCGTAGGTCTCCTGGACGACGTCCTCGGCGTCCGCCAGCGACCCGAGGAGCCGGTAGGCGAGGTTGATCAGGTGACGCCGCTCGCTCATGATCGCGCTCAGGCCCGGATCGGACCGGGCGCCCGCCGGTTCTGACCGGCCGCCCGCCGGTTCTGACCGGCCGCGTCCCGGCTCGGAACGGCCGAGTCCGGCCTCGGACCGGCCGCGTCCCGGTTCTGATGGGGTGGTCATGCTGTCGCCGGCTCCCTTGGTCGCGTCCGCTCTCCTCAGTCCCGACGAGACGACCTTCCGGAATGTGAGGCCGGCCGGGCGTGTCGTCGTCGACGGCCTTACCTGGGCCAGGTACGAGGCCCCTCTCCTCACATTCCCGGCGGCTGCCTCGTCGGACTACTGAGGCACCATCCAGCATGCGCGAGGGCGCGACGCTCCCGGCCGGCAGGCGGGTCGCCCGTCGCGGATCCGCGCCGGAACGCCGGTCCCCGTGGCCGGCCGCCACGTGCCGGAGTACCGGCCCGTCCATGCCGGACGCCTCGGACCACGCTCAGATTCCGAAGGGAAACCTCTCAATGTCCACGTCCACGACGACGACCCAGCAGGACGAGCTCCGATCGCGGCTGCCCGACCCGTTCCAGTTCTTCCCCGAGATGGCGCCGATCGCCGGCGCCATGACCAAGGCCGTCCACAACGGTTCGATTCCGCGGACCACCGTCCACCTGGTCCAGTTCCGGGCCGGGCAGATCGTCGGCAGCACGTACCACACGGTCCGGCAGTCCGAAGACCTGCGCGACTGCGGGGAGACGGAGGAGCGCATCAGCGCCGTGGCGTCCTGGCAGGACGCCCCCTACTTCACCGACGCCGAACGGGTCGCGCTCGAACTCGTGGAGGCCGTCCTCACCCCCGACCCGTCCCGCCCCCGCGTCCCGGACGACCTGTACGCCAGGGCCACCGCCCACTACGACGACAAGGCGCTCTGGACCCTCACCCTGGCCATCAGCCAGATCTTCTTCTTCATCCCCGTCGCTTTGATCGCCAGGCCCATCCCCGGCCGGCCCCCCGGCAAGAACTACAAGAAATAACGTCCACAAGCTCAGGGTGAGGCCGCACGGCCGCGCCTCACCCTGAGCGCGGTCGTCCCAGGGTCGGAACGCTCACCGGGCCCGCAGGTCGAACACGCGCTCGACCTGCGCCTTTGGCCGGTGCGGTGGTCAGGGCCCGAGTAGGAAACATCCCGGTAACGGAGCTCACCAACCTCTTGACCTGCTCGTGCACGGTTCTTAGTGTTCCCTCTACATTCTATAGAATCCAGAATCCAGAATATGGAGGAACCGGATGAGCACAGCGGCGCGGGCAGCGGTCGTCGTGGATGCCGCGGGCGCGGTGGAGATCCGGTCCTATGACGTGCCGGAGCCCGGGCCCGGGGAGTTCGTGCTGAAGCTCGAACTGTGCGGCGTCTGTGGCACCGACGCGCACATCTACCAGGGACGCCTGGCCTCCGTCGCCTTCCCCGCGCTGCTCGGGCACGAGATCGTCGGCACGCTGGCCGCGCTCGGCGAGGGGGTCACCGCCGACCACGCGGGGAACCCCGTGACCGTCGGCGACCGCGTCGGCGTCTTCCCCGCGCTGAGCTGCGGACGCTGCTACCAGTGCCAGGTGCGCCGCAGGCCCGCCAACTGCCCGCAGCGGCGCCCCTCCTACGGCTTCGCCTCGCCGGTGACCGACCCGCCGCACCTCACCGGCGGCTTCGCCGAGTACCTGTACGCCGCCAAGGCGGGCACCGTGTTCTACCGCACCGGCCTGCCCGCCGAGGTCGCCGTCCTGCAGGAGCCGATGTCAGTGGCGCTTCACGGCATCGAGCGCGGCGCGGTGGGCATCGGCTCGACGGTGATCGTGCAGGGCGTCGGCGCGATCGGCCTCATGGCCGTGGTCGCGGCCCGCGCGGCGGGCGCGGACCGGATCGTCGCCGTCGGCGCCCCCGACGCGCGGCTTGAGCTGGCGGAGGCCCTCGGCGCCGACGCCACCGTGAGCATCCAGGAACTGACCGACGTGGCCGGACGGCGCCGCGCCGTCTTCGACGCCCTCGGCGCGCCCGGGGCCGACTGCGTGGTCGGCGCCAGCGGCTCCCCGCACGCCTTCATGGAGGCCATCGACCTGGTCGCCGACGGCGGCGTGCTCGCCGAGCTCGGCAACTTCACCGATCGGGGGACGGTGCCCTTCAACCCCTTCAGCGACCTGCTGAAGCGTGACATCACCATCGCCGGCGTGTACGGCGCGGGTCCCGACATGCTGCGCCGCTACCACCACGCGCTGCGGATCCTGGAGCGCGGCGGCTGGCCGTACGACCGTGTGGTCAGCCACCGGGTGCCCCTGGAGCGGGTGCGCGAGGGCCTCACCGCCCTCGGATCCGGCTCCCCCCTCGACGGCCGGGACATCGTCAAGCTCGCGATCGATCCCGCCGCCTGACCCGCACTTCCCGAAGAAGAGAAACCCCGAGACCCGGGGTCCCCGCGAAACCCCCCACGACCAACCCCTGAGATTCACCCCCCTTGAGAGGAGAACCTGCCATGCGCCGATTCCTCCGGCTTGGCGCGGTCGCCGCCGCGTTCGGCCTGACGCTGGCGGGCTGCGGCTCGTCGGCCACCGAGGCCCCCGCGGACGGTGGCGGCCTGGGCACGGCCGAGAAGCCCGTGTCGATCAGAGTCATCGCCAACGACGCCTTCGCCAAGCAGTGGCAGGACCAACTGGTCCCCGAGTTCAGCAAGAAGTACCCGAACATCAAGGTCACCGTGGACGGCGTGCCGTACAACGACCAGCTCGCCAAATCGATGCTGGAGCTGACCAGCCCGACCGCCACCTACGACGTGGTCCTCGGCGACGACCCGTGGTTCCCGCAACTGGCCAAGACCGGCGGCCTGGTGGACCTGAAGACCGACCTGTCGAAGTTCACCGACGCCGGCTACGACTGGGGCGACTTCAACCCGTCGCCGCTGGCCGCCGGGGAGTGGCAGGGCCACCAGTACGGCGTGCCGGTCCGCTCCAACCTGCTGCTGATGTTCTACAACCGGGCGCTGTACAAGAAGGCCAAGGTCGCCGAGCCCACGAAGGAGACGACCTGGGAGCAGTACTTCGCCGACGCGCCCAAGCTGGTGCAGGACACCGACGGCGACGGCAAGAAGGACGCGTGGGCGGTGGGCACCTACTTCACCAAGGACCCGCTGACGCCGACGATCTGGCAGACCGTGCTCAACTCCAACGGCGGCAAGCTGCTCGACGACAAGCTCAAGGTGAGCTTCGACGACGAGAACGGGGTCAAGGCGCTGCAGACGCAGGTCGACCTGCTGAAGTACGCGCCGCCCGGGGCGAGCACCTACCAGTTCAACGAGCCGCTGGAGGCGTTCCGCCAGGGCAAGGTCGCCACGATGTTCATGTGGGGCAGCGTCTACAAGGGCACCGCGATCGACAAGACGACGACCACCCTGTCGGAGGACCAGGTCGGCATCACCACGCTGCCCGCGGGCAGCGCCGGCCCCGGCGCGCACCGCGGCATCTGGTCGGCGGGCATCGCCAAGAAGTCCGCCCACCAGGCCGCCGCGTGGACGTTCCTGCAGTGGGTGACCTCCAAGGAGGGCGAGCAGTGGGTCGGCGCCAACCTCGGCACCTTCCCCGCGCGTAACTCCACGCTGCAGGGCACGCCGCCCGCTCCCTGGCTGAAGCCGGTCTACACCGCCATCACCGACGGCTACGCGGCGATCGCCCAGGGCCAGATGTGGCGGCCGAGGCTGCCCGAGTCGGACGCGGTGCAGCAGATCCTCGCCCTGCAGACCAGCCGGGCGATGTCCGGGCAGGCCACGTCCAAGGACGCGATCCATCAGGCGGCCGTCGACATCTCCGCCCTGCTGAAGTCCAAGGGCTACGCGCAGTGAGTGCGCTCCGCACCCGATCACCCCGGGCGGGGGCGTCCTCCGCCCCTGCCCGGGGGCCCGGTGGTTCCCCCCGCCCGCGCCGGATCCGGCTGGGCGAGCCCGGGACGGCGTGGATCTTCATGGGTCCCGCGCTGGTACTGCTGGCGGGCATGCTGCTCTACCCGATCATCTACACCGTCTGGGTGAGCCTGTCCGACTTCGACCTGGCCACCTTCCAGCCCGGCGGCTGGGTCGGGCTGCGGAACTACCAGGCCGTGCTGGCCGATCCCGGCTTCCTGCAGTCGCTCAAGGTGACCGGGGTCTACCTGGTGATCGCCCTGCCGCTGCAGATGATCCTCGGCTTCGCGCTGGCCTTCCTGCTCAACGTCGAGTGGCGCGGGCGCGGGCTGCTGCGGGCGCTGTTCCTCATCCCGATGGTGGTCGCGCCCGTCGTCGCGGGCGGCGTCTGGCGGATGCTGCTCGACCCGCTCTGGGGCGTGGTGAACTACGCCCTCGGCCTGGTGGGGGTGGGACCGGTCGAGTGGATCGGCGACCCCACGCTCGCCATGGTCAGCCTCATCCTCATCGACACCTGGCGCTGGACGCCGTTCGTGGTGCTGATCGCCTCGGCGGGCATCCTGGCGCTGCCCACCGACGTCTACGAGGCGGCCCGCTCCGACGGCGCCAACCGGTGGCAGATCCTGCGGCACGTCACGATTCCGCTGCTGGTGCCCGTGGTCGCCGCGGCGTTCGTCGTCCGCTGGCTGGGCGCGGTCAAGATGTTCGACATCGCGCTGGCCGCGACCAAGGGCGGCCCCGGGCAGGCGACCGACGTCGTCAACCTCTACATCTACGAGAAGGGCTTCCGCGGCCTGGAGTTCGGCTCGGCGTCCTCGATGGCGACCGTCGTCCTGCTGATCACCATGATCATCACCTATTTCCTGTTCCGCCTCACCCGTCGTCTGGAGAACCGATGGTGAGCACCGGCCGCCTTGGCCGCGCCGCGGCGATCGGCGGCGCGATCCTGGCCACTCTCGTCTTCCTCTTCCCCGTGCTCTACATGGTGAGCATCTCGTTCAAGGTGCCGCGCGACATCTTCACGGTGCCGCCGCGCTGGTTCAGCGAACTCACCCTGGACAACTACACCAGCTACTTCAACCAGGCGCGGATCCTGCCGCGCATGCTGAACACCGTGATCGTGGCGGCCGGCTCGGCGATCATCTCGATGGTCGCGGGCGCGATGGCCGGGTACGCGCTGTCCCGGATGCGGATGCGCGGCGCGGGCGTCGTCGCCGGGCTCATCCTGGCCTCCCGGGCGGTGCCGCCGATCGCGCTGGTCGTCCCCATGTTCCTGGTGGCGCGCAGGCTCGGCCTGACCGACCAGTACATCACCGTGATCCTCGCCTACGTGACGTTCCTGGTGCCGTACGTGGTGTGGCTGATGCGCGCGTTCTTCCGGAGCCTGCCGCCCGAGCTGGAGGAGGCGGCCATGATCGACGGCTGCAACCGGTTCGGCGCGTTCTTCCGGATCATCGTGCCGTGCAGCCTTCCCGGCCTGGTCTCCACGTTGATCTACTGCATCATCCTGGCCTGGGAGGAGCTGCTGTTCGCGCTGATCCTCACCAACGACAAGGCCGTCACGATCCCGGTGGCCATCGCCGGCATCGCGGCCGACACCGAGCACGGCGGCCTGTGGGGCCCGCTGGCGGCGGTCGGCGTGCTGACCGTGCTGCCGGTGGTGATCTTCGCGCTCGCCGTACAGAAATACCTCGTCAAGGGCCTCGCGGACGGAGCGACCAAGGGATGAGAATCCGAGATGTCCGGGCACGCCTCATCGAGCTGCCCTACCCCCGCCCGTTCGTCCCCTCCTGGGCTCCGGAGGGCGCCCACCGCAGCATGTCCGCTGTGATCGTCGAGGTCGAGACCGACGAGGGCGTGGTCGGCGTGGCGGGCGGCGACATGGGGCACTCCACCGGGCCGCTGCTGCTGGAGACCATCCGCGGGTGGATCAGGCCGAGGCTGGTGGGGATGGACCTGTTCGCCACCGGGCACATCGCCAACCACCTGCGTTACGTCGCCGAGTACGTCTTCCCCCGCCCCTGGGTGGTCGGCGTCGCGGTGTGGGACGCGGTCGGCAAGGCGTGCGGGCGTCCGCTGTACCAGTTGTGGGGCGGGCACTCGCGCAAGGTCCGCGCCTACGCCAGCTTCGGCGAGGTCCGCTCCCCTGACCAGCGGGTCGAGGACGCGCTGCGCGTGGTCTCCGAGGGGTTCACCGGCCTGAAACTGCGCGTGCACGCCGACACGGTCGCCGAGGACGTCGCCCAGGTCGCGGCGGTCCGCGAGGCCGTCGGCCCGGACGTCGCCATCATGGTGGACGCCAACCAGGCCGCGGCGCGCTGGCGCTACCGCCCCGACGGCACCCGCGTGCTGTGGGACTTCGACCGGGCGCTGACCACCGCCAAGGAGTTCGCCGCCCTCGGCGTCGCCTGGCTGGAGGAGCCGCTCCCCCGCCACGACTACCGCGCGCTGCGCGAGCTGACCGCGGCCTCGCCGGTCCCGATCGCGGGGGGCGAGCACAACCGGGGCATCGGCCAGCTCGTGCGGATGCTGGAGGACGACTGCTTCAGCATCTACCAGCCGGACGCCAACGAGAGCGAGGACATCGCGGCGCTGCGCGACTTCGGCGCCATGGCCGCGGCCAGGCACCGCAGGGTGATCCCGCACGCCTGGGCCACCGGGCTCGGTGTGGCGGGCAACCTGCAGCTGTGCGCCGCGCTGCCCAACTGCGACTGGCTGGAGTACCCCTACGACCCGCCGGTGATCGTCCCCGAGGCGTTCCACGTCATGCTGGCCGAACCCCTTCTCCCCGATTCCACCGGGCTTGTCGCTGTTCCCGATCTCCCCGGTCTGGGTGTAGAGCTGGACCGCGCGGCGATCGAGCCGCTGACCGTCCAACAGGTCTGAAGGGGTGTCCGCAGCGATGACAGAAACGTTCCCCGCGCAGGGCAGCGCCCAGCAGTTCCGCACCAAGGCGGAGCTGGCGGCGGAGCACATCAAGCAAATGATCATGTCGGGCCAGGCGCCTCCCGGGACGAAGATCGTCACCAGGGTGGTCGCCCAGGCCGTCGGCATCAGCGACACCCCGGTGCGGGAGGCCATCAAGCAACTGGTCTCCGAGGAGTGGCTGGTCGAGCGCCCGCACATCGGCGCGGTCGTCGCCGACTTCACCGTGCAGAACGTGCGCGAGCTGTACGGCATACGGGCCGCGCTGACGTCCCTGGCCCTGCAACTGCACCAGGCCCCGCTCAGCGGGCCCCGGTTGGCGGCGGTGGACGAGGTGCTGGCCGGCTCCACCGTGGCCATCGCCGCGGGCGACGTCGCCGCGTTCGCCGCGCTCAACCGGCGCTTCCACTCGTTGTTATGCGACACCGAGCAGTCCCGGCTCGTGCACCGGATGCTCGTGGGCCTGTGGTCGAAGACCGAGACGGCGCAGCGCGGTTTCCGGCTCGTGCCCTGGCGGCTGCCGCAGTCCCACGCCGAGCACGTGGCGATCAGGGACGCGCTGGCGGAGGGGGACATCGCGCGCGCGAGCGAGCTGCAGCACGCGCACGAGATGGCGGCGATGAACGCGTTGATCCAAGCGATGGACGGTGAAGCATGAGGACAGGACGGGCCCTCGTCGGAGGGCGCTGGCGGGAGACGGCGGAACGCTTCGCGGTGACCGACCCCGCGACCGGCGAGACGATCGCCGAGGTCGCCGAGTGCGGCGCGGAGCTGACCGTCGAGGCCGTCGACGCCGCGTCGGCGGCCCTGCCCGGCTGGCGGGCCATGCCTGCGCACGAGCGGGCGGCGATCATGCGGCAGGCCGCCGCGCTGCTCGCCGCCCGCGCGCGGGAGATCGGCGCGGTCATGACGGCCGAGCAGGGCAAACCGCTGGCCGAGGCCGCGGGCGAGGTGGTCGCGGGAGCCGACCACCTCCTCTGGGCCGCGGAGGAGACCCGCCGCGTGTACGGCGAGACCATCCCGTCGACCGGCGCCGACACGCGCATGTGGCTGCTGCCCGAGCCGGTCGGCGTCGTGGCGGGCATCACGCCGTGGAACTTCCCGGTCTCGATGATCACCAGGAAGCTGGGGCCGGCGCTGGCCGCGGGCTGCACGGTGGTGCTCAAGCCGTCCGAGCTGACCCCCATGTCGGCGATCGCGGTCGCCGAGTGCCTGACCGAGGCGGGCTTCCCGCCGGGGGTGTTCAACCTGGTCACCACGACCAGGCCCGAGGAGTTCGCCGGAGTGGTCATGGCCGACTCCCGGGTGCGGAAGGTGTCCTTCACCGGGTCGACGGCGGTCGGCAGGGAGCTGATCCGGCGCAGCGCGGACGACGTCAAGCGGCTCAGCGTCGAGCTGGGCGGCCACGCCCCCGTGCTCGTCTTCCCCGACGCCGACGTGGCGGCCGCCGCGGCGGGCGTGGCCAGGAGCAAGTTCATGAACGCCGGCCAGGCGTGCACGTCGCCGAACCGCGTCTACGTGCACGAGTCCGTCGCGGCGGAGTTCGTCGACGAGCTGGTCAAGCTCGCCGAGGCGGTCACCGTGGGCGCCGGCGCCGAGCCCGGCGTCACGATGGGCCCGCTGATCGACGACCGCGCCGTGGCCAAGGTCGGCCGCCATGTCGAGGACGCCCTCGCGCACGGGGCCCGCCTGGCGACGACCCGGCGGGAGGGGCCGGGCAGGTTCGTCCCGCCCATGGTGCTGACCGGCGTCACCGACGCCATGCTCGTGTGCCGGGAGGAGACCTTCGGCCCCGTCGCGCCGGTCCTGACGTTCGGCGCGGGCCCCAAGGACGCGGAGAACGCCGGCGGCGTGCAGGACGGGGACGTGGCGGGCGTGCTGGCCAGGGCGAACGCCACGCCGTACGGCCTGGCCGCGTACCTGTGGACGCGCGACCTGGCCCGGACGGTGCGGGTCTGCGAGGAGCTGCAGTTCGGCATCGTCTCGGTCAACGGGGCCCCGCTCGCGCCGCCCCAGGGACCGTTCGGCGGGATCAAGGGCAGCGGGTACGGCCGCGAGGGCGGCCACCACGGCGTGGAGGACTTCGTGGAGTACAAGTACGTGAGCGTGGGGCTGGGACGATGACGGAGCAGACGAACGGCACGGGGGACCGCGCGCCCGCGCGCAGGGAGAACGCGCTGACCAAGGACGCCGCACGCCGGGTCGTGGAGCGCGAGATCACCAGCCGGGTCGACCTGTGCCGTCCCGACGGGCGGCTCAACCCGGCGGCGGTCGGCTGGAGCCGCACTCCCCTGCACCGGGCGAACATCCGCGGCTGGGGACGCACGATGCGCTGGGAATACTGGTGCCTGACCAGCCCCGAGCACGTCTTCGCCTTCAGCGCCTCCAGCCTGGACTACCTGGCCAGCGAGTCCGCCTGGTACCTCGACAGGACCACGGGCAGGGACGTCTCCAGCCGCAGCCTCATCGTGCCGAGCCGGGGCACCTCCTTCTCCGATCGCAGCGGCGAGGGCAGCGTCAGGATCGGCAAGGGCCCGCTCAAGATCGCCGTGGACGAGACGGCCGACGGCACCCGGCTCCGGCTCAGGTCGCCGGAGTTCGAGGCCGACCTGCTGGTCCACCGGATCGAGGGCCGCGACAGCCTGGCGGTGGTCGTGCCCTGGTCGTCGCGGCGCTTCCAGTACACCGTCAAGGACCTCGGGCGGCCGGCGGAGGGCTCGCTGACCGTCAACGGGCGCCGCATCCGCCTGTCGGCCGACGACACCCTCGCCACTCTGGACCACGGCCGCGGGCGCTGGCCCGGCAAGGTCCTGTGGAACTGGGGCGCGGCGTCGGGGCGCTCCGGCGGGCGCGAGGTCGGCGTCCAGATCGGCGGCAAGTGGACCGACGGCACCGGCAGCGTCGAGAACGGCCTGTTCCTCGACGGGCGGCTGCACAAGATCAGTGAAGAGCTGGTGTGGCGCTACGACACCTCCGACTGGATGGCGCCGTGGCGGATCACCGGCGAGCGCGTCGACCTGGAGTTCGTCCCCGAGCACGTCCGCTCGGCCGACGTCACCCGGCTCTACCTGCACAGCAGGGAGGACCAGGCCTTCGGCCGCTACCGGGGCACGGTGGTCGCCGACGACGGCACCGTCGTGGAGATCGACGACCTGTTCGGCTGGGCCGAGGAAGTGTGCAGGCGCTGGTGAGGGAGCGACAGATGACATCCGTTCAGGGCACGGCCTGGAACGACCCCCTGGGCCCCGAGCCGTTCGCGGCGGGGCTGCCCTTCGGGGCGGGCTCCGTCCTCGACCCGCTGCGCCGCGACGACGACCTGGCCGAGCTGACCGGCGACCTGCTCGACGTCCTGGTGGTCGGCGGCGGCGCGACCGGCGCGGGCGCGGCGCTCGACGCCGCCTCGCGCGGCCTGACCACCGCCCTGCTCGAAGGGGGCGACCTGGCCTCCGGCACGTCGAGCAACTCCAGCCGCCTGCTGCACGGCGGCGTGCGCTACCTGGAGCAACTGGAGTTCGGCCTGGTCCGCGAGGCGCTGCACGAGCGCGGCCTGCTGCAGGAGCTGGCGCCACACCTGGTCCGGCGCATGTCGTTCCTGTACCCGCTGACCCACCGCGTGTGGGAGCGCGGGTACGTGGGCGCGGGGCTGACCCTCTACGACGCCCTCGCCGGGCTCGGCGACCGGCACGGCTTCCGCCGCCACCGCCACCTCACCCGCAAGGCCCTGCTCAAGCAGGCCCCGCAGTTGCGCGCGGACGCGGCGGTCGGCGCGCTGTCGTACGACGACGGGCACGTGGACGACGCCCGGCTGGTGCTGGCCCTGGCCCGTACCGCGGCGCGCGAGGGCGCGACCGTGCTGAGCCGGGTCCGCGTCACCGGGCTGGCGACCCGCCCGGGACATACCGTGGCCACCTGCGTCGACACCCTCAGCGGCGAGCGGTTCACCGTCCGCGCCCGCCGGGTGGTGCTGGCCACCGGCCCGTGGTCGGGGCTCACCCAGAAGATGCTCGGCACCGGCCCGGTGCGCGTGCGCGCCTCCAAGGGCGTGCACCTGGTGCTGCCCCGCGAGCGGCTGCCGATGGACAGCGCCCTGATCGCGCGCACGCCGAGCTCGGTGCTGTTCATCATCCCCACGGGCGACGTGGTGCTGCTGGGCACGACGGACACGCCGTGGGACAAGGGCCCCGGGCCCGTGCTGCCGACGGGGGCGGACGTGCGCTACCTGCTCGACCAGGCCAACCTGTGGCTGCGCGAGCCGCTCACGCCCGGCGACGTGCTCGGCGTCTACGCGGGGCTGCGCCCCCTGGTCGACCAGCCCGACCGGGAGCGGACGCAGGCGATCAGCAGGGAGCACGTGGTGCGGGAGGTCGCGCCGGGCTGCGTGGTCGTGGCGGGCGGCAAGCTCACCACCTACCGGGTGATGGCCCGCGACGCGGTGGACGCCGCCGTCGCCGGGCTGCCCGCGGTCAGGCCCTCCGCGACCGAGCACCTGCCGCTGTCCGGCGCGAGCGGCTTCCACCAGGCGTGGTCCCGGCGCGACTCGGCCGCCGCCGCGGCGGGGCTGCCCGTGGCGGCCGTCGAACGGCTGGCCCGCCGCTACGGCGCGGAGTACCCGCTGCTGCTGGCCATGGGACGCCGCGATCCCGCGCTGCTCGACCCGGTGCCGGGGGCGCCCTCGCTGCTGGCCGGCGAGGTGCTCTACGCCGCGCGGCACGAGGCCGCGATGACCGTGGACGACGTGCTGCGCCGCCGCAGCAGGGCCGGACTCGAAACGGCCGACGGGGGCGCGGGCGCGGCGCCGCACGTGGCGGCCCTGCTGGCCGCGGCGCTCGGCCGCGACGAGAGCTGGGCGGCCGAGCAGGCCGCGAGCTACACGCGGACCGCCGAGGTGACCCGCGCGGCGCTGGACACCTCGGACGACGCCGAGCTGGCCCCGCTGCTGGCCGACCTCGCCGGCCGCTGGAGCGGTGCCGCATGAGCGTGCTGGCCGTCGACGCCGGGACCACCGGCGTCACCGCGCTGGTCGTCTCCGAGCAGGGCCGGGTGGTCGCCAAGGGGCACCGCGAGTTCCCCCAGCACTTCCCCGCGCCCGGCCGCGTCGAGCACGACCCCGGCGACATCTGGGCCGCCGTGCTGGACGCCTGTTCCACGGCGCTCGGCGCGGCGGAGCAGGCCGGCGCGACCCCGGTGTCGTGTGTCGGGCTGACCAACCAGCGCGAGACCGTCGTGCTGTGGGACCGCGCGACCCTGCGCCCGGCGACCCGGGCGATCGTCTGGCAGGACCGCCGTTCCGCCGGGGAGTGCGACCGGCTGCGGGAGCACGAGCCCCGGATCCGCGCGCTGACCGGCCTGCCGCTGGACCCGTACTTCTCGGCCACCAAGCTGTCCTGGCTGCGCGCCAACGACCCCGGGACCTGGGACGGCGTGCGGGCGGGCCGCGTCGCGGTCGGCACCGTCGACTCCTACCTGCTGGCCCGGCTCACCGGCGGGCGGCTGCACGCGACCGACCCGTCGAACGCCTCGCGGACGCTGCTGTTCGACCTGGCCGCCGCGCGGTGGTCGGCGGAGCTGACCGAGCTGTTCGGCGTGCCCGAGGCGGCGCTGCCGGAGATCGTCCCGTCGAGCGCGCCGGTCGGCCGCACGGCCCCCGAGCACTTCCTCGGCCTGGACGTGCCGATCTGCGGCATCGCCGGAGACCAGCAGGCCGCGCTGTTCGGGCACGCCGCCTTCGCCCCGGGCGACATGAAGTGCACCTACGGCACCGGCAGCTTCCTGCTGGTCAACACCGGCGACCGGATCGCCGGCGGCGGCGAAGCGCTGCTGTCCACCGTCGCGTGGCAACTGGGCGGCGAGCCGGTGAAGTACGCCCTCGAAGGGTCGGTCTTCGTCACCGGGGCGGCGGTGCAGTGGCTGCGCGACGGGCTCGGCCTGATCGACGACTCGGCGGGCAGCGAGCGGCTGGCCGCCTCGGTGGCCGGCACCGAAGGGCTGGTCTTCGTCCCCGCCCTCACCGGCATCGGCTCCCCGCACTGGGACCCGGCGGCCCGGGGCGCCCTGCTCGGCATCACCAGGGGCACGACCGCCGCCCACCTCGCCCGCGCCGTCCTCGAGGGCATCGCCTACCAGATCCGCGACGTCGTCGAGGCGGTCGCCGGCCCGGCCGGCATCCCCGTCTCCCGGCTGGCGGTCGACGGCGGGGCCTCGGCCAACGACCTGCTCTGCCAGATCCAGGCCGACCTGCTGGGCCGGCCCGTGGCGCGCCCGGAGACCACCGAGACCACCGGCCTCGGCGCGGCCTTCCTCGCGGGCCTGGCGGGCGGCGTGTGGAGCGGCCCCGCCGAGATCGCGGCGGCGCGCGGCGACGTCAAGGTCTTCTCCCCGCGCGAGGTGGCCGAGGACGGCTACCGCCGCTGGCTCGACGCGGTGGACGCGGTCCGGCGGTTCGGCTCGTGACCGCGCCGCAGACCCCGGCGCCGGGGCCGCTCGCCGGGATCAGGGTCGCCGACTTCTCGCGCGTCCTGGCCGGGCCGTACGCCACCATGATCCTCGCCGAGCTCGGCGCGGACGTGGTCAAGGTGGAGCACCCCGGACACGGCGACGACACCCGGGCGTGGGGCCCGCCGTACGCGGGCGGCGAGGCCGCCTACTATCTCGCGCTGAACCGCGGCAAGAGGAGCATCGCGCTCGACGTGAAGCACCCCTCGGGCGGGGAGATCGCCCGCCGGTTGTGCGCCGGGGCGGACGTGGTGATCGAGAACTTCCGGCCGGGCGTCGCCGAGCGCCTGGGGCTCGGCTACGAGACGGTGCGGGGCGGCAACCCTGACGTCGTGTACTGCTCGATCAGCGGCTTCCCCGGCGAGGACCGTCCCGGCTTCGACGCCACGATCCAGGCGGAGAGCGGCTACATGCACATCACCGGCGAGTCCCCGAGCAAGGTGGGGGTGGCGATCACCGACGTGCTCGCCGGGCTGAACGCGGCCGTGGCGATCCTGGGAGCGCTGCACCGGCGCGCGAGCGGAGGCCCCGGCGGGCGGGTGGAGGTCTCGCTCCTCGGCTCCGCCCTGTCCGGGCTGGTCAACGTCGCGCAGAGCGCGCTGATCTCCGGCGAGGAGGCGGTCGCCTACGGCAACGCGCACCCGGCGGTCGTGCCGTACCAGACCTTCCACGCCGCCGACGGCCGCTTCGTGGTCGCCGCGGGCAACGACCGCCTCTTCCGCGCGCTGTGCGGGGCGATCGGCCGTGACGACCTGGCCGCCGACCCGCGCTTCAGCACCAACGCGGGCCGCGTCCGCCACCGCGAGGCCCTGATCGCCGAGCTGGAGGCGGTCTTCGCCACGCGCGGGGCCGAGGAGTGGACCACGCTGCTCGACGCCGCCGGGGTGCCGACCGGCAAGATCCGGGGCGTCCTGGAGGCGCTCAGGGCGGCGCCCGGCTCGACCTTCCAGGTCGAGCACCCGACGGCGGGGCCGCTCGACCTGGTCCGCACCGGGTTCACCGTGGGCGACGCCCGGCACGACGCCGTGCCCCCGCCGCTGCTCGGCCAGCACACCTTCGACCTGCTCGCCGAACTGGGCGTCGGCGACGAGGACGCCGCCCGCCTGGCGCACGAGGGCGTCGTCCGCCAGGCTCCCGCCCCGTCCGCCCGATAGGCGACTACCAGCGGTGCCAGAGCTTCTGACGTATGACGCAGACGCGTCTCTTCGTGCACTTGGCCACCTGGGTCGGGGAGTTGCCGTTCACGATCGTGTTGGACACCTGCTGCACCCCGCGCATGGTGGTGGGGTTCTGGCCGGCGTAGACCTTGTTGTAGCTGCCGTTCCCGATGCGCGAATGGGTGATGCCGTTCCTGCCGTCCCCGGTGCTCGCCGCGCTGCCGACCCGGTCGGCCGTCATGCCGTACGCGTCCGGCGGGGCCAAGGCCAAGGCGCCGAGGCCGCCGGCGAGCAGGACGGTCAGCGCCAGCCGCACGGCGACGGCCGTCCGGTGCGGCGGATTCTCCGTGTGAAGGGTCATTGCTTCGCACACCTGCCCTCGTCGATTCGGATAGGCCGGGGAGAGGGTCTCACTGGTCGCGGAAGCAGGCGATGTGGAACGAACGGGGGGCCGGGGTGCCGTCCGGCGCGTAGGTGCGCACGACCATCTGGTGCGGGTCCTCGTCCAGGCCCACCGTGATCAGGCCGGGCTCCACGGGCTCGGTCAGCGCGCTGCCGATGGTGCCCGCGAAGTTCGTCTTGGCCTTGCCCTGGAGCGGGACCTCCCACCGGATGACGTATTCGTTCGTCCCGTCGAACCGGCAGCCGGCCACCAAGTATCCGCGGTTGACGGACCCGTCGGCCTCGATCACACAGGCCAGCCTTTTCTCGAACTCCGCCATTGTGGTTCCGTTTCCATGAGGCGAAGAAAATGCTCTTCGCCGCCCGTTCCTACAGCGCTTTTCTTTCCAGTCCGGCCCTTCGATAATCCGGGGAGTTCCGGACGCTCACGCCTGGCCGGGCGCCGGCGCCGATCCGCCGGGCGCGGCCTCGGGCGCGGCGGCGCTCCCGTGCGCCCGGCGCGGCGGGGTGAACGTGTGGAGGCTCAGCACGGCCGGCAGGTCGGCGAGGCCGGGCCCTCCGGCGTTCACCCAGGCGACGATGTCGTCGATGATCTGCTCGTCCAGCACGAACCCCAGCCACACGGGACGCCCGCCCGCGGCGCGCCCCTCCCGCGACGGGCTGACGGTGACGACGTTGGAGTAGGCGCACGGCCCCAGGCATTCGTCGACGACGCGGACACGTACCGGCTGGACCAGGCCCCGCCGCAGCCGCCTCGGCTGTTCCTTGTGGCCGACGCCCGGGTGTTTCCTGGCGGTGCCGCAGCAGCAGCCCCGGCACACGGTGACCAGGCATCCTAGCGACCGGCCCGCCCGGGAGGCGGCCCCGCTCACCGCGCCGCCCCCGGCACCGGCGGTTCCGTCCACACCATGACCGCCTCCTGAGCACAGGCCGGACCTTCCCGATCAATCATCGTCCGCGAGGTGTTCCCCGTGCTGGAGCACGACTTTTCCAAGCCATCGGAAAACCTTGTTCAATAACGCTCTCCCCGCACAGGTCAATATTGTTTGACCCTCTTTTCCGCTGCCTGCGCCATGGCGTGACGGTGTCGCCGGGTATGGTGGCAGACGACGTTCTCGCAGAACGGGGAGAACAATGCCGGGACTTACGTACGACCAGCTTCAGAAGAAGGCCAAAGATCTGGCGCCGGAAGAGCGCGAGATATTGGATTCGCCGTACACGATCTCGAACGAGGCGTACGCCGCGCTGCGGTGGGTGCTGCACGACGTCGGCGGCCAGGTCGACATTCCCGCGCCCTATCTGGAGAAGGGCGAGGAGCCGTGGGAGATGAACACCTATCTCACGTGTGAATGCCTGGGCTGGCGCGGCGCCTGGAACTCCGAGGAGCGGCGCAGGCGCGAGAACGATCTCGGTGGGACCCAGTACTTCGGGCTGCCGTACTACGCCCGCTGGATCACGGTGGCGACGAAGTCGCTCGTCGACAAGGGATACATCACGGTCGACGAGCTCGGCGCCAAGATCGACGAGATCCGGGAGCGGTACGAGAAGGGGAAGCAGTGATGGCCAAGCCGAAGTTCGACGTCGGCGACGAGGTGCGCGTACGCAACCAGACCTCGCTGTTCCACACGCGCACCCAGAAGTACACGCGTGGCCATGTCGGTGTGGTCAGTGAGCACCGCCCCGAATGGGTGATCCCCGAGGACGAGGCGTTCGGCCGTGTCGAGGACGGCAGGAAGGAACCCTTCTACGTCGTCCGCTTCAAGCAGACGGAACTGTGGCCGGACTACACCGGGTTCGAGCGCGACACCTTGGAATCGGAGTTCTCGGAGCGCTGGCTGGAGCCGGCGCGCAAGGAGAAGTGATGAGCGGAAGCCACCGTCACGACGGCCACGACGGCCACGACGGCCACGACGGCCACCCCACCTTCCCGGTGGCCTCGCAGGTCAGTGAGTTCGAGATCCTCGAACTCGCCGTCCGGGAACTCGCGATCGAGAAGGGGATCTTCTCGGCCGAGGACCACCGCCGTTTCGCCGAATGGGCGGACGGCGTGGGCCCGCACGGGGGCTCCAAGCTCGTCGCCAAGGCGTGGAACGACCCCGGGTTCAAGCGCCGCCTGCTGGAGAACGGCACGGAGGCGTGCAAGGAGGTGGGCATCGACTGGCTCAAGCCCACGGGTACCGGGACGCCCAGCGACTACACCTTCTTCTACGTGCTGGAGAACACGCCCCAGGTGCACAACGTCATCGTGTGCACGCTGTGCTCCTGTTATCCGCGGCCGGTCCTCGGCATGTCACCCGACTGGTACCGGACCCCGAGCTACCGGCGCCGCATGGTCCGGCGGCCCCGCGAGGTCCTCGCCGAGTTCGGCCTGCACCTGCCGCCGGAGGTCGAGGTCCGCGTGCACGACTCCAACCAGAAGTCCCGGTTCATGGTGATGGCCATGCGCCCGGAGGGCACGGAGGGCTGGAGCGACGAGCAACTCGAACAGATCGTCACCCGCGACACCATGATCGGGGTGGCGCTGCCGAAGGCCGGGCGCACCTCGGACGAGGACGTACAGGCGAAGGCGGCGTGGCGATGAGCGGCGGGACCGGCACGTACGGCGTGCTCATGGAGACGCTCGACGACATCGGCGAGCGCACCGACACCAGCCTGGCCTGCCTGGACGGCGAGCCGGAGCCGTGGGAGTCGCGGATGCAGGTGACCTGCGAATGCCTGTCCAAGGCGGGCGCCCTCGACAACCTGGAGCGCAGGCACGAGGAGGACCGGCTCGGCGAGACGATCTACGTCAGGTTCCCGGTCCGCACGCGCTCGGCGCTCACGGTCGCGCACACGCTCATGGACAGGAACGTCTTCAGCGAGGCGGACCTGCGACGGAAGATGGCGGAGGTGCGGACACGCCTCACCGAGGAGTGACCGCCGCCCGGGCTCAGCCCGGGCCGCCGTCTCCCTCCGGCCCGCCGCTGCGGGCGACGTATCCGAGCGTCACCAGCACGCTGACGGCGGCGATCGCCGTGAGCGCGACGGGCAGCCCGAACCTGAGCAGGATCACGGTGCCGACCGCCGCGCCGACCACCAGCGCGACGATCTGGCCCTCCCTGCGGCCCATCCGCACCCGCGTGCCGGTGCCGATGATGGAGTCCGCCGCCACGTTGGTCAGCGTTCCCGTGACCACCGTCGTCACGATGTCCGGCACCTTGAGGCGGCGTATGACGGTGTTGCGCATCCCCATGGCAAGGCCCAGGATGACGATCAGCGGGTAACGCCCGGACGGGGTGGCCAGCGACAGCACGAAGAACGCCGCGAGGGCGGCGGCCACGTGCAGGACCGTCTCCACGACCAGGCCAAGGACGAGCCGGCGACGCGGGTCCGGCGTCGCGGCGGTCAGTCGGCCGCCGAGCGCGGCGCCGGCGAAGAAGCTCGCCAGCGAGATGAGCGTCGCCACGACGGAGAACTGCGCGACGCCGCCGGCCGCGAAGCCCATCATCAGCAGGTTCCCCGTCATGTTGCTGGTGAAGACCTGGCTGAGCGCCGTGAAGCTGACCGCGTCGACCATTCCCGCGATGGCGGTGAGAGACCCCCAGACCGGCCAGCCGAACCCGCGGAGCTCGTCCGGCCGAGCCGTCTTCCCGGTCCCCATGGTCCGACCTCTTCTCGTCCCTCCCCACGCGGCCGGTCATTGGCGTGCGCCCACCGAAGCTAGGCGACCGGAGAGCGGCGTCAGAGGCCGTCCTGTCGTGTTTTGACAAGCCTTTCCCCCTCCGCCCCAGGCGCATGGGTATGGCTTTTCCCGGAGAGTTCGCCGAGACTGAAAAGGCACGCGACGACGCACGACACGGCCCGATCCCCGTGATCGCCGTGCGCTCCCGTCCCCGGCGCCCCCCGTGGCCGGGCCTCTCCGCGCGGAGGCGGCAGCATTGCGCCCTTTCTCCTCACCCGACCCGTGCGGCGCCGGATGCCGTGCCCATGGACAGGGAGGCCCGCGCACCCTTCCCGCGATGGTCGAGGAGGCCGCCGCGCGCACGCCCGCGGCGATCGCGGTCGTCGGCGAGCGCGCGACCACCTACGCCGAGCAGACGACCACCTACGGCAGGTGCACGACCACCTACGGCGAGCTGGTGCGCGGGATGCGGGCGGTCGCCGCCCGGCTGGCCTCCCATGGAGTGAAGCCCGGCGACGTGGTCGCACTCGCCGCGGCGCGATCGGATCGCTCGCCCGCCCTCGCCCTCGGCATCATGCGCGCGGGCGCGGTCTACCTGCCCCTCGACCCCCTGTACCCGGCCCCGCTGCTCGCCCGCATGCGCGCCACGGCCCCGCTGCGCGCCGTCATCACCGACCCGGCCCCGGGAGTGCCCCCGCCGGAGGTGGCCGCGGACCTGGACGCCCACGACCTGCTTGCACCTGCCGACGTGGAACCGCCACCACTCCCCTTGCCGTGCGGACCGGCCTACGTCATGTTCACCTCCGGGTCCACGGGCACGCCCAAGGGGGTGGTGCTTGGCCACGCGGGGCTCGCCGAGTACGCGCGGGCGCTGCCGGACGGCCTCGGGCTGGGCGGCGCGGACCGCTGTCTCGGCGTGTCGCCGCTCGGCTTCTCCTCCTCGATCCGGGAGCTGCTGCTGCCGCTGGCCCGGGGCGCGACGGTCGTCGTGCCGGGCGAGGAGGAGGCGCGCCTGCCCTGGGGCGTGACGGACCTGGTCCGCGCCACCGGGGTGACCCACTTGGACCTGACGCCGTCGTACTGGCGGGCCGTGACGGACGCGATGCCCACCGGCGAGCTGCGGACCGCCCTGGCGACGGTGCGCGGCGTGCTGTTCGCCAGCGAACCCCTCGACACCGATCTCGCCCACCGGACGCGGGCGCTGCTGCCCGCCGCCCGGGTGTGGAACATGTACGGCTGCACCGAGACCACGGGAATCGTCGCCGCGTACGAGGTCGACGGGACCGAGCCGGCCGACACCCTGGTCCCGATCGGCGCGCCCCTGCGCCACGCGGCGGTGTACCTGCGCCCCCGCCCCGAGGATCCGCCGGGGACGGGCCAGATCGTCGTCACAGGCCGCGCCGTCGCACTCGGCCACCTCGACGGGTCCGGCCTCGCGGACGGGTCCGGGTCCGGCCGCGGGTGTGCCGCCCGCCGGTGGGCGACCGGCGACCTGGCCGTGACCGTGGAGGGCGCGACGGTCTGGACGGGCCGCGTCGATCGCATGCGCAAGGTGCGGGGGATGCGCGTGGCGCCCGAGACGGTGGAACACCATCTGCTGGCCTGCCCCGGGGTGCGGCACGCCGCCGTGGTCGGCGTCACCGAACGCGGGGTGACGTGCGTCGTCGCCGGCACGCCCGGCAGCACTCCCCCGGAGGCGGCCGCACTCATGGCGCGGATGCGCGAACGGCTGCCGGCGCACATGGCGCCCGTCGCCGTCACCGTCGTCGCGGACTGGCCGCTGCTGCCCAACGGCAAGTCCGACCTTCGCCTGCTGACCTCCCGCCACGGGCCGCACGCCCCGGGAGCCGCCGCCACCTGACGAGGGAGTGAGATGTCATCCATCGACGACACCGGGCGCACGGCCCGCCACGTGGTACGCGACCTGTGGTCGCGTCTGCTGCCCGGCGGCCACGGCACCTTCACCGAGTGCGGCGGCGACTCCCTCACCGCGCTACGCCTCATCGGCGCGGTCTACGGAACCTGCGGCGTGCGCATGACCCTGGCGGACCTCGGCACAGCGGCCGACGCCGACGACTTCGGCGAACGCGTCGCCCGCGCACTCACCCGGCCCCCGTCCCCCACCAGCGACGGCCCCGCACGATGACCCCCGACCGGAACCCTCACGCGATGCCCCCCGAACGGGACCCTCGCCCGCTGCCCCCCGGAACGGCCCCCCACGCGACACCCCTTGGAACAGACCCTCACGCGATGCCCCCCGGAACAGACCCCCGTCCGCTGACTCCGGAGGAGGCGGCCCTGTGGCGTCACCAGCGGCGGCACCCGCTCTCCTCGTCCTACAACATCTGCGTGGCGCTGGAGATCGAGGGGCCGGTCGACACGGCGGCGCTCGCCGCGTCCGCCGCCGCGCTCGTCCGGCGCCATCCGTCGTTGCGTACGGCCGCGGACGACGACGGCCTCCACTGGCGGGACGCCGACCCTCCCGTCTGGCGCGCCCCCCGGGTCACGGCGGCCGATCCCGCCTCCTGGGTCCGGGAGGAAGGCGCGGGAGCCGTGCGCGAGGAGGCGCGGCGGCCGTTCTTCCCCGGCCAGGCGCTGCTGCGGACGCTGTACTGGGACCTCGGGCCCGGGGGCGGGGTCCTCCAGCTCACCTTCCACCACTGCGTCTGCGACGGGCTCAGCGTGCGGCTGGCCGTCCGCCAGATCATCGGCGGCTACCGGGACCTGGTGGAGGGCAGGACGGCCCCGGACGCGGAGCCGCCGCCCCTGCCGTACCGGCCGCTCGTCACCCCCGAGGAGGCCCGACGGTTCTGGACGCCGCGCCTGGCCCTGGCCCGGGATGTGCCGGCGCTCGGCCCCGCCGACCCCCGGGCCACGGCGGACACCGGCGTGCTGCTGCGGCGGTTCTGCGACGTGGACGTGCGGGACGTGGCGGCGCCGCGCGCGGCGGCCCTGGGCGTCAGCATGTTCGCCGTGACGCTGGGAGGGCTGGCGGCGGCGCTGGCGCGGTGGAACGGCGAACCGCGGGTGGCGGTCGGGACCCCGTTCAGCCACCGTCCCCCGGCCGAGGACGGCGACGTCGGCTATCGGGTCAGAACTCTGCCCACGCGGATCGAGGTGGCGAAGGGGGACACGCTCGGCTCGCTGGCGGCCCGCGTGGGAGCCGAACTGCGGGACGCGGCCACGCACGCCGACTGGGAGACCGGCGCCGACCTCGGCGCCGCGATGGCCGGCGACTCGGTCGTCGCCGTCAACCTGCTCCAGCCCGCCGGCATGGTCACCCACCACCGGCCGTCCCCGGCCGAGGTCGCCGGCCTGCGCTGGCGGCCGTACCTGCTGCACAACGGCACCGCCAAGTTCCTCATGAACGTCTACGTCGCCGCGTGCGACGGCAAACTGGCACTGACCTTCGAGTGCCGCGCCGGCGGCGAAAGCCGCGAAGAACTGGAATGGCTGGCCGACCTCGCCACCACCACGATCGGCGATGCGTTCACCCTCCCCACAGACCGACCCATCACCACGATCGGCGCCCCAGCCACCCTCCGCGTGGACCAGCCCGCCGCACCGGCTCCCCTCCCTGCGGACCGGATGGTCGCCACGGCCAGGGGGACGACGGTGTCCGCCGTGCGTCCGGACGGGTGGACGCCGCGTGACCTGCTCGCGTGGGCGGCCGGGCGTCCCGATGCCGTCGCCGTCGTGGAGGACCACCCCGGCGGCGCGAGCGCGGCGACCTACGCCCAGATGGCGGAGGCGGTCGAGGAGGCCGCGGGGCGGCTGACGGCAGCCGGGATCGGCCCGGGCCAGGCCATCGCCGTGCGGCTGCCGCGCGGCGCGCCGCTGATCGCCGTGGCGCACGGCGTGCTGATCGCGGGCGGCGTCCTGCTGATGCTCGACCCTGACCTGCCGGCGGCGCGGTCCGAGCACATGCTGGCCGACAGTCGGGCGCGCCTGCTCGTCGAGGAGGACCCGGGCGGCGGGACCTTCACGTCACTGGGACGGCCCCTGCGCGTGACCGCGCTCGGCCCCGGGCCACGGACCATTCCCCTGGAGGACGGCGCCGCCGAGGCGGCCTACGTCATGTACACCTCCGGCTCGACGGGCCGTCCCAAAGGCGTCGCCGTCGGCCGGGAGGCGCTGGCGAACCGGCTGGCGTGGATGCAGCGCGCGTTCCCCGTCGGCCCCGGGGACGTGGTGCTGGCCAAGACGTCGCTCAGCTTCGACGTGTGCCTGTGGGAGCTGCTGTGGCCCACCGCCCACGGCGCGACCATCGTCACGGCCCGGCATGGACGGCACGGAGACGCGGGTTATCTGTCGGACACCATCGCCCGCTACGGGGTGACGGCCGTCCATTTCGTGCCCTCCATGCTGGCCGCCTTCCTCGACGCCGCCGCCGCGCCGATGCCGAGCATGCGCGAGGTGTTCACCAGCGGTGAACCGTTGCCGAGGCCCCTGGCGCACCTGGCGTGGACACGCCTCGGCGCGCGGGTGCACAACCTGTACGGGCCGACCGAGGCGTGCGTCGACGTCACCGCGTGGACGTTCGACCCCGGGGACGGGCGGACGTTCGTGCCCATCGGCCGCCCGATCGACGGCATGCGGGTGCGCGTCCGCGGTCCGGACGGCCGCGAGGTGCCGATCGGCGCCGTCGGAGAGATCGTCGTCGAGGGGGTGGGCGTGGCCCTCGGCTACCTCGGCGGGCCGGCCGGGGAACGCGCCCGGTTCGCCGTCGAGCCGGGCACGGGGCGTCGTTCGTACCGCACCGGCGACCTCGGCCGGTGGCGCGCCGGCCAGGTGCTGCGGTTCCTCGGCCGCCTCGACGACCAGGTGAAGATCAACGGCCAGCGCGTGGAACTGGAGGAGATCGACGCGGTCCTCACCGAGCATCCGGCCGTCTCGGCGGCGGGCGTGCTGTACCGGGCGCAGGTCTCCGGGCCGCGCCGCCTGCACGCGTACCTGGTGCTCCGCGGCGAGGTCTCGGCGGGCGAGCTGCGCGCCCACGCCGCCGGCCGCCTGCCGCGCCCGATGGTCCCGACCCTGTTCACGGCGGTGGACCGCCTGCCGTACCAGGCGAGCGGAAAACTCGCCCGCGCCAAGCTGGACGACCTGACCGGCCGGGACCTTCCCTGGCCGACGAAGCCGGACGGCCTTGCCGGGCGGAACCTCCCCCGGCCCGTTGAGCCGGACGGCGTGGCCGAGCGGGACGGCGTGGCCGGGCGGGACGGCGTGGCCGGGCGGGAGCTCGCCTGGTCTGCCGACCGCGGGGCTCGGGACGGCGCGGCGGTGTACGCCCTGGTGCACGCCCGGGTGGGCGAGCTGCTGGGGCTGGCGGAGGTCCCCTTGGACACCGATCTGTTCCACCTCGGCGTCGACTCCATCAACGCGGTACGGCTGGTGGGGACGCTGCGCGAGGCAGGCGTCGCGGCCGAGGTGGCCGACCTGTTCGAAGCACGGACGCTACGGGCGCTCGCGGCCCGGCTCGACGCGCGCGGCGACGCCCACGAGACCGCGCCGCCTGAGGCCTGGCGGCAGGAGCGCTGGCGCGGTCATCGCGTGCTGCGGCGGTTCCCGTTGGCTCGGCTGCAGATGGGGCTGGTCTACCACCAGGATGTGAGCGGCGACTATCTGACGTACGTCACCGGTTACGAGCTCGACGGTGAGGTGGACTCAGAGCTGCTGCGCGGGGCGATCGCCGAGGCGGCGGGGCGGCATGAGGCCGTGCGCACCGGGTTCGACCTCTCCGCCGAGGGCGGTCCCGAGCAGGTCGTCGTGGACGAGGTCACCACGCGCCTGGTCGAGCACGATCTCACCGCCGCGGGGGACGAGGCGTTCGGCCGCTGGCTGGAACGCGTGCGCCGGGAGCCGTTCCCGTGGGACTCCCCGCCGTTGTTCGGCTTCCACCTGCACCGGCTGGCGCGCGACCGGGCCGTCCTGTCCATCGTGGAGCCGTTCCTGGACGGCTGGAGCGTCGCGGTGCTGGGACGCGACATCCTGGACTCCTACGAACGCGCCCGGTCGGCACGCGCGGGTACCCCTCCCCCGCGCACCGCGCGCGAGCCGGTCGCGGCGATCCCGTCCTACGAGACGTTCGTCGGCCTGGAGCGCGCGGCGGCCGAGGACGAATCGGCGCTGGCCCACTGGCGCGGGGTCGTCACGCGTCCCGGCGTCGCCTGGCGGCCGGCGCTGGCGCCCGACGACCCCGAGACGCCCCGCGCCTGGCACCGCGATGACCACGTGTTCGCCGAGGACGAGCTGCGCGCGCTGCGCGCGGCGGCCTCCGCCTTGCGGGTGTCCCTGCGCACGCTGATGTGGGCCGTCCACATGCGCACCGTCGCGCTGTTCACCGGGCGCCCGCTCACCGGGTCCACACTGGTGGTCAACGGGCGTCCGGAGGTTCCCGGCGGCGAGGCGATGTGCGGGCTGTTCCTGAACTTCATGCCGGTGGTCGCCGAGGTGGGCCGGGACACCACGTGGCGCGATCTGGCCGGCCAGATGGTGCGGGCGGAACAGCTCTCCTGGCGTCACCGGCGCACCCCGTACGCGACGGTGAAGGCCCTGGCGCCCGGATTCGAGCCCTCGACGGTCTTCAACTACACCGAGTTCCACCTCTACCGCGAGCTGATGGGGGACCCGGGCCGGGCGCTCCGCGTCCGGAGCGTCAGCGGGCTGGACCAGACCTACATGGACCTCACGGTGCAGTGCTCCCTGGACGCCACCGGCCGCCGGCTCCGGGTGTCGGTGGAGCACCGCGCCCCGGCCGTCACCGCGGCGGACGCGCGCCGCTTCCTGTCCTGCCTGGTGCACGCCGCCCGCGCGGCGGCGCGCGACGTGGACTCCCCGGTGGACGCCGACCGGCTGCCCCCCGAGGAGCTGGCGCGCGTCACCGCGGCGGGCCGCGGACCGGACCGCGCCTGGCCCGTCGAGCTGACGCTGCCGCGCGCCGTGGACGGGCACGCCGAGGCGCGCCCGCGCGCCGTGGCCGTGGAGGACGCCGCCGAGTCCTACACCTACGCGGAACTGGCGGCGCTGAGCCGGCAGTACGCCGCCGGCATCCTGCGGCACGCGACCGGGCCGCACCCCGTCGTCGGGGTGACGGCGCCCCGCTCCGCGCGCTTCTGGGCCTGCGTGCTCGCCGTCTGGCGGGCGGGGGGCACCTACCTGCCGCTGCCGGACGGGACGCCGCCCGCGCGCCTGGCGGCCATGGCCGCGCGCGCCGGAGCCGAGGTGGTCTTCACCGACCCCCGCCACGCCACCGTCCTGCCCGAGTTGCCGGCGTCCGTGCGGCTGCTCGCCCTGGAAGGGCTGGAAGGGCCCGCGGCCGTGCCCGCGCGACCGCAGGCGGCGTGCGCGTACATCCTGTTCACCTCGGGGTCCACCGGCAGCCCGAAGGGCGTGCGGATTGGGCCTGCCGCGATGGCCAACCACTGGTGGAGCAAGGTGGACCTGCTCGGCCTCGACGAGGGCTGCGTCGTGGCCCAGTCGGCTCCGGCGTCGTTCGACGTCTCCCTGTGGCAGTTCGCGGTGCCGTGGCTGCGCGGCGGGCGGGCCGTCGTACTGGAGGACGACCTGCTGCTGGACCCGGCGCGGCTGTTCGCCCGGCTGGAGGAGCGGGGAGTGCGCCTGTACGAGACGACGCCGAGCCATCTGGCGGCGCTGCTGGACGCGGCCGGGCACCGGGCGACGCCCTGGCCGCGGCCGGGGGGCGCGCTGGACCACCTCATGGTGACCGGTGAGGCGGCCGGTGCCGAGGTGTGCCGCCGCTGGCTCGCCGCGGGCGGCCCGCCGATCGTGAACGCCTACGGCCCGACCGAGTGCGCCGACGACATCACGCACATGGTGATCGACGATCCGGGCATCACCGGCGCCGTGCCGATCGGCCGTCCGATCCCGAACGTCGTCTGCGAGGTCACCGACGAGGCGGGGCGTGTGCTGCCGCTCGGCGTCGAGGGAGAGCTGCGCGTGCGGGGCGCCTGCCTGGGGCTCGGCTATCTGGAGCCGGAGGACGAGGCCGGGCGGTTCCTGCGCGCGGAGGACGGCGAGGTGGTGGCGTACCGCACCGGCGACCGGGCGCGGTTCGGGGAGGACGGCGCGCTTCTCTGGCTGGGGCGGGACGACGGGCAGGTCAAGGTGCGGGGGCGCCGGATCGAGCTGGGCGATGTGGAGGCGCATCTGCGCGGCCATCCCGCCGTCCGTGACGCGGCGGCCGTCGTGCCGGACGGCGGTGGCCGCCTGCGGGCCGTCGTCGTGGCGGGGCCGCCGGGCGTGGACCGCGCCGCGCTGCTGAGGCACCTGTCCGCGCGCGTTCCGTCGTGGATGTTCCCCGACGAGTTCGTCTTCGCCGACGCGCTGCCGCTCACGTCCCACGGCAAGCTGGACCGCGGCGCGCTGGCGGGACCCGGTTACACGGCGGACGCGGGCCGGGCGTCCGGTGCGCCGGCCCGGCCGAGGGCGGAGCTCGGGGAGCTCGCGGGCCTCGACGCGATCGTGGCGGCGGAGTGGGAGGCGATCACCGGGCGTGTCCCCGGGCCGGACAGCCACTTCTACGCCGACGGCGCGGGCTCTTTGGACAGCGTCCGCCTCATCGCCCGGCTCGGCGCGCGCCTCGGCCGCGCGCCGAGCGTCGCCGACCTGCTGGACGCGCCCGTCTACGCCGACTTCGTCGCGCGGCTACGCGGCCGGAATCAGCACCCATTGAGTTAGCCGACCCCGCTATGTACATTATAAGTAATCTAGTCGTGACGCTGTGTCGATCTAGTCCCCGCGACCGGCGCCACCACGGGATCCCGCTGTTTCGGGGGAGTCACTCCGCGTGACACACGGTCCTATCAATCGGTGCATACTGTGACCTCGAAGGAGACGTCCGTGGCACAGACAACCGTCCCCGCGTCCCGGCCATTACCCCTGACCATTCCCATCCAGACGATCATCCCGTGGGCGGTCCTGGCCGCCGTCCTGTCGCTCCTCTTCCTCTACTTCGTCGGCGTCGAACAGGGGGCGTTCTCGCTCTTCGGCGGCCAGTCCGTCCACGAGTTCGTCCACGACGGGCGGCACCTTCTCGGATTCCCCTGCCACTGACCGGCACGGGGAGACACCATGACCATGGGCCCCTTGCTGGTACGCGGAATGCTGGCCGGGCTCGTCGCGGCCGCGCTCGACCTGGTGTTCGCCTGGATCATCGGTGAGCCGCAGGTCAACCTGGCCATCGCCTTCGAGGCGCGGCAGTCCGCCGCCGCGGGCATGGCCGAAGAGCCCGAGCTGATCTCGCGGACCGTCCAGCAGACCTTCGGCCTCGCGGTCGCGGTCGGGCTGTTCGGCGTGGCCGTCGGCGGCCTGTTCGCCGTGGCGTTCGCCGTCGCCTTCGGACGGCTCGGCGCGTTCGGCCCGCGCGCCACGGCGGCACTGCTGGCCGGCGGCGGCTTCGTCGCCGTCGCGCTGGTGCCGTTCCTGAAATATCCCGCCAACCCGCCCGCTGTGGGTTCGCACGACACCGTCGCGACCCGGACCGGGCTCTACTTCGCGCTGGTCGCGATCGCGATCGCCGTCGCGATCGTCTCCGTCCAGGTGGGGCGTCACCTCGCCGCACGGCTCGGCAACTGGAACGCCGCACTGGCCGCCGGCGCGATATCCCTGCTCGTCATCATCGTCTCCTATCTGATCCTGCCGAAGGTCGACGAGGTCTCCGCGAACTTCCCCGCCACGGTCCTGTGGGAGTTCCGCCTCGCGTCCCTCGGCGTGCAGGCCGTCATCTGGACCACGCTCGGTCTGGTGTTCGGCGTGCTCACGGAGCGCTTCCTGGCCTCCCGCACCCGGGCGGCCCAGGTGACCGCGCCGGCGGCCTGACCCGCCGGTCGCGCTCCTTTCCGCGGCCCCGACTCCGGCCACGTCCTCCTCCCCCCCGACGTGGCCGGCCCGGACCCCGACCCCCGCAGGTCACGCGTCCCTCTTCGCGGCGGATACCCGGGAGACGCGCTAATGATCGGCAAAGTAAGTGAGCGCCGCGTTTGCGTGACGGCCGCCTCGGCAACGCAAGCAGCGGGGGCTTCACCACGCGGCCGGGACGGGCGCGGCCGGTGGCGAGGGGGAACGAATGCAGAGCGGTCTGAACACCGGCGACTCCGCCTGGATGCTGGTCAGCACCGCGATGGTGCTCCTGATGACCCCCGGCCTCGCCTTCTTCTACGGGGGCATGGTCCGCTCCAGGAACCTCCTGACCATGCTCTACATGAGCTACATCTGCATCAGCCTGGTGACCATCGTCTGGTTCGCCTACGGCTACGGGCTCGCCTTCGGCAGGGATCTCGGCGGCGCCGGCCTCATCGGGTGGAGCAACTTCCTGTTCAGCGGCATCAGTCCCGGACAGGGCTACGGCCGCATCGCCGCCTACATCTTCGCCGCGTTCCAGGCGACCTTCTCCATCATCACCGTCGCGCTCATCAGCGGCTCGATAGCGGGACGCGCGCGCTTCGGCCCGTGGATCGCCTTCGTCGTCCTCTGGGTCACCTTCGTGTACACCCCGATCGCCCACTGGGTGTTCTCGCCCACCGGCTGGATCAACAAGTGGAAGGTGATGGACTTCGCGGGCGGCCTGGTCGTCGAGCTGAACTCCGGGATCGCGGGGCTGGCGCTGGCGCTGGTGCTCGGCCGCGGCGTCGCCTTCCGGCGCCGGGAGGGGCCGCGCCCGGACAACATCCCGTACGTCCTGCTGGGGCTGGGCCTGCTGTGGTTCGGCTGGTTCGGGTTCAACGCCGGCTCGGCGCTGACCGACGGCGCCCTGGCCTCGCGCGCGTTCGTCAGCACGATGATCGCGGGCTGCGCCGCGCTGCTGACCTGGCGCCTGCTGGAGTGGATCCGCTTCAAGCGGCTGACCCGGCTCGGCTCCTCCAGCGGGGCGCTGGCCGGCCTCGTGGCCATCACCCCGTCGTGCGCGTTCGTCAACGTCACCGGCGCGTTCTTCATCGGGGTGATCGCCGCCATCGTCTGCACCTACGCCGTGGAGATGAAGCTCGTCCTCGGCTACGACGACACGCTGGACGTCACCGGGCTGCACGGGGTGGGCGGAATCGTCGGGGTCCTGGCACTGGGCTTCTTCGCCACCGGCGAGCTGCGTGGAAGTCCCGGCCTGTTCCACGGCGGCTCGGTGGCGGTGCTCGGCAAACAGGCCGCCGCGGTCGGGGCCGTCGGGCTCTACAGCTTTCTCATGACCTACCTCATCGGGACGGTCGTCGACAGGCTGTTCCGCATGCGCATGACGGACGAGGAGCAGGAAAAGGGCTCCGACGCCCACTTCGCCGCGGGCTGATCCCGCCCCGGCCCATCCCAGGAGGAAGCCATGTCCCGGACCGCCCTCGGCCTCCCGGCCCGGATCACGGCCTGCCTCTTCGACATGGACGGCGTGCTCACCAGCACTGTGAAGCTGCACAAGGCGGCCTGGAAGCAGACCTTCGACGCGTTCCTGCGCGAGCGCGAAGGGCCCGGATTCTCGCCGTTCACGGAGGAGGACTACGACCGGCACGTGGACGGGCGGCCGCGCGCCGACGGAGTGCGCGACTTCCTCGCCTCCCGGGGCATCCGCCTTCCGGAGGGACACCCGGACGACCCGCCGGACGCCGACACGGTCAACGGGGTGGGCACCCGGAAGAACGAACTGCTGTTGTCCCTGATCAAGCAACATGGCATCGCGGCGTATCCCGGCTCGCTGACATACCTGCGGGCCGTGCGGGACGCCGGCCTGGCCATCGGCGTGGTCACCTCGTCGCGCAACGCGCCGGCCGTCCTGGAGGCGGCGGGACTGACCGATTTCGTGCACGCCAGGATCGACGGCACGGTGATCGCCGAACGGCACCTGCGGGGAAAGCCGGAGCCGGACTCCTACCTGGCCGGAGCCGAGGCCCTCGGTGTGCGTCCCCCCGACGCGGCGGTCTTCGAGGACGCGCTCGCCGGCGTCGCGGCCGGCCGGGCCGGCGGCTTCGGCTGCGTCGTCGGCGTCGACCGCGCCCACCAGGCGGACGCCCTGCGCGCGCACGGCGCCGACATCGTCGTGAGCGATCTCGCGGACCTGCTCGACCGGCCGGAAGGGGAGGCGGCACGATGATCAGGCACCCGGCGTTCCCCGTCGAGCCCTGGGCCGTGCGGGAGAGCCGGCTGGACCTGGACGTGCTGGCCCAGAGCGAATCGCTGTTCGCGCTGTCCAACGGGCACATCGGCCTGCGCGGCAACCTGGAGGAGGGCGAGCCGCACGGCGAGCCGGGCACCTACCTCGACGGGTTCTACGAGCTGAGACCGCTCCCCTACGCCGAGGCGGGCTACGGGTATCCGGAGTCCGGGCAGACGGTGGTGAACGTCACCAACGGCAAGCTGATCAGGCTGCTGGTCGACGACGAGCCGTTCGACGTGCGCGACGGCACCCTCCACGAGCACGAACGCGTCCTGGACCTGCGCGCGGGCACGCTGTCCCGCAGGCTCCGCTGGAGTTCGCCGACCGGCGGCCAGGTGCGGCTGAGCAGCACGCGGCTGGTGTCCTTCGCCCAGCGCGCGGTGGCCGCCATCCTGTACGAGGTGGAGGCCGTCGGCGAGCCGCGGCACGTGGTCGTGCAGTCGGAGCTGGTCGCCAACGAGACCCTGGGGTGCGCGGCCGGGGACCCGCGGGCGGCCACCCGTCTGGAGTCGCCGCTGGTCCTCGGGGAGAACCTCCCGGCGAAGGACGGCGTGGCGGTCATGGTCCACCACACGCGGGCCAGTGGGCTGCCGGTGGCCGCCGCGATGTGGCACGAGATCGACGGACCTGAGGACATGCGCGTCGACGCGGCGGGCACGGGCGACGTCAACCGGGTGACGATCGCCACGCTCCTCACCCCCGGCCGGCGGCTGCGGCTGGTCAAGTACCTGTCCTACGGCTGGTCGCCCGAACGGTCGCGGTCCGCGCTGCACGACCAGGTCGTCGCGGCGCTGGCCGCCGCGCGCCTGGTGGGCTGGGAGGGGCTGCGCACGCGGCAGCGCCGGTTCCTCGACGACTTCTGGCACGGCGCCGACGTGGAGGTCGAGGGAGACGCCGAGGTGCAGCAGGCCGTGCGCTTCGCGATGTTCCACCTGCTCCAGTCGGCCGCGCGCGTGCAGGACGCCCCCATCCCCGCCAAGGGGCTGACCGGGGCCGGGTACGACGGGCACGCGTTCTGGGACACCGAGGCCTACGTGCTGCCGGTGCTCACCTACACCTACCCGCGGGCCGTCGCGGCGGCGCTGGAGTGGCGGAAGTCCACTCTGCCCCCGGCGAAGCAGCGTGCCGCGCAACTCGGCCTGGCCGGGGCCACCTTCCCGTGGCGGACGATCAACGGCCAGGAGTGCTCCGGGTACTGGCCGGCCGGGACCGCGGCGTTCCACATCAACGCCGCCGTCGCCCACGCGGTCACGCAGTACGCCGACGTCACCGGGGACGCGGCGTTCGAGCGGGACACGGGCCTGCCGCTGCTGGTCGAGACGGCCCGGCTGTGGCGCGCCCTCGGCCACCACACCGCCGAGGGGAGGTACCGCATCGACGGCGTGACCGGCCCGGACGAGTACAGCGCCGTCGCCGACAACAACGTGTACACCAACCTGATGGCGCAGCTGAACCTGCGCGAGGCGGCGGCGGCCGCGGGCCGCCATCCCGACCTGGCCGCACGGCTCGGCGTCACGGAAGAGGAGATCAGGCGGTGGTGTGACGCGGCGGCCGCGATGTCCGTCCCCTATGACGAGCGGCTGGGCGTCCACGCCCAGAGCGAGGGGTTCACCCAGCACGACGTGTGGGACTTCGCCGCCACCACGCCGGAGCGGTATCCGCTGTTCCTCCATTTCCCGTACTTCAACCTCTACCGCCAGCAGGTGGTCAAACAGGCCGATCTCGTCCTGGCCATGCACCTGCGCGGCGACGCCTTCACACCCGAGCAGAAGGCCCGCAACTTCGCGTACTACGAGGCGCTGACCGTCCGGGACTCGTCCCTGTCCGCCTGCACGCAGGCGGTCATCGCCGCCGAGGTGGGACAGCTCGAACTCGCCTACCGCTACCTCGGCGAGGCGGCGCTGATGGACCTGGACAACCTGGAGAGGAACACCCTCGACGGGCTGCACATGGCCTCGCTGGCCGGGGTGTGGATCGCCCTGGTCGCGGGATTCGGCGGCCTGCGCGCGGCCCGCGGCGACCTGTGCTTCGCCCCGCGGCTGCCGCGGGACATCACCCGGCTCGTCTTCCGGCTCCGGCGCCGCGGCAGCCTGCTCCAGGTGAACGTCACGGAGAAGGCCACCACCTACCGGCTGCTGGACGGCCCGCCGGTCGCGCTGACCCACCACCGCGAACGGTTCTCGCTGAAGGGTGAGCCCGTCACCCTGCCCAATCCGCCGGCGCCGGCCGCGGTTCCGCGCGTCCACCAGCCCGCCGGCCGCGAGCCGCTCTCCCGCCGTCCCGACCGGCGGGCCCGCGAGCCCTGACCCACTCCACCTCGCCGGACCCTCGCGCGCATTGACAGCGGATGACGTCCGTGTTCGCATGAAGGGCGGTCGCTCAAGCGCCGGAAACGAGGGCTTGGCATGTCGCGGGTCGACCATGTCTTCGAGCGCACATTACGCCGCACCCCGTTGCGCCACGCGGCGCTGTCGATACGGGGCCGGACCTGCCACTTCGGGCTCAAGCTCGAAGAGCACGGGACCACGGGGTCGGTCAAGGCCCGCACCGCGGTGGCGCTGTTGCGCGCACTGCACCGCGAACGCCCGCTCGAACCGGGCACCGTGGTCGTCGAATCGACCTCGGGGAACCTGGCCCTGGCCATGGCGCACGTCCTGTCCGCCATCGGCTGCCACTTCCTGGCCGTCGTGGACCTGAAGACGCCGCGCGCCACCCGGCGGGCGCTGCGCGACCAGGGCGCCCGGCTCGTCGTGGTGGACGAGGCCGACGGGGAGGGCGGCTACCTGCTGCGCAGGCTCGATGTGGTCCGCCGGATCCGCGCGGAGCATCCGGAGTACCGGTGGCCCAACCAGTACGAGAACCCGGCGAGCCCTCATGTGCACCAGCACAGCACCGGGCCGGAGATCGCCGCCCAGGCGGGGGCCGCGCTGAGCGCCGTGTACGCCCCGGTCTCGACGGGGGGAACATGCGCGGGCATCGCCGCCTTCGTGCGCGAGCACCGGCCCGCCGTCAGGTGCGTCGCCGTCGACGTCACCGGTTCGGTGGCGCTCGGCGGCACCGCCGGGCGGCGGCTCATCCCCGGCATAGGCGCGAGCCGCCGGTCCGCGTTCCTGCGCGGGACCGAGTACGACCGCGCGGCCCACGTGGACGACGTCGAGGCCATCGCCCTCTGCCGGATCCTGCGCGACGACCTCGGCATGATGGCCGGCGGCTCCACCGGGTGCGTCGTGCGCGCGCTGCTGGACGACGTCACCGCGGGCGCGGCGGGGACGTTTCCCGTCTGCCTGGCCGCAGACGGCGGCGCCAAGTATCTCGACACCATCTACTCCGACGGCTGGCTCGAAGAGCAGGGCATCGACGACGCCCTCGGCCGCGCGATAGGACGGCTGCGCGCGGACGGGCTCGCCTTCGCGTGGCGGCCGCCATGACGGACGGCGGGCGTCCACGCGTGCGCGTGCGGCGCTCCCGGTCACACCTTGGAGGTCCCGTCCCGTGGACATCAACCTCCCGGTCACACTCAGGAGGTCTCATCCCGTGGACATCAACCTCCCGGTCATACTCAGGAGGTTTCGTCCCGTGGACTTCGAGCCCCATCCCGGTCACGAGTTCCGCTATCTGACCCGCGCGGACGTCGTCGAAGCGGCCCGCGGTGTGGACGTCGTCGGCGCGGTGGCCGAGGCGCTGGTCCTGCACGGGCAGGGCCGGACGGTCCTTCCCGAAGAGGCGTACCTGGGATGGACGACCCCCGGCGGCGCCGCGGCCCGCTGCCTGGCGATGCCGGGCGCGCTGACCGGAGGGCCGCGGCCGGTGATCGGCCTGAAAACGATCAACGCGAGCCTCGCCAACCCGGACCGGGGCATTCCCCGTTCCCAGGGCTTCACCCTGCTCCTCGATCCGGACACCGCCCGCCCGCTCGCCCTCATGGAGGCCGCCTACGTCAGCGCGATGCGCACTGCGGCGGTCACAGCCCTCGCGGCGCGGCACCTCGCCGTCGCGTCCCCGCGGTCCCTCGCGCTCATCGGCTGCGGCACGCTGGCGCGCGCCCACGCGGCGCTGCTGCTCGACACCGTGCCCACGCTCGAAGAGATCCGCGTGTACGACATCGCCCCGGACCGCGCGCGGAGCCTGCTGGGGTTCGTCGCCGGTCTGCCGCGCGGCGCGCACGTCGCGGCGAAGGCGGCCGAGAGCGCCCGCGCGTGCGTGGCCGGCGCCGATCTCGTCGTCCCCGTCACCACCGTCACCGAGGGGTACATTCCGCCCGGCTGGCTCGAACCAGGCGCACTGGTCGCGCACGTCTCCCTCGACGACCTCACCGAGGAGGCCGTGCTGACCGCCGACCTGCTCGTGGTCGACGACTGGAGCCTGGTACGCGACGACCCACGGCGCCTGCTCGGCCGCATGCACCGCGCGGGAAGCCTCCTCGGCCCGCACGGCGAACCCTGGCCCGGCGCGCCCCCGCGGCCACGCGCCCGGAAGGTGGACGCGTCCCTGGCGGACATCGTGACCGGCCGCCACCCCGGCAGGCGCCGCGAGTCCGACATCGTCGTCAGCAACCCCTTCGGCATGGCGATCCTTGACGTCGCCGTGGCCGCCCGCGTCCACGCCGAGGCCGAGTCCCGGGACATCGGCCGCCTGCTCGGCATCTGAGCCGAGGCCATCGTCCCTGGCGCGGCGGACCGGTCCCGGTGCGCCGGTCAGGTGTTGGCGATGAAGTCGGTGACCAGGCGGTTGAACTCGTCGGCGTGTTCGATCATCGCCCAGTGGCCGCAGCGGTTGAGCAGGACCAGGCGGCTGTCGGGGATGTTCGCCAGCAGGTACAGCGAGGTCTCGAAGGGGACGACGCGGTCGTCGCGGCCGTGGATGAGCAGGGTCGGCACCTGGATGGACGGCAGCAGCTCCGGCTTCACCCACGTAGGGAGCGGAGCCCCCTTCGGGAGGCCGGCCACGTAGTTGCGCAGGTGTTCGGGGCGGGCGAGTGCGGCGTCCGAACGTGCCTGGCACAGCTCGGGAGTGGCGAAGCGGGCCTTGTCGTACACCATGATCTCGACGAGCCGGCGCATGTTCTCCGGGCTCGCGTCGCGGTAGGCCTCGATCAGCACCTTGAGGCCCTCGGACGGGCCGTCGCCCGCGCCGAAGAGCGTGGGCATCCGGCCGACGGGCGGCCCCATGGTGACCAGGTGCGAGATCCGGCCGGGATGCTCGGTGGCCAGCCGCAGCGCGGTCTGGCCGCCCATCGAGTTGCCGACGAACGCCGCCTTCTCGATGCCGAGGGCGTCCAGGAACCCGATCGCGGCCGCCACGTGGTCGAGCTGGTCGACGGTCGCCGGGTCCGACTCGCCCCAGCCGGGCATGTCGACGGCGTACACGTGGAAGTGCCGGGCCAGCGCCTCGATGTTGCCGGCGAAGTTGCTCCACCCGGTGGCGCCGGGCCCGCTGCCGTGCAGCAGGACGACGGGGTGGCCGGAGCCCGCTTCGTAGGAGCGGAGCGTCCAGTCGCCGGTGTGGACGGTGCGCGCGAGGTCGCGGGGGTCGAGGGCCATCAGCGGGACGCTCCGTCCGGCGCGGCGGCGAGCAGCTCGGCGACGGCGCCCGGGGGGCGGTGGCCCCAGCTGTGCAGCTTGTCGAGCGTCCTCACCTCCCACGTCGCGTCGTCGATGATCAGCCCGCCCCAGCCGTACTCGACGCTGAAGCCGGAGGGGGTGAAGACGTAGAAGCTGAACATGTGGTCGTTCGGGTGCATGCCGAGGGTCATCTCGAACGGCTGTCGTGCGTCCATACACCGGTCGTAGGCCGTGCCGACGTCGCGGATGTCGGTCACCTCGACCATGAAGTGATGGGTCTTCTTCGGCGACGGCAGGTCGCCGAAGGCGACGGTGTGGTGGCGGCCGTTGCAGTGCAGGAAGATCAGGTCGGCGACCACGCCCGGGGCCAGTTCCTCGACGATGGTGTCGCTGATCTTGAAGCCGAGCAGGCCGACGTAGAAGCCGAGGTAGGTCTCCCGGGAGACGCCCTGCGCGAGGAGGACCTGGTGACCCGCGCCGCCCGCGCCGGTCACGAAGCCGCCGAGCAGCTTCGCGGACGCGAACGGCGTGGCGGCGTCGGCCAGGCCGGTGACCAGCTCGATCCGGTTGCCCATCGGGTCCGTGGTGACGAAGATCCGCTCCACCTGGCGTGCGGCGGCGAGGGCGGCGTCGCCTTCGGTGACCTCGATCCCGGCCCCGCGCAGCTTCTCGGCCAGCGCGTCGAGCGCGGCGGCGTCCGAGACCTCGTAGCCGGTGGCCGCCAGGTCGTCGGCCGGGCCGCCGGTGACGATCCAGCGGTGCGCCTTCTCGTCGGTGCGCAGCGTGAATCCGTCGCCGGTCCTCGCTCCGATCTGCATGCCCAGCAGGTCGACGGCGAAGCGCTCCCATGCGGCGAGGTCGCTCACCTCGTAGACGACGTAGCCGAGCTCTTTGACTCCGGACATCGGTCTTCTCCTCCTTCTTCGGTGTTCTCGGGTCGGGTCCGGCGCGACCGCTCTCAGGCGGGCACGGCGAGGCCGCTGATGTCGGCCGCGGCGACGAACCTGTCGGGACGCAGCGCCACGGCGCGGGCGCCGTACCTGCGCAGCCAGGGCAGGAGGACCTCGTCCAGGTCGATCAGCTCGCCGGGGCCCTGGGTGTACGCCGTCTTCGGCCGCACCGCGACGTAGCGGGCGCCGAGCGCGTCCCAGTCCGCCTTCTCCTCCGCCGTCAGCAGCGTCGCGGGGTCGACGTCGTCGCCGAGCAGCACGAAGCCGTCGCCGAGGAGGTCGTCCAGGCGCGCCATCCTGCCGATCGCGTCCCCGGCGATCGGCTGCGGGATCATCCGGCCGACGATGCTGGCGTCGCCGAGCGGACCCCTGATCCACCCGCCCGCGAGCACCGGCGGGGCGGTGAGCGGCGGCTCGAAGGGGGTCACGGTGTCCTCGGGCACCGCGTTCATCGCGGCCTGCTCCTCCTCGGACAGTTCCTGCTTGATGACCCGCCCGAGCTGGGTGGCGAGCGCGGTGTAGAAGGCGGCGTTCGGACGCCGCTCGGCCTCGTAGGTGTCCAGCCAGCTCTCGGGCAGCTCGCCCTTGATCACGCGGGCGAGTTTCCAGCCCAGGTCGTGGGCGTCGCGCATCCCGGTCTGCATCCCGGCGCCCGCCCACGGCGGCATCAGATGGGCCGCGTCGCCGGCGAGGAACACCCGGCCCCGGCGCCAGGTGTCGGCCATCCGGGTGTGGTGCTTGTAGAAGGCGTGCTGGTGGATCTCGACGTCCTTCTCGGTGACGCCGAGCGCCTTGAGCAGCGGCCACACCTCGGCGCTGGTCGGGTAGTCCGCCGGGGACTCGTCGGGTTTGAGGGGAATCTCCCACCGGTGGTTGCCCGCGGAGAGCGCGATGTCGACGACCGGGCGCTCCTTGTCGGACCAGAAGGTCAGGAAGTCGCGGTCGGGCCACCACCGCTTGACGCGGCAGTCGATGACCACCCAGGTGACGTCGCCCGTGTCGCCCAGCAGCCGGCAGCCCACCTGGCCGCGGACGGTGCTGCTGCCGCCGTCGGCGCCGATCGCGTACCGGGCGCGGACGGTGCGGCGCTCGCCGGTCGCGGTATGCGTCCAGGCGACGGTGACGCCGTCGGCGTCCTGGTCGACGCCCGTGACCTCGGCGCCGTAGTGGACGGCGACGCGGTCGCCGTGGTCCCGCGCGGCGGCGCGCAGCTCGACCTCCATCGTCGGCTGGTAGATGTTGTAGAAGCGCGGCCTGCGGCCCAGCGTCGAGGGCGGGTGCTCGACCCGCATGATCTCCGTGCCGTCGTAGGTGACCCAGCGCAGGGCCCGCTGGGGGTCGATCTTCTTCTCGATCCGCTCGTCCACGCCGAGGTCCTGGAAGATCCGCATCGTCCAGTCGTTGACGGTCACGGCCCGGGCCCGGGGGTAGATGTCCTCGTCGCGCTCAAGGGCGACGGCGGACACGCCGTACTTGGCGAGGGTGAGCGCGGCGATCACTCCGGTCGGGCCGTACCCGACGATCGCGACGTCCGCGTCGTGGCTCTCGGTCATAGCGGTGACTCCGTGGTCTCGGCCGCAGGTGACCCACGGCACTTTTGGACCGAACGTTCGGTACAAGTGTGAGGAGCTAACAACGTGCCGCGGCGACATGTCAAGAGGTCATCCGCCCCACCCGCGGCGGTACGGCCCGGCCGGGGAGACGGGCCACCCCCGCCGGGTCCCTAGACTTCGGCGCGTGGAGAAGCCCGCGCAGGAGGCGCACACCGGGAACCGCCGCGGCCGCCGGTCACGGCAGGAGATCCTCGACGCGGCGGCGCGGGTGATGTCCGTCCGCGGCTACGCCGGCACGTCGATCTCGACGCTCGTCAAGGAGACGGGCCTGCCGAAGAGCGCCTTCTACCACCACTTCGAGTCCAAGGCGGGGCTGCTCTCGGCCGTCATGGCGCAGGGGGCGCGGGGCTTCTTCGACGCCATGCGCGAGGCCCACAGGAACCCGCCGGAGCAGGGCGCCCCGCGCGAGCGTCTCGGCTGGTACCTGCGCAAGACGGGCGAGGTCTTCGTGCACCGCGAGGAGTTCCTGCGCCTGCTGCTCGTGCTGGTGATGAGTCACGAGGCGGCCGAGGCCCCGGAGGCGCAGCGGACCGTGAGCGCCGTCCGGGACGAGGGACGCGACTACATGCGGCACATGATCCGCTCGTCGTTCATGAGCGAGGGCGAGGACGCCGCGAACGCGGTCGCCGACGCCCTCGGGCACTTCGGCATGGCCGGGTTCGACGGCGCGTTCGTCTCGCTCCAGTCGGAGGACGGCAAGCCGATCGCGGAGTTCATGGACCAGCTCGCCGACGCCATGGTGGCGCTCGGCGCGGCGCTGCTCGCCAGGCGCTGAGACGGGTCCCATGCCTCGACACTGTCACGCGGGCCGCTTCTCGCGCGCGGCGACGAGCGTGAGCGCGATGTCGACGATCATGTCCTCCTGTCCGCCCACGAGACGCCGGCGGCCGCACTCCATGAGGATGTCCCGGACGTCCAGCTCGTACCGCGCGGCGGCCGCCTCCGCGTGGCGCAGGAAGGACGAGTACACGCCGGCGTACCCCAGCGTGAGAGTCTCCCGGTCCACGCGCACCGGACGGTCCTGCAGCGGGCGGACGATGTCGTCGGCGGCGTCCTGGAGCCGGAACAGGTCGCAGCGGTGCTCGAAGTCCGAGAGGTCCGCGACCGCGATGAACGCCTCCAGCGGGCAGTTGCCCGCGCCCGCGCCGTGCCCGGCCAGCGACGCGTCCACCCGGCGGACGCCGTTCTCGACCGCCACGACCGAGTTCGCGACCGACAGCGAGAGGTTCTCGTGGGCGTGGATGCCGATCTCGGTCCCGGCGTCCAGCACGTCGCGGTAGGCGCGCACCCGCGCGGCCACGTCGTTCATCGTGAGCCGGCCGCCGGAGTCGGTGACGTAGACGCAGTGCGCGCCGTAGGACTCCATCAGCCGCGCCTGCCGGGCCAGCTCCTCCGGCGGGGCCATGTGGGACAGCATCAGGAAGCCGGACACGTCCATGCCGAGCTCGCGCGCCGCGGCGATGTGCTGGGCGGAGATGTCGGCCTCGGTGCAGTGCGTGGCGACCCGGACGGAGCGGACGCCGAGGTCGTAGGCGTGCCGCAGCTCGCGGACGGTGCCGACGCCGGGCAGCAGCAGCGTGGTGAGGCGGGCGTTCTCCAGCACCGAGGCCGCGGCCTCGATCCACTCCCAGTCGGTGTGCGAGCCGGGGCCGTAGTTGACCGACCCTCCGGCGAGGCCGTCGCCGTGCGCGACCTCGATCGCGTCGACGCCCGCCTGGTCGAGCGCGGTGACGATGCGCTTGACGTCCTCCAGGCCGACCCGATGGCGTACGGCGTGCATGCCGTCGCGCAGGGTGACGTCCTGGACGAAGATCGGGATGCCCATCAGAGGCCCGCCTTCCCTGCCGCGATGCGCTCCGCGACCCGCAGGCCGGCGGAGGTCATGATGTCGAGGTTGCCGGCGTAGGCCGGGAGGTAGTGCGCGGCGCCCTCGACCTCCAGGAAGACCGACACCTGGTGGGTGGGCGGCGAACCTCCGCCGGCGAGCAGCGTCCCGACCGGCTGACCGGCGGGGATCTCGGTGATCTGGACCTGCTGCTTGAGCCGGTAGCCGGGGACGTAGGCGGCGACGTCGGCGACCATCTTCTCTACCGACCGCGTGATCTCCTCCCGCACGTCCGGGTCCGGCGCCGTGACGAGGCAGAACACCGTGTCCCGCATGATCAGCGGCGGTTCGGCGGGGTTGAGCACGATGATCGCCTTGCCGCGGCGCGCCCCGCCGACCCGCTCGATGGCGGCCGCGGTGGTCTCGGTGAACTCGTCGATGTTGGCGCGGGTGCCGGGGCCGGCCGACTTCGAGGCGATCGACGCGACGATCTCGGCGTACTCGACCGTCGCCACGCGGCCGACCGCGGCGACGATCGGGATGGTGGCCTGGCCGCCGCAGGTGACCATGTTGACGTCCGGGGCGTCGAGGTGCGCGTCCAGGTTGACGGCGGGGACGACGTAGGGCCCGATCGCCGCCGGGGTCAGGTCGATCAACCGCCTGCCGAGCGGGATCAGCTTCGCGGCGTTCGCCTCGTGCGCCTTGGCCGAGGTCGCGTCGAAGACGATGCCGATCTCGCCGAAGCCCGGCAGCGCGATCAGTCCGTCGACGCCCTCGTGCGTGGTCGGCACGCCGAGACGGGCGGCGCGGGCCAGGCCGTCCGACGCGGGATCGATCCCGACCATGGCCCCCATCTCCAGGTGCCGCGCGCCGCGCAGCACCTTGATCATCAGGTCGGTGCCGATGTTGCCGGATCCGATGATCGCGACCTTGGTCCTGCTCATGACGCCGTCCCTCCGGTGAAGCGTGCCGTCACGGCGCCGAGCCCGGACAGCGTGGCGGTCACGGTGTCGCCCGCCGCCACCGGCCGCATCGGACCGAGCGCCCCGGACAGGACGACCTGCCCGGCGCGCAGCGGAAGGCCGAGGTCACGGGCCGTGCGGGCCAGCCACACCACGGCTTCGATCGGGTCGCCGAGGCAGGCGGCGCCGGTCCCCGTGGAGACCTCCTCGCCGCCGACGCGCATCGACATCACCACGTCCACCGGCTCGAACTCGTCGAGGGTGCGGCGTTCCCGCCCGAGCACGTAGGCGCCTGAGGACGCGTTGTCGGCGACCGTGTCGCCGAAGGAGATGTCCCATCCGGCGATCCGGCTGCCGCAGACCTCCAGCGCGGCGACGCCGTACCCGACCGCGTCGCGCACCTGCGCGGCGTCGAGCGGGCCGTCGGCCAGATCGGCACGGAGCACGAACGCGATCTCCGCCTCGACCCGCGGCTGGAGCACCCGCGCGACCGGGATCGCGTCGCCGTCGGCGTACGCCATGTCGTCGAAGAGGACGCCGAGGTCGGGCCGGTCGACGCCGAGCTGCCGCTGGACGGCCTCCGAGGTCAGGCCGATCTTGCGGCCGACGATCCCGGCGCCCGCGGCGAGGCGGCGCCCGGTGAGCTCGGCCTGCACCGCGTACGCGGCGGCCAGGTCGTCCGGGCCGATCAGGTCCCGCACGGGCGCGCACGGCACGCCGGACGCGGACGCCCCGGCGAGCCGCTCGGCCGCGGCGGCGATGGCGGACTGGCTCGCGGTGGCGAGCCCGGTGCTTTCTGTCACCCTCCCCACTCTGTGGCCGGGGCCAGGCCCCCGACCAGCACTTCGTCTCGTTCAGCGATACGCTGCGAGGGTGACGGGACCGGCTGACCTCGACACCGTGCTGGGCAAGGCGGTGACGATCCTGCGCGCCTTCCGCGCCGAGGACCGTGTCGTCAGCCTCGCCGAGCTGGTGCGGCGCACCGGCCTCCACAAGGCGACCGTGCACCGGCTGTCCGGCGACCTGGTCACCAACCGCCTGCTCGAACGCGCCGGCGGCGGCTACCGGCTCAGTGGCGGCCTCTTCGAGCTCGGGATGCTCGCGTCGCTGGAGCGCAGCCTGCTGGAGGTGGCGATCCCGTTCCTCCAGGACCTGTACGAGCGCACCCACGAGACCGTCCACCTCGGGGTGCGTGAGGGCCACGACGTCGTCTACCTCGCCAAGATCGGCGGCCACCAGCAGGCCAGGGCGCCGTCCCGCACCGGCGGGCGGATGCCGCTGCACTGCACCGCGATCGGCAAGGCACTGCTCGCGCACGCCGACGCAGGGCTGCGGCGCGCGGTGCTGTCCGGGCCGCTCGAACGCCGCACGCCGCACACCGTCGTCGCGCCGGGCATCCTGCGCCGCCAGCTCGGGCGCGTCACCGAGACCGGCGTCGCGTTCGAGACGGAGGAATCGACCGCCGGGCTCGCGTGCGTCGCCGCGCCCGTGCTGGGACGCGACGACGAGCCGCTCGCCGCGATCAGCGTGGCCGGCCCGGTCGGCCGGTTCCGGCCCGAGGTGCACGTGACGGCGGTGCGCGCGGCGGCGGCCGCCCTGGCCGCCACCCTCATCCGGCGGGACTTCCTCGTCTGACCCGCCCTAGCCGTCTGCCGGGTCCCCTCCGTCCACGCCACCCGAACCGTCCGCGCCGTCCGGGCCGACTGCGCCGTCCGGGTCCGCGCCGCGGAGGGTGCGGGCGATGGCGTCGACCGCGGTGGTGAGGGCGGCGATGAGGGCGGTGAGGTGATCCGGGGTGTAGCGGACGCTGGGCATCGAGATCGACAGGGCGGCCACGGTGGCGCCGGCGCGGTCCTTCACCGCGCGCCCCACCGCGACCACGCCCCGCTCGGTGCGCTCCAGGTTGAGCGCGACGCCGCTGCGGCGCACCGCCCGCAGCTCCAGGCGGAGCCTCGCCAGGTCGGGCGGCTCCTCGCCGAGATCGCGTCGCTCGTCGCCGGCGTACAGGGTTTCGAGTTCCTCGTCCGAGAGCGCCGCCAGCGTGATCAGGCCGCCGCTGGCCTGGTGGGCGGGGAAGACCATGCCCTCGCGGCCGTCGACCCGCAGGGCCCGCGCGCACTCGACCGAGGCGATGAACCGGACGGTCCTGCCGGTGCGGATGCTGAGGTTGACCGTCTCGTCGATCCGGTCGACCAGGGCGCGCATCGGCCCGAGGGCCGCCACCCGCAGCGCGCCGACGTCGGAGCGGGCCCGCTCGGCGAGCGCGAGGATGGGGCCCACCCGGTAGGTGCGGTCCTCGTCCCGCACCGCGAAGTCGCGGTAGACCAGGGCGGCCAGCAGGCGGTGCGCCGTGGAGCGCGCGACGCCGAGTCGCTCGGCCGCCGCCGACACCGTGATCGCCCCGTCGAGCTGGAGGATCTGCGCGAGCCTGAGGGCATGGTCGACGCTGCTCGGCGCGTACGCCGGTGGGGTCTTCATCGACTTCGCCATACGACCGATCCTGACACGGATTGTTCTGCTGTGCAGAATCCTCTGTTCCAGATTCGGCCCGGTCCCGGATAGTCGGGAGCATGTCCGATACGCATGCCGTCACGTCGCCGGTCAGCATCACCGCCGTGGACCGGCCCGACCAGCCTCCCGCCGGTCCCGCGCTTGACGATCTCTACCGCGGCTTTGAGAAGGCCCTGCTCGTCCCGTTGTGGACGGAGATCGGCGACCTGATGCCCGGGCATCCGCGCTCCAGCGCGCAGCCGCACCGCTGGGAGTGGAACCGGCTCCTCGAACTCGCCGGCCGCGCCGGGGACCTGGTGCCGGTCGGCCGCGGCGGCGAGCGCCGCGCGATCGCCCTCGCCAACCCGAGCCTGGGCGGCCGGCCCTACGCGACGCCGACCCTGTGGGCCGCGATCCAGTACCTGATGCCGGGCGAGGACGCGCCCGAGCACCGGCACACCCAGAACGCGTTCCGCTTCGTCGTCGAGGGCGAGGGCGTGTGGACGGTGGTCGAGCGCGACCCGGTGCCGATGCGCCGGGGCGACTTCCTCCCCCAGCCCGGCATGCACTGGCACGCCCACCACAACGCGGCGAGCACGCCGATGGCCTGGCTCGACGGGCTCGACATCCCGTTCCAGTACGGCGTCGAGGGGCAGTTCTTCGACTTCGGCCGGGACACCCTCTCCACGGAGGAGCACGCCACCCCCGACCGTTCCCGCTCGGAGCGGCTCTGGGGACACCCCGGCCTGGCGCCGGTCTCCCAGCTCGGCCGCCCCAAGGGCACCCCGCTGCTGTGCTACCGCTGGACCGACACCGACGCCGCGCTGAACGACCAGCTCGCCCTGGAGCGGGAGGGTCACGGCGGCACCGTCGAACCCGGCCACGCCCTGGTCCGCTACACCGACCCGGCCACCGCCGGCGACGTGCTCCCGACGATCCGGGCGCAGTTCCACCGGATCACGGCGGGCACCGAGACCGCGCCGCACCGGGAGACCGGCTCGTCGGTCTACCAGGTCTTCGACGGGTCCGGCCGGGTCACCGTAGGGGACCACTCCTGGACGGTGACCCGCGGCGACCTCTTCGTCGTCCCGTCCTGGCAGCCGCTGTCGATCCGCTCGGAGGCGTCGGCGTCCGACTCCGACTCCGGCGCGCTCGACCTGTTCCAGTTCGGCGACGCCCCGATCTTCACCAAACTCAACCTGTTCCGCAGCCACACCGAGAAGGACGACCGATGAAGCTGGCCACCATCCGCCTGGACGACCACCGCACCACGGCCGTACGCGTCGACGGCGACGAGCTCGTCGAGGTGGGCATGCCCGACGTCGGCGCGGTGCTGGCCGCTCCCGGCGGCCTCGACGCCGCGGCGTCGGCCGACGGCCCCCGGCGCCCGCTGGCCGGAGCCGACCTGGCCCCGGTGGTGCCGCGGCCGGGCAAGGTCGTCTGCACCGGCCTGAACTACCGCAACCACATCACGGAGATGGGCCGCGACCTGCCGGAGTACCCGACCCTATTCTGCAAGTTCGCCGACAGCCTCATCGGCGCCGCCGACGACATCGTGCGCCCGGCGGAGACCGAGCAGTTCGACTGGGAGGCCGAGCTGGCCGTCGTCATCGGCCGCCAGGTGCGCCGGGCGGACGAGGAGCAGGCGATCGCCGCGATCGCCGGGTTCACCGTGCTCAACGACATCACCTGCCGCGACTGGCAGTTCCGCACCCGGGAATGGCTGCAGGGCAAGGTCTGGGACTCCACGACCCCGATCGGCCCCTACCTCGTCACCGCGGACGAGACCGGTCCCCGGCCGGCGCTCGGCATCCGCTGCGAGGTCGACGGCCGGGTGGTGCAGTCCGACAACACCGGCGACCTGCTCTTCGACCCGGTCCACCTGGTCCGCTACGTCTCGACGATGGTGCGGCTCAACCCGGGCGACGTGATCGCGACCGGCACGCCCGGCGGCGTCGGCCACGCGCGCAAGCCACAGGTCTTCCTCAACGGCGGCGAGCTGGTCGTGACCGAGATCGAGGCGCTGGGCAGGCTGGCGAACCGCGTCGTCCCCGAGGGCGCGTGATGGCGCGCGACCTGGCCACCACGCTCGCCTGGGTCGACACGGGGACCCGGCTGTGCGCGTCGGCGATCGCCGGACTCTCCGAGCGGGAGTACGGCGCCCCGTCCGCGCTGCCCGGCTGGACGCGCAAGCACGTCGTGGCGCACCTGGCGGCGAACGCCGAGGCGATCGGCAACCTGGTCCACTGGGCGGGCACCGGCGAGGAGACGCCGATGTACGCCTCGCCGGAGGAGCGCGCCGCGGGCATCGAGAGGGGCTCCCTGCTCGGCGCCGGCGAGCTGACCCGGTGGTTCACCGAGTCGGCCGCGAGCCTGGCCGCCGCGATGGCGGCACTGCCGGAGGATGCGTGGCGGGCCGAGGTGGTGACCGCGCAGGGGCGCACCGTGCCGGCGAGCGAGACCCCGTGGATGCGTTCCCGGGAGGTCATGGTGCACGCCGTGGACCTCGCGACCGGGCACACCTTCGCCGACCTGCCCGAGGACTTCCTGCGGGCGCTGCGTGAGGACGTCAGCGCCAAGCGGGGGAACGTGCCCGCCGTCGAGGGGACCCTGGCCGACGTGACCGCCTACCTGGCCGGACGGTCCTCGGCCGGCGTGACCTCTCCCGGCGGCGGCCCTCCCCCGGTCCTGCCGCCCTGGCTGTGACGGGAAGGACCGACCCCATGGGCACCTCCAGCGCCGACGTGATCGTCATCGGCGGCGGCATCGGCGGCCTCTCCGCCGCGCTCGCCCTGGCCCGCCGGGGCCTGCGGGTCCGGGTGCACGAGCAGGCGTCCGCGTTCGGCGAGGTCGGCGCCGGCCTCCAGCTCGCGCCGAACTGCACCCGCATCCTGGACCGCTACGGCCTGCTCGGGGAGGCGACCGCCCTCGGCGTGCTGCCCGAGTCCATGGTCATGAAGGACGCGGTGGACGCCGGGGAGCTGACCCGGCTGGACCTGCGCGACGTCGAACGCCGTTACGGCCACCCCTACCTGGTGATCCATCGCAGCGACCTGCACGGCATCCTGCTGCGCGCCTGCGACCGGGCGGGCGTCGAGCTGCTGACCGACGCCCGCTGCACGTCGTACGAGAACGTCGCCGGCGGCGCCCGGGTCCGCTTCGCCGACGGGGGAACCGACGAGGCGGAGGTGGTGATCGCCGCGGACGGGCTGCACTCGGTCGCCCGTGAGCTGCTGGTCCGCGACGAGCCGGTCAGCTCGGCGTACGTCGCCTACCGCGGCGCCGTGCCGTTCGAGAAGGTGGCCGGCAACGATGTCCACGAGAAGGACGTCGTCGTGTACGTCGGCCCGCGTTGCCATTTCGTGCAGTATCCGCTGCGGGGCGGCGAAATGTTGAACCAGGTCGCCGTGTTCGAGTCGCGGAAGGCACGGGCCGGCGAGGAGGACTGGGGCACCCCGGACGAGCTGGACGCGGCGTTCGCGGGCACCTGCGCCCCGGTCCAGAAGGGGTTGCCGTCCATGTGGCGCGACCGGTGGTGGCGGATGTACGACCGCGACCCGATCATGACCTGGGTGACCGGCAGGATCGCGCTGCTCGGCGACGCGGCGCACCCGCCCCTGCAGTACATGGCGCAGGGCGCGATCATGGCGATCGAGGACGGCTGGGTGCTCGGCGAGCACGTCGCCGCCCAGGGCGCCCGGCGGACCGGGCACGGCTCGGGCGTCGACTGGGACAAGGTGCTCGCCGCCTACGAGGCGGTGCGGCCCGAGCACTGCCGCCGGGTCGTCACCACCGCCCGGGCGTGGGGCGACCTGTGGCACCTCGACGGCGACCGGAGGCTCCGGCGCAACGCCCTCCTCCACGGCCGCGACGTCCACGACTACACGTTCGTCGACTGGATCTTCGGCCCCACCGCACTGACCCCCGAGGACGAACCGGAGATGTTCCGCCCCATCCCCCTCGACACCGTGCCCCTGTGACCCTCAGGGGCGGGTCGCGGAGGCCAGGAACATCGGGACGGCGAGGAACAGGCGTCCTCGCCGTCCGCGTTCCGCCTGTTCCTCGATCCAGCCTCGCGCCTGACGGGCGGTGACGGCTCCCGCGCGCCGCGCGGCGTCGGCGACGCCGGACAGCATGGGGAGCAGGGGGAACATGGCCGTGCCGGTGAAGACGCCCGTGTGGACCTCGACCGCCACGTCGGTGAAGCCGGCGTCCAGCAGGAGGTTGCGATACCCGCGGGCGGCGCGGGGGTTCGTCACGGCGTCAGCCCGGGCGTGGACGATCGTCCGCGTCAGCGACCAATCGTCGGAGTCGATCACGAAGGTGTCCCAGTCCTGGCCGACGAGGACCACGCGCCCGTCGCGGCCGAGCACGCGCCGCGCCTCGGCGAGGGCCCGCGCCGGGTCGGCGAGCTCGTGGTAGACCTTGTCCGCCCGGTACCCGGCCGCCTGCCCGTCCTCAAGCGGCAGGTCGCCGGCGTCGCCGAGGCGGACGTCCAGCTCCGGCCCGCGCCGCCGCGCCGCCTCGACCATCCGCCCGGCCGCGTCGACGCCGATCGCCCGCATGCCTCTGGCGTTCAGCTCGGCGACGGCCCGTCCGGCGCCACAGCCCACGTCCACCACGCACGCCCCGGGAGCGAGCCGCAACAGCTCGTAGGACCGGTCACGAAGCTCCTTCGCGCCCGGCTGCGCGTCCACGGCGTCCAGCAGGGCGACCAGCGAGGTGACGGGGTCGCCGGAGGCGCCCGGTGAGGTGTGCGTCGACATGCGCCCCAGCTTCCGACTTAATGTCGGCATGAAGTCAAGCGGTGATTCCTCTCCTCCGGTCCCGTCCGTGCCCAGGGAGCGGGCGATGAGCATCGGGGAGATCGCGGCACGGTTCGGCCTGGCGCCGCACGTGCTGCGCCACTGGGAGTCCGTCGGGCTGCTCTCCCCGTCCCGCGTGGCCGGCGACCGCCGCCGGTACGGGCCGGACGACCTCTACCGGATCGCGGTCATCCTGCGCGCCAAGGAGGCCGGCCTGAGCCTGGACGACGTCCGGCGGATGATGACGTCCCGCGACGCGCGGCGCCGGCGTGCCCTGCTGGAACGCCACAGGACGGACCTGGTCCGCCGCATCGCGGAGGCGCGGGCGTCGCTCGACCTGATCGACTGCGCCCTGGAGTGCGACCACGAGGACTTCTCCTCCTGCCGGCACTTCCAGACCATGGTCGAGGAACGGGTCGGCCTCCCGGCACCGCCACGGGCATGAGACCACCCAGGCCCGGCCGAGCGGGCCCCGGCTGCGGCGCGCGGGCGGGCGGGGGCGCGGCTGAGAGCTTTTTCGCCGAATACGACCGAACTCCGTTTAGTCACCCCGGCCGCCTCCTTATCGGGCCGGTCCGATAACGCCGGACCCAATTCCGGAGGGCGACCGGTTCGTGACGGAGGTCCCCGGATTCGGCGATCCACAGGCGCGCGTCCGGTTCCGAGCGTACGGGGTGTGGAATATCGCGGACCCAAAACCCTCCCGTCCCGATCATCGGTACGGCGCCGGCGCGGTTCCGCACATCGCGTCGCCGAATACACACGCGCCGGAGCGGCGCCCGGTCCGGGAGAGCGGCACCGGCGGCCGATTCGCGCCGGTAATCGCAGACCAGCGGCCGGGCCACCGGACTCGTCCCTGGTCGGAGGGGCCGGGCCGCCGCGAATCCGTTCTCCCGGCGGTCCGCGTCACCGTCCCTCACATGAACTCGTCATCGGGTGTGAAATGGACACCGCACGGTCGGCCGCAACCAATGGTTCCGGGCCGATCGGATGGCCGCCCCCGTGCTTCCGGCCCGTTTCATAATCCGGTGAAGGTCTATTGCGCCGCATATTCGTCTGACCAATTCACAAGCCAGCGCCACTGACGGTGAGGACATTCTCTGCCACGTAGCGCGATGTGACGAAGGTCATAATTCCCTACGCAGTTGGACGCCGGCGGCCATTCATGCCCACCCTTCGCGTCAACCCCTATGCCCACGGTGACGATACTGACCGCGAAGGTAAGAAGCGTCCTACCCCGGCGGCGTACACCACTGCCCCCGACAGGCATTCCGCCATGATCCGTTCAGAAAGTAAGAGCGCCATAAAGAATGGCGGAATGGCGCTCTGACAAACGTGTTTGCAAACCGATGTGCGGCTATGTACTGTCACTTTCGGGACGGCGGCCTTTAGGCAGTCGAACGGCTAATGTCGGGGAGTGTTCATCTGAAATCCATTGTTCGCACCGCCTTCCACGAGTACGTCGCCCCGCGCGACGTATCAGCGGGAAGACGGAATCCACCGCACGGTGAAAAGACCCGCACACGGCACTCCGAAAGGAATACTCGTGCGTAGAAGGTTGAGTTTCGCCCTTGTCACGCTGGCCACCACGGCCGGGCTCGCCCTGCCGATGGGCAGCGCGATGGCGCAGAGCCCCGAGCCCGGCGCGAAGAACGCGCCGGCCTCCACCTACCACCTTTCCCGTCCCGCCAAGACCGCACTGGAGGACCGGACCGAGGTCTCCAAGGCCGCGAAGATCATTCGCACCGCCGTGGAGAACGGCGCCAACAGCGGTTACGGCAACATCGTCGTGACCGACGACGCCGTTCAGCTCTTCTGGAAGGGCGCCCTGCCCGCGTCGATCAGCAGCGCGCTGACCGACGCGCGGGAGAGCGTGACGGTCGAGGTCCTGCCCGCCGACTACTCGCTGGCCGAGCTGGAGAGCCAGGCGGAGATCATCGCGCAGGACATCAGGTCGGACCTGACCGGCCCGGTCATCGGCGTGCAGCTCGCCCCTGACTCCAGCGGTCTGATCCTGCGCATCCGCAAGGACGCCAACCCGGGCCAGCTCGGCGTCCCCTCGGTGAACGTGCCGTACACCACCCAGGAGTCCGAGGTTCCCACCCTGACCTCGCGTCAGGTGGACACGGCCCCGTACTCGGGCGGCATCGTCCTCACCAACCAGGACCCCGGCGTGCAGTACTCGTGCTCCAGCGGGTTCGGCGTCACGAAGAACAACGTGAAGTACCTGCTGACCGCGGGTCACTGCGGCCAGGTCGGCAGCCAGTTCCGCAACAGCACCACGACCGTCGGCTCCGCGACGCAGAAGCACTCGTCGCATGACCTGCTGCTGGTTTCGGCCAACGCGGCCGGGACCATCTACGACGGTCCGGTCACGACCACGGCCAAGAAGGGCGTCGTCGGCTGGGACTACGTCTACTCCGGTGACATCGTGAAGTCCTCCGGGGCCACCAGCGGCACCGTCCCCAGGCTGTGGGTGACCGGCAACGTCTACGCGCTCGTCGTCAACGACGTCTACGGCAACAGTGTGGTCATCACCAACCAGATCGAGACCGTTCAGCTCGACGGCCTGACGCCGGCCGCGGGCGGCGACAGCGGCGCCCCCATCTTCGTCGACTACGGCACGACGGGGAAGGTGGTCGCCAAGGGTTCCGCGTCCGCGGTCAGTGGCACCAGCCTGTTCTTCCAGCCCTTCTCCTCGGCGGTCGTGGACTTCGGCGTCGCCCCGATCCCGGGCTGACCGGCGCCCGGCGCGCGACGCCGGGCACCGGCCGCACATAGCACCGTCCCCGACGCCACATAGCCAGAAGACCGGCCGTTCCCAATGATGTGAAAGCCCCGGCGGGTACCTCTCCCACTCGCCGGGGACTTTCTCATTTCCCTTTCTTCATCGCAGGCTCCGGCTTCCCGGTGTTTCAGAGAGGACACCCGGAAGCCGGCCCGGAATCAGTCCGTGAGCCCGTACGCCCGGATGACCGTCTGGCTCACCCGCATACCGCCGGTCGCGGTCGCCGTGACGCGCAGGGACACGAAATCCCCCTTGGCGGACGGTTTCACCACGGCGGAGTATTGCCACTCGGAGCCTTTCCGTACCGTGGCCGGCTGCCAGGTCGCGCCGTCGTCGTACGACGCCTCCACCGTCAGATGCTTCATCTGTAAATAGGGGGCCATCGGGATGCGGTCGATGCTGATGCCGACCGGGATGTTCACCGTGCGCTTCGCCCGGTTCAGCGTGTCGAGCCCGGTCGGGGAGATCCGCGCGGCCAGACGCGAGATCGGCATCGGCCACGCGGCGGTCTCGGAGTCGAACGTCCAGCTCGTCTCCACCCGGGTCGCGAGCGAGGCCCACGGCACGTTCCGCGTGCTGACCTCCGTCAGCGTGTAGGAGGCGGCCTTCCCGGGCAACGTCGCGTCGAGGCCGCACGAGATGCCGCCCCTCGGCACCACGCAGGTGGTGTGCCCGAGCACCTTGCCGCCCGACGTGAGCGTCGCCTCACCCTCGCTGTACATCTCCATGCCGATCCGGCCGGGCTCGGGGTCGGCGTACTGCCATCCGCCCGCGAAGCTCAGCTCATCGCCCTCTCTGACCAGGTCGCCCGGCTGAAGGCCGGGCCCGTAGGCGGCGCGGCCCCAGACCTCGCTGTAGGACCTGTCCACGACGTACCGGCCGACGCTCAGCACGTTCTGGCCGGGCCCGAGGTGCAGCACCGTGTCCCAGGCGAGGCCGGGCTGGTAGGTGCGGTAGTTGACCAGCGTGCCGGGCAACACGATTCGCGTCGACACGAACGGGCTCCCCGACGGCGCCGCCGCGATGGCTCCCGGCACCTCCAGGCCCGCGCCGCGGTTCGCCATGGTGATCTTCGCCAGGTCCTTGACGGCGGCGTTGTAGACCGGGTTGTCGGGCAGGCCGTCCCGGTACACCTTGACCAGGTCATAGCGGACGTTGTCCCCGTTGTCCCCACTGCTCTTGTACCACACGTTGTGGACCTGGTACATGGCACCCGGCACACGTGAGGGAATGACATAGAGATCCCCCACCGGAGGTCCCGTGACCGAACCGGCGAACAGCGACCGGAACACGCGACCCCCCGCCTGGTGGGTGATGGCCGAGATCGCGGTCGGCTCCTGGAGGGCGTCCGGATCGTCCAGGGTGACGGTGACCTTCCGCCCCTTCCGCGCGTCCAGCACCACCTCCTTGTGGCCGGCGTCCACGTGGACCACCGTGTGGGCGATGGCGCTGTAGGCGTCGCGCCAGGTGAAGTCGGTGTTGACCATGTACCCCTGTACCGTCCAGTCTCCGGCCGGCAGCCTGGCCTGGCCGACGCCCTCGTAGAGCGCCACGTTCTCCAGCCAGTCCCGCTCCAGGTCGTAGACCAGGGCGCTGCTGTTCACGGCGGGCTCGCCGTTCCTGTCGAGCACCTTGAACGTGACGTCGTACGTCTCGGGCTCGACGTAGGCGCCGGCCAGGGTGCGCAGCACCACGTCGTCGCCGGCCGAGGCGACGAGCACGCCGGGGTACTCGCCCGGGTCGGCGTCCGAGGCGGCCATGGCCAGCGTCACCGAGGCCTGCCCGTGCGCGGGCACCTTGAGCCGCTGCGACGCGAGCTTCAGCAGCCCGCGGGGCAGCGTGACGCCGGGCCGCGCGCTCTCCATGCGCAGGTCGAGGATGAGCGACGCGTCACCCGAGTTGGTGTAGGTGACGGTCCTGGTCACCGTGGCGTTCTCCGCCTCGCCGTACGGCAGCGTCGTCCACAGGTTGCCGGGCGTGGCCGTCACCTGCCGGCCGGTCGCCGCCGCCACGTCGACGCGCCCGGCGCCCTGCTCGTAGGGGCCGAGTTCCGCGCTGGGGACGGCGGTCCCGATCAGCGCGCCCTTCAGTTCCTCCGCCTTCCAGTCCGGATGCGCCTGGGCCAGGATCGCCGCCGCGCCCGCGACGTGCGCCGCGGCCAGCGACGTGCCGCTCTCCGGGGTGTACATGCCGTTCGGGTCGAGCCCGATCGACGTCCCGGCGGTGATCGCCACCCCGGGCGCGGTGATGTCCGGCTTCACCGCGTGGTCGCCGGTGCGCGGCCCCCGGCCGGAGAAGCCGGCGAGCATGTCGCTCTTGTTGACCGCGCCGACGGTGAGCGCGGCGTCCGCGGTCCCGGGGCTGGAGAGCGTGGCCCTGCCCGGCCCGTCGTTGCCCGCGGCGACGACGAACAGCGTCCCGTAGAGCTCGGTGAGGGTGTTGACCGCCTCCTCCAGCGGGTCGGACTGCTGGCTGTCCCACATCGTGCCGAGGCTCAGCAGAGCCACCTTGGCCTTGACCTCGGCGGCGGCCCAGTCCATCCCCCTGAGGATGGAGGAGTCGCTGTACCCGGCGAGGACGCCGGCCACCTTCCCGATGGCGAGCTTGGCGTCCGGCGCCACTCCCCGGTACTTGCCGCCCGACCCCTTCCCGGACCCGGCGATCACCGAGGCCAGGTGGGTGCCGTGCCCCATGCCGTCCATGAGGTTGCCCTCGCCGGAGAAGTCGGCCGTGTCGGCGACGGCGTTCTGGAGGTCCGGATGCCGGGAGTCGTAGCCGTTGTCGAGCACGGCCACCGTCACACCCTTGCCGGTCAGGCCGCGCTTCCACGCGACCGGCGCGCCGATCTGCGGCACGCTGCGGTCCAGGTACGGGGTGCGCTTGCCGTCCAGCCACACCTTGGTGACGCCGCCGGCGAGCGAGCGGCCCGCCGAGCCCGCCGAGCCCGCCGTCAGTTCCTGCCACGCCTGCCCCGCGCCGCTCTTGGCGACCTTCATCGCCGACAGCTTGAGCGCGTCGCTGCGCCAGCCGCCCGCGGCCGCCTTCGCGGCGAGGCGCGGCGGCGACGACGACCGGACGATCAGCGGCACTTCCTTGCTGTGGCCGTCGTCGTAGCCCCACGCCACCAGTTGCGTGATGTCGAACAGGCGCCTGTCCATGAGGCCGCGCGCGACGAGCGGCAGCGCGTCGACGGGGAAGACGCTCAGGTGGCCGTCGCGTTCCTGGGCGGTGAACTGCATCTTCTCGCGGCCCGGGCCGCGCTCGATCTCGTAGGTGGGGCCCGAGGCGCCCTGCGCGTACAACGTGATCCGGTCTCCGGTCACCAAGGTGACGACGGCGGCCCTCGGCACGCGCCCGGCGCCGCGCGCCTTCTTCCCGGCGGTCCCGCGCGGGCCGTCCGCCGATATCGGCGCCCCGGCTTTCCGCGCGCCGGGCGAATAATTCGATACGCGGGCGGAATCGCTTTGTGCGCGCTCGACTCCATTCGGTGCGGACGCATTCGCGGCGCCGAGCGGCAGGGCCAGCCCGAGCGTGGCGGCCAGCCCGAAAATCGTGGTCTTTCTTTTCCAGGTCATCGGCGCCGTCCCTTCTCCGGACGGCTTGATCTAGGTGTTCCGGTACGTGTCGTACGAGATGTCGGCAGCGTGAACGCGCTCGCTGCCGACGCCGGGTTCTGTGGGGGGTGCGTCACAGATCCTCCTGTCGGCTCGTCTGGGCCGCCATTCGGCAGGCGACGCCTCCACTCCTAGCACAAACCCGATCAATAGTCATGAAGTGCGTAGTAATCCCACTTCACCCTGTCAAGGACCGGCCGACCCCGCCTCTCACCGCCGTTTTCCGCGGTGTTCAACCGGCGGGCGCCGGCCTTTTCCGTGACACTTTATGGTGCGGTCGCTCGGCCCTTTTCGGGCAATAGCAGGCGATTATCTATTCCGTGAAATGGCACCGGCGGGCTCGGCGCCGGCCGTGGTCGCCGCCTTCGGCGCGCGCATCAGCAGAAGGCTCAGCACGGCGCCGCCCGCCGCGATGATCCCCGCCCCGACGAAGGCCGCCTGGAAGCCGCCGGTGAGCCGGGCCGCGTCACCCAGCTCCGCGGCGCCGCGCGAGGTCGCGACCGCCGTCATGACGGCGAGGCCGAGAGCCGAGCCCACCTGGTAGGTGGTGTTGACGATGCCGGAGGCCAGGCCGCTCTCCTCCGGCCGCACTCCCGACATCGCCGACATCATCGCGGGGATGTAGGCCAGCGACATGCCGGCGGCGGCGACGAGCGAGGCGGGCAGCACGTCGGCGGCGAACACGCCCTCGGCCCTGACCAGGGACAGCCCCGCCACTCCCGCCGCCAGGACCAGCAGGCCGACGACGATCAGCGGCTTGGCGCCGAAGCGGCCGAGCAGGCGGGCCGTGACGCCGATCATGAAGATCATGATGGTCACGGTCATCGGGAGCAGGGCCGCGCCGCCGGCGAACGCGCCGTACCCTAGGACCTGCTGAAGGTAGAGGTTGAGGAAGTACCACATCGGGATCCAGGCGGCGCCCAGCAGCGCCATCGCCAGGTTGGCGGTGGCGAGGCCGGGAGTGCGCCAGACGCCGAGCGGCATGAGCGGCGCGCGGACCGTCCGCTGAACGAGCAGGAACAGCGCGAGCAGGGCGACCGCCCCGGCCAGTTCCAGCAGGGTCGCGGCCGAGCTCCAGCCCTGCCCGGGCGCCCGCACGATGGCGAACACCGCCAGGGCGATGCCGGCGGTGACCGCGACGGCGCCGAGGACGTCGACCGTGCCGCGCCTGCCGCCGACCGCCGGCAGCAGGGCGGGGACGGCCAGCAGCGTCGCCACGCCGATGGGGATGTAGATGATGAAGACCCACGGCCAGCTCAGGTATTCGGCGATGACGCCGCCGAGGAAGACGCCGGCGGTGCCGCCGGCGGGGGCGGCGGCACCGTACAGGGCCATGGCCTTGCCGAGTTCGCGCCGGTCGTGGCCGAAGAGCATCATGAGCAGGGTCATCGAGGCGGGCGCGATCAGCGCGCCGCCGACCCCTTGGACGCCGCGGCCGGCGATCTCGACCCAGGCGTCACCCGCCGCGGCGGCGACGGCCGACCCGGCGATCAGGATGACCCAGCCGGCGACGAAGACCTTGCGGGCGCCGAGGAGGTCGGACAGCCGGCCGCCGAGCAGCAGCAGGCCGCCGAAGGCGATGACGTAGGCGTTGAAGACCCATTGCAGACCGCTCTGGGTGAAGCCGAGGTCGCGTTGGATGTCGGGCAGCGCGACGCCGATGATCGAGGTGTCCATGATGACCATGAACTGCGCGGCGGCGAGCACGATGAGTGCCCGCCATCTGCGCGGGCTGATGGCGTCCATGCGGAAACTCCTGTTCCCCGCGTCCACGCCGAGTGGCAGGATGCGGGAGGGGGTGGGTGTGATCTCGAAACAGACCGGCCCCTGCGAGTGGGCGTGCATGCCGGTGCACGCCCACCTTTCATGTCAGCGGCCGGAAGGCGCCTGACGCGCCGCCGCCCACGTGACCATGCCGTCGGCGGCACCCCGCGCCCGCGCCTCGGTGTCCCTTCCGTTCTGAATACCCCTAGGGGGTAGGTGTATCGGACGGCAGGACGTTAACATACCCCCCAGGGGTTAGCAAGCAGGTCTCAGCGGGCGCTGTAGCCGCCGTCCACGGTGATGACGCTGCCGGTGACGCCGCGGGACTCGTCCGAGGCGAGCCAGAGGCAGGCGTTCGCGACGTCGTACGCCGAGACCAGCCGCCGGGTCGGCTGGCCGTCCACGAAGACCTGCTCCTGGCGCTCGGCCGGGATGCCGAGGGCGTCGGCGATGCCGCCGAGCATCCGGCCCTCCAGCTCCGGCTCGTCGCGGACCGATCCCGGGCACAACGCGTTGACCCGGACGCCGGACGTCGCGTAGTCCAGCGCGGCGGCGCGGGTGAGCCCGACGAGCCCGTGCTTGGCCGCCGTGTAGTTCGCGAAGTGCGGGTAGCCGACCACGCCCGCGGTCGAGGCGACGTTGACCACGCTGCCGGCCCCGCGGTCCAGCATGTGCGGGACGACCAGGCGCATCATGCGCCAAGCGCCGGTCAGGTCGACGTCCACCATGAGCCGCCACTGCTCCTCGTCCAGCCCGTGGGCCGGGTGGCCCGCGGGCGTGGCCAGGCCCGCGTTGTTCACCAGGACGTCGGCGCGTCCGAGCCGGTCCAGCGTGTCGCCGACCGCCGCCGCGAGGTCGTCCGGGGAGCGCACGTCGGCGTGGCAGGTGACGACGGTCGCGCCGCGCTCCTCGCACAGCCGGCCGGTCATGCGCAACTGGGCCGCGGTCCCCAGCGGGTAGGTGGCGCCGGGGATGTCCGCGGCCACGTCGATCAGGGCGAGGTCGGCGCCTTCCGCCGCGAGCGCGAGCGCGCAGGCGCGGCCGATGCCGCGAGCGGCGCCCGTGACGATCGCGACCCTGTGGTCCAGGCGGCCGGCGCGCCGGGGTGAAGTCGTCGTCACAGCACCTTCCTCGTGGGTCATGCCGGACGGGCCTGCCGCCGCAGCACCGCCGCGAGCCCGCGCACGGTGGGGTTGAGGTAGATCTCGCGGGGCGGCAGCTCGGCCAGCCCGTGTTCGGCCATCACGGTGAGCAGGCGGATCGCGGTCAGCGAGTTCCCGCCCAGGTCGAAGAAGTTGTCGTCGGGACCGACGGGCGTCCGCAGGACCGCGGTCCACGCCGCCCGCACCGCCTCCTCGACGTCCCCGTTGACCAGTGCGGCCGGCGCGACCGGCGCGGCCGGGGCGGGTGCGGCCGTGGAGAGCTCGGCGAGCCGGTCCACGTCGAGCTTCCCGTTGGCGGTCAGCGGCAACGCCGCCACGACCGTGACCGAGGCGGGCACCATGTAGTCCGGCAGGACGCGGGCGACGCGGCGGCGGACCTCCTGCCCGGACGCGGCGTCCCCGGCGACGACGTAGGCGTCGAGCCGGGCGCTGTCCGGGTCCGGCCCCCGGCGGAGCACCACGGCGGCGGCCGTCACGGCGGGAACGGCCAGCAGCGCCGCCCGGATCTCCTCGGGCTCGATGCGGTACCCGCGCAGCTTGACCTGGTCGTCCAACCGGCCGAGATGTTCGAGCCGCCCGTCGGGGAGCAGCCGGCCGCGGTCGCCGCTGCGGTACATCCTGCCCGCCGTGAACGGGTCGGCCGCGAAGCGTTCGGCCGTCACCGCGGGAAGGTTGAGGTAGCCGTCGGCCACACCCGCGCCGCCCACCCAGATCTCCCCCGGCACACCGGGGGGCAGCAGCCGGCCCTCCTCGTCCATGACGTACACGTGCCAGCCGGGGATCGGCGGTCCGACCGAGCGGGACCCGGTCAGCGCGTCCCACCGCGTCACCGTCTGCGCCGTCACGTGGACGGTCGTCTCGGTGATGCCGTACATGTTCACCACCCGGCACTCGTCCTCCGGGTGCCGGTCGAACCAGCGGAGCAGGACGCGGGGGTCGAGCGCCTCGCCGCCCAGGATCACCAGCCGGACGGCCAGCGGCTCCGGCCGGGTGTGGTCGTGGTCGATCAGGTGGGTGAGCGCCGAGGGCGTCTGGTTCAGGACCGTGACCCCCGTGCGGCGCAGCAGCTCGTGGAAGCTCGCCGGAGACCGGGCCACCAGGTAGGGGACCACGACGAGCCGCCCGCCGGTGAGCAGGCACCCCCAGATCTCCCACACGGAGAAGTCGAAGGCCGGCGAATGGAAGAAGGACCACACGTCCTCGGGCGACAGCCCGAAGTCCCGCTCGGTCGCCGCGATGAGAGCGGCCACGTTCCGGTGCGGCACCATCACGCCCTTGGGCCGCCCGGTGGACCCCGAGGTGTAGATGACATAGGCGGGATCGTCCGGCGTGACGCGCACGGGGTCGCCCGGGGTGCCGCTCACGGGGTCGGCGGGCGTGCCGCCGCCCTCGGCGAGCAGGGTCTCGACGGTCAGCACCGGCACAGCGCGGGCCTCGTCCCCGGCCGTGTCCCCGGCCTCGTGTCCAGCCTCGTCTCCGGCCTTGTTCTCGGCCGCGACGAGCAGCGCGGCGTCCGAGTCGCGGAGGATCGCGGCGATCCGCTCCGCGGGATAGCTCGGATGCAGCGGCACGTACGCGGCCCCGGCCTTGAGGACGCCGAGCATGGTCGCGATGAGGTCCGGGGACGGGTCCAGGCGGACGCCGACCCGTGAACCGGCGGTGACGCCGCGCCGGCGCAGGCCGGCGGCGAGCCTCCCGGCGCGCGCGTCCAGTTCCCGGTACGTCAGCGACCCGCCGTCGTCCTCGACCGCGATCCGGTCCGGGTGCGCGGCGGCGCGGGCGGCCAGGGCCTCATGCACGCAGACGGCCGGCGCGTCCACCGCGTGGCGCGGGCGGCCGAGCCGGGCCACCCGCCGCTTCTCGGCGTCGTCGAGAAGCTCGACCTGGTCCAGAGGCGACGACGGCGATGCGGTCAGCAGCCGCCCGGCCACGTGCAGGGTGTGCCCGACGAACCGCGCGGCGGTGTCGCGGCCGAACCGGTCGAGCCGGTGGTGGCACTCGCCGACGACGCGCCCGTCCGGCAGCAGGTCCACCGTGAGCGTCAGCGGGTAGAGCGGCGCCAGGTGCGGGACGTACGCGTCCTCGTCCCGCCGCGCCACCAGCACCCCGGCCGGGGCGCTCAGCACGTCGGGCAGCGCGGGATCACCGGACGGCTCCCAGGGCACCCCGGCGGCGAGCCGGTCGCGTACGCCCGACAGGTACCGGCCGATGGTCGTCTCCCCCTTGGCGTCCGTGGGGACGAGGGTCAGCGTCTCGGCGCGCGCGGCGCCGTCCGGGGCGGTGGACAGGGCCGTGCCGACCAGCGCCCGATCGGTGCGCGCGTACCGGGCGAGCACCAGGCCGGCCGCCGCCACCAGGACGGCGTGCAGCTCGGCGGGTGACACGTCCGGCGCCACGGGCACCCGGAACCGCCGTACCCCGTGCCCGGCGCCACTCTCCTCACGCCACGCCCGCGTCTCACCACGGAGGTCGCGGACGGCTCCGGCGAGCTCGTCCAGGTCGGCGTGCGGCCCGCCGGGCGGGGCCGTGACCTCGGCGCCGGTGAGGATCGACCTGGCGACGGGGCCGAGCAGCGCCCGTCCGATCCGGGCCCGGTGCGCGACGACGACGAGGTCGGCGGCGCCGCCGGCGTACCGGAGGAGCACGGCCCGCAGCGGGGCACGGCCCGGGGCGAGTGGACGGTGCAGCTCGGCGGTCCTGCGGCGCCGGGCGAGCGGGCCGTCCGCCGCGCCGGAGACGTCCTCGGCCCACAGCCGCGGGGCCGCGTCGCCCAGGTCTCCCACGTCGTGCGCGTCGCCCACGGCGAGGAAGGGGTGATCCGCCGTGAGCCGGGCGAGATTCCGCGCCAGTGATTCGGCGGCCGGCGCGTCCGCGATCCGGAACGCGGCGGAGTGGCACAGCCGGGCGGCCTTCTCGGCCGCGGACAGGTGCGGCTCCCTGGGCGCCGGGTCACCCATGGGACAGTCGCCCGACGAGCGCGAGGATCTCGGCCGCGGAGTCGACCAGGTACATGTGCCCGCCGGGCAACTCGGCCACGTGGAACTCCGCGGCGGTGGCCGTGGCCCACCCCTCCAGCTCCGCCCGGGAGACGAGCCCGTCGTCGGCGCCGCGCACCGCCGTGATCGGCACGCGCAGCGGCGGGCGGGAGGCCGGCGGCCGGTAGTTCTCGTGCATCTCCACGTCGGCCCGCAGGCAGGGCAGCAGCAGCTCCCGCATCGTGGGATCCTCCAGCGCCGGATGCGAGTACCCGGCGAACTCCAGGACCCGCGCCAGGAATTCCTCGTCCGGCAGCCCGGTCGCCCGGTTCGCCCGCACCTCGGCGGGGCCGGGGGAACCGCTCACGACGAGGTGCGCGACGTCCGGACCGCCCGCGTCCTTGAGGCGGTGCGCCATCTCGTAGGCGAGGATCGCGCCCAGGCTGTGCCCGAAGATCACGACACGGGACCGCCCTGCCAGCTTTTCGAGCACCTCCCCGGCGAGGCCGTCGACCGCCTCGTGGACGTCCCGGTACGGGGTCTCGGTGAACCGCTGCTCCCGGCCGGGGAGCTGGACCGGGACGACCTCGACGGCCTCCGGGTCGTGGCCGCGCCAGGGCCGGAAGAACCCGGCGCCCGCACCCGCGTACGGGAAGCACACCAACGTCGCGGGGTCCGCCTTCGTGCCTCGCATCGACCGCTGCTCCTTCGAGGGCTCGCCATCATTCGGAATCGTCATCGCGCCGGCCGGCGTAAGGGGCGGAAGAACCGGCGGACGTCCTCGGTGAACAGTTCGGGCACCTCCAGCGCGGCGAAGTGGCCCCCGGTGTCGAACTCGGTCCAGGACGTGATGTTCGGGTTGGTGCGCTCGGCGAAGCGCCGGATCGGCGGCGCCACGTCGCCGGGGAACACCGCCACGCCGAACGGGACGGTCAGCGTCTCCGGCAGGCCGAAGGTCGCCGCCGAGTCCTTGTAGAGGCGGGCGGAGGACGCCGCGGTGCCGGTCAGCCAGTAGAGCATCACGTTGGTGAGGATGCGGTCGCGGCGCACCGCGTCCTCCGGGACCGCCGCCGGGCGGCTCCACTCCTTGAACTTCTCCACGATCCAGGCGAGCTGGCCGACCGGGGAGTCCGCGAGCGCGTGCGCGACCGTGTGCGGGCGATGGGTCTGCACCTGCGCGTATCCGGACAGCTCCGTGTTGAAGACATGAAGCCGGTCCACTCTCTCCATCTCGGCGGGAGTGAGCGCGGCCATGTCCCTGGGGTCGCCGGACGGGAAGGTGAGCAGGAAGTTCACGTGCACGCCGACGACGTGGTCCGGTGCGTGGACGCCGAGCCGGCGGGAGATCAACGATCCGAAGTCGCCGCCCTGCGCGCCGTAGCGGGGGTAGCCGAGCAGCTCCATCAGCTCGGCCCAGGCGGACGCGACCCGCGCGACGCCCCAGCCGGTGTCAGGGGTGGGCCCGGACAGGCCGAACCCCGGAATGGAGGGGATCACCACGTGGAAGGCGTCCGCGGGGTCGCCGCCGTGCGCCGCGGGATCGGTGAGCGGATCGATGACGTCGAGGAACTCCACCACGGAGCCCGGCCACCCATGCGTGATGACCAGCGGGAGCGCGTCCGGCTCGGGGGACCTGACGTGGAGGAAGTGGACGGTGGCGCCGGATATCTCGGCGGTGAACTGGTGGTGGGAGTTCAGCTCCGCCTCGGCCTTGCGCCAGTCGTAGGACGTGCGCCAGTACGCGACGAGGTCCTTGAGGTAGTCGACGGGGACGCCGTCGTCCCAGCCGGTGCCGGCGGGCTGGCGCGCCCAGCGGGTGCGGGCCAGCCGGTCCGCCAGGTCGTCGAGGTCCGCCTGCGGGATGTCCACGCGAAACGGCCGGACAAGACCATCAGAGACCATCGCTTCTCCTCATTGAACCCGCGCCGGGGAGCGGGTCACGAAAAGGCGGGCGGGCACGGCGGATTCCGGGCAGGGCCTCCGGCGCGGGCATCCGCGGCCCCCGCCGGCGTCACAGGCGAGCATAAACAAGGTCCGCCGGAGAATCACGCTGTCCATTGACGCTCTTCCCGCGGCCTCTCCATATCTTGGACTCCTCGCGGTGACCCGGCACAATTGCCACCGACGAGTCGGGAAAGCGCCGCGCGCATGGCGGTCGCGACGGCATCCGAATGGCGCACCGCCCGGAAGGAGAAGTGGCATGTCTTTCGGCGCGCACGGAGAATGGAAATCGCCGGATCTGTCCGATCCGTTGGTGTACACCGACGGTGACGCGGAAGCGCTTTGGGCGGCGCAACGCCGTCGCGAACCGGTCTTCTGGACCGACCGGGCCGCCGCGGAGGGTTTCTGGTCCGTGCTGAGCCACGCGCCCGCGAACGACGTCCTGAGGAACAGCGAGACCTTCGTCTCCTCGCGCGGCATGCGGCTGGACTCTCCCCCGGTCCCGACCGCCGACGCGGCGGGCAGCGTGCTCATCGTGAGCGACCCTCCGCGGCACGGCGTCCTCCGCCGGATCGTCAGCTCGGCCTTCACCCCGCGCACGGTCCGCCGGCTGGAGGCGACCATCCGCACGACGGCGGTGTCGATCGTCGAGAACGCCGTGGCCGCGGGCGAGTTCGACGCGGTCGAGATGGCGGCCAGGCTGCCCGTCTCGGTGATCTGCGACATGCTCGGCGTGCCGCCGCAGGACTGGGAGAGCCTGCTGAGGCTGAGCATCACGGCGTTCGGGTCCGGCGGCGACCGCGAGGTGGAGATCGAGGCGAACAGCGAGATCCTGCTCTACTTCGAGCACCTGGTGAAGCTGCGCAGGAAGGATCCCGGGGACGACGTCGTCAGCGCCTTCGTCCACGCCGAGGTGGACGGCGTCCCGTTCACCGACGACAAGATCATCCTCAACTGCAACGCCCTTTTCTCGGCCGGGACCGAGACGACGCGGCACGCGACGGTGGGCGGGCTGCTCGCGTTCATCGATTTCCCCGGCCAGTGGGCGCGCCTGCGCGAGAACCCGGACCTGATGCCCACGGCGGTGCAGGAGATATTGCGGTATTCAAGCCCTATCCTGCACGTGATGCGCACCGCCGTCACGGACACCAGGATCGGCGACCTGGAAATATCGGAGGGCGACCGGGTCGCGGTCTGGCTGCCCGCCGTGAATCGGGACGACACCGTTTTCGACGATCCGCTCGCCTTCGATATAGGCCGCGACCCGAACCGTCATCTCGCGCTTTCCGCGGGCCCGCATTTCTGTCTCGGATCGTCGCTCGCGATGACCGAACTCGGCGTGCTGTTCGAGGAACTGCTGAAGCGCGCCGGCCACGCCGGGCACGCCGGGGCGCCGCGCCGCATGCCGTCGAACTTCGTCTGGGGATTCGAGACGGCGCCGGTGCGGCTGACGCGGCGCGGCACGGGGTGAGGTCAGGCCTGGATGGCGACCGTGCCGAGCCGGTCGAACTCGGCGACGAACCGGTCGCCGGGGTTCATGGGGACCGCGGCGTGCAACGCGCCGGTCAGGATCAGGTGGCCGGGCTCCAGGGCCACGCCGTGTTCGCCGAGCGTGTTCGCCAGCCAGGCCACCACCGCCACCGGGTCGCCGAGGGCCGCCGCCCCGGCGCCCGTGGCGACGACCTCGTCGTTGCGGCTGAACACCATGCCGATCAGGCGCGGGTCCACGGTCCGGGCGGGCACCGCCCGGCCGCCGAGCACCACGGCGCCGTTGGAGGCGAGGTCGGCGATCGTGTCGGCCAGCCTGATCCGCCAGTCCGCGATGCGGGAGTCGACGACCTCCAGCCCCGCCATGACGTCCGCGATGGCGGCACGGGCCTGGTCCAGGGTCACGCCGGGCCCGGCGAGCCCGGCGCCGAGCCTGAAGACGATTTCGGCCTCGACCTTGGGCGCGATGAACGCCTCACGCGGCACCCGGTCGCCGTCGGCGTACAGCGTGGACGCCAGGACGGGGCCGTAGTCGGGTGTGTCCACGCCGAACAGTCGCTGCATGGGGGCCGACGTCAGCCCCGCCTTGTACCCGATGACGCGGTCGCCGTCGTCCACCAGCATCCCGACCAGGTCGCGCTGGACCGCGTAGCCGTCGGCCATGCCCATCGCCGGGTCGTCGTCGGTGAACGGCGCGATCGGCACGCGGGTGGCCCTGGCCTCGTAGAGCGCCCGCGCCCTGGACCGGTGATCGGGACCGGACATGAGTACACCTGCTTTCTGTAGGGCCGGGCCGCGACCGCGCGCCGGACCGGGAACGCCGCGCCGACGGTGTCAGGCCCGCGGGCTGCGCTCCTCCATCAGCCGCACGATGTCGGCGACGGTGGAGGCGCCCATCAGTTCGTCGTCGCTGATCTCGATCCGCAGGCGCTTGCTCAGGATCATGGACAGCTCGACCATGGCGAGCGAGTCCAGGCCCGCCCCCTCCCGGTCGACGTCGGGCCGCACGTCGACGTCGGAGAGCTGTAGATCCTCCACCAGTATCGTCTTGAGCACCTCGTACACGCCGTCTCCTCGTCTGTGTCGCGGTCGGTCCATGGCACGGTCTAGGGCAGGTCTAGGGCACGGTCTCCAGGTCGGGCCAGACCACCGTGGTGGCGCCCCAGGTGAGGCCGCCGCCGAAGGCCGTGACCAGCACCCGGTGGCCGGCCGCCAGGACACCGTCCGCCGTGGCCTGCCCGAGCAGGATCGGGATCGACGCGGCCGCGGTGTTGCCCACGTCGCGGATGTTCTGCGCCTGCCGGTCCGCCGGGAGTCCGAGCTCGGCCGCCACCGCCGCCGACACCCGGGCGTTGGCCTGATGGGCGACCATCCGGTCCACGTCGTCCATCGACCAGCCGGCCGCTCCGGCCGCGGCGCGCGCCGTCTCGGCCATCCGCTCCACGGCCTGCCGGAAGACCGCGCGGCCCTCCATGCGGAAGTAGCCGTCCTCGACGCGGATCAGGTCGCGGTTCTCGCCGTCGCTGCCGAGGAGGATCGGCCCGACCGCCCCCTTCTCCGTCGCGGCGCCGCGCCGCAGGACGACCGCGCCCGCGCCGTCGCCGAAGATGGGGACCGTGGTGCGGTCGAGCGGGTCGAGCAGGCTGGTGAACCGCTCGGCGGCCACCAGGAGCACCCGGTCGGCGTGCCCGGCGGCGATGAAGCCGGTGGCGGCGGCCAGCGCGTAGAGGAAGCCCGAGCACACCGCCGAGACGTCGAAGGCGGCGACGCCGGTCAGTCCCAGCCGGGAGGCCACCTCGGGGGCGGTCGCGGGGCAGGCGCGGTCCGGCGTGGTGGTGGCCAGCATCAGCGCCTGGACCTCGTGGCCGCCGGCGGACTTCAGCGCCCTGGCGCCCGCCTCGGCGGCGAGGCCGGCGGTGGTCAGGTCCTCGTCGGCGACCCGCCGGGCGGCGATCCCGGTCCTGCTGAGGATCCACTCCTCGGTGGTGTCCAGCCGGGCGCACAGGTCCGCGTTGGTCACCACGCGCGGCGGCAGCCAGTGTCCGATGCCGCAGATCACCGCGGCGTCCCGGTCGGACGGCCGGGTCCCGTCGCCGGTCATGCGCGGCGCTCCGCCAGCTCCAGCGCGACGTCCACGATGAGGTCCTCCTGCCCGGCCACCGCCTGCCGCCGGCCCAGCTCGAAGAAGATGTCGCGGGGGTCCACGCCTTCCCGGCGGGCGATGTCGAGCACCGGCGTCTTGAAGCCGGAGAAGACGCCGGCCAGCCCGCTCACGAGGCTGACGGAGTCGATCGTCGGCGGCGCCGGCATCAGGGTCCGCGCGGCGAGGTCGGCCGCGTCCAGCAGGGCGTAGAGGTCGATGCCGGTCGCGAAGCCCATGCGCTCCAGCACCGGCACCACGACCTCCAGCTGGGTGTTGCCGGCGCCGGCGCCGAAACCCCGGGCGCAGGCGTCGATGACCTGGGCGCCCGCCTGGGCCGCGGCGACCGAGTTGGCGACGGCCATGCCCAGGTTGTTGTGCCCGTGGAAGATCACCGGCACCGAGACGGTCTCGACGATCGCCGTGATCCGCTCCGTGACGTCGGGCGGCAGGTAGTGGCCGGAGGAGTCGAAGATCCCGACCGCCGTCGCCCCGTACTCCTCCATGCGGAGGCACTCCTTGGCCAGCCGCTCGGCGTCGGCCATGTGGCTCATCAGCAACAGGCCCTGCGCCTCGACGCCCAGGTCCCGCAGGAACCCGAGGTGGCGCTCGGCGAGGTCGCTCTCGGTGCAGTGGGCGCCGAGCCGCACCACGTCCGCGCCGTGGTCCAGGGCCCGGCGCAGGTCGCGGGTCGTGCCCCAGCCGGGCAGCATGAACACGCCCATCTTGCTGGTGGGCAGCGCCTCGCGCACCACCGTCAGCATCTCGTCGTCGCTCAGCGCCGCGCGCCCGACCTGGAGCGAGGACGCGCCGAGGCCGTTGCCGTGGCCGACCTCCACCACCGGGACGCCGGCGGCGTCGGCGGCGGCCGCGTAACCGCGCAGCTGCTCGCGCCCGAGGACGTGGCGCACCGCGTGGTGGCCGTCGCGCAGGGTCGGGTCGTGGATGACGAGGCGGGGCCGGTCTGCGGAGAGCTGGTTCATGACACCCCCGTGGTGGCGATCGCCGCGTCGCTCAGCGCCCACCGCTCGGCGACGAGCACGGCCGCCGCGTTGATGATGTCCACGTTGCCCATGTGCCGCGGGATGCGCTCGCCCGCGGCGGCGACCTCGACGGCGACGAACACCCGCTCGTCGGTCACCGTGCACGCCTTGACCGCGAGGCCGGGCGCGAACGCCCGCACCTGCGCGGCCGCGTTCTCCACGTCGGCGCGGACGGACTCGGCGTCGAACCCACCGCCCAGCAGCGACATCGCCACGCGGAACATCGCCGGCGGCGACGCCGGGCTCAGGTTGACCATGACCTTGATCTCCGGCACGGCGGTGAACGTCCGCACGGCGTCCTGCGTCGTGTCGATGTACTCGTCGAGGTTCAGGCGGGTGGCCCGGCCCACGCTCGCGCTGGCCGCCGTGGTGACGACCTCGATGTACTCGGCCGGGTGCCGCCGGGTGAGCGCGTGCAGGATCGGCACCGCCGCCTGCCCCGTGCAGCTGATCAGGTTGACGTTGCGGTGGGACCGCGTGTCGGCCCCGTTCACGGTCGGCGCGACCATGTGCCCGACCATGCTCGGCGTCAGGTCGATGAGCCGGGTGCCCAGCGGTTCGAGGCGTTCCCAGTGTTCGACGTGGGACAGGGCGTTGCTCGCGTCGAACACGATGTCGAAGGGACGGTCGGCCGCGACCAGCGACCGGATCCCGTCCGCGGCGGTGGCGCAGCCGAGGGCGGCCGCGCGGCGCAGCCCGTAGGCCCTGTCGTCGCGTCCGACCACCAGCCGGCAGTCCAGGACGGCGGAACTCTGGACCTTCGTGAGGAGATCGATACCGATGAGTCCGGCTCCGAGAATGGCGACCCTCAGCGGTTCGCTTCCATTCACAGGCAAGCTCTCTTCCGACGTGAGACGGCGTCCATGAGAGAAATAGAAAACGAAATGGCCCGAGCACGAATGACCGGTGACCCTGGATGCCGCCGGCGGCGTGGCCGCGCGGCGTTCCGATTCCCTGGTCGGCTCTGTAGGTACTTTCTCAATGGGCCCTGTCCATGTCCAGCCCGCCGGCCGGGGCCTGTGGACATGGGGTTTCACCGAAGCGGAGAACGCGGATACCCGTGCACGATGAAAGGCACGGGAAGCCTGGAGAAATGGGCGCGCGCCCGATCTCGACGGAGACCGGGCGCGGGCTCAGGAAGTGACGCCGGATTCGCCGGTCAGCGTCAGGTACAGGTGCTCGAATCCGCGGTAGGTGCGGTTTCTGCGCCATCGAACCTCGCGTACGCGCGCCTCGGGACAACGCCGGGCGAACAACGTGAGCACGGTGGTGGCCGTCAGGCGCGCGAGGGACGCGCCGGAGCAGTAGTGCATGCCGTGGCCGAACGCCAGGTGGTCGGCGTGGCGTCCTTCGTGGTGGGCGGCGGGCCGGTCGGACGCCGCCGGGGGTTCGAACAGGTCGCGGCCGTCGAGCGAGACCATGACCAGCTCGCCGCGTGCGATCCGGTGGCCGCCCAGCGCGGTGTCCTCGGCGGCCACCCGGGCCACGTGCCCGAGCGGGGCGTACAGGCCGAGGACGCGTTCCACGATCGCGGCCGCCTCCTCGCCGGTTCGCGACGCCGCGACGCCGTCCTGCAGCCCGTTTTCGAGCATGTACCACAGCGCGAACGTGATGAGCGCGGCGGTGGTCTCCAGCCCGCCGAAGAGCATCATCGACGACGTGGCCAGCCGGTCGGTGTCGGTGTCGCCGGACCGGGCCCAGACGCCCTCGCCGTCCCCCTCCGGGAGGCCGTCGATGAACTCCTCCATCTCCCGGAGCGCCTCCTGGGCGCGCACCGCGTACTCGCGGCGGTAGGACGCCGCCAGGAAGTCGGCCAGCGCCCGCGCCCACCGCTGCTCGATGCCGGGCAGTTCGAGCACGTGGGCGACGGTGCGCGCCGAGATCGTGTCGGCCAGGTCCGCCACGGCGTCACCGGTCGCCGACTTCCCGAAGTCCGCCAACGCCTCCTCGACGATCGTGTGGACGACATCGCCGAGCGCGCGGGTCCGGCGGGGCGAGAACATCGGCTGGACGGCCCGCCGGGCGGTCTTGTGCCGTTCGCCGTCGAGCAGCGCGAACCACCGGCTCAGGGTGGCGATCAGGTGCGCGCACTGGTCGTGCATGTCGGCGGGCAGGTAGCTCAGGTTGGCGACCTCGAACGTCTCCGAGGACAGGCGCCGGTCCTCCAGCGCCTCCCGCGCGGCCTCGCCCCACACCACCCAGCAGGCCAGGTCGTCGTAGTAACGGACGGTGGACGTCCGGTCAGGCGGCATCGTCCCTCCCTCACCCGCCGGCGAGAGCCGGTTCCGGTTCGTAGGTCTCCGGGAGGTCGCGCTCCTTGCGCATCGGGCTCAGCGCGAGGATGAGCCAGCAGACCGCGAGGACGCCCGTCATGATCCACATGGCTCCGCGGTATCCGACCACGTCGCCGAGGACGCCGCCGAGCAGGGAACCGAGCGGGATCATGCTGTGGCCGATCGCCATGGCCGTCGCCACGACCCGGCCGAGCATGTGCGGCGGGCAGTACGCCTGCCGGAAGCTGCCGACCACGATGTTGGCCACGGCGACGCCGATGCCGACGAAGAAGCCGCCGAGCCCGAACAGCAGCATCCGCGGCCCCGGCCCGGCCATGGGCATGAGCAGCGCGAACGGCGCGGTGGTGAGCTGCAGGAGGAGCAGGCCGCGGGCGGTGCCGACCCGCCGGGTGACCCTGGTGGTCACCAGCGCGCCGACGATGCCGCCGACGCTGCCCGTGCTCAGCAGCACACCGACCGTGGCCGGGTTCAGCCCGACGGTGCGCACGAGGAACACGACCTGGACCGCCTGGTACCCCATCAGCGCCAGGTTCGTCACGGCGCCCCAGGTGACGATCGGCCGCAGGTAGCGGTCCCGGGCGACGAACCTGAGCCCCTCGGCGATCTGCCGGCCGAGGGGGTCGCGCCCCTCGCGGGAGGCGGGGGGCGGCTCGACCACGCGGATCCGGTGCAGGCAGAGCGCGGAGATCAGGAATGTCGCCGCGTCGGCCAGGAGCGCGGTGGCCGCGCCGAACGCCTGGGCGAGCAGGCCGGCCACGCCCGGCCCGGCGAACTGGGTGGTGGTCTCGCTGCCGTGCAGCTTGGCGTTGCCCTCCAGCAGGTCGCGGCCGTCGAGCACGGTGCGGACGTAGGCGTGGTAGGCGGGGTAGAAGCACGTGGCCGCGGTGCCGGAGATCAGCGCGACGGCGATGAGCTGGCCCAGGGTCAGCACGCCGAGCCACGCCGCCACCGGCACGCTCACGAACACCGCCGCGGCGACCAGGTCACACGCGATCATCAAGGGCCGCTTGCGCACCCGGTCCACCCACGCGCCCGCCGGCAGGCCCACGACCAGCCAGGGCAGCCACACCGCCGCGGCGAGGACGCCGACGGCGGTGGAGCTGGCGCCGAGGCTCACGACCGCGATCAGCGGCAGGGCGACCACGGTGATGCTGTTGCCGAGCTGGCTCGCGGTCTCGCCCGTCCACAACAGGCGGAAGTCCCGCTGGGCCAATACGCCCCACCGCGACCGGGGCCGATCCGGGGTGTCCTTCGCCACGTCCGACAAGATGCATCATCCCGTGATTTATGGCCGAACGACGGCCGAAGGGAACTCCAAGGGCTCGTTTACCCGGGATATTACAGGAATATCCCGGATGTCGTCGTGGCGCAGCACCCACATCAGAAAACGCTCCACGCCCATGCCGAAACCCGAGGTCCGCCGCGGAAATGCCTCCACCATGCGCACATACCACGCGTAGTCCTCTTCCCTGACGTTATGAAGCGCCATGGACTTACGCAAGGTCTGGGCGTCCTCGTGCCGCTCACCCGAGCCGACGATTTCGCCCGGGCCGAAAAGCAGGTCCGCGTTCCGCGCGGTTCTCCCGTCCGGGTCCTCGAATGCCTGGTAAAACGGCACGGCCAGCGCGTCGTAGTGCCGCACCCACACGAATTCGCTCACCCGCTCCATCAGCGCCCGCTCGCCCGCGCGGGTCAGCGTCCGCCAGGTGCCCTCGTCGCGGACACCGCCGTCCACGTCGGCCACCACGCGGGCCGCCTCGTCGAAGGTGAGCTGTTCGAACGACGCCCGGCCCGCCATCCGCTCCAGGTGGGAGACGTCGCCCCGGGTGGCCGCCAGACGTCCGCCGAGCCGTTCGAGGATGGCGCCGGACAGCGCGCCGACATAGCCGTCCACGTAGCCGGTCAGGTCGTCCAGCCCGCCGGGGATCTCCGCCTCGCTGTGCGTGTACTGGTTCAGGTGGGTCTGGTCGGCGGGCTCGCCGCGGAACGACGGCGCGATCACGAAGCATCCGTCCGGCGTCAGGCGGCAGCCGTACTCCAGGGCGAACTGGAGGGAGTCCGGTAAGTACGTGCGCACCCCCGCCACCGTCACCGGCACCGGCTCGGAGTCGCTGCCCAGAGCGGTCGGGCAGGTCACGGACCGGGTCGTCAGCGGCAGCGGGAACCCGCGGAGCCCGCGCGAGCGGGCGTACTCGCCGGTGGTCGCGAGGATCACGTCGTACAACTCCGCGATCAGCGCGGTCCAGGGCGAGCGCAGCGCCGTGACGAACGCGTCCGGCTCGTTGCTGTCGAACACGGCCGGTGGCCGCACCAAGTTCTGGACCGTGGTGGCCTGCGTCATGGTCATGTCCCTTCGGATGCGCTGGTCGTGGGCCGCGCGGCCGCCGGGATCCGGCCACCGCGCAGGACGTCGTCCGGGTCGTAGACCCGCTTCACGGCGGCCAGTCGCCGCAGCCGCTGTTCTCCGTAGATGTCCGGAGGCGCCCATTCCTCGTCCTGGACGTAGTTCACGTAGGCCCCCGGCATGCGCGGCCCGCTCAAGGAATGGACGGCGCGGCGGGTCCAGGCGACGTTCTCCTCGTCGTGCGCCGGGTCCGTCCACTGGGCCGAGGCCGTGACGATGTAGGGCGCGTCGCGGTTGGGGAAGGCGCCGTCGCGCTCGGGCGGGCGCGCGATCGCGCCGCGCAGGTATTCGAAGTCGATGCTGGACAGGGTCGAGGGCATCTCCTGGGCGCCGCTCAGCATCGACGCCACTGCCTCGTCGGGCAGGCCGGTCAGGTAGCCGGACTTGGTGTAGTAGCGGTGCCCGTGCGGCTCGCTGAGATCACCCATCCCCTGGAGCTCCAGGTAGGAGATCACCCGCCCGGTCGCCGTCTCCGGCGGCGCGGCGTCGAGCAGGGGCGCGATCCGCCGCGGCCCGTCCTGCGGGTCCCCGAAGTACGCGCCGCCCAACCGCAGCACGACGCCGCCGCCGTCCGCGGCGGCGGGCACCCGTTTGAGCGCGCCCACCACGTGCAGGGTGTCGGGCTGGTGCTCGGCGAAGGACCGGTAGGCGGCCAGCGCCCGTGCCGCCGTCTCCAGCGGGTACTGCGCGACATGGTGGTAGAGCGGCCCCACCGGGCGCAGCCGGAGCGTGAACCGGGTGACGACGCCGAAGTTGCCGCCCCCGCCGCCGCGCAGCGCCCACAGCAGCTCCGGGTGCCCGGTCTCGTCGGCCTCGACGATCGAGCCGTCCGCGAGCACCACCTGCGCGGCGAGGATGTGGTCGCAGGTCGGCCCCCAGGTGCGGGCCAGCCAGCCGTAGCCGCCGCCGAGGGCGAGACCGCCGAGGCCGGTGTGCGACACCACCCCCGCCGGGCAGGCCAGGCCGTAGCGCACGGTGGCGGCGTCGACGTCGCGCAGCAGGCACCCGCCGTCGGCGTACGCCACCCTGGCGCCGGCGTCGACGAGCACCCCCCGCATCGGCGACAGGTCGATCATGACGGCGTCGTCCGCGACGGCCGCGCCGGCGACGTTGTGCCCGCCGCCCCGCACGGTCACCGGGTGCCCGTTCGCCACGGCGAACCGCAGGGCGTCGGACACCTCCTCCGCCGTCCGGCAGCGCGCCACGCACACCGGGCGGCGGTCGTGCATGGCGTTCCACACCGCGCGCGCCTCGTCGTAGCCGGGGTTCCCGGGGTACAGGAAGTGCGGCCGGGACGGCCGGGGGCGGGCGCCGTTCACCGGGCCCCCCGCGCTCCGACGCCGGACCCGAGGGCGGCCGCGACCGCCTCGGCGATCAGCGTCCGCGGCTCGTCGGTCAGGACCTCCTCGTGGCGGCAGGGCAGCGAGGTCTCGGCCAGGTCGTCCACGTAGCGCTCCCAGTCCTCGGGTCTCGGCCAGTTCGGGCCGCGGCTGCGGGCCGCGGTGAAGAACAGCGCCGTCCCCCGGTACCGGGACGGCCGCCACGCCGCCGCCAGCCGGCTCGCGTTCACCCCGACGTCCACGAGCCGCTGGAGCACCCGCTCCTCCAGGCCCAGCCGGTGGAGCGCCGTGCCGCGAAGGGCGGCCAGCGCGTGCCGCAACCGGCCGGCGTCGTCCACCTCCTCCGGCGGCTCCTCGCCGAGCGTGGCCAGCAGGGAGAACTCGTCCCACTGGCTCTGGGTCGCGAAGGCGGGGTGGTTCCAGGTCTCGCCGGGGTAGGCGTCGATCAGGGCGAGCAGCTCGACCCGCTCCCCCTCGTCCTGGAACCGCGTGGCCAGCGCGTGGGCGATGTTGCCGCCCAGCGACCAGCCCAGCAGCCGGTAGGGACCGGACGGGCTGACCTGCCGGATCTCGGCGGCCATCCGGTCCAGCATCTCCTCGAAGGACTCCGGGATCGGCGCGCCGTCCCGCAGTCCGGGCGCCTGCACGCCGTACACCGTCGTGTCGGTGGCCAGTTGCCGGGCCAGGGCCCGGTAGCCCCAGGCCAGGCCGGAGGCCGGGTGCACGCAGAACAGCGGCGCCGGGTCCGCGCCGGTCCTGAGCGGCAGGAGGACGTCGAAGTCGTGCCGCGCGTCCTCACCGGCTTCGGCCGACAGGATGCCCGCCGGGGTGGGCGTCCGGAACAGGGTGCGGACCGACACGGTCAGGCCGAGGTCGGAGCGGATGTCGGCGATCAGCCGCATGGCCAGCATCGAGTGCCCGCCGAGCTGGAAGAAGTCGTCGTCCACGCCGACCTCGGGCCGGCCCAGCAGCCGGGCGAACAGGCCGCAGAGGATCTCCTCCCGCGGGGTCCGGGGCGCGGCGAGCGGACGGGCGGCCGACGGTTCGGGGGCGGGCAGCGCCGCGCGGTCCAGCTTCCCGTTCACGGTGCGCGGCAGCGCGTCGAGCACGACGAACGCGGTCGGCACCATGTACTCGGGCACCAGGTCGCCGGCCTGGCGGCGGAGCCGCTCCACCTCGACGTGCCCGCCGGCCAGTGCCGGGGTGACGTAGGCGATCAGCGCGCCCTCCGGGGAGGCCACGACCGCGGTCTGCCCCACCGAGGAGTCGGTCTCCAGCGCGGCCTGGATCTCGCCGGGCTCGGCCCGGTGGCCGCGGATCTTGAGCTGGTGGTCGGCCCTGGCGACGAACTCCAGCTCGCCGTCCCGGTTCCACCGGACCAGGTCGCCGGTGCGGTACATCCGGGTGCCCGCGGGCCCGAAGGGGTCGGCCACGAAGCGTTCCGCGGTCAGCGACGCCCGGCGGGAGTAGCCGCGGGCGACTCCGGTGCCCGCGACGTACAGCTCCCCGACGACGCCGGGCGGCACCGGGCCCAGCCGGTCGTCGAGCACGTAGCACCGGGTGTTGGGCAGCGGCGGCCCGATCGGCGCGCGGGTGCTCCCGGCCACCGCGTCGGGGCGCAGCATCGCGATGGACACGTCATCGGTGCACTCGGCGGGGCCGTACACGTTGGCCAGCGGTATGCCGGGGAACCGGTCGTACCAGCGCCGGGCCAGCTCGCCGGGCAACGCCTCGCCGTGCACCAGCATCCACCGCAGGCCGGCGAGCCGGGCCGCCGCGGCGGGGTCGGCCGCGCAGGCGTTCAGGACGGCGTCGAGCACGGCGGGCACGATCTGCAGCACCGTGACGCCGTGCCGGGCCACGGCGTCCAGCAGGGCGAACGGGTCGCGCGTGGTGTCGTCGTCCATGACGTGCACCCGCCCGCCGACGGTGAGCATGGTGAGCGCCTGCCAGATCGCGACGTCGAACGTCAGCGGCGCGTTGAACGCCATCGTGTCGCGCTCGTCGAGCCCGTACAGGTCGGCGACCACCGCCAGGTGGTTCGCCAGCCCGCGGCGGGTGACGAGGACCCCCTTGGGCGTGCCGGTGGAGCCGGAGGTGAACACGCCGTAGGCGAGCGCGTCGCGCGGCGCCTCGACGGGCGGCTCCGGAGCCGACGATCCGCCGGGCGTCAGCACCGTGACGGGATGGTCGCAGGCGGCCGCGATCGCCGCGGCCCGGTCCCGCAGGCCGGCGGCGGCGACGAGCACGCGCACCCCGGCGTCGTTGAGCATCCCGGCGGCGCGGCCCACCGGGATGCCCGGGTCGAGCGGCAGGTAGCCGCCCCCGCCGTCGAGCACGCCGAGCGCGGCGGCCACGAACCAGGGGCTGCGCTCGGACAGCACCGCGGTCATGGTGTCGATCCCGGCTCCGGCGGCGACCACGTCCCGGCGGACGGCGGCGGCCGTCCCGGCCAGTTCCGCGTAGGTCAGCGAACCGTCCGCGGCGGACACCGCGACCGCGTCCGGACGCCCGTCCACCACGTGGCGCACCGCCGCCGGGACGTCGTGCTCGGGTTCGGCGCGGTCCGCGCCGTTCCAGTCCTCCAGCAGGCGCCGCCTCTCGTCCGGCGACAGCAGGTCGATCCCGCCGATCCGCAGGTCCGGGTCGGCGACCACGGCCTCCAGCATGCGGACGATCCGGTCGCGGATCGCCACGACGGTGTCCCGGTCGAACAGGTCGGTCGCGTACTCCAGGACGACGCCGATCCCGGACGGCGCCCCCTGGGCGTCGCGGCGCTGGTCGAAGTCCACCGACAGGTCGAACTTCGCCGTCCCGGTGGACAGCGAGGACAAGGTGGCCTCGGCGCCGAGCAGCGGCTCGCTCTCGTTCATGAAGCCGTAGTCCAGGGCCACGAGGACCTGGAACAGCGGGTGCCTGCCGAGGGACCGCCGCGGGTTGCACCGTTCGACCACGAGGTCGAACGGCACGTCCTGGTGGGCGAAGGCGGCCAGTTCGAGGTCGCGGGTGCGGTGGAGCAGTTCGGCGAATGTCGGGTCGCCGGAGGTGTCGGCGCGCAGCACCAGCGTGTTGACGAAGAACCCGACCAGGTCGTCCAGCGCCGCCTCGGGACGCCCGGTGACCACCGTGCCGAGCGGGATGTCGTCGCCGACGGCGTATCGCCTGAGCACGGCCGCCACCGCGGCCTGCAGGACGATGAACAGCGTGCAGTTCTGCCGCCGGGCCAGGTTCAGCAGCTCCCGGTGCAGGGCCGGGTCCGTGACGAGCTCGACCGTGTCGCCCCGGTAGCTGGGCACGGACGGGCGCGGCCGGTCGTAGGGCAGGTCGAGCTGCTCGGGCATCCCCGCCAGCGCGGTGGCCCAGTAGTCGAGGTGACCGGCCAGCACGCTGGACTCGTCGCGCTCGTCGCCGAGCGCCGTCCGCTGCCACACCGTGTAGTCCGCGTACTGCACGGCCGGCGGTTCGAGGTCCGGCCGGGTGCCGGCCGCCCGCGCCCGGTAGGCGTGATCCAGGTCGGCGAGCAGCGGGCGCAGCGACACGCCGTCGCAGGCGATGTGGTGCACCAGGACGAGCAGCACGTGCTCGGGCTCGGGGCCGTCGGTGACCTCGAAGAGCACGCAGCGCAGCGGCAGGTCCACCGTGACGTCGAAGGCGTGCCGGCCGGCGCGGTCCAGCTCGGCGTCCACCTCGCTCCCGGCCACGCCGACGACCGGCAGGTCCAGGCTCACCTGGGCCGGTGGCATGATCCGCTGGTAGGGGGCGCCGTCGGCGGACGGGAACACGGTGCGCAGCGCCTCGTGCCGGGTGACCAGGTCGTGCAGGGCCGTGCGCAGCGTCGCGACGTCCAGCGCGCCGCGCAGCCGCACCACCAGCGGGATGTTGTAGGTGGCGCTCGGCCCCTCCATCTGGCCGATGAACCACAGCCGCTGTTGCGCGAAGGACAGCGGGATCGGGTCGGGACGCGGCCCGCCTCCGGTCAGCGGCACGGGCGCCCGGTCCGGCTCGGCGACCTGGGCCAGCACCCGCGCGACTCCGGCGGGGGTGGGTTCCTGGAAGAGCTGGGCGAGGGCGAGGTGCGCGCCCAGCACGGAGCGGATCCGGGTCACCAGCCGCATGGCGATCATCGAGTGGCCGCCCAGCGCGAAGAAGCTGTCCTGCGGGCCGACCTGCTCGACGCCGAGCGCGTCGGCGAACAGCCCGCACAGGATGTCCTCCACCGCGGTGCGCGGCGCGGCGGCCTGCCGCGACGTGGCGGCGGCCTGCGCGGCGCGCTCGGGCTCGGGCAGCGCCGCCCGGTCCAGCTTCCCGTTGGGCGTGATCGGCAGCGCGTCGAGGGGCACGAAGGCCGACGGCACCATGTAGTCGGGCAGCCGGGCGGCCACGCGTTCCCGCAGGTCCGCGAGCGCGCCCCCGTCCGCGCCGTCGGCGGGCACCACGTAGGCGACCAGGCTGCGCTCTCCCGCGTCGTCCTCGCGGACCACCACCGCGGCCAGCGCGACCGCCGGGTCGGCCTGGACCACGGACTGCACCTCGCCGGGCTCGATCCTGAACCCGCGGATCTTGACCTGGTCGTCGGTGCGGCCGGCGAACTCCAGGTCACCGGTCTCCGTGCGGCGCACCAGGTCGCCGGTGCGGTACATCCGCTCGCCGGGTCCGGCGAACGGGTCGGCGACGAACCGCAGCGCGGTCAGCCCGGGACGGCCGACGTACCCGCGGGCCAGCCCGGCGCCCGCCACGTACAGCTCGCCCAGCTCCCCGTCCTCGACCGGCCGCAGCTCTTCGTCGAGCAGGTAGGCGCGCATGTCGTCGAGCACGCCGCCGATCGGCACGTTGTCCGGGAGCTCGCCGTCGGCGGGCACGAAGTACCGGGTCGCGAAGGTGGTGGTCTCGGTGGGCCCGTACCCGTTGACCACCTGGGTGCCGGGCCGGGCGGCGCGCAGCGTGCGGATGGCGCGGGCGGACACGGCCTCGCCTCCCGTCCACACCTCCTCCAGGACGCCGAGCGCGGCGTCCTCCTCCTCCACCATCAGGTTGAACAGCGACGTGGTCATCGCGGCCGCCGCGGGCCTGTGCTCCTCGATGGCGCGCGCCAGCGTCCGCACGTCGAGGTCGCCGGGCGGGGCGATCACGCAGCATCCTCCGTTGAGCAGCGGCACCCACATCTCGTAGGTGGAGGCGTCGAACGCGTAGGAGGAGTGCACCAGCACCCGCCGGTGCGCGGCGCCGGCGAAGGACCCGTCCCGCGCCAGCGCCAGGACGTCGCCGTGGGTGACCCCGACGCCCTTCGGGGTGCCGGTGGACCCGGAGGTGAACATGATGGACGCGAGCTGGCCGGGGTTCCCGGACGTGCGCGGCAGCGGGACGTCGGGTGCGGACATCGCGCCGGGCTCGACGACGAGGATCGCGGCCTGGTGGTCGAAGCGCACGCTCAGCGACGCCGCGTCCACCAGCAGCACCCGGGCCTTGGACTCCCGCATCACGACGCCGTGCCGCGCCGCCGGGCTCCGCCGCTCCAGCGGCACGAAGGCGCCGCCCGCCTTCAGCACGGCGAGCAGCGACACGATCAGTTCGACCGAGCGGTCGACGAGCACGGCGACGGGCGCCTCCGGCCCCACGCCGAGGGCGACCAGGCGGTGGGCGAGGGCGGTGGCCCGCCGGTCGAGCTCCTGGTACGTCACCTCCTCGCGCCCGGAGACGAGCGCTGGGGCGTCGGGCCGGCGGCGGACCTGCTCGGCGAACCGGTCCGGGATGCTCGCCGCGAGGGGCTCGCCGGGCGCGGCGCGCTCCGTCAGCTCCAGCCGGTCCAGGGTGAGCGCCGGGTCGTCGGCGACCTGGTCGAGGATCCGGACGAAGTCGGCCGCGAGCAGTTCGGCGGTGTCCCGGTCGAACAGCTCGACCGCGTAGTCCAGGAAGCCGGCGATCCCCTGCGGGACGCCGTCCGAGGCGGGCAGCTCGCGCATGCCCAGCCCGAGCTCGAACTTGGCCGCCACCGTGCCGACGTCGTAGAGCTCGGCGTCCGGCAGGCCGCGCAGCACCTCCGCGTCGACCCCGGTCGCGCCGAATCCGAGGGACACCTGGACGAGGGGGCTCCAGCCACGCGAGTCGCCCGGGTTGACCGCCTCCACCACACGGTCGAACGGCACCTCCTGGTGGGCGAGCGCGGCCATGTCCGCGTCCCGCACCCGGTCCACCAGGTCGCCGAAGGCCGGGTCGCCGGAGGTGTCGGTGCGGAACACGAGCGTGTTGGCGACCAGGCCGACCAGCCCGTCCAGGTCGTCGTGGGACCGGCCGGCCACCGCCGCGGCGAACGGGATGTCCGTGCCGGCGCCGGCGCGGGTCAGCAGGGCGGCCAGCGCGGCCTGCATCACCATGAACAGCGTCGCCCTGCACCGCCGGGCCAGGGTGACCAGGCGGGCGTGCAGCGCCGCGTCGATGGTGAACGGCACCCCCGCGCCGTGATGGGACGGCACCGCCGCCCGGGGCCGGTCCAGCGGCAGCGCGAGCCGCCGCGGGATGCCGTCCAGCGCGCGCCGCCAGAAGTCGAGCTGGGCGGTCAGCACGCCGTCCGGCCCCGACTCCTCGTCGAGCAGCCGCCGGTACCACTCGCTGTACTGCCGGTAGGTCACCTTCAGCGGCGGGAAGCCGGGGGCGTCGCCGGCGAGGCGGGCCGCGTAGGCCGTGGCGAGGTCGCCGAGCAGCGGGCGGATCGACTCCCCGTCGGCGGCGATGTGGTGCAGCGACAGCAGCAGCACGTGCTCCGGCCCGCCGCCAGGTGCCGGTGTCACCTCGATGTCGGTGACCCGCAGCGGAACGTCGGTGGTGATGTCGAACGCCTCGCCGGCCGCCTCGGCCAGTGCGGCGGGCAGGCCGCCGTCCGGCACGGTGATCCGGCGCAGCAGGGGGCCCACATCGGCCATGTCCACGACGTGCTGGTACGGCACCCCGTCGACCTGCGGGAAGACCGTGCGCAGGGCCTCGTGCCTGGCCACCACGTCACGCAGCGCGGCCTCCATCGCCGCCGCGTCCACCGTGCCGCGCAGGCGCACCGCGACCGGCATGTTGTACCGGGGGGTCGGCCCTTCGAGCTGCGCCAGGAACCACAGCCGCTGCTGCGCCGACGACAGCGGGGCGCGCTCCGGCACGGCCACCTCGTCGAGCGTGGCCCAGAGTCGCGTGGCCGGGGCGCCGTCCGCGTCCTGCGCGAGCCTGCGGGCCAGCCCGGCCACCGTGGGCGACTCGAACAGCTTGCGCACGTGCGCCGCCGGTCCCAGCACGCGGCGGATCCGGTTCACCAGCCGCATCGCCAGCAGGGAGTCGCCGCCGAGTTCGAAGAAGTTGTCGTCGGGGCCGACCGACGGCAGCCCCAGCGCCTCGGCGAACAGGCCGCTCAGGATCTCTTCCTGGGGCGTGCGGAAGGCGTTGCCGCCCTGAGAGCCATGGGGGGAGCCATGGAGAGCAGACGTCATGGGGTTCCCTTCGCCGATCAACGTGGTTCCTGCAGGAGACGGCGCAGCGCGTGCTGGAACCGGCCGGCCAGCTCGCGCACGTCCCCGGTGGTGAAGGACTCGGCCTCGGCCCGCAGCACGCCGCGGATGTTGCCGACCGTGCCCCAGGTGAACTCCCACAGCGCGGGCAGGTTCGCCCAGCGTGGCGCGATGGGCCGGGGCGAGGTGCGCATCCCCGGCAGCGGCAGGTCCGGGAGCACGGTGTCGACGTTGACCACGTGCACGAGCAGCGGGTCGGCGCCGGGCCCGCGCGGGAGGCCGGCGGCCCGCAGGATGGCCGGGTAGGGCACGTCCTTGTGGGCCAGGGCGGCGTCCATCGACTCCGCGTGGACCCCGGCCAGGCCGGCGCCGCCCAGCCCGGCCGGCCACGTGGTGCGCACGGGCAGCGTGTTGATCAGCGGGCCCACCGTGGCCTGCGACGACGCGGTGTCGCGGATGGCGGCCGGCAGTCCCACGACCGACTCGCGCCCGTCGCCCGCCACCGCGACGCTCACCGCGGTGAACAGCACCGCGGCCGGCGACACCCGCGCGGCCCTGGCCAGAGCCCGGACGCCCCGGGTGTCGTCGGCGTCGAGCTCCAGGTCGGCCGCGTCGAACAGGCCGCGCCGCTCGTCGCCCGGCTCGGCCCGCGGCCGCGGCGGGACCGTCACGCCGCGCAGCCGTTCCCGCCACCACGCGGCGTCCCAGCTCTGCTCCTGCTCCCACGCGGCGTGGTCGAAGAAGTCCGGCGCGGGGCCGAGGTCCGGCACGGCGCCGCGCACCGCCGCGCCGTACGCCTCGCCGAGCTCGCGCAGCATGAGCGCCAGCGACCAGCTGTCCCCGGCGACGTGGTGGACGGCCAGCCCGAGGGCGTGCTCGTCCGGGGAGTCCGACACCAGCACGGCCCGCACCGGCGGCTCGTCGGCGAGGTCGAACAGCGTGTCCCACAGCCCGGCCAGCTCGGGCGCGCCCGCCCGTGCGGGGCCGGTCACCCGGCGCAGGCCGGGGAGCCTCCCGGTGTACGGGAGGGCGACCTCGCCGTCGTAGGTGGACGACAGGACGGGATGCCGGCCCATGACGTGGTGCAGCGCGTGTTCGAGCGCTCCGGCGTCCACGCGGCCCGTGATGGAGAAGCACACCGGCATGGTGTACATCGGGCGGCCGGTCAGGGCCTCCTGCACCAGCATGGCCTGCTGCATGCCGGTCAGCGGTCGGGCGGCGGGCACGAGATCACGCCCTCACGGCGTCCGCGGCGCGCAGCACCTCGCCGGCCCACCCCGCGAAGCTCGTGGCGCGCAGGCACCGGCCCGGGCCGATGTCGGCGCCGGTCACTTCGCGGACCCGCGCGGTGACGCGGAGCGCGAGCAGCGAGTGCCCGCCCAGCGAGACGAAGTCGTCGTCGTCGTTGATCTGGTCCATGCCCAGCGCCACCCGCCAGATCTCGCGCAGGACCTCGCGCGGGGAGCCGTCCCCGCCCGGGACGACCGCGGTCTCGGGCGGCAGGTCCGGCGGGGGCAGGTCGCGGCGGGACACCTTGCCGTTGGGCAGCCGCGGCAGGTCCTCCAGGAACACGACGTGGCCGGGCCGCATCGCGGGCGGCAGCAGGGCGGCGGCGTGCCGGTGGATCTCGCGGGCCGTCAGGAGCTCCGGAGGGCGATTCGCGCCGCCGCGGGCCGGAGATGGCGGTGCGGCGACGAGGGCGTCCGTCGCGGCCGGCAGGTGCGGCCCGTGCCGCTCGGTCGCGCGGTCGGTGGCCCTGGTGGCGTACACGTAGCTGACGTCGGCGTCGCGGCCGACCATCCAGTCGTGCTGGGTGTGCACCGTGAACCCGGCCTCCTTCAGGGCCGCCACGATCGGCGGTCCCGCGACGGTGCTGTGCTCGACCTCCAGGCAGACCTGCCGCACCCGCGCCCAGTGGTCGGGGCGGACGCCGCCGAGCACGCCGCCCTCCGCGCCCTCGACGTTGATCTTCAGCAGGTCCACCCGGTCCACGCCGTTCTGGTCGAGCACGGTGGACAGGTCGAGCGTCTGGACCGTGTACGTCGTGCCGCGCAGCCGGTCCTCGGTGTCCCGCCGCAGCTCCGCCATCTCGGCGGCCGGCACCGTGGCGGCGTGCGCGAGGTGCGACCGGACCAGGCCGGCCGCCTCCGCGCCGCGGTCCGCGCCGAGGCCGGACAGGTACGTGAGGCCGGGGAACGAGGTCAGCGTGGCGGTGCCGGCCCGGTCGGTGACCGCGACCGGGACCACCTGCGCGCGCACGTCGTTGAGGTCGAGGTTGACGCGCAGGTACGGCAGCACGTCCGGGTTGGGCTCCACCGCCACGACGCGCACCCCGGGGGCCTGGTCGTGCGCCCACAGGGCGAACAGCCCGACGTTCGCCCCGACGTCCACGACCGTGTCGCCGGGCCCGATGCGGATGCCGAACCGCGCGTACTCGTCCTCCTCGAAGATCTGGCGGTACAGGAACATCGTCTCGTCGGGGGACGGCGTGGCCATCGGCCGGCCGTTCGGCAGCCGTATCCGCCGCAGCCCGTCGACCACGGGCGAGTTCGGCCGCCGCGCGGCCACGTACGCGACGAGCTGGACGCCGCCCGCGCCGTCGGGCACGCCGACGACGGCGGCGTCCCTGACGAGGGGATGCCGGCGGATCGCGCTGCTCACGCCCTCGGGTTCCACCCGGACGCCGCGCACCTTCACCTGGTCGTCGATCCGGCCGCGGAACTCCAGGTAGCCGGCCGGGGCGAGCCGGACCAGGTCGCCGGTGCGGTAGATGCGGCCGGGGCCCCACGGGTCGGGCAGGAAACGCCCGGCGGTGAGCGCGGCGTCGTCCAGGTAGCCGGTCGCCACCCCGGTGCCGCCGATCCACAGCTCGCCGGTCCGCCCGGCGGGCACCGGGGCGAGGTTCTCGTCGAGCACGTGGCAGGTGACGCCGTCGATCGGCCGTCCGATGGGGGCGATGGTCCCGTCGAAGGGCTCCCCGGCGTCCCACGTCGTGGCGTTCACCGACGTCTCGGTCGGCCCGTAGAAGTTGACGACGCGGCAGCCGAGCATGCCGCGCAGGCGCCGGACCAGGCCCATGTCCAGGGCCTCGCCGCCGCAGAACACCCGCCGCAGCGAGGTGCAGTACCGCAGTTCGTCCTCGTCCAGCACGTAGCGCAGCACCGAGGGGATGAAGTGCGCCGTGCTCACCTCGGCCTCGCGGATGAGCCGGACGAGGCCGCGGCTGTCGAACTGCAGGCCGGGCGGGGCGATGACGAGGGTGCCGCCGGCGACGAGCGGCGCGAAGATCTCGTGGATGGCGGCGTCGAACGCGGTGGAGGCCTTGTGGAGCACCCGGTCGCCGGCCTCGAAGGCGAAGACGCGCTGCCCCCACTCCAGCCGGTTGACGAGGCCGGCGTGGTGCAACACCACGCCCTTGGGCCGGCCCGTCGATCCGGAGGTGAACAGGATGATCGCCGGCTGGACGTCGGCGGCCGCTCCGCGCCACACGTCGCCGGGGGCCACCGGTCCGAGGTGGGCGCGGTCCTCGTCGAGGCGCAGCCAGGGCGCGGCGCCGGCGTCGGCGGGCGGGGCGTCCCCGGTGTGCAGCACCACGCGGGGCCGGGCGGCGGCGCACATGCCGTCGAGCCGGTCGAGCGGGAACTCCGGATCCATGGGCACCGCGACCGCGCCCATGGTGGTGACCGCGAGCAGGGAGGTCACGTACTCGGCGGACCGCGGCAGGTAGAGGCCGACCCGGTCGCCGGGGCGCACGCCCGCGGACCGTAACTGCCTGACCGTGCGGCCGACCCGGTCCCACATGCGCGGGTAGGAGATCTCGCCGTTCACGTCGATGATCGCGGCGCGTCCCGGATCGTCCGCCGACGTGGTCCCGATCAGGTCGGGCAGGTATACGGGCGGCACCTCACGACACCCTTTCCGCGACCGCCGCGAGCGCCATGCGCGGCACCTCGGCGACGCAATATCCGGACATTTCATGAACCGTTGGGCGGTGCGGCGTGTCCGAGGCGGCGCCGATGCGCGCCAGGTACGCCGAATGGTCGAAGATCTCCTCCAGCAGGCGCCAGGAGGACTCCTTCTCTCCGGCCATGACCTGGTGGATGCCGTACATGTCGGCGACGTAGTCGCACATGCGGCGGCGCGCGGTCTCCGGGTCCCGTCCCCGCACCACGAGCGGGTCGTAGACGTCCACCACACGCACGCCCGCCGGCAGTCGCTGGAACAGCGCCACCATGTCCTCGCGGGAGAAGTGCCGGTAGTCGTGGCCCGCCGCCGAGTGCGGATGCACCAGTTCGGCGAAGAACCGGGCCATGGGGCTGGCCTCGTCGAAATCGTGGATGACCACACGTCCCCCGGGGCGGGTGACGCGGAGCGCCTCCGCCATGGCCCGGGGCCGGTCCGCGGGGGCGATGTGGTGGGTGCCGTAGGCCAGCAGCACCGCGTCCACCGACGCGTCGCGCAGGAAGAGGTAGTCGGCCGCCTGGCGCACCGCGGGAAGGCCCATGGCCAGCGCCCGTTCGACCATCGTGCCGGAGATGTCGCCGGTCAGGACGGTCGGCGCCGCCGCGGTCCCGCCGGCGTTCTCGGCCACCGCGCGCGCGATCAGGCCGTCGCCGCCGAGCACGTCGAGCACCGTAACGTCGCCGGTCGCGCCGGCGGGCGTGGCGAGCCGCAGCAACCGCCGGGCCCCGGTCCACCGCACCGACACGTCCTGCTGCGCCTTGCGGTAGGAATCGCCCCGGCCGCTCGCGTCGGTCTCGAACTCGTTCACCGTGGACACCAGGGCCGACAACCGGTCGGCCGACCGCATCCGCGCGTCGTCCAGCCTCGCGCGCAACTCCGGGTGGCGGACCGCCACCATGCGGAGGTATTCGTCAAGGGAGGCGGACGGAAGATATCGGTCCTTGGCCGGTGATCGCACAGCGGTTTCCAGGCGTGAGTTGACGGTCATGAAGCGCGGCTCCTGCTCGCTGGAGAGAACACCGGTCTACTCCGCGGGCCGCCGGGCGGATTCGTCCAGGGCGCGCGCCAGACTCGCCGGGCGCAGGTCGGTCCAATTGCGCTCGACATAATCCAGGCAGTCGGTTCTCGATCCTTCGTGGACCACGTCCCATCCCGCGGGAACGTCCACGGAAGGCAGCCAGAGAGAATGCTGACGCTCGTGGTTGACGAGGACCAGGAACGCACCATCGACATGGTCGAAAGGGTTTTCCGGCACACTGAGCCCCTTTGGCAGGAATAGGTGGGTCGGCCGATCGGCGGCCCGCGTCACGGAGCCCGTCCGGCGACGCGAACGGAGCGGGTCAGCCGCCGGCCACGAACATGCGGCCGCCCGGCATGCGGTGCGGCACGGACGTGACGTCGGTGTAACCCGCGCGGCGGAACAACGCCAGCCATTGTTCTTCGGTGGGCAGCCGAACGTTCATCGACGTCCCGTGCAGATAGGTGAAAAGCGCGCTGAAGGCCCGTTCCCGGGACGCGGGCACGTACGGCACCGCGTCGGTGACGATCAGGCGGCATCCTTTCGCCGTCGCCTCCCGGCAGGCGCGCAGGACCGCCGTGAACGTCTCGGGGTCGCCCACGACGTCGTGCATGACGAAACCGGCGTGCACGACGTCGGCGTCCCGCACCGGCGAGGGGTCCTCCACCAGCGACTCGATCTTCCGGTTCACCACGGTGAGGCGGTCGGCCACCCCGGCGCGCCGCGCGGCGCGCCCGGCCTCCTCGCAGGCCGCGGCGCTCATGTCGATCGCGGTGCCGACGCTGTCCGGGAGCGTGCGCAGCAGGTGGATGAGCAGGCCGCCCACGCCCGCGCCCAGGTCGGCCACCTTGGCCGGGCGGAGGTTCACGATCTCGGAGAAGGCGCGGGGATAGAAGCCCTGCGACCCGACCCAGCGCGACGACGTCGCCACCCATCGGCCGTCGCGGTCGTACTTCCTGGCCGCCCCGCCGGGATCCCTGAGAAACTCCGGCGCGTTCTCGATGTACGGCCGGTTGGCGTTCATGGCCCACAGCACGTACCCCGCCTCGTACCTGCGGTCGGCCATGTCAGGGCTGGGCTGGAACCGCTCGGAGTCGCCGACGCGATCGATCAGTCCCGCGGCCAGCAACGCGTTCACGAATTCGGCGCAGTTTCCCGCGGGAGCCGCCGCCGCGGTGGCGACGTCCTCGATCGTGAAAGGCTCCGCCCGGTCCAGCAACGGGGATATTCCGATTTCCTCCGCGATCTCCAGCAGAGCGGCGACCGCCGCCAGATCCGCGGCCGTCTCACCGGGATGAATGGATTGGTCGATGCTCATTGGTCGCTCCAAAGTCAAGGGCTGCGTCCAAAAAGAGGAGTATCGGCAGGGGTGTACCGGGTGGTGCCATCGTCAGGCCTGCGCCGCCGTCCAATCAAGTAATCCCGTACCGCGATAAGAACGCGGCGGGCGTCGCGCGGACGAAGCGTCCGCCGTTCACGGCGCGCTGTCGCCGCCTCGGCGCGTTGGCTACCGTCGGAACCGACTTGGGATGAGGAGGATTCATGGGAAAGCCGCGTTTCCGCTCTATATTCGATGGTCTGCCCGCCTATGAACCGTCGAGAGCCGTTCGGTCGGCGGCGGGCGATTCTCACCTTCTCGCGGCGAACGAGTCCCCGCACGAGCCGCTCACCGACATCGTCGCGGCGATCACCGAGGCGGCCCGGACGATCAACCGCTATCCCGATTTCGGCGGGACGGAACTGACCGCGCGGATCGCCCGGGCGCACGGCGTCACCGAGGACCGGGTGGCACTGGGCGCCGGTTCCGTCGCCCTGCTCCAGATGCTCCTCCAGGCCGTCGCCGACGCCGGCGCCGAGGTGATGTACGCGTGGCGGTCGTTCGAGCTGTATCCGGTGCTCGCCGACCTCGCCGGCGTCCGCGGCGTCCGCGTCCCGCTGGTGGACGAGCGCCCCGACCTGAACGCCATGGCCGACCGCGTCGGGGAGAACACCCGGCTCATCCTGGTCTGCAATCCGAACAACCCGACCGGCACCCTGCTCGGCCACGACGACCTGCGCGCGTTCGCCGACCGGGTGCCCGCGGACCGCCTGATCGCGGTCGACGAGGCCTACTTCGAGTACGTGCGCCACCCCGGGGCGCGCAGCGCGATCGCCCTGACCGCCGACCGTCCCAACGTCGTCGTGCTGCGCACCTTCTCCAAGGCCTACGGGCTCGCGGGCCTGCGCGTCGGATATCTCGTGGGCCCGCCCGACGTCGTCGCCCTGCTGCGCAAGGCCTACCTCCCCTATTCGGTGAGCGCCGTGGCGCAGGCCGCGGCGCTGGCGGCGCTGGCCCGTCAGAAGGAGCTGTTCTCGCAGGTCGACGAGGTGGTCGCCGAACGGGCGCGGGTGCACGGGGAGCTGGCCGCCGCGGGGTGGGCCGTGCCGCGCAGCGAGTCCAACTTCCTGTGGCTGCGCATGGGCGCCGCCGCCGGCAAGTTCGGCGACCGGTGCGGCGACGCGGGGGTCGCGGTGCGGGTGTTCCCCGGGGAGGGGCTGCGGGTGTCGATCGGATCGCCCGCCGACAACGACGCGTTCCTGGCCGCGGCGGCGGCCTGGCGGGCGAAGAGCCCGTCACCGGAGGCCGACGGCCCGGCGAGGGTGTCCAACTGCTGACATCTGCAGTTGGACACCGTCAGGTCGTCCAACCGCGGACGTCGGCGGCCGGACACCCCGCCCGTCGTGTCACGCGCTCGGCTGGCTCGCCGCCTGGCTGCTGACCTGGTCGGCCAGCCGGGCCCAGTCTTCGGCGCACGATTTGGCGAGTTTCGCCACCTGCTGCACCCGGTGGCTCGGCACGGCGCGCAGAATGTCGTCCCACTCCCGCACCGCCACCTGGGAGAGCTCCAGCCAGCGCAGCAGCAGCCGGCCGCCCGCCGAGAAGCGCAAGGACGGGTCCCGGCGCAACGCGTGGACGAGGGCCACCTGTTCGTCGTGGGACGCCAGCCCGTTCGGGATCCGCCCGACGACCCGGCCCGGTTGCGCGCGCGCATGGCCGGCGTCGTGCCGGGGGCGGCCGCCACCGCCGGACCGGGTGCGACGGCTCTGCGGCACCGGATCCTCGCCGCGCTCCACCCGGTTCCGCACGTCGCGCACGGTCTCCGGCGAGATCCCCGCGATCTTCGCGATCTCGCGCAGCGACGCGTCCGGCCGCTCGGCGACCAGCCAGCCGGCGAGCTTGCGGCCGCTGGCCGCGTCGACCGGCCGCGCGCGCCCGTCGCGTCCGAGCCGTACCTCTCCCGCCCTCCGCAGGGAGTCGCTCGCGGACCGGATCTCGGCCACCGTCTTCGGCGACAGCCCGACGACGGCGGCGATCCGCCGGTCGGACCAGTCCGGGTGGGACGTCATGATCCTCGCGGCGGCGGTCCTGCGCTCGGCCGCGGACAGAGGCAGTCCGTGTCTGACGTTCTCCTCGACCGCCCTGACGAACGCGCTGTCCTCGCTGCCCTCGAAGAACCTGACCTCGACGGTGTCCCTGCCGACCAGCTGCGCGGCGCGCAGCCGGTGCATGCCGTCGATGACCCGCATGGTGCTGCGGTGGACGATTATGGGGGGCAGTTCCTCGACGACCTCCATCAGCCGCCGGGCATGCGTGACGTCCACCCCTGTTAATCGCGGACCGTCCCCCACCGCCAACAGCTCGATGGGCACCGAATGAGTATTGCTCTTATCCGCTCCCTCGCCCGATCTGAGCTCGCTCAACTTCCGCTCCTCCCCCGTCGACCATCTGCGTGGAAACGTCAGGCCACCTCCCGGCGTATGGCGCGCGAGAAGAACACCGCTCGCGATCGGATCGTCTTCGCGCGCCGAAATCATCTATTGGGTTGGCGTCCGGGGATCATTCAACTAAGGGTTCGACCCCCATCGTCAATGGCAGCCGTGACGAAGACGAGCGCCCTCCACCGCGTGGGCCCCGTACCATTGAATTCGGAAGATGCCCCGCAGAGAGGGCATTACCCGCGGCGTGTCAGCCGAACGTGCCGCGGCACCTCAATGTGCGCTCGTCGCCCTCGATCACGGACCGGCTCCGAAACCGAGGCGGGAATCGGAACACCATTCACGAGTCGCACTCACATTGTCGTCGGCCTTTGCTCGAACACCGGGCCGGAGCTGCCTGCACGACTGCGGGGCCGACGCTGCATGACAACTCCGATCGTCTCACGAAGGCACGCGGAACGGTTGTTAGTCGTTGATCAGCAAGATCTGATTATTGCGGAGTGTCCGGATGACTACAACCTCGACTGGACACCCTTTAGGGTTGGTCAGGATGCCGACCTTCACCGGCTTTGGTGCGACCGCTTTGGGCGCCGGGGCCGCCGTCGTGACACCACCGCGTGCCGTGGCTCTCACAGGTTGGCGACCAGCACCTCCGGGCGCTCGACACAGTCGGCGACGAAGCGGAGGAACCCCCCGGCGACTCCCCCGTCGCAGACCCGGTGGTCGAACGTGAACGACAGTTGCGTGACCTTGCGGAGCCTTATCTCGCCCTCGTGCGCCCACGGCCGGTCGATGATCCGCCCGACGCCGAGCATGGCGGCCTCGGGATGATTGATGATCGGCGTGGAGCCGTCCACCCCGAAGACTCCGTAGTTGTTGAGGGTGAACGTCCCCCCGGTGAGCCGCCGCGGCGTGAGGGCGCCCGCGCGGGCCTGCTCCGTGCGCTCCCGCAGCCGGGCGGCGAGCTCGGTCAGGGTGAGGCGGTGCGCGTCGTGCACGACCGGGACGACGAGCCCCCGGTCGGTCTGCGCGGCGAAGCCCAGGTTGATCCGGGGCAGCCGCACGATCTCCTCGCGCTCGGTGTCCACGTAGGCGTTGAGCTCGGGGAACTCCCGCAGGCCCGCCACGCAGATCCGCGCGAAGAGCGCGAGCATCCCGACCCCGGCGTCCGGGCGGGCCCGGGCGATGCCGGCCTTGAGCTCCACCAGGGCGGAGGCGTCGACGTCGACCCAGGTCGTCGCGTCGGGGATCTCGCGCCTGCTCCGGGCGAGCTTCTCGGCGACGGCCCGCCGCACTCCCCGCAACGGGACCCGCACCGGCTCCCCCGCCTCCTCCAGCACCGAGGGCCCGGCCTGCGCCGGCACCACGGCGTCCGGCCTGCCCTTAACGGGCACCACGGCGTCCCGTGCGGTCTGGGCGGTCTGGGCGGTCTGGGCGGTCTGGGCGGTCTGGGCGGACGCCGCGGCGTCGATGTCGCGGCGGAGCACGACGCCGCCGGGACCGCTGGGGGTCAGCCCGGCGAGGTCGACGAGACGCTCGCGCGCCAGGCGGCGTACGACGGGAGAAATGACCCGCGGCACCTCCGCCCGCACCGGCACGCCGGCCGCCGCGGCGGGCCCGGACGACGCAGGCGAGACGGCACCGGACGGCGCGGACGATGCCGTACCGGACGAATGGAACGAGCGGGCCGATGGGGACGACGCAGCCTTGGTGCGGCGCGCGGCGCGGCGGCGGGATCGGCGTGCCGGGCCGGTGCCGTAGCCGACGAGCACGTTGCCCGAGCCCGCGCGTTCCTCTTCCCGGTACCGCTCGTCCTTCCCGTCCCGCTCCTCCTTCCCGTCCCGCTTGCCGGCGGTCGTCACCGCGATGAGCGGCTCGCCCACGCCGACGACCGACCCCGGCTCGCCGTACAGCCGTGCGACCGTCCCGGCGACCGGGACCGGCACCTCGACGGCGGCCTTGGCCGTCTCGACCTCGACGACGATCTGGTCGACGGTGACGACATCACCGGCGGCCACCCGCCATTCCAGGATCTCGGCCTCCGTCAGTCCTTCCCCGAGGTCGGGCAGCCGGAAGATCTGCTCCGCGCCGGACGCGTTCACGCCACACCTCCGGCCAGGAGGTAGCGGGTATCCGGCTCGTCGTCGCGCTGCAGGCGGTCCAGCGCGTCCAGGATCCGGTCGACGCTCGGCAGGTGGTGGTGCTCCAGCATGGGCGGCGGGTAGGGGATGTCGAACCCGGTCACGCGCAGCACGGGCGCGAGCAGGCTGTGGAAGCAGCGCTCCTGCACCCGCGCGGCGATCTCGGCGCCGACGCCGCCGAACCCGGCGGCCTCGCTCAGCACCACGCACCGGCCGGTGCGGCGCACCGACGCGACGACGGTGTCGTCGTCGAAGGGCACGATCGTGCGCAGGTCGAGGACCTCCAGGTCCCAGCCTTCCTCCGCCGCGGCCTCGGCGGCCTCCAGGGCCACCGGCACGGCGGGCCCGTAGGCGACCACGGTCGCGTCCGCGCCGGGGCGGCGGATCGCGGCGCGGCCGAAGGGCTCGGTGCGCGCCGGCAGCGCGACCTGCGCCTTGGACCAGTACAGCTTCTTGGGCTCCAGGAAGATCACCGGGTCGGGGTCGTCGATCGCCTCGCGCAGCAGCGAGTACGCGTCCGCCACCGTGGCGGGCGTGACGACCTTCAGCCCCGGCGTGTGCGCGTAGTACCCCTCGCTGGAGTCGCAGTGGTGCTCGACCCCGCCGATCCCGCCGGCGTAGGGGATCCGGATGACGATCGGCAGCTCGACCCGGCCGCGGGTGCGGTTGCGCATCTTGGCCACGTGCGAGGCGATCTGTTCGAAGGCCGGGTAGGCGAACGCGTCGAACTGCATCTCGACCACGGGCCGGAAGCCGCCCATGGCCATCCCGACGGCGAAGCCGACGATCCCGGACTCGGCGAGCGGCGTGTCGAAACAGCGGTCCTCGCCGAACTTCGCGGTCAGGCCGTCGGTGACGCGGAAGACGCCGCCGAGCGGGCCGACGTCCTCGCCGAAGACCAGGACGCGTTCGTCGCCGTCCAGGGCGTCCCGCAGCGCGGCGTTGAGCGCCTGCGCCATCGTCGTACCGGCCGCCGGGGTCATGCCGGCACCTCCTCGGCCTGGAGTTCGGACCGCAGGAGCGCGCGCTGCTCGGCCAGTTGCGGCGTCGGCTCCCGGTAGACGTGGGCGAACAGGTCGAGGGGGGCGAGGTCGGGGTCGGCGTTCATCCCGGCGCGCAGCCGGGCCGCGACCTCCTCGGCCTCGGCGGCGATCGCGGCCGCCTCGTCGTCGCCGAGCCGCCCGCTGCGGCGCAGGTACGCCTTCAGGCGGGCGATCGGGTCGCGCCGCCGCCACTGTTCGGTCTCCGCGTCCGCGCGGTACCGGGTGGCGTCGTCGGCGTTGGTGTGCGGTTCCAGGCGGTAGGTGTGCGCCTCGACGAGGAACGGCCCTCCGCCCGAGCGCGCGTGCGCGACGGCGGCGCCGAGCACGGCGAGCACCGCCACGGCGTCGTTCCCGTCCACCTGCTCCGACCGCACGCCGTACCCGATGCCCTTGTACGCCAGGGCGGGCGCCGCGGTCTGCCGCTCCAGCGGCACCGAGATGGCGTACCTGTTGTTCTGCACCAGGAACACCACCGGCGCCCGGAACACGGCGGCGAAGTTCAGCGCCTCGTGGAAGTCGCCCTCGCTGGTCGCGCCGTCGCCGACGAAGACGAGCACGACGCGGCCGCTCCCCTTGCGCCGTTCGGCGTAGGCGAGACCGGCGGCGTGCACGGTCTGGGTGGCCAGCGGCGTGCACTGCGGCGCGACGTGGTGGCGGTGCGGGTCGTAGCCGCAGTGGGCGTCGCCCCGCAGCAGCGAGAGGACCTCGACCGGGGGGATGCCGCGGGTCACCAGCGCGACCGACTCCCGGTAGGTGGGGAACAGCCAGTCGCCGTCGTCGAGGGCGAGCACGGCGCCGACCTGGCACGCCTCCTGCCCCCGGCTGGAGGGGTAGACGGCGAGGCGGCCCTGCTTGGTGAGCGCGGTGGCCTGGGCGTCGAAGCGGCGGCCCACGACCATGCGCCGGTAGGCCCGCAGGAGCAATTCCTGATCGGGTTCGGGGTAGGGGTGACGGCCGCGCGCGGGCGTGCCGCCGTCGGTCAGGAAGCGGACCGGCCGCTCCGAGGGAAGCAGCGGCCCGGGGCGGCCGCCCTGGTGTCGATCCGTCATACGGGCACCGACCTCCTTGCTCGGCCATCTGGGTAGGAATATGAGCCAATACGGCCATATGTCTCAAGAGCTGGGATAAAGTCGGGATATTTGGCTCTGAGAGGCTGTTCTGATGGACCATCTGTCGTTCCCCGCGTTGCCGGACGCCGATCCGGCGGGACGATCGGCGGCGCTCGACGACGTCGACCACGCGATCCTGCGCGAGCTGAGCGCCGACGGGCGCATGTCGATGCGCGCCCTCGCCGAACGCGTGCGCGTCTCCCGGTCGAACGTCTACGCGCGGGTCGAGCGCATGGTCGAGGACGGGGTCATCACCGGGTTCACCGCCCGCATCGATCCGGCCCGCGCCGGGCTCGGCCTCACGGCGTACGTCCTGGTCACCATCGACCAGAACGCGTGGCGGACGGTGTCCGGCACGCTGTGCGACGTGCCCTATGTCCAGCATCTGGCGTTCGTCGGCGGCGACGTGGACCTCATCATGCTGGTGCGCGCGCCCGGCACCGCCGCGCTGCGCGACATCGTCCTCGCCAGGATCCACGCGGTCGAGGGCGTCCGCTCCACCCGCACCTGGCTGGTCTTCGAGGAGCAGGCCGGGCCGCTCGCCCCCGGGGGAACGGCGTCGCACGACGCCGTCTGAGCCGTCCGGCGAGCGCTCGCGGGGCGGGGGGTGAAGGGGTCAGGGGCCGCTGATGCGCCAGGGGGACTGGGGGTGGGTGGCGCGGGCCTCGGTCCGGACCTGGAGGGCGTAGGTGGGGCGTTCACCGGCGGAGACCGGGCCGAGGTAGGCGTGGCCGGTCAGGTGGCACCAGGCGGGCAGGTCGATCGGCGCGGCCGGGTCGGTGGCGATCAGATGCACGACGGTGCCCGCGGGCAGCTCCGCGACCAGACGGCGCAGCTCGATCAGGAGTTGGACGCAGCGGCGGTCGCCACCATCCATCACCACGGGCGCGCCGCCCTGCCCGGCGGTCATGCCGCGGCCCCGGCCGCCAGGCGGCGCGTCGTACGACGTTCCGGCTTCACCACAGACCTCCGATAATCCGGGAACAGCGTAGAAGACAGCAGGTGGCCGGACGGAACGGGACACGCCGGACCGGAGCCGCGGACGGCTCAGCGGAATCGGACACGCCGGACCGGCGCCCTGGACGGTTCAGCGGAACGCGCGCCGGTAGGCGTGCGGGCTCACGCCCGTGACCCGCTTGAAGCGGTCCCGGAACGCGGTGGGCGAGGTGAACCCGACCTCGGCGCCGATGCGTTCGACCGTGTGATCGGTGCTCTCCAGCAGGTGCTGGGCCTGGCGGACGCGGGCCCGGTGCAGCCAGCGAAGCGGGGTCGTGCCGGTCTGCTCGCGGAAGCGGCGCAGCAGCGTGCGGGGGCTCATGCCCGCGTGGGCGGCGATGTCGGCGAGGGTCAGTTCGCGGGCCAGGGACTCCTGCAGCCAGGTGAGCAGGGGCTCGAACGCGGAGCCCCGCGGCATGGGCGCGAGGGGCTGGACGATGAACTGGGCCTGGCCGCCTTCCCGCTCCAGCGGCATGACCGACAGCCGGGCGGCGTCGGCCGCCACGGCCGAGCCGTGGTCACGGCGGATCAGGTGCAGGCACAGGTCCAGCCCGGCCGCGGCGCCCGCGGAGGTGAGGATCTGCCCGTTGTCGACGTAGAGGACGTCGGGGTCCACCTCGATGTCCGGGTACGTGGCGGCCAACCGGCCCGCCGCGGCCCAGTGGGTGGTGGCGCGCAGGCCGCCGAGCAGTCCCGCGGCGGCCAGCGTGAAGGTGCCCGAGCAGATGGAGGCGATACGGGTGCCGCGGGCGGCGGCGGCCCTGAGGGCGTGGCGGACGGCCGGCGACGGCGGGTCCGCCGGGTTCGCGGTGCCCGGGACGATGATCGTGCCGGCGTCCGCGAGGCCGTCCAGCCCCCACGGGGCGCGCAGCGTGAACACGCCCGCGTCCACCTCCGGACGCTCGGCGCAGACGCGCACCTGATAACCGGGACGGCCGTCCGGCACTCTCGTGCGGGTGAACACCTCGATCGGGGTGGACAGATCGAACGGGATCACCTGATCGAGCGCCAGCACGGCGACAGTGTGCATGCCCGAAAGCTATCCACCTCCCCCTCCACCCACCGTCCCCGCGTCCACCTCCGGACGCTCGGCGCAGACGCGCACCTGATAGCCGGGACGGCCGTCCGGCACTCTCGTGCGGGTGAACACCTCGATCGGGGTGGACAGATCGAACGGGATCACCTGATCGAGCGCCAGCACGGCGACAGTGTGCATGCCCGAAAGCTATCCGCCACCCCCGTCCACCCACCGCCCCCGCCCCACCTCCCCATCCCTCCAGTACCCCGTCCTCCGGGCCCCCTCTCGGAATCCCCGCCCCTCTGGCACTCGTCCCTCCGGGCCCTCCTCCGAGCACTCCCGCCCCCTGGCACTCCGCCCCTCCAGCACCCCCGTCCGTCCGGTGCTGTGGACCCGCGCCGGGGACGGGGGCCGCTCCCATGCGCGTCCCGGCCCTGGCCGCCCGGCTCCATGCGCGCCGGGCGTATGGCGGTATCCCGTTGGGAGGTGTCGGAAACGCCACTGGGGCGCGGCCGGGCGGCCCGGCTAGCGTCGGGGGCGCTCTCCGGGGCTCGATGAAAGCCCGGCCCGTCCACATCCGCGTCGGCACGCGACGCACAGGGGTACTGAAATGATCATGACTGTCGTCCCACCGATATTGATCGGCCTGCTCTACGCCGTGGTGACGTCACTGATTCCCGAGCCGAACCGGCGCCGTTTCAACGCCGTCATGGTGGCGGGAGCCGGAGCCGCGTACCTCAGCGGCGGCGGCCTCGGCGGCTGGGAGTTCGCCTTCACCGCCGCCGTCACCTACTGCGCCTACCGCGGGCTGGAGTCGTGGACGTTCATCGGCGTCGGCTGGCTGCTGCACACCGCCTGGGACGTCGTGCATCACCTCAACGGCAACCCGATCATCCCGTTCGCCTTCGACTCCTCCCTCGGGTGCGCGATCTGCGACCCGGTCATCGCCCTGTGGTGCCTGGCCGGCGGGCCGTCGCTCATGGAGTTCGCCCGCCGCCGGGCGACAGGTCTGCGGAGCTAGCCGGTTCGCTTCGGTGAACGCCGCCGGCCGCCCGGGCGAAGTGCCGGGCCACGGTGTGGAAGGACTCCTTCGGCGCCCAGTGCCAGGACGGCGTCGGGGCGTCCCGGCTCTTCCATATCGCCTTGGTCAGGCTGTAACCGGCCATGTCGAGGTCGTGGCGCGGTTCCCGGCGGTGCGGCGCGTCCGGGGTGACGAACTGGTACACCATCGCCGCGTGCAGGTTCATCCGCTCGAACACCTCCAGCACCTGGGCCAGGTACCGGGCCTGGACGTGTTCGCCGCGCCTCAGGTCTCCCCGGATCTCCGGCTCGGGCCCGCCGTAGTCGACGACGTCCCAGCCCATGCCGCCGGCTTCGGGCGCCCCCTCGAAGGTGCAGGTGCCGCACTCGGTGACGGCGACCGGCTTGCCCCACTTCCGGTACGGCGCCAGCTCCTTGACGTACCCGGCCGGATCGGCGAAGTAGGAGTAGTAGTTGACGCCGACGATGTCGAACAGGCGCCAGTCCACGGTGTCGCCGTGCCCGGCGCCGTAGGTCAGCGGACCGGTGAAGACCCGGCGTCCGGTCCTGGCCGCCTCGGCGATGAAGCGGTCGAGCAGCCGCTGCGCCTTCTCGGGGTCCCAGTTCCCCTTGATCATGTTCTGGATCCGCTCGACCGCGGTGTCTCCGGGGACGATGCCGGGCACGAACAGCACGAACTCGCAGCCGACACTCAGGTGTACCCGCGCGCCCTGGCGGCGCAGCCGCTCGGCCCGCCGGCCGGTCTCCGCCAGGTGATCGAGGATCTCGCGTTCGGGACGGTCACCCAGGCGCGGCTGGAGCCATACGTGCATGCCCTGCCCGGCCGCCTCGGTCGCGGTGGCCGTCATGCGGTCGACGCCGGTGCCGAACACCACCACCGAGTTGGCGTGCAGCCGCCGCCTGATCGCCCGCATGTCCGCCCGCATGCGGGCGCGGTCCCACCCGGTGTGCGGCGTCTCGCCGTCCGCGCACTCGTACATCACCCCCCGGTAGGTCAGCCCGCGCCGGGGTGACGCCGGTCCCCGCCGCGCGGTGGCGGGCGCCCCGGCCGCCGGCGCCGCGGCCAGGAGCGTCCCGGCCGCCGCCGCGGCCCCGGCGAGGAAGCGCCCCCTGCTGATCACCTTGTTCCACATTCGCCCGCTCCAACCGCCGCCGTCTGATCGCCTCCAGGCTCGGTCCGGGCGCCCGCGGTGCTCAATCGTTCATCGGTCTACCGGCCACGACGAAAGTAGGAACCCGCGCCGTCGCGAGCGCACACCCGCCCCCCATCATCGGGAGCCGTCGGCGAGGGGGTGTGCCTCCTACGACTCGGCCGTGTGGGCGAGGATGGCGGCGGCCAGGTCCTCGTGGACCTCGGGCGGCAGGGTGTGGCCCATGCCCGGCACGATCATCAGCCGCGCTCCCGGGATCCGCTCGGCGATGACCGCGCCGTGGCCCGGCTTGACCGGCTCGTGATCGCCCTCGATGACCAGGGTGGGGGCCTTCACCTGGTGCAGCGCGCCCACGGGCTCGAAGTCGGGCTTGGCCATGGCGGCCAGCCGGTGGTTGGCCGCCGCCGACAGGTCGCGGGCCCGGTCGTAGATCCGTTCCTGCAGGCGCCGCGCCGCGTCCTCGTCGAACGGCAGCCCGGTGCCGTGCAGCACGCGCTGCTCGGCGATCATGCCGTCGATCAGCGCCCGCCGGTCCCGCGGCGGCGGGGCGGCCATCAGCGCGCGGAAGTGGGCCACGAACTCGGGCGCCGGCTCCGGCAGGCCGCCCTCCGGCTGCGGCTGCCCCGTCAGCGCCCGCACGAGCACCTCGCCCTCGCCGCCGCCGAGCGGCGAGGAGGCGATGACGGTCAACGAGCGGACCCGCTCCGGCCGCTCCACGGCGGCGAACTGGCCGAGCAGGCCGCCCGCCGAGTGGCCGACCAGGTGCGCGCTCTCCAAACCGTGGGCGTCCATCACCCGGTAGACGTCGTTCTTGACGTCGTCCCAGGTGTACGGCTCCGCCGCGAAGTCGACGGTGCCCGACATGCCGGTGTCACGGTGGTCATACCGGATCACCCGGCGGCCTCCGGCGGTCAGGCGGCCGACGAGCTCGTCCGGCCACAGGATGCCCTGCGACATCGAACCCATGATCAACAAGATCGGCGCGTCGGTCCCGGCGCCGAACTCTTCACTCCAGATGGTGACCTTTCGCATGTCCCTCAGCTTGTCGTCTCAGGTCACGGGCGCCTTCCGTAGAACTACCAGCCGCGCCAGGTCCGTACGGGAGCCGATGCCCAGCTTCGGATAGATCTTGTACAGGTGGTACTCGACCGTGCGCGGGCTCAGGAAGAGCTGGGCGGCGATCTGCTTGCTGGACAATCCGTCGGCGACCAGGCCCGCGATGCGCAGTTCCTGCGGGGTCAGCGCGTCGAGCACGGCCGCGGGCGGGGCCTGCCCGCTCTCGCCCGCCGCCCGCAGTTCCTCCCGCGCGCGCCGCGCCCACGGCCGGGCGCCCGCCTGCTCGAACGTCTCCCAGGCCGTGCGCAGATGGGCTCGCGCCTCGCCGGGCCGTTGCGCGCGACGCAGGCGCTCCCCCAGCAGCAGGGCCGTCCTGGCCGCCTCGAACGGGTTGGTGTGCAGCCGCAACGCCTCGGCGAGCGCGTCGTCGGAGGAGCCGGCCAGGCCGCGGCAGCGGGCCAGCAGCGCGCGGGACTCGGGCGTCGCGGCGTGCGCCGACCACCGTTCGTACGCCTCCAGCGCCGCCCGCGCGCCCGCCTCGTCGCCCGCGGCCACGGCGGCCTCGACGTGGTCCGGCGCGGCCCGCCACGCCACGGCCGGGTGCCCGGCGCCCGGTCCGGCCGCGGCGATGGCCGTGAAGCGGTCGTGCGCCGCCGCGTAACGGCCCAGGCACAGGTCGAGCGTCGCCAGCGCGTACGCGGCCACACCCGCGCGCAATCCCACCCGGTGCGGGATGGCGATGGCCAGCGCCTCGCGGGCCTGCCGCTCGCAGGGCTCCTCCTCGCCGCGCAGCGCCGCCACCACCGCCAGGTTGGCCAGGTGCGCGGCCACCGTGTTCTCGTACCCGGCCTCCCGGGCCAGCGCCAGGCCCTCCTCGGAGATGGCCTGGCTGCGGGCCAACCGACCGGCGATGCGCTCGGCGGTCGCCACGAACTCCAGCACGACCGGCAGTTGCCCGGTCATCCCCGACACCCTGGCCACCTGTCCGGCCCGGGTGGCCATCTCGGCGGCCAGATCCGACTCGCCGAGAGCGCTGGCCGCGGCCGCCGCCCACAGGTACCCCGCCGCGTCCTCCAGCTCGCCGGCCCGCGCCAGTGCCCGCCGCAGCAGGCCAGGCCCGGCGTCGTCGCCGTCCATCGTCAGGCCGATCCCGGCCACCGCGTCGCGCAGGAACCCCTCGGGGTGCGCCGCCGCCCTCCGGCCGAGCTCGGCGACGGCGGCGGTGTCGCCGACGTACGCGGCCGCCTCCGAGGCGTCGGCCAGCATGTCCAGGCCGTCGCCCGCCGCCAGGATCCGCAGGGCCTCGGCGGCGTTGCCCGAGTTCAGCGCGAACCGGCCCCGGAGCTGAGCGATCTCCATGGCGAGGGTGGCGTCCTCGCCGCCCCGCTCGCGCGCCTCGGCCAGCAGCGACTCCGCCTGTCCCGGCCGGCCGCCGAGCCAGGCCGCGACCGCGGCGTCCTTCAGCCGGACGGCGCGGGCGCGCGGCTCGGGGGTCAGCTCGGCGGCCCTGGCCAGGGCCGTGGCGGCGGTGCCGTACCCGCCGCGGTCGCGCGCCCGTTCCGCGGCGGCCACCAGCGCGGCGGCGACCCGCTCGTCCTGGCCCAGGGCGGCCGCGGCCAGGTGCCAGGCGCGACGGTCGTCCCCGGTCAGCTCCGCCAGGACGGCGTGCACGCGGCGGACGTCGGCGGGGGTGGCCGCCTCGTGGACCGCGGATCGGATGAGCGGATGGCGGAAGCGCACGCGCGTGCCGGACACCTCGGCCAGCCCGGACTCCTCCAACTCGGCCACCGCCACCCGCCCCGCCCCGGCCTCCATCCCGGATCCCACGTCCCTCCCGGATCCCGCGTCCGTCGCGGGCCCGGATGAGGCCGCCCGGTGCGCGTTCGCGTCAGAAGGGTTCTCGGCGAACAGCCGGTCGGTGGCGCGAAGGATCAGGTCGAGGTCGGCCTCGACGGCGGCGACCAGGGCGACCAGCCGGGCGGTGGCCGGCAACGCGGCCACCCGGTCGCCGAAGAGCCGGGCGCCGCCGGGCAGCGGGTCGGGCAGCGGGTCGCGTCCGGCGAGCTGCGCGGGCGTCAGGCGGGCGGCGATCTCGCCCAGGGCGAGCGGGTTGGCGCCGGTCAGCGTGACGAGCTCCCGTCTCACCCGGGCGGGCAGCCCGCCGTGGCGGGACTCCAGCAGCTCGGCCGCGGCGGACTCGGGCAGGCCGCGCACGTCCACCGTCAGCGGCACGCCCTTCACGGGAGCGTCCCCGCGCACGGCGAGCAGCATCGCGACGCGTTCCGTCCCGAGCCGCCTGGCGGCGAACAGCAGCGCGTCGGCCGAGGCGCGGTCGACCCACTGGAAGTCGTCCACCACGCAGATCAGCCCTTCCGGCGTGGCGGCCTCGGCCAGCAGTGAGAGCACCCCGGCGCCCAGCAGGAACCGGTCGCCCGCGCCGCCGGCGGCCAGCCCCAGGGCCGCGCGCACGGCGAGGCTCTGCGGCTCGGGCAGCGCGCCGAGCGAGCCGGTCACCGGCCACAGCACCTGGTGCAGCGCCGCGAACGCGAGGTCCGACTCGGACTCGACGCCGGTGGTCCGCAGGACCCGCATCGCGCCGCCGCGCCCCGCCGCCGCGTCGAGCAGCGCGGTCTTGCCCGTCCCCGCCTCGCCCCGCAGCACCACCGCCCCGCCGTGGCCGTCGCGAGCCCGCGCGATCGCCTCGTCGAGCGCGCTGATCTCCGCAGACCTTCCGTAAAGCACGGACACCCACTGTAGGGGGCCGTCGAGGGATGCGCGGCAAGCCTCCGGACCGCCCCTCACCTGGCATTTGATCGGTTCTCGGCCAGGAAGATCGCTGGAGGTGAGTGCGCCGGCCCCGGCGGACCGGTTCCGCTCGTGGAGCGGAGAGCGCGGTCCACCGAGGCCGGCGGAGTGATCTCGTAGGGTCAGCCGACCTGGTTGCTGGTCCAGCGCTGGGTCGGCGCCGAGGAGTTGCAGGTGGCGAGGACCAGGGTGGTGCCGGCTCCGGTGCCGCCGCCGTTCGCCTGGACGCACTGGTTGGTGCCGACGCCCGCCTTGATCTGGTAGGTCAGTCCGGAGATCGAGGGGAACGTCCACTTCTGCGCGGTGGCGCCGCTACAGGTGACCTGGACCACGGCGGTCCCCGCGGTACCGCTGCCGCCGAGCGGGGTCAGGCACTTGCCGCTGTGCGCGCTCTTGATCGTGTACGCCGAGCCGCCGGCCGTGTCCAGCCGCCACCGCTGGTTGTTGAGGCTGTTCTGCGGCCATTCCACGATGGAGGCGTTGTCGGCGGTGCTGAAGGAGTACAGGTCCATGGCCATGTTCGGCCCTGAGGAGTCCACGACGTCGTTGGTGAAGACCGTGGTGATCCCGTCCGCGACGGTGCCGGCGGGCACGCCGCTCGTCCCGGTCAGGACGATCAGCGAATCGGACTCGGCCGAGGTGCGGGTGACCCCGCCGTAGGTGATCCGCTCCCGGACGGTGTATCCGGCGCTGGAGTTGGACGGCAGGCCCGTCACCCGGACCGAGCGCTGCCAGATCGGGACCGTGGCCACGACCGTGCCGTTCCGCAGCACCTGGACCTCGCGGGTGACGCCCGAGCCGTACACCGTGGTGCTCGGCTCGTAGGTGAACACGATCTCGGTGCCTTCCACGTCCACGCCGGTGAACAGTTGGGGCGCCAGCGGCGGGATCGTCGTCATGGCCGGGACCGAGGACCCGTGCTCCAGGTAGAGGCTGTGGTTGGCGGCGTTCCAGTTGTTGGTCAGGTAGGTGCCGACCGGGGTGACGCCGAAGTAGTCGTCCTTGCCGCAGTCCATGAGGCGGACGGCCAGCGGGTCGGCGCAGACCACCGTGGCGCCGCCCTGGCAGAGCGTCTCGTTGGAGTCGCTGCAGTGAGCGCCCCCGCTGCGGTTGGGCGCACCCGGCAGGACGCCGCCCAGCGCGTGCGCGAGCTCATGGGTCATCTCGTGCCCCGTGGAACACCCCGGGGAGAGCGTGACCCAGGTGGCGTACTGATTGTGGCGGTTGCCGGTCCCGGCGGTGGCGTCGTCGGCGATCGGGCCGTCGCCCAGCGTTCCCCCGCAGCCGGTGCTGTTCTCGAAGTAGGCGATGTAGATGTGGTCGGTGTCGGTGTAGCCGAGGTTCTCCAGCGCCTCCTTCCACTGGCCGTTCGCCGAGCCCGCGGGGACCTGGACGGAGTCGATGTCCAGGTCGCAGCCGGTGGATCCGGTGGTCTCGAAGCGGATCCAGCGCTCGGCGCCGTCCCGGCGGGCGCTGTCGTTCACGTTCTCCTGGGTGACCCACGCGGCCTGCCGGATCAGCGGCTCCTTCTCGGCGAACCGGTCGGAGCCCGGCTCGTAGGCGTAGATCAGCTTGACCCGGTGGCCGCTGGTGCCGTCGCCCACGCAGTGGACCTGCGGAACGATGAGGGCCCCGCCGGTGGCGGCGGCGGGCGTCGCGGACACCACGCCCCCTAAGGCCCCTAACAACAGGGTTGACAGCACGACGGCGAACGCCCGCGCCCACAAACCCTTTCTCACACCCGTCGATCTCATCGGAAATCAACCTCCCCCGCGACTTCCGGCCGTTTTCGCGCACGCCGAACGGACCCCGTGCGATGGTGAAATGAATCGATGCGCGTCCGGCGTGGAAATACGTGCCGAAATTACTGGTCGCGATCCGTAGTGGTGAACCTCGCCCCCGTTGGCGTGATCGATTCCATACGATAACCGCTCGCGAATCACGCGGGAACAGGCCGACCATAACGGAAAAGAAACTTTACAGGTGTGCAAGAAGTGACGCATGCCGGGATAATCCGATTCGCGGGACTCCTCGATTTGTCAAGCGAATTTAATTCCTCCGGCCGCCCGCGAACCGGGACGGCCACGCGCCCCGGCGAGGGGATTCAGCAGGGACCGGGCCGGTCGCGGACGTAGTCGTCCAACGGCTTCAGCGGAGGCTGGGAGGACGGGTCCTGGACGGCGGCCGCGCCCACGGCGCAGGCCGCCGCGAGCGCCCGGTCGTGCGGCAGGCCGCGGCGGAGGGCCAGGACCAGGGCGGCGGTGAACGCGTCGCCCGCGCCGACGCTGTTCACCGCGCTCACCCGCGGGGACGCGGCCCGGGCCACCTCGGCGCCGTGGTCGAGCAGCGCCGCGCCGCGGGCGCCGAAGGTGACGGCCACGAGCCGTCCCCTCCGCAGCGACGGCATCGCCTCGTACTCCGACCGGTTGACGATGACCAGGTCCGCGCGCGCCAGCAGTTCCTCCGGCAGGGTCGTCGCGGGCGAGGCGTTGAGCGCGAAGAAACCCCGCGCCCTCTCCGCGAGGTCGAGCACGACGCGCATGTCGATCTCCAGCTGGGTGAGGACGGCCTCGCCGGGGCCGAACTCCATCTCCGTGAGATCGACGCGCGCGTTCGCGCCCGGGCAGACCGCGATCTGGTTCTCGCCCGACTCCTCCACCATGATCAGCGCGGTCCCGGTGGGGTCGGCGACGGTCCGGACCTTCGAGACGTCCACCCCGACGGCGGCCATCCGCCCGAGCAGGTCCCGGCCCTCGTCGTCGGCGCCCACGGCGCCGACGAACCGGACCGTCCCCCCGAGCCGGGCCGCCGCCACGGCCTGGTTCGCGCCCTTGCCGCCCGGGTGCCGCGACAGCACGCCGCCGCCCACGGTGACGCCCGGCGCGGGCAGCTCCGGCACCCGGGCGACCAGGTCGACGTTGACACTTCCCACGACGGTCAGCGTGTCGCGCATTCTCGGCTCCCTTGCCGGTCGGCCGTTCCTACAGGGCGAGCAGTCGTTCCATCAGGATCGGGGCCAGGGGCTGCGTCGTCGACAGGACCACGCGGCTGCGGACGCCCGGCTGCTCCGGGTAGTCCCGCCACTGGCCGCGCAGGTCGCAGATCGTCTGCCCGCGCCCCGGCCCGTGCGTGTCGTCGATGGTGACGGACACGCGCGGCGCGACCAGCGGCTCGACGCAGCCGATCGCCAGGGCCGCCGCCAGCGGGTCGTGCAGGGCGGCGCAGCGCAGGCCGTAAACCGACACGTAGAAGTCGAAGTAGCGGTTCAGGATCAGGCCCAGCGTCCGGGCGACGGGCCGCCCGGACTCCTCCAGCCGCCGCCGGTCGTCCTCGGTGAGCCGGTTGACCAGCGTGACGTCCAAGGGGACGAGCGTGATGTCCCACGGCGCGGCGAACACGCGCCGGGCGGCCTCGGGGTCGTTGCCGATGTTCGCCTCGGCCACCGCCGTGATGTTGCCCGGGCTGCGCGCCGCGCCGCCCATGACGGTCACGCTCGCGACCCGCTCGGGCAACGTGTCGTCCAGCTCGAGGGCCCTGGCCAGGTTGGTGAGCGGGCCGACCGCCACGACGTGGAGCCGGCCGGCGTGGGCGTGGGAGAGCCCGATCAGCAGTTCGGCCGCGCTCTCCGCCGCCGGGCTCTCCCCCGGGGCGGGCAGCAGGACGTCGCCGAGCCCGTTCGCGCCGTGGATGTGCGGCACGGGGACGCTGGCGTTGCCGGCGCCGACCGCCACGGGAACCCCGGCCCGCCCGGCCAGGGCCAGCAGGGCGAGGGTGTTGGCGGCGGCCTGCTCGGCGCCGGTGTTCCCGCTCACCGTGCCGACCCCCACCAGGTCCGCTTCGGGGCTGGCCAGCAGCAGGGCGAGCGCGAGCGCGTCGTCGACGCCGGTGTCGCAGTCGAGGTAGACGGGCGTCGGCCGCGCCGAGGGCGTCACGACGTCCTTCCGGACCCGGGGGCCGCGCCGGCCGTGAGGGCGCCGGAGCGGGCGACGATCTTCCCGCGCTTCATGACGAGCGTCCGCTGCGGCGGCGCCACGACGATCTCGCCGATCGCCTCGCCGGGCAGGACGACCAGGTCGGCGACGTCCCCGGCCTTGAGGTCGCACGCCTCGAAGCCGAGCGCCTGGCGGCCGAGGGTCGTGCCCATGGTGAGCGCGAACTCCAGGTCCTCGTCCCTGCGCCAGTAGCACTTGTAGGCCATGAACATCGCCCTGGACAGGATGTCGCCCTCGCCCCACGGCGACCAGAGGCTGCGCGAGGAGTCCGACCCCAGGCACATCCGCACGCCCATCGCGTGCAGGGCCTTGACGTCGGGCACCGGCAGGAGCCCGTGGACGCCGACGGCGACGGTGATGCCCGCCTCGGCGAGCACCGATCCGAGGTGGGCGAGCTGCGCCGGCGTCGGGTCGGCCAGGCTGAACACGTCGCAGAGGCTGACCTTGTGCCGCATGCCGAGCGCCTTGACCCGCGCGGCGATCCGCTCGATGAGCCAGATGCCGAGCTCGCCGGACTCGTGCAGGTGGAAGTCCACCGGCACCTGGTACTTCTCGGCGAGGCCGAAGACGACGTCGAGCTGGCGGGACGCGTCGCCGTCGACGCCCGCGGGGTCGATCCCGCCGATCGCGTCGGCGCCGTCGCGCAGGGCCTGTTCGAGCAGTTCGGCGGTGCCCGGCTTCCTGAGCAGGCCGAGCTGCGGGAACGCCACGATGCTCAGGTCGGTGAGCTCGGCCATCTCCTCGCGCACCTGGAGCATGCCGTGGACGCCGTCGAGGCCGATCTCCGGTGCCACGTCGGCGAAGGTCCTGATGGACGTGGACCCGTAGGTCACGCACTTGTCCAGGAAGGCGCGCGCCCGGGTGGCGACCGGGGTCGTGGTGGCCTCCCACTGCCGCAGGGTGTCCTCGAACATCTGCTCCATCGTGATCGGCGCCGACGTCCGCCGGGCCCACGGCTCGCCCCACATGCTCTTGTCCGCGTGGGCGTGGCCGTCGACGAAGCCGGGCAGGAGGATCTGCCCGCCGAGGTCCTCGACGTGGTCGGCGGGGCCGAGGTCGGCGGGCGCCTGCGCGCCGACGGACTGGATCCTTCCGTCGGCGACCGTGACGACCTGCGGGTCTCCCGCGCCGTTCACCCGGACGTTGGACAGGACAATTCTGGGCATAGTGATTCCCACGCTGTTCGAAGTTGCTGATACGTGAATCGTTGGGATTTGTCGGTTACTCCAGGCGCCGGAGCGCGGAGTCCTCAAGAGCGCCGGCCAGGTGATAGGCCAGGAGCGAGGCGAGCAGGACGATGGCGACCCCGCCCCAGACGAAGTCGTAGTCCGACAGAGTGGCGGCGACGGTCATCGACGCGCCGAGCCCGTAGCCGGTCGCGAGCCACTCCGCCACCATGGCCGCGCCGATGGACAGCGGCAGCGCGATCTTGACCGAGGCCAGCAGGGCGGGCAGCGCGTACGGGATCAGCAGCTTGGTCAGATGGTGCCACCGGCCGGCGCCGACCGCGGTGAGCAGGTCCTTGGCGCTCCGCGGCACCGCCCGCATGGCGAGCAGGACGTTGACGAGGATCGGGAAGAACGTCATCACCGCGATCAGGACGGTGACGGCCAGCAGGCCCCGGCCGAAGATGAGCGCCAGCAGCGGCATCGCGGCCACGATCGGGATCGACCGCAGCGCGATCGACATGGGCATCAGCACCCGCTCGATCACCGGGAACTCGTGCGCGACCACGGCCATCGCCAGCGCGAGGACCAGCCCGACCACGAAACCGACGCCCGCGTCGCCGATGGTCTGCAGCAGCGACGTGAACATGTACGGCAGCGGATCCTCGGGCTCGCCCGAGGCGGTGACGAGCTGGGTGTCGCCGGTCAGGAAGTAGGACACGACCTCCACCGGGCCCCGCGCCACCGCGCCGCCGCCCGGCACCACGAGGACGAGCAGCCACCAGCAGAGCGCGACCCCCGCCACCGTGCCCGCCACCGTGCCCGCCGCCGCGAGCACGCCGCGCCGGACGCGCGCGGCCTCGCCCCCGCCACGCCGGCCGCGGCGGGCCGCCCGCGCCCCGAGCACGGTGTCCATCGCGCGGGTCCACGGCAGCGCCGTCCGCGCGATCAGCGGCAGTGCCACGAACGCCACGGCGGCGACCAGCGAGGTCACGATGGCCAGGCCCCAGGCGCGGGGGATGTCGAAGGCGCCCTGGGCCTGGATCATCGCGACGCCCATGCCCTGCGTGCCGCCCATGTACTCGCCGATGATGGCGCCGAGGATGGCGGCGGGCGCCGCGACCTGGAGGCCGCCGACGAAGCTCGGGATCGCCGCGGGCAGCCGGACCTTGCGGATCACCGTCCACTCCGAGCCGCCGCAGGCGCGGACCACGTCCACCGACGTCCTGTCCACGCTGTTGAGGCCGAGGATGGCGGCGACCAGGGTGGTGAAGAGCACGGCCTGCGCGGCGAGGATCACGCTCGGCACCTCGCCCCGGAAGGTGATCGCGAGGATCGGGGCGATGGCGATGAGCGGCAGCGCGATCGCGCCGACCGCGACCCGCTCGAACATGGCCTGGACGCGCGGGAACGGCAGCGTGCACAGGGCCAGGCCGATGGCGAGGCCGTTGCCCCACAGGTAGCCCTGCAGCGCGGACGACATCGTGACGGACAGGTTCGGCAGGTAGTAGCCGGCGTCGTCCCGCATCTGCCCGAGCACCTCGCCGGGCGACGGAACCAGCGTTCCGAGGCTGGTCAGCGACGCCGCCTGCCAGGCGAGGCCCACGACCACCACGGTCAGGAGCGGCGCGACGGCGTGCCGCGTGCGCAGGGGCAGGCCCCGGGCCACGGCGCTCACCGGGACGTCCCGTCCCCGTGGCCGGCGAACAGCTTCTCCGACAGCTCATCGCAGATGGCGTGGAAGGCGGCGTCGTGCAGGATCTCGGGCGTGCGCGGCCGCGGCAGGTCGACGCGGACGACGTCCAGGATCGTTCCAGGGCGCGGCGACATCAGGACCACGGTGTCGGAGAGCAGCACGGCCTCGGCGATGCCATGGGTGACCAGCACGGTGGTCGTGCCGCGCTCGGCCCAGATGCGCTGCAGTTCGAAGTTGAGCCGCTGGCGGGTCAGGTCGTCCAGCGCTCCGAACGGTTCGTCGAGGAGCAGGAGGTCGGGATGGGTGACCAGGGACCGGGCGAGCGACACCCGCTGGCGCATGCCCCCGGACAACTGCGACGGCCTGGCCTTCTCGAACCCGCTGAGGCCGACGAGCCGGATCAGTTCGGCGACCGTGTCGCCGTCGCGGCGGCCGGCCACCTCCAGCGGGAGCCGGATGTTGGCCTCCACGCTGCGCCACGGCAGCAGGCCGGCGTCCTGGAAGGCGATGCCGACGCCGTGCCCCTCCCGCAGCTCGCGCGGGGTGCGGCCGTGGACGGTGACCGTCCCGCCGCTGGGGGTCTCCAGGTCGGCCAGCACCCGCAGGACCGTGGACTTGCCGCATCCCGACGGCCCCAGCAGCCCGACGAACTCGCCGCGCCGGGACTCGAACGAGAAGTCGCGGAGCGCCTCGACCGACGCCCCCTTGTCCACGAAGGTCTTGGTCAGGCCCTGGGTGCGGATGCCTTCCGACGCGCGCGTGTCCGCCGTGGCGTCGCCGGTCGCCGCCGTTTCGAGCACTGTTCTCTCCTCAGATCCGGTGCGGCCGGTCACCCGAGCAGCTCGTTCGTGAACAACGACGCGTCGAGCTTGATCCCGATGCTGCTCAGGCTCGTGATCGTCTCCTGGATGAGGGCGTCGGACATCCAGAAGAGGCCCTTGCCGCCGGCGGCGTCGTCGCCGGTGACGTACGGCGCGATGGCGTCGAGCGACTTGATCTGCTCGTCGAGCTTCAGGCCGAGGTCGGCGCCGTACTTCTTGATGATGACGTCGGCGCCGTGCTTGTGGTCGCGCAGCGCCGCCTCCCAGCCCTGCCTGCTGCCGGCCATGAACTTGCGGGCGTTCTCGCGGGCGGCGGGGTCGTCCAGTGTCTGCTGGGAGACGAAGAAGACGCTCTGCATGCGGTTGAACCCGTAGTCGGCCAGCGGCATCACGTGCGTCTCCACCCCGCGCAGCGCCAGCGACACCGGCTGGTTGGAGGCGAAGCCCCAGATGGCGTCGACCTCGCGGGCGGCGAGGGGAGCCGGGTCGAACTGGATCGGGACGAGCGTGACCTTACTGACGTCCACGCCGTTGCGCTTCATGAACACGAGCGCGGTGTTCTTGCCGGCCAGCGTGATGCCGAGCTTCTTGCCCTCGATCTCCTTCGGGCTCTTGACGGGGTTGTCCGCGAGCGAGATCCAGCACTCGGGGCTCTTCTGCAGCCCGGCACCGACGATCTTCAGCTTCGAGCCGCGGGCGACGGCGGTGGCGACGTTCTCCGGGATCGCCTCGACGCCGACGTTGACGCGGTTGGTGGTGACCATGGGGACGACCGCGGAGTTCGGCCCGCCCGGGAGGACGTCGACGGTGAGCCCCTGCTTGGTGTAGAAGCCGTCGTTGACGCCGACGAAGACGCCCGCGTACTCCACGTTCGGGATCCAGGCCAGTTTCACCGAGAGCCGGCTCGGCGAGGCGGCGGTCTCGCCGCTCCCGCACCCGGACAGCCAGGTGACCGCCGAGCCGGCCGCCACGACGGCCGCGCCTCGGCCGCCGATGCGGAGGAAGGAACGCCGGCCCATGCCGGGCCGGACAGAGGTACGAGTCATTCGTGCTCCCGAGAACGCGGTCGTCGTGATCGCCGTGGTGATTGGAGTGAGCGCTCTACGCGAGATCGATTTCCGCGAGCAGCGTGTGGATGAGATGAGCGTTGCCGCTGTTGGCGAATTGCTCGGTTTCACGGATCATTCCGTCGAGATGCACGACCATGAACCGCTCGGCGCCGTCCGCGTCCCGGTCTGAGATGCTCGCGACGATGTCACGGTGCTCCTGGTCCCAGCGGACCAGCGCATCCTGCCTGATTCCGATCATGATGAGCAGGCGTTCCAGCGGGTCGAGGCGCTCGTCGAAGAGCGTCGTGCTGATCGCCTGGACCTGCTTGTTGTGCGAGGCCTGACCGATCGTCTTGTGGAAGGCGACCCGCTCCTGCAGGCGCGCGGAGCCGCCCGCCTCGACCATCGCGCGCAGGTGGGACACCTCCTCCGGGCGTGCCCGGAGCGCGGCGGCCCGCGCGGCCTCCCGTTCGATCCCCCGGCGGCAGGCCAGGTGGTCGACCAGGTCGTGGACGTCGCGCAGGCTGAGCGCGTCGGCGAACGACGACGCCCTGCGGCTGTCCAGCCGCTGGTTGGCCGCGACACGACGCCCCTCCTCGGTGAGGACCCGGCCCTTCTTCCCCAGCGACCGGGTGAGGGCCCGTTCGTCGAGGTCGGTGAGCAGCCGGCTGACGGTCGACTCGCTGATGTCGAATCCGTGCTCACGGAGATGCCGGGTGGCGGCGCGCGCCCCCACCGGGCCCGCATGGGAGTTCATGATCGCCAGAAGCGCGGACTCCATCGCCGGCGTGTGCCGCACGGTTCCTCCTCGTCGTCGAGACCTTGTGTCGTCGAGACCGTAGCCGGAACCGTAGAAGTCCGATGAATGTATGTCAATAGTGACGAACATTGACTAGATATGACACTCTAGCGTCGCAATTGACGGATGGAAGGAGTCGGATGAGCACCGACAAGCTGGCCCACCACCTGCACCTGCGCGCCGGGGACGTGGGAAGGTACGCTCTGCTGCCCAGCAACCCCGACCACGTGGCGGCGATCGCCGCGCTCCTGGACGGCGCGGAGTTCGTGGCGCGCAACCGGGAGTTCGAGACCTGGCGCGGCACGGTGGCCGGCGAGCCCGTCGTCGTCACCTCCACCGGCGTGGGCGGGCCGTCCACGGCGCTGGCCGTGGAGGAGCTGGCCGCGCTCGGGGTCGGCACGATGCTCCGGGTGGGGGTGTCCGGTTCGATGCGGTCCGACACGGTGAACGGCGAGCTGGCCGTGCTCACCGGCGCGATCCGCGACGAGGGCACGACGCGGCAGTACCTGCCGGTCGAGTTCCCCGCGATCGCGTCCATCGACGTGGTGCTCGCGCTGCGGAGCGCCGCGGCCCGCGCGGGCGTGCCGTACCGGTGCGGGACCGCGCACACCAAGGACTCCTACTACGGCGAGATGGAGCCAGAACGGATGCCGCTCGCGGCCCACCTGACCGAGCGCTTCGAGACCTGGCGGCGCGGCGGGGCCGTCTGCTCCGAGATGGAGACGGCCGCGGTGTTCATCGTCGGCGCGGTCCTCGGCGTGCGCGCGGGCAGCGTCGTGATGATGTGGAGCCAGGAGGCCATGGCCACCGGCGCCGCCCCCTCGACGGACCCGCTGTTCGCCACCGCCGTCGACGCGATACGCGCGCTGGTCGCGGCGGACACCAGGGACACGGCCGACGCCGAGCCGGCCGCCCGGCCCGTCCTCGGGGTGTGATGAACCACCGCCACAGGACCCACGAGGACGCGAGGGCGCCCGCCACGTCGCCGCCCGGTCACGCGCGCGGCAGGCGGCGGGCGCTCGGCATGCTGGCCGGGGTCGTGCTCGTCGCCCTGAACCTGCGCGTCGCGGTGACGAGCCTCGGCGCCGTGCTCGACCAGGCGCGTGCCGATCTCGCCATGTCGGCCGTCGCCGCGTCCACCGCGGCGGCGCTGCCGGTCGTGTGCTTCGGCGGCGTCGCGCTGGCCGTGCCGTGGCTGATCCGGCGCGTGGGCGCGATGGCCGGGCTCGGCGTCACGGTCGGGCTGCTCCTGGCCGGCCTGCTGATCCGGGTCGCCGGCGGCGAGATCACGTTGCTGACCGGCACGTTCGTCGCCTGCGCCGGCATCGCGGGCGCGAACGTGCTCATCCCCGTGATCGTCAAGATGGAGTTCCCGGCACGCGTCGGCGAGGTGACCGGCGCGTACAGCGCGGCCATGTCCGCCGGGGCCGCGATCGGCGCCGCCGCGACCGTGCCGGCCGGCGACGTCCTCGGCGGCTGGCGGGGCGGCCTCGCCGTCTGGTCCGTGCTCGCCGCCGCCGCCCTGGCGGTCTGGCTGCCCCTCACCCGGCGCGGCGCCGCGCCGGCCGAGCCCCGCGCCCGGACGTCCGCTCTGACGCGCAGCCCGGTCGCCTGGACGGTGACGTTGCTGTTCGCGACGCAGTCGCTGCTCGCGTTCGTCGTGATGGCGTGGCTGCCCACCATCTACCTGGACATCGGCTACACGCCGGGAGAGGCCGGCACGCTGCTGGCCGTCGCCCTGGTCGTCGGAGTGCCCGTGTACTTCGCCGTGCCGATCCTGGCCGCGCGCATGCGGCGCCAGGGGGCGTTCGGCGTGGGCATGACCGCCGTCCACGTCGCCGGACTGCTCGGCCTCCTGCTCCGTCCCGAGTCGGTCCCCTGGCTGTGGGCGCTGTTCATCGGCGTCGGCGGGGGCGTGTTCCCGCTGACCCTGGCGCTGTTCAGCATGCGCACGCGCACGGCGGAGGACACGGCGGCCCTGTCGGCGATGGCGCAGAGCGTCGGCTACCTTCTGGCCGCGTTCGGTCCGTTCACCGTCGGCCTGCTCCGGGAGGCCACCGGATCGTGGTCCGTGCCCGTCGCGCTCCTGGTGGCGATCTGCGTGGTGCAGGCGGCCCTCTGCCTCGGCGCGGGGAGGCCGCGCTTCGTGGAGCGGGGCGCGAGGGCCGCCGTGCCGGTCAGCGATGGCCGCCGGCGGGGTGTCTGATGGCGTTGTGCACGATCTGGTCGTGGCCGGGAATCAGGCGGGCGCGTAGCCGCCTGGCCTCGCCGAGCAGCCGTTCGAGGGAGTCCTCCGCCGCTTTCTCGTCGGCGGGGGTCCCCCCGGCGCAGGAGCCGCAGGGAACCCTGTCGTGGAAGTTCTGCGCGAGGTCGGCGGCGTCCATGGCGAAGAGCCACGTGCCCGTCTCGGGGAGATCGACGCGGTAGGACATGTGCCCGGGGGTGTGTCCCGGGGTCGCCACGGCCCACACCCCCGGCGCCAGCTCGGCGTCGCCGTCGAGGAGCCGCCAGGCGACCTCGTGCTCCCAGTCCTGCCGCCGGTAACCGTCGTCCAGCGTCGGCACGCCGCTCCTGGCGAACTCCAGCTCGGCGCGCTGGATGGCCACCGGGACCCCGGCCGCGGCCAGGGTCGGCACGCCGCCCGAGTGGTCCAGGTGCATGTGGCTCACGCAGGCCAGCGAGAGGTCGCCGGGGCGCAGCCCGACGCCGGCGAGCGCCCGCTCCAGCGGGTCGCCCGGCAGGCCCCAGTTCCAGCGTCCGGTCACGGGAGGAGCGGGGTACAGGTGCCATTCGGTCTCTGCGGGGTCGGCCCCGTAGGCGTCGGCGGCGGCCGCGTACGCCCGCTGGTTGGCCTCGTCCTCCAGGGCCGCGCGGCCCATCCCGGTGTCGAGGAGCACCCACCCGGTCTCGGTCTCGACGACGACGCCGGTCAGCGGCTCCCAGTACAGGACCCCGGAGCCGCCGCGCATGGACAGCCCCTTGGTCACCCGTTCCGCGCCGTACTGCAGCGAGTACATGCGGCGTGCCTGCGATGTCATCAGATCACACCCTGTCGAGCACGTGCTGGGGACGCCGGGCGCTCCGGCGGCCCATCAGCAGGAGGTACACGGCGCCGGTGACGACGGTGCCCGGGATCCAGGACAGGTCCGCGCCGCCGAGCGCCTCGGACAGCGGGCCGGTGTACCAGGTGTTGCCGACCAGCGGGATCGAGGCGAGGACGCCGACGACGTAGGACAGGATCGCCTTCCACGCGATGCCCTTCCACGTCCAGGTGGCGGCGTCTTCGTAGTACGGGCCGCGCGGCTCGAAGAACGCGTTCACGTCGTAGTCGCCGTGGCGGACCAGGTAGTAGTCGATCAGGTTGACGGCTCCCCAGGGGACGAACCCGAGCATCAGGAACGAGAGGAAGTTGCTGAGGTTCGTCACGAAGTTGTCCGACGCCCACATCGCGACGGCGAGCCCGATGAGGAACGTCGGGAGCAGCATCACGACCCGGAACGTGACCGACGCCTTCACCTTGACCGCGGAGCTCACCGCGGTGATCAGGTTGAGCATGCCGCCGTAGAGGTTCAGGGCGTTGTTCCCGCCGATGGCCGCGGCGCCGACGATGAGGACCACGAAGGTCAGCGGGCCGTCGCCGAGGACGGCGCGGACCGCGGCCATGGAGTCCAGGTCCTTGAACTGCACGGCGAGGAACGCGCCGACCAGCCCGGCGGCGAAGTACCCGGTGGTCGCGCCGAGGAAGGTCCAGCCGAAGGTGGACCTGGCGGGGGTGTCCTCGGGCAGGTAGCGCGAGTAGTCCGAGACGTACGGCGCGTAGGTGAGCAGGAAGGTGGCGACCAGGCCGATCGCGGTCAGGAACGGCCCCCAGGAGAAGCCGCCGAGCGACCAGTCGAGCCCGCCGTGCCGGATGCTCGCCACGGCGACGATGAGCACGCTGACGGACAGCGGCCAGACGGCGAGCCGGGCGGCCAGGTGGATGACGCGGTACCCGATCAGCGCCAGGCCGATGCTGACCAGCGAGACCAGGATGGTGGCGATCTCCGGCTCGGCCGCGGGGACGGCGGCGGTGAGCGCCTGGCCGCCGATGATGGCGGTGACCACGAAGAACCCGCCGTACAGCAGCGCGGCCAGGATGACGGGGAGCAGCGCGCCGTAGTAGCCGAACTGGCCGCGGCTCTGGATGAGCTGGGGCACGCCGAGCCGGGAGCCCTGCGCCGAGTGCAGGGCCATGAACGCCCCGCCGACGACGTTGCCGATCACCAGGGCGACGACCGCCCACAGCAGGTTGTTGCCCACGATGACGGCGAGGGCGCCGAAGACGAACTGGCCGATGCTCAGGTTGGCCGAGCACCAGACGGCGAAGAGGTCGCGGGCCCTGCCGTGGCGTTCGGATGGGGCGACGACGTCGATGTGGTGGACTTCCACACCGCGGCTCTTTCCTTCGCTCATATGATCACATTCCTTGGGGGTGGGGCGAGGCGAGGAGCGACGACCTGCCCGGGCATCCGCGGGAGAGAGTGCCCGAGGCCGCACGCCACCGGGGTCGTCAGCCTGGGTGGCACGTGGGTGGGGACGGTAGGAGCCGGGGGCGGGTCATGCGTCCTCACCCCACAGCAGGACGTTCAGGAACTGGTGCAGCCGCTCGGTCTCCGGCCGGCGCAGGATCACGCCGGGCGGGCCGTCCTCGACGATCAGGCCGCCGTCGATGAAGACGGCGCGGTCGGCGACGCGGCGGGCGAAGCCCATCTCGTGGGTGACGATGATCATCGTCATGCCCTCGGCGGCCAGCTCGCGCATGGTGTCGAGCACCTCGGCGCGCAGTTCGGGGTCGAGGGCGGAGGTCGGCTCGTCGAACAGCATGATCTTGGGGTTCATGGCCAGCGCGCGGGCGATCGCCACCCGCTGCTGTTGTCCGCCGGAGAGCTGGCGCGGCTTGGCGTCCGCCTTGTGCTCCAGGCCGACCTTGGCCAGCATCCGGCGGGCGGTCTCCTCCGCCTCACGCGCGGACTTGCGCTGCACGGTGCGCTGACCCTCGATGACGTTGGCGAGCACGGTCATGTGCGGGAAGAGGTTGAACTGCTGGAAGACCATGCCGATCTCCCGCCGGATGCGGTCCAGCCGGGCGCCCTTGGCGTTGATCTGCTGCCCGAGTACGTGCACCTCTCCGCTGGTGGGGATCTCCAGCAGGTTGACGCAGCGCAGCAGGGTGCTCTTGCCGGACCCGCTCGGCCCGATGATCGTCACGACCTCGCCCTCGCGGACGTCGAGGTCGACGCCGCGCAGCACCTCGTTGTCGCCGAACCGTTTGTGCAGGTTCCTGATCCGGATCAGCGGCGGCCGTCCCGTCTCGCTTCCGGCGCCGCGCCGGGCCGTCTCCGTCTCAGACATGGATGTTGTGCCTTCGGTTCAGCCGCTCGGCGTACGCGGCGAGCGGCAGGTTGATCACCAGGTAGAAGAGAGAGATGAAGAGCAGGACCTCGATCTGCCGGAAGGTCCGGGCGCCGACGGTCTGGGCGGTGTTGAACAGGTCGGCGACGCCGATGACCGACACCAGGCTGGTGTCCTTGGTGAGACCGATGAGCATGCTGCCGATCGGGGGGAGCATGCGCCGGATCGCTTGAGGATAGATGACGCGGCGCAGTGTCTGGAGGCGCGTCATGCCCATGGCGTCGGCGGCCTCCCACTGCCCTCTGTCCAGGCTGAGCACCCCGGCCCGGAAGATCTCCGAGAAGAACGCCCCGTAGTTGAGGCTCAGCGCGATGACGCCGCTCGTGAACGCGGGCACCTGGACCGCGAACAGCATCGGGAGCAGGAAGAAGACCGCGACGATCTGGAACAGGACCGGGGTGAGCCGGAAGAAGTCCACATAGACCCGGGCCGGGACGCGCAGCCACGCGTGCCTGGACATCAGCATCTGTCCGGTGACCAGGCCGATCGCCATGGACAGGATCGCGGCCCACAGGAGGATTTGCACGGTGAGCGCGGCGGCGCGCGCGAAGACGGGCAACGTGTCGGGGACCCAGGCGAAGTCGAACTCATAGCTCATCGGAATCTGCCCTCGTTCTCCGCGCGCCGTCCTCGGTGACGCCCGGACGTCGTACGGTCAACCTGCGATGTTCTGCGCCAGCCAGTAGTCGATGCGCTGGTCCATGCGCCCGCTCGTGGTGGCGTCCTCGACCCAGGCGTCGACGCAGGTCCGCCAGCCCGGATCGGTCTTGCCCAGGCCGAACGCGACCTTGAAGGGGTCGATGATCTCGTCCTTCCGCGCCTTGTCCCCGGTGACCCGGCCCTTGAGTCCGATCGCCGCCAGCGCGGGGCTCCGGTACTTCTTCAGCAGGACGGCCATGGGGGCGGCCTCGACCATGCTGACGTCGGCCTGGCCGCTGGCCAGGAACTCGTACAGCAGGAGCTGGCCGCGAAGAGGGGCGTCCGACACGCCGGCCTTGGGGATGTACTTCTCCGCGAGCGGTCCCTGGCCGCCGCCCGTGCCGTACACGAAGCGGACCCCGGCCTTGTTCATGTCGTCGATGGTCTGGAAGGAGGAGTCGGCCCGCACGTAGAAGAGCTGGCCCGACAGGTAGTAGGGCGTGCTGAAGTCCATGGCCTTGGCACGTTCCGGCGTGATGAACAGCTGCGCGCCCACGATGTCGGCCTTCTTCGACTGGAGGGCGACGGTCATGAGGCTGTAGTCGTAGTCCTGGATGACGGGCCGTACGCCGAGGATCGCGGCGAGTTCCTGGGCGTTGTCGGCCTCGACCCCGCCCCAGCTCCCGTCGGGCTGCTTGAAGCCGAAGGGCGGGGAGACGCCGATTCCCCAGCGGAGCTCGCCCCGCTTGCGGATCTCGTCGATCGTGGGTGACGCGCCGGCCTGGCAGGCCGTCGTCACCGCCGAAGGGAAGCCCGTCGTGCGTGGCGCTCCGGCGCGGTCCTCGGCCTTGGGAGCGCTCGCGGTGCCGCTCGTGGACTCGACTCCGACGGCACACGCACTGGTGATGGAGGCGGCGACCATGGCCATGACCAGCACGGCTCCGCGTCGTGTCCTCGATGTTCTCATCGATGACCCCCTAGAACGTTGTGGGTGGAAAGCACCGTAGTAGAGATGAGGTAAAATGGATAGAGTATAAATTATTTAACTTTGGTCCCCTGCGGCTGTGAAGCACCGTGTAACCGGAAGACCGCGACGAGGATCACGACCAGGACGACGGCGGGCCCCGCCACGGCCGCCGCCAGGGGCGACACCCGCATGAGGACCGCGCCTGCGGCCGCGCCCACGGCCAGCCCCACGATGACCAGCGACCGCTGCGCCGAGCCGCCACGCTCGCCCGCGACCAGGCCGCCGCACAGCGACGTGAGCGTCCCGGTGACGAACGTGGTGGTGATCCCGTACGCGTTGAGCTGCCGCGCGGCGGCGGTCTGGATCCCCATCGCCGCGGACGACAGGACGATCAGCCCGACCTCGGCCCACGGCCCCGGGCGCGCCCCCGTACCGGCCCACCAGGCGAGGAACACCACCTGAAGGGCCAGGTCGGCGACGAGCGCCCAGGTGACCCGCCGTGGCCACAGCTCGTCGCGCGCGGGCGAGCGCGCGATGCGGAACCCGGCCAGGAGGCCCGCCGCGAACGCCAGGACGGCCAGCCCGCAGCGCACCATCTCGCCGCCGGCCCCCTCTCCCGCGGCGAGCCCGAACAGCACGATGTTGCCGGTCATGTTCGCCGTGAAGACCCGGTCGAGGCCCACGAACCCCACCACGTCCACGACACCGGAGACGACCGTGAGCAGCACGAGCAGGGTGTCGCGGGTCCGTGGCCCGGCGGAGGGCGCCGCGCGGGCACGTCCGGCGGTGCGCGCCGCCGCGCCCGCGCTCATGCCGCCCCCACGGCGCGGCCGGTCACGAGGCGGCTCCGACGATGCCGCGGTAGGCGTCCGGATCGGTGGCGCCCTCGGTGTTGAGGATGAGCACCCGCGATTCCGGCGTGAGCCCGAGCGCCTCGGGCCCGGCGGCCAGCAGGCCCGCCGCCCCCGCCGCGCCGGTCTCGCCCGCGACGACGGACTCCTTCGCCAGCACGCGCATCGCCTCGCGCGCCGCCTCGTCCTCCACGCTGAGGAAGACGTCCGTGCCCTGGACGACCAGCGGCCATGCCAGCGGCGAGGGACGGCCGCAGTTGAGCCCCGCCATGATGGACGGATGCGGGCCGGGGACCTCGGCGAGCGCGCCCGCCTCGGCGGAGGCGAACAGGCAGGCGGCGGTCTCGGGCTCCACGATGATCACGCGGGGCGGGACGGCGAGGGAGCCGGCGCGGAAGTGCCGCACGGCCGCCGCCGCCAGCGCGCCCACGCCCGCCTGGACGACCACCGCGTCCGGCTGTCCCGCGCCCGTCGCGGCGAGCTGGTCGGCGACCTCGTGGAACAGCGTCGAGTACCCCTCGATGACGGCGCGCGGCACGGACTCGTACCCGGGCCAGGAGGTGTCGGAGATCACCAGAGTGCGTTCGCCCGCCTCCGCGGCCGAACGCTCGATCGCCTCGTCGTAGGTGCCGTCGACCACGGTGACCTCCGCGCCCTCGGCCCTGATGGCCTCCATCCGCGCGGGCACGGTGCCGAGCGGCACGAAGATGTGCGCCCGCCATCCGAACAGCGCCGCCATGCGCGCCACGCCCCGCCCGTGGTTGCCGTCGGTGGCGGCGGCGAGCGTCCGGTCGCCGAGCGGGCGCAGCAGGTCCCGCATCTCCTCGACGGACCGGCAGGCCCTGAGGTCGGCGCCCCATTCCTCGCGCACGGCGTGGGCCACCGCCCACGACGCGCCGAGGATCTTGAACGACGGCAGCCCGAGGCGCGACGACTCGTCCTTGACCATCACCTCGGCCACGCCGGCCCGTTCCGCGAGGGACGGCGCCGCGGTCAGCGGTGTCCGGGCGTAGCCGGGCAGGCGCCGGTGGAACTCCAGGGGGGCACGGTCGGGCGGGTTGAACGCGCCCAGGTCGGCCCGCGGACGGGCGGCGCGGTTGACCGACAGGCGGTAACGCATGAAGAACTCCTGCTGGTGGGGGTGTCAGACGGCGGAGTATCCGCCGTCGATGACGATCGACTCGCCGGTGATGTAGCCGGACTCCGGTGCGGCGAGGAACATCACCAGACCGGCGATGTCCTCGGGCTGCGCCTGGCGGCGCAGCGGGATGCGGGACTCCAGCTCCTTGAGCGCCTCGGCGGGGCTGGCCTGGTGGTGCCAGAAGGCGTCGTTGAAGGGGGTGTCCACCCATCCCGGGCAGATACAGTTCACCCGGACGCCGTGCGGTGACAGCTCGTCGGCCAGCGCGCGTGCCAGGTTCACCAGCCCCGCCTTGGAGGCGTGGTAGGCGGGCATGCCCGCGTGCCCGCGCAGCGCGCCGGTGGACGAGGTGAAGATCAGCCGCCCGAGCGGGGACTTCTCCAGGTGCGGCGCGGCGGCCTGCGCGACGAGGAAGGGCGCGCGCAGGTTGACCTGCATGGACAGGTCCCACTGCGCCACCGTCCACTCCGCGAGCGGTGCGGCGAGCAGCACGCCGGCGTTGTAGAAGACCACGTCGAGGCCGCCGCCGAACTCGACGGCCGCGCGCACGGCGTCCCCCGGCCCGTGCGCGGTCGCGAAGTCGCACTCCAGGATCCGCAGCGGGCCCGGCGCCGCCTCCTCGGCGACCTCGCGCGCGGCCGTGAGGTTCCGGTCGGCGAGCAGCACGCTGTCGCCGCGTTGTCGGAACGCCTGGACCACCGCTCTGCCGATGCCGGTCGCGCCGCCCGCGACGAGAACCGATGCCATTGCCACCTCCGAGTATGTTTTATAAATTATCTTCTATATGCAGAGGAGGGGTCAATGGCAAGTTCGCCCGGCTCCGCGTCCACGGCCCACCCCCGGGCCACCGAGGCCGCGCTCGCCGTGTTCCCCGCGGGCGGCAACGCCGTGGACGCCGCCATCGCCGCCCAGGCGGTGCTCACCGTTCTCATGCCGGACGCCTGCGGGCTCGGCGGGGACGCGCTCTGCCTGGTGCGCACGCCCGACGGCCGGGTGACGGCGGTGACCGGCGCCGGCGCGACGGCCGCGGCCTCCCCCCGCGCGCTGTGCTCCGACGGCGGCGGCAGCGTCACCGTGCCCGGCATCGTGGACGCCTGGCAGGTCATGAGCCACCGGTGGGGCCGGCTGCCGCTCGCCCAGGTGCTCGCCCCCGCCATCGCGCTCGCCGCCGACGGGATGCGGGTGAGCGAACCGCTCGCCGCCGCCGTCCGCGCCCAGCGCGCGCGGCTGCTGCGCGGCGGGGCCGAGGGCTGGCCGCTGCTCGACGCGGCGCCCGGCGACCTCGTGACCCAGAAGGAGCTGGCCCGCACCCTGGAACGGATCGCCGCCGAAGGATCACCCGCCTTCTACCAGGGGCGCCTGGCCGGCGCGGTGGCCGCCGCCGTACGGCGCGACGGCGGCCTGCTCACCGAGGACGACCTCGCCCGCCACCGCACCCCGACCGGCCCCCCGATCGGCACGCCGTGGGACGGCGGCACGGCGTTCGTGCAGCCGTCCCCCAGTCAAGGCGTGCTGCTCGCCATGGCGCTCGCCTGGCTGGAACGCGAGGGCGTGCCGGGGCCGCTCGACCACGTCTGCGTGGAGCTCACCGAGGCGGTGTTCGCCGCCCGTGACCGGTGCGCCCGGGACGGCGCCCGGCTCCTCGACGTCCCGCTGCGGGTGGATCTCGAACGGTCCTCCCTGCGCGGCGGGCCGCGCGCCTACCTGCACACCGCCGGGGTCGCCACCGCCGACCCGGCGGGGCACGTCGTGTCGTCGCTGGTCAGCGTGTTCGACGACTTCGGGTCCTGCACGTTCGTGCCCGAAGGCGGGTTCACGCTCAACAACCGCGCGGGCGGATTCACCGCTCCCCCCAACGACCCGGGCCCGGCGCGCCGCCCCGTGCACACCCTGGCCCCCGCGCTGCTGACCGCGCCGGGCCGGGTCACGGCGCTCGCCACCCCCGGCGCCGACGGCCAGGTGCAGACCCTGCTCCAGGTGCTCGCGCGCGTGCGTTTCACCGGAAGCTCCCTGGCCGACGCCGTCCGCGCCCCGCGGTGGCGCAGCGAGGAGGGGCTGCTGCTCGTCGAGGACGGCCACGCGAGCGCCGGCGACCTCGCCCGGCGCGGGCACCGCGTCACCCGCGTCCCCGGCGCCGACATGCGGCTCGGCGCCGTCGTCGCCGCGGGCGCCGAGAACGGCGAGGTCTTCTGCGCGGGCGACTGGCGCAGGCAGGTGCACGCCGCCGTCGCGGAACCGTCCGTCTAGCGGGCCCGGAACGCCGCGGTCCCTCGAACGCGGCCAAGCCCCCTCGGCCCGGCATCTCCCAGCCCGGCATCCCTCAGCCCGGCATCCCTCAGTAAGGAGAACAATGTCCCTGTCCGAAGAACTGGACGCCCTGGTCGACGGCGCCCGCGAGGACCTCGTCGCGCTGTGCGGCCGGCTCGTCGCGGCCCCCAGCGTCAACCCGCCCGGCGACACCAGGGCGGTGGCCGACGTCGTGGCCGGCTACCTGCGTGAGCACGGGTGCGAGCCGGACCTCCTCAGAGTCGATCCGGTGATGCCGAACGTCGTGTCCCGGATCGAGGGCACGGGCCCCGGCCCGCACCTCGTGCTCAACGTGCACATGGACACCATGGACCCGGGCGACGAATCGCTCTGGTCGGTCCCCGTCCACGAGATGACCCGCGAGGACGGGCGCCTGTACGGCCTGGGCATGGGCAACATGAAGGGCGCCGTCGCCGCGATGAGCCTCGCCTACACACTGCTCGCCCGGCACGCCGACCGCTGGCCGGGCACGATCACGTTCACCGCCGTGTCCGACGAGTGCGTGTTCGGGGACAACGGCGCCGCCCACCTGCTCGGCGCGCTGCCCGAGCTGCGGGGCGACGGGCTGATCTGCGGGGAGGGGCCGGGCTGGATGCGGCTCGCGGTCGCGGAGAAGGGCGTGCTCTGGCTGGAGCTGTCCGCGACGGCCGACGGCGGGCACTCCTCGCTGGCGGAGAGCGGCTCCGGCGCGGTCCCCCGGCTCGCGAGGTTCGTCGCGGCCGTCGACGAGCTGAACGGATGGCGCACCACGCTGCCCGCCGAGCTGGCCGACGTCCGCGCCTCCGGCGAGGACCCCTCCGCACGCCTGTCCGCCAACCCCGGCACGGTCGAGGGAGGCTCCTACGTCAGCCAGATCTCCACGAGGGCCGCCGCCGCGGTGGACTTCCGGCTGCCGCCGGGCATCCGCATGAGCGACGTCGAGGACCAGGTGAGCCGCATCGCCGCGCGGATCCCCGGCGCGGACTGGTCCAGGATCAAGGGCTGGGACGCCAACTGGACCGGGACCCGTTCCCCGCTGGTCAGCGCGCTGGCCGGCGCGTTCCGCGAGGTGCGGGGCGCGGAGCCGGAGTACACGATCAGGCTGCCCGCGAGCGACGCCAGCCGCTGGCGGGCCCTCGGCGTGCCGGCACTGTGCTTCGGCCCGCAGCCGGTCCTCGCCGCGGGCATCGACGACTACGCCGAGGAGCAGGACGTCGTCGACTGCGCGAAGATCTACGCCAGGGCCGCCCTGGACTTCCTCACCGCTTGAACGACCTCCGAAGCCCCGAACAACGTCCGAGAGGCCCATCCCCCACATCGTGAGATGTCAGCGACTCGCCTGACGCCGTCCCCGGCATCGGGCACGGCTCGCCCGCCGACGGGAACGCCGCGTCACCATGTGAGCCGGTCGGTGTCGTCATCGGAATCGTCCGGGCTGTCACGGTGTGCCACCCACGCCAGCACCAGACAGCCTGCCGTGAACAGGACGGCGATCGTCAACGCCGCGACGTCGCCGCCGGTCAGATGCTCCACGGACCTGCCCTTCCTTCGACGACGAAGAGCGGGGGGCGGCCTGCCTGGCACAGCGCCTCGTCGACCGCCGCGCGCAGTGAGGCGAAGCGCTTCAGGTGGTTGCGCACGGTGATCTCGCTCCGGCCTATCCTGGTCGCCGCCCGGGGGATGGACAGCCCGGCGGCCAGCAGCGGTGGCAGCCGTGGGTGCCAGGTGGTGTCGGTGGCGGGGCCGTGCAGCCGGCGGTGCCGCACGCGGCGCGCCTGCGCGTGGAAGGCGGGGTCGGCTTGGAAGTGCTTGGTGAGAGTGGCGGTGCCCACGCCCAGCCTGCCGGCGGCGGCCTTGAAGCTCAGACCGTCTTCGACCAGGCGCAGGAAGTCACCGTGCCATCTGACGTCCTTACGGGGCGCCATCATCGGTCCCTTTTCTGGACAAGATCCGCTTCCGCGCCGGCTCGGACGTCGCGGAGCCTGCCGGTGATGTCGTCCTGCGCGCAGACCTCCATCACCAGGTCGGCCACGGTGCGCCGCGCGATGCAGGGGTACAGCCCGGCCGCGCGTTCGGTGGCGTCGAGCCCGGCACGGCGGAAGGCCCACCAGCCGCCGTGCCCGCCGTCCGATCGGCGCACACAGGTGATGCGCCAAGCGGGGTAGTCCCGGTTGAGCGCGGCGAGCCGGTACTCCACGGTCAGCGCCCTGTGCCATCCTTCGCGGGGCGCCTCGCCGTGCTGGGGCACGTAGCCGCCGACGACAGGCCGGGCGTCGTACATGCCGTACACGTCGGGCACATCGCTACCACGGCGGGTGTGCCTCCCTGCTGCGCGGCTCATGCGACCCTCAGCGAGCCGGGCCCCCTCGCGGCCATCGCCTCCGACTCGCCCTCGCGCATCCGCTCGCGCAGTTCCTCCGCCGTGAGCGCCTCGACCATCAGGGCCACCGGGCAGCAGATGGCGATGGCGAAGAACCTGCGGCTCCACAGGCCGTACATGACGTGCCAGCCGGGTTCGAGCTGATCGAGCCGCGCGGCCGTCGCCCTCTTGTCCTCATCCCACCGCAACGGCCGAACGCGGGTGACGGGCGCGCCCACCTCGTGCCGCCCCGCCGCGCGGCTCACGCCGCCGCCCCATGCGGGTGTGGCACGCGCCGGTTACCGGAGCCCGGGATGTCGGGCGCCCGGCCCCGGCCGTAGGCGGCGGCCTCCACGAGGCGGCCGGGCCTGACGCTGCGGGTACCGGCGGGCGGGTGGACCGCCGCCGGACGCGCGGGACCTGCGGGAAAGGACGCGCACAGGCCCAGGCGCCGCCGGGAGGCCATGCGGGCGCGGACCTGCGCCGGGGTCGGCTGCTCCCAGTGGTGGACACGGCGGTGCGGCAGGCTCGCTGCCTCGTGCGCGTAGGGCGGGTGCCCGCACCAGCGGCACCCGAGCGGCTTGGGCGGGGTGTCGGCGCGATGCCGGATACGTATGACACGGGGAGTCGGTCGGATCGGGACAACCCTAGGATTGGGCATCGGATCGCACCTCCAGTGTGCGGTCAAGGGCTCGTCCGGTCGTGTGCAGCGCCGGGCGAGCCCGCCTACGTGTTACGGGTAGAAGCGAACGACGTTGCGTTGTTCATCACGTAGCCCTGTGGCTGCGATGGCGCCGTCACGAATCGACGGCGCGCAGAACGTTCGCATGGTGACAGAACGTAGGCGACAGATGACACACGGATTCCACGGGTGTGAACTACCGGCAGATTGGCCGGATCCGGTCAGTGCGGGAGCCCCATACGGGCGGCCATGCCACGCAGTTCCCTGCCGCCGGCGGCGAGGAGTTGCTGGTTGAGCAGAACCGCCACGGTCTCCCGGATCAGGGGGGAGTTCCGGACGCGCTGAGGCGCCGCCGTCTCGGCACGTCGCAGCCATCCGATCGCCTGGTGCCGAGACGTCTTCTCGCGCGCCAGGCCACGACCCACATCAGCCATCATGCTGACGTACCGGCTCGGGCGGGCGAGCGCCTTGTCCTCCCGCACCCGGCCCGCCAGGTCGAGTACGGCGCCGCCGACCTCTCCGCGCTCCACAGCGATGGCCACGTTCCAGATCCCCACGTTCGTCGTGGAGAAGGCGGCCCAGTTGGCCGTCATGTCGTCGGACACCCGCTTTGCCAGGTCAGCGGCCTCGCGCAGCCAGTGCGCGGCCCCGGCGTTGTTGTGCACCGAGGCGGCGGCGAGCGCGGCCGTCAACGTGAGCATGCCGCACACAGGTACCGCGCCAGGTTCGGCGAGGTGCGGCTGCATCCGGTCCGCCGCCTGCTCCGCAGCCCGCAGTGTGCGGTCCCAACTCCCCTCTCGGGGCATGGTCTGGACACGGAGGAAGTCCGCCTTGCCCTGCTGAACCGGATCGCCCAGGACCACCCCGGCCTCGGCCGCTCGCACGGCGGCGAGATGCGCCAAGTCGGGATGACCGAGTTCCTTGAGTGGGGTCACGGCGAACCGGCATGCCTCGATGAGTGCTTCCAGAGCACGCCGCATCTGCTGCTCGTCCGCCGGTGCGGCGATGTGCACATGCAGTTCATCGATGATCCCGGGGAGCATTCGCCCGATCGCGAGGTAATCCGAGGCCGCCGTCAGCGCATCGACCTTCGCCACATCTTCAAGAAGGTCGGGCAGGGGACGGGCATGGTCCGTCGCGGCGCTGGTGAGGCTGTTGGTCTCCAGAGCTACACGCAGTGCGGGAACGTAGGCGTACGGTCCGGACTGCACCGGATCGTGTGACAGGTGCGGGCCGCCCACGAGATCGGCCTCAGAGACCTGAAGGGCACGGGCGATCGCGGCGATATGGGAGCGCCGGTCGAGGGCCCGTTCCCCGCGCTCCACCATCGACAGGAAACTCTTGCTGACTCCCGCCTGCCCGGCGAGTTCAACCAGGCTCTTCTTCCGCCATTTGCGGAGCATGCGCAATCTGGCACCGGTGGTAGTGCCGTTGTCGTACATAGCCCCGCCCCTCCTGAAGCCTCGACGCCTTCAGGCTAAGCCGCGGAGCTTTCTCCCTGCTATGGATGCCGATTTTCGGTCATCCCACGTCTGAGTCCGCTGGAGCCCGTTACGTTGCGAAACGGGCTCCAGCGGACTTTCTGGTGGTCGTGACGACACCCCGGTGCGGGAGTGCGGTGTGACGGGGTCTCGTCACGCCTTTCCGTGCCGTCAGGCGGTGGTCAGGCCGGCGGCGGCGAGTGCCGCGTCCGCGCATGCCTGGTCGACGTCGGCCGCCGACCCGCTGACGCCGAGGCCGCCGACGAGCCTGCCGCCCACCTTGATGGGCATGCCGCCGGCGAAGACGACGAAGCGCCCGCCGAGGGTGGTGTTGAGCCCCCAGTCGGGGCCCCCGGGCTGGGAGCGTTCCGCCCAGACGTGGCTGGGCAGCCCGCAGCCGACCGCGGTGTACGCCTTGTCGATGGCGAGGGGAAGCGCGACGATCTGCGCCCCGTCCATGCGCATGGCGGCGACCACCTGCCCGCCGAGGTCGACGACGGCCGCTCCCATCGCCACCCCGCGACTCTCGGCCTCGGCGCGTACGCCGTCCAGCAACCGGCCGGCCAGATCGAGGCTCACGTCCTCGCGGCTCACGGTCAGATCGGTCATGCGATCACCTTCATCCACTCAGGTGCTTCCAGCAGTTCGCCGACGTGGGTCAGGAATCGGGCCGCCGGCACGCCGTCGACGACCCGGTGGTCGCACGTCAGCGTGAGGGTGAGTCGGGAGCCGCGGGCCGATCCCACGGCGAGGATCGCCGCCTGCGGCGGCAGGACCATCGCCTGGAACCTGGTGACGCCGAACGGGCCGAGGTTGGAGATCGTGAAGGTCGCCGTGAAGAGCTCCGCGGGACGCAGCTTCCCGTTCCTGGCGGCCTCGGTCAGCCGGACCCGTTCCGCGGCGAGCTCGGGGAGGCCCTTCGTGTCCGCCCCCTGGATCACCGGGGTGATCAGGCCGTCGTCGAGCCCGACGACGAAGGCGACGTTGACGTCGGGGTTCTCCACGATCGCGTCCCCGTCGAAGCGGGCGTTGACCACGGGGAACTCCCGGAGGGCACGGGCCGAGGCCGCGACGAGCGCGTCGGAGTACGACAGCGCCGTCCCCGACGCGCGCAGCGCGGCCAGCGCCCCGGTGTCGATCTCCACGTCCACGCTGAACTGCGGGACCCGCGCGCTGGCCTCCACCGTGCGCACCACCCCGGCGCGCATCCGCGACAGCGGCCGGCGCACCTCCGTCGCGCGCTCGGTCTGCTCGGCCTGCGGGGTCTCCTGGCCGGTCATGGGCTGAGGCGGGCGATGACGGCGCCGACCTCCACGGTGTCGCCCGCCGTCACCAGCAGCTCCGTGACGGTCCCGTCGCCCGGCGACTCGACCTCGGCGTCGACCTTCTCGGTCTCCACCGTGGCGACGGGCTGGCCCTCGGTGACGGTGTCGCCGACCTGGACGTGCCACTCGGTGATGACGCCCTCTTGCATTGACATGCCCCACTTGGGCAGCGTGATGTCCATCCGTGTCCTTTCCGCGGGCCGTCAGGCGAGGGTCTTCATGACCGCGGCCCTGATCCTGTCCTCGTCCACCAGCACCCGCTTCTCCAGGACCGGCGAGAAGGGCACCGGCACGTCCTCCCAGGCCACGCGCTGCGGCGCGGCCTTGAGCACGCCGTAGGCGTTCTCGGTGACGGTGGCGACGATCTCGCTGGCGGCCGAGCAGGTGAGCCGGGCGCTGTCGCAGACGACGAGCCGGCCCGTCTTGCCGACGGACTCCAGGATCGTGTCGGTGTCGAGCGGCGCCAGCGTGCGCGGGTCCACGACCTCGGCCGAGATGCCCTCCTTCTCCAGGGCGGCGGCCACCTTGAGCGCCTTCGGCACGGTCGCGCCGATGGCGACCACGGTCACGTCCGTGCCCCTGCGCTTGACGTCCGCGACGCCGAGCGGGATCGCGTACGGCTCCTCGGGGACCTCGCCCTTGGTGCCGCCGAGGACGAAGTCCTGGAAGTAGACGACCGGGTTCGGCTCGCGGACCGCGGACAGCATCAGTCCCTTGGCGTCGTACGGCGTTGAGGGCATGACGATCTTGAGCCCGGCGACGTTCATCAGCATCGGGTGCGGGTTCTCCGAGTGCTGCGCCGCGCCGGAGCCGCTCGGGCCCGTCGCGGTGAAGTACACGATGGGCAGGTCCACCTGGCCGCCGGACATGTAGCGCAGCTTGGCGGCCTGGTTGGCGACCTGGTCCATGGCGACGTAGAAGAAGGAGCCGACCATGAGGTCCACCACGGGCCGCAGCCCGACGGCGGCGGCGCCCACGCAGGCGCCGACGAACGTGGCCTCGGAGATGGGGGTGTTGCGCACCCGGTCCTCGCCGAACTCGCCGACCAGGCCCCGGGTGGCGCCGATGATCGACCGGTCGACGTCCTCGCCGATCACCACGACGGAGTCGTCCTCGGCCATCGCCGCCCTCAGGCCCTCCTGCATGGCCTGGATGTAGTAGATCTTCCTGCTCACGGGCGGGCACCTTCCGTACGGTCGGCATACAGGTGGGCGAGCGCCTCGTCGGCGTCGGGGAAGGGGCTGGCGTCGGCGAAGGCGACCGCGGCGTCCACGGCGGCCACTTCTTCAGCGTCGATCCGGTCCAGTTCCCCCTCGCCGGCGATCCCGGCGTCGATCAGGTGCCGGCGGAACCTCGCGATGGGCTCCTTGCCCCGCCAGTCGTCCTGCTCGTCCTGCGGGCGGTACTGCCCGGCGAACGCCTCCTCGCCCTCGTTGTGGCCGTGCCACCGGTAGGTGGCGGCCTCGATCAGGCTCGGGCCATCCCCGGCGCGGGCGCGGGCCACCGCCTCCTCGGTCGCCTGCCGTACGGCGAGCACGTCGTTGCCGTCCACCTGCACACCCGGGATGCCCATGGGCGCGCCGCGGTCGGCGATCTTCCCGGCGGTGAGCCGGTGCGTGGGAGTCCACTCGGTGTAGCCGTTGTTCTCGCAGACGAAGACCACCGGCAGCTTCCAGATGGCCGCCAGGTTCATCGCCTCGAAGAAGACCCCCTGGTTGGAGGCCCCGTCGCCGAAGAAGGTCACCGTGACGTTGTCGCGGCCCAGTTGCTTGTCGCCCCAGGCGGAGCCGGTGCCGATCGGGATGCCGCCGCCGACGATGCCGTTGGTGCCGATGATGCCGAGGCTGAAGTCCACGATGTGCATGGATCCGCCCTTGCCGCGGCAGTAGCCGTCCACCCTGCCGAACAGTTCGGCCATCATGCGGTCGACCTGCGCGCCCTTGGCGATCAGGTGGCCGTGGCCGCGGTGCGTGGAGGTGATCCGGTCGTCGTCCCGCAGCGCCGAGCACACGCCGACGGCGACCGCCTCCTCTCCCAGGTAGAGGTGGACGAAGCCGGGAAGCCTGCCCCGTTTGAACAGGAGCGCAAGCCGCTCCTCGAAACGCCGGATGCGCACCATCTGGCGCAGCATCTGCAGTTGCTCGTCGCGCGCGAGCGCGGCACCTCGCATGACGTCGGTCACTGTGCCTCCGAACCGGCCGACCACCATCAGTTCACGTTCCTGCTGCTACGGCTCTTGGCCGACTACGGATTTTTTTATAATATATAGCCCTAACTCCGCAAGGGGTGTCACGCTCCATATCCGCGAAGGGCCACAAATTGGACATTCAGTCATCCCGATCGCTGACAGGGCGCGTCGCCGTCATCACCGGAGGCGCCCAGGGCATCGGCCGGGCCATCGGCGAGCGGTTCGCCGCGGAGGGTGCGACGGTGGTCCTGGCCGACCTCGCCGTGGACAGGGCCGCGTCCGCCGCGGCCGAGATCGAGAGGACCCACGGCCGCCCGGTTCACGCGGTGCGCATGGACGTGGCCGACCCGGCGTCCGTCGAGCAGGCGGCCGACGAGGTGCGCGACCGCGCCGGCCACCCGGACGTGCTGGTCGCCAACGCGGGAACACTGCTGCTCAAGCCCGTGCTCGACATCAGCCTAGACGAGTGGCGGCGTGTCCTCGACGTCAACTTGACCGGCGCGTTCGTCACGGCGCGCGCCTTCGCCGCGCGCATGGTGGAGCGGGGCGCCGGGGGACGGATCATCTTCTCCTCCTCGCTGTTCGGACGCCGCGGCGGCAGGGAGAACGCCGCCTACTCGGCGTCGAAGTTCGGGGTGATCGGGCTGATGGAGTCGATGGCCGCGGAACTGGCCCCGCACGGCGTACTCGTGAACGCGGTCTGCCCCGGCCAGGTGGCGACCGAAATGATCGACCGGCTGGTCGGCGAGCGCGCCGCGCTGACCGGAGCCGACGCCGAGACCGTCAGGAGCGAGATGGTGGAGAGGATCCCCGTCGGCAGGCTCGGGTCGGTCGAGGAGATCGCCGACGTCTACGTCTACCTCGCCGGCGAGCTCAGCCGGTACGTGACGGGACAGTCCCTGATCGTCGACGGCGGCTGGACGGTGGGATGAGCATGGACGCCCCCGACACCCGCGCCCCCGCCGCCGAGCGTCCGGCCGCGAACCCCCCGGCCCGGCGGACGCTGCGCCTGGAGGCGCGCAACAGCGTGACCCCCATCGAGAAGCGGCCCGACTGGATCAAGGCCAGAATGCGCGTGGGCCCGGTCTCCCGCGAGCTGCACGACCTGGTGCGCTCGGCCGGCCTGCACACGGTCTGCGAGGAGGCCGCCTGCCCCAACATCCACGAGTGCTGGGAGGACAGGGAGGCCACCTTCCTCATCGGCGGCGAGCGCTGCACACGGCGCTGCGACTTCTGCCAGATCGACACCGGCAAGCCGTCCGGCTACGACCGGGACGAACCACGCCGGGTCGCCGAGTCGGTCGCGCGCATGGGCCTGAACTACGCGACGGTGACCGGCGTCGCCCGCGACGACCTGCCCGACGGCGGCGCCTGGCTGTACGCCGAGACCTGCCGCCGCATCCACGCGGCGGTCGAGGGATGCGGCGTGGAACTGCTGATCCCCGACTTCATGGGCGTTCCCGAGCTGCTCGGCGAGGTGTTCTCCGCGCGCCCGGAGGTCCTCGCGCACAACGTCGAGACGGTGCCCCGCCTGTTCCGGCGGATCAGGCCCGGTTTCCGCCACGACCGCTCGCTCGGCGTGCTGACGGCGGCGCGGAAGGCCGGTCTGGTCACCAAGTCGAACCTGATCCTCGGGCTCGGCGAGACCCGCGAAGAGGTCTCCGAGGCCATGCGGGAGCTGCTCGACGCGGGCTGCGAGCTGCTCACCATCACCCAGTACCTCCGCCCGAGCACGCGCCACCACCCCGTGACGCGCTGGGTACGACCTCAGGAGTTCGCCGACCTGCGGCAGGAGGCCGAGGAGATGGGCTTCGCCGGCGTCATGTCGGGTCCGCTGGTCCGGTCCTCCTACCGGGCGGGGCGGCTGTACCGGCAGGCCGTGGCCGCGCGGTCGTGACGCCCGGCCATCGCGGGGCGGGCGGGGCTAGTGCTCGACGAGGCCCCGGATCGCGGCGACCGTCGAGCGCACGTGCTCGGCGGCGACGCGGTCGGCCCGCTCCGCGTCCTGGTCGCGGATGGCGTCCAGCAGCTCGGCGTGCACGTTGATCCACCCGCGGCCCAGCGTGGGGGCGATCGCCGAGTAGTAGAAGCGGGCCCGCTTCTTCATGCCCGCCAGGGTGGCGCCCAGCACCGAGTTGTGGGCCGTGGCCCAGATCAGCTCGTAGAACTGGACGTCCAGGACGGCGAGCTCGTGGTCGTCGCCCCGCTCGGCGGCGTCGCGGCTGGACTCGACGATGCGGGAGAGCTCGGCGAGCTCCTGCTCGGTGCGGCGCGCGGCGGCGCGGGCCGCCGCCATGCCTTCGAGCTCGGCCCGCACGTCGAACAGTTCCTCAAGCTCCTTGCTGGTCCGCTCGCAGACATAGGTGCCGTACCGCGGCCGGATCTCGATCCACCCGGCGGCGTCGAGCGCGCGCAGGGTCTCGCGGACGGGAATGCGGCTGACGCCGTAGTGCGCGGCGATGTCGTCGGCGTGCAGGCGCTGGCCCGGCTTCAGACCGCCTCCGATGATCGCCTCTTCCAGCACCTGGTAGAGCTGGGCGGGCAACGTGCTCGACCCGGGCATGGCCAGTAACCCTTGCAGGGACGATGCCGCCTCTTCGGCGTCCCTCGCCTTTCGTGGCATCGCTCTCTCATCCGTCTTGGGAACCTTGAATAAACTATACACTTACCGGCCCGCGTCGATCCGCGACCACTCCCGGCCGGAATCACTTGCGGGCACCGGCCTCATCCTGGAAGAACCGCCCTCCTCCCGTCCAGCCCCAAGCGCCGACGACGCGGATGACCGGATTACGGGGCGGCAGAGGCTTCTCTCCCGGCGGGGAACGTGATATGGATCACAGAAGAAACCGGAATTATCCTACCGGGTAAGGAGGTTTTACCGCCTCGTGAGGTTCTTCCCGGTGACCGTGTGGCTCGTCGAGCGCCTGCACGTGGACCTGTGCCGCCTGAACAGTCAGCTCTGTCCCTGAACGCAGTTTCCACTCCCTTCCCTCACCCCGCATGCCGCCTGGGCGCGAGCATGCCCTTTCGCCGGAGTCGCGTTCGTGAAGAAACCCTCCTTCTCCCTGCAGTTGCTGCTCGGCCTGGTGGTCGGCGTCGCCCTCGGGTTCATCGCCCGCGCCGGTGACGTCGCCTGGCTCACCGCCACCCTGACCGAGATCGGCAAGATCTTCGTCCAGCTTCTCAAGCTCGCCGTCCCGCCGCTGGTCTTCACCGCGATCGTCGTGAGCGTGGCCAACCTGCGCAACGTCAGCGGCGCCGCCAGGCTCGCGAGCAAGACGCTGCTGTGGTTCCTGGTCACCTCGCTGATCGCGGTGGCCTTCGGCATCGGCCTCGGCCTGATCCTGAACCCCGGCCGGGGCGTCACCATCTCCACCGCCGGCGCCAAGGCCGTCGACCTGGAGGGCGCCGGGACCTGGCTGGACTTCCTCACCGGCATCATCCCGACCAACATCGCCACCGCGTTCACCGAGCTCAACGTCCTCCAGATCGTCTTCCTCGGGGTCGTCCTCGGCGCCGCGGCCCTGGCCGTCGGCGAGCGGGCCGAGCCGTTCGTCGCCTTCAGCCGCTCGGTCCTCGACCTGGTCCAGAAGGCCCTGTGGTGGGTGATCAGGCTGGCCCCGATCGGCACCGCCGCCCTGATCGGCAAGTCGGTGGCCTCCTACGGCTGGGACCTGCTCGCCCCGCTCGCCAAGCTCAGCGTGGGCGTCTACATCGGCTGCCTGCTGGTGCTCGTGGTGAGCTACCCGCTGCTGCTCGCCTTCGTCGGCAAGGTCAACCCGCTCACCTTCTACCGCAACGCCTGGCCCGCGATCGAGCTGGCGTTCGTCTCCCGCTCCTCGGTCGGCACCATGCCGCTCACCCAGCGGGTCACCGCCGACCGCCTGGGCGTGGACCGCGACTACGCCGCCTTCGCGGTGCCGTTCGGGGCGACCACCAAGATGGACGGCTGCGCCGCGATCTACCCCGCGCTCGCGGCGATCTTCGTCGCCCAGGTGTTCGCCGTCCCGCTCCACGCGGGCCACTACCTGCTGATCGCGTTCGTGTCCGTGGTCGGCTCGGCCGCGACCGCAGGCCTGACCGGCGCGATCGTGATGCTCACGCTGACGCTGAGCACCCTGGGGCTTCCTCTGGAGGGTGTCGGGCTGCTCCTGGCGATCGACCCGATCCTCGACATGATCCGCACCGCGACCAACGTCGCGGGGCAGATGGTGGTCCCCGTCCTTGTCGCCCGGTCCGAGGGCCGCCTCGACGAGGCCGTCCTGAACGCCCCGCCGCAACCCCTCGACGACGCCCCCGCCACGGTCCGTCCCGCCGCGGGCCCCGAGCCGGCGCCCGCCTGACCGGGCCGGCGTGCTGCCGCCGTGAGGAACATTCGTGGGACCACGGGCGAAGATGCGCCTGTTTCCGCATAGGAGCGGAACGGATACGGCAAAGCGTGGCGTGGGCCTGGGGCGGAGCGGGTAAAACGTGTCAGTTCACTCCGAGGGGTCACCGCGAGGAGGAACCATGAGTGAGGGCACAGTGAACCACGACGTGCCCGTGGAGGGTGTCAGCGGCGCGGAGCCGCCGGCCTCTCCCGGGACGGCATCCGGGACGCGCCGGGCGGAGCCCTACCACGGCGCCGCCCCGCGCTTCTCCGACATCTCCGAGATCGACGACACCATGCGCGAGCACCTCAAGGAACTCAATCCCGACGACTTCGAATGAAGCGAGCGCACCGCCGCAGGACATCGTGTGCGCATCGTTGAGAACCGTCTGAGCAGGGCCGTCGAACCGAAACCGCTGAAGGACACCGCCTCCGGAAGGGCGGCGGACGGGGCGCCGCCCTTCGCGGCGGTCGCTCAGGGAATCTCGGTGTAGCGGAACGAGGAGCGGCCGTTGGCGTCGGTCCAGACATCGGCCGCGGTCGACGCGCCGGACGCGTTGGTCCGCTGCACCTCCAGGCGGATCGTCGTGGGCCCGTTGACGGTGATGTACTCGCTGATCGGGGCGGTCTCGTTCTTGCCGATGGCCCCGGCGGCCAGCGGCGTGGTGTCGAGGATCTGGCTGAGCAGGCGCTCGCTGTTGGGCACGAGCGCGCCCGCGGTGGTGTTCCAGAGCCGCCCGACGACGTACGCGTTGACCGGCGGGACGCCGGTAAGCCGCGTGCGGACGTTCAGGTCGAGCGCGTAGGTGCCCGCGTGGGGCAGGGTGACCGCCAGCCCGGTGCCGACCCACGCCCCGGACGCCGTCGGCTGGAGGTTGACGCGCGCGGGCAGGTAGTTGATGCCCGACGCGATCGCCAGGCCGGCGCCCTCGGCGGGGCCCGACGCCGCGCCGGGCGGCGGCTCCGAGGTCGCGCCGGACGCCGAGGTCGTCATCATGCCCCCGGCCATGAGGACGGCGGCGCCGGCGGCCACCAGGCAGGCACGCCTGCCGGAGACGAAGGCCCTGCGGCTGAAGCTCGACATGGTGATCCCCCACTGCTGTCTCGGCGGGGACCGTGGCCGATCGCACGGTCCTGCGGTCGCGGCACGGCGGCCCTTCCGGGGGGCCGGGGCACGACCGTGGATCATCCTGCCGGTAGAGCGATCATGAGCGAGGGCTCCGCGCGTACAGGTCGGCTCCGTAAACGGTAAACGAACCCCCACCGGCGGGACCGACGCGAGCGTGCCGGTCCTTTCCCGCACCCAGGCCGGGATTTTACTTTTATCGCATAAAAGCATTTCCAACCCCATGGCACGCTAAATGCCGTGCGTCTCTGGAAACTTGCGACAAGCGGCTTGCTCGCCACGTCCGCCCTGGTCAGCGGTGTCTCGTCACCGGCGATCGCCCAGCCCGCGCCCACCGCCGTCCTCGCGTCCGCGCAAAGCCGCGCGCCCGAGGTGTTCGGGCGCGCCGTGTATCTCATGGACGCCTCCAACGGCGCATCCCTGTTGGACGAGAACGCCGCCACGCGGATGCCGATCGCGAGCCTCACCAAGGTCATGACGGCTTACATCGTCCTCAGCGAGGCCAAGCCGGCGGACACCGTCCAGATCGTCCAGCAGGACGCCGACTACGCGGAGGAGGGCGGCGGCACGACCGCCGACCTGCGTCCCGGCGACAAGATCCCGGTCGGGGAGCTGCTCTACGGCCTGATGCTGCCCTCGGGCGCGGACGCCGCGCACGCGCTCGCCCGCCGCTACGGCCCCGGCGTCGACGGTTTCGTCCGCAAGATGAACGCCACCGCGCACCGGCTCGGGCTGCGCGACACCCTGTACGTGAACGCCGACGGGCTGCCGACCCCGGACGGCGACGGCTACTCCACGGCGCGGGACCAGGCGCGGCTGGCCGCGGCCGCCCTGCGCGACGGCAGGTTCAGGGCGATCACCGCCACGCCGAGCCACTCCCTGGCGGAGTCGGCGGAGCACGGGTCCTACACCTGGACCAACACCAACAAGATCGCCGGAGAGCCGGGCGTGCTCGGCGTGAAGACCGGGTTCACCAACGACGCGGGCTTCTGCCTGACGTTCGCGGCGGACCGCGCCGGACGTCGCCTGGTCGGCGTGATCCTCGGCGAGGACGTCTCCTCCCGGCGCTTCGTGACCGCCGAATCGCTGCTGGACTGGGGCGGCGACCACGCCGGCGACACCGCCCGCGACCAGGTGTGACGACCGGCGGACACGGGTTCGCCACGGCGAGCGCCGGAGCGGGCCGAACGTCCCCGGAGCCGGGGCCCTCGGCCTCTTGGCGGCCACCGGCGGCCACGGTTCGATGAAGGAGACGACGAGCCGTATCGAGCATGGCGGGCCTCCCTGGGACGGCCCCGGCAAGGAGGGGGAAGGATGCTCGTCCAGGAGGTCATGACCAGCCCCGCCATCACCCTGCGGCCGGAGGATCCGATACGGCGGGCGATCCGCACGCTGCACTCCCACGGGATCACCGCGGCCCCCGTGCTGGGCGACTACGGGGAGCTGGTCGGGATCGTCAGCGAGATGGACCTGCTGTGCGGCGCGTTCGAGCCCGATCCCCGGGTGAGCGTCCGCAGGTCGGGCGGACCGGCGGACCCCGCGCCGCGGCGGGTCGGCAGCGTGATGTCCACCCAGGTCACCACGGTGGCCGAGGACACCGACGCCGCCGTCCTGGTGGACCTGATGGTCGCCAAGCGGGTCAAGAGCGTGCCGGTGCTCCGCGACGACCAGGTGGTCGGGATGGTCAGCAGGCGTGATCTGATGGCCACCCTCGCCGCGCCCGACGACGAGGTGCGCCGGGCCGTCCTGGACGCGCTGCGCGAACGGTTCCCGTCCGGCCCCGCCTGGGAGGTGACCGTCACCGACGGCGAGGTGGAGCTGCGCGGCCACGCGGGCGGCGACCTCGACGAGATCGCCGGCACGCTGGCGCGCACCGTCCCGGGCGTGAGCCGCGTCCGGCACACGCCCGCGTAACCGGGTCGCCGGGTTCACCGGGGCGCCGCGGACCACGGGTCGCCGGATCGCCAGACCACCGGGCGCGTCGCCGGGGCGCCGGGTCAGACGCCGGCGGTGGCCGGGTGGCCGAGGCGGGACGACAGGTCGCCGAGTAGGCGTAGCGCGGCGTCGGTGATGACGGTGCCGGGCGGGAAGACCTCCGCCACCCCGGCCGCGCGCAGGGCGGGCACGTCGCCGGGCGGGATGACCCCACCGGCCACGATCATGATGTCGTCGCGCCCGAGCGCGGCCAGCTCGTCGCGGAGGGCGGGCACCAGCGTCAGGTGCCCGGCCGCCTGCGAGGAGACCCCGACGATGTGCGCGTCGGCTTCGACGGCCTGGCGGGCGACCTCGGCGGGGGTCTGGAACAGCGGACCCACGTCCACATCGAAGCCGAGGTCGGCGAACGCGGTGGCGATCACCTTCTGGCCCCGGTCGTGCCCGTCCTGGCCCATCTTCGCGACCAGGATGCGCGGACGGCGCCCCTCGGCCGCGGCGAACGCGGCGCAGGCGTCGCGGACCGCCGCGGCGGCGCGGGCGGTGTCCGAGCCGTCCCCCATCTCGTCCCGGTAGACGCCGGTGATGGTGCGGACGTCGGCCTGGTGGCGGCCGAACACCTCCTCCAGCGCCGCGGAGATCTCCCCGACCGTGGCCCGCGCGCGGGCCGCGTCCACGGCCAGGGCCAGCAGGTTGCCGTCCCCGGCCGCGCCTCGGGTGAGCGCGTCGAGCGCCTCGCGTACGGCGGCGGGGTCGCGCTCGGCGCGCAGGCGGCGCAGCCGTTCCACCTGCGTGGCGCGGACGGCGGTGTTGTCCACCTTCAGCACCTCGACCTCGCTGTGCGCGTCGGTGCGGTACCGGTTGACCCCGATGACCGGCTGGGCTCCGGAGTCGATGCGCGCCTGGGCGCGGGCCGCCGCCTCCTCGATGCGCAGCTTGGGCAGCCCGGCCTCGATCGCCTTGGCCATGCCTCCGGCGTTCTCGACCTCGGTGATGTGCTCCCAGGCCCTGCGGGCGAGCCTGCCGGTGAGGGTCTCCACGTAGGAGGAGCCGCCCCAGGGGTCGATGACACGGGTGGTCCCCGACTCGTGCTGCAGGACGAGCTGGGTGTTGCGGGCGATGCGGGCGGAGAAGTCGGTGGGCAGGGCGAGCGCCTCGTCCAGGGCGTTGGTGTGCAGCGACTGGGTGTGCCCTTGGGTGGCGGCCATCGCCTCGACGCAGGTGCGCACCACGTTGTTGAACACGTCCTGCGCGGTCAGCGACCAGCCGGAGGTCTGGCAGTGGGTGCGCAGCGCCAGCGAGCGCGGGTCCCGCCCGCCCGCCTCGCGGACGACGCGGCTCCACAGCAGGCGGGCGGCGCGCAGCTTGGCGACCTCCATGAAGAAGTTCATGCCGACGCACCAGAAGAACGACAGCCGCGGCGCGAAGGCGTCCACGTCGAGCCCGGCGGCGGTGCCGGCGCGCAGGTACTCCAGGCCGTCGGCCAGGGTGTAGGCCAGTTCCAGGTCGCAGGTGGCCCCGGCCTCCTGCAGGTGGTAGCCGGAGATGGAGATCGAGTTGAACTTCGGCATCCGCTGGGAGGTGTAGGCGAAGATGTCGGAGATGATCCGCATCGACGGCGCCGGCGGGTAGATGTAGGTGTTGCGGACCATGAACTCTTTGAGGATGTCGTTCTGGATGGTCCCGGTCAGCTCCTCCGGCCGCACCCCCTGCTCCTCGGCCGCCACGATGTACAGGGCCAGGATCGGCAGCACCGCGCCGTTCATGGTCATCGACACCGACATCTCACCCAGCGGGATGCCGTCGAACAACCGCCGCATGTCGTAGATCGAGTCGATCGCCACCCCCGCCATGCCCACGTCCCCCGCCACCCGCGGATGGTCGGAGTCGTAGCCGCGGTGCGTGGCCAGGTCGAACGCCACCGACAGCCCCTTCTGCCCGGCCGCCAGGTTGCGCCGGTAGAAGGCGTTGGACTCCTCGGCGGTGGAGAACCCCGCGTACTGACGGATCGTCCAGGGACGGGTGACGTACATGGTGGGGTACGGCCCTCGCACGTACGGCGGAATGCCCGGATAGGTGTGCGGGTCGTAGTCCTCCGCTTCGAGGTCGGCGGGGGTGTAGACCGGCGCGACGGGGATGCCCTCGGGGCTCTGCCAGGGGTCGCCGCCGGGCGCCGGGGGCGCGTACCGGGCCGCGCCGGTGAGACCGACGCCGCGGAAGTCGGGGATCACGCGGTCACCTCCAGGTCGGCGAGGGTCGTGCGGAGCACGTCGGGCACGTCGCACCCGGCGTGCAGGACGGCGTCCACGCCGTCGTGACGGTCGCGCCCGGCCAGCCAGATCCTGGTGGCGCCGGCCGCGCGCAGCGCCGCCGCGGCCTGCGCCGCCTGCTCGGCGTACCGGCGGTCGCCGCCGCACAGGCAGGCCACCGTGGTGACGCGCGGGTCGAACTCCTCGGGGATCCCGGTGACGGTCTCGATGCCGCCCGCGTGGAAGACGCCGGCGGCGAACGAGGTCCGCGCGGCGTGCTCGCGCGCCGGGCCGAGGGTGGCGAGGAACACGCGGGGCCGGACCGGGCGGGCGTCGGCCAGATCCCGGAGGTCCTCGTACTCGCCCGCGTGGCGGATGCGGGGCAGGACGCCCTCGGGCGGGCGCGGGGACGGGGCGGCCGGGCGCGGCGGCCGCGACAGGTCGGGGTAGTGGGTGACGCCGATGATCGGGGCGCGCCCGCGCGCGATGTCGCGTGCCCTGGTCGCGCGGACGGCGGCGATCCGCTCGGGCACCAGGCCCGAGGCGAGCGCCGCGGCCATGCCGCCCGCCTCCTCGATCTCCTGGAACCACTCCCAGGCGTGGCCGGCCAGGTCGGCGGTGCGGCGTTCGACGTACCAGGAGCCGCCCGCCGGGTCGGCCACCCGGGCCACGTGCGCCTCGTCGGTCAGCAGCGCGGAGGTGTTGCGGGCGAGACGCCGGGAGAAGGCGCCGGGCGCGCCGAGCGCGTCGTCGAAGGGCCGCACGGTCACGGCGTCGGCCCCGCCCACACCCGCGGCGAAGCAGGCCAGGGTGGTGCGCAGGATGTTGGTGTGGGGGTCGTGGCGGGCCATCATGGCCGCCGAGGTGACCGCGTGCTGGAACTGGCCGGGCGGCCCGCCGCTCACCTCGGCCACCCGCGCCCACAGCACGCGGGCCGCGCGGAACTTGGCGATCGTGGCGAACTGGTCGGCGGTGGCGGCGTAGCGGAACTCGATCTGCCCGAACGCCTCCTCGACGGTGAGGCCGGCGTCGGTGAGCGCGCGCAGGTAGGCCAGGCCGGTCGCGATCGAGCAGCCGAGCTCCTGCGCGTCGCCGGCCCCGGCCTCGTGGTACGGGGTGGCGTCCGCGACCATGGCGCGCATGCCGGGCAGGCCGCCGGCGCGCGCCAGGCCGGTCGCGCCCGCGAGGCCGGCCGGCGTGCCCGGCGGAAGGCCCAGCGGGTCGGCGCCGAGACAGCCCCGCAGCGAGGCGGGCGGCAGGCCGCGCCGTTCGGCCAGCGCGCGCAGCGCCGCGGCGGCCTCGGAGGTGCGGGCGCCCGCGTCGAGCACGATCGGGGTCGTGTCGAGCGGCACGCCGGCGAGGGCCTGGGACAGGTCCTCGGGGGCCACGGCGAGCCAGAGCGACCCGGCGCCATTGGCCAGGTCGGCCAGGACGGCGTCCGGGTCGGCGATGTCGTGCCGCGGCCGCACCTGCCAGGGACGGCCCGGCGGGCGGCCGTCACCGGTGGCCGGCGGGAGGCCGGGCGCGTCGTCGGGCAGGTCCGCGGCGTCGTACAGCGGCGCGAGGGTGACGCCGTCGTAGGTCGTGGTGGCGAGCGCCCGCTCCGGTTCGGCGCCGTCCCCGCCCGCCTTGCGCAGGACCTCCCCGGCCAGCTCCCGCCAGCGCTCGCGGGTCGCGGCCGGTGTCACGACCCGTCCTTGATCTCGCAGATCACCGCGCCCGCCGTCACGGTCGCGCCGGTCTCGGCCGACAGACCGGTCACGACGCCGTCCCGGTGGGCGGTCAGTGGTTGCTCCATCTTCATGGCCTCCAGGACGACGATGACGTCTCCCGCGGCGACGACGTCGCCGTCGGAGACGGCCACCTTGACGATGGTCCCCTGCATGGGGCTGACCAGGGCGTTCCCGCTCGCGGCCGCTTTGGCACCGCCGCGCCGGGACGTGCTCCCGGCGGGGGACGGCCGCCGGTTCGCGGCGGTGACAGGGGCGGTGACAGAGGCGGTGACGGTGCCGGCGGGGAGCACGACCTCCAGGCGCTTGCCCCCCACCTCGACCGTGATCCGTTCCCGCTCCTGTGCCGCCGCGGCCTCGGCGTGGCCGTCGTAGGGGGCGATGGTGTTGTGGAACTCGGTCTCGATCCAGCTGGTGTGGACGGTGAACGGTTCGCCGGTGAAGGCGGGGTCGGTCACGACGGCCCGGTGGAAGGGCAGCGCGGTGGGCATGCCGTCGATCTCGAACTCGGCCAGGGCCCTGCGGGCGCGCCGCAGCGCCTCGGCGCGGGTGGCGCCGGTGACGATCAGCTTGGCGACCAGCGAGTCGAACGCGCCGGGCACGGTCTCGCCCTGCTCGTAGCCCGCGTCGAGGCGGACGCCGGGGCCGGAGGGCGCGCGCCAGCGGGTGATCGTGCCGGGTGCGGGCAGGAAGCCGCGGCCGGGGTCCTCGGCGTTGATCCGGAACTCGACGGAGTGGCCGCGCGCGGGCGGGTCGTCGTAGCCGAGGGGTTCGCCCGCCGCGACGCGGAACATCTCCCGTACCAGGTCGATGCCGGTGACCTCCTCGGTGACCGGGTGCTCGACCTGCAGGCGGGTGTTGACCTCAAGGAACGACACGGTGCCGTCCTGCCCGACGAGGAACTCGCACGTCCCCGCGCCGACGTACCCGGCCTCGCGCAGGATGGCCTTGGAGGACTCGCGCAGCCGCGCCTCCTGCGCCGCGGTCAGGAACGGGGCGGGGGCCTCCTCGACGAGCTTCTGGTGGCGGCGCTGCAGCGAGCAGTCGCGGGTGGAGACCACGACGACGTTGCCGTGCGCGTCGGCCAGGCACTGCGTCTCGACGTGCCGCGGCCTGTCGAGGTAGCGCTCCACGAAGCACTCGCCCCGGCCGAACGACACCACCGCCTCCCGCACGGCGCTGTCGTACAGGTCGGGGATCTCCTCCAGCGTGCGCGCGACCTTGAGCCCGCGCCCGCCGCCGCCGAACGCCGCCTTGATCGCGATGGGCAGCCCGTGCTCCTCGGCGAACGCGACGACCTCCGCCACACCGGACACCGGGTCGGGGGTGCCCGCCACGAGCGGCGCGCCGACCTTCTGGGCGATGTGCCGCGCCTGGACCTTGTCGCCGAGCGCGGTGATCGCGTGCGGCGGCGGCCCGATCCAGGTCAGCCCGGCGTCGATGACGGCCTGGGCGAACGCGGCGTTCTCGGCGAGGAATCCGTAGCCGGGGTGCACGGCGTCCGCGCCGGACCGCGCCGCGACGTCGATGATCTTCTCGATCGACAGGTACGTCTCGGCGGGCGTGGCGCCGCCCAGCGCGTACGCCTCGTCCGCCATGCGGGCGTGGGAGGCGTCCCGGTCGGGGTCGGCGTAGACCGCCACGCTGCCGATCCCGGCGTCCCGGCAGGCCCGGATGACGCGGACGGCGATCTCGCCGCGGTTGGCGACCAGCACCTTGCGCGGACTCGTGCTCACAGGGACCTCCCAAGGTTCCATCGCGACTCCCGCCAGCCGCGGGGACCGGTCGCGAGAGGACCGCGCAGCGCGGGCCGGGGACGGGGCGCCGGGGGCGGCGGCGCGGGGGCGGCGGCCCTCGCGACGCGCAGGGCCACGACGAGGGCGGCGAGCTCCTCGGGCGTCGGGTGGCCGGTGACGACGTTCACAGCGGGATGTTCCCGTGCTTCTTGGGCGGCAGGGCGTCGCGTTTGCCGCGCAGCAGCCGCAGCGCCAGCGTGACCTCGCGGCGCGTCTCGCTCGGCCGGATCACCGCGTCCACGTAGCCGCGCTCGGCCGCCAGGTAGGGCGTGGCCAGGGTCTCCTCGTACTCGCGGATCAGCTCGGCCCGCAACGTGCCGGGGTCGCCGGCGGCGGCCAGGCGCTTGCGGTGCAGGATGCCGACCGCGCCCTGCGCGCCCATCACCGCGATCTGCGCGCTGGACCAGGCGAGGTTGACGTCGGCGCCCAGGTGCTTGGAGCCCATCACGTCGTAGGCGCCGCCGTAGGCCTTGCGGGTGATGACGGTGACGAGCGGGACGGTGGCCTCGCCGTAGGCGTACAGGAGCTTGGCGCCGCGCCGGATGATTCCGTTCCACTCCTGGTCGGTGCCGGGCAGGAAGCCGGGCACGTCCACCAGCGTGAGCACCGGGACGCTGAAGGCATCACAGGTGCGGACGAACCGGGCGGCCTTCTCGGAGGCGTCGATGTCCAGCGTGCCGGCCATGCGCATCGGCTGGTTGGCCACGACGCCGACCGGACGGCCCTCGACGCGGCCGAAGCCGACCACGATGTTGGGCGCGAACAGCGCCTGCACCTCCAGGAAGTCGCCGTCGTCCAGCAGGGCGGCGATCACCTCGTGCATGTCGTAGGGCTGGTTCGGCGAGCCGGGCACCAGCGCGTCCAGCGCGAGGTCGGCGGCGGACGGCTCCAGGTCCGCCTCGAAGACCGGGTGCGGCGGCTCGTCGAGGTTGTTGTCGGGCAGGTACGACAGCAGCGCCCGCGCGTAGTCCAGCGCGTCGTCCTCGTCGTGGGCGAGGTAGTGGGCGACGCCGCTGCGGCTGTTGTGCACCCGGCCGCCGCCCAGTTCCTCGAACGTGACGTCCTCGCCGGTCACGGTCTTGATCACGTCCGGGCCCGTGACGAACATGTGGGACGAGGAGTCCACCATGATCGTGAAGTCGGTGAGCGCGGGCGAGTAGACGTGGCCGCCCGCGCAGGCGCCCATGACGAGGGAGATCTGCGGGATCACGCCGGACGCGCGGATGTTGCGGCGGAAGATCTCGCCGTACATGCCGAGCGAGACCACGCCCTCCTGGATGCGCGCCCCGGCGCCTTCGTTGATGCCGATGATCGGGCAGCCGTTGCGCACGGCCAGGTCCATGACCTTGCAGATCTTCTGGCCGTACACCTCGCCGAGGCTGCCGCCGGCGACCGTGAAGTCCTGCGCGAACACGCACACGCGGCGGCCGTGGATCGTCCCGTGCCCGGTGACCACGCCGTCACCGTAGGCGAGAGATCCCTTGGCCAGCGCGTCCAGTTCGACGAAGGTGCCCGCGTCCAGCAGGCGTTCGACGCGCTCGCGCGCGGTGAGCCTGCCCTTGGCGTGCTGTTTGGCCGCGGCGCGGGCCTCGGCGGCGTGGACCGCCTCGTCGAGGCGCTCCTTCAGGCGGGCGAGGCCGTCCGCGGTTCCGTGCGGGTTCATCCACCACCCCGATAAGACTGAGTATCGCTTTTATGGTACTCAGTATCATGGCGAATGGCAACCCCGCAGGTCCGGAAGAATGACCCACGTGTCCACACCGCCCATCCGCCGCCGCCTCGCCGAGGCCGCCGTCGCGCTGTTCGACGAGAACGGCTACGACGCGACCACGGTCGACGACATCGCGGCCCGCGCGGGGGTGAGCCGCAGCACGTTCTTCCGCCACTACCGCTCGAAGGACGACGCGATCTTCCCCGACCACGACGCGCTGCTGGCCAGGATCGACGCCCGGCTGCGCGCCTCCACCGCCGAGACCGCGATCGTGGCCATCACCGACGCCGTCCGCATCGTGCTCGCCCACTACGTCGACGACGCCGACGTCTCGCTGCGCCGCTACCGCCTCGTCCGCAGGGTGCCCGCGCTGCGCGACCGCGAGATCTCCAGCGTGGCCCGCTACCAGCGGCTGTTCCGCGAGTTCGTCGGCGCGTGGCTCGGCGCGTCCCCCGACGCGGACCTGCGCGCCGAACTCATGGCCGCCTCCGTCGTCGCCGCCCACAACCAGGTGCTGCGCGGCTGGCTGCGCGCCGGCGGCACCTACGACCCCTCCGCCCCCCTCGACCACGCCCTCGGCTACGTCATCGCCACCTTCCGCCACCTGGAACAACCCCAGGACAAGGGGGACGAGATCGTCGTCGCCGCCTTCCCCCGCTCCGCCACCCCCCAGGCCGTGATGTCCGCCGTCCGGCGACACCTGGAGTCCGGCGGAGGCAGCCCCTCCTGAGCCGTCGCCGCGCGTCCCGGCGGAGCGTCAGGGAAGCTCGATCGCGTTCTTGACGCGGTCCACCGGGCTTTCGCCGTCGGGGTCCTCTTCCATGTGCTTGCGGTTCTCTTCGACGAGGGACTGGTTGAGGGTGACGAAGGGGCGCATGCGGGACTCGTAGGCGGCGAAGGCGGTCTCGTGGTCGGACCTCGCCAGCTCGGCGGCGAGGACGTAGGCGCCGATCAGAGCCAGGCTCGTTCCCTGGCCGGACAGCGGGGACGCGCAGTAGCCGGCGTCGCCGAGCAGCGTCACCCGGCCGGACGACCAGCGGTCCATGCGGACCTGGGCCATCGAGTCGAAGTAGAAGTCCGGGGCGTCCCACATCGCCTTGAGCAGCCGGGGCACCTCCCAGCGGGCCCGCGCGCAGCGGTCGGCGACCAGCCGCTTCTGCGCCTCGACGTCACGGTGGTCGTACGCGATCGGGTCGGGGGACTCGAAGCCCAGGTTGACGCGCAGCTCGGTGTTGCCGCGCACCGGGTAGACGGCCCCGCCCACCGACCCGTCGTTGAACCAGGTCTGCCAGTCCTCCAGGCCGAGGTAGTTGTCCGTCGAGAAGATCGACACGTACATCCCGAGGTGGTGGACGAACTCGCGTTCGGGGCCGAAGGCGAGCCTGCGCACGGCCGAGTGCAGGCCGTCCGCGCCGACCACCAGGTCGAAGGCGCGCGGCGCCGACCGCTCGAAGGTGACGCGCACGCCGTGCCCGTCCTGGTCGAGCGTGGCGATGGAGTCGCCGAAGACGTACTCGACGTCGTCGCGCGTCCTGTCGTGGATGAGGCGGCTCAGGTCCTCGCGGAGCAGCTCCACGTCGTCGCCGCCGAGCCGGCCGCTGGACAGCGCCATCTCGGTGGACCGCCACAGCTCGTTGCCGTCGCCGTCGAGCATGGACATGCCCTTCATGTGGGTGCGGTGGCGGCGCACGTCGGCGAGGATCCCAATGCGGTCGGCGACCGTGAGCGCGGCGCCGCGCACGTCGATCGCCTGGCCGCCGGCACGCGCGGCGGGGGCGCGCTCGACCACGGTGACGGCGAAGCCGTGCCGGCGGAGCAGGTAGGCGAGGGCGGGGCCGGCGACGCTCGCGCCGGAGATCAGCACTGAAGTCATGGCTCATTGGTATTCCAGGCGGTGTTCACCCACCCAACTGTGCTAGAACAGTTTCCGCTCCTCCCGCCGCAATCTGTACTAGGACAGTTCTCGTGGACCATCCCTACCTGCGCATCGCGGACGAGCTCCGGCGGCGCATCAGGACCGGCGAGCTCGTGCCCGGCGACAAGGCTCCCTCCACCCGCGCGCTCGCCCGCGACTTCCAGGTGGCGGCGGCCACGGCGGTGCGGGCGCTCGCCGTGCTCAAGGACGAGGGCCTGCTGGAGGCGAGGCCGAGGTCGGGCACCGTGGTGGCGGCGACGCTCGGCAGGCCGCGGCGGCGCGCCGGAGGGACGGAGCTGACCCGGGAACGGATCGTACGCGAGGCGATCGCGACCGCGGACGCCGAAGGGCTCGGCGCGGTGACCATCCGCGCGGTGGCCGCCCGGCTCGGCGTCCCGCCCGCGGCCATCTACCGGCACGTGCGGGGCAGGGACGAGCTGGTCAGGACCATGGCGGACCTGGCCTACAGCGAGGAACGCTACACGGCAGGCCCGCTCGGCAGGCGCGAGCGGCTGGAGACGGTGGCGCGGACGCTGTGGCGGACCTACCGGCGGCATCCGTGGCTGCCCCATCTGACCCCTCTCAGCCGCCCCCTCCCGCTGCCGGGCCTGCTCAGGCACGGCGAGCAGATGCTGCGCGCGCTGGACGGCCTCGGCCTGCCCCCGGCGGCCATGCTGTCCATCGAGGTGCTGATCTACGGGTACGTGCAGGGCTTCGCCGTGCACCTGGAACGGGAGACCCAGGCGATGGCCGCCACCGGGCTGTCCGGCGACCAGTGGATGGACACCCAGGAGCGGGCGATGAACGCCCTCATCGCCTCCGGCCGGGCCCCCTTGTTCACCGGCCTCATGAGACGTCTCGACACGAACGGCTACGACTTCGACCTCGACGAGCTGTTCGAGTTCGGCCTCCGGACGCTCCTCGACGGCCTGGCCGTCGGGGACGACGGGATCGGATCCGCCGGCATGCCGCCGGGAGCCCCGCCCTCGGTCAGGCCACCCGCCAGCGGGCCGCGTCGGACTCCTTCAGGGTGAGCCCGTTGCCGGGGTCGCCGGACGGCACGCGCACCTCGCCGCCGTCCGGCGAGCCGGTCCCGTCGAACAGCATGGTCTCGACGCGCACGTGATCGTGGAACCATTCCAGGTGGCGCAGGTTCGGGACGGCGGCGGCGACGGCGAGGTGCTGGTGCGGGGCGCAGTGGCCCGACACGTCCAGGCCGTGGGCGGCGGCCACGGCGGCGGCGCGCAGGAACTCGCTGATCCCGCCGCAGCGGGTCACGTCGATCTGCTGGCAGTCCACGAACGGGGCCATGCGCCCGAAATAGGTGAGGTCGTAGCCGTACTCCCCGGCGGCCACGTCGGCGTCCACCGCGTCGCGGACCACGCCGAGGCCCTCCAGGTCGTCGGACGAGACCGGTTCCTCGAACCACCGGACGTCCAGGTCGGCGGCGCGTTCCATCACGCGGACGGCCTGCTTGCGCGTGTAGCCGCCGTTGGCGTCCACGAACAGCTCGGCCCGGTCGCCGATGGTCCGGCGGGCGTCGGCCATCCGCCGCAGGTCCCGTCCTGACGCCCGTCCCCACGACTGCGCGATCTTGATCTTCACGCGGGGGATGCCCTGCTCGATGGCCCAGTGGGCCAGCTGGCGGTGCTGCCGCTCCTCGTCGTAGGTCGTGAACCCGCCGCTGCCGTAGACGGGCACGGCCGGGCGCGCCGTGCCGAGGAGGCTCGCCAGCGGCAGGCCGTGGCGGCGCGCCTTGAGGTCCCACAGGGCGCAGTCGGCCGCGGACAGCGCCATCCCCGCGACGCCGGGACGGCCGGCGTTGCGCACCTGCCGCGCCATCGCCGTCCACGCGCCGGGAACGTCGTCGGGGTCCAGCGCGCCGACCGCCGGCGCCAGCAGCTCGGCCACGACCGCGGCCGTCGCGGCGGGCCCGTACGTCCAGCCGAAACCCGTGACGGGGCCGTCGGCGGCGTGGACGATCACGATGGTCGTGCTCGACCAGGCGAAGGTGCCGTCCGCCTCGGGGTCGTCCGTGGGGATCCGGTACGCGCGCGCGGCCAGGTCGATCGCCATGTCATCCCCGCAGGACGCGCCTCGCTCCGAGCGCGAGCCCCGCGAGGAGCACCGCCGCCACGCCCGCGGACGCGCAGGCGCGCACCGCCAGGGACGGGCGCCTCGGCCATGTGGCGAAGGCCCCTTCCGGGCGGGGTGAGTCGCCCTGGTCGCCGCGCAGCCCGGCCCGCAGGAGCTGGGCGAGGTGGACGGCCGCGCGCCCGTCCGCGTCGCTCTGTTCGAGCTGCGTCCGGCAGCTGAACCCGTCGGCGAGGATCACGGCCGACGGGTCGGCCTCCCGGACCGCGGGCAGCAGGACCCGCTCGGCGCACGCCTCGGACACCTCGTAGTGCCCCCGCTCGAACCCGAAGTTGCCCGCCAGCCCGCAGCACCCGGAGTCCAGCACGTGGGCGTCCACGCCCGCCGCGCGCAGCAGCGCCTCGTCGGCGTCGTGCTTGAGGATCGCGTGCTGGTGGCAGTGCACCTGGACGAGCGCCGACCGGGGCACCTTTGGAGGCCGCCACCCCGGGGTGTGGTCGCGCAGCAGCTCGGCCAGGGTCACCGTCTGCCGGCTCAGCCGCCGGACGTCCTCGTCGTCGGGGAACAGCTCCGTCGCGTCGCCGCGGAGGACGGCCGCGCAGCTCGGCTCCAGCGCGACCACCCGCAGTCCGGCCTGGATCGCGGGTCTCAGCTCGGCGACGGTGCGGCGCAGCACCCGCTTGGCGGTGGCGAGCTGGCCGGTGGAGATCCAGGTCAGGCCGCAGCAGACGGCCGCGCGCGGCACCCGGACGCGCCACCCGGCCGACTCCAGAACCTCGACGGCGGCGTCGGCGACGTCGGTGTGGAAGTGGTTGGTGAAGGTGTCCGGCCACAGCAGCACCTCGCCGCGTGTCCCATCGCCTCCCGGCCGACGGCGGGCGAACCGGTCCTGGAAGGTCCGCGGCGCGAACAGCGGCGGCTCGCGCCGCCGGTCGACGCCCGCGGCGGCCTTCGCGAGCCGGCCGAGCAGCGGGGCGTGGGCGAGGACGTTGACCACGCGCGGGGCGCGGGAGGCGAGTACGGCCCAGACGGGCAGCCATCCCATGGAGTAGTGGGCGCGGGGCCGCAGGCGTCCCGCGAAGTGGTGGGACAGGAACTCGGCCTTGTAGGTGGCCATGTCGACGTTGACCGGGCAGTCGGACTTGCACCCCTTGCAGGCCAGGCACAGGTCGAGCGCCTCGTGCACGGCCTTCGACCGCCAGCCCTCCGTCACCGCGCCGCCGCGCGCGGACCCGTCCAGCATCTCGAACAGCAGCCGGGCCCGGCCGCGGGTGGAGTGCTCCTCGGCGCGGGTGACCATGTACGAGGGGCACATGACGCCGCCGTGCTCGCGGCGGCACCGCCCCACCCCCACGCAGCGCAGCACGGCGCGCCCGAAGCTGCCCTCGTCGTCGGGGTACTTGAAGTGGGTCGCCACGTCGCCGTGGTTGTAGTCGGCGCCCAGGCGCAGGAACCCGTCCAGGGGGTAGGGCTTCACCACCTTGCCGGGGTTCATCCGGTCGTCGGGGTCGAAGATCGCCTTGAACCGGCCGAAGGCGTGCACCAGTTCGTCGCCGAACATCTTGGACAGCAGTTCGCCGCGGGCCTGCCCGTCGCCGTGCTCGCCGGACAGGGAGCCGCCGTAGGAGACGACGAGGTCGGCGGCCTCCTCCATGAAGGAGCGGAACCCGGCCACGCCGGCGGCGGTGGTCAGCGCGAACGGGATCCGGGTGTGCACGCAGCCCTGCCCGAAGTGGCCGTAGAGCGAGGCCTGTCGCAGGCCGTACCTCTCGTAGAGGCCCTGTAGGTCGCGCAGGTAGTCGCCGAGCCGGTCCGGCGCGACGGCCGAGTCCTCCCACCCGGGCCAGGTGTCGGGGAGCCCGGGGACGCGCGCGGTGGCGCCGAGCCCGGACTCCCGGATGAGCCACATCTCCTCTTCGAGCCGTTCGTCGTCGAAGTACCCGACGCCGGGGCCGCCCCGGCTCTTGCCGAGGTCGCGCAGCATCGCGTCGGCGGCCCGGTCGGCGTCGTCCTTGTCCTCGCCGCCCATCTGCACCAGCAGCCACGCGCCACCCGCGGGGAGTTTGGACACGGCCTCGGAATTGAGGTGCTTCATGCGCTCGAAGTGGATGAGCTTGTCGTCGACGCCCTCCAGCGCGACGGGCTTGTGCGGAAGGATCGCCGGGACGGCGTCCGCCGCCGCCGCGATGTCGGGATAGGCGATGTAGATCATCGTGCGCGCCTTGACGACGGGCACGAGCGCCAGCCTGGCCCGCAGGACGACCACGAGGGTCCCTTCGGAGCCGACCAGGGCCCGGCCGACGTTGAAGCGGCGTTCCGGCAGCAGGCTGTCGAGGTTGTAGCCGGAGACGCGCCGCGGGATGTCCGGATAGCCCGTGCGGATCCGCTCCAGGTGGGCGTCGCGCAGCTCGCGCAGCCGCGCGTAGATCTCCGCCCGGCGGCCCCCCTGCCGCCGGATCGCCGCGTACTCCTCCTCGCCGGTCTCGCCGACCCACATGCGGGTGCCGTCGTAGAGCAGCACCTCCATCTCGACGAGGTTGTCCACGACCTTGCCGGTCCGCTGGGCCGTGGAGCCGCACGAGTTGTTGCCGATCATCCCGCCGATCGTGCAGTGGTCGTGCGTGGCGGGCCTCGGGCCGAACTCCAGCCCGTACCCGGCGAGCCGCGCGTTGAGCGTGTCCAGGACGATGCCCGGTTCGACCAGGCAGGTCCTGGCCTCGGCGTCGACGTCCAGCAGCCGGTGGCAGTACTTGGACCAGTCCAGCACGACCGCGGTGTTGGTGCACTCCCCCGCCAGGCTGGTCCCTCCGCCGCGGGACAGCAGCGGCGCCCCGTGCCGCCGGCAGACCGCCACCGCCGCGACGGCCGCCTCGACGGTGCGGGGGCACACCACCCCGAGGGGGATCTGCCGGTAGTTGGACGCGTCGGTGGAGTAGGCGCCGCGCATGGTGGCGTCGAACCGCACCTCGCCGTGCACGGCCGCCTCCAGGTCGCGCCGCAGCGCCGCCACGTCGACCGGGGCCGCGGGCTCGGGACGGCGTCCGGTCAGGCCCGGAGGGCGCTGGGTGACGGCGCTCACGACCGCAGCTCGCTGATCTTGTCGCGCGCGACCGTGGCGAGGATGGCGGCCTTGTGCGGCTGGCCGCGCAGGAACGCCTCGGTGAACGCCTTGGCCTGCTCGTACTTGACCTTGCCCGGCATCGGCGGCTCGTTCGGGTTCACGTCGCAGTCCACCAGCGCGGGTCCCGGGTGGGCGAACGCCCGCCGGATCGCGTCCGGCAGGTCCCCCGGCTCCTTCACCTTGGCGCCGAACGCCCCGCACCCGCGTGCCCAGGACGAGAAGTCGGCCTCCGGCTGCCGGTGGCGCACGGCGTACTCGGGATAGCCGAGGATGATCTGCTCCCAGAGGATCTGCCCGTAGGAGTTGTTGTTGTTGATCACGACCTTGATGGGCAGCTCGTGCCGTACGGCGGTCAGGAAGTCGGCCATCAGCATCGCGAACCCGCCGTCGCCGACGAACGCGACGACCTGCCGGCCGGGGAAGGCGTGCTGGATGCCGATCGCGTACGGCAGTCCCGGGGCCATGGTGGCGAGGTTGCCCGACAGGTAGAACTCCCGGCCGCCGCGTATCGTCCAGTGCCGCGCCGCCCACGTGGCGATGGTCCCGGAGTCGCAGGTGAGAACGGCGTCGTCGCCGGCGGCCTCGTCCACGCACGAGATGAGGTACTGCGGGGCGATGGGGTTACGTGACGGGTTCTGCAGCGCCTTCATGTCCGCCCGCCAGGCGTCCATCTTGCGCTGGTACTTGGTCAGGAACGACCGGTCGGAGGCGGGTTCCAGCATGGGCAGGAGCTGCTGGAGCGCCAGCTTGGCGTCCGCGGCGACCGGCGCCTCGGTGGGCCGTCTCATGCCGACCAGGCTGGGCTCGTCGTCGATCTGCACCACGCGCGCCTGGCCGTCGGGCGGCAGGTACTTCCCGTACGGGAACGAGGTCCCGACCATGAGCAGGGTGTCGCATTCCTCCATGAGTTCCTCGCTGGGCGCGGTGCCCAGCAGGCCGAGGCCGCCCGTGGTCAGCGGGTGGTCGTCCGGCACCACGAGCTTGCCGGGGAGGGTCTTCACGATGGGGCTGGCCAGCCGCTCCGCCACCGCCAGCACCTCCCCGCGCGCGTGCCGGGCGCCGACGCCGACGAGCATCGCGACGCGCTCGCCCGCTCCGAGCACCTCCGCCGCCCGCGCCAGGTCCTCCTCGGCCGGCCGCAGCGGCGGCCGCGAGTAGGTGGGCACGCTGTTCGGCGGGCTGCCGGGCCCGACGTGCCGGTACGGGTCCTCGGTGACGGCCGCGACCTGGACGTCGTTGGGGAAGGTCAGGTGGGCCACCGTGCGCCGCGACAGCGCGGTCCGCACGGCCAGGTCGACCACCCCGGGAAGCTGCTGCGGGTTGGTGATCATCAGGTTGTAGGCCGCGACGTCCTGGTAGAGCCGGTCGAGGTGGACCTCCTGCTGGTAGTGCGTGCCGAGGACCGACGTCTCCTGCATCCCGGTCAGCGCCAGGACGGGCACGTGGTCGAGCTTGGCGTCGTACAGGCCGTTGAGCAGGTGGATGGCTCCGGGGCCTGAGGTGGCGGCGCACACGCCGAGCCTGCCGGTCGCCTTGGCGTAGCCGGTCGCCATGAAGGCGGCCGCCTCCTCGTGGTGCACGAGCACGAACCGGAGCTTGTCGCGGTGGCGGCGGAAGCCCTCCATCAGGCCGTTGATGCCGTCGCCGGGCAGACCGAAGATCGTGTCGACTCCCCAGGCCACCAGGCGCCTGGCCAGGCTCTCTCCGACGATTTCCTTCACGCTCGGCCTCCAAGGGTCCGTTCCCCGGCCGCGACGGGACGGCGGGACGCCGTCCGGCGCGCGCGACGCCGGCCGAGCACGTAGGCCAGCGCGATCCCGCCGCCCACGAGGGAGTTCCTGGGCGAGGCGAGGGACGACCTGAGCCGCCGCAGCCCGCCCTTGGGGTCGGCGACGGCGCCCGTGACACCGCCGATCGCCGACACCAGGGCGTCGCCGGCGTTCTTCATCCAGGTGTGCTGATCGTTCATGATGGACTCCGGCCTCGCACGTCCCCGCCGGTCGGCCGCCGGGCGGAGGAACGCGCACCCGATCCGCGATCTCTTGTCCTGTCCGCTGTCGTGCTTCGCGGTGTCCAGCGACCCATTCGGGCCGTTCCCGCGCCCGATCGCCGCAAACGGCGGTTGTGCTGGGATTACCTCATCGGGCCCCGACCCGCACGCGCGCCTGTCGCGCCCGCGCGCCCGGACGGGCCGTACCGGCCCGCGCGTTGACGTCCTCTTGACGCGGACCGTCCGCCGGTCGCGTCACGACTCGCCCTGACTCCGGCGACAGGAAAACACGGTGCGAGAGTGTGGCCGTCCGGCGTAGCGTCGGCAGGCGTGAGCCTTCCGCGGGTACGTCCTCCTTTCGTGGCCGACGAGCGCACCCAGCTGCTGGGCTGGCTCGACATGCAGCGCGGGATCCTCCAGTGGAAGTGCGAGGGGCTCTCGGAGGAGGACGCGCACCGTCCTCTCCTGCCGGGCAGCCCGCTCATGACGGTGGCGGGGATCGTCTCGCACGCCCGCTGGACCGAGCACGGCTGGTTCGAGGTGCTGTTCCTCGGCCGTTCCGCGGAGGGCAACCCCCAGTTCGACCAGGACGTGAAGAACGCGGACATGCGGGCCGAGGGCGTCCCGCTCGCGCGGCTGCTCGACGAGTACGAGCGCCAGTGCGCGATCTCCAACGAGATCGCGGCCGCCCATTCCCTGGACGAGGTGGGCAGGCACCCCGACCACCGCTCGGGCGCCGCGTCCCTGCGCTGGATGCTCCTCCACATGGTCGAGGAGACCGCCCGGCACGCCGGCCACCTGGACGTGATCACCGAGTTGCTGGACGGCCGGAAGGGCTACTACTGACCGGGCGGGCCCGGCCCGCCCGGCGTCCCGGGGCCGTGGCTACTGGTGGACCGTCATCTCGGTGGCGAGGCGGCTGTACTTGGACGCGGCGTCGCCGACGTCGTTGATGGTCTCGCCCTGGAGCAGCTCCGCCGGGGTCATCTGCAGCGGGAGGTTCTTGGCGATCAGCTCCGGGTCGTTCCTGGCGATCAGGTCCATGGCCGCCTTGTTGGGCACCTTGGTGAGGATGTTCTCGGCCACCCAGCTCTGGACGGCCGGGTCCAGGAGGTAGTTGATGAAGGCGTGCGCCGCCTCCTTCTTCTTGGACGACTTCATGACCACCATGGTGTCGGCCCAGAGGTCGCTGCCCTCCTTGGGCACCACGAACTTGATCTTCGGGTTCTGGGTCGGGCACCGGCGGTCGAACGACTCGACCATGGCGGCCTCGCCCTTCTCCAGCCGTTCGGTGAAGGTGGTGTCGTCGTAGGCCAGCAGGGACTTCTTGGTCCTCAGCAGCACTTCCTTGGCCTGGGCGAGCTGCTTGTCGTCGGTGGTGTTGATGGAGTAGCCGAGCGCCTTGAGCGCGGGCAGCGCCAGCCACCGCTCGGTGGTCATCATCGTCACCTTGCCCCGCAGCTCGGGCGCGGGGTTCAGCAGGTCGTTCCAGCTCGTCGGCGGGGTCTGCACCATGTCCGTGCGGTAGCACAGGCCCGTGGTGCCCCAGGTGTAGGGCACCGAGAACTTGTTGCCCTTGTCGAAGGAGAGCTGCGACGCCTCGGGGTAGAGGTTGGCCAGGTTCGGGATCAGCTCGGGGTGGATCGGCTCCAGCCAGCCCTGCTCGTTCAGCGCCTGGGCGTACTGGCCGGAGACGAACGCCACGTCGACGTCGCTCGGCGTGCCGATCGTGTTGGTGACCCGCGCGAAGGCCATCTCGTTGGTGTCGTGCAGGACGATCTTGACGTCGAAGCCCAGCCGGTCCTTCACCCGCTGCGGCATGTCCTTGGGGCTGTAGTTGTCCCAGATCGTGATGCTGAGCGGCGTCTGCTTGCTCAGGTCGGCATTGAGGTCGAGCTGGTTGGCGGCCGCGCTCAGCGCCACTCCCTCGGTGGCCGGACCACCGCCACAGGCCGCGAGGGCGAGCATCGACCCGAGGGCTGCCACCGCGGCCGGAAGACGACGGCTGTACCGGGACCGGGACACGGCCACCACTCCTTAGGTTCTGGAGGTGCTGTGGTTCGAGAAAGGCCGCAGTGCCTGACCCTCGCACGGCAAGCGAGACACAGGAGTGTTGCAGCCCAACCAATTACGGGCAAGGGCTTCCGATCACGACACCGTAGCCTCAACGGCTCAACGGCATAACGGCCGACCCTCATCGGCATATCCGGCCACACATCTCCCCAGGCCACGGGGCGTCGCCGTCGCCGCGCGACGAGGGCCGCGCCGGCCCCTCGCCGTTCCACATGTCGGAACAGACCATCATCAATTGCGCATATCAGGCAAAAATTGCGGCAAGGGACGTCCAAGACCGCTCCCCGCGCGTGATCCGCGCACCGAGGGGTCCTGGCCGTCCGACGCAGCACGCCCAGGAGGATGAATGACGGCGATGTCGACGCGACCCCCCGGGGAACGGCTCTTGATCGGGACGTTCCTCGTTCTCGGGTCGCTCACGGCATTCGGCCCGCTGGCCATCGACCTGTACCTGCCGGCCATGCCCGACCTGGCGAGGATGCTCGGCACCTCCGACTCGCTCGCCCAGCTCACGATCTCCGCCTGCCTGGTCGGCCTGGCCGTGGGACAGCTCGTCGCCGGGCCGCTCAGCGACCGCGTCGGCAGGCGCTGGCCGCTGCTGATCGGGGTGATCCTGTTCACGCTCACCTCCGTGCTGTGCGCGCTGGCCACCTCGATCTGGGTCCTGCTGGTGCTGCGGCTCCTCCAGGGCCTGTGCGGGGCCGCGGGCGTGGTGATCGCCCGCGCCATCGTGCGAGACATGTTCGAGGGGCACAGGACCGCCAAGGCGTTCTCGCACCTCATGCTGATCACCGGTGTCGCCCCCATCGTGGCGCCCCTGCTCGGCGGGCAGATCCTGCGCTTCACCGACTGGCGGGGCCTGTTCGTGGGGCTGGGCGCGATCTCCCTGCTGATCCTCCTCGGCTGCGTCCTCGTGCTGCGCGAGACCCATCCCCCGCACCTGCGGCAGCACGGCGGGGCGGCGGGCACCTTCCTGTCGCTGCGCGGCCTGCTCGCCGACCCGGTCTTCCGCGGCTACCTGATCATCGGCGGGCTGCAGAGCGCCTCGCTGTTCACCTACATCTCGATGAGCTCGTTCGTGCTGCGCCAGGAGCACGGCGTGAGCCCGCAGGGGTTCTCCCTGATCTTCGCCGTCAACGCGGTCGGGCTCGTCCTCGGCAGCCAGGTGAACGGGGCGCTGGTCTCCCGGTTCGGGCCGGAGCGGTTGCTGAGCTTCCAGCTCGTGGTGATGTGCGTGGCCGCGGCCGCGGTCGTGGGCGCCGCCCTCGCCAACGCCGGCCTCGTCGTCCTGCTCGTCCCGCTGTGGATCGTCATGGCCGGCATGGGCGGCATGGGGGCCAACACCACGGCGCTCGCCCTCATCCCCTACGGACACGCCGCGGGCTCGGCCTCCGCCCTCATCGGTACCAGCCAGTTCCTGGTGGGCGCGGCCGTCGCCCCCCTGGCGTCGCTGGTCGGCACCGACAGCCGCGTCATGGGCGCGACCATCGCCCTGGCCACCGCCCTCTCGCTCCTCACCCTCTGGCGGGTCGATCACGCCCGCCGTACCGCCCCCACCGCACCTGCCGAGTAGTGGCCGAGGCCGGGTCAGGACGGGGCCAACGCCTCGGCCGAAAGGGGCCTACGTCCCTGTCCCGCGGGGCCCCCTGCGCGGTGTGCTGGAAGTGGGTCGTCCACCCGCGAGGGAGCCGAACATGCGGAAGAAAGTGCGGGACGTCATGACCGTGAAGGTCGCGTCCGTCAACGGGAGCACGCCGTTCAGGGATGTCGCCGAGGTCCTGATCCGCCACGAGGTGAGCGCCGTCCCGGTGGTCGACGGGGAGGGCCACGTCCTCGGCATGATCTCCGAGGCCGACCTGCTCCGCAAGGAGGAGTTCAAACGGCAGTACTACACGGAGGGCTACCACCTGCCGCTCGGCGCGCGGCTGCGCGAAAGGCTCATCGGCCACGGCTCCAGGCCCGAGGACCGGGCGCGCGGCGAGACGGCCGCCGAGCTCATGACCAGCCCCGCCGTCACGATCAAGGACTACGCCTCGGTGGTCACCGCGGCCCGCCGGATGAGCGCGAACGGCGTCAAGCGCCTGCCGGTGGTGGACGACGAAGGGCGCCTGCGGGGCATCGTCAGCCGCCACGACCTGCTCGCGGTGTTCCTCAGGGCCGACGAGGAGATCGCCAAGGAGATCGAGGACGACGTCATCGGCGCCCTGTGGCCGTACCGGCCCGAGGTGCGGGTGACGGTGGACGACGGCGTCGTGACCCTGACCGGGCGCATGCCCACCGCCCGCGACGCGCGGCTGCTGATCCAGATGACCGGACGGGTCAACGGGGTGATCGACGTGGTCGACGCGCTGCGCCACGGCCCGGCCGGCCTGCCGCGCGCCCGGGGGACGGAGGCGTCATGAACCTCGACCGGCTGACGGCCGCCGACGTGATGAGCCGGGTCCTGGTCGCCGTCGGACCGGAGGAGTCGCCGCTGATCGCCTGGGAGATCATGCGCCGGGGAGGCGTCCACCACCTGCCCGTGATCGACGACCGGCTGCGGCTGCACGGCGTGCTCACCCGCGAGCAGGTCGCCGCGAACTGGTCGGGAGGCCCGGCCGTGCAGTCCGCCGGCCAGGTGAGTCACCTGCTGGCCGGGCGGGCGTGCCCGCACGTGTCCCCCTCCACCCCCGTGCCGGTGATCGCCGCCGCCATGGTGGACCACGGCGTCGACGTACTTCCCGTGATCGGCCGGTCGGAGACGCTGGAAGGGCTGGTCACAGCCACCGACGTGCTCCGCGCGGTCGCGGGGCGCCCCGGCCCGGCACCCACCCACACCGACATCGCCACGGGGCTGTTCCGGCTGGAACCCATCGTCCCGCCGCGCCGCGACGACCCTCCGGCGGCCACCTGAGGCGAAGTGATTACCCGTCCGTCGCCAACACAGGGTGGTGATCGTGTTACTTGTAGTGACTAGTCATGAATGCCGAGGACCGGTCGCGAAGAGAGCCACGCTGGACGGCGTGGCTCTGCGTGCTGGTCGGCGTCATCACGGTCGCCCACCTGTGGACGCACGTCACCGCCCCGCACCAGCACGGCTTCCAGCTCGGCGCGCTGGTGATGGACTCCTGCCCCGACCACCCCGCGCACGACCACCACGACGAGTCCGCCCATCCCGAGGTGTTCCTCCTGCCCGCCTGGGGCTGCGCGGTCCCGGCGCAGGCGCCGGTCGCGCTCGCCGTCCCCGGCGCCACCCCGGCGCCCGTCGCCGCCGCCCCGCGGGAGCGGCCGCGCCGCGCCCCGCCGCGCTGTCACCGTGAGAGGGCCGCGCTGACCCACACGCTTGAGATCTGCCGTCGCTGACGGCCGGCGAGCCGCTGTCCGGACCGGACACCGGGCTCGCTCGCCGTGCCGATCACCCAGCGACGCCGGCGCCGACCGCGCCGGAGAGAGCGTGCGTCACCATGTCGACCCTTTCACCCGTCATCGCCTCCCCCGCCGTCGCCCAGTTGGTGGGCAACACCCCCGTCCGCCGTATCTCCGCACCCTTCACCCCCGCGGGCCGGGGCTTCTGGGCCAAGCTCGAAGGGGCCAACCCCGGCGGCGTCAAGGACCGCGCCGCCCGGCACATCATCGAGCGCGCGCGGGCGCGCGGCGACCTGGCGCCCGGCGCGACGATCGTCGAGTCCACGTCCGGCACGTTCGGGCTGGGCCTCGCGCTGGCCGCGATCACGCACGGCCATCCCCTCACCGTGGTCACCGACCCCGGCATGGAGGCGATCGTGGCGCGCCTTTTGACCGCGTACGGCGCCCGCGTGGACACCGTGACCACCCCGCACCCGGCCGGGGGCTGGCAGCGGGCCCGGCTGGACCGGGTACGCGAGGTGCTCACCGCCGACCCCGGCGCCTACTGCCCGAGTCAGTACGACAACCCCGACATCGTCGACGCCTACGCCGGCCTGGCGGGCGAGCTGGCCGACCAGGTCGGCCGCGTCGACGTCCTGGTGTGCAGTGTGGGCACCGGAGGCCACTCGGCCGGCATCGCCAAGGTGCTCCGCGGCCGGTATCCGGACATGAGGCTGATCGGCGTCGACTCGATCGGCTCCGCGATCTTCGGGCAGCCGGCCAGGCCGCGGCTCATGCGCGGCCTGGGCAGCAGCATCCACCCGCGCAACGTCGCCCACCCCTGGTTCGACGAGGTCCACTGGGTCGCCCCGCACGAGGCGGTGTGGGCCTGCCGGACGCTGGCCGCCACGCACTACACCACCGGGGGCTGGAGCGTCGGCGCCGTCACCGTCGTCGCCGCCTGGTGCGCCCGCACCCTGCCCGCCGGCACCCGGATCGTCACGGTGTTCCCCGACGGCCCCGCCCGCTACTACACCACCGTCTTCGACGACGCCTACTGCGCGGCCCACGACCTGCTCGGCCGGCCTCCCGCCGAGGAGCCCGACGAGATCCGGCATCCCGGACAGGCCGAGGTGACGCGCTGGACCCGCTACGCCATGGCGAACCGCTGATGTGGCGGCGTTTCACCGCGTTCGACCGCGGCGTGCGGCTGCTCATGCTCAACCAGCTCACGATCAACATCGGCTTCTACATGCTCATGCCCTACCTCGCCGGGCACCTGTCGGCGGGGCTCGGCATGGCGGCCTGGGCGGTCGCACTGGTGCTCGGCGTGCGCAACCTGTCCCAGCAGGGCCTGTTCCTGCTGGGCGGCACGCTGGCCGACCGGCTCGGGTACAAGCCCGTGATCGTCGGCGGCTGCCTGCTGCGCACCGCCGGGTTCGCCCTGCTCGGGCTGTCCGACTCGCTGCCGGCGCTGCTGGTGGCGTCGGTCGCCACGGGGTTCGCCGGGGCGCTGTTCAACCCCGCGGTGCGCGCCTACCTGGCCCACGACGCCGGGCCGCGCCGCGTGGAGGCGTTCGCGCTGTTCAACGTGTTCTACCAGGCGGGCATCCTGGCGGGGCCGCTGATCGGGCTGGCGCTGGTGGCGCTGGACTTCCGCCTGGTGTGTCTCGTGGCGGCCACGCTGTTCGCCCTGCTCACCGTCGTGCAGATCCGTGCGCTGCCCCGCTGCGCCGTCCCGCCCGCCTCGCCCGGCGCCGCCACCGGCGTGCTGGCCGCCTGGCGGGGGATGCTGGGCGACCGGCCGTTCGTGCTGTTCTGCGCGGCGATGGCGGGCGCGTACGTGCTGTCGTTCCAGATCTACCTGCTGCTGCCGTTGGCCGCGGGCGGCAGCGGGGCCGTGAGCCTGCTGTTCGTGCTGTCGGCGGCGGTCGCCATCGCGGGCCAGACGCGGATCACCGACTGGGCGCGACGCCGCTGGAGCAACTCCGCGGCGATCACCCGCGGGCTGCTGCTCATGGGGGCGGCGTTCCTGCCGCCCGCGCTGTGCGTCACGCTCTGGCCCCGGTCCACGGTGGCGCAGGTGGCGGCGGTCGTCGTCTGCACGGCCGTGCTGACGCTCGGGACGACGCTGAGCTACCCGTTCGAGATGGACACCATCCTCACCCTGTCACGGGGCAGGATGGTGGCCACGCACTACGGCCTGTACAACACGGTCGCGGGCGTCGGCATCGCGGCGGGGAACCTGCTGGTCGGCGTGCTGATCGACATCGGGTCCCCGGCGCTGCCCTGGCTGGCCCTCGCGGCGCTCGGCGGGGCGTGCGCGCTGGCCGTGCGTCTGTTGCGCGAGGTCCCGCAGGGCGCGCGCGAACAGGTCCACCTCGTCCCGTGACGTGAACAGGGCGGGCGTGACCCGGACGCAGGCGCCCCCGGCCGTCCCGCCGCGCTGGACGGTGAAGACGCGGTGCCGGTCGTACAGGTGCGCGACGATGGCCTGGTTGGCGGCGTCGGAGGTGTGCCCGGTGAGCCGGAACGCGGTGATCGCACCGTACATGTCCGGGTCCTCGGGGGTGAGGATCTCCACGTTCGGCAGGTCCCGCACCTGGTGGACCCAGCGGTCCCTCAGGAAGCGCAGCCGCGCCTGCTTGGCCGCCGCGCCCAGGGCGTCGTGAAAGTCCAGCGCGGCGGGCACGCCGAGCACGGCGGCCACGTCCAGGGTGCCGCTGTGCACCCGCGAGCGGACGTCGCCGGCGGGATAGGTCTCGTCGGCGAAGGCCCGGTCGATGTCGGCCAGGCGATGCGCGCGGATGTGGACGAACCCGGTGCCGAGCGGCGCGCCCATCCACTTGTGCAGCGAGAACCCGGCGAAGTCCGCGCCCAGGTCCGGGACGGCGAAGTCGAGCTGCCCCCACGAGTGGGCGGCGTCCACGATCACGTCCACGCCGGACGCCCGCGCCGTCGCCGCCAGCTCGGCGACCGGCAGGACCAGGCCGGTGCGGTTGTTCATGTGGCTGAGCAGCAGGAGCCGCACCCGGGGGTTGTCGCGCAGCGCCCGGGCGTAGACGTCCACGGCCCGGGTGCGGCTCACCGGCTCGGGGATCACGACGCGCACCACGTCGACGCCCCGGCGCTCGCGCAGCCAGTTCATCGCGTACTGCATGCCGGGGTAGTCGAGGTCGGCGTACATGACCGCGTCGCCGGGCCGCAGCCGCCGGTACCCGGCGATGAGGAGTTGCAGCGCCTCGGTGCCGCCCCGGGTGAGCGCGATCTCCTCCGGCGGGACCCCGGCCGCGGAGGCGACGCGCCGCCGCACCTGCTCGGCCCGCTGCTTGTAGGCGGTGCGCAGCAGGTGGCTGTTGCGCGCGTTCACCAGGTCGACGGCGCGGTGGTAGGCGTGCCGCACCGGCTCGGGCATGATCCCGTAGTAGCCGTTCTCCAGGTTCACGAAGTCGCGGGCCACCCGGTACCGGCGCGCCACGCCCCGCCAGAACCGCTCGTCGGTGGCCAGGTCCTCGGCGCTCACCCCCGAGGGGGCCTCCGGCGGCCCGGCCGCGGCCTCCGCCCGCGCCGGGGTCCGCCCCGGCGGGGCGAGCCCCAGCGAGAGGCCCAGCGTCCCCACGTCCCGCCTGGAGAGGCTCATCGGTCCACGCCACGCGCGTCCGGCGCTCTGAGCTGCCTGTTCGTCACGTGATCACCATTCCCTGCCGCCGTGGCCGCTCAATCTCTCCCTGGCACGCGAGCCGTTTTCCTGGGGCCGCGGCAGTGAGGGCGGCCGCCTTTTGTCATAGACTGAATGGCATTCAGATATTGGGGTGTCAGTGGACCTGTTAGACGTGGTGGGGGCTCGAATGGCGAAGCCGGGTGCGGCGCCGAGAAAGCAGGGGAGATCGTCCCGAGAGGGCGACGACACCGAGGCGGTCATCGATCTCGACGATCCGCGGTTGCAGACCGAGGCCGCGCGCGGCCTCGTCGAGGCGGCGCGTGAACTGTTCGTCAAGAAAGGCTTCTCGGCGACGAGCGTGAGCGACATCACCGAGCGCGCGGGCATGAGCGTGGGGTCGCTGTACTACCACTACGGCAGCAAGACCAACATCTACGTGGCGATCTGGCTGCAGTACCAGCGCAGCCAGGAGGCCCGCGCCCGCGAGACGGTCATCGCGGTGCGCGCCGCGGGGGTCACCAACGGATTGCGGCTGTTCCTGGCCGGCACCCGCGCCTACCTGCTCGGGGCCTGGGAGCACCGGGACGTGGTGCGGCTGGCCGCCGACGGCGACACTCCGCCGGGGTTCGGGCTGCGCACCCGGCGGATCAACCAGGAATGGTTCCGGCAGAATTCCGCGCTGCTGCGCGACAGCGCCAACACCGCTGGGCAGGACGATCCGCTGGCCATCCGGGCGATCGTCGCGATCGTCACCGACGCCATGGGCGGGATCTGCCGGGAAGTGGCCGCCTGCGCCACCCGCGAGGAGGCCGAGGAACTGGTCGCCCGCGCCATCGACGTCTTCGCCCGGCTGGCCAATTCTCCCGTGGACCAGCAATTCCGGCCCGACGTCCGGCCGGCCACGGCGTTCGGCGTCACCGTCCGCGACGACGGCGGCTGGTGACGGCGAATCGGCCGCGCCGGGCCGGCGCGGCCGATTCATCGGGAAATAACTGATCTCCGAGTAATGCCCCGAGTCAGGCGGCGAACGGATCACGGGTGAGGGAAGCGGTCGAACGCCGTCCGGCCCCGGACGGTGATCCGGGGGCGGCTCACCGTCCCGCGGGACCGCTCGCCACGGGCTCGCCCTTGACGGACTTGATCAGGAGCTGGGCGACGTCGACGACTTCCAGGGTTTCCTTGGCCTGGCCGGTGTTCTTCTTCTCGTTGATCGCGTCCCCGAGCATCACCAGGCAGAACGGGCACGCGGTGGACACGGTGTCGGGGTCGGTGGTCAGCGCCTCGTCCACCCGCTCGGTGTTGATCCGCTTGCCGATCCGCTCCTCCATCCACATCCGCGCCCCACCCGCACCACAACAAAACCCCCGCTCCTTGCACCGGTGCATCTCCTGGGTCCGCACCCCCGGCACCGTGGCCATGATGTCGCGCGGCTGCGCGTACACCTTGTTGTGCCGCCCCAGGAAACACGGATCGTGGTAAGTGATCTTCTCCTCGATCGGCGTCACCGGGGTCAGCCTGCCCTGCTCCACCAGATGCGCCAGCAACTGGGTGTGGTGGACGACCTCGAAGTGGCCGCCGAGCTGGGGGTATTCGTTGGCCAGGGTGTTGAAGCAGTGCGGGCACGTCGCCACGATCTTCGTCACCCCGGCCTCGTTCAACGTCTCGATGTTCTGCCGGGCCAGCATGTCGAACACGAACTCCATGCCCAGGCGACGAGCCGGATCCCCGGTGCACGCCTCCATCGGCCCCAGCACCGCGAACCTCACCCCGGCGATGTGCAGCAACTCGGCCACCGCCTTGGTGGTCTTGCGGGCCCGGTCCTCCAGCGCACCGGCGCACCCCACCCAGAACAGGTACTCCACATCGCCGGGCATCTTCTCATCGACCATCTGGACCTCGATGGGGTCCACCTCACGAGAGGCCAGCTCCTCGATCCACTCGGCGCGCTTACCCTCCGGCAGACCCCACGGATTGCCCTTGTTCTCCAGGTTCTTCAACATCACCCCCGCCTCCGAGGGGAAGCTGGACTCGATCATCACCTGGTAACGGCGCATGTCGAGGATGTGATCGATGTGATCGATGTCCACCGGGCACTGCTCCACACACGCGCCACAGTTGGTACACGACCACAACACATCCGGATGGATCACACCCTCCTCGCCCACCAGCGGCTTCTCCAGCAGGGCGAGCACGTCCTGCGGATGGGAGTCCTTCTCCGCGTCGCCCGCGAGCAGGTACGGAGCCACCTGGAACGCGTGGTCGCGCTGGTCGAGGATCAGCATCTTCGGCGACAGCGGCTTGCCGGTGTTCCAGGCGGGGCACTGCGACTGGCACCGCCCGCATTCCGTGCAGGTGTAGAAGTCCAGGAAGCCCTTCCACGTGGTGTCCCCGATCTTGCCGCGGCCGAAGACGTCGGTGTCGGGGTCGGCTTCCTCGAAGTCGAGCACCTTGCCGTTGCTGCGCATCTCGGGCACCGGCCCCAGACCGTCGGGACGGCGCGAGAACAGAACGTTCAGCGGCGCGGTGAAGATGTGCAGGTGCTTGGAGTTCACCACGATGACCAGGAACACCAGCATCACGCCGATATGCAGCAGGAGGCCGATCTCCTCCAGGAGCGTGCTCGTGGGCAGGATCCTCGCGGTGAGCTCGGAGGCGAAGGCGCCCGACTCGTAGGGGAAGTTGCCCGTGTTGATCGAGGCGCCGCGGAACAGGAACAGCGTCCAGATCACGTTGAAGATCATGAAGAGCACGAGCCAGGCCCCGCCGAGGTGCGAGCCGGAGAACCGTGAGCCGCGGCCGAGCCGCTTGGGCGAGTTCTTGACGCGGATCGCGGCGAAGGCGACCAGTCCGGCGAGCGCGGCGACGGCGATGAAGTCCTGGAGGAACCCGAGCACCGGCCAGGTCCCGATGAGCGGGATGTGGAAGTCGGGCTCCCCGGTGATCGCCCCCTGGATCAGCGCGCCGTACGCCTCCAGGTAGACGGTGGCGAGGATGAAGAACGCCCACATCACGAAGAAGTGCGCCGTGCCGGACGGCGTCCACTTCAGCAGCTTCTTCTGGCCGAAGACCTCCACCACCTGGGCTTTGATCTCCGCCCCGACGTTCTCCCTGGCGTACCGCAGGCGTTCGGGGGCGGGCTGGCCGCTGGTGGCGAGCCTGTAGAGGAACGCCACCCGGCGGCCCGCCAGGGCGAGCGCGACGCCGGTCGCGACGAGCCCGATGATCGCAACCCAGAGCACGGGTCCTCCTCAGCGAGGCGACATGGCTGGTGAAACCGCCATCTGAATGTCATTCATCGCCGCATGGAATCCGTGCGGAGCGGGTACCGCGTCACGCCCGGGGCTTCCGATCGGCATTGAAGAAGCTAAACATGCTGCTGAAGGGGTGGTCAACAGTCCCACCGAACGGGATTCAAGTTGCGGGAATGTAACGCCCATGTGTCCGTTGACGCCCTTCTCGGCACCGTGCTAGACATTGCCCTGAATGACATTCAGTCATGTTCCGCCCCTGGTCGCAAGGGGCATGGGAGGTGCTGTAGTGCTCGCTCTACTGAGTGACGAGCAGCAAATGCTCAAAGAGGTGGCCGCCCAGATCGCCGGCTCCGCCGGCCCGTCGAACCCCAGTGACCTGAACACCGTGGACCGCGCCGCGGCCTGGCGGTCGCTCGCGCAGGCCGGGCTGCTGGCGCTGCGGACCCGGGACGACGACGGGCGCCCGGTCGGTTCGGGCGTGGAGGTCGCGGTGGTGGCCGAGGCGCTGGGCGCGGGCCTGGTACCGGTGCCCTACCTCGGATCGGCCGTGCTCGCCACGGAGCTGCTCGCCCTGGCCGGCGCGCACGACGAGGCCGAGGCCCTGTCCGAAGGGGACGCGAGGACCACGGTGCTGCTCGACCGCCACCTGTCCGCCCTGGCCGTGCTGCCGGGCGAGCAGGTCTACGCGTGGGACGCGGACGGCGCCGCCGACGCGCTGGCGCTGACCGCCGGGCCCGACGGGCACCAAGTCGTACGGGTATCACTGGACACCGGGTTCGTCCCCGCGACCGGAGCCGACCTCACCCGCACGCTGCTGCGTTCCGACGGCCCGATCGACGAGGCCCGGCTCACCCCGGTGGGCCGCCCCCTCTCCGCCGAGGCGCTGCTGCGCTGGGAGGCGCTCGCGCTCACGGTGATCAGCGCGGACATCGTCGGCGTCATGCGCGCCGCCGTGGCCAGGGCCGTCGCCTACACCAAGGAGCGCGTCCAGTACGGCGTGCTGATCGGCTCGTTCCAGGCGGTGCAGCACCTGTGCGCCGAGGCGTACGTGCAGGCGGAGGCGTCGGCGAGCGCGACCAACTACGCGGCCTGGGCCGTGGACGAGCTGGACGTGGCGGAGGCCCTCATGGCGGCCCGCACCGCGAAGACGCAGGCCGCCCTCGTGGCGCGCGAGGTGACCGAGACCGTCATGCAGGTGTTCGGCGGCATCGGCCAGACCTACGAGCACATCGCGCACGTCCACACGCGGCGTGCCCTGACCGACCGCCAGGTCCTCGGCGACGAGGGCGTCCAACTGCCGCGCATCGCCGACGTCCGGCTGACGGGAGAGTGACCATGGACTACCGCGACACCCCCGAGGAGGCGGAGTTCCGCGCGACCCTGCGCGAGTGGCTGAGCGCCACCATCCCCGCCGGCTGGGACAAGATCGAGGACGAGCTGGAGGCGGTCAGGCTCCGCAAGGACTGGCACCGCACCCTCTACCGCGCCGGATACGTCGGGATGAGCTGGCCGGTCGAGTACGGCGGGCGCGGCCTGAGCCCCGTGTACGACGCGATCCTCAACGAGGAGTCGGGCAACCTGGGGGCCCCTCCGCTGCCGTCCGTCGGCTACATCGGCCGTGCCATCTTCATGTACGCCTCCGAGGAGCAGAAGAGGCGGTTCCTGCCGCCGCTGCTGTCCGGCGAGGCGAGCTGGTGCCAGGGCTTCAGCGAGCCGGAGGCCGGGTCCGACCTCGCCTCGCTGCGCACGGCGGCGCGGCTCGACGGGGACCACTACGTGGTCAACGGGCAGAAGATGTGGACCAGCGGCGGCCAGTACGCCGACTGGTGCCTCCTGCTGGCCAGGACCGACCCGGACGTCCCCAAGCACAAGGGCATCTCGGCCTTCCTGGTCTCGATGACCGAGCCGGGGGTCACGGTACGGCCCATCGTGATCGCCAGCGGCGAGGCCGAGACCGCCGAGGTGTTCTGGGACGACGTGCGGATCCCGGTGGAGCAGCGGCTCGGCGCCCCCGGCGAGGGCTGGCGGATCGCGATGACCACGGTGGCCTACGAGCGGGGCCCCGCCGACATCGGGTTCATCGCCAACTACCGGCGCACGCTGCGCAAGGTCGAGGGGCTCGCCGCCGAGCGCGGCCTGCTGGAGAAGGAGGAGGTCCGCAAGGCCCTGGCCCGCGCCTACGTACGCGGCGAGGTGCTGCGCCTCAACTGCATGGAGCAGCTCTCGATGCGGGTCTCCGGGCGGGCGCCGGGCCCCGAGGGTTCGATCGCGAAGCTGCTGTGGGCCGACGCCGAGCAGTCCCTGCAGCACCTGGCCATGGACATTCTCGGCGCCGACGAGATGACCGGCGTCGCCGCCGGCTGGCTCAGCTCCTACTTCACCTCCCGCCCCGTCAGCGTCTACGGCGGGTCGGCCCAGATCCAGAAGAACATCATCGCGCGCATGCTGGACATGCCGCGCTGATCCGCGGGACCTCGGCCGCGCCCGGCCCCTTCTCCGGTCCGGGTGACGGCGCCCCGGCGGGCGCCGGGCTCCCATTTCCGTGATCTTCATGTGGTCGGCGGCACGCAGGCCGTGCCGTATGCGATCACTTCTCTTTCCCATCCCCCAGGGCTCGCGCGGCCCGTCGCGCGCGCCCCTCCTCCCTGAACACCATTCAGTCGCATCGCCCGGCCGAGGAGGCCGCCATGAGATCACGCCACATCCGTCTTTCCGCGATATCGCTCAGCGCCCTGCTCGCGTTCTCCGTGGCCGCGTGCGGCGGCGAAGGGAGCGACGGCGCGTCCGGCGGCAGCGCCGACAAGCCCTTCGTCGTCTACTTCACCGGGGACTACTCCGGTGCGATCTCCACGAACAACGCGAGCCTGGACGCGGGCATCAAGATCGCGGCGGAGGAGCTGAACGCCGCCGGCGGCATCAACGGCCGCAAGGTCGTGGTCGAGACGGCCAACGACCAGAACGACCCGACCAAGGCGGTCAGCCTCCTCCAGCAGCGGCTCTCCTCGGGATCCAAGCCCGACCTGGTCTACCCGGGCGGCTCCAGCGCCGTCTCCCTCTCACTGCTGCCGATCCTGAGCCGACAGAAGATCCTCTCGATCGGCGGCACGGTCAGCACCCTGCTGAACGACCCGAAGAAGTTCCCCTACCACTTCGGGGTCTCCTCACCCGGCAAGGACTACGCGCCCGCGCTGATCCGGACGGCGAAGGAGAAGGGCTACAAGAAGATCGGCATGCTCTACTCCAACGACGCCACGGGCCAGAGCTCGGCCGAGATCTACAAGGCGGCCGTCCAGGGCGCGGGCATGGAGTTCGTCGAGGCCCGCTACGAGGCCACGGCGCTGGACATGACCTCGCAGCTCAACCAGCTCCGCGCGCAGAACCCCGACGCGCTGGTGCTCAACGGGTACGGCACCGCGGCGCTGTACGTGATGCGCAGCCGGGCCCAGATCGGCTGGGACATCCCTGCCTTCTGCGACCAGCTCGCCTCCGGCTTCCCGTACCTGAAGAACCTCAAGACGGACCAGCTCAAGAACGTGTTCGTGGTCGTCTCCAGCGCGACGCTGGAGGACAGCGAGCGTCACCCGAACCTGGGCGCCTTCATCGACGACATCAAGAAGAGTCCGGCGGCCGGCGGCATCGGCAACACCGGCTGGGGGCTCTACGCCACCGGGCACGACGCCCTCGCCGTCGTCGCCTACGCCGCGCAGCAGGCCAAGACCAACGAGTCCGACAAGGTCAAGGCCACGCTGGAGAACCTCCCGCAGCCCTCGGGCGCGCCGCTCTGGTACGCCGCGGGTCCCGCCGGGCAGTACGTGCAGTTCAAGTACTCGCCGGCGAACCACTTCCCGACCACGAGCGAGGAGACCTTCCAGTACGTCCCGCCGGGCGTCTACAACGGCGAAGGCTTCTACGCGCCCGAGAAGGCGTGAGGTCGCGATGACGACCGTATGGGCCGGGCTGGCGACGGGCGCGATCTACTCGCTGATCGCGATCGGGTACAACGTCGTGCTCCTCGCCTCCGGGACGTTCAACTTCGCGCACGCGCAACTCCTGATGGTCGGCACGTTCCTGGCCTACACCGGGGCCGTCACGCTGGGGCTCCCCGTGCTGCCGACCGTGCTGCTCGCGATGATCGGCGTGGCGGCCATCGCGCTCATCGAGGAGCGGATCGCCATCCGTCCGCTCCTCGGCCGCAGCGACAGCCACGGCACGCTGATCACCACGGTCGGCGCCGCCACCATCCTGGACGGGCTCGCCGCGGTCATCTGGGGCAGGGAGCCGCTGACCGTGCCGTCGGTGCTGCCCGACCGGCCGCTCGACCTGCTCGGCGGCACCGTCCGGCCGGTGGACCTGGTGCTGATCGCCTTCACGCTCGTCGTCGGCGTGGGACTGCACCTGTGGTCCCGGCACACGCTGACCGGCCTCGCCTCCCTGGCCTCCGCGGAGGACAGGGACGCGGCCTCGGCGCGCGGCATCAACGTGCGGCTCCTCGGCGTGGGCGCCTTCGCCCTCGCCGGGGCGGTCGCCGGAGTGTTCGGCCTGCTGGTCGGGGCGCGCACGTACGCCGTCTTCGACCTCGGGCACGACCTGGCGCTGTTCGGGTTCGTGGCCATCGCGATCGGAGGATCGGGCAGCCAGCTCGGCGGCCTGATCGGCGGATTCGCCACCGGGCTCGTGTACGCGTTCGCCGCCAGGTACATCGGCGCGGCCTACCCGCAGATCGTGGTCTTCGCGGCGTTCCTGCTCATCCTGTTCCTGCGACCGCGCGGCCTGTTCGGCGCCGCGCTCGAACGGCGGGTGTAGCCCATGAACGCCCTCGTCCACCGGTACCGCCCGCTGGGCATCGTGCTCCTGCTGGCCCTGCTGCTCATCGCCCCCACCGCGGGCCTGCTCAACGGCTACTGGTCGCGCACGGTGATGCTGATCGCGATCCTGAGCCTGCTGGTCAGCGGCCTGAACGTCGTCCTCGGCTACGCCGGCGAGCTGGCCATGGGACAGGTCGCGCTGTACGCCGTGGGCGCCTACGTCGCGGGCTACCTCGGCGTCGAGCTCGGCATGACGAACGTGCTGTTCTCGCTGCTGGGGGCCACCCTGGCCGCGGTCGTGGTCGGTCTCATCACCGGCATACCCGGGTTGCGCCTCGGCGGCTGGTCGCTGGCGATGGTGACGTTCTTCCTGGTCACGCTGGTGCCGAACCTGGTCGACGTCTTCTCCGGCTTCACCGGCGGCACGCTCGGCATGGGCACCGCCGTCCCCACCCTGTTCGGCATGGAGATCGTCGGCGACCGGCTCTACTGGCTGATCATCCTGGTCGTGGCGGCCTGGTTCGCGGTCGCCCGCAACCTGCTGCTGTCGCGGCACGGCAACATGTTCCTGGTCCTGCGGCAGAGCCCGATCCTGGCCTCGGTGCTCGGCGTCTCGGTGTACCGGCTGAAGCTGCTGGTGTACGTCGTCGGCGCGATCCCCGCCGCACTGGCCGGGGCGCTGTTCTCGATGCTGGACGGGTTCATCGCGCCGGACACCTTCACCTTCGCGCTCGCGCTCAGCGTGCTCGCCGCGTCCGTCGTCGGCGGCGCGACCTCGGTGTACGGCGCGATCGCCGGCGCGGCGGTGATGCAGCTCGGGCAGCAGACCTTCACCCAGTTCCAGACCTGGCAGCTCGTCATCTACGGCGCGTTCCTGCTGATCGCGGGCATCGCGTTCAACCGAGGGCTCGCCGGCCTCGCCCAGGACGGCCTGGCCGCCGTCCGCCGCAGGGGCTGGCTGCCGACTCCCGCCCCGGTCACCGTCGCCGCCGCCGAACCGGCCGGCGAGGTGGAGACGCGGCTCGAACCGCTGCACGGCGTGACGCTGCGCACCGAGGGGCTCGGCAAGTCCTTCGGCGGCAACCGGGCGCTCGACGACGTCACGATCGAGGCCAGGCCCGGCGAGGTCACCGCGCTCATCGGCCCGAACGGCTCGGGCAAGACCACCATGCTGAACCTGATCTGCGGCCTCTACAAGCCGTCCGCCGGGCGGCTGCTGCTGGGCGAGGAGGAGATCGGCGGCCACCCGACGTACCGCATCGCCCGGCACGGCGTGGCCCGCACCTTCCAGACCCCGCTGATCCCCGCGCACATGACGACGCTCGCGTTCGTCGCCACCGGCAGGTACGTGAGCCACCGCGTCGGCATCCTGCCCGCGATCCTGCGCCTCCCGGCCTTCCGCAAGGGGTACGCGACCGACGACGCGCGGGCCATGGCCCTGCTGCGGCTGGTCGGCATCGCCGACGTCGCCCACCAGCAGGTCGACTCGCTGGCCCTCGGCACCCGGCGGCTGGTCGAGGTGGCCCGCTGCCTCGCCTCCGGCGCCCGCGTGTTCCTGTTCGACGAGGTCGGCTCCGGCCTCGACGAGAGCGACCTCGAAGTGCTCGAACGGGCCATCGGAATGATCCGCGAGGCCGGCGGGACGGTGATCCTCGTCGAGCACAACTTCCCCCTCGTGCTCAAGCTGTCCGACCGAATCCACGTGCTCAGCCAGGGACGGCTGCTCGCCTCCGGCACTCCCGCGCAGATCCAGAACGACCGCAGGGTGCTCGCCGAGTACACCGGCGCGACCGACGGCGGGGATGCCGCCGACGCCTTCGACTCGGTGGCCGACCTTCAGGCCGCCGACGGTCCCGCCACGCCGAAGGGAGCCAAGTGATGTTGTCCGTCACCGGCGTCACCGGTGGATACGGTGACCTGCGGGTCCTGTGGGACGTGGACGTGGCCGTGCGCCCCGGCCGGATCACCGTCGTGCTCGGGCGCAACGGCGCCGGCAAGACCTCGCTGCTCTCCGCCATCGCCGGGCTGCTGCCCACCGTGAGCCAGGGCCGCGTCGAGCTCGACGGGCGCGACCTCAGCGGCGCCGCCGCCCACCGGCGGGTGCGGGCCGGTCTCGCGCTCGTGCAGGAGAACAAGCGGGTGTTCCGCGCCCGCAGCGTCGAGGAGAACCTGCTCCTCGGCGGATACAGCCTCGGCGGCTTCGGGCTGCGCGGCGGCGCGCGCGGGGCGGCGCTGGAGAAGGCCTACGAGCGTTTCCCCGTCCTGCGCCAGCGGCGGCGCGAACCGGCGGGCAGCCTGTCCGGCGGCCAGCAGCAGATGCTGGCCATCGGACAGGCCCTGATGCCGGGGCCGAAGCTGCTGATGCTCGACGAGCCCTCCGCGGGCCTCGCGCCCGCCATCGTCAACGAGGTCCTGGAGATGGTCGCGGCGCTGCGCGACGAGGGCCTGTCCATCCTGCTGGTCGAGCAGCGGATCGAGCACGCGCTGGCCATCGCCGACGACGTCGCGGTCATGGAGAACGGGCGCATCATCACCACCGGCCCGAAGTCCGCCTTCGACGACGGCGCGGTGATCCGCGAGGTCTACCTCGGCCGGTCGGGCGAACGCCTGACCACCGGCAACCATTGAGAGGAAAGAACTGATGTTGCTGAAGGACAGGGTCGCCGTGGTCACCGGCGCCGCGCAGGGCATCGGCCGGTCGGTCGCCGAGCTGTACGCCCGCGAGGGCGCCCGGGTGGCGGTGGTCGACGTCAAGGCGGACGCCGCGGAGAAGGTGGCGGCGGGCATCCGTGAGGCGGGCGGCCAGGCGATGGCCGTGGCCTGCGACGTGTCGGACCGGGCGGCGGTGGACGAGGCGGCCGCGGCCGTGAAGGCGGCGTACGGGCCGATCGACATCCTGGTGAACAACGCGGGCGTCACGCGCCCGGCGATGCTGCACAAGATGACCCAGGAGGAGTGGGACGTCGTCATGGGCGTCCACCTGCACGGCTCCTTCTACTGGCTGCAGGCCGTGGTGCACGACATGATCGAGCGGCAGCGCGGGTGGATCATCTTCAGCTCCTCCTCGACCGCGCAGAACGGCTCGATCGGCCAGATCAACTACGCGGCCGCCAAGTCGGGGATGCTCGGCATGGTCCGCACGGCCGCCCGCGAGCTCGGCCGGTACAACATCCTGGTCAACGCGGTCGCGCCCGCGGCGGCCACCGAGATGACGCTCAAGGTCCGCACGGACCCGCGCTTCGCCGACGGCGTCAAGCGGCTGCCGCTGCGCCGCCACGCCGAACCCGAGGAGATCGCGCCGACCTTCCTGTACCTGGCCTCCGACGCGAGCAGCTACGTCACCGGCCAGGTCCTCTCGGTGGACGGCGGCGGGATGATGGTGCGTTGACGGTGACGGCCAGTGGCCCGCTGGGCGGCGTGCGGATCGTCACCTTCGCCCCGCTCTACCAGGGGCCGTACGCGACGACGCTGCTCGCCGACCTCGGCGCGGACGTGATCACGGTCGAGCGGCCGGGGACCGGCGACGGCGCCCGCCTCCAGGGCGTCATGTTCGCCGCGCTCAACCGGGGCAAACGCTCGGTGGCCCTGGACCTCAAACGCCCCGAGGACCAGGAGACCGCCCGCCGGCTCGCCGGCACGGCCGACGTCCTCGTCGAGGCGTTCCGCCCCGGCACCATGGAACGGTACGGCCTCGGGTACCCGCGCCTGAGCGCCGGCCATCCCGGCCTGGTCTACGTGTCGCTCTCCGGCTTCGGCCAGGACGGGCCGTACCGGGACCGGGCCGGGCACGACCTGATGTACCAGGCGGCGGCGGGACTGCTCGACGGGCTGGTGGACCGGCCCGGGGCGGTCCACCCGCCGCCCGAGCTGGAGGCGGGCGCGATCGTCGGCGCCCTCTACGCCGCGCTCGGCGCGCTGGCCGGCCTGGTCGGCAGGGCCGCCACCGGCCGGGGCACCCACGTCGACATGTCCACCCACGAGGCCCTGCTGTCGGTGATGTCCCTGCGGCTGGAACCGGTGCTCAACGGCTCCGGCACACCGGCCCCCGCGCCCGGCCCCGAACCCGGATACGGGCTCTACCGCTGCGCGGACCGCCGGCTGATCGCGCTCGGCATCGGCTTCGAGGACCATTTCTGGGCTCTGCTGTGCGAGGCGACCGGCCTCACCGCGTACGCCGGGCTCACCCAGGCCGAGCGGGCGGCGCGGGGCGACACGCTCGCCGGGCTGCTGTCCGAGGCCCTGTCCGCCCATACCTACGCCCACTGGCAGGAACTCTTCGACCGGATCGGGGTGCCCGCCGGCCCGGTCCACCGGCTGCGCGAGATCCCCGACGACCCCCACGTGCGCGCCCGGCAGGCGATCCGCGCGCTGGACGGCGGCGACGGCCGCCGCTACGTGCGCCAGCCGCTGCGGTTCAGCGGATACGGCGCGCCCGACCCCGCCCCGGCCCCCGGCCTGGGCGAGCACACCGCTTCGCTCCTTCACGAGCTGGACGCATCACCGCACCATCAGGAGGTACCCGAGCCATGACCGCGCCCCCGCCCCCGCCCGCGCTCGACCGGCTGCTCTCCCCTCGGTCGATCGCCATGGTCGGCGCGTCCAACAGCCCCACCCGCATCGGAGGCACCGTCTTCGGCAACCTCCTGCGCGCCTTCCCCGGCGAGGTCCACCCGGTACACCCCAAGGACGAGGTGGTCCAGGGCCGGACGGCCTACCGCAGCGTGAGCGACCTGCCCGAGGCCGTCGACATGGCCGTGATCGCGGTGCCCGCCCGCGCCGTCGTGGACGTGGTCGCCGAGTGCGCCGCCCGCGGCATCGGCGGCGCCACCGTCATCACCTCGGGCTTCGCCGAGGCCGGGCCGGAGGGCCGCGCCCTCCAGGACCGGCTGACCGCGGTGGCCCACGAGACCGGCATCCGCGTGATCGGCCCGAACTGCATCGGGTACATGAACACGCACGGCGGCGTGATGGCCAACTTCATGATCACCCCAGACCAGCCGCTCCCCGAGTCCGGTCCCGTGGCGCTCGTCTCGCAGAGCGGCGGCTTCGGCTCCTACATCACCAACAAGGCCGTGCTGGCCGGGCTGCGGCTCGGCTGGTTCGTCTCCACCGGCAACGAGGCCGACGTCAACGTGGCGCAGGTCCTGCGGCACCTGGTGGAGCGGCCCGAGGTCGGGGTGCTGCTGTCGTTCGTCGAGACGCTGCGCGACCCCGAGATCTTCATGGCGACCGCGCGCCGCGCCGCCGAGCTGGACAAGCCGCTGGTGCTGCTCAAGGCCGGCCGCTCCGACGAGGCCGCCCGCGCCGCGATGAGCCACACCGCCTCGATCGTGGGCTCGGCCCAGGTCTTCGACGCGGTCTGCCGCCAGTACGGGGTGTTCGTGGCCTCCACCATGGAGGAGCTGCTCGACCTCGGCACCATCTTCCAGGACGGCCGCCGCGCGGCCGGCGACCGCGTGATCGTGATGACGTCCTCCGGCGGCGCGGGCGTGCTGCTCGCCGACGAGGCCGGGCAGGCGGGCCTGTCGGTGCCCGAGCTGCCCGCCGAGGAGCAGGCGGCGCTGGAGGCCGACATGCCGCTGCCGTTCTACGGCAGCACCTCCAACCCGGTCGACACCACCGCGCAGACCACCGCGATGCCCGACGCCTACCGCAAGGTGCTGAACAAGGTCGCGGCCAGCCCGTCCGGCGACATGGTCGCCGCCGTCACCTGGGCGGGGCCGGGTCCCGCCAACGACGCGATCGTCGAGATGTACCGGAACACCGCCAAGCCGGTCGCGATCCTGTCCACCGCCTGGTCCGAGCAGTTCCAGCGGGCCGGGGTGCCGACCTTCACCGACCCGCGCCGGGCGATGGCCTCGCTGAGCGCGCTCGCCCGTCTCTCGGCGCGCGGCCCGGTGCCGCCCGACCCGGAGGCGTTCGCCGCCGACGGCGACCGCGTGCGGCGGGTGCGCGAGCTGATCGCGGCGGCGGGCGAGGAGACGACGCTGCTGGAGTCGACCGGCAAGAGCATCCTCGCCATGTACGACGTGCCGGTGACCCGCGAGGAACTGGTCACCGGCGTGGACGCGGCGGTGGAGGCGGCGGCGCGCATCGGCGGGCCCGTGGCGATCAAGGTGATGTCGTACCGGCTGCCGCACAAGTCCGACGCCGGGGCGATCCGGCTCGGCCTGCGCGGCCCGGACGCCGTGCGCGACGGCTACCGCGAGATGCTCGACGAGGTGGCCCGCCGGGCCCCGGACGCGCGCGTCGAGGGCGTGCTCGTCCAGCAGATGGCGCCCGCCCGGCTGGAGCTGACCTGCGGCGTGCAGCGTGACCCGGTCTTCGGGCCCATGGTCGCGGTCGGGCTCGGCGGGGTGCTGGTGGAGGTGCTGAGCGAGGCCGTGCTGCTCCGCCCGCCGTTCGACGCGGACGCGGCGGTGGCGGCGCTCGGCCGGCTGCTCGGCGGGCGCCTGGTCACCGGGCGGCGCGGGCTGTCGGAGGAGGAGCTCCGGGCCACCGCCCAGATCATGACCGGGCTCGGCGCGCTGGCGCTCGAACTCGACGAGGTCGCCGAGGTGGACGTCAACCCGCTGCGCGTCGCCGACGGCGCGGTGCTGGCCGCCGACGCGCTGATCGTCGTGCGCCATGACTGACCGTCGCCACCTGATCGGGCACGCGTACACGCCGTACACGTTCCCGGTGGAGCACGGCAAGGTGCGCGAGTTCGCCCGCGCCGTCAAGGACGAGGACCCGGTCTACCACGACGTCGAGGCGGCGCGGGCCGCCGGATACCGGCACCTGCCGGCGCCGCCCACCTTCTCCGCCGTCACCTCGCACTGGGCGACGCGGAACGTGGACGTGCTCCGGCTGGACCTGCGCCGGGTTCTGGCGGGCGGCGCGGAGTGGGAGTACCTGGGCGACATCGCCGCCGGCGACGTGCTCACGGTGCGGTCGCACATCGCGGACGTGCAGGAGAAGACCGGCAGCCGCGGCCCGATGACCTTGGTGATCACCGAGCACGAATTCGTCAACGAACGCGAGGAGACCGTGATGCGGCTGCGCAGCACGGTGATCGAAATGGGGGAACAGTGACAGCACCGGACCCGGAACCGGGCACGGCCCCGGACACAGGACCGGACACGCCACCGGGGACGGTGGCCCCGGAGCGCCGCGTCGGGCCGCTGACGCGCACCGACTTCGTCCGGTACGCCGGAGCCGGCGGCGACTTCAACCCCATCCACCACGACGAGACCTTCGCCCGCTCCGCCGGGTACCCGTCGGTCTTCGGGCACGGGCTGCTCACCGCCGGCGTCCTCGCCGGGTACGCCGCCTCGTGGCTCGGCCGCCGCAACCTGCGCCGGTTCACGGTCCGGTACGTCGGCCAGGTCTGGCCGGGCGACACGCTCGTGCTCAGCGGCGAGGTGCTCCGCACCGGGACGGCCGAGGACGGCGGCACCGAGGTCGAGGCGAGCCTGGAGGTGCACACCGAGGCCGCGGGCCGCGAGCGCAGGCTGGTGCTCCGGGGCGGCGCGACCGCCGCCTACCCGGCCCCCGCGCTCGCCCTGGCGGAAGGAGAACGGGCATGACCGCGCCCGACAGGGAGGCGACCGCGACCGGGCCGGCCTCCCACCATGAGACGGCCCTGACCGGATCGGCCCCCCACCGGGAGTACCTGGACCGGCTCGCCGCCGGCAGCGTGCCGTTCCAGACGTGCGACGGATGCCTGACCGCCGTGTTCCCGCCCCGGGTGATCTGCCCGGCGTGCGGGGCCACCGAGCTGCGGTGGAGCGAGAGCTCCGGGCTCGGCGCCGTCTACTCGACCAGCGTCATCACCCCGCGGGACACCGACCCGTACCCGGTCGTGCTCGTCGACCTCGACGAGGGCTTCCGGATGATGAGCACCGTCGTGGAGACCCCCGCCGCCGACGTGCCGATCGGGATGCGCGTGCGCGCCCACGTCGACCGGGAGGGCTCTTCCGACCCCCGGGTCGTGTTCACGGCGGCGGAGGCCGCGGAAGGAGAGGAGGCGTCATGAGTTCCCGCGATCTGCGAGGCGCCGCGGCGATCGTGGGGGTCGCCGAGTCCGACCTCGGAGAGGTGGGCCAGGACCGGTACGCCGTCGAGCTGGCGGCGCAGGCCGCCGGCGCGGCGCTCGCCGAGGCGGGCCTGACCACCCGGGACGTGGACGGGCTGTTCTGCGCCATCGCCGGGCGCGGCATGGCCCCGCTCGACGTCGGCGAATACCTGGGCGTGCGCCCCCGCTACACCGACGGCACCATGGTCGGCGGCAGCTCGTTCGTGTCGCACCTGCACCACGCCGCGCTGGCCATCGCGGCCGGGGCGTGCGACGTCGCCCTGATCGTCTACGGCAGCACGGCGCGCTCCGACAGCGGGCGCGGCAGGCTCGCCATGGGCCCGCCCGAGCTGCCCTCCTACGAGGCCGCCTACCGGCCGCGCCCGCCGATCACCGGATACGCGCTCGCCGCCGCGCGGCACATGCACCAGTACGGCACCACCCGCGCCCACCTCGCCGAGGTCGCGGTCGCGGCGCGGCAGTGGGCGCGGCTCAACCCCAAGGCGTTCGCCCGCGACCCGCTGACCGTCGAGGACGTCCTGGCCGCCCGCGTCGTGTCCAGCCCGCTGTCCACCCTCGACTGCTGCCTGGTCACCGACGGCGGCGGGGCGGTCGTGGTGACGAGCGCGGCGCGCGCCGCGGACCTGCCGCGCCCGCCGGTGTACCTGCTCGGCGCGGGCGAGGCGCACTGGCACCGCGCGATCTCGCAGATGCCCGACCTGACCGTCACGGCCGCCACCGAGTCCTCCGCCCGCGCGTACGCGATGGCGGGCCTCGGACCCGAGGACGTGGACATGGTGCAGCTCTACGACGCCTTCACCATCAACACCATCCTGTTCCTGGAGGACCTGGGCTTCTGCAAGAAGGGCGAGGGCGGCGACTTCGTCTCCGGCGGACGCATCGCGCCGGGCGGGGTCCTGCCGGTCAACACCAACGGCGGCGGCCTGTCGTACTGCCACCCGGGCATGTACGGCATCTTCCCCCTCATCGAGGCCACCCGGCAGATCCGCGGCGAGGCGGGCGAGCGGCAGCAGCCCGGCGTGTCCGTCGCGGTCGCGCACGGCAACGGCGGGCAGCTCTCCAGCCAGGTCACCGCGATCCTCGGCGGGCGGGACGCCCTATGAGCACGGTGATCACCGAGCGGGACGGCCCCGTGCTGACCGTCACGCTGAACCGGCCGCACGTGCTCAACGCGCTGGACGCCGAGACGCTGCTCGCGCTCGCGGACGCCTGGCACGAGGCGGCGGACCCGGAGGTCCGGGCCGTCGTCGTGACCGGCAGCGGGAAGGGCTTCTGCGCCGGAGCCGACCTGCGCACGCCCCCCGACCCGTCCCGCAAGCCGGGCAGCTCCGGGCTGCGGCACACCTACCACCCGCACGTGCTGGCGATGGCCGCGCTGGAGAAGCCGGTGATCGCCGCGGTGAACGGCGCCGCCGCCGGGGCCGGGCTGTCCCTGGCCGCCGCCGCGGACGTGCGGATCGCCGCCGCCACCGCGAAGTTCGTGCCCGCCTTCGCCACGGTCGGGCTCGTGCCCGACGCCGGAGGCGCCTACTTCCTGCCCCGCCTGCTCGGCTACGCCCGCGCGTTCGAGTGGCTGGCCACCGGCAGGGCCGTCCCCGCCGAGGAGGCCCTGAGCTGGGGACTCGTCTCGCGCGTGGTCCCGCCAGAGGAGCTGCTGCCCGCCGCGGCCGAGCTGGCCCACCGGATGGCCGCCATGCCCGGCGTGGCGGTCGGGCTGACCAAGAGGCTCCTCGACCACGGCCTCACCCACGGGCTCGCCGACCTTCTGGACGAGGAGGCGCGGGCCCAGGCCCGTGCCGTCGCCGACCCCGGACGTCAGCGCGCCCGCGCCGAGATGGTGAACCGGCTTTCCGCTACCAAGGAGGACAGATGAGCGACTACAAGACCTTGCTGGTGAGTGTGGAGGACGGGCTCGCCACGATCGCGCTGAACCGTCCGGAACGGCTGAACGCGATCGGCGGCGGCCTGGAGCGCGAGCTGGCCGAGGCGCTCGCGGAGGTCGGCGCGGACAAGTCCGTGCGGGCCGTGCTGCTGCGCGGCGAGGGCCGGGCGTTCTGCGTCGGCGGCGACGTCAAGGAGATGGCCGTACGCGCCGAGGACTCCGAAGACGCCGAGGGACCGAGCGCGGGCCAGCAGGTCTACCAGCTCCTGCACGGCCGCCAGATCCTGGAGACCATCCTGTCGGTGCCGCAGCCGATCGTCGCCGCCGTGCACGGGTACGCGATGGGGCTCGGCGCGACGATCGCGCTGTTCTGCGACGTCGTGATCGCCGCCGAGGACGCCCAGTTCGCCGACACCCACGTCGCGGTCGGGCTCGTCGCCGGCGACGGGGGCGCCGTGGCGTGGCCGCTCGCGATGCCGCTCGGCGCGGCCCGCTACTACCTGATGACCGGCGACCGGCTCGACGGCGCCGAGGCGGTACGGCTCGGCCTCGCCCTGCGCGCCGTCCCCGCCGGCGGCCTGGTGGACGAGGCGACCGCCGTCGCGCGCAAGCTCGCCGCCTGCGCCCCCCTCGCGGTGCAAGGGACGAAGACGACGGTCAACAAGATCGTGCGGGAGCGGATGAACCTGCTGCTCGACCTGGGCCTGATCCTGGAGGGCGGCACCTTCGTCAGCGACGACCACAAGGAGGCAGCCGCCGCGTTCGTCGAGAAGCGCGCCCCCGTCTTCCGGGGCCGGTGACCACATGAAGATCGTTGTCTGCGTCAAGTACGTCCCCGACATGGCCTCCCAGCCGCGCTTCACCCCCGGCCACCGGGTCGACCGCGCGGGCGGGCAGCTCTCCGAGCTGGACGAGTACGCCGTCGAGCAGGCGCTGCGCGTCGTGGAGTCCGTGCCCGGCGCGCACGTCACCCACCTGACCGCCGGGCCGCCCGCCGCCGCCGAGGCGCTGCGCAAGGCGCTCGCGATGGGCGGCGACGCGGCGGTGCACGTCAGCGACGAGGCGATCGCCGGGTCCGACGGGCCCGCCACCGCGCTCGTCCTCGCCGCCGCGCTGCGCCGCCTCGACCCCGACCTCGTGGTCTGCGCGATGGCCTCCACCGACGGCGGCACCTCGCTGGTCCCGGCCATGCTCGCCGAACACCTGGACATGCCGCAGCTCACCTTCGCCGGCGAGGTGAGCGTGGCCGGCGGCGCCGTGCGGATCCGGCGTGACGCCGCGGGAGAGATCCGGCACCTGGAGGGCACGCTGCCCGCCGTCGTGTCGGTGACCGACCGCATCGGCGACCCCCGGTACCCGTCCTTCAAGGGGATCATGGCGGCGAAGAAGAAGTCGCTGGAGACCTGGACCCTCGCCGACCTCGGCGTGCCCGCCGACCAGGTCGGCGCCGCGGCCAGGACCGTGGTCGAGGACATCACCGCGAGGCCCGCCCGCACCGCCGGGACCATCGTGCCGGACGAGGGCGAGGGAGGGCGCTCGCTCGCCGGCTTCCTGTCCACGCGCAAGTTCATCTGAAGAAGGGACGGCAGTGTCAGAGATTCTCGTGCTCATCGGGCACGTCGCGGGACAGGTCGGCAAGCCGGGTCTGGAACTGCTCACGCTGGCCCGGGAGCTCGGCGACCCGGTCGCCGTGTGCGCGGGCACGGCGGACGAGGGCGTCGTCGAGACGCTCGGCCGGTACGGCGCCCGCCGGGTCCACGTCATCGAGTCCGCCGAGCTGGAGGAGTATCCGGCGGCCTGGGTGCGCGCCCTGGCCGAGCTCGCCGCGGAGGCGTCGCCGGCGGCCGTGCTCGTCGAGTCCACCCCGGACGGCAAGGAGACCGCGGCGCGCCTGGCCGTCCGGCTCGGCGGCGGCGTGCTGACCGACGCCGTGGACGTCCGGCCGGGGCCGGACGGCCCCGTCGTCACCCAGTGGGCCTTCGCGGCGTCCTTCACCGTGACGTCCCGGGTGGCGCGCGGGCTGCCGATCATCGCGGTCAAGCCGAACGCCGTCGTGCCCGCCGAGGCCCCGGTCACGCCGGCCGTCACCCGGAGCGCCCTGACGCTCGGCGACGCCGACCGCCGCACCCGGATCGTGTCGCGCGCCGCCCGGGAGAGCACCGGCAGGCCGCAGCTCACCGAGGCGGACGTCGTGGTCGCCGGCGGCCGCGGCATGGGAGGAGCCGAGCAGTTCACGCTGATCGAACGGCTCGCGGACGCGCTCGGCGGCGCGGTCGGCGCCTCGCGCGCCGCGGTGGACTCGGGCTGGTACGCCCACACCCACCAGGTCGGGCAGACGGGGGCCACGGTGTCGCCGCAGCTCTACCTCGCCGTCGGCATCTCGGGGGCGATCCAGCACCGCGCCGGCATGCAGACCAGCAAGACCATCGTCGCGGTGAACAAGGACCCCGAGGCGCCCATCTTCGAACTGGCCGACTACGGCGTGGTCGGCGATCTCTTCGAGGTGGTGCCACAACTCCTCGACGAGGTCGCCAGGCGGCGATCCTAGGTGGGCGGCTTCCGCGAGCTGCCCCGCGAGGTCAAGATCCTGACCGTCGTCGCCTTCACGGTGGCGGTCGGGTTCGGCATCCAGTCCCCGGCGATCCCCGTGTTCGCCGGGGAGTTCGGGGTCGGCAGCACGGCCATCGGGGCGGTGGTCTCGGCGTTCGCGTTCATGCGCCTGGCCACCGGCCTGCCCGGCGGGCGGCTGGTCAACCGCTTCGGCGAACGCCGGGTGCTCCTCACCGGCATGGCCATGCTCGCCGCGACCAGCATCCTCGCCGGGCTCTCCTGGAACTACGCGCTCCTGCTGATCTTCCGGGGCGCGTGCGGCGTCGGCTCGGCGCTGTACACGGTGTCGGCCATGAACATGCTGCTGCGGGTCACCCCGGCCTCGCACCGGGGAAGGGCCACCGGCTACTTCCAGGGAGGCTACTACCTCGGCACGGTCACCGGCCCCGCCCTGGGCGGAGGGCTGCTCGGCGTCTCCCCGCGCCTGCCGTTCTTCGTGTACGGCGTGGCGGTGGCGATCGCGGGCGTCATCGCGGCCGTCGCGCTGGCGCGGGCCGCGCTGGTCGCGCCCGCCCCGCCGCGCGCGCAATCGGCCCGGCAGGGCGTCACGCTGGGGCAGGCGCTGCGGCAGCGGCCCTACCTCGCCGCGCTGAGCTCGAACTTCGCGCTCGGCTGGGCGGTGTTCGGGGTGCGGGTCTCGGTGCTGCCGCTGTACCTGCTGGTGGTGATCAAGGCGAGCCCGACCTGGATCGGCGCCGGGCTCGCCGTGGGAGCCATCGTGCAGGCGGCGGCGCTGCCCCTCGCCGGACGGATGGCCGACCTGTGGGGACGCCGGCCGTCCCTGCTGCTCGGCCAGGGGCTGATCCTGTGCTGCCTGGCCATGGTGACGGCGTGGCAGACGCTCCCGTCCTACCTCGCCGCGTTCGCGCTGATCGGGCTCGGCACCGCCTTCTGCACCACGGGCGGCGCGGCCACCGTGGGCGACGTCACCCAGGGGCGCGGCGGCACCGTCGTGGCCGGGTACCAGATGACCGCCGACCTCGGCATGACCGTCGGCCCCTTGGTGGCGGGCGCGCTGGCGGCCTCGTTCTCCTACGAGGTGGCGTTCATGGGCACCGCCGCCGTCGTGCTCGTCAGCTGGTTCATGGCCCTCACCGTCCCGCCACGCCCCACCGAACAACCGGCCTGACCGCACACCGGCTCCACCGGGCGACCGGCCCGGCCCCCCGACACCGGCGGCCCGCCGTTCCCGCTCCGCGAGTCCGGGGACCGCGGGCGCCGGCGTGCCGGCTCAGGCGAAGGCGACGTCCGCGGTGTCGACGGTGCCGCCCTGGCGGCCGGGCGCGTTCTGGTACTTCCAGTAGAGGTTGGTGTGCGCGATCACCTGGTCGGGGGGCGGCGCGCCGTACTTGGTCAGGTCTTCGGTGGTGTGCGCGTCGCCGACGAGCGTCACGTCGTACCCGCGGACCATGGCCCCGTGGATCGTCGCGCGGATACACGCGTCGCTCTGGGCGCCGGTGACGACGACCCGGCCCACCCCGCGCTCGGCGAGCACGGCCTCCAGCTCGGTGTCCTCGAAGGAGTCGCCGTAGTTCTTGTGGACGACGGGCTCGGAATCGCCGTGGACCAGCTCGGGCACGTACCGCCAGGCGTCGCTGTCGCGCGGGAGGCCCTCGTCGGAGTGCTGGACCCAGACCACGGGCACGGCCTCGGCGCGGGCCTTGTCGACGAGGGTGTTGATGTTCGCGATCACACCGTCTCGGTTGTGGGCGTCGGCCACCACGCCGTTCTGGACGTCGATGACGAGCAGGGCGGTGTTCGGCCGGTCGGGCAACGTGGTCATGGCACCTTCTGTTCCTGGTCTCGTTTCCTGCGGCCTCCCACACTAGGCACCGCGACCGACAAAGCGGCAGGCCAGATCACCCGGCGACCGCATGGACGGCACGCTGACCGCCGGCGTGGCCCCCGTGCCCGCCGGAGGCGGGGCGGCATCTCTTTGACACCGGTTCGCGGAGGACGGTGGTGTTCTGCCGCGAATGTGTTAGTCCGGAGGTGAAACCGCCGAACGCAGTCGGACCCGCGGGCAGGTCGTCACCATGATTCCGGAGGAGGACGTCGCCCGCCGCGCCCGGCGGAGATCTCTCACGGCCCTCCTGCTCGCCGAGGTGATCTCGGTCGCGGGCACCTATGTCACCCGGCTGGCGCTCCCCTGGTTCGTCCTGACCGCGACGGACTCGACCAGCCAGATGGGCGCCGTCCTCGCGACCCAGATGGCGGCCATGGCGATCTTCGGCATTCCCGCGGGGCCGCTCGCCGACCGGCTCACGCCCCGGCGCACCATGCAGATCGCCGACCTCGCGCGCGGGGCCCTGATCCTGCTCGTGCCGGTGCTCCAGGCGGCGCACCTGCTGTCGTTCCCCGTCCTGCTCGCCATCGTCTTCCTCGTGGGGTCGTTCTTCACGCCGTACCACGCGGCGCAGCGGGTCCTGCTGCCGGATCTCGTCCGGGACGACCAGCAGGCCCTGTCCCAGGCGAACGCGCTGCTCATCGGCGCCACCCGGACCGCGTCCCTGCTCGGCCCCGCCGTCGCGGGAATGCTCGTCGCCACCTCCGGCGCCTCCACCGCGCTGATCGTCGACGCGGCCACCTTCTTCGCGTCCTACCTCCTGATCACGTTCTTCGTCCGCGGGAAACAGCCGTCCTCCGCCGGGAACGCGCCGCCGACCGTCTTCTCCGGCCTGATCCTGCTGGTGCGCGACCGCGTGCTGCGTCCCTGGACGATCGCGCAGTGCGTCTGTGAGATGGCCGTCCAGATCGTCCTGGCGGCCGTCCCGATCATGGCCTTTCTGCGGTACGGCGGGGACCCGCGCACGGCGGGCCTGCTCCTCATGATGTTCGGCGCGGGCGCCGTCGCCGGCAACGTCCTCGTGCTGCTCCTGCTGCCCCGCTGGACCACCTCCCGCCTGATCGTCGCGGGTTGCGTCCTCGAACCGGCCATCCTCTGGGTGCTCGCGATCGACACCCGCGCGGTCACCGTCGGCGTGGTGCTGCTGCTCGCCGGCTCGGCCCTCGGGCTCATCAACGGCCCCGGCACCGCGATGCAGACCCACCACACCCCGCCCGCCCTGCGCACCCATGGCATGTCCGCCTTCGCGACCCTCATCCTCGGGTCCGGCGCCCTCGGCCTGGCGCTGACGGCCCCGGCTCTCGAAACCCTCTCCCCCGAGGCCGTCTTCACCCTGGTCGCCATGCTCTACACGATCGGCTCCCTCTTCGCCATCGCCTCGACCGCGCGCTCGGACGGCGCGTGACGGGCCGGGAGGCGCGCGCTCAGGAGGCGGCCGGGTCCGCGGCGGGCGCGTGGCCGGGGTGGCGGGGCAGGCGGAGGACGAAGCGGGCGCCGGTGGAGCTGTCCTCGATGCGGAGGGTGCCGCCGTGGGACTCGGCGATCTGGCGGGCGATCGCCAGGCCCAGGCCGGTGCCGCCCGCGTCCTTGGCACGGGCCTGGTCCAGGCGCGCGAACCGCTGGAAGACCAGCTCGCGCTTGTCCGGGGCGATGCCGGGGCCGTCGTCGAGGACCTCCAGCACGGCGGCGCCGTGCGGGAAGCCCTCGCCGGCGGCGTCGCCGTGGCCCACCACGACCGTGATCATGCTCTCGGCGTGCCGGTCGGCGTTGTCCAGGAGGTTGGTGAACAGCCGGCCCAAGTGGGTCCGGTCGCCGAGCACCACCACGCCGGGCTCCAGATGGCAGACGATCTTCTTGGTCGTCTGGTGGCGCATCCGGCACTCCCCCACCACCATCTCGACCAGGTCCACCGGCTCACGCTCGGGCGGCACGCCGGACTCCAGGCGGGCGATGGTCAGCAGGTCGCAGACGATCGACTCCAGCCGGTCCAGGCCCGCCAGGATGGCCTCGGCCAGCGCGGGGACGCTGGTCTGCCGGGGCGCCAGCATGGCGTCCTCCACCTCGGCGCGCATGGCGGTGATGGGACTTCTGAGGTCGTGGGAGGCGGCGGAGGCGAACTGGCGCTGCTGCTCCATGGCGCCCTGGAGCCGGGTCAGCGTGTGGTTGACGCTGTCGGCCAGCTCGTGGATCTCGGTGTCGGCCGGCGCGGGCACACGGCGGCCGGGACAGGAGACGTTGATCTCGTCCAGTTCTCTGCGGATCGCGTCCACCGGCCGCAGGGACCTGGTGACGATGCGGTTGCCGAGGTAGGTGATCGCGACGGTCAGCAGGATCACCGAGGCGCCCACCAGGGCGGCCAGCCCCGGGTCGGTCCACACGGGAAGTTGCGGCGAGGCGGTGTAGACGGTCCAGTCGCCGCCCGGCCGGTGCGCGGACTGCGCCACGACGATGAAGCACCGGTCCCGCCCGGCGACGCCGTCGCACACGACCTGGTTCCGGGTGCCCTCGCCGTCGGGGGTGAACGTCGCCATCGGGGGTTGTCCGCGCAGGGCGGGGGTGGACGCCACGACCCGGCCGTCCTGATCGACGATCTGCACGTCGCGGAACCGCCGGACGGTGAGCACGGGATCCACCTGCCCGTGCTCCACCTTGAGCGCCACGCGGCCCGCGGTCGCGCGGATTTCCTCGGTGAGTTTGGTGGTGGCGTAATGGTGGAGGGCGGTCATCAGCGCGACGGCCATCAGCGTGGAGAGGACGGCGGCCACCATGCCGGTGAACACGGTGATGCGGCGGGTGATCGAACGTCCGTGCCTGGCGTTCATCCTCCCCTCCCCCGCCAATGGACCGCACCGGCCCTGAGCCTGTCGATGAGGCGTCGTCCGCGGGTCCCGAGACGTGATCGGGCGGTGATCGTCCGCCCACGCATCCAACGCATCGTCGTACATACCCGCTGGTCAGCGGCACTACCAAGGCAAAACCGGAGGGGCGCGGCTCCCGGACGTGGACCGGACGGGGCCGGCGTGGCGGCTGGTCGCGCACCCCGGTCACTCATTCGAACTATTCGAAGTATTCGGACATATCCGACTATTCACGGTGAATGACATAATGAGAGGCTAAATAGCGACCAAGAGGTAGTTATCGTCGTTTGCCGGGCATCGGCCTGGAAAGACCCTAGGTGGGCAGGCTCTGGACGAGTCACCTGCGCATTTATCTCGATACAAGCGATAAATGCCTTCATAGGGGGACCCGACATCAAGGGGGATACGCAATGCCCGGCATCAAGAAATTCGCCGCGACGCTCGCCGTCACGGCCGCGCTCACCGGTGGCGCCGTGGGGCTGAGCGCCGTGACGGCCACCGGCGCCGCCGCGTCCACCGCCGTCACGACCGGCGGCGACTGGGAGGGCGGCCACGGCAAATGGGGCCACGGCGGCGGCCACGGCAAGTGGGGCGGCTGGAGCGGCGGCCACGGCAAGTGGAGCGGCTGGGAGGGCGGCGGCGGCAACTGGGGCGGCCACGGCGGCGGTCATGGTGGCGGCCACGGCAAGTGGGGCGGCCACGGCGGTGGCAACTGGGGCGGCTGGGGCGGCGGGTTCGGCTTCCCCATCTGGGAGCTCACCGACTTCTGGTGGTGATCCACCCTCGTGGATCATGATCACGAAGGTCCTGGAGCGATCACGCTCCAGGACCTTCCGCATCCATCCGGTCGCGCTCAGGCGGCGGTGCCGGCGCGGGCACGGGCGCGGCGCCTGCCGGCGGCGCCGCGCTCCAGCCACCACTCGACCAGCAGCAGGGGCACCGTCCATCCCAGCCAGCCGCCGAGCCCGGCCACGGTCCGGGTCAGCTCCTGCTGGTCGCCGCCGAAGAGGGTGTCCAGCGACGGGGTGAGCGTCAGGGTGAGGATCACACCCCAGATCCGGTTGGTGATGATGGAGAACGTCAGCGCGAAGGCCCGCAGCATCCATCGCCGGTGGTCGGCGAACCGGCGCCGCCTGGCCATGCGGTACCCGGCGGCGGTGCAGCCGAGCCACAGCAGCGCCAGCATGACGTTGCTGACCGCCAGCACCGGCCCGAACGGCGTGACCGCCCCGATGACGATGCCGGAGAGTCCGGCGGGGAGCACGCCGGCGAAGACGTAGACGCGACCGGCCCACCGGTGCGCGGCGGGGTGGCGCCGCCGGAACCACGGCCACACCTGCAGGAAACAGGTGATCATGGCCACGCTCGCGAACAGCACGTGGGCGACCAGCAGCGGGTAGTGGGCGGCGAAGCCCTCCACCTGCGGCACCCGGGACCGCGCGGGGTCGCCGGTGAGGTACGGGGGCAGCGAGAAGGCCAGGAACAGCACGGCGAGGAACCCGAGCGGCGCCATCCAGGGCCGCCGCCACCAGGGAACGCGCGCGCGAGCCCGCGGTGACGGGCTGGGGTCGTGCTCTTGAGGTGCCCGCGTGGAGATGGCCATGGACGGCTCCGTTCGCCTGGATGCGTATGACGTACGCAGAGCGTAGAGCATGCGCATCGCGTAGGGAATACGCCTTGCGTATGAGATACGCGTAGGCTTGCTACCATGGCGGCGATGAACGAGAAGTCCCGCGACGATCTGCCGCGCTCACTGGAAGCCCTCTGGAAGGGCAGGGAACGCCGCCCGCGCGGCCCGGCGCAGGCGCTCAGCCTGCCGCGCATCGTCGACGCGGCCATCGCCCTCGCCGACGAGGAGGGCCTGCCCGCGCTGTCCATGGCCCGGCTCGCCCAGCGTCTCGGCTGCGCCACCATGTCGCTGTACCGGCACGTCGCCGGCAAGGACGAGCTGCAGCTCCTGATGGCCGACGCGGCGTCGACCCCCGCGCCGCGCATCGAGCCGGGCCCGGGCGGCTGGCGGGCCGGGCTGGGGCGGTGGGCGCTGGAGATGCTCGGGGTCTACCACCGGCACCCCTGGATCCTCCAGATCACCGGCGGCCCGCCTCTGGACCCGGGCCAGCTCGCCTGGGTGGACGCCGGGCTGCGCACGCTGAGGGACACGCCGCTGTCGCCGAGAGAGAAGCTGTCGGCGCTCATGCTGGTGATGTACTACACGCGCGGCCACGCGCAGATCTGGGCGCGCCCTCCCTGGCAGCCCGCCGAGGCCCTCACCGACGAGGCGGCCTATGAGACGCTGCTCACGCGCTTGGTGGACGCCGAGCGGTTCCCTGATCTGGCGGAGGCCATCGCGGGGGGTGCCTTCGCCCCCGAGCCGGACGCCGCTCCCGAGGCGGGCTTCACGGCCGGGCTCGACCGCATTCTCGACGGCATCGACACCCTGATCGGCCACCGCGATCCGGAGTACCGGACTTCACCGGACACCGACTACAAAACCTCCGAATAAACCCATTAATCGTCGCTAGCTGCGAAAACTCCCACCATTTCTTGACATGCCGTGTGAATGATCTTTTAATCTGGGGTATGGGGCGTATCTCGGTGGTCACCGCCACCGAGTCGAATCGGCCGATCATCGATCTGCCGCTCACCGTCGGCCTGCTCCCGCGGCCGGGCGAATTTCTGATCGCCGAGGCGCTGGTCGCCGCCCGTCGCGAGGGACATCACGACACAGAGGGAGCGCCGGAATGAGACTGAAGATCGACCCTCGGCGGTGCCAGGGCCACGGCCGCTGCTACGACCTCGCGCCGGGCCTGTTCGGCGAGGACGACGAGGGGTACGGGAAGGTCCTCGGGGACGGCGCCGTGCCGCCCGGGGAGGAGGAGGCGGCGCGCCTCGCGGTGTCCAACTGCCCGGAGCGCGCGATCGAGACCGGCCGGGAGCCCTGACATGACCGTCGAGGACCGCTTCACGCGGCAGTTCCGGGAGAAGCCGAGCGACCGTCTCATGGGCGCCCGCAACCAGGTCGTCACCGGCCCGGTGTCGGACTGGACCACCGACTTCTCCCACACCGAGCCCGAGTGGGCCGCCGACCCGTACCCGATCCAGGACGACCTGCGGCGGCGCTGCCCGATCGCGCACACCGACCGGTTCGGAGGCGGCTGGCTGCCGACCCGGTACGACGACGTCGCGGCCATCGCCTACGACACCGAGCGCTTCTCGTCGCGGGCGGTCATCATGGGCAACTACCGGCCGCCCCAGACGCTGGCGCCGGTCGGCGGCGCGCCGCCGATCTCCTCCGACCCGCCCTTCCACCACGACGCCCGCAAGCTGCTGCTCCCGGCCTTCACCAAGAGCGCGGTCGCCAAACGGGAGGAGGCGACCCGCGCCTACTGCCACGAGCTCGTCGACGCGCTGGAGGGCCGGGAGGTCGTGGACGCGGCGCGCGACTACGCCCAGCACATCCCGGTCCGGGTCATCGCCGACATGCTGGGCTTCCCGCCCGAGGACGGGCCGCGGTTCCGGGAGTTCGTCGAGAACACGCTCGAAGGCGCCAACCTGCCGCCGGACGAGCGGATCCGGCGGCTGGACGCGCTGTTCGACTACCTGTACGACCAGATCGGCGACCACGTCGACAACCCTCGCGACGATCTGACGACGTACCTCATGAACGCCGAGCTCCACGGCACGAAGCTGCAGCCGTCCCACGTGGCCGGCACGATGTCGCTCCTGCTGATCGCCGGCATCGACACCACGTGGAGCGCGATCGGGGCGTCGCTGTGGCACCTGGCGAAGACGCCCGAGCACCGCGAGCGGCTGGTGGCCGAGCCCGGCCTGCTCCCGACCGCGATGGAGGAGCTGCTCAGGGTCTACGCGCCGGTGACGATGGCGCGGCTGGTCAAGGACGACATGCGCTGGGGCGGCGTCGACATGAGGGCCGAGGACTGGATCCTGCTGTCGTTCCCCGCGGCCAACCGTGACCCGGCGCAGTTCGACCGGGCGGACGAGGTGGTCCTGGACCGCGAGGTCAACCGGCACGTCGCGTTCGGCCTCGGCATCCACCGCTGCGTGGGCTCCCACCTGGCCCGCATGGAGCTGCGGATCGCCCTGGAGGTCTGGCTGGAGCGCCTCCCCGTCTTCCACCTCGCCGCCCCCTCGGCCGTGACCTGGGCGGCGGGCCAGGTCCGCGGCCCGCGGGCCCTCCCGCTCCGTATCGGCTGACCGTTCCGGGAAGCTCAGGAAGGAAAGGCGTGGGCCGCCCCGGAAAGGGCGGCCCACGGTGGGTCAGACCGGGTTGAGGTACCAGATCTGGTTGCCGGCGACGATGCCGCTGCCGCCGTCGGTGTTACCGGTGATGGTCTGCTGGTCGAGCGTTGTGCCGCTCGTGGGCGAGTCCAGCACCTTGCCGCTGAAGCGGTTGACCAGGTAGAACGTCCCGTCCGCGACGCGGCGCAGCGTCCATTGCTGGTTGGTCGCGGTGCCGCAGGTCGCCTGCCTGATCTGGACGCCGTTGGAGCTGCTCGCCGTCACCAGGTCCAGGCACTTGGAGCTGTTGACGTTCACGAGCTTCCAGTACGAGCCGGTGGCCTGGAGCTGCCAGCGCTGGCTGGTGGCCCCGGACGGCGCGTTGTGCGTGATCAGCGCGCCGGACGCCGTCGAGCCGCCCGCGGGCTCGGCGTTGTCGCGGGTGCCGAGGCCCTGCAGGTAGTAAATGCCGTTGTTGACCGGTGCGATACCGGTGACCTGGTTGAACACCCACTGCTGGTTGGTCGCCCCGGTGTAGACCTCCTGGGTGACGGGGGCGGGGTAGGCCGAGCCCGCGGTCAGCGCGAGACCGGACAGCCAGTCGAAGATCGCGTAGGTGTTGGTGCCGGTCGGCAGGTAGGCGAAGCGCATGCCGTCCTGGCCGTTGCAGATGTACTGCAGCAGGGTCGTGCCGGGCGTGGTGCCGCTGTAGGCGCTGTCGGCGCACAGGCGGCTGCCCACGTTGATGAACTGCAGCCCGGTCGTGTAGCCCATCAGCCACTTCTGGCTGGGGGTGTCGACGCGCGTGCGCTGGCTCAGCTCCGTCAGCGCCCCGGTGGAGGCGCCGATGGGTTCCAGTGCCCCTCCGGTGGCCACGTTCGTGATGACGTAGGTATTACCGGTCTTGGGGTGCGGGTCGCTGTCGGCGGTGCCGCCCTGGATCAGGTACGCGCTGTTGGCGACGTTCCAGTGGGTGGCGAGGTAGCTGCCCGCGGTGGGGGCGGCGTTGTAGTAGTCGTCCCGGTTGCAGTCGGGGAGGCGGTAGTCGTTCCACTGCAGGCAGGACCACGTGGGCGTGCCCCCGTAGCACATCAGGTCCCACTGGTCGAGGCAGTGCCAGCTCCCGTCGGAGTGGGCGGCACTGAGCTGCACGGCGCCGAAGGTGTGCCCGAGCTCGTGGGCGATGGCGTTGGCGCCGAAGCACCCGGGGATGGCGTCGACGCGGGCGTAGGCGAGGCCGTTGTTGAGGTTGGTGGACCCGGTGGTGGTGTCGTCGCCGCTGATCTCACCCATGCCGCAGATGACCGTGGCCTCGGTGAGCAGCAGGTAGTGCCGGTCGGTGCTGGTGTAGCCGAGGGCCGCGACGGCGCTCTTGCCGGAGGCGAAGTCGACGAGCGAGCCGGCGGGGACGACCACGTTGCGCACGACGGCGGCGCAGCCCCCGGACACGGCCGTGGTGACGTAGCGGACGTGCCTGCTGCGGTTGGAGGTGGCGGCGGCGTCGTTGAAGGCGTCGTCGGCGTTGGCGAGCCAGGCGCGGATCATGGGGAGGAGCTGGGTGTAGCGGTCGGGCATGGACGGCTCCCGCACGTACAGGACCTCGACGCGCTTTCCGCTGGTGCCGTCGCCGTCGCAGGCGACGAGCTGCGGGCTGACCCGGGCGGCCTTGGCCTGGCTCGGCGCCAGGGCGGCCGGTCCCGCCCGCTGGCCGATCTTCGCGCCCGGGAAGACGTCGGAGGCGACGCGGACGGGACCGTCGTCCCGGGGGGCGGCCATGGCCGCCGAGGGTAAGGCGATCAGGCCGGTCGCGAGGAGGAGCCATGCGGCGAGGAGGGACAGCTTTCGCCTGGGTTGCATTCCGATGAACTCCCATCGGTGTACGGATACACCCTCAAAGGGGCGATTCATCGGCAATGATCACATCCGACGGAGTAAATGCAAGGCGCTTGTAATATTTATCACAAGCCATTGACTCGATGGATGTCAGCGCGTATTGGCGTGTTTGTCAACACGTTGGGTAACGCTTCTTTCCGCTTCGAACACACACCGAAGTCGAGGAACACGGCAGGTGACGGCGAGACGACGGCCAGACGACGGCCGGAAGACGCCAGGCGGAGGCGATGGCCGTCCTGACATATACGAAAGGCGGACCGCCATGATTAACGGCCATGACAAAGCCCGGCCACTTTCACGGTGAAGCGTAATAACCGGGATTCCCGGGGCCGGTCAGCTCACGTGGCGGTGGGCGGCCGAACGGCACCGCGGCCCCTCCAGGACGGCGAAACGCGGCTCGACGTGCGGCGGCGGCGACCGCCGTTCCCCAGCACGTCCGGCTCCACGAGGATCCGCGCGGTGAGGACCGCGAGGCGCGGGAAGCGGTCGAGCGCGTCGGCCGCCCGGCTCAGGCAGCCGGGGTCCACCCGGCCCCCGCCGGATCACGGTCCCGTCTTCCTTTAAGGTAGGGAACGGTGCGCCGGGAAGTCTGGTCGGCAATGTCCGATTCAATGGCGACCCTGGAGCGTTCGTGGGCACCTCACAGACGAAGGCGTTCCGCCTGCTGGGCCGAGGCTCGAAAGGCGAGGCCGGCCGTATCGCCGCCGTCCTGCGCGAAGAGACCGTCGGAGGCGCCCTGCTGCTGTTCGCCGCGGTGGCGGGGCTGGTCTGGGCCAACAGCCCATGGTCCGGCGCCTACCACGCCGTGCGCGCCTTCGAGTTCGGGCCCGCCGCCCTCCACCTGCGCCTGAACACGGCGGCCTGGGCGGCGGACGGCCTGCTGGCGATCTTCTTCTTCGTGGCCGGGCTGGAGCTCAAGCGGGAGTTCATCGCCGGCGACCTGCGCCGGCCGCGCCAGGCGGCGGTGCCGGTCGCGGCCGCACTCGGCGGCGTGATCGTCCCGGCCGCGATCTACCTGTGCCTCACCATGGGCACGGCGACGGCCAAGGGCTGGGCGATCCCCACGGCCACCGACATCGCCTTCGCCCTGGCCGTGCTGGCGGTCGCGGGACGGCACCTGCCCTCGGCGCTGCGGGCCTTCCTGCTCGCGCTCGCCGTCGTGGACGACCTGGTCGCCATCGTGATCATCGCCGTCTTCTACACCACCCACCTGTCGGTGCCGCCCCTGCTCGCCGCGCTGCTCCCCCTGGCGGCGTTCGCCGTGCTGGTACGGCGCGGGGTGCGCGCGTGGTGGCTGCTGATACCGCTCGCGGTGGTCACCTGGGCGCTGGTCCACGCGTCCGGCGTGCACGCCACCGTCGCCGGGGTGCTGCTGGCCTTCGCGGTGCCCGTACGGCGTGCCGACGCGCCCGGCTCTCCGGCCGGCTCTGTCCCCGGCTCCGTGCCCGACCTCGCCGGGCACTTCGAGCACCGCTTCCGGCCCATCTCGGCCTCCCTGGCGGTCCCGGTGTTCGCGTTCCTGTCCGCGGGGGTGACGCTCGGCGGCCTGGACGGCGTCGCCACCGCGCTCGGCGACCCCGTGGCGGTCGGCGTGGCCACCGGGCTGGTGATCGGCAAGCCCGCGGGGGTCATGGCGGCCACCTGGCTGGTGGCCCGCTTCACCCGGGCGGAACTCGACTCGGGTCTCGCATGGATCGACGTGCTCGGCCTGTCCGTCCTGGCCGGGATGGGGTTCACCGTGTCGCTGCTCATCGGCGAGCTGGCCTTCGGGGCCGACACCACCGCGGGCCGGCACGTCACGATCGCGGTGCTCGCCGGGTCGCTCACCGCGGCCGTGCTCGCCTCCGTGATCCTGCGCCTGCGCGGCCGTGTCTATCTCCGCATCCGGCAGGCCGAGGAGAACGGATAGCACCGGAAAAGCGGAAAACATTGATGTGACCCGCACCTCCGCCCGCGGGAGACGGGGAAGGCTCCCGAGCGTGACCAGGACCGGAGGCCGGCCATGCACGAGACGAACACCGCGCCGCGGACGGACCCCGCGGCGCTGAAAGAGCGTTTGGGCCGCGTCGGGGTGTGGCTCGCCCGGCCGTGCTTCGACCCCGCGGCCACGAGCCGGGCCGCGGCGGTCACGATCGAGGAGCTGGGATACCGGGCCCTGTGGTTCGGCGAGCTGCTGGGCGGCAAGGAGTCGCTGGTCAACGCGTCGATCCTGCTGTCGGCGACCGACGACCTCATGGTCGCCACGGGCATCGCCAACATCTGGGCACGGGACGCGACCGCCGTGGCGGCCGGGGCGAACGCGCTCGCCGAGGCGTGGGAGGGACGCTTCGTCCTCGGCCTCGGCGTGAGCCACGACCCGCTGGTGCGGCCCCGGGGGCACGCGTACGGCAGACCGGTCGCGACCATGCGGGCCTACCTGGACGCCATGGACCGCGCCCCCTACCAGCCCCCGCTGCCGGAACCGCCCGCCCGGGTGCTCGCGGCCCTGCGGGAGCGGATGCTGCGCCTGGCGGCCGAGCGCGCCCAGGGGGCGCACACCTACTTCGTCACCCCCGAGCACACCTTGCGGGCGCGGGAGATCCTCGGCCCGGAACCGCTGCTGGCCCCCGAGCAGGCGTTCGTGCTGGAGACCAGCCCGGACCGGGCCCGCGCCGCCGCGCGGGAGTACATGTCCTTCTACCTGGAGCTGCCGAACTACCTCAACAGCCTGCGCGAGCTCGGCTGGTCGGACGCCGACTTCGGCGACGGCGGCAGCGACGCGCTGGTGGACGCGATCGTGCCGTGGGGTGATCCGGACACCGTGGCCGAACGGGTGCGCGCCCACCACGAGGCCGGCGCCGACCACGTCTGCGTCCAGCCCCTGGCGGACTCGACCGACGGGTGCGTCGAGCAGCTCCGGCGGCTCGCCCCCGCCGTCCTCGGCTGACGCGGGGCCCTGCCAGGCACGGCTAGGGGAGCACGTCGGCCAGGTCCCTCGGCATGCTCGCCTTGACGTCCTCCCACTCGCCGTCGGCGATGTAGGCGCGCAGGGCGGTCAGCACCGTCGCGACGAGCTGCTCGGTGCCGCCCTTGACCTCGTAGGGGAACTCCTTGCGCACGCGTGCCAGGAACTTCCGCCTGTCCATCTTGGCCGGCACGGCGCTCGGGTCCCAGCCCTCGTAGTAGAGGCCGCGGACCAGCATCGGGAGCTGGGCGCCGAGCTGCGCCGCCTCCTCGACGGTCAGCCGGTCGCGCAGCGTGTGCAGGACCGCCCGCGCGGCGGCGTAGGACTGGTTGCGCCGCTCCTTGGGCCAGCCGTACGCCTGCTCGATCTGTTTGAGCAGGTGGTTGGTCTTGTCGACGGTGGTGTTGAACGATGAGTATCCCGTGTCCGCCATCGGTTCTGCTCCGTCCCTGCGGTTTCGCCGTTCACGGGGCCCGTCGTGCCTGCGGCGCGTCAGACGGTGAACGGATAGGTCTCCGGAACTTCGCCCTCTTCCCACCGGGCCGTGCGTTCGAGGGGTTCGACGGCCCGCGTCTCGTCGATGTGGATCACGGCGTCGAACTGCTCGGACACGCGGCAGCGGAAGTAGTGGCTCTGCCGCTCGGTCCGCGGCCGGTAGATCACGCCGATCGCCCGTTCCAGGCGGGCCTTGCGCAGCGCCCGCGCGGCCTCCGGCGCGACCGCGAACGAGACCAGGAACTCCTTGCCCCCGACCTCGTGGTGCAGTTCCTCGATCGACTCGGGGAGCCCCGGACGCACCCGCTTCCGCCCGGCGGGCCCGTCCCAGTCGTCCGCCGCGGTCACCGTGCCCGTGTAGGTGGTGAAGCCGATCAGGCGGCACTCCCCGGCGAACCGCTCGCGGGCGAGCTGCCCTAGGGTGACCTCGCCGCGCGTGCCGGCCTCGGTCACCCGCGCGTCCCCCACGTGGGAGTTGTGCGCCCACACCACGATCTTCGCGGGGCCTCCCCGGCGGCCCAGGTGGGCGGCCAGCGCCTCCAGCGTCTCGGCCATGTGACGGTCGCGCAGGTTCCACGACGAGACCGGGCCCCGGAACATGGTGCGGTAGTACTCCTCGGCCGCCGCGACCACCCGCGCGTTGCGCTGGGCGTAGAACAGCTCGTCCTCGGCCAGGATCCCGTCGCGCCGCGCGTACTCCAGGGCGTGGCGCCGCAAATCGACGAGCTGGTCGACCACCTCGCGCTCGCAGCTCTCCCCCGCTCCGAACCCGGCCGCGAAGCCGTACGCCCGGCCCTCGTCGCCGTCCTGGTGGTCGAAGCAGGCGTAGCGCTCGCGGGCCCGCGCCGCGGCGGCCGGGTCCACCCGCTCCAGGTAGGCGATGACCTCGTGCATGGACCGGTGGAGGCCGTACAGGTCGATCCCGTAGAAGCCGGCGCGGTCCTCCTCCGGCAGGCCGTCGTTGTGCCCGCGCAGCCATCCGGCGAAGTCGAGCATGACCGCGTTGCGCCACATCCACGCGGGGAAGCGTACGAAGCCGCGCAGCGCCTCCTCGGCGGAGCCGTCCTCGCCGTGTCCCCGGACGTACCGGTTCACCCGGTAGGCGTCGGGCCAGTCGGCCTCGGCGGCGACGGCGCGGAACCCCTTCTCCTCGATGAGGCGACGGGTCATCCGGGCGCGTGCCGCGTAGAACTCGTGGGTGCCGTGGGACGCCTCGCCGATGAGGACGACGCGCGCGTCCCCCACGAGCGTGAACAGGGCGTCGTCGCCGGGGACGCCGTCCTCGGTGGACAGCGCCTCGGCGCGGACGGCGGCGACGTCGCTCATGGCCCGCGTGCCGTGCGGCCCGGTGCGGGTCCTGGACGCCGCGCGCAGCAGGTCGCGGACCTCCTCGTCGGTCGCCTGGGTGAAGTCCCAGTAGGACCGGCCGACGGAGAGGAACGGCGACGGGGTCGTGGCGCAGACCACCTCGTCGACGAGGAACTCCAGGTCCTCAAGGGTGGACTCGGGCGCGGCGGGCACGGCGACGACGATGGCGGCGGGCTCGAACCCGCGCAGGGCGTGGATCGCCGCCCGCATGCTCGCCCCGGTCGCGAGCCCGTCGTCCACCAGCACGACCGTCTTCCCGGTGAGCTCGGGCGGCTGCCGTCCCTCGCGGTAGATCCTCTCGTGCCTGAGCAGTTCATGGGCCTCGCGCCGGGCCGCCGCGCGCATCGTCTCCGCCGGGATGTCGAGCGCCCCCGCGATGTCCTCGTTCACGACGACGGCCCCGCCACCGGCGATCGCGCCCATCGCCAGCTCCTCCCGGCCGGGCACGCCGAGCTTTCGCACGAGGAAGACGTCGAGCGGCGCGTCCAGGGACATGGCGATCTCGTACGCCACCGGCACCCCGCCGCGCGGGAGCGCCAGGACGACGACGCCGGGGCGGTCCCGGTAGCCGTCCAGCAGACCCGCGAGAACCCGCCCCGCGTCGCGCCGATTCTGGAACAGGCGGTTCGACATGGCGGCGGCCTCCTAGAGCAGGAGCTCGAAGACGGAGATGGCGCGGTCCCATTCCTCGGCGGTGGGGTTCTTCCGGCCGGGATCGAGGATCTTGAACGTGCGGGCCAGGGCCAGTGAGAGACCGCCGACCACCTCCGGCAGCCGCTCCACCACCTCCGTGCCGAGGGAGCCGTTCAGCGGCGGGAACGCGGCGAGCCGCTCCAGGACGGGCGTGAGCGCGATGTCGTGGTCCAGTTCCCTGAACCGGTGGATGCTCTCCTGCAGGCCCTTGGTGACGGGCAGGTCCCACGGCTCCACGACGTCGCGGCCGTTGGCCTTGGCGTGGGCCTCCGCGATCACCAGCAGGTCGTAGAGCTTGCCGTTGACGAAGTCGTTGTAGCGCCGCAGGTCGGCCTTGTCCACGTCCAGACCCGCCGCCGCGCGAAAGAACCGCTCGAATCGCGGCACCGCCATGAGTACCATGCGAGTTCCTTCCGACCGTGCTTCCCTGAGACTAAAAGCACCTCATATCCATCAATTCGGACATAGCTCGCTAAAGCTGACACTACGCCCCTCTTCTTGGCGTGGGGAAGGTGGTCAGAGCCTTCCGCCGGGGAAGTCGCCCGCGCGCGCCGCGGGCTCGCCGTGCTCGGCGCGGATGAGGTGGATCACCGCGTTGATCAGCGACAGGTGCGCGAACGCCTGGGGAAAGTTGCCCAGGTGCCGCCCGGTGAGCGGGTCGATCTCCTCGGCGTAGAGGCCGAGGGGGCTCGCGAAGGACACGAGCTTCTCGCAGAGGCGGCGGGCCCGGCACAGCTCCCCGATCTCGGTGAGCGCGGACACCAGCCAGAACGAGCAGATCGTGAAGGTGCCCTCCTCGCCCGGCATGCCGTCGTCGGTGTCCTTGGTGGAGTAGCGCAGCACGAGATCGTCCACGGTCAGCTCGCCGGCGATGGCCAGCACGGTGCTCCGGACGCGCGCGTCCTCCGGCGGCAGGAAGCCGACCAGGGGGATGAGCAGGAGGGACGCGTCCAGGGCGTCGGTGTCGTAGTGCTGGGTGAACGTCCCCCGCTCGCTGACCGCGCGGGCGCACACCTCGGCGTGGATCTCGTCGGCGACCGACTGCCAGCGCGCGGCCAGTTCGGTCTCCTCGCGCGTGCGCGCCAGGCGGGCGCCCCGGTCCAGCGCCACCCAGCACATGACCTTGGAGGAGGTGAAGTGCTTGGGTTCGCCGCGTACCTCCCAGATGCCCCGGTCGGGTTCCCGCCAGTGCTCGATGGCCGACTCGACCAGGCGCTTCAGGATGGGCCACATGCGCTGGTCCAGGCGGTCGCGGGACCGGGTGTGGATGTAGAACGACTCCAGCACCATCCCCCACACGTCGTTCTGGCGGTGCCGGTAGGCGGCGTTGCCCACACGCACCGGCCGCGCGCCGTCGTGGCCGTGAAGATGGTCGAGCACCCGTTCCTCCAGGTCGCGCTCGCCGTCCACGCCGTACACGACCTGCAGGTCCCGGTCGCGCTCGGCGACGTCGGCGGTGAACCAGAAGAAGTCGTCGGCCTCCCAGTCGAGGCCGAGCGTGTAGAGGCCCCAGAGCGCGAAGGTGGAGTCGCGGATCCAGCTGTAGCGGTAGTCCCAGTTCCGCTCGCCGCCGGGCGTCTCGGGCAGCGAGGTGGTGGGCGCGGCGACCAGGGCGCCGCTCGGGGCGAAGGTCAGGCCCTTGAGGGTCAGCGCGCTGCGCTCCAGGCATCCGCGCCAGGGATGGTCGGGGAAGCGGCCCCGGGCGAGCCAGTGCTGCCAGTGGTGCGCGGTCCACACCAGGCGGCGGTACGCCTCGTCGAAGGTGTACGGCGGCTCGTGCTCGGTCCAGGACAGCGAGCAGAACCGCGTCTGCCCCTGCTTCAGCAAAGTACGGGCCACGGCCCGCCCCTTCTCGAACCCCAGCCGCATGTCGGTGGTCAGCTTCAGCTCGATCGGCGTTCCCTCGGCGCGGGCGAGGCCCTGGTGGTAGCCGCGGTCGGTGTAGCACCAGTCGGCCGCCAGCCGGCCGTAGTCGAAGACCGGCTCGCAGTCGAGCGTGATCTGCGCCTCGCCGCTGACGCAGCGGACGGTCCGCAGCAGGACATGGTCGGCGTCGTAGTCGGTCGGCGCCCGCCGGTGGGTGCGGGACATTTCCCCGTGGTGGTGCCACGGGCCGATGAGCAGGAGGTCGCGGACGATGATCCAGCCGGTGGCCGTCCCCCAGCTCGTCTCCAGCACCATCGTGCCGGGCAGGTAGCGCCGCGCCGAGGGGACGGCGATGTCGGCGGGGCCGAGGCGGAAACCGCCCGCGCTCCGGTCGAGGATGGCCCCGAACACGCTCGGGGAGTCCAGCCGGGGCAGGCACAGCCATTCGATGTTCCCGCTCGGCGCGACCAAGGCCGTGACCTCACAGTCGGAGAGGAAGCCGTAGTCGGCGATCGGAGGGAACACCGATTCTCCACGCGACGTGTCCATCTCGAAGCACCCCCGTGCGCCGGCGGGCGGCCCGGCAGGTCTCCCCCTAGCCACCAAACCCGGCTAAATCAGCATATATACCACCAAACCACCTACTCGGATCAGTGTCGCCCCGGGTCAGAGGGGTACGGCTTAGCGGTACACGAAGGATTCGCCGCGGGCCGGGGGACGACGCCCGGCGAGGGCGCGAAGGCGGCGCCCGGTGGATCGCATCGAGAATCACTCGGCCATGTGAGGTTCACATGAGCGAAGCAGATCACCACAGCGCTCAGCGCTGGGCCGGCGTCCTCGGATGGGTCAGCGCGGGCCTGGGCGTCCTCCAGGTCGCCGCGCCCGACGCCGTCCTCCGGGTGATCGGCGTCGGGGACAGGCCCTGGGCCCGCCAGGTGGTGCGGCTGGTCGGCATCCGGGAGCTGTTCCAGGCCGCCGTCCTGCTCGGAAGCCGCAGGCCGGGCCCGCTGGTGTGGACCCGCGTGGCGGGCGACGCCATGGACCTGGCCCTGCTGGGCCGCCTGATGGCCGAGCCCGAGGACGGCGGCGGCCGGCGGCGTCTCGCCGCGAGCACCGCCGCCGTGACCGGCATCGCCTTCGCCGACATCGTCACCGCGGTGCGCGGCGGCCACGAGCCGGGCATCCCGTCGCACCACCTCACCAACCTGCGCGCGGCCACCACCGTCAACCGGCCGCGCCGGGAGGTCTACCGGTTCTGGCGCGACGTCGAGAACCTGCCGCGCTTCATGATCCACCTGGAGTCGGTGGAGCCGATCGCGGGCGGGTACTCGCACTGGAGGGCCAAGGGCCCCGCCCACAAGCGCGTCGAGTGGGACGCCGAGATCATCGAGGACCAGACCGAGCAACTGATCGCCTGGCGGTCGGTCGAGGGCGCCACCGTGCGCAACCGGGGCTCGGTGCGCTTCACCGACGCCCCCGGCGGGCACGGCACCGAGGTCCGGGTGGACATCGACTACGACCCGCCCGCGGGCAAGGTCGGCCTCGCCTTCGCCCGGCTGCTCGGCGAGCACCCCCAGCAGCAGGTGTGCGACGACCTGCGCCGGTTCAAGCAGGTCATGGAGGCCGGCGAGGTGGCCCGCTCGGAAGGCAGCCCCGAGGGCACGCGCGCCCGGCGGCAGCTCTTCCAGCGCCCCGCGCAGCCGGTGAGGTGAGGAGGGACCATGAAGGCCAACTGCTGGATGGGGCGCAACACGGTCGAGGTCCAGGAGGTCCCCGAGCCCCGGATCATCAACCCGAGGGATGCCGTCGTCCGCATCACCTCCACCGCGATCTGCGGCTCCGACCTGCACCTGTACGACGGCTTCGTCCCGACCATGAAGAAGGGCGACGTCCTCGGCCACGAGTTCATGGGCGAGGTCGTGGAGGTCGGCCCCGGGGTCACCACGCTCCGGGTGGGCGACCGGGTCGTCGTCCCGTTCCCGATCGCCTGCGGCGGGTGCCTGGCCTGCGAGAACGGGCTGTTCTCCGTGTGCGAGAACTCCAACCCCAACGCGGGCATGGCCGAGAAGCTCCTCGGCCACTCCCCGGCGGGGATCTTCGGCTACTCCCACATGCTCGGCGGGTACCCCGGAGGCCAGGCGCAGTACGCCCGCGTGCCCTTCGCCGACGTCGGGCCGATCGTGGTCGACGACGACCTGCCCGACGACAAGGTGCTGCTCCTGTCCGACATCCTCCCCACCGGCTGGATGGGCGCCGAGATGTGCGAGATCAAGCCGGGCGACGTGATCGCCGTGTGGGGCGCGGGCCCGGTGGGACAGTTCGCGGTCGCGAGCGCCCTGCTCATGGGCGCCGAGCGGGTGATCTGCATCGACCGCTTCCCATACCGGCTCCAGATCGCCGCACGCGCCGGCGCGGAGACGATCAACTACGAGCAGACCGACGTCCTGGACGCGCTGCGGGACATGACCGCGGGCCGGGGGCCTGACGCGTGCATCGACGCCGTGGGCATGGAGGCGCACTACCCCGTCCCGGTCGTCCACGCCTACGACCGGGCCAAGCAGGCGACCCGGGTCGAGACCGACCGGCCGTACGCGCTGCGGGAGGCGATCCTGGCCTGCCGCAACGGCGGCATCGTCTCGGTGATCGGCGTCTACGCGGGCCTGGTGGACAAGTTCCCGATGGGCTCGTTGATGAACCGGTCGCTGACCATGAAGACGGGCCAGTGCCACGTCCAGCGGTACATGGAGCCTCTGCTGCGAAGGATCAGGGAGGGGGCGCTCGACCCCAGCTTCGTGATCACCCACCACCTGGACCTGGAGGACGCCCCGCGCGGCTTCGAGATGTTCAAGCACAAGGAGAACGAGTGCAACAAGGTCGTCCTGCACCCCTGGTGACCGGAGACGCGCCCGCCCTGAGCGAAGGCGCGGGCGGGAGAACGGTGGAGCCGATCGCCCCTCGGTTCCACCGTCTTCCGTTCCATGTCCACCCGCCGCACAGACGACCGATTCCGCCCGGCCCGGTTCCGGCATCATCCAGGCGTTCGGCACCGGGCACTCCCGCTCGTTCACCATGGAGATCGCCGGCCGCGCGGGCGGCCTGGTGCCCGCGAACCAGATCGCGATCAAGGATCTCGTCATGCACGGCGGCGCCGGCCCCGCCGAGATCCTCGACCCCACCAGCGAACGGGACCCCTCGCTCGCGCGGCGCATCTGGTCGCTGCACGACATCCGCGCGGACGACGTCTTCCTGATCGCCTCCAACTCCGGCATCAACGGCACGATCGTCGAGATGGCCAAGCTCGCACGGGCGAACGGCAACGCCGTCGTCGCGGTCACCTCCGTGGCGCACAGCATGACCACGCCCTCCCGGCACCCGTCGGGGCGGCGCCTGCTCGACGAGGCGGACGTCGTGATCGACAACTGCGGCGTGCCCGGCGACGCGGCCTACACGCCGGCCAACGGCGCCAAGATCGTCCCGACCTCGACCATGACGAGCGTGCTCATCGCCCAGCTCATCACCGCGGAGATCTGCGCGGACCTGCTCGCGCGCGGCATCGCCCCGCCGGTCTATCTGTCCGCGAACATCCCGGCCGGCGACGACCACAACGAGCGGGTCCTGGCCAAGTACGCCGCCCGGATCCGCAAGAGCGAGCCCTGACGGGCGTTGTCACAACCGCCGCGCGCGCCGCGCTCCGTGAACGCGCGACGCGAAAACGGCTTTGTCATGCGGCCGTAATTCCGGAACCCACCCGGTGCCGGAAATGAGGCACGAGCCCCCCAGGTCACGGTGCCGGCCACCCGTGCGGCACCCGGCCGGGGAGCATGCGACCGAATTCGCGATACGGTCGGATCACCTGGTCCGTATCGTGCCGGGCGGGTGGCACGGGCGGCGCCACCGGCCGATGACCGCGATACGAATCGCATTCGGCATAACATTCGCTACACCTTCTCCCCATTCCCGTTCCAATAAATGGCGACAAAGCGGGATCTGTAACTGGTGGCTGTTGATTTCGCGAAACATCCCGTTAACGTGGATCTGCACCACCAGGTCGCGAAGGGAGTAAGAAATGCCAGTCACCCTGGAACGCTCCGAACAGATCATCGCCGCGTGGCGCAGCGGCGCGGACGTCGACGGCTGGGAGAACCCCGCCGGTCCGCTCCTCAGCGAGTACGCCGAGTCCGAGATCACCACCGCCTTCGGTGAGACGCGCAGACCCACCGCGTGCACCGGCGCCAACACCAACCCGTGCTGCTGACCGACGAAGGCCGGAGGGAACAACGAATGCCCGTGACCACCGAACGCTCCGAAGAGATCATCGCCGCGTGGCGCAGCGGCGCGGACGTCGACGGCTGGGAGAACCCGGCCGGTCCGCTCCTGAGCGCGTACGCCGAGTCGGACCTGACGACGGCCTTCGTCGAGACGCGCAGGGCCACCGCGTGCAGCGGCTCCTTCACCCACCCGTGCTGCTGACCGACGAAGGGTGAGAAGCATGGCCGGGGACTTCGACCCGTCGCTCGACCACCTGACCGCCCCGGCGCTGCACAGGCTGTCGGCCGTACTGGCTTCGGTCCCCGGCCTCACGGCGGCGGAGGCCCGTGTGATCCACCGGGGCGCGGCGGAGGCGCTGGAGGAGACCGTCCGCCGCAAGGTGAACCGGGTCCTGCTGCTGGAGCTCAACGCGGCCAGGATCAGCGGCCGGCTGCGGGGCGCGACCCCCGAGGCACGGTGGCGCGAATGGAAGGCGACGGCCGCGACCCCGGAGTTCTGGCGCTCGCTGACCCCGCACTACCCGACGATGCGGTCCCGGCTCGCCGTGATCGTCGCCAACCGGTGCGCCGCGGCCGAGGAGCTGGCCCGCAGGTTCGCCGCCGACCGCGCCGACCTCGCCGCACTGCCCGGCGCCCCGGGCGGCGAGCTGACCGAGGTCCGGTTCGGCGCCGGTGACAGCCACCGCGGCGGACGCGCGGTCGCCGTCCTGCACGGCTCCGGCGGGCGGGTGGTCTACAAGCCGCGATCCCTCGCCGTGGACCGCGAGCTGGCACGCCTGATCGCCCGCCTGGCGCCCGCGCTGCCCCACGGCGCCGTGATCCGCGTACCCGAGGTGCTCACCCGCCCGGACCACGGCTGGGCGGAGCACATCGCGCACCGCTACTGCGCCGGCGACGCCGAGCTGCGCGCCTTCTACCGCGGCATCGGGCACTGGCTCGCGCTGATGCGCCTGGTCGGCGGCAGCGACCTGCACGCGGAGAACCTCATCGCGGCCGGGCCCGCGCCGGTCGTCGTCGACTGCGAGACGCTGTTCACCCCGCACGCCGCCTCCAAGCCCTCCGGCCACGGCGCGGCCGTCGACCGCGCGTCCGAGCTGCTCATGGGGTCGGTGCTGCGCATCGGCCTGCTGCCCGGCCGCGGCGCCGCGCTCGGCTGGCGTGGCGTGGACGTCTCCGCCCTCGGCGCGCTGCCCGGCCAGCAGCCGCACGTGCGGGTGCCGGTCGTCGTCGACGCGGGCACGGACGCGGCCAGGCTGGGCGTGCGGCGCGTGGAGATGGCGGCGGCGGGCAACCACCCGAGCCCCGAACCCGTCCTCGCCCGCTACTGGGACCTGGTGCTGGACGGGTTCGCCGAGCTGTCAGGCCACCTGGACGCCCTGGACCGGCGCGGCGACCTCGGCGGCATGCTGGCCGGCTTCGCCGACCTCCCCGTCCGCGTGGTGCCGCGCGCCACCGAGGCGTACGCCGAGCTGGCCCGCATGCTCTGGCATCCCGGTTCGCTGCACGACGAGGCCACCGCGTGCCGGTCGGCGGCACGCCTGCTGGCCGAGCACGCGGACAACCAGCCGGGCACGCCGTCGGACCCCAAGGTCATAGACGCCGAGGTGACCGAGTTGCTGAACGGCGACATCCCCTTCTTCGCCACGACCCCGGCCCGCGGCCGCATGGACGGACCCGGCGGCACCGCGTGGGGAGAGGAACAGGACCTCATCGCGGACGCGCTGCGGCGCTGGCGCGAGCGCGAGTCGGCCCTGGACCGCGACGTGATCCGCGCCGCGCTCGTCAGCGCCTACCTCAACGAGGGCTGGCTGCCGCGGACCGCGCGGATGGCCACGCCCCTGATCCGGCAGGACGACCTGGACGGGCGCCGCCGCCGGCTGGCGGCGGGCATGGCGCGCCGCCTGCGGGACACGGCGGTGCGCGGCGACGACGGCACGGTGACCTGGATCGCCCCGGTGCTGACCGCCTCAGGATGGTCGGTGCAGTCGCTGACCGCCGACGTGTACGGCGGGGCGCACGGGGTCGCGATCGCGCTGGCCGCCTACGTGGCCGAGACCGCGCGGGGCGAGGCCGACGAGGTGCCGGGGCTGGACCGGCTGCTGGCCGACCTGCTCCACACGATCAGGCTGGCCGAGGACCACGACGCCGCCCTGCGGCGCTCAGGGACGCCCCGCCGTCCCGACCCGCCGGGCGGATATGTCGGCATCGGCTCGTGGATCTGGAGCTGGCTGCTGCTCGGCCGGCTCGGCGCCGTCCCGGACGACGAGGCCCTGGCCCGGGCGTGCGTGCCGGCCGAGGAGCTGCCCGCGGCGGTGGCGGCGGACGAGGTCTACGACCTGCTCGGCGGGATGGCCGGGGCCGTGGTGCCGCTGCTGCGCCTGGCCGGGCGCACCGGCGACGCGCGGTGGTCCACGCGGGCCCGCGAGATCGGCGATCGCCTCGTCGCGCTGGCCGCCGACGACGGCCGGGGGGCGCGCTGGCCCAACGCCGACAACCGGACCGGGCTCGGTGGCATGGCGCACGGCGCCACCGGGATCGGCTGGGCCCTCGCCCGGCTGGCCGACGCCGGGGTGCCCGGGGCCGCGCGGTTCGCCGCCCTGGCCGACCGGGCCTTCCTGTTCGAGGAGTCCCTGTACGACCCGGACGGGGACGGCTGGCTGGACCTGCGCGAGGCCGAGCCGCAGGTGACGGCCAGCGCGTGGTGCCACGGGGCCGGCGGCGTCGGCGTCGTCGCGGCGGACCTGCTGGCCCGGCACGCGTCCCCCCGGTGGCAGGACGTGCTGCGCCGCGCGGCGGCGTCCTGCTGGAAGCGCGGCATGGGCTGGAACCACACGCTGTGCCACGGCGATCTCGGCAACTGGGAGGTGCTGGAGCGGGCGATCGACGCCGGCCTCGGCCCCGAGCGGCTGACCCGCGAGCACCTGTACGCGTACATGATCGGCACCGTGGAGGAGCACGGCCCGGTCACCGGCCTGGCCCGCGACGCCTTCACCCCCGGCCTGCTTCCCGGCGTGTGCGGCATGCTGTACCAGCTCCTGCGCGCCCGCCCCGGCGCCCCCCTGCCCTCGGTGCTGCTCCCCGACCCCGGCGCGTAGCCGGACGGCAAGCTGCTGCTGGAGACCGACCTTCGCCTCGGCCTCACCGAAGACGGCGGCGGGGCGGTGCCGGAAAGGGCGCGGGCGTCACTCCCGGCCCGGCTCCTGGTCCGTGGCGCCGCGCACCACGGCCACCGCGCCGGTGGCGGCGTCCGTACACCGTATGAGCGGAGTCCCCAGGTCACAGGATGCTCCCCCGCCGCGCGCCCGGGTCAGGGCCGAAGGTCACCGCGGCGGCGGACCTCCGGCCGGAGCCCGGCGCTGGTAGGGCGGGCGGAATACGGGGCAGGATCCAATGATCCCCGTCCTGAGGCGACGGTTCGCGGCGGGGACCTCGTGGAGGCGTCATGAGCCAGGTCTGGTTGCTCGCGCTGCGCGGGCTGTTCGGCGGCCTGCTGGTGACGGCCTTCGCCCTGCTCGGCGAGATGGTGTCCCCGAAGAGGTTCGCCGGCATCTTCGCCGCGGGGCCCGCCGTGGCCCTGGCGGGGATGAGCATCACGGTGCTGCACGCGGGAAGCCGTCCGCTCGCCGACTCCGCGCTCGGCATGATCGTCGGGTCGGCGGCGCTGGTGGTCTACTGCGCCCTGGCCGTCCCTCTGGTGGGGCGTCTCGGCGCGGTCGCCGGCTCGGCGGCGGCGGTCGGGGTGTGGCTGGCCGTCGCGGGCCTCGGATGGTGGCTGATGCCGTGAGCGGGCGGGAGAGGATCCGGCTGCGCCCGTCCGGGGCGCGGTGCGCGCACCCGGCCGGCATGGCGCTGCGTTTCGCCTTCGGCGCGGCCATCTCGGTGGTCGCGGCCCTGGTCACCGACCGGTGGGGCCCCGTCACGGGCGGCGTGTTCCTCGCCTTTCCCGCCACCCTGGCCGCCACGCTGACCCTCATCGAGCACGAGGAGCACCGGCGCCTCCCGGTCGAGCAGGACGCCCGCGGCGCGGTGCTCGGCGCGGCGGGCATGATCGTGTTCGCCGTGTGCGTGTGGGCGCTCGCCACCCGGCTGCCCGCCGCGCTGGTCCTCGTGACCGCGACCGTGGCCTGGGCACTGGTCGCCGTCGCCCTCTACCTGCTCTTCCAGGGGCGGCGCGACGGCGGGTGACGCCCGCGGCGGGTTCAGCGGGCCGCTCCGGGGCGCAGGGCCGGGCCGGGGTGTTCGGCCGTGGCGAGCGGCAGGTGGATGGTCGCGGTGAGGCCGCCGGACGGCGCGGAGGTCAGGGTGACCTGCCCGGTGTGGGACTCCACGATGCCCCGGACGATCATCAGCCCGAGGCCGGAGCTGGACGAATAGGACCAGTCCGCGCGGCGCACGAGCTCCTCGGCGCGTTCGGGCGGGATCCCCGGCCCGTGGTCCTCCACCTGCGCGACGACCGTCGCCGCGTCCTGCCGCACCCGCAGGACGACCGGCGCCCGGCCGTGCCGCGTCGCGTTCTCCACGAGGCAGTCGAGCGCGGTCTCCAGCCGCTCCTCGTCGCCCACGACCGGGGCGGGGACGGTGTCCACGTGGATCGTGCCGTTCACCAGGGGCGCCCAGCGCCGGCCGACCCGCTGGACGAGCGTGCCGAGGTTCAGGACGCGGGCGCCCGCGCCGGGATCCTGGTGCGCCCAGGCCAGGGCGGACAGGCGGCCGGTGATCCGGGAGAGCTTGTCCAGCTCCTCCACGACGACGCCCAGGTCCGCGGCCGGGTCGGAGTCGGCGCCCTCCACCTGGAGCATCTCGGCGTACCCCCGGGCGACGGTGAGCGGGGTGCGCAGCTCGTGGGTCGCGACCCGCACGAACCTCTCCGTCATCTCGTGCGCCAGGCGCTCGCGCGCGGCGGCCAGCCGGGCCTCGGCCGCCGCGGCCGTCCGCCACCGCACGTGCCAGACCATGACGAGGAACAGCAGGCACATCAGGGGGATCTCCGCCGTCTCCTCGAAGGCGATGACCTCGGAGCTGGCGTGCCAGTACAGCGGCACCCCCGTCGCCGCGGCGACGGCCAGGCAGACCGCGAGGGTGGCGGGCATCGGCCACGGCCGCACGCCGTACACCAGCGCGAACGAGATCCAGACCAGGTGGAAGGGGATGGTCTCGGCGCCGGGGAGTATCCACATGAGCGTGGCGTTGACCGTGGCGAAGACCGCCCAGGCCGGGACCGCCCAGCGCGCCGCCCGCGTCAGGTCAGCCCGCGACAAAGCTGTAGCCCACGTTGCGGATGGTCTCGATGGAGTCGGCGCCGAGCTTGGCGCGCAGCCGCCGCACGTACACGTCCACCACGTTGCTGGCGGCGTCGAAGGCGTGCCCCCACACGTCGGTGAGCAGTTCCTCGCGCCCGCACACGTCCCCGGCGCGGCCCATGAGGTGGCTGAGCAGCACGAACTCGCGTTGCGTGAGCTGGACGCTGCGGCCGGGGAGCTCGGCGGTGCGGCGGTGCGGGTCGAGGGCGACCTGCCCGGCCCTGATGCAGCGCCGGGCCGCCGCGGGCGCGGGCTCGGCCGCCCTGATGCGTACCCGGGCCACGAGCTCGGCGAGCGCGAACGGCTTGGCGAGGTAGTCGACGGCGCCATGGGCGAAGCACTCGACCTTGGCGGCGACGTCGCCGATGGCGGACAGGACCAGGACGCGCTGGTCGGGGCGCCGGGCGAGCATCTGCCGCAGCACGTCCACGCCGCCGAGCCGTGGCAGCATCAGGTCCAGTACGACCAGCGCGAACTCCTCGGCGTCCGCGAGCAGGAGGGCCTGCTCGCCGGTTCCCACGGTCCGGACGACGTGGCCGTCGCGTTCCAGGGCGCGCGAGACGAACCTGCAGATCCTCGGCTCGTCGTCCACGACCATGATCCGGGGCATCCAAGCTCCACGAGACTCAGCGGCGCCCTTTGCCCGACAACGCCGTCCGCTCCCTACGTCTCGTGTGTACCGCCCCTGATCAAGACCGGCAAGCATCCGGCTACGCCCCATATGGACGAGGTGTCTGACCTGGGGTGAAATGAGGTCAATCTGACAGTCAGATGACGGAGTCGTCATCTCCCGTGCCCCAGAAGGCACGGCCCCGGCACGAACGGCGCGGACGGGCCCGCCGGAACGGGCTTCCCGGACATGCGAAAACGCCCGGATATCGATATCCGGGCGTTTCTCGTGGGCGTGCGGGGGACGGGGTCCACCCGGACGGGTCACACGTCCATGCACCACATCCAGCCGTGGCCGCTGACCCAACAGCGGTACCACTCGTTGGGCATGGCGTTGGCCGGGGCGCTCGTGGCGGCGAAGGCGGCGCCGGCGAGGGCGACCGTGGCGGTCAGCGTGGCGACGCGGCGGGTGATCTTGCGCATCAGATCTCCTGAGGTCTCGTGGGGCGAACACCTGAAGTCAACCAACGGCGTCTTGGACCGCTCTTGGAGATCACTGCAGCGCTCACCGCCCCTGCGGCTCCGGCCAGGTCCAGTCGCGGACCTCCGGGGCGTCCTCGCCGTGGTCGCGGGTGTGGGCGCGTGCCCGGAGGCGGGCGTCCGACATGCGCTGCCGCAGGTGGGCGGCGGTGACGCGCAGGCCGGGGACGCGGTCGACGACGTCCATGACCAGGTGGTAGCGGTCGATGTCGTTGAGCATGGCCATGTCGAAGGGGGTTGTGGTGGTGCCCTCCTCCTTGTAACCGCGCACGTGCAGGTTGGCGTGGCCGTTCCTGCGGTAGGTGAGCCGGTGGATCAGCCACGGGTAGCCGTGGAAGTTGAAGATCACCGGCTTGTTCGTGGTGAAAAGGGCGTCGAACTCGGCGTCGGGCATGCCGTGCGGGTGCTCGGTCGGCGGCTGGAGTCGCATCAGGTCCACGACGTTGATCACCCGGACCCGCAGCCACGGCAGGTGCTCGCGCAGCAGCGCGGCGGCGGCCAGGGTCTCCAGCGTGGGCACGTCCCCGGCGCAGGCCAGCACGACGTCCGGCTCCTGCCCCGCGTCGTTGCTCGCCCAGTCGATGATGCCGAGGCCGCGGGCGCAGTGCGTGACCGCCTCCTCCTCGCCGAACAGGTCGAGCACGGGCTGCTTGCCCGCCACGACCACGTTGACGTAGTCGCGGGAGCGCAGGCAGTGGTCGGCCACCGAGAGCAGCGTGTTGGCGTCCGGCGGCAGGTACACGCGCACGACGCTCGCCTTCTTGTTGACGACGACGTCGAGGAACCCGGGGTCCTGGTGACTGAAGCCGTTGTGGTCCTGACGCCAGACGTGCGAGGACAGCAGGTAGTTGAGCGAGGCGACCGGCCGCCGCCAGGGGATGCGCCGGCTCGCGTCCAGCCACTTGGCGTGCTGGTTGAACATGGCGTCGACGATGTGGATGAACGCCTCGTAGCAGGTGAACAGGCCGTGCCTGCCGGTGAGCAGGTAACCCTCCAGCCAGCCCTGGCACAGGTGCTCGCTCAGCACCTCCATGACCCGCCCGCCCTCGGCCAGGTGCGCGTCGGTGGGCAGGGCCTCCGCGTGCCAGGCCCGGTCGGTGACCTCGAAGACGGCCGACAGCCGGTTGGAGTCGGTCTCGTCCGGCCCCATGAGGCGGAACGTCCGCGGGTTGGCGGCGATCACGTCGCGCAGGAACCGGCCGAGGACGCGGGTCGGCTCGGTGAACGCGGCGCCGGGCGCGGGCACCGCGACGGCGTGGTCGCGGAAGTCGGGCAGGACGAGGGGGCGCAGGATCTCGCCGCCGTTGGCGTGCGGGCTGGCGCTCATGCGCAGGGGACCCTCGGGGACGGTCTCCAGGATCTCGGCGACCGGGCGGCCGTCGGCGTCGAAGAGCTCGCCGGGCCGGTAGGACCGCATCCACTCCTCCAGCATGGCCAGGTGCGCGGGGTTCTCTCGGACGGCGGCCAGCGGGACCTGGTGGGCGCGCCAGGTGCCCTCCACGGGGAGGCCGTCGACCTCGCGGGGGCCGGTCCAGCCTTTGGGGGTGCGCAGCACGATCATCGGGAGCCGGTCGGCGCGGCCGTCCTTGTAGGCGGCGATCTCGTCGAAGACCGTGTCCAGCGTCTGCGCCATGAGCGCGTGCATGGTCGTGGGGTCGTCCCCTTCGACCAGGTACGGCCGGTAGCCGTACCCCTCCATGAGCTTGACCAGGTCCTCGGAGGGGATCCGGGACAGCACCGTCGGGTTCGCGATCTTGTAGCCGTTGAGGTGCAGGATCGGCAGGACGACCCCGTCGCGGCGCGGGTCGAGGAACTTGTTGGAGTGCCAGCTCGCCGCCAGCGGGCCCGTCTCGGCCTCGCCGTCCCCGATCACGCACGCGACCACGAGGCCCGGGTTGTCGAAGGCGGCGCCGTAGGCGTGGGCCAGCGAGTAGCCCAGCTCGCCGCCCTCGTGGATCGAGCCGGGCGTCTCCGGGGCCACGTGGCTCGGGATTCCGCCAGGGAAGGAGAACTGGCGGAACAGGCGGCGCATGCCCTCGGCGTCCTGCGAGACGTCGGGGTAGCGGTCCGAGTAGGCGCCCTCCAGCCAGGCGTGTGCCACCGCGGCGGGGCCGCCGTGACCGGGCCCGGCGATGTAGATCATGTCCTGGTCGCGCTCGGCGATGACCCGGTTGAGGTGGGCGAAGCAGAAGTTCAGCCCGGGAGTCGTGCCCCAGTGACCGAGCAGGCGCGGCTTGATGTGCTCCGGCTTCAACGGCTCGGTCAGCAGCGGGTTGTCCAGCAGGTAGATCTGGCCCACGGCGAGGTAGTTGGCGGCGCGCCAGAAGGCGTCGATTCTCTCAAGGGCGTCCATGAGATGATCGTCGCCTGAGCCGAACGCCGAGGTAAGGGACCTTGGTCCCTACCCGGCAGGGGCCATGGCGGCATAAATTCTCGTACATGATTCGCGTATTCCTTCTCGATGACCACGAGGTCGTCCGGCGGGGCGTCGCCGCCCTGCTGAACACCGAGGACGACATCGAGGTGATCGGCGAGGCCGGCACGGCCGAGTCGGCCATCGCGCGCATCCCGGCGCTGCGGCCCGACGTGGCCGTCCTCGACGTCCGCCTGCCCGACGGCAGCGGCGTCGACGTGTGCCGCGAGGTGCGCTCACGGCTGCCGGGGCTGGCGTGCCTGATGCTCACCTCCTTCGCCGACGACGACGCCCTGTTCGACGCCGTCATGGCGGGGGCCTCGGGGTACGTGCTCAAGCAGATCCACGGCTCGGACCTGGTCGGCGCGGTCCGCACGGTCGCGGCGGGCCAGTCCCTGCTCGACCCGCAGACCACCGCCGCGATGCTGCAGCGGCTGCGCGACCAGGCCGCCAGGAAGGACCCCCTGGCCGCGCTGTCGGACCAGGAGCGCCACATCCTCGAACTCATCGGCGAGGGGCTGACCAACCGGCAGATCGGCGAGCGGCTGTTCCTCGCCGAGAAGACCGTGAAGAACTACGTGTCGAACCTGCTGGGCAAGCTCAGCATGCAGCGCCGCACGCAGGCCGCCGCCCTGGCGGCGCGGATGAAGGCGGAACGGCACGAGTGAAGTGACTTTCGTCCCTGAACGCGAGACCACTCGGCGGAAGACCCTTGATGTCATGAAACTCGATACGGCCGGGCTGCGGGTCCTCACCCGTGAGGAGTGCCTTCACCTGTTCACGCTGACGCCGGTCGGACGCATCGTCTTCACCGACCGCGCCCTGCCGAGCGTCCAGCCCGTCAACTTCCTCCTGCACGGCGACGACATCGTGATCCGCACGTCGGCCGGGTCCAAGCTCGCCGCCGCCACCCGCAACGCCGTGGTGGCCTTCGAGGTCGACGAGATCGACGTGACGACCCGCACGGGCTGGTCCGTGACCGCCGTCGGGCACGCCCGCGCGGTGACCGACCCGGCCGAGATCGAACGCCTCTCGGCGTTGCCGCTGGTCCGGTGGGTGCCGGGCGATCAGGACCATTTCATCGTGGTGCGCGCCGAGCAGGTCTCCGGCCGGCGAATCGTCTGAGGATCATTTAAGGGGAACGTCCCAGACCAGCCGCGTCCCGCCCTCGGCCGGGGACTCGGCGACGAACGTCCCGCCGAGCCGCTCCGCCCGCTCCTGCAGGTTGCGCAGGCCGCTGCGGCGCCCCTCCGCGGGCAGGCCGACCCCGTTGTCCTGGACGACGAGCACGACGCGTCCGGCGTCCACCCGCGCGGCGACGTCCGCCTTCGACGCCTTGGCGTGCCGCACCAGGTTCGACAGCGCCTCTTGGAGGACGGCGAGAAGCTGGTCGGCGATCGGCGCGGGCACGTCGTTGTCGAGCTGCCCCTCCATGCGCAGCCCCGGCATGAACCCCAGGTGACCCCGCGCGCCCTCCACGAGCGCCACGACCCGGGCCCGCAGGCCGGGATCGGCGAGGTCCGGTGGCGTCTGGAGCGCGAAGATCGTGGAGCGGATCTGGCGGATCGTCTCGTCCAGCTCGTCGACGGCGTGCCGCACCCGGGTGGACGCCTCGGGGCGCTCGACCAGCCGCACCGCGCTCATCAGCGTCATCGCGACCGCGAACAGGCGCTGGATCACGACGTCGTGCAGGTCCTTGGCGATGCGGTCGCGGTCTTCCAGCAGGCCCAGGCGCTCGGCGTCCTTGCGTGCCGTCGCCAGCTCCAGCGCGATGGCCGCCTGGCCCGCGAAGGCGTGCAGCATGCGCAGCATCGACGGGGAGAACGGCAGCCGGCCCGGCCGCTTGCCCAGCGCGAGCACGCCGCGCACCGACCCGGCGGCGCCGAGCGGCACCGCCGCCGCGGGCCCTGATTCCACCTCGTCGGACATGTGGAAGCCGACCGTGCCCACGTCGCCCACGTCGCCGGCCGTGTACGGCTCCCCCGCCGCGTACGCCGCGCCCGGCAGCGAGCCCTCGACGGGGACCTCGGCGCCCACCAGGTCCTCGGCGCCCTCGGCGATCCCGACGCGCAGCGTCTTCCCGTCCGCGGACGGGAAGAGGATCGTGGTGACGTCGGCGTCGGCCATCTCCTGGACGTGCCGGGCGACCTGGCTCAGCACCTCGTCCACCCCCGCGCCGGTGAGCAGGGTGGTGGTGACCTCGGAGGACGCCTGGAGCCAGATCTCCCTGCGGCGCGTCTCCTCGTACAGGCGGGCGTTCTCGATGGCGACGCCGGCGGCGGTGGCCAGGGCGGTGACGACCGCCTGGTCCTCCTCGTCGAACTCCGCCCCGCCGCGCTTCTCGGTGAGGTAAAGGTTGCCGAAGACCTCGTCGCGCACCCGGAGCGGCACGCCGAGGAAGGACCTCATCGGCGGGTGGCCGGGCGGGAAGCCGTAGGACTCGGGATGGTCGGAGATGGCGGCGAGCCGCAGCGGCGCCGGTTCCTTGATCAGCAGGCCGAGCAGGCCGAGGCCGTGCGGCCAGTGCTCGATGCGGGCGATCTCCTCTTCGGACAGCCCGACCGGGATGAACTCCAGCAGCGTGCTCTCTTCGCCGATCACGCCGAGCGCGCCGTAACCCGCGTCGACCAGGCGGGTCGCGGTCTCGACGATGCGGCGCAGCACCGTCTCCAGTTGCAGGTCGCTGCCGACGGAGACGACGGCCTCCAGCAGCGCGTGCACCCGGTCGCGGGTGGCGAGGACGGCTTCCAGCCTGGTCTGAAGTTCGGCCAGCAGCTCGTCCAGCCGCATGCTGGGGACGAGGGAACTCGGCTCACCACTGCTCATAGCGGGATTCTTACATCAACGCGCTGAGGAGCCCATCCGGACCCGGATGGGCTCCTCAGGTGGGGCCGATCACTTGAGGACGGGGTACTTGCGCACCAGCGGGGTGGCGCCCCACCAGCGGCCGACGCCGAGGGTGTCGCCGGCCGAGACCAGCGCCAGGCCGGCCAGCACGACCGCGTAGACGAGGTGCTCGTCCATGAAGGGGTTGGTGGTGAGGGGAAGCTCGGCCGCCCACATCAGCACCATCATGAGCCCGCCGGCGACGGCGGCGATCCGCAGGCCGGCGCCGAGGATCAGCGCGACGCCGACGCCGAGCAGGCCGATCATGAAGAGCCAGTCGACCCACGCCTGCCCGGCGAGGCCGGAGAAGAGGTCGCCGAGGGTGTTCTCGCCGGTGCCCTTGAGGAAGCCGGTGGTCGGGCTGCCGCCCTCGATCCAGGCGCGGTCGCCGGGGGTCGAGAAGCCCAGGCCGAAGGTCTTGTCGAGGAAGGCCCAGAGGAAGACCCAGCCGAGGGCGATGCGGGCGATGGCCCAGACGTATCCGGCGCCGCGGGAAGAGGAGGCGTCCATGACGGGAAGGTCGGAGACGGAGTGCCGTCCGTTGATGGTGGCCATCATCGGCCCCTTTCGTCGAGTGTGCCGGTCGGTAAGCCTTTGCCGTTTCCTTACGCCTTAATCACACCGTTTCGCAGGACCGAATCCGAGGGCTGGACGACTCACCCCTCCGGCACCGAAGTCCCGTCATCCTCGGGACCTTCGGACTCTTGCAGAACCTCGCCCAGCGGGCGCCGCACGCCGCGCGTGCGGCCGGGCGCGTGGCCGAGACGCAGGATCATCTGCGGAAACTCCCCCGAGCACAGCTCGTGCCTGACGAACTCCCGCAGGTGGTGGTTCTCCAGCGCCTGGGTGTGGAACGCGGCGGTCACGTCGTGGGCGGAGGCGCGCAGCAGCACGCGCTGCAGCGCCTGCCCGGCCGCGATCCAGTCCTCCGGCGCGTCGCCGGGCGTGGTGAGCAGCGCGACGACGCCCGTCTCCACCGCCTCCTGCCGGTCCTCGCCGGTGCCCCAGGCGCGCCCGGCCGTGTAGTCGCGCTGGGCGAAGTGCGGCCACGTGCGCCCCGGCTCGCCGGGGTAGGCGTCGGCGGGCACCCCGTCCATGTGCCGGCTGCCCGGCGGGCGGCCCCAGCGGACGATCTCCAGGGTGAACGCGCGGTCCCGCGCCTGGACGTCCTGCGCCGCGGCGGTGACGGCCGCCAGGATCCGCGCCGCGGCCTCCGAGCCCACCGGGGTCAGCCGCGCGCCCTCGGCCCGCGCCTCGCCGACCAGGGTGTCCAGCAGGTCGCCGGAGACCGGGTCGGGGAGGAACCCCGCGCGGTGCGTGCGGCGGCGCGGGATCTCGGCGTTCATCACGCGCACGTCCTCGTCGGCCTCCTCGTCGGGGCCGAGCCGCACGGTCGCCAGCAGGGCGGGACGGTCGGGGTCGGGCAGGACGCGGACGACCGGCCGGTGCCCCATCGCCCGCAGGGCCGTGCGGATGTTGAACAGCGCCGCGCCGCAGCCGAGCAGCAGCTCCCTGCCCGCGGCGTCGGCGACGCGCAGCAGGCGGTCGGTGTCGGACCGCAGGCTGATCTCGCCTTCCTCCAGCGCGAAGCTCCACGGCTGCGTGTTGTGCGGCGACGGGGCCCAGACCGCGGCCTCCACCGCGGCGCGCAGCTCCTCTTTCGTACGCATGAGCGCTACACCTCCAGGCTCCAGTCCACCGCCGCGGACCCCCGCGACGGCAGGGACGAAGGGCACCGGCGGGAGGGACGTTGGTCGGGTCGGCCCGCCGTGCGCCGCTTGCTCCGAGCCCTGGCCGGAGCCGTGGGACCGACCAAAGTCCCTCGTGCGCGGGCCGTCCGGCACTGCCGCGCGGGCGCCGCGAAGCGGGACCGTGGCGGTGGACTTCCGATGGAGGCGCCGGCGGGCCTGACCCCCGCCGGCGCCGTCCGGCCGGCGAATTGGAGAACTTGCATGTCCGAGGAATGCGACGTCCTGCTCAGAGACGGCGGCATCGCCCACGTGCGCCCACTGGCGCCGGGCGACCGCGCCGCGCTCCACGACCTCGTCGACCGGACCTCGGAACGCTCCGCCTACCTGCGCTTCTTCACCGGCGGCCGGGGGACCGCGCGCGCCCACATGGACCGGATCACCGGCCCCGGCCACGAGGGCCGCGTGCTGCTGGCGACCGTCCGCGACCGCCCCGCCGCCATCGCCGAGTACACGCCCGCCGCCGACCCGTCGGTCGCGGAGATGGCGATCCTGATCGACGACGCCGCCCAGGGGCAAGGGCTCGGCACGCTGCTGCTGGAGCACCTGGCCGTCCGCGCCGCGGAGGCAGGGGTGAGGGAGCTGGTCGGCGAGGTGCTCGCCGAGAACCGCGCGATGCTCGGCGTGCTCCGCGACCTCGGCCTGCCGGTGGACCTCCATTTCGACGGTGGCCTGGTGCACCTGCGGATCGGGCTGGACCCCGATGACCGGTTGCTGGACCGCGTGGCGGCCCGCGACCACCAGGCCGAGCGGGCGTCGCTGGCCCGCGTGCTCGCCCCCGCGTCCATCGCCGTGGTCGGCGCGGGCCGCGACCCGTCCGGCGCCGGGCACAAGGTGCTGCGCAACCTCCTCGACGGAGGCTTCCCCGGCCCGGTCTACCCGGTGAACCCGAAGGCGGCGCGGGTGGCCGGGGTCACGGCGTACCCGGACCTGGGCGCGGTGCCCGGCCCGGTGGACCTGGCCGTGATCGCCGTGCCCGCGCCCGCCGTCCTGGACGTGGCCAGGGACTGTGCGGCGGCGGGGGTCAAGGGCCTCGTCGTGCTGACGGCCGGGTTCGCCGAGAACGGCGGGCGCGCCGCCGAGCGCGCGCTGGTGGCGATCTGCCGGTCGGCGGGCATGCGGATGATCGGCCCGAACTGCCTGGGCATCGTCAACACCGCGGCCCGAATGAACGCGACCTTCCTCACCGCGCCCGTGACCGAGGGAAGCGTCGCGGTGCTGTCGCAGTCCGGCGCGGTGGGCGCGGCGCTGCTGGACCGGCTGCCGGTGTCCTCGTTCGTCTCGGTCGGCAACAAGGCCGACGTGAGCGGCAACGACCTGCTCGACCACTGGGAGGACGACGAGGCGACCCGCGTCATCGCGCTCTACCTGGAGTCGTTCGGCAACCCCCGCAAGTTCGCGAGGATCGCCGCGCGCGTCGGCCGCCGCAAACCGGTGCTGCTGGTCAAGAGCGGCCGGTCCGGGGCCGGCGACCGCGCGGTCGCCTCGCACACCGCGGCCGCCGCCACGCCCGACGTCGCGGTGGACGCGCTGGTGCGCGCGGCCGGGGTGATCCGCCTGGACGGCGTGCGCGACCTGCTCGACACGGCGAGGCTCCTGACCGCCCAGCCGCTGCCCGCCGGGCGCAGGGTCGCCATCGTCGGCAACTCGGGCGGGCCGGAGGCCATGACCGCGGACGCCTGCGAGCGCGAAGGGCTGGTCGTGCCCGAGCCGGCCCTGTCCGGGAGCCTCGCCGGGCGGGTGCCCGCCGCGGCGGCGCTCGGCAACCCGGTGGACCTGACCGCCGACGCCTCGGCGGAGGAGATCGGGCTGGCCGTGGAGAGCGCGCTGGCCCGGCCGGACGTCGACGCCGTGCTGATCGTCTACACCCCGCCCTTCGGGTCCGGGCTGGAGGCCACGGCCAAGGCCGTCGCCGAGGCCGCCCGCGGCAGCGGGAAGACCGTGGTGGCCTGCGTGATGGGCCAGGACGGCACGATCGAGGACAGCGCCCCCGCCGTCCCCGTCTACGCCTTCCCCGAGCAGGCCGTCCAGGCGCTGGCCCGCGCCGCCGCGTACGCCGAGTGGCTGCGCACCCCGCCCGACCGGGTCGAGGGCGCCTCCATCGAGGCCGACCGGGCGGCCAAGGAGATCGTGCGCGCCGAGCTCGTGGCCCGCCCCGAGGGCGGCTGGCTGGACCCGGACGCGACGGAGCGGCTGCTCCGCGCGTTCGGCGTGTCCGTCGCCGAGTCGGTCACCGTGGAGGGCCCGTGGGCGGCGGGCGAGGCCGCGGCGGAGTTCGGGACGCCCGTCGTGCTCAAGGCGACGGGGCTCGTGCACAAGAGCGACGTCGGCGGCGTGCGCGTGGGTCTCGCCACGCCCGGCGAGGTGCGCCAGGCGTACCGCGAGATGGCGGCGGAGGTCGGGCCGGCGATGACCGGCGCGATCGTGCAGCGCATGGTCCCCCCGGGCGTCGAGATCATCGTCGGCGGCGTCAACTACCCGGCGTTCGGCCCGCTGCTCATGACCGGCATGGGCGGCGTCACCGCCGACCTGCTCGCCGACCGCGCCTTCCGTGTCCCGCCGGTCAGCGCCGACACCGCGGCCGAGATGATCGCCGACCTGCGCTGCTCCCCGCTCCTGTACGGCTACCGCGGCGGCCCGCGGTGCGACACCGCCGCCCTCGCCGGCCAGATCACCCGGGTCGGCCGGCTCCTGGACGCGCTGCCCGAGGTCGCCGAGCTGGACCTCAACCCCGTCATCGTCACCCCCGCCGGCGCCGTCGCCGTGGACGCCCGCGTCCGCCTCGCCCCCTGCGCCCCCGCGCCGTCGCCCTACGCCCGCCGCCTCCGCTGACCATGGATCCGGCCCGGCCTCCTGAGGGAGCCGGGCCGGAGGTGTGAAGGGTCACAGCAGCGGAAGACGTACGGCCTCCTCCTGCCAGGGCGGGCAGGTCAGGCGGGACACCACCGCGATGACGCCGTCCACGTGCCGCACCGCGTACAGCAGCGCGGAGATCTGGGAGGGGCGCTCCGCCTCGCCGGCGATGGTGACGACGCCGTCGGCGAGGCCGATGTCCAGGGTGGCGGGGTCGAGCCCGATCTCGTCGCGGACGACCGAGACGATGTCGTCGCGCAGGTCGGCCTCCGGGCGTTCGAAGACCCGCAGCAGGTCGGACCGGTGGACGGTGCCGGCGATCCTGCCGGTCACGGGGTCGATGACCGGGAGCTGCTCGACGTGCCGTTCGTGCATCAGGCGGGCGGCGTCCCTGACCGGCGTCCCCGGGGTGACCGTGACGGCGGGGGCGGTCATCAGCTCGCCCGCGCGCACGCCCGCGGCCTTGCGCCGGTCGAGCCGCCGCGTGCGCGTGAGCAGGGGAGCCGGGAACGCGTGCCCGGGCTCGATCTCCTTGAGCAGCAGGTCGTCCTGGGAGACCACGCCCACCGGACGGCGGTCACGGTCGATGACCGTGACGGCCCCGACGGCGTACTTCCTCATCGTGGCCACGATCTCGGAGAACGGCGCGTCCTGGTGGACGGCGATCGCCACACGTCCCATCACGTTCCTGACTTCGATCGTCATGATGTCTCCTCCTTCGTGCTCCACACTCCTCCGGCGCCCGCCGCGGCGGCAGCGGCGAACGTCCCCGGGCGGAGAGGCTTACGGCTCGGGCCGGGACGGGACCTCGTCGGCGCGCGGCGGTGCCGAAGGTCCCGCGTACGCGGAGCGGACGGCCGACCTGCGCAGGGCGGTCAACGACATCGCGCACGTCTACCTGGCCACCGAGGAGGAGAAGCGCAGGCTGGAGGACAGCCGACGCCGTCGGCGCCCCCGCCGCCGACGCGACGCCACAGTGCGTGATATGCACGAGAACGCACGATTCGGCGGGCCGCTGCGCGCCGGCGTGGCGTACGCGGACGTGAATGGGGAGGTCACCGGCGGTGAAGGTGCAGATCTGGGCGGACGTCATCTGCCCGTGGTGCGGCATCGGCCGTCACCGGCTCAAGGCGGCGCTGGAGCGGTTCGAGCACGCGGACGAGGTCGAGGTGGTCCACCGCTCCTTCCAGCTCGACCCCGGCGCGCCCGTCGGCGTCTCACGGCCGGTGGCCGAGATGCTCACCGCCAAGTACGGCATGGACCCGGCCCAGGTGGCCGCGATGAACGCGCGCGTGGAGGAGCTGGCCCACGCCGAAGGGCTCAAGCCGTACATCGTGGCCGACAACGTGGTGGGCGGCACCGCGCTCGCCCACGAGTTCCTCGCGCACGCCACCGCGCACGGCCTGCACACCCGGGCGTGGGACCACGTCTTCAGCGCCTACTGGGGCGAGGCCCGTCCCGTGTTCACCGTCGACGCGCTGGTTTCGCTCGGCGAGGAGATCGGCCTGGACCCGGCGGGCACCCGCGAGGCCCTCACCGACCGCCGCCACCGCTCGCAGGTCGAGCAGGAGCAGGCCGAAGCCCGGGCCCTCGGCGCGACCGGAGTCCCCTTCACCGTCGTCGGCGACCGCTACGGCCTCGCCGGCGCCCAGGACCCCGACACCGTCCTCGACGTCCTGCGACGGGCTTGGAACGGCGCTCACCAGGCATGACGGCGGGCGCGTAAGGTACAGGGTGACCTCCATCCTGCTCGTCGAGGACGACGACGTGATCCGCAAGACCGTCGCGATGGCCCTGGAGCGGTACGGCTACCGTCTCGCCACCGCCGCCGACGGTCTGGGCGGCCTGGAGGCCTTCCTGGCGGGCGGCCACGACCTGCTCGTGCTCGACGTGATGCTCCCCGGGCTGGACGGCATCGGCCTGTGCCGCAGGATCAGGGAGTCCAGCCAGGTGCCGATCCTGATGATGTCGGCGCGCGGCGACTCGCTGGACGTGGTGTCGGGGCTGGAGGCCGGGGCCGACGACTACGTCGTCAAGCCCGTCGACATCCCGGTGCTGGTCGCCCGGATCAGGTCGCTGCTGCGCCGCGCCACCACACCCGCGCCCCTGTCCGGCGTGCTCACGTTCGGTGAGCTGACCGTGGACCCGGCCGCGCTGGAGGTACGGCTCGGCGGACGGGCGGTCGAGCTGGCGCCGACCGAGCTGCGGCTGCTCCTGGAGTTCGCGGCCAACCCCGGGATCGTGCTGGAGCGCGCCACCCTGCTCCGCACCGTGTGGGACTACGGGTGGGACGGCGACAGCCGCGTCGTCGACCTGTGCGTGCAGCGGCTGCGCAAGAAGATCGGCGCCGACCGTATCGAGACCGTGCGCGGGTTCGGCTACAAACTGCGCCGGTCATGAGGCACGTCTCGCTGCGCTGGAAGGTCGCGGCCCTGATCACTTTGGCGTGCTGCGCGGTCGCGGCCGTCGTCGGCGCGCTCGTCCACCGCACGACCCTTGAGCGCGCGATGTGGCTGGGCGAGGCGCGGGCACTGGAGTCGGCCGAGACGATCGCCAAGGACTACCGCGCGGGCGCCCCCGCCGAGGCGTCCGCCCCGTGGACCGAATGGATCAAGTCACCGGACGACCTGCCCCCGCCCCTGCGCGAGCGACTCGCCGCGGCGTCGTCCACGGCCTGGCCGTCGTCCGCCACCTGGTACGACGACAGGAACCCCGAACAGCCGTGGATGTGGGCGGCGCAGCGGGTGGACGGCGGCCGCGTCGCCACCTCCCGGATCGAGATGGGCTCGGAGCGGCTCAGGCTGCGCGCCCTCGACCGCGCCATGGTCCGGGCCGCGCTGACCGCGCTCGTCGTCGTGGTGCCGGTCTCCGTGGGCCTGGCCGAGCTCGCCAACCGGCGGCTGCGGCGCGTCGCCGTCACCGCCCGCAGGATCGCGGACGGCGACCTGGACGCCCGCGTCGGCGGGAAGGGGCACGCCACCGGCCCGCGCGGCCTGGCGCGCTGGGCCGGGTCCGACGAGATCGCCGGCATCTCCGCCGCCGTGGACTCCATGGCGGCGAGCCTTCAGTACCGGTTGCTGGCCGAGCAGCGGTTCACCGCCGACGTCGCCCACGACCTGCGTACCCCGCTGATGGGCATGCTCGCCGCGGCCGAGCTGCTGGACGACGGCGAGGCCGCCGATCTGGTGCGCGACCGCCTGCGCGTGCTGCGCGCGCTGGTCGAGGACCTGCTGGAGGTGTCCCGGCTGGACGCGGGCGCCGAGGTGGCCGAGCGGATCCGGGTGCCGCTGGCCGAGCTGGCCGAACGGTCCGCGGCCCGCGTGGGGGTGGACGCGCGTGTGGTGGCCTCGGGCGACCCGGTGGCCGAGACCGACCCGCGCCGTCTGGACAGGATCGTCGCCAACCTCGTCCTGAACGCCTGCCGCCACGGCGAGCCGCCCGTGGAGATCACGGTGGAGGACCATGCGATCGAGGTGCGCGACCACGGGCCGGGTTTCCCTCCGGAGCTGCTGAGCGACGGCCCGAGACGCTTTCGCACCGGCGCCGCCGAACGCGGTCGCGGCCACGGCCTCGGGCTGACGATCGCGCTGGGCCAGGCCGGCGTCATAGGCGCCGACCTCACCCTGGCCAACGCCCACGACGGCGGCGCCGTCGCCACCCTCCGCCTCCCCCGCCGGGCGCCGGAGTCACCACGCTGACACACGGGCCGATACAGGCCGGCACGGCGTGATACACGGCTGATACACGGTCAAGCCCGGGCGGAGACACCGGCGCGGCCGTACGGACACATGAGCGGCGCACGCTGTCCGCCATGCGACGTTCCTTGATGCTCCTCCTCCTGGCGGGCGTCCTCGCCGGATGCGGGAGCGTGCCGTCCGTCTCCGGAGCCGCCGTGCCCGGCGTACCGCTGCCATGGCCGGAGGAAGGCCAGGCGGCGGTCGAGGTGGAAGGCGTGGGCAGCCTGGGCGTCAGCGGCGACCCGCGCCCCGTCCCCATCGCCAGCGTGGCGAAGGTCATGACGGCCTACGTGATCCTGCGCGGCCACCCGCTCAGGCCCGGCGACGACGGCCCGGCCATCACGGTGGACCGCATGGCCGCCGACGAGTCCTACGCGCCGCAGGAATCCACCGTCCCGGTCAGGGAGGGCAGCCGGATACGGCTGCGGCCTCTGCTGGAGCTGATGATGGTGCCGTCCGGCAACAACGTGGCGCGCCTTCTGGCCCGCTGGGACGCCGGTTCGCAGCCGCGCTTCGTCGCGCGGATGAACGCCGTCGCCCGCCGCCTGGACATGGACGACACCCGGTACACGGGAGCGAGCGGCGCCGAGGACAGCACCGTCAGCACCGCGGCCGACCAGCTCAAACTCGCCGCGCGGGCGATGCGCGACCCCGTCTTCCGCGAGGTGGTGGCGCGGGCCGACACCGCCGTCCCCGGCGAGGCGAGAAGGCTGCCCAACACCAACACGCTGTTGAACAAGCATGGCGTCATCGGCATCAAGACCGGCTCCGGCACCGCCGCGGGCGGCAACCTGATGTGGGCCTCCCGCGTACGGAGCCGCCTGGTGCTCGGCGTGATCCTCGGCCAGGCGACCGGCGTCACCCCCGTCGCCGCCAAGGCGGCGGCCCTGGAGGCCGGCGAGAAGATGAGCGCCGCGGTCGAACGATGGCTCCTCACATCCGCACCCCACTCCCTGACCCGCCCGGCTCGTCTCGTCATCCGCCGCGCGTGAGCGGCGGGGCCGGCTCCTCGGCCGCCAGGTTCCCGGGCCGCAGGCCGTGGCCCGCCGGCACGCCGGAGAGGCCGTCGTCCAGGCTGACGATCCGGTTGTCCGCGTCCACGAACACGACGCTGGGCCGCAGCGCGCGGGCCTCGGCGTCGCTCACCGTCGCGTACGAGATCACGATGACCAGGTCGCCCTTGTGGACGAGCCGGGCCGCGGCGCCGTTGACGCCGATGATCCCGCTGCCGCGCTCCCCCTCGATCACGTAGGTCTCCAGGCGGTTGCCATTGTCGATGTCCACGACGTGGACCAGTTCGCCGGGCAGCAGGTCGGCGGCCTCCATGAGGTCGGCGTCAATGGTCAGCGATCCCACATAGTGCAGGTCGCACTGGGTCACGGTCGCCCGGTGGATCTTGGACTTGAGCATCGTCCGGTACATCGGCGTGTCCTCTCCGACATGCGTCACACCTCGTCGTCGGTCGTCTGGCTGCGATTCTTCACAGAAGCGGAAGAACCAGACGACATGGCGACCGCACTCTACGGCGACAGGCGAACCGATGACCGACCCGGCGACGCCGCGACCATCCTCGGCGCCTTCGTGACGGCGCTCGCCCGGAACGTCGAGGCCGCGAACCAGGGACGGGACCGCATGCGCCTGCGGCTGTCCGTGCAATCCGGTGCCGTGACCGAAGGGTCTCGGCGTTCAGCGGGAGGCGAGGCGTTCGAGGAGGAGGCCCTCGCGGGTGGACCAGGGGCAGATTTCCACGGTGGGGGTGGCGTAGGTGTGCATGAGGGCTTCGGCTATCAGGGCGCCGGCGAGGGATTGTTCGGCGCGGTGGGGGCTGATGCCGGGGAGGGTGCCGCGGGCGGGGACGGCGGTGCCGGCGAGGAGGGCCAGGGACGCGCGGACGCCGGGGAGGGTGAGGTGGCGGCGGGTGCCGTGTTCGCCGGGGTGGGCGGCGGCTAAGCGGGCGAGCTGGGAGAAGGTCTTGGAGGAGGCCAGCACGCGCACCCCGGAGGCCGGGGCGGGCAGGCCCGGGAGCGCGCCGAGGCTCTTGCGGAGCCGGCGCCGCACCTCGCGCAGGTGCCGCGGGGAGCAGGCCATGCCGCCCGGCAGCCACCGCCGGGTGACGGTCCTGGCGCCGAGGGGCAGCGAGTGCACGACGTCGGGCTCCTCGCCGGTGCCGTACGCCAGCTCGACGGTGCCTCCGCCGATGTCCAGCACGAGCGTCGGACCGGACGTGGGCGCGTACAGCTGACCGGATGAGGACTCGTGCGCCACGCCGGATGAGAGCTCGTATGCCGGGCCAGAGGCCGGGTGAGGCTGAGAGGTGGAGGCCGGGTGGGGGAAGGTGCGGGTCCACTGGCGGGCGGCCACGTAGGCCAAGCGCGCCTCTTCCTTGCCCGGGAGGACGCGGAGGAGGGTGCCAGTGGTGCTGGCGACGTGGGCGATCACCTCCTCGCGGTCGGGGGCGTCGCGGATGACGGAGGTGGCGAACGCGAACACCTCGCCGTCGTCCGGGCCCGCGCCGATGGTCTCGGCCACCGCCTGCTGGACGCTGCGCATGCCGCGCTCGCCGAGGCGTCCGTCCGGCTTGAGCATGGTGTGCAGCCCCAGCCGCACCTTGCGCGACGTCACCGTCTCCAGGGCGCCCTTCTTCCGGGGCCGCCGCACCACGGTCAGAAGGGCACTGTGGCACCCGACGTCCAGAACCCCTGCCTGCCGCATCTCCACCGCCTCTCACGGGGCCCACTACCCGACTAGCGGACCGGCTCTCCCGTCGCGAGCCTGATCCGGGGGGTGACCGCACGACGTTCAGGGGTGCCTCACCCCACCAGAACGACCGGACTATAGCCTTTCATCGCATTCGACCGGTTTGACCGGTCTTTACGGCATTCGAACGCCTCGCCGCAGTGCCGCTGTGGTGTCGTAGTCAAGTTTCATGCCCGCAATACAGGTGAAATTCACCAACTTGTCACGCACTGGACGTGTCATCGTTCATTGACACGCGCGGTCCGGTCAATGCGCGGGGGCGGAATGGTCCTCGATCTCGTGCTCGGTGCCCGGGCCGCGCACGCGGAACACGCCGGGGATGATCTCCTTGGACCGGGCCCTGACCTGGCCGGCTATCCGGACCGGCCAGACGGTGTCGAGCGTCCACAGAACCCCCGCCAGCGCGTCCACCTCCTGCAGGTCCAGATGCCGCAGGTCCAGACCCGAGGCGTCGACGTCGACCGCCCCCAGGTCGTGGATGAGGTCGTCGATCAGGTCACCGATGAGGTCGCTCGTCAGGTCGGAGGGGTAGGCCCTGGCGAGGTCGTCCTCCAGGCGGTAGGCGCCGGCGAGGACGCGCTTCCAGTCGCGGACCAGGCTGATCGTGCCGACGACGTCCCCGGCCTGGGCGAGCACGGCGGCGACGTCACGGTCGATCCTGCGGATCCTGTCGGCGGCGCGGCCGAGGTCGACGGCCCAGTTGAGCGGGCTGTTGAGGCCGCGCACGCCGTCGAGCATCCCGGCCAGTTCGTGGACCCGCCCGCGCACCTGGAAGCGGGCGAAGACGTCGGCGTACTGCCCCGCGCCGAGCCCGAGCGCGTCCAGGATGGTGAGGGTGCGGGCCAGCGTCCGCGCCCGCACGAGCAGGAGGCTGACCTCGCGGTCCATCGTGAGCGCGCGCACGAGGTCTTCCGCGCGGTCCACGACACCGCCCGGGGCGCCCGCGAGGTACAGCTCCCGGACCAGCTCGCGGGCGTGGCCGAGCATGCCGTCGCGCAGGTCGTCGTGCACGACGTCGCGCACCGGGTCGCGGGGCCGTTCGAGCTGGCGGTCGTACTCGCGGCCGCGGTCGAGGCCGCGGAGCAGGGCCAGGTCCTGCCGCAGGTTGTGGACCTTCGCCCGGATCGCGATGATCGAGGTGGCCGTATCGCCGCCGGGACGGCCCGCGGCCCGGGACGGCGGCTGGTCCTGCGCGACGACCATGAACCGGAGCAGCGCACGGTCGAGCCCGGCCGACGCGCGCAGGCGCTGGTCCAGCTCGCGCGCCGCCGCGTCCAGCAGGGCGTCCAGGGCGGCGTCCTCGTCGCCCGCGGGAAGGTCATGGTCGGCGCTCATCGGTCCCCCTTCGTGCCATGATGACGTCCGCCTCGCGCGTGAGAATCCTGCGGCCCTTCTTCAGCAGGTCGCGCGCCTGCTGGTCGGTGACGCCGAGCTCGACGGCGATGTCCACCGGCCGGAACCCGTCGATGTGGAAGGCCATGGCGGTCCGCACGTCCGGCGGTAACCGGCGCAGGGCCTGCAGGACGTGCAGGGTCTGCGCGGTCAGCTCGCCGGGGTCCTGGCCGCTCCAGGCGGTCTCGTCCGGGCCGCTGCGGAGGACGGTCGGTGGTTCGCGCCGCCGGTCGGGCGGCCGCCGGTAGGTGCGCAGCGCGATGGTGCGTATCCACGCGCGCGGGTCGCGCACGGCCTCCCACTGCTCGGGGCGGCGCTGGATGAGGAGCCACGCCTCGGCGAAGGCGGCCTGGGTGGCGTCCAGCGCCTCTTCCCTGCCGGCTCCGTTGACCATCACGAACCGGGCGACCTTGTGGTACTCGTCCTCGAAGAGGGCGAGGAAGCCCGCCCGCATCGCGGCCAGCCTCGTGTCGGGCGGCCGGCCGGCGTCCCTCGGCGTCCAGTCGACGGAGGGCCGCACGGAGGATTCGTCGGAGGTCATCGAGACGACCACCGGCGTTCCGATCCCCTGGTCCGGCCGCCACCTGTCGCGGGATCCCTCACACCGGCTCCTCTCTCCCTGGCTCGTGTACGCGCTCTCATAGAAGAGGCCCCAGCGAGCATGATCGGGAAAGGAAATCCGAGAATTTCCCGGGGACTGTCGCGGTCGGTCTCGGCTTCGGTGCGTGACGATTACAAGTGGGGCATACCATCCGGTAGCGCCGGCCGCGTGCCCGACGGTGGCCTCGGGATGTCTGGCGGATCGGCGCGCACGGCCGCGGCCGCGACGGCGGAGGGCTGGGCGAGTGAAGCGCTGGACGAGGGCGTCACTGCTGATCGTCGCCATCTCGCTGTTCTCGGTGCTGTGCGGCGTCGCGGTGAACCAGGTGTTCGACGGCCGCGAGTGGAGCCGTCACTGGGGTGTGGTCGCGATGGTCTTCTCCCTGGCGGGGACCGTCCTCACCATGCTGGTGTTCCCCCGCTTCGACCCGGCGCGGCGCGGCGAGGAGGCGAGGGCTCCGGCGCACGTGAGGCTGGCCCGGCGGGTCTACCGGCAGGAGAAGGCGGCACGCGACGCGCTGCTCGGCCCGGTCGTCCCCGCCGCCGACGTCGCCTTCGACTCCCTCGACGGCGAACCGCCGGGAGGGCTCGCCGACGGCCTCGCGCGGCGCACGTGGCAGACGGCGGTGCGGCTGCTGTCCTGGCGGGAGACCCCGGACGAGGGCGACGGCGCGTCGGGAACGCTGGAGGACATCGCCGGCTTCTACGACGGCCTGCCCGACGGCCGGCTCGTCATCGTGGGCGACAAGGGCTCGGGCAAGACGGTCCTGGCCATCCACCTGGTGATGCGCCGCGCCAAGGCGATCATGGACGACCCGGACGCGAAGGATCCCGTGCCGGTGCGGCTGAGCGCCGCGTCCTGGACCACCGACCGGCCGTTCCCTGACTGGCTCGCCGACCAGATCAAGGCGTACGGCCTGCCCTCCGCGGACGCGGCGCGGCTGGTCGCCGAGCGGCGGATCCTGCCCGTGCTGGACGGCCTGGACGAGATGGACCCCGAGCCTGCCGCGGAGGACGCCGGGACCGCGCCGCGCCGGGCGGCGGCCCTGCTGGCCGAGCTCAACACGTTCTACGCCGCCGAGGAGCACAAGTACGCGCCCGTGGTCGTGACCACCCGGCCGGGCCGCCACGCCGACCTGGACCGGCACGAGGAGACGCTCGACCGCGCCCGCACGGTCGCCATCCGCCCGCTCACCGTCCAGCAGATCACCGGCTACCTCACCGAGCGGTACCGGGGCCGGCTGCCGAAGGCGCGGCGCGCCTGGGAGCCCCTGCTGGTGGCCCTGGAGGACCACGCCGGCCTGAGGCGGCTGCTGGCCACGCCGTGGCGGATGACGCTGGCCGCCACCGCGATCGAGGCCGATCCCTCCGTCGCGGCCGAGCTGCTGCGCGGCGACGCCGGGCGCGCGAACGGAGCCGCGCCGAAGCCCGCCCTGCTCGCCGCGTTCGTCCCGGCCGCGGTGCGCGCCGCGGGCGGACGCCACCGTCCCGAGCAGGTCGAACGCTGGCTGGCCCACCTCGCGCGCCACCTGGACTGGCAGCGCGGGTACGCCGTCCGCCACCCGCCCGCCCCCGAGCCGCCGGAGCGTCGCCACCACGCCCCCGTGGCGCCGTACATGTTCGCCGGGGACTGGACGATCATGGTGCCGCTCCCCGCCGAGAGCTCCGCTCCGGAGCCGGACCCGCGCCTGGCGCCCACCGAGATGTCGGCGGTGGACATCGTGCCGCACCTGCTGTGGCCGATGGGCGGCTCGCTCGCGCCCCGCCTGGTCCACGCGGGGCTGGCCATCGCGGCCATGCTGGCGGCGGGCGCCACGGTGACAGGGCTGACCTCCTTCGGCGACGTCACGGCGTGGGTGTCCCACCTGGTGCACGCGCAGTGGATGCCCGCCGCCTGGCAGGCCTTCGGGCTGGTGGTGACCGGCTTCGCGGTCGCGGCCGTCGCGCCGGTCTTCGGCGTGTGGTGGAGGCCGCCGAGCGTCCGCACCCGGGCGAAGGTCTCCTTCCACGACCGCAGGCAGGGAATGGACGCGGGCCTCGGGCTCGGCCTCATGGGCGGGCTGATGTGCGCGCTGCCTCTGGCGCTCACCGCGGGGTTGGGCGGGATCGCGCACAGCGACGACCAGGCGGGCCTGTGGCTGCAGCCCGGGCTCGGCACGGGGCTGAAGACGGCGCTGGCGGTGGTGGGATCCCTCACCCTCTTGAGCGGGATCGCAGGCTGGCTCCTCGTGGGGCTGGACGACAAGCGGCGGGCGTGGGAGCCGTGGGCCGACCTGGACTCCCCGCAGCGCGCCATCCGCGACGACCTGCGGGCGGGGGTGGCGGCGGGGCTGGCGTTCGGCGTCGTGACCGGCGGCTTCGCGGGTCTGATCGGCGGGCCCGCCCTCGGGGTGCGGACCGGCCTGTTCGTCGGCATCGCCATCGGGCTGATGGCGGGAGGCACGGCGGCCAGGTACGCCATCGCCGTCCCCATGGCCGCGCTGCGGGGACGGCTGCCGTGGCGGGTGGCGTCCTTCTGCCGGTGGGCGTGCGCGGCGGGCCTGCTGCGCACCGCGGGCACGGCGTACCAGTTCCGGCACCGCGAGCTGCAGAGCTGGCTGGCGCGGAACAGGTGACCGCCCGCGGCGCGGCCGAAATCGGGGCTTCCGCCGCCGCGCGGCTGTGGGAATGTAGAGCCCGGGACGTCCGGCCGACCGGTCCGGACGGCCATCGGACGGCTCATGGGCGAGATTCTCACAAGGGAGAACGCGATGACCGCTATCAAGGACGACTTTCTCGCAACGGCCCGTGCGGCGGCGAACCTGCTGCGCGATCCCGCGGTGGCCGCCGCCTGGGACAAGCCGAGCGCGTTGGCGGAGTTCCGCGTGAGCGGGCTCGCCGGCCACCTGGCGTACCAGATCCTGATCATTTCCCGCATCCTGAACTCCCCTGTGCCGGAGGAACCGACCATCTCCCTTCTGGACCACTACGGCCGCGCGGAGTGGATCGGCAAGTCCGTCGACGACGACTTCAACGTCCGCATCCGGGAGGGTGGCGAGCAGGTCGCCGCCGACGGGCCGGAGGCGCTGGCGGCGCTCGTGGACGCCACCGTGGAGGAGCTGTCGGACGGGCTGCCGCGCGCGGAGAACCGGCCGGTGCGCGTCCCGCTGTGGGGGCCGTGGTCGCTGCTGCTGGACGACCTGCTGGTGACGCGCATGATGGAGCTGGCCGTCCACTCCGACGACCTGGCCGTCAGCGTGGGCGTGCCCACCCCGCCGATCCCCGCGACCGCCGTGGACACGGTGGTCGACCTGCTGTCGCGCCTGGCCGTGCGCCGCCACGGCGCGACGAACGTGCTGCGCGCCTTCAGCCGCGCCGAGCGCGCCCCCGCCGGCATCGCCGCGTTCTGAGCCGCCCAGGGATCACCGAGGAAAGGGACACATCATGGATCATGCGGAGCTTCGCGAGCGTTTCGCCACGCTGACCACGGCCCACCTCGCGGACGCGTGCATCCGCGCTGAGGTCCCGGTGCGCTGCGCCCCCGCGCCGGTGCGCCCGGTGCTGCCCGGGACGCGGCTGGCGGGACGGGTGGCGCCCGCGCGGCACGCCGGCAGCGTGGACATCTTCCTGGAGGCGTTCCACGAGGCCGCGCCCGGCGACGTGCTGGTCGTCGACAACGGCGGGCGCGTGGACGAGGCGTGCGTCGGCGACCTGGTCGTGCTGGAGGCGCGGGCGGCCGGGCTGGACGGCATCGTGATCTGGGGCCTGCACCGCGACACGGCCGACATCCTGGCGATCGGCCTGCCGGTCTTCAGCGTCGGCGCGACCTCGACCGGGCCGCTGAAGCTCGACGCGCGGCCGGGCGACGCGCTGGACTCCGCGACCGTCGGCGAGTGGACGGTGGGCCGCGCGGACGTGGCGCTCGGCGACGACGACGGTGTGCTGTTCGTCCCCGGGGACCGGGTCGGCGAGCTGCTCACGCTCGCGGAGAAGATCCGCGACACCGAGCGCCGCCAGGCCGAGCGGATCCGCTCGGGCTCCTCGCTGCGCGAGCAGGTGCGTTTCGGCGTCTACCTGGAGCGGCGCAAGGAGAACCCCGCGCTGACCTTCCGCGAGCACCTGCGTGCCGTGGGCGGGGCCATCGAGGAATGACGGGCGGCGGGGCGGTCCCGTACGGGGCCGCCCCGCCGTGTCGAGGCCGTGACCGGAATCGAACCGGCGTACACCGCTTTGCAGGCGGTTCCCTGAGCCACTCGGGCACACGGCCGTGTCCTGGAATTTCGCGCCACGCCTGAAATTCAGGAATGGCGGAAAGCGTTTAGGAATAGTCGACAGACCATTTCATGGACTGAAGGAAGAAGGGAGACACCCGGCGTCGCGCCACACGGAAATGCCGTCCGCGAGCACAGAAGGGTGAAGTGAGCTGGGAGGACGCGCGACTAGGCGCGACAACAACAGGACGAGAGGCTCCCACCGTGGGCGGCGTGCGGCTTCATGACCGCCGACCTCGTGCCCATCATGTGGCTCCTGCCTTCTTCGTCCGGGGAGCGGGGCCGCGAACTCAGGGCCCGGCCGCTCCATGCGAAATCAATACTAGGCACCGATATCAACGCAGTCAATCTCGAACGTGAATGCACTCGCCCCTGATTGATTTCTTTCCGCCGCGCGCCGGCTCCGCGCCCCGCCCGGCACGCCGCCGGCGGCCCGCGGCGGCCCCCTCGGAGCCGTCGCGGCCTCCGGGGGGTCGAGGGCCCGCCCCGCCGCGGCGTCCGACCGCGATCCGAGGTCTTGTGACAAATCGGGGGTAAAGCTACGATCAAAACAACTCTTAGGAAACTTTCCTAAAAGAAAGTCGAGCGTCGTCGAGGGGACCAGGCACGATGATGCCTCTTCCGATCGCGGCGCCCACTTCGACCCACCTCCCGCTCATGCTCGCCACGGCGGGACACGGGCACGTGCGGGCGCGACACGCGAAGGAGACCGCGATGCCAACCGTGAACCGTCGGCGCAGGCCGCCCCAGCAGCCAGTGGCCGGTATCGAGGCCACCCTCGTCGCCCTGCTGCGCAGGCGCGCCCCCGACGTGATGCGCTGGGCCCTCGGCCTGGTGTTCCTCTGGTTCGGCGCGCTGAAGGTCGCGAACGCCACCCCCGTGGGCGACCTGGTCGCCGACACGCTCTCCTTCGTCCCCGTCCCGGCGTCGATCCTGGTGCCCGCGCTCGGCCTCTTCGAGATCGCCGTGGGCGTACTCCTGGTGATCAACAGGTGGCTGCGCCCGGTCCTGGTCGCGTTGTTATGCCACCTGGCCGGGACGTTCCTCGTCCTGGTGGTCCGCCCCGACACCGCCTTCAAGGGCGGCAACGTCCTCATGCTCACCATGGAGGGCGAGTTCGTCGTCAAGAACGTGGTCCTGATCGCCGCCACCCTCCTCGTGGCCGCCACCCTGCCCTCGCGAACCGGCGACAGCGGCCCCGTCCAGCCCTGACCTCCGGCCCCGGCACGCGCAGCCGTGGCCGATCGCCGCGACAGGCGTGGCGATCATGACGTGACGTGATCGGATCACTACGGTGTGCATGCACCTCCTCGGTGCCCCTATCCGACGACTCGATGCCGGAAGAAGGACATGCACACCATCCGCGTGACCGGCCGCATGGCCATGCTCATCTCAGGGATGGCGATCGCCGCCGTCTGCGGCCTCGCCCCCATGGCCGCCGCGGCGACCGCCGGCCTCCCCGGGCGGGCGCTCGATCCTCCCGCCGAGGAACCGTGCCCGGGCGGGGAGCCGAAACCCTGCGGCGCGCCCGCGCAGGAACGCGAAAGCGTCGACGCCGGGCGCGAGGAGGCCAAGAAGGCCGCGGCGACGGCCGAGAAGGACATCGCCGCGGCCAAGGAGAGGGCCGAGAAGTGCGCTCCGGAGTCCAAGGAGTGCATGGCGAACCTCATCGGCGACGGCGCCGAGCAGCACAAGGGCCTGGACGACACCCGGCAGGCGCTGGAGGCGTTCAAGCCCGCGCCGGCGGACAACGCCGCCCCGGCCGTCGCCGGGGCGTGCGACGCGTTCGCCGCGGCGCTGGGCCCGCTGGTCCGAGGGGACGCCTCCCAGCTCACCGGCGTCTGCGAGCTGATGAAGTGATGACCGCCATGAGCGCACGCATCAGATGGACGGCGCCGGTCCTCGCCGCCGCCCTGTGCACGCCCGCGCACGCCGCGTACGCCGGGCAGGCGTCCCCGTCGCCCGATATGCCCGTCGCGCAGGCCTTCGACGGCGACAAGCCTCTGTCCTCGGTGGCGAAGGTCACCGAGCGCTGCGCCGAGCGCCCCGGCGACTGCCGCTTCACCATCGACAAGAGCGCCTCCGGCGAGTACTACAGTGCGGTGAAGTCCCTGGGGAACGCGGTCATCAACTGCACCCTCCACTCGATCAAGGTGACCCGGCAGGTCACGCTGCGGACCTCCACCTCCGACAACCTCGGCGGCCACATCGCCGGGAAGATCTCCGCGGAGGGCTCGGTCAACGGCTCCGGCGAGATCACGGGCGGCGTCAACGCCGAGGGCAACGGCAGCTTCGACACGCCCAACAAGCAGCAGGGCCCCTCCGCCACGGTCGGGGCCAAGGCCGGCGCCAACGGCAGCGGGAAGATCTCCGGCTCGCTCGGCGTGAAGGGTGCGTTCGAGGGCGCCTTCCAGCTCCAGTACCAGCGCACCTGGACGACGGAGAACACCGAGTCGACCAGCTACGACGTCACCGTGCCGTCCGGCGACGCCCTGGTGTTCGGCGCCAGCTCCGCCATGCAGCGCATCGCCGGCACCATCACCGTGGGCGGACTCCAGATCCGCGAAGTCGTCGTGGACGGCCCGTCCAGCATCAACACCAGCACGTTCTTCGCCAGCACCATGACCGCGCCCGGCGGGACCTGCCAGCGGCTGCGGCCGGAGGACAAGCCCCCGACCGGCGGCCCCGGCGATCGGCTCGCGGCCGGCGGGCTCACCGAGCTCACCGCGCCGCCGCCCGGCGCGCGGCTGAAGGAGCGCGTGACGCTCCCCGTCGGCCGTCCCTGACCGTCCGCCCGAGCGTTCATTCGTGGAGATCATTGTGAAAAGGTTTCTCAGCCGTGCCCGGACCGGATCGGTCCGGGCCGCGGGTGTCGCCGCCGTCCTGGGCCTCGGCCTGTGCGCGCTCACCCTGCCCGCGGACGCCGAACGGGCCGCGCCCGTCCCGGTGGCCGTCGTCAACGGCGACTTCGCGCTGCCCGCGTTCACCGCCGACCCGAACTGGGCGGCGGTCCAGGGCTGGTCGGTGGGCTCGACCAACGGCTCGGGGACGTCGTCGGGCGTCGCGCGGTACGGGCCGAACTCCGGGCATCCGGCCGGGAAGGCGGCCGTCATGCTGCGCTTCCCCCTGCCCGCCTACGCCTTCAAGCAGCGGCTGCGCGGCGTACGGCCGGGAGCCCAGGTCACCGTCACCTTCGACGACAGCCCCGGCGTCGCCGCCGCCTGCACCCCCGGCTCGGTCGCGGACGGCCAGTCCTACACCGTCGAAGGGACCGGCGGCGCGGCGAGCACCAGGACGACCGCCCCAGACCCGGACAAGAAGGCCGGCACCCTCGGCAAGGGCGTCTGGCGCACCGGACAGACGTACACCTTCACCGCCGGCGAGTACGAGCCGCTGCTCACCTTCACCTCCCAGGTGCCGAACAGCGCGAACGCCGGCGGGGGCTGCGGCCCCCTGATCGCCGACGTGCGGGCGACGCAGGCACCCCCTCCCGTGGACAAGACGATCCCGAAGACCGCCCTGCCGCCCTCGCTGGCCTTCTACGGCAATGACAGCAGGCCGGTCGCCGACGCGGTCAACTACTGCCTCGGCGTGGTGACCAGGTGCGTCTTCACCCCGGCGGAGGAATACTCCTACAGCTACTACGAGCCCGCCCAGGTCAACGGGGACGCCTACATCAACTGCACGCGCAACGAGCTGAAGCGCGCCCGGCCGCTGACGTTCGGGGGACGCTCCTACGGTGACCTGCCCGCCAACGCGGGGCTGCCGCCGAACGGGACCACCGTCACCAACCTGGCCCAGCAGTACGTCAACGGAATCGGCGCCGCCCCCGACTGGACCACGACCACCACGCGGAACGTCACCGAGGTCGTCCAGCCCTCCGAGGCGTCCTGGATCGAGACCCAGGCGGGCCGCCGCCGCACCGAGGGGTGGTTCACCTCCTCGCCCGCGCCCGCCGACCCGAACACCGAGTGGCGGCTCTACACCGTCCTGGACCACGCGGCCACCACGCTCCCGGACCGGGTCTACCAGCGCACCGGCCCCATGACCTCGGCCGAGAAGCTGCGCTGCCGCTCCGACCGCCCGACCGCCCCGACCCCGGTCGGCGCGGGCGACCCTGCGGGCTTCACGCGCGGCTGAGTCGTCCGCCCGGCGCCGCCATCCCGGACGCGCGCTCGCCGAATCGGATGTTGAGAGTACGGCGGGAGTGCGTGCCGGGTATGGCGGGTCGCCGGTCAGGCCGACGATCGCCCGGCCACCAAGGCACGGAGCTCACGAGCGGCGGGGAGATCGTGCGCCTTCTCGGGCAGCGCACCGGTGATCTCTCCGACGAGCCTGCGGCGTGCCGCAGTGACGGGCATTGGTCTCGTGACGTCAAGAGCGTGATCAAGTCCTTCGGTGACCTCGCGGTCCCTGACCAACGCCCAAGCCTGGACGAGGTGCATGTTCGCCCTTCCCCCGGCCTTCTCTCGTGGACATGCCGCGAAAGCCTGCTCGATCATGGGCATGGCCGCCTTCGTATCACCCAGCTCGGTCAGCGCGTACGCCTGGGCGAACTGGACGCTCTCCAGCGAGACACCCCAGACGGAGATGTGATCGCTCGTCACGGCCGTAGGCAGTCGCTGGAAGACGTCGTCGAGGTCGGTCACCGCTTTACGCGCGTCTTCGGATCTGCCCGCACAGGCGAGCATGCGAGCGCGAGTCTTCAAGCCCTCGGCCAGTCCCTGGCCCGCTCGTCCCTGAGCGAGATGAACGACTTCCTCGATCAAGTCGTCCGCGACCGTCCCACCACGACGGAGATAGAACGACTCAGAAGCCTCACGGGCGCGTATCCACATGCGCAGTTCGACATCTCCGGCTGCGTCCGCCGCCGAGCGGGCGGCTCGCCATGAGCGCCAGGACGCGCGGGCGCTGGAGGTGTCCGCCAGCTCCAAGGCCATGAACGCCGTGAGCTGCGCGTAGACGCGGAGAAGATCCGCGCGTTCCGTGTCGCCCACCGTCCGCGCGAGTCGCTGTTCCAGGGCCTGGATGTCACCTGCAAGATCGACGAACCGGGAACCCGGCGGTTCGGTCCAGACACCTTGCGCGTAATCCCATGCGATTTGTTCCCATTCTTCCACGCTGTTCTCGGCGGACTGGCCGGTGAGCCTTGGCAGGCTCGAATGGAGGGCGTCTATCGCGGAGGCGGGAATGTGGGCTCCGGCGCCGAGCGTGGCCAAAAGCTGGAGAAGAGTACGGCGTTCCACATCGACCTCGTCACACGTTGGAGGACAGGAATCGACAACCACTGTACCCGCCCTAAATTGGGCAAGCTCTATCACGAATGCGTGAAGCGCCACAATCTGTCCAGTGGCCCCCAAAACATCATCGATGGCCTTGATGTGATCGCGGTGCGGCCGGGCGATGCCACGCTCCCACCTCGACAGTTCGCCTTGATCGACGAATGCGGCTTTCGCCAGATCGCGCTGGGAAAGATCACGAACGTCCACCCGCCAATGACGCAGGGAAGCACCGAGCAGACGCCACGGTGATTCATCCGCTTTGACCTGATCGCTCATCCGCGACATGGACGACTCCCCGGTGATGGATTGATGGAAAGGCTCTTCCCATCAAGATTCGCCTTGGTCCCTCCCCAAAGCTCTTCCACTATGACATCGCTACCGGAGAAAAGACCCGGTAAACAGCGGACCCGCCCGGCGCGCACAACACCGGAGGACCCTGACCGAAATGTGGAGGACGACCTGAGATGAAGCCTGGAATGATCGGCGTCCACCGGGGAGCCGATGCCCCGCCGCCGCCCCGCTGGTACCGGCGTGCGAGGCGGAACAGAGGACGGCACCGCGTCGGGGCCCCGTCCGTACCGATCGCGCCCCGCCGCTGGGACGTGGCCGAGCGTGCCGCCGCCGCGCTGCTCGACCGGATGGAGCCGGGATGGTTCGTCACCTACGGCGTGGGCAGCCGCCGGTTCGCCGCCATCGCCGTCTGGTCCACTCCGGTACCCCTGATGGTCCAGGCCGCCACGATCGAGGAACTCCGCGACCTGATGCGCGAAGCCGAGCTGGACCCGGCAAGGCCAGGTCTGTCGTGGGCGTGGGCGGCATGAGGACCTCCGGCGAGGAGCCGCCCGACCCGTACGGCTTCGGGCCGGGCGCGCGGATCTCGGTGGGAGGCCACTTCCCGCCCACGACGGCCGGCCGCGCGCCCGAACCCCCCGCGCCCGCCCAACCCGCCGATGCCGCCCAACCCGCCGATCCCGCCCGATCCGCCCAGCCCACCGAGCACGCCCGTGCCGACCCCGGCGACGGGGCCGCCCCAGCCGCGACGGACGGCGAATTGCACGCGGTCGCGCTGGTCGCCCGCTCGCTGACCGAGCACGCCGTGCCCTGGACGGTGGCGGTGCCCAGGACCCGTGCCACCACGGCATGCGGCGTCGTGGCCGTCGTCGCCGACATCTCCCGGTCCCGCGTCATCTGGATGCCGGGCGTGCTGATGTGCCGGGAGTGCGCCGCGGTGGTCACCGGCGGGCGGGAGGACGTCGGTGAGCGTCCTTGACCGACGGCGCCGCCGGGCACGGCCCGCACGTTCTCCCGCCCCAGCCCGACTGCCGGCCGATCACGTGGCAGGCCGCGCTCCCCCCGGAGGATCGCCGCAAGGTCCTGCGCTGGACCTGCACGTGCAAGCCGTTGGTGTACTACCTGATCACCTCGGGCGGTCGCGGCTACGTCGAGCGCGCCACGCGCGGCGGCGACACCGACCAAACTCCGCGCCTCCGCTACGCCCCCCTCGCCGACCTGTGGGAACACCTCCTCCTCGGCCGCGCCCGATGACATCCCAGCCGGAGCGATCGACAGGCACACCGAGTTCCTGAGCGGCATCCTTCGCATGCTCGCCATAGGAATATCTGCGCTTCAGAGCCCTTTCATGAGCGGCAATGTGCGCAACCGTGTCTCCACATGTGCCCTTACGAAATCAGGGACCGGGCAGCCGGAAAGCACTTCTGCCCACGAGTCGGCCAACGCGGCCACCGACTCGTGGGCAGTTCGCGCAACCGCCTCGGCGTCCGCGCCGACCGCCTCGGCGAAGCCACGGAAATGGTCCGACGTCACGTACCGAGTGTCATGCTGCCCACCAATCGGCAAGGTCAGGGTGTCTGTGCTGAACAACTCGTAGGCGGTTACCGATACAACGTCGTACGCGGGGGAAAGCCGCCGGGTCCGGCCGTCAGGGTAGCGCAGGGACCAGTTCTTCATATGCTCGTCGGTATTGCCTACGATGATGCACGCCGCAACCCGGCGCACGAACTCCGCCAGATCCTGCGGGCATTCTTTCTGGATCAGCTCACCGATGTCCTCGGCCCGCCCCCGATCCTTGTGTATGGGGGCAAGCCCGAAGACCTGTGCGAAGTCCTCCTGGTGGATCCGCGCCCTCGCGGCGCGATCGAAACGCCTGATGGCATATGCGCGCTCACCAGGCTTTATCAGGCCGGCAGGGATCTCCCTGAGGTCGGCCGGGGCGACCAGACGGTGCTCTGGGACGTCTAGCCCCGCGAGGCGCAGCCAGGTCATGATGGCGTACTCGTTCTCGGGAAGCGCGGGAAGCCGCGTACTCGGGAATTTGACGATCCAGTCACCGCCGACGCCCTCGTACCGGAACTCGTCGCCGACCTTACGCATCGACAGCTTCACCTGCATGCCGGAAAGTGAGAAGCTCAGCTTTCCAGGAACCGGTGTCGCGGCCGTGTCCTCGGCGACAGCCTCGTCCACATGAGGTTGGTCCATGCGCACCGTGACAGCACCTGGCAGATCCTCACCCAGATGGACCAGCAGGGAGAAGTCACTCATCCAGTTCACACCGAGTTCGGACATGATCATTCTCCGGAGTCCTGAACCCTTCTCCGGCAGAAGATTGGCGAACCACGGAGGCACGCTGCCCCCGTATCCCTTCTCGGTCGTCAGCGGATCGTACTCGTAGCGCAATCCGAGGACCGGCCGGTCGACCGCCCGATCGGTATATCTGAAGGAAACCCGGCCTGCCTGCTGGGTGAGGAGCCCTACCTCGCGTTCGCCCAGCAGGACGCGCGCGACGGCGCGATTCTTCATTCCTCACCACCCAGGCGAGGGAGCCCGGGGCCGTCGGGAAAACCGAACAATGCGTTCTCCTGGACGTGGGACTCGATCAGTTCTCGCACGTGCTCCGCTCGCCGGGCCAGAAACTCCTCAGCCGATCCCGCACGCCAGAGACGTATGCCGACCTGGTCGATGACATGACTATGGAATGCACTCTGAAAATCAGAATAGCTGGCCTCGTCGAGAAGCCACCGAAGTGACCGAGCCGTTTCAGCGGGTGGATGGACGAAGCAGTTGGCGATACTTTCAGCCAAGGGTAGGTCATGGGAAGCCAGACGAGCCAATGGACTACCGTCCGTGTCCATGAGCGCCCAGGCGTCGACCGGCCCGGTATCGAAGACCATTCCACCGTCGTCTCTGGCGAGCACATGGGGATGACGAGAGAGCAGGGCAAGAATATTCACTTTGGCCTGTGCCGTATTGAGCTTTATCGCCGAGAGATCTGCTCGCCATACTTTCTTATCCAGCAACTGCAGCAGCCGATCGGCGCTGGCCACCGGATCACCGTCAATGACCCTGGTGTTCTGCCGCAGCGCCCTGGCGGCACCCAGCGGCGCCACCCCGAGCACCGAGCCACGCCAAACCCATCGGCGTAGTAGTTCAGCGGCCCTACCTTCAGGCGAGCCGAATACGGAGTTGAACCTTGCCAGGATCACCAGGAAGAGCATATAGGGCAGCAAACGCACATGTGGAATTCCTGCGACCTCGCGAAGAAACTCCACGGCCCCGCCGAGTGCGTACTCGGTCTTTTTGAACGCGGCACGTCGCTCACCTTCGCCACCGAATCCGAAGCTCTGATCACGCGCGAGACGGCCACGGTTGACGATGAGCACCGACTGAATCAAGACACGTTCGGGGATCGGACCGAATCCGAACCCTCGAACTGATGCGGCAAGGGACTGCAGATCCGAGGGTTGCATCTGGTCAGCCACGTTGCGCAGCGCATTGAATATCTCTGGTCGGGTCAAGCTCCTGCCAGAGGTGTTAATGCGGTCGAAGATGTCCTGGACCGCGCCCTCATCGCCCCCTTCGACGATGTGCACGGGCACGGCGTAGTCCCGGATCGCCACGGCGACCGCGAGACAGCGGGCAACAGCGTCTTCGCCGAGCCAGGTACGCTCATGCTGCCATCTGATAAGTCGCACGGTGTCCAGCGCCAGGGAAACCGGCATCCAATGATCCGGAATCTGGTTTCGCCTTCCCGCCGAGACGAACCGGTCCTCTGCAAGATCGTAGAAGACGCGAAAACGTGGATCGACGGTGTCAGGCGGGGCAGCGAGCGCGCCGACCAAACTGGTGATGCGCTGCTGTCCGTCCACCACCCACATGGCATACGGACTTTCGGCCGCATGGATGACGAGCGGACCCACGTCGAGCGTGGCAGGGCCTGCTGGTCGCCGCCACATGAGCAGAGTTCCGATTGGATAGCCACGCAGAATGCTGTCGAACAGCAGCAGCACGTCATCGCGTCGCCATCGATAGGATCGCTGAAAAGCGGGAATCCGAATTTCGCCCGACAATACCCATTCCACGAGGCTGCCCACCTTCGCCTGGAAGACCGTGGAGTGGGTGGTCGCGGGCATCCCGCCTCCTTTCCTCGTGCACAGGCCATCGTATGCCGTAGCTGATTGCGTAGCGAACCGAATACATAGTGTGTCGGGGCCGCCCCGGCCACGGTGAGCGGTCGTCTCAGAGGGGGTCCAGTGGCCGCCCGATTCGGGTCGCGCCACGCCCAGGTCTGGTGCCAGCGTTCCGGAGGGGTAGACCATAGCCTGCGGTCATGAGGGTGGCCGGGGCGCGGGTGCTGATCACGGGGGGATCGTCCGGGGTCGGTGCGGCGGTCGCGCGGGTGATGGCCGGGGCCGGGGCCAAGGTGGTCGTCGCCGGGCGGGATCGGGAGCGGCTGGAGGCCGTGGCCGCACAGACCGGAGGGCTGGCCGTCGTCTCCGATGTCACCGCGGACGGCGAGCTGCTCGCCGGGTGTGCAGGGAACGTCGATGTGCTCGTCAACAACGCCGGGGCGGGATGGGCGGGGCCCTTGGTCGAGATGGCGCCGGGCCGGGTGGACGAGCTAGTGGCGGTCAACCTCGCGGCGCCGATCCATCTGACGCGGCTCCTGCTGCCCCGGATGATCGAGGCCGGGCGTGGACACGTCGTCTTCGTGGCCTCGATCGCGGGCGCGGTCGGGGTCGGGCGCGAGGCGGTGTACTCGGCGGCAAAGGCCGGGCTCATCGTGTTCGCGGAGGCGCTGCGGCAGGAGCTGCGCGCGGTCCCGGGCGTCGGAGTCTCGGTGATCGTCCCCGGTGTGGTGGACACGCCGTTCTTCCTGCGGCGCGGCGCCCCGTACGACCGCCGCTGGCCGCCGCCGATCCCTCCGGAACGGGTAGCGCGCTGCGTCCTGAGAGCCGTCGAACGCGGGCGCGCCGAGTCGTACGTCCCCGGCTGGCTCAGGGTCCCGGCGCGGCTGCGGGGCTCCCTGCCCGGCCTGTACCGAGGGCTCGCCGGACGCCTCGGGTGACCAGGCCGACGGCGGGTCCGGCGCACCAAGACCAGCACGAGAGACCGGCCCGCCAGGACCGGCCGTTGCGCGGGGGCGGTCAGCGGGCGTGGATGGCGCGGAGTGATTCCTTCAGGGAGCTCAGGGTGGCGAAGATGGCGGTGGGTTCGTAGCCGCAGTGGGCCATGCAGTTGGCGCAGCGCGGGTCGCGGCCGCGGCCGTAGGCGTTCCAGTCGGTGTCCTCCACCAGTTCCCGGTACGTGCGGGCGTAGCCGTCCGACATCAGGTAGCACGGGCGCTGCCAGCCGAACAGGGAGTACGACGGTATGGCCCAGGCGGTGCAGGGGAAGTCGACCTTCCCTTCGAGGAAGTCCAGGAACAGCGGCGAGTGGTTGAAGCGCCACCTGCGGCGGTTGCCGCCCGCGAACGCCTTCCTGAACAGGGCGCGGATCTCGGCCACGCCGAGGAAGTGCTCCTGGTCCGGGGCCTTCTCGTAGGCGTAGGCCGGTGAGATCATCATCTGGTCCACGGCCAGGTCGTCGTTGAGGTAGTTGAGCACGTCGATGACGGTCTGCGGTGAGTCGCCGCTGTAGAAGGTGGTGTTCGTCGTGACCCGGAAGCCGCGGCGGCGGCACTCGCGGACCGCGGCCACCGCCTCGTCGAAGACGCCCTGCTTGCACACCGACGCGTCGTGGCGCTCGCGCAGGCCGTCGATGTGGACGGTCCAGGCGAAGTACCGCGACGGCGTGAACTGGTCGATCTTCCTCGGGATCAGCACGGCGTTGGTGCACAGGTAGACGTACTTCTTGCGCTCGACGAGCCGGCGCACCATCTCCCCGATCTGGGGGTGCATGAGCGGTTCGCCGCCCGCGATGGAGACCATGGGGGCGCCGCTCTCCTCGACGGCCGCGACGGCCTGGTCGACGGGCATGCGCCGCTTCAGCACGTCGGCGGGATGCTGGATCTTGCCGCAGCCGGCGCACGCCAGGTTGCAGGCGAACAGCGGCTCCAGCTCGACCAGGAGCGGGAACTTGGCGCGCCGCCGCAGCTTCTGGCCAAGTATGTAGCCGCCCACGCGCAGGCTCTGGCGAAACGGGATCGTCATGACAGCACCTCCCCGGGAGGCGGTATCGGAATGTCGTCCTCGGCCCTGCCGGGCCGAGTCCCTGCCTGTTCCACGGCGCGCGCCCACCGGGTGAGGGCGGGGCCGACGAGGCGGAGCGCGCGGCGCGCGGTGAGGCCCGCGCGCAGGGTGGCGAGGCCGAGCAGCGGCGTCCCCGGGCCGTCCACGACGACGCGCACCGCGGCCACCGGGCGTCCCCCGGCCGCCTCGGCGAGCGGCCCGGCCTCCATGTCCACGGCGAGGGCCACGTCCCGGCCGGGTGAGGAGGCCCCGCGGGGGCCGGGTACGGGGGCGAGGGGAAGGCCGGGCACGGGGGCCGGGCGGCGGGTCGCGGCGAGGCGGCGGCGCTCGGTCTCGCGCACCACGTGGCCGATGGTCAGCAGCGGCCCGACGCGGACGCGCAGCCCGGCCCGCGTGAGTTCCCTGGCCAGCAGGGACGCGGACGCGCAGGGGTGGGCGTGCGCGCCGAACCGCACCTCGTCGGCCACCACGACGTCCCCGGGCCGCAGGGCCGCGTCGAGCGCGCCGCCGAACCCGGCCACGGCCAGCGCGTCGTACGGCGGCAGCAGGCACCCGGCGCGTGCGGCCCGGCGCGGGCCCATGCCGGTCTTGATCACGCGCGCGTCCACGCCCGATGGCGGCACGGCGGTGAGGCCGTGACGCAGGGCCCTGGCTTCGAGGGCGAGCGCGGCGCAGACCAGGAGGCGGGTCATGGGGCGCCGTCCCCCTCATGGGCAGCCAGGAAGCCGTCCTCCTCGCGGTCGGCCAGGAAGCCGTCCTCCTCGCGCGCCTCCAGGAAGCCGTCGCTCTCGCGGGCGGCCAGGTAGCTCTCCCCGCCGTGGGTGGCCAGGTCGCTCTCCCGCTCGCGGGCCGCCAGGTAGCGGCCGAGGGCGCTGATCGGGAAGACCAGCCGGTAGAGGTGGTAGTTGATGTAGAAGTCGCCGGGGAATCCGGTGCCGGTGAAGTACGGCTCGTCCCAGGTGCCGTCCGGCCGCTGGGTCTCCACGAGCCATCGCACGCCCCGGTCCACGACCTCCGAGCGTTCGCCCGCGGCGAGCAGGGCGAGCAGCGCCCAGGCGGTCTGCGACGCGGTGGAGGCCCCGCGCCCGATCCACGCCGGGTCGGCGTAGGACCGCAGGTCCTCCCCCCAGCCGCCGTCCTCGTTCTGGTGGTCGCGCAGCCAGGCGACCGCGCGCCGCACGCAGGCGCTCTCCGGGCGCACGCCGGCCGCGACCAGCGCGGGGACCACGGCGCCGATGCCGTACACGTGGTTGGCGCCCCAGCGTCCGAACCAGGAGCCGTCCGCCTCCTGCGCCTTGAGCAGCCAGACGACCGCGCGCCGCAGCAGCCGGGTCCGCCCGTACCCCTCGTGGGCGAGCGCCTCGACGACGTGCGCGGTGACGTCGGCGGACGGCGGGTCGATGACCGCGCCGAAGTCGCAGAACGGCAGCCGCGTGATGAGCGCGCGGGTGTTGTCGGCGTCGAAGGCCGCGAAGCCGCCGTCGCGGGACACCATGCCCGCCATCCACCGCACCCCGCGGTCGACGGCCTCGCGCGCGCCGGGGCGTCCGGTGCGGCGCAGGGCCAGGACGACCTCGGCGGTGTCGTCGGTGTCGGGGTAGCCGTCGTTGTCGAACTCGAACGCCCACCCGCCGGGCGGTAGGCCCGGCCGCCGCACGGCCCAGTCGCCCGGCCCCTTGACCTCCTCGCCGATCAGCCAGTCCGCGGCCTGGACGATGGCCGGGTCCTCGGCGGGGATTCCGGCGTCCAGCAGCGCGTTGACCGCGAGCGCGGTGTCCCACACCGGGGACTGGCACGCCTCCAGCCTGCGCTTCTCGCCGTCCCTGATCGTGAACCGGTCGAGCCCCTGGATGCCCTTGCGCATGACGGGGTGGTCGACGTCGTAGCCGGACAGGTTGAGGGCGATCAGCGAGTACACCCAGGGCGGCTGGATGCCTCCCCAGGAGCCGTCCGGCTCCTGCCGGGCGACGATCCACTCGGCGGCGCGCCGCAGCGCCGCCGCGCGCGTGCCCTTCAGCGGCGCCCGCTCGTACCGGCGCAGCACGTGGTCCAGCGCGGCGAAGGCCCTCTCCCAGCCCGTGCGCGCCTCACGCCGCACGGGCCGTCCGGTGCGCAGCTCGTCCAGGTCGAACGGCAACGGGCGCACGGGCCGGTGCGCGCGCACGATGGTGAGCGGGACGATGGTCTGCCGGGCCCAGCACCCCCAGTCGTACACGTTGAACGGGAACCAGGGCGGCAGGTACACCAGCTCGGGCGGCAGCGCGGGCAGGTCCTCCCACCGCCACTGGCCGAACAGGGCCAGCCAGACGCGGGTGAACACACGGGTCGCCTCGATGCCGCCCGCGCGCAGGACGTAGGCGGCGGCGGCGCGCATGTGCGGCGCCTCGGGCGGGTCGCCCGCGAGACGCAGCGCGGCGTACGCCTCGACCGTGGTGGACGGCTCGGGCGGGCCGCCGTGGAAGTTGGCCCAGGTGCCGTCGGCGCGCTGCTCGGCGCGGATCCACCGCGCCGCCCCGGCGGTGTCCTCCTCGCCGCGGATGCCGAGGAACTCCCGCAGCAGCAGGTCCTCGGCGTCCATGGTGACGTTGGTCTGCAGTTCGCCCTTCCACCACCCCTGCGGCGAGCGCAGTCCGATCAGGTGGTCGCAGGCCGCGCCGAGGGCGAGCCCGGCGCTGGAGGCGGGCAGGTCGACGTCGACGGTGGTCATCAGCGGTCCCTGCCGGTGAGGAACAGGACGATGTCCAGGAAGTCGGCGCGGACGTCGGCGGGCATGCCGGCGTCGGCGAGGTGGCGTCCGGCGGCGTCGAGCCGGTGTTTGGCCTCGGTCTCGGCCCAGTCCCTGCCGCCCGCCTCCTCGACCAGGCGCGCGGCGGTCCGCAGGTCCTCCTCGGAGAGGGGATCGGGCCGGGCGAACAGGCGGGCCAGGTGGACGGCCGCCGGGGCGCCGCCGGTGAGGGCGGCGACGACGGGCAGGCTCTTCTTGCGGGCCCGCAGGTCCGACAGCACCGGCTTGCCGGTCGCCTCGGGGCTGCCCCAGATGCCGAGCAGGTCGTCGGCGAGCTGGAAGGCCAGCCCCGCCTCCGCGCCGAACGCGGCCAGGGCCGAGACCAGCGGCGCCGGGCCCGCCACGGCGGTGGCGCCGATGGAGCAGGCGCACGCCAGCAGGTCGCCGGTCTTGCGCGCCGACATCTCCAGGCACTCGTCGAGGGACACGTCGTCGCGCCGCTCGAACGCCAGGTCCAGCCCCTGTCCCGCGATGAGGCCGCGGGTGGCGCGGCCGAGCGCGCGGGCCGCGCCCACGAAGCCCGGACCCTCCCGTTCGACCAGCACCTCCCCGGCCAGCGCGAGCAGGGCGTCGCCCGCGAGGATCGCCTCGGCCTCGCCGAACACCGTCCACGCGGCGGGGCGGTGCCTGCGGGTGCGGTCGCCGTCCATGATGTCGTCGTGGAGCAGCGAGAACGCGTGCACGAGCTCCACCGCGGCCCCGGCCACGGCCCCCTGCGCGGCGTCGCCGCCCGCGGCCCTGGCCGACAGGACGGCGAGCGCGGGGCGCAGCGCCTTGCCGCCGTGGGAGGCCGCGCGTCCGGAGGCGTCCGCCCAGCCCAAGTGGTAGGCGGCGACCCGCGCCGTGATCGGGTCGAGCCGCGCGACCGCCTCCCGCAGCACCGGCTCGACCAGCCCGCGCGCGGCCTCCACCGCCGCCGGGACCACCGGGGTCACGAGGGGACCCACTGCCGTAGATGCCGCCTGACGAGGCGGGCCGCGTCGAGTCCGCTGCGCACGGCGCCCTCCATGGTGTCGGGCCAGCCCGTGTTCGTCCACGCGCCGGCGAGGTAGAGGCCGGGCCACCGGGTGGCGGCCCGTGGGCGGAGAGATCCGCTGCCAGGGCTCTGCTGGAAGGTGGCGCGACGCTCCCGGGTGACGAAGAAGTCGACGAGCCGCGCGTCGCGCCGCGCGGGGAAGAGCTGTTCGAGGGCGGGGACGAACTCGGCCTGGAGCTTGGCGACCGGCGCGTCGATCCACCGGGCGGCGGCGGAGACCGAGACGGCGAGGTACTGGCCGCGGGTCAGCCCGGCGACGCGGGTCTTGTCGAAGATCCACTGCACCGGGGAGTCGACGACGGCGGCGAACGGCAGGTCGGTGATCCGCCGGTCGAAGACGGCGTGCACGTTGACGATGGGGCCGGCCCCGAGGCCGCTCCAGTCCTCCCGGTCGGGCGCGGCCTCGTGCGGGGTCAGCTTGGCGGCCTGCTCGTGCGGCGTGGCGACGATGACGGCGGACGCGGCGACCCTTTCCCCGCCCACGACCACTGCGGGGCCGGCCTCGACGGCCGTGACCTTGGCCGACAGGCGCACCTCGCCGCCGCGCGCGGCGATGGCGGCCATGGCGCGCGTGCCGTGCAGCTCGCCGAGGGGGACGGCGGGCACGCCGATGTCGGCCGCGCCTGCCCGGCCGAGCAGGGCCGTTCTGAACACCTTGACGGCCGGGGCCAGCGACGCCTCCTCGCTCGGGACGTTGAGCGCCGCCACCGTGAACAGGTCCCACAGCGCCTCGCGGGCGCGGGCGCGCTGGCCGTGGCCGGCGAGCCAGGCGCCGAGGGTGACCCTGTCCAGCGCCGGGTCGGCCGGGTCCAGGCGGGTCAGCGCGACGGACGCGCGGAGGGCGCGCAGCCGGTCGGCCGGTCGCAGGAGCCCGTAGGCGGCGATCGCGGGGGCCAGGTGGAACGGGCCGGGGAGCGCGGCGCGGCGCAGCCGTCCCGCGCGCCCGGACGGGGTGAGGACGCGGACGTCGAAGCGGTCCTGGAGGTGGACGTCGCCGGGGGCGGCGATGCGGGCGAGCAGTCCCCGGTAGGCGGTGCAGCAGCGCAGGAACACGTGCTGGCCGTTGTCCACGGTGAGCCCGTCGCGCGGGAAGGAGTGGGTGGCGCCGCCCAGCCGGGGACGCGCCTCGTACAGCGTCACCGGCAGCCCCGCCTCGCCGAGGGCCACGGCGGCGGCGATGCCCGCCAGGCCGCCGCCGACGATCGCGACCGGCCTCATCGGCCCGCCCCGGCGAGCGCCCGCGCCGCCACCATCGCCTTCTCCCACGCCGGCAGCGAGGACCTGCCGGCCACCGCCCGCGTGGGGTGGGCCGCGATGCGTTCGAGCAGGGTGCGGTAGATGCCGGCCATGGCCGCGGTGCAGGCGGCGCTGCGCCGGTCGAGCAGGGGCAGCAGCCGCATGCCGCGGTGGTACCACTCGCGGGCCCGGTCCGCCTCGAACCGGATCAGCGCGGCCAGGCGGTGCGGCGGGTCGGTGAACGCGCCGGAGGAGTCCAGGGCGAGCGTGCAGCCGAAGCGTTCGAGGTCCTCGGCGGGCAGGTACACGCGCCCGGCCAGCCGGTCCTCGCGGACGTCCCGCAGGATGTTGGTGATCTGCAGCGCCACGCCGAGGGCGTCGGCGAGCGGCGTGGCCGCCTCCTGGTCCTCGGCGCCGAAGACGCCGAGCGACAGCCGCCCGACGGACCCGGCGACGCACCGGCAGTAGGTGAGCAGGTCGTCGAAGCCCTCGTAGGCCGTGCCGCGCACGTCGGCGGCGCAGCCGTCGATCAGCTCCTCGAACGCCCGCAGCGGGATGGGGAAGCGGCGGGCGGCGTCCAGCAGCGCCACCAGGACCAGGTCGTCCTGGCCGGGGCGTGCCGCCAGGAGCGCGGCGCGCGCCTCGGACAGGCGGGCCAGGCGCTCGGCGGCGGGGCCGTCGGCGTCGCCGATGTCGTCGATGCGGCGGGCGAAGGCGTACACGGCGCTGAGCGCCCGGCGCTTGGGGGCGGGCAGCAGGCGGATGCCGTAGGAGAAGTTCCTGGCCTGTACGCGGACGATCCGCTCGCAGCGGCGGTACGCGAGGGCGACGCTCACCCCTCACCTCTCCTTCGCTAGTAGTCGGAGCCAGGACGCCAGCCACCGGGCACGGCGCGGGCGCACGGCGCGGCCGAGCACGTCGTGGCCGGCGCGGCGCAGCGCCGCGATCGTGGCGAGGCCGCCCGCGATGTAGCCGGCCACGGCCGGGCGCGCGGGCCCGGTGAGCGCGGCGACCAGCGGACGGCCTTCGTCCAGCAGCCGCGCGGCCCGGGACGTCTGCACGGCGAGCACCCGGCGCAGCGCCTCCGGGGTGGTGGTCCCGGCCAGGTCCGCCTCGGCGCAACCGTGGTCGTGCAGGTCCTTGGCGGGCAGGTAGACCCGGCCGCGCCGGTGGTCCTCGCCGACGTCCTGGCAGTGCTCGACGACCTGCAGCGCCGAGCACACCCGGTCCGCCAGCGCCATGCGCTCCGGCGTGGCCTGGCCGAAGACGTGCAGCACGAGGTGCCCGACCGGGTTGGCCGACAGCTCGCAGTAGCCGAGCAGTTCCTCGAAGGTGTCGTAGCGGGTGACGACCTGGTCGCGCCGGTTGGCCCGCACCAGCTTCCTGAGCGGTTCGGCCGGGATCGCGCACGCCGTCACGGTGGGCGCGAGGGCGCGGACGGCCTGAAGGCAGGGGGTCGCGCCCGCGTAGAGGCGGTCCAGGTCGGAATCGACGAGGTCGAGCAGCCACATCCGATCGCCGGGCTTTGCCTCGTCGCCCGCGTCATCGACGAAGCGTGCGAATCCGTAAACCGCGAGAAGGTGCCCGCGACACGCGCGCGGCAGTAACCGTAAGGCCACCGGAAAATTTTCACCGGTGACCCCCGATACGACGTCGAGTTTGCCGTCCTGCCGCGCTGACACCGCTACGGAATTTCCGCCCGCAGACCTCACCAAACGAGGAAAGCCCTGCTCAACGGCAGCCATTGCCTCCCGCTGCGATAAATTTACGGCCCGCAGAAATGGGGCCGCGCCGCCGGTAAAGGGGCGGCGCGGCCCGTCGTTCCCATAGGGAGCGTTGGCACGATCACGCCTTTAGGGAAACAGCGGCCCGGAGAGGAGTGACGGCAACGGTCACCGGGCGGCCGTGACGGCGTACGACGCCGTGGTCGCGCAGCGGCCCGGGGCGCAGGCCCAGGGAGCGGCAGCGGCCCACCAGCTCGGGCAGCGCGCCGAGCGCCGCCCGCCAGGATCCGGGGGCCGAGGTGTGGTCGGAGTCGTGCAGCAGCAGGGTGGCGCCGCCCCGCAGGCCGGGGGCCAGCGCGGCCAGCACCGAGGCGGGGCTCGCCGTGGCCGTCCAGTCCCGGCCCCAGGCCGTCCACAGCACCGGGCGCAGCCCGCACGCCCGCGCCGCGGCCAGCGTCTCGGCGCTGAGCACGCCGTACGGCGGCCGGTACCAGGCCGGGCGCGTGCCGGTGACCGCGCGGACCAGCGCGCACGCGTCGGCGATCTCGCGCGTGGCGCGGCCCGGCCGCATGACGAGGGCGTTGTCGTGACGCCAGCCGTGCACGGCGATCTCGTGCCCCTCGGCGACGACGCGCCGCCCCAGCTCGGGGTGGCGTTCGAGCATCTCGCCGAGCACGAAGAACGTGGCCAGGCAGCCGAGCCGCCGCAGCTCGTCGAGGAAGCGCGGCGTGGAGGCGGGGTCGGGGCCGTCGTCGAAGGTCAGCGCGACGCGCCCGGCGCCGCCGACCCCCGCGAGCCCGGGCAGCAGCCGGCGCACCACGGGCAGCCACGTGGCCGCGGGCCCGGCGTGCACGGCGACCGCCCCGCCCAGCGCCAGCAGGACCCGGACGGCCGGTCCGGTGCCGGCGCGGGCCGCCGGATCAGGCGAGGCGCACCGTGACACGGCGGGTGGTGATCCTGAGCGCGGGCATGGGGGCGGGCCATGACGGCGTCGCCGTGGAGCTGGCCGGGCGGCTCGCCGCGCGCGGGGCCGAGGTCGAGGTCATCGATGTCCTCCAGGTGCTGCCGTTCCGGCTCGGACCGCTGCTGCGCGGCTGGTACCAGTGGGCGATCAGGCGGGCTCCCTGGCTCTACGAGGTCATCTACCAGGTCTTCTTCACCGGCAAACGGGGCCCCTCGTCCTCGCCGCTCGCCGCGCTCGGCGCGGCGCGGCTGGTCCGCCTGCCGGGGCCGCGCGGCTGCGACGAGGTCGTCTCGACCTTCCACCTGGCCGCCCAGATGGCGGGGCTGCTCCGGGAGCGGGGCCTGCTGCGGGCGCGCAGCACGGTGCTGGTCACCGACTTCGCCGTGCACCGGATGTGGCTGCACCCGGGCAACGACCGGTACCTGTGCCCGGACCCGGCCGCGGCCGGGCCCATCACGGCCGCGACCGGCAGGCCCGCGTCCCCCTGCGCCCCGGTCGTACGCCCGGAGTTCCGGCCCGCGGCCACCCGTGCGGAGGGAGCTGGGGCCTTGAGCGGGACGAGGCGGAACGGGCCCGCGGGGGTGCGGAGGCGGATCGGCGCGCGGGAGGGGGATCGGCTGGTGCTGATCTCCAGTGGTTCGTGGGGGGTCGGCCGGGTGGAGCGGACGGCGCGGCTCCTGGCGCGTTCGGGCAGGTACACGCCGGTGGTCCTGTGCGCGGGCAACGACGCCCTGCGCCGGCGGCTGGCGGTGCGCGGCGCGGGCATCGCGCTCGGCTGGCGCGACGACCTGCCCGAGCTCATGGCCGCCGCGTACGCGCTCGTGGACAACGCGGCCGGGCTGACCTGCGAGGAGGCGTTCGCGGCCGGGCTGCCCGTGGTCTCGTACCTGCCGATCGCCGGGCACGGCCGCGACGGCGCGCTGGCGATGGCGCGGGCGGGGGTGAGCGCTCACGCCCGCCGCGGCGCGGACCTCCTGCGCGCCCTCGACGATCTCGGGGACCGGCGGGAGCGCGCCCTGGCGCTGTTCGGCTCACCGCCCGCGGATTCGCTGATCATGCCCCTTCCTGCGCCTGCCCTCTCGCCGCCCGCGCCTGCGCCCGGATGGGGGGCGACTGGGACAGAAGGAAGCTCCCGTAGATGATCAGGCCGATGCCGGCCGCCTCCAGGACCACCCACCCCCCGGTCCTGACGTACTCACCGAACAGCAGGGTGCCGTACAGGATGCTCGACACCGGGTCGCTGATGGTGAGCGCCGGCTGTGCGGCGACCAGCGGCCCGCTCTGCAGCGCGTTCTGCAGCAGGAACAGGCTGCACAACCCCGTGAACACCATCGCGTACAGCTCCCAGGAGCGGAAGAGGACCGCGGCGTCGGTGTCGAAGATGGTGGTGCTCTCCTTCATGAACGTGGCCGTGAACGCGAAGCCGATGCCGGCGGCGATGCCGAGCGCGACGGCCCGCCCGACGCCGGGCATGAGCCGTGCCACCATGACGAGCCCGATGACCGTGCCCACGGTGATGAAGGTGGTCGTCAGCCAGCGCGCCGAGTCCGGCGCGTGCTGACCGGGGCCGGGCGCGGCGCTGAGCAGGAACGTCACCAGGCCGACGGTCATCATCGCCACCGCCAGCCACGAGCGCGTGTCCAGCTTGATGCCGAACATCCAGGCGATGAGCAGCATGGTGAACGGCAGCTCGACCACGAGGGTCGGCTGGACCAGCGCGAGCGCGCCCATCGACAGGGCGGCGGCCTGGAAGGCGAACCCGGAGATCAGCGCGACGATGCCGAGGAGCCACACCGGGCGGCGGATCAGGTCGAGGATCAGGGCGAGCCGGAACGCCTTCTGCTCGGGCACCTCCCGCGCCGCGCGGCGCTGCAGCACGGAGGCGAGCGCGTTGCTCGCCGCCGCGAACACGGCGAGGGCCACGGCGATCATGACGGTCTCCGCCGGGCGTGGCGTGGATGCCCGGCTTCGCCGGGTTTGGCGAGGAACGGCGACCGGCCGAGGAGCAGGATGCCGGTGACCATCGCGATCAGCCCCACCACTTCGGCCGCGAGCGCGACGGCCGTCACCTGCAACCGCTCCGAGAAGACCACGATGCCGAGGACGATGCCGGTGACCGGCTCGGCGGCGGTGGTGGCCGGCAGCGAGACGCGCAGCGGAGCGGCGTCGAACGCGCTTTGGTTGAGGAACAGGCCGACCACCGCGACGCCGGGTATGGCGTACGGCTGCCAGGTGCGCAGCAGCGCGCCGAGCCCGCCGCCGAACACGGCGAGCGCGCTGTGCGTGAGCACGTCCTGCATGCCGTAGAGAACCCCCGCGGCGGCGGCGAGCAGCATGGCCTTGACCTGTAGCGACGCCCGGACCGCGAACATGACGAGCAGGGCGGACAGCGCGGCGGCGGGGATCATCGCGAGCCACCGCCAGGACAGGGGATCGGCGGGGTCGGCGACCCTGGCCTCCTGGGGCCGGCCGAAGAAGAGGAACAGGGCCACCCCGCCGCACACCAGCACCGCGCCGAGCCATTCGGCCAGGTTGAAGTGCTGCTTGTAGACCACGTGCGCGGCGATGAGCGCGAACAGCAGGTTCGTGGCCAGGAGCGGCTCCACCCACGAGACGCTGGCCCGGCCGAGCGCGACCGCGCCGAGGACCTGGCCGCAGAACATCAGGCCGATGCCCACGAGCCACAGGGGCATGCGCAGCAGGTCCAGGAGCAGCCGCGGGTGCAGCACCTCGCTCAGCGGCTCGTTGTAGGCGGCGTGCTGCTGCGCGACGAAGCCGAGGCCCAGCAGGCAGGCCGCGGCCAGGGAAAGCCAGACGGTCACGTAAGCCCCCTCCGATACACGCCCCTATCGGTATCCGCCCAGGTCAGCGTATGCGATGGACCCCGCGTGACCTTGTTGGCCGGGCCGGTCGCCACGGACGAGGGTGTCGCGGGCGGCCCGCGCCGGCCGGCGGACCTTCCCGTTGAGGCGACCGTGCCGTAATTGGGCCGGCGGAAGGCCCGCTTCCGGAGGTTCTTGACCGGTATCGGTAGACATTCCTCACGTACATACCGGACATTTCCCGAGATCGATATCAGGAACGCGCAGGACATACCGGGAATCGTCCAGACGGCCTTGATCCACTCCCCGCGCCACACGGCCTTATTCCCAGATCACCGGCGTTGACATGTCGCTCGACAGGCTGATAGGAAGTGTTCGTCATATCGGGCTTGAATAACAGGGAAAGCTCGTGACCACCAAGGCGTTACGGCGACGGCCCTATCTTCCCGGCCTCTCCCTCGGAGATTATCTCGATTTCATCGAGGACCGCTTTCCCGCCTTCGCCCGCGTGCTCTGGTTCGACAGGACGGGCGGCGCCGACGCGCTCGAATCCCTGCCGCGGCCGGCTCGCGGCGGGCCCACGAACGGCGCGAACCCCAGGGGAGACCTCGGACGCCACGCCCAGCGCGACCCGATGGCCAGGGCCCACGGAATGCGCGCGCTCTTCACCCTCGCCGCGGGCGTCACCTCCCCCGAGCGCGTCCCGCGCGGCTGGAACGTCCTCGACCCGCTAGGCGGGGACGGCGTGCTCGCCCAGGTCTTCGCGACCATGGCCCCCCAGGCCGGGCACGCCGTCATCACCAGCGACGTGGCGGGCGAGATGGTGATCGAGGCGCTGCGCGCGGGCCTTCCCGCCGTGCGCCAGCGGGCGCGGTTCCTGTTCATGCGAGACGAGGCCGTCGACGCGGTGCTCCTGGCGTACGGCACGCACCGGATCCCCGAGGCGGACCGGCTGCCCGTCTGCCGGGAGGCGGCCCGCGTCCTGCGCCCCGGAGGCAGGCTGGTCATCCACGATTTCGAGGACGCCTCCCCTGCCGCGCCGCGGCCCTCCGGGGGCGCGCGCCGCCCGGTCGCGGTGGGCCACCCCCATCCGCGTCTCACCGCCGCCGACATGGAGCGGTGCCTCGCGCTCAGCGGCCTCGACGCGATCAGGGTGCACCGCGTCCACGACCCGCTCGTCCTGCGCAGGAGCTCGGCCGCCGAGGCCCGCGCCCTGCTCTCCGGCCACCTTCTCGACATGGAGGGGCCGGCCGTCTTCCGCGACGGCCCGGACTGGGTGGCGGAGATTCCCCGGGTGGCGCTGGTGGCCGTCGGCGAGAAACGACCGGAGCGAGAAGCGCCCGTCCTCCGCCGTTCCCGCTAGGCGGGCTCGCCGTCGTCCTGCGAAAGGGAGCTGATCTCACAGGGAATCGCCGCGCGGATCGCCTCGGCGACGTTGGGACCGTCGATCACGGACACGGACGGCGATGTCTGCTCTTCGAGGGGCGGCTCCAGGACCATGAGGGTGTAGCCGAATTCGAGAAGTATTTCGGCTATCGTGCGGTGCATCGAAACGACGACATGGCGTTCCAGCGCGTCAATTGACTGGCTTCCGTTCTGAATACGGCTCGTCATCGCGCCGAGCGCCGTTTTCGCGCACTCGTTCATGCGCCAGATCACCCGGACCGCGTCGTGGTCGAGGTGGGCGTCGAATCCACTGGAACATCCAGTGGTATAACGCGGAAGTCCGACCAGTCGTAAAATGAGGTAGACGTCCTCCGCCAACGCCTGCCCCATCGGTGACAGATCGCTCATGGACGAAACGCTAAGTGCTGCGTCCGCCGATTACCAGACTCGTGTTGCCGAGAATCAGTTGATGATGTCAACATACTTGGTCAACCCATGACATCTTCACGATCCGCCCGTGAAGCATGACAGGCCGCCTCGGCCTCACACCGTACCGCGCCCCAGGCCGGCGGGGCGCGGTGGTTTCTCGGAGTTTCTCCGTCCCCGGCGCGGAACCGTACAATGCGCGGCGTGACGAGGGCCGGACGACGTGAGGGCACGCGGGCGCGTCTGGCGGCGGCCGGCGCCGTGGCGGCGACGGTCGCGGCGGGGCTGGCGGTCCGGGCCCTCGGCATGGGAGATGTCGCCAAGTACGCCGGGGACGCCCTCTACACGGTGATGATCTACGGGCTGGTCGTCCTCGTGGCGCCGCGGGCGAGACCGGTGACCGCGAGCGCCGTGGCGCTGGCCGTGAGCTGGGCCATCGAGTTCGCGCAGGTCACCGGCATTCCGGCGGAGCTGTCCCGGCACAGCGCGCTGGCGCGGCTGGTGCTGGGTTCGACCTTCAACGCGCCCGACCTGTTCTGGTACGCGGCCGGGGCGGCCGTCGCGTTCCTGGTTCATCTGGCCGCACGGGCGCGCCGCCGCGCGTGACCTGGAGGTGCCGCCGCATGCGAAAGGCCCCGGTCTGCGGAAACCGGGGCCCGCGAATCGAACGCTGCGAAAGTCCTGCTCGTCAGGAGACCCCCGGAGACGCAGGAGATCTCCGGTGGTGCGGCACGGCCACCGTGTGATCCTCGGGGGTGTCCACACAACACTGCCGATCACGCGGTGGCCGTGCTCTGACCAGTGAGATCAGGGATTCTCACTGGGGCTTGAGGTCAGCCCACGCGCTGCCACAGGGACGGCACGTTCGGCGGCTCCCAGCCCGGCAGGGCGGTGTGCGACTGGAGGCACCGGTAGGTGGAACCGCTGTACAGGACCGTGTCGCCGGCGTTGTAGTTCTTCCACGCCGCCCAGGTGGTGGTCCCGGTGGACGGGCTGGGGGAGGGCGTGTTCGACCTGGTCGGCGTGGGGGTCGGTGTCCGGCTCGGGGTCGGGCCCGCGACGTTGAGCACGAAGTCGTACGACCCCTGCTTGGGGTTGCTGCCGCTGACGGTCATCAGCAGGCGGGGGTCGTAGATGGTGTCGGTGCTGTTGCGCGGCTCGCCCGGGAAGTAGAGCTGCGTGGTCAGGATCGGCCGGTTGGGCGCCTGCAGCTTGACGTGGAGGTGCCGCGTACGGCCCGGGTAGAGGCCCGGCACGATCGTGGTCAGCTTGTAGGCCCCGTTGGCGTCGGTGTAGAAGTGACCGCGCTGGTTGTACGTGACGTTGTCATAGTTGCCGTTGGTGTCCGCCTGCCACCAGTCCAGCAGCACGTTGGCGAGCGGCTGGCAGTTGATTCCGAAGACGAAGCCGCTGACCACCAAGGGGGTGCCGCTACCCGGGATCGTGCTGCGCTGCGGCGAGCCCGGCTTGAAGTACGGGCCCTCGGTCTGGGCGATGGTGGGGGCGTCGCCCGGGTCGCAGTTGTACGGCGTGGGGCTCAGGGTGGTGCCACCGGCCGCCACGACGTCACGGGCGAGAGAGGCGTGCGCGACCTTGCCCGCGATGAGCGGGACGGGGGCGCCGATGAGCGCCGCCTTCAACAAGGTCTTGCGGGTGATCCCGCGCGGCTTTTCCTCTTCCATGGGGGGTCCCTCCTTGTAGGTGCTGGTACCAAATTGACAGCGAGTGTTACCGCGGAGAACCCCCCATGTTTGCATAAGACCGTCGTATACCATCTTGGATATTTTGCTGGATGTGACGGTGATGCAGCAGCTAAGAGTGGGTTTCGCGGGGTCGGGGGGTTCGGGCGAGGCCACGGGCTTCCACCGGGCAGCCGTGCGCCCGGCCGCTCGGCGGCCGGGCGTGGGATTCGCTGTCAGTGGAGGAGTCAAGGCGGCGGCCCCCCCGCGAGGTACGCCGCCCTGACTCCTCCCCGGGCGGACACGGCTCCGCCCGGTTCGGCGACGCCGCCCCGCTCCTGCGGAGTTGGAGCCGGGGCGACGTCATGTGGTCAGGGTGTCCGCGAGCGGGCGGCCGAGCGAGGAGGCCGCCCGCCCTCGGAGATCAGACGCGCTGCCAGAGAGCCGGGACGTTCGGCGGCTCCCAGCCGGGCAGCGCGGTGTGCGACTGCAGGCAACGGTAGGAGACGCCCTGGTAGGTCACCGTCTGGCCGGCGGTGTAGGCGGTCCACTCCTTCCAGGTGGTCTCACCCGGTCCATCGCCGCCGACGGTGAGGTTGAAGCTCGCCGTCCGGTCGACGTTGGCGCCGTCCGCGTTGATGGTGATCGGGTAGGTGTCCGCCTCGGTGGCCGAGGTGGTGCTGATCGTCACCGTGGAGGTCCCACCGGCCGTGATCGACTGCGGCGAGAAGCTGACCGACACGCCGGCCGGGAGCTTGGCGGCCGACAGGGTGATCGACTGGGCGGAGCCCTGGGTGACCTGGGTCCTCAGCGTCGTGGTCGTCGACTGGCCGGCGTTGACGTTCGCCGAGGACGGGTCGAGCGTGACGCTGTAGTCGTTGTCACCGGGGTTCACGGTGCCGACCGTCAGGCTGAAGGTCGCCGTCTTGTCGATGTCCGCGCCGTCGGCGGTCACCGTGATCTGGTAGGTGCCGGACGGGGTGCCGGAGGAGGTCGCCAGCCGCAGCGACGAGGTCTGCCCGGACTGGATGGTCGCCGGGGTGAACGTCGCGGTCACGCCGGTGGGCAGGTTGCTCGCCCGCAGGGTGACCGACTGGGCGTTGCCCGAGGTGACCGTCGTGCTGAGGTTGGTCGTGACCGCCTGGCCGGCCTCGGTGGTGGCCGAGGTCGGGTTCAGCGAGAAGCTGAAGTCGTTGTTCGGCGTGGTGATCGTGCAGGTCGGCTCACCGGACTGGGCGGGAACCTGGACGGCGGTCCACGCGGCCTTGGCCGCGTTGAACTCGGTGCAGCTGTTGGGGAACAGCTGCTTGGCGGCCGTCAGCGAGTGCAGGCGGAACCTGGCGTAGGTCCGCGCGCCGCTCTTGAGGTTCATGCCGCTCATGAAGATCTGGCCGGCCTTCTGGATGCCGATGCCGGTCAGCGAGGACGGGCCGGTGCAGACCGGGCTGTTCGGCTTGCCGCCACCGGGGTTGGTGCCCTCGGCGAGCAGGTAGAACCAGTGGTTCTGCGGACCGGCGGCCCTGTGGACCTCGGTGTTCGGGATCGCGCTGGTCCAGCAGTTGGGGTCGCCGTTGGTCGACGGCTGGTACATGTACCGGATCGGGCCGCTGCCGACCAGGTTGACCTCTTCGCCGACCTGGTAGTCCCCGGGGTCGTTCGGGTTGTTGGCGTAGTACTCGGTCAGCGCGCCGAAGATGTCACCGGTCGACTCGCCGAGACCGCCGCCCTCGCCACCGCTGCCCGTGCTGCCCGTGTACTGGTCGATCGCGTGGCCGTACTCGTGGGCGACGACGTCCATCGGCGTGGCCTGGCGCTGGTTGTCCTGGCTGTGGCCGAAGTTGGTGTAGCTGCCGTTCCAGAACGCGTTGACGTCGTTCAGGCCCACGCGGGCGGGCGGGGCGCCGCCGCTGCCGTTGATGCCGTTACGGCCCAGCCACTCCTTGAGCATGTCCGACTCTTTTTGCGCGGCGTACAGCGCGTCCACGCAGGCGGTCTCGAGGTTGGTGCCCGAGCCGGTGCCCCAGGAGTCGGTGCTCTTCGTGTAGGCCGTACCGCCCTGGCCGCCACACCGCAGGCCCGGACGGGTGGTGTCCGTCATCGAGTACGAGCCGGCGGAGCCGCTCGTCTGGATGGTGACCTGGCCGTTGTAGTAGCCGTTGCCGGAGCCGTGCTTGACCTCGTCGTAGGAGTCGACGACCTTGCCCGTGGCGGCGTCGACGAAGACGTGCAGGACGCTCGGGGCGTTGTCCTTCTTGACGCCGGTGACGACGGTCTCCCACGTCAGGGCGGGCTTGGCCAGAAGGGCGTGGACGACGAGCTTCGGCGTGCCGACGGACTCGACCTTGGCCAGCTGCGCGCGCGACGTGGCGGCGGCCTTGGCGGCGGTCAGCTTGGGCACGTTGGCGACCTGCAGCTCGGACTCGATGCCGTTGCTGACCGCCTGCACCGCCTGCCCGCTGGCGTCCGTGGAGATGACGACCTCGCCACCGTGCACTGGGATGCCCGCGTAGGTGCGGTTGTACGTCAGGTACTGAATGCCGCGCAGCCCGGAGATGGACTTGGACAGCGCGAACTTGTCCTGCGGCGTCGCGTGCAGCTGCGCCGAGTACGTCGTGAGCGCGCTCGCCGCGCTGGCGAGTGCGCGCGCCTGGGGGCTCGGTGAAGCCGGGGCGCTGGCCGCGGAAGCCGACGTTGTGGTCACTCCCGCGAGTGCTGACGAGGCCAGGGCCGCTGCAGCCAGTACAGCTAGCGAGGCCGACCTCTTAAGTGGGGATTTCACTCCTTGTGACTCCTGTCCCTTGGGGGGTTGAGGGGAGGAGCCCGGCCGGGGCTGAAGCACACCGTGACATTCACGATGCGAGGGGGGTAACCCCACAGCTTCCTATACGATCGCGCTATAGGGGTCCTGGGCCTGGGGCTGAGGAAGGGGTCCGTGTCGCTTGAGCCAGTCCTGATACACGGGTGCCTTCTCGGCGTCCGCCCAGTACGCGCGCCGTACCGCCGTCACGAGCTCGGAGATCTGCGGGTCCACGGGCCCGGCTTCCGTCCACCCGATCAGGTGGCGGAAGCTGAGCGGTGTACCCGCCAGAGGCCGGATGGCGATGCCGGGGTAGCCTCTGCTGGTCGCCTGGAACATCCCGACGCACCGCGATGCGGCGATCAGGTCCACCGCGACGCTGAGGGTGGCCTCGCAGCCGATCTTCGGGACGAATCCCGCCTTGGCGCAGGCGTCGGAGAAATGCTCCCGATGCCCGACCTCGATCATGACCGGCAGCGACCAGTCCTCGTCGGCCAGGTCGGCCAGCTCGATCTCCTGGTGCGCGGCCAGCGGATGGTTCTCGGCCACGGCGACGAAGATCGGCTCCCACGCGACCGGGGCGTATCCGACGCCGGCGGGCGGTGTGAGGGGGAGGCCGGGGTAGTCGGCGAGGGTCGCCAGTTCGAGCCGCTGCGAACGCAGGAGGCTCGGCAGCACGTCCATCGCCTCCTCCGTCCGCATGCTCACCTCGGCGTCGGGAAGAAGCTCCCGGAGGGTGCCGATGATGTGCAGGGCGAGGTGACTGGACATGCACCCCACCCGCACGACACTCCGGCCGGCGAACCTCATTCCGTCGCGCCGCAGTTCCTCGAACGCGGGCAGCAGCGAGCGAGATCGGGCCAGCACCCACTCGCCGAGTGGCGTGGCCGTCGCTCCCTCGCGCCCGCGCTCGAACAGCGGGCTGCCGAACATCGACTCGATGCGCCGAAGCTGAGCCGCCAGGGACGGCTGGGAGGTCTTCAGCGCGGCAGCGGCCTTGGAGATGCTCCCGTGGTCCGCGATGGCGCAGACCGCACGCAGATGACGCACTTCTAGATCCACGACATGAGCTTAATAAGTAAAGAAACTTTAGAGTAGACCCAATAATGGCTCGTCAGCCGTACTGGTCCCCGAGCGGAGCGGGGACGGCGGCTCATCGAGGGGCGACGCGACGAGGCCCGCCGCGCCCCCCACAGGCACGCCCGCGAACGCCCCGCCGAAGCCGGACAAGAGGCTCACGCCGTCACGCGGACCCCACGAACACCCCGCGGCTTCCGGCCCGAACTTTCGCGGACGAAGAAACCGCCCCGAACTTTCGGGGCCGAAGAACTTTCGGGCCGGCCCGGCCGCCGGATCAGGCCCAGCGCGGGGCGAACCGGACACGGCATGGGTACGTTTCAGGGCCATGGGACATCGAGTGCTGGCCGTACTGCTCTTGGTGGCGGGGTTCGTCGTACTGGCCCCCGGCACCGCCTGCGCCTGCAGTTGCAGCGACCTGAAGCCCGCCGACCAGATGCGGCTCTCCGCCGCCGTCTTCACCGGGACCGTCGTGGCCGCACGGCAGGTCGAGGGCGACCCGGCGGGCCCGACGCCGCCGATCGTCTACACGTTCCGCCCCGACCAGGTCTACAAGGGGGAGCCGGTCACCGAGGTGCGGGTCGCGTCCAACGCCGAGAGCCCCGCGTGCGGCTACCGGTTCTCCACCGGGGGCCGGTACCTCGTCTTCGCCTCCGCGGAGAAGACGGGCATGCTGCAGCCCGACCCCGGCGTGCCCCTGCACACCGGGCTGTGCATGGGCAACCGCCAGGTCGCCCTCGGGACCGGCCCGGTGCGCGCCGGGGATCCCGTCCTGAACGGCGACCCGATCAGTGCCGAACTGGTCGACGCCCTCGGCGCCCCGAAGCCGCCCTCCGCCGCCCCCTCGGCGCCGGCCACCGCCCCGCCGACCGCCGCGCCCGCGTCGCCCGCCGCCTCCACCGGCGGGAGCGCACCCACCTGGATCATCGTCGCCGGGGCCGTCGCGGGCGCCGCCGTGGTCGTCGCGGCCTGGCGCCTGCCGGCCCGCCGCAGGGTGCGGCGCGACTGACCCCGGAGACACGAACGCCTGCCCCCGCGCGCGAGGGCAGGCGTTTCGCGTGCGCGTCAGCGACGCTTGGTCTTGCCCCGGGAGGACGACTCCCGAAAGCCGGAGACGAGACCAAAGGTGATCAGCGCGACGACGGCGAGCGCCAGGGCGACGAGAATGGTCTTGATCATTATCAGGCTCCGCGATTCAGTGACATAGAGTATTCACAGGTGACTATTCGCATTGTCTCCCGCCGTGTCACCGATAAACGCGCCTTCCTCCAGCGGTGTCACCGCCCGCCGTGCGATCGGCAGGCCGATCACCATCGTGAGCCCGCCGCCGGGCGTCTCCTCGGGCACGAGCGTGCCGCCCATCGCCTCGGCCAGTCCCCGGGACAGGGCGAGGCCGAGCCCCACGCCCGTGTGGTTGTCGCGGTCCCCCATGCGCTGGAAGGGCATGAAGACCCGGTCATGGTCCTCGGGGGGAATCCCCGGGCCCCGGTCGATGACCCGGATCTCCACCTGGCCGCCGTGCGCGCTCGCGGTGACGAGCACCCTGGCGTCCGGGGGGCTGTAGCGGACGGCGTTGCCCATGACGTTGACCAGGATCCGCTCCAGCAGCGCCGGGTCGGCGTCCACCTCGGGCAGGCCGGCCGGGATGTCCCGCTCCACGCGGTCCCTGACCGGGCCGAGGTCGTCGATCGCCAGCGGCACGATCTCGGACATCGCGGTCGGCTCCGAACTGAGCCCCAGCACGCCCGCCTGCAGACGGCTCATGTCCAGCAGGTTGGCCACCAGCCGGTCCAGCTTGGCGAGCGACTCGTCCGCCGTGGCGAGCAGCTCGCCCCGGTCCTCCTCGCTCCAGGTCACCTCCGTGCTGCGCAGGCTCTCGACCGCCGCCTTGGCCGAGGCCAGCGGCGTGCGCAGATCGTGACTGACGGCGGCGAGCAGGGCCGTGCGCATCTTGTCCGCCTCTGCCAGCGGCCTGGCCTGCTCGGCCGCCTCGCGCAGCCGCTCCTGGCGCAGCGCGATGGCCGCCTCGGCGGCGAACGCCTCCAGGACCCTGCGGTCGGAGGCGTCCAGCAGCCGTCCGTTCACCGCGAGCACCAGGTCCTCGTCGATGGTCACGTCGGTGTCGGCCACGGAGGGGGCCGTGCAGGGGGCGGCGCCGGCGATGGCGACGACGCGCCACGCCTCCGGCTCGGAGTAGTCGTCCGGGCTGGGGTCGCCCACCCGCTCCAGCAGCGTCACCGACGACAGGCCGAAGGTCTCGCGCAGCCGGGCGAGCAGGGACGGCAGCGCCGCCTCACCGCGCAGCACGTGCCCGGCCAGGGTGGACAGCACCTCGGCGTCCGCGCTCGCCCGCGCCGACTCCCGGGTGCGCCGCGCCGCCAGGTCCACGACGGCGCTGACCATCACCGCCACGAGGATGTACACGCCGAGCGCGAGCAGGTTCTCCGGCTGGGAGATCGTGAACTGGTTCACCGGCGGGGTGAAGAAGTAGTTGAGCAGCAGGAACCCGGCCACGGCCGCGGTCACCGCGGGCCACATGCCGCCCACCAGGGCGACGCAGACGACCGTGAACAGGAACAGCAGGATCTCGCTCGGCAGCGCCAGCTCACCGCGGAACGGCAGCAGCGCGCCGGTGAGCAGGGGCGGGATCAGCACGGCCATGGCCCAGCCGATGATCCTGCGGGTGCCGGTCAGCGCGGCCCTGCGCATCGGGCGCCGTCCCTTGCTGACCTCCGGGTGGGTGACCATGTGGACGTCGATGGCCCCGGACAGGACGGTGGTCGTGGCGCCGACCCCGCGCGCGAACAGCGAGGCGATCCGCCCCCGGCGTGAGGCGCCGAGCACGAGCTGTGTGGCGTTGACACCGCGCGCGAAGTCCACCAGGGCGTGCGGGATGTCGTCCCCGATGACCTGGTGGTAGGTGCCGCCGAGGCTCTCCACGAGCGTGCGCTGCCGCAGCAGGTTCGCCGGGTCGGCGCCGTTCAGCCCGTCGGAGCGGGTGACGTGGACGGCCAGCAGGTCGGCGCCCTTGCTCCTGGCCGCGATCCTCGCCGCGCGGCGGATCAGCGTGTCGCCCTCGGGCCCGCCGGTCACCGCGACGACGACGCGCTCGCGGGCCTCCCAGGTGCCCGAGATGCCGTGGGCGGCGCGGTAGCTGTCGAGCTGCTCGTCGACCTTTCCCGCCACCCACAGCAGCGCCAGCTCGCGCAGCGCCGTCAGGTTGCCGACCCGGAAGTAGTTCGACAGCGCGGCGTCGATCTTCTCCGGGGGGTAGATGTTGCCGTGGGCCATGCGGCGGCGCAGCGCCTCGGGGGCCATGTCCACGATCTCCACCTGGTCCGCCCTTCGCACGACCTCGTCGGGCACGGTCTCGCGCTGCGGCACCCCGGTGATCTGCCGGACGACGTCGTTCAGCGACTCCAGGTGCTGGATGTTGACGGTGGAGACCACGTCGATCCCGGCGTCGAGGATCTCCTCGACGTCCTGCCAGCGCTTGGCGTTGCGCGAGCCCGGCACGTTGGTGTGCGCCAGCTCGTCGATCAGCGCCAGCTTCGGAGCCCGGGCGATCACCGCGTCGGTGTCGAGCTCGGTGAAGCTCGCCCCCCGGTAGACGACGGTCCTGCGGGGGACGGTCTCCAGTCCTTCAAGGAGATCGGCGGTGCGGCGGCGGCCGTGGGTCTCGGCGAACCCGACGACGACGTCGGTTCCCCGCTCGCGGCGGCGGTGGCCTTCGCCCAGCATGGCGAAGGTCTTGCCGACGCCGGGCGCCGCGCCGAGATAGATCCGCAACCGGCCGCGGACCGGGTTCATCGACCCATCCCTTCCTATCTTTATGCGCCTGTATCTGGTTTACCCCCTGCGGCTCACCCCTTCGCCCGGTCGAGGGCCAGGTTGAGCCCGAGGACGTTCACCGCGGGCTCGCCCATGAAGCCGAGCGCGCGGCCCGTGGTGTTCTCCCGAATCAGCGCCCGCACCGCCTCCGGCGTCATGCCGCGCTCCCGCGCGACCCTCGGCGCCTGGAGGTCGGCGTAGGCCACCGAGATGTGCGGGTCCAGACCGGACCCGCTCGCGGTGACCGCGTCCGGGGGCACCACCGCCCTCGCCGTGCCCCGGACCGCGACCGTGCGCCCGGCGGCGTAATCTTCGCCGGGCCTGCCGCACTCCACCTTCACACCCCGGTACTCGGCGACGAAGGGGACGGCGGGGCACGCCTGGTTGACGCTGACCGCGCGGGCGGGCGTCCCGACGGCCGGGAACACCTTCAGCACCGCGCCCACCCCGTCGGGCGTGCAGTACGGCCGGGCGCCGCTGACGCCCTCCAGCTCGCCGACCGCCTTGCTGCGGGCGCACACCTGGGTGAGCAGGCTCTGCTTGCCCGTGTCGGGATTCCCCTCGGCGTCCTTGGCCCCGGGCACCGGCAGGGTGTCCACGATGTTCTCGGGCCCGAGGTTGCTCGCGGCGCTGGAGGTCGGGTCGTAGCCGGCGCCGGCCGCCGAAGGACGGCTCTGGAAGTACTTCTTGACGGGGTTGCCGTCCGCGTCGGTGAAGTACTGCCCGATGACGCCGCTGCCGACGTCCTTGCCGTCCTTCTGGACCATAGAGCCGTTGGCGTTGCCGTTGAACAGCGCCTGGGCCACGCCGGTGACGACCAGCGGGTAGATCGCGCCGGTGACCAGGGTGAGGGCGAGCAGGACGCGCAGCGCGGCGAGGTGCTGACGGATCCAGCTTGGCAGACGTTCCATTACGACATCCCCGGAAGGAGGTGGACGAACAGGTCGATGACCTTGATCCCGATGAACGGGACGACGATGCCGCCGAGGCCGTACAGATAGATGTTGCGGCTGAGCAGCTTGGCGGCCGTGGACGGCCGGTACCGTACGCCGCGCAGCGCCAGCGGGATCAGCGCGACGATGACGACGGCGTTGAAGACGACCGCGGAGAGGATCGCCGACTGCGGACTGGCCAGGCGCATGACGTTGAGCGCGTCCAGGCCCGGGTAGACCGCGGCGAACATCGCCGGGATGATCGCGAAGTACTTGGCGATGTCGTTGGCGATCGAGAACGTGGTCAGCGCGCCGCGGGTGATCAGGAGCTGCTTGCCGATCTCCACGATCTCGATGAGCTTGGTCGGGTTGGAGTCCAGGTCCACCATGTTCCCGGCCTCCTTGGCGGCCGAGGTGCCCGTGTTCATGGCCACGCCGACGTCCGCCTGCGCGAGCGCGGGGGCGTCGTTGGTGCCGTCGCCGGTCATCGCGACCAGCCGTCCGCCCTCCTGCTCCCGCCGGATCAGCGCCAGCTTGTCCTCGGGCGTGGCCTCGGCGAGGAAGTCGTCCACGCCGGCCTCCTCGGCGATGGCGCGGGCGGTCAGCGGGTTGTCCCCGGTGATCATCACGGTGCGGATGCCCATGCGGCGCATCTCGTCGAACCGCTCGCGCATGCCCTGTTTGACGACGTCCTTGAGGTGGATGACGCCGAGCACGCGCGCCTTGCCGCCCACGACCTCGCCGACGACCAGCGGGGTGCCGCCGGAGGCCGAGATGCCGTCCACCAGGTGGCCGACCTCGTCGGTGGGGTGGCCCCCGTTGTCGCGCACCCACTTCATGACCGCCGTGGCCGCGCCCTTGCGCACCTGGCGGCCGTCCACGTCGACGCCGGACATGCGGGTCTGGGCGGTGAAGGGGATCCATGCCGCGTGGGCCAGCTCGCCGGGCTCGCGCTCCCGCAGGCCGTACGCCTGCTTGGCGAAGACCACGATCGAACGGCCCTCGGGGGTCTCGTCGGCGAGGCTGGCGAGCTGGGCGGCGGCGGCGAGGTCCGCGGCCGAGACGCCCGGGGCGGGCGCGAAGTCCGACGCCTGCCGGTTGCCGAGCGTGATCGTGCCGGTCTTGTCCAGCAGCAGGGTGCTCACGTCGCCCGCGGCCTCGACCGCGCGCCCGCTCATCGCGAGCACGTTGCGCTGCACCAGCCGGTCCATGCCGGCGATGCCGATCGCCGACAGCAGCGCGCCGATCGTCGTCGGGATCAGGCACACCAGCAGCGAGACCAGCACGATGCCCGTGACGCCGTCGCCGGTCAGCGCGAGGGAGTCGGGAATGCCGGGGTTCTCCGCCTTGGAGTAGATGGCCAACGGCTGCATGGTGGCGGTGGCGACCAGGAAGATGATCGTCAGCGCGGCCAGCAGGATGTTGAGCGCGATCTCGTTGGGGGTCTTCTGCCGGTTCGCGCCCTCGACCAGGGCGATCATGCGGTCGATGAAGCTCTCGCCGGGCTTCTGCGTGATCTGGACGACGATGCGGTCCGACAGCACCTTCGTGCCGCCGGTGACGGCCGAGCGGTCGCCGCCGGACTCGCGGATCACCGGCGCGGACTCGCCCGTGATGGCCGACTCGTCCACGCTGGCGATGCCCTCGACGACGTCGCCGTCCCCGGGGATGACCTGCCCGGCCTCGACGACCACGTGGTCGCCCTGCCGCAGTTCGGCGGCGCCCACGCTCTCCTCGGCCGGGGCGGTCTGGCCGGGGCTCCAGCCGGCGAGCCTGCGCGCCATCGTGTCGCGCTTGGCGGCGCGCAGCGTGGCGGCCTGCGCCTTGCCACGGCCCTCGGCCACGGCCTCGGCGAGGTTGGCGAAGACGACGGTGAGCCACAGCCAGACGACGATCGCCCAGGCGAAGACGGACGGATGGGTGATCGCGAGCACGGTGGTGAAGACCGCGCCGATCTCGACGATGAACATGACCGGGTTGCGCCACAGCGTGGCCGGGTTGAGCTTGCGCAGCGCGTCCGGCAGCGAGGTGACGAGTTGCTTGGGGTCGAGCAGCCCGCCGCCCACCTTGGCGTTCTTGGCGGGCACGGGAGGACGGCCCGGCGCCTGGACCACAGGGGTTGCCATTACTTGATTCCTTCTGCGAGCGGCCCGAGCGCCAGGGCGGGGAGGAAGGTCAGCGCGACGAGGATGACCGTCACGCCGACGACCATCCCGACGAACTGCGGGCGGTGCGTGGGCAGCGTGCCCACCGACACCGGCGCCGGGGCCTGCCTGGCCAGCGAGCCGGCCAGGGCCAGCACGAAGATGATCGGCAGGAAGCGGCCGAACGCCATGCACAGGCCGAGCGCGACGTCGTACCACGGCGTGTTCACGGTGAGGCCGCCGAAGGCCGAGCCGTTGTTGTTGGAGGCGCTGGTGAAGGCGTAGAGCACCTCCGACAGGCCGTGCGGGCCGCCGTTGAGCATGCTCGCGCGCCGCTCGGGCGAGCCCATCGCCAGGGCCGTGCCGATGAGCACGAGCACCGGCGTGGTGAGGAAGTACAGCGAGGCCAGCTTGATCTCGCGCGCGCCGATCTTCTTGCCGATGTACTCGGGCGTGCGGCCGACCATGAGTCCCGCCACGAAGACGGTGATCACCGCGAGCATCAGCATGCCGTACAGCCCGGCTCCGACGCCGCCGGGCGCGACCTCGCCCAGCATCATGTTGACCATCGTCATCATGCCGCCGAGCGCGGTATAGGAATCGTGGAAGGAGTTCACCGCGCCGGTCGAGGTCAGCGTCGTCGCGGCGCCGAAGGTGGCCGAGTTCGGGACGCCGAACCTGATCTCCTTGCCTTCCAGGGCGGCGCCCACCGCCTGCGGGACGGTCCCGTTGTGGGCGATCTCCAGGCCGGTCAGCAGCGCGACGCTGGCGCAGGCGAGCACGCCCATGACGGCGACGATCGCGTAGCCCTGCCGCTTGTCGCCGACCATCCGGCCGAACGTGCGGGGCAGCGCGAACGGCAGCACGAGGATCGCGAAGATCTCGATCCAGTTCGTCCAGGCGGTGGCGTTCTCGAAGGGGTGGGCGGAGTTGGCGTTGTAGAAGCCGCCGCCGTTGTTGCCCAGCTCCTTGATGATCTCCTGGCTCGCCACCGGGCCGCCGGTGAGCGTCTGCTTCGCCCCGGTCAGGGTGGTGACGGCGTGCGGCTCGGCGAAGTTCTGGATCACGCCGCCGATCACCAGCGCGACCGCGCCGATGAACGCGATCGGCAGGAGGACGCGGAGCGTGCCGCGGGTCAGGTCCACCCAGAAGTTGCCGAGGTTCTCGGTCCGCCGGCGCGCGAACCCGCGCACGAGCGCGATCGCGACGGACATGCCGACCGCGGCGGACACGAAGTTCTGCACGGCGAGGCCGGCCATCTGCACCAGGTGGCCCAACGTGGACTCACCCGAGTACGCCTGCCAGTTGGTGTTGGTGACGAAGCTGACCGCCGTGTTCCAGGCGACGTGGTCGGTCACCGGCGGGAAGCCCAGGCTCAGGAAGAGCTTGTCCTGAAGGCGCTGGAAGCCGTACAGGAACAGGATGGACACGGCAGAGAACGCGAGCACCGAGCGGGCGTACACGCTCCACCGCTGCTCGGCGTCGGGCTGGACCCCGACGAAGCGGTAGATCAGGCGCTCCACCGCGAGGTGCCGCGTCCCGCTGTAGACGCGGTACATGTAGTCGCCGAGTGGCCGGTGCGTCAGGGCCAGGGCGACGATCAGGGATCCGATGAAGAGGATCCCTGCGGTCGTCGACGACATCAGAAGCGCTCCGGGAACAGCAGGGCCGCGACCATGAAGATCACGAGGGCGATGGTGACCACCAGCCCGGCGGCGTTGACAGCGCTCACAGGCGCTCCACCGCCTTGACGACGAGCCCGAGGATCACGAAGATCGCGATCGTCAGGGCGACGAAGATGACGTCGGCCATCCCCTTACTCCTCAAATCCGGACGAACATGCTCCGGCACGTCCATGACGGACGGCCTCAAAGCAAGCAAATCGCTGGATTTCGGAGGTTCTACAAGTCTTGACGGCCTCTCTACGCCGCCCACCGCATTCTTGATGCCATCTTTACGGCCGGCGTGGCGGCGGGCCCGCGCCAGGCGCGGCCGGCGAAGGTCAGCCCTCCTCGCCGGTCTCCTGGTGCGGGGCCCCGACCGGCTTCGACTCCGGCGACCCGCGCTGCCGCAGGTAGACCGACAGCACCACCATCGACAGCACGGCGAGGAACTCCGACTGCCAGTTCTGCAGCGTGCGGTTCCAGAAGTCCGGCGAGCCCAGGTAGCCGAGCGCCGACACCGGGTCCTGGAGCCGGGCGAGCCGCTCGGCGTTGTGGCTCGCGGTCCCCGCCACCCACTGCGCCAGCCACGACATCACGAAGACGGTGCCCATGACCACGCCCAGCGACCTGCCGTACAGCCACGGCCGCAGGCCGGTCCCCTTGGCCCAGGACGGGGCCCGCTCCGGCGCGTACCGCCCCACCTGCTGCTCGGCGTCGCTTCCCGTGCCCTCCTCGCCGATCTTCTTGGACTCCGGCGACCCGCGCTGCACCAGCCAGACCGTCACCAGGATGAACAGAAGGAACTGCAGGTACTCCGACTGCCAGTTCTCGGCCACGTCCACGGCGAAGTCCGACGAGGTCACGTAGGACGCCCACGAGATCGGCGCGCCGCCGTCCGCCACCTGCTGCTGGTTGTACGCCGCGTTCCCGGCCAGCGACTGCCCCGCCAGCGCCACCACGAAGATCACCAGAAAGAACAGACTGAGCGCGTTGTCCCGGACGAACCGCCGCATCACCCCTCCTCCCTCCGGCCGCACCGACCGTCACCCGCTGCCCGCCGCCCCGTGGCACCGGCCGTCCTCATCCGCCCTCGTCCGTCCTCATCTGCGCAGCAGCCCGATGACCAGGAAATACGCGAGCCCGACGACGATGATCGCGACCGTGAGGGTGAAGACCGTCCGCATCGCTCAGCCCTCCACCTTGCACAGGTACGGCTTCTCTCCCTGCGGCGTGCACCCGGCCGCCCGCACGAGCCATCCCTGGGAGAACCGGTGCAGGAAGAGCGTGTCCCCCGCCACCCGCACCTGCGCTTCGCGCCCCCACACCTGCGCCGCTCCCCGCACCCCCGCCGACGGCCCGTCCTCTCCGTTGGGCTCCGCGCCTCCCCCCGACGAGCCCACCTTTGTACTCCCCCCGGACGAGCCCGCCTTCCCCTCCGGCAGATCGACCTTGAGGATGGCCTCGGCGCAGCCGGTCTCCTCGTCGAAGGCGACCGCCTCCGCGGTGTCCGGCGCGAGAAGCGCGCACGCGGCCTCCCCCTGCCCGCCCCGCACCGCCGCGACGAACCGATCGGCCGCCGACACCACCCCCGCCTCCTGCCCCGAAGCGCACCCGGCCAAGGCGGCGACCATCCCCGCACCGACCACCGCCGCCACCAGTACCGCTCTTCGCATAGGCCCCGCTACCCCTGCGTTTCGCCTTGTCACATCGCTTCCTCGACGAGGCGGGAGGGGCGCGGACGGCGCGGGCACGCGGAATCCCCGGGCGGACGGGGCCGCGCCGGGGACCTGCGTGGATGCTCGCGGACGGTCAGTCGGTGGTGATGGCGTCGACGAGGTCGCCGACGGGGGCGTCCGGGAGGGAGCGGGCGACGTCGGCGAGGGCGACGATGCCCACCAGCGAGTGGCCGTCGATGACGGGGAGTCGGCGGACCTTGTGGTGCGCCATGGTCTTGAGCACTTCCTTGGCGTCGTCGTCGGCGCCGATGGTGACGGCCTCGGCCTGCGCCAGCGAGCCCGCCAGGCAGGACTTGGGATCCTTGCCCTTGGCCAGCACCTTGACCACGATGTCGCGGTCGGTGAGCATGCCCTTCAGCCTGTTGTCGGTTCCGCAGATCGGCAGCGAGCCGACGTCGAGCCGCGCCATCTTCTCCGCGGCGTCGAAGACGGTCTCGTCGGCCTCCACGCACTCGACGTTCGGCATCATGATCTCTCGTGCGGTCGGCATACGCGCTCCTTTCTCTGGATCGGCCGGGGACTCTTTACGGCTGCCCCTACTCCGGGGCCTGAAACGGCATCTCCACGTCCCGCCGGAAGCCCGTCCGATCGTCCAGCCTTGGCAAACGGCTCTACCCCTGGTAGACGGCCGGTATGGCGACGACCCCCGAGTGCAGATATGCCAGCAAGCCGAAATAGTAATTACGGACATACAGAAAAGGCGTTCCGATGGCCGACGCACCGATCTCCTCCGCCTCCTATGACCGCGTCGCCGTGATCACCGGCGCCGACTCGGGCATAGGCAGGGCTACGGCCGTGAAGCTCGCCGAGCACGGGCCGACCGGCCATCACACCATGCGGCCCGCTCGCCACGCCGGTTCCCCGACGCGGCCCGCTTGCCATGCCGGTCACGCCATGCGGCCGGTCACTTCAGCGGGTCGTGGCCCCAGTTCATCAGGGAGTACCGCCACGGCGTGTCCCGGACGTCCCCCTTGGGCCGCTGGGCCACGTGCCGGTGGACGTAGCCGGTGACCTTTCTCATGTGGGCGTAGTCGTCGTCGGTCAGCTCTCCTCTCTTCTTGCGGAGGATGTCGACGATGTGCCGCCCGGAGGCGTGCCCCGTGGACTCGCCCCCGCCCGGCTTGTCCCCCACGGCGCCGGACTCCGAGGTGCCGAGCCACCGCTCCAGCTCCGCGGCGGTCATGTTGACGGCCTCGCCGAACTCGTCCGCGACGCGCCGCCGCTCGTCCCCGGCCATCTCAGCGCCTCTTCCGCAGCGCCGAGGGCTTGTGGACGGCGCTCCGTCCGCTCTTGTCGCTCTTGACGAGGTACTGCGGGTCGTCCGGCGAGGCGTCCACCACCCGGCCGGCCCGCTCGGTCCTCTCGGTGATCTTCTGCTCGACCGTTCCCGTCGCGGTGCCGCCGTGGCTCTTCCACGTGACCTTGTCGCCGACGGAGATATCATCATCTTTGTCGCTTTTGCCCATACGGTCGGTGTGCCCGCCCACCGGACCGGGCACTCCGCCCTTCCGAGCCGTCAGGCCCAGGTCACGCCGGCCGGCTGCTTGGTGGTGGCGTTGAGCCGGTTGAAGAGGTTCGTCAAGGCGATCATGAGGAGGAGGGCCGAGAGCCGCCGCTCGTCGTAATGGCCGACGGCGGCCTCCCAGACGTCCTCGGGCACCGCGTCCCCCGACCGGTCGGCGATCCGGGTGGCGTGCTCGGCCAGCGCCAGCGCCGCCCGCTCGGCGTCGTCGAAGAACGGCGCCTCCCGCCACGCCGCCAGCGCGTGCAGCCGCTCGTCGGTCTCCCCCGCCTTCCTGGCGCTGTCCACCCCTCCGTACAGACACGCGCCGCACCCGTTGATCTGGCTCACCCGCAGATGGACCAGCTCCAGCGTCCGCTGCGGCACCCCGCCCCGCCCTATGGCCTTGAACAGGGCCTGGATACCCTGCATGGCGTCGGGCAGGACCATCACCGGGTTGTTCATCCGTGCGTCCACGATCTTCTCCTTCTCATTCGCCGGCGGTGCTCGTCACATCGGCCGGTCGTCGTCCGTCATCGCACTGACGGACGGCACCGGAGGGATGTGACAGATGACCGGGAACGAATTCCTGGCGGAGCGCTTCGAGGAGCGCCGGCCCCAGTTGCGCGCGGTGGCCTACCGCATGCTCGGCTCGCTCAGCGAGGCCGACGACGCCGTCCAGGAGGCGTGGCTCCGGCTCAGCCGGTCCGACTCCGCCGCGATCGAGAACCTCGGCGGCTGGCTGACCACGGTGGTGGGGCGGGTGTGCCTGGACATGCTGCGGTCCAGGACCGCCCGGCGCGAGGAGCCGCTTGAGGAGCCCGGCGGACAGGTCCGCATCCCCGACCCGATCATCAGCGGGCCCGGCGGCCCCGACCCCGAGCAGCAGGCACTGCTCGCGGACTCGGTCGGCCTGGCCCTGCTGGTGGTCCTGGAGACGCTGGGACCGGCCGAGCGGCTGGCCTTCGTCCTGCACGACCTGTTCGCGGTGCCGTTCGACGACATCGCCCCCGTCATCGGGCGCACCCCGGCCGCGGCCCGGCAGCTCGCCAGCCGCGCCCGGCGCCGCGTCCAGGCGACGGCCCCCACCCCCGGTGCCGACCCGGCCCGCCACCGTCGGATCGTGGACGCCTTCCTCGCCGCCGCGCGCGACGGCGACCTCGACGCGCTGGTGGCCGTGCTGGACCCGGACGTCGTGGTGCGTTCGGACGGCGGCGCGCTGCGCCCGAGCGCCGTCCACCGGGGCGCGACCAACGTCGCCTCCCAGGCGATCACCTTCGCCCGCTTCGCCCGGGCGTCGGCGTCCCGGCCCGTCCTCGTCAACGGCACCCCGGGCGTCATGGCGGAGGCGGACGGCCGGATCTTCGCGATCCTGTCCTTCACGATCGCGCACGGCAAGATCACCGCCCTGGACATCCTCACCGACCCGGAGCGGCTCGCCCGCATCGACCCCGCCGTCCTGGACGGCTGACGTCCCCGCAGATCAGGACGGCCGGACGGCGGTAGCGCCCCGGCCGTCTTTGTCCATGCTTTGTTTGTCCGGCGCCTTCCCCCCGATGCCGAACAACCTCCACGGCTATACATGACGGCGAGCGGGCGGCCTCGTGGGGCGCCCCGACAAGGAACGGAGGCACCATGCCACGCGTCTTCTCCAAGATCGGCATCTCCGCCGCCGCGGCGATCCTCGGCGTCCTCGCGGCGACGTCACCGGCCGCGGCGACCGGCCGCGCCGCGACGGACCCCGCCTACTTCGCCTTCACCGACGCGTCCGACCAGTACTTCGTCCTCAAGCTCACCGACCCGGCGAAGATCCAGCACGCGAGGGACCTGATCAACGGCGTGACCACGGACCAGCCGCACGTCATCGGCACCATCGTCCCCTCCCAGGCCTCGTACAACCAGGGCTGGAGCTACCACTACGACCCCGCGACGATCGACTTCTTCGACGCCGCCACCGAGGTCTGCGACGCCTCCATCGACTACGTCGAGGAACACCTGGACGAGGCCGGCGGCGCCTTCCTCCCGAACTACACCTGGTGCCCGTGGAGCTCACACCTCGTAGAGGAAGTCTCCACCGCCTGACCCGAGGCCGCCACGCCCATCCCGTCACCACTACGCATTGAACCCGAAGCATTACAAATAGTTTCTTTCGGGCTATGTGCGACACAGCTGGGCGGGAACTCGACATGAAGGGGCATGAGTATCCACGACACAGGCCCGCCGGATCGGGAGCGACGGTTCGCTGATCTCTTCACGGCGACCTATCCGGCGGTTCTGCGTTTCGCCGAGCGTCGAGTCCATCCGAGCCACGCCGAGGACATCGCGGCCGAAGTGTTCGTCGTGGCCTGGCGCCGTCTCGAAGACGTCCCGGCCCAGGCGGACGACGCACGAGCCTGGCTGTTCGGCATCGCCCGGATGACCCTGATGGCCAGCGTCCGAGGTGAGCGGAGACGACAGGCGCTGGCCGTGCGCGTCTCCGAGAACCCGGCGGCGCACGCCCACGCCGGAGAGCTCGACCCCGATCTGGTCGCCCGGCGCGTCGATCTGGTCCGGGCGTGGTCCCGGCTGTCCGCGGTACATCAGGAGGCGCTGGCCCTGGCCGTGTGGGACGGGCTGGACGCACCCCGGGCGGCCCAGGTTCTGGGCATCTCCCCGGTCGCCTACCGCCTGCGCCTGAGCCGTGCCCGCAAGGCCCTGCGCGCCCACACCAAGGCCTTGCCCCAGACCCCCGCCAGCCGGCCGGTCGCCGCCACGCCCCGAGGGAGTTCGACATGAACGACACCAAGAGCACGCTCAGCGACCGCCGGCTCGACCGGATGCTCGCCGGCCTCGACGCGGCCGTGACGAGCCCCGACCTCGTCACCGGCTCTGACGCGAAGGCGCGGGCCGTGCTGCGCCGGGTGCTCTCCGGGGCCGAGGACCGGACGTCCGTCCCGGGGCTGACGCCCTCGCGGCCCCGACGGCGGGTGAGGGTGGCACGACGGGCAGCCGCCTTCGGCGCCGTCGCGGCCACCGTCACCGTCGGTTTCGTCGCCGGCCCGTCCTTGTTCCGCGGCGGTCAGGCGTTGGCCTGGTCGGCGACACCACACGCCCTGTCCACGGGCGCGGCACGCCAGGCCGAGTCGGCGTGCCTCAAGGCGGTCCTCGACGACCCCGCGCCCGTCGAGGGCGCGGACCGGTCGAGGATGCGTCCGGTGATCACCGAGGCGCGCGGTTCCCTGGTCATGGTCTATCTGACCGATCGCGCGGCGAGCCCGAGCGAGTCGACGTGTTACGTGCGCGACGGGTCGGTCGTGGCCATGGGCGGCAGCCTCGCGACTCCGCAGTCACCCCCGGCGCCGGCCGTGGGGCCGAAGTCGGTGCTCGTCAACCTCGGAGGGGTGATGAGCACGTCCTCGGGCAGCATCCGAGGCGTCACCGGACGCGTCGGCGCCGATGTCGTCGGGGTCGTCTTCGACACCGTGGCCAAGGGGCCGGTGACCGCGACCGTCCGCGAGGGACACGTCGCCGTATGGTGGCCCGACGCCCCGACGACCGAACAACAGGAGAACGCGGCGACCGCACCGGAGATCCGCGGCGCCACCCTGACGCTGCGCGACGGTTCGACCCGCCAGGTCGGCGTCGAGGACCTCAGCGACCGCACGACTCGGGAGCCGACTCGGCCCGCCTCGGGCGGATCCGAGTGACCGCGAGCGTCGACCGCCGCCGACACCGCGGATCAACGGGTCGGACGAGCCGGTGAGGCGGGCCTTCTCTCCGGGGTGACCATGCCGCGGGTTCAGGGGGTCACGTGGGCGCTCCCTGAACCCGCGGCGCGCCGTCCGTCATCCGCTGGAGGCAGCGGGCTTGGCCGCCAGCAGGTACGCCTGCTGGAACCGCTCGTTCGCGGCGGGTTCCCGGACAAGGTTCGCGTTCATCGCGAAACCGGCCTGCCGCAGTAGCTCGGCCAGGTGATCGGGCGACCAGCGATAGGCGAGCGACACCTTGTGGTCGAACGGCTCAACGTCGAACCCCGACCGGTCCTCGGCGAAGAAGCCGAGCAGCAGGTGGCCGCCCGGCGCCAGCACTCGACGGAACTCGGCCAGGAACGCCGGGACATGCTCGGGCGGCGTATGGATGAGCGAGTAATAGGCGACGACACCCCCGAGGCTGCCGTCCGGAACGTCCAGCGCGTCCATCGACCCGACCTCGAACCGCAGCTCGGGGTACGTCCGGCGCGCGATCTCGATCATCGCCGGCGACAGGTCGACCCCGAACGCGTCCACCCCCAGCGAGGCCAGATACGCCGTCATGCGCCCCGGCCCGCACCCGAGATCGCCGACCGCCCCCTGCCCCGCGTCCCGCACCAACTCGGCGAACACCCCGAACATCGCCCGGTCGAACGGCATGGCATCGACCAACGTCCGCACATGATCGGCGTAGACCTCGGCCATCGCGTCATAGTCCGCCCGGACATCCCGCAAAAACCCTGGTTCCTCCAAAGACGCTCCACTCATGACCAAGCACCATACCCACCCCCACCGACACTCCCGCCCGACCTCAGGCGACCAGCAGGGCGCGGAGTGTTCGGGCGGCGGGGAGGGTTCGAGCCTTTTCGGGGAGTGCGGTGAGGATTTCGCCGGTCATGTGCCGTCGTGACGCGCTGGCCGGCCGTACGCCAAGCACGTTGACGGCCTGTTGGAGGCCTTCCCCCACGTCACGGCGCCCCACGAGGTCCAGTGCCCGGAGCATTTCCATCTCCGCGGCGTGTTCCGGGCTCACACCATCACTGGCCTTGTCGATCGCCGAACTCGCTCGGCTGTCGCCGAGAAGGACGTAGACATACGACTGGGCCCAGGAGAGATAGCGCGCAGCACCGGTCTGATCCGCCGCCCCCTCCAGCGCGTCGAGCGCGGTGTACGCCTCACGCGCAGCCGACTCACCCCGCCGAGCCGCCAGGGACGCGCGCACGCCGTACGCCTGCACGAGTCCTCTGGACGGCCGCGCGCCGGCGATGCCGATCGCCTCGTCGGCCAACGTCAGGGCGACCGTGTCGGGCCTGCTCGACCACCGGGCCATGCTGGCCTCCTTCGAGCGCACCCATACCGCCAGGTCACGGTCACCGGACGCGTCGGCCGCACGCCGGGCAGTCCCCCAGGTGACGCGCGCGGCCCGCTGGTCCCCGATGTCGTCGAGCTGGGAGGCCAGCATCCACCCGAACTCCGCGCCCACCCGCGCCAGCCCGGCCTGCGCCAACGGCGGATTTCCCCGGTTCAGCAGATTTCCTACGGCGATCAGTTCGGCCGTCAGATCCGGAATCAGCGAACCAACGGGCCGGACCTTCAGCAACTCACCGTATTCCTGGACGGTGGACTCCCAGCCATCCACGTCGACGCGCTCCCCGAGAGCGCGTTCCACCCCGCCCAGAACCGTTTCCAACGCCCCCGCCGGAATCACCGTCCCGGCGCTCACCGCAGCGAGAAGCCGAACCGCCGCCCTACGTTCCATATCCATCGCGTCCATGAAAATAGGGGAAGCCGCACCCAGCGTACGCGCCGTTTCACACAAGAGATGAGTCTCGGCCAGGGGATAGACGAGTTCACCCGACCGCGTATCCGCCGATCGCGTCTTCTCCCTGAACAGCTCCGCCTCTGAGAGTTCAAAGCTTCGCGCGTACAGCTGGGGATACGGGGCGCGCGGTCGGTGCTTCCCGGCCTCCCAAGAACGGACCATACGGACGAGAGACTCTCGGGTCGGCAGATGCGCCCGTGTACGTTCGTCGGCGGCCTCGGTCAGCTGACGGGCCATCGCCTTCAGGGACCAACCGCGCGATTCACGCTCTTCACGGAGCCGGATGGACCAGGCGGGGAGATCGCTCATGCGCGCCCTCCGAACAGACGCAGGGATATCCGTCGCACCCAAAGTTATCCTCTGTCGCGGCACGGTCACGCAGCGTTCTGATGAATCCGTCTCACCGACACGGCCTACCGGCGCGACGGACGACCGGACGTGGCCCTCGATGTCATCCGAGGTGCGAACCATGCCTGAAAGCACTACGCACAGTGATCACACCCCGACCCGTTCCGCCGTCCACGGCGCTTGCCTTCGCCGGGGGGCGGCATGAGCCGGGGCCAGGGCCGACACCGCATCGGCGCTCCCGTCATGGAAGCGAAGCCGCGGCGCTGGGACCCGGCCGAACGCGCGGCCGCCGCTCAACTCGACCAACTGGAGCCCGGGTGGTTCGTCACCTACGGGGTGGGAAGCCGCAGGTTCGTGGCGATCGCCGCCTGGCGGGTCCCCTCCCCGTTGCGGATCGAGACCGCGTCCATCAAGGAACTGCGGGAACTCATGCGCGAGGCGGAGTCGGAGGCGGCCCGCCCAGGAGAGCTGTGGACACGGGTGGCATGACCGTCCACGGCCGACACACCCCCGAGCCCATCCCGTCCGCCGGGAACGACCCCGAACCCCCCACCGACCCGTACGGTCTGAGTCCGCGCGCGACCATCTCGATCGGCGGCTACTTCCCCCCGACCACCGGCCTGCGCGTGCCGGAGGAGCAGAGCACAATGACGGTTCTGAAGGCCAGTGACGGCACCGCAGGACACGGCCCTCATGTCCCCGAACCCCAGCCGGACTGCCAACAGGTCGTCTGGCTGCCGGTGACCCAAGTGGACCCACGCCGGCGCGTCCTGCGCTGGACCTGCCAGTGCAAGCCGGTGGTGTACTACCTGATCGCCTCCGGTGGCCGCGGCTACATCGAACGCACCGGCCAAGGCCGGACAACGGTCGAGACCTCCCGGATGCGGTACACACAGACCGGCGACCTATGGGAACTGATCCTGCTGGGGCGTGCCCATTGATGGCCACCTATAAGGCGTCTTCAACGCGATCTGAGACGTACCGCCGGAACATACATGTGAGGACGCGTACCCCGTTTCCGTACATGCTTTCCAGCATGCGATCCAAGCGCCAGCCCTCCTGCTCGATGCGATTGATCGCCTCGGTAGCTCCCCATGAGGTGTGAACCTGCCTGTACTTCTTAGGGACTTCCTCTGGGATGTAGGCGACATAGACCTGGTAACCGCGCTCAATGGCAGTACGCGCATCCTGCGAGAGCTGCTCTTGGAACTCACCATCCCCATCCCCACCCAAGCGCCCCATACCAGCTCACCTTCGCGTGTATGCCTGCAGAAGCACACGATCAAACGATGATGGTCCGCGCATGGTTCCGCGTGAGGCCATCGCGAGGTCCGTTACGGGGTCGGGTCAGGCGTCTATGGGGGTTTCGGCGTGGTGGTGGCGGGGGCGGCGGTTGGTGGGGAGGCGGACTTCTTTCAGGAAGGGGGGGAGGAGCCAGGGGCGGCGGCCCCAGGCGGCCAGGTTGCCGGTGAGGACGGCGCGGGTGCGGCTGATGCGGCCGAAGAGCATCAGGTTCAGGGCCGGGGGGTTGAAGGCGACGTGGGCGTCGACGCGGGGGCCGGGGGGCTCGACGGAGACGCGGCCGTCGTGGAGGACCAGGCTCGCGGGCGCGGTGTGGCGGGAGTGGAAGCGGACGGCGATGCGGCCGGCGCGGCGGGACTGGGAGGTGTCCATGAGCCGCCCGTAGTCCTCGCGGATCATGCCGATGAGGAACAGGTCGAAGAACAGGGCGGCCTCGCGCGGGGGGATGGTCCACGGGGCCCGCAGGCGGTGGGCGATGTCCCAGCCGTGGATGTGCAGCTCGTTGACGAGGTGGGCGAGGACGCCGGCGAGGGGGACGCGGGCCTCGCCGAGCCACGGGATGAACGACGACGGGTCCAGGTGCTCGGTGACGCGCAGGATCTCGTCGATGTGGTCGCGCAGGCAGCGGGCCAGCTCGTACGGGTCGCGCTCGGGGTAGGACCGCAGGGCCAGGTCGTTGACGTCGGCGACGGTGTCGATGTTGGTCTGTGCGATGGGCCCCGCCAGCTCGGGCATGGGGTGCGGGGCGTTGTCGTCGCGCACGATCGCCGTGTAGAGCAGCGCGATGGCGGCGACGTGGGCGCCGGTCTCGGCGACGGTCCAGTCGCGGGTCGCCATGGCCTGCGGCGGGACGGACGTGAGGAGGTGGGCGAACCGGTCACCCGCACGCCTCAGCGCGGTGCGGGCGGTCTTCCACTGGAAATCGTTCACGGTGGACACGGCCTGGCCCCCTCCTCGTCGAAGTCACGATCACCGTAACAGCGGGCTGACCTGGGCGGTTCTTCTCACGTGCGCTTCACGGCCGAGGGCGGCGGGGGCGGACGTACGCTGATCGGCACGGGCGGGCGGGACGAGGTCTCTGACAATCCCCTTAACTACTGCCTCTTTACCCTCTCTTATCGCCAGATGTCCGTGTTCCGGGGTCTTACGGGGAAAGCTTCAATTGCCCGGCACTACCGCCGGGTCGGCGGCACCACTGGGGGATCCATGGTAGTGAACGCGGACTTGGCCAAGGTTCTCGACAAGGAGTTCGAGGACAAAAGCCTTCCTGAGCTCATCAAGGCGCCCGTTTCGGCCCTGGCCGGAGTGAGCGAAGGCGACGCCAAGCTTCTCAAGGAAGCCTTCAAAATCACCACGGTCGGAGACCTCGGGCGTAACAAATACTTTCGCACCGCCGTGGCGCTCACCGAGCTCGCGGACAGCACCAAGTAGGGCCCAACGATCGTGCCGGATATCGGCCGGCGGCCACGGAGGGCGGCTGCCGGCCGTTCCATGACCAACGAAAGCGGGGGGACCTGATGTCGGAAGGCAGGACTGTTCCTGAGCTGATGGACGAGAACGACGTGGTCGCGCTCCTCGTCCACCAACACCAGATGATCAAGGATTTGTTCGGCGAGGTGGAGCGGGCCACCGGCGGGGCGAGGGCCGAGGCGTTCGAACGCCTGGTACGGCTGCTCTCGGTGCACGAGACCGCCGAGGAGGAGGTCGTCCACCCGTACGCCAGACGCGCGCTCGCCGACGGGGACGCCATCGTCGAGGCGCGGCTGCGGGAGGAGAACGAGGCCAAGCGGCTTCTCGCGCTCATGGAGCAGCGGGGCACGGACGATCCGCAGTTCGGCTCGCGCCTGCAGGAGCTGCGCGCCGGCGTCATCGCGCACGCCGAGGCCGAGGAGCGGGACGAGTTCCCGCAGCTCGTCAGGGAGACCAGCGAGAACGAGCGCCGTGCGCTCGCGCTCGGGGTCAAGGCGGCCGAGTCGCTCGCCCCGACGCACCCGCATCCGGGGGTCGAGTCGGCGACGAAGAACGTCGTGTTCGGTACGCCGACCGCGATCTTCGACCGCGCCCGGGACGTCATCCGCAGGATGACGCGGAAAGGGGGCACCCGCTGACGGGTTCGTGCGCGGCCCTTCCGAGGTCGCGCACGAATTCCCCGAGACCGGATTTCACGGCACGCCTTCCTATCGCCGGGACGGCACATGGCTTTCTCGCCGGAACGTCGGCCGGGAACGGAATCGGCCCGCGTACCGAGACGGTTTCCCCCATGGCGGCAAGGAATCGGGGCCACGCTTTTCCACGCCTCGGTTCTCATGACTTCACGAGTCATTCACCTTCTATCAATCTATCGTTCATCTAAGGAACGTCACAGAAAGTGATACCGGCGATACGGTAAGCGATGAACGATGACCTCACCGGCACGTCCGGCGGCGCCGCGTCCCGCGCGTGCCGGTGGGGGCCGTCATGTGGAACCCGTACGCGGTCACCAGCCCGTACGCGAGGTGGGGGACCAGGTCGGACAGCCACCCCACGGCGCCCCACGTGCGGGGGTCGGTGAGGCCCAGAGCGATCATGGGCGTGTTGGCGACGGCCGTGACGGCCAGGCCGAGGCCCACGCCGGCGGCCGGTTCCGGGACGTCCCGCACACCGGTGCGCAGCAGCCCGTACGCCACGCCGAGCCCGACCCCCGTCAGGATGCCCAGCAGCGCGCCGGCGGCCTCCTCGCGATTGGGGGCCCGCTCCTCGTCCCCGAAGCCGATCCCGGCCTTCCCGGCGAGCTCCTCCGCGGTCCGCGCGGGCAGGCCGCTAGGCGATCGGCCGCGCACCACCTGGTCCAGGTAGGTCACGACGTAGAGGGCGGTCGTGCCCGCGGCGCCGGCCAGGGCGCCGGCGGCCAGGTTCCGGCAGACGGTCGAACCCTCCATGAGCGCCCCTTCCCGTCGCGGCGGCGCCACGCGCCCGCTCGTTGACTGCCTACCCGGCGGCGTACCCGGCGGCGACGGCGTTCACGGCAAACGGCACGTCAAGGCCTGCCGGGGGAGAAGCGAACGTCCTGGCCGCTCTTGCCCGGGGCGGCGAAGGCGAGGAGGTTCATGCCCTCCTCGGCCAGAGCGTCGCGCGTCATGGGGCCGAGCGCGGTGAACGGCGTGATCTCCAGGGTCGCCGCGTCGCCGCGTTCGACGATCTTCCAGGTGCCGGCGACGAACCCGTCCACGAGGATCGTCGCGCGGATGATGCCGTTGACGGTGAAGACGGCCTTGCGGTGCTCCTCGGTGATGACGCGCGCGCGGTCGGCGTGGGAGAGCAGGAGGTTGTCGAACTCGCCGACGAACCGCACCGGCGTCTCCGTGTCGGGGTCGGGCAGCGGGCCGTCCGGCACGTCGAACAGCTCGACGCCCGCCTCGTCCCGGTGGACGCGCAGGCCGGGCAGCCCGCGGACGACCTCGCGCAGCCCGGTGAGCCCGGACCACGCCTGCATGTCCTTGATCGAGGCGGGGCCGAAGGCGGCGAGGTAGCGCAGGACCATGGTCTCGATCGCCGAGCCGTCGCCGAGGGGCCGTTCCAGCCAGTACTCGGCGGTGGTGTGGCGCGCCCGCGAGACGGCGCCCCAGATGCCGCGGGGCGGCACCTGCACGAGCGCCAGCTTGGCGCGGACCAGCTTGGACAACGCCTCGCCGTCCCCCCACCGCTCCCCGAGGTGTCCGGCGAGCTCCTCGAAGGTGAGCGGGCGGTCCTCGACCAGTTTGCGGCCGAGCGCGACCACCTCCTCCTGGTCGGCGCCGGCGAGGCGTGCGCCGTGGCTCGACCGGGCCCAGCGGTCGAGGACCGGCTGGACGACCGGCCGCAGCTCCAGGCAGTCGCGCGCGCTGACGAGGTGGATGGTGCCGCGCATCAGCGCCACCCGGACCACCGCCCTGTCGTTCAGGAGCCGGGCGAGGTCGTCCTTCTCGAAGTCCCGGAGGCGGGTCCAGAGATTCACGTACGGCGAGGTCGGTGCCTGGGACTGCATCCCGACCAGGTGTTCGATGGCCTCCAGCGCCGTCTTGCCGTGCCGGCGGAGCAGCAGTTGACGTTCCAGCAGTGCGCGGTTGAGCGCGCGGCGGGTCAGCATAAGCAAATTATGGAGAATGTACGGGTCTGCACCGCTCTGCGACCGTGCGCTACAGCGCCTCGGCCGCCTTCCCGACGCCCTTCAGCGCGCGGAAGAGGTTCTGCTCGGCGAGGAAGTGCCCGACGGCGATGATCAGCGCCAGCGGCCAGTCGATGAGGTTGAAGGCCACGAGGACGCCGAGCGCCGCGTAGTAGGTGAGCCTGTCCGGCGGAGGGATGCCGATCGTCCCGATGAACGGCAGCCTCAGCTCGTACACGCACCCTCCCGGAAGGCGGTGGCCGAGGCGGTGGACGATGCCCGCGAAGACGGAATGGGTGCCCGACGGCCGGGCCGCGTGGGACGGGCCGGCGCCCGACGGCCGGGACGGGCGGGACGGAGCGGTGCCCGTCGGCCGGGACGGGGCGGCGATCGTCTGTGGCGCCATGGCGGGCCTCCAGGAGTCGGGACGGTTAGGGCATCCCCGCCGAGAATCGTCCGGTAACCGCCTTTGACTGGGAGTTTGTCCACCTCCCAGGGAACGAACGGCGGCTCACCGCCCCGGCGGGGTGGAGGCGGGGCGCGCCAGCACGGTGGCGCCGCCCGCCGGCCCGGTGAGGACCCGCCAGACCCCGCAGTGGCACGACTGGTAGCGCACCAGACCCTCGCTGGTGAAGTGATGTGATCGCGTCCGCCAGGTGTGGCCGTCATGGTCGGTCATATTTCGAGTGTGCTGTAATGGCATTGTGCATCTCAACCCTTACGGGGAAGATCCGGTCCAGCTCATGACCGACCTCGCCAACACCCCTCCCAGCTCGCTCGACGACCTGGTGGACCGCTGCCGCGCCGCGGGACTGCGGCTGGACGGGCCGTCCCCCCGCCCGGAGGATCTGGCGACGGCGCGCGCGCTCATCGGCGAGTGGTGCGCCGTGGTCGACGCCGAGGACGACGGCGAGCGCGCGGCCCTGCTGAACAAGCTGCTGGCGTCGGCCGCCGCGCATCCGCGCCTGAGCGACCACGCGGGCACGGGCTGGCACCTGCACTACCGCGACGAGGCGCTGCCGCTCGGCGAGGTACTGCGGGCGCTGGTCGCGGTGGGCACGGCGCTCCACCTCACCGGACGGGGTATGTCGCGGCTCGGCCGCTGCGCCGCCGAGGAGTGCTCCCAGGTGTACGCGGACGTGTCGCGCGGCGGGCGGCAGCGCTACTGCTCCCCCCGCTGCGCCAACCGCGACGCCGTGCGCCGGCATCGCGCCCGGCGCCCATGAGCGCTTCCGCGCCCGTCATGACGTACGGTCCATGGCATGTGCCGGAGTATCAAGACCTTGCGCGAGCCCTACACCAGCGACGTCACCGACGAGGACGTGCGGGCCGCGGCGCTGCAGTACGTCCGCAAGATCTCGGGGTTCCGCGCCCCCTCGGCCCGCAACGCGGAGGCGTTCGACCAGGCCGTGGCGGCGATCACGGCGGCGACCCGCACCCTGTTGGACGACCTGGAGTTGAGGCGCACGGGACGGGACACGGCGGCTTCCTGAACCACCGCCCATAAGTCACACTTGATCCGCACATTTCGGCCTATCAAGTTATAGCGGGGCTTTAGCCGGCGGCCGTGGCGCGGAAACCACAAGTCCTATATCGAATCAGTCCCAGTTGGCTGATCCGAGAGTAAGGTTCGATTCATGAGCCCTTCAGAGACCTCCCGGCGCGAATCGCGCTCGGGCAGGCTCGGTGCGGCTTTCGGACGCCCCCGGGCGTCCGGTTCGTTGGTCCTGTGAGGTCGTCGAGTGCTTGGTCACGTAGGCGCGAAATGGTGAGAATCATCCCTGGGTCATCGCGTTCACACGACGCATATGCGGACGGCGTCCGCGTGCCCGCCGCTCCCCATATCGGGCTTCCGCGACGTCCCTCCGGACGCCGTAACCGAAGCCGCGTCACTCATACCTGTGACCCTCACGTAAGGTCGCCACGCTGTTCGCCGATTCCCGGTCTTGTTACAGTGGCCGCGGAGCACCGGGAAGTCTGGTCGAAAATCGACCGAAATGACCTATCCCGCGGAGGCATCCTGTGACGGACGACGTCAGCCCCCGGAGCGTCACGGCCGCGGAGTGCCGATGACCCGGGAGAACCGCAGAACGCAGACGCTCATGGGCGCCCTGCCCTTCGCGTCGCTGGGCATCGTCGCCGCGGTCGACATCCTGACCGGGCCCGACCTCGGCTACCTCTCGCTGCTCGCCGTCGGCCCGGCGTTCGCGAGTCTCGTGGGCGGCGTGCGGCGCACCGTGCTGATCGGCGTCATCGCGCTGGTCACCTCGCTGCTGCTCGCCGTGTACAACGACCTGCTCGGCGACCGGCAGAGCACCATGAGCCTGGTCTCCATCACCGGCGTGACCGCCGCGAGCATCCTGGCCACGGTCGGACGCCAGCGGCGCGAACGCGAGCTCGCCACCGTGCGCTCGGTCGCCGAGGTCGCCCAGCGGGTGCTGCTCAGGCCCGTCCCGCGCCGGGCCGGCCACTTACGCGCGGCGGTGTCGTACACCTCGGCCAACGCCGAGGCCCGCATCGGCGGCGACCTGTACGAGGTCGTGACCGGCCCCGGCGGGGTGCGCGCCATCGTCGGCGACGTCCAGGGCAAGGGCCTGGAGGCGGTCGAGACCGCCGCGCTCGTGCTCGGCGCGTTCCGCGAGGCCGCGCACGACGAACCCGACCTGCGCGGCGTCAGCGGGCGGCTGGAGAAGGCGCTCAACCGGCGCCTGTCCGGCGAGGAGTTCGTCACCGCGATCCTCGTGGACGCCGACCCGGCCGGGAAGCTGACCCTGCTCAACTACGGGCACCCGCCGCCGCTGATCATCCACGCGGACGGCGAGATCACGCTGGCCGAGCCCGCGGAGAGCGCGCCGCCGCTGGGCCTCGCCGTCCTGGAGGTCGAGGGCCCGAACCCGCACCAGGTCGCGTTCGGGCCGGGGGACCAGGTCCTGCTCTACACCGACGGGGTGATCGAGGCGCGCGACCGCGCGGGACGGTTCTATCCCCTGGCCGAGCGGGCGTTCCTGCTGAAGGACGACGACCCTGAGGCCGCGCTCGAAGCGCTCAGGCTCGACCTGGTCCACCACGTCGACGCGCCCCTGCACGACGACGCGGCGATGCTGCTGCTGCGCTTCCGGGAAGGGTGACGCCCGGCCCGCCTCTCAGCCGCCGGGCCCGTCACGCAGGGCCTGGCCCGGCTGGTCGGGCCGCGGGCCGGTCCCGGCGGGGGCGCGCAGCGCGGCCTGCTGCAGCGCCCGGCCGAGGTCGGCGGTGGTGACCATGCCGACGATGCGCCCTCCCTCGACGACCACGGCCACCAGCTCCCCCGCGACCCGCGACGCCGACGGCTCCAGGATCCGCGTGGCGTCGTCGTCGGGAGAGAGCAGGTGGCCCGCGCTGAGGGGACGGGCCAGCGCGGAGACGCGCGTGTCGCGCCGCCGCGCGGCCGGAACCGCGGTCAGGGCCTGGAGCGGCAGCGCCCCGGTGACGGCGCCGCCGAACTCGACCACGGGGAACACGCTCTGGCGGGAGCGCAGCGCGGTGGAGTCCACGAAGCTCTCCACGTCCTGCCAGGCGGGGGCGACGTCCGGCGCGGGGGTCATCACGTCGCGGACGTGCCAGCCGCCGAGCCCCTCGTGCGCGGCCCTGATCATGCCCTCACCGCGGGCGGCGGTGATCAGGAACCAGCCGATCAGCATCATCCACAGCCCGCCGGTCCAGGCCATGAGGACGAGCTCCACCGCCCCGAGCGCGATGAGGCCGGCGCCGAGTCCCTGCCCGGCCCGGGAGGCCGCCAGGTCGGCGCGGGCCCGGTCGCGGCCGCGGTGCCACAGGAAGGCGTGCAGCACCCGCCCGCCGTCCAAGGGGGCGCCCGGCAGCATGTTGAAGACCGCCAGCACGGCGTTCATGAGCGCCAGCCAGCGCACCGCCGCCACGATCAGCGCCGGGCCGCTCACCGGCAGGACGCAGAGATAGAACACGACGGCGAGGACCAGGCTGACGAGCGGCCCCGCGACGGCGATCCTGAACTCGTCCTTCGGCGTCTTGGACTCCCCGGCGAACTCGGTGACCCCGCCGAGCAGCCACAGGGTGATCGAGGTGACCGGCACGCCCCTGCGCCGGGCGACGAGGGCGTGGGCCAGCTCGTGCGCGAGCAGCGAGCCCAGGAACAGGACGGCCGTGGCCGCGCCCACCGCCCAGTACCGCGCGGGCGGCCGGCCAGGGATCGCCTGGGGCAGCACCGTGCTCGCCAGCACTCCCCCGATCAAAATCATGATCAGCAGTGTGGACCAGTGCGCCCCCACGGGGATGCCCGCGACGCGGCCGAGGCGCACGCTCTGCTTCATGTGTCCCGCCCCTCCCATCGGGCGGCCTCCTCGGTGCCCGGGCCGCCGGGACGCACGCGGACGACCGCGACGGGGCAGCGCGCGTGGTGCAGCACGCCGTGGCTGACCGAGCCGAGCACGGCCGCGCGGAGGGCGCCCCGGCCCCGCGACCCGACGACGACCAGGTCGGCGGTGGCCGACGCCTCCGACAGCGCCTCCACCGGGTGCGCCCACGGCATCGACTCCGTCACCCGGAGCTGCGGGTACTTGTCCCGCCACGGCAGCAACTGCTCCTTGGCGGCCTTGCGCCCGAGGTCGTACAGCCGCTCCATGTGCGGGGTGTCGCTGGCCGGGATGGGCAGGAACGCGGTCTGCTCCCAGGCGTAGATCGCACGCAGGCGGCAGCCCCGGCGCGCGGCCTCCTCGAAGGCGTACCGCAGCGCGGGCTCGGACTCCGGCGACCCGTCGTGCCCGACGACGATCTCGCCGTGCTCGCGGGACTCCTCGTCGCACCTGACGACGATCACCGGGCAGTCGGCGCGCCCGGCGACGCCGATCGACACCGAGCCGAGCACCATCCCGAGGAACCCGCCGTGCCCCCGGGTGCCGACCACGAGGACCTCGGCCTCCTCGGCCTGGCGCAGCAGCTCGGTGCGCACGTCGCCCACCCGCGACACGGTCTCGACCTCCAGGCCCGGCACCTGGTCGCGCGCCTCGTCGGCGGCCTGGGCGAGCACGGCCCGGGACGCCTCCTCCAGCGAGTCCTGGAAGCCGGGCGGCGTGGCGAGCGGCTGGACGTACATCCACGGCTCGCTGATGTGGACGACGCGCAGCCCGGCGCCGCGCCGCCGCGCGTCCTCGGCGGCCCAGCGGGCGGCGACCACCGAGGGGGGCGAGCCGTCGACCCCTACGACAACGTGTCCGCTCATGGGTGCCTCCTCCCACGCGGGCCTACGGCCCCGTGGACCCCGCCGTCCGGCCGGTCACGGCTGCCTGGGACGCCGCCAGCGGTCGTGGACGGCCGTCCACTCCTTCTCCCACTCGACGTAGCGGCGGCGGTCCAGCATCCACCGCAGGAGGGCGAGGTTCAGGAAGAGCAACCCCCCGATCCCGGCGACGACGCCGAAGCCCGCCACGACGGCGTCGGCGACCGTCTGGGCGTGCGTGCGGGGGGCGGCGGTGGGAGTGCCGTGCGCGTCGACCCACAGCTCCAGCGACGATCCCGCCTTGGCGTGCGCGGGCACCGACACCACGCCCATGTGGACGCTGCCGTCGGGCATGTACCAGCGGGCCTTGGCCTTGACCCCGAGCACGGTTCCCTGGGACGAGACAGGGTTGGTGGCGGCGCCGTTCTCCAGCAGGACGGCGGTGACCTGCTGGCGGACCTCCGGGTCCACGCGCTCGGCCGTCAGCCCCCGCTGGTACACCACGCGGCCGGCCAGGAGGGCGGGCCACACGCTGGCGACCAGGACCAGCAGGGTGAGCAGGACCGCGACGGCCTCGATGCGGTCAGAGCGCCTGCGCAGCGGATTGTGGTCGAACCGATAACGGCGAACACACCTCATCGTCCACCTGGCCAAGGATCGCATAGTGCACCTCCCTGTCAGGGAATCTCCATCCAGCGTCGGGTACGGACGAGCGACCCGACAGGGTCTTACGACGCCTCGCGGCGGGACGTTCGGCCCTGCCCGCCACCTGCGCTTTCTCACGCATGGTGACCACCTAACCCCTAACGTACGACGCCGCGGGGGCCAGGGGTATACCGGCCCGCCGACGGCGCGCGCCGCGGGACCGCGGGCGCGCCGGCGGTGACGATCCGGTCGTGAACTGCCCACGACGCGGACCCGGAAGCGTCAAGGGAATCAAAACTCACCTCGCAGACCGTTTTTGTGCATTCCTCCGGGTTTCGCCAGGTTCGTGCTATGCGGGACGGGTGTAGCGGTGTTTGACGCCGGGCGGGAAGTACTCCGGGTCGCCGGTCTCGCGCAGCTCGACCACGGGGGTCTGGTGCTCCTGGGGCACGTAGTGGGCGAACTCGCTGTTGAGGCGGAGCAGCTCGGTCCGGATCGAGCCGGCGATCACCGGGACGAGCGCCGGGTCGGGCCGCACTCCGGGGGCCAGCTCGACCACGACCGACAGGCGGCGGTCGTGGCCGGCGTCCTCCTCGGCGCGCAGCACGAACTTGCCGGTGACCTTCTCGCCGATGTCGGCCCGCTCCAGGCCCACGGTGACGTTCTCGGGGTAGACGTTGGCCCCGAAGAACGAGACCGTGAACATCGACCGCCCGAAGACGTACACGAAGGGCAGCTCGGGGACGGTTTCGTCGGGCCCGTGCCCCACGGCGGGGTCGAAGCCGCGCGCGCGGCAGAACTCCAGCATCACGTCGAAGGGCACGACGCCGCCCTCGTCGGCGATGTGGTAGCGGATCAGCGGCACGCCGTTGTCGCCGGTGAAGAGCAGCGTGCCGTCCCGGACCTCGAAGTAGCGGCTCTCCGGGTCGTACTGCACGAGGGTCGGCAGGCGGGAGTCGCCGAACAGCTCGCGCGCGGCGTCGGGACGCCCGGCCAGGAACCGGCGGGCCCGGACGCTGAGCGGGGTCTCGGCGCCGAGCACGCCGGCGTCGGCGGTGCCGTAGAGGGACGCCGAGTCGTGGCAGGGGTCGGTCATGCCCGCCCGGCGCCCGACCAGGTCGCGCCACTGCTCGCTGAACACCTCGCCGGCGAGCACCAGCTTGACGTGGTGGGCGGGCCAGTCGATTCCCCGGGCGAGCCCCGCGTCCACGACGTTCTTGACGAAGGGGGGATAGCCGAGCAGCACCACCTGGTCGAAGTGCGGCCCGAGCTCACCGACGACCCGCAGGATCTCGCCGATGTCGTTGCCGGGGGTGGCCACGGTGATCGGGTAGCCCTTGGCGGCGAGGTGGCGGCAGCAGGCGGCGGTGTACATGCCGCCCACCCAGGTGCCGAGCGCGAAGCAGATGACGGCGAGGGTGGTGCGCTCGCCGGCGTGGAAGCCGTCGCGGAAGACCTGCTCGAAGCGGGCGGCGACGAGGCGCTCGTCGAGCACGGACCGCGGCCAGACGGTCGGCGCGCCCGAGGAGCCGGAGGAGACCGCGACCATGTCGCAGGCGTCCAGCCTGCCGTGCCGGCAGAGCCGGGGCAGAGGATGGCGCCGGTGGTAGGACTCCTTGTCGAGCAGGGGGACGCGCGCGAAGTCCCGCACCGTGCGGATCGCGGCGGGGTCCACCCCCTTCTCGCGCAGGAAGTCGGCGTACGCGGGGACGGTCGCGGCCACGTCGTGGAACAGGGCGAGCGCGGCCTCGGCGCCGCGGCCGGATGTGTCGGGCGGAGGGGTCTCGTAGAACTCCCGCAGCCCGGCCAGCACGCGGGCGGGACGATCTTCGTCGATCACGGCACGCTCCAGTCGTCGGGGACCGGGTCAAGCTTGGCAGGTTCCGCCGGTCAGGCGTCGAATCCGGGGCTCCGGATCCGTGACTCCCGTGACACAGGAGAGTCATGAAATGGTTGCGAATCTTGGGGGAATCTGTGAAGTTTCCGGACAGATCGTTGTCACAGCTGCTAAGAAGATGCGCGGCCGAAATGTAGAACAGAGAGGTTCGGTAATGGACCGCGACGGCACCCCGCGCCCGCACGAAGAGGAGCCTCTGAAGCAGACCGGTCCGTTGGGCGTCCCGTGGAACGGCGAGCCGGAGCCCCGGGCCGGAGATGTCCTGTCCGACGGCTGGAGCCCGGATCACGACCCCGCCCACGCCGGGGACGACACGCCGGAACACCCCCACCCCGGGCACGACCCCGACCACGCCGGGTTCGGCGTCGCCGGCCCCTACGGACCCGAGGAGCGGTCCCCGGACGGCGACCACGACCTCCGCGAGGGCGGCTTCGACGGGGCCGACGATTATGAGCGTCCGGAAGGCTACGCCCGTCCCGACGACGGCTGGGACGCCGACCGCACCCAGCACGACCCCGACGACGAGCCGCGCACCGGCTTCCTCGGATCCGGCTGGACCGGCGAGGACGACGCGGAAGAGGAGAAGAAGGGCCAGAACCGGCGGCTGATCCTCGCCATGGTCGCGATCGTGGTCCTCGCAGTCTCCGGCGGCTGGATCGTCTCGTCCTCGGTCGGCTCCCGTCCCGAGGCGGCCTGCGCGTCGCCGTCCGACTGCGCCCCCGCGGGCCAGCCCCTGCCGACCCTCAGCGACGGCACCACGCCCGCCCCGTCCTCCCTGGACCCCACGACGGAGCCGCCGGCCGAGGAGCCGAGCGCCACCCCGTCGCAGGCCTCGCCCGCGCCCGGCACGACGGCCCCGGCGGCGCGCACCACGGACGCGCCGACGCAGGACCAGCGGGACCCGACGACCCGGCCCACGCCGACCCACACGCGCGACCGCGCCCCCGACCCCCGCCCGAGGAGCACCGAGGACCCGCAGGTCCCCCGCCCCGACACCCCGGAGGACCCCGAGCCCACCGAGAAGCCGTCCCCGACGCCTCCGCCCACCACCGAGGCGCCCCAGCCCGCCCCGACCCCGACCAAGGAGAAGGAGAAGGAGCGCGGCGGCGGCCTGCTCGACTGGCTGTTCTAGCGCCGCAGCGCCCTGCGGACGCCCCACACGGCCAGGCCGGCGGCGAGCACCGCGCTCCCCGACACCACGGAGGCGGCCGGGAGGCTGAAGGCCAGCGCCAGGCAGCCCGCGATGCCCGCCGCGGGGACGACCCGCGGCGGACGGCGCTCGGCCGCGGTCAGCCGGAGGGCCGCGGCGTTGGCGATGGCGTAGTACACGAGCACGCCGAAGGACGAGAAGCCGATCGCGCCCCGCACGTCGGCGACCGCGGCGATCACGGTCACCACCAGGCCGGCCGCGGTCTGGGCGCGGTGCGGCACGCCGGTGCGCGGGTGGACGGCGTCGAGCGCGCGGGGCAGGTGGCCGTCCCTGGCCATCGCGAGCACCATGCGCGACACGCCGAGCAGCAGCGCGAGCAGGGACCCGAGCGCCGCCGTCGCCGCGCCCACCGTGACCAGCGGCACCAGCGGCGCGGCTCCGGCGGCGCGCACCGCGTCGGCGACGGGCGCCGCGGCGCGCGCCAGCCGGTCGGGGCCGAGCGCGGCGAGCAGGGCGACGGCCACGGCGGCGTAGGTGAGCAGCGCGATCCCGAGGGCGATCGGCACGGCGCGCGGGATGGTCCTGGCCGGGTCGCGCACCTCCTCGCCGAGCGTGGTGATCCTGGCGTACCCGGCGAAGGCGAAGAACAGTAGCGCGGCCGCCTGCGGGACGCCGCCCGCCGCCGCGGCGAGCGGTTCCGGCCACGCGAGGCCGGCACGGGCGCCGGCGAGGCAGGCCGCGACCGCCACGGCCAGCACGACGAGCACGACGGCGACGATCAGGCGGGTCGCCCAGGCGGCCTTGCGCACGCCCGCGTCGTTCAGCGCGGTCAGCGCGACGACGGCGGCCACCGCGATCAGGTGCTCGTGCCCCGGCCAGACGTAGGCGCCGACGATGAGCGCCATCGCGGCGCAGCTCGCGGTCTTGCCCGTGACGAACCCCCACCCGGCCAGGTAGCCCCACACCTCGCCGAGCCGCTCGCGGCCGTACACGTAGGTGCCGCCGGAGAGCGGGTGGCGCGCCGCCAGCCGGGCCGAGCAGGTGGCGTTGCAGTACGCGACCAGGGCGGCGAGGCCGAGCGCGGGTAACAGCGCGGTGCCCGCGGCGGCCGCGGCCGGGGCGAAGGCGGCGAACACCCCGGCGCCGATCATGGACCCGAGGCCGATCACGACGGCGTCCCCGAGGCCGAGCCGCCGGGCGAGCCCCGCCGGAGGCGGCGTGGCACCGGCCTCGGTCATGAGGGATCCTTGCGGCGGCGGCGCCGCAGCAGATGGCGGACGATCAGCGCCACGACCAGGAGCGCGACGGCGATCAGGATGTAGGTCTCGTACCGGGTGAACTCCTCGTAGATCTCGGTGATGTGGAAGCCCGCCAGGTAGCCGGCGGTGGTCCACGTCGCGACCCACAGCACCGCGCCGATGATGTTGAAGATCAGGAAGCGGCGCCACGGCATGCACGTCGCGCCGGCCACCAGGCCGTTGGCCTGGCGCAGCCCGTCGATGAAGCGGGCGACGACGATGATCGGAGCGCCCCTGCGCCGGAAGAAGGCCTCGACCCTGTCGAAGCGCTCGGGGGGCAGGAGGATGTACTTGCCGAAGCGCTGCACCAGCGCGCGCCCGCCGGTGCGCCCGATCAGGTACCCGAGGTTGTCCCCGAGGACGGCGGCGGCGAACGCGACGGCGCCCACGGCCACGACGTCGAGACGCCCGGTGCCGGCGTAGACGGCGGCGGCGATCAGCACGGTCTCGCCCGGGACGGGGATGCCGAAGTCCTCGACGAAGATCAGCGCACCGACGGCCAGGTAACCGTAGCGATCCAGCAGCGGGGCCAGGTCGGCCAGCGGGCCCGGCAGCGGTGACGGCGCCATACCGTCACTCTATGCGATCATGCCGTTCCGGCCCGCTCACGGCCGCGTGGCGGCGGCGGGCTCCTCGGCGGCGACGCGACGCGCGGCGCCGCGCCTGCGGGCCGCCAGCACGACCAGCAGCGCCGCGATCGTCACCGCGGCCACGCCCGGCCCGAGGGCGGCGCCGCGGAGCTGGTCGGCCGCGCGGTCGGGCGCCCAGGGCAGCGCCAGGTCGTCGTACCAGTCGCGGCCCTGGACGGGGCCCGCGAGGAACACGACGGCCATCCACGCCTGCACGGCCAGGGCGCCGGCCAGCATGAGCATGCGCTGCAGCGGTCCGATCGCGCGCGGCAGCGGGTCCAGGCCGAGGGCGACGCAGAAGAACCACGTGCCCGTCGTGAACAGGACGACCCAGACGGCCAGGCGCACGGCGAGGCTCTCCTGCGCGGGCTCGAACAGCCCAGCGGCGTAGAAGATCAGGTAGGGGGCGGCGTACAGGCCGAACGCGGCCCACGGGTGGGTCAGTGCCCGGGCCCGGGGGCCCTCGGCGGCGGCGCGCAGCGGCGTCCACACCTCGCGCAGCGGGACGAGCGGCGCGGACAGCGCGATCAGGGCGGGCGCCAGCGTGCCGACGAGGGCGTACTGCAGGGCGTGCACGGAGAAGATCGCCGGGCCGTACGCGGCGATGCCGCCCGCCGTCGCGTACAGCAGGACGGCCAGGCCCGCCAGTGCCGCCACCGCGCGGCCGGCCGGCCAGGAGCCGCCGGCCCAGCGGCGCGCGCCGAGGACGTAGGCTACGGCCAGGCCGGCGACGGCGAGGATCACGATGGGGTCGGGGCGGATCTCGGTGATCAGACGGCCCAGGGTGAAGGGCCGCAGCGTGTAGCCGAGCAGTTCGTGGGAGGAGTGCGCCGAGCCGGCGTCCGGCGGCGGCGTGCGGGACAGGGCCACCGCGAGGCCGAGCGTGCACGCCATCACGCCGACCTCCGCGGTCGCCAGGCGCAGGAACGGCCGCGACGTCGTGCCCGCCTCCAGGGCGACGATCGTGCGGCGGCGGTGGCGCAGCCCGAACCAGCCGAGCGCGGCGAGCGCGGCGAGCTTGCCGAGGACCAGGAGGCCGTAGCGGGACTGCCAGAGCTCGCCCAGGTCGCCGATGCGGATCCACGCGTTGACCGCGCCGGAGAAGCCGACCGCGACGAAGGCGCACAGGGCGAGCGCGCTGAACCTGCCCACGGCGGCGGGCAGGTCGTCGGACCGGCGCAGCGCGATGACGAGCGCGAACAGGCCGCCCACCCACAGCGTGACGCCGGCGATGTGCAGCATCAGGCTGGAGACGGCGAGGTTGTGGTCCGCGGCCGAGGCCGAGTGGCCGACGTAGGCAGGGGGCAGGACGGCGAAGACGGCGAGCGCGAGCAGCAGGGCCCGGCCTGCGGGGCCGAGCGTGAGCGTGGTGGCCGCGGCGATGACCAGGGTGATCAGCGTGACGATCAGGAACGCCTCGCCCTGCGGCACCTCGGTGCTGAAGTTGATCAGGAATCCCGACTCCAGCGCCTCGCCGACGGGCAGCCCGAGCAGATCGGAGAGGGTGAGGACCTGCGTGACCACCGCCGTGGCGGCCCAGGCGAGCGCCCACTGGCCGGCGAGGCGGGTGAGGTGCCGCCGGGTGTCGGCCCCGTTGGCGAGTGCGACGGCGGCGAGCAGCAGCCCGATGGTCGCCACGGCGCAGGCGTCGTGGACGACGCGCACGATCGGCAGACCGAAGGAGGTGACCGGCCCCGGGGAGGGGAGGCCGGGGATCTCCGGCTGTGGCCAGCCGCCGCCGAGCCACAGGGCCGCCAGGAGCACGGCGAACGTGCCGGCGGCGATGAGCGCGTACACGGCCGGGCGCCGTAGGAGTGTGCTCATGCGCTCCTGACTTCCTCGCTTCGGGGGCCGAACCCACGATGTCATCGTGTGATCAAGTATCACCGCATCCGGGCTCCGCGGCGAGACTTTCAGGGGTTCACAGCGTCACAAGGGCTTTTATCGCTCCATGTCATGACTTGGGAGAGTGCGGGAGCTGGTAGGGCGTTTATTGCCTCGTACACCGGACAGTCAACGAAGGGGATGGACCCATACACCGAAGGGGGCACGTCATGGGGAGCGACGACAAGGTGGCCAACAAGGCCGAGCAGCTCAAGGGCAAGACCAAGAAGGGGCTCGGCGACCTCACCGGCGACGACGAGCTGCGCGCCCAGGGGGAGGCCGACGAGGCCAGGGGCAAGGTCAAGCAGGCCGGCGAGCGCGTGAAGGACGCCGCCAAGAACGTCAAGGACGCGTTCAAGCGCTGATCTCGACCCACCGCGGCGGAGGAGGCCCCGTGACCGGGGACCCTCCGCCGCCGCCGTGCCGGAGCCCGACCGGCACGGCGCGGACGGACCTTCGACAGAGCTCAGTAGACCTCAGTAACGGCGCAGCTCGCCGACCACGCCTCCATAGTCCCCGTGTCCCCGGTAGGCCGGGTGCCCCCCGTAGGGGCCGTAGCCTCCGCCGTCCCGCGCCCGCGCGTCGTCCAGGGCGTGGCCGTCGCGCAGCGTGCGGACCACGTCCTCCTTGTACCGGTTGGCCTCGGCCAGCGAGGCGCCGTCGCGCAGGGCCCTGACCACGTCCTCCTCGGCGTCCGCGTACATGTAGGAGTCGGGGAAGACGTCCGTGGAGGGCAGCGCGACCACGCCGGACCCGTCCATGACGATGGACGTGGTCTCGTCCACGACCACCCCGGCGATCTCCACCGGACCGCCGACGCAGGCCACGTGCACGTCGGGCCCGGGCCCGGCCGTGGCCTCGTAGAGCGCCCAGACGGGCAGGCCGAGGTCGCGGAAGGCGTTCACGTCCCGGACGCCGCCCTCCACCAGGAGGCCCGTCGCGCCGCGGGCGAGCGCGGCGCGGGTCAGGATCTCTCCCCACACCGCTCCGGCCGCCGCCTCCGCGCCGGCGACCACGATCACCCGGTCCTCCAGGTCCTCGTCCATCATGCGGTGCAGAGGGTCCAGCCCGTCGGCGCCGGGCCCCGGCGCCAGTCGTACGGTGCGGGCCCTGCCCAGCAGGCCGAGCGATCGGTGTATGGGACGCAGCGGCGGGCTGAGCCACCCGGTGAGCCCTCGCAGTTGGAGTACGTCCGCGATCGCGGTGGTAGGCGGAACCACGGTATCGATCACCTCTTGTAAAGAGATTTTCAGATCTCGCCGTCCGGAGGCGGCGAAGGGTTGTCAGGACGACACGTCGTCGATCTCAGCGATCCCGGCCTGGAGCGGGGCGTGCCCGGTTCGCGACCGGTCCGTGACGGGCCGGCCGCGGTGGAACGGCGCGGCCCAGCGCATCCGGCTCGCCTGCCCCCACGGCGATGATGTGATGCACGGCGCTTCCTCTCCCCGGCCACGGGAACGGCGGTTCCGGTGGCGTGCGAAGGACCTGACCCTCTTTTCGTGCCCTGTGCCGCTCGAATGATCGGGCAATCACCTGCCCGTTCATTCACAATAACCGGCTTTTCTCACGGACAAGAGTCCCGCATCAGACTAAGTAGACGGTAGAGCCGATGTGCGGGAAAGGGTGGCGGTTTCATTACGGAGATGCGGGAAGACGGTTTCGTCTACGTCGCCCCTGGCCCCGCGAACGGCCCCCGGCGGCGAAAGCGCTGGTCGGGACCGGTCCAGGTGAAGCGGTTCACGGGATGTGCGCGAACCGATACTCGCCCGGGTCAGCCTCCGTCGCCACCCGTCCCCCAGAGCGAGCGGACCTCCTCGAAGACCTTCTGATCATGGGAGATCTCGACGACGTTCCCGTCGGGGTCGGTCAGCGCGCACACGTAGCCGACCGGAGGCGGCAGGAGCCGCGGCTCCCAGTGGAGGCACCCGAGCGCGCGCGCCCGGGCGGCGATCGCGTCCACGTCCTCGCGGCGCGGCACCTCCATGCCGAGGTGCGCGAACGGCGTGAGCTGCGGGCTCGGCCGCCCCTTGTCCTTGGCGAACTCCACCAGCACCAGCACGAACGGCGTCTCCGCCTGGCCGGGGTTGGAGAGCCACGCGTTGCGTCCCTGCTCGTCGCTGTGGGTCGAGACCACCACGAGCGGGGTCATGGCCGTGTAGAACTCGACGGACGCGTCGAGGTCGGCGCTCGGCAGCGCGACGTGCGTCCAGCGCGCCTCGGTGAGCCTCTCTCCCGCCATGGCGCCTCCTCCCGGTCCGTGGACCGGTCCCCGAGCTTTCCCCTCCGAAACCCCGCCCATTCGAGCTCTTTTGTCGGCAAGGTCGTTCATCCCGCTAAGCGATTCAGCGTTTCGAGGAATCGTGCCCGCCCATTCACATGTGAACCGCGGCGCGGAATGATCCGCGGCCTCCCGGCGTTCCGGGCTCGCGGAACCTCCGTAGATCAGGAGAGATCGATGAGCAAGCTGAACGACGACGCCAAGGCCCTGCTCCGCAGGCCGGTGCACGCGTGGGTGACCGTGGCGGGGCCCGACGGGGCGCTGCACAGCACCGTGGTCTGGGTGGACCTGGACGGTGACGAGGTCATCTTCAACACCGCCGTGGGGCGGGTCAAGGAGCGCTACCTGCGCGAGAACCCCCGCGTCGCCATCGGCGTCCTCGACCCGGACGACGCGCACCACCTGGTCAGCGTCTCGGGCACGGCCCGGCTGGACCTGGAGGGGGCGGACGAGGTCATCGATCGCCTGGCCAAGAAGTACCTGAACGCCGACGCCTACCCCTTCCGGCAGCCGGGTGAGCAGCGGATCAACGTGCGGATCACCCCGGACCACGTGATCCACAACGGCTGACGACCGGCACGGCGCCCGCCCCGGTCCGCTTCTGCGGCGGGGCCCGGGCGCCGGGGTCGCTCGCGAGAGGACGTCCAGCAGTACGCCCGTTCCGATACGGTTTCCGCGGATAACTGCATCTGTCGCATGGTCTCGTCTCCTGGACGGGCTTCGCGGGAGGCGGCACCGTGATCGTGGAACTGCTCTTTCTGCTGGGCGCGCTGACCCTCGTCATCGCGAACGGCCTCTTCGTGGCGGCCGAGTTCTCGCTGGTCACCGTGGAGCGCGGCGAGGTGCGCCGCCTCGCCGGCGCGGGCGACCGCGGCGCGCAGGGCGTCCAGGCGGCGATCCGGCGGCTGTCCTTCCAGCTCTCGGGCGCGCAGCTCGGCATCACGATCACCTCGCTGCTGCTCGGCGTCACCGCCGAACCCGCCATCGCCGGGCTGCTGCGGCCCGCGCTCGGCGCCGTCCCCGGCCTGCGCGGCCCCGCGGCCGGCAGCGTCGCCGCGCTGCTGGGGCTGCTGATCGCCACGGTCGGCCAGATGGTGCTCGGCGAGCTGGTCCCCAAGAACGCCGCCCTGTCGCGCCCGATGATGGTCGCCCGGCTGGCCACGCCTCCCCAGCGCGCCTTCTCCGCCGTGTTCGCCCCGCTGATCAAGGCGTGCAACGCCACCGCCGACGCGATCGTGCGGGCGTTCGGCGCCGAGCCGCAGGACGAGCTGGCCTCGGCGCGCTCGCCGGACGAGCTCAGCCTGCTGATGAGCCTGTCCGCCCAGGCCGGCGCCCTTCCCGGCGGGACCGCCGCCATGCTGCGCCGCGCGCTGCGGTTCGGCGACCGGACGGCGGCCGAGGCGATGACCCCGCGCACCGACTGCGTGACCGTGACCGGCGGCGCCGCCGTCGCCGAGTTCCTGACCATCGCCCGGCGGGAGCGCCACCTGCGGCTGCCCGTCTCCGGCGGCGACCTCGACGACATCGTCGGCGTGGCCTCGGTGGCCGGGGCCTTCGCCGTCCCCGCGGACCGGCGCGCGAGCACGCCGGTCGCGGCGATCGGGCACCCGCCCGTCCTCGTCCCCGGGTCCCTGGACCTGGCCACGGTGCTGGAGCGCCTGTTCGCGGCCGGGCAGGAGATGGCCGTCGTGGTCGACGAGTACGGGGGCTTCGCCGGGATCGTCACGGTGGAGGATCTGGCCGAGGAGCTGATCGGCGACATCGCCGACGAGTACGACCTGCCCGAGGAGGGCTCGGCCGAGCCGGCGTCCGCGCTGCTGGCGCCGGGGGCGTCGGTCGCCGTGCCCGCCGGGCTGCGCGCCCACGAGGTCGAGGAGCGCACCGGCTTCCAGATGCCCGAGGGGCCCTACGAGACGCTCGCCGGGCTCCTGATCAGCAGGCTCGGCCGCCTCCCTGAGGCGGGCGACGGGGTGACCGTGCACGGGTGGGGGCTGCGGGCCGACGTCGTGCGGCGACGCAGGATCGAGCGCATCACGCTCACCGCGCCGGGCGGGGAGTCATGACCACCCCCGGAGGCGGCCGGTGAGCCTTGTGGAGGCGCTCCTCATCGTGGCCCTGCTGGGGGTGAACGGTTTCTTCGTCGGCGCGGAGTTCGCGCTGATCTCCGCGCGGCGCACGCAGATCGAACCTCTGGCGAGGGGCGGCTCGCGGCGGGCGCGCGCCGTGCTCGGCGCGATGGACGACGTGCCGCTCATGCTCGCCGCCGCGCAGCTCGGCGTGACGCTGGCCTCGCTCGCCCTCGGCGCCGTGGGGGAGCCGGTGCTGGCCCACGCGCTGGAACCGCTGTTCGCCGCCCTCGGCGTCCCGGGAAGCCTGGTGCACCCGGCCGCCTTCGCGCTGGCCCTGCTGGTGGTCGTCTCCGCGCACGTGATCATCGGTGAGATGGTGCCGAAGAACCTCGCCCTGTCCGGGCCGGACGAGGCGGCCCTGTGGCTGGTGCCCACCCTGCGCATGGTCGCCCGCACCCTGCGGCCCGTGCTGGTGGCCATCAACGCGATCTCCGTGGCGGTGCTGCGGGCGCTGAAGATCCCGCCGACCGAGGAGGTCCGCTCGGTCTTCACCTCCGACGAGATGCCGGCCGTCATCCTGGAGTCGCGCCGGCACCTGCTGCTCGACCAGGACGAGTACGACCGCATGATCGCCACGCTGGCGCTGCGCGCGCGGCCGGTGACCTCGGTCATGGTGCCCGTGGCGGACGCCGTCACCGTGCCCGCGACCACGACCGCCGCCGACCTGCAGGAGTACGCGGGGCGGCACGGCCACTCGCGCTTCCCGGTGCGCGGGAACGAGCCGGGCCGGCTGTCGGGGTACCTGCACGTGCTGGACGCGCTGAACGGGTACGCGCCGGACCAGCCTCTGCCTGCCCGCCCGCTGCCGGTCGTCCACCGCGAGACCTCGCTGGCCGACGTCCTGGCGACGATGCGCAAGCGGCGGGCGCAGCTCGCGGCGGTCGGGGACGACGGCGGGGCCGTGATCGGGGTCGTCACGCTGCAGGACGTGCTCACCGGCCTGCTGCGGCACGCCGATCCGGAGACCACTCCGGGATAGCCGTCCGTAACCTCGGATTAAGGCGTGATTTATGCCCTTATGCGGCTATTCCCACTTTTCATCGTGTTTGACCCAGTAAGGTGAGCCGGTGGTTAGGGAAGCGGACATCCGGGGTAGCGCGGTCCAAATGCCCGTCGACGGTCGCATCGAAACCTCCGCACCATCCGTTGACCCCGCCTCCTCGTCACCGTCCGCCCCGCCGATCCCCCGCCAGGCGTGGCTGGACGCGCTGCGCGGGCTCGCGGCGCTCGTGGTCGTGTTCGAGCACTCGCTGGACGCCCTGCTGCCGGAGGTCCGCGGCACCGTCAGCCCGTGGTTCGACTTCGGCCAGTACGGGGTGCTGCTCTTCTTCCTGATCAGCGGATACGTCGTCCCGGTCTCCCTGGAGCGGCGCGCCAGCGTCCGCGGCTTCTGGATCACCAGGTTCTTCCGCATCTACCCCTTGTGGGCGGTGGCGGCGGCCGTCGGCACCGCGTTCGCCGTCGCGGGCGTGTGGAACGTCATCCCCGGGCAGACGGCCGAGCGGCCGTGGACGGCGCTGCTGGCCCACCTCACCATGCTCCAGGACCTGCTCCAGGTGCCGAGCGTGGTCAACGTCTTCTGGACCCTCTCCTACGAGATGGCGTTCTACCTGCTCGTCACCGCGATGTTCGTGCTCGGCTCGCGCGGCGCGGGCGCGGGCACGTCCCTGTCGTTCGCGGCGTGCGGGCTCCTCGCCGGCCTGCTGATCCCCGCCGGCTGGCTGACCAGGAACCTCGGGATGGCCGTGGTGGGCGTGGCGACGGTCGCCCTGCTCGGGGGCATCGCCGCCGTCGTCAGCGCCGACCGGAACGTGCGGACGCGCGGCGCGGTCGTCATCGCCGCCCTCGCGCTCGTGCTGCTGACCTTCAACAGCAGGGTCGGCGCCTGGCAGAGCCTGGTCATCCTCGCCACCATGTTCGCCGGGACGGCCGTCTACCGCCTCCAGCACGCCGAGCCCGCCGCGCGCACGCGCTGGATGCTCGCGCTGGTGCCCGTCGTCTCGGTCGCCGCCGCCGTGCTGCTCGGGCCGGGCTGGGGCATGTCGGAGAGCGCCGAGCAGGCGTTCAAGTGGAGCTGGTCGGCGGCCCTGATCGGCGCCTGGCTGACGTTCGCCGCCGGGCTCGCGCTGCGCCACCGCGCGCTCTCGCCGGTGCTGGTCTGGCTCGGGCTGGTGAGCTACTCCATCTACCTGCTGCACCCGCTGGTCCTGCAGGTGGTCCGGCGGCTGACCATGGACCCCTCGCAGATCTCGCTGCCGGCCCGGCTGGCGTGGGAGGCGGCGTTCTTCGCGGTCGTCCTCGGGTGCGCGGCGCTCGGCCATCGTTTCGTCGAGAGACCGGCCCAGCGCGTGGGGCGCCGTCTCGCCCGCGCGGTGCCGCGGGAGGCGACGCTTCACCTGGAAAAATGACGATTTCCTGCGAATACTGCGACACCGGGCCACAAATATCAGGGTGCTCGCTAGACTGGCCTGCGGCTTGCCGGGCACGAGGATCCGGCGCCTGGAGTCGGCGCGTGGCCTCGGGCCACCAGCCCTGGCCATTCCGTGGGGACAATGAACGGCGGGCTTGTCGATGTACGCCCTGTCCAGCCCGCAGGCGACCCGGCCACCGGTCGCCGCAAGCGGTGGTGGACCTCATGGCTCTGGTGCCTGGTCGCGGCCGTGGCGGGGGTCGCCGTGGCGGCGAGCGCCACGCTCATCGGCGCCTACACCAAGCTGAGCGGCAACATCAAGCACGTCACGGTCGACGCCAACGACCTCGGCACGCGCCCGGCCAAGGTGAGCAAGGCCCTGAACATCCTGATGGTCGGGTCCGACACGCGGGCGGGCGCCAACATCAAGTACGGCCACCGCGAGTACGGCGAGCGCACCGACACGATCATCCTCGCACACATCTCGCCCAGCCGGGACAACGCTCTCCTCATCAGCTTCCCGCGTGACTCACTGGTGCAACTTCCCACGTGCCCGGCCAAGAACGGCCTCACCGGACAGCGTGCGCACGTCGGGATGATCAACGAGTCGTTCAACTTCGGCGGCATCGGCTGCACCTGGAAGACGATCGAATCCCTCACGGGCATCCGCATCGACCACTTCGTCAAGGTCGACTTCACCGGCTTCAAGAGCATGGTGAACGCCCTCGGCGGGGTCGAGGTCTGTGTGCCGAAGCCCATCGACGACACCAAGGCCCTGCTCCACCTGCCCGCGGGCCGGCAGACGCTCAAGGGCGAGCAGGCCCTCGGCTACGTCCGCGTGCGCTACGCCATCGGGGACGGCTCCGACATCGGCCGCATCCAGCGGCAGCAGATGTTCCTCGCCTCCATGATCAAGAAGGCGATGAGCGGCGCCACGCTCACCGACCCGGCCAAGCTGTTCGGCTTCCTGGACGCGGCCACCAAGTCGGTCACGACCGACCCCCAGCTGACGCTCGGCGTCATGAAGGACCTGGCCACCAGCGCCCAGGGCCTCGCCGCCGGCGACATCCACTTCATCACCACGCCGTGGCGCTACTCGCTCACCCAGCCGGGGCGGGTCGAGTGGGTGCAGCCGCAGGCCAGGCAGCTCTTCCGGCTTGTCGCCACCGACACCAAGGTCAAGGGGTCGGCCATCAAGACCGGCCGCGAGGCCAAGGTGCCCAAGGCCAAGATCGAGATCTCGGTCCAGAACGGCACCGCCCGCGCCGGCCTCGGCGCGCAGGTCGCCGCCGCGCTGGAGCAGCGCGGGTACAACGTGGTCAAGGTCGGCGACGCGAAGGTCAAGCCGTACCCGAAGACCACGATCAAGTACGCGGCCGACGGGCGCTCACGCGTCCCGACCCTCGCCGGGGACCTCGTCCTCGCGCGCAACGCCATGGTCGGTGACGTCACGACGACGCGGCTGGTCCTGGTGATCGGCGCGGACTGGAAGGGTCTCAAGCCCGCCCCGGTCTCCGACGAGGAGCTCAAGGGCATCGACGCCACCCAGGACTCCTGCTCCGACACCTGAGCCCTTCCCCGCCGCCGACGCCGGCTTCACCCGTTCTGATCCGCCACGGCCGGTTCCTGTTGGACGCGCGCTCTCCGGGGTACGGAACCGGACACGTGGCCGGGCCGTCGCGGGGGTGTCGGCGGCCGGGTGTTCCTACGGGGCGGGGCGGGCCATGGCCCGGTGATTCCAGGATGGTGAAGCGATGCGGCGCGGCGTTATCTTCGATCTCGACGGCACCCTGGTCGACACCACGTACCTGCACGTGGTGGCGTGGTGGGAGGCTTTCAGGAGCCGCCGGAGGGACATCCTCATGCTGGACGTCCACGGGGCCATCGGCCGCGCCGACCGGGCCCTGCTCGACTACCTGCTGCCCGAGGCGGGCGAGGAGGAGGCGCAGGCCATCTCCGACGCGCACGCTGAGATCTACAAACCGCAACTCGACAACGTGCGCCCCGTGCCCGGCGCGGGCGAGCTGATGCGGACGCTCGCCGACCGGGGGCTGACCGTGGTGGTCGCGACCAGCGCGCCCAAGGACCAGGCCGAGCGGCTGGTCAAGATCACGGGCGCGGAGGACGCGGTGGCGGTGCTGGTGCACGCCGGGGACGTCGACAAGTCCAAGCCCCACCCCGAGCCGGTGCGGCAGGCACTCGACAAGTCGGGCATATCCGCCGAGCAGGCGTTCATGATCGGGGACAGCGTCTGGGACGCGCTGTCGGCCCGCGCGGCCGGGGCCGCGTGCCTGGGCGTGCGATCCGGAGGCATCGACACGGCCTCGCTGCGGGACGCCGGCGCCGAGGCCGTCTACAAGGACTGCCGCGACCTGCTCTACAACCTGGAGGAGAGCCCGCTGGAGCGCCTCCTGCGATCCTGACCCTCACCTCGCGCGCGGCCCCGCGACCGTCTCCTTCACAATGGGAACCGCCCCGGAAACGCCGCGGACGGCCCCGGGCGCCACCGCCGTCGTCGGCCCGATCCTCGCCGCGCCGCCGTCCCCGTCGAACCCCGCGGCCCTCCTCGGCGTATCGCTGACCAGAAGGAGAGTGATCGGACATGACGACAGAGCGCGCGGTCATCGGAGTCACCGGACTCGGGGTCATGGGCCGGAACCTTGCGCGGAACTTCGCCAGGCACGGCTACCCCGTGGCCGTGCACAACCGGACGGAGGCGAAGACCAAGGCGCTGATCGAGCAGTTCGGCGCCGAGGGCGATTTCCTGCCCGCCGAGACCCCGGAGGCCTTCGTCGCCTCGCTCGCCCGCCCTCGCAAGATTGTGATCATGGTCAAGGCGGGGGCCTCGACGGACGCGGTGATCGACGAGTTCGCGCCGCTGCTGGAGCCCGGCGACATCCTGATGGACGGCGGCAACGCCCACTTCGCCGACACGCGCCGCCGCGAGAAGGCGCTGCGGGAGCGCGGCGTCCACTTCGTCGGCACGGGCATCTCGGGCGGGGAGCAGGGCGCCCTGGAGGGCCCGAGCATCATGCCGGGCGGCTCGCCCGAGGCGTACGAGCACCTCGGGCCGATCCTGGAGGACATCGCGGCGAAGGTCGACGGGGTGCCGTGCTGCGCCTACGTCGGGCCGGATGGTGCCGGACATTTCGTGAAAATGGTGCACAACGGCATCGAGTACGCCGACATGCAGCTCATCGCCGAGGCCTACGACACGCTGCGCCTGGGCGCCGGAATGTCCCCGGAGCAGATCGCCGAGGTGTTCCGCCTCTGGAACACCGGCCGCCTGGAGTCCTACCTCATCGAGATCACCACGGTGGTGCTCTCGCATCGGGACGCGGCCACCGGCGAGCCCTTCGTCGACGTCGTGCTCGACCAGGCCGAGCAGAAGGGCACGGGCCGGTGGACGGTCCAGACCGCGCTCGACCTCGGCGTGCCGGTCAGCGGCATCGCCGAGGCCGTCTTCGCCCGCTCCCTGTCCGGCCACGCCGGGATGCGCGAGGCCGCGCGCGTCCTGCCCGGCCCGTCCGGCGACGGCCTGGAGCCGTCGTTCGCCGACGACGTCGAGCAGGCCCTGTACGCCTCCAAGCTGGTGGCCTACGCCCAGGGCTTCAACGAGATCCAGGCCGGCAGCGCCGAGTACGGATGGGACATCGACCTCGGCGCGATGGCGACGATCTGGCGGGGCGGGTGCATCATCAGGGCGCGCTTCCTGGACCGGATCCGCGCCGCCTACGAGGCCGACCCCGGCGTGCCCACACTGCTGGCGGACGCGTCCTTCGCGGCCGAGCTGTCGCGGGCCCAGCGGGCCTGGCGGGACGTCACCGTCGCCGCCGCCCGCCGTGGCATCCCGGCGCCGGGTTTCGCCGGCTCGCTGGCCTACTACGACGCCCTGCGCGCCGAGCGCCTGCCCGCCGCGCTGATCCAGGGCCTGCGCGACTACTTCGGCGCGCACACCTACCGGAGGGCCGACCGCGACGGCGTCTACCACACCCGGTGGGAGCTGCCCGGGAACCCGGAGATCCGCGTGGACGTCTGAGACCGGTCAGAGCGCCGAGCGCGCGCGCTGCTCCTGCTCGGCGATCAGCTCGGCGAGGGTGGTGGCGTCGTCGGCGTCCACCGTGCGCCACACCCCCGCCGCCTCGGTGGCGTCGTCGAAGCGCAGGCGGGTCGCCCAGAAGCGCCCGGCGTCGGAGCGGAAGACCACCCACCCGGAGGCCCCGGCCGGCGCGGGGTTCACCGGACCTCCCCTGCCCGGGGGCGCGGTGGTGGCGCGAGGTGCCGCCGGCGGAGGTGGATTGCTCTGATCTGTCGCACGTGGCCCGACCTCGGTTCGCATCAGTAGGCCCACAAGCACCGGCAATCGTTCCTATGGGCCTGTCCTTTATGGCGTCATCGGTCTGCGCGAGACGCATCCGCGCTACGGTCAGTGTGAGGGATCGGTGACACGGTGTCATCATTGCCATGATGCCGCACCGTCATTGCCGCAACACCTGGAGTAATGATGACCATCGGCGAGGATCTCAGGGTCGCGCGCAGGCGCGCCGGGCTCAGCCTCGGCCGGCTCGCCGCGATGACCGGCGTTTCCGCAGGCCATCTCAGCCGGGTGGAACGGGGGGACCGCGAGGTGACCCCGGCCGTCATCCGCCACTACGAGGTCGCTCTGGGGATGTCGCCGGTTCGGTTCATGGCAACGGAAACCCCCCATTCTCGCGACGCCGAAACGGGTACCGTCGATGACATGAAGCGCAGGGGCCTACTCTCGGTCATCGCGGCGGCTTCGGTGGGGGTCGCCACGGGCGAGCCTCTGACACGCCTGCTTGACGGATTGTCGACCGAACCGCCAAACCTCGTCGGCTTACCCGAAGTGCGGGCGGTCGAGGCCGCCGCCGACCTGTACATGCGCATGGACCTCGCCCGCGGGGGCAACGCCGCCATCGCCATGGCGCGCGGTTCCCTCGAATGGGCGGTCAAGCTGCGGGACCGGCCCATGGCCGAGCCCACCCGCGACCGTCTCAGCTCCGCCATCGGCCTCCTGGCCGACCGCGTCGGCTGGGCCACCTACGACCAGGGCCGCCTCGAACCGGCCACCGGACTCCTCACCTTCGCCCTCGACTCCGCGGCGCGCGGCTCCGACCGCGACCTGCGGGCGCACACCATGCTCGACCTGTCGGTGGCCTTCGCCGACCTGGGCCGTCCGCGCGACGGCGTCGACATCCTCCGCATGGCGCTCGGCGACGAACGCATCTCCAGCGCCGAGCGCGCCAACCTCCACGCCGTGGCCGCCCGCCACTGCGCCGCCGCGGGCGACCGCGCGGCCGGGCTGCGGCACATCGGCCTCGCCGAGGAGGCCCTCGCCAGGGCCGAGCCGGCGCTCGCGCCCGACTGGGCGCACCACATCACCGTCTCGCCCGGCCACCACGACAGCGCGCTCGGGCTGGCGCTGTTCCAGCTCGGCGAGGACGCCCGGGCGCGCGTGCGGCTCAGCGCCGCGCTGGAACGCCTCGGCGAGAGCCGCACGCGCACGGGCCTGCGGTGCCTGACGCGTCTGGCCGTGCTGCGCATCCGCGAGGGCGACCGCGAGGCGGGCGCCGAGCAGGCGCGCCGCGCGGTGGTGCTCGCCTCGGACGTCCAGTCGATGCGCGTGGCCAGCGATCTTCGCATGATGATCGACGGCGTTCGCCAGAGCGGAATGACCGAGCTCGCCCGCGAACTGTCGGGAACGCTGACGGCGGCCTGAGACGGGCGCGGCGTCCCTCAGCGCCCACGACCGGTTAAGGGGACAGGAAAGCACCAAAGCCGTACGGCCGACCGTATATCGGCCGTACGGCCGAGCCCCGTGGTCCGGAATTCGGCTAACCTCGCCTGGTCCCCGCATGCGCCAGGCGCTTCGCCGCGTCCCGGCCCTGTCGAAAGGTGTGTTCGTTGATCGGCTGGTTCGAGGCGCTCGTGCTGGGGGTGGTGCAGGGACTGACGGAATTCCTGCCGATCTCCTCCAGCGCGCACATCCGGGTGGTGTCGGCCTTCTTCGGCTGGAAGGACCCCGGGGCCGCGTTCACCGCGGTCATCCAGCTCGGCACCGAGGCCGCCGTGCTGATCTACTTCCGCCACCGCATCTGGGACATCGTCTCCACCTGGGCCCGCTCGCTGTGGAAGCCGGACCTGCGGCCGGAACCCGCCGCCCGCATGGGGTGGTACATCATCGTGGGCAGCATCCCCCTCGGCGTCGGCGGCGTGATCTTCAAGGAGCAGATCGAGACCACCGTGCGCGACCTGCGCCTCATCGGCACCTGCCTGATCGTCTTCGGACTGCTGCTCGCGGTCGCCGACCGTATGGCGCGCAACGAGCTGACCCTGGACAAGAACCTCAACACCCCGCACGCGCTGACGTACGGCCTCGCGCAGGCGCTGGCGCTGATCCCGGGCGTGTCGCGCTCGGGCGGCACCACCGGCGCGGGCCTGCTGCTCGGCTACCGGCGCGAGGAGGCGGCCGAGTACTCGTTCCTGCTGGCGATCCCGGCGGTGCTGGGGTCCGGGGTGTTCGAGCTCTTCAAGATCGGCGACGGTGAGACGACGCCGAACTGGGGCCCGACGATCCTCGCCACCATCGTGTCGTTCGCGATCGGCTACGCCGTGATCGCCTGGCTGATGCGGTACATCAGCACCCACCGTTTCACGCCGTTCATCATCTACCGGGTCGTCCTCGGCCTCGCGGTCATCGGGGCCGTCAGCTTCGACCTCATCCCGGCGATCTAGTCCCGGACCGTGCGCCGATCGCGCCCGGTAAAGAGCAGGTAGATTCCGATCGGGGGATATTTCACGACAATCGAGCACGGGGGGCGCGATGAAGGCCCGTATCGCGGGCGTCGCGGCGTACCTGCCGGAACGCTCCATGACCAGCGACGAGGTCGAGTCGCGGATCGAGGGATACGTCCCGTACCGCGGGGTCATCGAGCGCATGACCGGCATCAGGCGGCGGCACCTCGCCGCGGACGACGAGCAGGCGTCCGACCTCGCCGTCGCCGCGGTGCGCCGGCTCCCGGAACCCCGGGAGCCGGACCTGCTCATCTTCGCGTCCGCGTCCCAGGACATGGTCGAACCGGCCACCGCGCACATGGTGGCGGCCAAGCTCGGCCTGTCCTGCCCCGTCTTCGACGTCAAGAACGCCTGCAACAGCCTCTTGAACGGCATCCAGGTGGCCGAGGCGCTGATCCGCACCGGCGCCCACCGCACGGTCGTGGTGTGCAGCGGCGAGCTGCCCTCCCGTGCCGTGCGGTGGCGGGTCGAGAGCCGGGCGCAGTTCGCCGACGCCTTCGCCGGGTACACGCTGTCGGACGCCGGCGCCGCGGTGCTGGTCACCGCCGACCCGGGCCGGGGCATCTTCTACCGCGCCTTCGCCGCGCACTCCACGGCCTGGTCGGCGGGCACGCTGCCCGGCGGCGGCTCGGCGCACCCGCGCGACCCCGAGTACACCTACTTCCGCGGCGACGGACGCCGGCTGAAGGAGGCGTTCGAGCTGGCCGGGCCGGACCTCTTCCTGACCGCGCTCAAGCGCACCGGCCTGACCTGGGAGGACTTCTCCGTCGTGGCCGTGCACCAGGTCGCGATGCCCTACCTGGACGTGCTGGCCCAGGCCCTCGGCATCCCCGGCGACCGCCTCGTCGTGACGCTGCCCGAGCACGGCAACTGCGCGTCGGCCACGCTGCCGCTCCAGCTCGCGGCGGCGGGCGCGGCACCGGGCGACCGGGTGGCGCTGCTCGGCCTCGGCGGCGGCATCAGCCTCGGCGTGCTGTTCGCGGACCTGTGAGGACGGACCGATGAACCTGTGGGTGATCGTCCCCGCCTACAACGAGGCGAAAGGGATCGAGGCGACGCTGCGCGCGCTCGAAGACCAGGACGACCGCGCGTTCACGCTGGTCGTGGTCGACAACATGAGCACCGACGCCACCGCCGAGGTCGTCCGGGCCTACGCCGCCGGCTCGTCCCTGACCGTCGAGATCGTCACCGAGCGGCGCAAGGGCACCGGCGCGGCGTCCGACACCGGCATGCGGCACGCCATCGCGCGCGGCGCCACCCACCTGCTGCGCACCGACGCCGACTGCCTGCCGCGCCGCGACTGGGTGCGGGCCATGAAGCGCGGGTTCGCCGACGGCCTGGAGATGGTCGGCGGCCTGCTGCGGCCCCGCACCGACGAGTTCCGGCTGAAGTTCTGGGAGCGGTGGCTGCTGCCGTCGGTGGTGGAGACGGCGGCGCTGTTCGGCCGCGTCCGCCCGGGCAACCGCGGCGCCTACCTCGGGCCCTACGTCATGATGCCCGGCGCCACCGTGGGCATCACCGCGGCCCTGTACGAGCGGGCGGGCGGGTTCCCGCGCACCGCGATCGAAGAGGTCCACGAGGACCGTGCCCTGGTCAACCGCGTGCGCGCCATCACCCGCGCCTACGGCACCCGGCGGGACGTCGTGGTGTACGGCTCGGTGCGGCGGCTGCGCGCGTACGGGCTGGCGGGGACGCTGGCCTGGTACGCCGACCACCACTACCGGCCCGAGGTGGTCGACGTCCGGTGAGACGCCGTGGCGCGGGGCGGGCGATGGCCGCCGAGCGGCGGCTCTACCTGGCCGCCCATCCGGTCGCCTATCCCCTGGTCCGCGCGCTCGCCAGGCTCGGCCCCGTGGTGCGGGTGCCCGGGCTCGGGGTGGTGGTGAACGACGCCGCGACCGCCCGCGCGGTGCTGACCGACCAGCGCTTCCGCAAGGACGGCCCCGGCTCTCCCGGCGACCTGTGGACGCCCGTGCTCGGGCCGTCGGTGCTGCTGAACATGGAAGGCGAGGCGCACACGGCGCTGCGGCGCAAGCTCGCCCCGCTGTTCACCCCCGCGCACGTCACGGCCCTGGTGGACGAGGTGCTGGCCGGGCCGCTCCGCGACCTGTCCGACCGGCTGGCGCGCGGCGCGACCGTGGACCTGGTGGACGAGATGCGGCTGATGGCGGGGACGGTGATCTGCCGGCTGATCGGCATGCGGGAGGTGCCGGCGCGGGAGGCGCGGTCGCTGTTCGCCGACGGGGAGCGGGTCGCGTCCATGGTCTCGCTGCGCTCCCGGCGGCTGTCGGACCGGCAGGTCGCGGCGGCGCGCCGGGTGCTGGACCGGGTCGGCGCCATCGCGGCGGACGCCTACGGGAAGGGCGACGCGGCGACCGTCATGGGCCGTATGCGGGCGCTCGGGCTGTCGGAGGCCGAGGCGCGCGGCGCGGCGGGGGCGTTCTTCCTGACCGGCACCGAGACGGTCGCGACGTTCGTGCCGAGGTTGGTCGCCCTGCTGCACGACTCCGGCACGCGGGTCGAGAAGCCGGAGGACCTGGACCGGGTCGTCGAGGAGGCCATGCGGGTGACGACGCCGACGCCGGTCATGCTGCGCTCGGTGGCGGCGCCCGCCCGGGTCGGACGGGTCCGGGTGCGCCCGGGAGACCGCGTGGTGATCGCCACCCACAACTGCGCCCGCGCCCACGGCCCGTTCGACCCGGCGGCCGAGCACCCCGCCGAGCTGCGGCGGCTCTGGTTCGGGGCGGGCCCGCACTTCTGCGTCGGCCATCCGCTGGCGATGGCCGAGATCCGGGCCGTGGCCGGGACGGTGCTGGCGCACCGGCCGCGGGTGGTCCGCCGCGAGGTGGCCCGGGGCGTGCTCATCCCCACCTATCGACACCTGTGGATAACTTGTGGATGACGTGTGGACAGGCGACGTCGTGGGCGACGTCCTCGACGGGCCGGCGCGCCACGGCCAGGTCGCGATCATCGACGGGCGCGGGCGGACGCTGACGTACGGGGAGCTGCGCCGCCGCGTCCGCGCCGTCGCCGGGGCCATGGCCGGCCTGGCGCCGGGCGAGCCGGTGCTGTTCGCCGTGCGGCCGGGGCCGGACGCCGTCGTCTGCGCGCTGGGGGCGGTCGCGGCGGGCGGCATGCTCGTGCTGGCCGACCCGGGGCTCGCCCCCACCGTGGCCGCCGCCCGGCTGAGGCTCGCCCCGCCGCGCTGGGTGATCGCCGACTCGCTGGTCTACGCGCTCGGCGGCCCGCTGCGCGCCCTCGCCGCCCGCCGCGGCCTCCACCTCCCGCACCTGCGCGACCCCGTACCGGGCCGCCCGGTCCGCCACCTGTACGCGGGCCGCCGGCTGCCCGGCGTGCCGCGCGGAGCGATCCGCCTGGGATCCCTCGGCGCGGGAGACCATTCGGCCGACCGCCCGCCTGCCCTCGGCGTGGACGGATCGGGCGCGTCCGCGGCGGCCGGGGCCCGTGGGCCGTCGCACGCGGGGCAGCCGGCCGTCGTGGCCTTCACCTCGGGTACCACCGGGCGGCCGCGCGGGGTCGTGCACACGCGCGGGTCCCTGGCCGCGGGCTCGGCGCTGTTCCGTGCGGCGGTCCCGCTGGCGGACGACGACGTCGTCCACACCGACCAGCTCATGGTGGGGTTGCCCGCGCTGGCGGCCGGCGCCACCTGGTCGCTGCCGGGCCCGGGCCCCTGGGCGGCCGAGCTGGCCGCGCGCGGAGCCACGCACGCCTTCCAGGTGCCCGTCCGGCTGGACCGCGCCCTGCGCGACACCGCCGCGCTGCCCCGGAGGCTGCGCTGCCTGCTGCTCGGCACGGCGCCCAGCCCGCCCGCCGTGCTGCGCCGCGCCCGGGACGCCGCGCCGCACGCCGAGATCCTGTCGGTGTACGCCCTCACCGAGGCGCTGCCGGTCGCGGTCGCGCGCGCCGAGGACAAGCTGGCCTGCCGGGAGGGCGACCTGCTCGGCACGCCGCTGCCCGGCGTGCGGACGCGGATCGCGGACGACGGCGAGCTGTTCGTCGCCGGGCCGCAGCTCGCCCGCGGCTACCTCGGCGAGCCCCCGCTGCGGGAGGTCGCGACGGGCGACCTGGCCCGCCTCGACGGGCACGGGCGGCTGGTGCTGCTCGGCCGCAAGAAGGACATGCTTCTCAGGGACGGCGTGAACATCTATCCGGGCCTGTACGAGCCCGCGATCGGCGCGCTGCCGGGGGTGGCCGAGGCGGCGATCGTCGGCGTGCCGGACCCGGAGACCGGGGACGAGGAGGTCGTGCTCGCCGTCGTCCCGGGGCCGGGCTTCGACGCCGGGGCGCTGCGCCGCGCCCTCCCAGGGGTCGTGGACGCGGGGGCGCTGCCGGACCGGGTGGCGGTACTGGACGACTTCCCGCGCGGCGGCCGCACCGACAAGCTCGACCGTGCCGCCCTACGGGCCGCCGTGGCGAGGCGGGAGACGCGGGGCGCCGCGGGATGACGGCGGCGGAGCCGAGGACGCGGGCGGCACGGGATGACAATGGCGGAGCCGGGGGCGCGGGGTGAGGGTCGCGGTGACGGGCGCGTCCGGGTTCGCCGGGGGCGCGGTCGTGCGGGGGGCGGTGGCTCGGGGGTGGCGGGTGTACGCCTTCGGGCGACGGCCGGCATCCGGGATCGGCGCGGGACCGTTCGGCGACCTGGTGCGCGGGGGCACGGTGCCGTACCGCTCCTGGGACGTCGCCGCCGACGCGTCCGGCGACCTGCCCGAGGTGGACGCGGTGATCCACTGCGCGGGCACGGTGACCGACTGGGGCCCGGCCGGAGAGTTCACGCGGGTGAACGTGACCGGGACCGCCCGGGTGCGGCGGGCGTTCTCCGGCGCGCGGTTCGTGCACGTCAGCACGGCCAGCGTGTACGACCCGTCCCGGCCGACCGTGATGGCCCGCGAGCACGAGTTCCCCGCCCGGCGGTACGCCAACGCCTACGGCGCCTCGAAGGCCCGCGCCGAGCGCGCGGCGGGCGAGGACGCGATCGTCCTCAGGCCGCACGCGGTGTACGGGCCCGGCGATCCGACGCTGCTGCCGCGGGTGCTGGCGTCGGTGCGCGGGGGGCGTCTGTGGGCGGTGGGCGACGGGCGCCAGCGCGTCAGCCTGACCTCGGTGGGCAACCTGGCCGAGGCGTGCCTGCTCGCGGCGTCCGGGCCGGTGGAGCGGGGCGTCTTCAACGTCGCGGACGCCGAGCCGGTGGTGCTGGACGACGCGCTGCGCTGGATCCTGCGCGAGCGCGGCATCGACGCCGAACCGTCCTATCTGCCCGCCGGGCTGATGACGCCGGTGGCCGGGGTCATGGAGATCGCCTTCCGCCTGCTGCGCCGTCCCTCGCCGCCGCGCCTGACCCGCTACGCGGTCGGCCACCTCGCCGTGGAGCGCACGCTGGACATCTCGGCCGCGCGGGAGCGCCTCGGGTATCGCCCGTCGCCGACCTCGTTCCGCGGGGCCGCGGCGTGGTGAACTCCCGCTCACGGCCGTGCCGGGCCGGCGGTGAGATCCGGCGTCGTCCGTGAGACGAACCCATCGGGGCCGAAAGTTGCACCGGTTGTCATCATCAATCCTTACAATTCCTGACAATCGGCATTGCGGGAACGGCGTCCGGGTGCGACCGTCGATATGAGCCTGCTCGCGGTACCCGTCCGGAGACGTTCCTCGATGAGAGGGGCACGCACCGTGTCCGATCTGCCCCAGCTGCCGTTCCCGCGGCGCAACCGGCTGGAGATGTCGCCGAAGTTCCGCGAGCTGCGGGCCACCGCGCCGATCGTCCGCGTGCGCACGGGCACGGGCGACGAGGCATGGTTCGCGGTGAGATACGACGTGGTGCGGACGCTGCTGGGAGACGACCGCTTCGGGCGCACCCATCCGGACCCCGAGAACGCCCCCCGCGTGTCGCACGCGGTCATCGCGGGCGTGCCGCGCGGCGGTTTCGAGACCGAGAAGGCCGACCACGCGCGGATGCGCAAGCTGCTCACCCCCGCCTTCTCGGCGCGGCGCATGAAGCTGCTGAGCGGCCACGTCCAGGACATCGTGGACGAGCTCCTCGACGAGCTCGCCGCGAAGACCCCTCCCGCCGACCTGCACGCGCACCTGTCCGTGCCGCTGCCCGCGCTGGTGATCTCCGAGCTGCTCGGCGTGCCCCGCGAGGACCGCGAGCGCTTCCGCGCGCTGGCCGACGCGATGACCGACATGTCGGCCCCCGGCACGGCGCACGCCGCGCTGGAGGAGCTGAGCGGTTACATCCACGAGCTCATGGTCGAGAAGCGCCGCCGCCCGGCCGAGGACGTGTTCTCCGACATGGCCACGATGGACGCCGACGACCAGGAGGTCGCCGAGCTGGGCGCGATGCTGCTGTTCGCCGGTCACGAGACCACGGTGAACCGCATCGACCACGGCGTGGCCTACCTGCTCACCAACCCCGACCAGCGGGACGCGCTGGCCGCCGACCCCTCCCTCGCCCCGGCGGCCGTGGAGGAGATCCTGCGCATGTCGGCGCCGTCCGACCTGGGCGTGACCCGGTGGGCGCGGACGGACGTCGAGATCGGGGGCGTCACGATCCGCAGGGGCGACGCGGTGATCGTCGGCACCATGGCCGCCAACCGCGACGAGGGCGTGTTCCAGGAGCCGGACCGGTTCGACATCCTCCGGCACGGCGAGGAGCCGCACCTGGCCTTCGCGCACGGCATGCACTACTGCATCGGGGCGAGCCTCGCCCGGGTGGAGCTGCGCAGCGTGTTCGGCACGCTGTTCCGGCGGTTCCCCGCCCTGGAGCTGGCGGTGCCGCTGGAGAGGATCCCGGTCAGGACCGACCGCGTGACCGGCGGCTTCGCGGAGATGCCCGTCGTCTGGTGACCTCCACGCCGAGGTGATCGCGGCCGGCCCCCGCGGACCGGGGCGCCGGCCGGACCCGTGAACACGGTCTTTCCGACCGCTGCCGTACGCGTGCCGAACCCCTTCCTGACCGCTGCCCCGAGGGACACGAACCGGTAACAACGCGTGCCCATATCGTCACACCTGCTTGACACCCGGCTCCGCATGTCGTCTTATATCACCTACCCGACTTATTAAGTAGGAATTAAAGGAGAGGTACATGAAGGTGCGCGGGCTCCGGGGGATGACGGCGGCGTTGGCCGCGGTCGCGGTGACCGCCCTCGCGGCGGCCTGCGGCGGCGGTGGCGACACCACGACCGCCTCCGGCGGTGCCGGCGGGGGCGGCACGACCAAGACCGAGCTGCGGCTCGGGTTCTTTCCCAACATCACCCACTCGACCGCCCTCGTCGGCGTCAAGAAGGGCTTCTTCACCAAGGCCCTCGGCGACAACGTCACGCTGAAGACCGCCACCTTCAACGCCGGCCCCGCCGCGACCGAGGCGCTCTTTTCGGACGCCATCGACGCGACCTATATCGGCCCCAACCCGGCCATCAACGCGTGGTCCAAGTCCAAGGGCCAGGCCATCAAGATCGTCGCGGGCGCCGCGTCCGGCGGCGTCTACCTCGTCGTCAAGCCGGAGATCAACTCCGTCCAGGACCTCAAGGGCAAGAAGATCGCGACGCCGCAGCTCGGCAACACCCAGGACGTCGCGCTGCGCTACTGGCTGCAGGAGAAGGGCCTCAAGACCGACACCAAGGGCGGCGGCGACGTCTCCATCGTCCCGCAGGAGAACGCCCAGACCCTGCAGACCTTCGCGACCGGCGACATCGACGGCGCCTGGGTGCCCGAGCCGTTCGCCAGCCGCCTGATCCAGGAGAGCAAGGGCAAGATCCTGGTCAACGAGACCGACCTCTGGCCGAACAAGCAGTTCGTCATCACCCACCTGATCGTCCGGCAGCAGTTCCTCAAGGAGCACCCCGACATCGTCAAGAAGCTGATCGAGGGGCACGTCGAGTCGACCGCCTACATCAAGTCCGACCCGGCGGGCGCCAAGGAGGCGATCAACGCCGAGCTTCAGGACCTCTCCGGCAAGCCGCTGAAGAACGAGGTCCTGGACAGCGCCTTCCAGAACATCACCTTCACCAACGACCCCATCGCGTCCTCCCTGATCGGAAGCGCCGACCACGCGCAGAAGGTCGGGCTGCTCGACCCGGTGGACCTCAACGGCATCTACGACCTCACGATCCTGAACCAGGTGCTGGCCGCCAAGGGGGAGCAGGCGGTGAGCGACAAGTGACCGGGCACCACACGGCGGGCCCGGTCGTCCGCGGAACGAACGAGCCGACGCGGCGCTCCCGGTCCATGACCGGCGGGCTGCCGGGTGAGGAGTCGAAGTGACAGCTCCAAGTCAGGAGCTGCGCTCCAGCCGGACCGACGGGCACGGGCCCGCGGTCCGGCTGGACGCGGTTTCCAAGGTGTACGGCCGGGAGCTCCTGGCCCTGGACCGGGTCAGCCTGTCGGTGGGCCGCGCCGAGTTCGTGTGCCTGCTCGGCGCGTCGGGCTGTGGCAAGAGCACGCTGCTCAACCTGGTCGCCGGTCTCGACCACGCCACGGCCGGGGACATCGACACCCAGGGCGGGCGCGTCGCGATGATGTTCCAGGAGCCCGCGCTGTTCCCGTGGCTCACCGTCTCGGCCAACATCGAGCTCGCGCTGCGGGTGACGAGCAAGGGCAGGAGCACCACCAAGAAGGAGCGCCGCGAGCGGGCGGCCGAGCTGCTGGAGATCGTCCACCTGAGCGGTTTCGGCGGCAAGCGCCCGCACGAGCTGTCCGGCGGCATGCGCCAGCGGGTCGCCCTCGCCCGGTCGCTCGCCCAGGAGGCCGACGTCCTGCTGATGGACGAGCCCTTCGGCGCCCTGGACGCGATGACCCGCGACCTGCTCCACGACCAGTTGGAGCGCATCTGGCGGGAGCGGCGGCTCACCGTCCTGTTCGTCACCCACAACGTGCGCGAGGCCGTGCGCCTCGGCGACCGGGTGGTGCTGCTGAGCAGCAGGCCGGGCACGGTGATCCACGACTTCCCCGTCGACCTGCCCCGGCCGCGCCGCACGGACTCGGCCGAGGTCGCCGAGCTGACGACCACGATCACCGACAGGCTCCGCCAGGAGGTGCTGCGGCACGCCAAGCCGGCGCGGCAGCCGGTGGGCGCCGCGTCGAGAGGCGACGGGTGAGGAATGACCACCACAGAGGTATCCCAGAGCATCGCCGGCCTGGACGCCCTTGAGCTGTCCACCCGCGAGCGGCGCCACCTGGCGTCCAGGATCTGGTCACGCGCGTGGCCGATGATCTCCGCCATCGTGCTGGTGCTCGCGGTGTGGGAGCTGGTCGTGCTGAGCGGCTGGCGTCCCGAGTACGTGCTCCCCGGCCCGATCACCGTGCTGCAGGACCTCGGGACGCGCCTCGGCGACCCGGAGTTCTACGACGCCGTCTTCGTCACGATGCGCCGGGCCATCGTCGGGTTCGCGCTGGCCGTCCTGGTCGGGCTGATCGTCGGCGCGGCGGTCTCGCGGGTGCGCCCGCTGCGCGCGGCCTTCGGGTCGCTGATCACGGGCCTGCAGACCATGCCGTCCATCGCGTGGTTCCCGCTGGCGATCCTGCTGTTCAAGCTGAGCGAGAGCGCGATCCTGTTCGTGGTGGTCCTCGGCGCCGCCCCGTCCATCGCCAACGGGCTGATCGCCGGGGTGGACTACACGCCGCCGATCCTGCTGAGGGCCGGGCACATCCTCGGGCTGCGGCGGCTGGCGCTGTACCGGCACGTCATCATGCCCGCCTCGCTGCCCTCGTTCCTGTCCGGTCTCAAGCAAGGGTGGGCGTTCGCGTGGCGCTCCCTGATGGCGGGCGAGCTGCTCGTGATCATCGCCCACCAGACCTCGATCGGTGAACAGCTCGACAACGCACGAGAACTGTCCGACGCGCCGGGCCTGCTCGCCACGATGATCGTCATCCTGATCATCGGCATCGTGGTGGACATGTGTTTCGGCGCCGCCGACAACGCTCTCCGGCGCCGCTGGGGGCTCGACCAACCTGTGGGCTGATGCGGATCTCAGCCAGGACGCAGTACGCCCTGCGCGCCGCGGCCGAGCTGGCGGCCGCTCCCCCGGGCCCCGTGCCCGCCGAGCGGATCGCCGGCTCGCAGGACATCCCCCGCAGGTTCCTGGACAACATCCTGCTCCAGTTGCGGCGCGCGGGGCTCATCGAGAGCCAGCGCGGCCCCGACGGCGGCTACTGGCTCGCGAGGCCGGCCTCCGAGATCACCCTCGCGGACATCATCGTCGTGGTGGAGGGCGTGCCGTCGGGCGGCGAGACATTCCCGGGTGTGGCGGGGCCGCTGGCGGAGGTGTGGACGGCGCTCCGGGCGTTCGAGAACACGACGCTGACCGAGATCACGCTGGCGCACATCGCCAGCGGTTCCCTGCCTCCGCTTTCGTGATGCCGTCCCGGCCCGTTGCGGCGCGCCGGCCACACGACTGTGGAAGACTGCGCATCTGCTGATTTCTTGCTCTATCGCCCGCGAAGGGGCATCGCAGATGGGAACTCCAGGGCAGCTCGTCGTCAAGAGGTACCGGCTCATGCGGGCGCTGGGCCAGGGCGGCATGGGCATGGTCTGGGAGGGGCACGACACACTTCTGGACCGGCCGGTCGCGGTCAAGGAAGTCCTGATCCCCGACACGCTGAACTCCCGTCAGCGGCTCAACATGATCCACAGCACGGCCCGCGAGGCCCGCATGGCGGCGCGGCTCAACCACCGCAACATCGTCAGCGTCTTCGACGTGGCCGACGAGGACGGCCGCCCGTGGATCATCATGGAGCTCGTCCCGTCGCGCTCGCTCGACCGGGTGATCGCGAGCGAGGGCCCGCTGTCGGTCGCCCGCGCGGTGGCCATCGGCACCGAGGTCCTCACCGCCCTGTCGGTCGCGCACGCCGCCGGCGTGGTGCACCGCGACGTCAAACCGGCCAACATCCTCATCGGCTACGACGGCCGGATCGTCCTCAGCGACTTCGGCATCGCCACCCTTCTGGACGATCCCCACGCCTCGCGCGGCGGCGCCACCGGCTCGCCCGGCTTCCTCGCCCCGGAACGCCGCGGCGGCAAGCCCGCGGAGCCCGCCTCCGACCTGTGGTCGCTCGGCGCGACGCTGTACGCCACCGTCGTCGGACGGCCGCCGTTCGAGGGGACGCGCGGGCAGCTCTCCACCCTGCTCGTCCAGGACGCCGAGCTGGCCAAGGCCCCCGCGGAGCTGCGCCCGGTCCTGGCGGGGCTGCTCACCGCGGACCCCGCCGCGCGCATGGGGGCCGCCGAGGCCAAGCGCCTGCTCGACGAGATGGCGACCCCCGAGGCCGCGCCGGCCCCCGTACGGCGCCGGGGCCGCCGGCTGCTCGCCATGGGGACGGCCGCCGCGGTGGCCGCGGTCGCGATCGGCGGGTGGGCGTTCCTGCGCCCGTCCGACCCGGCGGGCGCCGGCCCGGTCGCCGCCTCGCCGGCCGGCGCGTCGACGTCCCCGGCCCGGCCCTCGGCCTCGCCCACGCCCACGCCGGCCCGGCTGAAGCTGAAGTGGTACGACCCCGGCAAGGGCTGGAAGGCGGGGGTGCCCAAGGGCTGGCGGCTGTCGATCCAGGAGGACACCTACACGTGGGCGGACCGGGACGGCATCGCGCACCTGGGGGTCGAGGTGATCGACGCGCGCGGGAGGAACCCGGTGGACGTGCTGGAGGAGGTCGAGTCCTCGCTGTCCACATCGGTCAGGAAGTATCAGCGCGTCCGGCTGAAGAAGGCGCCGTCCAAACACGGGACCGTGGCCGCGGAATGGGAGAGCACCTGGACCGGGCCGGGCTACCACTCCTGGGCGGTGCGCGGCGTCGCCTACCGCGAGGTGCAGCGGATGATCGTCACGGGCGACAAGATCAGCGTCCTGGACTGGTCGGCCACGGACGCCGAGTGGAACCGGCTCAGACCGACGATGGACGCGGTCTTCAAGTACTACCGCCCGCCGGGCACCGACGGCTGAGCCGCGCCGTCAGCCGACGTGCACCGGCGGGCGCCGGCCGTCGTCCGGCTCGGCCTGGCGCAGCACCTCGCGGGTGAGCGGCGCGACATCGCCGCCGCCGAACACCAGGTAGCGCAGCAGCGCGGCGATCGGGTTGCCCTCCGACCAGTGGAAGTAGACGTGCGGCAGCTTGCCGGTCTCGTCGCGGATGTGCAGCAGGACGGCGGCGATGGCGTTCGGCACCGTCGCGCCCCGCACCCGCAGGATCTTGTAGCCGTGCCGCTCCTCGCCCTTGACGCACAGCTCGGAGTGGAACTCCGAGGCGTCCTCGACCGTGACCTCCAGGAAGACCAGGGGCTCTTCCTCGGGGAGGTGGTGGTTGCGCCGGGTCTCGTGGTCCTTGTCGGCGTACTCCCGCGCGTCGCGGGCGTCCGGCTCGTTGGCGATGATGCGGATCTTGCCGGGCACGTCGATCATGCCCCTGGCCTTCTCGTCCAGCTCGATGGCGCTCACCCGCAGCTCGGTCGAGCGGGTCGCCCGGGAGATCAGCGAGGTGACGACGATGGCCAGCACGAACAGGAACGCGATCTTCAGGCCGTCCGGCCGCTCGACGATGTTGGCCACGGCCGTGTAGGCGAGCACCAGCGCCACCAGGCCGAAGCCGACCGTCCTTCCGCGCCTGCGCTTGTGCCAGGCCGAGAGCGTGACCGCGACCGCCGCCGAGAGGATCAGCGCCAGCACGCCCGTGGCGTACGCGCCGCCCTGCTCCTCGACGCCCGCGCCGAAGAAGATCGTGATGCCGCAGGCGATGCACGTGAAGACCAGCACCAGGGGGCGCACGGCGCGCGTCCAGTCGGGCGCCATGCCGTAGCGCGGCAGGTAGCGGGGCACGATGTTGAGCAGTCCCGCCATGGCGGACGCCCCGGCGAACCACAGGATGGCGATCGTGCTGAGGTCGTACGCCGTGCCGAACAGGTCGCCGAGGTACTCGTGGGCGAGGTAGGCCAGGGCCCGCCCGCTCGCCTTGCCGCCCTCCTCGAACTCCTTCGGCGGGATCAGCACGCTGGTGGCGAAGGAGCTGGAGACCAGGAACACGCTCATGATCAGGGCGGCGGTGGTGAGCAGCAGCCTCGCGCCCTTGATCCGCTGCCGCAGGTCGCCCTTGACCAGCGGCATCACCGCGACGCCCGTCTCGAACCCCGACAGGCCGAGCGCGAGCTTGGGCATCACGAACAGCGACACGGCGATCATGGCGAGCGGCCCGGAGTGCTCGGTGGTCAGCGCCGTACGCCAGTCGCCGATCAGGTCCGGGTGGGCCACGGCCCGCACGACCGAGGTGGCCACCACGATCACGTTCAGCAGGAGGTAGACGGCCACCAGCACGACGGCCAGGCCGATGGCCTCGCTGAAGCCTCCGAGGAACACCGCGCCGAGCGCGGCGACCAGGAACAGCGTGATCGGGACCTTCCACCCGTCGAACACGTCGGGGACGAACGGGTTCTGCAGGATGTGCGCCGTGGCGTCGGCGGCCGAGAGCGTGATCGTGACGACGAACGCGGTGGCGACGAAGCCGAGCAGGAACAGCACGAGCAGCTTGCCGCGCCATCCGGGCAGAAGCCCTTCGAGCATGGAGAGCGAGCCGAGGCCGTTCGGGCTCTCGGCGGCCACCGCGCGATACGTCGGCAGCGCTCCGAACAGGGTGAGCGCGACGAGGAGCAGCGTGGCGACGGGGGACAGGGCGCCGGCGGCGAGGGCGGCGATGCCGGGCTGGTAGCCGAGCGTCGAGAAGTAGTCGACGCCGGTGAGGCACATGACCTGCCACCAGCGGTGCTGCTCGTGCGGGGCGGGGTCGGCGTGCTGCCCCACGGACCGGCGGTCGGACTGGAGGAGCCCGTGGAGGAGCCAGGCGCGCACTCTGTCGTCGGCGCGTCTCCCGCTCGACGGCGGAGAGGAAGTGGCCGTCACTGTCACCCCTTGTCCGAACACAGCAGGATGTAGAGGAACCCTACTCAACAGGCGTCCCGCGAAGCGGGTAACCGTGCCACGTCATCAGTGATCTGCCCACGGCGCGCCGGGGCAGACGCACCCGCCGGTCCATGACCGGTCCGCACCATAGATCCGATACGCCCCATAACCAGAAGAAAATCCGCATCGGTGTATCGCGTCCCTCCCGTCCCGGCGCCCTATGTACCCCGGGACCTGCGCCTAGACCTCCGACCTCTGCTCGACCCCGGGTCCGCAACTATCGTTGTCGAAGTATCTGACCGCGCCCCGAAAATTCGCACCGACACACGGACCTGCGGGGCCTTCCGGTGCGTGCGATAAAGAAACCAGCACAGAAGACGTCCCACCTCCCCGGCCGCCCGCGACCATGTCATCGCCTCCCCCGCCACAGCTCAGAGCGCGGCGCCCGGCGCTCCACCGTGCCGCTCCACCGTGCCGTTCCGCCGCGCCGTCCGGCCATGCCCCCGCCATGCCACGGAGGTCCACGCGCGCAGGGACGCGTGTCACGATGGTGCCACGGTACTTGCAATGGTTTTCATAATCAGATTGGATCCCAGCCATGAGAGTCGCCTTCGTGGGAAAAGGTGGTAGCGGTAAGACCACCCTGTCCTCGCTGTTCGCCCGGTACACCGCGCGTGCCGGCGGTCCGGTGGTGGCCATCGACGCCGACATCAACCAGCACCTGGGCCTGGCCCTCGGGCTCACCCCCGACCGGCTGCCCGCCCCGCTGGGCGCGGGCATCACCGCGATCAAGGACTACCTGCGCGGCGACAACCCCCGCATCCCCTCGGCCGCCACCATGGTCAAGACCACCCCGCCCGGCTCCGGCTCCCGCCTGATCACCATCGACGACCCCTACTTCACCCGCCACCACACCACCACCGTCCCCGAACTCGGCGGCCTGGCCCTGATGGTCACCGGCCCCTTCAACGAAGACGACCTCGGCGTGGCCTGCTACCACTCCAAGGTCGGCGCGGTGGAGCTCTACCTCAACCACCTCATCGACGGCCCCGGCGAACACGTCATCGTCGACATGACCGCCGGCGGCGACTCCTTCGCCTCGGGCATGTTCACCCGCTTCGACATGACCTACCTGGTCGCCGAACCCACCCGCCAGGGCATCGGCGTCTACCACCAGTACGCCGAACACGCCCGCGACTTCGACGTCCCCCTCGCCGTCATCGGCAACAAGATCCACACCCCCGACGACGTCGCCTTCCTACGCCGCCACGTCGGCGAGGCCCTGCTGGTCGCCCTGCCCCACTCCCCCGCCGTCCGCGCCATGGAACAAGGCCACCCCTTCACCCTGGACGACCTGGAACCCCAAGGCCACCACGCCCTGGCCGTCCTCAAAGACCACCTGGACGCCCAGACCAAGGACTGGGCCAAGTTCGGCCGCCAGACCATCGAGTTCCACACCCGCAACGCCCACGCCTGGGCCAACCGCGCCACCGGCCAGGACCTGCTCCAGCAGATCGACCACGACTTCGTCTACGGCCGCCGCCCCACCCTCGCCACGGGCTGAGACCGGCGACCGGCGCGGCGGCGCGTCCCACGCGACTGTCGCTTCCGCGCCACCTTCAGCCCGCGCCACCGCCCGCTTACCGTCGGATCCGTCCCCGCTGTAGAGGAGAACCTCGCATGTCGCTGACCGTTCCCCCAGAGCTTCTCGACCAGGCGCGCGCCGGTGAGGTCGACGACGCCGCCTTCGTGGCCTGCGTCCGCGACTCACTGCCCTACGCCTGGTCGCTCATCACCGGTCTCATCCGGCAACGGCAGGAGACCGGTGCGGAGTTCGCCGACAACCACACCCCGCCCCCGGACGAGGCGGCCCGTGGCCAGCTCCTGCGGTGCCTGGCGAGCGACGCGATGCGCGGCGCCCTTGAGCGTCACTTCGGCGTGCGGCTCGCGTTCCAGAACTGCCACCGCGTGGCGGTGTTCGACCCGGCGGCCGAGAAGGCGCACGCCGAGTTCGTCACCGCGCGCTCGCAGATCCTGAACCAGAGCCCCGACCTGGTGGACTGCTGACCGGCGGTCCGCCGCCTTCCACGGGGCCGTACGGGATCCCCGCCCGTACGGCCCCGTGGTACGCCTGGAGCGGGTCGGCCGACGCGCGCACCGGCGCGAGTCCGGCGGCGAGGTAGCGTGCCGCCACGTGCAGGGCGCGCAGCGTCGCCGCGATCGACGGGCGGTTGACGCTCGGCCCGCGCACCACCGCCTTGACCTCGCGCGTGACGGGCTCGCCCGGCAGCTCGCGCACCGCGACGCCGCGCACCCCGGCCGCGAGGGCCAGTGCGGGTACGGCCGCGATGCCGATGCCCTGGGCGACCAGGCCGAGGATCGTCCCGAGGCCCTCGAACTCCCACGGCACCGGCGGCGCGCCGCCGGCCTCGGCGAGCAGGCGGTCCACCGCCACGCGGGACGGCTCCCCCTCGGGTGTCGCCATCCACGGCTCCTCGCGCAGCCGCCGCAGGTCCACCGGCGTGGCGGGGTCGGCGACGGGATGACGCCGGGGCACCACCAGCACCAGCGGGTCGCGCAGCAGCGGGTGGACCCGCAGCACCTCACCGTCCCGGACGGCAGCCTGCGTGTGCCAGTCGTCGACGAGGGCGATGTCGGCCTCGCCCGCCTCGACCTCCGCGATGCCCCGCCCGGGACCGCTCTGCCTGAGGCGCAGGGTCAAGGAGGTGTGGCGGCGCAGCGACCGGGCCAGGACGGGGGCGAAGGCGACGGCGGCGGTCGGGAAGGCGGTGACGACCACCCGTCCGGAGGGGGTGCCCCGGTGGGCGGACAGGTCGGACTCGGCCGTCTCGACCATGGCGAGGATGCGCTCGCCGTGCCGGACGAGGCGGTGGCCGGCGTCGGTGAGTTCGGCGCTGCGCGAGGTGCGATCCAGCAGAACCGAGCTCGTCTCGCGTTCCAGGGCGGCGAGCTGCTGGGACACCGCCGAGGCGCTGTACCCGAGCGCGGCGGCGGTCGCCGCGATGCTCCCCCGGCGCGCGAACTCGCAGAGCAGGGCAAGGCGCCGCAGGTCGAGCATCGGTTCTCCTTACGGTCACCCCTGGAAAGCCTCGCTTGTCCTGATGGATGTACCCGCGCAAGCTGGGCACGTCCCCGGATGCGAGGAGGTTATGGCCGTGAACATCACGCTTTCCGCCACACTGGCAGCTAATGAGGAGATTGCCCGAAGACGCGGCGCCGGGCAGCGGGTCCTGAACCTGGCCTTCGGCGAGGCCGGGCTCCCCGTCCACCCGGCGCTGCGCGAACGCCTCGCGCGGGCCGCCACGGACAACGGGTACGGCCCGGTGGCCGGCGCGCCGTCCCTGCGCGAGGCCGCCGCGGGCTACTGGACCCGCCGTGACCTCCCCACCGACCCCGATCTCGTCGTCTGCGGCCCCGGAAGCAAGCCCCTCCTCTACGCGCTGCTGCTCGCGATCGGCGGCGACGTCGTGCTGCCCGTGCCGAGCTGGGTGAGCTACGCCGCCCAGGCCGAGCTGGCCGGCGTCCGTCCGATCCCGGTCCCCGTGCCTCCCGGCGAGGGAGGGGCACCGGACCCCGAGCGGGTGGCCGACGCCGTCCTGCGGGCGCGCGCCGAGGGACGCCGGGTCGGATCGCTGCTCGTCACGCTGCCGGACAACCCCACGGGACGGCTGGCCAGGCAGGCGACCGTGCGACGCCTGGCGCGGATCGCCCGCGATCTCGACCTGATCATCGTCTCCGACGAGATCTACCGGGACCTCGTCCACGACGAACGCGCCCCCTTCCTGTCGCCCGCGGCCGTCGCGCCCGAGCGGACCGTCGTCACGACCGGCCTCAGCAAGAGCCTGGCGCTCGGCGGGTGGCGCATCGGCGTCGCGCGGCTCCCCTCCGCGCCGCTGCGCGACCGGGTGCTCGCCATCGCCTCCGAGATCTGGTCGAGCCCCGCGGCCCCCGTGCAGCACGCCGCCGCGTACGCCTACGCCGAGCCGCCTGAGCTGGCCGAGCGCGTCGCCGCGAGCCGCCGGCTGCACGGCGTCGTGGCCCGCGCGGTGGCCGGCAGGTTCGCCGCGGCGGGCGCCCGCGTGCCGTCCCCGCAGGGCGGCTTCTACCTGTATCCGGACCTCGCGCCGCTGAGCCGGTTCGCCACCTCCGACGCGCTCGCCGCGACGCTGCTCGACGGCCACGGGGTGGGCGTGCTGCCGGGCACGGCGTTCGGGGACTCCCCCGGCGCGCTGCGCGTCCGGGTCGCCACGAGCCTGCTGTACGGAGAGTCGGAGGAGCGCCGTCTGGCCGCCCTCACCGCCGAGCGCCCACTGGACCTGCCGTGGGTCGCCGCGGCGCTCGCGCACCTCGGCGAGGCGCTCCATGGGCTCACCGAGCGACGGGGTTTCGCGGCGTGGATCCCGGCCGCGCTCGCCCCGGCCGCGCCCTAGGAGCGCAGTCGCCGGATCGGCTCGTGGGCGTGAATGTTCATCGCTTCGCCAGAAAAACATGCCCTGATATATGCGGTTTATGAGTGGATGTCCGACTGTCAGACTCGTCGGCACTGGGAGGACGAACAGGGAGTGCTAACGTGCCGAACACCGCGACGGCCCCGGTCGCAGACTGGTTCACGCTGGACCGGCTCCACGCCGACCCGTACCCGATATACGCGCGGCTGAGACGCGAGGCGCCGATCGCCTGGGTTCCCGCGACCCGGAGCTACTTTCTCACCAGCTACCGAGCATGCCGCGATGTGAATCTCGACCAGGAGGTCTTCACCGCGACCCGGGAGTACACCCGCCGGTATTCGATGGGCGCCAGCATGCTGCACAAGGACGACCCCGAACACGCGACCGAGCGGAAGGCGTTCGGCGGCGTGCTCAAGCCCAACGCCATCGCGCGAGATTGGAACCGCGTGTTCGAGGTGAACGCGCGAAAACACCTCGCCGGGTTGCGTGACGCCGGTCCCGGCGCGGACCTGGTCGAGGCCTTCTCCGGCCCGTTCGCCGCCGACTGCCTCCGCGAGATGCTCGGCTTTCGCAACGTCGGCCAGCACGACGTGCACCGATGGTCCCAGGCGATCATGGACGGCAACAGCAACAGCGACGACGATGACGAGGTGTGGGAGCGATACCGCCATAGCGGCGAGGAGATCGACGAGGCCCTCGACGAGGTGATCCCGCTCCTGCGCGCCGAACCGGACGGCTCGCTCATCTCCACGCTGATCAACGGTCCCGAGCCGATGGACCTGGAGTCGATCAGGGCGAATGTCAAGATGACCATCGGCGGGGGAGTCAAGGAACCGCGCGACGCGCTGGTGATCGCGCTGTGGGGGCTGCTGAGCCACCCGGACCAGTTCGACCGGGTCAGACGTGATCCGGGCGCAGCCGTGCCGGCGTTCGACGAGGCGGTGCGGTGGGTGTCCCCGATCGGGATGTACCCGCGGAAGACGACACGGGCGACGGAGCTGGCGGGGGTGAGCCTGCCCGCCGGCGCCCATCTCAGCGTCGTGATCGCCGCGGCCAACCGTGACGAGACGGTGTTCGGCGACGGCGAGGAGTTCGACATCAACAGGGAGCGCAAGCCCCACCTCGCCTTCGCCAACGGAGCGCACATCTGCGCCGGCCAGCACGTCGCCAAGGCGATGATCGGACGTGTCGCGCTGCCGATGCTGATCTCCGCGCTCCCCGGGTTGCGTCCGGCGGAGGACACCGAGCCGCGCAGCGGCGGGTGGATCTTCCGCCGCATCTACGAACTCCGCCTCGCGTGGGACGTGTGAGCATGGCGAAGATCGTGTATCGGTACCGCGACGGCGCGCGGCGGACCGTTGAGCGCGACACGCCGGCATCGATCATGCGGGCCGCCGTGGAGGCCGGTGTCCCGGGCATCGTCGGGGAGTGCGGCGGACAGACGATGTGCGCGACCTGCCACGTGTACGTCGACGACGCGTACGCGGGCCGCCTTCCCGTCATCGGGGACGAGGAAGAGGAGATGCTGGAGTGCACGGCCGCGCCACGGGACGCGGGGCGCAGCCGCCTCGGCTGTCAGATCGTCGTCGGCGCCGGTCTCGACGAGATCGAGGTCGATGTGCCGGACACCCAGATCTGATGACGGACCACCGGCGCCGTGCCGGGCGCGTGGTCATCGTCGGAGCCGGTACGGCGGGCGTCCAGCTCGCCGACTCCCTGCGGGCCGGCGGGCACGACGGGCCCATCGTCCTCATCGGCGATGAGCCCGCACTGCCCTACCAGCGGCCACCGCTGTCCAAGGAGTACCTGACCGGGCCGGACGGGGCGATCGCGCCCCCGCTGCGCGGCGAATCGTTCTACACCGGCAACGACATCGAACTCCGCCGGGGGGAGGCCGTCACCGAGATCGACACCAGCCGCCGCCACGCGGTGCTGGACGGCGGCGAGCGCGTGGCATACGACCACCTGGTGCTGGCCACGGGCGCCAGGAACCGGACCCTGGACCTTCCGGGGAGCGGCCTCGCCGGCGTGACATCGCTGCGCACTCTCGCGGACTCGGCCCACCTCAGGCGGCGGCTGACAACCGCCGGGCGGGTCGTGGTGCTGGGAGCCGGATTCGTCGGACTGGAGTTCACGGCGGCGGCCCGCCTGCGCGGGGTGGAGGCCGTCGTGTTCGAGACCGCCGCCCGGCCGATGGCACGGGTCGCCAGCCCGGCGCTGTCGGAGTTCATCGCCCGCGTTCACACCGAGATGGGCACCGAACTGCGCCACGGTCAGTCGGTCGTCGAGATCACCGGCACCGCCGGCGCCGTGGCGGCGGTAAGGACCGGACGGGGCGAACTGCTGGAGACCGACCTGGTACTCGTCTGTGTCGGTGCGGCGCCGGCGGACGAACTGGCACGCCGCGCCGGTATCACGGTGGAGAACGGGATCCGGGTCGACGACAGGTTCCGCACCAGCGCTCCCGGGATCTGGGCGATCGGGGACTGCGCGAGCTTTCCCGATTCCCGTTCCGGCCGCAGACTACGCCTGGAATCGGTGCAGAACGCCTCCGCCCAGGCCAGGGTCCTGGCGCGCGTCATGCTCGGTGACGACGTGCGGTACAGCGACGTCCCGTGGTTCTGGAGCAACCAGGGATCGATACGTCTGCAGATCGCCGGGGTGCGGTTCGACGGGGACAGGGCGCTGTCCCTGGGTGATCCGGCCGGCGGATCGTTCTCGGTGCTGAGTTTCCGGGAGGACAGGTTGGTGGCCGTCGAGTCGGTGAACCGGCCTCGGGACCACGTGTCGGCGCGGCGGGCGCTGGCCAAGCGGCTGAGCCTGCGGCCCGAGGAGGTCGTCGCCGGGTTCGACCTCGGCGACCTCGTCGGCGGCGCGTCGAGATAGAGCCAGGAAACGCCGTCAGCGACCGGCCGGCTCCGGCGGCAGGCCCCCGGCGCCCCACTCAAGGGCGGTCGCATACTCGATCAGCTCCCGGACCCGGTGGGCGAGGCGCACGCGCGACGGCCAGATCATGACCACTCTTACCGGCCGGGCCGGCGGCGACAGCTCCTTGACGACGACGGACAGCCCCTCGTGGCTGCGGTCGTTGTGAGAACGCTGCACCGACACCGCGTACCCCATGCCCCTTCCGACGAGGGCACGGGTCAGCTCGAAGCTGGTGGTCGTGTGGCCCTTGGTGACCGAGAGCCCCCTGTCGTGGAAGACGGAGAGCGTGTGCTCCTGGCTCACCGGCGTGCTCGGGAGTACGAGCGGCTCGTCGACGAGGTCGGCGAGGTCGACCGTCGGCGCGGACGCCAGCCGGTGGTCCTCCGAGAGAAGGACGTAGGGGTGTGCCTCGTACAGGACGATGCGGTCGAGGCCGGCCGTGAGACTCCATTCGTAGGCGACGCCGACGTCGAGCGCTCCCGTGCGCAGCTTGCTCTGCAGCACGTCCTGGTCACACTCGACGAAGTCGAGCCGCACGCGCGGATGCAGGTCGCCGAACCCCTGGAGCAGCCGTGGGAGCACGATCGAGGCGAGGGGCGCGTAGCAGCCGAGCATGACGGGGCCGGCCAGCTCGGTGCTCGAACACGTCACGCTGAGTTCGTTCGCGTCGCGAAGCACCAGCTTGGCCTGTTCCAGGGCGCGCACCCCACTGGCGGTCAGCGTCACCCCGCGCGCCTTGCGCCGGACGAAGAGCTGGGTGTTGAGGGTGCGTTCGAGCTCGGTCAGGGCGGCGGACAGCGCGGACTGCGACACGTGCAGCTTGTCGGCCGCGTGGAAGATGCTGCCCGCTTCGGCGGCGGCCACGAAGTAGCTCAGTTGACGCAGAGTGAAGTTCATTCGTCCCTCACCGATGGGCGACGCTCGAAACCCGCATCGTATGCGACCCCTTCGGCACCTCGTTCAGCGGAGAAGCGCGACGTCACGGCGGCGGACCCGCAGCCGCTGAAGCGCGTTGAGCGCCCGCGCGCGCGGGTCGACGGTGGCACGCAGGCTGGAGCCGAGAAGGTTGAGGAAGAAGACGCAGACGAGCAACGCCATGCCCGGGAAGATCACCAGCCAGGGGGCGACGGTCAGGTAGTCACGTCCGTCGGCGATCATGTTGCCCCACGTCGGCGTCGGCGGCGCGATGCCCAGACCGAGGAAGCTCAGCGCGCCGTCGATCAGCATGCTCATCGCGGACACGATCACCAGGTGCACGACCGCGAGGGGCAGCACGTTGGGGAGGATGTGCCTGACAAGGATCTTCCACGCCGGCACTCCGGCGGCGCGCGCCGCGTCGATGTAGTTGCGCCCGCTCACGCTCAGCGCCCGGCTCCGGATGACGCGGGCGCTGAAGGGCGTGAAGACCATGGTCAGCGCCAGTAGCTCGGTGGACATGCTCGGGCCGAGCGCGACGGCGAGCGACATGGCGAGCACGACCCCGGGAAAGGCCATGCCCGCGTCCACCAACCGCATGAGCACCGCGTCCGCCGCGCGGAAGAACCCGCTGACCATCCCGATCAGCAGGCCGAGCGTGCCCGCGCACAGGGTGATGAGCGCGGCCAGGCCCAGCGAGTACCGGCCCCCGGTGACAAGGCGGCTCAGCACGTCACGCCCATAGGCGTCCGTGCCGAACGGATGCGACCAGCTCGGCGGGAGGAGCCTGCTCGACGGGTGGATCGCCCGGGTCGACGGCAGGACGAGCGGTAGCAGCGCGACCGCCACGACCATCGCCCCGAGGACGACGGCCGACACGGTCAGCGCCCGGTTACGCCGGACGAAGCCCCCGAACTTGTGCATCTGTGGTCTCACGAGACTCGAACCTTCGGGTCGATCAGGGCATAGGAGAGGTCGACGAGGAGGTTGACGACGACGAACATGAGCGTGACGAACAGGGTGACGCCCTGTACCAGGGGATAGTCCCTGGTCGAGATCGCCTGGAGGGCCAGGGACCCGAGGCCGGGGATCACGAACACGGTCTCCACGATCACCACGCCGCCGACGAGAGTGGCGAAGTGACCTCCCATGACCGTGAGGACCGGCATCAACGCGTTGGGCACCGCGTGCCCGATGGCCACCCTGGTCTCGCTCAGGCCCTTGGAACGAGCGGTGCGCAGGTACAGCTGCGACATCTCGTTCATGACGCTCTCCCGCAGGAAGACGAGGTAGACGGCGACGTCACCGATGACCAGCACGGTGACGGGGAGTACGAGGTAAGGGACCGCCGCGACCGGATCGGCGAGCAGGTCCGCGTATCCGCTCGGAGGGAACCACCGCAGGACCATCGCGAAGATCAGGATGACGATGAGAGCGACCCAGAACTGTGGGAGTGCCATGCCGAGCGAGGCCGTCTGGGTCACCGAGCGGGCCGCCGGGCTTCGTGGGCGGACGGTGCCCCACAGCGTGATCCCCAGCGCGATGGCGAAGCTGATCACCGTGCTGAACAACGCCAGGGTGAGAGTGGGCGCGATGTGCCCGATGATCACCGGTAGGACGGGGCCGGAGAAGGTGATCGAGCTGCCGAGGTCTCCGGACAGGACCCGGCCGAGCCAGGCGCCGTACTGTTCGAACCATGTCCCGGACAGGCCGAGGCTGTCGCGCAGCGTGGCGAGCTGCTGGGGGTCCGCGGTCTCCCCCAGGATCGACACGGCGGGGTCGCCGGGCACGAGCCGGATCACGACGAACATCACGGTCCCGACCACCCACAGCACGACGACCAGGTCTCGCGCCCGCCGGAGCAGGATCTTCAGCATCGTTCGCTTCCTCCCCGATCAGGTGCCGGCCGGGTACGGCGCGACCGGGGCGCCGATCGTGAGCTTGGGGTTCGCCTGGAGCAGACGTCTCGTGTACGGATGGGCGTGCGGGGAGAGGATGGCCTCGGGCCGGCCGATCTCCACGATCTCGCCCTGGTACATCACACCGATGCGATCCGCCACGGACAGCACCAGGCTGAGGTTGTGGGTGATGAAGACGAAGCCGAGCCCCCGTTCCCGCTTCAGGTCCAGGAGAAGGTTCATGACCTGGCCCTGGACGGAGACATCGAGGGCGGAGGTGGGCTCGTCGGCGACGATCAGCTCGGGTTCCGGCGCGATGGCGCGGGCGATGGCCACCCGCTGACGCTGTCCGCCGGACAACTGACCCGGCAGCTTGCCCGCGGTGGAGGCGGGCAGCCCCACCTCGTCGAGCAGCTCCCGCACCCGTTCGTCGAGCGCGTCCCCGCGCAACGGGGTGAGCTCTCGCAACGGCTCCTTGATGATGGCCGAGACGGTGTAGCGCGGGTCGAGGGAGCTCTGGGGGTCCTGGAAGACGATCTGCACCCGTTGGCGGAAGGCCCGCTTGTCCCCCTGAACGCCACCGCCGGTGAGCACGATGTCCTCGCCGACGGCGACGCTCCCTGAGGAGGGCCGTTCAAGCCCGGCGATCATGCGCCCAAGCGTCGTCTTGCCGGAACCGGACTCGCCGACGAGGCCGAAGAACTCTCCCCGGGCGACGGAGAGCGACAGATTCCTGACCGCCCGCACCTGCCGTGATCTCCGGCTGAGGCGGGTGACGGAGCCGAAGGTCTTGCCGACGTCCCTCACCTGGAGAAGGGGCGAGGCCGTGCCGAAGTCGCCGGACGGCGCCGGCGGGGCGACGAGCGCCGGTGCCTCGACATCGACGGGCCCGGTCGCGGGGTGCCAGCAGGCGACCCGGGAGTCCCCGGTGCCGGCGAGGCCCGGCTCCTCGCCCGCGCACCGTTCGGTGACGCGCGGGCATCGCGGGGCGTAGAGGCAGCCGGCGAACCGCTCCGCCGGGCCTGGCACCGAGCCGGGGATCGAGGGCAGGCCACCGGTCCTGCGCACCTCCGCCTGCGGAACGCAGTCGAGCAGAGCACGGGTGTAGGGGTGCCGGGGCGCGGTGAGCATGTCCGCCGCGGGGCCGGCCTCGACGAGGCGCCCGCCGTACATGACCGCGATGCGATCGGCCATCTCGGCGGCGACGGCCATGTCATGGGTGATGAACACGCATGCCGTACGGTGCTCTCGTTGTACCCGGCGGAACAGGTCCAGGATGTCCGCTTGGGTGGTCACGTCGAGAGCGGTGGTGGGTTCGTCGGCCAGCAGCAGGTCCGGGTCGGACATGAGCGACATGGCGATCATGACGCGCTGTTGCATTCCGCCGGAAAGCTGGTGAGGGTAGAGCGCCATGATGCGGTCGGTGTCCGCCAGCCCGACCTCGGCGAGAAGGCCGCGCGCCTTGCGCTCCGCCCGGTCCGTCGCGCCAGGCGTTCGCGCGCGTCGCCCGCGCAGGCCCTGCGCCGCGTGGTGGGCCTCGACGAGTTGCCTGCCGATCCGCTGTGACGGGTTGAGGGACTCCAGCGCCTCCTGAAAGATCATTCCGATCCGGCGGCCCCGGTATCGGCGCATCTCCTCGTCGGGCAGTCCGACGATGTCGGTGCCGTCGATGTTGATCTTTCCCCGGGTCCGCACCGGGGCGGTGAACTCCAGCAACCGCATGATGGACAGCGCGGTCACGGTCTTGCCGCTGCCCGACTCGCCGACGACGCAGAGCGTCTGCCCGCGCTCCAGTGTCACGGACAGGTGGTGGACGAGTTCGAGTTCCGCCGTGTCGGTGCTGACGGCGACCGAGAGGCCGCGCACGTCGAGGATCGGCGTCTCAGAAACGGCGGGCACGTTGACCCTCGATGCCGGTTCGCCCGCCTGCGCGGCGTGCGCGTGCCGGTTTTGAGATGATCGTCACTTTTCTCCCCGCACAGGTGGATTGGTGCGTGACACGACTGTGTCACCCAGGTTTCCTCCGGTAAACCAGATAAAAGTGTTCCTCTTCATCGACTGAGTCGAGGAAGTCCGGGACGGCGCGAGGCGGATGCCCCGCGACCCCCGCCCCCTCCTCGACTCAGACGAGGATTCTGTGCTGTTTTTTTCGGTTTATTGCGCGGAACCGATATGCCACATTGCAAGGCAATCTCGGCTGCTACGGCACCGGAAGTCCCATCACACGTCCCCCGGAGCGAAGGAGCACCCGTGAGTAGATCACCCGGGTCCCGCCGGTACGCGCTATCGATCTCGGCACTGGTGACGATCTGCCTGCTCGCCGTGGCCGGCTGCACCGGCCAGGGCACGGCGGCCCGTCCGACCGGCGGACAAGGCCCCGTCAGAGGCGGAAACCTCAACGTCGCGATCCCCAACGACCCCGGCTCGCTGGACTTCGTCGCCAAACCCAACCTCCTGGCCGCCCACATGGGCGACATGATCTTCGAGAAGCTGTTCGAGGTCGACAAGAACTACGAGGCGCGGCCCATGCTCGTCGACGCCTACGAGCGCAGCGAGGACGGCCTGACCTACACCTTCACCCTTCGCAAGGACGTCACCTTCCACGACGGCACGCCGCTGACCTCCAAGGACGTCGTCGCGAGCATGAAGCGCTGGCTCACCGGCAACGCGACGGGAAAGCTCGTCGCCAAGCAGGTCGACGACGTCAAGGCGGCGGACGAGCACACCGTGCGGTTCCTGCTCTCGAAGCCGCGCTACGGCCTGATCAAGGAGCTCACCACGTCGTCGGCCGCCATCTACCAGGCGAAGTCCCTGGAGGGCGTGGGTGCGAACGGGCTGACGACCCCCCAGATCATCGGCACCGGCCCGTACCGGCTCAAGTCCTGGAACGTGGGACAGAAGATCATCTTCGAGCGTTACGACAAGTACGTCTCGCGCGGCGAGGAGGACTGGGGCGGCCAGGCCGGAGCCAAGCACGCCTACCTGGACACCATCACCTACCTCGTCGTGTCCGATGAGGACGCGTTGGTCAACGGCCTGAAGGCGGGGCGCTGGGACTACGCCATGCCCTCCAACGAGAAGTACGAGACGCTCAAGAGTGACCCCTCTCTCACGGTGGCCACCTGGAGTTCCGGCAACGTCAACTTCATCCTGCCCAACCGGAACCCCGCCTCGGTCTTCCATGACGTCCGCGCCCGGCAGGGACTCAACCTCATCCTGAACAAGCCCGAACTCAACGCCGTCGGCGGCGGCGGCCAGGACATCACCGCGTTGACCGGCTCCTTCGCCATGCCGGCCAACAAGGGAATGCACTCCACCGTCGGCGCGGACCGGTTCCAGGCCCATGACCCGGCCCAGGGCAAGAAGCTGCTCGAACAGGCCGGCCTGAAGCCGGGACAGGTCCTGCGGATCGTGACGACCAAGGCGTACCCGCAGCTCGCCCAGTGGGCGGTCGTCATCCAGCAGGAGCTGCAGGAGGTCGGCGTCGAAGCCAAGATCGAGACCTACGACTTCACCGCCATGCTGGCGACCACGATGACCCGTCCCACCGAATGGGACATCTCCATGATGATGTACAACGGCAGCATGACCACCCCGGCGCAGTTCGCGCTGATGCAGGGGTTCGACGAACAGGGCCAGGCGAAGATCGCCGCCTACGACCGCGCCGCGGACGAGGCCGGGGCGAAGGCCGCCGTCGACGACCTGCAGACCTACATCTGGGACCAACTGCCGGGCATCGCCATCAGCCAGTCGAAGTTCTACGCCGCCTACACCGCCAGGCTGCGCGGCTACGACGACTTCTACCGCATCTTCTGGAACGCCTGGATCACGCGCTGAGCCGCGCCGTGGACCCCAGGATGATCGACGGAGCGGACCACCTCGGGCTCGGTACGGACCAGGTTCGCGCCGGCGGAGAACGGGAGGAGCCATGGTGACCGTGCAGGACGGCGACGGCGCACTTCTCCGGCCCCCGGAGCTGGAGTACGTCATGACCGTCAGCCTGGACATGACGCCCGGCAGTCTCCGGAGGCTGGAAGGCGTCCCAGGCGGTGGCGACCGCTGGTCGATCAACGTCGCCGGGGGCCGCTTCGAGGGCCCTGGCATGCGCGGACGGGTGCTGCCCGGAGGCATCGAGAACCCGCGCCTGCGGCCGGACGGCACACTGATGATCAATGCGAGATGGCTACTGGAAGAGGAGGACGGCACGGTCATCTACGTGCGCAACCGCGGGATCAGGCGAGCCTACGACCCGGCCAGGATGACCGCCTGGATGACGAGGTCCGAGCCGGTGCGCGCCTCGGACTTCTATTTCCGCGTGGTTCCGACCTTCGAGGTCGCCTCCCCCCGGTTCCACTGGCTCACCGAGAACATCTTCGTCGGCCGCTTGGAGGACCCCCTGGACTCCGGCCCGCCGGTCGGCCAGGGCCCTACGATGACGTACTTCCGCGTGTGCTGACCTTCCCCTCGCGGGGGCCGGCGCCGTGCGCCGGCATCTGCGGTCACCGGCAGGCTTTATTGCCGAACCTTTACCTTCCGGCCCATGGCCCCGATCATGTAAATCGCGGCGCTGACCTGCGGTTTCACTGTTCCCGGCATCGCCTCCCGGCAGGCGCGCCAAGTTGTTCCATGTGATTTCGCCCACCGTATACAGGAGAGCCCCCATCATGTGCTCATGCCCGCTTTTGTCACCCTGTCCGGGCGCTCCGTGCGCCTGGAACCACTCAGCCTCGCGGTGGTCGACGACCTGGTCGCCGCGGCGAGTGAAGACCGTTCCACCTACGCCTTCACTCGGGTTCCCGTAGGCCGGGAAGAGATGACCTCGTACGTCGAGGCCGCTCTGGCTGAGCAGGCGGACGGCCGCACGTTGCCGTTCGCCATCCGGTGGCTGCACACCGACCGCATCGTCGGTGCCACCCGTCTCATGCACCTGGAGTACTGGCAGGGCCCCCTGCCGTGGCCTCCGGGCACGCGGGGCGCGGTGGGCGAGGTCCCGTCCGTGGCGGACATCGGTTACACCTGGCTGGCCGCATCGGCCCAGGGCACCAGCGTGAACCGGGAGAGCAAGTACCTCATGCTCACGCACGCCTTCGAGACCTGGCAGGTCCACCGCATCACCCTGAAAGCAGACGTACGTAACGAACGATCCCGGGCCGCCATCGAGGCCCTCGGCGCACACCTGGACGGTGTGCGGCGGGCGGACAGCCGAGGCGCCGACGACACGGTCCGAGATACGGCGTACTACTCCATCCTGAGTTCCGAATGGCCCGCGGTCCGAGAACGGATGCGCATGAGGCTCGGCCTTCTGGAAGCCGCGTGACGCCCCTCTCCCTTCGATGAACCCATGGAACGCACGGCCCGCCGGGAAGCTTCACGCTTTCCCGGCGGGCCGTGTCGTTTCTCCGCATATGTCACATATGCCGTATATACGGCATATGTCGTGCTGTTTCTCAGGTCTTCTCCCGGAGGCGGAGGTGAGGGTCCCCCACTGGTTCCCCCCACTGGCTCCCTCACCGCCGCCTCCGAGATCCCCCCGCCGGTTCCCCGCCGGACGTTCCCGCCGCGTGAGTCCCCTACAGGGTGGTGCCGCCGTGTGCTCCCTGCCGGCCCTTACGCGATCCCCACGTTCCCCCGTGACGATCCTCGTTCAGCCCCGCCGGTGTGCTCGTGCCGGCCTGTGAGCAGGGCTCACTCGTCGTCCTGGTCGGCCTCGTAGACGTAGTCCCAGCGGCCGCAGTAGACCTTCTTGTCCCGGCTGTCGTCCCAGTAGCAGACCCGGACCTGGGCGTTGTCCACGTCCCTCTCCCAGAAGTGGAAGGTCCGGTAGCCGTTGGAGCCGCACTTGATGGCCGAGTCGACCGACTCGTCGCCGTCGGTGTTCTCGAACTTGACCTGCACGTAGCCGCACAGCCAGCGCGGGGAGTCCTTGTCGTACAACCGGCCGCTGACGTGGAGCCGGTCGGCGCGGTCGATCCACACGTCGCCGCGGGCCTTGGCGCGCGAACCGTGGAAGTACTTGCTGTAGTCATAGCCCCAGCTGTCCTCGAAGTCATCGAGGACGGAGGCGCCGGCCTTGGTCGTGGCGGCGCTCGCCGAGGTGGCGAGGGCGGGCGCCCCCACCGCGAGGACGGTGGTGGCTGCGGCGAGTCCGAGGATGGTACGGATGGAGCGGCGCATCTGGTTCTCCTGTTCGAGGGTCCCCCGGTGTTCTCCTGCTGCCGGGGTGGTACGTGATTAGTGAAAAGCCGACCGCCTGCAGGACGCTTACAACGGCCTTACGCCGCCTGCAGACCGCTTGAGACGGTGGTCACGCCGTATGGCCGGGTATGGCCGGGATACCGGTGACCGCGATGAGGGCTCCGTGGAGCCGGACCGTGCGGTGAATCCCCGAGAGCCCCGTCATCCCGGCACGGCGGACGCCGCCCGGGGAAGGCTGAATATGCGGCCCTGCCGGATCCGTGTCAGGAGCCGGATCCGGCGATGGTGGCCGGCGTCTCGCGCGACCGCCCCCGCACAGGGGCCACGCTCGACTGCCCTCAGCATGAACCCGTACGGTCAACGTGAAATTAACGGGGAATCAACGGACGTCATACGCGCGCGCCGCACCCGCCCTGGTGCGGGCGGGGTCCGGCTCCCCCCGGGGAGTTGCGTGGTGGTGCGCCGGAGCTGACCGGAAAACGACGGTGAATCAACGCCTGGATTAACGTCGGGCCCGCCGCATAGGGCTGAAAGCATCGGGGGATCTATGCTTTGCATTGAATCGGCTAAAGGGTGGGGAACTCGGACATGGCTAGTCAGGGCGACGAGGCTGGCCTTCGCTTCGCGGTCCTCGGACCGGTGCTTGCCTGGCAGGACGGCCGGGAGCTGGAGCTGGGCACGCCGCTGCAACGGTCCATCCTCGCCATGCTGCTGCTCCGCGAGGGCCGCGCGGTGTCCCCCACGGAGATGATCGACGCCATCTGGGGGGACGACGCGCCGCCGCGGGCGCTCGGCGCGCTGCGGACGTACGTCTCCCGGCTGCGCGCCGTCCTCGAACCGGACCGCTCCCCGCGCATGCGCCCCGAGCTGCTGACCTCGGTCGGGCGCGGCTACGCGCTGCGGCTCCCGCCGGGCGCGCTCGACCTGGCCGAGTTCGAGCGCCTCGTCGGCGAGGCCGAGACCGAGCGCAGGAACGACGACCCGGCCGCCGCCGCGGCCACCCTGCGCCGGGCGCTCGGCCTGTGGTCGGGCGAGCCACTGGCCGGCGCCGTCGGGCCGTACATCGAGAGCCAGCGCGGCCGGCTCGTCGAGCGCCGCATCGGCGTGGTCGAGACCCTCATGCGGCTGGACCTCGAACTCGGCCGGCACGCCGACGTGGTCCACGAGCTCATCGCGCTCATCTCCGAGCACCCGCTCAGGGAACGCCTGCGCGGGCAGCTCATGCTGGCCTACTACCGCTGCGGACGGCAGGCGGACGCGCTCGCCGTCTTCGGCGACATCCGCCGCGCCCTGGTCGAGGAGCTCGGCATCGACCCCGGCCGCGAGCTGGCCTCGCTCCACCAGCGCATCCTCGCCGCCGACCCCGGCCTCGCCTGGACGCGCCGCGCGCCCTCCCCCGACGGGGACGGCCCCGGCAAGGACGCGCGCGCCGCCGCGGCCGAGGCGCCGGCCGCCGAGGACGCCGAGCACGAGGGCGTCCAGGAGATGCCGCGCCCCGCGCAGCTCCCCGCCGCCGTGAGCGACTTCACCGGGCGCAGGGAAGTCGTCAACCGGCTGCGCACGCTGCTGACGAGCGCGGGCGGGGCCGAGGGCGTGCCCGTGGCCGCGGTGTCGGGCATCGGCGGCGTCGGCAAGACCGCCCTGGCCGTCCACGTCGCCCACTCGCTGCACGAGGTGTTCCCCGACGGGCAGTTGTACGCGGACCTGCGCGGATACGGCGAGGAGCCGACCGCCCCGGAGTCGGTGCTGGCCGCGTTCCTGCGCGCGCTCGGGCTGCCGGTCGACATCATCCCCGACGGGCTGGCCGAGCGCGCCGCGTTGTTCCGCTCGCTGCTCGCCGACCGCCGCATGATCGTGCTGCTCGACAACGCCCGCGACGCCGAGCAGGTCGAGCACCTGCTGCCGGGCACGGCGGGCTGCGCGGCGATCGTGACCAGCCGCGTCAAGCTGGCCGACCTGCCGTCCGCCCGCCTGGTCGACCTGGAGGTGATGGAGCCGGAGGAGGCGCTGAGCCTGTTCGCGGCCGTCGCCGGACCCGAGCGCGTGGCCGTCGAGCGCGCCGCGGCCATGGACGTGGTCGCCATCTGCGGGTTCCTTCCGCTCGCCGTCCGCATCGTCGCGGCCAGGCTCGCGGCGAGGCCGGGCTGGACCGTGGCCTCGCTCGTCCCGCGGCTGGCCGACGAGCGGCGGCGGCTGGACGAGATGCGCATCGGCCACCTGGCCGTGGACGCCACCTTCTCCCTCGGGTACGGCCACCTGGACGCGGGGCAGGCCCGCGCGTTCCGGCTGCTGTCGCTGCCGAACGGCCCGGACATCTCGGTGCAGGCGGCGGCCGCGCTGCTGGACCTCAGCACGATCGAGACCGAGGACATGCTGGAGTCCCTGGTCGACGTGAGCCTGCTGGAGGCGCCCGCGCCGGGCCGGTACCGCTACCACGACCTGCTGCGGCTGTTCGCGCGCCGGCACGCCGAGGCGAACGAGGGCACGGACGCCGGGGCGCCGGCGACGCGGCGGCTGCTGGGCTTCTACCTGGCCTCGGCGCAGGCCGCGCACCGGCTCGCCTACGAGGGCAGCGTGATCTGCGAGCACCTGACCGCCACCGGGATCGCGGGCCGCACGTTCACCAGCGCCGACGAGGCCGTCCTGTGGCTGACCGTCGAGGCCGAGACGCTGTTCGCCGCGATCGGGCAGGCCGCCGAGTCGGCCCGCACCCCCGAGACGCTGCGGCTGGCCGCCGACCTGCTGCTGGCCATGGAGCCGCTGCTGGAGTCCGGCGCCTACGTCCGCGAGTTCCACGGCCGCGCGACCACGGTGCTCGTCTCGGCGCAGGCGATCGGCGACAGGCCTAGCGAGCTGCGCTGCCGGTACGTCCTCGGCCGCGTGCTGTTCGGGGCCAACCGGCTGCGCGAGGCGGACGCCGAGTTCCGCGCCGCGCTGGAGCTGGCGGAGGCCCTCGGCGATCCGATCGTCACCGGGGAGACCTACAACGCGCTCGCGGTCGTCGCGGGGCGCCGCCGCCGCCACGAGGAGGCGCTGGCCTGGTTCGACTCGGCGCTGAAGGCGTTCAAGGAGAGCGGGGCGATCGGCGGCGAGGCACTGGTGGCGAGCTACTCCTCGCGCGACCACCTGGGCCTCGGCCGCACGGACGAGGCGATCAGCGCCGCCGAGCGCGGCCTCGCGCTGTTCTCGGAGCTCGGCAGCGGCGCCGGGATGGCACGCGCGCGCTACCAGCTCGGCGTCGTCCTGTCCCGGGTGGGACGGCTCACCGAGGCGGTCGTCCACCACGCCGAGTGCCTGGACTTCTTCCGTGCGGGCGGGCAGAAGGTGTGGGAGCAGCGGGTCTGCTGCCGTCTGGCCGAGACGTTCATCAACGCCGAGCGGTACAAGGACGCCGCGCGGCACGCCGAGCAGGCGCTGACCCTGAGCAGGGAGATCGGGCACCCGTACGGCGAGGCCCTGTCACTGACCGTGCTGGGCCGCGCCCTCGCCGGGCTCGGCAGCGTCCGCAGGAGCGGCGACTGCCTGAAGCGGGCCCTGGACATCTTCACCCGGCTCGGATCCCCCGAGGCCGACGACCTTCGCGCCCTGCTGAAGCTCGATCAGGTCAGCGATTAGCTCCCGCACGCTGAAGGGGTCGTCGTCGAGCCGAGTCATTCGCACGTGATTGATCACCTTTGACCTACCGTGTCCCCTTCGAGCATCACGCGATCCGCGCGGCTCAGCGGAAAGTATCCGGATAGGCACTCAACGCTGGCGGAATTATGGAAAGCTCATATCCGCCGTTAAGTGCTTGGAGCTTTAGATGAATCCGTACTGAAGTGCCCGGCCGGCCGTCTGCCACCGCGTGGCGCCTTGGGGGCCCGGTTGGCTACCGGCATGGCGCCTCGCGACGACCGGCCGCCTCACTCCCGACGACCGGCCGGACGTGTCACGGATCTCGAACCCCCCAAGTTCCGTGCACATCGCAAGGCTCCCGTCCGGGGTTCAAAATCCGATCAATGCCGAATCAACATCACGAACCCATCACGATGGGATATGCAGGACATCGGCCGAACAGCCTGGGGCACCGGGACGGGTAAGCCCTTCGCAAGCGGCGGTCAAGCGGGTACAGGTACCACAGAGGGGCGCAGGACCCTCACCAGGAGTTGCAAGGAGCGGATCCCCGTGTTGATTCCGTGCTACGCGTGCGAGTCCCGGTTCCGGCCGGATGAATATTTCGTCGCCTGCCACGATTACAACCGCGGCATGGACCTCGTCGCGTGGACGTGCCCGGCCTGCGGAAACCGCGACGACCTCCGTGTGATGCCGGACGCCATCGGTTTCGGCTACCCCTGGCGGGGCCGCTTCTCCGTCCAGGACCGTTTCCAGGTGCCGGGCCTGCGCCGCCGCCGCCGGGACCTCCGCCTGGACATCAGCCTGAACAAGGACGTGTGGCACGTCCCGACCAAGTTGCGGCAGGTGGCCTAAGAGGCCTTCCCGACCACCCGGTAGGTCAGCTCCGTCCTCCTGGGGAAGCACCGCACCCGGGGCGGTTCCAGCTCCACCGGTCCGACACCGCCGAACAGAGGGATGCCCGCGCCGAGCAGCACGGGCACGAGGTGGACGCGGATCTCGTCCAGCAGCCCGGCCGCCAGGAACTGCCGGGCGATGTCCGCGCCGCCCATGACGTAGACGCCCCCGTCGCCCGCGACCGCCTGCGCCTGCTCCAGGGCGCTGCGCACGCCGTCGGTCACGAACGTGAAGCGCTCGCCGGCGCCCTCCGGAACGTCATGCGAGATCACGAAATAGGGGACGGGCACCGGCGGGTCGCCGCCCCAGCCGCCCGAGACGTCGTACGTCCGCCTGCCCGCGATCACCGCGCCCGTCCACGAGGTCTCCATCAGCTCGCGCACCTCGGGACCGAAGACGGTCTGCCCGGCGTCGCTGAACACCCACGCGTGCAGCCGCTCGGTGTCGTGGTCGGGGGTCGCGACGAACCCGTCCAGCGACATCGTGATGTCCAGAACGACCGTGCCCATGCCCTCTCCCGATGATCGCCGGCCTGTCCGACCGTACGGGGCGGCGGGGCGCGGGGCAAGGCGTCCGGCGGACATCAGGGGAGGGCGAGGGCGATCCTGTCGATCTGCCCCAGGTCGGGCGACCAGCAGTACAGCATGACCTCGTCGGCGCCGGCGTCGGTGAACTCGCGGACGGCCCGCCCGATCGCCTCCGGCGTGGTGAGCATGCCCTCGGCCACGTGGCCGGGCGCTTCGAGGAACCGGTAGTAGTCCCGGACCTCCCGCCGGGCCTCCGCCACGACCTCGTCGGGGCCGAGGGCGACGTTGGCCTGCGCCACCAGCCGGGGACGGCCTTCGCGCCCGGCCTCCCGCCACGCCCGCTCGACCGTCCGGAAGAACCTGCCCATCTCGGGCGGCGGGAACATCGCGCCGAGGAACCCGTCGCCCCAGTGCGCCACGCGCTCGGCCGTGGCCGGGACGAACCCTCCGAACAGCACCTCGGGGCCGCCGGGACGCGCGGGCGCGGGCCCGATCGGGCCGGCCCCCTCGCCGTACGGCTCGCCCGCCCAGACGCGCCGCAGCGCCCTCACCTGCTCGTCCAGGATCCGTCCCCGCTGCCGGCGGTCCACTCCCACCGCGCGGAAGTCGTCGTCGCGGACGCCGACGCCGAGCCCGAGCGTGAAGCGCCCGCCCGAGAGGCGGTCGAGCGTGGCGGCCTGCTTGGCGAGCAGTGCGGGCCGGCGCAGGGGCGCGATCAGCACCTCGGTCATCAGCCGGATCGTGGAGGTGGCGCCCGCGACCGCGCCCAGGGTGACCATGGGCTCGGGGTTGCCGTAGACGACACGGTCGAGCAGGCCGAGGGTGGTGAACGTGGCGGACTCGGCACGGCGCGCCCAGGTGAGCAGTTCGTCGACGTCGGCGATCGGAAGGCCGAGGCCCACCTTCATCGCGGCACCCCCGGAGTCGTCAGGCGGGTCGCCTCACTGTACGACGGCGGCGCGCCGCGGCCGGGTCAGGACGCGCCGGACGCGCGCCTCAGGCTGTTCCACGCGGCCTCGCCGAGCGTCCTGATCTCGTCCTCGGTGGGCTGGTGGGCGCCGGAGAACCACAGGCGGCACATCTCGGTCGCGGGCCCGAGCCACAGGACGTAGCACATGGTCGGCTCCACGGGCCGCAGCACGCCGTTCTTCATGTGGGGGCGCCACCAGTCGGCCACCTGGCGGAAGAACGCGCGGCGCGCCTCGGCGACCTCGGGGCCGCCCGGCTCCTCGCGGCGGGGCGGGCGCTCGCTGATCAGGATGCGGGCCCGCTCGGGATGGCGCCCGCACCAGGCCATGTGCATGGCGACGATCGCCTCGATGCCGTCCTTGGCGGTGTCGTGCCGGAAGAGCTCGTCGACGAACGCCTGCTGGTACATGGTCGCGATCTCGGAGTACAGCACCCCGAAGACGTGTTCCTTGCTGGCGAAGTGGTGGTAGAAGCTCCCGACGCTGACGCCGCTCTCCTCGCGGAGGCTGGCCAGCGTCGTGGAGGAGACCCCGTCCTGGCTGAAGCGTCGCAGGGCGCCCTCGATGATGCGGGTGCGGCCGTCACGTCCGTTCTTCGCGCTCTTCACAGCGTCAATGGTGACTCAACAGAACCTTGTTCTGCAAACCTCGGGAGGATGTCAAGCGCCGCCGCCGCGGCCGGGCCGCCCGAAAGGAGCCGACGATCTCGACGGTACCGCACGCGAGGCACACCTTCGGCGCCCGGTCATCGGCTGCGCGGCACGGGGGCCGCCTGAGTCCGTCAAATAGACTGAGCTGGGTGGAGGGAGGAAATATGACCGCCTACGATGCCTGCATGAGCGCGCGTACCCCCTTCCGAGTGCGGAACTGCTCGATCGAACGCACGCTCGCGATCGTGGGCGAGAAGTGGACCTTCCTGGTGCTCCGCGAGGCGTTCAACGGCGTGCGCCGGTTCGCCGACATGCAGGAAGGCACCGGCGCCCCCCGCCAGGTGCTCAGCGCCCGGCTGTCCCGGCTGGTCGAGGAGGGCCTGCTGGGCAAGGTGCCCTACCGCGAGCCGGGCCGGCGCGTCCGCCACGAGTACCGGCTCACCCAGAAGGGGCTCGACCTCTATCCGATCCTCGTGAGCCTGATGCAGTGGGGCGACATCCACATGGCCGAGTCGGGGCCGCCCGTCGTCCTCACCCACCGCGGCTGCGGCGCGCCCGTCGGCGTCCACCTGAGCTGCGCCGAAGGCCACGAGGTGAGCTCTCCTCGTGAAGTGACCCCGACGCACGGCCCCGGGTCGCGGCTCGCGGGCTAGCCGCTCAGCGGTGGAGGAGCCGCAGCACGCGGCGGAAGGCCAGCAGCGAGGCCAGCGCCGCCAGCACCATGAGCACGGCCACCGCCGCCGTCCGCACGATCAGGTACGTCTCGATCGACTCGCTCAGCAACAGCCACAGGCTCAGCGAGCCGTTGGCGAACTGGACCGTTCCCCACAGCAGCGAGAGGTGGACGAAGAACCGGCGCATGCGGGGGTGGTGGGTCAGGTGCTCGGGCAGCGGGACCAGGTCGGTGGTCACCCGCTGGATCAGCGGGCGCGGCGCGGCGGCCGTCCCCAGGAAGGCCAGGCTCGCGGCGTAGACGCCCAGCGTGGGCTGCAGGAAGAAGATCAGAAGGTCGCCGGTGACCAGCGTGAGCACCGCGCGCACGGTGACAGCCAGCATGGCCAGCAGGACCGTTCCCGGCACGGGCTGCCGCCTCACCAGCCGCAGCACCGCGCCGCCGTACACCCAGGCCACCGCCATGCCCACGCCGCCGCGCTCGCCCGCCACCAGGAAGCCCACATAGAAGATCGCGACCGGGAGGATCATGCCCTCGAGCACCCGCGGCACCGCGTGCCGCACCAGCACGGAAAGCCTCGGAAGGGCGGGCGGCCGGGCGGCGGGCGACAGGACGAGAGTGGACGCGGTCATGTTCGAGAAGGCTCCTGAAGGACCGGCGCGACGGCATGCCGCAGGCGGGCGACCCAACCGACCGTACGGCATGACCTCTGCCGCCGCCATCGGTTCCACGAGATCATGATCGGAGGCTGGAAGGCCCTTCACCGCCGCCGGGCACGCCCATGGCACGGGGCCCGGTGCGCTGGTCGCGGGCATGGCCGGGTGAAGGACCACCCCGTGCCTTGCCTACCCTGAAGGCGTGTACCGCTTCCTCTTGACACCTCGCTGGCTGGCCTTCCACGTGCTGGTCCTGGTGCTCATCCCCGCCTTCGTGTTCCTGGGCCGGTGGCAGTTCGGGCGGTACGAGGAACGGTCGGCGGCGAGCGACGTCGCCACGACCAACCTCGCGGCGGCGCCCGTGCCGCTGACCTCGCTGGACAAGCCCGGCGGTTCCGTCCCCGACTCGCTGCGCTTCCGCGTCGTGACGGCCTCGGGGCGCTACGATCCGGCCGGCGAGCTGCTGGTCAGGCGCCGTACGCAGAACGGCAAGCCGGGGTACTACGTGCTCACCCCGCTGGTGACCGCCGACGGCGCCGCGGTGATCGTGAACCGCGGCTGGGTGAAGGTCGGGGCCACCGCGGACACGCCTCCGGAGGTGCCGCCGCCCCCCTCCGGTGAGGTAAGTGTCACTGGCCGGCTACGTCCCGCGGAGACCGAGGACAGCACCGGCATCGAGGAGCGCGCCGGCCTCCCCCCGCGCCAGGTCCTGCTGATCGACACCTCCGCGATCGCCGGGCGCCTGCCGTACCGCCTGTACGGCGGCTTCGTCGAGCTGACCGAGCAGCGGCCGGCCGCGGCGAGCGCCCCCGAGCCGGTCCCCGCGCCGGACGTCGGCGGCGGAGGCGGCCTCAACCTGGCCTACGGCGTGCAGTGGTGGCTGTTCATCGCGATCGCGATCGGCGGGTGGATCGCGCTCATCCGCCGCGAGGCCCGCGATCTGAAGGCCGCCGAGGACGAGCCCGCCACGAGCTCAAAGGTCGTCCCCAGCCCGGGCACCGGCGGATGACCGCGCGGAACCCCGCCGGGGGCGCCGCCGTTCTTCCGCGTGTGAGGGGCCGATGCCGTCGATCGTGTGGGTGAAGGACGAGGGCGCCGAGTACGCCCACGTGGAGGTCTCCGGCGGACGCCTGACGGCGGTGGGGACGGCCGTGGGCGGGGGTCCGGTGCCCTACCGCCTCGAATACGAGCTGATGACCGGCCCGCGCTACGTGACCGCCGCGCTGGCCGTCCGCAGCGAGGGCGCCGGGTGGACGCGGTCGCTCGACCTGCGGCGGGGGGCGGACGGCGCCTGGTCGATCGGCGCGGACGCCTCCGGAGCGCTGGAGGGGGCCGAGCCCGGCGGTGACCCGTCCCTGCTGGACGGGGCGCTGGACTGCGACCTCGGGCTGTCGCCGCTGACCAACAGCATGCCGGTGCTGCGCCACGCCATGCTCGGCGGCGGCGATCCCGTCGACTTCGTGATGGCGTGGGTGAGCGTGCCGCACCTGGCGGTGCTCCCGGACGCCCAGCGCTACACGCCGCTCGGCGGGGGCGTCGTGCGGTACGCGAGCGAGGGGTTCCGGGCGGACATCGTCTTCGGGTCCGAGGGGCTGGTCGCCGCCTATCCCGGGCTCGCCCGGCAGGTCACGGCTTCGTGACTGCATAAATGCGCTCTCATCACGATATTTGGCCGGAGGTCCACCGGGGCCGGGCGTCGCTCCGCGTGCGAACGGATACCAACCGGAGACCTCCCAGCTTGTGTGGTGTTATTCCTGCGGCATACGGTTTTCCTCGTGAACACATCGCTGCCCCCTGACCCCGAGCCAAGGCGGCGCGACTATGTGATCATGAGCGTCGACGATCACCTGATCGAGCCGCCGGACGTCTTCGAAGGGCGCCTCCCGCAGAAGTACGCCGACGTCGCCCCCAAGGTGGTCGAGACCGAGGCCGGCCACCAGGTCTGGCGGTACGGCGGCGGCACCTACTCCTGCGCGGGCATGGACGTCGGGGCCGGACTTCCCCGCGAGCAGTGGACCCTCGACCCCGTGCGGTTCGAGCACATGCGGCCCGGCTGCTACGACATCGAGGCCCGCATCACCGACATGGACATCGCGGGCATCTGGGCCGCGATCAACTTCCCCGGCATGCTCGCCGTCCAGTCCGGCATGGCCTTCGCCAAGACCCGCGACCAGGACCTCGGCCTGGCCCTCACGCGCGCCTACAACGACTGGCACTGCGACGTCTGGGCCGGCACCTACCCCGAGCGCATCATCGCCCTGCAGCTCCCCTGGCTTCCCGATCCGGAGGTCGCGGCCAAAGAGATCCGGGACAACGCCGCGCGGGGCTTCAAGGCGGTCGTCTTCCCCGAGTTCCCGACCCGCCTGCGCCTGCCGTCCATCCACACCGGCCACTGGGACCCGTTCTTCGCCGCCTGTGAGGAGACGGGAACGGTCCTCTGCCTGCACACCGGCGCCTCGTCGTGGTCGCCCGTGCCCTCGCCCGACACGCCGATCGAGGCCATCACCACGATGATCCCGGCCAGCGCGATGTTCGCCTGCGCCGACTGGCTGTGGTCGGGCGTCCCGCTGCGGTTCCCCAAGCTGCGCATCCTCATCGTCGAGGGCGGCGTCGGATGGCTTCCCATGCTGTCCGCCCGGGCCGACTACGCCCTCGACCACCCGGTGGCCGGCGAGGCGACCTGGGAAGGCGGCCTGAAGCCCAGCGAGGTCCTGCGCCGCAACTTCTACTTCGGCACCCTGGACGACTACGCCCTGTCCGGCGTACGCCTCGCCGTGGGCCTCGAACACGTCCTGCTCGAAAGCGGCTACCCCCGCTCGGAGTCCACCTGGCCCGACGTCCAGAAGGCCCTGGCCCGCAACCTCGGCAGCCTGCCGCCCGCCGACATCGCCCGCGTCGCCTACGGCAACGCCGCCCGCCTCTTCGGCCACCCACTGCCCTCCCGGGCGTGGCTGCTGCGCGAGGAGCTCTGACCCCCGCGCCTCAGACGACCTCGCCGACGACCTTCCTGCGCTCCCAGTCGAGGTAGCGGCCGCTCTCGCCGAGCAGGGACGTCATCAGCCACAGGAACACGCCGAAGTCGTCGGCCACGCCGATCAGCGCGAGGAAGTCGGGGATGACGTCCACCGGCGAGATGATGTAGAGGATGCCGAGCCCCATCAGGGCCAGCTTGCCCTTGCCGAGAGCGCGGTAGTCGCCGCGCATCGTGCCGGAGATCATTCTCGGCAGGGCCTTCAGCCGGGTGCCGAGGCCGTGGGACCCCGGCCGGGAGACCTCCTGGTAGGCGCGATAGGCCGCCGCCGCGCGCCCGGCCCTGCTCACGGAACCCCCGCGACCCTTGACCATGCCGGCTCCCCTCCGTTCGTGCCGCACGCGCACCGTCGGATACGTCCACCGCCGACTACCCCCGCGCGTACTCCGATAACGCGTGCCCCCTTCGCCCGGTTCCTCCGGGGTGTCCGGATACGGCACTGTCACCGCCCCGGCAGGGGCCGTCAGGAGCGCAGCTCGCGCATCGCCATGAGGAAGTCCTTGGTCACGCCGCGCAGCCCGGGCAGGTGCGACAGCCCCACCAGCCGGTCGATGAGCGGGACCATCACCTCGATCAGCCGGTACGTGCGCGCGCATCCGGGCGAGGTGTCGTGCACCCAGTACAGGACCATGCCCATCGACGCCAGCCACAGCAGCTCGGGCAGCTCCTCGCGCAGCTCGGCGTCGACGCGGGCGTCCGACCCCTCGACGACCCGGTGGTAGACCGCGATCGCCGCCTCGCGCGCGGGGGTGGACTCCCCGCTGAACGGGCTGAGCGGATTGCTCGGCTCGGAGGCGTGTTTGAAGAACTTGACGGCGAAGTCGTGGTACGGCTCGGACACCCGCACCCAGGCGCGCAGCACGCCGCTCAGCCGCGCGGCGAACTTGCGCTCCGAGGCCAGCAGATCGCGGCACGCGGCCTCGTGCTCGGACTGCGCGCGATCGTAGTAGGCCTGGACGAGCTGTTCCTTGGACGAGAAGTAGTAATAGGCGTTCCCCACGGAGACGCCCGCCTCGGCCGCGATGGCCCGCATCGTCGTCGCCTCGTATCCCCGCTCCCTGAAGAGGCGCAGGGCCGTCTCGACGATGAGATCCCGGGTCTTCTCTCCTCCGCGCGCTCTGGGCGTCGATTCGGCCACGGGGCCACTGTACGGCCCGCAGCCCGTCAAGGTCACAGACGGCCAGCTTGTCCGCCATTTTCGCGCAAAAACACGCAGAGTAGTGGAGTCAGCACTTTCCCTGAATGGGATAGATCCTCGTGTGGCGGAGGGGCGCCCTGCGACAGAGGACGAATATGGGTTTGCATCCCGGTGGACGCGGGCCCGCGTGGCTCGGTGCCTGCGCGTTGCTCGCCGTGCAGATCACAGTGACGGGGCTGGCCTCCGCGCGGCCCGCCTCCGCTTCCGCCCCACGGCGGCCGGCCGCCGCGCACGAGGCCGGCGACGCCGCCCGGCACCGGCCCGACGCGACGTCACCGGCCGCGCGCCACACCGCGCGCGTCCGCACCTTGAACAACGCGCTGCCCGCAACGCGCTACGCGACCAACGCCCCGCGGCTGAGCCGGGCCGCGGCGGCCGCCCAGGCGCGCACGGGCGTGCTCGGCGCCGCCCTGTGGAGGCAACACAGGCTCTACCACGCCCTGCGCCTGGGGCACGCCCAGGCCGCGCGGCGGCTCCGCCACGCGGGGCTCAGGTGGCGGTCGTCCGGGCACTGCGCGAGCCGCCACCGGCGCTCGTGCACCTCGCTGGACACCGTGCGGCTCGGCACCCTGTGGGGGGTGGTCGACCTGAAGCGCCGCAGCGGCTGCCCGATCGTCGTGACCGGAGGCACCGAGATCGGCCACGCGCACGGGCCCCGCAGCCACGGCCAGGGCTACAAGCTGGACATCGAACACAACAAGTGCGTCGACCGGTACATCCGCACGAAGCAGCGGGGCGAGGTGCGCGGCGACGGCGCGGGAACCTACAGCGAACGCCGCCCGCAGGGGCGCACGATGTACGCCAACGAGCCGAGCCACTGGGACATCACGTTCCTCTGACACCCTCGCCGGCGCGTGGGTGGGAGCCCCCGGGGGGACTCCCACCGCGGCGGGCTCAGCGGCCCTGGAACTCGGCCGCGACCAGCTCGGCGATCTCGGCGGTGTTGAGCGCCGCGCCCTTGCGCAGGTTGTCGCCGCACACGAACATGTCGAGCGTGTTCGGGAAGTCGAGCGCCTGGCGGATGCGGCCGACGTAGGTCGGATCGGTGCCGACGACGTCGGCCGGGGTCGGGAACACGCCGTTCTCGGGATCGTCCAGCACGACCACCGTGGGGGCCGCGTCCAGCACCGCCCGGGCCTCCTCGACCGTCACCGGCCGCTCGAACGTGGCGTGGACCGCCAGCGAGTGGGTGGTGACCACGGGCACCCGCACGCAGGTCGCCGAGACCTTCAGGTCGGGGATGCCGAGGATCTTCCGGGACTCGTTGCGGACCTTGAGCTCCTCGGAGAACCAGCCGTCGCCCTTGTACGACCCGGCGGCCGGGACCACGTTGAAGGCGAGCGGCGCCGGGAACGGCGAGTCGACCAGGTCGGGGACGGCCTTGCGGACGTCGCCCGCCACCGTGCCGAGCGTGCGGTTGCCCGCCACCGCCTCGACCTCGTCGTAGAGCCGCTCGGGCCCGGAGACGCCCATGCCGGAGACGGCCTGGTAGGAGGCCACGACCAGCTCGCGCAGGCCGTACGCGCGGTGCAGGGCGCCGAGCGCGGCCATCATGGACAGCGTCGTGCAGTTGGGGTTGGCGATGATGCCCCGGGGCCGCTCGCGCACCTGCTCGGGGTTGCACTCCGGCACCACCAGCGGCACCTGCGGGTCCATGCGGAAGGCGCCGGAGTTGTCCACCGCCACCGCGCCGCGGGACGCCGCGATCGGCGCCCACTCGGCCGACACCTCGTCCGGCACGTCGAACATGGCGACGTCCACGCCGTCGAACGCCTCGGGCGAGAGGGCGATGACCTCGACCTCCTCGCCACGGACCCGCAGCCGCCTGCCCGCGGAGCGCGCGGAGGCGATCAGGCGGATCTCGCCCCACACGTCGGGACGGCCGGAAAGGATCTCCAGCATCACGGTGCCGACGGCCCCGGTGGCCCCGACGACGGCGAGAGTGGGCTTGGTGTTCACTGCGCGGGAACCTTCCTGGCCGGTCTGCTCGGACGAGACGCTCATCTGCCGGTACCTCCGTAGACGACGGCCTCGACCTGGTCGGCGTCGAGGTCGAAGGCGCGGTGCGCGGCGGTGACGGCGGCGTCGACGTCCTCCTGCCCCACGATGACCGAGATGCGGATCTCGGAGGTGGAGATCATCTCGATGTTGACGCCGGCGTCGGCCAGGGCGCCGAAGAAGGTGGCGGTGACGCCGGGGTGGGAGCGCATGCCCGCGCCCACCAGCGAGACCTTGCCGATCTGGTCGTCGAAGAGGATCTTCTCGAAGCCGATCTCGCCCTGGATGCGCTTGAGCGCCGTGACGGCGACCGTGGCGTCGGCGGAGGGCAGCGTGAAGGAGATGTCGGTGCGCCCGGTGGCCGCCGCCGAGATGTTCTGGACGATCATGTCGATGTTGATCTCGGCGTCCGCGAGCGTCCTGAAGATGGCCGCCGCCTCGCCGACCTTGTCGGGCACCCCGACCACGGTGATCTTCGCCTCGCTGCGGTCGTGCGCGACGCCGGAGATGATCGGCTGCTCCATCACGTTTCCTTCGGTATAGGGGTCGGAGACGACCCAGGTGCCTTCCCTGCTGCTGAAGGAGCTCCGGACATGGATCGGCAGGTCGAACCGCCGGGCGTACTCCACACAGCGCAGGTGGAGGATCTTGGCGCCGCACGCGGCCATCTCCATGGCCTCCTCGTAGGCGATGCGAGGAATCTGGCGCGCGGCGGAGACGATGCGCGGATCGGCGGTGAAGATGCCGTCGACGTCGGTGTAGATCTCGCAGACGTCGGCCTCCAGCGCCGCCGCCAGCGCGACCGCCGTCGTGTCGGAGCCGCCGCGGCCGAGCGTCGTGATGTCCTTGGTGTCCTGCGAGACGCCCTGGAAGCCGGCCACGATCGCGATCTGGCCGATGTCCAGGGCCTCACGGATACGGCCGGGCGTCACGTCGATGATGCGCGCCTTGCCGTGCGTGGAGTCGGTGATCACCCCGGCCTGCGAGCCGGTGAAGGACCGGGCCTCGTGGCCGAGGTTGGCGATCGCCATGGCCAGCAGGGCCATCGAGATGCGCTCGCCCGCGGTCAGCAGCATGTCCAGCTCGCGGCCCGGAGGCAGCGGCGACACCTGCTGGGCCAGGTCGAGCAGCTCGTCGGTCGTGTCACCCATCGCCGAGACGATGACCACGACGTCGTTGCCGGCTTTTTTCGTCGCGACGATCCGCTGGGCCACACGCTTGATGCGCGATGCGTCGGCGACGGAGGAACCACCGTATTTTTGGACAACGAGCGCCACGGGATGTCTCCCAAAGGTTCGGTCTGCGGAGCTCACAGTCTACTTGGGCGCTCTGCGGAGCCGACTGAATTACCCACTATGTGGACAACCGGGCACTTCACGCCGTCCGTACGGCCGCTCCTCCGCGCGGACCGCCCCGAGGATCAGGCGATCGTCGACTCCTCCACCACGTCCAGCCGCGTGTGCGCGACGAGCGCCTGCAGGGCGCGCAGCGCCGCGCCGGCGTGGTTGCCCCAGGTGTTGAAGTAGGAGTACTGCCACCACCACAGGGCCTCCAGCGGGCGGCCGGCCCGGTAGTGGCCGAGGCCGTGGACCAGGTCGGCGGCGACCGCGGTGAGGTCGTCCGACAGGCGGTAGTGCGTGACCCCGGTGTCCTTGTACGGGTCGAAGACCTCGACGTAGTCGTCCACGGGGCCGAGGCGTGTGGCGAGCGCCGTGCGCATGCCGTCCAGGTCGGGGTCGGGACCGGTCGCGGGCTCGACGTTGCCCTGCAGGATCACGTCCTGGACGGCCCCGAGCTGGGCGCCGGCCAGGCTGACCTGCGACACCTCGACCAGCAGCATCGCGAGTATGGCGTCACCCCCCTCACCGCCGGCGAGCCTCGTCAGCCCGTCGAGGTAGTTCTGCGTGTGCGCCGCGACGCTGTCGGCCAGAGCATTCCACTCGTCAAACATCCAGCAACCTCCGTCCTTCGAAAGCGCGGCCCAAAGTGACCTCGTCGGCGTACTCGAGGTCTCCGCCCACCGGCAGTCCGCTGGCCAATCGTGTGACTTTCAAACCCATGGGTTTGACCAGACGGGCGAGATAGGTCGCCGTGGCCTCCCCTTCGAGGTTCGGGTCGGTCGCCAGGATCAGCTCGGTGACCTGCCCGTCCGCCAGCCGCGTCATCAGCTCGCGGATCCGCAGGTCGTCGGGGCCCACCCCCTCGATCGGGCTGATCGCCCCGCCGAGAACGTGGTAGCGCCCGCGGAACTCGCGGGTCTTCTCGATGGCCACGACGTCCTTCGGCTCCTCCACCACGCAGATGACGTGCGGGTCGCGCCGGGCGTCCCGGCAGATCCGGCACTCCTCCTCGGACGCGACGTTGCCGCAGACCCGGCAGAAGCGAACCTTCTCCTTGACCTCCAGCAGCGCGTGCGCCAGGCGTTTGACGTCGACCGGGTCCGCGGCCAGCAAGTGGAAGGCGATCCGCTGCGCGCTTTTCGGACCGACGCCGGGCAGCAGGCCGAGCTCGTCGATCAGGTTCTGGACGACCCCCTCGTACATGACGGTCAGAACCCTGGCAGTTGGAATCCGCCCCCGCCGAGCCCCTGCGCCAGCGGGCCCAGCTTCTCCTGCTGGAGCTCGCTGGCCGCGCGGACGGCGTCGCGCACCGCGGCGATCACCAGGTCGGCGATCGTGTCGGCCGTGTCCTGCGGGTCGCCGGCGTCGACGGCCTTGGGACTGATCTTCAGCTCCAGCAGCTCGCCGCTGCCGTTGACGGTCGCGACGACGAGGCCGCCTCCTGCGGACCCCTCGATCTGCGCGTCGCTGAGCTCCTGCTGGGCCGTCGCGAGCTGCTGCTGCATGAGCTGCGCCTGCTCCAGCAACTGCTGCAGATTGACATCCCCTGGATTCACGATCGTGCGCTCCTCATGGCTTCGCGTGTGGCACGAGCCTACGGGGTTTGCCACGCATGTTGCACTGGCGCACGGTGGTGTTCGGACCGCCGCCCCCGCGGGGCGCGCCGCGCCCGCGCCGCCCGCCGCAGGTCGGGGCCGGGGACATCGCGGTGGCGGCGGGGCCGGGTGTGCCTGTGGGGACGCCGTTCCCGGCGCGGCGCGGCGGACGGGCCACGCGCCGGGGAGGGCTCCCCGGCCCCGGATCGGCCGAGGGGCGCCGCGGGACGCGCGGACACCGCCGATTCCGTCCGAGTCACGACCATCCCCGGACAGGGTCAACGCCGGCTCTCTCCGGACGGCGGGACCTTCCGCTTCCGTCCAGGCGCGTGCCAACGGCGCGCCGGATCGGGTCAGGAATCGCCAGCTCCGGACAAGGAATCGGCTAGGGCGCTAGCTGTGGTCGATCTCTCCGATGATCTGGCCGCCCAGTTCCCGCTGGACCAGGGCCATGCCGGTCAGCGCGTCGGCGTCGGCGTCCGCGTCGTTGTCCGGGTCGACCTCATCGGCCTCCACGGCCCCGGTACGGCCGGGCACCGCGTCCGGCCAGCCGGTCGCGCCCGCCTGCCGGGGACCGGCCTGGGCCGCCGCGTTCGCCGCCGAGCGCGCCGCCGCGAGCCCGCCGCGCGCCGGGCCGCGCCCGCCGCCGGGAGGGCCGCCGACGTCGTCCGGAGGCGGGGCGTCCGGCCAGGGGTCGTCGTCGGCCTGCGACGACGGGGCCTGGGGCCGTCCCGCGGCCGGCTGCCGCCGCGCGGGCGGAGACGCCTGCGCGGACGGGGCCGCCTGGGGAGACGGGGACGCCTGCGGGGCCGGGGCAGGGGCGGCGTTCTCCGGCCGGGACGGCGCCGGGCGGGCCGCGGGCGGAGCCTGCCGCGCCGGCGCGGCGCCGGCGGACGGCCCCGAGGACCCGGCGACGACGGCCTCGACCTTCCACGTGCCGCCCATGACCTCGGCGATCGCCGCCGCCACCACCGTGTCCTTGGTGCCGTTGACGAAATAGCGCATGGCGCCGACCTGGCTGTAGCCCAAGGTGACGATGTTCCCCTCGACGCCGATGACCTCGGCGTGCGTGCTCACGTTCGCCCAGACCGCCGGGGAGCGCCGCCTGAGCACGTCGAGAACCTGCGGCCAGGTGTGCTGCAGGGCGCCGCCCTGCGGAGCCACCCGGGGAGCGGGCGCGGGGTCTGAGGCGGGCTCCGGACGGCGTGGCTGCCCGCCCGACCCCGGCTTCGCCGCGGCGGGCCAGTCGTCGGCCGCGGGACGCGCGGCGGGCGGGCGCGGCTCGGCCCGTTCCGCCTCCTCCGCACGCGGGGCCGCCGGGGCGGGCTCCGGCCGTGCCGCGGGCCGCGGGGCGGGGGAAGGCTCGGCGGGCGCCGCGACGGCGGCCGGCGCCGCGGCCACGACCCCGCCGCGCTCCAGGCGCTCCAGGCGGGCCATCATCGCCGCCTCGCCCCCCTCGGCGCCGGGGAGCAGCACGCGGGCGCACATGAGTTCCAGGAGCAGCCTGGGGGACGTCGCGCCGCGCATCTCGGTCAGCCCGGCGTTGAACACCTCGGCCGCCCGGGTCAGCTCGGCGGGCCCCATCGAGGCCGCCTGCGCGGCGAGCCGCTCCAGCTCGTCGGCCGGATGGTCGAGCAGGCCGCTGGACGTCGCCTCGGGGACGTTGGCGATCACCACCAGGTCGCGGAAGCGCTCAAGGAGGTCGGCGGCGAACCGGCGCGGATCGTGTCCCCCCTCGATGATCCGGTTGACCGCCGCGAAGACCTTGGCCCCGTCGCGCCGCGCGAACGCGGTGACGATCTCGTCCAGCAGGTCGGCGTCGGTGTACCCCAGGAGCGAGACGGCGCGGGCGTAGGTGATCCCGGCGTCGTCCGCGCCCGCGAGGAGCTGGTCGAGGATCGACAGCGAGTCACGGGCCGACCCGGCGCCCGCGCGCACGACCAGCGGCAGCGCGGCGGGCTCGTACGGCACGGACTCCGAGCCGAGGATCTCCTCCATGAGCTGGCGCAGCGTCGCCGGCGGCATGAGCCGGAAGGGATAGTGGTGGGTTCGCGACTTGATGGTGCCGATGACCTTCTCGGGCTCGGTGGTCGCGAAGACGAACTTCAGGTGCGGCGGAGGCTCCTCGACGAGCTTGAGCAGCGCGTTGAAACCCTCGCGGGTCACCATGTGCGCCTCGTCGATGATGTAGATCTTGAAACGCGCGGCGACCGGCGCGAAGAACGCGCGCTCGCGCAGGTCGCGGGCGTCGTCCACGCCACCGTGCGAGGCGGCGTCGATCTCGATGACGTCCAGGTGGCCCGGCCCGGTGGGCGCGAGCGCCACGCAGGACTCGCAGACGCCACAAGGGTCGGGCGTGGGGCCCTTCTCGCAGTTCAGCGAGCGGGCGAGAATGCGCGCGCTGGAGGTCTTGCCGCAGCCACGCGGGCCGCTGAACAGGTAGGCGTGGTTGATGCGCCCGGTGCGCAGCGCCTGCCGGAGCGGCTCGGTGACGTGTTCCTGACCCTTGACCTCGGCGAACGTCCCAGGCCGATATTTGCGGTAGAGAGCGAGACTCATGCCGTCTCCTCGCCTAGGGGGTCGGAGTGCGAAGCGCCGGCGGCCCACAGGCGTCACGCGCGGCGATCGGATCGCCCGCCTGACGACGGTGGCCCCAGCGAAGAGACCCCTCGCACACCCGCCAGAGCCCGCTTATCCTTGCTGCCTTCCGGCCCTGGGGAGGTTCACAGGATGACGCCGCGCGAGGGGTCCGGTGACAGTCTAGCCGCGCCCGGCAGTGCTCGTGGCCCCAGAACACCGATCGAGCGTCCTCCCGGCACACCGAGACCGTTTCGTGGCCGTCCACCGTGGTCCACGCCCCCGCCGGAGTCCGGTAAGCTTCTCGACGGAGGATTCGCCTAGTTGGCCTAGGGCGCACGCTTGGAAAGCGTGTTGGGGGCAACCCCTCAGGAGTTCGAATCTCCTATCCTCCGCGCTTGGTTGAGCAGCAGAAACACGAAGGCCCCGGACCGATCCAGCCGGGGCCTTCGTGCTGTCCGGGGGCGGGCGTCAGAGGTCGTCGATGATGGACTTGATCAGGGTGGGGGTTTCGCCGATGGGGGCGGCCTGCACGGTGAGTTCGTTCATGATGGCGGTGTAGTCGTCGACGTCGGCCCGTTTGTCGAGGTACAGGGCGCTGGCGAGCTGTTCCAGGTAGACCACGTCCGAGATCGCGGCCTCGGCGAAGCGCAGGATGGTGATCGGGCCGCCGGCCGCGGCGTGCCCGCCGGCCGCGAAGGGCAGCACCTGCAGCGAGATGTTGGGCGCCGCGGCGGCCGTGATGAGGTGCTCCAGCTGGGCGCGCTGCACGCCGGGGCCGCCGAGCGGGCGGCGCAGCGCCGCCTCGTCCACGATCGCCCACAGCCGTAGCCCGTCGGCGCGCAGCAGCCTGTGCTGGCGCCTCATGCGCAGGCCGACCCGGCGGTCGATGTCGTCCGGGGGCTCGGCGCCGTGGACCAGGCGGATGACGGCGCGCGCGTAGTCAGGGGTCTGCAGCAGGCCGGGGATGAACTGCACCTCGTAGGCGCGGATGACGGAGGCGGCCTCCTCCAGCCCGACGTAGGGCTCGAACCAGCCGGGCAACAGGCCGGCGAACTCGTGCCACCATCCCGGGAGGCCCGCCTGGCGGGCCATGGCCGTCAGGGCCTCGCGTTCCCGTTCGTCGGTGATGCCGTAGAGCGTGAGCAGGTCGGCCAGATCCCGTGTCTTGATGGGGCTCCGGCCGAGTTCTAATCGGCTGATCTTGGATTCGCTGCCCCGGATCGCGTAGCCGGCCTCGTCGCGGGTGATGCCCCTGGCCTCGCGGAGCCGCCGCAGATGGTGGCCGAGCGCCATGCGCAGGACCGTCGGCCCGCCGCGGGGCCAGGTCGGCGCCGTCCCGGCCTGCTTCCCGCTGACGGCGTGCTCGCTGACCATGTGGCGCTCCCTGGACAGGTGATCGGTTCTTCGTGCAGGCCGGCCGATGCATCCGCCGATGGCCCCGCGTGTCTGCCGCGGACGTGAGCGGCACCTCTCTGGGCACGCCGGTCGTCATTCAGGTACGACATATTACTCCCAGTCGCGGAGAACGTACAGATGCACGTGCATATGCACGTTCGTATACGATTCATGGAGTCCCCGTACGCAGCATGTTCGGCGGCGCCGGACGGATGAGGGACGGGTAGGGAGGGACACCGTGCCCGCCGCTCCGGTGCGGAGCCGGGACGGGTTGAGGGCACGACGGGGTGACGCCGAGGGCCAGGCCGAACCCGGCGGCCATGGCGAGGAGCAACCCGGCCGCGTACGGGCCGCGGGAGACGACGTGGGCCCGCAGCCACGCGCCCGTCGGCATGATCGGCAGGCTTCTGACGAAGTACGCGGGCGGCGGGACGTCGTCGGCAGGACCCAAGGCCGCGCCCTCCCTCCACCGATGATCACTTGCCCGTCACGCTAATCAGCGGGCCGGGCGCGCCCCGGGAGCCCGCGCGCGGGCGGAGCCGATCCCTGCCGAGCGTTGGCGTGCGGCGGTGACGGTCTTGAACGAACGGAGAACCGGGCGGCCGCCGGACGTGGGCGCCGCGCGGCTTTCTCCCACCGTTGAGTTCACGTAGAAGTGGCTCTACCTGGCCATTCACCAGCGCCGTGCATGATCGTTTCACTAGAGGGCAGTAGCAGCCGCAGTTCAGACCGAAGCCGCGCACAAGGACGCAGATAAGGATCGGCCAATGGACTTCCGGGACGATGTCGACCTAGACGCCTCCCAGGTCGAGAACCGTGGAGGCGGAGGCGGCCTCCGTGGCGGCGGGCTCGCCATCGGCGGCGGCGCGGTGGGGGTCATCGCCCTGCTGGCCGCCCTGCTGTTCGGGGTCAACCCCGGCGAGATCCTCGGCGGCGGCGGTGACTCCACCGGCGCCCAGCCGGCCTCCGACCTCACCTCCGAGTGCCGGAAGGGCTCCGACGCCGACCAGTCGGAGAACTGCCGGGTCGTCGGCGTGGTCAACAGCATCCAGGCGTACTGGAAGGACGCGTTCGACCAGGCGGGCAGGTCCTCCTACACCTCGGCCAAGACCGTGCTGTTCTCGCAGGCAGTCGGCACGGGATGCGGGCAGGCCACCTCGCAGGTCGGGCCGTTCTACTGCCCGGCCGACAAGCGGGTGTACCTGGACCTGACCTTCTTCGACGAGCTGCAGAGCAAGTTCGGCGCCAAGGGCGGCCCGTTCGCCCAGGCGTACGTCATCGCCCACGAGTACGGCCACCACGTGCAGGACCTCCTCGGGACCATGGAGCGCGTCGGCGAGGACCGCCAGGGCCCCGAGAGCGGCTCCGTGCGCCTGGAGCTCCAGGCCGACTGCTACGCGGGAATCTGGGCGAAGAACGCCGTGGACACCGGCTTCTACGAGAAGCCCTTCACCGACACCGACATCCAGGAGGCCCTCGACGCCGCGGCGGCCGTCGGCGACGACAGGATCCAGGAGAAGGCGCAGGGCCGGGTCAACCCCGAGGGCTTCACCCACGGCACGGCGGACCAGCGTATGAAGTGGTTCGGCACCGGCTACAAGTCGGGCGATCCGGGCGCGTGCGACACCTTCTCCGGCGGCATCTGAGTGGTTCCCCACCTCAACACCAGACACCGAAGCAGGCGGAGCATGAAAACTCTCTTAAACTCAATAGGGTGATCTTCAAGTCAGTCGGTGACAGACGTCCGTACCCGGAGCATGGTCTGTCCCATCGCGAATGGGCGCGCATCCCGCCCCGGCAGGTCAGGCTCGACTCCCTGATCACCACGAAGGCGGTGCTGGACCTGCACTCCCTGCTCGCCAAGGACTCCACGTTCTACGGTGACCTCTTCCCTCACGTCGTGCAGTGGCGGGGCGAGTACTACCTCGAAGACGGGCTGCACCGCGCGCTCCGGGCCGCGCTCCACCAGCGGTCGGTCCTGCACGCCCGCGTCCTTGAGGTCGACTCCCTCGCCGCCGCCGGCGACGTCCTGGCGGGCCGTGAGGCCGAACCGCCGCTCTCTTAGGTAAAACACTTCCCGTACTCGTCATCCGCCGCCTCCCGGCTTCCTAAGCTGCGACCGTCGCAGGGGCGACACGGCCACTGGCCGCAGGAACGCAGGCGTCGGGGCGGTTATCCAATGCGAGATGTCACTCAGATCGTTGCCCAGCTCCGGGAAGAACTCGCGGGAGAGCTGCGCGAACGGGTGCGGCGCCGTCTCCGCGAGCAACCCACCGACTGGCTGGTCGACCAGCTGATGGCGTTCGTCCTGCCGTCGGAGGAGGTCTCCTACGCCATCCCCCGGCAGGTTCCCCGAGGCCCCGAGGCGGACGCGCACGCCGCCACGCCTCTCCCTGAGGCACACGGGTGCGCCCCCTGGAACGGGGAGTCTCTCGACCCGGTCACGTCTCCGGAGGCCGAGGGCGACCGTCCGGCGCGGATCCGCCGGCTCGGCCTCGACGCCACCTCCCTGCCCGGGTTCACCGCCCGCTACCGGTCCCTGCGCCGCGAGGTCCTGGAGGCCGAGGGCTACCTTCTCGGCCCGCCGCCCCGGGGCGGCGCCCTGATCTCTCCCGCGCACCGCTCACCCGAGGCCGAGGCGCTGCTGCGCGAGGCCAAGGACGTCCTGCACGCCCTGCTCTTCCGCGGCCCGGAGGACGGCGTACGGCTCGACCGCGCCGTACGGGTGCCGCTCACGCTGGCCGTCCCGCCGTCCAAGGCGCACGCCGTGGCCGCGCTCGTCGGCGCGGCGGCGCGGGCCGAGGGATCCACGTTCCACGTCGAGTACGGCGAGGTGCCCGGCGAGCCGGGGCGCCACGCGGACGAGGCCGACGCGGCGGACGGAGCGGGCACGGCCGGGGCGGTGGGCCTGGTCGGTCACGCCCTCGGCGCGGCCCTGCGCCTGATCAACGACCTGGAGATCAACGAGCCCACCCTGGACGGCCGATAACCGGTTGACCCCGTCGCCGGGGCCGAGCAGCCTGGGCGGATGCTGATACGCCGGGAACCACCCACCGACATCCCCGGCATCCGGGACGTGCTGACCACCACGTTCGCCACCGAGGCCCCGCCCGTCGAGGTCGGGCTCGTGGACGCCGCCCGCTGACCACGTACACCCCGAAGATCCGCGGCGGATTCGAGTACGCCCAGCCCTTCTACGACATCTGACCAGGCCCAGGACACTCGGCCCGGACATGACAAAGGCCCCGACCCCGTCACGACGGGGTCGAAGGCCTTGTCCGATGGCGGTGGAGGTGGGATTTGAACCCACGGATGAGTTGCCCCATCACACGCTTTCGAGGCGTGCGCCCTCGGCCACTAGGCGACTCCACCGCCGAGCAGCCTACCGGATCCGGGGCACTGCTCGCGCGAGGCAGCCGCCCGTTATGCGGCGTAATGAGGTGTTCATCGGCGTCGATCGGCGAAGAACTCCGCCAGGACGGCCGAGCAGTCCTCGGCGAGCACTCCGAGGAGCACCTCGGGGCGGTGGTTGAGCCGCCGGTCCCGTACGACGTCCCACAGCGAGCCGGCGGCGCCCGCCTTCTCGTCCACGGCGCCGTAGACGATCCTGGCCACGCGGGCGAGGACGGCCGCGCCCGCGCACATCGTGCACGGCTCCAGCGTGACCACCAGCGTGCACCCGGACAGCCGCCACCGCCCGAGCGCCCGCGCGGCCCCGCGCAGCGCGATGATCTCGGCGTGGGCGGTGGGGTCGGCGGCGGACTCGCGCTCGTTGCCCGCGGCGGCCAGCACGGCGCCGTCCGGGCCGAGGACGACGGCGCCGACGGGCACCTCGCCGCGGCGCCCGGCACGCACGGCCTCGTCCAGCGCGAGCCGCATCGGCTCCTCGAAGGATGGCAGGCTCACAGCAACGATTGTCCGCCCTGACGGGCGCGGGACCGACAGACGCGGGGAAGGACGGGCGCGGCCTAGCGCAGCCGGTCGAACTCGTCGGCGAACGAGAGCTTCTCGGCGATCACCGAGAGGGTGTCCGCCGGGAGCACCCCTTCCTCCATGCTCAGCTCCAGCAGTTCCTCGGCGCTGACGCCGAGGTCGCGCAGCAGCTCGAAGTCGCCCGCCGGGCGGACCCCGACGTCGGCGTCCTTGTCCGGCACCACGACACCCGCCAGCTCGTTGAACAGCTCTCCGAGCGCGTCCCCCGCGGCGGCGTGCGCGTCGGAGAGGAAGGCGCGCGGCTCGCCCTCGTCCTGGTAGCGGACCAGGGCGAACCATTCGTCCTCGACCTCGACGCAGAGCAGGGTGAGCTCGTCGCCCTGCAGCCCGAGGGCGTCCTGCACGGCGTCGCCGAGGTCGTCGGCGATCTCGACGTTCGCCAGGTCCACCTCGGCGCCGTTCCAGCCGTCGGACATGCGGACGAAGGCCGCGGCGAACAAGGAGCTACGGGACGGTCTCGGCGGCATGATCGGGGCTCCCGAGGTCAGCCGATGGCTGAGTCGACGGCACGTTCAAACGGCTGGGAGAACCCGAGCCGGGCGGCGATGCTGGACAGCACCTCATCAGGCAGCAGTTCGAGGTCCCCGGAGAGGGCGCCGAGCTCCATCTCGTCGAGCCCGAGGTCGGCGAAGATCGACAGGTCTCCCGCAGGGAGGACCATGTCGAGTTCCTCCTCCTCCGGGACGGGGACGTCGAGGAACTCGAGCACCTGCTGGGCCAGGGGCCAGTCCCACGCCGCGGTGATATCGGAGAGGAAGACGTCGACGCGCTCGCCGAACACCCTTAATGCCACGAAGAAGTCATCCCCAACGGCGACCAGGCCAATCGTGGCACCCATGCTCGGCTGCTGGCGAAGGGCGTGGATCAGGCCGTGCAGGTCGGCCGTCAGACCCACGGGCAACATCTCGGCTTCCCAGCGGTCGTCCTCGCGGTAGACCACGATGGCGAAGTCAAGAGCGTCTACGTCTGTCATCTTCACCCCACCGACGCGGTTCGTACGGTTGGCAATGCTCCCAGAATCGTTGGGCCCCCGTACGCCCGTCGGGCAAATTGTGATCAAAAACGGGTGACCGCGGCCTCCCCGTCGGGAGATAACCGTTTCCGACCGGCTCGTACCGTTCAGCCGGCCCCAGCGGCTACCGTTGGCCAGCATGAAGACCCTCGTCGTCGACCACCCGCTCGTCGCGCACAAGCTCACCGCGCTTCGCGACGAGCGCACGGACTCCCCGACGTTCCGCCGTCTCGCCGACGAGCTGGTCACGCTGCTCGCCTACGAGGCGACGCGCGACGTGAGGGTCACCGACGTGACGGTCACCACGCCCGTGGCGCCCGCGCACGGCGTGCGGCTGACGCGCCCGGCGCCCCTGGTGGTGCCGATCCTGCGGGCGGGCCTCGGCATGCTGGACGGCATGACCCGCCTGCTGCCGACGGCCGAGGTGGGTTTCCTCGGCATGGTCCGCGACGAGGGCACCCTCAAGGCGGAGACCTACGCGACCCGCCTGCCGGAGGATCTGTCCGGCCGCCAGTGCTTCGTGCTGGACCCGATGCTCGCGACCGGCGGCACGCTGGCCGCGGCGATCCGGCTGCTGTTCGAGCGGGGCGCCGAGGACGTCACGGCCATCTGCCTGCTGGCGGCGCCGGAGGGGCTGGCCTACCTGGAGGGTGTCTTCACCGACTCGGCCGGCCCGGTGCGCGTGGTGACGGCCGCTCTGGACGAGCGGCTGAACGAGCACGGTTACATCGTCCCGGGGCTCGGGGACGCCGGTGACCGCCTGTACGGGGTCGTCTGACTCTCTTGGGGCGTTCGAGCCTCGCGACGCCTCTTGGTCATCAGAGTCGTCCGAATCCTTTTCCTTCTTCTTCCTCTGGTTGACACACGTCTCGTTACATACTGTGTTTCAGTGGGTACACACGGTGATGACGATGTCATTGTGTTCCCCGGCACCCGGTGCCGCGGGACGCGCACTGGGGAGAGCCCATGGACCAGCGGCCGGAGATTGACGCCTATACACAGGTCGAGACCGTGCTTAAGGTCGAGTTCGCCGGGGTTCATCCGGCCGCGACGGTGGCACGCTGCATCGAAGCGGCTCACCACGGTGCGATGGAGGTCACTGGTTACGCGTACCCGGGTCTCGTGGAGCGCATCGCACGCAAGCACCTTCAGGTGCTGGCGACGGTCGCCACCGAGCGGGAGTGACGCAGGTCACATCCAGACCCCTAAAGACTGAGGGGTCCGGATGCGCTTTACCGAGCCTGACGGCTGGGTAATGTATACGGTGGGTGCAGTGGGTGAGTGGTAATCGGAGGCGGCAGTGCAGGTCAAGAAGGTTCTAACGTACGCAGCCATCGCGTTTGTGGCTTTCTACCTGTTCACCAGACCGGCTGACGCGGCAAGCGCGGTCAAGGGAGCAATGGACACTGTGGTGAATGCCGCGGATTCGCTGGCGCTATTCTTCACGAAGCTGACATGAGGCTGACATGAGGCTGGTGACCCACGGAGACTCTGCTCCGTCGTCGGTCAACCGTTACCTTCTCCCCCAAGAACACCAAGTCATCATGGTGCGGCGCCATCCGGCCGTCCTGTTGCGGCCGGTCGCCGAGGTCTTCGGCGGCCTGGTCCTCGCGGGGCTGCTGAGCAAGTGGCTCGGAGAGAACCAGGGCTCCCAGGCGCTCGTCATCGTCTGGTGGGCGTGGCTGCTCTTATTGGTCCGCTTCGTATGGAAAGTGGCAGAGTGGTCGGTTGACTACTTCGTGGTGACGTCCAAACGCATGCTGTTGACAAGAGGGCTCATAACCCGTCGCGTCGACATGATGCCTCTGGGCAAGGTCACGGACATGAGCTTCCAGCGCTCCCTGCTGGGACGCATGCTCGGATACGGCGAGTTCGTCCTGGAGTCGGCGGGTCAAGATCAGGCCCTGTCGACCGTCCCCTTCATTCCGTATCCCGAGACCTTGTACCTGGAGGTCTGTCAGATGCTGTTTCCCGGTTCTGACGACGATGATTAGTCCACTTTCGTCCTGAATCCCGAGGCGTGAGACAACTTCGCCCTCGGGATTCTTGACGTGGGTATACCCGATTCGGCTCCTTCGTGCCATCATGGCGGAACCATTGACCATATCCCCGCCCTAAGAGATCACATGCCGAGTCAGGGAACCATCGGTGATCGCGTCCGCGGACTGCGGCTGAGCAGGCGAATGTCTCAGGCCCAGTTGGCGGGACCCGACCTATCCGACAGTTATGTCTCTCTCATCGAGTCCGGCAAGCGTACGCCTACGCCGGTGGTGGCCCGTCTGCTCGCGGAGCGCCTGGGCTGCACCACCGAGTTCCTGCTGCACGGCATAGAGCCGCGCCAGCGGATCGACACCGAGCTCGGCCTTCGCCACGCCGAGCTGGAGCTTTACCACGGAGATCCGGCCCTGGCCGCCGACCGGTTCGGCGACATCGTCAAGGCCGCAGGTGAGGACAACGCGCTCCTCGCCGCGCACGCCCGGCTCGGGCGGGCGCGTGCCCTGGAGGCCCAGGGCAAGATCGGCCGCGCGGTGGAGGCGTACGAGCGCCTGCGCCGCGAAGCCGCGGCGCATCCGGAGCGTTTGGCGGACGTTCCTCTTACCGTGGCGCTATGCCGGTGTTACCAAAAGGCCGGCGATCTCATGCGGGCACGTGACCTCGGCGCCGAGGCGCTGGCACAGGTTATGGAACTGTCACTGTTCCACGGTGAGGTCGCCGTCGAGCTCGCCGCGGCGCTCGCCGAGGCCGAGATCGGTCTGCCGTACGTCGAACAGGTGCTCGCCTCGACCGGCGTGCCCGTGCCCGAGGACCGCACCACCGAGATTCTGTCGCTGTGGCAGGCCAGCATCTCGGCGGCGGAAGGCGAGGACTCCGCGCTCGCGGTGCACTTCGCCGACGACGCCCTGTCGGCCGGCCGGCCGGCGCGGGTCGCGCTCCAGATGGCGAGGGTCGCCATGCGCTGGGCCGAGATCGGCGCCGTCAAGGCCGTCAGCGACTCCCGTCGCGTCGACGAGCTGGTCGCACGGGCCGGCGAGGTGTTCGGCATGGTGCCGGACGAGTCGGCGGAGCACGCGCGCAGCCTGGTCGTCCTGGCTCGCCTGCGGCTCAGGTCCGGCGACACCGGCCACGCGGAGGACCTCGCCAGGCAGGCGCTGACCCGGCTCGCCGAGGAACCGTGCACGATTGCGGCCCTGGCGCACCTGGTGCTGGCCGATGTCGCTTTGGCACGGTCCGACGGCGCTCTGGAGGCGACTCTGGAACGCGCGGGCGAGCTGCTGGAGGAGGCTCCGCAGATCGGGGCGTTCACCGGGCGGCAGATCGCGGCGGTCTGGCGGGAGCTCGGCGATCTCTGGGGACGGGCGGGCAGGCGCCCCCAGCAGACGGCCGCGTATCGTAAGGCGCTGGAAGCGGTCGGCGTGCGGTCGACCGTGGCCGGTGCCGTGACGTCCGCGGTCTTCGCACGGTGACCCTCCCCCGCCCGGTCCGGCGGTTCGACAGGTAGACTCCGGGTTAGTCAAGTTCAACCAATCACCGACTCGTCGGATGATTGGTTTCCCGGAGGAGGCTGACTGTGAGTCTGCGTACGGCGCAGCGGGCTTCGCTCGTCGACCAGGTGATCGAGCAGCTGAAGGATCAGATCACCTCGGGATCCTGGCACCTGCACGCCAAGATCCCGACGGAGACGGTGCTCGCCGAGCAGCTCGGAGTAGGCCGCAACACCGTGCGTGAGGCCGTTCGCGCCCTCACGCACGCCGGCCTGCTGGAGTGCCGGCAGGGTGACGGCACCTACGTCCGCGCCACCAGCGAGCTGTCGGGAGCGATGGCGCGGCGGCTGCGGGCGGCCGAGCACCTTGAGATCCTTGAGGTGCGCCGCGCCCTGGAGGTGGAGGCCGCCAAGCTCGCGGCCGTCCGGCGGACCAAGGGCGACATCGAGCTGATCGAGGCCGCCCTGCTCCGCAGGGAGCAGGCATGGGCCGAGGCCGAGGTCAACGCCTTCGTCGAGGCCGACCTCGCCTTCCACGTCGCGGTGGTGGAGGCGACGCACAACCGCGTGCTGATCGAGCTGTACAAGGACTTCTCCGCGGCCCTGCGCGCGAGCATCGCCGCGGCGGGCGCTCCGCTGGAGAACGGCCACATCCCCCACGACGCCATCGCGCGGGCCATCGCCGCGGGCGACGCGGCGGCCGCAGAGCGCGCCGGCCACGCCTGCATGGAGCACATCGCGATCGCGCTCAGCGATACTTCGGAACTGCTCGACTGACCTGGGCTGACGCCGTGCGGCCTCAGCCCAGCCGCAGAGACATCACCAGATAACGGAACGCGGGGTCGTCCGCGTCGTCGGTGATCAGCACCGGCCTGGTCGACGAGGCCAGGTGGACGCGGGCGCTCTCGGTCTCCACGCCCGCGAGCCCGTCGAGCAGGTAGTGCGGCTGGAAGGCGATCTGGATGTCCTCGCCGTCGAGCTCCGCCGCCACCGCCTCCGCGCCGCGGCCGATCTCGCCGCCGCCCGCCTGGATCAGCACCTGCCCCTGCGTGAACGACAGCCGGATCGCGCTGTTGTGCTCGGCGACCAGCGCCACGCGCTTGACGGCCTCGACGAACGGCGCGACCGTGACGCTCGCCCTGATCGACCAGTCGTCGGTGAGGCGCGAGCGGTAGTCCTTGAACTGGTCGTCCAGCAGGCGGACCGTGGTGACCCGGTCGGCGCACTCGAACCCGGCGATGCCCTCGCCGAGGCCGATGGACACCTCGCCGGCGCGCAACGTGCGGCCGACCTCGACCATCACCTTGGCGGGCACGATGACCGCGGCCCGCTGCTCCGGCCGTGCGGAGTTCCACAGGAACTCGCGGGCGGCGATGCGGTAGCGGTCGGTGGCGGCCAGCGAGACGACGTCCCCCTCGATGTCGACCCGCACACCGGTGAGCACGGGAAGCGAGGCGTCACGGCTGGCGGCCACGGCGACCTGGCCGACCGCGGCGGCGAAGACCCCGCCGCCGACCGCGCCCGCCTTCTGTGGCATCGCGGGCAGCGTGGGAAAGTCCTCGACGGGCATCGTGAGCAGCCCGAACTCGGCGCCGCCGCAGGTCAGCACGACCTCGGAGCCCGAGGTGGCGATCTGCACCGGCTGGTCGGGCAGGCTCTTGGTGATCTCGGCGAGCACCCGGCCCGGGATCAGCGTCGTGCCGGGCTCGGCGACGTCCGCCTCGATCGAGGCGCGCGCGGAGACGTCGTAGTCGAACGCCGACAGCGTGAGACCGCCGTCCAGCGCGTCGAGCAGGATGCCGGACAGCGCGGGCACGGCGGGACGGCCCGGCAGCGTGCGGGCCGTCCAAGCCACCGCGTCGGCCAGGACATCGCGGGTCACCTGGAACTTCACCGTGATCCATCCCCTTCGAAACGTCCGTCTTAGAACGGTAGCGTCTGGGGGTGACATTTCCCGGGGGCGCGGTCAGCCCCGGGTGCCGTTGAGGTAGGCGAGCACGGCCAGCACCCTGCGGTTGTCGTCGTCGGAGGCCGCCAGGTCCAGCTTGGCGAAGATGTTCGCGGTGTGCTTGGACACGGCGCTCTCGCTGAGGAACAGCCGCTGCGCGATCGCGGCATTGGAGCGGCCCTCCGCCATGAGTTCGAGCACCTCGCGCTCGCGCGGGCTGAGCCGCCCGAGCGGCTCGTTGCCGGCGTTGCTGGCCAGCAGTCTGGCGATCACGTCCGGGTCCATCGCCGTGCCGCCGGAGGCGACCCTGCGCACGGCGTCAACGAACTGGCCGGCGTTGAACACCCGGTCCTTGAGCAGGTAACCGACGCCCCCGCTGCCGTCGGCGAGCAGCTCGCGGGCGTACAACTGCTCCACGTGCTGGGACAGGACGAGCACCGGCAGGCCGGGGATGGAACGCCGGGCCGCGAGCGCCGCCTGCAGGCCCTCGTCGGTGAAGGTGGGCGGCAGGCGGACGTCCACGACCGCCACGTCGGGCCGCGCGTCGAGCAGGGCCTTCAGCAGCTCGGGCCCGGACTCCACCGCCGCCACGATCTCGAAGCCGTGGGCCTGGAGCAGCCGCACCAGGCCGTCCCTGAGCAGGTAGAGGTCCTCGGCCAGGACGACCCTCACCCGCACCCCCCTCCCTCGGCGTCCTTGATCTGGCGCGACACGGACGCGCCGTACAGAAGCATGCCACCGCCCAGGGCGACCATCGCGACGGTGGTGGGCCACTGGAGGGGCTCGGGCAGGTAGAGCGCGAGGAACCAGCTTCGGTCCTCGGCTCCGAAGATCTTGAAGCCCATGGTGACGAGGCCCTGCGGGAACAGGGGGAGCCAGAACAGTCCGTAGCAGACCGACATCAGCCGGATCTTCCACCGCGGGACCGTGCTCTCCCTGGCCACGCCCGGGAACGCCCGGGGGATCTCCACGACCGCGGTGGTGGGGCCGCCGGCCGGGCTGTTCAGCGCGAGGACGCCGTCGAAGGCGGCCAGCCTGCGCTCGATGCCGCTAAGGCCGCTGCCCCGGGACGGATCCGCCCCGCCGTGGCCGTCGTCGGTGACGGTGAGGCGCAGGGCGGGACCCCGGTGGCTGACGTCGATCGTCACCGCGCCGGCGCCCGAGTGCCGGCCCGCGTTGGCCAGCAGCTCGCTGACCACGAAGTACGCCGCCGACTCGACCGGCGCCTCGGCGCGGGCCGGGAGGTCCACGCTCACCTCCGCCTTCAGCGGGCTGTCCAGCGCGAGGGCGCGTATCGCGTCGCCGAGGCCGCGCTCGGCGAGGACCGGCGGGTGGATGCCGCGGACGAGCCGGCGCAGCTCGACCAGCGACGAGGCCGACGCCTCCCGCACCTTCACGATCAGCGCCTTGGCCGCCTGCGGGTCGGACTCCACGATCTCCTCGGCCGCGCCGAGCATCATGCCGATCGCCACCAGCCGGGCCTGGGCGCCGTCGTGCAGGTCGCGTTCGATGCGCCGCAGCTCGGCGGCCTGCGCGTCGACGGCCTGGGTGCGGGTCTCGGTGAGGTGGCGGACCTCGTTGGCGAGCAGGGACCTGCGCGTGGGGGCCAGCAGCGACCGCGTCCACCGTCCGTGCAGCCAGGGCACCCGAGGGGCCACCAGCACGCCGGCGACCACGAGGACCAGCCCGGCCAGCACCTGGAGCGGCTGCCAGGCCCATGCGAGAAGCACCCCGTACCCGGCAAGGAGCAGCGGCGAGAGGGCGATGAGGCCGCCCACCACCGGCTCGGCCACCAGCCAGGTGAAGTCGCGCCAGGTCGCCGGGTCCTTGATCATCCAGTCCAGCGTCCGGTTGAAGTGGGGGACCATGGACGTGCGGTAGAGCTGCCGCCCCTCGCGGTACCAGCCGTCCGCCTGGGGCACGGGAGGCGGCGGCACCGGGCGGTACGGTGCGGCGATCTCCACTCCGGACCACGCGGCGGCGATCTTACGCGCCTCGGCCGTGCGCCCGCGGACCATGCGCACGCTCGCCGGGAACACGAACACCATGCCGAGGCCGAAGGTCAGCGTGAAGGCCACGACCGCGACGGCGAGCGTCCACAGGTGCCACAGGGCCAGCGCGAACAGGGCGAGCCCTTTGGTGACGCCGGTCAGCGTGCGCAGAATCATGAGCCCAGTCTGCTTGACCTGCGCCGTACTTCGTAGTGGCGCTGGATGCCCGACGAAGGTGTACCTAGGTACACCCCCGTTCGGACTCCAGGTGCATTCCGAACACACGCCGCGATTCCTACGGTCGAACGCATGGCAATCATCGAGATCACCAACCTGCGCAAACAGTACGGATCGCAGGTGGCCGTCGAGGACGTGTCCTTCGCGGTGGAGGAGGGTGAGATCTTCGGCGTGGTCGGGAGGAACGGCGCGGGCAAGACGACGACGGTCGAATGCCTGTCAGGCCTGCGCGTCCCCGACGGCGGCACGCTCCGCGTCACCGGCCTCGACCCCCGCCGCGACCGCGCCGAGCTGCGGCGCAGGGTCGGCGTGCAACTCCAGGACTGCACCCTGCCCGACAAGCTCAGGGTGCACGAGGCGCTGCGGCTGTACGCGTCGTTCTACGAGCGCCCGGCGCCGTGGGAGGAACTGCTGGACGAGGTCGGCCTCGGCGCCAAGCGGGACACGGCGTTCGCCAAGCTGTCCGGCGGGCAGCGGCAGCGGCTGTCGATCGCGCTGGCGCTGGTAGGGGCGCCCCGCGTCGCAATCCTGGACGAGCTGACCACCGGCCTCGACCCGCACGCGCGCCGGGAGACCTGGGAGCTGATCGAGCAGGTCAAGGCGCGCGGGGTCACGATCGTCCTGGTCACGCACTTCATGGAGGAGGCCGAGCGGCTCTGCGACCGGCTCGCCGTGATCGACGGGGGCCGCGTCGCCGCCCTCGACACGCCCGCGGGGCTGATCGGGCGGCTGGACGGCGGGCAGCGCGTCACTTTCCGCTGCCCCCCGGGCGCCGACGAGGCGCTGCGGTCGGTCGGCGAGGTGTCACGGGTGGTCCGCGACGGCGAGAGCGTCACGGTGACCGGCGGCGAGGGCGTGCTGCTGGCCGTCACGACCGCGCTGGCGGACCGGCGCATCGTCCCCGTGGGGCTGCACGTGGAGCGGGCGACGCTCGACGACGCGTTCCTCGCCATCACCGGCCGCACGGCCACCGACGAATCCTAGGAGACCCCCTCATGCCGGGCACCACCTCTATGACCCCCGCGGTCTCTTCGGCGCGGCGCAGCGCCCTGCGCACGCTCCTGTGGACCGAGACCAAGCTCTACCTGCGAGAACCTCTCACGACCTTCTTCACGCTGGCGCTGCCCGTGGGGCTGCTACTGATCCTCGGCAGCGCGATCCCCGGTTTCCGCGATCCGGACCCGAACCTCGGCGGCGAGCGCGTCGTGGACACCCACCTGCCGGTCATGATGATCGTGCTCTCCGTCATGATCTCCGCGTTCTCCGCCATCCCGGCGGCGCTCGCGGTGTACCGGGAGCGCGGCGTGCTGCGCCGGATGTCCGTCACGCCCGTCGCGCCCCGGTCGCTCCTGCTGACCCAGCTCCTGCTGAACCTGGCGACGTCGATCGTCGCCGTGCTGCTGATGATCGTGGCGGGCGCGCTGGTGTTCGGCACGCGTCCGCCCGGCCAGTTCCCCCTGTTCGCGCTGACGTTCCTGCTGGGCCTGTGCGGGCTGTTCGGGCTCGGCCTGTGCCTGGCGGCGGTCGTCCCCAGCAGCCGCGCGGCCGGCGGCATCGGGTCGGTGGTGACGTTCCCCCTGCTGTTCCTGGCCGGCATGTGGGTGCCGCGCGAGCTGATGCCGGACATCCTGCGGAAGATCGGCGACTTCACTCCCACGGGCGCCTTCGGGCAGGCCATGCGGGACGCCTGGGCGGGCACCACGCCCGACGCGCTCCACCTCGTCGTCCTCGCGGTGTGGGCGGTCGGCGCCACCGCGCTCGGCGTCCGCGCGTTCCGCTGGGAGTGAGAGACCGGTCCGGGTACGGCGGACGGGGCCGGCCGTACCCGGACCTATTTCCGGAACGATCGTTCTGGTAAGGTGACGGCATGGCGCGCACGAAGGAGTTCGATCCGGACACCGCACTCCAGGCCGCCCTGGAGCTGTTCTGGGAGCGGGGCTACGAGGCGACGTCCATGGCCGACCTGGTGGAACGGCTGGGCGTCGGCCGGGCGAGCCTGTACGCGACCTTCGGCGGCAAGCACGAGCTCTACATGAGGGCCCTGCGGCGCTACATCCGGACGCGCAACCCCTCCCCGATCGAGCTGGTCTCCCAGCCCGGCTCCCCGCTGCCCGCCGTACGCGCCCTGGTCCGGATGTACGCCGAGGAGTCGTGCGGTGAGCGGGCGGGGCTCGGCTGCCTGGTGGTCAACGCGGCGGCCGAGATGCTCCCCGGCGACGCCGAGGTCTCGCGCTTCGTCGAGGGCAACTGGACGGCGATCGAGACCGCGCTGACCTCGGCGCTGATCCGCGCCCGCGCGCTCGGCGAGCTGCCCGAGGGCAAGGATCCCGTGGCGCTGGCGCGGTTCCTGCTGGTGTTCATGCAGGGCCTGCGCCTTGTGGGCAAGGCCTCGCCCGACCCCGCGCGCCTGCGCGACGCGGCCGCGCAGGCACTGTCGCTGCTGGACTGATCCCGCCCAGGGCGCACGCCGACGCGTACCCACATTATGGAACGAACGGTCAAGATATTGAAGTGGAGAGATCATGAGATTTCACGACAAGGTGGTTCTGATCACCGGCGCCGGATCCGGCATCGGCCGCGCGGTCGCCCTCGGTTTCGCCAGGGAAGGCGCCCAGGTCGTCGTCACCGGCCGCCGCCGTGAGCCCCTGGACCACACCGTCGAGCTCATCGAGGCCGACGGCGGCCACGGCGCCGCCCTCACCGCCGACGTCACCCGCTCACAAGAGGTCCGCGAGCTCGTCGACGAGATCGTCCGGCGGTACGGCAGGCTCGACATCGCCGTCAACAACGCGGGCGTCCTGTTCAAGGCCGACGTCGCCGACATCGACGAGGACGACTGGGCGCGGACGCTCGACACCAACGTCACCGGCGTCATGCTGTCCATGAAGCACGAGATCGCCGCCATGCTCCGCACGGGATCCGGTGTGATCATCAACGTGTCGTCCCAGGTCGGGACGCACATCCGGATCCCCGGCCTCGGCGCGTACGCCGCGTCCAAGGCCGCCGTCACCGCCCTCACCCGCACGGCGGCCAAGGAGTACGCCCGGCACGGCATCCGCGTCAACGCGGTGAGCCCCGGCCCGCACGACACGTCGATGTCCATGCGCCCCGGCGAGACCGAGAACGACCGCGCCGAGCGCCTCAAGCGCGAACTCCCCATCGGCCGGGTCGGAAAGCTGGACGAGATCACCTCCGGCGTCCTCTGGCTCGCGTCCGACGGCGCCGGCTTCGCGGTCGGCACCGACCTGGTCATCGACGGCGGCTCCACCGCCTGAACCCAGACCACCGGCCCGAACCATCCGGCCCGACGAGGGAACGGCGCCGGTTACCTCACGCGTAATCGCGCACCCGTCACGGTCGCGCATAGCCTCAGGTCATGACGACCACGGCGCTCTCCCGGCGGCCCGTAGGCGAGCTCCTGCGCCAGTGGCGCGAGCACCGCCGGCTCAGCCAGCTCGACCTGTCGATCCAGGCCGACATCTCCACCCGGCACCTGAGCTTCCTGGAGACCGGACGCTCCAAGCCCAGCCGCGACATGGTGCTGCACCTGGCGGAGGAGCTGGACCTGCCGCTGCGCGAGCGCAACCGCCTGCTGCTCGCCGCCGGGTTCGCGCCGGAGTTCTCCGAGACCACGCTGGACGCGCCGGGGATGACCGCCGTGCGCGCGGCGCTCCGGCAGATCCTCGCCGGCCACGAGCCGTACCCGGCGGTCGTGGTGGACGGCCGCTGGAACCTCGTGGAGGGCAACGTGAGCCTCGGCCTGCTCACCTCGCTCGTGGACCCGGAACTGCTGGCGGCGCCCGCCAACGTGCTGCGGGCCAGCATGCACCCGAAGGGCCTCGCCCCGCACATCGTCAACCTCGGCGAATGGCGCTCCCACCTGCTCGGGCGGCTGCGCCGCCAGATCGCCTTCAGCGCCGACCCCGAGCTGGAGGCCCTGTACGCCGAGGTGCGGGCCTACCCGTGCGACCAGCCGGAACCGGAGGAGGCCGAGCTCGCCGGGGCGGGCGAGCTGGTGGTGCCGCTGCGCCTGCGCCACGACGCCGGCGAGCTGACGTTCTTCAGCACGATCGCCACCTTCGGCACCCCGCTCGACATCACCTTGGCGGAACTGGCCATCGAGTCGTTCTTCCCCGCCGACCGGCGCACCGCCGAGATCCTCAGATCCGCCGCGGCGACGCAACCCGGCGCCGGCGACGCTGTGACATCCTCGATCCTGTGATCACCCTCGCCCACATCAGCGACGTCCACCTCGACGGCTCGCCCCGGAGCGTGGAGCGGACCGAACGGGTCGTCGGCCACGTCTCCCGGCTCGCGGGCCCGATCGACGCCGTGCTCGTCACCGGCGACATCGCCGACCACGGCGCGGCGGACGAGTACGAGATCGCCCGCGACCTGCTGCGCTTCCCCTACCCCTCGGTCGTCTGCCCGGGGAACCACGACAGCCGGGCCGAGTTCCGCAAGGTGTTCCTCGGCGAGGCCGACGGCGGCGCCGAGCCCGTCGACCAGGTCCTCCGGGTGGGCGACGTCACCATCGCGCTGTGCGACTCCAGCATCCCGGGCCGGAACGAGGGCCGCCTGGAGGACGGGACACTGCGCTGGCTGGCCGGGGTGCTCGGCACGGCCCCCGGTCCGGTGCTGATCGGCATGCACCACCAGCCGGTGCCCGTCGCCATCCCCTACGTCGACGAGATCGGCCTGCTGGAGCCCGAGCGGCTGGAGGAGCTGGTCCGGGCCCATCCGCGGGTGGCGGGCGTCCTGGTCGGGCACGCGCACACCGCCGCCGCCACGACGTTCGCCGGGCGCCCGGTCTACGTCGCGCCGGGCGTCGCCTCGCAGGCGTTGCTGCCGCAGGAGTCCGCGGCCATGCCGCCGCTGTCGTTCGACATGCCGCCGGGGTTCGCGCTGCACATGCTCTCCGACGACGGCCGGCTGACGACGCACGCGCGCGTCGTGCTCTGAGCGCCCTTCAGCAGCCGGCGCGGCCCCGGGCCCTGCCGTCCCAGCTCGTCGCCGGGGTTGATCACCGGGCACCGGTCGATCGACAGGCACCCGCAGCCGATGCAGTCGGTGAAGTCGTCGCGTAGCTGCTGGAGCCGGCGCATGCGCTCGTCCAGCTCCTCGCGCCAGTGCTCCGACATCCGCTGCCAGTCCGCGCGGGTGGGAATGTGGTCCGGCGGGAACAGGGAGAGCACCTCGGCGATGTCCGCCAGGGGAATGCCGACGCGCTGGGCCATGCGGATCAGCGCCACCCGGCGCAGCATGTCACGCCGGTACCGCCGCTGGTTCCCGGTCGTGCGCCGGCTGCTGATCAGCCCCTGCTTCTCGTAGAAATGCAACGCGGAGACATTGACCCCGCTCCGCGCGGCGAGCTCCCCCACCGTGAGCTCCGGCCCCCGCGGCGCTAGTGAATCCGACATGTCCGGCACGCTCCGCTTCCCCTCGCTTGACCTCAAGGTTACTTGAGGTCCGGGAGCCCCGGTCCACGCCCGCCACGACGTCGTCCGGCGGGGACCGCGGATCAGTGCGGAGCCATGTCCACGAAGCGGCTGTAATGCCCCTGGAAGGCGACGGTCACCGTGGCGGTCGGCCCGTTACGGTGCTTGGCCACGATCAGGTCGGCCTCACCCGCCCGCGGCGACTCCCGCTCGTAGGCGTCCTCGCGGTGCAACAGGATCACCACATCCGCATCCTGCTCGATGCTGTTATGGACGCTGATGCCATTCGCCACGAAGTTATGAGTGCCCGGCACCGTGGCGTCGTAGACCGGTTGCTCGCCGAGGCTTTCCACGGAGGCGACCTCGTCCCAGAAAACGTCGTTCGTCGCCAGCATCTCCAGTCCCGCATCGTCCAGGACCGCGGCCACCCGACTCAGACGCTCTCGGCTCGGAGCATGTTTCCACATGGTGCTGCCACAGAACTGCGTCTCAAGCGCGGCGGCAAATTGCCTGTGCGTCATCCCTTTCTCATGCATAATGCCACGGACCCGGCTCCAGACCTCGCGGGGAACGGTATCGACGTTGGCATTCGTTCTACGGTCCCGTAGCTCGTCGGCGCATTGAACTGCATGCCTCGAACGCTCACCGTGGACGCCCACCTCGTCAAGGAAGCGGAGCTGGTTTTCGGCACCATAGATGTGCAACTGGTAACACACTTTGTGATCACCCTTGCGCGTCTCCTTCAGACGGGTCATCACGTTGAAACGCAAAAGAAGCCGAGCGACATCATCGACGAGCCGACGGCTCGTGGAGCTGTAGTAGATCCTGGACTGCGAGGACTTCTCGTCCCACCAGACACATCCGTCTGTCGCCCACAGGTGTCGCAGGAAGAGTGCGATCTTCCTCCTCGGCAGAGAGAAGACGCCCTCTGGGATGAACTTCTCATGGCTCCGGAGACCGAAGAGTCCGAGAGAATCCAGCCACGAGGCGATGGGGTTACGTTTGCCATGCGTGAGCCGGTACGGGGAAGGCAGCCTCAGGGTCGTGACCCTCGCTTCTGCGTAGTCGTCCTGAACCGCGGTGATGCCGAAGTGCTTGACCGCGCGCGTCATCGTGTCCAGGCACGCCTCGTCCTTGCTGGCGTAGCGAATCGGTTGTCTCCGCACGAAAGATCCATCACCGATCATGTGCGCCAGCACGATGACCTTATCGTCCGGCCACTCGTTCAGATTCTTAGGTGCGGGTACATGGCGAGGGACCGCTACACGCACGCCGGGGCGCAGATCATCCAACGGGCGCCATCCCTCATATGTCATGAAGGGATGATTCCCGGTCGCGTCGATGCGTCGTCCGGATTTCATGCGCAAGCGAAAAACCTCTTTGACACCGCTGGAGAACACGTGGGTCATGACTCGCGGAACCAGCCGAAGCCCCTCATCGAGGGACCATACCGGGATGTTGCGCGCACCCGATTCCAGCAATTCACCCAACGACACCTCGGATCCGGTGTCGGCTCGCAGAATTCTGGTGTCCGCCGTCAGACAACCCGACTCACGCAAGTCGGACACCTGGGGGCGCTTGTCGGTGCGTTGTTCCGGACCACGGTTGAGCTGGGAGATCGCGATCACGGGGACCTCCAGCTCCTTGGCGAGCAGCTTCAGCGCACGCGAGATCTCGGAGACCTCCTGCTGGCGGCTCTCGGTCCTCTTCGGCGAGCTCATGAGCTGCAGATAGTCCACGATGACGAACCGCAGGTCGTGCCGCTGTTTCAGCCGCCGGCACTTGGCGCGGATCTCCATCATCGACATGTTCGGCGAGTCGTCGATGAACAGCGGCGCCTCGGCCACCTCACTCATCCGCCGCGCCAGCCGCGTCCAGTCGTCATCGTTCATCGTCCCCGACCGCATGGTCTGCAGACTCACCCGAGCCTCCGCCGACAACAACCGCATCGTGATCTCGTTCCGCGACATTTCCAGCGAGAACACCACGGTGGTCATATGGTGACGAATAGCGGCAGACCTGGCGAAATCCAGACCTAGGGTACTTTTCCCGATCGCCGGGCGGGCGGCCACGACGATCATCTGGCCGGGGTGGAGGCCGTTCATGAGGGCGTCGAGGTCTTGGAAGCCGGTGGGGACGCCTACCATTTGGCCGCTGCGGCTGCCGATGGCCTCGATCTCGTCCAGGGCGCCGGGCATGATCTCGGAGAGCGGGCGGTAGTCCTCGCTGGTGCGGCGGTCGGTGACGGCGTAGATCTCGGCCTGGGCGCGGTCGACCAGGTCGTCCACTTCCTCGTTGTTGCCGCCGTAGCCGTAGGACACGATGCGGGTGCCGGCCTCGATGAGCCGGCGCAGCACGGCCTGCTCGCGGACGATCTTGGCGTAGTAGCCGGCGTTGGCGGCCGTGGGGACGACGTTGGTGAGGGTGTGCACGTACGTGCCGCCGCCGACGCGGCCGAGCTCGCCGCGCCGGGACAGCTCGTTGAAGATCGTGACGGAGTCGGCGGGCTCGCCGCGCCCGTACAGGTCGAGGATGGCGTCGTAGACGATCTGATGGGCGGGCCGGTAGAAGTCGTCGGCGCGCAGGACCTCGACGACGTCGGCGATGGCGTCCTTGGACAGGAGCATGCCGCCCAGCACGGACTGCTCGGCCTCGATGTTGCTGGGAGGTGTGCGTTCGAAGGGGGTGTCGAAGGCAGGTGCCGTCTCACTGCTCACCGGGCGCCCTCCTCGCGTGTTCCCGGCCCCCCGAAGTAGCCGGGGTGACAGTTTCGCCGGTTCCGCGACAACCGGCAACGCATGCTGTAGACAACGGTGTGGATGAGCTGTGGATAACGTGGGGACTTCCCGGCGCGACATGTGGGCACGCTGGGGACAACTCTGTGGATAACCTGCAGCCCTCTGTACACACCCCTGTCTGAGCAGGGAAAACACTGTCCACGAGCTGTGGAAGAAAGAAAGCTCGGAAGGACACGCGGGAAGCGGTGACCCCGGACACACGTGGCGGGGACGTAAGGGGCAAAATAACCAGGTGGCTCTTACCTCCCGCGTCGGCGGCCGGGAGATTCTCCGGCTGGCCGTCCCCGCCTTCGGCGCCCTGGTGGCCGAGCCGCTGTTCATCCTCGCCGACTACGCCATCGTCGGCCGCCTCGGCACCGGCGCCCTCGGCGCGCTCGGCGTCGCGGGCGCCGCGCTCACCTCCCTGGTCAACGTCTGCGTCTTCCTGGCGTACGGCACGACCGCCGCCGTGGCGCGGCAGGTGGGCGCGGGCGACCTGCCCCGGGCCGTCAAGCGCGGCGTCGACGGGCTGTGGCTGGCGGCCGGCATCGGCGTCGTGCTGATCGCGGCGGGCTGGCCGCTCGCCCCCTGGATCGTCGAGCTGTTCGGCGCCTCCCCCGAGGTCTCCGGCCAGGCCGTGACGTACCTGCGCGTCAGCCTGCTCGGCACGCCCGCCATGCTGATCATCCTCGCCGGGACGGGCATCCTGCGCGGGCTCCAGGACACGGTGACCCCACTGGCCGTCTCCGTCGGCTCGTTCGTGCTCAACGCCCTGCTCAACGCCGTCTTCGTGCTCGTCCTGCGCTGGGGCATCGCCGGGTCGGCCTGGGGCACCGTGCTGGCCCAGACGCTCGGGGCCGTCGTCTACGTCCTGGTGGTGATCAGGGCGGCCCGGCGGCACCACGTGCCGATGCGGCCCGACCCCGCGGGGATCCGCGACTCGGGGACGGCCGGGATCGCGCTGCTGATCCGCACGGTGTGCATGCGGGTCGTGCTGATCGTCGCCACGGTGGTCGCCACCCGCATGGGCGACGCGCCGCTGGCCGCGCACGCGATCGCCACGCAGGTCTGGACGCTGACGGCCTTCGCGCTCGACGCGATCGCGATCGCGGGCCAGGCGATCACCGGGCGGACGCTCGGTGCCGGGGACGCCCACCTGACGCGGTCGGCCACCCGCACCATGGTGATCTGGGGAGTGGGCTACGGCGTCGTCCTGGGCGTGGTGATCATGCTGGCCCGCCCGGTGCTCCCCGGGTTGTTCGACGCCGATCCGGCCGTGGCCGCCGAGCTGGTGTCGGTGCTGTGGGTGGTGGCGCTGCTCCAGCCGGTCGCGGGCGTGGTGTTCGTCCTGGACGGGGTGCTGATCGGGGCGAGCGACCGGCGCTTCCTCGCCTGGGCGTCCGCGCTCACCACGGCTGCCTACCTGCCCGCCGCGTACGCCGTCGTCCACACCGGAGGCGGTCTGGTGGCGCTGTGGCTGGCGCTCGGGGTGTGGATGGCGGCGCGGCTGCTGACCCTCGGGGCGCGCGCGTACGGCCGCGCCTGGCTCGTCACGGGAGCCTAGGACGGGCGTCACCGGGGCCGGCTCAGAGGTGCCTGGCGTCCAGCACGCGCCTGAGGAACTCGCGGGTGCGGGGCTCGCGGGGCTCGGTGAAGATCTGCTCGGGCGGGCCCTGCTCCAGCAGGACGCCGCCGTCCAGGAAGCAGACCTTGTCGGCGATGTCGCGCGCCAGCCCCATCTCGTGCGTGGCCAGCACCATCGTCATGCCCGTCGTCTTGAGCTCGCGGATGATGTCGAGCACCTCGCCCACCAGGGCGGGGTCGAGGGCGGAGGTCACCTCGTCCAGCAGGAGCAGGCGCGGCCGGGTGGCGAGGGCACGGATGATGGCCACGCGCTGCTGCTGGCCGCCCGACAGCCGGTCGGGGTAGGCCCCGGCCTTGTCCGCCAGGCCGAAGCGCGCCAGCAGCTCGCGGGCCTCCTCCTCGGCCCGGCCCCTCGGCACGCCGTGCGCCTTCCTCGGCGCGAGCGTGATGTTGCCGAGCACGGTCATGGACGGGAAGAGGTTGTAGGACTGGAAGACCATGCCGATGCGCTTGCGCACCTGGTCCGGATCCGCCCGCACGTCGGTGATCTCGTCCCCGTCGAGATGGATCGTGCCGTCGTCCACGGTCTCCAGGAGGTTGACGCACCGCAGCAGCGTGGACTTGCCGGACCCGGAGGCGCCGATCAGGCAGACCACCTCGTGGGAGTCCACCGACAGGTCGACGCCGCGCAGCACGCTGTGCCGGTGGTAGTGCTTCCAGACCCCCGCGACGCGCAGGACGGTCCCGCCCGCGTCCGTGCCGCTCATGCGCCTCGCCGCCTCTGGGACCTGGCCGCCAGGTAGTCGGTGAAGCGGGCCATGGGGACGGTGAGCGCGATGAACAGCAGCGCGGCGGCCAGGTAGGGGGTGTAGTTGAAGGTGTCGGCCGCGTGGATCTGCGCCTGGCGCAGCGCCTCCAGCGGCCCGATCGTCGCGACCAGGGCGGTGTCCTTCTGCAGGGAGACGAAGTCGTTGAGCAGCGGCGGCACGACCCTGCGCACGGCCTGGGGCAGCACCACGAACCGCATGGACTGGCCGTGGGTCAGGCCGAGGGACCGGGCGGCGGCCCGCTGGCTCGGGTGCACCGAGTCGATGCCGGCCCGGAACACCTCGGCCACGTAGGCACCGTACGACAGCGTCAGCGCGATGATGCCGAGAACGGCCAGGTCGGACGGCATGCCCCGCAGTTCGAGCGCGGGCAGGCCGAACCCGACCAGGTAGATGATCAGGATCGTCGGTATGCCGCGGAAGACGTCGGTGTAGAGCACGGCCAGGGCGCGCAGCGGGAAGAACAGCGGCGACCGTACGGTGCGCACCAGGGCGACCAGCAGGCCCACGATCAGGATCAGCGGCTCGGCGATCAGGAAGATCTTGATGTTGAGCAGGAAGCCGGACAGCACGTCGGGGAAGGCGTCGGCGAACCGCTCGGCGTCGAAGAAGGTCTCCTTGACCCGTGGCCAGCCCGGCGAGGCGGTGACCACATAGATCACCAGCACGACGAAGACGACCGTGGAGACGGACGCCACCGAGCCCGACCGTAGCTCCCGGCGCCGGCGCAGGCGCTCGCGTTCCCGCTGGCGCCCGCTCTTCACCCAGGCGCCGGGCACGCCGGCGGCGTCCGCCGCGAGCGGGCCCGGCGGCTCGCCGGGGTGGCTCACTTCAGGTCCGGGGCCCCGGCCGCGGAGCCGAGCCACCGGGTCTCGATGCTCGCCAGTTCGCCGCTGGAGCGCAGCTCGCCGATCGCCGCGTTGACGCACGGCACCAGCGCGCTTCCCTTCTGGAAGACCAGGCCGAACTGCTCGGCGGCGCCCTCGTCGCTGCCGAACTGGCCGACGATCTTCGAGCCCTCGACCTGCGCCGCGGTGACGTAGAAGGCGGTCGGGAGGTCCACCACCAGGACGTCGACCTGCTTGTTCTTCAGGGCGTTCACGGCGTCGATCTGCTCGTTGTAGACGTTCGGCTGGGCGCTCGGCTGGATGGCGCTCTTGACGGCCGTGAGGGACGTCGTGCCGACCTGGACGCCGATCTTGGCGTCCTTGAGGTCGGCCAGGGAGGCCGGGGTGGCGTACTTGGAGCCGTTCAGCGCGACCGCGGCCTGCTTGACCGTGTAGTAGCCGTCGCTGAAGTCGACGGCCTTGGCGCGCGCCGGGGTGATGGAGACCTGGTTGACGTCGAAGTCGAACTGCTTGGCGCCGGGCGCGAACGCGGAGTTGAAGGGGGCGACCGTCCAGGCGACCTCGCTCTTGGCGAAGCCGAGCTTGCCCGCCACCGCGTAGGCGACGGCGCTCTCGAACCCCTCGCCGTTGGACGGCTCGTCGTCCTTGAACCAGGGCTCGTACGCGGGCTTGTCGGTGCCGACGGTCAGCGTGCCGGGCTTGAGCAGCTTGAGCTGGTCCTTGGCGCAGGAGGCCGACGCCGAGGGCGCGGCCGAGGACGGCGAGCCGGACGCGGAGGTGGTGTCGTCGGCCGGAGCGCATGCCACCACCACCATCGCGAGCGCGCCGAGGATCGGCAGCATCGAGGGACGGAGCATCCACGCCTCCAAAGGGGGTCCTGGCGAGCGAATTCGTCGCTCAGGATATCGGTGACCAAAGATTCGCCCATTTCAGGCCATTGATGCTGAAACCATACTGTTCCTGAAGCCGACCCGGCACGGCGGGGGCGGGCCGCCACGGAGGCTCCCCGGGAAAGCCGGAGGGCCCTTCTCCAGGGGAGAAGGGCCCTCACAAGCTTGGTCGCGCACCGCTCAGGCGGTGAGGACCTCGACATCGATGTTCGCCACGACCTCGGGGTGGAGCCGCACCGAGATGCGGTGCGAGCCCACGCTCTTGATCGGGCTGGCGACCTCGATACGGCGGCGGTCCAGCTCGGGACCGCCGGCGGCCTTCACCGCGTCGGCGATGTCGCCGGTGGTGACGGAGCCGAACAGGCGGCCGGACTCGCCGGAGCGGGTCTTCAGCGTCACCCGCAGGGAGCCGAGGCGCCCGGCGACCTGCTTGGCGGTGTCCAGGTCGCGGATGTCGCGGGCGTCACGCGCCTTCTTGATCGACTGGACCTGCTTCTCGCCGCCGCGGGTCCAGCGCAGGGCGAACCCGCGCGGAATGAGGTAGTTGCGGCCGTAGCCGTCCTTGACCTCGACGATGTCGCCGGGGGCGCCGAGGCCCGAGACCTCGGTGGTGAGAATGAGCTTCATGTCTCCCAAGCCTCCTGTCAGCGCGCGGTGCTCGTGTACGGCAGCAGGGCCATCTCACGAGCGTTCTTGATCGCGGTCGCCACGTCGCGCTGGTGCTGGGTGCAGTTGCCCGTCACCCGGCGGGCACGGATCTTGCCGCGGTCGGAGATGAACTTCCGCAGCAGCGCCGTGTCCTTGTAGTCGACGTAAGAGATCTTGTCGTGGCAGAACAGGCAAACCTTCTTCTTCGGCTTGCGCAGTGCCGGCTTCGCCATCGTGGTGCTCCTCCTAAGAGAGCCCCGCGTGATGCGGGAATGGTCGCTCGGTTACTGGATGAATGGTTCGGTCAGAAGGGCGGTTCGTCGCTGAGGTCGCCACCGCCGGAGCCGCCGTAGCCGCCCTGGTTGTAGCCACCGCCGCCACCGCCACCGCCGTAGTTGCCGCCGCCGCCGCCCCCGCCCCCGCCGCCGCCGAAGCCGCCGCCGGGCGGAGCCGGAGTGGCCGAGGCCCACGGGTCGTCACCGCCGCCGAAGCCGCCGCCCCCGCCGCCCTGGCGCGCGGTCTTGTTGACCTTGCACGTGGCGTTGCGCAGGGACGGGCCGACCTCGTCGATCTCGACCTCGTAGACGGTGCGCTTCTCGCCTTCCTTGGTCTCGTAGGACCGCTGGCGCAGCCGCCCCTGGACGATGACCCGCATGCCGCGCTGGAGGCTCTCGGCGACGTTCTCCGCCGCCTGTCGCCAGACGTTGCAGGTCAGGAAGAGGCTCTCGCCGTCCTTCCACTCGTTGGACTGGCGGTCCAGGAACCGCGGAGTGGACGCGATGCGGAACCGGGCCACGGCCTGCCCCGAAGGGGTGAAACGCAGCTCGGGGTCGTCGACAAGGTTGCCGACGATGGTGATCGTTGTGTCGCCTGCCATGGTCGCTCTCGCCTTCCCGCGTGAATCCGCGCAGCCTGTTGGGCCTCAGAGTACGGCCCCGGCCCGACAAAAAGCCGGGCTTCGGCGTGTCCCGAGACTCAGTGGACGTCCGGGCGCAGCACCTTGGTGCGCAGGATGCCTTCGTTCAGGTTGAGCTGGCGGTCCAGCTCCTTCACCGTGGCCGGCTCGGCCGTGAGGTCGATGACGGCGTAGATGCCTTCGCCCTTCTTGGCGATGTCGTAGGACAGCCTGCGACGGCCCCAGACGTCGACCTTCTCCACCGTGCCGCCGTCGTTGCGGATGACACCGAGGAACTGGTCGAGCGAAGGGCTGACCGTGCGCTCATCGAGGGACGGGTCGAGGATGACCATCACTTCGTATCGACGCATGCGGACTTCCAACCTCCTCTGGACTCTTGCGGTCACGACACCGTGCCGTGACAGGAGGACGCCGACGCCTTCGCCCCCGCTTCCGGAAGGGGAGCGGCCACGCGGGATGAGGACACGCGTAGCAAGCGCAGCCCAAGGAGTCTACCAGGGTCACCGACCGTGTCCACGCGATTGTCGACGGGTCGTAAGGGGAACGGCACAAAAAGAAGAGAGGAGGGAGGTGACCGCCATGTCGCATCCCCTGGGCCGACACCGCCTCACACTCAACACCGACGGCAAGAGGCATCCCCTGCAGAACATCATGACGACGGCGACGCTGACCCTCGGCGTGCTCGCCTTGGTCACGGGGTTCGTCGTGGACCTGCACATGGCCGCCTCATGGGCGGGCGTGCTGGGCTTCCTCGGCGGGCTGTACGCGCAGTACATCTCGGCGACGACGGCGGAGCGGTCGCTCAACATCGTCGGCATCGTGGGGGCCTTCGTCGGCGCGGCACTGGGCATCTACCACGGCGGGTTCATTCCCTGAGCCGCACACGCCGGAAACGGCGGGGCGCCCCCGATGCGCCCGCGCCGGTGCGATGGCAGAAGCTATGACGAGCCTCCGATGTGGAGGTCGACGCCGAGCAGGACCAGGAACCACAGCAGGACCGCGAGCAGTGCCTGGGCCACCTTCTTGAGCAGGCTGGGTGTGATGTAGTCGTGGACCCAGGCGACGTAGATGCCGATGATGAGATAGATCAGACCTAAGAGGCTGATTCCGCGGCGGCGGTAGGCCACAGTCGTCTCCTATATGTCGTGGTACGCGGGTCTGCGGGCGTACCAACCCGGTGCCCCCACTGCCCCTGGTCAGGTCGTCGAAACGGCTACGCTCGACCCATGGTGCGCATCGGAGCTCACGTCGACAGGGACGACCCACTGGCCCACGCCGCGGCGCGTGACGCGCAGGTCGTGCAGTTCTTCCTCGGTGACCCGCAGGGCTGGAAGGGGCCGGAGATCCCCGAGTCCGCGGCCGCGCTCAAGGCCTCCGACATCGACGTCTACGTCCACGCGCCGTACGTCATCAACGTCGCGACGGCGAACAACCGCATCCGCATCCCGAGCCGCAAGCTGCTGGCGGGCCAGCTGGAGGCGGCGGCCTCGATCGGCGCCAAGGGCCTGATCGTGCACGGCGGGCACGTGAACAAGGACGACGACCCCCAGATCGGCTTCGACAACTGGCGCAAGGTGTTCGAGCGCCTGGAGACCCCCGTCCCGGTCCTCATCGAGAACACCGCGGGCGGCGGCAACGCGATGGCCCGCAGGCTGGAGCGCGTGGCCCGGCTGTGGGAGGCGCTGGACGGCTTCGACGTCGGGTTCTGCCTGGACACCTGCCACGCGCACGCGGGCGGCGAAGACCTCGTGGACGTGGTCGACCGGGTGAAGGCGATCACCGGCCGCATCGACCTGGTGCACTGCAACGACTCGCGCGACGCCTTCGACTCCGGGGCGGACCGCCACGCCAACCTCGGCAAGGGGCAGATCGACCCGGAGCTGATCCTGGCGGTGTGCCGGGCCGCGGGGGCGCCCGTGGTGGTGGAGACGCCCTCCGACGGGCAGGCGGCCGACATCGCGTTCCTGCGTGAGCGGCTTTGATCCACAGCCTGTGGATAAATCCCCTGGATTATTCCGGCGGGAAAGTGGGTACAGGCGTCAGCCCGCCCAGGCCCCCTCGATGAACGTCATCGTGTTGAGCACCATCAACGGCCCGGCCACCAAGGCGTACACCACGAGGACCATCGGCCGCCGCACCGAGACCCGTCCGATCAGCACCCAGAGCGGCCACCAGAGCAGCGCGGCCCGCGGGATCGACAGGTAGTACGCCGAGAACAGCAGCGCGCCGAGCTGGAGCCCCACGTAGACGAACTCGCTCCAGCGGCGCGCGGCGAGCAGCCAGACCGCCACGGCGACCCCGGCCACCGCGCCGGCGAGCTCCATGCGGAACGCCCAGGCGAACTGGCCGTCCCCGTTCGCCATCTGCAAGGTCGTCCAGAAGGACTGCCACGGCCAGACCATCTCGCGTCCCCAGCCCGCCTGCTGGGCGTGCTGCCAGGCCAGCCAGTCGCCCGTGCGCGTGTACTGGTAGAGCGAGTAGAGCACCAGCGGCACGAACGGCGCCAGCAGCCAGGGGGCGGCGCGCGTCCTGCCGCGCCGCATGACGAACTCCACGATCAGGGCGAGCGCGAGGAACAGTCCGGTGATGCGCACGCAGGACGCCCCGGCGGCGAGCAGCGCGGCGGCCGTCCAGTTCTCGCGCCGGGCGCAGAGCCAGGCCGGGATCGCGAACGCCAGGAACAGCGACTCGGTGTACCCCGCGAACAGGAACACCGCCGTGGGGCACAGCAGCAGCGCCAGCACGGCCCGCCGTCCGGCACCCTCGGGCTGCTCGAAGTCGGCGAGCCGGGCGAGGGCCACCACGGCGACGAGCCCGGCGGCCAGCGAGATGAGCAGTCCGGCCAGCGACCAGTTCGGCACGATCACGTGGACGAGGCGCAGCGCGAGGGGCATCCCGGGGAAGAAGGCGGGCAGCCCGAGATCGGGGTCGGCCCCGGGGTTGCCGTCATAGCCGTACTTCGCGATGTCCACCAGCAGCTTGGCGTCCCAGCGCTGCCAGCGTTCCAGGAAGGGCACCTGGTCCGCGACGAGCGTCCCGGCCCCGACCGCGGCCGCCACGACGATCCCCAAGCGGGAGCCGAACCACAGCACGGCGACGTCGGCCGCAGGTGACTGCGACCGTACCTCTGCGACGGTCTCCTGCTGGATCGTCTGCACACAGAGGAGAATAGAGGGTTATCTGTGGCATTAGCCTGAATTACACCCCAAGTCGGGCATCGCCCTCGATCATGCCGAGTTGGGCGCGGGCTGCGGCGCCGCGGGGGCGCGCAGGACGAAACGGTCGGGCGCCCCGTCGAAGACGCCACCCGTCGGGTCGTCCGCCCCGCCCTGCCTGATCACATCGTGCTCCGGGCGCAGGATGTCCCGCACCACGAACGCCGCCATGATCGCGATCGTCACCACCCGGCCCCAGATCGCCGTGTAATAGGTGGCGTCGCCGATGCCGAACGCCTCGTTACCCGGCTGCTGGGCGACGAGATACAGCCAGATCGCGAAGAAGTACCAGCACTCGGCCACCTGCCAGAGCGCCAGCGGCTTCCAGTTCGGCCGGGCCAGCACCGCGAACGGCACCAGCCACAGGACGTACTGCGGCGACCACACCTTGTTCGTCACCATGAACGCGGCCAGCACCAGGAAGGCGAGCTGCATGAGCCTCGGCCTGGTCGACGCGGTCAGCGCCAGCACGGCGACGCCCAGGCAGAGCAACGCGAACGAGGCGATGCCCAGCATGTCCAGCCTCTCGCCGTCCCCGAGGAACGGCACCATCTCGCGCTGGAAGAAGAACCAGATCGACCCCCAGTCGGCGCCCCGCTCGCTGCTGAAGACGTAGAACCGCTTCCAGCCCGTGAACGCCAGCAGCATGATCGGCAGGTTGACGACCACCCAGGTGACGACGGTGCCGCCGAGCGCCCACAGGAACGCGTTCAGCTTGCGGGTGCGCAGCGCGAGCAGCAGCAACGGGCCGAAGAACACCAGCGGGTAGAACTTGGTGGCGATGGCGAGCCCGAGCAGCACGCCGGTCAGCACGTGCCTGCCCCGGGCCCAGGCGAGGAAGGCGCCCAGGCTCAGGGCCCCGCACAGCAGGTCCCAGTTGATGAACGCGGTGAGGATCACGGCGGGCGCGAGCGCGTACCAGACGGCGTCCCACGGCCTGCGCTGCGCCCCGGCGAGGTAGACCATGATGACGACGCCGGCGACCAGCGACGCTCCCATGACCAGCACGGTGATGTCGTAGAACCACACGCCGGGCTCGTTCAGCCCCCACGCGAGCTTCTGGATCACCCACATGAGGCCGCCGATGCCGACGGGGTACTCGACGGGGTGGCCGAAGTACGGGGCCATCCCCTGGTCGAGCTTCTCGTTCCACCACAAGGGATAGATGTCGGTGTAGCAGAACCTCAGGAACTGCTGCGTCCCGTCGTTCCACGCGCCGCCGAACCGGCACGGAGCCTTCCAGGCGTAGGCGAGAACGGCGCCGAGCGCCGCGAGCAGCCCCACGGGCACCAGCGGCAGCAGGGCCCGCGTCGCGGGCGCGGCGGAATCGGAGGCATGTGTCGTTCGGCTCATGGCGTCGTTCCTCGTCACCGGGAGGACGGGGTGGGGGTGGGCCGGCGCGTGTTCGTCGGCGTGGGCGTGGGCGTCGCCGCGCCCGCCGGCGACTTGCCCTCGTTGAACGGGTCGCCGCCGCCGTTGCCGTTGTTGCAGGTGTCGTCCCATGGCAGGCAGCCGCCGCCGTTGTCGCCGCCACCGCCGTTGTCACCGCCGTCGCCGTCGCCGGTCGGCGGCCAGTTGTCGTCGGTGGGGAAGCCGGGGTCGTCGCTCGGCGTCGGCGTCGGGGTGGGCTCCGGCTTGGGCGCCAGGTCCATCGGCGCGCCGATGTTGGACGGCGGCGGGAACTCCTCGGCCTTCTTGCCCTTCATCGCCTCGGCCATGAAGGCCCGCCACACGCGGGCCGGGACGGTGCCGCCGTCGAAGTTGTTGCCCAGCGACAGCTCGGCCCCGGTCTTGCGGTCCTCCTTGTACATGCCCACCGCCGTGGAGAGCTGCGGGGTGAAGCCGACGAACCACGCTTCCTTGTTGTCGTTGTTCGTCCCGGTCTTGCCGGCCACCGGACGGTCGGACAGCGCCGCCGCCGTACCCGTGCCGCCCTTCACCACCGACCGCAGCGCGACGATGGCGTCCGCCGCGACCTCTTCGGTGATGACCTGGTTGGGCGTCTTGTCCTCGGCGATGATCTGGACGCCCGCGCCGTTGACCACGCGGATGACCGTGTGGGTCTCGTAGTGCTTGCCGCGGTTGGCGAAGATCGAGTACCCGCCCGCCTGCTCGACGGGGGTGACGCCGGCGCTGCCGATGGAGAACAGGTACTTGTGCTCGTTGACGTCCTTCTCCAGCGCGTCCTTGCTGAGCCCGGCCTCCTCGGCGATGCGTTTGACCGCGTCGAGGCCGACCTCCGCGCCCATCTGGCCGTAGGCCGTGTTGATGGAGTGCTGGGTCGCGTAGACGATGTCCATGGACGCCGGGGTCGCGTGCCCGTTGCGGATGGGGGTCGTGCCCTCCAGCTTGAGCGGCTCCTTGCCGGTCACGTAGCTCTTCAGACTGTGCCCGGCCTCCAGCCAGGCGGCGAGCACGTACGGCTTGAACGCCGACGCCGCCTGCTTGCGCGCCTGGAACGCCTCGTTGAACTGGTCCGGATGCTTGCCCAGGTAGTTGTTGCCGCCGTAGAAGGCGATCACGCGGCCGTTGGTCGGGTCGACGGCGGCCAGGCCGGTGTGGACCTCCTTGGGCAGCCCGGCCGTCGTCTGGATGACGGCGGTCCGCGCGGACTTCATCAGGTTCTTGTCGAAGGTCGTGTAGATCTTGTAGCCGCCGGTCTCGATCTCGGAACGCGGCAGGCCCTTGGCCTCCAGCTCCTTGAGCGCCTCGGTCAGCATGTAGCCGCGCAGGCTGCCGAACGCCTGGTTGGCCTTGCGCGGGTCCGGCTTGGGGAACTTCAGCGTCGACGGGTAGTTCCCGTAGGCCTGCGGGTTGATCTCGGCCATCTGCTTGAGGACGTAGTTGAACCGGAACTGCGTGCCGGAGAAGTTCTTCTTCTCCTCGGCGAAGTCGAACTGGCCCGGCTGCTGGATGCGGCCGGCGAGGTAGGCGCCCTCGGCCGGGGTCAGCTTCTTGGCGCTGTGGCCGAAGAACTCCACCGCCGCCGCCTCGATGCCGTAGGTGTTGCGGCCGAAGGGCACGACGTTGAGGTAGTACTCCAGGACCTTGTCCTTGGACCATTCCTTGTCGAGCTTGACGGCGATGAAGATCTCCTTGATCTTCCGCTTGACCGCCCGCTCGTTGCTGAGGCCCTTGAAGTAGTTCCTGGCCATCTGCTGGGTGATCGTGGACGCGCCCTGCACCTGCGCGCCGGTCGCGGTGCTCCACGCCGAGCGCACGATGCCCGAGAGCGAGATGCCCGCGTCGCTGTAGAAGGTCTTGTTCTCGGCGGCGATCACGGCGTCGCGGACGTACTTCGGCACGTCGTCTAGCGGGATGGCCCGGCGCTGCGTGCCGATCCTGGCGATCTGGCTGCCGTCGGAGTAGTAGAAGACGCTGCCCTGCGCGGTCGCCATCTCCTGCGCCTCTTGCTCGGTCGGCAGCTCGGTGTTGGCGTAGGCGACGGCGATCATGCCGAACACGCCGGCGGCCAGCACGGCGAAGCCGACCATCACGATTTTCCAGTTGGGCAGGAAGCGCCGCCAGCCCTTACGGCGGCGCGGCGGCTCGTCGCCGTCCCTCGGCCGCCGCCTGCCGGGGCCGCCCGACCCGTCGCCGGGACCGCGCCCGCCCGGGCCATCCGGGCCGCCGGGCCCGCCGGGACCCGCGGGAGGGGGGCCGCTTCTGGCCCTGCGGCTCGTACCGCCCGAGTCACGGCTGACCACGGTGTCGGCTCCGGCGCTCTCACGGCGGGGCGCCGGCTGGGGACGAGGGACCTGGCCCATCGACTGGGTGTCCTCGAATGCGGCCTCCGGGCGTCGCCGGGCGTCGCCGGGACGCGGCTCGGCTCCCCGCGGCCTCGGCCGTTGAGGACGGGAGTCCGCGGCGCGCGGGTCGCCCATGGCGGGACGGGGGCGCGGGTCGCCGGAACGTCCTGGAGCGGTGCGGCCGGACGGCGTCCCCCACTGCCCGTCACCGTCGGACGGGGCGGGACGCCGGGGCGTGTGCTCCGGGGCCGATGCGGAAGGAGATGCCGGGTATCCGCCGGTGGGCGCGCCCCCTTCGGGCGAGCGACGGCGCCGCCCGGGGCGAGCCGATCCGCCGGGGCCCTCACCTGGGGTGGGCCGGCCTGACGGCTCGGGGCCATAGCTGCTGTAACTCACGCGTCCTCGTTGGGTCATCTGGCGATCTGGAGGGTTCTTCGACGTCCGTCCGCGCCGGCACGCGGGAGAGCGTGCCGTCCCGGGCTGGAAGCCGACCACGGCCTAGGTCTCGGGGATCCGCCCGTCCACGCCGGAGCCGCCTGGTGGCCCGCCGTTGCCTAGGACGAAGGAAACCGTCAGGTGATTCCATGAACAACCTTGGCAGACCTCGACAACGTAGACCCGGAATTCCTCGTATTCATGGGCCATCTGAACAAGGTCTGACGTGGCTTTTACATGTCCTGTGACACGACCTAGCTGGTCTCCGTACACATATGTGACATGGGTCACGTTCCGGTGCTCGCAGATGGGGCAGACGCGTTTCGTCGGCTCCCCGTGGTACCGCGCGGCGCGCAGGAGGTACGGATGAGCGTCGCAGACATCACGCCTGGTCATGCGACCGGAGCGCAGCGACTGGAGGGTCGCGCGCTTCGCGAGGCCGTAATCAACGACCCCCCGCTGTGACCACATGAGCGTCAGACTACGACTTTTTTCACTATTCCGCCCATCTGGTTGACGGTTTCGTCGATTGCAGACTATGCCGACCGGACGTATCCTCGGGATGTATCGAGCCGATACATCAGTACAACACATCGATGTGAGAGGGGGCGGTTCCAGTGGCGATCGGCAGAGGCGGGGTCCTGGAACTGGCCGTGCTCGGCTCGCTTCACGAAACACCCTTGCATGGCTATGAGCTGCGCAAACGGCTCAACGCCCTGCTCGGCATGTTCCGGGCGTTCTCCTACGGTTCTCTCTATCCGTGCCTGCGGCAGCTCCTGGCCGCGGGGCTGATCGCGGAGGAGCCGCCGGACGGACACGCCTCCGGCTCGGCGGCTCAGGCCACGCGGGAGACCACTCCTCCGCTCGCCGGCCGCCGGTCGAAGATCGTGTACAAGCTCACCGCCGAAGGCAAGGAGCGCCTGCAGGAGTTGCTCACCCAGGCGGGCCCCTCCTCCTGGGAGGACGAGAGCTTCGGTGTCCACTTCGCCTTCTTCCGCCACACCGAGGCGGAGGTACGGCTGCGCATCCTCGAAGGGCGCAGGAGCCGCCTGGAGGAACGGTTGGAGGGGGTTCGCACGGCCCTGGCCCGCACGCGCGAGCGGCTCGACAGCTACACGCTGGAGCTGCAGCGCCACGGCCTGGAGTCCGTCGAACGCGAGGTCCGCTGGCTCAATGAGCTGATCGATACCGAACGGGCGCAGGCCGTCCGGGCGAAAGAGAACAGGGCACAGGCACCGGACGCCGGGCCCGTTCCCGATAAGACGAATGAGTAAAGGAGCGAGTGCGATGGGTTCCGTGCGCGTAGCCATCGTCGGTGTCGGTAACTGTGCCGCGGCGCTGGTGCAAGGGGTGCATTTCTATAGGGACGCCGATCCGGCCACCCGGGTACCGGGCCTGATGCACGTCCGGTTCGGCGACTACCACGTGGGCGACGTCGAGTTCGTCGCCGCGTTCGACGTCGACGCCAAGAAGGTCGGGCGCGACCTCTCCGAGGCCATCGTCGCCTCGGAGAACAACACGATCAAGATTTGCGACGTGCCGCCCACGGGCGTCACCGTGCAGCGGGGCCCGACCTACGACGGGCTCGGGGAGTACTACCTCCAGATGATCGAGGAGTCCGACGAGTCGCCGGTCGACGTGGTCGCCGCGCTCAAGGAGTCCAAGGCCGACGTCCTGGTGTCCTACCTCCCCGTGGGCTCGGAGGAGGCCGACCGCTTCTACGCCCAGTGCGCCATCGACGCGGGCGTGGCCTTCGTCAACGCGCTTCCCGTCTTCATCGCCTCCGACCCGGTCTGGGCGCAGAAGTTCACCGACGCCGGGGTGCCCATCGTCGGCGACGACATCAAGTCCCAGGTCGGCGCGACCATCACCCACCGGGTCATGGCCAAGCTCTTCGAGGACCGCGGGGTCGAGCTGCTGCGCACCTACCAGCTCAACTTCGGCGGCAACATGGACTTCATGAACATGCTGGAGCGCCAGCGCCTCCAGTCCAAGAAGATCTCCAAGACGCAGTCCGTCACCTCGCAGATCCCGCACGAGATGGGCAAGGCCGACGTCCACATCGGCCCGTCCGACCACGTGCCGTGGCTGGACGACCGCAAGTGGGCCTACGTGCGCCTGGAGGGCAAGTCCTTCGGCGACACCCCGCTGAACCTGGAGTACAAGCTGGAGGTCTGGGACTCGCCGAACTCCGCGGGCGTCATCATCGACGCGATCCGGGCCGCGAAGATCGCCATGGACCGCGGCATCGGAGGCCCGATCCTCTCGGCGTCCTCCTACTTCATGAAGTCGCCGCCGGAGCAGTACTCCGACGACGAGGCCCGCGACGCCGTGGAGAAGTTCATCCGCGGCGAGATCGAGCGCTGACCGTCGCACCTGGCGCCTTCGCCGCCCTCACGCCGCCCGTGACCCGCGCGGCGTGACGCCCGGCCCCGCCGTCTCCGAAGCGCCCGGTTCCACGTGAAACCGGGCGCTTCACCATCTCCACCGCCGAACCGCTCCTAGCGCGCGACCCTCGCCGCGGGCGGAAGATCGGCCGGGTCGGCCTCCGGCCAGGTGGAAGGGTCCGGGCCGAGGGCGGCGAGCAGGGGGACCTGCTCCGCGCACCACGGCGAGATGGCCAGCAGCCCGCTCATGACGTCTTCGGCGAACTCTTTCCACGGCATCCAGCGGACGTCGCCGACCTCGTCCGGGTTGGGTCGTGGCGCCTCGGTGACCAGCGCCCGGTAGACAGGGCACATCTCGTGTTCGACCGTGCCGTCGTTCATCTCGGCGCGGTAGGCGAAGCCCGGCAGCACCAGCACGACGCTCGCCGCGGTGATCCCCAGCTCGTACGCCAGCCTGCGTGCCACGGCGTCCGCGGGCTTCTCCCCCGGCAGGGGATGGCCGCAGCAACTGTTGGTCCACACACCCGGCCAGGTGCGCTTGTGGGACGCCCGCCGGGTCAGCAGCACACGCCCCTCGCCGTCGAACACATAGCTGGAGAACGCCAGATGGAGCGGCGTGTCGGCCCCGTGCACGCTGCTCTTGGGCGCGGTGCCGATCGCCTCGCCCTCGGCGTCCACGAGGACGACATGTTCGTCATGGGTCACCTGATCGAGATTACGTGGTGACGACGGCCGGGCCTGCTCGGACGGCCCCCCGCCGCCCCCAAACGTCGCAGAAGCCTCCGTCACAGGCATGCAAAACCCATCCCCGACACCCCAAGCATCCACACCTCAGGGAAACAGGAGGCCGTGACGGCCTTGGCCTGAGAACGAAGGCAGGGTCGTTCGATGCCGTCCCGACGAGGGGCGGGGCGGCATGCCCGGGCACTACAGCCGGTTCAGGGTCGTCTGTCCCTTAGGGGGATCGGGGATGTTCCCGATGTGGGCGCGGGGACGCGGCCACTAGGCTGACGCGCGTGTCATACGTCTCCGACCTCCGCGCCGTCCTTCGAGGCCGGGACTTCCGACGTCTCTTCGCCACGCGGCTGGTCTCCCAGTTCTCCGACGGCGTCTTCCAGTTCGCCGTGGCCGGCTACGCCTTCTTCACGCCCGAGAAGCAGACGACCGCCGCCGAGGCCGCGGTGGCGATGGCCGTCCTGTTCCTGCCCTATTCGATCCTCGGCCCGTTCGCCGGAGTGTTCATCGACCGCTGGTCGCGCCGCCAGATCCTCGTGATCGCGCCCATCGTCCGCGGCACGCTGCTGGTCGTGGCGGCCGTGCTCGTCGCGGCCCAGGCCCCCGACTGGTGCTTCTACGCGGCCGCGCTGGCGGTGCTGGGCGTCAACCGCTTCTTCCTCTCGGCGCTCAGCGCGTCCCTGCCGCACGTCGTGGACTCCGAGCGCCTGCTTCTCGCCAACGCCGTCACCCCGACCTCCGGCACGGTCGTCACCTTCATCGGCGCCGGAGCGGGTTACCTGCTGCGCCTGCTCTTCGGGTCCGGGCAGGGCGGGACGGCCCTGTTGCTGGTCAGCTCCGGGCTGATCTTCGGACTGAGCGCGTTCATCGCCGCGACCATGGCAAGGGCCCTGCTCGGGCCGTCGTACGACCCGAGCCTGCCGCAGGCGCGCGAGGCCCTGCGCAACGTGATCACCGGCCTCGTGGACGGCGTACGGCACATCGTCCACATGCGGGCGCCCGCCGCCGCGCTCGGCAGCATGGCGGCCCATCGGTTCTTCTACGGCATGACCTTCGTCATGACCGTGATGCTGTACCGCTTCTACTTCACCACCGACGCCGAGGCCGGCCTGAGCCACCTCACCGGAGTGCTCGCCACCTCGGGCATCGGCTTCTTCATGGCCGCCGTGATCACCCCGTGGGCCACCGAGCGCTTCCGCCCGGAGTCCTGGATCCCGATCATGCTGACCACGGCGGGCGTGCTCGGGCTGGTGCTGTGCCTGCCCTTCCGGCAGCTCGGCTTCCTCGTCGCGGGCTTCGTCCTGGGGGTGGCCGGCCAGAGCGTGAAGATCTGCACGGACACGATCGTGCAGAGGGACGTCGAGGACGCCTACCTCGGCCGGGTCTTCGCCATCTACGACATGCTCTTCAACGGCGTGTTCGTCATCGCCGCCGGCGTCGCGGCGCTGATGCTCCCGGCCAACGGCAAGTCCTACGCCGTCCTCGTGGTCGCCGCCGTCGGCTACGTCCTCAGCGCCCTGGCCTACCGCCTGATCACCACCCCCAGATCCCGCACGGCCCAAGAAGTCGCCCAATAGCCCCCACCGCCTCCGGCGGCCCCGTCGTGTGGGGCGATCAGGCCGGGAGGGCGTGGGCGGCGGCGAGCATGGCCCGGGTGATTCTGGCCAGGTCGTCGGGGTGCGTGCTGTAGGGCGGCATCGTATATATGAGGTGTCCGAAGGGGCGGAGCCAGACGCCGTGCTCCATGACGATGTCCTGGACCTTGGGCACGTCGACGGGAGCCCGGGTCTCGATGACGCCGATCGCGCCGAGCACCCGGACGTCCTTCACGCCGGGAGCGCGGGCCGCCTCGGCGAGCCCCTCGGCCAGGCCGTCCTCGATACGGCCCACCTCGTGCCGCCAGGGCCGTTCGCCGAGCAGCGTCAGTGAGGCCTCGGCCACCGCGGCGGCCAGCGGGTTCCCCATGAACGTGGGGCCGTGCATCAGCACCCCCACGCGCTCGGCGACCCCGGCCGTGCACAACGTGGCCGCCATCGTCAGATAGCCGCCGGTGAGCGCCTTGCCCACGCACATGATGTCGGGGGTGACGCCCGCGTGGTCGCAGCCGAACAGCTCGCCCGTGCGGCCGAAGCCGGTGGCGATCTCGTCGGCGATCAGCAGCAGGCCGTGCGCGTCGGCCAGCTCGCGCAGCCGCCTCAGATAGGCCGGGTGGTAGAAGCGCATGCCCCCGGCCCCCTGGACGACGGGCTCGACGATCACGGCGGCCAGCTCGCCGGCGTGCCGCGCCACCAGCTCGTCCAGATGGCGCAGGTACGCCTCGTCGACCGGCCAGGCGTCGGTGCCGGCCCCTTCGCCGGGGACCCGGCCCGCCGGGAAGCCGAGGGGACGGCCGTAGCCTGCCGGGGGGCGGTCGGCGAAGACGTGCTCGGGCAGCACGCCGGTGAACATGTGGTGCATGCCGTTGACCGGGTCGCACACGGCCATGGCGCCGAAGGTGTCGCCGTGGTAGCCGCCCCGGACGGTGAGCAGGCGGCTCCTGCCCGTGGCCTGGATGGCCATCTTTATCGCGACCTCGACCGCCACCGAGCCGGAGTCGGCGAGGAAGACGCGCTCCATGCCGGTCATGGCGGCCAGGCGGCGCGCGACCCGCACGGCCGGCTCGTGGGTGAGGCCGCCGAACATGACGTGGGCCATGGTCGCGACCTGGTCGCGGACGGCGGCGTTCAGGCGCGGGTGGTTGTGGCCGTGAATGGCCGCCCACCAGGACGACATGCCGTCGATCACCTCACGGCCGTCCGACAGCCGCAGCCGCACCCCCTCGGCCCCGGCCACCGGATGGGCGGGCGTGGCCGGGGAGGCGGGGGCGTAGGGATGCCACAGGTGCCTGCGGTCGAGCTCACGTATCGTTTCGGCGTCCACGCGGGAAACCATAGCCGGGGAGGCCGAGGCCGTTCCCGGCCTCGCCCGCGCCTGTGGAAAACCGCCGGCCCGGCGCGGTGTCAGCCGGTCAGTCCCTGCTCGCGCGCCCATTCCAGCAGGGCCTCGCGGGCGGCGTCCTTGCCGAGCACGCCCTTGTCCAGCCGCAGGTCCAGCAGGAACTTCCACGCCTTGCCGACGACGGGGCCGGGACCGATGCCGAGAGCCTCCTGGATCTCGTTGCCGTCGAGCTCCGGCCGCATCTTGGCCAGTTCCTCCTCGTCGGCGAGCCGGGCGATGCGCCGCTCCAGCTCGTCGTAGGTGCGCGAGAGGGCCTGGGCCTTGCGCCGGTTCCTGGTGGTGCAGTCGGCGCGGGTCAGCTTGTGCAGGCGGTCGAGCAGGTGGCCGCCGTCGCGGACGTACCGGCGCACGGCCGAGTCGGTCCACTCGCCGGTGCCGTAGCCGTGGAAGCGCAGGTGCAGCTCGACGAGGCGGGCGACGTCGGCCACGACGTCCTTGGGGAAGCGCAGCTCGGTCAGCCGCTTCTTGGCCATCTGGGCCCCCACCACCTCGTGGTGGTGGAAGGAGACCCGGCCCGCCTCCTCGTAGCGGCGCGTCTTGGGCTTGCCGATGTCGTGCAGGAGCGCCGCCCAGCGCAGCACGCGGTCGGGTCCGGCGGCCTCCTGGGCGATGGCCTGCTCAAGGACGATCAGCGAGTGCTCGTAGACGTCCTTGTGCCGGTGGTGCTCGTCGATCTCCAGCCGGAGCTTGGGCAGCTCGGGCAGAACGTGAGCGGCGAGGCCGGTGTCGACGAGCAGGCCGAGGCCCTCGCGCGGCCCGGCGCCGCAGATCAGCTTGTCCAGCTCGTCGCGGATGCGTTCCGCGGAGACGATCTCGATGCGCCCCGCCATCGCCGTCATGGCGGCGACCGCGGCGGGGTCGACGGTGAAGCCGAGCTGGGAGGCGAAGCGCGCCGCGCGGAGCATGCGCAGAGGATCGTCGTCGAACGACTGCTCGGGGGTGCCGGGCGTGCGCAGCACCTTGGCCCCGAGGTCGGCCAGGCCGCCGTGCGGGTCGACGAACTCGTGGCCGGGGAGGCGCACGGCCATCGCGTTGACGGCGAAGTCGCGGCGCGCGAGGTCGGATTCCAGGGTGTCCCCGTAGGCGACCTCGGGCTTCCTGGACTTGGCGTCGTACGCCTCGCTGCGGTAGGTGGTGATCTCCAGCAGCCAGCCGCCCTTGCGCACGCCGACGGTGCCGAAGTCGATGCCGATGGTCCAGATCGAGTCGGCCCAGTCGCCGACGATCTCCAGCACTCTCTCGGGACGCGCGTCGGTGGTCAGGTCGAGGTCGTTGCCGATGCGGCCGAGGAAGACGTCACGGACCGACCCGCCGACCACGGCGAGCTCGTGCCCGTGCCCGGCGAACAACGCGCCGAGCTCATCGGCGATCGGGGCGATCCGCCGGAACAGGTCGATCACGGCTCTCTGCTGACTAACGCTCAGATTTGAGACGGACAAGCTGGGTAGGTCCTTCGGTCACGAAACAGAATCTCCGCGCTGGCCCTGGTGTGACCCGCCCGGGACGAAAACCAAGCGATCACCAGGTGACGGTCGGTCGCAGATCTGTCGGGGGCACCCGGACATGACAAGGAGCACGAGAGATGAAAGACGCCCTCGCGATCCACCGCTGGCTCCTGTCCCACCAGATCCACCATGAGATCGTACGGCTTCCGCGCGCGTTGACGTGCGTCGACGATCTCCCTCACATCCTCCAGGTGGACCCTTCCGCGTGCGTCCGGGTCACGGTCTTCGAGGTCACGACCCGCAGTTCCCGCGCGCCGGTCGCCGTGGTGACCACGGTCGCCCGCCCGCCGCGGCCGGGCGCCGTGGGCGCGGTCCTCGGCGCCAGAAGGGTACGTCCCGCGTCCGCGTTCCTGGTCAATTCGGCCACCGACTACGCGGCCACATCGGTGTCGCCCCTTCTCCTTCCCGAAGATTTGACCGTGCTGATCGACGAGTGCCTGACCGAGCCGGAGACGCCGGACCGGCTCGTCTACACGGCCACCGGCGAGCGGCGTACGGCGCTGCGCCTGCGCGTCCTGGACCTGCTCGGACTCATGCGCGGCAGGTACGCCGACCTCCAGGGCTCCCGCCACCGGACGGTGCGGGTGCCCGGGGCCCGCGAGCCCCGCCCGGCGATGGGGTCGCCGCGGCACGACTCGCCGCCCGCTCTGCTTTAGGCCATACCATTCAGGGCGTGCGCCGAACTCCACCCCTGGCCGGCACGTGACTCGCGGAGCCGCCCTGATCTCCGTCCTGACCGCCGCCTTCCTCCTCGTCCCGGCGGCGGTCGCCGGTGCCGCGCGCACGACGGGGCCACGGGCCGAGCCGGCGGCGGTCGCCGCCAAGGGCCGTCAGGACGCGCAGATCGTGGTGAGCTCCATCACCCCGCAGGTTCCGCGTGACCCGTCCACCCCGGTGAAGATCTCCGGCACCGTGACGAACACGAGCGCCGCGCCGATGTCGTGGGTCTCCATCCACCTGCGGTTCTCGCGCCAGCCCTTCGCCGACCGGGCGTCGATGCAGGCGTTCGCCGACGGCGGGCAGATCCTCGACTCGATCCGGCGCAGCGTGCCGGTGAGCCAGCTCCCGGCCTCGGGCAAGACGCCGTGGGAGTTCACCGTCACCCCGGCCGAGCTGCAGATGTTCCGCTTCGGCGTCTACCCGATCACGATCGTGCTGGCGAACGGCGCCGGCCAGCAGATCGCCGCGCAGCGCGGCTTCCTGCCGTACGCGCCGGGCGACCAGAACGTCGTCCGCACCAAGATCTCCTGGGCGCTGCCCCTGGTCGACCAGCCCCACCGCGGCGACGACGCGACCTTCGTGGACGAGGGCCTGAAGCAGTCGCTCGCCGACAACGGCAGGCTCGGCAAGATCCTCAAGATCGCCGAGACGCCGGCCAAGGGGGTCACCTGGTTCGTCGACCCCGCCCTGCTCGACGACGCCCGCGCCATGTCGCAGGGCTACTCCCTGATGGACCCCAAGGCCACGGCCAAGTCCCTGACCGAGGGCGCGGGCACGTCCAAGAAGCCGGCCGACCAGAACGCGGCGCAGTGGCTGCGGCGGCTCCGCACGGCCCTGACCGACGTCCCCGTCTCGGCCACCCCGTACGCCGACCCCGACGTGGCGGCCGTCAGCCACCAGGGCCTCGACTCGATCACGCGCACGGCCCTGGACACGGGCACCGCCGTCGCCACCGAACTGCTCGGCAAGGACGTCACCACCGACGTGAACTGGCCGGTCGGCGGCGTGATCGACCACGACGGCCTGGACGCCCTGTCGGTCGGCGACGTCCGCACCGTCCTGCTGTCGTCGGCGGCGCTCCCGCCGAACCCGCCCATCGCCCACACCCCCGACGCGGCGGCCGGTCTGGAGACCGTGGACGGCACGGTCGGCGTGGTCATGGCCGACGACGTGCTGAGCCGGCTCCTCACGGCCGACCCCGCCGGCGCCGGCGGGCCCGCGCTGCTCACCCAGCGCTTCCTCGCCGAGACCGTCATGATCGGCGCCGAGCGGCCGCAGGAGGCCCGCACGGTCGTCGCCGCACCGCCCCGGCGCTGGAACCCCGACCCCGCCCTGGTCACGAGCCTGCTCAAGGCCGTCGGGTCCGCCCCGTGGCTGAAGCCGGTCACGCTCGACTCGATCAAGCCGGGCAAGGTCGAGCTCCCCCGCGGCGATCTGGCCTACACCGACAAGGACAAGCAGGCCGAACTCGGCAAGTCCTACCTCTCCGGCGTCAGGAAGCTGAGCAGGCGCGCCGACCTGACGGCCGTCGTCACCGGCGACCGGCGGCGGGTCTTCGACACGGCGCTGCTGCGGCTCGCCTCGGCGGCCTGGCGCGGCCACACCGGCGCGGCCGCGCCGCTGGTCAAGCAGGTCGACGCGGCGGTGACCACGCGCACCAACGCCATCTCGGTGACCACCGGCGAGCAGGAACGCATGCTGGCGGGCAAGAACGGCGTCGTGCCGATCAGCATCCGCAACGACCTCCCGGACCAGGAGGTCACCGTCGGCGTCAAGATCACCTCGGGCGACCGCAAGCTGCTCGCCATCGGCTCCTACGAGTCCCCGGTGACGATCAGCCCCGGCAAGACCCGCCCCATCGACATCCCGCTGATCGCCAACGGCGGCGGCCAGGCGACCATCAAGGTCCAGCTCACCAGCGAGAACGGCGTGCGTTACGGCGCGCCCGTCGAGGTCACCGTGCGCACCACCGGCTACACCGGCATCGCCCTGGTGATCGTCGGCGCCGCCCTGGCCGTCATGCTGGCCGCCGTCACGTTGCGCTTCGTGCGCCGGCGGCAGGCCAGGCGCCCGTCCAACCGGCGCAGGGGCGGGGGCCCGCCGCCCCCGGCCGTCCCGGAACCCGTCCGGCCAGAAGCCGTCCAGCACCGAGAGGGGCCCGCATGAGCCGCATGTTGCGCGCGAGCGCGATCATGGCCGCCGGCACGATGGTCTCCCGGGTAACCGGCTTCGTCCGGACGGCCGTGCTGGCCTCCACGATCGGCGTGCTGGCCCTGGGCGACGCCTACAACGTGGCGTTCATGATCCCGATGATGCTGTTCGACTTCCTCATCGGGGGCGTCCTGAGCAGCGTCGTGGTCCCGATGATCGTCCGGGCGCAGAAGAGCGACGCCGACGGCGGGCGGGCGTACGAGCAGCGGCTGATGACCGTCGCCACCCTCGCGCTGATCGCGATCGCGGCGCTCGGCGTGCTGTTCGCCCCGCTGCTGGTGGACGTCATCACCACGGACATGGACCCGGTGAAGACCGAGGTCACGGTCACGCTGACGCGGTACATCCTCCCCCAGATCGCCTTCTTCGGCATCGGGGCGATCGCCGGCGCCATCCTCAACACCCGCGACCGGTTCGGCGCGCCGATGTGGGCGCCGGTGCTCAACAACATCGTGGTCATCGCGGTCGGCGTGACCTACCACGTCGTCAGCGGCGCGGGCGCGAACATCCGTGAGGTGACGTCCTCCGACCTCGCCCTGCTCGGCCTCGGCACCACCGCGGGCATCGTCGCCCAGTCGATCATCCTCATCATCGCCGTGCACCGGGTCGGGTTCCGGTTCGTGCCGCGGTTCGACCTGCGCAACGCCGGGCTGGGCGAGATCGGCAGGATGGGCGCCTGGACGCTGGCGTTCGTGGCGTTCAACCAGGTCGGCCTCACCATCACGGCCAACCTCGCCACCGGCGCCACCGCCAAGGCGGGCGCCGCGCACGTGGCCGGCATCGCCTCCTACAGCTACGCCTACCAGTTCTTCCAGCTCCCGTACGGCATCGTCGCGGTCTCGGTGATCACGGCGATGCTGCCCCGCATGAGCCGGTACGCCCATGAAGGGCAGTTCGGCGCGATCCGGCAGGAGTTCGTGTCCGGGGTCCGCCTGGTCTCGGCGGCGATCGTGCCCGCGGGGCTGATGCTCATGGTGCTCGGCCCGGCGGTGGCCGTGCTGGTCTTCGCGCACGGCAGCACGTCGGTGGACGACGCGCTGAACATCGGCAACGTGCTGCAGGTGTTCGGGCTCGCGCTGGTGCCCTTCTCGATCTACCAGTTGCTGCTGCGGGTGTTCTACAGCTTCGGCGACACCAGGACCCCCGCGCTGATCGCTCTCGGCAACGTCGTCGTGAACGCCTCGGTGGGGTTCGTCCTCTATCTCACGCTGCCGCCCCACCTCATCGTCATGGGGCTCGCGCTGTCGTTCACGCTCGCCTACGTCATCGGCGGGGTGGTGGCCTGGCGGCTGGCGGCGGCCAAGGTCGTGGGCGGGCTCGGCGGCAGGGACGTCGGCGTGGGCCTGTCGCGCATGTACCTGGCCTCGATCCCGGCGGCCGCCCTGGCGCTGGCCGTCCTGTGGGCCACCAAGCAGTTCGCGGGCATCACTCCCCTGAGCTCGGCGATCATGCTGGCGGTCGGCGGCGGCGCGGGAGCGCTGATCTACCTGTTCACCTCACAGCGGATGCGCATCACCGAGATCACTTCGATCATTGGACTTGTGGCCGGCCGGGTAGGGCGCTAGGCATAGGAACCTGGAAGTCCGGTTCGCCCTTGTTCCAAGGGCAACACGGGCGGGACCCGCTCCGGACTACCATGGTGCCGGTGCGCGGTGGAGACCCGGGCACGGGCCGGCTACAGGGAGCAGGAGGGGCGTGGGGGTTTTCGCACGGACATCACCCACGGCCGAGGAGAGGAACGCCGTATGAGCGCCCCTGCCGTGGAGCCCGGCGGCCGACTGGCCGACCGGTTCCGCCTGGAGGACCGTGTCAACGAGTCCGGTGGCGCCACCTTGTGGAAGGCCATCGACGAGGTGCTGGCGCGGCCCGTCTGCGTTCTCACCCTCGCCCAGCACTTCGAGCGCGTCGCCGAGGTCGTGACCGCCGCCCGGGGCGCCAGCCGTCTCACCGACCCTCGTCTCACCCAGGTCTTCGACGCCGCTGAGGAAGACGGCCAGGCGTACGTCGTCAGCGAGTGGGTCACCGGCGAGACGCTCACCGACATGGTGTCCGGCGGGCCCTTGGCGCCCGAGCGCGCGGCGGCGCTGGTGGCGGAGGCCGCCGAGGCCGTCGCCCACGCCCACCAGGCCGGCCTCGCCCACCTGTGCCTCACGCCCGACCGTCTGATCTGGACGGCCGGCAACACCGTCAAGCTGCTCGGCCTGGCCGTGGACGCCTCGCTCGCCGCGATCGAGAGCGAGGACCCCGCCCGCGAGGACGCCCAGGGGCTCGGCCGCCTGCTCTACACCGCGCTGACCGGCCACTGGCCCGGCGAGGGCGACGTCGGCCTGCCGCCCGCCCCGCTCGACGACGGCAAGGTGTGCACGCCGCGCCAGGTCACGGCCGGTGTGCCCGGGTTCCTGGACGCCATCACCTGCCGTGCGCTGCTGCAGGAGCCGCGCCGGGGCCTGCCCGCGCTCACCACGCCCGCCGAGGTGGCCGAGGCCCTCGCCGAGGTCCCGCGCCCCGCGCCGGTGCCGGTCGCGGCGATGCCGCCGGCCGTCGGGCTCCGCTCGGAGGCCCCCGACGACCTCGACCAGGGCAGGCCGGTGCGTCAGCACGAGCCTTTCCATCCGCCGGCGCAGCCTCCGCCGTCCGGGTCCGGCGGCGTGGCGGGGCGCGTCCTGGTGACCGTGGTGGTCCTCCTGGTGATCGCCGCGGTGGGCATCGGGGCGTGGATGCTCGGCCAGAGCCTCGGCAAACAGACGCCGGAGGCCAAGCCGTCGGTGACGGCCTCCCAGGCCCCCTCGCCGAAGATCGTCTCGGTGAAGCCCGCGAGCGCCACCGGCTTCGACCCCCTCGGGGACGACCTCGCCGAGCATCCCGAGCTGGCCGGCCTCGCGATCGACGGCAAGGCGTCCACCGAGTGGCACACGCTGAGCTATTCCAGCCCTGAGCTCGGGCGCCTGAAGGAGGGGGTCGGCCTGCTGCTGGACATGGGCAAGGCGACGCCCGTGTCGGACGTCGTGGTGTCGCTGGGCGACGCGCCGGGCGCCAGTGTGCAGCTCAAGGTGGGCGACAGCCCCGAGCTGCGGGCGCTGAGAACGGCCGCCAAGCAGGAGAACGTCTCCGGCACGGTGACCCTGACTCCGGAGAAGGCGACCACCGGTCGGTACGTTTTGATCTGGTTTACGCGCCTTCCAGCCTTCGGGCCGAAGTTTCGTGGCACCATCTATGAGGTAGTGGTGAACTCTCCCGGATCGGCCTAACAGGACACGCGTTGTGAACCTTCCCCCCGATAGCCCACCGGCGGCGCAGCAGGCCGCGGGGTCCGCGTCCTCCGACGCCGACCTGCTGACCCGCCATATCGGCGGTGATCCACACGCGTTCAGCGAGATCGTCCGCCGCCACCGAGATCGCATGTGGGCCGTGGCCCTGCGCACTCTCGGTGACCCGGACGAGGCGGCCGATGCCGTGCAGGACGCCTTCGTCTCCGCCTACCGCAAGGCCGACAGCTTCCGCGGCGAGGCGGCCGTCACCACCTGGCTGCACCGCATCGTCGTCAACGCCTGCCTCGACCGCATGCGCCGCAAGTCGATCCGCCCGGTCGCCGACGACGAGCTCGTCGAGGCCGCCGAGCGGGACACCCCGATCCCCGACCACACGGGCGATCGCGACGTGTCCATGGAGGTCACGGCGGCGCTCAAGCTCCTGCCCGCCGACCAGCGCGCCGCGCTGGTGCTGGTCGACATGATGGGCTACTCGGTGGAGGACGCCGCCCAGGTGCTCGGCGTGCCGACCGGCACGATCAAGAGCCGCTGCGCGCGAGGCCGCGCGAAACTTGCCCCGATTCTTTCGCATCTGCGGAACCGTTCCGACCTAACTCGCGTCTCATCCGCGAAGGGAGCAGAACTTCGTGACGGGTGATACGCACTACGACTTCGAGGTCCTGGCCGAACTGGCCGAGGGTCTCCTCGACGTCGACACAGCCGCGCGGGTCCGCGAGCATCTCGCGGTATGCGACCCCTGCGGGGAGAGCCTCGCCGAGCTCGCCGCGGTCCGCGAGGTGCTCGCGGCCATGCCGGTGCCGGCGATGCCCATGGGCGTGGCGCTTCGCATCGACAAGGCGCTCGGCGCCGAGGCGGAGTCCCGGCGGGAAGGCGGCCTGAAGCTCGACGAGGCGCCCGACTGGGACCGCATCATGGCGGGTTCCCCCTGGGAGACCCCTGCGGCGCCGCCCGAGGTGGCGCCACCGGCCGTGGAGAGAACCGAAGAGGTCGTCCCGCTCGGCGTCGTCGCCGACGACGGCACGATCGTCCCTGCCAGGCGCAGGCGCGCGTCCCGGCGGCGTCCGTGGGCCATGCCCGTGGCGGCCAGCGTCGCCGCGGCCGTCGTGATCGGAGGAGCAGGGCTGACCTCCAGCCTGCTGACCGCCTCCGGTGGCGAGCGAGGGACGGGCGGCACGAACGTCGCCCTGCCCGAGCCGAGCGCCCCGACGCCCACCAGGCAGCCGAGCAGAGGCGTGGTCGGCACGGGTTCGACCAGCCCCGGTTCGACCCAGCAGCCGCGCGGCTACATGGTCGGCAAGAGCGACTACAACTACTCCAGCAGCGTCCTGGACGGCCCGCTGGTCACCTACGTCGGCGCGACCGGCCCCGGCTCGGACGGCTCGGCGTCGGCCGACCCCACGGTCGTCCGCTGTGTGTCGAAGATCTCCGCGCGGGTGGGGAAGAAGCTCGGCACCAAGCCGCCCACGCCCATCGGCGTCGACCAGGGGTTCTACGAGGGCAACGAGGCCACGGTCATGGCCTTCTGGAAGGACCGCTTCCGCAACGCCGTCTGGGTGTACGTCGTCAACGACGACTGCGCCAACGTGCGGCAGCCCGCCGTGGGCCGCTGGCAGTAGTAAGGGAAACAGGGCGCACCGCCCGCCGATCACGTCATCGAAGTCCCCCGGGGAAGTACCCTCGGGGGACTTCGCCGTGTCGGTGAGCGGTGCGTGGAGGGTCGGGAATGGCGTGCGCCTAGGATCTGTTGAGGCGACTGGCACCGACGACGAGGCGGCAACGACCGGCCGGTGCGGCGGCGCAGGGGTCCCGGACCTGCGGTCGAGCCAGTGACCATCCACGGGCAGGAGAGGCTGGAAGCGTGAGCGACGTCCGTAATGTCATCATCATCGGGTCGGGGCCTGCCGGGTACACGGCGGCGGTCTACGCCGCCCGCGCGGATCTGAATCCGCTCGTGTTCGAGGGCTCGGTCACCGCGGGTGGCGCGCTCATGAACACCACGGATGTGGAGAACTACCCCGGCTTCCCCGACGGCATCCTGGGCCCGGAGCTGATGGACAACTTCCGCAAGCAGGCGGAACGCTTCGGCGCCGAGCTCGTGGCCGACGACGTCGTCGAGGTCGATCTCACGCAGAGCCCCAAGGTGGTCAAGACCCACACCGACACCTACCTGGCCAGCACGGTGATCGTCGCGACCGGGTCCGGCTACCGTGAGCTCGGTCTGGAGAACGAGAAGCGGCTGTCCGGCCGCGGCGTCTCCTGGTGTGCCACCTGTGACGGCTTCTTCTTCCGCGACCAGGACATCGTGGTGGTCGGCGGTGGCGACACCGCGATGGAGGAGGCCACCTTCCTGAGCCGGTTCGCCCGCTCGGTGACGGTGATCCACCGCCGCGACCAGCTCCGCGCCAGCAAGATCATGCAGGACCGCGCGTTCGCCAACGAGAAGATCAGCTTCGTCTGGGACAGCGTGGTGACCGACGTGCTCGGCGACACCCGTGTCACCGGCGTCAAGGTGCAGAACATCAAGACCGGCGAGGAGACCGAACTCCCGGTGTCGGGCGTCTTCATCGCGATCGGGCACGACCCGCGCAGCGAGCTCTTCAAGGGCCAGCTCGACCTGGACGACGAGGGCTACGTCGTCGTCGACGCCCCCACCAGCAGGACCAACATCGATGGCGTCTTCGCCGCCGGCGATGTCGTCGACCACACCTACCGCCAGGCGATCACGGCCGCGGGCACCGGCTGTTCTGCGTCGATCGACGCCGAGCGCTGGCTCGCCGACCACGCCACCGCACAGAGTTAAGGGAGAGAACCTTGGGCGAGATCAAGTCCGTGACCGACGCCACGTTCGCGGCCGAAGTCCTCAAGAGCGACAAGCCGGTGCTCGTGGACTTCTGGGCCGAGTGGTGCGGTCCGTGCCGCCAGGTCGCGCCGATCCTGCAGGAGATCGCGACCGAGCACGCCGACAAGCTCAGCATCGTCAAGATCAACATTGACGAGAATCCGCAGACTCCGCGGGACTACGGCGTACTCCAGATTCCGACCCTGAACGTCTACAAGGGTGGAGAGGTCGTGAAGCAGATCATCGGCGCCAAGCCGAAGGCCATGCTGCTCCGCGAGCTCGACGGCGTCATCTGACGCCCCTGCGGCCCGCACAGAGCCGTACCACCGCTCTCCGAAGCGGCACCCACCCAGGAGCCCTCCGTGCCAGACGGCGCGGGGGGCTTCTGCGTACGTGCGCGACGAAGGGCTGAGATCGCCTCAGACCGGGCGAAGGGCTCGTTCCGGGGTCATGGAGCCGAGGAGCCGTTCCAGGGCCACCTCGACGTCCTCACGCCATGAGGCGGCGGTCTTCAGCTCCAGCCGCAGGCGGGGAAAGCGCAAATGCGGCCGGACGGTCTTGAAACCGACCGCGAGCAGGTATTCGGCAGGCAGGACGCAGCCCGGCTGTTCCCATTTCAGGTCGCCGAACGCCTCGATCGCCCGGACACCGCGCCGCGTGAGGTCTTTCGCCACTCCCTGGATGAGCATGCGGCCCAGGCCGCCGCCGGAGAACTCGGGGATGATATGGGCCGTCATCAGCAGGACGGCGTCGGCGCTCACCGGCGAGGTCGGGAACGCGACCGAGCGCGGCACGTACAGCGGGGGCGCGTACAGGACGAAACCGGCGGGAACCCCGTCGACGTAACAGATCTTTCCGCAGCTTCCCCATTCGAGCAGGGTGGCGGAGATCCACGCCTCCTTTTCCAGCCCGGGGTCGCCGGCGAGCTGGGCGCGTTCTCCGCTGACGGGGTCGAGTTCCCAGAAGACGCAGCGCCGGCAGCGACGCGGCAGATCGTCGAGATTGTCGAGTGTGATGTTCACGAGCCGGCGCGACACCTCAGGACCCCCAATCCTTGCGAGACGAGCGCGAGTCATGGCGGAAAAGCCCATGAATTACGGCGTCTCCAGTCTGGCATGGTAGCCGAGTGAAAGCGGATCACGGCGATTCCGCCATCCGACCCGCGTGACCGGGCGTCGCACACCGCGAAGGGGCGGGTAATTTGTGCGCTTCGCGACAGATGTCCGCTTAGTGAGGCAAATTCATGGGACACGAGGGGCCCCTGCCGTACCCTGGTGTCTTCGGCAGGAAACCTGGCCGGCAACGACGAGGAGGTGGACCGTGACGCAAGAGCAGGATCACGGTCGGAGTACGGCGGCCCACGGGTCGCGCATCGACGCCTACATCGACCGGTACGCCGCACGCGCGGCCGGGATGGTGGCCTCCGAGGTCCGAGCTCTTTTCGCCGTCGCATCGAGGCCCGAGGTGGTCTCGCTGGCCGGCGGCATGCCGTACGTCACGGCCCTCCCCCTCGACAGCGTCGGCGAGCTCGTCGCCGACCTCGTGGCACGGCGCGGCACCGTCGCGCTCCAGTACGGCTCCGGCCAGGGCGACGCGCACCTGCGCGAGCAGATCTGCGAGGTCATGCGCCTGGAGGGCATCGAGGCGGGCGCGGACGACGTCGTCGTCACCGTCGGCTCCCAGCAGGCGCTCGACCTGATCACCCGCATCTTCATCGACCCGGGCGACGTGATCCTCGCCGAGGGCCCGTCCTACGTCGGCGCGCTCGGCACGTTCTCGGCCTACGAGGCGTCCGTCGTCCACGTCGCCATGGACGACCACGGGCTCGTCCCCGAGGCTCTCGCCGAGACGATCGCCTCGCTGGCGCGCCAGGGCCGCCGCATCAAGTTCCTCTACACCATCCCGAACTTCCAGAACCCCGCCGGCGTCACGCTCAACGCGGCCCGCCGCCGCCAGGTGCTGGACATCTGCCACCGGGCCGGCGTGCTGGTCGTGGAGGACAACCCCTACGGGCTTTTGGGCTTCGACGGCGAGCCGATGCGGGCATTACGAGCGGACGACCCGGAAGGGGTCGTGTACCTGGGGTCGTTCTCCAAGACCCTCGCGCCCGGCTTCCGCGTCGGCTGGGCGCTCGCCCCGCACGCCGTCAGGGACAAGCTGGTGCTGGCGATGGAGTCGGCCGTGCTGTCGCATTCCAGCTTCTCCCAGCTCGCCGTCGGCCAGTACCTGGCCACCCAGCCGTGGCGTGAGCAGATCAAGACGTTCCGCGAGCTGTACCGGGAGCGGCGTGACACCATGCTCGCCGCGCTGGAGGCGCTCATGCCGGCCGGGTGCTCGTGGACCCGCCCCGCGGGCGGGTTCTTCGTGTGGATGACGCTGCCCGAGGGGCTGGACTCCAAGGCGATCCTGCCGCGCGCGGTCGCCGAGCGGGTGGCGTTCGTGCCCGGCACCGGCTTCTACGCCGACGGGTCCGGCGCCCGCAACATGCGCCTGTCGTACTGCTACCCCGAGCCGCACCGCATCCGCGAGGGCGTGCGGCGCCTGGCGGGCGTGATCGAGCAGGAGCTGGTCATCCGCGACACGTTCGGCACGGGCTCGGCGCCGTCGCACTCCGGGGTGGACACCCCCGGGCCCGACGTAGCCTGAAGTCGACGCGCGGCGCCCCCCTCCGGCGGGGCGCCGCGTCCCATCTTCCGGTCCTTTCGTCTTCGGACCGGTCTCTCTCATCTCCGGAAACGAGAAAGGTGCTCGATGAGCGATCTCGGCCATGTGCTGGTGCTGGCGGGCGGATTGTCCTACGAGCGCGAGGTCTCGCTGCGCTCGGGCCGCCGGGTGAGCGAGGTGCTCCGCGCCGCCGGCATCGACGTCGAGACGCGCGACACCGACTCCTCGCTGGTGCCCTCCGTCCTCGCCGACCCGCCGGACGCGGTGTTCGTGACCCTGCACGGCGGCAGCGGAGAGGACGGCGCGATCCGCTCGGTGCTGGAGCTGCTGTCGGTCCCGTACGTGGGCGCGGCGCCGGACGCCTGCCGGATCGCCTTCGACAAGCCGACCGCCAAGACCGTCGTGCGATCGGTCGGGGTGCGCACGCCCGAGGCGGTCGTGCTGCCCAAGGAGACCTTCCACGACCTCGGCGCCTCAGCGGTGCTGGCCCGCATCATCGACCGCCTGGGGCTGCCGCTGTTCGTCAAGCCGTCGCGCGGCGGGTCGGCGCTCGGGGCGTCCATCGTCCGCAAGGCCGACGAGCTGCCGGCCGCGATGGTGGGCTGCTTCGCGTACGGGGACACCGCGCTGGTCGAGCGGTACATCGAAGGCGTGGAGGTCGCGGTGTCCGTCGTCGACGTCGGCGACGGGCCCGCGGCGCTGCCGCCCGTCGAGATCGTCGCCGACGAGGGCGTGTACGACTACTCCGCCCGCTACACCGCCGGGCACACCGAGTTCTTCGCCCCCGCGCGGCTGCGCCCGGAGGTCGCCGAGGCGTGCGCCCAGATGGCGATCACCGCGCACACGGCCCTCGGCCTGCGCGACCTGTCACGCACCGACATCATCGTCGACGCCTCCGGTGAGCCCTACTTCCTGGAGGTGAACGTGGCGCCCGGCATGACGGAGACCTCGCTGCTGCCCATGGCGGTGGAGGCCGCCGGGCAGGACCTGTCGCAGATCTGCGCGGCCCTGCTGCGCGCCGCGGTCCGCCGCGCCGCCGCCTAGCGTCCCGGGGCGGCTCGCGGCATCCGCCCCGTCCGGCGCCGGCCCGGGCGGCATAGCCTTGCGGGCGTGATCGAAACCCTTCACCCCAAGAGCTTCGCCAGTGACAACCACGCGGGCGCGCACCCGTCCGTGGTGGCCGCCGCCGTCGCCGCCAACGAGGGGGACGCGCCCGCCTACGGCGACGACCGGTGGACGGACGTGCTCTCCGGTCAGATCCGCGCCGAGTTCGGGGACGCGGCCGCGAGCCTCGTCGTCCTGAACGGCACCGGGGCCAACATGCTCAGCCTCAGCCTCCTGCTGGGGCGGCGGTACGAGGCGGTCATCTGCCCGGACACCGCGCACATCGCTACGCACGAGACGGGTGCGGCCGAGCGCGTCCTCGGCGTCAAGCTGATCACGGTGCCGACGCCCGACGGGAAGCTCACGCCCGGGGACGTGACCGCCCGGCTGGGCGGGCGCGGCAACATCAGCGAGGTGCAGCCGAGCGTCGTCTCCATCTCGCAGGTGACGGAGCTCGGAACCTGCTACACGCCGGACGAGGTCGCCGCGCTGGCCCGCACGGCGCACGACCACGGCATGACGCTGCACATGGACGGCGCCCGCCTGGCCAACGCGGCCGCCTTCCTCGGGTGCCCGCTGCGCGCGCTGACGACCGACGCGGGCGTGGACGTGGTGAGCTTCGGCGCCAGCAAGAACGGCGCGATGGTCGGCGAGGCGGTGATTGTGCTGCGTCCCGAACTCGCGGAGGCGGGCCCGTTCCTGCGCCGGCAGACGCTGCAGCTCGCTTCCAAGATGCGCTTCGTCTCGGCGCAGATCTCCGCGCTGCTCACCGACGGGCTCTGGCGCCGGAACGCCGATCAGGCCAACGCCATGGCCCGGCGGCTCGCCGACGGCGTGGCGGACCTTCCCGGCCTGGCGATCCGCTGGCCGGTCGAGTCGAACGCGGTCTTCGCCTCGCTGCCCGCGGCGGCGATCGACGAGCTGCGCGCCCGCTTCGCCTTCCACGTGTGGGACGAGGGCACCGGCACCGTCCGCTGGATGACCGCCTTCGACACCACACCCGAGGACGTGGACACGTTCGTGACGGCGATCCGCCAGGTGCTCAAGAGTTGACCCCGGGCACGGGGCGCGTGTTTCACGTGAAACGGCGCCACGGGACGACCCGCGTCAGTCCTCCAGCGCCGCTCCGGGAGCCATGGCGCTGATGATGCGCTCAAGGTCGTCCATCGAGGCGAACTCCACGACGATGCGTCCCTTGCGGCGGCCGAGATCGACCTTCACCCGGGTCTCGAAGTGGTCGGAGAGCCGGTGGGCGAGGTGGGACAGCGTCGGATCGGGGGCGTCCTTGGCGCGGCGGGCGCGGGGCGCCGGGGCGGCGGTCGCCTCCCCCATCGAGACGATCTCTTCCACGGTGCGGACGGACAGGCCCTCCGCGACGATGCGGGAGGCGAGGTGTTCCTGGCCCGCCGGATCGGTGAGCGCGAGGAGCGCCCGGGCGTGGCCCGCGCTGATCGTGCCGGCCGCGACGCGGACCTGGACGTTGCCCGGCAGGTTCAGCAGGCGGAGCGTGTTGGTGATGTGCGAGCGGGACCGTCCGACGCGCTGGGCGAGCTGTTCGTGGGTGGCGCCGAAGTCGTCCAGGAGCTGGCGGTACGCGGCCGCCTCTTCCAGCGCGTTGAGCTGTTCCCGCTGGAGGTTCTCGATCAGGGCGTCGCGGAGCATCGCGTCGTCCTGGGTGTTCCTGACGATGGCGGGGATCTCGTCGAGCCCGAGGAGCTTGGACGCCCGCCAGCGCCGCTCCCCCATGACCAGCTCGTACGTTCCGTCGCCCAGGGAGCGTACGACGATCGGCTGGAGGAGGCCGACCTCGCGGATGGAGTCGGCCAGCTCGGTGATGGCGTCCTCGTCGAAGATCTCACGGGGCTGCCGCGGGTTCCTCGTGATCGCCTTGACAGGGATCTCCATGAAATAGGCGCCGGCGACGGGCTTCGGCCCGTCGTCCACCGGAGCGGCCTCGGCAATCGTGCCCGCACCGCCCGCCGCCTCGATGATCGGCCCGGTGGGGATCAGGGCGCCGAGTCCCTTCCCCAATCCACCACGCCTCTGCTGAGCCACGACTTCCTCCTCGCCCAACGGCCCGCTCGCGCGGGACGGCCGTCCTCGTCGCCGCCGCCGCGTCTTCGACTTGATCCTGACGTACCGGTCGGGCCCGGCGCGTGCCCTCCTCCGCAGAAGGCGCCGCCACCGGACCGGGTCAGCCTTCCGCCACCGTGGCCCCCCGGAAGGCGAGTTCGCGGGCGGCGTCCATGTACGCCATGGCGCCGCTGGATCCGGCGTCGTAGGTGAGCACGGACTGCCCGTAGCTCGGCGCCTCCGACACCCGGACGCTGCGGGGGATCACCGTGTTCAGCACCGTGTCCTTGAAGTGCGAGCGCACCTCGTCGGCGACCTGGGACGCCAGCCGCGTGCGGCCGTCGTACATGGTGAGCAGGATCGTGGAGACCTTCAGGGCCTGGTTCAGGTGCACGCGGACGAGCTCGACGTTCTGGAGGAGCTGGCTGACCCCTTCGAGCGCGTAGTACTCGCACTGGATGGGGATCATGACCTCTTCCGCCGCCACCATGGCGTTCACGGTGAGCAGGCCGAGCGAGGGCGGGCAGTCGATGAGGATGTAGTCGAGCTCGACGGCGTCGTAGGCCTGCAGGGCGCGCTTGAGCCGGGCCTCGCGCGCCACCAGGGACACCAGCTCGATCTCGGCGCCGGCCAGCCCGATCGTCGCGGGCGCGCAGTAGAGGTTGGGCATGTCCGGCACCGGCCTGACGATCTCGGCGAGCGCCATGTCATCGACCAGCACCTGATAGACGGACGGGATGTCACCGCGGTGCTCGACGGACAGGGCCGTCGAGGCGTTCCCCTGCGGGTCGAGGTCCACGACCAGGACGCGCTGGCCGTGCATCGACAGCCCCGCGGCCAGGTTCACCGCCGTGGTGGTCTTGCCGACGCCGCCCTTCTGGTTGGCGATGGTGATGACGCGACACTTGGGAGGACGGGGCCAGTCGCCCTCACGCATACCTGAGGAGTAGCCGATCGAAGCGGCGGCCACGGGAGCTGACGGGGCTGTTTCACGTGAAACCACTGAGCTGAGCGCCTCTCGGACCAGGGGCGAATCGCCGGAGTTACGGGGGGACTGTGAGACGGCCGTCGTCCTTTCGACCGGCTCGGCGTGGACTGACGGCCAGCCGAGGCCGGACGGCCTCCCGCTTGTGGCGGAGACATGACTACCCGGCCAGCCAAGGCCGCCTGCCGTGTCCGGCATAACCGTCACCTCTTCCGTCGGCGCCGCGTGGCTTGCGCGCGTCGAGCTGGCGAGCGTCCGGCGACCACCCGGACAAGAGTCGCGGGCGGATCGACCTTACCGCGCCCGACCGTGACAAGCTCGGCGGTCTCCACCCCATAGGAGTGCAATTGTTGTGTCGCGGCGTCCAACTCCTCCGCCGCGCGCTCCCCCTTCATCGCCAGGAGCTGGCCGCCGGGCCGGAGAAGGGGCATGGACCACGAGAGCAGACGGTCCAGGGGAGCGACCGCGCGGGCGGAGGCGACGTCGAAGGTGCGCTGGCCGGCGAGCTCCTCGGCACGCCCGCGCACCACCTCGACGTTGTCAAGCTTCAGCCCCTCCACGCATTCCTCAAGGAAGGTCGTCCTGCGCAACAGAGGTTCCAGAAGGGTGACCTGGACGTCAGGCCGCACGATCGCCAGCACCACTCCGGGCAGGCCCGCGCCGGAGCCGATGTCGACGAGGTGCGCCGCCTGCGGCACGGCCTCGGCCACCACGGCGCAGTTCAGCAGATGTCGATCCCAGACGCGTGGGATCTCTCTCGGCCCAAGAAGCCCGCGCACGACGCCGGGACCGGCCAGCATCTCCGCGAACGCCTGGGCCCGGGGCCATGCTTCGCCGGTGAAAACCTCGCGCGCCACAGCGGGCGCGTCGGGCAGCTCGTCGCTTTCCGCCATCACTCACTCAACTAGAACCGTCACAGCATCCCCGCGTAAGGGTAGCCGTCCCGGCGGTCTTCATCGCTCCGACGCGGCGGTCGTGTGGACGACGCGCACGCGCGGCATGAGCCGCCGGCCAGGGAATCGTGGGTCATCGCCGGTTCAAGAGCCGGTCAAAGATCGCGATGTCGGGGGAGGGGCGGCCACGGCCGTCCCGATCGGGGGGTTACAACATAAGCGACGCATCGGATGCCCGGCTCCTCCTCGCCGGAAAGAGCCCGGAAAACCGACAGGCCGCCGGATCCCTCACGGGACCGGCGGCCTGCGTCGTTCAGGGACCCCGCTGACGCGTCAGGCGGGCAGGACGACGACGTAGCGGTCGGGCTCCTCGCCCTCGGACTCGCTGCGCAGCCCCGCGGCGGCCACGGCGTCGTGCACGATCTTGCGCTCGAACGGCGTCATCGGCTGCAGGGACTTCGCCTCCCCGGAACGCTTGACGTCCTCGGCCGCCTTCGCGCCGAGCTTGCTCAGCTCGACCCGCCTGCCCTGGCGGTAGCCGCCCACGTCGAGCATGAGCCGGGAGCGCTCGCCCGTACGGCGGTGGACCGCCAGGCGGGTCAGCTCCTGCAGGGCCTCCAGGACCTCACCGTTCGGGCCGACGAGATGCCCGCCCTTGATGTCGACGATGGAGACCAGGGCGCGGTCGCCTTCGACGTCCATGTCGATGTCGCCGTCGAGGTCGGCGATGTCCAGCAGCCCTTCGAGGTAGTCGGCCGCGATCTCGCCCTCCTGCTCCAGGGCGGCGACGTCAGGGGCGGCCTTCACGGCGGCCTGCTGAGCCTGTTCCTCGTTGACCTCTGTCACGTCCGGACTCCTTTAGACAACCGGCTACGACTTCTTGCTACCTGTGCGCTTGCTGCGCGGCTGCCTGCTGGGCTGCTGGCGGATGATCTTCTGCTCGGGCGCGGGCGGCGCGTCCTGGGGCGCGTCCGCCTGCTTGGCGGCGGCCTTGCCCGGAAGGATCCTGCTCATTAGCCCTGGCTTGGGCTCAGGCTGCACCACGTTGCCCTTGGCGTCGACGACCGGCATCGGGTGACGGCTGTAGAACCAATGCTGCTGACCGAGCGTCCACAGGTTGGTGGTGACCCAGTAAAGGATAAGCCCGAGCGCGAAGTTCAGGCTGAACACCGCGAACAGTGGCGAGATGTACATCAAGATCTTCTGCTGCTGGGCCATCGGGTTGTCCGGCATCTGCGCCATGGAGCGCTGGACGCTCTGCCGGACGGTCAGGAAGGTGGTGGTGGAGCTGATCGCCACGAAGATGCCGAGCACGATCTTCGTCATGATCGGGTCGGCGCCGAACGCCTGGATGTCGTGGGCGCTGGTGAAGAACGTCGCCGGCACCGGCGCGCCGAAGATGTGCGCGGCGCGGGCGCTGTCGACCATCTCCTGGGTCATGCCGTGCGCGGCCTTGTCCTCGGCGATGGAGCGCAGCACGGTGAAGACCGAGATGAAGATCGGGAACTGTGCCACGATCGGCAGGCAGCCCCCGAGGGGGTTGGCGCCGGCCGTCTGGTACAGCTTCATGACCTCCTGGTTCATGCGCTGCTTGTCGTTCTTGTACTTCTTGCGCAGCTCTTGGACCTTGGGGGCCAGCTCCTGCATCTTCTTGGAGGAGCGCATCTGCTTCAGGAAGAGCGGGAAGATCAGCAGTCGCATCAGCACTGTGAGCGTGATGATGGTCAGGGCCCAGTTCAACCCGTTGTCGGGCGGGATGATGACGCTGTAGGCCCCGTGAATCCAGGCGATCACCGTAGCGACCGCCTTGTACAGCGGCTCCAGGAATGACAGCTCCACCGAGCTAGCTCCCTTGCGTTTCGTCGTGGGACCGGACCGGGCGCGGAGGCACCGGGTCGTAACCTCCCGGGTGGAAGGGGTGGCAACGCCCGATTCGCCGGACGGTCATCCACAGCCCCCGCGCCGCGCCGTGGACGGCGATCGCTTCGAGGCCATAGGCACTACAGGATGGTTCGAAGCGGCATCGCGGCCCGAGGAGGGGGCTGATGAAGGCTCGATAGAACCGGATCGGGCCCAGCAGGACCCGCGCCGCCGGAGAGACCGCCGCGGAGGGCGTCGTCGGGCTCGGGACGGCGCCCGGCAGCGCGAAGCGCACCGGGGTGGCGGCCCGTGTCCCGGCCTCCGTGTCTCGGCTTGTCATGATCGTCCATCCGTCGCGGCCGGACGACCCTGCCGCCTTTCAGGCGACCGCCGCCCGATCAGTCGATCCAGCGCGACGTCGAGCTCGGCGGCGAGGTGCTCGCTTCGCGCGGACGCCGCCTGTGGATTGGCGCGTACAACAAGCAGGCTACCTCTCGGTAGAGAGTGCAGGCGGTGCCGCATGAGGTGACGCAGGCGACGCTTGACGCGGTTCCTGACGACCGCGCCGCCGACGGCCTTGGAGACCACGAAGCCGACCAGGGGCGGGGCCTGGGGATCGCCCCGGTCGCTCAGGTGGGCGACGAGGGTGGGGCGTCCGGCGCGTCTTCCTCCCCGGATCGCGTTCGCGAACTCCTCACCCCGCCGCATGCGGGAGGCGGACGGCAACACGAGCGGACCTGCTTTCAGACCGGCACGGGTCCGGGCACGGCTATCGCCCGCCGGTCAGTTCCGACGGGCGAACGAACACGCACCGGACGCTCCGCGCCGTCAGGCGGAGAGCTCCACGCGGCCCTTGCGACGGCGGGCGGCGAGGATCGCGCGGCCGGCCCGCGTGCGCATGCGCAGCCGGAAGCCGTGGGTCTTCGCGCGGCGACGGTTGTTCGGCTGGAAAGTACGCTTGCTCACGAGTGGGCTCCAGGCTTGAGTTCACCCGCACGCGGTGCGGGTGAGTGACACACAGGGCAAGGCCTGTCGGATGCGCGGGCACGCCGAAGCGCCGTCGCGCGACAAGCCGACCGTCGTACGTTACGGGGCACGCGGGGCGTAGGTCAAACCGGGCGCGCCCGCCTCTGGCCGCGCCGCAGGTTATCCACTGTTCCACAGCCCCTTTTTCCACCGGCGCCACGTCATCCACAGGATGTGCATCATGCCTCCCCCGGCCAGCCAGTAGGCTGTGGACAACGTCTTGAACAGGGGTGTGCACAGCGCTACTGTCGGCCCTCCGGAACCTTCCCTCCCGCTCGTCGAAGTGCATGGAAGCGCGTCCGAGGGTTGTGGAAAGAATGTGGACCCAGTGTGGACCATGTGTGGACCACCGAGAGGAGCCTGCGGACAACGCTGTGGGGACAGCCGCGAGGCCCGGCACCGGCGGAGTCAGCTCCGGCGGGAGTCCATGTGGATAACGAATCGCGGCGAGCGTGCGGGGGCCGCGTCAAGGGAGGAGGGGCCGGCCAATGGATGGCGTCGACCTCGGCACGTTGTGGGCCCGGGCGCTGGAGAGCTTCGCGGAAGGCAGCGTCCCGCCTCAGCACCGTGCCTGGCTGAACATGACGCAGCCCATCGGGCTCACCAACGACACGATCCTCCTCGCCGCGCCCAACGACTTCGCCAAGGACGTCTTGGAGACCAAGCTCCTGCCGATGCTCGCGCACGCGCTGTCCCAGGGGTTCGGCCGCCCGCTGCGCCTGGCCGTCATCGTGGACCCGATGGCCGGCGCCGGCGACGCCCGGCCTCCGCGCGCGGACGGTTATCCCCAGGGAGCGGCGCCCAGGAACGACGGTTATCCCCAAGGTGGACAACCGCAGCAGGGGTACGGAAAGCCTGGTGGGCAAGGGTCTTTGGCGCAGCCCCCGTCTCGCGAGCCCGGGATATCCACCGGCTATCCACAGGCCAGGCCACAGGACAGGGCGTTCTCCTACGGCTATGGGGGCAACTCCGAGGGCTCCTACGACGACGCGCCCGGCGGGGCGTCCCAGGGGTATCCCCAGGACGGCTACCAGGGGCAGGATTCCTTCGGCGACCGCCGTGACAAGGGCCCCGACCAGGCGTCCTCCTCCGACGCGCCCGCGGCCGAGCAGTCGTACCCCCGCGACGACGGCGGCCGGCGCTATCCCCACGGCGACCAGCCGCAGCCGTTCCCCCGGGGGGACTCCTTTCCCCGCGGCGAGGCTCCGCAGCGTTTTCCCCGTGACGACCAGCAGTTCTCCCGGGGCGAGGGCGGCCAGCCGTACGCCTCTTCGTCCACAGGCGGGTACGCCGCCCAGCCCTCGTATCCGGGCAGGCCAGAGGCCCAGCCGCCGCGCCCGCGCCAGGACGCGGATGGTTTCGACCGTCCTGTGCAGAATCGCTGGGACAGCCGGGGCGGCAAGCCCAGCGAGCCCGCCCGGCTGAACCCGAAATACACCTTCGAGACGTTCGTCATCGGCGCGTCGAACCGGTTCGCGCACGCGGCCGCGGTCGCGGTGGCCGAGGCGCCGGCGAAGGCCTACAACCCTCTGTTCATCTACGGCGATTCGGGGCTGGGGAAAACCCACCTGCTCCACGCGATCGGGCATTACGCCCAAAGGCTCTACGACGGCGCCCGGGTGAGGTATGTGAGCTCGGAGGAGTTCACCAACGACTTCATCAACTCGATCCGCGACCACAAGGCGGACGGTTTCCGGGCCCGGTACCGGGCCGTGGACATCCTGCTCGTGGACGACATCCAGTTCCTGGAGGGCAAGGAGCAGACGCAGGAGGAGTTCTTCCACACCTTCAACACCCTCCACAACGCCAACAAGCAGATCGTGATCTCCAGCGACCGCGCGCCCAAGCAGCTCGTCACCCTGGAGGACCGTCTGCGCAACCGGTTCGAGTGGGGGCTCATCACGGACGTGCAGCCGCCCGAGCTGGAGACGCGCATCGCGATCCTGCGCAAGAAGGCGATCCAGGAAGGGCTCGCCGCCCCTGGTGACGTGCTCGAATACATCGCGAGCAAGATCTCGACCAACATCCGCGAGCTGGAGGGCGCGCTGATCCGCGTCACGGCGTTCGCCAGCCTGAACCGCCAGTCCGTCGATCTGCAGCTCGCCGAGGTCGTGCTGAAGGACCTCATCACCGAGGACTCCAGCACCGAGATCACCATCGCCACGATCATGGCGCAGACCGCGGCGTACTTCGGGTTGTCCATCGACGACCTGTGCGGAAGCTCGCGCTCGCGCGTACTGGTCACCGCACGCCAGATCGCCATGTACCTGGCCCGCGAGCTCACCGACCTCTCGCTTCCCAAGATCGGCCAGCAGTTCGGCGGGCGGGACCACACCACCGTCATGCACGCGGAACGCAAGATCAGGTCGCTGATGGCGGAGCGCAGGTCGATGTACAACCAGGTCACAGAGCTGACGAACCGCATCAAACAGAACAGCCGCAGCGCCTGATGATCCACAGCCTGTGGATAACCCTGTGGATCAGGGCACAGTGTCAGTGAATACGGCGAAACCGGCGCCAGGGACGCGAACAAGCAAGCGATCGGCCGAGGAAACGGACATCAGAGCCTGGGGAAAACTCTGGGGACATCCTGGGGAAGACCTGGGGACTACCGGTGGAAGACTTGTGGACGCCCTGTGGGAAGCGCCGCGGCACCCTCCGAAGCTGGAGCCCTACCCCGTGGATAACCGGTGGAAACCTCGTGGATATCTCGTGGATGAAGACCCCCGAATCTGGGGACGGCCTGTGCGTAACCTTCCGTCATCCCCAGGCCGGGCCGCGATACCCACCGGTCATCCCCAGGCCCGGTGGACAACTAAGGGCCTCTGAGCTGGGAAGACACTAGACTTCCACAGTATCCACGGCCCCTAATGAGATGACCTGTATCTCTCTCTACTTAGAACTCAAGACCCATAGAAGGGTTCCGGCGGTGCTCCGGCGCGCGAGGGTGAAAACTTGCACCGACGGCGCGGAGCGCCCGGGCCGGGAGGAAGCTCCCCGCCGGCGCCCAGCTACCGACAGGCTCACAGCCCATCAACAGGAGGCGGATCCACGTGATGTTCCGGGTCGACCGAGACGTGCTCGCAGAGGCTGTGGCGTGGACCGCCCGCAGCCTGCCCGCGAGGCCGTCCGTGCCGGTGCTCGCCGGCATGCGGCTTGAGGTCACAGAAAAGCAGCAGCAGCTCAAGCTCTCCGGGTTCGACTACGAGGTGTCCGCCGAGGTGACCCTGGAGTTGCAGACCGGAGACCCCGGTGTGGTGCTCGTCTCCGGCCGTCTCCTGGCCGAGATCACCCGTGCCCTTCCCGCACAGCCTGTGGATTTCGTGGTGGAAGGCGCGAAAGCGGTGGTCACCTGCGGCAGTGCGAGATTCACACTGTTGACGATGCCTGTGGAGGACTATCCCTCCCTGCCCGCGATGCCCCCCGCGGCGGGCCGCGTCGGCAGCGACGTGTTCTCCTCCGCCGTCGCCCAGGTCGCCGTCGCCGCCGGCAAGGACGACACCCTGCCCATGCTCACCGGCGTCCGCATGGAGATCGAGGGCGACACGGTCACCCTCGCCGCGACCGACCGCTACCGTCTCGCCGTGCGCGAGCTCAAGTGGCAGCCCGACCAGGCCGACTTCTCGGCGATCGCCATGATCCCGGGCCGCACCCTCGCCGACACCGCCAAGTCGCTCACCACCGGCGCCGAGGTCGAGATCGCGCTCAGCTCCACCGGCGGCACCGGCGAGGGCATGATCGGCTTCTCCAGCGCCGGCCGCCGCACCACCACCCGCCTGCTGGACCCGGAGTTCCCCAAGTACCGCTCCCTGCTGCCCACCGAGTTCTCCGCCCACGCCGACCTGGCGACGTCGGCGTTCGTCGAGGCCGTCAAGCGCGTCGCGCTGGTCGCCGAGCGCAACACCCCGGTGCGGCTGGCCTTCCACGGCGGCGAGGTCGTGCTGGAGGCCGGCAGCGGCGACGAGGCCCAGGCGGTCGAGGTGCTGCCGGTCGACTTCGACGGCGACGAGATCAACATCGCCTTCAACCACCAGTTCCTGCTGGAGGGCCTCGGCGCGATCGACTCCGACGTCGCCCGGCTGCAGTTCACCACGTCCACCAAGCCGGCGATCCTGACGGGAAAGCCTGTGGACGACGGGATGACACCCGACTACCGCTACCTCATCATGCCCATCCGCCTCTCCAGCTAGGATCCCGGTCGCTCGCCCGATTGGGCGGGGAACGGCCGGGTACGGCGCGGACGGGCGTCGTGAATGAGAAAGACCTTCATCGAGGGGTGTGGCTGATATGCAGATCGGCATGATCGGGCTCGGCAAGATGGGCGGCAACATGGCCGAGCGGCTGCGGCGCGCCGGTCATGACGTGGTCGGGTACGACCGCGACCCCAAGGTCAGCGACGTCGGCGGCCTGAGCGAGCTCGTCGAGCGCCTGAACACCCCTCGGGCGGTCTGGGTGATGGTCCCCGCGGGCGACCCGACCAGGGCGACGCTCCGTGAGCTGGGCGAGCTGCTCTCGCCCGGCGACGTCGTCGTCGACGGAGGCAACTCCCACTACCTCGACGACCAGAAGCACGCCGAGGAGCTGGCCGCCAAGGGCATCTCGTTCGTGGACGTCGGCGTCAGCGGCGGCGTGTGGGGCCTGCGCAACGGCTACGCCCTCATGGTCGGCGGCGAGGCGGACGCCGTCACCATGCTGATGCCGGTCTTCGAGGCGCTCAAGCCCGAGGGCGAGGACGGCTTCGTCCACGCCGGCAAGGTCGGCGCGGGGCATTTCGCCAAGATGGTCCACAACGGCATCGAGTACGGCGTCATGCAGGCGTTCGCCGAGGGCTGGGAGCTGCTGGAGGCCACGGACCTCGTCACCGACGTCCCCGCCACCTTCAAGAGCTGGCGCACCGGCACGGTGATCCGCTCGTGGCTGCTCGACCTGCTGGTCCGCGCCCTGGAGGAGGACGCCGACCTGTCGGAGCTGAAGGGCTACGCCGCGGACTCCGGGGAGGGCCGCTGGACGGTCCAGGCCGCCGTCGACCACGCCGTCCCGCTCCCGGCGATCACCGCCGCGCTGTACGCCCGCTTCGCCTCCCGCCAGGAGGACTCCCCGGCGATGAAGATGGTCGCGGCGCTGCGCAACCAGTTCGGCGGCCACGCCGTCTCCTCGACCGAGGGGCAGCACGCCAAGGGCGCGGACTCCCCGGGCGCCGACGTCACCCCGCCCGTGGAGGCCCAGGGCTGAACCCCTCTGCGGGCACACCCCCGCCTGTACGGCCGCACAAGCCTCTCAGGGGGCCGTTGCGCGCCTGTGGCGTCTCCTTCGTCGCCCGGCGGGCGGGCGGGTCCCCAAACGCCGTACATCGCCACGGGAAGCCATCGCGGGGGGCGAGATGTGCCCATGTTGTCGTAGGGGCCCACTAATCTTCGTGAGGTGCATGTCGCCCATCTGTCGCTGACCGACTTCCGGTCCTACTCCTCCGTGGAGCTGGCCCTGGAGCCGGGGGTGACGGCGTTCGTGGGGCCCAACGGCCAGGGCAAGACCAACCTGGTCGAGGCGCTCGGCTACGTCGCGACGCTGGGCAGCTTCCGCGTGGCGACCGACGCCCCCCTCGTGCGGCAGGGCGCCGCGCGGGCGATCATCCGCTCCGTCGTGGTCCGCGACGACCGCCGCGCCCTGGTCGAGCTCGAGATCAACCCGGGCCGCGCCAACCGGGCCCGGCTCAACCGCTCCCCTGTCTCGCGGCCTCGCGACGTCCTCGGCCTGCTGCGCGTGGTGCTCTTCGCGCCCGAGGACCTCACGCTGGTGAAGGGCGATCCCTCCGACCGCCGCCGCTTCCTCGACGATCTGCTGGTCGCCCGCGCGCCGCGCTTCGCCGGCGTCCGCGCCGACTACGACCGCGTCCTCAAGCAGCGCGGCGCCCTGCTGCGCAGCGCCATGCAGACCAGGCAGGGCCGGCGCCAGAGCCCGCGCCGCCAGGATGCCGAGTCGGGCTTCTCGGCGGCCGGCGCGGGGGACGCCCTTTCCACCCTGGAGGTGTGGGACGTCCACCTCGCCAGGCACGGCGCCGAGCTGCTGGCCGCGCGGCTGGAGCTGGTCGAGGCGCTGCGCCCGTACGTGGCCGGGGCGTACGCGCTGCTCGCCCCCGCCTCGGCGCCCGCCGGCATCGCCTACCGCAGCACGTTGTCCACAGGGTCCACAGAGTCCACAGCCGAGGACGACGCGAAACCCGGCGAGGACGGCCCGCCGTCCACAGAGCCGGGCGTCCTTGTGGCCGACCGCGCGGCCCTGGAGGCGGCTCTGCGCGCGGCGCTGCTGGAGGCCCGCCCGGCCGAGCTGGAACGCGGCGTCACGCTGGTCGGCCCCCATCGCGACGATCTTTTCCTCAGCCTCGGCGAGCTTCCCGCGCGCGGCTACGCCAGCCACGGCGAGTCCTGGTCGTTCGCGCTCGCCCTGCGGCTGGCCGCCTACGACCTGCTCAGGGCCGAGGGCGGCGACCCGGTTCTGATCCTCGACGACGTCTTCGCCGAGCTCGACAGCCGCAGGCGCCGCAGCCTGGCCGGCATCGTGGCCTCCGCCGAGCAGGTGCTGATCACCGCCGCGGTGCCGGAGGACGTCCCCGCGCAGCTCGCGGGAGCCCGGTTCGACGTCGCGGAAGGGAGCGTCACCCGTGTCCGGTGATCCGGCCGCCGACAAGGCGGCGACGGGGGTGCAGTCGCCCGAGGGCCTGGCCGCGCGGGGGGCCGCCCTGGCGCGCGAGAAACTGGCCCAGGCCAAGGCGGACGCCGCCAAGCGCGGCCGCCTGCCCCGGCGCGAGCCCCGGCGCAGGTCGTCGGCGGCGCGGCGCGAGTCCGGCGACCCTCAGCTCTTCGGCCGCGCCATCCGCGACCTGCTCGCCGACCGCGGGTGGGAGCAGCCGGTCGCCGTGGGGGGCGTGTTCGGCCGCTGGCACGAGATCGTCGGCCCCGACCTCGCCGCCCACACCAAGCCCGAAACCTTCGCCGACGGAGAGGTGCTGGTCGTCGCCGACTCCACCGCCTGGGCGACGCAGGTGCGCCTGCTGGCGTCCACGCTGGTCAGACGGCTGAACGAGGAGCTGGGCGACGGTACTGTGCGGAGGGTGAAGGTGCGCGGCCCGCAGAACGGTCCGAGACCCGTGGGTGGTCTGCGCGTTACCGGAAGCAGGGGACCCGGCGACACCTACGGCTGAGCGGCCCCGCCCGCCGCGGGGCAACCCGCCGGAGCGAGGCCGTCACCCCCCGGAAACCGATCAGAATCCCGTTGGCGGTGATGACCCCCATCCCCGGTGGGGGGATGCCGAAGAGGGTATTCAACGCCCGACAGGCCACCACAGCCGTCGTCAATGCCACCTGATGCGCTTCTGACCGGTAGAATGAAGACGGATTCCGGACACGTCCGCATGCGAGTCACCCCTGGCCTCGGGCCGGTACCCCCGGGTGGTCGCATCGAGGCACTCACGACGGTGACGGGCACGGCAGGGGCAGCTTCGACATGCCTGACCTGCCGCGTGTCCGCGGCAGGAGGATTTGGCACTTGTCCTACGACGCTAGCTCTATCACCGTTCTCGAAGGTCTTGAGGCGGTTCGAAAGCGCCCCGGCATGTACATCGGGTCGACGGGAGAACGCGGCCTCCACCACCTGGTCTACGAGATCGTGGACAACTCGGTCGACGAGGCGCTCGCCGGGTACGCCGACCACATCGAGGTCACTCTCCTCGCCGACAACGGCGTGCGCGTCGTGGACAACGGCCGCGGCATCCCCGTCGGCATCGTCCCCGGCGAGCAGCGCCCGGCCGTCGAGGTCGTGCTCACCGTGCTGCACGCGGGCGGCAAGTTCGACAGCAAGTCGTACGCCGTCTCCGGTGGTCTGCACGGCGTCGGCGCCGCGGTCGTGAACGCCCTGTCCTCGCGCCTGGAGGTCGAGGTCAGGACGGAGGGCCGCGTCTGGCGCCAGTCCTACACCCGCGGCGTGCCCAACGCTCCCCTGGACCGCGGCGAGGCGACCGCCGAGACGGGCACCACGACCAGGTTCTGGGCCGACGACTCGATCTTCGAGACGACGGCCTGGAGCTTCGAGACCTTGTCGCGCCGCTTCCAGGAGATGGCGTTCCTCAACAAGGGCCTGACCATGGTCCTGCGCGACGAGCGGCCCGACCACGTCAACGGCGAGCCGCACGCCGTCACCTACCACTACGAGGGCGGCATCGCCGACTTCGTCCGGCACATCAACTCGAAGAAGGAGCCGGTCCACCAGTCGGTCATCGACTTCGAGGCCGACGGCGACGGCATCTCGGTCGAGATCGCCATGCAGTGGAACTCCTCGTACACCGAGTCGGTCTACACCTTCGCCAACACGATCAACACCGCCGAGGGCGGCACCCACGAGGAGGGCTTCCGCGCGGCGCTGACCAGCATCGTCAACCGCTACGCGCGCGAGCAGAAGATCCTCAAAGAGGGCAAGGACGACAACCTCACCGGTGAGGACATCCGCGAGGGTCTCACCGCGATCATCTCGGTCAAGCTGGCCGACCCTCAGTTCGAGGGCCAGACCAAGACCAAGCTGGGCAACACCGAGGCCAAGTCGTTCGTGCAGAAGGCCTGCAACGACTCCATCCGCGACTGGTTCGAGCGCAACCCGGGCGAGGCCAAGGAGATCCTCAACAAGTCCCTGCAGGCGTCCCGCGCCCGCATCGCCGCCCGCCAGGCCCGCGACCTCACCCGCCGCAAGTCCCTGCTGGAGGCCGGCTCAGGGTTGCCCGGCAAGCTGGCCGACTGCCAGTGGACCGAGCCCGACAAGTGCGAGCTGTTCATCGTCGAGGGCGACTCGGCGGGCGGTTCCGCCAAGGGCGGCCGCGATCCGAAGTTCCAGGCGATCCTCCCGATCCGCGGCAAGATCCTCAACGTCGAGAAGGCCCGCATCGACAGGGTCCTCAAGAACGCCGAGGTCCAGGCCCTGATCACGGCGCTGGGCACCGGCGTGCACGCCGAGTTCGACATCGAGAAGCTCCGCTATCACAAGATCATCCTCATGGCGGACGCCGACGTCGACGGTCAGCACATCACCACCCTGCTGCTGACCCTGCTGTTCCGCTTCATGCGGCCGCTGATCGAGGCCGGTCACGTCTACCTCTCCCAGCCCCCGCTCTACAAGATCAAGTGGGACCGCAAGGGCGAGGACGCCAGCTACGCCTATTCCGACCGCGAGCGCGACGCCGTCATCGAGGCGGGCGTCGCCCAGGGCCGGCGCGACCCGCGCCTGCACGACGGCATCCAGCGGTTCAAGGGTCTGGGCGAGATGAACGCCGCCCAGCTCTGGGAGACCACCATGAACCCGGCCAGCCGGGTTCTCCTTCAGGTGACCCTCGACGACGCCGCCCAGGCCGACGAGATGTTCACCGTCCTCATGGGCGAGGACGTCGAGGCACGCAGGTCGTTCATCATTAGAAACGCACGGGATGTCCGATTCCTGGACGTGTAGCGGCAGCCGTACGGACATATCTCGCTCATCTCGTAAAAGGACACATCACCCGTGACTGAAGTCAACGTCCCGCCGGGGACCCCCGCTGACCGCATCGAACCCGTGGACATCCAGTCCGAGATGCAGCGCAGCTACATGGACTACGCGATGTCCGTCATCGTGTCCCGGGCGCTTCCCGACGTCCGTGACGGCCTCAAGCCCGTGCACCGGCGTGTTCTCTACGCCATGTACGACGGCGGGTACCGCCCCGACCGCGGATATTTCAAGTGCTCCCGCGTCGTCGGCGACGTGATGGGCTCCTACCACCCGCACGGCGACGCGTCGATCTACGACACCGTCGTGCGGCTCGCCCAGCCCTGGGCGCTGCGCTACACGCTGGTCGACGGCCAGGGGAACTTCGGCTCCCCCGGCAACGACCCGGCGGCCGCCATGCGGTACACCGAGTGCCGGCTCGCGCCGATCGCCATGGAGATGCTCCGTGACATCGACAAAGAGACCGTCGACTTCCAGCCCAACTACGACGGGCGCTCCCAGGAGCCGGTCGTCCTGCCGTCCCGGTTCCCGAACCTCCTGGTCAACGGCGCGGCCGGCATCGCGGTCGGCATGGCGACCAACATCCCGCCGCACAACCTGCGTGAGGTCGCGGAGGGCGTCCGCTGGTGCCTGGACAACCCGGACTCCTCCGACGAGGAGCTCCTGGAAGCCCTGATCGCCCGCATCAAGGGCCCCGACTTCCCCACCGGCGCGCTCATCGTCGGCCGCCGCGGCATCGACGACGCCTACCGCACCGGCCGCGGCTCGATCACGATGCGCGCCATCGTCGAGGTCGAGGAGGACCCCAAGGGCCGCCAGTGCCTGGTCGTCACCGCCCTGCCGTACCAGGTGAACCCCGACAACCTCGCGCTCACCATCGCCGAGCTGGTCAAGGACGGCAAGGTCTCCGGCATCGCCGACGTCCGCGACGAGACCTCCTCGCGCACCGGCCAGCGCCTGGTCATCGTGCTCAAGCGCGACGCGGTCGCCAAGGTCGTGCTGAACAACCTGTACAAGCACACCCAGCTCCAGACCACGTTCGGCGCCAACATGCTGGCCCTGGTCGACGGCGTCCCGAGGACCCTCCGTCTCGACCAGTTCGTCAAGCACTACGTCGCCCACCAGATCGAGGTCGTCGTCCGGCGTACCCGCTACCTGCTGCGCAAGGCCCAGGAGCGCGCCCACATCCTCAGCGGCCTGCTCAAGGCCCTGGACCGCATGGACGAGGTCATCGCCCTGATCCGCCGGTCGCCCTCGGCGGCCCAGGCGGTCGGCGGCCTGGTCGAGCTGCTGGAGATCGACGAGATCCAGGCCCAGGCCATCCTCGACATGCAGCTGCGCAAGCTGGCCGCCCTGGAGCGCCAGCAGATCATCGACGAGTACGACAGCCTCATCACGCAGATCGCCGACTACCAGGAGATTCTGGCCTCGGAGTCCCGGCAGCGGCAGATCGTCTCCGACGAGCTGGGCGAGATCGTCAGCCGGTACGGCGACGAGCGCAAGACCGAGATCATCGCCTACGACGGCGACATGTCCATCGAGGACCTCATCGCCGAAGAGGACATGGTCGTCACGATCACCCGCGGCGGCTACGCCAAGCGCACCAGGACCGACCAGTACCGCGCCCAGAAGCGCGGCGGCAAGGGTGTACGCGGCGCGCAGCTCCGGCAGGACGACATCGTCGAGCACTTCTTCGTCACCACCACGCACCACTGGCTGCTCTTCTTCACCAACAAGGGCCGCGTCTACCGGATCAAGGCGTACGAACTGCCCGACGCCGGCCGTGACGCCCGTGGCCAGCATCTGGCGAACCTTCTCGCCATGCAGCCCGACGAACATGTCATGGAAGTCCTCGATCTCCGCGACTACGAGGTGTCGCCGTACCTCGTGCTCGCCACCAGCAGCGGCCTGGTGAAGAAGACCCGGCTCGCCGAATACGACTCCCCGAGGTCCGGCGGCCTCATCGCCATCAACCTCCGCGACGACGACGAGGTGATCGCCGCGCGGCTGGTCTCCGAGGACGACGATCTGTTGCTCGTCTCACGCGGCGCGAAGTCGATCAGGTTCACCGCCTCCGACGAGGCCCTGCGTCCCATGGGCCGGGCCACGAGCGGCGTGATCGGCATGCGGTTCATCGACGGCGACGAACTTCTCGCGATGAACGTCGTCAGCGACGGCGCCGACGTGCTTATCGCGACCGAAGGAGGGTATGCGAAGCGGACACCCGCGGATCAATATCCCGTACAAGGCAGAGGCGGGCAGGGTGTACTGACTGCGAAGATTGTCAGTGCCCGTGGCAAGCTGGTCGGAGCAGTCATGGTCAGTCCCGAAGACGAGGTGTTCGCGATCACCTCGGCCGGTGGGGTGATCCGTACGAGCGCGGGCGAGATCAAGCAGTCCGGCCGTCAAACCATGGGAGTGCGCCTGATGAACTTGTCCGAGGGGGATAGCGTGGTCGCCCTCGCCCGCAACGCCGAGTCGCTGGACACCGAGGAAAACGGGGACAACGGGGGAGATGACGCCGAATGAGCCCACAGTCGAACTCCGGTGGCTCCGCCAAACCTCCGGGAACACAGAACCGCAAGCGCACCACCGCGACCAAGGGCGCCAGGCCCGCGTCCTCGGTGAACTCATCGACGCGCAACCAGGTAACAGAAAGCGTGAACAGCCCGGATGCTCCCGGTAAAGTCCGCGCGGCGTCCGACCAGGCGGATGAAACAGTTGTGGTCGTGACCAGTGACGACGCGGCGGCCTCCGCCGGCGACGGCCAGACCGGCGGCAAGGGCGGCCCCGCCGAGAACGAGGGCCGGGACACCATGCGCATCCGGTCGTCCTCCATGCCCGACAACTCGTGGTCGCCCGCACCCGACGGGGCGGGCGGCGGCCCGACGCGGCCTTCCCAGAAGCCTCCGTCCGCGCCCCTGCCGCCCACGGGCTCCTCACCCGCCGGTCCCCGCCCCGCTCCGGGCGGTCGCGGTCCCGGAGCCCCAGGTCCCGGCGGCCCTGCAGCCGGTCCTGGAGGCCCCGCCGCGTCCGGCCCTGGGGGCCGTCCGGCCGCCACGGCCAGGCCCGCCGCCGGCCCCGTGGACGGCGCCAAGCCGCACGGCCTCGGCAACGTCTCCGCGCTGGCCACCCCGGACCCGATCGTCGGCCGCTCGGAGCAGCGCGACGGCAAGCCCGCGCCGCTGAAGGCCCCCCGCAAGGCCCACCTGGTCCTGCGCCGGGTCGAGCCGTGGTCGGCGATGAAGTTCAGCTTCGTCGTCTCCCTGGTCTGCTTCGTGGTCCTGTTCGTGGCCGTCGCGGTCCTGTACGGCGTGCTGTCCGCGCTCGGCGTCTTCGACTCGATCGTGAACACCGTCACGCAGCTCACCGTTCCTGACGGCAAGACCAGCAGCGGCATCGACATCAAGTCGTGGTTCGAGCCGGTCCGCATCCTCGGCTACACCGCCCTGCTCGGCGCGGTGAACGTGGTCCTGATCACCGCCCTCTCCACCCTCGGCGCGGTCATCTACAACGTCGCCTCCGACCTGGTCGGCGGCGTAGAAGTGACCTTTAGCGAGGCCGAATAACCACCGGCCAACGATGTCGTCGGGTGCCCCGCCAGACCCACACCCCGCACCCGACGACATCCCAGCCCCCACCCGCCCGTGCCCCGCCCCCCCGGGTAACGACTCCGTCCCGTTGACACACAGCCCCCCAGAGCACGGTAAGCTTTCCCGTGTCAGACAGACGATTCGCCTCCGCCCAGCGAAGACGATAGTCTTCTGGTCACCCACACGGGGCTATAGCTCAGACGGTTAGAGCGCTTCCCTGATAAGGAAGAGGTCCCAGGTTCAAGTCCTGGTAGCCCCACCAGTCCAACGCCCCGAACGGTTCTCCGTCCGGGGCTGTTTCATTGCGACAGCGACCACTATGCGAGAAGGCCGCTTCCCGATCGGGAAGCGGCCTTTGATCGTCTCGGCAGGGGCGGGTGTGGGTTATGGGGCGAGGGTGATGCTGAGGGCCTGGTCGTTGTAGTGGCTGTCTACGTAGTCGGCCTTGGCCCAGGCTCGGGAAGGGTAGGAGTTGTAGCCGTTGAGGGAGCCCCAGGCGTTGTCCCACTGGTTGTTCTCGAAGGCGCTGATCCGGTAGTCCCAGCCGATGGGTTCCAGGTTGTAGGTGCCGTAGTTGAAGAAGGCGAGCATCGCGCCGCCCTCGCGGTCCCACAGCGCGTGTTCGTAGGCGCAGTACCAGCCGGGGTCGCAGGGGGTTCTGGCGTAGGCGGAGACGGCGCCGCGGCTCTTCGGCAGCGGGAAGGTCATGACCACCTTGCCGCCGACCTTGGACGTGTCCGCGGGGGACTCCCAGACGATCTGGTTCTTGCCCTGCTGCCGTCCCCCGTAGGCGGCGATGTGCTTGTCGATCTTTCGTTGCAGGTCGGCGTCGTCGGCGGCCGCGAACGACTCCGCCTTGCCGGCCGGAGCCGGAGACGGCGTGGGCGGGGCGGCGTAGGCGGACGGCGCGATCGCCAGCAGCGACACGGCAGCCGTTCCCGCGAGTAAGGCGACCTTGATCCCTCTCATGTGAGCCCCCGGTTACTTGAGTACGGTGACGGGCGAATGCCCACCGCCCTGATCCTGACAGCGGGCCGCCGTTACAAACAATCGCGATAACAGCCAGATATCGCCGGATTGCTGCCATCGTCGCGGCCATGGGGAGTGCGCTTTTCCGAACCGTGTGGAGGAAAAGTCGCTTGACGGTGATCCTGCGGTCGTGGTGAATGTTTGCCTGTGCGTGTTCGGGGCCAGGCCGGTACCGGAGGCCGGGGAGCGAGGCTCAAGGCTGGTCAGGGGCGCGCAGCGAGGACGAATTTCGCGTACGTCGACGTCGAACGAACAGCGAGGATGTGGCCGTGAGCTGGGTCAAGCATTCCAGGCCGGAATTTCGGGCCATCGCCGACGAGTTGACGATTCTGCGGTGTCAGGTCGGCTCCGGAGTGCACGGCACCGCCATCGTCGGCACCGACGACCGCGACGAGATGGGCGTCTGCCTGGAGCCGCCGGACTATGTCATCGGCCTGCGCCGGTTCGACCAGTACGTGTTCCGCACGCAGCCGGAGGGCGTGCGGTCCGGGCCCGGCGACCTGGACCTCACCGTCTACTCGCTGCGCAAGTGGATGCGCCTGGCCGTCACCGGCAACCCGACGGTGCTGCTGCCGCTCTTCGTCCCGGAGTCCGAGATCGTCTCCGTGACCGAGCTCGGCCGCCGGCTGCGCGCCGACCCGGGTCTCGTCCTGTCCCGGCACGCCGGGCATCGGTTCCTCGGGTACCTGCGGTCGCAGCGGGATCGCATGATCGACCACCCCGACGGCAAGCGAACCAACCGCCCGGAACTGATCGCTCAGTTCGGCTATGACACCAAGTTCGCCGGGCACATGCTCCGCCTCGGTGTGCAGGGCGTGGAGTTGCTGGAGACCGGGCGGATCACGCTGCCGATGCCCGAGCCGTGGCGGCCCTTCATCGTCGAGGTCCGCCTGGGCCGGCACACGAAGGAGGAAGTGCTCGAAATCGCCGCCGAACTGGAGGAGAAGCTCCAGCGGTTGATCCCGGTGTGCGGTCTGCCCGACGAGCCGGACATGAGGCGGGTTGACCAATGGCTCGTCGCCGCGTATCAGACCGCTTGGGACGCCGCCGAGCGGGCGACGAATTAGAATCGTCCGAGCGTACGATGGGCGATCGAATTTCTGCCGCATTCGTCGGCGTGAAATTCATGGGTGCTGAGCGCGTTCACTCGCCACCGCGCGACCAGTTCATCGGGCGGGAGTCGTCTGCACGTCCGATGAACTGGTCATGTGCGTGCCCGCCCGGCTGCCGCTCCCGGGGGTTCGGGACTGTCGGTGGTGGCTGCTAGACATGGACTCCCCCGCCTTGCTGAGGAGTCCACGTGATCCACGAGCATCTCACCGAGTACCACGGCCTGCCCGTCCGCTCCGTCGGTGAGGACGACACGCCCGCCGCGCAGGCCGCCTGGTGCGTCTCCGGAGATCCCTACGGAGACGACGAGGACATCGCCACCAGTTTTCAGCGGTTGCTCGACGAGGTCGACTGTGGCGCGGTGCGGGCGATCGTCGTGGGGACGTGGGGGTGGGCGCACGACGACGACCGGGCCGACGTGCCGGTCCGGTGGCTCGTGGAGGCCGCTCCCCGTCTCCCCGCGCTGGAGGCCATCTTCCTCGGCGACTACGTCAGCGAGGAGTCCGAGATCTCCTGGATCGGGCAGAGCGACGTGACGCCCCTTTTGGCCGCCTACCCCCGTTTGAAGCGCCTGGACGTGCGTGGCAGCGACGGCCTTGAGCTCCGGCCCGTCGAGCACGCCGTGCTGGAGACGCTCCGCTTCGAGTCGGGCGGGTTGCCGGCCGCGGTGGTGCGCGCCGTGGGCGCCTCCTCCCTGCCCGCGCTGCGCCACCTTGAGCTCTGGCTCGGCGAGGAGCATTACAACGGCGACTCCGGGCCCGACGACTGGGCGGCGATCCTCGCGGGCGCCGGTCTGCCGGCGCTGAAGCATCTGGGGCTGCAGGACAGCTCGCGGCAGGACGAGGTGGCCGCCGCCGTCGCCACCGCGCCGATCGTGGCCCGGCTGGAGTCCCTCGACCTGTCCATGGGCGTCCTGACGGACGAGGGCGCCGAGTCCCTGTTGTCCGGCCAGCCGCTCACCCACCTCAAGCGGCTCAACCTGCGCCACCACTTCCTGACCGTGGAGATGTCCGCCAAGCTCCAGGGCGCGTTCCCCGGCGTCGAGGTCGACCTGTCCGACCGGCAGGAGCACGACGGCGAGTGGCGGTTCATCGAGGTGTCGGAGTGACCGTGCCCGGCGCCGACGGGGCAGGGCCGTTCGTGGTCGTCGGCACGCCGGGCGATCGGCGGGTGACCATGTTCGCCTCGGCCCTGCGCGCCCGCGGCCTGCCCGAGCCGTCCGTCGTCGCCTGGCGCGACGTGCTCGCCGGGGCCGAGCTCCGCCTGCCCGAAGGGGCGCTGGTCCGCGTCGACTCGCCGGGGGAGGACGCCGAGGCGGACCGTCTGCTGCGCGGCCCCGGCGCGCCCACCCGCGTGGGTGGCGGCGCGGCCTGGCACGCCGCGTTCGTCCGCGGCCTGGAGCGCGTCCGCCGGGCGGTGGACGGCACGCCGGGCGCGCGGCTGCTGGGGGACGTCGGCGAGATCGCCGTGATGTTCGACAAGCGGCGCTGCCACGCCCGCCTGCTGACCGCGGGCGTGCCGGTCGCGGCCGCGCTGCCCGTGCCCGTCACCGGTTACGCGCACCTGCGCGAGCTCATGGCCGCCTCGGGCTGGAACCGGGTGTTCGTGAAGCCGGCGCACGGCTCGTCCGCCTCGGGCATCCTGGCCCTCCAGGTGCGAAGGTCCCAGGTCAACGCGACGACGTCCGTCGAGCTGGCCCGCCGCGGCGCCGCCCTTGAGCTGCACAACTCGCTTCGCGTGCGCGCCTACGACGACGAGGCCGACGTGGCCGCGATCGTCGACGCGCTCGCGCCCGACGGGCTGCACGTGGAGCGCTGGTTCCCCAAGGCATCCGTGGGCGGGCAGGTTTTCGATCTCCGCGTCGTCGTGGTCGGCGGCCGGCCGACGCACGCCGTCGTGCGCTCCAGTCGTACGCCGATGACGAACCTGCACCTCGGCGGCGCCCGCGGCGACCTCGACCAGGTGCGGGCCCGGCTCGGCGCGGCCGGGTGGCGGCAGGCGCTGGGCGTCTGCGCGCGGGCGGCGGCCTGCTTCCCCGGCTCCGTCATGGTCGGGGTCGATCTCATGATCGGCATCACGTGGCGGCGTCTCGCGGTCGCCGAGGTCAACGCGTTCGGCGACCTGCTCCCCCGGCTCACCGGGCTGCCCGAGAGCGGCGCCGGCGGGCTCGACACGTACGCCGCGCAGGTCGCGCACGTCCTAGCGCCCCGGGCCGCGGCATGAGGGACATGGGCGCGATCGTCGGCACGCACGATCTTCTACTGGTCACCCTCGACACCCTGCGCTACGACGTCGCGGCCGAGCAGCTTGAGCAGGGAGCGCTGCCCACGCTGGCCCGCGTGCTGCCCGGCGGCGCGTGGGAGCGGCGGCACGCGCCGGGCAGCTTCACCTACGCCGCGCACGCGGCGATGCTGGCCGGGTTCCTGCCCACTCCCGCCGGCCCGGGGCCGCACCCGAGGCTCTTCGCCGCCGCGTTCCCGGGTAGCGAGACCACCACCGCGGGCACCTGGGTCTTCGACGCCGCCGACCTGCCCGGCGGGCTGGCCAAGGCGGGTTATCACACGGTGTGCGTGGGCGGGGTGGGCTTCTTCAACAAGCTGACGCCCCTGGGCTCGGCGCTGCCGTCGCTGTTCACCGAGTCGCACTGGCGGCCGTCGTTCGGGGTCACCTCCCCCACGTCGTTCGACGAGCAGATCTCCTGCGCCGAGCGGGCGGTGCGAGACCGTGACGAGCCGGTGTTCCTGCTCGTCAACGTGTCGGCGCTGCACCAGCCGAACCACTTCCACCTGCCGGGGGCGACCGGCGACTCGCGCGCGTCGCACGCCGCCGCGCTGCGGTACGTCGATCGGCACATCGGCCGCCTGTTCGCCCTCATGTGCGCGCGGCGGCCGTGCCTGGCGATCGTCTGCTCCGACCACGGCACCGCCTACGGCGAAGACGGATATGTCGGTCATCGCATTGGTCATGAGGTGGTCTGGACGGTTCCCTACGGCGAATTCGTGCTGCGGCAGGGGGAGTGGACGTGAGGCCGTACGAGGGGTACGTCTACGCCTATCCGCACAAGACGGCCTACCGCCCGCTCGACCCGCGCCCGACGCTGCGGGAGGTCTGGGAAGGTGAGCGCACCGACGCCCTCTTCCTCTACCTGCACGTGCCCTTCTGCGAGATGCGGTGCGGGTTCTGCAACCTCTTCACCAGGACCGGCGCGCCCGCCGAGCTGGTGGCCTCCTACCTCGACGCGCTCCGGCGGCAGGCCGAGGTCACCCGTGAGGCCCTGCCGGCCGCCGCGCGGTTCGCCACCGCGGCCATCGGCGGCGGCACGCCGACCTACCTGGAGGCCGCGGAGCTCGCCCGGCTGCTCGACCTCGCCGAGGCAGCCATGGGCGTCGACTTCGCGTCCGTCCCGCTCGGCGTCGAGACCTCGCCCGCCACCGCCACGCCCGCCCGCCTGGCCGTGCTCGCCGAGCGCGGCGCCACACGCGTGTCGATCGGCGTGCAGAGCTTCGTGGACGCCGAGGCCAGGGCCGCCATACGCCCCCAGCGCCGTGCCGAGGTCGAGACCGCGCTGGCCGCCATCCGCGCGGCCGGGTTCCCCACGCTCAACATCGACCTGATCTACGGCATCGACGGCCAGACCCCGGCCACCTGGCGCCGCTCCCTCGACGCCGCCCTCGCCTGGCGGCCCGAAGAGATCTACCTCTACCCGTTGTACGTCCGCCCGCTCACCGGACTTGGGCTGCGCGGCCACGACTGGGACGACCAGCGGCTCGGCCTCTACCGTCAAGGACGCGACCACCTGCTCGCCGCCGGGTACGAACAGGTCTCCATGCGCATGTTCCGGCTGCCGGGCGACGCGTCGGGCACCGAGTACTGCTGCCAGACCGACGGCATGGTCGGCCTCGGCTGCGGCGCGCGGTCCTACACCTCCCGGCTGCACTACTCCTTCGAGTACGCCGTGAGCGTGCGCCACGTCCGCGCGATCATCGACGAGTTCGTACGGCTGCCGCGCGGCGCGTTCTCCGTCGCCAACGTCGGCTTCGCCCTCGACGACGCGGAACGGCGCCGCCGCCATCTCATCCAGTCCCTGCTGCAGGCCGAAGGGCTGGACCGCGCCCTCTACAAGGAGCGCTTCCGCGCCGACGTCCTCGACGACTTCCCTCTCGAGCCGTTCGCCGCGCGCCACTGGGTGGAGGAGGACTCGGCGCGCGTCAGACTGACCCCCGAAGGGCTCGCGCACTCCGACGCCATCGGCCCCGCCCTCTTCTCTCCTCGGGTCCGCGAGCTGATGGGGTCCTATGACCTGCGCTGACGCTGCGGGCGATGGGCCGAGACCACCCGAGCTGACCATCCTCTACCGGGGGCCGCTGGCGAGCTGCGACTATGACTGCGCGTACTGCCCCTTCGCGAAGCGTCGCGACAGTCCCGCCCGGCTGCGCGCCGATCGGGACGCGCTGACGCGTTTCACCACCTGGGTCGCCGCGCAGGACTTTCCGATCTCGGTGCTGTTCACGCCGTGGGGCGAAGGGCTCGTCAGATCGTGGTACCGCACGGCGATGGTGGAACTGAGCCGCCTCCCCCACGTGCGCCGGGTGGCCGCCCAGACCAACCTGAGCACCCGTCTGGCCTGGCTCGCCGACGCCGATCTCGACACGCTGGCGCTCTGGGTCACCTACCACCCCGGCCAGGTCACGTACGACCGGTTCCTCGCCAAGTGCCGCGAGCTGCACGGCCGCGGGGTCCGCTTCAGCGTGGGCGTGGTCGGCCTCCCCGGCCACCTGGCGCCGGCCAGGCGCCTGCGGGCCGAGCTGCCCGCCGAGGTGTACCTGTGGGTCAACGCCGCCGAAGGGCACGTCTACACCGACGAGGAGGCCGCCGTCTGGACGCGGATCGACCCGCTGTTCGGCTACAGCAGGACGCCGCACCGGAGCCTCGGGCTGCCCTGCCGGACCGGCCACAGCGTGGTGTCGGTCGACGGGGAGGGCACGGTGCGGCGCTGCCACTTCGTCCCCCAGACCATCGGCAACCTGTACGACGGGTCCGCCCTGCGCGCGCTCCGTCCCCGCCCGTGCCCGCTCCCGGTGTGCGACTGCCATATCGGATATGTCCACCTGGAACCGCTCGACCTGTACCGCACCTTCGCGGGCGGCCTATTGGAACGGGTGCCCGCCACCTGGCCGTCGTGACCGGCTCCCCAGGCCGGCCGTCGAAAGCGGTGATCAGGTCTGCCGGCGGGGCTGGTACTGCTCGGCCGGGATGTCGAACGTCCAGGCGACGCCCTGGCGGGCGGTGGTCACCCACGGCGGGACCCGGAGGAAGTAGGTGCGGTAGGTGCCGTCCGGCTCGGGGGTCGAGTTCACCACCTCGACCATGGTGAGGGGCTCGTCGTCGGCGAGGTCCGCCTTCCACAGCACCCCGGTGTCGTCCTTGTGGACGGCGTCGGCGCCGGACTCCCGCAGGTAACGGTCGAGCCCGTAGTGCTCCAGCATCACGCGGCGCAGCTCGGCGTTGTCCTGCCGGCGGATGGCCGCGGGGGACAGGTCTGCCATGGTGGCCCCGAAGCCCGCCGGGACGGGCATGCCGTGCCAGGCGTGCAGGCCGAAGCCGTCCGGGAAGGCCAGCGCGGGGCCCACGGCGTGGTGCAGGCGGCCGAGATCGTCGCGGCGCAGCTCGGCCGGCCGCTCACAGATCAGCACGACGTGCTCGAACGGCCACCACCAGCCCGCCGCCCGCGACACCCGCAACACGCCGTCGAGCGGGGCGATGTCGATCAGCGAGGCCCGCGCGAGGCCGTCGAAGAACGCGAGCCAGGGAGCGTCGTGCTGGCCGAGCACGGCGTCCAGGGTGGCACGGCGCAGCAGGCCCTCGACCGGGTCATCCGGCTCGCGCTGCACGTGGGACGCGGCGGTGCGCGCGGGGGCGGGCCCGGCCTCGCCGGTGAGGCGGCCGATGCCGCGTCTGATCTCGCCCACCAGCCGGTTGACCTGCGGCCAGAAGCCCGCGCCGACGAACTCCCACGCGGCGGCCCAGGCCGTGGGCGTGAGGGCGGAGGCGGCCTCGGCACGGACCTTCTCCCACGGGGTGGACCTGACGAGGTCGCGGACGAGCGGGCCGGCGTTCAGTTCGAGGAGCGCGGGCGGCAGGAGCGCGGACCCGCGCACGGCGGCACGCGCCTCGGCGCCGCCGGAGAGGACGACGGCGGCCGTCGCGGCCTGCGCGGGGGAGGCGAACCAGATGATCTGCCGCGGCTCCCGCAGCCCGGCCGCGTGGTACGCGGCGCGGACGCCTTCCTCCGCGGCGGACCGGTCCGCCGGGCCGGTGGCGTGCGCGGCGAGATCCCACTCGGCCGCGGCGTCGGCGAGGTGCGCGGCCACCCGGGGGTGCAGGACAGGGGTGCTCATGGGCTTCCTTGGCTGTCGTGGGGGAGAGACGGCGTGCCTGGAGAACCGGCGCCCTCAGTCGGCGACGTAGCGGTGGTAGGCGCCGGGCACGTACTCGCGCTGCCGCACGACGCGGAACCACCCCTTCGGCAGCGAGATGGTGGCATGTTCCTCGTGCACCAGCCGCCCGCCGTCGGGCAGATGGAGGAACTCGGGAAGCCCGGACGCGCGGCTCAGGAGCAACGTGCCGGGGCCCGGGACGGCGTGCGCGTGGCCCGTCGCCTCGCCGAGCGCCAGAACGAGCCGGCCGCGCGCGTCCCGGGGCGCGGACTCAAGACGCGCGGGCACCGACTCGGCGGTGACCTGCAGGATCAGGATGTCTCCCTGACGGTACATGCGACCTCCTCGTCAACGCTTGAGAAGGTAGACCACACGACCGACAGTTCCGGGCGGCCCGGCGCGGCGCCACGTGTGCTTTCAGGACCGGCCGGCGGATACCGTGACGCCGGTGACGGCGAAGAGCTCGACGTCGGCGATGTGCCCTCCGGTCCAGGCCACGATGGTCACGGTCTGGCCGGGTCGCGCGGTGAAGGACAGCCGGGTCGACCAGGGCCGCCTGTCCCCTCCGGCGGGAAGGCCGTCCGTCTCTCCCAGGCTCCGCTCCGACCAGGGCTGGAGCGCCTTGACGCGGATGTTCTCGTCCACGCCCGTGATCCGGCCGCCGACCTTCACCGGCGGGCGTACGCCGGCACCGTACCGGGGCGTGGTGAGCGTCAGCGTCGTGTCGTCGGTGCCGACCACCTCCCACGGCGCGTCGGGCCCCTGGCCGTAGCGCACGAGGTGCACGGTGGCGGCGCTCATCGGCAGCGGGCGCTCCTCGCTGAGGAAGCCGACCCGGACGCGGGCGTGCGCTCCCTCGACCTTGGCCGGCATGGCGCGGTCGAGGTCGCGGAACCCGAGGTAGTCCCGGGTGAACGCCAGCGCGGTGCGCCGGGCGTCGAGGTGCCACGGCTGGTGCCCGCCCGCCCGGTAGGACGCCTGCCAGGCGCGCACCTCGGCGGGGCCGGAGAACGGCCACAGGGGCTGGTAGCGCCCCGCCACGAGCCGCGACTCGCCGGGGGAGGGCGCCCCGGGCGACGTCGTCGGCCCGCCCGGGGACGTCGTGGGGTTCGCCGGGGACGCCGTGGGCTCCTCGGCGGACGCCGTGACGGTCACGGTGGGGCCGGGGGCCGTCGCCGTGCCGGTCGCCCGGGGCGTCGTCGTGCCGCACCCGGCGGCGAGCACCAGGGCGGCCGCCAGGATGATCCGCCTGTTCATCGTCCGCTCCTCGAAACGCCGCCGGCGCCCGGTCAGCGCCGGCGTCCCAGGGTGAGGTACGCGATCGGCCCGACGGGTTGCACGAAGACGCCGAGCCACCACAACGCCTTACGCCCGCGCACCTGACCGGCCGGGCGCGCCCACAGGTCCGCCACCGCGGTGGAGGTGAGCGCCAGCTCGACGGACGCGAGCGCGAGGATCGCGGCCCGCTGCCGCGGGGAGAAGTCCTCCCACCGCCTGCGCGCCGGCCGCTTGCCGCCCTTGGTGTCCATCTCGTCCTCCTGTCACGGCGGGTGTTCCCTTCGCCGTACCCCCAGCGTGCCCGTTGATCCGGGCGGTTCCTAGGACCTATGGCTCTCGCTGCCCCGCCCATGGTCGCCCGGATCAACGGGCCCGTACAGGGAAATGCGAGGTCCGTTCGCCGCCGGTCCGGTGCGGTGGCCGGTGTGAGACTGCGGTCCATGACCACTCCATCGCATGTCCCGATCGAGCCTGGGATCCTCTATTTCGGGACGCCGGTCGTCCTCATCTCCACGGCGAACGAGGACGGATCGGCTAACCTCGCGCCGATGTCGTCGGCGTTCTGGCTCGGCTGGCGGGCGATGCTGGGCCTCGGGGCCCACTTGAAGACGGCGCAGAACATGCTGAGAACCCGCGAGTGCGTCCTGAACCTGCCCTCCGACGCGCTCGCGGCGGCGGTGGACCGGCTGGCGCTGACCACCGGGTCCGACCCGGTGCCGCCGCGCAAGTGGGAGCGGGGTTACCGGTTCGTGGCGGACAAGTTCGGCCGCGCGGGCCTCACCACGGTGCCGTCGGAGACCGTGGCCCCGCCGAGGGTGGCGGAGTGCCCGGTGAGCATGGAGGCGGTCGTGGAGGGCACGCATCGGATGGCCGAGGACGACGAGGACCAGCGCGGCGGCGTCGTGGTCTTCGAGGTGCGCGTGCAGCGCGTGTACGTGCACGAGGAGATCAGGGTGGCGGGGACCGAGAACCGTATCGACCCCGACGCGTGGCGGCCGTTGATCATGAGCTTCCAGAAGCTGTACGGTCTGGGCCCGCAGGTGCACCCGTCCAGGCTGTCGACGATTCCCGAGCGCCTCTACCGTGGCCCGGACATCGAACGCGCGCGCCGGGTTCCGGCGCGGTGACGCCCCAGCGTGGCGGGTGAAATATCCCGAAAAAGCAGCACAAATCCTCAGGTCAGAGTGATACGTCAACGCGGCAATCTATGCAAAACAAGATGACATATCGCACTATGACGGCTCCAACCATTGCAAAGCACACAAGATCTATTCACGATTCTCCACGTGGGCTGTAAAGATCGCCTGATGCCCACGCCACTCTCCCAGGCGGCTCGCCCGCCCGGCGTGAAGGAGAACGTGTGTCCAGCACACCCCGGCACTGGCGAACGGTTCTGACAGGAGCGCTCGCCACCCTTGCGCTGATGCTCCCCCACGGCGCGGCCCAGGCCGCGCCGGAACCCGACAAGATCGACAAAGCCGTCGCGGCCGACCTGGCCGCCGACGGCAAGGCCACCTTCTGGGTACGCCTGAAGAGCGACGCCGACCTCGGCGCCGCCCGCAAGGCCAGGACAAAGGCCCAGAAGGCCGCCCAGGTCTTCAAGGCCAAGACCGAGCACGCCACCTCCTCCCAGGCGGGCCTGCGCCGGCTCCTCACCGCCGAGTCCGCCGAGTTCACCCCGTACTGGATCTCCAACACCGTCCGGGTGACCGGCGACGCCAAGCTGGCCGACGAGATCGCCCGGCTGCCCGAGGTGCGCCGCATCGACCCCACCCGCGTCACCAAGCTCCCCGAGCCCCTGCCGGGCAAGGAGGTCGCCAAGGTCAACGCGGTCGAGTGGAACATCGACCGCGTCCGGGCCCCGCAGGTCTGGGGCGAACTCGGCACGCGCGGCGAGGGCATCGTCGTGGCCGGCATCGACAGCGGCGTCGACTACACGCACCCCGCGCTGGCCGGCCAGTACCGCGGCAGGCTGCCCGGCGGCGGCGTGGACCACGACTACAGCTGGTACGACCCCTCCGGATCCTGCCCGAGCGCGGCGCCGTGCGACGAGAACGGCCACGGCACCCACACCATGGGCACCATGGTCGGCGACGACCGCGGCGCCAACGCGATCGGCGTCGCCCCCGGCGCCCGGTGGATCGCCGCCCGGGGATGCGAGACCGACGAGTGCTCGGACGCCTCGCTGCTGGCCGCGGGCCAATGGATGCTCGCCCCCACCGACCTGAACGGCCGCAACCCGCGCCCCGACCTGGCGCCGGACATCGTCAACAACTCGTGGGGCGGCTCCGGCTTCGACCCCTGGTACAAGGAGATCGTCGAGGCGTGGGTCGCGGCCGGGATCTTCCCGGCCTTCGCCAACGGCAACGTGACCGGCGCCGGATGCGACTCCAGCGACTCCCCCGGCCAGTACGTCTCCAGCTACAGCGCGGGCGCCTTCGACGTCAACAACGCGATCGCCGGCTTCTCCACGCGCGGCTACGGTGAGAACGGCGAGTTCAAGCCCAACATCGCCGCGCCGGGCGTGAACGTGCGCTCCTCCATCCCCGGCGGGTACGCCTCCGGCTCGGGCACCTCGATGGCGTCCCCGCACCTGGCGGCGACCGTGGCGCTGATCTGGTCGGCCTCCCCCGCCGTGCGCGGCGACATCGCGGCCACCCGCACGCTCCTCGACGACACCGCGATCGACGTCGACGACACCCGCTGCGGCGGCACGGCCGACGACAACAACATCTGGGGCGAGGGCCGCCTGGACGCGTACGCCGCGGTGCGTGCCGCGCCGGCCGGGGACCTCGGCGGGCTGCGGGGCGCCGTCACCGCGGGCGGCTCGCCGGTCGCGGCGGCGAGCCTCAGCGTGAGCGGCCCGGTCAGCCGGACCACCACCACCGCCGAGGACGGCTCCTACGCGCTCCCCCGCCTCATCGCCGGCGAATACCAGGTGACGGTGGCCAAGTTCGGGCACCAGGACGCCTCCGCCGCCGTCACCGTCGTCGCCGACCAGACCGTGGTCAAGGACATCGCCCTGACGCCGCTGCCCTCCGGGACGGTGTCGGGCACGGTGACCGCCGCGGGCGCGCCGGAGCAGGGGGCCACGGTGGCGGTCACGGGCACCCCGGTCAGCGCCGTCACCGACGCCGCGGGCCGCTACCGGCTCACCGTGCCCGACGGCTCCTACGACCTCAAGGTCACCCCCGTCTCCCGCTGCGCGGACGCGCTCACCACGCCGATCACGGTGAACGGGGACCTCACCAAGGACGTCGAGCTGCCGCGCCGCATGGACACCTTCGGCTACACCTGCGCCGAGACCGCCGGCACGTTCGTAGCGGGCACCGAGAAGCACCCGCTCACCGGCGACGACGTGGCCCTGCCCGTCGCGCTGCCGTTCACGTTCCCCTTCTACGGCACCGGCTACACCGGCGGCTGGATCAGCACCAACGGCTTCCTCGGCTTCGCCACGAGCAGCACCGCGGCGAGCAACGGAACCCTGCCCTCCACCGCCGCGCCCAACGCGGCTCTCTACCCGTACTGGGACGACCTGGTGCTGGACGAGCAGTCCGGCGTCTACACCGCCACCCTCGGCACCCCCCCGAAGCGCACGTTCGTGGTGGAATGGCGCAACGCCCGCTTCTACTCAGAGACCTCCCAGCGCGTCACGTTCTCCGCGCTGATCGGCGAGGACGGCTCGATCGGCTACCGGTACCGCGACATCGCCACCGAGCGCGCCGCGGGCGCCAGTGCCACGATCGGCATCGAGGGCCCCGGCGGCGCCGACGCGCTGCAGTACTCCTACAACAGCGCGGTGGTCAGGGACGGCCGGGCGCTGACGTTCACCGCGAGCCGCCACGGCCTGCTGGCCGGCGCCGTGACCGACGCCAACGACGGCAGGCCGCTGGCGGGGGCCACCGTCAAGGTCGGCGACGTGGCCACGTACACCACCGGCGAGACCGGCACGTGGCTCGGGCAGATCCCGGTCGGCGACTACCGGCTGGAGGTGTCCAAGGAGAACTACGGCACCTTCACCCAGGAGGTCACCGTCACGCCGGGGACGCTCAGCCGGGTGGACACCGCGCTGGCGACCGGCCGGGTGACCGCGTCGGCCGCCGAGCTGACGCTGGTCATGCCCGCCGAGACGACCAGGAACGGGACGGTGCAGCTCACCAACCTCGGCGCCGCCACCTCCTACACCGTGGTCGCCGAACCCGCACAGGGCTGGCTCACCGTGACCCCCGCCTCGGGGCAGCTCGCCAAGGGCGGCACGGCCGCGCTGAAGGTGACCGCCTCCAGCGCCGGAGTCCAGCCGGGCACCGTCAGAAGCGGCAGGCTGCTGGTGCGCTCGGCGAGCGGCCGCGACCCGCAGATCGCGGTCGCCGTGAACGTCGTGGTGCCCAAGCACCAGGTCGCCATCGACGCCGGCGGCGGCAAGGACGTCGCGGACGCCGCCGGCGACCGCTGGACGGCCGACCGCAAGTACACCGCGGGCGGTTCCGGCTACGTCGGCTCCGGCACCAAGACGAGCACGTCGAACAGGCCGATCGCCGGCACCGGGGAGCAGGAGCTGTTCCGGCGGGCCCGTGAGGGGGTGCTGGAGTACCGCTTCGACCGTGTGCCGAACGGCACGTACACGGTCGAGCTGGACTTCGCCGAGATCAAGGACACCCGCCCGGGCCGGCGGGTGTTCGACGTCATCGTCGAGGGCCAGCTCGCGATCCCCGCGCTGGACCTGGCCCTGGAGGTCGGCTCCTACACCGCGACCACGCGCCAGTACACGGTCAAGGTCACCGACGGCCAGCTCAACGTGCGGTTCGCCGAACGCTCGGGCGACACGATCGTCAACGCCATCCGCATCTCCGAACGCCCGGACAAGACCATCACCTGACCCGCCGAGCCACACCGGTCCGTCCCGCCCCTCATGGCGGGACGGACCGGCGAGGCCGAGACGTTCGGTGGCCTTCCGGGGGGAATGTCGCGGAGGTGTACAGGGGAGGGGGCGCGTGGCGGTATGAAGGAGTGAAGGTGAATCGGGTGGCGAAGGCGGAGGGGTCGATGGACGAATCTCGGGTGGACGGTTATCTCGCGCGGATCGGTGTCGCGCGGCCGGACGTTCCCGACGCGGAGGCGTTGCGGGCGATCCAGTACGCGCATCTGCTGACGGTGCCGTTCGAGAACCTGAGCATCCACCTGGGGCAGCCGGTCGTCCTGGACGAGGAGCTTCTGGTGGCGAAGATCGTCGACCAGCGGCGGGGCGGCTTCTGCTACGAGCTCAACGGCGCGCTCGGCGCGCTGCTCACCGCGCTCGGCTACCGCGTGACCCTGCTGGCCGCGCAGGTGTTCGGCGGCGGCGAGCCGGGGCTGCCGTTCGACCACATGGTGCTGCGGGTGGACCTGGACGAGCCGTGGCTCGTCGACGTCGGCTACGGCAGCTTCACCCACTACCCGCTGCGCCTGGTGACCGACGTGGACCAGCACGACCCGGGCGGCGTGTTCAGGATCGTCCGCCCCGGCGAGCAGGGCTACCTGGACGTCTACCAGGACGGCAACCCCGAGTACCGCGTCGACGTCCGCCCGTACCGGCTGAAGGACTACCTGCCGACCTGCTGGTGGCACCAGACCTCGCCGGAGTCGCACTTCACGCGGTCGCTGACCTGCTCACGGCTCACCGAGACCGGGCGGATCACCCTCAGCGGCGCCAAGCTGATCACCACGGTCGGCGGGCGGCGCGACGAGGTGGTGCTCGATGACGACGCCGAGATCCTCGACGCCTACCGCACCCACTTCGGCATCACGCTCGACCGGGTTCCCACGGTCGCCGCCCCGCCGGTCGCGGCCGTCTGATCACTCGGTCGGCGGCGGCGGCCGGGCGGCGGCGTCCCCGAGCAGGGCGGCGAGCTGCCGGGCGTTGGTCTGGGCGTGGTCCCGGTAGCAGTTGTTCATGAGCACGTGGGTGCGCTCGGTCTCGCCGGCCAGCTCGCGCAGCCTCGGCGCCCACTCCTTCAGCTCACGCTCCGAGTAGAGATAGCCGAAGCGCTCGTGGATGTCGCGGCTGGTCCACTTGTCGCTGTGCCCGTGGAAGCGGACGATCCCCAGGCGGGAGGTGGCCGCGACGACCGGGGGGACCGAGTCGGGGTAGCCCTGCGGCATGTCCACGCAGACGTACGGGACGCCGTAGGAGCGCAGGAAGTCCAGCGTCTCGGCCTGGTTCTCCTCGGACATCCAGGTGCGGTTGCGGAACTCCACCGAGATCGGCAGCGGGTCGGCGCGGGCCTTGCACTCCAGGATGTACTGCTTGCCGCGCCGGCCGATCGGGAACCAGCGCGGGAACTGGAACAGCACGGCCCCGAGCCTGTCCGCCTCGCGCAGCGGCGCCAGCCCCGCGAGGAATCGCTCCCACACCTGGTCGACGACGGCCGGGGCGACGTCCTGGACGTACAGGTTCCGCTTGTCCTGCGGCACCTCGTCCCTGAGGTCCTTCGGCAGCGCCCGCGGCTGGGTCGGATGGCCGGTGAGCAGCGAGAACGCCTTGACGTCGAAGGTGAACCCCGGCGGTGTGCGCTCCGCCCAGAGGCGCGCCGTGTCCTCCGCCGGGGTCGCGTAGTAGGTCGAGTCGATCTCCACCAGCGGGAAGTGGCGCGCGTAGTAGCGCAGGCGCTCCTCGGCCGTCGTGATCTCGGGCGGGTACCAGCCGGAGGCGAGCAGCGTCCTGTCGGTCCACGAGGCCGTGCCGACCTCGATCTCGCCCACGGTTCAGTAGGCGCCGTACCCGGCCGGGTGGCCGATGACGTGGTAGGTCTCGCCGCGGGCGATGTACCGGACGCGGTCCGACAGCCCGAGCATGTCGACGTGCCCGCGGAAGTCGTCCAGGTCGGAGGCGAACGCCTCGTAGTCGTCGTAGTGGATCGGCAGGGTGACGCCGGCCCCCATGAGCCGGACCCAGCGCGCCCCCTGGTCGCCGTCCATGGTGGTCATCAGCACCCCGAGGATCGTCGTGCCGCCCAGGTGGACGAGCGCGACGTCGATCTCGGGGAACCGCTGCGGGATCTCGGCCAGGCGGTCGTACAGCAGCGTGTCGCCGCTGATGTGCATGCGCAGGCGCACGTCGCCGTCCCGGCCGAACTGCAGCATGCTGCCCATCACCGGGGGCACCAGCATCCGCGCCGCCGCCGGTGCGTGACGGCCGGGCAGGGCGGTGATCCTCAGCGTGGAGTCCCCGCGGCGCAGGATGCTGTTCTGCCAGGTGTGCAGGCCCGTGGCGTTGCGGAAGCCCTTGCGGCGCAACCGCGTGGCCGCGTGCGGCGTCGTGATGATCGGCAGGCTCTTGTCCAGCCCCTCGGTGGCGTACCGGTCCCAGTGGTCGCCGTGCAGATGGGACAGGACGACCGCGTCGAGCGGCGGAAGCTGGACGATCCCGATCGCCGGGTTCGTCCGGCGGCGCGTGCTGATGCCCCAGCCGAGATACGCCCGCTGGCCGCGGTGCAGGAAGCTCGGGTCGGTCAGCACGGTGAAATCCATGCACCGGATCACGGTGGTGGCGTTTCCGACGAAGAAGACGCTCGCCTCGGCAGGATCGGACATCACAATCCCCCTGTCTCCTGATATTTCAGGTTAAGCACACCGAGGCGGCGGCTCCGGATCCGGGGGACCCGCCGCTCAGGCGCCCAGGAAGACCGTCTCCTTCTCCCCTTGCAGGTGCACGTCGAACTCGTAGACGTTCTCGGACCGCTCGCGGGCGATCAGCGTCGCCTTGCGCGCGGGCTCCAGCATGTCCAGCAGCGGGTCGGGTTCATCGCGCAGGTAGATCCGCGTCAACACCGGCCGCAGCAGGCCCCGCGCGAACACCAGCAGCGCCATGTACGCCCCGTCCGGCCGTACCGTCCGGAAATGGTAAAAACCTTCCGGCGTGGTGGCGCACCGCCCGAAGCCGGACGTCCCCACCCCCTTGCGCCGCAGGGCGCCGCGCGGGCCCGAGGTGCCCGTCCACAGCTCCAGCAGCGCGTCCGGCAGCGGCTCCCCCGCGCCGTCCAGCACCCGTCCCCTGATCTCGATGGCGCCCGGGTGCGTCTCGGAGACCAGCTCCCAGTCCTGGTCATAGGGGAGCGCGTGGGCGAAGAACGGGCCCACGGTCTGCGAGGGCGTCACATGCGCCGTGCTGGTCTCGTACATCACGCCTCCATGGGGGTACGGCCGAGGACGATGTCGAACTGGTAGCCGAGCGCCCACTCCGGCTCGGTGAGGTCCAGGTCGAACCGGGACACGAGCCGCTGCCGCGCCGCGTCGTCCGGGATGGACTGGAAGATCGGGTCGAAGGGGAAGAGCGGGTCGCCGGGGAAGTACATCTGCGTGACCAGCCGCTGCGTGAACGCCGTCCCGAACACCGAGAAGTGGATGTGCGCGGGACGCCAGGCGTTGTGGTGGTTGCGCCACGGGTAGGCGCCCGGCTTGATCGTGACGAACCGGTACCGCCCCTCGTGGTCGGTCATGCACCGCCCGGCCCCGGTGAAGTTCGGGTCCAGCGGGGCGGGGTGCTGGTCGCCCTTGTGCGCGTACCGGCCCGCCGCGTTCGCCTGCCAGACCTCGACCAGCGTGCCGGCGACCGGGCGGCCGCCTGAGTCCACGACCCGGCCGGTGACGATGATGCGCTCCCCGATCGGCTCGCCCGCGTGCTGGCGGGTGAGGTCGTGGTCAAGCGGGGCGACCTCCTCGTGCCCGAAGACCGGCCCGGTGAGCTCGATCGCGTCGGGCCCGAGCTTCGGCATGACGAGCGGGTGCGCGGGCGCCCGCAGGATCGTGCTGCGGTACGCGGGGCTGAGGTACGGGGGATGGATGTTCAATGCGTGTTCCTTCGCGGATTCGGTGCGGTGGGGCCCGCCGGGGTCAGTCGCCCGGCTCGTAGGGGAGGCCCACGTAGTTCTCGGCCAGCGTCCGGGCGGCCGCGTCGGACGAGGTCACGTACTCCAGGTGGGAGGTCTGCAGGCGCCGGGCGTAGGAGTCGTCGGTGTCGAAGGTGTGCAGCAGCGTCGTCATCCACCAGGAGAAGTGCTGCGCCCGCCACACCCGTCGCAGGCACGCCCGCGAGTACCCGTCCAGCAGGTCGGCCGAACCGGTCCCGTACCAGTGGGCCAGCGCCCGGGTCAGCACCCGCACGTCCGCGACGGCCAGGTTGAGGCCCTTGGCGCCCGTCGGCGGCACGATGTGCGCGGCGTCCCCGGCGAGGAAGAGGCGGCCGTACTGCATGGGCTCGGCCACGAAGCCGCGCATGGGGGTCACGCCCTTGTCGAGGATCTCGCCCGTGGTCAGCGTGAAGCCCGGCACCGTCTCCAGCCGGGTCCTCAGCTCGTCCCAGACGCGGTCGTCCGGCCACGCCGCGAGGTCCTCGTCCGGGGAGACCTGGAGGTAGAACCTGCTGATCTCGGGGGAGCGCATGCTGTGCAGGGCGAAGCCCCGCTCGGTCCTCGCGTAGATCAGCTCGTCGGCGGACGGCCGCACCTTGGCGAGGACGCCGAGCCACGCGAAGGGGTACTCGCGCTCGTACGTGGTCAGCACACCCGGGGGGATGGACGGCCGTGAGACGCCGTGGAAGCCGTCGCAGCCCACGATGAAGTCGCAGTCGAGCCGCTCGCCGCCGAAGGTGAGGTACGGCCGGTCGGAGTCGATGTCGTGCAGGGCCACGTCGTCCACCTCGAACCGCACGTCGCCGCCGGCGGCGAGGCGTGCCGCGATGAGGTCCTTGACGATCTCCTGCTGCCCGTACACGGTGATCACGTGGCCGGGGACCAGCTTCTCGAAGGCGATGCGGTGCCCGGCGCCGCCGAACCTCAGCTCGATGCCCTCGTGGGGAAGGCCCTCGCGCAGCAGCCTCTCGCCCACGCCCGCCTCCACGAGCGTGTCCGTGGTCCCCTGCTCCAGCACCCCCGCGCGCACCCGCTTCTCGGCGTAGTCGCGGCTGCGCAGTTCCAGCACCACGGACTCGATGCCCTGAAGGTGGAGCAGATGGGAGAGCAGGAGACCGGCCGGACCCGCCCCGACGATCCCCACCTGTGTTCGCATACAGGGAAGCATCCGGGCGAAGGGGCCCGGTCACGAGCTTCCGGTTCCGCTCAGTGGAAACTAGAGGCAAAATATCCACAGCATGTGGACGACGACCTGTGGACGCATCAGGGCAGGTGAGACTGCCGGCCCTGCTGGTTTCACGCATAGGAAAGGGGGCTGACGTGGCGGGCGGGTCTCGCGAACCCGGACGCTCGGTGACATCCCGGGTGCTGGCCATCCTGCGCGCCTTCGACGGCGACCACCTCGGCCTCACGCTGAGTGAGATCTCCCGGCGCAGCGGCGTCGCCCTGACCACCACCCACCGCCTGGTCGGCGAGCTGGAGGCGTCCCAGGCCCTCACCCGCGCCCAGGACGGCCGCTACCGCATCGGCCTGCGCCTGTGGGAGATCGGCCACCTCGCCGCGGGACGTCTGCCCGAGATCGCCCACCCATGGCTCCAGGAGGTCTACGCGACCACGGGAGAGAACGTCCACCTCGCCGTCCGCGACGGGCTCGACGTGCTCTATGTGGACAAGGTCCACGGCCGCCGCGCCGTGCCGATCGTCTCCCGCACCGGCACGCGCCTGCCCATGCACCCCACCGGCGTCGGCAAGGCCCTGCTGGCGCACGAGGCCGGCTGGTTCATCACCTCCTACCTCGAACGCAGGCTGGAACGGCCCACCCCGCACACCATCATCGAACCCGGGCGTCTGGCCCGCGAGCTGGCCTCGGTGCGCTCCCAGGGGTACGCCTTCACCTACGAGGAGATGTCGCTCGGATCCTGTTCGGCCGCGGCGCCCATAATCGTGGACGGCCGCCCGATCGCCGCCCTCGGCATCGTGCTCGCCTCCCGCCGGGCGCGCGAGCTGCCCCACATGGTCGACCCCCTGCGCGCCAGCGCCGCCCAGATCGCCCGCGCGTACGGCAAGGACTCGCCGTTCGTCACCTGACCGCCCGGGCGGCCGAATCTCGCGGCGTACCTGTCACAGGCTGTCAGCCTCACCGGCCAGGATGGACGGCACGTCCACCAGCGAGGAGAACCGCCATGCCACGTGCCGAGGGCACTTTCGCCATAGACAGCTGGGAGCCCCAGACCTACGACGAGCGTGAGGGGGCCACCCTCAGCCGGGTGCGCGTCACCAAGACGTTCCACGGCGGCCTGGAAGGCGCCAGCAGCACCGACATCCTGACCGCGGTCGCCCAGGTGGAGACCTCGGCCGCCTACGGCGGGTTCGAGCGCTTCACCGGCACCCTCCACGGGCGCCAGGGCACCTTCGTCCTGCACCACACCGCCACCAGCGCCGGCGACCGGCAGACGCTGCACTGGACCGTGCTGCCGGACTCGGGCACCGGCGAGCTCAAGGGCATCACGGGGGGCGGCGGCATCGTCAACGACGGCGGCGCGCACTCCTACCACCTCGACTACGAGCTCGGCTGACCTGCCGGCGACAGCGCCAGGTACATCCCGGCCAGCTCGCGCGCCGTCGCCTCCAGCCGGTCGCGCAGCTCGCACGGCGCCAGCACCTCGACCTGGGACCCGAGCTTCATGAACTCGGTCTCGGCGTGGTCGAGCGACTCGATGGGCACCACGGCCGTCACCCAGCCGTCGCCGTCCCGGCCCGCCCCCGACGGCGTCGCGGTCCTGTCCACGGCCTCGGCCACCGCGCTGCTCATCACCTCGCGCAGGCGCCTGCGCCCCTTGGGAGACAGACGTATCGTCGCCTCGCCCTGGTAGAGCCTGCTCCGGAACTCCACGAGGAAGGACCTCCAGTAGGCCGCCAGGTCGAAGTCGCACGGCCGCTCGAACGTCTCGTCCAGCACCTCAAGCTCCTGCACATGGTGCACCCGGTACGTCCTGACGTGCTCGCCGCGCCGCGCCACCAGGTACCACTTGCCGCCCTTGAGCACGATCGCGTACGGGTCGAGCAGGCGGACGACCTCGGCGGGCTCCCTCCAGCGGCGGTAGCGCACCTGGATGCGGCGCTGGTTCCACACGGCGTCGGCGATGGGGGCCAGGTGCGGCGAGCGGTCGCCGTCGTAGTACCAGCCGTGCGCGTCCAGGTGGAACCGCTCCTGGATGCGCGCCGCCCGATCCCGCAGCTCCGGCGGTAGCGCCGCCTGCAGCTTGAGCTGCGCCGCGGCGACCACGGCGCCGAGCCCCAGCTCGGCGGCCGGCCCCGGCATGCCCGCCATGAAGAGCGCCTCGGCCTCCTCGCTGGTGAGGCCGGTCAGCCGGGTACGGTAGCCGTCCAGGAGCTGGTAACCCCCGGCGGGCCCGGCGTCCCCGTACAGCGGTACACCCGCGGCGTGCAGCGACTCGACGTCGCGGTAGATCGTGCGGACCGACACCTCCAGCAGGTCGGCGAGCTGTCGTGCGGTCAGCCTGCCGCGCGCCTGAAGCAGCAGAAGGATGGAAAGCAGCCGGCTCGCGCGCATTCACTGACAATACGTGTCAGTGTGCCGCTCGTACCGTCCAATCGTGCCTTTCACCGAGAAGTTCCTTCGTGTCCCGGGGACGATCGGCGTCGACGGACGCCACGTCAAGCGTTACCACGTCAGCACCCTCGACACCGAGATAGAGCCGGAGGTCCAGCGGGCGGCGTACGCCTTCCTGCCCCGCCTGCTGCCCGGCCCCGACGACACGCCGCCCGCCGCCTTCGCCGTCCTGCACCGGGGGAGCGGCACGGCCTGCTACCTCAACGCCTACACCTGGGTCTGGGACAACGTGCTCGAATGCCACACGGCCGCCGCCGGAGTGCCCTTCCTCGGCTGCGACGACACCGACCCCACCCACTTCAAGGAGCTCGCCAGGCCGTGGATCGGCTGCGTGTGGGAGCTGCCGCCCCTGGAACACGAGCGGGCCGCCTGGGTACGGCACATGCTCGCCCCGGACGCGCCCCTCCTCCCCGCCTACCTGGCCGACACGCTCCCGGAGGGCCGGGTCGGCGGCGGCTGAGATATGTGCAGACGGCTGATTGTCCGCTATCAGACGAAACTTGCGGCGTGAGATATCTCGACACGGTAGTTCGTGGCTGTAGTGCCTGATCAGCGGCTTGACGGACACTTACCTCAAGGCCCTGACCTCCTTACGGATGTCGGGAAGCCCGGGCCGTATCGCAAGATTGTGGATAACCGCTTTCCGGGCGGTCCGGGGAGGGAGCCGATCCCTTGCTAGGCTGCAAGCATCTATTAGGAACCCGGCGTCGTCTCATCCCCTGCTGATGGGACCGTTGAGAAGTGGGGTCACACCGTGAAGAAGCTGCTCGTTCTCGCGCTCGTTGCCCTCGGGGGGCTGCTCGTCTGGCGCAAGGTTCAGGCCGACCGCGCCGAGCTGGACCTGTGGACCGAGGCCACCGGCAGCGAGAACTGATCATTCCTGGTCGCCCGTGCGGGTGCGTTGATGGTTCTAGGTCACGTCGGAGGTGACGGCATGACGAGCGCCTCACCCATCAAACTGGCCTGCCTCGATCTGGCCGGCACCACCATCGGTGACGTCGCCATGGTGGAGCGGGCGTTCGCCGAGGCGATCGCCACTCAGGGCATAGTCCCCGGGACCGGGGCGTACGCGCGTGCCATGGTGCACGTGCACCGGTCCCGGGGCTGCCCCAAGATAGAGGTCTTCCGCGGCATCTTCCCCGGCAACGAGGCCCAGGCGCAGGCGGCCAACCTGACGTTCGAACGTTCCTACGAGGACGCCATCGAGCGCGCGGGGCTCTACCCCGTCCCCGGCACCGTCGAGGCCCTGGAGAAGCTCCGCGCCGCCGACGTCAAGATCTGCCTCATCACCGGCTTCAGCCGGGGCACCCTCGGCCGCGTGCTCAACGCCATCGGCTGGATGGACAAGGTCGACCTCGCCCTGTGCCCCCAGGACGCCGGCCGCGGCCGCCCCTGGCCCGACATGGTGCTCACCGCCATGCTCCGCCTCCGCATCGACGACGTCCGCCAGGTCGCCGTCGCCGGCGACTCCGAGAGCGACATGCTCAGCGGCAGCCGCGCGGGCGCCTCCATCGTCGCCGGCGTCCTCACCGGCGTCCACAGCCGCGAACGCCTCCTCCACGGCGGCGCCACCACCATCATCGACTCCATCGCCGACTTCCCCACCTTGATCCTCAACAGCCACCAAACCCCCGCACCAGTAGCCACCTCCGCCCGGTAGGCTGTCCCAAGTACAAGGGGCCTTAGCTCAGCTGGCAGAGCGCCTGCTTTGCAAGCAGGATGTCAGGAGTTCGAATCTCCTAGGCTCCACCCCAGGTAATGGCCACTTCCATGATCGGGAAGTGGCCATTACGATCTTGAATCGTGTCAAAGGCTTGCGACGCCGAACGAGCCTGTGCTGAGTTACCACCAGCCGGTGTACACCTAGGTGGTGGAGATTCGATCTTTGATCGAAGGAGCCGCTACGGTCACTACGGACGGGCTCCAGGCTGGAGAATGGGCGCTTAGTGACACCCGTACGGGTATGACCATGGTCAGATGGGAGACGTGGCGCACTCGGCGACGCGGGCAGCGAGCTCGTGGAACGCCACGGGGGTGGGAATGATGGTCCGCGGTCGCGCCAGCGACACCCGCGCCTGAGTGCCCAATGCCGTGTCCAGCGCCGAGGTCGGTGTGACGTAAAACTCGCAGTCGGCGGCCGCCTCGGAGTCGAGCATCGTGATGTCCGTTCTATTGGGTGGGTAGGTCACCTGCTTGCCTGGAGATAGTGGCGGTCAGTTGGCCAAACCGGATCGGCATCGCCAGGGAGGCGCAGGAGGCCGCACAAGGCGACACGCTGCCAGGTTGAGTTGAGCACGATCATTTGAGGCCCTTGCTCGCACAGGACTGCGGGGACCCAGACATTCACCTGTCTGAGCTTGTCGACAGCCATTGGCTGGTCGAGAGGTTGCCTCTCGCCTGGGGCTCCGGCGTGCTACGCCGTGTTTCCCTTGTCAGAGGCCGACCGAAAAGGTCGGCTGTAATTCGCCGCTGGGCGTCCTTCATGCGTTCATACGTGCTCAGCGTGGCCGTGTGACCGGGACCACGGTGAGCAGGTGGTCCAGGCCTTTGAAATCCTTCGCGTTGCAGGTGTACAGGGGGAGCCGGTTCGTGATCGACACGCAGGCGATCATCAGGTCCGCTGTTCGGGGGCGGGGTTTGCGGCCGGAGGCGATGACGGCGGTCCACAGTTGGCCGTACTCACGGGCGGCGGTGTCGTCGAAGGGCAGGGGGTCGAACTCGGCTTCGGCCGTCTGCAGGATCTTCATCCGCTGGGCGAGTTCCTACCCCCCGGTGGCCACCAGCACGCCGACCGACAGTTCTGCGGTGGTGATGGCGCTGATCATCATCTCGTCCGGTAGCTCGGCGGGGTCGATTCCGGCACGCAAAATGAGGATGTTGGTAGGTACGGGGCAGCGTCTCCTCTCGGATGGCGTTGCTCAATGCAGCCTGTCGCGTCCCGCGCGAAGTCCCTGCCCGGGTGAACGGCGGCCGCCCCATCGCGGCGGCTGATTCGCGCCGCGCGGGCTAGGCTCGGGCCATGCCATCGACCGTGAACGACGTCGAGCGGTTCGAGGCCTCCAGGGCGCGACTGGAGGCCATTGCATACCGTCTCCTCGGCTCCGCCGCGGAGGCCGAGGACGCCGTGCAGGAGACGTTCCTGCGCTGGCAGGCCGCCGATGTCGACCGCATCGAGGTCCCCGAGGCATGGTTGACGAAGGTTCTCACCAACCTGTGCCTCAACCAGCTCGCCTCCGCGCGAGCGCGCCGCGAGACCTATGTGGGCCAATGGCTTCCCGAGCCGCTGCTCGCCGGGGACCCGATGCTCGGCCCGGCCGACACCGTCGAGCAGCGCGAATCGGTCTCGTACGCGGTCCTCACCCTCATGGAGCGCCTTTCGCCGAACGAGCGGGCGGTGTACATGCTGCGGGAGGCATTCGACTACCCGCACCGGGAGATCGCCGACATCCTCGACACCACCGAGGCCGCCAGCCAGCAGCTCTTCCACCGGGCCAAGAAGCACATCGCGGACGGCAAGGTCCGCAGCGAAGTCGACGATGCCGCCGCCCGGCGGATCGTCGAGGAGTTCCTGGCGGCCGCCACCACCGGCCGGACCGAGCCGCTCGTGCGCCTGCTCACCGAGGACGCCATCTCGATCGGCGACGGCGGTGGGAAGGTCCCGGCCCGCGCCAAGGCGTTCGAGGGCGCCATCGCGGTCGCGAAGTTCCTGTGGGGCCTGTTCAAACCCGGAGAGGCCAAGCGCGCCTTGGTCGGCGGCTCGCCCGAGGTCTACGCCTGGACCGCCAACGGCGAGCCGGCCGTCGTGGTCGCCATGGACGGCCGGGTCGTCGGCGTCATGTGTCTGGAGGTCACCACCGAGGGCATCGCCGCGGTCCGCAACCAGGTCAACCCCGACAAGCTCGAACGCGCGACCGCGCAGTGGGCGGCCGCCGACCACGGGCAGCCCCTGTTCAACGCCTTCTGAGCGCTATGTGAGGTGCTTCACATCGCGTTCCTGTCAGGAAACGGCGGGCCGCTCGGTTCAAGTGGCGAACCCGCCCAGGAAGGAGCAAGGAGATGCAGCACCGCATCATCGTCCTCGGAGCCGGATACGCCGGAGCCATCGCCGCCGGTCGCCTCGCCAAGCGGCTCCGCCGCGAGGACGTCGCCGTCATCCTCGTCAACGACGAGCCCGACTTCGTCGAACGCGTCCGCAACCACCAGCTCGCGGTCGGCCAGGACCTCAAGTCCCGGCCGTTCGAAGAGATGTTCGCGGGCACCGGCGTCGACATCAGGCTCGCGAAGGTCAGCGGCGTCGACGTCGACCGCAAGACCGTGGCGGTCGCCGACGCGAACGGCACCGAAGAACTCGCCTATGACACCCTCGTCTACGCCCTCGGCAGCGGCTGGAACCCCCAAGGCGTCCCCGGGACCGCCGAGCACGCCTATGAGATCGCCGGCCGCCCCGGAGCCCTCCGGCTGCGCGAGCGCCTGGCCCGCCTCGACGCCGGGCAGACCGTGGTCGTCGTAGGCGGCGGCCTCACCGGCCTGGAGGCCGCCACCGAGATCGCCGAGACCCGCCCGGACCTCGACGTCGCCCTCGCCGCCCGCGGTGGCCTCGGCGACTGGCTCTCACCCAAGGGCCGTGAGCACCTGGGCAAGGTCTTCGGCAAGCTCGGGATCACCGTGCACGAGCACGCCGCTGTCACCAGTGTCGAAGCCGACCACGTCGTCACCGCCGATGGCAAGGCCATCCCGGCCGCGGTCACCGTGTGGACCACCGGCTTCGCGGTCCACCCGATCGCGAAGGCGACCACCCTGGAGGTCACCGGCACCGGCCAGATCGTGGTCGACGAGACCATGCGCTCGGTCTCGCACCCGGACGTGTACGCCATCGGGGACGCGGCCATGGTGATGGGCCCCGGGGACAAGCCGCTGCGGATGTCGTGCGCCTCGGGAACTCCGACCGCGTGGCGGGCCGCCGACGCGATCGCGGCGCGCCTGACCGGCGGGAAGCTCCGGGACGCGCCGATCCGCTACTTCAACCAGTGCATCTCACTGGGCCGCAAGGAAGGCCTGATCCAGTACGTCACCGCCGACGACCGCGCCGTGCGGCCGGTCCTGACCGGACGGCTCGCCGCCGTCTACAAGGAGCTGATCTGCAAGGGCGCCGCGTGGAGCGTCGGTAACCCGACACTCGGGCTGCCGACCCGGCGCCGCCGCGTCACGCGGGAGCGCGTCGCGGAGGGCTCGGCCGCCAAGGCGCCGGCGTAGGCGTAGGCGTAGGCGTAGGCGTAGGCGAGAAGCGAAGCGCGTTCTCGACGCGAGGGCACCAGCTTCACTGTCGGTCCAGGCGGCGACTATATGTTGCGATGTCCGTGCCGGCGTTGGACGGCGGACGTTGTCCGCTCTGAGTCTGCCGGTTCCTGGCAGGCGGGGGTGTCGGATCGTTTAGAAGAAGTAGCGGTACTGGCCCCAGTCGTAGTGGCCGCGGTAGCCCTCGCCGACGCGCATGCGAAGTCGTCGTGGCGGTCCTCGCCGTGGCTGTAGCCGGACCAGATCTTGCCGAAGCCGTGCCGGCCGTGGGAGGTCTTGCTCATGGTGGGTGTTCTCCTGATGTGTGAGGGTCACGGCTCAGGGGGCCGGTGTGTTTCGTGCCACGCCCGATTTCGGACGCCAGAGCACCACGAACCGCTGTCCGGTCAACGGCCTGTCCAGGCGTCGCCCGTGTTCGCGGAGCGGGAGGGCGAGGGGCCGACGTCGTCGTACGGTGGCGCTCCCCGTCAGCTGCCGCTCGCCCGCGCGGTAGGGCGCCTCCTCGCTTTCACACAGTACGAACTGTCGCTCATTTCGCAGAATATTTGCTGCCGCGGATGCAGAAATAGGTGCGATGCGCGGTCAGGTTTCATGGTGTGTCCGACGAAACCCGAACCCTCGCTTTCTCTGCTGTGCGCTTCGTGGTACTGTCGATTCAGTTGCAGTTGTGGTTCCCAAAGACTTCAAGTGCCCTCATCGGCGTCCTCTGCCGGTGATGGCACTTTTGTATTGCCGGTGCTTTCCGGACGGGGTAATCATCGCGGCGACGCGAGGCTCGCACGGTGCGAGCTTTCCGGGCACTGCCCCGAAGGAGATGCAAAATGGCTACTGGCACAGTGAAGTGGTTCAACGCGGAAAAGGGCTTCGGCTTCATCGAGCAGGACGGTGGTGGCGCCGACGTCTTCGCCCACTACTCGAACATCGCCGCCCAGGGTTACCGCGAGCTCCAGGAAGGCCAGAAGGTGAGCTTCGACGTCACCCAGGGCCAGAAGGGGCCGCAGGCGGAGAACATCGTTCCCGCCTGACACTGAGCACTACGCAGATGGGGCCCGCGCCTTAGGGTGCGGGCCCCATCGCGTTGCTTCCATGGTGTCCGATGTGCCGTGCCGTCCGCGAACGGCGAGCGCGGCATGCCTGTTCTTCCACCGCGCAGCGGACGGACGACCGATGGCTCGGTCCGGACACGAGTCCGCTCCAGCCCTTCTGACCCGGTATCTCAGCCGCCGTTCTTCTCGGTGAAATGCCTACCATTCCGACGCGCTGGGCCAGGGCGTGTTCCGCCCGGCTCGATTCGTCTTTTCTTCGGCTCGTGCTCGCTATTCTTCGTGCCGCTCATCGCGCCGAGAATCACTTGATACGTGCCGCATCGAGGACGGTTCTGTATGAACCGTGCAACTCGTACGCACGACCGCTACCCCCCCGCCCGTACGGGCGGCTCTGCCGATCTCGGCAGGGGTGGCCGATCTGGCTCGCCGGCTCCGCGCCGTTCGGGCGCCCCCAGCCGTTCCGGTGGCCACGGGCGGCGTCCCGCCGCGCTTCATGGGGAGGCTGCCGAACTCCCTGGCCGGCCGGGACATCCTGGGGCGTGGGCGAACGGGATCAGGCAAGACTCTCGCCTTCGGCCTGGCCCTGCTCGTCCGCATCTCCGGACAGCGTGCCGAGTCGCGGCGGCCGCGCCGGTGAGTCCGGCAGCGTCGTCACCCTCGTCCTGCCGAACCAGCGTCGTGACGTGAGCCGGCTGATGGCCGACGCCGATATCGTCCCGCAGACCAGCCAAGTCCGCTCCGGCGAGGCCGAACTGCGACGTATCACGGGCGCCCAGGCTCCCTCCGGGATCCCCGTGACCATCACCGCACCGGTTGTGAAGCGTCGGGCGGGGCGGAGCGGCCGACGATCCTGGTAGCAGTGGTGACCGTCGGCGGACCAGGACGTCGAAGACGTCGATCGCCAGGTGAGACGCGCCGCACCGGCCCTAAGACGAGCGGCTGCCCGCGTTGCCGGATCGTCGGTCGCGGTCCTGCTGGAGTTCGGCGTTGATGCGCAGGGCTTCGGCGAGCTGGTCTTCCAGGATGATGATGCGGCAGGCGGCCTCCAGGGCGGTGCCCTGGTCGACCAGTTCCCGGGCGCGGGCGGCCAGGCGCAGTTGGTAGCGCGAGTAGCGGCGGTGGCCACCCTGCGAGCGCTGCGGCTCGATCAGTCTGGCGGCGCCCAGGCTGCGCAGGAACGCCGGGGTGACGCCGAGGATCTCGGCGGCCCGGCCCATGCTGTAGGCGGGGTAGTCCTCATCGTCGAACCGGTGATCGGAGATGTCGCTCGCCGTGGCCGGGCGTCCGTCAGTCCTTCCCGCAGTGTCGGTCTTGTCGGCCGGTTCAGCCTTGTCGGCGGTGTCTCGGAGCCTGAGCTCTGAGGGGACGGCCGACGCCATCGGTGCTTGATCCATATAACCTTCCCGTACGCCGAACAGGGCCCCGGCGCCATGATGCGCCGGGGCCCGCGAGGTTCAACACCATCTATCGGCTCTAGAGCCGATCTCTTCTTCCGCGTTGGCCGCCTGATGGGGGCGGGGACGCGGGGATCGCGTATGCGTGACCGTAGACCACCGTCCAATCCGTGGAGCCGCGGTACCCGTGCGGCGAACATCAACCGGCAACGGGCGATCCTGATGGCGTTCAACACTCCTTTCGCTATCTCTGTTTCTTCGACCTCATACTGCTGCGGCAGCGTGTCCACGGCCGGGACCCTTCACCTACACCGGCCCTGGCACATCCGACCTTCTGCCGTCTTTCTGCGTCCTCTTCGCTATCCACGCTCGTCCGGGCATTTCCTCATGATGCCTGGGTCCTGCTCTGCCCTCGTGGATCCGTTCCTTGCGATGCAGGAACTCTACCCTCATGGGGCACAGAAGTCTACTTCGCGTACTACAAATTTCCGGCTCCGGTGAAGCTAGGTTCGGCTTGACGTCATCTGGAGCAGGCCGGCCACGGTTTGCCCGACCCTGACGCCGGCAGCCCGGCCGGCACCCTTGACAACGCAGCCAGACCACGGGACGAGGCGCAAGCACCACCCCCCGCGGACTCACCCAAGACTGACCGACGACGGGCTCCCCTTCAGTCGGGACGGCCGGGGTAGAGATCGGCGACATGCGCTGTCACACACCGGAGCAGGACAAGTAGCTCTGTACGGTGTGACTGGCTCCCATTTGCAAGCAGGAAGTCAGGGGTTCGACTCCCCTAGGCTCCACCACCCAGAACGGTAGCCGCACCGCATGTCCTCCGCGCCGATCAACGCGCCGGCCACCCGGCACACCGCCCCAGTCGTTCTATGTCGATCGACGAGCGAAACCGCCCAACAGCGGCCCGTTCAACACCTCTTGGGTCAGGACGACGCGAGTCAACCGCACCGCGAGAAGGAGAGCTCCGTCCAGGGTCAGACGATCGACGTTCCCATCGTCATCCTGGTCTGCCCGAGGGTATTCGGGATCGAAGCCTACGGCCCTCATAGCGTCTACAAGACGATCCGGATCACTCCCGTAGCGCCATGCGGGGATCCGAGGGTCGAAGGTGGTCACTACCTTCCCGTCACGGGCGTACGTGAAGGCGTCGGCCGCGTAATCATTGCGTAGGACTGACACGGCTTCCGTCGCGGTAGACAAAGCCAGCAAGGCGTCAAGCTCTGCCGTTCGACAACCATTCCGCTCGATGAGCACGGTCCAGCCGCCTAACCGCCCGGCCAGAACCGTGTCGGGGAACAGCCCCTCGTCCATCAACTCTCGGTACGTGAGCGGGCGGATGCTCTCTTCGGTGGCACCGATGCGCCGAAGCGCCGAAGTCTCATCGAGCCCCCACACGAAGGTCAGGCACCACACATCACCCAGCTCGTAGCCCCCGGCCAGCCAGGCGACATCGGCATCCGTGATCTGAATATCCCCACGCCGCGCCACTTCCCATCCGCCTTCCTTCAGTACGTCGCCAAGGTAACGATCACCACCGACATTCGCGCTCACCACCACCCGATACTCCATTAGCGTGCCGTGGCTGTTCAGGCGGCCGTGCTCGTCCTGCCCGTGTGTCAGGAGCTGGACTCATCGCGTGGATGTGCCGTGGGGCGTTGAGAAGGAGAGGCGCTGGGCTTTTGGAGTCGGACCGGGCCGGGACCGTGGTCGCGTAGGGCGTCGTCGGGGTTCAGGAGGAGGCAGGCTTTCATGGAGAGGCAGCCGCAGCCGATGCAGCCGGTGAGTTCTTGCTCGAGGGTTTCGATGGCGCGTCGGCGTTCTTCCAACCGTTTCTTCCAGGCGCGGGAGAGTCGTTGCCAGTCCTGGTGGGTGGGGGCGTGGTCGCGGGGGAGGGTGGCGAAGAGGGCGGCGACGTCGGTCAGTGGGATGTGCAGGCGCTTGGCCACGATGAGCAGGGATATGCGGCGCAGCATGTGCCGGGAGTAGATGCGCTGGTTGCCGCTGCCGCGTTCGCTGAAGATCAGGCCCTTGCGTTCGTAGAAGTGCAGGGCGGAGGCGGACACGCCGGTCCGGCGGATGATCTCACCGATCGAGAGACGATCGTCCGGACTGGCGCGCACGGCATGTCTCCTTGCTGCGGGGAGGGGGGCAGGTGTGATCAGGCGGGGTGGCGGGAGCTTGCGGCGCCGCGGTGAATCAGGGCCGCCACGGCGATCGACAGCATCAGGCAGAGGAGTGCGACGCCGAGCTGGGTGAGATGCCAGGACCAGGTGAAGGCGTCCAGGTCGGCGGTGGCCTGGGCTCCGGGGGTGAGACGGCCGGCACTGACCGCGGCGGCGCGGTCCGGGTCGCCGAGCCTGGCCGCCAGCAGGCCGATGAGGGAGGCGCTGAACGCGGCGATCACCAGGGCCTCGGCCGCGCCGCGCAGGGTGTTGAGGAATCCGGCTGCCATGCCGACGGCGTCCGCCGGGACCAGAGCCATGGCCTGGCCGTCGGTGATGCCGAAGGACGCTCCCATGCCGACGCCGATCATCACCAGCGGCGCCGCGACGGCCGAGATCGCATGGTCGGCGTTGAGCGCGGTCAGCCACAGGTTGCCGGCCACGACCAGCGCCAGAGCGACCATGATCAGGAGGCGGGCCGAAATGCCCTTGTTCACCAGGGTCACCGCGACCAGGGGCATGACCAGGACAGGAGCGGTCAGCAGCAGCATGGCCGCCCCTGCGGCGGCCGGGGAGAGCCCGGCCGCCTGCAGGTAGGTGGGCAGGAAGACCAGGACGCCGAGGAACCCGATCGAGGTGGTCAGGGTCGCCAGGCTCCAGCCCAGGAAGCCGCGGTTGGCGACCAGGGAAGGCGCCAGCACGGGAGCGGCGCCGCGCCGTTGGACGACGCCGAAGCTCATCAAGGTGATCAGGCCGGCGAGCCCGGTGACCAGGATGACGGGGTGGGTCCAGCCGAGCGCGGGCGCTTCCAGGAGCGTGAACATGAGCAGTGTCAGCGCGGTGATGAACAGGACGCTGCCCGCCCAGTCGATCGGGCCGGCGCCGCTCGCGCGGGATTCGCGGGCACGGGTCGCGCCCAGGGCGACCAGCAGGCCGATGACGGTGAAGATCGCGAAGCTTCCCCGCCACCCGGTGGCCGTGATCAGCACGCCGGACAAGGTGGGGCCGACGGCGATGCCGATTCCCGCCATGGTCCCCATCAGGGCGAAGGCGCGGTTACGGGCCGCGCCGTGGTAGCTGGAGGCCAGGATGCCGCCGCCGGCCGCCATGATCCCGGCACATCCGGCGCCGGAGACGATGCGGGCGACGTCGGTGAGGAGGACGGCCGGGCTCAGTGCCGTGGCGAGAAACCCGGCCGCGAAGACCAGCGCCGCGAGGATGAACACCCGCCGTCGGCCGACCCGGTCGGCGGCCGAGCCGGCGACCAGGGTCATGGCAGCGAAGGCCAGGTTGTACCCGGCGACCACCCAGTTCAACGCCGACCCGGAGGGGTCCAGATCACGCCCCATGCTCGGCAGCGCGACCGCGGTCCCCGAGATGGACATCGCCGCCAGCACGACTCCGCCCAGGACCACCGGAAGCGTCAACGGTGAGGGCCGCTCCACCGCGGCCGGGTGTGGGGAGGGGTGTGTGGTCGTGCTGTCCATGCGGTTCGCCTTCTCTGGTCCCGAGGCTGACGACCAACAGCCCATCAGCTCAACCGAAGTTGAGGTCAAATGCCCAGGTCAGCGTCGTACTGGCATCAGATCAGCGCGACAGTGGCCGGAAAGAGCCCGCCGCTGCCCGTCGGCTCTGCAAGATCCTGGGCTTCGCCTTCGATGGCAGCAGGAAAACTACCGCGAAGTGGGCGGGCACATTTCCTTCATCCGCTTCATCCCGAGCCGGGCGGGCACGCGGACTGAGGGTGCGCGGTTCGCTCTCCGGCGGTACGCGTCAGCGGATTCGTCTCAGCCAGGTCGCGGCGGCGGCGTTCAGCGTCACGCCCCAGATCAGTAGGACGACGATCCATTGCGTCCACGTCAGCAGGGTCATCTGGCCGGAGAGGAGGTTTCGAACGGTGGCGTATGGGGTCAGCCAAGCTTGGGCGGGGTGGAGGGCCTCGACGCTGCTCAACAGCAGCCACAGGCCCATCGGGAACACGATGGTGCCGAGACACGCGACCACGGGCCGGCGCAGCAGCATACCCAGGCCGGTGCCGGTGAGCTGGGCGACGATCTGCACCAGCACGCTGCCTACGGCGACGGTCCCGGCGTTGAGCCACGGGGCTGTGCCTGATGGAGCGACTGCGAGCGTCACGGCACAGACCAAGATTCCATATATACCGACAGCGGCAGCCAGCAGCGTCGCCGCCAGCAAGTCCGGGATGAGCCGGGTGGTAGGAGGTCTCTTTCGCAGGTCGCCGGCCAACAGGACACCGAGGAACGGCACCGTGATCGACATCACACTCTGCACTGCCTCTGTGAGTGTGGCGAACGCATGCTCCGTGGGAGCGGCCGTCATGCGTAACCCGACGGCCGTCAACAGCCCCGCCAGCAGGGTGATCGCTAGCAACCACTGTCGGGGCCGTGTCCCGATGGAGCGCCGAAGCGCGGCGCTGGTCGCCTTACCTAAGCCGGTTCGCGCACTATCAGAGTTCACTGAGTTCCCTCTCCAAGGCTCGTCTCCTAGTCGATCTCTTCCGCAAGGATCTCGTGGGTGATCGATGAAGTCACCGACTTGACGGCGGCAACGGGGAGGACGAGGAGGACGGGGAGGATTCCGCTGGTCGGTGCCAGAAAGTCAGGGCTCGACTCCCCCGGGCTCCACTCCAGCTCAAAGGCCACCTCTCTCTGTGATGGAGAGGTGGCCTTGTGCCCGGCTATGCCGACGTGTGCCGTGTTCGACTGGCTTGGCGGGCCGAACGCGTCCCCGGGCTTTCGGTGTTCGAGCTCTTACGACTCCGAGTTCATCAACTCACTGTCTTTGACGAGGTACATGAAGGATCCGGCGGAGTTCTCGGCGCCGAACATGGAGATCACGACGGGTGTCGCCGTCTTCGGGATATCGAACACCAGCACCCTGGTGATCTTCTGACCTGGGTTGACGGTGTCGTACAGGCCTTTGCCGGTTTCCAGGTTCTGGCTGATCGTGGCTTCGGTGTCCACCGCGTATTGCTTGGCCTTCGCGTCCAGGAGCCCGGAGTCGGTGCCGTCGAACGTGGCCGGGCTATTGCCGGAGTTCTTCACCAGGATCCGCACGACCACGTAGGAGCCCTGGGCCCGGTGGCTGTCGATCGAGCTGCTGACGGTCTGCTCCCGGCTCACCGACATGACTCTCAACCGGAAAGGGGGCTCATTCGCGATCGCACCCAGCGCGAGCGGCTTCGGCGCCTGGCTCTTCGTCGCCTTCGGCATCGCCCCGGGAGAGGACAGTGTCTCGTTGAGCTGCGTGGCCGTGTCGCTCACGACGTTGACCGTGACGACCAGCCCCCATGTGGCCAGACCCATCGAGATGAGGCCGAGGATGGCGCCCGAGAGCGCGACCCCGCCGTTGGAGGCGATGCCTTTGCCGGCACGGCCGCGGCCCACGAAACCGAAGATCACGGCTAATAAGCCGAGCGTGCCGGCGATGAAGAATAACAGCGGGATCAGCCCCGTCAGCGTCCCGATGATTCCGAGGACGAGCGCGGCGATCCCTAGCCCGTTACGCATTGGCTGGTGGTGATGCCCGTGGCCCGGCGGCATCATCCCGTAGTCGGGAGGCGGCGGTGCGTACGCCTGTTGGTACCCCATGTTCGGCGCAGGCTGCTGCTGCTCGTACGGGTTGGACATCTGGAATCCCTCCGTAAGGCAAGTGATCGTGTCACCGCAGTGCGATTCCATCCCCCGTACAGACCCCATGCGATGTGTGGGGAAGATCGTAATGGCACGGTCCACTCGGCAGAGGCGACTTACCGGATTCCGTTTGGAAGTAGGAAGCCGGGGTTGGGCTTCCCTATGCCTCACCAGCCAGAACGCGTTGTCCCGCACAGAGGCGGCCAACTGTGTGGTCGGTCTGGTGTCGACGCGTCGAGAGTGATGGAGGTTTCCATCACGATTACGGCCGACCAGGACCAGGCCCAGGTCCATGATCTGCGCCGTTGGTCTCGTCCAGATGCCGGCGCAGAACACGGTTGTGGCCGGCCTCGAATCCCTGGAGGTGTAACGCAGGCCGACTGTGGCCGCCCGAGAGGGGCGACCACAGTCGGGTGTCTGGTCATGAGTTTTCTGAGGAGTGGGTGCTATCGCGTTGGAAAACGTCCCTGCTTGAACGCGAACTCGTTACAAGGAGGTTCGGTATCCGTCGTAAACGTATCCGTATCTGCTGTCCACTTGGAACTTCCACCACTGGTTTCCGGCGCTGCTGATGCAGGAGGCTATGATGATCTGGGGGGTGGAGATATAGGCGATCACGCTGCTGGAGCCGCTGTATGAGGAATGCACGGGTGTGTTGTCCTCGAAGCTCATCCACTGCGGTGTTATCGAGGAGCAGCCGGCGACCGAGCTCGCGTTCGCTGAATTGGTCGGGGCGAGAGCGCTCAAGGCGAGCAAGATGGTGCCGGTCAGTAATTTTTGCCGAAGTTTCAATGGCCCTCCCTTTTGTGATCCTGTGTTCCGTGATCAACGTATATGGCGGTGAATTTGCTGTGTACATAGCGATACGGTGACATATTCGTGTGGCGGCTTCTGGTGGGCTTTGTCGCCAGGCGGTTCCTTATTGGAGGCGGAGGTGCGGACGGTGGGCGTCCAGGCATTGGGCGGCATTTCGGATGGCCTTGAAGGGAAACCCTCATGGAGAACGTGGTGGCGTGGGCAGTTCCCGCGCTGCTGGTCGTGACGGGATTTCTCGCCTGCCTCGGACGCAGGGGCCCGCGGAGGCCGGGTGGCGGACGGCAGGGGCTCTCGTGCTCATCGCGGTCGCCGGGCCGCTCACTCCGGTCTACGCCGCGCAGGACGGCACCTGTGGCGGCGGCCTGCCCATCCTCGGCGCGTAGTGGTTCGCCGCCGTGGTGAACGCCTGGGGAACCACACAGGTCTGCCTCCTGGGCGCGGCCGTCCTCGTGCTGGTCGCCTCCCGGATGATGGGCCCTGCCGCCTCGGAACACCCGGTGGTGGCTTCGTCGACCGGTGTGACCTGGCGCCGGCCGATCGCGCTCCTCGTGGACTACGCGTTCATCGCCGTGATCCTTCTCTACGGCCTGCCACTCGTGCTGTTCCTGGTCGGCCTGGACAGCTCCTTCTCCTCCTCCATAAGTCTGGACTTCGGACTGCTGCAGGGGTTCACCCTCTCGCCGTTCCGGGTCGCCGCCGACCGGGTGATCGTCCTGCCCGTCGTCTTCCTGTACTTCTGGGGACAGCACAGCCGGTGGGGTCAGACTCCGGGAAAGCGGCTGTCGCGTATCCACCTGGTCGCCGCGCGGTCAGGGGGCCTGCCTCCGGCGGGCTGGACGGCCCTGCGCACGCTGATCTTCCCGATGTCGCTGTTCGTGCCGGTGGTCGGGCCACTCGTTCTGGTGGTGACCGGGCTGTGGACGCTCTTCGACCCCGGCGCCAGGACACTGCACGACCGATGGGCGAAGACCGAGGTCGCGCGAACGATGTCGGACGTCAGATCGGGGATCTAGCCCGCTGTGCCCCTCAGAGGTCTCGATCGCCGCGTGGTGTGACGAGTCCGGATTCGTACGCCACAACGACGGCCTGGGCGCGGCTGTTGAGATCGAGCTTCGACATCAGGTGCTTGACGTGCGTTTTGACCGTTGCCTCGCTGAGCACCAGCCGTCCCGCGATCTCCCGATTGGTCAGGCCGTAGGCGACGAAACGGAGGATCTCCGTCTCCCGCGCGGTGAGCTCGGACAGCCGTGAACGGGTGAGGGAGGTCGCGCGGTGCTGGTCGGCGTACGTCTCGATCAGGCGATGGGTGATGGCGGGCGCGAGCAGGATGTCGCCGGCGGCGATGGCGCGCACCGCGGAGATGATCCGGTCGGGCGGGGTGTCCTTGAGCAGGAACCCGGAGGCGCCTTCGCTGAGCGCGGTGTAGATGTACTCCGGCAGGTCGAACGTGGTCAGCACGATCACGCGCGGCATCGGGTCCGCGTCGCCGGTCAGGATGTCGCGGGTGGCGGCGATGCCGTCGCGGACGGGCATCCGGATGTCCATGAGGATCACGTCGGGCCGGGTCTCGGCGGACAGCGCCACGGCCTGCTCGCCGTCGGCCGCCTCCCCGACGACGGTGAAGCCGGGCGCGGCGGTGAACAGGGCGACGAGGCCGGCGCGGATCAGCGGCTGGTCGTCGGCGATCAGCACGCGTGTGGTCATCGGTCACGTCCCGTGGGGAGTCGCAGCACGACGCCGAACCCGCCGTCCACGGGCCCGGCGGTCACGGTGCCGCCGTACAGCTCAGCCCGTTCCCGCATGTTGTGGATGCCGCGGGGAGTGTGGCCGGGGACGGGTGGCGGTGGCGGGTCGCCGGTGTTGACGATCTCCAGCGTCAGCAGGTGGTGGACGGTGTAGTCGAGCGTCACGCGCGCCGTGGCCGGCCCGGCGTGCTTGAGGATGTTGGTCAGCGACTCCTGGGCGACGCGGTACGCGCACAGGTCGGGCCCCGGCGCCAGGGGCCGCTGCTTGCCGCGCACCTCGACGTCCACGGGCACGCCCGCCCGCCTCATGCGCGCGACCAGGCCGTCCAGGTCGGCCAGCCCGGGTTGGGGGCCGAGCTCGCCGTGGCCGTCGATGCGCAGCACGTCGAGCAGCCGCCGCATCTCCGTCAGCGCCTCGCGGCTGGTGTCGCCGACGGTCGCGATCGCTCGCCGCGCGGTGGCCAGGTCGCTGTCGAGGACGTACTGCGCCACGCCCGCCTGTAAGGACACCACGGACATATGGTGGGCCACCACGTCGTGCAGCTCGCGGGCGATGCGGATGCGCTCGTCGGCGGCGGCCTGCGTGGCGCGTTCGGCGAGGCGCTCCACCTGTTCACCCCAGCGCCGCGTGCCCTCCCCGAGGCCCCAGGCGACGAGCACGATCACCACGGCCTGCACCAGCTCCGGCCAGGTCATGGCCGGCGACAGCCTCAGGTAGATCAAGATCATCACGGAGGTCGTCGCCGTGAACATCAGCGCCGCCACCCACCGGGGCCGCAGCGTCGCCACGGTGAACATCGCCACCAGGATGCCCACCCCCGTGTTGATGAACATGTCGTCGTTGAGCGTCGCGTACACGGCCAGCGCGCCGAGCATGAGGCACATCATGATCACGGGCGCCCGTTGCCGTACCGCGATGGGCGCGATCATGAGCAGGATGAGGGCGAAGGCGAACGGATCCGCCCCGCCGTACGCCACGACGGTGGCCACCATGAGCCCGGTGAGCACGACGGCGAGCAACACGTCCACCAAGATCGGCTGGAATCGCACCGGCCCACGGTAGCCGCGACGCGGATACGCGGTCACCAGCCTGTGGGGGCATTTTCCGCTACCCCTGTGGGGGTACCCGGAAATGCCGTCGCAGGGTGACGATAAACCGCTCGCCGATTTCTAGTTTTCTCGGCATGAGACGAACATTCACATTCGCGACGGCCCTCTGCCTGGCCGTGGGACTTTCGGCCGGCACGGCGGTCGCCTCGGCGGCGCCGGCATCCTCGCCGTCCCGAACATTACAGCGCGACGCCGACCTTCTGGTCGCGGGCGGTTCACCGGGTGCGCTGGTGGAACTGGTCACGCCGCGAGGCCGCGTGAAGGTGCGCAGCGGGTACGGCGACGTGAAGGCCAGGACGCCCGTGCCGTGGGACGCGCGGTTCCGGATCGGCAGCTTCACCAAGATGTACGTGGCCACGACGGTGCTGCGACTCGTGGGCGAGGGGCGGCTGTCCCTTGAGGACACCGTGGACCGGTGGCTGCCGGGAACGGTCGCGGGCAACGGCAACGACGGACGCCTGATCACCGTCCGGCAGCTGTTGCAGCACACCAGCGGACTGCGTGAGTACGCGCGGGAGATGCCGAGCCTGTTCAAGGAGAAGGACTTCCTGCGCACCCGGTTCGACACGGTCACCGCCGCCGAGGCCGTGCGGCTGGCGACGTCCAAGGCGCCGGACTTCGCGCCGGGCACGAGCTGGGCGTACTCCAACACCAACTACATGCTCGCCGGGATGCTGATCGAGCGCGTGACCGGACGGACGTGGCAGCAGGAGGTGACCGCGCGCGTCATCCGCCCGCTCGGCCTGCGCCACACCTTCGCGCCGGGCACGTCGCCCGCCATCCCCGGCCCGCACGCCAAGGGCTACGACCGGTTCGCGGAGAAGGGCATGGAGGCCGGCCCCGACGACCCGCTCGGGCCGCCGGTGGACGTGACGCTGATGAACCCGTCCTGGGGCGGCTCGGCGGGTGCGATGATCAGCACCACCGAGGACGGCAACAAGTTCCTGCGGGCCCTGCTGGGCGGGAAGGTGCTACGGCCCGCGCAGCTCGCGGAGATGAAGCGGACCGTCCCCACCCCGCCGGAGTGGTCGGGGGTGCCCGGCACCAGGTACGGGCTGGGCCTCATATGGACTCCCAACTCGTGCGGCGGATCGTGGTCGCACGGCGGCACCATCCATGGGTTCCTCACCGGCAACGGCGTGACCGACGACGGCGAGCGGAGCGTAGTGGTGTCGAGGAACACCCGCACTCCCGTGCCGGCCGGGGGCACCACGGTGCCGGACCAGGACACCGAGCCCGACCTCATCGACCACGCCCTCTGCGGCACCGGCTGACACCCCGAGGACCGAGGGCGCGGGCCCAGCACCCGCCGCCCTCTTCGGATCGGGGCGCTGTCGGTCGCCGGGCGGAGCGTGTTCCGCCCGGCGATGGGCGATCCCGGACGGTCAGGGGTTGCCGGAACGGCAGATCGGGGAGGTGTGGTACTCGACGGACGCCCCGGTGGCGTCGGACACGACCGCTCGGATGTCGTACGCGAAGGTGGGCTGGCAGCCGATCGACACGTAGGCGCGGTCGTTGAACGCCGGCACGTTGTTGCCGTTCACGTACCAGCGGATGGCGATCGGCGCGACCCCGCCGCTGTAGGACACGTCGCAGAGGAATCGCCGCGCGAGCGGCTCACAGTAGCCGCTGTTCAGGATCAGAGCCAGCATGGTCGCCGAAGAAGCGGCCGTCGCGGCGGTCGAGGCGGACCTGGACGACGCGGCAGACGTGGTGGACGTGGTGGACGCGGCCGAGGCTGAAGAGGCGAGCGTGCCGGGTAACGCCAGTAGACCGGCCGTCACCACGGCGGATAACGCGATTTTGAGCGACCTGCGCATGTCTGTCTCCTTCTGGGATAGGACGTGACTGAGGGGCGCGCTGTCATGGGGGTGCGGCAGCCCGTCCATCCCATGATTCGCCGGCGCGGTCGCGGCGGATGACGGTACCGACATTCTTCACAAAACGCTGGTGACCGGGAGCTCATCCGACAGCCGGAACGCCGCCTCCCGTGAGGGAAGGCGGCGTTCGCGCTTGGCGTGCCATCGACGGCCGTGGTCGTTCACTCGCCGTCGAGGGGTGTCGTCGTCGGCTACTTCGCCACGGCTTCGTAGGCGAGGTGGAGGACGCCGGTCTTGAAGGTCGTCGAGGAGATGAGCTTCAGGGGGATCTGGACGCCGTCCTCGAACAGCCGCTGGCCGGTGCCGACCGCGATCGGGTGCACCAGCAGGTGGAGCTCGTCGATCAGACCGTGCCGCAGCAGGGAGCGGACGAGGTTCGTGCTGCCGCTCATGTTGATGTTCAGGCCCGGCTCCTGCTTGATCTTGGTGATCTCTTCGACGAGGTCACCCTTGACCAGAGTGGAGTTGTTCCAGTCCACCGTGTCCAGCGTCGTCGAGACGACGTACTTGCGGACGTTGTTGATGAAGCCGGCGAACTCATCGTCAGCGGACTGCTTCGGCCAGTACTCCGCCCACTCTTCGTACATGACGCGCCCCATCAGCATCGCGTCGGCGTCGGCGGCCAGCGCGCCGATGGTCGCCCCCATCTCGTCGTTGAAGTACGGGAAGTGCCACTGGTCGGGCGCCTCGACGACGCCGTCCAGCGAGATGAAGAAGGACGCGACGATCTTCCGCATGTCTGGTTTCCTCCGCCTCAGGTTGTCTGTCTCCACGATGTCACCCGACAATCAAAACTGTCAAGACAATCTCAGTTGTCGGTGCGCGGCACAGGACGGCTCACAGGGTGGGACGGCCATGTCGTGCCGGACGCGGAGCGTGTCTCAGAGCTCGTCGGGAGCCGACGTCTCGTGGAGGGCGCCGGAGGTCAGGTGGAGCCAGCGGGTGACGCCGATGGCGTGCAGGAAGGGCAGGTCGTGGCTGACGACCACGAACGCCCCCTCGTAGGCGTTCAGGGCGTTCTCCAGCTGGCCCGCGCTGGCCAGGTCCAGGTTGTTGGTCGGCTCGTCCAGCAGGAGCAGGTGCGGCGCGGGCGCGGTGGACAGGACGCAGGCCAGGGTCGCGCGCAGGCGCTCGCCGCCGGACAGGTCCACGGCGCGCAGGCGCACGCGGTCGCCGCGGAAGAGGAACTGGGCCAGGCGGTGGCGCCGCTCGTTGTCGCCCATCTGGGGCGCGAAGCGGCGCAGGTTGTCCACGACGCTGAGGTCGAGGTCGAGCAGGTCGAGGCGCTGCGACAGGTACGCCGCCCGGCCCGCCGCCCGGTCGATCCCGCCGGTGGACGGCTCCAGCAGCCCGGCGACGAGCTTCATCAGCGTGGACTTGCCCGAGCCGTTCGCGCCCAGCAGCGCGACCCGCTCGGGCCCGCGCAGGCTCAGCGTCACGCCCGGAGGCGCGAACACCGGCTCCCCCGCCCCGTATCCGACGTTGACGTCCTCCAGGGTGAGCACCGTGCGCCCCTCGGGGACGCGGGTCTCGGGCAGGGCGATGGCGATGCGCGCCTCCTCGCGGAGCGCCTGGTTCGCCTCCTCCAGCCGGGCCTTGGCGTCCGCGGTGCGCTGCTGGTGGACGTCGGCCGACCGCGCCGCCGACTCCTGGGCCTGGCGCTGCAGCGTGCCCGCGTGGATGCGGGCCAGGCCGAGGGAGCTCTTGTTCCGCTTGGCGTTGCTCGCCCTGCGCTGGGCGCGTTCGCGGGCCTCCTGCGCCTCGCGCTTCTGGCGGCGCAGTTCCTGCTCGGCGCCGCGCACCGCGCGCTGCGCCGCCTCCTGCTCGCGGTCCACGGCCTCGGTGTAGGCGGTGAAGTTCCCGCCGTACAGGCGCAGCTCCGCGGGGTGCAGCTCGGCGATGGCCTCCATGCGTTCCAGCAGGGCGCGGTCGTGGCTGACCACCAGCAGGCAGCCCTTCCACTCGTCGACGACCTGGTAGAGCCGCTCGCGCGCGGCCCGGTCGAGGTTGTTGGTCGGCTCGTCGAGCAGCAGGACGTCCGGTCGCCGCAGTACCTGGGCGGCGAGGCCGATGGATATCACCTGGCCGCCGCTGAGCGTGCTGAGCGGCCGGTCCAGCGTCACGTCGCCGAGGCCGAGCCGGTCGAGGACGACGGTGGTGCGCTCCTCGATGTCCCAGTTGTCGCCGACGGTGGTGAAGTGTTCCTCGCGCACGTCGCCGGCCTCGATGGCGTGCAGCGCGGCGCGGACGGGGGCGATCTGGAGGGCCTGGTCGACGGTGCCGTCCAGCATCGGCAGGGCCTGCGGCAGGTAGCCGAGCTCGCCCCGCACGGAGACCGAGCCGGCCGTGGGCCGCAGGTCTCCGGCGATGAGCCGCAGCAGCGTGCTCTTGCCCGATCCGTTGGGGCCGACGAGGCCGGTGCGGCCGCTGCCGAGGGCGAAGGACAGGCCGTCGAAGACGGGGGTGTCGTCCGGCCAGGCGAACGACAGGTCGGTGCAGACGATGGTGGCGTCGGACATCAGCGTTTCCCGAGGACGTGAAGCCCGGCCTGGGGGAGCGCGTGCCACGACGAGGGGGCCGTACGGGCCCCGGCATGGTCGGACGCGCGCCAGGCCGGCGCATGGGCATGATGGTGGACGGATACCGCGGGCCCGGGCGCGCTCCACGCGCGAACCGGACCGGCGCGTCACCTCGCGTCGCGCGGTGGTGACGGGCGGCGGGGTATCACTCGGAGGTGTCGTCCTCGCTGACCAGCATGCTGGGGCCTCCGTGCCTCGGCGATGTCCCCGAACGGGGTTCGCATCGCATGCTACCACCGGGCGCCGCGCGCCCGGCTCGCCCGCCATTACGCCTCAGCGGCCTCCAGGACCAGGAGGATGTGCTCGTCGTCGCCGTCCCGGGCGGTGCCCGCGCGGCGGAAGCCGCTCTTCTCCAGCAGGCGCACGGACGCGGTGTTTCCCGCGAACGGGTCGGCGTACAGAGGCCGGGTCTTCTCACGGCTCAGGAAGAGGGCGAGCGCCCGGGTGGCGACGCCCCGGCCCCAGAACGGACGGCCGAACACGTAGCCGATGTAACGTTCGTCCTTCTCCCACCAGGACACGATGTTGCCCGCGACCTCGCCGTCCACGGTGACGGTCTGCACCAGGGCGGTGGGATCGCCGAGCACCCTCGTGGTCCAGTGCGTCATGAAGACGTCCCGCTCGCGGGGCGTGAACCTGGACCGCCGCACCGCCTCGGGATCGTGTTCGTGCCGCAGGAACACTTCGAGGTCGGGTGGTTCGACGTCGCGCAGCCGCAGCTCTTCGTCGCTCATGAGGCCCGAGTCTCGCACCGGCCACCGACATTTTCCGTGGACCGCGAGGCGGGAAGAGGCGGAACGGGTGCGTCCGGTGCGCCGCGGCTTGGATACCGTCGGGTGCATGCGGCTTCATGTGGGATGCGCGATGTGGACGCATACGTCATGGCAGGGGAGGCTCCTGCCGCATCCGCTTCCGCCCGGGGAGCGGCTGCGGGCCTACGCGACCTGGTGCAACGCCGTCGAGGGCAACACGACGTTCTACGCGACGCCGTCGCGGAGCACGGTCGAGTCGTGGGCGCGGCAGATCGCCCCCGACTTCCGCTTCCTGGTCAAGCTGCCCAAGACGGTGACGCACGAGCGCCGCCTCACCGACGCCGGTGAGCAGCTCCGGCCGTTCCTGCACGCGATCGAGCCGCTCGGGCCGCGCGTCCAGGCCCTCTGGGTGCAGCTTCCGGGGACGTTCGGGCCGTCCGACGTCGAGACTCTCGCGGGTTTCCTGCGCGGGCTGCCCGATACCTACAGGTACGCCGTCGAGGTGCGTCACCGCGCCTTCTTCCAGGACGGGCGAGCGGAACGGCTCCTCGAAGGCGCGCTCGCCGAGTTCGGCGCGGAGTGGATCCCCTTCGACACCGTCGATCTGTTCCAGCGCCCGCCCGCCACGGACGCCGAGCGGGAGGCGTGGTCGAGGAAGCCGCGCATGCCGCGCCGGTCGAAGGCCCTCACGGCTCGTCCGATCGTGCGCTACATCGGCAGGGACGACGCGGCGCTCACGGTCGAGGGGCGGCGGCACTGGGCCGAGACGGTGGCGGGGTGGCTGCGCGAGGGCCGTTCGCCGACCGTGTTCATCCACACCCCCGACAACACCGAGGCCCTCACGCTCGCCCGGCGCTTCCACGACGACGTGCGGGCGCTGGTGCCCGAGGTCGAGCCCTTGCCCGAGCCCATGCCGGCCGAGCCCCTGACCCTGTTCTGAGGCGGACGGGCCTACGCCCCGGCCCCTGGATGCCGGTCGATGCGGTAGACGTAATGGGCCCAGTCGTCGATGGGGTTATCCGGCTCCAGGTCGCCCTCGGCGACGCGGCGCAGCCCGGCCTTCTCCAGCGCCCGCCACGACCTGCGGTTGGCCGCGGACACCGGGACGAGCACGCAGGTCGCCGCCGGGATGTCCGTCCACGTCCTTTCGACGACCGTGCGGATCATCTCGGTGCCGAGGCCGACGCCGACCCGCGCGGGGTCGCCGATGAGGTAGTCGATGCCCACCGCGCCCTCCGGGACCTTGACGACGGGCGCCAGCTCGGCGACGTATTCGGGGACGTCGGCGTACTTCGAGCGCTGGACCAGCCCGAGCGGCCGGCCGTCGTGGAAGACGAGCAGGTCCTCGGAGGGATCTTCGCCGCGGGTGGCGGGGCCGAAGTCGCGTGCCACCCCCTCGGGGGAGGTGTCGTGGTTCCACCACCGGGCCACGTGCGGCTGCTCCAGCCACTCGCGCAGCAGCGGGAAGTCCTGCTCGGTCAGACGGCGCCATGTGATCATCTGGGCCTCCGGGTGCGAGGTGGCGTCAGGCAGGTGGGGGCCGCCGCCCGCGGATCGGTTCACGCGGGATGCCGACGGTAGCAACGCCGTACGACCGCCGGCATCCGAATATCTCGCGGCGGCACCTGGATCGCCGCGCCGGGACGCGCGCGGGTCATTCCGCGCCGGTGCCCAGCACCTTCCGCGGGGTCAGCCGGATCACGACGCGGACGACCTCCGGGGGAAGGGCCAGATACTCCTCGCCCGCGCCCGCCCCCTCGTACCGCTCGGCGAGCGCCACGGCCAGGGCGCGCCCGGCGTCCTCGGTCACGGTGGCGGTGCCGCGCACCTCGATGTACGTGAGCGGGTCGGCCTTGTCGTAGACGCAGAGGCTCGCCCGGGGGTCGCGCCGTAGGTTCTTCTCCTTGCGCCTGCCCTGGGCGGTGGAGATGAGCACGTCGTCCCCGTCTCTGCCGACCCACACCACGGAGGTCTGCGGGCTCCCGTCCGGGTTCAGGGTGCCGAGGATTCCCACGTTGGCGCCGTCGATGAGCTTCCGCGCGCCGTCGCCGAGTGTGACCGTCATGATCGGTAGCCTAACTCTCGGCCTCTGGGGACGGGCGGTTCCTCACCGGGCCGCACGACGACGCGCGGGGAGCCGAGGTCCTACTCTTCGTCCAGCTTCACGGCCTGCTTGATGTAGTCGCGCAGGGCGGGCTCGTTCAGGGACTCCAGCGTCTTGATCTTGACGTGCCGCGTGGTCTTCCCGATGCCGTCCAGCAGGCCGTGGGAGTCCTGGAACTCCGCGCCGCGCGTGAAGGCGAAGGTGATGTGGGTCTTGCTCGTGCTGATGATCGCCAGGTTCCCGTTGGCCTTCCACGCCGGGGACCCGCGGCTGATGATCTCTTCGGAGGCGGGGGCCTCCTGCTTCATGAGGGAGCGGAGCTTTTCCACGATGCCCTGATGCTGGGGAAGCACCTTGGTCTTGACGAACTCGTCCACTTCTTTGCTGCTCACCGCGAACCTCCTTGCTCGTTGCCGTGGCTTTCACGCCAAAGGCGCCGGCGTGGTCATGGCCTCGCTCGTATCGCATTGTCGCTTCGTTAAGCGAAAAGCGCCTTCGTGGGAGGGCGCCCGCGTCCGGGACGGAGCGTCGTTCCGCGTCCAGCATCGCATAGCGGGATGGCCGTAGGCAGGGGGCACGTCACCGGGGAACGTGAGGAACAGGGGTCGTGTAGGGGTTGATCCGGCACGCTCGCGGATGTGCGCGCACGCCGTGCGAGAGGGCGATTTCCGCAGGGCGGGCGGCGATTCTCATTATGCGATTTCCCGCGCCGCGGCCGGTAGGGGAAAGGCGGCGTTCAGGAGTCCACCTTGGGGTGCACCGCGATGATGACGCGGTGGTCGCGCCCGCGGCGCGCGCCCTCGTGGTGGTACTTGCCGGCCAGCGCGGTCACGGCGGAGGCCAGTTCGCGCGCGAAGGCGGCGCGGTCGGCGGCCGAGGCGAAGCGGATCTCGCCGTCGACGGCGAACGTCGCCACGGGCCTGCGCGTCCTGGCGGTCCCGGTGATCAACGTGCCGAGGTCGCGCACCAGCCGGGCCGCCAGGGCCAGGAGCCACCGCGCCGAGAGCTGGTCGGGCGAGCGGGCCGGATCGGGCGCGACCGCGTCCAGCGCGACGGGGGAGATCACGTACGACGCCGCCGTCGCCCGCAGGACGCGCTCGGTCGCGTTGCCCTTGCGGCGTTCCTCGACCAACCGCACCAGGCCGTGCCGCTCCAGGGTCTTGAGGTGGTAGTTGACCTTCTGCCGGGGCAGGCCGAGCCGGGCGGCGAGCATGGTCGCGGACGCCGGCTCGGAGAGCTCGGCCAGCAGGCGCGCCCGCACAGGGTCCAGCGACACCTCGGCCGTGGCCGGGTCCTCGATGATTTCGACGTCTCTCATGCCCTCAGGGTGACGCCGAAAAATTTAGTTGTCAACATATAGAGTTATTGTCGGAAATGGGCTGACGTGCCCGTGTTCCCCGCGCTGCCGTGCCGGGTGCCGCCGGCGGGACGGCCACGGTGCGGGGAACACGGGCGGCCGTGGTCAGGCTTTCGGCGTGCGCTCGGTCGAGGTGGAGGTCGCCGTCACCGGTCCCCCGACCGAGTCGGGGAAGATGAGCCTGATGTTGACGGTCTGGGCCTGGCGGTTGACGTTGTGGCTGCGGCTGTGGCTGCGGTTCCAGTGCCGGGCCCAGTTACGGGCCCAGCTCCGGGCCAGCGAGCTGTTGAGGGCGCGCGCCCAGGCGCGGTTCCAGTTGCGGTTGCGGTTGCGGTTCCAGTCCCGTGCCTCCCCGTTACCCCCGTTACCCCCGTTACCCCCGGCGGGCAAGCTCGTGACGGTCGCCGCTTCGGCGCTGGTGACCGTGGTCACGGCACCCATCCCGACCATGCCGGTGGCGAGTGCGGCGCCGATCGTAAGTGTGCTCAGGAACCTCTTGAGCTTGGGCATTGCTGATCCCCCTGGGACGACATCGATTGCGTTGCGCTGGCATACGCGTAGATGGCTGTGAATGCTGTGATGACTGCGGGAGTCTTCACACTTGTCTTTTTTCCGGGGGCGACGTGTGACAAACGAATAAGTGCCGCTTTTGCTATGTGCTTAACCTCTTGTTGTGGTGTTCGATTCGAGATTTCCCGACTTCGGCCGACATGATCAACTTGATCGTGTCGTACCCCGACGTGCCAGGTAACCTCGCTCCGCACCCGGCGCCTCCCGCCGAAACCCCGCCGCCACAGGGGTTGGAGGACGGCGTGGGCGGATGGTGACCCGTGTCGTTCCTGGAGAAAGGATGGATTCGGGGTCGACGGGCCATCGGCGGCGGCCGGCGGGGTTGAAAGCCTTATGAGGATAAAGGAGAAAGTCGAGGGCTCTATCGCAAACCTAGGCTTTAATCCGGAATAACGGCTTTTCGGGGCTGTGTCCGTTGCGTACGGATCGGGGTGCTTCGTCCGCGAGGAGCCGTCCCGGCCGAAGGAGAGACGGCCGGGACGGACCGTCCGGCGCCCGCCCCCGGTGCACCGGCACGCCTCCGGACGCCTTATGGTCCGGAGCATGACTGCTCATTATGACGTCGTGGTCGTCGGGGCCGGTCCCGGCGGGTACGTCGCCGCGATCCGGGCCGCTCAGCTCGGTCTCAGCACGGCGATCGTCGAGGAACGCTACTGGGGCGGCGTCTGCCTCAACGTGGGATGCATCCCTTCCAAGGCGCTGCTGCGCAACGCCGAACTCGCCCACATCTTCACCCACGAGGCGAAGACGTTCGGCATCCGCGTGGACGGCCAGGTCACCTTCGACTACTCCGAGGCGTTCAAGCGGAGCCGCAAGGTCGCCGACGGCCGGGTCAAGGGCGTCCACTTCCTCATGAAGAAGAACGGCATCACCGAGTACAACGGCCGGGGCACCTTCACCGACCCGAACACGTTGCAGGTGGCCGTGGCGGGCGGCGGCACCGAGACGGTGACCTTCGACCACTGCGTCATCGCGGCGGGCGCCACCACCAGGCTCCTGCCCGGCACCTCGCTCAGCGAGCGGGTCGTGACCTATGAGGAGCAGATCCTCAGCGACGACCTGCCCGAGAGCATCGTGATCGCCGGCGCGGGCGCGATCGGCGTGGAGTTCGCCTACGTCCTGCGCGCCTACGGCGTGAAGGTCACGATCGTGGAGTTCCTGGACCGGCTGGTACCGCTGGAGGACGAAGAGGTCTCCGCCGAGCTGGCCAAGCGCTACAAGCGCCTCGGCGTCGAGGTGTTGACCTCCACCCGGGTCGAGTCCATCGACGACTCCGGCGACAAGGTGCGCGTGACGGTCTCGCGCGGCGGCGAGTCGCAGGTCCTGGAGGCCGACAAGGTGCTGCAGGCCATCGGCTTCCAGCCGCGCGTCGAGGGCTACGGCCTGGAGAAGACCGGCGTGCGGCTGACCGACCGCGGCGCCATCGACATCGACGGCCGCTGCCGCACCAGCGTGCCGCACATCTTCGCCATCGGCGACGTCACGGCCAAACTCATGCTCGCGCACGCGGCCGAGGCCATGGGCGTCATCGCCGCCGAGACCATCGCGGACGCCGAGACGATGGAGCTGGACTACGTCATGATCCCGCGGGCGACGTACTGCCAGCCGCAGATCGCGAGCTTCGGGTACACCGAGGCCCAGGCGCGCGAGAAGGGCTTCGACGTCAAGGTCGCGAAGTTCCCCTTCACGGCGAACGGCAAGGCGCACGGGCTCGGGGACTCCACCGGCTTCGTCAAGCTCCTCAGCGACGCCCGCCACGGCGAGATCATCGGGGGTCACCTCATCGGGCCCGAGGTCACCGAGCTCCTGCCGGAGCTCACGCTGGCCCAGCAGTGGGACCTGACGGTGAACGAGGTGGCGCGGAACGTCCACGCGCACCCGACCCTGGGCGAAGCGGTCAAGGAGGCCGTCCACGGGCTCGCCGGTCACATGATCAACTTCTGAGGCCCCGAAGCGTCGGCGGGGTGGCCAGGCCGCTTCCCGGCCATCTCGCCGTCGTGTCGTCCCGCTCCGATCGGGTCCCGCGCGTGTAAGTTCGGCTACGGAGAGTAGTCGTGCGTGCGCGCAGAGGAGACGCGATGCGAAGGAACATCACCCGGACCGCCCGCCTGCTGAAGGCGCCGGCCGTGGTGCTCGGATGCGCGGCCATCGTGGCCGGGTCCACGGCCGGGGCCGTCGCCGACGCCAAGCCCGAGCCGATTCGCAATCGCGCCAACTCCAAGTGCCTGGACGCCGACCTGAACACGATCGCGCGCAACGGCACCAAGGTCCATCTCTGGCACTGCAACGGCTGGAACAACCAGAAATGGAACTACGACGTCAAGGCGCACACCATCCGCAGCCAGTACAACGGCCGGTGCCTGGACGCCGACCTGAACGGCATCGCCGACAACGGCACGAAGGTACAGCTCTGGGACTGCAACGGCTGGAGCAACCAGAAGTGGATCTACGACGCCGTCAGCCACACGATCTACAGCCTCTACAACGGCCGGTGCCTGGACGCCGACCTCGGCGGCATCGGCAGTAACGGCACGAAGGTCCAGTTGTGGGACTGCAACGGATGGGCCAACCAGAAATGGACGCTGTGAGCGCCCCCTCGCGGGCCGTCCCCCGGCCGTGCCGATGGCATGGCCGCCTCGCGTGCGGGTAGGGGGGGTCCGATGCCCGGAAAGGGGAGGAGCCGTGAAAAGAATCCTGCAACTCCTGGTCACCCGCTGGCTCGCGCGTACGCCGGTCGGCCTGGTCATCCTCGGTGTCGGCTGGTGGCTCACCCGCAGGCGGCGCGCCGGCAAGGCCGAACACCGGCAGGATGTTCCGCGCGAGCCCGGCCGCGGGTCCCGCGATCCTTACGCCTGGACGGGCCCCTCGCGGCGCGGGCGCGAGTAGCCTCCGTCGTCCTCCCTGGCGGGCCGCCGTCGCGCGCCGCGCGCCGGCCCCCGCGAGAGGCCGGCCATTTACCTCGCCGCCCTGGCGTTCTCCGCCTCGGGAAGGCGCTGCCACGTCTCTTACCCGCCTGGCCCCCGGACGGCCCTGAAGCCCGCCGTCCGGGGGTTTCTCGTCTCCGGTGGACAAGCGTCTTCCATTAGTGCAAACTGCCATAAGGAAGTTCGCATCATAAAGGAGACGGTGATGGCACGCCGCAGGGCAGACCGCGACCTGGTGTCGCTCACGGTGCTCGCGCTGCTCTCGGTCCGCCCGAGCCACCCCTACGAGCTGCACCGTTTCATCGTCGAGACCCACAAGGACTACGTCACCGGCCTCCCCCGCAGCCTCTACCACGCCGTCGACCGGCTGGTCGCGGAGGAGCTGATCAGTCCGGTCGAGACGACGCGCGAGGGCCGCCGCCCCGAGCGCACGGTGTACGAGATCACGGCCGAGGGCAGAGCGGAGCTGAGCAGCCGTCTCAAGCGCCTGCTGGAGGACCCGGAGTCCGACGGCCGGCCGTTCGTCGCGGCGATCTCGCTGGTGGGGTGCCTGTCCCCCGAGGAGGCCGGCCGCGCCCTGCGGACCCGCGCCGCCGTCCTGGAGGGCATGGTCGTCTCCCAGGACGCCCACATCTCCGGCCTCACCGCCACCGGCCTGCCGCCCATCCTCCTGCTGGAGGTCGAATGCGCCAGGGCGCTGCGCGCGGCCGAGCTCGACTGGGTGCGCGGGGTGCTCGCGCGGCTGGAGTCGGGGGAGCTGACCTGGACCGGCGCGCTCAAGTCCGGCCTGCTGGACGACCTGCTGGGCGAGCAGCGGCCGCCCGCCTGAAAGACACCGCCGGCCGGGTGCGCCAACACCCGGCCGGCGGCCGTACCCGAACAGATCCGCGAAGGCGGCCGTCCAGGGTCACCCGGCCTCCAAGGATAGGCGCCCCGCGGATCGATCCCGTGCCCTGAGGGGCCTTTTCCGAGGAGAGATCCATGACCGAGACGGTCACCGCCGAGATCCACGACCTGCTGCGCCGCATGACCGACGCCTGGAACACCGGGGACGCGCGCGCCTACGCGGAGCAGTTCACCGCGGACGCCGACTACATCACCTTCTTCGGCATGCGCATCACCGGCCGCGAGGCCATCGAGCAGTCGCACCGGGCCCTCTTCGAGGGACCGCTCAAGGGCGTCAAGCTGACAGAGGGCACCTCCGCGCCCGCCGCGCCGTCGATCCGATTCCTGCGGCCGGACGTCGCGGTCGTGATCGCCTCGGGCGGCTCCTCGCTGGACGGCCGGCCCGACCCGGGGCGCGACTCGATCATCACGCTCACCGCCGTGCGCGAGCCCGACGCGTGGCGGTTCGCCGCCTTCCACAACACCCGCAAGGTGAGCCCGGAGGAACTGCGGGCGAAGGGCGGGGCGCGGTGAGGGCGCCGCTCTGGGAGTTCACGGGCGTCATCGAGGCACCCCCGGACCGGGTCGCCGCGCTGATGGCCGTGCGCCCCGGTCCGGTCGGGCCGGACAACTTGTGGCTGATGAGCGACTCCCTCCCCGGAGGCGTGGTCTCCGGCGGTCCCGGCCGCTTCCGGGTGAGCCTGCCGTCCCTGCCGTCCCGCGCGATGACGATCGAGGCCGATGACGGCTTCGTCGCGGCACAGGGCGGCTGGTGGTACCGCGGGGAGTACCGCCTGGAGCCGCACCCCGAGGGCAGCCGGCTCGTCCACCGCGTGTTCAACGTGGCGCGGCGGGGCCGGTGGGCCGTGCCGATGGCCAACCGGTTCTTCATCGGATTCGAGGCGCGTGGGCGCACGGGGATGAGCGGCCTGCTCGCCCGGGTGGGCGAGCGGCTCGGGTGCGGAACCCGGCTGGAGTGACCGGCCGGTGGCGCGGCGGGGCCCGTCCGCGTCACCGGTCTCACAGCCGTTCCTGGCGGGGCACCACGACCTCCCTGACCAGGAGCAGGACGGCGGCGGCCAGCGGGATCCCGAGCAGGGCGCCGACGATGCCGAGCAGGGCCCCGCCGAGCAGCGCGCCGATGATCGTGGCGATGGGCGGCACGTCCACCGAGGACTTGAACACCCGCGGCGAGATCATGTAGTTCTCGATCTGCTGGTAGATGACGAAGAAGATCACGCACGCGATGCCGGCCTGCACCGAGGTCAGGAACCCCACCCCCGAGGCGACCGCCGCGCCGAGCACCGCCCCCACCATCGGGATGAGGTCGGTCACCGCCACGAAGATCGCCAGCGGCAGCGCGTACGGCACCTTCATCACGGCGAGGAAGATGTACGTCACCACGCCCGCGATCAGCGAGATGATCAGGTTGCCGGCGACGTACCCGCCGATCTGCTTGATGATCTCGTCGCTGAGCAGCCGCACCCGCGTGCGGCGGGAGCGCGGGACGAGCCGGTAGCCCGTCTCCTTGATCGAGTTCAGCGAGCCGAGGAAGTAGAGCGTCAGCACCAGCACCGTGAGGCCGCTGAACAGCGCGCTGATCACGACGCTCGCCACGCCGAGCAGCCCGCCGAACATCTGGCTCGCCAGGTCGCCGCTGGTGACGTACTGCTGGAGCTTCTCCAGGAGCTGGTAGCGCTCGTCCACCGAGCGGATCATCGGGTGGTTCTGGAGCTGCTGGACGTACTCGGGCAGGTGCTGGACGAAGCCCGTCGTCTGCTCGGTGAGCGGGGGGACGATGGCCAGGCCGAAGACCACGAAGAAGGCGATGACGGCGCCGAACACGATCGCGATCGCCGTCCGCCGGGACAGGTTCCTGCGCTGCAGCCACTCCACGGCGGGATTCAGGCCGATGGCGAGGAACAGCGAGACGATGATGAGGACGAGCGCCGAACCGGCGCTGGCGATGGCCTGCACGAGCAGCCACGCGGTCAGCACGCCGAGCGCGGCGGTCAGGCCGAACAGGAAGGGGTTGCTGCGCAGCGGGCGTCCCGGACGCCCGAACGGGTTCTCGCCGCGGTCGTCCACCTCGCGTGCGGAGGCGCGTGGCGGGGCGTCGTCGCGCGGCGCGGGGTCAGGGGTGCGCGCGGAGGCGGCGGTGTCGCCGTCGCTCGTCGCGGGGCCGGCCGGGAAGGGGGGAAAGACGCTGGAGATCTCGGCGCGGTCGGAACTGCCAGTCTCGGACACGCGTCTCCGCTTCCCCGTAGGGCACGGGGTAGTCGCACCTTCCCCCTGATAAAGCCCGAAAAATCCTGATCTATCCCCCTAACGCAGCCACCCCCCGGAAGTTGTCCGGGGGGTGGCTGCGGGGGCCGAGCGATCAGTAAATGCGGCGCGAGGTCTCGTCGGTCGTCGCGCCGGTCTCCTCGGCGCGGGCCGTCGACTCCTCTCGCTCTCCGGACCACCTGCTGGCGTCGGCCGAGGTGTCCTTCATCGAGTCGGCCCACTGACGGGCGTTGTTGCGGTAAAGGACGATGCCCACCGCGCACGCGGCGAACCCGGCGAGGAGCGCGATCGTCGACCACCGTCCCCGGCCGCGACGCCGGAGTGTCGGCGAGGGGTCGATGGCCTCCGCGGCCTGGGTGAGGAACTGGCTCACCTTGGGCGCGATCTGATCCTCGACGGAATGGGCAGCGCGGTCGAACATCGGAGCGGCCCAGACGCGGGCGTCCTCGATACGGTGCGAGGCGACCTCACGGGCGGTGCTCGCCACCGGGCGGACCTGCTCGGCCGTCCGCCTGGCCTGGGTCTTGATACGACCCATCCGCGTCTCCGGTAGAACCATGGTGACGCGGCGTTTTCTCATTGTCAGGGACACGATAGCCTCCCCTGTCCTTGGGGCCCCGCAGGCTCACCTTCCCGAACGATGGCGGCTCAATCCTGAGGCGGCATGGGAGGATGCCGGGTAGGCCAATGCGCCATAGTCCTGAAAACACCACGAATCAAACCCATAAACGGGCATCGAAGGGGGCAGTCCTCTCGTGGCTGAAAATCTCATCGCCAAGCTCCGGACCACTCTCGGAGACATCAAACTCCGTCTCTTCCCTGACCACGCGCCGAAGACCGTGCGCAACTTCGTCGAGCTCGCCGAAGGCACCCGGGAGTGGACCCACCCCGAGACCGGCCAGAAGAGCAACGACCGTCTCTACGACGGCACGATCTTCCACCGGGTGATCCAGGGGTTCATGATCCAGGGCGGCGACCCGCTCGGCCAGGGCATCGGCGGCCCTGGCTACGACTTCGACGACGAGATCCACCCGGACCTCCAGTTCAACCGGCCGTACCTGCTGGCCATGGCCAACGCGGGCAAGCGGTTCGGGCGCGGCACGAACGGCTCGCAGTTCTTCATCACCGTCGTGCCCACGCCGCACCTCAACACCAAGCACACCATCTTCGGCGAGGTGATCGAGGGCCACGAGGTCGTCGACGCGATCTCCAAGACCCCGACCCGGCAGGAACGCCCGCTCACCGACGTCGTGCTGCAGGAGGTCATCATCGAGCGCGTGCAGTCCTGACGCGTCCCGGCGCGAGCGCGTGGGGGCCGGGCCGCCCGGTCCGTCCCCCCGCGCCGCGGGCCGGCGTTTTCGCGCGGTTCTCCAGGTGTAACGGCGCGGGGCGCTCGAACGGCTGCATAGGGTGGCAGTCTGTGGAGTAAGCGCACCGGCGAAGGGGCCGCGAACAGGCGATGACCACTCAGCCAGACCACCCGAATCCGGCGGACCGGCCCGAGGGGCCCGGGCGGCCCGATCCGAACACCAGCGACGCGCTCCCGATGTGCTACCGCCATCCGGATCGCGAGACCTACGTGCGCTGCCAGCGCTGCGACCGCTCCATCTGCCCGGACTGCATGCGCGCGGCCTCGGTGGGCCACCAGTGCCCCGAGTGCGTGCGCGAGGGCAACAGGACCGTACGCCGCGCCGAGGCGGCCTTCGGCGGCAGGCCCGTCACCACCCCGGTGGTGACCTGGGCCCTCCTGGCGATCAACGTGCTGGCCTACCTCGGCGAGGTCATCAACGCGCCGGCGGTCCTCGGCCGGTTCATGATGTCGGCCGACCATGTCGCGGCCGGGGAGTGGTGGCGGCTGTTCACCAGCGCCTTCCTGCACGCCGAGCCGCCGTCGTACTGGCACATCCTCTTCAACATGTGGGCCCTGTTCGCCATCGGCCCCCAACTGGAGAAGATCCTCGGCTCGCTGCGGTTCGCCGCCGTGTACCTGCTGTCGGCGCTCGGCGGCTCCATGGCCGTCTACCTCTTCGGCAGCTACGCCGTCGGGGCCTCGGGCGCGATCTACGGCCTGTTCGGGGCGATGTTCGTGATCTCGCGCCGCATGGGCTACGACGTGCGCGGCGTGCTGTGGCTCATCGGCATCAACGTCGTGCTGACCTTCGTGGTGCCGGGCATCAGCTGGCAGGGCCACCTCGGCGGGCTCGTGGCGGGAGCGGTGGTGACCGGGTTGTTCGCCTACGCGCCCGCCCGCAGCCGCAAGGCGTTCCAGCTCGCGACCGTCGCCGGAATGCTGCTGGTGTACCTGGCCATCCTCATGGCCGTGCCGCCCCTGGCCGCCTGACCGGAGGGCGGGCTGCTTCCCCAGGTTGTGGATAAAGCCTGTGGAAAAAGTCCGCCCTCGTCGGCGAACGGCCGCTCAGGACGGGCTCACCGCCAGCGGGTGGACAGCACCACGCCGAAGATGATGAACACGAACCCGGCGAGAAGGTTCCAGTTGCTCAGAGTGGCGATGCCCGGCAGATCCGGCGCGATGTAGAAGAGCGCGATCCACAGGATGCCGATGATCCATGACGCGACCATGACCGGTGCCAGCCACCGCGGGCTCACCTTCACCTGCTGCGACTTCTGGGGCGGCGTGTAGACCGCCTTCTTGCGAGTGTGGGACTTGGGCACGGCAGCTCTCCTGGTGGGGACCCGCGCGGCCGGCGCGGGCTCTGGCGCCAGCCTGTTCGCTGGCATACGAGGTCCGAAGCAAGCCTAGTCGGCGCGGGCGCGATCGGCGATTCCTAAGTGAACAAGCTTTCGTTCAGTAATGCCGGAAATCCTTGATCAACTCCGGCCGCCCCGGGCAAAGAGCCGGTCAAGCGGCCGCCGGTCTCCCGGCGCACGCCGCCCTCCGCCGATACTCTGGCCGCGCAGGGCGCACCGGGGCGCCCGGTCACCGCCCGAGAGGGGGCAGGCAGGCCGCCCGCGGCCACCGAGACGCCATGAGAATGCTGCTGCGCACCTGCGGCGAGCTCAGCGTCACCGGTGGCCTGGTCATGCTGCTGTTCTGCGCCTACCTGCTCTGGGGCACCAGCTCCTACACCGAGTGGTACCAGAGCGTGCTGAAACGCCGGCTCCTGGAGACCTCCAAGGCGGTCCAGCACGGCGGCAAGCTCTCCAAGATCGACCTCGGCGACGCCGTCGCGCTCATCCGCATCCCCCGCCTCGGCCGCGACTACGAGTACGCCGTCCTCGAAGGCGTCACCCCCGAGGACCTGCGCCGGGGGCCGGGCCACTACCCGGGGACGGCGGCGCCGGGCGCGGTCGGCAACTTCGTCCTGTCCGGGCACCGCACCACCTACGCCGCCCCCTTCAACAGGATCGACGAGCTGCGCCGCGGCGACGAGATCGTGGTCGAGGCCCCCAAGGCGCGCTACACCTACCGCGTCTCCGGCAAGTCCGTCGTGGACCCCTCCCAGGTCGAGGTCATCGCCCCCGTACCCGGCCAGCCCGGCCGCAGGCCCAGCGAGGCCATGATCACCCTCACCACGTGCCACCCCGAGTACTCGGCCCGGCAGCGTCTGATCGTCTTCGGCGTCCTCTCGGGGACGCGGGAGCGGCGGTAGGCCCGGTGTCTCCACCGAGCGAGGAGGACCCATGTACGGATGGCTCTGGCGCGCGATCCCCGGCGGCACCCTGGTCAAGCTGGCCACGGTGCTGGCGCTGACCGGTTGCGCGGGGGTCGTACTCTGGTATGTCGTGTTCCCGATGCTGGAGCCCCACGTGCCACTCGACCGGGCGACCATAGGCCGATGACCCGCGTGCTCGTCGTGGACAACCATGACAGCTTCGTCCACACGATCGTGCAGTACCTCCGCCGGCTGGGCGCCGACTGCGACGTCCGGCCACGCGACCATGTCCGGGTACGCGACGCCGACAGCTTCGACGGCGTGGTGATCAGCCCCGGCCCCGGCACGCCGGAGGCCGCGGGCGTCAGCGTCCCCCTGGTGGACTACTGCGTCCTGCGCGACGTCCCCCTGCTCGGCGTCTGCCTCGGCCACCAGGCCATCGCGGTCGCCGAAGGCGGCGTCGTCGCCCGCGCGCCCGAGCTGATGCACGGGCGCACCAGCGCGATCTCCCACGACGGCAAGGGCGTGTTCGCCGGCCTCCCCTCCCCGGTGACCATGACGCGCTACCACTCGCTGGCCGTGGTCCCGGAGACGATGCCCGAGGTCCTGGAGGTCAGCGCGGTCAGCGAGACCGGCGTCGTCATGGGGCTGCGGCACCGGCTGGCGCGGGTCGAGGGCGTGCAGTTCCACCCCGAGTCCGTGCTCTCGGAGCACGGCCACGAACTTTTCCGAAATTGGCTCACACAGATCGTGTAACGCCGGGCGGCCTCAGGACGACTAACCGGTTGAGGGTCTCCGCCGTCGCCCCCGAGCGGCGGAGACCCTCTTCTCATGTCCGCCGCTGAAGTCCTGAACACGCCGCGCGGACGCCCTCGGACCCCTCGAACACGCGAAGGCCCCTCCCGGTGCGGGAGGGGCCTTTCTGGCGGCGTACGGGGCGTCAGTTGCTGAACTCGTCCGACGGGGGCTCGGTGATCGGCGGGTCCTCGGTCGGGGTCTCCTCGGTGGGCTCGTCGGTCGGGAACGGGTCCTCGGTGGGCTGCTCGGTCGGCGTGGTCTCCTCCGGAGGACCGGACGACACGACCAGCGTGATCGTGGTGCCCGGGTTCAGCTTCGAGCCCGCCGGCGGGCTCTGGCTGATGACGTTGCCCTCCGGCACGTCGGCGCTCGGCTGACGCACCGTCCTGACCTTGAGGTTCTCGGCCTGCAGGGCCGCCTTGGCGTCCGCGAGGGTCTGGTTGGTGACGTCCGGCACGGTGACCTGCTGCTTGGGCACGTAGATCTTGACGATGCTGTTCTCGTCGACCTTCTCGCCCTCGGACGGCTTGGACTGGAACACCTTGCCCTGTTCCTTGCTGGACACGGCGTTCACGACCTGGCCCTTGAGGCCGTTGGTGTCCAGCGTGCTCATGGCGTCCTCGATGCTCAGGCCCACCAGGCGCGGCACGGTGACCTGCTTGACGCCCTTGGAGACCTGCAGCGTCACCTCGGAGTCCTTCGGGACCTTGGTGCCGCTTTCCGGGTCGGTCGCGATGACCGTCCCCTTCTCGACGTCGGAGTTGAACTCCTCGACGACCTTGACCTTCAGGCCCTGGGCCTCCAGCGCGCTCTTCGCGCCCTTGAGGGTCTGCCCGGCCACCGCCGGGATCTGGACCTCGCCGCCCGCCTCGTTCGAGCCGGGGGAGCTGAGGAAGGCGTAGCCGATGCCGATGAACGCGCCGATGACCAGCAGCGGGATGAGGATCCACGCGGCGATCGCCAGCCCGCTGGTCTTGGAGCCGCGGCGGCGCTCGTACCGGCCGCCCGCCTGCGTCGGGGCGTACTCGTACGGCGGGACGGCGGTCGTGCGCTGGGTGGCGGGGCCGCCGCCCGGCGTGGCCAGCGTGCGGGTCTGCTGGCCGGTGTACTGGTTGTTGGTCATCGCCATCGTGTGCGCGGCGTCGACCGGCATGCCCGACATGGCCCGCTGGATGTCGGCGCGCATCTCGCCGGCGCTCTGGTAGCGGTGCGCGGGGTCCTTCGCCATCGCCTTGAGCACGATGGCGTCGGCCCACTGCGGGATCTCCGGGTCGATCTGCGACGGCGGGATCGGGTCCTCCCGCACGTGCTGGTAGGCGATGGCCACCGGGGAGTCGCCGGTGAAGGGCGGTTGGCCGGTGAGCAGCTCGTACAGCACGCAGCCCGTGGAGTAGATGTCGCTGCGGGCGTCCACGCGCTCGCCCCTGGCCTGCTCGGGCGAGAGGTACTGCGCGGTGCCGATGACCTGGGCGGTCTGGGTCATCGTGGCGGCGGAGTCGGCCATCGCGCGGGCGATGCCGAAGTCCATCACCTTGACGTCGCCCGCCAGCGTGATCATCACGTTGGCCGGCTTGATGTCACGGTGCACGATGCCGCCGCGGTGGCTGTAGTCCAGCGCCCGCAGGATGCCGTCCACGAGTTCGATCGCGCGCTCGGGCAGCAGGCGGCGGTCCTGCCGGAGCAGGTCGCGCAGCGTGCGTCCGTCGACGAACTCCATGACGATGTAGGGCACGGGAGTGCCGTCGGTCGTGTCCTCGCCGGTGTCGTACACCGCGACGATCGACGGGTGGTTCAAGGACGCCGCGGACTGCGCCTCACGCCGGAAACGGGCCTGGAATATGTGGTCTCTCGCCAGGTCGGAACGGAGCGTCTTGATCGCGACGACGCGGTCCAGCCGGATGTCCCGCGCGCGATAGACCTCGGCCATGCCGCCGCGGCCGACGACTCCGTCGAGCTCATAGCGGCCACCGAGTAGCCGAGGCTGAGTCATTTCCTGCACTGTCCCTTGCCGTTCATCTTGGGTACCGGCCCGCGGTGCGGCTGCCGGTGTCCATCATCGACCGCGCGCCGCATTACGTCTCCCCGTTCGGGGTGATTGTGGTGCTTGCGGATGAAGTGGGGCTTGGCGTCTCGCTCGGTGTGGGGGTCGGTGTGGGCGTCGGAGTAGGGGTCGGAGTAGGAGACGGAGTGGGCGTCGGCGTCGGGCGCCGGGTTGGAGACGCCGTTCTGCTTACCGTAGCCGACCGTGACACGGTGGGCCTGACAGACGTCACCGGTTTCGGTGGACGTGACGTCGTCGCCGTCTTCGACGGGGAGGGCGAGCGAACCGGCTCCTTGGTCACCGGTTCGGCCGGGCTGCTGGGCGCGGTCTCCAGCCCGAACGGGAGGCCGCCCGCCGCGAGCGCGCCGAACCCGACCGCGGCCGCGCAGCCCGCCGCGGCGAACAGGCCGAAGGCCTTGCGACGCCGCCGCGCCGGAGGCGCGCTCACCGGCCGGGGCCCGCCTGGCTGGGCGGGACGGCCGCCGGGCGGGCGGCCGATGCGGGTGTGCCCCGGCGACTCCGGGACGCGCGTCTCGTACAGGCCGTCGGCCGTGCCGGCGGACGCGGGAGGCGTGACGGCCTGGCTCGCGAGGGCCTCGCGGACGGCGAACCCCGACGGGTCGGTCAGCGTGCTCAGGTGGGCGACGCCGGGCGTGGACAGCGCGTCGCGCAGCACCATCGCGCGGTCGGCCAGCTCACGCCCGTTCGCCGGCCGCTGCTCGGGGCTCTTGGCCAGCAGCGAATGCACCAGGGCGCGCACGGGCTCGGGCACCGACGCGGGCAGCGGCGGCACCGGCTCGTTCATGTGGAGCAGGGCGATCGCGACCTGGGTGGGCGCGACGAACGGCGGCCTGCCGGCGAGGCACTCGTAGGCGACGATCCCGAGGGAGTAGAGGTCGGTGGACGGCGTCAGGAGGCTGCCGGAAGCCTGCTCGGGGCTGACGTACTGCGCGGTGCCGAGCACGGTGCCCGTCATCGTCATGCGCGCCCCCTCCAGGGCCCGCGCGATGCCGAAGTCGGTGATCTTGATGGTTCCGGACCCGGTGACCAGCAGGTTGCCGGGCTTGATGTCGCGGTGGATGACGCCCGACCGGTGCGCGGTGTGCAGCGCGCGGGCCGTCTGGCCGACCACGTCCAGCGTCGCCTCGGGGCTCAGCGTGCCGTTGCGGGCCAGGACCGCCGCCAGGGCCTCCCCGGGCACCAGCTCCATCACCAGGTACGCGGTGTCGTCCTCTTCGCCGTAGTCGAACACCTGGGCGATGCCCGGATCGGACAGACCGGCGGTGATGCGGGCCTCGTTGCGGAAGCGCTCGCGGAACTCCGGGTGGCCGGCCACGTGCCGGCGGAGCAGCTTGACCGCCACCTCGCGGCCCAGCAGGCCGTCGTGCGCGCGCCACACCTCCCCCATGCCGCCGGCGGCGATCCGGGAGATCAGCCGGTAGCGGTCGTTCAGCACCCGTTGGGTCACCTGTCGAGCACCGCCTGCATGACGTCGTGCGCGATCGGCGCGGCGACCGCGCCGCCGGTGGCGTCGTTGCCGGCGCTGCCGGACTCGACGAACACCGCCACGGCCACCTTCGGGTCCTCGGCGGGGGCGAACGAGATGAACCAGGCGTGGGACGCCGCGCCCTGGGCGGTCTCGGCCGTGCCCGTCTTGCCCGCCACCGTGATGCCGGGGAGCTTGGCCGCCGAGCCCGTGCCCTTCTCCACCACGCTGACCATCATCTGCCGGAGCTCGTCGGCGACGTCCTGCGTGATCGCCTCGTCGAGCTCCTGGGGCCGCGCGCTGTCGATCTCGTCGCCGTCCGGACTGACGATCTTGTTGACCAGGTAAGGCTTCATGACCTTGCCCTGGTTGCCGACCGCGGCGGCGACCATCGCCATCTGGAGCGGCGTCATCTGGTTGCTGCGCTGCCCGATCGAGGTCTGGACCAGCGCGGCCTTGCCCTCGTCCTTACCGATGTCGCTCGGCACGACCCGGAGCGGGATGTTCATGGCGGTCCCGACGCCGAACTTGCCCGCCTGCTCCTTGAGCTTGTCGTAGCCCATCTCCAGGGCCATGGTGCCGAACGCGGTGTTGCACGAGATCGTCAGGGCGTCCAGCATGGTGGCCCGGCCGCCACAGGACTCGCCGTGGTAGTTGCGCAGGCCGATCGTGGTACCCGGCAGCGGCAGGACGTCCGGCGCGTCCACGGTGGTGTTGACGTCCCGGGAGTCGTCCTCGCTGAGGTAGGCGGCCGAGGTGATGACCTTGAAGGTCGAACCGGGGGCGTAGGTCCTGTCGATCGCGCGGTTCAGCAGGGGCTGGTTGTCGTCCTTGTTGAGCTTGTTGTAGACCTGCGCGGCCTTGGCCCTGTCGGGCGCCGCCATGGTGTTGGGGTCGAAGCTCGGCACCGAGACCATGGTGAGGATCGCGCCGGTCTTCGGGTCCAGCGCCACGACCGCGCCGCGTTTGCCGCTTCTCTCCAGCGCCCGGTAGGCGACCTCCTGGGCCTTCGGCACCAGGGTCAGGTCGACGGCGGCGCCGCGGCTCGGCTTGTTCGTGATCAGATCCACGGTGCGGCGGACGAACAGGTCCGGATGGGAGCCGTCGAGATAGGCGTTCTCGGCGCCCTCGATGCCCTGCGCGCTCTCGGGGGCGAAGAAGCCGATGATGGGCGCGTACATCTTGCCGTTGGTGTATTTGCGCTGGAACCGGAACGTGCCGCCGGTGTCCACCGACTTCGCCAGCGTCTCACCGCCCGCGGTGATCATGCCGCGCTCGTTGGCGTAGCGGGCGAAGAAGCTGCGCAGATTGCGGGCGTCCTCACGCAGGCCTTCCGCCTTCACGGCCTGCACGTAGTTGATGTTGATCATCAGCAGGGCGAACATCAGGAGGCACGCCACGGAGGTGCGCTTGAGCGTGCCGTTCATCGCTGAAACACCTGCGTCAGTCCTTCGTCCTGGATGGCTTGCGGCGGCGGCCGGCGTGCGGCGTCTGACATGCGTACCAGCAGTGCGATGAGGATCCAGTTGGCCAGCAGGGCCGAGCCGCCCTGGGACATGAACGGCGTGACCAGGCCCGTGAGCGGGATCAGGTTCGTTACCCCGCCGACGATGATGAAAACCTGCCAGGCCAGGATGAACGAGATCCCGCCGGCCAGGAGCTTGCTGAACGGGTCGCGCGCGGCGACGGCCGTGCGCAGGCCGCGCTGGACGATCAGGCCGTACACCATGAGCAGCGCCATCAGGCCGGTGAGCCCGAGCTCCTCACCCGTGGCGGTGAAGATGAAGTCGGAGAAGGACAGCGGGATCAGGTCGGGGTGGCCCTGGCCGAGCCCGGTGCCGAGGACGCCGCCCGAACCCATGCCGAACAGGCCCTCCATGAGCTGCGCGCTGCCGCCGTCCTTGTAGAAGAGCTCCGGGTCCGCCGGGTTGAGCCAGACGTCGAAGCGGGCCCGCACGTGGTCGAACAGCACCCCCGCGGCGAACGCGCCGCTGAGGAAGAGCGTGATGCCGATGAGCACCCATGAGGTGCGCTGGGTGGCGATGTAGAGCATCGCGACGAACGCGCCGAACAGCAGCAGGGAGGTGCCGAGGTCCTTCTCCAGGACCAGCACGCCCACGCTGAGGATCCACGTGATCAGGACGGGGCCGAGGTCACGGGCGCGAGGCAGGTCGATGAACAGCAGGCGCCGCCCGGCGAGCGCCAGGACGTCGCGCTTGGCGACCAGATATCCGGCGAAGAACACGACGAGCGCCAGCTTGGCGAACTCGCCCGGCTGGATGGAGAAGCCGCCCACGCCGATCCAGATGCGGGCGCCGTTGAGCTCTTTGCCCAGACCGGGCACCAGAGGAAGGATCAGCAGCGCCATGCCGGTGAAGCCGGCCGTGTACGTCAGGCGCTGGAGAACGCGGTGGTCGCGCAGGACGAGCAGCGCCACGGAGAACATGACGATGCCGAGCCCGGTCCAGAAGAGCTGGGTGCTCGCCGAGGCCAGCTTGGGCGCGGACTGCTCGATGCGGTAGATCATCACCAGGCCCAGGCCGTTGACCAGGGTCACCAGTGGAAGCAGAAGGGGGTCGGCCCAGGGGGCGAACTTCGCCAGCACGAGATAGGCGGCGAGCATCAGGACGCCCAGACCGAGGCCGTAGGTGAGCATGCCCGCGGGCACCTGGTCGTTCAGACCCAGCCCGACATTGGCGTAGGCCACCATGACGATCGCCACGGCGAAGGCGAGCATGACAAGCTGTGCCCCCCGCCGTTTGGCGGTCGTGGGGACGGCCGCGACGTCGACGGCACTCACTTAAGAGGACTCCGTGCTCGGGGAGGCGGTCGGCTGGGTGATCTTCTTGTCACCACCGGATCGGGCCTTCAAGTCGTCGATCTTCGTCCTGCCTGCCTGGAGGTCGGTCACCGAGATGCCCGCCCGAACCTGGTCGCGCAGCGGCTGGGGGATGGAGGACACCGAGAGCCCGGTGCGCTGCTCGACATGGTTCAGTTGGATCGGTCCTATCGTGGTGTCCACCCCGCGGAACAACACTAGCTCGTCTCCCTGAGCGCCGACATAAAACTGATCTTGGGTCCACTGGTACCCGAAATACCCGCCCCCTCCCAGCACGACCACCAGCAGCACCAGGACGGTCACCGTGACCGGCCACATGCGCCGCCGCCTGACACGCCGCGGGGCGGCCACGGCGCTCGCCGCCGGGCCGCCCACGGGTTCGTCGTCCAGGTCGTCGTCCACGATCACGGGTTGCGGGGCGGTGATCGTGGACGCGCGTCCTGCCGGGGTGTCGGGAGGTTGTGATCTCAGCCGGCTCGACCCGGCGGCGCCCACCACGGCGGCATCACCCGCCACGACCTGACCCTCCTCGATCTCGACGACGTCCGCGACGATGCACGTGATGTTGTCGGGACCGCCCCCGCGGTTGGCGAGGTCGATGAGCTGGCGCACGACGGCGTCCGGCTCGTCCACGGTGGTCAGGGTGTGATGGAGCGTCTCGGCGCTGACGACGCTGGACAGGCCGTCGGAACAGAGCAGGTAGCGGTCGTTGACCTGCGCCTCGCGCAGCGACAGATCGGGATCGACCTCGCCGCTGCCGTCCAGCGCGCGCAACAGGATCGAACGCTGGGGATGGCTGGCGGCCTCCTCCTGGGTGATCCTCCCGTCGTCCACCAGCGACTGCACCAGGGTGTGATCATGCGTGATCTGGTACAGCTCGCCGTTCCTGAGCAGGTAGGCGCGGGAGTCGCCGACATGGACGAGGGCCACCCGGGTGCCCGACCACAACATGGCGGTGAGCGTGGTGCCCATGCCCTTGAGACTGGGATCGCGGCCGACCATCTCGTGCAGTCTGCGGTTGGCCTCGCGCACCGCGGCCTCGATGGCGCCGAGCAGGTCGCCCCCGGCCGTGTCCCGGTCGAGGGACGACATGGCGGATATGGCGACCGAACTGGCCACCTCACCGTGAGCGTGCCCGCCCATGCCGTCGGCGACGGCGAGCAGGCGCGGGCTCGCGTACGCCGAGTCCTCGTTTCCTTCGCGGAGGAGGCCGACGTCCGAGCGGGCGGCGTAGCGGAGTGCGATTGTCATTTGCGCAATTCGATGACGGTTTTGCCGATGCGGATCGGAACGCCGAGGTGCACCGGAGTCGGGCGGGTCACTTTAGATCGGTCAAGATAGGTTCCGTTGGTCGAGCCGAGGTCTTCCACGATCCACTGACCGTCCTGGGGGAACAGCCGGGCGTGCCGGCTGGAAGCGTAATCGTCGCTGAGAACCAGCGTGGCGTCATTCGCCCGACCGATAGTGATTGGCGTCTCCGTGAGGTTGATGATGGTTCCTTGCAGGGGGCCACCGGTCACGATCAACTGCCGCGGCTCCCCCTTCTTCGGCTTGGCCGGCTGACGTGCGGGTTTGGCCGGTTTACGCGCGGGGGCCTGGGCCGTCGCCCGTGATCCGAACAAGTCTGTCCGGATCACTCCGACCGCGGCAATCACAAAGAACCACAGCACCGCGAGGAACGCGAGCCGGATCAGCAGCAGAGTGAGCTCGGACATGGACCGTCTGTCTACCCTTAATCGCGCCGGAACACCAGAGTCGTGCGCCCCAAGGTCACACGGGTGCCGTCGTTGAGTTCGATCCGGCGAACCGGCTGGCCGTTGACGAAAGTGCCGTTCGTGGAACCGAGGTCGACCAGGGCGACGGTCGGGCCCTCCACCCTGAGCTCGGCATGGTGCCTGGAGACGCCTGGGTCCACCAACCGCAGATCGCAGTCGGTGCCCCTCCCGAGGAGCGTCACCGGAGTCGTCAGCTCGTACGACCGCTGCCCCTGCGGGTCGTCCTGAGTGGAGACCAGCAGACGCGGACGGCCGCCGAACGCGCTCGGCCTTCCCGGAGGCAGGTCGCTCACCGGATGCCTGATCTCGTCCTGCTCCACCGTGGCGCCGCGGATCACGCCCGAGCGGATGCGGAAAAGACCGACGGCCAGATCGTCGGCGGTCTCGAAGCGAACCCGGACGGGCCCCACGAACGAGTACCCCTGCTCCTTGGCGTACTCCCTGGCGAGGTTGGCGAGCTCGTGGCTGATGCTGTCGGCGTACACCTCCAGCCGCTCGGCGTCGGTCGTGGACAGCTCGACCACGAAGTCGTTGGGCACGAGAGTGCGGCCCTGCGCCACGATCGCGGCGCGTTCGTCCATCTCTCGCTGCACCGCGCTGGCGACCTCGACCGGCTGAAGGTCAGATTTGAACGCCCGCGCAAAGGCCCCCTCAACCAAGCCTTCGAGCCTGCGCTCGAAGCGCTGAAGGACTCCCACCGGGTACCTCCCTTCCTCCATCGTCTAGGAGGATCGTATCCGGGTTCGGTGGCATGCACGGATCCGTGCTAGCCTTTCCACGCACTCAAAGAGGGCGAGTGGCGGAACGGCAGACGCGCACGGTTCAGGTCCGTGTGTCCGAAAGGATGTGAGGGTTCAAATCCCTCCTCGCCCACTCGGGGCCCCGTGTTCGAAGCTCTTCTAGCTTCTTCCCGGGGCCTTTGTGTTTTCCTGGGGGGCGACCCCCCAGACCCCCACGTCACCTCGCCGGGCTCGAAGCCTGGCGGCTTCGTCGCCTCCGCTTTCGCGTGTGGGGCGCCGGCCGTCTTCCTGGCGGCCTGGTGGGGACGTACGCGTGAGGGCTCGTCGGCTTCGTGGCTTCGGGTCACGGCGGGGGACTGCCCGGAAAGATTTGGAAGATTCCTTGGCGGCCCGGGGTGCTTGGCGTGGCGCGCCGGGGGCGTGGCGGGGCTCACAAGGGTCTGGGCGGGGCTGTGTGATCGTTCTGAAGGGTTTCCCTCGGGGGGGCGGGCTTTCCCGAGGGAAACGATCTTCAGAGCCTCTGCGGGCCGGACAGAGGCGCCGGCCGTATTGCGGGGGGTGTGTCGGGGCACTCCGGATGTGTAGCCGGACGTGGTTTCAGATCACTTACGGGTTGCTTGCACCCGTCGCCTGCCGTGCGGCGGGCTTGCGCGCCGCCGCGTCCGGGCGGGTGCGCGTGTTGAGCAGCTCGCCCACCAGGTCGGTCAGGCTCACGAGGCCGGCCACGGCGCCGGACGGGTCGGTGACGAGGCCGACGTGCGCGTGGGCCTCCTGCAGGCGCGCCACGGCCTCCGGGAGCGTCGTGGCGGACTCCAGGCGCGGCAACTCGGTGATCAGCTTCTCCGGCGGGACGCCCGGGTGGATCAGCGTGTCGCGGACGTGCAGCACGCCGAGGACGTCCTGCGGGGACCCGTCGTTGACGAGCAGGCGGACGTGGCCGCTCGCCACCGCGACGTCGCGCACCAGGTCGCCGGAGGCGCCCGCGGGCACGGCCGTGGCCTCGCCGATCGGCACCATGAGCCTCTCGATCGGCTGGGACTGCACGCGCAGGGCGCGGGTCAGCAGGTCGTGCTCCTCGCGGTCGAGCAGCCCCATCCGGCCCGACTCGCCGACGAGCATCGCGAGCTGCGGCGGGGTCCTGGTGGTGCCGAGCTCGTCACGCGGGCGGACGCCGAACGCGCGCAGCAGCCCGTTGGCCAGGCCGTTGAGCGCCGCGATGATCGGCCTGGCGATCCAGGTGAACGCGCGGAACGGCAGGGCGAGGCCCATGGCGGCGCGCTCGGGGTGGGTGAGCGCCCAGGACTTGGGCGCCATCTCGCCCACCACCATGTGCAGGAACGTGATGATCGCCAGCGCGATGACGTAGGCCACGGCCACGCGCATGGAGGGCGGAAGGCCGACCAGGCCGAACACCGGCTCCAGCAGGTGTTCGATCGCCGGCTCGGTGACCATGGCGAGGCCCAGCGAGCACAGGGTGATGCCGAGCTGGGCGCCCGCGAGCATCAGCGAGAGCTGGCGGGCGTTGCGCAGCGCGGCGCGCCCGGCCGTCCTGGCGAGGCTGCCCCCGGCCGCGGCCTCCTCCAGGCGGTGGCGCCGCGAGGACACCACGGCGAACTCGGCCGCGACGAACAGGCCGTTGCCGATCAGCAGCAGGACGCCCAGCAGCAGCGCGGTGACGGTGCTCATCGGGCCTCACCGCTCACGGTCGCCGCGTTCCGCAGGCCCGGCGCCAGCCGCACCCGGTCGGGGATCCTGCGCTGCACGCCGAGGACGGTCAGCAGCACATCCGCGCCGTCCGGCTCCTCCTCGAACAGGTCGCGCTCCGTCACCAGGGGGACGACCACCTCGTCGCCGGGCTCGGCCAGGCGGCCGAGGCGCGCCATGATGAGGCCGGCCACGGTCTCGTAGTCCTCGCTCTCGGGCAGGCGCAGCCCGGTGGCGCGCTCCACCTCGTCGAGCCGGAGCGTGCCGGGCACCTCCCAGGTGCCGTCGCCCTTGGCCACGGCCTCGGCCGCCTCGGCGTCGTTCTCGTCCATGAGCTCGCCGACGAGCTCCTCGGCCAGGTCCTCCATCGTGACGACGCCGGCGAGGCCGCCGTACTCGTCGATCACGCAGGCCAGCTCGCCGCCTCCGGCCCGCATCCGGTCCAGCAGGGCGGGCAGCGGCAGCGTCGTCGGGACCAGCAGGGGCGCGGTGGCGATGCGCTCGATCGGCGTCTCGCCGGACCCGGCGCGCAGCAGCTCGCGCAGCCCGGCCACGCCGACCACGTCGCCGTCCTCGGCGCCGAGCACGGGGTAACGGGAGTGGCCGGAGGACTTCAAGGCCCGGAGCACGTCGGAGGCCGGACGGCCCGCGCGGACGGACACGACGCGCGGCCGGGGGACCATGACGTCCTCCGCGGTGCGGTCGCCGAACTCCAGCGCGCGCTCCAGCAGGTCCGACAGGCGCTCGGACAGGTCGCCCGCAGCCTCGGACTCGGCGATGATGCGGGAGAGCTCCTCGGGTGTGGCGCCGTGCTCGATCTCCTCGACCGGCTCGATGCCGAACAGGCGCAGCAGGCGGGTGGCCGCGGCGTCGAACAGCCGGATCACCGGGCCGGCGACGGCCATGTAGATCAGCGTGGAGCGGGACAGCCACTTGGCCACCACTTCGGGGCGCGCGATCCCGAGGTTCTTGGGCACCAGCTCGCCGAGCACCATCTGCACGACCGTGGCGACGACCAGGCCGAGGGCCACCGCGATGCCGGGCACGACGGAGCCGGGCACGCCCGCGGCCGACAGGCCGGGCCGGATCAGCGGCGTGAGGGCGGGTTCGGTGACGAAGCCCACGAGCAGCGTGGTGACCGTGATGCCGAGCTGGGCGCCCGACAGCATGAACGAGAGCTTGCCGGTGACCTCCAGAGCCCGCCGGGCGGGCGCGTCGCCGGATTCGGCCTGCTCACGGAGAACGGCACGGTCGACGGCGACGAACGCGAACTCCTGCGCGACGAAGTAGCCCGTCGCGAGAGTGAGAAGTAGTACGGCCGACAGACCGAGAAGCACGTTCACAGGTCTGCCTTCCCCGATTCAATGGGTCCCGTGCCGAGGCACGGGCAGGTACTCCACGGGTCGGGAGTGGACACGACTGTCCTTTCGATAGTGGTCTTCGTTAACGCTAACGGCCCAGGCCCGGCCGATGTTTCCCGGGGATCCCCATTGGTGACCTACTGTGACTCTGCGTACTTTTACATGAGAAAACCTTGGGCAAGGGAGCGCGTCGAGGGCTCGCGACGGCGTACTTTCGAAGCAGACCTGGTTCCAGCCTCAGGACGGGGACGACGACGTGGGTGATTGGCCTGGTGAGCGGGCCGGGGGGTCCGACGGACGCGAGGGGCCTACCCGCGCGATGCGGCGGCCCGGCGAGAACGCGCGGTACGCCCCGCCCGGAGGTGAGGGCGAGTACTCGGCGGGCCAGCCGGCCCATCGCCTGCCCCGGGGTTCCGGGGGCGGAGGCGGCGAGGACGACGAGGCGACACGGCTGGAGGGGTTCCCTGCGGGCGCCGCGGCGGAACCGTCCAAGGGGAGGTCGCGCGTTTACGGAAAGCCCAGGTCCGGGCAGTCGCCGGTCCGGCCCCTGGCGTCGGGCGGCAGGTCCGGGGACGACGACCGTCCTCCCCGCGAGCGCCGGCCGCGCCGCACCGGGCGCATCGTGCTGCGCGTCGTGGTGATTTTGCTGGCGCTGCTGCTCGTGCTGGTGGTGGCCGGGTATTTCTGGATCAACTCCCGTATCAGCACCATCGAGTCGCTCACCGACTATGACGGTCGCCCCGCGGCCACCCCCGGCGAGGACTGGCTGCTGGTCGGCTCCGACAGCCGGGCCGGGTTGTCGGCGGCGCAGCGCAAGAAACTCGCCACCGGCCGGGCGGTCGGCAAGCGCACCGACACGATGATGCTGCTGCACATCCCCGAGAGCGGACGCCCGACCCTCGTCAGCCTTCCCCGCGACTCCTACGTGCCGATCGACGGGCACGGCAGCGACAAGCTCAACGCGGCGTACGCCTACGGCGGTCCCAAGCTGCTCGCCAAGACGGTCGAGAAGGTCACCGACATCCGGATCGACCACTACATGGAGATCGGCTTCAGCGGGTTCGTCGGCATCGTGGACGCGGTGGGCGGCGTGAACATCTGCGTCAAGCAGAACATCAAGGACCACAAGGCCGGGATCAACCTGAAGAAGGGCTGCCAGGACATGGACGGCGGCACCGCGCTCGGGTACGTCCGCACCCGCGCGACGGGCGCGCTGCCCGACTTCGACCGCACCCAGCGCCAGCGCCAGTTCTTCTCGGCGGTGGTCAAGAAGGCGGCGGCGCCCGGCGTGCTGATCAACCCGTTCCGGTCGATCCCGCTGGCGACGAGCGCCACCGACTCGGTGGCCGTGGACCCGGGGACGGGCGCCTTCGACCTGTTGTCGCTGGGCCTGGCGATGGGCGGGGACCCGATCGCCACGGCCGTCCCGGTCGGCTCGCTGCCGACGATCAACGGCGCCTCCGTCGTCAAGTGGAACACCGAGAAGGCGCTGCGTCTCTTCAACGCCCTGGCCGAGGACAAGCCCGTCCCCAAGGACGTCCTCGCCAACTAGCCGGTCTCGTGGCGCTTCTCGGTCAGGTCGCGGCGATGGTGCTGGACGCTATGGTGGCCGCGGTCACGCCGGCCATCACGGCGGCGTTGACCGCGGCGATCGCTTTGGCGACCGCGGGACCGGCCCAGTCGCCTTCGATGATCTCTTTGACCCGTGCCTTGTCCACGTCCGGGAAGATCTTGGGGAGGAGCCGGCAGGCGTGCAGCACGCCGGCGAGGACGGCGGAGCGCTCGTCGGGCTCCGCGCCCGCCAGCACCTCGGCGAGCCGTGTGCGGGCGGCGCGCTCGACGCCGGGGTCGGCCTCGGGGTAGCTGTGCGTGGTGAACAGGCCCAGCACCTTCGTGGTGCGCTCGCTCAGCACTCCGCGCCCGACCAGACGGGTCAGCATGCGCTCGCGCAGATGGGCCGAGCGCAGCCGGGTGACCCACGCGTCCGGCTTGCGCTCCCGGCCGTCGTCCGCGATGCGGGCGAGCGCGGCGTCCAGTTCCTCGTCGCCGAGCGGCGCGGGGTCGAGGACGACGATCTTCTTGGCTTCGAGGCCGACGCGCCCGCTGAGGAACAGGTCGGCCAGCAGCGCGCCCGCGAGCCCGGCGTCCAGCGCGGTCGTGGGCACCAGAGGCTTGCCCGTGTCCTCACCGTAGGCCAGCAGCAGAAGCTCCTCGGCGATCGTCACGTCCACGATGACCTCCAGGTGGTCCGAGCAGTCCCTGACACCGTAACCACGCCGGGACGGGCGCGCGTGCCGGGAGCGGCGTTGTCCACAGGCGGAGATGGATATCCACAGGCCGGGGCCTCCGGGGTGCCACTGCCGGTTTCGTGGCCAGGTGACCGGTTAGTGTGAGGGCATGCCCGAGCTTCCCGAGGTGGAGTCGCTGGTGGAGTTCCTCCGCGAGCGGGCCGTCGGCCGCCCGGTCGCGGCCGTCGACGTCGTCGCCTTCCAGGCGCTGAAGACCGTCGACCCGCCCGTCACCTCGCTGCCCGGCCTCACCGTGACCGGCGTGCGCCGGCACGGCAAGTTCCTCGACCTCGACTGCGACGGCGTCCACTTCATCGTCCACCTGTCCCGGGCGGGCTGGCTGCGCTGGCGCGACGATCTCTCGGGCTCGAGGCCGGTGCGCCCAGGCAAGGGGCCGCTCGCCGTACGAGTGCGGTTCGCGCCCGAGGACGACGGCGCGCAGCCGGGCTTCGAGCTGACCGAGGCCGGCACCCAGAAACGCCTGGCGGTGTACGTCGTGCGCGACCCGGCCGAGGTGCCGGGCATCGCGGCGCTCGGCCCCGACCCGCTGGCGCCGGAGTTCACACGCGAGACCCTGAAGGCGATCGTGAACGGCAGCCGCGCGCAGATCAAGGGGTTGCTGCGCGACCAGAAGGTGATCGCGGGCATCGGCAACGCCTACTCCGACGAAGTCCTGCACGCGGCCAGGATGTCCCCCTTCAAGATCGCGGGCACGCTCACGGACGAGGCCGTCGCCGACCTGTACGAGGCCATCGTGGACACGCTGCGCGCGGCCGTCGACCGCGCGCACGGCATCGCCGCGAAAGATCTCAAGAGCGAGAAGAAGTCGGGTCTGCGGGTGCATGGCCGTACCGGCGGGGCATGCCAGGTGTGCGGGGACACGATAAGAGAAGTCTCTTTCGCCGACTCGTCCCTGCAGTACTGCCCGACCTGCCAGACGGGCGGCAAGCCCCACGCGGACCGTCGATTGTCCCGCCTGCTCAAGTAGGGTGCGATCCCCTGCAGACCCCGCCTTCTGGGGAAAAGGCATGTCTCCGTCACCGATGGCAACTTTCCGTTAGCGGGCGGAACGGTCGCGTAACGGGGACAATGGAAGGCATGAACGTCCCAGAGATCGAAGCCAACGCCGTGCCGGACGGCGCTTTCCTGCTCGACGTGCGCGAGCCCGACGAATGGCAGGCCGGCCACGCCCCCACCGCCGTGCACATCCCGCTCGGCGCGTTGCAGCAGCGCCTCGACGAGGTGCCCGCCGACGTCCCCGTCTATGTCGTCTGCCGCGTCGGCGGCCGGTCCGCCCAGGCCACCGCCTGGCTGAACCACGTGGGCCGCGAGGCCGTCAACGTCGGAGGCGGCATGCAGTCCTGGGCCGCCGCGGGCCGCCCGATGGTGGCGGAGAACGGGTCCCGGCCCTACGTCGCGTGACCGATCAATGTAATAATCCAGTAAAACTGCACACCGCGGGAGCTCGGACGCAACCGGGCTGAGAGGGCGGTTCCCACCGGCAGTGGGCGCGCCGCCGACCGCATGAACCTGTCCGGGTAATGCCGGCGTAGGGAGCGCGCGATGTCGTCCGCTGTCGATGAAGCCCCTCTGACTCTCGACCAGGCGCCGCCGAAGACGTTGGGAGCCCTTGACCAGGGGGCCTTCTGGGCGAATCTGGGGGTCAGCCTTCTCGGGTTCTCGGGGGCGCTGTACCTGATCAAGCCGTCGGGCGACAGGCCGCTGAGCCTGGTGGCGGCCGTGCTCGCCGCCGTGGTCGGGAGCCTGATCGGCACGGTGATGGTCGGGCTCGCGGCCGTGCCGGGGGCGCGTACCGGGGCCCCGGCCATGGTGCTGCTGCGCGGGCTGTTCGGGGTGCGCCTGTCGTACGTCCCCACGGTGCTGAACATCGTCCAGATGCTCGGCTGGGGCGCGTTCGAGCTGTGGGTGATCGCCACCGGCGCCCAGGCCATCTTCGGGGAGGCCGTCCCGTACCAGGTCTGGGTGCTGGGGGCGGGCGCGCTCACCATCGCGCTGACCATACGGCCGCTCGGGGCGATCCGGCTGCTGCGGCGCTTCGTGACGGCGGGCGTGATCGTCGCGATGGCGTGGCTGGCCGTGGCGCTGCTGCGAGAGGGGCCCGAGCTGGGCCCCGGTGACTGGCACGCGTTCGCGCCCGCGGTCGACTACGTGATCGCGCTGTCGGTGTCCTGGGTGCCCGTGGCCGCCGACTACGCGCGGCACTCCCGCTCCGGCCGGGCGGCGTTCGCCGGCGTGGTCGGCGGTTACACGATCGCGCAGGTCGCGTGCCTGACGATGGGCGTGCTCGCGCTGGCGCTGGTGGGCAACGACCCGAACCGGGTGTGGGATCCGTTCGTCGCCGTCCCTCTGGGCGGCCTGTTCTTCGGCATCCTGGTGCTGCGCGAGGCCGACCAGTCGTTCGCGAACGTGTACTCCACGGCGATGTCCCTGCAGAACCTGCTGCCCCGGGTGGACCGCCGCGCCTTCTCCGTGGGCGTGGGAGTGCTCACCACGGTGGTCGCGCTGTTCGTCAACGTCAACTCCTACGGGGCGTTCCTCGGTGTGATCGGCGCGGTGTTCGTCCCGATGTTCGCCGTCCTGGCCGCCGACTACTTCCTGCTCGGCGCGGCCGGCCGCTGGAACACCTCGCAGGACGCCCCGTCCCGCGGGCTCATGCTCGTGCCGTGGGTGCTCGGCTTCGTGGCCTACTGGCTCGTCACCGCCACGCCGACGGTGGCCTGGTGGGACTCCGTCTGGGGGTGGGCGCGCGAGGCGATCGGCTTCGAGCGGCAGCCGTGGATGAACGCGGCGCTGGCGTCGGCCCTGGTCGCCGCGCTGGTCACGCTGGCGCTGGGCCGGGTGACACGCCCTCGAGGCGCAGCAGGTGCTCCTTGGCGGCGGGCCCCCCGGCGTACCCGCCGAGAAGTCCTGGCGCCTCGATCGCCCGATGACACGGCACGATGACGCAGACCGGGTCGGCGGCGAGCGCGTTGCCGATGGCGCGCAGCGCGTGCGGCCGCCCGATCCGATCGGCGATCTCCTGATATGTCGTGACACTGCCGTAGGGGACGGCCATCGTCATCTGCAGCACCGTGCGGGCGAACGGCGTCGCCAGCCGGAGGTCCACCGGCACCGTGAACGCCCGCAGCCTGCCTGAGAAGTAGGCGTCCAGCTCGCGGCGGATCGGGTCGAGGCGCCGGGGGTCGTTGCCGATGAACGTGCCGATCTCGCGTGAGACCCGCGCGAAGACGACGTGTTCGTCCTCGAAGCTGCACGCGGCCACTCCGCGCGCGGTGACGGCGAGCGCGAGGCGCCCCACCGGGGTGTCGGTGATGCCGAAGGCGATGTCGGGCGGGGTCTCGCCCACGTAGTCGGGGGAGGTCACCCGCACCAGGGCGTCGAGATCGCCTGCCGTCATCGCCCGCACCCCTCCCGGTCCCGCTATCCGCAGCGTAGCGGAGTGCGGCCTCCTACCGGCCACGACGCAGTCGCCGAAGTCCATGTCGCCCCGATTGGGGATGCTTTACCCAGGCCGGGAGAGGGGAAGAATCCTCTCTCGTCGAGTCATCCGGGTCCTCCGGTGGCGCATGGGATGGTACGGGGCTGGCGAATGCGACTATTCGCACATCGAAAGTGCCAAGACGCGGCGGAGAAAACAGGCACGATGGGGGGCATGAGTGACGACAGGGTAGAGATCGCCGATGAAGGCTTTGCTCACGCTGTCCTCGCGAGCGCGGCGAACGCCGTCGTGGCCCTCGACCGTGATCTCAACGTCCTGATGTGGAACCCCGCCGCCGAGCGCCTGTTCGGCTTCGCCGCGGCCGACGTCACCGGGCGCAGGGCGCCGCTGGTGCCGGACGAGCTGACGGCCGAGCACCACGCCGTCCTGGAGCGCGTCCGCACCGGCGACCCGGTCTCGCTGCGCACCAAGCGCCGCCATCGCGACGGCTCGCTGGTGGACGTCGGCGTCGACATGAGCGCGCTCCGCTCGGAGAGCGGCGCGCTGCTGGGATACGTCAGCGTCTACCACCTGATCGCCGACGACGCGGTCGCGCGCGACCGGGGAGCGCGCCGGGCGCGGCTGGTCCGCCGGCTCACCGACGTCGTCGCCGACATCAACGCCGAGCTGGAGCTGCCGGCCGTCCTGGACCGCATCGCCGCGAGCCTCACCGAGCTCACCGGGGCCGACGCCGGCGGCTTCGTGCTGATCGAGGACGAGCGCCTGCGCCTGGTCAGCGCGCACGGGCTGCCGGGCAGGCTCAAGGGCGCCACCGCCGACCTGCGCAGCAGCCTGGTCGGCAAGCTGCTGCGCACGGGCAAGACCGTCCTGCTGGAGACCAACGACCGCACCGCGCTGGACGAGCTGATCTGGTCGGAGCTGCCCGGCCTGCACACCATCGCGCTCGGCGTCGCCGCCGTGGGCGGGCGGCCGTACGGGGCGTTGTACGCGTTGTTCGCCGAGGGGACGGCCGGGCACATCGAGCTCGAACTGCTCGAACTGCTCGCCGGGCACGCCGGCATCGCCCTCGGCAACGCGATGGCCTACCAGGACGCCGTACGGCAGCGCGCCCACGAGCGCGCCGTCGTGGACGCCAGCGCCGACGGCATCGCGGTGCTCGACGACCTCGGCCTCGTCCGCCAGTGGAACCCGGCCGCCGAGGAGCTGACCGGCGTGCGCGCCTGCGAGGTGATCGGCGGGCGCCCGCCGTTCCCGCTGCCCGCGCCGGGGCAGAAGCTCACCACCCAGCTCACCACCGGACGCTGGCTGGACGTGGTGAGCGCGGAGATCGTCGAGACCGGCGAGATCGTCGTGGACTTCCGCGACGTCACCCGCGCCAAGGAGCTGGAGGAGGCCAAGGATCTCTTCCTGGCCACCACCAGCCACGAGCTGCGCACGCCGATCACCGTGGTGCAGGGGTTCGCCCACACCCTCGACGCCCGCTGGGACAAGCTGTCGGACGCCGAACGCCGCTCGGCCGTGCGGACGATCGCCGAACGGTCGCGGGCGCTTGGCCAGCTCATGGACCACCTGCTGCTCGGCGCCCGCGCCGGGGCCGAGGAGCTGAAGGTGCGCGTGGAGAGCTTCGACCTCGGCGAGCGGGCGCGGGCGGCCACGCTGGGGCTGCCGGTGCTCTCCGACCGGCACCGCGTGGAGGTCGAGATCCCCGCCGACCTGCCGTGGGTGGACGGCGACGCGCTGGCCACCGACATCCTGCTCGGGCAGTTGCTGGAGAACGCGTTCAAGTACTCGCCGGACGGCGGGCTGATCCGGGTGCTCGCCTGGCAGGAGACCGACCTCGTCGTCCTGGTCGTGGACGACGAGGGGGTGGGCATCCCGCCGGACGACCGCGAGCGGGTGTTCGAGCGGTTCGTCCAGGCCGACAGCGGGGACCGGCGCCGGTTCGGCGGCGTCGGGCTCGGGCTCTACATCGCCAGGAGCCTGGCGCGGGCCCAGGGCGGCGAGCTGACCGCGCATTCCCGCCCAGGTGGGGGGACCCGAATGAGATTCGTCCTACGCACCGCTCCCGCCTATATCGGATCCGACACACCGAACCGGTAACGGGCCGGTCACGGATGAACGTGCGTAATGCCGTTTCTGCACAAGCAATGATCGCCATGCGGTTTCCCCAAGCTTCGATCGGGGCATTTCGGTCGTACTGGGATGTGTTTTCCTCAGGGGGAAATGCAGGAGAACGGGGAAGTGAGGGCGTCGTGCTGTTGCCGTATGCGCCGACCAGCGTCGCCGTCGCACGCCAGCGTCTCAGCGCCGATCTCGAGGAGTGCGGGGTGTTCACCGCCGCCATAGAGGACGCCGTCCTGGTGGTGAGCGAACTGCTGAGCAATGCGCTCCGTCACGCCCACCCCCTCCCGTCCGGCCAGATCAAGGCCACTTGGGACTGGGCGAACGACCATCTTGAGGTCACGGTGAGTGACGGAGGGGCGACCACGGAGCCGCGCGCGGCGCGGCCGGCGCTCTCCTCGCTCGGCGGGCGCGGGCTCGGCATCGTCGAGTTCCTCGCGGAGCGCTGGGGCGTGCGCCACGACGGAGAGATGACTACTGTTTGGGCGGTTCTCCACGCTCCGGTGGGAGTCCTTAATTCACAAGTGAGAACGCCCGAAATAGGGGCACTACACGAGTGCGGCTAGCCGTTCTCTGCTGATAGGGCAGGACATACAGCGCGGGCCGCCCCGGCCGCTGCCGAGTTCGCTTCCGGCAATTCGGATCACCTGCACTCCGGCGGCCTCAAGACGGGCGTTCGTCTCCACATTGCGCTCGTAGGCGACCGCCACGCGCGGCGCGAGGGCGAGCGTGTTGTTCCCGTCGTCCCACTGCTCCCGCTCCGCGGTCACCGGGTCCAGCCCGGTGTCGATCACCTTGACCCGCTCGACCCCCATCGCCTGCGCCGCCGCCTCCAGGAACGGGCGCGGCTCGAAGACCCGCAGCTCCCCGTCCCCCATCGACGTGACCGTGTACGCCTGCAGCGAGTACGCGACCGGCGGGTACATGACGACCGTGTCCACGTCCACCATCGTGCAGATGGTGTCGAGGTGCATCGTGGCCCGCTGCTGGGCGATCGGCACGGCCAGCACGGTGTGCGCGAGGCCCGCCGCGAAGACCCTGCGGCACAGCCGTTCCACCCCGGCCGGCGTCGTACGCTCCCCGGTGCCCACCGCGATCACCCCGGGCCCCATCAGCAGCACGTCGCCGCCCTCCACGTGTTCGAGCCACGGCTCGTACAGGTGCTCGGTGCCGGCGAAGCGCGGGTGGTGGGTGTAGATCAGGCGGGTGAGGTTGCTCTCGCGGGCGCGGGCGGGCATGGCGAGGCTGGTCACGGCCACCTTGTCGCCGATCCACACGCTGGAGTCGCGGGTGAACAGCAGGTTGGGCAGCGGGTCGATCACGAAGTCGTGCCGGTCGAGCAGGCCGTACACCAGGCCCCTGCCCGTCTTCAGCTCCTCGTGGGCGAGGCCGGCGATCAGGGTGTGGGCGAGCCGCTCGGGGTCCAGGTCGGCGAGGTAGCGCCGGGTCAGGGCGGCGAGGGTGTCCCCGAGCTGCCGTTCCTGGAGCACGGCGGGGATGATCTCCTCCCGCGCGGACTCGTACTCCAGGGCGTCCTGCAGCAGCTCGGCGACGTAGAGCACCTCGACGCCGTGCGCGCGCAGCGCCTCGGCGAAGGCGTCGTGCTCCTCCTGGGCCCGGCCCACCCAGGGGATGGAGTCGAAGAGCAGTTTGTCGTTGTTACGGGGGGTCAGCCGCTTGAGCTCGGCGCCGGGGCGGTGCAGGAGCACCGTCGCCAGGCGCCCGACCTCGCTGTCGGCACCGTTCATCGTTCGGCCCCCGTTCCTCGGCTCGCCGGAGCACTCACGCCATCCCACCGTAACGGCGGACAAGACCGGCGAATGCTCCCGGAGGGGACGTCAGGCCGGTTTCGGGTACAGGACCGCGCGCTCCACCGCGGTCCACGCCGTGCTCACCACCAGGTAAAGACCCGCGGCGAGGGGCAGAAAAGCGGCGAACAGCACGGTGCCGAACGGCATGAACCGCAGGACCCGCGGCCGGACATCGCCCATGCGCCGCGACGTCACGTACGCCAGCACCGCCAGCAGGGCGAAGAGCCCCAGGAAGACCAGCGCGGGCGGGCCGAAGAGGCCGCCGCCCGCGACCGCCGCGGCGAAGTGGTCGCCGAGCGGCACGCCGAGGGCGCTCTGGGCGAGCAGCAGGTTCGGGTGCCCGGCGATCGTGGCGGACACGAACACACGGTAGATCACCATGATGAACGGGGTCTGCGCCAGCGCCGGGCCGATCCCCGCGAACATGGACGTGCCCTCGGCCGCGTACAGCTTCCTGGTTTCGAGGATCATGCGCTCGGGGTCGCGCGCGAACCGCTTCCGCAGCGCCTCGACCTTCGGCGCCACGCGCAGGCGGGCCTTGTACGCCTTCGCCTGCCGGACGCTCAGCGGCAGCAGGAGAAGGCGGACGGCGAGGGTGACCAGGATGATCGCGAACGCCGCTCCGGTCAGGGAGCCGAGGGCGTCGATGAGGCGGTAGGCGGCGTCGAGGACGGTATCGAAAAGTGCGGATATACCGGACATGAGGTGGCAAAGCCCTTCGTCTATGTGGTTATGAACATGACGAAAGCGCACGTCGTCGCCCCGCACGGCGTGAGGCGTACGGGGAGATCAGACGTGCGCGGGACCTGCCGATGGTGCTCTGGGCCTCGGACGGCCGGGGGCGGCCGGATGACGCAGCCGGACGAACACGGCGTGCGCGGCGCGGGGGCGGCCACGGCCGCCGATCGTGACGGCCGGGACGCGGGCCGGCCGCCCGAGGGCCCAGGCGAGGACGAGAAGCGTGACTCCCACGAGACCGACGGCCGTGAGCGCCGCCGGGCCTGACTGCCCGGCGAGAAGCTGCGCGACCAGCGCGACGGTGGTGTGGAAGGCGCTCATGTCACCTGGAGAGCTTGCTCACCAGAGTGATGACCACGAAGACCGCGACGCCGATGAGGCCGACGACCAGAAGGATCTTGAAAATCCCGAAGATGGTCGGGATGAGGAGCCCGAACACTACGTAGAGTGCGAGCAGGACTCCGAGAATGGTAAGCACGATGCGGGCCATATCCAGAAGGTACGTCCCACGAGGGCGGGCCGCGAGCGAATACCCGATCATTGCCGGAAGTCGTGACCTTTGTGCCTGAGCTCCCCCGGGCGCCGCCGCGGGCCCTGGTGGGCGCCTTCTTACGAAGTGGTGACGCGCCGGGTGGACGAGCCGATCCGGCCGTACCGTGGGAGTCGCGCCGGTAAGTCGCCGCCTGGCCGGTGTGATGCCGCAAACCCCGATAAACGCGATAAGTTCTGACAAATCGGGTGGTAGGGAGGGTGGAAACGAGGAGCATGGCACACCGTCCCCGCATCCTCGTGGTCGACGACGACCCGACCGTCGCCGAGGTCGTCGTCAAGTACCTCGAACGCGACGGCCACTCCGTAGAGAGCGTCGGTGACGGCGCCGAGGCGCTGCGCAGGGCGCTGGCCAACCCGCCCGACCTGCTCGTCCTCGACCTGATGCTCCCCGGTATGGACGGCCTGCAGGTCTGCAAGAAGCTCAGAGAACGCTGGCCGGTCCCGGTCATCATGCTCACCGCGCTCGGCGAGGAGATCGACCGCGTCGTCGGCCTGGAGACCGGGGCCGACGACTACGTCACCAAGCCCTTCAGCCCGCGCGAACTGGCGCTGCGCGTCCAGTCCGTCCTGCGCCGCGCCCGCGGCACCCTGGTCGCCGCCGGCACCGGCGTGCTCCGCGACCACGATCTGGCCGTGGACGTGGGCGCCCACGAGGTCCGGCTGCGCGGTGAGGAGATCACGCTCACCGCCCGCGAGTTCGACCTGCTCGCCCACCTCATGCGCAACCCCCGGCAGGCGTTCAGCCGGGCCGCCCTGCTCGACCAGGTGTGGGGATGGTCCTTCGGCGACACCTCCACCGTCACCGTCCACGTCCGCAGGCTCCGCGAGAAGATCGAGGCCGACCCGACCACACCACGCCGGATCGTCACGGTCTGGGGGGTCGGATACCGCTACGAGCCCCTGGACGGCGCGCCCCGGTGATCCTCCAGATCGTCGCCGTCACCGGCGGGCTGGGGCTGGTCATCGCCGCGCTCGGCCTGGCGCTGCTGTGGGTCCTGCGCGGGCGCTCCATCGGCATCACGCTCGCCGTCGTCGCCGTCGTGACCGTCGCCGCCACGCTCGCCGGGGTCGTCGCCATCACCATCGAGATGATCATCGACGGCCACCCCAAGGACGTCGTCCTCACCGTCGTCGCCATCGCCGGGCTGGTCGGCCTCGGCGTCGCGCTCGTCGTGGCCCGGCGGCTGGTCGCCGTCAGCCGCGGCCTCGTCGCCGCCGTGGAGGCCGTCTCCCCGTCCCGGGACTTCGTCCCGCCCCCCGGCAGGCTCCCCGCGGAGCTCCAGACCATCTCAGAGGCCCTGGACCAGGCGTACCGGCGCCTGCGCGAGGGCCGGGAGCGGGAGAGGGCCCTGGAGGGCGCACGGCGCGAGCTCGTCGCCTGGGTCAGCCACGACCTGCGCACCCCGCTCGCGGGCATGCGCGCCATGGTCGAGGCCCTGGAGGACGGCGTCGTGCGGGACCCGCACACCGTCAGCCGCTACCACAACCAGATCCGGCTGGAGGTCGACCGGCTGTCCCACATGGTCGACGACCTGTTCGAGCTCTCCCGCATCCACGCAGGCGCCCTGCGGCTCGCCCCGCGGCCCATCGGCCTCGGCGACCTGGTGGCCGACGTCCTCGCGGGCGTGGAGGCCCTGGCCGGCGCCAGGAAGGTGCGCCTGGCCGCGGAGGCCGGCCCGGTGCTCCCGGTCCGCGCCGACGCCGAGGCACTCGGCCGGGCGCTGCGCAACCTCGTCGTCAACGCGATCCGGCACACCCCCGAGGACGGCACCGTGGTCGTCCGCGCCGTCGCCGACGACGAGGTGGTACGGCTCTCGGTCGCCGACTGCTGCGGCGGCATCCCCGAGGCCGACCTACCACGCGTCTTCGACGTGGCCTTCCGAGGGGAGACCGCGAGGTCCCCTGGCCCCGATCGGGGTGCGGGACTCGGCCTGGCCATCGCGCGCGGCATCGTCGAGGCGCATGAGGGCGCCATCGCGGTCGTCAACGACGGGCCGGGATGCCGCTTCGAGATCAGCCTGCCCGTCTCCGGCGGCCCCGTCTGATAGGGACGCGGAGCGCGCCCGCTCCCGCGCCGCCCCGCCGGCGGGCTCGTGCGCCGGGAGCGCCGCCAGAGCCTCCGACATCGCGCGGAACGTCGGGCACGGCCACCGCCACATGCAACTCCGGCACCGCAGGATCGGATGGGCGGCGTCGCTGGTGATTCCCCCCGCGTCCCGCGGCTGGTGCAGGTCGAGCAGGCGCAGGCCGAGCTCCGAGAAGCACAGCAACTCGGTGCGCGCCGCGGTGAGCAGGTCCAGGTCGTGGACGGAGAGGCGCGTCTTGATGGGCACGTAGCCGTCCTTGTTGACCAGCGGCCGGAGCGGCAGCGCCGCGTCCCCCCAGGCCCGTGCCCGCTCGGTGCGGGAGAGGATGCCTTCCAGACGCACGCGCATGCTCTGTCGCTGGGGATCCTCGGAGATCTCACTGTTCATTGGCGATGTCGGGCCCGTCGAACTCTCCGCCCGCCCCTCCTCCGTGACGTGACGACCGGACGCGGAGGTTCCGGGCCTCCCCCTCTTCCGGCCGAGCCGGTGTCGCATAGCGTCAAGCTTTGCGTACTCAGCGTTTCCGTGCGGCGGAAACGGGGAACAAAGGGCGGACGACTCTTCGGGTATGGCGGTAGAACGTGACCCGGAGCCGATGCGGCGCTAGTGTGCCCGCTGTGGAGCTCAAGGTCTCGACTCGATCACATGCCGGACACGCCATCTTGACGGTTGTCGGCGAAATCGACCTATATACGGCGCCGCGCCTGCAGGCGGAGTTCACCCGCCTGCTGGAGACCGGCCCCGATCTGGTCGTCATAGACATGTCCGGCGTGGAGTTCTGCGACTCGACGGGCATGAACGTCCTGCTGTCCGCGCTCAAGCGCATGCGTGAGCGCGGCGGTGCCCTGGAGGTCGCCTCGCCGCGTCCCGCGGTGCGGAAGATCCTCCAGGTCACGGGGCTCGACTCGGTGTTCACCGTGCACGACACGATTCCCGCCGAGTTGCTGCCCGCCGAGCATCCCGGCTAGCGTCGTCCGGTCGCCACAGGCAGCGAACCGGACGAGGAACGATGAGCGACCCATCCGTACGGCCCGACACCGCGGTCATCATCCCCGCCAAGGATGAGGCCGACCGCATCGCCGCGACGGTCACCGCCGCGCTCGCCATACCCGGGGTCGATCTCGTCGTGGTCGTGGACGACGGCTCGTTCGATGCCACCGGCAGGGTCGCCAAGGCCGCCGGCGCCCGCGTCGTGCGGCACAGCCGCAACCGCGGCAAGGCCGCCGCCATGGAAAGCGGCGCCGAAGCCGTCCGCCTCCTGGACAACGACCCACCCGACACCGAAAGGCCAAGCCCCGCCCCCGGGGCCGCGCTCCGCGATGGCGACGAGGTCCTCCCTGGCTCAGGGGGCGTATCCGGTGGGGCCGCCGTCGCGGGCGGCGGGTCGGATGCCGCCCCTGGCCCCGCTCTCGGCGAGGCCGCCTCCTCGGACGCTCGGAACGCCGGGGGACGACCGCCTCGGCACCTGCTCTTCCTCGACGCCGATCTCGGGGACACGGCGCGAGCCGCGGCCCGGCTGATCGAACCCGTCCGCGCCGGTGTCGCGGACATGACCATCGCCACGTTCGTCACCCGCGTCAAGCTCGGCGGCCACGGCCTGGTCGTCCGCCTCGCCCGCGAGGGAATCCGGCGCGCCTGCGGCTGGGAGGCGACGCAGCCGCTCAACGGCCAGCGCTGCCTGACCAGGGCCGCCTTCGAGGCCGCGCGCCCGCTGGCGTACGGCTTCGGCGTCGAGACGGGGCTCACCATCGACCTCGTCCGCAAGGGGTTCCGCGTCCAGGAGGTCGAGGTCGAGATGGCCCACCGTGCCACCGGAACCGACTGGCGCGCACAGTTCCACCGAGCCCGCCAACTCCGCGACGTGGCCCTGGCCCTGGCCACCCGCGACCCCCTCACGGTCCCCCTCAAATCCCGGCCCCGCACCTCCCGCTGACCTCGGCTACCCACCACCGAGAACGCCTCCCGGCCCCCAGACCCACAGCAGCCTGCTACCTCGGGTCCGCGTCCTGTTTCCGTTGCTACGCGCGGCTTCTGCTCCCTGGCCGCGTCCGGCAGCCGTGGTCAGGGATGATCGCCGCCGTTGGGACCTTCTGATCGCGGCGGCCGCTGACCGGGGCGCCGCACATCCCGTGGCCGTGGTCGCGCCACGCCTTCCGGTCCCGTGGACCTTCTGGTCGGGGCGGCGTTTGCGCTGCCTCATGTCCGTTCTGGTGTGTGGGGTGGCGTGGGTGGGGGTTGCGGTGTGCTGGAATCGAGCCGTGAACGGGGACGTGAGGCGGTGGGGCGGCTGGTGGCCGTGGGCCGCCGTCGGAGGCATCACGCTGAGCGTCATCGCCACCATGGTGATCGGCCTGCTGGGGCCGTCCGTCGTGGTGCCGCCCCTGCCGGGACCCGCGTGGCAGCCGCCGTACTCGCTGGACGTTCATCCCGGCGGCCGTCTCGTCGTCGCCCTCGAAGCGGCGGCCGTCATCCTGGGAGTCCTTGGTCTGACGGCCGGGCTGATCGCCCTCCGGCGCGGCTGGCGGCCCGACCCGCGCGTGCTGCTCCTCGCCGGGTGCGCCGCCGCCGTCGTCCTCGCCCTCCTGCCGCCATCGGGGTCCGCCGACCACCTCAACTACGCCGCGTACGGCCGCATGGTGACGCTGGGCCACGATCCCTACGCCACGGGCGCCATGGCCCTGCCGGGCGATCCGATCGCGGACTCGGTGGAGGTGCCCTGGCGTGAGGAGCCGAGCGTCTACGGCCCGGTGGCGACCGCCACGCAGGCGCTGGCGAGCCTGGTCGGCGGTGAGTCGGTACGGCTGACGGTCTTCGTCCTCGCCATACTCAACGCGCTCGCGTTCGCCGCGACAGGGCTGCTCCTCCACCGGTTCACCCGCGAGGACCGCGCGTGGCAGGCACGCGCAGCCCTCCTATGGACCGCCAACCCCTTGGTGATCTACCAGCTGCTCGCCGGCCTGCACGTCGACACGCTGGCCGTCGTCTTCGTGATCGGAGCCTTGGTCATCGGGGCCCGCACGAGAATGAACGCTTCGGCGCCCGCGTCCCGTAAAAAGGCGGACCCCTCGGCAGCCGAGGCCCGCAGGGGAACGGATGACCCGGCGCCCAAGGCCCCCACGAAAACGGACGACACGGCGGTCGGCGGCCATACGGAAACGGCTGGCTCAGTGGCCGAAGCTTCTGCGGGAACGAACGGCACAGTGGCCGGGGAGGCAAGCGGCTCGGTGGCCGGGGCTGAGAGGGCGGCGGTCGGCGGTCGTACGGGTACGGACGGCACGGCGGTAGGCAGTCGCACGGAAACGGCTGGCTCAGTGTCCGGAGCTCCTGCGGGAACGGGCGGCACAGTGGCCGGGGCTGGCGGGGTGGCGGTCGGCGGTCGTGCGGGAGTGGGCGGTTCGGTGGACGGAGGGCGTGCGGGGGCGGGGGGCCCGGTGCTTCGGGGGCGTGTGGGGTGGGCCTCTGGGGTGTTGCTGGGGCTTGGCATCGCGGTCAAGGTCAACGTCGGGCTGGTCTCTCTCGGGCCCGCCTGGGCGTTGCGGCGGTCGCCGAAGCGGCTTGCCGTGGTGGCGGGCACGGCGGCGATCACTGTGCTCGTGGCCTACTTCCTCGCGGGTCCGCACGCTCTCGACCAGGTACTGCACGCCAGCAAGTCGCTCTCGTTGGCCACCCCTTGGCGGCTGGTCCAGCACGGCCTTCAGGGCCTCGTCGGCGAGGGATCCGCCTACCGGGGATGGATCCAGGCCGGATCTCTCCTGGTGCTGCTTCTCCTCGCCTTGGCCTTCACCCGCGCCCTCTCATCCTTCTCTCTCCGACCTCGCAGGCTCCCGCACAGGCATCGTTCCCGCAGAGCCCGAACCCCCGGCGCCCTCGACACCGCGACGGCACCAGAAACGCCCTCTTCCGCTTCCTCGACCGATGCCTTCAACCCTCCCTGGCGGAAGTCACCCCCCCAAGAAGACACCGCCGCCTCCTCAGGCGAAGCCGCCCCAGAGCACGCCGCCCTTCCGTCCGGCGGATCGCTCTTCGAGGAGACCGGCCTTCCTTCTGACGAGACCGGTCCTACGCGCACTGCGGCTCTCCGTGGCCTGGGTGGGCACGTCACCCTTCCTGTCGGCGAGCCGGTCGCCGGGCAGGCCGGATCGCCTTCGGGAGAAGCCGGTCCGGGACAGCACGCTGTGCCGCTCTCCGAAGAGGTTCTCCGCAGGCATGCCGCCCTTCCTACCGGCGAGGCGCTCTTCGGACGAGTCGGGGTTCCCCCTCGGGAGGTCGGGCTGGAGGGCTCCGCGGCACCATCCGGTGAGAGTTCTCCTGCGGAGTCCGCAGCTCCCTCCGGAGAGACCTCAGCCGAGCACACCGCAGAGTCCTCGGACGCAGGGGCCTCCGGCGGCGGCCTTCCCGGGCGCACGGCTGCTCGCGCCCGTGGAACCCGCGCTGAGCGCGCCACGGCCTCAGCCGGTATCGCCGCGTCCGGGGACGGTGTGCTCCTCGAAGGTGGGGATGAGGCGGCCCGGGTGGCGGTGGCGGTGGTGGCGGCGTGGCTCTTCGCCACGCCGTACGCCTTGCCCTGGTATGACGGACTCGGGTTCGCCCTGCTCGCGATGGTCACGGCCACCCCGCTCGACGGCTTCATGACCGCCCGCCTCGCCATCCTCTCCCTGGCCTACGTCCCCGCGCGCCAGAAGGAGATGCCCGACGACCTGCAGTGGCTGGTCACCACCTGGCGCGGCCAGATCGTGCCCTGGCTCCTGCTGGCGCTGACGATCGCGGTCGGCTGGTGGGCGCTACGCGCGGCCAAGCGCCCGGCGGGGTCACGCCGAGGGTGACGGCTTGGGGCTGTCCGGCGCCGGATCAGGCTCCAGGCGAGGCGCGGCGCTCGCGGGTGCCGAGGGCAGGGGCGTGGACGTGGCCGTGGAGAGCAGGACCGCGCGCATCGAGGCGGCCAAGGTCAGCGGGACCGCGACGGTGAGGGCCATGGCCGGGATGGCGATGCCGGAGTCGTTGAGGAGGAACCCGGCCAACGCGGTGGTGAGCGAACCGAACAGCCCTGCGCGCAGGATGGGAGCCCGTTCGTAGGCCAGGCTCAGCGCGGAGGCGCCCCACCGGGACGGACGCGCGAGGACGAAGTACAGGAACGCCAGCGCCACCAGCGACAGCAGGCTGAGCTGCCAGTTCCCGATCGTGATCCCGAGCATCGCGCCGAGCTTCCGCCCGACCACGGGCAACGCCTCGCCGTCGATCACCTGCTGGGCGAACGCGCCGAGATGAGTGCGCTGCTCGGCCGGCCGCATGCGGTCGGCGAACGCGATCACCCCGATCAGGAGCAGCCCGGCGCCGCCGACCACCGCCAGCCTGCCGACGGTGACCCTGCGGCCGGAGAGCAGCATCATGAAGACCGCGAAGCCGAGGACGAACCCGGGCACGCCGCCGAAGTCGGCGCCCCAGCCCGGCCACCCGTCCGCGAAGATCGCCAGCAGCCCGTACGCCAGGCAGACGACGAGCGCGAGCCCGCGCCGCCCTCGGGCGATCAGCCCCTGCGCCACGCCTGCCAGGGCGAGGATCGTGCCCGTCGCGTACACGGCGAACGCGATGTTGCTGAAGCCGTAGAACCGGCCGCCGGTCACCGGCTCGTACCCGGTGACGGCGTTGACCTGGAGGCGTGAACCGGTCATCACGTCGGCCAGCAGGGCGAGCGAGGTGACGCCCGCGACGACGGTGAGGGGGCCGAGGACGTGCCTGCGCCACGGGCCCGCGAACGCCAGGGCCGTGAGCAGCCCGGCGATGCACATGATCGTGCCGATGAGGGCCGCCATCGGGTGGGAGAGGCTCCACCACGGGACGAGCTGGGCCAGGAACGTCGAGATGGCCACGGCGCCGCCGGCCACGCCCATGACCTGGGTGGCCAGGAGCACGCGCGGCCCGCCCTTGCGCCGGCGGACCGCGAAGGCGGCCACACCGTAGAAGAGCACCTGGACGGCCACGAACACGGCGAAGAACGGCCCGCGCACCTCGACCAGCACGCGGCTGGCCAGATCGGCGTCGGCGAGATCGCGCACGGTGTCGGAGACCGTGTCCGGGGCGGCGCCGCCGGGCCGCCACGGGCGCCCCACGGTGCCGGGGGGCGCGTTCACTTTCAGGGTGTCCAGCACGGTCGTGGTCACGTCGGTGACGGTGACCAAGGCGTCCTGGCGGGTCGAGTTCGCGGTGAGGTGCCCTTTCCCGTACGGGCGCTCATCGGGGGAGGGTCCGGCCGCGATGGCCACGTGCAGACGGGCGGAGGAGGACGCGTCGGAAAGCCCCGCCACCAGCACCGTCGCCCCGGACGGGACCTTTCCGAGGACCTCTCCGACCCGCCGGTCGGCCTCGCCGACGGCCGCCCGCCACGCCGCGTCGCCCGGAGCGGCGGGTGTCGCCACAGGCTGCGCTCGGGAGGTCGCCGGTGCCGCTGTGGGGGTGGGGGAGGTGGTGGAGCTCGGGGGCGTGTTGGTGATCGACGCTCGGGTGAGGGAGTCGATGTCGGCGATGACGAGGGTGTACGGGGTGAGATCGCCGAGGCCCGCGATGCTGTCCGCGTATCGGTCGACTTTCCCTGACTTGTCGGCAGCGGCGAGGGCGGCACCCGGGCCGGCCGCGGCCACCGTGCCCCCGGCGTCCCGCACGGCCTGCCCGAGCGTGCCGATCGCGGCACGGTAGGACGTGGCGGCGTTGAAGGACGCCAGCTCGGCCCATCCGGGGACGGTGGCCGTCCGGCCGTCAGCCGCCACGACCGGAGCGGGCGGAGGCGCGCATTCGACCTCGGCCGAACCGGCCCGCTGCCCGGCCGAGACCGTCAGCCAGCCCGCGACCGGGCAGGTGCTGACATGGTCCGGCCGGGGATAGGCGCGGGTCGACATAGACGCCGACGAGCCCTTGCCGACCAGCGCCCACAGATGGGGAGTGCCACCCGCACTCAAATCGTCCCACCGCAGCCCCGGCACACCGATGAGCACGACGCGCCCCGACGGACCGGACGAGATCACCTGCCCAGAGGGCTTGGCAGACGTCACCTGGCCGGTTGGGCTGGAGGAGGCCATCTGGCCGGCCGAGCCGGGCACCGCCGCATGTCTGGACGAAGTTGTGGACACGACATGGCCGAACGGGCTGGACGACAGCACGTGGCCGGAGGAGATGGAAGAGGCCGCGTGCCCGGACGCGCGAGGCGTGTGCGCGTGGGCCGGTGTGGGCCCGAGCATGGCGGTTCCGAGGACGTACCCCAGTGCGCCGATCATTCCCAGCGCGAGGGCCAGGACACCCCGCGCGACGCCTCGCAGCCCCACCGGAACCCCCCTGCCAGCTCTGACGCTTCGCTCCTGGCAACCCTAGCCACACGCCGGAGAGCCCGATCCATCTCGCGACGCTTCTGTGGATAACCGCCGGCCGTCCACAGCGGGCGGACTCCAGAGGCGACGAAGACGTGGCAGGGGTGGGGGCGCAGGATGCCTTCCCAAGTGGGAGATATCGGCCCAAGAGGTTCGGCGCGGACCCGAAGGAACGTCGAAGGCAGGGCACGCGGACCGTGGCCCTGATGGGGGTAAGCCGGTCGGCGAGAAACCGGTGGGACAGGCCAGGCGGTAGCCTGCCAGGTCGTGAGCACTGGTGAGATGCCCGAGGACGGCGCGCCCCGCCGTGCCCACCCCGCCGCCGGACATGGCCCGGACCCCGCCGCCGGGGGTGGGCCCCAGCGTGGCCCGGGGACTGGTCACAAGCCTGTGGTCGGCCGTGAAGCCCCTGGCCCGGACACCGTCGCAAGGATTGGGGCCCAGCGTGTCCCGGGTTCTGGTTCCGAGCCTGTGGCGGGCCGTGAAGCCCCTGGCCCCGACCCCGCCGCCGGAGGTGGGCCCCAGCGTGTCCCGGGTTCTGGTTCCGAGCCTGTGGCGGGTCCTGGGCTTGCCGCCGGGCCTGGTTCCGGATCTGTAGCCGGGGCTGGTCCGGAGGTCGCCGCTGGGAAGTTGGGCGGTCATGGAGGCAAGGGGGGCGCCGTCGTTGGTCGCGGTGAGGGGGGTGGGGGGCGCCGGCCCTGGTGGGCTTGGGTGTTGGGGGTGGTGGTCGTTGGGGTGGCGGCTGTGCCGTTGGTGCGTTATTGGATGACGAATCCGGCGGACCAGCGGCTGGTGGACCTGGACGTCTACCGCACGGGGGGCGAGAGCGTCCTGCGCGGGCTCCCGGTCTACGACGTGATCACCCCGGCGCCGCAGTTGCTGCCGTTCACCTACCCGCCGATCGCCGCGCTCCTGGCGGCGCCGCTGGCCGCGATGTCCTGGCCGGTGGCGCAGTGGGTGTGGACGGCGGGGGTGCTCGTGTGCCTGGCCGTGACGGTCTGGTTCTGCTTCCGCGAGCCGCTCGCGCGGGCGGCACGGCCGGCGTGGGCGTCGCCGCTGCTGTTCGGCCTGGTGACGGTGGCCTGCCTGTACATGATGCCGGTCAGGGACCAGTTCCGGTTCGGCCAGGTGGACGTCCTGCTGGTGATGCTGTGCGCCGTCGACTGCCTGGCCCGGAGGCCCTGGTGGCCGCGCGGCATGCTGATCGGCCTGGCCACGGCGGTCAAGCTCACCCCCGGCGTCTTCCTTGTCTACCTGCTGATCACCGGCTTCGGCAGGGACGCCGTCCCCGAGCAGCGGCGCGCGTTCTTCATGGCCGCCTTCACCGCGGCGATGCTCACGTTGGTCCCCTTCCTGGTGATTCCACATGACGCCGCGAGCTTCTGGTTCTCCGCCCTGCTCGACTCCGAGCGGCTGGGCGCCAACGCGGCCACCACCAACCAGTCGATCCGCGGCATGCTCCTGCGCCTCTACCTGCCGGGGTGGCTGACCGCCCTCCTGTGGCTGGCCGCCGCCGGCCTGGTCGCCTGGTACGGCTTCCGCCACGCCCGCGGGGCGCTCCTGCGCGGGGACCGGATGACCGCGGTGGCGCTGACCGGCCTGATGGCCGTCCTCATCTCCCCGGTCGCCTGGATCCACCACCTCGCCTGGCTGATCATCACACTGGCGGCCCTCGTCCTGCGGTCCGATTTCGGACGTCCGGAACCGGGGGCAGGCCGGGCGCGGTGGGCGCCGTTGATCGTCACGGTGGCCGTCTGGCTCTACTACGTGGTGCCGATCCCTTGGTGGGGCGTGTCGCTGCGGGCGGCGGAGATCCCCGTCCTCAGCCCCGTCCTGGGCCGCATCGTCCAGGACGCCTTCGGCCTCGGGGCGATCGCGCTGGTGTGGCTTCTGACCCGGCGTCCGGCTCGGGCAGACGCCGGACTTCTCGACGCGGCCGTGCCGGGGACGACACGGCACGGGGCGAACCGCACATATGAAGGGCGGCAGGTCGCGGAGGGCCGGTAGCCTTCTGGTATGCCGAAACTCGCCTACCTGGGGCCCGAGGGCACCTTCTGCGAGGCCGCCCTTCGTATTGTCGCGCCTGACGCCGAGCGCCTGCCCTGCGCCAGCGTGACCGCCGCGCTCGACGCCGCGCGGTCCGGTGAGGCCGACGGGGCGGTCGTCCCGCTGGAGAATTCCGTCGAGGGCGCGATCACCGTCACGCTCGACGAGCTGGCCCGCGGCCGGCCGTTGCTGATCAGCGCCGAGGTCCTGCTGCCCGTCGAGTTCTCCCTGCTCGTGCGGCCCGGCACCGCGATGCCGCACATCAAGCGCGTCTACTCCCACCCGGCGGCGATCACCCAGTGCCGCAACTATCTGGCGCGCGAGCTGCCCGACGCCGTGGTCGTCGCCGCGCCGTCCACGGCCGCCGCCGCCCAGGAGGTCTCCTCGCCGGGCTCGCCGTACGACGCGGCGATCGCCCCGGCCATCGCGGGCGAGCACTACAACCTGACCGAGCTGGGCTCCAACATCGGCGACCGGGACGACACGGTGACGCGGTTCATCCGCGTCTCACCGCCCGGCCCGCTGCCCGAGCCCACCGGCGCCGACCGCACCTCGCTGGTGGCCTTCCTCCGCGACGACCACCCTGGCGCGCTGCTGGAGATGCTGAACGAGTTCGCCGTCCGCGGGGTCAACTTGACCCGCATCGAGTCGCGTCCCACCGGGGACGGCATCGGGCGCTATTTCTTCCACTTCGACGCCGAGGGTCACGTGGCCGAGGCCCGCGTGGGCGACGCCCTTTCCGGCCTGCACCGCCTTTCGGACGAGGTGCGCTTCCTGGGCAGCTACCCGCGTGCCGACCGAATCTCGCCCGAGCTGAAGCGGGGCACCACCGGCGCCGACTTCGCCGAGGCCGCCGAGTGGCTCGCCCGCGTTCGCGCCGGTCGCGCCTGATCCGGGCCGGGTCACCTCTATTAGACGCGCGAGCCGTGGCCGGACATCGGTAGCCTTTGTTACGTGATTGACCTGCGTACCCTTCGTGAGGACCCCGACCGGCTACGGGCGTCGCAGCGTGCCCGCGGTGAGGACGACTCGGTCGTCGACACGCTGCTCGACCTCGACGAGCGCCGCCGCAGTGCGTTGAGCGGCTTCGAGGCGCTGCGCGCCGAGCAGAAGAGCGTCGGCAAGTCGGTCTCCGTGTCCTCCGGCGACGAGCGCGCGGCGCTCCTCGCGCGGGCCAAAGAGCTGGCCGCGGAGGTCAAGGGCGCCGATGCCGAGGCGGAGAAGCTCGCCAAGCGACTGGACGAGCTGATGATGTCGGTGCCCAACATCGTGGAGGAGGGCGCCCCGGTCGGCGGTGAGGACGATTACGTCGTCCTCGAAGAGGTCGGCGAGAAGCCCGCCTTCGACTTCACCCCGCGCGACCACCTGGAGCTCGGAGAGATGCTCGGGGCGATCGACACCGAGCGGGGGGCGAAGGTCTCCGGCGCGCGGTTCTACTTCCTGAAGGGCCTCGGCGCACGGCTGCAGCTCGGCCTGCTCAACATGGCGATGCAGCAGGCCATCGAGTCCGGGTTCACGCCCATGATCACCCCGGTGCTGCTCAAGCCGGAGGCCATGGCGGGGACGGGCTTCCTCGGCTCGCACGCTTCCGAGGTGTACCGGCTGGAGGCCGACGACCTCTACCTGGTGGGCACCTCCGAGGCCCCCATGGCGGCCTACCACTGGGACGAGATCCTGGACGGCAGGTCGCTCCCGCTGCGGTACGCGGGGTGGTCGTCCTGCTTCCGGCGGGAGGCCGGCTCGTACGGCAAGGACACCCGGGGCATCATCCGGGTCCACCAGTTCGACAAGGTGGAGATGTTCTCCTACTGCCGCCCCGAGGACTCCCGCGAGGAGCACGCGCGGCTGCTGGCCTGGGAGAAGGACATGCTGGCCAAGGCCGAGCTGCCGTACCGCGTCATCGACACGGCGGCGGGTGACCTGGGCAGCAGCGCGGCCAGGAAGTTCGACTGCGAGGCGTGGCTGCCGACGCAGAACCGCTACCTGGAGCTGACCTCGACGTCCAACTGCACCGAGTTCCAGGCCCGGCGGCTCGCGGTGCGGTACAGGGACACCGACGAGAAGCCCCGGCACGTGGCCACCCTCAACGGCACCCTGGCGACCACACGATGGATCGTGGCGATCCTGGAGAACCACCAGCAGGCGGACGGTTCGGTCGTGGTGCCGAAGGCTCTGCGCCCGTTTGTCGGCCTCGACGTGCTCGAACCCGTGAAGTAAAGCTGCACGTAGTAAGCCCCTTCTCACTATGCGGAGTAAGGGGCTTACTTATGCGCTATCTGTCGCCTATGTCCGCTTTGTCAGGACGTTAGGCCCCTATATGACACGAAGGCGGGATTCCCCAGGGAATCCCGCCTTCTGTGTGTCAGTGGTCAGAGAGCGCGGACCTGCGACGCCTGCGGACCCTTCTGGCCCTGCGTCACCTCGAACTCGACCCGCTGTCCGTCCTCGAGGCTGCGGTAGCCGCTGCCGACGATCTCGGAGAAGTGCACGAAGACGTCCGGCGCCTCACCGTCCGGGGCGATGAAACCGTACCCCTTCTCCGCGTTGAACCACTTGACCGTTCCCTGAGCCATTAAAGCTCTCCCTGCAATTGATCTTGGGGTTCACACCGCGCGAACCCCGGGTTGTGTCGCACAGCTTCCCGGGGCCGCTCAGACAGTCAAGCTGGTTCTGCACATCGGGTTCAGCTAATACAACGCCACCACATCTAACACCATCGGAGCGCCTTTGTTCCCACTCACGGCCAGATTCTTTTACTCCCAGGGCTGACGGCGGCGCACCCCTGCACAGGGCAAACTAGAGCTTGTTATGGTCAGCCCCCGCCTCATCGCCACCGACCTGGACGGCACCGCCCTCCGGTCGGACGGCACCGTCTCCCCGCGCACGGCCGCCGCGTTCGCCCGCGTCGAGCAGGCCGGCGCGCTCCTCGTGTTCGTCACCGGCAGGCCCCCGAGGTGGATCGGCGAGGTGGCCGAGGCCGTCCGGTACCAGGGGCTCGCCATCTGCGCCAACGGCGCGCTCGTGTACGACCTGCACACCGAGCGCGTCGTCGAGTCCCACCTGATCGGCCCCGAGGTCCTCTCCGAGACGGTGGCCCGCCTGCGCCACCACCTCCCCGACCTCAGCTTCTCGGTGGAGTACGAGCGCGGCTTCGCCCACGAGGCCGGGTTCACGCTGCGCCGGTGGGACGCGCCCGAGGGGACGGCGCCGCGCGTGGGCGCCTCGACGCTGCTCTCGGAGCCCTGCGCCAAGCTGCTGGCCTTCCACCAGAGCATGGACCCCGATTCCCTGCACGTGCTCGTCAACGACCTCGTCGGCGATCTCGTGACGGCCACCCGCTCCAGCGGCAAGGCGCTGATCGAGATGAGCGCTCAGGGGGTGACGAAGGCCTCGGCGCTGGCCGCGCTCGCGCGGCACCACCTGCTCGGGCCCGGCGAGGTCGTGGCGTTCGGGGACATGCCCAACGACCTGCCCATGCTCGCCTGGGCCGGCACCTCGTACGCCGTGGCCAACGCCCACCCGGACGTCCTCGCCGCCGTCACCCACGTGACGGCGGCCAACGACGAGGACGGGGTGGCCGTGGTCCTGGAGGAACTGTTCGACCGGCCGTGATCGGAGACGGCTCGCCGGGCCGCTGAGATCGTCCACGACGGCCTCACGGACCCGGGGGATAGAACGGCCCCCGCGAAGATCTTCACGCGCCTCTGGGGCGCGCAGAGACGCCTACAGGTAAGGGCCGGGGGCGCGATGAACCTGGTCTTCCTTCGCGACGCCGCCGGGGAGGGCACGCCGCATCTGCTCAAGCTGGGCCCTGGCGGCCATCTGCTGGGCGAACAGCGTGGTCTGGATGCCGTGGAACAGGCCCTCCAGCCAGCCGACGAGCTGGGCGTGGGCCACCCGCAGCTCGGCCTCGCTGGGCGTGCGACCGTCGTCGCCGTCGGTGAACGGCAGGGACAGGCGTTCGAGTTCGTCGACCAGCTCGGGCGCCAGGCCGTCCTCAAGCTCCTTGATGGAACTCTGGTGGATCTCCTTGAGGCGCTTGCGGCTGGCCTCGTCCAGAGGAGCCGCGCGGACCTCCTCCAGGAGCTGGCGGATCATGCTCCCGATGCGCATGACCTTCGCCGGCTGCTCCACCAGCTCGGCGACCGAGCGTTCCTCCGGCTTCCCGTCGTCCCCCTCGACCGTGAGGCCGTTCGGCCCCACCACGACGATCTGCGGGGTGCTCTCCTCAGCATTCATGACATTCAACCTAGCTCACCTGGTCAACAGGACTTTCCCGATGTGCTCCCCGGATTCGAGCATCCGGTGGGCTTCCCCGGCCTCGGCCATGGGAACCGTGGCGTGGATCACAGGACGGATCGCGCCGGCCTCGACCAGCGGCCACACGTTCTGCTCCACCCCGCGGACGATCGCGCCCTTCTCCGCCACGGGACGGCTGCGCAGCGCCGTCGCGTGGATCGCCGCCCGCTTGGCCAGCAGCGCGCCGAGGTCGAGCTCGCCCTTGGTGCCGCCCTGGAGGCCGATCACGACCAGCCGCCCTCCGGTGTTCAGTACCGAGACGTTCCTACGGAGATACTTCGCCCCCATGATGTCGAGGACGACGTCGGCGCGCGCCTTTTCCGCGAAGTCCTCCTCGCGGTAGTTGATCGCCTCGTCGGCGCCGAGTTCACGGCAGCGCGCGACCTTCGCGGCCGTGCCGGCGGTGGCGATCACATGGGCGCCGAACGCCTTGGCGAGCTGAATGGCGAACGTGCCGATTCCGCTCGTGCCGCCGTGCACGAGGAGCGTCTCGCCGCGCCGCAGGCGCGCCGTCATGAAGACGTTCGACCACACCGTGCACGCCACCTCGGGAAGCGAGGCGGCCTCGACGGTGGTGACGCCCTCGGGAACGCGCGTCACCTGCTCCCACGGCACCGCGACCCTCTCCGCGTACCCTCCCCCGGCCAGCAGCGCGCACACCTCGTCCCCGGGAGAGAACCCCTCGACGTCCGCCCCGACCTCCGAGACCACGCCGGAGCACTCCATGCCGGGGATCTCGGACGCGCCGCGGGGCGGCGGGTAGTTCCCCTGGCGCTGCAACAGGTCGGCGCGGTTGACGCCGGCGGCGGTCACGTCGATGAGCACCTCGCCCGGCGCCGGGCGGGGATCGGGCACCTCACGCCACTCCAGCACATCGGGGCCGCCGGGCTCGGATATAAGGATCGCGCGCATGCGACCAAACTATCCGGGTAGCCAACTCGGCGGTTGACCGCGTTCGGCGTGATGGCCGACGGTAATCTTCTTTCTATTTGCTGCCCCTTTAGTCCAGTCCCGAGGGGGAACACGGTGGCAAGACACGATCGCGAGGATCCTCATTCCCTTGAGGAGCAACTCGCCTGGCTGGACGCCATCAAGGAGAACGAGGAGGCCCCCGTCCCGGTGACCGTCACCGTGGACGAGTCCGTCGCGTCGCCTTACCCGAAGGACCCGTGGGCGCACGTCCCCACGGAGGCCGCGCCCCCGTCGTCCCCGTTGTTCCGCGCCGCCGGGGACTCCGCGCACGGCACGGGGCAGCCCGAGGACCCGGCGGCCGAGCGCGGCCAAGGGGACACGACCGAGATCCGCCCGTCCGTCCTGAACGGACTCGACCGCTGGGCTCCGACCACCTCCCCGGGCCCCACGTCCGGACACGTGGCCGTCTCGCCGCCCCCGCCTGCCTCTTCGCCGTCCCCGCCGACCTCTTCGCCGTCCCCGCCGACCTCTTCGGCTCCGCCGGCCTCGCCCGCCGAGACGTCCGTGGGCGACGACACCGACCACTTCTCGTTCGGCTCCCTCGCCGACCCTCCCAAGGCGGGCGCCTCGGGGTGGAGCTCCCTGCCGCCCGTCACGGGCGGCGACAAGACGGTCCCGCAGCCCACGCCGGCTCCCGACCCCGTCCCGGAGCCGGAGCAGTCCGTACGCGGCTGGCTGGAAGCCGCGCTGCCCGCCAATGAGACCGGCGAGCCCGACGCCGAGCAGGAGCGCTTCAACGCCTTCGCCACGGGCACGGGTGTGGCAGGAGGCGGCGCCGACACCGAGGACATCGTGGTCTCCCGCGTGGAGCACCCGCTCTACGAGCGGGCGGCCGAGCCGGTGACCGGGCCGCAACAGCCGCCCCACGCCGCGCCGACGCCCCACCCCGAGCCCGTCCAGGCCCGTACCTCACCCCCCGCCGAGGCCGCCCCGCCGCGCACCTCGCCTCCGGCGGAGACCCTCTCTCCTCGCGTCTCGGCTCCGGCGGAGACCCCGCGTACCTCCCCGCCGGCGGAGACCGCACCGCCTCGTACGGCACCTGCGGCGGAGGCCGCCCAGCCCGCCGCCCCGGCCCGTACGGCGCCTCCGTCCGCCGAGCCCGCGGCCGAGGAGAAGCCCGCCGAGGAGCGCGAGCCCTACCGGCCGCGCCGCCGCCAGACGCAGAACGCCGACGAGTTCAAGCCCGCCGCCCCCGCCCGCCAGTCCCGCGGCGCGAAGGGCGCCGCGGCGGCGGGCGCCCGGCCGACCGCCGACAGCCTGGACCCGGTGTCCCTGCTGCGCGGCCGCAGGAACTCGCCGTCCAGCGGCTGGCGCAAGGTCGTCTACAAGGCGTCCGCCGGCCTGATCAAGCCCGGCGAGTCTCCGGAGGTGCGGCGGCGCCGCGAGCTGGTCACGCGGGCCCGCACGCCCGTCGCCACCGGGCACCACCGGGTCGCCGTCCTCAGCCTGAAGGGCGGCGTGGGCAAGACCACGACCACCGTGGGCCTCGGCGCCACCCTCGCCTCGATACGCGGGGACCGGGTGATCGCCGTCGACGCCAACCCCGACCGCGGCACGCTGTCGGACAAGCTTGAGCTGGAGACGTCGGCCACCGTGCGCGACCTGCTCAACGAGCGTCAGCAGATCAAGAGGTACGTGGACATCCGCGCCTTCACCTCGCAGGCGCCCTCGCGCCTGGAGATCCTGGCCTCCGACCGCGACCCTTCGGTGTCGGAGGCGTTCAGCGCCGCCGACTACCAGGCCGTGGCGCAGGTGCTGGAGAACTTCTACTCGATCTGCATCACCGACTGCGGCACCGGCCTGCTCCACTCGGCGATGTCGGGGGTGCTGGGCCTGGCCGACCAGCTCGTGCTGGTCAGCTCGCCGTCGGTGGACGGCGCGCGGGCGGCGTCGGCGACGCTCGACTGGCTGGAGGCCCACCACTACGCCGACCTGGTGAAGGCCGCGACCGTGGTGCTGTGCAGCGTGCGGCCGCGTTCGAAGTCGACGGTGGACCTGGACAAGCTGGAGTCGCACTTCGCGGCCCGGTGCCGCGCGGTGATCCGCGTGCCCTACGACCCCCACCTGGAGGAGGGCGCGGAGATCGACCTGGACCGCCTGCAGCCGGCCACGCGTCAGGCGTACCTTTCGCTGGCGGCGTCCGTGGGCGACGGGTTCGGCGGCACGCACGGGTGACGCCGCCGCGAGGTGGCGGAGGGTGTGGGATTCGAACCCACGAGGCCGTCGCCGACCTGGCCGCTTTCAAGGCGGCTGCACTCGTCCACTATGCGAACCCTCCCGGTGCGACATCAACCTTAGCGGTGCCGGATGGACGATCGCGCGCGACCACCGGGCCGTAAGATCGAAACGTCCGGGCGGTGTCCCGCCGATCACTCGTACGGCTCGCCGGGCTGGTTCACCTTGGCGACGCGGGTGGCCTTCATCTCGGGGGCGACGGTGCCCTTGGGGAGCCGGTCGTACGGGGTGGGCACCCACGTTCCCGTCACCTCCACCCAGGTGTCGGCGCGTGGCGCCGCCGCGCCGAGGACGGCCACCTTCAACGGGAAGGCGTCGGCCGCGCAGCACCGTAGCTGCATGCGGGTGAGGTACCACTGGCCCTTCTTCTTGGACGGCACCACGAAGCCGACCAGCCTCACCTGCCGGCCCCTGAGCGACTGATTCGGGTCACCCCACGCACGGCCGATGAACTCTCCGACGGGCATCGCGGTCGCGGTGCCCGGCGCGATCGCGACGTACGCGCCGACCGGTGCGGGGCGCGGCGGGGGCGTCTGATCACGCTCGGCGGCGTAGGAGCCGAGCGGGGGCGGCGATATCAGGAAGATCGCGATGACCGGCAGACACAGCAGCCATGCCACCCACGGGCCGTGACCGTGGCCGTCCTGGCCGGGGCCTTTACCGGGGTACGGCCTGCGCCACTCCTTGGCGACGCCCAGCACGCCGAGCAGGAGGATCACCAGACCGGCGACCACGAGCGGCAACCGGAAGCCGGGCTTGACGTAGTTCACATAGATGTCGGAGAGGGCGGACACCCGGAGGACCGCCCCGCCGAGCAGCGTCAGGACCAGGCTCTGCGCCATACGGTTCACAGCAACACCCATCCAACGAGCAGGCTCACCCCGATGGCCAGGGCGAAGGTCAGCGGCACGAACCGGGCGGCGAACGCGCGGCCGAACGTGCCCGCCTGGAGCGCGATCAGCTTGAGGTCCACCATGGGACCGACGACCAGGAACGCCAGCTTGGCCGTGGGGGAGAACGTCGACAGGGACGCCGCCACGAACGCGTCCGCCTCCGAGCAGATCGACAGGAGCACCGCCAGCGTCGCCAGCACGAGGACCGACAGCACCGGGACATCTCCCACCGCGGCCAGCCACGAGCGGGGGACCACCACGTTCAGCGTGGCCGCGGTCAGCGCCCCGACGACCATGAAGCCCCCGGCGTGCAGGCTGTCGTGCCGCATCGCCGACAGGAAGGCCGACATCCGCGACTCTCCGGGCACGGGCGCACGGTCCGGGATCCGCAGCCAGCCGGGCCGGCCGAGCCACTGCCACGCCCATCCGGCGAGGACGGCGACGGCGAGGGAGGCGGCGAACCTGGCCAGCACCATGACCGGCTGGCCCGGGAAGGCCACGGCCGTGGCGACCAGCACGACGGGGTTGATGGCGGGGGACGCCAGCAGGAAGGCGAGGGCGGCGGACGGGGTGACCCCGCGGGCCATCAGGCCGGAGGCCACCGGCACCGAGGCGCACTCGCATCCGGGCAGCACGAGACCCGCCGCCCCCGCCACGGGGACCGCGGCGTAGGGACGCCGTGGCAGCGCGCGGGTCCAGAAGGACGGCGGCACGAACACCGTGATCGCCGCGGACAGCGCGACGCCGAGGACCAGGAACGGGATGGCCTGCACGCAGATGGCCACGAAGATCGTGGACCAGGTGCGCAGCGCGGGCGCGGTGAGGTGCGGGGCGAGGAGCAGGTTGCCGATCAACAGGAACCCCACCAGGGCCGCGAACACCCAAGGCAGGACCTGTGCCTCGGGGGCTCGCCGTCCCCATGACGGCGGGGGGACCGGACTGTCGGGATCGGCGGTCCAGTCAAGTGTGGTTCGGTCGCTCATATAAGTTTCGGGAGCTATTTCCTGATATTTGGGGTTACGAGGCCGAGAGATCCACCGTGGGGTTCGACTTTCTGAACGCTACACCCGTCACCTTGGTCGTACTTGCCCAAGTAGCCAACGGGGACCCGTGACCTCCGCGCCCAGGCCCGTGACGCGGCGGCGTAGCTCACGGTCGGCGGTGACCACCAGCACCCGCTCCCACGGCCGCGTGCCGCGTATCTCGCGCACCGTGTCCACGATCGTGTCGTCGCCACTGCCCGGGGCGGGGACGGTCGTCACCGGCCCGTCGGAGCGGACGCCCCTGGCCTGCCCCTCGACCACCATGATCATTCTTGGGTGCCACCGCGCCGGCGCGGGGAAGCCGTCCGGAGGGGTCAGTCCCCGTTTCGCGAGCTCCTCGATCCGCCCGAGCAGCCGCCGCGTCGCCCCCGCCCTGTCACGCCACCACCCGTGCTCGGCTGCGGCGCCCAGGATGTTCGCGGCGTCCAGGACCACCGTGGACGGCGGCAGCGTGCGCCTGATCACCGGCCACGTCTCGGCGAACCCCGGATGCAGCGTCACGTCCCCGCCGTCCCCGACCTCGTCGGCGGGCAGCCACCGCAGATCGGTGCTCTCGTCGTTGGCGGGCGAGGCAGGGAACAGCGCGTCCGCCTCCGCGATCACGGTCTGGAACGTCCAGCCGCCGTGGTCGTCGGTGTAGACGCCGGCGACGCGCAGGACGTCCGCCTGGAGCGCCGCCTCCTCCAGGGCCTCGCGCATCGCGCCCGTGACGGCGTCCTCGTGACTGTCGAGCGCGCCGCCCGGCAGCCCCCAGGTGCCGCCGTGGTGGCTCCAGAGGGCGCGCTTCTGCATGAGGACGTGCGGGGTGCCCACCGCGTCGAAGTGAACCGCCAGCAGGCCGGACGCCCCGTGCACGCCCCAGTGCCGGTGCCCGCGCCGGCACAGCGCCCAGCCGTCCCCGTCCTTCGCCGCCATCCCTCCATCCTGCCCCAACGGCCCGGACGGACCTCCATGCCCTTCCCCGCGGTCACGGTGACCCCAAGAGGACATTCACTCTTAGTAGTCACTCTGTAACAATGAGTCGCAACGGCCCCCCGAGAGAAAGGCATCCCCGTGAAGGCACACCTCGCCGCCCTCGCCCTCGCCGCCACCGCCCTGCTCCCCGCCGGCGCCGCGACCGCGCACGCCGCCGCGACCGGCCCGCGGATCATCAGCATCCCCGCGGGCCAGACGCACTGCCCGTCCGGCTACGTCTGCCTGTTCCGCGACTACGAGTTCCAGGGCGGCGGCTACGGCTTCGCGTCCGGCTCCTCGATCGGCTTCCTCGGCGACATCGGCTTCAACGACGTGATGTCCTCGTGGGCCAACGACTCCGGCATCCGCTACTGCTGGTACGTGGACGCCGACTTCGAGGGCGACAGCCACGAGATGAAGCCCGGCTACCGCGTCAACGTCCTGCCCCAGGAGAACGACCTGGCATCCTCCCTGCGCCCCTGCTGAGGCCGCGCCCCCTCGGCCGGGGGGGTAGACCCGCACCGGAACGCCTCCGCGACCACACCGCGGAGGCGTTCTCCATCGCGCCCCGGCTTCGCCGCCCTCGGCGAGGCGCTCAGCCGCCGCCCTTGGCGAAGTGCTGGTAGTCCTTGGCGCCGTTGAAGTAGCCGCCCCACTGCCAGCCGTATTTCTCGAAGAGGCGGACCACGCGGTCGTCCGGGTTGATGACGCCGGGCTTGTGCAGGGGTCTGTCCGCGAAGGGCTTGGCGTTCTTGTGGGACACCGAGCCGTCCGGCTCCACCCACGGGTTCTCGCGCGGGTCGATGTCGATGGCCTTGCCGTAGGAGTGCTTGGACCAGCTACTGGACCCCGCGACCCTGCGGCAGTTGAACGCCGACGTGTTGTCGGCCTCGATCGAGTCGAAGTCGCTGCCCTTGTACTTGTCGATCGGCTCCATGCGGGCGATCGGGAAGCGCCAGTCGTAAAGCTTCTCGAAGATGGCGGTCACGTCGCCGGTGACGGCCTTGTTGACGATCAGCTCGCCGGTGTGGGCCTTGTCGTCGAAACCCCAGTAGGTCATCGTGACCTTGCGCAGGTCGTCGGGCCCCACCGGGCATCCTTCGCGCCATGACCCCTTGAGCATGGCGGCCGTGACCTCGGAGACCTTGGACGAGAACGCGGGCGGGCCGGGGCTCGGCGTCTCCTCCGGCGGGGCGGGGGAGGACGGCGCGGGCGAGGACGGAGTCGTGGCGCTCGGCGGCGCGGCCGTGGCGCTCGGTGTCGCGCCGGTCCCGGCGGCTCCGCACGCCGCGACGGAGGCGCACGCCAATATGAGAACGCCCAGGTGGCGAAGCTTTGGTTTCTCGGGCATACGCAACAGTAAGGCCTTCGTGACCCCGGCCGTGACGGAATCGTGATGTCGCTGGTCGAGTGCCGTGCGGGGCGGCGACGCCGGATCTCTGCCGCAGGTTTTACTCGAACCGGCTCGCGCACATGTTCGACTCCGCGCTACAGTCTTGGGCACTGGATCGAACGAGCGTTCGGGCCGAGGCTTTCCTGGTGAGGGGTGGTGCGCCCAATGGCAGTGTTCGCGGTGCCTTCCGCGCCCCCGCGACCGGCGTCCCTCGCCGCCCGCGCGACACGTCGTGCCGCGACACGCCGTAGCCCTATCTACGGAAATCTAGGACGCCCTCTATATCCGGTCATAAAGTCCGAGAGCGTGGACCCCGTGCGCAATCCTTACGCCCCCGGTGCGGGGCAGCGCCCTCCAGAGCTCGCCGGGCGCGATCGTGAGCTGCAGCAGTTCGAGGTCGTGCTCGAACGGGTGGCCCGTGGCCGGCCCGAGCGCAGCATGGTCCTCACCGGGCTACGCGGTGTCGGTAAGACCGTGCTGCTCAACACCTTCAAGTCCATGGCGATGCAGCGTCTGTGGGGCACGGGCAAGATCGAGGCCCGTCCCGAGCAGTCGATCCGCCGTCCCGTCTCCGCCGCGATGCACATGGCGATCCGCGAGCTGGCCCCGCGCCACCGCGCGCCCGAGCGCATCGAAGAGTTCCTCGGCGTCCTGAAGGCCTTCGCGATGCGTGATCCCGCGGCGGCCAAGGGCACGTCCCACTGGTCGCCGGCCATCGACGTCCCCGCCACCCGCGGCAGGGCCGACTCCGGCGATCTCGAGATCGACCTCACCGAGCTGTTCGTCGATGCCGCCTCGGTGGCGACCGACCTCGGCGTCGGCGTCGCCCTCTTCATCGACGAGATGCAGGACGTCCAGCCGCCCGACATCTCGGCCCTGTGCGCCGCGTGTCACGAGCTGTCCCAGAGCGGTGGCCCGCTGATCGTCGTCGGGGCGGGCCTGCCCCACCTGCCGAGCGTGCTGAGCGCCAGCAAGAGCTATTCCGAGCGCCTCTTCCGGTACGCCCGCATCGACCGCCTCGACCGCGACGCGGCCGATCTCGCGCTGATCGCCCCGGCCGAGCGCGAAGAGGTCGAGTTCACGCCCGAGGCGCTCGACGCGCTGTACGAGGCCGCCGACGGCTACCCCTACTTCGTCCAGGCGTACGGCAAGGTCGCCTGGGACGTCGCGCCCAAGTCGCCGATCACGGTGGAAGACGTCAAGGTCGCCTCGCCCGAGGCCGAGGAAGAGCTCGCGGTCGGCTTCTTCGGCAGCCGGTACGAGCGCGCCACCCCCGCCGAGCGCGAGTACATGCACGCCATGGCCTCCGTCGGGGACGAGCCCGTGCCGACCTCCGAGGTCGCCGAGCGGCTCGGCCGCAAGCCGTCCAGCCTGTCTCCCGCCCGCGACAGCCTCATCAAGAAAGGGTTGATCTTCAGCGCCGAGCGCGGCCTGATCGCCTTCACGGTGCCGCACTTCGGCAGGTTCCTCCGGGCGCAACCCTTGTAGGGGGCGTCCGGCGGCCGGCACGGCTCCGTCCGTGCCGCCATCGACCTCTCTACGGCTTTCTAGAGGGGAAGCTAGAGAGCCGTAGAGAGTTGAATGCACGGTGCCGGGTGGCCGCCCCCGCCGCCCGGCACCGTGCCCTGGCCTCTTCTGAAATCTAGGGCTTTCTAGTATCCAGCCGATACTCCGATAGATTCGCGAATAGGTCCTGTCCCTTCCTGCTCGACCACCGCGACGCGTATCGGCGGACGCCGTCCGGTGAGGTACACCGCGAACACCACGTCCGCCCCGCCCCCCGAGGCCGCGCGCGCCGGGTAGACGAAGAACCGCCAGCACAGCTCGCGCCAGGTGTCCGACGGCTCCTCCGCGACGAGCATGCCCTGGTGGGACCGCCATTCGCCGCTGGACCTCAGGCGGGCCAGCGCCTTCGGGGCCGCGATGGGCCGCTGCTCGCACGGCGCCCTGTACCGCACGCGCGCGAGGCCCTCCTCCATCTCGGGGGACAGGACCGCGAGGAGCGCGAGACCGGCCCCGAAGGCCGTCACCACGTCCCACGAGGGCGCCAGCAGGTCGCTCCCCGTCACGGGCACGAGCGCGACGAGCACGGCCGCGCCGGTGAGCACCGCCGCCCTGCCGATCGATCGCAGGCCCACGGGGCTGCCACTGGCCTCGCCGAAGCAGCCGCACCCGACGTCCGGCCTGCGGCGGCGCAGCTCCCACAGCACGTAGGTCGCCACCGAGAAGAACGTGACCGTCCCCCAGCGAGGCAGTGGGCTCGGCGTGAGGAGCAGGCCGGCCGCGAGCACCCCTTCGACCGCGGCGCAGAAGATCATCATGGGCTTGCGCCACCGTTCGGGGACGAGGACTCCCGGGCCGAGCCGGGCGAGCGCCCCCGGCTCGGCGTCGGAGCCTGCGGTCGCGGCCTTGGCGACGCCTCCGAGGATCAGGAGCGGCACGACCAGCGCGAGCGCGGCGGTGGCGAGAGATTCAAGCTCCATGGGTCACCCCAATCCGACACGGGCGTTGAAGCATCCGTTGGTGAGATCTCCCCCGAGCTCGACGAAGGACACCGGCGACAGTTCGACGATCCGCCCCCGCGGTGACGTGCCACATTCCACACAGCGGTCGCAGAACCGGCCCGCGATGCACCCGCAGGCCACGATCGGCAGCACCGTCGCGCGGCTTTCACAGACATTGCCGACATAAAGCATTGAACCCAATGACAGGTATGGCAATCCCGTACAGGACACTCCCGCGTCGTCGCATGCGGAATCGGCACGTTCCAACATCGGGTATGCGACCCCGGCCTCCCCCTCGTCGAAGGCGTCCGACCACGCCGCGGCCCCCGAGATCTTCGACTGCACCCCGCTGTACGCGGGCGGGGGAGCCGGGACGGCCGTCGCCCGGTAAGGGGGCTGCGAGGTCGCCGGAAGGTAGGCGACGGTGACGCCCTCCACGCGGGTGCCGATGGCGTCGAAGAGGTACCCCGGCTTCAGCTGCGGATGCCGGACGGCGATGCGGCCGGACGCGCCGTAGGGGATCACGACCTCACGCTTGCCCCGGTGAGGTCCGCAGTCCAGCTCGATCGTCCGATCTCTGCCCGCCTTGCCCACCGAGACGATCACGCCCGTGACCCGGGTGACGTCCCCCCACAGCCGGTCGGCGACGCGTCCGGACTGCCGGGCGCGGATGACCACGCGGCTGCCCACGGGAAGATCGGCCGGCGCGACGGTGCTCCCGCGCCAGGCCGTCGCCCAGGGCGCGATCACCAGACGCTCCTGCGCGCCCTCGGGATTCTCGACGACGACGAGATGCGGGCTGATGTCGAGGATCTCACCGGTGACCGCGGTGAGCGCGGGGACCTCCTGGTCGACCTGCGGCGGCACCAGGCCGCGGCCGAGTGCCGCGGATGCCAGCGCGTGGCGACGCTCCACTCCCATGGGGCCCTCCCCAGATGCGGCGGCGAGTCACCTAGATGCCCGCTAGCGTCACATGTTTTGCCGTGGGCAGCGCTGTCAGCGGGGCGAATATTTCCTCCGCGGTGGGCGCGCGTAGCAAATTACCCACCCTCGGAAGAACGACTCGCCGTCCCGGCCTGCCGTACGACTGTAACGATCTTTGCATTCGGTGGGGCGAAACCTGGATGAAGGTTCAGCCGCATTATGGCCTCCGGCTGCGATTCTGACCACGAGAACCGAACGAATCATGCCCCTTCGTCACGGCACCGGTGATCGCATGAGCGGTAAGGACGAGGAGTTCCGCGAGTTCGTGGTCGCACGCGGCCCGGCACTGCTGCGCGCCGCCTACCACCTGACCGGCCAGCCCGCCGATGCCGAGGACCTGCTGCAGGCCGCCCTCGCCAAGACCTACCTCGCCTGGGACCGCATCAACGACCGGGCCTCGCTGGACGGGTACGTCCGCCGTGTGATGGTCAACATCAACATCTCCTGGTGGCGGCGCAGGAAGCTGGAGGAGTACCCCTCCGAGGACCTGCCCGAGACCCCGGTGCGGGAGGGCCCGGCCCCTGGGGAGGTCCACGAGCTGCTGGAACAGGCGATCGACCGTCTCCCCGCGCGGCAGCGCGCGGCGATTCTGCTCCGTTACTACGAGGACATGAGCGAGACCGAGATCGCCAGCACGCTCGGGATCAGCATCGGCACCGTCAAGAGCACGGTCTCGCGCGCGATGGCCAAGCTGCGCGGCGACCTCGTCGTGGTCCGTCCCTGCGCACCCGAGAAGCGACCCCAGTTGGGTTCCGCACGCTGAGCGAGCGCTTGTCGCCGTCGCGGACCCGGCTCACACTCGAGAGGCGGAGGTGGCGCCCATGCGCAGCACGATGCCCGACCACCCGCTGACGATCACGTCGATCATGCGGCACGGCACCGGCCTGTACGCCGATCACGAGGTGGCCACGTACGCCGGGAACGGCTACCGCCGGCTGCCGTACGGCGAGCTGGCGAGGGAGGCCGCGCGCCTGGCCGGCGCCCTGCGCGGGCTCGGCGTGGCCGGCGACCGGCGGGTGGCGACGTTCGCCTGGAACAACACCGAGCACCTCACCGCCTACCTCGCCGTGCCCGGCATGGGGGCGGTGCTGCACACGCTGAACATCCGCCTGTTCCCCGACCAGATCGTCTACATCGCCAACCACGCCGAGGACGACGTGCTGCTCGTCGACGCCTCGCTGATCCCCCTGCTCGCGCCGATCCTCCCCGAGATGAAGACGGTGCGGCACGTCATCGTCGCCGGCGAGGGGGACGTCGAGCCGCTGCGCGCGGCCAGCAAGCCCGTGCACCGCTACCGCGAGCTCCTGGACGCCGCCCCCGACTCCTACCCCTGGCCCGAGCTGGACGAGCGCGCCGCCGCGTCCATGTGCTACACCAGCGGCACCACCGGCAATCCCAAGGGCGTCGTCTACAGCCACCGGTCGTCGTACCTGCACGCCATGGCGATCTGCACCGGCAACGCCATGGGCGTGACGTCCGATGACAAGGTGCTGCCGATCGTCCCCATGTTCCACGCCAACGCCTGGGGCATGCCGTACGCCGCCCTCATGTCCGGGGCCTCGCTGGTCATGCCCGACCGCTACATGCGGGCCGACCTCCTCGTGAAGATCATCGAGGAGGAGCGGCCGACGATCTCCGGCGGCATCCCCATGATCTTCGCCGACCTGCTGCGCCATGCCCGGCAGCACCACTCCGACCTGTCCTCGCTCCGGCTGGTGCCGTGCGGCGGGTCCGCCGTGCCCGAGTCGCTGATGCGGGGGCTCCAGGACGAGTTCGGCGTTCGCCTGGTGCAGGCGTGGGGCATGACCGAGACCTCGCCCCTCGCCACCGTGGCGCACGGGGACGACTGGAGCCTGCGCGTCACCCAGGGCAGGCTGCTCGCCGGCGTGGAGGGACGGATCGTCGGCGCCGGCGACGTCGTCCTCGACGCCGACGGGCTCGCGGTCGGCGAGCTGGAGGTGCGCGGCCCGTGGGTCACCGCGTCCTACCACAAGGACGACGACGCCTCCCGATTCCACGACGGCTGGCTGCGCACCGGCGACGTCGGGCGCCTGGACGCCCGCGGCTACGTGACGCTGACCGACCGCGCCAAGGACGTCATCAAGTCCGGCGGCGAGTGGATCTCGTCGGTCGAACTGGAGAACGCCCTCATGGCGCACCCCGCGGTCGTCGAGGCGGCCGTGATCGGCGTGCCGGACGAACGCTGGGGCGAGCGTCCGCTCGCGTGCGTGGTGCTCGACGGCCCGGCCGACGTGGCGGAGCTGAAGGAGTTCCTGGCGGGCAAGGTGGCACGCTGGCAGGTCCCGGAACGCTGGGCCTTCGTCGAGACGGTGCCGAAGACCAGCGTGGGCAAGTTCGCCAAGCGCGCCCTGCGCGAGATGCACGCGCGGGGCGAGCTCACGATCTCGGTGGGGTGACCTCTCCCGGCACCTCCGCGCCCGCCGTGGCGCAGGGCCGTACGACGTCGCGGATGATCCGCAGGGTGTCCAGCAGCGTTTCGAGCTGCGCGGGGCTCAGGAGCCCGGTGAACCACGTCTCGATGTCCTCCAGGTGCCGGGGCACGACGACCTCCAGCCGTGCCAGGCCGGCGTCGGTGAGCGTCGCGTAGGAGGCCCTGCGGTCGCTCGCGCAGGCCACGCGGCGTACCAGGCCCTCGCGTTCGAGCCGGTCCACGACGCGCGTCACCCCGCTGGTCGACAGCGACGTCTGCGCGGCCAGGTCGCTCATGCGGAGCTGGCGCTCGGGGGACCGGGCGAGACGGATCAAGGTCTCGAAGTCGACCCCGGACAGCCCGGCGGCGGTGAAGGCGGGGGTCATCTTGCCCACGAGGCCGGCGTGGACCTCCATGAGGAGACCGACCGCGGTGAGTTTGGCGTCGTCTGGTGGGATCACGGGACCAGTCTAGACGACGATAGTTGACGTACGGAATATTCCTCATGTAGAAATCTGTTGCCGCAGACATCCGCTCGTCAACTAACCACGGAGATGGACACCATGAGCACTCGCGCCTGGGAAGGCCTCACGATCCCCGAGTCCGGCACCTTCGACCTCGACGCCGCGCACAGCATCGTCGGCTTCACCGCGAAGCACATGATGGTGACCAAGGTCCGCGGGCGCTTCCAGGACTTCACCGGCAGCGTCACGATCGCCGAGAACCCGCTCGAATCGTCGGCCGAGCTCACGATCCGCACCGCCAGTATCGAGACCGGCAGCGCCGACCGCGACAACCACCTCCGCAGCGAGGACTTCCTGGCGGTGGAGAAGTTCCCCGAGCTGACCTTCCGCAGCACCCGCGTCGTCGAGCACTCCGGCGACGACTTCACCGTCGTGGGCGACCTCACCATCCGTGACGTCACCAGGCCGGTCACGCTCAAGGTCGAGTACGGCGGCGCCGGCACCAACCCGTGGGGCGCCGAGGTCTTCGGCTTCTCCATCGAGACCGAGCTCGACCGCGAGGACTTCGGCCTGACCTGGAACGTCGCCCTGGAGACCGGCGGCGTCCTCGTCAGCAAGAAGATCAAGATCGAGGTAGAAGGCCAGGCCACCCGCCGCGCCTGACCCGCCGACGCGCGCCGCCGGCCGCCAGGCGCCCCGCCCCTGGCGGCCCGCCGCCGTCCACAACGCTCCCCGGCTCAGCCGGATCACCCCCCCGATCTCCACTCGTTCCCGGACGTACACAGCGTGTCCACAGCCTGTGGACACAGGGTGTGGAAACCCGGACGACCCCGTCCCACGGCACGCACACGCGCCCGCTGACGGACATGATTGACGACAACGGCGAATCCACTTTGCCGCCCGGCATCAAGGCCGGTACTCTGTGCTGAGCCAGTCGGCGGCACTGACGCCCGCCCGACTGACCAGGAGGCTTCGCCTAGTCAGGTCTATGGCGCCGCACTGCTAATGCGGTTTGGGTCTACAGCCCATCCGGGGTTCAAATCCCCGAGCCTCCGCACCTCAGAGGCCCTTTCGCCGAAATCGCGAAGGGGCCTTTCTGCTGCGCTGAAAGATCCAAGACGCGAATGCCGGACCATTGCCGGACTCCACCCAGGTGCGGTTCCTCAGCGTGCGAGTGCGTGCTCGTAGTCGGGCAGGGTCAGGGCGGTGTTGGCGGCGCGGCCCTCGGTGCCGGAGGGGAGCGTCGTCTGGGTGCGCAGCATCGCGTTGCGTGCGTCGAGGTGTTGCCGGGTGCGTGGGGCGACCACGCCACCGCCTGCGGTGGCGAGGGCCTGGTTCTGCTCCGCGAAGTTCCGGACGGTGTTCTCATAGGCTGCGAGGGCGGGGACGTGGTCGTCGTGGGTGGCCAGTTCGCCGGCCAGGACGTAGGCGGCCGCCAGCGACACGCTTGACCCCTGGCCGGACAGGAACGACGTGGCGTGGGCGGCGTCGCCGACGAGCGCGACACGGCCGGTGGACCAGACGGGCATGTGGATCTGGCTGACGACGTCGAAGAACAGGTCGTCGGCCGCGCGCATCGCGTCGACCATCCGGGGGATCTCCCACAGCGTGTCGGGGAACGTCGCGGCCACCAGGTCGCGCTGCGCCTGCGGGGTGCGGAAGGCCGTATAGGGCGGCTCGTCCCGCGCGAAGATCAGGAAGCCGTGCATCGGCTCGCCGGGGTCGTACGCGTAGAGGGTGGCGGCCCTGCCGGGAGCGTTCCACAGCAGTCCCTCGTGCTGGAGCCCGAGGTCGTTGGCCAAGGTGAAGCCGGCGAAGCAGAAGCCGAGATAGCGGTGGTAGCGCTCTTCGGGGCCGAAGGCCAGGCCGCGGGTGTTGGAGTGCAGTCCGTCGGCGCCGATCACCAGGTCGAATGTTCGCCTGGTGCCGCTGTCGAAGGTGACTTCCACCTGATCGCCGCGGTCGTCGAGGGTCGCGATGGAGTCGTCGAACAGGAACTCGACCTTGTTCTCGACCAGGCCGTAGAGGCAGTTGGCCAGGTCGCCCCGGCGTACTTCGAGGTCCAGGCCCTCGGCGCCGCCGGTGATGGCCTCCGGGCGCAGGCTGGTCAAAATGGTGCCGTCGGGGTTGAGGAAGGTGATCTGGCGGGCGTCCACGTGGAGTTGCCGGAGCCGCGGCAGTAGGCCCATGCGTTCGACGACGTCGCGGGCGGTGCCGCGGATGTCGATGGCGTACCCTCCCCCGCGCAGGTGGGCGGCCTGCTCCACGATGGTGACCTCGAAGCCGTACCGGTCCAGCCAGTAGGCGAGGGACGGGCCGGCGATGCTGGCGCCGGAGATGAGGATCTTGCGGTGGGCGGGTCGGTTCATCAGGAGTCCTTCCTGGTCAACGCGCAGCAGCAAATAGATGCATGCTTTAGGTATCCTTATGGAGGGTGCAATGCGGCGCCGAGTGCCCGCATGGACCACCATATAGATACATGTTTTATGTATGCAAGTGGAGATTCGATGAACACCGGACCCCAGGATCCCGCTGGCGGAACCGACGATCAGGTGCTGACCGTCATGCCCCGCCTCGCACAGCTGAGCAACGCCATCAGCCGCGGCCGCCTGATCGAGCACGCCATGAAAACCGCCCGGGTCGAGGTGGATCGGCCGGCGTTCTCCGTCCTGGTCTCCGTACACATGGCCGGCAAGCCGCTGAGGATCAGCGAGATCGCCGAGCAGACGCAGCTCGTGCAACCGCACGTCACGCGACAGGTCCAGCAACTGGAGCGCCACGGCCTGGTACGCCGCATCGGCGATCCGAACGACCGCCGGGTCAGCTTCATCGAGCCGACCGATGAAGGCAAGGCGGCCGCCGACCGCTACGCGCGCACGCTCATCAACTGGTTCACCGGCGCCATCGCCCACTGGTCCGACCCAGACCGCGCAGACCTCGGCCGCCTGCTGGCCCGCTTCGCCGAGGACATCACGGCCCACCTGGCCACCCTTGAGGAAAGGTGAGCCGACCCACACCGCTTAGGCGAGTTGTCGATCTATTGCGAAACGCCGTTGCGGGTCATCCTGGCCGTCGGCGAACCGACTTTATGCCTGGCCGATCGCCGATCTTGAGGCACTGCTGACGCGGTTAGGGTCTACAGCCCATCCGGGGTTCAAATCCCCGAGCCTCCGCACCTCAGAGGCCCTCTCCGAGAATTCGGGCGAGGGCCTTTCTGCTGTCCGGGCACCGCCGGGGTTGCGGTTCCCAGCCATCGCCCCAGAGAGCGGCCCCGATGCGCTGACTCGCGTCCTGCGGTGGCCGGCATCGTGGAGCCGGCGTGTCTACCTGTACTGGGGCGGTTCGGGAACATGTCCTATACGCTCTTCCGGTGCTCACGTGGAGAAACGTGCCGACCGGCCGGCGTGCATGGGCGTGGTTCGGGGTGGCGGTGGGTGCTTCGCTGGTGCCGTGGGGGTTGCTCGCTACGACGACAGAGAGCGGATGGTCTTCCCCTCCCTTGCCTTTGGCGATGATCGTCAGCGAGATCGCCGGGGCTTCGAAGCGAGATCTTTTGGTCCTCGACCTCTTCGGCATCGGCGTCCTGCCATTTCTCGTGGGCGTTGTCGTCATGGCGAGGAATCGCACGCTGGTCGGCGTCATCAGCGGAATCTGCGGTGCCCTGGCCTTGCTCCATCTCCTGCTCGTGCTGAGAGAGCTCCCGATCACCCTCCCGCCGGAGGGCGTTCCCGAGGACGGGCTCGCGGACATGTTCGCCGGTAGTCAGCCGGACTTCCACTTCGGTACGCGCCCCGAGGGCGGATACTGGGCGCTGGCGCCCGTCGCCTACACGATCAGCGCCATCGCGCTCCTCGTCGCCACCCGGCGGGGACGTCGCGGTGCGACGCACGACGACTGACGCCGCGCCTGTCGTACTTCTTACTCCGGTTACTCCGGGTCGAAGGTCATGACCCTCTCCAGCCAGATGGGTGCAGGCCCGTGCGACTGCTCCCCCTGAACAGCTCGTAGTACGGTCAGATCTCGTCACTTCCCTTGCGCAGGCGGTCGGCATGACGGGCCTGATTGTGCAGCGCGCGGCGTAGGAACGTCTCGATGAGTTCGAGCTCGGCGACGCTGAACCGTAGGAGCTCGGTCTGAGCCTCGGCGGCGATCGGCCCCCAGATCTCCTCGACAGCGGTTCGGCCCTGTTCGGTCAAGTGCACCAGGACCCGGCGCCGGTCCGCTGTGTCGCGGACCCGCACGGCCAGGCCCGCTCGCTCCAGCCGGTCGATGGCGGTGGTGGTGGCGCCTCCGGTCAGACCCGCGGCGGCCGCCAGTTCGCTCGCCGTGAGCGGACCACGGGCGGTCAGGCGGCTCAGGCACCTCAGGTCGGTGCGGTTGACGCCGAGGCGCCGGGCCGCCAGCTCGTCGATGAGATCGGTGGCGTCCTGCAGCTCCTGAACCGCGCTGGTCACGGCCTCGATCCTGAGATGCTTTGACAATCTAATCCTTAGAAAGTTGAATTAATCGGGTTGTGCGAAGTCTAGCCCTCCCGGAGGCCGCGATGCCGACCCCATCCATTCAACTGCGACCGGCGACACCCGACGACGTTCCGGCCCTGCTGTCCTTGATGGACTCCGTCCACGCGTGGCTCATCACCCAAGGCCGCTCAGAGCAGTGGGGAACGGTGCCGTTCTCCCGCATTCCCGGCTTCCCCGGCCGAGTCACCGACTGGACACGCCAAGGCGTCATCACCCTGGCCGAACGCGCCGATCGATGCGTCGGGATGCTGGCGGCGGCACCGGGGACTCCACCGCGGATCCCCGCCGGCGCCGTGCCCGGCGGATCGCTGTTCATCCACACCGTGATGGCCGACCGCGGCCCCGGCGGCCACGGTGTCGGCTCGGCCCTGCTGGAAGAAGCCGAGAGGCTCGCCAGAGCACATGATGCTCCCGCACTGGCGCTGGACCACTGGGCGGACAGCCCCGAATTAGGGCGTATATATGAGAAGTACGGCTACGGTAAGACCGTCGAATACACCGACGAACACGACGGCAAGCCCGTCCGCAACACCGTACGCGTCCGCTACCTGAACACCAATGGTGCCCGCAGGCTGGATTGAGAGGAAGGGTGCTGGGGCGGCTTGGCGAAACGCTTCTCATCCGCAAGCCGGCGACCGTGCATATCTCTATGCCGTCGACGGGTTCCGCGATCGGCTCGCGCTTTCCGGTCCGGCCTTTAGAAGGCCTGATTCGCCGTTATCCATCCGGCCACGTGACATCGGGAGGACGTTGTGAGTGATCGTCTTGTGCGCACGGTGGAGGTGCCGGTAGGCGATGGCAGGGACGAGATCGTCCGTGTGCAGATCCGCGAAGTGGACGAAACGCTCGTTCGGGTGGGCAGAGGCGCGCGCTCCATAGTGCGAGCCGAACGATCGCTCGGGCAGATGCTGGACACCGTTCGCCCTGTGGCCGAGAGCTTCGTCACCCGGTTTCAGGACCTCGCCAACGCGCCGGACGAGATCGTGCTGGAGTTCGGGGTCTCGCTGTCGGCCGAAGCGGACATCGTCATCGCGAGCACGGCGACCGCGGCCAACTTCTCGGTGAGCCTGACGTGGAAACGCGGCGAGAAGCCGGACGGGACCGGGGACTGATCGGCAAGGGGGGATTCGGTCCGGCCTGAGGTGCGGAGGAGACCTGATGGCGGAGACGGCACGGACATGGTCGGGCAGTCCGGACGAGGCCATCGCCGCAGCGGTCGTCCAGGTCAAGGGACAGCACGGTGCGCTGGGGGGCGCGGGCTTCCTCATCGCCCCGGATCTGGTGCTGACCTGCGCCCACGTGGTGTCGGACGCGCTGGAGAAGTCCCACTGGGAGCCGGTGGCCACAGGGACGCCGGTCATGGTGGAGTTCCCGCTGCGGGAGTCGCCGACCGGCGGTGAGGGACGGCGGATGTGGCCGGCCATGGTCCAGGACTGGGTGCCGATCAGGGCCGAGCGGACCGGCGACATCGCCGTCCTCCGGCTCCCTGAGCCCGTCCCTGGTACCCGCCCGCTCCCCATGGCCGACCCCGACAGGGTGCAGGGCGGTGAGGTGCGCGCGGTGGGATTCCCCCATGACGCGCCGGGCGGGACCTGGTTCGACGGCAGGATCAGCGGCGCGACGGGCGAGGGCTGGATGGAGCTGTCGCGGGCCAACGGGCAGACCGTCCACGTCAAGCCCGGTTTCAGCGGCAGCCCCGTCTGGCACAACACGCTGGGCGCGGTGGTCGGCCTCTTGGTGGCCGCGCAGTCGGCGGGCGACGCCCAGCAGGCTTACGCGCTGCGCACGAGGACCCTCGTGCGGGAGATTCCCGGACTCGGCCCCGTCATCCGCCCGCCCTCTCCTTTCCGCGGCCTGAAGCCCTACGAGGAAGGCGACGCCGACCTCTTCTTCGGGCGGGAGGAGGACATCGCCAACGTCGTCACGGCCCTGCGCGGGGCGCGCACCGTGACGGTGTACGGGCCCTCGGGCTGCGGCAAGTCCTCCCTGGCTCTGGCCGGTGTGGTGCCCCGGATGCGGGCGGACGGATACGAGGTGCTGGCGTTCAACGCCGGGTTGATCTCCTCCATGCGGGCCGCGCTGGCCACCGAGCTGTATGAGGCCGTCCGGTCCGGGCGGTACGGGCCCGCGCGTGCCGACAGCGCCGACCAGGTCGAGGCCTGGCTCGCGGGTAAGGGGTTCGCCGACACGCTCCACCGCGTCCGGGGCACGGTGTCCGGCGATCTCCTCGTCGTCCTCGACCAGGCGGAAGGGCTCCTGAACCGCACCGAATCCGAGATCGACGAACTCACCGACCTGCTGTTCCCGCAGCACCACCCGATCGGCGCGGTACGGATCCTCGTCACGTTGCGCTCCGACCTGATGGACCCGGTTCTGAGACATCCACGCCTGGGGCCCGCGTTGCTCGGCGGAACGACGTTGCCGCTCGCGCCCATGTCCTCCGAGCAGTTGAAGGAGGTGATCATCGAACCCGTCGAGCGGCTCGCGGCCGTGGCCTACGAACCGGGGCTGGCCCGGCGCATCCTGGACGACGCGGGCGGCGAGCCGGGCATCCTCCCCCTGCTGGGGTTCGTCCTGCAGCAGTTATGGGAACAGCAGGACGGCGGCTACCTGCGGAACGCGGCCTACGAAGCGATGCGGGGCGTGTCCGGCGCGCTGAGACACCACGCCGAGCGGGCATGGAACGACCGGGTCGACGGCGAGCCGGACAAGGAGGAGGCGGCGCGGCGGCTGCTCACCAAACTGGTGCGGATGCTGCCCGGCAGCCAGATCGTGCTGCGCCGCAGGCTCACCCGGGACGAGGTGGACGAGACCCAGTGGGATCTCGCGAAGGCGTTCGCCGAGCGGCGGCTGCTGGTGCTGCACGGAGGGGAGGGCGAACCGGAGAGCGCGGAACTGGCCCACGAGGCGCTGATCACGGCATGGCCCGCACTGCGGGACCAGGTGGAGGCGGACAGGAAGTTCCTGGCCGGGCGGGCGGAGCTGGCACATGACCTGCAGCGCTGGCAGCACGGCGCACAGTCGGCGGGCCTGCTGCCGAACAGAGGAGAACTACAGGCGATCGACCAGTGGCTGGGCGGGCGTGCGGGCGAACTGGCCGAAGAGGAACGCGAGTTCCTGACCGCGGCCCGCCGGCGGAGCCGGAAGCTACGACGGCGCACCCGGGCTACGCAGACCGCGGTGGCCATGGTGCTCGCGCTGATCGTGGCCCTGGTCGGCTTTCTCGTCAACCAGATGCGGGTCAGCGCGGAGCGGGCGGACGAGAGCAGGTCACGTGCGCTGGCGAGTTCCACAGGGGAGATGGCCGAGGAAGACCCGGGGCTCGCGGCCCTGGCGGCCATCGCCGCGTACGACGTCGCGCCGACGCAGGAGGCCCGTAACGCGCTGCTGCAGCGATACGACCAGCTCAAGGACGCCGCCTGGATGCTGACGGGCTCCGAGGGGTCGATCCTGGACACCGCGATGAGCGCCGACGGCACGGTGACGCTGGCCTCCTCCGCGCACGGCCGCGCGACACTGTTCGTCCGCCAAGCCGGCGGCAGGGTCCTGCGCGAGCGTCTCGGCCTCGCGGGCAGAACACAGTTCCCGCTGGTCAGCAGGGACGGCCGCCGCATCGCCTACATGATGCAGGAGGACGACTCCATAACCTGGCACGACGTGCGCTACACGGCGGCCGACATCGTCGTAGGACCAGCACATCGGCTGCGCGGCGCCGCGCTCCAGGAGCCCGACCCGAGAGGACGGTACGGCGACCTCGACATCGCCGCCTTCTCACCGAGTGCCGATCGGATCGCCACGGTGGCGTTCGACGGACGGTTGCGGGTGTGGGACCTGACGACACAGCGGCTCCAAGAGCTGCCGGGGCATCTCCCTGACCTGCAACAGGTGTGGTTCGGCTCGGATGAGAACACGCTCGTGGCCGCGCGGCGGCAAAGCGGACACTCCATGGTGTCCCTCGACCTCCGCACCGGCGCCGTACGGGAACTGGAAGATCATCGCAGCGCGCCGGCGCCGGGTTCGATGATGGAAGTCGAGGTAGCGGCTGACGGAAGCGTCCTGGCCGTCTGCCGCGACGCGCTCGGTCGCGGAGAAAAGGCGGCCTACCGGCTCATCCGCGTATCCGACGGGCGGGAGCTGGCCCGCTACACTCCCCAGACCGACTACATCTCGTGCGCACGCCCCGCCATCGACCCGGCAGGCGAACACGTCGCGATCAATGAGGGAAGCGCTCAGTGGGTGCTCCTCGGCACCCGGCCGGGCACGCCCCCGGAACGGTTCAGTGGTCCCAACCTCATCTCCGGCGAGGCCGGCCCCCTGCTCGGCACGCCGAGCGACCCCATCGTGATCCACCGTGACAAAGCCGGCGTGACCGGCTGGAAGATGTTCGCCGACGACGGATTGCGGGCGTCCAGCCTGCCGGAACTACTCGACCGAGGTCGTACCATGCTCGTCCGCGCCGGAACGGACGGCAAGGTCGACGACCGGCTGGCGATCATTGAGACCGAAGGGCAAGGAAGAACGCTCGCCGAGGTCCGCTTCGCCCCCACACCCTCCGACCAGCATCTGCTGCTGACCGTCAACCGCGCCGAGACGCTTGTGGCCGACAGGGCCGACCACAACAAGATCGTGGTCTACGACCTTCCGCGACTGCGCAAAGTGGCCGAGATCACCACCCGCATGCCTCCGGCCGACAAGGGCGGGGTACGAGAACAGGTGTACTCCTTCTTCTTCACCGATGAGGAACTGGTGACGGTCTCAGGAAGGGTGATCGAACACTGGAATGCCCGCGATGGTCGGCGCCTGTCCAATCCGCTGGATATTCACGATTATTACCCCGACCTCGTGAACTTCCATGTGCAGCGGCATTACAAGCCGGGATATCTGCAGATCACGAACGTACGCGACCACACTTTGCTCGCCTTCCGGTTGGCGACCCGCACGGACGATCCGGATCTGCGGATCCGCCTTGGGATCGGTACGTCCATCGCGGTGGTCGAGCCCAGCGGTCGCTACGCCCTCGTGCTGATGTCAGGGAACATGTTCGAGTTGTGGTCGGTACAAGACCGTCTGCGAACGCGGAAGATACCGCCTGCCTTCGGACCCGTCTCCGGGAATGAAACCCAATTGGGGGTCGTCAGAGACGGCGGTTCCGAGAACGCCGCGTTCTTCCTGGCCTATGGACGCTCTGTGCGCTTCATGAATCTGTCCGACTCCGGTGATGTCGACGTGACCACCTATAATTTCCCCGGTCAACAGATCTTCATAGCATCGACTCAGGACGGGAAGGCCCTGCTCAGGAGACGCACACCCGGAGACGCCGTAGATCTGTTCCGGCTCGATCCCGAAGTGTGGAAATCCCACCTGTGCGACGTCCTGGGACGCGACCTCACCGAAGACGAACGCCGCATCCTGCCACCGGGGCTTCCGGACGTCATATGCCCACCCCGATGAACAACCTCAGGGTCGCCCTGAGGAACGCGGCGGTGTGCCCGGAAACGCCCGTCGGCAGGTGCGGTGGACCGGCCGCCGACACGATCTTCGCCCGGACAGCCGGTGGCCTGCGAGCTACAGCTGACGCAGCACCTGCATGGCGTCCTTCTCGATGCGTGAGAGAGCGTGGAGGGTGGCGCCGGCCTGTTCGAGGTATCCCGTGTCGCTGCTTTCTCCTGCTTTCGCGATCAAGGTGGATACGTGCGTCCACAGGGTGGCGGCTTCGGCGTACAGCTTGTGGGCGGTGCGGAGGTTGTCGTTGTCGATCAGTTGGGTGCATTCGTCGAGGAAGTCGCGATAGAGGGCGCGGAACAGGGCGCCGCCGGTGCCGGCCTTCTCCATGAGGAGGGCGGCCTGCGGCAGGTCCTGCTGTGGATCGCCGGCGCGTAGCAGCCATTTGGGCACCTGCTTGCCGGCCTTCTCGATGCCGCGGTGGCCGAGGTTCGCGATGGGAGCGGCGAGGAAGGCGTCGGCGCAGTGTCTGATGGCCGGGATGATCTGGTCCTGCCAGGGAAGCGGGTGGGCCGGCAGGGTGATGGTGAAGGATCGGTTCCTGGCGGTCATCGGGCCACGTTCGGCCCGCGCCATGGCGAGGCCGGCCCGGCTGCTGCGCACGGCTCCTCCCTGCTGGTCGGTGTCCACGAGGTAGACGTCGTGCTCGTCGTAGCCGTACATGGCGACGACATGCCCGCCGAAGTGCACCTTGGACCGGAAATAGTCCAGGTGGTAGCAGTCGAGTTGGAGGCCGACCGGCCGACCGGCGTCGATGGGGCCGGCCGCGTTCTCCCACGCCTTGCGGGCTGAGGTGGTCTCCTCGACCTTCAACGTCAGCCCCAGCCTGGCGGCCAGGTTCCTGGTGAGCTCGAAAGGCTTGACGCGCCCTCCGAGAAAGGGGAACGCCATGTCCTTGCCGTCCCAATAGATGAAGGACAGCCCCGAGCCCAGCCCGAACAGCATGGGCTCGGACAGATCGAGCGCCTCGTGCCGCAGCAGCACCCCCAGCGCGGTCGTCTCACAGTGCTGCATGCCGCGGGGCTCGATGCCCTTCACGATGGTCATGCGTCGCCCTCCTCATGCCGCTGCGGCCAACGGTCCCACACCGTCACCATCCCTGGCAGCTACAAGATCAACGCTGGTGGCCGCCAGGAGCAGCATGAGGCCTCCCACCGTGGGAGAGTCCAGTCACACGGAAGATCGACGGCGACACCGGGCAGCCCGGCCGGCGGACTTCCCGGCGGACCACGGCCGTCAGGGACAGGGCCGTCGCCAGGGGGGTCAGTATTCACGCGTCGTCGACATGTAGTGGCGTGGGTAGAGGTTTGTGTGGTGGTTTGGATGGAGCCGGCGGGGGTGGTGGGGCGCCATTCGATGAGGAGGACGGTGGCGTCGTCGGCCAGGGACGCGCCCGCTTCTTCGCTGAACAGGTCGTGGACGAGGCGGCGCAGCGCCTCGGGGGCGGACATGCCGGCCGCGGTGGTCCCTATGATGGTGTCGGCCAGCCGGTCCAGTCCGAACAGTTCGCCTTCGATCGTGCCCGGCGGCGTCGAACAGCGAGACGTGGACCACGCGGTTCATGATGGAGAAGTCGTAGGCGTCCCCGCCGAGCTGGTAGACGGGTTCGGCGGCGGCGCAGATCACCACATCCTGGGTGGCGAAGGTCTGACCGGGTATGAACGCCCAGACCATCTCGGCCGACAGCCGCATCCGCTCGCGGCGGCGCAACTGGTTGAACACGTCGCTGTAGCCGCCGTGGCTGACCACCAGCAACGCCACGACGCCGGCGAGCAACTGGCACCGCTGCAGCACCTGTTCGTCCAGATGGTCGACGGTCAGCTCCAGCACCCCCACCCGGACGTTGCCGTCCACCAGCGGCAGCCAGATCCGGTGCCGGCGCGCCGGCTCACCCACCCGGGTCAGCTCGCCGGGGACCTGGCTGTCTTCGGCCGTCACCACGGTCAGCTTCCTGTAGGCCAACCCGGCCACCGTGCCCTCGATCCGCACCACGCCGCGCTCCCGCCCGGCGACGTCCGGATCGTCTGGCTCAGCGTCGAACTGCGCGGCGTCATCGCCGCCCGCCCCCGAAGGCACCTCCGGGGGCAGCGGCACGAGCACTTTCTCCTGCAGGTCCGCCAGATACACCACCACGCGGCGGACCCCCAGCGGCCCGGCATTGTCGGTGATCACGTCGGCGAGCCGGGCCGGCGGCTGCGCCCGTGCCACCCGCAGCACCTCGGCCAGTACTTGTTCGCCTACCGACAGTTCGGCAGATGCATCGCCGTCCATGGCCTTGACTCGCAACCCGTTCGATACGGCCGCCGTCCTGCGTCGTGCCTCACCGAAGGCCGGGGGCCGTCTGCCTCACTACCGTTGATACCCGCGGCGTCCCGTACCAACAATGAAGAACCCAACGGATACGCCTCTGACCTGGGATCGGTCGAGCCGTCCGCCGTAGCCGTGGATCATGATCTGAAGCGCCGTTCGCGGTGGGCGCCAGGGGAGGAAGGCCACCAGCGGCGACGGGGCGTGGTCGGAGGTCAGGACAGAGTGTCCTTGATCGCGATCTGGCCGTCCACGATGACGAACTTCTGGTTGGTGTTGTTGTAGTCGCACCGCCACAAGTACACCTGCGTGCCGTTGCCGCGGCCGTTGGTGGCGTCCAGGCACAGCGGGTTGGCCGAGTTGAGCGTGGACTTGAGGAAGATCAGGTTTCTCCGGACGACCCAGAGCTGGTTGGCGTTGCTCACGCACTGCCACTGGTAGACCCGGGTGCCGTTGGCGCGGCCGTTGGAGGAGTCCAGACACATCACCTGGCTCTTGCCGATGGTGTCTTCCACCTTCACGAGGCCGTCCTCGATGACGAACTTCTGGTTGGTGTTGTTGCTGTCGCACTGCCACTGGTACATCAGGACGCCGTTGCCACGGTTGTTGCTGACGTCGACGCACATCGCGGTCCCGACGTGGGTGGCGGGGCCGGGGGGCTCGTGGGCGGAGGCGACCGCGGGCAGGGGGACGACCGCCCCCATGGCGGTGGAGATGACGGCGGTGGCCAGCAGATGGCGAGCGAGCATGGTTGCCTCTCAGAAAAGTCGATCAAGACATGAGCACCCTGCCACAACTGGTTGTCAGCGATCAATTACTGAACGTGTTCATGTCCGCGTGCTGCCCGCCGCTGCGACCGGGGGCTCGTCCGAGGTCGCGTGGGCGGGCGGCGTGAGGAGGCGTCGTAGGGCGAGCGGGGTGTGGCCGAGGTGGTCGCGGACGGTGCGGGTCAGGTGGGCCTGGTCGGCGAAGCCGAGTTCGGCGGCGAGGCCGGCGAGGCCGGTGTCGCCTTCTTCGAGCCGGTCCATGGCCCGGGCGACGCGGACCCGGTTGCGGTAGCGGGTGAGCGACACGCCGACCTGCTGGGAGAACACCCGGCTCAGCCGGTACGGCGAGACCCGCAACGCCGCGGCCAGCGAGCACAGCCGCGCCCCCTCCGGCGCTCCGTCCATGATCGCCGCACGGGCCGCCGTGGCCAGCGCCCGGTGGGCGGGTCTCGTCCGCTCGGCAGGCCGCGGGGCGGTCAGCGCGACGAGACCGAGCAGTTCCTCCGTCAGCGCGTAGTCGATGTCGCCGCCCTCCGCGGCGGCGAGGACCCGGCGGTGGGCCAGGTCGACGCGGGCGTCGATGTACACGCTCCTCTTACCGGTACGCCCTTCCCAGAGCCACGGGGAGAAGCGCACCGAGGTGCAGACGTCGCCGCCGGCCGGGTGGGCGAACCGCTCCTCCTCACCCGGCGCGCTCAGATAGCCGACCGTCGGATCCAGATCGGCGTCGTCGCCGTCGGCCCACCGCCGGAACCGGCCGCGCCGGATGAGCACCAGGCGGTGGCCGTCACGTGCCTCCGGCTTCGACCATCGGGTGTGGTCGGCGCGGCAGGCCACCGTGCTCACGGTGAACTCGGACCGGGCGGCGAGGGTGACGGCTGACAGCACGCCGCCGAGCGTACGCGGCGGGTACGACGAAACGGCCCGCAAGAATCTTCAAGACCCCGCGGTGCCTAGGCGCGGATGCTGGGGCGGACCAACGACGACAGCAAGGAGTCATCGACATGGCCGTCCAGGCAGAGCTCACCGCGATCATCATCGACTGTGCCGCCCCGAAGGCGCTGGCGCGGTTCTATCAGGACGTCACCGGCTGGCAGATCACCCACAGTGACGATGATTTCGCCTACCTGGGAGAGGGGCCGTTCCAGCTGGCCTTCCAGCGGATCGACGGCTATCGGGGGCCGGGCTGGCCGGACGCCGCCAAGCACGCCCACCTCGATTTCAAGGTCGCCGACATCCCGCAGGCCGTCGAGGGGCTGCTCGCCGCCGGCGCGACCAAGCCCGAGTTCCAGCCCGGCGGCGAGGACTGGGTCGTCCTCGCGGACCCTGAGGGGCACCTGTTCTGCCTGACCGCGAGCGACTGACCGTCGCCGCGGCCGTCAGGGCGACCCCGGGTCCGAGTGTCGCTCACCGCGCGCCGCCCGGGCCGGGTACGGGCTCGGTCACCGTCCAGGGGTGGTCCGGGACAGGGGACGACACGCCGGTGACGCGCGTGAGGGCGAGCTTGGCCTCGTCCTCACTGCCGGGCACTGCCGTGTAGATGATGATCTTGAGGTCGGTGCCCGAGTCGCAGAGCACGTCGCAGTCGATGGTGATGTCGCCGACCTGCGGATGCCGGATCGTCTTCCGGTCCTCCGCGTGGTGGCCGACGGCGCCGGAATGCCACAGCCGGGCGAAACGCGGGTTGCCGTCCAGCGTGCGGCGGATCAGCCCGCTCAGGCGCGCGTCTCCGGGGTAGCGGCCCGACGCGCGGCGCAGGTCGGCGACGATGGCCCTGTCGGACGCCTCCAGGTTCTTGGAGACGACGGGCCATCCCGCGAGGCCTCCGCGGTCGGACGCGACCGGAAAGCGCGCCCGCACCAGGTTCCGGTCCTCCGGCGCGACTCCGGAAGGGTCGCCGATCAGCGCCGCCCAGCCGCGGCTCCACCACAGCAGCCGCCAGTCGGCGGCGAACACGGCGACCGGCGCGTCCCCGAGCCGGGTGAGCACCCGCTGGATCCCAGGCGGGATGTGGTCGCCGATCAGGCCGTCCCGGGGCGGCTGCAGGCCCGCGAGCCGGTAGAGATGGTCGCGCTCCGCCCCCGTGAGCTGCAACGCCCGGGCCAGCGCGGCGCTGACCTGGGCCGACGGCGTGGTCGCCCGGCCCTGTTCGAGCCGTACGACGTAGTCGACCGAGACACCCGCGAGGTCGGCGAGTTCCTCGCGGCGCAGCCCGGACGTGCGGCGCGCGCGCCCGGCGGGCAGACCGACCGCCGCCGGGGAGAGCCGGTCGCGCCAGGCGCGGATCGTCGCGCCCAGGCTCATGTCGTGCGTGGTCATGCCCTCATTCTGCGTCGGCGGCGCGACGCCAGGGTGGTACCAGCGGTCCTACCGGCGAGGTCTCCCTGGTTGCCCGCGCCCGGCGCCACGATGCTCGAACCATGACCATCACCTTCATCACCGGCGCCAACAAGGGCCTCGGGTTCGAGACCGCCCGCCGCCTCCGCGACCTCGGCCACACCGTCATCCTCGGCGCCCGCGACCCTGAACGCGGACGGGCGGCGGCGGACGAGCTCGGCGTGCGCTTCGTGCGGATCGACGTCACCGACGACGCGTCCGTCGCCGCCGCGGCGGCCGACGTCGACGCGTGCGAGGGCCGCGTCGACGTCCTCGTCAACAACGCCGGGATCACCGGCCGGCGCCTGCCCGCCGAAGAACTGACCGGGGACGCCGCCGCCGAGGTCTTCCAGACCAACGTCGTGGGCATCATCCGGGTGACCAGCGCCTTCCTGCCCCTTCTGCGCCGGTCGGAGCACCCGGCGATCGTCAACGTGAGCAGCGGCATGGGGTCGTTCGCGCTGACCCACGACCCGGACCGCGTGGAGTCGAAGGTCTCCTCGCCGCTGTACGCGCCCTCGAAGGCCGCGGTGACGATGCTCACGACGCAGTACGCCAAGGCGCTGCCCGGAATCCGGGTCAACGCCGCCGACCCCGGCTACACCGCGACCGACCTCAACGGGCACAGCGGCACCCAGACCGTGAGCGAGGGCACCGACGCGATCGTCACGCTGGCGACCGAGGGCGCCGACGCGGGAACGGGCCGGTTCATCGACCGTTTCGGGCCCATGCGCTGGTGACGACGCGCGGCATGTCGTCGCCGTGCCTACGCGACGGCGGGCAGCTCGCCGATCAGAGCGATCTGTTCGCCGGTGCGCGGGCAGAACCAGGCGGCCCGGCCGTTCTTCGCCTCGGCGGTCAGGGGGTGGGAGTCGGGATGTGCCGGACAGTGCGGCCACACCGCCGGCAGGCCCGCCGCCCACAGCGCTTCCACCGCCCATTCCTGCACCTGATCGGCGAGCCAGGCCGTCTGCTCGACCGGATCCGCGCCGGGCGTCACGGAGACGCCCTGCCCGCTGCCGTCCGGCCCGTAGAACATGGCGCCCGCCAGTCCGTCCCAATAGAGTCCGGAAGGCTCGCGGATTTCGAAGGGCACCACGCAGGTCGTCCGCAGATCGCGGAGCACTGGTTCCAATGCCGCCGCGAGTTCCTCATGCACGTCAGCATCGTAGGCCGGACGGTGGCAGGAAAACTGCGATATATGGCAGTCCCGGCGCTTGAGCGACGTCAGGGCGCGGGTCAGAATCCTTGAAGAACGCGGACATCGCGTCGATCCCCAGGGGTGGAAGGGAGAGCATGACGCTGATTCGGCGACGATGAACCAATGCGACCGGACAGGGGTTCCGGCGCATGGTTCTGAATACGGGGGCCGACGACGGGCACGTGGTCGCGGGGGCGATCACGACGACGCGTTGTCGCCGGTCGATGTCCAGGTGAAACGGGGTGTACTGACGAGTTCCGGCGCCGACGGAGGGCTGTGCGGGCGCCAGGCTCCGATCACGAGCCGATTCTGACGCGGGCGAGCACGCTGGCGTCTTTCGCATGCCGGAGAACGGCGACCGGCGAATGAGAAACGCGTCGTCGCCGACCCGGCATGTCCGGGCGGAGTGAATCATCCGCGCTCCGCCGATCGGTTCGCCGATCGCTTTCACGACGAATGCCGTCGCGCCATGGAAACGGTGCGGCGCCTGGTCGTCATCGGGGACGGAACCGGCAGCCGCGACTCCCGGTACCACGGCTTCTACTCCGCGAAGCGCATCCTCGGCGTCGTCATCCGGCCGGGACGCCTCGCGCGGCGATGAGCCCGTATCAGTGTGAGCGCAGGCTCAGGACGGGCGCCGCGCCGCCCCGTCCAGGCTCGCCGGCAACGCCGGGGACGTCGTGAAAGGTCTGGATGGCGAGGATCTCCGGCGGCCGCACGTCCGGGAAGAGCCGCCATGCCGCCTCGTAGGAGGGCCGGAGCAGGGTGTCGGGGAATGCCGGAAGGTATGCGGACATTCCCGGCTGGCCGGGGCGTGTTCTTCTGGAAGCGATATCGGGGAGCCCCGTGCAATCATGAGTCTCGGTCCAGGGGCCCACCCTGGAGAACAGGCAGCTTCCCATGGCAACCCCCCCTTCGGAACCGCCTCCGCTTCCCCGGCGAGACGAGGCCGTGCGCTGCGCGGAAGCCGACGGCGACCGTCGCTGCGTCCTGCCCCTGGATCACCCCGGTGATCACGTCTTTCCCCGCCGGCCCGACACCTGACCCAGGCCCGCGACACCCGCGGCAGGACGCGCCCGCACCGCCCGTCACGTGCTTGGATACCTGTGTGGCCGAAGAAGGCGGACCGGCGCCGGACGATTGGGCGCGCGCGAGGCTGGCCGACGCGCGCGTGGCCAGGCTGGGCACGACCGGTGACGACCGGGCCCCGCACCTCGTCCCGATCACGTTCGCCGTCCAGGGCGGCCGCATCCTGACGGCCGTCGACCACAAGCCGAAGACCACCACCGACCTGCGGCGGATCCGCAACATCCGCGCGAACCCCCAGGTCTGCGTCCTCGTCGACCACTACGACGAGGACTGGACGCGCCTGTGGTGGGTGCGGGCGGACGGCCTCGCGACGGTCCTGCGAGACGAGGACGAGCGCCTCCCCGCCCTCGGCGCCCTGATCGCCAAGTACCCGCAGTACGCCGAGCGGCCGCCCGCCGGGCCGGTGATCGCCATCGACGTCGTCCGGTACGCCGCCTGGTCCTCCGGCCAAGGGACCGCGCCGCCGGGCTGAGAGAACGGTCGCCGTACGATGACGCCATGCGGATCTTCCCGAGCGTCGAGGCGCTGAAGGCGGCCCAAGGCGAGCACCTCGGGCACACCCCTTGGCGCGAGGTCACCCAGCGGCAGGTGGACCTGTTCGCCGACGCCACCGATGACCACCAGTGGATCCACGTGGACGCCGAGCGCGCCGCCGCGGGGCCGTTCGGCGGCACCATCGCGCACGGCTACCTCAGCCTCGCCCTGCTGCCCTCGCTCGTCCGCTCGCTCTACCGGGTCGAGGGGCCGAAGATGGTCGTCAACTACGGCCTCAACAAGGTGCGCTTCCCCACGCCCGTCCCCGTCGGCGCCCGGATCCGCGCCGGCGCCGAGATCGTCGAGGTCAAGGACACGCCGTCCGGGGCGCTCGTCGGCCTCCGCGTCACCGTCGAGGTCGAGGGCGCGGCCAGGCCCGCCTGTGTCGCCGAGACCCTGTCGCTGCTCGTCGCCGGCTGACCGGCCGGCGCCTTCACATACCGGAGTACAGGATCGCGGCCTGCACCCGGCTGCGCAGGCCCAGCTTCCCCAGCATGCGGCTGACGTGCGTCTTCGCCGTCGCCTCGCTCATGTCCAGCGCACGGGCGATCTCGGCGTTCGACATGCCCCGCGTCACGCAGGCGAGCACCTCGCGCTCACGCGGCGTCAGCACGCCGAGGTCCCGCGGCTCCAGCTCGTTCGTCCGGGCGAACGCCGTGATCAGCCGGCGGGTCACGGACGGGGAGATCAGCCCCTCGCCACGCGCCACCAGCCGCACCGCCTGGACGAGCGCGTCGGCGTCGGTGTTCTTCAGCAGGAACCCGGCGGCCCCGGCGCGCAGGGCGCCGAACACGTACTCGTCCAGGTCGAACGTGGTCAGGACGAGCACGTCCGCGATGCCGGCGAGCCGGCGCGTGGCGGAGATGCCGTCCAGCCTGGGCATGCGGATGTCCATGAGCACGACGTCCGGCCGCAGCTCCTCGGCCGCGCGCACCGCCGCCTCCCCGTCGGAGACCTCGCCGACCACCTCGATGTCGGACTCGCCTTCCAGGATCAGCACCACCCCCGCGCGTACCGCGGCGTGGTCGTCCGCGACCAGTACCTTGATCATGCGCGGTCCTCGGCCGTGATCAGCTTGGCCTCGAACGGCTGCGACTCCACGGTCAGCGTGGCCACGACGCGCCAGAACCGCCCGGCGTCACCGTCCGCGTCGTGCGGGCCCGCCGTGAACGTGCCCCCCACCAGCGCCGCGCGCTCGGCCATGCCCACCAGCCCCGCCCCGGACCCCGGCAGCCCCGCCGGACCGGTCGCGCACGGGTTCTCGACGGTCAGCACGACCTCGTCCTGCCCGTACCGCACACGCACGCCCGCACGGCCCGTGCCGTGCTTCATCGCGTTCGTCAGGGACTCCTGGAGGATGCGGTAGCCCGCCAGCTCGATGGACGGCGGCAGATCGCGCGGCGTGCCCGACACCGCCAGATCGACGGCCAGCCCGGCGCGGCACGAGCGCGCCACCAGGTCGGACGCGTCCCTCAGGCGGTGGCCCGTCGTCTCGGGCTCCTCGTCCTCGGCGCGCAGCAGGCCGATCATCGTCCGCATCTCGGCCATCCCCCGCACGCTGTTCTCCCGGATCGACTCCAGCACCTTCCGCACCGCCGCCCGGTCGAGATCCGTGCGGGCGATCACCGCGGCGGACTGGATCGCCACGGCGCTGAAGTGGTTCGCGACGAGGTCGTGCAGTTCACGGGCCATGCGGGTGCGCTCGGCCGTCACGGCCGCCTGCCGGTCCATGGCGGCCAGCCGCGCGACCTGCTCGCCCCGGACGCGCTCGGCGATCACCTGGTCGCGGTGCTGACGGATGATCATGGCCGTGATGGTCGGCGTCGTCAGCACCAGGCCGGCCTGCACGCCCGCGACCGCCAGCGCGCCCCAGTCCCTGGCGATGAACCCCGCGACCGCGCCGGTCACCACGGCGAGCACGACCGTGGCGCCGAGCAGCCACGTGGCCAGGCGGCGCGGGCCGTACAACGTGGGCGAGTACAGGTTGTCGGTGAAGACCAGGACCGTGCCGAGCGAGGGCCCGACGCACAGGTCGGCCACCATGCCGGCCACGCCGACCACCAGCGCCGCCACGGGCCTGCGCCGCCGCAGGACCACGCCCGCGCAGGTCATCGCCAGCGGCACCGCCAGCAGCGCCACCGGCTGACCTCGGTGGACGTACGCGCCGCTGGCCAGCAGGACGATGCCGAGGGCGAACACCGCGACCCCCACCAAGGCGTCCTGCCGGAACGGATTCATGCCTCTCATCGCACCATGTCCGCACTCCCCGCGACACCGTCCGTGTTACGGCACACCCGTACATACAAGGATGTAGACGGGTTCATCATCGCCGACGACGACGGCCGCTCCGCCATGGCCAAGGCTGGACGTGTGATCGTAGCCGTCATCATCGGATGTGAGATCGGGTTCTGGATCTTGCTGGGCCTCGGCCTGCTGACACGCTACAAGCTGCGCCGGCGCGCGCTGAGCAACGTCTTCCTGATCGCCGTCCCGCTCATCGACGTCGTACTGCTCGCCGCCACCGTGATAGACCTGCGCAGCGGCGGCACCGCCGAGTGGACCCACGGCCTGGCCGCCGCCTACCTCGCCTACTCGATCGTCTTCGGCCACCGCACGATCCGCTGGGCCGACCAGGTGGCCGCCCACCGCCTCTCCGGCGGCCCACCCCCATGGAAGCCCCCCGCCGGCGGAATGGCGAGAGCCAAGTACGAATGGGGCATGTGGCTACGGATAGTTCTGGCCTACGGCATCGCGTGCGCCCTGCTCGGCTCGGCCATCTGGTTCATCGACGACCCCTCCCGCACCGCCGCCCTCACCGACTTCATGCTCGGCCTGGCCCGCGTCCCGGTGATCGCCCTCCTATGGCCCCTGTCCTACACCCTGTTCCCCAAGAAGACCCGCGACAAGACCCCACCCACCCCAACCCCTCACGCCTGACCACCCCCGCCTCACCCGGTCCGAGGCGCCGGCACCGCGAGGCCGACTCGACCAACCGCGGAGCCGAGAACGTCATCAGATTCATTCGACCGCCCAGTGGCCGCTTCCACGCATAACGGAACCGAGGCTGCTCAGAGCGCTTGGCGAAGGCCATGCTCGATTCTCGTCCTCATCAGGCCGCCCGGTACGGAAGCTCGGCATGCACCCGCCATCCGCCCTGATACAACCCGGCCCACGCCGACCCGCCCAGCTTCGCCGCGCGCCGCCGCATGGTCTCCACCCCTTGGCGTGCGCCGTGCGAAGCCGGCAGCCTCCCCTTCAACCGGTTGTCCACCGTGAGGACGATCCGATCCGCCCGGTACGCCAGCACGACCGTCGCACTCGGCGTCCCGTGCCGCAGCGTATTGGTCAGCGCCTCCTCCAGAATCCGCATCCCGGCCAGATCCACCGGATCCGGCAGGTGCCTGGGCGCCCCCGCCACGTGCAGGCGTATCGTCAGCCCCTCTCGCCGCGACGACTGGACCAGGCCGGCCAGAGTCGGGCGCGGATAGTCGTACTGGGTCCGTTGCAGCAGTCGCCTGAGGCGCACGACGTGCTGCTCGTGCTCGTCCACGGTGACGGACGACCGATGCGGCCGCCTGAAGCGCACGACATGCTGCTCATGCTCGTCCACGGTGACAGACGACCGATGCCGCCGCCTGACCAGCACGGCCGCCATCACGATGACCGCGACGCCGAGACAGGCCAACCCGACGGCGACGACGATCGGCGTCGAGAAACCGGCGATGCCGTGAAGGGCTGGCTGGTCCATGTCTCGATCCCGAAGTGCTCGCCACGTACAGGGATGTCGCGGTTGTCATTGCCGCCCACCCCCACCGCCACGCCCACCCCCGAGAAAGCTTGACCTCCTTTTGCCCAGTTCCCCCAGACCCGCCCAATAGATCCACCTAACCCCCCTTCTGTGCACCCACCACCACACCCCCTCACCCACGCAACCGGGAACCTCGCTCAACGTCACATCGGGTCTGGCCGAACGTCACATAGGCATCGACCCATCGCCCCCCGGCCCGGCTCACCCTGGGTCACGACCTGGGCGGGGCTCCCTCTCGTTGGAGGGCCGCATGACCGTCATGGCACCGTCCGGCCATCCAACTGTCCATATGCTGGGGCTCGTGGACGACGAGACCTTCCTGGAGCAGACCTTCCAGCTCCGCACGGACTACATCCCTCTGTGCGACCTGCTGAAGTACTGCTCCATCACCGAAAGCGGCGGCGAGGCCAAACACTTGATCGCCGAAGGCAACGTCCTGGTAGACGGCGACGTCGAACTCCGCAAAACCCGCAAGATCAGGCCCGGCCAAATCGTCAGCGGCCTCGACTTCCAAATCCACGTAGTAGCCGCCCCATAGCCCCACCCCGTCCCCCTCACCCGACCGCCCCCCCTGCCCGCCAGCCCCCCTCACCCAAGCCCCGCCCCCACCAGAACACCAGCCCCCCAGAGGCACCGACCCCCCTCTTCCCGAACCGGTTCGGCACACTGCCCAAGACCCGCTATGCTTATCGAGGCAGTCAGGCGGCCGTAGCTCAATGGATAGAGCATCTGACTACGGAATATACCGAATTTAGCGACGTACGGTATCCCATTTGACCTGGAAGCCACACAGCGACGTACATGTGAAATCAGATTGCTAATCAGGGCCCTTGAATGGGCCCTTTTTCATTGCACGAAAAGAGCCCCCGGTCCCTGCGCTATCGCGCGCGCAGGGACCGGGGGCTCGCCCCGTCCGGTGTGGGGACCCGGGCGGGAGCCTGGAGGGCTAGGAGGACGGGCTCGGCCGCGAGGGCGGCGGGATCGCCCCAGGGTCGGGCAGAGGCCGGCTACGCCGCAGCGCCTCGGCCTGCGCCTGCTCTTCGAGCTGGCGGGCGAGCTCGTCGAGGTCGTCGGCCCCGAGCACGTTGGTGATCCCATACCGGGCGGCTTTGTCCGACCAGAAGTGACGCCGCACGGCGACCCACCCGCCGTGGAAGTCGGTGATCTCCCACGTACGCCCGTAGCGCTGCTGGACTTGGGCGAGGGACAGGGCGCTCACGGCCATAACCGTTTCAGGGCCTCGCTGAAGCGGATGACAAGGGCGTCGAGGCGAATCTCCTCCCACGTCTCCCCGCACGCCTCGCGCCCGCTGCAGGTGTGGGTCGCTCGCAGCATGCCGTCCTCGTCGCAGCGGAGGTTCTCGAACTCGGTGAGTCCGTGCTCGGCCGCGGCGTTCACTGCTCGTCGCCTAGGGTTGCTAGAGCCGCCAGGGATTCCTGTTCGGCGATCTCCAGGGCGAGGGTGCGCTCATCGTCGGCGTCGACCGTCCGCCATGCGCCGGCCGTGCCCTCGGCGTCGCTGAACGGCTTCACCCGCGTGGCCCAGTAGCGGCCGGCGTCGGAGACGAACAGAGCCCAGCCCTCGACGGTCATGCCTGATGGCACTACGTTTCTCACAGTCGGACCTCCGATGTCCGGCGAGGGGCCCGTACGGCGTGTCAGCGCCTGCGGGCCCCGTCTCGTTGTCGTAGCGTTACCCACCGTAAGCCCGGTGTACTACCCCCGTCTAGCCTCTGGGGTAGCTATGGCTCGTCCATGCTGGTCACCTAGCGTGACGCGAGGGATCGACCGCGACTCGCCCATCCCGCCGTACCGGCAAGTGGCCAACGCGCTGCGCGAGCGCATCACCTCCGGCAAGATTCCGGTCGGCCGGCGCATCCCGTCTCTGGTCGAGCTGGAGGGCGAGTTCGACGTCGCCCGCGACACCCTCCGCAAGGCGGTCCAGGTGCTGAAGGACGAGGGCCTCGTCGAGACGGTGAAAGGCATGGGCGTGTACGTGAAGGCGCAACCGCCCGCGGAGTGACCGCTCAGGCGCGCGCCGCGGCGACCTGGGCGAGGATCGCGCGGGCCAGGGCCTCGGCGTCGTCGAGGGCGAGGTCGGCGTCGCCGTGCTCGGAGGTGCCCGGGCGGAGGGTGGCGGCCAGCATCCGCACCGGCGCGCCGGGCTGCTGGAGGAGCTGGAGGGCGACGTCCCCGCGCGGGGTTTCCAGGACGTGCTGGATGCTCTCGTGCTCGACGTCGACGGAGCTGTGGGCGGTGTTGCACCAGGGCGGGCAGGTCGTACGCTGACTCATGGATCGGGACTCACTTCCTGATCAAGGCCCTCGTCTGGCGGTGGTGTCGCCTGGCGGGGGCCGCTCTGTCTATTCGATGACTTGCCTGGTCATAGCCAATTAATGCAATGGCAGAATATGCATGTCGGATTGGACACGTCAACCACGAAAGCCGAGGTAGACCTAAGGTTCTGCCATGGCAGAAAAGAAGCGTGGCCGTCCAGCGACCGGCCAGACGCCCAACCGCACGGTCCGCGTGCCCGACGAAGTGTGGGACGAAGCCAAACGCAAGGCGGACGAAGAGGGCACCAACGTGACAGACGTGGTCAATGACTGCCTTCGGCGGTACATCGCCAAGAAGAAGCGCTAGTACTCCGTCAACGCGAAAACACCCCGCCCGCCTCCGAAGAGGTCGAGCGGGGTGATCGTGCGCGGGCCCCGAGAGACCTTCGCCGCCCCCCGGGGGGCGGCTGACGGCGTACGCGTCTTGCCGTGAGGTGATGAGTCTACGCCCGGAGCGAGGTCACGTTCTGGGCGTTGGTGTACACCGGCTTCTTGGACGTCAGGCCGAGCGACAGCAGGAACGAGCCGAGTGCGGGCTGCCACTTCTCGACCAGGCGGGCGAGGGTGTAGTAGGCCGTCGTGACGACCACCGTGACGACCTCGGTGACCGCCCCTTCGGGAAGGGTGAGCCCGATCTTCAGCGCCTGGCCGAGCAGGACGCCGACGATGACGGGGACGACGGTCCGCAGGATGGATGCGAGCATGGGGCACTCCTGGGAGAGGGATCGGGTCAGGGGAGGATGAGCTTGGGCCAAGTCTTCGGGCCGACCTCGCCGTCGGCGTGGAGCCCCTCGGCGACCTGGAACGCCTCCACCAGCTCGACGAGCTGGGTGTCGTAGCGGGTCGACTCCAGCCACGCCTTCAACTTCTCGGGCGCGCCGTACGCCGAGATGGGCACGCGCCCGCGGGCGAACAGGCAGGCGCGCACGGTCTTCACGATGAAGCCGACGGTGCCGAGCTTCAGCACGGGCAGGGAGTCCATGAGCTTCTCCGTCCAGGTCTGCGTCTTCACCGCGCCGTAGTCCGGGTATCCGAAGCCGGCCACGCCCGCCAGGCTCCGGCGGCGCTCTAGGAGCTGGTTGGCGGTGTTGCCTTCGAGGGTGAGGATCCGGCCGTCGGGCAGGATGCCCCGGACAAGGCCGACGTGATCGATCTTGCCGATGTCGTGGGAGCCGCCCCAGTCGAAGAACACCAGCCCGCCCACCCTCGGCGTTCGCCCCCACCGGCCGCGGTCGGCGAACCACTGCGCGGCGTAGGGGGTGTAGGCCATGCGCGGAATCACGCTCTCGGGGATCCCAGCCTGCTCGGCCGCCCAAGAGATGCTCATCTGGCACCACGGCGCTTCCGCGAACCCCGGCGCGTCCTTCAGGTCCTCGTACCACTGGCCGAACTTCGTCCAGCCGCTGATGCGCTCCTGGTAGCCCTTCTGTGAGGCCATGATGGCCAGCAGGGCCCGGTCAGGCGAGGTCGTCATCGGGCTCCTCCGGGGTCTGGTCGACGCCGTCCTGGTCGCCGTCCTCGGGGCGCAGGCCGGCCGCGTTACTCGGCTTCGGGGGGATGGGCTCGATCACGGATGCTCCTTCGGGTGGGCCAGAGGTTCGATCCCGCTCTTGCTGAGCTGGAGCCGCAGGTCGGAAACGGTGCGCTCGAACGTGGACACCTGTGCCTGTAGCTCGCGGATCTGGAGGCGCATCGCCATCGAGGAGTCCTGCTCTCGGGTGAGCTGGTCGGTCACCTCGTCCAGGCGCCTGCGCATCCGTTCGAGCTGCTCCTCCAAGGTCTTCAGTGCGCTCTCATAGATCGCCTTCGCGCGCTCGTAGGCCGCCGCGTCGACCTTGTCCTCCTCGACCGCGTTGGCCCGAGTGGACGCGCGGTAGGAGAAGCCGGCGCCGATGACGGCCGACACTCCGGCGATGACGGCGACGACGACCTCGGTGCTCAACGCTCACCGCCCTCGGGCCACCCCGCGATCACCGCCACCAGGGCGGCGAAGACGAGGAAGAAGATCGCCAGGACCCAGCCGCGCGGCAGGACTCCGAGGGCCCAGCCGGCCAGGTGCACCATCCCCCACACGACCTTGATCAGAGATGCGGCGGTGAAGGCGATGCGATCGGCGTGCATCCACGCCTGGACCGCACAGAGCACGCCGATCGCGGCCCAGATGCCCGCCCAGAACGGGAGTGGTAGCAGCGCGGCGAGGAACAGGTAGCTGCCGGTCGCGGGCGCGGTGAGCAGGACGCCGGCATAGCCGAGGTCGAGCACGGCGAACACGCAGAGGGTGGCGCCACGGCGGCCGACACGGTGTTTGAGCGTGGGCCACAGTGGCATGGCGTGTCCTCCCTGGAGGTCAGCCGAGCATCAGGTCGGCGTTCTTCAGTGCGACGAGCGTCGCGTTGATCGTGTTCTTGCTGGACACGAGGCCGTCGTAGATCTGCTGGGCCCAGGACTGGGAGTAGGACGAGGGCGCGTTGCCGGAGGTGATGTTGGCCGCCGGGGCGACCTCGGCGGCCTGCGGCACCTCGGGCGGCAGCGTGCTGTAGTGCCTGCTCGTCGACCGGACGTACACCTCGCCGCCCGACACGTACAGGTACGCGCCGGACGACGGCGCGGCCGGGGCTGATGCGGAGGGGACGAGGAACGGGGCCGACGCCTTGGTGACCGGCACGCCGGTGACCCTCTTCACCTCGGCGGCCAGCGCGTTGATCTGCCGCTGGAGGTCGCGCAGGATCTCGTTCTGGTCCGCTGGGTAGGGGTTGAGGCTCACAGTTCGACCTCCTGGTCTGTGATGAGGGTGAGCCGGTCCTTGCCGCCGGACCCGCGCTCGGCCGGCGTGAGCTCCCAGCCGATGATGCGCTGCCTCAAGTTGAAGGAGGCGCCGCCGTCGTCGGTGGGCGGGAACCACGGGTTGTCGAGGATGAACCGGGCCCAGTCGCCGCAGGAGTTCGGGCCGAAGGTGGACTCCTTGCCGAGCAGGATGTCGAAGGCGAACGTGGACGGTGCTCCTCCGGCGCGCGCGGCGGCGTAGGCGGCGTAGTCCTGCACCACCTGCGGGTCGATGCTGGCGCCGGGGTGGTTGATGCGCATGTCGTAGATCGGCCACCCGGCCGCGACGTGCTCGGTGGTGATGAGCGTCGAGCGGACGGGCTGGCTGCTGGAGGTGGCGTCGTCGGCCGGTGGGGTGCCGCCGGTGACGCCGACGCGGGTGCCGCCGCGCAGCGCGGAGGTTTCGATCCGCCAGGCGGTGATGTCGCCGCCGTCCGCGCCCTCGGAGAACACGTGCTCGGTGTCGGTGTTGCTGATCTTCGGGGCGCCCAGCTTCACCAGGCGCTGAATCGACCCTCCGATGACGGTCGGGTTGAGCACGTGCTCCAGGCCGCCGCCTGCCCGGGCGTAGGTCTGGAGGAGCTGGCCATAGGAGGTGCCCGTGTCGTCGGCCGTCAGCGGCCGGGACACCCCCGCCGTTCCCGCTGAGCAGGACAGGCCGAGGTTGGAGCCGGTGGCCTGCATGTCGGCGATGACGGCGCGGAACACCTCCAGCAGGTCGCCGTCGAAGTCGGGCGGGTCAGTGGGGAACAGGCGTTGCCAGTGCCCGTCCAGGGTGGTGCCGCGCAGTTGCATGCCGACGCCGCCGCGCGCGGAGCGGGCGGGCAGGGCGTCGGTGAGCCAGTGCATGCCCCACAGCACGCCGCCGCGCCAGGAGTGCACGACGAGCCGCCCGACCCCGGTTGTCAGATCGGTCCGGTCGCGGGGGATGATCTCGGCGAGCTGGTCGCCCTCCGTGCGGGACGGCAGTGGGATGAAGCCCTCCCATGGGGACTCCTGGCCGATGCGCCGGCCGTAGCGGACCTGCCGCACGGTGGGCAGATCGCCCACGTAGGAGCCGGTCAGGTAGTCATGCACGGTGTAGCGGACCTCGGCGTCACCGGCGGTCGGGGTGAAGGCCGGAAAGGTCGGCGGAGTGGGGGGCGGGCCGCCCGAGGTGACCTTGCTGCCGACGATGAGCGTGAAGCTGACGTAGTTGCGCAGCTCGCCATCGGTGGTCGGGAACGCGATCGCGCCGACCGGCGCCGAGGACACCAGGCCGCGGGTCGCCAAGGTGGAGCGGACGAAGAAGCTCGCGGCCTGGACGGCGCGCGGGGTGTACCCCGCGGGAACGCCGATGCTGGCCGCCGGGTTGGGCCCGTGCGGCACGCCGGACACGAACCGGATCTCCAAGCTGCTCGCCACGGCCGGCGTGATGCCTGGGGTGGATGGCGCGCTGGTGGGGGTGACGCCGGGCTGCGCGATGGCGGCCACCTGGATGGCACTGGCGTCGGCGTTCTTCACCGCCAGGATCGCAAAGGTGCAGTCGGCGAACGATTCCGGCACCGGGATGGAGTAGGTGTTCGGCTCGCTGCTGGTCATGGTCCGCCGCCAGACCTTCACGCCGCCGTTGTCCACCCCGGTCCGCTCGGCGATCGGAGCGCCCCAGTTGCCGGACGGCGGGCCGAACGCGGTGATGGGGTCCACCCACGTGCTCGCGAACAAGAGAAGCACGTCGCCCACCTGGGCGCCGCCTGGGCGGGCGATGGTGCCGGGCCCGTCGGAGATGGCGACGGAGACGTCACGCACGTCAGCGGGCACGGATCTCCTCCTCGCGGGTCGATCAGATCCAGGCGTCGCGCCACAGCACCGTGATCGGCGGGGCGCCGCCCTCCTGGGTGACGTACTCGATGGTGGTGGCGCCGCGGCCCAGCACCCAGGAGCCGACCGCCAGGGACGCGCCGGTGAGGTACCGGACCTTGGAGACGCCACCGATGGTCGCGGTGTTGTGCTCGGGGTCGATGATCAGCGTCTCGCCGGCGGCCACCTCAAGGTCGAACTCGACGACCCGCAGGACGGACCGCCCGTCGCCGAGGATCTGCTCGGAGGTGAGCGACGGCCCGTGCGCGGGTCCGGGCACGCGCACCAGCGGCCGGGTCTTGCGGTTGCCGGCGTTGAACACGTCGACGGCCGAGCCGTCGGGGATGGTCGCCGAATGCAAGGCCCGCGAGTACAGCCGCGGGTCCGACAGCTCCCACTGGACGACCGCCTCGACCCGGCCGACGCGGAACCGCTTGTCGATGGGGGCGGCCCGGCGGATCACCGCGCCGCGGCCGACGTAGATGGTGTCCATGACGCGGATCGCAAGCGGCAGCTCTTCGTCGGCCTCGGCTGCGGGCAGGCCGTTGAGGAAGTCGAGCGCGGCCTGCTCGATCTGGTCGCGCGGTGCCCGGATGCGCGTGGTCAGGGTGATGATCCGAGACTGGGGGAGCTTCTGGCCCGATATGGATCCGTCCGCCGTGGGATGGGGCACGTTGCCGTTGTCGAGAGCGGGCAGGTCGACGGACGCCCCGTCGAGCTGGATGAACGGGTAGCGCGTGCCGCCGCCCAACTTGAAGCCGTTGAAGCTGAGCTGTCCGGGACCGTCGAGGTCGTCGCCCGCGTTGACGGGCACCGACATCGCAGGCGCGGGCATCGACCAGGGGGCGGCGATCAGCGGGGCGGCCACCGTGGCGTTCTTGAACGCCTGAACTGTGGGCGCGGGCATCGACCAGGGCGCGGGCAGCAGCCCCGCCTCGACCGGGGTGACCGGGTCGCCGGTGAACACCTCGGGGGCGAGCATGGTCCACGGCGCCGCGATGACGCTCGGGTGCTGGGTGACGCCGGTGGCCACACCCGGGGCCGGCATCGACCAGTGGGCCGCGATGGTGCCCGGTGTCGCCTCCGCCGGGACCGACAGGGGGGTGAGGCGGCGAGGGCGTCCCTGCCGCCAGGGGATCGGCGGTCCGTCCTCGGTGGCCGTGCCGGACCCGCCGGACAGCGTGCGCCCGGCGCCGGAGTAGTCGGTTGTCTCTGCGCGGGTGAGCGGATACCAGGCGGCGAGGTTCGCCGCGCGCCGCGGCATGTACGACCATGCCTCGGCCTCCAGTTCGGCCTGGCTCAAGGCGGCACCGGACCAGACCTTCACCGCGGCGAGGCATCCGTTGAGCCACTCACCGCCGAGCGCGGTCTCACCGAGCCGCAGCGTGGCGAGGGAAAGGCTGGCGACGCCCCCGCTCCACGGGGTGGCGGTGAAGCCCGTGTCGCCGGCGGCGCGCGAGATGACGACGCCGCTGCCGTTGTTGGAACTGACGCCCCAGTAGTACCAGGTGCCCACCGACAGGGCCCTGGAGCCGTAGGCGTCCGCACCGCCGAAGTCCCACACGTACATGGTGGTGCCGTCGGTGTCGCTGCCCAGGTAGAACGACGTGCCGCTGCCGTCGTCCAGGCTCCACGCGGTGGCGGCCGCGTTGCGGTCGGCCGACAGCTTCATCCAGCAGGAGACGGCCCACTGGGTCTGGGAGCCGAGGCCGAGCGATCGGGTGTAGTCCTGTGCGTCGGCCGAGAACCTGACCGCCACGCCGCCCCCTTACGTGTCGGAGTAGGACAGCCGGACAGAGGTGAGCGCGGCGTCGTTGGCGAGGGTGTCGTTGGCGTGGTTGGCCTCACGGGAGACCTGCACCCACACCTCGTCGCCGGCCGCGACGCTGTCGAGGTTGCTGATGCTCAGCACGGCCTTGTGCAGTCGTTTCGAGGTGGTGCCGAGGTGGGCGTCGTCGACCGCCTGGGCTGTGGCGAGCGCCTTGGTCTCGACGTCTTGGCTGTCGCTGTCGGGGGTGATGGCAGCGACGGCCACCCGCCACCTGCATGTGCCGGTGGTGGCATTGACCGCGTACCAGATGAGCTCGCACGCCCACGATCCGGATGCGTAGTTGACAGCTTCGATCTTCCAGTACGCCGATTCGATGTTCGTAGCGTCGTACAGGAGCCTGCTGACCGGGAAGTTCGTGCCGTTGATCTTGTCGAAGGCCGGGAAGGCGCTGCCGAGGAAATGCGCCTCCTCGGGGACGAGGTACTGCTGGACGATCGCCACCCGGATCTCCCTACGGGGTCAGGTCGAGGGCCGCGATGCCGTTCGCGTGCCAGGTGATGAGGAACGTGCCGTCCTGGGTCTCCTTGACCGCGCCGAACCACGTCGCCGAGATCAGCCGGCTGGAGTTCGCCGGCGCGTAGATGATCAGGCCCTCGGCGGTGATGGTGGAGTTGTCGAGCTGGATGTTGTCGGCGTCCCACCGCATCGAGCCGGACACGGCGGCCAGCGTGGTGCCGGTGAGCAGCGGACCGCCCGCGGTGTAGCCCGCACCGGAGGACTGCCCGCTGTTCCATGGCGCGGTGTTGTAGGCGGTGTCGGTGTCGAAGTTCGGCGTGACGCTGGAGCCCCAGAAGGCGGCCTTGTGCGTCTCGGCGGTGAGGTCGATGCCGAGGTTGCTCGCGTCCCACTGGTCGATGTGGGTGGCGACGAACAGGCCGGACGCGGACCAAGCCATCAGGCACCTCCGGAAGCGTGGGCGCGACCCCGGCCGCGGATCGTCTTGGCCTGTACCTGGGCGTCTCCTGCGCGAGCGGGCGCGGGCGCGCCCTGGCCGTCGGCGAACGCCCCGAACTGCGGCTCCAGGCGCTCCAGCTCCGCCTCGACGTACTGGCGCTCCTCGGCGGTGAGCTGCCGCTGGTCGATCATGCCGGTGGCGAGGTAGCCGCGGAGCTGGCGCACCCGCGCGACGGAGCGGATGAACCCGCGGAAGGCGTGCACATGCTCCATGGCGGCGCGCCGCGCGGCGAGGGTCTCCTCGGAGGGGTTGTCCTCGTACGCCTGCTTGGCGGCGGCGAGCGCCTCCTGGAGGTCGGCGCACGCGTCGAGCATGTCGGCCTCGCGGCGGGCCGCGATGGAGCGGGTCCGGGCGGTGGTCACGCGTTCACCGCCTTGCCGACCCCGGTGATGAGCGGGGCGTGGATCGTCACGTCCTGGTGGTCGCCCCGCGCGTCGCTGCGGTTGGTGACCTGGGCGATGGCACCGGAGTCGGTCCGCTCGGTGACCACGCGCCGCCGCCGGCCGTCCTCGTCACGGGTCTCGCGGCGCCGCGGGCGGGTCTGGCCGGTGGCGAACTGGAGGGTGCGAATCTTCTCGGCGAACGACAGTTCACCGTCGTTTCCGGGCACGCGGAACCGCCTTTCGTCGCTGGGTGGGGTCAGGGGGTGGCGAGGTACTTGAAGCCGAACTCGTTGCCGAGCCGCTGGGCGTCGGCCTCCTCGCGCATCACAGCGTTCGGCATATTGACGACGACGGACGGCTTGCCGCCGACGGCGTCCTGCGGCGAGGAGTACGGGTCGCCTCCGCCGGTGGGCGCGGCCGGGGGGACCGATCCGGAACCGCCACCGCCGCGCTCGGGCTGGAGACCCTCGACGGCAAGGCCGAACTTCGCCCCGCCGAGGAGCCGCTTGAGCTGGGCCTCTTCCGGCCTGGCCTGGTAGGCGCTCCCGGAGATCGCGGCCTGGGCGGTGGCTGCGACCTGGTCACCGATGTCCTTGCCGATCAGCTTCAGCCGGTCGAGCATCCGGGGGGCGGCCTTGTCGAAGCCGACGGGCAGGCCGTCGATGGTCTGCTCGCCGATCTCGGCCATGACCTGCGACGGGCTCTTGATCTTCAGTTCTTTCTTGATGGCCTTGACCAGGGCGTCCACGATCTTCTTCATCGTGGCGTCGAGCTTCTTCAGGCTGTCTTCCAAGCCCTTCAGGTAGCCCGTCCCGGCCTTCTTGCCCGTGTCGTACAGGGCGTCAGCGCCGATCTTCCCGAGCTTCTTGCTCATGCTGTCGATCTGCTTCTGGGCCTTGTTAAGGGCCTTGATCTCCGAGTCATCGGCCCCGACCAGCATCTCGGCCAGGGATCCGCCGCCTTCGACGCCGGCGTCGATGATCTGCTTGAGGATCGTCTTGTTCAGGCCGCGCTTCGCCAGTTCCTGGATGTTCTTCGCGAAGTCCTTCATCTGCTGGAGCCGATCCTTCAGCCCGCTCGTCAGGTCGGACGCGCTGGTCGGATCCTCGATGCCGGTGAGCTTCGCGAAGTCCTTCGCTGACTGCTCGATCTGCTTGGCGTACTCCTTGGCGTCGGCGATGCGCTTCAAGATCGCCTCGCGCTCGTCCGCGAGCTTCGACAGCTTCGTGGTGTTGGCCGTGATGAAGTCCACCAGGGGGTCTGACTTCGGGGTCTTGCCGAAGCCGTCCTTGATGATCCCCGTCAGCGTCTCCAGCGCGCCCTTGAGCTTGTCCTCCGAGCCGCGCATACCGGCGATGAGGCCGTCGATGATGGCCCGGCCGGCGGGCTCCAGAAGAACGCGGTCCTTGTCGATGGGGCCCTTGTTGTCCTTGATGAACTGGGTGATCTGCGCGAGGTTGTCGCCCAGCTCCTTGACCTTGGACTTGATGCCGCCGATGAGACCGTCGATCACGGCCTTTCCGGCGTTAAGGAGCCAATTCTTCGCGTCCTTGAAGATCTTTTTCAGGTTGTCGGGGAGATCCTCGACGAACTTGACGACGTCATCGATTTTCTTGCGGACGGTCTTCTTGATCTCGTCCCAGTCGAGGCCCCAGCTCTTGAGAATCGCTCTCATCACGTCGTTGATGATGTTGCGGATTCCCTTGGTCGCGCCGTCGACGATGTCCCCGAGGCCCTCCCAGACCTTCGACCAGTCACCTTTGATCATGCCGGTGATGGTCTTGAAAATCCCCTTGATCGTCTGTAGGGCACCCTCGATCAGCGCTCCAACATGATCGAGGACGAAAGTGACGACTTCCATGATCTCGTCGCCCCACTCATCCCACACCTCTTGGATGAGTTCGAGCGCGGAATCGACGGTCTCACCGATCTCCTCGAAGATGTCGGAGAATCTGTCCCGGATGCCATCGAGGGTTTCCTCGTTATCGGAGGCCCATTGCTTGATGTCATCGACGATTCCGCCGAATACTTCTCCGGCTTTATCGCGGACTCCACTGAGAGTTTCGGAAAGTCCGGACCCCTCGAATCCCTTCCACAATTCCTCAAGTGCGGGGAGAACCTTCTCGCCGATGAAGTTGGTGACGTTCTGCTCAAGGCCGCGCTTGAAGGCTTCGACCTTGTTGGATGCTGTGTCCTGAAGGGTGTCGCCGGCGTTCTTCGCTGCGCCGTCGACTTGGCCAAGGCTCTCCACCGCCTTAGAGGGATCCAGCGCGTACAGGGCGCCTGCCATGTCCTCGGCCTTGGTCCCGAACAGCTCGACAGCGACGGCGTTCCGCTTGGCCGGGTCCTCGATGCCGCGCAGCTTGTCCAGCACGGTGTCGAACGCCTTCGCGGCGGTCGGCCCGCCAGCGGCGAACTTGGCGACCATGGCGTCGGCGTTCAGACCGAGATCCGTGAAGCCCTTCTTGACGTTGTCGCCACCCTTAACGGCTTCGAGTGCGAACTCCTTGATCGTGTCGGTGACGACATCGGCGTCTCGGGCGCCCGCCTTCAAGCCCTGAGAGATGAGGCCGAGTGCGGTCTGCCCGTCAAGGCCGATCGATCGGAACTGGGTGGCGTACTCGTTGTAGCTGTCGAGGAGGTCTTCGCTCTTGTTCAGGCCGAGTTGGGTGCCCTTGACGATCAGATCGAAGGCCGCTTCGGCGTTCGGCGCCAGGTCGGTACGTAGGATCTGAGACACGGCGCGGGTGACCGAGGACACGTCCTCGTCCATGATCGTGGCCACGTCCATGGCGCGCTTGGTGACGCCGGTGAGGGATTCCTCGCCCGCCTTGTTCATCCCGTCCATGTTCTGGACGACCGACTTGATCGCGTCGGTGACGTCGCCCATCGACTCGCCGTAGGCGTCGGCGTACACCGCCCCCGCGACCTTGCCCAGCTTGCCCGCGTCGTCGCCGAACGCGCCCACCTGGGCGAACAGCTTCTTCTTAGCCTTCTCGGCCTCCATGGCCGATTCCAGGCCGCTCATGAGCGCGCCGCCGATGGCAGCGCCGGCCGCCGCGGCGGCAGCGAGCCACGGCGCCGCCTTCAGCCCCGACATCAGCCCCGACATCGCGCCCGACATGCGGGAGCGGCCCGAGGACTCAGTGCCCTCGCCGAGCGCCTCGCCGGCGTCCTGACCGTGGCGGCGCGCGGCCGAGGAGGTGTCGCCGAGGCCATCCTCCAGGCCGTCGGCCAGGCCCGCGCCCGCGTCCCGGCCCGCCCGGCGCGCCTCGTCCTCGACCTGGTCGAGGGCGTTGCGCAGCTCGGAGACGACGCGCTGCCCGCCGGTGCCCGCGTCGGCGACCATCTCGGTCATGCCGGAGTCGAAGCCGGCGACGAGCCGGTCGAGGTCGCGCAGTGCCTCATCGGGGTCGACGCCGCGGGCGATGGCGTCGGCGACCCGGGCGAAGCTCTGCACCACGTCGCGCTCGATGGCGCCGGTCGTACGAGTGGCTCCCGACTGGAGGCGGTTCATGGTCTGGTCGACCTGCGCGGCCCCCGAGGTGAAGCCCTTGTTGTCGAGCTCCATGAACGCGACGAGGTCGCCGACCTTGAGCGCCACCTACTCCACCCCCTCGCCTTCCTCGCGCGTAGGTTCCGAGCGGAGCGCGGCGGCCAGCCACGAGTCCAGGGAGAGCAGGGAGACGATGCGCAGGCGCAGCCACCGCCAGGAGCGGGCGGCGAGCAGGCCGGGCTGTTCCAGGTCGATCTGGTAGACCTTGTGCAGGTCGAGCTCTACGAGCTTCCAGCGCTCGAAGATGTCCCCCCAGTCCGGGCCCTGGTCCGGCTCCGGGTTGTACCACTCGCGGAGGCCGGTTTCCGGGTCGATCGGGCCGCCGCCGGGGTCTCCGGGTTCTCGCTCGTCGAGGTCGAGTCCGAGGTCGTCAATCGTTTTGGGTCGCCGCCGGCCCCCCAGTAGAGCGCGGCGGCCTTCTCTCCGTAGACGTGCCAGATGACGGCGGTGTGGCCGACGATCTTCAGCGTCGGGTACGGCACGCCGTCGGCGACCAGCTCGTCGTAGACGCCGCCGAGGGCGGCCCGGTACAGGTCGGCCTCGGTCTCGTCGTCGACGACCTCCTCGTCGGCGTCGTCGCTGTCGGCGGCCTTCTTCTTGGCGTCGGAGAAGCGCGCGGTGAGGCGCAGGCCGACCTCGGCGGAGCACGGGGCGACGCTGTAGGTCTTCTCCTTGCCGTGCACGAGGACCGGCAGATCGAGGGTCTCGCCGAGGAATTCGGCGATGGGAGCGAAACGGGGCATGAGGGGAGTGGCTTCCTAGGCTGTGGTGAGGGTCGGGTAGGGGTCGAGCTTCGTACGCTTGCCCTGGCCGTTGAGCTTGAAGTTGCAGGGCTCCAGCGCGGTGACGGCGCCACCGCCTCCGCTGTAGTCCACGCTGGCGAAGCCCTGCCAGGCGTCCGGCGCGCCGTCCTTGCGGTAGTAGCGGATCTGGATGTTGGACCCGATGCCGACGAGGTTTCCGGCGTCGATGATGAACTGCTGGCCCGAGTCGGGAACGAACGTGGTGGGGTTGTCGGCGTCCCTCTTCCTCTTCCCTTCGCACTCCAGCGACCACTTGCGCTGCGTGGTCTGGTCCGACCCCCAGCCGTCGGAGTCGAAATCGCTGTCGTCCTCCATCGTGCTGGCGATGGTTTCCTTGAAGGAGGTCATGCCCTTGACCGGGGTCCACACCGGGACGGAGGACGTGCCGGTGTTGACATCGAGCTGCCAGTCCTTGGCGAGCAACGAACGGGTTGTCATGTACTGATCTCCCTCATCCGGGACGATGGGTGGTGACGTGGTGGGTGAGCAGGCGGTAGGAGTCGGCGCGCTCCCACCTGCCGGATTGGTCCTGGCCGAGGGGGGCCACGATGTTGCGGGTGCACAGCAGCACGCCGGCCGCGGGGAGCTCCAGGCCGTGGAGGGCGTTGAAGACGGCGTCGGCGAGGTCGTCAGCCGAGTGCGGGTCGTCGGTGCCGCGCATGCGGACCTGGAGGCCGAGGGTGCCGTCGGGGCTGACCGGGTCGTCGGTGGACTGGTCGGCGCCGTAGGCGGCCAGGGCGATGGCCTTGTCGGGTGCCGGGGGCAGCGCGCCGAGCATGATGGGGACGTCGCCGGGCTGGTAGGTGGCGGGCGGCGCGCGCCAGGTGCCCGCGCCCGCGTCGTCGAGCTGGGCGGCGAAGGCGACGAGGAGGTCGGTGGTCCAGCTCACGACAGGCTCCGCCGGACCTCGGCTGCCACGATCTCCAGCATGGCGCCCTGTTCCCGATTCCAGGGGTCTTCCAGGTACTTGGCCTTACGCCCGGCGTCGTGCCGGTAGGTGAGGTCTTCGTGTTGGCGCAGGGCGTACGGGCCGTCAAAGGAGACGGCGCCGACCAGGTCCGTCTCGTCGACGCTGACTGTGCCCGAGCGCTCCAGCGTGCCCTCTTCGTGGGGGACCTCGGCGCGAGACACCTGGAGGCCGTGCTCCATGGCGAGCCGGAGCCCGCGCACGGCGCCCTCGCGCGCCTTACCCTCCAGGGGGCCGAGGTTCAGGGTGAGCTTGGCGGCCTGGGTCACTGGAGGCTCACCTCCAGGTGGTCGGGGGTGGGCAGTCTGCCGCCGTCGCGGCGTGCCACGGCGAGGACGGTCGAGGTGCGGCCGTTGACGGTCACCCGCGAGCCGACGGGGCAGTCGGTGTCGAGCGGCAGGTACAGCGTGGTCTGTGATGTGACTTCACGAGCGTCGGGGCCTCGGACCATCTTCCGCTGGTCGTCGGCGAAGCACGCCGCGGTGAAGGCGGCGCCGTACGTCGGGCCGGTCGCAGAGTCGCCGTGGTACGGTTCGATGCTCGCCTCGTGCGCCAGTAGCAGCGCGGGCAGGCGGCCCATCAGCAGCTCCTGATGGGGTGGCCGAGGAGCCCGGCTCCGGCGAGGATCTCGGCGGCCTCGCGCGACATTCGCGGGTCGGACGGCGCGCCGCCGGCGCCCGGCGTGCGGGTGAAGGAGGCCGAGCCGATCGACACGGTGGTGTAGACGCTGTTCGCGTCCTCGCCCTCGATGCCCTGGGCGTGCCACCAGGTGGCCAGCGCGCATGTGGCGTCACGCAGCGCCTTGATAACCGTCGTGCTCGTCGGCATGCCGTCGAGGTTGATGTCGTACACCGCGGCGAGCAGCACGCGATTGTCGAGGAAGCGCGTCGCGCCCTCCAGGAGGGCCTGGGCGTTGAGTGGCGGCGCGGCCTTCAACCAGTTCGCCAGGTCCGTCGTGGAGGCGTACGAGCGGCCGCGTGCGGGCGCGGGGGCCACGGTGGCCTTCTGGTACTGCACGCCCCGCCCGGTGCCGGTGACGGTCCACATGAACTGCCAGATGCCGGGCATCGTGTACGTGACTTCGTACGACCACACGGCGTTGCCGTTGGAAGGTGTCGGCTCAAGACCCGTGGTCACATCTCCCTCGGGCGGGATGACGGCGAGCGTGGCCGAGGTAGTCCCGTCGGCCGGGCTCACGGTCAGCTCGACGATCTGGGAGTCTCCGACATCCGGCACGGCCGCCTCCTATGGGGTGAGGGTGACGGTGAGCGTCGAGGTGTCGCGCAAGCTGGTCGTGAGCCGTCCGGGGCCCGTCGGGCCGCCTGCGCGGATGAACGCCTCCGCGGTGATCGCGCCAGTGCCCGCCGCGCCCTTGTGGCCCGTCGAGACGAACGTCGCTGCGGCGGCGAGCGGGCCGGCGCCGGAGCGTCCGGCCGTGCCCGAGCCGGTCAGCGCGGCCGAGGCGGCGATCGTGCCGGAGCCGCGCCGCGCGACCGTACCCGAGGAGGTGAGGGCGGCCGTCGCCGAGATGGCCCCGGTTCCCGCGCGGCCGGCGCGACCCGACGACGTCAGAGATGCGCCGGCCGAGGTGCTGCCGGTGCCGGAGCGCCCTGCGACGCCGGAGGAGGTGAGCGTCGCGGTGGCCGAGAGAGATCCGGTGCCGCTGTGCTCTTCGGCCACGGGGGCGGCCGTGAAGGCCATCGCGATGGCGTACCGGTCGAAGGCGCCGTCGGTCCACGTGCAGCTCGGCGTCTCGGCGGCCGGGCCGGCGTTGGTCTTGTACGCGGTGAACTGGGTGCACCCGCTGCTGCCCGTCCCGATGGTGACCGAGGTGGCGGGGGTGTACCCCGACGACCAGAGGGGGGAGCTCGGCGCGGGCGAGGCCAACCGGTGCAGCAGCGCGGCGGCGACGACCAGCTCGCCGGTCTCGGCGAGCGCGCCGGTGGTGATGGCCGGGGTGGTCGCGCCGACCGAGGAGTTGATCTGCGCTCCCACGGCGACGTCGAACGCCTGGCCGCCGCGCCAGCGCATCCAGCCGATGACGCAGTTGAAGTTTCCCGAGGTCGTGATGGTGACGGTCGAGCCTTCGCCGCCGAGGGCCTTCCTGTAGAAGCCGTAGGCGCCCTGGTTGCTGACCTGGGAGGCGTTCGGCGGGCAGGTGAAGCCGCTCGGGGTGGCGACTACGGTGTCGGAGTTGGCGAACAGGATGTCGATCTCGCCGGGGTTCGGCGCCGTGCCGAGGTCGATGACGTGGCCGCTGCCGCCGTCGGCGAAGGCGAAGGTCTTGGAGTCGACGAGGGTCCACCCCATGCCGGGCCCCCGATCAGGTCAGCGAGATGTCGACGTCGGTGAGCTGGTAGGTGCCGCCGGCCGCGCCGTAGGACTCGCTCGCCGACAGCGCGCCGCCGCCGAGGAACGTGCCGCCGGTCGCCTCGGTCCACAGGCCGAAGTGGCTGATCGTCGTGCTGGCGGGGATGTTGAAGGACGGCGCGTTGGAGTCGTCGAGGTTGCCGCCGGAGGCCGCGTTCCAGGTCTTGGTCTGGCGGGCGTAGGAGCCGCCGGTGACCTCGTTGGCGCCGGTGGTGCCGGGGTCGGCGGTGTGCAGGGAGACGAAGTCGGCGGCGGCGCCGAGGGCGTCCAGCGCGATGTTCTTGCCTGCGGGGCTGAGCGCCACGAGGCGCCCCCTTTCTTTCTGATCATGTTTGACGCACGCGGGTGCGGGCCCCGACGAGTCCCCTCAGCCCTGACGCAACCCGTCACCCGCGCGCGCGTCTGCGGGGCCGCTCAGGCGTCGAGGATGGCCGCGGTGATGTTGGACGGCGTGGTGCCCGACCAGTTGACGTGGACACTGCCGTCGGGCTGCCGGAACTCGGGCCCGAACGGGCCGTAGATCCGGTAGGCACCCGCGGGGCACGCGCCGGCCTGGTAGTCCTGGATGGGCAGCGACTGGCGGCCGATCGTGCCGGGGGTGAGGAACGTCGGGGTGACGGCGGCGTCGTCGCCGTTGAGGACGAACAGGAGCCGGTGCTCGCGCCACGCGAAGGAGTTACCGTCGGTGGCCTCGATGGCCGCGTCCACGGCGGTCGGGTCGATGCCCGCCTCGGTGAGCGTGGTGGAGGCGGTGATGGGCGTGCGCGCCATGGGTTACTTCTCCTCGTCGGCCTGGTCGCGGCCGTAGCGGTCGATCAGATCGGCCTTGCTGGTGGCCTCGGCCTGCTCGCGGTCGGCGCCCTGCGAAACCGCGTAGTCGACCCATGCCGCCTTGGGCGCGGACTGCGGGGGCCGGGACCGCTCGGCCACGACCGTGGCGGGTTGCCCCTCGACGAGGACGCGCTGGGCGACCTCGGTCTCGGCGGCCTGCTGCTCATCGGGATCGGGGGACACCGGGCCCGGGACGATCGGCGCCGGGGGGACGGCGTGCGCGCCCGGGGAGACGACGCGCGGGCCGTGCGGGTCGGCCTCGCCCGCGCTGCTCGGCGGCAGGAAGTCCTCCGGGCGCGGGTCGACGGCGGCGTCGCGCAGCGGCGTGCCGAGGCGGACGTATTCGACGTCGCGCGAGTCGACCGGCTCGGCCTGCTCGCGCTGCTCGGTGTGGCCGTCGATCTCGTACCCGGCGCCGCGGCAGTAGGCGATGACGGCGGGGTTGTCGGTCTCGGCGACGCCGTTCTCGAACTGCACGTCGCCGATGGTGCCGTTGTACTCCCGGTTGGGAGCCACGATCCGTGCCATGTCCCGGCCTCCGCTCAGGCGCTCTTGAGGTTGCGCAGCACCGCCGCGGCCTTGGTCGCCTTGAGGACGACGGCGGCCGGGCCGAGCTCGACCTCGCCGGTCTTGACGGCGCCCGCGTCGTTGAAGTTCGGCAGCCACGTCTGGACGAGCGGGGCGCCGGCCATGCTGACCCCGTGGAAGGCGTCCAGGCCGAAGCGGACCGCGTACAGGTCGCCGAGGCCGGTGATGTTGCCGCCCGCGCCGCCTGCGTCGGCGTCCCGGGTGACCAGGCCGACGACGTCGTTGTTCGATCCGGCCTTGGCGCCGAGGTCGATGAACTGGATGCCGTTGTAGGCGGTGACCGGCCGGCCGAACGAGTCGGTGGTCTTGTCGATCATCTCGGCCCACGCGGCGACGTACTTGAGCAGCGCGATCGTTTTGCGGTTGCCGATGATGGCGTCCGGGGTGCCGTCCATGAGGGCGAGCCAGGAGTCGATGTGCGCCATGACGGCGAGCGCCTCGGCCTTGGTGTCGACGCTGGTCAGGTCGATGTACCCGGTGCTGACTCCGTTGGACAGCGGCAGGTACTCGGTGCTCGTGCCCGTCAGGATCTTGTTCAGGCCGTCGAAGCCGTTGGCGTCGACGGCGGTGTCGCCGTTGATGACCTGGTCGTTGAAGAACGCGGACGCGGCCTTGATCTTCTGCGCCATCTGGAGCGCCGTCTCCGCGCCGGCCGCCATCTGGTTCAGCACGCGGTCGATCTGGAAGCTGCCACCGAGGGGCTTCAGGTCGACGCTGTACCGCTGCTTGGTGACTTCCTGGGGCGTGTACTCGGAGTTGATCGCGCGGAACGCGGCGGTCGCCTGAGTGATGAGCCGCTGGTACCCGTAGGTGAGCGTGGCGCCGTTGCCGGCCCCGGAGACCACGTCGTCGAAGGTGAGCCGGTCGAGCAGGAAGTTGTTCTTCCGGAACTCGTCGATCACCTGGATGTCGACGTCGTCGGTCGTCAGAAGCTTCGCCTGGGCGAGAGAGACGGGCATGTCGGGCTACTCCATTCGGGTCAGCCGCCGCCCGTCTTGGCGAGCTTGGCGGTTATCGCGTCGGTGAGGTTGTCGGCCTTGCCGGTCTTGCCCGGCCGGCCGGGGGGTTCGGCGCCGCCGCGGGGCGCGGGCGCGGCGTCGGCGCGGTAGATCGGGTTGTCTTCGACGGTCTTCTTCATCAGCTCGCGGAGCTTGGCGTCGAAGCCGTCGGCTGAGGGGTCGAGCTTGTCGAGCTGGGCGAGGAAGCTGCGCGAGTCGGTGAGCTTGGCGGCGTCGGCGCCGACCTTGGCGGCGGCCTTGAAGACGGCCAGCTCGGTGCGAAGGCTCCGGTTCTCGCCGGACAGGTCGCCGATCTGCTGGGCGAGCTTCGCGGGGTCGGCCGGCGCGTCGTCACCCTTCACCAGGCCCACGATCTTGCCGATCTGCTGGGCGAGGTCCTGCCTCGCCTCGTTGGCGGCCTGCTGCTTGGCGTTGGTGCGGCTCGAAGCCGCTTCGGCGCGGGCGTCGCGGATGAGCTTCTGCGCCCAGTCGGGCAGCGAGGCGACGTCGCCCCCGCTGTCGTTCTGGCCGGTCTGCTGTCCGCTCGACTGTCCCTGCTGGCCGGACGGTTCGCCCTGGTCGGAGCCCTGCGAGCCGGTGTTCTCGGTGCCGGGCTGTCCGGTGTTCTGTCCGCCCGCGTCGCCCTCACCGGACCCGCCGGCGAGGAGGTAGATGGGGCGGCCGTTCTTGCGGTAGCCGAGGAGCGCGCCGGGCGTCGTCGGCAGGGGGTGCTGCATGCTGTTGCCCTCCTGGGGCGTTGGTGTGGCGGGCTCCTGGCCCGTCCGTCTTGATTCAGGTTGTGCAATATCGCCCTTTTCGGGCATCCATTCAGGATCAACCTGATGGAACGATCTAGGGCAGCCCGTACCGTTCGGGCATGCAGCCTCAGCAGCCCCCCGCGCCCGGCCCGTGGCCTCCCGCTCCTCCGCAGCAGCAGTGGGGGCCGCCCCCGCCGTACCAGCCGCCGATGCCGCCGCCCGCTCCGAAGCGGAAGAGCCGCGCGCCGCTGGTGCTGGCAGTGATCGGCGCGCTGGTCGCGGTAGGCATCGTCGCCGCGGTGCTGGACGGCGGGGAGGAGCCGGCCGCGGCTCCGAGGGCATCGGCGAAGGCCGCGCCGGACTACGAAGTGGTCAAGACCCGGAAGGACGGCGTCGACCTGCTCGTGCAAGACGCCACGGTCGCGACCGCGCGCGCGGCGATCACGGACTGGATCGAGAAGAACGCGGGCGACCGCGACTATCTGACGGTGATGGTCGTACGGTCAGCGGCGGCGAGGACGTACGTCTGCCAAGGCGAGTACGTGGCGGATGAGCGCACCTCGCAGTTGAAGACCGGCGGCCGGGTCACCGCCGACTCCTATCCGACGACGGCGATGAACTGCCCCGACCCGCACTGAGGTCAGGGCGTGGTGTTGGTGGCCACCATGAGGTAGCCGTTCGACCAGCCCTCACGCGCGAGCGCGCGCACCGCGTCGGCCTCGCCCTTGCCCGGGTGCTGGATGCGCCATCGGCGCACGGCGGACGCCGCGGACTCCCCGCCCTCGTAGGTGACCGTGCCGTCGTCGGCGAGCGTCGCGCGGGAGACGAGCCGGCCGCCGTCCACGGTCACGATGTCCATCACGATCGACATGGTGGTCACCGTACTCCGGCGAACAGGTTCCGGGTGCCCGTTGCCCGTTTCGCCAGTTCGTCGAGCACGCGAAGCGAGTAGTCGAGCCAGTCGCCGTGCCCGATGTGCTCGAAGTCGGGCCTCAGCTCCTCCAGGCGGCGGCGCACGTCGTCCACGTCCTCGCGCGTCAGGGGATTATCGCCCTGGGTGTAGTGCTCGGCGAACGGGCTGTAGATGTACTCCAGGTCGACCCGGTTGCCGTCGAGCATCTCCGTGTAGGCCACACCGTGGTCGATCGGGATGAGCTGGTCGTCCTCGTCGAGCATCCAGTTGCCCGCGTTGCGGTCGTAGTTGTGGATGAGCAGGTCGAGAAGGCCGAGCCGCTTGCCGTTGTCGGTGTTCGGCACGTCCTTGACGCGCTTCGGCGGGTCTTGGCCCCACCCGGTGATGTCGTCGGCCGTCTTGGCGTTGTCGACATAGTCCATGAAGATCTCGTCCTCGTCGCGCCGGTACACCTTCGGCGCGCGTAGGCCGAGCTTCTGGGCGACCTTGGAGGCGATCTGCTCGCCCGCGGCCTCTTGGATGCCGCCGCTCGTCGGCCGGGCCTTCTTCCGGACGACCTTCCGGCCGCCCTTCAGGGTGAGCAGCTCGACGTCGGCGACCGCGCCGCCGCCGAGCGGGCGCCGGTCGTCCGGGGGGAAGCCGTTCTCGACCGCATCGGCGAGGTCCTCGATGCCGTCGAGGTCGCGGTGGTACTTCCGGGCCTTGCCCTTCGGCTTCCGCGGGCCGCGCGGCCCGGTCTTGGGCTTCGGCGCGGCCTTCGCTCGCGGTTTCCGCGCGGGCTTGAGGTCGAGGAGGTCCTGCTGTCCGGGTACCTGCTCGTCGCCCGCGCGCGGTTGCTCGGCCTCGGGGGTGGGGCGCCGCGCGCCGGGGCCGCCGTCGAGGGTGGGCTGCACGGGTGGCTGGAGGTCGCCGACGGGCCCGCCGGCCGGACCGCTCTTGGGCGGGGTGTTGCCGGCCCCGGGCTGCTCGCGGTAGCGCAGGCGCTTCAAGTCGGGGTGGGCGGCGAGGTGGTTGCGCAACTCGCCCTGCCACTGGCGCACCTTGGCGTTCGCGGCCTTCTTGCCCTCGGGGGTGAGGGCGGTGCCGGCACGCTCCTTGAACTTCCTGATCTGCCGTTCGATCTCGCGCTGGCGCTGGCGGGCCTGGTCGCCCTGGGGGTCGGCGGTGTCCCGGAGCTGCTTGGTGAGGCCAGGCAGGTAGGCGCTGACGGAGTGCCGGCAGTTGGGGTGCTGGAACCCCTTGGCTCGCGCGCCGTCGAGGGTGTCGATGACGTCGACGGTGACCATCTCGCCGTCGCGGGTGGCGTGCTGGACCTGGACCTGCCCCGTGGGCCCGGAGATGGCGAGGATCTTGCCCTCGTAGGGGCGGCAGAGCTTGCACTCCTGGCCGTGGTCGGAGGCGATGACGAGCCGCACGCCGATGGTGGTGAGCCGGTCGGTCTGGCCTTGCACGGCGGCGCGGGCCGCGTTGGTGCGCGTGATCATCTCGGCGTAGCTGGAGAGCTTCCAGCGGCGGCCGGCCGAGTCGGCGAACGAGGTGACCCCGCGGTCGACGAGGCGCTGCCACGCGGCCTGTGCGGCCTGCCGCCGGGTGAACGCGCCGGAGACGATGCGCGCCGCGGCGGCGGCCTGCACCGAGCGGTAAGCGTCCAGGACGTTCCGGAGGATGTTGCCTTCGACGCGTCCGAGGTCGCGGTGCAGGGCCTGGGCGATGTTCTCGATGACGGGCGCGTTCGGGATCTCCTGCTGGGCTGCGCGCGCGGCCTGGCCGATGCCGGACCGCGGGAACCATCCCTCGGGGAGGTCGGTGAGCGCCGAGCCGTAGCCGTCGCGGTACGCCTGGCCGATGGCGTCGCGGACGACGCGCGCGCGGGTGGCCTGGAGGGTGCTGATGAGGAGCTGGGCGGAGCGGCGGAGCGCGCCGACGGCGTCGAGCTTGGTGATCTGGAAGGGCGAGTCGAGTTCGTCGGCAAGGCGCTGGGCGATGGTGCGGTTGAGCGCGCTCTCCAGCTCGCGGTAGAGGTCGGTGACGCTGGCGGCGATGTCGTCGAGGTGGTCCTGGTCGACGGCCACGAGGACCTCCTCGACGATGTGTGATCATGGTTAATAAAATCCGCCATGATCACACATCGGTCATCTGAGCAGGCGTTTCACGTCTCGTCGTCCGCAGGGGCCTCGCCGGGCGGCGGTTCCTCGCCCTCGGCGGGTTGCTGGTCACCGGGACGCAGGGCGAGCGGGTCGGCGACGGGCGTGCCCTCGTCGTCCTTGATGCGCTGCACCTCGTCCCGCACCTGCTCGTCGTCCCAGTCGGGATGCAGCATGCGGACCTTGGTGTCGCTGGAGACGGCGCGCGCGGCTTCGAGCATCTGGAGTGTGCGGGCTACGGACTCGGCGTCCTGGGAGACGGCGCTCCCGAACTCGACGGTCGGCATCACCGGTTCGACGGTGGACCAGCCGAGGGCGCGGTCGAGGGCGAGGGTGGCCTCGACGATGCGCCGCAGCGCCGGAACCCAGTACTGGATCTTCCGGTCGCGGGTGACCATCGAGCGGCGTTCGCGCGCGGCGACCTCGGTCGCGGTGACGGCGACGTCCCCGGCCAGGCCGAAGCTCTGCGCGCTGTAGCCGGCGCTCCGGACGGCCTGGCCGATGATGGACTCGGCGGACTGCATGTGGTCGGCGACGCGAAGCTCGAACTGGGTGAGCGTGATCCCGCCCGACTGGGACGGGTCCATGGTGAGCTCTTGGAACACCTCGCGCTCGGCGTCGAACGCGGCGCCCTGCCCGGCCCCGAGGTTGGTCAGGTACCCCTGCGGGACGATGAGCCTGGCCCGGGCGAGACGGATGTCCCGCATCAGGCTCGTCCACACCTGGTCGAGGGCGTCGAACAGGTCGTAGCAGGGGGCGGCGTAGTCGGAGCGGCCGAAGGGCAGGCCGCGATGCCGCCGGTTGGGGCGCATGTTGGGGATGTGCGTCGCGGTGAGTAGCGGGCCGATGCCGGTGGCCCGGCGGCCGTCGGCGTCGGCTCCGGCCGCCAGCTCCTTGGTGTCCTCGCGGGAGTCGAGGGGGATGGTCTGGCCGAGGTTCTGGCTGGTGCCCTGGAACGCGGCGTAGGTGAGGAGGCCGGGCTCGTGGTGCTCCAGGAAGCGGACGACCTGGTCGCCAGACCGTTCGAGTTCCCGCCAGAACGTCACCTCGACCAGACGGCCCCAGCGGAAGGTGGGGATGGCGGCGTCGCCGTGCTCGATGGCCCAGATGGGGCGCTGGGCGACGTCGGCGTCCCAGCAGAGCTTGATGTAGACGTCGCCAAGCCCTGAGTCGACCTCGGCGGCCTCCAGCAGCCGCATGTGGACGCCGCCCTCTTCGAGGATCTCCTCCAGGCGCTCCTGCGTCGTGGCGTCCTCGACGGTGAACGTGGGGGGTTCGCTGAAGAGGAGGTCGGCGCTCGTGGCGGCGATGTCGCCGGCGAGGGGGACGTGCAGGCGGGAGTCGGGCCGGGTGAGGTCGTGGGATTGGGCCCACATGCGGTGGACGTACTGGTGCCAGTGTTCGCGGTCGCGGCCGGGTTGGGCGGCGCGGGTGTAGTGGGTGGCGAGGCGGGTCTTGTCGCCGGAGTACCAGGCGTCGGCTTCGTCGTAGTCGCGGTAGATATCGGCGAGGGCGGGGGGTGGCCATGCCGTGTTGGGCGCGGGGAGCGGCATGGCGTCGTCCTCTCAGTCCAGTGGGTAGCGTGCGCGAATCTCGGCCTGCTCGGACATGCGGACGGGCCTGCCGTCCGCATGACGGCACGGCTCGTTGACTCCATGCGAGCCGTACGGGCAGCAGGGGCGCGTACGTGGGTCGGTGGGGAGTGCTGCGATCTCAGAGGGCTCGCCGGGCGGCGTCCAACCGAGTGCGATGAGTGTGTCCCGCGTCTTCTCGGGGACGTCCACGTACGCCTTGCCGTCGATCTCGGCCTCGAACAGGATGACGTCTAGGGTGGCCGTCGGCCAGTCGTTGACAGTGCCCTGGACTGTGAATCCGCGTATGCCCTTGGCGTTTTTGCCGTCGACCTCGATGAATCCTCTGCCCCGTTGCGTGTGGATGTGGATCTTGCGTGCGGCCATGAGGGACCTCCGAGGGATGAGAGGGTGCAGGATCCGGCGAGTTACGTAACCGGGGATTCGGCCCGGGGTTCTCCACACATTGAGCCCTCTGGCCCTGCCGCCGTGGCCAGAGGCGGGCAGTCGGGCACCGGATCCTACGTTCATGGGTTGGTCACGAGAAGTGTGGTTCCCGCAAGTTACCGGCGGGTTCAGGCGGCCAGAGAGAGCGCCGGCCGCACCAGCGGACGCCACAGCCACGCCGAGGAGTGCAGCGCGTACCGCAGGGCGTCACACCCGTGATCATCGACCTTCAGGGGCTTGTCCTCACCCTTCTCGGCCGCCTTGTCGTCCCACGAATACCCGGGCAGCTCGGCGAGCAGGCCCTCGCATGAGTGGTGGATGCGGAGCTGGTCGGCGCCGAGGAGGGTGGAGACGGTGCGGATGCCGTCGATGACGCTGTTGTTGGCGGCCGAGACGCTGGGCACCTTGTCCGACCAGAGCTGCGTCATGAACGACGCCGCGCTCGGGTCGACGTAGATGCGCTCCGGGGTGATGCCGCGCGTCTTTCCCTGCTCGCGTGGGCGCTCGACCTGGGCGAGCCACACGCGCAGGCGCTCGCTGTACTCGCCGTCGGTGAGCTGCCGGCGGGCGGTGCGCGAGTCGTGGCGGTATTCGGCGACGACGTGCAGGCGGCGGTCTTCGCCGAGGCCGATGGCGAGCGCGGCGAAGGGGTTGACGGTGCCGTAGTCGATGCCGAGGGAGAACCATCGGTCGATGCCGGGCAGGTCGTCGACGACGTGGCGCTGGTCGTCGAACATCTCGTAGATGGCACCTTCGGCGAGGCACCACTGACCTTCGATGAAGCGGCGGTACCACAGGCCGACGTACTGGGCCTTGAGCCGGGCGATGTAGGAGGGCTCCAGCGAGGGGTTGTCGTCGAGGGTGAAGTGCCAGTGCCGCATGCCGATCTCGGCCGGGCGCGCAATGAAGTCCTTGCGCAGCCAGTGCCCGGGGCCGTCGGGGTTAGTGGTGGCCAACAACTTGGCCCCGGGAACGCGCAAGCGAGACAGCAGCATCATCCAGAACCCTTGCGGGATCAGGGTCGCCTCATCGACATAGGCCAGGCCGACGGTGGCGCCTCGGATGCGTCCCTCGGCCAGGACGTTGGTCGCGCCGATGAGGTGAACGGTGCGGCCGAGGATGACGGCGGTCGTCGAGCCGGTGGTGTGGTGCACCTGGCCGGCCAGCATGCCGAACAGGTGAGAGGACTGGAGCGGGTCGATGATGTTGCGCTCGATGGTCTGCAACGTCCTGCCGACGATGACGACGAGGCCGTGATCGGGCGCGGCGAGCAGTGCGATCAGGAAGGCCAGCAGCGAGGCGATGGTCTTGCCCGAGGAGACCGCGCCGGACCACAGGGCGATCTGCGGGGTCTGCTGGGCGCCGACGATGGAGCGGATCTGCTTGGGCGAGAGGACCCTGGTGACGGCGTCAAGGAGCATCGGCGGGCGGCGGGTCGTCGAGTTGCTGGGCGGCGGCCTGGAGGCCGGCGGCGAGGGCGCCGAGCATGCTGCGGGCCTGCTCGGTTCCGCCGTCGGAGTCGAGGCGTTCGAGGACGGCGTGCTTGTCGATGAAGATGCCGTAGGCGGTGGCGAAGTCGCGGGCGTCGCGCCCGGCCTCGGCGGCGAGCGCGCGGCGGCGCATGGCGTCGGCGTCGTCGAGGGCGGCTGTGGCGAGGGCGGCGCGGCGCGCCTTGTTGTCGGCCTGCCGTGCGCGCGTGGCCGTTTCGACGCTGGACCGGTCGAAGCTGCGTCCGTGCGCTGCGGCGATACGGCTTACGGTGCTGGCGCTGACTTCCTGTCTGCGTGCGATCTCGTTGCGGTTCTTGCCGGCGTCGATGTCGGCGAGGATGGCGGCGCGCTTGGCGGGGTCGAGGGGTTTGCCCTGGGGCACACGGTCACCTCCTGCGCTTCCTCGGCGACTGCCCGGACTTGATGCTGATCCTGGTCTTCGGGCATCTCTGGCACTTGTATCGCTGGACGTTGCCGACGGCCTCGACGAGGCGCCAGTCGTGGACGAGGAGGCACATGGGCACCCCCTGGAACGCCGAACGCCCCGCGGTGGCGGCCGGCGGGGCGTTCTGGATCAAGGTATGAAGTATCAGGGGTGATTATCCACAGGGCTTCGACCTGCGTCAACCTGAACGATCACGGACGCCATTCCGCGCGGTAATCCGGGTGGTCGTCGTACGGCACGGCTAGTACCTGGACGATGTAGCAGCGCGCGTCGCACTCCTTGTGAAGGGCGAGGATTCGGCGTTTGGCCTCGACTTCGCGGAGTACCCGGGCCGGGTCGAAACGGCTGGCGTGGGCGTACTCGGCGACCTGCGCGTCGGTCACGCGTGTACGGAACGGGCGGACATGCTGCCTTTTGGGATCGGCCGTGTACTGCTCGGTGAGGGCCTGCTTGTGGCGCTGCCAGTCCAGTGCCGTCTGCTCGTCCTCGTCGAGGCGGGCCTTCAAAAAGTCGACCAGTTCGGCGCTCATGAGGCGATCATCTCCCGGGCGTGGGCGGCCTGCTCGGCTTCCGGCATGACCCGTCGCGCGAGGCCCTCCCAGTCGCTCAGGGGCCAGCAGGGGTGTCCGCGCCACCAGGTACCGACCTCGCGGTGCGGCGGCTCGCAGATGCCCTCGCAGACGATGGCGATCATGTCCCCCGGGAGCGCGTAGACGCGCCAGGTGCGCGCGCCGCCGGCCGGGGCCTGCTCGGTGACACCGTGGCACCAGGGGCACTCGACATCGAGGAACTGCCCGTCGAGGACGAGAGCGAGGGTGCGCGCAGTCTGGTCGACCATCTTGCAGGCGATGGGGGCGGCCCAGTCGGCGATGTCGGTGAAGTGCAGGTTGCGCGCGGCGTAGTTCAGGTAGGGCCGGGCGTCGGCGTAGGCCGTGGAAGGTGCCTCGGGGGCCGCGATCAGTGTGCGGTGGTGGATCTCGTCGGCGATGACGACGGCGTCGGCGAGGATGCTCGCCATGGTGTCGAGGACTCCGACGTCGACCGGCGCCGGGTGCTCGCCGGGCATCACGCCGACTCGTTCGAGGCGTTCGATGCGCGCCTGCTGGTCGCGCTCCTCGGCCTGCTCGGGGGTCAGGTGCGGCTGCCGCCAGGGCCGCGCCGTTCCCGGCATCCGGGACTCTGCCAGATCGGGCCAGTAGTGCGCAACCCAGACCAGATCCGCGGCTACAGCCGTGGCGAGTTCAGAACGGGCAGCGGTCGTCATCAAATCCCCCTGGCGATTTATCGGGTACCTCGGTGGGTGGTGCAGCCGGAATGGGAGCCCCGCATTTGTGGGCCACTAATACGGGATATCTGCGTTTGGCTCGAATATTCCATTCGTAGCGGTATTCGAGTTCTTTTCTTCTGCTGTCGCCGACGAGGTCGTATGTCGCGCGGCCTTGGGCGATGGCGAGCACCTCGCCCATTTCGTCGACGGGCGCCAGATCGACGACGGCGTTCATGGCGGCGCGATCGGCATCCAGGCCGGCGAGCACCGAGGCTCCGCAGGGGCACTGCCGGGCGCCGGCGGTGCGGAGGTTGCCGCCGCCCTTGGCGAGGAGCCAGGCGGGGATCACGTCGCGCCCTCGGTGTCGAGGAGCTCCCCGGTGCGCGGGTCGACGCGTTCGCCGCCGACCAAGATCCAAGGCGTGGGGGCGATGAGGTCTGAGGGGTCGCGCTCGTCCTCCCCATCGACCGTGTCCGCCCCCCTAAAGGGAGGGGGCGGGACACGGTTCGATTGGGGGTCGGAACCGTGTCCCAACCGTGTCCCGAATCGGGCGGACACGGTTGTATCGGACTTCTGGGCAGGTTTCTCGGCACCGTGTCCACCGTGTCCCGATGGGACGGACACGGGCAATCCGGACATGCCCGCAAGGGCAGCCAAGGGGCTGTACAGCCGGACCACCGTGTGCAGGTACGCCTGGCCGGCCTTCCGGCGGACGACGTACTCGCCGCGGACGAGCTCCTCCAAGGCTTCCTTCACGTCGCTCTGGCGGCCCTCGACGTTGCGGTAGATCTCGTTCTGCGGGGCCTGCGGGTTGCCCTGCAAGTAGCCGCAGATCGCTTCCATGAGCGGCGCCCGACGGTCCTGTTCCCGCTCGGTTCGCGTTCCCATGTCCGGCGGCCGAATCGAAACGGTGACCTTTCCCGTATTCGCATCCGATTCCAGAATGGCCGTACCCGCGAATTTCGCCTCGGCGCTCACCGCGCGCACGTGCCCGGCACGGTCCTTGTCGACGTGCAGGCGCAGGCGGCCCGTCATTCCCCGCCCGAATGGCTCGGCCACTTCTACGGTTATCGCGCACCCGGTGAGCATCGCCCTTTTCGCCTGCGCGCCGATTCCGCCCTTTCCGCGGTTCTCCTTGTTCTTCGGCACGTGGTCGATGGCCACCACTGCGGCGCCCGTCGCCGCCAAGGGCTTCAGCAGCATCTGGGCGAACCTGGTCGCGTCGGTGTTGGACTCCAGGTTCAGCCCGAGGAGCGTCATGGCCGCGTTCCAGCCGTCCAGCACGATGAGCGCCGGCCGCACCGCGGCCAGGTGCTCGCGCAGGTCTTCGGATGCCGCGGCGTGCAGCACCTCGTCGGGCCCGATGTAGGACAGCCGGGAGACGATGACGTCGTCGGGGATGCCCAGGGCCCGGGCCCGGCCGACGATGCCCGAGGCGGTGTCCTCGAAGTCGAGGTACACCACCGTGCCGCCCTCGGCGAGCGTCTGCACGACGGCGAGCAGCGCCACCCAGGTCTTCCCGGACTCGGACTCGCCGAGGAGCGCGTTGACCTTCCTGGCGTAGAACAGGCGCGCGCCGTCGAGGCGTGCGAGGACGGCCGGGGGCGGCTCCTCCTCGACGCCGGTGACGATGGAGCCCAGGCCGCGCGGCCACCACGAGGTGCGCTCCCGCGCGGCCTCGGCGGCGCCGAGCGGGTCGTCGACCTGGCTTTTTGCCACCTCCGGCAAGAAGGTGTCACCGCCGAAAGGGGGCGGCTCCGCGGTACGGTCCTGCGGCGCGATGAGCCCCGCCAGGGCGTCGCCGGGCGCGAGCCGGGTGTCGACGTCGGCGCGCACCGCGGCGAGATCGGCGGCGTGCACCTGGGCGACCGCCCAGGCGAGGATGCCCATGAACTCCCCGCGCGCCTGCGCCCAGGTGAGCGTCCGCTCGGAGCCGTCGCGGCTGGTGGCCATGGCACGGGTGAACGCCTCCAGGAGTGCCGTGGCGGCCTCCAGCGCCGGGTACAGGCCTGCGGCGGCCTCGCGCATCGCCCCCGCGGTGGCGCGCAGCGCGATGCCGTGCCGGGACTCGCCGGTGGCCAGCGCGGTGGCGACCTGCGTCAGCACGCCATGCAGCAGCTCGGGGCGCTCGCGTGCGGTGTGCCGGTCGAGGAACGCGCGCACTTCGCCGTCGGTGGCCGCGTCCGCGGAGTCGCCGGCGTCGGGCAGCTCGGCCGCGACGGGCTGCGGGAGCAGGGGCAGCGAGCCGGTGCGCACCCAGTGGTACCGGCCGCCCTCGGACTTCTTCTCGTGCGTCGAGGGCGCGACGACGACGATGCCGTTCTTCCCGCGGACCTCGCCCCAGCCCTTGCCGAGGCCGCCGAGGCGGTTGCCGAGGACGCGGCCGGGCGGGGCGGCGTAGAAGTAGTGCCCCCTGCGCTCGTCGCCCTCGCGCGTCGACTGGAACGGGCCGGGGACGACGCCGAGCGCGGCCACCATGAGCGAGGGCAGCGCCTCGGGCCGGTCGACGTCGAAGACGATCGCGCCACTGCGGCCGACGTGCAGGGCGAGCGCGTCGTCGGTCCCCGCGAACCACGCGATGATCTGCTCGGGGTCGCGCGAGCTCTTGGACGGCCAGCCCTTACCGAGCACGGAGCCTGCGTGCTTGGTGGCCTGGTCGACGGGGAGCACGTACCAGCCGGCGCGCGCGTAGGCGAGCGCGGCGCCGAGGGTGTCGGAGTCGTCGTCGACCTCGGGGATGTGCAGCTCGGTCACGCGCCGGACTCGCCATGCTCGAAGCGCGCGGACCGTGCGGCCGTGTAGGCGGCGATGATGTCGAGGTCATCCCCGTTGTAGCACTTGTCACCGTTGCAGCACGGTGCGGATATGCCGGGGTATGCCTTGCGGTGGCAGCCGCAGCGAGTGCGAGCCGATCGGGCGTCGAAAGTGATGTCGTAGAGTCCGCACCGCAGGCAGCGCGTCCATGCGTAATGGTGGTCGCCGTAGGTGTGGATCTCGAAATCGGCGCCGTATGGATGCCCGGCGCTGTCGATGGTGCGGGGATCGGGGATGTTGCCGGCCACGAGGAAGGCACGATGATCGACAAGTAGGGAGAATCGCACGAAGCGCTTCCAGTCGCGCTCCGACGGCTCGGTCCCCTTGATCTCCAACCACGCCTCCTGCTGGGGAAGCCAGAAGTCGGGAAGATAAGACCCAAGGTGAACGCGCTCTTCGTCCCCCAGGCCGTAATAGCCAAGCCCGGAAAGCATCGAGATGCGCTCTTCGGAAAGGGGGGCGAGCTCAAACCCCTCAGGCTCGTACTCCCAGCGGATGCCGAGGTGGTCGAAGAAGACGGCCCACCGGGCCTCCAGCCGGGAACGGAAGCGGCATCCCGCGTAGCGGGTCTCTATGGCTGCGATCTTCAAAACGCCCTCCCGCTGATGTCGTGCTGGCACGTCTGCGCGCCCTCCCCGGGACTCGAACCCGGGCGTCTGCCGTAGGGCGAAGCCCCCGTGCCGCCACCTCCCAGAGGCGGCACGGGGGCCTGTGGTTCCCGCGCTGGTCGCTTCCCCACGACCGGCGGGAACGAGGACCCGCGCCATGCCTGCCACCGCGAGACGGCGGCACGGCGCGGGGGCGGGGGCGTCGGCCTCTACTGAGCACGCGCCCGGCTCTCCGGCCCGTCGGCCGGGGTCGACGCCGGGCGCCGTAACCTCGCGACGCCCCCACGATCAGGAGGTCAGAGCTTCAGCGCTGCCCGCTGCTCGGGGCTCAGACTGGCCAGCGCGGCCTGGAGTGCCCCCGCGTCGACGCCGGCCGGGGCCGCCGCCGGAGCGGGCGCGGGCGCCGCCTGCGGGGCGGGAGGCGCGGCCGGGGGCGCGTACTGCTGCGGAGCCTGAGGAGCGGCGGGCGCGGGCTGACCGCCGTTCAGGAAGTCGTTCGCCTGCGCGGCCGACGGCGGGGTGTACACGGCGCTGTAGAGCTTCGCCGGGTTCTTGCCCCTGGTCTTGGCCTCGTCGTCCGCGACGTAGGTGATCGAGAGCACGCCCCCGATCTCCAGCCCCTTCGAGCGAGCCTTGCGCACGGCCTCGCGCACCGCGTCCTGCATCTTGAACTTGATGTAGAAGCGGCGCAGGCCATCGTCGTCCTCGATCGCGGGGTCGCGCAGGTCGGTCTGCACCGTCACGACGAGCTGCTGCCGCGGGCGGCCGTCGTCCCAGAACAGCGGCTTGCCGGTGTCGATGTCGGTCTGCTGATCGACCTTCGGCTGCTCGGTGATGGGCCCCGACACGGTGGTGCCGATGGTCTCGAACTTGGCGGAGGGGATGCCGCCGCCCATCAGGAAGGCGTTCGGGTCAACGTACTGGGTGGTCATGGGTTCCTGTGCTCCTTGGTTCCTTGGTTGCGCTGTCAGGCGATGAGAGAGGTGAGGGACGAATCCGGCGCCGTGGCGTCGGGGTGACCCGGGCAACCCCGGGCCAGGTCGGTGGAGCCCGGGGCGAGCCACGGGCAGGAACGGCACCAGGCCGGCGCGGTGCGCAGCAGGGGGAGCGCGCGTACGCCCAGGGCGCCGACGAGCTTGGCGATGCCGTCGACCTTGGACACGGTCTCCAGCGCGAGCGCCTCGTCGAACGGCTCGGACCAGAAGTAGCGCTGCCGCCACTCCTGGTCGCGCGGCAGGAAGTAGACGGCCACGTTCTCGACGGGGAACCCGCGCTGGGCCCAGCCCCAGCCGTAGAGGTGGGCCTGCTTGCGGTACTGGTCGCCGGGGCCCTCGGCCTTGTACTTGCGCAGCGAGGGGCCGCCCACGATCTTCCAGTCGACGACGGTGCCGTCGACGTACATGTCGCACGAGCCGTCGATGTCGTCGCCGTTCACCTGACCGACGACGACTTTCTCCTCGACGTGGTAGCGGGGGATGCCGTCCTCGGCCCACGTCGGCAGGGCGTAGTTCGCGAAGGAAAAGACCAGCTTGAGCGAGTCGTGCACGGCGGTACCCACGAACGGCTTCCAGGCCACGCTGCGCGCTGCGTTGGTCTCGGGGTGGCCGAGCAGCTTGTAGCCGAGGCGCAGGTCGCACGGGATGCCCATCTCGCTCGGCCCGATGCGCGTCTGAAGACTGCGCGGGGCATTGGCGATGGCGGACTCGATGACTCCGTCCAGCTCGGCGACCAGGGCGTCGACGGGCGTGCTCATCGGGCGCCCTCGGGGCTGTTCTCGACGACGGCGAGGAGACCGAGCATGTCGAGCAACTCCTTGCAGTCGGCGACGTCCCGGGCTCGTCCGGCCACGCAGAGCGCTGCCGCGAGCTGCTCGCGACGTTCGGCCTCCTGGCCTTCGGCGTCGCGGTAGGGGATGTAGGTGAGGGCGGGCTCGCGGGCGGTGTCGCCGTGCACCAGGCCCCACGGCGCGGGCTCGGGTGCAACGGCGGCCGCCTGCGGCTTACGGACGCGCGGCGTGGTGCGGACGGCCTTCCGGCGCGCGTAGTCCTCGCGCACCGCCTTGAGGCACGGCTCGCAGGACTCGACTTTCCGGTATCGGTGCTGCTTGTAGCCCTTCAGGGTGCCGTGCGCGATGCCTTCGCTCTTGCCGATAACCGTGCTCATCGCGGGAGCCCGGCGGCCTCGTGCCACGCGTTGTAGGTCACGCTCGCCCTGTCGCCGTCGACCCGGGCGAGGGCGGTCGCGGCGGCGAGGGCGAGCGTCGCGTGCACCTGGGCGGCGGCGAGGTCGATCGCCGCAAACTCGGGGTCGCCGTACTGTGCCAGCAGCTTCTCGGCCTCGCGGTAGTGCTCGGGTCCCGTCATCGGGCCTTCTCCTTCCGGTACTCGTCCTCGGTGGCGGCGTCCAGCTCGGGCCCGCCGCGCACCGACACCCGGGCCTGCTCGGCCAGCTCGTCGAACAGAGCGGGGTCGCGGCCGGCGAGCCGGGACAGGATGCGGATGTGCTCGGCGCGGGACATTGAGCAGATGAGCTCCGTGCGCTCGACGGTGGTCACCGCGCCCCCCAGGAGGCCGCCGTGCGGGCGATCCTGGCGAGCCCGGCCGCCATGTACAGCAGGACGCGGGCGCGCAGCGGGAGGGCGATCACGGGGCGTCCTCGGCGGGCGGCGTCAGCGCGAGGACCACCCGGTAGGCCCGGCGCTCGCCGGGGTCGCAGATGATCCGGTCGCCCACGAGGTGGCCGTACATGCCGGTGACCTCGCCGCACTGCGAGCAGTGGTAGTGGGAGTCCGGCCGGTCGCAGCACGGGCTGTCCGCCTCGGTGAGCGGCTGCGGTCGGGGGCGGTCCTGCGGGCGGCCGAGGCCAAGCTCGGCCGGGTTGATCGAGTTCACAGGGTCCTGCTTTCGGGAGGAGAGGGGAAGGAGGGCGACCCGTCCCCACGCGGGCCGCCCCGGGGGGCTCAGGCGATCCAGAGCAGGTGCTTGTCCTGGCCGCCGAAGTGGACGGCCGCCTCGCGGTCCGCGCGGGTGAGGAGCTTCTGGTTGGACTCGGGCAGCAGGCTCACCTCGGGGAGGCGGTTCATCAGGCGCAGCGCCTCGTCCACCTCGGCGCGGGGCACGTCCTGGAGGAACATGCGCACCTCGGCCAGGCCGACCCAGACGCGGCGCTCGTAGTCGGCGGCGACGGTGTAGGCGGAGCGGATGCGGTCCTGGAGGGTGATGGTGGCGGTGGCGGTCATCTCTGCCTGCTTTCGGGAGGTGGTGTCTCGCGGTGTGTGTAACACGATACAAGTCGATACAACACGATGCAAGATGAGACGACGAAATTTCTCGCCGCCGCAGGAGGTGCCTGCTATTTCAGCAGGTCAAGTTGCGAAATACCAGATCTGGCACCTGCTGCCCGGCGCCGCGTCCGCGTGCAGAATCTGTGCAACTCGATCAGGTGGGCGGCCGGGCTCGCGCCGCCCGGCGCGCCAGCATGCGCTCCAGGCGCTGCCGGGCGGACGGCGCCACCCAGAAGTGCCAGCCGACCCCGGCCGTCCACCGCTGGAGGTGCTCGCGTTCGCCCACCCCGCAGTGCCGGCACCCGGACGGCGGCACCGGCTCACCCATCGACCGCTCCGATCCTCAGCGGCAGCCCCGGGCCGAGCTCCACCTCGCGCAGCTCGAACGCGACCGCCGAGCGCGCGACCGCGGCCGCCGGCGCCGCGCCCATCCCCGCGGCGACCAGCCGCGCCAGCAGGACGGCGATGGCCACCTCGGCCGCCGACCAGTCCTGCGGGACGCCGTGCCCGCCCGAGCCCGGGTGCAGGTATCCGGCCTCGATCCAGTACGCGAGCTTGTGCCGGGGCACCCCGATTCGCTTGGCGATCTCGGAGGTGCCCGTGTCCCGGTTGACGGGCGGCGGCCTACCCACGGTGCACCTCGGCGCGATGGCCCGGCTCGCCGAGCAGCGTCTCGACGAATCCGGCGACACCCACGCAGGTGTCCCACGTCGACACCGTCACCCGGTCGCCGTCGCGCCGGGCGACGGTCACAGTGGCCGAGCGGGGCAGGGCAGGGGAGAGCCCCCCGGCGGCGGGCGTGACGCCGGGAGGCTCGGTCGTGCGGGACATCATGCCGGAGTGCCCCGCATGATCTGGATGCCGAGCTCCTCGGCGAGGCGGTCGACGACGGTCTTGACGGCGTCCTTCTGCACGTCCTCGGCGTTGTCGAGCAGGTAGCCCATGTGCAGGGCGCCGCCCTGGATCCGGTAACGGAAGCGGGCCTTCACCGCGTACGGCTCGGAGTCGTCGAACGGCGCGAGCGCCAGCTCGAACTCGCTCGGCACCTCGATCTGCTGCTTGGCCCCCGCGCCCGCCTCGGTCTCCTCGGTGAAGATGAGCCGCTTGTCGCCGGAGGCGAGCACGGTGGCCGAGGCGTAGGTGACCTTGGTGTGGGCCTGGAAGTGCTGGGCCATCTCCAGCATGTCGGCGGCGGCCGGCCGCCGGATGTCGGCCCGGTTGTCCTCCAAGAACTCGGCGAATGTCACCTGCGGGAAGTAGTTGCGGTCGTTCGCCTTCCACGCCTGCCACGCGGTGGTGGGGGCGAGGTGGAGGATGAGCCGGTGCTCGCCCCAGCGGGCCATCGAGAACTCGCGGTCAACTTCCGCCTCGTGCGCGTCCAGGACGGCCGTGATACGGCCGGCCTCGATGTCGACGTACACCTCGGATCCCTCATCGGCGTGCTTCTTGAAGTACAGGGCGAACGACGCCGCGTCCTTGACGACGACTGTGCCCTTCTTGCGGCGCGGGCGCTCCAGGTTCCGGTCGAGCAGGTCGATCGTGCTGACGCGGTCGCCGTGCTTGAAGGCGTAGAAGCCGCCCGGCTTCAGCTCCCCGGCGAGCTGGGCGTCGGACAGGGCCTCGATGAGGGCGTCGTTCTCGGTGCGGGTAGTGGTCACAGGGAAAGGTCCTTCACGTTGTCGCGGTCGGTACCGGGGGCGATGCGCAGGCCCGGGATCGCGGCCTGCCGGGGGTCGTCGCGCTGGAGGTTACCGTTGCGGTCGGGGAAGAACACGGCCTCGTTGGTCACCACGGGCGCCGTCGTCTTGACGTCGGCGTTGACGAGCAGCGCGTCGGGGTTGCCCTTCATCGGGCCCACCTCGACGGTGAGGACGAGCTTGCCCTTCTTGCCGGTGTCAACGACCTTGGCGACCAGCGCCTGGAGGTCCACGGACGCCTGGTCGAGCACGGCGCCGTGGCGCAGCTCGCCGAGCACGGCGGCGAACGGCCGCACCTGGCCCGGCTCGGTGGTTTCAGTGGTCACGCTAGTTGCCTTTCTTCAGGAGAGGTGTCGAATACGCGGACGCGGCCGTCGGCGCCGAGCAGCCACCCCGGCTGCCGCTCGACCAGCCGCCGGATCACATGCGCCGGCAGACCGGTGATCCGCTCGGCCTCGACCACGGTCTTGCGTGCCTTCAAGCAGGCGAGCGCGAACTCCGCGGGGGAGCCGTACGCGGCCGGGTTGAGGTCGAGCCGAGGCGGCGCGGGCTTCTGCTTCTTCGTCCGCGGGAACTGGCTGAGGGTGCCCTTGATCCGGTGCCGGGCGTAGCAGGCGTGGACGAGGCCGCGGGCGCGGATCTCGCCCTTGAAGCCGCAGCACGCGCACGCGCCCAGGCGGCGGCCCATCACGGCCTCCCCGGAGCGGCAAGCTCGGTGACGACCAGCTCCAGGCGCCCGCACGCGACCACCGGACCGAGGCGCATGTCCGGGCCGATCAGGTGCTCGTCGTCGTCGTCCGGCAGCACTCCGGCGTCGACCAGGCCGTCGATCGCGGCCTTGAACGACGGGTAAAGGTTGCCGACGTCGCGCCTGCGCCGGTCCGGCGGGCAGTACCGGCCGATGATGTGCGCCCGCTCGATGGCCGGCACCTCGGCGGCCAGCGCGGCCTGCCGACCGGCGAGGCGCAGGGCCGCGGTCAGCCTGGCCTTCACGTGGTGGTGGAGCCGGTCGTTGGCGTTGAGCAGCCCCAGCCCAGCGGGCAGGACGACGGTCCACGTGCGCCCCTGCGAGGGCTCGGGGACGTTCACGACAGCGCCACCATCCTCGGGCCGACCAGCATGCGCGCCGCGGCGTAGGTCGCCAGGGCGGTGGTGATGCCGCAGGCGAGGGTGAGGGTCCAGTGCCGCCGGCGGGCGGCCGCCACCGCGATGAGGGAGGCGGCCGTCGCGGCGGTGACCGCGAGGAGGATGCCGGGGGTCACGGCGTGGTCCCGTTGATGACGCGGGCGACGGCGAGGGCGTGACGCCAATCGTCGAGGTGCGGGCCGTGCTCGGAGACGTTGACGTCATCCCACGACTCCAGCCATGCGGCGAGCGGCTCGGCGAGGCCCGGGTGGACGAGCGCCATCCACCGGGCGTCGCCCTCGGTCGTGCCGAGTTCCCGGTTGCCGTAGTTCTCCTCGTCGCGCTCGTAATCCTCCAGCACGCGGGCGATTTGCGCGTCGTAGGTGAACGAGCCGCGGCCGGTCTGCTCGATGCCGAGCCCGATCACATCGTCGTTGCCAACACTCCACGGGCCTGGCGTTGCCTGCTCGGCCCTCTCGCGGAGCCTTGCGGCGGCGGCGCGCAGCTCCTCGGCCGGGGTCACGATCCACCGTCCCTGGCGTACGGGTCGCGGCCGACCGGCTCGCCGTCGGCCCGGCCCGGCGTGACGCCCTGCTCGGCGGCGTGCTCACGGTGCGCCGCCTCGAACGCCTGGAAAGCGCCCTCCTGGCCAGGCGTCCACCCCGGGGGCAGGACCTGCGTCGCGGCCGGCGGAATCGGCGGCAGCTGCCCGGCCGGGCTCGGCACCTGCGGCGGCTCGCAGCCCTTGAGGTCGTGCACCACGCCCGGCACGCCGGGCAGGCCGCACGCGCACGGCTGCTGAGGAGCGGGCGGCAGCAGGCTCACCGCGCCACCGCCCACGGGCGACTCCTGCCGGGGCGGCACGTCCAGCCGGGCGCCGGTGGCGTACCGGTCCATGCTGTCGGCGAGCTGCGCGGGCAGCGACAGGTGCGCCTCGGCGTGCGCGAGCAGGTCGCGCCAGCCCTCGGTCTCCAGCACGCTCGCCTCGTGCTGGGCGCGCAGCTCGTCGACGACGCTCTCCGGGTGGCGGGACACGGCGTGGTCGACCAGCTCGGCCCACCCCGTGGACGCGGTCTCGGAGGTGCGCGCCATGATGCGCAGGTAGGAGGTGTGGACGTCGGTGAACATCACGCGGCCTCCTGCTCGTCGAGGGCGTCGGCGGTGTCGTTCAGGGCGTCGATGACCTGCTGATCGGTGGTGTGCTCGTCGTCGTTCCAGTGGCCGATGATGCTGATCACCGTCTCGGCGGACAGCAGCTCGGGGGAGAAGTTCAGGCCGAGGTGGCCGATGAGGGCGCGCCCCGCCTCGACGACCAGGGGGCCGGTCTCCTCCAGGAACGGCATGCAGGTGGTGATGTCCGCTCCGGCGGCGAAGCCGAGGGCGCCCGCCGTGCACATGCGGCAGCGGTCGACGGGCACGCCGTCGTCCTCGTTCTGGGCGTGGTCGTAGTAGGTCTCCCGGTTGCGCCCGTTGGCCTGGATGAGTTCGGCGGCGCGGCGCAGGACGGACTGCCGGGTGATCGTCGGGGTGCTCACGGCTGCGGCTCCTCGACGATCGTGACCGGGAAGTCCTCGGCGACGCAGACCCGCCCGGCTCCGCCTCCGTACTCCACGCTCTTCCAGCAGACCTTCACCTGGCTCGCCCCGAGGTCCTCGACGTCCTCGATGCGGACCGCGGCCCCGTCCGCCCACTCCGGCGAGGTGACGACCGTGCCGGGGGCCACGCCCGCGATCGGAACGGGCTCCGGCTCGTCGACGGGCCACCGCTCGTCCTCGGCGGTGCGGGCGGCGGCCCTGCGCAGCAGCTCGCCGATCTTGGGGGAGTCGCCGCCGGCCTCGCGCAGCCGCCGGCGGATCTCGGCGGCCTCCTCGTCGGCGGGCATCGGCTCCTCGGGGTCGCGGTACAGCGGCGCCATCGGGCCGTAGCCGAGCACCTCCTCGACGGCGTACGTGCGCCGTCCGTCGGCGAGCGCGACGCCGGAACGGTACTCGACGACGAACATCCGGCCGAGGGCCGTCTCCCACAGCTCGCCGGGCTTCGGCATGCCCTCAGCGGGGGCGATGCGCGTGATGGTGACCCCGGGCTGGTCGACGGGGATCGGCAGGCATCGGCGGTATGCCTGGTCGTTGTCGTGGGCGACGTGCAGCACGCCGTCGGCGACGTGGTAGACGGTCGCCTCCAGCGTGATGCGGAGGCGCTCGCCGGGCTTGTAATCTTGCATGTGGGACTGCTCCATTTCTTGACCGGTCAGTCGGTGTGGGGTGGTGCCTGCGGGCCTCGGGTCGTGGCGACGACCAGGGGCCCGATCTACGCCGAGCGGCGGATACGCCGGGCGCGGGGCGTGATGTCGTTCTTCTTCGCCTTGCGCGAGGCCGCGGCGTTCTTGGCGAGCTGCGACATGTACGCGCTGCGGCGGCTGGCGGCGGCGAGCGGGATCTCCTCCTCGCAGACGATGCCCTCCTCGCGGATCACGCGCTCCCAGTAGGCGAGTTGGCCGCGGTTGGCCTCGGTGGCGGGGCGTGTGCGCTCGGCGCGGACCGGGGTGCGGGACCAGGAGATGTTGACGGCGATGCGCGCGGCGGTGCTGCGCTGCTGCGGGGTGGACATCAGGAGGCCGCCTTGATGGCGCGGTCCCGCTCGTACTGCTCGTAGGCGGCGACGGGGATGCGGACACGGCCCGGCTTGGCGGGGTGGCTCTTGATGGCCTTCAGGCGGCCGTCGCGGATCGCGCGGGTGATCGTGAGGCGGGACAGCTTGAGCTTTGTGCAGACCTCGTTGATCGTGTAGTACTCGTCCTCGCTTGCTTCCATGAGGGAGCCTCACCTTGTACTCTGGTGGATCTGTCTAACGATCTAAGACGGTACATCTCGATTATCTACGATGCAAGACGATCCAGGAGATGTCCGATATTGGCCCGATAGGCAATGTAGGCGTGCCTAAGTTGCTGCAACGTGATACAACTTGATACATGAGCGAGGGTATTGAAGCCCCCGCGCGGCCGTTCTGGCAGCGCATGGAGCGCGAACGCAACCAGCGGGGCTGGTCGAAGCTTGAGCTGTACGAGAAGGTGCGCGAACAGCTTGGTGGATCCTTCTCGCGCATGACCCTGGACCGGCTCCGCACCCAGAAGCGCCAGCCGGCCGCCACCACCATCAACGCCATCGCCGAGCTGCTCGACATCCCCTTGCCTGAAGCCCACGTGCTCGCCGGCCTCATTGAGGCGAACGACGTCCCCACCGAGCCGCACGGGGTCTCCGTCGAGTCGTCCGGTTTCGCTGGTCCGGTGCCGGACGTCGTCTACGACCCCGAGATCGCCCGCCTGTACGAAGCGCTGCCGCCAGAGCGTCGTGAGCTTCTGGAACGCGTGCGCGAGAAGACCCGCACGCGCCTGGAACGTCAGTGGCTCCGCGCACATCAGGATCTAGAGGAGGCTCGCCAGGACTTCGCTGAGCTGGTGCGGGCCGAGGTTGAGCGGTCTCAAACCGACGAAAAATGACGAAATCGGTCCGCCGATTCGTTGATTCTTCAATAAAACACCGTTCCAAACGAGAGTATCCTCCCGTGTGCTTGTGCGGATTCAGCGCGTGATTCGCCGTTTGGGGGCGGCAAACTCATTTGCGCACAAACGAAAACGGGAGGTCAGAAAGTGCGCGCCATCATCGCGGGCGCGATCCTCGCCTGGATCATCACCATCGGATACATCCCCCTGACGATCATTCTCTGTCTGCACGAATGGGCATCCCTCCAGCGTGCAGCCCTCGCCATCGCAAGCGTGCTCACCGTCATCGCGTTCCACCGCGGCGGCGGTGAGTACAAGATGGGCTACAGCCGAGGCTGGCTTGACCGCGACAGCGGAATCAGACGGCACCGGTGGTTCCGCCGTCGTCGATGAACACAACTCTCCGGCATCCGCCACCGCGAGCCTGACCGCGCGGATGCGGGCCGGCCACGCTCGCATATCGCGGTGCGAGCGCGGCCACAGGCCCACCCCTCAGAGCCGATCCCCCGGCGACAGCCGCCGATGTGCCTCGCGGGCCCGCTCATCGCTCAGCTCCTCGCTGTAGCGGCCCACCATCCCCGGGGTCTTCCAGCCCAGGATCCGCTGCACGTCCCCCTCGCTTGCCCCCGCCTTCAGCAGGTTGTGCGTGGCCGTCCCCCGGAAGCGGTGCGGATGCACCACCCCATCGATGCCGGCCTCCTCTCCGCGCCGCCGCAGCATCCGGTACAGGCCCGCGTGGCCGAAGTGCTCGGTGCCCCGGCCCTGGACGCCCAGCCACAGCCACGGCGAGACGCGCGCCTTGGCGTGCGCCGAGCGCGCGCGGATGTAGCGGTCGAGCGCGGAGGCCGCCTTGGCGCCGATCGGCGCCCAGTGCTCATCGCCACCCTTCAGCGTGATCCGCAGCCGCCGCCCGCGCAGGTCGACGTCCTCCACCCGGAGGTTGGCCAGGCCGCTCTTGCGGGCTCCGTTGTCGTACAGGATCCAGATGATCGCGGTGTCACGGCGCGCCTCGAACCCGGTGCCGGCGCACGTCTTCAGCAGTGCCCGGACCTCCTCCTCGGAGAGGTACTTGCGGATCTTGCGGGACACCTTGGGGCGGTCGGACTTGTGCACCGGCGAGGGCTGGGTGCGCTCGGCCTGCTCCGGCGCGCACATCCAGTTCCACCACACGCCCAGGTTGCGGAAGCGAACGTCGGCGCTCGCCGGGCTGGTGCGCTCGATCTCGGCGCGCAGGAAGGCGCGCACATGCTCGGCCTGCACGCCCTCGGCGTCGGTCGGGTAGCTGTTGCCGGCCAGGAAGGCGATGAACGCCTTGGCGGTGTCGGTGTAGGAGCGGATGGTCCGCGGCGACTTGTTGGCGGCCTCCAGGGCGAGCGTCCAGGAGTCGAGCAGGGTCTCCAGGTCCGCGCCGCGCGGCACGGCGGGCGCGCGGCGCCCGGGTCGCCGGCGGGCGCGCGAGGGGTCGAACGAGATCACTTCGGCCATGCCAGAGCCTCCAGAGGGGAAGCGCCACGGCCTATCGATTTGCCGTGCGCTGCCTGGAAGTAATACGCTCTAGCAGCGACGTACGACGGGGCGGCGACCTCCACGGAGGAGGAAACCGCAGGTCAACGGGGCAAAACGAGCGGCCGTAGCTCAATGGATAGAGCATCTGACTACGGATCAGAAGGTTAGGGGTTCGAGTCCTCTCGGCCGCGCAGCAGGTCAGAGGCCCTCCGGGATCATCCCGGAGGGCCTCTTTCATGTCCGTACAGCAGCGAAATACAGCTACGGGATCTACCGTCTCCGTTGCTGGCCCTGACGGTGTGCCAAAGAGGGTTCCTGAGCCCGCTGACGAGCCCCTGTTCTGTCTCACCCGTCTGCGAAGATCCTGAACTCCGCGTACGCCCTGACCGCCTGCCCCATCAGTGGCGAGCCGACCCCGAGCGACGAGTCCCGCGAAGTCCGCTGGGTCCCCCGCGATCAGATCGCCTCACTGACTATGGACCGGTCGATGCGCCTGCGGCTCGGTCACTTCCTCGACGACACCGCCAGGCCGCACATCGGGTAAGTACGCTCACGCCGTCGAGTGTCACGACGAACCGAGATGTCTGCGCCCATATACCCTGAACGTTCCCTCGTTTTGGAAGGCGGTCTCATGGCCGAGCGCACCCTCACCGATGAGCTGTACGAGGCAGAACGCCGCCTGCAGGCAGCCATGCTCGCCGGAGACGTCGAGGAACTCGATCGGCTACTCGACGAGCGGCTTGTCTTCACCGGCCCGCCGGACGGCGCGTGCCACCCGCAGGCCAAGCAACTCGACCTGGACAACCACCGCTCACGCCGACAGGCCATGACCAAGCTCGTCGAGGAAGACCTAACCGTGGTCGTCGCGGACACCACCGGCGCCACCTGCTTCCTTGGCACGCTGGAGGGCACGTTCGCGGGAGAGCCGTTCGCCATGCGGCTGCGCTACACCCGCACCTGGGTCCACACCGACGAACACGGCTGGCGCATCCTGGCCGCCCACGCCAGCCCGGCGTAACGTCAGGCCCGCGTATCTAGGGCAGCCTGTATGACGTGCACAGCCGCAGTGATGCACGGGGTCGACTTGGCGATCAACCGGTAGGCCGTCCGGACTGGTGGTCATGTCGCAGTAGGTCAGCGCCTCCACCAGCTCGGGCCGCTCCTTGGCGACTCCTCGCTCAGCGCATCGAACAGGTCCCGCTCGACCGCCTCGTACTCGGCACAGGTGTGATGGGCCGCTAGGCGGACAAGCCGCATGGGCTCAGCCCGCAAGCCGACTGTCCGGAAAACCGGGGTGCCCCAGGTGGGCATCTACGGAAGACGATCATGCATGAGGCGTCCCTGGGTAGGTCTTTCTGACATCTGTGGATGCCAGTGGACGATCTCGAACGGGCTATGGAATGATCTCGGGGACTGCCATGCGCTGGAGAGTAGCCACAGGGTACGACAACACCCTGCCACTGCCTCGCCCTTGTGGTTGCCTCTGTCTTCTGGGCTTTCTCGTGTCGCCGCCGGCTCTGGTCGGGAAGCGTCGGGCTTCGTCGTCGTAGATGATCTAGGCTTGACGACTCCATCCCTGTTGAGCGGTGGCACTCTTGCCTTTATTGCCGATGATCCCCTCTCGCTGGGGGACGCCGCTGTTGACCTTAGGAGCTCTGGTGGCTCCCGCGTGGCGTACCTTCTGGTTGTACTTCCCAGAAGGGCCGGTCTACGAGACCAGGGGTTTTGTGTGCCCCCTTGCTGCTGAGCCCTATACCTTTCACGAATTCGAGTGGCTGGTAGAAATCAACTGGCGCACCATTTCCGCGGAATTGAATGGCTGGCCTTCCGCTGTGATGGCGGTCGGTCTCAGTGCGGTCCTGGCGTTGCCAAGACGGTGGGGCACGATCGCCGGCTGGGTGACGGCGGCGCTGTTCGGGGTGATCGCCGTGGTGTTCACGAGTCCCTACGCCGTCAGGGTCGTCAGCGACCGTTGCGTGGACACGCTGCACTTCGGAGGGTGGGACATCATCGAGGCTGGGCCGATCATGCACTATTTGTCCGGCGCGGTGCTGGTCGTGTTCTTGTCGCTGTTCCGGCGTGGTGAGACCGAGCACTGTGCGGCGGTGAACGGGGCGGTGCGTCCGGCAGGATGGGGCGCTTGACTGAATACTCCATCGTCTTCTCGGCCGCGGGTGCGTACATCCGCGGCTTCGACCACGAGGCGGTGATGAGCCCGTACGCGGAGGATGGGCCATGGCCGGGGGTGCTCGATTCAGTGCCTGACGTTTTCCGGCACCTGGTGGAGGAATCCGGGTTCTGTGACGAGGAGGGCATGCCGGTCGTGACCGTATGCCTGTGGCGCGAGGCCCATGATGAACGGTGGCGGCTGGGGGAGATCGAGTACGCGGACGGGGAGAACGACCGTGACGGGGCCGGCCACCTGTTCGGGCTGCTCGTCGATCCGTCACCGGAGGCGTTCCAGCGGTTCGCTGAGGAGTATTACGAGGTGCCCGTGGACCTCGACGCGGTGCGGCATGTGTATGGTCTTCGCCCGCTGACGTCGGCGGTCGTCGCCGCGCTGAACGCCGATGTCAGCCTGGAGGACCTCGCCGACGACCTCGCGGCAGCGCGGTATCCGTCTGGCGTCGGCTGAGTAGCGGGCAAGCGGCGTCTGATCCTCTTGAGGGCCGGAGGAGATCACTGCGGTGCCGGCGTGCCTTGAGCTGGGTGCCGTACAGCAACGTTGGGTGGTGGGTGTCTGTCTGGGGCTCTCGGCTTCGTCATCACTGTGCCGGGCGTTGGCGCGGTCTGGGTTAGTACGAGGTGAGGAGTTCGGGGTGGGCGTGGTCAGTGTTTTTGTGAGTGTTTCTGCTGATGGGGTTATGCAGGGGCCGGGGCGGGTGGATGAGGACTCCAGGGGTGGGTTTCGGCACGGGGGGTGGGGGGTTGGGTACGGGGATGAGGTGGTCGGGAGGTTCGTCGGGGGGATGGGCCGGGCGGCGGCGATGCTGTTCGGGCGCCGGTCGTATGACGACCTGCTGGGGTACTGGACGTCGGTGACCGAACCCAATCCGTTCACCGAGGTGCTGGTGAACTCGCCCAAGTACGTCGCCTCACGTCAGGGGGGCGCTCGACTCGACCATCCGAACTCCACCCTGCTGGCGGGGGAGGCGGCCGGCACCGTCGCGCGGCTGAAGGGCGAGGTCGACGGGGTGATCAGGGTGCTCGGGAGCGGTGAGCTGGTGCGCTCGCTGCACGCGGCGGGGCTGGTCGAGGAGTACATCCTGCTGGTCCACCCGATCGTGCTCGGCTCGGGGACGCGGCTGTTCGGCGAGGGGGAACGTGCCGACCTGGCGCTGCGAGAGGCGATCACCACCACGACCGGTGTGCTGATCGCGCGCTACCGGGTCAAGTGACGAGGGAGGATCGGGACATGCGGTACATGTTGGTGTTCCATTACGGCGAGGCGAGCGATGAGTCGATCGGGGCCGAGGCGATATCCGCTGGGATGCGGGCCATGGCCAGTTACGCCGCGACGCTGGAGCAGGCCGGGATTCTGGTGAGCGGCCAGGTGCTGCAACCGTCGACCAGTTCGACCACGCTCACGCTGGTCGACGGGGAACCACGGATCCAGGACGGTCCGTTCGCCGACACCAAGGAGCAGCTCGGCGGGGTGATCGTGATCGACGTGCCGGATCTGGACGCCGCCCTGGAGTGGGCGCGGCAGGCGCCGCCGCTGTCGTGGGGCACCGTCGAGATCCGGCCTGGGGCCGTGCACATCGAGGGCGGGACGTGGGTCGCGTCGGCGTGACCGGGGAGACGGTCGCGCGCGTCGCCGAGCGCACCGCGCGGGCGTCCTACGGTCGGCTGGTCGCCCTGCTGGCCGCGCCGGCCGGTGACCTCCAACTCGCGGAGGACACGCTGGCGCACGCCTTCGAGCAGGCTCTGACCACGTGGCCGCGCGACGGCGTACCGGACAACCCCGAAAGCTGGCTGCTGACGGTCGCACGCAACCGGCAGCGGGATCTGTGGAAGTCCGCCGCGCACCGCCGCAACCGGTCGCTGGAGGCGGCCACCGACCTCGGCGCCGACGTCGTCGAGTCGCTGCACGATCTCGACCCGGACCGGATCCCCGACCGGCGGCTGGCCCTGCTGTTCGTCTGCGCTCACCCGGCCATCGCCGCCGGCGTCCGCACCCCGCTGATGTTGCAGGCCGTGCTCGGGTTCGACGCCGCCCAGATCGCGCGGGCCTTCGCCGTGCCGGCCGGGGCGATGTCGCAGCGGCTGGTGCGGGCCAAGCGGCGGATCAGGGACGCCAAGATTCCCTTCGTCGTTCCCGGGCGGCAGGCGATGCCCGAGCGGCTGCCGTCGGTGCTAGAGGCGGTGTACGGCTGCTACGCGCTGGCCTTCTCGGAGCGGGGGGAGGGGGCGTCGGTCGCGGGTGAGGCCCGGTACCTGGCCGTCACGATCGCGAGGCTGCTCGGTGACGAGCCCGAGGCGTGGGCGCTGGCGGCACTGCTCACCCTGGCCTCGGCGCGTGCCACGACCTCAGGCGACGGGTATCTGCCGTTGGAGGACCAGGATCCGGACGAGTGGGACCGCCGGCTCATCGCCGAGGGCGAGTCCTATCTCCGCCGGGCCGAGCGGCCCGGCCGCGCGCCCGGAAGGTTCCAGTTGGAGGCGGCGATCCAGGCGGTGCACTGCGATCGGGCCCGTAGCGGGGCCACCGACTGGGACACACTGTGCACCCTCTACACCGCTCTGGTGGCGATCGCGCCGAGCCTGGGCAGCCGGGTGGCCCGCGCCGCGGTGGTGGGCCGTACCCGCTCGCCCGAGACGGGACTGTCGCTGCTGGACGCGTTGCCCGTCGAACGGGAGCGGTTCCAGCCCTATCACGCGGCACGCGGGGACCTGCTCGCCCGGCTCGGCCGGCATCAGGACGCGGTCGCGGCCTATGCCCGGGCGTCCACCCTCAGTACGGACCCGGCCGTCCGCACCTTCCTCGAACGACGCGCCGAGGAACTGTCTCGCTGACGCCGGCACCAGGAGCCGGACTCCGTCGGGAGTCCGGCCCTGTGCTTCTCGATGATCAGTCGGTCTCGTTCCGATCGGTCAGGCGGTGACGGTGACCGTCAGGCGTCCTTCGACCGGAGCCTGGCCGGGCAGGCGGACCGTGAGTGTTCCCGTGTACGTCCCCGGCTGGGCGAAGGTCCGGTTGGACCTGGTGGTGAAGGCGTCGTTGACGCGCATGTCGGGGATGCTCGCCTCCCGGGTGGTCGTCGGCGTGAGGTTCTCCTGCACGCCGTCGCTCCAGACGACGGTAGCCACGAGGTCCGCGGGCGCGGCTCCCGGGGCGGTCACGGTCCAGGTCGCCCCGGCCTGCTGACCGGTCCTGACGGTCACCGGGGTGCCGAGCGCCTCCGTCCGCCACGCCACGTCCGCGGTGGGGAAGAAGTTCGTCCCCTGGACGGTCAGGCGGCCTCCGGCCTTGGACAGGCGCGTCTTGAAGTCGGCGTAGTCGCGCTGTGCCTGCGGGGTCCATCCGGCCTCGGCGGTGGCGATGAGGCGGGGGAAGCTGTAGTACTGCGCCTGGCCGAGGCGCCGGATGAACTCGCCCCACAGGGCCGACTCGACACCGAGCACGTTGGACTCGGCGACGCCGGGGACGTACGCGCCGGGGTTCCAGTTGTAGTGGCGGTCGAGCCCGCAGACCCCGCCGCAGGCCCACGTGCCGCCCTGGGGCTGGCGGGAGTCCTGCTTCTGCGGCACGTAGGTGTTGGCCGCCGGGGAGAGGATCACCTTGGCGCCGCGGTTGTTGACCGCGTTGGCGACGGCCGTCAGGTTCCCGGTCCAGAACTGCACGACGGCCTTGTTCTGCGGCAGCGCGGTCCCGGCGTACTCGTTCCAGCCGACGACGGTCTTGCCGAGGGACGAGACCTTCTGTGTGAAGGCGTTGACCATCTTCGTGTAGTCGGCGTGGCTCGTGACGTGCGCCTCGTCTCCGCCGATGTGCAGGTACGGTCCGGGGGTCATCGCGGCGATCTGGGTGAGGACGCGTTCGGCGAACTCGTACGTCACGTCGCTGTTCGCGTCCAGCGACGAGTAGCCGACCGCCCCGGTGCCGTTGGCGGGCACGGTCGACTGTCCCGGCTGCGGCTGGGGCCGGGCGCCCGCGGTGTTGAGCTGCGGGATGGCGTGCAGCGCGGCGTTGGTGTGGCCGGGCATGTCGATCTCGGGGATCACCGTCATGCCGTTCTCACCGGCGTAACGGACGATCTCGGCGTAGTCGGCCTTGGTGTAGTAGCCGGTGATGCCGGGCTCGGTGCCCCGGTTCGTCATCGCGGTGCCGCCGCTCACCTCGGTGAGCAGCCCGTAGTCGATGCCGGACGGGTTGCTCTGCGGGTCGTCCAGCGCGATGCGCCACCCCTGGTCGTCGGTCAGGTGCAGGTGGAGGCGATTGATCTTGAACTGCGCCGCCGAGTCGATGTACGCCTTGACCTCGTTCACCGGGTAGAAGCTGCGGGCGACGTCGAGCATCATCCCGCGGTGCGCGAAACGGGGATAGTCGGTGATCGTCACCGTGGGCGCCGTCCACGCGGCGGTGACGACGGTGTCGGACTCCACCCACTGCGGGAACAGCTGGCGCAGTGTCTGCACGCCGTTGAGCGCACCGTTGGGCGTGTCCGCGCCGATGAGGACGCGACCGGCGCCGACGGTGAGTTCGTACCCCTCGGCCCCCTGGCCCGTCGGTCCCTTGCCCGGTCCGACGTCGATGACGATCGGCGCGGGTCCTGCTTCCGTCCCGACGACGGGCAGGGGGTATCCGGTCGACGGACGGAGCAGCTTGGCGAGGTAGGCCGCGGGCGCCTGGGCTCCGGTGCCGAGCGCGACGACGCGCGTGTCCCGGTTCAGGGTGTACGGCGTGCCGCCGTTCTCCTGGACCGAGACCGGCTTCGGCAGCAGGCCGAGCGTCGGCGCGGGCGGCGCGGGCGGCAGGTCCCAGATCTGGAACTCGGAGATGGAGTACCCGTAGGCCGCCCAGCGTTTGCGGCCCAGCATCCGGACGTAGGAGATGGGAGTCGTGGACCGTACCTCGATGACGTCGGTCCTCGGGCAGGTGTCACGCTTCAGCGTGGCGACGTCGGTCCAGGTGGTGCCGTTGACGGAGGTCTGCAGGACGAAGTCGCGGGCGCAGGCGTTGGGCCAGGCGAGGGTGACGTGGTCGACGACGGACGCCTGGGCCAGCTTGACCTGCACCCAGTTGTCGTCCTGGTACTTCGACGACCACCGGGTGGCCGTGTCGCCGTCGTTGACGTGCGCCGCGACGAAGGTGGCGCGGTCGAGTTCGACGCTGGAGGCGGTGGCCGTGCCGGTGAGGGCCAGGTTGGCCGGGGCCGACGCGGTGGCGCCGGCCGACGCGGCGGAGGACGCGGCGGCCTGTGCCGTGCCGGCGGCCTGCGGGATCAGGAGTGTCGCGGCCAGTACGGCCGACAGGACGGCGGGGGTTGGGCGGCGTCTCGGCCGTGAGGGCGCACGGAACCGGGTTTCCGACATGGGGCTCCTTTGTGATGTCCGCCCGGCGCCGCCGGACGTGTCTCGGACAGAGCTCTCGATAACGGAGAGTGTGGGTCCCATGCCCCATTAGGTCAATACAGTTGACATAAATGGATGATCGTGATCATTCGGCGATCCGGCACGGCGCCGGCGCGGACGCGGAACGGTCGTGGGGCAGGAGGGCGGGGCCGGGTGTGGGACCGGCCGCGCCCGTGCCGGATGACATCTCGCGGCCGGGACGGCGGCTGAGCAGGAACTCCCCTCTTGCCACCCCTCCGGACGCCCATTAACGTCAACTCTTAGGAATAAAGCTGATCGGAGACCGAGTGACCACCCCACGCAATGTCCTCTTCTTGATGACCGACCAGCACCGGGTCGACACGCTGGGCTGCTACGGCAACCCGGTGGTGCGCACCCCGGCGCTGGACGACCTGGCCGCGCAGGGCGCCCGCTTCGACCGCTTCTACACGCCCACCGCGATCTGCACGCCCGCGCGGGCGTCGCTGTTCACCGGCCTGCACCCGTTCCGGCACGGCCTGCTCGTCAACCCCGAGCGCAATGGCGGCGCCCGCGACGAGGTCGCCGAGGACCAGCCGGTCCTGCCCGCGCCGATGCTCGCGGCCGGGTACAACCTCGGACACGTCGGGAAATGGCACATCGGCCGCGAGCGCGGGCCCGAGTTCTATTCCATGGACGGTGAGCACCTGCCCGGTGCGCTCAACCCCTTCCACCATCCCTCCTACGAGCGCTGGCTCAAGGAGAACGGCCACCCGCCCTTCGCGGTGCGCGACCCGGTCTTCGGCAAGGCCCCCAACGACTCCGGGCGCGGCCACCTGATCGCCGGGCGGCTCCTGCAACCGGCCGAGGCGACCGTCGAGGCGTTCCTGACCGACCGCACGCTGGACCTGCTGGAGCGCTACGCCCGCGACTTCCGCGACGGCGGCAGGCCCTTCATGCTCTCCTGCCACTTCTACGGCCCGCACCTGCCGTACCTGATCCCCGACGAGTACTACGACATGTACGACCCCGAGCAGGTGCCGCTGCCGGAGTCGATGGCCGAGACCTTCGCCGGCAAGCCCGACGTGCAGCGCCGCTACGCCGAGTACTGGTCGGCCGACCACTTCGACGCCGACGCCTGGCGCAAGCTGATCGCGGTCTACTGGGGCTACGTCACGCTGATCGACGACCAGGTCGGCCGGATCGTCGGCGCGCTGCGCGAGCACGGGCTCTGGGACGACACCGCCGTGATCTTCACCGCCGACCACGGTGAGTTCACCGGGGCCCACCGGCTCAACGACAAGGGCCCGGCGATGTACGAGGACATCTATCGCATTCCCGGCATCGTCCGCGTCCCCGGAGCCCAGCCCTCGGTCGTCGACGAGTTCGCCACGCTGGTCGACCTCAACCCGACGATCCTGGGGCTGGCCGGGCTGCCGCCGCAGGAGCCCTGCGACGGCGAGAGCCTGCTTCCGCTGGTCAACGGGGAACCGGCGGACGGGCGGACCGAGGTGGTCGCCGAATTCCACGGCCACCACTTCCCTTACTCTCAGCGCATGCTCCGGGACCACCGCCACAAGCTGGTGTTCAACCCCGAGAGCGTGCACGAGCTGTACGACCTGGAGAGCGACCCGCACGAACTGCACAACGTCTACACCGCTCCCGCCTACGCCGCCGTACGGCGCGACCTCACCGTGCGGCTCTACCGCGAGCTGCTGCGCCGCGGTGATCCGGCCTACACCTGGATGAGTTACATGTCCGACATCGGCGAGAACCGCGCTCCCGACGTCGACGGCGTCGCCGACGAGGTCGTCTGAGGCGACCGGCGCTCCGTTCACCACCAACCCACCCCCCTCGAAAGGACCTCCATGAGGCGTCCTCGCAGGCTGGCCGCGGTCTTCACCGCGGCGCTGGCCCTTCTCCTCTCCGCCGCCTGCGGCTCCTCCGGCAACGAGACGGGCGCCGCGGAACCGAAGACGGTGAGGTTCGGCTACATCGCCGACTTCGCCGGCGCCGCCGTACTCGCCACGGCCGACAAGCAGGGCCTGTGGGCCAAGCACGGCCTGAAGCCCGACCTGAAGGTGTTCACCAACGGGCCGCTGCAGATCCAGGCGCTCGGCTCCGGCGACATCGACTTCGGCTACATCGGCTCCGGCGCGACCTGGCTGCCGGCCAGCGGCAAGGCGAAGATCATCGCACCGAACATGCTCGGCCAGGCCGACCGGATCATCACCCACGCCGACTCCGGGATCACGTCCGTCGCCGCCCTCAAGGGCAAGAAGATCGGCGTGCCCGAGGGCACCTCGGGCGACATGATCCTGCAGCTCGCGCTCAAGGAGGCCGGCCTGACCGCCAAGGACGTGCAGAAGGTCAACATGGACCCGAGCACCGTGGTCACCGCCTTCTCCTCCAAGCAGATCGACGCCGCGGCCATCTGGTACCCGCTGATCGACACGATCAAGAAGAACGCGCCCGACCTGGTCGAGCTGACCAAGAGCGAGGATTACTACCCGCGGCTCAGCTTCCCCAGTTCCTTCGTGGCCCGCAACGAGCTGGTCGCCGACGACACCGCGACGGTGACCAAGGTGCTCAAGGTCATCCAGGAGGCCGATGACTGGATCGCGGCCAACACCGCCGAGGCCGAGACGCTGACCGCCACGTTCCTGAAGGTCCCGGCCGGGCAGTTCAAGGGCTCCTCCGCGGTCACGAAGATCCTGCCCACCGCCGAGCTGGTCAAGTTGACCGAGGACGGGTCGGTCGCCGGCTGGTACAAGGGCCTGGCCGACATCTTCGTCGCCATGGGCAAGCTGCCCCAGTCTCCGGACCCCGCCACGTACTTCACCGCCGACCTGTACAAGTCGGCGTCCTCCGGCTGACCCGGGGTGACCGCGAGCCCCATCCGGCGAAGCGGTCCACGAGGTCTGACACGGCGAAGGGCCGGATGACCAGGGACACGCCCTGGTCATCCGGCCCTTCGTCCCGTCCGGGGGGCGGGCGGCCGGGGTGACCGGCCGCCCGCCGGCGGTCAGGCGGCCGGGGCGGCCGGCGCCTGGTGATAGACCGAGTGCCAGACCTCGTTGCGGATGCGCCCGAACTCCGGCGACAGCCGGATCTCCTCGGTCCGCGGGTAGGGCAGGTCGACGTCGATGACCTTGTAGATCCGGCCGGGCCGCGCCGCCATGACGACCACCCGGTTGGCCAGGTAGACCGCCTCGTCGACGTCGTGGGTGATGAACATGACGGTACGGCGCTCCTGGCTCCAGGTGCGCAGGAGCTGATCCTGTAGCTGCACGCGGGTCAGCGCGTCCAGTGCCCCGAAGGGCTCGTCCATGAGCAGGACCTGCGGGTTCACCGCGTAGGCCCGGGCGATGGCGCAGCGTTGTTTCATGCCGCCGGACAGGGTCTTCGGCAGCGCGTCGGCGAAGTCGGCCAGGCCGACGAGTTCGATCGCCCGCTGGGCCCGCTCACGCCGCTCCTCGGGAGAGATGGGGGAGAGCTTGAGGCCGAACTCGACGTTCTTGCGCACGGTCAGCCAGGGAAACAGGGCGTACTGCTGGAAGATCACGCCCCGGTCCGGCCCGGGCCCGGCGACCGGGCGTCCGTCGATGAGGATCTGGCCGGTACCGGGGTCGATCAGGCCGGCGGCCATGCCCATCAACGTGCTCTTGCCGCAGCCGGACGGCCCGACGACGGTCACGAACTCACGGTCGGCGATGTCCAGGGAGACGTCGCTGAGTGCGACGAACTCCGTGTCCTTGAGCGCGAAGCTCTTCGAGACGCTCTGAAAGGAGATCTTCTTGCCGTTCATCGGCGTTCCTGCCATCCGGTGAGGCGGCGCTCGGCCAGGAGCAGCAGGCGGTCCATGGCCAGACCGAGCACGCCGATGCTGATCAGCCCGACGAAGATCGTCGGAAGGTCGTAGTAGAGCTGGGCCTGCTGCATCCGGTAACCCAGCCCCTCCTGGGCGGCGATCAGTTCGGCGGCGACCAGGGTGCCCCACGCCGCGCCGAGACCGATGCGCATGCCGACGATGATGAACGGGGTGGAGGCCGGGACCACGACCTTCAGGAAGATGACCCGGTCGGAGGCGCCCAGCACCCGGGCGGCGTTGATCAGGGTCTTGTCCACGTCCATCACCCCCTGGAAGGTCGCCACCACACTGGACAGGAAGGCGGCCAGGAAGATGACGAAGATCTTGGGGGTCTCTCCGATGCCCATCAGCAGGATCGCCAGCGGGATGATCGCCAGCGGGGGGATGGTGCGGAAGAACTGGACGTAAGGCTCGATGAGGCCGCGGGCGGTGCCGTACCAGCCCATGAGGAAGCCGACCGGGACGGCGAGCGCGGTTCCGAGCGCGAAGCCGGTGAAGACCCGGCGCAGGCTGGCGAGAACGTCGGCCGGGAGGGTGCCGTCCGCGATCAGCTCGGCGCCTCGGACGGCCACGTCGACGGGACCTGACAGTCCCTGAATGCCGGATCTGGACAGCACGGTCCAGATGCCGAGGCCCAGCACCACGGCGATCACGTTGAGGCCGATGCCGCGCACCGGTCCGCGCGCCCGGCGGCGTCTGGGGGTGGGGGTGGGGGTGTCGGGAACGGTCACGGCGGTCATGGCCACTGGTCAATCGTCACTGGGATTCATCCTCACAACTCATCGGGCTCTCCGCTGGTCACGAAGCATCATGAGATCGGCGACCGTAGGCGGGCGACCTGTGGCCGCCACCCTCGGGTACGGCGGAGCGTCGGACCCCGGCGCCCCGCAGCCGATGACGTCTTCCATTTTTTCCGAAGCTCGGTCAAAATTACCTCACTGTCGGCGGGACGTGAACCCCCACTCTCCCCACCAGGACCACGCCGCAGACGATCGATGAAAGGGACGGGATGACCGGCTGTTGCTCCCCCGGAAGGGAACCCGCGCGGACACCTGTGACGGTCCCGGCGCCCACGTGCCCGGCCGGCGCCGTCGAGACGGCCCCGTCTCCGGCCCGGCACGACGTGGCGGCGTCCCTGGCGGGCATGGTGGCCATCCCGGGCGGGACGTTCCTCATGGGCGGCGAGGATCCGGACGGCTGGGCGGCCGACGGGGAAGGGCCCATCCGGGAGGTGACGCTGCGTCCGTTCCTGATCGACGCGATGTGCGTGACCAACGCGGAGTTCGCCGGGTTCGCCGAGGACACCGGCTACCGGACGGAGGCCGAACGGTTCGGCTGGTCCTACGTCTTCCATCGCTTCGCCGACCGCCGCCACGCCATCGACGGCCATGTGCCCGGCGCCCCGTGGTGGCTGGCGGTCGCCGGCGCGACCTGGCGTTCTCCCGAGGGCCCCGGCTCCACCGTCGCCTCCCGGCAGGACCACCCCGTGGTCCACGTCTCCTGGAACGACGCCGCCGCCTACGCCGCCTGGGCCGGCAAGCGCCTGCCCACCGAGGCCGAGTGGGAGATGGCCGCCCGGGGCGGGCTGGCCGGGGCCCGCTACCCCTGGGGGAACGAGCTGACGCCGGACGGTGAGCACCGGTGCAACATCTGGCAGGGCCGTTTCCCGCACGCCGACACCGCCGAGGACGGCTACGCCGGAACCGCTCCGGTCGACGCCTTCGCCCCCAACGGTTACGGCCTGCACAACACCTCGGGCAACGTCTGGGAGTGGTGTGCCGATTGGTGGAGCACCGGCTGGCACGCGGCCGAGTCCTCGCCGACCCGGATCGACCCGCAGGGCCCTCCGGCGGGGACGGCCCGGGTGGTGCGCGGCGGCTCGTACCTGTGCCACGACTCCTACTGCAACCGCTACCGTGTGGCCGCCCGTACGGGGAACACCCCCGACTCGTCCACCGGCCACACCGGCTTCCGCTGCGCCGCCACCTCGCGATGAACCTCCGCGTGAGCCGGTCGGCGGTCAGAAGGCGGCGGGCTGCAGATGCAGGGGAACCGGGGGCTCCTCGTGCAGGAGCAGAGCGATCGCGCCCATGGCCGAGGCGTTCGCGCCGAGGTCGGCCGGCACCACCTTGATCTGCCGGGGCGACCTCGGCAGCGCCTGTCTGGTTATCTCCGCCTCGATCGGGCCGAGAACCAGACTGCCCAGCGCGGCGAGTTCGCCGCCGATGACGACCTGTTCGGGATCGAGCTGCGTGACGGTGCCCGCGAGCACCCGGCCCAGGTCCGCCGCGGCGGCCGAGACGACCTCGCACACCTCCGCCACCCTGTCCTGGGCCGCGGCGACCAGCGCGTCGACGCCGGCCAGCACGACGCCCCTGGCGGCGCAAGCCTCCAGCAGCGCCTGGCCTCCGACCCGGCCTTCCAGGCAACCGCGGCCGCCGCAGTGGCACTGCGGCCCGCGGGGATCGAGGGAGACGTGCCCGAGTTCCCCGGCCGCGCCCTGCGCTCCGCGCAGCAGCCTGCCTCCGCAGAGGAAACCGCCGCCCACCCCCACCGACCAGCGCACGTAGACCATGTCACGGACCAGCCTGGCCACACCCCAGGTGGCCTCGGCCAGCGCCGCCAGCCTCGCGTTGTTGTCGACCATGACGCGCACGCCGAACTCCTCGGCGATCCGCCGGGTCATCGGCAGGTATCGGGTGGACACCGTCTCGGCGGGCAGGGTGGGCTCCCCGACGACGCCCACCAGGCCGACCCCCACCGACTTGAGCGCGTCCAGCCGTAGCTCGCGTTCCTGCGCCACCCGCCGGACCAGGCGTATCGCGGCCTCGGTCAGCTCCTCGACTCCGGCCCCCGCGGGGACGTCCTCCGTCTCGGTCGCGACGACCTGGTGCGCCATGTTCGCGATGGCCATGCGGACGCGCCTTCTGCCCATGTCGAGTCCCAGCAGGAGGCCGGCGGCGGGGTTGAGGGCGACCAGCGACGCCGGACGCCCGCGTCCGCGCGGCCCGGTCGGCACCGCCTCGGTCTCGACCACGGCGCCACGCTCGATCAGGTCCGAGATGATGGCGAACAGAGTCGTACGAGACAGTCCCGTGCGCTGGGTGAGCTGTGCCCGGCTCAGCGCCCCCGCTGAACGCAGTGCGGCGAGGACGGCGTCCTCGTGCATCTGGCGGAGCCGCTGAAGTGCGTCGACAGGGCTGGACATGGCACCATGATGATCCATCGGGGAAATTTGTCAACTTTCCGAGTTAAATACTAACACCCCCGAAAGGGCCTGGCCGGGAGCCGGGCGCGTGCCCTTACGCCGTCGGCCGTCGGATCGTCTGTCAGGCGGCGCGTACGCCTGTACGAGGGCAGGTCGGACAGGCTGACAACACGATCTTCTGGCGGACACCGCGAGCGGTCCGAAACCGTGGACCTCGCCGCAGGAAACCCCCCCCAGCGTCCGCAATCAGGAGAAACGATGAAGCTGCCTTCATATGCCGCTGCCCCCGTGGCGGTCGCCCTGCTCGCTTGCGTGACCGGAGCGTCCGGGATGTCGGTGGCACAGGCAGCCGACGGCAAGGGCCTTCCGAGCGTGAACATGGAGGCCACGGTCAAGGCGGCGCAGATCGATCCGCGGCGGTCCGACGACGAGCTGACCCCGGGGGCCAAGGTCGGCGTGCTGCTCGTGGAGCGGGCACTACGGGACCGGCGTCTGCTCGACGCGAAGTGGGTGGACGGGTACTTCGGCTCCACGACGGTGGCCGCCTTCGCGAAGTTCCAGAGGTCGCTCGGCCTCACCGGGCTCGCCGCCAACGGGCTGCCGGGGAAGGCGTCCCTCACCAGGCTCGGAGCCGGCCGCTTCAAGGTCACCCACGTCATCGGCCCGGGAGGCCGGGTGTCCTCGGGCGGCGTCGTCATCGACACCCGTACGCGGAGCATGCTGGCCGAGGCGAAGCGGCTGCTCGGCCGCGACCTCGTGCTGTTGCAGGGGTCGTACAACCCCGGCGGCGACCCCACGTCCGCGGGCACCCACGACGGCGGCGGCGTCGTCGACATCTCGGTCAAGGGGATGAGTTCCGCCACCCGCACGGCGGCCGTCCGCGCGTTGCGGCGTGTCGGCTTCGCGGCATGGCTGCGCAACCCCGATCAGGACGACTGGCCGTGGCACATCCACGCCGCCGCCATCAACGACACCGACCTCTCCAGCCAGGCCCAGCACCAGGTCGGTGACTACTACCTCGGCCGGAACGGGCTCTCCCGCCGCGGCCCCGACGACGGCCCGAAGGTGACCATCCGCACCTGGGAGGAGTACCGGCGTCGCTGACCACCCGAATCCCCAGGTCACAGACACAAGGAGAACACCATGAACACGATTACCAAGATCCTCACCACGGCGTCCGCCGCGATCGTGCTCGGCGGGACGGTGCTGGCCGCCGCTTCGCCCGCCTCGGCGGCGAGCCGTAACGGCGTCTGCGAGAGCGGCGAGTTCTGTTACTACTTCAACAGCGGCAACAAGGGGTCGGTGTCGGACTTCGCCGGATCGGTCGGTGACTACGGCACCAAGCAGCCGTCCTGCTTCGACTTCAAGGGGCCCGGCGCCGGCAAGGGCAAGTGCGTCAAGAACGCCGCGGCCTCGGTGTGGAACCGCAGCGGCAAGACCGTTCGGGTCTACTTCAACAGCAACTACGGCGGCAGCGTCACCCAGGACTTCAAGCCCGGCGCCAAGGGCAACCTCAAGCCCGCCCTCAAGAACCAGAACGCCTCGCACCAGTTCGGCCCGTCGTCATCGGCGCGCGTCAACATGTCGTACGCGCTGTACAAGACCGGTGGCGGCCACGTCAGCTGCGCCTTCGACGGTTACACCAACACCCGTGGCCGGCACGAGGGCATCGACATCGCCCGCAGGATCGGCTCGGACGTCCACGCCCTGGTGGGCGGTCAGCTCATCTACCTCGCGCGCGGGCGCAACGGCGGCTCCGGGCTCTCCACGATCGCCATCTACAACGCCTCGCTGAACAAGACGATCATCTACCTGCACTCCGCTCCGCTGTCCTCCCTGCGCGTGGGCCAGCAGATCTCGCGCGGCCAGATCATCGCCGACGAGGCGTGGCACGGCGTGTCGTCCAGTTCGGCCGCGCACACCCACGTCGAGATGCGCCCCGGACGGCAGAAGCTCGCCGCCAAGAGCGTCGGCGACCCGACCCTGAGCAACCCGAACCCGAACGCGTTCTGGGCCTCCCAGGGCTACAACGTCCGCTAGCGCACCTCGGCCTCTGACGAAGAAGAAGGCAACTGTGTCTGTACGAATCACACGTCTCATCTCGCGGTTAGCCGCGGTGTCCGCCGCGATGGTGGTCGGCGGGACGGTGCTGGCCGGGGCTTCGCCCGCCTCGGCGGCGAGCCGTAACGGCGTCTGCGAGAGCGGCGAGTTCTGTTACTACTTCAACAGCGGCAACAAGGGGTCGGTGTCGGATTTCGCCGGGTCGGTCGGTGACTACGGCACCAAGCAGCCGTCCTGCTTCGACTTCAAGGGACCGGGTGCCGGCAAGGGCAAGTGCGTCAAGAACGCCGCGGCCTCGGTGTGGAACCGCAGCGGCAAGACCGTGCGGGTCTACTTCAACAGCAACTACGGCGGCAGCGTCACCCAGGACTTCAAGCCCGGCGCCAAGGGCAACCTCAAGCCCGCCCTCAAGAACCAGAACGCCTCGCACCGGCTCGTGAGCTCCGCGCCGCAGACCGGGTGCAAGACCGACGGCACGCACAGCAGGCTGCCCACGACGATCCTCGTCTACCGCAAATCCCTCAACCGCGTGGACCGGGTGGATTTCAAGACCTACATCAAGAACGTCCTGCCCAACGAGTGGCGGTCGCACTGGCCGCAGCAGTCGCTCAGGGCCGGGGCGATCGCCGTCAAGAACTTCGGCTGGTACTGGGCGCTGCGTTCGGCGAGCAAGACGCCGAGCGGCCAGTGCTACGACGTCACCGACCACACCTCCAGCCAGGTGTACAGGCCCGGCTCCGCGACGGCGGCGACGAACGCCGCGGTGGACGCGACGTGGGGCGTCCGGATGACGCGCGATGGGAAGATCTTCAGGGCCCAGTACTGCTCCACGACGACGGCGTGCGGCAACTGGGTCACCGGCGACTGGATGTCGCAGACCGGCTCGCGCGACAAGGCCAACGCGGGCTGGAGCTACTCCAGGATCCTCAGGTCCTACTACAAGGGGATCGTCCTCCACTCCTGAACCCAGGAGATCCTCCGCTGCCGGTTCCCCGCCGTGTGCGCACACGGCGGGGAACGGGCGTCAGTCGACGATGATCTGGAAGTTGAGCGGCCGGCCTCCGGGGAACGCGACCCGTCCCGCTCCGTCCATCATCTTGAACCGCACGTAGCACAAGCCTGGGTTCCTCGGCGTGGTGATGTCGGTCCGGACGTCGACGATCTCTCCGGGGCGCGTGTCGCCGATAGGGACGTCGGAGATGGTCTGGCACTGATCAGGTCGCTGCGGGAGGTCGAGACGGTGCAACGAATAGCCCTTCCAGTGCACGGTCCCGGCGTTCTTGAGCCGCCACACCTTGGTCTTGGTCTGGCCGGGACCGACGCGCGTGCAGTCGGGGAGCGTGATGTCCCCGATGAACGTCGCCGAATCACCCTCGTGCGCGGGCGGCGCCCACGGCGGGTTGGTCGGGCGCACCGGGCAGTCGGCCGCCGACAGCGTGGTCTCCGATGAACTGCCGGACGGTTCCGGGCCGCGCCCGTCGGTCGCGGAGCCGCGGTTGACGAGCACCGCGACGACGACCGCGGCCCCTATGCCGACGGCCGCCGTCGCGAACACGGCCACGGCCGCGCGGGTCGGCCGCGCTCGCCTCCGGCCCCCCGGCGCGGGGGGAACCGGCTGGTCGTCGCCCGCGATCTCGTCGGGCGGGGACGGCGCCACCAGGGGCTCCGCGCGCAGTGAAGAGTCTCCGGCCGATCTGACCGCCAGGTTCGCCCTCTCCCAGCGTTCGCGGTACGCGGCCGGGTCCCCGTCGCACGCCTTGACGAACTCGACGGTGGTCTCCCAGCTCGGGAGCCGGTTCCCTTTCGTGGCTTCGTGCAATGTGGTGTGCGAGATCGCCCCCGACCGGCCGGACATCTCCCGGAAAGGTGGGTTACCGACTGATTTGCGGAGTTCTCGCAGCGCCGCCGCGAAGTCCTCGATGGCCTCCGCCCGTGCAGGCATGTCGTCCACCGGGCGAAGCTAACAGCGCCCACGGTGTTCACTCAAGTCGGTGTCGTCAGGGACGCGCCCGGCTCGTTCGCGATGAAAGTGCTTCACGCGTCCCATCGCCGATATGTGAGCATGGCCAGGGCGATCAGGACAATGGTCCAGGCGGTGAGCACCAGTGCGCCGTGCGCCGGAGTCACCGCGCCCGTGCCGCCGGACACGGGGAACCCCATGGCGAGGCCGGCCGTGTCGGGGAGATATCTCGCCGCCTGCGTCCGGTCGCGCAGGAGCGGGCCGACGATGAAGTAGTAAGCCTGGAGCATGACGACCGCCGCCAGGGTCCGGCGTACCAAGGCGCCGACGGCCGCGCTGAGCAAGGTCGTGAGCGTGAGGTACGCGGTCACGCCGATGAGCGCGCGGGCGAGGTGACCCGGGGACACGGGCGCGGCCGTGCCGCCGAGCACGCCGGCCGTGACGACTCCGGACGTGACCGTGGCCGCGGCCGCGGGGAGCACGACGATCGCCAGTGCCAGGTGCTTGGCGGTGAGCTGGAGGGTGCGGCGGGGCATCGCGGTCAGCGTCGTGCGGATCTGGCCGCCGGTGTACTCGGAACAGGCGGCCAGAACGCCGAGGACGACGAAGCCGGCCTGGGCGTAGCCGACCGAGGCCAGGCCGACGTCGAGGGCGCCGCGCGCGCCGGTCGAGCCGCCGCGCCCGGCGGTGGCGAGCGCGGCCGACAGGAGCAGGTTCACGACCAGAGTGCCCGCGAGCGTGTGCCAGGCCGCCGGAAGGGACATGAGCTTCGACAGCTCCGCGGCCAGTGCCTGTGCCGCTTCCCGGCCACGGGTACGCGTCGCCGGCGTGGGGACGGCGGTCACGCGTCCCTCCGGATGAACACGAGCGCGGCGATCCCGAGCAGGCCGGCCACCCAGGCGGCCATGACCAGGCCGCCGGTGAGCGGGCTGATCTCCACCGTGTCCCGCGCGAGTTTCCTGACGAACATACGGCTCCCCGCCAGGTCGGGCAGGTAGTTCGCCAGCGGCGTGACCTTGGTGAGGAGGTAGGTGACGGAGACGACCGAGGTGTTCGCGATGAGGACGGCCAGCGGAACGACCCCGTGGCGGGCGAGCACGGTGATCCCGGAGGAGAGGAGCGCCGTGCCCACCCAGTAGAAGACCACACCGGCCAGCCGCGGGACATCCTCCACGCCCAGGGCGGGGGCGTGCTCACCGAGCACGAACCGGACGGCGCCCATGGTGGCGACCACCGCGACGACCGCGAGCAGCGCGCCGGCGATCGCGACCGCGGACATCTTCGCGAGCAGCAACCTGAGCCGGGAGGGCACCACGGTCAGGCTGGTCGTGATCTGGCGTCCGCCGCCGAGTTCCGCGCTCTCGGTGACGTACTCGCTGCTGACGGCGACGACGCCGAGGACGATCACCCCCACCACGCCGAACGCCAGCTCGTAGTAGCCGGTGTTGGTCCCGGCCGGTTCGACGGTCGCGCCGCGGGCCGCGGCGGAGTTCATCACGGCGATCAGGCTCGGCAGGAGCACCCCCACCGCCGCCGCGATCCACACCGCCGGCAACGAGGCGAGCTTCGACGCCTCCGCCGCGAGCGCCCTCATCGTGGTCCTCCGTCACCGGTGGTGAGGGCGAAGAACGCGTCCTCAAGGGTGCGGTACGCGCCGGTGACCTCGGCGAGGGTGCCGTCCGCGACGATCACCCCCTTGTCGATGACCACGACGTCGTCCACGGTCTCCGCCAGCTCGCCCATCAGGTGGCTGGACAGCAGCACGGTGCGGCCGGACGCGGCGCGTTCGCGAAGGAAGGTTCTGATCCACCGGATGCCCTCGGGGTCCAGCCCGTTCACCGGCTCGTCCAGGACCAGGATCCGCGGGTCGCCGAGCAGGGCCGTCGCCAGCGCGAGGCGACGCCCCATGCCCAGCGAGTAACCCCCGGTCCGCTTCGACGCGGCGTGCGTCAGCCCGACGGTTTCGAGCACTTCGCCGACGCGCGCACGCGGCAGTCCGGCCGAACGGGCCACCCACCGCAGGTGCGCCCGGCCGGTGCGCGCCCGGTGCGCGCCGGAGCCGTCCAGCACGGCCCCGACCGTGGTGAGCGGGTCACGCAGCCGCGCGAACGGGACACCGTCGATGAGCGCCGTCCCGGACGTCGCCCGGTCCAGGCCCAGCAGAACGCGCAGCGTGGAGCTCTTGCCCGCACCGTTCGGGCCGAGGAATCCGGTCACTCTCCCGGGGCGGGCCCGGAAACTGATGCCGGCCAGGATCTCTTGGGAGCCTCGCCGCTTGACGAGGTTCTCGATCGTCAGCATGCGCACAAGCGAACCCGGTCCTGACCTCCGGTTCATCGGGCCGGAGACCGGACCGGGGCGCGCGGCTCGGACCGGGGTCTCTCAGACCCTGGACCGATGCGCCGCCCGCAGGCACGTCCTAGGATCCCAGCGTGGAGGTCGACGAGGTACTTCCAAGGCGCGCGCGGCGGGTCTGGCCGCCGGCCATCGCCCTCAACGTCGTGCTCCTGCTCGTCCTCCTCTCGGTCGGCGGCGGGGGCGGCGCCGCGTTCGTCGTCCCGGTCGTCATCGCGGCTCTGGCGCTGACGGCCACCGTGTGGGCGATGGTGCGCGCCCGCCGGCAGCGGATCGCCTACGAGGCGCGGCTGACGGCCTGGGCCGGCGAACGCGCCGCACAGGCCGAGCGCCTCCGGATCGCGCGTGAGCTGCACGACATCGTCTCCCATGGCCTGGGCCTGATCACCGTCCGGGCGAGTACGGCGCGCCACCTCGGCACGGCGGACGACGGCGCCGCGGCGCTGTCGGACGTCGAGCGCATCGGACGGGAGACCACGACGGAGTTGCGCCGCATGCTCAACGTGCTGCGCGACCCGACCGGTGCGACGGCACCCCTGCAGCCCGCGGAAACCCTCCAAGACCTGCCGGCCATCGTCAGGGACGCCGAGCAGGCGGGCCCGTCCGTCACCGTCAGGCTGGACGAGGTCGACGACCTCAGCCCCGGGGCGCAGCTCGCGGTCTGCTCCGTCGTGCGGGAAGCCCTCACGAACACCGCCCGGCACGCCGGGCCCACCGGCGCGAGCGTGCACGTCCGCCGGGACGGCGACTGGATCGTCACGAGCGTCCACGACGAGGGTCCCGTGGACGGGTGGACGCCTCACCCCGGAGCCGGGCGCGGGATCGAAGGGCTCAGGGAACGCGTCACCGCGATCGGCGGAACCCTCCGCGCCGAGCACGTCGAGAACGGCTTCCGCGTCACCGCCCGCATTCCCGAGGCCCGGCCGTCGTGAACGATCCCGCGTCCCCCATCCGCGTCGTCATCGCCGACGACCAGCCGCTGCTGCGCCACAGCCTCGCCGCCGTCATCGACGCCACGGACGGTATGACGGTGGTCGGCGAGGCCGGGACCGGCGCCGAGGCGGTCAGGCTCAGCGCCGAGACACGTCCCGACGTCGTGCTCATGGACGTGCGCATGCCCGGCACCGACGGAATCGCGGCCACCCGCGGTATCACGTCCGGCGCGGGCGGGGCATGGGTGAAGGTCGTCGTGCTGACGATGTTCGAGCTCGACGAGTACGTCCGCGCGGCCCTCCAGGCCGGCGCCAGTGGTTTCCTCCTCAAGGATTCCCACCCCGACCAGCTCCTCGACGCGATCCGCCGTGTTCATCGCGGCGAATCGCTGTTCGCGCCGCGCGTCCTCACCCGCCTCATCGCGGCTTACATGGCCGGGCCCACGGGCGGCAGACCGGTCGGCCTGGAGGTCCTGACCGAGCGGGAGACCGAGGTCCTGGCCCTGGTCGGTCGTGGCCTGTCCAATGGTGAGATCGCGGCGAGGCTCACCATCTCGATCAAGACCGTGAAGACACATGTCGGCAACCTGCTGAGCAAACTCCAGGCACGAGATCGCGCGCACCTCGTCATCGCGGCCTACGAGAGCGACCTCGTCCGGTCGTCCCGCTAGACGAGCGGAAAGGGGCGTCCTCTCCGGATTCCTAGGCCGCGTAGACCGGGGCCAGGTCGACGAATATGCGATAGTCCGAGATCAGGCCGTCGTCGCGGGTGTGCCAGATCGATATGGCCGGGACGCTGACGTCCTTGCCGTCGAGCCGGCGGTAGGTCACCTCGGTCTCGGCGATGGTGTCGGCGTCCACCTGCCAGTTCCTGACGACGCGATGCCGCAGGCCGCCGATGGTGGAGAAGAACGTCCGCAAGCCGGCGGTGATGGCCGCACGTCCCGCCAGCGGTTCGGCGTTGCCGAACACCAACGTGGCGTCGTCCGCCAGTAATCGCGTGAACTCCTCGGGGTCGAACGTGTCGACCGCCCGAAAAACGCGCCGCGCCACATCGTCGCTCATGGCCGCCCTTCCCGCCCAGCAGAGATCACTGGACGGGACGATACGGGCCGGATCGTGGCGTACAACTATCGCGAGGGTAGGAACGTCGTGGCCGGACCCCGCATCCTCACCTTCGGAGCCTGGCAAGGGCGTGTGCTATCAGGTCGTCGATTGGGGGTTCGGGGCTGGGTCAGAACGTGTGGGTGAGCTCGCGGACTATTAAGGTGCCGAGTTCGAGCAGGCGGGGGTGGGGCATGCGGGAGGTCGGGCCGGAGAGGGCGATGGAGCCGATGCATCTGCCGTTGTCGGTCAGAGGGGCGGCGACGCAGGAGGCGCCGACGAGGGTTTCGTCGAGGTCGAGGGCGAAGCCGGCGTCGCGGGCCTCCTCGACCCGTTGGCGCAGTTCCAGTGGCCCCTTGGGGGCGCGTTCCGTGCCGCCGGAGTAGTTCAGCGTGCCGAGGACCTCGTCGAGGGTGGCGCCGTCGAGCGTCGACAGGTAGGCCCTGCCGACCGCGGAGCAGTGGATGGGCCGTACGGTGCCGAGCCGCTCGCGGAGGGTGAGCACCTCCGATGAGGGCTGGTACTGGACGTAGACCATGTTGCCGCTGGCGGGGGCGGCGAAGAGCGAGGCTTCGCCGGACTCGGCGGTCAACCGCTTGAGCAGAGGCCCGACCCTCTCGATCAGCTGCTCGTGGGCGGGGTGGTTGACGATCAGCCCGTAGAACCGCTCCGGGCGGATGGTGAACTCCTTGGTGGCGTCGTCGCGGGTGACGTAACCGGCGTCCACGAGGTCGCCGAGAATCCGCAGAGCGCTGCTGCGGTTCACGTTGACCAGCCGGCCCACCTCGGCCGCCGTCGCCGGCTTGGTGGCCAGTTGTTCGAGAACCATGAGGCCGCGCCTGATGTGCGACATGTTCCCGAGGTCGCCGTTGTCCCGCGATCGCTTCTCTGGCATAGAGATGATTCTCTCCTCACCAAGATCCTGGGCTGACCGTGTTCACGGAATCTTCGCAACGTGCCGTGGGATGTGCTCCGGCCTGACAGGTGTTGCGCTGCCGACAACATAGCACGCGCCTATCGGGCCGGAAAGCGCTCCGGCCCAGCGGGATCGCACGCCCATAACCAGGACAAGTGTCGCTTTGTCGCCCAAGAACCCCTTGACATGCCATCCGAGGCTACCTAAGTTCAGCCATACGCGTTGCATTGATTGCAACTTCCCCGAGGAGCTGAGTGTGTCCGAGGTGTCGGAGGGCGTCCGGGTCGTCGACCAGGTCGCGACGGGCGGTGAAGTTGAGTTGGACGGCCTGTCGAAGAGGTATGGAACGGTCGAGGCCGTGCGCGGTGTCTCGCTGAACATCCGTCGCGGCGAGTTCCTGGCGATCCTGGGGCCTTCCGGTGCGGGGAAGACGACGCTGCTCAACATGCTCACCGGCTTCGAGAAGCCCACGAGCGGCGCGATCCGGATCAACGGCAGGGACGTCGCGCGGCTGGCCCCGCACAAGCGCGGGATCGGCGTCGTGTTCCAGCACTACGCGCTGTTCAAGCACATGACCGTCGCCCAGAACGTGGGGTTCCCGCTGCGGATGCGGCGGATGCCGATGCGGGAACAGCGCGGCCACATCCAGCACGCCCTTGAGATGGTCAAGCTGGAGGGGTACGCGACCCGGTTCCCCGACCAGCTCTCCGGCGGCCAGCAGCAGCGGGTCGCGCTCGCCCGCGCCATCGTGTTCCGGCCGGCGCTGCTCCTCATGGACGAGCCGCTCGGCGCGCTCGACAAGCGGCTGCGCGAGCACATGCGCGTCGAGATCAAACGCCTCCAGCGCAACCTCGGCGCGACCGTCATCTACGTGACCCACGACCAGGGCGAGGCGCTCACGATGGCCGACCGGGTCGCGGTGATGAACGACGGCGCCGTCGAGCAACTCGGGACGCCCACCGACCTGTACGAGAAGCCGGTCAGCGCCTTCGTCGCCGACTTCGTCGGCGAGACCAACTTCTTTCGCGGACGCACGGTTCTCGACGCCGACGGCCGGGTCCGCGTCGTTCTCGACGGCGACCGGCCGGGTCACCGCCGGGACGTGGAGAACGTGGCGTCACTCGAACCCGATCGCGGTGTCGAGGTCGGCGTACGCCCGGAGCAGGTCTCGCTGCTGCCCATGGAGAGCGCCGACGCGGCCGTGCCGGGCACGGTGAGCGAGGTGCTGTACGAGGGCGCGACGGCCTTGCACGTCGTCGAGACGGCGATCGGGAACCTGAACGCGCGCCTCTCGCTCAAGAACCTCCACGAGACCCGATGGGCTGTGGGCGACAAGGTCGCCGTCCATTGGGACGCCCGGGCGGCACGGGGCTACCACGTCGCGGGCCAGGGTGCGTCCTCGTCCTCGTGACGTGACACCTCGGCTCAGGCTGCCGGCCAGGACTCCGGTCCGCGGCAGAGATCTGCAGGACAGAAAGGTACGGCTGATGATGTTCTCCCGGAAGACCGTGCTGGGGGCGGTGGTGGCGGTCGGTACGCTGCTCACGACCGTCGCCTGCGGCAGCGGCAGCGGTGGCGGCTCAGGAGCGGGCTCCGCCGCCGGTACGGTCGTCGTCCCCGATCCCGGCGGCGACCTCGGCAAGGCGATGAAGAAGGCCTTCTTCGACCCGTTCGAGAAGAAGACGGGCATCGACGTCGTGCTCAGCCCCGGCGAGTTCGACGCCGCCGTCGTGCTCACGGGCGTCAAGGCCGGCGCCCCGGCCTTCGACCTGGTGAACATCAACGGCGCGGTGCTCCAGCGGTTCCGCGACGGCTCGGCGCTCGAACCGGTCGACTACAAGCTCTGGCAGGCCGGCGTCCGCGACAAGATCGCCCCGGTGAAGGCGGCCGACGACTCGGTACCGGCCTACTACATCTCCGTCGTGCCGGCCTGGAGCACCGGCAAGCTCGGCGACAAGGCGCTGAACTCGTGGGCGGACTTCTGGGACGTCGCCAAGTTCCCCGGTAAGCGCACGCTCGCGCCGGGCTCCTGGGGCGCCGGCGGCGCGACGTTCGAGATCGCGGCGCTGGCCGACGGCGTGGCGCCGAAGGACCTCTACCCGATCGACTACGACCGGGCGTTCGCGAGCCTCGACCGGCTCAAGCCGAATCTGGTGAAGTACTGGGAGACCGGCGCCGAGCCCATCCAACTGCTCACCGGCGGTCAGGTGACGGTCGCCAGCGCGTGGAACGGCCGCGTCGCCGGCGCCAAGGACAAGGGCGCGCCGGTGGCCGGCACGTGGAACCAGTCGATCCTCCAGTACGACAACTGGGCGATCCTCAAGGGCGCCAAGAACGCGGCGAACGCGCAGAAGCTGCTGGCCTTCATGATGGAGTCCCAGCCCCAGGCGGAGTTCGCGAAGGCGATCACCTACTCGCCGGCGAACTCGGCGGCCTTCGACCTTCTCCCCGCCGACCGTTCGGCCCTGCTGCCGACGTCCCCGGAGAACGTCGCGTCCGCCGTGACCCAGAACTACGACTGGTGGACCGCCACCGCGCCGGGGACGGACAAGTCCAACGAGGAAGTCGCCATCGAGCGCTGGCAGGCGTGGGCCTCGAAGTAGCCCACGACCCGCCTGCGATCAAGACGACCTCGATCTAGGAGATCCATGTCGGTCGACAGCCTTCCGGGGCAGCTCATCGGTGGTCCGGTCGCCCGCCCACGGCACCGGCCGGACCGCCGATGGCTCACCCTCGTGCCGCTTCTGGCGGTCCTGATCCTGCTGTTCGTCGTCCCGCTGTGCTCGCTGCTGGTCGACAGCTTCCGCGGCGGTCATGGATTCACGCTGGAGAACTACCGCGAGCAGGTGACCTCGCCGGTCTTCTGGCGCGCGATACGCCGCACCCTGGTCATCGCCGCGCTCTCGACCGCGATCTGCGTCGTGCTCGGGTACTGCATGGCCTACGCGCTCACCCGTGTGCCGAAGCGTCTGCGGGGCGTGCTGATGGTCGTGGTCCTCGTGCCGTACTTCACGAGCATCCTGATCCGCTCCTACGCGTGGATCGCGATCCTCGCGCCGAGCGGGCTCGTCGCGGGGACGCTGGCCCTGTTCGGCGTCGACACCGCCCCCGAGCTGGTGTTCAACCAGACCGGCATGCTGATCGGCACCGTGCAGATCCTGCTGCCGCTGGCGCTGCTGCCGATCTACAGCGTGATGAGCGGCATCGACCGCGCCCCGGTGCGCGCCGCGCAGAGCCTGGGGGCGTCGCCCGCCGTCGCGCACTGGCACGTGTACCGGCCCGCCACGTCGTCGGCGGTCACGGCGGCGGCTGCGCTGGTCTTCATCAGCACGCTCGGCTTCTACGTGACGCCCGCGCTGCTCGGCGGCCCCGGTGACACGCTCATCGCGCAGTCGATCCTCGTGCAGTTCTCGAACCTCGTCGATCCCGCCGGGGCGGCGGCGCAGGCCGTGCTGCTCCTGCTCATCGTGCTGGTGCTGTTCGCCGTCCTGTTCCGCTACCTGGCGCCGTCACTGTCCGTCGGGGGCGCCGAGACCGCCACGGCGCGGCGTGGCCGGCGTCCCGGCCGCGGCGCCGGGGACTCCACCGGACGGCACGAGGAGCTGCGGGCCCTGCGCGCGCGGATCCTCGACACCGGTCTCGACCTCGTCGGACGGCTACGCCTGCCCATCTTGGCAGGGAGCTGGCTCGTGGGCGCGGCGCTGCTCGTCACGCCGCTGGTGGTCGTGGCCATCTGGTCCTTCAGCGACGCGACGTACCTGACGTTCCCGCCGGAGGAGTACTCCACCCGGTGGTTCGCCGACTACTTCGCCGACCAGGCGTGGATCGACTCCACGTTCCTCAGCCTGGGCATCGCCTGCGCCTCCGCCGCGATCAGCGTCGTCATCGGCGGCTTCGGGGCGTTCGGTCTCGTCCGCGGCCCGCGGCGCCTGCGGCTGCCGACCGCGATCCTGGTCGCGATGCCGATGATCGTCCCTCCGATGATCTACAGCCTCGGGTTCTTCATGCTCGTGGCGCCGCACGACCTCGTCGGCACGAACCTGGGCCTGATCCTGCCCTACCTGGTCCTCGGACTGCCCTTCTCGGTGTCGATCACGGCGGCGGCGCTGCGCAACCTCGACCTGCGGCTGGAGAACGCCGCGCGCAGCCTGGGCGCGGGGCCGGTCTCCGTGGTCCGGCACGTCCTGCTCCCCGCCCTGCGTCCGGCGCTGGTCAGCGGCTTCGTGTTCTCCTTCCTCGCCGCGTTCGACGACGTCGTCGTCGCCACCTTCATGTCCGGGCCGACGGCGGTGACGCTGCCGCTCCGGATGTTCCAGGACATCAAACTCGAAGTGAGCCCGAGGACAGCCGTGGTGGCCGTCGTCCTGCTGGCAGCAGGGGCGGCCGCGGTGCTCCTCCGGTTCGTCATGGCTTGGCTCGTGCGCACCGTACGGGTGGCGCTGAGCCGACTGGGGGCCTCATGAACACCACAGCGCACACCGACCCGTCCATGGTCGTCGCGGAGATGACCGACCCTTACGTCGAGAACCAGGAATTCCCCGGCATCATCTACCCGACCTCGGTGACGGCCACGCTGGCGGCCTTCCGGCGGTCGTTCCCGGACGCGGCGCGGCTCGTGCCGGAGGAGGACGACGGGGCGGCGGCGCTGAGCGTGCACAGCCGCGACTACGTCGACTTCGTCAAGGAGGGCGCGAAGCGGCCGGAGGGCGCCACGAAGTTCCCCCTGAACGTCATCGCGCTCCCCGAGCTGAGGGTCTCCGAGCCGCGCACCTTCGAGGGCCGGCACGCGGGGTACTTCTTCGACGAGGTCACGCATGCCACGCCCGCGGTGTGCGCGGGAGCGCTGCGCAGCGCGGCGGCCTCCCGGCAAGGGGCCCGCCGGCTCGCCGGCATGGCCGCCGCGCGGCCCGCTTCGCCGCCGCTGATGCTGGTGCCGTCCCGCCCGCCGGGTCACCACGCCCTGCCGGCCGTGGGCGGCGGCCTCTGCCTGTTCGCCAACGCCGCCATCGCGGCACGCGAGCTCTCCCGCGGCGGCCGGGTCGCCGTGCTCGACATCGACCAGGACCACGGCAACGGCACCCAGGCCGTGTTCTACGACGACCCGTCGGTGCTGACGGTCTCGATCCACGCCGAGGGCTGGCCGCACGTCGCCGGGTTCGCGGAGGAGACCGGAGGCCCCGGCGCGCCGCACGGCAACCTGAACCTCCCTCTGCCCACCGGCTCGGGGTTCGCCGCCTACGAGCCGGCGCTGGAGACCGCGCTGGAGGCGATCCGCCGCTTCGACCCCGCCTACCTCGTCCTCGCCCTGGGCTACGACGCCCAATGGGAGCAGGGGTTCGGCGCGCTCCGCCTGGAGTCGGAGGACTTCGCCGTCCTCGGCCGCCGTATCGCCGGGCTGCGCCTGCCGACGCTCGTCACCACCGAGGGCTGCTACGGGTACTACGAGTCGACCGCCGTGGCGGCGACCCACTTCTTCGACGCGTGGGCCGAGCAGTGGCGGTGAAAGACACCATGCGGGCCGCGCTCCTCACCGGGATCGGCCGGCCGCTGGAGATCCGCGAGGTGCCCGTCCCCCGGATCGGACCCGACGAGGTTCTGATCCGGACGCTGTCCAGCGGGGTATGCCGAACGGACCTGCACATCCAGGACGGCCTGGCCTATGTGCCGGAACTGCCGCACATCATGGGCCACGAACCCGCGGGCGTCGTGGTCGAACGCGGCGCGGCGGTGTCGGAGGTCGACGTCGGCGAGGTGGTCGTGCCGCACCTGTTCGTCGCGGACGGGGACTGCCGCTTCACCCGGGCCGGCGCCGACGCGCAGGCGCTGCGCCTGCGGGGAATCATCGGCGTGACGCTGCCCGGCGGCTTCGCCGAGTACTTCACCGCGCCCGCCCGGAACCTTCTGAAGGTTCCTGCGGGGCTCGATCCCCGCATCGCCGGGCTGTCGAGCTGCGCGGTCGTCACGGCCGTGCACGCCTACCGGCGCGGCACGGTGGCACCGGCGCGGACCGCGGCCGTGATCGGCGCGGGCGGTATCGGGCAGCTTCTCGTCCAGCTCCTGGCCGGCGCCGGCGTGGCGACCGCGGCCGTGGACGTGCGGGAGGACAACCTGGCACTCGCGATCCGCAACGGGGCCGGCCACACCGCCTCGGCGTCCGCGGCGGACCGCGTGCCGGCCCTTCGCGCCTGGGCCGCGTCCCGGGACGACGACGGCGCCGACGGCGTGGACCTGGTGATCGACCTGGTGGGAACGTCGGCGTCGATGGCCGACGCCGCCCAGTATGTGCGCCGCCGGGGCCGGATCGTCGTCGTCGGCGAGGAGCCCGACTTTCCCGGCATCAGCTCGACGACCCTCGCCCAGCGCGAGCTGGAGATCGTCGGTTCGCGCAACGGCGACCGGACGGACCAGCGTGACGCGCTGCGGCTGCTCGCCGAGGGCGTCATCACTCCGCCGCTGGACGAGGAGTACCCGCTGGAGCGTGCCAACGAGGCGCTCGCCCGCCTGCGAAGCGGCCGGGCGAACGGCCGGGTCCTGATCACGCACGAGGCGTTGCGCCAGGGCGACTAGGACGACGCCCGTTCGCGGGGCCGGCGGGGCCACGGCGGCCCGCGACCAACGAGCTTTCCGACAAGCACAACGATCAGTGAGGAGCGAGATGAAGATCGCGACCGATACGTGGATGCTGCGTCCACAGCCAATCGACACCGTGTTCTCGACCGTACGGGAGGCGGGTTTCGAGTACCTGGAGCTCTCGCCGCGGCCCGACGTGATGCCGAGCTACGGGGGCAGGCGGGCGTCGAAGACCAAGATCGCCGAGATCGCGGAGGCGTCCAAGACCCACGGCGTCGAGATCGCGTCCATCTTCATCGAGCAGGCGTGGGGAAGCTCGGAGGAGAACATCCGGCAGGCGGCGGTCGGCTACTGGAAGCAGACCATCCAGCTCGCCGTCGACCTGGGCTGTGACCGGATCAACTCCGAGTTCACCGGGCACCCGGCCGCCCCGCAGGCCGGCGAGGCCGCGATGCGCCGCTCCCTGGAGGAGGTGCTGCCGCTGGCGGAGTCCGAGGGCATCACGCTGGCGCTCGAACCGCACCCGGGCGACTGGGTGGAGTCGGGCATCGAGGCCGTCAACTTCATCCGGGGCCTGCAGAGCGATCACGTCACCTACCTGCACTGCGTGCCGCACACCTACTACCTCACCGGCGTGGAGGACGAACGCGGCCACCTGGAAGGCGTCAACCGCGACATCATCACCTACGCGGGCCACACCATGGAACACGTCCACCTGGCCGACACGCTGCTGCCCGGACGTACCTTCCTCAACCCCTCCAGCCCCGGGGTGCGCAACCACCAGCACCTGGACATCGGCCAGGGCGACATCGACTGGGACGAGGTCTTCGCCGCGCTGCGCGAGGTCGGGTTCGACGGGATCGTGTCGGTGGCCGTCTTCCGGCACGAGTCGCGGGTGAAGGACTCGCTCACCCACAACCGGCGCATCATCCGCGAACGCCTCGAAGGGGGCGGTGACCAGTGACCGGATCGGTACGCTTCGGCGTCGTCGGTCTCGGCGAGATCTACCAGCTCGCCCACCACCTCGCCTACCAGCGGGCGGACGGCCTGGAGGCCGTGGTCGTCTGCGACCTCGACGAGGACGTCGCCGCGCGGACGGCCGAGTCGCTCGGCGCGGAGGCGTGCACCGACTACCGCCGGCTGCTGGAGGACGAGCGGGTCCAGGCCGTCGACCTCGTGCTTCCGCACAACATGCACTACGAGGTCGCGCGCGAGTTCCTGGAGGCGGGCAAGCACGTCCTGATCGAGAAGCCCATGACCGTGGACGCCGCGCATGCCCGCGAACTCGTGGACCTCGCGGCCGGCAAGGGCCTCAAGTTCACCGTCAACGAGAACACGCGGTTCATCCCCGCCTACCAGGCCGCCCTCGACGCCATCAACCGCGGCGAGATCGGGGACGTGACGCTCGTCCGCACCCTGATCAGCGGCAACGAGTTCGAGCGGCTCGGCGACCCGAAGCTGTGGAAGGGACGCCAGGACGGCTCGGGCGGCGGCACCATCATCGACGCCGGCGCGCACTCCTTCTACCTGCTGAAGTGGATGTTCGGCGAGGTCGCCTCGTTGCGTGCCCTGTCGGACCGCCTCGTCGACGTCAGCCAGGTCGAGGACTGGTCGATCGTGTGCGGCCGGATGCGCTCGGGCGCGCTCTTCTCCGTGGAGTCCAGCTTCACCTCCGGCGGTCCGTGGAACGAGCGCCTGGAAGTGCACGGCACCGACGGGCTCATCGTCGTCGACCAGCACCAGAACCCTCCCGCCATGCTGTTCCGCGGCAAGCGCGACCACGAAGGATCGCCGCTGCCGGGCACGGCCTACGAGCCGCGCACCTGGAAGTACAACTCGATCGCGGCCGGGATCGAGAGCTTCGCGCGTTCGATCGCGAACGACGAGCCGGCCGACGTCGCGCCCGAGGACGGCGCGTACGCGGTGCGCGTCATCGAGCTCGCCTACGAGTCGGTGGCCACGGGCTCGCCCGTCACGCTCTGAGCACCCATCACCCCTGAGCAACACCTCACCATGCACATGAAGCGACTAGGAGACCTTATGGATCCGCTCATCATCACCGTCACGGCCGACAGCACGATGTCCTATCCCGGCTACAAGGGCATGCCGCCCATTGAGGACACCGACAAGGTCGGCCAGGAGTACATCGACGCGGTGAACGCGGGTGCGACCCTGTGCCACCACCACGGTGTGCACTACTTGGAGGACGCCATCCAGGCCGACGGCAAGAAGTTGTCCAAGATCGACTTTGACGGCTGGAAGGATCTGACCGACAAGATCCGGACCGTCGGCACCGATCCGATCATGCAGTTCGGTATCGCCAGCGCTCGGCTTCCCGAAAAGGTCGAGTTGATGTCGCTCAAGCCGGACATGATGTCGTACGCCTTCAACGTGCACGACGAGTACTTCCAGCCCGACCCGGCCTACCCCGCCAACGAGATGTACTCCCTGCACCCGCGCGACGAGCTCGTCGAGTTCGTCACCGCCGCGGAGGCGCACGGTGTGAAGCCGGAGATCGAGTGCTTCTACACCGGAGCGTTCTGGAACCTTGAGTTCGTGCGGCGGCAGGGCCTGCTGAAGGAGAAGGCGTGGGCCACCCTGTTCTTCGGCTGGCAGGGCGGCGCGTGGACGCCTCCGACCCCGGACGCGCTCATGTACATGGTGAAGCACCTCCCTCCGAACACGAACTGGAACATGAGCGTGATGGACCCGGTCGAGCAGTGGAAGCTGATTCCGCTGGCCATCGCGCTGGGCGGCCACGTCCGCGTCGGCTGGGAGGACAACCCCTACCTGCCCGGCGGTGAGCCCTCGCGCAGCAACGCCGAGCTGGTGGAGGTCGTGGTGAAGATGGCCGAGCAGATCGGTCGTCCGATCGCCACCGTCGAGGAGGCGCGGCGCATCGCCGGGGTGAGCCGATGATGGCGTCCTCGCCCTCGGGCGTCTCGGCCCCGCCCACGGTGCGGGGCCTGGCGCGTGCCCGTCTCGACGGCCGCGTGGTGCTCGTCCGGATCTCGCGGGGACAGGCGACGGTGCTCGCGACCGAATCCGAGCATCCCGCCGCCGACGTCCTGCGGGAGGCGCTGCACACCGGCGCGTGGCGCGCGGACGGCGACGACGCCGGTGGCGTGACGGTTCCGGTCGGTGACCTGGAACTTCTCGCTCCGGTCGCGAACCCCTCGAAGATCCTGTGCGTCGGCCTCAACTACCTCGACCACGCCGACGAGTCGGGAGTGCAGGCCCCCGCCAAGCCGCTCCTGTTCGCGAAGTTCCCCAACGCGCTGCGCGCGGACGGGGCCGTGGTCGAGGTGCCGAAGGATCTCTCCGCGGAGCTGGACTACGAGGGCGAGCTGGCCGTCGTGATCGGGCGCCGGGCGAGCGATGTCAGCCGGGACGAGGCCCTGGACCATGTCCTCGGTTACGTCGCGGCCAACGACCTGTCGGCGCGGGACGCCCAGTTCTCCGACGGTCAGTGGCTGCGCGGCAAGTCCGCCGACGGCTTCTGCCCGGTCGGGCCGGTCGTGGTGCTCGCCGAGGACGTCGAGGACCCTCAGGCGCTGCGCATCACCACCCGGCTCAACGACCAGGTGGTGCAGGACGGCACGACGGCCGACATGATCTTCTCCGTGGCGGAGATCATCTCCTTCGCCTCGCGCTACCTGACGCTGGAACCGGGGGACCTCATCCTCACGGGCACCCCGCCGGGTGTGGGCTTCGTCCGCAAGCCTCCGCTGCTGATCCGGGACGGCGACGTCGTCACGGTGACCGTGGAGGGCGTCGGCGGCGTCGCCAACCAGGTGCGCGTCGTCTGAGACGGGGCCGGCCCGCGACGATCGTGGCATCGGAGGAGTCGCGACTTCGGTGTGTTTGACCGGCCGGCCGTTCGTCAATGCCTGAAGGCGAGGCGACGGGACTCCGATGGATCCTCGTGCGACCGAGCAGGAGGATCGGCAGGAGTCCCGTCGCGGAGCATGTCCGTCATCACCCGCGCGGGCCGGCCGTCCCGGAGAACACCCTCGGGGGCGCGATCAGGGGAGAGGTATGACATGACCGGGACCACGGCAGGGCACGTCGTCGTCGCGCCGGACAAGTTCCGCGGGTCGCTGACCTCGCCCGAGGTGGCCGCCCACGTGGCCGCCGGGCTGCGGTCCGCCCGGCGGGAGCACGTCGTCCTGCTCCCGATCGCCGACGGCGGCGACGGCACGGTCGACGCGGTGGTCGCGAGCGGGTTCACCCGGCTCGAGACACACGTGACCGGGCCGGTCGGCGAGCGGGTCCTCGCGGCCTACGCCGTACGGGACGAGCCGGACGGCCGAGTCGCGGTGATCGAGCTGGCCGAGGCGTCGGGCCTGCGGCGGCTGTCGGAAGCGGCCGCCTCCGCCCCGCTGACGGCCACGAGCCGCGGCACCGGCGAGCTCGTCGCGCACGCCGTACGGCACGGTGCGACCCGGATCGTGCTCGGCCTCGGCGGCAGCGCCTGCACCGACGGAGGCGCCGGCATGGCCCAGGCGCTCGGCGTGCGGCTGCTCGACGCGGCCGGGAACGACCTGCCGCCGGGCGGGGCAGCGCTGCGCGACCTGCACGCGATCGACGTCTCCGGCCGGCTGCGCGGCTTCGAGGTCGTCGTGGCGAGCGACGTGGACAACCCGCTGCTCGGGCCGTACGGCGCCGCGGCGGTGTACGGCCCGCAGAAGGGCGCGACCCCTGAGGACGTGGCCGTGCTGGAGGCCGGCCTGGCCCGGCTGGCGGCCGTCGCCGCGCACGCCTCAGGTCTGCCAGGCGCGGTCGAGCACAGCCACGGCCTTCCGGGCGTGGCCGAGGAGGGCCGCGCCGGGCGCGCGATGGGCGTGGCCGGGCGGCCGGGCGCGGGAGCCGCCGGCGGGGTGGGGTTCGGCGCGCTGGCCTTCCTACACGCGGAGATCCGGCCGGGCATCGGCTACCTGCTGGACCTCCTCGACTTCGACCGGCACGTGGCGGGCGCCCGGCTGGTGATCACGGGCGAGGGCTCGATCGACGCGCAGACCCTGCGCGGCAAGGCCCCCGTGGGCGTCGCGGCGGCCGCTGCCGCGCATGGTGTGCCGGTGGTGGCGGTCTGCGGTCGGCGCTCGGTGGGCGACGAGGAGCTGCGGGCGGCCGGCATCGAGGCCGCGTACGCGCTGACCGACGTCGAGTCCGACGTGCGGCGGTGCATGGCCGAGGCCGGGCCGCTGCTCGAACGGCTCGCCGGGCGGATCGCCGCCGCGTTCCTGTCACCGTGAAAAAGGGCGTGCCGGGGGTTCCTCACGCCGTGACGCCGGGCGTGCCGGGGGACGAACCACATCGCTACCGCTGATGAGTAGTTGACCATTGGCAGTTGCCTTTGTGAAATCTACCGTTAATACATGATGCGACGGATATCTCTCCTGTTGATCATTAGCTTTCTCCTCCTGAGTCCTGGAGTCGCGTCCGCCGGAACAGCCGGGCTCCAGGGCACCCCCATCCGCGTCGGAGACTCCTTCGGGGTCAACGGTCGCTGCCCCGTCGGAGCCACCGTCGACGGCGGTTTCGTCACCTCCGGAGCCTGCGGTCCCGTGGGCGAGATCCTGCGCGGGGCGAACGGGACGATCGTGGGAACCATCCGCGGCTCGACCTACCCCGACCCTTCCAGCGCCTGGGTCGCCGTGACCCCCGCCTGGGAACCGCGCGGCGTCGTCCGAAGCCTCGGCGGCGACATCCCGGTTCACGGCAGCACCCCGGCCCCGACCGGCTCCTCGGTCTGCGGCTCCACCGGCACGACCGGGTGGCAGTGCGGCACCGTGATGAACAGGAACGCCACGGTGACCTATCCGCAGGGAACCGTGTCCGGCCTGATCATGACCAGCGTCTGCGTCGAACCGGGCAGCAGGCCGGGATCCTTCCTCATCTCCGGCGGTCACCTCCAGGGAATCCTCCTCAGCGGCACCGGCAACTGCTCCACGGGAGGCCGCTCCTACTACGTCCCCCTCAACAAGATCCTGCAGAGCTACGGCCTGACCCTGCTCACCTCCTGACCCGGCGGGCCGGCGGCCTGATCGCGACGACCTCGACGCCGGCGCACGCGGTCACGCCTTTCGACGGCGACTCGTCCGTAAGCTGAGGGTGTGTCCCCCGTACTGGTCCTGCTCGACGGCGTTCGCTGGCAAGGCGCGCGCGTGGTCGGCGATCGCGCGCAGAGCCTGCTGGCCGCGCTCGCCATGCACGGGCGCGCCGGAGTCGGAGACGAGCGCCTGATCGAGGAGCTGTGGCCGGACGAGACGCCGGCCAACCCGACCAAGGCACTGCAGGTGGTCGTCTCGCGGACCAGGGCGGCGACCGGCGCCGACGTCGTGCTGCGGATCCCGCGTGGCTACCGGCTCGGGCTGGCCGCCGACCAGGTGGACGCGCTGCTGCTCGGCGCGCTGGTGGAGCAGGCGCGGGCCGCGCTCGGCGAGGACGACACCGCGCTCGCGCGCCGCCGCGCCGAAGAGGCCATGGTTCTGGTGGACGGCGCCACGGGGCCGCTCGACGAGATGACCGCGGGCCCGCTCGCCGAGCTGAGGGGCGTCGCGGCGGGGTGGGCGGCCGAGGCGCGGCGGGTGGCGGCGATCGCGCGAAGCCGCAGCGGCGCGCACGAGGGCGCGCTGCCGCTGCTGGAGGAGGCCGCGGCCGAGCGGCCGCACGACGAGGAACTGCTCGCCTGCCTGCTGCGCAGCGAGGCCGCCGTACGAGGCGCCGCCGCCGCTCTGGAGCGCTACGAGCGGTACCGCGCCGGCGTGGTCGCGCGGCTCGGCGCGGAACCGGGGCCCGAGCTCGCCCGCGTGTACGCCGAACTCCTCGCCGCCGACCGGCCGGTGCGGAAGGGCATCCTGTTCGACGGCTCCTCGCTGCTCGGCCGCGACGGCGACATCCGCGCGGTGCACGCGCTGGTGCAGACCAACCGGGTGGTCTCCATCATCGGCCCCGGCGGGCTGGGCAAGACCCGGCTGGCCCATGTCATCGGCAGGAACGCCGCGCAGCCCGTCGCTCACTTCGTCGAGCTCGTCGGCGTCTCCTCGCCGGACGGCGTGGTGGGCGAGGTGGGCTCGGCGCTCGGGGTTCGCGACTCGGTCAGCGGGCGCCATGCCCTGACCGCCGCGCAGCGGTCCGACGTCCGCGCCCGGATCGCCCAGCACCTCGACCAGGCTCCCGCGCTGCTGATCCTGGACAACTGCGAGCACGTGATCGAGGCCGTCGCCGACCTGGTGGCGTTCCTCACCGTGACCACCCGCGACCTGCGGGTGCTCATCACCTCGCGCGCCCCCTTGTCGATCCCCGCCGAACGCGTCTACCCGCTCGGCGAGCTGCCCAAGGGCGACGCGGCCGAGTTGTTCCGCCAGCGCGCCACGGCCGCCAGGCCCGGGGTGCGGATCGACGGGGAAGTGGTCGAGGAGGTCGTCGCCCGCCTCGACGGGCTGCCGCTGGCCATCGAGCTGGCCGCGGCCAAGGTGCGGGTGATGTCGGTCGAAGAGATCGCGCGGCGCCTGGCGGACCGGTTCGCCCTGCTGCGCGGCGGGAACCGTACGGCCCCCGACCGGCACCAGACGCTGCTGGCGGTCATCGACTGGTCGTGGAACCTGCTGGACGAGCCGGAACGGCGGGCGTTGCGGGGGTTGTCGCTGTTCGGCGACGGTTTCACGCTGGCCGCCGCCGAGCACGTCCTCGGCCCGCACGCTCTGCACGCCGTGGACGCGCTGGCCGAGCAGTCGATGCTGAACGTCCGCGAGACGGCGTACGGCCTCCGCTACCGGATGCTGGAAACCGTCAGGGAGTTCGGGCGGATGCGGCTGAAGGAGGCCGGCGAGGAGGCGCCCGCCCGCGCGGCGCAGCGGGCCTGGGCGACGGCCTACGCCCTGGAACACGCCTTCCAGCTGTTCAGCCTGGCGCAGTTCGCGGCGGTCGACGCGTTGCGCGCCGAGGAGGGCAACCTCGCCGACCTGCTGCGGCAGGCTCTCGCCGAATCCGATCAGGTCACGACGGTCCAGTTGCTGGCCGGCGTCGGCGCGCTGTGGTCGATCCGCGGCGACCACCCCCGCATCCTCGTCCACCTGGACGCGATCAGCCAGGTGATCGTCGGCTGGACGCCGCCGCCGCACCTCGCCGAGGTGACCAGGGCCGCCCTGCTGATCACGCTGACGAACATCGTCGTTATCATCGACCGCCGTAACGAGCCCCTGCGCGACCTCCTCCGTTCGCTGCCCACGAGCGACGCGACGGATCCCCGGGTGGCGGCGATGGCCACGGTGCTGCTCGCGTGCGACGCGGCCGACGGCGCCGAGGTGCGCCGCCGGCTGGAGGAGCTGAGCCGGAGCACCGACCACGAGGTGGCCTTGGCGGCGACGCAGACGAGGGTCCACGTCCTGGAGAACGCGGGCGACGTGACCGGAGCGATCGAGGCCGCCGAGCGGACCCTGGCGATGCTCCACGAGGGCGAGGGGCCGTGGTTCGCCGCGGTCATGCACGCCGTGCTGGCCCACCTGCTCATGCAGCGCGGCGACCGGCGGCGGGCCGTCGGGCACGCGCGGATCGCCATCCCGGTGCTGAGCCGGATCGGCGCCACCGACGACGAGACCCAGCTCCGCGCGGTGCTGCTGGTCGCCGCGCTCGCCGACGGCGACCTCGACGCCGCCGAGGCCGAGCTCGCCGAGATCACCCGGATCAACGACAACGAGGCGGTGCTCGGCGGTGTGGCGATCGTCTCGTTGTGCGCGGCCGAGATCGCCCTGGCCCGCGGCGAGACGGCCGCCGCGCTCGCCGAGTACCGCCTGGCCGTGCGGCGGGCGCGCGACCTGCGCCTGCCGGGGCTCGCGCACGCGGAGTTCACGCCGTGGACGATCGTCGCGGTGTCGGTCACCCTGACGGCGTACGCCTACCATGCCCCGCCGCAGGACGTCCCGTACGGCGAGGAGTTGTTCTCCGCCGTCCTGCGCTACGACCTGCTGGCCGTGGAGAGCCCCGTCCTGGACTACCCGCTGTGCGGTTCGATGCTCTTCGGGCTCGGCGCGTGGGGGCTGCTGCGGGGAGCCATGGCGCCCCGCGACGCGATCGAGCTGCTCGTGCTGGCCGAGCGGTTCGCGTACCAGAACAGCATGCCCAGCATGACCTTCGCGCGGATCGAACCGCACGCGGAGCGGGCCGCGCCCGGGCTGATCGCCGCCATGCGGGCCGCGTACGGCGATCGGCGCGGCGACGACCTGCTCGGGGAGGCCCGGACTCTCCTCGACCGGGTCTCCGGCCGGGGTGGGCGGAGCTCACATGTGCCGCTTGTAGCTGCGCACCGACAGGGGCGCGAAGATCACGATGACGATCAGGCAGGCCAGGAGCGTCCAGGCCACCTCTCCGCTGACGAGGGCGCTGTTGGCGAGGTCGCGGGTCGCCGTGACCAGGTGTGAGACCGGGTTGACCCGGACGAACGCGGCCAGCCAGTCGGGCAGCGTCTCCACGCGGACGAACGCGTTCGACACGAACGTCAACGGGAACAAGATCATCATGGAGATGCCCTGCACGGCCTGGGCGCTCCGGGCGATCGTGCCGACCCAGGTGAACACCCACGCCAGCGACCAGCCCATGAAGATCGCCAGCAGGATCGCGGCGAGCACGCCGCCCGCTCCGCCGTCCGGGCGGTACCCCATCACCAGGCCCATGCCGAAGGTCAGCGTCGCCGCGATCGTGTAGCGCAGCAGGTCGGCCACCATCGGGCCGGCGAGCGGCGCGATCCTGGCGATCGGCAACGACTTGAACCGGTCGAAGACGCCCTTCTCCATGTCCTCACGGAGCTGCGTGCCCGTGGCCATGCACGTCGTCAGCACGGTCTGGGCGAGGATGCCGGGGATCATCAGGGGAAGGTAGCTCTGCACGTCGCCGGCGATGGCGCCGCCGAAGACGAAGGCGAACATCGCGGTGAACAGGATCGGCTGCAGCGCCACGTCGAAGAACTGCTCCGGGTTGCGGCGCATCTTCTTCAGGGCTCGCCACGCCATCATCAGCGTCTGGCCGAGCGTCTCTCCCATGGAGACGCGCCGCCGTGCGGACGCCACGCGGTCGGCGGCCCGGACCGCCTCGCGGGCGGGTGCGATCATGGTGGTCATCGGGTCTCCTCCGTGCGGGTCTGGTGGTCTCCGTCCGTCTCGTGGCCGGTGAGGGCGAGGAACACCTCGTCCAGGCTCGGCTTGGCCACGCTCACCGAGGTGATCGACACCCCGGCGGTGCGCAGCGCGATCAGCACCTCCCCGGCCAGGTCGGCCTGGTCGAGGGCGACGTTGAGGCGGCCCTGCTCCGGGCTGAGGATCGGGTCGGAGCCGAGGACGCGCCGCACGACCTCCACGGCGGACGGCAGCTCGCCCGGCTCGGCCAGCACCAACTGGAGGGCCGAGTTCCCGACCGCGGTCTTCAGCTCGTCGGGAGTGCCCTCGGCGACCTTGCGGCCGCGGTCGATGACGGCGACGCGGTCGGCGAGCTGGTCGGCCTCGTCCAGGTACTGCGTGGTCAGCAGCACCGTGCAGCCGTCGGCTACCAGGCCGCGGATGGTGTCCCACATCTGGCCGCGGGTGCGCGGGTCCAGACCGGTGGTCGGCTCGTCGAGGAAGATCAGCGGCGGCCTGGTGATCAGGCTGGCCGCCAGGTCGAGGCGCCGGCGCATGCCGCCGGAGAACTGCGAGATCGGCTTGTCGGCGGCGTCCTCCAGGCCGAACTGCCCCAGCAGCTCGGTGGCGATGCGCCGGGCGCGCGACGCGGCGACGCCCTGCAGGCGGCTGAAGAGCCAGAGGTTCTCACGGCCGGTCAGGTTCTCGTCGACCGACGCGTACTGGCCGGTGACGCCGACGAGCTGCCGGATCACGTGCGGGTTGCCGGCCACGTCCACCCCGAAGATCTCGGCACGCCCCGCGTCGATCTTCAACAGGGTGGCCAGCATCCGGAGCATGGTGGTCTTACCGGCCCCGTTCGGCCCGAGAACGCCGAAGATCTCCCCCGGCCGGACCTCCAGATCGATCCCGTCGACGGCCCGCTGCTCGCCGAACGCCTTCACAAGCCCTTCCGCACGCACGGCGAGCCCGGCGCCCCCATCGGAAGCAGACCCGCCCCCGGTACGTCCGAGTTCTGTGATACTCATGCCCCCACTGTGGGAGCCCCCGGTTTCACGCCACCCTCGCCCGGGTTTCACCCGCTTGCGGCAGAGGCATCCATTCGTGCGGATCGGCGCATGACCGTGTCGCCGAAGCGGCTTCCTCCGGCGGCGGGCGGGGTCAGCCTCGCGGGGCGTACATGATGATCAGGACGCCGAGGAGGCAGATCGTGGCGCCGATGACGTCCCAGCGGTCGGGGTGGAACTTGTCGACCACCATGCCCCAGACCAGGGAACCGGCGACGAACACGCCACCGTAGGCGGCGAGGATGCGGCCGAAGTGGGCGTCCGGCTGGAAGGTCGCCACGAGGCCGTACAGGCCCAGGGCGATGAAGCCGGCGCCGGCCCACAGCAGGCCGCGGTGTTCTCTGACGCCCTGCCACACCAGCCAGGCCCCGCCGATCTCGGCAAGGGCGGCGACGACGAACAGCAGGAGAGAACGCACAACGGTCACGGCTGTGACTGTAAGGGACGCTCCCTACCTGCCCGTGACAGCCGCCGCCCTGGTGCGCGGGTATCGCTCATCGCGCGATCTGCGCGGCGGCCCTGGCCGCCAGTGCGTCGAGGACCTCGACCTGGGCCGCGGGCACTTCGACGTCCAGCGTCAGGTCTTCCGCGCCGGGGGTGAGGGTGAAGGCGAAGAACGAGCAGCATTCGCTCTCTTTGGCCGTCAGATCCCGTGCCGTGCTCTCCACCTGTGCGCCCGCCGCCAGGGTGAGCCGCAGGCGCGTCGGCCGCACCCGTTCCAGTCCCAGCAGGGCCGAGGCGAACAGGTCGTCGAACTCCGCGACCCGCGACGGCCGTTCCTCTGTCGGAAGCGCGCACGCGGCCGGCGCCCACTCGGCGTGATCCTGCCGCGCCTGGTCGGGCGTGCAGCAGGAGCACCCGGGTTCGCAGCCGCAGGCGTCGTCACCGTCGGCCGAGGGCGGCGGCGGGGCGCAGCAGGCGTCGCCCCGCCAGGCGTCCCGGCCCTCTTTGACGGCTACGGCGGCGATGACCAGGGCGGCGACGGGGTCCGCCCATGACCAGCCGAACAGGGTGTTGAGGAGGAGCCCGGCGAGGAGCACGCCCGACAGGTAGGTGCACAGCAGGGTCTGCTTGGAGTCGGCGACCGCGCTCGCCGAACCGAGCTCACGGCCGGCCCGACGCTGCGCGGCCGACAGGAACGGCATGACCAGGAGGCTGAGGGCGGCGAGCGCGATTCCCGGCGTGGAATGGCCGGCCGCGCCGGCTCCGGTGAGGGTCAGCGCCGAATCGACCGCGACGTAGGCGGCGAGGGCGAAGAACGACAGGGCGATGATCCGCAGGGTGATCCGCTCACGCGCCTGCGGATCCGCGCTGGAGAACTGCCAGGCGACGGCGGCGGCCGAGGCGACCTCGATCACGGAGTCGAGGCCGAACGCGACGAGCGCGCCCGAGGAGGCGACCGTGCCCGCGGTGATGGCGACGGCCGCCTCGATCAGGTTGTACGTGATCGTCGCCGCGACGAGCAGCCTGATCCGGCGGTGCAGCGCCGCCCGGCGTAAGGGGCTCGGGCCGAGACCGACGGTGGTCACGCGCAGCCCTGTTCGTCGTTCAGGCAGCGCTCGCCGGTGTCCACCGCCAGCACCACCCCGAGCAGATCGTCTATCGCGTGCGCCAGCCGCGGGTCGGCGATCTCGTACCGGGTCTGGCGCCCTTCCTCGGCCCCGACCACCAGGCCGCACCCGCGCAGGCAGGTCAGATGGTTGGACACGTTGGACCGGGTGAGGCCGAGACGCTCGGCCAGCCGCGCCGGATACTCCGGCCCTTCGAGCAGCGCGATCAAGATGCGGCACCGGGTCGGATCGGCCAGCGCCTTACCGAGACGGGCCATGGCGTCCATGCGTGTGGCAGCGGTGAGCATGTCCACAACGGTACAGCGCCCGCTGTACTACAGTCCAGGCTGAATTCACTTCCCACTGACCAATGGCGCCGGCGTGCGAAGCCGTTCGAAGGGGGTTGCCGGGTCCCTGTCTCCGGGTGTGCTCGTCAGTTCCCCCGGACGCCGGTGGTGAGGCCGAGGGCCAGCAGAAGCAGGCGGGTCGTCGCGGCCACGGTCACCGCCGTCCGCGGCCGGGCGGCCCGGGGGCCGAACAGGACGACACGGCCGTGCTGCCCGCGCACCGCCGCCGTGGCCTGGCCCGGTGGATCAAGGCCAATCAGACCCTGCTGGTCCGCGAGCGCTTCCCCGCCGTACGGTCGGTCACGGTGACGGTGAACGGAAGCAACGCCCCCATGCTGGCGGTCAACCGGGCGGTCGGCTACCGCTTCCTGCGCGAACGCCTGCTCGTGGAGGCGCGCCGCGGAGCGGGTTCGGCCGGACCCGCCGGGGAGGCGCCAGGTGACCGGGTGGGGCCACCCGGCGACGTGCCGTCGGAAAGCCCTCGTCGATCTAGGACTTGGACGGCCCCGGCTCGCGCGGCGGGGCGCGGGGTTCAGGCTCCGGCCACCGGGCCCGGTCCGTATGGCGGCCGCCGCCGCCCGCCCGGGGTGACGTCGCCGGGGACGCCCTTGGGGGCCGGTGGGCGACCGCTGATGTTCCCCTTGCGATCGGTCTCACCGGGGTGGGGCGTGTAAGCCCGGGAATCTATCTCGGTGGGCTGTGAATTACCTTTCGGCGGGATCGATCTTCGATTTGTATTCCGGCGTGCTTTCTCCTCTTGCGACAAACTTTGGCGGAGGATGGCTGATACGTCGGGCCGGTTCGGCGGGCCGGAATGTGCTGTGCGGCCGGGGATATCGGCGCATGGCGTCGCGGTCGTGGGCCGTGTTTATGGATCGCGGGCTTGGGGATGGTTGTCGCGTAATCGCCCATTTCGGGCGAAACCCCGAATCCGGGAGGCTCTCATGAACGGATTCCTGCCGTATCGCGACTCCAGTCCTGCTGCCCGCGTCGGTGGCGTCCGCGGCTGGCAGGCGGACATTCTCCGCGGCGAGTCGTAACCCAGTAAGCCGAGGTACTGCGGTGCGTAAAGGCCGCAGTACCTCGACCCGTCGCAGGGGTGGCGATATATCCGGAGGGCTTTGTGGCGCGATTGTCGTATCCCGCCGCCTGGCGCGGCGATACGGTGGACGATCTGTTCGGTTTTCCGGTCGCCGATCCCTACCGGTGGATGGAAGACGCCGAGGACGCGCGCGTGCGGGACTGGGCCGCGGCGCAGGATCGTCTCTTCCAGGTGTATCGCGCCGGATGGCCGGAGCGCCGGCTGTGGGCGTCCCTGCTGGACGAGGTCTCCTCCTTCGGCGTGTCGGAGCCCCCGACGGTCCGCGGCTCCGTCATGTTCCTCGTCGAGCGGGCACGGGGCGACGAGCAAGGCCGCCTGCTGGTCGTCGGCCCCGAGGGCGACACGCGGACGCTGGTGGACCCGGCCGAGATCGACCCGTCCGGTCACACCGGGCTGTACGCCTGGTGGCCGTCGCGCGAGGGCGAACGGGTGGCCGTCCAGATGGAGGTCGCCGAGCAGCCCGGCAGCGACATCATGGTCCTCGACGCGCGCACCGGCGAGGCGGTGGACGGGCCGTTGCCGCGCGCCCGCAACACCTCGCTCGCCTGGCTGCCGGGCGGCGAGGCGTTCTACTACGTCAGCCGTGTCGCCGAGGAGGAACTGGCCCCCGGCGACATGCGCCTCCAGCGGCGGGTGCGGTTGCATCGGATCGGTTCGCCCTGGCAGGACGACACGGTGGTGTTCGGCGGCGAGGACGCCCCGGACCACTATTACGGGCTCACGGTCAGCCCCGACGGCCGTCATCTGGCGATCACCGCGACGGCCGGGCCCGCCTCGCACAACGACGTGTACGTGGCCGAGCCGGCCGATCCGAGGTCCCCGCGCTTCAGCAAGATCGTGGACGGGCGTGCGACCGGGGCCCGCGTCCTGCCGCGCTTCCTGCCCGGCGACGACCTGCTGCTGGTCACCGACCACCAGGCCCCGTGCGGCCGCATCTGCGTGGCGCGCCGGGACGGCGCCGGCCCGGCCGCGTGGCGGACGCTGGTCGCCGAAGATCCCCAGGCCCCCTTGGACGAGTGCGTGGTGCTGGACGACCCGGCACTTCCACGGCCCCTGCTGCTGGTGGCGCGCACCCGGCACGGCGCCTCCACCCTGACCCTGCACGACCTGGCCACGGGCCGGGCTCTCACCGCCCTGCCCCTTCCCGGCGCGGGCGTGGTGTCATCCCTGCGCGCCGGCACGCCCCACGGCCGCCAGGCCTGGTTCGGCTACTGCGACGCGACGACACCTCCCACGATCTATCGCTACGACGCCCTCAGCGGGGAGATGGAACGACACGCCGGCGCCTCCATAGCCGGGCACCGTCCGCGAATCCGCGGCGGCGGCGTCCGCTGTCGCGCCGGAGACGGCACCGAGATCACGCTGTTCCTGTTCACCCCGGACGAAGAAGACCAGGGCCCCCGTCCGACCCTGCTCTACGGCTACGGCAGCTTCGGCATGCCGATGCGGCCATGGTTCTTCCCCATGGCCGCCGCCTGGGTCGGCGCCGGGGGCACCTACGCGCTCGCCTGTGTCCGCGGCGGCGGCGAAGAAGGCCAGAGCTGGCACGACGCCGGCCGCGGGCCGCGCAAACACCGCGCGGTCAGCGACTTCAACGACGCCGCCGCCTGGCTCATCGATACGGGCCGGACCACGTGCGACCAACTGGCCGCCTTCGGCCAGTCCGCCGGCGGCCTCCTGGTCACCGCCGCCGCCGTGCAACGACCGGAACTGTACGCGGCGGTCGTCGCCGAAGGCCCGCTGTGTGACATGGTGCGCTACGAGAACTTCGGCCTGGGATGCACGTGGACCGACGAGTTCGGCACCGCCGCCGAACCCGAACAGCTCCAGTGGCTGCTCCGCTACTCGCCGTACCACGCCGTCAAACCCGGAGTCCCCTATCCCGCGTTCCTGTTCACCGGCGCGGTCACCGATCTGCAGACCGGGGAGGCCCACGTCACCAAGATGTGCGCGGCCCTGCAACACGCCACCAGCGGTGACCGGCCGATCCTCATGCGCCGGGACCCCGACACCGCCCACGCCGCCTTCTCCGCGAGCAAGGAACACGCCCTGGCCGCCGACATCCTCACCTTCGCCGCGGAACACACCGGCCTGTCGCCGACGCCGGGCGTCGCCGTCCGGGGACCATGCCTTCGGGTTACGGCAGGACCAGTTCCTGGACCTTGATCGCCACGGGGCGGCCGGACGGCGAAGTGTTGTATTCGACGCGGACCGGTAGTGCGCCCTGCTTCAGGCGTGTCAGCAGGTGGCTGGGGAGGCACTTCTTGGCGCCTAAAGCCTTCTTGTCGGAGGTGTCGTACGGGTAGCCGGCCGGCGGCTTGCCGCACTTCTTGTTGACCTGGCGGAAGTCCAGGCCGCCGGTGTAGCGGATCTTGAGCTTGGCGCCGGTCTTCCTGCCCAGCTCCCACGCGAGCTGGCCGCTCTCTCCGAGCTCCGTCCGGCGGGCCTTGCGCGGGGTTATCGACAGGGCCGAGTCGCCGGAACGCAGGGCCCAGCCGTACACGACCTTGGCCTTGCCCGCCGACGCGGCGGCGGGCTGTGCGGCGGCTTGCGCGGCGGGGGACGCGGCGGCGGTGAACACAAGCGCGAGGCCGGCAGCGGCGCCGGCGAACGTCGATCTCATCACTGTCTCTCCTCGTCGAGAGGCCGATGGGCTACAGGGGCGACTATGGCCGCCCCGGATTGCAGGACGAGTGCAACGGCGTCGCAACGGCCGTCACCCGTCGGAATTGGTGTCGTGGCGGCGCTACGGGCGGCTGGCGGCGGGGACGGCGACCTCGGCGGAGAGCACCTGGCCGGTGCCCGGCGGGACCATCTCCGGAAGGCGCCACCGGGCCGCCAGGATGAACAGCGTCCTGCCGTCGGGGCCGCCCAGCGCGCAGGCGAAGCAGCCGCGGTCGACCTCGATCGTCTGGAGGACCTCGCCGCCCTCGCGGACGCGGACGCAGCGCTCGTTGCCGACGTCGGCGTACCAGACGGCCCCCTCGGCGTCGAGGCAGATGCCGTCCGGGTGGTCGTCGCCGGTCTCGGCCCAGACGCGGCGGCCGGACAGGGAGCCGTCGGGCTCGATGGCGAAGGCGGTGAGCCTGTTGCCGTAGGAGTCGGCGACGATCAACGTGGCGCCGTCCGGTGTGACCGCCATGCCGTTGGGGAAGGCGATGTCGCCGGCGACCTGGCGCGCCGAGCCGTCCGGGGCGACGTGCACGACGGTGCCGGGGGCGAACGCCTCGCCGGTGCCCATGGCGAAGCCGATGCGGTTGACGTAGACGTGGCCGCCCGGGGCGACGGCGATGTCGTTCCAGTGGCGGCCGAGCCCGCTCAGGTCGGCGCGCGTGACCAGCGAGCCGTCCGGTTCCTGACGCAGCAGCAGCCCCCGCGCGGAGTCGACGATCAGCAGCAGCCCATCGGTGTCCCGGGCCGTGCAGAGCGGGAGGGACTCGACGCGGGCCACCACCTCGCGCGCGCCGTCGAGGCCGAGCGCGATCACCTCGTGCGCCGTCCAGTCCGAGAAGTACAGGCGCCCGTCGTGCCAGTGCGGCGACTCGACCAGGCCAAGGCCGGTGAGCCGTGTACGGGGTGGGGACATCGGAGGGCTCCTTCGGCGACGGGGTGATCGGCTGTACAGGCCGACGCGGGCTCCGGCCGTGCAGCACGGTACGCGACCGGTGCGACAGTTCCGGGGCGTCGCCGCCCGGGCGGGAGGGCCGGTCGCGTTCGGTGACGCGGGCATATGGCGGTGTCCCTTCGATCGGGTACACCTGTTGGTTTGCCGATGAGCGGATTTTGTTCGCGGCCACCCGCATCCGTCTTCCACGGCGGCGCGCTTCGGACGGCGGGCGCGGCTCGGTCGTCCGGTCGCAGGGCGATCGCGGTGTCCCCCGCCCTGGACGCGCTGCTCCCCGTCAGCGCGGGCCGCAACCTGCTGCTCGACCCGGCCGGCGACGACCTCACGGCGGGCCCGTGGCACCCTGCGGCCGTGCTCGTCGCCTGGCCGCTGATCGCCACGCTGGCGGCCGGTGTCCTCCTCGCCCGCCGCGACGCCTGACGCGCCACCGTTCGGACGCCGTCGCCCGTCCATGGGGAGGTGGAGAGCAAGAGAGGCCGTCGATAAATCATATATGATCTTGTATGTTAAGTTGCCGGGGTGTCCAGTATCGACTCCAGTGCAGAGGCCGTGCGGACGGATGTGCCGCAGGGAGTGGTCGTCACCGTCACCGGTGAGGTGGCGCCGGGTTCGCTCGGCGTCGTGCTTCCCCATGAGCATCTTCTGAGTGATTTCGGCACGCCCGGTGATTCCGCCGAGGCGTGGGAGGCCGTGGGGCGGGTCCGGCCCACCGCCGCCGGTCGGCTTCGGCTGTACGAGGCGCCGCTGACCATGGACCTGCTCGGTGAGATCGGCCTCGGCGCGCCCAACAGGGACGACTGGCTGCTCGGGGACCAGGACCTCGCCGCCCGCGAGCTCGCCGCGTTCAAGGCGGCAGGCGGCGGCACGCTCGTGGACGTCACGAGCGCCGGCCTCGGACGGGACCCGGCCGGGCTGCGCCGCGTCTCCGAGGCGAGCGGCGTGGCCGTCGTCATGGGCACGGGGTGGTACCACCCGGCATGGGTACGAGGACGCCTGCTCGCCCGCGAAGCCGGTCAGGCGGACGGCCCCGCTGCGTCCGGCGACCACGTGCCGGACGTCGAGCGCCTCACCGAAGAGATCGTCCGGGACCTCACCGAGGGCGTGGACGGGGTGCGGGCGGGGATCATCGGGGAGATCGCGGCCCTCGACCCGGACGAGCCCGCCGAGCGCGCGGTGCTGGTCGCGGCGGCGCGGGCGTCGGCGGCCACCGGCGCGGCGATCTCGATCGACCGTTCCGAGGCCGCCGCCACGCAGCAGCGCGTCCTGGACGTGCTGGCCGGCGAGGGCGCCGACCTCACCCGCGTCGCGGTCGGGCACTGCGACGCCCTGTCCTCCAGCCCGGACGCGCTGGAACCGCTCCTCGCGCGCGGGGTGTACGTGCAGTTCGACCAGCTCGGACGGCTTCCCACGGTGCTGAGCGTGTCCGACGACCAGGACGTCGCCGCCGCCGTGGTGGAACTGGCCCGCCGCGGCCACGCCGGCCGCCTCCTGCTCTCACAGGACGTGTCCGCCAAGTCGCACCTCCACGCGTACGGCGGTGGCGGCTACGGCTTCCTCCTCCGGCAGTTCGTCCCGTTCCTGAAGATGCTCGGAGCCGACGACGCGCTCATCGAGGCCGTCACCACCGCCAACCCGAGGCGACTCCTCACCATCCCGACCCCGAAGGCAGACTCGTGAGCCGCTACCCCTTCGAGATCCCGGACATCGCCGGCAAGGCTCTCACCGTCACGGGCCCCGTGGACCCGTCGACGCTGGGGCAGACGCTCATGCACGAGCACGTCTTCGTCGACCTGCGACGGCCGCCGCGGTTCCGCCGTCCCGGCGAGGACTCCGCCGAGGCCGCCGAGCCGCTGACGCTGGCCTCCCTTGCGCGCACCCGCCACGGCACGCCCAACGCCGACAACGACATGATGGGCGACTTCGACGAGCTGCTCCCGGAGGTGCTGGCCTTCGCGCACGCCGGCGGCGGCACGATCGTCGAGGTCTCCTCCATCGGGATCGGCAGGGACCCCGAGGGCCTCCTGCGGCTCTCCCGGGCGAGCGGCCTCAACATCGTCATGGGCGGAGGCTGGTACACCCCCGTCTTCCACCCGGTGGACATGGACGAGCGCGGTGTGGACGAGCTCGCCGACATCATCGTGCGGGACATCGTCGTCGGGGCCGACGGGACCGGCGTGCGCTCGGGCATCATCGGCGAGGTCGCCGCGGAGACGGCGCCGCTGACCGACAACGAGCTCAAGAGCGTGCGCGCGAGCGCACGGGCCGGCAGGATCACCGGCGCTCCCATCACCTTCCACGTGGGAGGCAGGGGCGAGGACAAGTTCCAGGTGCTCGACATCGTGGAGGAGGAGGGCGTCGCGCCGTCCAGCGTCGTCTTCGGGCACGCCGGGGAGATCCTGACGAACCCGTCGCTCGGCGAGCGCCTCCTCAAGCGCGGCGTCTTCGTTGAGTTCGACTTCCTGGCCTCGCCCGGCAGCCCCTGGGGCCACCTGTTCCTCACCAGCGACCACAAGACCGCCCGAGGCATCGCGGACCTGGTCGAACAGGGCTACGCACGCCAGATCGTGCTCGGCCACGACGTGTGCATGAAGATCCAGCTCAAGAAGTACGGCGGCAAGGGGTACGACTACATCTCCCGCCACTTCCTGCCGGCGCTGCGCCGCCTCGGCGTCTCCGACGAGGCCATCCACACGATCATGGTGGAGAACCCGGCCCGGGCGCTGACCTTCGCCAAGCCCGCCTGACGCGGGCGGGCGGCGGGGTTCGGGGGCCGCTCGACGTTCCCGGCGGCGGCGCCGTCCACACGCGCCACCGGCGCCGCTGACACCCCGGGCCGAATCCGCGTGCGGGGAGCGGCGCCGTCGCTATCTTGAGCCCCATGAGCGTGAGGACGCGGGCGTACTGCGAGCGCGGGGACAGCGTGGAGGACCCGACCTCGGAGGACCTGGGACGGCTGGTGAGCGGGCTGACGCGCTCCAACCGGTTCGTCATCGTCGAGCGGCTCGACGCCGCGAACTCCGAGTACTACATGCAGGCGTACCTGCGCGACGACGGGGCGTACTGGCTGGAGTACCGCAACGGCGGCGCGGACACCCACTTCCAGACCACCTGCCTCACCCCGCAGGTGCTCAAGCGGGTCTTCACGATGTGGCGCTACAGCATGCCCGGCTGGCTGGACTGGTTCGTCTGGCAACCCTGGTTCCACGACCCGGACGCCCGTGACAGCGGCGTCTGACCACATTCCGCGCGGACGTGGTCAAATGGGTGAGCGGTTCGGGTAACCCTGTGTTCATCGGGTCGTCATCGTGGAGAGGAAGGGCCGTCGTGCGAGGTCACGAGGATGGGCGCATGCACCCCAGGAACCTTCTTCGGCCGGCCGTGGCCACGACGACGGCACTCTCGCTCGCCCTCGCGGTCGCCCCCGCGCGCGCGGACGCCCGGGACGGCGACCGGCGGGGCGGCCACGACGCGGCGATCAGCCTGAGCTTCCTCGGCCGGTTCGCCACCGGCGCGGCCGGCACCGGGGCGTCGGAGATCACCGCCTACGACGCCGCGACCCGGCGGGTGTTCGTGGTGAACGCCCAGGACGGCACGATCGACGTCCTCGACATCAGCGACCCGCGCGCCCCGCGCAAGGTCACCTCGCTGGCCGCCTCCGGCGCCAACAGCGTCGCGGTGCGGGACGGCCTGGTCGCCGTGGCCCGGCAGGCGGAGAGCAAGACGGCCCCGGGGACGGTCACGCTGTTCCGGGCGCGCACGGGCCAGAAGCTTAAGGACTTCACCGTCGGCGCGCTGCCCGACATGGTGACGTTCAGCCCGGACGGACGCCGGCTCGTCGTCGCCAACGAAGGCGAGCCCGCGTCCTACTGCGAGGGCGCCGCCGACGACCCTGAGGGGTCGGTCAGCGTCATCGACCTGCGCCGGGGCGTCGTGCGCACCGCCGGCTTCCACGCCTTCGACGGCCAGGCGGACCGGCTGCGCGCCGCGGGGGTGCGCGTCTCGGGGCCGGGCGCGAGCGTGGCGCGGGACCTGGAGCCCGAGTACGTCACGATCGAGGGCGACACCGCGTGGGTGACGCTGCAGGAGAACAACGCGGTGGCGATCGTCGACCTCGACCGCGCGAAGGTCGAGCGCATCGTGCCGCTGGGCCTGAAGGACTGGGGCGCGGCCGGCATTGACGCCTCCGACAAGGACGGCAAGATCGACATCCGGCCCCGCCCGGGGCTGAAGGGCCTGTACATGCCCGACGCGATCGCGCACTTCCGCTCGCGGGGCCGCACCTACCTGGTCACGGCCAACGAGGGCGACGGGCGCGACTGGCCCTGCCACGCGGACGAGGCCCGGGTCAAGAGCCTGAACCTGTCCGCGGCGGCGTTCCCCGACGCGGCCCGGCTCAAGAAGGACGAGGAGCTCGGCCGTCTCAACGTGGTCACCGACTCGCCCAAGGACGCCTCCGGCGCGTACACCGAGCTGCACGCCCTGGGCGGCCGGTCGATCTCCGTGCGCTCCGAGAGCGGCGACCTCGTGTGGGACTCGGGGGACGAGCTCGAACGCCTGATCGCCCGCGAGCTGCCCGCCGAGTTCAACGCCGACAACGAGGAGAACGGCTCCTTCGACGGTCGGAGCGACAACAAGGGGCCCGAGCCCGAGGGCGTCGCGGTCGGCCAGGTCGGCGGGCGGACCTACGCGTTCGCCGGGCTGGAGCGGGTGGGCGGCGTCGTCGCCTACGACCTGTCCGACCCGCGCCGCCCCGTCCTGGCCGGCTACCTCAACACCCGCGACTTCGCCGGGTCGGTCGAGGACGGCACCGCGGGCGACGTCGGCCCCGAAGGCGTGCTGTTCGTCCCCGCCGCCGACAGCCCGACCCGCCGGCCGCTGCTCGTCGTCGGCCACGAGGTGAGCGGCACCACCGCCGTCTACGAGATCCGCTGACCGCCCGCACGGGTCACGGGCCGCCGCCCGCCGGAGGCGGCCCGTCCCCGGCCTGGATCTTCTGGATCAGGTCGCGGGCCGAGTCGGCCCGCGGATCGCCGAGCTCGTCGAAGATCGCCATCGCCTCCGACAGTACCCGGTACGCCTCCTCGGCCTGGCCGTCGTGGAAGAGGCTCTCGCCGAGGCGAAAGAGGGTCCGTACCTCGTTGTCCCTGCTACCTCCGGCGTGGCTGCTGGTCAGGGCCAGACGGTAGTAGTCGATGGCGCGGTCGTGCCGTCCGAGGCTCTGGTGGACGTCGCCGAGGCCGATCAGGGCGGCTCCGTTGCCCACCAGGTCGGGCCGGGTGTCGCGGTAGGTGGTCAGCGCCTCGTTGAGGTAGGCGATGGCTTCGTCCGTCCTGCCCGTGCTCTTGCACAGGTTCCCGAGGCCCACCAGGACATTGCCGCGGCCCCACTGCTCACCGAGCTCCTCCGCGGTGGCCAGGACCCTCCGGAACAGGCGTTCCGCCTCCTCGAAGCGCTGCTGCAGCGCGTAGGTCTCCGCCAGTTTGTGCAGGGCGCTGCCCTCACCCCAGCGGTAGCCGGTGGCCCGCCACAGTCCGGCCGCCTTCTGGAAGCAGGCGACGCTCTCGTCGAACCGATGGGCCTGCCAGTGGACGAGGCCGAGGCTGAAGAGGATCACCCCCTCGCCGTTCGGCTCCCCGGCCCGCCGTACGGCGGGCAGCGCGGGCTCCAGCAGGGCCATCCAGTCGGCCACCACGTACGCGCCCAGGTAGCAGGCGAACATCAGCGTGACGGGGATCTGCCAGGCCTCGTGCCCGCCCCTCTCGGCGGCACGCCGCGTCGCGGCGACGAGGTTGGCCCGTTCCGCGTCGCACCACCGCAGCGCGCCGGCGTGGTCGTCGAAGCGTTCCGGACGGCACCCGGCCGGCGGCGGGGCCAGTGCGGGCTGGTAGGCGGCGGGAGACGGGGCCAGCATGCGGCTGACCGCGGCCGCCGAGTGCGCGTACCAGGCGATGAGCCGGTCCTCGGCCCGCCGGTGCTCCCCGTCCGCGTCGGCCGCGCGCTCGCGCTCCTCGGCCAGGACCTCACGGGCGTAACAGCGCAGCAGGTCGTGGAAGCGGTACCTGCCCTTGCCGGTCTCCTCCAGCAAGTGGGCTTGGGTCAGCCTGTCGAGGCGCCGCCGGGTCTCGGCCGGGCCGAGCCCGGCCAGCGCCTCGGCCGCCTGGGTGCTGATGTCGGGGCCCGGGTGGAGGGCGAGCAGCCGGAACAGCCGGGCGGCCTCCTCGGGCAGGTCCTGATAGGACAGGGCGAACGCGGTGCGCACCGACACGTCCTCGGTCTCCAGCACGCCGAGGCGTTCCTGCTCCACGGCCAGTTCGGCGGCCAGGTCGGCGAGCCCGTCGTGCGGGTGTATCGCGATGCGCTCGGCCGCGATGCGCAGCGCGAGCGGCAGGCAGGCGCACATCCGGGCGATCTCGGCGACGGCCTCCGGCTCGGCCGCCGTACGTTCGGTGCCCACGATCTGCCGCAGCAGCTCGTGCGCCTCGGCCGCCGACAGCAGGTCCACCGGAAGGGGGTGCGCGCCCTCCTGCACGATGAGGCCGGTCAGCCGGGTGCGGCTGGTGACGATCGCCATGGATCCGGGGGACGCCGGGAGCAGCGGCCGCACCTGGTGGACGGACGCCGCGTTGTCCAGCACGACGAGCGTGCGGCGTTTGTCCAGCAGCGAGCGGTACAGGCGCGCCCGGTCGTCCAGCAGGGGCGGGATGCCGTCCTTGGCCACGTTCAGCGCGCGGAGGAACCCTTCGAGGACGTCCTCGGGCGCGAGCGCGTCCCGGTCGCCGCCGCGCAGGTTGACGTACAGGCTTCCGTCGGGGAACGCGTCGCGGACCAGGTGCGCCCAGTGCAGCGCGAGCGCGGTCTTGCCGACTCCGGGGCTGCCGGAGACCGCGGCGATCACGACCGACGACGGGCGGGCGTCCTCGGGGCTCAGCAGAGCCGTGAGCTCGGCCATCTCGCGGCTTCTGCCGACGAACCCGCCGATGGCCGGCGGGAGCTGGCGGGGCACGGTGGCGGGGGACGCGGCGGCGGGCGGGCGTCCCACCTGACGGGCCCGGCGCGTGCTCAGCTCGGCGTAGCGCCGGCCGAGCCCTGCGGCGTCGCCCAGGTACGTGGGCAGGTCGCGGCCGTGCGCCCGCGCGTGGGTGAGGCAGGTGTCCACGAACGCGTCGAACTGCTCGCGGGTGGGCCAGGTGGGCTTCTCCTGGTGGATCAGCGCGCTGACCGTGGTCTTGGACAGGCCGGGGGCCGCGCGGCCGTTCCTGCCGCGGCGGTCGCGGCTGCGCCGTTCCATCTCGCGGACGCTGATGCCGGCCTGGTCGCGCAGCGCGCGCAGCAGGCTCGCCATCTCAAGACCGGGATCGGTTCTGCTGCCCCTGACCATCGCGATCTCCTGGTCTCGGTACATGCCGTATCCGGATATTCCCCCTTTTCTCAGCGTAGATGAGTTTCAGATTCGCGCGAGTGTCATCGGAAATATGGCAGGCGCCTGGAAAAGATCGATATTTCGCCGGTCGTTCGTCCGTGAGTCCCGGCGGAGTGGCGGCAGGACGCGCGTCCGGGGCCTTTCACCTGCGCGGGCGCGAAAAGTGTCCGGAAGTGTCCGTGAACATATCCGGACGCGGGTGCGCCGGGGCTTCCTTGTAGTCCCGGACCTCCAGGAAAGGACGCGAGCCCGTGAACCTCCGCACGAAGACGTTCGCCGCCGTGATCATAAGTGCGGTGCTGCTCGGCACCGCCACTCCGCCCGCCCACGCCGCCGTCCAGCCGGTACGCCACGTCTGCGGCGGCCTGTCGTGTGCCTTCTACTTCAACCAGACGATCACCCTGTCGATGGACACCAAGCTCGACCGGCTCGGATGGGTCGCCGACACGGCCGTGGGGCTCATCTGCGTGCCTCTGCGCGGCCGCCTGCTGGGAGCCGCGTGCTCCGCCGCGGTCGCCTACAAGTTCGACAGCGCCAAGCGGAACCTCGACGCGGCGGCCAGGCGCGGCGGATGCTTCGTCGTCACGGCCAAGGTGGGGCTGCGCAAGGTGATCACCTTCGGCAACGTCCCGTCCCGCCATCCGAGCTGCGACTGAGGCGCGTGAGCCCGGGGCCGTACGACCTGGGCTCACGCCCGGCCGGCGCGGCGGACGTTTCGGGGGCCGTCGAAACGAGCCGGGCCTAGCCTGGCCGTACGACCGGTGGCGCGCCCGTCCGCGCGGGGGCCGGCCGGGCGACGTCATCACACAGGGGGACACAGGGCGCATGACCTTCCGCGAACTCCACCACGGCGACCGGCCGCTGATCCTGCCCAACGCCTGGGACGTGCCGTCCGCGCTCGCCTTCCTGGACGCGGGCTTTCCGGCCATCGGCACGACCAGCTTCGGCGTCGCCGCCGGCCTCGGCCGCCCGGACGGCGAGCGGGCGACCGCGCGGGCCGGCCTCGCGCTCGCCCGCGCTCTCGCCCGCCTCCCCTGCCCCGTCAGCGTGGACATCGAGGACGGCTACGCCGACGACCCCGGCCAGGTCGCCGCGTACGCCGCCGAGCTGGTCTCGGCCGGCGTGGCGGGCGTCAACATCGAGGACAGCGGCACGGAGGGGCTGGTCGCGCCCGCGGCGCACGCCGCGAAGGTCGCCGCGATCAAACGGCGGTGCCCCGGCCTGTTCGTGAACGCCCGCGTCGACACGTACTGGCTCGGCGAGGACGCCACGGTCGGCGCCACGCTCGACCGCGCGGCGGCCTACGTCGCGGCCGGCGCGGACGGGATCTTCGTCCCCGGCGCGGCGGAGCCGTCCGTCATCGCGGCCTTGGCGGAAGGGATCCCGGTGCCGCTGAACGTGCTGGCGGTCCCCGGCCTCTCGGCCGGCGAGACGGCCCGGCTCGGCGTCCGCCGCGTGAGCACGGGGTCGCTGCCCTACCGCGCCGCCCTGGACGCGGCCGTCGGCGCGGCCACCGCCGTCAGGGACGGCCGGGCCGTGCCCGCCGCGACCCCGTACGCGGACGCGCAGGCCCGGCTCGTCCGCTACGCCGCACGTGGCGGCGACGCGGCCGGGTAAGCGCGCCTCAGCGGGCGCTGTTCAGGGGTCGCTGTTCAGGAAACGCGGTTCAGCGAGCACGGCTCAGTAGGCGCGGCCGAAGAGGACGCGCTTGCCGTACGCCGACGGCTCGCGGCAGTGCACGCAGCGGCCCGTCTCCGCGGCGCCGTCGAGCGGGATGCAGCGCGGCGTCGCGGCGGTCTTCGCCTTGATGTCGTCCTCGCACGCGGGCGCGCCGCAGTGCAGGGCCGACGCCCAGCCCGAGGCCACGACCTCGACGAAGGCGTCCCAGGAGTCGGCGGCGGCGGTGTGCCCGTCCCGGAAGCCGGTCGCCCGGCGCAGCAGGAAATCCTGGAACTCCTCCAGCACGCCCGGGATGACGTCCGGCGCCGAGGAGAGCGGCACGCTCTGCTTGCCCTCGTCCCCGAGCCTCCTGACCATGACCACGGTGCCGGACTCCAGGTCGCGCGGGCCGAGCTCCAGGCGGACGGGGACGCCGCGCAGCTCCCAGTCGTTGAACCGGAACCCGGGGGAGAGCTGGGCGCGGTCGTCGACGTGGACGCGGACGCCCGCCGCCTTCAGCCGGTCCGCGAGCTCGCGCGCCGCCGCCGAGGTGCGCTCCACCTGGTCGCCGCGCCCGATCGGCACCACGACCACCTGGTAGGGGGCCAGCCGGGGCGGCAGCACCAGGCCCTTGTCGTCGCCGTGGGTCATGATGACCGCGCCGATCATGCGGGTGGTCATGCCCCACGACGTGGTGTGGCACGGTTCGAGACGGCCGGCGTCGGAGGTGTAGCGGATGTCGAAGGCCTCGGCGAAGTTCGTGCCCATGTAGTGGGACGTGCCGGCCTGCAGCGCCTTGCCGTCCCGCATCATGCCCTCGATGGTGTACGTGCGCACCGCGCCCGCGAAGCGCTCGCCGGGGGTCTTCTCCCCGGGGACGACCGGGATCGCCGCGATGTCGCGGGCCACCTCCGTGTACAGGTCGAGGGCGAGCATCGTCTCGCGCATGGCGTCCGCCTCGTCGGCGTGCGCGGTGTGGCCCTCCTGCCAGAGGAACTCGGTCGTGCGCAGGAACATGCGGGGCCGCAGCTCCCAGCGCACGACGTTGGCCCACTGGTTCAGCAGCAGCGGCAGGTCGCGGTGGGAGGAGACCCACTTGGCCATCATCTCGCCGATGATCGTCTCCGACGTGGGCCGGACGATCAGCGGCTCTTCCAGCTCCTTGCCGCCGGCGTGCGTCACCACGGCCAGCTCGGGCGAGAAGCCCTCGACGTGCTCGGCCTCGCGCCGGAGGTAGCTTTCGGGGATGAGCATCGGGAAGTAGGCGTTCTCGTGACCGGTGTCCTTGATCCGGCGGTCGAGCTCGGCCTGGAGCAGCTCCCAGAGACGGTAGCCGTACGGTCGGATGACCATGGTGCCTCTCGCCGGGCCCCGGTCCACGAGCTGGGCCTTGGCCACCAGCTCGTTGTACCAGGCCGAGAAGTCCTCACTCTGAGGTGTCACACCGCGTCCATCGCGTCCATCGCGTCCCATGCCGGGAGGATATCGCTGGGTGCCGCTCCCGCGTGATCCGAGGAGCGATGCCAGGTCCGGCCATCCTTGAGTGATATGTCCGGAACGAATTTCCATCATTTGACAAAGGCGGATTAGTGCGCGCCGCATTGCCGTTAATGGAGTGTTGAATACCTCCGACGCCGGGCGGGCCATACCCGCGGCCCGGTGCGGAGTCGTCACTCTAGACCAAGGACCTCGATTGCCCTCTTCGACGGCATATGTCGCCACAACCCGCCCAGCCCGCTATATCAAGCAGCTCGTCTCGCACATGGGCAACAAGATTTCCACGGAGCTCGCGGACGACGGCAGGGGGACGCTCACGTTCGGCCCCCAGGACTTGTGCGTGCTCACCGTCTCCGAGCACCAGGACCACCTGGTCATGATCGCCGCCTCCGGGGACGAGGAGGGGCTGGCGCGTGTGCGGGACGTCGTCACGCGCCACCTCGTGCGCTTCGCCACCCAGGAGGAGCTGAACGTCGAGTGGTCGCCGTTCGTGACGGCCGACACGATGCACATGGTGGACCCCGTCATCAGCGACTACGCGCTGACGCACTCCACGCCCCCGGACGACGTGCTGCGGGACCTGATCGTCAGGACCCGGGACGTCACCGGCGGCCGGGCCGCCATGCAGGTGTCCCACGACGAGGGAACCCTGCTGACCATCCTGACGCGCATGGCGGGCGCGCGGAACGCGGTCGAGGTCGGCGTGTTCACCGGCTACTCCTCGATCTGCATCGCCCGGGGGCTGGCCGAGGGCGGCCGCCTGCTCGCGTGCGACGTCAGCGAGGAGTGGACGGCCATCGCCCGGGAGTTCTGGGAGCGCGCCGGCGTCGCCGACCGCATCGACCTGAAGCTGGGCCCGGCCGCCGACACCCTGCGCGCGCTGCCCCCCGACCCGGTCATCGACATCGCCTTCATCGACGCCGACAAGGGCAACTACCCCGTGTACTACGAGGAGATCGTCACCCGCCTGCGCCCGGGCGGCGTCGTCGTGCTGGACAACGTCCTCCTGGGCGCCCGCGTCGCCGACCCGGCCTACCAGGAGCCCCACCACCGCGCCGTCCGCGCCCTCAACAACCAGATCACCCAGGACGAACGGGTAGACGCGGTAATGCTCCCCTTCCGCGACGGCCTCACCATCGCCCGCAAACGCTGACCGCACAGAGGGAAGCCAGGCCGGCCCGCGGGACGCGTCCCGCGGGCCGGCCTGCGGTCTGTCGGCACGCCCAGGCGCACTCTAGAAGCCGCCACCGACGGTTCCGGCGTCGCGCGCCGGGCCCCGCGAGGTGGGATCAGCCGACGGGGACGTCCCTGCGGCGGAAGGCGGTGAGGCCGGCCGTTGTCAGGAGGATGGCCATGGCCGTGAGCCATAGGAGGGGGGCGGGAGTGAAGTCGTCGCCGGGCAGCTTGGGGAGGTGGGTGAAAGGGGAGATGTCCAGGACGCGGTCGTCGACGCCCAGGGCGGTGCCGACCAGGCCGACGAGCAGGCAGATCGCCAGACCGGCCCAGCTCGCGGCGGAGAAGCGCGGGAGCAGGCCGAACAGCAGGACCGTGATCGCGGCCAGGATCCACACCGCCGGGAGCTGCACGAGCGTCCCGGCCAGTGCCCGGGGCACCTCGTGGCCGACGGCGCCGGTGTTCAGGCCGTGGGTCAGCCCGACGGCGAGGCCGGCGACGGCCAGCAGGACCGCGGGGCCGAGCAGCGAGAACACCAGGTGGCCGCCCAGCCAGCGGATCCTGCCCACGGCGGTGCCGAGCACCGGCTCGGCGCGGCCCGCGGACTCCTCGGCGCGGGCGCGGAGCGTGGCCTGGATGGCGTATCCGGCCCCGACCAGCCCGAAGAGCTGCGTCATCGCGGCGAGGTAGCTGTCGATGAGCCCGGACGCGCCGCCGAGGTTGGCGAAGATCTCGCTCATCTGCGCGTTGTCGCGCACCAGGTCGCCGATGCTCCCGGCCAGGTAGCCGAGCACCACGCCGAGGACGGCGAAGCCGGCCGCCCACCCCGCCAGCAGGCCCCGGTGCAGCCGCCAGGACAGGGCCAGCGGCGAGGCCAGGCCGGGCGCCGCGGAGGCGGGGCCGAGCCGGGGCGGCAGGAGGCCCGCGCCGACGTCGCGGCGCGCGGAGAGCGCGACGGCCGCCGCCGCGAGCAGCCCGGTGAAGGCGACCGCGGGCAGGACGGACCACCACTGCTCGTCACCGTAGGGGCGCATGTGCTCGGCCCAGCCGAACGGCGACAGCCAGGCCACCCACGACAGCGTGCCGTCGCCGATGCCGCTCATGTCGCCGACGACGCGCAGCACGTACGCCACGCCGAGGACGATGATCGCGGTGCCGCGCGCGCTGCCCGCGCCGCTGGTGAGCTGCGCGGCCACGCCGCCGACCGCGGCGAACACCCACCCGGCCAGGGTGAGCTGCATGCCGAAGGCCCACGAGCCCGAGGCCGGCATGTCCTGGCCCAGCATGCCCACCGCCAGCAGCAGGCCCATGACCAGCGACGCGACGAGCGTGGTGAGCAGCGCCGCGGCCAGCCCGGCGTGCCGTCCCGCCACGGTCGAGGCGAGCAGCTCGCGCCGGCCGCTCTCCTCCTCGGTGCGGGTGTGGCGGACGACGGTGAGGATCGCGAACAGGCCCACCACGATCGGGAGGAATCCGGCGCGCCAGGCGACGAGCTGGCCGAGGTCGTCGCCGAACAGGCGTCCGTAGAGCGCGACGAAGGCGGCGTTGTGCGCGCTGGCGGCGAAGTACTGGTGCCGTCCGGCGGCCGTGGGGAACAGCTCGTTGATCGAGGCGACGTAGGAGAGGGGGATGAGGCCGAGTAACACCACCCACAGCGGCATCAGCACGCGGTCGCGCCGGAGGATCAGCCGGGCGAGCCCGCCCGTGCCCGTCAGAGTGTTCATCGCGACACCTCGGTGGCCTGGCCGCGGTCGTAGTGGCGCAGGAACAGCTCCTCCAGCGTGGGCGGCCTGCTGACGAGGCCGCGCACGCCCACGGCGGTGAGGTGGCGCAGCGCGGGGTCGAGGGCCTCGGTGTCGACGTCGAAGCGCACCCGGCCGTTCTCGGCGCGCAGGTCGTGGACGCCGGGCAGGCTCGCCAGCCCGTCCACGGGGCCTGCCAGCTCGGCCTGGATCGTGGTGCGGCTCAGGTGACGCAGGTCGTCCAGGGTGCCGGTCTCGACGGCGCGGCCGTCCCTGATGATGGTGAGCCGGTCGCACAGCGCCTCGACCTCGGAGAGGATGTGGCTGGACAGCAGCACGGTGCGGTCGCCGCGCCGCTGCTCCTCGCGGACCGCGTCCCGGAACACCTCCTCCATGAGGGGGTCCAGGCCGGAGGTCGGCTCGTCCAGGAGCAGCAGCTCCACGTCGGACGCCAGGGCCGCGATCAGGGCCACCTTCTGCCGGTTGCCCTTGCTGTAGGCGCGGCCCTTCTTCCGGGGGTCGAGGTCGAAGCGCTGGAGGAGGTCGGCCTTGCGCCGCTTGTCCAGCCCGCCGCGCATCCGGCCGAGCAGGTCGATCACCTCGCCGCCCGACAGGCCCGGCCACAGCGTGACGTCGCCGGGCACGTAGGCCAGCCGGCGGTGCAGCGCGGTCGCGTCGGCCCAGGGGTCGCCGCCGAGCAGCCGGGCCGTCCCGGCGTCCGCGCGCATCATGCCGAGGAGGATCCTGATGGTGGTGCTCTTTCCCGCGCCGTTCGGGCCCAGGAAACCGTGCACCTCGCCGGTGCGTACGGTGAGGTCGAGGCCGTCCAGCGCCCGCGTGGGGCCGAACGTCTTGACCAGCCCTGCCACCGCGATGGCGTCAGTCATGGTTGTCGCTCCTTGAACGCGCGGAGCGCGGCGTCGCGCTCCGCTGGGGTTTGGTCCCGGACCTTGTCCAGAGCGGCGCGCGCCGTGGCGGCGTCCTCCGGACTCACGAGAGCGTGCGAATAGATGTCGAGCAGCGCCATGGCGAGGCGGTGGTCTCCCTCCGGCGTCATCGTGTCGACGCCGAGCCCCCGCGAGACGTGCTCGTGCAGCACCGGGACGGCCAGCGCCATCGCGGTGAGCACGGTCGCGCGGGCACGGCGGTCCGCCGTGAAGGTGGCGTCGCCGGTCTCCTCGAAGGTGGCGAGCCACGCCTCGGTCATCTCGACCATCTGGTCGAACAGTGCCGCGGCGGATCCGTCGGCCAGTTCGCGCGCCAGGTACCTCTGGTAGGGGATCAGGGCGGCACGTGCGGCGGCGATGTGGTTGATGTCGCCGAACGTGCCGTCCTTGTGGCCTTCGCGCGCCTGGTCGTTCAGTTCCCGGACCGTCTTGGCCATGTAGTCGTCGCACGCCTCGCGCAGCGCCTGTTTGGAGCCGAAATGGTGGCGTACCAGACCTGAGGACACTCCCGCGGTCCTGGCGATCTCGCGGATGGTCGCTCTCTCGAATCCGTGCTCTCCGAAGTGCAGCAACGCCGCGTCTCGGATGCGGGCACGGGCGGTGAGGTCCTCGGGGTTCGGCTGGGTCGTCGCCACGATCTCTCTTCCTGTCCAGGCGTGTAGCCGACTACACCTGCGTGAAGGAAGCTATACGTGTGTGTAGTCGGCGTCCAGGCTTCCCTACGCGTTCTTGACGCCAAGGCTCTCACTTGGGCGTGATCCGGCCCGATGGCCGCCGGAAAAGCTGACGGATCCTGACGGGTACGGCCGGTAGCGTCGCCGTGCACTCCCGGACGGAACGCAGGTGAGATCGATGCGCTACGTGGCGCTGCTGCGCGGTATCAACGTCAGCCCCCGCACCCAGATCGCCATGGCCGATCTCCGGGCGCTGCTGGAGGGCCTCGGGTACGGCGATGTCCGCACCCACCTGCGGAGCGGGAACGCCCTGTTCACGGCCGCTGAGGAGGACGCCGCCGGCCTCGCCGCCCGCATCGGGCGCCGATGCGCCGAGGAGCTGGGCGTCGGGCCCGCGGTCATCCTGCGGACGGTGCCGGAACTGCGCGCCGTCGTCGAGGAGAATCCCCTGGAGGTCCGGGATCCGGCGAGGTTCATGGTCGTGTTCCAGGCCGAGGCCCCCGACCGGAAGGTCGTGGACGGCATCGACCCGGCGCTGTACGCGCCCGAGGAGGTCGCGGCCGGCAGGCGGGAGCTGTACATGTACTTCCCCGACGGCCTCAGGCGGACCAAGCTGCCGGCCCTGCTGGAGGAGCGGTCCCGTGTCCCGGCCACCATGCGCAACTGGAACACGGTCACGCGGCTGCTCTCACTCGGGGAAAGCTCTCCCTGACGAGTCGCCGTGGGCCGTCATCGCGAACGAAGACCGGCCGCAGTCCGGCCTGGCTTCGTCACCGGAGCGACGGGATCGCCCGCGTGAGGCGCCGGTGAAGCGGAGCACGTGCGGATGGCCATCCTCGTGACCGGGGCGACGGGCACCGTCGGACGCCATGTGGCGGATGTGCTGATCAGAGCCGGCCGCCGGGTGCGCGCGCTGACCCGCGACCCGTCCAGGGCCCCCGGCCGGGGCGTAGATCGTGGCCGGAGACCTCACCGACCCCGGCGGGTTCGTGGACGCGTTCGAGGGCACGGAAAGGTGTGACTTCTGTGCAAGGCAATGGGATACGGCCCGACCTGATCCGGCCTTTCTCCTAAAAGCGGCCGGATCAGGTGGACGTGGGGAGGCTCATCCCCCTGTGGTGTTCCTGCGGGTATACGCTGCGTTCTGGCGTATCCGAATGTTACAGATGCGGTGCTTCCTCTTGCAGTTGCCTATTCCTATCGCCGAGCTTCCGTGCTGCAGTTCGAGCGACATGTTCTGCGTGCCGATGTTATAGTTCGGACTGCTCGTCTCAAGGATGGCGGAGATGTATTTGCCGTTACCCACCCTGCTTATACGGTTGTGGGACCCCCTCCCGTGATCATCCGAAGCGGTGATCGTGGGAGAGGCCGCCTCGGCCGGTGACGCGGCGATCGCCCCGGCGAGCCCGATGACGAACACGGCGGTCACGAGCCGTGTCACGGCTCCCGTCAGGTATACGAGCGGATTGCCCGCGCGGTGACTCATGCGTCGCGCACCTGCCTTCAAATAGATCGGTCGGCGGGTCCTTACGTGCGCCTCGCCTCGGCGACACCGCCTGCATACCCGCCGACCAGGTCGGAGTCTCCTTTCGCGCGATCGGCGGTCTGGATGATTGCCTCCTTTTTGTCCGGCCATCACCGGGACCGCCTTCCTCGCGCTTTTCGTAAACCGTCCCCCGGTCGATTCTCGCCCCCTTTTGACCTGATCAGATGTGTAGTGCGGCTAATGAGCTGAATGCCGAAGATGATGGTCTTGATGTGGTTGGCCGGAATCGTCCGAGGGCGGCGGCCGGACAGAATTCCGCGGGGTATCGCCGGCGGCAAAGTTACGGCAAACTACTCCAGGTGTCAGGGTCGTCACCTTTGGTGAGGGCCGCGGTCGGCTCACGAGAGTAGGCGCGCTCATGCAGGCTTTCACGCTGCCGAACTTCTACTTGGCCTATCCGGCGCGGCTCAACCCGCACCTGGAGCGCTCACGGGCGCACAGCGAGGCGTGGGCAGAACGCATGGGCATGCTCGACGAGCCGAAACCGTCCGGCGAGGTCATCTGGGACGCCCAGGCCCTCGCCCGCATGGACTACGCGCTGATGTGCGCCTACACCCACCCCGACTGCGACGGCCCCACCCTCGACCTCGTCACCGACTGGTACGTCTGGGTCTTCTACTTCGACGACCACTTCCTCGAAATGTTCAAACACTCCCGCGACCTCGCCGGCGGCAAGGCCCACCTCGACCACCTCGAACGGTTCATGACCGTGGACGGCGAGGCCCCGCCCGAGCCGGGGAACGCCGTCGAGGCCGGGCTGAAAGACCTGTGGGAACGCACGGTGCCCGCCATGTCGCCCGCATGGCGGCGGCGGTTCATCGCCAGCACCCACAACCTCATGGTCGAGTCGATGTGGGAGCTGGACAACATCAACCGAGGCCGCGTCGCCAACCCCATCGAGTACGTCCAGATGCGGCGCAGGGTCGGCGGGGCTCCCTGGTCGGCCAACCTCGTCGAGTTCGCCGCGCACGCCGAGATCCCCGGCGTCATCGCCGCGACCCGGCCGATGCGCGTCCTCGCCGACACCTTCTCCGACGCCGTCCACCTGCGCAACGACCTGTTCTCCTACCAGCGCGAGGTCCGTGAGGAAGGCGAGAACTCCAACGCCGTCCTGGTGTTCGAACGGTTCTTCGGCTGCGCCACGCAGGAGGCGGCCGAGATGGTCAACGACCTGCTGACGTCCCGCCTGGAGCAGTTCGAGACCACCGCGCTCACCGAGGTCCCCGCGCTGCTCGCCGACCACGCCGTCCCGCCGCACGAGCAGATCGCCGTGGCCGCGTACGTCAAGGGCCTCCAGGACTGGCAGTCCGGCGGCCACGAGTGGCACGCCCGGTCCAGCCGGTACATGAACGAGGGCGCCGTCTCTGGGCCTGGCGGCCTGCCGGCCGGTCCCACCGGCCTCGGCACCACCGCCGCGCTGGTCACGCGCTCGCCGCTCGCGCCGGGGCTGCGCCGCCGGGCGCGTCAGCATTCCCACGTCCCGTTCGTCCCCGTGGGCCACCTTCCCCTGCCCGATCTCCTGATGCCCTTCGCCCCGCGCAGCAGCCCCCACCTGGAGGGCGCGCGTGCCCACGGCATCGCGTGGGCGCGCGAGGTCGGCCTCTTCGACTCGCTGCCCGGGGTCGAGGCGGGTGGGGTGTGGGACGAGCGGTGGTGCCGTGTCACCGACCTCGCGCACTGCGCCGCGATGATCCACGCCGACGCCACCCCCGGGCAGCTCGACCTCTCCACCGACTGGCTCACCTGGGGAACCTACGCCGACGACTACTACCCGCTCGTCTTCGGCAGGTCCCGCGACCTGCCGGCGGCCAAGCTGTGCACCGAGCGGCTGTCGGCCTTCATGCCGCTCGACGCCGGAGCCGCCCCCGAGCCCGCCAACCCGCTCGAACGCGGCCTGGACGACCTCTGGCGGCGCACCGCCGTCCCCATGTCGCCGGACGCCCGGCGCCACCTTCGCGCGGCGGTCGACGAGATGACGGCGAGCTGGCTGTGGGAGCTGGCGAACCAGGCCGAACACCGCATTCCCGACCCGATCGACTACGTCGAGATGCGCCGCAGGACCTTCGGGTCCGAGCTGACCAAGAGCCTCGCCCGGTTCGCCGAGGGCGACACCGTACCGTCCGAGATCTACGGCACCCGCGTCATGCACGAGCTGGAGACCGCCGCGGAGGACTACGCCTGCTTCACCAACGACCTCTTCTCGTACCAGAAGGAGGTCCAGTTCGAGGGCGAGTTCTTCAACATGGTCGTGGTCGTCGAGAACTTCCTCGGCGTCGATCGCTACACGGCGCGCGACATCGTGGCCGATCTCATGGCGGCCCGCGTGCGGCAGTTCGAGCACATCGTCGCCAATGATCTGCCGGTGCTGTTCGACGAGCTGGGCCTGGACGAACGCGCCCGCGGCGCGGTGTACGGCTACGCCGGCAAACTCAAGGACTGGATGTCCGGCATCCTCGAATGGCACCGCGAGTGCGCCCGCTACACCGAGCCCGAACTGGCGCGCCGCCACCTCCCGGCGATCCGCCCCGACTTCACCCTCCACCCCACCGGCCCGGGCACCACGACCTCCCGTTCACCCTCCGGCGCACCGTCCCCCACCCCCACCTCCTCGCCCCCTGCGCCGACTCCGTCGTCAATCCCCACACTGTCCCCCGTCCCGACCGCCGCCTCGTTCGCCGCGTCGATGCCGGCCGCTGAGGTGAGTGCCGGTGCCCCCGCTTGGACGGGCATGGCCGCCGATGTGACCGGCACTCACCGGGCTTCCGGGTCCGCTTCCGGAGCCGTGCGCGCGTCGGAGGTCAAGGGGTGAGGACGATCTTGCCTCGGGTGTGGCCGGTGGCGATGAGGTCGTGGGCCTTGGCGGCCTCGGTGAGGGGGAGGGTCTGGTCGATGTGCACGGTGAGGCGTCCGGCGTCGACGAGGGCGGAGAGCTGCCCGAGGTCGGCGGCCGAGGGGCGTACGGAGACCACTTCCAGGCGCACGCCCCGCCGGCCGGCCTCCTCGGGGGTGATGCCGAGGTTGTTGCCCAGCGCGCCGATGAGCAGGCCCCCGGGCTTGAGCGCGGCGGCGGAGCGCGCCCCGTATTCCCCGCCGACCAGGTCGAATACCGTGTCCACCGGCGCCGTGGCGGTGACGAAGTCGGTGGCGGTGTAGTCGATCAGCTCGTCGGCGCCGAGCTCGCGCAGCCAGGCGTGGTTGGCCTCCCCGGCCGTCCCGATGACGTACGCGCCCCGCGCCTTCGCGATCTGGACGGCCAGGTGCCCGACGCCTCCCGCGGCCCGGTGGACGAGCACCCGGTCTCCGGCGCCGACGTGCCCGATGCCGACCAGCGCCTGCCAGGCGGTCAGGCCGGCCAGCGGCAGTCCCGCGGCCCGCTCCACGGTGAGCCCGGTCGGCTTGCGGGCGATCTCGTTCACGGACGCCAGCACGTACTCCGCGTAGGTGTCGCCCGCGCCGGGGAAGGCGAGCAACCCGAACACCTCCTCGCCGGGCTCGAAGGCCGACACCCCCGAGCCGACCAGTTCGATCACCCCGGCGACGTCCCAGCCGAGCGTGAACGGCGGCTCGCCGAGCACCGGGTACCAGCCCGCGCGGACGGCCACGTCCGCCGGGTTGACGCCGACGGCCCCCACCTTGATCAGAACCTGGCCGGGCCCGGGCCGTGGCCGGTCCACCTCGACGAGGTCGAGCACGGAGGGGTCTCCGAAGGACGTCTGAGTGATGGCACGCATGTCGATCTCCTAGGTCGCGTTCTCCTGCCGCGACCATCGTCGGCTACAGCACTCTCTCTCCGAAAGTCGGCACCTTTGCGATATATAGGTACCTTGTGGATACCGCCTCTGACCAGTGCACGACGTTCTCCGTCGACGCCTACATGCGGGACTGCGCCTCCCGGACGGTCCTCGACGCCATCGCCAACAAGTGGACCTGCCTGCTCGTGGACGCGCTGCGCGCCGGCCCCGTGCGGTTCGGGGTGCTGCGCCGCCGCCTGGACGGGATCACCCAGAAGAGCCTCACCCAGACGCTGCGCACGCTGGAACGGGACGGCATGGTGATCCGCACCGTCTATCCGACGATCCCGCCCCGGGTGGAGTACGAGCTGAGCGAGCTCGGCATGAGCGTGGTGTCCCTGATGAAGGGCATCAAGCACTGGGCGGAGGAGCACGTGCCCGAGATCGTCGCCGCTCGTGCCGCCTTCGACCGGCGCGCCACCGAAGAGCCGGTCCCCATCTCGACCCCCACCCCGGCGGGCTGAGGCGCCGCAGAGCCCGGGAAGATCAGGAAGAGGCTCGGGTGTCGTAGGACCGCCGGGCGTGGAGCAGTTCGGGAAGGTGCTCGCGCGTCCAGGCGCATCCGGCGGCCATGGGCACCAGGAGGGAGCGGCCGAGGGGCGTCAGCTCGTACTCCACGCGCGGCGGGATCTCGGCGAACGCCGTGCGGGTGACCATGCCGTCGCGCTCCATGGCGCGCAGGGACTCGGCCAGTACCTTCGGCGTGATGCCGCGCAGCGGAACGCGAAGCTCGGAGAACCGCCGCGGGCCGTCCTTCAGGCAGTGAATGATCTTCGCGGTCCACTTGCCGCCGACCATGAGCGGCGTGAACGGGTCACATCCGGCGAACATCTCGGGATCAAGAGGCTCCGGCACGCGAACCACCCTACGCAGGTACCGTTGCGGAAACCAACGCCCCCAGGGCTACCGTCTGCCGCACCAGACCGCACAACGACGGTCCGGCCCGGATCGGCAGGGGGTTCCCAATGAGCGAGACCAGCAGAGCACCCGAAACCACGGACCAGGGCGAATTCCGCGGAGTCGGAGACCAGGGCCAGCCGCGCCAAGTCGGGGACCAGGGCGGATCCGCCGAAGCGGGGGGCCAGGGCGGAGCGCGCGAGGCCGGGGGACGACACGGAAGTGCCGCTACCGACACGGCGGGGTCGGGTGAGGGCGATGCGCGGCGGGGTGTGGTGGTGTTCGGGGCCGGAGGGCGGGCGGGCCGGCGCGCGGTCGCCGAGGCCGTCACGCGCGGGCATCGCGTCACCGCCGTCGTCCGTGACCCGGACCGCTACCGCGCGGCACACGGCGAGCCGGGCGCGGGCGTGTCGCTGGTGGCGGGCGACGTGACGGACGCCGGCAGCGTGGCGGCGGTCGCGGCCGGGCACGACGTGGCCGTCAACGCCGCGGCCCGCATGGACGTGCCGGCGCGGGAGTTCTTCACCGCCGCCGCGCGCGCCCTGCTCGCCGGCCTGGAACGGGCGGGGGTGCCGCGGCTGGTCATGGTCGGCATCGGCACGACGCTGGAGACCGCGCCCGGCGTCCGCGTGATGGACGCGCCCGGCTTCCCCGAGGAGGCGCGGAACTTCTCCGAGGGCCACGCGGCCGAGCTGGCGATCTTCGAGGCGGAGGGCGGCGGCGTCGACTGGGTCATGATGGTGCCCCCGCCGACCCTGCTGGACGACGAGGCCCCCCGGACCGGCCGCTACCGGACCGGCGGCGACCAGGTGCTGCCCGCGGCCGAGGACGCGGGCACGCTGTCCTACGCCGACCTCGCGGTCGCCCTGATCGACGAGGCCGAGAACCCGAAACACCACCACCGGCAGATCGCCGTGGCCCCGTAGCCGCACAGAACCCGCCCACCAGGCCGCCCCGAAACGGCCGTTGTGTCCCCAGGATCCCCCGTCGGGCCGGTGGCGGTCCCCGCGACCCGCGGCGTCAGCGGGTCCACAGGGTCTCCTGGGTGGAGCGGACCAGGGCCATCAGTTCGGGGGAGGTCTGGTCGGGGGGCCAGGTCAGGCCGAAGGTCAGGCGCAGGTCGTCGGCGTCGAAGGGGACGAAGGTGATGTCGGGCCTGCGGATCGACGAGATGAGCAGGTGGGGGACCGGCAGGAGGCCGGCGCCCGCGGCGACGAGGTCGAGGGCGGCGGCGAAGTCGTCGATCTCGTCGGCCACGACGTGGTGCTGGTGCGGGCCGCGCAGCCGGGCGGCCAGCCGCTCCCACATGCCGCCGGGCGGCCGTTCACGCGGCATCAGGATCTTGTGGCGGGCCAGGTGGGCGGGGCGCAGCGGCCCGCGTGCCGCCAGCGGGTCGCCCGCGGGCACGGCCAGGTGGCCGACGGTGACGTGGAAGCGGGTGCCCGTCGTCATGCGCAGCGGGAACGGCGAGCCGAGGATCGCCGCCGACGCCTCGCCCCGCTCCAGGGCCGCCGTGGCCGCGCGCCGCCCGAGCGGGGTCAGCTCGACGGCGATCGGCGGCGTGCGCCGGGCGAGCCGCCGCGCCACGCGCGCGGCCAGCACTCCGACCAATGGCGCATAAGCCAGACGAATAGCTGGGATTTCGGGGATGGTGAGCCGCGCCGCCTCGGTGGTGAGCGCGGTCAGGGCGTCCAGGACGGACTCGGCGTGCGGCAGCAGCGCCTTCCCTGCGGACGAGAGCCGTACCTCGCGGCTGGTGCGGCCGAACAGGCGTACGCCGAGACCGCGTTCGAGGCGGGATATCGCCTGGCTGACGGCCGGCTGGGACATGCCGAGCTCGGCGGCGGCCCGCGAGAAGCCGCCGTTGCGCGCCACGCTCACGAAGCAGCGGAGGTCGCGCGGGTGCGGGCCGTGATCCATGCTCCAGTATGACCTCCGCGCGGCCAGGGACGACGCGGCCATTCATAAGCGAACGCAATCAATGGGCCCGGTGCGCGGCGAAGCAGGGCACGATGCCGTCCGACCGATCTTCCGCCGGAAGGAGCCCGCATGCCCGCCGAACGCACCTCTCCGTTCCCCGCCTCGACCGTCCTCGGCTACCCGAGGATCGGGCCGGACCGGGAGCTGAAACGGGCGCTGGAGCGGTACTGGGACGGCCACGCGACCGCCGGCGAGCTCCGGCAGGAGGGCGCGCGCGTCCGCGAGCGGACCTGGCGCCACCTGCGCTCCCTGGGGCTGGACGCGCTCCCGTCCAACACGTTCTCCTACTACGACCAGGTGCTGGACACGGCGGTGGCGCTGGACGCCGTCCCCGAGCGGTACCGGGGGCCGTCCCCGCTGGACACCTATTTCGCGATGGCGCGCGGTGCCCCCGACGTCGCGCCGCTGCGGATGACCAAGTGGTTCGACACCAACTACCACTACATCGTCCCGGAGATCGGCCCGGACACCGTCTTCCGTCCCGTGCCGGACAAAGCGGTCGCGGAGGCGCGCGAGGCGCGCGCGCTGGGCCTGGACACCCGGCCGGTGCTGATCGGGCCGGTCACGTTCCTGCTGCTGGCCCAGGCGGCCCCGGGCGCCCCGAAGGGGTTCCACCCGCTGGACCGGCTGGGCGACGTGCTGGACGTCTACGGCCGCCTGCTCGCGGCGCTCGCCGCCGAGGGCGTGAGCTGGGCGCAGCTCGACGAGCCCGCCCTCGTCGCCGACCGCACCGGCGCGGAGCTGGACGCGGTCCGGCAGGCGTACGAGCACCTGGGCACGCTCACCGCCCGGCCGGGGCTGTTCGTCGCCTCCTACTTCGGCGACCTCGGCGAGGCCCTGCCGGTGATCGCGCGCACGCCGGTCGAGGCCGTCGGCGTGGACCTCGTGCGCGGCCGCACGCCCGTCCGGACGCTCGGGGAGGAGCTCGCTGGCAAGACCGTGGTGGCGGGCGTGGTCTCCGGGCGCGACGTCTGGCGCACCGGCCGCGACCGGGCGCTGGCCACGCTGCGCGCCCTCCGCGCCCACGTGGACCGGGTCGTGGTGAGCACCTCCTGCTCACTACTGCACGTCCCGCACAGCCTGGAACGCGAGACCGGCCTGGACCCGGCGCTGCTGCGGCGGCTGGCGTTCGCCGACGAGAAGGTCGCCGAGGTGGTGGAGCTGGCCCGCCTGCTGAAGGCCGCCCCGCGCGTCGAGCCGTTCCCCGCGCCCGACGTCCACGGCGGGACGGAGGCCGGCCTCCCCGTCTGGGAGACCCGCTCGCCGTATCCCGTGCGAGCCGCCGCCCAGGCCGAACACCTGGGGCTGCCCGCGCTGCCGGTGACCACGATCGGCTCCTTCCCGCAGACCGACGAGCTGCGCGCGGCCCGCGCGGCGCTCGCCCGCGGCGAGCTGCCGGTGCCGGACTACGAGGACCGCGTCCGCGCGGAGATCGAGCGCGCCGTCCGCGTGCAGGAGCGGCTCGGCCTGGACGTCCTGGTGCACGGCGAGCCCGAGCGCAACGACATGGTGCAGTACTTCGCCGAGCACCTCGACGGCTTCGCGGTGACCCGCCACGGCTGGGTGCAGTCGTACGGCTCGCGGTGCACGCGCCCGCCGATCCTGCACGGGGACGTCCACCGGCCCGCGCCGATCACGGTCCGCTGGGCGCGGTACGCGCGGTCGCTGACGGACCGGCCGGTCAAGGGCATGCTGACCGGCCCGGTGACGATCGTGGCCTGGTCGTTCCGCCGCGACGACCTGCCGCTGCGCGAGGTGATGCTCCAGGTGGCCGACGCGGTGCGCGCCGAGGTCCTCGACCTGGAGGCGGCGGGCGTGTCGGTGATCCAGGTGGACGAGCCGGCGCTGCGCGAGCTGATGCCGCTGCGCCGGGCGGCGCAGGACGCCTACCTGGCGTGGGCGGTGGCCGCGTACCGGCGGGCGACCTCGGGCGCGGGGGACCGGACGCAGATCCACACCCACCTGTGCTACTCCGACGCCGACCAGATCATCGCCGCCGTCGACGCCCTGGACGCGGACGTCACGACCGTCGAGTCGGCCCGGTCGCACGGGCGCGTCCTGCGGGAGCCCGCGGTGCGCGACTTCGGGCGGGGGCTCGGGCCGGGGGTGTACGACATCCATTCGCCGCGCGTGCCCGCGGCCGGGGAGGTGGAGGAGCTGCTGGAGGCGGTGCTGCGCGTCCTGCCCGCCGAGCGGGTGTGGGTCAACCCCGACTGCGGCCTGAAGACGCGCACCTACGAGCAGGTGGAGGCGGCGCTGGCCACCATGGTGGCCGCGACGGGCCGCCTGCGCGCGAGGCTCGCGCCTCAGCCCTCTTCTTCGTCGTCGTCGGTGTAGGCGTCGAGGAGTTCCCGGCGCAGCAGGTCGGTGCGGACCATCAGCGCGCCGAGGAGCTCCTCGTCGTTGAGCCCGTCCGTGCGCCGGAACGCCCACGAGGAGCGGCCCTCGTCGTCGAAGCACTTGACGAGGATGATCGCGCCCAGGGCCGTCCACCCGTCGGGGAGCGGTGAGACAGTGAGGCCCGACAAGGCGTCGCCCACCGGGACGTAGTCGTCGTCTTCCACCGTCGCTTCTCCCCGAGTCCGCAGGTCGAAGACCTACTTTATGGTCACAGGATCCTCGGGTGCGCGTCCGGGCCCACGTCAGGGGCCTGATTCGCCGATAAGATCGGCCCATGACCCCGGAAGCGCCAGACGGGCCCGGCGGCCCGTCCGGGGTCGCGGCCGAGCGTCCCCTGCGGGCCGACGCCCGGCGCAACCGGGCCCGCGTGCTGCGGGCGGCGGACGCCGTCTTCGCGGCCAAGGGCGCCGGCGCCTCCACCGAGGAGGTCGCCCGCGAGGCGGGGGTGGGCATCGGCACGGTCTTCCGGCACTTCCCCACCAAGGAGGCCCTGCTGACGGCCGTCCTCGTCGACCGCCTGCGGAGGCTGGCCGACGAGGCGGAGGCGCAGGCGGACGCGGAGGACCCGGGCGGCGCGTTCTTCCGCTTCTTCGCGCGCGTGGTGGACCAGGGCCGTACGAAGAACACCTTCACCGACCTGCTGCGGCAGGCCGGTGTGGACGTCAGGGCGGAGACCGCGGCGTACGGCGCCCGCGTCAGCGCCGCGGTGGCGGGCCTGCTCGTCCGCGCGCAGCGTGCGGGGGCCGTGCGCGAGGACGCCGGGGTGGCCGAGGTGCTGGCGCTGATGGCCGGGGCCGCGCGCGCCGCCGAGCACGCCGCGTTCGACGACGAGGTGCGGGCCAGGGCCCTGGCCATCGTCTTCGACGGCCTGCGCCCGGCGCGCTGACCCGATATCCGGATGCGGGCCGGTCCCCGCTCTGGATACCCTCCGCGGGAAGGCTTGGAGGGATCGTCGTGGGTCATGTCGAGGTGGGTCGCCTGACCTACGTGCTGCCCGATGGGCGTCCCCTGCTCAACGAGGTGTCCTTCCGCGTCGGCGAGGGCCTGAAGGCGGCGCTGGTCGGCCCGAACGGGGCGGGCAAGACCACGCTGATGCGGCTGATCGCCGGCGACGCGCGGCCGGTGGAGGGCAGCGTCGCGTCCTCGGGCGGGCTGGGGGTGATGCGCCAGTTCATCGGCAGCATCCGGGACGGCCGCACGGTCCACGACCTGCTGCTGTCGGTGGCCCCGGCCCGCGTCCAGGAGGCGGCGCGCGCGCTGGAGGCGTCCGAGCTGGCGATGATGGAGCGCGAGGACGAGAAGACCCAGATGCGCTACGCCCAGGCCATCACCGACTACACCGACGCCGGCGGCTACGACATCGAGGTGCTCTGGGACACCTGCACCATGGCCGCGCTCGGCGCGCCGTACGACCGGGTCAAGTACCGCGAGGTGGACACGTTGTCCGGCGGCGAGCAGAAGCGCCTGGTGCTGGAGGCCCTGCTGCGCGGCCCCGACCAGACCCTGCTGCTGGACGAGCCGGACAACTATCTCGACGTCCCCGGCAAGCTCTGGCTGGAACAGGCGCTCAGGGAGACGCAGAAGACCGTCCTGCTCGTCTCGCACGACCGCCAGCTCCTGGCCAACGTCGCCGACCGCATCGTCACGGTCGAGGGCGGCAACGTGTGGATCCACGGCGGCGGGTTCGCCACCTACGCCGAGGCCCGCAGAGATCGCAACGCCCGCCTGGAGGAGCTGCGCCGCCGCTGGGACGAGGAGCACGCCAAGATCAAGCGGCTGGTCGTGATGCTCAAACAGAAGGCCATGTACAACGACGGCATGGCCCCGGCCTACCACGCCGCCCAGACCCGCCTGCGGCGCTTCGAGGAGGCCGGCCCGCCCGAGGTGGCGCCGAAGGACCAGTCGATCACGATGCGCCTGCGCGGCGGGCGCACGGGCAAGCGCGCGGTGATCTGCGAGCACCTGGAGCTCACCGGCCTGATGAAGCCGTTCGACCTGGAGGTCTGGTACGGCGAGCGGGTGGCCGTGCTCGGCTCGAACGGCTCGGGCAAGTCGCACTTCCTGCGTCTGATCGCGGGCGAGGAGATCCGGCACACGGGCGTGGCCAGGCTCGGCGCGCGGGTCGTCCCCGGCCACTTCGCGCAGACCCACGCCCGGCCCGAGCTGCGGGGCAGGACTCCCTGCGAGATCGTCATGACCGAGCACGCCAGGCTCAAGAACGAGGCGATGAAGGCCCTGGCCCGCTACGAGCTGGCGGGCGCGGTCGCCGAGCAGCGGTTCGAGACGTTGTCGGGCGGCCAGCAGGCCCGGCTGCAGATCCTGCTGCTCGAACTCTCGGGCGCGACGCTCCTGCTCCTCGACGAGCCGACCGACAACCTCGACCTGGCCAGCGCCGAGGCTCTGCAGGACGGCCTGAGCGGGTTCGACGGCACGGTGCTCGCGGTCACGCACGACCGCTGGTTCGCCGCCGACTTCGACCGCTATCTGGTGTTCGGCGCGGACGGCCGCGTGTACGAATCGCCGGAACCGGTGTGGGACGAGACCCGGGTGGCGCGCGAGCGCTGAGCGCGCGGCCCGGGTGTGCCGCCGTTAAAGAATCCGTACGGGTTGCGCGTGTCGGAGGAATCGCGCCCGACTAACCGGGCTATGACGGCCTTGTGACCCAGCGTAGTCGAAACTCGACAGCACTCGGACTCGCTCTCGGCGTGGCGGCCTCGCTCGCCGGGCTCGCCGGGTGCGGTGGCGAGGCGCCGCGGCGCGAGCGGCCGCTGAAGCCGCTCGTGCTCAAGGAGCAGACCTCGTCGGTCGCCCAGGGGACCGGCGGGTACGTGGTGACGTGGGCCGGCGTGATCAGCAACCCGAACCGCTGGCACTTCGGCGAGAACGTCGCGGCGACCGTGGTGGGCAAGGACGCCTCCGGCAAGGAGGTGGTCCGCATGCAGCAGCCGCTGGACGCCGTCCCCCCGTGGGGGGCGCTGAAGTTCACCGGCCAGGCCACCGCCGCCTCCGCGCCCGTGGACGTCAAGGTGTCCTTCCGTCCGGCCCACTGGCGGCGCGCGGCGCGGATCCCTTCCGCGTTCGTGCCGTTCCCCGTCTCCGGGGCCAACACCGAGAAGCTCGGCAACGGCACCTACCTGGTCACCGGCGCGGTCGGCAACCCGTACGCCAAGGCGGCGACGAGCCTGGTCGTGACCGCGCTGCTGCGCGACAAGGACGGCAGGCTGATCGGCGGCGGCAGCACCTACGTGGACGACGTGCGCGCCGGGTCGCCGCGCCGGTTCGTGCTGACGGTGGACAGCCTCAGCGGTGGCGCGCAGGTGGCGCGCACGGACATCGCCGCGCGGACCTGGGGGTCCAGCGCGCGGCCGTACGAGGAGCTGGCCATGAGCGGCGCGGTGCCGCCGAGCACGGTCAAGCCGAGGACCCCACCGTTCGCCAGGGACCGCGGGTATCAGGCGATGCCCGTCGACAGCCGGCCGTGAGTCCCGGGCTGACCGCGTCGACCGCCGGGACCGCTCCAGGCGGAGACCGGCCCGCCCCGCTATGGATCTTGAAAAGCCCCGCGGGTTACGGTACTTACATGACCTCCCCCCGGATAGTCATCTTCGGCGCCACCGGTTACACGGGCAGGCTCACGGTCGAGGCGCTCCTGGCCCGCGGCGCCCATCCGGTGCTGGCGGGACGCGACCCGGCGCGGCTGGAGTCGCTGGCCTCCTCGCTGCCGGTGGAGCTGCCGACCGCGGTCGCCGACGTGAACAGGCCCGCGACGATCCGGCGGATCATCGAGCCGGGCGGCGTGCTGATCTCGACCGTGGGGCCGTTCGCCCGGTGGGGCGAGCCCGCGGTCGAGGCGGCGATCGAGGCCGGGGGCGTCTATCTGGACTCCACCGGGGAGCCGACGTTCATCCGCCGCATCTTCCAGCGGTACGGCCCGGCGGCGGCGGCCTCGGGGGCGACGCTTCTCACCGCGTTCGGATATGACTACGTGCCGGGCAATCTGGCCGCGGGGCTCGCGCTGCGCAAAGCGGGGCCCGAAGCCGTACGCGTGGATATTGGGTATTTCGTACAGGGCAATATGGTGCGGCGGTCGAGCGCGGGCACGCGGGCGTCGATCCTCGGAATGCTCCTGGACCCTATGTACGGCTTTCGTGAGGGCCGTATTCTCCGCGAGCACGGGCGCACCCGCGTTTTCTCGGTGAACGGCAGGCGCAGGCAGGCGCTGTCCGTCGGCGCCTCGGAGCATTTCGCGCTGCCGCGGACGCACGCCGGGCTCCGCGAGGTGAACGTCTACCTGGGGTGGTTCGGCGGGCTCACCAGGGCGGTGGGCGCGGCGGCCAGGGCGACGCCCTTCTTCGCCGCGATCCCGGGCGCCAAGCGGGTCACCGAGCTCGTCGCCGACCGCGTGCTCCAGTCGGGAGGCAGGGACGGATCTTCGACGGCGTCCGCCGAGGAGGTCTCGTCCCAGGTCGTGGCCGAGGCGTTCGACCGCGACGGGGTGCGGCTGGCCTCGGTCGAGCTGCACGGCGGCGACCCGTACGACTTCACCGCGCGCGTGCTGGCGTGGGGCGCGGTCACGGCGGGGGTCGAGGGCGTGGCGGCCCAGGGGGCGGTGGGGCCCGCCGAAGCGTTCGGGCTGGAGGGCCTCGTGCGCGGGTGCGACCAGGCGGGGCTGCACGCCATCGCCTGACCGGGCGTACGAGGTTCCGTGAATCCGTTTCATATAAGCCGTGGTGAATTCGCCGTGCCGTCAGGTCGATGTCGCGATATGTGAATGACTTTTCATGCCGGTCTGCCGTCATTCGGCCTATGGTTCTGTCTGATCATCTGGTGATATATCGAGCCTGATAGCGGTATTGCGGGCGCACCGTCCCGAACAATCTTGCTGGCTTTCATTACGGTATTAATACAAGGCAGGTCATTGTCCGGGAAACGGTGGAGCGAGCAGTTACCGAGCCTTTACTGTCGGTTACATGAATGACCGCGACCTGGTCGAGGCACTCCGCGCCCGCGATCCCGGTGCCCTCGCTGCCCTCTACGACACCTACGCGGACGACCTCTACGCGTACGCGTCGGCCATGCTCGGCAGCCCCGACAGCGCGCAGGTCACCCTGCGGGACACCTTGATCGCGGCCGAGGCGCACATCGAGACCTTGTCAGACCCCGCGCGGCTGCGGCCCTGGCTCTACGCCCTGGCCCACGGCGAATGCCTGCGCCGGCGCGCCGTGCCGCCGGACTTCTCCGCCCAGGACACCGCCGAGTCGGCCGCGGTTCCCGGCGGCGACCTGCGGCGCGTGGCCGTCGGCGCCGTCGGCGCGCTGCCGGACGACGAGCGCGAGGTCCTGGAACTCCTCGTCCGCCACTCCATCGCCGAAAGCGATCTCGCCGCCGTGCTCGGCGTGCCGCCCGCGCGGGCCGACGAGCTCCGCGACGCCGCCCGCACCCGTCTGCAGGACCTCGTCACCGTCGAGATCCTCACGAGCGGCACCGCCCAGGACTGCCCCGACAGGACGCGCGTCCTCGCCGACGGCCCGGACGAGGAGGTCCGTGAGCGGCTGGTCGAGCACGCCGTCCACTGCCCCATCTGCGGCCCCTACCGCGAGCGCCAGGTGTCGGTGGCCAAGGTGTTCTCCCTGCTGCCCCGGCCGGTCCTGCCGGAGACCCTCCGGGTGCGGGTGATGAGCTGCTTCATCGACCCCGAGCTCGTGCCGTACCGCAAGTTCGTGGCCAGGCGCACCGGCCTGCTCGACGGCGACGGGTTTCCCGTATCGGAGACCAAAGGGGATGGGCGGCGGCCTCGGCTTCTTGCGGGCGCTGTGGCGGCGGTCGCGATGGCCGTCGCCGCCCTCGTCCTGGTGAGCGCGTTGAGCCGGGGCGAGGGGCTCTCGCAGACCGCGTACGGCGTCCTTCCCGCGTCCTCCCCGGCGGAGGCCACCGCACGGATCACCACGGCCGGGGGCACGCCGCCCCGCACCGCGCCGCCGGACCCCACGCCCACCGGCCCGGTGCGCGAGCACGTCCCCGCGATCACGCTGCCGGTGGTCGCACGGCCGGACGCCCGCGTGCCCGTCCGCCCCGCGACGCCCCCGGGGTCCGCCGTCCGCACGTCGCGCCCGGCCCCCGCGCCGCGCACGCCGTCCCCCCGCCCCGCGCCCACGGCGCCCACGCCGTCGCCGCCGGTCCACACCACCCCGCCCGGTCCCACCCCGGCCCCGACGGCCACCGCCCCGCCCACTTCTCCGCAGCCGACCGCCGCGCCGACCGTGCCGCCGCCCACAGGGCACCGCCCCCGGCCGCCGCGCCGCCGCCCGCCGGACCGTCCCGCGCCCACCGCGGGCCACCAGCACCGTCCGGCGCCGACGCCCTGCCGCCGCACGCCGCCCCCGGCCGCGACCCCGCCCGCGCAGAGCTCGTCCACGACCGCGCCGGCCCCGCGGCCCCCCGGCAAGGGCGAGCGCCCCTGGCCCGAGGGGCGCGGGCGGGGCGGCGAGGCGCGAGCCGGCCGCTGACGGCGGCCCGCCGCCGTGTTCACCGCCCGCGACGACTCCCACCTCGGCCGCCGCGTCTTCCCGTGTCCGGTGCCGGCCGAGCTGGCCGCGCTCGTGCCGCGCGCCCACCACGCCGCCTGGCCCGTCTGGCTGGACCCGGGGCCCCGCATGCTGCGTGACGTCCTGGAGCTGTGCCGCCTGCAGACCGCGCGCGGCCTCACCGTGCTGTCGTGGCTGGCCTCGGGGCACCGCCCCGAGGACGTGGCCTGGCTGTGGCCGGGCCGGCGCCTGACCGGCCCGCGCCAGCGGCTCATGTACGCGGCCGCCGACGCGATCCCGGGAGCCGCGCTCGGCCTGGTCGTCGCCGACTGGACGTGGATCATGGACACGCGGTTCGCCGGCCAGGTCATGGCGCCGTACCTCGCCGGCACCGCCTACCCCGACGACGGCTTCGCGGCGGCGCAGGCCACGGTGACCCTGACGCGTGTCTGGGACCGCCAGGCCGAGGCCCGCGCGGCGCTCGGCGCCGCCTGGGCCGCCTGCCGCACGATCGCCGACTGGTGCAAGGCGGCCGAGCTGCACGCCTCGTACGGGCACGAGGTGCCCGTCTTCACCTATCCCCGCGGTCCCATGCCGCGGCCGGCGGGCGTGCGCCCGTGGATCTCCCGGCTGTTCCGCCTGGGCTGATCACAACCCGGCGGCCTCCCCGCGCGCCGGTGATCCACGTGCCGCCCGCCCGGCGGGCGCGTGTCAGTTCTCCTCGTGCTCGTCCTCGGCGGGCGCCTCGGCCTCGGGCTGCTCGGCGTGCCCCTCATGCCCCTCGTGCCCCTCGTGGTCGAGGTGGCGCTTGGCCGAACGCTGGATCTCCATCTCGGCCTCCACGCGGCCGACCCAGTTGGCGCCCTCGACCGACTTGCCCGGCTCCAGATCCTTGTAGACCTCGAAGAAGTGCTGGATCTCCAGCCGGTCGAACTCCGGGACATGGTGGATGTCGCGGATGTGCTCCATGCGCGGGTCCGTGGCCGGCACGCAGAGCACCTTGTCGTCGCCGCCCTTCTCGTCGGTCATCCGGAACATGCCGACCGCGCGGCATCGGATCAGGCAACCGGGGAAGGTAGGTTCCTGCAGGAGGACGAGCGCGTCGAGGGGGTCGCCGTCCTCTCCCAGCGTGTCTTCGATGAAGCCGTAGTCGGCGGGGTACTGCGTGGAAGTGAAGAGCAGGCGGTCCAGGCGGATCCTGCCCGTCTTGTGATCAACCTCGTACTTGTTGCGTTGCCCTTTCGGGATCTCAACGACAACGTCGAACTCCACCGCGGTTCCTCCGCTCAGCCGTCCGGACGCTCCGGACGGGCGTTAATGTCTCGTAGGCGTATTTCCAGGATGACGCATGTGAGAAGGGGGCCGGCGAGGTGGTACGACACGAGCGCGTTGCCGCGGTGGCGACACTCGCCCTGCTGCAGGCGTTCGTCTGCGCCGTGGGCGCGTACGTCCTCGCGGCCGGAGGGGTGGGCGGTGACGCCGCGAGCCCGCCGGTCAAGGCCGTCACGCCGACGCGGGCACCCGTCGCCATCGTGACCTCGGGCCCCGTGCTCGCACCGGCCCCTGATGGATCTCTCCCGGGAAAGGGTACTTTGGCGGCCCGGCTCACCCGCGCGATGGGTGACGCCGCGCTCGGCCGCAGCGTGGGCGCGGTGGTCGTCGACATCGCCGGGGGCGGCGTGCTGTACGGCAGCAAGGCCGACACCGGCATCACCCCGGCCTCCACCACCAAGGTCGTCACGGCCGTCGCCGTGCTCTCCGCCGCCGGGCCGGACGCCAGGATCGCCACCCGCGTCGTCCAGCCCAAGCCCGGCGTGGTGACGCTGGTCGGCGGCGGCGACCCCACGCTGGCGAGCCCCAAGGCCGAGCGCGTGCCGGGCCGTCCCAAGTTCGCCTCCCTGGCGACGCTGGCCGCCCGCACCGCCCAGGCCCTGAAGGCCGCGGGCGTCGCCTCGGTCACGCTCACCTATGACGACTCCCTGTACTCCGGCCCGCGCACCGCGCCCGGCTGGAAGCCCGGGTACGTGCCCGAGGGCAGCGTCGCCCCGGTCTCCGCGCTGACCATGGACGAGGGCCGGCAGAACCCCGGCCACGAGAACTCTCCCCGCTTCGCCGACCCGTCGGGGACGGCCGCCGGGGCCTTCGCCGCCCTGCTCGCCCGGGAGGGCGTCAAGGTCGGCAAGTCGGTCAAGCGGCTGCGAGCCCCCGCCGGGGCCAAGGAGGTCGCCCGGGTGGAGTCACCGGCGGTGTACGAGCTGGTCGAGCACATGCTGACCGAGAGCGACAACGACCTCGCCGAGGCCCTCGCCCACCTGGTGGCGCTCAAGCAGGGCGGCCCGGGCAGCTTCGCGGGCGCGTCCAAGGCCGTGACGTCCACGCTGGGTCGGCTCGGCGTCGCCGCGGGCGTCGCGGTCAGCGACGGCAGCGGCCTGTCGATCCGCAACAGGATCACCCCGGCCGCGCTGGCCCGCCTCGTCGCCCTGGCCGCGTCGCCGGCCAACCCGCACCTGAAGGCCGTGATCAGCGGGCTGCCCGTCGCCGGGTTCACCGGCACGCTCGGCGGCCGGTACGACAAGGGCGTGGCGAAGGCCGCGGCGGGAGTGGTGAGGGCCAAAACGGGCACGCTGAACGGAGTGAACACCTTGACGGGCCTCGCCAGGACCATCGACGGCCGGCTCGTGGCCTTCGCGTTCATGGCCGACGACGTCCGCGATCCCGCCGGCGCCGTGGAGGCTTTGGACAGGCTGGCCGCCACCGTCTCCGGGTGCGGGTGCTCATGACGCGGCCCGACGACGTACGGTGGTTAACATGCAGGTGATCGACTGGGACCTCGCCGTTTCGACCGGTGTCCGCCTCGTCCGCCCGGGCCCTCAGGTCAGCCGGGAGGAGGCCAGGCACGCCGTCGCCGAGCTCCGGCGGCTGTCGCGTGAGGCCGAAGGACACGTTCAGGAGTTCGCCCGCATCGACGGCGCGGCCGAACCGGAGGCCGCGACCATCGTCGACCGCCCGGGGTGGATCCGGGCCAACGTCGACGGGTTCCGGGTCGTGCTGGAACCGCTGACCGAGCGCATGAACGCCCGCCGCTCCCAGATCCCCGCGATCGTCGGCGCGGTCGGCTCGCGGGTGACCGGCGTCGAGGTCGGCGCGGTGCTCGCGTTCCTGGCCACGCGCGTGCTCGGCCAGTACGAGCTGTTCCTCCCGCCCGACCCGAGCGGGCGGGCCCCCACGGGCCGGCTCACGCTCGTCGCCCCCAACATCGTCAACACCGAGCGCGAGCTCGGCGTGAACCCCCGCGACTTCCGCCTGTGGGTCTGCCTCCACGAGGAGACCCACCGGGTGCAGTTCACGGGCGTGTCGTGGCTGCGCGAGTACGTCCGGTCCCAGATGACCGAGTTCCTGCTCGCCTCCGACCTCGATCTCGGCACCCTGCTCGACCGCATGCGCGCCGCGTCCGACGCCGTCGCCGACGCCATCAAGGGCGGCGAGGGCAACCTGATCGACGCCATCCAGACCCCCGAGCAGAAAGAGATCCTCGACCGGCTGACCGCGGTGATGACGCTGGTCGAGGGGCACGGCGACTACGTCATGGACGCCGTGGGGCCCGCGGTGGTGCCGTCGGTGGCCGAGATCCGGTCCCGCTTCCAGCACCGGCGCGAGGGCGGCTCCCGCTTCGACAAGACGCTCAGGCGTCTGCTCGGCATCGACCTGAAGATGAAGCAGTACGCCGAGGGCGCGGCGTTCGTCCGCAAGGTCGTCGCCGAGGCGGGCATCGACGGGTTCAACCGCGTGTGGGGCTCGCCCGCCACGCTGCCCACCCACGCCGAGATCCGCGAGCCCGAGCGGTGGATCTCGCGGGTGCTCCACGCGCCCGAGCTGCCCACCTCCAACGGACACCTCTGACCTCCCGCGGGCGGCGGTGATCCGGCGGCCCCGCACGCCGCCAGACTAGGAACATGGGGCCTCATCCCGCCGTCGCGGAGATCCGCCGCGCCGTACGCCTGTCGCTCGCCGGCCTGCCGTCCGGCGCCCTGGTCCTGGCCGCGTGCAGCGGCGGGGCCGACTCGCTCGCGCTCGCGGCGTGCCTGGGCTTCGCCGCGCCGCGCATGGGACTGCGCGCCGGGCTCCTCACCGTCGACCACGGCCTGCAGGAAGGCTCCGCGCGGCGCGCCCGCGAGGTCGCGGAGCTGGCCGCCTCGCTCGGACTGGAGCCGGCCGAGGTGCTCACGGTCACCGTCGGCCGCGCGGGCGGCCCGGAGGCGGCGGCGCGCGAGGCCCGGTACGAGGCGCTGACGCGCGCCGCCGACCGGCTCGGCGCCCCGGCGGTGCTGCTCGGCCACACGCGTGACGACCAGGCCGAGACCGTGCTGCTGCGGCTGTCCCGGGGGAGCGGCACCCGCTCGCTCGCCGGGATGCCCGCGGCGGCGGGGCTCTACCGCAGGCCGCTGCTCGGCGTCGGCCGCCGCGCGACCCGGGCGGCCTGCGAGGCGCTGGGCCTGTCCCCCTGGGAGGACCCGCACAACGCCGACGCCGCCTACGCCCGCGCGCGGGTCCGGCACGACGTGCTGCCGGTGCTGGAGCGCGCGCTCGGGCCCGGCGTCACCGAGGCGCTCGCCCGGACGGCGAGCCTGTGCAGGGACGACGCCGACGCGCTCGACGCCTGGGCCGAGGAGGCGTACGCGGCGCGCGCGCGGGTCACCGGCGCCGGGGTCGAGCTGGACGTGGACGCCGTCGAGGACCTGCCCGCCGCGGTGCGCCGCCGGGTGATCCAGCGGGCGGGGCTGGCGGCGGGGGCGACGGCGTCGGCGCTGGCCGCCGTCCACATCGCGGAGGTGGACCGGCTGGTCACGCAGTGGCGCGGCCAGCGCGTCGTGGAGCTGCCCGGGGGGGTCGGAGTGGTCCGGCGGTATGGCACCCTGGTGTTCGCCAGCACCCTCTTGTGAAGGAAAACCCCTGGTGGACGCAGCCGACATGGGCACGGACCTTGAAAAGGTCCTCATTTCCGAGGAAGAACTTCAGGCGAAGGTCAAGGAGCTAGCCGGCAAGATCGACGCGGACTACGCGGGCAAGGACCTCCTGATCGTCGGGGTGCTCAAGGGGGCGGTCATGGTCATGGCCGATCTGGCGCGCGCGCTGCACATCGACGTCCAGATGGACTGGATGGCCGTGTCCTCCTACGGCGCGGGCACCAAGTCCTCGGGCGTCGTCCGCACCCTCAAGGACCTCGACACCGACATCGCCAGGCGGCACGTCCTGGTGGTGGAGGACATCATCGACTCCGGGCTGACGTTGTCGTGGCTGGTGCACAACCTGCGCTCGCGCAACGCGGCCTCGGTCGAGATATGCACGCTGCTCCGTAAGCCGGACGCCGTGAAGGTGCCGATCGACGTCAAGTACGTCGGCTTCGACATCCCCAACGAGTTCGTGGTCGGCTACGGCCTCGATTACGCCGAGCGGTACCGCAATCTGCCGTTCATCGGCACGCTCGCGCGGCATGTCTACGGCGGCGAGTAAGCCCTGAGCGAATTTCCAGGCCCGCAACCGGAGAGTCGGCCCCTTATTGGGACTCGTCGTGGGGAACACCGGGCGGGCTGACGTACGTTGGTAGGACAAAGCCGGTGTCGCCGGAGCAGTGACCCTGCGCGGCGGCCCGGTGTACCTTCGGATGTCTCGGAGGGATCATCCCTTCGGGTCGTCAGTAGGAGCGGTTGGATGCCGCTAACCCCGGGTCCGCCCGGGGGTCAGGCCGTGTTCAGGAAGGGACGGGCCCGCAGGGGTTCCGCATCGGATGGATCTCAAGCGATTTACACGTGGGCCACTGCTGTGGATCCTGGGCATCGTCGTGCTGCTCCTGCTCGCCTCCACATTCTGGAGCGGCAACAGCAACTACGCCCAGCGAGACACCTCGTTCGTCATCACCCAGATCGAGAACGGCGCCGTCGACAACGCCGTGATCGTCGACAAGGACCAGCGCATCGAGATCAAGACCACGCAGAAGATCCGTGGTGAAGATCGCTTCTACGCGTACTGGGTCCAGGGGCAGGGCGTCGAGCTTCAGAAGATGCTCCAGACGCAGGTGAAGGCGGGCAAGCTGCCCGGCGGCTACAAGGTCACCGTGCCGACGGAGAACTTCCTCGTCGGCCTGCTGGTGAGCTTCCTGCCGATCGTCGTCATCGTCCTCATCTTCTTGTTCATCATGAACCAGATGCAGGGTGGCGGCTCCCGGGTCATGAACTTCGGCAAGTCCCGGGCGAAGCTCATCACCAAGGACACTCCCAAGACCACTTTCGCCGACGTCGCCGGTGCGGACGAGGCCATCGAGGAGCTCCAGGAGATCAAGGAGTTCCTGCAGGCCCCGGCCAAGTTCCAGGCCATCGGCGCCAAGATCCCCAAGGGCGTGCTGCTGTACGGCCCGCCCGGCACCGGCAAGACGCTGCTCGCCCGCGCGGTGGCCGGCGAGGCGGGGGTCCCGTTCTACTCGATCTCCGGTTCGGACTTCGTCGAGATGTTCGTCGGCGTCGGCGCCTCCCGCGTCCGCGACCTGTTCGAGCAGGCCAAGGCGAACGCCCCGGCGATCATCTTCATCGACGAGATCGACGCCGTCGGCCGGCACCGCGGCGCGGGCCTCGGCGGCGGGCACGACGAGCGCGAGCAGACCCTGAACCAGCTCCTCGTCGAGATGGACGGCTTCGACGTCAAGGGCGGCGTGATCCTCATCGCGGCGACCAACCGTCCCGACATCCTCGACCCCGCGCTGCTGCGTCCCGGCCGGTTCGACCGCCAGGTCGTCATCGACCGCCCGGACCTGGAGGGCCGCAAGGGCATCCTGCGCGTCCACGGGCGCGGCAAGCCGTTCGCGCAGGACGTCGACCTCGACGTCATCGCCCGCAGGACTCCCGGCTTCACCGGCGCCGACCTCGCCAACGTCATCAACGAGGCCGCGCTGCTCACCGCGCGCCAGGACCAGAAGCTGATCACGATGAACACCCTTGAGGAGTCCATCGACCGCGTCATGGCGGGCCCGGAGCGCAAGAGCCGGGTCATGTCCGACCAGGAGAAGAAGATCATCGCCTACCACGAGGGCGGCCACGCCCTGGTGGCGCACGCCCTGCCGAACTCCGACCCGGTGCACAAGATCACGATCTTGTCCCGTGGCCGGGCGCTGGGCTACACGATGACCCTCCCCATGGAGGACAAGTTCCTGGCCACCCGCTCGGAGATGATGGACCAGCTCGCCATGCTGCTCGGCGGGCGCACGGCCGAGGAGCTCGTCTTCCACGAGCCCACGACCGGCGCGGCCAACGACATCGAGAAGGCCACCTCCATCGCCCGCCGCATGGTCACCGAGTACGGCATGAGCGAGCACCTCGGCGCCCGCAAGTTCGGCACCGGCAACAGCGAGGTCTTCCTCGGCCGTGACATGGGCCACGAGCGCGACTACTCCGAGAAGATCGCCTCCACGATCGACGAAGAGGTCCGCCGCCTCATCGAGTCCGGGCACGACCAGGCGTGGGAGATCCTCGTCCAGTACCGCGACGTGCTGGACAACCTGGTGCTCGAACTCATGGAGAAGGAGACGCTCTCCCGCGAGCAGGTCCTGGAGATCTTCGCGCCGGTCGTCGTCAAGGAGAAGCGCCCGTCCTACTCCGGGTACGGCAAGCGGCTCCCGTCCGACCGTCCGCCGATCCTCACGCCCAAGGAGGTCGCGGGCAACGGCAACGGCACCGCGCTCCCCGCGGGCAACCAGGCCGGCTCCGGCGCTCTGCTCAGGAACGACCACCCGACGCCCAAGGACGAGGCGTAACGGGTGAGCGTGGATCCACTCAAGGTCGACTCGGGCCGGATCGAGAAGGCCGTTCGCGAGATCCTTCTCGCGATCGGTGAAGATCCGGACCGGGACGGCCTGGTCGACACCCCCGCCCGGGTCGCCCGCGCGTACGCCGAGCAGTTCGCCGGGCTCGGGCAGTCCCCCGAGGACGTCCTGACCACGGTCTTCGACGCCGACCACGACGAGATGGTGCTCGTCAAGGACATCGAGGTCTTCTCGACCTGCGAGCACCACCTCGTGCCGTTCCACGGCGTCGCGCACGTCGGCTACGTCCCGAACGACAAGGGCCAGATCACCGGCCTGTCCAAGCTGGCCAGGCTGGTGGACGTCTACGCCCGGCGTCCCCAGGTGCAGGAGCGCATGACCTCCCAGATCGCCGACGCGCTGATGGACGTCCTCGCGCCCCGGGGGGTCATCGTGGTCATCGAGGCCGAGCACCTGTGCATGACCATGCGCGGCGTGCGCAAGCCGGGCGCCAAGACCATCACCTCGGCCGTGCGCGGCGACTTCCGCGACAGCGACAGGACGCGCGCCGAGGCCATGGCACTCATCCTCGGCCGCCGCTGACGAGCGTTCCCGGCGCCAGGTGGTGGGAAGCAGCCGACCGACGCGCGCCGGGTTTCGCCGGATATGAGATCTCACGCGCAAGTCGGGCTGATTCGTTATCCACAACCCGGACCCATGGCGCAGATCGTCATCGGGAAGCACCTAGGCTGGACGCCATGACCACATGGACGGTGCCGGGCCTGCCCGACCCGGGGCGCTGCCTGGTGATGGGCGTGGTCAACGTCACCCCCGATTCCTTCTCCGACGGCGGCCGGTGGTTCGACCCCGAGGTCGCGGTGCGCCACGGCCTCGACCTGGTCGCCCAGGGCGCCGACATCGTCGACGTCGGCGGCGAGTCCACCCGGCCCGGCGCCGCGCGCGTCCCCCTGGACGAGGAACTGCGCCGGGTCGAGCCGGTGGTCCGCGCCCTGGCCGAGCAGGGCGTGGTCGTCAGCGTCGACACGATGCGGGCCGAGGTGGCCGAGGCCGCGGTGGCCGCGGGGGCCCGCCTGGTCAACGACGTGAGCGGCGGCCTCGCCGACCCGGCGATGCCGCGCCTGGTGGCCGCCTCGGGCGTCGCCTACGTCGTCATGCACTGGCGCGGCCACAGCCACGACATGGACACGCGCGCGATCTACTCCGACGTGGTCGGCGAGGTCACCGAAGAGCTCCGCAAACGGGTCGACTCCGTGCTGGCCGAGGGGGTCGCCGAGCACCAGGTCATCGTCGATCCGGGCCTGGGCTTCGCCAAGAAGGCGGAGCACGACTGGTCTTTGCTCTCGGGCATCGGCGAGCTGGGGCGGCTGGGCTACCCGATCATCATCGGCGCCTCGCGCAAGCGCTTCCTCGGGCGCCTGCTGGCCGGCCCGGACGGCACGCCGAGGCCCTTCAGCGGCAGCGACGACGCCACCTTGGCCGTCACGGCGCTCGCCGCCCAGGCCGGCGCCTGGTGTGTTCGCGTTCACCATGTGCGTCCCAACGCCGACGCCGTCCGCGTCGCCGCGGCCTGGAAGGGCGGTAGACGATGAGCACCACAGCCGCTGAGATCGAGAAGCTCAACGAGGCGTTCTACACCGCCATCGAGAGCGGCGACCTGGACCGCATGACCGAGATCTGGGCCGAGGACGAGAACGGCCGGGTGGCGATGTGCGTCCACCCCGGCTGGTCGATGGTCACCGGCAGGGCCGAGGTGCTGCGCTCCTGGGCGCTGATCATGGCCAACACCACCTACATCCAGTTCGTGCTGACCGACGTCCGCACCACCGTCGCGGGCGACGTCGCCGTGCTGTCCTGCGCCGAGAACATCCTCACCGCCGCCGACACCGAGGACGCCACCTTCGCCGCCGGCCGCGTGGTCGCGACCAGCACCTTCATCCGCACCCCCGCGGGCTGGCGCCTCTGGGTGTACCACGGTTCCCCCGTCCTGCAGGCCGATGACGACGACGAGCAGGCGGATGAATGACCGCTGCCCGCCTCCGCGCGGACGCGGCGGGGTTCGAGCACGTCCCGGGCCTGGTTAGCGTGGAAGCTGCTCCGGAGGTCCCGGGGCGCGTCGGAACGGGAGCGGTTCCATGAGTGGGGACACGATCAGCCTTGTAGGGCTGCGTGCGCGCGGCAGGCACGGCTGCCTGCCCGCCGAGCGCGAGCTCGGCCAGGAGTTCGTGGTGGACGTCACGTTGTTCCTCGACACCGCCCCCGCGGCCGCCGCCGACGATCTGTCCAGGACCGTCGACTACGGCGAGCTGGCCCTCCGGCTGGCCGCCATCGTCGAGGGGGAGCCGGTCGACCTCATCGAGACCCTGGCCGCGCGCCTGGCGGACGCGTGCCTGGCGAGCGGGCCGGTCGAGGCGGCCGAGGTCAGCGTGCACAAGCCCGCGGCGCCGATCCCGCTCCCGTTCGGCGACGTGGTCGTGACGATCAGGAGGAGGCGCGGATGAAGGTGGTCCTGGCGCTCGGCAGCAACGTCGGCCGCCGTTTCGACACGCTTCAGGGCGCCGTCGACGCGCTGTTCGACGCCCCCGGGCTCGAATTCGTGGCGGTGTCCCCGGTGTACGAGACCGACCCGGTCGGGGGTCCCCCGGACCAGCGTCCCTATCTCAACGCCGTGGTGATCGCGAACACCATGACGCTCGGCCCGAAGGCGATCCTGGAGCGCGCGCTCGGCGTCGAGAGCGCGTTCGGCCGGGTGCGCACCGAGCCGTGGGGGCCGCGCACGCTGGACGTCGATCTGATCATGGTCGGCGACCTGCTCTCCGACGACCCCGAGCTGACGCTCCCGCATCCCTTGGCCCACGAGCGGGCGTTCGTCCTGGTGCCGTGGTCGCAGGCCGATCCGGGCGCGGTGCTGCCCGGCCGCGGCTCGGTGGCCGGGCTGCTCGCCGACCTGGACGAGGGGGGCGTGCGCCTGCGCGCCGACCTGGCGCTCCAGCCGCCCAGCTGACCGTCCCCCTCCGGACCGGCGCGTGCCGTGTCCGGAATAGGCCACGCCTCGATGGGCTTTACTCTCACGATGACGCCGCCAGGGCCGTCCGCCGGGGGCTTCGCGCGGGGGAGGCCGGGGTGCCGGTGGCAACGATGAGGAGGATCACGTGAGACCGAGCCGTCCCGGCGTGCTCGTCGTGCTGGTGGTCGCGTTCGCCCTGGTGACGTGGCTCGTGCTGCAGCAGGTCTACTCCGACCTGCCGACCGTCCCGTGGACGGCCATCCCCACGGTGCTCCTGCTCGCCGTCGGCGAGGCGTACAGCGGGTGGATGACCCGCGCCCGCATCCAGCGCAAACCCGACACCAAGCCGGTGGAGCCGCTCGCGGTGGCCCGGCTGGCCGCCCTGGCCAAGGCGTCGGCGTACGTGGGGGCGGCGTGCGCCGGGATCTTCGCGGGCTTCGTGTTCTACGTCATGCCGCTGCTGGACCAGGACACCCCCCGGCGCGACTTCTTCCTGGCCGGCGGGTCGCTGCTCTCCTGCGTCGTGCTCGTCTGCGCGGCCCTGTTCCTCGAACACTGCTGCCGGGTGCCGAAGGGCCCCGAGGACGACGAGAAGCGCTCCTGAGCCGGGGCATGCGACGGGGCCCGGCACCACCACCGGGCCCCGCCACCGCAAGGAGTCACCCTTGTCTCTTCCACCCTGTCCCTTTACGCACAGGTCTTCTGCACCGGAGCGGGACGTCTAAACCTGCGGTTCGCGCCGGGCCTGGTGGACGGTCACTTGTCGATGTCGCCGACGACGAAGAACATCGACCCGAGGATGGCCACCATGTCGGCGATGAGGTGCCCGGGCAGCATCTCTCTGAGCACCTGCACGTTGTTGTAGGAGGCGCTGCGCAGCTTGAGCCGCCACGGCGTCTTCTCGCCGCGTGACACCAGGTAGTAGCCGTTGAGCCCGAGCGGGCTCTCGGTCCAGGCGTAGGTGTGGCCCTCGGGCACCTTGAGCACCTTGGGCAGCCGCTGGTTGATCGGCCCCGGCGGCAGCGACCGCAGCCGGTCGACGCAGGCGTCGGCGAGGTCGAGGGAGTGCTTGACCTGGTCGAGCAGCACCTCGAAGCGGGCGTGGCAGTCGCCGGCCGTGCGCGTGGCCACCTTCACGGGCAGCTCGCCGTAGGCGAGGTAGGGCTCGTCGCGGCGCAGGTCCAGGTCGACGCCGGAGGCGCGGGCGATCGGCCCGCTCACCCCGTACTGCAGGATCGTCTCGCGGTCGAGCACGCCGACGCCGCGGGTGCGGGCGAGGAAGATCTCGTTGCCGTAGATCAGGTTCTCGATGTCGGACAGCCGCCCGCGCGTGTCGCCGACCGTCGCGGCGACCCGGTCCAGCCAGCCGTGCGGGAGGTCCTCCTTGAGGCCGCCGACCCGGTTGAACATGTAGTGCATGCGCCCGCCGGAGATCTCCTCCATCACGGCCTGCAGCATCTCGCGCTCGCGGAAGGCGTAGAAGATGGGCGTGATCGCGCCGAGCTCCAGGGGATAGGAGCCGAGGAACATCAGGTGGTTGAGCACGCGGTTCAGCTCGGCGAGCAGCGTGCGCGCCCAGACGGCCCGCACCGGGACCTCCATGCCGAGCATGCGCTCGACGGCGAGCACGACGCCGAGCTCGTTGGCGAAGGCCGACAGCCAGTCGTGCCGGTTGGCCAGCACGATGATCTGCCGGTAGTCGCGCACCTCGAACAGCTTCTCGGCGCCCCGGTGCATGTACCCGATGATCGGCTCCGCCGAGGCGATGCGCTCGCCGTCCACGGTGAGCCGGAGACGCAGCACACCGTGGGTCGAGGGGTGCTGGGGCCCGATGTTGAGGATCATGTCCTCGGTGGCGAGCTCCTTGGCCCCGGCGCCGATGCCCACGACCCGCTCGATGGGCCCTCCCGCGGCATGAGGTCCGGTCATAGACCCCATGCTGTCACGTCACCGCCGGGAGACAAGTTCGGTCAGGGCGGCGACCAGGCGGCGCACGTGCTCCTCGGTGGTGCCGATGCCGATGGAGGCCCGCACGGCGCCCGCGGTGCCGTCCGCGCACGTGCCGTCGTCGAGGCGCCCGGCCTCGCCGAGCAGGTGGCGGACGAAGGGGTGGGCGCAGAACCTGCCGTCGCGGACACCGATGCCGTACTCCGACGACAGGGCCTCGGCGACCTCCCGCGCGCTCCAGCCGTCCACCACGAACGAGACGATGCCGACGCGCGGGTGCCCCGGGCCCCACAGCGAGAGCTCGTGCACGCCGTCGATCTTCGCGAGGCCCTCGCGCAGCAGGCCGATGAGGCGCTCCTCCTCCTTGACCAGGGAGGTCCAGCCGGTGGCGGACAGCGCGTCGCAGGCGGCGGCCAGCGCGACCGCGCCGAGGACGTTCGGGGTGCCGGCCTCGTGCCGCTGCTCGGCGTCGTCGCTCCACTCGGTGGCGAGCGGCGCGCCCTCCGCGGCGCCCCCGGCGACGTTCCTGGAGGCGCCCCCGCCCCGCAGGTACGGGTCGGCGGCGGTGAGCCAGTCGGAACGGCCGATCAGCACGCCCGCCCCGAACGGCGCGTACAGCTTGTGCCCGGAGAAGGCGACGTAGTCCAGGTCGAGGGCGGTCAGGTTGAGCCTGCGGTGCGGGACGAGCTGCGCGGCGTCGACGAGGACGCGGGCGCCGTGCCGGTGCGCGATGTGCGCGAGCGCGGCGATCGGCCACAGCTCGCCGGTGACGTTGGAGGCGGCGGTGACGACGAGCAGCTTGGGGCCGTCGATGGCCGCGAGGGCCTCGTCGGCGGCGCGCACGGCCTCGCCGGGGAAGGCGGGCGGCGCGAGGCGCACGGCGTCGGCCCAGGGCAGCAGGGACGCGTGGTGCTCGGTCTCGAAGACCACGACGGTGGTGCCCTCGGGCAGGCAGCGGGCCAGCAGGTTCGTCGCGTCGGTGGTGTTGCGGGTGAACACCACGGCGTCGCCGGGGCGGGCGCCCGCGAAGGCCCGGACGGTGTGGCGGGCCTGCTCGTAGCGGGCGGTGGTGAGCTGGGAGGCGTACCCGGCGCCGCGGTGCACGCTGGAGTAGGCCGGGAGCGCGGCGGCGACGGCGGCGCTCACCGGCTCCAGACAGGGGGCGCTGGCGGCGTAGTCGAAGTTGGCGTACCTGACCAGCCTGCCGCCCTTGACCGGGACCTCCAGGTCGGCGCCGACCACCGCGGGGATGCGGGAGCGCGCGCCGAGCGGGGACTCCGGGTCACCGGAGGGAACGGGGGACGAGCTGGAAGGGGTGGTCAGGTCGGTGACGACGGACAACGCCGGCCTCCTCGGGTCAGGGGCCCCCGGTCATGGCGTTGAGACGACGGAGCCCGCGCTTGCCCGGCACACCTCGTGCCGGACCTGGTCTTCACCCGGGGCACCCCGCCGCGAGCGCGAGGGTTGCCGGCCAGCGAGCCGGGGCTTGGCGCTGGCACTCATGACCTACACCGGGACTATAACCCACGCCCCGGCCGTCCTCGCAACCTCTGACACCCCGGTGTAGGGGTGGCGATCCGGGCGAACTCTGGTGAACCCCCGTGCGTTGGACAGGGAACGGTCCGCCCGCCGGGCGGGCCGTCGTTCGTGCACCGCTGGAGGAGTACTCGCATGGATTGGGTCGCCGACCCCACGATCTGGATCGGGTTCCTGACCCTGGTCGCCCTGGAGATCGTTCTCGGTATCGACAACATCATCTTCATCTCGATCCTGGCGGGGAAGCTTCCCGCCGAGCAGCGGGACAGGGCGCGCAAGCTGGGTCTCGCGCTGGCGCTGCTCAGCCGCCTGGCGCTGCTGCTCGGCCTGTCGTGGGTCGTCCGGCTGACGGAACCGCTGTTCGAGGTGTTCGGGCACGGCATATCGGGGCGAGATCTGATCTTGATCCTCGGCGGGCTGTTCCTGCTGGGCAAGAGCGTGTACGAGATCGGCGACAGCATGGAGGGCTCCTCGGGCCACTCCGGCGGGCGGGCCGCGGCCTCCTTCGGCGCGGTGATCGTGCAGATCATGCTGCTGGACGTCGTGTTCTCGCTGGACTCGGTGATCACGGCGGTGGGCATGGTGGACGAGCTGGGCGTCATGATCGCCGCGGTGATCGTCGCGGTCCTGGTGATGCTCGTAGCGGCGCGGCCGATCGGCGAGTTCGTCGAGCGGCACCCGAGCATCAAGATGCTGGCGCTGTCCTTCCTCGTCCTGATCGGCGTCGTGCTGATCGCCGAGGGCTTCGACCAGCACATCTCCAAGGGCTACATCTACTTCGCGATGGCGTTCTCGCTGATCGTGGAGCTGCTGAACATCCGGGTGCGCAGGAAGGCGGGCCGGCGGCCGGTGGAGCCGCGCGAAAGCCACGAGGAGTCCCCGGAACCGGACACCGCGCGCTGAGACCGGCGGCCCCGCCCGGGGGCGTTCCCCCGGGCGGGGCAACGGCTCGACTTTCGGTGCATACGATGACTTTGTGCACTTCGACCCATGGAACCCCGCCTTCGTCGCGCACCCCTACGACGTGTACCGCGAGCTTCGCGACCGCGCGCCGGTCAGCTACTTCGAGCCCACCGGCCAGTGGCTGGTGGCCCGGCACGGCGACGTCAACGCCGCCCTGCGCGACCGCAGGCTCGGCCGCTCATACCTGCACGTGGCCTCGCACGAGGAGTTCGGCCGCGAGCCCGAGCCCGGCTTCCAGGAGCCGTTCTGGCGCGTCATCCGCGCCGGGATGCTGGACGTCGAGCCTCCCGTCCACACACGGCTGCGCCGCCTCGTCTCCAAGGCGTTCACCCCTCGCATGGTCGAGGAGCTGCGCCCCCGCGTGCGGCGCGTCGCCCGCGAGCTGGTGGCCGCGTTCGTCGAGCGCGGCGGCGGCGACCTGATCGGCGAGGTGGCCGAGCCGCTGCCGGTGACGGTGATCGCCGAGATGCTGGGCGTGCCCGAGTCCGACCGTCACCTGCTGCGCCCGTGGTCGGCCGACATCTGCGGCATGTACGAGTTGAACCCCTCGACGGAGGTACAGCACACCGCGGTGCGTGCCGCGTCGGAGTTCTCGGACTACCTGTCCGGGCTCGCCGCCGCCCGCCGCGCCGACCCCGGCGACGACCTGATCAGCGCGCTGGCCCAGGTTGCCGACGAAGGGGACACGCTGACCGAGGAGGAGCTCATCGGCACCTGCGTGCTGCTGCTGAACGCCGGGCACGAGGCCACGGTCAACGTCACCGCCAACGGCTGGTGGGCGCTGTTCCGCAACCCCGCCGAGCTGGAGCGGCTGCGCGCCGACCCCTCGCTGCTGCCCACGGCGGTGGAGGAGCTGATGCGCTACGACACCCCGCTGCAGATGTTCGAGCGGTGGGTGCTCCAGGACGTCACCATCGGCGGGGTGGACATCCCCAAGGGGACGGAGGTGGCCCTGCTGTTCGGCTCGGCCAACCACGACCCCGAGGTGTTCGACGACCCCGAGCGGCTGGACGTGGGCCGCAAGGACAACCCGCACATCTCGTTCGGGGCAGGCATCCACTTCTGCCTGGGCGCGCCGCTGGCCCGCGTGGAGCTGATCGAGTCGTTCGGCGCCCTGCTCGCCGCGGCGCCCGGACTCGAACTCGCCGAGGAACCCTCCTGGAAGCCCAACTTCGTCATCCGCGGCCTGGAGTCCCTGAAGGTCACCATCTGACCCTCGCGTCGCCGAAGGCGCGGGGAGGCGCGGGCCGCGCCATGGCCGGGCGCCGGTCGCGGTACGCCCCGGGACGCCGGTGGGTCATGGCTTGCCCTGGGCGAGCCAGCCGAAGCCGCCGAGGCCCGCCGGGTCGATCAGCTCGGCCTCCTGGGACGCCCGCGCCAGCGCCCGCAGGTAGCCGCCCGGATCGGTGGCCGCGAGGCTCAGCGGCGGCCGCCGCCCGGTGACCCCGAGATCGCGCAGCGCGTGTCGTTGCGTGGTCAACGTTGTGGATATCGCGCCCGCTCGCTCGCCCGCCGCCGCGCAGGCGTCCAGCGCCACGTGTGCCGTGATATCGCAGGATCCGTCGGGTATGGGCGGCACACACGCCCCGTCGCGGTACCCGGTCAGCGTGCCGTACGGCGGCCGGTTATCCACAGGGTGTGCATAATCGGCCGCCACCGCGAGCCCCCGCGCCAGCCGGGCTACCACCCCCGCCCACGCCTCGTCGCGCGGCCTGCCGATCTCGGCGCGCAGGCCCGTCGCGGCGAGCGGCCACCAGCGCTCCAGCCACCGCCGGTCGCGCTCCTCCGGCGGGCCGTCCAGCCGCTCCTCGCCCGTCCCGGGATCGACCAGGACCAGCCGCGGCCCCTCGGGCGTCTGCTCGGCGACGTCGAGCGGCACGTTGTCCAGCCACTCGTTCGCGAACACCAGCCCGGTGATCTCCTCCGGGAGCGCGGGCGTCCAGGCGACGGCCCCGGGCAACCCCTCGGGGCGCGGGGACAGATCGACGGCCGTCACCCGCAGCCGCCGCGCGAGGGCGGGCTCGGCCGCGCGCAGCACCTCGGTCACGAGCGCGCCGTCACCCGATCCGACGTCGGCCAGGTCGAGCGGGTCGGGACGGCCGAGGCCGGCGTCCACCCGGATCAGCAGGCGCAGCACCGCGGCGGCGAACGCGGGCGAGGCGCCGACCGAGGTGCGGAAGTGACCCGAGGGCCGCTCCCGCATGTAGAACCCGTCCTCGCCGTACAGCGCTCGCCGGAAGGCCTCCCGCCAGGTCACCCACACGGCACCGGACGTTACCAAGGAGGACGCCGCCCGCCGACCGGCCCGGTGAGCCCGGACGGCGCGGCCGGGGGAGCCGGGCGGCGGTGATCGGAGAGGCGCCCGTTACGCTGGGGCGTCTGAGGCTGATACGTCGAACGTGAACGGGAACGTGATGCGGACAAGCGACCGCCCGGGGCGCCTCGCGGTCGGCGTCGTCGGCGCCGGGCGGGTGGGCTCGGTGCTCGGCGCGGCGCTCGCCCAGGCCGGGCACCACGTGACGGGAGCGGCCGGGGTCTCCGAGGCCTCGGGCCGCCGGGCCGCCGATCGTCTCGGCGTCCCCCTCTCCCGGCCGGACGACGTCATCCGCGACGCCGAGCTCGTGCTGCTCACCGTGCCCGACGACGTGCTGCCCGGCCTGGTCTCCGGCCTCGCCACGACCGGCGCCGACCTGCGCGGCAAGATGCTCGTGCACACCAGCGGCGCCTACGGGCTCGGCGTGCTCGACCCCGCGACGGCCGCGGGCGCGGTGCCCTTCGCGCTCCACCCGGTGATGACCTTCACCGGCAGGGACGACGACCTGCGCCGCGTCGAGGGCTGCTCGTTCGGCGTCACCGCGCCCGAGGCGCTCAGGCCGGTCGCCGAGGCCCTGGTCATCGAGATGGGCGGCGAGCCGGTGTGGATCCCCGACGAGGACCGCCCGCTCTACCACGCGGCTCTGGCGGGGGCCGCCAACCACATGGTCACGCTGATCGCCGAGTCCCAGGAACTGCTGAGGAAGATCGGGGTGGAGCACCCGGGCCGCATGCTCGGCCCGCTGCTCGGCGCCGCCCTGGACAACGCGCTGCGCCTCGGCCTGTCCGGGCTCACCGGGCCGGTCGTGCGCGGCGACGCGGGCACGGTGCGCAAGCACGTGGACGCGCTGATCGTCGCCGCGCCCGAGGCCGCCGACGCCTACATCGCCCTGGCCAGGCTCACCGCCGACCGCGCGCTCGCGGCCGGGCTGCTCAAACCCGAGACGGCCGAGCGGCTGCTCGACGCGCTCGGCGGCAACACGTGGACATGACGGCCGGGCCCGGCGCCCGGCCCGCGTACCGAGGAGGCGACGCGTGGACGTGATCGTCGCGCATGACCGCTCCGAGCTCCTCGCGGCCCGCGCCGCGCTCGGCATCGGCGCGGACGGCGCCTCGGCGCGGCCGGGAGGTCAGGGCGCCCTCGCCCTGGTGCCGACCATGGGCGCGCTGCACGAGGGGCACCGCGCGCTGATCCGCCTGGCGCGGGAGAGGGCCGAGCACGTCGCGGTGAGCATCTTCGTCAACCCGCTCCAGTTCGGGCCGAACGAGGATCTCTCCCGCTATCCCCGGACGTTCGACGCCGACCTGGAGGTGTGCGCGGCCGAGGGCGTGCGCGTGGTCTTCGCGCCCTCCGCCGGCGAGATGTACCTCCCCGACCGCCAGGTCGGCGTCTCGGCCGGCCAGATGGGCACGATCGTGGAGGGCGCGTTCCGCCCCGGCCACTTCGACGGCGTGCTGACGGTCGTGCTGAAGCTCTTCAACCTGGTCGCGCCGGACGTCGCCGTGTTCGGGCAGAAGGACGCCCAGCAGCTCGCGCTGATCCGCCGCATGGTCGCCGACCTGAACCTGCCGATCGCGATCGTCGGCGCGCCGACCGTGCGCGAGCCCGACGGGCTGGCCCTGTCCAGCCGCAACCGCTACCTGTCCGAGGCCGACCGCGGCACGGCCCTGTCGCTGTCGGCGGCGCTGCGCGAGGGCGCGGCGCACAAGCGCCCCAAGGACATCCTGCACGCGGCGCACGCCGTCCTGGACGCCGCCGCCGGGGCCGCGCCTCCGCTCGCGCTGGACTACTGCAGCCTGGTCGATCCCGCGACGTTCGCCGCCGTCGGCGACGGGCACCAGGGGGAGGCGGTCCTCGTCGTGGCGGGACGGGTCGGCGCCACCCGCCTGATCGACAACATGGTGCTCACCCTGGCCCCGTAACGGGAGGCGCGGCGGGTCGGGTACCTTGGGCTCTCACCTGCGACAACACCGTTCGTCCCACCCCTCTCCGCCCCACCTTCGCCTCATGGTTTATCGTCATCTTGACGAAATGAGGGGAGTACCCATGTCCCACCCGCCCATCCCCCGGCGGCTCACCGCACCCGCGCCCGGCTGGACCGCGCGCGCCGACGTCGTCGTCGTCGGGTCCGGCGTCGCGGGCCTCACCGTGGCCCTGCGCCACGCCGAGCTGGTCCCGGGCGCCAAGGTCCTCGTGGTCACCAAGGACGTGCTCTCCGCCGGATCCACGCGCTGGGCCCAGGGCGGCATCGCCGCCGTGCTCGACCCGGCGGACTCCCCGGAGGAGCACCTCGACGACACGCTCGTCGCCGGCGTCGGCCTGTGCGACCTGCCCGCCGTCCGTACCCTCGTCACCGAGGGGCCGCCCGCGCTGCGGCGGCTCATGGCGCGCGGCGCCCGCTTCGACAGGGACCCCGCCGGCGACCTCCAGCTCACCCGGGAGGGCGGGCACCACCGCAACCGCATCGTCCACGCCGGCGGGGACGCCACCGGCGCCGAGGTCCAGCGCGCCCTGGTCGAGGCCGTGCGCGCCACGGGCCGTATCGAGATCATCGAGCACGCCCTGGTCCTCGACCTGCTCAAGGACGCCGCGGGCGCCGCCTGCGGGATCACCCTGCACGTCATGGGCGAGGGCGCGCGCGACGGCGTGGGCGCGGTCCGCGCGGACGCCGTCGTCCTCGCCACCGGAGGCATGGGCCAGGTCTACGCGGCCACCACCAACCCGCTGGTGTCCACCGGGGACGGCGTGGCGCTCGCCCTGCGCGCCGGCGCGGTCGTGCGCGACCTGGAGTTCGTCCAGTTCCACCCCACGGTGCTCTGGCTCGGCCCCGACGCCACCGGCCAGCAGCCGCTCGTCTCCGAGGCCGTGCGCGGGGAGGGCGCGGTCCTGCTCGACGCCGCCGGCGAGCGCTTCATGCTCGGCGTCCACGAGCTCGCCGAGCTCGCGCCCCGCGACGTCGTCGCCAAGGCGATCATGCGCAGGATGCTGGAGACCGGCGCGGAGCACGTCCACCTCGACGCGCGGCACTTCGGCGAGGAGATGTGGCGCACCCGCTTCCCGACCATCTACGCCGTGTGCCGTGAGCACGGCGTCGACCCCGTCCACGAGCCGATCCCCGTCGCGCCCGCCGCCCACTACGCCAGCGGCGGCGTCCTCACCGACCCGCACGGCCGCACCAGCGTCCCCGGCCTGTACGCCTGCGGCGAGGTCGCCTGCACCGGCGTGCACGGGGCCAACCGCCTCGCCTCCAACTCCCTGCTGGAGGGCCTGGTCTTCGCCGAGCGCATCGCGGCCGACCTCGCCGCCACGCGGTGGGCCCCCGGCGAGCCGGTGGACGACGGCCGCCCCTCCGGGCTCGTCGACCCCCGGGCGCGGGCGCGCGTCCAGGGACGGATGAGCGCGGGCGCGGGCGTCCTGCGCGGCGCGGAGAGCCTGTCGGAGGTCGCCAGGGGCCTGCTGGACGCCCGCTGGACCCCGGTGGCCGTGGAACCCTGCATGGAGGCCTGGGAGGCCACCAACCTGCTCACCGTGGCCACCGCGCTCGTCGCGGCGGCCGGCGCCCGCGAGGAGACCCGCGGCTCCCACTGGCGCGAGGATTTTCCCGAGCGAGACGACGCCCGATGGCTGGGGCACCTGGACGTGACCCTGGGCGAGGAAGGACCGACCATGACCTATCGGCGGCACGACGACGGCCGGGCGGCGAGCGCGCTCGGCGAGCACCTGGAGGCCGACCTCGCGCTGGCGGGCCTCGACCCCGAGGCGGTGGCCGCGGTGGTCGCCGCCGCCCTCGCCGAGGACCTCGCGGAGGCGGGCGACGTCACCACGATCGCCACCGTCCCCGCCGGCAGGACGGCCGTCGCCGACGTCGTGGCCCGCGCCGACGGCGTGGTGGCCGGCCTGCCCGTCGCCGAGGCCGTGTTCGCCGCCGCCTCCTCGGGACGGCTGAGCGCCGAGCGTCACGTGAAGGACGGCGAGCGGGTGGCGCGCGGCGACGTGCTGATGACGGTCACCGGCCCGGCCCGCGACCTGCTGACCGCCGAGCGCACCGCGCTCAACCTGGTCACCCACCTGTCGGGGATCGCCACGCTGACCCACCGCTGGGTGCGGGCCGTGGACGGCGCCAAGGCCCGGGTGCGGGACACCCGCAAGACCCTCGCGGGGCTGCGCGCCCTGGAGAAGTACGCCGTCAGGTGCGGCGGCGGGACCAACCACAGAATGTCCCTTTCGGACGCGGCCTTGATCAAGGACAATCACGTGGTGGCGGCGGGTGGGGTCGCCGAGGCGTTCCGCGCGGTACGGCAGGCGTACCCCGGACTGCCGATCGAGGTGGAGATCGACCGGATCGACCAGCTCGAACCCGTGCTGGCGGAAGGGGCGGAGGAGATCCTGCTGGACAACTTCACCGTCGAGGACCTGGCGCTGGCCGTACGCCTGGTGGACGGCAGGGCGCGCCTGGAGGCCAGCGGCGGTCTCACGCTGGAATCCGCGCGTGAGGTGGCCGAAACCGGTGTTGACTACCTAGCCGTGGGGGCTCTGACCCACTCCGCCCCCGCACTCGACCTCGCTCTGGACCTTCGGGGGGCTTGATGCTGCTCACGATCGACGTCGGCAACACCCACACCGTGCTGGGACTCTTCGAGGGCGAAGAGGTCATCGAGCACTGGCGCCTCGCCACCGACGCGCGGCGCACCGCCGACGAGATCGCGGTCGTCCTGCAGGGGCTGCTCGGCCAGAGCCCCCTGCTCAAGGGCGCCGACATCAGCGGCATCGCCATCTGCTCCACCGTCCCGTCCGTGCTCAACGAGATGCGCGAGATGTGCCGGCGTTATTACGGCGACGTGAACGCCGTCATCGTCGAGCCGGGCGTGCGCACCGGCGTCCCGGTGCGCATGGACAACCCCAAGGAGGTCGGCAGCGACCGCATCGTCAACGCGCTCGCCGCCATCACCCTCTACGGCGGTCCCTGCGTGATCGTCGACTTCGGCACCGCGACGTCCTTCGACGCGGTTTCGGCCAAGGGCGAGTACGTCGGGTCCGTCACCGCCCCGGGGATCGACATCTCCGTGGACGCCCTGGCCGCGGCGGGCGCGCAGCTTCACAAGGTGGAGCTGGTGCGCCCCCGCTCGGTGATCGCCAAGAACACCGTGGAGGCCCTGCAGGCGGGCATCATCTACGGCTTCGCCGGCCAGGTGGACGGCATCGTCGAGCGCATGGCCCCCGAGCTGGCCGCCGACCCCGACGACGTCACGGTCGTGGCCACCGGCTCGCTCGCCTCTCCCGTCGTGGACGAGGCCCGTTCGATCGACGTGCACGAGCCGTGGCTGACGCTCATCGGCCTGCGGCTGATCTACAACCGCAACACCAACTGACGTTCCGCCCCACGCGCCCCGGCCTTCCGGCGCGGCCGGGCGCGCCCCGCATGGGATTCGACGCGTCGAAGACGCTTTCGGTCGGTCGCGCGCAGATAACGAAGACCAGTCCGTTCGCGGCGTGCCGATGACGCGCGCGTGATGGCCGGCCGCCCGGCGGAGATCCATATCGCAGCCGCGCCGCGGCGCCGCCTGCAGATTACGCCGCCCGTGGCCCATGCCGGGAATGCCCCCGTGACACCGCGCGCACGCGGCCGTGTCCAGCCGAAAATGATGGGAAAGGGCCTGTGATTTCACGCGAAATTATGGCTGGAGAGGCGTTGATCTTATATGCCTGGCATGGGGCGATCCGGGGTGTCCTGCCCGCCGACCTGCCGTGAACCGGCGCCACGGGGTCTCCGCCGCGTCCCGGCGCCGGTGCCGTCCATGATCGTCTTGCGGCTCGGCCTGCGGCTATGGGTTCGCGAACATGTCATGAGTAGTTCACATATGCACAGGTATGTCAATCGTAGCGGTAACGACTATGCGGGGCCGGTGCTTGACGACCTTTGAACGTGGCGTTTACCGTTCCTGACGGGCGGGCTAGAAGCATTCGAGTATGTTGCCGAGTTCGTCGTGGGGGAGGACACCCGATGGCGTATCCGGATCTGGTTTCCCGAGGGAATGACATTCACCCGGGATCAGACGGCGTGGGATTGAGCGACGATGATCTTCTATTGCTCGCCGAACTGGCCAAGGGCGTCACCGTCGACCGTGTCGGCCGGCGGCTGGACGTCAGCGGCAGGACGGTCCGGCGCCGCCTCCGGGGCATCTGCGACCGCATCGGCGTGGCCACCGCCATCGAGGCCGTGGCCTGGGCGGCGCGGCGGCGGCTGATCTAGCCCCCGGTCGCCGGCCCGCCCGCGTTCCCGCGCGTCGCCGTGTCAGTCGGCGATGCGCACGGCCCCGGCGAACGGACGGTTGCCGAGCGGGGCGACCCTCACCACGTCACCTGTGCGCGGGGCGTGCACCATCATGCCGCCGCCGATGTAGATGCCGACGTGGTGCAGGTCGCTGTAGAAGAAGACCAGGTCACCCGGGCGCATATCCTCACGCGAGACGTGGGTGCCCGCGGTCCACTGGTCGCCGGTGTAGTGCGGCAGGCTGATGCCCACCTTCTGGTAGGCCCACATCACCAGGCCGGAGCAGTCGAAGGTGCTCGGGCCGGCGGCGCCCCAGACGTACGGCCTGAGCTGCTGGGTCAGCGCCCACTTGGTGGCCTCGGCGGCCTTGCCGGTCCCCGGGATCGGGATGTCGATGCGGGTGGCCCTGCCGCCCGGCTGGCCGGCCTGCGCGAGGGCGCGCTTGAACAGCGAGCTCTCGGTCTTGGCGATCAGACCACGGATCTTGTCGCGCTGGGTGGACAGGCTGGACACCAGCTTCTTGACCTCGGCCTCGCGCGCCTTGGCGCCCGCCTTCGCGCGCTCGGCGATCTGCATGGCCTTGGTGATCTGCGCGACCTCCTCGCCCTGTTGCAACTGCAGGGCGTAGGTGGTCGCCGCGCGGTCCAGATAGCCGTCAGGATCGCCGGACATGGCCAGGGCCAGGGAGGAGCCCACCCCGCCGGTCATGTAGGCGTCCTGGGCGAGCAGGCCCGCCCTGCGGCGCTTCTCCTCAAGGTCGGCCTGGCTCTTGGTGAGCGTCTTCTTCGCCAGGTCCGCCGAGCGCTGGGCCTGCTTGAGCCGCTCCTTCTGGCCGTTGTACTGCTCGGTGAGCGACTCGATCTGGTTGTACAGGTCCTCGACCTGCTTCTTGAGCTGGGTGAGGCTCGGTTTGGGCTCGGCGGTCGCCGCCACGAGCGGGGAGCCGAAGGTGAGCACCGTCAGGGCGGTGGCGATGAGCGCGATGCGGCGTGGCAGCCGCCTGGGGATCGCGCCGGCGAGCCGGGCACGCGTCGTGTGTTCGCGGGGGCGGGCGTGCCTGCCCGCACTCTTTCCAGGCGTGCGCCTAGGCTGCACCAACGAGCTCCTCTCCTCGGCCGCTTACCGGGTTAGCTGACGGGTTCGGGCCGGAGCAGCCCTACCGAGTTCGCGATCATGGAGAACTCCATGCCTCCCTCTCGGATTCACCCCAGGAACAACGGCTCGCACGGTCGGGGCCCGTGCGCCGGTTGGGTCCCCGGCTCCCTGCCGCACGGGGACGCGGCCGGGATTAGGCGGCGCGGCCATCGCGGGGGCGATGACCGGCATCGACGCTGGACACTAGTGCAGCGCGGGTTCCTGCTCAACCAGAACTGCGGATTCTGTTGAGCTTTCACAACTGAGGTGTCACAGGACGATCACGCTCGAACCGCTGACCGACCCACTTTACCGTGCGTTTACGGCACTTTGCCCTCGCCTTGGCGACGGCGCCCGCAGGTGGGCGACTGTGCGGAACCTCAAACGATGCCCTGGTGGACCCCATGGACATCAAGTGTGCGCAACCTCACCTCCGGCCACCTGAGTGCGCACGCGTCCCCGGTTTCGGACCGTCCGTTATGTGCGGCGGCGGAACGGCGCGGCAGCCGGGCCGCTCGCCGGGGCGGATACGCTGGCGCTTCATGGAGCAGGTCGTGGAGTTCGTGCCGTCCGGCGGCACGCTCGTGGTGCGACGCGCCCGCACGCCCGACGTCCGGCGCATCAGGCGCCTGGTCGACGCGTACTCCGGCGACGGCCCCCGTCTGCTGCGCAAATCGACCGCCACCCTTTATGAGGACGTCCAGGAGTTCTGGGTGGCCGAGCGGGACGGCGTGGTGGTGGGCTGCGGCGCCCTCCATGTCCTCTGGGAGGATCTCGCCGAGATCCGCACCGTCGCGGTCGACGACTCCTGCCGCGGCCTGGGCATCGGGCATATGATCGTCTCCGCGCTCATCGAGGCGGCGCGCGAACTCGGGTTGCGGCGGGTGTTCTGCCTGACATTCGAGGTGGAATTCTTCGCCAAGCATGGGTTCATCCCGATCCAGGGCACTCCGGTCTCTCCTGAGGTGTACGCCGAGTTGCTCGACTCCTACGATGAGGGCGTAGCCGAGTTTCTCGATCTTGAACATGTCAAGCCCAACACCCTCGGCAACACGCGCATGCTTCTCCATTTGGTCCCACGCTCTGACCAGCGTGGTGACCCGGTGGAAAGGTGACTGTTGATGCCGCTGTCGCTACGTTGGGCAACACCACAGCATGCGTGTCTTACATATGTCGCATGCGAAGCCGAAGTGAGGTGACACGGTGAGCACCGGACAGCCGCCGTACCCACGCGATGAGCCGGGGGGCAACGAGTCCTCCGGCTCCCCGTATGGGCAGCACAACGCAGATCGGTCGCTCCCCGGCGCCGATCCGGAGGTGACGGTCGTCCACCGTCCCCAGCCGACGTCGGAACACCCCAACCAGTCCAGCCAGTCCAACCAATCCAGCCAATACGGTCAGCAGTCCTACGGCCAGCAGGGTTACGGGCAGTCGCAGTACGGCCAGGCCCAGCAGGGCTACGGCGAGCAGGGATACGGCCAGCAGAGCTCGGGCCAGCAGTACGGCCAGCAGCAGGGCTACGGGCAGCAGGGGTACGGGCAGTCCCAGGCGAGCTCGGGCTACGGCGACCAGGGGTACGGCCAGCAGCAGGGCTATGACCAGCAGCAGTCGTACGGTCAGTCCGGCCAGCAGGGCTACGGCGACCAGGGTTACGGCCAGCAGCAGGGTTATGGCCAGCAGGCGCAGTACGGGCAGCAGGGCCAGCAGGGCCAGCAGGGCCAGCAGGGTTACGGCCAGCAGTCCCAGTACGGCCAGCAGCAGGGCTACGGCGAGCAGGGCTACGGCCAGCAGCAGAGCCAGCAGGGTTACGGCCAGCAGCAGGGCTACGGCGAGCAGGGCTACGGCCAGCAGCAGAGCCAGCAGGGGCAGCAGGCTTACGGCCAGCAGTCCCAGTACGGGCAGCAGGGCCAGGATTACGGGCAGCAGGGTCAGTACGGCCAGGCCCAGCAGGGCTACGGCGAGCAGGGGTACGGCCAGCAGGCGCAGTACGCCCAGCCCGGTTACGGCCAGCAGCCCGGTTACTCCTCCCCGGGGTACGGCCAGCCGGGCTACCCGCAGACCTCGGGTGGCTACCAGCAGCCTTACGGCGTGGCGGGCGCGGTTCCCCCGGGCGCGCCGGCTCCCCTGGCCGAGTGGTGGCAGCGGCTCGTCGCCCGCATCATCGACGGCGTGATCCTGGCGATCCCCACCTTCATCCTCAGCGCCATCGTCACCGCGATCCTGGTCACCAGCGCGTCGGTCGACCCCTCCACGGGCCTCTCGGTCGTGGAGAGCGGCGTGTTCGTCGCCACGCTGGTGAGCGCGATCCTCGTCGGCGCCGCCTACGTGGCGTACGAGTTCCTCATGCTCAAGCAGCGCGGCCAGACGCTGGGCAAGATCGCCATGGGCATCAAGGTCGTCCCGGTGGGCGGCGCGGTGGACTCGCGGCTCGGCACCGATGTCGTCGGCAAGCGGGCGATCGTCCTGATGGGCCCGCAGCTCATCCGGTGGATCCCCGTCGTCGGCTGGCTCACCAGCATCTTCGCCCTCGTGAACGTCCTGTGGCAGCTCTGGGACAAGCCGTTGCAGCAGTGCCTGCACGACAAGTTCGCGAACACGATCGTGATCAAGGTCAAGTAAGAGTCGGGCAAGCGGATCACGTCCGGGGCCGGAGGCGCGTCCTCCGGCCCCGACGCATGTCCGGAGATCTTCAGGGAAGTGCCGCGGGAGCGCCGGGTACAGGTGTCCGTCCCCGAATCGTGATGCCTGGCTTGGCGAATCGGTAACGGACAGACCTGTATGTGCGATAGGACCTTGCACGAACCAGAAACACCTTCGCTTGCCGCGAAAGGCGATGAGATGACCGCAGAACCGTCCCCGCCGGCCGGTCACCCCAACGTGCCCCACTTATCCCCCCGACAGGCCTACGGAGCCCCTCAGGGCTTCCCGTGTGGCCGCCCCCGTACCCGAGGCCTCCTGTCCCCTCCCGCGGGTGCCGCCATCGCACCCGCTTCCGTAGCACAAAGGCGCGGCGGATCGCCGCGCGGCCCGTCGAGGGCCACGTTCCCGGAAGCCACCGTGCCCTCCTGCGGCCGGCCCTGACGCCCGCCGGCCTTACTTCTCCCCCGCGATTCCCCGCCGGAAAGGCGGCGCCCGATCGCGTCCGATCGCGCGGCGCGCGCCCTGCGGCGGCGCCATTGCGTTCGGCGCGCATACCGCCTACGACTATGCGTCGCATTCCACGGGCCCCCCGGCTCCGGGAAGAAGGTGATGAAGATCCGTCTTGCCGGGATCGGCGGCGGCGCCCGCACGATTCCCCGGCGACGTGAAGCGCCCCGCCGACTTCCGCGTGGCGGCGCTTCTCCGCAGCATTCCCATGCGCGGATGGCCGGACTCACTTCGCCCTCGCGGCGGGGGTGCTAAAGAACGGACAAGCGGCCGCCTCCGGCGCCGCGCGGTACGACCGCCGGCGCCGTTGTCGTCATGGATCCTCGACGGGATCGGCATTATCGGCGCGGGCGGGCGTGTCGCGGGCGCGGTGTGCCTGTTTTCAGGGGATCGTCATTACGCGGGCATCCGGTAAGACGGCTGACGAGATCGGGAAAGCCCTGGAACGGTCCTTCGGGAGGCTTTGGGCGCCGCCCCGCAACCTGCCCTGACCTCCTGTGGGGATAGAGTCGGATCCTGACTCCCCGATCAGGCGACCGTGGCACAGGACCACGGGGCACCGTGTGACAATTAGCGTAGGGGACAGGTGAATGCCCGCCCCCCGCGTGGAGCGAGGATCAATGAGCGATGTATTGTCCGCCTTGATACCGCCCGGCGTAGTCGCTGCGGTGGTCATCGCAGCCGTCGTCAAGCTGATGCGTTCCGAAGCCGCGGGCCGGCGGGAGGCGGCGGAACCACAGGAGAAGTCCGAGCCTTCCGGCTGACCCTCGTGGGGCCCGGCCCGCCTTCCCTTCAATCGACACGGCTCTTGAATTGTCAACAAGGGTTTGTGGGTATATGTTTAGCTGGCGAATCGAACAATGCTCTGCGAAAGGATTGCCAGATGGCCACGCAGATCCAGAAGATACTCATCGACGACCTCGATGGCGGCGAGGCCAATCAGACTGTCTCCTTCGCGATTGATGGCTCCGCCTACGAGATAGACCTGAGCGACGAGAACGCCAAGAAGCTGCGCGACGCGCTGTCCGCTTTCGTCTCCGGTGCCCGTAAGGCCGAGGCCGCACCGGCGCGGGGCCGTAAGCGTGGTGGCGGGCAGCGGCCTTCGAGGGAAAAGAGTTCGGAGATCCGGGCCTGGGCCAAGGCCCACGGCATCTCCGTGAGTGAGCGCGGTCGTATTGCCTCCTCCGTGGTGGAGCAGTACGAAGCGGCACACTGACGGCTGTTTGCGATCAGTCGGCCATGGCGGTGATCGGCCAATCACCGCCATGGCCGCATGATCGTGTTAACCCTGAGAGTGATCGTCCGGCGCGTGCTCCAGGGGCCCACGGATATCCGTGATGTTAAACGTCGTTCGCTTCCGGCGTAGCGGGAACACGTGGCCCCCCAACAGTAGTTGGATGGAGCGTGAACGCCCTGCTGTCGGGGAACGTCTGGTGTATAGAGCGGTCACCGGTCGGGGCTAGCATGCGGATGCGGCGGGCCCGGATATCCCGAGCAGCCTGACCGCTCTGTGAGGAGCGACGAGATGTTCGAAAGGTTCACTGACCGCGCACGGCGGGTTGTCGTCCTGGCCCAGGAAGAGGCCCGGATGCTCAACCACAACTACATCGGCACTGAGCACATTCTTCTTGGCTTGATCCATGAGGGTGAAGGCGTTGCCGCCAAGGCTCTGGAGAGCCTCGGCATCAGTCTTGAAGGTGTGCGCCAGCAGGTCGAGGAGATCATCGGCCAGGGCCAGTCCGCGCCGTCGGGGCACATCCCCTTCACCCCGCGCGCCAAGAAGGTCCTTGAGCTGTCGCTCCGCGAGGCCCTGCAGCTGGGCCACAACTACATCGGCACTGAGCACATCCTTCTGGGCCTCATCCGTGAGGGCGAAGGCGTTGCCGCTCAGGTGCTGGTGAAGCTTGGTGCCGATCTCAACCGGGTACGTCAGCAGGTCATCCAGTTGCTCCACGGCTACCAGGGCAAGGAGCCCGCGGCGGCGGGGGGCCCGCAGGAGTCGGCCCCGTCGACCTCCCTTGTGCTGGACCAGTTCGGCCGCAACCTGACCCAGGCCGCCCGCGAGGGCAAGCTGGACCCGGTGATCGGGCGGGACAAAGAGATCGAGCGCGTCATGCAGGTCCTGTCCCGCAGGACCAAGAACAACCCCGTCCTGGTCGGCGAGCCCGGTGTCGGCAAGACCGCCGTGGTCGAAGGGCTGTCCCAGAAGATCGTCAAGGGCGAGGTGCCCGAGACGCTCAAGGACAAGCAGCTCTACACCCTCGACCTCGGCGCGCTGGTCGCCGGCTCTCGCTACCGCGGTGACTTCGAAGAGCGCCTGAAGAAGGTCCTCAAGGAGATCCGCACCCGCGGCGACATCATCCTGTTCATCGACGAGCTGCACACGCTGGTCGGCGCGGGCGCCGCCGAGGGCGCGATCGACGCCGCCAGCATCCTCAAGCCGATGCTGGCCCGCGGCGAGCTCCAGACCATCGGCGCCACCACGCTCGACGAGTACCGCAAGCACCTGGAGAAGGACGCCGCGCTTGAGCGCCGCTTCCAGCCGATCCAGGTCGCCGAGCCCTCGCTGAGCCACACGATCGAGATCCTCAAGGGTCTGCGCGACCGTTACGAGGCTCACCACCGCGTGACGATCACCGACTCGGCCCTTGTCGCCGCCGCCCAGCTGGCCGACCGCTACATCAGCGACCGGTTCCTGCCGGACAAGGCGATCGACCTCATCGACGAGGCCGGCTCGCGCATGCGCATCCGCCGCATGACCGCCCCGCCGGACCTGCGCGAGTTCGACGAGAAGATCGCCCAGGTGCGCCGCGACAAGGAGTCCGCGATCGACGCGCAGGACTTCGAGAAGGCCGCGGCCCTCCGCGACCAGGAGAAGCAGCTCCAGCTCAAGCGCGACCGGCGCGAGAAGGAGTGGAAGGCCGGCGACATGGACGTCGTCGCCGAGGTCACCGAGGAGCTCATCGCCGAGGTCCTCGCCACGGCCACCGGCATCCCGGTCTTCAAGCTCACCGAGGAGGAGTCCCAGCGGCTGCTCCGCATGGAGGACGAGCTCCACAAGCGCATCATCGGCCAGGACGACGCCATCAAGGGTCTGTCCCGGGCGATCCGCCGCACCCGCGCGGGTCTGAAGGACCCCCGCAGGCCGGGTGGCTCGTTCATCTTCGCCGGCCCCTCGGGCGTCGGGAAGACGGAGCTGTCCAAGGCGCTCGCCGAGTTCCTCTTCGGCGACGAGGACGCTCTGATCATGCTGGACATGTCCGAGTTCATGGAGAAGCACACCGTTTCGCGGCTGTTCGGCTCCCCGCCCGGCTACGTCGGGTACGAAGAGGGCGGCCAGCTCACCGAGAAGGTCCGGCGCAAGCCGTTCTCCGTGGTCCTGTTCGACGAGATCGAGAAGGCCCACCCGGACATCTTCAACTCGCTGCTGCAGATCCTGGAGGACGGTCGCCTGACCGACGCCCAGGGCCGCGTCGTCGACTTCAAGAACACCGTCATCATCATGACGACCAACCTCGGAACCCGGGACATCTCCAAGGGCATCGGGGTCGGGTTCGCGAAGACGAACGACGTCGAGGGCAACTACGACCGCATGAAGGCCAAGGTCCAGGAAGAGCTCAAGCAGCACTTCCGGCCCGAGTTCCTGAACCGCGTCGACGACACCGTGGTCTTCCACCAGCTGACGCCCAATGAGATCATCCAGATCGTCGATCTGATGCTCGCCCAGGTGGACGCCCGGCTGAAGGACCGCGACATGGGCCTGGAGCTCACGCAGGAGGCCAAGCAGCTGCTGGCCGACCGTGGCTACGACCCCGTCCTCGGCGCGCGGCCGCTGCGCCGCACCATCCAGCGCGAGCTGGAGGACGCCCTGTCCGAGAAGATCCTGTACGGCGACCTCCGCCCGGGCCAGATCGTGAAGATCGCGATCCAGGGCGAGGGCGAGGCCGCGACGTTCACCTTCACCGGTGAGCAGAAGGCCCAGCCGGAGATCCCGGACTCGGCGGCGGCCATCGCCGACGCCGCGCCCGCGAGCAGCCGCGCCGGCGCCTCGGCCGGTCCGGCGGACCGCACGCGCCCGTAGGGACGTCCCGCGTCCCTGCCGCAGGGATCCGAGACTCGCGAAAGACCCCTCGTGAGCACCACTCACGAGGGGTCTTTCGTATTTCATGAGATCACTTTGGTGTGATTCGCTATGACACCACCGAAGGTAGTACTACACTCCGTAGAGCGAATCAGGCCAAGTCTCGACCAAGTGGTTCACAAGATCCACTCAGTACGGTGCGGCTCACCGGGATCCACCCGCTGACGTAGCGGCGGATCACCTGCCGGGCGGACGCGCCCGCCGGCCCGTACCGGGAAGACTCGGGCGGGCCAGGCCGGATTCCCGGCAGAAAGAGACCTCCGCCGCGCGGGCCCGAGACCCGCGCGGAGCCCCGGAGGCCGGCAAAGAGTAGTACGTCTGGGAGGCACCCACATGCGCTTGTGTCATGAGGACGGCACGCTCGTTCACGTGTCCTACAACGCGGGCGTGCACCCCGCGGAGGATCTCGAGAACCTCATCGCGCACCTGACCCGCTACGCCGTCCCGGTGCGCCGGCGCCTCGGCGTCGACAGGCTCGGCATCGGCCTGTGGCTGGCCCCCGCCGTCGCCGACCACCTCACCGCCGACCGCATCGAGCTCGTCCGGCTGCGCCGCTCCCTGGAGGAACGCGGCCTCGAAGTCGTCAGCCTGAACGGCGCGGGCGGCCGGGGCATGGGCCAGGACAGCCCCGGGCCCGACTGGGCCAAGCCCGAGCGCTACCGGTACACGATGGCGCTGGCGAAGATCCTCGCCTTCCTGCTGCCGGAGGACGTCCGGTTCGGCAGCATCTCCACCATCCCCATCGGGTGGCGGCGCGACTGGCCCGCCGACCTGCACGCCATCGCCTCCCGGCGTCTGGACCGCCTGTCGCGCGAGCTGCGCGGCCTGCACAGCGTCACCGGCAAGACCATCAGGGTGGGCTTTCAGCCCTGGCCGGGGTGCGTGCTGGAGACCACCGAGCAGGCGGTGCGCCGCGTGTGCGGCATCGACTCCGAGTACCTGGGCGTCTGCCTGGACGCCTGCCACCTGACCTGCGGCGTCGAGGAGCCGGGCGCGGCGCTGCGCGGCGTGGCCGCCGCCGGGGCGACCGTGGTCAAGCTCGGCCACGTCCACAACCACACCGGCGAGGTGCCCGGCACCGAGTCCATCCTGGAGGACACCCTGGCCACGATCCTGGCCGGTCCCGGCAGCGGCGGCGCCCACATCGAGGTCGAGGCGCACGGCCTGGCCGCCCCCGCCAAGGACAAGGGCCCGGCCGCCCTGGTGGCGACCCTCGCCGACGAACTCGACTGGACCCGCCGCAACCTCACCGCCCTGGGCCTGAAGCTCGCCGCCTGACCCTTCGGGGTCACCGGCTCCCGAGGATCAGGCGGCGTTCCGTCCGATCGCCTCAGGCGGGCAGGCGGTAGGTGCCGCCGGGGAGCGGTTCGGCCAGGCCGTCGGCGACGAGGCCGTCCAGGGCGCGTTCGCGCTGGACGGGGTCGTCCCAGACGGCGTCGAGCGCGGCCTTCGGCACGGGGCCGTGGGCGTCCCTCAGCACCGCCAGCAGGCGGCCGCGGCACTGGCGGTCCGTCCCGGCGTAGGTCTGCCCCCGCCGCTCCGGGCCCTCGTAGGCCGGCCGTCCCGCGAGGCGCCAGGCGCAGCGCGCCGCCACGGGGCAGTCGGCGCAGCGCGGACCGCGGGCCGTGCAGACCAGCGCGCCGAGCTCCATGACGGCGACGGCCCACCGGGGCGCGTCCACGGCCGGGATCAGCGACTCGGCCAGCCGGCGCTCGGCCGCGGTGGTCGCCGTGGGCGGGTACTCCTCGCCCCGCACGGCACGCGCCAGCACCCGCCGCACGTTGGTGTCCAGCACGGCGTGGCTGCGTCCGAACGCGAAGCTCGCCACCGCGGCGGCGGTGTAGTCGCCGATGCCGGGCAGCCGGCGGAGCTCCTCGTACGCCGACGGCACCTCGCCGCCGTGGTCGGCGGTGATCGCGCGGGCGCAGGCGTGCAGGTTCAGGGCGCGTCGCGGGTATCCGAGACGCCCCCAGTGGCGTACGGCCTCGCCGGGCGGCTCGGCCGCGAGCGCCTCCGGGGTGGGCCACCGCGCCATCCATTCTTCCCAGATCGGGAGGACCCTGACGACGGGCGTCTGCTGCAGCATGATCTCGCTGACCAGGATGGCCCAGGGGCTCGCCTCGGGCCGCCGCCAGGGGAGATCGCGCGCGTTCGCCGCGTACCAGTCGAGGATGGGCTGATGAAGTCCGATGGCCACGCCGCCGAGCCTAGGACGTCCCCACCCCGCCCGCGTCGCTTTCCCCGCGCCGCGTGAGCGCATCCGTGGGGGATATGTCGGGCGCGGCGCGGGCGGCTTTTCCCGGATCGGCGGGTTGACACGTCCGGCGAGCCACAACTCACCATACTGTCAGTATGGATCCGGACACGTTCCGTGGCGATGTCGGCGTAGAGGGCCCGGAGGTCTACTGGCGCCGCAGGGTCGCCGTGCTCACCGGCGCCCTCGTCGTGGTCGCCGTCGTCGCCTGGGCCTGCACGAGCGCGTCGGGCGGGTCGGGGTCCGACGCCCGAGGCCGCCGCGACGGCGCCGTCCCGAAAGGCGGGCCCGCGGGCGTCACGGCCACGCCTTCGCCGGCCGTCACGGCGACGCCGCCGGCCAAGGCCGCCGCGCCCCCGCCCCCGTCCGCGACGCCCGCGCCCACCCGCGTCCGGCGGCCCGGAGACCCGTGCGAGCGGGCCGACCTGGTGCTCAGCCTGCACGGCGAGTCCGAGGTCTACACCGGCAAAGGGGCGCCGATGTTCATGCTCACCCTCGTCAACACCGGTCGCGTGGACTGCGCGGTGGACGTCGGGCCTCGCGCGATGGAGGTCCGCATCACCTCCGGCGACGACCGCGTCTGGTCCACGGCCGACTGTCTGAGCGGCGAGCGCAGGCAGGTGCGCCGGCTGCGGCGCGGCGTCCCGCACCTGCGCACGATCCGCTGGGACCGCCACCGCTCCGCCCCCGACTGCGACGCCTCGCGCCCGAAGGCGCGTGCGGGCACGTACGTCGCCCAGGCGCGCCTGGGCGTCCTGAGAAGTCCCAAGGTGGTGTTCCACCTCCGCCGCGCCTGACGGCGGGCCAGGCCGCGCCTGGGAGCGTTCTAGACGTACCGCTCCAGGATGGACGCCTCGGCGAGGCGGGAGAGGCCCTCGCGCACGCTGCGCGCCCGGGACTCGCCCACGCCGCCCACCGTCTGCAGGTCGTCGATGCCGGCGGCCAGCAGTTTCTGCAGGCCGCCGAAGTGGTCCACGAGACGGTCCACGACGGTCGCGGGCAGCCGGGGCACCTTGGCCAGCAGGCGGAACCCGCGCGGGCTGACCGGCCGCTCCATGGCCTCCGAGCCGGCGTGGCCGAGGACGTGCCCGACCGCCGTGAGGTCGAGCAGGTCGCTCGGCGACAGCCGGTCCAGCTCGGCGAGCGAGTCGGCCACGTGACGCGACCGGCGCCCGGCCTCGGCGGGCAGGTAGTCGCGCATGATCAGGTCGCGGTCCTCCTCGACCCCGGCGACCAGCTCGGCGAGCTGCAGGGACAGCAGCCGCCCGTCGGTGCCGAGCTCGACGACGTAGCCCTCGATCTCGCCCGCGATGCGGCGCACCATTTCGAGCCGCTGGACGACGACCGCGACGTCGCGCGCGGTGACGAGATCTTCGATCTCAAGCGCGGACAACGTGCCGGAGACCTCGTCCAGGCGCATCTTGTAGCGTTCGAGCGTCGCCAGCGCCTGGTTGGCCTTGGACAGGATCGCGGCGGACTCCTCCAGGACGTACCGGACGCCGTCCAGGTAGAGCGCGATGATCCGCATCGATTTGCTGATGGAGACCACCGGGGAGCCGGTCTGCCTGGCCACGCGCTGGGCCGTGCGGTGGCGGGTGCCCGACTCGTTGGTGGGGATGGACGGATCGGGCACGAGGTGCACCGCCGCCCGGACGATCTTGTTGGCCGCGGAGTCCAGGACGATGGCGCCGTCCATCTTGGCCAGCTCGCGCAGCCGCGTCGCGGAGAACTCGACGTCGAGCGTGAACCCGCCCGTGCACACCTCTTCGACGCCTTTGTGATAGTTGAGGACGATGAGCCCGCCGGTGTGCCCACGGAGAATACGCTCCAGGCCGTCGCGTAGTTCGGTGCCCGGAGCGAGGGCGGCAAGGGTGGATCTCCGGCGGTCGTCGATGCCCTTGGGATTGTTCGCCACATGACCCCCGCTGGTCGCTGACGCGCCCAGTTTAGCGGCGGCGCGTGGACACCGGCCCGGGCCGCGCGCCGTACGGCTCACGTGACGTGCGTCAGCGCGTCCCAGACGTTCTCTGCCTCTGTGACGTCGAAACCGTGCGCGAAGTTCGTCGTGCGCAGGGGAGACCTGGCCACGGGGACGGGTTTGCGGCCCTCGCGGCCCTCGGGAGAGGCGAGCGCGGTGTCCTGTTCGAGGGAGCCGGTGGGGACCAGGGCGTGCGAGAAGCCCAGCCGCGCGGCCTCGGCCACCCGGCGCCGGACGTCGCGCACCGGGCGCAGCTCGCCCGCCAGGCCGACCTCGCCGAGAACGATCAGGCCCGGTGGGAGGGGACGGTCGCCCGCGGCGCTCGCGACCGCGAGCATCACCGCCAGGTCGACCGCGGGGTCGTTGAGGCGGATGCCGCCCACGGTCGCGGTGAAGACGTCGCAGCCGCTCAGGCGGGCGTTCAGCCGGCGCTCCAGCACGGCGAGGATCATGGTCACGCGGAAGGGGTCGAGGCCGGAGGTGGAGCGGCGGACCTGCTGGGCCTCGGTGGGGCCGACCAGCGCCTGCACCTCGGCCGGCAGGGGACGCGTGCCCTCGACGGTGACGGTGACGCAGGTGCCGGGCACGGGCTCGGCGCGGCGCGAGACGAACAGGCCGCTCGGGTCGGGCAGGCCCTGGATGCCCCGCTCGTTGAGGTCGAAGCAGCCGACCTCGTCGGTGGGCCCGAACCGGTTCTTGATGCACCGCACCATGCGCAGCCGGGAGTGGCGGTCGCCCTCGAAGTGGAGCACGACGTCGACCAGATGCTCCAGCACGCGGGGACCGGCGATCGAGCCGTCCTTCGTGACGTGGCCGACCAGGACGGTGGACAGGCCGCGCTCCTTGGCCAGGCGGACCAGGTTGCCCGTCACCTCGCGGACCTGGGTGACCCCGCCCGGCACCCCGGTGGCCTGGGTGGAGCCGATGGTCTGCACGGAGTCGACGATCAGAAGGCGCGGCTGGACCCGCTCGACATGGCTGATCAGCGCGCCGAGGTCGGTCTCCGCGGCGAGGTAGAGACGGTCCTGGATGGCGTTGATGCGGTCGGCGCGCATGCGGACCTGGGCGGCGGACTCCTCACCGGTGACGTACAGGACGGTCTCGTGGCGGGCCATGCTCGCCGCGGCCTCCAGCAGCAGGGTGGACTTGCCGATGCCCGGCTCGCCGGCGAGGAGCACGACCGCGCCGGGCACCAGGCCGCCGCCGAGCACCCGGTCGAGCTCGCCGACCCCGGTGGTGCGCGCGCGGGCGAACTCGGCCTTGACCTCGCCGATCGGGAGCGCGGGGGCGGTCACCGCGCCGCCCTGGACGACGTGGACGCCGGCCCGGCCGCCCTCTTCGTCGACCGTGCCCCACGCCTGGCACTCGCCGCAGCGGCCGACCCACTTGGGGGTGCGCCAGCCGCACTCCGCGCAGCGGTACCCGGCCTTCTGCGTCTTGGTCATGGGGGGCACGTTAGCGGCCCGCACCGACATTTCCCATCGGCGCGGGCCGCGTCAGGCCGTCAGAACTCGCCGTCCAGCTCCGCCAGCAGCAGGCGCTTGGGCTTGGCGCCGACCACCCGGCGCACCACCTCGCCGTTCCGGTAGAGGTTCATGGTGGGGAAGCCCATGACCCCGTAGCGGGAGGCGATCTCGGGGTGGTCGTCGGCGTTCAGCTTGGCCACGGTCAGGCGGCCCTCGTACTCCTTGGCGATCTCTTCGAGGATCGGGGCGACCATGCGGCACGGCGGGCACCACTCGGTCCAGAAGTCCACGAGGACGGGCTTGTCGCTCTCCAGGACCTGCTCGGCGAAGTTGTCCGCGGTCAGCGTGATCATCTTGTTCCTCCGGTTCTCAGCGCGCATCCCGGGCACGCCGCGGCGAGTTGGGCCGCCACCTCGGCGCGGCGGCCGAACAGGGTGCGGATCTGCTCGTCGATCTCGGCGAGCTTGCGCCGGTAGACCTCCACGGACTCCGGGCAGGCGTTCCCCGACTCGTTGCCCGCGCGCAGGCAGTTCACGAACGGCCGCGCGTCGTCCAGCGTGAAGCCCACCGTGAGCAGCGAGCGGATCTCGGCCACGAGCTTCAGGTCGTCCTCGTCGTACTCCCGGTAGCCGTTGGACGAGCGGCGGGCGGTCAGCAGTCCCTGCTGCTCGTAGTAGCGCAGCGCCCGCGTGCTCACCCCCGCGCGCCTCGCCAGCTCCCCGATGCGCATAGGCCCTCCCTGATCCGCGCTCACGCTAACCCTTGACGTCAACGTCAAGGTCAAGCCGGAACGTCCCGCCGACGGGAAGGACAGGAGGGCGAAGGGTCAGTAGAGGCGCCAGCGCAGGACGTTGGGGTAGGCGATCTCCAGCCCTTCCGTGCGCGCGATGGCCTCCTCGGCGACGGCGGGGGCGAACTCGATGCGCAGGACCGCCTCCAGGTCGGCGCGGGAGGAGAACACCATGCGCAGGTCCAGCTCCTTCCGCTCCCACCCCTGCCGCGCCCAGAACGCCTCCACGGCCGGCGCGGAGTAGCTCGGCACCGTACGGCTGAACCAGGCCCCGAAGTCGCCGCGGCCCGCGTCCAGGTCGATGACGAACGCGGCGCCGCCCCGCCGGATCACCCGCGACAGCTCGCGCAGCCCGGGCTCACAGCCGGGCCCGAAGAAGTACGCCCACCGGGCGAAGGCGACGTCGATCGACGCGTCGGGGACGGGCAGGGCCTGGGCGGCAGCGGTGCGGACCGTCACGTGGGGCAGGGCCCGGCAGCGGTCGGCGGCGAGGGCCGCGAGCCCGGCGTGCGGTTCGACGCCGACGACCTTGGCGGCGGTCGCGGCGAGGCCGGGCAGGTGGAAGCCGGTGCCGCAGCCGATGTCGAGGACGGCGCCGCCCGCCCACGGCCGGATCGCCGCCATCGCGGCCTCGGCCGCGCCGTCGGGGTCGACGGCGCGGTTCTCCAGTTCGTAGGTGCGGGGGGAGTTCCAGATGTTCGGGCTGGGAATGGCCCCGTCGACGATCCTCGCCATGGGACATACGCTAGACCAGGCATAACGCCGGGCACGCGAGTGTGATCTCCGTTGCATCCGGGTTGCGCAACGCGACCTGGGCGCGACCCGGCTTAGGCTGGCAGATGTGACCGACGTCATCCGTGTCCCCAACGCCAAGATCGCACTGTCCACCGCGTCGGTGTATCCCGAGCGCACTCCTGACGCTTTCGAACTGGCCGCGCGCCTCGGTTACGACGGTGTCGAGGTCATGGTCGGCGCCGACCCGGTCAGCCAGGACATCGACGTGCTCGAACGCCTCTCGGACCACTACGGCGTGCCGGTGCTGGCCGTCCACGCCCCCTGTCTTCTCGTCACCCAGCGGGTGTGGGGCCGCGACCCGTGGGCCAAGCTCGTCCGGGCGCGCAAGGCCGCCGAGCGGCTCGGCGCCCGCACGGTCGTGGTGCACCCGCCGTTCCGCTGGCAGCGCGAGTACGCCCGCGACTTCGAGACCGGCCTCGCCCGCATGCGCGACGAGACCGACGTGATCTTCGCGGTCGAGAACATGTTCCCCCTGCGCGCCCGCGGCGCCGAGGTCGTCCCCTACTCCCCGGGGTGGGACGTCGTCGACTACGACTTCCCGCAGGTCACGCTGGACCTGTCCCACACCGCCGTGTCCGGGTCCGACGCCCTGCAGATGGCGGAGAAGCTCGGCGACCGTCTCGCCCACCTCCACCTCGCCGACGGGGTGGGCACCACCAACAAGGACGAGCACCTGGTGCCGGGGCGGGGGAGCCAGCCGTGCGCGCGGGTGCTGGAGCGCCTGGCCACCGCCGGGTACGGCGGCCTCATCGTGCTGGAGATCAACACCCGCAAGGCCACCGGGCGCACCGAGCGCATCGACGACCTCGCCGAGGGTCTCGCCTTCGCCCGCCTCCACTTCGCCGCCTCGTCCTCGACATGATCGGATCTTCCCGGCATGATCCGATCCACGATCGGCGATGACGGCGCGGAAGGCGGAGGGGTGACGGGGGAACGGCGGCGTCCGGGGCGGCGCCCCGGCTCGGCGGACACCCGCGGCGACATCGTGGCCGCGGCCCGCAAGATCTTCGCGGAGAAGGGGTTCGACAAGGCGACGATCCGGGGGATCGCCCGCGAGGCCGGCGTGGACCCCGCCCTGGTGCACCACTACTTCGACACCAAGGAGGGCATCTTCGTCGCCGCCCTCCAGCTTCCCGTCGACCCGTCCAAGGTGCTCCCCCTGGTCATAGAGGGTCCCCGTGAGCAGATCGGCGAACGGGTCGTCCGGTTCGTCCTCACGCTGACCGCGGACGCCCAGGCGCGCGAGCCGATCCTGGCGCTGATGCGCAGCGCGATGACCAACGACAAGGTCGTCGCGATGATCCGCGAGTTCATGACGCACGCGGTGATCGGGCGGGTCGCCACGGGGCTCGGCGTTCCGCTGATCCGCATGGAGGCGGCGTTCGCGCAGATGTTTGGCGTGATCCTGATGCGGTACGTCCTCCGGGTGGAGCCGGTGGCGTCCGTCGACGCCGAGGAACTGGTCGCCCTGCTGGCGCCGACGATCCAGCGCTACCTCGGCGAGGCTTGATCGACCCCGCCGCCCGGCCTTCGTAGAGCATTGTTCTAATATCGAACCGTCCGGCGGGACGACGCCCTGGTCAACCCACAAATCACCTGTGGGTACCATTCGCAGTGGTTCCACCGTCACGCTGGATGACCGGCATGTCTACGCTGGGCAGCCAACGCACAGTTTGGAGGACCCGTGCTCCTGGTAGCGATCATAGGGCTCGTGATGACGGCGGTGGCCGTCACCCTCGCCGGTCGCCGCGCGCACTGGCTCTACAGTCTCGCGACGAGCGGCCAGCCGGCCCCCGAACGCGTGCGTTACGCCAAGGACAACGCCGGCGCGGAGCTCAGGGCCCAGGTCGTCGAGGTGTTCGCGCAGAAGAAGCTGCTGAAGTGGACGCCGTCGGGCGTGGCGCACTTCGTGGTGTTCTGGGCGTTCGTCATCCTGATCACCGTCTACGTCGAGGCGTACGGCGCGCTGATCCAGGGGGCGATCACCGGGGAGCCCGACTTCCACATCCCGCTCATCGGCACCTGGCCGGTGCTCGGGTTCCTCCAGGACCTCATCGCCGTCGCCTGCGTCCTCGGCCTGGCGTCCTTCGCGGTCATCCGCCTGAAGAACTCGCCCAAGAAGCTCGGCCGCGAGTCCCGGTTCTCCGGCTCGCACCTGGGTGGCGCCTGGCTGATCCTTTTCATGATCTTCAACGTGATCTGGACGCTGTTCCTGTTCCGCGGCGCGTCGATCAACACGGGCAACTTCCCCTACGACTCCGGGGCGTTCGCCTCCGAGGCCGTCGCCGCGGCGCTCCGCCCGCTCGGCACGGGCGTCAACGAGGCGCTGGAGCCGGTGGGGCTGCTGCTGCATATCGGCGTGATGCTGGTGTTCCTGGTCATCGTGGTGAACTCCAAGCACCTGCACATCTTCACCGCGCCGCTGAACGTGCTGTTCTCGCGCCGTCCCGACGGTCTGGGCGCGGTGCCCGAGATGCGCAGCAACGGCAAGGTGCTCGACTTCGAGGAAGCCGACCCCGACACCGACGTCTTCGGCCGCGGCAAGCTTGAGGACACCACGTGGAAGGGCTTCCTCGACTTCTACACCTGCACCGAGTGCGGGCGGTGCCAGTCGCAGTGCCCCGCCTGGAACACCGGCAAGCCGCTGTCGCCCAAAATGCTCATCCTCGACCAGCGCGACCACGCCTTCGCCATCGCCCCGTACCTGCTGGCCGGCGAGGAGGAGCGCGCCAAGCTTCCCGAGGACGTCCTCGCCCTGGCGGGCAAGCCCTTGGTCGGTGAAGAGGGTGTGATCCACCCGGATGTGTTGTGGTCGTGTACCAACTGTGGCGCGTGTGTGGAGCAGTGCCCGGTGGACATCGAGCACATCGATCACATCCTCGACATGCGGCGTTACCAGGTGATGATCGAGTCCAGCTTCCCCTCCGAGGCGGGGGTGATGTTGAAGAACCTGGAGAACAAGGGCAATCCGTGGGGTCTGCCGGAGGGTAAGCGCGCCGAGTGGATCGAGGAGCTGGCCTCTCGTGAGGTGGACCCGATCGAGGTCCAGATGGTCGACGAGAAGATGCCCGGCGATGTGGAGTACCTGTTCTGGGTGGGGTGCGCCGGTGCGCTGGAGGACCGGGCCCGCAAGACCACCAAGGCGGTGGCCGAGTTGCTGCATATCGCCGGGGTGAGGTTCGCGGTGCTGGGGCCGATGGAGGCGTGCACGGGGGATCCGGCTCGTCGTCTTGGCATGGAGTTCGTGTTCGACATGCTGGCCCGGCAGAACATCGAGACGTTGAACGAGGCCGGGGTGAAGAAGATCGTGGCGACGTGCCCGCACTGCTTCAACACTCTGGCCAACGAGTACCCGCAGCTCGGCGGCCACTTCGAGGTGGTGCATCACACGCAGTTGCTGGCGCATCTGGTGGAGCAGGGCAGGCTGACGCCGGTGACGCCGATCGAGGAGAAGATCACTTATCACGATCCGTGTTTCCTGGGGCGGCACAACAAGGTGTACGCGCAGCCGCGCGACATCATGGCCACGGTGCCGGGGGTGCGCACGCAGGAGATGCACCGGTGCAAGGAGCGGGGGTTCTGTTGTGGTGCGGGTGGGGCGCGGATGTGGATGGAGGAGCGGATCGGCAAGCGGATCAACACCGAGCGGGTGGACGAGGCGCTGACCACCGATCCCGACACCGTGTCCACCGCATGCCCGTTCTGCCTGGTGATGCTCGGGGACGCGATCAACGAGAAGAAGAACACCGGCCAGGCCAAGGAGACCCTGGAAGTCGTCGACGTCGCCCAGCTCCTGATCACCTCGGTGAAGGGACAGAAGGACCAGAAGGGACAGCAGGGCGAGCCGGTCGGAGCCTGACCGAACCGCCGAGGCGGGGCGGCGCCTGCGACCAATGTGGCCAGATTGAAATAGCCTGGAAATCCTTTCTCCTCATAACGGACGGATTACGGTAACCTCAACGTCGCGCGGCTCAATCAACGGGGAGGGGGCCCGGTGCGCGTTGTCGTAACCGACGCCGAGGTCACGATGGCGGATGTCCTCTCGCTCAGGCTTGCCATCAGCGATCCTCTGGCCGAGGGCACCCGGCTCGTCCTGCGGCAGCGCGGCGGCGGCGCCGAGGTCGCCGTGGCGCTCGGCGCCCCGGGCGCCGAGGTGCGTGAGGCTTCCGTCGCGGTGTCGCTCGCGCCGCTCGCCCTGACCGCCGGCCGCTGGGACGCCTATCTCGAACATGAGGACCCGCCCAGCGGCCCCGAGGGGGTCGCGCGTCCTCCCTCGTGGGAACGGTCCCCGGATCGCACGCCCAGGCGCACGCGGGTGCAGTGCGTGGACCCGGGCTTCTCGCTGGACCGCCTGGACGCCTACGCCCTCAGCCGGCGCACCCTGGCCTACCGCGCCTACCGGACGCGCAACGGCTACCTCGCGGTCAAGGTCGCGCACGTCGAGCCGGGCGCCGACGTCCGGGCGGTGTGGTTCCGCGAGGGCCGCTTCGAGGTCACCGGCCTGCTCGCCTACACCGGCTTCGTGGACGACGACTCCCACCACACCGCGCGCCTGGCCCTGCGCCGCGCGGAAGGCCCGGAGACGGCCGTGACGGCCACCGCGACCGTGAAGGGCGTCCGCTTCCACGCCGCCCTGTCGTTGTGCGACGTGCTCGCCGCGACGCCCGAGTACGAGGGGGTGTGGGAACCCTCGCTGGAGGTCGACGGCCTGGAGGCCCCGCTGCCGCTCGGGGCGCGCATCGACGACGTCGACGGCAAGGGGCGCAGGGTCCAGTACCCCGACACCCGCGTGGACGGGGTGCCCGTCCGCCCGTGCTACACCTCCGACGACGAGCTGCGTCTTGAGGTGGGGGGATGAAGATCTCCTTCCTCGTGCCCTCGGCGTACGGCATGCGGGGCGACACCCGGGCGGTGCTCAACCTCGCCGCGGGGCTGGCGTCCCGGCACGAGGTCGAGATCATCAGCGTCAGACGGGTCCGCGAGACCCCCTTCTTCCCGGTGGACCGGCGCCTGTCCATGCGCTGGCTGATCGACGCGCGCCCCGGCGTCCGGCACATCCTGCCCGGCGGCCAGATGCGCACCGAGATGGCCCTGTGGCGGGCCCTGCGCGGGCTGCGCGCGGACGTCCTGGTCACCACCCGGGCGGCGCTGAGCGTGCAGGCGGCGCGGCACGTTCCCCGTGAGACCCTGCGGCTGGCCAGGGAGTGGACGCGCCCGGCCGTCCCCGCGCCCGTCCGCCGCTTCTATCCCAAGCTGGACGCCGTGGTGACCTCGACGGAGACGGCCAGGGACGACTTCGCCCGCGTCTTCGACGGCGCCGCCCGCCCCCGCCTCGAAGTCGTGCCCGACGCGCTGCCCCAGGGCCCGTGGCCGCGCTCGCGCATGGACAACCGCATCGTCTCCGCCGGCGGCCGGTGGCTGCCGGGCAAGGCGTTCGACCAGCTCATCAACGCCTTCGCGATCGTCGCGGACAAGCGTCCCGACTGGCGGCTGCGGCTGTACGGCGGCGGGCCGGAGGAGAAGCGGCTGCGCGCGCTGGTCGGCCGGCTGAACCTGCACAACAACGTGTACTTCATGGGCACGACGCCCGATCTGCAAGGTGAGTTCGCCAAGGCGTCGCTGGTGGCGGTGACCTCGCTGGCCGAGAGCCCGGGCATGACGGTGATCGAGGCGCTGGGCTGCGGCGTTCCCGTGGTGGGCTTCGCGGGGGCGCGCGGCGCGGGGGAGTTCGTCACCCCCGGCCGCGACAGCGTGCTCGTGCCGCGGGGCGAGGACGAGGTGGAGGCGTTCGCGTCCGCGATGCTGACGCTGATCGACGACGAGCGGCGCCGCATGGTGCTCGCGGCGGGGGCCCTGGAGTCGGCGGCGGCCAGGCACGCCGGGTCGGTGATCGCCGCACAGTGGGAGTATCTCGCCGACGACCTGCGGGGACGCGGGGCCAAGGTGGCGTCGGGACGGTGAGGGCACCCCGGCCGTCCGGCGCGCGCACCGCTGTGGTATACCCCGAACCGGTATGGTAGATGCCATGCACGGGTACAGCGGAGACAAGCAGGCGTATCTGACCAGACTTCGGCGGATCGAGGGACAGATCCGCGGCCTGCAGCGCATGGTCGAGGAAGACTCTTACTGCATCGACGTCCTCACCCAGGTGTCGGCGGCGACACGCGCCCTGCAGGCGGTGGCCCTGGGCCTCCTGGAGGACCACATCGGCCACTGCGTCACGGACGCCATCGCCAACGGCGGTCCTGAGGCGGAGGCGAAGGTCAAGGAGGCGTCGGCGGCCATCGCGAGGCTAGTGCGCTCGTAGGGCGGTACGACCGTCCGGCGGTCCGGCCGGACTAGTCCCGTCGGGTGGTAAGGGTGGGGTGGTAAGGGACCTTTTCACAAAACCGTCCCGAACCCCCGAGGAGTCCGGGACCAGTTCTGTGAGCTTCTTCAGCGACTTACCGAAGTACGCAATCCGAGCGCGTTGTCGAGCTCATCCAAGGTCAGCTGTCGCTCGCTGACGGCGACGGCGCTGAGCACCTCCGCGTAGAGCGCGATCTCGTCCAACGCGACACGGTCATGGACCCGTGAGTCCAGGTTGTCGTGCCCCACCGCGTCGTCCTTCCTTCCGCAGCCCACACCCACTTCGAGGTTACGACCGGGCGGCTTTCGACGACATGGCCCATCGGGACCATTCGCCGGGGCCGCCCGTGTACTGGGGGAACCATTTCCAGGATCGTAGATCACAATTCGGTCAAAGCCGCTGATAGGGGGATGGGGAATGATATACGAGAGGTAAGTATGAAATAGCCGGATTTAACGTTTAGATCACGACGCCCCGGTCACGTGTGGTGAATCCATTCGCCTGAGGTCTCCGTGGCTTCGGACGACGGGCCCGTCTCCTCAGGGAGCGCCGCGGGCAGAGGGTCGTCCCGCTGGCCGATCAGGCAGCTCACCGTCGCCGCCGACGCCGGGAACCCGCGGGCGGGAGGCTCGGTTCCCGTCAGCCCGCACCACGCCAGCCCCGTCGCGTACCCCGCCCCCAGCAGCGCCGCCGCCGACGCGCGGTCGGGCGGGCGCAGGCCGTCGGCGGGCGCGCCGTCCTCGGGCCAGCAGCCACGCAGCGGGTGGCCCGGCTCGGCGAGCGCCAGGTAGTACGTCCGCCGCAGCTCGGGGTCCAGGTAGGGGTACAGCCGGGCCGCCGCCTCTGGCGCCACCTCGTGGACGTCGGCGGCCAGCAGCGACGCCGCCACCACGCGCGGATCGGCGCCGTCGCCCGCGGCGAACGCCAGCGCCTCCACCAGGTCGTACAGGGTGTGCCGGAAGTGGTCCTCCGGAGAGGTCTCCGCCAGCACGGCCGCCGCCCGGCCGCGCGGGCAGCGGGCGAGCCAGGCGTCCCTCAGCGCCGCCGCGTCCCGGGCCGCGTGGTCCAGCCACGGCCGGGCCAGCAGCGGCTCCAGCATCGCGATCAGGGCGTGCGCGCGCGGGGTGAACCGGCCGTCCGGGAGCAGCACGCGGGCGGTGTCGGCCATCACGGCGACCAGCCGCAGCGCCGCCCCCTGGGCGCCGTGCCCGAGCGGCTCGCAGTAGAGGGCGGCCAGCGCCTCCAGCGGCATGGGCGGCAGCCACCGCACCCAGTCGTCCCCGGGCAGCGGCCGCCTCAGGAACTCGCCGAACATCGACAGCAGGACCTCGTTGCCGTCGAACGCCGGGGCGTAGGCGCACCACATGATCGTGCCCCAGACCGCCGCGACCCCCGCCGTGACGTCCCCGTAGAAGAGGTCGCGCAGCGGCCCCGACACCAGGGGCGCGTCCTCCCGCGGCCGGCAGGCCTCGGTCAGCAGCCCGCGCACCCGCTCGGTGACCTCGCGGGAGACGTCCGGCCCCACGAACGCCTGGGTGGAGCCGCGGCCGGCGGTCACGTCCGCGGGGCCGGGCAGCAACCCCTCGGGGATCGGGACGCCCGGCTGCGGCGGCCGCGCGGCGGCACGGATGGCGGGCGCGGCCGGAGGGGCCGACAGGTGCCAGGCGGCCTCCGAGCCGTCGGTGCGGTACCAGCGGGCGTGGGCGCCGAACATCCAGCAGGCGCCGTCCTCGGTGCGCAGCAGACGCGCCGCCATCGCCTGGAGCTGGGTGGCAGGAGGGACGTCGGCCCACCGCGGGTCCGCGACCATGGCGCGGACATCCCGCTCGATCGCCGCGAAGGGGTCCCACTGCACGGCGGCCATGCTACTGGTGACCTGGAAACGGATCCCGGACGGCGGACGCGCCCGGCCTCACGCCCCTCGCAGCGGGGAGGCGGCGCGGTGGCGGGCGGCCTTCGCCATGTAATTGTCCGGCGTGCGTGCGAACGTGGACCGGTCGGCGTCCGTCAGCTCCCGCACGACGCTCCCCGGCACCCCGGCGAACAGCACCCCCGCGGGGACGTGCCGGCCCGGCGGCACCACGCACCCGGCCGCGATCAGCGACCCCGCGCCCACCCTCGCGCCGTTCAGCACGACCGCGCCGATGCCGACCAGCGCCCCGGTCCCGACGTGCGCCCCGTGCACCACCGCCCGGTGCCCCAGGCTGACCCGGTCTTCCAGCACGGCCGGCAGCCCCGGGTCGGCGTGCAGGCAGCACAGGTCCTGGACGTTGCACTCCTCGCCGACCTCGATCGCCTCGTCGTCGCCGCGCAGCACGGCGCCGTACCAGACGCTCGCGGCGCGCCCCAGCCGCACCCGGCCGACCACGACGGCGGTCGGCGCGACGTACGCCTCGGGGTGGATGGACGGCGTGTCGGCGTCCAGCGACGCGATGTACGGCGGGAATGGGGGCTCGTTCATGCCTTCGAGGATCTCATGCGGGCATCCGCCGGTTTCGGGACCCTTGCTGCTGGTAGGCGGTCATTAGACCGCATGAGGCCATGCGTTCGGGTTGCGGACTTGGGCGGATGGCAGGAAAGTCGTGTCCTGACGTGTCGTATGCACGACCCCCACTCGAATCCAGACCCCCAGGGCTCAGCCATGACGAACCAGCACGACAGCTTCCCCGACATGATGCACGAGGACCTCGGCTTTGAGGTCGTGATGCGTGGATACAGCCGCAGGCAGGTCCACGATCACATGGTCCGAACGCGCAACCAGATCCGTGATCTTGAGGAACGTCTGGCGAGGGCCATCGATCAGGCCGAGCAGGGCCGCATCGAGCTCGCGGAGGCCCGGCGCCGCCTGGCCGAGGCCCCCCAGGACTATGACGAGCTGGGCCAGCGGTTGAGCGCGATACTGAAGCTCGCGGAGGAGGAGGCCAAGTCCAAGCGCGAGTCCGCCGACGCCGACGCGACCAAGACCCGTGAGGAGGCCACCGCCGAGGCCGAGCGCATGCTGACGGCCGCGCAGGCCGAGGCCGAGCGCCGCGTCCACGAGGCCACCGAGTCCGCCGAGCGGCTGCTCGCCCAGGCCGGGTCGGACGCCGAGGAGACGCTGGGCACCGCGCGCGCCGAGGCGGAGGAGACGCTGCGCAGCGCGCGCGCCGAGTCCGACCGCACGCTGACGGCCGCGCAGCACGAGGCCGAGCGCCTGGTGAACGAGGCCGACGCCCAGGCCGAGGCGACCCGCGAGTCCGCCTCCGCCGAGGCAGAGGCGACGCTCAAGTCCGCGCGGGACGAGGCCGCCGAGACGCTGTCCTCGGCGCAGCGGCGCGCCACCTCGCTGGACGACCACACCGGGCGCCGGGTCACCTTCCTCACCGACACCCACAGCGAGGTCATGCGCCGCCTCAACGAGATGGGGTCCGTGCTCACCGACCTGCTGCAGCGCGAGAACTCGGCGGGCCCGCTGATCGACGAGGCCGCCGTCCTGCCGCCGCGCCCGGTGCTCGTGGACGAGCCCGCCGGCACGGCGGAGGAGCGCGAGGCCGTCCGGGTGGTCCTCGACGACGCCGACGAGACGGCCGGCCAGGACGACCGGGACGACCGGGACGCGGCGGAGAAGGCCGCGGGCGGGAACGGCGACCAGGACTTCGCGGACCCGCGGGCCGGCGCGCGTACGGGCGAGGACGCGCGCCGCGAGGACGACTCCGTGGCGGTCTCCGACGCCAAGGCCGGGGACGGTCAGGACCACGACGAAGAGGAGTACGTGGAGTTCCGGCGGCACGACGCGGCCGGCCCGGAGGACACGGACGGGGCCAGCGGCGTGGTCCGGGGGCGCGGGGCGAACGACGTCCACCAGGCCAACGACCACGAGGGCCCGTCGCAGGGTCGCGTCCGCGGGTTCTTCGACACCGGCGACGTCCACGTCGCGGCGGCGGGTAACCGCGCCGGTGAGGACGGCCTGACCGCGCACCGGCCATAGGGCCGGGCGGAGCGGGGCCCGGGGTGCCGAACCGAGCGGGAGAGCCCGGGCTCCGCGTCATGAGGCGACGGCCGGCTCTCCGGCCGGCACGGAAACCTCCGCCCCCGATCGGGTCGGAGGTTTCCGTGCGTCCTGTCGGCCGGCGTCGCGGGCGATCAGGTCTCGTTGTCGTCCGGCGCGCCGCGCTCCTGCTGTTCGAGCAGCCGTTCGCGCAGGCCCTCGGCGTCGTCGGCGTCGATCGTCATGGCGCAGCCCGCGTCGCGTTCCTCTTCGGTGAGCAGGCGGTGCCGGGTGGCCCACCATCGCCCGGCGTCGCTCCGCCAGATGGTCCAGTCGGGGAATTCCCGGGCGATTTCGGCGAGGTGCCGATCGAACGACATCCCGTCCACCCTTCGCAGCGCCAGGTTTGTACCTTTCACCCTCACGTTGAGGGACATCTCTAGAGAAATCAATGTTCGGTGGGGACAGGTCAACCTAACGCTTGTCGTGACGCCTTGACTCACGCGTCGAAGTCGTACTGAAGTACATACGAGGCGGCGTCCATGATCATCTTATTGAGCTCGACCGCCACGCCGCCGGCCGCGAACGCCGTACGGCACACCTCGATCACCGGCGTCCCCGCGGGCAGGCGCAGCCGCGCCGCCTCCTCGGGTGCGGGCATGCGGGCGCGCACCTCCTCGGTGAAGTGCACGGGCGCGCGGCCGAGGTCGCGCAGCCGGGCGTAGACGCCGCCCGCGCCGGTGTCGGGCGTGGTCACCGGCGTGCCCTCCACCAGCTCGGCGGGGAAGTGCGAGGCCGCGAGCTGCACCGGCCTGCCGTCCACCGCGTAGCGCCGCCGCCGCACCCACACCTCGTCGCACTCCAGCACCCGCCCGACGTCCTCGGCCGCCGGCTCGCGCGCGATGACCAGCTCGTCCACGGTGTACGGCCGGCCGCTGACGTCGGAGTCCCAGATCGCCTTGCCCGTGCCCCACTGCTCCCGCGCCAGGCGGCGCGACCCGTGCCGCCGGATCGGCCGGAACTGGCGTACGTAGACCCCCGACCCGCGCTTGGGCACGGCCACCCCTTCGTTGATGAGGACGGCCAGCGCCTGCCTGGCTGTGGCTCTGGCGATGCCGTACTCGGACATGAGGGCGTTCTCGCCCGGCAGCCGGTCCCCGTCCCGCAACTCGCCGGACAGGATCGCCTGGCGTAGACGGTCGGCGATGCGGCGATAGATCGGGGGTTCATGTGGTACCGGGGATCCTTCAATCACGCTCTACCACCCTCAGTCACCAAAGCGGCCCGCGTCTCCAGAGAACTTGCCCCGCCTTGTCCACGATCGCACAGATACGGAGGTTGGTCCCGTGCTTCTTTTGCGCGGATCGTGCCTGTGTGGTGATCTGCGGGGCGTTCTGGGGTTGTTACCGTGGAGCGCTTCCGGCAACCGTGGGGCGCGCATGCCATCGCAGAGTGGCCAGACTCGCCAGCGCGGCCCCCGCGGAATTGAGCAGGACGTCGTCCACCGAGGAGATCCGGCCGAGGTCGAGAACGTACTGCGCGGCCTCCACGGTCACCGAGAGAGCCGCCGCGAGCAGGGTCACCCGCCACACCCCGGCGAAGCGGGGCGAGCGCACGGGCAGCAGTGCGCCAAGGGACGCGAATACCAGAAGGTTGCCTCCGACCTGCGCCAACACCGTTCCGGGCGGCGCCGTCGCGAGTTCGGCCAGATCGCTGAACGGCAGCAGCGTCACGCCGGAGGCGCCGCCGGGCGTCAGGATCATCCACAGCCACGGGATCGTCCCCGCGACGGCGAACACCTCCGCGTACGCCGTACGGTACGGATGCGGGTCGCCGCGCCGCGCCCGCCGGACGGCCACGCCGTACGCGACGAGCGCCACCACCGGGAGGGACAGAAATGTAGCTAGAACGACATATCCCCAGATCTGCAATTCAAGCCGCACACCCCCATCATTCCTAACGTTCACACCCGCACGAGCAGGCTCGGGAGCAACACGAAGTAGCCCACCTCCCTGTGACCGGAGGTGTCAGGGAGCCGGGAGGGTCGTCCACAGGCCGAGGATCTCGCGGGCCACCTCGTCCACAGGGCGGGCGTCGTTGTGGACGACCGCGTGTTCCAGGTCCGCGTGCTCGACCGCGTGCTGGAACGCCTCCAGCTCGGCCAGGTGCCCGTCGAGGGTCGCGCCCCGGTCGCGGGCCCGCAGGCGCTCGCGCGCGGTGTCCGGCGAGACGGCCAGGCGTACCACGGTGATCGCCGCGCCCGGCAGCGCCCGGCGTACCGCGTCGAGGTGGGACGGCTCCAGCAGGGCCCGCGCCAGCACCAGCCGCCTGATCCCCGCGGCGGCGTAGGCCGAGGCCACCGCGCGGAGGTTCGCCGTGAGCATCTCGCGCACGTCCGCGCCCGCGCACCAGCAGAGCCAGTCGAGGTCGATGACGGCGTGCGGCACGTCCCCGAGCGACTCGCCGACCGCGATCGCCAGCGTCGTCTTGCCCGACCCGAGCCCCCCGGTCAGCACCAGCGCCTCGGCCGCGCCCTCATCACCGGCGTCCGGCGCTGCCCCGGGGACGTGGTCGTTCCTCACGGCGCCGGACCTTCCCGCGGCGGGGACGTCATCCGGCACGGGAGGCGTCGAGCTCGGCGACGAGGCGTTTGGGGGCGACGATGCGGTAACTCTCCTCGACCCAGTCGTCCAGGACCTCGCCGTCCGGCATGTCGTCGGTGAACGGGACCGTCACCCATCCCGACCGCCCGAGGCCGTGACCGGTCGGCGCCGCGCCGGGGACGCTCAGCGCGTGGCCGTGGGACCCGCCGAGCTTCACCGAGAACTGCGGCCGCCACTTCCCGGTCGGTTCCTCCAGGCCGAGGAATACGAAGACCTTCTTGTTGACCTTGACGACGCTCTCGCCCCACGGGAAGTCCTCGTGCGCCCCGGGAAGGCCGAGGGCGAACGCGCGCAGGCGTTCCCGCGTCTCCTGCCATTCGCTCATGCGTTCTGTCCTGGTCCGCCGGAGGCCAGATGGCGCCGGCCTTCGGCGAAGAACCCGGGCACGTCCGAGACCTCGCTCATCGGACGCGCGGCCCCGAACGGGGCGTTCCAGAACTCCCCGCTCCGCGCCTCCCACGGCACCACGTAGGCGTACGGCACGCCGAGATAGGTGTCCCCGCACGACACGCCGTAGGCGACCTGGTCGAGCAGGATCCCGATGTCGAAGTGCTCCGGCCACAGCACCGGCGTCTGGCCGGGGGCGAACGCGCGCAGCGCCTCGTCCCCGAGGGCCAGGCACCGCTGCAGGTACCGGGCCGCGCCCGCGTCCACCCGCAGCACGTCGGCGATGGACGCCCCGGAGCCGTCGTGGTAGAGCCCCTCGGGGGCGCCGGCGCCGGCCCCGGTGACCGCGCCGAGCTCCCGGGGGGACCGCCCGTCCAGCGGCAGCCGCGTCCCGCCGGTGACCAGGGCGTCCCCCTCGACCCGCAGGTCGGGCGCCGCGACGGTCCCGAAGCCCTCCGGGGTGGCCCGCAGCCTGATGGTCCCGCTGGTCCGGTACTGCGGCCCCGCCAGCAGCAGCTCGGCGACCGCGTGGAGGGACAGGCGCGTGGCGGTGTAGGTGTCGGCGTCCGGCAGCTCTTCGGCGTTCATGGGTCTCCGTCCTTCACGGCGTCCGCGGCCCGGCGATACGGCCACATCCTGCTGGAACATCGCCTCGCCCGCCACTTCGCCTACTGTGGGTGAGGAACGGCGCCGCTCCCGTGACGACCTCGACGGCCGGAAGGAATGATGCAGACATTCCTCCCTTATCCAGACTTCGCGGCCACGGCCCGCGTGCTGGACCCCCGCCGCCTCGGCAAGCAGAGGGTCGAGGCCCTCCAGGTCCTGCGCGCCCTCACCGTCCCCGGCTACGGCTGGCGCCACCACCCCGTCGTCCGCATGTGGGCCGGCTACGAGGAGGCCCTGGTGAGGTACGGCCTGGAGGTCTGCGCGCACTGGTGCTCGCTCGGCCGGGCCGACACCTGCGCCGCCAAGATGCTTCACGAGCTCGCGGAATGCCACGCCGTCACCGCGCCCCGCTCCCAGCCCCGCCTCGGCGAGGCGGGCGAGCTGCCCCCGTGGCTGGGCGACCGGGCGCTGCACCTCAGCCACAGGTCGGCCCTGGTCCGCAAGGACCCGTCCTTCTACGGTCCGCTCTTCGCCGGCACCCCGGACGACCTGCCCTACCTCTGGCCCACCTCAGACCGCGCCCCGTCCCGTCCGTGCTGAGCCTTCTTCGCCGGGCGTCCGTCAGGTCTCCTTCGCGCTCTTCTTGCGCAGGCGCCCGCGGGTCCAGCGGACGGCGCGCTGGGCGACCGGGCCGGCCAGGCTGATCTCCGAGGTCGCCTTGCGCAGCGCCGCGGTCGTGGCGCGGGACTCGGCGAGCGACCGCTTCAGCTCCTCGGAGGTGCGCTTGAGGTCCGCGCCGAGGCGGCGCAGGGTCGCGGCGTCCACCGCAGGCTCCGCGGGCTTCTTCTTCTCGTTGACGCGCAGCAGGTCCCGGTCCCCGAGCGGGTCGACGGTGAACCACAGGTCGGAGCTCTTCTCCAGCCACGCCCGCAGGCGCGTCCGCAGCGGCTCGGGGTCGCCCCACGTGCCGTACAGCTTCTGCGTGCTGACCGCGATGGGCTCCAGCCCGAGGTTGACCACCGCCTCCCACACCGCCAGCGCGACGCCCGGGGTGTGGACGCTGCGGTAGTCGTCGAACACCACGACGCCGTCCGGCCTCAGCACCTGCCGCGCCGCCAGTACGTCTTCCCGGACGTGCGTGTAGAGGTGCGACGCGTCGACGTGGACGAACCTGCACGAGCCCGGCGCGACGTGGTCGAGGATGACCGAGGTGGGGCCGTGCACGATCCTGGGCAGCGCGTCGTGGAAGGTGAGGTAGTTCTCCTCGAACTGGTCCCGGGTCAGCGTGCGGTACGAACGGCTGGTCTCGGTGTTGTTGGCCTCCTCGGGCGCCTCGGACTCGAAGAGGTCGCACACGGTGAAGGTCTCGCCCTCACGCAGGTGGGCGCCGATCAGGATCGCGCTCTTGCCCAGATAGGTGCCGAGTTCCAGCAGGTCGCCCGGGGGTTCGTCGGCGGCCTTCTCCGAGAGGATCCAGCTGAAGAGGCGCTGGTCCGTCCCCCAGAACCAGCCAGGGATCCGGTCGAGAGCCTTGGGGGTGAGTTCTTCCCTAGCCGCCATTGGCGCATCGTAACAGGACGAAGTTCTAGATCATGGCTTATAGCCCTTTTATTACCTCATATAGCCCATTAGACACCTGACGTTTCCCCGCGCTTAACTCGCGCCGCACGGGAGCACCTTTGATACGGATGACGATGCGATTAGCGTGCCTCATGACATCCGCGACCCGAAGGTCGGGCAGCTGAACCTCCGTGCTCCTGATTCCCATCTGACACTCGGCCACGTTTCGAACGGGACTTCGCGGGGCAGAACGCCGCCTGCGTGACCGTCCGCCGATCCACCGGGCCGACGGTCGCATCGCACGATGGCACGACGACTCACACGGACAGGCACGACGACCGGGCGCCGTACGCCCAACGCGCCGCCCGGCGGGCACGTCGGTGATCACCGCACCCCCTGACAGATGGGATGTCGTCCAATGAAGGTGGCAGCTTTCGTAACGGGGTTCCTCACCCTCCTCGTGTCGACCCCGGCCGTCGCCACGGCCGAGGCCGCGACCGGAACCACGAGCCCCGCGTCCGCCTCCGCGGGCAAGCCGAGCTACCCGACCGAGTTCTCCCTTCCCGACGGTTTCCAGCCGGAAGGGATCGCGATCGGCCCGGGTCCGGCCGCGTACTTCGGCTCACGCGCGAACGGCGCGATCTACCGCGCCGACCTGCGCACAGGAGAAGGAAAGATCATCAACCCCGGGCCGGGCACCCCGTCCCTCGGCCTCAAGGTCGACCCGCGCGGCCGGCTCTTCGTCGCCGGGGGCAGCGGCGGCGACGCCCGCGTGATCGACGCCCGCAGCGGCGAGGTCATCAAGTCCTACAAACTCACCAGTGGCGCCGCGTTCGTCAACGACGTCATCGTCACGCCCGACGCCGCGTACTTCACCGACTCCACCAACCCCGTCCTGTACAAGCTGCCGTTCGGGCGCAGGGGAGCCCTGCCGGACGAGGCGGTGAAGGTGCCGCTGAGCGGCGACATCGTCTACACGCCCGGCTTCAACGCCAACGGCATCACTCCGACCCCGGACCACAAGGCCCTGGTGATCATCCAGTCCAGCACCGGCAAGCTGTTCCGCGTCGACCCCTCGACCGGTGCGGCGACCCTGGTGGACATCGGCGCCGAGACCCTGGCCGCCGGGGACGGCCTGCTCCTGCAGGGCCGCACGCTCCGCGTCGTCCAGAACCGCCTCAACACGGTGACCTCCATCGAACTGGACCGCCACGCCACCACCGGCAAGGTCGTCGGCAAGCTCACGGACCCGCGCTTCGACGTCCCCACGACGATCGCCGCCTTCCGCGACCGCCTCTACCTCCCCAACGCCCGCTTCGCCACGCCTCCCACTCCCACGACTCCCTACAACGCCGTTTCTGTGAAACGCCCCTGAGCGCGGGCGAGAATAACGCGCTGCACGCCGACCCTGGATACCACCGTCGTGGATATCAGCGGTCCACACTGAAAACGCCCTCTTGGCCGTACTCGTATCGAACGGCCAAGAGGGCGTTGCGCGCCGGGCGGCCCGGCCTGCTCCCGGACTACCGGGACGGGGGCGCCTTCGCGCGGTGAATCAGCAGGCGTCGATGAGCTGCCCCGCCCATTTCGCGGAGTCGGTCCCCAACTTCTCCAGTGCCTTGATGGCGGTGTCGTCGTTGGTGACGTCGAGGTTCTTCAGCTTCTCCGCGACCTCGGTGGCGGCCTTCTTGAGTTCGTCGTCGCTCGTCTTGTCGGCGACCTCGGCCAGCTTGGCGGCTCCGTCGTTCAGAGCCTTTTCCATCCCCGCGGGGTCCTCGGAGAGGGCGGTGGCCTTCTGCACGGTGCTCGTGACGATACCGCCCGCGTCCAGGCACTGCTGGGTGCCACCGGAACACCCCGCGCTGACCAGGAGGGCGGTCAGCGCGGAGAGGGTGACGGCGGAGATACGTCCTAAAAAGGGCTGCATTAAAAGAATCCTAACTCGGATATAACGCGAGCAATTCCGAGAGCTCTGCTCAACGGTCACCGCAGTATAGTGGAGCTTACGACCTCTCGCCATCGCACTTATTGGAATCACATTCCGCGACAGCGCGACCACGATTTTCGCCGGATTTGAACGCCGGATCGACTCGAAATGGTCGCCGTCAACTGCGGTCATCGCGCAGCGTCGGCCGTCCTGCGCTTTCCGTTAATGCGTGCGTCCTGCGGCATCGGATAGGCGAGATCGGGACGCGATGGCATATAACGAACAACCCGAGCGGAGTTCGAGTGCGGCCGGTCGGCGCCGAAGGGGTGCGCACGGTCCGAGGGCTGTATTGGAACCGTCCACACTGGGCGGCCCGGATGTCGAATCGACGCGAAATGTTCTGAAAAGCTGTTCAGCGATCGCGACTCCCCGATGAAGCGCCGTATGCCCCCCTCAACAGATCGGGATGCCCGGCGTCAGGGAGATGGCCGCGGCGTGTCTCGGCCCGGGATCCCGGCCGCGCGTGAGTTCAGTACTTCTGCTGAGGAACTCGGTGTGCCTGCTTGCATAGCGTGATCACTGGGTCATGGCGTCCGGTGCGCCAGAGCCGGCGGCACCGGTACGCCGTCTCAGGAGAGGGGGCTCACTTGAGAAAGTCGTCCTACGCCACACCGCCCGCACGGCGGATTCCCCGGCGCTGTCACGCCACCCGGGTCCGCGACCCACCGTCACCGCTCTGGTGGTGAGCCCGGTCGCCGTCCTCGCGAACTCACGCGCCCAGGACGAGCCCTCGCGCGACGCCGGCCGTACCCGGCTCGGGTTCCAGCCCGCGAACGGCGCCGGACCTGACGAAGCCACCGCGCGTTCCATGACCGGCGACCGGCCGTAGAAACGATCGATGGGCTGGTCGGCGAATACCTGGTGAGCCGAGGATACGCCCGGTAATACCGGCTCGGCCATTATGCGCCGCACATCGACGCGGTACAGGGGGCAGGCGGGGCGATTTGTGCTGCCCGTCGAGGCTACTCAGCCGCTAATTTCTGAGGATTTATCGGGTGTTGTAGGGATTTATCGTCCGTGATACGCCTGGCGAAGTAGTTACATATCTGCCGGTTTAGGAGGGAAATGTGTCGACCAGACCTTGGTTACGCGCCGTCGTCGCCGTAGTAGGCGTCGCGACGGCGGCTCTCCCCCTCGCGACGACCACCGGGATCACCCGGCCCGCCGAGGCCGCGAAGCGCGCGCCCAGCGCCGGCACCCCCGCGATCCGGGACCCCCGGGCCGCGGGGCACGGCAAGCCGGACCTGGACAACCGGCGGGGCAGCGTCCCGCCGCCGGCCGGCCTGAACGCGCGCGCCGCCGGGCCGGGCGCCCAGGTGCGCTGGAACGCGCTCGGCACCCCGGCCGTCATCACCGGGTCCGCGCCGCTGGCCGAGCACCTGGGCGCCGACCCGGTCCAGGCCGCCCGCACGTACCTCAAGAGCCACGAGAACCTCTTCGGCCTGCCGGCGGCGGATGTGGACGCGCTGGAGCGGGTCGCGGTCAACCCGATCGGCCCCGGCCACGCCGTCCTGCTGCGGCAGCGCTTCGGTGGCCTGCCCGCAGGGGTGGATGGAATGGTGACGATCGGCGTCGTGGACGGGAAGGTGGAGTACGCCACCTCCTCGCTCTCGCGCGACACGGCCCCACCTCCGGCCGCCGCGATCGGCGAGCAGCAGGCCGTGGAGATCGCGGCGAAGGACGGCGGCGTCGACCTCGCGACGGTCAGGAACAAGCGGGTGAGGCCCGTGGCCGTACCGGCGCCCGACGGGGTGCACCGCGCGTACCAGGTCGTGCTGATCGCCTTGAGCAAGGACGGAGACGTCGCCGGGTACACCACGCACGTGGACGCGGTCAGCGGCGCGATCCTGGTCCGCGACAACCTCGTGGACGGCTTCGCGGACGCCGACCCCGGCAACCCGTCCTGGACCGTCTTCCCCGCCAACCCGCCGAGCGACTACTCCTCCGCCGACACCCGGCGGCGCCTGTGCCACGCGCCCGGCCCCCGCTGCGACCTCGTGACCGGCGGCGACCCGAGCAGCGGACGGGCCTGGGACGTGGACCCCGCCACGAACGCCCCGACCTTCACCAGCATGGGGAACGCCGTACGGACCTTCGACGCCCAGGAGTACACGGACCAGCACGGAGGCGGCACCCACGGCAACGCCCCGTCGCCGAACCGCGACTACACCTACCCCTGGAAGAACACCTGGTACGAGTCCACGTGCGACCGGGCGACCCTCACCCGGCCGGGCAAGGTCGACCTGGAGACGGCGATCGCCAACCTGCACGCGGCGCTCAACCGTCTGCACGACTGGTCCTACCGGCTCGGCTTCACCGAGACCGCGTGGAACATGCAAGCCGACAACGGCGACCGCGGCGGGCAGGGCGGGGATCCTGAGCTGGCGAACGCTCAGTCGGGCGCCGTGGCGTCGGGCGCCCTCAACGTGGCCGGCCAGGCCAACACCCCTGACGGCATCTCGCCGGTCATCAGCATGGGGCTGTGGGGGCCGATCGGCGGCTTGTTCTACGGCCCCTGCGTGGACGGCGACTACGACATGACGGTCATCGGCCACGAGTACACCCACGCGATATCGAGCCGCATGGTCGGCGGACCGGACGCCGGATGGGCCAGTTGGCAGGGCGGAGGGCTGGCGGAGGCCACCGGCGACCTGTTCGCCGTGGAGTTCCTCGCCGAGTACGGTTTCCCCCCGTCCGGTGACACGCCGTACATCATCGGCGGCTATGTCACCGGCGACACCGGGCACGGCATAAGGAACTACGACATGTCGAAGTCGCCGCTCAACTACAGCGACATCGGGTACGACCTGTGGGGTTTCCAGACCCATTCGGAGAGTGAGATCTGGTCGGCGACCCAGTTCGATCTGCGCGCGGCCTTCCTCAAGCGATACGGCAAGGGCACCCTCGTCCAGCAGCGGGCCTGCGCCGACGGGCGGCGGCCCATCGACCGGTGTCCGGGAAACCGGCGCTGGATCCAGCTCCTGTTCGACGGGCTGCTGCTGACGGACTCCAGCGCGGACGGCTTCGTCGACATGCGCGACGCCCTGCTCGCCGCCGACCGCATCCGGTTCGGCGGCGCGAACCAGGACATCATCTGGCGGGTGTTCGCCGAGCACGGCATGGGCGAAGGCGCGGACGGCACCGATCGGAACGACGAGAACCCCGCGCCGAGCTTCGTGAACCCCACGGGCGAGAACGGCTCGCTGCGCCTGACCTCAGATGGTGCCGCCGAGGGCGCGGTGCTGCGGCTCTACGTCGGCGACTACGAGGCCCGCGCGCTCCCCGTCGCCGACACCGACCCGGCCACCCCGCTCGGCGACACGGTCGCGTTGACGCCCGGCACCTACCGCCTCCTGGTCGTCGGCGCCGGTTACGGCCACACCCGGCTCACGTCGGCCGTTTCGGCCGGCCGGACACAACGGCTCCGGGTGCCCCTGTCACCCAACCTCGCGTCCGCCGCCGCCGGCGCGACGGTCTCCGGCGACGGCGAGAACCAGGACAAGCTGATCGACGACACCGAGGGGTCCAACTGGGTCTCCAGAAGCGGCCCGGTCGCCGGCAAGTCGGTCGTCGTGGACCTGGCGGGCGACCGCCCGGTCACCGTCCGCAGGATCCAGGTCAGTGCCATGCTCAGGCTCGACTGGGAGGACCCGGTCGACCCGGGCTCCCAGGACCGCTTCACGGCCCTGCGCTCCTTCGAGGTGCTCGCCTGCCGCGCCGGCTGCGCCGACACGGCCAACTTCCACTCCGTCTACACCAGCCGGCCGGACGCGTTCCCCGGGGTCCGTCCCCGGCCGGTGAGCCCCGAGCTGATCATCAGGTCGTTCCGCGTGCCGCCGACCGACGCCACACACCTGATGCTGCGCGCGCTCACCTCGCAGTGCACCGGCAACCCGCTGTACGCGGGCCAGCAGCAGACCAACCCGAGCGCGCCGACCGACTGCGCCACGGTCAACCCTCGCCACGACGAGGTACGGGCGGCGGAGTTCCAGGCGTTCTCCCACTGACGCCGCGGAGCGCGTCCACCCACTGACGCGACAGGGCAGGGCGGCGGCACCCCCGCCGCCCTGCCCCATGCCGCTGATCATCTCGGAGCCCCCGCCCGGGGACGTCATCGCGTTTCCTCGAAATGGCCGGTGCTAGCGTCCAGGTCCGTGACAGAGAACGTCTACGTGGGGAACGCCCACCTCGATTCGGTCACCGACCGTGGCTGGCTGCTCGGGCACTTCAAACCCGCCGACGACGCACGGCACAGTGACGACGTCGAGATCAAGTGGTTCGTCCACCCCGCCGGCGACCGGCGCGCCCAATGGGTCACCGGAGAGAAGCGCACCGCGCTCCTCATCCTGATCAGCGGCCGTTTCCGCGTCGAGCTCCCCGGCCGCAGCGTGCTCCTGACCGAGCAGGGCGACTACGTCGTCTGGGGCCACGGCGTCGACCACTCCTGGCACGCCGAAGAGCAATCAGTAGTCCTGACCGTCCGCTGGCCCTCGATCCCCGGCTACGCGGTCCCCACCCCAGGCCAGGAGTAACCACCCGGACGTGGCAAACCCTGCCGACGGTAGCCATCTTCCTGCACCTGAACTGGCCGACAGCCGAGAGGTCACCGGTTCCGGCGAGAAGGTAGCGCTGGCTGTACCTGGCGACTCCAGCAGACGGGCCGATCACGAACGCTCCCGATTCCATGCTTGAGCGGCACCGTAGACGACCATCGAGCAGGGAATCCCCCCATGTCGCACTCCGCTGCCCCCTCTCCCGCCGAACGCGGCTCCGCCGGGCGGCGTGGCCTGCCGGCCCTGGCCACCGCCGCCGCCCTCACACTGACCTGTCTCGCCCTGACCGGCGCCCCGGCCGTCGCCGAAACCCCCGCCGTAACCGACGGGCCGGCCCGATTCCACCATCAGGCACTCGACCGGCACGCCTGCACGACAGGACCGGACGACCACGTCGGTGAGGACCTGGACGCGGCGGGCGCACGGTGTGCCGAGGTCGTCGTCCCCCTGGACCACCGCAAGCCCGGTGGGCGGACCATCTCTGTGGCGATCTCTCGGATCAAGGCCACCGACCCCGCCCAGCGCCGCGGCATCCTTCTCGGCAACCCCGGCGGCCCGGGGGAATCCGGACTGCACATGGCGCGCCTCGGCCAGGCCGCGCCCGCCCTCGGGAGCCGTTACGACACGATCGGATGGACCCGCGCTTCGTCGGCCGCAGCACACCGATCCGGTGCCACTGGAACACCGGCACCTACCTGCAGTCGGCCGGTCCGAACCGCCGCACCTTCAATGAGAGCGTGGCCCTGATGCGGGACCTGGCCGCACGATGCGCCCGGGAAGACCCGGACGTCGTCGGGTCCGGCCCGATGGGCGGGAACGCCCCGGCCACGGCGGCCACGCTGAAGCACTGGGCCGGGTGGGCCGCCGGGCACGACCCCGAGTACGGCCTGGGCGCCACCACGGCCGATGACGACCCACGCGTTCTCACCCACAAAACTCATCGGCACCCGGCTGGCCGACAATGCGCCCGCTATACGGCGTGTGTGCGGACCGGACTCGTCCTTGCGATCATCAGTGCATGGACTGGAAGACCATGAGTGCGACTCTGCTGCCCCTGCTAGGGGTGCTGCTCGGGACGTGTGGCACGCTACTTGGCCAGTACTTAGGCACTCGGACGGACTCCAAACGTCTGGAATACGAAAAGCGGATAGCGGAACGCGCTGAGCGGAAATCCGCCATCCTGTCATTTCTCGAAGCGGCTCAGCGCGTAGAAATGATCGTTGACGGGCAAGCCCAGGCCGGTGTGTCGACTGCTTCCTCCGACACCGAAGAAGCCCTCCACCAGCTGTGGCTCGCCAAAAAGAGCGTCGAACTCTTCTGTTCGCCTGTCATGGCTCAAGCCGCGCACGACTACACTCGCGCTTTGCATCTCAGTTTGCGGAGACCCGCGGATACCATCGACCCGACCGCGAAGGGCCAGTACCGCTATCTCATGATGGAACGCGCCAGGAACGACCTGGGTGTTACCGGAGATCCTCTTCTACGTGAGGTCCCTCCAAAGGAGATACCTGCGTCAGGCGAAGCCTGAACGTGTCCGCGCTACGCGTTAGGGCCCTCAGATTCGCCGACGAGCGCGAGGATGCCGGCGAGAATACCGGGGGCGGCTGCGATCGTAGCCCTGGATCGTGTGGTGTGCGGCGTGCCGTCGATATCGGTGACATGGGCTCCGGCTTCCTTGGCGATGATGACGCCGGCGGCGGTGTCCCAGGGTTTGTTGGCGAGCATGACACAGGCGTCGATCTTGCCTTCGGCCACCCATACCAGGTCGATGGCTGCCGACCCGAACATGCGAATGCGCTGCACGCGGGCAGCGAGCCGCCGGGTGATGGCGTGGCGCTGCCGGTTCCGTTGTTCGGCGTGAGTACCTATGGAGTAGTCGCCGATGGACACCAGGGCGGCATTCAGCGTGGTGGTATCGCTCGCCTTGATGGGCTGACCGTTGACGGTGGCTCCGCCACCCTCGGTAGCGGCGTACCGCGAGCCAAGAAAGGGCAGGTCGATGACACCGAGGATGGGCGTGTGCCGGGCGAGGTGGTCCCGTACCGCTCTCTCGACGACGTAGTCCACTTCGGTAGCCATGTCGCTTTCACCCTTGGCAGTGAGGATGCCGGGCAGCGTGGTCCTGATCAGCTCCCTGGCGACGGCAACCGCATGCAGAGCGATGGGCAGCAAGGCGTGTGCGTCGGTAGTCATCCGAGTCTGCTCAACTCCCACAGCATGGTGAAGACCCGCCCGAACCCGCGGAACAGACCACCGGCCGTGCCGCTGCCGCGAATGACCACGTCAATAAGCCCAGACCGCACACCTGCACCAGCTAAGCCTGAACGACGCACCCCGCTGCCGACAACTGCACTCTGAACCGCGACCCTGAGCAAGCTTCCGGATCATGGGATCTGAGCGTCTGCCCAGTTCATTGGTGGTGGGGGCCAACCTCGCTCAAGGCCGAGGTCGCTGAGCGGGATCAACCGCAGCAGCTCGGGGACGCTGCCGTCATACACCTGACCTCGTGCTGGAACTGCATAGATGTGCTTCGGCAGGCACGCTCACGCCAGTTATAGCTTCTCGCTTCTCCTATTGATGCTCACCGCGTTTCGTTATAAGCTCTAACTATCGCTAGTGATGATAACTCGACTGGCCGGACCGGTCGATGAACAGAGGAGAAGGATGTTCGGTACTCGCTCGACCACCTCGCGAACCCCTCGTCGCCGGACGGGCGCGCGTGCTGCCCTGCTCGCGGTCCCGCTGGCTGTCGCCGGCGTCCTCGGCCCCACTGTCGCGCCCGCCCAGGCCGCCACCCTCGGTCACGGCACCGGCCCGGCCTCACTGACCTGCCAAGGCAAAGGTGTCGACCCGGCCGCCAAAGCCCGCTATCGGACCGAGATCTTCATTCAGGCGCCGCTCCGCACGATCTGGGATCTGCAGACCGACGTGGAAGGCTGGCCCTCCTGGCAGAAGCCCGTCGCCCCCATGACCATAAAGCGTCTCGACTCGGGCCCACTGCGCAAGCACTCGCAGTTCCAGGCGACCATTCACCTACCCCCCAACCCCCCGTTCCCGCCCTCCACGGTGGTCATCACCTCCACTGTCCAGCAACTCCAGTACGGCAGGTGCGTCCGCTGGACCGGACCTGCCGACGGCGCCGGATTCCACATCGACGGCATCCATGTCTGGAACTTCATCAAAGTCCCCGGCGGCACCCTCGTCCGCACCGAAGAAAGCCACACCGGCCCCCAAGCTGACCCCAACTCGGACATGGGCCTCGAAACCTGGCTCAACGACCTCAAAGCCGCCGCCGAATCCGCCCCCCGCAACTGACCAGACAGCGGAGGCTGCACGGGGCAGCGGGTCGGGGGAGGGGACTCAGCTTCGGGGGGTGGGCAGCACGGGGGAGCGGCCCGCGGCGGCCTCGGTGAGGACGCGCCAGGTGTCCACTTCGACTTCGCCGTCTTCGTCGAGGGTGGTGTAGTCGGCGGGTAGCCAGAGGGCGAGCCGTTCGTCCGCGGTGCGCTCGTCTTCGACCGGCGAGCCGTCCGGGAGCCAGTCCAGCACCGGTACCCGGAGACGGAGGTCACCGCCGAGACCGTAGGAATGCTGGTCCTGGACGAAGAGGTCCGCAGTGATGTCGCCCCCGGCCTCGAGGCTGCCGTCATTGTTGAAGCAGACGATCACGTCCGCCTCGATGGCACCGAGCACCAGGTTGAACGCTCCCGTGCGGAGGGCGCGGGCGCGCAGGTCGCCGGTGGCGGCGAACAGGCTGTGGTCGACGTCGCCGTCGCAGAGCAGCCCGTCGACGGTGAGGTCCCCGAGCACGATCAGGGGGCCGTCGAGCGTCAGGTCGGCGTCGAAGTGCGCGTCGCCGAACCACACCACAGGCCTGCCCCTGGCCACCACCCACCCTTCCGCGGTGCGCTCGACGCCCGAGTTGTCGACCGGCCCGTCTTGCGGCAGGGCGAGGGCCAGCACGAGGGCGAACTCCACATAGGAGTTGTAGAAGTCGTCGAGATCCAGATCGGCCAGCCACTTCTGGATCTGTGGCAGCTGCTCGTCGAGCGAGCCGAGGTCGTTGATGCCCGCCTCGCCGTAGGGTCGCAGCCGCTGCAAGGCGGCCTCGAGGTGGTCGGCGGCGGGGCGTAAGTGTTCGGTCCGTAACAGCATGGCAGGAGTATGTCTGATGCGCGGCCGTGAATTCAGCTCCAAGGATGGTCGAAGCCCCAGGTCACCGAGCAGCATCACGGCGGGGTGTAAGGCATACGCAAGTAGGCGCAGATGAGGTTGACGATGGTCTGGCGGTGCTCGGGGTTGTCCTGACCCAGGCGCTCCAGGGCGTAGAGGCCGGCCAGGCGGACGGCGGCCTTCGCGCTGCCGAGCTGCTCGCTGGCCTTGGTGTAGAGCTCGGTGACACGGCGTTCGATGGCGTCATGCTCAGCGGCCTTGGCGTTGCGCTCAGCCAGCTCGGCGTTGCGCTCGGCCAGGGCCGCAGTGGCATGGGCTGAGAGCTCCTGGTGGCGCTGGCGGCGGAAGGTGAGCATCACGGTGACGGCCGCGCCGACGCCGGCACCGGCGGCCAGCGCGGTGCGCACCGCCTCGTTGCGTGCGGCGGCCTCAGCCGCCCCTGTTGGCTCGGGGGGCAGGCTGGTGAGCAGCCAACGGGCCACTCCGTACACCACGGCGGCGATGAGCGCGCTGACCGGGAGGATCCACCACCAAGCGGCGCGCGGCACGCGCAGCGCGGCCAGGATGAGGGACGGCGCGGGCGCGGCGGGAGGGCGGCGTAGCCGTGCGAGCGGGTTCATATCGGGCTTATCGGGGTGGCGGCGGCTGATGTCACTTTCGCAGGTCACCGGCAGGCCAGTCCGGTCGTCTCCTGGCGCGGGCCCATGCTCGACGTCGCCAGCGAGGCTGTGTACCGGGCCGAGCAGGCCGACTACGACGGCTGATCCTGCTGGAAGGCAAAGCGCCCCCACTTCCAGCCGAGTGGAGGCGGGGGCGTCCGGCATGCGACCGGCGGTCCGCGATGATGCCCCGGGGGGACCGTGGTCTTGGCTCGCCGAGGAGCCGACGGGCCGACCCTACAGCAGCGTGCTCACCGTTCGAGGTGATATGACGACGGCGGGTATACCAGGGTGACGGCCCGGGGCATCATCACACTCCAGCGCCTGGGAAGTCAGGTAGTTGCACCCCTGCCGGGCACCCGTCCGCCTGGGATCCCAGGCCTGTGGGTCGTTCTCGACGCCGGGTTCTGGAGCGGTTGCCGACTGATTCGTGGCTGAGATTGCGGGTGCCCGCCCGGCCGTGCGACCAGGTCGAGCGGGCCGCGTGCGTCGTGGCTCTACTGCAGCTGCTGGGTCATTCCAGCATGCATAGATCATCTTTACCGTGTCGCCGAGCACGCTCTGTAGCAGAAAATCTACATTAAGTGCTGGCTTTGCAGGAGCCGGGACAACGTTATCCGGCCCGGTGACAAGCCTGTCCCCGCACAGTCCCTTTGCGCGAGAGAGAGTCGGCATGCCGCACGTCAAGCAGACCACCATGACCATCGCCATGACCCTGACCGCCTGTGCCGTCACGCTTGGCGCATTTGCCACCCCGGCGCAGGCCGATCTCGGCGGCGCCACGGCCTCGGGTGTCCGCGCCGTGGCTATCATCACCGCCGACGGCCACGTCGTGCGTTCCAAGGGCGTCATCGGCGCCCGCAAGATCGCCGTCGGCCAGTACTGCGTCCGGCTCGACTCCGACATCAACCCTGCCTCCACCGTCCCGGTCGCCACCGCCCAGTGGAGCGGAAGCTGGGGCACCAGTGTCCACGTGCGCCCCGACAACTTCGCCGCCTGCGGGGACTCCCGCGATGTATTTGTCGGCATCGGTACCGCCGCCGCCGGTGCCCGCGACACCGGCTTCCACCTCATCGTCCCCTGACCGAGGCCGCCCTTGAGGCGGTCGGTCAGTTCGCCCAGGCGGTCCGCCCGCCTGGGCGACGATCTCCAACGCCGGACGCGGGGGCAGAGCGCGGCGGAACGGAAACGTACGCCAACTTCTCTCTCCGACCGGGGTTGGCCAACCCCCTGGCCGGGACGGTCAGTTCTCACCCCTGGGAACGCCGTGCGCACCACGTTGAGCTGCTCGTTGGCGTGGTTGACCAACTCATGATCACCGGATACCCGATCCCGCGTGGACCGGGGTCTTCAGACGTTGTTTCCGATGGCAGAACTGCGGAGTCGGGGGGACTTGCCCATGAGAAACAAAGCGCGACAGTTCGCGACACTTGCCCTGATGGCTGCTGGCACGCTCACTGCTGGTGCCGGCCTGGGGCAGGCCGCTCAGGCCGCAACGGTGCCGATGTCCAGCCTGCACGAGCCAAGTGACTGCAAGGCATGGTCGTCGAGGTCGGACATTCATCAGGTCGAGGCCAGCACCAACATCGCCGGCCACACGGTCAAGGGCGCGAACTGGACGGATCTGGACTGCGGGTCGCTGACCCTCCAGGTCCCCAAGGGCCGGCAATCGCTGGTCACCGTGTGGCTGAATGCCGAGACGCGGTGCGCGGGCCCAGTGGGAGGCTGGTGCCAGAGCCGGATCCTGGCCGACGGCGCCGAGTTGCATCCGGTGTCGACGACCGACGACCCGACCATCTTCATATGGGACTACGCCCGTCCGGACTCAGGACAGTTTCACGAGAGTTCCCTGATCCGTACCGGGATGATCAAGTGCCCGTCCGACCATGCCACCGCCACCTGCGATGTGAAGATCAAGGTCCAAGTGCGGACCAACGCCGAGCAGACCGAACTATGGGTGGACGACACCATCGTGCGCGCTGAGCGCCTCCACCCCACCCCCTTGCCGGGCCCGACGGTCCCCACGACCCCCAAGCAGCTGGTAGCCAGGCACAGCGACAAATGCATGGATGCGACCGGCACCGTTCTCGTCCAGCAGCAGACGTGCACTAACGGACGCGGCAGCCAGGAATGGACCTTCGTATCAACCAGCGATGGTTACTACAACATCCGAGCCTCTCACAACGGCCAGTGCCTGACCGTGGGAGGCGGTAATCCAAACGACGGAGTTAGTCTGTCGCATCAGCGCTGTGCCGGAGCGCGAGAGCAGGAATGGCGCATCACTCCAACGGATGCCGACTACTTCATGATCGTGAACCGGCGAACCAGCAAGTGCGCTGTCGTGTCGAACTCAAGCATGTTGGACGGAGCCTACATCCACCAGCGAACCTGCGACGGAGGGCACAACCAGCAATGGCGCTTCAGATGAAGCGACAGGCGGTCGGCTCCGATCGCCTGTTCGGCAGCCAAGCAGTAGATGCTTCTCCTGCTACGAATATAGGAGTCATGCTCACCACCATCGTCCCGCTTGCCGTAAAGAGATCACGTCTGGCCAAATAGCGCTGGAGATACCCGGCCTTTTACCGCCGGAACTCACAGCCAGCGGCGTAGGCCGCCAGCGGACGGATGACCTGTCACAGCGAGGCACCCAGGTGGACGACTGCTCCGCAGCAGGCGCCGAAGTATTCCGGGGAGGCCGCCGTCATGGCGCTTCCCCGGGGTTCCGGGTGGCCAGTTCGCGCTCTAGCGCGCTGACGCGGTCCTCCAGCGATCGGCGTTCACGCCGCTCGCGCGCCACGGTGTCCTCCAGGTCCCGGCGCTGGGCGCGCTCGGTGTCCAGCAGGGTCTGTAGTTCGGCGACCTGCTTGTTGAGCCGGTCGTTCATCTCCTTGAGCGTGGTGAAGGTGGAGACGGTGAAGTCCCCCTTGTCCTTGCGGCGGTCGCGCAGGTAGCCGGTGATCGCGGTGATCGCGCCGCCGCCGAGCACCGCGCTGATGACCGTGCCCAGGGTGGTGAGCGTCTCAGGTGCCATCGCCACCTCGCCGGCACAGCAGATCGGCGCGGCGGATGTAGGTGGCCAAGGTCCCCACCAGCAGCGGGTAGGCGGCCAGCACGCCGTCCCACCCGGCCACCGCCACGATCGCCACCGCGTACACCAGGCAGGTCATCGACAGCAGCTGCAGGCCGAGCAGCAGCACCGGCAGGCGCGTCACCACCAGCCGGCCCTCCAGTTCGCGGACGCCGGACAGCCCGGCCAGCCAGGCGATGCACCCGGCGAGCAGGCACAGCGCCCACAGGCGGTTGGCCCACCAGGGCAGCAGGGTCTCCAGGGCGTGCGAGGTGGCGACCCCGGTCAGCGTCGCGACCGCCGAGGGGATGCCCAGGACGGCGAACATGGCGTCCAAGGGCTGGGTGCGTACCCAGGCCGGCAGGCGCGTTACCAGGGGTCTCATGGCATCGGGATGACGATGATGTCGCGGGCGGCGATGTCGGCGGTGTCGGGGTCGGTGCCGGCGCTGGTGGCGTGCATGGTGCGGATGTAGTACAGCTCACCGGGCGTGAGCCCGGTGATGAGGCTGACCCGGCAGCCGTACTGGAACTCGGTGTCCTCGGCCACGCTGCCGTAGCCGCGCAGGCTCACGCTCGGGGCCAGGACCTCAGTGCCCGTGCTGCTGCCGAGGAACAGCTGCGGGGCCAGGAACACCCGGTCCAGGGCGGAGGCGCCGTTGTCACGCACTCCGCCGCCGATGGTGAGCCGCACGGTGCCGGAGGCCGGGGCGACGAAGTACACCCCGACCTCCAGGGTTCCGGGCTCGTAGGCGGTGTTGGTGAGCTGCACCAGGCTGGTGTCTTCGTGGTAGAAGGCGGTCACGCCCATGGAGCGGACCAGGTCACCCGGTTTGATCGTCATGGGAGCGGCACCACCCCGATGTCGCGGGCGGCGATGTCGGCGGTCTGCCCGCCCGGGTCGGCCGCCACCGCGTACATCACCCGGGCGAAGTACTGCTGGCCGGGGGTGAGGCTTCCAGGACCGATTCTCGGCTGCCGTAGACGGTGGTGGAGGCGGCGTTGTCGGAGGCGAACCCGTGGTTGGTGACCTGCGGCGTCAGCACCACGGCGCCGGCGGCGTTGGTCAGCCGGACTTCCGGGGACAGGAAGATGCGGTCGGCGCCCGCCGAGTTGCCGACGCCGCCGCCCACGATGATCAGCACGCGGCCGGAGGTCGGCGCGATGAACGTCACCGACACCGCCGGCGTCCCCGCGGTGTGGGCGGTGCTGGTCGGGTTGGTGATCGAGGTGGCGTCCTGCGCCCACTGCGGGGGCGGGAAGTCCAGTGCGCGCACCGGCTGGCCGGCGTAGTTGCCGCCGAGCGGGCACGGGCAGACGGTGACGTCACGCACCTGCAGGTCCGCGGTGGTGCCGCCGGACACCTTGTGCATCGTGCGGACGAAGTACAGCTGCCCGGGGATCAGCCCGGTGCGGATCGTGGTGCGGGACCGGTAGACGAAGGAGTCCGGCTCGCCGGGGATGCCGACCCCGCGGGTGACCACGTTGGGCGAGAGGTTCACCGTGCCCGTGACATCGTTCTCGCGGATCTCGGGCGCCAGGTGGATGGCGTTGGCGCCGCCGTTGTCTCGCGCCGACAGGCCCACGCTCAGCAGCACCGCCCTTGAGGTCGGGCGATGAACGTGGTGAACACCTCCGGGGTGCGGCGATGAAGCTGGTGGAGCTGATGTTGTCGATCGAGGTCGTGTCGGACGCCCAGGCCGCGGCGGGGAAGTCGGCGGCCTGGACCTTGGCGCCGACCAGGGTGTCGGGCATGTCACCTCCTCATAGTGCGTAGATCGCGGGTTGGTACATGAAGACCTTGGCGCCGGTGGCGTGGCTCTTGACGACGCCGTTGATCGAGCGGATGACGGTGAGGGTCTGCGCCGTCCCGGTGGCCGCGCCGATGGCGGTGACGGTCATCCGTTCGCCGCCGATCACGATGTCGAAGCTGCCGCCGGGTGAGGTGGTCCACAGCGGACCGGTCGGGGTGGTGATGTCCACGCCGGTCTCGGTCGCATCCAGCGGCTCATTGGTGATGGTGTCCTGGGGGCCGTAGCGCGCGGTGCCGTACACGGCCACCTGGTAGGGGCTCTCCGGCGCGCAGGTGAAGGTGATGGCGTGCTCGTAGTTGCCGAGCTGCTCGGTGTAGCCCTGCACGAGCTGGGAGATGGTCTCCGGTGGCAGCCAGGCCGGCGGGTTGGCGACGGTGAGCCGGTCGCCGGCCTCCAGGGCGTAGGCGGCGGCGGTCAGCGCGGCGTTGCCGCTGAAGCGGGCGTGGGCCAGGTTGATGCCGATCTGCGGATAGCGGGCCTCGTCCACGGTGCCCAGGTGCAGCCGCCACCCGGCCTGGTCGAACAGGTCCAGGTCGTGCTCGACGTTCACGGTGACCGCCTCGTCGTAGCGGCCGACCCCGGCCGGCGGGGGCAGCACCGACAGCGCGCCGGTCTCCAGCACCGCGCGCGCCGAGGATCCGCCCTCCCGGGTCACGGTGACGTCGTTGCACGAGCTGGTCGGCATCCACCGGCGCCAGCTCGCCGGCCAGCTGGTAGGCCTGGTAGTCCAGGGCGAGGGACGCGGCCTGGTCGTACAGGCTGGTGCGGGTCCGGTAGCCGAGCCCGAGCACATCGCGCGGCTCGTACAACATGCCGGCGTCGGCGTCAGCGGCCTCGCGGATCAACGTGATGAGCGTGTTGGGCCGTTGAGGTCCCATGCGGACGGTGTCGTTCACATCGCCCAGTGCCCGGAAGGTGATCCCTTCCTCCCGGCAGAGCCGTTGGATGCGCCTGCCGGCCTTCTCCCCGCCCACGCCTCCAGCTGGGCGCCGAGCTCGAACAGGGTGGTGATGGTGTTCTGCAGGCTGAGGTGGCCGATGGCGACGTCGGTGATGCCCCCGCCGGGGGAGATGGCGATCGTGCCGGCGCGGCCGACGGTGTTGGCGGCCAGGGTGCCGGAGAAGCTGAGGCCCGAGGCGGCGCCCGGCTCCAGGGTGAGGAGGTTCCAGTCGATGTTGGCGCCGTTTTGGGTCAGCTCCACCGACACCATGAGCAGTTCTCCGTTCACGGCGAACGCCACGCCCCCGGAGGTGAACAGCTGAGTGTTGAAGGAGTCGAACCCGCGCAGGCCGAGCGTGCCGCCGGTGCCGTAGTGCACCTCCCACCGGCGCACGCTGCCGGTGGTGTAGAACATCGCCACGACCTGGCCGTCCTCGGCGCCCGCGGCCGGGGCGGCCATCAGGAACCGCACCTGGGTGGATCCGGTGTCGGTGTAGGCCGGGACCGAGCCGCGCGTCTCGGCACCGTTGAGGATGGGCAGTGGGTTGGAGGCGGCGAACCCTTCGAAGGACGCCAGCCGCGGCGCGCCGATGATGGTCATCGGGCCGTGCGCCAGCGCCGGCGCCATGGAGGTGGAGCCTTCGGCGTCCTCCAGCGGCCAGTAGGCGACCAGGCCGGTGGTGTCGAACAGCCTCCCCCGGTACAGCGCCGAGCCCAGCACCGAGGAGCCTTGGGACAGGCGGCGGATCACCCCGGAGGTTCGATGGGGGTGTGGACGTCGGTGCCGGTGGTGTCCCAGCGCGGCGGCCAGGACGACACCTCGCCGTGGAAGCGGTACTGCCGGTTGGTGATCTCAGCCTGGCCCGCGATCGTCCAGGTGCGCCCGGAGGCGTCGGCGAAGGAAGTGGCGCCGGGGGTCTGGGTGGTGAAGTCGGGGTTGGCGACCACGCTGCCGCTGATCCCGCTGCGCAGCTCGAAGCCGTGAAACCTGCCGGTGACGGGGCTGTTGGTCAGGTCGGCGGCGTCGCCGAGCTCGACGCCTGCGGTCGAGTCGAAGATCGAGGTGGTGCCGGCGGTGACGACCGGATCGCCGAGCTGCGTCCAGGGCCCGGCGATGGTGTCGGCGTAGTAGAACGTCGTGGTGCGCCCGGCCGCGCCGTTGTTGACGTCCAGGGTGACCCGCAGCGCGCGGCGGCCGGAAGGCGGCGCCGGGACCGGGAGGGTGGACACCTCGGTCAGCACGCCGGCCACGGCCCCGGTGGTGGACCAGGAGACGCCGAGCCTGCCCGAGCCGTCGGCGTGCAGAGAGAACGCGGCATGACCAGATCTTCCGCTACTCCTCCGAACGGTCGGGCAGGAGATGAGCCGGCCAGCAAGAAGAAGGGGGCCAAGCCGCAGACCAAATTGCGGGACGGCGTTATGAAGCGCGGGAACACCTGGTCGTACGTCATTCGCGTCAAAGACCCGGAGACCGGAATCAGCAAACCCAAGTGGGTAGGCGGATTCGTGACCGAGGACGAGGCCAAGGAAGCACGGGACGAGGCCCGGGTGAAGGCACGTCGTGGCGATTACGTCGACCGGAACAGGGTCACCGTGGCCGAGTATCTCGATGACTGGATCGAGACGCACGCGATGGAGATCAAGCCGCTGACCCTCAAGGACTACAAGATGATCATTCGGCTCTACGTGCGGCCGAACATCGGCAACATGCGGTTACAGGCGGTCCGGCCGAGCACGATCACCAAGCTGTACGGCCACCTGCGATCCAAAGGCGGCAAGGATGGAAAACCGCTGTCGACACGATCGGTCAACCACGTGCACGCCGTGCTGCGCAAGGCGTTCGGTGACGCGGTGAAAGTGGAAGAACTGCTCACCTTTAATCCAGTCGAGCGGGCCAAGCGGCCGAAACACACCTATACCGAACCGGGGAGCGTCTGGACTCCTGACCAGCTTCGGACCTTCCTGTCCATCGCGCGGTCGCACCGGCTGTTCGCCTTCTTCCACCTGGCCGCGTACACCGGTGCTCGACGTGGTGAACTGGTCAATCTCCGCTGGTCGAACGTCAACCTTGATGGCAAGGTGATCACCATCGCCGGGTCGGTCGGCATCATCGACGGCGAGCGCATCGAGGGAACCACGAAGAGCGGCCGGATCCGCGTCGTTAGCCTCGACGACGAGACCGTTGCCGTTCTCAAGGCACACAAGGCACGACAGGAAGCCGACGAGGACACTGCGGGCGACGAGTGGCAGGGAGACAAGGAGCCCCACGTCTTCACCACCGGCCTCGGGCGGCCGATCTACCCCGACACCGTCACTCAGCTCCTCAGGGACCTAGTGAAGGCGTACAACGCCCCCGCCGAGGGTGATGGGCCTCTGGAACCGCTGCCGTTTGCCCGGTTGCACGATCTTCGCCACGTCCACGCGACCACGCTTCTGCTCGCCGGCGTGCCGGTGCATGTCGTGGCTGCGTAGCGGCTGTTAGCAGAAGTGTTAGCAAACACCCTCGGACGATCACCGTTCCGGGGGTGTTCTGGCTGGTGGGCCGCCAGGGACTCGAACCCTGAACCTACGGATTAAAAGTCCGCAGCTCTGCCATTGAGCTAGCGGCCCGGTGCGCGGTGCAGGGTACGAGCGTACCGCGCATCGTGCGAGTGCCTTGCCGGTTGCCGGGGGGATGCGGGCGCCTCCGGTGGCCGGGTCGTCCTTCAACTGGTTCCCTGTCAGGGGTGGGTCGAAGCATCGGGAAAGGGGCGAGGGGGTTTCAGGGCGTCACCAGGGTATGGCCAGGGGGAATCCCGATGTGCGAAGAGTGCCCCCAAGGGCAGTCTTGAGACATGAACGAGATGAACATCCAGGGCCACTCCACCGCCAAGCAACTGCGCCGCACTCGTGAGGGCAGGATCGTCGCCGGTGTCTGCTCCGGTGCCGCCGAGTTCATCGGTGTCGACGCCAACGTCCTGCGGATCGCGCTCGCGGTCGCCACCTTCTTCGGCGGTCTCGGGGTCGGCATCTACGCCGTCGCGTGGCTGCTGATCCCCGAAGAGAACAAGCCGACCTCGATCGTCCAGGACCTGATCGGCAAGCAGAAGAGCGACCCCGGGTCGGCGTGGCACCAGGCCGCGGCGTACTGGGAGCAGGGCGTGAAGAGCGCCAAGGGCAACCGCGCCCCGCAGGACGCCGCGCCGTCGTACGCCGACCAGTACCCCACGCCGGGGCAGCAGCCGGGCCGTACGGGCTCGCCGGCGGACGAGCGTCCCACGAACCTCTAGCTCACCTGGGTGCGCACCTTGGTGATTATCTCGGCACGGGACTCGGCCCAGAGCATGGCGAGCAGCGCCGCCACGGTGAGCCCGGAAGCTCCGGCGAGGGCGACCACCGGCTCTGGGCCCAGCACCTGGGCGGCGGCGCCTCCGGCGAGGATGCCGACGCCCTGGGCGGCGAGCAGCCCTGACTGCACGAGCCCGAACGCCTGCGCCCGCCGGTTCGGCGGTACGCACTGGACGAAGGCCGCGTTCGCCGCGAGCTGGTAGGCGCCTCCTATTCCCGCGAGGACCCACAGGCAAAGGACGACGGCCAGCGGCGGCCGTAGCGCGCATCCGATGAGCGGGGCGCAGCTGAGCATGGCCATCCACCCCATCACGCGCAGGCGTCCCGTAGGGGTGACGAGGCGGCTGAAGACGACGGCCCCGATGACCGTGCCCGTCGGCATGGCCGCCATGAGAAGCCCGGTGATCAGCGTGACGTCGCGAGAATCCTCCCCGAAGGTGGCGGCGTACGGCACGGCGATGCCTTCGGGAAGCACGTAGAAGCCGCAGAGCCAGGCGAACATCACCAGAGTCCTGAGCCGTCGGTCGCCGAAGACGAGGCGGGCGCCGGCCTTGGTGGAGCTCCACATGGAGGCGTGGACGCCGTCCTCGGGGTCAGGCGGAGGACGACGGCGCACACCGGCCGCGATGATCAGCGCGGACGCCAGGAAGGTGACGGCGTCGAGCGCCAGGCCCGAGTACGGCCCTATGGCGGCGATCACGGCGGCTCCGGCGGCGAAGCCGAGCATCTGGACCGCCTGGTTGGTCATGTTCTGCAGGGCCGAGCCGGTGACGTAACGGTCGCCCTCAAGGATGTCGGGGAGCAGCGCCGCGCGGGCGGCCGTGAACGGCGAGCTGAGCAGCACCACGCAGAAGACCAGCCCGCACAGGACCGGGAACGGCATGCCGGGGACGGCCATGAGGCCGACGAGCAGCGCCCGCACGAGGTCGCATGTGATCATGACGCCGCGGCGCGCGTACCGGTCGGCGAGCCCCGCGAGGAGAGGGCCGCCGAGGATGGTCGGCAGGTACGTGAGGGCGTAGACGGCGGCGGTGGCGAGCGGGGAGCGGGTTCTCTCGTAGACGAGGAGCGCCAGCGCGACCTGGGCGAGCTGGTCGCCCAGCAGGGAAAGGCACTGACCTAGCCATAGCGAACGAAATTCGCCAATGGCGATGACCTCGCTGTACGTGGCCTGGCTTTCGGATGCGCGGCGGTGCCGCCCCGGCAGCCGACTTGGCCTCGTCGCCGCCATATGTCTCCGCTGGGCTCGCTGGGCCTTACTGACACACCGTGTTCAGTATGTCACCGACGGTGCCCGATCCGCTCGCGGTTGGCGAACCCCGAACGTGCGAGGAATGGCGCGGCCGTTCGTTCTGACCGGCTATTCATAGAAAAATGGTGCCGGAGGCGGCGCCCTGTCCCGGCATTAGAGGCAATAGCTGGAATCCCAGATTGTCGCGGCGGTGGGATCACCAGCCGAGTTCGTGGAGACGGTCATCATTAATGCCGAAATGGTGTGCTATTTCGTGGACTACCGTGATCTGCACCTCCTCGACGACATCGTCCTCCGTCTCGCAGACCTCCCGGATCGAGTTGCGGTAGATCTCTATCCTGTCCGGCAGCACCCCTGAGTACCACTCGCCGCGCTCGGTCAGGGGGATGCCGGTGTACAGCCCGAGAAGTCCGGGCTCGGGGGGATCGTCCACGACGACGATGACCACGTTCTCCATGACCTTGGCCAGCTCGGGCGGGATCGTGTCCAGCGCCTCGGCCACAAGCTCCTCGAACTTCTCCCGCGATACGTCGATCACCCTTCAATCGTGTCACCGCCCCGCCGTGGCGCGCGAACCAGGAGTGGCGGGCGGACCGGGGGCCCCGCCGTCCTGACGGACACCGACACGCCTGTTGACTCGCAACTGCTATGAGTGCGCCCGCGTTTTCGGGTAGGCAGTATGGCGATGAATTCCATGCGCTGGAGGGAAGCCGCACGGCGGCTGAACGAGCGACGCGCCGTACGTGGGACCGGCCGTGTCCTTCTGATCGGCCTTGTCGCGCTGGCAGGGGCCTGGCTCGGGATCGCGATGGGCGCCACCGTGAGCACCGCGGTGGGGCCGGCGCAGATCGGGATGAGCCTGCAGCCGTCCTGGCAGGGCCAGACCGTCCTGGACGTCCGCCCGCTCGGCACGCTCAGATTCGACTCTCATCACGGCCCGATCCGGCTCCGCCTGAGCCTGGACGGCATCCACGCCGACGTCGCCCAGCAGCTCCTCGAGAGCCCGCGCTGGGCCGAGACCCTGCCCGACCTCATCGAGGCCGACCTCCAGGCCGGCCTGCGCGAGCTGATCATCAGGGCCGCCGTCTGCGCCGTGGCCGGAGGCTTCCTGGCCGGCCTGATCGTCTTCCGCGCGTGGCGGCGGGCCCTGTGGACGTCCCTCGGCAGCCTGCTGGCCGTGGGCCTCGTCACGGCCGTCTCCGCGGCGACCTTCAACCCCCGCTCCATCGCCGAGCCCCGCTACACCGGGCTGCTCACCGGCGTGCCCTCGCTCATCGGCAGCGCGGAGTCGATCGTGACCCGCTTCTCGGAGTACCGCAACCAGCTCGCCAAGCTGGTGACCAACGTCTCCCAGCTCTACCACGCGGGGACCACGCTGCCGGTGTACTCGCCCGATCCGAACACGCTGCGGGTCCTGCACGTGTCCGACATCCACCTCAACCCCCTCGCATGGAACACGATCCGCTCCCTGAAGGAACAGTTCAAGATCAACCTAGTGGTCGACACCGGCGACATCGCCGACCACGGGACCAAGGCCGAGAACAGGTTCGTCGAGGAGATCGGCAAACTGGGAGTGCCGTACGTCTACGTGCGCGGCAACCACGACTCCATGGGGACGCAGCGGGCCGTCGCCGAGCAGAAGAACGCCGTCGTGCTCGACGGCGGCGTCAAGACCGTCGAGGGCCTCCGGATCTACGGGGTCGGCGACCCCCGCTTCACCCCGGACAAATCTGTCGACGTCAACTCGGACGCCTCGATGCTCACCCAGCTCGGACGCGCCCACGCCCAGCGGCTGACGTCCGACACGACCGGCCGCAAGCCGTCCTCGTCCAAGAGTTCCCGCGGCAAGGCCGCCCCGACCCCTGGGGCCACCCCGGCGGCCGACAAGGCCGCGGGGAAGGCGGTCGCCGACCTGGTCGCCGTGCACGACCCCACCATCGGACGGGCGTTCAACGGGGCCGTGCCGCTCGTGCTGGCCGGCCACGTCCACCAGCGCTCGACCGAGATGATGTCCTCGGGCACGCGGCTGATCATCCAGGGATCCACGGGCGCTGCGGGGCTGCGCGGCCTCGAACACGACGAACCCACGCCGATCCAGGCGTCCGTCCTCTACTTCGACCGGACCACCCACCGCCTGCAGGCCTGGGACGATGTCACGCTCGGCGGGCTCGGGGAGCAGTGGGTGCAGATACAGCGTCACCTGGAAGCCGCCCCAGGTCGTACAATTCTGCCAGAGCCGGTTCCCACCCCGTCGCCAACGGGAGGGGCCACCGCCACCGTGACACCGACCAGACGGTGACCGCTTTGGCATCGGGGCGCGAAGTCCCCTATGCTTCAGAAGTCCCCGACGGAAGACGTCACGGATCCAGGGCGAAAGTCCTGAGCCCCCATCGTCTAGCGGCCTAGGACACCGCCCTTTCAAGGCGGCGGCACGGGTTCGAATCCCGTTGGGGGCACGCGCGAGCCGAGGCTCACCAGTACGACGGAAGGTCGAAGACCACCGAAGAACTGGTAGGCTAAGCGAGCACAAACAGCCAGGAGCGGCGCTCCGGGCAGCTAGCAAGGTCCTGTAGAGCAGTTTGGAGTGCTCGCCACCCTGTCAAGGTGGAGGTCGCGGGTTCAAGTCCCGTCAGGACCGCTCTGGTAGGTGTAATACCACCACCGGGTCAGGTAGCTCAGTCGGTACGAGCGTCCGCCTGAAAAGCGGAAGGTCGGCGGTTCGACCCCGCCCCTGACCACCTCAATAAGCAGCCAAAACGCCCCTAGCATTCGTGCTACGGGGCGTTTTTGATCTCCAGTGACAGCAATCCGGACAGTAAGGTCTGCCAAGCTGCGCTCATGTGGTTAGTACGCAGACGGCCGAAGCGCGTCGGCGATTTGACGGCTGAGGACGCCGTACGACGGCTGATGGCCCTGGGCTTCATCGGGATCCGCTCGCGAACACATCTCGTTCGCCGAGAGTTGGAGAGCGGGAGTGTAGCGAAGGCGCTCGACTGCCTTGCGGAGATCAGGCGTATGGCGGACGTCTGCCACAACCTCCCCGCGGACTTGCGTCCAGGGAGTAAACGGGAGCGGGAAGCTCGGGCGGTCGAAAGCATCAAGTTTCATCTTCGCGAGCTGGAACCTGATGACCAAGCGGCACAGTGGGTCCGTGAGTGCTTGGATGCGCTCGATTACGACTACCTTCCGCTTCTTCCCAAGCATGTGCAGCGGCGATTGCAACAGCAATGACGCCGGCCAAAACGGCGACGGGGCGTCATTGCTGATGGTTCTAACTCAAGGCGTCCCCGAGCCTGCGTAGGGCAGCGTGCTTGTCGTCGAGGGAGGCGTGGGCGTAGATGGTCATGGTGACCTCGATGTCGCTGTGGCCGACGATGTCGCGGACGACCTGAGGCGGACGCCGAGGTTGAGCAGCAGGGTTACGCAGGTGTGCCGAAGGTCGTGGAAGCGCATGTCGCCGAGGTCGGCCGCTGGGCGGATGGCTGATGTCGCTGCCGCGCGGCGACTACTGGATGAACCTCGGCGCCCACCTGTTCCCGGGCGCGGGCTCACACGTCGAGCGGATGACGTCGGCCCTCGGGCTGGAGACCATCGGCATTCCGGGGGCCAAGTTCGCGCTGACCTTCGCCGGCAGGGTGTACGCCGGCAAACGCGTCGAGATCTACCCGTTCACCCTGCCCCTGTCGCTGCGCGAGCGGGTCGCCCTCGCCAACGTCGGCCTGCGCGCGGTGGGCGCGGTCAAGGTATAGCAGGACACCCAGCGGGAACGGCCCGGCTGGGCGGCCGCCCGCTTCGGCGGCTATCTGGCCGACCGGTCGTTCCGCGAGCTGATCGGCCGCCCGCCGGCCCGGGTGGACGGCATCTTCCGCGCGGCCGGGCACCGCGCCGCCTCCGAGCTGGAGGACCAGAGCGCGGGCACCGGCGGCGCGCTGTTCGGTGGCGTGTGGGCGGGTCGCAAGAGCCTGCTGTCGTACAACCTCCAGGGCGGCTCCGGCCGGCTCGGTGAGGCGATGGCCGCCGAGCTCGGGCACCTGGTGCGCTACGGCGCCTCCGTGACCAGGGTCCGCGAGGCGGGCGGCCACGTCACGGTCACCCTGCGCGAGCGTGGAGAGGAGAAGACGCTGCGCGCCCGCCAGGTGATCATGGCCACGCCCGCGTACGTCTCGCACCGCGTCGTCGAGGGCCTGCCTGGGGACGTCGCCGACGTGCTGGCCGACGTCAGGTACGGCCCCTTCGTCAGCGCCGGCGTCATCACCACCGAGCGCGGTCCGATGCCGTGGGACCACATCTACGCGCTCACCGCCACCGACCAGTCCTTCGACATGCTGTTCAACCACGCCAACCCACTGCGTACCGGCCGCGCCCGGCGTCCCGGCGGCAGCCTCATGGTGTACGCCGGAGGCGACGGAGCACGCAGGATGCTGGACCTGGAGGACAGCGGTGTGGAGTCGCGCTACGCCGACGACCTCGTCGCGGTGTTCCCTCAGCTGCGCGGCAACCTCGGCGAGATCAGGATCCAGCGCTGGGAACACGGCATTCCCTACCGCCGGCCCGGTTTCTCCTTCGAACCGATGCTCCGCCACAGCCGCCGCACCGACGTCGGCGTCCACTTCTGCGGCGACTACTTCGGCGACCTCGGCAACATGGAGCTCGCCGCCGCGTCCGGCTTCCGGGCCGCCCTGCGCGCCACCGTCGCCCTGCGCTGAAGGGTGCTTGACGGTACAAGACGTATATACGAGGATTTATCGGCTTAGGCACTTTCTGTCACAATGGGCCGGAAGGATGGAATTGTCTTGTCCGAAATACCGTTATGGCTTCAGGGGCGTTCCGCCGTGGTCGCCGCCGCGGACTTGAGTGAATGGCGCGACGGTCTGCCCGACTACGACCTTTCGCGGGAAGTCATGCCGCGGCAGCGGACGCATCGGTTCGAGCCCGACTCGCTGGAGGCCGTGGTCGAGCGGATCGTGCAGGTCTTCGAGATGGAGGTCTCGCACAAGAAGGATCCGGCGACCTGGGTCTCGATGGTGACCGAGCATTTCCGGACCAATGTCAACGGCGGTCCGTGGGCCACGGCGGCGGATATCGCGGAGATCGGAAGCTACAACATCCTGATCGGAGACAGCGTCTTCTACCGGAGCGGACAGGAGACCTTCGATTCCTCTCACCACGTCTTCCACAAGGCGTTTCCCGGCGGGTTCTTCTGGGAGGTGCTCGAAGTGCTCAGCCCGCCACCGGTCGTCACCTTCAAATGGCGTCACTGGGGCGTGTTCGAGGGCGAGTACCACGGTTTCCCGCCCAACGGGCAGACGGTCGAAATGTACGGCGTCAGCGTCGCCAAAGTGTCCGACGACCTCAGGCTGGTGGAGGTCGAGCACTACTACGACCCCAACGGCTTCCTCGGCAAGCTGACCGGCGGCTGCCCGGTGGCGCACGGCGAGCCATGATCGCGCGGGCCTGCTTCAGGTTCCAGGCGCCGGCCGGGATGATGTACCGGGTGTGGCCGCCGCGCAGCAGGCGGCGTCCAGTTCACCGTCCGGTGACCCGGCCGACGAGTTGGAAAGCGGCGTCGCTGTTCGGAGGAGCGACGGTCAGTCCGCGGTGGTCGGCTTTGGGAAGGGGGCTACCGGGAGGTTCAGGTTCCAGCCGTTGATTATTGCCTTGGGGCCGATGACGATGCTGTCGCTCCCGAGGTCGTAGCGGACGTAGGCGTTGCCGGAGAAGAGCCAGAGTTGGGACTCGGGGCCGGTGTAGCGGACGGCGGCGTCGATGCGTTCGGCGAAGCCGGTGCCTCGTAGGCCGGCCCAGCCGGCCTCGATGGGCTTCGGTCCGATGAGGACATGGGACGAGGTGAGGCTGTAGCGGAGGTACTGGTCGTCCTTGAACAGCCAGGCGTCGTCGGGGCTGCCGGGGACCGGGACGGCGGCGTCGATGTGGTCGAAGCCCGCGGATCCGAGTCCGGCCCAACCGTCCTCGATCAGGAGCGGGCCCCGGACGACCGAGTCGGCCTCGACGTCGTAGGTGAGATACGAGTGCCCGTGGAAGAACCAGGCCTGGGTTCTGTTCTGCGGGTTCTCCAGCGCGGCGTCGATCCGCCGGGTGAACTCGCCGTGCGCCTTGAGGCCCTGCCATCCTTCGGCGATCGGGGTCACCACGTGGCTGATGACATTGTTCGTGGCGTTGAAACGGAGATAGTAGCCGTCACGGAAGAACCAGATCTCGTCGTTCGCGGTCGGGTGGGGGAGGGCTGCGTCGATGCGGTCCACGAACAGCTTGTTCTGTAATCCCGACCACCCCGCGGCGATCGGTTTGGGCTCGATCCGGATCTGACAGTCGTACGTGTTGTAGCGCAGGTATTCGTCGTCCCGGAAAAGCCACACCTGGTTCTGAAAGCCTGGACAGGCGAGTGCGGCGCTGACGCCGTGGACGAAATCGGTCTGCTCCAGGCCCGGCAGCGCGTTCGTGATCAGGCTGGGGCCGGTGATCGTGTCGTTGTCGAGGTTGTACCGGACGACTTCGGGGCCGCGGAAGAGGTAGACGGCGTTGGCGCCGCTCGGGTCCTTCACCGCGGCGTCTATGTAGTCGACGAACGCGGTGCCCCGCAGGCCTGGCCAGCCGTCGTAGATCTCCTTCGGCCCCACGAGGATGCTCTGGTCGGTGGCGCTGTACCGGACGTACTTCGAACCGCGGAACAGCCAGAGGGTGGCCGTGGCGCCGGGTATGGCGGTGGCCGCGCTCACGCCGTCGGCGAAGTCGGTGCCGGCCAGCGCCGGCCACGAGTACGAGATCGGCAAGGGGCCGACGAGGATGGTGTCCTTCGACACGTCGTACAGCATGATCTCGTTGGCCTGGAAGAAGACGACCGCGTTGTCGCTGTCCCGCAGGTTGACCGCGGCGTCGATCACCGGGTATCGGATGTCGCCGTCGTCGGCCGCGGCCAGGACGGTGGCATCGGCGTATCCGCTTCGGCCGGCGGAACCGGTCTTCAGGTACATGACGGCGAGCGCCGCCGCGACCTCGAACACGGTCGTGAAGGTCAGCGTGCCGACCGTCAGCGGAGGGTAGGTCCTCGCGTCGTCCGCGGGAAGGGGGTTCTCGCCACGCCGTTGGATGTCGAGGCTGATGACCTGCCAGTTTCGCTCCAGGTCGCTCATCTGGCGCCTGGTGTCCGCGTCCACGCTCGTGTACTGGCTCCAGGCCGCGTGGACGGCCCGGGAGATGTAGTAGAAGCGGGTCGCCTCGCAGATCATTTCCGTCAGGAGGAGGATGCCCTGGGCCGCCTGCGCGGTGGACGGAGAATCCAGGAGTAGATCCCTGACCCGCTGGTCCAGGCCCGAGCGGGACATCGTGATGCTCGTTCGCCCCGTCCCCGCGGCGCGCTCCAGGTCCTGGTAGTTCTCCCCGATGCCGAGACCTACCAGGTCGCGATCGGGGACGAGGTCCAGTGCCCCCACCCTGCGTCTGTCGTCTTCGCCGCCTAAATAGTAGAAACGACGAGCGTTTCCCCGGGCGTCCACCTGCGCGAACCCGATGCTGTAGAGATTGTCGCGCCGGATGTAGAGGTCCACCGCGCCGCCGTCGCCCGCGGTCAGCCGGACGCTGAAATAGCCGTCCCTGGTGGTCGGATCCGCCGCGTCGTCCACGCGGTAGACGACGCGGGTCTCGCCGTCGCGGGTGTACGTCCCGAACTGGAGAGAGCCGTTCCTGGTCAAACCCCTGCGGAGGGCTCTGATGAATTGGAGATAGTCCTGTTCATAGCCCTCTTGCTTCGTCAGGTCGAGGGTCGTCATCGGCTCGAGGAGGGGCATGTCGGATTACCCTTCGTGTGCGTGGTGGATCACCGGAACGGCAGGGTGAATTCGCAACGTTCCCGAAACACGGCACACCTGTTCCTGAAAGACCGCCATCACATCATGAAGCCATCGAATCGCCGGCAGATGAAGGTGAGTGTGATGTGCGTCGCCGGTCAGGATTGTCTGGCCGGCTCGCAGGGTGCGAGCGACCGCTCCGCGCTCAGGAGTCGCAGTCGGAGGTCTCAAGGGCCAGTGTGGCGAGGTGGCGGGCGATGCCGTTGGTGTCGGTGTCCTGTACGTTGCTGAGGACGACCACCGCGATGTCGTCGTCGGGGAGGTACATGTTGCTCGCGGCGTAGCCCTGGAGGAGGCCGGGGTGGTAGCGGAGGCGGTGGCCTTCGAGCCGGTCGACGAGCCAGCCGAAGGCGTACGCGGTGGAGGGAAGGTTGAGGCAGCCGGCGGAGGGGCACGGCGCCTGGGGCGTGAACGCCTGCTTGACGGTGGCGGGTGGCGCGACACGGTACGCGCCGAACGCCCGGTCCCAGCGGACGATGTCGTCGGCGTTGGAGTAGACGCCGGTCGCGGAGAAGGCCTGCGAGCCGTTGATCGGCGGGGCCGGCGATCCGACCGTGAAGTAGCCCTTCGCGTACCCGTCGGGCGGGTTTCCCCTGCTGTAGCCGGTGTGCCGGAGCTTCAGCGGGCCGGTGATCTCGTCGTGCAGTACGGCGCCGTACGGCCTGTGCGTCACCTTCTGGATGATCGCGCCGGCCAGGATGTAGCCGGAGTTGCTGTACTCCCAGCAGGTGCCGGGCTTGAAGTCCAGTGGCTTGTGCACGAACCGCTGGATGAGCCGCCGGGTCGTGGTCGGCTGGGAGAGCTTGCGATAGAAGCCGGGCAGTTGCTGGATGTCGGGGATGCCGGAGGTGTGGGTGAGGATCTCGCGGATCGTGATGGGCCGCCACGCCTTCGGGCAGGCTTCGAGGTAGGCCGGGACGAGGTACGGGCAGACGCGGTCGTCCAGGCCGAGCAGCCCCCGGTCGCGGAGCTTCAGCACGACCATCGAGGTGAACTGCTTGGTGACCGAGGCGATGCGGAAGACCGTGTCCGGGCGGATGGGGATGTGCCGCTCCTCGTCCGACTCGCCGGCGGCGAAACGCACCAGCACCCTCCCGCGCCGCACCACCAGCGCCGAGCCGGTGAACCGCTGTTTCGCCGCCAGATCGCTGAGGTACTCCCGCATCTCCGCGGTGATCTGATCGTCCTGCCGCGCCGGCGCCGCGTTCCGGGTGGCCGTGTGATCGGCGCCGCCGGTCACGACGGCGCCTCCGGCGGCCACGGCGTCGGCGGGAGTGGCCGCGGGGACGGCCGCGCCGGTGAGCGCGGCGCCGAGCACTAGCGATATGACAACGTCACGGCACCTGGGCATTTTCTCCCCTGAACGTCTGCTGCCCCGAAATATCGGCACTTCTTCGGGCGCGGGGAGTTCCGTTCGAGAACGCCCTGACGGGCCATTCTTATAGGGGCTTGCCGGTGTCCCTGGGAGCCACAAAGGGTGATCGACGCCTTTTTCCTCCCGCATATCTCTTTGTTAGCACTGCGGCGTGGTGTCAGTCTCCGGTGAACTTGGGCCGGCGACCCTCGCGTACCGAGGCGAAGCCCTCGCGGAGGTCCTTCGTGCCGAACATGAGCTGGTAACCCCGGCGTTCCAGGGCGATTCCGGCCTCGAAGGAGGTGTCCAGGCCGAGGCGTACGACCTCTTTGATCTGCCGTACGGCCAGGCGCGGGCGGGACGCGATCAGCGCGGCCAGCTCCACGGCGCGGTCGATGGCGTCGCCCTCGACCACCTCGGAGACGTAGCCGAGGCGGTGGGCGTCGGCCGCGCTCATGGGCGTGCCGGTGAGCAGGGCGTACAGCGCGTTCTGCCGCCCGATGGTCCGGGGCAGCCGCTGGGTCGCGCCGCCGCCGGGCACCAGGCCGATGGTGACCTCGGTCTGGGCGAAGCGCGCGTTCTCCGCGGCGATCACGAAGTCGCACTGGAGGATGAACTCGTTGCCGCCGCCGAACGCGTCGCCGTTCACGGCGGCGATCACCGGCTTGGCGCTGTACCAGAACGCCTGGTGGGTGTAGGCGCGGATCGCGCCGACCACGTCGCGTTCGGCCTGTTCGCTCAGGTCGGCGCCGACGGCGAAGACGGTGTCGCCGCCGGTCAGGACGATCGCGCCGATGTCGTCGTCGGTGTTGAGCGTGTCGATGGCCTCGGCGAGCAGCTCGCGTACCTCGGTGTTGAGCGCGTTCCGCACCTCCGGCCGGTTGAGCCGGACGATCGCGACGCCGTCGCGGGGCTTTTCGATCTCGACAACTGCCATGGGTGGTCCTGGCCTTTCGGTACGCCCGGGCGGGGGCGGCGGGCGTCAGTGATGGGACTCGAAGGTGTCCATGTTCGGGTTGTTCCTGAGCTTTCCGAAGATCTCGGAGCCGTCGTTGATCCAGTGCGGGGACCGCGGCGTCCCGGTGGCGCCGTCGAGGTCGGCGACGCCGATGTAGCAGACCATGAACCAGATCAGCTCCGCCGCGAACATCTCCGGGTGCTCCCGCGGAATCCGCCCGCCCACCCGCCGGGTCCACTCGGCCATGGCCGTGTCCAGGTCGACGCGGAAGCCGAGGGTGGTGTCCGGTAGGTCCGTGTCATGAAATGTCACTAGAAGCCGGTCTTTGCCGTCCTCGACGGTGTAGTCCACCCCTTCGAAGGTGAACGCCGGCCAGAAGGACCGGTCGTGGAGGTACTCGTCCTCGGCCGGCGCGTGAGAGGCACGCCGGTTGGTGCGGTACCGGTCGCTCAGCAGCGACCACATGTGGTCGCGGATCACCTCGGGCAGCGCGGCGCCGCCGTTCGCGTGCCCCGTGCCGTCCCCGGCGGGATCGACGTTCACCGTGCGTACACCCCCTGGGTGGTCGTTCCTTCCGACTGGATGCGCGCCTTCATCCGCATCACCGCGCGCGGCGTGTTGACCCCCGCGGCGGCGACGACCCGGCCCTCCCGGAAGTAGGTCACGAACGGGTACCCGTCCGCCCCGGTCCTCTCGACGCGGACCTCGTCGTGGCCGTGCGCGTGGCCGACCATCTGGTACTTGAGCCCGTACTGGTCGGACCAGAAGTACGGCACGTCCGCGAAGGGCGCGGGCTCGCGGCCCTCCCGCCCGGCCGACCAGCTCTCGACGGCGTGCCGGGCCTGCGCCGACGCGTTGCTCCAGTGCTCCACCCGCATCCGGCGCCCGAACACCGGGTGCCTCCAGTTGGCGACGTCCCCGGCCGCCAAGATGTTCGGCCGCGCGGTGCGCAGCGCCGCGTCGCAACCGAGACCGTCGGAGAGGTCGAGCCCCGAGCCGTCCAGCCAGTCGCAGGAGGTCACCGCGCCGAGCCCGAGGACGACCAGCTCCGCCGAGGTCTGTTCGCCGTCGTCGTAGGTCAGCACGACCGGGTCATGTGGCCCGGCCGCGGTCAGGCCGGTGACGGTCGTGCGCAGCCGGGCGGTGACGCCGTGGGCGTGGTGCCGGTCCAGGCAGAACCGCCCGAGCTCGGCGCCGAACACCGGCTCCATCGGCAGCCGTCCCTGCACGACCAGTTCGACGGGCAGCCCGCAGGACCGCAACGAGGCGGCCATCTCGCTGCCGACCAGCCCCGCGCCGACGACCACCGTGCGGGGCCGCCCGGCCAGCCGCTCCTTGATCCGTTCGGCGTCGGCGAGGGTGCGCAGGCAGTGGACGCCGGGCAGTCCCGCGAACGCCGCGGGGACGCGGGCGCGCATCCCGGTGCAGACGAACAGGGCGTCGAAGGCGATCCATTCCTCCCCGGAGTCCGCCGTACGCGTGACCAGCACGCGGTCGGCGTCCGGGTCGAGCCGCGCGCACACCGCGTGGTCCAGGACGCGCAGCCGCAGGCCGTACCGCTCCGGGATCGGCAGGCGGATCGCGTCCCGGGTGACCTTGCCCTGGATGAGCTCCTTGGACAGGGCGGGCCGGGAGTACGGGGCCGTGCCCTCGGGGCCCCGTACCCAGACGACGTCGCCGGTGAAGCCGCGCCGGTCGAGTTCGGCGACCACGGTGTGGCCGGCGAGGGAGCCGCCGGCCACCACGATGGTCTGTGAGGTGTCGCCGGCCACGCTCATTCCACCAGGGTCAGGGCGAGGACGGGGCAGGAGGTGACCGACTGCCGGACCTGGGCGTGGACGTCCGGGTCGTCGGGGATCTCGTCGGTGACGTGCAGGGTCAGGTCGTCGTCGACGTCGAAGACGTCGGGGGCGATCCCCATGCACACGCCGTTGCCGTCGCACAGGTTGCGGTCAACAGTGATCTTCATGTCGTGTCCTCACGCGAAGGGATGTCTCGGCGTCAGAGGGCGGCCGGGGTCTCCAGGCCGCCGTCGACCAGGTCCACGTAGTCCTGGTAGCGCTTCAGCAGCCACTGGTTGAACTGGAGGAGCGACTCCTCCTGGAACGAGTAGCGGCCGGGACGGCGGAAACGGGAGCGCATGCCCTTCTGCAGGGAGAGGTCCGAGCTGGCGTCCTGCTGGTGGAAGAGGACGAGACCGTCCTGAGCGATCTTGTAGAGCTGTTCGAAGCGGGGGTGCTTGGTGGACTCCTCCGGATACAGGTGGCCGATGCGCAGGTTCATGTGCTCGGGCCCGGCCGGCAGGACGAGGTAGTAGAACAGGCCCTCCGGCACCGCTCCGAAGCCCAGGTTCGGCGGGATCGAGGCGAAGATGACCTGGTTGCGCTCCTTCTCGCCGAGCGTCGGGATGACCGGGAGCAGGGCCTTGGTGGTCGGGTTGAAACCGGCGTCGGGGTGATAGAAGCCGGTCGGGTGGTAGATCGCGCCCTCGTCGGGGCCGATGTCGACGAAGCTGGTCAGCCTGACGTGCGCGAAGTCGTGCAGCATGCCGTGGAGGTAGGCGCTGTGGTACGGCTCGATGCCGTTCTCCAGCTGGGACTTCCAGTTCCAGTTGTTGCCGCGCAGCTCGGCCACCGGCATGCTCACCATGTCGCCGATGTGGTAGTTCTCCAGTTCGGCGGTCAGCTTGGTGAGCGTGGGCGCGAGGGGCTTCGCGTCCGGGTCGAGGTTGGTGAAGACGAAGCCGTTCCAGATCTCGACCCGGTGCGAGGGCAGGTACGCCTCTCCCTTCAGGTTCTTGAGGCCGATGGTGTCGTTCATGGAGGGCGCCGCGATGAGGTTTCCGTCCAGTCCGTAGGTCCAGGCGTGGAACGGGCAGCGGAACAGCCTGCCGGTGTTCCCCGATCCCTCGCACACCAGGTGGGCCCGGTGCGCGCAGACCGGGGTGAGCACCCGGATCTCCATGTCCTTGCCGCGGACCATCATCAAGGGCTCGTCGCCCATGTCGACGCGGACGAAGTCTCCCGGCTTCGGGATCTCGTCGACGCGGCCGAGGCACAGCCACTGCCGCATGAAGATGGACTCCTGCTCGAAGGCGTAGAACTCCGGATCGACATAGCACTCGCGGGGAAGGTTCCAGCCGGTGGCCATGTCGCGGGAGCCCTCTTCGATGACCTTGAGGATCCGCCGGAGGTTCGCTGAAACGGGCGCCTGACCCATGATCGTGGTGCTCCTTAGGGGTACTGCGTTATCTGTGCGGTGACGCCGGGGGGCGCGAGAGTCAGCCGGTGCCGTCCACGACGGGTGTCCGGGGGCTCTCATGGGCGTCGGCGCTCGGGACGGCCTCGGCCGCCGGTGGGTCCTCGCGGACCAGCAGGTGGTTGAAGAGCAGGTTGAGCAGCAGCGCCACGAGCACGGTGGCCGTGATGGCGCTGCCGAGGATGAACTGCGCGTCCTGGTGGAAGTTCTGGTAGATGGCGGGCACCACGACCGGCAGCATGCCGACGCCGAGGGCGACGGCGACGATCAGCAGGTTCTGGTTGCCCTCGAAGTCCACCTTCTGCAGCATCTGGATGCCCACGGCCGCCGTCATCGCGAACATCACCAGGCCGGCGCCGCCGATCACGGGACCGGGCAGGCCGGCGACGAGCTCGCCGAGCTTGGGGATGGCTCCCATGATCAGCAGAAGCAGGCCGGTGACCGTGATGACGTAACGACTCTTGATCTTGGTGAGGCTGATCAGGCCGACGTTCTGCCCGAACGTGGAGTCCGGCACGGAGTTCATGAACCCGGCGAGCAGGGCGGAGAGGCCGTCGGTGGCCAGTCCCCTGGCCATGTCCTTGTCGGTGACCTTCTTGCCGACGGCGTCCCCGATGGCGAGGACGCACGCGGTCATCTCGCTGAAGACCACCACCATGGCCACGCACATCGCGATGATCGGGACGATCCGGAACTCGGGCGCCCCGAACTGCAGGGGCGTGGAGAAGCCGAACCACTTGGCGCCGCCCACGGACGAGAAGTCGGCGAGGCCCATGAACCAGGAGATCACGGCCCCGAGCGCGAGGCCGAAGAGCACCGAGATGTTGCGGACGAACCCCTTGAACAGGCGGTTCACCAGCACGATGATCGCCACGACGGCGAACGCCAGCAGGATGTACCGCACGCTCGCGTAGGTCGGCGCGGCCGGGTCGGAGCCGATGATCAGGTCGGCGCTCACCTTGATCAGCGAGAGCCCGATGATCGTGATCACGCAGCCGGTGACCAGGGTCGGGAAGAACCGCAGCACCTTGGAGAACGGCCGGGCGATCAGTATCCCGAACACGCCGGCCGCGATCATCGAGCCGTACATGGTCGGCAGGCCGTACTCGGAGCCGATCAGGATCATCGGGGTGAGGAAGGTGAACGAGGCGCCCGCGACCACCGGCATCCGGATGCCGAAGAAGCGGGTCAGCCCGAGGCTCTGGATGATGGTCGCGATTCCGGCCACCAGCAGGTCGGCGTTGACGATCAATGCGATGGTGTGCGTGTCGAGTTTCAGCACCGCGCCGAGCACGAGCGGAACGGCCACACAGCCCGCGTACATGATCAGCATGTGTTGCAGGCCGAAGAAGAACAACTGGGGGATGGGCAGCACTTCGTCGACCGGGTGGCGACGGGAAGCCGCTGACTGGGGTGCGCGGACGGTAGGTGACACGACGGTCTCCTGGGCACTGAGCGGAAACGCGCCCTGGTCCCTCCGGCGGCGTCGACGCGGGCCATGATCCGGAGCTATGGGCGGACGTGTGTCGATTCCTGCGCGTGCAGGAATCCTCGCTGATCCGACGGTCGAGGTTGCCGTCGAGAGCCGTGAAAGAGGGGGATCCGGTACTGCGGTATATGGAGATTAAGGGCGCCCTATATCACTGTCAACGGCTTGTTTCCCTGCCGTTCGCTGCTTAGGATCCTGTATACCGTATCCCCGCTGACCCACCGTCAGACACCCATTCCCCCTCACCGAGCGGAGGCATCGTGCGGCCGACCGCGCGGCGGATAGGCATGATCACCCCGTCGTCCAACACCGTTGTGGAGCCCGTGACCGGAGCACTGCTGGACACCCGGCAGGACGTCTCGGTCCACTTCACGCGGCTCCGGGTGACGAGCATCAGCCTCGATCCCGCCGACACCCGCCAGTTCGGGCAGGACTCCTTCGTCGAGGCGTCCCGGCTCCTCGGTGACGCCCGCGTCGACGTCGTCGCCTGGAACGGCACCTCGGGCTCGTGGCTCGGTCCCGACCGGGACGAGCGCCTGTGCCGTGCCATGGCGCGGGCCGCGGGCACGCCCGCGACGACCTCGACGCTGGCCATCCTCACGGCGCTGCGCACCCGGGCGGTCCGGCGCCTCGGCCTGCTCACGCCGTACACGCCGGACGTCGGCGCGGCCATCGCCGCGCACTACGCCGGCCAGGGCTTCCCCGTCCACGTGGCGCGCCACTTCGGCCGTACCACCAACTACGACTTCGCGCTGATCACGGACGCGGAGCTCGACGACGCCTTCGGCGGGCTCGCCGCCGCCGGCTGCGACGCCGTCGCGGTGGTGTGCACCAACGTGCGTGCCGCGCACCTCGCCGCCGGATGGGAGAGCCGGACCGGCGTCCTGGTGGTCGACAGCGTCGCGGCGACGCTGTGGCACGCCCTCGGACTGGCCGGGGACACGACACCGATCACCGGGTACGGCGGGCTGCTCGCCCGCCCGCCCGCGGCCCTCACGCAGAGATGAGAAACCCCATGGCCAAGGACATAAAGATCCTCATCGGCGTGGACGTCGACGCCGTCGCCGGCTGGCTCGGCTCCTACGGCGGCGAGGACTCGCCCAACGACATCCAGCGGGGCGTGTTCGCCGGCGAGGTGGGCACCCCGCGCCTGCTCCAGCTCTTCGAGCGGTACGGCCTGCGCAGCACCTGGTTCATCCCGGGCCACTCCATCGAGACCTTCCCCGCCGAGATGGCGGCCGTCGCCGAGAAGGGGCACGAGATCGGGGCGCACGGCTACTCCCACGAGAACCCCATCGACATGTCCCGGGAGCAGGAACGCGACGTGCTGGGCCGCTGCGTCGAGCTGATCCGGCGGCTGTGGGGACGCCCGCCACGCGGCTACGTCGCCCCCTGGTGGGAGATGAGCCGCAATACCACCGACCTCCTCAAGGAGTACGGCTTCTCCTACGGCCACTCGCAGAACTACAACGACTTCCACCCCTTCTACGCCCGCGTGGGCGACGAATGGACGAAGATCGACTACAGCCGCCGCGCCGACGACTGGATGAAACCCCTCCGGCACGGCGACGAGGTGGACCTCGTGGAGTTCTGCGGCAACTGGTACGTCGACGACCTGCCGCCGATGATGTTCGTCAAGAAGTCCCCCAACAGCCACGGCTTCGTCAGCCCCCGCGACGTCGAACAGCTCTGGCGCGACCAGTTCGACTGGGTCTACCGCGAACTCGACTACGCGGTGTTCCCCATGACGCTGCACCCCGACGTGTCCGGGCGGCCGCAGGTGTTGCTGATGCTGGAACGGCTCTTCGAGAGCTGGCTCGACCTGCCCGGCGTCGAGTTCACCACCTTCGACGCGGCGGCCGACGACTTCCGGCGGCGCTATCCTTTCGAGGGCGCCGAGCGGCCGGCGCCGGTCGGGAGCGGTCCTGGACCGAGGCGGACCACCGGGGAGACGGCCCTGTGAGCAGGCAGGCTGACGCGCCGAGTTTCGACATCGACGCCGACTACAAGCCCCTCAGGGACCGGGTCCGCGACGAGCTGCGCCAGCGCATCATCGACGACGTGTACCCGGCCGGCACACGGCTCGTCGAGACCGAGCTCGCGGCCCAGCTCGGGGTCTCGCGGCTGCCGGTGCGCGAGGCGATCCGGGCGCTGGAGACCGAGGGGTTCGTCAGGACGATCCCCCGCCGGGGCGCGGTCGTGGTGGAACTGTCCGCCGAGGACGTCGAGGAGCTGTTCGACGTGCGGGAGGCGCTGGAGGTCCTGGCCAGCCAGCAGGCGGCGACCCGGGCCACCAAGGCCGAGCTGCGGCGCGTCCGCGGCATCCTCGACCGTGGCCGCAAGGCGCTCGACGCCGGGGACCGCATCGCCCTCGGCAAGGCCAACGAGGCCTTCCACGACGAGATCCTGAAGCTGTCCCACAACACCCTGCTCCAGGCCGTGCTGGAACCGCTGCAGGGGCGGCTCCACTGGCTGCTGCGCCAGACCGGCGACCCGTACGACCTGTTCGAGGAGCACGCCGCGTGGTTCGAGGCGATCGCCTCGGGCGCGGCCGACCTCGCCGCCGAGCGTGCCCGCAGGCATGCCCGGCTGAACCGCGAGATCGTGCGGAACCTCCTGGCCGAGCGGCAGCACCGCGCCCCTTCCGCCTAGCGGACACCCAGGCGTCCGCGCCTCGCCCTCTCCCACGGCGGACGGGTCGTTCCCGCCGTGTCCCCACCCACCGTCATCTCGCGCTGCCGCGCTGCCCTTTTCCCCCGGGAGCTCCACCATGTCCGACGCCACGCAGCAGACCCTCGACGCCCTCGACGGCACCGCCGTCCATCTGCGCCACGTCCGCAAGGCGCGCGACGCCACCGACCAGGTCGGGCCGCGGCGCTTCCTGCACGCCGGGCCGCCGATCGAGCTCGCCGCCGTCCCCGGGCCCATGCGGGGCGCCATCATCGCGGGCCTGCTGCTGGAACGCGAGGCCGCCTCCGCCGCCGAGGCCGAGGCGATCATCGACCGCGGCGAGGTGAGCATCAGCCCGTGTCACGACGCCGGCGCGGTCGGGGCGATGGCCGGGATCATCACGCCGGACACCCCCGTCGTGGTCGCCGAGACCCCCGGCGGCATCCGGACGTTCTCCCCGCTCAACGAGGGCATCGGCGGCGCCATGCGCTACGGGTCGTACGACGAGGTGACGCTGGCCCGGCTGCGGTGGCTCGGTGACGTGCTCGCCCCGGCCCTCGACGAGGCCGTGCGGCGCTCCGACCCCCTCGACCTGCCGGCCCTGGTGGCCGAGGGGCTGCGGCGGGGCGACGACTGCCACAACCGGCTGGTCGCGACCACCGCGGCCCTGCTCGCCGCGCTCATCCCAGGCCTGCTGCGCAGCCGCTTCGACCGCGAGGACATCGCGAAGGTGGTCGCGTTCATCGCCGGAAACGGGCACTTCGCCCTGCCCTTCGCGATCTCGGCCGCCAAGGCGGTCACGCTCGCGGCGAGCGGTGTCCCCGGTAGCCCGGTCGTCACGGCCATGGCGAGCAACGGGCGGGAGTTCGGCATCCGCGTCAGCGGGCTCGGCGACCGCTGGTTCACCGTGCCCGCGCCGGTCGGCGACCCGGTCCTGGTGGAGGGGGCCACCCTCGACGACGTCACGCCGACCATGGGCGACTCGATGATCGCGGAGACGGCCGGCTTCGGCGCCTTCGCGATGACCGCGGCGCCCGCGATCATGTCCTTCGTCGGCGGCGACGCGGCGCGGGCCCACGAGATCACCCGGCGCATGCGGACCGTCTGCGCCGGGACCAGCGAACGCTTCCTCATCCCCGGCGAGGACTTCCGCGGCACGCCGCTCGGCATCGACGTGCACAAGGTGCGCGCCACCGGCGTCGAACCCGTCATCAACAACGGCCTCGCGCACCGCGAGCCGGGACGCGGCCGGGTCGGCGCGGGGATCACCCCGATCCCGGTGGAGCCGTTCGCCGCGGCCAGCAGGGCGCTGGAGGAAGAAGGCCACGCCGGACGGGCCGCCGCCACCGAGGGGGCGCACGCGTGAGCGGCACCGGCATCCCCGCCTTCACGCCCGCCGATCTCGCCGCCGTCGCCGCCCGGTGGGGACTCGACCCCGACCTGGTGGGCCGGCTCGGCCCCGCGCTGGACCGGATGCGGGACGCCTACGGCCGCGTGCGCGACCTGGCGACCGAGGGGCGCGCCCCCGAGCCCCCGCCCGTCGCGGTCACCCGCGTCCCGCGCGGCCCGGACAATCCCTACGGAGCCTGGCTCTACCGGGTGGACGACCCCGGGCGGCACGGAACCGGGCCGCTCGCCGGGCGGACGGTGACCGTCAAGGAGTCGATCGCGGTGCGCGGCGTGCCGATGACCCTGGGCAGCCGCCTCATGGCCGATTTCGTCCCCGGGTCCGACGCGGCGGTCGTCGGCCGGCTGCGGGACGCCGGCGCCGTCATCGCCGGCACGTCGGTCTGCGAGGACCTGTGCTACTCCGGGTCCAGCTTCACCAGCGCGCACGGCCCCGTCGGCAATCCCTGGGACCCGCGCCGCGCGGCCGGAGGGTCCTCCAGCGGGGCCGCGGTCCTGGTGGCCACCGGGCAGGCCGACTACGGCATCGGCACCGACCACGGCGGCTCGGTCCGCAACCCCGCCGCCTGGTGCGGCGTCTTCGGCCTCAAACCGACGTACGGCATCGTCGGGTACGACGGCGCGATGCCCACCGAGCGCACGCTGGACCACATCGGCGTGCTCACCCGCGCCGCCGCCGACCTCGTCCCCTTCCTGGAGGCCGCCGCCACGCCCCCCACGGCGCGCGATTCGCACGCCGACGGGTACGCCCGCGCGGTCACCGGGCTGCGCGCCGGCGTCCTCGCCGAGGGATTCGGCTGGCCGGACCGCTCCGACCCGCGCGTGGACGGCGTGGTCCGCGAGTCGGCGTGGGCGCTGGAACGGCTGGGGCTGACCGTGTCCGAGGTGTCGGTGCCGCTGCACCGGCACGGGAGGGACGTCCACCTGCCCATCTCGATCGAGGGCGGCCTCACCACCGTCTTCGAGTCCCGTCTCCAGGGCAACAACCACTTCGGGCCCTACCACCCGAACTTCGGGGAGACCTTCGGCCGGGCGCTCGCCCGCAGCCCCGAGGACATCCCGGTCGGCGGGGTGCTGGCGCTCGTCGGCGCCACGCTGCTGCGCGACGCCACCCACGGCAAGGTCATGGCGTACGCGCAGCAGGTGCGGGCGCGGCTGCGCGACCAGGTGGACCACGCGTTGCGCGCGGTGGACCTGCTCGTCCTGCCTGCCGTCCCGATGCCGCCGCACCCGCTCCCGGCCGACCCGCGCGCGGCGGTCATCGACACCGACCTCCCCTTCGAGATGCACGACAACAACTGCGTGTTCAACCTCACCGGGCACCCCGCGCTCAGCGTTCCCTGCGGGTTCGTGGACGGGCTGCCGGTCGGCATGCTCCTGGTCGGACGGCCCGGCACGGACGCGCGCCTGGCCCGTGTCGCGGCCGAGTTCGAGGAGCGCGTCTTCCGCTGCCCGCCACCACCGCACGACCTGCCCGAGGCGCAGGACGAACTTCCCGTCGCGAGGAGCGGACGATGACCGCGCTGAACGTCTTCGGCGAGCCGCTCCGGCCGTGCGGCTTCGACCCGATCACCGGATACCGCCGGGACGGCTATTGCCACACCGGCCCGGACAACCCCAAAGGGCACACGGTCTGCGCGATCGTCGACGAAGGCTTCATCGCCTTCCAGACCACGGTGGACAACGACATCGCGACGCCCCGGCCCGACCTCGCCTTCCCCGGGCTCAAGCCCGGCGACCACTGGTGCGTCATCGCGTCGAAGTGGTACGAGGCGTACCTGGCGGGCCGCGCCTGCCCGGTGAACCTCGCGGCGACCGACATCCGGGCGCTGGAGGTGATCCCGCGCGAGGCGCTGATGGAGTACGGGGTGGACCTGCGGGCGGGCGACGGCGGGGACACCGCGCGGTGAGCCGCTGGGACGCGCTGCGCGCCTACTCGGCCCTGCCCGCCACCACCGGTCCCTGGTTCCTCGCGGTCACGCTGGTCGGCCGCGTTCCCGCGAGCATGGGGCAGCTCGGCGCGCTGCTGCTGGTCAGCGGGGCCACGGGCTCCCTGGCGCTCGGCGGCGCCACGGCCTCGGCCTTCGCCGTGGGGCAGGCGGCCGGCGGGCCGCTCGTCGGGCGGGCGGCGGACCGCTATGGGCACCGGCCGGCCGGGCTGGCCGCGGCGCTGCTGCACACGGCGGCCCTCGTCCTGCTGGTGGTGTGCGTCGCGCGGGACGCGCCCACGGGGGCGGCGCTGCTGTCGTCCGCGGTCGCGGGCTTCTCGGTGCCGCAGGTCGGCCCGCTGTCCCGGGCCCGCTGGACCGCGCTGGCCCACCACGGACGGCTGCCCATGGCGCGTTTCCCGGCGGCGATGAGCTTCGAGGGGACCGGGGACGAGTTCGCGTTCGTTCTCGGTCCCGCGCTGGTCGGCGTCATCGCGTCGGCGACCTCGCCTCCGGTGGCGGTGCTCGTGGCCGCCGGGCTCACGGTCACGACGTGCGTGGCGTTCGCCCTGCATCCCACGGCCGCCGCGGTCGCCCGGGGCCGGGGCAGGGACGCGGGCGCCGCGGCCCCGGTGCTGCGCGTCCCGGTGTTCCTGCTCGCCGCCGGGCTGACCGGCCTCGGGTGCTACTTCGGCGCGGTGCAGGCCGGCGTCACCTGGCGCGCGGTCGACGCCGGCGCCGACGGGGCGGCCGGGCTGATCTACGCGGTGCTCGGGCTGAGCAGCGCCCTCGCCGGCGTGCTCGTGCCGATGCTGCCCGCGTCCTTCCCGCTCGCCCGCCGGCTCCAGGCGGGTTTCGTGCTGCTCGCCGTCCTCACCCTGCCTCTCGCGATCGTCGGCGGGTTGCAGGCCGGCGGGCTGTGGCCGCTCGGCCTGCTGATCGTGCTGCCCGGCGTCACGATCGCGCCGATCCTCGTCACCGCCTACACCCAGGCGGAGATGACGGTGCCCGTGGCGAGGATCTCGTGGGTCATGACGCTGCTCACCTCCGCCGTCGTCGTCGGCTACGCGATCGGCGCCCTGCTGTCCGGCACGCTCGCCGACCGGTACGGCCCCCTCGCGGCCTTCCTGATCGCGCTCGGCGCGGCCGGCGTGGGCATCACGGCCAGCGGCCTCGGGCGGCGCCGGCTGGCGGCACTACGCCCTAACGGAATGGCGCCCCACGAACGGAATCCTGCGGAAATTTCCTGATCTTTCGTGATAGGACGGCCCAAGGGAAATTCGGTTCGGCCGGGCGCTTCGCGGTGGCACGCCCGTGGTGGCCGCTTGTCGCGCCGCCGGTCACGGGGCCGTCGACGGGGATGTTCCGACGGGTGTCGCACGGGGGCCGGCCGACGACGATTGGAGCACTGTGCGACCTAAGTACTCCCTGCTCGCGGCCGTCTTGGTCGCGGTGGTGGCGCTGTTACCCGCCACCACCGCCGCGAGCGCGGACACCCGTGACGAGGCGTCGGGGGACGCGGGGAAGGGCCGGATCTCCTGGGCGCCCTGCGAGGAGGAGCCGGCCGCCGAGTGCGGCACGCTGGCCGTCCCCATCGACTGGGACCGGCCGGGCGGGCCGACCGTCGACCTGGCCCTCGCCCGCCGCAAGGCCACCGATCCCGCGGCGCGGATCGGATCTCTGGTGATCAACCCCGGAGGCCCCGGCGGGTCCGGTGTCGAGTTCGCCTACAACGCGCCGGGCTTCTTCACCGAGGAGATCCAGCGGCGGTTCGACCTCGTCGGGTTCGACCCCCGGGGCGTGGCGCGCAGCCACCCGGTCATCTGCTCGGCGTCGGTGTACAACCAGATGCCGTACGCGATCATGAAGAGCCAGGCGGACTTCGACAGGTGGACCGCCTATTCCAAGAGGCTGCGCCAGGACTGCCGGGCCCGCACCGGCCCGCTGTACGACCACGTCGACTCGGTCGACGTCGCCCGCGACATGGACGCGATCCGCGCCGCGCTCGGAGAGGAGAAGCTCACCTACTACGGGGTCTCCTACGGCACGCTGATCGGCCAGATGTACGCCGAACTGTTCCCGCACCGCGTCCGGGCCCTGGCTCTGGACAGCAACATGGACCACAGCCTCGGCGTGAAGGCGTTCCTCGACACCGAGGCGGCCGCCGTCGAGGACTCCTTCGACGAGTTCGCCGGCTGGTGCGACCAGGAGCCGAACTGCGCCCTGCACGGCCAGGACGTGCGGGTCGTGTGGGAGCGGCTGCTGGCCAAGGCGCGCGAGGGCGAGCTGTACTACCCGGGGGTCCCTGACCGTCCGATGACCGAGGTGCAGGTCCTGTGGCAGGGCGTGCTCGGCACCGAGGGGCCCGCCTGGCAGCTGCTGAGCGAGATGCTGCGCTACCTGGACGGCGGGCCGCCGTCGTCGTGGCTGCCTCCGCTGCCCGGCCGGCAGCCGGTGGAGGGGGACGTCGCCCAGCTTCCCACCGCCGTCCTGTGCGAGGACTACAACCTGCGGGTGCGGAACTACAAGGAGTACGCCGCGCTGCTGCGGAGCAACGCCCGCCTGGCCCCCGACATGCGCCTGAACCCGATGCCGATCGAGGACCTGCCCGTCTGCCTCGGCCACCCGACGAGCAACCCGCAACACCGCCTGCGGTACACGGGCAGCGCTCCGCTGCTGCTCGGCACCTCCATCCACGACCCCTCCACGCCGTACGCCTGGACCACCGAGGTGGCCCGCCAGCTCGGCCCCAAGGCGAGACTGCTCACCTACGAGGGCTGGGGGCACCGCATCTACGGCAAGGAGGAGTGCGCCACGGTGCCCATCGACGACTACCTGATCTCGCTGACCGTGCCCCCGCGCGGCTTCCGCTGTCCCGTAGGCGGCGGAGCCGGTCCCGCGCTGCGGCAGCGGCCCGAGGCGTGGCCGACGGACGGGCTCCCGTGGGCCGCTCCGTCCGTTCCGGGGCCGTCGGCGCCGAAGACGTCCGGCTGAGCGCCTAGCGGACGGCGCCGCGTGCGCCCGCGTCAGGAACCGGCGACGCGGCGCACGCGGCGCCGGACCGCGGCCAGCGCCTCAAGGGCCTGTTCCCGCCAGTGGGGCGAGCCGATCCGGCCCGCGACGTCGGCGGCCGTCGCGTAGTGTTCCGCGGCGCGGGCGGGATCGTCCAGGAACTCCGCCAGCCGCCCGAGCGTGAGGCCCGCGGGACCGAGGGTTATCGCGGAGGTGTGCAGGCCGATCATGTCCTCCCGGGCGGGGAGGAGCAGGCGGTAGCACTCCTCGGCGACCTCGCGGGAGCCGAGGGCCATCGCGTTGCCCGCGCGCAGCGCCAGGTTGATCCTCAGGAAGATGTCCCGCCGCGGCCCGCGGTGCGCCGGCCAGGCGGACCGGGCCTCGTCCAGGCGCCCGGCGGCGACCAGCGCGCTGACGTGGAACTCGTCGATCGCCCCCGGCACGCGGTCGCGGACGGCGGCGAACTCGGCCACCGACTCGTGGGCACGGCCGCACGCCAGGCGTGCCGCCAGCTTGCTCATGCTCGCGAAGACGGCGGCGTTCGGGCTTCCGGCCTCGTCCATCCGGTCGCCGAGGACCGTGTAGGCCGCCTCGGCGCGCTCGAACTCGCCGTCCAGCAGGAGGCGCAGGGCGTCGAGGTAGGCGATGGCGACCAGCGCGAGGCCGAGCTGGCCGTTCGTGGAGTACTCGACGGCCCGCGCGGCGTGCCGCTGGGCCGTGGCCCAGTCGTTGCGCCCGAGCGCGACGTTGCACAGGGCGTAGTGCCCGAGTGTCTGGTAGCCCAGCAGGCCGCCGCGCGCGGAGGTCTCCAGCAGCTCGTGCCCGAGCGCCTCCAGTTCGTCCCCGTGGCCGGGTACGAACGCCACCCAGTAGCGCGCGTTGAGCGCCAGGCACAGCAACCGGGGATCGCCGACGCCGCGGGCGATCTCGACGGCCTCGGCGCTCGCGGCCTCCGTCACCTCGTCGTCGTGGCCCACCAGTTCCTGGGCCAGCGCGGCGAGCAGCCGGCAGCGCAGTTCGCCGGTCGCGGCGGGCAGGCGGCTCCTGAGCGATTCGACCAGGTCGGCGTCGAACCCGAAGTCGGCCTGCGAGATCCAGATCACGGGCGCGTCGTTGGCCACCGCGGCGCGGGCGATCGCCGCGGGGTCGCCGAGCGACCGGGCGATCTCCAGCGCCCGCCGGCGGTTGACCGCCGCCCGCACGAGGTCGCCCGCGCTCGCCTGCGCGGAGACCAGGCGGCACAGCAGGTCCAGCCGGGTGCCGTCCGCGGGTTCCGCGCCGAGGTCGAGGGCTCCGAGGGCGTTCTCCAGCAGGGTGGCCGCTTCCTTGTGCGCGTAGACGGCCGAGGCCTGGGCCGCGGCGCGCCGTGCGTACCGCGCGGCCTCGACGGCGGTGGCCGGCGTGGCGGCGGCCAGCGCGTGGTAGCCGAGCGCGCCGAGGTCGCCCGGTCGCACCCGCTCCAGCGCGGTGAGGACCTTGGCGTGCAGCCGGACGCGGCGAAGCCGGGGAATGTCCTCGTAGAGGGTCTCGCGGACCAGGACGTGCGTGAAGCGGACCCGGCCGGGGCTCGGCTCGGTGAGCAGCCCGGCGACCACGCCCGCCTCAAGGCCGTCGAGCACGGCCTCCTCGTCGGCGTCCTGGACGGCGATCAGCACGTCGGCGTCGGCGTCCCTGCCCATGACGGCGGCGTTGCGCAGGGTCGTCCGCGCCGTCGCGGGCAGGCGCGCGATCCTCCTGCGGATGAGATCGCGCACCCCGGGGGGCAGTGAATGGGCGGCCGAGGCTCCTTCGGTCGCGAGCAGCCGGGCGGTCTCGGCCACGAACAGCGGATTGCCACCGGTCCGCTCGGTGACCGTACGGACGGTTCCCGGGTCGGCCGCCACGCCGGACCGTTCCAGCAGCAGGCGGCGGACCTCGTCCTCGCCGAGCCCGCGCAGGGCCACGTTCTCCGCCGTCTGGACGGTGAGGGCGGCCCGCGTCGCCACCAGGTCCTCGCCGTCCTCGGACGACCGGTGCGTCAGGACCACCAGGACCGGGGTGTTCGCCAGCCGGGCGGCCAGGTGACGCAGCAACTGGAGGGTCGCGTCGTCGGCGCGGTGCACGTCCTCCAGCACCAGCAGCAGCGGCCCCGGCACGTTCTCCAGGTAGTCGCCCACCGCCTGGGCCAGCCAGAACCGGCCGGCCTGCGCGGAGTCCTCCCGCAGGAGGGGCGTGAGCCGTGCCTCGACGCCGGGGGCCGGGGGGTGGACGGCGAACAGGCCGCGCAGCACCTCGCTCCACGCCCACGCGGGCGGCACCCCGCCGAGCGTCTCGGGGCACCGGCCGACCGCGACCTGCCAGCCGTCGTCGTCCAGCCGCCGCAGCAGGGCGTCGGCCAGTGTGCTCTTGCCCGCGCCCGGATCTCCGCCGAGCCATGCCACCCGGAAACCGCGTCCGGCCTGCTCGGCGGCGGAGACGAGCCGGGCGAGCTCCGCCGTCCTGCCGATCATCTGGGACGGCGGCGCGGCCGGGGGCGCGGCGGGACGGATCGGCACGGTGAGCCTGGGCACGTCGAGGGCGTCGCTGTGCGCGAGGATGTCGGCTTCGAGGGCTCTCAGGGCGGGGCCCGGGTCCACGCCGAGCTCGTCGGCGAGGGTGGTCCGGGTCCTGCGGAGCGCCGCCAGGGCGTCGGCCTGCCGTCCCGAGCGGTAGTAGGCGAGAGCGAGCAGCCGTACCGCGTTCTCGCGCAGCGGATGGGCGGCGACCTGGCGTTCCAGCTCGGGCACGACCTCCGCGTGAGAGCCGAGCGCGAGCCCGGCCTCCGCGCGGCACTCGGCTGCGATGATCTTCAGCTCGCGCAGCCGTGCCGCCTCGGGGGCCGCCCACTCCTCGTCGGCGAACTCGGCGAAGGCGGGTCCCCTCCACAGCGACAGGGCGTCGTCGATGACCTGCACGGCGCTGGCCGGGCTTCCCCCGTTGAGCGCCGCCACCGCCGCGTCCACGAGCTTGGGGAACCGCCAGGCGTCGACGTGGTCGGGGTCGAGCCGCAGCAGGTAGCCGGGCGGGGCGCTCACCAGGACGGTGGCCGGGGTCCGCGGCGCCCGGTCCGGCTCCAGGACGCGGCGGAGGTTGGAGATGTAGACCTGCAGCGCGGCCAGCGCCTTCGGCGGGGGCTGGCCCTGCCACAGATCGTCGATGAACCGGTCCGTCGAGACCACGTGCCCGCCGGCGCAGACGAGTCTCGCGATCACCGCCCGCTGCAGCGGCGCGCCCAGTTCGACCGGGCGGCCCTCGACCTCGGCCTGGAACTGCCCGAGCACCCGCAAATGCACCATTTCCCGAGAAGCATAGAGTTCGCCGCTCTCATCGGTACATAGGGGAGGGAAGGCCGCCGAGCCGCCCGAGACATGGTCTACGGCCGGAGCGCGGTCACCGTGAGCAGGTCCAGTCCATGCGGATGAGCTCGGCCACCGCCGGGCGGGTGCTGGGCGGGTAGCTGCTGGCGAACGTCACGTACACCTGCTGCGGGTTCCCGACGGGCTCCACGACGGCGACGCCCGCGCCGCCCGCGAGCTCGGGCGACGCGTAGTACGTGTACGTGCCGCCCTGGTTGGCCATCCCCGTGTCGAAGTAGGGGTAGGCCGAGAGGCAGTTCATCTGGGTGGTGAGCGGCTTCGGGTCGTTCGACCGCACCATGGTGTTGTTCCACCTCTGGTACGTGGTCGGGGTCGCCGAGCAACCGTAGGTCGCCGTCACCGTCGCTTCCTCGGCGTTCGTGTTCGCCGCCGTCATGACCCAGCCGTCGCCGCCCGCGGCCCGCCCGATCTTCTTCGTCACCGTCACCCCCGGGCCGTACTCCGCACGGAACCCGCTCCGCACCAGATAGGGAGCGCCGGCGGGGCACGTCCGGGCGACGGTCACGGTCGCGCCGGGAGCGACGGGGAAAGCGTGCGTCACCTGCGTGTCGGCGGCCGACGCCGACGGTGCGGCGAAGACCAGGCCGGCGACGGCGAGCGCGGTCGCGGTCGCGCTGAGGGCGGCTTTTCTGGACATTGTGGTGTTCCTCCTTGGAAGTGCGCCGGATGCGAGTTCAAGAGTGTCCGGCGGCACTTCGCGACGACTTAGGAGGGACTTGGTGAGAACCGGCGGTCGGCATGGTCCGTGCCGTCGGCGTCGGCGCGTCCCAGGCGTCCGGGCCACCAGGCGCGGGGCCCGAGGTTTCGTACCAGGGCCGGGACCAGCAGGGATCGGACGACCAGGGTGTCGAGGAGCACGCCGAACGCGACGATGAAGGCCGTCTGCACGAGGAAGGCCAGGGGGATCACCACCAGCGCGGCGAAGGTGGCGGCGAGCACGACGCCCGCCGAGGTGATCACGCCGCCGGTGGTGACCAGCCCGCGCAGGATGCCCTCCCGCGCCCCGTGACGCGCGGTCTCCTCCCGCACCCGGGACATGAGGAAGATGTTGTAGTCCACGCCGAGCGCGACGAGGAAGACGAAGCCGTACAGCGGCACGGACGCGTCGCTGCCGGTGAAGCCGAACACGTGCGTGAAGACCAGCGTGGAGACGCCAAGGGTGGCCAGGAAGTTCAGCGCCACGGTCAGCACCAGGAGCACGGGCGCGGTCAGCGAGCGCAGCAGGACGACGAGGATCAGCAGGATGATCCCGAGGACCACCGGGACGATGCGATAGGTGTCCTTCTTCGCGGTCTCCGTCGTGTCGTACCGCTGGGCGCTGTAGCCGCCGACCATGACGCCCTTCTCGGCGGCGAGCGCGGCCCGCAGCCGCTTGACCGTGTCCTGGGCGGCGTCGCCGTCGGGGGCGTCGCTCAGGGTCGCCTCCACCAGGACGAGCCCGTCGACGACCTTGGGGGTGTCGCCGGGGCGTCCGCTCCGGCTCGCCGGCGCGGCGCCGGACACGCCCTTGACGCGCCGGGCCGTCTCCGTGACGGCCGCCGCGCGGGCGGCGGGGGCGACGATGACCGCGGGCTGGCCCGAGCCGCCGGGGAAGTGCTCGCTCAGCGCCGCCTGGGCCGCCACCGACGGCGCGTCGTTGACGAAGGTCTCGTCCAGCGGGACGCCTCTGGCGTTGAGCTGCGGCGCGAACAGGGCGAGGCCGACCAGCGGGAGGATCGTCGCGATCCACAGCCGTCGCGGGTGGCGGTCGACGAGGCCGGCCACGCGGCCCCAGATGCCGTGTCCTTCGGCGTCGGCCGGACGCGGCTTCGCCGGCCAGAGCGCCGCCCGTCCCAGCAGGACGAGCACCGCGGGAAGGAAGGTGAGCGCGCTGAGCGCGGCGCACACGATGCCGATGGCGCCCACCGGGCCGAGCGCGCGGTTGTTGGTCAGGCTGCTGAGCAGCAGCGCGAGCAGGCCGAGTGCCACGGTGGCGGCGCTGGCGACGATCGGCTCGAACGAGCGCCGCAGCGCGACGCGGCCCGCGGCGAAACGGTCGGCGCCGGTGGCGAGTTCCTCGCGGAAGCGGGCGGTCAGCAGCAGCGCGTAGTCGGTGGCCGCGCCGATGACGAGGATGAACAGGATGCCCTGCACCTGGCCGTCCACCCGGACGACGCCGTGGTCGGCGAGGAAGTACACGACCGCGCAGGCCAGGCCCAGCGCGAAGACGGCCCCGATGATGATGATCAGGGGCAGCAGCACGCTCCGGTACACCGCCAGCAGGATGATCAGGACGGCGAGCAGGGCCACGCCGAGCAGTAGGCCGTCGATCCCGGCGAAGGCGTCGGACAGGTCGACCCGCGTGGCCGCCGGTCCCGCGAGCCGAGCCCGCAGGCCGTCGACCGCGACCGCGCCGCCGATGCGCTCCAGGGCCTCCCCGAGGGAGCCTTCGACGTCGGAGCCGAGCTGCACCACGCCCTGCAGTGCCCGGCCGTCGTCGGACGCGATGGCGGGCGAGGGGGTGCCGGCGACGCCCGCCGTGCCGCGCAGCGCGGCCAGGGCGCGGGTCGCCGCGGCGGTCTGCTCCGGGGTGACGGCGCCGCGGTCGGCGGTCCACACCACGATGAGCGGCTGCGTCTCACCCTCGCGGAACCGTTCCTGGACGTGCAGGACGCGTGTCGACTCCGCGCTCTGAGGCAGGAAGGCGGCCTGGTCGTTGGTGGACACCTCGGTGAGCTTGCCGGCGAACGGTCCGAGCCCGCCGCCGACGGCCAGCCAGACCAGCACCAACAGGGCGGGGACGAGCAGGCGGACAGATCGCCGTGCCATGAGAGACGCCTTTCGGTCACCCTATGTAACTCAATGATTGAGATACTCAATGATTGAGTTAATGTAGCATGGCCGCATGGACGGCGACAGCGGGGAGGGCATCGATCTGCTGTCCTTCGCCGTGCGCCTGCGCCGCATGACCGGCGAGCTCAACCGCATCGCGCACGACTTCGCCCACGAGCACGGCCTGCACACCACCGACGTCCAGGCCCTCATCAAGATCTTCGACGCGCCGTCGCCGATCACCCCGAGCCGGCTGCGCGAGGAACTGAACCTCACCTCCGGCGCCGTCACCGCGTGCCTCGACCGGCTGGAGCGCGCCGGGCACATCCGCCGTGTCCGCGACGTGCACGACCGCCGCGTCGTCCACCTGCACTACCTCGACACGGCGAAGGAGTTCGCCGCGGCCTTCTTCCGCCCGCTCGGCCAGAGCACCGACAACGCCCTGCGGCGCTTCACCCCCGACCAGCTCCGCACCGTCGCCGCCTTCCTCGACACCATGAACGACGAACTCGACGCCCTCCGCGCCTCGTCGCGTTCCTCCTGACCCTCCCTTCGGCGCGGTCGTCCGGCACGGTTGCGCCCTTTTTCCGTTCACCCTCCGATGGCAGGGCTCACACGGGCGCGCCGTCGCCGAACCGGCGGGTCGCCACCAGGGCGGCCAGGTCGGGCGCCAGGCGGAGCTCCGCCGCGTCGAGGCCGGGATGGCGGAGCCAGTGCGTCCGGGCCCGGTCGACCACGCCGTCATGGCGGGGCGGCCAGTGCCGGGCGGGGGTCAGGTCGTCGACGACCAGCGTTCCTCCCAGGGTGAGCAGCCGGTGCGGATCGGCGGGCCGCTCACCGTTCTTGCCCTGGCCGCCGCCGTCCAGGACGAGCAGGTCGTACGGCCCGTGCCGATAGATCTCGCGCCAGTCGCCATGGATCACCGAGACCTGTGGACGGCCGCGGAACACCCGCGCGGCCAGCGCCGCACGGTGCGCGTCCCGCTCGACGCTCACCAACCGCGTCCCCGGGCGGGCGCCCGAGACCAGCCAGGCCAGCCCCACACCACACCCGGTCCCGGTCTCCCCGACAGCCTCCGCGCCCGCCGCCAGCGCGTACAGCAACCGTCCCTGCTCGGGCCGGCAGGAGAACCCGAACCCGGCCTCCCTGGCCACCTCGACGGCCTGCCGCACCAGGGGCGGCACCTCTGTCAGATCGGCGTACGCCGCGGTCCCGTCATCGGACATGCCGTCAGGGTAGGGCGGTCGCCGGGGATTTCGTCGGGGCGAGGCGGAGGGTGGTCGTGTGGGAGGCGCCGTGGTGGGTGTTCAGGCCGGTGAAGGTGAGGGTCAGGGGCGGGCCGAGGGTGGCGGAGGTCAGGGCGGGGGTGGTGCGGAGGACGGCGGCGGCGGGGCGGTCCCAGGTCACGGTGAGCGTGGGCAGGTCGCGGCGGGGGTCGGCGACGGTGAGGGCGGCGGTGCCGTCGCCGTGGTCCCGGGCCAGCACGGCGCAGGGGCCCGAGGCGGTGAGCGGGCCCACGGTCCCCGCCCGCCAGAAGTTGACGGCGGTGATCCCGAGCGAGGGGATGTGGACGCCCTGGTGGTGGCCGGTGTTGGCCAGCACGCGGGCCCAGCCGGGGTCGGCGGCGCGGACGCGGGTGGCGGCCCGGTCCGCGCCCGGCATCAGGAGGTAGGCATAGCCGGCCGAGACCGGGTCGACCCCATGGTCGAACCAGAGGGTGGCGTAGCTCCGGCTGACCCGCGGCGAGGACGCCGTGCCCCACGCGGAGGCGCCCGGGGCGGTGCGTTCCTCGCGGAGGGTGCGGAGGGCGGGGCAGGTCAGCAGGACGTAGCCGCCGTGGCCCTCCAGCCAGGCCCAGCCCTCCCGGTCGTCCACGGTGAGCAGGGCGTCGGTCCTGCGGTTGTCCATGATGGTCTCGACCGGGACGCCGTCGCGGGCGGTGATGCCCGCGCCGAGGCAGAGCACCGCGTCGTCCAGGAAGAACCAGGACTTGAACGCCTCCAGCGTGCTCTCCAGGCCGTACAGGTGCTGGCCGGCCGTCGCGTACGTGCCGTCGGTGGCGCCGCCGACCCACCGGGCGGGCGGCGGCGTGTCGCCCCAGGCTCCGCCGGCGCCGTCGGGCAGCCGCCGCGTCGAGACCGTGGTGCCGGGCAGGCGGTAGGGATCGACGGTGGTCCAGAACGAGTCGGAGTACTGGGCGCCGTGCCCGGGCACCCACCAGTAGAGCATCCCCGAGCCGGTGTGCCAGCCGCGAAGGTTCTCGCCGTTGCCGTGCTCGTAGTGGCCGACCGTGGACGACGCCATGCTGAGCGCCGCGCACCAGCCGGGGCGGCGGTGGACGGCGCGGGCGCTCATCGGCATCAGGCGGTGCCCGGCGGGCTCGCGCGCCGCCGGGACGGCGTCGTCGGCCAGGATCCGGGCGAGGCGGGCGTGGAACGCCAGGTCGCCGTCCCTCAGCGCGGCGTCGAGCATGGGGGCGGCGGTGTCGCGCCGTGCCCATCCCTTCACCATGGCCCGCCAGCGGTCCCGCTCGGCGGGGGAGGCCGTCTCGCCGAGCAGCAGGATCGCCGCGGCGATCTCGCGCCCGCGCCGGTGGTCGCCGTACGGCGCCCTGGCGAGCCCCCGGCCCCGGACCAGGTCCATGCAGAAGCCGTCGTGCACGAACGGCGCGAACGACCGTTCCACGCCGTCCAGGACGACCCGCGGGGCGGCCGGCTCCCACGGCGAGCCTTGGAGCACCGCGAGCAGGGTCGCGACCCCGGACAGCAGGGACGCCCCGTAGGCGCCCTGGTAGGGGACGGTCGAGTGCTGGATGAACGAGCCGTCCCGGTAGAACCCGTCCCCTTCGGTGACGTAGGCGAAGACCGGCGCCAGGGCGGACACGGCCCGCGCGGCCCGGCCGGGATCGGAGGCGAGCATGGCGCGCAGCAGCACGACCAGGCACAGGTCCACGCGGTTGGCCCCGGTGCTCGTCCCGCTGTAGCCGGACAGCACGTCGCCGGGGACGAAATGGTCCACCGCCGCCACGAGCGCCGCGCCGCGCGGGCCGGACAGCCCGATCAGCAGGGACGCGTCCAGCAGGGCCTTCGGCACGCCGATCCGCCAGTGCCACCAGTTCCCGTACGGCTCGGCGCCCGCCGCGTACACCCGCCGCCGGTAATGATCGACGCCGGCCGCGACGGCCTCGGCCAGGGCGGGATCCCCCGCGACCCCGGTGCCCGGCAGGACGCAGGCACGGGCCATCGCCCGCAGCCGGGCCGGGGTGGCGACGAAGGAGGGGAACGGCAGGTCCGGCCACAGCGACGCGTCCGCCATGGTCATGGCCGCGGCGTGCCCGGCGGCCCGGGCTCCGAGCCGTGCCAGCCGGGCGCGGTACGGCTCGGCCGCGGCGTCGAAGCCGGACCCCGCGGAGACCTCACGCCAGCGGCGGCGCAACCGGTCGAACGAGGCGGCATGGACGGAGCCGGCCGGCGCCGGCGAGACCGGCGCCGCGGCCGCGGCGCCGCCGAGCGGGATCAGCGCGGTGCCGCCGAACCGCAGGAACCGGCGCCTGGAATATCCGCCCACGGGCGCATTATCGTGCCGCACGCCCGTCGGGCGCGGCCGGCCACGCCGCTACGAGGAAACCGCGTCGGCGGAGGCCGGAGAACAGGGAACCGTTTCAGCGGAGGAGGCGGCCGAACGGACCTCGCTGGGAGTGTGGCCGAAGCGGGCGCGGAACACCCGGGCGAAATGGGCCTGGCTGGAGAAGCCCCAACGGTAGGCGACGTCGGCGATCGTCGTGTCGCGGGTGCCGGGACGGCTCAGCTCCGCGTACACCCGGCGCAGCCGCCGCTCCAGGATGTAACGGGCGGGACTGGTGCCGGCGGCCTCGAAGACGCGGGAGAGCTGCCGTACCGAGATCCCGAGGACGGCGGCGACCACGGCGGCGTCCAGCTTGGGGTCGTGCAGGTGCCGCTCGATGTGCTCCTCGGCGATGATGCGCTGGGTCAGCGACGACATGGGGCCGCCGTACCGCTGCAACGTGAGCAGCCGGATCAGCCCGATCACGGCGTGCTGCAACTCGCCGGGGTCGTCGCCGCCCTGCCGCGGCCCGACCAGGCCGCCGAGGAGCGAGCCGAGCGCCGACACGAGCGCGCCCTCGCGGGCCGACGCCCGGCCGAACAGCATGGGCACGGGGACGCCGCCGGGCACGCACGTCTCGGCGAACAGCTCGCCGGGGATGTCCACCAGGAACTGCTTCATGGAGGAGGAGAACCCGAACAGGTACGGGTTGCGCGTGTCGTACACCACCAGGTCGCCGGTGCCGGCCGCCAGGCAGCCGTCCTGGTGGTAGAAGACGGCGTCGCCCTTGACCAGCAGGCTGGCGAACACCGAGTCGTTGGGGACGGACCGCGCGAGGTGCGGCGTGCGCTCGACGACGTGCGCGTTCCCCGTGATGTGCGCGAGCCGCACACCGCCGACGCGCAGGTTCGTCTGCGTGGCCAGCAGCCCCTTGTCGGAGTAGGACCGGCAGGACAGGCCCACCAGCGCCTTCCGGTTGTACTCTTCCCAGAAGTGGACGCGCTCGGCGGGCGCGATGTCCTCTGTCGTGGCCCGGGAGATCACGGAGATGGCGTCGGCGGGCATCAAGGACCTCCTTACCGCACGATCCTTGTCGAGAGTATGTCGAGAATCAAACGGATAGGTAACCCCCGTCCACGGTGAGTATCGCTCCGGTGACGTACGCCGCCGCCGGCGAGCACAGGAAGGCGATCGTCGTCGCCACGTCGCGGGGGCTGCCGTAGCGGCCGAGCGGGATGCGGGCCAGCACCTCGGCGGCGGCCTCGGCGTCGTCGAGCAGGCCCCGGGCGAGCTGGGTCTCGACGAACCCGGGCGCGACCGCGTTCACGCGGATGCCCTCGGGCGCGTACTCGGCGGCCAGCGACCGGGTGAGCTGGGAGATCCCTCCCTTGCTCGCGCTGTAGGCCGGGCGGTCCTTGCTGCCGAAGAAGGCGAACATGGACGAGACGTTGACGATCTCGCCACCGCCCGCGGCGAGCGCGGGCCGCGCCGCCTCGCACGCCACCATGGTGGCGGTCAGGTTGATGTCGATCACCCGCTGCCAGCGGCCGAGGTCGTACTCGTCGCGGTCGTGGCTGACGCCCGCGCAGTTCACCAGCACGTCGAGCCGGGTCTCCGCGCCGACCAGCCGGGCCAGGCCGTCCCGGTCCAGGACGTCGTGCTCGGCGACGCGCACGCGGGGATGGGCCGGCAGCTCGGCCGCGACCCGGGGGGCGAGGCCGAGAGCCACCACGTCCGCGCCCAGCTCGGCGAGGAGCGTGGCGGTCGCGGCGCCGATGCCCGAGGTCCCTCCGGTGACGAACGCGGTACGGCCGGCGAACAGGCCGTCCTGGAAGGTCATGACGCGCCTCCCGGCCGCACGAGCACCTTGATCTGGCCTTCGCCGCGCAGCAGCGCCTCGAACCCCTTGTCCACCACGTCGTCCAGCGCGATGATCGACGACACGATCGCGGTGAAGTCCACGCCTTCCTGGGCGAGCCGGATCAGCTCCGGGTACGCGTGCCGGTACCCCACGCTGGTGAGGATGTTCTGCTCGCGGTTCACCAGGGCGAACGCGTCGATGCTCACGGTGTGGGTGAGGCCGAGGAACATCACGCGGCCGCCGTTCCTGGTCGCGTCCAGGCAGGTGCGCAGGGTGTGCTCCGCGCCGACCACCTCGAACGCGACGTCCACGCCCTCGCCGCCCGCCGCCTCGCGGATCAGGCCGGGCACCGCGGCGGCGTCGCGGGCGTCCACGAGGTCGGTGGCGCCGAGCCGTCCGGCCAGGGCGAGCCGTTCGGGGGAGAGGTCCGCCGCGATCACGCGCCGCGCGCCGCGCCGCGCCGCCAGCATCACGACGAGCAGGCCGATCGGTCCGAGGCCGACGACCGCGACGGTCTCGTCCCCCTTGACCCCGGCCCGCCGCACCGCGTGCAGCGCGACGGCCGCGGGCTCGAACACGGCCGCCTGCTCCAGCGAGACCGAGTCGGGCAGCCGGTGCAGCATGTACGCGGGGACGGTGGTCCGTTCCGCCAGCCCTCCGTCGCCCATCAGGCCCGCGAAGCCGAAGTGGCGGCAGATGTTGTACTCGCCGTTCAGGCACCTCGGGCACGTGCCGCACCGGTAGTGCGGCTCGACGGCGACCCGGTCCCCGACCGCGAGGCCGGTCACCCCCGGTCCCAGCGCGGTGACCGTGCCGCAGAACTCGTGGCCGAGGACCAGGGGCGCGGTCGCGCCGGATTCCGGGTGTGGTTCTTCCACCGGGATCGCGTGCGGCCCGTCGGCGTATTCGTGCAGGTCGCTGCCGCAGATCCCGCAGTAGGCGACGGCGATGGTCGCCTCCCCGGGCCCCGGCGCGGGGACGTCCACGTCCATGACGCGGACGTCCCGTGCTCCGTACCAGACCGCCGCCTTCACACGGCCTCCCTCGCGGCGAGCCGCTTGCGGACGACGGCGGGGGCGGTCTCCTTCAGGGCGAAGGAGAGCACGACCACCACCAGCGCTCCGCCGGAGGCGATGAACATCGCGGTCTGCAGGCCCCACTGGTCGGACGCCCACCCGGAGACCATCGGGCCGATGAAGCCTCCGGCGAGCTCGCCCACGCCCATGATCACGCCGAGCGCGGTGGCCAGCGCCCCCGGCGGCACGGTCTCGGCCGGGATCGTGGCCATGAACAGGGTGAAGCAGCCGAGCCCGGTGTACGAGACGATCATGAGCGCGCCGAGCAGGACCGGGTTGTCCACGTAGACGAGGAAGATCGGGCAGAGCACCGCCAGCGAGGTGAAGCCGATCAGCGCGGCCTTGCGGCCGATCCGGTCGGAGATGCCCGGGGTGGCGAAGCCCCAGAGCACCCACGCGACGCCGAGGCACGTCATGACGCCGCTCATCGTGCCGGGCGCGAAGCCCTTCTCGTCGGTGAGGAACTTGGGCGTGAAGGTGATCAGCGTGATGAACCACGTCAGGTAGAAGCAGGCGATCAGCATGCAGATCAGGACGTTCCGCTGCTTCAGCACGTCCTTCAGGGCGGGCTTCGGCTGGGCCGGCGCCGCCTCGGTCGCCTCGATCGCCGCGGTCCTGACCAGCGGCGGCTTCTCGCGGACGTACTTCATGATCACCGCGGCGATGATGAGGCCGGGAAGGATCGTGACGAAGAAGGCGGTCCTCCAGCTGGTCGCCTCGGCCACCCACACCACCACGATCGGCGCGAGGATGCCGCCGAGCAGGCCGGCGGACGAGCCCTGCACCAGGCCCATGTTCAGGCCGCGGCGGTGCTCACGCGAGGTCTCCACCATGAGCGACTGCGCCATCGGCAGCACCGCTCCCTCGGCCACGCCCATGAGAGCCCGCGCGGCTAGCAGGCCGACGAAACCCCCCATCAGGCCGGAGACCGACGAGAACACCGAGAACAGCAGTACGGCGACGATGAGGATCGGCTTGCGGCGGCCGAGCTTGTCGGACAGGCGCCCGGCCACCATGCCGGCCAGCGCCCACGTCAGCGCCAGCACGCCGGACAGGGTGCCGAGCTCGGCGTTCGACAGGCCGAAGTCCTTGTCGATGTACGGCGCGAGGAACGCCAGCGCCTGCCGGTCGAAGAAGACGAAGCCGAAGGCCACGAACAGGATGACGAGGAGACGGTTCTCGTACCGCCGCGACTCGTTCTCCAGGGCCGCCGGCGTGGGCGTCGAGATGTCGGTCATCACGTGCTCCGGGGGGAAACGCCGTCGGCTAACGGAAGAGAGAGTTGACGTAGTCCGCGCCGATGCCGACCTTCTCGTAGTGCGCGCGGCACATCGCGATGTAGTCGTGCACGTCGAAGACGCCCTCGGTCTCCCCGTTCTCGTCCAGCCAGATCAGCGGGCCCTTGACGATGAAGAAGGTCTTCATCGGCTCGCCGCTGTCATAGGCCACGAGAGTGTGCCCCTCGCCCGGGGCCTCGTAGATGAAGTCGCCGGCCGTGGCCGTCCAGTCCCGCTCCAGGTACCCCCACTTGCCCGAGATCGTGTAGGCGAAGACCTCGTGCGGGTGGTAGTGGCGGTTGACCAGCCCGGCCTCCTTCGCGCGAAGGATGTCGGCCCAGCTGTTGTCCTTCACATTGATCCACAGCGGACGCGACCCGACCGTCTCGGTGAACGGCACGTAGTAGCGGTCATCGTCCGTGGCGACCTTGGAAAGGTACACTTCGGGAAGCGCGTCAGGCTTCTGGGAATTCTCAATCGGCTTGAGGTTCTTCCAGAACTCCGAGCCCGGGTTTTCCGGCACGTTACGAACTCCTTTCACGCCCACATGGCGAACCGTGCGTCAGAGTGAACATCCTCCGACCCTCATAGGTCTTTCCCCTCCCGGACGTGCGAGGTTGACGATTCGGGACACGCGCGAACCGGCGACGTCCGCGACCAGGCGTCCTTCCCCGGCTCCACGCGGGGATCGCGGCGTCCCGGAGGGACCAGCGGCACGTGAGTAAAACTTTCGCCATGTGGATGGCCTGCTCGGAACCCCCGCGCGCTCGGCCGGCGCGCGACGGGATGGCGGGCTCGATCATCGCGCTCACGGCTCGCGAGCGTCCGCCACAAACGGAGCAGGGGAGGTCCTTCTGGACCTCCCCTGCTCCGTGGAACCTCTCAAGCGTTCGGCTGTGCCACCTGAACGGCCGGGACCGTGCCTGACGCCACAGGACGCTCAGGCGCCTTCTGGGTCAAGTACACCATCCAGATCATGGCCGTACCCATCACGAACGCCGCTATTTTGAGCAGAATCTTGCTTTGGTTCATCGGTTTCCTTATCAACGGCCTTCTTGTGCAAAGCCGTCATAGATGGACGTCATTGGCCATCGACTTGCATCGTGGGCGCAGTACTGCGAACTGCCGAGAGTGATGATTTATGATGCTATGACACGCTAAAGCGTGACATCGCTAAGTTGATCTTAGCGTATGCCGGGAGGGGTAGAGACGCTTATCGGATCGATTCGGTTGCCATTTCGATCACGAAACCCGTCACGATTCGGCAACGTCACCTTGTGGGCCGAGTCGCCTCCGGAGCGTGCCGGCCTCGGGAACGCGCAACTGCTCGTAGTAATCGAGCGCCTGACGGAAAGAGGCCTCCGCCTTGGCCCGCTCGCCGACGCATGCCAGGGTCACGCCCAGGTCGTCGAGCGTGCGTGCCTCCTGATAGATATCGCCGATGGCCTGAGCATGCTCCAAGGCCTTTTCGTAATACGAGACGGCGATTTCGTACCGGTTTGCACGGTGATGTACCGCACCGATATTGCGCAGAGCCTGCACCTCGTCCCCGCGTGCGGATATCTCGACCGCGATGTGCAGGGCCTTCTGGTAACTGATGAGCGCCTCGCGGTCCTTGCCGATGTGTGCGAGACAGGTGCCGATGTTGTTGAGGACGCGTGCCTCCGACTGCCGGTCGCCGATGTCGTGGTAGGCCGTCAGCGCCCGGCGATACTGTTCGAGCGCCTCGGCGTGCCGGTCGAGACGCTGGTAGATCTCCGCGACGTTGTTCAGCAGCGTGGCCCTGTTGGGAGGGCTCACCATCGGATCGACCGATTCGGCCTCCTCGTAGTGGCGCAGCGCCGCCATGTAGTCGCCGCGCCGCTCGTCAAGGTGGGCGGTGTTGTTGAGGGTCATCTGCTCGCCGCGTGGGTCGCCGACCTCGCGGTACAGCGCCAGGGCCGTGTCCAGGCGCTCAGCCGCCTTCGCGTAGTCGCCGCGCTCGAAATCAATCTTCGCCAGGTAGTTGAGAGTGCCGGCTTCACCGTGGCGGTCGTCGTTCTTCTGCCACAGCTCCAGCGCCTGCTGGTGGTAGCCGAAGGCGACATCGAGCTCCGAGCGGAACCCGTGCGCGAGCCCGTGCTCGTCGAGGAGATCGGCGACCGCCCGGTCGTCATGGGCGGCACGCTGGATCTCCAGTGCCTCGGCCGCCGAGCGCAGCGCCTCTTCGTAGTGGCCGGTTCGCCGGCGTACTGCGGTCAGATCCGCCAGGGCGCGCGCCATCGCCTGTCGGTCTCCCATCTCGCGCCACATGGTCACGGCGCGGGTGTGGAGCCGGGTCGCCACTGCCCAGTGCGCCCACAGGTAGAGATGCCGGCTCAGGACGTGGGCGAGGGTGGCGGCGTGTTGCCACCAGCCGTTGTCGGCGGCGTAGCGGGCGACGAGCAGCAGGTTCTCCAGTTCGGCGTCCATCCAGGCGTGGCCCTCGGTGGCCGACCTGATCGAGGGCCGGACGCCGAGGCTGGACGGCATTCCGATGGGAGCGCGCCCGCGGAAGGGATAGAGCATGCGGTCGGCGGCGTCGGCCGTGTACAGGAAGTGGTCGAGGGCGCGCCGGATCGTCGCGGTCGTCTCGGCCTCCGGCGCGCGGTCGGAGAGGCCGAGGGCGTACTCGCGGATGAGCGAGTGGAACGTGTAGCGCCCGCGCCGGGGCTCCATGATGAGATGGTGATCGAGCAGGGCGTCGAGGATCCTCTCCGCCGCCGCCCGGCTCGACGCCAGCAGCGCCGCGGCGGACGACGGGGTCAGGTCCACTCCCGGGTGCAGGCCGAGCCTGCGGAAAGCCTGCCGCTGGTAGGCGTCCAGGTCCCGGAAGGAGAGCTCGAAGGCAGCCGACACCCTGCGGTCCTCGGCCCAGATCTCCCCGAGCAGGCGGTCGGTTCTTTCGAGCAGCTCCACCAGGTCTGCGACGGTCCACGCGGGCCGGTGACGGTACCGGTTTCCCACCAGCGCGATCGCCAGAGGCAGGTAGCCGCATAATCGCACGACCGTGGCGACGTCCTCGGCGCGGCCCGCGCGCTGGGGTTCGACGATGCGGGTGAACAGCGTGACCGCGTCCTCGGGCGACAGGGCGTCCAGGGACAGCGACCGCACGCCGTCCAGCCCGGCGAGGCGCTTCCTGCTGGTGATCAGCACCAGGCAGCCGGGCGCTCCGGGCAGAAGCGGCCTGATCTGGTCGTGCCCGGCGGCGTCGTCCAGGACGATGAGCATCCTGCGGTGGGCGAGCTGGGTGCGCCAGGCCGTCGTGCGTTCCTCCAGTCCCTCGGGGATGGGGGAGACGCCGAGGTCGCGCAGCAGCCGGTCGAGCGCGGCCGCGGGGTCCATCCGCTCGCGCCGGGCGTCGTGGGCGTGCAGGTCGAGGAAGAGCAGCCCGTCGGGGTGGTCGCCGGCGAGCTGGTGCGCCAGGTGCACGGCCAGCGCCGTCTTGCCGACTCCGGGCATGCCGTCGATGGCGATGACGGTCACGGCGTCCTCGCGGGCCTGCTCGATCATCATGCCGCCCAGTTCGGCGGCCCTGCCGGTGAACGTGGGGGTGTCACGGGGAAGGTTGTTGGGGCTCTTGCGGACAGTGGGCCGGGCCTCCTCCGGCAGCAGTTCCGGATCACCTTGAAGGATGCGCTGGAACAGCGTCTGGAGCGCGGGCCCGGGTTCGGTGCTGAAGTTCGCGACCAGGCGCCGGCGCGCCCGGCGGAAGGCGAGGATGGCGTCGACCCCCCGGCCGCCGCGGTACAGCGCGAGCATCAGCAGCTCGATCAGTTTCTCGTCGAAGGGAAAACGGTTCACGAGATCGTCGAGCTCGGCCAGGAGATCTGCCGTCACGGCCTGCGCGATTTCGAGCTGGATCCGATCCACCGCGCCGTGCAGCAGTTCCTCTTCGAGTTTCCTACGGGTGCTCGCGGCCCATGCGCCGGGCAGTCCGGCGAGCGGTTCTCCCCGCCACAGACCCGCCGCCTCTTTGTACAGGCGGACGGCCTCGTCGGCGTCGGCCACGGCACGCGCCTGTGCGCGCATTGAGCGGAATCGGTGGTAGTCGATGTTGCGCAGGTCGGTTTCGAGCACGTAGCCGCCGGAGGAGCGCTCGAGCCGCACGCCTTCCTCGGCGCCGTTCAGCGGTTTCCTCAGCCGTGAGATCGACTGGTGCACCAGATCGCGCGCCTTGTTGGGCGGCGAGCCGTCCCAGACCTTGTGGAGGAACGACTCCACGGTGACGGGCGTTCCCGTCGACATCAGCAGGATGGCCAAAATATGGCGTTCTCTGGCCCACCCCAGGTCGAGCCGACGTCCTTGGGACCAAAACTCGACTGGCCCGAGAATACGGAAATCCATTCGAGCCCCTTTTCCGAGGGACCTGCCTTAATGCTCTGGCCTGACATTTTTTCATCTATCCCGTGGCGAATCCAGTCATAAGTGGGCCCAGAGATGTGTGGGACGTCGTTTGCGTGGCGTCGCACAAGACCTCGGCAAGGGCGCCGCAAGGGTTTCCGCAAGGTGCGGCGTCCACGCTCGAAGACGAGCGATGCAGGGATCGCTTACAGCCATAGGCTGCACTAAAGGGGGCAATTCGAACAAATGTCTGGTCATGAATGGAACAAGGTGCCGATCGGGCCGGACGCCCGACGCTGGGTGACGCGGAGGAACTGCAAACTCGTCCTGGTGGTCGTCCACACCGTCACATCGGGACAGCGCCTGCTGGACACGGTTCGCCTCGTGGAGTCCGACCTGAGAATTCAGGTCGTCTTCACCATGGCCCCGGACGTCTTCAGCAACGGTGTGGAGCAGTTCGTCCGCCGAATCGGGGCGGTCACGCTTCCCTGGCTCCAGGCGACGCAGCAACGGTTCGACCTGGCCATCGCGGCGAGCCTCGGCGGGCTGCACGAGATCCACGCCCCGCTGGTGGTCATGCCGCACGGAGCGGGCTTCAACAAGCTGGTCCCGGCGCCCGGGCGTGCCGCACCGGCGCGGGGGCGCACGGCCTACGGGCTGGACACGCAGCGGCTCGTGCACGACGGCGTCGTGATCCCGGCGGCGCTGGTCCTCGCGCATGAGGCCGAGAAGGCGCGGCTCGCCCGCACGTGTCCCGAGGCGCTTCCCATCGCCATGGTCATCGGCGACTCCTCGTACGACACGCTGGTCGCGAGCCTGCCCCATCGTGACGCCTACCGTCGCGCGCTCATGGTGGGCGGCGGACAGAGGCTCGTGGTGGTCAGCTCGACCTGGGGCGCGCAGTCGCTCTTCGGCAGGCGTTCGGGATTCCTGCCGCGCCTGCTCGCCGAGCTGCCGCCGCAGGAGTTCCGCGTCGTGGCGCTGCTCCATCCCAACATCTGGTTCGGCCACGGCGTCTGGCAGGTGCGCACCTGGCTCGCCGAATGCCGGCGACAAGGGCTGATCCTGCTCCCGCCGGGCGCCGACTGGAGGGGGGTCCTCGCCGCGGCCGACTGGATCATCGGGGACCACGGGTCCGCCACCCTCTACGGCACGGTCACCGGCGCGCCGGTGATGCTGGCGAACTGCCCGCGTGCCGCCGTGGACCCCGCCTCGCCCTCCGCCGAGCTCGCGGCCCTGGCTCCCCGGATCTCCCGGCGCACGCCGCTGCGCGACCAGTTGCTCAAGGTCGCCGCCGAGCGGAAACCGGAACAGTACCGCCGCGTCGCCGAACGGATCACCTCGGCCCCGGGCCGGTTCGACGACAACATGCACCACCTCATCTACCGGCTGCTGAACCTGCGCCGCCCCGCCGTCCCAGCACAGCGGTCGGCCGCCGTCCCCTACCTCACTCAATGAGCCACATCACGCGGAAAGGGAGAACCGGCATGCGGGACAACATGGTCGCCGTACGACTCTTCCGGGTCGAACCCATGCTGACGCTGACCAAGGCGCCGTGCAACAGCGCGACCCCGGACGGGTATACGGGCACGCCCGGCATCCTGATCATTCCCCGGCAGGGGCCGCTCCGCGCGCCCCATCTCATGCTCGTCGCCCGTGGGCCGCGCCGGTGCGAGCCCTCCCCGGGCGTTCGCGTGTTCGCCGACTCGCACGTCGTCGCCGGTCTCGGAGACGGCACGAACCAGGGCACGCCGGCCCTCGCCGACGTGCTCACCGACGCGAGCGCGGCGCAGATCGTCGCCCCGCCGGAGGGGCCCGGCCTGCTCGACAGGTATCCCGGCTGCGGGGTCGCGGTCGCCGCGAGCCGGCACGGGTGCCTCGCCGGGCTGCGCGACGGCAGGCTCGCCGCGATCAGGGGCGCCGCGGGCTTCGCGGCCGGGGCGGACCCCTGGCCGGCCGTCTACGGCTCGTTCGTCCACGGCTGGTGGACGGCACGGATGCCCCTGGAGGGGCTGGTCACCGCCTCGGTGATCGTGGGCCGCTACATCGGCAGGACGGAGAGCGGGCTCGGGTGCTTCCACGTGGCCGGGCGCGGGCGGATCCGGCTGGCGCGGCGCGCGCCCTGGAGCACCGGAGGGATGTCCGCATGACCGGCAGGATCGTCGTCGCCGGGGCCGTCAGCCTGTACATGTCGGTCGGCATCCGCGAGTTCCCGGTCGGGTACGCCCCCACCTGGTCGCCGCGCTGGCTCGTCACCGGCGTGTCGGGGGCGGCCGGCCACATCGCACGGGCCATGAAGGCCCTCGGCGACGAAGTGCGCCTGTGTGGCGTGATCGGCTGCGACCTGGCCGGCGGCGCGATAGCGTCCGACCTCGCCCGGGAGGGCCTGCTCGGCCCGGGCGTCGTCCGGGGGCCGGAGTCGTCCACCGGCTTGGTGCTGGTCGCGCCGGACGGACGGCGCATGGGCTTCCCGCACCTGGCCCCGGTGAACCAGGTCGTCTACCCATGGGACGTCCTCGCGTCCCAGGCGGAGGACGCCGACCTGCTGGTCCTCACGAACGCCCGGTTCGTCCGCGAGCTGGTGCCTCACGCCGGTCGGCTCGGCGTTCCCATCGCGGTGGACGTCCATCTGATCTCGGACGTCGCCGACGCCTACAACCGGCCGTGGCTGGAGAACGCTGATGTGATCTTCTGCAGCCACGAGTGCCTTCCGGTGCCGCCCGCCCGCTGGGTGGCGGACGTGTTCGCACGCTACCCGCGCTGCCGGATCGTCGGCGTGGGGCTCGGAGCCGGCGGCGCGCTCGCGGGCACGCGAGACGGATCCCTGATCAGGGTCGAGGCCGTCGCCCCGAACGGGGTCGTCAACACCTCGGGCGCGGGCGACGCGCTCTTCTCCGGCTTCCTGCACGTGTGGCGTGCCACGGGCGACCCCGTGCGCGCGCTGCGGGCGGCGGTCGTCCACGCGGGGTGGAAGATCGGGCACCGGGCGCCGGCGGCGGCGTCGCTGAGCCGCGGGGAGCTGACACGGCTCGGTGAGGCGCACGCGCCGCCGACGACCGTCGGGCGCTGGGACGGTCAGGTCTCGCCCAGCCGCACCAGCCGCTCCTTCACCGGCCCGACGTCCGCGCCGCGTGCGGAGAGCAGGCGCAATGCCTCCTCGTAGAAGGTCCGCGCGTCTTCGAGGCGCCGCTCACGGGCGGCCAGGTCTCCGAGCGCCTCCAGAGCCAGGGCCTCGCCCGCGTCCGAGCCGATACGCCGCATCTCGCGCAGTCCCTCGTCCAGCAGGCCGGCCGCCTCCGGCTCACCGACGCGGGCCCTGCCCAGGAGAATGAGCATCCGCGCCTGGTTATAGGGGTCGGACTCGGGCACGAGGAGCCGCCGCGCCTCCGTCAGGCGCGCGACGGCCTCCCGGGTCCGGCCCTGGCGGGTCAGCGCGTCCCCGAGGTCTCCGAGGGTGCGCGCGGCCCGCCGCTGCTCACCCGTCCGGCGGTAGCCGTCGAGGGCCTCCTCGAAGAGGGCGACGGCCTCGGCGACCCGGCCACGGTCCAGTTCGAGCAGGCCGAGCCTGCGGTGGCCACCGGCGATCCGCTGGGCGTCCCCCTCACGGCGCCAGATGTCCACGGCACCGCGAAAGTGGACCGCCGCCTCGTCGAGCCGGCCCAGAGCCCGCAGGGCCAGGCCGGTCCGGTTCAGCATCTTCGCCTCCGCGCGAGGGTTCGCGCCGTCGCGGGCCGCGGCCAGCCCCATCTGGTCGATCTCCAGCCGTTCCGCGTGGAGACCCCGGTAGAGGAACAGCGGCCACAGGGCCTCGACGAGTTGCCACGCGGTGGGGAACAGGCCCCGCTCGCTCGCGGTCCGCACGGCGGTCCTGAGGTTGGGAAGCTCCCGCTCCAGCCAGTCGAGCGCCGCCGCGGAGCCGTCGAACGCGACCTGCTCGGCGGGGACGTGGACGATCGCGTCGTAGGTGACGCGGCGGTACGGCATCACCGTCCGGCTCGCCGCGGCCGCGGTGTGCAGGTACCAGTCCAGCACCCGTCGCACCGCCTCCGCGCGGTCGGCGTCCGTGTCGTGTTCCTCGGCCATCTCACGGGCGTGCAGCCGGGTCAGCTCGTGCATGCGGACGGCGCCGCCCGGCGCGTCGTCGAGCAGGTTGGCGTCCACCAGCACGTCGAGCAGCCGCCGGATCTCGGCCCGCGACAGGTTCGCCATCGCGGCGGCGGCCCGCGCGTCGATCGTCGCGCCGGGGAAGAGCCCGAGCAGCCGGTAGACCCGGGCCGCCTCGGACGGGGACAGCGTTCCGTACGACAGCATCAGAGCCGCGCGGATCGTCATGTCATCCTCCATCGACAGCGCGCTGAGGCGCTGCCGCTCGTTGGTGAGAGCCTCCACCATGTCCGTCAGCGGCCGATTCGGCCGGGTGGCCAGCCGGGCGGCGGCGACGCACAGGGCGAGCGGCAGCCCGGCGCACAGCTGCACGAGCTCGCGCGCGGCGCCCGGTTCGTCGCGCACGCGGTCGTCGCCCACGGTCTTCTCCAGCAGTTCCAGGGCCGCGTCGGCGCCGAGCCGGTCGAGCCGCACGGCCTGGGCTCCGCGCGCGAGGAGGCCGCCGAGCCGCATCCGGCTCGTCACCACCGCGACGCTGCCCGCCGAGGCCGGGAGCAGCGGGCTCACCTGCGCGGCGGAGACGGCGTCGTCCAGCACCACGAGCAGGCGGCGCTCGCTGACCAGGGACTGGTAGAGCGCGGAACGTTCCGCAAGCCCGCCCGGGATCCGCTCCGGCATGATCCCGAACGCGCGGATGAAGCGGCCGAGGACCTCTGCGGGCTGCACGGGCGCGTCGGCGGCGTGCCCTTGCAGGTCGGCGAAGAGCCGGCCGTCGGGGAACGCGGCCCGTTCGCGGTGGGCCCAGTGCAGGACCACGGCCGACTTGCCGATTCCCGCGGGCCCGCTCACCACCGCGACGGCGGGGACGCCGCTCTCCTCCAGCCGGGTACGGATCGCGTCCAGCCGGGACAGCGCGGTGGTCCTGCCGACCAGGACGCCGGTGGCGGGGAGCTGGTTCGGCTTGGGCAGAGGGGGTGTGGCGTGGTGCAGGTGGATGTCGCCGTGGACGTCGCGCGCCTGGACGGCCGGGCCGTGCACCGTGCCGCTCAGCTCGTTGACCTGGGCCGCGACCTTCCGGTCCTCCCCGCGGGACTCGGCGTTCATTCATCACCCGGAATCACGTCGAGAACACCCTTGGCCACATTCGTGAGGTCGCCGCCGGCGGAATCCTGATTCGCGCATGAATGATCGACATATTTCTTCCATGCTTGCCCGGGGCCGAACTCCAGTCAAGCGCGGAACGAATGCCGTTCCCCCATAACGTGAGGCGATAGAAAGCGTTGGGGTGGAAGACGCCGGTATGAGGGGTATCCGGATTGATGTCCGGGGGGCGCGCCGGAAATAGCTGTGAACAATGTTACATATGGTGTTCGGCGCTGCGGCGGGCGTCACTTTTCATGAGGGGAGGGCGACCGTCGCGGGGCGCCCTCGTGGAGGTGAGAGCGCCCCGGTGTGGGTCAGGCGTGGCGTTGGAGTTCTTCGGGGGGCTGGTCGACGTAGCCCTGGCTTATTTCGATGATCAGGCCGTCGGGGTCGCGGACCCATACGGTCTTCCAGCCGGGGATGTACTCGTCGAACTTCAAGGGGCCGAGGGTGATGTGGGCGTCGTCGCCGGCCTGGTCCAGGAAGGCGTCCACGTCGTCGACCTGGAAGGCCAGGTGGCGGGTGACGCCGGGGGTGGCGGGGCCGTCGTCGGACGCCTCGGGGGCGGGGGCGGCGGTGGTGGGGAACAGTTCGAGGAGGGCGTCACCGCGGCGCAGGAAGATGACCCGCGTGCCGTCCGCCTCCGCGACCCTCGCTCTCCTGAAGCCGAAGTAGCGGGTGTAGAACTCTTCGGTGGCCTTCTGGTCGCGGCAGTTCAGGCCGACGTGCGACCAGCGCGGGCTGTCGGGCATCCGAACCGCCTCACTTACCGAGGATGGGCGCGAACGGCACGCTGTCGTGGAAGTTGGACATGTAGGAGATGAGCCCGTCGGTGACGACGAAGTAGTTGCACACCCCGGCCTCGATCGACTCGCCGCCGACCGTGACGGCGGAGATGCGCGAGACCACGGCCGCCTGCTCGCCCTCGACGACGACGTGGGCGGGGACGTTGGCGAAGCGCGCGTAGGTCTCCGGGAATCCCTTCATCATCCCGCGCAGGGTCTCCCGGCCCTCGACGTGCCCGGCGAGCTGCTCGTCCATCACCTGGTTCTCGGCGAACAGGTCGCACCAGGCGTCCCACTCGCCGGCGTTGGCGAGCTCGTAGTAGCGCGTGATCACTTCTCTGGTGTCCACGTGTGGTTTCCCCTTCAGGAGACGGGGGCGCTGTCCTGCACCCAGGTGGGAAGCGGGACGTCGATCTGCCGGAACAGGGTGACGAGGTCGTCGACGGCCCAGCGCTCGGCGAAGCGGCCGTCCTCGACGCGCCAGAGCTCGTGGGTGTACCACTCCAGCGCGTTGCCGGTGGGGGCCACGCCGAGGAAGGGGCCGACGTGCCGGCCGGTGAGGCGGATCCGGGTGAAGACCCGGTCCCCGGCGCTGACGACCTCCTCGGGGTGGGCGACCATCTGCAGGGCCTCGATGACCGCGCCGAGGTTCGCCTGGTAGATCGACAGTCCCGCGACGTCGACGAGCCCGGGGTGGTGGTCGATGAAGTCCTCGGTCATCACCTCGCCGAGCCCGTCCAGCTCGCGTGCGTTGAAGAGCTGCGCGAAGCGCTGGTAGAGCTGCTCGCTCATGGTGACTCCGTCCTGCCGAGCAGCAGGTCGGCGGCCTTCTCGCCGATCATGATGCACGGCGCGTTGGTGTTGCCCGCCACGATCTGCGGCATGATCGAGGCGTCGGCGACCCGCAGCCCCTCCACGCCGTGGACGCGCAGCCGGTCGTCCACGACGGACTCCTCGTCGTCGCCCATGCGGCAGGTCCCGGTGGGGTGCCAGAGCGTCCCGGCGTTCTCCCGCACGTACTCGGCCAGCTCGGCGCGCCCGGTGACCGTGGGCCCCGGCGCGATCTCCTCCTTGACCAGGCCCGAGATGGCGCTGGTCGCGGCGAGCGCCCGGGACAGCTCGATGGCCTCCAGGAAGCACTCGACGTCCGCCGGGTCGCTGAGGTAGTTCGGGTCCACGATCGGCAGCTCGGACGGGTCCGCGGACCGCAGCGTCACGGTGCCCGTGCTGCGCGGCTGGATGATGATCGGCGCGAACGTGAAGCCCGGCCCCTCGCGGTCGTAGGCGGGGGAGACGAACTTGATGCCGCCGAACGCCATCTGCAGGTCCGGCGGCCGGTCGGCCGGCGTCGCGCTGGTGCGGGTGAAGAACCCGGTCTCGGCGATCAGCGTCGGGACGAACGGGGGTTCCTCCCTGGCCAGGTAGCAGACCCCGACGACCATGTGGTCCTGGAGGTTCCGCCCGACTCCGGGCAGGTCGGCCACGACGTCGATCCCGTGCCCGCGCAGCTCGGCGGCGGGGCCGATGCCCGACAGCTTCAGCAGGTGCGGGGAGTTGAACGCGCCGCCGCAGACGATGACCTCGGTGCTCGCGTACGCCTGCTGGATGGCGCCGCCGGCCACGTACTCCACGCCGACGGCCCGCTCGTTCCTGATCAGGACGCGGCTCGCCAGCGCCTCGCTCGCGATGGTCAGCCCGGGGTTCTCCAGCAGGGGGTGCAGGTAGCCGGTGGCGGTGCTCGACCTGTGGTGGTCGGGGGTCTTGCTGGTCTGGTAGTAGAAGACCGTCTCTTCCTGCTCGCCCGCGTTGTAGTCGAACCTCGGCCCCTGGTCCTTGAGCCCGACCTCGCCGCCCGCGGCGAAGAGCCTGGTCGAGACGGGGCTCGGGTCGGCGTGGTAGAGGACGCCGATCGGCCCGCCCGTGCCGCGGTACTCCGACTGCCCGCCCTCGAAGTCCTCCAGCCTCTTGAAGTACGGGAGCACGTCGCGGTAGCCCCAGCCGTGGTTGCCCAGCGCGGCCCAGTTGTCGTAGTCCATGCGGTGGCCCCGCACGTACAGCATGGCGTTGATCGAACTGGAGCCGCCCCACACCTTGCCGCGCGCGATGGGCACCGTGCGGCCGTGCAGCGCCGGCTGGGGAGCCGTGACGTAGCCCCAGTCGATCTCGCTCGGGCCCCACAGGGAGATCGTGGACGGCACCTTCTCGTCGTGGATCTCGGGCCGGCTGTCGCGGCCGCCCGCCTCGATCAGCAGGACCGTGGCGTCGCTTCCGGTGACCAGCCGGTTGGCGAGGGCGGCGCCCGCGGACCCGGCGCCCACGACGATGAAGTCGTAGGAGGGGGCGCTCACGAGGCGGCGTCCTGCTTGATGAAGTCGGCGACCCGCTCGGCGACCATGACCACGGCGGTGTGGCAGTTGCCGGTGGTGACCTCCGGCATGACCGAGGCGTCGGCGATGCGGAGCCCCTCGACGCCGTACACGCGCAGGCGCGGGTCCACCACGGCCAGCTCGTCGACGCCCATCTTGCACGCGCCGACGTAGTGGTAGTACGAGCCGAGGTTCTGCTTGACGAACTCGGTGACGTCCGCGCGGCTGGAGACGCCGTCGCCCGGGGTGACCTCCTTGACGCCCCAGTCGGCGAACGCATGGGTGCGGAACAGGTCGCGGGCCATTTCGAACGCGTCGACCATGCGCTCGCGGTCGGAGGGGTGCGACAGGTAGCGAGGGTCGGCGAGCGGCGCGTCCAGCGGGTCGGCGCTGGCCAGGCGCAGCGTGCCGCGCGCCAGCGGGCGGACGAGGCCGGGCAGCATGGTGACGAGCTGCGGGTGCGGCTCTGGCTGGAACTGCGCCCTGTGGATGAAGCCGATCTGCACGTCCGGGACCGCCCAGCCGCCCGTGTTGGCGAACAGGCACACCTCGGACATGTTCATCGTGGGCTCGGGGGCCGCGCGGTCGGTCATGTTGACCGGCGCGACGATGAGCACGTGGTCGTGGTAGTTCTCGCCGACGCCGGGGAGGTTCAGGCGGACGTCGATGCCGAACTGCCTGAGGTGGCTCTCCTGGCCGATGCCGGAGAGCATCAGCAGCTTGGGCGTCTCCAGGCCGTTGGCGCAGAGGATGACCTCCGAGCCGGCGCGGGCCTGGCGCGTCTCTCCGCCGCGCACGTACTCGACGCCGGTGACCCGGTCGCCCTCGAAGAGCAGCTTGGTGGCGCGGGAGTCGGCGCTGAGGGTCAGGTTGGGCCGTCCGAGCGCCGGCAGCAGGTACGCCTGCCGGACGCCGAACCGTTTGCCGTCCTTGATGTCCAGGTGGTGCCAGCCGGCACCGGTGAGCTGGGCGTTGAAGTCGGGCGTGGAGGGGTGCCCGAGCTCGGCGCAGGCGTCGAGGAAGGTCTGGGACAGCGGGTTCGGCTGGTGCCTGCTCGCGTTGATGACGTTGACGGGTCCGTCATGCCCGGCCGTCGGGTTGGTGTCGTCCTCCTGGGACTCCAGCTTGCGGAAGTACGGCAGCACGTCCTGCCAGGACCATCCGGTGGCCCCGTGGTACGCCCAGTTGTCGTAGTCCAGCGGCTGACCCCGCAGGTGGATCATGTGGTAGAGGTTGCCGGACCCGCCGATGCCCTTGCCGGCGGCGAGGTAGACCTTGCGCCCGCCGAGGGCGGCCTGCTCGGTGGTCCAGTACACCCAGTCGATCGGGGTGAAGTGGTGCTCGGCCCACCGGTAGGGAATGTCGACGGTGTCGGGGATCGTGTCCGCGCCGGCCTCCAGCAGGAGAACCGTCGCGTTCTCCAGCTCGCTGAGCCTGTTCGCGAGCACTGAGCCGGACGCTCCCGCGCCCACCACTATGTAGTCATAGGTCTCGCTCATGTTCACTACCTCACTTTTCCGCCGGCGACAGCTGGTTGAGCGCGCCGACGTGGTACTTGACGATGGCCAGGCCGTCCGGCGTCTTCGCCAGCTCCCACTCCTGGGTGACGCGGAAGCTGTTGCGGCTTCCGTCGGAGGTCTGGGTGGCCGTCCACACGACCTGGACGTCGACGTGGACGGTGTCGCCGTCGTCGCGGGCGCCGAGCCGCTCGACCACGTGCTCCTGGTCGGTGAAGGCGGCGCCGACGACGGCGTACCAGTCCCGGAAGTCCTCGTGGCTGCGCAGCGTGCGCTCCGGGAAGGCCATTTCGAGGTCCTGGTCGACGACGAGAGGAAGCAGCCTCTCGACCGGCTCGTGGGCGCTGAGCCGGTCGAACCACTGCCGCGCGAACTCCGCGGTCTCCGCGTCCAGCGCGGACTGATTGGCTGGCATTATGCCACTCCCTTGAATAGTAACGGATTTTAATTATTAAGTCGGAAATGTGTCTCGGGGAGGATCCGCCGAAAAGCAGAACCGGACTCGGATAAATGCACGTAGTGCCGTGTCGGGACTTGACACAGTGCCCCGTGTTTTCGATGAATCCGGTTCTCCGCTTGATAGGCACACCCATAGCCTCGGCTGGTACTTGAATGCCCGTTAACGGGAGGGACCTCCGCCCATGCGAGCTCGATCGATCGCGACCGTGCTGCCGGGAGGCGCGGCACGTCACCCGGTCCTTCTGCTGTCCCTGGGCACCTTCGCCCTGGGCACCGACGCCTTCGTGATCAGTGGCGTGCTGAACGAGGTCGGGCGCGAGCTAGGCGTTTCCCTGGGGACGGCCGGACTGCTCATCACCGTGTTCTCCGGCGTGTACGCGGTGTCGGCTCCCCTGCTGGCGGTGCTGACCGGAAATATGTGCCGCAGACGACTGCTCCTGCTGAGCCTCGCCGTGTTCGTCGCGGCCAATGTGCTGGCCGCCGTGGCGCCCAACTTCGGCGTGATGATCCTCGCCCGGGTGGCCGCGGCCGTCGGCGGCGCCATGTACACGCCCGTCGCGGTGAGCGTCGCCGCCACGCTCGCCGCCCCCTCCGAGCGCGGCCGGGCCCTCGCCGCCGTCGCCGCGGGCCTCACCGTCGCCAACGCGCTCGGGGTGCCGCTCGGCACGCTGATCGGCCAGGCCCTCCAGTGGCGCATGACCTTCGTCTTCGTGGCGATCCTCGGCGTGGTCGCCTACGTCGGGCTGCACCGCGCGCTGGGCGCGCTGCCGTCCCCCGGCGTCGCCTCGCTGCGCCGGCGGCTCGCCGTCGCCACGCTGCCCGGCGTGCCGACCACGCTGCTCGGCACATCCCTGGCCATCTGCGGCATCTTCACCCTCTACGCCTACCTGGCGTGGTTCGCCGGCCAGAGCGCGGGCATCGCCGGGGGCGCGCTCACCGTGGTCTATCTGATCTTCGGCGTCGTGGCGGTGGGCTCCAACCTGACGGCGGGCGTGCTCATCGACCGCACCTCGCCCACCCGCGTCGCGCTGCTCTCCATCGTCGGGCTGGCCGTCGTCTACACCGGCCTGTCGGTGTTCGCCGGGCTCGGCCTCTCCGGCACGGGCGCGGTGGTGACGCTGGCCGTGCTAGTCGGCGTGTGGTCGATGGTCGGATGGCTGTTCAACCCCTCCCAGCAGCAGCGCCTGCTCACCGCCGCCGGCCCGCAGGGCGCGATCGCGCTGTCCCTGAACGCCTCGGCCCTCGCCACCGGGCAGGCCGTGGCCGGGGTCGTCGGCGGGCTCATGCTCGCCGCCGGGCCGGGCCCGCTCGCGCTCGCGGCCGCGGCCTGCGAGGTCCTCGCCGTGGCCGCGCTCGCCGTCTCGGCCCTCGCCGCCCGCCGGAGGGCCGCGGCCCCCGCCCGCCCGCTCGCCACCCCCGTCCCGTCCGAGTCGCACGTGCCCTGACGACGCCCCGCGGCGTGTTCCTTCCCTACCTGACGAGGAGAAGAAGCGACGTGCATCCCACCACCCCCCACCCCCGCACCCTCACCGGGCCGCCTGCCCCGCCGGCCCCGGAGCGTCCGCGTCGGGCGCCATCAATTTAGGGGTTGTTTCCCCGTCTTTCCCGGGCACTGGGGATGACGCGCGCGGTTCTCCTGCCCGGTCAGGGCCCCACCGGCCCGGTCATGAATGAGTCATGTCTCAAGTGGCATCGAGAGTGCCACCATTAACAGGCTCTGTCCCCCCTTCTTCCGCTGCAAGAGGCTTGACACGAACGCGCTGCGCAAGCGGATGGGGGTGTACGCAATGACCACAGCCACTGTCATGTCTAGTAGGGAGCCATCGCCGGCCCACGCTGTGGAGCTGGCGTCTTTGTGCCGGGACCTCTTCGCGTCCTTCACCAGGTCGGACCAGCGTCGCTGGGGGGAGGTCTACGTCCGGGGGTTGCTGTCGGTGTCGGGGAGGAAGTCCATCCGGCGGATGGCCGAGCAGGTCGTCGGCTGGGAGGCCGAACAGTGCCTGCAGCAGTTCGTCAACCAGAGTCCGTGGGACTGGGTGCCCGTGCGGCGCCGCCTCGTGGAGCACGCGATGCCCGCCGTCCAGCCGAAGGCGTGGGTGGTCAGGGAAGTCGTGATGCCGAAGAACGGGTCCAGTTCGGTGGGCGTGGACAAACAGTACGCGCACTCCATCGGCCGGATGATCAACTGTCAGATGGGGCTCGCGGTGTTCCTCGCGGGCGACTCGGGGGCGAGCCCGGTCAACTGGCGGCTGCTGCTGCCGCGGAGCTGGGACGAGGACCCGGCCCGCCGCAGCCGTGCCCACCTGCCCCCCGCCGAGCGGCACCGGTCGCGCTGGGACCTGCTGCTGGACGCCGTGGACGAGATGATCGGCTCCTGGGGGCTGAGCCCCGCGCCCATCCTGGTGGACGCCTGCCACACCGCCCAGGTCGAACCGCTGCTGAGCGGCCTGGAGGAGCGCGGCCTGCGTTACGTGGTCCAGGTCACCGAGGGCACCCGGGTCTCGGTCGGGCCGCGCGCCCGCTGGTCGGCCACGCTCGGCGAGCTGGTCGCGCAGCGGGCCAGGCACGACGCCGTCATGCTGAGCCGCAGGGACGACATGAACGCGACCACGTCGAGGTTCGTGGCGCTGCCCCTGACGGAGCTGGCGGGCCTGTACGACATGGGCCCGGGGGGGCCGTACCGGGGGGCGCGCCGCGTGCTCGCGGAGTGGCCCGTCAGCCAGCCCGACCTGCGCGCGATCTGGCTCACCAACCTCAGCGGCTCTCGCCTGCTCGACCTGATCGGCCTGCTGAGGCTCGGTCACCGCGCCGACCAGGACCTGGCGACGCTGGCGGACGGCTTCGGCCTGCGGCACTTCGAGGGCCGCTCGTTCCGGGGCTGGCACCACCACGTCACGTTGGTCTCTGTCGCCTTCGCCTACCGCCTGCTGCGCCGTCTGGAGGAGCGGGACGAGGCTGATCTGCGCCTGTGGTCGCGCGTGTGAGGCGAGGCCACGACGGCGGCCCGCGCGGCCGCCCGCACGAACGCCGTCGGCGCGCCTGACCTGGCCAAGGGCGCGGCCGATGGCGCCGATCTTGACGCCGGCCTTCCCCGTGCGGGCGCGGAACCCGTCCACTTCGCCCGGCGCCACCATCCGGGGGAAACCGGCGCGCAGGGGACGGCCGGCCATTTCCGTGGGGGTAACTCGGATGGTGGAGAAAATCGAATATCTGGTTCGCGACGCGTGGTGGTCTCCGTTCTGCGAAGACCTTTTCTCATCTTTCGCGCGGGCGGACCAGCGGCGCTGGGGAGACGTTTATCTGCAAGGACTGCTGACCGTTCCGGGTAGGAAATCCATTCGCCGGATCTCCGATCAGGTGGTGGGCCGCCCGGTGGACCAGTGCCTGCAGCAGTTCGTCAACCAGAGCCCGTGGGACTGGCAGCCCGTGCGGAAAAGGCTCGCCGGGCATCTGGCCGCGGCCTTCCGCGCGAAGGCGTGGGTCGTCGAGGAGGTCGCCTTCCCCAAGAACGGGGCCAACTCGGTGGGGGTGGCGCGGCAGTTCGCCCACTCCGCGGGCCGGCTCATCAACTGCCAGCTCGGGCTCGCGGTCATGCTGGTCGGCGAGCACGGGGGGTGCCCGGTGAACTGGCGGCTGCTGCTGCCGCGGAGCTGGGACGACGATCCGGCGCGGCGGGCCAGGACCCGCATACCCGCGCACGAGCGGTACCGGTCACGATGGGAGCACCTTTTGGAGGCGATCGACGAGATGGTCCTCGACTGGGGGCTGCCTCCCGCGCCCGTCGTGGTGGACGCGCGGGCGACGCCCCGGGTCGAGCCGCTGCTGCGCGGGCTGGAGGAGCGCGGGCTGAGCTACGTGGCCAGGGTCGGCGAGAGCGCGCTGATGCGGGGCCGCATGGCGGGATGGGGGTTCGGCGAGGCCGCCGGCGGAACGTCCGCGAACGGCACGACGCTCAGCGGCCCGCGCCGTGACCGGGGCCTGCGGTCCCACCTCACGACCGTCCCGCTGGAGGTGCCGGGCGCGCTGGACGCCCCGCGGCCGAGGCGCCCCGCCAAGCGGTCGGTGACCGTCGAATGGGCGCAGGGCAGGAACGGCCCGAAGGCGATCTGGCTCACCGACCTCGGGGAGTCACGGCTGCCGGAGATCGCCGGCATGATCGAGCTGCGGCGGCGCGCGGCCGCCCAGCTCGCGCTGATGGACGCCGAGTCGGGGCTGCGGCACTTCGAGGGCCGCTCCTTCCGCGGCTGGCACCACCACGTCACGCTGGTCTCCGCCGCGCACGGGTACCGGCTCCTTCGCGGCCTCGACGCCGAGCCCGCGCACGCCCGGGTGCGATCCTATGGGTGAGCGGCCACCGGGCCTGGCCGCCCGGCTGAGGGAGATCGAGCTCTTCGCCGAGCTGTCCGACGAGCAGCTCGGCTGGCTCGCCGGGGTGGGCACGCACCAGAAGCTGGCCGACGGGGACGTGCTGTTCCACGAGAACGAGCCCGCCGGGCACTTCTACGTCCTGCTCGGCGGCGAGCTGCTGTTCACCAAGGTCTTCGGCGGCCAGGAGCACGTGCTCACCAAGCACATCGCCGAGTCGACCCCCGAGCCGCTGCTCGTGCAGTACGACGGCAAGCGGCGCGCGGCGCACCAGTTCACCGGCGAGCTTCCGCTGCTGACCGACAGCGGCTACATCGCCACCGCGATCTCCGCGGGCGGCACCGAGCTGATGGCCTACGACAAGGCGACGTTCCTGGACATGCTCACCCGCTGCCCGGAGGTGAGCCGGGTGCTGCTGCCCGTGCTGGCCTGGCGCATCCGTACGGTGGAGCTGGAGGCCGGGCGCAACCGCATGCTGGAGGGCCTCGGCACGCTCGCGGCCGGGCTCGCGCACGAGCTGAACAACCCGACGGCCGCGATGGTGCGGGCCGCGGGCGAGCTGCGCGGCACGGTGGGCGAACTGACGGACGCCGCCATGCGCTGGGGGCGGGTGGCGACGGCCTCGGAGCGGCGGCTGATCACCCGCGTCTGCGAGAGCCTGCACTCCGGCGCCGGCCCGGGACGCTCCATGGACGTGCTGGAGGCCGCCGAGATCGCCGACGAGGTGATGGAGTGGCTCTTCGCGCACGACATCGACCGCTACCAGGACATCGGCACGGCGCTGGTCGACCGCGGCCTCGGCATCGAGACCCTCGACGAGATCGCCGCCGGCGTGCGCCCGGAGGCGCTGGAGCCCGCGATCGGCTGCCTCGGCCTGATCGTGCAGGCAAGGACGATGGTCGAGGACGTCGCCGAGGCCGGGCGCCGCATCGAGGCGCTCGTGGACACCACCAAGGCGTACACCAACCTGGACCGCGCCCCCGTGCGGGACGTGGACCTGTGGGAGGGCCTGGAGGCGACGCTGGCGATGCTGGCGCCCCGGCTCAGCGGCGTGCGGGTGCGGCGGCACTACGGTGACGTCCCGCTGGTCACGGCGTATCCGAGCGAGCTCAACCAGGTGTGGACCAACCTCATCGACAACGCGGTGGACGCGATGGAGGGCCTCGGCGAGCTGCGGATCAGCACCAAGGTCGAGGGGCACCACGCGCTGGTGGAGATCATGGACAGCGGGCCCGGCATCCCGCAGGGCGTGCTGTCGCTGTTGTTCCAGCCGTTCTTCACCACCAAGGACACCGGCCGCGGCACCGGCCTCGGCCTGCACCTGAGCCGGTACATCGTGTCCCACCGGCACGGCGGCACGATCGACGTGACGTCCGTGCCGGGGGACACGCGGTTCCTCGTGCGGCTACCGCTGACGAGGCGTCAGCTCTCGGCGCGGTAGCGGTGGATCATCGCGACGGCCATCGCGCCCTCGCCGACGCTTGAGGCGATGCGTTTGATGGACTTGGCCCGGGCGTCGCCGGCCACGAAGACCCCGGGCATGCTGGTCTCCAGCGGCAGGGGCTCGCGGGGCAGGTCCCAGCCGTCGATCGACTTCCTGGGCCCGAGGTCCTGGCCGGTGACCAGGAAGCCGTGGCCGTCGCGGGCCACGGCGCCGTCGAGCCATTCGGTGCGCGGCCGGGCGCCGATGAACGTGAAGACGTACTCGGCGTCCTCGGTCACCTCCTCGCCGGTGTCGAGATCGCGCAGCGTGATGCTTTCGAGCCGGTCGTCGCCGTCCGCGGCCACCAGGATCGTCCGCGTCCGCACGTCGACGTTCGGCGCGCGGCGGATCTCGTCGATCAGGTACTGCGACATGCGCGACTCCAGGTCGCCGGCGCGCACGAGCATCGTCACGTGCCGGGCGTGCCGGGAGAAGTGCAGCGCCGCCTGGCCGGCGGAGTTGGCCCCGCCGACGATCCAGACGTGCTGCCCGGTGCACAGGGTGGTTTCCGAGAGGGTGGCGCCGTAGTAGATGCCGGCGCCCTCGAAGCGGCCGGCCCCCTCGGCGTCGAACCTGCTGTAGGACAGCCCGGGGCACAGCAGGACGGTCCCCGCGCTGATCTCCTTGCCGTCGGCCAGGTCGAGGATCACCGCGCGCCCGGCGCGCCGCAGGCGTACGGCCTCCATGGGCGCGAGCAGGTCGACGCCGAACCGGCGGGCCTGGGACACGGCCCGGCTGGTCAGCTCGACGCCGGAGATGCCCGACGGGAACCCCAGGTAGTTCTCGATCCTGCTGGACGAGCCCGCCTGGCCGCCGGGGACGTACGCCTCCACGAGCAGCGTGGACAGGCCCTCGGAGGCGGTGTAGACGGCGGCGGCGAGACCGGCGGGGCCCGCGCCGACGATGGCCACGTCGTAGTGCGGGTGTTTCACCTCCATGGCGAGGCCGAGCGCGGTCGCGAGCTGCCCGGTGGCCGGGGCGGCGAGCCGCCTGCCGTCGGGCAGCAGGACCACCGGCAGCTCGTCCGTCGGGATGTCCTGGCCGGACTCGGTGGCGTCCTGGAACTTGAAGGGCTGGCGGTGGCGGGTGAGAAAGTCGCGCACGCGATGGGTGGCGGGCGCGAAGGGCAGGCCGATGACGGTGATGCCGCCGTAGGGCGGCTCGTAGCTCGACTGCCAGTCGGCCAGCAGCTCGTCGAGCACGGGGTAGAGCCGTTCCTCGGGAGGGTCCCACGGCTTGATGAGGTAGTGGTCGAGCCGGACCTCGTTGATGGCGGCGATGGCGACGCTGGTGTCGGCGTACGCCGTCAGGAGCACCCGGCGCGCCGAGGGGAAGCGGTCCGCGGCGGCGGCGAGCAGTTCGATGCCGGTCAGCTCCGGCATGCGCTGGTCGGAAAGGACCAGCGCGGGTTCCTCGTTGCGGTTGATCAGGGAGTCGAGGATCTGGATCGCCTCGGCGCCCGATCCGGAGGTGAGAACGCGATAGCGGCCCTGGTAGGCCCGGATCAAGTCACGACGTATGGCTCTCAGCACGTGGGGGTCGTCGTCCACGGCGAGCACGACCGGGCGGTGCGGCTCAGGCATCAGGGCGTCTCCGATCGCTGAATGCAGAGTGGGGCTGGGCGTTTCCGCGCGCGCGACGGCGGGCCATGATTGGCCGGGCCACGTCACTTTAACCCGCATTTCGGTGTCGGCGTTCCGACACATGACGAAGTACCGGCTGATTCGCGCGCTGACTATGACGACTTGACGCAATAATCCGACTTCAGGAAGTGAGTCCCGCTCGGTCGAGCGCCCTTGTAGTGAAATATGCAAATTTGTTTGAATCCCGTCGCGGACGATTGTCGATCGACAGGAGCCATCGATGCCGCGCAATATCCTTATCATTCTCTCCGAGTACGGGTACTGGGGAGAGGAACTTCTGGGGCCGCTGACCACATTCGATGAACGTGGATATCAGAGCGTCTTCGCCACCCCCACGGGCAAGCGCCCGCGGGCCCTGCCCCCGAGCCTCGACCCCGGCTACGTCGACCCGCCTCTCGGGCGGCCGGTCACCACGCCCGAGGTCGCCGTGGCCGCCCGCCTGCTGGACGAGTCCGACCGCCTCGACGCCCCGCTCAGCCTCGCCGAGTGGATCCCTGACCGGCCGTACTTCAGCGAGCAGAACTTCATCCGCAAGATCGAGGCCTACTACCGGGACATCGCCCGGCTGGACGAGGACGTCAAGCAGTACGACGCGCTGACCATCGTCGGCGGCAGCGGCCCGATCGCCGACATGGCGAACAACGGCCGGCTGCACGAGCTGATCCTCGCCTTCCTGCGGGCCGGCAAGCCCATCCTCGCCGAGTGCTACGGCGTCGCCTGCCTGGCCTTCGCCCGTGACTGGGAGTCCCGCCAGAGCATCCTGTGGGGCAAGCACGTCACCGGCCACTGCAAGGAGTACGACTACAAGGACGGCACCGGCTTCGTCGGCGTGGACTTCAACATGGGCCCGCCGCCGTACCCCCTGGAGTACATCCTCCGCGACGCCACCGGGCCCGACGGCCGCTACCACGGCAACGTCGGCAAGGAGACCTCGGTCATCGTGGACTACCCGTTCGTCACCGGACGCTCGACCCCCGACTCGTTCCTGTCGGGCCAGAAGCTCGTCGAGGTCCTGGAGTCCGGCCTGCGGCGCTACGGCTGGTGATCACCATGACCTTGCCGCGCCGGTTCTCGTCGACCTCGTGCTGACGTGAGGTGCACCATGAGTGAGAAGCGTTTGGAAGGCTGCACTGTCGCGATACTGATGGAAAGCGACTACGTCGAGCCTGAGATCAACTACTACCAGCGCAGGTTCGTCGAGGAAGGTGCGCGGGTCGAGTTCCTCACACGGCTGTGGGGCCAGAAGTCGATCACCTTCCACGGCCACGAGTACCAGAACCCGTTCACCGTGTCCGGCGACCTGGAGGCGGTGGACGACGACAAGCTCGACGAGTACGACATGTTCATCGTGCCGGCCGGCATGGTGTCCGACCGCCTGCGCTACACCGAGGACGTCCACCAGCTCGCGCCGGCCGTCCAGCTCCTGCGCAGGGCGTTCGAGCGGCCGAAGCTGCTGAAGGGCATCATCTGCCACGGCCTCTGGCTGGCGGCCCCGATACCCGAGGTCGTGCGGGGACGCCGTGTGACCTGCCACAACAACCTGATCGGCGACGCCCGCAACATGGGCGCGATCTACACCGACCAGGACGTCGTGGTCGACGGGGACCTGGTCACCGGGCGCAGCTTCAACCAGTGCCACCTGTTCGCCCGCATGATGATCGACCTGGTCGCCGCCGCCCGCGCGCCCCGCGGGGCGCTGGTCACGGCGGGCGCGGGCACGGCCCCGCTGACGGCGGGCGGGCTCCCGGCGCGCGAGATCGCCGGCGGCGCGAACGGGTCCAACGGGTCCAACGGATCCAACGGGTCCAACGGGTCCAACGGGTCCGCGACGGTGACCCCCGAGCTGGTCGCCCCCCAGGACAACGGGCGTGCCGTGCTGGAGCGCGCGGCGCCCGCGCGCCCGCCCGGCTACCACCCCGACTTCACCTTCTCGGACCTGGTCGCCGGCTACATCACCGGCTACGACCCGGCCCGCGACACGATCGACCTCAAGACCAACGAGGGCAAGGCCGTCCAGGTGCGTCTCACCTCGACGACCTCGGCCGAGTTCCTGCGTAACCTCGGCGAGCCGTACGTCGACGCCACCGGCCACCTGGACGAGCTGCTCAAGCCCGGCGGGTACCTGTTCGCGTACGGCGTCTACTATCCCGAGCACGGCGCGTACACCTTCGAGGCCAAGCGCCTGGTCTTCCTCGGCAGGCAGGCCGGCGACTACAACTTCGAGCGGCCCGACTGGTGGGTGCGCCAGCTCGGCTCGCTCGCCAGGTTCTACAGGAAGGCGCAGTTCGGCGAGGGCGGCCCGATCGACTACACCGCCTACCGCACCGCGCTGCGTCTCGGGGGAGAGAAGACCCTGAACGCCAAGGGCGTGCAGGAGACCGACACGATCTCGCGCCTGACCTACGGCATGGCCTCGGCCTACATGCTGACCGGCGACGAGGACTTCCTGGAGGTCGCCGAGCAGGGCACGCAGTACCTGCGCGACCACATGCGCTTCGTCGACCGCGACGAGGACGTCGTCTACTGGTACCACGGCATCGAGGTGCGCGAGGGCACCGAGCACAAGCTCTTCACCTCGGAGTTCGGCGACGACTACGACGCGATCCCGATGTACGAGCAGATCTACGCGCTGGCCGGGCCCATCCAGCTCTACCGGCTGACCGGCGACCCGCGGATCCTCGCCGACGCCGAGGGCACGCTGCGCCTGTTCCGCAAGTTCTTCCGCGACCCCGAGCAGGGCGGCTGGTACTCGCACGTCGACCCGATCCTGCTCAGCCCGCACCACGAGTCGCTCGGGCCGAACCGGTCGAGGAAGAACTGGAACTCGGTGGGCGACCACGCGCCGGCCTACCTCACGAACCTGTACCTGGCCACGGGCGACCCCCGGCACGCGGAGATGCTGGAGGAGACGTTCGACCTGATCGTCAAGCACTTCCCGCAGGCCGGCAGCCCGTTCGTGCAGGAGCGCTTCCACGCCGACTGGTCGGCCGACCGCACCTGGAACTGGCAGCAGGACCGGGCCGTCGTCGGGCACAACCTGAAGATCGCCTGGAACCTGATGCGGATGATGGCGGTCAACCCCAAGGACGGCTACCGGCAGCTCGCCACCGAGATCGGCAGGAAGATGCCGCAGGTCGGCGCCGACCCGCAGCGCGGCGGCTGGTACGACGTCGTGGAACAGCACCTGCAGGAGGGCCAGGAGCTCCACCGGTTCGTCTGGCACGACCGCAAGGCGTGGTGGCAGCAGGAGCAGGCGATCCTCGCCTACCAGATCCTGGCCGGCCACACCGGCGACCCGGAGTTCCGGCGCAGGGCCCGGGAGGCCTCGGCGTTCTACAACGCCTTCTTCCTGGACCACGACGAGGGCGGCGTGTACTTCAACGTCCTGGCCAACGGCCTGCCCTACCTTCTGGGGAACGAGCGGTCCAAGGGCAGCCACTCGATGAGCATGTACCACGGCGCGGAGCTGTGCTTCCTCGCCACGGTCTACGAGCGCCTGCTGCTCGACGACGAGCCGCTGACCCTGCACTTCCGCCCCAACCCCGACGGCTTCACCGACCGCGTCCTGCGGGTCGCGCCGGACGCGCTGCCGCCGGGCCGGGTGCGGCTGGACTGGGTGGAGGTGGACGGCTCCCCGTACCAGGCCTTCGACGCGGCGGCGATGACCGTGAAGCTGCCCGACTCGAAGTCGCACCTGCGGGTCCGCGCCCACCTGTCGCCCGTGAGTGACTAGGAGTGGCGATGCAACTCCGCACGGAACTGCGCGACGACGTCACGATCATCGCGCTCGAAGGATCCCTGGACAGCCGGACGGCGCCCCAGGTGCAGCAGGAGATCGAGGCGTTGTTCCCCGACCACGGGCTGGTGCTGCTGGACCTGAGCGGCACCAGCTACATGTCCAGCGCCGGGCTGCGCGTGCTGCTGCTCGTGTACCGCAGGGCCCAGGCGGGCACGGCGCGCCTGGCGCTCACCGGGGTCCCGGACGAGGTGCGCGAGATCATGGCGGCCACCGGGTTCCTCGACTTCTTCACCGTCGCCGGGTCGGTGGAGGACGGCGTCAAGGCGTTGACGGTATGACGGCACACCAGGCCATCGAGCGCATCGACGCCTACCCGACGCGCAGGATCGCGGGATTCCCGGTACGCGCCGGGCGGCCGCTGCCGTTCGGCGCGACACCGGTGCCCGGCGGTGTCAACTTCTCCGTCTACTCCAACAACGCGACCGGGATGACGCTGGTGCTCTACCGGGCCGGCGAGCCGGAGCCCATGGCCGAGCTGCCGTTCCCGGACTCCTTCGTCATCGGGGGCGTCTACGCGATGACGGTGTACGACCTCGACGCGGAGGGCATCGAGTACGGCTACCGCGCGGAGGGTCCCTTCGACCCCGAGCGCGGCCACCGGTTCGATCCCACGGTCGTGGTCGCGGACCCTTACGCCCGGTTGATGAGCGACGCCCGCACGGGGCCGCGGCGGTCACGGGTGGCCCTGGACGACTTCGACTGGGAGGACGACAGGCCGCTGCGCCTGCCGCACGAGGATCTGGTCGTCTACGAGCTCCACGCGCGCGGCTTCACCCGTGACCCCTCCTCGGGGGTCACGGCGCCGGGCACGTACGCGGGGCTCGTCGAGAAGATCCCGTACCTGCGGGAGCTCGGCGTCAACTGCGTCGAGCTCCTGCCGGTCTTCGAGTTCGACGAGAACGACAACCCCCGCGCGCATCCGGTCACCGGCGAGCCGCTGGCGAACTACTGGGGGTACAACACGGTCGGCTACTTCGCGCCCAAGGCGTCCTACGCCTCGACGGGCCGGTTCGGGATGCAGGCCGACGAGTTCAAGAACCTCGTCAAGCAACTGCACCGGGCCGGCATCGAGGTCATCCTGGACGTGGTGTTCAACCACACCGCCGAGGGCAACGAGTACGGGCCCACGATCTCGTTCAAGGGCCTGGACAACGCGACGTACTACATGCTCACCCCGGACGGGCACTACTACAACTTCAGCGGCACCGGCAACACGCTGAACTGCAACAACCCCGTGGTCCGCGGCTTCGTGCTCGACTGCCTGCGCTACTGGGCGTCGGAGTTCCACATCGACGGCTTCCGGTTCGACCTGGCCGCGATCCTCGGGCGCGGGCCCGACGGCGCGCTGCTGGCCAACCCGCCGCTGCTGGAGACGCTGGCCTACGACCCGGTGCTGCGCGACTGCAAGCTGATCGCCGAGGCGTGGGACGCGGCCGGGCTCTACCAGGTGGGCAGCTTCCCGAACTACTGCCGCTGGTCGGAGTGGAACGGCCGCTACCGCGACACCGTGCGCCGGTTCGTCAAGGGCGACACCGGCGTGACGGGCGACCTCGCCACCCGCATGGTCGGCTCGCCGGACATGTACGCCCAGCGGGGGACCTCGGCGACGGTGAACTTCGTGCTGTGCCACGACGGGTTCACGCTCAACGACCTGGTGTCCTACAACGGCAAGCACAACGAGGCCAACGGCGAGGACAACAGGGACGGCGACAACAACAACCAGTCGTGGAACTGCGGGGTGGAGGGGCCGACCGACGATCCGGAGATCCTGGCCCTGCGCGCCCGGCAGATGCGCAACGTCTTCATGATCCTGCTGGCCAGCCAGGGCGTGCCGATGATCCTCGCCGGGGACGAGGTCGGGCGCACCCAGCAGGGCAACAACAACGCCTACTGCCACGACAGCTCGCTGACGTGGTTCGACTGGAGCCTGGTCGAGCGCAACGCCGACCTGCTGCGCTTCGTGCGGCGCGCGATCGCCTTCCGCCAGGCCCACCCGGTCCTGCGGCGCGGTCCCGCCTCCGAGGTGAGCTGGCACGGCGTGCGGGCCTGGACGGCCGACTGGTCGGAGCACTGCCGGCTGATCGCCGGCATGTTCGGCACCGGCGCCGGCGACAGCGTGTACGTCGCCGCGAACGCCCACTGGGAGGGCCACCTCCTGGAACTGCCGGAGCCTCCCCAGGGGACGGCCTGGCACCTGTTCGCCGACACCGCGGCGCCGCCGCCGTTCGACGCCCACGAACCGGGCGCGGAGCCCGTGCTGCCGGACCAGACGCACGTGGAGGTGGGCCCGCGCGCCGTCGTCGTCCTGGTCGCTCACAGCCAGGCGGACCAACGAGACAACGGGAAGGAGGAGTGATGGCATTCAAGGCGAAGATGCAGATCGAGGACGGCACCGCGACCATCAGGCTCGAAGGCGAGCTCGACGGCCGCTCGGCCCCCGAGCTCAACGACCTGGTCGTCAAGGCCGCCGAGCAGCATGTGGACCGGCTCGTGCTGCTGCTGGAGGAGCTGACCTACATGTCCTCTGCGGGCATCCGCTGCCTGGTGTTCGCGCACCAGAAGATGCCGGAGGACGCCGAGATCATATTGGTGGGCACCCGGCTCGACGTGGCGGAGACCATCAGGCTGACCGGCTTCGACCGCAGCATCGTGATGCGGGAAACCTTGGAGGCGTGATGGCGGGATGCCGGCTCAAGGTCGACGGCGCCGGCGGGTCCATCGCCGGGCCGGTCGCGGATTTCGTCGGGGCTCTGGCCGAGCGGGCCGGGCTGGGCAGACGCCCGGCCTACTGGCTGCGGCTGGCCGCCGACGAGATCACCACCAACATCGTGCAGCACGGTTACCGGGGGCGCTGCGGTGTGGTGGATCTTGAGGGCGGCATCGAGGCGGGCGCGCTGTGGCTGTGCATAGAGGACGACGCGCCCGCCTTCGATCCCCGGAGATACGATCCCGCCCCGCGTCTCGCCGTCCCGTTGCCCGTGCGCGAGCAGGGCGGATACGGCTTGATGCTCGCGATCGGCAAGGTGGACGAATTCAGATATCAGTACGTCGGGGGGCGCAACCGCAACACGTTGATCATGCGGCTGACCGGTTCCGGCGAAGCACATGGAGGGGTCGATGCCGAACGCGCTGGTGGTGTTTGAGACCGAGACGGGCGTGCCGAAGGTGGTGGCCGAGCTGCGCGAGGTGCTCCGCGCCGACGGCTTCGACGTCACCTACAGCACTCCGGACGATCTGCCGATGCGCCCGGAGCAGGCGCCGCCGGACATCCTGCTGGTGTCCGCCTCGCTCGGCCTGCAACGCGTCGCGCTCGTCGGCCAGCACTTCATGGTCGACGGGCGCACGCCCACCATCATCGCGTTCCCGGAAGACGACCTGGACGCGCTGGAGGAGTGCGTGGAGGGCGGGTTCGACTACATCACCCCGCCCTTCCGCCGCAAGCTGTTGCGCAGCCGCATGGAGTCCTGCCAGGAGAGATCCGCGCTCAGCACCACCGTGGAAGAGATGGCCGCGCTCGCGAGCCTGCGGGAGTACGAGCGCGACCTGCACATAGCCCGTGAGATCCAGTCGGGGTTCCTGCCCGAGCACCTGCCCACGCCGGACGGCTGGGAGGTCGGGGCGCGCTTCCGGCCCGCCCGTCAGGTCGCCGGCGACTTCTACGACGTCTTCACGATCGTCAACGGCCGCAGGCTGGCCTTCATCGTGGCCGACGTCTGCGACAAGGGCATCGGGGCCGCGCTGTTCATGGCGCTCATCCGGACGCTGCTGCGGCACACCGCCGAGCACACCGGGGCGTCCCGCCTGGTCGAGGACGAGTTCCTGGTGTCGATGGACGGGGAGGGCGTGGGCGGGTCGGCGGCGCCGCTGCTGTCCCTGGGGGCGGGCCCCCTGGTCCAGGCGATCCTCGGCACCAACCGGTACATGGCGCGCAACCACCTGAAGCAGGGCTACTTCGCGACCATGTTCTTCGGGGTCCTGGACCCGGTCTCGGGCGTGGTCCTCTACATCAACGGCGGCCACAACCCGCCGGTGGTGGTCCACGCCGACGGCAGGCGGAGCATGCTCCCGCCCACCGGACCGGCCGTGGGCATCCTCCCCGACAGCTCCTACACCCTGGGGTACGTCCAGCTCGACCAGGGCGACACCCTGTTCGCCTACACCGACGGCGTCGTGGAGGCCCGGGACACGCAGGGCGGCCTGTACGGCACGCCCAAGCTGCTGGACCTTCTGGAGGCCAACAGGGGGCGGGACGTGGAGGGGCTGCTGGCGGAGGTGGACACCTCGGTGCGGCACTTCGCGAGCCACGCCGAGCAGAGCGACGACATCACCACCCTGGCCCTGCGCCGCGTCCCGCCGGGCGGGATCGCCGCGGCGAGGTGAGGAAGCGGTACCCACGAGAAGACCCCGGCCCGGGAGGCGAGCCTCCCGGGCCGGGGTCTTCTCGTGGCGGGTCAGGTCTGCTCGGCGGGCACCGCGGCGGCGGTCACCGCCTCGTACAGGTCCCCGGCGAGCAGGCCGATCGGCCGGGCGCCCAGCAGGTCGCCGACCCTCACCTCCACGGACAGGTCCGCCTTGATCCGCGCGCACAGCTTGGCGGCGAGCACCGAGTCCAGGCCGTGCAGGCTGAGGGACACCTCCGGGTCGAGCTGGTCGGGCGGCAGGCCGAGGAACTCGGCGAACCGCAGCATCAGGTACTGGCGGAACGCCTCCGGCGAGGAGGTCGCGAGGTCCGCGCCGTCGTAGGCCACGCCGGGCCGCTCGGGGGCCGCCGCCTCGAACACCGGCTCGGCCACGGGCGCCGGCATCGTGTCCTCCGGCAGGTCGATCCAGAAGCGCTTACGCTGCCACGGATACAGGGGAAGGGGCACGAACTTGCCCCCGGCGTAGAGGTGGTCCCAGTCGGGCTCACAGCCCCGCACGTACGCCGACGCGAGGGCGTGCAGCAGGCACTCCAGCTCCGGCTCCCCGCGGTGCAGCGAGGGGACGGCCGTCGCGTCCGCGCCCGCGGCCGCGATCTCGTCCTCGATGACGGCGCTCAGCAACGGGTGCGGGCTGATCTCGACGAACAGCGTGGGCGACCCCTCGGCCAGCACCGCGCGGATCGCCGCGGCGAACAGCACCGGGCGGCGCAGGTTCTCCATCCAGTACTCCGCGTCCAGCTCCGCGCCGTCGACGACCCGGTTGAGCAGCGTGGAGTGCAGGGGAACCCTCCCCGCCCTGGGCCGCAGCGCGGACAGCGCCTCCAGCAGGGCCGGGCGCACGGGCTCGACCTGCGGGGCGTGCGAGGCGTAGTCCACCTGCACCTGCCGGCAGAACACGCCCTGCCGGCGCAGCGGCTCGATCACCTCGGCCAGCGCCTCGGGCGCGCCCGCGAGCACGCACGACCGCGCGCTGTTGACCACGCCCACGCAGACCTGGTCGGCGTGCTCGCCGATCGCCTCGCGGGCCTGCCGCTCGTCGAGCTGCACGACCCACATCGCGCCCGTGCCCGCGAGCCCGTCCAGCAGGGCGCTCCTGCGGCAGACCACCGCCGCGCCCTGGCGCACGGTGAGGGCGCCGGCGGCGGTCGCGGCGGCGATCTCGCCCATGCTGTGGCCGATGAGCAGGTCCGGTGTGATGCCCCAGTCCCCCCAGACGGCGGCCAGCGAGACCTGGAACGCCCACAGCGCGGGCTGGACCTCGCCGGTGGCCGTCATCGGCGTGTCGTCGCGCAGCCGCTCGATGACCGACCAGCCCAGCTCCTCCTGGATCGCCCGGTCGCACTCGCGCATGCGCCGCGCGAACGCCCGGTTCCGGTCCAGCAGCTCCCGGCCCATGCCGACCCACTGCGCTCCCTGGCCGGGGAAGACGAACACCACCCGGGACGGCCCCGACGCGCGCTGCGCGCCGCCGGCCACCGACTGAGGGAACGCTCCAGAACCGTACGCCCGCAGGGACGCGGCCACCTTCTCGACGCCCCCCACGACGGCGAGCCGGTGCTCGTGATGGCTCCTGCGCCGGCCCGCGCTGTAGCAGACGTCGCGCAGGTCGGCGCCCGGGGCGTTCAGCGCCTCGGCGTAGCGCAGCGCCAGCCGCCGCAGCGCCTGGCCGTCCCTGGCCGACAGGGGCAGCAGGAACGGCCCGGCGCCCGGCCGGCGCCGCGGGGTCTCCGCGGTGGCGGGCGCCTCCGCGAGCACGACGTGCGCGTTCGTCGCGGACAGCCCGAACGAGCTGACGCCGGCCATCGCGGGCCCCGGCTCGTCCGGCCAGGGCTGGGTGCGCATGACGGGCCGCAGCGGCGCGCCGGGCTCGTCGAACAGCGGATGCGGTTGTTTCACGTGGAGCGTCGCGGGGATGGTCTTGTGCTTGAGCGCGAGCGCCGCCTTCACCAGGCCGACCAGCCCGGCCGCGCCCTCACCGTGGCCGATGTTGGACTTCGCCGACCCCACCAGGCAGGGCCGCTCCGGCCCCCGGCCTTCGCCCATGACGCGGCTGAGCGCGACCAGCTCGGTGTAGTCGCCCCGCGGCGTCCCCGGGCCGTGCGCCTCGACATAGGCGACCTGCCCCGGTGACACGCCCGCGTCCTCGTAGGCGTCCCGCAGCATGGCCTCCTGGCCGTCCACGCCCGCGGCGATGAGCGTGCCCGAGCCCCGGCCGTTGCTGTTGACCGCCGTCCCGATGATCGTGGCGTAGATCCGGTCGCCGTCGGCCATCGCCCGGGACAGCGGCTTGAGTATCACGCTGACGGCGGCCTCGCTGCGCACGTACCCGTCCGCGCCCGCGTCGCCGAACCTGCTGCGGCCGGTGGGGGAGAGGACGCCCGCGTCGGCCAGGCTGAGATACAGGTCCGGGGCCAGCAGCAGGTTCACGCCGGCCACGACGGCCAGCGTGCTCTGCCCGGTCCACAGCTCCCGGCACGCCAGGTGGACGCCGAGCAGCGAGGTCGAGCAGGTCGCCTCCAGGCCCATGCTGGGGCCGCGCAGGTCGAAGAGGTAGGAGATGCGGCCCGCGAGCGTGCCCCAGTTGCCGGCGCCGACCGCGGCGTGCATGTCGTACAGCCCGGCCCTGCGGAGGATGTCCCAATAGTCGGACGGCAGGCAGCTCGTGTAGACGGCGGTCCTGCTTCCCGCCAGCCGGGACAGCGGGATCCCCGCGTCCTCGACGGCCTCGGCGGTGACCTCGATCAGGAGGCGGTGCTGCGGGTCGATGCGCAGCGCCTCGTGCGGAGAGATGGAGAAGAAGGAGGCGTCGAACTTGTCGACGTCCTCCAGGAAACCTCCGGCCCGTGCGGCGACGCGGTCCCACCACTCCCCGGTGGCCTGGTCCAGGCCGCCGGAGGGGAACCGGTCGGTGGGGATCTCCCCCACGGTGCAGCACTCGCCGGCCAGGACGTCCCAGAACGCGGACACGTTCGGGGCGCCCGGCAGCCGGCACGCCGCGCCGATGATGGCGATGGGATCTCGGGGACTGGTGGTGCTGTTCATGCGGCCTCCACTCCGCCTGTGACGTTCGGTCTCCCGTGGCCGGTGAGCATCGAGATCGCGACAGCGACGTCCCACCCCGAGCCCTGCTCGCCGCCGTGGAAGTCGCTCGCCAGGAAAGTCGCCTCGCCGGACCTGCCGGCCAGGAGCAGCGCGTCGATGAGACACGCCGTTATGTAGGGCGCCAGCCATGGGGGTCCGGCGTCGGCTCCGCCGGTGCCGAGTGCCAGCGCCCGTCGTAAATGGAAGACGGCCTGCTGCGGGTCGGCGCCGATCGTCGCCGTCGCCCGCGCGGCGTGCACGAACATGGCCGTCTCCCGGTCGTCGCGGTCGAGGCCCCCGATCCCTTCGGAACCGTCGGACCCGCGGCCGGTGACTGCCTGGATCCAGGAGCGGTAGGCGAGGTAACGCCCTCCGGGCCGGGGGCCGCGCAGCAGGGCGGCCTTGAGCAGGAACTCCTCTGCCGCCGCGGGCTCGCCCAGGCCGAACGCCAGGGCCATCGCCTTCGCCAGCGCGAGGTGCGGGGTCGTCTCGACCGTGTCGGTCGGCAGCGAGTCCAGGAAGACGAGGACGTCCCCGGTCCTGCCGTGGAGCAGCAGCAGGTGGGCGAGCACCGGGGCGACCATCTCCCCGGCGCCGCACCACACGGCCGCCTTGCACAGTTCGTGGGCCCGTTCGAGCGACAGCTCGTACCAGGCCCGCGTCGCCGCCTTGGAGAGCAGGGCGAGCGACCCGCGCGTCTCCCCGCCGATCCAGGTGCTCACCTCCCGGAACTCCCACAGATTGTTGCGGCGCACGAAGTGGACACCGAGGTCGCAGGCGCCGATCAGCTCATGGAGCAGCGCCGGGTTCCCCCCGGAAGCGGCGTGCAGGGCCTCGGCCGTGGCATGGCGCACATGCCCCCCGACGACGTCGGCCAGCAGCGTCGTCACCTCGTCCAGGCTCAGCGGCGGGACGTGCACGTTGCGCCGGTGCGGCTCGAACCGCAGGCTGTCCGCCGGGTCCGGCTGCGGGACCGTGCCCGCGGGCGCGGTCGTGACCAGGAGCGTTCCAGCCCCGCGCCGGCAAAGGTCGCGGAGCGTCAGCAATGTGGCGTGGTCGCTGAGGTGCGCGTCGTCGACCACCAGAAGCAGACGGCGTCCGTCCGCCTCCGGGATCCGGGCCGCGACCCCCGTGGGGCCGGCCGGCACCTCGAAACGGACGATCTCGTAACCCTCGGCCTCCGAGGACACGAGCGCCCGTTCGAGGAGCGCGGTACGCCCCACACCTCTTTCCCCCTCGATGATGATCGGACCTGGCACCCGGGCCCCCAGTGACGCGCGGATGCTTTCCAGCTGTCGATTCCGGCCCACGAAATTCCACTGCATAGTGGTTCCCCCTTATTTCCCCAGGCCGCATCCCAAGACGGCTCGCTGGGGTGCAAGACCGCATACGAACGTCTCCTGGCCTGGACGTTAATCAGGGCAGGCGACAATGGAAACGTCCGGCTCCGTGACTGCGCGGTCGTTGCTGTCGCACTTTCCACGATCACGCAGGCGGAATCATGGCGTCAATCCAGAGATGACGGAATCTTCTCCGTACGGGGCGCGCCTATACCAGGCTATTCGGAGCGCCGTCGATCGGCAGATGGACGACGATGGAATGGAATGGACTGTCCATCACGCGCAGGACGGCGATACGGAAAGTGCAAGTACCGAGGCCGGGCACCGCGAGGGTCCTCGGACGGACGTGCTGTTCACGAACGTGCTGCTCGCTCCACCAGAGACGGAACTCCGCGCTCTCGTGCTCAAGGTCGCGCACGAGCTGGTTCATCTTCCTGTCGGCCGCCCTGCCGGCATAGGCGGCCCTTAACCGGGCCACGACATCGCGGGTGTCCTCGGCCCAGCCGATGATCCGCTTCTTGGCCTCCGGATCGGTGAGCATCCACCACAACATGTTCCTGCGGCCTTCGGGGAGGAGCTCGAAGTCGGTGTACCAATCGGTCGTGGCCTTGTTCCAGGCCAGGAGTTCGCCGTACTGATTGGCGGCGTAGACGGGAAAGGGCCCGTATCCGGCTATCTGGGTCACCTGCGTTACCAGATTCCTGCTCTCGTCATCGAGCTCGCTGGAAATCTCTGCAGAAGTCCTGTCGAGCGCGAGCAGGTGTATGTACTTGCGCTCGTCCTCCTCCAGGCATAGGACGTTCGCGAGGCTGTCGAGCACCTGGGGAGACGGGTGAATGTCACGCCCCTGTTCCAGGTACGTGTACCAGGTGGGGCTGAGGCCGGCCAGCACGGCGACCTCTTCGCGGCGGAGCCCCTGTGTGCGCCGGCGGGCGCCGGCCGGAAGACCGACCTGCTCGGGCGTGATGCGCGCCCGGCGGTTGCGCAGGAACCGGGCGAGCTCCTGCCTTCTCTCGCTGCTGCCGGCCACGAAATCTCCCCTGCACCTGACGTGATACGTGCCGGTCGTGCGCACGTCGCTACGACTGTAGGTCACTTACCGGCATATCGTCATCGAGTGGTATCCGGAGGTGGAGTTTTGGCGCTGTCGGGAAGTCGGATCGGCGTCGTGGGCGGGAGCCTGGCGGGCTGCGCCGCGGCCACCGTACTGCGCCGTATGGGCTGTGACGTGACGGTCTATGAAAGGACCACGGGCGAGCTGCGGAGCCGCGGGGTCGGTATTGCCCTTCCGATCGAAATGCAATACGAGCTCGTTTCGGGCGGCTATCTGCAGGAAAATGTGCCATTCGTATCGAATGTCGAGCGCAATTGGGTGGTGGAGGCGGGCGGCGGCGAAAGCAGGCTGATCTGGCGGCAGCACCTGCCCGCGGCCTTCACGAACTGGGGACTGCTGTGGCAGGGCGTGCGCGCGGCCGTCCCCGACGGGGTCTACCGCGCGGGCGTCACGGTGACCGACGTGCGCGCGGGCGACGACGGTGTCGAGATCGGGTTCGCCGACGGCCCGCCCGAGCGGTTCGACCTGGTCATCGGCGCCGACGGCTACCAGTCGCGGCTGCGGCGGCTCGTCCACCCGCGCTCCCGGCTGAGCTACGCCGGGTACGTCCTGTGGCGCGGCACCTGCGAGGAACACCTGCTCACCGACCCCGTCCTGCGGGAGCTGATCCTGCACGGCGCGGTGACCACGTGCTTCGACGGCGGGCACGCGATCCTGTACCGCATCCCCGCTGGCTACAGCGGCACGTCCGCGGACGGCGGGCTGCTGAACTGGGGCATCTACGGCCGGCCGCCGGAGTGGTTCGCGCTGCGCGGCGAGGCGTGGGTTCCCCCGGGGCGGGTGGACGGCGACCTCGCCGGGCACCTCGTCCGCCTGGTCGACGAGCGCCTCTCCGGGGGCTGGCGCCGGCTCGTCCGCAGGACCGGCACCCCCCGGCTGGCCATCCAGCCGATCTTCGACCTCACCATGCCCAGCTACGTGTCCGGCCGCGTGCTGCTGATGGGGGACGCCGGCACCGTCGCGCGTCCCCACACCGGGGCGGGGGCGGTGAAGGCGCTGCGCGACGCCATCGCCCTGGGACGCATCGCGCGCGAGCACGACGACTGGCGGCGGGTGTTCGCCGCCTACGACGCCGAACGCCGCGCCGAGGGCAACGCCACGGTCGAACTCGGCCGCCGCCTCGGGCACGCCCAGGTCGAACGGACCCCCGACTGGGCCGGGATGACCCCGGCCGCGTTCCAGGAGTGGGTGCGCGACACGGTGGCCGGCGGCTCGCGCTACCTGTACACCGAACTGGGGGACGGCTGACCCGGGCCGGCCGACCGGCACGGCCGTACGTGGAACTACGACTGCCATCATCAACGCTTTCTGGGAGCCCGCCTCGCGGCGGAGCAAACTGGAGATCGGCAATAGGGAAGGACGCCTGGATGCGGACCCGTAATCCCAACGCGCGCCGCGACGCCCCGCCACGCGGAGCGGCGCGATGCACCTGATCACCATCGCCGCAGGGCTGATCGGGGTCGCCCTGGTGCTGGTGGTGTGGCTCAGCGTGCTGCGCACGGTCTTCACGCCCCGGATGCGGACCTCCCGGGCCGCGCGCAGGGTGCTGCGCGTCGTCGCCCCCTGCGTCCTCGCCGTCGCCCGGCGCGTTCCCTGCTACCGCCGCGAGCGGGTGCTGGACATGTGCGCGCCGATCACCCTGTTCGGCATCGCCGGAGTCTGGGTCGGCGCGTCGCTGTTCGGGTTCTCCCTGATCGGATGGTCCCTGGACGGCCTGGCCTCCGGCGAGGTCACGCTGGCGGACTTCCACGTGAACCGCGCGCAGGAAGGACCGCTCGCCGGGCTGGTGTGGGTCTCGGAGGCGCTGCTGCTGGCCGCCATCACCACCTACATCCTGCGCTTCACCGACGCCTACGGCCGCCGCGAGCGCGTCGTCGCCAGGCTCGCCGGCCGCGTCGTCCAGCCGCAGGACGCCGACGCCCTGCTGGTCACCTACCTGCGCACGGGCTCGCGCGACCATCTCGACACCATGTTCGGCCAGTGGACCGACTGGATGACCGATGTGGAGAGCACCCATGTCGCCTACCCCGCCCTGACCTTCTCCCGCCCGGCGGGCGACCTGTGCTGGCTGCGCGCCGCGGTGACCGTCCTCGACATCGCGGCCGTCACCGAGGCCGTGGCGCCGAACTGGGCGCCCCCCTGCACCCGCGCCCTGCTGACCACCGGCTCCCGGTGCATGCAGCGCCTGGCCGCGGAGTTCGCCCTCGTGCTGCCCCGCGCGGTGGTCAGCCTCCAGGGCCGCGAGGAGCGCAGCTTCTCCGACACCCTGCGCGCGGCGCAGAACGTCGGCCTGCCGGCGCAGCGCGAGGAAGAGGAGGCGTGGCTGGTCTTCCAGAGCCTGCGCACCCGCTACGCGCCGCACGCGCACGCCATGGAGACGCACCTGCTGTACGAGGACGTCGACGTGGAGGACGACGAGGACGACGAGGACGTCGATCCCGGGCCCGTCCCCGCCCCCGCGGAGGACGGCGAGATCCGCGGGCGGGTCCCGCACAAGGACGAGGCCCGCCGCTGAACGCCTCCCCGCCCGGCGGCCCGGGCGGGGATCGGCACGTCGGTCCCCACGTCAGTCCACGAGGTCGCCCACCGTGGTGAGCCGGGCGCCCGCGGGCACCTCGTCACCGCTGCGGACGGTCAGCCGGGGGTCCACGGTGACGCCGGTCAGCCGCGTCCCCTCCTGGACGGTCGCCTCGTGGCCGAGCGCGGTGAAACCGTCCAGAACGGTGGCCGACTCCAGCGAGGACTCCACGGACGCCATCATCCCGACGTGCGTGTCGACCAGTCGCGCGCCCGCGCCGATGATCGCCCCGTCGAGGCACGCCACCCGTTCCAGGTGGCACCAGGCGTGCAGGTCGACGCCGTCGCCCACATAGGAGTCGCGGATCACCACGCCGGGCCCGATCTCGACGTCCCTGCCGATCCAGGCGTTCGGGCCGACGCGCACCAGGCCGGCGGCCAGCTTGGCGGCCAGCGTCATGCCGCTGACCTCGTCGCGGCGTGCCAGCGAGGACGGGTGGATCGTCGGGGTGCCGGTGCCGCGCAGGCTCGGGTACCCGCCCGACAGCGCGTCCACCAGCGTGATCAGGTACTCGCGGGGGTTGCCCAGGTCGCCGACCTTGGCGATCGGGCTGTGCCGCACCGGATGCCCGTGGGAGACCAGCCACGGCAGCAGGTCGCGGCCCCAGTCGAGCCGGAGCCGCGCGAGCGCGCCCAGCTCGGGGGTAGCGGCCAGCTCGCGCAGCCGCGCGCAGTCGACCACGTACAGGCCGGTGCTGATCGGCACCCGGGAGGGATCGGCCACCATGTCGTTGACCACCTGCAGCGGCGGCTTCTCCACGAACTCGCGGATCCGGCCCCGCTCGTCGGCGACCATCGTCCCGTACGTGCCCGCCACCTCGCGCGCGGTCCTGTGCACGGTCGCGACGGTGACCACGGCGCCGCTGCGCACATGGTCCGCGACGAGCGCGGTGAGGTCGAACTCGAACAGCGAGTCGGTGGGGAAGACGACCGCGACGCCGCGCAGGTCCCATTCCTCGGCGACGCTGAGAGTGGCCTGCCCGGAACCGGTGTTGAACCGGTCGGCGCGCGCCCTTGAATACTCGATTCGCACGCCGAGCGCGTCGCCGTAACCCAGTGCGTCCTTGACCTGATAGCGATTCTCGCGGCCGTTGGCGGCGATATAGAAATTCCTGACGCCCTGCTGACTGAAAGAAGCCACCTGCCATTCGATGAGCGGGCGGCCGATGAAAGGGACGGTGGCTTTGCTGCGCAGATGTCCCGGGCCTTCGAGTGTCAGCGGGCGGGCGCGCACGCCCCTGCCGCCCGCCAGGGCGATCGCGGCGATGTCAGACACCCGTGCCCCAGGTGTGAAAGATGCCGTGACCGGGCGTTTCGTTGCGTCGATGAGTGGATGCGACGTCGGCGGGAGCGGCGCTCCGGCTCGGTGTGGACGTCGCTGCGGGCAGGTGCGCCATGGTGCCCCCTGAGAACGGTGATGAGGAGGACGCGCTTCATTGTTATCATTCACCGTTCGGCAGTCAGATCGGCCGTGACGAAATTCGGAAGCATTTCGTCATGTCGGGCGGGCGCTGATACAGGGGTTTATCGTGACCGGCGGCGGCGGCCCGCGGCTTTCCCCGTTGAAAGCCGCGGAAGTCCCTCCGCGCGTCGGTCACCTGATATACATTCGCGGTCGCGATAGCGACGCTGAAATGGGCCCGCGGCGGGCGCGGGCCGTGTGAATTGCCGATTCCCGGGGCGGGCCGTCACTTGGACAGGTAGACGACCTTCCAGGTGCCGGCGTACAGGCAGTTCAGCGAGGGCTTGGCGGCCTTGGGCTCCGAGCACACCTTCAGCTCGACCTGGTAGACGTCGCGGTAGCCGAACGAGAAGGACTTGGGCGTGCCGTAGGAGCAGTCCAGCACGCTGTGGTGCCGGAACGGGAGCCCGCCCTTCTTGTCGAGGTAGGTGACGCGGAAGACCGCCCAGCCGCAGCCCTTCGTGCGGGTGAGGTCGGTCACCTTGCCGGAGATCCTGACGGAGTCGGCGGTCGGGATGTCGGCGTGGTCCTCCCCGGTGGCCACGAGCCCGCCGAGCGCCTTGGCGCGCTTGCCGGGGGCGTAGTAGGTCCCCCACTTGACGGTCTTGGCGGCGGTCGCGGAGGCGCTCGCGCCGGACGGGCCGGTGGCGGCCTGGGCGGCGACGGGGGCGAAGGAGACGAAGGCGGCGGCCGCGGCGAGGCCGGCGAGGGTGCGGGTGATCGTCATCGGGGGGGCCTTTCTTGTCGTGATACCCGCAGTGTGGGGCGTACCGCTTTCAATCGGCTTGCGGGCGTTTCAATCCGCTTGCCGCCCCGCCGCCGCGCGGGTGTGACCGGCCCACGGCCGGCCGTTCGCGCGCCGCGATCGCCGCGCCGATGCCGGCGTCGAGGAACCTGCGGATCACCCCGCGCTCCTCGTCGGTGAACCTGTCGAAGACGGAGGCGAGGCTGTCGGCCAGCGGCGCGAAGAACCGCTCGGCCAGCGCGACGGCCTGCGCGCGCAGGGTCAGCTCGACCTTGCGGCGGTCGGTCGCGCTGCGCCGCCGCTCGACGTGCCCGGCCCGCTCCAGGCGGTTGAGCAGCGCGGTGGTGGCCGGGGCGCTCAGGTTCAGCGCGCCCGCGAGGCTGCCGGGCGTCAGCGGCGCGCCTCCCCTGACCGCATCCATGATCACGACGACGGCGTTGAGGTCGGTGCGGTGCAGGCCGTGGTCGGAGGCGAACCGCTCGGCGAACCGGTCGAGCTCCACGGTCAGACGGCGCATCAGGGTGAGCAGGTCGGGTGCCGCCGCTCCGCCCTCTGCTGGTCGGTCCGCCGACACGTGCCCTCCTCCGGGTCGCCGGCAGCGCGGTTCCCTGTTCTCGACGGTGGAAGTCCATGGACTCTGGTGAAGTGCGTGGAGCTTTGATCACGGGTGGGGGCCACCGTGCCAGGGCCGGAGGGGCCACCCGGAGAACGGGGGGTGCCGAGCCGTCGTCAGGACGACGGATTCTCCCGGCCGTGCGGGGCGTCCCAGTCGAGCACGGGCCCGGCCGGGACGATGCGCGTCGGGTTGATCTGCGGGTGCGTCGTGTAATAGTGGCGCTTGATGTGGTCGAAGTTCGTGGTGCCCCCGAACGCCGGGCGCTGGAACAGGTCCCTGGTGTACGCCCAGAGGTTGGGGTGGTCCGCGACGCGGCGCACGTTCGCCTTGAAGTGGGTGGCGTACACCGTGTCGAACCGCACCAGCGTCACCCACAGGCGCACGTCCGCCTCGGTGAGCCGGTCGCCGAACAGGTACCGGCCGGTGCCCAGGCGCGCCTCCAGGTCGTCCAGCGTGGCGAACAGCGCCACGACGGCCTCGTCGTAGGCCTCCTGGCTCTTGGCGAACCCGCAGCGGTACACGCCGTTGTTGACGGTCGTGTAGACGAGGTCGTTCAGCGCGTCGATCTCGGGCCGCAGGTCCACCGGGTAGAGATCGACGTCGGTGTTCGCCCATCGCTCGAACTGTGTGCCGAGGTCGATGGTGATGTCGGGGAAGTTGTTGCTGACGATGCGGCCCGTCTCGCGGTCCCACAGCACCGGCACCGACACGTGAGCGTCGTAGCCGGGGTCGCTCGCCTCGTACGCCTCCCGCAGCAGCGCGAACCCGTTCACCGGGTCGGGGGTGTGCCCGGGCCCCTCGCGGAACGCCCACCCCCGGCCGTCGCGCACCGGGTCGACCACCGACAGGGAGACCACGTCCTCCAGGCCCTTCAGGGCCCGCACGATCACCGAGCGGTGCGCCCATGGGCAGGCCAGCGACACGTACAGGTGGTAGCGCCCGGGTTCGGCCGGGTGGCCGCTGGAGCCGTCGGCGGTGATCCGGCCCCGGAAGGCGTACGCGGGCCGGCTGAACGCGCCTCCGGCGCCGGTCGACGCCTTGATCCCGTAGTCGCCGTGGACCTCGAAGTCCACCGGGCTCGCGACGGTCGCTGCGTTCGTCACGGCTGCGTTCCTCCCCGCGCCACGACCCGCTCCTCCGCGGGTTCCCCTCCATCATCTCCGCCCGGCGGACCCCGCGCGCAACCGGGATCGCCTGGAACATGGCCGGATTCGCGGTAAAGGTCCGCCCATGGGCGAGGATGGCGCCATGGACACCAGGGAAGCGGCCGAGCGCTTCGCGCGCACGTGGGAGCGCGGCTGGGCCGCGCACGACGCCGACCTCATCGGCGCCCTCTACGCCGAGGACGCCGTCCACCGCTCGATGCCCTTCCGCCCCGTTCACCGAGGGCGCACCGAGGTGCTGGAGTACATCCGGTGGTCGTTCGGCGCCGAGCGCGCCACCGACGTCCGCTTCGGCGCCCCGATCGTGGACGGGGACCGCGCCTTCGCCGAATACCGCGCGTTCCTCGTCGAGAGCGAGGGCGGCAGGCCGGTCACGCTGGCCGGGTGCGTCGCCGTGCGCTTCGGCGCGGACGGGCTCGCGGTGGAGATCCGCGACTACTGGCACGTCTCCGACGGCCACCGGGAACCCGAGGGCGACCTGTTCCTGTGACGGGCCGATCACGGTCCGGTGACAGGTGTGACGTAGGTGACGCCGTGCGCGTCCCGTCGAGGGGCGCGGACGGCATAGGCTGACGGGGAGTCCCCGGGCAGGTGAACCGCCGGGCGGCGCCCTGACCATATGGGCTCCCGCGCGCGGCGGCGTCACGTGTCGCCGTGACGCCGTGGCGTCCGACTCGGGCAGCGCCGGCGCTTTGCGTGGACCAGGTGGGTCAACCACTTGGCTCCTGTCATCGCGCAGCACTACGCTTTGTCGCAGATCATTCCGCCCTGTGTCCGCGGAGCTTCCTCACATGGAGGTGGCACCGCCATTGGCACGGGCGTTGACCATGCCAAGCGCATGTCAAGCGCGCTGTGGCTCCGCATATCGTCGGCCGCGCTCGCCGCGGCACGCCGTCCGCCGGACGGTGTGGGCGGCATGCCCGAGTCCCTCTTTTCGCTGCCCGGATCGCCGCGCGAGCCGGGCTTTTCGGCGTGCTCTCCCTCGCTGTCCGCGAAAAGTGGGACTAGCGTGCCCGATTTCGGGCAGATGGATGGCGGAAACGCATGCCTCTCCATGAACGCGCCGACGCTGGGGTGAGGGTTCAGCAAGAGGATGGAATATGACACGTATTGATCCGGAGGCCCTGATAGCAAGCCTGAGGGGCCTGCAGAAGGCCTCGGAGGCGACCGGGGTGGTCCACCATTTGGAACGCATAGTGCGGGTGGTGGACCGCCTGTTCGGCTACGCCGGGGCGGGTCTCATGTTCGCCGACGAGGGCAAGACGCTGCGCTACCTCGTCACGACCGATGAGGCCGGCCGAAGCCTGGAGCACGCGCAGGCCGCTCTCGGACGCGGGCCTTGCGTGTCGGCGTATTTCCACAACACGGCGGTGACCACCCGGGACGTCCAGCATGACCAGCGCTGGCCGGAACTGGCCGCGCTCCTTGACTCCCGGGTGCGCGCGGTGGCGGGGGTACCCGTCCGCCTGGGTGACGGGCCGGTGGGCACGCTGAACGTGTACCAGGCGGAACCGCACGATTGGGAAGAGTCCGACACGCAGGCGCTGCTCGCCTACGCGCATGTCATCGAGGAGGTGCTGGCCGCCGCGGTGAAGGCCGAGGAGAAGAGCGCCCTCGCCGACCAGTTGCAGTACGCCCTGGACTATCGAATAGTGATCGAGCGGGCGATCGGCTACCTCATGGGCAAACACGACCTCACGGCCGCCCAGGCGTTCACGGGCCTGCGCAAACGGGCCCGCGACAGCCGGCGCCGCGTCGCCGACCTCGCCGCCGAGATCCTCGGCGAACAGGCGCCGCCCGCCTGAAGGGAACGCCGACCGTGATCACGCTGCCCCCGCACCCGCCTCCGCCGGGCCCGGCGCCCTCACCCAGCCCCCCCACCACCGCCGGCCCCCCGGAGCGCGCCCTGGACGGTGCCGCCGCCGTTCCCCGCCCCTCGCCCTCCGCGGGGACCTCGACCTCGTCTGTGGCACGTTCCTCACCTGCCCGGGCGCGCGCGTGCCGTGGTGGCCAGGCCGCCGCGCGCCGGCGGGACGGCACGGTCACGATCACCCGGCCCTCGCCCAGGGCGGCGCCCCCGCTCCGGGCGTCCGGGCGCTCGTTCCCCGGCGGGAGGTCCGCGTCCGCCCGCCGGCGAGCCGGCGCGTCGACCGGGCGCGGGCCGTCCGGCCGGGCCCCACATAGAGCCCTTGCCGAACCCGGCTACGCTGACCCGTGATGTATCGACTGCTCTTCGCGCAGGTGCTGCGGCGCTTCGACGCCGAGACCATGCACCACATGACCATCCGGGCGCTCCGGGTCCTCTCCATGGCCCCGGTCGCCAAGCGGCGCCTGTACCGCCGCTTCGCGCCGCGGGACGAGGCCCTGCGGGTGCAGGCGTTCGGCGTCCACTTCCCGAGCCCCTTCGGGCTCGCGGCCGGCTTCGACAAGGACGCGGGCTGTGTGGAGGCCCTGGCCGCCTTCGGCTTCGGCCACGTGGAGGTCGGCACCATCACCGCCCACGCCCAGCCGGGCAACCCCCGCCCCCGGCTGTTCCGGCTGGTCGCCGACCACGCCATCGTCAACCGCATGGGCTTCAACAACGCGGGCGCCGACGCGGCCGCGCGACGGCTGCGCCGCCCCCGCGGCGTCCCCGCGGTCGTCGGCGTGAACATCGGCAAGACCAAGGTCATCCCGGAGGAGCTGGCCGTACGCGACTACGTCGCCGCCGCCCGCAAGCTCGCGCCGCTGGCCGACTACCTCGTCGTCAACGTCAGCTCACCCAACACCCCGGGCCTGCGCGACTTCCAGGCCGTCGAGCTGCTCCGGCCCCTGCTGAAGGAAGTGCGGCGGGCGGCCGGGCGCACCCCGCTGCTCGTCAAGATCGCACCCGACCTGGCGGACGAGGACGTCGACGCCGTCGCGGACCTCGCCGTCGAACTCGGCCTGTCCGGCGTCATCGCCACCAACACCACCATCGGCAGGCAGGGGCTCTCCAAGGCCGACGCCGGCGTGGCCGCCGAGACCGGCGGCCTGTCCGGCCGTCCGCTCAAGGCCCGCTCGCTGGAGGTCCTGCGCAGGCTCCGGGCCCGCGTCGGCGACCAGGTCACGCTCGTCTCGGTCGGAGGCGTCGAGAACGTGGACGACGTCTGGGAGCGCCTCCTGGCCGGCGCCACCCTCGTCCAGGGCTACACCGGCTTCATCTATGAGGGCCCCCTGTGGCCCTGGCGCATCAACCGCGCCCTCTCCCGCCGCCTGCGCCGCCACGGCTACACCTCGATCCGCGAGGTGATAGGCCGAGTGCCCACCTGACCCTCGGCGGGAGGTCATTCGCAGGGGAGGCCGAGTTGGTCGCGGAGTTGTAGCTGGTCGAAGTAGAGGCGGAGGCTGACGATGAGGCCGTCCTCGACTGTGGTGAGGTAGAAGCAGCGCAGGGAGATCCGGCGGTACGTGGGCTCGACCACGCGGCCGCCGGGGGTCCGGTACGGTCCCAGATGGGTGCCCTGCATCAGCAGCTCGTCGATCGCCGTGTCGCCGTCGTCGTACGACTCCATGACCGTCGTGCGGACGTCAGGGAACGCCTCCCAGAACTCCCCTATGACCGAGGCGAGCTCCTCGAACCCCTGGGTGACGCAGTCCGGGCTGATGGTCACCCCGTCGGGGCTCAGGGTGCGCACGAGGCTGTCCATGTCGTGGGCGTTCCACGCGGCGATGTACCTGTTGTGCACCTGCCGTGCCTCGGTCATGGCGTCGCCCTCCCCGTAGGCGGATGCGCGAGAGGCGGCCGCGACGCCGGGCGCCTTCTCTCACCCCCCTACCCAGGGCGGATCGCGAGCGTGCCGCTCAGGTGAGGCTGGGGCGGGTGGAGTCGGCGTCGTGGGTGAGTTCTTCCACGTGGCGCATGATGTCGCGCACCTTGACCTCGCCCGGGTGATGGGCGCGCAGCCCCGTGCCGCCGCGCTGCCAGGGGTGGGGGCCCGCGAGCGGGCGGTACTCGACCCCGTAGGCGTCCAGCCGGGCCAGGTGGGCGGGCAGGGCGGCGGTGAAGCCGTCGGCGTCGCCGGACCAGGTGAGCTGGGCCAGGGCGCAGCCGCGCGGCCAGGCGCGGTAGTCGAGGGCCCGGCCGTCGGGGATGCGCTCGGTCCAGAGCTGGAACTGCGCCCCGAGCACGCGCGGCGCCTCCTCGGGGGTGAGGGACTCCGGCACGGTCTCGAAGGCCAGGACGTCGTCCAGGGTGGTCGTGTCGCCGATCGCCAGGGGCTCCTCGGAGGAGGCCGCCTCGGCGTAGTCGAAGTACAGGGGGAAGACCGGCGTCGCCACGATGTCGTGACCGGCGGCCACCGCGCGCCGCCCGACCGGCATGCCGCGCCAGGGCATGACGATCGTGTCCTCGCGCAGGCGCCCGCTCACGAACGCCTCGTCCCACACGACCGCCCGTGAGCCGTGCTCGGCCAGGACGTCGGCCAGCCTGCGCAGGAACCAGGCGTGCAGGCCGGCCGGCGCGTCGAGCCCGAGCGAGCGCTGGTAGGCCGTGATCTCCTCGGAGGCGGCCCAGTCGTCGAGCACACACTCGTCGCCGCCGATGTGGAAGTACGGCACCGAGCCGAGCGCCTCGATGACCTCGGAGAACACCGTGGCCAGGAAGTCGACGGTCTCGGGCAGCGGCGACAGGATGACGGGGGAGATGCCCCAGCGGTCCAGGACCTCGACGGGCGTGGACCGGTCCGCGCCGAGGTGCGGGTACGCCGCCACGATCGCGGAGGCGTGGCCCGGCACGTCGATCTCGGGGACGACCGTGACCGCGCGGGCGCGGGCGTAGGCGGCGATCTCCGCGAGGTCGGCCAGAGTGTAGTAGCCGCCGTGCGGCTTGCCGTCGAAGCCCTCCGGGCCGTCGCGGTACGGCTTGGTGGTGGTCTGCGCCCGATGGGAGCCGACCTCGTGGAGCAGCGGGTAGGCCCGGCTCTCGACGCGCCAGCCCTGGTCGTCGACCAGGTGGAGGTGCAGGCGGTTGAGCTTGTGCGCGGCGAGCAGGTCGATCATGCGCAGCACTTCGCGCTTGGGCATGAAGTGCCGGGCGACGTCCAGGTGGGCGCCCCGCCACGGGAAGCGAGGAGAGTCCTCGACGCGGCCGCAGGGGATGGACCAGCGGACGCCGGGCACGGCCACGGACCGGAACGCCTCGGGCGGGAGCAGCTGCCGCAGGGTCTGCCCGGCGTAGAGCGCGCCCGCCGCGCCGCCCGCGGTGATTCGGACGGCCTCAGAAGTCACTGTGACGGCGTAACTTTCCGCCCCTAGGCTTTCATCCCGCTCGACGGTGATCGCCCCGGAACGCGGCTCTGAGGCCCCGCCGGGGCCGGACCGCGGGGCTTCCTGTGCCCCGCCCGCGAAGGACCCCGCCCCGGGAGCCGCGTCCTGGAGGTCGAGCACGGCCAGCGCCAGCCGTACGGCGTCCACGAGATCGGACGGACCGGACACCACGGCTCGCGGGACGAACTCAAACGAACCGGAACTCTGATCGACGAGACGCGGACGCGGGATGAGGTCACTCATATCCACAGCTCATCCCAAAAGCCTCCGCCCGAGCAATGCCACCACGATCAAATGCTGCATCCTGGAACGATCTTCCGTACTCCGGCACGCCCGCCGCCGGCCCGATGCCGCTCGGTCAGGTCAGGTAGTTCTCGAGGCCCTTGACCAGGGAGTCGGCGATGCGCTGGCGGAAGGACGGGTCCTTCAGCTTGGCGGCGTCGCGCGGGTTGCGCATGTTGCCCGTCTCGACGAACACCTTGGGAACGGTCGACAGGTTCAGGCCGCCGAGGTCGCTGCGGTAGTCGAGCGCGTCCTTCCCGATGTAGGTCGAGTACGGGATGCCGGTGCCGGACTTGTAGGCGTCCCGCAGGGCGAGCCCGAGCTTGGCGGACTTGCCCACCACCGGGTCGACCGGGCCGCCGATCTTCTTCGGCATGATCACGTGGAAGCCCCTGGCCGAGGACGGCGCGCCGTCGGCGTGGACGGAGACCGCCGCGTTGGCGTGCGCCTTGTTGCCGATGGCGGCGCGCTGGGTGATGCACGGCCCGACGCCGGAGTTGTCGGCGCGGGTGAGCTTGACGGTCGCGCCCTTGGCCTTCAGCAGCTTGACCATGCGGTTGGCGACGTCCCAGGTGAAGGCGGCCTCGGAGTAGCCGTCGTTGGTGGCGGTGCCCGTGGTGTCGCAGGGCTTCCACTCGGTGAGGACGTTCACCTTCTTGTTGACGACCTCCGGGTGGCGGTAGTTGCCGCCGTTGTGGCCGGGGTCGATCACGATGACCTTGCCGGCCAGCGGCTTGGCCGGCGTGGGGTCGGCCGCGCCGGCCGCGCGGACCTCGGTCGAGGGGGCGCGCCCGGGCGCGCTCTTCGCGTCGGCGGCACGCGGGGAGGCGGCGCCTTCGGCGCCGGAGGCGGAGACGGCCCCGCAGGCCGTGGCGCCCAGCCCGCACAAGGCCAGGAGCCCGGCGGCCAGTGCTCGACTGGTCACGATGATCCCCTTCGCAGACGAAGTCTCGGCTTTCAACCTACGTGTACCGGAGAGGTGACCCGGCCGTTGTCCACAGAAGGCGAGAGTCCGCGACGTCGTCCACAGGCGCGAAGGAGGCGCGGGACCGGTCCACGACCGGCCCCGGAAGATCACCAGGCGGGCTCGCCCAGATCCTGCCGCTGCAGGAGGGCGGCCAGCTCGCGGGCGTCCTCGGCGTCCAGACCGAGGACGACGCGGGGGCGTCCCCAGGGATGGTCGATCGAGTGGGCGACATAGCTGGCGACCGACTCCGTGGTCCCCTCGTCGTCCTTGCCGCGGGTGGCCCTCCAGTGCGCCCAGGCACGTTCGAGCTCGGCCGCGGCGCGCTGGGCGCACGACACCAGTTCCGGATCACGCATGTCCAACCCCCAGGTCAGGCGCCGGCCGCCTGGCCCGGCGGGCATCGCCTGCCCGCCCGCCGCCCCCACGACAAGCGAGCGTCCCGGCTACGGTCCGGCACGCCGGAGTGCCGGCGCCATGGTACGAGTCAACACGGGCGATGCGCCGATGCCGTGGATGTTGACCTAGCCTTGGGGATCACTTGGAGCCGGGCCGGTGCTGTGCCGCACGACCAGCTTGGGCGTGACCTGCCGTAATCTGCCCACCTTCGCCGGGTCGCCGATGCGGTCGCTCAGCAGCGCGGCGGCCGACCGCCCCATGGCCCTGCGGGGCTGGTCGAGGCTGGTCAGCGAGATGTGGTGGACGGCGGCCAGGTGCGTGTTGTCGTACCCCACCACCGACAGGTCCTCGGGGACGCGCAGCCCCAGCTCGCTCGCCGCCACGAGCACCCCGAGGGCGACGACGTCGTTGGCCGCGAAGATCGCCGTGGGCCGGGGGTCACGTTCCAGAAGCACGCGAGCCGCCCGCCTGCCGCCTTCTTCGGTGAAGTCGCCGTGCTCGACCATGATGTGCGGCGCCAGCCCGTGCCTGCGCATCGCCATCAGGTATCCCTCGCACCGGAACCGCGCCGAGGACGAGGGCGTGCCCTCGATGTGGGCGATGCGCCGGTGCCCGAGCTCGACCAGGTGGTCGACCGCGAGCCTGGCGCCGAGCTGGTCGTCGTCCACGACGATGTCGACGCTCTCCAGTTCGACGTCGCGCTCCCCGACCACCACCGTGGGGGTGTAGGCGGCGGCCTCGGCCAGCGTCTCGCTGCTGGGGGCCACGCCGAGCAGCACCAGGCCGTCGACCCGGAGCTCCAGGAAGGCCTCGACGGCCTCCTCCTCGAACGCGGGGTCCCAGCGCCCGCTCCCGATCAGCAGCCGCAGCCCGTCACCGTGCAGGCTCTCCTGGAGTCCGTCCAGGAACTCGGCGTAGAAAGGATTGTGCAGGTCGGCGACCAGCGCCCCGACCAGGTGGGTGCGGCCCTCGACCAGGCTGCGCGCCACCGCGTTGGGCCGGTAGCCGAGCTCCCTCGCCGCCTGGAGCACCGCCTCGCGGCGGTGTTCGCTGACGTGCGGGGACCCTCGCAGCACCAAGGACACCAGCGACTTTGAGACGCCCGCGCGTTCTGCAACGTTCCTAATCGTCGGCCGGGGACGCGGTCCGTGCGCGTCGCCGAGCGCGTGCTCGGCCGGGCCGACCTCGGATCGGTACCGGGCGGTCGTCTGGATGGACGGTCCTGACATGGTTCTCCCCACGCTGAGTGGATGTGCACCTGTCAGACCAAACGATCGAGTCGCGCGAAGGGTACGGGTGTTTGTGCGCCTCGCTGGATGGTCCTCGGGGCCGCCCTTATTGGGCACGCCCTCAGATAGTGTGCGGATTGTGGGTGCGACATCAAGGGCCCCAGGTGAGCGCGAGGATTCGGGTAGGGGTGGCACGCGCCGGGCACGTCGCCGGCTCAGCGTGGACCGCCGCCGCGAGGAGTTGTTGGCCGCGGCGCTGGAACTCTTCAGCAAGTACGACGCCGAGGACGTCTCGATCGACGACGTCGCCGCGGCGGCGGGCGCGTCCCGGGCGCTGGTGTACCACTACTACGGGGGGAAGCAGGAGTTGTACGTCGCCGCCCTGCGCAGCGCGGCGGTGGAACTGGAGGCGCGGCTCACTCCGTCGGGGGACGGCACGGTGATCGAGGAGCTGCGGGCGGGCCTGGCCCGGTACTTCGACTTCGTGGAGGACCACGCGGCGGGGTTCGCGGCTCTGCTGCGCGGCGGCCCGGCCAACCGCGCGGGCGAGGTCGGAGAGATCATCGAGGGCGTCCGGCGGCGCCTCGTCAAGATGATCATGGGTCGGATGCGCGTCGGCGAGCCGAGCCCGGCGCTGCGCGTCACGCTGAGGTCCTGGATCGCGTGCGTCGAGACGGCGGGCCTGGACTGGCTGGAGAACCGCGACGTGGACCGCGCGGCGCTGGAGCGCCTGCTGGTGGAACAGATGGTGGCCCTGCTCGGCGTGGCGGCCCGCCATGACGGGCGTGTCGAGGGGCTGATCGCCGACTTCGGGCGGTGACCGCCGCGGGGTGACCCCCCGTGACGCCGCCTCCGGAGAGCGATCCGTGATGCTTCCCCGCGAGGTGTGGCGTCCTGGTGACGGCTTCGTATCGCCGCGGCCGGTCCGGCCGCGGGTGTACGTCTGCGGCACGCCGCCCCGGGCGGCGGATAGGGCCACCGTGCGGTGGAGGCCCTAGATCCGTTATCCACCGGGACTGTCCGCATGGCTTCTGTGGGCCGGCGCCGGGCGGGCGGCGCCTCCCACGCCAATCCCCATGACCTCGTCGCGATGTCCGCGACCCTTGGACGGGCGGGGGGACCGTGCCCCTCCGTCATCCCCGGGCCGCTCCCACGCGGTCATGGGTGTGGTGGACGCGCTCACATACGGGACGCGAGCGCGCCGGTTCTCCCCCCTAGGTCCTTGACGGTTCCCGCGTCACTCCGAACGCTGCTGCGGGATGCCCGCGAGCAGCGCACGGACCTCGGTCTCCCGGTACCGCCGGTGACCGCCAAGGGTGCGGATGGACGTCAACTTGCCCGCCTTCGCCCACCGAGTAACGGTCTTGGGGTCGACGCGGAACATGGTGGCGACCTCCGCCGGGGTGAGCAGTGGCTCGGCCTCGGGTGTACGAGCTGACATTTGTGCGGCCTCTCCTCCGTGGACCGGCGACAGCGATCCTGCGACTTGTGTTGGCGCTTGTCACGGATGTCCCGCAATGATCCAGTTCGTACGGATTTTTCTGGACCATATGCGGTATCACCCGATGTGACCATACAGCCACGTAGAGCGATTGGCGAGCCCTCAAAGTACAACGCCTTGTCCACGGGTTGATGTCACGCTCGGTGATTCTAGCGACACGTTTCGTGGTATCGCAGTGAAAACGGCAAACTACTCAGTTCGCAGAAGCGAGCTGGTGACTCCCGTTACCTACTTTTGCAGGTCACGTGCATGATTTGCGGTTCAGTTCGCCGATTCGAGGGCTTGTATTGACTTCCAGCGCACGATCACCCGCTGATACATGGCGTAGGCCAGTTCTTCTTGACCCGTGTCCAACCCCGTGAGCGCCGCCGCCAGCTCGGCCGCGGACTGGTCGGCCTGCAGCGTGGCGTCGTCCATGACGTGGACCAGGCCGCCGTAGTCCAGCTCGACCAGCGAGTGCGGGTGGAACTCCTCCAGCCAGCGCCCCACTTCCTCGACCTCGGCCAGCGCGCCGACCTCGCCCACGTGCCTGCGGATCACGGCGAGCGCACGCGCGACCCTGCGCCTGGCCTGCGCCATCGACGTCACGTACAGCAGGTTCCGGGCCGGGGCCGTCGTGGTGGGCGCGGAAGGCTCGGCCGCCGGCTCCTCACGGTGACCGAGGACGAGCCACCGCTCCGCCGAGTCGAACGGCACGAACCACGACGTCGGCACGTGCCACGTGCTCGTGCGGATGTGGGTGCGCAGCGCCGCGGCGCCGCCCTTCTGCTTGAAGCGGTCGAAGTCGTCGGCGGTCTGCTCGGCGATGGCGCGCGGCACGAAGCGGTCGGCGAGCTTCAGCGGCGTGGCGCCCCGGAACCGGGCGAAGGACAGCCAGGACCTGAGCCTGCTCTCCCACGGGCAGACGTACAAGGTCTCCTCGATGCGCCGCAGGTAGGCGTTGGTGCTCTCGGCTCCGGGGGCCGGCATCGGGGGCACGCCGAGAAGCCGCCTGACGGCCTCCGCGTGCTCGGCCTCCAGGGCGAAAGCGCGGCGCGGACGGTCCTTGCTGTCGGCGTACGCCGCCCAGAAGGTGCGCTCACGTTCGGTGAACGCGGACAACGGCTCGTAGACACGGAGATAGGCGGCGTAGGGCAGCACATCTCGAATGGTGCCATGGAGCGGCGAGCCGACGCGAGCGAGCGAGGATCACCACGTTCAATGGCGTGGCGGCCCGTTCCTGGGCGCGCCGGGCCGTGCCCGCGGACGGCCCCGCACCGCCCGGTGGATGGGATGTGGGTTCCGACGCGTGGACGATCATGGTCCGGGCGTGGTCAGATGGATATGGTGGTTTTCCAGGATTCGCCGCGATGAGGCGGCGGACGATATGGACCGGGAGTCACCACAGTGACCGACGTCTTCGGGCCGTCCCACCAGGACACGGGCCCCTCGATCGGACAGGCCAGACACGAGCAGGTCGTATTCTGCTCCGACGACCGCAGCGGCCTGCGCGCGATCATCGCCATCTACAACACCGCTCTCGGCCCCGGGCTCGGGGGCACCCGCTTCTACCCCTACGAGAACGAGCAGACGGCCCTCGCCGACGTGCTCAACCTCTCGCGGGCGATGGCGTACAAGAACGCGCTGGCCGGACTGGACCTCGGCGGCGGGAAGGCCGTCATCATCGGGGACCCGGTCAAGGACAAGAGCGAGGCGCTCCTGCGCGCCTACGGCCGCTTCATCCAATCGCTCGGCGGCCGGTACTTCACCGCCTGCGACGTGGGCACCTACAGCGAGGACATGGACGTCATCGCGAGGGAGACCTCCTTCGTGACCGGGCGCACCCCCGCGCACGGCGGCGCCGGCGACTCCTCGATCTGCACCGCGTTCGGCGTCTTCCAGGGCATGCGGGCCTCAGCCCAGCACGTCTACGGCTCTCCGACCCTGCGCGGGAGGCGCGTGGGCGTGGAGGGCGTCGGGAAGGTCGGGTACCGGCTGGTCGACCACCTGGTGGCGGACGGCGCCGAGGTCGTGATCTGCGACGTCAACGCCGGCGCCGTCGAGCGCGTGCGCGCGGCGCACCCGGGGGTGGAGGTCGTGGCGGACACCGCGGCGATGAAGCGGGCCGACATCGACGTGTACGCGCCGTGCGCGCTGGGCGGCGTGCTCGACGACGAGGCGGTGACGACGCTCCGCGCGAAGATCGTCTGCGGAGGGGCCAACAACCAACTCGCCCATCCCGGCGTGGAGAAGCAGCTCGAAGAGCGGGGCATCCTTTACGCTCCGGACTACGTAGTCAACTCCGGAGGCGTGATCCAGGTGGCCGACGAGATCGAAGGCTTCAACATGGACCGCGCCAGGGCAAAGGCGACGCAGATCTTCGACACCACGTTGAAGATCTTTTCGATCGCCGAAGAGGAAGGTGTTCCACCAGCGGCGGCGGCCGATAGGCTGGCCGAGCGCAGAATGTCGGAAGTTGGTCGGCTTAGGGGTATTTGGCTGGGCCGCTGACTGTGGACGCCCATACGGCGTACCGAGAGGCGCGCAAAACAGGTACGGTTGTAGGCGAACGAGAGCTGACGCCGGAAGTCAGGCGGCATCAGCGCGTGATGCGTTAGCGACGAGGGGTCGGGCACGACCCCGCATGAGGGGGTCGAGCCGATGGGGCGCGGCCGAGCCAAGGCCAAGCAGGTGAAGGTTGCTCGCCAGCTCAAGTACAACAGTGGCGGCACCGATCTTGACCGTCTTCGCGAGGAGCTCGGAGTCAATCACGACTCCAACCGACACGATGTGGACGCCGTCGACGATGAACTGGCCGATCGGTACGCCGATTACGCCGACATCGACGACGACGAAGAGGACGACAGGTCTCGTCGCCGGTAGGCGATTTTCGGGTTGACGCCGGTGGGCACCCGGTGAGCGACGGCTCGCCGAGTGCCTCCTTCGCGCGCCTGAAGAGCTCCTTGCCATCCCTGATGGCAAGGAGCTCTTCGTCGTGCCCTGGGGCATCAAGGGCCCCCGCGGACACGCCGACGGTCCCGGCGTGGCGCCCACGCCGGACAGGTCAGGAGAAGCCGGGCAATGTGATAGAAGAGCATGCTCTCGCACGGCGTGCGAGACACAGGGCTCCGTGCCGGCCCGGCGGCCGGAGCCCGTGCCCGTCAGCTGGTGAATCGGGCCTGCCCTGAACCCGGCACGATCTCGCCCAGAATCCAAGCGTCCTGCCCGTGCTCGCGCAGGAGCCGCAGCGCCGGATCGGCAGCCTCCGCGGCCACGACCGCGCACATGCCCACCCCGAGGTTGAACGTGCGGTCCATCTCGGCGGCGGGCACCCGCCCGTGCCCGGCGATCACCTCGAAGATCGCCGGCGGCGTCCACGACCCGCGGTCGAGCAGGGCGTCCACCGTGCCCGGCAGCGAGCGCGCGAGGTTCGCCGCGAGCCCGCCCCCGGTGATGTGGGCGAACGCGTGGACCTCCACGCGGCGGGTCAGCTCCAGGCAGGCGAGCGAGTAGATGCGCGTCGGCTCCAGCAGCTCGTCGCCGAGACGGCGGCCGAGCTCGGGAAGCGAGGCGTCCAGCGCCAGGCCCGCCGTGCGCAACACGTGCCGTACCAGCGAGTAGCCGTTGGAGTGGACCCCGGACGAGGCCAGGCCCAGCACGACGTCGCCCGCGCGCACCCGGGCCGGCCCGAGCAGCTCGGACGCCTCGACGACCCCGGTGCCCGCGCCCGCCAGATCGTACTCGTCGGGGCCCATGGCGCCCGGATGCTCGGCGGTCTCGCCGCCCACCAGCGCGCACCCCGCCAGCCGGCAGCCCTCCGCCACCCCGCCGACGATCTCGGCGACGCGCTCGGGGACCACCTTGCCGCAGGCGATGTAGTCCGTCATGAACAGCGGCTCGGCCCCGCAGACCACCAGGTCGTCGACCACCATGCCGACCAGGTCGATGCCGATCGTGTCGTGCCTGCCGAGGGCCTGGGCCAGCATGACCTTGGTGCCCACCCCGTCGGTCGACGTCGCGAGCAACGGCCGCTTGTACCGCAGGAACGCCGAGGCGTCGAACAGCCCGGCGAACCCGCTGGCGTCGTCCACCACCTCCGGCCGCCGCGACCGCGCCACGCGCTCCTTCATCAGCGCGACCGCGCGGTCGCCCGCCTCGATGTCGACGCCCGCCGCGGCGTAACTCGCCCCGGACGTCTCGTTCCCGGCGGTCACGCCTTGGCCTCCAGGACGAACTTGCCCACGTTGTCGCGGTCGATCGGGATCGGGTACGTGCCGTTGAAACAGGCCCGGCACAGGCGGTCGGCCGGCAGCGTGGTCGCCTCGGTGAGCCCCTCCAGCGAGATGAAGCCGAGGCTGTCGGCGCCGATGGACTCGCGGATCTCCTCGACCTCCTTCGACCCGGCGATCAGCTCCGCCTTGGTGGCGAAGTCGATGCCGTAGAAGCACGGCCACGACACCGGCGGCGAGGAGATGCGCACGTGCACCTCGGTCGCCCCGGCCTCGCGGAGCATCTTGACGATCGCCCGCTGGGTGTTGCCGCGCACGATCGAGTCGTCCACGACGATCAGGCGCTTGCCCGCGATCACCTCGCGCAGCGGGTTCAGCTTGAGCCGGATGCCGAGCTGGCGGATCGTCTGCGACGGCTGGATGAACGTGCGGCCGACGTAGGAGTTCTTGACCAGCCCCTGGCCGTAGGGGATGCCGCTCGCCTCGGCGTAGCCGATCGCGGCGGGCGTCCCGGACTCGGGGGTCGGGATCACCAGGTCGGCCTCGATCGGGTGTTCGTGGGCCAGCCTGCGGCCCACCTCCACCCGGGTGGCCTGCACGCCGCGCCCCGCGATCGTGGTGTCGGGACGGGCCAGGTAGACGTACTCGAACAGGCAGCCCTTCGGCTCGGCCAGCGCGAACCGGCGGGAACGCACGCCGCGCTCGTCGATCGTGAGCAGCTCGCCCGGCTCGATCTCGCGCAGGAACGTGGCGCCCACGATGTCCAGCGCCGCGGTCTCGGAGGCCACCACCCAGCCGCGCTCCAGCCGGCCGAGGACCAGCGGGCGGATGCCCTGCGGGTCGCGGGCGGCGTACAAGGTCTTCTCGTCCATGAAGACCAGGGAGTAGGCGCCCTTGACCTTGGGGAACAGGTCGGCCGCGGCGTCCTCGATGGACGTGCCGGGGTCGCGGGCGAGCAGGGAGGTGAGCACCTCGGTGTCGGTGGTCGCCCGGATGGTGCCCGCCGGAAGGCGGGCCATCAGCTCCGGGGTGTTGATCAGGTTGCCGTTGTGGGCGAGCGCCAGCCCGCCTCCGTCACTGGAGCTCAGCGTCGGCTGCGCGTTCTCCCACACACTGGAACCCGTGGTGGAGTAACGGCAGTGCCCGATCGCCAGGTGCCCGCGCAGCGTGCCGAGCACTGACTCGTCGAAGACCTGGGCCACCAGGCCCATGTCCTTGTAGACGAGGATTCTGCTGCCTTCGCTGACCGCGATGCCCGCGGACTCCTGTCCGCGGTGCTGCAGCGCGTACAGCCCGTAGTAGGTGAGCTTGGAGACATCCTCCCCAGGGGCCCACACTCCGAACACCCCGCAGGCATCCCGCGGTGCGTGGTCTTGAGGGTCAAGGTCATGTCCGAGCCGGCCGTCGCCCTTTAGCACGTGCTTCAGTCTAAGTTGGGCGTCTCGCCGCACGGTAATCCGGGTGCGGCCAGGGTCCGCCGAAGTCGTCCCAGGAGGCACGCTCCCGCCGGTCGCGGGCCGAATTTCGTGTCTTTTCGCCGTGTCGGGCGCGCGTGCGGCGAGGATCACAGGGAAGGCTTGTGATCAGGCATGCCCAGGTCGAAAGAGCGGACCGTGACGACATCTGGCGATCCGAACGACTCCCGCGGGTGGGACGACCCGCAAGGCCGCCGCGACGGCGGCGGATCCTCCCCGGGCGAACGTCCCCCGAGCGACCGCCCTCCGTACGGCCAAGAGGGGCGGCCACCCGGCGGTGAGCCCCCGTACGGCCGGACGCCGGGTGGTGGGACGCCTTCCGGCCAGACACCCGGCGGTGGACCCCCCTACGGCCAGACACCCGGCGGTGGGCCGCCGTACGGCTGGCCGCCCGCGGGTGAAGGCCCTCCCGGCGGGCAGCCGCCTCCGTACGGCCCGCCGCCCTACGGCGCCGGCTACGGGCAGCCGCCGGGCGCGCGGGGCGGGCTCGGCACCGCGGCGATGGTGCTCGGCATCGTCAGCCTGTTCCTGCTGCTGATCTGCGGCCTCGGCGTGCTCACGGCGATCGTCGCCATCATCCTCGGCATCATCGCCGTGGCGCGGAACACCAACAGGGGCCGCGGCATCGCCGGCATCGTCCTCGGCGCTCTGACGATCATCCTGGCGATCATCGGGTTCACCTGGTTCTACAGCAACTTCGAGGAGTGCTTCACGCTGCCGACCCAGGCCGAGGCCCAGCAGTGCGTGGAACGCAAACTCGGAGTGAACGTACAGTCGCCCTCCCCGTGAACGACGCCCGCCCGTCCGCCGGCCGTCTCAGGCGGTGCCGTCCGGGCGGGCTCGCAGAGGGTGAAAGGGCAGAGGGGTCACATCGGTCACATTGGTCACAGGGGAAGGTACTCGGACAGGTCTGCGCGGGTGCCGCTCGCGCTGATCTTCCCGGCCTCCATGGCGTCGTCCCAGGTCATACGGCCCGTCGCCAGCTCCAGCCACGTACGGGGATCGGTCTCGACGACGTTCGGGGGAGTGCCCCGCGTGTGCCGGGGGCCGGGCACGCACTGCACCGCCGCGTACGGCGGCACGCGCACCTCGACCGTACGCCCGGGCGCCTTGTCGGCCAGACGGTCCAGCGACACCCGCACGGCGAGCCGCGCGAGATCCTTCTCCGGACGCAGCCCGCGCGCGTAGAGTCCGAGGATCACCTGGACGGCGGCGTCCGGGGCGGCCTGGGGAGGGCCGTCGTAGGGGTGCTCGCCCAGCTCGGCGAGCTGGGAGTCCAGCGCGGCGCGGATGCGTTCGGGGTCGATCTTGCGTGCGGGCACGCCTCTATCCTGCCCCGCGCCCGGCCCGCGACGCGTTCATCCCGCTGGAAGGCGTCGTTCACCTCGCGTTGTGGTGGCGGCCGTACGGTCCGGACGAGGAACCTGTCGCACGATCTTGGAGGGTCCAGTGGCGAACCCCTCGCCGCGCAGAACGCTGCCGTTGATCTCCGTGCCCCCCACGGGCGGGCGAGACGCGATGACATGCCGGTTCAGGTGTGGCAACGCCTGCGCGCACGAAGTGCCGAACAGCAGTGACAATCCCTATTTCCAGGACATCCTGGCCGGTGTCCTGTCGCGCAGGGGCGCGCTGCGGGCCGGCGCCCTCGGCACCCTGGTCGCGACCGCAGGCGTCACCGGAGCCGTCCCCGCCCTCGCCGACCCCGCCGCCGAGACCTTCGGCGGTGGCCACCAGAGGGGCGGCCTGAAGTTCACGCCCGTCGCGCCCAACTCCGCCGACGCCCTCACCGTCGCCGACGGCTACGCCTCCGCGGTCGTCGTCCGCTGGGGCGACCCCGTCCTCCCCGACGCCCCGGCGTTCGACTTCGACAACCAGACCGCCGCCGCGCAGGCCGAGCAGTTCGGCTACAACTGCGACTTCGTCACCTTCTTCCCGCTCGGCCGCGACCGCGGCCTGCTGTGGGTCAACCACGAGTACACCGACGAGAACCTCATGTTCCGCGGCTGGACCAGCGGCGACACCGTCCCCCTGGAGCAGATCAAGATCGGCCTCGCCGCGCACGGCGGGTCCGTCGTCGAGATCGAGCGCGAGGGCCGCACCGGGCAGTGGAAGCTCATCACCCGCGGCCGCCGCCGCTACAACCGGCGCGTCACCGCCCAGACTCCGATCCGGATCTCCGGCCCGGCCGCCGGCTCGCCCCTGCTGCGCACCGCCGCCGACCCGCGCGGCGTCACCGCGTACGGCACGCTCAACAACTGCGCGGGCGGCACCACCCCGTGGCGCACCGTGCTCACCGGCGAGGAGAACTGGAACCAGTACTTCGTCGGCGGCAACGGCGTCCCCGAAGCCCAGAAGCCCTACCTCACGCGGTACGGCGTCAGCACGACCGTCGCCGTTCCCAGCGGCAACCGGCGCTTCGACCGGGTCGAGGAGCGCTTCGACCTCGCCAGGCACCCCAACGAAATCAACCGGTTCGGGTGGATCGTCGAAGTCGACCCCTTCGACTCCGACGCGCGCCCCGTCAAGCGCACCGCGCTCGGCCGCTTCGCCCACGAGGGCGCCACCACCACCCTCACCCGGGACGGCCGGGTCGCCGTCTACATGGGCGACGACGGGCGGTTCGAGTACATCTACAAGTTCGTGTCGGACGACCGCTACATCCCCGGCTTCGATCGGCACAACCGCGACCTGCTCGACGATGGCACGCTGTACGTGGCCGTGTTCACCGGCGACAGCCCGGCCGCCGAGATCGACGGCACCGGCAAGCTCCCCGCCGACGGCGGCTTCGACGGCACCGGCACATGGGTCCCCCTGGTCAGCGGCAAGAAGTCCTTCGTGGACGGTATGACCGCCGAAGAGGTTCTCGTCTACACCCGCGTCGCGGCCGACAAGGCCGGCGCCACCAAGATGGACCGCCCCGAGGACATCGAGCGCAACCCCGTCAACGGCGCCGTCTACGCCGCCCTGACCAACAACACCAACCGGACCGCCGCCAACGCCGACGAGGCCAACCCCCGCGCCGCCAACCGCCACGGCCACATCCTGGAGATCGCCGAGGACCGGAACGACGCGGGCGCCAAGACCTTCCGCTGGGCCCTGCCCCTCGTCTGCGGCGACCCCAACGATCCCTCGACGTACTTCGCCGGGTACGACAAGACGAAGGTCTCCCCGATCTCCTGCCCCGACAACGTCACCTTCGACGCCGAGGGCAACCTGTGGATCGCCACGGACGGCAATGCCCTCGGCAAGAACGACGGCCTCTTCGCCGTACCGCTCGCCGGCCCCGAACGCGGCCACGTCCGCCAGTTCCTCACCGTCCCCTACGGCGCCGAGACCTGCGGCCCCCTGATCGCCCCCGACCAACTGAGCGTCTTCGTCGCCGTCCAACACCCCGGCGAGATCACCGGCGCCACCCCCGACAACCCCGCCAGCCACTGGCCCGACGGCGGCACCACCCAGCCCCGCCCCTCCGTAGCCGTCGCCTGGCACAGACAGGGCAAGAAGATCGGCTCCTGACCCAGAAGCCAAAGCATCCCCGCCAGGGGCGAGCCCCAGCCCAAAGGGCCTCATCCTCGCCCCTGGCACCATTCCACCCGAAGGCTCGCAAACGCGCCCCCCCGGGAAGAGGCATGGGATAGCTCGCCGCCCTGGAAGAGACCCGATGAAGCTCACCACCCGAGAAATGGTCCCGCCCGAGAAGCGGTCCTCCCCTCCGGGCCCTGGGGGCCCTCCGGCTCGGGCTGCATTCCCCAGGGAACTCCGCCCCCCTCGCCCCCCGACGAGGGGCTGCCGCCCCTCGTACTCCCCGCCTCCAGGCCGCCCCAGGAGATCTCGCTCTCATCTCCACGAGGCCGTCAGGTGGAGCCCACAGTGACGATCACCGGGCGCGTCCGAGGATGATCAGTTCCCACAGGTCCGCAATCTGCGCGTACCGCATCCGGGACGTCTGCACTCTGACCCCACGAGGACCGGCTCGTTCGACATACCCGCGCCCGCCAGCCGTGATCAGGTAATACACCTCGTCCTTGCACTCGCAGGTCCACCGGAGAACCTTGCGCCGGTCCTCGGTCGCGACGGCGAGCTGCCAGACGATCGACTCGCAGCCAGGCTGCGCTTCAAGAACATGGATCCCATGTCCGGCACCACCCTCCGCCGCCTTCATCGTCACCGCGCCCCTCGGGGCCTCTCACGTCCAGTGACGATGGCGGCGCACCCGTCGCACATCACCGGCCCCGGCGTCCAGATCAGCCGAGCCCCAAAGACATCCGCGACCGTCGCCTCGACCCCACATGCCGATTCGGCATCGACACGCGGCACGGCCACACTCCACGCCACGGCATGCTCGACCCGAGACGGAACCACATGCGCCACCGCGTACAACTGCCGCTCAGCACCACCGCCCCCCGCGCTCCGAGAGCTTCCCGAGGTCGCGCGACTTCCGGAGCCTTGAGACTCGTCCAGAACGGCTGTTTCCCACCCTCGGAAACGCCACCCCGACGCGCTCGGAAAGTAGCCCCCAACCGAGATCCGCGCCCAAGGGCCCAGCCCGTAGGGATCACACCACCCGTTTCCACGCTCGACGGGCTCCAGCCCTCCCGCGCTGGACCCATCTCCGCTCGCACCGGGATCACCGCTGCCGGTGCCGTCGCCGCTCAGTTCGTCGGCACCGATGCCGTTCACGCCACCCATGCCCGAGACCACCCTCCCGGGTTCGCCGAACCTGTAGATGTCGCCGAGCCGCTTTCAGCCTCACGCATGAGCTCCCGCAGCTCCTCGGCCGTCCGTGCCTCGACCCTGACCGGCACGGAAGCCCACCAGGTCCCGAACGCCACGAACCGCCGCGACCCCACCCCGTAGAAAACGAACCACCCGGGCTCCAGTTGGTTCAACTGGGCGGCCGCGGCGCGCTTGGCCTGATCCCAGCGGCGTGGGTCCATCCGCGCCGGCTCGGCTCCGAGCCGGTGTCGTCCAGGAGTCCGGCTCACGGCATCGCTCCCTTCCGCGGTATCGCGTTGGGCGGAGCGTCGATTGCGTTGGGCCTTTCCGGGGAGAAGGCGAAAGTGCGACGTTGACTCATACGAGCAGTAGATGATGCAACGGCATCGGAGAGGGAGATGACATTCGATGACACGGCGGTGCCGCTAATGGCCGGCACGCTGACGATCACTGGTGCCAGATCGACCGGACATCGTCCAATAGAGGACTATTGGCGGCTTTTTGTGGACTATCTTGGGCCATTCGCCAGGCCGACTGTGGACATCTACCTGGGAGGGGCCTCGGGAATCGACTCGATCGCGCTGCTGTGGCTCGCTACGGAGACCGACACCGCGCTTCATGTCGTCGTTCCAGGGACCGTACAGTCCCAACCATCGGACGCCCGGCACGCCATCCAGGAGACAAGAGCACTTGGGCGACTTGTCGAGGTGGTCGAGTTGAAGCACCCTACGCATCCTTCGCCCGCGAGTTATCATCAACGTAATCGCTGGATGGTCGATCACAGCGAATTCGTCATCGGATTTCCACGAGGGTCGGACCCGTCGAGCGGAACGTGGTACACCCTCGAATACGCGGCACAGCAGAGCAGAACACGGCTGATCATCCCCATATAGGACGCTACGTTTGGATTGGTTCATGGCCGAACCGGCGCGACGAACCGCTGCCCGATCTCTTCGAATCCTCCGCGAGCGCCGGGGGTGGTCATGGGCTGACGAGGCTCGTGCCATCAAGCACGCCGCCCGCGTGCTCTCCGTCAGTGCAGTCGCGCAGACTGCTCTCGCGAGCCTCGTACGTACCATCGCGCGTTGGGAACGCGAAGAGAAGTCGATAGTGCCAGGAGAGCGCTACCGGTTTCTCCTCGGATATGTGTACGCATGTCACGGAGATGACGTTCTGACAGGCCCAGGCTCGGACTTCGACGAATTGATGTCCGCTTTTGCCGGCTATGGCGTCTCCGATGAACGAATTTCGGAGCTACGCGACCAGATCGCATCGATGCCCAGTCGTTGCCAAAGCACATCGATCTTCCTGCCGCCGGGCTTGGCGCGTGACGTCTCGCGAACGCTGGCGGCACCGGAAACGCTCTCCGATGAACTGGTCGCCCGGATCCACCAGTCAGTCCTCGAGGTGAACTCGCGGATCGGGGACGTCCCTTTCACGCGGTTGCAGCTCGCTCTCGCCCCTGCGGTGGAGGCAAGCCGCCTTCTGGTCGCCGTCAAACCGCCCGGGCCCATACGAACACGGTTGGCGCGAACAGCGGCGAATACCTTCATGATCGCCGCTCGAATCGCCTTCGAGGTCCGCGATGACGATGTATCCACGGAAATGTACGCGCGGGCTCTCGGCGCCGGCCGTTCGCTGCCCTTGTGGGAACAGGCGGCCATCCGTACCAGCCAGGCGCTCGTGACGCTGTATTCCACACGAGACGTGTCCGCGGCGCGCGCGGTCGCGGATCTTGCTGTGCGCGATGCCGGTCGAAGCGACAGCCGGATCATGCGCTCCCGCGCTCATGCGTTGCAAGCGGAGATGGCCGCTCGGTCGCGGCGGGAAAAGCATGCGCTGGCGGGCCTGAATCTCGCATGGTGCGAGGCCCAGGCCACCGCCGACGCGGACCCCGCCGCCGGACGCTTCACCATCGGCTATCTGGAGGGTTTCGAAGGGGCCTGCAACCTGCACCTAGGACGAACAACGGAGGCCGAGCCGCAGTTGCTCCGATCCGTAACTTCGCTGGATCATCCCCGACAGATCGTGCAACGAGCGATCGTCACGGCCGATCTCGCTCTCGCGCGCCTCCGGAACGGCGCTCCGGACTCAGCGGCCGAGTTGCTCCACGACTGCGTGAACATGGCCGCCACCGCAAGGGCGCGAGTCTCATGCCTCCGAATCGCCCAGACCCGGAGAGAACTACGCCCCTGGCGCACAGAACCTTTCGTCGCCGACCTCGACGACCACATCAACGAAACCCTCCTGAACGCATGACCATCCGCAGGGAAGCGAAATATCACGAGCTGGGCTGACCACGTGGTTGAACATTGACGGAGTACTCATGCCCGAAGAGCTGACCAGGCTCATGTGCTTTCTGTACGAAGTTGGCCTGCTCAAGCGCTACAAGCGCACGGGGTGGCTGGTCGCCGGGGTGCGCGATCCGGAGAGCGTCGCTGACCACTCTTTTCGGACCGCGATCATCGCGGTGGCCATCACCGCCCTCGAAGGGGGCAACGTAGAACGTGCGGCACTCCTGAGTCTCCTGCACGATACTCAGGAGACACGGACCACCGACATTCCTTACGTCGGCAAGCGTTATCTGAAAACGACGCCGAATGAAGTGGTGACGGCCGACCAGTTGAACGGTGTCCCGGAGCAGGTGAGGGCGATCATCGGTGCGGCGGTCGGCGAGTACGAGGAGAAGGAAAGCCTTGAGGCCGTCTGTGCACGGGACGCCGACAAACTTGAGTGTTTGATACAAGCCATTGAGTACCGAGAGCAGGGGAACCGGAACACGCAACCTTGGATCGACAGCTCCCTGGCTGCTCTCAAGACCACATCCGCCAAGCGCCTTGCCGAAGAGGCGCTGCGTACAGGGTCTATCGAGTGGATGACCCGCATCCTAGGCGCAGACGAGAGCACCTGACTCCGAATGGTGACGTTGGGGAGGCGAGTTCACGAGTTCGCGAGGCGGGAGATCGCCGCGCAGATCGTGGTTATGCGTTCTGGGAGGGGGCCGGCGGGGATGTCGATGAGGTTGTAGCCGAAGGATTGGTAGGTCTGCTCGTGGAGGTGTTCGAACGTCAGGGAGTCTTCGAAGCTGATCTGGCGGGCGTTGCTGGGTTCGCAGAAGCCTAGGTTGCGGATGAAGAACACATGTCGGTCGTAGACCTGCTCTTGGGTGATGCGTTCGATCTCGGCGGAAAGGGTCGGCGGGATCGGGTGGCCGACGTAGGTGCTGAGGGCGTGGGTGCAGACCGGGGAGCGGTCGAAGAACTGGACGGACGGGGCGGTGGTGCTCGATGCCATCTGCCGCTGTCGTTGCAGGGCCACGATCTTGTCGATGAAGGCCGGGCGGGTCCACGGCTCGGCGTCGCCGCTTGCCTGTTCGTCCGCGATGATCGCCGTGGCCGCCTCCTCGACCGTCGCGTATCCCAGCGTTGCCAGCCGCCGCAGGATCGTGGTCTTGCCCGAGCCCGGGGTGCCGGTGAGGATGTAGCGCTTCATAGCGGTCTGGTCGCCTTTCGGGCGGGTCGCGGCGTCGTGATCATTCGAGAGGGGATGGCGGCTGTTTCGCGGCCTGCTCCTGGGAGCGTCGAGGCGATCGTCGGCGTGGTCGACGGTCCAGATGGCGAGGGCGTTCATCGGGCCGTCCACCAGCACCCCTATGGGAACAGGCCGCCGTCCGTACCAGCCAGACGCTCGTGGCACTGTATTCCACACGAGATATGTGTCCGCGGCGGCCGCGCATGAGCCGGCCAGGTTACGCAGCAGCACCAGCCTGGTACAAGCGGCGGCTCGGCTCCCTTTCGGCGTTTCCTCCCGAGTGACGCCGAGGCCGTGGGGAACTCGCGGAGCATCGGTACATGTACATCGAGCATCGGGCCGAGTTGGCTGGGATCTTGCCGTGCGAGCGGGACCCGGCTGTCGGCGCGTCACAGCCTGACGGTCTCACCCGGTCACGGCAGGTGACGTTATGATGCAGCGCATGTGTGACGTGTCGTGGCTGGGCTGGTGGCGCTCCCCGTAGAAGCGGCCGCCTCTTAGACATGACCGGGCCGTTCGGATGGACGGCCCTTTTTCGTCCCCTGGACCAGGGCTTGTTCATCTTCCCGGCCAGACAACCCACCAGGAGATCTTGTGAACACCAACCCCCAGACGGCAGGCCCCGATGCCTCTGTCTCAGGTCCCTTCCCCGACACGCTCGGGGTGTCTGCCGCACAAGCCCGCAGCGCGGTGCTGGAGGAGCTCATCCTCAAGGACCCCGGGCGGTTCCGTGTGCTGACGGGCGACCGCCCTACCGGTCGCCTGCACCTGGGGCACTACTTCGGCACGCTGCACAACCGAGTGCGTCTTCAGGACCTCGGAGTAGAGATGTTCGTGGTCATCGCGGACTACCAGGTTCTGACCGACCGCGACGTAGCGGACAACCTGACCGGGTACGTCGAGGAACTGGTACTGGACTACCTCGCCATCGGGGTGGACCCGGCGCGCAGCACGATCTTCACGCACAGCGCCGTCCCCGCCCTGAACCAGCTGATGCTGCCCTTCCTCAGCCTCGTCTCCGTCGCCGAGCTCAACCGCAATCCCACCGTCAAGGATGAAATCAGCAACTCGCGCCAGTCCGCTGTCAGCGGCCTGATGTTCACCTATCCCGTTCACCAGGCCGCCGACATTCTCTTCTGCAAGGGCAACCTGGTTCCGGTCGGCCAGGACCAACTCCCTCACATCGAGATCACCCGCGCCATCGCCCGCCGCTTCAACGACCGCTATGGCGGCGGCACCGCGGTATTCCCCCAGCCCGATGCCCTGCTGTCGAGCGCGGCACTGCTGCTCGGCACGGACGGAACCAAGATGAGCAAGAGCCGCCGCAACGCCATCACCCTGGCTGCCGACGAGGACGAGACCGCCCGCCTGATCAAGGGCGCCAAGACCGACTCCGAGCGCCACATCACCTACGACCCGAGCACCCGCCCCGAGGTGTCTTCCCTCCTCCTGCTGGCAGGTCTCTGCCAGAACCGAACTCCCCAACAGGTGGCCGCCGACATCGGCTCCGCGGGAGCCGCCGCGCTGAAGAAGACCGTGACCGAGGCGGTCAACGAGTACTTGGCCCCGATCAGGGCCCGCCGAACCGAGTACGCACAGGACCCTGCCTTCCTCCGCCAGACGCTGCACGAGGGCAACGAGCGAGCCAGGGCTGTGGCTGATGCCACGCTCGCCGAGGTGCGTGCCGCCATGAACAGCCATTACTACTGACAACCCCGGACCGGTGAGACACCGCCGTCCTGGTGTGACGGATCGGTGTCTCACCAACCAGCTCCTCCGCCCGCCTGTCAGGTCCTCCGAAGAGCGTTCTGAACGGCGGGATCCTGGGCTACGGCCTGGGCGCACCTGACGGCGAGACGCACCAGTTCGGAATCGGAGCCCTCGCGCCATGCGAGGGACAACCGGGCCGCAGGCACATCCGCCACGGGTATGAAGACGATGTCCTGACGGTGCTGGACGGTCATGACGGTGGCGGGGACGAGGACGGCTGCGTTCTCGAGGGCCACGAGGTCGATGGCCTCGTCGATGCGAGTTGCGGTCGGATGTTCCTTCCATACGGGATTGCCGGGGCGCACCCCACCCCAGAAGTCGGACGACTCGGGTGACCCTCCAGCGGGTCGGATGATCGGAACCTCGTTCAGATCGTCGATCAACACGGAGTCACGGCCGGCCAGCCTGTGGGTGGACCGCAGACAGACGACCCGCGGCAACATGGCGACGGTGGCGCTGTCGAGGCCGGCGTAGTCCGCGGGGTCCAGCACGAAGGACACATCAGCATCCCCTCCACGCAAGCATGCTGTCTGGTCTGTCCACTGCACGTGCCTCGGCACTACCTGATACTCCGAGTGTTCTTCGCGAATGCGTTCGATGGTCCGGTGTGCCAGAGGGTGGCAGACGGCTGGCCGGAAGGCGACGACGAGCCGTTCGATCTCCTGCCCTCCTGCCTGCCGCGCACTGTCGACCGCCACCTGCCAATGCCGCAGCAAGCTCTTCGCGTGAGCCAAGAAGTCGCGGCCGGCCGACGTGAGTTCGACCCTATTACCGGTTCTGTCCAGGAGTTGGAGACCCAGCCCTCTTTCGAGTTGACGAATCGCCACGCTCAACGGCGGCTGCGTCAGGTGTAGGCGGGAGGCGGCTCGGGTGAAGCCGCCTTCCTCGGCTACCGCAACGAAGTACCTCAGATGCCGTAAGCCCAGTTCCATACATATATTATATCGTCCCATTCACAGTGTGTATTGGACTGCATGGATATATCTCACGTATGTTCATGTATGCGCGCCGCCTCCATCGAATCCTCGGCTCTTTTACGGGAACCGTGGAAATTCCCATGGGAGGTCCGTCTTTGTCGCATGGAGTGGATTTCAAGGCATCACGGTCGAGTGGGATGGCGCTTTCGGGCTCACGGCTCACAGGCGTGAATTCGCAGTCGACGGGCATGACGATGACGCTGATCGCCACCGGTGTCTCCATGCTGTCGTACGCACTCATGCAGACCATGGTGGTCCCGGCCCTGCATGTGCTGCAGGTACAGCTCCGCACGACCCCGACGTGGTCGGCATGGATCCTGAGCGTGTTCCTGCTGACCAGTGCGGCGAGCACGCCCGTGCTGAGCAAGCTCGGAGACCGCTACAGCAAACGCAATGTTCTGTTGCTGGTTCTCGCCGCCTACCTGATCGGTACGCTCGGTTGTGCCGCGGCAGGCAATATCGGGGTTCTGATCGCGTGTCGTGCAGTGCAGGGAGTCAGCCTCGCGGCCCTTCCCCTGTCATTCGGCATCCTGCGCGACGCGCTTCCCGAGCATCGGCTGCGTTCGGGACTCGGGCTGGTTTCAGGGACCATCGGTGTGGGTGCCGGTATCGGACTGGTCGTGGGAGGTCTGGTCGTCGACCACCAGTCATGGCGCTGGCTCTTCGCGATCGCCGCGGTACTGATCCTGGCGGCGATGGTCCTCGTCGCGAAGTACGTTCCGGACCAGCGGAACGGATCCAGCGAGCCGGTGGACGTGCCCGGGGCGGTGCTCCTGGCCCTGGTCCTCGTGGCGCTACTGCTCGCGCTGACTCAGGGCACCTCGTGGGGGTGGACGGCCAAAGGAACCCTGGCTCTGTACGGGGCCGCCGTGGTTCTCACGGGATTGCTGGTCATCGTCGAACGGAAGTCGGTCGCCCCCCTGATCGACCCCGCAGTCGTGGCCGGCCGCTCCCTGCTCTCGGTTCACGGTGCGGCGTGCCTGTTCGGCGTGGCCTCGTTCCTGTTCTACGTCCTGCTACCGGCGTATGCCCAGACCTCGCCAGACCAGGGGCTGCCGGGAGGCGGGACGGTTGGCTACGGGCTGGGAACCGATGTCACCGTGGCGGGTTTGCTCCTTCTGCCCGGCTCATTGGCACTGTTACCGGCGGGACAACTCGCGGGTTTGATGCAACGCCTCACGTCTGTGCGTGCGACGCTCGCATCAGGCTTTGCCGCCATGGCTGTCGGGGCGATTTCGCTGTGCTTGTGGAACGGCAACGGGTGGCAACTGGCGGCCGGGTACCTGGTCACCGGAATAGGTTCCGGACTGGTGCTGAGTGGCCTCCCGTCGGCGATCAGCGGTTTGACGGAGGTGAAACGAACCGCAACCGCCAACGGCGTGAACACGGTCGTTCGCACGGCAGGCGGCGTTGTGGGCAGTCAGCTGGCGGCCGCCTTGCTGGCTGTGTGGCACATCTCCGGTTCCGGCATACCGGCGCGGAACGGTTTCATTACCGCCTTCTGGATCGCTGCCGCTGTAGCGGCGTCCGGGGCGCTGTTGTGCTTGGCCGGCATCAAGACCAGGACATCGCAGGAGAGGGACCAACAGGCGTGAACCGTGCCCCGCGTGTGACTTCTACTACGGATGACGGCTTGGCCAGAACGGCAGCAGACGGCGCAGCACCGTTCGGCGACCTGCCGGCGACCGTCCGCTTTGCGGTCAAGCCCGTCATCCGTTTCATCGGCGATGCGCTGCGAGAATACCAAGAATGTCTGGACAGCCGCGACGCCGACGGAGTGCCGAGCCATCTGCCGCGTGCCTCGGCTTTGCTGTTCGGACAGGCGGACGGCGACGAGATAGCGATCAGCGATATCGAGTTCGTACCGAATGTTCGCGACAGCGACGAGAGCGTCATGGCCGAATTCGAAGCGACGATCGTTCCACGGTTCGGCGAGGTCTACAGGAACCCGAAGCGAGGGTTCTGGTCAGACGAAAAGGGCGTCCTGCAGGCGATTATGAAACAGTCCGCGAACGGCCTGGAGCTGATGGGCTCCATACATTCACATCCGAACTGGCATGAAATCGGCCCGCGGCACGAACGATACCAGAGGCTGAGTGAGAAACCGACGAAGATCGATGACTATCTCTTCCGTCAGTCGTGCTGGCCGGTGAACGTCATCTGGTATGTGCATGAGAGCGGTGGCGGTATCGCGCATCGGGTTGCGGGCTGGCGACCAGGGCCGGATCAGTGCGACAGGCTTGACATAAGGATTCCGCCGGCGATCCATGAGCAGTTCGACGTCCGCATCGAGGAGGAATAAGAGATGCCCGATGTCAAACTTCCCGCAGCGTTCCATACCCTGACCGGCGGACGACGGTTGTTGCCCGTCGAGGGCGGCAATGTCCGGGAGGTGCTGGTCAGGCTCGACCAGGCTTGCCCCGGTGTCCTTGAGCGACTCATGGACCTGGACGGGTCGGTGAAACGCTGCGTCAACGTCTACAGAAACGACAGCGACATCAGGAGCCTCGACGGCCTCGAAACGAAAGTTCAGCACCACGACGTCATCTGGATAGTGCCGGCGGTGGCGGGTGGCAGCGAAGTCACGAGCCGAGGAGTCACGATGACGGAGGTCATTCCCACCGAATTCTTCACCGAGCCCGGCTCGAATCCACACGCGGTGGCCGCGGAGTACAGGTCCAGGTGCCCGGTTCATCGGATCAATGTTCCCCCCGGCGCCGACGCGTACGCGGTCCTCGGAAACAGAGTCGTCGAGGAAGCGCTCGGCGACTCGCGCCTGTCCAAGCAAGTCGAGAATCTGCCCGCCCGGTACCGGGACAAGGCCGTGGCCAACAGTCTTCTCGTGGCCGGAAACCTGGGGTTCGCCGACGATCCCAAGCACGCCCGGCTGAAGAAGCCCATCAGCCGGGCGTTTCTGCCGGCCACGGTCGCCCGGCTGCGCCCGCGCATCCAGGACATCGTCGATGACCTCATCGACGCCTTCCCTGAGAATGGTGAAATCGACCTGCTGAGCGCCTTCGCTCTTCCGATGCCGCTTACCGTGATCTGCGAGTACCTAGGGATACCGGTAACGGACAGGCCGCTGTTTCTGGAGTGGAGTTACATCCTCAGCCAGGATCCGCTCCAGCATGACGAGGCCGAACTGAAGGCAGCGAGCGAAGAGTTCACGGACTATTTCACCGAACTCGTGGCTGAACGCCGTAAGGACCTGGGGGACGACCTGCTGAGCGAGATCATCAGGGCCAGGGACGCCGGCGCGTACAGCGAAAGAGAGCTGCTGTCGACGCTCCTCCTGCTGATCATCGCCGGCCACAAGACGGTCGCCAACATGATCGGTAACGGAACAGCGCTGTTGCTCCGCCATCCCGAGCAGCTCGAGATGATCCGAGCCACCCCCGAGCTCATTCCCTCGGCGATCGAGGAGATCCTGCGCTACGAAGGGTCGGCGGCTTGGGCCTCGCTGCGGGTCGCGGCGGAGGACATGCGGCTCGGCGGAGTGAACATACCCAAGGGCAGCTTCGTGCACCTGTCGCTGTCCAGCGCGGGTCGTGATCCGGACGTGTACGACGACCCGGACCGTTTCGATGTCACCCGGTCCCCGAACCGCCATCTGTCCTTCGGCCACGGCCCCCACTTCTGCATCGGCGCTCCGCTGGGCCGGCTCCAGGGCGAGATCGCCTTCTCCTCGCTGCTGCGGCGACTGCCGCGGTTCGAACTCGCCGTGCCTCCGGAGGAGGTCACCTGGCTCGGTGACAGCTCGCTCAGCCGGGGCCTTGAGGCCCTCCCCATTCGTGTAGGGGGGAGGTTACCGCGATGACGGTAGCGGGCGGCCCGAGCATTGCCGTGGTGGGAGCCGGCGCGGTAGGCGGCTATTTCGGCGGCCGGCTCGCCGCAGCCGGGTACGACGTGCGATTCCTGGCCCGCGGCGAAAACCTCGCCTCGGTGAAGCGAGATGGGTTGCGCATCACCAACGGCTCAGATGACTGGCGTGTGCCCAAGGTGCGGGCGTCCGCCGATCCGGAGCGCCTGGGCGAGGTCGACTTCGTGCTGTTCTGCGTCAAGACCTCGCAGTTGCCGCCGGCCCTCGACGCACTGGGCCCGCTGGTCGGCGAGAACACCGCCGTGGTCACGGTGCAGAACGGGGTGGAAGCCCCTGAGCAGGTCGCAGCCAGGATCGGCCGCGGACGGGTGTTACCCGGGGCCGCCAGGATCGTTGCCTCGATGGCAGGTCCGGGCGAGGTACGGCACGTGGGCCCGCCCGGTGCACTGGGCTTCGCAGAGTGGGACAGCACCGTGTCCGACCGGGTGACACGACTACGCGCCGTGCTGCGCGAGGCTTCGGTGACGGTGCTGGAGCCGAGCGATGTCTGGGTCGGCCTGTGGGCGAAATTCCTGTTGGTGGTGCCGATCGGCAGCCTTGGAGCCGCCACCGGCGGGGCGACCATCGGGGAGCTGCGGTCGCGAACCGGCACTCGGAACATGATGATCGCCGGAATGCGGGAGATATACGAGACCGGGATCAAGCTCGGGATCGAGCTGCCGGGAGATGCGGTGGACACCGCGATAGAACTCATGGACCGGCAGTCGGCCGACGTCACCTCCTCCCTGCAACGGGACATCCTGGCGGGACGGCCGTCAGAGCTGGAAGCGTGGACCGGGGCCGTGGTCCGCCTGGCCGGCCGAGGAGGCGTGACCGTCCCGGTCCACGAGCTCCTTTACGAGCTGCTCGCCATGCTCGAATCACGGACAACGAGGAGTTTCCATCCGTGAATGTGGGATTCGCAGAACGTAGCACCCTTCGGGACGTGAGCGCCTACCGGGACAAGGAGTCGTCGAACGCTGAAGGTGGCTCGGACATCACCTTCGACCTGTCCAGCAACGAGCTGGTTCTCTCCCCACTGCCCACCGTGCTCGCCGCCATCGAAGAAGGGCTGCCGCGGCTTGCTCGTTACCCTGACCCCACAGCGCGGGACCTCACCAGAGCGATCGCCGGGCACTTATGCGTCTCCGCAGACGAGGTGGCAGTCGGCCCGGGAAGCGCGGGCGTGCTCCAGCAGATCCTTCTCGCGCTGTGCGGCAGGGGGGACGAAGTCGTCTACGCATGGCCGGGATTCGATGCGTATCCCCTGTTGGTCGCCATTTCGGGTGCGACCAGCGTCCACGTGCCGCTGACCGTGTCCGGAGGCCACGATCTCGATGAGATCCGCACCCGGGTGAACGCGCGGACCAGGGTGGTGATCCTTTGTTCCCCCCACAATCCGACCGGAGTCGTGATCGATCACGGCGAGTTGTGCGGCTTTCTGCGTTCGCTGCCGGATCACGTGGTCGCGGTCATCGACGAGGCGTACGTGGAGTTCCATCGGAACAGCGATCCTGCGGGCATGCCAAAGGTGCTGCGCGAGCACAGCAACGCCGTGGTACTCCGGACCTTCTCCAAGGCCCACGGGCTTGCGGGCCTGCGGGTCGGCTATGCGGCAGGTCCACGGGAGGTCGTGGCCACCGTCCGCAAGACGGCCATACCCTTCGGAGTGACGCGCTTCGCGGAACAAGCCGCGATGCTCTCTCTGCGCAGTGAGGATGAACTGCGTGAACGTATGGCAGCGGTGACCGCGGCGCGCGACGAACTGACGGCGGATCTCGTGGACATGGGCCTGCCCGTCCTGCCTTCCCGAGCCAACTTCGTCTGGCTACCGCTCGCCTCGGCCGCCGAGTCCTTCGCACGTGCCGCGGCTACCGCAGGGGTCAAGGTTCGCGCCTGTCCGGGACATGGTGTGCGGATCTCGGTAGGCGACGCAGAAGCACATCGAACGTTGCTGGCGGCGCTCGGCCAGAAGGACCGTGGAAACCGGCTCTGAGAACTCCGGGTCCGCCCTCACACAGATCAAGACACCGAAGGTGAGAATTCCGTGAGAATCTTGATGATCGCCATGCCGTGGCAAGGGCTCGACACACCCTCCAGCGCACTGGGAATACTGGGTCCGTGCATCCGCAGGAATGCTGTCGACTGGACCGTCGAGGAGTTATACGCCAACCTCCGATGGGCCGAACGGCTGATGCGTGAGAGCGACGGATCCATCACGTGCGAGGATTACGGGAATGTCGCGGATCAGGTCTTCCACGGCGTAGGCGACTGGATATTCACCCCAGCGCTGTACGATGTCGACAGCTATCAGGTCGTCGAGTACTCGCGGTTTCTCGAACAGCGGGACATAGATCCGGCGCTCCCGGTTAGAATGCAGAAGTTCGCCCGCGGATTCATCCAGGATCTCGCTGCCGAGATCGTCGCCGATCCACCCGACGTAGTCGGGTTCACGAGCACCTTCATGCAGAATGTGCCGTCGCTTGCTCTGGCAAGGGCGCTGAAGAAGCTCGCACCGGGCATCCTCACGGTGCTGGGCGGCAGCAACTGCGACGGAGCGCAGGGCCCCGCCCTGCACCGGAGTTTCGAGCAACTCGACTTCGTGATCAGCGGTGAGGGTGAACGGGCACTGCCCGCGTTGCTGAATCGCGTGGCCAAGGGCGAGAGCCTCGCCGACGTCGCAGGGCTCAGCTGGCGGGGGGACGACGGGCAGACGGTGGTGAATCCACCGTCCAAGGCGGCATTGCCGTTCGCCATGGTGCCCGCACCCGGTTACGACAGCTACTTTCAGGCACTCGAAAGGTCACCCGTCCGGCATCATGTCCGTCCCATGCTGGTGCTGGAGACCTCCCGAGGCTGCTGGTGGGGAGAAGCTCATCAGTGCACGTTCTGCGGCCTGAACGGATCGAACATCGACTTCCGGAGCAAGGCCCCTGAGCGCATCGCCCAGGAAGTTCGGGAACTGGCCGAGCGACACCGGATTCTCGATCTGGTCATGGTGGACAACATCCTCGACATGAAGTATCTCAATACGGCCATGCCTGAGTTGGCCGCCCTCGACTGCGATCTGAGAATCCACTACGAGATCAAGTCCAATATGAACCGGGAGCAGCTGAAGAAGCTCAAGGAGGCGAACGTCCTCTTCGTGCAGCCCGGTATCGAGAGCCTGAGCAGTCACGTGCTGCGGCTCATGGACAAGGGCGTCAGTGCCGCGCACAACGTGCGCATGCTGCGTGACGGACAGGATCTCGGACTCAACGTGACATGGAGCATTCTCTACGGATTCCCCGGAGAGACCGAGGACGACTACCGCGGACTGCTCAGGAAAATGACCACACTCGAGCATCTGGAGCCGCCGACCGGGGCCTGGCGCATAGCGCTGGAGCGGTTCAGTCCCTACTTCGAGGATCCCACCCAGGGGTTCATGTTCCGCCGTCCGTCGGAAATATACGACTTCATCTACCAGATCCCACGGGATCAGCTGTACGACATGGTGTTCTTCTTCGACACCAGCATCCAGGGGATTTCGGGGCCCATCGAGGACGAAATGAAGCAGGCGTGCGGGGAATGGGCCAAGGCATATCCGCGGAGCACCCTCTGCTACTGGACCGGCGACCGAGGCCGGGTCATCATCGAGGACCGCCGTGCCAGCTGGCCGGAGGAGGTGATCGAGCTGGACGACGTCCAGAGCAACATGTACCTCGGCATGTTTCAGTGCGCCGCCCGCGAGGGCATACGCCGGCGGCTCGCCGACAGCGGGCACGTAGTCCGCGACGAGGAACTCGAGGAAATACTTCGCTACTTCATCGACCGGGGCCTGGCGTTCGAGGACGAGGGGCGTTACGTCAGCGTCGCCCTTGAGGTCGACCCGTATCGCCGAAAGCTGGTCAGCGGCAAGGAGGTGGAGGCGTCGCTATGAGCGCGTTGATGGGCATCGACGAACTCAGGGACCGAGGTTCGGACGAGCGACGGGTACCGGCCGGCCGGCCCGCGACACTGACGCTGACCCTCGGATCCGACTGGGCTGAACTCCCGGCCGCCACCGAACTGGCGGCTCTACTGCGCCGGGTGCCTGTCGCTGGGGTGTGGCTGGCGGAGGCGGTCGACTTCTCGGCACTCCCCAGTCACGTGATCGTGCGAATCGTCGCGCTGCTTCGCGAATGTTCCTCGATCGGTGCCAGGGTCACCTGGTCGCTGATCCTGGGCGCCGAACAGCTCGGCCTGGTCCCGCGGCTCGATCATCTGCCCGCCCCCGACAGCGTCACGGTGGTGGGGGAAGGAACTCCGTCCGTCGGAGAATGGCGGTCGGCCGGCAATTTTGGCCTCTTCTACTTCCGCAAGGGTCCGAACTTCCTGTTCGTCGTCGATCAGCGCCCCGAATCCAGCCGCGAGATCGTTATGGACGATCCCATTCTGAGGGATGTATTCCTCGAAGCCGTGGAGGGATGTGCGTGGTCCGAGGTGGCCCGGAGTTCGCGATACGCCGCCGCCGCGCGGGATCTGGTGGATAAGGGCCTTGTGATGCGCGTCGGGGATCATTGCGTGGCGCTACCAGTGCGCATGCGTTCATGGCCCCTGGGCGTGGCTCTCCTAGGGGGGACCCTGGCTTCAGCTGGGAAGAAGTCGGAAGATGTTACTTCGTGACCGGCTCGGTCTCAGTGTGCGTTCAGGTGTGACACGCATGGTTACGTCGCCATTGCCGACCGAATCGACCGTCTCGCCGGATGCCGATTCACCGATCGACTCACCCCGCGCGTGCCGTCCCCGGGGCGTGAACCCGGTCACGACGAGCCGAACAGCCCGCCGAGCACCATCGGGTTGCCCCAGTCGGTCGCGCCGCCGCCGTACGCTGGATTCCGTACGTGATCGCGGCCAGCAGGGCGCCGGCGCCGGCCGCGAACGTGATGTTGCCGAACCAGTCGATCCTGCCGCCACGCTGGCCGGACACGGTCTCGCGCAGGCTCAGGTACGACCAGATCGTGCCCGCCACGCTGATCGGCACGCTCACCCAGAACACCGCGCGCCAGTCGATGACGGCGCGCAGGCCGCCGGCGAGCAGGCCGAGGAACTGCCCGGCGAGCGCGGTGATCTGGTTGACGCCGAGCGCCATGCCGCGCTGGCGGGCCGGGAACGCGTCGGTCAGGATGGCGGCGGAGTTGGCGGTGAGCATGGACCCGCCGAACGCCTGGACGATGCGCCACAAGATCAGCCACAGCGCCCGCGCCCTCCCTGAACGGGTCGAGCGACAGGGCGATCGACGCGCACGCGAAGATCAGGAAGCCGAGGTTGTAGATCCTGACCCGGCCGGACATGTCGCCGAGCCTGCCGAGGACCACCACGAACACGGCCGACACCAGCAGATAGCCGAGGATCATCCAGAGCATCCAGCGGTGACCCAGACCGGCACGCGGCCATCCCCGCCGCTTCACCCCCGGACGCACCTGCGAGACCTGGGGCGCCTCGTGACGGTCACGTCGGGCGCCCCAGGCATGCTCCTCGGTCCATCGCGCGGTGACCTCACCGGTCCCGGCGCCGCGTGGGAGCGCGGTCAGGGGTGGAAGGTCTTGAAGTAGTCGGCAGGGAGTTGGTTGAGCCAGGCGTGGGTGACGCCGGTCCAGCCGATGCGCACGAAGTCGGCCTTGCCGTCGCCGTCCATGTCGGCGAACTGGACGTCCTGGGGCGGCACGTCGGCGTCATCGGCGATCTTGCCGATGTCGCGGTAGGTGCCTCCGAGGCCCTTGGGCCCTTCGTTGATCCAGGCCCGGGCGCCGCCGTTGGCGGTGATCAGGATACGGTCGGCGCGCTTGTCACCGTTGATGTCGGCGTATCTGATCTCCCGGGGGAGGAGCAGAGCACCGCTGATCGTTTGAGGGGAATCCCATTTCAGGTACTGGCGGGTGCGCTCGACCGTGTACCCCTGGTTGTACCAGGCGGTCGTCGTGCCGTCCGGCTCGATCAGCAGGTAGTCGTCCCGCCCCCCTCCGGTGACGTCGGCGAACCGGATTTTGGTGGCGGGGTCGATGTCCAGCTTGGATCCCGCGGAACCTTCGGTGCGGACACTCGCTCCGCCGGCGAACTTCTCCTTGTCCATGCACATCCGTGAACCGGAAGGGTTGTCGTCCTTCCAGGTGTAGGCGGACACACCCCCTTGGAGGTCGACGACCATGCAGTCGGGGAAGCCGTCCCCGTCGACGTCGCCGAAACGCAACTGGTTGCCGACGGCCCCGGCCCTGGGCTCGTAGGAGTTCTGGCCCTCCACCATCGGGATCCAGTCATCCCCGGACGGGCCGCCGTTCCACCAGAACCGGAAGTTCTGGTCCTTGTCCACGACCACGAACTCGGCCTTGCGGTCCTTGTTGACGTCCGTCAGCCAGAACCGGCTGCTGGAGGGGAACTGCCGGGCCTGGATGACGCCCCGGTCGTCCCATCCCTCGCCCAGCTTGTTGTTCCCGTCCACGGGCAGGCCCGCGCCGTCGTCCTTGGAGCCGCACGGGCTGGAGCCCACGTTGGCGGCCGGCGGGTTCGGTTCCTGGATCCATCCGTGGTCGTTGGCCTCTTCGGCCGCCTTGCCGAACGCCTCGGCGATCTTGTCGTAGCCCGCGTCGGTGGGATGGACGCCGTCAGAGCGCATCTCGGACAGTTTCAGCGCACTGATGTCGGTGTACACCACCCGCAGGCCTCGTGCCACGAGCCGGTCCACCATCCCGGGGATCTGGGCGGTGAAGGCCTCGCCCCGCGCGTTCGCGTTGGGATTGTCCTTCGGCTTGAGGGGCTGTATTCCCGACACCAGGACGGTGACGCCTGGAGAGTCCTTGCTGACCTGGTCGATCAGTGCCTCCAGTCGCCCGATCGCGGTGTCCATCTGGACGTTGAAGACGACGTCGTTACCACCCGCGATCAGGGTGATGAGGTTGGGCCGGTAGGTCGGGACCGCGCATCCGGCCTTGTCGGCGATCTGACTGATCGTGAAACCGCGCCAGCCTTCGATGTCACGGTCGTCCATCGTCCCTACGCGCACCGAACCGACCCAGTCCACTCTGGGGGTGTCGTCGGCGGCGCCGGCGACCGCCTTACCCGCGGCCTTCTTGCCGATGTTCTCCTCCGCGGCAGCGGAGAAGATGGCCTTCTGGTTGAACCTGCCAAGTCCGTGGAACCTGTATTCAGCGGAGTCCCGGAAACCGTTGCCGTCCGAACTGCCCTCGCCATAAGTGGTGGACGACCCCAGACCCATCACGCTCAGACTCGGCCACGGTTTGAGGTCCCACACCCCGGACGAGGTAGGCGGGCCGAGTTTCATGGGCGACTCAGGGGTTCCCGATGAGGGGAGCATCTCCTCTTGATCGTCAGGTCCCGGGGTGAGAACCTGTGACCGCGTCAGCTCCCACTGCTGATCCGGATTGTCGGGATCACACTCACCGGTCCACACCTCGGCAGTCCCTCGCGGGATGCGCATGAGACAAAGGCTCCCCGCGCCGGAGAGGCGATCAGACAGCAGGTACGTGTTCTGCCTGGAGGCGAAGCGCGGCACCAACTGCTCGCGGGGGCTTTCGGTCGGCGGGAAGAGCATCGGGATGACGCCGCCGAGAGTCTCCACGTTGGTCCATTTCAGCACCAGGGAATGATCACCTCCGACGAAAAGGCGGTACATCTGTCCGGGCACGGGTGCCCTGCAGTCCGGCTCCGCGGCGGCCCGCAGGCCCCACGGCGGCTGCTGACCACAGCCCGGAAGCAGGCGGATGTTCAGGCCCCAGTGGTCGGAGTCGCGTCCGAAGCGCTCGACGTGACCGGTGCGCTGGTCCGCGTCACTCATCCAGGTCCAGTCCAGTTCGCTACCACCCTGGTGAGTGGGCTGAAACGAACGCACGATGTGCCGCTGAAAATGTTCCGGCATCCTGGCGGGGTTGGCGTTGAGGTCGGCCATCATTCTGGCGCGCTCGTGAACCGGCCGGTGATGCATGAACTGGCGGATCGTTTCCAGCACGTCTTCGGCGCCGTTGTCGCGATTTCGGCCGAGGGACGGCGCGTGGGCGTTGAACAGCCAGACGGCGCCGAATCGCACGCCCATCATCGGCCGGGGGTCGAGATTGTCATTGTCGGCGACGTGCAGAGGGAGCTGAACGGCCTCGTCGGCGGCCTGTGGGGTCGCGATGGCCAGGCCGTTGCGTTGCTGGCCCGAATCCATGAAGTAGATGTTGACGGGCACGTGCTGGCCGCGGTCACTTCCTTGGTCCCAGCGGAACTCGGTGACCAGGCCGCCGTTGGCGCTGCGCAGTTCCCGCGTCTCGAAGGCCCTGGGCGGCGGCTCGGTGCCCGCCTCCTGGATGACCACCGCGTCCCGCCCCGCACGGATCATGGGCTGGACGACGAACGTCCAGCGGCTCTCCGTCCGCGGCCGGCCGGTTCCGGGGGCCGAGCCGGGGCCTCCCATCTGGCCGTTCATGTTCCAGGACGCGACGTCGTCCATGGGCGGGTCGTCAACCGCGGCGTAGGCGGGCGCGGTGGCCGGGCCGGCGGCCGTGGCGGCGGTGACGCCCGTGGTGAGCGTGGTCACGACCACCAGCGCCAGGAGCATCGAACCCCAGCGGCGTAAGGCCGGCGGCGGACCCAGGGAACGCGACCGCGCGGTCCGCGCGGCATATAACGCTCTTTTCAAGGAACCCTCCGAAACTCGTTTCTCCGTGAAAACCTTCGCACCGTCTGACAGGCGCAATGACTAATGAGTTCTTATTCGGGATAAATAACGTTTAGTCATGGCTTTCACGCGATGACGATCGCTCGATGGGCCCGCTTGCGGCTCCGCGCGTGCCGGGCGGGCGCCGGCCGGGGGCGTGACCGGCGGCGCTCGCCCGAGTGGGACAGGGAACTACCAGGTGGCGCCGTCGGCGAGGAAGCGCCACAGGCGGTCGTTGCTGTTCTGGTCGCGGTCGAGGTAGAGGGTGTTCCAGCTTCCGGAGCCCTGGTAGACGGCGAGGGTGATGGCGAGGCCGGGCGAGCCCTTGGGGCGGAGGCTGAACCAGTTGGCGCTGGCGCCGCCGGTCTCCTCCCAGCGGTACGTCCAGTTCTGCGCGTCGGAGCCGTCGCACGTGCGCACCACGATGGTGTCGCCGGCCTTCGGGGCCGCGGTCGAGGGTTGCAGGCACTTGTTCGTGTAGACGTTCTTGATCACGATGCTCTCGTCGGCATTGCTGGTGTACGTCCACTTGACGCTCTTGTACTGCCAGCCGGGGGAGCGCAGCGAGATGATCTGGGCACCCTCGCCGAGGCTGTCGGACAGCACGGCGACGCGGCTGCCGTCGGTGCGGTTGATGAGCTGACGCTCGTCGGCCGCCGTCCGGGCGTGCGCCGTGGGGGTAGTCGCGCCGAAGACGCCGACGGAGGTCAGCGCCAGGGTGGAGCACGCGAGAGCCCGCTTCGTGAAGGCCATGAACTGGCACCCTTCTTCTCGGTGTGGGCGGCCTCCCTGCCGGAGACCGCCCACCCCACGGTGCCTGGTGATCACTCAACGGAGTTGAATGATCGTCCCTATAAATGATCAACGCCGTGGGCGCGAACCCGCTCAGCCCACGGGTTCGGGGACTTTCGGGACGTCCACCTGGCTGGGCGGCGCCGTGCGCCGGGCGCGGAGGGTGACGAGGCTGACCGGCACCCCGACCGCCACGATGACGCCCGCGACGACCAGCGCGAGCTGGTACCCCTGCAGGAACGCGGGCAGGGGCCCGGCGCCGTCGGCGATGGCCGCGCTCTGCCGCGCGCTCAGGATCGCGCCCAGGATAGTGACGCCGAGCAGGCCGAAGACCTCGCGCGAGACGTTCAGCACACCCGACGCGACGCCCCCGCGGCCCGCCGGAAGTGCTCCGAGAATGGCGTTGGTGAGCGGGACGAGCAGGCCCGCGCCCAGCCCGTACAGCATCAGCCAGGGGAAGATCTGCCCGTAGGTGCCGTGCTCGCCGACGAAGGACAGGGCGACCACCGCGGCGGCCATCAGGCCGAGGCCCGCGGCGACGGTCGGGCCGGTGCCGAGGCGGGCGGCGAGGCGCGGGGCGACGGTCGCCAGCGCGGCCATCAGCAGCGCCATGGGAACGAAGGCCGCGCCCGCCTGGGTGGGGGTGAAGCCGAGGACGTTCTGCAGCCACAGAGCCGTGAAGAAGTAGATGCCGAAGATGCCGAACGCCCACAGGCCCATGGACAGCAGGCCGCCGCTGAAGACGCGCTCACGGAACAGCGACAGGTCGATCATCGGCTCGGCGGCGCGGCTCTCGATCACCACGAAGACCGCGGCGGCGAGGGCGGCGACCGCGAAGGATCCGAGGATCAGCCCGGACGTCCAGCCCCGGCTCTCGCCCTCGATCAGCGCGAAGGTGAGCGCGAAGAGCCCGAGTGAGGAGACGAGCAGGCCGGGCACGTCGAGGCGGTGCCGGACGCCGGGGGCGGAGCGGCGGATCGCCCACGCGGCGAGGGCGAAGGTGACGACCCCGATCGGGACGTTGATCAGGTAGATCCAGCCCCAGTGCCAGTTCTCGCTGATGAACCCGCCGGTCACCGGGCCGAGGGCGAGCGCGAGCCCGCCGATCGCGCTCCAGACGCCGACGGCGGTGCCCCGCTCGCGCGGGTCGGGGAAGACCTGCGGGATCAGCGCGAGCGCCGTCGGTGTCAGCAGCGCCGCGCCCACCCCCTGCAACCCCCGGCTGACGATCAGCGTCGCGCCGTCCCCCGACAGGCCCGCCGCCGCCGAGGCGATCGTGAACACGCCGAGGCCGGTCAGGAACACCCGCCGCTGCCCGAAGACGTCGGCGAGCCGCCCGCCGGCCATGAGCAGCCCGGCGAACACCAGCATGTAGCAACTGACGATCCACTCAAGGCCCGAGATGGACAGCCCCAGATCGCGCTGGATGGTCGGGAGCGCCACGTTGACCACGTTGTTGTCCAGATACGTCATGAAAGTGGCCAGCGAGACGGCCACCAGAGCCCACCATCGGCGGTTCACATCAAGTTCCCCTCTACGACGTACACGTACGGCGTACATGTACGTCGTACAGGAGAACCTGTACCGCGTATAGTTGTCAAGTGGCCGCAGAGAAGCTGACCCGCGAGAGCGTGGTCGAACGGGCCCTTGAGCTCGCCAACGAAGAGGGCGTCGAGTCGCTGACGATCCGGCGGCTCGCCGGTCGGCTCGGCGTCACGCCCATGGCGCTGTACTGGCATTTCAAGAACAAGGACGAGATGGTGTGGGCGCTCGCCGACCACCTGCTCTCCAGCGTGACCGCGGACATCTCCCCGGACGATCCCTGGCAGGTCCGCCTGCGCGGCATGGTCGAGGCGCTCGTCGCCGCCATGCGCGAACATCCGTCGCTGCCCGATTTCCTCGCCACCGTCGAGGCGAAGCACGATCTGGAGAGCTTCAAGCGGGCCACGGAGGCGGCCCTGGAGGCTCTCACGGCGGCGGGCTTCTCGGTGAGCGAGGGCTACTACATCTCGTCCTACCTGCTCAACGGAACGATCGCGCTGGTCAAGTACCATCCGGGTTGCCCGGCGGGCATGTCGGAGGCCGACGAGGCCGAGGCGCGGCGGCTGCGGCGGCTGCACATCGAGTCCCTCCCGCCCGACCGCTTCCCCCGCATGATCGACTACGGCGCCACGTTGGCCTGCGCGCCGGACGTCGACCACTATTTCGCGTTCGGCGTCGACCTCCTGATGGCGGGCGTGGAGGACATGGCGCGGCGCCGCGCCGCCGGTTAACCGGCCTTTTCCTCTCCGGCCGGACGGCCGGGGTCCGGGCGGGCGCAGGCCGCGGTGACCAGCCCGGCGAGCGCCAGCACGGTCAGCACCAGGTACGTCCGCTGGAAGCCCGACAGGAGCTGCTGGACGGCCGTGGGGGACAGGCGGGCGAGCGTGCCCGCGTACACGAGGTTCCTGAGCGGTGGGGCCAGCGTGCTCGTCAGCACGCTCAAGCTCATCGCCACGCTCAGCACGATCCCCGCGTTCATGATCATGAGCCGGAAGCCGTTGACGACGCCCAGGCCGCCGGGCGGCAGCGCGCTCATCACCTGCGTGGTGTTGCCGGTGAGGAAGGCGCCGTTGCCGCATCCCGCCAGGAACAGGCCGGTCCCGATGACCCAGTACGGCGTGGCGGCCCCCGCCGACAGCGTGAGGCAGACCAGGCCGGCGAAGTTCAGCGCGCCCCCGCCGACCGACAGCGCGTACGGCGACACCCGGCGGCCGAGCGCGCCCGCCGTCGGGGAGGCCAGCGCCATGCCGACGGGCACCGGCAGCACGCCGAGCGCCGCCTCGAACGCGTCCATGCCGCGCGCGGCCTGGAAGTACAGGGCGATGAGCAGGACCAGCGCCGACCGCGACAGCGCCGTGCAGAACGACGCCAGGTTCGCGAACGCCAGCATGCGCCGGCCGAACAGGCGCGGGTCCAGCACCGGATGGGAGGCGCGGCCCTCGACGACGATCAGCACGGGCAGCAGGACCAGGAAGAGCAGCGTGCCCGCGATCACCACGGGGCCGGACAGGCCGTGCGAGCCCGCGTCCGAGAGGGCGACGAGGATCGCCGACAGCGCGGCGAAGACGATGACGTTCCCCGCGACGTCCAGTGAGGTGCGCGGGCCCGCGGGCACGCGGCGCAGCGTCGTCCAGCCCCAGAGCAGCCCGACCACGCCGGCGGGGACGTTGACCCAGAACACCCACTGCCAGCCCGCGGCCTGGGCGATGAGGCCGCCGAGCGTGGGGCCGGCGAGCTGGGCCACCGACAGGGTGCCGATGTAGACGCCCATGCCCTGGCTGAGGCGGTCGGGCGGGAAGGCCACGGTGATGATCACGGTGCCGTTCGCCAGGATCATCGCCGCGCCCAGGGCCTGGACGCCGCGCATGACGATCAGGAACGCGACGGTCGGGGAGAACCCGGCCAGCAGGGACGCGGTGACGAACAAGGCGAACCCGGCGAGGTAGATCTCGCGCCGCCCGAGCAGGTCGGCGACGCGCCCGAAGAAGACCAGCGTCGCGGTGATGATCAGCAGGTACGAGACGAGGATCCACGAGGACGCCAGGGCGCCGGCCTGGAAGTGCCGCACGACGGCGGGGAGCGCCACGTTCAGGGTGCTGCCGTTGATGCCGATGAGGATGAGGCCGAGGCTGGTGACCGAGCACACCCGCCAGGCGTATCGAAGCTGCTTCGCGTACTCCGGCGTCCCGGGCGGGACGGGGGCGGCCTGATCAAGCGGATGGGCGACCATCCCCCAAGTCTGATGTAAGCCTTAGATCCGCATTTGTCACCCAGCCGCGCGCCCCCCGCCCCGACGAGCCGCACACAACGTTAACCACCAACCCCCGTCACACCCCCGCGAACGCCCCCACCACGCGCTCGTGCGCGGGGTCGCCCCTCAGCGGGCGCGTCTGCGGAGGGAGTCGAGGTCGTAGATGGTCACGCGGCGGCGGCCGGTCTCGATGAGGCCGCGGTCGCGGAGGGAGCGCAGGGCCTTGCTGACCGCCTCGCGCGAGGCGCCGGTCCAGCCCGCCAGCTCGTCCTGCGAGAGGGGCAGGGCGACCTTGACGCCGCCATCGGTGGGCTCTCCGAAGCGCTCGGCCAGCTCGACCAGGCGGGTCGCCACGCGGCCGGTGGTGTCGAACGCGCCGTACTCGACGCGCTTGCGGTCGGCGTCGCGCAGGCGCTCCATGACGAGCTGTAACAGAAGAACCGCGACGCGGCCGTGGCCGTTCAGGAACCCGGGGAAATCGTGGATCACGAGCCCCTCGACGGGCTCCAGCGCGGTGATCGTGCCCGAGCGGGGCTCGCCGCTGATGGCCGACATGTCGCCGAGCAGCGCACCGGGCCCGCGGATGGCCAGCACGACCTCGGTGCCCCCGGCGGTGTGCGAGGAGACCTTCACCCGGCCCGAGGTGAGGACGAGGGCCCAGCCGGAGGTGTCGCCCTCGGACATGACGGTCGCGCCGCGCCGCCACCGGCGACCGCGAGCCGCGGCGGTGAGATCGGCGATCTCGTCCGGGGTGAGCCGGGAAAGGAACTCGCCGGGCTCCAGGGACGGGCTGGGCGTCATCGCTCCTCCAAACGGCGCGGCCGGGCAACGCTCCGATTATCACCGCCCGCCCGCCACCCGTTCCCGGTCGTTCTCCCCACCTGTGGAAAACGCCCGCAAGCGTGCGCGGCTCAGTCCAGGGCGGTGAGGACGAACGCCTCGACGCTCTGCTCCTTGCCCTTCAGCACGAGCGGTCCGAGCGGACGTACGGTCGCCCCGGGCCCCAGCTGGTCGCGTGTCGTCGCACCGATCACCACCGTGCCGGGCTCGGCCAGTGACTCCAGGCGGGCGGCGACGTTGACGGCGTCGCCCATCGCGTTGAACCCGCGCAGCTCCGGCGCGCCGATGTTGCCGACCAGCGCGAGCCCGGTGTTGATCCCCACCCGGAACCGCGGGTACCCGGGGTTGCCGGCCGCGATCTCCTCGGCCGCCTCCTGCATGGCGAGGCCCGCCCGCGCCGCCTGGGCCGCGTGTCTCTCCTGGGCGGCGGGGGCGTTGAAGAGCGCCAGCAGGGCGTCCCCGACGAACTGCACGATCGTCCCACCGTTGCGCAGCACGCACGGGACGGCCGCCGCGTGGTAGCGGTTCAGCATCTCGACGATCTCGCCGGGCGCCACCCGCTCGGAGAAGGTCGTGAACCCCTTGAGGTCGGCGAACAGGGCCGTCAGCTCGACCAGCGACCCGCCGAGCGCGGCCTGGCCGGGGTCGGCCAGCAGCGACGCGGCGACGTCGGGCGACATGTACTGCCGGAACAGCGTCTCCAGCTCCCGGTACAGGCGGGCGTTCTCCAGCGCGATGGAGAGCTGGCTCGCCAGGGTCGCCGCCAGCGCCTCGTCCTGGGGCGTGGCGCCGACGGGCACCTCAAGCGCCCCGGCGAGCTTCCCCTTGACGGTCAGGGCGTGCACCACCGACCCGCCGAAGGGGATCACCTCGACCCCTTTGAAATCGTCCGCGCCGAACCGCCGCCCGCCGACCGTCACCTCCCCGTCGGACACCAGCCCGATGCGGACCTCCCCGTACGCCTGCCGCACGCGCTGCAGCGCCCCGGCCAGCAGATCCTCCTCGCCGAGGCCGACCCGCGCGCGGCGGCCGACGTCGGCGAGCGCCCCGAGCCGGGCCGACAGCTCCCGCTCGGCGGCCAGGGCCCGCCCGGCGCGGTCCAGCACGGCCGCCTGGCCCTCGTTGAGGCGGAACTTGCCCGCCAGCCTGGTCGCGACCGGCGGGCCGGACGGCGACCCGCTCTCGCCCATGCGCCGCAGATGGCCGACCAGCTCCTCCAGCGCCTCGTCGTACCGGGCCTGGATACGGCGCACGGTCGCCGCGAGCGCGACCGAGTCGAAGAGCCCCTGGCTGGAGCCCTCGTGCCGGAACTGGACGTAGGCGCTGTAGGCCACGAACACGAAGGCCAGCGTGAGCAGCAGATGCCACTCCCACCACGACATGAGCCAGTTCGGCCGGAAGAACCCCGCGATCATGGCCTCGCCGAGCAGCGCGTACGCCGTGACCAGGCTGACCAGCATCGCCGAGGGCCGCCGCCGGTGGACGCGGAACATGAGCGCGGCGGCCAGGGCGTAGAGCGCGGCGCCGACCCAGGAGACGAAGCCGATCGTGGCCCCGCCGGGGGGCGGCGGCGCGCTGAGCGGCGTCAGCCCCTCGACCAGCGAGGCCCACCCCCACCCCACCAGGACGACCACCAGCCCGGCGCGCAGCAAATCCGCCCGCGCCAGCACCGCGGCGGCGGCCCGCTCGCCGAGCGGCAGGGACGAGACGAACGCGAGCACCGCCGCCACGGTCAGGCCGACCGGCTGGCCGATGTCGAAGCCGTGGCTGCCCCGGGGGAGGATCACGGTGGGCGTGGCGAGGCCGTGCAGGAGGAAGAACCCGGCGCCGGCGAGGAAGACCAGCGAGACGAGCAGCAGCCGGGCGTCCTGCCGCCGGGTGGCGGCCCGGCCGACCAGCAGGCCCAGCCCGACGTTGACGCCGGCCACGGCGACGACCAGCAGGAAGTGGCTCGGCGGATGCTCCCAGCGGATGTTCAGCCGCTCGGGGTTGCTCAGGAGCAGCCAGAGGCCGAGCAGCGGCGCCGCGAGGTGGAGCGCCCACACGACGGCGCGGACCGGCTGCGTCGCCGGGGGTAAGTAGGGCTCGCCGGCGGATGCCTCCGCGTGGTCGTTCGACGGCACGGTGCCCTCCAGCCGATCGGATTCCGCCGGACGTGCCGATTATCCCGCCGTGGCCCGGCGTCCCGGAGAGTTGTGCACAACCTCCGGGACGCCGGGGACGGTCAGGCGCCGAACGTGGCGGGCAGCGCCGCCTCGTGGACGGCACGCAGCTCGTCCACAGGGATGTCGAGGACCTCCTCGACGGTGAGAGCGCCGCCGCCGGTCAGGCCGAGCCCGTAGCACGGCACCTCGTGGCGCGCGCACAGCTCGGCGAGGGCCGGGAACGACTCCGGCCGCACGGCGACGACGGCGCGGCCCGCCGACTCGCTGAACAGGCCGGTGAAGGCGTCGTCGACCGGGAGCCGCACCGTCGCGCCGACGCCGCGCGCCATCGCCGCCTCGGCCAGGGCCACGGCGAGGCCGCCGTCGGACACGTCGTGCGAGCCTTCGAGCAGCCCCTGGGACGACGCCTGGACCAGGACGGTGGCCAGCGCGCGCTCGGCGTCGAGGTTCACGGCCGGGGGCAGGCCGCCCAGGTGGCCGTGGGCGACGTGCGCCCACTCGGACCCGCCGAACTCGTCGTGGGTGTCGCCGAGGAGCACGACCTTCAGGCCGGGCGCGGTGAAGCCGTGCGGCACGCGCCTGCGCACGTCGTCCAGCACGCCGAGCACGCCGACGACGGGGGTCGGGTGGATCGGCGTCGAGCCGGTCTGGTTGTAGAACGAGACGTTGCCGCCGGTCACCGGCACGCCGAGGGTCCTGCAGGCGTCCGCGAGGCCCCGCACGGCCTCGGCGAACTGCCACATCACCTCGGGGTCCTCGGGGGAGCCGAAGTTGAGGCAGTTGGTGACGGCCAGCGGGCGCGCCCCGGTGACGGCGACGTTGCGGTACGCCTCGGCCAGCGCGAGCTGCGCCCCCGCGTACGGGTCGAGCCGGGCGTACCGGCCGTTGCCGTCGGTGGCCAGGGCGATGCCGCGGTCGGTGTTCTCGGCGCCGGGCATGACCTCGCCCACGCGCAGCACCCCGGCGTCCGCGGGCATGGCCAGCACGGTGTTGCCGCGGACGTAACGGTCGTACTGGGAGGTCACCCACTCCTTGGAGGCGAGGTTGGCGGAGCCGAGCAGGTCCAGGAGGGTGGCGCGCAGGTCGGCCGGGCGCGGCAGCCGGGCGGGGTGGTCGGAGTTCAGCGCCGACTGGCCGGCGGGCTCGTGGTACGGCCGCTCGTACACCGGGCCCTCGTCGGCGGCGGTGCCGGGCGGGATGTCGACGATGACCTCGCCCTTCCAGGTCATGACCAGGCGGCCGGTGTCGGTGACCTCGCCGATCACGGTGGCCGGGACGTCCCAGCGGGCGCAGATCGCCATGAAGGCGTCGATGTCCTCGGGCGTGACGACGGCCATCATGCGTTCCTGCGACTCGCTCATCAGGATCTCCTCGGGGAGGAGCGAGGGGTCGCGCAGCGGGACCAGGCCGAGGTCCACGCGCATGCCGCCGGTGCCCTTGGCGGCCAGCTCGGTGGTCGCGCACGACACGCCGGCCGCGCCCAGGTCCTGGATGCCGACGACGACGTCGGCCTCGAACAGCTCCAGGCAGCACTCGATGAGGAGCTTCTCCATGAACGGGTCGCCGACCTGCACGGCGGGCCGCTTGGCGTGCGACTCCTCCTCGAAGGTGGCCGAGGCGAGCACCGAGGCGCCGCCGATGCCGTCGGGGCCGGTGCTGGCGCCGAACAGCACGACCTTGTTGCCGGGGCCCGGCGCGGTGGCGAGCTTGATCTGGTCCTTGCGGAGCAGGCCCACGCACAGCGCGTTCACCAGGGGGTTGCCGATGTAGCAGGGGTCGAACAGGACCTCGCCGCCGATGTTGGGCAGGCCGAGGCAGTTGCCGTAGGAGCTGATGCCCTCGACGACGCCCGGCAGCACCCGGCGCGTGTCGGGGGCGTCGAGCGCGCCGAACCGCAGGGAGTCCATGACGGCGATCGGCCGGGCGCCCATGGACATGATGTCGCGGACGATGCCGCCGACGCCGGTCGCCGCGCCCTGGTGGGGCTCGACGTACGACGGGTGGTTGTGCGACTCGATCTTGAAGGTGGCCGCCCAGCCGTCGCCGATGTCCACGACGCCGGCGTTCTCCCCCATGCCGACCAGCAGGGCGTCGGACTTGGGGGCCTTGGTACCGAACTGGCGCAGGTGCACCTTGGAGGACTTGTAGGAGCAGTGCTCGCTCCACATGACCGAGTAGATGGCCAGCTCGGACGCAGTGGGCCTGCGGCCCAGGATCGCCCGCACCCGCTCGTACTCGTCGGATTTCATGCCGAGCTCGGCGTACGGCTGCGGCTCGTCGGGGGTCTGCGCGGCCCGCTCGACTGAGTCGGTCATGTGTGCTCCTCGCGGCGCGCTCGTGGCGTCGGTCACAGGTTGACGAACCTCTTCAGGATCGAGGTGAAGAACCCTCGGCCGTCCACGCTGGGGGCTCCGGTGAGCTCCTCGACGGCGTGCTCGGGGTGCGGCATCAGGCCGACGACGTTGCCGGCCTCGTTGGAGACGCCCGCGATGTCGTTGATCGAGCCGTTCGGGTTGCCGCCGAGGTAGCGGAAGACGACCTGGCCGCCGGCCTCCAGCGCGGCGACGGTGGCCTCGTCGGCGACGTACCGGCCCTCGCCGTGCTTGATCGGCAGCAGGATCTCCTGGCCGGAGGTGTAGCCGCCGGTCCAGGCGGTGGCGGCGTTCTCCACACGGATGCGCTGGTCGCGGCAGACGTAGTGCAGCCCCTGGTTGCGGGTGAGCGCGCCGGGCAGCAGGTGGGCCTCGCAGAGGATCTGGAAGCCGTTGCAGGTGCCGAGCACGGGAAGCCCCGCGCGGGCCGCGGGGATCAGTTCCTCCATCAGCGGCGCGAACCGGGAGATGGCCCCGCACCGCAGATAGTCGCCGTAGGAGAAACCGCCGGGCAGGAAGACGGCGTCCACGCCCCGCAGGTCGCGGTCGGCGTGCCACAGCGGCACCGCCTCGGCGCCCGCGTGCCGGACGGCTCTGGCGGCGTCCTGGTCGTCAAGAGTGCCCGGGAATGTGACCACGCCCACACGGGCAGCGCTCATGGTTTCGTACCCCTCCACATGCGAACGCCGCGCCGACGTCTCACACACAATCGGACGGCGGTCTCGCGGCGGTACATTCAGGCTACCTGCCGACCGGGACGGGGAGCACCGGGTTACGGACGTACGGCGCGTGCCGCGGACGGGGCGGGCGCCGTTTTCGGCCGTCGGCCGGGCGCGGGAGGAGGGGAAGCCGATGCGAGTCCTGTGGCGGGCGGGGCGGTCAGACGGCGGCCAGCTCGCGGTCGTGGCGGGCCAGGAAGTCCTCGTCCCAGTCCAGTTCCTTGCGCAGCAGGACGGTGGTGCCGCTGCCGGGGGTGATGTCGAAGAAGATCTCGTCGACCACCGACTGCATGATCAGGATGCCACGCCCGTGCTCGGCGTCGCCCGGGGGGTACTGCCGGGGGACGGCCCCGATGCCGAGGCCGTTGTCGACGACGCGCAGCTCGCAACGGCCCTGGCCGATGGCCGCGGTGACCTCGTAGCGCTTGGACGGCCCGCCGTGCCTGACGGCGTTGGCGCAGGCTTCGGAGGTCGCCAGGAGGACGTCGGACACGCAGTTCTCGCTGACGCCGATGCAGCGAAGGGTGTCCCCAAGCACCCGCCGGACCATCGGGATGCCTATGGCGTCCCGAGGCAAGGCCAACGAGAACTCAATATCCACCGGACCCCTCCGTGGTGCCGAAAGTCACGTTGGAGAGGTTTCCCCGATGAATCAGGGCTAACCGCAAAATCACGCTGTTGTTATTTACTGTTGGTCAGACGCTTGCTTTCTCGTCAGCCCAAAGTTACTTTTGCGGTGATTTGCGAAGCCTTGGCGACGCCCGCGCGGCGCTCCCTACGGCTCGACCCGCACAGCGTAGTCTTCGATCACCGTGTTGGCCAGCAGGGTTTCCGCCATCTTGCGGACATCCGAAAGCGCGGCCTCGTCGGCCGGCCCGTCCAGCTCGATCTCGAACCTCTTGCCCTGCCGCACCCCGGCGACCCCGGAGAAACCGAGACGGGGAAGCGCCCGGGCGATCGCCTGGCCCTGCGGATCGAGGATCTCCGGCTTGAGCATGACATCGACGATGACCCGTGCCACGTGTTCCTCCCTGTTCGTGTCCGGCCGCACCAGCCTAACGGTGGCGGCGCGGCCGTCCGTCCCCCGGGCGGCTCTCGATCACCTGCCGCGTGTGCGAAGGGGCGCATCGGGAACGGGAGAAGTGTGGATAAGACGGTGGTACCGCCTTGCGCAATGGCCTGTGAGGTCTGCCACGATGTCCCCAGGCGCATGCGTACCACCACCAGAAGGGACGCATGCGTGTCAACTGGCCGAACGTGGATGGCGACCCCATCGGCACGGCCCCGAACGCACAGGAGCGGCACGTGACATTCGACGCCTCTCATGGTGCCGAGGCACCGCCCGAACTCGTACAGCTGCTCACCCCCGAGGGCGAGCGCGTGCACCACCCCGTCTATGACATCGATCTCACCGCAGAAGAGGTGCGCGCGCTGTACCGCGACCTCGTGCTCGTACGACGCGTCGACATGGAGGCCGTGGCCCTGCAGAGACAGGGAGAACTGGGCATCTGGGCGTCCCTGCTCGGCCAGGAGGCCGCCCAGATCGGGTCGGGACGTGCCCTGACCGACGCCGACATGGCGTTCCCCACCTACCGCGAGCACGGCGTGGCGTGGTGCCGCGGCGTCGACCCGGTCAACCTGCTCGGGCTGTTCCGGGGCGTCAACCACGGCGGCTGGGACCCCGCGGAGCACAACTTCCACCTCTACACGATCGTCATCGGCAGCCAGACCCTGCACGCGGTCGGGTACGCGATGGGGATCCAGCGCGACGGCGCCGAGGCCGCGTCCATCGTCTACTTCGGCGACGGCGCGACCTCCCAGGGCGACGTCAACGAGGCGTTCATCTGGGCGTCGGTGTTCAACGCGCCGATCGTGTTCTTCTGCCAGAACAACCAGTGGGCCATCTCCGAGCCGCTGGAGAAGCAGTCGAGGATCCCCCTGTACCGGCGCGCCAGCGGTTTCGGCTTCCCCGGCGTCCGCGTGGACGGCAACGACGTGTTCGCCTGTCTCGCGGTCACCCGCCAGGCGCTCAAGAACGCCCGCGAAGGCCAGGGCCCCACCCTGGTCGAGGCGTTCACCTACCGCATGGGCGCCCACACCACCTCCGACGACCCGACACGGTACCGGGTCGCCGGTGAGCTGGAGGCGTGGAAGCTCAAGGACCCGATCGAGCGCGTGAAGGCCTACCTGTTCAAAAACCAGCTCGCGGACCAGGACTTCTTCGACAAGGTCGACGCCGAGGCCACGGACCTCGGCCGCGACGTGCGCAAACGTTGCCTGGAAATGCCCGATCCCCATCCCTTGGAAATGTTCGATCACGTGTATGCCGAGCCGCACTCCCTGCTGACAGAAGAGCGGGAGCAGTACGCCGCCTATCTCGCGACCTTCGAGGGAGGCGTGCGATGAGCACCCTCACCCTCGCCAAGGCGATCAACGAAGGGCTGCGCGCCGCCATGGAGGAGGACCCGAAGGTCCTCATCATGGGAGAGGACGTCGGCAAGCTCGGCGGAGTCTTCCGGGTGACCGACGGCCTCCAGAAGGACTTCGGCGAGAGCCGCGTCATCGACACCCCGCTGGCCGAGTCCGGGATCATCGGCACGGCCATCGGGCTGGCGCTGCGCGGCTACCGCCCGGTCTGCGAGATCCAGTTCGACGGCTTCGTCTTCCCCGCGGCCGACCAGATCATCACGCAGCTCGCCAAGATGCCCCTGCGCTCGCTCGGCAAGCTCAAGCTCCCCGTCGTCGTGCGCATCCCCTGCGGCGGCGGCATCGGCGCCGTCGAGCACCACAGCGAGTCCCCCGAGGCGTACTTCACCCACACCGGCGGCCTGCGCGTCGTCGCCTGCTCCAACCCCGCCGACGCCTACCACATGATCCGGCAGGCGATCCGGAGCGACGACCCGGTGATCTTCTTCGAGCCCAAGCGCCGCTACTGGGAGAAGGCCGAGGTCGACAAGAACGCCACGCCGCTGCCGTTCGACCGCGGCCAGATCGTGCGGCCGGGCACGGACGTCACCGTCCTCGCCTACGGGCCCATGGTGAAGACGTGCCTGGAGGTCGCGGCCGCCGCGGAGGAGGAGGGCCGCTCGCTGGAGGTCGTGGACCTGCGCACGCTGTCGCCGCTGGACACCGACCTCATCTACGAGTCGGTCAGGAGGACGGGACGCTGCGTGGTCGCCCACGAGGCGCCCGTCTACTCCGGCCTCGGCGCCGAGATCGCCGCCCGGGTCACCGAGGCGTGCTTCTACAGCCTGGAGGCGCCCGTGCTGCGGGTCGGCGGCTTCTCCACGCCGTACCCGCCGTCCCGGCTGGAGGACCACTACCTGCCCGACCTCGACCGCGTGCTCGACGCCGTCGACCGCGCCTTCGCCTTCTAGGAGAGGCCGTGCTTCGCGAGTTCAAGCTGCCCGACGTCGGCGAAGGCCTGACCGAGGCCGAGATCATCAAGTGGCACGTCTCGGCGGGCGACCCGGTGACGATCAACCAGACGATCGTCGAGATCGAGACCGCCAAGGCCGTCGTGGAGCTGCCCTGCCCCTTCGAGGGCGTGGTCGCCTCGCTGATGGCCGCCGAGGGCGAGACGGTGGACGTCGGCAAGCCGATCATCGCCGTCGACACCGGCGAGGGCGCGGACACCACGCGCGAGACCGCGCTGGCCGACGACATGGTGCCCGCGCCGCGGCCCGAGCCGGTCAAGGACAAGCCCGAGCGCCAGCCCGTGCTGGTCGGGTACGGCGTCAAGACCGGCCCCACCACCCGCCGTCCCCGCAAGGCCGCGGCGTCCGCGCCCGCGGCCGTCCCCGCCGCTCCGGCGTCCCCGCCGCCGGTCGAGGCCCCTCCGCCCCCCGCGCCCGCCGCAGGCAGGGTGGCCGTCCTGGCCAAGCCGCCCGTGCGCAAGCTCGCCAAGGACCTCGGGGTGAACCTGGCGGAGATCTCCGGGACCGGCCCGAACGGCTCCATCACCCGCGAGGACGTCCACGCGGCGGCGTCGCCGCAGGAGGCGGCCCCGGCCGCTGTGCCGGGCGTCCGCGAGGAGCGCATCGCGGTGAAGGGCGTGCGCAAGGCCACCGCGGCGGCGATGGTCGCCTCCGCCTTCACCGCGCCGCACGTCACCGAGTTCCTGCAGGTGGACGTCACCGCCACCATGGACGCCGTGCGCCGGCTGCGCCAGATGCCCGACTTCGCCGAGGTCAAGGTGTCGCCGCTGCTGCTCGTCGCCAAGGCGCTCCTGACGGCGGCCAGGCGCTACCCGCTGGTCAATTCGAGCTGGGCCGGCGAGGAGATCGTGGTCAAGCACTACGTGAACCTCGGCATCGCCGCCGCCACCCAGCGCGGCCTGATCGTCCCGAACATCAAGGACGCCCAGGCGCTGTCGCTTCCCGGCCTGGCCAGGGCGCTGGCCGCGCTGACCGAGGCCGCACGCGCCGGGAAGGCCCAGCCCGCCGACCTGACCGGCGGCACGATCACCATCACCAACGTCGGCGTCTTCGGCATCGACGCGGGAACGCCCATCATCAACCCCGGCGAGGCGGCGATCCTGGCGTTCGGCCAGATCCGCGACCTCCCCTGGGTGGTGGACGGCGAGATCGTCCCCCGCAAGGTCACCACCCTCGCCCTGTCCTTCGACCATCGAATCATCGACGGCGAACTCGGCTCCTACGTCCTGCGCGACGTGGGCGCCATGCTCGAAGACCCCTTGCGCATGCTCGCCTGGGGCTGACGCCCCGGCCTGTACCCGTGGCCCGGTGGGTGATCCACACCTGCCGGGCCACAGGGCCTAACAGGCCTTGGCGATGAAGGCGCGGGCGAGAGCGCGGACACGAACTTCTGGGACGTCACCGCGCAGAGCGTCGACGGCCATTCCGACTCCGGGCGACGAGCCCCGCCCGAAAAGCTCGCGGAGCAGGACGACTCCTTGGGCTGCGACGTATCCGACGCGCGGGTCCTCGCGCAGGGCGGCGAAGGTCGTGGCCACTTGGCCGGCGGGAATGGTCATCATGATGCGCAGGATGTCGCCCGCGTCTTTGTCGGCGAGGCGGTCCGGGCGGGTGGCGGCGTCCGCGAGACGGTCCCGGATCTTGAACGCCTTCGCGACCAGAAGGGCGGCCGGACCGGCCACATTCACGACGATCTCACGCGGGTCGCCCGGTTCAAGGCTTGTGACCCGCATAGGGGAGTGGTCGACGGCCGCGACCTCCAGCCCGGGAATCCAGCGTGCGGACATCGCGCCGTGCGGCGGCACCCTGGCGCTCCGTCTCCCGTTTCTTGGGGAGAGCGTCTCCGGGATGAGAAGGTCCAGTTCAACGGGGACGATCTGGTCGCCGATGACTTCAGAACGTTCCCATAGACCAGGCTCGTTCTCCTTCCTCAACGTGAAGCCCGCTGCTCGGAGGGTCTCGTCGAGCAGCGGGCGGTCGCCGAGGAGGAGCGGGTCGATGCTGAGGTCGCCATCGGAGGTGAAGGGAGCGTTCCGTACAGCGGCGTTCGGAGTGCGCAGGTAGACGGCCTGGGCGCCGACCACGGTGATCGCGTCGAGATGCCGCTCGAGTGCGGTGAGTCCGTCGAGGAGCACGCGTCGGGCCACCATGGTGAGCTGTCGCTGGTCGATACCTTGAGGAACCTTCGCCACTTGGATTTCCTCGCCTTGACGCGGGGGAGACAGGTGATCCTATGGCGACATGTTCTTCCCCAGGGCTGGAATGCCGGATGCGCGCCAAAGCTGTTGGTGCTCCAGCATGTGACGAAGAACGGCCTCACCTTCTGCGGGCATCCGGCCAGGTCCGGACAGACAGTCGAGGACCAGTTGGCTGAGCGCGACTTGGGGGAGGTCGTCGATCACACGCGTCCGCTCGAAGACGACCTCGTCGCGGGGTTCCAGTAGCAGCACGTCGGCCCCCTCTGCCACGGGGAGCAACCCGAGGATGTCGCCCAAGGTCTCCGCGTCCGGCACGGCGGCGGGGAGGTAGAGCATCAACTGGCCACCGACGGCCACGGGGGCGACCAGACGTGCGGCGTGGGAGCCGGTCACGACCAAGCGCCTTTCCCTGGGCCAGGAACCCTGGAGATCACGCAGCGCCGCCCAGACCTGGGCGGTGCCGTTGGGGGCGAGCATGCCGACATAGCGGTTCTGACGGAGGAGGTTCAGCGTCTCGGCACGCGCGCGCAATAGGCCGGGCCAGTCCACATCGGTGATGACGCGTCCGTCTCGTCGGATCAGGAGGTGATCTTCAAGAGCGTCCAGGAGGCGGGAGACGTACGGAAGGCTGAGGCCGGCGGCTTCGGCGAGTTCCCCCGCACGGTACGGCGGCGCGGCGTCTACCAGCAGCCGCACGAGCCGACCGGCCTTCGGACCGGCCAACGTCGCCTTCGCTCGGGGTACGGCCGCCCCGCGGGGTGCCCGTGTCCGCCCTTGGGTGTAGATCGCGACGGCCGGCCGGGGAACGCGCAGGGAGATGTTGCCGGTCAGGTCGAGGTAGTTGACGCCATGCTCGCGGAGCATTCCCTGAGTACGTGGAGAGATCCAGGGAGCCATGACGAGCACGTGCGTGAAGGCACTGACCTGGCGGACGAGGGCGAACTTGGGCAACACGATCTCTTCCACGGTACGAGGGGAGACGTCGCTCCTCAGGTCGGTCAGCAATTCGGCGTAGGTGCCGTCGTCGGACCTCAGTTCCACAAGGGCATCGAGAGCGCCGCTCTGACGATTCCCAGGTGCGGACACCACCGCTCCCTCACGAACCCGTCGCTCAACGTGCCAGGTCGGCCCGAGAAGGTCACGAAGTGCTTGCAACCCCTGCTCGAGCAGTACGTCGCGGGACGGTTCACGCCTCTCCATTTTCCTAGGATGGCATCGGCCGCCGTGTCATCCAAGAAAACTTGCCTTGATTCCCAACTTTTCTGAATCAGGCAACTGGGCTAACGAGGCAACTATGTGCCAACGTACCGGTTGCGCGGGGCGGACAAGCCCTGGTGAGAGGCAAGTCGGCGCCCTGCCCCGGAAGCATCTCTGGTCGGCGAGGTGATCGATCGGCCGGAGTGATGACGTGATGGTCGATCAATTGAGAGAGGTCGTACGCTGGCGGCGCAGGCCAGATAAGGAGTGATCATGTTTCGGCACATCGTGCTGTTGAGCTGGGTCGAGGGCGCCACCGAAGCGCAGAAGGCCGCCGTCGAGGCCGGGCTGAAGGGGCTTCCGGGGGTGATCCCCGAGTTGCGGAGGTACGAGATCGGGCCGGACGCCGGGGTCAACGAGGGCAACCACGACTTCGCGGTGGTGGCCGACTTCGACTCCGAGGAGGACTACCTCGTCTACCGCGACCATCCCACGCACCAGGCCGTGATCGCCGACGCCATCAAGCCGATCCTGGCCGGTCGCGCCGCGGTGCAGTACCGGCTCTGAGCGCACGGCGAGGGCGGCGCTCCCGGGGGAAGCGCCGCTTTCCCGGGGCTCAGATCGCCGGGGGGTTCTGCTCGTGGTCCAGGAGGTCGTTCTCGGAGGTGCGCCCGCGCCGGGACATGAAGAAGAAGCTCAGCAGCAGGCCGAGGGCGCCCACCACCATGAAGATCACGCCGATGACGTCGATGTGCACGCTCTCGCCGAGCACGTCCGGATCGATCGCGAACTTGAGGATCGCACCGATGGTCATGAGGAAAAGGCTGACCCCGATGCCCATGGAGACCTCCGGAGCTCGATGTTGTCGGTAAAGAGCGCTTCGCGGCAGGGTCATACCCACCCACAGCCACTCGATCACCGATTCAGCCGGACAGGCGTAGATATCGGCGTACCGCCAGCGGCAGGAACACCACGATCAGCAGGCGAGGCCGAACGGCTGCTGTCGCGGCACGCGTGGGGCGACGAGGACGCACGCGCGCGGTGGCAGGCCGCCCACGCCGCCTACGTCGGCGACCTGCTCGCCACCGGCCGCTATCCCTATCTCGGCCGCGTCGTCGTCGAGGCCGAGCACCCCCCGATCGAGTCGAGCTTCGCCTTCGGCCTGGACATCCTTCTCGACGGCATCGCCGCCCGCCTCGCGCGGTGACGCGCCCGGACACGCCGGCGGGGAAGGCGGTCCGCCCCGCCTTCCCCGCCGGCCCCGGGATCTCCGGTCAGAACGCGTCCTCCGGAAGCTCCATGAGGCTCTGGTCGGTGGCCGCCAGCGTGCGGCGCTCGGCGCCGAGGCGCGGGAGCACCGTGTGGGCGAAGAACGAGGCCGCGCCCACCTTGCCCTGGTAGAACGCCTTGTCCCGGTCGGAGTCGCCGAGCGCGGCGAGCGCCACCTCGGCCTGGCGGAGCAGGAGCCAGCCGATCACCAGGTCACCGAGGGCCAGCAGGAAACGGGTCGTGTTGAGCCCGACCCTGTAGACCTCCTCGGGCGACTCCAGCGACGCGATCGCCCATCCGGCCATGGTGTCGGCCATCGCCTTGACGTCGTCGGCGGCCGCGTCCAGCAGCCCGCGCTCCTCCTTGAGCCTGCCGTTGCCGGCCTCGGAGGCGGCGAACCGCTTGACGTCCCCGACCAGCGTGCCGAGCGCGGCGCCCTGGTTGCGCAGCACCTTGCGGAAGAACAGGTCCTGCCCCTGGATCGCCGTCGTGCCCTCGTACAGCGAGTCGATCTTGGCGTCCCTGATGTACTGCTCGATCGGATAGTCCTGCAGGTAGCCGGAGCCGCCGAGCGTCTGCAGCGAGCGGGCGAGCATCTCGTACGACCGCTCGGATCCGACGCCCTTGACCAGCGGCAGCAGCAGGTCGTTCATCGCCTCGGCGTCGGCGTCCCGGGCGCCCTGATGCGTCGCGATCTGCACGGCGTCCTGGAAGGTGGCCGTGTAGAGGACGAGCGCGCGCATGCCCTCGGCGTACGCCTTCTGCAGCATCAGCTCGCGGCGGACGTCCGGGTGGTGGGTGATGGTCACCCGCGGGGCGGACTTGTCGGCCATCGTGGTCAGGTCGGCGCCCTGCACCCGCTGCTTGGCGTAGGCCAGGGCGTTGAGGTAGCCGGTGGACAGGGTGGCGATCGCCTTGGTGCCGACCATCATGCGGGCGTGCTCGATGATCATGAACATCTGCTTGATGCCCTGGTGGACGTCGCCGACCAGGGTGCCGACGGCCGGGTGCTTCTCGCCGAAGGTCAGCTCGCAGGTCGTGGACGCCTTCAGGCCCATCTTGTGCTCGACGTTGGTCACGTAGACGCCGTTGCGCGGGCCCAGCTCGCCGGTCTCGACGTCCACGAGGTACTTGGGCACGAGGAACATCGACAGGCCCTTGGTGCCGGGGCCCGCGCCCTCGGGGCGGGCGAGCACGAGGTGGAAGATGTTCTCGGTCATGTCGTGCTCGGCGCTGGTGATGAACCGCTTGACGCCCTCGATGTGCCAGGTGCCGTCCGGCTGCTCCACGGCGCGGGTCCGGCCGGCGCCGACGTCGGAGCCCGCGTCGGGCTCGGTCAGCACCATCGTGGCGCCCCACTGCCGCTCGATGGCCAGCGCGGCGAAGCGCCGCTGCTCCTCGGTGCCGATGACGTCCAGCACGTGGGCGAAGGCCGGGCCGCTGGAGTACATCCAGATGGCGGGGTTGGCGCCGAGGACCATCTCGGCCACCGCCCAGGCCACCGACCGGGGGAGTCCGGGGCCGCCGAGCTCCTCGGGCAGGTCCAGGTTGGTCCACCCGGCGTCGCGGAAGGTCTCGAAGGACTTCCTGAAGCGGGGCGGCATGGTCACCGACCCGGTGGCGGGGTCGAACACCGGGGGATTGCGGTCGCCCTCCTCGAAGGAGTCGGCCAGCGCGCCGGTGGCCAGCCGGTTCACCTCGTCGAGAACGCTGCGCACGGTGTCCTCGTCGATCTCGGCGAACCTCCCGGCGCCGAGGATCTCACGCCGGCCGAACACCTCGAAGAGGTTGAACTCCAGATCCCGGACATTGCTCTTGTAGTGGCCCATGGCTGCGTCACTCCTCGAACCGGCATGGCGGCGTCAGAAACGTACTCGTCAGTAACCTTACCTCCTATGCTACCCGCGAGTAACCCCTAAGAACCTGGATGAACCCGCTCTTCGTGACGTGTGCGGGGCCACGACGGTGCCATGGCGCGCCGTGATGTTTGCTAGCTTCTCCGAGTGAGGCTCCGGACCCCGGGCCTCCCGGACGAGGAGCGCGCCGTACCCGGCCCAGCGAAGACGACGCGCGACACATCATGGATCAGATCATTCAGATCGCCGGGGCCGTCGCCGTCCTGGCCGCCTTCGTCCTCGCGCAGTTCCAGGTGCTACGGCCCCGCTCCGTCACCTATCTCGCGCTGAACCTCGCCGGCTCCGCCGTGCTCGCCGTCATCGCCCTGGCGGGCCGCGACTGGGGCTTCGTCCTGCTCGAAGGGGTGTGGGCCCTGGTGTCGGGCGCCGGGCTCATCCGCGTCCTGACCGGCGCGAACAAGGACGGGAGGGATGCGGGGAAACCGGTTTGACGCTTTCACCGGTGTTCCGCTTAGCTGACCCGCATGATTGGCATACACACCGTGACGTTCGACTGCGCCGAGCCGTACCAGCTCGCCGAATGGTGGCAGCAGGCCCTCGGGTGGTCCGTCGAGGACGGCGTCGGCAAGGACGACGACGAGGTCATGCTCGAAGGGCCGCACGAGCCGTACCTGCTGTTCATCCGCGTCCCCGAGGACAAGGCCGTCAAGAACCGCCTGCACATCGACGTGCGGCCCGAAGGGGACGGCACACGGGACGAGGAGGTCGAACGGCTGCTCGCCCTCGGCGCCACCGTGCACGAGGACCACCGGTACTCCGACGGCACCGGCTGGGTCACCATGCTCGACCCGGAGGGCAACGAGTTCTGCGTGTGCCGGGGTGAGGCCGAGCGCGCGGCGATGGGAGACTGACGGCCCCTGGTGCCCGAGGGGCGCGGCGCGGGGGCCGGAGCCCCCGCCGGCCGGGTCAGCGGGCCGAGTTCGCCCTCCCCTTCATCGACATCGTGACGATGCCCGAGATCAGGTAGACCAGGGCGCCGCCCCACAGCGCGCCCAAGGCGGCGCCGAAGACGCCCTCCTGGTCGAAGATGAGCTGGATCGGGTACATCAGGACGGCCGCGCCGACGCCCGGGTACAGCGAGAACCTCCACGGGTGCCGCAGCGACCAGACCCGGGCCTGGCGGGTCACCCGGTCGCCGACGTTGGGCTTGCCGACGGCGCCGATGGACGCCACCAGCGCGAACAGGCTGATGCCCAGGCACAGGGCCCAGGTGAGGTCGGCGTCCCCCGGCAGGATGACGCCCATCGTGAAGCTGATCGCCGCGCTCGCCACACCGGTGATCGCGGCGGCCTTCCAAGGCGCGCCGCGCAGGGCCGCGCCGGCGAGCGACATCTCGTCGCGCCGAGTCAGTTCGTTCATGACACCAAGACTGCCCTCCGTGGCCCCGCGAGCACATCGGGGTACAACCCTGATTTACCCCTAGCGCCCGGTCCTGCCCGCCGACGTCGCGTACGGCCCCGATACGCCGGTCCGTGGCGGAGGATGCCGTGTCGGTACGCTTCCGAGCATGTCCGTAACCTTTCGTCAGGCGCGCCCGGCGGACGTCCCCCTGATCGTCGCGATGCTCGCCGACGACCCCATCGCGGCGGCGCGCGAAGGCGACCCGTCGGACGAGGTCTACCTGACCGCGTTCGCGGCCGTCGACGCCGACCCCCGCCAGGAGCTGATCGTCGCCGAGCGGAACGGCGAGGTGGTCGGCACGATGCAGATCACCTACATCCCCGGACTGTCCCGCAGGGGCGGCGAGCGCGCGCTGGTCGAGGCGGTGCGGGTCGCCGCGCCCGAGCGGGGCCGCGGCCTCGGCCGCGCGATGATGCGGTGGGCCATCGACAGGGCACGGGAGCGCGGCTGCCGCATGGTGCAGCTCACCAGCGACAAGGACCGCGCCGAGGCCCACCGCTTCTACGGCTCGCTCGGCTTCGTCGACTCGCACGTGGGCTTCAAGCTCGCCCTCTGACGCCCCTAGGGGACGGGCCCGATCTCGACCAGGTTGTCGTGGTAGACGGCGCCCCTGCCCATGTCGGCGTCCCGTTCGTCCACGAGCACGTTGACGTTCACGCCGCCCGGGCTCAGCTTCGGCCAGCTCCCCTTCGGCGCCGCGACGACGCCCGGCGCCACCCGGTCGCTGACCTGGAGCTCGGCCGTCATCTCGCCGTTGCCGTTGAACACCCGCACGGGCTGCCCGTCGCTCAGGCCGCGGTCGGCCGCGTCCTTGGCGTTCACCAGCACCTTCGGCGCGCCGGCGCGGCGGGCCAGCTCGGGGTTGTTGCCGAACACCGTGTTGAGGAACACATGGGGCGCCGGGGTGATCAGGGCCAGCTTGTACGGGCCGTCCGCACGGGCCGTGGCCGGCGGGACGTACCCCTTGCCCTCGGGGACGAACCGGAGCCGGCGCGAGGGGGTGGGGAAGCCTCCGGCGAAGGGGACGAACGGGTCGGGGTAGTTCAGGCGCGCCCAGCCCTCGGCGCGCAGCCGCTCCAGCGTGACGCCGGCCAGCGCGGGGTGGTCGGCAGACAGCAGCTCCTCGGCGATCTCCAGGTCCGAGGCGTGCAGCGAGGGCTCGGTCAGGCCCATGGCGCGGGCGACCCGCCGGAACGTCTCGGTGGTGGACGCGCACTCCCCGGCGGGCGGCACCGCGGGCTCGTTCCACATCAGGTACATGTGGCCGTACCCGGCGTGCAGGTCGGCGTGCTCGAACTGCATCGTGGCGGGCAGCACGATGTCGGCGTAGTCCACGGTGTCGGTGGGGAACTGCTCCATCACGACCGTGAACAGGTCCTCCCTGAGCAGGCCCGCGCGGACGCGGTTCTGGTCTGAGGTGCTGCCCATGGGGTTGGCGGCGTAGACCCACAGGCACTTGACCGGCCTGCGCGTGTCGGCGAGGCCCTCGGCGAGGCGCGTCATCGTCAGCGTGCGCGCGGGCTTCGGCCGCAGGTGGAGCCGCTGGTCCACGCGCAGCGGGACGTGGGCGCTGGTGGAGTAGGCCACGCCGCCGCCGGGGTGCCTCCAGTCGCCGGTGACGCCGGGGATGCAGGCGATCGTGCGCATGGCGGTGCCGCCGCCCTGGTGGCGCTGGACGCCCATCGTGGCCCGGATCCCGGTGGGCCGGGTGTGGGCGAGGCGGACGCCGAGCGCGCGGATGGCCTTCTCGGGGATCCCGGTGATCTCCGCGGCCACCTTGGGCGGATATTTCCGGACTTCGCGCTCGAAGCCCTCCCAGCCCTCGGTGTGCTGCTCGATGAAGTCCCGGTCCTCCGCGCCCTCGTCCAGCACGACGTGGATCAACGCCAGCGCCAGCACCGCGTCCGTGCCCGGCCGGATCGCCAGGTGCTCGTCGGCCTGGTCGGCCGTACGCGTCCTGATCGGGTCGATCGCCACCACGTGGGCGCCGTCCGCGCGCGCGTCCTGGATGAACTTCCACAGATGGTGACCACTGGTGAGCGTGTTGGTGCCCCACAGAAGGATCAGCTTCGAGCGCGCGAACATCTCCGGGTCCATCCCGCCCGGCGTCCCGTTCGTCCGTGACAGCCCGAGATTCCCGGCCCGCGAGCAGATGTTCAGATCGTGGCGCGACGCCCCCAGCGCGTTCCACAGCCGCCACCCCGCCAGGCCCGACTCGCCCTGGATGTAGCCGAGCGTCCCCGTCCCCTGGTACGGCCAGATCGCCTCGCCGCCGAACTCCTCGACGATCGCGGTCAGCCGCCGCGCGATCTCGTCCAGCGCCTCGTCCCAGCCGATCCGCGTGAAACGCCCCGACCCCTTCGGCCCGGTCCGCCGCATGGGGTACAGGATGCGGTCCGCCGCCTTGGTGTGCTCGACATAACGATTCACCTTCACGCACAGCGCGCCGCGCGTGTACGGCTGGTCCTTGTTGCCCCGCAGGCCGACGGCCTCCCCGTCCCTGACGGTCACCACCCACGAGCAGGTGTCCGGACAGTCCAGCGGACACGCCCCCAGAACATTCAGCTCATGTGCCATGAAAGAACGCTATCGGGCAGGTCATCGCCGGACCATGGCACCCGGACGGTGTCCGCGCCGTCACCGTCGATCACCTCTCGTCCGGCTGAGCCCCCACCGGCGGGTGGGCCGTAGAGTGTCACCGGATGGCCGGGGGCGAGCGATCTCCGGCGGCCTGCCCCGACGTACGCCGGAACCTCCGCGAAACGCCGGATAACAAAGGCCGCCTGATTTTCACCGGGCATGCGCGATCAACGCGAACAGGGGCTAAGAAGATCATATGACACGAGACGAGCGCAGACGTCGGCGGTGACCGAGATCAGGCAGCGTGACGAGGCGGAAGAGGCCGCGGAGGAGGAGATCCCCGTGGCCGAGGTTCCCGTGAGCTCGCACGACAGGGAGAACGACGGGGAAAGCACCCCCGCCCCCGCCGGGGACTCGCCGGCGGCCGGAACCCGGCCGTCCTCGCAGACCGGCGACGGCGGACGCGACGGGCTCGTGCTCGTCGTCGAGCCCCTGCTGCCGCAGCGCATCCGCCGCCCGTCGGACGCCCTGCGCTTCATCGCCACGCTGGCCGCCCTGGCCGCGGTGATCCTGCTCGCGCTCGTCGCCAAGCAGACGCTCAACGGGCTCGAAAGAGACGTCTCCGACGGCACCAACCGGGCCCCGGACCTGCTGATCGGCGTGGCCGCCTTCATCGCCGGCACCGCGGTGCTCGCCGTCCCCGCCGCGTACGCCGTCGAGCGGGTCTTCCACCGTGACGGCCTGCGCGTCGCCGAGGGCCTGATCGCCGCCATCATCGGCATGCTCGCCTCCTTCGTGCTCGGCGAGTGGCTGGCCGTCGCCGGGCCCGGCGACCTGCGTCAGCTCCTCACCGGCGGCCGCCAGGTCGAGCCGATCAACACCCTGCTCACCTCCGTCGTCGCCTACGTCACCGCCGTGCGCATATCCCGCCGCCCCACCTGGCGCGCGGTGATGTGGATGGCCATAGCCCTGGACGTCTTCGCCCTGTTCACCGGCGCCGAGGCCACCGCGCTCGGCGTCTTCGTCACCTACCTGCTGGGCCTGGCCGTCGGGTACGCCACGCTGTACGTCATCGGCAGCCCGAACACCCGCCCGCCCGGCAGCACGGTCGCCGGCTCGCTGCGCAAGCTCGGCTTCGTCCCCGCCAGGGCCCGCCGCGTCCAGGACGACGCCCAGGGAAGCCGCCGCTACGCCGTCACCCTGGCCGACGACCGCCTGATCGACGTCACCGTCCTCGACCGCGACCGGCAGGTCTCCGGCGTCATCTACCGCATGTGGCGGCGCTTCCGGCTCAACTCCGAGACCCGCCGCCGCGCCATCCGCTCCCTGCGCGCCGAGCTGGAGCGCGAGGCCCTCATGGCCTACGCCGCCCAGGCCGCCGGGGTCAACACCCCGCGCCTGCTCGGCACCAGCGAGATCGGCACCGACGCCGCCCTGCTCGCCTACGAGCACCTGGAGACCCGCGCGCTGGAGGACGTCGCCGACGAGGAGCTCACCGACGAGGTCCTGCTCAAGATCTGGAAGCAGGTCGAGCTGCTCCAGGCGCAGCGGCTCGCCCACCGCCGTCTCACCGGCGACAGCATCCACCTCCACGGCGACGACGTGGTGCTCATGGACGCCCGCAGCGGCGAGATCGCCGCCGGCGACCTGCTGCTGCGCCTGGACGTCGCCCAGTTACTCACCTACCTCGCACTGCGGGTCGGCGCCGAACGGTCGGTCCTGGCCGCGTCCGAGGTCATGCCCAAGCAGGCCCTGGCGGGCGCGCTGCCGCTCCTGCAGCGCATCGCGCTCGTGCGCAGCACCCGCAGCGAGGTCAGCAAGCAGAAGGAAGTGCTGCCCGGCCTGCGCGAGCACATCGTCGCCCTGACCCCGCAGGTCGAGGTCGAGGAGGTGCGGCTGGAGCGCTTCCGCCCCCGCACCGTCGTGACGATCATCGCCAGCGCCCTGGCCGCGTACTTCCTGCTCTCCCAGCTCAGCCGGGTCAACCTCGTCGAGGTCGTCACCTCGGCCAAGTGGAGCTGGGGCGGCGTCGCCCTGGCCGCCGCCGGGCTCAGCTACGTCGCCGCCGCGCTCATGCTGCGCGGCTTCGTCCCCGAGACCCTGCCGCTGGGACGGACGGTCCTGGCGCAGTTCGCGGGCTCGTTCGTCAAGCTCGTCGCGCCCGCGGCCGTCAGCGGCGTGGCCATCAACACCCGCTTCCTGCAGAAGCGCGGCATCGCGCCGGGCCTCGCCGTCGCCAGCGTGGGCGCGTCCCAGCTCGTCGGCCTGGCCTTCCACATCGTGCTGCTCCTGCTGTTCGGGTACGTCACCGGCACCAAGGCCGCCCCCTCGGTCAGCCCGTCGCGGGGCATCGTCATCGGCCTGCTCTCCGCCGGGGTGCTGGTGCTGCTCGTCCTGGCCGTCCCGCAGTTGCGCCGCCTGGTCGTCAGCCGCGTGCGGCCGCTGTTCTCCGGCGTCATCCCGAGGCTGCTGGACGTCCTGCAGTCGCCCCGCAAGATCCTCGAAGGCGTCAGTGGCACGCTGGTGCTCACCCTGGCGTTCATCGTCTGCCTGGACGCCTGCGTGCGGGCGTTCGGCGGGTCGCTCAGCTTCACGTCCGTGGCCGTGGTGTTCCTCGCCGGCAACGCCATCGGCTCCGCCGCGCCCACCCCCGGAGGGCTGGGCGCGGTCGAAGGGGCCCTGTCGCTCGGCCTGACGCTGTCCGGCCTGCCCGGGCCGGTCGCCACCTCGGCCGTCCTGCTGTTCCGGCTGCTGACCTTCTGGCTGCCGGTCCTGCCCGGGTGGGCGTCGTTCGCCTGGCTGCAGCGGCACAACGCCCTCTAGCGTCTAGACGATCCTGTCGCCCGGCTCGGCGATCTGCTTCTCGATGGCGGCCAGCTCGTCGGCCGAGAACTCCAGGTCGTCCACCGCCCCGATGTTGTCCTCAAGCTGCGCGACGCCGCTCGCGCCGATCAGCACCGAGGTGACGCGCGCGTCGCGCAGCACCCACGCGAGCGCCATCTGGGCGAGCGACTGCCCCCGCCCGGCGGCGATCTCGTTCAGCGCGCGGACGCGGCGCAGCACGTCGTCGGTGAGGTGGCTCGGCCGCAGGAACCGCTCCTGCGAGGCCCGCGACCCCTCGGGGATGCCGTGGAGGTACCTGTCGGTGAGCATGCCCTGCTGGAGCGGCGAGTACGGGATGCAGCCCACTCCTTCGGCCTCCAGCGTGTCCAGCAGGCCGTTCTCGACGTGGCGGTCGAACATCGAGTAGTTCGGCTGATGGATCAGCAGCGGCGTGCCCATCCGCCTGAGTATCCGCGCCGCCTCGGCCGTCTGCTCGGGCGTGTAGTTGGAGATCCCCGCGTACAGCGCGCGGCCCGAGCGGACCGCCGTGTCCAGCGCCCCCATGGTCTCCTCCAGAGGAGTCTCGGGGTCGGGGCGGTGGCTGTAGAAGATGTCGACGTAGTCCAGGCCCATGCGCGCGAGCGACTGGTCCAGGCTCGCCAGCACGTACTTGCGCGAACCCCACTCGCCGTAGGGGCCGGGCCACATGTCGTACCCGGCCTTGGTCGAGATGATCAGCTCGTCGCGGTACGGCCGGAAGTCCTCGGCGAAGATCCGGCCGAAGTTGCGCTCCGCCGACCCGGGCGGCGGGCCGTAGTTGTTGGCCAGGTCGAAGTGCGTCACGCCGAGGTCGAAGGCCCTGCGCAGGATCTCCCGCTGCGTGCCGACCGGTCTGTCGTCCCCGAAGTTGTGCCACAGCCCGAGCGAAACCGCGGGCAGCTTCAAGCCGCTCCTGCCGGACCGGTTGTACGGCTGCCGGCCGTAGCGATCGTCCGATGCCGTGTACGTCACCGCTTCTCCTCAGTGTCCACTTTCGCCTCCGCGGCGTTCACCCGGTCGAGGATCCACGACAAGGTGAACGCCTCCTCGCGCCAGGCGTCGTAGCGTCCGCTCCTGCCCCCGTGGCCCGCGCCCATCTCCGTCTTCAGCAGGAACGGCCCGCCGGCGGCGGTGGCCCGGAGCCGGGCCACCCACTTGGCGGGCTCGTGGTAGAGGACGCGGGTGTCGTTGAGGCTGGTGATGGCGAGAATGGGAGGGTATGTCCGGTCGACGATGTTCTCATACGGCGTGTACGACTTCATGTACGCGTAGACGTTCGGATTGTGCAGCGGATCGCCCCACTCGTCCCACTCGATGACCGTGAGCGGCAGCGACGGATCGAGGATCGTGTTCAGCGCGTCCACGAACGGCACCTCGGCCACCACACCGGAGAACTCCTCGGGCGCCAGGTTCACCGCCGCCCCCATCAGCAGCCCCCCGGCCGAGCCGCCGCGCGCGACGATCTCGCTCGACCAGCCGGAACTCTTCAGATGCCGCGCCACCGCGACGAAGTCGCCGAACGAGTTCCTCTTGTTGGTGAGCCGGCCCTCCTCGTACCACCGGCGCCCCATCTCGCCCCCGCCCCTGACGTGGGCGACCGCGAACACCAGGCCGCGGTCCAGCAGGCTCAGCCGCGCCACCGAGAACGACGGGTCGATCGAGGTCTCGTAGCTGCCGTAGCCGTACAGCACCGTCGGCGCCGGACGGGACGTCCCCTTCCTCGACACGATCGACACCGGCACCCGCGTGCCGTCGTCCGCCACCGCCCACTCGCGGAACTGCTCGTAGTCCTCCGGGTCGTACCCGCCGAGCACCGGGCGCCGCTTCAGCAGGATCAGCTCACGCGAGGCGAGGTCGTAGTCGTACACCGACGGCGGCGTCACCATCGAGGTGTACGCCAGCCGCAGCCTGCGGCTGTGGAACTCGGGGTTCCCCGCGGGCTCGGCGGTGTGGATCGGCTCGGGGAAGGGGATCTCGTACGGCTCGCCGTCCTCGGGCAGCACCCGGATGCCCGTGAGGCCGTCCTTGCGGAAGTGCACCACCACGTGGTCGGAGAACGCGTCCACGTCCAGCAACCGGGTGTCCTCCCGGTGCTCGACCAGCGGCGTCCACGTGCCCGGATCGTCGATGGGCGCGGACGCGATCTCGAAGTTGCGGGCATGCCGGTTGTGCAGGATCAGGAAACGGTCGCCCGCGTGGTCGATCGAGTACTCCACACCGGTCTCGCGCGGGCGCACCACCGCGAACTCGCCGGTGGGGTAGTCGGCGTCGAGGACCCGCACCTCACTGGTGATCTTGCTGCCCGCGCTCAGCACGATGTAGCGCTCGCTGCGCGTGAGGCCGACGCCGATCCAGAACCGCTCGTCCGGCTCCTCGTAGACCAGCACGTCCTCCTCGGCCGCCGTCCCGATGATGTGGCGGAACAGGCGGTACGGACGCCAGGCGTCGTCCACGATCGTGTAGAAGAACGCCGAGCCGTCGGCGGACCAGGAGCCGCCGTAGAAGATGTTCGGGATCTCGTCGAGGAGCGCCTCCCCGGTGTCCAGCCGCTTGAACCGCAGCGTGAAGCGCTCGTTGCCGTTGAAGTCCGTCGAGTAGGCCAGCACGGCGCCGTCCGGGCTGACCGCCGAGGTGCCCATCGCGAAGAACGGGCTGTCGCCGGCCAGCTCGTTGCCGTCCAGCAGGACCTCCTCGCCGGCGAGCGGCTCGCCGGCCTTGAGCTCCGGCGGGGTGTCCCCGGTGGCCCGCACACGGCACTGAATGCCGTACTGCTTGCCCTCCTCGGTCCGCGAGTAGTACCACCAGCCGCCCTTGCGGGTCGGGACGGAGAGGTCGGTCTCCAGGGTGCGGCTCTTGATCTCCTGGAAGACGGCTTCCTGCAGGTCCTTGAGATGCCCGGTCTGGTCCTGGGTGAAGGCGTTCTCGGCCTCCAGGTAGGCGACCGTGTCGGGATCTTCCTTGTCCGCCAGCCATGCGTAGTCGTCGATCACGGTGTCGCCGTGATGGGTCCGCTCGGCCGGAACCTTCTTCGCCACGGGAGGCGTGTCGCTGCTCACGTGGCCGAGTCTAGGCCGCGCCCCCGTTCCCAACTGGCCTGACGTGGATCGCGGTGCCGCCGGGCCTCCGAAGGTGCCCCCGGCGACGGAAAAGCATTCGTGGGGCGGGTGTTGCCGAGTGTGCGTCGGCGCTCTCAGCGACTGCTAATCTTTTGTTGTCGGCATCGCCCGGACACAAACCCCGCTCACCGCTCCTGGTGGAGTGTTGCGCGGGTTGGGGTCAGGTGTGGTGCCGGTACTCCTCGTTAAAAGATCTACCTGGTCTCGTTTGCCTAGTGCGGTGAGGTTGGGTAAGTTAGAGGGGTTGCCCTGGAGACGGGGTGTGGGTCTTGGCGCTGGTCAAGCGCTTGGCTGCTGGTGCGGGTGCCGGTAACGGCCCGGTTTGCCGGTGGTCAGGTTGGTTGATAGCGTCGGGATCACCGCAAAACGAGATGGAAGCCCCGGAGTTCGGGTCCTGGTCGCAGGGTTCGGGTGATGGTGTACGCGTCCGTTTCTTGAGAACTCAACAGTGTGTTAAAAGCCAGTGCATGAATCATGCATGATCCTCCGTCTGCCATGCCCGGTTGGGTGTGGTGGTGGATGGTTCCTTTGGTTGACGCCTGCCTTGTGTGGTGGGTGTCTGCCGGGATTTTTTCCAGACATTGTTTGGAGAGTTTGATCCTGGCTCAGGACGAACGCTGGCGGCGTGCTTAACACATGCAAGTCGAGCGGAAAGGCCCTTCGGGGTACTCGAGCGGCGAACGGGTGAGTAACACGTGAGTAACCTGCCCTCAACTTCGGGATAAGCCTGGGAAACCGGGTCTAATACCGGATAGGACCTGGTCTGGCATCGGACTTCAGGTGGAAAGTTTTTTCGGTTGGGGATGGGCTCGCGGCCTATCAGCTTGTTGGTGGGGTAGTGGCCTACCAAGGCGACGACGGGTAGCCGGCCTGAGAGGGCGACCGGCCACACTGGGACTGAGACACGGCCCAGACTCCTACGGGAGGCAGCAGTGGGGAATATTGCGCAATGGGCGGAAGCCTGACGCAGCGACGCCGCGTGGGGGATGACGGCCTTCGGGTTGTAAACCTCTTTCAGCAGGGACGAAGTTGACGTGTACCTGCACAAGAAGCGCCGGCTAACTACGTGCCAGCAGCCGCGGTAATACGTAGGGCGCGAGCGTTGTCCGGAATTATTGGGCGTAAAGAGCTCGTAGGTGGCTTGTCGCGTCTGCCGTGAAAGCCCATGGCTTAACTGTGGGTCTGCGGTGGATACGGGCTGGCTAGAGGTAGGTAGGGGCAAGCGGAATTCCTGGTGTAGCGGTGAAATGCGCAGATATCAGGAGGAACACCGGTGGCGAAGGCGGCTTGCTGGGCCTTACCTGACGCTGAGGAGCGAAAGCGTGGGGAGCGAACAGGATTAGATACCCTGGTAGTCCACGCTGTAAACGTTGGGCGCTAGGTGTGGGGTCCTTCCACGGGTCCCGTGCCGTAGCTAACGCATTAAGCGCCCCGCCTGGGGAGTACGGCCGCAAGGCTAAAACTCAAAGGAATTGACGGGGGCCCGCACAAGCGGCGGAGCATGTTGCTTAATTCGACGCAACGCGAAGAACCTTACCAAGGCTTGACATCGCCTGGAAAGCTCTGGAGACAGGGCCCTCCTTTGGACTGGGTGACAGGTGGTGCATGGCTGTCGTCAGCTCGTGTCGTGAGATGTTGGGTTAAGTCCCGCAACGAGCGCAACCCTTGTTCCATGTTGCCAGCGCGCCCTTCGGGGTGGCGGGGACTCATGGGAGACTGCCGGGGTCAACTCGGAGGAAGGTGGGGATGACGTCAAGTCATCATGCCCCTTATGTCTTGGGCTGCAAACATGCTACAATGGTCGGTACAGAGGGTTGCGAGGCCGTGAGGCGGAGCGAATCCCTAAAAGCCGATCTCAGTTCGGATTGGGGTCTGCAACTCGACCCCATGAAGTCGGAGTCGCTAGTAATCGCAGATCAGCAATGCTGCGGTGAATACGTTCCCGGGCCTTGTACACACCGCCCGTCACGTCACGAAAGTCGGCAACACCCGAAGCCCGTGGCCCAACCCGCAAGGGGGGGAGCGGTCGAAGGTGGGGCTGGCGATTGGGACGAAGTCGTAACAAGGTAGCCGTACCGGAAGGTGCGGCTGGATCACCTCCTTTCTAAGGAGCACCGGCCCGGCTCGATGCGCCCAGCGCATCACCACCGGGTCCATGGCTGCGGTCACAGGCGAACGTCCTGTGCGTGGCCGGCTCATTAGTGGAGCACTGGCTATTCGGTCGGGTCCAGCTGGTCTGGGTCTGCTAGTACTGCCACCCTCTCGCCTGGCGAGGGGAGCTGGTTCAGGAACGCGGGCCTGGCGGGTGGGCCGGGCCGGGCACACTGTTGGGTCCTGAGGAAACGGACCTGCTTGCGGGTGGCTGAGGCCGCTGTGGCGGCCCTTGGGGTCGCGGTAGCGGTCTCGCCGCATGCGAGAGCTGGTTGTTCCTCGTTGTCGGGACCGGTCTTCTGTCATACCGGCTCACGCTTCCGGTGTTGAGCTCTGCTCCTTCTGTTGTGGGGGGTTGGGCTGCTGGGTGTGGTGGGTGTTTGGTGGCGGGTTGGGCTGGTGGTCTCGTTTGTTGTTTGTGAATTGCATAGTGGACGCGAGCATCTTTGTGGCCAAGTTTTTTAGGGCACACGGTGGATGCCTTGGCATCAGGAGCCGATGAAGGACGTGGGAGGCTGCGTTAAGCCTCGGGGAGTCGCCAACCAGACGTTGATCCGGGGATGTCCGAATGGGGAAACCTGGCACCAGTCATGTGGTGTCGCCGCCGTCTGAATGTATAGGGCGGTTGGTGGTAACGCGGGGAAGTGAAACATCTCAGTACCCGTAGGAAGAGAAAACAAAATGTGATTCCGTGAGTAGTGGTGAGCGAAAGCGGATGAGGCTAAACCATGCGCGTGTGATAGCCGGCAGGTGTTGCGTGTGTGGGGTTGTGGGACCTTCGTGGGAGGGCTGCCGTTCTCCCGAGGAGTGATAAACCGTTGCGATAGCCGAAGCCTCTGGGAAGGGGCGCCGTAGACCGTGAGAGCCGGGTAGGTGAAATCGTGTCGGCTTCTTGAGGGGATCCCAAGTAGCACGGGGCCCGAGAAATCCTGTGTGAATCTGCCAGGACCACCTGGTAAGCCTGAATACTCCCTGATGACCGATAGTGCACGAGTACCGTGAGGGAAAGGTGAAAAGCACCCCGGTGAGGGGTCGTGAAATAGTACCTGAAACCGTGTGCCTACAAGCCGTAGGAGCGTAACCGTCCTTCGGGATGGTTGTGATGTGACTGCGTGCCTTTTGAAGAATGAGCCTGCGAGTCATGGTGTGTGGCGAGGTTAACCCGTGTGGGGGAGCCGTAGCGAAAGCGAGTCTGAATAGGGCGTTTGTAGTCGCATGCTGTGGACCCGAAGCGGAGTGATCTACGCATGGGCAGGTTGAAGCGCGGGTAAGACCGTGTGGAGGACCGAACCCACCAGGGTTGAAAACCTGGGGGATGATCTGTGTGTAGGGGTGAAAGGCCAATCAAACTCCGTGATAGCTGGTTCTCCCCGAAATGCATTTAGGTGCAGCGTTGCGTGTTTCTTGCCGGAGGTAGAGCACTGGATGGCTGATGGGCCTTACCGGGTTACTGACGTCAGCCAAACTCCGAATGCCGGTAAGTGAGAGCGTGGCAGTGAGACTGCGGGGGATAAGCTCCGTGGTCGAGAGGGAAACAGCCCAGACCACCGACTAAGGCCCCTAAGGGTGTGCTAAGTGGGAAAGGATGTGGAGTCGCAGTGACAACCAGGAGGTTGGCTTAGAAGCAGCCACCCTTGAAAGAGTGCGTAATAGCTCACTGGTCAAGTGATTCCGCGCCGACAATGTAGCGGGGCTCAAGTACGCCGCCGAAGTCGTGGCACTCACACGTGTAGCCCGGTGCGGCTTTGTCGCATCCAGGTGTGTGGGTGGGTAGGGGAGCGTCGTGCAGCCGGTGAAGCGGTGGGGTGACCCAATCGTGGAGGCTGTGCGAGTGAGAATGCAGGCATGAGTAGCGAATCAGAAGTGAGAAACTTCTGCGCCGGATGACCAAGGGTTCCTGGGCTAGGTTAATCCGCCCAGGGTAAGTCGGGACCTAAGGCGAGGCCGACAGGCGTAGTCGATGGACAACGGGTTGATATTCCCGTACCCGCGGGCACGCGCCCATATCGAATCCAGTGATACTAAGGGTCCTTAACCCCTCACGCCCTTCGGGGTGTGGGTGAGGGTGAACGCCTGGCCTGATCTGGTAGTAGGTAAGCGATGGGGTGACGCAGGAGGGTAGCCCATCCCAGGCGATGGTTGTTCCTGGGGTAAGCATGTAGGGAGGAGCGTAGGCAAATCCGCGCTCTATTATCCTGAGATGTGATGCCGAGCCGATTGTGGTGAAGTGGGTGATCCCATGCTGCCGAGAAAAGCCTCTAGTGAGTGTGCCGGCGGCCCGTACCCTAAACCGACTCAGGTGGTCAGGTAGAGAATACCGAGGCGATCGGGTGAACTGTGGTTAAGGAACTCGGCAAATTGCCCCCGTAACTTCGGGAGAAGGGGGGCCTTCGCTGGTGATGGACCGTGCGTCCGGAGCTGGTGGGGGTCGCAGTGGCCAGGGGGAAGCGACTGTTTACTAAAAACACAGGTCCGTGCGAAGTCGTAAGACGATGTATACGGACTGACGCCTGCCCGGTGCCGGAACGTTAAGGGGACCGCTTAGCTTGTGGTAACGCAGGCGAAGGTGAGAACTTAAGCGCCGGTAAACGGCGGTGGTAACTATAACCATCCTAAGGTAGCGAAATTCCTTGTCGGGTAAGTTCCGACCTGCACGAATGGCGTAACGACTTCCCCGCTGTCTCAACCGCAGACCCGGCGAAATTGCACTACGAGTAAAGATGCTCGTTACGCGCAGCAGGACGGAAAGACCCCGGGACCTTCACTACAGCTTGACATTGGTGTTTGGGACGGCTTGTGTAGGATAGGTGGGAGACGGTGAAGCTGTCACGCTAGTGGTGGTGGAGTCATTGGTGAAATACCACTCTGGTCGTTTTGGATGTCTAACCCGCGCCCGTGGATCCGGGTGGGGGACAGTGTCTGGTGGGTAGTTTAACTGGGGCGGTTGCCTCCTAAAGGGTAACGGAGGCGCCCAAAGGTTCCCTCAGCCTGGTTGGCAATCAGGTGGCGAGTGTAAGTGCACAAGGGAGCTTGACTGTGAGACCGACGGGTCGAGCAGGAGCGAAAGCTGGGACTAGTGATCCGGCGGTGGCTTGTGGAAGCGCCGTCGCTCAACGGCTAAAAGGTACCCCGGGGATAACAGGCTGATCTTCCCCAAGAGTCCATATCGACGGGATGGTTTGGCACCTCGATGTCGGCTCGTCGCATCCTGGGGCTGGAGTAGGTCCCAAGGGTTGGGCTGTTCGCCCATTAAAGCGGTACGCGAGCTGGGTTTAGAACGTCGCGAGACAGTTCGGTCCCTATCCGCTGCGCGCGCAGGAGACTTGAAGGGGGCTGTCCCTAGTACGAGAGGACCGGGACGGACGAACCTCTGGTGTGCCAGTTGTTCTGCCAAGGGCATGGCTGGTTGGCTACGTTCGGGAGGGATAACCGCTGAAGGCATCTAAGCGGGAAGCCTGCCTTGAGATGAGGTCTCCCACCCCTGTGAGGGGGGTAAGGCTCCCAGGTGACGACTGGGTTGATAGGCCGGGTGTGGAAGCATCGTAAGGTGTGGAGCTGACCGGTACTAATAGGCCGAGGACTTGACCACAAAGCAACAACACCCGCTGCTGTGCGGGTGGTGCTCGCGTCCACTGTGTGATCTCAGAGACATCAAACCTGAGACCCACACCAACCAACAGGCATCGTACAGGTGTGTTGGTGGGTGGTGTGCTCGGTTGGTTGTTTCACGGGGTTACGGCGGTTTTAGCGGAAGGGAAACACCCGGTTACATTCCGAACCCGGAAGTTAAGCTTTCCAGCGCCGATGGTACTGCACCGGGGACGGTGTGGGAGAGTAGGACACCGCCGGACAATCTTTTGTAGTGAATGCAGGGTAGGGCCATCCAGGAGCTTCATGCTCCACGGGGTGGCCCTTCCTGCATTTCCGGGACTTTTTCGCCCGTATACCCGCGTGCCCGGGGGTGTCTCCAGGGCTTTCGTGTGCTCCAGGACTTTTCCATTCGGGCGTCGGTCCCTGTCACGAACTCCGGAACCTCTCCCCTTCGCCGCGTCCGGGACCTCTCCTGCGCCACGCGGGACTTCGTTGAAGGCGCCACGCCGGCGGGACGCAGGCCGGTCAATCCCGGCGCCTACTACGGCGGCCTGCCAACCCGTGCCCGCGACGACCGCCGACCTGTCACGAAAGCGAGAACGCCGAGGCACGCCGCAGAATGGACCTCACCTCCGGCTCGGACAGTGCTTCCCTCGGGCGCTGACACGCGCTTCCTCTCGCGCCGCGTACTGCGGGAGGACCGGCTGGGCGCCGTTGCAGGCGCCGGGCTCCGCCGACCTGCACCCCGCCGAGGCGGCGCTGAAGAGAAGCTCGTATCCGGGGGAAGAGCACGGAGACGTTCGGGGGCATGTGCCAGGGGATGGCAGAGGATGTGCCGCTGCCGCAGCAGTGACTGGGTCGCGGTGGACACTCGCGCGTAGACGATCCGCACCGAAGACTCCTCAAGGAAGGACTGAGCTTCTTCTGCCTGTCGGGAAATCCTGTCGTCAATTCCGGCCCGGAATCACCCGCCCGGCACGGTACTCCATCCCTCAATGTCCGGTTTTTCGGGCGATCGAAAGCTGAGCTGTGTGGGGTGTCGGAAAAGACCGTTTGCCGACAGGGATGCGGCTCACATCCCGGTGCGGTGCACCAAGCCGTCCAAGATGAGGGTCAGGCCGGCCTCGAACGCTGACTCGTAGTCGATCACGGGCATGTCCGCTGGTTGATCTGAGCCGTCGCCGGAGCCGGCGTCCGCCTGTTCCTCCAGGACACTGCCGACCGTGAAACGGCTGGCGGCCAGCATCGCCATCTGGGCGTCCCGCTCAGGCACTCCGGAGGTGATCAGGAAGTCCATCTTGCGGCGGATCCGGTCGAGGTCGTTGGCAGGGGTGCTGCCTGCGTGGAGGCGTGCGCCGTCCCGGCGCATCAGCAGGGTGCGCCGGAAGCTTCGCGTGTTGTCCAGGAACCAGTCGCGCCAGTCGTCGTCGGGCGTCGGCAGCGGGGTGGCCGCATGCGGTGCCATCGCCGCCTCCGCCATGGCGGCGAGGAGGTCCTTCTTGGTGCGGAAGTACCAGTAGAGGGCGGGCTGTTCGACGCCCAGCCGCTTCGCCAGCCGCCGCGTACTGACCGTGTCCAGCCCGACCTCGTCGAGTAGGCCGAGCGCTTCGGAGACGACGATCTCACGGTTCACCTTGGTCACGTTGACAAATTTATCACTGATAAATGATCCTGGAGAGGAATCATTCACTGATAGATTTTTGGGGTGATGGGCATGGCCAACGGATCGGGGGCACGCCCCCTGCGGGTCCTTGTCGCCGGCGGCGGGATAGCGGGCCAGGCGCTGGCTTTCTGGCTCACGCGGGGCGGCCACAGGGTGACCGTCGTCGAACGCTTTCCGGCGCTGCGGGCCACCGGGGCGCAGGTCGATCTCCGGGGACAGGGCATCGAGGCCGTCGAGCGGATGGGGCTTCTTGACGCCGTCCGCGGCAAGCTGGTGGACGAGGCGGGTGTCGCCTTCGTCGACGCGCGCGGCAGGGTCAAGGCGACGATCATGGCCAACACCTCCGGCCGTGGCCGGCAGACCCTCACCTCCGAGTACGAGATCATGCGCGGTGACCTGATACGCATCCTGCACGACGCGTCGAAGGACGACACCGAGTACGTCTTCGGCGTGAGCGTGGACGGCTTCGAGCAGGACGAACAGAAGGTCATCGCGCGCTTCTCCGACGGCTCCTCCGGCGAGTTCGACCTCCTGGTCGGCGCGGACGGGCAGGGATCGCGCATCCGGCAGGCGATCCTCCCTGCGGGCTGCGACCCGTACTGGCGGCTCGGCATCCACATGGCCTACTGGTTCATCCCGCGCATCGCGTCCGACAGCAACATCCGGGACACCTACATGGTCCCGGGTGGCCGTCAGGTCATGCGCCGCAGCCACAACCCGACCGAGACGCAGGTGTACTTCGTGATGCGGGAGGAGTCCGCGGAGGCCTCGGCGATCCACCGGGAATCCGTCGAGCGTCAGCGGAAGTTCTGGGCGAGCAGGTTCCGCGACGCTGGCTGGCAGACCGAGCGCTTCATCGACGGCATGCAGACGAGCCCCTTCTTCTACTCCCAGGAGATCGTCCAGGTTCGCACCGACACCTGGTCCAAGGGCCGCGTGGTCCTGGTCGGCGACGCCGCCCACTGTGCCTCCCCTTACAGCGGCATGGGAACCTCCGGCGGCCTGGTCGGCGCCTACGTCCTAGCCAGCGAGATCAACCGGCACCCGGACGATCTGCCGACCGCACTGGCGAACTACGCCAGCGTGCTGCGGCCCTTCGTCGACGAGATCCAGGGCGAGGTGAATCCGCGCCTCCTGCGCCTGGGCATGCCGATGACCCAGCGTGCGATCGACGTCTTCCAAGCCGCCACCGCGCTGGCCTGCTTCCTGCACGTCCCCGATCTCGCCGCGCGCTTTTCGAAGGAGGACCGCGGCGGCAGCTGGCGGCTTTCCGAGAACCCGGCTCCGATCAGCGGCGTCTGAAAGCGGCCGGACATCAGGGGCTGATGACCGTCGTGACCAAGGCTTGGCCTGTGGCGCTGCTGTGAGACAGGGTGGATCCGGCCAGGACGGCGGCGTGGTCGCGGTGGATGCCCTGGATGACGGAGCAACATGATCAAACGGGGAAACACCCCCTATACCCCGGCGCGCACAATTCGTGACGACCGCGAACCGCAACCGTGATCTAGCTCATCGCTACTTTGGGGCTGGGACCACCTTCGGGAGCGGAGAGCCGTGAAGGCAGCGTCCATTACGGCGGCTCACTCACCTCTGCCGGTACCGGCCACCGACCTCTCACCGTCTTCGAGCCGATGTTCCGGGCCATCTGCCACGACAACGAGAGCGCTGTGGCTCGCCGGGGAAGGGTGCTCGCTTCTGGGGCGGGCTGTGTTGTCGGTGGTGACTGGTAGTTGTGTCCTGTGGTTACTGCGGAAGGGGGCTGGGGTGGAGGGGGCGTGGCTTGGGGTGGCGGGTTGTGACGGAGGTGTGGGGGGTTTTCGGGGGAGTTCTGGGCTTACTTTCCACCGCTGGATGGGGTGCAATTCGGTTGCAAGCGGAGTACAGCTGTTGTGGGGGAGAGTGGTCTTGCTGGGGACGATGGGTCAGATGTGGAGGTGACCGGACCAGATGGTCAGGGCCTGGCCGGCGAGGTGGACGCGGTCGCCGTCGACCGTGGTGTGGACCGTGCCGCCTCGGGCAGAGAGCTGGACACCGGTGAGTGAGGCCGAGCCCAGTTTCTCGGTCCAGTAGGGAGCGAGCATGCAGTGGGCCGAGCCGGTTACCGGGTCTTCGGGGATGCCCGCGGCGGGAGCGAAGAAGCGGGAGACGTAGTCCGCGCCGTGGGAGGAGGTGTCATCCGGGCCATGGGAAGGCGAGAAGCTCGATCCGAGGGATGGCGAGAGGTTCGGACCGTTGGAAGGTCGGTAGTCCGGCCCAAGGGACGGTGACAGGTCCGGGCCGTTGGAAGGTCGGTAGTCCGGCCCAAGGGACGGCGAGAGGTTCGGGGTGGCGCTGGCCGGTTCAGGGGTGGCGTCGCTAGGGAGAAGAGTGGTGTTCGGGTGAGTGGCGGCGCGGGCGGTTACGCAGACGGCGCGGGCCGGGAGGGTGGCCAGCGCGTCGAGGTCGGGGTCCAGTGTGCGGACGGCTTCTTCGGAGTCGAGCACCGCCAGCAGGTCGAAGCGGCCCATGCCGACCCACGCCGGGGACGCTCGCAGAGCCTTGACGAGGACCTCGGGGGCCGATATCTCGGCGGGCGGAGAAGCGGGAAAATCCATCGAAATACGCCCGTGATCGAGCTGCCGGGTGGTCAGGATTCCACTCTTCGTAGAAAATTCGATCGAACCGGAGGCCGCGCCGGTCGAATACAGCACATGCGCGGACGCGAGCGTGGCGTGCCCGCACAATGCGACCTCTACCGTGGGAGTGAACCACCGCAGGGACCACGGACGGCCCTCGCCCTGACTCAGCAGGAAGGCCGTCTCGGAGTGGCGCATCTCGCTGGCCAGGGCCTGCATCCACTCGTCGGATCGCGGACTCTCCAGCAGGCAGACTGCCGCCGGGTTACCCTTGAAGGGCCGATCGGTGAACGAATCCACGGTGAAGATACGCATGCCGTCGATCCTATCCGCCCCCAGATAACCGGTCGAAACGGCAGTGAAACCCGTGCAAAATCAAAAGTACATGGGCGTGTCGCACCCTCCCCGGCGACGTGTCCGTTACGGTCATTTGTGTCGGGGCACGGCGAATACGGCCGGTTCTCGCGGAAAGGACAGAGCCGATGGGGGCAGTGCGCAGGGTGGTGAGTTACCTTGGCATGGGCGATGGGGATCAGTACGACGAGCCCTACGACTATGACGAGTACGAGGATGAGCGGATGCCCGCGTCGGAACGGGCCGCCAGGCGCTGGGGGTCGGGTGGGGATCCCGCACGGATCATTATGATCCGCCCGCGGAAGTACTCCGACGCGCTCCTCGTGGGACAGCATTTCCGGGACGGCCAGGCGGTCATCATGGACGTGGCCGGTATGCCCCTGGCCGAGGCCACGCGCATGGTCGACTTCGCGGCCGGTCTGACGTACGGCTGCGACGGACGTATCGAGCGGATCGCCGACAAGGTCTTCCTGTTGGCTCCGGCCGATGTCGAGATCACGACAACCTAGCGCGACGTGTACGTGCGTCGGCCGGGTTGGCCGACGTAGAACGGCGCCGAGGTCGCCGTGCCATGTCCGGCCGGCCCGGCCCTGCGCTGGGAGCGTTGTGTCGACCCAGCCTGGAGCACCGTGTCGACGGGAGAGGCGATACGCGATGTGGGGCGCGGCCTCCTCCAGTGCTTCCTCTCTGGCCTACTCCAGGTGTTCTCTCACTCAGATTCGCGTCCATCCCCGTGCCGCCGCCTGCCTGCGGCACGCTCGTCGGGCTGTCCAGGCTCACGTTTCTGATGCCGTGCGGTGGCATGCGAAGTCGGGCGCATGCCGCCAACGGGGTGGTCGGCGCGTGTGCTGCCTCGATCAGCGGGGCGAGGCCGGGCGCTGGTCGGCGACGGCGGGGCCGCGGCGGAGCAGGCGGGTGATGGACGCGAGGTTCTCGGCGGCGGTCTCGGCCCGCTGCGCCGCTTCGCGCGCGTAGTCGTGTAATGCCCACACGGCCGCCTCGGCGTGCTCGCGGAGGCGGGTGATCTCGTCCTCGGCCCGGCGCGCCTCGGCCTGCTCGCGGGCGTTGACGCGCCACAGAAGGACTCCCACGATGCCGCCGAGCACCAGGGCGGCCACGGCGAACAGTTCCGAGACCGTGAACGCCAGCACGAGCGCCACGATCGGCAGCAGTGCGGGCCCGTACACCAGCCAGCGCGGCGAGCGGCGAGCGGCCTCCGCGGCGCGGATCGCCGACTCCGCGGCGGCGAGGGACGGAAGGTCCGGGCCTTCGGGGCGGAGGATCACGTCGCGGCCGAGGAGGGGGACGGTGATCTCGGAGGGTGGTGCGACGGCGCTCTCCTCGGCCAGCCGTCCGGCCGCGTCGCGGACGACCGGGGCGGCGACGTGGAACGCGATGGCCGCCAGGTAGGGGTCCGCGTCGGGCCGGATGTCGTCGAGGAGGTGGGCGGTCAGGGGCTTGAGCGGCCCCGAGTCGTCCTCCAGGACCAGGGAGCGCAGCACGGTGAGCGGCTCGGCGTCCGCGGACGGGTCGGAGGCGTGGTCCCGCGAGGTGGCGGGGAGGTCAGGACGCGGCGGGTCGTCGGCCGATGGGTTGGCGAGGCTGGAGAGGTCGATACGCCGGGACTTGGGATGGCCTGCGCGCGGTCGTCCGGAGGAGTTCTTCTCGGCTTCGGGAGACGGTGTAAGAGGTCCGGGAGCGTCCCCACTGTGTGAGGAAGTGGCCGTAGGAGCCTCGGAAGGCTCCTCGGGACCTCGGGAAGGGGCCGTGCGGGATCCCGAGGGGGCCGTTTGGAGTCCAGAATCGCCCGCGTGAGAGCCGGAGGAAGCCGTGGGTCCAGCAGGGGCGTCGCGTGGTTCTGACGGTTCCGGGCGCGGGGTGGACGGGGGGTTCCTCGGCGGGCGGGGGGAGGTGATGTCCGTGCACCGGTCGAGCAGGCGGGACAGGCGCGCGGCGGCCTGGACGGGCGCGGCCAGCTCGGGGACGTCGGCGAGGGCGGGGAGCGCGGTCATGGCGGGCGAGGTGTCAGAGGAGGGCTCCTCCGGGGCCAGGACGCGCAGCCACAGGTCGTGGTCGACGGATCCGGAGACGCCGGCGGCGTCGAGCTTGCGGAGCACGAAGATCTTGCCCGCGGGGCCGTACGCGCCTCGCGCGGCGGCGGTCCAGAGGGCACGCTGACCGGGCGTCACAGGACGCTCGGCGGACAGGTCGCCGAAGGCGGTGCCCAGCCAGGACGCGTGGATCCGGTCACCGTGGCCGCTGACGGCGAGGGCGAGGCACAGGAACAGGGCGGTGCCGGCCTCGTCGAGCTGCGCGGCACGGCTCAGCGGCTCCAGGGCGTCCTCCCCGGAGAGGATCAGCAGGAGCGCCTCCACCGCCGGGGCCAGCCACGTGTCGGGAACGCAGAGGACACCCGCCGACGGCCGCGGCGCGGCACCCCCCGCCGCCAGCTCCGCGACCAGCCGCTCGGCATACCGCCGCAACTCCGCAGGCTCCCCAGGATTCGGACAACGCCCCGAATGCGCCGCCGGCCCGCAGGTCAGGGGGCCGGCGGGGTGAGGGGTGTCCGCTGCATGCGTGGGGCCGCCGGGGTTCGGGCGGTCCTCGGGGTGCGCTGACGGCGCATGAGGCACAGGGGCGGCGCCGTGGGAGGTGTCCGCTGATGAACGCGGGGGCTCGCCGGCGCCCGGCTCGGGGTGTGCCGAGAGGGCGGTGGGGTGGGAGGCGTCCGGCGTGGGGTGGCCGGGGTTCGGGCGGTCCTCGGGGTGCGCTGACGGCGCGTGGGGCGCAGGGGTGGTGCCGTGGGAGATGTCTGATGAGTGCGTGGGGTCGCCGGCGTTCGGAGCGGGCTCGGGGTGTGCCGAGGGGACGTCGAGGGGTGGCGGGGGGGTGGCGGCGTCGGCTGTCGGTGCCGGTGCGGCCGTGGGGGTGGGTGGGTTGGTGGGGTCTCCGGGGGTGGAGATGTTGGAGTCTGCGGTCAGGTCCATGCTCAAGGCGGGCAACTCCCCCGAAGGCGTGAGGAAGGCCCCCGGCGGCGAGGGTTCGGCAGGCACTCCCATGACCGCGCCAAGGTTAGTTCTTTGGGCGCCGCGGTGTACGGCGGCACGCCGACGGGGGCCGGATAAGCAGGTCAGGTGGTCACATGCGGTCAGGGACCGGGACACCCAAAAGGTTCAGACCCGACTCCAGCACGCGAAGCGTGAGCGCGCACAGGGCGAGCCGGGAGGCGCGCGTGGCCGGGTCGACGCCGTCCTTCAGGACCGGGCACTTCTCGTAGAAGGTGGTGAAGGCGCTCGCGGTCTCGAACAGGTAGGCGCAGACGCGGTGCGGCTCGGCGGCCCGTGCGGCGGCCTCGACGACCGTCCCGAACCCCAGGAGCTGGAGCGCCAGATCGCGTTCGGCCTGTTCGCCCAGGATGATCGGCCCGGTCACCTCGGCCGGGTCGATGCCGCCCTTGCGGAAGATCGACCGGATTCTGGCCGTGGCGTACTGCATGTACGGGCCGGTGTTGCCGGTGAAGGCGAGCATGCGGTCGAAGTCGAAGATGTACTCGCTGTCGTGGCTGAGCGACAGGTCGGCGTACTTGACCGCGCCCATGCCGACGACGTGGGCGATCTCGGAGCGCGTGGCCTCGTCGTAGTCGCGGTCGGCGATGGCGGCGGAGGCCCGCTCGACGGCTTCCTCGAGGAGGTCGGTGAGCTTGATGCTCTCGCCGCTCCGGGTGCGGAACCGGCGGCCGTCGGAGCCGAGCATCATGCCGATGCGGATGTGCTCGGCGGCGACCTCGTCGGGCAGCCAGCCGGCCTGCCGGGCGGCGGCGAAGACCATCTGGAAGTGGAGGGCCTGCTCGTTGCCGACGACGTAGAGGATGCGGTCGGCCTTGAGGTCGCGCACGCGGTACCGGACGGCGGCGAGGTCGGTGGTGGCGTAGCCGTATCCGCCGTCGCTCTTCCGGATGATGAGCGGCAGGGGCTTGTCGTCGGTGCCGGTGAAGCCGGGTGGGAACACGCACAGTGCGCCCTCGCTGATCACCGCGAGCCCGCTCGACTCCAGATCGTGGCAGACCTCGGCGAGCATGGCGTTGTAGGTGCTCTCGCCGGCGATGTCGGCGTCGGTGAGCGTGACGCCGAGGGTGGCGTAGACCTTGTTGAAGTAGCGGATCGTGGCGTCCATGAACAGGTGCCACAACCGGATCGTCTCCGGGTCTTCGGCCTGGAGGGTGGCGACGCGCCGCCGCGAGCGCTCCTTGAAGGCGGGGTCGGAGTCGAACTTGGCCCGGGCCTCCTGGTAGTACTCGTTGCCCTCGCCGGCCTCCAGCCGCGCGATGGCGTTGGCCTCGCCGATGTCGAGGAGGTGCTCGATGAGCATGCCGAACGGAGTGCCCCAGTCGCCCAGGTGGTTCTGCCGGATGACGCGGTCGCCGAGGTGTTCGAGGAGCCGAACCAGCGAGTCGCCGACGATGGTGGTGCGCAGGTGGCCGACGTGCATCTCTTTGGCGGCGTTGGGCGCGGAGTAGTCGACGATGACGGTCTGCGGGGGCGTGGAGCGGCCGACGCCGCTACGGGGATCCTGCAGGACCTGCTCGGCCTGGGTGGAGATCCACGCGTCGCTCAGCGTGATGTTGAGGAAGCCGGGGCCGCTGACCTCGACCTTGGAGAAGGGATCGTCGGGGCCGCCCGCGCCGAGCGCGGACGCGATGGCCTCGGCGACCTCCCGCGGGGCGCGTCGCAGCCGCTTGGCCAGGCTCAGCGCGACGTTCGCCTGGAAGTCGGCGAACTGGGAGGGCCGGATCAGCGGGTCGGCGCTCACGTGCTCAGGGCCGAAGGCGGTGCCCAGCGCCTGCTGGACCCGCTCGGCGAGCACGAGCTGCGGGTCGGTCATGCCCCAAGGATATCCGCTGATCATATGACCAGGAGCGCATTATCCACAGACATGATCATCGCCGTGGGTCCTGAGGCGCTGCGGCGCCTACCAGCGGCGATGTTTGTGTCCGGCCGCGATGCGTTCGCCGACGTGGGCCACGGTGCCCTGGCGGGCGAGGTTCAGCGCGAGGACGCAGGCGGCCGTGACGCCCTTGGCCGTCGAGGCGCCGTGCGCGATGACCACGGTGCCGTTGAGCCCGAGCAGGACCGCCCCGCCGTACACCTCGGGGTCCAGGCGCTTGCGCAGGTCGCGAAGCCGCCGCCGTTGCAGCGCCGCCGCGAGCCGCGCGACGTGCCCGCCTTCGAGGGTCTCGCGCAGCTCGCTGAAGGCGTACCGGACGGCGCCCTCCATGGTCTTGAGGGCGATGTTGCCGGTGAAGCCGTCGGTGACGATGACGTCCACGACGCCGTTCAGCAGGTCGTGGCCCTCGACGTTGCCGGTGAAGTTGAGGGAGGGCACGGCGGCGGCGAGCAGCTCGTGGGCGCGCTTGGTGAGCTTGTTGCCCTTCTCGGCCTCCCCGCCGATCGTGAGCAGCCCGACGCGCGGCGCGGCCAGGTCGAGCGCGGTCTCGGCGTAGGCGGCGCCGAGGTGCGCGAACTGGACGAGTGTCTCCGGCTTGACGTCGGCGGTGGCGCCGGCGTCCAGAAGGACGGTGGGGTGGGGCCTGGTGGGGAGGGGGACGGCGATGGCGGGCCGTAGCACGCCCTGCTGGGCTCTCAGCCTGAGCTTGCCGGTGGCCACGACCCCGGCCGTGGACCCGGCGGACACGACCGCCGAGGCGTCGCCGCGCCGTACGAGGTGGCAGGCGACGGCGATGCTGGAGCGGGGACGGCGCAGGCTGGCGAGGGCGCCCTCGTCCATGGCGATGGCCTCTTCCGCGCGCACGATCGGGATCTCTCCGACGGCGTCGTGGACCGCGAGGGCCTCCGACACCGTCCGGGGGGATCCGACGAGCACGACGGGCACCCCGTGGTCCCGCACGGCCGCCACGGCTCCCGCCACGATCTCGCCGGGGGCGTTGTCGCCTCCCATGGCGTCCAGTGCTATCGGCGGAATGCCGTCCAAGCGGTCACCTCGTACGGAATCAGTGTGTGTCCCGCATCGTAGGTCGCCGGGTGGAGTGTTCGGCGCGGCAGGCCAGGTGTGGGGGCTGGTGCGGGGTGGTCAGTGCGCGTGCCAGGGCCAGTGGAAGGCGGTGGCGCCGCGCGAGACCACGACCTTGCCGAACACGGCGCGCCCGGTGACCCGGATCAGCGGGCCGTTGGGATCGCCGTCCTCGCCGCCCTCGTTGCCGGCGGAGACGTGGCGCTTGGAGAAGATGGCGCTGCCCTCGTCCAACACCCGGGCGTTCTCGGGGACGCGGACGATCAGCTTGCCGCAGAAGGAGTTGAGTTCGAGGGTGATCTCGCGCCCGGGCAGCACGGCGTCGGTGAGGTCGATGATCAGGGCCCCGAAGGTGGAGCGCAGGACGGTGTGGCGTCCGGTGACCCAGCGGCCCCCTCGGATGATCTTGCTGAACACGGCGGTGACCTGCTGCCGGTCGGCGCCGATCCCGGGCGAGGCGGCGGGGGCGAGGCCGGGCAGGTCGCGGGTGATGGGGACGAGCTCGCCGATCGTCACCGCGTTGTAGGTGGCCTCAAGCCGGTCGGCGTGCTCGACGCTGGTGAGCCGGCCGGTGGCGAGGGCCTCGCCCAGGACGGCGGCGACGTGGTCGCGGTCGGCGTCGGACGCCCGCTGGGCGGTGTCGCGCGACTCGAAGGGCGTAAGGGAACTCACACGGACCAGCGTAACCCAACTCAAGATATGTCGCGATATGCGGAAGGTTTTACCAAGGCTTTTCGGTCGCACGGAACCAAGCCGACGCGTCCGTGCGTCCGTAAGAGCATCAGACGCATAACAGGCGCATCAGGTTTACCGGACAGCCCACAGAGAGGAAAAAATCTCTAGTGACCCTGACACAGGCCGGTACGCGAGGTTTCCGGGCCTACACGGCCAAGCATCTGGACGAACTGCTCCAACGGGCTGGATACGACACGGAGACACGGCTGCGCATCCGGGCGGTCGCGTCCGTGCTGCCGTTCCGGACCAATGGGTACGTCGTGGACGAGCTGATCGACTGGTCCGACATCCCCGGCGATCCCATCTACCGCCTGGTGTTCCCGCAGGAGGACATGCTCCCGGAGAGCGACGTGTCCTCCATCGCCGCGCTTCTCCGGTCGGACGCGCCCGCCGCCGAGATCCAGGCGGCGGCCAACAAGGTGCGCATGACGCTCAACCCTCACCCTGCCGGGCAGATGGAGCTGAACATGCCCAGGGTCGGCACGGAGCCGATGCCTGGCGTGCAGCACAAGTACCCCGAGACCGTGCTGTTCTTCCCCAAGCAGGGGCAGACGTGCCACGCCTACTGCACGTACTGCTTCCGCTGGGCGCAGTTCGTCGGCGAGCCGGACCTCAAGATGGCCTCCGACGACGTCCAAGGGCTGGTCCGCTACCTGCGCGAGCACCCGCGGGTGACCAGCGTGCTCATCACCGGCGGCGACCCGATGATCATGAGTGCTCCCGTGCTGCGAAGGTACGTCGAGCCGCTGCTCGCGCTCGACCAGCTGGAATCGATCCGCATCGGCACCAAGTCGCTGGCCTACTGGCCCGGCCGGTTCGTCACCGACCCCGACGCGGCCGACGTCCTCAGGCTGTTCTCCACGGTGGTCGAGTCCGGCAAGAACCTCGCCTTCATGGCGCACTTCTCCCACCCGCGCGAGATGGAGCCCGAGCTCGTCCAGACGGCGGTGCGGGCGATCAGGGACACCGGGGCGGTGATCCGCACCCAGGCGCCGCTGATCCGCACGATCAACGACCGTCCGGAGGTGTGGGAGCGGATGTGGCGCGCTCAGCTCGCCCTGGGCATGGTGCCCTACTACATGTTCGTCGAGCGCGACACCGGGCCGCAGGACTACTTCGCGGTGCCGCTCGCGCGGGCGTACGAGATCTACCGCGACGCCTACGCGCGGGTGTCCGGCCTGTGCCGCACGGTGCGGGGGCCGTCGATGTCCGCCACGCCGGGGAAGGTGTGCGTCGACGGGGTCGCCGAGGTGGCGGGGCGGCGGGTGTTCGTGCTGCACCTGATCCAGGCGCGCGACCCGAGCCTGGTCGGGAGGCCCTTCTTCGCGGAGTACGACCCGAGCGCGGTGTGGCTCGACGACCTGCGCCCGGCCTTCGCGGACCGTTTTCCCTTCGAGACCGGGGCTTCGGACGCGGCACGGCCGCCGGTGACGCCGGGCGGCCCGCCCGGCCGGCCGTAAGCCCGCCCGGCGAGCCGGGGGCCGGCGCCTCGCGCGAGGCGCCGGCCGGTTTTCGAACGACATGGCGAATATAGGTGGACGACGAGTCAGGTGTCAGGTGTCTGTCAGGTGTCGCCCGGATCGCGCACGTAGGTGCGGCGGGCGATCTGGGCCTGCAGGCGGGCCATCTGCCAGTGCAGCTCGATGACCTGCTCGGCGAGCAGGGCCCGAGGAATGTCCGAAGGGTCCTCGGCGGACAGGTGATCGATCGCGATCGCCAGCTCTCGCACCCCGCACCCCCACTCCATCACGTATCCCTCAGATCGAATCTTCGTTCGAATCATAATGGAACGCCGGTCACGGTGTCAGCAGATTCGGGGGCGCGTGTCGGACTTCTGTACGGTCTCGCCCGTCCCGTATCAGAGGTCCCGCGGCTCAGATCTCGTAGATCGGCGCGACGTAGCCCCGGGCGAGCGTGTTGGCCGTGACGTTGAAGCCCACGACGGCCGCCGCCGGGTCGTCCCCGAGGTCGAGCTTCTCCACGCCGAGCGCGTGCACGGCGAACAGGTAGCGGTGCGGCGCGCCGGGAGGCGGCGCGGCGCCGCCGTAGTGCTTGAGGCCGTAGTCGTTGCGCCCGTGGACAGCGCCCGCCGGCAGGCCCTCGAACCCGGCCGACCCGGCGCCCGCGGGCAGCTCGGTGACGTCGGCGGGTATGTCGTAGAGCACCCAGTGCCAGAAGCCGCTGCCCGTCGGCGCGTCGGGGTCGAAGCAGGTGACGGCGAAGCTCTTGGTGCCCGCGGGCGCGCCGGACCAGCGCAGATGCGGCGAGACGTTGCCGCCGTTCATGCCCCAGCCGTCGAAGACCTGCTCCTCCGACAGGCGCTCACCGTCCCGGACGTCGTCGCTCTCGACCGTGAGCGCCGAGACCTCGGGCAGGAAGTCGTAGGGAATCGGTGGCTGCTTTGCCACAGGGACCTCCAGATGAAGACGTTCTCGAACGCCCCCATCCTGCCCTGTTCATGGCCGCATATCTGGTTGCCCCGGCCCCGTGGTTCGGGGCGCGGCGGTGTTCTGGAGTCGTCATGCGCAAGGGTGAGGAACGATCCCTTGCGCATGACGACGGAAGAACGCCGCCTAAAAGGCGCCCCGAACCCGCCGCGCCGGAGGCGCGGCAATCAACTACGCGTTGTAGGCCGCGAGTACCGTCGCGGGGTCGCCGTCCATCTTGATCTTCCCCTTGTGGAGCCAGATGACGCGGTTGCAGGTTTCCTCGATGACGTCGAGGTTGTGGGCGACGAGGAAGACCGTTCCGGCCTCGTCGCGCATCTGCTGGATGCGCTCCTGGCTCTTGCGCTTGAACTCGCGGTCGCCGGTGGCGAGGGCCTCGTCGATCAGCAGCACGTTGTGGGTCTTGGCCGAGGCGATCGAGAAGCGCAGGCGGGCGCCCATGCCCGAGGAGTAGGTCGACATGGGGAACTGCACGAACTCGCCGATGCCGGAGAACTCCACGATCTCGTCGTAGCGCTCGCGGACCTGGGCGGGGGTCATGCCCATGGCGTAGCAGCCGAGCACGATGTTGCGCTCGCCGGTCAACTCCTTCATCAGCGCCGCGTTGACGCCGAGGAGCGAGGGCTGGCCGTCGGTGTAGACGGCGCCCTTGTGCGGGGGAAGGAGGCCCGCGATGGCCCGCAGCAGGGTGGACTTGCCCGAGCCGTTGCGGCCGATGATGCCGATGGCGTCGCCGTGACGGGCGATGAAGGTGACGCCCTTGACGGCGTGGACCTCCTTCATCTGGGGCCGGCCCTGGCGGCGGACGATGCGCATGAGGGCGTTGGCGGCGTTGCCCTTCTCGCTGTCGCTGGCCGCGCCGAAGACGCGGTAGACGATGTGGAGGTCGTCGACGATGACCGTGGGCGCGGGCTCGGACGTGTCCTGCGGGGCCGGGTCCTGGGCGGTCACCTGCTCGTTCGCCATGCCGGACAGCTCCTTGGTCAACTCAGCCACGGCCGTACCTTTCCTCGGCCCGCCAGAAGTACCAGAAGCCGCCGATCAGCGCGACCGCGGCCCAGAAGCCGGCGTACAGCCACAGCTGGGGCAGGCTGCTGTGCGGGAAGCCATGCTGGACGAGGTCCTGTGGGTAGGTCTTCAGCAGCAGGTGGCGCATCAGGTCGATGAAGACCGACGGCGGGTTGAACTCCAGCAGGAAGCGGGCCCAGTCGGGGTTGTCCTTCATCTTCGCCGGGATGCTGTAGAAGACGCCGGAGGTGTAGAGCCAGGTGCGCAGGATGAACGGCAGCAACTGGTTCATGTCGCGGACGAACGCGCCGATGCGGGCGAGCAGCAGGCTCATGCCGATGTTGAAGATGGTCTGCAGGAGCAGCGCCACCGGGATCAGCAGCCACATCCACGTCAAAGGCTCGCCGGTGATGAGCACGATCACGGCCAGGACGCCCATGGAGATGGCGAGCTGCTGGAACTCCTGGATGGTGTACGCCAGGGGGAGGGCCGCGCGCGGGAAGTGCAGGGCCCGGATCAGCGACAGGTTGCCCGAGATGGACTTGGCGCCGCCGGTGATCGACCGCTGCGTGTAGCCGTACACGAACACACCGGTGATGAGGAACGCCGGATAGTTGGTGATGTTGTTCTTCTGCCCCAGGATCAGGCCGAACATCAGGTAGTAGACGGCCGCGTTCAGCAGCGGCGTCAGGACCTGCCAGAGCTGCCCGAGGATCGAGTCGGAGTACTTCGAGACGTTGCGCGACGTGGCGTACGTCAGGACGAAGTGCCGCCGCTCCCACAGTTGACGCAGGTAAACGGGCAGACTGGGGCGCGCGATGGCGCGTCGCAACCCGTGGCGCTCGGCGAGCGCGGACAGCGACTCCTTCCCTCCCTGGGAGGAGCCGTGCGCCCGGTCGCCCGCCCGGGAGTCCGCGACAGCGGAATCCGGCTGACTCATGGCATGGACTCTATTGGATCCGGGTGAATGAGATGCCTGCGGTTCCATTCGATCGGGACGGGGGTCCGAACGTTCGGGGGTCGCGCGGGGGCGCGCGCGTCCGCGCAGGTAGACCGGGGGAACGGAGCGACGTCCTGTATGCCATGAGGCGCGACCACTGGCCTGGCGTGTGTACCTTAGTGACGACTTTGTGCCATATCAAGGCATTATTGGCGGCCTAGTTGGTATGCGTGTGACGCCCGACAGGACGACGTGTGACCGAACTGCAATGCACCAGAGACTCGCTGGTGAGAAGTAGTGAGGGATGCTCGCGGTCGACTGGCAGGGCGTCAACTGACTTGACCGTGTCCGCGAATCTCAGGGCCGGATCCTCTGAGAGGCGTGCTGACATGAGCGGCTCAGTGTCAACGCTCACCTTAGAGGGAGGACAATCCACGATGCGTGTGACCAAGGGCGCACAGATCGTCACGGCGACCGCGTTGCTCGCGCTGGCGGTTGCGGCGTGTGGCGGTAGCGGCGACACATCCAGTTCCAGTTCGGGCACCGCCGCCGCGGGGAACGCGGGAGCGGTGCGGGTTGAGATCGCCGAGCCTCAGCACGACCTCATTCCGGGCAACACCACCGAGACCGCCGGCGCTGAAGTGCTGAACGCCCTGTTCGTCGGACTCGTCGACTACGACGCGGAGAAGAAGCCTTACAACCGCATCGCCGAGTCCATCGAGTCGACGGACTCCACGACGTGGACGGTCAAGCTCAAGGACGGGTACAAGTGGCACAACGGTGAACCCGTCGTCGCCCAGAACTTCGTCGACTCCTGGAACTACACGGCGAACGGCGCCAACGCCCAGGAGGGCAACTACTTCTTCGGCAGCATCGCCGGCTACGACGAGCTGAACCCGGGCGAGGGCAAGACGCCGTCGGCGACCACCCTCAGCGGCCTGAAGGTCGTCGACGACAAGACCTTCACCGTCCAGCTCAAGAACCCCTTCTCCGGCTTCCCGACCATGCTGGGCTACACGGCGTTCTCCCCGCTGCCCAAGGCCGCCTTCGAGTCCGAGGGCAAGCTGAAGGCCGACTTCGGCTCCAACCCGGTCGGCAACGGCCCCTTCAAGATCGCCAAGCCGTGGAAGCGCGGCACGGACCAGACCATCTCCACGGTCCGCAACGAGGAGTTCAAGGAGGGCAAGGCCAAGGTCGACGCCGTCGACTTCAAGATCTACACCGACCTGGCCACCGCCTTCAACGACCTGCGCGCCGGCAACCTGGACATCATGGACCAGCTGCCCCCCGAGGCCATCGCCACCGCCAAGCAGGAGTTCGGCGACCGCTACATCGAGCAGCCCTCCTCCGGTATCGGCTACATCGGCTTCCCGGTCGAGAGTGGCGCGGACTACGCCAAGAACGCGGACATCCGCAAGGCGATCTCCATGGCGATCGACCGCAAGACGATCACCGAGACCGTCTTCTCCGGCACCCGCGTCCCGGCCGACGACTTCATCAGCCCCGTCGTCGCCGGCTACCGCCAGGGCGCCTGCGGCGAGGCGTGCACCTACGACCCCGCCAAGGCCAAGGCCCTGTTCCAGCAGGCCGGCGGCGACAAGATGAGCGAGGTCGTCATCGGCTACAACGGCGACGGCGGCCACAAGGAGTGGATCGAGGCCATCGCCAACAACCTGCGCACCAACCTCGGTGCGAAGGTGACGCCGAAGCCCGTCGAGAAGTTCGCCACCATCCTCGACGACCTGGGCGCCAAGAAGTGGACCGGGTCCTTCCGCATGGCGTGGATCATGGACTACCCGTCGCCGGAGAACTACCTGCGCCCGCAGTTCGGCAGCGGCGGCAGCTCCAACTACTCCGGGTTCAAGAGCAAGGAGTTCGACGACCTGCTCACCAAGGGCGACGCCGCCAAGACCCTGGACGAGGGCGTCAAGTACTACCAGCAGGCCGACGACCTGGTCCTGAAGGAGCTCCCGTACATCCCGGTGTACTTCTACCAGACCAACGGCGCATACTCGCAGCACGTGAAGAACGTCAAGATTGACCCGTTCGAGCGGATCGACCTGTTCAACGTAGAGAAGGCCTGACGTCAACCACCCCGGGTGGTTCGATACATTCGAACCGCCCGGGGTGGGCGACCACCCACGAGGGCAGCCCAGAGGTTGCGGCGGGCTGCCCTTTGTAATGATCGGGAGAATGAATGGGCCGCTACGTGCTACGGCGCCTGCTGCAGGCGATCCCTGTGTTGCTGGGCACCACGTTCCTCATCTTCGCCATCGTTTACGCCCTTCCGGGCGACCCCCTCCAGGCGCTGGCCGGCGAGAAGCGCGTCGATCCCGTCTTCGCGGCGGCGATGAGGGAACAGTTCCACCTGAACGAGCCGCTGATCGTGCGGTACGGGTACTACATCCGTGACATCGTCTCGGGCAACTTCGGAACCACGTTCCGCGGCCTGCCCGTCTCGACCATCTTCGAGGGCAAGTTCCAGGTCACCTTCAAGCTGGCGATGACGGCGCTCATCTTCGAGGCGATCATCGGCGTCGGGCTCGGCCTGTGGGCCGCGTTGCGCCGCGGCAAGTGGGAGGACAAGGCCATCCTGGCCTTCACCCTGCTGCTGGTCTCGATTCCCACGCTGGTCAGCGGCTTCGTGCTCCAGCTCGTCCTCGGCGTCAAGCTCAAGCAGAGCACCGGGCTCGCGCTTTTCCCGGTCGCGGGCGTGGGGGACGGCATGCGCAGCTACCTGCTGCCGGGCTTCGTGCTCGCCACCGTCTCCATCGCCTATCTGACCCGCCTCACGCGGACGAGCCTGATGGAGACCCTGCGCGCCGACTACGTGCGGACGGCCATCGCCAAGGGCATGCCACGCAGGCGGGTGCTCGGACGGCACGCGCTGCGCAACTCGCTGATCCCCATGGTGACGTACCTGGGCGCCGACCTCGGCACGCTCATGGGCGGCGCGGTGATCACCGAGACCATCTTCAACCTGCCCGGTATCGGTCAGCAGCTTTTCCAGTCCGTCTACTTGCGGGAGAACCCCGTCGTGGTCGGCATCGTGACGGTCCTGGTCCTGATCTACATCGTGGCCAACCTCGTGGTCGACCTGCTGTACGCCGTCCTCGACCCCAGGATCCGCTATGAGTAACGACACTCTGCCCGCGGCCGCCCCCGCCGCGCCGCCGGCCAAGCCGGTCAAGACGGAGAAGCCGGCCAGCCTGTGGTCGGACGCCTGGTACGACCTGCGGCGCAACCCGGTGTTCATCATCGGCGCCCTGATGGTCGCGATCTTCGTGCTGATCTCGGCGTTCCCCGGCCTGTTCGACACGGTCGGCGTCGACCCCTCGACCTGCCAGCTCGCCGACGCGCGCAAGACCTGGAACTCCGAACACTGGTTCGGCAGCGACAACCTCGGATGCGACGTCTACTCGCGGGTCATCCACGGCGCCAGGGTCTCGATCCTGGTCGGTTTCATCAGCGCGGGCCTGACCGGGTTCGTCGGAGGAGTACTCGGTCTGCTCGCCGGCTTCTACGGGCGCTGGGTGGACGTGATCCTCTCCCGCGTCGCCGAGATCTTCTTCGCCATCCCCGCGATCCTGGGCGCCCTGCTCATCCTCGCGGTCGTCGGCCGCGACAACGCCGGCATCGGCAGCGTCGTGCTGGCCCTGTCCCTGCTCGCGTGGCCGATGGTGCTGCGCATCATGCGGGCCGCGGTGATCACCGCCAAGCACCAGGACTACGTGGTGGCCGCCCGCGCGCTCGGCGCGGGACCGTGGCGGATCATGCTCAGGCACATCCTGCCGAACGCGGTCGCGCCCGTGATCGTGGTCTCGACCATCAACCTCGGCGCGTTCATCGCCGGCGAGGCGGCCCTGTCGTTCCTCGGCGTCGGCATCCAGTCGCCGCAGATCTCCTGGGGCCTGATGATCGCGGACGCGCGCAACCGCTTCCTGGAGGCGCCGCTGCCGCTGCTGTTCCCCGCGCTGTTCCTGAGCCTGACCATCCTCAGCGTCGTGATGCTGGGTGACGCGGTTCGTGACGCGCTCGACCCCAAGCTGCGGTAGGAAGGCACCGAGGTGAAGAACCCTTCGATCGACACGCGCCTGCAGCCGGGCGAGGACACGGCAGAGCCGCTGCTCGCGGTGGACAACCTGCACGTGGAGTTCACCACCCGCCAGGGCGTGGTCCGGGCCGTCAACGGCGTGAGCTACACGGTCAACGCCGGCGAGTCGCTGGCCGTCCTCGGCGAGTCCGGATCGGGCAAGTCCGTGACCGCGCAGGCCATCATGGGCATCCTCGACATGCCGCCCGCACGGATCCCCAAGGGGGAGGTGCGCTTCCGCGGCACCGACCTGCTCAAGCTGTCGGACCAGGCGCGCAGCCAGATCCGCGGCCAGCGCATCGCGATGATCTTCCAGGACGCCCTGTCGGCGCTGAACCCGGTGTTCACCGTCGGATGGCAGATCAGCGAGATGTTCCGCGTCCACCGGGGCGTGTCCAAGCGCGACGCCATGAAGAAGGCCGTCGAGCTCATGGACCGGGTCCGCATCCCGGCCGCGCGCCAGCGGGTCAACGACTACCCGCACCAGTTCTCCGGCGGCATGCGCCAGCGCATCATGATCGCGATGTCGATCGCGCTGGACCCCGAGGTGCTCATCGCCGACGAGCCCACCACCGCGCTGGACGTGACCGTCCAGGCGCAGATCATGGAGCTGCTCGCCGAGCTGCAGCGCGAGAGCAACATGGGGCTCATCCTGATCACTCACGACCTCGGCGTCGTGGCGGACGTCGCCGACAAGATCGCCGTCATGTACGCGGGGCGCATCGTCGAGAACGCCCCCGTGTACGACCTCTACAAGACCCCGGCGCACCCCTACTCCAAGGGCCTTCTGGACTCGATCCCCCGGGTCGACATGAAGGGCCAGGAGCTGTACGCCATCAAGGGCCTTCCGCCGAACCTGCTCGACATGCCCTCGGGCTGTGCCTTCCACCCCCGCTGCCCGTACCGCCGGGACAACTGCCTGAGCGACGTGCCTCCGCTGTACGAGATCAGCGGGACGCGCGGCAGCGCCTGCCACTACTACAGGGAGGTCCTCGATGGCACCGTCGGGTGAGCCGATTCTTCAGGTCCGTGACCTGGTCAAGCACTTCCCGCTGAGCCAGGGCATCGTCTTCAAGCGTCAGATCGGCGCCATCAAGGCGGTGGACGGCGTCTCGTTCGACCTGCACCCCGGCGAGACCCTCGGCGTCGTCGGCGAGTCCGGCTGCGGCAAGTCCACGCTGGCGAAGCTGCTGATGGCGCTGGAGCGGCCCACCTCGGGAGAGGCGAAGATCAAGGGCGTCGACCTGGGTAAGGCGCGCGGGTCGGAGCTCAAGCGGATGCGCCGCAACATCCAGATGGTCATGCAGGACCCCTACACCTCGCTGAACCCCCGCATGACCGTCGGCGACATCATCGGGGAGCCGTTCGAGATCCACTCCGAGGTGGCGCCCCGGGGCGACCGCCGCAAGAAGGTGCAGGAGCTGCTGGAGGTCGTCGGCCTCAACCCCGAGCACATCAACCGGTACCCGCACCAGTTCTCCGGCGGTCAGCGGCAGCGCATCGGCATCGCCCGCGGCCTGGCGCTCCAGCCTGAGATCATCATCTGCGACGAGCCCGTGTCGGCGCTCGACGTGTCGATCCAGGCCCAGGTGATGAACCTGCTGGAGCGCCTGCAGAACGAGTTCAACCTCGCGTACATCTTCATCGCCCACGACCTGTCGGTCGTCCGGCACATCTCCGACCGGGTCGCGGTGATGTACCTGGGCAAGATCGTGGAGCTGGGCAAGGACGCCGACATCTACGAGCGGCCGAGCCACCCCTACACCCAGGCGCTGCTGTCGGCCGTGCCGGTGCCCGACCCCGAGGGCAGGGAGGGCCGCGAGCGGATCATCCTGCAGGGCGACCCGCCGTCGCCGGCCGACCCGCCGTCGGGCTGCCGGTTCCGCACGCGCTGCTGGAAGGCGCAGGACATCTGCGCCGAGCAGGAACCCCTTCTGGAGATCCGCGCGGGCGGGCACCCGAGCGCCTGCCACTTCGCCGAGGCGCAGGACGTGATCAACGCCTGACCTCATGAGCACGGTAAGGGCGGTGTCCGATGGCCCGGTCCATGGGACACCGCCCTTGGTGTCCGACGCGCGAGCGTCAGAGGATGTCGATGCTCCCCACGCCGACGCCCACGAGGCCGCCGGTGCCGACGCCGACGTTGCCACTGTGGTGGCCCCCGCCGTAGCCGTTACCGCCGGCGTAGCCGTAGCCGCCGAGGTAGCCTCCGCCGAGGTAACCCCCGCCGACGTAGCCCGCTCCGCCGACGTAGCCGCCGCCCCAGGCGCCGCCCAGGGCGTAGCCGCCGACGACCGACGGGCCGCACACCGGAGCGACCGCGACCGGGGCGGTGGGGACGACCGCCGCGACGGAGCCGCAGGGGCAGCAGTTGGCCTTGGCGGTGTTGGCGGGCTTGGCGGTGTCGGCGGAAGCGGCGGCGGCGGGGGCGATGATGGCGATCCCGGCGCATGCCGTAGTGACCAGAATGCGGCGAATCATGCGTGCTTCTCCTTGAGAGAACCACCGAGCCAGAGGCGGTCGAATATCCGCAGTGCTCAGATGGTTACTGAACGTGACCGCTCAGACAGTACCGAACCCGGGAGGCCTGTCGATGGCTGAGACGGTCAGTCGAGAGCAATGATTGGCGGGCGTTTACGTGACGGGACCCCGTCGCCCGCGCCGGCGCCGGCGAAGAAGTGCTAGGTCAGGGCACGTGCCGGCCCGCGTTCCGCCGCCGTCGCGCGCATGCCCGGCACATTACCGTTTGACCGAAGTTTGACCCGGGCCGCCTCTCCGGAGATCCTCGCGATCAGGACATTCGGCACAGGGCTCATCCGCCGGTCACCCGTGCGAGCCGCACGTGCGCTCCCGGCGGCAGGCCGAGGCGCTGGGCGGCGTCGCCGGAGTTGACGGCCACCGACACCATGCCCGCCGAGTCGGTGAACGCGACCAGGTTGCCCGGCGGCACGGCGGCGTAGGTGTCGCGGAACGGGACGGTGACCTGCCGCCTGCCCATGGAGACCGCCAGCGTGTCGCCGACACGGATCCCGAGGGACGCCAGGTCGTCGGCGGTGACGGAGAGCTGGACGTTGCCGTAGCGGTCCAGGGAGAGCACCTCGCCCTCGGCCGCGTCCTGGCCGAGCCTCGCCGTCGGCGCGGGGAGCTGCAGCAACCGGTCGAGGGCGACCTCCGGGCCGAGGTCGGCGGGTTTGCGCCCCGCGCACAGGTGGGCGGCCACCGGCGCGTAGATGTCGCGCCCGTGGAAGGTCGGCGACACGGGGGTGAGGAACAGCTCGTCGTTGGTGATCTCGTACGCCGCCCGCGCGCCGCCCGAGGCGAGCACTGCCCACGACAGCAGGCCGTTGTCCGGGCCGATGAACACCCGCTGCCCGGCCTCGACGACGACCGAGCGCCGCGTGCAGGCGGCGGCGGGGTCGACGGCGGCGATGTGGACGCCGGCGGGGAGGTACGGCAGCGTCTGGGCGAGGATAGCGGCGCCGCGGCGGATGTCACCGGCCGGGACCAGGTGACAGACGTCGATGATCCGCGTCTGCGGGGCGATGCCCAAGATGACCCCGTGGCACGACGCCACGAAGCCGTCTTCCAGCCCGTAGTCGGTGAGGAGCGTGATGACAGAGGTCACACTTGGTGACCTTACGTCGCGAGAAGGCGGTGTCATAGGGGCGCGTCCGGACATATCAACGACCAACCGATCTTCGGCTTCGACCGGCCCGATCAAACCCATACTCCATCCACGGATATACCCACATATCCGGTGAGGTGCGCGGGACCGGGCCCGTCGTCCGGGAACCGGGCCCCCAGGTCTCCCGAACTGTCATGAACAGCCGCGAAATCCCTACTAGCATGGCGTCGGGCCCCACACGCGCGTCGTGGTCCAGGGGCGCGCTCGCCCGGGCGCACGTTCGCTGGTCTCCCGCATTCCCCCGCCCGGCCTGCCGTCCGCCTCTCCGCGTGCCCGATCGAGGAGGACATCATGGACACCGCGCCGGACCACGGTGACGGCGACGCCGAGGACGCCGCAGTTCCCGACGCCGAGGACGCCGCGGTTCCCCACGCCGCCGGGGAGCTGTCCGCCAGGGACCGCGAGCTCCTCGCCTTCGAACGCCAGTGGTGGCGCCACGCGGGGGCCAAGGAGCAGGCGATCCGCGAGACGTTCGAGATCTCGGCGACGCGGTACTACCAGTTGCTCGGCCGGCTCATCGACCGTCCCGAGGCGCTGGCCCACGATCCGATGACCGTGAAGCGGCTGCGGCGGCTGCGCGCCTCCCGGCAGCGCGAGCGCGCGGCGCGGCGTCTCGGTATGCGTCCCTGAATCCAGGGGTACTGCTTCACGCGTGACTCATGAAGTGTTGCCCGACAATGCCGGGTTAGCTGCCATAAAGGCGGATCCGACGGGCGCGGTGATCGGCCTCGACTTCGACGGCACGCTGGCGCCCATCGTCCCCGACCCCGCCGACGCCCGCGTCGCCCCCGAGGCCGCCGCCGCGCTGGTGCGGCTCGGCGGCCTGGTGGGCGCCGTCGCGATCGTCACCGGCCGCCCCGCCGCCACCGCCATCGAGTACGGCCGGGTGCCCGGCGGGCCCGGCCTCGCCGACGTCCCCGGGCTGGTCGTCCTCGGCCAGTACGGCCTCGAACGCTGGGAGGGCGGGCGGGTGACCTCGCCACCGCCCCCGCCCGGCGTCGAGCGCGTCCGCGCCGAGGTGCCCGCCCTGGTGGCCTCCCTCGGGTTCACCCTCACCGACGGCGCCGAGCCGGGCGTGACCCTGGAGGACAAGGGCCGGGCCGTCGCCGTCCACACCCGCCGCGCCCCGGACCCGGAGGGGACGCTGCGGGCCCTGCGCGAGCCCTTGGCCAAGCTCGCCGCCGAGACCGGGCTCGCGGTCGAGCCGGGGCGGCTGGTCCTGGAGCTCAGGCCGTCCGGCATGGACAAGGGCCACGCGCTCGGCGCTTTCCTGGCCGAGCGCGCCGCGCGGTCGGTGCTGTTCGCCGGGGACGACCTGGGCGACCTGGCGGCGTTCGAGGCCGTACGCCTGTCGGGCCTGCCGGGCGTGACGGTGTGCAGCGCCTCCACCGAGGTCACCGAGCTGGCCCGGCGCGCCGACGTCGTCGTGGACGGCCCGGCCGGGGTCGCGGCGCTGCTCACGGCGCTGGCGGACGCGCTTCCGCCGCGCGCCACGAGCTGACCGCGATCCCGCAGACGGCACAGAAGATCAGCAGCGGGACGATCAGGAACGCCGTGTGCGTGCCGAAGCCGTCCGCCAGGGCCCCGAGCGCGAACGGGCCGACACCGGTCGCGGTGGAGGCCCACACCGAGGCCGCCGCGCTGGCCTCGGCCGCGCGGCCGCCCGAGGACGCGATGACCCTCGCCAGGCCGAGCGGGAACTGCACCGCGGCGCCGACGCCGCTCAGCACCAGGCCGGCGTAGCACAGCGCCGGTGTGTCGCCGAGCCAGAACACCGCCCAGCCGGTGAGGGTCACGAACAGCGCGCAGGTCAGCAGCGGCGTGGGATCGAACCGCAGGGTCAGCCGCCCGGCCGCGAACCGGCCGGCGGCGACGCCGACGGTGAACGCCGTCAGCCCGGTGGCCGCGGCGGCGGCCGTCATGCCGGTGCGGTCGGCCAGCAGCCTGGCCGCCCACATGTTGAACAGGAACTCCATCGCCACCAGGCAGAACAGCACCCCGCACGCGGTGTGGAACCGCCAGTCGTAGGGGACCTTGGGGCCGGTGGGGACCTCACGCGCCGACGCGCGCCCCGCCGAGGTGTCCCGCGGGATCCACACGCGGCCCATCAGGGCGAGCAGCAGCAATGCCGCGACCGGCGTGACCAGGATGCCGGCGCGCCAGCCGAGCGGGGTGGGCGCCAGCGCGCTGATCAGGTAGGACACGCCGATGCCGACCGTCACGCCGACCGCGTTGGCCTCGTTGATGGCCGCGGGCCCCGCGACGCCGTGGTGGTCGCTCAGCACCGACATGCCGGCGTACAGCGCGATCGAGCCGCCCGCGCTGGCCAGCCCGTACCCGAGCAGTGTGACCGGGAGCGCCGGGGTGAGGGCCACCAGCGTGACCCCGAACGTCATCGCGGCCGTGCCGATCCAGGTCGTCAGGCGCCGGCCGAGCCTGGCCATCACGCGCGGCATGGCGAGGCCGCTGGTCACGCCGCCGGCGGCCATGGCCGTGCCGTGCAGGCCCGCGACGGCCTGCGAGACGCCCTGGTCGAGGCGCAGCAGCGGGAGCGCGGCGGACAGGCCGTACAGGTAGGTCGCGAAGATGCAGAGCTGGAAGTAGATGAGCCAGGTGGGGCGGTCCCGGGTGAGCGATCGGACGACAGCGGTCGAGCTCACAGAACCCCCGGGTCTCGAAGTGGGCCACGATCCCACCCGAAATTACCATCGAGCGGACCTTTCACCCCGGGACCGCCAAGGCTAGAAATCCCCTACCCCAGCGGCCTCAGCAGTCGAGGGCGGCGAGCTGGTCGGCGAACCACTGGTGCGGGGGCAGCGCGGTGGCCGCCGCGCGCAGGCGCGCCCCGCGCTTGGCGCGCTCCTCCTCCGGCAGCACCAGCGCGTCGTGCAGGGCGTTCGCCGTGCCCGAGACGTCGTAAGGGTTGACCACCAGGGCGTCGGCCCCGAGCTCCGCGGCCGCGCCCGCCTCGCGCGACAGCACGAGCGCGCAGTGCGGCGCGAGGATCGGGCCCTCCTTGGCGACCAGGTTCATGCCGTCCCTGATCGGGTTCACGAGCAGGACGTCGGCCATGCGGTAGGCCGCCAGCGACCGGGCGTAGTCGTCGTTGACGTTGAGGATCAGCGGATCCCAGTCTTCGCCGCCGAACTCGTCCTCGATCTCGGTGGCGCAGCGTTGCACGGCCGCGGTGTACTCGCGGTACTCGGGCAGGTCGTGGCGCGAGGGGTAGGCGAAGGCCAGGTGGACGACCTTGCCGTGCCACTCGGGATGGTCGGTCAGGAACTGCTTGTAGGCGAGCAGGCCGCGCACGATGTTCTTGGACAGCTCGGTCCTGTCGATGCGCACGATGAGCTTCTTGTCGCCCACCCGCTCGCGCAGCGCCGTCATGTGGGACTCGACGTCCGGCTCCAGCGCCCGCGCCCACAGCGCGTCGCCGTCCACGCCGAGGGGATGGACGCCGACGCGGGTCACCCGGTCCTCGTAGGTGATCGTGCGCGCGGCGCGGTCGACGTGCGCGCCGAGCAGCGTCTCGCAGCAGTCCATGAACGCCGAGGCCCAGCGGGCGGTGAGGAAGCCCGCGCGGTCGGCGCCCAGGATGCCGGACAGCAGCTCGGCGGAGATGTCGTCGGGCAGCAGCGAGAAGTACTCGGGCGGCGCCCAGGGGGTGTGCGAGAAGTGCGCGATGCGCAGGTCGGGGCGTTCCACCCGCAGCATCGCGGGGGCCAGGGTCAGGTGGTAGTCCTGGATCATGACGCGGGCGCCGTGCGCGGCCTCCTCGGCCAGGGCCAGCGCGAACGCGGCGTTGTAGTCCTGGTAGGACTCCCACTCGCGGCGGAAGCGGGTGTCGAACTGCGGGGAGTTCGGCGTGTCGTAGAGCAGGTGGTTGACGAACCACAGCGTCGAGTTGGCCACCGCGTTGTAGGCGCGGTGGAACGTCGCGGGCGGGATGTCCAGCATGCGCACCGCGCCGGTGTCGTAGCCCGCCTGGTCCAGCCGGCCGCCGGGGGCGCGGCGCACGGCGCTGCGGTCGCCGTCGGAGAGGGCGGCGCAGACCCACAGGACGTCGGCGTCCTTGGCGACCTCGGAGAGCCCGGAGACCATGCCCCCGCCGCCTCTGCGCATGGTCAGCGTGCCGTCGTCGGCGAGCGTGAACGAGACCGGGCCCCGGTTCGAGGCCATGAGTACCGTGTTCATCCGCCCATCACCACTCCTCGTCCGCCGTGGCGGTCGTCTCCACGCCGTTCTTCTCCGCCGGAAAGCTCACCTGGCCGTGGATTAATGAAATTTAACTCTCCCAATAGGATGGGCTGGTGGTCAGGGCGAGGCGAGGCGCGGACGGTCGATGGAGGCCCCGGTATGGCGCTTGACGATACGACCGAAGAGCTCGCCCGCGACGCCGCTCAGGGCGACCACCGGTCCCTCGGGGAGCTTCTCCGCCGCATCGAGCCCGACGTTCTGCGCCACTGCGCGAAGTTCCTGCCCTACCACCAGGACGCGGAGGAGGCTTGCCAGGATACTTTGCTGGCGGTCGCCCGCAACATCGGCAGGTTCGAGGGCCGGGCACGTTTTTCCACCTGGTTGCACATCGTGACGGCCAACTGCGCCCGCACCACCTACCGCACGCTCAAGCGGCGCGCCGCCGAGCAGGCGTCGGAGGACCTGCCCGACCTGCGGGCCGACCCGGGCCGGGTGAGCGTGATCGCCGGCTACCGGCTCGACCTGCTGGACGCGATGGAGGCCCTGGAGGCCGACAAGCCCGACCTGGCGCAGGCCCTGGTGCTGCGTGACATCTGCCAGCTCGACTACAACCAGGTGGCCGAGCAGCTCGGCATCCCGCTCGGCACCGCCAAATCGCGCATCCACCAGGCGCGCAAGTACGTCCAGGGCATCCTCGGCGACGCCTACGGCCCGCTGGCCTGACCGACATGCGGTCGGCACCGTCTCATGATACGAGACGGCACGCCTGTCCCGCCGGGTGCGAGGTACAGTGATGTCGGTCTGCCTGTCATGTCGGCAGTCTTACAACTGAACATTGCTCATCCAGAGGGGTGGAGGGACCGGCCCTGCGAAGCCCCGGCAACCCTCCCGGCTGTGGTCATCGCGTCTCCGAATGTCGCGGCACTTAGACCAGTGAGACCGGCCGGGACAGGTGCCAATTCCGGCCCGGGACCAAGGTGGTCCGGGCGAAGATGAGGGAAAGGCCTCGCTTCATGGCGCTCGCAACAGCTGAGATCACCACCTCCAACGACTTCGGCCCCGCCGTCGGCCTGTCCTGCCGCGAATGCGGCACCCGCTATCCCCTGGGCCCGAGCTTCGCGTGTATCGAGTGTTTCGGGCCACTCGAAGTGGCCTACACCTGGAGCGGCCCCGACTTCGACGGGGCCGCGCCCGTCACGCGTGAGCAGATCGCCGCAGGTCCCGCCAACATCTGGCGCTACCGGGCGCTACTGCCGGTCCCGGCCGACGTCGCCGCCAAGCCCAACCTCGCCCCCGGCTGGACCAAGCTGGTCAAGGCCGACAACCTGGCGCGTGAGCTGGGGCTGCGCAGCCTGCACGTCAAGGACGACTCGGGCAACCCCACCCACTCCTTCAAGGACCGGGTGGTCGCCATCGCCCTGGAGGCGGCGCGCACCTTCGGCTTCCACACGCTGTCCTGCTCCTCCACCGGCAACCTGGCCGGCGCCGTCACCGCCGCGGCGGCCCGCGCCGGGCTCGACGCGTGCGTGTTCATCCCCGCCGACCTCGAAGAACCCAAGATCGTCATGGCCTCGGTGTACGGCGGCCGCCTGGTCGGCATCGAGGGCACCTACGACGAGGTCAACCGGTTCTGCTCGGAGCTCATCGGCGACCCGCTGGGCGACCGGTGGGGTTTCGTCAACGTGAACCTGCGGCCGTACTACGCCGAGGGCTCCAAGACGCTGGCGTACGAGATCGCCGAGCAGCTCGGGTGGCGCATTCCCGACCAGATCGTCATCCCGGTCGCCTCGGGCTCCCAGCTCACCAAGATCGACAAGGGCTTCAAGGAGCTGATCAAGCTCGGCCTCGTCGAGGACAAGCCGTACAAGATCTTCGCCGCGCAGGCGGAGGGCTGCTCGCCGGTGTCGGCCGCCTTCAAGGCCGGGCGGGAGGTCGTGCAGCCGGTCAAGCCGCGCACCATCGCCAAGTCGCTGGCCATCGGCAACCCCGCGGACGGCCCCTACGTGCTCGACATCGCCCGCCGCACGGCTGGCGCGGTCGAGGACGTCACCGACGCCGAGATCGTGGACGCCGTGCGGCTCCTCGCCCGCACCGAGGGCATCTTCGCCGAGACGGCGGGCGGCGTCACCGTGGGCGTGCTCAAGAAGCTCACCGAGAAGGGCCTGCTGGACCCCGAGGCCGAGACGGTGGTGCTCAACACCGGCGACGGCCTCAAGACCCTGGACGCGGTCGCGTCCGGCGCCCGGCCGACCGCGGTGATCCGTCCCTCTCTCGACGCATTTCGTACGGCTGTCGTGGAAAACTCCTGAAAGGTCCCTATAAATGAGCGTTTCTGTACGGATTCCGACGATTCTCCGTACGTACACCGACGGTGCCGCCGAGGTGACGGGCGAAGGGGCCACCCTTCGCGACGTGCTGCAGAAGCTCGACGCCGACTACCCCGGAATCGGGGCTCGTATCCTGGACGAAACGGGCAGCATCCGCCGTTTTGTCAACGTGTATGTCGGAGAAGAGGATGTCCGTTTCGTGGACGGACTTGACACCCCCACCCCCGACGGAGCCCAGGTTTCGGTGATCCCCGCGGTCGCCGGCGGCTGACCGCAAGCCGGGCCGAACGCCCGCTCGTCCCCCGGGACGGGCGGGCGTTCGTGCGTTCTGGGCCCTTGAACGGCCCAACTATCACAATAGAAGCTTTTACTGGGTCCCCTCGGTAGTGTAATTGTCAACTAACTAAACGCGAGTGCGAAATAGTCACGTACCGCTTTGAGCGAACGTCAAGAAGTAGTTTCGTGATTGACTCTGTTGCGCCAAGGCATGCCACAGGTATGGTCGAGAACGATCGACGTGGCCGAGGAGTTCGCATGCGTCTCGGTTCCGAAGGTCACGGACCTCGCGGAGGAGTGGGCGGGGTCCGGAGCCCAGCAAGAGGAGTCGGAAAGTGGCGCAGGGCACCGTCAAATGGTTTAACGCGGACAAGGGCTACGGCTTCATCGCGGTAGACGGTGGTAAGGACGTGTTTGTCCACTACTCAGCGATCCTGGCGGAGGGATACCGTTCCCTCGAACAGGGTCAGCGGGTGGAGTTCGAGATCACACAGGGCCAGAAGGGTCCCCAGGCCGAGTCCGTACGGACTGTGTGACGCGGCCGGCGAAGCCCGGCCGCAGTCGAAGAGATCCACTGGTCTATCACAGTCACGAGAAGGAGGGTCCGGTCCGCCCTGCGCAAGGGCGGGCGGGCCCTCTCCCGTTCTGACGTGGGACATCGTCGCCCGCCCGGCCGCCGCCGGATGAGGGGCAGGCCCAATATTCGGCATACGGTCGGAGAAATCCGTGTGCCTCCCAGGTCATAGGGGTGGTCGCTTGCACTCGACCGGGTAGAGTGCTAAATAGTTCGTTGGCACTCTCGTGTGGAGAGTGACAACCTGGATCGAGGCGATGGGGCCCGGTGGTCCACGGCGACAGGGTCGTGGAGGAGCGGGTCTACATGCCGTCGCGGGCGTCGGCTCGATCCGTCGCAAGCCACCCTGTATCTGGGAGGTCTAGCCGTATGGCAGCCAAGATGATCGCGTTCAACGAGGACGCCCGGCGCGGTCTCGAGCGCGGTATGAACCAGCTCGCCGACGCCGTCAAGGTGACCCTTGGGCCCAAGGGCCGCAACGTCGTGCTGGAGAAGAAGTGGGGCGCGCCCACCATCACCAACGACGGTGTCTCCATCGCCAAGGAGATCGAGCTCGAGGACCCGTGGGAGAAGATCGGGGCCGAGCTCGTCAAGGAAGTCGCCAAGAAGACCGACGACGTCGCCGGTGACGGCACCACCACCGCCACCGTGCTCGCCCAGGCGCTGGTACGCGAGGGGCTGCGCAACGTCGCCGCCGGCGCCAACCCGATGTCCCTCAAGCGGGGCATCGAGGCCGCCGTCGAGCGCGTGAGCGAAGAGCTCTCCAAGATTGCCAAGGACGTGGAGACCAAGGAGCAGATCGCCTCCACCGCCTCCATCTCCGCCGGCGACACCCAGATCGGCGAGATGATCGCCGAGGCGATGGACAAGGTCGGCAAGGAAGGCGTCATCACCGTCGAGGAGAGCAACGCCTTCGGGCTGGAGCTTGAGCTCACCGAGGGTATGCGCTTCGACAAGGGCTACATCTCCGGGTACTTCGTGACCGACCCGGAGCGCATGGAGGCCGTCCTCGACGACGCCTACATCCTCATCGTCAACGGCAAGGTCTCCGCCAACAAGGACCTGCTGCCCCTGCTCGACAAGGTCGTGCAGTCCGGCAAGCCGCTGGTCATCATCGCCGAGGACGTCGAGGGCGAGGCCCTGGCCACCCTGGTCGTCAACAAGATCCGCGGCCTGTTCAAGTCCGTCGCGGTGAAGGCCCCCGGCTTCGGCGACCGCCGCAAGGCCATGCTCGGCGACATCGCCACCCTCACCGGCGGCCAGGTCATCAGCGAGGAGGTCGGCCTCAAGCTGGAGACCGCCACCCTCGACCTGCTGGGCCGCGCCCGCCAGATCATCATCACCAAGGACGAGACCACCATCGTCGACGGTGCCGGCGACCCCGAGCAGATCGCGGGCCGGGTGAACCAGATCCGCGCCGAGATCGAGAACACCGACTCGGACTACGACCGCGAGAAGCTGCAGGAGCGCCTGGCCAAGCTGGCCGGCGGCGTGGCCGTCATCAAGGCCGGCGCGGCGACCGAGGTCGAGCTCAAGGAGCGCAAGCACCGCATCGAGGACGCCGTCCGCAACGCCAAGGCGGCCGTCGAGGAGGGCATCGTCCCCGGCGGTGGCGTGGCTCTGATCCAGGCGGGCGCGAAGGCCTTCGACAAGCTGGAGCTCTTCAACGACGAGGCCACCGGCGCCTCGATCGTCCGCAAGGCGCTGGAGGAGCCCCTCAAGCAGATCGCCGTGAACGCCGGCCTTGAGGGCGGCGTCGTGGTGGAGAAGGTCCGCAACCTGGAGGCGGGCGTCGGCCTGAACGCCGCCACGGGCGAGTACGTGAACCTGCTCGACGCCGGCATCATCGACCCGGCCAAGGTGACCCGCTCGGCGCTGCAGAACGCCGCCTCGATCGCGGCCCTGTTCCTGACCACCGAGGCCGTCATCGCCGAGAAGCCGGAGAAGGAGAAGGCTCCGGCCGTCCCCGGTGGCGGCGACATGGACTTCTGAGCCGCTTCGGCGCCCAGATATCCCAGATAACAGCGAAAGGGCCATTCCCGGTCTCCCGGGAGTGGCCCTTTCGCGTGCGCGGGGAGTCCCGGGCCGGGCCGCGTGACGCGGACGCCGCTGTGACGGCCCCCGACGCCGTCGGCCCTTCAGGTGGACGTCGCGGTCAGCGGCCCCCGACGGCGCGCTCCAGGGCGTCGAAGCCGCGCTCCAGCAGGGCGATATGGTCCTCGACGACCTCGGCGGCGGGTTCGCCGGCGATGAGCCTGCGCGCGCTCTCGGCGTACGTCGTGCGGTAGACGGTGACGACGAGGGCGGCGGTCGTCTTCTGCCACGGGTCGCCGGGGTCGGCCCCCACGGCCTCGGCCAGCGCGGCGGCGAGGACGTTCTCGGTCTCCTGGATCGACTCGCGGATACGCGCCAGCAGGGCCGGTGAGCCGGCCACCACGCGCCAGAACGTGCCGTACCCCTCGCCGACCCCGCCGAGCGGATGCCCCTCGCGTGCCAGGCCGACGAACAGGCGGCGCAGCGCGGCCAGCGGCTCGACATCCGGCTCCCGGTCGCGGACGGCGCCGGTGATCAGGGCGAGCGCCTCGGGCAGCCGGTCCAGGAACATGTCCTCTTTGCGCGGGAAGTAGTTGAAGACCGTCTTGGGGGAGACGTTCACCGCCTCGGCGATCTCGGTGACCGTGACGTTGTCGAAGCCCTTCGTGATGAAGAGATGCGAGGCCACATCAGAGATCAACTGCCGTGTCTGCCGCTTCTTGCGCTCGCGAAGCCCTGGGTCACCCTGCACGGCATAACTGTACTGGCTGAAAAAATACTGTTACGGTAATTTTTTAGCCAGGGTAGCTATGAGGGAGACGGTATGACGGACGACGTGGACGTGCTGGTCGCGGGCGCCGGACCCGTGGGGCTGATGCTGGCCTGCGAGCTCGCGCTCGCCGGCGTCTCGGCGCTGGTCGTCGAGCGGCGCCACGAGATCGACCCCACGATCAAGGCGGGGTCGCTGAACACCCCGTCGGTGGAGGCGCTGTACCGGCGCGGCCTGCTGGACGAGCTGCGGGAGGCGCAGGAACGCAACCTGGAGCAGTTCGCCGCGTTCATGCGGCAGCGGGCGGCAGGCGACGGCGCGGCCGGCGGGCCCCCGCGCACGCCGCCCCGGTTCGCGGGCCACTTCGCCGGCGTCATGCTCCGCGCCGACCTGCTGGACGGCGACGACCCCGACCTGAACGGCCACGGCCCGGCCGACATGATCGGCCTGGTCAACCAGCAGCAGCTTGAGGAGATCCTCGCCGGGTGGGCCGGCCGCCTCGGGGTGAGGGTGCGCCGGGGCGCCGAGCTGACCGGCTTCGCCGAAGACGACACGGGCGTGACGGTGACGGTCCGCGACGGGGGTGCGGACGGTCCGGGCGAGAGCGTGATCCGGTGCCGGTGGCTGGCCGGGTGCGACGGCGGCAGGAGCATGGTGAGGAAGCTCGCCGGCTTCGACTTCCCCGGCACCGACCCGGAGATCACCGCCTACCAGGCCCTGGCCGAGGTGACGGGCACCGAGGCGCTCGGCGTCGGCTGGCACGCCACCCCCACCGGCGTGTACGCCCACGGCCCCGTGCCGGGCCGCATCCTGACCGTCCAGTTCACCGGGCCCCGCGCCGAACGCGACGCCCCCGTCACGCCCGAGGAGCTGGAGGCGTCGATCCGGCACGTCACCGGGGCCGAGGTGACCGTGGCCGGTATCAAGGCGGCCACGCGGTTCACCGACAACGCGCGCCAGGCGACCACGTACCGCCTCGGCCGCGTCCTGCTCGCGGGCGACGCCGCCCACGTCCATTCCCCGTTCGGCGGGCAGGGGCTGAACCTCGGCCTCGGGGACGCGGTGAACCTCGGCTGGAAGCTGGCCGCCACCGTGCGCGGCCAGGCTCCGGACGGGCTGCTCGACACCTACACCGCCGAGCGGCACCCGATCGGCGCGTGGGTGCTGGACTGGACCCGCGCCCAGGTGTCGGTCATGCGCCCGGACCCCCGCGCCCGGGCGATGCGGCAGGTGGTCCAGGACCTCGCCGGGACCGTCACCGGCACCACCTACTTCGCCAAGCGCATCTCCGGCGTCTGGCAGCGGTACGCCATCCCCGGCGACCACCCGCTCGTGGGGGCGAGCGCCCCCGACCTCGGCCTCGCCGACGGCTCGACGCTCGCCGGCCATCTGCGCGAGGGCCGTGCCGTGCTGTTCGACCTCGCCGGGGACCTCGCGCCGGTGGCCGCCGGGCACCGCGACCGCGTGACCGTGGTCGCGGTCGCCTGCCCGGAACGTCCGGAGCTGGCGGGGCTGCTGGTCCGGCCGGACGGGTTCGTCGCCTGGGCGGGCGACGCGGGCGCGGCCGGCACCGGGGCGCTGGAGCGGGCGCTCACCACGTGGTTCGGCGCGCCGGTCGCCGCGCTCGCGTGAAAGATCCTGAATACCTGGGGTGACTCCGCAGGTGGCGTCACCCCAGGCAGGGCCGGGGGATTTGTACCGGTGTTTCCGGGGTGTACGACGCCGCGACGCCGCTGGGACCATCGCCGGTGTGGCTCCGCGTGGGGCCAGGACCTGACGAGGAGAGACCATGCGGAAGATCGTCGTGAGCCAGTTCATCTCGTTGGACGGCGTCGTCGAGGCCCCGGAGACCTGGCACTTCCCCTACTTCAACGAGGAGATGGGCGAGTCGGTGACGTCCCTGCTCACCGAGGCCGACGCCCTGCTGTTCGGCCGCGTGACCTACGAGACGTTCAAGGAGGCGTTCGCCGGCGCCACGGGCGACCCGGTCGCCGAGCGCATGAACGCCCTGGCCAAGTACGTCGTCTCCGACACGCTGGACACGGCGGACTGGGCCGGCACGACGGTGGTGAGCGGCGACGTCGCCGGCGAGATCGCCGCGCTCAAGCGCGCCCCCGGCGGGACCATCGCGATCAACGGCAGTATCACCCTGGTCAGGGCGCTGCTGCGGGCCGGTCTGGTCGACGAGCTGAGGCTGCTGCTCCACCCGATCGTCGTCGGCAAGGGCACGCGCCTGTTCGAGGACGGCGGGCAGATCCCGCTGACGCTGGCCCACGCCAAGCCGTTCACCACCGGCGTGCTGGAGCTCACCTACACGTCGGCCTGAGCCGCGAGCTGGGCGGGCAGGGCGGCGGCGTGCAGGACCGTGAGCGTGGTCACCGCCCGGGTGAGGACCACGTAGAGCCGGGCCAGGCCCCGGTCCTCCGCGGTGACGATGTCGGCGGGCTCCGCGACGATCACGTGGTCGTATTCGAGGCCCTTGGCGAGCGTCGCGGGGATCAGTGAGACGCGGGACTCGGCCGAGGAGTCGGGGCCGAGGACCTCGTGGGCGACGCCCGCGGCGGTGAGCGCCGCCGCGAGGGCGGGCACGGCGGCGTCGGCGGCGATCAGCCCGACCGAGCCCTCGCGGGCCGTCACCTGTGCCACGGCCTCGGTGACGGCGGCGGGCAGGTCGGTGATCCGGCGGACGGTGAGCGACCCGGGGCCGGGGCGCAGGGACCGGGGGGCGGCCAGGGCGGGCGCCACCGACGGCAGCAGCCGGGCGGCGAAGTCGAGCACCTCGCGCGGCACGCGGAAGCCCAGCGTGAGCTCGGTGACCATGCCCTCGGCGAACCCCAGGTGGCCGAGGACCTCCTCCCAGGACCGTGCCGACCAGGGCGTCGTGCCCTGGGCCAGGTCGCCGAGTACGGTGGCCGAGCCGGTGCGGCAGCGGCGGCCGAGGGCGCGGAGCTGCATGGCCGACAGGTCCTGCGCCTCGTCCACGACGAGGTGCCCGAGCGTCGGGGTGCGCTCGATCAGGTCGGCCAGCTCGTCCAGGAGCGCCGCGTCGGCGGCCGACCACTTGGCCGACTTCCAGGACCGCGGCGGCTTCGCCCAGACCAGCGCGTCGCGCTCCTCGCCGGTCAGGTCGCTCCTGGCGGCGCGGGCCAGGAACTCGGCGTCGGACAGCAGCCGGAACAGCACCTGCTCGGGCGTGACGCGGGGCCACACGGTGTCCAGGAGCTGCTTGACGGGCTTGGACCTGGCCACGGCGTCCTGCACCCGGTCGTCGGGGGACTCGCCGCGCTGCTCCATGCGCACCAGCACGGCGTGGGCCAGCCGCTGGGCGAGCGCCGCGCGGCCGGGGCCGTAGCGCGTGGTGCCGCGCAGGGACGCGACGGTCTCGCGGACCTCGTGGTCGGCGACGCGGAACCGGTTGATGCCCCGGGTGACCAGCAGGCCCTCCTCGGGCTTGCTGACGTGCAGCCAGAGCGCGCGGTGCAGCACGGCGGCCATGCGGGCGTCGCCCTTGAGCGCGGCGACCGAGGGGTCTTCCGGGGCGGCGTGGTCGCCGAGGATGCCGGCGACGGTGGCCTGCTCGACGCGCACCTCGCCGAGGGCGGGCAGCACCGAGGAGATGTAGGACAGGAACGCGCGGTTCGGGCCGACGATCATGACGCCGCCGCGCGACAGCTTCTCGCGGTGGGTGAAGAGCAGGTAGGCCGCCCGGTGCAGGCCGACGGCGGTCTTGCCCGTCCCGGGGGCACCCTGGACGCAGACCGTGCTGGACAGGTCGGCGCGGACGATCTCGTCCTGGTCGGGCTGGATGGTGGCGACGATGTCGCGCATTGGGCCCGTGCGGGGGCGCTCGATCTCCTCGGTGAGGATGCGCGACTCATGCCGCGGCGCGCTCCGGTCCAGCGGCTCGTCCTCGTACGCGGTCAGCTCGCCGCCGTGGAAGCCGAACCGGCGGCGCAGCCGCACGCCCATCGGGTCGGAGGGACGGGCCTGGTAGAAGGCGCGGGAGACGGGGGCGCGCCAGTCGATCACCATGGGGCGGCTGCCGTCGTCGTGGACGTGACGGCGCCCGACGTGGATGGTCAGGGGCAGGTCGTCGTGGCCGGCGCGGTCGAGGCGGCCGAAGAACAGCGGCGTGTCGGGGTGGTCGGCGAGGGCGGTCACGCGCTGGTCGAGCAGGCCCTGGAGCACCTGCCGGGAGACCCAGTCGCCCGCGGCGTCGGCGGACAGGGACCGCGCGTGCTCGCGCATGGCCTTCAGCGCGTCCCGGGAGGCCGCCAGGTGGGCGCGCTCCTCGCGCAGGACGGTGTCCGGGTCGATGCCGGGGATGGGGGCGGGGGGTGGGGAATCGGGGTTCTTGTCCGGTATGTCAGGGGCCAACTGGTGTCCGGGCATGCGGACGCACTCCTCGGGTTCGAAGGGGGCGGCAAAGGCACGAACCCGCAAGCTTATACGTTCGGACCCGCGGCCGCTGGATGGCTGTGGGGGTGTGTCCGCGCAGGCGTGCGATGAGGCGCTTGTCCTGGAGTTTGCAGACTGTTGAGCTTTGGGTACGCCGTGAGGGTGACGACGCGTACTCCGGGGGCGCTGTCTCCGGTCATTCCCATCCTGGCGAACCTCCTCCTGGGAGGGTTGTGGACGTTTTCGGTCTTCGCCGGTTGGGGGTTGGAGGCCTTCTGCGGTAACGGGGAATCGCCGGAGTCGTGCGTGGACCGGCTCGGCATGGTTTCCCTGCTCTCCGGGCTGTTCGCGCTGGCCGGGGCCGTCGCGACGGTCGCCGCCCTTGTTCCACCCCTATTCCGTAAATACCCGCAAAAGTCCCTCATGCTGGTAGGGATTGCGACCGCCTCGTGGCTTATCGCGCTGGCCGTGCTTTACGTCGGCGGGTTGATCGGTCGGTGATCCTGCCGACACGTTGCGTGCAGGTATCCCAAAATCCCGAAAAAGTGGGACAATCCTTGTGATTTGGTTAGATCATCGGGTATGCCGCAGTTGGCGCCGTGGGAGCCGCTGGGCGAGGGGGTGAGTGGGGTGCGGAAGTTTAAGGGTATTTCGTGGATCTGAATCGTCAGCCACGCTGAAAGTTTTCCCGAGACGGCTTTGGGTGGGGGGCGACGGCGTGCCGCCCGGCGCTATTCGCCGGCCAGCACGTCGTCGGCGTCGATGATTTGGTAGGCGTAACCCTGCTCGGCCAGAAACCTCTGACGGTGCGCCGCGAAATCCTGGTCCACGGTGTCCCTGCTGACCACGGAGTAGAACCGCGCCCCGCCGCCGTCCGACTTCGGACGCAGCACGCGGCCGAGCCGCTGCGCCTCCTCCTGGCGTGAGCCGAACGTCCCCGACACCTGGATCGCGACCGACGCCTCCGGCAGGTCGATCGAGAAGTTCGCGACCTTGGAGACCACCAGCACCTGGATCTCCTTGTCGCGGAACGCCTGGAACAGCCGCTCCCGCTCCTTCACCCGCGTCTCGCCCTTGATCACCGGGGCGTTCAGGTGGTCGGCGAGCTCGTCGAGCTGGTCGATGTACTGCCCGATGACCAGGACCTGCTCGCCCGCGTGCCGCCGCACCAGCGTCTCGGTCACCCGCGTCTTGGACGGGGTGGTCGCGCAGAAGCGGTAGCGCTCCTCGGACTCGGCCATGGCGTACGCCAGCCGCTCCTCGTCGCTCAGCGTGACCCGCACCTCGACGCAGTCGGCGGGCGCGATCCAGCCCTGGTTCTCCATCTCCTTCCACGGCGCGTCGTACCGCTTCGGGCCGATGAGGGAGAACACGTCGCCCTCACGGCCGTCCTCGCGCACCAGCGTCGCGGTGAGCCCGATGCGCCGCCGGGCCTGCAGGTCGGCGGTCATGCGGAAGATCGGCGCGGGCAGCAGGTGCACCTCGTCGTACACGACCAGGCCCCAGTCGCGGGCGTCGAACAGCTCCAGGTGGCGGTACACCCCCTGCCTGCGGGTGGTCATCACCTGGTAGGTGGCGATCGTGACCGGCCGGATCTCCTTCTTGGTGCCGGTGTACTCGCCGATCTCCTCCTCGGTCAGCGAGGTGCGCTTGAGCAACTCCTGCTTCCACTGGTGGGCCGAGACGGTGTTGGTGACCAGGATGAGCGTGGTCGCCTGGGCGTGGGCCATGGCCGCCGCGCCCACCAGCGTCTTGCCGGCGCCGCAGGGCAGCACGACCACGCCCGAGCCGCCGTGCCAGAACGAGTCGGCCGCCTCCCGCTGGTAGGGGCGCAGCGTCCAGGTGTCCTGGGCGAGGGAGATCGGGTGGTGCTCGCCGTCGACGTACCCCGCCAGGTCCTCGGCGGGCCAGCCCAGCTTCAGCAGGGCCTGCTTGATGTTGCCGCGCTCGCTCGGGTGGACGGCCACGGTGTCGTCGCCGATGCGCCGCCCCAGCATGGGCTGGATCTTCTTGGACCGCAGCACCTCTTCGAGGACGGCCTTGTCGGTGCTGGCCAGCGTCAGCCCGTGGTGGTCGCTGTTCTCCAGCCTGAGCCTGCCGTATCTGGCCATCGTCTCGGCGATGTCCACGAGCAGCGCGTGCGGCACGGGGTAGCGGCTGAAGCCGATCAGCGCGTCCACGACCTGCTCGGCGTCGTGCCCGGCGGCCCGCGCGTTCCACAGCGCGAGCGGCGTCACCCGGTAGGTGTGGACGTGCTCGGGCGCCCGCTCCAGCTCCGCGAACGGCGCGATCGCCTTGCGGCACTCGCCGGCCCTCTCATGGTCGACTTCGAGCAGCAAGGTCTTGTCCGACTGGACGATCAGCGGGCCATCAGACACGTCTCTTCTTCTCCCCGTCTTCGGACACGATGCGCCACCCCGGCGGCGCCGTCCGACTGTCCAACAAGCCGGCGGGCCGTATCAGTCCCGTTCCTCCCGGCGCGGTGGCCCCCGCCCCGCCTGCCGGGAACCACAACTCTTATCACGACGTGGGGGACTCCCGCGCCAGCCGCGAGCGCAGCTCCCTCCTGTCGACCTTCAGCACGCTGGTCATCGGGATCGCGTCCACGAACCTGATCTCGCGGGGATGGCGCAGCCGCCCCACCCTGTCCCTGGCCCACTCCGTCAGCGCCTCCGCCGTGACCGTGGCCCCCGGTCGCAGGCGCACGAACGCCACGACCTCCTCGCCGAGCCGGGGGTCCGGACGGCCCACGACGCCGGACATCGCCACGTCCGGATGCCTGTTAAGCGCGTCCTCCACGTCCCGAGGGAAGATGGTGAAACCGCCCCGGATGATCAGGTCCTTCCTGCGGTCCACGACGTACAGGTAGCCGTCGTCGTCCACGCAGCCGATGTCGCCGGTCCGCAGCTCCCCGTCCACCAGCGCACGCGCGGTCGTCTCCGGCGAACGCCAGTAGCCGCGCATGACCGGCTCGCCGTGGACGCAGATCTCGCCGAGGTCGCCCGGCTCCACCGGCTCGCCGTCGTCGTCCCTGATCGTGATCGTGTAGCCGGGCAGCGGCGGGCCCGCGCTGCCCACCTTCCGCCGGTCCGGCGGGTTCACCGTCGCCACCGCGCTGGTCTCGGTCAGGCCGTACCCCTCCAGCAGACGCACCCCGGCCATCCGCCGCTCGAACTCCTCGATGGCCTCCCGTCCGAGCGGGGCCGCGCCGCAGGTCAGGTACAGCAGGTCGGGGAGCGGGGTGGTCTCCAGGGGCTCGTCCAGCAGGTCGCGCACCATGGCCGGCACCACCGCGCCGTACTGGACGCGGTGCTCGGTGGCGATCTGCAGGAACGCCTTGGCGGTGAACGCCCGCATCACCACGGTGTGCTGGGGTTCGGGGGAGTGCATGGCGGTGAGCGCGACGATGAGCCCGTAGGAGTGCGACAGCGGCACGGGGATGATGCCCCGCGTCACCCCCGGCCGGTAGGTGACCTCGTGGGCGGCCCTGGAGACCTGCCACAGGCCCGCGTGGGTGAGCATGACGCCCTTGGCCCGGCCGGTGGTGCCGCCGGTGTAGAGCAGGGCCGCGAGGTCGCCCTCGTCGCGGTCCACGTGCCCCTCCCCGGGGGTGTCCTCCAGCTCCGCGAAGCCGACGACCCGCCCCTCGCCCTCGGGGGCCTCCCCGGTCACGACGACCGGGAGGTCCCGCGTCGCCGCCAGGACGAGCGGCAGCAGCTCGGCGGAGACGACCAGGGCGCGCGGCTCGCCGTCGGCCACGATGTGCGCCAGCTCGTCGGCGGAGACCAAGGGCACCACCGGGGTCACGACCGCGCCCGCCGCCCACGCCGCCCGGTAGGCGATCAGCACCTCCGGCCGGTTGGCCGCCATGACCAGCACCCGGTCGCCCGGACCCACGCCGAGCCGTCTCAGGCCCGCCGTGGCCCCCCGCACGCGTTCCGCCAGGGCGTGGGCGCGATGCCAGACGCCTTCGTGGTACAGCGCGTCGAAGTCGCCGAACCCGGCCCACGACCTCTCTGCCAGACGGCCGAGCGTGCGCTCCGGAGCCATCGCGATCACCTTCTCCCGCGGCGGGACTACCGTTCCGCACGCCAACCTGATCCGGCGGCCCGTGCGGCGTCAACCCCTGTCGCGGTCAGTTCACGTCCGCGACACCGGTGATGCGGTGCAGCGCGAACCGGTGGACGGCGGCGCGCGTCTCGTCGTACGCGGTGAGGTAGCCGCCCTCCATGCGGGCGGGCTCCAGGATGCGGCTGGTCGCGTGGCCCTGGGAGTCCAGGTAGCCGATCCAGACGCGCGAGCCCTGCCGGATCGCCTCCTGCAGCAGCGTGATCGTCCCGGTCGAGGGCGTGCGCGGCACCTGACCGTCCGGCGCGGCCGTCGGACGCCTGCGCGCCCGGTGCGCCTCGTCGCCCGCCCTCATGGCGCGCACGGCCGCCGCCACCACGTCGGGGTCCAGGGCGGCGGCGCCGGGGACGGGACGGGCCGCGGGCGCCCGCTCGGTGCGGCGCGCGTCGGCCCGCGTGACCACCACGTCGCCCTCGGAGGACTCGGCGACGGGGGAGTACCCGAACGCGCGCAGCGAGTCCACCACGACCGCGCGCGAGCTGCGGGACGCCACCACCGTGGGGGCCAGGCGCCGCAGCCGCAGCGGCGTCGCCCGCTTGTCGGCCATCACCTCGTCCAGCACGGCAGGGTCGTCGCACCGCACGTAGGAGCTGGCCGTGCCCACCCGGACCCGGCCGTGCCGGCGCGCGACGTCCGACACCAGGTAGCGCAGCGGCTGCGGGACCGGCGTGGCCGAGTGCTTCTCCAGCATGGCCACCACGTCGTCCGCGCTGGCCCCGGCGTCGAGGGCCCTGCGGATCGAGCCCTCGCAGAAGCGGTAGACGGTGGCGCCGCCCTTGGACTCGACGTCGGCGACCAGCGCCAGCCAGCGGCCGAGGTCGCCGGTCAGCGGGCCGGGGGCGACTGCCGTGAGGTCGGCCTGGAGCAGCACGTGGTCCACGGGCTCGGGTAGCAGCGGCGCCAGCAGCCGGGCGGGTCCCTCCGGCCCGGCGGACCCCGGCAGCAGGGCGCGGCCGAACACCGACATGACGCCGAGCCCGGTCACCCCGAGCTGCTCGGCCTCGCGCAGCGCGAACCCGACGAGCTGGTCGCGGTAGGAGCCGCGGCGGCGCGGCTGCTCGAACGCCAGCCGCTCGCGCACCGACTCCGCCGACGGCGCCAGGCCGGGCCCGGCCGAGGCGGGCACGCGCAGCGTCCGCACCCGCACCTCGACGGCGGCCGGCCTGCGCAGCTCGGGATGCAGGACGTTGAGCAGGCGGTCGCGGTCGTCACGCTCGCCCACCAGGCCCGGCACCCGGTCGCCGGTCAGCCAGGCCGACGCCAGAAGCTCCCAGCGATCCTCGGTGGCCTTGACGCGCCAGATGTCGTACTGGGTCGTGGGCAGCCACTCGCCGTCGGAGGGCGCGCTGGAGGCGATGAGGCCCGCCGCGTGGGCCACCTCGATGACCAGCGCGGCCGTCCACTCGGGAAGGTCGAGCCCCTGGGCGGTCCGCCGGAGGTCGCGCACGGCGAGGCCGCCGGTGCGCAGCGTGCCCGGAGGATCGACGCCCCAGCGCTCGCACAGCTCCTCGACCGTGCGGACGAACGTGAACGCCTGGCCCGCGGCGGTCCGGTCGGCCAGGGCCTGGTCGCGGACGGCGCCCTCCAGCGGCGGCGGGCCGGGGCGCAGGTCGCGGTGGATCCTGCCGCCGCGCAGCGCGAGCCCGACCTCGCGGGGCAGCACGACCGACTCCTCGCCGGTCGCGGCCAGCAGGCCGCGCGCCAGCAGCTCCTCGATCGGGGACTGGGCCGTGGCCACGCTGACCTCGCGCCGGGCGTTCGGCACGCGGCCGGCGGGCGGGCCCCAGGCGAGCTCGTCCAGCGCCGCGCGGGCCTGGGGGCCGATGCCGGCCAGCAGTCCTTCGACGACGCCGTCCTCGGCCAGCAGCGCGGCGAGGCGCTCGGGCTCGCCCCGCCCCTCCCGTGCCCGCCGGGGCTTGTGCCCGGCCGCGCGGACGATCTCGGCCAGGTGGTCCGGCGGGTGGTCGCGGAACGCCTCGGCGGCAGGCGGGCCGAGCCCGGCGGGCGTGTCGGTGACGTCGCGGACCCCCGGCGCGGGGCGCAGCGCGTCGTCGGGCCCGTACACCAGGGCCAGGCCGCGCAGGCGATCGACGGCCTCGCGCAGCGGGACCTCCAGCGGCCCGGCGTCCGCGGGCACGGACCCGGCCATCGCCGCGCGCAGTTCGCCGTACGGCAGGCCGTCGCCGTCCTCCGAGGTCAGGACCAGCAGGGTCTCGACCACGGCCAGCGCGAAGCGGTCCAGCCGGTCCAGGGCGCGGCCGGTCGCGGAGGGGCTGGTGGCGCGGATCACGAGCCCTTCGAGGTGGGCGGGCACCGGGGTGATCAGCTCGGGGCGTCCGGACACCAGCGCGCGCAGCCGGTCGTCGGGGAGCCCACGCAGCCAGTCAGTGAACCGGGTGTCCATCACGCGCCACCGAACCCTCTGTTCACCGTCACCGCAACGCCCGCTCGCCGTAGAAACCGTCTTCTCCATCGTAGGAGGCCCGCCGCGCAGGCACGCCGGGCGGGCGATCACGGTCCCGCTCCGGCCGGGGGTTCACGGTCATGGCGATGACCGGGAAATGGTGCGTCCGCCGGGCCGGTGCGGCAGGATGGCGAGAATGAGCGAGCGCGCCGATCAGCTCGTCCTGGAGTACGTCAGCAAGGTCGCCGACCTGGCGCACGGCGTGCTGCGCACCGAGCAGCGTCTCGACTTCGTCCGGCGGTTGCGCGTCCGCATCGAGGAGGAACGTCGCGGCAGGGACGACGTCGCGACCGCGCGCAAGGTGATCGCCCGCTTCGGCGATCCTTCGGCGCTCGTCCATCGAGAACTCCGCCGCCTCGCCGACGGCGGGCAGGCGACCGGGGGCGGCGGGCCGTCCCCGGGGGCGCGCGCCGGCTCGGCGGTCTCCCCGCGGCGCGCCCCGGGCCCGCGCCCCGGGAGCACGGCCCGTGTTCCACCCCCGGTCCCACCCCGCGTCCTGCCGCCGGACAGGGCTCCCACCGTCCGGCCCGTGTCCGCGGAGGCCGGCACGGCGGACGACTTCGGGGACTCGGCGACGGAGGTCATCCCCGTCGTCACCGATGATCCGCCCGCGGTCGTGACGGCCCCCGTCCCGGTGGTCCCTCGGGAGGCGGGCCCCGGCCGTTCCGTGCGCCCCGGCGGCCGTCCGGCGCCGAGGAGGCCCGTGACCCCGGCCGCGCGCCGCGGGCGCGCGCCGTTGTCCGCCCGGCTGCGCGGGGCCGCGAAGGCCCGCGCGGGCGGGCGTGATCTCCGTACCGTCCTGCGCGACGGGCGCCGCGAGGTCGCCGGGATGGCGGTGCTGCTGCTGGCCGGGCTGCTCATCCCCTTCCCCCTGCCGTACGTCGCGATCTTCCCGATGCCGCTGCTGGTGTGGGCGCTCGGCGCGGTCGCCGTCCTGGCCTGCGAGGGCTGGGGGTTCAAGGACCGCATGACAGGGCTGCTGGCCCCGGTGTTCGCCTACGTCGTCGGCGGGGTCGTGCTCGGCGCGGCCAAGACGCCCGAGGCGCCGGGCGAGGGCCTGGCGGCGTTCGTCGCCTCGTTCATGAGCGTCAGCGGTCCGATGTTCATGGCCGGGGCCGCGGCGGGGGTGCTGTGGCTGGGGTACCGGCTGCTCGTCCCGCCGCCTCCGCCGTCCCGGCGGCCACTCGGCACGGTGCGCTGACCGGTATCCCGCTAACGGCGGTATTTCCACATATAAAAGGTCGGTCGATAAAAGAGCGGCGTGCCTCTGACCGGTCGTCGCGACCCTGCGGAGTACACGGGGTGTCGCGGGATTTGGCATCCTTCAAGGGTGTATTCCGTAGGATTTGATCTTGATCTCACGCTCGCGGACACCCGCGCGGGGATCGCGGCGACATTGGACGAGTTGGCGCGCCGTCTGGGCGTCCACATCGACAGCGCCACCGCGATCGCCCGGCTCGGCCCGCCGCTGGAACAGGAGTTGGCCCACTGGATGCCCGCCGAGGAAGTCCCGGCGGCGGCCGACCTTTATCGAGAGCTCGGCCTGGAGATCGCCATCCCGATGACCACCGCCATGGCGGGCGCGGCGGAGGCCGTGGCGCTGGTGCGCCGGCACGGCGGCCGGGTCATCGTCGTGACCGCCAAGCACGAGGTGAGCGCCCGCAGGATCGTCGAGGCGCTGGGCCTGGAGGCCGACCAGGTGGTGGGGTCGGTGTTCGCCGCGGGCAAGGGCGCCGCGATCAGGTCCTTCGGCGCGGCGGTGTACGTCGGGGACCATGTGGGCGACATCGCGGCGGCCAAGGCGGGCGGCGCGCTGAGCGTGGGCGTGGCGACGGGCCCGTACACCGCCGATGCGCTACGTGATCACGGAGCCGACGTGGTTTTGTCGGATTTGACGGGTTTTGGCCAGTGGTACGACGGCTGGCGTGGCCCGGAAATCGAGGCCGTTTCGACGGTCATGTGATGCTCCGCCTGGGCATAACCTACATCCATCCACCATTCATGACAGTCTGAACGAGGTCACCCTGTGCCTACTGGCAAGGTCAAGTGGTACGACGCTGACAAGGGCTTCGGGTTCCTCACCCGCGACGACGGCGGTGAGGTTTTCGTACACTCCTCGGCGCTTCCCAAGGGCGTGGAAGCGCTCAAGCCCGGTCAGAAGGTCGAGTTCGGTGTGGCCGAGGGCCGTCGTGGCCAGCAGGCTCTTTCAGTCCGCGTGCTGGAGCAGCCGCCCACGCTCGCCAAGACGGCGAAACCAAAGGCCAAGCGCAAGAAGCCGGACGAACTAGTCGTCATCGTCGAAGACCTGATAAAGCTCCTGGACGACGTCTCCAACTCCTACCAGCGTGGCAAGCACCCCGACGCCGCGCACGCCAGGAAGATCGCGACCGTGCTGCGCGCCGTCGCGGACGACCTCGACGCCTGAGACGTCCCTCGCCCGCCCTCCGATCCAGGCCCTCACACCCCTCCCCGGGCCTCGGCCGGCGCGCGGGCCGTCGTCCCGTGCGGATCCCCTCAGCCGTGCGGGTTGGTCAGTGGTTTGGTCCCGCCCGGCCTCGGGCCGTCCGAATGCGACTCCGGATACGACTCCCGGTGCGGCTCGGGACGGGCGCCGGGGCCGTCGGCGCGGACGTCCTCGGTCCGCGCCCGGTACACGTCCGTGAACGGCTTCGGCCCGGCCGGTGACGGGGACGGCCCGGCCGGTGACGGGGACGGCCCGGCGAAGACCGCCCCGGCCCGGGCCCGCAGCCTGCGCCGCCTGCGGATCAGGATCCAGGCCAGCGCGGCGACCAGCGCGGCGGCGACGACGCCGAGGCCCACCGGCCCCGCGGAGCGGCCGGACCACAGCGAGAACAGCAGGCCGGCGAGCCCGCCCGCCACCCAGGCGATCTGCAGCAGCGCCTCCACCACGCCGAAGGTCGAGGAGCGGACCTCCTCGCCGATCTCGCGCTGCACGACCGCGTCCAGCGCCAGCTTGCCGATCTCCTGCGCGAACCCGGCGACGAGGGCGATGCCGACGGCCGCCCAGAGCGAGAAGAAGATCGCCGAGACCGCCGCCGTCGCCGTGGCGAGGCCGAGCGCGACCAGCACGATCACCTGGGGCGGACGGCCCCGCACCCAGGACGCGACGGCCGCGCCGAGCAGGCCGCCGGCGCCCGCCGCGCCCGCGAGTATCGCGATCAACGCCTCCTCGGGGAGGCCGCTGCCGCGTAGGTTGCCGTCCTTGACCAGGAAGAGCAGAAACAGCACGAGAAAGCCGGACAAGACGCGAATTGCGGCGTTGGCCCGTACGGCCTCCGTCACCACCGGCCCGATGTTCAGCAGCGTGCGCCAGCGCGGCCGCGTGGCCCCGCCCTCCTCGATCTCCTCAAGGTCGGGCGCGTCGACGTGGCGGGGCAGCCGCACCGCGCCCACCCCGGCCGCGATGAAGATCACCATGGTGCCGCGCAGCACCCACTCCGCGCCGGCCCACGCCGTCAGCCCCGCCGCGACCGGGGCGGCGACACCCGCCGAGACCAGCGCGAACAGCGCGACCCGCGCGTTGGCCGTGACCAGGCCGATGTCCGCGGGCAGGACGCTCGGCATCGTGGCCGCCCGCGACACGTTGTACGCCTTGGACAGCACCAGGACGGCGAGCGCGGCCGGGAACAGCGTGAGGCCGTCGGCCGGGCCGATCGCGGCGGCCATCGCCCAGCAGAGCAGGCCGCGGGCCAGCAGCGTCCCCGCCATGATGGAGCGGCGGCCCGAGCGGAAGCGGTCCAGCACCGGGCCGACGAACGGGGCGAGGACGGCGAACGGCACCATCGTGATCAGAAGGTAGAGCGCAACCTGGCCCCGGGCCTGGTCCACGGGCAGGCCGAAGAAGAGCGTGCCCGCCAGCGCCACCGTGACCATCGCGTCGCCCGCGCTGTGGGCGGCGGTCAGCTCGATCAGGCGTCCTAGGCCGGTGCGGTCCGCTCCCTGGGCGTGGGTCAGCCTGCGGGTGGCGCCGCGGACGCCGCGCCCGGCCCGCGCCGTCCCCTTGGCGGCGGCGCCGCCCGCCCGCGCCGTCGTCCTGACGGCCGTGCGCCCGGCGCGGAACGTGCCGCGGCCCGCGTCCGCGGTGGCGCGCGCGGCGCGGGACAGCGAGCGTCTGGCGCGGTTCCAGCCGTCCCCCATCACGCGCGCGCGGACGGGACACCGTGACCGGTGGCCGAGCGATCCACGCTTCCTCCCTCACAGCGATCGGTTCCGCCGTCCATCTGCCCTATATCTGCGTCTTTTCCCCGTTCGCCGTGGCTCATGGCGGTACGCAGGTGGGCGCCCGGTCCGCGCGGCCGACGCCCGCCCCCGGCTCCTTGACGGTGGGTCTTCCCGGTCTTGGGCACCGCTTTGGTTTCCAGTCCTACCCCACCCATCGGCGTGATGTCCGCTCCCGGCATGGGTGAGAATTGACGTGTGAGCCGCACTCGTTCCCGCACCTTTGCCGTCGACCAAGCCTGCGCCGCCGCCGTGGAGCCGGCCAGGGCCGCCGCCGAAGCCATCGCCCGGCCCGGCGAGGTGGGGGAGCATCTCGGCTTCGAGGCGGAGGGCGAGCGCGTCGTCACCCACTACTTCGCCTGCCTCGACCGCGCCTACCGCGGCTGGCGCTGGGCCGTCACCGTCGCCCGCGCCTCCCGCGCCCGCAACGTCACCGTCAGCGAGACGGCCCTGCTCCCCGGCACCGACGCGCTGCTGCCCCCCGCGTGGGTCCCGTGGAGCGAGCGGCTGCTCCCCGGTGACCTCGGCGTCGGCGACCTGCTGCCCACCTCGGACGACGACGACCGCCTGGCCCCGGGGTACACCGCCACCGACGACGACTCCGACCAGCAGATGATCTTCGAGTACGGCCTGGGCCGCGCCCGCGTGCTGTCGGCCGTCGGCCGCGACCGCGCGGTGCACCGCTGGCACGCCGGCGACTCCGGGCCGCACACCCCGCTCGCGCACGCCGCGCCCGCGCAGTGCTCCACCTGCGGCTTCTACTGGCCGCTCGCGGGCTCGCTGCGGCTCGGCTTCGGCGTGTGCGCCAACGAGTTCGCCCCCGACGACGGCAAGGTGGTCTCGGCCGACCACGGCTGCGGCGCGCACTCCGAGGCCGTCGCCACGCCCCAGGGGGGCGTCGAGCACGCGGTGCCCATCCTCGACGATCTCGGCTACGACCTCATGGAGGAGGGCGCGCCGGAGGCCGGCTCGGTCGCGGCGTCCGACGGCGAGGAGGGCTCCGAGCCGCTCGGCCACTCCTGACCGTCCGGGCGGGACCTGCCCGGAAACCCGCCCGTCACGGCCCGCGTCACGATATCTCCGGAAATTTCAAGCTTTACGGCTGTGCGGCAGCCGGCCGCCCTCCAGCATGGGACACGACTGGTGACCGACGTGACAGTGACCAACGGTGTGACCGACGGCTTCGGCGCCGAGCGCGTGCGCGCGACCGTCCTCGCCGCCTGGACCGCCTCGCCCGCCCGCTTCCGCGAGGACGCCAACGCCGAGGAGGACTTCGCGCTCGGCGGCTACCGCGACCGGCTGATCGTCGAGCTGGCCCAGAACGCCGCCGACGCCGCCCTGCGCGCCGGGGTCCCCGGGCGCCTGCGCCTCACGCTGGAGGACGGCGTGCTCAGCGCCGCCAACACCGGCGCCCCGCTCGACGCGACCGGGGTCGAGGGCCTGTCCACGCTGCGCGTCTCCGGCAAGCGCGACGAGGCCGGGTCGATCGGCCGCTTCGGCGTCGGGTTCGCGGCCGTCGTCTCCGTCTGCGACGAGCCCCTGATCGCCTCCCGCGCCACCGGGGCCGTCCGCTGGTCCCGCGCCGAGACCGCCGCCCTGGTCGCGGCCGAGCCCGCGCTGGCCGCCGAGCTCGGCGCGCGCGGCGGCCACGTCCCCCTGCTGCGCCTGCCCTTCGCCGCCGAGCCGGTCGAGGCCCCCGCCGGGTACGACACCGTGGTGCGGCTCCCGCTGCGCGACAAGGCCGTCGAACAGGCCGTCCGCCAGATGCTCGACGAGACCGGCCCGGCGCTGCCCCTGGCCATGCCCGCCCTGGCCGAGATCGAGGTCCAGGCCGGCGGCGAGTCCCGCGCGATCACCGCCGAGGGCTGGACGGTGAGGGAGTCCGCGGGCGACTTCGGCCCCGAACAGGTCGCCGAACTGTTCGCCGACCGTCCCACCGAGGAGCGCGCCCGGCCGTACTGGCTGGTGCGCTGGGCGGTGCCCGCCGGCGAGGGGCCGCTGCCCAAGGACGTCGCCCCGGTCGTGCACGCGCCGACGCCGAGCGACGAGCCGCTCGACCTGCCCGCCCTGCTCATCGCCACCTTCCCCCTCGCCACCGACCGCCGGCACGTCGCGGCGGGCAGGCTCGCCGACTTCCTCGTCGAGCGGGCCGCCGACACCTACGTCGAGCTCCTGCGGTCCCTGCCGAGGACGCCGCGCCTGCTCGGCCTGGTGCCCGGCCTGATGGGCAAGGGCGAGCTGGACGCCGCGATCCGCCGGGCGATCCTGCGCCGCCTGCCGGACACCCCCCTGCTCCCCGCCATCTCCCCGCCCGCCGACGCCGACGCCGGCCAGGCCGCGCCCGGCGCGTCCGGCGGCCCCGCGGGCTCCGCCGGCCGGCCCGGTGAGCCGCCGTACGTCGTCACCGGCCGTCAGGCCGCCGTGGTCGACGGCCCGGCCGAGTTCCTGGACAAGATCGCGCATGCCGTGCCGGGCCTGCTGCCCGCGGGCTGGGCCGCCCGGCATCCCGCGCTCACCACCCTCGGCGTGCGGCGGGTCGAGCTGTCCGACGTCGTCGACCTGCTGTCCGGCGACGCCGTCGCGGACCGATCGCCCGCCTGGTGGCGCGAGCTCTACGAGACGCTGCCCGGCGACGACCGCGAGGCCCTCGGCGCGCTGCCCGTCCCCCTCGCCGACGGCCGCCTCGTGCGCGGTCCTCGCGGCACGCTGCTGCTCGGGGACGGCGGCTCCTCCCTGGACGCCGCGCTGCTGGCGCCGCTCGGCCTGCGCATCGTCCACCCCGAGGCCGCCCACCCTCTGCTGCTGCGGCTCGGCGCCGCAGAGGCCACCCCGAACAGCGTCCTGGACGACCCGCTCACCCGCGCCACGGTCTCGGAGTCCCTCGACAGCGCCGACCCCGAGCCGGTCGCCCAGGCCGTCCTCGCGCTGGTCGAGGCCGCGGGCCTGTCGCCCGGCGAGGCCCCCTGGCTGGCGGAGCTGGCGCTGCGCGGCGCGGACGGCGAGCTGTACCCCGCGGGCGAGATGCTGCTCGGCGAGGGCTCGCTGGCCAAGCTCATCGACCAGGACGTCCCCTTCGGGGTCGCCGCCTCAGACCTGGTCGAGCGGTACGGCTCGCGCGTGCTGTCCGCGGCGGGCGTCCTGGACGGCTTCGCGGTCGTCAACGACACCGACGTCCTGCTCGACCCCGACGAGTGCGACCACGAGCTCGACGCCGAGGACGAATGGCTCGAAGCCGTCCTCGACGTCCTGCCCGAGACCGCCGTCCCGCCGGTGGCCCGCGAGTTCACCGCGATCAGGGACCTCGAATACGTCGCCGACTGGCCCGCGGCGCTGGCCCTGCTGACCCGCCCGCCGCTGCGGGCCGCGCTCCAGCCGCTGCGCGCGCTCGCCGACGGCGAGGTGGTCGAGGCGCCCTCGTACACCGCGTGGTGGCTCTCACGGCACCCTGTGCTGGACGGCCGCCGTCCCACCTCCCTGCGCCTGCCCGACGGCGACCCGTTGCTGTACGGCCTGTACGGCGACGCGCCGGTCGGCCTGGACGCCACCGCGCTGTCCATGCTCGGCGTGCGCACCACGCTGGCCGACCTGCTCGCCTCGCACGGCGGGCCCGACGAGCTGCTCGACCTGCTCGCCGACCCCGCGCTGGAGGTCGACCGCGCCCAGCTCCGCGCCCTGTGGATCGCCCTGGCGGGCGTCGAGCCGTCCCGCGTCGCCCCGCCCACGGCCGTGCGCGCCGTGCTGTCCGGCCGCATCGTCGTCGCCGACGCCGACGACGGCCGCCCCATCGGCGGCAACGGCGCCGGCGACACCGTCGAGGGCCTGACCTCTGCGGGCGCGCCGGTCGTCGTCGAGGCGCCCGACCTGCTCGCGCTCGTGGCCGCGCGCCCGCTGGTGCTGGCCCCGTTCGACCTGGCCGAGGCGCTGTCGGAGCTGCTCGACCTTCCCGTGGCCGGGGAAGAGGTCACCGGGGAGGTCACCTCCTCGGGCGAGGAGCGTCCCGTGCCCGTCCAGGTGCGCTCGCTGCTGCCCGCCGCGCCCGCCGCCTACGTCGAGCACGCGGCGCTCACCGTGGACGGCGTGCGCGTGCCGTGGCGCTTCTTCGAGGGGGCCGTGCACGCGACCGGCGTCGAAGGGCTGGCCCGTGGCCTGGCCTGGGCGAGCGGCCAGTGGGGCGACCGGCTCGCGGTCGCGGCGCTGCTGCGCGACCCGGACGCCGTGCCCCTGCTGCTCGCGGAGGCCGACCTCGACAGCTAGGGGACGCTACGACGGCGTGTGGCCGGGCACCGACCGGTCCTCGCGGTCGTCGCCCGGCACCTCGGCGGGCGGAGGGGGCGCGTGCCGGTCGCGGCGCCAGACGTAGAAGCAGCCGAACAGCCCGAGCCCGATGCCCGCCACGCACGTCCAGATCCACCAGCCGCGCCCGGCGGGGACCCCGACGACGAGCAGCACGACCAGCGCGACCGCCCACAGGCCCGTGCCCACGAGGATCGCCGCGGTGTCGTTGGTCTTCAACGGGGCAAGATCCGGGGGGCGCGGCTCGTTCACGCAGTCCAGCCTAGGCGAGAACCCCCCGCGTGGGGTCCACCGGGCCTTCGTCAGGACCCGAACCGTGCACAAGTTGGTCTCGAAAGGACTACGAGCAGGTCAGAGCTCTTTTCCGTTCTGACAACGGATGCCACTCTGCCCGCGTGAGTGAGATAACCGCCCCCACATCCCCATCGTCCGGATTCCGCGGCCGGCTCGACCGGTACTTCCACATCAGCGAGCGGGGCTCGACGCTGAACCGCGAGGTCCGCGGCGGTCTGGCCACGTTCTTCACGATGGCCTACATCGTCGTGCTCAACCCGCTGATCCTCGGCGGGGTCAAGGACGCCGACGGTCAGTACCTCGGCGACGGCACCACCCAGAACATCGCCCTCATCGCGGCGGCCACCGCGCTGACGGCGGGTGTTCTCACGATCCTCATGGGCGTCGTGGCCAAGGTGCCGTTCGCCCTGGCGGCCGGGCTCGGCCTGAACGCGTTCGTCGCCTTCGGCCTGGCTCCCACCATGTCGTGGGAGGACGCGATGGGCCTGATCGTGCTGGAGGGCATCGTCATCACGGTCCTTGTGCTGACCGGGTTCAGGACGGCCGTGTTCCACGCCATCCCCGCCCAGCTCAAGACCGCCATCAGCGTCGGCATCGGCCTCTTCATCGCCCTGATCGGGTTCGTGGACTCCGGCTTCGTCCGCAAGGCCGCCGGGACGCCGCTGGAGCTCGGCATCGGCGGCTCGCTGACGAGCTGGCCGATCTTCGTCTTCGTGGTCGGCCTGCTGATCACCGTCCTGCTCGTGGCGCGCAAGGTGAAGGGCGCGATCCTGCTCGGCATCGTCGCCACCACGGTGCTGGCCATCCTGGTCGAGGCCGTCGTCAAGGTCGGGCCGTCCGCCGGAGGCAAGAACCCGCTCGGCTGGAGCCTGGTCACCCCCACCCTGCCCGACAAGATCATCGGGGTGCCGGACCTCAGCCTGTTCGGCCAGTTCAGCCTGTTCGGCTCGTTCACCAAGATCAGCGCCGTACTGGCCGTCATGTTCGTGTTCACGCTGCTCATCACGGACTTCTTCGACACGATGGGCACGATCGTCGGCGTCGGCGGCCAGGCGGGTCTCGTCGATTCGGACGGCTCGCTGCCCCGAACCCGCGAGATCCTGCTGATCGACTCGGTCGCGGCGGCGGCCGGCGGCGCGGCGTCCACCTCGTCCAACACCACCTACATCGAGTCGGCGGCCGGCGTCGGCGAGGGCGCCCGCACGGGCCTCGCCAGTGTGGTCACCGGCATTCTCTTCCTCCTCGCCGCCTTCCTGTCCCCCCTGGCCAACGTCGTCCCCTACGAGGCCGCCGCCCCCGCCCTGGTCGTCGTCGGCTTCCTCATGCTGACCGCCATCCGCCAGATCGACTTCACCGACTACGAGATCGCCATCCCGTCCTTCCTGACGATCGTCCTGATGCCGTTCACCTACTCGATCAGCAACGGCATCGGCGCCGGTTTCATCACCTACGTCCTCATCAAGGTCATCCGCGGCAAATCCCGCGAACTCCACCCCTTGCTCTGGCTGGTCACCGCCCTGTTCGTCATCTACTTCACCCTCGGCCCCATCAAGATCCTCCTCGGCCTGTCCTGATAACGACTTCCCGGGTGCCGTCGCGGTCGTTCTGGAACCGTCAGGCCCGGAACGACCGTCGAGCGGAGGCCCGGTCGGGGGGATCGGGACGCAGGTATACTGGTCGGTATGACCGTTACGACGATCAAGGTGCCGAAGAGCACGCGCGACCGTCTTCATCGGCTGGCCGCGGCCGATGGGCTGACGCTCGCCCAAGAGATCGACAAGCTGATTGATCAGCACGCACCGCGGCCCAAGCCGTCGATCGGCGGTTTCCGCAGCGCGCGACCGCTGAGCGCCGAGGAGATCGACGCCGAGCTCATCGAGGGCTTCGGTGCTCCGTGACCATCGTCGTCGACACCAGTGCGATCTTGGCGCTCTTCGATGAAGCCTACGACGAGCACAGGCCGATCGCCGAGATCGTCACGGGGGCCTCGGATCCGTTGGTCGTCTCTCCGTTGATCGTGGCGGAGGTGGATTACATGTTGTGGAGCAGGTTCGGAGCGGCCGCAGCCCGCCGTTTCGCCGAGGACATCGTCAGCGGCGCGTACGATCTGGCTGAATGGACGGCCGACGATCACGCCGCCGCGCTCGCCGTCACGAGTCAATATCAGGACGACAAGGATTATGTCGGCTTCGCCGACGCCTCGAATGTGGTGCTCGCGGACCGTTACCGCACGATCCGCCTACTGACATTGGATCAGCGGCACTTTCGCAGGCTGCGTCCTCTGTGGGGAGCGGACCATTTTGTGCTTCTGCCCTATGACGCCTGACGCGTTCGATGCTGAGTGATGTATCCGCTGATCAGCGCTTGATCGCGCGGAGGATGACGAACTTCGGGTTGCTGGCGGCCAGCTCGCAGTTGCCGAAGAGGCGGCGGAGTTTGGTGTGGTAGGCGAGGTGGCGGTTGCCTATGACCCAGAGTTCGCCGCCGGGGCGGAGGGCGGTGCGGGCGCCCGTGAACATGCGCCAGGCCGTGGCGTCGGTCGTGGCGCGGTGGGTGTGGAACGGCGGGTTGTTCAGGACCAGGTCCACCGAGCCCTTCGGCACGCCTGACATGCCGTCGGAGGCGAGCAGCTCCACCGGGGCGTCGAGGTTGGCCTTCCAGGTGGCCTCGGCGGAGGCCAGAGCCTGGTGGGACTCGTCGATGAAGAGCACCTCGGCGTCGCGGTTGTCCAGGGCCGCCGCCATCCCCAGGACGCCGTTGCCGCACCCGAGGTCCGCCACCCGGTCGTGGCCCCGGCGGTGCGGGAGGTTGCCCAGCAGGAAGCGGGTGCCGATGTCGAGCCGGTCGGCACAGAAGATGCCCGCGTGGTTGACGACGGTCCGGCCCGAGGCGATGCCGACGTCGGAGGGCAGCTCGTAGCGTCGCGGCCACGGGCTCGGGCCCGGGTGCAGGCCAGGGTCCGGCGCGCAGAAGATGAGCCGCGCCTTCTTCTCGGCGAGGGACGTCCGGGTGGGGCCGAGGATCTTCTCGAAGAGGCGCAGCGTCGAGGTGTGGATCTCGGTCACCATGCCCGTGCCCACGACCAGCGTGTCCGCGTGCACGGAGGGCGCGAGGCGGTGGAGCTGGTCCTCCAGGAGGGCCAGGCTCTTGGGCACGCGAATCAGCAGCGTGTCGACGCGCGGGGGAGGGGCGTCCCGGGTGGTCAGCAGGCGCACCGCCGCGGGGTCAACGCCGTTGCGGGCCAGGTTGGCGCGGGTGGCCTCCTGGGTGAGGAACGAGTCGGTGATCTGAACCGGACGGCGTCCGGCGAGCGCGGTCGCCAGCGCGCCCCACCGGTCGCCGAGCACCACCACGGTGCCCGGCGGATCGGCGGGCGGCACGTCGGCGCCGGCGAGATGCCGGAGCAGGTACGCGTCGGCGGCGTCCCAGGCGCGCAGCGGATCGCGAGGATCCTCGGGATGGCGGGCGAGGTCGATCTCGCCCCACGCCGTCGTCAGCCGCTCCACCGCGCCCACGCTAGCGACTCCCGGAGCTTCGGGAGTAATCCACCTCCCGGTCCGAGGCTTCGGCGTGCGGGGGGCACGTGGCGGTTAGGGTGAGGTGTGGTCGGCAAGGGGCGGCGGGGTGTGCCGGTGGAGCTTCTCGGACACCTCCGGCAGGCGCGCGACCGCATGGACCGCGACTACCGCGCGGAGCTCGACCTGGACGCGCTGGCCGCCGTCGCCGGGATCTCCAAGTACTACTTCATCCGCTGCTTCGAGGCCGCCTACGGCGAGACCCCGATGCGCTACCTCACGCGCCGCCGCCTGGAGCGCGCCCAGGACCTGCTGCGCGCGGCCAACCTGACCGTGACCGAGATCTGCATGGCCGTGGGGTTCACGAGCCTCGGCTCGTTCTCCTCGAAGTTCACCCAGCTCGTAGGCGAGAGCCCGAGCGCGTACCGCGACCGGTGGGCGGCGCGCGGCGGCCCGCACATCCCCGGCTGCTACCTGTTCATGAACGGCGTGCTCGACCTGGCGGGCACGAAGGCGCCGGGGGAGGCGGGCCCGTCCGATTGTGCAATTTTGGAGAAGCCCAGTTCAGAGAGGCCGGAGTAGCTTCTCCCGCATGATTACGAACATCTCGCTGACCACGGTCTACTGCCTCGACCAGGACGAGGCGCGTGACTTCTACGTCGACGTCCTCGGCTTCGTCCCGGCCGCCGACGTGTCCATGGAGGGCTTCCGCTGGGTGACCGTGTGCCACCCCGACCACCCCGAGGTCCAGATCACGCTCATGAAGCCGGGCCCGCCGCTGGACGAGGAGGCCGCGGCCTTCTACCGGCGGCAGCTTGAGAAGGGCCAGAGCGGCGGCCTCGGCCTCGCGGTGGACGACTGCCGCAAGACCTACGAGGAGCTGACCGCCAAGGGCGTGACGTTCCTGCAGACGCCGGAGGAGCGGCCGTACGGCGTCGAGGCCGTCATGCGTGACAACCAGGGGAACTGGATCGTGCTGGTCGAGGCCAAGGCGCGACGCTGAGCCCGGGGGCCGCCCGCGACGACGGGGGTCGCGGGCGGCCGGAGGCGGTGTCAGCCGGTTAGGCAGGTGGCTCCGTTGAGGGAGACCTTCGCGGGGGCGGCGGCGGTTCCGCCGTGTGTGGCGGTGAATCCGACCTGGGTGGAGGTGCCGGCGGGGATGGTCTTGTTCCACTGCTGGTGGGTGCCGCTGATCCGGGCTCCGTCCTGTGTCCAGGTGGCCGACCAGCCGGAGGCCAGGCGGGGCGGCGGAGAGGCGTAGTCCAAGGTCAGCGTCCATCCGTCGATCGCCGTGGTTCCGGTGTTGCGGATGGTGATGTCGGCGTTGAGGCCGGTGTTCCAGGTCGTCGCCCGGTAGGTCACCGTGCAGGATCCGGTGGGCATGCCCTCACGGGCCAGGGCGGACAGCGAGTCGGAGGGCAGGCTGAGGTTGTCCCAAGGGTCCCTGGCCACCACGTGGTAGAGGTAGCGCTTCCCCGTCTCCAGGCCCGTCTCGGTGAAGGTGGGGTGGGCGGAGGCTACGCGCGTGCCGACCTTGAGGTAGGTGGTCGCGGTCTTCCGGTAGACGTCGTAGGCCGCCACGCCGATGTTGTCGGTCGAGGGCTGCCAGCAGAACGCCACGCCGGGGTAGTCGGCCAGGCAGCCGTCGGTCAGCCCGGTCGGTTTGGTCGGCGGCGTGATGTCGTCGGGGATGGGGCTCGGCGAGATGGTGGGCGACATGCCGAGCGTCGCCACGACGGTGATCATCTGGGACGGCAGGCTGACGTTGCCCGCGGCGTCCCTGGCCGAGACGTACATCGTGTACAGGCGGCCGTAATCGCCGGAGAAGCCGCCGATGGTGCTGGTCGTGGTGGTGGCGTGGACGAATCCGGCGGGGGTCAGCTTGTAGATGTCGTATCCGACGACCCCGGTGTCGTCGTTCGAGGGTGTCCAGCAGATGGAGGCGTACCCGGTCGGGAAGGTGGGGGCCAGAGGGGGCGGGCAGGGACGTACGCCCCCGGGTTCGGACGGCGGTTTGACGTCGCCGGCCGCGGCGGCGTTCGCGGCCTGCGGCGGGAGCGCCGCGGCCACCTGGGGTGCGGGTACTGCGAGGGCGGCCTGTCCCGCGGATCCGATCACGAGCGCGGCGGCGACGAACGCCAGGGTGAGGAGAACCGCGCCTAAGGAGTGCTTGCCGATCTTCATTCCGCCCCTTTGTCGATGGGTGTCGGCGTGTATCCCCCCGCGTAGATCGTGAAGCGACTCCACGAATTCGCGAAGGGCCGAGCTTTCGAGGACCCGGGGCCGCCCGCGATGTGTCGCGGGCGGCCGTAGGGATGTCAGCCGGTTACGCAGGTGGCTCCGTTGAGCGCGACCTTCGCGGGGGCGGCGGCGGTTCCGCCGTGTGTGGCGGTGAATCCGACCTGGGTGGAGGTGCCGGCGGGGATGGTCTTGTTCCACTGCTGGTGGGTGCCGCTGATCCGGGCTCCGTCCTGTGTCCAGGTGGCCGACCAGCCGGAGGCCAGGCGGGGTGCCGGGGAGGCGTATTCGAGGGTCAGCGTCCACCCGTCGATCGCCGTGGCGCCGGTGTTGCGGATGGTGATCTCGGCGTTGAGGCCGGTGTTCCACGTCGTGGCCCGGTAGGTCACCGTGCAGGATCCGGTGGGCGAGGGGCTCGGGCTGGGCATGCCCTCGCGGGCGAGCGCCGAGAGGATGGCGGACGGCAGGCTGATGTTGTTCGCCACGTCCCTGGCCACCACGAAGTAGTTGTAGCGCTTCCCCGTCTCCAGGCCGGTCTCGGTGAAGTGCAGGAAGGGGGCGGTCTGGCGCGTGCCGACCTTGAGGTAGGCGGTCGCGGTCTCGCGGTAGATGTCGTAGGCGACCACGCCGATGTTGTCGGTCGAGGGCTGCCAGCAGAAGGAGACGCCCGCGAAGTCGGCCAGGCAGCCGTCGCTCAGGCCCGCCGGCCTCGACGGAGGCTGGTTGTCGGGGAAGGCGGTCGGGGAGGGCGACGGTGACGGGGTCATCCCGGTGACCGCGGGGACGGTGATCAGCTCGGACGGCGCGCTGACGTTCCCGGCCGTGTCCCTGGCCACGACGTAGATCGTGTACATGCGGTTCAGCTCACCGGAGAAGCCGCCCACGGTGGAGGTCGTGGTGGCCGCCTTGACGAACCCTTCGACGTCGAGGCGGTAGAGGTCGTAGCCGGCGATGCCGGAGCCGTCCGACGAGGCGTACCAGCAGATCGAGGCGTATCCGGGCTGGTAGGTCGGGGCGAGGGGCACCGGGCAGTGCCGCAGGCCCGTGGGCCGGGTCGGAGGTGTGGTGTCGTCGGCGCTCCGCGCCTGCGCGGCCGCCTGTCCCGGGAGAACCTGGGCCTGTACCGGGGCCTGGGCCGCCTGCGGCGCGGGGACGGTCGCGCGGGCGGCCTGCCCCGCGGACCCGAGGACGAGCGCGGCGGCGACGAACGCCAGGGTGAGGAGAACCGCGCTTAAGGAGTGTCTGCCGATCTTCATTCCGCCCCTTGTTCGATTGGTGTCGGCGTGGATCCCCCCGCATAGATCGTGAAGCAACTTCACCAATTCGTAAAGGGCCCGAACTTTCGTGGAGGTCACCAGCGGGACGGGGAGGGGTGGGCAGGCGGCGAGGAAATTCGATTGCCGGTGCAGGACGGTATGACTAGCGTCGGACGCCCTTGCCCCGGACGATCGGATAGTGCTCATGGTGTGGCGCGCGGCCGCACGCCGGTTTCCGGTGCTCGCGATCCGGGACTTCCGGCTGCTGCTGGCCGATCGGCTGCTCGCGCCCGCGGCCGTGGCCTTCTCGGTGGTGGGCGTCTCCTTCGCGGTCCTGGACCTGACCGGGTCCACCGCGGACCTGTCCTACGTCCTCGCGGCCCAGATCGCACCGGCCCTGGTGTTCACGCTGATCAGCGGCGTGGTGTCGGATCGGGTGCCCCCGCAGCGGGTGATCGTGGCGGCGAACGTGGTGATCGCCGTGTCGGAGGGGCTGCTCGGCGTCCTGGTGCTGAGCGGCGGCGTGCGTCTCTGGCACATGATCGTGCTGGAGACGCTGACCGGTGTGGGCATGGCCGTGCTGTGGCCCGCCATGCAGTCGATGCTGCCCAAGATCGTGCCGGACGAGCTGTTGCAGCAGGCCAACGCGGTGAGCCGGCTGGCGATGAACGGCGCCCAGATGGGCGGCGCCGCGGTCGCGGGCCTGGTGGTCGCGGCGGTGGGGCCGGGCTGGGCCATGGCCGTCTGCGGGGTGGGCCTGCTGGCCACGGTGCCCATGCTGCTGTCGATCCGCGCCTCCGGGCACGAGCGCACGGACGAGACGAGCATGGTGCGCGACCTCAGGGACGGCTGGTCGGAGTTCCGCAGCCACACCTGGCTGTGGACGATCGTCGCGCAGTACTGCGTCGTGCTGATGGCCTGGTACGGCGGCTTCCAGGTGCTCGGGCCGCCGGTCGCCAAGGAGCATCTCGGCGGCGCGGCCGCCTGGGGGGCGATCACCGCGGCCGAGGCCCTGGGCCTGATCGTCGGCGGGGTGATCTCGCTCCGTTTCACTCCGCGCCGGCCCCTCTTGCTCGTGGTCTCGATCGGCGCGATCCTGGCGGTGTCGCCGTTGTCGCTGGCCATGCGATGGCCCCTGGTGGCGATCTGCCTGGCCACGGCCGTGCTCGGCGTCTTCCTTGAGATCATGATGGTGCAGTGGAGCGTCACGCTGACCCGTAACGTGCCGCCGGAGAAGCTGGCGAGGGTCTCGGCGTACGACGCGCTCGGCTCGGTGATGGCGATGCCGGTCGGCGCGCTGGTCGCGGGCCCGCTGGCGGACGAGATCGGGCTGTCGGCCACGCAGTACGGCGCTGCGGCGCTGATGGTGGCCGCCTCGTCGCTGGCGATCCTGCCCCGCGACGTGCGCCGGATGCGGTCCTCGGACGGCAGGAGCGCGCCGTCCGTGCCCGCCGCCTCGCCGTCGGGGTCCTGACCGCCCGAGCGTCGCACCGCCCCGGTGGTGGGGGTGGGCTGGCCTGCGCCGGTTGCGGAGCGCGCCCTTTGTGTGGCAAGACGTAGCAAATGATCTCGGCGTCTCCGGCATTTTCGGACATCCCGGACGTATCTGCGGGGGCGTGCGGGAATCAGGGCCACGGGTATATAGTTAGCAAAGGTAATGAGTTATGACGAACACCACCACAAGGACGGAGCGCCCGGCGGTCCCGCGCAGCGACGCCGAGCTGGCGTCCGCGCTGCGCGTATCTCTGGCGCGTCTGAACAGACGGCTGCGGCGGCAGGCCGGAGCCAACAGTCTGACCCCCACCCAGTTCGCGACCCTCGCCGCCGTCGAGCGGCACTCCGCTATAACGCCTGGCGAGCTCGCCGAGCTGGAGAAGATGCAGCCCCCTTCGATGACGCGGGTGATCGCCGCCCTGGAGCACAGAGGACTGCTCGCCCGCACCCCTCACCCGACCGACCGGCGGCAGGTGACCGTCAGCGTGACCGAGGCCGGTCGCGGGCTGATGAAGGAGGAACGCCGACGGAAAGAGGCGTGGCTCGCCATGCGGCTGATGGAGCTGTCGCCCGAGGAACGGGCGACGCTGCGGGCCGCGGCGCCGATCCTGGAGAAGCTCTCGCAGACCTGACCCATCCCCAGGCTGTGGATTCCGCTGTGGCCACCGCCCGCGAGGTGCGGGTGACCGAGCTACGCGAGGTCCAGGCCGAGGAGACGCAGGGCGCCGAGCCCGTCGCGCGCTCCCGCGGCGGGATGTTCCGGTCGCTCAGAAACTACAACTACCGCCTGTTCGTCTCGGGCAGCGTCGTGTCCAACGTCGGCACGTGGATGCAGCGCACCGCGCAGGACTGGCTGGTCCTGGAGCTGAGCCACGGCAGCTCGGCCGCGCTCGGCGTGACCACCGCCCTGCAGTTCCTGCCGGTCGTGCTGTTCGGCCTGTGGGGCGGGATGCTGGCGGACCGCTACCCCAAGCGCCCGCTGCTGATGGCGGCCCAGTCCCTCATGGGCCTGCTCGCGCTGGCCATGGGCGTGCTGACGATCACCGGCCACGCGCAGATCTGGCAGGTCTACGTGATGGCGTTCATGCTCGGCTGCGTGTCGTGCGTCGAGGTGCCCACCCGGCAGTCGTTCGTCGTCGAGATGGTCGGCCGCGGGGACCTGCCCAACGCGATCGCGCTGAACAGCTCGACCTTCAACCTCGCCCGGGTCGTCGGCCCCGCCGTCGCCGGCGTGCTGATCTACGCGCTGGGCGGCACCGGCCCGATCTTCCTGCTGAACGCCCTGTCGTTCGCCGCGGTGATCTCCGGCCTGGTCCTGATGCGGACCTCCGAGCTGCGCACCCCCGAGCCGGTCGCCCGCGCCAAGGGGCAGCTCCGCGCGGGCCTGCGGTACGTGTGGCAGCGGCCGGAACTGCTGATGCCGATCCTGCTGGTGGCGTTCGTGGCGATGTTCGCGACGAGCTTCTCGATGAGCATCGCGCTGATGGCCAGGCAGGTGTTCGGCCAGGACGCCTCCTCGTTCGGCGTGGCCTCCAGCGTCTTCGCGGTCGGCGCCCTCGGCGGCGCGCTGCTGGCCGCGCGGCGCGGCCGTCCGACCCGCCGGCTGTTGATCGTCGGAGGCATCGTCTTCGGCGTCGCCCAGATCGTCGCCGGGCTCGCCCCGACGTACGCGGCCTTCCTGATCCTGCTCGTCCCCGCGGGCATGGCCATGATCACGACCAACACGGCCGCGAACTCCTCGGTGCAGCTCGCCGCGTCGCCCGAGATGCGCGGACGGGTCATGGGAATCTATGTCCTGGTGTTCACCGGTGGCGCCCCCATCGGCGCGCCGTTGATCGGCTGGGTCGGCGAGCTCGCCGGGCCACGCCTCGGAGTGGTGATCTGCGGGGTGATGTGCCTGGCCGGAGTCGGGCTGGCCCTGCTGCTGACCAGGTTCGCCGCGGGAAGGACGCGCCGTGCGGTTGTTCGTGGCGTTGTCGCCGCCCCCGGAGGTGCTCGCTGAGGTCGCCGGGGCCGTCGGCGCGTGTCCGGAGCGCTGGCCGGACCTGCGCTGGGTCGCCGGCGAGACCTGGCACATCACGATGGCCTTCCTCGGCGAGGTCCCCGAGAGGGCGCTGCCCGAGCTGCGGACCCGCCTGGCCCGCGCGGCCGGACGCCACGCGCCGATGACGCTGCGCTTCGAGGGGGCCGGGGCGTTCCCCTCCGCGCGGCGGGCCCGGGTGGTGTGGCTGGGGCTGGCCGGCGGGGGGACGGCGATCTCGCGCCTGGCGGCGTCCCTGGCCGCCGGGGCCGCGCGTGCCGGGGCCGTCGACGCCGACAGGAAGCCCTTCCACCCGCACCTCACGCTCGCCCGCGCGCGCCCGCGCGACGGCCTGGACGCCAGGCCCCTGGTCGAGGAGCTGAAGGACTTCGGCGGCACGCCGTGGCGCGCCGAGACCGTCCACCTCATGCGCAGCCATCTCGGCCCCAGAACCCGTTACGAGGCGCTCGGATCGTGGCCATTGGGGGGCGGCGGCTAGGCTTCAGGACGTGGACCGTCCCCGTCGCTGGCTGCTGCCCGCAGTGCTCGCGCTGCTCGTGGCGATCGTCGTCGTCGGCGCGCTGCTCACATAGCCGCCGGTCATCGAGGCCGTGCCGCCCGTCGCGGGGCGAGCACGGCCTCGGACGTCCCGTCGCGGACGACGGGCCCTCCTACCAGGCGTACGCCTCGGGGGCGGGGCCGCCGGGGCCGGGGAAGATCTCGTCGAGCCGGGCGAGCGCCTTCTCGTCGAGCTCGATCTCCAGGGCCCTGAGGCTGCCGTCGAGCTGCTCGATCGTGCGCGGGCCGATGATCGGGCCGGTGACCGCCTTCTGCGCGAGCAGCCAGGCCAGCGCGACGTTCGCCGGGTCCTCGCCCAGCTCGTCGCAGAACGCCTCGTACCGCTCGATCTTGTCGCGGTGCTTCTCCAGCTCGCCGAGCATCCTCTCGGACGCCGACCGGCCCTTGTCGATCTTGCGGAGCACGCCGCCCAGCAGGCCGCCCGCCAGCGGGCTCCACGGGATCACGCCGAGCCCGTAGTCGTCGCACGCGGGCAGGACCTCCAGCTCGACCTGGCGGACGAGCAGGTTGTAGTGCGACTGCTCCGACACCAGGCCGGAGAACCCGCGCCGCTTGGCCGCCTCCTGCGCCTTGGCGATGTGCCACCCGGCGAAGTTGGACGACCCGGCATAGATGATCTTGCCCTGCTGGAGCAGGACCTCCATCGCCTCCCAGATCTCGTCGATCGGGGTGTTCCTGTCGACGTGGTGCATCTGGTACAGGTCGATGTAGTCGGTCTGCAGCCGCTTGAGCGAGGCGTCGCAGGCCCGGCGGATGTTCAGCGCGGACAGGTACGACTCGTTCGGCCAGTCGCCCATCGAGCCGTACAGCTTCGTGGCGATGACCGTCCTCTCACGACGGCCGCCGCCCTTGGCGAACCACCGCCCGACGATCTGCTCGGTTATCCCCTCGCCCTTCTTCCAGCCGTAGACGTTCGCCGTGTCGAAGAAGTTGATGCCGACGTCGTGAGCCTTGTCCATGATCGCGAACGAGTCCTCTTCCGAGGTCTCGGGCCCGAAGTTCATGGTGCCCAGGCAGAGGCGGCTCACGGACAGACCGGCGCGTCCCAGGTGTGCGTATTCCATGGGCATCACCCTAAGCACCTGGAGCGTACTCCAGCCCAGCCGAGTCGTGCCGAAACGCGTCGTACGTCAGGAAGCGGCCACGGGGACGACGGTCTCTCGACCAGACCTATCCCAACTCCAGCCCCGAACCCGCGCCGACGGTCGGACGCGGCGCCCGTGGTGGCGGGGCATGATGTGGCAATGGGGAGTAGACGGGTGATCGCGGGGGCGCTGACGGCGCTCGCCCTGGCGCCGCTGGGAGGCGCGATCGCGTCCCCCGCGCACGCCACGGCCGGGACGGGGAAGGCATCCGGGGGGACGTCGGGGTCCGGGGACGGCAAGGAACGGCTGCTGTTCCGCTTCAAGGACCCGCGCATCGGCGAGTCCAGCGGGCTCGCCGTCTCGCCCACGCACAAGAACGTGTACTACACGCACAACGACAGCGGGTCCGGCCCGCAGTTCTACGCCGTCGGGCCCGACGGCCGCACGCTGGCCACCTTCACGCTGGCCGGCGCGGCGGCCCGCGACTGGGAGGCGATGGCCGCCTCGGTGGACCCGGCGACCGGCCAGAGCTCCCTGTGGTTCGCCGACATCGGCGACAACATGAACGGCGCCTGGCCCGACTACTCGATCTACAAGGTCGCCGAGCCGAAGGTCATGCGGGACGCGACCCTCCAGGCGACGCGGTACCGCTTCCGGTACAAGGACGGCGGGCGCAACGCCGAGGGCATCATGGTCCACCCCACGACCGGGCGGCTGTACGTCGTCAGCAAGGAGTTCGCCGGGTCGATCTACGCGGCCCCGGCCAAGCTGCGCACCGACAAGGTGAACATCCTGCGGCGGGTCGGCCCCGCGCCGATCATGGCGACGGACGCCGCCTACGCGCCGGACGGGTCGAGCTTCGTCATCCGCACCTACTTCTCCGCCTCGCTCTACAAGGCGCCGGGGGATCTGATCGGCCGGGTGACCATGCCCGCGCTGGACCAGGCCGAGTCGATCACCTACGCGCGGGACGGCAGGCACCTGCTCACCGGCACGGAGGGCGCCTCCAGCCCGGTGTACGCGGTGCCGCTGCCCGCCTCGGCCGTCGCCAAGCCCGCGAAGCCCGAACCGGCCCGCAGCGGAGGGCCCGCGCGCACGGCGTCCGCGCCGGACGTCGCCGCCTCGCACGCCGCCGGGAGCACCGGCGACGACGGCGTCCCGGCCGGGGTGATCGCGCTCTGGCTCGGCGTGGCGCTCGGCGCGACCGGCATCATCGCCGTGCTGGCCCGCAAGGCCGGCTGACCCTCACATGGACCGATAACGGGAGAGCCCGCCGGGCGGTGGTTCGCCGGCGGGCTCTCCCGTCCGTCCGGACCGGGTCTCGGCCGGACGTCACGCGAACGCTTCTAGCGCGCGGGGCGCGGCAGCGGGACAGGTGTGTCCGGCGGGGCGATCAGGTACCCGTCGGCGAAGTGGTCCGGCGCCTGCGCGGGCCTGGTGTGCCCCGCGGACGTCCCCGGCTTGGCGTGGGACGGAGGCGCCAGCGGCGTGCCCGCGACGATGGGCGGCGCCACCGGCTTCTTGACGGGCGTGTTCTTGATGGGCGTGGCCGGCGTCACCGGCTTGGCGTCCGGGGCGTACGGAGGCGTGACGGGCTTGGCTCCCGGCGGCGTCACGGGGTGGGCGTACGGAGGCGACACGGGCTTGGCCCCCGGAGGCGTGACGGGGTGGGCGTACGGAGGCGTCACGGGGTGGGCGGGTCTGGCGCCCGGGGTGACCGGCTGGCGCGGCTGGATCGGCAGCCCGAGCGCGTCGCACGCCTTGGGCGAGTTCCTGGTCGCCTTCGGGCACGGCGGCGTGCAGAAGACCTCCACCGAGTCCAGGAAGTTGCCGTAGCTCGGCGAGCCCGCGGCCGAGGACACCGACTCGACCGCGATGCGGGTCACCCTCTGCCCCCTGGGCACGCGGTAGATCCCCGTGTAGTGGCCCCAGGAGATGCCGCCGTCCGCGATGTCGCCGGAGGCCTGGCCGAGCGGGATCTGGACGGTCTGCGCGCCCGGGGTGCCGATCTTGACGCGGACGATGTCCTTCTGGTCGGAGGTGGTGCTGCGGGCCCGGTGGGCGATCCGCCACACCAGCACCGTCCGAGGGTTGGTCGCGACGTCCTGGTAGAGGGTGGAGACCTGCGTCCCGTTGAGCTCGGCGAACTGCCTGCCGCTGTCCGCGGCGACCTCGCCGCCGTTGGCGCCCGCGTTGCCGGGGCCCCAGATCTCGATGGCGCCGTCGCCGGCCGTGGTGTGCCAGGCGGGGATGTCGGTCCTGAGGTTCCCCGCGCTGGTCAGCCCGCCGGGCTGCTCGAAGCCGCCGTTGCCGGACGCGCACGCGGCCGGTGGGGGTGTCTTGGGAGGCGCCGGGTGCGCGGCCGCGCCGGCGGCCCCCGCGGCGGGGACCGTGAGGAGCGTGACGGCGCCGCCGAGCAGGAGGACACGCTGAGGCAGGGGTACCAGAGCATGGATTCGGTTCATGAGATTCCCCTCGATCGATGACCGCCCCGGGAGGTCGGGGCGGGCACGCCGCGAACATCAGTGCGAATCATGTCGGCGTGCCTGTCGAGGTATGCCCTGCTGAAACGGGGAACCCTGGGACCGGAGTGACTCTTGGGACCGGCCGCCCCATGCTTTTACCTAGGCGATCTTCTTTGTCCTGACTCGTCCAGGCGGGCGACGAAGGGCTCGCCGCGCAGCGCCTGCTCGACGAGCGCGATCGAGGCGCCGAGCTCGACCAGCCGCGGGCCTTCGCGGCGGTAGGCGGCGAGGACGGCCTCGACGGCGTGCGGCGGAAGGTGCTCCTTGAGGTCCACGGCCGCGGTGCGGTAGCCGGCGCGCGCGGCCTCGACGGTGGCGTTCACGTGCTGGCGCGCCATGCGGGCGAGCGCCAGAGGGTACCGTCTGAGCACCCCGTAGGCCCGGTAGTCGGGCGGCACGGCGTCGAGCAGCCAGGTCACCGCCGAGGTCTCCCAGTCCGGGCTCCCTGGCGGCAGGACCTCGGAAGGCCAGCCCGGTGGCAGGTACACGTCGGGAAGTGTATCGAATGTCCGTTCGAGTTGAGGTATAGGCGTTATGTCGGTTGTGAAGATCCTGCCGGTCCGAAGCCCGCCGTCCCGACGGTCCGGAATCGGGTGGTCCGTGCATCATTTCCCGGTGTCCTGGCGCCTGCTGTGGAAAACGAGGAAAATATCGAAGTGTGAGTGAGCGAATCGGGGTGATCGGCGCCGGCATTCTGGGGTTGGCCGTGGCCAGGGAACTGGCCGCGCGTGGCGCCACGGTGACCGTCCTCGACAAGGAGGACCGGGTCGCCGCGCACCAGACCGGCCGCAACAGCGGCGTGGTCCACGCCGGCATCTACTACGCCCCGGGGTCGCTCAAGGCGCGGCTGTGCAGGACCGGCGTCGCGCTGCTGCGCGAATACTGCGCCGAGCACCGCATCCCATACGAAGAGGTCGGCAAGCTCGTCATCGCCTCCAGCTCCGCCGAGCGCGCCGGGCTGCGCCGCATCGCCGAGCGCGCCCGCGAGAACGGCGTCCCCGGCATCGCCGAACTGGACGCCCTCGGCCTGCGCGAGATCGAGCCGCACGCGGTCGGCGTCGGCGCCGTCCACTCGCCGCACACGGCGATCGTCGACTTCCCCGCCGTCGCGCGCCGCCTCGCCGAGGACGTCAAGGAACTCGGCGGCTCCGTCCGGCTCGGCCACCCGGTGCGCGCGCTCCGCGAGACCGCGAGCGGCGTGCAGGTGCTGGGCGGTACCACCAAGTTCACCTTCGACCGGCTCGTCGCCTGCGCCGGGCTCGGATCCGACGCCGTCGCCAAGATGGGCGGCCACGCGGGCGACGTCCGGATCATCCCGTTCCGCGGGGAGTACTACAAGCTCGCCGGCGGCGCCAAGGACCTCGTCCGCGGGCTCGTCTACCCCGTGCCCGACCCGCGCTACCCCTTCCTCGGCGTCCACCTCACCCGGCGCATCGACGGCGAGGTGCTCGTCGGCCCCAACGCCGTCCTCGCCCTGGCCCGCGAGGGCTACACCTGGCGGGACGTCTCGGCGTCCGACCTGCGCGAGATCCTGCTCTGGCCGGGCACGCGCAAGCTCGCCGCCCAGCACTGGCGCACCGGCGTCTCCGAGGTCTACGGCTCGCTGGTCAAGAACGCCTTCCTCAAGGCCGCCCGCCGGTACGTCCCCACGCTGACCTCCCACGACCTCGTCCGCACGCCCGGCGGCGTGCGCGCCCAGGCCGTGGCCAGGGACGGCGGCCTCGTGGACGACTTCGTCGTGGACGTCCACGGACGGGTGATCCTCGTGCGCAACGCCCCCTCGCCCGGCGCGACCTCCAGCCTGGCGATCGCCCGGCACATCATCTCTTTCATCTCGGCTTAAGCCGGGCAGGTCACTATAGGTAGGTGACCGAATCGTCTGAAGCCCGACTGCTGATCGTCGAGGACGACCCCAACATCCTTGAACTGCTCGCCGCCAGCCTGCGCTTCGCCGGGTTCGACGTGGACACGGCCGCGAGCGGGACCACCGCCGTCGAGGCCGCCCAGCGCCGCCGCCCCGACCTGATCGTCCTCGACGTCATGCTGCCGGACATGGACGGGTTCGACGTCGTACGCCGCCTGCGCGGCGGCGGCGCGCACACGCCGGTCGTCTTCCTCACGGCCAGGGACGCCACCGAGGACAAGATCAGAGGGCTCACGCTCGGCGGGGACGACTACGTCACCAAGCCGTTCAGCCTCGAAGAGGTGATCGCCCGCATCCGCGCCGTCCTGCGCCGCACCGCGGGCGACCCGGCCGTGCCGCCGCCCCGCATGACCTTCGCCGACGTCGAGCTGGACGAGGAGAGCCACGAGGTGTGGCGGCAGGGCAAGGTCATCCCGCTGTCGCCGACCGAGTTCAAGCTGCTGCGCTACTTCATGGCCAACGCCGGGCGGGTGCTGTCCAAGGCGCAGATCCTCGACCACGTGTGGGACTACGACTTCCGCGGCGACGCCGGCATCGTCGAGTCCTACGTCTCCGTCCTCCGCAGAAAGATCGACAACACGCCCCCCCGCCTCATCCACACCCTCAGAGGTGTCGGCTACGTCCTCCGCCAGCCCCCGAAATGACCTCCAATCTCCCTCGACCCACCTCCGGATCCGCGAGATGAACCCCACCGCGCCTACGCCGGGCCCGCCCCCGCCCGAGAACCCGCGTCCGCTGCCGTACCCGGCTCCGCCCGCGCCCGCCGCAGCCGTGCGGCCACGCAAGCGTTTCCTCGCGTCGCTGTCCGGACGGACGCCGCTGCGCGTCAAGCTCATCTCCACCATGCTGGCGCTCGTCGCCGTCGGGCTGGCCGGCATCGGCGTGGGCAGCGTGTCCGTGCTGCGCGGGCACCTCGTCGACCGCGTCGACCAGCAGCTCGACACATGGGCCCACGACGTCGCGCGACGCCTGCAACGCGCCCCCGGGCTCGGCCTCGGCACCCGGATCCCGCCGGACGGCCTCGTACAGGTCCGCGACGCGAACGGCCAGGTCGTCGCCGAAGCCGTGGGGCTGGAGGCCGAATCACAGCCCGGACCCGCCCTGCCCGCCACGATCTCGTCCTGGGAGCCCCAGACCGTCCCCGCCGCCACCGGAGGCGGCGACTGGCGGGTCCGCGTCGTCCCGGTGACCGGCGTCGGCAGCGTCGTCATCGCCATCGACCTCACCTCCGTCGACCAGATCACCTCGCGGCTCATGATGAGCGAACTGCTCGGCGGCGGCATCGTCATGGTCGTCCTCGCGGTGCTCGGCGTCGTGATCGTCCGCAGGAGCCTGCGCCCCCTCGTCGAGATGGAGCACACGGCCGCCGCCATCGCGGGCGGCCAGCTCGGCAGGCGCGTGCCAGACGCCGACCCGCGCACCGAGGTCGGCAGCCTCGCCGCCTCGCTGAACGGCATGCTCGCCCAGATCGAGGCCGCCCTCCACGCCCGCGAGGTGTCCGAGGCCGCCGCCCGGAGCTCCGAGGAACGCATGCGCCGGTTCGTCGCCGACGCCTCCCACGAACTGCGCACGCCGCTCACCTCGATCCGCGGGTACGCCGAGTTCTACCGCCAGAACCCCTCGGGCGACCCGGCGAAGCTCATGCGCCACGTCGAGGACGCCGCGGCCCGCATGGGCCTCCTCGTCGAGGACCTGCTGCTGCTCGCCCGCCTCGACCAGCAGCGCCCGCTCACCATGGGCCCCGTCGACCTGCTCGCCCTGGCCGCCGAGGCCGTCCAGGACGCCCGCATCCTCGCCGCCGACCGCGAGATCGGCCTGGAGGTCGCCGGCGACACCGCCCCGATCGTCTCCGGCGACGAGGGACGGCTCCGCCAGGTTCTCGGCAACCTGATGACCAACGCCCTCACCCACACCCCCGCGGGCACCCCGATCCGCGTCCGCGCCGGCACCGACGCCGCCACCGCCTTCGTCGAGGTCATCGACAAGGGCCCCGGCCTCACCCGCGACCAGGCAGAACGCGTCTTCGAACGCTTCTACCGCGCCGACCCCTCCCGCACCCGCACGACAGACGACAAGAACGACACGGACCCGGCCAGCCGAGGCACCGGCCTCGGCCTCGCCATCGTCGCCGGCCTGGTAGCCGCCCACACCGGCACCGTCACCATCAAAACCGCCGTAGGCACCGGCTCCACCTTCCGCGTAACCCTCCCCCTGGCCCCCGAAGTCCTCGCCTCCGACTGACCAGCACGTTTCTACTGGCTACCGGCCTCCGCCGTAATGGTCCTCGCTCCGCGAGGGCTGTGTTCTCTCCGTCCTTCTACCGCGCTACCCGCGGTTTCGAGACCGGTTGTGTTACGCCGTCGTGGGAGGGGTGGGCCGGGGCGTCCGCCGAAAAGGGCCTCCGCTCCGGACTGTTTCCCAGAGGCCCACCCCTTCGAACCAAGCTGCATGAGGCAGCTACAGGTCACCGTTCTTCAGAGCGGTACGGAAGGCACCCCATCCTGCGCGACTAAAACCCAGAATCGGCCCATGAATATCCTTGGAATCGCGCACCAGGTAAAGTGATCGATCCTCCGCTCCATGCTCCGCGCGACTCGCGTCGTGCGAGACGGCGACCTCCACGCAGGCTCCACCGTTGTTGCTGTAGCTGCTCTTGCGCCACTGAGCGTAGGGTCGGAGCTTGTCGTTCATCGGAGTCCTTCCTAGGAAGCCGGGCTCTTCACAGATCTCTGACCGTCTGTTCGATCAAGGCGCGTGAATCCACGGGGTCAAGCGCCTTGGCGCGCAGTTGATCAAATACCTGGTGGTATCGATCAACCTGCGCACGGTCTTCGAGGTACAAAGCCCCAGTTTGACTCTCCAGGTACACGACGTCCAGGTCGGCAGATTCTGGGAAGCCGACGATGGTGAACGGTTCGTCCATTGCCGGATGCATGCCCGTGGCGAAGGGCAGCACCTGGACTGTCACCTTCGGATTTGTCATGCGCTCCAGGATGTGATTGAGCTGAGCTTTCATGACGACAGGGGATCCGGTGAGGCGTCGTAGCGCGGCTTCGTTCATGATCGTCCAGTAATTGGGCGCATCGGTGGTGTCGAGCCGAGCTTGGCGAGCCTTTCGTACTTCGATCTTGCGTTCCCTCTCCTCGTCGCTGTCGGCCACAGGAGATGTCCGCATGAATGCACGGTAGTAGTCCGGTGTCTGCAGTAGTCCGTGCACGAGTTCCGGCTGATAGGTACGCAGGGTGCTCGATTCGGCCTCCAGGCCCACGTACACCTCGAACCATCCCGGGATCACGTCACCGTACGAGTGCCACCAGCCCCGCTGTCGGGCATCGCGCGCGAGTTGGAGCAACATGTCGCGCTCCTGATGACGTTCCGGGACGCTCAGACCGTACAGATCAAGCATCGCCCGCACATCCGGAACCCGGATGGGAATGGTGCCGCGCTCCATCTTGATCTGCTTGCTCTCCGACCAGTCGAGCTGCTGGGCGACCTCCACCTGCGAGAACCCGGCTTCCAGCCTGAGGCGTCGTAGTTCCTGCACGAGTCTTCGCTGGCGCACCGTGGGACTGAGGACAGCCACGGACCCCTCCTTGAGTCTTTGCTGGAGTCACAGCCTGTTTTCCACCTGGAAAATGCTTGCCCGGCGTGACTTCCAGGTGCATGGTTGACACACCGCATCCGTCCAGGTGCAGAGTGTAGTCACTATGGTCTGGTGCGGGTGACCTTTCGCGACCGATGGCACTCGTCCGGGCCTTTAGGGCTCGAACGGGCGCAGCGAAGCCTCGAAGCGTGCGTCGGAGGTCCTAGCAGTGTTCAACACCAACAACTCGTCCATACGGGTAACGCGAGTGCGCTGGCGGACGGGCCGCGTGAACAGGCGAGAGCAGGAACAGCGGCCAAGTGGGCGGCACCGGCGAGGAAGACCGATCGAGCAGGTCACCCGGAGACGATGGGACCTCGCCGAACGCGCTGCCGCCCACCAACTGGACCAGATGGAGCCCGCGTGGTCCGTCTGGTACGGCGTCGGCACTCGACGCTATTACGCCGTCGCCACTTGGCGGGCATCAGAACCCTTGCTCGTGCGGGCCCGCGCCGTCGGCGAACTCCGTGACCTGATGCGGGAAGCCGAGCAGGCGGCGCCTACGCGACCCGCGATCGCGTCATACGCACCGCCGCAAGCGCCTTCGTCCGTGTCCAGCAGGCCCGGTCAGGCTTCCGGCCCGGCCGTACACCTTCCACCCTTCCAAGGAGTCTTCATGCCACAGACACCGGACGGAGTTCGTACCGTCTGCTGGGATTTGCCCAACGACGTGTCGATGGTCGGCAAGACGCGCGGGATGGTACGGGAGACCCTCGCCATGTGGACATTGGACGAGTTCGCTGACGACGTGGTGTTGGTGGTCGGGGAGCTGCTCGCCAATGCGATCAACTACGGTGACCCTCCGATCAGGCTCTCCGTATGGGCTTCGACTACGGACCTGTGCGTAAGGGTCACCGACCACGGGGACGAATAGCCGCGTCGCCTCGACCTCGGCGTCGAGGCGACGCACGGACGCGGCCTCGGCATCGTGGCCTCCCTCGCCCACGACCACGGTGTCACCGCACTGACCGATGGCTCCGGCAAGACGATTTGGGCCCGCTGGCGGTACACCCACCAGAACACCTCTGAATCCTCAATGACGGGATCTTGCTGATCCGCCCATTCCCGTTGTCTCTGAGGCACGGGTAAGGCGGCAGGGGGACGGAGGAGCACAGCCCGAGCGGAGCGAGGACCATTTCCAAAGGACGCGGTCATGAGCTGCGTTGGGGCGTGGCTGGGGCGAGTATGGCGTGAGAACTCAAGGAGAGGTCGGGCGGGGCCGGCCGGGGGTGACGAGGCCGCATTCGTAGGCCAGGGCCACGGCCTGGGCGCGGCTGGTGAGGTGGAGTTTGGCCATGGCGCGGTTGAGGTGGGTTTTGACGGTGGCCTCGCTGACGCCCAGGCTCGTGGCGATCTCGGCGTTGGAGCGGGCGTGGCCGACGTGTTCGAGCACCTCGGCCTCGCGCGTGGTGAGGACGTCCAGGGCAGGGGACGGTGCGGCGGGGGCGGCGGGTAGGTCGGGGCGGCGGGTGTAGGCCTCGATCAGGCGGCGGGTGACGCTGGGGGCGAAGAGCATGTCGCCGGCGGCGATCGTGTGGATGGCGGCGATGAGCCGTTCGGGCGGGGTGTCCTTCAGCAGGAATCCCGAGGCGCCGACGCGCAGCGCGTTGTAGATGTACTCGTCGAGGTCGAAGGTGGTGAGGATGAGCACCCGCGGCTGGTGGTCGCCCTGGGCCGCCAGGATGCGTTCGGTCGCGGTGACGCCGTTCATGCCCGGCATCCTGATGTCCATGAGGATGACATCGGGGCGGAGGGCCGCCGCCTGGCTGACGGCCTCCTCGCCGCAGGCCGCGTCTCCGACGACGTCGAGATCGGGCACGGCCCGCAGCAGTGCCACCAGGCCGGCACGGACGAGGACCTGATCGTCGATGACAAGTACCTTGATCATGGCTTCGGCTCACTGTTGTCGGTGGGCGACTGATCGTTGGTGTCCGGAACGGACAAAGGCAAGGTGGCCACGACCTCGAACCCGCCTGCCGGTCCGGGTCCGGCCTTGATCGTTCCTTTGTAGAGCTTGACGCGTTCCCGCATGCCGATCAAGCCGTGGCCGTCGTCTCCCGGGGCGACGGACGCGCCGGGCCCGTCGTCGGTGATGCGCAGCTCCAGGTCGGCTCCGTAGTGCAGGTGGACGCGCGTCGTGGCCCGGCCCGCGTGTTTCAGCACGTTGGTGAGGGATTCCTGCACGATCCGGTAGGCACACACGTCGATGCCGGGCGGCAGCGGGCGCACCGTGCCGGTGATCGACACCTTCACCGGCACGCCGGCGGCACGCATCCGTTCCGCCAGCGTTTCGAGCCGTCGCAGGCCGGGCGCGGGGGCGTAGTTGTCGGCGTCGGGGTCGTCGTCGGCGGCCACGCGTAGGACCGCGAGCAGCCGCCGCATCTCGCCCATGACCTCGGTGCCGGTGTCGGCGATGGTGGACAGCGCGCCACGGGCGGTGGCGGCGTCGGAGTCGAAGACGTACCGGGCCAGCCCGGCCTGGATCACGATGACGGACATGTGGTGGGCGACCACGTCGTGCAGCTCGCGGGCGATGCGCACCCGTTCCTCGGTGACGGCGCGCCGGGCCCGGTCCTCCAGTTCCCGGTGCAGCCGGGCGCCGAGTTCGGCGAGCCGCCGGTTGCGCTCGACCAGCATCCGGGTGCTGGTGCCGAATGACCACGCGATCGCGATGAGGCCGCTCGTCTGCACGATGCTCGGCCAGATCATGTCGTCCGGGCCGAGGATCGCGGCATGCCACCACTGGGCCGCCACGACCAGCGCGCAGGGGACCGACACGGCCGGGAGCCGGGAGCCGGCGACGGTGTAGAGGGCCACCAGTGGCGCCACCTCGTTGAGCTTCGCGTTGTAACCGGCGGCGTGGAAGACGGCCGCCGTCGCGCAGGAGATCAGCAGCACGGTGAGCGGCGCCCGCCGCCGCCACGCCAGCGCCAGGTTGCCCAGCAGGGTCAGCGCCAGGCCCGCGGCGTCCATCGGACGCTGCGCCGACTCTGGATCACTCGCGCTCGCCGTGAGCGCGGCCGCGAAAAGCAGCATGATGCCGGTGATCAGCAAGCTCAATAGCAAATCGACGAAGAAGGGATTCGTCGTGGCGAGCCGTCGCAGGGACGACAGCACCTTTGCGCCCATCGGCGCATATTAGCCGCCGGCCACGCCATTGCTCATTCACCATTCGGTTGATCGGTACTAGGACCGGCGCGGTAGGCGGGCGGCGGATCGTCTACCGCGCGGGTTTACCCGTCGGCGGCGCCCTACGGCGGACGGCACGGCGGATGTTCATCCGGCGGGCTGACGCCCTGTTCAACCGGCCTATTTCACAATGGGCACGTTTCGGATCGCCGGCATTTCGCGTGCGGCGGGTCCCGATGAGTACTCCGTGGAAATTCGTTACGCCGATTCTCTGGGGGCTTCATGCGTCGCCGCACCCGTCGTGGTCTCCCTGCCGTCGTCCTGTCGCTGATGGCCGGCTGCCTGGTCGCCGTACCCATGACGACGACGCCCGTACGCGCGGAGACGCCGGATGTCCCCGCACAGACGGAACAGCAGGCCCTTGACCGCGCACGCGGGACGAAGCGGCAGGTCGAGGTCCTGTCACTGCGTACGGAGACGCGTCAGGTGTTCGCCAATCCCGACGGGTCGTTCACCTCGCAGACCTCGGCGCTGCCGGAGCGGGTACGGCGCGGCGGCGGGTGGGCCGACGTCGACCCGAGTCTGGTCTTCGCCGCGGACGGGAGCGTGCGGACCGTGGCCACCCCGCTGGAGCTGACCTTCTCCGGCGGCGGGACGGCCCCGGTGGCCGCCATCGGCGACGGCGGCCGTTCGGTCGCGATGACCTGGCCGCGGAGGCTGCCCAAGCCGTCCCTCGCGAGGGACACCGCGACGTACGCCGAGGTCCTGCCGGGAGTGGACCTGAAGCTGACCGCGTCGGTGCTCGGCTTCTCCGAGGTGCTCGTGGTCAAGTCCAGGCAGGCCGCCGCCGACCCGGCGCTGAGCAAGCTCGCCTTCGGCATGCGCGCGAAGGGGCTGAGCGTGCGGAAGACGGCGTCCGGCGGCCTGAGCGCGGTCACGACCTCGGGAGCCGAGGTGTTCCACGCGCCCGCGCCCCGAATGTGGGACTCCTCGGGCGCGCCGGCCGCCGCGGCCATGGCGAAGACCGGGCCGCCGGCCGAGGGCAGGCAGGCGGTCATGGGCGTGGACCTGGCCGGGGACCGTCTCGTGATCACGCCGGACCAGAACCTGCTGACCTCTCCCGGCACGACGTACCCGGTCTACATCGACCCGCAGTGGTCGGGGTCGAAGATGGCCTGGACGTACGTGGACAAGGCCTACCCCTCCCAGGAGTACTGGAACTCCAGCCACATGGCGGAGGCGGGCTACTACGGGAGCGGCGTCAAACGGTCGTACTTCCGGATGGACTCCGACAACATCAACGGCAAGCACATCCTCAAGGCGACGTTCCGCATCAACCAGATCAAGTCGTGGGGCTGCACCTCCGATCCGCAGGCCGTGCAGCTCTGGCTCACCGGCGGCATCTCCACGTCGACGAACTGGAGCCGCCAGCCGTCCTGGAGCGAGTATCAGGACAGCGTCTCCTCCGACGCCGGCTACAGCTCCTCCTGCCCCGACAAGGGCGTCGAGTTCAACGTGACCAGCGCGATCGTCAGGGCCGCCAAGTCCGGCTGGCCCAACACCACCTTCGGGCTGAAGGACTACAACGACACCAGCGGCAGCGTGTGGGGCTGGAAGGGCTTCAGCAACGCGCCCAAGCTGGTCATCGACTACAACACCCCGCCGGCGGCCCCGTCGGGCATCGGCACCTACCCGGCCACCCCCTGTGTCACCGGCGCCGCCAGGCCCGCCGTCAACGCCGGCGACGCCGCGAACCCGCTCCAGCTCAAGGCCAAGATCTACGACCCGGACAAGGCCAACGACGGCGTGCGGGCCGAGTTCGTCCTGAACCACTACAACACCGCGACCGGCGCCTGGGACGACGTCACCGCGACCATGCCGGGCGGCGGCAAGACCGCCTACAAGTCCACCACCGCGGCCACCGACCACTCGGTCAAACTGGCCGGGCTCCTCACCGGCCACAGCTACTCCTACAGAGTCAAGGCCTACGACGGCACCGACTCCAGCGCGTGGAGCAAGTGGTGCGAGTTCACCGTGGACACGATCGACCCCGCCACCCTGCCCAAGGTGACCTCCCTGGACTATCCGGCCGACACGCCGGACGACTGGCAGGGCAGTGTGGGCTGGGCGGGCGCGTTCACGCTGGCCCCGGGCGACGGCGAGAGCGACGTGACGGCCTTCCGGTGGGCGCTCGACGACCCCTCGCTGGCCACCCCCGCCACCCAGGTGACGATCCCCGCCGGGCAGACCACCGTCAACGTGCGCCTCGCACCCCGCCACGACTGGCTGAACGCCCTGTACGTCTACCCGGTCGACCGGGCGGGCAACGTCGGCAACACCCCCGCCGTCTACGGCTTCTACGTCAACGCCGGATTCGGCCCGGAGGGGCACTGGCGGCTGGACGAGACCTCGGGCACCACGGCGGCCGACTCGGGGGCGACGGCACACCCGGCGACGATCGGAGGCGGCGCCACCTGGGCCGGTGCCCGCGTGGCCGGTGGACTGCGCCTGGACGGCGGCACCGGGTACGCCGGCACCAGCGGCCCCGTGGTGCACACCGACAGGAGCATGAGCGTCTCGGCCTGGGTGCTGTTGAGGGACAAGAGCAAGAACTCCACGGTGGTCAGCCAGAACGCGGTGCGCGGAACGGGCTTCCAGCTCTATTACGCCTCGTACTCCAAGCGATGGGTCTTCAGCAAGTTCGACGCCGACGTCGACGACAAGGTCACTGTCCTGGCGATGAGTGACGCCGAGGTGACGGCCGACATCTGGACCCACCTGACCGGCGTGTACGACGCGCCCCGCAGGCAACTGCGCCTGTACGTCAACGGCATCCTGCAGTCCAAGACAGGCGCCTACCCCTACCAGCCCTGGGACGCGACCGGCCCGCTGCAGATCGGACGGGTGCTGTGGCACGGCACCTACATCGAGAACTTCGCCGGCGACATCGACGACATGAAGATCTGGAAGCGGGAGCTGTCCGACGACCCGCGCACCGTCAACGACCCCGCGCTCGGCGACGAGATCGCCGCCATGGCCAAGCAGCCGCCCATCCAGCGCGGCTGGTGGGCGTTCGAGGAAGGCGCCGGCACCACCGCCGCCAACACCACCGACAGCCGCTGGCCCGCGGCGCTCACCGGCGGCGCCACCTGGTCCGGCGACGGCTTCGACGGCGGCGGCGTGCTCAGGCTCAACGGGACCACCGCCTACGCGGCCACCCCGTCGGCGCCCTTGCGGACCGACCACAGCTACGCGGTGACGGCCTGGGTGCGCCTGAGCGGCGACGACACCTGCGTGCTGCCCGACCGCGCGATGACCGTGCTCGCCCAGGACGGAGGCATCTACAGCTCCTTCTACCTCGGCTATCGGCTCCTCGCCGAGAACGGCGTGGTGGTGCCGCGCTGGTCGTTCTCGATCACCGCGATCCCTGACGCCACCACCGGAGCCCTGACGCACACAACTTCGGCCGAGCGCGTCGACTGCTCGGCGCTCAACACCTGGACCCACCTGGCCGGGGTGTACGACGAGCAGTCCAAACAGATCCGCCTCTACGTCAACGGCCAGCTCAACGACCAGCGAGCCGTCACCGGCAGCTGGGCGGCCGGGGCGATGCAGATCGGCCGGGCCAGATACCGCAGCGCGTCCGTCGACTACTTCGGCGGCGACATCGACGACGTGCGCGCCTACACCGGCACCCTGACCGACCGCCAGGTCCTCAACATCGCGATGAACCTCCCCATCGACTCCTAGACCCTCCCCGTCACCGACGTCCGTTCACGTTCACCGACCCCCTCGGAGGAAGTCGTGCCCGGTTCCAGGCGAGGCTGGACCAAGATCGCCCTCATCCTGGCCATCGCGGTACCGGCCACGCTGGCGCCGCCGATCGCCGCGCGGGCGACCGCCGATGATCCGGCCTGGCAGAAGGCACAGGAGCAACGTCCGGTGCCCGGTCACGCCGTCACGTCACGCGGCCCTTCGACGGATCCGGGCGCCGCCTACGACCTGAAGGACGCGCCGGCCGTCTCCTGGCCGGCGCCGGCCACGGCGGCCGTGAACCTCCCGCCACCCGCCGCCGCCACGGCGGCGGCGCGCGGCGGCGACACCGCCAAGGTGCGGGCCGGAGCACTGCCGGTCTGGTTGAGCCAGGCCGCCCCGAAGAACGGCGGTACCCCGGCCGCCGCCACCGGCGTCCAGGTGCGCACGATGGACGCCGCCACCGCCGGCAGATCCCGCATCACCGGTCTCGGCGTCCAGCTCACCCCGCGGACCCGGCCCGCCGGTGAGACCCGCCTGACGGTCGAGGTCGACTACTCGGGCTTCCGGTACGCCTACGGCGGCGACTGGGCCTCCCGCCTGCGCCTGGTCCGATTACCCGAATGCGCGGCCACCACGCCTGACCTGCCCCGATGTCAAGGTAGAACGCCGCTGCCCACCCGCAACGACGTCAAGGCCGGCCGCCTGACCGCCGACGTCGGCTTCACCACCGCCGGCACGATGACGCTGGCCGCCGAGGCGGCCCCGTCGGGCGCGGCGGGCTCGTACGAGGCCACGTCGTTGTCGCCGTCGGCCACCTGGGAAGTCAGCAACCAGAGCGGCGCGTTCTCCTGGTCCTATCCGCTGCAGCTGCCGCCGACCCCGGGCGGCCCGACCCCCGAAATCGGCTTCGCCTACTCCTCCGGGAGCGTCGACGGCCGTACGGTCGCCACCAACAACCAGGCGTCCTGGATCGGCGAGGGCTTCGACTACTGGCCCGGTTTCATCGAGCGCCGCTACAAGTCGTGCGCCGACGACGGCGTCACCCCCAAGCGCAACGACCAGTGCTGGGGGAACCACAACGCCACGTTGTCCCTGAACGGCCAGGCCACCGAGCTGATCCTGGACGACGCGACCGGCACCTGGCAGCCGAAGGACGACGACGGCTCCAGGATCGAGAAGTTGTCGGGCGCCGACAACGGAGACAACGACGGCGAGTACTGGCGCGTCACCACCCCCGACGGCGCCCAGTACTACTTCGGCCGCGACCACCTGCCGGGCTGGTCCAGCGGCAAGGCCGAGACGCAGTCGACGTGGACCGCCCCGGTGTTCGGGGACGACGACGGCGAGCCCTGCCACAAGGACTCCTTCTCCGACTCCTGGTGCCGGCAGGCATGGCGGTGGAACCTCGACTACGTCGTCGACACCCACGGCACGGTCAGTACCTTCTGGTACGGCCGCGAGACCAACTACTACCGCCGCGACGTCACCGTCCTGACCAACGGCGTCCCGAACGGCACCCCGACCGTCTACGACCGGGGTGGCTACCTCAAGCGCATCGACTACGGCCAGCGCTCGGACGCGATCTTCTCCTCCTCGGCTCCGGCCCGGGTCGTCTTCGACGTGAGGGAGCGATGCATTCCGACGTCCAGCTTCGACTGCGCCGAGGGCAAGTTCACCAAGGACAACGCCAAATACTGGGCTGACGTCCCCTACGACCAGAACTGTGACTCCGGAGACAAGTGCGTCGACCGCTACTCCCCGACGTTCTGGACGCGCAAACGCCTGGCCGCCGTCACCACCCAAGTGCTGTCAGGAAGCGCGTACACCGACGTCGACACCTGGGCCCTCGACCAGCAACTGCGCGCCCCGGGCGACGGCACGGCGCCGTCGCTGTGGCTGGCCGCGATCCAGCACACGGGAAAGGTCGGCGGAACGGCGTCGCTGCCGCCGGTGCGGTTCTCCGGCGTGCAACGCCCCAACCGGGTCGACGCCCTGGAGGGACGCCCGCCGCTGACCAAGTGGCGCGTCTCCGCGATCGACAACGAGACCGGCGGCGCCCTGTCCATCACCTACTCCGACGAGGACTGCACCGCCGGGAACACCCCCGCCCCGGACGCCAACACCCGCCGCTGCTACCCGCAGTACTGGACCCCCGAGGATGCCACCTCCCCCAAGTCCGACTGGTTCCACAAGTACGTCGTCACCCAGGTCCAGCAGATCGACCGGACCGGTGGCGCCCCCGACGTACTGGAGACCTACGAATATCTCGGCGGCGGCGCCTGGCACCACGATGACGACGACGGCCTGACCAAGGAGAAGTACAAGACCTGGTCGCAGTGGCGCGGCTACGGCAAGGTCCGGGTGCTGCGCGGCGCCCCCGGCGAGCAGCGCTCCAAGGCGGAGTACACCTACTTCCGCGGCATGGACGGCGACGAGCTGTCCGGCGGCGGCAGACGCGACGTCAAGGTGACCGACTCCACGGGCGCCGCCGTCGACGACGCCGACCATCTGCAGGGCCGCGTCCGCGAGGAGATCCACTACGACGGCCCCTCCGGCCCCGCCATGACCGGCACCATCACCGGCTACTGGACCAGGCAGACCGCCAAGCGCGTCCGCTCCTGGGCCACCACCACCGCCCACATGGTCCGCGACGACAAGACCCGCACCCGCACGGCGCTGGCCTCCGGCGACTGGCGGTACGCCACCACCGACGCCGACTACAACACCGACGGCCTGCCGACTCAGATCAACGACCTCGGCGACGACGCCACCACCGACGACGACCAGTGCGTCCGCACCACCTACGCCCGCGACGCCGCCCGCTGGCTGGTCTCCTACGCCGTCCGCGTGGAGACCGTCACCAAGGCGTGCGCCCTCACCCCGCAACGTCCCGGCGACGTGGTCTCCGACGTGCGCAAATACTACGACGGCAAGGCGTTCGGCGCCGCGCCGTCCGAAGGGGACGTCACCAGGACCGAGAAGCTCGGCTCCTGGAACGGCGGCCCGCAGTACGTCACCGTCGGCTCCACCACCTTCGACGTCTACGGCCGGCCCCTGGTGGTCACCCACCCCAACGGCGCCACCACCAGGACGTCCTACACCCCGGCCACCGGCCTGCTCACCCTCAAGCAGGAGACCAACGCGCTCGGCCACGTCACCAGGACCGAGATCGAGCCCGCCTGGGGCCTGGCCAAGGCGACGACCGACGTCAACGGCAAGCGCGCCGACCTGGCCTACGACCCGCTCGGCCGGCTGACCGGCGCCTGGCTGCCCGGCCGCGCCAGGGCGACGTCCCCGGCCACGCCGAACATGAAGTTCGGCTACCAGGTCCGTACCGACGGCCCGACGACCGTCACCACCTCGACGCTGCGCGCGGACGGGACGACGTACACCACCGGCTACGCCCTCTACGACGGCCTCCTGCGCCCCCGCCAGGCCCAGGAGCCCGCCCCCGGCGGCGGCCGGCTGGTCAACGACACCTTCTACGACACCCGCGGCCTGGTCTACAAGACCAACGCCGACTACTACACCGAAGGCGCCCCCGGCAACGCCCTGTGGGTGCCGGGCAGCGACGACGACGTCCCCGGCCAGAGCGTCACCGTCTACAACGGCATGGAGTGGCCGACCGCGCAGATCTTCCGCAAGCGCGGCACCGAGCAGTGGCGCACCACCACTACCTACGGCGGCGACCGCGTCAGCGTCGACCCGCCCCCCGGCGCCACCCCCACCACCATGATCACCAACGGGCAGGGCGAGACCGTCGAGGTCCGCCAGTACAAGGGCGACGCCCCGACCGGCGACTACGACGCCGTCAAGTACACCTACACCCGCGCCGGGCAGCCGGCCACCATCACCGACGCCGCGGGCAACACCTGGGCCTACCGCTACGACCTGCGCGGTCGCCTGACCCAGCTGGACGACCCCGACAAGGGCGCCGCCGAACTCACCTACAACGACACCGACGACCTGCTCACGACGATCACCGACGCGCGCGGCTCCAGCCTCTTCTTCACCTACGACGCCCTCGGCCGCAAGACCGCCGAGTACGAGGGCACCTCCGCCGCGGGCACCAAGCTCGCCGAGTGGACGTTCGACGAACTGCCCGACGGCACCGTGGTCAAGGGCCAGCCGACCGCCTCCACCCGCTACGTCAAGAACGCCACCACCGGCGCCATGGACGCCTACACCAGCGCCGTCACCGGCTACGACAACGCCTACCGGCCCACCGGCGCCCAGACCGTCATCCCGGCCGCCGAAGGCGCCCTGGCCGGCACGTACACGACCACGACGGACTACAACGCCGACGGCACCGTCCACCGCACCGTGCTGCCCGCCGCCGGCGGCCTGCTCGGTGAGACGCTCCTGTACGACTACGACGACCTCGGCAACCCCACCACGATGCGGGGCCTGACCAACTACGTCACCTCGACGACCTACTCCAAGCTCGGCCAGGTCCTCGACACGACGATGAGCACCGGCCTCAAGCGGGTCAAGGAGACCAACTTCTACGAGGAGGGCACCAACCGGCTCACCCGTTCGGTGTTCGAGCGGGAGACCGCCCCCATCTCGGTGGCCGACGCCAACTACACCTACGACCCGGCCGGCAACGTCACCAAGATCGCCGACACGCCCTCCGGCCAGACGCCCGACGTCCAGTGCTTCCGCCAGGACTACCTGCAACGCCTGACCGACGCCTGGACGACGACGACCGGCGACTGCGCCACCGACCCCACCCAGGACATCGTCGGCGGACCCGCGCCCTACTGGCAGTCCTTCACCTACGACGTCGTCGGCAACCGCACCAAGGAGATCGACCACCGAGCGGCCGGCGACATCGCCAAGACCTACGCCTACGCCGGACCCGGCAAGCCTCGGCCGCACACCCTGACCTCCGTCGCCTACGAGGGCGGCCCGCGCGACGGCCAGACCGATGCCTACACCTACGACCAGGCCGGCAACACCACCCAGCGCGGCGCGGGCCGCCTCCTGGACTGGGACGTCGAAGGCCACCTGGCCAAGTCGACGGACCCCTCCGGCGTCAGCACCTACCTCTACGACGCCGACGGCGAACGGCTCATCCGCCGCGACCCCACCTCCACCACCCTCTACGTCGCCGGCATGGAGATCCGGCTCGACGCCAAGACCGGCGCCAAGAGCGCGACCCGCTACTACGACTTCGCCGGGCAGACCATCGCCGTCCGTACCGGCAAGGGCGTCACCTGGCTCGGCGCCGACCACCACGGCACCGCAGACGGCTCCGTCGACGACACCGCCGCCCAGGCGACGAGCCGCCGTCGCTTCACCCCCTTCGGCGGGCAGCGCGGCACGCCACCATCGTCCTGGCCCGGCCAGAAGGGCTTCGTCGGCGGCGTCATCGACGACGCCACGGCCCTGACCCACCTCGGCGCCCGCGAGTACGACACCGAAACGGGCCGTTTCATCTCCGTCGACCCCATCTTCGACGTCGCCGACCCGCAGAGCTGGAACGGCTACGCCTACGCCGACAACAACCCGGTCACCGGCTCCGACCCCACCGGTCTGATGTACGACGGCGGCACCCAGTGCGGCATCATCGCGTCGAACCCGTGCAACCCGCCCAGCCACCGGGGCGGTGGCGGCGGTGGCGGCGGCGGTGGTCGCTCCTATTCGCCGACTCCTCCTCCGAACAACCCGCCCCACTGCGGCCGCTGGAGCGTCGGCTGCAAGGCGAAGAACATCTGGAAGCAGCACAAGGCCACCATCGTCAACGTCACCGTCTCGATCGTCGTCACAGTCGGCTGTGAGGTGGCCACGAGAGGCGCCGGCCAAATCGGCTGCGTCTCCGTGGGCGGAGCGGCGGGAAACCTGGCGGGCTACCTGGTCTCGACACCCCCCGACGAATGGAGCACCGGGGACGCGGTCAAGGCCGCGACGATCGGCGCCTTCTTCGGGGCCGCCTTCGGCGCCCTCGGTAAGGGTCTGGGCGCGTTACTCGGCAAACTCGCCACCACAGGGGCCGGCAAGGTCGTCGCCGCGGCGGTGGGCAAGGTCGCCGGCAAGACAGGAAGCGTCCTTGGGCGTGGCGGCGGCCAAGCGGTCGGCGGACTCAGAAATGTGCCGAGCGTCCGTGGAATCGCCAAGAAGGATCCTGTGAAACCCGTATTCGGTAAGGCCGAGGGTTGGACGCAGGGCAAACGGCTGGAGAGATTGCAGCAGCAGGTTCCTGCCTTTGCGCTACGAAACCGTACCTCCGGCACAGCGGGCCGAACGTACGTAGGCGCGCTGAACACCAGAACAGGCGAGACCGTACTGGCAGGTTCTGGCGGAGTTCCAGGATGCAGCCACTTCTGCGCCGAGGGGAATGCGCTGCGCGCTCTCGGTGGCGATCCCAGCGAAGTGCTGTTCACGGCGGCCTTCACTGTCAGGAGAATTGCCGGCACCCTCCAAGCGGTACCGAAGCCGGTATGTTGGAGATGCCAGATCGACTTTCCCGACAGGTCAAGCTTCGCTCCTGGCGTGAAGGGCCAGCCTGGCGGATCCTGGGGCGACTAGGATGCTTTCATGAACCTCGTGAAGCTGGAGATCGAGCGGCACCGCTGGGATGAAATGCAGTGCGGCTGTGATCGGTCCGCTGCGCACGTGGCAACAGATCTGCTGCGACTGGCCCAGGGCGGCGAACGCGGATTCGACGTCGAAACTCTTGACGGCCACGTGTACATTTCGTCGGTGCTGTTCGAGCCTTCCGTTCCCACGGTGTCCGTCGCATTGGCGGCGCTGGCCGATGATATTTCTCCGGACGCGCGGCAGGGTTTCCTGGAAGTACTGCTTTATCTGGTCGCCGGAGAAGGGCAGTCCATAAAGGCGGAAGCCGAGGGAAGAGACCTGATCGATGAATGTATCCACGCGGCAAGAAGCGGGATCTGGCTCCTGTATTCCGAGATGTTCTCTGGGCGGTCTGTGGACGCGGCCGGCTATGCCTATGACGTGCTGACTCAGGTCGATGACGATGATGACCGTGTCAGGCGCGCCCAAGCCGCTGCCGCGGACCTCTTGCCATGGGATCTCCGGCCTGAATGATCGAGGCCGCGCCGGCACCTGGACGTCGCCCATCTCGCCTGGGCGGCGTGGTCGAGGGAAGTCCGCCACCTCCGTGGTCTGCCCATCCCGGGCGCGAGCCGCGCGACGACTTTCCTGGCGGGAAAGTAGATGCTACTTTCCTCACAGGAAAGTAGTCATGCCGACCACGGGGGTGGACTTTTTGAACCCGCACGACGCTCAGTCCTCGCTCGATGACATCCGCCGGTTCCAGGACACGACCAGGAACGAGATCGTTCGTCGTGCCTTCGCGATGCCTCGCGTGATCGTCGTCGCGCTCGGGCTCTTCCTCGGCTTCGCCTCGACCGACCTGGGAACGCCCTGGCAGCCTGTCTGCTTCGCGCTCGGGTTCGTCCTGTACATAGGGGTGGGCATCGTTTACGAGTATCGGGCCTCGGTCCAGAGGCAGCCCACCATGCAGGAGATGCTGTACCACGGCATGGTGCTGATCGGCGTCTTCGTGGTCTTCGTCGTCGGGCGGGTCCTCGGTTTCGCGCTCTTCCACGCGCCCGCTCACGGCCTGATGTCCCAGGCCATGGTCGGTGCCGTCCTTGCGGCCGTCGCGTACGTCGCGGCCACGCCCATCAACCGGTCGGTGATGAGGTCGCTCGTCCGGCAGGGCGGCGGGCGGGGCTGATGGACCCACAGTTCGACGAGTTCCTGCACGTATCGGCACGACTGTCGATCGTGGCGGTGCTGGCGCCGGCCGACTGGGTGGACTTCGGCTTCCTCCGGGACTCGATCGGCACCAGCGACTCGGCCCTGTCCAAGCAGGTCTCCGCGCTGGCCGACGCCGGATACGTCACTGTCCGCAAAAATCAGGACAAGCGGGCGCGGCGTACCTACGTGCGGCTCACCCCGCAAGGGCGGGAGGCGTTCGTGCGGCACGCGGCGGCACTGGAGCGGATCGTCGCGCTCGCCCGCCCGTTCGAGGAGCGACCCGCCGCCGAGAGCGTTCCATCGTCCAGGGCCGGAGACGGCCCGGACGCCGCGCCGGCAGGCTGAGAACGCACCTCTCCCGTCCTGGTCAGGGGGTGGGGAAGGGGTCGGTGGGGAAGCCGGCCGAGTCGGGGGTGGGAAGCTCTATTCGGTCGCCGTCTTTCAGGCCGGCGCGGATCTCCACGTACTGGTCGCCGCGGATGCCCGGTTCGATCTGGCGGGTGGTGGCGCGGTCGCCGTCACGGACGGTCACGGTGGCCGTGCCGTCGCTGCCGGGGCGGACGGCCTGGGCGGGGATGTAGACGGCGTCGTCTGCCTGGGCGGTCGTCACCTGGACGGTCGCGGTCTGACCGACCAGCAGGCCCTTCGGCGGGTGGTCGAAGGCGACCGTGACGCCGTACTGGACCAGGCGTCCATTGGTGGTCGCGGTGGGGTCGATGTGGGTGACCTTGCCGGGGTACGTGCTGCCGGAACGGGTGGCCAGGGTGACGGACGCGGGCCGGCCGAGCTTGAGGCGGCTGACGTCGGTCTGGGAGAACATGGCCTTGACCTGGAGCTCGTCGAGGTCGCCCAGGGTGAGGAAGCTCGCTCCCGCGGTGGCGTTCGCGCCGGTGGTGCCGGAGACGGTGAGGATCGTGCCCGCCGCCGGGGCCTTGATCGTGACACCGGCGAGGGCGCGCTCGGCCGCCGTCAGCGTGGTCTGGGCCTTGCGGACGTTCGCCTCGGCTTGGGCGACCGTGGTGATCTGCTGACCCCCCTGGCCTCCTTGATCGGACCGGCCACCTTGCCCGGATTGACCGCCTTGGCCTCCTCCGGCGCCGCCGCGTCCTCCGGTCTGGGGGATCTGACCTCCTTGGCCGTTCTGACCTGAGGTGCCCTGGGGCGGGGGCGCCTGCTGCCCGTTCGGGGTCTGGCCGTTGCCGTTCGGAGCCGTGCAGCCGTCCGTGGGCTTCCTCGTGGGCGTCGCGGTCGGCTTGGTCGGTTTGGTGGGTTTGACCGTCGGCCTGGTCGGATCGATCGGTACGACAGTGGGCCTGGTCGTCGGCTTCGGGGTGGGGGTGGTCGGCTTGGTGGTCGGCGTAGCGGTGGGCTTGGGAGCTCGGGACGGGCGCGTATGTCCGTCGGGGGTGCGGTCCTTGGTACCCGGCGACGTCCTCTTCGCGCTGTACGCGGCGGGAACGACCGGGCGTGGTGTGACGGTGTAGCCGTAGTTCCCGCCGTCGTCGTTGCGGACGGTGGGAGTGGGGGAGGGGGACGGCGTCGAGGGAGGGCAGGTGGAGGTCGGTCCTGATGACGGCTGTCCCTGCCCGGTCGGTGTGCCGGTACCACCAGAACCACCGGAACCGCCTGATCTGCCCGAAGCTCCGGATCCGCCAGAACCGCCCGATCCGCCGGTGCCGCCGGAACCTCCTGTACCTCCCGATCCGCCGGAGCCGCCGGCCGCCGTGCCTCCCGTGGGCAGGGTGCCGTTCTCGATGGCGTCGAGGGTTTCCTCGGCGGCGGCCAGGGAGGCGCGGGCCGCGGTGAGGTCCTCCTGGGCGGGCGTGTCGTCGATTCGGGCGAGGACCTGGCCCTTCTTGGCCTTGTCGCCGGGCTGGACGTACACCTTCTCGACCGTGCCGGAGGCGCCGAAGGTCAGGTCGCGGGTGTGCGTGTCGACGGTGTTGCCCGCCGCCGAGACCGTGCTGACCACCGTGCCCCGCCTGGCGGAGGCGAGCTGGACCCGCGCCGGGGCCGTGCCGTCGCCGCCTCCCGCGTACACCAGCCCGGCGCCGGCCAGGACGACCACGGCCGCGAGGGCGAGGCCGCCGACGCGGACCACGGTGGGGGGAATGCTCGATCTCATGCGGGTCATCCTGGCGGTCCGACGTCATGCCCAGCTCAGCCGGACCTCCAGGTTTCCTGTGTAAAACCCGGCGAAAGGGGCGCGGTGAGCTGCGATTTCTTCGCACCATAGGATGCTTTGCACGTCGATCGGCCACATATCGCGACGTTGCCAGGAAACGTTCAGGTATGCCGGAGGTTCGCCCAAGCGGCGTGCACCAGGCTCGGCGTCGTGAAGCTGTCGACCAAGCGCAGAGCGCTGATCGTGAACGGCGCCCTCGCCGTGGTGCTGCTGGGAGGTGCCGGTGTCGCCTACGCCTCGCTGAACCAGGGCACGGCCGCCGAGGCCACCCCGCAGACCACACGCGTCGTACGCGGGACCGTCCTGTCGGCGGTGTCGGCCTCGGGCTCGGTGGAGAGCGCGCGGACCCGCTCGCTGGACTTCGGCACGAGCGGCACCGTAGAGAAGATCTACGTCGAGGCCGGCGACAAGGTGACCAAGGACCAGATCCTCGCCAGGATCGACGACACGGCGGCCAGGGACGCGCTCGACGCGGCACAGGCGAGCCTGGACGCGGCCGAGGACGGCGACACGACCACCGCGTCCGGCTACTCGCAGTACATCCAGGCCAGGAACTCCTACCGCGAGGCCCGGCGCGCGGTGAACGCCACGGTGATCAAGGCGCCGTTCGGCGGGATGGTCACGGCGGTGAACGGCACGGTCGGCGGCTCGTCCTCCGGAAGCGGCTCCAGCGGCTCGTCCGGGTCCAGTGACTCGTCCGGCGGCGCGGGCGCGGCGGGCGGGTCCTCGGGCGGCTCCTCCGGGAGCGGCTTCATCGAGCTGGCCGACGCCGGCCGCCTCCAGCTCGTCGGCGACTTCACCGAAGCCGACGTCACCAAGCTGAAGAAGGGCCGGCCCGCCACCGTGACGTTCGACGCGCTGCCGGGTGTCACCGCGAGCGGCAAGGTCACGCGGATCGACCCCGTCGCCCAGACCAGCGACAACGTCGTCCAGTACGCCGCCACGATCTCGCTGAGCGACGTGCCCGCCACCGTACGGCTCGGCCAGACCGCGTCCGTCCAGGTCGTCGTCGCCAAGGCCGACGACGCGCTCACCGTGCCCACCTCGGCGATCAGGACCGCCGGAGGCCAGAGCACCGTGACCGTGCTGGAGAACGGCCGCCAGGTCGCCAAGCGCGTCGAGGTCGGCGTGAAGGGCGACACCACGGCCGAGATCACCGCGGGGCTGTCCGAGGGAGACCAGGTGGTGCGCGCGACGGGCGGCACGAGCGGCGGCTCGCAGGGCGGCTTCCCGGGCGGGGGCTTCCCCGGCGGAGGGCTCACCGGCGGCGTCCGCGTCGGCGGCGCGGGCGGGGGCGGGCGATGACGACGCCGGTCCTGGAGGTCCGCCACGTCAGCAAGGTCTACGGATCCGGGGACGCCCAGGTGCACGCCCTGCGCGGCGTCTCCCTGATCGTCGAGCGCGGCGACTACGTGGCCATCATGGGCGCGTCCGGCTCCGGCAAGTCGACGCTGATGAACATCCTCGGCTGCCTCGACGTGCCCACCAGCGGCACGTACCTGGTGGACGGCACGGACGTGGGGGTGCTCGGCGACCGGCAGCTCGCCGTCCTGCGCAACCGGAAGATCGGCTTCGTGTTCCAGTCGTTCAACCTGATCCCGCGCATGAGCGCCCTGGCCAACGTGGAGCTGCCCCTCGCCTACGGCGGCGTCGGCGCGTCCGCCCGCCGCACGAGGGCCCTGGCCGCGCTCGACCAGGTGGGGCTCGGCGACCGGCTGCACCACGAGCCGAACGCGCTGTCCGGCGGCCAGCAGCAGCGCGTCGCCGTCGCCCGCGCGCTCGTCACCGCGCCGTCCCTGCTCCTGGCCGACGAGCCGACGGGCAACCTGGACACCACCTCCACCGAGGACGTGCTGCGGATCCTCGACCGGCTCAGCTCTTCTGGACGGACGATCGTGCTGATCACCCACGAGAACGACGTGGCCGCGCACGCCAAACGCGTCATCAGGCTCATCGACGGGCGCATCGTCGACGACCGCCGCCAGGCGCCGGTGGACGGCCCCCCGCCCCGGTTCGCGCGGGTGGCCCCCTGATGGGCGCCCTGGAGGTCCTGCGGTTCGCCGTGCGCGGGCTGACCGCGAACAAGATGCGCAGCGCGCTCACCACGCTCGGCATCCTCATCGGGGTCGCGGCGGTGATCCTGCTGGTCGCGGTCGGCGAGGGCACCTCGCAGTCCATCCAGCAGAACATCCAGCGGCTCGGGTCCAACACGCTGACCGTGATGCAGTCGTTCGCGGGCGGCGGCGCCCGGGGCGGCGGCGGGTTCGGGGCCGCCGCGCCCGGGAGCCGACAGCAGGGCGGCACGGGCCCGCGCACGCAGGCCAAGGAGCTGAGCCTCGACGACGCCCGCGCCCTCGCGGACGCCACCGCCGCGCCCTCGGTGAAGAGCGTGTCCCCGGTGGTCACGGCGTCGTCGCAGGCCGCCGCGTACGAGGGGGCGAGCCACTCGATCGCCCAGCTCGTCGGCACCTACCCGAGCTATTTCGAGGCGTCCAACAAGCCGATCGCCAAGGGCTCCTACTTCTACAACGACGACGTGACCGCCGCCCGCAAGATCGTCGTGCTCGGGCAGACCGTCGTGGACGACCTGTTCGGCGGCGTGGACCCGATCGGCAAGCGGATCACGGTCGCGGGCGTGCCGTTCACCGTGGTCGGCGTGCTCAAGGCGGCCGGGTCCTCCGGGTTCCAGGACGCCGACGACGTGGCGATCGCGCCGCTGCCCGCCGTCCAGCAGAGCCTCACCGGCTTCGGGCCGCTCGGGCAGATCATCGTCCAGGCCAAGAGCGCCGACGCGGTCGACACGGCGCAGTCCGAGGTCACGGAGATCCTCGACCAGCGGCACGGCGTCACCGCGACGTCCACCGCCGACTACCGCATCCTCAACCAGGCGCAACTGCAGGAGACGGTCAGCCAGACGATCGGCACCTTCACCGTGCTGCTCGGCGCCGTCGCCGCGATCAGCCTGCTTGTGGGCGGCATCGGCATCACCAACATCATGCTGGTCACCGTCACCGAGCGGACCCGTGAGATCGGCATCCGCAAGGCCATCGGCGCGCCGCGCGGGGCCATCCTCGGCCAGTTCCTCGCCGAGGCCACGATCCTCAGCCTCGTCGGCGGGCTGCTCGGCGTCGCGATCGGGTTCCTGGGCAGCAGGTTCACGATCGCCGGCGTCCAGCCGGTCATCGTGCCCACCTCGATCGCGCTCGCCCTCGGCGTCTCGGTCGCGATCGGCCTGTTCTTCGGCAGCTACCCGGCCAACCGCGCGGCCAAGCTGCGGCCCATCGAAGCGCTCCGGCACGAGTGACGTACGGCAACCGCACCAAGGAGTGACATGAGCGACATGGGCACGCACAGACGCGGGCCGTACCCCGCCGAGGCGCCCGACGACCCGCTGGAGACCTCCCCGTTCGACGGCGACCTCGACGCCGTGCTCGCGGCCCGGCCCGAGGCCCGCCGGACGTCCCGGCTGACACTGGCGCTGGCCGCCGGGGTGATCCTCGTGCTCGGCATGCTGCTCGGCATCCAGGCGCACAAGGCGTGGGGGCCGGGCGGCGAACGCGGCGGCACGTCCTTCGGCGCCGTGACCGGCCAGCGGGGGACGAACGGCGGCATGCGGACCGGGTTCGGCGGCCAGGCAGGGCAGGCGGGCCAGGGCGGGCAGCCGGGTCAGGGCGGCGTCCCGGGGCAGCCGGGCGGCCAAGGGCAGGGCGGCGGGCTCACCGTCGGCACGGTGAAGCTCGTGGACGGCGGCAAGCTCTACGTGCAGACCGCCGGCGGCGGCCTCGTCGTCGTCACCACCACGGACGGCACGAAGGTGCAGGTCAGCAAGGCCGGCAAGCTCAAGGACCTCAAGCCGGGCAGCACCGTGGTCGTCCAGGGCACCCAGGGCGAGGACGGCTCGGTCAGCGCCACGTCCGTCAGCAGCGGCGGGTTCGGCGCGCGGGGCGGCGGCTGATGGCCGGACGCGAGGCCGGGCCGCGAGGGCGGCCGGCGCCGGGCGTCGGCGAGGCCAGGCTGCTGGTCGTCGACGACGAGCCGAACATCCGCGAGCTGCTGTCCGCCACCCTGCGCTACGCCGGGTTCGACGTGCTCACGGCGTCCGACGGGCGCGAGGCCGTGCAGGTCGCCGAGCGTGTGCGCCCCGACCTGGTCGTCCTCGACGTGATGCTCCCCGACATGGACGGCTTCGCGGTCGCGGGCCGCCTGCGCACGGCGGGCCGGCGGGTCCCCGTCCTCTTCCTCACCGCCAGGGACGAGCCCACGAGCAAGCTGACCGGCCTCGGCGTCGGCGACGACTACGTGACCAAGCCGTTCAGCCTCGACGAGGTGCTCGCCAGGATCCGCGCGGTGCTGCGCCGCACCCGGGCCGACCTGGAACTTCCCTCCCGCCTCCAGGTGGCCGACCTGGAGCTCGACGAGGAGGGGCACCAGGTGTGGCGGGCCGGCGAGCGGGTCAAGCTGTCGCCGACCGAGTACAAGCTGCTGCACTACTTCATGGTCAACTCCGGCCGCGTGCTCTCGAAGGCGCAGATCCTCGACCACGTCTGGAACTACGACTTCGGCGGCGACCGCAACGTCGTCGAGTCCTACGTCTCCTACCTCCGTCGCAAGATCGACACCGTCGACCCCCGCCTCATCCACACACTCCGGGGGGTGGGCTACGTCCTACGAGCACCACGCCCCTGACCTCCCCACCCCCCAGCAGGAGAACACCGGCCCACCCCCCTCCACCACCACACCGACGGGGGCGGCCGTCGTCCGGTGGGTACGCGCCCCTGTGCGCGAACTGCGGCGCCGCGTCGCGCGCACCCCGCTGTGGCTGCGGCTCGTCGCCGGGACGCTGGTGCTGGTCACGCTGGCCGTGACGCTCACCGGCGGGTTCGCCGTCCAGCTCCTGCGCGGGTACCTGGTGGACCGCGTCGACCGGCAACTGGTGCTCGCCGCCGTGATCCGCCGTGAACCACCCCTTCCCCCACCCGCGGACGGCGCGCGCCGGCAGTACGGCCTGTACTACGTCGCCCTGCTCGGCCGGGACGGCGCGGTGGAGCGCACGCTCCAGGAGAGCCCCGGCACCGACCCGCCCACCCTCCCGGCCCTCACCCCGGACCAGGTGCGGAACACCGCGCCCCGCCCGTTCACCGTCGTGTCCGGCTCCGGCACGAGCTGGCGGGCGATCGCCGTGGAGGACGGCGACGGCGCCCACGTCCGCGTGGTCGCGATCCGCATGGCCGACATCGACGCCACCGTCACCCGCCTCGCCGTCATCGTCGCCACCGTCGGCGGCGTCGTCCTCGTCCTGCTCGGATTCGCCTGCCACTGGCTGGTACGGCGCAGCCTGCGGCCCCTCGGCGAGATCGAGCGCACGGCGGGCGCCATCGCGCGTGGCGACCTGTCGCGCCGCGTCCCCTTGCGCCACCGCCGTACCGAGGTGGGACGGCTGGGCCGTGCGATCAACGGCATGCTGGCCCAGATCGAGGCCGCGTTCCGCGACCGCGAGGCGTCCGAGTCCGCCGCCCGCGAGTCCGCCGCCGCGGCCCGGGAGTCGGCCATCGCCGCCCGTGAGTCGGCCGCCGAGGCGCGCCGCTCGGAGGAGCGCATGCGCCGCTTCATCGCCGACGCCTCCCACGAGCTGCGCACCCCGCTGACCTCGATCAGAGGGTTCGCCGAGCTCTACCGCCACGAGACCCCGGACCTCGCCGAGGCCGCCCGGCTGCTCTCCCGCATCGAGGCCGAGGCCGCGCGCATGGGCCTGCTCGTGGACGACCTGCTTCTGCTGGCCCGCCTGGACCAGCACCGCCCCCTGGAACGCGACCCCGTGGACATGCTCAGCCTCGTCGCCGGAGCCGTTCTGGACGCCCGCACCCTCGCCCCCGACCGCGAGATCGACCTGCTCCGCCTCGACGACGCCGACGACCCCGTCACGGTGATCGGCGACGAGCCCCGCCTCCACCAGATCATCGCCAACCTGATCGCCAACGCCCTCCGCCACACCCCACCCGGCACCCCGTTCCACGTCGCCATCGGCAACCTCGGCCCCCTGGTCGTCGTCGAGGTCGCCGACCAGGGGCCGGGCCTGCGTCCCGGGGACGCCGACCGCGTCTTCGAACGCTTCTACCGCGCCGATCCGGCCCGCACTCGCACCGGCAATGGCGGCACCGGCCTCGGTCTGCCCATCGCCGCCGCCCTGACGCACGCCCACGACGGCACCATCACCGTGACGTCCGCCCCCGGCCACGGCACCACGTTCCGCGTCGAACTCCCAGCGGCGGGCGGCGCCTCCTAGATCACTCTGGGAACGGTCCGTCGCCGACAGGCCGTTCGGCCGTGGGTCGCCACGAATGCTCTATCTCTATATATCGAGAACATGTATCTTGACGCTGGAGGCCGAGTGACTGAACGCGGGGGGTCCGCGGGGGCAGTCCTCGGGCGTCGGCGATCAGCGGCCGGCGACGGTCCGGGCCGCTGAGGAAGGAGGATCATCAGAGGGATGGGTTTCCACGTGTTGGGCGGGTGCGCACGGGCTGTGCGTGCTCGCCCGAAGGTGCCTTACGCGGGGCAGGTGCCTTTGGCTGCGACGGCTCCGGGGACGGGCCGGACGCGCGCGTTGCTCGCGCTCCTGGTCGCCGTTCTCCAGGTCACCTTCCCGTTCACCGCGAGGTCGAGTGGAGGTGTGACGTGATGGCCACTTCTGAGAACTCCGGGGCGGCTCGCGGCGGCGACGCCGAGGTTCGTCCCATCACGCGAATGACCGACCAGATGCTGTCCGTGCTGTCCGTGCTGCTGGTCTGTGCCGGCAGCGAGAAAGGACGGTACGGGCAGGCCATCGCAGCCGCCACCGCCCTTCGTACCGGCACCGTGTACCCGATCTTGATCCGCTTCGAGCGTGCGGGCTGGGTGACGAGTCGGTGGGAGGAACGGGATGACCCGAGCGAGTCGCGTGACTCGGGAGCGTTGCGGAAGTACTACAAACTGACGCCCGAAGGCCGGGAGCGCGCCCGTGACGCGCTTACCAGGCGAGAAGAGGAATTGGCCAAAGCCGTTTCGTCCCTCCGTCTTGTGCTGCCTCCCGGTTCGGTCCTCGGGCAATGATCAGAAGGAGAGAACCGCCCGATGAACGCCCATGACGCCCTGCCCGACGGGAGATACTTACTCCTGTTCTTCGCGGGCCTGGCACTCACGCTCCTGTTCGGAGTGTCCTCCGATATCAGGCTCGGCAGAACTCTCCGCGAGATCGAAGCCGCGACGGGCGACCGGCCGGAGGACGGGGCCGCCATCCGCGAGCACGTGGGGAGCACCCCCGGCCGCGTTCTGAAGCGCTTGGTCGCGCGAGCCTGGTTGAACCGGGTCCGGCCCTCCCGGTGTGAACGTCTCGCGGCGTTCGTCAACTCCCTGGGAGCCGCGATCGTCGGCGGCTCCTTGGGGAGGGACCTCCACATGCAGTGGACGGCCGACCTGAGGAGCAGCAAGAATCAGGGGCGTATCCCTCCCGAGCTGCTCCTGGAGGCGCTCGGGAACTTCATCGGCTCCTTCAAGATCCTCGTATCCGAGAGGATATTGGAATTCCTGCGGACCCGTTACGAGATGCAGTGCCGGGTCGGGGCGGGATTCCTGGACTTCGTGGCCCGTTCGAAATCGACCGCCTTCGTGCTGGTCGGCCTCCCGGGCGTGAGCGCTGTGACCCTCTTCGCGTACGTGCTCGGAGGAGAGCAGCTCGCGTATGCCCTGCTGGGCGCCTCGGTCTACGCCGTGCCCAATCGCGCCATGAAATGGCAGGCCGAACGCCTTCTCGCCATTCGCACCAGGCTCGCGACCCGGGAGAACGAGCCTGAACGAACCTGAACCGGGCACCTGCCGACCGAGGGCTTCCTCCACGAGGGAGCCCTTTCGGCCTTCATGGTGCGCTGCGGACCGACCGCCTGCTCGGCGTACGCGTGCCGGGCCCGTGATCCGTCACTCCACCGCGCCTGCGCCCCCGACAAACTCTCCGACCCCACCTACCTACGCTGACACCACCACCTGACGTCCCTGCTGGCCGAGGCACGCCCGGACCTGGACGCCGCCTTCTACGCGCACACCCTGCTGGCCATGTTCGACGCCGACCTCGTCAGGGCCGTCACCGCCGACGGCGGCGCCGTCCGCCTGTCCGCCTCCCTCCGCACCCTCGCCGGCGCGATCCTCCGCGCGCCGGCTTGATCTCGTGGTTTTCCAGGAGGACGTGGGGTGCGGGACCGGCTGTGATGGAGGTGCGTCGAGGAGGGCGCGTCGGTTCGCGGGCGGGAGAGTGTCATGGGCGACGCTGAGCGAGGATCGGGGTTAGGGCGGCGCGGTTTTCTGGGGCGGGCATTGCTGGGTGGGGCGGCGGCGGTGGGCGGGGGAGTGCTGGTGGACGTCGCCGCGCCCGCGCCGGCGCGGGCGGGGGCGAGTGACGCGTTCCGGTGGTGCAGCCGGTGTCAGAACATGTGGTTCATCGCGGGCGGGAACAACGGGCACTGCCCGGTCAGCCACCTGTGGGACCACAACCATTACACCAATGGAAGCTGGACGTTCTGGCTGCCCGACGACCAGTCCACCGACACCTTCGGCCAGCTCCGGCTGAAGTGGTGCCAGACCTGCAAGGCCGTGTACTTCGGCCAGGGGCGGGGTGTCTGCCCCAACAACGGGAACGGGCACACGCCGTCCGTGCGGGCGTACCGCATCGAGACCAACGTCGGCGGCACGATCTCCGGCTTCCCCAAACAGTCCGGCTGGCGGCGCTGCGAGCGATGCCTGCTGCTGTGCTGGGGCCCCGGCTGGATGGACGGCCACTGCCCCATGGGCGGCGGCGCCCACGTCATGGCCTGCTTCATCCACCCCACCCTGGGCTGGATCTTCGAGGACTACATGCCCCGCCACACCTGACCCACCGGCTTCGAGGTACATGGACGATCTCCGGGGGGAACGCTTCCTCGCCCGGCGCGGGCGTGGGTGGTGGTTGACAGGTTAGTTTCAGGTTCGGCTCATGGGTTTCTGAGGTTGGGGGGTTGGGATGGGGGAGCCAAAGTCCCTCGGTTTCCCGACGGAGTCCACCTGTGACCGCGTTGCGTCGTGTCGTCGGCACCGCCGCCGTAGCCGCCACTCTGCTGACCTCCGGCTGCGGTGGTGGGGAGTCGCCGCAGGCCACGACCGGAGCCCATCCTTCGCCCACTGGGTCCGGAGACGGGCGTGCGGCGTTCGTCGCGTGCATGAGGCAACACGGTGTGGAGGTGCCGTCCGGCCGTCCGGAAGGGCGGCCGACGGCTCGGCCCAGCGGTTCCCCGTCCGTTCCGCCGAGCGGGGGACCGAGGGACTTCGGCACCATGCCCTCCCAATCTCCGCAGATGCGCCAGGCGCTTGAAGCGTGCCGCTCCCTCATGCCGGGCGGATTCGGCCAAGGCCGCCGGATGGGCGGGGGCGTGGACGCGTCGGCGCTCCAGGCGTTCCGCACCTGCATGAAGGACAACGGCGCCGAACTACCGGAGAACGGCGGCATGCGCGGCCTGAAGACGGAGGACCCGTCCATCGCCAAGGCGCTGAAGAAGTGCCGCCCGCTGCTGCCCACCATGCCTCCCCGCAGCCCCGGCGACACGGCCTCTCCCACGACCTCCCCGGCCACGGGCACCTGATCCGGACCGGCATGAGGCCGAGGGCTTGACCTGGTTCCGCGTGCGGCCAGGTTTGCGGCTGGTTCCGCGTCTGGTTGGGCATCTGACCTGGTTCCGTGCGCGTTCCGGCATCTGGCTTGATTCAGGACTTTGACCCGGTTCCGCGTGTGGTCAGGTTCGCGTCCGGTCGGGGATCTGACGTAGTTCCGCGTGTGGCTCGGCATCTGACCCGGTTCGGGTATCTGACCCTGGTTTCGGTCGGCGTACGGCACCGGACGCGGGCGGCGTGAGGCCGGTGACCTAGGGTTTTCCGCAGGCGGTGGATAGGTGGCGGTTCCTGGGGCATGACCGGTCGTATGGCAGGGAACGACGGCCTGCTCACGGCCTTGGAGAACCTGCGGCGCCTGCTCGATCACGACCTCTTCCCCCTGGAGATCGGGGACGTCGCCTCGCATCGCCGTGCCCTGAAGGAGCTCAGGGGCCAGCTCGACGACTACCTGCTCCCTCGCGTCGCCGCGATGGACGCGCCCCTGCTCGCCGTCGTCGGCGGCTCCACAGGAGCGGGCAAGTCGACGCTGGTCAACTCGCTGGCCTGCGCCGACGTCACCGAGCCCGGCGTGCTCCGCCCGACCACGCTGGCTCCCACGCTCGTCGCCAACCCCGCCGACGAGCCCTGGTTCGGCAGGCAGAACGTCCTGCCCGGCCTCGCCAGGACCACGGGCCGCGGCCGGGGCGAGCCGGGAACCCTGCGGGTGGTCACCGCCGTGACCCTCCCGCCGGGGCTCGCCCTGCTGGACGCGCCCGACATCGACTCGGTCGTCACGGCCAACCGCGAGATCGCCGCGCAACTGCTCGCCGCCGCCGACCTGTGGCTGTTCGTCACCACCGCCGCCCGGTACGCCGACGAGGTCCCGTGGGGCTTCCTGCGCAGCGCCCGCGAGCGCAGCACCGCCCTGGCGGTCGTCCTGGACCGCGTGCCGCCCGAGGCGCTCGAACCGGTCCTCGCGCACCTGACCCGGCTACTCGACGAGAACGGCCTGTCCGGCACGCCGCTGTTCAGCGTCCCCGAGGTGGCGCTCCCCGAGGAGAACGCCCGCCTGCCCGAGCCGGCCGTCCGGGACGTGCGGGACTGGCTGGCCGGCATCGCCGCCGACGCCCACGCCCGCGCCCGGATCGTACGCCGTACGCTCGCGGGCGCGCTGGACAGCATCTCCACCCGCGTCCCCGCCCTCGCCGACGCGGCCGAGCGGCAGCGCGCCGGGCTCGCCGACCTGCACCGCATGGTCGGCAGCGCGTACGGGGCCGCCATGGCGACGTTCGACGACGGGATCCGCGACGGCTCCCTGCTGCGCGGCGAGGTGCTGGCCCGCTGGCAGGACTTCATCGGCACCGGCGACCTCATGCGCTCGCTGGAGTCGCGGATCGGCTGGCTGCGCGAACGCGTCGTCTCCGCGTTCACCGGGCGGCCCGCCCCCGACACGCGGCTCCGCGTCGCCCTGGAGACCGGGGTGGAGGCGCTGATCCGCTCCGCCGCCGACACCGCGGCCGAGCGCGCGTTGGAAGCGTGGTCCGGCACGCCCGCCGGGCACGACGTGCTCGAACGGGCCGGCGTGGTCTCCGCGGGACGGCTCGGCCGCGCCTCGTCCGCCCTGCCCGAGCGCTCCGCCGCCGCCGTACGGGCCTGGCAGGGGTACGTCCTCGACCTGGTCGCCGAAGAGGGGGCCGAGAGGCGGACGACCGCCCGGCTCGCGTCGTTCAGCGTCAACGGGGCGGGGCTGCTGCTGATGCTGATGGTCTTCGCCTCCACCGGCGGGCTCACCGGCATCGAGGTGGGCATCGCCGGAGGCACCAGCGTCCTCAGCCAGAAGCTGCTGGAGGCCGTCTTCGGCGACCAGGCCGTGCGCACGCTCACCCAGGCGGCGCGCGACGACCTGCGCGGCCGGGTGCGCGCCGTGCTCGACGAGGACGCCGCCCGGTTCACGTCCCTGCTCGAAGGCGCGGGCCCGCCCGAGGACGTCGCCCCGGCCCTCCGCCAGGCGGCCCGGGCCGTGCGCGACCACCGCGACGAGGTCGAGGCGCCCGACGCCCCGATCGTGGAACAGGCGGACCGGTCGCGATGAAACTACTCCGCCGTACCAAGAGCCTGCCGCTGGACGAACGGCTCGCCGCGCTGGCCGAGGCCGCCGACCTCGCCGAAGGCCGTCTGGACACCGGCGCGGTCGAGGCCGCCCGGGCCGTCGTCGCGCGTGCCGGGGCGCGCCGGCGCCTGTCGGTCGACCACACGGTCGTGGCCCTCGCCGGAGCGACCGGCAGCGGCAAGTCGTCCCTGTTCAACGCGCTGTCCGGCACGTCCCTCGCCGGTGTGGGGGTGACGCGGCCCACGACGTCGGCGGCCCAGGCGGCGATGTGGGGCGCCGAGGGCGCCGGGCCGCTGCTCGACTGGCTGGACATCCCCCGCCGCCACGTCGTCGACGACACCTCGGCCGTGGACGGCGCGCCGTCCAGCCCACGGGACGGCCAGGAGCCGCTTCCCGGGCTGATCCTGCTCGACCTGCCCGACCACGACTCCATCGAGCTCGCCCACCGCCTGGAAGTGGACCGGCTCGTCAACGTCGTCGACCTGCTGGTGTGGGTGCTGGACCCGCAGAAGTACGCCGACGCCGCCGTCCACGAGCGGTACCTGCGCCCGCTGAGCCGCCACCGGGACGTCATGATGATCGTCCTCAACCAGGTGGACCGCCTGACGCCCTCGTCGGCGGGCCGCTGCCTCAACGACCTGCGCAGGCTCCTCGACGAGGACGGGCTGCGCGGCGTCCCGGTGCTGGCCACGTCCGCCCCGAGGCACGAGGGCGTCGAGGAGTTGCGCTCGGCGCTGGCGCGGCGGGTGGCCGACCGGCGCGCGTGGGCCGCCCGGCTCGGCGCGGACGCGGTGACGGCCGCCGACACGCTCGCCGTGGCCGCCTGCGACGACCCGTCGAAGGACGCCGACGGGCGGGCGCACCCAGTGGCGGATCAGGCCCTTACGGACCTGGGCGGACGCGCCGAGGCGGCCGAGCGGGCGGTCGGCGGGGAGCTGGCCGGGCCGCTGACGGCGGCGCTCGCCGAGGCGGCCGGGGTGCCGCTGGTCGTGGCGGCGGTCGCCAAGGCCCACCGGCACCGTTCGATCACGGCCACCGGCTGGCCGGTCACGCGCTGGCTGCGCCGCTTCCGCCCAGACCCCCTCCGCCGCCTCCGCGTCGGCGTCCCACCCTCCGGCCACGCCTTGATCAGCACTACCGCCCGGAGCGATACGCCCGCCCTCCCCTGGAGCGACACGGCAGGCGGTACGGCACCCGTCCCCCGGAGCGGTACGGCACCCGTCCCCCGCAGCGGCACGGCGAGCGGTACGGCCCCCTTCCCGCGGAGCAGCGTGGCAGGCGGTCCGCCCTCAGCCCCAGGAAGCAGAGCGGCAGAGGGTACGGCTGCCGTCCCAGGAAGCGGTGCGGCAGAGGGTGTGGCCGCCATTGCGCGGGAAGGTGCACCCGGCGTTCGGCGGGGCGGTACGCCTGCCGTGCCGGGGAGCGGAGCGGCAGGTGGGGCGGACGCCGCGCTGCCGGCCGTAGGCGCGGCTCCGCAGGGTCCCTCACGTGGCCCGAGCGGGTCCGCGACCCCGGCCGTGCGTCGCGCGCGCACGGCGCCCGTCATCGGCCGTACCTCGATTCCGCCCGCGACGGCGATCCAGCGGTCGCAGATGGACATGGCGATCCGGGAAGCGGCGGCCGAGGCAGCGGAGGGGCTGCCGGAGCCGTGGGCCCTGGCCGTACGGCGGGCGTCCCGGTCGCGGGCGGACGAGCTGGCCGACCGGCTCGACCAGGCGGTGTCGGTCGCGTCGGTCGGCGCGGGCCGGCGACCACGCTGGTGGCGGGCGGTCGGCGTGCTGCAGTGGCTGGTCTTCGCCGTGATGATCGCCGGGCTGCTCTGGCTGTCGGCGCTGTTCCTCGTCGACTACATGCGGCTCCCCGAGGTGCCGACCCCCACGCTCGGCGTCGTCCCCTGGCCCACGGTGCTCCTGGCGGGCGGCGCGGCGCTGGGCGTCCTGATCGCCCTGCTCTGCCGCCTTCTCGCGGCCATCGGCGGGCGCCGCCGCGCCCGGAAGGCCCGCAAAGCGCTGTGCTCCAGCGTGGACACCGTCGGCCGTGAACTCGTCCTCGACCCGATGCGCGCCGAACTGTCCCGCACCCGCGACTTCGCCGCCCACCTCACCACCGCCCGCTCCTGACCCGCCCGCTTCTGACAGGCGTCCCCCCCGGAGACATCGCGCTCTGGTGTGGTCACAGGCGCCTGGGATAAGCCCCGGGCGAGGCGAGGCAAGGCAAGGTGGGGCGAGGCGAGGTGAGGCAAGGTGGGGCGAGGCCGGGCAGGGCAAGGCCGGTAGGCGCGGGGCGGGGCAGGCGTGGGCGTCCCCGGCTCACGGCTCCTTGTGGAGCTTGTCCTTTTCGGCGGGTGCGGGCTCGGGGACGTTCAGGTCAGGGACGGGGTTGAGGTTAGGCGTGCCCGCGGTGAGCGAGCGCGGGCCTGACTCCTCGGCGTCGGCGATGGCGGCCTTGGCGGCCTCCTCGGCCTCGGTCGCCGCCGTCATGGCGGCGGACCTGGTGTCCGGGACCTCACGGGTGGCCGGCGACTTCGGCAACGCCTCGGTGAACGCCTTCGACACGCCCTGGAGCGCGGAGGTCACCTCGCTCGGGATCACCCAGAAGGTGTTGCCCTGACCCTGCGCGAGCTGCGGAAGAACCTGGAGGTACTGGTAGGCGAGCAGCTTGGGGTCGGGGTCGTTGCGATGGACGGCCTGGAAGACCTCGTCGATGGCCTGGGACTGGCCCTCGGCCTTGAGGATCGCTGCCGTGCGCTCACCCTCGGCGCGCAGGATCGCGCTCTGCTTCTCGCCCTCGGCCGTGAGGATCTGCGACTGGCGCAGGCCCTCCGCGGTGAGGATCGCGGCGCGCTTGTCACGTTCGGCGCGCATCTGCTTCTCCATCGCCTCCTTGATGGTCTTGGGAGGGTCGATGGCCTTGATCTCGACGCGGTTGACCCGGATGCCCCACTTGCCGGTGGCCTCGTCCAGCACGCCGCGCAACTGGCTGTTGATGGTGTCCCGGGAGGTCAGGGTGCTCTCCAGGTCCATGCCGCCGACCACGTTCCGCAGCGTCGTGACCGTGAGCTGTTCGACGCCCTGGATGAAGTTGGCGATCTCGTACGCGGCGGCGCGCGGGTCGGTGACCTGGAAGTACAGGACGGTGTCGATGTCGACGACCAGGTTGTCCTCGGTGATCACGGGCTGCGGCTTGAACGAGACCACCTGCTCGCGCAGGTCGATCAGCGGGCGCACCCTGTCCACGTAGGGGATCACGAAGTTCAGGCCGGGGCCGAGCGTCCGGTAGTACCGGCCGAGGCGCTCGACGTTGCCGGCCCGCGCCTGCGGGACGATGCGCACGCCACGGAGCACCGTGAACACCGCGAAGAGGACGATCACGATTCCGGCGATCATGGCGGCGTTCATGCTCTACTCCCGTGGATATACGAGGGCGGTGGCCCCTTCGATTTCGATGACGTCCACCGTCGCGCCCGGCGGGATCACCAGCGACTCGTCGTAGGCGCGGGCGGACCATTCCTCCCCGCCGATCCGCACGCGGCCGTTCCTCGCCGTGACCTCGTGCGTGACGTAGGCGGGCTTGCCGACCAGGGCCGACACCCCGAACCGCTGGGCGGGCGGCTGCGTGAGATGGCGCCGGGCGACGGGCCGCAGCAGGATGAGGCTGGACACGGACGCGAGGATGAACGCGGCCATCTGGATTCCCGTAGGCAGGCCGATCGCCGCGACGGCGGCCGTCAGCAGTGCGGCGGCGCCGAGCAACCCCAGTGCCGCGGTGAGCGTGAAGATCTCCGCTACGCCGAGCACCGCCGCGAGTATCAACCAGAAGATCCACGAGTCCATCGCGTCGGCCCTCCTACATGAGGAACGCGTTTCCGTCGTCAGTGGTTCCGTGAATGCCACGCTAACCCCATTTCCCCCTCACCGACACATCCCCCCACAACCCAACCCCGCTCCGCCGTCCTTAACCCCCCACCGCCTCACCCGCCCGCAATATCCCTGTCTCGTCCCCCCGCCCCCGCCCCCCACCCCCCACCCACACTCCCCGGTCGGCTCCGCTCTGCCCGGTCGGCTCCGCGCCCCGTTCGCTCTGCCCCGTTCGCTCTGCCCCGCTCGCCTTGCCCCGCCCCGTGCGCCGTCCGCCCCGCTCTACCTGGTCAGGGTTGGGGTGGGGGGTGTAGGGCGCTGCCTTGGCGCCATTGGGGCCAGGTGAGTTGCCAGAAGCCCCAGCCGTTCCACCATTCGAGGGGTCTGTCGGTGCCGGTGACGGTGACGGGGTCGCCGCGCAGGGAGCTGTCGAAGAACCACTTCGCCTGGTCCGGGCGGGCGTTGACGCAGCCGTGGCTGACGTTGACGCGGCCCTGCGCCCACACGTTGCCGAGGGCGTGGACGTACTCGCCGCTGTTGGAGATGCGGACGGCGTGGTCGATCATGCGGTCGTAGTAGCCGGGTTCGCCCTTGCGCCGGCCGGGGGACACCATGCGGACCGGATCGCCCTTGTCCATGGTGAGGTGGATGCCGCTGGTCGTGGTGTACTCGCGGGTCGTGCCTTTGCCCGCGCTGATGGCCATGCGCCGCACGAGCCGGCCGTTCCGCAGGACGCGCATCTGGTGGGTGCGGGTGTTCACCACGCTGGTCTGCCGCCGTCCGATGGTGAAGCGCAGGGTGTGGTCGGCCGCGCCGTACGTGTGCGGGGCCGCGCGAACACCGGCGAGGTGTGCCGTGAGGGTTACACGCCGCCGGGCCGGCCACAGGGCGCGCGGGCGGTAGACGACCTGGCTCTCGCCGAGCCACCGCCATGCCCCCTCCACAGGTTTACCGTCCTCCGCGCCGGGTGTGTCGTCGGCCGGGTCCGGCTGCACGCCGGGTGTGTCGTCGGCCGCGTCCGGGCCGGGGGAGGTTCGGCTCGCCCGTACCTCCAGGGCGCGTTCGACAGCGGCGCGGTTTCGTACGGGGGTCGTGAAGGTCAGGATGATCGGCATGCCGACGCCGACCGTCTCACCGGGGCTGGGGACGGCCTCCTGAACAGTGAAGGGGCGTGACGACGGGCGGGTGTGGAAGGTCGCCACGAGCGTGGCCGGCCGGTCGCCCGGCCGGACGGGGCTCGCCGAGGCGGAGACCGCGTACGAGGCGCCCGGCACGAGAGTCCAGGACGATCGCCAGGTGCGCCGCGCGCGGTCGAAGCGGCCGGGCACGCGCACGCCGCCGACGGAGACGCGCACGCCGATCAAGGTGCCTTTCGCGGCCGTGACGCGCACATGGCGATCGGGGCGCGCGCGCACCGAGCCCGGGGCGGGCGCGACCTCGATGGCCACCGAGGGAGGCGAAACCCGCCTCGCCTCGGTGATCACCTGCGAGCCGCCGGCGACGAACACGAGAAGGATCAGAGACACGACCAGGGGGTGCCGCATCGTCCCGCCCTCCACCCCATCGATGATCAGGAACACGCCTAGAGTACCTCTGCGTGTCCGTCACGTGACGTGGAGTGAGGGGGCTGTGGATAACCTGGCCGCCTCGGGTCAGGAGGGCTGGGCGGGCTGGATCGTGCCGGTGGCCTCGGCCAGGGCGATGACGCTTCCGTCCGGGCCGGGGGCGGTGGCGGTGAGGGTGACGGTGTCGCCGTCCTCCAGGAACGTGCGGGTCTGGCCGTCGGAGAGTTTGAGGGGTTCCGTCCCGTTCCAGGTGATCTCGATGAGAGACCCGCGCCGGCCCGGCTCCGTCCCCGAGACCGTCCCGCTGGCGAACAGGTCACCCGTCCGCAGTGACGCGCCGTTGACGGTCATGTGCGCGAGCATCTGGTCGGGCGTCCAGTACATCTCCCGGTACGGCGGGGTCGAGATCGGCTCGCCGTTCAGCTCGACCCGCAGCGTGATGTCCAGCCCCCACGGCTCCCGCCTGCGCAAATAGTCCAGCGGCTCGGGATCCTGCGCCCGCCCGGGCACCCGTGCGTGCTGGAGCGCCTCCAGCGGGGTGATCCACGCGGCGATCGAGGTGGCGAACGACTTGCCCAGGAACGGCCCGAGCGGGACGTACTCCCAGGACTGGATGTCCCGGGCGCTCCAGTCGTTCACGAGCGTCACCCCGAAGACGTGGTCGGCGAAGTCGCCCGCAGGCTCGCCGAGACGGGTCGGCGTCCCGACGACGAACCCCAGCTCGGCCTCGATGTCGAGCTTGACCGACGGCCCCAGCACCGGCGGCCGTCCCGGGCCGGGAAGCCGCTGCCCGCGCGGCCGGGTGATCGGCGTGCCCGACACCACGACCGTGCCCGACCGTCCGTGGTACCCCACGGGCAGGTGACGCCAGTTCGGCAGCAGCGGCTCGCCGTCCGGGCGGAACATGCGGCCGAGGTTGGTGGCGTGCTCCAGCGAGCAGTAGAAGTCGACGTAGTCCCCGACCTCGATCGGGGGGTGCAGGCGCACCTGGCGCAACGGGATGAGGTGCGGCTCGATCGCCGCCCGGTTGGCCGCCGCCTCCGTGGCCCGCGCGGACAGCAGCCGCTGGACGAGCCGCCGCGTGTCGCTCCACGCGGTACGGCCGCGGGCGAGGAAGCCGTTGAGGCTTGCGGCGGCGAACACCTCGTCGTGCAGCGCGGGCGCCAGGTCGAGCACGTGGTCGCCGATGCGTACCCCGACGCGCGGCGCCTCGCCGGGAAGGGAGAACACGCCGTAGGGCAGGTTCGCCAGGCCGTACGGCGAGGCGTCCGCCCCGGGCACCCAGCTCGACGTCACGATGCGTCCTTCCTCGGAGGAGTCGGCGGTCCCTGCCCCGGCGGTGGACGCGGCCGGGGCGGTCGCGGGAGAAACCGCGGAGCTCGTCACGGCGGATGTGGCCGTGCCACGGGACGGGGCGGCGTGGTCGATGAGGCCGAGGGCGCGCAGGTCCTCGACGGGCGTGGTGGTGTTGCACGACCCGTACGAGACCAGCAGCTCACGGGCGCGCAGCGCGGTCTCAGGCCGCACGGTCCGCGCGAACTCCACCAGCTCGCGCCGTTCCATGAGTTCCAGCACGGACACGGGGTCGCGTCCGTCCACGGCCGCGCACACCGCGAGCAGCAGGTTCAGGAACCCGTGCCGGTACACCCCGAGGGTCGGATCGGGGTGGCGCACGGCGTGGTGGAGGCCCGCGGTGGCCTTGAACGGCGTGCCCCGCTGGGCACAGGTGCGGATGAACGCGCCCAGGTCATGCACGGAAGGGAACAGGTCCGCGGTGATCCCACCACAGCGCACCTTGGCCCCCACGCCCGGAGGAAGGTGGGCGAACTCCCCGGCGGGCACCTCGACGAACAGCCGCGCCCGCGGCGCGGCCTCCCGCACCCGTGCCGCCAGCGCGGAGACGTCCGCGCCGGCCGGCAGGGCGACCTCCACCAGCTCGACGGCGACGTTCGTCAGCTCGGCGAGGCCGTCCAGGTCGGGGGACTCCGACGGGTCGAGGATGATCCCGGCGCGGACGGGCCGCGTCAGCAGGGCGCGCAGCTCGTCCAGCCGGCCGATCGGGCACAGCAGGCGGTGCGTGAGGATCGGCTCGGCCGCGTCCTCGTCGGTGTAGTGGCGGGCCAGCGCGTCGGACATGGGGAGCGACGTGGGCGGGAACAGCCCCGCGTCGTCCACGAGCTGGAGGAACAGCGGGTTCGTCACGCTCTGAACGGCGCCGGCGAGGGCGGTGGGGTCCTGGCCCGTCATCGCGCCCACGTCCAGGCGTAACCCGGGTCCTCGCAGGACAGCGCCGCGTCGCCGAGGTCGAGCGGGCGGAAGGTGTCCACCATGACGGCCAGTTCGCTGGTCTCCTTGATCCCGCGCCGCACGGCCTCGACGGACGCCTCGACCGCGCCCGGCTGCGGGCCGTGCGTGAACCCGGCCGGGTGCAGGGATATGGAGCCGATGTCGATCCCGGACCCCTTACGGGCGGTGTAGTCGCCGCCCACGTAGAACATGAACTCGTCGGAGTCCACGTTGTGGTGGTTGTACGGGATCGGCACGGCGTCGGGGTGGAAGTCCAGCGGCCTCGGGCAGAACGAGCAGACGACGAAGCCGGGCCCCTCGAAGGTCTGGTGGACGGGCGGCGGCGCGTGCGTGCGCTTCACGATCGGCTCGAAGTCGGCGATGTTGAACGCGTACGGGTACAGGTGGCCGTCCCAGCCGACCACGTCGAAGGGGTGGTGGGCGTAGGTGAGCCTGGTGAGGCCGCCACGGGTCCTGACCAGCACCGGTGTCTCGGAATCCTCGACGATCAGCGGCTCGCCCGGCGCCCTCAGGTCGCGCTCGCAGTACGGCGCGTGCTCCAGGAACTGGCCGTACTGCGACAGATACCGCTTCGGCGGGCGGATGTGCCCGGCGGCCTCGATGGCCAGCGCCTTGACCACGGTCCCGTCGAGCGGCACCCACCGGTGGATGGTCCCGGTGGGGATGACGACGTAGTCGCCCTCGCCCGCCTCGATCACTCCGTACGTGGACTCGAACCGCACCCGGCCCGCGGCGACGTAGACGCATTCGTCGCCCTTGGAGTTGCGGTACAGCTCGCTCGGGCGGTCGGCGGCGGCGTACGACATGCGGACGTCGCCGTTGCCGGCCAGCACCCGGCGGCCGGTGACGAGGTCGCCGCCGACGGGAAGGCTCTGGGTGCGGAAGTGCCGCGGGGACAGGGGCATGTTGGGCGACAGCGCCGCGCCCGACCCCTCGGTGACGGCCTCCGCCTTGACGATCGCGGTGGGGAGGTGGCGGTGGTAGAGCAGGGAGGAGTCGGAGGAGAAGCCTTCCTCGCCCATCAGTTCCTCGGCATACAGCCCGCCGTCGGGCCGCCTGAACTGGACGTGCCGTTTGCGCGGCACCTCTCCGACCGTGCGGTAATACGGCATCGGACCCTCCCGGTGTACGCATATCGGACGACAATGTCCTCTATACGTACGACGATCCGCCATCGAGCACCCAGTGTCAACCTCGCCCCGGTCATGACACGCGACCTCTGGACCGGCCTGCGGCGCCGGTCCAGGGAACGCCGGTTTCGTGGGTCGGTCAGGTCGTGCTGAACGGTGGGGAGCCGTGGCGGTGGGCGCGGCGCCGGACGGTACTGGACCGAATTAGGAACTTCGGTCGGACTGTAGGGAAAAGGGCGGGCGGAATGGGATGCGCCTGTGGCGAATCGTGGCCTGAGTAAGGTCGACTTGGGGATTCCGTGGTGAAATTGCGGCGGATGTACCGAATGACCGCTCGGGAGGGCGAGGCCGGATGTCGGATTATCCGCCGAAGATCACGCGAACCGCCGCGGAAAGCGGCTTGGGCGAGATCGTGGGCCGTTATCGCCAGTCGGTGTTGTGGGAATTGGTGTACGCCGTCTGCTTCACGGTGTTCGGACTGATCTGCGTCCTGGCCGGCGACGAGGTGGGGAGGTGGATGGGGGCCGTTACGCTGGTGCTGGCGTCGCCCTGTTACCTGACGGCCTGGGTGAAGGCGCGCAGACACCTGTACCTGTGCTCGGACGGGCTGCTGACCACGACGGCGAAGACCACCGTGAGAATAATCCGCGCCTGGGTGGACGTCGTTCACCTCCGCGTATGGACCGTCCGGATTTATCAACAGGGCGGCCCGCAGGACATCCCGCGGTGCGTCCTTGTTCTGGAGGACGGCACGAAGGTGAACCTGGCGAGACCGCCTTATGCCAAGAGCGAGGAACTCATCATGGCGCTCGAACAACGGCTCGCCCCGACCATCCATGCGCGCAGGACCGCGGAGATCGACGAGAAGGGGGCCACCGAATTCGGCCCGATCACAATCACCGTCGAGGGAGTGCGCGACGGCGACCGGTTCGTGAGATGGACGGACATCTCCCAAATGGAACGCGGGCGCGCCCGGTTGCGCATCTGGAGCGGTTGGGGGAGACCGGTCATCTCACGGCAGCTGCGAAGGATCCCCGATGTGCGGGTGCTGATGACTCTCGTGGCGGAGAACGTCGAGCGCCACAGCGAACCGCTCCGGGAGGCGTGAGAGCGGGCGCCCGGAGGTCAGGTCAGCGCCTCCCGGAGTTCGATCGCCGTGCGGACCACGCGGGGGCCGAGGGTGGCGCCGTCGATGGGGCCGAAGGTGACGATGCCGACGGACGCCTCCAGCCAGGGCAGGCCGGGAAGCGGGGCCGCGATGCCGCGGGCGCCCTCCTGGAGCTGGCCCTCGGTCACCTGGTAGTCCGTGCGGCCCTCGCGGAGGGCCAGGATGGCCAGGCCCGCGGCGCCGCGGGTGAGGGGATGGCGGGAGCCCTCACGGTAGGCGACGTGCATGTCCGTCCAGGTGGGCTCGACCACGGCGATGGCGAGCCCCTCGTCGCCCTCGGCGGCGGTCAGGTGGGCGGTGGCGCCGGTCTCCTCGGCCAGGCGGCGCAGCGCGGGCAGCGCGGCGGCCCGCAGCAGCGGCTGGACGGCGCGCGCCAGCGCCAGCACCCCGAACCCGAGGTGGGCGCGCCCCTCGGCGTCGCGGCGGGCGAAGCCCTCGTTCTGCAGCGTGGTGAGCAGCCGGTAGACGATCGGCCGGCTCAGACCGAGTTCCTGGGCCAGTTCGGTGGGGGTGCGCCCGCGGTGGCCGTCGGCGAGCAGGCGCAGCAGCCGCAGGCCCCGCTCCAGGGTCTGCGCCGATTCCGGATTGCCCTTGTGATCGCGCATCTCCCGATTATGCGAGGCGGCGCCATACCAGTCGGCGAGGAGGCGGGACGTTTACCCTTCGATGTCCGGGAAGATCGTGCAGGTGAGTAGCGGGTGAACTGTCCCGTCACGGCATGGGCGTCACCTGGGAATCCGCCCGATGCACTGGTCGACAACAGATGTCCCCGATACAGTCTTTTCGATCGTTTAGTGATGATCGCCATGATTTCGCGCCCGCCCAAGGAGACGCTCGATGCGAATCAGGAGAGCACTGGCCCTCGGCGCCGCACTCACCGTTCTCGGCGTGGGGATCCCGGCCGCTTCGGCGTTCTCCGAGGACGGCGAGGGCGACTGCAAGAACGTCACCAACGGCGGCTCGCAGTCCGACCCGCAGTGCTTCTGGATGGCCCCCACCCCTGAGGACGCCCTCAAGGTGGTCAGGTTCTGGACCGAGAACGACAGCGCCAAGCTCAAAGAGGCCACCGAGTACCCCGTCGGCTGGATCGACTGCAAGGTCGAGCAGTGCAGCGCCGACGGCGAGGGCGACGGCCAGGCGCACGGCGAGGGCGACCCCGCGCCCGAGGGGTACGTGGAGGACAATACGCCGCCCACCTGCGACGTCGGCGGGCAGCCCTGCTCGGTGAGCCCCGAGGAGATCGCCGCCGCCGCGCGCACCGCCGCCGGGCAGGCCATCGCCGCCGCCGCGGCGAGCAACATGCGCGTCTGGATCGACAGCGAGCTCCTCGACGACTACAAGGCCGGTCCCGCCGCCTTCGCCGCCGCCGTCAAGAAGGTCGGCGCGCTGGCCGCCCAGCCGGGCGTGGTCGGCATCCGGTTCACCTCCCAGCTCGGCTACAACGGCGCCGTGAAGACGCCGGAGGAGATGAGCGGGTTCGTCGGCGCGGCCGCCGCCGCCCTCCACCAGGTCGCCCCGGGCAAGAAGCTCGGCATCCACACCGTGGTGCCCGCCTTCGGCTGCGGCGCCAGCGAGCCGTGCGCGGCCGAGATGACCAAGAAGTACCCGCTGCTCACCCCGCAGGCCATCGAGCCGCTGCTCACCTCCGGCTCGGTCGACCAGCTCGCCCTGGACGCCGGCCTGCTCCAGTCGGCGTACGGCACCTGGAAGATCAGCGCGCAGGACGCCCAGCGCAACCAGTGGGCCAAGGTCAAGGCCCTGGCCTGGGACACGCTCGTCCAGATCTCCGCCGAGGACGCCGGGCTCGCCGACAAGGACGCCTCGCCGCTCACCGCCGACCAGGCCGCCACGGTCGCGCAGGAGCGCGTCGCCGCCCCGCTGCGGGACGGCGCCGCCACCGTCAACCTGTGGACCCGCTGGCAGGACGGCACGGGCGCGACCTACCGCGTGATGGGCGCCCGCCTGGCGAACACGCCCGCCTGGGAGCAGCTCGACAAGCTGGAGCCCCTGCAGCGCCGTCTGACCACCATGTACGACCCGGCCGCGCCGGAGGTCGGCATCGGCCAGGACATCAAGAAGCTGTCCGAGGTCTTCGGCCAGCTCTACGTCACCGAGTGACCGCACGAGCGTGAAGGGGCCGTGGCGCGCGCCGGCGCCACGGCCCCTTTCGTGTGGGACCGGCTCGCACGGCGCTCAGGCGGTGCGAGCCGGCCCGGTGGGACGTCCCGGGTCAGGGTGTGGGGGTCGGCTCGCCGGGAGTGGCGGAAGGCGTCTCAGAGGCGGCCGGCGGCGGAGACGCCGAGCCGTTCATCTCGCATTTGCTGTCCTTGGTCGCGTCCTTGACGTCCGGCAGCCGGTCCACCAGCGAGACCTTGGTCTGCGCGGTCCAGCCGACAACGGTGCCGACCGGCGCGCCCACCGTCTTCGCGTCGACCACCGTGCCGCGCTCCCCGAGCAGCGTGAAGGTCTCCGGATCGAAGATCTTCTGCTCCAGGACGCCGTCGATCACCCGGCCCAGCGCCACCCCCTCACGTCCGGTGGAGTCCTTCACCTTCGGCGCCTCCTCGACGCCGGGAAGGGTTTTGGCCGCCTCGAAGAGCGCCTGCCGCTGGGCCCGCGGCATGTACGTCTCCCGCGTCAGGTCGCCGAACCTGTCGAAGGCCGCCTCGTCGGCCGGTCTGTCGCCCCCGTCCCGGGTGTAGAGCACCTCACGCATCTTCGCCGGGGTGGCGGGAAGGGTGCGGAGGTAGGCGTAGTCCCGGCGTGTCGAGCTAGGCCAGCCGGGACAGTTCGCGCCGATCTCGTTCCAGCCGCCGCCCTTCCACTGCTCGGCCTCCGCGGGGAGCGGCCGGCCGGGGACCTGCCGGGGGGAGCGCCCCTCGATCCACAGCAGCCCCTGGTGGCCGTCGGCGGACTGGTAGAACTTGCGGTAGGTCCGGTACAGGTAGCGGCCGGCCGTCTTCGAGTCGCCGATCACTTCGGCGAGGTTCATCGTCTCGGACTCGAACACGATGAACTGGTCCGGCCGCGGGTCGAGTTCGGCCAGCCGGCCGGGCGCCGTCACGTCCGCCGACGAGGTCGCCGTCACCGCCCCCGGTGTCACGGCGGGTCCCGGCCGGGACGACAACGCCACTCCCAGCCCTCCGGCCAGGGCCAGCGTGAGCCCGAAGGCCCCCACCGCCTGCCAGCCGAGCCTGGGGCGCCACACCCGGCCGCGGCCGGTGGCCTCCGCGAGCAGACGGTCCCGTGCCGCGCGCCGGGCCTGCTCGGGGTACGAAGGAGCGCTCGGGCGCGCGTCGGTGAACTGCTGGATCTCGTCGCTCATGCCATGGACTCCATGCTCAAGGGGTCGGTACCGCCGAGCACCCGGCGGAGTTTGGCCCGGACGCGGTGCAGGCGGGAGCGCACCGTCCCGACCGGGATCGCGAGCGCCCGCGCCACGTCCTCGTAGGTGAGGTCGGTCCACGCGACGAGCAGCAGCAGGTCCCGCTCCTTCGAGGACAGCGCGGCGAGCGCCCGGGCGAGCCGGGGTCCCAGCTGCCCGGCGGCGACCCGGTCGACGCTCCTGTCGTCGAACGTGTCGGCTCCGGGCCGCTGCCCGGCGACCTTGACCAGCGCGCGCACGCGGCGGCGTTCCGCCCCGCGATGGTGCGCCACCACGTTGGTCGCGATGCCGTACAGCCAGGGTCTGGCGTCGGGGTGGGACGGGTCGTAGCGGTCCCGGCCGCGGAAGGCGGCGAGGAACACCTCCGCCACCACGTCCTCGGCCGGCTCGGGTCCGAGGCGGCGCGCGGCGTACCGGAAGATCTCGTCGGCGTGCCGGTCGAACAGCAGGGCGAACAGCTCGGGCTGGTCGCGTGAGCGTGTGATCACGGTCGAGTCGTCGAGCGTGGATCCGTCGAGCAGTGCCTGGGCACTTACCACGTGCGGTCCTCTCGGGGGTGTGCGATGCGGTCACCCGTACTTGCCGCCGCACGCCTGCCCGGTTCCCACAATTTCCGTCTTATCGAGATTTTCCGCCATCGCGCCCGGTCGCTTGGCACACGCGGGGTGTACGGCCACCGCCGGCCGCCGCGGAACGCGCGCCGTAAGGGCCGGAGGGGACGGACGGCGCGTGGCCTGCCGTGCCCGGTGCGGCGTACCGCCGTGCGGAGAATGGAGCGTGAACGCCGGCGGGCGAACGCGGATATCGCCTGCGCCAGGCCCGGAAAGCCTGCGCGGCCGGCCCCGGCGGCCGGTTTTCGGGCGGAGCCGCCGCCGATTGTCGGCGCTGATCGCGGACATAAGGCCGATCTATCGATGCTGGTCAGCGCGCCGTGCGGCTGCGTGGCATCCCGTAATGCGGGACGGCCGCAAGAACGGTCCCGTACATATTCAATATTAGGGTCCTCATTCCCGATATTCCGATAACAATCACAGCTTTCACTCGTGACACACGTAACAAATCGCCATATCATCACCGATCGTGGCTGAAGGTGATCTTCCCCGTCCCTTCTCATGGAGTTTCGTATGTCCCTCATAGAGCAGCGGCCCAGCGCCGTTTCCGCCGCCTTGGCGAAAGATCGGCTCGGCGTCCCCTCGGTCGTGTTCTTCGTCATCTCCGCGGCGGCGCCGCTGATGGTCGTCGCGGGCTCGGTCCCGACGGCGTACGCGGTGACGGGCGTGATCGGCGTGCCGTTCGCGTTCCTGATGCTGGGCGCGATCTTCGCGTTGTTCGCCGTCGGGTACGTGACGATGGCCAGGCACGTCGTGAACGCGGGCGCGTTCTACGCCTACGCGGCCCAAGGGCTCGGCCGCACCCAGGGCGTGGCGACCGCCTGGGTGGCCCTGCTGGCCTACAACGCGCTGCAACTGGGGCTCTACGGCATCATCGGGTCGGCGGCCGAGCCGCTGCTCGATGACTGGTTCGGCGTGTCGCCCCCCTGGTGGGTGATCGCGCTCGTGGCGTGGGCGCTGGTGGGCGTGCTCGGCCTGCTGCGGGTGGACGTCAACGGCAAGATCCTCTCGGTCCTGCTCGTCAGCGAGATCGCCGTCGTCCTGGTGTTCGACCTGGGCGGCCTGCTGAACGCCGGTCCCGCCGGCGTCACCTTCGAGGGCTTCGACCCCGGTTCCCTGTTCGTGCCGGGCGTGGGCGCCGCGCTCGCCACCGTCGTCGCCGGGTTCGCGGGCGTCGAGTCCTCGGTGGTCTTCGCCGAGGAGTCCAAGGACCGCGACAGGACCGTGCCCACGGCCACGTACGTCGGCATCGCGATCATCGCGATCCTGTACGCGATCTCGGCCTGGGCCCAGACCGTGCCGACCGGGCCGGACGGGATCGTCGAGGCCGCGACCGAGCAGGGCACCACGCTCATCTTCAACCAGGCCACCGCCCACATGGGGTCGGCCGTCGCGACGATCGGCTCCCTGCTGTTCGTGACCAGCAGCCTCGCCTGCATGATCGCCTTCCACAACACCACGGCCCGCTACATCTTCGCGCTCGGCCGCGAGAACGTGCTCCCGCAGGTCTTCGGGCGCACCTCGGCCCGCACGGCCGCCCCGGTGACCGGATCGGTGCTGCAGACGGGCCTCGGGCTCGTCGTGATCGCCGTCTACGCGGTCTTCGGCCTGGACCCCGTCACGAAGCTGTTCTTCACCTTCGGGGCGTTCGGCGGCCTCGGCCTGCTGACCCTGCTCACCGTCACCTCGATCGCCGTGATCGTGTACTTCTCCCGCAACCCCGCCCAGGAGACGGCGTGGCGGACGCGGATCGCGCCCGCGCTGGCCGCCCTGGCGCTCACGGTGATCATCGTGCTCACCCTGATCAACTTCGACACGGTGCTCGGCGTCGCGCCCGGCTCGCCCATCCGCTGGATCCTGCCGGGCATCTTCGTCGTCGCGATCGTGCTCGGCGTCCTGTGGGCCCGGGTGCTGAAGGTGACCAGGCCGGAGATCTACGCCAACATCGGCCTCGGCGCGCGGGCCGCGAGCGGGGACTCCAAGTGACGACCAAGATCACCCGGCTGAGCGAGGCGGGCGCCGCCACCGACATCATCGCCGAGGCGTTCGGCAACGATGCCATCAGCACCTGGCTCATCCCGTCGGCGCGGGACCGGATGCCGATCCAGCGGCGGTTCTTCGGCATGTACGTGGCGCACGCGCTCTACCACGGCGACGTCTACGGGATCCACGAGTCCGGCGAACTCGCCGGGGCCGCGATCTGGTTCACCGCGCCGTTCCCCGGCATCCCGGGCGAGGAGCAGGCCATCGCCTCGTTCGCCGGGGAGAACGCCGGACGGTACGGCGTCCTCGGCCAGATGCTGGTGCGGCTGCACCCGCAGGTGCCCCACCACTACCTGAACTTCATCGCCCTGCGGCGCGGGCGCACCGGGCGGGGCCTCGGCAGCCTCCTGCTGGAGGAGCACCACCGGCGGCTCGACGCCCTGAAGATGCCGGCCTACCTGGAGGCCAGCAGCGAGGCCAGCCGCCGGCTGTACCTGCGGCACGGCTACGTGGACGTGGCCGAGCCGGTCCGGCTGCCGGACGGCCCGGTCATGTACCCGATGTGGCGGGCGCCGGCGGGCGTCTAGCGCGTGGAGTCGAGGTAGGCGGAGAACTCCTCCAGCGAGATGCGCCCGTCGCCGTCGACGTCCAGGCGCGCCACCGCCGCCCGCGCGGCCTCCTGCGAGACCGGCTGCCCGAGCACCTCCATGAGCCGCAGCAGCTCCTCGGCCGAGATCAGCCCGTCCTTGTCGGCGTCGACCAGCTCAAAGGTCACCGCGTACTCGCTCATCGCCACTCCTCGCATGATCGGTCGCCCAGAACCATAGTCGGGTCCGTGCCGCCCTCGGTGTGTTTTGCGTAGTTATGTGGGGCCGGTCTTCGCGGGACCGGTGAGGACGGCGGGGCTCCGGCCGCGCGCACCGGTTTCCGTCGGCGCCGCTCGGTAGCCTTCGAGGCGTGGGCGACGACAGCGAGGACGACATCCAGGACGCCGCCGAGGCGGAGCGGCGGCGGCTGCGCGCGACCTTCACCGAGGACGCCGAGCTGTACGACCGCGCGCGCCCCGGGTACCCGGTCGAGCTGTACGACGACCTGGCCGAGGTCGCGGGCGTCGGCACGGGGTGCCGGGTGCTGGAGATCGGGTGTGGCACCGGCCAGGCCACGGTGCCGCTCGCGGAGCGCGGATGCCGCGTCCTCGCCGTGGAGCTCGGGGAGGCCATGGCGCGGGTCGCCCGCCGCAACCTGTCGGGGTTCCCGCAGGCCGAGGTCGTGGTGTCCTCCTTCGAGGACTGGACGCCGCCGGAGCGGCCGTTCGACGTCGTGTTCTCGGCGACGGCCTTCCACTGGGTCGATCCGGCCGTGCGGGTGGTCAAGTCCGCGGCGTGCCTGCGCCCCGGAGGGACGATCGCCACGGTCGCGACCCACCATGTCGCGGGCGGGAGCGACGCCTTCTTCCGCGAGTCGCAGGACTGCTACGAGCGCTTCGACCCCAGTACGCCGAAGGGCCTGCGCCTGTCCGACGCCTCCGCGGTGGCCAAGGACGGGCGGGAGCTCGACGAGTCCCCGCTCTTCGGGCCGGTGCGCTTCTTCCGCTACGAACGCGACATCACCTACACGACCGGGCAGTACCTCGACGTCCTGCGCACCTACTCCAACCATCGCGCCCTCGACGCGCCCGTCCGCGACGCCCTGCTGGCCTGCGTAGGCTCCCTCATCGACCGCCGCCACGGCGGCCGGATCACCAAGCGCTACCTGACCGAGCTGAGGGTCGCCCACCGCGTCCCGTCCGGACCGGAAAAGGTCGGACCATTGCGGTCCGGCTGCGCCTAGGGGCATAGCGGCCCCAAACTCCGCCCTGTCATGAAACACCGCGTGGGCGAGGGGTAGGGACAGAGGGGAGAGCGGCCCGCCGGGTCGTCGCCGCCAGCGAGAGGACGGGTGCCATGGCCGCCCATGACGGGAGTCCGGCGAACGGGAGACCACGGCGCGAGGACACCCCCGAGGCGCTGCGCGAGGAGCTGCGCGTGGTGGACGAGGATCTGGCCCGCCTGCGCCAGGCCGTCAGGGAGCTGCGCGAGCGCATCGGGGACCGTGCCGACGGCCCCACCGACATGACCGAGATCGGCGCACTGATCAACATGGCCGACGAGCAGGACGGCTTCATCGCCACGCTCGAAGCCCGGCGCGAGACCCTCCTGCGCCGCCTGCGCGCGGCGTCAGGCGAGGACACGCCCTAGCGGGCACGCCCGGGACCGGCGCGGGACCACCCCGGACCAGGCCGGGAGCGGTTCACCGGCGGGCGCGCCCGGATCGGAGCGGAACGGGCTCAGGCCGGGACCGGCCGGGTCGCGCGGCGCGGGAAGCGGTGCGCGGCGACCGCCCGGACGAACGCCTCCAGGAAGCCCTCGGTGTCGGCCTCGCCGGTCACGATCACGCCCCGGGTCGCGTCGGGCGCGACGCGGGCGAGGTCGAGGAGCTCGGCGCCCTCGCCGATCGCCCCGACGGCCTTGCCGTGCTTGTACGCCTCCGACAGGAAGTGCACCGCGTCGCCGTCCTCGGCCAGCGTGCGGACGCTCTCCCGCCCGCCCGGCACCACGACCGCGTCGTACAGCACCGACCCCGTCGTCGGCAGGGCCCGGGTGACCATGACCTTCTCGCCGCCCACGCCCCGGACGGCGCCGCCGCGCGCGGCCAGGGTCTCGCAGACCGCGCCGCGCAGGGTCAGCTCGGTCATGAGGCACCGCACGTGCGAGGCGTCCACGCCGTCCGCGACCAGGAAGGCGATCTTGCGGGTGGCGATCGTGTCCGCGGGCTCGTGGTCCATGCTCAGCGCGGGCGAGCTGCGGCCGTGGTTGGTCCGCGACGGGGCGCCCGGCGGCTCGACGCCGATGCCCTCGGCGACCAGGACCGCGAGGTCGTGGTCCACCTCGTTGAGGTTGCGCACCACGCCTTCCTGGACGTGGCGGGCCTTGACCTTGCCGAGCTCGAACCGGAAGGCGGCGACGATGTGCTCGCGCTCCCAGTCGGACATGCTGTTCCAGAACAGCGTGGCCTGGCCGTAGTGGTCGGCGAAGCTCTCGCTGCGCTTCTTGATCTTCCAGCCGTCGACCCGCTCCTGGTAGTGCTGGTATCCCGAGCCGTCCGCCGGCTCCGGCCACCCGCCGTCCAGCGAGTTCGGATGGTAGGAGGCCTTGCCCTTGTCGATCCGCATCTGGTGGTAGGCGTCGCGCTGGTTGTTGCGCACCTCGGCGATCGGGCGGTTCACCGGGATCTGCGGGAAGTTCGGCCCGCCGAGCCTGATCAGCTGCGTGTCGAGGTAGGAGAACAGGCGGCCCTGCAGCAGCGGGTCGTTGGTGAAGTCGATGCCCGGCACCACGTTGGCGAGGTGGAAGGCCACCTGCTCGGTCTCGGCGAAGAAGTTGTCCGGGTTGCGGTTCAGGACGAGCCGTCCCACCGGGCGCAGCGGCACCCGCTCCTCGGGAATGATCTTCGTCGCGTCGAGCAGGTCGAAGTCGAACGCGAACTCGTCCTCCTCGGGGACGAGCTGCAGGCCCAGCTCCCATTCGGGGAAGGCGCCCATCTCGATGGACTCCCACAGGTCGCGGCGGTTGAAGTCCGGGTCCTTGCCCGCGATCTTCTGCGTCTCGTCCCACACCAGGGACCGCTTGCCGAGCTTGGGCGTCCAGTGGAACTTCACGAACGTCCCGGCGCCGTCCTCGTTGACGAGGCGGAAGGTGTGCACGCCGAAGCCCTGCATCATGCGGAAGCTGCGCGGCAGCGCCCGGTCCGACATCAGCCACATCATCATGTGGGTGGTCTCGGGCTGGAGCTGGACGAAGTCCCACAGCGTGTCGTGCGCCGAGGACGCCTGCGGGATCTCGTTGTCCGGCTCCGGCTTCACCGCGTGGACGAAGTCGGGGAACTTCACCCCGTCCTGGATGAAGAACACCGGCATGTTGTTGCCGACCAGGTCGAAGTTGCCCTGCTCCGTGTAGAACTTGGTGGCGAACCCGCGCACGTCGCGGACCGTGTCGGCCGATCCGCGCGACCCGGCGACGGTCGAGAACCGCACGAACACCGGCGTGCGCAGGCCGGGCGTGGTGAGGAACTTCGCCTTGGTCAGGGTGGCCAGGGAGCCGTCGTAGGGCTCGAAGTAGCCGTAGGCGCCCGAGCCGCGCGCGTGCACGACCCGCTCGGGAATCCTCTCGTGGTCGAAGTGGGTGACCTTCTCCCGGAAGTTGAAGTCATCCATGATCGTCGGACCGCGTTCGCCCGCCTTCAGCGAGTTGTCGGTGTCGTCGACAGGGATTCCCTGGTCGGTGGTCAGGACGCTGTCGCGCTTGTCCACCCGGGCCGCTTCCAGCTGACGGTCCTTGGCCGTACGGTCGTCACTGGTCATCGTCGTAACCCCCCGATCACCTCGATTGACGTGACGCGATTCTGACGATCTGGCGTCCGCCGGGGGCCGCGGGCTAGCGCACGGCGCCCCCGGGGGCGGCGTGTTCGGGGAAGCGCGCCCGCTCGGGCGCCATGTGCTCATGTTCGAACCACCGGCGCAGGCGGTTCAGGAAGAAGGCCAGGGACACGCCGTAGACGACGTGGCCCGCGGCCATGACGGCCTGCCGGCCGGGCCGGTCGCGGTGGGCGTACTGATGCAGGCCGAGGGCCGGCACCCACCATTGATAGCTTACGGCCCAGATCAGAAGGCCGTACGCCGCCCCCGGCGCGACGCGGACCCGGCGGCGACGGCCGGCGGCGAGCGCGAACAGGGCCCCGCAGGCGCCGCCGAACGCGAAGTGCGCCGCGCCGCTCAGCACGTGCTCCCCTCGTTTGGCGCGGTGTTTCGGGCCGGGCAGCAGCGCGCGGGTGATGCGCTGCGGCGGCGGCTCGCCCAGCAGGCCCAGGTGTTCCCCCGCGAGCAGCACGGTGGTGAAGGCGGCCGTGGCGAGGAGGCCGCTGACGGCGCCCTCCACAAGGTTGCGCGTCATTGCCGCTACGTGCCCGGGGCCCCGCCCGGCAAACCCCGCGAAAACGCAGGTCGCGGTCATATCCCAGGAAATCTGCTGTACTCAGGGGAACGTCGAGACTCAGGGGAACGTCGAGTCGGCGTCCTGGCCGGCCACCGCCAGCACTCCGTCGATCTCGCTGAGCCGCGCGACCAGGCGCGCCGGAGAGCCGGACCCGTGGACGGTCAGCCACAGGGTCACCGTCCCCGGCTCGGCCTGCGCCTGCTGGTCGACGGAGACCTCGCTCAGCGTGAACCGCTCCTCCGCGCAGGCCGCCATCACCGTGCGCAGCACCCCCCGGCCGTCGAGGTAGCGCAGGTGGAGCCGCGTGGGGGCGAACCTCGACACCGGCAGCCTGCGGGCCAGCGGGCCGAGCAGGAACATCAGGGCGAAGTGCCCGGCGGTGACGATGAGCGCCAGCAGCCACAGGCCCGCCCCCGCCGCCATGCCGACCGCGGCCGTGAGCCAGATCGTCGCGGCCGTGGTGAGCCCCCGCACGGCGTCGCGCCTGATGAAGATCAGGCCCGCGCCGATGAAACCGATGCCCGACACGATCTGCGCGGCCACCCGGGAGGGGTCGAGCGTGACGTGATCGCCGAGGACGTCGCCGAAGCCGTACTTGGACACGATCATGATCAGGGCCGCCGCGAACCCGACCGAGGTGTGGGTGCGCAGCCCCGCGCTCTTCTGCCGCGCCTCACGCTCGGCGCCGATCGCCGCGGAGAGCACGAACGCCAGGGCGAGCTCTCCGACCTGCACCCAGCCCTGGCCGGTGAGGTCGATGGCGGATCGCAGCACCATCGATCTAGATTAGTTCAAGCTCCGGCGAAAGGGACGGCGGCCCGGAGCGCGTCGGAGAGCACGCCGGGCGCCTCGGCCAGCGACGGGCCGTACCAGGTCAGATGGCGTCCGCTGACCAGGGCCGCGGGAACCCCGGGGAAGAAGCCGGGGCCGTCCTCGGCGGTGAAGCGGTACGGCTCGTCCGGCAGCACGACCAGGGCGGGATCGGCCGCCAGCAGCTCGGGCAGCGGGATCTTGGGGTACCGGTCGGGGTGGCCGGCGAAGAGGTTGCGGACGCCCAGGCGCAGCAGCAGGTCCCCGGCGAAGGTGTCCCGCCCGGCGACCATCCACGGCTTGCGCCACACCGGGATCACCGCGGGGCGCGGTTCGGGCGCCGGCACGTCCCGCCAGGCCGCGTCGGCGGCGCGCAGCCAGTCCGGTTCTGGCAGGCCCATGGCCGTGACCAGCATCCGCCGCAGCGAGGCGAGCGCGTCGTCCAGGGTGCGGACGACCGTGACCCACACCGGGACGCCCGCCGCGCGCAGCGCGTCCAGGTCCGGGACCCGGTTCTCCTCCTCGTTGGCCACGACCAGGTCGGGGGCGAGCGCGATCACGCGGGCCACGTCGGGGTTCTTGGTGCCGCGCACGCGGGCGACGTCCAGCCCCTCCGGGTGCGAGCACCAGTCGGTCGCCCCCACGAGCAGGCCGGGGGCGGTGGCCGCGATGGAGTCGGTGAGCGAGGGCACCAGCGAGACGACCCGGCGCACCCGGGCCGGCACCGGGACGGGCAGGCCGAGGTCGTCCCGCGGCGTCATGACGGGCTCCCGGCCGCGGCCCGCGTCCACCGCGCCGCGCGGTCGGCCTCCGAGATCAGGGCGCAGTCGTCGCAGTAGCCGCCGCCGGGCACCCGGTAGTACAGGCAGCAGGTCGCGCGGACGTAGAAGTACGCGCCGGGCCCGGGTTCGGCGAGCCGTCCCGCCCCGGCGAGGACGCCGAGCCGCAGCACCTCGCCGGCCAGCCCGGCCGCGGACGCCGCGAAGGCGGGCCTGCCGCGGGGCAGCGTGCGCAGGATGCCGGCCAGCGCAGCGGCGGCGTTGCCCCACAGCAGCGCGGGCGCGATCTTGGTGATGCCGAGGACCGCGTGGGTCAGGGGTTCCAGCGTTTCGGTCACGACGGTCCGGTAGACCAGGGCGGCGGCCCGGCGGGTCCAGGCCGCGGGTGGTCCGATGTTTCCCGGCCCGGGATGTCCTGGGACGGCCGCCCACCGCAGGGCTGGGGACGCCCGGAGGGGGAGCGGCCCGGTCGCGGCCGGGCGCCAGAGCAGGCCGTCCGAGGCGTCCACCGGGACCAGTCCGTGCCCGGCGGCCACCCCGACGACGGGCGACCACAGCCGGGCCGCCAGCCCCTGGAACAGGATGGACGCCGCCACCCTGCTCTCGGGCGTGCCGAGGCGCCGCTCGAAGTCGGTGACCCTCGCGCGCAGGGCCTCGGTGTCGCGGGGCAGGTCGCGCAGCGGGCGCCACAGGATCTCGTCGTCGCGGCCGGGGCCGGTCTCGATCGCGAAGTACGGCCCCATGGCCGAGACGTCGGCCAGCGCGGTCGCGACCGCGCCGGGGTCGGCGGGCGCCGGGGCGTCCGGGGGCGGTGTGGTGGTCACACCGGCATTCTTCGTCACCGGCCCGCGCCCGTCATGCCCGCCCCCCGGCCCGGGGCGGCGCCGTCGCGCCGGCTCCCCGACACGGGCGGGCGCCGTCGTGTCAACTCCCCCGGCGCCGCGCGGGACCGCACGTGAGGAACGGTCCTCGGGCGGCCCCTGGACGGCGTGGTTTTCTGGACTGATCGTCTCCTCGGGACAGCTTGACCGTTTTGGGTCTTGCCCAGTGAAGTCGACAGAGTTATGTTTCGCTCAAACTCTTAGGAAACTTTCCTAAAGGAAGAGCCCCCCACATGCGCCGATTCTCCCTCGTAGTGCTGCTGGCGCTCGTAGCGACCGCTCTGGCGATCCCTGCGAACGCGGCAGCCGCCCGCTTGACCGCGGCGTTCACCCTGAACGGCAATCAGGGTAAGTTCGTCGTGACCAACCCGGGCACCACCGCCATCACCAACTGGTCGCTTGAGTTCGACCTGCCCTCCGGAGTGTCCGTCAGCAGCCCGCAGAACGCCACCATCAACCAGAGCGGAACACACTTCCGGCTGGTCCCGGCGTTCTACATCGCCAACATCCGGGCGGGCGGGAGCACCGAGCCGTACAGCCCCACGTTCACGTTGAGCTCGGCCGTCCAGCCGACGAACTGCACGATCAACGGGGCGAACTGTGACGGCAGCGGGGACGACCCGCCCCCGCCCGCACCGCTGAGCGCGACCTACTCGGCCTCGGGCAGCCGCGGTACCTACGTGGTGAGCAACAACTCCACCACCACCCTCAGCGGCTGGTCCATCACCTTCGACCTGCCGTCGGGCGTCACCGCGAGCAACGCCGAGAACGCCACGCTCACCCAGAACGGCACCCAGGTCATCCTGAGCCCGGTGCACTACAACACGAGCGTCGGCGCGGGCCGGACCACCGATCCGTACAGCCCGTCCTTCACCCTCAGCAGCGCCTCGGCGACCCCGGCGAACTGCCGGGTCAACGACGTGCGCTGTGACGGCCGCCCCGACACCCCGCCGGGCGCGCCGGGCAACCTCCGCTCGCCGGTCAAGACCACCAAGACCGTCTCGCTGGCGTGGGACGCCTCCACCGGCGGCAGCCTGCCGGTCGTCGCCTACCAGATCTTCCAGGGCAGCACGCTCGCCCTTGAGGTGAGCGGCACCAGCGGCACCGTCACCGGCCTCACCCCGAACACCGCCTACTCGTTCACGGTCAAGGCCAAGGACCGCAAGGGCACCCTGTCCCCGGCCAGCGCGGCCCTGTCGGTGACGACGAGCAACCCCTCGGACGACACCACGGCGCCGAGCGTGCCCGCGAACGTCCGCACCACGGCCACCGGCCCCGGTGAGATCTCGCTCGCGTGGAACGCCTCCACCGACAACAGCGGCATCGCCGGCTACGACGTCTACAACGGGTCGGCGCTGGCGCTCAGCGTCCTCGGCACCACCGCGACGGTGAGCGGCCTGTCGCCGTCCACCGAGTACACCTTCACCGTCAAGGCCCGCGACCTGTACGACAACGTGTCCGCCGCGAGCGCGCCGCTCAAGGCGAAGACCTCCGACATCGTCGGCAGCGGCTACGCCCGGGTCGGCTACTTCGTGCAGTGGGGCATCTACGGCCGCCAGTACTTCGTCAAGAACCTGGACTCGACCGGCGCCGCCGCCAAGCTGACCCACATCAACTACGCGTTCGCCAACATCGACCCGCAGAACCTGACCTGTCTGCAGGGTGTCACCAAGGGCACCACGCAGAACCCGCAGGACCCGAACCAGGGTGACGGCGCCGGTGACGCCGAGGCCGACTACGGCCGGCCGATGAGCGCCGCGCAGTCGGTGGACGGCAAGGCCGACACCGGCTGGGAGCCCCTGCGCGGTAACTTCAACCAGCTCAAGAAGCTCAAGGCCAAGTACCCGAACCTCAAGGTCCTGATCTCGCTGGGCGGCTGGACGTACTCCAAGTACTTCTCCGACGTGGCCGCGACCGACGCCGCGCGCAAGAAGTTCGTGTCGTCCTGCATCGACGTCTACATCAAGGGCAACCTGCCCACCTACAACGCCGCGGGCGGCCCGGGTAGCGCCGCCGGCATCTTCGACGGCATCGACCTCGACTGGGAGTGGCCGGGCGCCGAGGGCCACGCCGGCAACCACGTCGGTGCGAACGACAAGGCGAACAACACCCTGCTGATCGCCGAGTTCCGCAAGCAGCTCGACGAGCTCACCAAGACGACGGGCAAGCGCTACCAGCTCACCGCGTTCACCCCCGCCGACCCGGCGAAGATCGAGGCCGGCTGGGACCTGCCCGAGGTCGCCAAGTCGCTGGACATCTTCAACGTCCAGGGGTACGACTTCCACGGCGCCGGCAGCGACAACTCGTGGGAGCCGAACCGCACCGGCCACCAGGGCAACCTGTACGCCGACGCGGACGACCCGTACAACTTCCACTTCAGCGTGGAGAACGCGGTCAACGTGTACCTCCAGGCCGGCGTGAACCCCCGCAAGATCACCATCGGCCTCGCCTACTACGGGCGTGGCTGGCAGGGTGTGGCCGAGGGCGGCAAGAGCGGCGAGTGGCAGTCGGCCACCGGCGCGGCGCCCGGCCAGTTCCAGGAGGAGGCGGGCACCCGCGGATACTCCAACCTTCTCGCCAGCGTGCCGAACTGCACCGTGAAGCACGACGAGGTCGCGGTCGCCACGTACTGCTACACCGGCAACGGCGGGCAGTGGTGGACGTTCGACGACGTCTGGGCGATCCAGAAGAAGTCCGCGTGGCTGCGCTCCAAGAACCTGCTCGGGGCGATGATCTGGGAGATGTCCGGTGACCCGGGCACGCTCACCACGGCCCTGGACGCGGCTCTGAAGTAAGACGCGCGACGGCGCCCGGCCACCGGGCGCCGAGACGTGAAGTCCGGCCGGTCGCCCGCGTGGCGGCCGGCCGGACGGCTTTCGCGCGAGGACAGGGCCCGCGTGCCGGACGCCGACCTTTGTTACCAACTGGTCAGTAATATGTAGAGTCAGCTTGTCAATCGGGCAAAGCGGGCCGACATTCTGAGCAATGTCGCCACTCGGGGGATGACCCCAGGAGGCCCGCTTGCACCCCCTGCGCCGTACCCTCCTCGCCCTCCTCGCCCTCACCGCCTGCCTGACCCTCGCGACCGCGACCGCCGCCCCGGCCGCCGCCGCCCCGCCGCCCCCGGCCGCCATGGCCTCGATGGGCGACTCCATCACCCGCGCCTTCAACTCCTGCGGCTTCTACGTCGACTGCCCCTCACGCTCGTGGTCCACCGGGTCCACCGGCTCGGTCAACAGCCACTACCTGCGCATCCGGGGGGTATCGCCGTCCCTGGTCGCCTACAACGACGCCGTGTCCGGGGCCAAGGTCGCCGACATGGCGGGCCAGGCCCAGCGCGCGGTGTCGCAGGGCGTCGGCTACGTCACGATCCTCGTCGGGGCCAACGACGTGTGCACCTCGTCGGAGTCGGCCATGACCTCGGTCGCCGACTTCGAGTCCCGCTTCCGTGCCGCCGTCCAGACCCTCGCCGACGGCCTGCCGCAGGCGCTGATCTTCGTGGCCAGCGTTCCGGACGTCAAACGGCTGTGGGAGGTCGGCAAGGGCGACCTCGCCGCCCGCACCGCCTGGTCGACGTTCGGCATCTGCCAGTCGCTGCTGGCCGGCCCCCGCTCCACCGCCGCGGCCGACGTCGCCCGGCGCGACCGCGTGCGGCAGCGCGCCGCCGACTTCAACGCCGTCCTCGCCCGCGTCTGCGGCGAGCGGCCCACGTGCCGGTACGACGGCGGCGCCGTCTTCGCCTACCGCTTCACGCTCGCCGAGATCAGCACCTGGGACTACTTCCACCCCAACGCCACCGGCCAGAAGGCGCTCGCCGCCGTCACCTACGCCGCCGGGTACGGCTGGTGACCTTCGCAGCGCCGTCACGGCCCGTCACGGCACGGCGTATTCGCTGTCGCGCACGTCGGTGATCGCCATGTGGCCGGGCGCGTGCCCGATCGCGAAGGGCGGCCGTGACGCGGCCACGGCCGCCTGCGGCGTCACCCCGCAGGCCCAGAAGACCGGGATCTCGCCCGGCCGCACCTCCACCGGGTCGCCGTAGTCGGGCCGGCCGAGGTCGGCGATGCCCAGCGCGGCCGGGTCGCCCACGTGCACCGGGGCGCCGTGCACGGCCGGGTAGCGGGACGTGACCCGCACCGCGGTCGCGACCAGCTCGGGCGGCACCGGCCGCATCGACACCACCAGCGGCCCGGCGAGCGTCCCCGCCGGACGGCACGCCCGGTTCGTCCGGTACATCGGGACGTTGGTCCGGCCCTCCAGGTGCCGCACGGGCACGCCGGCGTCCAGCAGCGCCGCCTCGAAGGTGAAACTGCAGCCGATCAGGAAGCACACCAGGTCGTCACGCCAGTAGGCCCGCACGTCGCCCACCTCGGCGACCTGCTCGCCGTGCTCGTAGACGCGGTAGGCGGGCAGGTCGGTGCGCAGGTCGCCGTCGAAGATCGACGCCCAGGTCTCCCCGGGCTCGGTGACGTCGAGCACCGGGCACGCCTTCGGGTTGCGCTGCGCGAACAGCAGGAAGTCGTAGGCGCGGTCCTTGGGCAGCGCCAGCAGGTTCGCCTGCGCCCATCCCGCCGACCAGCCCGCGGTGGGGGTCACCAGGCCGTCGCGGAAGGCGGCGCGCGCGTCGCGCGGGGGCACCATCGCCGGGTCGAGCACTGTCATCGTCCCTTCCATCTCGCCGAACTCTCCGAACGCCGGCGGCAGGTCACCGCCGTTCCCTCGCCGTACTGGTCGAACGCCGGCGGCACGCCACCGCCGACCCACGCGTCACGGCCACGTCGCCGTGATCGCCCCCCGATCCGGCCGCCCGAGGGCGGTCTCTCACCGCGCGCCGAGCCGGAAGCGGATCCGCTGGCCCGGACGCACCTGCGCCGCGCGGTCCACGTCGCGCGAGCACACCACCGCGATCACCGGGTAGCCGCCGGTCACCGGGTGGTCGGCCAGGAACAGCGTCGGCTGCCCCGACGGCGGCACCTGGAGCGCGCCCGGCACCATGCCCTCCGGGGGGAGCTCCTCCCCGCGGACCCGCTCCAGGACCGGGCCGCGCAGGCGCATGCCGACCCGGTTGCTGTCCGCCGTGACCTCGTACGGCGCCGAGCACAGCACCCGCAGGGCGTCGGCGCCGAACCAGTCGTCGCGCGGCCCGGGCAGCACGCCGAGCACCGGCGCATCCTCGCCCGGCTCGGCGACCGGCGCGAGGTCGACGCCGGGGAACCGGTCCGGCGGCGGCCCCACCGGCAGCAGCGTGCCGGGCCGGGGCAGTTCGGGGCCGAGGCCCGCCATGATGTCGGTGGCCCGCGACCCGAGCACCTCCGGCACCTCCAGCCCGCCGCGCACCGCCAGGTAGGTGCGCAGGCCGCTCCCTGGCACGCCGAGCCGCAGCGTCGCGCCGTCCGGCAGGCGCTCGACCGCGTGGTGGCCGATGCCGCGCGCCCGCCCCGAGGCGTCGGTGACCGTCGCTGGGCACGGCGCCCCGCTCAGCGCCACCAGCAGGTCGCCGTGGGCGCGCACGGCCAGCCCGCCCAGGGTGACCTCCAGCGCGGCGGCCGTCTCGGGGTTGGCGAGCAGCCGGTTGGCCAGGCGCAGCGCGCCCCGGTCCGCGGCGCCCGAGCGTCCCACGCCGAGGTCGCCCCGCCCGGGACGCCCGAGGTCCTGGACGCTCGCGAGCGGCCCGGTCGCGACGACCTCCAGGAGTCGCACCGCCTCACCCATCGCGCGCCTCCGCGAACCGCACCCGCATGCCGGGGCGCAGCAGCGCGGGCGGGTCGGCGTGGACGTCCCACACGGTGAGCTCCGTGCGGCCGATGAGCCGCCACCCGCCCGGGGACTCCCGCGGGTACACGGCGCTGAACCCGGCGGCCAGCGCCACCGCGCCCGCGGGCACCCGCACCCGCGACTCGCTCCTGCGCGGGACCCGCAGCCGGGGGTGGCCGCCGATCAGGTAGGCGAAGCCGGGGGCGAACCCGGAGAACGCCACCGTCCAGGGTGTGCCCGTGTGCGCCGTCACCACCTCGCGCTCCGACAGCCCGGTCAGGGCCGCCACGTCGGCGAGGTCGGCGCCGTCGTACACGACGGGCACGGTCACCTCGCCCGTCCCCGCGCTCCGTCCCCGCGACGGGCGCGCGTTCAGCACCGCCGCCTCGACCGTCCCCCGGTGCGCCGGGGGCTCGAAGCGCACCAGCAGGGTGCGGGCGGCGGGCAGGATGTCGGTGACCCCCGGCGGCGGGTCGGCGGAGAGGGTGTCGTACAGGGCGAGGACCTCCGCCGCGCCGCCCAGTTCCACCAGGACGGCACGGTCGCCGCAGCGCCGGAAGCGCGGGCTCATGGCCGCTCCTCGCCGGGGTCCCTCGCGAACGGGGCGAGCGTCACCCCCGCGGCGGTCAGCGTCTGCCGGATCCGGTGGGCCATGGGCACCGGATCCGGGCTGTCGCCGTGCACGCAGATCGAGCCGGCCCGCAGCCGCAGCGGCGTGCCGTCCGCCGCCGCCACCGGCTCGCCCCGCGCCAGGCTCAGGACGCGGCCCGCCACCACGTCCGGATCGTGCAGCACCGCGCCGGGACGGTCGCGCGGCACGAGCGTCCCCTGCGGGGTGTAGGCGCGGTCGGCGAAGAACTCGGGGACGGTGGCGAGCCCGGCCTCCTCGGCCAGCCGCAGCCACGCGGAGCCGGGCAGGCCGAGCACCGGCAGCGCCGGGTCGTAGGCCCGCACGGCCGCCACGACGGCGGCCGCCTGGGCCTCGTGGTGCACGATCGCGTTGTAGAGCGCGCCGTGCGGCTTGACGTACCGCACCCGGCTGCCGGCCAGCCGCGCGAACGCGTCCAGGGCGCCGATCTGGTAGAGGATCTCGTCGGCCAGGGCCTCGGGCGGCACGTCCACGAAGCGCCGCCCGAAGCCGGCCAGGTCGCGGTAGCCCACCTGGGCGCCGATCGCGACGCCGCGCGCGACCGCCGTCGCGCACGTGCGCCGCATGATGGTCGGGTCTCCCGCGTGGAAGCCGCACGCCACGTTCGCGCTGGTGACGATGCCGAGCAGTGCCTCGTCGTCGCCGAGGTCCCACCGGCCGAAACCTTCGCCGAGGTCGGAGTTGAGGTCGATCGTCGTGATCACGGGAGACATTGTCGGGCTCCGGTTCGCTGCTTCTCGTTCCAGTGTGGTCCGCCCTCGTCAGGGCCGTGTGGTCAGCCCGTGCCGGGGCCGTGCGGCGGGTGTCAGCCGAGCCGCCGCGCCCGGGTCTCCGGCAGCCCGGCCAGGGCCACGACCGCGATGGCGTAGGCGAGGGCGCCGAACGCCATCGCGCCGCCGACGTCGTAGTTCTGGGCCAGGTACCCGATGACGGTGGGGAAGAACGCGCCGACGCCGCGTCCGACGTTGTAGGCGAACCCCTGGCCGGTGCCCCGGACGTGGCCCGGGTACAGCTCGGACAGGAAGGCGCCGAACCCGGAGAAGATCGCCGACGAGCAGAACCCGAGCGGGAAGCCCAGGACCATGACGTACTGGCCGGCCGTGGCGGGCAGGCCCGTGTACAGCAGGATCAGCGCGCCGCTGAGCACGGCGAACACGGCGAACGTCCATTTGCGCCCGATGCGGTCGGTGAAGAACCCGCCGGTCAGGTAGCCGCAGAACGCCCCGGTGATCAGGAAGGCCAGGTAGCCGCCGGTGCCGATCACCGACAGGCCGCGCTCGGTCTTCAGGTAGGTCGGCACCCAGGTCGCCAGCGTGTAGTAGCCGCCCTGCACGCCGGTGGCCAGCAGCGTCGCGAACAGGGTGGTGCGCAGCAGGCCGCCCCGGAAGATCGTGAGGACGGGCACGTGGCCGTCCGGCGTCTGCCGTCCGGTGAAGGCGGGGGCGTCGGTGACGTTGCGGCGGACGTAGAGGACGAGGAGCGCGGGCAGCGCGCCGGTGAAGAACAGCACGCGCCAGGCGAGGCCCTCGTCGGCGACCATGAACACGACCGTGTAGACGGCGACGGCGAGGCCCCAGCCGACGGCCCACGCCGACTGGACGACCGCGACCGTGCGGCCCCGGTGGCGCGCGGCGGCGTACTCGGCGACCAGGATCGCCCCGGCGGCCCATTCGCCGCCGAAGCCGAGGCCCTGGAGGGCGCGGAAGACCAGTAGCGTCTCGTAGTTCGGGGCGAGACCGCACAGCGCCGTGAAGATCGCGTACGTCGTGACGGTGATCATCAGGGTCCTGGCGCGGCCGAGGCGGTCGGCGAGGACGCCCGCGAGGATGCCGCCGAGCGCCGAGGACACGAGCGTGGCGGTGGTGAGAAGGCCGGTCTGCCCGGTGGTGAGGCCGAAGGCGCCGGCGATGGCGACGAGGCCGAGGGGGAGGACCCAGAAGTCGTAGGAGTCGAGGCCGTAGCCGAGGAAGGCCCCGGTGAACGCCTTCCGCCCTTTGCGGCCGAGCGCGGTGTACCAGGCGAGGAACGTCGTGTCGTGTCGATCTTGGGGGACTTCCACCGTGGGTTCCGGCGTGGACGATGTCGTCATCGCGCACCTCGATTGTCGATGTCCGGCCTGCGTGTCCTAACTGTTCGCGTGCGTTGTCCCGCCGCTGGCCGCCGTCCGTGCGGCGGGGAGGGCGCCGCCGGGGACCGGGGGCGCCGTGGCGCCCCGTCAGTGGCTGGTGACGCTCACGGTACATCCGCGTGTCCTCCATTTCAACGATCTGACGAGTCCACTTCTGAGCGATCCTCTTTGAGGATCGTTGAACAATATGACAAGTGATACGATGCGAGCCCGCGGACGGAAAGGTGAAGCTCGTGATCGACAGTGCGGCGGAGCGCGCGGCCCGGCGCCTCGCGATGGACCGTGACCTGCTCGGGCGCACCAGCACCGCCGAGCGTGTGGCGTCGCTGCTGCGCGAGCGCATCATCGACGGCGTCTTCGCGCCCGGCGAGCGGCTGTCCGAGGAGTCGATCGGCGCGGCGCTCCAGGTGTCACGCAACACGCTGCGCGAGGCGTTCCGCCTGCTGTCCCATGAGCGCCTGCTCGTCCATCAGCTCAACCGCGGGGTCTTCGTCCGCGGCCTCACCTCCGGCGACGTCGTCGACCTGTACCGGGTGCGCAGGCTGGTGGAGTGCGCCGCGATCCGCGAGGCCGTGCCGCCGCCGCCCGTCGCGCTCGCCCGCCTGCGCGAGGCGCTGGAGGAGGCCGGCCGGGCGACGGACGAGGAGCGCTGGCACGACGTCGGCAGCGCCAACATGCGCTTCCACCAGGGCCTGGTCGCGCTGGCGGGCAGCGAGAGGCTCGACGAGATGATGCGCCAGGTCCTCGCCGAGCTGCGGCTGACCTTCCTCGCCATGAGCAACCCGCGCGCGTTCCACGGCCCGTACGTGGCCCGCAACCGTGAGATCCTGAAGCTGATCGAGGCGGGGGACGCCGCGGGCGCCGAGCGCCTGCTGGCCGACTATCTCGCCGACGCCGAGCGGCAGCTCGTCGAGGCGCACGCGAACGCGGGGGAGTAGGCGCGCCGAGCCCGCGGCGGCCGGTTGGGGGTCTCCATGAACGTGGTGGCGTTGTCCGACACCCACGCGCCCCGGCGCTGGAAGGGGTGCCCGCCGCGGGTGGCAGAACACCTGCGCGGAGCGGACGTCGTCCTGCACGCGGGCGACGTGTGCACGGCCTCGGTGCTGGACGAGCTGGCGGCCTTCGCGCCGGTCCACGTGGTCAAGGGCAACAACGACGGTCCCGACGTCGTCGCCCCGGAGACCCTGGAGCTGGAGCTGGACGGGCTGAAGGTCGCGATGATCCACGACAGCGGCGCGGCGGCGGGGCGCTGGGCGCGCATGCGGCGGCGTTTCCCCGACGCGCGGCTGGTCGTCTTCGGCCACTCGCACATCCCCCTCGACCACGAGGAGGACGACCTGCGCATCTTCAACCCGGGCTCCCCGACCGACCGCCGCCGCCAGCCGCACGGCACGCTCGGGCTGCTGTGCGTCGAGCGCGGCCGGCTGGTGTCGGCGCGGATCGTGCCGGTCACCTGACGCCGCCGAATTCCCGGCGCGCCGTCGCATATTCGGCAATGTCGCCGCGGCCGATTCCCGGTGACGGCACGGTGTCCGCGGCGCGTATTCCGGGAAACGCGGGACGGGGTCGGGAGGGCGCCGAATAGGGGGGCCCAAATAGAACACGGCCGGAGCCTCGGCTCCGACCGTCTCCATGCCCCGCCAAGCGTGGCGATCATCCCCAGGGGGTGTTGCCGTTCTGGTTCGTGGGGGTCGGGGTGGGGGTGGGGGCCACTTCGCCGTCGGCGAGGTGCGCTACCGCCGTGGGCTGGGCGGTTCCGGCGATGGCGGTGGTGGCGAGCGCGCCGCCCCCCGTCATGACGACCGCGACGACGACGATCCGGGTGGCGGTGTTCCTGATGGCGCTTCGCATGTGGCTGACCCCTCGTCTGTGGCCCTGCGGCTCACGTCCGTGCCGTTTCCCTGTTCGCGATTCAGAAGCTAATAGGGGTCGCTATCCACTCCCTATCGGTCCGCTTCTGCCGCGCCAAGTCCCGATAGCCGGTCATCGACAACGGATTGCGGCGCGCGACCGTAGGGGGTCGTGGGAAAGCGCCGGACGCCTGGGGCGGGCGGGAACGGCGCCGGGGCCGCGGGGCCCGGCCGGGTCCGGGCACGGCCTCGCGCGCGAAGCCGGCGGTCGCGTCCGGGGTGACTCGCGGCCTTGATGATCACCTGGGTGCTGTTCGGCTGTGCCGGAATCTCACCGCACTTATCGTGAGATCGGTACCCGTATGACACCCCTTACCAGGCACCCGGAAAGCCCCCTAAAGCCGCTTAAGGGCATCAATACACCCCTATACCGGATTATTGCCTTGACGCTGGGCTTTTCCGGATCCGAGAGTCGCAGGGGGAACTGATCATCCATCGGCGACGTGTCGCCTGACTCCTCCCAGTTGATCTGCCTTGTGAGGGTGTGCCATGAGCTCCATCCAAGCCGCCGGAAGCCACCGTCCCTCCGACTCCACCGCCGTCGTACCCCGGGGCCGGGCCCGCCTGGTCCTGCTCAGCGTCCTCGCGGGCGCGGTCCTCGCGTCCCTGTGGTCCTTCCACTTCGTGGACAGCGTCATCGGCGACAACGTCGCCAACACCCTGCTCGGCCACGACGCCAAGGGCACCGCCATCACCGGCGTCGCCGCCGGGGCCGTCTTCGCGTTCGTGTCCGGGCTGGCCGGCACCTTCACCGCCTGCAACGTGGCGGCGTTCGGCGCGGTGGTCCCCCTCGTCCGCGAGGGCGCCACCTGGCGCGACCGGCTGCGCGAGACCTTACGCCCGCTCGGCCGCCTCGCGCTCGGCATGATCGTGGTCAGCGGCGTGTACGGCGCCGTCGGCGCGCTGCTCGGCGAGCGCCTGCCGCAACTGTCGCAGGCGACCGTCGGGGACGGCCTTCCCGTCCGGCTGCTCCAGGCGTCCGTCGTCTTCGGGATCATCGGGCTGGCGTTCATCTGGCTCGGCCTCGCCAGCCTCAAGATCGTCCCGGATCCGCTGGCCGGCCTTGAGCGCCGCTTCCCGAACGTCCGCCTGGTCGTGCTCGGCGCGCTGGTCGGCGGCTTCCTCATCGGCCGCCCGTTCCCGCTGTTCCACAAGCTGTTCGTCTACGCGGCCGAGACCCACAACCCCTTGTACGGCGCCGCGGTGTTCGTCCTGCAGTCGCTCGGCAACATCGTGGTGATGGCCGTGCTGTTCGCCGTCCTCATGCTCGCCGCCAGGGGACGCTTCGCCCGCTGGCTGGCGGCCAGGCCGGCGCGGCTGGCCACGGTGGCGGCGGTCGCGTTCCTCGTCGCCGGCGCGTTCACGGTGATCTACTGGGACATCCGTCTGCCGTCGATGTTCGGCTACGGCTGGTACCCCGTCGCCGGCTGGTAGGCGCCCGCCGGGTCGAAGTGGAGGCGCACGCTCGTGCCGGACGGACGGCGGTGCACGCGCACCAGGTCGGCCAGCTCGTTGACGATGATCAGCCCCCGGCCCCGCGTCGCGGTGTCCGGGGGTGGGACACGGCCCGCGAGCGGGTCGTCGAGCCGGCCCGAGTCGTCGAGCTGGTACACCAGCGTGCCGTCCTCCACCCAGACCGTCACCGTGCCCGGCCCGCAGGTGTGCTCGGCGGTGTTGCTGGCCAGCTCGTTCATCGCGATGAGCAGCTCGCCCACCCGGCGCTCGCCGAGCCCCGCGGCCGCGGCGCGCTCCGCGAGGAAGGCCCGCACCCCCGGCAGCCCGCCCGTGCCGTTGAAGGTGTGGGACGCGGCCCGCGCGGGGGGCGCGGGCAGCGGCCGGTCGAACAACGCGACCGCCTCGACCGGGTCGGTGTAGGCGGGGCTCGGCCAGGAGCCGGCCGGGTCTTGCATGACCGGGTGCGTGCGCTCGGCGTCGTCGAGCGCGTACGGCTCCAGCCGGGAGACGTCGTACGGGCAGAGGATGACGGCGTCGCGCCCGGCGAACGCGGCGTTGATCAGCGCCTCGTGCGCGGCGCAGGCCGGGTACTCCAGCGCGCTGCGGCCCTTCCAGATCGGCTCGCCGATGACCCACACCCGGCGTCCGGAGTGGGCCTCGGCGAAGGCCAGCAGCACCGACGGGATGATGCGCCCGGGGTTGCGGCCCGCGACCGACATGTCCTTGAAGACCACCTCGTCGGCCCGCGTCCCGAGCCGGTCGCGGATCGCCGTGCCGCCGCCGGGCACGGCCACCAGCGCCGGAGCGCCCGCGGCGAGCGCCTCCTCAAGGAAGGCCGCGCACTGGGACACGTACTCGTCCTCGTCGCGGTAGAGCAGCCCGATGTGCTCGAACGGACCGGCGGGGGACGCGCTCATGCCGGCGCGTCGGGATGCGTGGTGGCCATCAGGTCGAGCTCCTTCGCCGGGAAGCGCCACGGGTCGTCCAGGAGCGCGGCCGAGGCGTGGCCACCGGCGAAGCCCGGCCACGCCTCGTACCGCCGCGGACGCCTGGTCCGCCGCGGACGCGTGATGCCGGAATTCGCCCCCGTCGCCCAGCTCATGTCGCCGATCACCTGTAGTTCCGCATATGCACTTCCCCACGCGGCGGCGATCTCACGTCCCCTGGTGACTCGCCCGATGGTGGGGCGTACCAGCTAACCGCACAAGCGGCCTCCGAGGCAACGAATCCGGCATTTCGGACCTTGTCTCGACGTTCGGGGACATGTGCCGGTGGCCAGCGCATGCTTACATGATTACAGTACTTCAGGCTAGGCTGCGCACCCGAAGCCTGCATCCGTCCGGCGAGGTGAACGCCCGTGATCGTGGAGTACATCCGTTACCGTGTCCCCGACGGCGACGAGTTCGAGGCGAGCTACCGGAGGGCGGCGGCCCACCTGGCACGCGCCCCGCAGTGCGTGGACTACGAGCTGTCCCGTTGCGTAGAGGAGCCCGGCTCCTACATCCTGCGCATCACCTGGACGTCGGCTCAGGACCATCTCGAAGGTTTCCGGCGGAGCGCCCTGTTCCAGGACTTCTTCGCCGAGATCCGTCCCTACGTGGACCGGATCGAGGAGATGCGCCACTACGAACGCACGCCGGTCCGGGGGACGGGAGCCTCCATCCCCTCGCTCTACGAATGGGCGGGCGGCGCCGAGGCCCTCGAACGGCTCACCACCAGGTTCTACGAGCTCGTCGCCGAGGACGACCTCATCGGCCCCCTGTTCAAGGGTATGGACCCCGGCCACCCCCGCTACGTGGCCATGTGGCTGTCCGAGGTCTTCGGCGGCCCGAACCGGTACACCACCGAGCGGGGAGGCTACCCCCACATGCTGTCGATGCACCTCGACAGGCACATCACCGAGCCGATGCGGCGCAGATGGGTCGTCCTGCTCATGGACGCGGCCGACGAGATCGGGCTCCCCGGCGACCCGGAGTTCCGCGCGGCGTTCGCCGGCTACATCGAGTGGGGCACGCGCATCGCGCTCACCAACTCCCAGCCGGACGCGAACCCCATGCGTGACGCCCCCGTACCCCGCTGGGGCTGGGGCGTCGCACCTCCGTACCAGGGCTGATCCCGCCCGGACGACGACCGGGACCAGGGCTGGTCATCACCGAGGACGGGCGGGGCCGAACCCGCCTGAGAACGATCAAAGCAGGCCCCCCGTCGGGGCAGGCACGGTCGTGCCCGTCCAGGAAAGGGCCTCGCCTCCGGCTCGGGCTGTTCTTCCCAGGGGCTCCCGCCCCCTTCGACCCCCCAGCGTGCAGGCCGTAGGGGAAGACCCGAGTCCGAGGCGAGGACCGTCTCCGGGAAGTTGGTTCAGACAGAGGGGACAGTGCACCGAACGACGGCAAGCCGCAGGACCGGTGCAGAGATCAGACGGTTGTCACACTGGCGGCGAAGGAACGAGAACCCCGTTGAGGCAGGGATGGTCATGCCTGTCTGGGAAAAGGGCCTCGCCTCCGGCTCGGGCTGTTCTTCCCAGGGGGCTCCCGCCCCCTTCGACCCCCAGCGTGCAGGGCCATAGGGGAAGACCCGAGTCCGAGGCGAGGACCGTCTCCGGGAAGTTGGTTCAGACAGAGGGGACAGTGCACCGAACGACGGCAAGCCGCAGGACCGGTGCAGAGATCAGACGGTTGTCACACTGGCGGCGAAGGAACGAGAACCCCGTTGAGGCAGGGATGGTCATGCCTGTCTGGGAAAAGGGCCTCGCCTCCGGCTCGGGCTGTTCTTCCCAGGGGGCTCCCGCCCCCTTCGACCCCCAGCGTGCAGGGCCATAGGGGAAGACCCGAGTCCGAGGCGAGGACCGTCTCCGGGAAGTTGGTTCAGACAGAGGGGACAGTGCACCGAACAACGACAAGCTGGAGAACTGACTAAGCGATCAAAGGGTTCTCACGCTGGCGATGAAGGAGCGCCACTCTTGTGGGCTGAAGACGAGAGCGGGTCCGCTGGGGTTCTTGCTGTCACGGACCGCGACAATATTGGCCAGGTTGAGCGCTACCTCTACGCATGCCGCGCCATTCGACCCGGAACGGGAGGACTTCCGCCACTGCGCGTCACTCAGGTCCATTGATCCATCACATCCTTGATCATCTTAAGGGATACGTTTTCAGGATATGCCCATGCACGTATGGATTCATAGCGTATCCATACGTCATAAACGACATTAGGATCAGCCGAAACCAAGCCTTGTGCTGGCGAGTCGGCGTATACAACGTCCGGCTCCCGGTCGGGAAGTTCGGCGATCATGAATGTGCCTAGCAGACCGGAAACGCATTCCGGATTCACAACCTGCACGGTCACGTTGGGGCGCTCGGCGGCCTCTAGGAGGAACGCCAACTGCTCACGCATCTCCTGGTCCGTTCCTATACGCCGCCGCAGCACACCTTCGTCGAAGAGAGCCAGCACCAAAGGCGGGTCTCCCCTCTCCAGAACGCTGCGCCGCCGCAACCGAGCCCGAGTCCGCTCCTCGACCTCTTCTGGTCCGATCCGAGGTTCCCTGCTGAGGAGGTAGCGTGCATACCCTTCCGTCTGCAAAAGCCCTGGAACCAGCAGCGGATCCCAGCTTCGCAGCACCGTCGCGCGCGGCTCTATCTCTTCCAGCCAGTCCATCCACCAGATCGGGCCGCCTGGGTTGGACAAGATTCGTCGGTACAGGCCGACGAAATACTCTTTATCCGACAGGCCGAACACCTGGTCCAGGATTTCGGCCTGATCGGGTTGCGGGGTTCGGAGGCCCTTTTCGAGACGACTCACCTGGGTTTGCGTGCATCTCAGACGCACTCCGAGCGCAGATTGCGACAACCTGGCCGATTCGCGTAGACGGCGCATTTCCGCACCGAAACGAGCCCTCGGCGATGTCGCATCCTGGGGTTGCTCCGTTCCCAACGCCTTCTCCATTCCTCGGGGGTGGAATTCGACGGAGGTTGCGATGATGACGGTATCCCAAGTTGAGTCTGTCCGTGTTGCCTTTCTGCTTTCAACGGACTCGAGATCCTTATGGATTTCAAATCCACCGGCCGGACACTCAACACAGGTAGCCATTCGGTGGTGGACGCGTCGCTGATGTGCCGCTTTCCCCTTATCCGGCATGAGATGAGACCGCGACGGCATTGGCGACAAAGGCCATGCACACGTCGGTGCTACGGCTCGCACGCTGGGGGTCGAAGGGGGCGGGAGCCCCCTGGGAGGAACAGTCCGAGCCGGAGGCGAGGCCCTTTTCGGAGGTCGGCCGGGCATCGGACGATGTGTATTTCGCGGGCTCGGGTTCGCGCGAGGTTCACCGGCCGGCCCTCCAATCGGCGGCGATCGCCGGTGCGGCGGCCACTGGCGTAAGCCGGGACGGATTCGTGATTGATCGGATACGCAGCGCCATCTATGCTCCCGGCCATGGGAATCCCTACCGAACCGATCGGCAGCATCCCCCGGCCCCCCGCCCTGCTCGCGGCGCTCTCCGCCCATGCCTCGGGTGAGATCGACGACGCGGAACTCGCCGCGCGGCAGGACGAGGCGGTCGCCGACACCATCCACCGGCTGGAGCTGGCGGGCTCCCCGGTCCTCGTGGACGGAGAGCAGTCCAAGCCCAGCTTCGTCACCTACCCCCTCGACGGCCTGCCCGGCCTGAGTCCCGACGGCGCCGTGATCCCCTTCGCCGACGGGCACACCCGCCGCCTGCCGTGCCTGACCTCGGGCCCGTTCGGCTACCAGGCCCACGCCGTCACCTACCTGCGCGCCGCCCGCCGCCACACCGCGCTGCCCGTCAAGCAGGCCGTCATCGCCCCGTCGGCGCTGAGCCTGCTCTACCCGGCCGCGGGCGTCGACGGCTACCCGCGGGCGAAGTTCCTCGACGACCTGGCCGCCGAGGCCGAGGCCGATATCCGCGCGTGCCTCGACGCGGGTGCGCACGTCGTCCAGCTCGACTTCACCGAGGGCCGCCTGTCGCTCAAGCTCGATCCGAGCGGCGGTGTGCTGGACGATTTCGTGGCGCTCAACAACCGGGTGCTCGAACGCTTCAGCGAGGACGAGCGCGCCCGCATCGGGGTGCACACCTGCCCCGGCGGCGACCAGGACTCCACGCACAGCGCCGACGTCGACTACGCCGGCCTGCTGCCCAAGCTCTTCAGGCTCAAGGCGGGCAACTTCTACATCCAGCTCGCCGGCGAGCCCGACCCTGAGCGGGTGCTCGGCATCATCGCCGACACCCTGCCCCCGGACGTCAGGGTCTTCGTGGGGGTGACCGACCCGATCGACCCGGTCGTGGAGAGCGTGGAGCAGGTGCGCGACCGCGTCCTCGCCGCCGCCCGCCACATCCCGCCCGAGCGGCTCGGCACGTGCGACGACTGCGGCTTCTCGCCGTTCGCCGACGACACCTCCACCTCCCGTGACACCGCCTTCGCCAAGATCGCGGCTCGCGTCGAAGGCACCCGCCTGGCCTCCGAGGCCCTCGGCCTCTGACCCGCGCGCCTTCCCCGGTCTTCGGCGAGGCCGGGGAAGGGCCGCCTTCAGGACAGGGACACGCGCAGCTCCCACAGTTCGGGGTAGAAGCGGTCGCGGTGGCGGTCGGCCAGGTGGGTGGCGCCGGGTGTGCCGGCTGTGCCGGGTTTGCGGCCGATCTGGCGTTCGACGGTGAGCATGTGCCGGAACCGGAACGCCGACCACGTCTGGTCGTGCTCGACGAGGGCCTCGGCGAGCTCCCACAGCTCGGCGTGGTGCTCGCGGTCGCCGGCCAGCTCCAGGAGGGCGGCCTGCCGTTCCCGCCCGGTGGCGACGGCGAAGCCCGCCTTGGCGAGGACGGCCAGGAAGCCGTCCCACAGGGTCGGCCCGCCCTCCTGGCCCGCCGGCGGGCGGGCGCCGGAGAGCAGCTCGATCTGGTGGAACTGCGCCGACTGCGACCCGCTGGCCCGGCCGAGCGCGCCGCGGAAGCGCAGGAAGTCCGGTGGCGCCATGGTGTCCAGCACGTCGAACTGGCTCGCCAGCAGGCGCGCGATGACGTGGCAGCGCCGCAGCCGCAGGCGGGGCAGGTGGCCGTCGCCGGCCAGCATGCGGTCGCGGGCGTCGGTGAGCTCGGTGATGAGCTGGCGGAACCACAGCTCGCACGCCTGGTGGGCGGTGATGAACAGCAGCTCGTCGTGTTCGACGGGGACGGACACCGGCCGGAGCTGGTCGAGCAGGTCGGGCAGGCGCAGGTAATCGCCGTAGGTCAGTGGCGTCAGTGGCATGGTGCGGACCCTTCAGGGGCGCCGTGTCGGCAGAAGCTGGTGGGTGGCGAACGCCTCCTCCGCGCCGGGCGCCTCCAGCACCCCCGCGGACTGGAAGGTCCGCACGGTGGCCTGGCAGGTGTCGGCGATCCGCGCCGCCCCGGCGTCGCCGCCGTAGCAGTCCGCGACGACCTGCGCCGCGGCGTCCGCGTCGAGGCCCGCCAGCAGGAGCGAGGAGCGCACCGGCTCGACGTCCCAGGTCAGGCAGGCGTGGATCAGCGGTGGCAGCGCCCGTGCGACCGGGCCGCGCAGGGCCGGGTCCAGCCCGGCCCACAGCTCGGCGAAGAAGGCGGCGAAGAAGCGGTGGTGGCGGCCCTCGTCCTTGGCGTGGTCGCGGGTCAGGTCGCGGACCACGGTGACCACGGTGCGGTCGTTCGGGATCTCGTTGAGCACGGCGGTGATGAGCGTCTCGAACACCACGGCCTGGAGCAGCGGCACCAGCGCGGGCGTGTCCGGCAGCAGGCTCCGGCCGGCCCGCTCCAGCCGGTCGACGAACCCGCCGTAGTCCCACGGGGGGATGGCGACGCCGGTGCCGGCGGCGATCTGGTCGGCCAGGTCGAGGCTGTAGAGGGCGTGGTAGCCCTCGTCGCAGTACACCTTGAAGGCGTCCAGGCGCAGACGCACGGGCAGGCGCAGCCCGGCCCGGTCGTTGGCGATCAGCTCGGCCGTGGTGTTGACGATCCGGGTCTCCAGGTGCGTGGTGGAGAGCAGGAACTGGTAGAGGTGCCGGATCGTCAGCTCCCGCCGCGTCCGCGAGGGCAGCCCCGCCAGCGCCTCGTGGGCCAGGTAGGGCACCAGGCTCTCCGGGTAGAAGACCTTGCCGTCCTCGCTCTCCTCGGTGAACATGCGGCGCACGCCCCCACGGACGCCCGCCGCCTCGTACCACTGGTCGAAGGGACCGCTCATCTCGTCTCCCCCAGGACGTCCGCGAGGCGGGTGACACCGGCGGCGACCGTGCCCGCGTCGGTGGCGTGACAGAGGCGGAACCAGCCGGGCCGGGGGCAGCCGAACACGGTTCCCGGCAGGATGTTCACCCGCGCGGCGTGGAAGATCTCCTGCCACAGCGCGTGCTCGCCCTCGGCGGTGTGGCGGCGCAGGCGTCCGCGCAGGTCGATCCAGACGGAGAACCCGCCGGACGCCTCGACGTGCGGGATGCCGTGGCGGGCCAGCAGGCTCGCGGTCGCGGCGTAGGAGCGGCGGAGGCGCCGCCGGGACTCGGCCAGGAAGTCCCGCACCCACGCGGTGTCGCCGATCAGCCGCGTGAGCGTGGCCTGGGTCTGGGTGGAGACCGGGGCGAAGTACGCGAGCGCGCGGGCGGCGGCGCGCACGTCCGGGTCCCGCGTGTACAGAACGCCCGCCTTGAGCCCCGGCAGGCCGAAGTCCTTGGCGAACCCCCACACGCCGTGCACCCGGGACGCGTGCCGCCCGGCGACGGCCGGGTCCAGCATGCTCGTGAACGCGGCGGTCCCGAACACCGAGTGCGCGTAGATCTCGTCGGCGATGACGTCCACGTCGTGCTCCCCGGCCACCCGCAGCACGTCGCGCAGCACCCCCGGCGCGTAGACGTGGCCGATCGGGTTGGACGGCGACGTGAGCGCCAGCGCGCGCACGGTCACGCCGTCACGGCGCGCGGACCCCAGCACCCGGTCCAGGACGCCGGGGCTGAGCGCGTACCCGGTGGCCTCGTCCATCGGGGCGGGCAGCAGCCGCGCGCCGGAGCGGCCGGTCAGGTCCGTTTCGAACGCCGCGTAGTACGGCGCGGGCGTCACGACGGCCTCGCCCGGGTCGCACAGCACCGTCGCCAGGATGTCCAGCGCGGCGGTGGCGCCGCTGACCACCACCAGGTCGGCGGGGTCGACCGCCGTGTTCCAGCGCGGCGAGAGCAGCGCGGCGATCGCGGCCCGCAACTCGGGAGTGCCGTGCAGCGGGGCGTACTGGCAGTCCGGCTCGCGCGGCGGGCCGGCCTGTGCCAGCCGGGGGGCGAGCAGGTCCCACACCAGGCGGTTCTCGGCGGTGCCGAGGTTGACGTACCCCTTGGGGTTGTCCTCGGGATGGTAGGGATCGGACTCGGCCTCGAAGTGGGCCGCCGCGATCGCCGGAACGTCGGCGACCAGGCGGCGGGCCGTCCGCGACACCATCAGCGCACCCCTTCCGGCTGCGCGTCGGGGGCGAGGCCGGTCAGCAGGCCCGGATGCACGCCGAGCCCCATGGAGGCGTCGATCACCGCGCCGTGCAGCGGGACGGCGTGCTCACCGGTCAGCCACCACACCACCTCGGCGATCTCCTCCGGCTGCAGCAGCCGTCCCCGGGGCAGGCGCGCCTCCAGGGCGGCGCGCTGCCCGGCCGTCAGCCCCGACAGCGTGCTGGCCTCCAGCATGGTCGTCTCCACCGCGCCCGGGCTGACCGCGAACACCTCGACCGGCCGGTGCGCCAGCTCGGCGGCGAGCTGCCGGGTCAGGTACGCCAGCGCGGCCTTGCTCATGCCGTCGGCGATGTGGAAGCCGGGGAACACCGAGACGCCGCCGCCGACGCTGGAGACGTTGACCACCTTGCCGTAGCCGCGGTCGATCATGCCCGGCAGCAGCCGCTGGATCAGCCACAGGGGGCCGACGCTGTTGACGCGGAGGAACGCCGCCACCCGTTCGTGCTCGGGGCCGGGGACGTAGTCCTCCACGGTCTTGGAGCCGACGGCCGCGTTGTTGACCAGGACGTCGACCGGTCCCGGCAGCGCCCCGAGCAGTTGCTGGTGGCTGTCCCAGTCGCCCTGGTCGAACTCGAACGCCCCGGTCTGGGCGCCGGACGCCGACAGCTCGCCAACCAGCGACTCGGCCCGCGCCCTGCCGGACCTGTAGGTGAACCACACGCGGTCGCCGCCGGCGGCGAACCGCCGCACGCACGCGCGGCCGATCCCGGCCGATCCGCCGGTCACCAGCACCGTCCGCGATCCGGGCATGGCCCGCCTCCTGTTCACCGACCGGCCCTTCGCCGGTTCACGCCACGCCGGGTCACGCCGCCGTGCCCTTCGTACCCGGGGTGCCTGCCGTGCGCGTCGGGCTCGCCGGGGCGGCGAGCCGGGCGAGCACCTCCCGCCCGAGGGGGTCGGACGGGTCGCCGAGGCCGAGCGGCAGGTCGAAATGGTTGCGGCCGGGCACGACGACCTCGGTGATCCCGGCCCCGGCCGCGCGGGCCGCCGCGACGAGGAGGTCCTGCTGGTCGGCGAACCCGACCGGCTCGTCGCCGCCCCGGACGGCCAGCAGCGGCGGCATGCCCGCGCGCAGCGCCCGCGCCGGGCTGTTGCGCGCCGCCTCGTCCGGGTCGAGCCGGATCGCCGGCCCGATTGACGTGCGCAGCAGGGGCTCCAGCTCGTAGAGGCCGCTGATGAGGACGGCGGCGCGGATCCGCGTCGCCTCCGGCCGCGATCTCAGGCACATCGCCACGAGCTGGGCGCCGGCCGAATGCCCGGCGAGCACGACGCGCCGCCCGTCGACGCCGAGCGCCTCCGCGTCACGGCACAGCCGGGCGACGCCGCGCCGCACCTGGGTCCCGATCTCGTCCAGCCGGTGGCGCGGCGCGAGGCCGTATCCGAGGGCGGCGAACGCGGCGCCGGCCGCCACCACGTCGCGGGCCGCGAACGCCGACTCCGCCGGACCGAGTTCCTGCCAGTAACCGCCGTGCACGAAAACGAGCAACGGCGCGCCGGGGGCGGCGGCGGGGAAGAAATGCGCGCGTTCGTGGTCGCCCGGCCCGTAGGCGATCTCGCGCCATGGCAGAACGCGCCGCGCCTCCGCGGAAAGGCGCGTGTATTCGCGCAGGAACGGGTCGGGGGAAATGGTCGCGCCCGGCAGATAACCGCGGTCCCAGCTTTCCCTGTCGGCGCCCCAGCCGCGGTCGGGTAATGGGCGCGGGTCCGTTCCTGTGTTCACGTGACGCTCCGATGACCGTGTTCACCTGCGATGACAGGGAGGCGTCCGCCTGTGCGCCGTCGGCGTCCCTGCTCGCCGAAATCGGTTTCACTCGTACAAGGGGCCGCGTCCTGTCGATAGGGCCGGCCATGGTCCTGTCACGGGGAACGGGCGTTCTCTGAAGGAGTTCCGGGCCTGTCCAAGGTCCCACCCACTCCTGTCCGGGACGCATATTTTCCGGGCAGGTCGTCGGCACAGCGTTAACTGCAGATCATGATGAGGCGGGCGTTGAGACGTCCCCCCGCGACCGGCGCCCGGCCGAGGTCGCCCCCGGTTTCGCGTCGCTTCGGAAGCGCCCGGGAAGCACGGGGGAAGTGCGCGGAGCCGGATGATTCGGATCGCCCGCAACGGGCGGAAGCGGACGCGTACCTCAAGGGGGGAACCATGCCGGCTCCGAACGACGCCGAAACCATCCTGAACCTGCAGTCCGACGACGTCCCCGTCGTCATCAGCTCCGACGGCACCATCCACGCGGCCTCCGACGGCACGCGCGGCGTCTCCATCCACGACGCCAAGGGCGACTACCACGACCGGACCACGAGGTGACCGCCATGTCGGACTACGACTACGTGGTGCCGCGCGGCATGCTCATCATGGAGGGCGACGCCTCCAAGCGGCTGTACCTGGAGCAGCAGAAGCTCAAGACCTACTTCCCGCAGTTCGGCTTCTCACAGTCGTCGCGGACCGGCGAGCTCGGCGTCACCGGCCGCCTGCGCACCAACTCCGGCGCCCGGTACCCCCTGAGCCTCCAGCTCACCGAGAACTACCCCTACGAGTTCCCCTACGTCTTCCCGGTCGGCTGGGACTCCACCTGCCCGCACGTCTACCCGGCCGGGAACCTCTGCATCATGCGGCCGGACCAGTGGCGGCCGTTCTACTCGATCGCCTTCGCCATCGCCAAGTCCGCCATCTGGCTGAACAAGTTCGAGGTCTTCAAACGCCGCGGCTACTGGCCGGGCAACGAGCAGGACCACTGACGGCGCCGCACGGTCCGTACGGAAGGAGACCTCATGACCGACGCCCTGATCGGCGCGTCCACCGCCCTCGACACCGCGCGCATCGACCACCTGCTGGACGGCTTCGACGTCCGCGACGTCGAGATCACCCTCGTCGGGCTCGGCAGCGGGGGAGCGTCCCTGCTGCTCCCGCTCGTCATGTCCGGGATACGCCGCTGGCACCTGTACGACCCCGACGTGCTCGAACCGGTCAACCTCGTCAAGCACCCGGCGACGCGCGAGTGGCTCGGCAGGCCCAAGGTCGAGGCGATGAAGGCGTGGATCCTCGACCGCAACCCCGAGGCCGAGGTGGACGCCCACGCCGACGACGTGCGCAGGAGCCCCGGCTTCGAGACCGACGCGCGCGCCTCGTCGCTCGTCGTCTGCGCGGTGGACGACCCGGTGACGCGTGGCTGGCTGAACGCGCGGTGCGTGGAGACGGCCCGGCCGTGCCTGACCGGCTCGGTGATCCGCACCGGGCTCGGCGGCCAGGTCTACCTGTACGTCCCCGGCCAGACCGGGTGCTTCTCGTGCATGCAGCTCGTCGCCGACCGCAACCACGCCAACCTGGAGGACGCCCTCGACCTGACCGACGAGGAGCGCAGGCACCGCTACGGCCTCGGCGAGACCGGCTTCACCACCTCCGGCCTGGCCATCGACATCACGATGGTCGCCTCCTTCCAGGCGCACATGGCGTGGAGCGTGGTGGCCGGCGGCCGGTCCCGGTACGTGCCCCGGCTGACCTTCAACTGGCTGACCCTGGGCATCCGCCCGGAGAAAGGGGTCTTCTCCTTCCACTACCAGACCAACCGGATGCTCGTTCAGCCGCAGCGCGACTGCGTGCTCGGCTGCGGAGGAGGCGGCGCGTGAACTACCAGAACCTCCGCGCCACCGCGCGGGGACGCTTCGCGTCCCGCTACCTCGCCGGGCGGCGGCCCCTGGCCAGGATGCGGCTCGAACTGCACGAGGACGTCGTCGCGCGGGCGCGCGCCGAGATCAGGGCCAACCCGCGCATCGAGGTCGGCGGGAAGTTCGTCGGCTTCGTGCGCGGCCGGTTCTCCGCGACGTCCGAGGACTGGCGGACGGAACTGGAGGAACTGCAGATCTCCGTCGTCGCCTACCTGGACGCCGGGCCGGGCAAGGACCGGTCGGCCGTCCACCACTATTCCGACACCGACTACCAGTTCCGGCTGTTCCAGGATGTGGCCCGGGATTTCCCCGACCTCGATTTCCTCGGCATCTGGCACAGCCACCATCCGAACGGGCTCGGCGAACTCAGCCGCGGGGACGAGGAGACGGCGACGGTCACCGTGAGCAATCCCGGCCACGGGCACGATTTCCTGATCTCCTCCCTCGCGATCGACGAGCGCGGCCTCATGGCGGGCCGGCACTTCGTCTTCCTGCGGGGCCATGCCGATTTCCTGGAGATAGATCCGGATTTCGTGCAGGTAGTCAGAGGGCCGAATCCCGTCGCGGAAAGGGTGGAGGCCGCGGCCCGGCGGTTGCACGCCGCCGGAGACCGTCCGGCTCCGCCCCCGGCCGCGGCGCCGTCCGTTACCCGGCCGCCGGGCGGGACGGCGTCCTGGACGGCCTCCGCCGAGGGCAAGGCGATCCTGGCCGCCGACAAGGCGTGGCTGGGCGAGTTCCCTGACATGCGTCCCTTCATGCGCGGCGGATCGCTGGTGTGGCGGGGGACGGCCGGGGCGGCGGGGGTGACGGCCCACTGCGAGTACATCTGCCCGGAGGGCTTCCCCCAGGTCAGCCCGGTCGTCGACGTGCGCACCGCCGACGGCGCGCACGCGGTGCGGTACACGCTGCCGGACTCGTCGCACCGCCGCGAGGGCTTCCACCACGCCCTGCGCACCCTGGCCGGCCTGGTGGCCGCGGGCGGCGGTCAGGAGGACGGGGGAGAGGAGGGGGGCGCGGATCCGGACGCCCGGGAGGACGCGGCTTCCGAGGTGTAGACGGCGTGGATTGATCGCCGGTTTCGCGGCGGGGTCGGCAGGAATGCGGATCCGTCGCGTGGAAGACAGTCGGGATATTTCTGACTTTGCGGTGCTATGCGCATTAGGTGAGTATGCGCCGTTGATTGTCCAAGTACATCAGGTGGCCTTAGGGTATTAATCGAAAGACCAAAAGGTTCGCCGAACCGTACATTGCTAGGCTCGCTTCCACCGCTTTAGGGAGGAAGCGGGAGGATGACTGATCTGGGAGGCCTGGGTGGCGCGCATCCACGTAGGCGTTCTGGGACCCGCCACCTTCCACCGTGACGACCGCGAGATCCGTCTGACACCGTTCACGGTCAAACTGCTGCTGCGGCTGGTCGCCGCCGAGGGCGAACGGGTGTCGGCCCGGGAGCTCTACCACGACCTGTGGGGCGCCCCCGTCGGCAGGTTCGGCAGGGTCCACCGCACCGAGGTGCAGAAACGCGTCCTCGAACTGCGCAGGGCGATCGAGCCCGGCCAGCAGGCCGAGCCCTCCGCCGTCCTGCGCACCGAACAACTGCTCAACGGACGCGAACCCGAGTCCGCCTACCGGCTCGTCCTCGACGGCGACCAGCTCGACTGCCGGGAATTCGAGGACCTGGTCAACCGCGCGGCGCACGCGGCGCCCGCCACGGCCGTCGTCCTGCTCTCCCGGGCGCTCGCCCTCTGGCGCGGCGGCCCGCTGCCCGAGCTGAGCGAGGCCGAGTTCGCCGCCCCCCTCGCACACCGCCTGACGGCGACGCACCGGGCCGCCCGCCAGGCCCTCGTCCGCGCGTACACCGAGCTCAGCCACCCCGACCTCGCCCTCCCCCTGGCGGAAAGACTCGCCGCCGAGGACCCGGGCGACGCGGACGCCGCGGAGACGCTGCGCGGCCTGCGCGAGACCCTGCGCGCCCGGCACGGCGACGAGGTGTTCCGGCGCGAGTTCCCCCGCCTGCGCGTCACCGTCGTCGTCAAGCACGGCGACCTGTTCGCCCAGGACGACGCCAACCTCGTCGCGGGCTTCGGCGACACCTTCGACACCACCACCGACCACGACTTCGTCATCAGCAAAGAGAGCGTGCAGGGACAACTCCTGGAACGCCTCTTCCGCGGCGACCGCGAACTCCTCGACAAGGAGCTCAGGCGGGGGCTGCGCCAGGTCACCCCGGTCGGCAGGGAGACCGTCCAGGACAAGCCCCGCGGCAAGCGCACCCGCTACCCGATCGGCACCGTCGTCCCCATCCCGCTCCCCGGCCGCAGGGTCTTCGCCGTCGCCTACTGCCACCAGGGCAACGACTACGTCACCCGGTCCACCGCGGACGACCTGCGGCTCGGCCTGGAACGGCTGTGGGCGTCCGTCATGGTGCACGGGCTGCTCAAACCGGTCGCGATCCCCCTGGTGGGCTCCAAGCTCGCCCGGATCACCGAGCTCGACTGGGAACAGCTCATGATAATGATCATCGACACGTTCGTCGCGAGCTGCCGCGACAGGACGGTCACCCCCGAGCTGCGCATCGTCATCCGGCCCGGCGACCTGGCGCGCATCCGGCTGTCGGTCGTCGCCGACCACCTGAACTCCCTCGACGAGGACGGACGCCCGGCCCATGCCTGACCCTTCCGCACACCTAGTGGACGACGCCCGGGAACTGCTGGAGGACGTCCTCCAGTGGCAGATGTCCCCCGCCCGGTGGGACCACCTCGCCGGCATCCTGGACGCCGCCATCGCCGCCGCCGAATCCGGCGACCTGGACGCCCTGGACGCCGCGGTCGTCCGCATGGAGGTCGCCGGGCCGGTCCGCGTCCAGCGCATCGGCGAGGAGTCCGCCGACCCGCCGCCGCCCGTCGTCCGTGACCGCGTCAACCACCTGGTCCACCTCCTCGCCACCCCGCCCGGCGCCCCCTCCGGCCAGGCCGGCGAGTGACCCCACCGGCCCCCGTCACATCCCGGCCCGGCGCGCGATGACCACGATCCTCGACCAGCAGTTGGTGGCCCACCTCTACGCCCCGACCGACGGGCCCGACGCCGGGGCCGCCTACCGGGCACTGCGGGAGATCTGGCGCTACTGCCGGCTCTCCCTGCACATGACCGAGCCGATCCCCGGCATCGGACTGCCCAACCTGCTCCCGGAAACCCCGGACTCCTTCCCCGCCGGCGGCGAGGTCGCGCTGGCCGCGCAGGAACGCCCCGGCGCCGACTGCCAGGCCGTGCTGCGCCGCCACCACGACCTGTTCAACCTGTCGATCGCGCTCGCGCCCCCCGAGGCCACCGCCCCCGACGACGGCGACTGGCCCTGGTGGCGCATGCTCGACCTGCGGTGGGACGCCGTTCTCGCCCAGCACGGGCCACACCTCGTCGGCGAGGCCCGCCTGTACCTCGCCCGGGTCGGCGACGAGGCCGGCATCCGCGCCGCCGACCCCGCGCTCTACGACCACCTCAACGACCTGCTGCCCGAGGCCGCGCGCGGCCGGCTCGGACGGCGCGGGGTCTCCGCCTCCGACGGCCTGGCGCTGTGGGAGACCGTCCCCGCCCCTGACGAGCGCCCCGCGCGGCGCTTCCTCCTCGCGATCGCCCCCGACGCCGACCCCGCCGCCAGCGCCTGGGTCTGGTCGCGCGGCGACACCGCGATCCCCCCACTGGCCCGGTACCTGCTGCACGCGGCCAAGATCCGGTACGAGCTGCGCGTCTGGCTGCGCGACGGCCAGGCCCGGCACCTGCGGGACACGATCGAACGGCTCGCCACCGAAATGCGCCGGCTCGGCGCGGGCGCCGCCGCCCAGGCCGAGCTGCTCCGGCTGCGCCGGATGGACGCCCTCATGCTGCACACCGACCTGCGCGCCCTGCGCCACACCGTCGACATCGCCGCCGACAACCTCGGACGGGCCTTCGACCTGTCCGCGCTCATGGCCCCGAGCGGCCCGTTCGCCGACGACGCCGGCCTCGCCCGCTCCCTCCTCGAACGCCTCGACGACGAACTGGCCTACCTCGCCATGGCCACCGACCGCGCCACCCACCTGACCACGCACGACATCCCCGTCCTCACACCCCCCGCCACCGCCGTCATCCCCCCACCCCCCGCCGGCCTTGTCATCCCCCCACCCACCAAGCCCGAGGCCGCCTCCATGGCCGCCCGGCCCTCGATCGCCGTCCCCCTGGGGGTCCCGCCGATCACCGGGGTCGCCGACGCCAAGAACGTCTTCGTCGTCTACGGCAGGGACGAGCCCGTCCGCCAGGCCGTCTTCACGTTCCTGCGCGCCCTGGACCTGCGCCCCCTCCAATGGGAGGACCTGGTCAAGATGACCGGGAAGCCCTCGCCGTTCCTCGGCGAGGTCGTCGCCCGGTCCATGCTCCTCGCCCAGGCCGTCGTCGTCGTGATGACCCCGGAGGACGTCGTCCACCTGCACCCGGACCTGCACGAACCCCAGGAGTCATCCGCCGAGGCGCGCCACTCCCTGCAGGCCCGCCCCAACGTCCTGCTGGAACTCGGCATGGCCCTCGCCGTCCACCCCGACCGCACGCTGATCCTGCTGATCGGCGACCAGCGCCCCGTCACCGACCTCGGCGGACGCAACTACGTCCGCGTCACCGGCACGCCCGACTTCCGGGTGAAGATAGCCAACCGCCTGCGCCTGGCAGGCTGCCCCGTCGACACCACCGGCACCGACTGGCTCACCGCCGGCGACTTCACCACCCTCACCGCCCACAACCGCACACCTTGACCCCCGTCAGGTGTCGAAGCGGCGGCGGGAGTCCTCGATGTGACCGAGGTACCGGTGGGTCCAGTCGCACATCCTGTGGACCGTCTCCCGCAGGGCCCGGCCGGGCTCGGTGAGGGTGTACTCCACCCGCGGCGGCACGGTGGGATGCACGGTCCGCTCGACCAGCCCGTTGCGCTCCAGCATGCGCAGGTTCTGGGTGAGCATCTTGTGGCTGATGCCCTCGACGTCGTCCCGCACCTCGCCGAACCGCAGCGTGCTCTCCCCGAGGGCATCGATGATCAGGAGCGCCCACTTGTTGGCGACGTCCGAGAAGATCTCCCGCGCCAAGGAGTCCGCGCGCGTGAGATCCGCGTCCTCGGGCGAACCCCTGAACTGCTTGGTCACCATGAGGTTCCCCAGTCACCGAAAAGTGCGTTCTTCCATGTCAGCGTTCACTCTCCTACGGTTCCCGAGTAACCACAAGAAACCACGAGCGGGGGCGACCCCGTGAAGGCGAGCCCACGCGCTCGTACGACGAGGAGGCGGACGAATGGCCATCACCCTGGTCAACCCCAGCGGACTGCCGCGGATCGACGCCTACCATCAGGTGTCCATCGCCACCGGCTCCACGCTCGTCTTCGTCGCCGGACAGGTCTCCTGGGACGCCGACGGCACCACGGTCGCCCCCGGCGACCTCGCCGCCCAGGTGGAACAGTGCTACCTCAACATCGCCACCGCCCTGGCCGGCGTAGGCGCCTCCTTCGCCGACGTGGCCAAGCTGACCGTCTACGTCGTCGACTGGACCCCCGAAAAGATGCCCTTGCTACTGGAAGGCATCACCCGCGCCGCCACCAAGCTGGGCACCACCCCCACACCCCCCGGCACCCTGCTCGGCGTAGCCTCCCTGTCCTCCCCAGACCACCTGGTCGAAGTAGAAGCAACCGCCATCCTCGACTGACCCCAACTTAGATAAGGCGGCGGTATCTCAGTTCTGGGACTACTTCGTCGTGTACGTGCCAGGAGAGTTCGCCGCCGTCCCAGTGGAAGCCGGCGCGTTCGTAGAAGCGGCGGGCGCGGTGGTTGTCTCTGAGGACCCAGAGGGAGAGCGACGGGTATCCCGCCGCGTCGGCGCGTGCGACGAGCTCTCGCATCAGGGCGCGCCCGACTCCGGCGCCGATCACGGGGGGCGCCACGTACAGGGCGTGGATCTCGCCGTGGTCGCCCTCGCATCCCTCGTCCCGGCACGGCCCCACGACGCCCCATCCGACGACCTCGCCGCCGAGCTCCGCGACCAGGTTCTGCACGCGGGCGTCGCCGCCGAAGGAGTCCCTCCGCCGCTCGGCGTCGGCTTCGACGCTCATGCGGTCCAGGTAGCCGGCCGGGACGAGTCCGGCGTACGCCGCCTTCCACCCGGTGACCCGCACCGTGGAGACGGCGAGGACGTCGTCGGGCGTCATGCTCCTGACGACGGGGCTGTCAGCACGTCCAGCAGTAGACGCTTTCACCAGGGCTCCTCTTGCGGCGGATGAGGTCGGTCAGTCGGCGCAGGGTGTCCAGTGCGGTGAACGGGTCGAGGGCGAAGCCGTCGCGTGCCTTCTCCTCCGCCCACCATTGTGCGAGTTCTTCTATCCGCGGGTCCGACGCGGCCCTCAGCGCGCTCACGAGCGTGTCGGACAAGGCGAGGACCACGGCGTTCCCGCCGTCGGCGACGGTTTCGGGGAGGTCGTCCTCGGCGAGGTCGTCGAACGAGCGTCCGGTGAGGTGGGACTCCCAGTCCAGGAGCGCCTCCTCGGCGTCGAAGTCGCCGGACGAGGCCGTGGGAAAGGAACGGAGCGGGCCGGAGCCGAGGACGCCGGCCGCGTTCGGCCGCGTCGTCACGAAGAAATCCACGATCTTGTTCATGCCCGTCCTCGCCCTCGGCGACCGGTAACGCGTGCGCGTGCGTGTGCGCGTGCCAATTCTCCGGCAGGCATGCGCCTTCCGCGGCCGCCGCCTGTCGGCGCCCAACGTCCGGCACACGGCACCGCTCCGAATGCGATTCTCCTGCGGGTCTTGCGGAATCCGCATAAATTCGGAGGAATGGGGATCGGTAAAGCGTGTGTGATTCCATGCGCATAATGGCCACCTGATCGCCATTCCCGGATCCCGGACAAGTGCGTGAAACGGCTACGGACTTCCGTGGGCCCCGGCCGATGTACGGGTTTTCCCGGATGGCGTTCGATCACCCGGCGTCGAAGCATGGCATTGACGCGGGGGACAGGTCGGCCGTGGTTTTCGGGATGGTGGGAAGCCTGGTTTCCCATCGCCCTGAAAACCCGGCCCCGATCCGCGCGGGACAACGGGAATTTCGGATATGACTCCCCTGTATCCCCTCTCCTACCATGTCATCTGTTCACCTGACCAATGCTCCGAACCGGGAGTTCCCTCTTATCGGACATTTCCATTGTTTCTTATAGGCATCATTGACATGCATGTGGTGTGACCGTAAGAGTGGTAGTAATGGGGCTCATGAGGTGTCACTTACGGAAGTGGTGAGCGGGCGGGCTTTCGTCGTCAGAGGTATGGCTTTTGTCGTGACGGCGGTGCCGGGCGGACGTCCGGCCCACGTGCGCTTTCTTCCCCTCAAGTGACTTCTGCGGTGAAATGCCGCGCTTATTGGAGGTGCGATGCCGGTCACGCCGACCTATCCGGGCGTCTACATCGAAGAACTGCCGAGCACCGTCAGGACCATCACCGGGGTCTCGACCTCGGTCACGGCCTTCGTCGGGTACACCCCGCGCGGCCCGGTGAACACCCCTGTCACACTGACCGGCTTCGCCGACTACGAACGCCGGTTCGGCGGGCTCGCCGCCTCCAGCCTGCTGAGTTACGCCGTGCGGCAGTTCTTCCTCAAGGGCGGCGCGACGGCCATCGTGGTGCGGCTGGCGAGCGGCGCCGCGTCCGCGTCCGCCGTGATCCCCGGCGCCGGGGACGGCGGGTCGCTCACCGTCTCGGCCAGGGAGCAGGGCGCCTGGGCCGACTCGCTGCGCGTCGCGATCGACCCCGCCGGCGAGGGCGCCTTCGACCTGCGCGTCTTCGGCCCGTCGGGAGCGGTGCGCGAGACCTACGCCGGCCTCTCGCTCGACCCCGAGTCGCCCCGTTTCGCCGAGTCCGTGGTCGGCCAGTCGTCCGGCATGGTCACCCTGAAGGTCACCGGCACCGCATTCCCCGCGTACTCGGGCACGGTCTCGGCGCCGATCGGCCTGCCCCTTCCCGACGTCGCCGGACAAGAGATCACCGCGACCGCGGGCGGCGAAAGCCACACCTTCACGCTGTACGACGAGAACAGCCCGGACAAGCCGCGCACGTTACCCCAGCTCGCCCTGCTGCTCGAACGCAGGATCCGCGCCGCCGCGCCGACCGACCGCGCCTTCTCCGCCGCCCGGGTGCACGTCAGAGGCGACCGTCTGCACGTGCTCGCCGGCGACCCCGGTGCCGCCCTGAACCTGACCGGTGCCACCGCTTTGAACCTCGCCTCGTCCGTCCGCCCGCCCTCGTTCCCCTTCTCCGGCGGCGGGGACGGCTCCCCGCCCGGCGCGGCGGACTTCATCGGCAGCCCCGACGCCAAGACCGGCATCCACGCGCTGCGCGACGTCGAGGACGTCAACCTGCTCGTCCTGCCCGAACTCGCCGGCGAGGCGTTCGACGACACCCGGATCGACGTCATCGCCCAGGCCGTCGCCCTCTGCGAGGAGAAGCGGATCTTCCTCCTCCTCGACGCCCCCCGCTCCTGGTCCACCCTCGACCGCGCCCGGTCCGGCCTGGCGGAGTTCGACTCCGTGCGCAGCGACCACGCCGCGCTGTACTTCCCGCACATCCGCGTCACCGACCCCCTGACCGGCAGGCTCCGCGACCTCCCGCCCTCCGGCGCCGTCGCGGGGGTGTACGCCCGCACCGACGTCGACAGGGGCGTCTGGAAGGCCCCGGCCGGCACCGAGGCGACGCTGCCCGGCGTCCGCGCCTTCAACGTCCCCCTCACCGACCCGGAGAACGGCCTGATCAACGTGCTGGCGCTGAACGCCCTGCGCGCCTTCCCGGTCATCGGCCCCGTCGTGTGGGGGGCGCGCACGCTCGCGGGCGCCGACCGCGTCTCCTCCCCGTGGAAGTACGTCCCGGTGCGCCGCCTGGCGCTGTTCCTGGAGGAGAGCCTGTACCGCGGCACCAAGTGGGTGGTGTTCGAGCCGAACGACGAGCGGCTGTGGAGCCAGATCCGGCTCAACGTCGGCGCGTTCCTCCACACGCTGTTCCTGCGGGGCGCCTTCCAGGGCACGTCGCCGCGCGAGGCGTACTTCGTCCGCTGCGACGCGAGCACCACCACGCAGGACGACGTCAACCGCGGCGTGGTGAACGTCGTCGTCGGGTTCGCGCCGCTCAAGCCGGCGGAGTTCGTGATCGTGCAGATCGAGCAGATGGCCGGCCGGCTCCAGGTCTGACCGCCGGGCCCTTCCTTCCGACACAGGGGTGACAGTCGATGGCCGAGTTCACCGTGAACGCGCAACGCTTCGACCCGTACAAGAACTTCAAGTTCCTGGTGCTGTGGGACGGCAAGATCGTCGCCGGGATCAGCAAGATCAGCCCGATGAAGCGCACGACCGAGGTCGTCAAGCACCGCAGCGGCGGCGACTCCAGCTCGCCCCGCAAGTCGGCCGGGCGCACCGAGTTCGAGGCGATCACTCTGGAGCGCGGGGTCACCCACGACCCCGAGTTCGACCGCTGGGCCAACAAGGTGTGGCTGGTCGGCGCGGGCCGCGGGTCGGAGTCCTCGCTGCGCGACTTCCGCAAGAACATCGTGATCCAGGTGCTCAACGAGGCGGGCCAGGTCGCGATCGCCTACAACGTGTACCGGGCGTGGGTCAGCGAGTACCAGGCGCTCGGCGAGATGGACGCCAACGCCAACGCGGTCGCCATCCAGAGCCTGAAGCTGGAGTGCGAGGGCTGGGAACGCGATCCCGAGGTCCAGGAGCCGGAAGAGCCCACGATCACGCAGCCGGCGTGATGATCACGGCGGCCGACCTGCTGTCCGTCTGGGAGTCGGGCGCGGACGCGGGCAACGCCCAGCGCGCCGTGCTGCTGCACGCCGTCGCCCGGCCGGAGGCCCCCGACCTGCTCGACGCGCCGGTCGGAGCGCGCGACGCCGAGCTGTTCGCGCTGCGCCGGTCGCTGTTCGGCGCCCGCATCCCGGTGCTGCTGTCCTGTCCGGAGTGCGGCGAGCGGCTGGAGTTCGACTTCGACACCCGCGCCGTGCCCCCGCCGGAGCCTTCGCCGGTCGAGCCGATCACCCTCACCGTGGACTCCTGGACGGTCGTCGTGCGCGTCCCGACCTCCGGCGACCTGCTGGTCGCCGCCCGGTCGGCGAGCCCGCGCGCGGTCCTGCTCGAACGCTGCGTGCCGGAGGCTCGGCGGGACGGCGAGCCGGTCCCGGTGGCGGCGCTGCCCGCCGAAGTCGTCGCCCGGGTCGCGGAGGCGGCGGGCTGCGCCGATCCGGGGGCCGACGTCCGGTTGGACGTCCGGTGCCCGGAATGCGGTCGGATGGTGCGGGCCGGGCTGGACATCACCCTCTGCCTGTGGACCGAACTGGACGCCTGGGCACGTGCCACGTTGCTGGAGGTGTCCCTCCTCGCCGCCTCCTACGGGTGGGATGAGGCCGACATCCTGGCGATGAGCTCGGCACGGCGACGCTGCTACCTGGAGCTGGCCGGCCATGCATGACCACTTCGACCGTCTTCTGGCCCGGGTCTCGGGCGAACCGGGCCCGTCGCCGTTCGTACGCCCGCGCCTGCCGCACGTCTTCGAGCGGCCCGCCACCGGACCCGTCGCCGACCTGGAGGCGCACGACGAGGTGACGCCGCGTCCCTTCCTCACGCCCACCCCCGAGCGTCCACCCGGGGTGCCGGGGCCGGTCCGCCCCGAGCCGTCCGCGCCGCCTCCTCCCGCTCTTGTCGGCATACCGGAACACCGCGCCCACGGCCCGGCCGACGCGATCCCGGAGGGCATGCGGGCGGTGGAGCGGACGGAGCCGATGGGGGTCGCCGAGGCCGTGCGCCGCCTGGTCGAGCGCATCGAGGTGCGGCGCGGCCCGCTGCTCGCCCCGGCGAGCGTGCCGGGGCCGGTTCCGGCGGCGGGCGAGCGTTCCGCGCCGTCCGTCACCTCGCCGGGGACGCCGTTCTCCCATGCCGGAAACCCGGCCGTCCCTCCGGCGGGCGCCGCGCCCGGCGAGCGGTGGCGCGTGACCCCGGCCGTACGGCAGCGGGCCGAGCAGGGCCGCGAGGTCCGCATCAGCATCGGGCGCCTCGAAGTGAACGCCACCAGGCCCGAGCGTCCCACGCCGCCGCCCCGGCCAGGCCGTCCCGCCCCGACGGTCAGCCTGGAGGCCTACCTCGCCGGAGGGGACGGGCGCCCATGAGCAACTACCTGGCGATAGCCCAGACCACCCAGGCGTTGTGCGAGTTCATCGCCCGCTCTCTGCAGGCCGACGGACTGGAGCTCGGCGCCCAGGTCGTGCCGCGCAAGCCGCCCGCGGAGCCGCCGCAGGAGCCCCTGGTCACCGTCTTCCTCTACCGGACCACGCCGAACGGGGCGCTGCGCAACCTGGACGCCCCGACCCGTGGCCCGGACGGCACGCTGCTCACCAAGCCGCGGGCCGCCCTCGACCTGCACTACCTGATCAGCTGTTACGGCAACGAGGACGAGCTGGAGCCCCAGCGCATGCTGGGTTCGGTCGTGCGCGGGCTGCACGAGGAGCCGATCCTGTCCCAGCTCGACATCCGCGAGGCCGCGAACCGCCCGTTCCTGGCCGGCGGCGACCTGGCCGCCTCCCTGCAGAAGGTCCGCTTCACGCCCGCCAAGCTGGACCTGGACGACATGTCCAAGCTGTGGTCGATGCTGTTCCAGACCCCGTACGCCTACTCGGTGGTGTACGACGCCACGGCCGTCCTGCTGGACGGGCACGGCATTCCCGCGGCCGGTCGGCCGGTGCTGCGCCGCACGATCCGCGCCGTCCCGGGCACGCGACCGCACATCGCCCGCCTGCGGTCACGCCCCCGCGGCTCCTCCGCCGAACCACTGGAAGGCCCGTCCCCCGCCGACCACGAAATCTGGCTGGAGGGCGACTCCCTCACCACCGGCGAGGCCGTCCCTCCCGCCGTCGGCGAGGCGGTCTCCTCCTCCGCTGACGAGGCGATTTCGTCCGCCGGCCGAGAGGACGTCGGGGCCGCCGGTGGGGGAGTCGCCAAGGTCGCTCCTGGGAGAACCGCCCCTCTCTCGGTCGGCGAGGTCGTCGTCCGGGTCGGGGACCGGGATGTGACACCGGACCGGGCCGGCGCGGAGCGGGTCGTGTTCACCCCGCCCGAGGACCTGCCGCCCGGCATCTACCCGGTTCAGGTGCGGGCCGGCGTCGTCGAGTCCAACGCCGTTCCGCTGACCCGCCAGCCCCGCGTCACCGGCCCGGTCGAGGCGAGCGGGGACCCGCTCGTGGTCACCGTCCGCCTGGACATGCCCGTACGGGACGACCAGCGCGTCGAGTTGCTGCTCGACGAGCTGGACCCACCGCCGGGACGCCGCCCCGAGAGCCACCGCTTCCCCGCGACCCACCCACTCGACCGGCCCCCAGGGACGGACGACCACGTAATCCACGTCCCGGTCCACGGGGTACGCGCGCCGCTCACGTACCTCGTGCGCGTCCAGGTCGCGGGGGTGGCCGGCCGCACCGGCGACGACCTGCGCACGCCCGTCCTGGACCTGGAGGTCTGACCGTGGGGGAGGAGTCGCACGGGCACGCGCTGATGGCCGAGGTACGCGCCGTGCTGGCCGCCCTCGACGCCCACGCGTCCGGCCACTCCACCCCCCACCGCCCCCGTCCTCCAAAGCCCCGACGCACCACCCGCCGAGACACCCACCCGGTTCCCCCTGCAACCCCTCACCACCCGGCGACCGAGACGTCCACGCCACCCGCACCGACCACGCCACCCGTACCGGCTGCGCCAACCGGGTCGGCCGCGCCAGCCGGGCTAACCGGGCTATCCGGGCTATCCGTGTCATCCGGGCCGTCCCCGTTATCCGGGCTGACCGCGCCAGCCGGGTCATCCGCGCGATCCATGCCATCCGGGCGGGCGGACGCCGGGGGTCCCGGGATGTCCGGTGGGGCGGTGGAGCGGACGAGTGCCCTGGACATGTTGTGTTCGTGCTTCGGGCTGACCGTGTTCGAGCGGGACGTGCTCGTTCTCGCCGCCGCCATGGAGGTGGACGCGACCACCGCGTCGCGCTGCGCGGCGGCCGCGGGGGATCCGTACCGCGCCTACCCCACCTTCTCCCTGGCTCTCGCCGCGTTCCCCGACCCGCACTGGAGCGCGCTCACGCCCGTGGCCCCGCTGCGGCGCTGGGGTCTGGTCGAGCTGGACGCGACGGTGTCGCCGGTCACCGGACGCCTGCGCGTCGACGAACGCGTCCTGCACTTTCTCGCGGGCATCTCCTACCTCGACACCCGCCTGCGCGGCCTCGTCACGCCCGTCCCCGAACCGCCCGATCTGCCCCCGTCACACGCCGCGCTGTCCGCCCGCGTCGCGGACGCCTGGCGCGGCGCGCACGCCCGCCCCCACGCCGAGCTGACCGGCGGCGATCGGCGCACCCGCGAGGAGGTGGCCGCGGTGGCCGCCTTCCGGTCGGGCTTGACGCTGTACGCCGCCGATGCCGCCGACCTGCCCGCCCATCCGGACGAGAGGGACGCCCTGCGGCGGCTGTGGGAGCGGGAGGCCGTCCTGCTCCCGGCCGCGCTGCTGGTGGAGACCACCGCCGCCACCCGTGCCGCCGCCGACGCGTTCGCCGCGCCGCTGGAGGTCCCCGTGCTCGTCTCCGGCGCCGACCCGGGCACGGGCGATCGCCATCGGGCGCGCTTCACCGTCCCCGCGCTCACGGCCGACGAGCAGCATGACCTGTGGTCGGCGGCGCTGAACGGTGATGCGGTGACCGGTGATGCGCTGAACGGTGACACGGTGAACGGTGATCCGCTGAACGGCGACGTGGCGAACGGCGCACGCCCGGTCGGTGACGCCGAGCTCAACCGCCTCGTCGCGCAGTTCTCGCTGCCCGCGCACGTCATCCGCGAGGCCGGGCGCGCGGCGCGTACGGCGTCCGGCCCGGAGATGTCCCGGCTGGCGTGGCAGGCGGGGCTGACCGAGGCGCGCATGGTGCTCGACGAGCTGGGGCACCGCATCGAGCCCCGCGCCGGCGCCGAAGACCTGGTGCTGCCCGCGCAGCAACGCGGCGTGCTGGCCGAGATCGTCGCGCACGTCCGGCAGCGCGGCACCGTCTACCACGAGTGGGGATTCGCCTCGGTGCTGCGGCGCGGGCTCGGCGTCACCGCGCTCTTCGCCGGGGGCAGCGGGACCGGCAAGACGCTCGCCGCGGAGGTCGTCGCCGGACGGCTCGGGCTGGACCTCTTCGTCATCGACCTGTCCCAGGTGGTCAGCAAGTACATCGGCGAGACCGAGAAGAACCTGCGGCGGGTGTTCGACGCGGCCGAGCGCGGCGGCGCGGTGCTCCTCTTCGACGAGGCCGACGCGTTGTTCGGCAGGCGCAGCGAGATCAAGGACAGCCACGACCGCTACGCCAACCTGGAGGTCAGCTACCTGCTGATGCGCATGGAGGCCTACCGCGGGCTGGCCGTCCTCACCACGAACATGAAGAAGGCGCTGGACCCGGCGTTCCTGCGCCGCATCCGCTTCGTCGTGGACTTTCCCTTCCCTGGGCCGGCCGAGCGCGCCGAGATCTGGCGCCAGGTCATCCCCGGCCGCGCGCCGACCGGAGACCTCGACCTGGCACGGCTGTCCCAGCTCACCGTGACCGGCGGCAGCATCCGCAACATCGCGCTGTCCGCGGCCTTCCTCGCGGCCGAGGAGGGGACGGCGCTGGCCATGCGCCACATGCTCGCGGCGGCCCGCACCGAATACCTGAAGCTCGACCGCACCCTCACCCCGGGGGAGATCACCGGATGGGTATAGCGCCGCGGCGGATCGTCGTCCACGTGGACGAGTTCGCGCTCAACGGGTTCCCCATGGCCGACCGCGACCGGGTGGCCGCCGCCTTCGAGCGTGAGCTGACCCGCCTGTTGTACGCGGCCCCGCTGGACGGGGGCTCCTCACTGCCGGAGGGATCGCTGCTCGCCAGGTCGAGCCGGTCGCTGGACGCGATCGCGCTGCCCGCGCTGCCGCCCGCGGCCTCCTCCCGCAGGCTCGGAGAACTGCTCGCCCGCGCCGTACACGACGGGTTCACCCGAGGGGAGACGGACGCGTGAGGACCACCTCCGCCCGCCGGCGGACCGCCCCCGAACGGCGAGCCAAGCGACCCCGCGCCACCCGGCCCCCCGAGACCAGGGACGCCCTTATGCCGTCCCAGCTCACGGGCGTCCTCACGCCGTTCGCGGTCTCGGGCGTCTCCACTCGCTCCGCGGTCTCGGGCCTCTCCGCGCCATCCGCGGTCACGGGTATCCCCGATGCCGGCGTACGCCGTGGTCTCGCGGAGAGGCTGGGGCACGACCTTGGCCGGGTGCGCGTCCACGCGGGCCGCGATGCCGCCGCGCTGCTCGACCCGGCCGCCGTCGCCGACCGCGTGGTGGCAGGGGTGCTGCGCAGCCTGCGCGGCGACCCCGCGGACGCGTCTCGGCGGGTACGGCTGCAGGTCGTCCGGCTCGCCACCGGACTGCGCGAGCTCGTCCTCGACCGGCTGCGGGTCCGGCTGTCCTCGGCCGAGTACGGGCGGCTGCTCACCATGGTCCAGGAGACGGACACCGCGGCGGCCGGCGGTCCCGTCGAGTCGGCGATGGCGCCCGAGCCCGTACCCGACGCGACGGAGGCGGCCGACTCGGAGCGCGAGGCCGCGGAGGAGTCCCGCCAGGGCCTGGCCGAGCAGGACGAGCAGCGTGCGCGCGACGACGCCGAGGAGACCTGGGGCGAGGAGGAAACCCCTGATCGGGAGACGGCTGACAAGCAGGAAGAGCACGGGAAGCAGCGGGCGGCGAAGGAGTCCCGCGATCAGGAGGCGCCGGACGAGGCCGCGAGCGAAAGGGAAACCCGCGGCGACGGGGATCGGTCTGGAGAAGACGACGGCAAGCGCTCTACAGAAGGCGACGGCGAGCATTCCGCAGAGGGCGACGGGGAGCGCTCTGCAGAGAGCAAGGGGGAGCGCTCTGCAGAGGGTGACGGGGAGCGGTCTGAGGGGGGCGTCGAGGGTGCTCGGGCAGAGGCCGCTGGGGAGTCCATCGCCCAGGGGCTCGGCGCTGCAGGAGGCATGCCGTCCGCGTCGCAGGGACCGGCCGCGGGTGCGACCCCGGTCGCGGAGACGGGGGCCGGGCAGGCCGTAGTGGCCGGGGCGCAGCCGGTGCGTCCTGAGCGTGTGGAAGAGGCGGCCGGCGCGTCCGACAGTTCTCTCGTACGGCATGGCCTGCTGGGGCGCCAGGAGAACGACCCTCCGGAGGAGGCTGAGAGGCCACTCGGGTTGGAGTCCGGCGCGGACGCCGAGGTGCCGGTTCCTGAGGGGGAGTCCCAGGGAGCCGAGGATGAGCGTGACGCGGCCGGCGCCGGTCCCGATGCCCAGCCGGATCCCCGGCCCGAGGACTACCTTCCCGCCACCGACCTGGACGTCTCCGACGTGCCGACGGTCGGCGACACCGTCCGGGAGGGACGGACACCGCCACCGGCCGCCGAGGCCCCGGCCTTCCCCGCACCACCGCCCACCAAGGCCGAACAGCAGAACGACGAGGACGCCGAGTCCCCTGCCACCTCCGATACCGAGTCGCCTGCCGTCCTGGACGCCGAGTCCTCCGCCACCCCCGCTACCGAGTCCTCTGCCGTCCTGGACACCGAACCCTCTGCCACCCCGGATATCGAGTCCCCTGCGACCCCGCACACCGAGTCCTCAGCCGGCCTGGACGTCGAGTCCGCTTCCACCTCGGACGCATCCCCCATCGAGGCGCCGAACACCGCTCCCGAACCGTCCGTCGACTCTTCGATTTCTGCTGCCACGGGGCCGTCGGGGGAGGAGCCTTCCTCCGCCGGGTCGGGGTCGTCCGCCGAGACAGTGGGCGCCCGCGTCGCTTCCGCTGTGGGCGGCGATGCCGAGGTGGGGGGTGGTACGGGGGACGTGGGGGCGGTTGCGCCGGAGGCGTCGTTGGAGTCGGGGGGCGGGGCCTGCGCGGGGGCGCCGGAGGCGACGACCGAGGGGGCCAAGGCAGAGGGCGGTCAGGGGGGCTGCGCGGCCGGTGGGGGTGGTGGAGCGGGCGGGGGTGGGGCCGCGGCCGAAGAGAAGCCGCCCTCCGTTCCGGACGTGTCGGGGCAGCGGCCGGAGGCGGCGCTGGCCACGGTTTCGACGTTGCCGCCCGTCGCGATGCGCGGGTCGCTGGCCCAGGTGGACGGGGCGATCGGCCGGGACGTCGGGGAGCGGCAGGCCGCGCTCCAGGCCGCGCCGCCGACGGCCGAACGCCCGTCCGGAGCCCCGCGCACGTTGTCGGGCCCGCCCGAGGCGGCGCCGCCCGGCCACACCGAGCCGGTCAAGCCGGCGAAACTTCAGGCCCGGCAGGCGGAGCGGCAGAAGCAGGAGCGCGCCAGGGAGGTCCAGGGCAGCGACCCGGCCGCACGCGCGCCGCGGCCCCAGGTGGCGGGGACCGCCGACGGGAAGCTCTCCGAGCAGGAGGCCAGGAACGTCGAGCGGGCCGTGGACAGCGTCCCCACCAGCGATCCCGCGTTGCACGCCACCGTCGGCCCCGCGCGGAAGGTCGAGCTGAAGGGCGAGACCGACCCGGTCAGGACCGACGAGCAGTCCGCCGAGCTCGCCGAGGCGTCCCACGAGATCCACCAGGGGGGCCGCGAGGAGGCGGCCAAGCCGCTGGGAGAGGACCAGATATATCCGGACGTGCCCGCCGAGACCCTGACCGGGGATGTCCCCGCCCCAGGGAGCGGCGGGGGATCGGTCACCGGAAGCTCCGCAGGTAGCGGGGGTGGGGCGGTCACGGGGGGCTCGGCAGGTGGTGGGGGCGGACCGGTCGGGGAGGGCGGCGCGGGGCAGGCCGTTGCCGTCGTGGCGCGGCAGGAGCGCGGGGCGCAGATCCAGGCCGGGTTCACCGGCGGGCAGGCCCGGATGGGGTCCGAGCGGCAGAGCCAACGGCAAGGCGAGGCCGAGGCGAACGCCCGGCACCAGGCCGAGACGGCGCAGGCCGTCCAGGAGAACACGCAGGCTCAGGCGGACCAGCGGGGCAAGGTCGCCGAGGACGTCGCGGCGCGGCGCGCGGAGTGGCGGGCCGAGCAGGACGAGAAGGTCCGGGACACCGGCGTCCAGGCGGGCAAGGAGCACGAGAGCACCCGGTCCGGCATCCTCAGGGAGAAGGCCGACACCGACCGGGAGAACGAGGAGCGCAGGCAGCAGGACGACGAGCGGATCGCCCGCGAACGCGAGACGGCCGAGGCCAAGGCGCGCGAAGAGAAAGAGCGCAGGAAGAGGGAGTCCAGCGGCGGCGTACTCGGCTGGCTCGCCTCCAAGGTCAAGAGCTTCTTCGAGGCCCTGCTCACCGCGATCACCGCGATCTTCGACGCCGCGGTCAGGCTGGTCAACGGCATCATCAAGGGCTTCGCCGACTTCGTCACCGGCCTGATCGACCGGGCCAGGGACGCGATCGTCGGCCTGATCGGCAAGCTGGCCGATTTCCTGATCAAGCTGTGCGACGTCCTCGCGGTCTTCTTCCCCGAGCTGGCCGCGCGGGTCCGCAGGGCGATCGAGAGCCTGCGGGACGCCGCGATCGCCGCCGTCAACAGGCTCGCCGACGCGCTCAAGGCGGGCGTCCGGTTCTTGCTGAACAAGCTGGCCCAGGCGCTCACGGGACTGTTGCGGCTGCTGGAGGCCGGCCTGAAGGCGGCGGTCGAGGCCGTGCGGAGCGTCGTGAACGCCGCCGTCGAGTTCGCCAGGGCCGCGATCCAGATGCTGGGCCAGTTCGCCGAGATCGTCGCCGACATCGCGTCCATCGGGGTCGGGCCGTGGCTGGGACGGCTGGGCGGCGCGGCCAGGGAGGGCGTCCAGGTCCACCTGTGGGGGGCGATCAAGTCCGCGGTCAGGCAGTGGTTCGACCAGAAGGTGGAGTCGATCCTCGGGCTCGGCAGGACCGTGATGAACGTGCTGGTCAAGGGCTGTGTCTCCATGGCCAAGATCAGCAGGATGGCGTGGGACGCCCTGATCGCGTCACTCCCCGCGCTCATCGTCACGGTCGTCGTCGAGCGGCTGGTGTCGCTGATCGTCCCGGCGGCCGGGGCCGTGCTCGCGGTCGTGCAGGGGCTGATCGCCGCGTGGGGGACGGTCGGCAGGATCCTCGCCGCGATCGGGAAGTTCCTCGCCTTCCTGAAGGCGGTCAAGGCGGGGCCCGCGGCGTGCATGTTCGCCCGGGCGCTGGCGGCGGGCGTCGTGGCGCTGCTGGACTTCGTCACCAACTTCCTGATGTCCAAGCTGGCCGCGGCGGCCAAGGGGGTCGGCCGCACGCTTACCGGGATGGCCACAAAGATCCTCGCCGGGCTGCGGCGCGCGGGGAAGGGCGCGCGGAAGGCGGCGGGGAACGCGGTCAACGCGGCCCGTCGCGGCCTGCGCGCCGCGGGCGCGGCGCTGCGGCCGTCCCGCCGCGGTCCTGTTTCCAGCGGTCCGGGTAACCGCCGCCTCGGTCGCGTGGGTACCGGGCCGCGGGGCGGGCGCGTACGCGAGACGCCCGGTCTTCACAGCGGACGCCGGCGCGACGGCCGGGGAAGTGGCGGCCGGGAGACCGGGCGGCAGGAGGCCGGCGGGCGGGGACCCGGACGCCGGGAGCCCGGGCGGCAGGAGCGGCGGGAGATCAGGGGGCGGGAGTCCGGACGCCGTACCGTGGCGAGTCCGGGAAGCGGGGCACGTCAGGCCCTGCGCCTTAGGGGCGCCGCGGTCCGCGACGGCATCCGGAGGACCGGCGCGGCGCTGCGCGGGATCGGCCGGAGGCTCGCCGGGGGCAGGCTCGGGCGGGCGCTGCGTGACGGCGCGAAGAAGCTCCGTGACGCCTACCGGCGCACCCGTGAGCGGATCGAGGACAGGCGGACCAGGCGCGCCGAGCAGGACCGCCGGCGTCGCGACGATCGGCTCAGGAAGCGGGAGCAGGCGAAGAAGGACCGCCTCGCGCTCGTGGTGGCCCGCATCAGGCCACGCGTGGTCGGCCTGCTCCGGCGTGGTGTACGGGAACGCGTGATGGCGGCGGTGCTGGCGGGCCTGCGCGCCTGGTACCGGCTGACCGCCCTCACCGCCACGGCGTCCCGCGCGCCCCTGATCACCGCGACGCTGAACCCCGAGGCGGACGTCGCCAAGGCGCGCCGTGAGCGGGTCAAGGAGATCCTCGGCCCGGCCGCCGGCCAGGTGGTGGATCTGGAGGTCTGGTTCGACTTCCACAAGGGCAAGGACGAGGAGGCCTTCGAGAACGTCCTGAACGAGATGCGGGAGGCGCGGCGGCTGGCGGACGAGAACCCCGGCCGGTTCATCCACGCCGCCCGCGAGGAGACCGCGCCGCGCCGTGCCGGGACCGGCGACCCGTTGAAGGAGTTCGACCTGGCGCTGTCCGGGAAGCGGGTGCTCACGCCGGGGGTACAGGGCGGCGCGCGGCCCGCAGCCGCAGGACCTTTTCCTCATACCCCGCGGAAGGCAGGGCCAGAGTCGGGGCGGACATCGCAGGCAGGGCCCGAGCCCTTGCGAACACCACAGCCCGGTCCAGGGTCCTTGCGAACATCGCAGGCCGGACCAGAGTCCTCGCGAACGCCGCAGGCGAAGCCGGAGAAGGCGTCGCGTCCGGACGTGGAGGGGCCCGCGGCCGGGGACATCGAGCGGAGCGTCGAGGTCACGACCGTGCGCGCGGAGGTCACCCAGTTCAGCAACCTCAGCGAGGGCGTCCGGCACGGGGCGAGGAAGGCGGCGCAGCGGGCGGAGGCGGGCGTTCCGATTCCCGGGCGGAAAGAGGTGAGCATCTATATGCGGCTCGGCGTCGGCGAGAGAACGATGAAGAAAGGCCAGACGCGGCGCATAAATGCGGACGGAACCGTGCAACTATTGCGGCCGGACGGCACCCTGGTGACGTCCGATAACATCTACCACGCGTTCCAGAAGAATTTACCGAAAATCCAGGGGACCGAGCACCTGGACCGGGTCACGATCGTCGATCCCGATACCGGTGTGGCGGCGATGTTCGAACGGCTCGGCCAAACATGGGAAAGGGTGAGGTGAAACGATGGGCGACGCTCGCATGCGCGATTTCCCCGGCGCCGTGGTGCGCCTGGAATCGGAGGCGGACGTCCTGCAGGACCCGGAGGACCAGACGGCTCACGCCCGGTACGCGGTGGAGGGCCTGCTGGCGTTCTGCGATGAGTTCTGCGAACCGGTGTCGATGGACCTGTCGCTCGCCTACCACGAGCGCGATTTCGACTACCCCATGAGCGATCCCGTGCCGCCGAGGCCGTTCCACCTGCTCAGGGCCGCGTCCGTCCCGCCGGGCGTCGAGGTGCGGCCCGCGTGGGCGGGCGCGAAGGCCGCGGTCGTGGACGAGTTGTCCGTGGACACCGTCACGGATTTCGTGGCCCGCGCGCTCGACCAGGACGTGCCGGGGGGCGGAAGCCTGGGCTGGTACGAGTCGGCGTTCCGGGCGACGCGGGTGCGCCTGCCCGAGCCTCTCGGGACGCGCGGGTTCGTCGAATTGCAGGCCGAATCCGATGCCGTGCGATATCCGGTCGAACGGCGCGGCGACGGCCTGTGGGTCTCCGGGCCGGGCCCGGCGGGCGTGCTGAACGCGCCGATCGAGCTGAGAATGACCAAAGAATCGGGACTGCTCGTCTTCGAGGCGTCCGTCTATTGGTCGCTGTGGGCCGAGGACGGCCCGGGCCGCTCCTTTGTGAAGGACGGCGTCGAAAGAATGCGCGGTCTCGGCTGGACGGCCGCCGATGAGGGCTGACGGGCGGCGCGGCCGATGACCGCTTTTCTGGACATTCCAAAGCCGATCCGGTCGGGAATCGTGGTGCTCGATCCGGAACGCGGCACCCCGCGGCGGGTCATCGTGATGCAGTTCAACCCCGAGACGCTGGAGCGGTCGCTGACGCCGCAGGCGGCCGGGGGCGAGCAAGGGGACAGGACCGAGGTGCTCCGGCTGAAGGGGCCGGCGATCGAGACGTGGAAGTTCACGGCCGAGATCGACGCCACCGACCAGCCCGAGGTCCCGGCGCCGGACGGCGTCCATCCGCAGCTCGCGGCGCTGGAGATGCTGGTGCAGCCGCCGAGCGGCCGGATCCGCGCCGACCGGGCGCTCGCCGAGGCGGGCACGTTGGAGATCACCCCGGTCGAGACTCCGCTCACCCTGTTCACCTGGGGGCGGAGCAGGGTGCTGCCGGTGCGGCTGACCGAGCTGTCCATCGTCGAGGACGCGTTCGACCTGGACCTCAACCCGGTCAGGGCGACGGTCGGCGTGGGCATGCGCGTGCTGTCGTCCAGCGACCTGCCGGCCGGGCACCGCGGCGCCGAACTGTATCTGGCGCATCTGTCGCAGAAGGAACGCCTCGCCGGCGCGGCGCCCGCGGGCCGGTTGGACGCGCTCGGCGGCCTCGACTTTCAGGAGAAGTCATGACATATCCCCCGCAGGCACTGGCGCACGACCCGGCACGCACGCCGTACCCGCGCACGAGCCGGTACTTCGGCATCGCCCCGGCCGTCCACACCGACGCCTCGGGCCAGGCGATCCCCTACCTTCCGCCCCGGCCGGCGCCGCGGCCGGACGCCTTCGTCACCGTCCAGGCGCACGAGGTGCGCGTCGGCGACCGCGCCGACATCCTCGCCGGCCGCCATCTTGGCGACCCCGAGCAGTGGTGGCAGCTCGCCGACGCCAACCCCGTGCTCGACCCCCGCGACCTGACCGCCACCCCGGGCCGCCGCGTCCGGATCACCCTGCCCGCCGGCGTCCCGGGGAGCTGACGTGGACGACGTCACGCCGATCCGCCTCACCCTGCTCATGGGCCCGCAGATCGTCGCGCCCGCGCCGCGGCCGGTGACGGACGCCCTGCTGTCCGCCCAGGTCACGGTGACCGCGGGGCAGCGCAGCGGCTTCCAGCTCTCCTTCGACCTCAGCCGGGACGGGCTGATCAACCGCGACCTGCTGCCGGGCGGCGCGTTCGACCCCCAGGTCAGGGTGGTGCTCGCGGTCACCGTGCGCGGGACGGTCACGGTGCTGATGGACGGTGTGATCACCCGGCAGGAGGTCGGCGTCTCCAGCGCCCCCGGCCGGTCCACGCTGACCGTCACCGGCGAGGACCTGACCGTGCTCATGGACCTGGAGGAGCGTGCGGGCGTGCCGTACCCCGCCATGGGCCCGGCCGCCCGCGTCGCCGCGATCATCGACGGGTACGCGCAGTACGGCATCACGCCCCTGGTGATCCCCGAGCTGATCCCGCAGACCCCGATGCCCACCCGGAGGATCGACTTCCAGAAGGGCACCGACCTCGCCTACCTCAACGAGCTGGCCAAGGCCAACGGCTACGTCTTCTACCTCGACCCCGGCCCGGCGCCCGGGGTCAGCCGCGGCTACTGGGGCCCCGAAACGCGCATCGGCGTGCCGCAGCACGCGCTCACCGTCACCATGGACCACCTGTCCACCGTCGACCAGCTCACGTTCGGCTTCGACGGCACGGCGCGCGAGGAGCCGGTCGCCCGCGTGCAGATCCCCGCGACCAAGACCGACGTGCTGCTGCCGGTCCCCGAGGTCGGCGTCCTGCGCCCGCCCCTCGCGCGGCGGCCCGCGCCCGCGCTGAAGAAGAGGGTGATCGCCGACACCGCGAAGAAGGACGCCGCGCAGGCGTTCGCCGAGACCCTCGCCAAGGTCGTCGAGTCCTCGGACGCGGTCAGCGGCTCCGGCCGGCTGGACGTCACCCGGTACGGCCACGTGCTGCGCCCCCGCGAACTCGTGGGCGTGCGCGGCGCCGGCCTGACCTACGACGGCGAGTACTACGTCAAGAGCGTCACCCACGAGCTGCGGCGCGGCTCGTACACCCAGGACTTCACGCTCGCTCGGGAGGGCCTGGTCGCGCTGCGCCCGGCCGTCGTCCCGTGACCCACGGAGGAGGCACATGCCCCGCGACAACCGGTACCTCGGCAAGTACCGGGGGACCGTCGTCAACAACGCGGACCCCCTGCGGCAGGGCCGCATCCAGGTCCGCGTCCCCGACGTGCTCGGCGAGGCCACGTCCTCGTGGGCGATGCCGTGCCTGCCGGTCGCCGGGCCGCAGATGGGCCTCTACACGGTGCCTCTGGTCGGGGCGGGGGTGTGGGTGGAGTTCGAGCAGGGGGACGTGAGCTTCCCCATCTGGGTCGGCTGCTGGTACGGCGCGGGGGCCGAGGTCCCGTCCGAGGCGCTCGCCGGTGACCCGGGCCGTCCGAACATCCTCGTCCAGACCGGCGGCCGGCAGACGCTGCTCATGTCCGACCTGCCGGGCGGGCCGGGCATCACGCTGCGCGCCTCGTCCGGCGCGTCCATCGTGATCAACGACGCGGGGATCGTGCTCAGCAACGGCAAGGGCGCGTCGGTCTCGCTCGCCGGACAGACCGTGACCGTCAACGACGGCGCTTTCACGATCACCTGAAGGGGGTGCGCGATGCCAGGGAACCTTCTGCACGTCAACGCGACCGTGATGTGCCCGCACGGCGGCCGTGCCATTGCCCGGCCCGCCCGATCCGGGGTCCTGGTCGAGGGGCAGCCGGTCGTCACGCTCGCCGACTTCCACACCATCACCGGCTGTCCCTTCAACGTCTCCGGCACGCCGCGGCCCTGCGTGACCGTCCAGTGGGCCGGGGCGAGCACGCGGCTGCGGGCCGCGGGCTCCCCGGTGCTGCTGCGGGACTCGCCCGCCATCTGTCACAGCGCCGAGCGGATCCCCCAGGGCTCGCCGCTGATCACCGTCGTCCAGCAAAGGGGAAACGGGCAATGAGCCTGCTGAACATCGCCTTTCCTTTCCACACCGACGGACACGGCCACACCGCGGCGGCCGGGTACGACGACCACGTCCGCGACATGATCCTCCAGGTGCTGTTCACCAGTCCGGGGGAGCGCGTGATGCGTCCCGGTTTCGGCTGCGGCCTGCTGGACCTGGCGTTCGAGCCGAACAGCCCCGAACTCGCCGCGACCCTGCAGCTCTCGGTGCGGGCCGCGCTGCAGCGGTGGCTCGGCGACGTCATCGACATCGACGCGCTGGAGATCGTCGCCGAGGACGAGGTCTTACGCGTGCACCTGGCGTACGTCGTCACGGCCACCGGCACCCGGCGTGCCGACGTCTTCGAAGTGGGGGTGCCATGAACGGCCGCAGAGCGGACGTCCGGGCCGCCGGGCTCAACGGGCTGGACGGGATCGAGGTGAGCGACGACGGCACCGTGCTCACGGTCGCCTTCCTCGGCCGCGCGCCCCAGGGGCTCGGGCCGAGGAACATCCGCATCGACGGAGGGCGCCGCGTCACCGGCGTCCGCGCGGTGGCCGTCGCCGTGGACGCCGCCCGGGACCCCGGCCTCGACGACCGCATGCGCGTCACCGTCGACACCGCCGGGGACCACTCGCCCTACACGATGACGATCGTCGAGCCCGGCCCGCACGGACGGCCCGGCACCACGCCGTACCACGGCTTCGACCCCAGGTACGCGTCGGCGACCTTCACCTTCCGGCCCGCCTGTCCCACCGGCGCCGACTGCGCCGCGCCCCCCTGCGAGAGGGAGGAGCCGCCGCCCGCGCCGCCGGTCATCGACTACACCGCGCGCGACTACGCGTCGCTGCGCCGGGCGCTGCTCGACCGTATGACGCTCACCCTGCCCGGCTGGACCGAGCGGCACGCGGCGGACCTCGGCGTGACGCTCGTCGAGGCGCTCGCCTACGTGGGCGACCAGATCGCCTACCAGCAGGACGCCGTCGCCGGCGAGGCGTATCTCGACACCGCGCGGCACCGCGTATCGGTGCGCAGGCACGTGCGGCTGGTCGACTACGCCATGCACGACGGCTGCAACGCCCGCGCGTGGGTGGCTCTGCGAACCGGCCGCCCGCTGACGCTGGACGCGGGACGTTTCCGCTTCGCCGCCATCGACACCGGCGCGCTCGACCCCCGTGACCGGCCCGTGCTCGGCACGGTGATCGGCGAGGACGCCCTGGCGGCCCTGCCGCCCGCGGTCACCGTGCAGATCTTCGAACCCGTCCTCGCGGGCCCCGTCCGGCTCCGCCCCGAGCACAACGCCATCCGCTTCTGGACCTGGGGCGACGAGAAGGCATGCCTCCCTGAGGGCGCCACCTCCGCCACCCTCCGCGACACCTGGACCACCCCCACCGAGGCCGATCCCGACAACTCGCCGGACGTGCCCGCCGAAACCGCCCCCGGTGTGGCGGGACGGCGGGGGCGGGCATTGCGGCTGGCGCCGGGGGATGTGCTGGTCATCGAGGAGGCGCTCGGGCCGGGCACCGGCGCGGCGGCGGACGCCGACCCCGCGCGCCGCCAGGCCGTCCGCCTCACCTCCGTCACCCGGGTCGTCGACGCCCTGTACGACCAGCCGGTCGTCGAGGTCACCTGGGCCGAGGAGGACGCCCTGGAGTTCACGGCGTGCCTGGCCACCCGGGGCGGCCCGGACTGCGGCCCGCTGACCGACGTCACCGTGGCCACCGGCAACGTCGTGCTGGTCGACCACGGCGCGACCATCGCGTGCCCGGAGGAGTTCGACGTCCCTCCGGCCCCGACGCCCGCGTCGTCCTGTGCCCCGTCCGGCACCGGCTGTCCCGACCGGCGCGAGGAGGGCCCGGCGGTGGCCGCGATCCACGCGCTTCTGGTCAGGACGAAGGCCGGCGAGCCGCTGACCGGCGACGACGTCTCCCGGCTCGTGTCGCTGCTCGACCAGGCCGCGATCGACCGGGCGGGCCTGGTGGCGGACGTGCCCGCCGCCGAGCAGGTCGTCGCGCTGCGGGCCCTGATCGCGCGGCTCACCTACCCCGCCCTGCCGCCCCGCTTCCGTCCCGTGCTCCGCGACCGGCCGGTCACCCAGCGCACCGCCTTCCCCGAGCTCGCCCAGGTGGCGAGGTCCCAGGCCCGCCTGCTGGCCGCGATCCCCGACCGGGCGCGCGCCTGGCTGGACGCGCTGTGTCAACGGGTGCGCGACGGACACCGCCTCTCCCACGCGGACCTGGCACGGCTCCGCGTCCTGTTCGGCGACTCCGCCCTCCACGAGGTGGGCCTGGACGAGTCCGCTCCGGGCGACACGGGTCCGGACGGGGCACGCGAGGTGGACGCGGGCCCGGACGGGGCGCGGGAGGTGGACGCGGGTCCGGACGGGGCGCGGGAGGCGGACGCGCTGACCGAGCTGGGCGCCCGGTTCGAGCGGCTGCTCGCCGGGAAACTGCGCCGCGTCGCCACGCTCGCCGCGCGGGCCCGCGCCGGGGCCGTGCTCAGGGACGACGTGGCCTGGGAGGTCCGCCACGCCTGGGGAGCAGCGTACGCCGACGGGCTGACCCCGGCCGACCCTCGCCTTCTCGGCCCCGCCCGCGCGGCCCTCACCCAGAACCCCCGCACGGCGCTCCCCGCCGTCCAAGCCCGCACGGTCGAGCCGGCGACCCCCGACGCCGAGTCCGTCGGGGGCGAGGGGCCGGCGGTCTGGGAGCCGCGCAGAGATCTGCTCGCCGGCCGGCGGGAGGACCGTCACTTCGTCGGCGAGCTGGATGACGACGGCGGGCTCGTGCTGCGGTTCGGCGACGGAACGCAAGCCACTCCGCCGCCGCCCGGCTCCCGGCTGCGCGTGCGCTACCGCGTGGGCAACGGACCCGCGGGCAACGTGGGCGCGGACGTCATCAGCCACCTCGTGCTGAGCCGGGACATCGGCGAGAAGCCGGACCAGGGCGGGGGCGAGAGCCTGGACCCAGAGGTGGGTCGGGGTGTGCGGGATGGGGTTCTGGGGGTTCGCAATCCCATGGCCGCGGTCGGGGGGACGGAACCGGAGCCGGTGGAGCAGGTGCGGCAGGTGGCGCCGCTGTCCTCGCGGCGGGTCAAGCTGCGCGCGGTGACGGCGGCCGACTACGCCGAGCTGGCGGGCCGCGTTCCCGGCGTGGCGCGGGCCGCCGCCCAACTGCGCTGGACGGGCACCGCCGAGGAGGTCCACGTCGCGATCGACCCCGCCGCCCGTCCGGCGGCGGACCGCGCGCGGCCGGACGCGGCGCCCGGCTTACCCCAGGCAGTGGCCGGCTCACCCCAGGCAGTGGCCGGCTTGTCGCAGGTGGTGGCTCGGGTGGCGGAGGGTGGCCTGCCGCAGGTGGTGGCCGAAGTATTGGAAGGGTTCCGCAGGGTCGGGCATCGGGTGGTCGTACGGCACGCGGTGCTGGTGCCGGTCGATCTGGAGCTCCTCGTCTGCGTGGACCCCGGGTACCAGCGGGGGCACGTGGCCACGGCCGTGCGGCGGGCGCTCGGCGCCGGGCTGCTGCCGGGCGGACGGCCCGCCTTCTTCCACCCGGACGCGCTCACGTTCGGCGACCCCGTGCGGGTGAGCGCGCTCGTCGCGGCGGCGAGCGCGGTGCCCGGGGTGGTCGCCGCGCACGTCACCCGGCTCGAACGGCTCTTCGGCCCCCCGGCGGGCGAGCTGGAGGACGGCCTGCTCACGGTGGGCCCGCTGGAGATCGTCCAGATGGACGGCGACCCCGGCCGTCCGGAGAACGGCAGGCTGTCGATCAGGCTCGGAGGTGGACGATGAGTCGCGGGTGCGGGTGTCGTGGCGGAATCGAGATGGCGACACCGGTGCGGGACGCCAACCCACCGGGGCAGGACCACGTCTACTTACGGGTGGGGACGCACGCCGCGTTCCTGTCCGGTATGCGAGCCCGGCTGTCCAGCCCTGCCTACCCCGCGCTGGCGGGGCTGACGGCCCGCTCCGGCGACGACTTCGCGGTCGCGTTGCTCGACGCCTCGGCGTACCTGGCCGACCTGCTGGCGTTCTACACCGAGCGGTTCACCGGCGAGGGCTACCTGCGCACGGCGGCAGGTGAGCGCTCGCTGCGCCTGCTCGGCCGGCTGGTCGGCCACGTCCCGAGGCCGGGCGTGTCGGCGAGCACCCACCTGGCGTACACCGTGGACGAGGATCCGGCGCGCGGCCCGGCCACCGAGGTGACGATCCCCCGAGGGGCGCGCGGGCAGAGCGTGCCGGGGCAGGGCGAGGAGCCGGTGCCGTTCGAGACCGGCGAGGACCTGGTGGCCCGGCAGGCGTGGAACGACCTCGCGGTGCGGCGCCGGCGGCCCTACCAGCTCTCTCTGGCCGGGTTGGGGGAGCGGCGGGAGGTGCGGCTCGACGGCACCGCGAACAACGTCAAGCCCGGTGACCGGCTGCTGTTCGTCTTCGGCGCCGAGCGGGGCCGCCAGCGGCTGGTGGTCGTGCCGCGGGTGCGGATCGACGCCGAGGCCGGGGTCACGGTGGCCGGGCTGCCCGAGGCCGCGCCGGCCGGGTTCGCCGTCCTGGTCGAGCGGTTCCGCGCCGTGGTGCGGGAACTGCGCGGCGACCCGGTCCACGACCGCAGCCGCATCGTCCGCCGGTACGCCGAGGGAGTGCTCGGCCCGCTCGACCACGACCTTCCCGCCACCAGGGACGGCGGCGCGGCGCGGGACCCGGACGGTCCGGTGACGACGCCCGCCGAGTTCGCGGCGCGGCTCGACGAGGCGGTCCAGCGGCTGGACGAGACGGCCGAGCTGGCCCGGCCGTACGCGAACGTGTACCGCAGGCTGTCCGAGCTGCGGGCGGCCCTGTCCGACCTGCGCGCCCAGGTCGCCCGCCTGGAGTCCCCGGACCGGCGCTCGCCGTCCACGGCCCTGTCGCCGGGGGACCACGACGCCACGCCGCGGGACGCACGCGGTCGGGATGGGCAGGGGCGTCGCGGGCCCGGGTCGCTCTACGCGGACCTGCGGCTGGACCGGGAGGCCGGTGGCCGGACGCCGCCCGCGTTCGCGGGGCTGGGGGCGTTGCTCGGCGCGCTGCGGCTGCCGCCGTCGCGGACGCCCGACAACCCCCGGGACCTGGACCGCGACCCGGCCGCCCTCTACGGCCCCGGTTCGGATCTCGGGGCGCGGCTGCTCGGGCTGCTGGACGCCCGGCTGCGCGACACCCTGTACCCGGCCTGGCGCGGCGTCGATCTCACCGTGCCGCGCCGGTTGCGGGACCTCCAGGCGATGCGCGTCACGGCGACCCCGTTCGGCGCGACGGCCCCGCTCAAGCCGGACCACGACGCGGCGGGCCGCCCGATCGGCCAGGTGGACTGGCCGCTGCTCGGCAACCAGGTCCTGGACGTCAACGTGCTGTTCGAGGGCGACACCCCGCAGCGTGCCGTGCTGAACTGGAGCGACGCCGGGCAGACCTCCCGCAGCGAGCAGCGGCTGGAGACGGGCGTGCCCGCGTTCGACTTCGGCCCGGGCAGCGTGGTCATCGACGTGCGGACGCCCGGGCCGCCGGGCGAGCGGGGCGTCCTGTTCACCTTCCGGCCCAACCTGCCCGCGCGCACGGTGTTCGTCTCGCGTGTCGCCGACGGCGTCGTCCACCTGCGGGTCGGCGAGCCCGCCCAGGACTTCCGGCTGGCCGAGGGCGAGACCGTCCGCGTCCCGCACGGAGGGCTGCAGGTGACGATCCGGCGGCTCGCCGCCACCGCGACCACGCCCGCCTCCGTGGCCGTCTCGTTCGAGGCGTCGCTGGCGCTGAGCGCGCGCAACGTGCTGGCGCTGGACGCGCAGTACGAGGGCATCGCACCGGGAAGCTGGGCCGTGATCCAGCGCCCGCGCAAGGGCCAGGAGGGCGGGGTGCCCGGCGATCCCGCGCTGAACGAGGTGATCACGCGGGTGCGCGGGGTGCGGGTGGTGTCCAAGGCGGACTTCGGGATCACCGGCAAGGTCACCGAGCTGACCTTGGAGGCCGACTGGCTCGACACGCAGGACACGCTGCTGTCGCACATCAGGGACGCCACCGTGTACGTCAGGGGGCAGTCGCTGGACCTGGCCGCCGAGCCGATCACCGGCGACGTGGCCGGCCGCGTGATCGAGCTGGCGACCCTGTACGAGGGGCTGGCCCCGGGGCGCGGGCTCGTGGTGACGGGCGAGCGCACCGACGTGCCCGGCGCCTCGGGCGTCGCCGGCACCGAGCTGACCATGATCGCCGGGGTGACGCAGTCCGTGGACCCCGACCTGCCAGGCGACCACGTGCACACGATCATCACGCTGGCCGCCCCGCTCGCGTACGCCTACCGCCGCGACTCCGTGCACCTGTACGCCAACGTCGCGGCGGCCACCCACGGCGCCACCAAGGACGAGCCGATCGGCAGCGGCGACGCGGGCAAGGCCGGCCAGACGTTCACCCTGTTCTCCGGCCCGCTCACCTGGCTCGCCGACGACACGCCGCGCGGCGCGGCGAGCACCCTGGAGGTCCGCGTGGACGGGGTGCTCTGGCGGGAGGCCGACGGCCTCGCCGGGCGCGGGCCGCAGGAGAAGGTCTACGTCACCGGCCTGGACGACGACGGGCGGACCACCGTGACGTTCGGCGACGGCGTCCACGGCGCCAGGCTGCCCACGGGGAGCCAGAACGTGCGGGCCGCCTACCGCGTCGGACTCGGCCGCGCGGGGAACGTCGCCGCGGGCCGGATCACCCAGCTCACCACCCGGCCGCTGTGGGTGTCCGCGGTGACCAACCCGGTGCCCGCGACCGGTGGCGCCGACCGGGACGGGCCGGAGCACACCCGGCGGGCGATCCCGCTCGCCGTCACCGCGCTCGACCGGCTCGTCTCGGTGCCCGACTACGAGGACTTCGCGCGGGCCAGGGCGGGGATCGGGCGGGCGAGCGCGCGCAGGCTCTCCGACGGCGCCCGCGAGGTCGTCCACGTGACCGTGGCGGGCATGGACGACGCGCCCTTGTCCCCGGACTCGGGCGTCGTGCGCGCGCTGCGCTCCTCCCTGGCCGAGTACGGCTCGCCGCAGCTCCCCGTCGAGGTCGCGGTCAGGGAACTCGTGCTGCTGGTGGTCGCGGCCAAGGTCCGCGTCGCGCCCGGGCACACGTGGCGGCTGGTCGAGCCCGCCGTGCGCGCCGCGCTGCTCGACCGGCTCGGCTTCGCCCGCCGCGAACCGGCCCGGCCCGCTTACCTGTCCGAGGCCGTCGCGGTGGTCCACGCCGTGCCCGGCGTGGACCACGTGGACGTGGACGTGTTCGCCGGGGTGCCCGGCGGCATCACCCCGGCCGGCCTGGACGGCCTTGCCGCCACGCTCACCGTCGCCAACCCGGTCGTGCCCGCGCGGCCGGCCAGGTTCGAGCGCACCCGGTACACGGTCGTGCCCCCGGGCGCGGCCGGCGAGACGCTGATCGCCGTCGCCGCGAAGAACGGCGTCACCGTGGCCGAGCTGCTCCGGCTGAACCCCGACATCGCCGACGCCGCGCCGCTGCCCGCCGGACGGCAGGTGCTGGTGTTCCAGGGGATCCGCCCGGCGCAGCTCGCCGTCCTGTCCCCGGAGAGCCCGGACACGTTGATACTCAAGGAGATCCGCCGATGACGGGCACAGGGCCGAACCCCGACCGCCTGTACGAGCTGCTGCCGGTCTACCACCGCCGCCGCGACGCCGAGGCGGGCGGGCCGCTGCGCGCGCTGCTCGCCGTGGTCGCCGAGCAGATCGAGCTGGTCCAGGCCGGCGTCGAGCGGATGTACGAGAACTGGTTCATCGAGACCTGCGAGGACTGGGCGGTGCCCTACCTCGGCGACCTGGTCGGCCACCGGCTCCCCGCCGGGTACGCCGAGGCGCTCGCGGCGGGCGAGGCCGCGCGCGGGCTCGCGGCCCGCCTGGCCCCGCGCCGCGCGGTCGCCGGCACGGTGGCCGACCGGCGGCGCAAGGGCACGCTCCCGCTGCTGGAGGAGCTGGCCATGTCGGCGGCAGGCTGGCCGGCCCGCGCGGTGGAGTTCTCGCCCCTGACCGCGGGCACCGTTCCCGTACGGCTGTGGAACGCCTCTCCCGCGGGCCGCGCCCCGCACGCCCTCGGGTTCGTCGACCTGCGCGAAGGCGCGCGGCTGGACCTCCTCGGGTCGCCGTTCGACGACCTGGCGCACACCGTGGCGGCGCCCCGGATCACGGCCGCGCGCAGGCAGGGCAGGCACGCGCCGCCGCAGGTCGGCCTGTTCGTCTGGCGGCTCAAGCCGTACTCGATCACCCGGGCGCCCGCGTACTGCATCGACAAGGCGCGCAACCTGTACACCTTCTCGATCCTCGGCGACGACGTGCCCCTGGTGGCCAAGCCGGTGCCCGAGCCGTCCCCCGCGCACCTCGCGGCCGAGGAGAACGTGCCCGCGTTCATCCGGCGCCGCGCCCTGCGCGACCGGCTCGCCGACTTCTACGGCCCCGGCAAGAGCTTCGCCGTCTGGCGGGACGACGACCCCGAGCCGCTGCCCCCGGACGCCCTCGTGGTCGCCGACCTCGCCCGCTGGGCCTACCGTCCCCGGCGCGGACAGGTGCTGGTCGACCCGGTGCGCGGCCGTATCGCCTTCCACTCCGGGGAGGCGCCGAAGCGCGGGGTGTGGGTGAGCTACCACTACGCGTCCGGCGACGACCTGGGTGGCGGCGAGTACCCCCGGACCCGCGTCACCCCGCCCGAGGCGAAGGTGTATCGGGTCGGGCCGGGCGGGTTCGCGGGGATCAACGAGGCCTACACCGCCTGGAAGCGGGACAACGTCGAAGGCGGGCGGCCCGAGGCCGTCATCGAGATCGTGGGGAGCGGCGCCCACCAGGAGCGGCTGGAGTTCGCGCTCGACCCCGGCGACCGGCTCGAACTGCGGGCGGCCCCGGGCGCGCGGCCCGTGCTGCGCATGCTCGACTGGCACGGCAACCGCCCCGACTCCCTGCAGGTCACCGCGAACCCGCGCGAGGACGGCGACGACCGGCCGCCGCCCCGCGTCGTCCTGGACGGGCTGCTCGTCACCGGGCGGGGGGTGACGGTGAGCGGCCCGGTCGGAGCCCTGGTGGTCCGGCACAGCACGCTCGTGCCCGGCTGGTCGCTGGAATCCGGCTGCGGGCCCGCCCACCCGGAGGAGCCGAGCCTGATCCTGGAGAACACGACGGCCTGCGTGCAGATCGAGCGCAGCGTCGTCGGCACGATCCTGGTGATCGCCGACGAGGCGCGCGCCGACCCGCTGCCCATCCACCTCGCCGACAGCGTCCTGGACGCGACCGCACCCGGGCTCGCGGCCCTGTCCGCGCCCGACTGCCGCCACGCGAACGCCGTCCTGCACGCGCGCCGCAGCACGGTGATCGGCGAGGTCCACGCGCACGCCGTGCGGGTCGCCGAGAACACCCTTTTCGACGGGCGGGTGAGCGTCGCGCGGCGGGCGATCGGCTGCCTGCGGTTCTGCCACGTGCCGCCCGGCTCCCGTACGCCGCGGCGCTACCACTGCGAGCCCGACCGCACCTGGGCGGCGCTGCGGGAGGCCGCGGAGCGCGGCGACGTCGACCCGGCCGACCTGCCCGCGCTGCGCGCCGTCGAGGCGCAGCGTGTCCGGCCCCGCTTCACCGCCCGCCGCTACGGCGCGCCCGGCTACGTCCAGCTCGCCGCCGACGTGGCGGACGAGATCGCCCGGGGCGCCGAGGACGGCTCCGAGATGGGCGTCTGGCACGACCTGTACCAGCCGCAGCGCGCGGACGGCCTGCGCGCCCGGCTCCAGGAGTTCTCCCCGGCCGGGTTCGACGCCGGAATCCTCTACGCCACCTGACCGCACGTGACATCCGTCCGAGGAGGACATCGATGAAGGGCGACTTCACCCGGCAGACGTTCCGGGCCGACCGGCACTACTCCGCGGTCCTGTACCAACAGGGCCGGGTGCAGCTTGACGCCGACGCCAACGAGCAGGCGGCGATCCGGCTCGCGCTCGCCCGGCGCACGGCCGAGGACCTCATCGGGCCGCACGGCGGTCCCGGTACGGGGTTCGAGGTCCGCTACGTCCCCCGCGAGCAGCACAAGAACCCGGCGAACCTCACCATCACCCCCGGCCGCTACTACGTGAACGGCGTACTCGTCGACTCCACCCGGCCTCCCGCCGAGCACGCCGTCGGGGCACCGGCTCCCGCGACGGCCGCGCGTGACGTGGGGGGAACCGGTGGGCGGGGGACGGGGCCGGGCGGGGCCGAGCCGCCGGCGGGCGGGGACGCGTGGACGTACTGGGACCAGCCCTTCGCCTACCTCGACCAGGAGAGGGACGGCGACCACCTGCCGGACGAGTTCCCGTTCCTGGTCTGCCTCGCGGTGTCCGAGCGCCTGGTCACGGTCGTCGAGGACCCGTCCATCGGCGAGCCCGCGCTCGGCGCGCCGTCCCCGGACACCGCCGCGCGGGCGCAGGTCGTCTGGCAGGTGCTGCCGCTGCGGCTGGACGCCACGGAGGACCCGGAGAAGGCGTTCGACGCGTGGGTCGCCGGGCGCGCCGCCGCCCGCGGCCGGCTCGCGGCCCGCACGGAGAGACCGGAGCGGGTCGAGGACGACCCGTGCGTCCTCTCCCCGGACGCCGCCTACCGAGGGCCGGAGAACCAGCTCTACCGGGTGGAGATCCACCGGGGCGGCGGCGCGGGCGTCGCCACCTTCAAGTGGTCCCGCGACAACGGGTCGGTGATCTTCCCGATCGTGTCGCTGGACGGCGCGTGGGTGACGGTCGGCTCGCTCGGCAGGGACGAGAAGCTGGGGCTGCGCCCAGGCGACCTGGTGGAGGTCGTGGACGACGCCCACGCCGCCAGGCGCGAGGCGGCGGCGCTGCCGCGCGTCGAGGAGACCGACCCCGCGACCAGAAGGGCCCGGCTCTCCGAGGCGCCGCCGCCGGGCCCCGGCCACCGGCTCGACCTGCACCCCCTGCTCCGGCGCTGGGACCACCGCGGCGTCCCCGCCGCCCCCGTGTCCCCGGACATCGTTTCCACCGGGACGTCTTCCGGCGGACGGCTGGACGGTGGGGCCGTGAAGATCGTGGAGGGGCGGTGGCTGGACCTGGAGGACGGTGTCCAGGTGTGGTTCGAGCCCGGCGGCGAGTACGCGACCGGCGACTACTGGCAGATCCCCGCCCGCTGCCTCACCGCCGGCGTCGAATGGCCGCGCGACGCCGCCGGCCGCCCCGTCCTGTCCCCACCGCACGGCGTCCCCCGCCACTACGCCCCCCTGGCCTGGGTCCGCGGCGCCACCGACGTCCGATCGCTGCGCAGGACCTTCCGGCCCCTGGCCGTGCCGCCCTCCGCCTGACCGGCCGCCGCGCCCGGCTCTCAAGCGGGCTACCGGCGCGTCGCCGCTGGGTATGCCTCAGGCGGGGCGAAGGGAGAGGCGTGTGGCCGTGCGGGCGGTCGGAGCGGAGGCGGCCGGGCGGGTGACGACCGTCGTGGTCAGCCGTGACCGTGCCCTGGCGCTGACGCGGTCGCTGCCGCGCCACGACGGCCGGGTCGTCCTGGTCGACAACGGCTCCCGCGACGGCACCGCCGAGCTGGTACGGCGCCGGTTCCCGCACGTCGAGGTGGTCGAGCTGGACGAGAACCGGGGGGCGACCGCGCGCAACCTCGGCGTCCACCTGGCGCGCACGCCGTACGTGGCCTTCGCCGACGACGACTCCTGGTGGGCCCCCGGCGCGCTCGCCCGAGCGGCCGAGATCTTCGACGCGCACCCCCGGCTGGGGCTGCTCGCGGCCCGCGTGCTGGTCGGGCCGGGCGAGCGGCCCGACCCGGTGTGCGCGCTGATGGCCGCCTCCCCGCTGCCTGCGGAGCCGGGCATGCCAGGTCCCGGGGTGCTCGGCTTCCTGGCCTGCGGGGCCGTGGTGCGCAGGGAGGCGTTCCTGGCGTGCGGCGGGTTCGACGACGTCGTCTTCTTCTTCGGCGAGGAGGAACGCCTCGCGGCCGACATGGCGGCGGCCGGGTGGTGGCTCGCCTACGTCGACGACGTCGTGGCCCACCACCACCCCTCGCCTTCGCGCGACCCGGCGGCCCGGCGCGCCCTCGCCGCGCGCAACGCGGTCCTGACCGCCGTCCTGCGCCGCCCGTGGCGGGTCGTGGCCCGCAGAACGCTGGCGGCGGTTCTCGGCGATCCCGCCGCCCGCCGCGGCCTCCTGGCCGTGCCGCCCCGCCTGGGCCGGGCGCTGGCCTGCCGCCGGCGCCTGCCCGCGCCCATCGAGGAGGCGCTGCGGACGCTGGAGGGGCTCTGAGCGGTCGCGCCGGCCGGCATTCGCGGTATTTATCTGGGTGTTCTTCGTGTTCGGCGCTTTGCTGGTCTACGCCCGTTTCCATAAGCGCAGGACGAAGGGCTTTTCCCAGGTGGAGGCGTTTTCGCGGCTGGCCGGATATAGGGAAGCGGCGGTAGAAGTTGACGGGTGAAGCGGCTCATTGCAGACTGATGCCAAGTAGTACAGGAGGGGAGTATCCCTTCGCGGCGGCGTCGTCATCACGGTCATGCTTTCGGGACACCCTGGTAGTTCCCGAAGGACGCATCCCCGGCGCCGTCGGTCCGCGTTCAATCGACGCGGGCGGGAGAGACCTGCTGCCATGTTTCCGGGACGAACGTCCCTCCGAGAACAACTGCATGGGATTTCGGTCCCGTCTGAGAACCCGGCCAGGGCAGGGAACTCAGCTTCACCAGTGGGTGTCTACTGGTCGAGCTGAGCCCTGCGTGCCTGCTCGATCGGAGCAGGGACAAGAGGTATGGGTCATGGTTTTCTCGCTCCTCGCCGTCTGGCTGCTGGCCGCCGCGGTGCCCGCCACGACGCTCATGATCGTGGCGATCGTCGCCCTCCGCGGAACGGAACCGGACCAGCGGCCGGAGATATTGCGCGCGCTGGCCATACTCGCGCGGGCGAACCACCGGCATCTCCCTTTTCTCGGCGGGAAACAGGACGCCGCCCCATCGATTCGCGGATCCTCGGCGAAATGACGTGTTCCGGGAAGGCGCCGCGAGGAACCTGTTCCCGCCCGGTGGTCACGGGACGGGGGACCGGTGGGCGGTGATGAAGTCCATGTCGAGGGTTACGCCCAGGCCAGGGGTGTCGGGGACGGGGATCGTGCCGTCGGCGCAGAGGCGGAGGGGGGCGGCGGCCACGCCGCGGCTCAGGGTGCTCTGGGCGACGTTGAACTCGACCCAGTGCGCCTCGGGCAGCGTGGACAGGTAGTGGAGGCTGTAGGCGTGCAGCAGGTCGGTGAGCCACGAGTGGGTGACGATCTCGCGGCCCGCCGCGGCGGCCTCCGGGGCGAGGGCCGTCGCGACGGTGAGGCCGCCGCACCGGGACAGGTCCGGCTGCAGGACGTCCACCCGGCCCTCCTGGACGAGGCGGCGGAAGTCCCACAAGGTGGCCTGCTGTTCGCCCGCGGCGGCGCGCAGCCAGGGGAACTCCCGCTTGGCCTCGGCGTACGCCTCCGGGCACTCGGGGTGGGCGAAGTCCTCCACCCAGTACGGGTCCGCCTCGCGCAGCGTCGCGAGCATCGCCCGCGTCTGCGCCGCCGTCCGCGTCCGGGGACGGCCGGCGTCCTCCACGTACCAGCCGGGGTCCACCATCAGCGTCCGGCCGGGGCCGAGGGCGGCGCGGATCGCGGCCAGGTTCTCGCGGTCGCGCCCGTGGTCCACGCCGAAGCCGCCCCAGCCGAACTTCACCCCGCGAAAGCCCAGCCCGGCGTACCGGGCGGCGGCGGAGGCGTTGGCGTCGGGCGTGGCGCGGAACAGCGTCGAGGCGTAGGCGGGGAGCCGGTCGCGGCGGCGCACGCCCAGCAGGCCGGACAGGGGAACGCCCTCGGCTTGGGCGCGGATCGACCACAGGCAGTTGTCCACGGCCGAGACGCAGTGCATGGTCACCCCGCGGCGGCCGTAGTACGCCGTGGCGATGTACAGCTCGTCCCAGATGCCGCGGATGTCGAGCGGGTCGCGCCCGACGAGCTGCTCGCCGATCGTGCGGAACCCCAGTGCGCCCATGCCGTGCCCGCTCAGCACGCGCGCGGCCACCGGGCCGAGCGTCTCGATGTCGGCCCACCCCTCGATCCCCTCGTCGGTGGCGACCCGGACGAGCAGCAGCCAGTCGCCCTGGTCGGTCGCCTCCTCGCGGTCGTCGCGGGCGCCGTACCGCTCGTCGCCGCGCAGCAGGATCGGCGTGACCTCGGTGATCCTCACAGGCCGGCCTCCTCGCAGGTGAGCGGGCCGGGCAGGCTCGTGGGCCAGGGGACGCGCCGCTCCGCCAGGCACGGCCGGAACGCCTCGGCGTACTCCACCATCAGCCGGCCGCCCTGCCGCCGGTCCTCGGCGGCCATCTCGTCGGCGTAGTCGTGCCCGCGCATCCGCCGCATGACGTCCATCTGGCTGCGGTGCAGCCGGATCAGCCGGGTCTTCTCCGCGTGATGGTCGGCCGAGAGCTGCACGAAATGGGTGGCCTCGAACCCGTACCCTTCGCCGGGATGCGTGTGGAAGATGCCCGGCACCCGCTCCAGCGCGGGCACGTCCGGGCGGATCGAGGCGATGGTCGTGAACAGGGCCGCGTCGGTCACCGCCTTCGCCGTCACCACGTGGTCGTCGTTGTAGTCGCTCGTCCAGTGCGTGAAGACCAGGTCGGCGCGCAGCTCGCGCAACGTGGTGATCAGGTCGTGGCGCAGCGCCGCGTCGTCGGCGAGGAAGCCGTCCTCGCGGCCCAGGCAGCGGTACGACGCGCCGAGGCTCGCCGCGACCGACCGTATCTCGCGGTCCCGTATCTCCGTCGCGGCGTCGTACCCCACCGCGGTGTCGAAGGCCAACCCCTTGTCCCCGAGGGTCACGCAGACCAGGGCGAGCGCGTGCCCGGCCTCGCGCAGCCGGAGCAGCGTGCCGGCGCAGCGCATCTCGTCGTCCTGGTGGGCGAAGACGCATACGACGTTCATGGGAGCTCGCCTCCGGGAAGCCGGGCCAGGGACGCGGCCAGGCCGCCGTCGACCTTGAGGAACGCGCCGGAGACGTAGGCGGCCTCCGGCGAGGACAGGTACGCCACGGCGCCGGCCACGTCGGCGGGGGTGCCGAACCGTCCCATGGGCAGCGATCCCGCGACGCGGTCCAGGTGGGCCGGGTCGTACAGGACCTCCTCACCGCGGGTGCGTATCCACCCGGGGACGACGGCGTTGACGCGGATGCCGCGGTCCGCCCACTCGTGCGCCAGCGTGCGCACCACCTGGGCGAGGGCGCCCTGCGCGGCGTTGTACCCCAGGCACCCCGCGAAGGGACGGTCGGCGTGCAGCGACCCGATCACGGTCAGCGCCGAGCCGGGGCCGAGGCAGCCGGTCACCAGCAGCTCGGTGAACAGTCCGTACGCGGCGAGCGGCCCGGCGGCGAGGCTTCGCTCGACGCTGGCCCTGCCGAGGGACTCGGCGGGCGCGTGCTCCTCGTGGGCCACCGCGTGGACGACCGCCGTGGCGCGGCCGAGCGGACGGACGGCCTCGGCCACGGCCGCGCCGAAGCCGGGGCCGGTGGCGTCGGCGGTCAGCGCCACCGCCCGCCCGCCCCGCGCGGTCAGGTCGCGGACGGTGCCGCGCGCCCGCGCCGCTTCCAGGTCGACGCAGACCACCACGTCGGCGGAGGCCGCCAGCCGCGCCGCGCAGGCCCCGCCGATGTCCCCGCCCGCCCCGGTGACGACGGCGACCCGGCCGTCCATCGTGCTAGTCACCGTGTCCCCCTCTGTGCTGTTCGCTGCCCTGGTCGCCGTGCCGGTCGTCGTCCACCGCCTCGCGCAGCAGCGCCATGCGGCGCTCGACCTCGGCCACGGTCTCGTCGTCCAGCACGTCCGAGACCGGGCCGCGCATCGCCGCCGACCGCAGCACCCCCTGCTTGACCAGCAGATGCTTCTCGACGGCGACGAAGCTGTCCAGGCTGTGCTGCAGGGACACCATGAGCGCGAGCGGCCCGGCGATGCGGTACGCCCGCGCGTGGTCGCCCGCCCGCAGCGCCCGCCACAGCGCGGCCAGCGCCCACACCAGGTCGCCCGCGGGCATCGTGCCCACGGCCCCCCTGCGGAAGCCGTCGATCAGATACAGGCCGCCCGTGCCCTCGAACACCTGGGCCCGGCCTCCGGTGGCCGCCATCAGCTCGGTCATGCGCGGCCCGACCGGCGGCGCCTCCGGCTTGTACATCACCCGGTCGCCGAGTTCCCGATGCAGGCGCCGCTGCAGGTCGATGGACAGCGGCGTGCCGACGTACCCGCTGGCGTCCTGGACGATCAGCGGCACGCTCACCGTGCCGGCGATGGCCATGAAGTACCGCATCAGCTCGTCGTCGGTGGCCCGGACCAGGCCCGGCGGGGTGGCCATCACCGCGTCGGCGCCCATCTCGGCGGCGTGCGCGGCGTGGCGGACCGCCACCGTCGTCGACTCGGCCCCGACGCTCACCACCGAGGCGCCGCGCCCCCGCGTCAGCTTGCACGTCAGCGTCACCATCTCGTCCCGCTCCTCGGAGGACAGCCGCAGGACCTCGCTGACCATGGCGAACACGACGCCGTCCGCGCCGTTGGCGAAAAGCCAGTCGAACTGGGTCTCAAGCTGCGCGGGGTCGACGCGCCCGTCCTCGGTGAAAGGGGTCTGGAACACCGCGAGCACGCCGGCGACCGGCGCGGCGGGATGCGGCGTGGGTGGAGTGAACTCGGGCTGCACGTCTTCCCCTGTCTGGAACGGGCCGTGATGGCCGGGTTGTTCAGCCGTCCGCCGGGCGGGCGAGGCTGGGCAGGGACGGCGCGTCCCTGCCGCAGATCTGGTCGATGAGCTCGGCGCCGCCGGGCGTCCCGCCCAGGCCGGCGCCCTCGCGCGGGCCCGCCGCCGTGCGCCCCGGGCGGGTCACGAAGCGTCCCGCCCGCCGAAGCCCACCCGGTGCGCCACCTCGGTCAGCGCGGCGATCAGCTCGTCCAGCCGTTCGTCGATGCGCGCGGTGGGCCCGCTGACGCTCAGCGCGTGCGAGTACTGGCCGCGGTCGTCGCGGATCGGCACGCCGACGCACTTCAGCCCGATCTCCGACTCCTCGTCGTCCAGCGCGTACCCGCGGTCCCGGACGGCGGCGAGGTCGGCGAGCACGTCGTGCGGCTCGGTGCGGGTGAACCGCGTGCGGCGCACCGGGGGCCGGGTGCCCATCAGGTGCTCCACCTCCCGCTCGGACAGGTGGGCGAGGACGCACTTGCCGAGGCTGGAGACGAACCAGTCGTCGCGGTCGCCGACGCTGGCGCCGCGCCGGATCGACCTGCCGCTCTCCAGCGCCTCGATGATGACCACCTCGCCGCCCTCGTGGAGGGCGAGGTTCACGGTCTCGTCGAAGCGGGCCAGCAGCTCGCGCATGTGCGGCAGCACCCGGGCGCGCAGCGGGCGCGCGGTGCGCGCGGCCTGCCCGATCGTGATCAGCCGCACGCCGAGCGTGTAGGCGCGGGTCAGCTCGTCGCGCTCCAGCCAGCCGTGCGCGACGAGCCGGCGCAGATACCGGGTGGCCGTCGAGGGGTCGATGCCGCAGGCGGCCGACACCTCCGACAGGCTCTGCCGGGGAGCCTCCACGAAGGACTCCACGATGGCGATCAGCCGGTCGCTCGACTTGGCCGACACCGTACTTCTCATCCGTTCACCCCTGGGTAGTGACAGGCCACGAAGGCCGGGGGCGATCCGGCCCCGAGCAGCGGCGGGTCCTGAGCGGCGCACAGATCCCGGCCGGCGCCGACCGGGCAGCGCGGCAGGAAACGGCACCCGCCGGCCGCGACGGCCTCCGTGACCGGGGCGGCGCCGCTCGTGCGGGCGCGCCGCCGCGCGGGGTCGGCCGCCGGGACGGCGTCCAGGAGCAGTCTGGTGTACGGGTGCCGGGGCGCGGAGAAGAAGACCTCGCGCGGCGCCTCCTCGACGATCCGGCCCCGGTACATGACGCCGACGCGCCGGGCCATGTACCGGACGATGCCGAGGTCGTGCGAGATGAACAGGTACGTGAGGCCCAGCTCGCGCTGCAGCCCGGACAGCAGGTTCAGGATCTGCGCGCGCACCGAGACGTCCAGCGCCGAGACCGCCTCGTCCAGCACGACGAAGTCCGGGCGCAGGGCCAGCGCGCGGGCGATCGCCACGCGCTGCGCCTGGCCGCCCGACAGCTCCCGCGGACGCCGCCCACCCACGCCCGCGGGCAGTCGCACCAGGTCGAGCAGCTCGGCCACCCGCGCCTCGCGCTCCCGCGCGATGCCCACGCCGTGGGCGCGCAGCGGGGCCGCCACGATGTCGCGGACGGTCTGCCTGCGGTTGAGCGACCCGTGCGGATCCTGGAACACCACCTGCACCCGGGCGCGCAGCCGCCGCAGGCTCCTCGGCGGCAGCGCGCCCACGTCCCGGCCGTCGAACAGCACCGTGCCCGCGTCCGGTTCGGTCAGCCGCAGCACGCAGCGGCCGAGCGTCGACTTGCCCGAGCCGGACTCGCCGACCAGCCCGTAGGTCTCGCCGCGCGGCACGGAGAGCGACACGCCGTCGACGGCCCGCGTCCTGCCGCCCCCGGGCGCGGGGAACGTCTTCACCAGGTCGCGCACGTCGAGCAGCGGCGCGACGGTCGGATCACGCATCGGCGGCCTCGATCTCCTCCGCGCGGACGCAGCGCACCAGCGCGTCGCCGACGTGCCGCAACGCCACGGGTTCGCCGCAGCGGTCCACGGCCAGGGGGCAGCGCGGGCGGAAGTCGCAGCCCTGGTGGAGCGACTCCGGCGGCGGTGGCTGGCCGGGGATCGCGGGAATGGGCACGTCGAGCGGGGTGGTCAGGTCGACGGTGGCCGCCAGCAGGGCCCGGCCGTACGGGTGGCGCGGGCCCGCGTACAGCCGGACGGTGGCGGCGCGCTCGACCACCCGGCCCGCGTACATGACGGCGATCTCGTCGCAGAACCCGGCCGCGACGCCGAGGTCGTGGGTGATGAGGACGGCGGCCAGCCCGCGTTCCCGGCAGATGCGGTCGATCAGGTCCAGCACCTGGGCCTGGGTGGTGACGTCCAGGGCGGTGGTGGGCTCGTCGCAGAGCAGCACGTCCGGCTCGCCCGCCAGCGCCATCGCGATCATGACGCGCTGGCGCATCCCGCCGGACAGCTCGTGCGGGTAGGCCCCGGCCCGGTGCCGCAGCACGCCGACCTCGGCCAGCAGGTCGCCCGCCCGCGCGGCCGCCTGGGCGCGGCCCGCGTCGTGGTGCAGGCGGATGGCCTCGACGATCTGCGCGCCGACCGTCATCAGGGGGTTGAGCGACGTCCCGGGGTCCTGGTAGATCATCGAGATGCGGCGGCCCCGCACCCGGTCCAGCCGCCGCCGGCTCAGCCGCAGCAGGTCCGTGCCGCCGAGCACGACCTCGCCCCCGGCGACCCGGACGGGCGGCCGGAGCAGGCCCATCACGGCCAGCGCGGTGAGCGTCTTGCCGCATCCGGACTCGCCGACGACGCCCAGCCGGCGTCCGGCCGCCACGTCGAGGCTGACGCCTCGCACGACCGGCACGCCGCCGACCTCCACCCGCAGATCCCGCACCTGAAGCACCGGCGCGCTCACCGTGCCCACCGCCGTGCCCACCGCCGTGCCCACCGCCGGGCCGACCGCCGTGCCCCGCCGCCGAGCCGGTCGGCCGCCAGGTTGAGGCACAGGATCGTGGCCAGGATCGCCACCGCCGGGCACACCGCGTACTTCGGGTCGCTGTAGAGGTAGCCGTACCCCTGTTGCAGCAGCACCCCCCACGACATGGCCGGCGGCTGCACGCCGAGGCCCACGAAGCTCAGACTCGCCTCCAAAATCATCGCGCTCGCCGCGTTGATCACCGCCTGGCTCGCCAGCGCGGGCGCGGTGTTCGGCAGCACCTCCCGCAGCATCAGCCGCAGCGGCCCCGCGCCGTACGCGATGCCCGCCGTGTAGTAGTCCAGGGTCATCTCGCCGAGGACGACCGCCCGCGCCATGCGCGCCGACGACGGGGCCAGCAGCAGGCCGGTGATGACGATCAGGGACGTCAGCGACGCCCCGAACGCGGCCACGCACACCAGCCCGAACAGGATCTGCGGCACGGCCATCGCCATGTCGGCGCCGCGCATCAGCAACTCGTCCGCCAGGCCGCCGCGCCGTGCGGCCAGCACCCCCCAGGACGTGCCGAGCACGAACGCGATCGCGACGCCGCCCGCGGCCACGGCCAGCGAGAGCCGCCCGCCGTACAGCAGCCGGGCCAGCATGTCGCGGCCCAGCTCGTCGGTGCCGAGCCAGTGCGCCCCGCCGGGCGGCGCGAAGCTCGCGGCCGGGTCGGTGAGGTTCGGGTCGAGGCCCAGCACCCACGGCCCCGCGACGCAGGCGGCGGCGATGATCGCCACGGCGACCAGACCGGCCGGGGGGAGCACGGCCCGCGCTCGCGGGCGCAGCGGGAGCGCCAGGGCGCGGGCGCTAGGCACGACGGCTCCGCGTCCGCGGGTCCAGCGCCCACACGGTCAGGTCCACGGCCAGGGAGACCGCGATGAACAAGGCGCTGACCAGCAGGACCACCGACTGCAGCACCGCGTAGTCGCGCTGGAACGCCGACTCCACCGACAGCGCGCCGAGACCGGAGAAGCCGAACGTGTACTCCACGATCACGCTGCCTCCCAGGGTGTATCCGACGATGAGGCCGAGCATCGTCAGGCTCGGCAGCGCGGCGTTGCGCAGCGCGTGCCGGACGACGACCACCCGCCGCGGCGCGCCCTTGCCCTCGGCGGTGCGCGCGTACGCCGACGCCAGCGCCGTGATCAGCTCGCCGCGCAGGTACCGCAGCACCAGCGGCGCCGCGACCACCGACAGCGAGACCGCGGGCAGCGCCAGCCCGGCGAGGTTGCCCCCGACGCTCTCCGACAGCGGGACGAAGCCGCGGGCCGGCAGCCAGTGCAGGGTCACGCTGAAGGCCAGGATGAGCAGGATGCCCGCGACGAACGGAGGGAACGCCATGCCCGCCGAGGCCAGCGCGCCGATCAGGCGGTCCGCCCAGCCGCCCGGGCGGATCGCGGCGGCGATCGCGGCCGGCGTCGCGACCGCCACCGACAGGGCCACCGCCAGCACGGTCAGCTCCAGCGTCGGGCCGAGCCGGGCCGCGATCAGGTCGGACACCGGCATGCGGTTGAAGTAGGAGTCGCCGAGGTCGCCGCTCAGCATGCCCGAGATCCAGGCGAAGTACTGCGTGACCAGCGGACGGTCGAGCCCGGCCGCGGCGCGCAGCCGGTCGATGGCCGCCTGGTCGAAGCCCTGCGCGGCGCCCAGCCGCGCGGTCACGGGATCCCCGGGCAGCGCCCGCAGCACCACGAAGATCACCACTGACAGCCCGGCGAGCATGCCGACACTGATCAGCACACGCCGCACCACGTACCGCACCACGTCACCTCCGATCGGGTTTCCGTGCTCGTCGAGGGGCTGCCGGGTCCATCGACGGGGCCGAGGAGCACTCGCCGGGAGACTCGTTCGAGGGATCACCGGGGGCACGGTGGGCCGAGCGAGCTCACCGGGCGGGTCATCTGGCGAATCCGGCGTTCTCCAGGTGCGGGTTGCCCGCGCCGTCCACCCACAGGCCCGTCACCGTCCGCTTGGCAGCGGTCAGCGTGGCGAACTGGAGCGGCACGTAGATGGGCACCTGACGGTTGACGATCTCCTGCATCTGGTGCCAGATCGCCCGGCGCCCGGTGTCGTCGGCCGTGGCCAGCGCCTTCTCGTAGAGCGCGTCGAACTCGGCGTTGTTCCAGTTGCACTCGCAGCGGCCCTTGAGCAGGAAAAGGAACTCGTTGGCGGGGTCGGCGGGGAAGGACTGGAAGTTCGGGATGATCATGCCGGGAAACTTCTTGCCCGCCGGGTAGAACTTGGCGGCCCAGGCGGCGATGTCGGTGTTCTCGATCTTCAGGTTGATGCCGATCTTCTTCAGGCTCGCCTGGAGGATCTGCCCGCTGATGTTCCACTCCGGGTACTGCCCGGCGACGCCCCACCACGTCAGCGTGCTGCCCTGCGTGATGCCCGCCTCCGCGAACAGCGCCTTCGCCTTGTCCAGGTCATAGGTGTAGTCGGTGAGCACGCCGCCGTGGTCCGGGCTGTTGCTCGGCAGCGGGTTGTTGGTGGTCGAGACGATGCCCTGCCCGAAGTAGGCCGCCTTGAGGTTCGCGGTCTGGTCGATGGCGTACGCGAGCGCCTGGCGCGCCTTCGGGTCGTCGAACGGCGGCGAGGTGGTGTCCACCTCCCAGCTCACGTACTGGCCGATCACCGCCGGCCGCACCACGGCCAGCCGCGGGTCGTTCTCGATGGACGAGACCTGGGAGAGCGGGACCGACCACAGCACGTCCAGGTCCCCGGCCCGCAGCGCGGTGACCGCAGAGGACGAGTCGGCGGCCTTGACGATCTTGATGCCGTCGAGCGGCGGCTTGGCCCCGAAGTAGCCGGGGTTGCGCTCCAGGACCAGGTGGTCGTTGGGGACGTACTCCTTGACCCTGAACGGGCCGGTGACGGCCGGGTCCTTGTCCATCGCCGCTAGTGCGCCGGTGTCGACGATCTTCACCATCTGGATCGAGGAGGGGAACAGCGCGTTCGGCTTCTTCAGCGTGAAGACCACCGCGTCACCGGAGCCGGGCTCGACCTTCGCGATCGGGGCCACGTTGTTCTTGAGCTGGGTCGCGGTGTCGGGATCCTTGTAGTACTCGATCGTCGAGACGACGTCGGCCGGGGTGAGCGCCTTGCCGTTGGAGAACTTCACGCCGGGCCGCAGCGTGAACGTCCAGACCTTCTGGGTGGCGTCGGCCTTCCAGCTCAGCGCGAGATCCGGCTCCAGTCGCTCGTTCCTGTCCGCTTTGACCAGCCCGTTCCACATCAGCGGAAACAGGGCCTCCTGCCAGGCGTTCTCCTTGGTGACCGGGTTGAGCCCGGTCAGCCCCTGCGCCGCGGCGATCGTCAGCACACCCCCCGCCCGCGGCGTCCCCGACGGCGCCCGCGACCCCGCCGTCCCCCCACCCGCCCCACCGCACGCACTCACGCCGGCCAGGCATAAGACCCCCGCGACGACCAGACTCCCTCGCCTCATCCCGAGGCCCCTCCTCCGGTCATGCCGGCCCCCGCCACGGCTATTTTCATTGAGTGAAAACCACTCTCACTCAATGCAAACAGCGCACGCCACACCTCGTCAAGACTCGGGATGACCGCGCACGGGTCGCGGAACCCTGTGCGCGGTTGCTGTCCCGGCACCGGAGACGCGAGCCTGCGCCGTCGTACGAACACCTGCGATGGAGGCAGAATCAAGCGCGCAAATTGTCATTCGCCTCTGTCATCATGTCCGCGTGAGCACAGCCGATCTCCCCACTTACAAACAGCTCTTGTGGCCCACCCTGCAAGCCGTGCGAGCGCTCGGTGGGGCGGCGTCGATAGCTGAAATCGATGCCGAAGTGCATCGTCAGCAGACATTCTCAGAAGAGCAGCAGTCCGTGGTGCATGGAAACGGGCCGCGAACCGAAATCGAATATCGCATCGCATGGGCGCGTAGCTACCTCAAGGGCATGGGCCTGCTTGCGAACAGCGGCCGGGGCACCTGGTCGCTGACTCCGGACGGAAAGGGCGCGGAGGAGGCGGATATCGAACCCCTTCGTCAGGCTTACGATCGCGATCGCCTTCGTCGTTCGGCGCGGTCGCCAGAGGGGCAGGCGATGCTCGGGGATGGGTTCGGCTTGATGAACGCCTCCGTAGATGGGGCTACCGAGATCGACATGCCTGTGGACATTGAGCATGTGACATCGGAGACCTGCGAACCGGATGAGGTCTCCCTCACCCCACCACCTGATCCATCGTGGCAGGACGTCCTTCTCGACGCGCTCACGAAAATGGCCCCGGACGCATTCGAACGACTCGCCGGTCGGCTGCTTGAGAGAGCCGGCTATGAGAACGTGGAGGTCACTGGACGAACTGGTGACGGGGGCATCGACGGCTACGGCACCTCGTGGTACAAGCTGACGAGCCTGCGCGTCTATATCCAATGCAAGCGCTACACGAAACCCGTCGGACCCGAACTGGTCCGCGACTTCCGAGGGGCGCTGGACGGCAGAGGAGAACGAGGACTCCTGATCACGACGAGTCGCTTCACACAGGCCGCCAGAGAAGAGGCGCAGCGTCCAGGCGCCAGGACGATCGACCTGATCGACGGGCTTCGTCTTTGTGAACTGCTTCGCGAGTACGAGTTAGGGGTGAGTACCACGATTCGCCAGGTCGAGGACGTGACGGTCGACACCGAATTCTTTCGCGACATCTAGTATCACGGCGAAGCGAACCAGTGCTTGGGCGGGTCGGTTTTCGGGTCGATGACGCGTAGTCGGCTCGCCGGGGTCGGGTCGATTCCCCGTAAGATGATCAATCGCTGACCGTCCGCCTCTTTCAGCGCCGTCAAGGCTGTCGGGAGTCCCGCGACGACCGTCGCGATCGCGATGCCCATGCCGACCAGCCCGGCGTGTTTGTGGGGATACTCGATCCTGTGCAGACCTGAAGCCTTTATGGCCGCGACCTCGCGTGGGCGCTCCATCTGTTTGCCGTCGTTCGTCAGGATCGCTTGGAATCCCTCGGCCGCGGCGCGTGGGTACAGGCTCTCATCCCGTGTTCCCGACCAGCCCGGAAGATCGAGTAAATGGACGACTTCGTGGTCTACGATGAGGCTGATGAGCGTCTGACGGAGTGGTTTGAGGACGTTCTCATCCAGCAGCAGCCGCACGGGGCTCCCCGGAAGGCTGGTAACTGTCGACGTAGTCGGCGAAATCGGCGGCGTCTCTCGCGGCCGAGGCCGTGACGCCGGGGTAATAGTCGGAGACTCGTTCGGCGGGAACGCCGTCACGCAGCAAGGCCGCGACCTCGTCGTACGGGATCCGCGTCCCCTCGATCACCGGGACTCCGCCGCGGACTGCGGGATCCACGGTCACGTGCTCCCGTGGCTGGAGGAGGTCGGGGATGTGCCGGCCGTCGCGATAGAAAGGACGCAGCACGTCGACCATCTCGTGAATGACAATGTTCGCCTTGCGGTGCACGAGGTCGGTCGCCTGTTCGGGCTCCACCAAGTAAATGCTGCCGCCGTCCGCCACCAGCCGATAGGCGGACAGATGCTCACGCTCCCGCAGGCCTTCGCGCAACGCGTCCAGTGCCCGTCTGATTCTCTGCAACGAGGCGTCCTGCCGGAGCTTGACGCAGGTCCGGAGCGCGACGACGTCCCTGAACGAATAGAGGATCGGCCGTACATCGGAGAGCTCGGGCACCAGCACGGCCCCGTGACGCGACGAAGCCTTCCGCCAGTGAGCGAGCTGGCGAAGCGTCGCACCGGACAGCGCCGCGGCGAGCGTTGGACTGTAAGACATTCCGCCTCCTTCCCTCCTGCCGGGAGACACGAGCTACCGCGCCATCATCGCAAAGATCTCGACGATGTTCATGGTGTATCTCGCGCCGGTTCGACGATCGCGCACATTTCATGGGGGCACACCTAGAAGGACGCAGATGAACCGGTACAAGTGCGCATATTGTTGTGGATCTCGTGATCCGGATCGGGTAATCGGCAGTGGCTACACCGAAGTTCCGGATCGACGAATTCAGAGAAGCGTTTCAGCAGTGGCCGCGCATCAGTTGGGCGAGTTCGTCGGGGGTGAGGGGGGGTTCGGGGAGGGGGTGGGCGGCGGGGGGGCGCATGGCGTCGAGGAGGAGGGACAGGTGGCGGCGCCATGCCTGGGGGCGGATGATGGCGGTGGCCTCGACGGTGCGGGCGGTGCCCCAGGTCACGAAGGCGACGTCCTCAAGGGTGAAGTCGGGGCGCAGCGCGCCTGAGTTTCTGGCCCGGTCGATGATGCGTTTCATCAGCGCATACCCGTGGGCGTGGGCCTCGCTCGGCGGGCCTTGGGGGAGGCGGCCGGAGACCAGGTCGTTGTAGCCGCGGTCGGACGCCTGGAGTTCGCAGACACCCTCCAGGAAGTGGACCAGCCCTTCCCAGGGGTCGTCCATGGCGAGGGCGTGTTCGGCGATGCGCGTCACGGTGGCGGCGCGGTCGGCGAAGACGGCCTCGACCAGGTCGGCGCGGTCGGGGAAGTGGTTGTACAGGGTGCCGCTGCTCACGCCGGCCGTGCGGGCGATCTCGTCGAGGGAGACGTCGAGGCCCCGGGCGGCGTACAGCTCGCGCGCCGCCTTGATCAGCAGGTCGCGGTTGCGCTGGGCGTCCTTCCTCAGCGGCCTGGTGCGAGCTTCCTCCGGCGGCCTGGTGCGAGCGGTCATGCGCCGATCCTATCGAAGTTGACCGTGCTCCCAACTTCTGCGTAGGCTCGATCAAGTTGAGAGTGCAGTCAACTTTCCGGTCACCCCTGTCCTAGGAGCTGATATCCGCATGCCCGGAACACTCGCGATCTTCGGCGCCGGCCCCGTCCTCGGCCTGTCCCTCGCCCGCCGCTTCGGCCGGGAGGGCTTCCGCGTCGCGCTCGTGGCCCGCACCGAACGCACCCTCGCCCCGCTCGCCGCCGCGCTCGCCGCGGACGGCGTCGAGGCGGCCGGTTTCCGCGCCGACGTCTACGACCACGACGCGACGGCGAGCGCCGTCGCGGCCGTCAAGCGCGCGTACGGGCGGATCGACGTCGCGGTGTTCAGCCCGGGCGGCGGCGACATGGGGGAGGGCGTCGCGGCCACGCTGGACGTGGACGTCGCGAACGTCCGGCTGCTCCTCGACCGCTTCGTGGTCTCGGCGGTGTCCCTCGTCCGGCAGGTCCTGCCGGACATGGTCGAACGGCGCGAGGGCGCCGTCCTGTTCACCGGCGGGCAGTCCGGCATCCACCCGACGCCGTACCTGGGCAACGTCGGCATGGCCCAGGCCGCGCTGCGCAACTACGTCCACACGCTCCACGAGTCCCTGGCGGGCACGGGCGTCTACGCGGGCGTGGTGAACATCGGCGCGCTCATCGAGGGCAGCGTGCCGCACCGTGCCGTCACCGCGTCCGGGCAGCCGCTCGCCTTCGACCCGGAGGTGATCCACCCCGACGTGTTCGCCGACGCCTTCTGGGACCTGTACGCCGGCCGTGACCGCGCGGAGGCCCTGGTCGGCGCCTTCGGCCGGTAGGCGGGCCGTCCCGGCGGCGCCCGGGTCAGGGCTCGAACTCGGTCAGCCAGCGGGTCAGGATCTCTTCGAGCAGCACCGCCTGGTCGGCGGGGAGGGCGGCGAGGAGGCGGTGCTCGTTGCGCATGTGGGCGGTGAAGGCGGCGTCGATCAGGTCGCGGCCGGCGGGGGTGAGCGCGACCACGCGGGCGCGGCCGTCGGCGCGGGAGCGGCGGCGGGTGACGAGGCCGGCGCGTTCGAGGCGGTCGAGCCGCTTGGTCATCGCCCCGGTGGTGACCATGGTGTGCCGGGCCAGCTCGCCCGGCGCGCGTTCGAAGGGCTCCCCGGTGCGGCGCAGCGTGGCGAGGACGTCGAACTCGCCCTCTTCGAGCCCGTGCCCGCGGTAGACGGTGACGAGCTCGCCGGTCAGGTGCGCGGCGAGGCGGTGCAGGCGGCCGATGACGCCCTGCGGGGTGACGTCCACGTCGGGACGCTCCCGCCGCCATTCCGCCTGGATTCTGGCCACATGATCCATGTCCGTCACACCTCCCAATATACCTTCCGGGGAAGTTATAGTAGCTTCCATGGAAGCTACTTGGTGGTGGATCATCGTGACCGCGATCGCGCCGGTGGCGTGGGGCGCCAACTACTTCGTCACCCACGAGTACCTGCCCACCGGCCACCCGCTGTGGGGCGCGGTGCTCCGGGCCCTGCCCGCGGGCCTGCTGCTGCTCGCCGCGGGCCGGCGACTGCCGTCCGGCCCGTGGTGGTGGCGCTCGGCGGTGCTCGGCGTGCTCAACATGGGCGCGTTCTTCGCCCTGATCTACGTCGCGGCGCAGCTCCTGCCGACCGGCGTGGCCGCCACGATCATGGCGTCCGCGCCGGTGGTGATGATGCTCATCGCCTGGGCGATGCTGGGCGAACGCCCCACCCTGCCCGCCTGCGCCGGAGCGGCGCTCGGCGTCACCGGGGTGTGCCTGATGCTGCTCGGCGGGCTCACGGCCGTGAACCCGTGGGGCGTGGCCGCCTCGGTCACGGCCATGCTGCTGTCCTCGCTCGGGTACGTGCTGGCCAAGCGGTGGAGCGACGGCACCGGCGTGCTCGCGACCACCTCCTGGCAGCTCATCGCCGGGGGGCTCGTGCTCGTGCCGTTCGCCGTCGTCGCCGAGGGCGCGCCGCCCGCGCTGGACGGCCCCGCCGCCGCCGGGTTCGCCTACGTCGCGGTCGTCGCCACGGCGGTGGCCTTCGCGGCCTGGTTCACCGGCCTGAAGCACCTGCGCGCCGGGACGGTCGGGCTGGTGGGCCTGCTCAACCCCGTCACCGGAGTGCTGCTCGGCACGTTCGTGGCCGCCGAGGCCCTCACCGCGCGGCAGGGAGCGGGTCTGGTGCTCGTCCTGGCGGGCATCCTCCTCGGCCGTCCCAGGGCCCGGCGGCCACGCGTCCCCGCGGAGACCGGCACGGCCCCCGCGCCGTGCGCCCGGAGAGGGAGGGCTTGAACCTCCCGTAGCGTGAGGTCCTACCGTCGGGTCCGTGAGGGCGGACGAGCGCGGCGCGCGGCGATGGAGCATCGGAGAGCTGGCACGGGCCACCGGTGTCACCGTCCGCACGCTGCACCACTATGACGAGATCGGGCTGGTGCCCGCGAGCGAGCGCACCGCGTCGGGGCACCGCCGCTACACCGAGGGCGACCTGCGCCGCCTGCGCGCCGCCGGGGAAGGCGGCACGCCAAGCGGAACACCTTCGACGACGTCCACGCCGTCGCCGAGCGGCTCATCGCCGACGGCGTGACCGCTCCGGACCGGCTGGCCTTCCAGGGCGCGTCCAACGGCGGCATGCTCGCCGGGGTCGTGCTGACCCGGCGTCCCGAGTTGTGGCGGGCGGCGGTCTGCACCGCCCCGAAGCTGGACCTGATGCGCGTGGCCCGCGACCCGGTGGGGGCGGCCGCGACCCTGCCCGAGTACGGGAATCCGGGCGACCCCGCCGACGCCGCCGTGCTGATCTCCTACTCGCCGTACCACAACGTCAGGCCCGGGACCGCCTACCCGGCGGTGCTGCTGGAGGCGGGCGCGAACGACCCCCGCTGCCCCGCCTGGCACGCCCGCAAGTTCGCGGCGCGCCTGCAGGCCGCCACGACGTCCGGCCATCCGGTGCTGCTGCGCGTCTGGCCCGGCGCCGGCCACGGCGCGACCGCCTGGACGGCCGTCGTCGCCCAGCAGACCGACTGGCTGGCGTTCGTCATGCGGGAGCTCGGGCTCAGGCCCGCGACGGCCTGACGCGCGCCGCCGTCCACCCGGGCCGCGGTCTCATGTCGCGCGGGGGGCGCAGGAGATGCCGGTGAGGAGGAGGGTGGGGGCGATGTTGCGGTTGGCCACGGTCTGCTGCTGTTTGACGCAGCCGGTGTCGTAGACGGCCGGGTCGTCGCAGACGGCCCTGATCGAGGACAGGGCCTCCACGACGTCGCCGGTGACGTGGACGGGGGACAGGGGCTCGCACAGGCGGCCGTCGCGTATCCGGCGGGCCAGGTCGACCTGGGCGACGAAGCGGCCGGTCACCGGGTCGCAGGTCGCGCGGCCGATCGCCTCGGCGTAGACGCCGTCGCGGACGTCGGCGAGCACGCCGGGCGCGGAGTCCGCGCCGGGGAGCACCGACATCGTGGTCATGCGCGGCAGGGCCGCGTAGCGGTAGTCGGCGCGGCGCGCGTGCCCGCCCGGGTCGCCGGCTGCTCCGGGCACCTGATCCATGGACGGCCCGCCCGCCGGGGTGAGCGCCCCGGAGGTGAGCGTGCCCGCGACGTGGCCGGAGTCCAGGAGGGTGACCGCGCGGCCGGGGTTGCCGTGGTCGTCGGCGCGCAGGCCGGCCCACGAGGACGGGTCGGCGGAGTCGTCCACCACGGTCAGGCGGGGGTGGGAGATCCGCCGGCCCATCAGCGCGCGCAGCCGGTTCCCGGGGTGCCGGAACACGTCGGCCTCCAGCAGGTGGCCGCACAGCTCGTGGAGCAGCACGCCCGCGCAGGCGGGCGCGACGAGCACGACCGTCTCGCCCTCGGGGGGCGGGACGCGGACGGCGTGCAGGCGGGACGCGGCGACGGCCTCGTCCGCCGCGGCGCCCACGGCGTCGAGCGGGAGGCGCGTGCCCGTGAAGGCGGGGCCGGCGAAGACCGGGCCCGCCCAGAGCAGCAGGCGGCTGCGGTGACGGTCGGCGGACCGCACCGGGCCGCCCCTGCGGTACGCGGCGATCGACTCCAGCAGGACGAACACCCGGCCGTGGACGGAGACGCCGCCGGCACGGTCGCGCACGGCCGCCACCGCCGCGAGCAGCTCGTCCAGAACGCCCGCGTAGGCGTCCCCGCCGAACCCGCCGGGCCCGGACGGCGCGTGGCCGCCGAGGCCGGCCACCGCGTGTTCGCGGCGGGATGCCAGGCCGGACAGCGTCATGCCCTCGATGCCGTGATACGAGCCGCGTTCGCCGTGTTCGTCGAAATCGACGATGAGGGCGCCGCGGGCCTGCGCGTAGACGTGGGCGGCGTCGGCGTCGCGGGCGACGGCACGGTGGGCCGCGTCCTGGACGGCCGCGGCCGTCCGCGCCCAGGCGGCGGCGAGATCGGCCTGCGCGCCGTCCGCCACGGTAAAGGTCATATCCCCCGATATTAGCTGCCGAGTTGCGGGTGCGCGCATATCTCACGCGTATAACGCCGACTAAAGGAAGTGCCGGGCGCGTACCGTGATCACCTGGCCGCTGACCGTGTGTAAAGTGCGCTCCGGTGTCGGGACAATTGTTAAGGTGCGCCTTGAATAAAGGTGGCTCCACCGGCCTTCACCTGCGGTTATCGGTGTTATCGATTGCCGGGATTCCGCGATGCACAATGGTGTGGAATGCTGGCTTTACGGGTCTTGCGATGCCCCAAACCGGCTACTACGATCGAGCCTCAATCCCGGTTTGATGGGGACGTCTTCCCCATCTTCAAGCGTGCTTTGGAGGTGAACTATGGGCGAGGACATCGTGGTCGAAGAGGAGCTGGGCACGAACGCCATCTGATTCCCCTTCGAATGCGCCGGCGTCGTATAACGCCGTGAAACGGCCACGGCGGCGCCGGGTCGACTGGATTCGGACAATGCGTGTTCGTCCTCGTAGATCGAGCCCGCAGGGCCCGGTCTACGAGGACCTGAGTCCGCTGGAACGCTTCCTGGAGGGATGAATTCATTGGCCACCGCACCGCCCGCCCCCGGCGAGGGCTGGGCACTGAGCGACGAGGTTGAGCACCTTATTCGCTGGGCGGCGAAGGTCGCGGAGGAGGAGTTCACGGGCGCCGGCGGCGTCGACTCGGTCTACCTGGGCGGTTCGCTGCTCGCCGGGCTGGGCAGCCCCACCAGCGACATCGACGTCTTCGTGGTGCGGCAGGGCGTCACGGGCGACGAGGTCCCGGCGCAGGTGGTATCCGATTCCCGGCGTTTCGACGTCGAGTCGCTCCCTCCCGGCCACCTCCTGAGACTCGCGCGCGACGTCACCGCGTTCCCGCGGGCGGCGTACACGAACCTGGAGGTCGTCCACCTCAGCGAGAGCCGGTACGACGCCGCGGTCCGCCTGCTGTACAGCAGGCCGGTGGCAGAGGGCTCCGAGTATCGCGAGGCGGTCGCCCACCTGCGCGAGAACTTCGTTTCGCTGACCCGCATGGTCATGGCGAAATGGTCGACCGAGTGCATCAACATCCTGGAGGACGCGCTCGGCGCCGTGGCCGGGGAATCGTACGACGACGCGCTGTTCAGTTCCGCGGAGCTGATGCAGCCCGCGGCGCAGGTGTTCCTCGCCGGATGCGGCGACCTGTACGTCAAGTACAAGTGGATTCTCCGCAAGCTCCGCAGGAGCGCGGGGGAGAATTTCCCTTACGACAGGTTCTGCCGGCTCATGGGCGCGTGGCCGGACGATGTCGCGGACAAGAAGCGGCTGGTCGAGGACCGGATTCGCCTGTGCCAGGCCATGGCGGTCGCCGGGCTCACCGACGGCTGGGACGGGCCCGCGGCGTCGCGCTGGTCCACCTGGGACGTCCACGGCCCGGGCCTGGTGCGCTCGCCGGAATGGATGCCGCTGCGCGCCGCCGACCGCATCGTGCTGGCGAAGTCCATCGACTCGGTGTACCGGCTGTCGGAGCAGGGCCTGACGCTGTGGGGCCTCTGCGACGGCCGCGAGTACCCGGTGGTCGTGGACGACATGGTGCGCCGGCTCGGCGATCCGGGGCTGCGGCCCGACGTCGAGAGATACCTCGACAGGTTCCTCCAGATGGGGCTGGTACGCGCGGGAGCGGGGGACTAGGCGATGGGGACCGCGGAAGGTCCGGAGCCCGCGCTGCACGCGGGCGTGGTGCTCGGCGCGGAGGGGCCGCGTGCCCAGACGGCTCGCCTGGAGGGCCGTGAGCTGGTGTTCGAGAGCGGGTCCGGGGCGCCGCGCGAGCTCGACGGCGGCGGGTACTTCGTCGAGGCGCTCCCGGTGGAGATGCACTGCCACAGCATCGGCCAGGTTGATTTCTCCGACTTCTCCGGCATCGACCTGATCGAGCTCAACGCCGCCGCCGCCCGCGAAGGCGTCGTCTGCGTGCCCACGGTCTACCTCCGGCACGACAGGCTGGAGGAGTTCGTCCTGTTCATGCGCCGCTTCCACGAACTGCGCAAGCGCGGCGCGCTGCCGTTCGTGCCCGGCATGGCTCTGGAGGGCCCGCTGCTGGCCAGCCACGGCGGCACCCCCGCCGCCACGGTGTGGCCGCCGAACCGGCACGAATGGGAACGCCTGGCCATGTGCGGGCGGCTCGGCCTGCTCTACATGGTCATCTCGCCCGACGCGCTGACGCCCGACTCCGACCTGTACGACCGGCTCGACCGCAAGCACCCGGACCTGCTGTGGATCATCAGGCTCCTGGTCGAGTCCGGCGTGCGCCCCGCGCTCGGCCACTACACCAAGGCCGACGCCGCGCGGGCCGCCGAGCTGACCTACGAGCTCGTGAACGTCGCCTGGTCGGTGGAGACGCCGCTCAAGGGCACCCGGGTGGTCACCGACCACCTGTTCAACGACATGCCCCTGCCGATCAGGCACGCGTTCCGCACCCGCAAGGCCCGGGAGCGGCGCGACGCCCTGATCGCCTCCTACGACCTGCCGTCCTGGAACCTGTCGGACCTCCCCGAGCAGGTCGGCCCGGTGGCCGCCGCCATCATGCGGCTGTGCGCGGCCGGCCGGGTCGCCTCCTGCGTGAACTTCGACGGCGAGCACGTCGACCTGGCGATCGCCGCCCGCGCGGTCGAGGTCGTGGACCGCAGGAACATCATGCTCATGACCGACCGCTGCGACGCCGCCCGGCTCGGCGGCCAGGCGCTGCACCACAACCCCGAGAACTCCCTGTGGTACCAGGACGACGACGTCGTGGCCGCCGGGTCGCAGCCCATCGACCGCCAGATCGGCAACGCCCGCGCGGCCGGCGTCGCGGAGGACCAGATCTGGGACCTGGTCTCCTTCACCGCCTACGCCGCGCTCGGTCTCGGCGACGACCCCTGGCTGGGGCCGGGCGCCGGCTCGTTCGTGCTGCCCAAGGACGCGGCGGGGGACGCCTCGCTGCGACGCGTCGCGACGCTCGCCGCCCCCGCCCCGCCGGCCGGGCGGAGGCCCCGGTGAGCGGCCCCGCGCCGCACGACGGCCTCGCCGTACGCGAGCTGCGCCGCGTCTTCACGAGCAGGAAGAAGCCGCCCCGCACGGCGCTGGACGGCGTCAGCTTCGACGTCGCGCCCGGCGAGCTGGTGACCCTGCTCGGCCCGAACGGCGCGGGCAAGACCACGACCGCGCGCATTCTCGTCACGCTGCTCGAACCCACCTCGGGGACGGCCACCGTGGCGGGCGCGGATGTGCGGACCGAGCCCCGTGCGGTCCGCCGCCGCTGCGGGTTCTCCTTCGGCGGCGACACCGGCCTCTACCCCCGGCTCACCGCGCTGGAGAACCTCAAGTTCTTCGGCACCATGTACGGCATGGCGGGCCGCCCGCTGACCGCGCGGGCGTCCCACCTGCTCGGCGAGATGGGCCTCGGCGACCGCGCCGGCGACAAGGTGGAGACCTTCTCGCGCGGCATGCGGCAGCGCCTGCACATCGCCAGGGCCCTGCTGCACGACCCGCCCGTCCTGGTCCTGGACGAGCCGTCCGCGGGCCTGGACCCGGCGGCGGGACGTCAGCTCAGGACGCTGGTGCGCAAGCTCGTCGACGAAGGCCGCGCCGTGCTGCTGACCACCCACGACCTGGTGGAGGCCGAGCAGCTCAGCGACCGTGTGCTGGTGCTGCGCGCGGGCACGGTGGTCGCCGAGGCGTCCCCCGCCCGGCTGCGCGCGCTCGCCGGCGACGCGCTGGGCACGCGCATCCAGCTCGAACTGCACGAGGACGTGGCGGCGCCGGAGACGGCCCTGGCCGCGTGCCCGGGGCTGCGCGGCGTGCGCACGGAGGGCGGGGTGTGGGTGGTCGACGTGGCCGACGGCCCCGCCGCCGCGACGTGGATCCTCCAGACGTTCGGCCCCCAGGTCGTCAACCTCAGCGTCGCGCCGCCGTCGCTGGAGGACGCCTACCTGGACCTGGTCGGGGACCCGGCGTGACCGCCGTCGTCCTCGGCGCGGCGCGCACCCACCTGCGCCAGCAGGGCATGACCCCGCTGACGTGGATGACCGGCGGGGTGCTGCCCGTCTGCCTGGCGTGGATCCTGCACGTCAAGACCGGCGAGTCCGGGCTGCGCCTCGTCGCGGGGGTCAGCGCCGCCGCCATGATCGACACCGTGGCGATCCTCATCGTCTTCGCCGTCCTGTTCGAGCGTCAGTGGAACACGCTGGAGATGGCAGCCGCCGCGCCCCGGGGCGTCCTGCCCGTGCTCGCCGGGCGGTTCCTCGGCATCGCCGTGCAGGCCCTGCCGACGCTCGCCGTCAGCGGCGTCTTCGTCCAGCTCGCCTGGGGCGGGGTCAGGATCGACCGGCCGCTGCCCACGCTGCTCGGCATGCTCGTCCTCACGCTGTCCGTCGTGGTCGTCATGCTCCCGCTCGCCGTGGTCGTGCTCCGGTTCCGCTACGCCGCCGGCATGACCAACGGCGTGCCGGCCCTGCTGCTCGCGGTCAGCGGCGCGCTGATCCCCATCTGGCAGATGCCGCCGCTCCTGCAGAGCTGGGCCAAGGCGCTGCCGCTCACGTGGGCCGTCGACGCCGTCGAGGCCGGCGACTGGAACGACCTCGGCGTCGCTACCGTGCTCGTGGCGGCGTGGGCCGTGCTGGGCGCCGCGCTGTTCCATCTGGCCCTGCGCGGCATGCGCGGCGACCCCGACGCCTACCGGATGTGACGCGATGATCGCCGCCCGAGTGCTCACCCACGCCTGGCTCTCCTACAAGGGCCTGTTCACGTGGCTCAACCCCTGGGGGTACCTGTCGTCGCGGGTCGTGCGCCCGCTGGCCCTCGGCGCGGTGTTCGTCTCGCTCGGCGCGGGCGTCTTCGCCGACCGGGGGCGGCTGCTGGTCGGCGCGACGCTGCTGACGATGTCCGGCAGCGTCCTGCTCGGCGTCGGGCTCGCGGTGGGCAACGAGCGCGGGTACGGCACGATGGGCGGCCTGCTCGCCGCGCCGCACCGCCTCCCGGGCACGCTCGTCGTCCGGGCGCTCCCGCACGTGGTGGACGGCCTGATCACCACCGCGATCACCGCGGCCGTCGTGGCGGGCCTGTTCGGCGTCTCCCTGGACGGCGGCCAGTGGCTGCGGCTCGCCGCCGCGGTGGTGGCCGTCGGGCTGAGCAGCGCGGGCCTCGGCCTGGCCGCCTCCTCGTACGCCGTGCGTTACCGCGACGTGTTCCTCGTGCCGAACCTGTCCCAGGTCGTGCTGATCGGCCTGTCCGGGGCACTGGTTGAGGTGGAGCACCTGCCGGAGGTCCTGCGGTGGGTGTCGGCCGTCCTGCCCGTGCACCACGCGATGGAGGCCGTCGCCCCGGGCGGCGGCCTGGCCGCCGGGCTCGCCGCGGAGCTGCTCGTCGGCGTGGCCTGGGGGGCCGCCGGGTGCGCGCTGATCACCTGGACCGCGCGCCTGGCGCGCACGCGCGGTTCGTTCGACCTGACCTGATGGCAAGGACTGGAGGGTGAACCGACGTGTCCGATGTTCTCGATGCGCTCGACAAGCTCGACGTGGACTGGACGAACCTGCCCGAGACGCACCGCACGACCCGCGAGATCCTCGCCGAGCTGGCCGCCGACCGGCGGACGCTGCGGACGATGATCGACCGGGTCCGTGAGACGCCCTCGCTGATGGCGCTGTGCGAACGGCACCGCCTGCTCGACAAGATCGTCGTGCACGACGCGCCGAACGGCGTGCGGCTGCGCGTCCACATCTCCACCAAGGAGCACCGCGACCGCCCGCACGACCACCGGTTCTCCTTCACCAGCAGAATCCTCACCGGCGCCTACCGGCACACCCGCCACGAGCTGGTCGGCGAGCTGGACGAGTCCGTCCCCTGGCACGTGCAGGACGACGCCGACGCGGTGCTGTCCGAGGTCAAGGCGGTGCCGCGCTTCGTCACCCGGCAGACCGCGGGCAGCACGTACTCGCTGCACCACACCGAGGTCCACACCACCTTCACCACGCCGGACACCGTCTCGCTGTTCCTGCGCGGCCCCTCCGAGAAGGACCGCTCGCTGATCACCGAACGGGAGACCGGGCGGCTGTGGTGGCGCTACGGCGCGGACAAGGAACGGGAGGACCGCCGCGTCCGCAAGCAGATGCAGCCGGCGGAGTTCGAGGAACTGGTCGGCCGGCTGCACCGGCTCGACGTGATCTGACGGGGGGACGCGCACGTGACTTCCATCCAGACCTCAGGGACCCGCCCGGCGCCGGCCGAGGACGAGATCCTGGCCGTGATGCACGGCCTGCCCGCGGTGAACTGGGACGACATCGAGGACGCCGCCCGGGTCACCCACGAGATCGCCCACCGGCTCGGCGACGACCGCGCGCTGCTCGCCGCCCTCGTGGACCGGGTGCCCGGGGTGCCCGCGCTGCGGGAGAAGTGCGAGTGCCACGCCCTCGACGACAAGATCGTCATCTGGGACGAGCCGGAGAAGGGCCTGCGCATCCGGCTGCGCCTCGCCAACACCGACCAGTACGAGCGGGTGCACAACCACCGCTACTCGTTCACCGCCTACCTGCTGCACGGCGTCTACCACCACACGCTGTACGCCACCGACCAGGTCTTGGACGAGAACGCCGACGTCGACCGGTTCTGGCCGTACTTCGTGCGCGAGGAGCGCGCCGGCGACGTGATCACCCTGCACCACGAGCAGCTCCACACCACCATCACCGATCCGGACACGATCTCGCTGATGATCCAGAGCCCCGCCCAGAAGCGCAGGGCCTTCCTGATCAGAAGGTCGGACGGCCACGTGTGGTGGCGGCTCGGCGCGGCCGACGAGGACGACGCCCGCAGACGCGAGGTCCGCATGCCCGACGAGCGCTTCACCTACTGGCGCGACCGCCTCGCGCACCTGGGCGTCCTGTGAACGACCTGCTCCCCACGACCGACCCGGTCCTCGCGACCCCGGCGACGTCGGCCACCGGAACGTCCGATAAGTCCGGCACCTCCGGCGGGACCGGTGGGTCCGGCACCTCCGGCGGGACCGGTACGTCCGGTGCGACCCGGCTGGCCTACGGGCCCGGCGAGCGTCAACACGTGCTGGTCCACCGGCCCGCCACTCCCGTCGGGGCCGCGGTGGTGCTCGTGCACGGCGGGTTCTGGCGGCCGGAGAAGGACGCGGCGAGCATGGAAGCCGCCTGCCGGGACCTCGCCGCGCGCGGGGTCCTCGCCGCGAGCGTCGAATACCGGACCGTGGGCGCGGGCGGCGAGTGGCCGGGCTGCGCCGACGACGTGACGGCGGCCGTGCGGGCGCTGTGCGAGAGCTCCGGCGTGCCGCTCGGGGCGACGGTCCTCGCCGGGCACTCGGCGGGCGGGCACCTCGCGCTGGTCGCCGCCGCGCGCCTCGGCGGGCTCGCCGCCGTGGCGGGCCTGGCCCCGATCACCGACCTGGAGGCCGCCGAACGCGACGACCTCGGCACGGGAGCCGTACGCGGCCTGCTCGGGGGCCGGCCCGCCGCCGAGCTCCCGGACGCGTCTCCCGTGCACGGTCCCGTGCCCGGCTGTCCGGTGCTGCTCGTGCACGGCGCCGCCGACCAGGCCGTCCCGGTCTCCCAGACCACCTCCTACGCCGACGCCCTGCGCGCGAAGGGCGGTCGGGTCCGGGTCCGCCTGATCCCGGAGGCCCGCCACATGCACCTGGTCAAACCCGGCCGCCCGGCCTGGCGGGACGTGTCCGCCGAACTCCTGTCCCTCACCGGGGCCCTCGGATGACCGCCGCGCCGCCGCCATGCCACGGACCGGCCGGTGCGAGTCCCCTGACGCCGAATCCCGACAGGACGCATGGGGCATCTTCGATGCCACGGCTCCACCGGAGTCTTCGATGCCTGCCGTGACGCCGCTGCTCGCCGGGCGGCCGCGGCCGTTGCGGGTGATGGCGCTGGTCTCGGCCACGGGGGCGAACCTGACGACCACCCTGGACCTGGCCGCCGAGCGCCCCGACCTGCTGCGGGTCGTGCTCGTCGCCTCCGACCGCGAGCGGGCGGGCGCCCTGGACGTCGCGGCCCGCGCGGGCGTGCCCACCTGGCCGGGCCGGTTCGCCGCCGAGTGCGGCGGCCACCGCGCCTGCGTCACCGAGGAGGACCGCGCCGCCTACCGGGCGCGCGCCGAGGCGTTCCACGACCGCCTGCTGGCCCGGGTACGGGACTTCGAGCGCGCCGACGGCGAGATCGACCTCGTCGTGCTGGCCTACCACCGCTGGATCCACGGCCGGTTCCTCGCCCACTTCCGTAACCGGATCATCAACCAGCACCCCGGCGACCTGGCGTCCCTGGACGGCTCCGGCGCGCGGGCCCTGGTCGGGATGGACCCGGTGGGCGTCGCGCTGCGCCGCGGCGACACGGCCACCCGCACCTCGACGTTCCTCGTCGACGACACCCACGACGGCGGCCCCGTGCTGGCCCGCGGCCCCGCGCTGGAGTACCACGGCCCGAGGCCGCCGTCCCGCGAGGACGTCGACGCGCACGAGCGGCGCCAGAAGGCGCACAGCGACCGGCCGGTGCTGCGCTGGGTCCTCACCGCGCTCGCCGAGGGCCGCCTCGCCCTCGACCCGTCCCGCCCCCGCCCGGACGGCACCGCCGCGGTCCTGCTGGACGGCGCCGAGACCCCTCCCGGCGGCCACGACCTCGCCGGGGACCTAGCCCAGGCCGCGGACCCCGCCCGGCTTGTGAGCCCCGCGCGGGCCGCCGGCCGGGATCCGGAGCGGGCCGCCGGTCGCGACCACGGCCACGAGCAGGACCGTGCCGGGACGAAGGCGGGTGCCTCATGACCACGCTCGCCGACGCCGCCCTCGGCGCCAGCGACGTGCCCGAGGAGTACTGCGCGGCGCTGACCAGGGCCGCCGTCAAGGCGGAGCTCTACCGGACCGACCCGTACTTCCGGCACGGCGCCTTCCGCACGGACGTCGCCGACGCGCTGGCCACGACGTTCGTGGTCGCCAAGCCGGACGCGGTCGCGGGCCGCCGCGTCCCGCCCGTGCTGGAGTTCCTGGACGAGAACGGCTTCGCCGTCGTCGCGGCGGCGCGCTTCCGGTTCACGCCGCTGCTGACCCGCGAGGTGTGGCGGTACCAGTTCAACATCGCGAGCTGGGCACGCGCCGAGGTCGTCGACCTGCTGCTGCCCGCCGGCGACAGCCTCCTGCTCACCCTGCGCGACACCCTGCCCGACACCACGCGCGGCCCGCTGCCCGCCGCGTGCCGGCTGGCCGCGCTGAAGGGCGCCGCCGACCCGCGCTCGCGGCGCGGCGACACCCTGCGCACCCGCCTCGGCGGCCCGACCACCCTGTTCAACTTCGTCCACACCGCCGACGAGCCCGCCGACGTGGTCCGTGAGCTGGCCCTGCTGGAGCTGGCCACCGGCGCCCCGGTGATCGCCACGGCCCGCCGTAAGGACCCGGTGCCGGACGCCGAGCTGTCCGCCGCCGTCCGGGCTTTGCACGACGCCTGCCCCGCGCACGACCTGGACGCGCGGGCGAGCCTGCGCCGCCTCGCCGCCTGCCCGGACGAGGAGGTCGCGCGCCTCGCGCGGCGTGCGCTGGACGGCGACCCGTCCGCGGACTGGTCGGCCCTGCTCGACCTGTTCCCCGGCCGCACCCCGCCCGCCCCGCTGCTGTGGGACGTGCTCTCCGTCGCCACCAGCCAGATCGAGAGCAACGTGCCCGGCCTCAGCCCCCAGATCCCCACCGTCGCCGCCCACACCTGGCTCGGCGGCACGGAGGAGACATCGTGACGGCCCGAGAGATCCCCGGCTGGGTCGCGGCCGGCGACCTGGTCTACCGGACCCCGCCCGAGGTGCGCTTCGCCCGCGCCTCCGGCGTGCGCCTCTACGACGAGGAGGGCCGCGAGTACATCGACGCCGAGGCGGCCAACGGAGCCCTCGCCCTCGGCTACGACCCCGGCATCCTCCGCGAGGCGTGCGAGCGGGCCATGGACCTGCCCGCGCTGCCGTCGTTCTGCGAGTCCGGCCTGCGGCTGCGGGTGCTGGAACGGCTGGCGGACCGCTTCTCGCGCGCCGTCGGCGTCCCCGGCCGGGTGGCGGTCGAGCTGGGCGGGGCGCAGGGCATCGAGATGGCCATGCGCGTCGTCGCCGCCAACCGCGGCGGCGGCACGGTGCTGACCTTCCAGGGCGGCTACCACGGCCGCTCGCCGTTCACCGCGCACCTCAGCGCCAGCAGCCGGTACCGCGCCGCCCAGCCCTGGCCCGGCCCCGACGTGGTACGCCTGCCGTACCCCGACTGCGCGACCTGCGCCCACCGTCCCTCCAGCGGCGGCTGCAACCCCGCCTGCGCCGCGGCGGTCGAACGCCTCGGCGTGGAGGACCCGTTCGGCGTCCCGCCCACCGGGGTCGCCGCGCTCGTCGTCGAACCCCTGCTGAACGTCGGCGGCTTCGTGCTGCCGGACACCGGCCACCTGCGGCGCGTCGTGGACCACGTCCGCTCCCTGGGCGGGCTGATCGTCGTGGACGAGATCTTCACCGGCCTGCACCGGCTCGGCCCCGAATGGGGCTTCCAGCTGCACGGCATCGAGCCGGACATCGTGGTGGCCGGTAAGGCCCTGACCAACGGCCTCACCGCGTTCAGCTGCGTGTGGGCGCGCGAACCCCTGGCCGCGCCCGAGGTCTTCCCGCCCGGAAGCCACTCGTCGACCTTCGCCGGCAACCCGTTCGCGCTCGCCGCCGTGGACACCGTCCTCGACCGCTGGGACGGGCCGGACACCCCCGCGCGGACGGTGCCGGCGCTCGCCGCCCGCCTGGAGGACGTCCTGTCGGCCCTGGTCAAGCGGCACCTGGTCCGCGCCGTGCGCGTCGTGGGCGGCGTGGCCGTGGTCGAGCTGGAGGGGCCGTACGCGTCCCGGCTGCGCGCGATCGCCGCCCGCCCGCGCGCGGGGCGGCCCGGCCTGCTGCTCGCGAGCACCGGCATGGCGCCCTCGGCCGTCGCCCTGCATCCGCCGTTGATCACACCGGGCGAAGACGTCAGCCTGGTGGCGGAGCTGTTGGAACAGGCCATAGGGGAGCTGGAAAATGGGATCTGAGTCGCCGCTGTACTCCTGGCAGCCGAAGGCCGTCGTGTTCGACTGCGACGGGCTGCTCATGGACACCGAGCCGTGCTGGACGGTCGCCGAGACCGAGCTGTTCGCCCGGCGCGGGCTGCCGTTCGGCGTGGAGCAGAAGGCGCTGGTGATCGGCAGGTCGCTCCCCGACGCCGCCGAGGCGATCGCCGAGCTCTTCCAGGAGCCGGGCCAGGGCCCCGCCATCGCCGGCGAACTGCTCGGCCTCGTCGCCGAGGTCGTCGGGAGCCGGGCCGAGGCGATGCCGGGCGCGCACGACCTGGTCGCCGCCGCCGCGTCCGCCGTGCCGGTCGCGGTGGCCAGCAACTCGCCGCGCGCGCTGCTGGAGGCGGCGCTGCTGCGCGGCGGCTTCACCGGCGTCTTCCCGGTGAGCATCGCCGCCGACGAGGTCGACGACCCCAAGCCCGCGCCGGACATGTACCTGCGGGCGTGCGAGATGCTCGGCGTCGCGCCCGGTGACGCGCTCGCCTTCGAGGACTCGATGACCGGCCTGCGCTCGGCCCGCGCCGCCGGGCTGCGCGTCGTGGGGGTGCCCACGCTGCACCACGACGACTTCCCCGCCGACCAGGTCGTCGCGTCCCTGGGGGACGACGGCCTGGTCGGCTGGGTCCGGCGGTGGCCGATATGACGTGGGACGACCCGATCGTCTGCGTGTGCCGTCACGTCAGCGAGGACACGATCGTCCGTGCCATCCGGGCGGGCGCCGACACGCTGGAGAAGGTGCGTGTCACGAGCGGCGCGAACACCGGCTGCGGCGGCTGCGCGGACGAGATCGACGAACTGATCGAGGACGTGATGAGCGAGACCTGCGCCCCGGACCTCGGATGAACGACGCCACCGGGCGCCCGTCCGCGACCGGCGTGCCCCGTCCGGTGCCCGGCCCGGGTGAGGCCGCCGGGCGTCTCGCCGGGGCCGGGCCCGCCGACCTGCTGACCGTGGCCAGGTCGGACGCCGTCCTGTCCGGCGACCTCGCGGCCCCGGCGCTGCGCACCACCCACGACATGGGCGCGGTGTGCCGGGTGTGGACGCCCGACGGGTCCGGCTTCGGCGAGGCGGCGCTGCCGTGGCAGGGCATGGCCACGGTCGCCGCGGGCCGCCGGCTCGCGGAGGCGCTGGCCCGGTGCCGCCACCCGGTGCGTCCCGCCCCGCCCGGCGAACGCCCGCTCCCCGGTTTCGCGGGCCGCGTCGAGGAGGGGTTCGAGGAGGAGCCGTGTGACCCGGCCGAGATCCGTGCCGCCTGGGCGGTGGTGACGGACACGCTGGCCACGCTGCTCGGCGACCGCCTGCACCGGGTGCTGCTCGGGCACAGGACGCTGCGCCGCGTCTACGTCGACTCGCTCGGCGCCGCCGCGGCGGAGCGCGTCGAGCTGGCCTGGTGCACGGTGTCGGCGAAGACGGGCGGCCTCGTGCTGACCCGCACCTGGCTCGGCCCCTCGCCGGCCGCGATGCGCCGCGCCCTGGACGGGCGGCTGCCCGAGCCGCTGTCCGACCTGCTGGCGCCCGAGCCGGGGGGCGAGGGCTGCGCGGTCTCGCCGTGGGCCACCGCCCAGTTGCTGCAGGTGCTGGCCGGCCAGCTCACCGGACGGGACGGCAGCCTCGACGCCCCGGCGGGCGGGCGCGCCGGCATCCCGGGCCTCGGCGCGCAGGAGGGGCGTGTCGGCATCCTGGACCACGCCTCGTGGGGCTTCGCCGACCGGCTCTTCGACGACGAGGGCGTCCCGGCCAGGCCCGCCGTGCTGCTCGCGCACGGCAGGCCTGCCGACGGCATCGTGGACCTGCGCGGCGCCGCGCGGACGGGCGCGCGGCCGATGGGGCACGCGGCCCGTCCCCGCTGGGACGACCCGGTCGAGGCGTGGCCCCGGTGCCTGGAGTTCGCCGACCTGCCCGCAGGGCGGGGGAGCGGGACCCCGCTCCGCCTGCTCGAACTGCGGGGCGGCGCGGTCGGGCACGACAGGGCGAGCGGGTCGCTGCGCCTCACGGGCCTGCTGGCCGGCGAGGACGGCGCGATACGCCCGGTCTCGATGACCACCCGGTCGAGGCGGTCCTGCGCCGCGTCGCCCGCCACCCGGACTTCGGACCCGTGACCGTTCCCCTGCCCAAGGGCGTCGCCAGGGCGGCGACGCTCACCGTCGATCCCGGCGAGTGGAACATGATCTGACCCCGCGCCGCTCACCCGGCGGACGACCGGGAACGGCCCTTCGCGGCCGCACGCCGTGAAACAGGACAAGGCGAGAGGAACGTGATCGTGACAGAGGGAACCCAGGACCTGGTGGGGCCGGTCGCCGAGCGGCTGCGCGCCGCGAAGATCGGCCTGCGCGCCGGGGAGATCGCCGACTGGGACCGGGAGGCCGCGCTCCTGGTGGCGAGCGCCTCGGCGGACGACCCGGCCCGCGGCCTCGACCGGCTCGTGGCCGACCGCGTGCGCGGGGTGCCACTCGGCTACCTGACCGGCGCCGAGACCTTCCTCGGCGACGACTTCGAGGTCGAACCCGGCGTGATCATCCCGCACCCGGCCACCGAGCTGCTCGCCCTGCTCGCCGTCCGGGCCGTGGACCTCTACGCGGGAGGGGAGGCCCGTCCCGGCCTCCTGGAGGTCGGCGTGGGGTCGGGCGCCGTCGCGGTGTCGGTGCTCAGGCGCCGTCCGGCCGTCGACGCCTACGGCAGCGAGCTGTCGGCCGCGGCGCTCCGTCTCACCAGGAACAACGCGGCCCGGCTCCTCCGGCCCCCGTACACCCTCAAGCTCTACCAGTGCTACTTCACCGACGAGCTCTTCTCGCCGTTCACGGCCGACCCGCCGCGGAACGTCCAGGTCGTGGTGTCCAACCCGCCCTACCTGGCGGACACCGACCAGCTCTCGGAGGCCACCAGGAAGTCCGGCCTGGCCCACCTCAGCTACTCGCCCGACAACGACCCGTCGTGGTTCCTCCGCCAGGTCACCGCGGACCCCGAGGGCTACCTGGCCCCCTCGTGCAGCATCGTCATGGAGTGCGCCGAGTGGTACTTCACCGACCACGAGAAGGTGCTCACGGAGGCCGGCTGGCAGGTCGAGCTGTTCGACCGGCAGAAGTACGTCTCGACGTTCGGCGCCTCGCCGGACATGAGGCCCATGAGGCCGAGCGGCCACCGGGTCCTGCACGCCTGGCGCGGCGAGGGCCGTCCCCTGGCCTGACCCCCCTCCGACCCCGACGCCTCCGGCTGACGCCTCCGACCCCGACGCTTCTGGGCTGACGCCTCCTGGCCCCGGCCGTACGGCGCCGTGCCGCGCGGCCGGGGCCCGTTCTAGGCTCGTGGTATGCGCATCGTGTCGCTGCTGCCCGCCGCCACCGACCTGGTGGCCTGCCTCGGCCTGGCCGGCGACCTGGTGGGGCGCACCCACGAGTGCGACTGGCCTCCGGAGGAGGTCGGGTCCGTCCCCGTGGTCACCCGGGCCGAGCTGGCGACCGACCGGATGACCAGCCGCGAGATCTCGGACGCGGTGGGCGGCGCGGCGCACCGCGGCTCGTCCCTCTACGCCATCGACGTCCCGCGGCTGGCCGGGCTGGCCCCGGACGTGATCCTCACCCAGGACCTGTGCGACGTGTGCGCCGTCTCCTACACCGCCGTGTCCGAGGCGGTGCGGGTCATGGGCGCGGCGCCCCGCGTGATCAGCCTGGAGCCCCGCACGCTGGACGACGTCCTCGGATGCCTCCTGCGGGTGGGGCAGGTCCTCGGCGTGCCCGAGGTCGCCGCGCAGAGGGCCGGCGAGCTGCGCGACCGGCTCGCCGCCGTACGGGACGCGGTGGCCGGACGCCCGCGCCCGCGCGTGGCCGCGATCGAATGGCTGGACCCGCTGTGGCCGGCCGGTCACTGGGTTCCCGAGCAGATCGGCACGGCCGGCGGCGAGCCGCTGCTCGCCGCGGCGGGCGAGCACACCGGGCCGATGGAATGGGAGCGCCTGCGCGCCGCCGGGCCCGAGGCGGTCGTGCTGATCCCGTGCGGCTTCACGCCCGAGCGCACCGAGGCGGAATGTCCGGTGCTCACCCGCCTGCCCGGCTGGTCCGACCTGCCCGCGGCGCGGGACGGGCGCGTGTGGGTGCTCGACGGGCCCGCCTTCTTCAACCGTCCCGGCCCCCGCGTGGTGCGCGGCGCCGAGATCCTCGCTCACGTCGTGCACGGCGTCACCGCCGGCGCGCCGGTCACCCCCGCCGAGGCGCGCCGCGTCCTTGCGTAGCCGGCGTGCCCCGCCATTTCACGTCCACCTGCGCCGGAAACCTCGAAAGCCACACTCCGCATAATGCGGCCGCCCTACAAGTACGCAATTTTCCTGATATGCCACCTCCTGTCGGCTGATGCATTGTTTGCTCGGTCGCCGAGAAGATCGACGACCCCCAGGAGTTCACCCGATAACGGGCGAGCTAAATCAGCCAAAAGGAGGCTTCCATGAAGTCGACCACGACGATCAAGAAGATCACCGTCCGGCGCACCAGCGACGTCCGCCTGACCTCCGCCACCTGCCAGTGCACCTACCCGGCAGCCAACTGACGCACGGCGGCGCATGAACAGGTGCTGTGCGCGCGTCGCCGTGCGCACAGCACCCGCCGCGCCAGGCGCCCGCCACATCCAGCCGCGGGGGAATGGAGTAGATCATGAACGACGTCGCGGTCGCCTTCCACGAGCTGAGCTTCGTCTCCGAGGGGGACGAGGTCGTGGTCGGCAGGGTCGACACCGACTCCTACGCGGTGCTTCCCGGCGACGGCGCCGCCCTGCTGAGGAAGATGGCAGAGGGCATGCCCCCGGACCAGGCCGCGCGGTGGTACGAGTCCACCTACGGCGAGCAGGTCGACATGGACGAGTTCCTGGAGACGCTGCACGAACTGGGGTTCGTCCGCTCCGGCGAGACGGCGGACGGGGAGGCGCACGGCGCGGGAGACCAGGAAGCCGCGCCCTCCGGCCGCCTCCCGCTGCGATGGCTCGCCCGCGCGGCGTTCTCGCCCCTCGCCGTCGTCGCCTACGTCGCGGTCTTCGCCGCCTGGCTGCTCACCGCCACCCGCCACGACGACCTGCTGCCCCGCCCCGGCCACATGTTCTTCACCGATTCGCTGCTCGTCGTCCAGTTCGGCATCCTCTTCGGCCAGCTTCCGCTGATCTACCTGCACGAGGCCTCGCACATGCTCGCCGGGCGCCGCCTCGGCCTGCGCAGCCGGCTCGGCATCAGCAACCGGTACTTCTACATCGTCTTCGAGACGAAGATGAACGGCCTGCTCAGCGTGGAGCGCCGCAAGCGGTACATGCCGTTCATGTCCGGCATGGCGTGCGATGTCGTGGTTTTCAGCCTGCTCGGACTGCTCGCGGACCTCACGCGCGAGCCCGGAGGGGGCTTCTCCTTGACCGGCCGGGTCGCGCTCGCCCTGGCCTTCACCGTCCTGACGCGCTTCGTCTGGCAGTTCCAGCTCTACCTGCGCACCGACCTCTACTACGTGTTCGCCACCGCGCTCAACTGCCACGACCTGCACGACGCCAGCACGGCGCTGCTGCGCAACAGGATCTGGCGGCTGCTCGGCAAACCGCACCGCGCCGTCGACGAGCAGCGGTGGACCGAGCACGACCGCAGGGTCGGCCGATGGTACGGGCCGTTCATCGTCCTCGGCGTCGTCGTCATGCTCGGCTTCGTGGTGCTGGGCTCGCTGCCCGTCACGGTGCAGTACGTCGAGGTCGCCGTCCAGGGCCTGGGCGCCGGGCCGTCACACGCCGCCTTCTGGGACGGGGCGGTGGCGATGGTCCTGCTCGTCACCTGGCTGGTCCTGCCGGCCTACCTGTCCTGGCGCAAGCGCCGGCCCGCCCGGACCCGGCCCGCCGGACCCGTCGTCACCGAGGGAGTGAACTGATATGCCAGTCCAGGGCCGTCACCCGGCTCGCCGGCCCCACCTGAGGCTCACCGGGGCCCGCCGCGCCGACCGGCTGCGCCGCGCCGCCGAGGAGACCGGCGAGCACGCCGTCGTCTGCGTGTGCCACCGTCGGCTGCGCGGCCCCTACACCGGAGCCGACACGGCGCTGCGCGCCCTGCTGCCCGACGCCTACGCCCGGTGGCCCGAGCTGGTCGACCATCACCGGGTCGAGCTCCTGTACGGCATCCCGGAGCTCGCCGAGATCGTCGGGCCCGCGCCCCAGCAGCTCGCCTTCACCGGCCCCTTCGAGCAGCGGACCCGCTTCTACGGCGCCCACATGATCCGCTGCATGAACCAGGGCATCGTGACGTTCCTGGCCGAGTACGCGCGACGGGTGGCCGACGCGGGCGGCGCGCCGCCGTGCCTGGTGTTCGAGGACGTCCACGCGGCCGAGCACACGACCCAGGAGCTCGTCGCGCTGCTCCTGCGCAGGTGCGACCCCGGCACGCTGCGGGTCGTGGTCTCCGGCGCGGACGAGGAGCTGCTGCCGGAGCTGGCCGAGGCGCTGGCGCACCACGCCGACACCGTCCACGTGGCCGAGCCGCACCCGGACGCCGAAGACCGGCGAACGGCCGAGGAGCTGGTCAGGGCCTACGTCACCGCCGACGGCACCAGCGACGACCCCGCCGAGATCGCCGCCTACGCCGCCGCGGAGCAGGCGTTCGTCCGCGAACTGCACGACCTGCGCGCCGACGAGCTGACGCCGGGCGCGAGCTCGGGGACCAAGATGGGCGCGATCCCGTACCACCGGGAACGCGGCGCGGACCCGGGCGGCCGCGGGCGCGAGGCGCTCACCGACGCCCTGCGGGTCAGCGCCGTCATCGGCTTCTCCACCGCCACCCTCGACTTCGGGCATCGTGGCCGGGCGGTCACCGATCCGTCCGCCCACCCCGACGACTTCCGCCGGTTCACCGCCTTGGCCGCCAACGCGCTCGTGCCGCTCAACCGCCTGGAGGAGTCGCACGAGCTCTGCATGGATCTGCGCAGGCGGTTCACCGACCCCAACGCCCACATGATCAGCAGCTACGGCATCGCCATGCTGTACACCCGCTTCTACTCGCCGCGCGACCACGAGACCGCGCTGGCCTGGCAGAACAACGCGGTGGCGATCGCCGCCCTGCTCCCCGACCCCAAGGAACGCCTGCTGCGCCAGGTCTTCAACGACAACGCGCTGGCCCTCATCGAGATGCACCGCGGCAACCTGCACCACGCCCTCGACCTGGTCCGCACGGGCATGGAGAGGCTGGACGCCGCGCTCGACCCCGACGAGTGGGTGGTGCACCGCTCGCAGCTCCTCTACAACCGCACCCGCCTGCTGGCCGCGCTCGGCCGCCACGACGAGGCCTACGCCGGCTTCACCACGCTCATCGAGATGGACCCGTACTACACCGACTACCTCAGCGAACGCGCCAAGCTCGCCCGCAAGCGGGGGGACATCGCCGCCGCGCTCGCCGACTACGACCGCGCCGTCGTCATGGCCCCGCCCTTCCCCGAGCTGTACTACAACCGGGCGACCGCGCGGCTGGAGGTGGGCGACGTCGAGGGCGCGCTGGCCGACCTCGGCTACGTGCTGGAGATGGAGCCGCAGGACATGCCCACCCGGCTGCGGCGCGCGGAGCTGCACCTGGACGGCGGCGACCTGGACGCGGCCGAGGCCGATGTGGCGGCGGGCCTCGCGCTGCGGCCCTCCGACCCGGACCTGCTGTGCATGCAGGGCACGATCGCCCTCGAACGCGGCGACGACGAGGAGGCCGTCCGCCGGCTGGACGCCGCGATCGCCGCCCAGCCCGAATACGCGGGGGCGCTCGTCAACCGGGCGGTGGCCCGCTTCCGCCTCGGCAGGCCCTCGGACGCGGCGGACGACCTGACCCGCGCGCTCGACATCGTCGGCGACCACCCGGACGTGCTGCTCAACCGCGGCCTCGCCCACGAGGCGGCCGGGCGTCCCGGCCCGGCGCTGGCGGACTTCGAGGCCGCGCTCGCGCTGCCCGGCGCCGACACCGCCGAGCTGACCGCCGCGCGGGACCGGTGCCTGGCGCTGCTGGCCGGTGTCTGACCATGCCCCTGTCGGCGGACGGCTTCCGTGACGCGCTGGCGACGGTGCCCACCGCGGTGTCGGTGGCCGCGACCGTCGACGGGCACGGCCTGCCGCGCGTGGTGACGATCGGGTCGCTGTGCTCGCTGTCGCTCGACCCGCCGCTGGTGCTGTTCTGCCTGGCCCGCGACGGCGCGTCCCACCAGGTGTTCTGCGCGGCGGACAGGTTCGCCGTCACCGTCCTGGCCGAGGACCAGGCGGACGTCGCCCGGCGCTGCGCCGGACGCCGCTCCGCCCGGTTCTCGGCCCCGCTCGCGCTCCTGGACGGCCTGCCGGTCGTGCCGGACGCGCTGGCGTACCTGCTCTGCTCGTCCCACGCGCTGGTCGCGGGCGGTGACCACACCATCGTCATCGGACGGGTCGAGCGCGCCGAGGTGCATCCCGGCAGGCCCTTGCTCTACCACCGGCGCGACTTCCACACCCTGGCGCCGCCGGAGCCCACCGGCATGCCGGTGGGCTCCGCGGCGGGGTTCACGAAGGCGCGCTGACCAGGCCGAGCCGCTGCGCGAGCAGGACGGCGTTGACCCGGTCGCAGACGCCCAGCTTGCGGTACAGCCGCTCCTGGTGCTTGGTGACCGTACGCGGCGACAGCCGCAGCCGGCGGGCGATCGCGGTCGCGCTCAGCCCCGCGGACAGCAGGGACAGCACGTCGTGCTCCCGGGGCGTGAGCCGGACCTCCGCGGCGTGGGACGACCGCACCCGGCTGATCGCCGCCAGCGGTTCCGCGAGCGGCTTGATCAATGTTTCCAGGGCCGTGAGCTGTGCGCCGGTCAGCTCTTCGGCCCGTGACTCGATCAGCTCGGCCAGTCGCCGCGCCGCCGCCCCGGGCCTGCCGCCCCAGCGCCACGTCTGGTTCTGGCGCTCCAGCGCCCCGCACTCCAGCCCGCCCCGCACGAGTTCGAGCGCCAAGGTGGCGTCCCCGAGCGAGGCCGTCCACAGCAGGCGCAAGGTGTCGGCCGCCACCGGGCCGCCGAGCGCCGCCAGCACACGCTCGTCGGCCCGCACCCGATCGGCGGACGACTTACCTTCAGGACCCCGTTCCGTCAGCATCGCGATCCATTCTCGAATGCCGGTCGGTACGCGCGGATTTTCGCGCCCCCCGGCTTTTAATTTCGAAGGCCCTGCGCCGTTGTCACGGCCTCGGGCCACAAATGGATCGCGCGTCCCGGCCCCCTGGATTTACGGTCGCCGGGTCTTTTTTCACGTGCTTCTGGGGTCGCCCGATAATGTCGTGATTACCGGGAATTCCGAGCGGTAATTCTAGTTTTCCTCGTCATCCTCGAAGATCTCCTCGACCACCTCGCCGGCGACGATGCCCCCGACCACTCCCGCGGCCCCCGCCGCCGCCACCGTCCCCCAGCCCGGCCCGCCGCGGTGGTGCTCCTGGTCGCCGTACCCGCCCGGGTGCCCGTCGTGGCCGTACGCCTCATACGGCCCCGCCTCGCCGTACTGTCCGGGCCGGCCGTACTCTCCGTGCTCGGCGAGCCCGGTCAGCCACCGGTCCAGCTCGCCGGCCCAGTCGGTCCGCAGCGCCTCCTCGTGTCCGATCCGGAAACGGCCGATGGCGTCGCCCGAGAACCGCCCGGCGCTCTTGTCGGCCTCCAGGATGACCTCCAGCCCCTCCGGGGAGGCCACGAAGGTCAGCTCGATCTCGTTCACCAGCCCCGCGTGCCGCGCGGACGGGTAGAACTCGATCTCCTGGTAGAACGGCAGCTCCTGCTCCACCCCGAACAGCCGCCCGGCCTCCAGGTCCGCGGACTTGAACCGGAAGCCGAGGTCGATGATCGCCTGCAGAATGGCGACCTGGGAGGGCAGCGGCTCGACGGTGAACGGGTCCAGATCGCCCTTGTCCACGGCCTTGGCGATCGCGAGCTCCGTGCGCACGCCGAGGGCCATACCGGTCAGAGGATGCCCTCCGACCTCGCTGACGGGCAGCTCCCAGGACAGCGGGATCTCGAAGGGGATCGCCTTGTCCTCTCCCTTGTGCAGCGTGAACGGCCCCGACACCGAAACCCGATGGAACTCCCCGAGCCCGGCCTGCTCCGCCTCGCCGTGCTCCACCTCCACCCCCGCGACCAGCCCGAGGGTGACGTGCTCGATCTCGGCGTCGAACTCGCCCCCGTCGAGCCGCACCTCCCCCCTCAACACCCCGCCCGGCCGAACCCGCGAATCGGCCAGAACGGTGTCCACCGAAGGCGCCCCCACACCGAAGGTGCCCAGCAGCCGTTTGAAGACCACGCTTCTCTCCCATCGAAGATCGTCCGCCGATACACGGCGCCAGCCGACCGCCAGAACGATCGACACCCCCACCGCGTTCCACAAGACAGCAAACTCAGGCGGCCGGCGAGGACAAGCTCCATCTAGGGTCCGTGGCCGGCGGGATCAGGCACCGGCGTGGATGTAGGCGGCCCACAGGGACGGGGTGGCGGGGTATTCATCCCGGGCGGAGCGAACGGCGTGGTGCAGAGCGCAGGCCGCCAGCGCGGGATCCAGGGTGCCGTCGCTGGTGGTCAGGTGGGTGTAGAAGGCATCGGCGATGGTGACGGCGATATCGTCGTCGATAGGCCACAGGGTGCCGATGACGTGGGGGAATCCGGCGAGCTGAAAAGCTGTGGTCAGTTGGGTGGCCTCATCCAGCAACGTGGTGGCGGCGATGAGAGCGGTGCTGCAGGCCGACAGGTAGGCCAGGCGCGCCTGGTCCAGAGAGATGGGGGCCAGGGCGGCGATGGTCAGTGGTGTGGTCTGGTGGTCGTGCAGCAGCAACCGGCTCGCTGAGGGGTCGGCGGGATCGCTGTGACCGTGGCAGGCGAAGTGCGCGATCGTGCAGGCGGGCAGATGGGCCAGCACGTTGGCGAAGGTGGGCGCCTGGCTGGAGTCGGCGGGTGTGACGTCGTCGGGTTCGGCCAGCAGCGTCGAGTGGGGCAGGTGGGCGCGCACCGTGGCGGCTTCGGCGGGCACGTTCGGCAGTCGGCCCTGATCGGGCAGGCCAGGGGTGGTGGGCATCGCCACGATCAACCCCCGGTGCGCCGGCCCGGGATGGGCGGCGCTGCGCCGGCGGGCGTGGCGCAGGGCGCCGACGGTCGGGGTGTAGGAAGAGATGACCCGATCCATCACCGTGCGCCGTCCTGGCCCGGGTGGATCGGTGTGGTGGCCGGCGGCATGGATGGGCAGCAGGCTCAGCAGGCCGCCTGGTGCCCACCACACCCGCGGCCACGGCTGACCTGCCGCGGGCGGCTGGTGATGGCCCAGTTCACGCAGGATGGGTTCGGCGGTGGCGTCCCACAGCCAGCCAAGGATGCCTCGGATCGTGTCCTGGGCGCCGATTCGCTCGGCGCGGGTGCTGTCGGGGTTGGTGGTGATGTGCAGCGCTTGGTGGAAGGTGTTGATCTGGCCGACCACGATGGCGTGGGTAAGGGCGGGTAGTTCGAGCGTGGTGATGCCACCTGGGGTGAGGAGCAGGGCGTCGCTACGGTGGCCGGTATTGAGCACCACGACGGGGCCGGATTCGGTCTGCGCCAGCAGTTGCTCGGTGGTGGGGGGAAGGGCGAAGGAGGCGAAGCCCTCCAAGGTGCGGATGTGGTCCAGCAGGGTGGCGAACTCCTCGGCCAGGTGGCGCCGATCATGTCTCGTCTGCCGATAGGGAGCGGTGTCATCTTCCGCCGCGGCGGTCATGAGGGCCGGAGCCGACGCGCCGGTCGGCCGGTCCAACATCTCTCGTAGTTCGACGAACCGCGTGGCGAGTTCGGGGTGGCGTTCGCGCAGATCGGTCAGGTCGCTACGGGTGTGAAGGGCTTCGCTGAGCAGGACCGCCCGGGCGGCTTCGAGCAGCCCTAACGCCCGCGTGGCCCGCCGCTGAGCAGGCTGGCTCGGGTCGTCCAGGGCCAGGGCGGCGGCATCGGCGGCGAGCCCGGCGAAGGTGCCGATGGCATGCTGCTGGTCGGAGCGCTCCAGCCGCCGCGGGGCGACTTGCGGCAGCAGCCGCACCGCCTCCTCCAACAGGGCGGCAGCCCGCCCGGGACACGAGCGTGCGCAGAGGGAAGCGGCCAGGCGGGCCGCGAGGATTCGGGTCGATGGCGGAGCCGAATCGATTTCGGCCGCACCGGCGTAAGCCGACAGTGCCGCATCAAGATCACTCTGTAGGCGCGTGTGCTGATACCGGGCCTGCAGCGCGTTGCCCAGGCTGGACAGTATCGTGGCGCGGTCGGGGTGCCCGGCGGGAGCGGCCCGTACCGCCTCCCCACCTGTCTCGATCGCCCTCTCCAGATCGGCCACCACTCCGGTGCGCTCGAACCGCACCCGCAGGGCGATCCCTAGATTGGACAGGTACCCAGCCTGGTAGGGGTGGCCGGCCGGGGTGGCCTGCACGGCCTCACCGAACGCGATGATCGCCTCATCGAGATCGGCCATCGCTCCGGTGAGTCCGAACCGGACCCGCAGCGCGTTGCCCAGGTTGGACAGGCGTCCGGCGTGGTCCGGCTGGCCGGTCGGGGTGATCCGCACCGCCTCCCGGCCGGCTTCGATCGCCTGCTCAAGATCGGCCATCACTTCGGTGCGCCTGAACCGGGCCTGCAGCGCGCCCCCCAGATTGGACAGCATCGTGGCGCGGTACAGGTGGCCGGCGGGAGCGGCCCGCAGCGCCTCGCGGCCGGCCTCGATCGCCTCTTCCAGGTCGGCCATCACGCCGATGCGCTCGAACCGGACCTGCAGGGCGATGGCCAGGTTGGACAGCATCGTGACGCGGTCGGGATGGCCGGCGGGAGCGACCCGCAGCGCCTCGCGGCCTGCTTCGATCGCCTCTTCCAGGTCGGCCATCAGCCCGGTGCGCCGGAACCGGGCCTGCAGGGCGATCCCCAGGTTGGACAGACGTCCGGCGTGGTAGGGGTGGCCGGCGACGGTGGCACGCAGCACCTCGCGGCTTGCCTCGATCGCCTCCTCCAGATTGGCCATCAGCCCGGTGCGATCGAATCGGAGCCGCAGCGCGCCCCCCAGGTTGGACAGCATCGCGGCGCGATCGGGATGGCCCGTGGGGGTGGCCTGTACCGCTTTCCGGCCTGCCTCGATCGCCTCTTCCAGGTCGTCCATCACGCCGATGCGCTCGAACCGGACGTGCAGCGCGTTCCCCAGTTCAGACAGGCGTCCGGCGCGGTGGGGGTGGTCGGTGGGGGTGGCCTGCAGCGCTTCCCGGCCTGCTTCGATCGCCTCCTCCAGGTCGCCCGGTACTCCGATGCGCTCGAACTGGAGCCGCAGCACAGTGGCCAGGTTGGACAGCATCGCGGCGCGGCCGGGGTGGCCGGTGGGGGTGGCCTGTACTGCTTCCCGGCCTGCTTCGATCGCCTGTTCCAGGTCGTCCGGTACCCCGGTGCGCTCGAACCGGACCTGCAGCGCGATGGCCAGGTTGGACAGCATCGTGGTGCGGCCGGGGTGGCCGGTGGGGGTGTGCCGAACGATGCGTTGCCATAGCTCGACCACGTTCGACAAAGGTGCGTTATCGGCCGAGTCGAGTACCTGCTGGAGCATCTCCGTCGCGATAGGGGCCGCCTTATCGGCCAGGGCGGGAAGCAGCGGTTCGGGCACGGCATCGATGCCGTAGACGAAGGAGGGAGTCAACATGCCGACTGCGGCTTCCAGGTGGGAATCTTCAGGTGAGGCCCAATAGCGACACCAGTGCAGCCAGCCGAGCAGGTGCGCCACCTCCAGATCGATCGCACCGTCATCGCCAATGATCTGGGCACGTCCGACTTGAAGGAACGCGGCCTCTTCCAATGCCGGCGACAGATCTCCCGTGGCGATCCGGCGCACGCTTTCCCATAAGGCGTGTAGAAGATCGTCTCGTTCCGCCACGCATCCTCCCGGATCAGGCACTGAAGGTGATCGTAATACCACCTTGGGTACAGCCACCGATTCAGCCGATAAGGTCGCAACCATCCCGTCCCCCGTCCTGCACAGGCTTCACAAGGCGTACAGCTGCGCAGCCCAGGCAAAGGAGAGGCGAGAACCAGTGAACGAGGAAACCTGTCGAAGGGCCGGCCAGATCGCTGATGGCCTGGCGTGGGTGTGCGCGGAGCTGGACTCCCTGAACGCCGTCATGCCCGACAAGAAGACCTCGCCGCTGCGGCACCTGCTGGCAGCGGTACGGAATGGCCAGGACCCAGCCGATCAGCTGCAGGCGCTGCACATCGCGCTGCGCAAAGCCGGGGACCAGCTGGGAGTGTGGGGACACCTGCGCACGGGGCCCCTGACGGGGGTTGACGAACAGCGGCCCTTCGAACCGGTCTACCTGTGCCCGCTGGGCCGCTGCTCGGGACGTCAGGTGGACAGCGCCACCACATTTCCGCTCACCTGCGCCATAACCGGCCGGCAACTACGCCGGGACCAGTTGTAGCCGTGGGCGGATTCCTGGAGGAGCTCGGCAAGAAACTCGCCGAGCGCTGGCTGTCCCTGCTGGTGCTGCCCGGCGTGTTGTACCTGGCCATCGCCACCACTGCCGCGACCCTGGGCCACCGCCATGCCCTTGACGTCCCTTACCTCACCGCACGCGTCACCAGCTGGACCACAACCCCGGCCGCTACCGGCGCCGGAGGCCAGGTAGTCCTGGTCGCCGCCGTCCTGGCGGCCGCCGCGGGGGTCGGACTGGCCACTCAGGGCGTAGGGTCGGCGGCCGAACGGCTCATCCTCGCCGCCGACTGGCGCACCTGGCCGGGCCCGTTGCGCCGGCTGGCCCGGCGACGCGTCACCAGTCGCCGCACCCGATGGGACATGGCACACGCCGAATACCACCGGCTCTACCACCAGGCCGAGCAGGCCCGCCGCAGCGGAACCTCGCCGGATTCGGAACTACGCGCCCGGCGGCACCTCTCGTACCGCACGTACACGCGCATCTGCCTGGAACCCCCCGACCGCCCCACCTGGAGCGGCGACCGCGTCAACGCCGCTGTCATTCGCCTGGACCGGGTGCTGCAGGTGGACCTGCCGACCATCTGGCCGACGCTGTGGCTGCACCTGCCCGACACCACCCGTACCGAGATCACCACCGCTCGCAGCGCTCTGTCCCGTGCCACCAGCTTGATCGGCTGGTCCCTGCTGTATCTGCCCCTGACCGGATGGTGGTGGCCCGCAGTACTGATCAGCACCGTCCTGGCCGGCGTCGCCTGGCAGCGAATCCGCGCCACCGCCGGCGCCTACGCCCTGCTGCTGGAGGCCGCCACCCACCTGCACCTTGCCGGCTTGGCCGAAAACCTGGGCGTCGATACCACCGGCAAGACTCCATCCGCCATCGGCCAGACCCTAACGCACCTGCTGCACACCCCACCCCTGTCGGCGACCGACCTTCCCGCACGTATCCCATCCGCATCACCGCCCGCGACGTGACCGGCTCGCCTGACGCTCCTCGCCGAGGCAGAGCTGCTGCTGTGGCCGAAACGATCAGCCCCGGGTATGGTCGCTGCCTCACCGCCACTCGCTGCGCTGTTGGCCCGTGAGGAACGTCCCGGGGTCCTTCTGTTTCCAGGGCCGAGCCGGATCGGACACAGCCGCGACGACACCTCCCGCACCACCGCCCAAGTATTCGCGGCCGCATGGACGACACGCGGTGGCAAGGTACTCACCGTCGTCGACTGGCCGGAGACAGCCGCCTCCTGGCTGCGACCGGCGATCCGGCTGACGGCCCGGACTCCCGACGCGTGGGTGATCGCCGCCGGGCTGCTCGGCTTCGCCCGGCTCGCGCGCCGCCTGCGCCATTCCACGGACTTCGATCCGGCCCGCACCGTCGCGTTCGCCTCCCTCGGGGACCCTTGCCTGACCGCGCTCGCCGGGCCCCACTCCCTGCACGGACTGCGCGGCGCGAGCGCCGACGGCGGAACCTGGGACGTGCGCCAGGGAAGGGTCACTTCCCATCCGCCTACTGGGACGGGCGCAGCGCGCTGATCTCCCGTACGGCGGAGCCCTGGGTTCGACGCGAGATCGGTGAAGCGCTGGACAGCTGGTCCACATGGCTGCGCCGTGGATTCGGTGGCTCAGGTCTGTCGGGGGGAGCGGATCAGCAGGGTGGCCAGTGCTTCGTCTGGGCCGACAGTGCTGTAGATGTGTGGGACGTCGGCCTGCCAGGAGATGTGCTCGCCCGGCGCGGCCAGCAGGGGGGCGTCGGCCGGGCCGGCACGCAGCACGCCCGTGTAGACCGTGATGTGTTCGGTCACGCCGGGGGCGTGGGGTGGCGAGTGCTGCACGAGGCCGGGGCGGACGCGCATGCGCAGCAACTCGAATGTCGCGGTCGGCTCCTCCCAGACCTCCAGCAGTGTGGCCGTTACGGCGGAGCCGGGCACGGGGACGGCCTCTGAGGGCGGTGCGCCCGGCTCCAGAACCAATGCCGTCAACGGTACGCCCAAGGCTCCTGCCACCGCGTAGAGCGTCTCCAGGGTCGGGTTGCGGGTGCCCAGTTCCAGGCCGGACAGGGTGGCCTTGCCGATGCCGGCGCTGCGGGCCAGCGCCGACAGGGAGATGCCGCGGGACTCCCGCAATCGCCGCAGCCGGCTCCCGATATCCGTGTCACGGCCGTCCACCCGGCAATCCTTGCATTCCGCCGCCGGGCTTGTCCGCACGGTGGCGACGTGGCTATGGTTCGTTCCGTAAACGGAACGATTGTGAGTCTGGCGACACCGAGGGGTGGGCGTGCGGGTACAGGCCGTCATGTCGGGGCTGGTCAGCGCGGTGGTCGGCTACGCCAGTTCGTTCACCGTCGTGCTCGCCGGGCTGCGTGCCGTCGGGGCGACGCCGGGGCAGGCCGCGTCCGGGCTGCTCGCCCTGTGCTGCGGTATCGGGGCGGCGGCGGTCTTCCTTGGGCTGCGGTACCGCATGCCGATCAGCATCGCCTGGTCCACTCCTGGCGCGGCGCTGCTGGTGGCGACCGGTCCCGTGCCCGGGGGCTTCCCGGCCGCGGTCGGCGCGTTCATCGTCTGCGCCGGGCTCATGGTCCTCGCGGGTCTGTCGCCCTGGCCGGCCCGGGCGATCGCAGCCATCCCGCGTCCGATCGCCGGTGCCATGCTGGCGGGCGTCATCCTCAGCCTGTGCACCGCACCGGTCCGCGCCGTCGTCGACATCCCCCTGTTGGCCGTGCCCGTCATCCTGACCTGGGCGGTGTTGCAGCGGTACCTGCGGCAGTGGGCCGTTCCGGGTGCGCTCGTCGCGGCGGTCATCGCCATCGCGGTGCACGGGCCCGGCGGCGGCCTGTCCGGCGCGGCGCTGCGGCCCGCGGTCGAGCTGACCACCCCGACGCTGAACCCGTCCGTAGTGGTGAGCATCGCCATCCCGCTGTTTCTCGTCACCATGGCCGCGCAGAACGTCCCCGGTATGGCGGTCATGGCGACATACGGGTACACGCCGCCCCTGCGCCCGGTCCTCGTCGTGACCGGCCTGGCGAGCGCGGCGGCGGCGCCGTTCGGCGGTCACGCCGTCAACCTGGCCGCGATCACCGCAGCGCTGACCGCCGGTCCGGACACTCACCCTGACCCTGGGCGCCGGTGGATCGCGACGGTGGCCCTCGGCACCGGGCAGCTGACCCTTGGCCTCGGAGCCGGCCTGGCCATGGCTCTGGTGCTGCTATCCCCACCCGTGCTGGTCATCGCGGTGGCCGGCCTCGCCTTGCTGCCGGCGCTCGGCTCGTCGCTGGCCGGCGCGGTGACCGAGCCGGAGGGACGGGAGGCCGCGGTGGTCACTTTCGTGGTCACCGCGTCGGGGATGACGATCCTGAGCATCGGCGCGGCGTTCTGGGGCCTGGTCGCGGGCGGCCTGACCGCACTCCTGCTGCACAGACGACCACCGTTGGAACGGCAATCGTCGTCCACTGCGGAAACCGGGGTGGAACGCCGGGTTCATCACGCAGGTCGAAGACCATCTTGACGGCTCGATCACGCAACTCTTGGGGTACTTCCGCTGTACGGGCACGGCTCCCGAGATCGGCGCGAAGAAACGACCCTCGCACCGCTCGACACCGCCATTGCACTTGATGTGAGCACGAACGACGACCCCTCATGACCGCCCCTGTCTCCCTGAAGGAACGCCGCAGACGGCGCGGGTGGAGTCGGCCCCCTTCGGTTCCGCCCATTGCTCAGCGCTCGCTGTCGCTGGGTACCCACGCTCGCAGCCTCGCAGCGCGACAGTACACCGACGAGTCTTTCAGTTACTCCCTTTTGTTCATGCCATAACTCAGCGTATTGATCGCCTGTAATATTATTTAGGACTTCGCCGCATTGACGGCGCAGCCTCCCGAATGCCCTCTTGTCTGCCAATGATCGCCGTGCGACTATCTAAAAGGAATATCGACGATCTTCACGGGCGGGCAACTTCTGGCCGAGCCGGCTACGCGAGACCACCTGCGTGGGCAGCGGTCACATAGGGGCGGAGCTGGGTCGATGCGCGTTGGGGTACGTTTTCGGATTGTCGCTTCCGTTCTGACCGCGATCATGATTCCGCCGGCTCTTCCGGCGGGAGCGGTGACGACTGTCACGGACTTGGCACAGGAAAAGGGCAGGGTCGCCACGGCCGCATCGGCCGCGAGGAATACCGCCGTCAAACGGGCGGCCGCGAAAACCGGCTCGCCCGTTCAAGGGCCGGTCGCCAGGCGGGCGGTCTCACCGCCGGGCCCGGCGACCTACGCCTACGACGCCGCCGGACGCATGGTCGGGGTAACCCAACCCTCAGGGGACACGGCCCGCTACCGCTACGACCCCACCGGCAACCTGCTCGGCGTGGACCGCTTCCCGTCCAGCGACCTTTCGGTGCTGAGCGTGGTCCCCACCTCCGGCCGGCCGGGGGGCACCGTCACCGTCAACGGCACCGGCTTCTCCACCACCCCGTCGGCGAACCAGGTGACCTTCAACGGCACCTCGGCGACGGTCACAAAGGTGACCCCGACCTCGCTCGAAGTGGAGGTGCCGCCCGCGGTGACAGCGGGCCCGGTGCGCGTGCAGGTCGGCGGTACCACGGTCACCGGGGAGACGTTCACCGTCGCCGCTGCGCCACCGGTCGTCACCGCGATCTCGCCGGCGACCGGGCCCCCGTCCACGACGGTGACGCTGACCGGCTCGGGGTTCGATCCGGTGCTCGCCAACAACGTGGTGGACATCAACGGCACCCTCGCGGAGGTGACGGCGGTCACCGCGACCAGCCTGCAGTTCGTGGTCCCCCTCAGAGCGACCACCGGCGACGTTCTGGTCACGACCCCCGCGGGCGGCACCCAGGCGCCCGGCCAGTTCTCGGTGCCCTACCCGGGCGTCGACGCGGTCCTCATCGAGAGCGTCACCCCGATGACGGTCGGCGGTGCGGCCCAGGCCGTCAGCGTCGGCACCGCGGGCAAGGCGGCGCTGGTGGTGTTCCGCGCCCCCGACGACGGCCGGGTCGGCGTCGGGCTGACGGCCTCGACCTTCAGCAGCTCGATCGATGCTCAGGTGGTCGGTCCCCGGGGCAAGGTGGTCGCCGAGCTGTCCGGCATTCCGGCTCGCGATCTGGAGCTGACACGTCTGGAGGCCGGCGCCACCTACCAGTTGCTGCTGGACCCCAACGTCGCGTCGGACACCGGTCAAGTTCAGGTGACCCTTAGCGCTCCAGCCGGCGGGCAGCTCGCCGTGAACGGCACTGCGTCGGTCGCCGCGATGTCCAGGCCCGGCCAGGACGGCTTGTTCACCTTCACCGGCCAGGAGGGCGACGATCTCAGCCTGGGCTTCACCGCCAACACGCTGACCAGCTACGCCTACGTCGACGTCCTGGCCCCCGACCTGTCGGTTCTGGTCGACGACTACCAGGTCGGCACCGGGGGGATCGCCGACATCGACCTTCCCGTGCTGGACGCGTCAGGCACGTACGTGGTCCGCATCGATCCCAACCAGGCGGCGACCGGCAACGTCACCCTCACGCTGTCGGCCGCGCAGACCGCCGTCCTGACCTCCTCGGGCGCCGCGACCCAGATCTCCATCGCCCGCCCCGGTCAGGACACTGTCGTGACCTTCAGCGGCACCGAGGGCGAAATGGCCAACATCGGGCTCACCTCCAACACCCTCAACCAGGACACCAAGTTCACCGTCAAGGACCCCTCTGGGAACGTCCTGGTGGACTGGACCTTCCTGAAGATCTACCCCGCCTCCGACATCGATCTCACGCGGCTGCCGGCCACCGGCACCTACACCATGCGGCTCGACCCCGCGTCGGCCGGCACCGGCGGGGTGCGGCTGACGCTGTCGTCTCCCGCCACCGCCGGGCCGCTCACGGCGAACGGTTCCGCGCTGACCGCGTCGATCACCCGCCCCGGCCAGGACGCCGTCTTCACCTTCACCGGCACGGCCGGCACGAAGGTCAACCTCGGGCTGAGCACCACGCTGTCCAAGAACGCCTACATCTACATCAGCAAACCGGACGGCTCGCTCCTGGTGGACGGCCGGCTTCTCGTGGCCTACAGCAAGGGCAACGTCGACTTGACGCCGCCGGCCGACGGCACCTACCGGCTCCGGCTCGACATCGTCGACGCCGGGACGGGCAACGTCACCGCGACGCTCTCCACTCCCGTCGCGGCGGGCGAGGTCACCACCACGGGAGCCGCGAAGACGGTGACGATCAGCCGTCTCGGTCAGAACGCGGTCCTCACCTTCGTCGGGACGGCCGGGCAGGCGGTCAACTTCGGGTTCACCTCCAACACGTTCACCGACCAGATCTACCTGGATTTCGTCGCACCCGACGGGACGGTCGTGGTCAACGATCGGAGCGTCGCCGCTTACTCGAAGAGCGACCTGGACCTGCCGTCGCTCCCGGCGTCGGGCACCTATCAGATCGTCATCGACCCGGCGTACGGGGTGACGGGAAGCATCACCGTGACCGGCGCCATGTCCGTCCTGCCCGGCGGGCTGGCCGTGGACGGCGCGGCGCTGCCCGCCACGCTCACCCGGGCGGGGCAGGACGCGATCTACACCTTCAGCGGCACCAGTGGGCAGCTTCTGCGGCTGAACGTGTCCGGCGTGGCGTCGTTCGGCGGTAGCAACGTGTTCGTCACAGTGATCAAACCCGACGGCGCCGAGCTGAGCCCTTACGCCACGCTCAGCGCCGACGGGGCGGTCACGGTTCCGGCCCTGCCCGTCTCCGGGGCCTACAAGGTCGTGGTCGACATCGGCAACGCGGCCACGGGAACGGTCACCCTCGCGCTCGCCACCAGGACGGCGGCCGCCGTCGCTCCGGGGGCGCGGACCGCGCTCACTCCTGCTCCCACGCCCGTGCCGTCCCCCTCGGGGTTCACGCCCGCACACGTCCAGGCCATGGCGGGGGAGGCGATGAGAAAGGGCCCGTCATGGCAGCCGGACCACGTCAACCTGAGTGGTTTCGACTGGAACATCCGGCGCGGCCCCGCACAGCAGGCGCGGACGCTGACCGCCGCGTCCGGCCAGACCGCGCTGGCGGGCCAGGTCCGTACGGTCGATGGGCGGGCGCTGCCGCGCGTCGACGTACGGCTCGGCGCGGCGCGCGGGGAGACGGACGCCCAGGGCAGGTTCCTGCTCACCGGAGCACCCGCAGGCACGGGAACCCTGGTCGTCGACGGTGGCCCGGCGGGCCGCAGGGGCGTCAGGTACGGCCACTACGAGCTCAAGGTGGAGGTGGCCGCCGGCCGGACCACCGCGTTGCCGTACACCATCTGGATGCAGCAGCTCGACACCGAGCACATGGTGCGTTTCCCCTCGCCGACGACCGCGGAAACGGTGCTGCGCACCCCGAAGATCCCGGGCCTGGAGGTGCGCATCCCCGCCGGCTCGGTCATCCGCGACGGCGAGGGCCGGGTCGTGACCGAGCTGGGGATCACACCGATCCCGATCGACCGGCCGCCGTTCCCGCTGCCCGAGCGCGGCATCGTGCCGGTGTACTTCACCGTGCAGCCGGGCGGTACGTACATCTTCCCCGACGGGGCGCGGATCATCTATCCGAACTACACCAAGCTGCCGGCCGGCACCCGCGTGGACTTCTGGAACTACGACCCCGAGCGGCGCGGCTGGTACGTCTACGGCAAGGGCCGGGTGAGCGCCGACGCCCGCCAGGTCGTCCCGGACCCGGGCACCAAGGTGTGGGCGTTCCACGGTGCCATGTTCAACACCGAGTTCATCCCGCCCTGGCTGAAGAAGTGGATGAAGGACTTCACCGACTGGCTCTCGGGCGACCCGGTGGAACTGTCGTCGGGCCTGATGTCCGACACCCGGACCGACCTCGCCGTCGACGACGTGATGCCGATCGACGTGACCCGCGTCCTGTGGCAGGGCGACGTCGAGTCGCGTGAGTTCGGGGCCGGGATCACCTCCCGCTACGGCATGATCCTCCACTCGGAGGACCAGTACACCGAGGTGGACCTCTACATCCCCGGGGGCGGCAAGGTCCACTACGTGCGGACCTCGCCCGGCAGCAGCTTCACCGACGCCGTGTTCGAGGCGCGCGGCACCACCGGGGAGTTCCAGGGCTCGAAGGTGTGGTTCAAGGGAGACGGCGGCTGGGTCGGCGACTGGCGCCTGACCCTCCGCGACGGCACGGAGTACGTCTTCCCGCAGTACTCGCGGCTCAGCGCGATCCGGGACCGGTACGGCAACGAGATCCGGCTCACCCGGGCCGCCAATCCGACCGAGGACCTGACGCAGATCACCTCCCCCAGCGGTAAGTGGATCAAGCTGAGCTACGACGCCCAGCACCGCGTCGTCCAAGCCCGCGACAACATCGGCCGCACGGTCGGATACACCTACGACGCCGCCGGGCGCCTCGCGACCGTGACCGACCCGGCGGGCAAGGTGGCCCGCTACACCTACGACTCCGCCGGACGCCTCGCCACCGCCAGGGACGGCCGCGGGATCACCTATCTGACCAACGAGTACGACACCGCGGGGCGCGTCCGGCACCAGACGCTCACCGACGGGCGGGTGTACGACTTCGCCTACACCACCGACGCGAACGGCCAGATCACCGAGACGCGCGTCACCGAACCCGGCGGCAGGGTGCGGCGCGTCACCTTCGTCAACGGCCTGGTCAGCACGGACACCACCGCGTACGGCACGCCGCTGGCGCGCACCGTCACCTACGAACGCGGCACCGACCAGCGGGTGGACGCCGTCGTCGACCCCTTCGGACGGCGCAGGACCTACCACTACGACACGAAGGGGAACGTCACCCACACCACCACCCTGGCCGGCACCGCGAACGCCACCGACTCCGCCAAGGTCACCTACGCGGGACCGCACGGCCAGCCAACCAAGATCGTCGACGAGCTGGGCAAGACGACGAGGTTCGGCTACGACCAGAACGGCAACCTAGCCTCGGTCACCGACCCGATGGGCCGCTCCGCCACCTACGTACACAACCGCGCGGGGCAGCCCACCTCGGTCACCGACCTCACCGGACAGACCACCACATTCGCCTACCGCCACGGCCAGATGGTCAGTGCCACCGACCCGGCGGGGGCCAAGACGACCCTCTTCAGCGACGCCGCGGGGCGCCGGATCGCGGTCACCGCCCCCAACGGCACGACCTCCCGTGTGGTCTACGACGCCCGCAACCAGGTCACCCAGACCCTCAACCCGCTCGGCCACACGCTGACCTTCGGCTACGACGACACCGGTAACCTGCGTACGCTCACCGACGCCCGCCAGCACAGCATCACCTGGAACTACGACGACTCCGACCGGGTCATCGGGATCACCGACCCGCTGGGCCGTTCCTCCTCCACCACCTATGACGCCGCGGGACGGCCCGCCACGGCCGTGAGCCGCAAGGGCACGGTCACCCAGCTCGACTACGACACGCTGAACCGGCCCACCCGCGTCTCCTACGGCGTCAGCGGCACCACCGCCGAGTCGCGCACCACGCTCACCTACGACGCCTTCGACCGGTTGCAGCAGGTCGCCGACACCGCGACCACCACCCCGGCCACCTTCGGCTACGACAGCCTCGACCGTCCGACGCTGGTGACGACGGCGAACGGCGCGATCGGCTACACCTACGACACCGCGCACCGGCTCGCCACCATGACCACCACCGGTCAGGCTTCCGTCACGTACACCTACGACGACGCCGGGGACGTCACCCGCATCGCGCAGGGGGCACAGCAGACCGACGTCCACCGCGACGGCTCGGGCCGCGTCGACCGTCTCGACATGCCCGGCTCCTGGAGCCAGAACTACACCTACGACGCACGCAACCGGGTCACCGTGGTGAGCTACGAACACGGCACCACCGTCAAGGGCGTGCTCAACCAGGCGTACGGCCCCAGCGGCGACCTGGTCGAGGCCACCGGCGACTTCGCCAGGATCGCCCTGCCCCAGGCGATCACCGGCCTGACCTACGACGACGCCAACCGCCTGACCGGCCGGGATGGCCAGACGCTCACCTACGACGACGACGGCAACCTCACCGGTGACGGCACCACCAGCTACACCTGGAACGCCCGAGGCGAGCTCACCGGGCTCAACCGCACCGGCCTGAGCGCCACCTTCGGCTACGACCCCCTCGGAGAGCGGGATCGCCGCACCGTCGCGGGGAGCACCCGGAGCTACCTGTACGGCCAGGGCAACCCCGTCACCGAGACCGACGGCACCGGCCCCGCCACAACCCTGCTCTCCGCAGGCACCGACCGCTGGCTCACCCGCACCTCGCCTGCCGGCACCCGGGCGTACCTGACCGATCCCCTCGGCTCGGTCCTCGCGCTCGGCGACGCCTCCGGCCAGATCACCGCCTCCTACGCCTACGACCCGTACGGCAACACCTCCGTCAGCGGCGACCCGGAGGGCAACGCCCTGACCTACACCGGCAGGGAGGACGACGGCACCGGCCTGATGTACTACCGGGCCCGCTACTACAGCCCCACACTGCAGCGCTTCATCAGCGAGGACCCCATCGGCGTCGCCGGCGGCACCAACCTGTACGCCTACGCCGCGAACTCCCCGACGAACTACACCGACCCCTCCGGTAACAACCCCCTGGTCGTCGGCTGCCTGGTCGGAGGGCTCACCGACGGCGCCATCGACTACCTGAGCCAGCGTCTGTCCGGCCGCAAGGTCGACTGGGGGCTGAGCGGCGTGGGCGGGGCCGCACTCAGTGGCTGCCTGCTGGGCGGCCTGTTCGGAGCGTTCGCCAAGCTGCCCAAGTTCGGGGGGTGCCTGCCCAACAGCTTCACCGCCGACACCCTCGTGGCGATGGCCGACGGCAGCCGCAAGCCGATCTCCGCCGTACGCGTCGGCGACAAGGTGCTGGCCGCCGACCCGGAGACCGGCGAGACCCGCGGCGAAGAGATCACCGGCCTCATTACCGGGGAAGGCGACAAACAGCTCGTACGCATAACCGTCGACACGGACGGCCCCGGTGGCACCGCGGCAGGAACGGTCACCGCCACGGACGGGCATCCCTTCTGGGAACCGGTCCTCGGAGAGTGGCTCACCGCCGACCGGTTGAAGCCGGGCATGTGGCTGCGCACCGGCGCGGGCACCCATGTTCAGATCACCGCGGTCGCCAGGGAGACCTCTCACACGCGGGTCTACAACCTGACCGTCGCCCATCTGCACACCTACCATGTACTCGCCGGCTCCACGCCGGTACTCGTCCACAACACCTGCCCAGTCCTTGGTACCGGCGCGCCGAAGGCCGGGAACGTGGCGGTCGTCGGTCGCCTTGACGACACTGCTATAGCGCGCGGTTGGCCGGGACATGATGTTCTCAACATCCCGGACTGGACGATCGCCAAGAATGATGCATGGGTCAACGCGGTGATCAAGAACAAGCAGGATGTATACGTCGCGTCACCGCTTACCCACAGGAACCTGTGGGATGCGGTCAACCACCGGCGGACCGTCCTGGCCCGAGAACTGAAGATGTTGACAGACGCCGGATACAAGTGGGATGGAGACTATCTACGCCCCCCGAGGAGTTGATCACTGTGAGTCTCGACGCACGGTCATTTGGCATTCTTGAGCCGGCCGAGAACGTGAACTATGGCCGGGATGAGGTGCCGTCCGCGAGGGACGGGCAGATTCGGGACTTGGTTCTTCACGCGGCGGGGAGTTGGGCGTTCGAGGAGATCGTACGGATTGTTCCGCGTGGCGCTGATCGGGTTCTCGGCGCCTTCGCGGAGCGGGCCGCCTCCATGGCGGTGCGTCGCCAGGACGTACGCGAGCTTCGCGCTGGTCTCCTGGCCGCGGCCATCGCCCAGGAAACTTCTGGAGATCCCAGAGAGGCGTTGGCGGCGCTTTCCCTGCTCTATCGCGCGGCTGAGATGATCGGCCATGATCCCGATGTGGAGTTCTCCGCGCTCAACGAGTTCTCGGGCGGCCGGGCCGGTGGCCTGCTCGACTTCCTGCGGCGGTCGCCTGAAGACAAGGCGATCGAGGCGATGGGCTACGAAGAAGGGGATGACAAGCGCGGCTTCAGGTTCCTCCGAAATTGGTAGCGTGCGCTCGCCGAGGTCGGCGGCCATGACGCGCCCCTGCATGGTGGCGGCCGAACCAGTCCGGCCGATGGCGGCAACACAGGAGTGCGACCGCAAATCGACGACCACGGGCGATCCGTTATGTAGACCTGGGTGTGCACCAGTATATGACTGACCGAAAACGCCGATCGCCGGCGCTCGCGACATGTAGCGGTCCGATATCCCGGCGTAGGGTGCTGGCAACGGCCGGAATGGTGATGGGCAGTGCTCTGTTCATGGGCGGCAGCGATGGATACAGCCCGCGCCCTTCTCAGCCGGTCATGCTCATGTCACCGCCACCATCGTACGCTCAATTCACTTCTCTCGACATCGTCGAGGCCGAGCCATTTTTCCGCAGGCTCAAGGACTCGACGCTGATGTTACCTGCGTCAATCGAGGTCACGGTTGGGTTGGGGGCATCGTTGTTCGATAAGGAGATACCTCTTGAACGCCCCCGGCAGCTGAGGCTGATGCCCCCATTCCCAGGGGATCTGCTCAACCCGAAATCAACACATGGAGATGTACTGATCCAGATTTGCTCTGAGACTCCGGAAAAAGTACGGAGTGCGACGCAGTACCTGCTGGACCGAATTCCAGGTCACGAAATCAGATGGTCGGCACACGGCTTCAGAAACGACAATCGCGAGGAGAACGGACGGGCGCTCACTCGTAATTCGCTTGGGTTCATGGAAGGCCACGGCAATCCGGATCGCAGAGGAAGCCGACGTGCATTCCACGACATGATCGAGGTGTCCGACGCTGGAGAGCCGGCCTGGGCGCGCCACGGCACTTACCAGGTGGTCCGGCTCATACGACTGGCTCAGAAGCTGTGGGACGCCGACCCCGTGGACGTGCAGGAGAAGATCATCGGGCGGCGGCGCGACGGAACGCGCCTGGATGGGGTCGCCCCGTTCGACGACATGCCGTTCACCGGAGACGCGGATGGATCGATCACCCCGCTGGACTCCCACGTTCGTCGCGCGAATCCCCATCTCCCAGGCATCGAACCGCCACCCATGCTCCGCCGCAGCTTCTCCTACGGACGGGGCGAAGACGCCTTCGGCAACGTGGACGAGGGTCTGCTGTTCGTGTGCTACCAAGCGGACCTTGCACGGGGGTTCGAAGCCGTCCAGAGACGCTTGGCGGGCGAGGCCCTGAGCCGGTACATGCTCACAACGGGCGGGGGCTATTTCTTCGTTCCCGCTCGGCTGGAGCCCGATCGTTGGTGGAACAGCTGACATGAGAAACACCTCGCCTGCCATCACTTGAGCTTCCACGCACCACCCCAGCGCCTTGCGCGCGGACAGGTCATCGCAGATCACGTGAACCGCCCGGCAGGGGCTAGGTCTGGCGGTCGCTCTCAGCCCGGAGGTCACGGAAGTCGACGGCACGGTGCCGGCCCGGCAGCCTGCCGATCACTCTGCCAGCGGCGGTTTCCAGGGCCGTGAACAAGCCGTTCTCCACCTCGGCATACTCCGGCGTCTGACAGTGGGCTAGGGCCTGTTTCGAAGTCCGCTGTGTGACGGCGTGTCATGTCCGGACATGCAGTGAGGTCTCCGATAGAAGGTTGATCGACCAAGAAGAACCTTCACACCGGAGACCTCGTGGCCACCTTAGCGGTGACGAGGCGGTTTGACCTGACCGATGCGCAATGGGCACGCCTGGAGCCGCTGCTGCCCGCGCCAAGGAGATCAGGACGGCCGTCGAAGTGGAGCAAGCGGCAGCTCATCGATGGGATCCGCTGGCGGGCACGGGTGGGAGCGCCCTGGCGGGATGTGCCGGAGTGTTACGGCTCCTGGCAGGCGGTGTACGGGCTGTTTCGCCGCTGGCAGCGTGCCGGTGCCTGGCACAAGATCGCCACTGGGCTGCAGGCCCTGGCCGATGCCGCCGGCTTGATCGGCTGGCAGGTCGGAGTGGACTCCACAATCGTGCGTGCCCATCAACACGCGGCCGGCGCAGCGCGGCACCCGCAGGCGCAGGCCGAGTCACCCGGTGGGGTGCGTACCGAGCCCGCCGATCACGCTCTGGGGCGCTCACGGGGTGGGTGGACGACCAAGCTGCATCTGGCCTGTGAGCAGAGCAGGCGGATGCTGTCGCTGGTGGTGACCGCCGGGCAGCGCGGGGATGCGCCGCAGTTCGAGGCGGTCATGGCTGCGATCAGAGTTCCCCGGCCGGGCGTGGGACGGCCGCGGACCCGGCCTGAGGTGGTGCTGGCCGACAAGGCCTACTCCTCACGGGCGATCCGTGCTCACCTGCGCAGACGCCGGATCAGGTGCATCATCCCCGAACCGGCCGACCGCGTTGCCGCCCGGTTACGGCGTGGCAGCCATGGTGGCCGTCCTCCGAAGTTCGACCTCACCGGCTACCGCGCCCGCCACGCGGTGGAGTGCGGTATCAACCTACTCAAACGCCATCGAGCCATCGCGACCAGGTACGACAAGCTCGCCGTCCGCTATGAGGCCACCATCCACGTCGCGTCCATCAACGACTGGCTCACCGGTCTTTGAAACAGGCCCTAGGCGTGGGGCGTTGACCGCCGAACAGGTCGTGTCGCCGCCGGATGCTCGTCCCTACGATCTGCGACATGCGGCGGTTTCACTGTGGCTCAACGCCGGCGTCCCCGCTATCCCGCAGCGGCTGACATGCGGCTGTACATGGCAGCCTACATTTGCTCAAGATCGTAAAAGCTGCTAGGAGAAACCGCAGGTAGATGCCGGTTTCGCCTGATCAGGAGGTGCCCCCGGCAGGATTCGAACCTGCGGCACCCGCTCTAGGAGAGCGGTGGTTCCTCTAACGGGCCGATGGCCTCGACCTGCGAGAACAGTGCATTTACTGATCACATCAAACATGATCATCCCGTGTATGCCCCGGCGTTCACAGTCAGTCACCACCTGGCTTTGCCAACCGAGCTGGCGGTTACATGCTCATGCGCCAGTTGGCTCACACCGCTAAGCGAGCTCGGCGCCAATTTCCTGGGGCCTGGGGGTAAAGGCTTGCCGAGGTCGATGGCTCTGCTGGGACCCCGGTTGTCGACCATTAGCGCTGAATAGCGGAGGTTGGCTCGAAGGATCTAGTTCAGTGATGCGCGATACCCGCAGGGATGCGGACTGCTCCAGCCCAAGGTCCCCGCGTCGGCGGTCGGGCGTCGCAGATTCTGGAAGGATCGTCGCCAGCATCCAATGGACGGGCGGGGCACAGCGTGAGGATCAGCAGGATCACGGCACAGGGCTTCTTGTCCTTCGCCGATCTGAGCATGGACTTGGGGCAGGGCCTAACCGTGGTAACCGGCCCCAACGCTGCGGGCAAGTCGAACCTGTGCCAAGTACTCGGCGCTGTATCCGCGTTCCTGGGCCGCCACCGCGACTCGGAGCAGCGCGATCTGCTCTCCCTGTACGAGCAGGCCGGCCACAACGGGGCCTCCGCTTTCACGTTGACGGTCTCCTTCGAGCTGGACCAGCCTTGGGAACAGGATCTGGTCGCCACGTTCGTGAAGGCTTCTTACATCGGCATCGCCGCCCGGAATGCCGACGGGCGAGGCCCCAGCACCGAACTGTTCGAGGAGAAAGCCGAGACCAACATCACCACTGACTCAGTGGCCGCACTATTCCACGGCACACTCCGGTTGGACTTCGACTCCCACCGGCACACTGGCTGGTCCTGCGCCTGGCAGTTCAACTACGGCGACGACATTTTTCACATCCAACTGGAGGGTCCATGGCAGCAGCAGCTTCGCTCCGGAGCGGCCCAGGGCTGGAAGACCGTAGCCATGGAGCAGGTGACCGAAGAGCCCGTGCCTGAGCTGGCCGAATTCCCAGCCATCCTGGATGGGCTTGAGCAGCCGATCGTGTTCAGCGTGCCCACGCTCTACGACGGCAGGTCCAATCTCCGGCCCGTCTCCATGACCGCGCTCGCACAGGCGCTGCGGCTGACCGAGCAGCATTCCGTATCCTTCGTCGCGGTGCTCGAAAAGATTTGGGCCGCAGGCGTCTCGGTGACCGTCAATCGGCGCCTGCCCGCGCGCCGGCACTTCTCTCTCGATGAACTGACAGGCCCCCTCGATCTGAGCGACGGCAGTCGCGTCTCGGCCGAGTTGTACAGGTTGAAGAACGGTGCGCATGAACAGCGCGAGGGCTTCCGCAGAGCCCAGAAAATATTTCACACCATCACTGGGGCACACCTGGAAGTCCAGGCATCTCCCGAGACGGACGGGATGGCCATCGATGTCGTGATCGATGCTGGTCACGGTGAACGACGTGCTGAGTTCTGCGGAGCAGGACTGCAGGAGGCCGTCCTGCTAGCGGTCCTGACAGCGGGTGGCCCCGGTCGCGTGATCGTACTGGACGAACCGGCGGTCCAGTTGCATCCGACCATGCAGCGACGGATCGCCACAACCGCTCTGCGTGACGTACAAGCCCTCCTGATCACCCACAGCGCGGACCTGGTCCCGGTGGCCACGACGGCCGACCTCAAGCGCATCGTCCGCCTAGCCCCAAGGCCGGATGGAGCAACCACTATCCGTCGCGCCCCGGCCACGACCGCTTCAACCCTGGCTGGCTGGATCCAGAACCTAGCCGCCGCTGACACCAGAGCCCTGCTTTTCGCCCGCGCCGTGATCCTTTGCGAGGGCGCGTCGGAGACCGGCGCGCTGGGCCAATGGTGGAACACAGCCACCCAGCTAGGGCCGGAGGCGCTTAACGTCCCGCTGCTGGACGTCGGAGGTCAGAACAACTTCGGCGGCTACATCAATTACCTCACCGCCTTCGGCATCCCCTGGGCCGTCATTGCCGACGGACCAGCCCTGCGCGGCGCCAGTGCACTCGCCAAACAACTAGCCAAGCAGCGACTTCGACCCCCCAACCCCCCTGATGACGCGAACGACTTCACCGCCTGGACCAACTACTGGAAGACAGCGGGCGTGTTCACCCTCGCCGACCAGTTCGGCGATGACGGCAGCAAGTCCGGCGAACTAGAGGCGTACCTGCGACGCCTGGACCCCCAGATCCTCGACCAGGCCCAGAGGGACACCACCAGCAAGCCGCGGGTGGGAGCCCTCTTCGCTACCCGCTACCCCCACGGAATGCCGCCGGAGGTTGCCGTCCTGTATAAGGACGTGGCCGCGTACCTGAATCTCGACTGACGCCTCTGCATGCATTCGAACCTTCCCTGCCGCTGGGGTGCTGGTGAGCGCTTTGCAGTCGCGCTGCCGACTCAGCCTCGATGACTCAGCGACTGGCCGGGGTCCGTGAAGCTTTCCGCCCGTGCACCGCATCGGCCCCGATCGGTTCCAGCGTGTGGCGCACGGTCGAGCCCGATGGCGCACCACGGCCTCCACAAAAGCCGGCGCGGTTCACCTTGCAAGCGGCACGGCTCTTCGCCAACAAGCGCTATACCGACTCGGGCGCGGTGCACGACGATCGCGGTCTGAAACACCGGGCGGACAAGAACACGCGGCCGGTGCCGATTCCTCCGGCTCTGGTGAAGATCCTGCGCGAGCACATCGAAGAGTTCGGCGTAGCTGGCGACGGCAGGCTGTTCGTCACGAGCAAGGGCGGTCTCTACACCAACTCGGTGATCTCCCGCGTGTGGAAGTCGGTACGCAAGCAGGCGTTCACGCCTGAGCAGGTGGTCTCTTCTTTAGCGGCGAGGAAGACCGGGTGCGCTGGACGAGCGCCTGGCGGCACTTCATGGTGCCTGTCCCTGCGGTCAGGATTCAGCAGTCGCCGACACTTCGGCTCACCGGACCTGATTGCTCGGTCACGTCCAGCGAAGTGGTGTATGGGTCAGCCTTCGCGTGATCCGTTTCTGCAGGTTAAGCGGTGAGTGTCTCGGGGAGTTGGTGCGGGGGCGGTGTGTCGCCGTGGATGAGGTGCAGGCGTGCTTTGGCCAGGACCTCCACGCCCATGTAGCGGCGGGCTTCGCTCCATTCGTCGGTCTGTTCAGACAGCACTGCGCCGATGAGGCGGATGATGGCGGGCCGGTCGGGGAAGATCCCGACGACGTCGGTGCGGCGGCGGATCTCCTTGTTCAGCCGTTCTTGCGGGTTGTTGGACCAGATCTGACACCGTTGGCGAATCCGTGGTCACGCGCAGGCAACTGCCTGGAGTTGCTCAAGGTGATGGCTGCGGGTGGTGGCGAGTGGTGTGCCGGTAAGCCAGGCGTCGATGCGGACGAGGTTGATCGCAACTGCGGTCAGGACGTGCTGCAGGTGGGTCTTGGCCAGGCCGAGATAGCGGGATCGGCGCAGGTGAAAACCTCGAACGGCTTGAGATATCGTGCCTTCGATCCCCGAACGCAGCGCGTACTGCTTCTTCCAGGATTCGGTGCGTTGTGCGGCCCTTGCATGGTGCAGGGCTTGGTGGACGTCGCGGGCGTGAAGGGTGAGTTGACGGGGTTCGCGTTTAGCGCGGGTGCATTTTGAGCGGGCCGGGCAGGGTGTGCAGTCGGCTTTGGAGAAGTCGATGTGGATGGACTCCTCACCGGCTTTGGTCCGCCAGGGTGCCCAATTGATCGAGGACTTGCCCTGCGGGCAGGTGACCGTCTGGGTATCCCAGTCGATGGTGAACCCGGAGGTGTCGAAGCCCTCGCCCGCCTTGGCCTGCCAGCTGCAGTCCTGCCGGGCCGGGCCGAACAGGTCCACCCCGTAGAGGTTGCGGCTGATGACCAGCAACTCGCCGCCGGTATATCCCGAGTCGATCAGATGAACCTGCGGCAGCAGGTCGCGCCTGGCCAGGCCGGCATGGATGGCAGGAATCATGTCGTTGTCGGCGACCTGTCCAGCAGTCGTGGTGACGTTCACGATCACGTGCGGGGCGTCCGGTTCACAGGTCTCGGTCAGGTGGGTCTTGTAGCCGACCCAGCCACTACCACGTTTGACCGCGTAGCGAGCGTCTGGGTCATAAGGTGAGGCCAGGCGCTCCCCAGAAGGGAGCAGATCTTTGGAATCGCGCCAGCGTAGGTTCCCGTGCTCATCAGTTAGATACTGCTGGTCCCAGATCCGGACAAGTGTCGTGATCGCTGGAACCTCTTGCAGCCAAGACGGTGCGTCCTGAGAGGTGATATGCGCCAGCAGACCAGCGCCATCGGCACCGATGCTCTGTGCGTAGGCGAGCCTTTCGGTGTCGTCTTTGGGCAACTGGTACTCCTCCACCCGATGCCCGTATCGATCGGCCCAGTGCTGTTCGATAAGCGGGGCCAGCCAATCGGGAGCAGCCACGGCCAAGGCGCTCAGTGCCGCTCGCATCGTCTCGCCCACCAGTTCCAGCCGGTTGACCGTGCGGATCGCCGCAAGCACGTGCGTGGAGTCGGTCCGCTGGCGGCCACCTGCATTGATCAGGCCAGCCTTCCGCAGCCGCTGCAGCATCAGATCCAGTAGCCGGTCGGCGCCGGCCTCCACCAGCCGAGACCGAAACTCGCTCAATACCGAGAAGTCAAAGCCCGGGTCGGCCAGGTCCAGGCCCAGGGCGTATTTCCAGTCGATCCGGCCCCTCACCGCATCCGCAGCCTGCCGGTCCGACAGTCCTTCCGCGAACTGCAACACGCTGACCAGCGCTAACCGCCCTGGCGATAACCCGGGCCGGCCACGACGCGAGAACATACCAGTGAACTGGTCGTCCTCGAACAATGGCCCCAGCCCATCTCGCAACCGGACAGACAGACTGCCCTTGGGAAAGGCCGCCCTGCAGACTCGAACGGTCTCTTCAGGGATCTTGTGAACCTGAACCGGACGCAGGGACACTACCGACTCCCTCGACCACCTGTCCCCGACCGACAAGGCCACCATGATCTCAATGTGATCACCCTCCGCGCATGCGATCGCACGGATTCGCCAACGGTGTCAGATCTGCTTCCAGATGTCTTTGGGGAAGGCGGCGAAGGCCGGCAGGTCCTCGCGGGAGACCTCCAGATGGTCGGCGGCGGCCGGATACTTGGCGGCCAGGGCGTCGATGACCCACTGGTGCTGGGCGAGCACGGCCTGGGCGGTGTCCTGGTCGAAGATGGTGCGCACCAAGGTGGCGACCCAGGGCTGGGCGGATTTGGGGACACAGGTCAAAAGGTTGCGCAGGTAGTGGATGCGGCAACGCTGCCAGGACGCGCCTGGCAGGCAGGCGCCGATGGCGTCCACCAGCCCGGCGTGGGCGTCGGAGATGACCAGATGGACCCCCGACAGGCCGCGGGCGACCAGGCCGCGCAGGAAGGACAGCCACCCGGCGCCGTCCTCACGGCTGCTCACCTCCAGCCCCAGGATCTCCCGCTGGCCGCCTGCGTTCACCGCCGTGGCGACCAGAACATGAACGTTGATGATCCGCCCGCCCTCGCGGACCTTCTGGGTCAGGGCGTCCAGCCACACGAAGGTGTAAGGGCCGGCGTCCAGCGTGCGGGTACGAAACGCCTCGACCTGGGCATCCAGAGTCTTGGCCATCTGGCTGACCTGGCTTTTGGAGATACCCGCGATGCCCAGCTGCTCCACCAGCTCGTCCACCCGGCGGGTGGACACTCCCAGCAGGTAGGAGGTGGCCACGACACTGATCAGTGCCTGCTCGGCCCGGCGGCGGCGCTCCAGCAGCCAGTCGGGGAAGTAGGACCCTTGCCGCAGCTTCGGGATCGCCAGTGCCACGGTGCCTGCCCGAGTGTCCCAGTCACGGGTGCGATATCCGTTGCGGGAGTTGGTGCGCTCGCTGCTGCGCTCGCCGTAGCCGGCTCCGCACCGGCTGTCGGCCTCGGCCGACATCAACGCCTCGGCCATGGTCTTCACCATGGATCGCAACAGATCCGGATCCTGGGTCTCGATCTGCTTCGCCAGCCAGGTTGCGGGGTCCACACTGTCGTTCACGGCCATCGCTCGGTTCTCCTTCGATCTTGGAACATCGAAAGGATCACGCGATGGCCGTCCTCATTTCACGACGCCACGCCCACGACCAGCGGAAACTCGTACACCACCTCCGTGGACGCAACCGATTGCTCATGAAGAAAGGGGGCCCGCGCCAGTCTGTGTTCGGGTCCCTTCCTCGCAGGTTGACACAATCAAGGCCGTATACGTGTCGCCTGCGGGGTTGGTCAAGCGGAGCAGCCTGGGTGCCCGAGGTGCCGCAGCAGGGCCGGTGATGGATGCGGATCCGTCTCGGGGAAGACCTCACCGGGCGAACTCGGCTTCAAGATCACTGCACATCGCGCCTTCTGGTTCGAGGTGCTCGCTCAGCTTCCGCGCGCAATCTACTCTGACCTACAGTCGCCGGATGTCTATTCTTGCCATCTCTCAATGATGTCCTGAACGGCAACGTCCAGCCAATCACGCTGCCACTCAGTATGAAAGTCAATGTCACGCGAATCTGGGCGAGCTTCAACGTAATCAACTTTGACCAGTGACGGAATTAGGATCGAATCGCCGATTACTATAACTTCACGCTTCTCCAAAGTAGGGAGTGCATCCGTAATGGCACCCACATTATCCGGAAGAAGTCGCCTAACGTAATGCTGATCAACCGGATTGGTTAAGCGCATGGCAACAAAGTTATTACACTGAGAAAATACGGTTTCCGACACTTCCGACGGTCGTTGACTTACAATCATCAACGAGACTCCATATTTGCGACCCTCTTTCGCGATGCGCTCGATTGCTTTCTTGACAGAGCTATACCTAGCCCCATCACTCTGAGGTATGTAGTTATGCGCCTCTTCGTAAACAAGAAGAAAGGGGAGATCGCCTTCGGTGGAGTGCTTATACTTTTTGAGGTAAAAGTTGAAAGTAAATATCAACCGGGTAATGAGTGACACGACAACACTAAGCACCTCGAACGGTATGCCACTTAAATCGATTATGGTTACATTGCTTCTGTCTTCCCGATTGCGGCCGTAGCCAGTGAACTGACCAAGGATCTCCGCTAGATCTTCTGTTCCATACTCGGCTCCGGCTTCTCCACCTCTACGAGGGTCCAGCAGGAAGGCAAGCCGCATGTCATTTTGGCGGGCGTCTAGGCGCATCAGAAAGCGGTTGAACTCTCCATGGAAAGGACCATTGCTGGCCTTTGATGCACTTGACGCCGACTGCTGCACGAATTCAAGGACATCCGAAAAATAGTAATGAGATCGACTTTGAACGAGATCACCATTGGCTAACTTAGGCAGAGATTCACCTGGGAGTTTTCCTATGACCTCAGAGTTTAGATTGCTCAAGTAATTAATGACTTCTCTGAGGCTAAAATACACGGGCGAATCATACGACACCATCCTGCTTACATCTCTCAGGTGGAGCTTCTTGTTTTCGATGACGGCTTGCCTAAACTGCGATATCTGATTATGAGAGTTATTTTCATGACTCTCAATGAACATTTCCTCCAGTTCCTCAGAATTCATTAGCCAGTAGGGCAATTTAAGATTATTGGTATCCACCACGTTCGCTTCAGGGAACGCCGTTCGATACTCGCCGTGTAGGTCGAATATAATGACATGAGAATTATTTAGAATACCCCCCTCCTGTTGCTCGGTTGAACGCTTCGTTCCTTCCTGTAGAATCTTGGCAACAGTACACGACTTCCCGGACCCGGTAGATCCGATGACGCCGATATGCTTACCGAAGAACTTGTCGCCATCTACTACCACGCGAACAGCTGCATTTTGGGCGAGCGAGCCAAAACTAAATCTTTTTTCTCCTTCGACTCCGCTATAGATTTCTTCAAGAACATCTCTCTCTGCAATCTCAATGCGCGTTGGCGGGATTGCGATTTGTTTCCCACCACGACTGAACTTTCCCTTTTGAAGCCTACCCACAGGCTGGGTGTCGATAATGAAGCTCAGCGTGGCCAGCTCATGACCGCTTACGTTCGGACGGTCCTTGATACGGTAGCTCTTCACGATGACGACCATAGAAAGGCCGTTATCATCGGAAATCTTTAGATAGCTTCCGATTTCTACTTCAACATTTAAATCTCGATACTCCTCGGACGAGACTACCTCGATCTGCACTAGATCGGGAGCTACGCTTACGACACTTGCGACATCGCTTAGATCAGTCATCCTTTCCTCCTGAGAATGCCGACCATTTCCTCTAGATCCGTCAGGTTGATTTGATAGCCGTGTGGTACCTTGTCTAGAGAATAGTGATCAGGATGGGAATTACTGAAGCTAATGATTAGATCCGAGCCCTTCAGTTCGTCAACGTGTTTCACGTATGTTTCCGCACTGACGAGTCGGACGCTATAAGATGCCCGAGAGATCTTGCTACCACCTTTCGTCGTATTAGTTATGGGGGGCGCATCAAACATCTCAGGACTAAAGAGTATCCCTTCGTAGCCATCGTTGAAACTTATCCTATTGTCGATCAGTCCGGCTTTGATGGCCTCCACATCAGCATTAGTTCCCTCAATAACTACAGTCCATGGTCTAGCCGAAGTGAGCTGGCCCGGCCCATAATGCTCCGTCGCTAGGAACTTGATCAAATAGGCTAACTCCCGAGACCTTCCAATCGAAGCAGCACCCAGGCCATCTATTATCAGCATTCGCCGATTCCTTGGTTTAAGGGCGTCCGTGGCCTTCAAACGCTTCTGAATCATCTTGACGATATGTTCTCTGCCGAGGACCTCTTCTTTCCATCGAGTAAAAAGCATTTGACGCTTGTTGACTCGCGAAATGAATTCGCTCTTGGTTGTCTTACGCTCACCCTCCCTTGGTCGCATTGCCAGATCCATGACGTAGGAGATGGCATTCCCGTAGTGAAGATCTAGGGCATCGTCCGAAGAGCTGGAGAAATTATCACAGAGCGCTTGTATGACTTGCCTTCGCTGCTCCTCGAAAGAGTCTCCAGACGTAATAGTAAAGTGCTGCAGGAAGCCATTCAAGATATCGTCAGAGAAAGCTTTGTAGTGCTCGATGAGCACCGAAGGCTTACGCCTAGTTTCGGTAAGGCATTCTTTTAGTTCGTCTAGCGTCAAGCGAGTAGGCGCTTGAACCCCCTCCGAAAAGTAAGCATATAATCGATACTGCCAATACCTCCCATCATTGTAAGCTTGCAGCATGGGGAGGATAACGCTTCTCAAGCTAGGCAAAGAATACTTAGTGCTAGAAAGATATTTGCACTGAATAGTCTCGATTGACACGCCGTTATTGATATCGATATCTTCGCATCCCTCGACGGTTATTGTGCTCCCTTGCTCGGCTTGCAAGATCTCTATAACTGTGCGATCGAACTGATACACATAACCGCGGATAGCTGGGCCGGCTGCACGGATCCCCGACTGACGCGAGCTGATCATGGACCTTGGTACGCCTAACTTTCCCGACGGAGACTGGCAGTCGCGGCCACATCGCTCAAGATCGCGAAAGCTAGCGCCGCGACATCGCCCCTCGATCAAGTTGGACAGGCCGCCTTGGCTCTCAGGACCGTCTTCATCATGCCTGTGTTCATCTAGCAGTGGTAACTTTAGCAACATCTTCACCGCAGGTATCAGGGTTCTCAGTACCGCTCCAAGGCTCGAGACTTGCGAATCGGCCGACACGTTCCGTGGTCGTAGATCAAGTTGGACTAGCCGTAGGGTGATCGGGGGAATGTGTGGCAGAAACGGAACTTGCTATCGGTTTTGGGCGTGGTGCGCAAATCGGGAATCGCCGCCCCATCTGATTTGGACAATTAAGACAAAATCGGCACCGCCTTTATGCTGCTAGTCCAGAGAGTCTGTAGACAGGAACGAAATGCCAGATCGCTCAGCAGGTCAGGCGTAGTTCTCTGCAACCCCTCTCAGAGCGTCATCTCCTCGTCGGGGCATCCCTTCAAGGTGGTCGGGGAGGAGGTGATCTCATCCCACCCGCACCCGCCCGGCTCATCTCGGAGACCTCCCGCAGGCGTTGGCTGTCAGGCGCATCTCCATCGGAGGACCTAGAGCGGAGGAGGAGCCCTTTTGCGGCTCTTCTCTCCGGGGCCATCTTGGCGAGTTGAACCGCGTCGCCCTGGCCGCCTTGGTCTTCGATTGTTGGGCGTTCCGTCTCGCCTCGGGAGCGCGAGGTCGGCGCTGGCCGGGACCGGCCGGAGAGCCGCAGCCCGGCCAGCTGGCAGACCGGCGCGCGAGGCGGGTCGCCGTAGGCGGCTCGCCCTTGATAGACGTACAGATAAGTTACTTTCTGATCTTGATCAGGTGCCCGCGTCGCTGGCCTGCGGGAGTGGGATGGCACTGGTCCAGGTGTTGTCCAAGCTTGTGAGGTAGGTCGTTGCGGTGCTGGTGTCGTCACCGGCTTGGATGTGCATCAGGGGGGCTTGGGCGGCGGGGGTGGCGTAGGCGTGGAGGTTGACGAGGAGGTTGTCGTCTGCGCGGTAGATGGAGTTGTAGAGGACGGTGCGGTGTAGGCGGATCTCTACGCCTTTGGTGGCTTGGAGTGGTTCGTAGAGTTTGATGGCGTTGTGGATACGGGCGGTCATGAGGTCGGGGCCGATGCCTTCGTCTGTTCCGCGGGCGGCGACGTGGGGGCTCTCCGGGTCGCCGAGCATGATGCGGACCTGGGCGCCCGCTTGGGCTCGTTCGGTGATGGTCTGGAGGATGCCGGCGTTCTCGGCGAGGAACAGGCCGCTGTAGACCAGGATGTCGATCTGGTGGCGGGCTGAGGCGAAGAACTGGCGCCAGAGGGTCTGAGGGACTGTCCAGCGGTGGGGGTAGACGGCTTTGACGTCCCGGCCGATCGGGCGGTGTGGTTTGGTGGCCTCGGGCCAGAGGTCGGCGGGGCTTTCCCCGTAAACGTGGACACCGATTTCAAGCGGCAGAGTTCAGGCTATCTGTCGTCTTCTCGTAGGCGATCGGGCTGAGCTGGCCGAGCCGGGAGTGCCGCCGGATCGTGTTGTAACGGGTGATCCAGCCGAACACGGCCAGGCGGGCGGTGCGGGCGTCGGGCCAGCCGGGCGAGCCCTTCAGCGTCTCGCGTTTCAGACTCGCGTTGAAAGACTCGGCCGCCGCGTTGTCGGCGCTGGTGCCGACCGCACCACGCGAGCGGATGACACCGAGCCGGCGACAGGCCCGCGCGAACTCCTGCGAGCAGTACTGCGCCCCGTTGTCGCTGTGAAACACCCACCCCGTCCAGACGGCCCCGGGTCTGCGCCGCGGCCTGCAGCGCGTCGACGACAAGCTCGGTGCGCATGTGATCGGCGATCGACCAGCCCACCAGCCGACGCGAATACAAGTCCACGACCGTGGCCAGGTAGAGGAACCGGCCGCCGCCCACCGGCAGGTAGGTGATGTCGCCGACGTAGCGGATGTTGGGCCGCTGGGCGGTGAAGTCGCGCTGGAGCAGATCCGGCACCGGCACGGCGTCCGGCTCGGGGATCGTGGTGCGGACCCTCTTACGCAGCCGTAGCCCGGCGATGCCGTACTCGCGCATCACCCGCTCCACCCGCTTGTGGTTGACCCCCATCCCGGCCGTGCGCAACTCGGCCGTCATCCGGGGCGAGCCGTAGGTACCGTCATGCTCGGCGTGGATCCGCCGCATCCGTGCAGCCAACTGCTCATCGGCCTGTTGGCGGGCCAGCCGCGCCGCGGCGCCCTTCAACCATCGGTAGAAGCCCGAGCGCGACACCTGCAGCACCCGGCACAACCGCTTCACGCCGTAGAGCGCTTTGTGATCCTCAACGAACTGAAAGCGGTTCACCAGTTCGTCTCGCCCGCGAAAAGCTTGGCCGCCTTACGCAGAATGTCCCGCTCCTGCTCCAGCTCCCGAATCCGGGCCCTGAGCTGCTTGTTCTCCTCTTCCAACACGTCGTCCGAGGGTACGTGCCCGGCTGATGGGTCCTGACGGGCAGCAGTGCCGCCGGCCGCTCGTTGCCCACCTTCACCCCGCGCCTGCGCGGCGCGTACCCACACCCGCAGCGTCTCGCGGCTGACTCCCAGGTCCCGCGCGATCGACGTGATCGTCCGGTCCGGCCTCGACAGCACCAACGCCACCGCGTCGGCCTTGAACTCGGGCGGGTAGTTCTTCATCACCATCAGTGACATCTCTTCCCTGGACCTCAAGATCCAGTCTCCAAGGTGTTCACGTTCAAGGGGAAAGGCCCGAGGTCTCGCCCTGCCACCCCCGGCGCGACGCCAAACCCTGCCCACACGGCCGCGTCATCTCCTGCACCGTCCGCCACACCGCCGACGACCCGCAGCTCGGCGAACCCCTGTGCCCGGACTGCTACGACTACACCTGCTCGGTGCTGTTCAACGCCGCCGCCTCCCTGCTGTGGGCACGTTTCGCCGACGCCCTACGCCGCCGACTCGCCACAGCTGGCGGACTCAGCCTGCGCGAACTCCGCCAACACCTGGTCCTCTCCTTCGCCAAGGTCGTCGAATACCAGCGCCGCGGCGTCGTCCACCTGCACGCCGTGATCCGCCTCGACGGCCCGGACGGGCCAACCTCCCCGCCCCCGGCCTGGGCCACCACCGACCTTCTCACCACAGCCATACAGGGCGCCGCCCCGGCCGTCTCCGTCCGCATCTCCACCACTCAAGACCAGCCCGTACGCATCCTGCGCTGGGGCCGACAGCTCGACATCCGTCCCATCTCCGCGGACGGCGGCCTGTCCGAACAGAGCGTCGCCGCCTACATCGCCAAGTACGCCACCAAAGCCGCCGAATGCGTCGGCACCCTTGACCGGCCCATCCGTCCACTGGAGGACCTCGACGCCCTCGGCCTGCGCGACCACCCCCGCCGGCTGATCGCCGAGTGCTTTCGCCTCGGCGCCCTGCCCCGCCTGGCCGAACTCCGCCTCACCCACTGGGCCCACATGCTCGGCTACCGCGGCCACTTCTCGACCCGTAGCCGTCGCTACTCCTTCACCCTTGGCCGACTCCGCACCATCCGCATCGACCACGCCCGAGAGCAAGACATCACCACTGGCAGGCTCCCCCTGTTCGCTGACGACGCCCCGATCAAGGTCACCCACTGGCGCTACGCCGGGAAGGGTCTGCCCATCGGAGACGCCGTCCTGGCGGTCGCCTTGGCGACTTCCAAGCGCGGTGCCTCGGCAGGTGAGGTCCGATGATGCGTCAGGACAAGCTGTTGACACTGCCTGAGGTCCTCGACGAACTCGGCGGTGTTTCCCGCCGGACCTTCTACCGCTGGCGTGAACTGGGCCGCGCCCCGGTCTGCCTCCAACTTCCGAACGACGAACTCCGCGTCTGGCGCAGCGACCTCCTCGCCTGGCTCGACTCCCTCCGGCAGGCGGCATGAACACCAGCTATGACGTGAAGTTCTGGGAGGTTCGACGAAACCAGTCGAGTAAGCGGCCCTCCTATGAGGTTCGCTGGAAGGTCGGCGGTAAAGCGAAGTCGAAGACTCTTCGTACCAAGGCGCTGGCAGAGAACTTCCTTTCGGATCTGCGGCAGGCTGCCAAAGCAGGGGAAGCGTTCGACATCGCCAGTGGATTGCCAGTGTCGATGCTGGCCGCCGCATCGATCTCGGGGCCGTCAGTTCTGGAATTCGGGCGCTTTTACGTGGTGAGTCGATGGCGTGGCTCTGCAGCTCGTACCCGCGAAACGGACGTTTACGGCCTGCTGTCGCTCATCCCCGCACTTGTCGCCGACCTACCGGGCCGACCAGACGATCCGGCAGTACGGACGCTGCTCCGCGAGTACGTATTGCTGCCGGATGACCGACGCCCCGAGGTGCCGCTGCACCTCCGACCTGTCTTGACTTGGTTGGAGAAAGCGTCATTGCCCTTGGCGGATCTTCAAGACTCCCGTGTGATCCGCACGGCCCTCGACGCCATCTCGATGACCTTCGCGGGTAAGGACGCCGCTGCCAATACGGTTCGCCGGAAGCGCGAAGTCCTTAATCACATGCTGGAACTCGCCGTAGAGCAAAAGGAACTCCAGGCTAACCCGCTGCACGCAATCAAGTGGAAGCCGCCAAAGGCCGCCGGTGCCGTCGACCCACGCACCGTCGTGAACCCTCAACAGGCTCGTGCACTACTGGCGGCTGTTCCGAAGATCGGCCGTACGCGGGGGAAGCGGCTACATGGGCTGTTCGCCTGTATGTATTACGCCGCTCTCCGGCCGGAGGAGGCCGCCGGGCTGCGCCAAGAGAACTGTGACCTGCCTGAGGAGGGATGGGGCCTGCTCACGGTCGAGAAAGGCGCGTCCCCAGGCCAACAAGAGGTGGACCAATTCGGGGGAGACCCACGATTCCCGGGGGCTCAAGCACCGTGCCAAGAACGACACCAGGGAGATCCCGATCCCTCCCGTCCTGGTGGCCGTCTTGCGAGCGCACATCAGCCGGTACGGCGTCGCCGATGACGGTCGGCTGTTTCGCACGTCCAAGGGCAAGCCGTTCTCTTCCTCGGCGTACTCAGGTGTCTGGCAGCAGGCTCGGCGCGCGGTCTTGGCCGCGGAACAAGTCGCCTCGCCGCTGGCTGCACGGCCTTACGATCTGCGGCATGCAGCGGTGTCGCTGTGGCTCAACGCCGGCGTGTCGGCCACCGAGGTCGCCCAGCGCGCTGGCCACAGTGTCGATGTGTTGTTGCGCGTCTACGCCAAATGCATCGAAGGGCAGCAGTCCCGTGCGAACCGCAAGATCGGTGAAGCCCTGAACGACTGATCCACATCGACGCGCCGTGGACCCCGGGTCATCCCGGGGTCCTTCTGCTTTCTAGGGCTGAGCTGGTAGAACGCGCCGAGCTTCATCCCCCGTATATCCCGCAGCGGCTGACATGCGGCTGCGCACGGCGGCCTACGGTTGCTCAAGATCGTCGAAGCTGTCAGGGGAAACCGCAGGTAGATGGCAGTTTCACCTGATCAGAAGGTGCCCCCGGCAGGATTCGAACCTGCGGCACCCGCTTTAGGAGAGCGGAGGCTATGCAGCTGGGATGCACCCTCTGAGCTCGGCAGATGCCTCACGCGGCGTGCGCCACCCCAAAGATCATCCCGTACATGTCCCACAAGCGGCATGCGCTCGGACGGTCCCGCGGCGGGCTGACAACCAGGTTGCACTTGCTCATCGAAGCTGCAGGCTGACGCTGCACCTGACCCCGCCGGCAACATTGAACTGCACCGCGCCTTCAAGCGGTGCTTGCCAAAGCTCCGGCTGCGCGCCACCGAGGCTCGTTCTCCTAGGGCCATTTCCAGGTGGCGGGGCGGTTCGATCCTCTGGCGGCGACTCACTTTTCGTCACCCTTGCCTGGTGGCCCACTGCGTACCTCTATCGCGATCAAGTGGAGTTGCACCTCACTGATGGCATCCTCCGTGCTGGGCTCCAGGCGGAGATGGCCGACGACCGTGCCGCCGTGGCAGTCGTCGCTGCTGGCCCGTACGCAGGACCTAGCGAGGTTTACGCGTTGCTAAACGGCAGGGTCATTGTGACGGCCGCCTGATCGCAGGTAGGCGCTCCGCCCACATCCTTGGAGGGAGATGGGCGGGTTCGCGGTTTGGCCAGTGGAGACGCCAGTTTTAAGTCTGTGCACGGGTGCTGCCCTGATCTGTCGTGATCTGTCAGCAATCGTCGCTACAGTACGGCTCGCACCACCCTTCGCCCCTGTCCGTCTGCTGACCGTTGCGTCGGCCGTCGTTCCGAAGGAGCGCTCTCGTGGCGTTGCGTTGTCTGTACCAGGGCAGTGCCGAGGAACTCGCCGAGGTCATCGCCCAAGGTCATCTGGTCGAGGAACTGCGCCGACGCTTCGTCGCGATGCACGGAGCGAAGCCGCGAGAGAGCGAGAGCGCCTCGTGGGGCGGCAGCATCCCCACCGTCGTCGACCTGCTGATCAGCGCTGGCCTGCAAGACGTACAGGTGCTGGTCGAGCTGACCGCGCCGATCTGCGACGTACGCATGGACATCGTCTTGGTCGGAAGCGAGCGCGAGACCGGCGAGATCTGCGTCGTGGTGGTGGAGAACAAACAGTGGTCGCAGGTCCGGCCGGTGCGCGGCACGCAGATGGTGCACGTGCCGAACGCGCCTGGCCGCAACCCGCGCCTTCACCCGGCCGTCCAGGCTGACGGGTACCGGCAGGTTCTGCGCGACTTCGTGCCGATGCTGCGGACCGCCAAGGTGATGAGCCTGGTCAACCTGCACAACATGCCCGCTGCGGTCCTCGAGACGATCCAGGGCGACAGCCAGGAACTGGAGGGCGGCGCGAAGCGCACGCAGATGTACGGCCAGGAACCGGAGGACCGTGAACGGTTCGCGGCCATGCTTACGAAGGCCCTCTCGGGCGAAATGGCGCTCGAGCATGCTCACGACCTACTGTCCGCCCGCGTGTCACCGACCGACAGCCTGATGACCGCGGTCAACAAGAGCGTGCGGGGACGCCCCGGCTTCCCCTTGCTGGACGAGCAGCGCAAAGCCGTCGAGTACGTCAAGGTCCAGTTGGCAGCGAGCCGCCGGGGCAACAAGCGGGTCGTGCTGATCGTGGGTGGCCCCGGCACCGGCAAGAGCGTGATCGCCTTGGAGCTGCTGGCCGCGTGCAGCAAAGACGGGCTGAAGGTCGCGCACGCCACCGGCAGCCGATCCTTCACCCGCACGCTGTGGGAGTACGCCGGCGAGGACAAGCGCGCCAGGCGCATTTTCCGGTACTTCAACAGCTTCGAAACCCTCCGCTCGAAGCTGGATGTGCTCATCGCCGACGAGGCGCACCGGCTCCGGCGCCAGGCATCCGGCACGGGCCCGTCCCAGGTCGAGCAGCTCATTAGTGCGGCGGACGTGCCCGTCTTCCTGCTGGACGAGCATCAGGTGGTGCGTCCCGGCGAAGACGGCACCATCCAGCTGATTGAGAACGCGGCCAAGGAGATGAAGCACGAGGTCCTGCGGATCGACCTGCGCAGCCAGTTCCGCTGCGGCGGCGACCCGGAGTATATCCGCTGGGTCGAACAGCTGCTCGGGCTGGTGGCTGGGGAACCGCCACGCCGGTGGCGGCCGCTGGAGAACTACGAGCTGTACGTCGCCCCCACCCCCGAGGCGATGGAGAAATTTCTCAACAGGCGCGCTGCCGAGACCAACAGCACCGCCCGCATCGCGGCAGGCTTCTGCTGGCCCTGGTCGTCCCCCCGCAAAGACGGCACCCTGGTCGACAATATACGCATCAATGGCTGGAACAGGCCATGGAACGTCCAGGGTGACGAGTGGGTCGGCGACAGGCCGCCGCACACACTGTGGGCGACACACCCAGGCGGCCACGGCCAGATCGGCTGCATCTACACCGCGCAGGGCTTCGAGTACGCCTGGGCCGGCGTCATCTTCGGCCCAGACCTGGTCTGGCACGACGGAGGCTGGCAGGCCGACATCAGCCAGAACCGCGACAGGGCGGTCGAGGACGCGCTCGACTTCGACTTCCTGGTCCGCAACACTTACAGGGTGCTTGCTACCCGCGGAATGCGCGGCACCGTGTTGTACTCCGTCGACCGCACCACCAACGTGATGCTGGCCAAGCTTGGTGCTCGTCTGCTCGACTACGAAGGCGTGCCCATGAACGCTCCGCGGTAGGAGAACGGTAGCTACTCCGTCGGCCCAGGCGCCTTGAACTGGGCAAATAGCCAAGAGAACGTGAGGGCGCCGCAGGGTTATACCACGCATGTCCCGCACTTGCCGACTAAGAGGCTGCCGCAGCATCCTCCACTTTAAGTTGATGCTTCAAGGGGTGTGTTTGGCGCGAAAGTCGGCGAGTGACTGCTCAACGCCGGCTGTGGTCAGTCGCCAGAAATCCCAGCCGTCGACGTCGTCGCTGCCGATGGCTACGCGGGCCGCGGAGGTAGGGGTGCCCCAGGTACGGCCCAGGACGTTGATCCGTCCGTCGCGTTGCAACACGGCCCGCACGTCCTTCTTGTAATGAATGGTCAGCGGAATGCCGGCTGCCAGTTCGGCCGGATCCAGATGTTCGAGCAGGTTCCGCAGGTCTACATTCGAACGATGCCGGTCGAAGACCGTCGTGGCGGAAAGCGCCGTCTCAGGCTGGGCGGCCGGGTCTGTTGGCAGGGCGCAAGCACGCTGCAGCGCCAGGGCGGCTGTGGCCGCTGAGCTCCATGGCGCCGTGGGATGCACCTTTCTCTCAATCCGTGCCTGGACGGTGGGCAGGCTCGATATCTGGGCGAGTTCCGCGATCTCTGTCATGAGCTCGCGCCGTTGCTCGGTGATTTGGGTGGCGTTGAGCGCAAGGATTCGGATGGTCTCGTCGGCGCGGCACACGCCGCTTTGCGCCTCGGCTGGTGAGTACGGGGCGTTGCTGCGCCGGGCATAGCCGTAGCTGTCGAACCCGAGCAAGTCGGGGTCGCCTTGCTGGGCCGGGTCGAGGAGCAGCGGCTGCTCAAGTCTCTCGTTCCCTGGTTGCCAGGCGCGCGGCCCGGCCAGGAGCGGGAAGCGACTACCTTTGGCACGACCTTCCGGCACGCCGTCGAACCTGGCCCCACCGCTGTTGCAGTGCTTGCACGTGATGCGGTAATTCTCAATTTCGTAGGCGAGCCACCAATAGCCGAGATGGCCAGGTTCATCAAGCACCTCGGACTTGGGCCGAAAGTGGTCGACGTTGACATCTGCGCGCTGGATTATGGTCTCGCAGTACCAGCATTTCTGTCCGATGAGTGCGAGCAGAGGGTCGCGTACTTCGTCATCGGTCCAGTGGGCTTTGAAGATGCGCTCTTTGTTCTCGGCCATCGCGGCCCGCACGACGTCCAAGGTGCGCCGAGTCCTGTTGGCCCAGGCCGTCGGGGTAGTGAGCCCCTTCATATCCACATGTCTCATCGTCGTCAGAGCACCGACGAGAAGTGCTCGTTGAAGAGTTCGGCGACCAAGGCCTCCAGCACTTCGGGGGACGGAGGGCTGGTACCCCGGGCGGCCTCGACGAGGGCGCGGCGCCTGCTGTGGAGTTCGGCGAGAAAGGCTGACACAAGCGGATCGCGGTTAGCGGTGGAAAAGCCCAGCGCATCGAGCTTGCCCGTGACCCGTCTGAGTTCTGCCTGCGCCACGGAATCGTGTGGCGCAGCTGCTAGTAGCTCGTACTGTTGATCGATTAGACCTTGCGTGTGTTCATCGAGTTGGGTGGGCAGTCCGAAGAGGTCGGTGGTTAGTAGACCGCCGGCACCCTGCCCGCGCGGGTCCGCCCTAGGAGTCACCGCCTTGGTCCGGCCCTCCTCGCCGGTGGAAACGACGCGGATCTGCTGGCGGGTCATATTGGCCACTAGGAGGGGTTCGTGGGTGGCCGCGATGAACTGCGAGTCATGGTGTTCCCCTAGCACGATGCGAACGGAGCTGTACCAGCGCCGGCTCCACTCGGGATGGAAGTGTGAGTCGGGTTCGTCGAGGAGGAAGAGTGACTCCTGAGCGCGCTGGAGGTGCAGCAGGCCCAGAATCGTCAGGATTTGCTGCTCTCCCGAGCTAAGGTCGTCGAGGTCGAGCGTAACTGTGCCGGTCCTCTGCAGCCGGATATCGACGGTGAGGTAGCCAGCGTCGAGCAGGGTAGCAAGCAGCCCGAACATCGACAGATCGGAGTCGAAGAGATTACGGAAGGCCTTGACGTCCTCGGTGGTACCCAGCACGATTCTGAATCCGTCTGCGGGGCTTCCGGCTCCATTCACGGGATCGGCATCGGGAATCAATCCGAACCGACCGGACTCGGCCGCCGCTGCGAACAGCGTGCGGGCAGGCCCACCCAGACCCCAGTACGGGAGCGCGGCCAACGGCATTTCCCGCGCGGCGCGGGGCGCTCTGACGCGCAGGACTGCCGAGGCCACGTGCTGGATGTATGACTGCTCACGCAGGTAGGCGCCGAATGAGTCGGACCAGTGGGTGGTCTGCGAGAGGAGCAGCAGAGGCAGGTGGGCGGGGGTGCAGAGGAAGATCGGGGTGTATAGGGGGCAGCTGATGGGCAGGGTGAGCTGTTCCGGCCACGAGTCTTCTAAAGTGTGGCTATCGAGCCACTCCTGAAGACCTTGTCGCCATTGCCTGCGCCAATCGCCGAGACGCTGCGCGGCGAAGCGGCGATGCTGGTCGAACTCCCCTGTCCAGGGAGCCCGAGGATGAGCCTGGTAGCCGAAAACGTGGTAAGGAAGATGTTCCGCCCAGTCTGCCCGGGGCACTCGCGTCGGCTCGCGGCCCGCCTGTGCCACAGTCATCCCGGGGGATGCATCGGGGGAAGCTTGGAGGACCCTGACGGTCTTGCCGCGCACCACGTAGTGGGCGTCGAAAGCGAATGCCGTACGGTGCTTCGGCCGATGGAGTGCACCGAAGATCTCAGCGAGCGCGTGTAGGACCCGCGACTTTCCGCCTCCGTTGGGGCCGATCAGTGTGGCGATGGCATGGCCGTCGTCCACCGCATCCTCGAGGTTTAGCTCGAAGTTGCGCATCCCCCGGTAGGAGGGGAGGCTCAGTCGGAGCAGCCGCATGCGGTCCTCCAGTCGTGGCAGGCGTGGTTGCGCTCACTTAGCGGAGTCCCGATCCGGACGGTCACGGTGGACGCCGTAGGGTCGGAGCGCCTCGGCGAGGGCGCTGAACTCGGCCAGCGCCGAGCGGAGTTCCCCGGTGATCTTCTCGGCCATGCGGTACAAGTCAGCCTCGGGCTCGCCGAGTGCAACGGGCTCATCCTGAGGTTCTCCGACCCGGAGGTCGAGGTTGGTGCGGTCTCTGGCGAGTAGTTCCTCCACACTGAAGGACCGGAACGGGGGTGACTCGATCCGCTCGTTCCGAGGCCGTCCCGGCCGGTAAGCGGATACGAAATCCTCGAAGTCGGCGCCGACCAGCGGTTTGGTCTTGGTTGGCGTCGGGCGGTGAGACCGCATGTCGTACACCCAGAGTTGCTTGGTCGATGGTCTGCCGTCTGGCCGTGGAGAGGGTTTCTCGAAGAACAGAACGTTGGTCTTTAGACCGCCTGCATAGAAGACTCCTGCCGGGAGCCGGAGCAGGGTGTGCAAGTCACAAGCGCTCAGGAGTCGTCGTCGGATCAGGTCACCGGCTCCACCTTCGAACAGCACGTTATCGGGAATCACGACGGCTGCTCGGCCGTTGGTCTCTAGCAGGCCGTAGACGTGCTGGATGAAGTTGAGCGCTCTGTTGCTGGTCTTCGTCCAGAAGTCGGGTCGGTAGTAAGTGTCGGCGTTGCCCATGGACCGCATCCCGAACGGGGGCGTGGTGAGGACCAGCGTCGCGTGCCGCGTCGGAAGGTGGGTGAGCGCGTCACCGACGGTGATACAGGGGTCGGTAGCGTCAGCCCTGGTCAGGCCGTGTAGGACGAGGTTCATCGTTGCGAGCCGCGCCGTGGCATCGACGAGTTCGGTGCCGAAGAACGCACCCGTGTTGAGTCGCGCGCGCTGAGCAGGGGTGACGCCTGGGGGGAAGTGGTTGACCAGGTACTCGAATGACTTGATCAGGAAGCCTCCAGTGCCGCAGGCAGGGTCGATGATCGTGTCGTCGACCCCCGGCTGGACACACTGAACGATCGCCTCGATCAGCGGCCGCGGGGTGAAGTACTGCCCGGCTCCGGTTCGGCTGTCGGAGGTAAATCGGGCCAGCAGTGCTTCGAAGACCGCGCCACGGCTGGTGCTTCCATCTCCTGACCAGTGGTGGAGGTCCACCAGGTCGATCACCTGGCTGAGCTTGGTCGGCTCCTGAATGCGGTTCTGCGCCTTCCTAAAGAGCAGGCCGAGGTTGCCCGGCCGAGACGCGAGGTGGTTGAGCATTTGCTCGTAGCGCCACGGCTGGTGCTGGACGTCAGTACGGCGAAGTTCTCCCCACGCGTCGTAGCCGAGCACGTCGAGCGGGTTGAGCGGGCGCTGGCTCTGTTCGTGGGCGAGCTTGAGAAAGATCAGGAAGGCCAGCTGCTCGACGTATTCTGAGACCGGGATCCCGTCCTCTCGCAGAAAGTCACTCAAGGACCAGAGGACCTTGGTGATGTCCTGGTCGCGCCCGGTATGGGGAGAAACAGGTGGGTTCAAAGCAGGGACTCCTGTTGCCCGAACGGATCGGCGGCGTTGGATAGCTGACCGCTGAAAGCCTGCTGCTGGAGGTTGTGTCGCAGCCGGTCGGCCATGACGAGTGCTCGTTCAGCCGCAGCGGAAGCGGTCTCGAGACTCACGGTGTGCGCCTGGACGAAATCGACCAACCGTTGCTGTTCAGCAGCGGGGGCAACGGGCACCGGCATCAGCCGGACCTTCCGCAAAGCGATGGACGCTAGCCCTGTGACCTGCGTGGCGTTGCGTTCGCACCACTGGCGGCCGAACCCGTTGGCGTGCCAGGCCAGGAGCTTGGGGTGCAGCAGCTGGTCCGTGATGCGGACTCGGAACACGTGATTCTGGTGGACGCAGTCGGGCAATTGGTCCTCCCAGATCCAGCCCCGGCCCAGCTTGTCATGGTCTCCGCCTCCGGTGAGGACCACGTCACCAGATCGAAGGCGGGCGGTCTCTGCTCGCTGTATAGGCAGCCGGACTGAGCGGACGTCGTCCAGGACCAATCGGCCGCGCTGAACGTTCGCCACCCGAAGGCAGGGAACTTCCACGTCAGTGGGCTCCCACTGCCGGCTGTTTTTGGTGATCCCGCGTGTCACATCGGCGATGGTCTCCAGGCGGGTCCATCGCCAGTCTGCGGGCAGGGATGGCAGGGCGCCGTCGTTTGTGCCTGCGGGGGCAAGGTTTCCTGGCGTGGCGAGCGTGTTGGAGAGCCGTCCCAGACAAGCCTGGGCGATCACGGAGCGTCTCAGCTCGTCCGCTTGGTCGACCGCTGTGCGGGTCCGAGTCTCTGCCGCGTCGATCTGGGCGAGGTGGTGTTCCAACAGGCTAATGATCCTGCGCTGTTCGGCAGGAGCCGGGAGCGGAAGCAAGATTTCTGCCAGGTCGCTCTGGCTGATCCGGTATATCCCCCCTCCGCCGTTACGCCGGGCGCGGGTCTCCAGCTGGCGACGTATGACCGGGGAGTTCCACAGATGAGCGAGGTACCTCGGGTTGACCAGGGTGGGGAGCACGCGCACGCGGATCATCGTGTCGGGGAAGGTCGTAGGCGTTGGTGGATCATCGACCAATGCGCCCTCACCGACCAGGGAGAGCGAGCCGCTGGCCCGGCTGACAAGCAGGTCACCGGGTTCGGCTAGAAGAGGGGCGATGTTACGGGCCGTCCAGTCACCGCCCTTCGTCTGGGTGAAATCCACCGTTACTGCGCGAAGTGCCGTCAGCCTCAGCACGGGGAAGCCGTCCTCCCGGGTGGGCAGGGAGCGGCCGTTGACCAACTGCTCGCTCAGTACGTCAGCCAATCGGACAGCAGTCCAGCCTGTGGGAAGGTCATTCTTCAAACGAGTGTCCTACCCAGTTCGTCCAAGAGGTCGATCGCGCCGTCGGTTCCAAATGCGCTGAGGAAGCCGTCCGTGCCGCCTCGTCCCGAGAAGGGGACGCCATCGAGGTCACTGGGATCGAATCGGGCGTCGGCGGTTGCAGTCGCCTCCGCGATGTTCTCGATCCACCACCACTGAGCTGGGGTGAAGGGCCCGGCCTGTTGCTTGAACGCTGCCAAACGGCGGTGCATGGTCTCGATGGCCGCAGTCTGCCCGCTGGGCTCCTCCAGGGCCAAGCTGGTTGGTCGGTCGTAGACGTCGAGCAGCAGCTTCCGGAGCGCAGGTAGCTCGGAGAGCGGAGCGACTGCATCCCTGACTTCGTCTTCGACAGCCTTCTCGCCGCCGGCTTCGCGGAGCTGCGTCACGTGGTCCGCATCGACGGTGTTGATGAGCCGGGCCACCAACTCCTCCAGGGAGAGGCCCGCCAGCTTCCGTACGGCAGCGCCATCCACGTCGGTCAGCACGGGGATGAGCCTGGCGAGCCGCACTCCGAGTTCAGCAGTCTCGTTAGGGGTCAGGCCGCCGTCTACCGTACAGTTCAGCAGGCGCTCCAGGGCGAGCCGCCCGGCGCGCCCGGCCGCATCGGTCACGTTGACGAGCTGTCGGTTGTGATGGCGCGAGGCCCCCACTGCGTCGATCACCACGAGCTGGGTCTTAGTGGACGCTCCTGGGGTGACGGCACGGAGCTCCGCCGGCGAAATGCGCTGGGCGCCTTGCGCCAGCAGCCGCTCGTAGTAGGCGCTGGACCGCACATCGCGCAGGAACAGCATGCACTCGACCGGCCGCATGTTGCTGGAGGCGGAGATGAGGTCCACCCCCACGGCGATCCGGAACTGTGGTGTCGTCCTGAAGTCCCTCAGGAGCTGGTCCGGGTTACCACTGCTACGGGTGATCTTCTGGCAGAAGGCATCGCCGACGCCAAATACCTCGCGGATGTGGTGGACGACGTCTTCCGCATGCGCATCGTTGACCGCGAAGACCACTGTCTTGGGGACCACCAGCCCGCCTTGGGCCATCCTCTCAGGGAACAGGGCGGGGAGTTCGTCACGGAAAGCCGTCAGAACCGCAGTCAGCCGTTCGGACCCGACGATCGATGGGCCACTGTCCGGTCCGGCGTGGGCTAGGTCCTCGTCCAGTTGCTCGTATCGGGTGCGGCGCGGGCGCTTGGCTTCGGAGGCAATGTGCTCGTCCAACGGCACGAGCTTTGCCCGTCGGGGCGACTCGAACCTTGTTTGGTAGACGGAGTAGTCCACAAGGAGGCCATCTGCGATGGCCTGCTCAAAGGGATACTCGCTGACCAGATTGCCGTTGAAGAAGCCGAAGACCGGGGCCACCGGAGTCGCGGTGAATCCCACTACAGGAGCATCGAAGTACTCAAGGACAGCACGCCCTCTTCCATAGACCCATTGGCGGCAATCCTCGACGATGACGAGATCGAAGAAATCAGTCGGCAGAGCCTCCGAGTAGATGACTTCGAGCGGCATGGCGTCGGAATGCGAAACCTGCTCGGCGGTCTCAGATGCCGACACGCGGACGGAACCGCTGTCCGGCTCTGATGCGCCTGCCAATAAGCCCGCCAGTCTCTGTGCCGTGGCCACGACGACTGATGCCGATGGAGTCGGGCCTGTCGAGGCCAGCTCTTCGACCTGGTACACGTCAGCGAGACTCCGCCCCTCATCCGGGGTACTGAACTGGCGGAGCAAGGCTGTCAGCTGATGCGCCAAAGCGACTCGATCGACCACGAAGAGAATGTGGGCAGCCTTGGCATACCTGAGCTGACGATACGCCGCGAAGACCTCAGCGTTGATCCGTCCCGTTCCGGTGGTCATCTGCACCAGGGCACGGCGCTGTCCGGCCGCGAGAGCTTGCTCGACGGCCAGTACTGCTCGCAGCTGCGGCGGACGAAGGTGCCCGGTCGCCGATGACCCCTCGTTCAGCCGTGGCAGGCGGGCGGTCAACCGGGCTCGGTAGGTCGGCGCCTCACTGTCCGCTTCTGCCTCACGCTGCCAACGGGCCAAAGTGGCGGGTCGGTGGAAGCCGCTGACGAGCCGGGCTCGTGGCTCCGGATCATTGGCGTCACAGAAAAGCAGACGCTGACCGTCGCTCACGTACCGATATGGCAGCGGTGAACGCCATACCGGCCACGGCGAGGCGTCGGTCAGTACTGCAGCCAGTACCTCCGCCTGTTCCATGGCAGCAGTGAGATCCGCGCCGCCCCTCTTGTATTCAATGATTCCGACCACTTGCCCACCGACCAACAGCAGCATGTCGGCCCGGCGGCCGCCGGGCAGGCGGGGGCCCAGCAACACGCAACCGAGTGAGCGATTCCGATCATCCTCCGCATCTCTGCCCAGAACGTCCCACCCTGCCTTGGTGAGGCTACGCTCCACCTCCGCCGCGATCGCCGCTTCTGCCAGTGGCTCATAGGCTGCGTCACGAGCGCGGACGATCAAGTGCTCGCGCTCTGAAGCCGGCAGGGATGTCGACCCCACCCGGAGGTCGATTTCCCGGCGCAACCAGGGCAGGGCTGCTTCCAGTGGCTCCACTCGCTCCGCTAGAGCATGTAGGGCGGACGAGTCTGTGTGAACAAAGGACATCGGCTCCTGGTCGGATGTCTGGAGCCGGAAGAACCAGACGGCGAGCTGAAAACAGCGCTGGACCAGGTGCGACGCTACGGCCTCTGTCGGGTCGGGCTCACCGCCCGCGAAGTTGTGAAGGTCTTCGAACGCGGCGAGGACTCGTGCGGGGAGTAGCCCAGCCCGGGTGAGCACTTGCAGACGAGACGACTGGTCGGTCGTCGGCGGTTGCACGCCTGCCATATGGCTGAGTTTGGTGGCAAGAACCTCACCGAACTGGTGCGCCGCCACCACCGAGTCAGTTGGGTCAGTGGACATACGGGCCTCGGATGAAGCGCCGTAGAGCACTAGGAGTGGTTCGTAGGGGAGGAGGAACCCGAAATTGGCTGAGGCGAGGGCCAGGTTCGTGAACTGGCTTCCAAGCTCGCCCGGCTCTCGAGCCACGTCAGCCCTCCCTACCTGCCCTGCTTGGTGATGTGGTCAGTGCCGTGGGATCCGCTACAGACCGATCTCCTACCCTACCGTCCGCCACCTTCGTGCAACGTGGAGGTTTGGCCCGGGTGCTGGCGCCGACGGCCCCTTGCGAGTCCTCCTGCTGGGGGCGACGACGGATGGAGGGCTGCGCATCGGCCGCGAGCAGACGCGGATCCGCGCGGCCGTCAACGCCGCCCTCCACCGGGACGCCGTCGAGTTGGATCCGCGGCCGGCCGCGACCACGGCCGATCTGCTGGACGGCCTCTCAAAGTTCAAGCCGCACGTCGTGCACTTCTCGGGGCACAGCGATGAGAACTTCATCGTCCTGGAGGAGGACATCGACGAGGAGCACGAGTTCGGGGTGGACGTCGCCGCTGGCACCTTCGCCCGTGCAATGCGGCACCGGACGAGCCACCGCTGCTGGTCATGTTCAATTCCTGCACGTCGGCCCCACTGGCCGAGGCGCTCGTGGCTGCTGGCGTGGTACCTTCCGCCATTGGCATGTCCGACGAGATCGAAGACACGGACGCGATCGCGTACGCGGCGCAGTTCTACGCGGCCATCACCGACGGCAACTCGATTCAGAGCGCGCACGACCTCGCCGTAGTCGGCCTTGAGTTAAGCGGCTTGGCGGGCGTTGACTTGCCACATATGGCATGCGCGCCCGATGTCAATCCCGCGCAGACCTTCTTAGTCAGGAAGCTGACGTAGATCAACGCTCTCGGCGCTGGCCGGATCGGGGGTCGCGGTCAGGCGGCGACCCGTGGACCACCCTTGGCCAGCGCCTCCACCGGAACGGTCCACTCCTACGGGGTCGAGCCGTGACTTCCTAATTGCAAACGAGCGCCAGCGACGACGTAGAGAGCTCCTGACCCTGCTCAAGCGGCAGATGGCGACTGGTGACGTGTGATCGCTTAGGCAGCGTTGCTGTACCCGCTGCTGTACACAGCGCTCTGGCCGGCGGCCAGCCCAAGTCACCCGATGGCAGGGGACCCGTACCGCAGGGCCACCAAGCCCGAGGAACGGAAGCCCCGCGGCAGCATCAAGCTGCGGTTGAACGACGAGGTGCGCAGCCCTCTACGCCCGCCGGCCACATGGGTAACCCTGGGTTGCCTTACTCCTCACTCTTCCTATCCAAAGACCCGCATCGTCTAGTTTCGATGCCCGCGAATCAAATTGGTAGGGCTGTTAGGCCTGAAACAGAAATACGGTGAAATCAAACAATATCATCCGAGTATCCAGATTTAACCATCTCCAGAATTCGGCTGGTCGTCAAATGGAGCAACCGTGCGGCCGGTGATTATCGAGGGCTTACTATAGTCATATCTATAGCATGAAAGGATCGCATCAACCTGGCCACCTTCAGTCGTGGGCGAGAATATGATTAGGCGTTCAAGTAGTACGCTGACATCCGCGATTCCAAAAATCTCTAACACTTCACGAGGAATCTCAATGTGTACAGTTTTTGCATCGTCTAAGCCTACTTCTAGATAGATCGCATTGGGACTGTATATTACCTCAACTACTACGCCCACGCGCCAGTCGGTTGGATCAGGAAGCTTGGGTTGCAGAACGTGGTCAGGATTAATGCATCCATCCTGTAGGCACTGATATACAAGCTCAGCACCTAGGCGAATATCCCGTTCGCCAAAGTAGAATGCGCATCGATGCGCATCTGCAATGCGTTCGTCGGTGATGTCGAACGTGAACGGGTTTGCCCATCGAATCTCATCTTCCTGGATCCGCTCTTGCGTCTCCTTTAGTGTGGCGCGTGCCTGATTAGGGGAAAGATAGACTTCAAAATCGTCAAGGACAATGCAGTCACCCTCCGGCTTGGGTCGCCTCCCTTCCTCGTTGGATGGACTTTGATGCTCCTCTTGGATGGGTAACATGTCGGTCTGGTGACATACTGAACAGGATCTAAATATGGTTTCTTCTTCCCCGCTAACCTCCACATCCAGTTGATATGAGCCGCACGCCGAACATCTTGGCGGGCTCCCGATACGCCATCTCGCCACCGTCATAAGCATGATTTCCATGAGGTCAGATGTGGCTGTGTAAGCAATCTGCCCGTCTAGTGGTGTCGCATTCCGGGCATGAGTTAGCCAGTTAACGTAGCCCCACGTCTTCTCAGAAGACGCTTTCAGCAACGCGCGCAAATGCTCTGCAGATGCTCCCGCTGCAAAGTTACTTGCAGCGAGTTCTGCCCATCCCTTGAAATCGCTCGCTTTAGGCCGATCTGTTGCGTTGACGGTATCTAAAAGGGAGGCGATGCCATTGGCGACGCTGACCAGCGCTTCCCTGAGGCGCATTCCAACGGCTTGAAAATCTTCTCTTTCTTTTGCGTTTTCTAAACGTTCATGTGCAACTGTAAGCCTACGCATAGAATCAAGCGCCCAATCATGCTGCTCTCCCGCGTGAGGTGTCGCAGCTTTGGACATAACTCTACTCGTTAACCCAATATGAAAGGAAAGGGCAACATCCATACTTTTAATTGTTTCCTGGTTGTACAGGTTCATGGGATTCGTAACGACCCACCAGCGGCCTTCGTTAGTGTGCGCATCCCACACGTCATACTCACGCCCCAGCACGTACTCCTGGGCAATCTTTTCAACGTGTAGAACTCGAAAGTCTTCTCCAGACTGGGAGCGAAGATATCTTTCGACTTGCAGGCGTTCGTTTATGGGGGTGTCCAACGAAGCTCCAGAGCGCACGGTTAGGCTGTCCGACCTTTACTGATCTAGGTACTCATCGTGCCTATTATTGTGCAACATGTCATTGCCGACCAGTAGTCGTCCATTTTGTGTCGAAAACTGACTAGAAGTGGCGTCTACGTAGATCCGGCCCAGTGATTGGATGGCAAGTGAACCCGAGCGTAGGGCTGCCAGCCAAAGCACTGTAAGCCGCGCAGCAGTCGACCAGTCTGACCACGTACCGAAGTGTGGATGGGCACGGCTTTACTGGTGACTCCTGCCGGCCTCTCGGCGCGCGGGGCGGTGCGTGCCCGGACCGGCCGAAGAGCCGCAGCCGGGCACGCAGACCGACCAGCGCGCCCGGCGGGCCGCGGAGCGGGCCGCCCTTGATAGACGTACAGATAGGTTACTTTCTGATCTTGATCAGGTGCCCGCGTCGCTGGCCTGCGCGAGTGGGATGGCGCTGGTCCAGGTGTTGTCCAAGCTAGTGAGGTAGGTCGTTGCGGTGCTGGTGTCGTCACCGGCGTGGATGTGCATGACGGGGGCTTGGGCGGCGGGGGTGGCGTAGGCGTGGAGGTTGACGAGGAGGTTGTCGTCTGCTCGGTAGATGGAGTTGTAGAGGACGGTGCGGTGTAGGCGGATCTCTACGCCCTCGACGTCCTGGAGCGGCTCGTAGAGTTTGATGGCGTTGTGGATGCGGGCGGTCATGAGGTCGGGGCCGATGCCTTCGTCTGTTCCGCGGGCGGCGACGTGGGGGCTTTCCGGGTTGCCGAGCATGATGCGGACCTGGGCGCCGGCTTGGGCTCGTTCGGTGATGAGTTGGAGGATGCCGGTGTTCTCGGCGAGGAAGAGGCCGCTGTAGACGAGGATGTCGATGTGGTGGTGGGCTGAGGCGAAGAGTTGGCGCCAGAGGGCTTGGGGGACGGTCCAGCGGTGGGGGTAGACGGCTTTGATGTCGCGGCCGATGGGGCGGTGTGGTTTGGCGGCGTCGGGCCAGAGGTCGGCTTCGTCGACGTGGAGGAGGTCGGCGACGGCCCAGCGGTGGCGGGGGTGGGGGATGCGGCCTTTGAGCCAGCGGTCGACGGTTTTGGGGTCGACGGCTAGGGCCTGTTTCGAAGTCCGCTGTGTGACGGCGTGTCATGTCCGGACATGCAGTGAGGTCTCCGATAGAAGGTTGATCGACCAAGAAGAACCTTCACACCGGAGACCTCGTGGCCACCTTAGCGGTGACGAGGCGGTTTGACCTGACCGATGCGCAATGGGCACGCCTGGAGCCGCTGCTGCCCGCGCCAAGGAGATCAGGACGGCCGTCGAAGTGGAGCAAGCGGCAGCTCATCGATGGGATCCGCTGGCGGGCACGGGTGGGAGCGCCCTGGCGGGATGTGCCGGAGTGTTACGGCTCCTGGCAGGCGGTGTACGGGTTGTTTCGCCGCTGGCAGCGTTCCGGCGCCTGGTACGGCATCGTGACCGGCCTGCAGGCGATGGCCGATGCCGCACAGCTGATCGGCTGGCAGGTCGGGGTGGACTCCACGATCGTGCGTGCGCACCAGCACGCGGCCGGTGCTCGCAAGGATGCGACGTTGCAGGCCGAACCGCCTGGCGGGGTGCGGACCGAGCCGGCCGATCACGCTCTGGGGCGCTCGCGGGGCGGGTTGTCGACCAAGCTGCACCTGGCGTGTGAGCGGGGCCGAAGGTTGCTGTCGCTGGTGGTGACGGCCGGGCAACGCGGGGATGCACCGCAGTTCGACGCGGTCATGGCCGGGATCGGCGTGTCCCGGCCGGGACCGGGGCGGCCTCGTACCCGGCCCGATGTGGTGCTGGCCGACAAGGCGTACTCATCGCGGGCGATCCGTGCTCACTTGCGCCGGCGCCGGATCGGGTGCGTCATCCCTGAGCCTGCCGACCGGATCGCCGCCCGGCTGCGGCGCGGCAGCCGCGGCGGCCGTCCTCCACAGTTCGACCCGGCGCTCTACCGCGCCCGCCACGCCGTGGAATGCGGCATCAACCTGCTCAAACGCAACCGTGCCATCGCAACCAGGTACGACAAACTCGCCGTCCGCTACGAGGCCACCGCCCACATCGCCGCCATCAACGACTGGCTCACCTGTCTTCGAAACACGCCCTAGGTGGGTGGCGATGTCGACGGTTCGCATGCGGGCTTGGGTGAGTGCGTGGCGGAGGTTGTCGTTCATGCGGTTCCTCCTTGGCGGATGCACCGGCATCGCGAAGCTAGCATAAGACGTCCCTAGACGTCCCTGACTGTGGTGTAGAAGTTCCAGGCCGGGGAGCAGGCTCGTTGGCACGCAGCGTGATCGCGATGGGGCGGCGCGCGGGAGCGGAAGGGTGCCAATGGGCAAGTTCAACGAGAAAGAGCGGCCGTACATGGACCGGCTGCTCCTGGGGCTACGTGACCGCCTGGTCCACTTGGGCGTGGAGGTCCATCACCTGTCCGACCAGAACGACCGGCCCTGTCTGGAGGTGTTCGACGGCCATCTCCGTGCACGCCGGGTGTACGCACATCTGGCCTTCATGTGGTTCTTCTGGGGGTCACTCAACGACGAGCGCACCTCGTGCCACGACCTCGACGGCGCGGCGGAGGTCATCGCGGCAGCGGCGCAGGCCGGATGGCCTGCGGAGGAACAGGGGCATCTCGGGCCGGACCTTCAGAAGATCCTGGACGCCTACCAGTCGTGAGCGACTCAGAAGACGGCGGATCGGCCGAAGGCAGCACTCTGCGCAACTGGCTGACCGGGTGGCGGGTCTACTTGCAGCTCGCCGACCGGCTACGGGACCGGATCACCACGGGGCTGTATCCGGCAGGCAGCTACCTTCCATCGGAAGCGTCGTTGAGCCAGGAGTTTCGCGTGGCTCGGAATACGGTCCGGCGGGCGCTGCGCGTCCTGGTGGAGGAGAACTTGGTGGCATCAGTCCGCTCCAAGGGGCATCTGGTGTTGCGTGAAGAGGTTCGCCACCTGGATCGGGAGTACCTGTATCAGGCGATCGCGGCTGAACTGCGCGAGCAGATCGAGTCCGGGCGGTTGCCGCCGGCAGGCAAGGTGACCAGTGAGCGAGATCTGCGCCTGCACTATGCGGCCTCCCGGACGACGGTACGTCAGGCGCTTCAGGTCCTGGAGAGCGATGGGCTGATCGTGGCGGTCCACGGGAAGGGCCGGTTCGTCCGTCCTGACGGGGAAGCACGTCCATAGACGTCTTGGACGTCTCAAGACGTCTAAGACAGATCCCTGGATCGGGACGGAAGGGGCCTGCGATCGTGAACACCATGAGGGACAAAAGCATCGCCTGGGCCCGTGAGCTGGCACGAAAGACACTGCAAGACGCGCTCCCGCGTCGGTGGGAGCATTCGTTCGGGGTCGGCCGGCGGGCTGAGCAGCTCGCCCCGATCCTGGGCAAGGATGCTGAACTGCTGATCATGTCGGCGTACCTGCATGACATCGGGTATGCCCCGGACCTGGTGGACACCGGGTTTCATCCTATTGACGGCGGGCGCTACCTGCGGGATGTCCATGGGGCTGATGAGCTGCTGTGCAAGCTGGTCGCGCACCATACATGCGCGGAGATCGAGGCCGACGGCCGCGGCCTGCTGGACATCCTGCGCAGTGAGTTCCCAAAGCAGCGGCCGGACTTGGTGGAGGCGCTGACCTACTGCGACATGACCACCAGCCCGGATGGCGTGCCGGTTGAGGCGGTGGACCGGCTGGCCGAGATCCGGCAGCGCTACGGCCCGGACGACCTGGTCACCGCCACCATCATCAAGGCCACCCCGTGCATCATGTCGGCCGTGCGCGCCATAGAGGGACGGCTGGCGCTAGCCGATGTACGGCCCGCCGACACCGCTGAGGTAGTGCCCCATGCGCAGTCGCATCGAGCGATCCATCCGAAGCTGTTCAACCTGGTCCCGGCTTATCCAGCGCACTTCGCGTGACTCGTCGCTGGGTGTTGGCTCGCCGCTGACGGCGCGGGCGGTCAGAACGATGGAGAACTCTTGCCGGACCTCGCCGTTGCTGGTGTAGAGGATCACGTGCTTGGGGTCGCTGTAGGTGCCAACAATCCCGGTGATCTCACACTCGATGCCGGTCTCTTCGCGGGTCTCGCGTACGGCGGCCTGGGGGATGGACTCGCCCAGATCGATGGCTCCGCCGGGGACGGCCCAGTTGTCGTTGTCGGAGCGGCGGATCATCAGGATCTCGCTGGCCTGGTTGGTGACCACGACGTTGACCGAGGGAACGAGGCTGTTGGCCGCGGGTGCCTGCGGGTCGTCGTAGAAGTCGATGCGGCGGGCCATGATCTAAGACTCTACCGGGGTGGCCTGCTCCCATACCCGTTCGAAGCTGGCCGCGTAGGTGGCCACCATGTCGCCGCCGATCACCTTCTTCAGGTGCAGGACGGGGGCGTTGGCGGCGGGCTGGCCGTACACATGCGGGTTGACCAGGACCTGATCATCGGCGCGGTAGATCGAGTTGTACAAGATGGTGCCGTGTAGCCGGATCTCCACGCCTGCGATGTCGCGGATGGGTCGGTAGAGGACCAGGGCGTTGCGGGTCTTGGCGGCCATCGCCCCGCCGATGCCCTCGTCCGCGCCCCGCTGAGCTACCTGCGGTGAGTGCGGGTCGCCGAGCAGGATGCGAACCCGGACTCCGCTGTCGGCCTTGTCGCCGAGAAGTTTGACCATGCCGGGGTCGTCGGCAAGGAACATGCCGCTGTAGACCAGGATGCCGATCTCCCGCTGGGCTTCGGCGAACAGCCGTCCCCAGATGTCCCGGGGGACGGCCCAGCGGTGCGGGTAGATGTGAACGATCTCGCTCTCGCCGGCCGCGGTGACCTGCTCAGGGGTGAGGGCATCCGGCCACAGGTATGCCTCGTCCACCTGCAAGAAGGTGGCGATGACGTAGCGGTGTTTGCGGTAAGGGCGGCGTGCCTGGGTGATCCACCGCTCGACGGTCTTGGGGTCCACGGAGGTGGCAACGGCCAGGTCGCCGATCGATACGCCGCGTTCCAGCAGCGCTGCGCGCAACCTCTCGTTGCCCATATCACCTGCTCGCAAGGACGTCCAAGGACGCCAAAACCCTAGTCGGGACGTCTTGCACACGTCCAGTCGTGTACTGATCTCGTCCCTACGTTGCGTCGCATTCTCGTCTCGCACCGCGAAACCGACCGTGAGATGAGAGGAGAACCGCAGATGACCGACGAGATCCCCCCGCTGGATGAGACCCCGCCGTGCGCGTGCGGCGCCCGGATGCCCAAGGGAGCCGACGCCTGCCGTAAATGCGCGGCCGTGTTGCGCTGGCACCGCCGTCAGGCCAGATGGCGCAAGGGCAGAGGCGGCAGCACCCGCCCGGCCGGACGTCCCCGTCGCCCCGGCTCCAACGGTCCGGGCGCTGCGGCGGCCATCGTCCTGGCGATAACCATCACCGGACTGGCGCTGGCCGCGCAGAGCGCTGGGGTGATCTGGTCATGACCACGCTGCTCCCCCTGGCCGTGATCGCGCTCGGCGTAGCCGGGATCTTCGCCTTCGTCATCGTGCTGGTCGGCGTCCGCCAGGAGGACCGGCGGATGCGCCTACCGGTCACCCCGGAGACCAGCTCGGCGGCGTTCGCCCGGCGGGTCATCGGTGTTCACGTCCGCGACAACCGCCCCGGACGAGGGGATGCGGATGTCAGCCTCGCGGCGACCGGCGGGGCTTGCCAGACTGCGGGGGCGACAGTTGTGACTCCACGCGTTCGAGCCGCTCAGTGAGCTCCTTGATGCTCGCGCGGATCTCCGCCACCTCATCGGCGGTCGCGGCAGGGGAGTCGCCGGCCGTGGTGCCGATCTCGCGGACGTACACGCCCTTGCCCTGCTGGCCGATGACCAGTCCTTCGTTTCGCAGGATGCCGACGGCCATCTTCACCACCGACAGTGACGCGTCGAACTGCTCGGAGAGCCGGTTCGTGGAGGGCAACAGATCGCCCGGCGCCAGCGTCCCGCGGCGGATCTGCTCGCGCAGTTCGTCGGCGATCTGAAGGTACCCGGGACGGCCGGTCTTCTTGACCATTCCCCAAGTTCAGCACACTCGCCCGACCAAGCCAACCACGATGTCATTGACAACCGAGCCAACTAGGTTAACTATGTTGGCTAAGACAGATAAGGAGGTTCGCTCATGCGCAACATCCCGATCCCCGTCGACATCAACAAGCTGAGCTTCACCTGCGTGAAGGCGCCCCGGCCCCGCCTGGTCAACTCCGACACCGGCGAGATCAAGAAGGACAAGGACGGCCAGATCGTCCACGAGGTCGTCCTGCTGGTCGAGGACGAGACCGGCCGGATCGAGCTGGTCAAGGTCGGCGTGTCTGGCGACTCCCCGATCTCTCCTGGGAATGAGGTGATACCGGTCGGCCTGGTCGGCTACGTCTGGGAGATCGGCCAGCGGTGGGGCATCTCCTACCGCGCCGCCGCCTTCACCCCGGCGGGGGCGGGCGCCCATGCCTGACCTGCTGCACCTGCTACTCGGGATACTGGCCTACCTGGCCGCCCTGCTCACTGCGGCCTGGACCTGGCGGCACTGGCACTACCGGTCGTACTGGCTGACCATCGGCTACACGCTCACCGCGATCGGTGTGCGAGTCACCTGGCGCAAGGTCGCCCTGGGCTGCGGGCTGACCAAGAAGCAACACCGCTGGTGGTTCACCGTCGTTCCGCGCGCCGTCGTCTCCACCGGGCTCGTCAAGGTCCGCCGTCGCGTGCAGCGGGTCGCCGTCGACGTCAAGCCATGGATGTGGCTTCCCCTGCCGACCCGGTACGGCTGGCGCGTCACCGTCCGCCTGTTAGAGGGCCAGGTCCCGGGCGACTACGCCGATGCCGCCGAACGGCTGGCGCACTCCTGGGGCGTTCACGCGGTCCGGGTGTCCTCCCCTCGGCCGGGGCGGGTCGTGCTGGCCGTGACGATCCGCGACCCGCTGGTCCGGCTGGACACCTTGCCGGCCTCCGGTGAGCTGCTGACGGTCATCGTCGGCAAACTGGAGACCGGCGGGCCGTGGGTCATCGACTTCCGTACTGTTCCGCACTGGCTCAACGCGGGCGCCACTCAATCCGGCAAGTCGAACCTGGCCAACGTGCTGATCGTCGGGCTGGCGCCGCAACCGGTCGCCCTGGTCGGCTTCGACCTCAAAGGCGGTGTCGAGTTCGCTTCGTATGGGCCGCGGCTCTCAGCGCTGGCCACCGATCGGGCCGAGTCGCTGGCGCTGCTGGATGACCTGGTCGCGATGATGCTCGATCGGATGGGCCTGTGCCGTGCGCATGGTGCTCGCAACATCTGGCAGCTCCCGGCGGGGCTGCGGCCGGTGCCGGTCGTGGTCCTGGTCGACGAACTCGCCGAGTTGTACCTGATGGCCGGCAAGTCCGAGAAAGACGAGGTCGCCCGTACCTCCACGGCTCTGCTGCGCATCGCTCAGCTCGGCCGCGCGTTCGGTATCTACCTGTTCCTGTGCGGGCAGCGCATTGGCTCCGACCTCGGCCCGGGTGTCACCGCGCTGCGCGCTCAGTGCTCCGGGCGCATCTGCCACCGGGTCAACGACCCCGAAACCGCGACCATGACCCTCGGCGACCTCGACCCCGCCGCGCTGCTATCCGCTCGCGCGATCCCCGCCGAGACGCCGGGGGTGGCCATCGTCGCCTCGCAAGACGGCCAGTGGTACCGGGCGCGCTCGTTCTACGTCGCTGAGCACATCGCCGAACACGCCGCCCGTATCTATGCCCACCTGACTCCGTCCTGGGCCGATCTCACCACTGGCGCGCACCGCGGGGAGGTGACCGAGACCGATATCCCCGTCCTGCTCGACGCCTGACCGGCTTACTCGTCACCGCTGCCGCTGATCAGAAAGGGGAAACGATGCGACGCTTCGCCGCCTGGCTGGCCGACTCCGGACCGGTCATCATCCTGGCCGCCATCGCCGGCGCCGGATCGTTCACCCACATCCGCGACACCGCCACCGCCCACGGACAACACGGCTGGATGGCCTGGGCCATCGCGATATGCATCGATTTGACCTGCGTCATGGCGGCGCGCGAACGCCAACGCGACAAGAAGACCGGACATCCCCGGACCGGTTGGGCGTCCTGGCCGACTCTGGTCCTGACCGGCGGCGTCGTGCTGTCCCTGGCCGCCAACCTGGACCAAGCCCAACCAACGGCCTGGGGCTGGATCGTCGCCGCCACCCCCGCCGGCGCGTTCCTCGTCGCCGTGTCGATGCTCGAACGCCGCTTCTCCGCACCCCGTCCCACGCCGTCCCCGGACCCGTCCTCGGTGACGGTCACCCCGTCCCCGGCCTCACCGGAACCCGTCCCGCCGTCCTCAACCGCCCCGGCGCTCGTCCCCGGTAACCAGGACGACAAGGACGGCCAGGACGAGGCGTCAGGACCATCCCCGGAACTGCTCGACTACGCCCGCAAAGTCGCCACCGACTACCACACCCAGCACCACAAACCGATCAGCCGCGACGCCCTGCGCGCCCGACTCGGCGTGTCCAACCAGCTCGCCTCCGACCTGCTACGCCACCTGCGAACCGCATCCGACCCCATCTGATCACTCGACGAAAGGAGAACCTGGATGACCAACGACCGGATCGCCTGCATCTCCGGCCTTCGCGACCTGGCCGACTTCCTCGACACCAACCCTGATATCCCCACCCCGTGTCAGGACATCACCGCCTACTACCTGCCCGAGCGGGCCACGGACTCCCAAATGTGCGAGGAGATCGACAAGATCGCCGCCTATCTGGGCAGCGAGATCGACCCCGACGGGCTGCCGGGCGGCCACTACCGCACCTCGCTCCGATTCGGCCCGGTCGAGTACCGCGCCGCCGCCATCCTGGCCAGTGCTCGCGCCCGCTTCACAGCCGAAATGAGCTACGCCGGCTGCGTAACACCCGACAGTCCGCATGAGTGAGACCGACCCCGCGGACGAGGTGATCGTCATCCGCTACCGCTGCTGCACCTGCAACGGCACCGGACTCGACACCCACGGCGCCACCTGTGGCGACTGCTCCGGCGTCGGCATCGACAACCACGGGGCATAGCCCCGGCGCCCCCGGCCTGGCCGCACATCCGCCAAGACACACGCCAGGTCGGGGGCCATCCCTCCACCCGAAACGAGCGAAAGGAGGACACCATCTTGCCCGCATCCACCATCAACCCGCACGCGATCGCCGCCATGGTCGCTCGTCTCGACGATCCCAGCTACGACCGGTGGGCCGCACAGATCCGCCGCACCGGCGGGTGCCGCCAACCCATCAACATGCGCGGCACCGTCCTGCACATCGACCCCGCCACCGGCCGGCGCCTGCACACCTACACCACCCACACCGAACCCGGCGGCGTCCTGCGCCTGCCCTGCAAGACCCGGCGGGCGAGCCGCTGCCCCGCCTGCGCCAAGACCTACCGCGCCGACACCTACCAACTCATCCGCGCCGGCCTGACCGGCGGCAAAGGCGTCCCGGCCTCCGTCAGCGAACACCCGTGCCTATTCGTCACCCTGACCGCACCCTCCTTCGGCCCGGTGCACACCAGACGAGAGCAGGGCGGCAAAGTCTCGCTCTGCCATCCTCGGCGCGACGCCAGCCCATGCCCACACGGCCGCGTCATCTCCTGCACCGCCCGCCACACCGCCGACGACCCGCAACTCGGCGAACCGCTGTGCCCGGACTGCTACGACTACACCGGCTCGGTGCTGTTCAACGCCTCCGCCTCCCTGCTGTGGGCACGCTTCGCCGACGCCCTACGCCGCCGACTCGCCACAGCCGGCGGACTCAGCCTGCGCGAACTCCCCGGGCACCTGGTCCTCTCCTTCGCCAAGGTCGCCGAATACCAGCGCCGCGGCGTCGTCCACCTGCACGCCGTGATCCGCCTCGACGGCCCCAACGGGCCAACCTCCCCGCCTCCGGCCTGGGCCACCACCGACCTTCTGCCCACGGCCGTACAAGGCGCCGCCCCGGCCGTCTCCGTCCGCATCTCCACCACTCAAGACGAGCCCGTACGAATCCTCCGCTGGGGCCGACAGCTCAACATCCGCCCCATCACCGCTGGCGGCCTGTCTGAACAGAGCGTCGCCGCTTACATCGCCAAGTACGCCACCCAAGCCGCCGAATGCGTCGGCACCCTCGACCGCCCCATCCGCCCCCTGGAGAACCTCGACGCCCTCGGCCTACGAGACCATCCCTGCCGACTGATCGCCGAATGCTTCCGCCTCGGCGCCCTGCCCCGCCTGGCCGAACTCCGCCTCACCCACTGGGCCCACATGCTCGGCTACCGCGGCCACTTTTCCACTCGCAGCCGCCGCTACTCCCTCACCCTTGGCCGACTTCGCACCATCCGCATCGACTACGCCCGACAGCGCGAGATCACCACCGGTCGGCTTCCCATCCTCCCTGAGGACGAGCCGGTCACCGTCGCCCGCTGGGCCTACGCCGGTCACGGCCTGACTCCTGGGGAACAACTCCTTGCCGCTGCGCTGGTCGGTGACCCCGGGCTCGGCCTGGATGGCGCCCGATGACGCGCAGGGATGAGCTGCTAACGCTGCCCGAGGTGCTCGACGAACTCGGCGGGGTCTCCCGCCGGACCTTCTATCGCTGGCGCGAACTGGGCCGTGCCCCGGTCTGCCTCCAGCTCCCGAACGACGAACTCCGCGTTTGGCGGAGCGACCTGATGGCCTGGCTCGACTCGCTGCGGAGAGCTTCGTGAACACCAGCTATGACGTGAAGTTCTGGGAGATTCAGCGCAAGGCGGACCGGAAAACGGTGTCCTTCGTCGTGCGCTGGACCGTAGCGCGCAAGACCAAGTCCAAGAGCTTCCGGACCAAGGGCTTGGCCGAGAACTTTATGTCGGACCTCCGGCAGGCGGCCAAGGCGGGGGAAGCCTTCGACATCACCACCGGATTGCCGGTGTCGATGCTCGCCCCTGAGCCGCCCTCTGGGCCGACGCTTCTGCAGTTCGCACAGTCCTTCGTGGTGAGCCGGTGGCGTGGTTCAGCGGCCCGGACCCGCGAAACAGATGTCTATGGCCTGTTGTCGCTGATCCCGGCGCTGGTGGCCGAGGTACCAGACAGGCCGAGAGACGCGGACCTGCGCGCGGTCCTGCGGGAACATGTCTTGCTGCCCCTCGATCGGCGCTCTGAGGTGCCACGCCACCTCCTGCCGGTGCTGAACTGGCTGGAGAAGGCGTCATTGCCCCTGGTCGACCTGCATGATCCGCGCGTCGCCCGGACCGCGCTCGATGCCATCTCGGTGACCTTCGCCGGCAAGGACGCTGCTGCCAACACGGTGCGTCGCAAGCGGGAAGTCCTTCACCACCTTCTTGAACTCGCCGTAGAGCAGAAACAGCTCGCGGCCAACCCGTTGCACGCGATCAAGTGGGCACCGCCAAAGGCCACCGGCACCGTTGACCCGCGCACCGTCGTCAACCCCGAACAGGCCAGCGCCCTGCTGGCGGCCGTACAGACGATCGGCCGGACCCGTGGCAAGCGCCTGCATGGCATGTTCGCCTGCATGTACTACGCCGCTCTTCGTCCCGAGGAAGCAGCGGGCCTGCGGCGCCAGAACTGCCACCTTCCGGAAGAGGGTTGGGGGCTGCTCATCGTGGAGAAGGCGCGTCCACAGGCCAACAAGAGATGGACCAATTCGGGCGAGACCCACGATTTCCGGGGCCTGAAGCACCGGGCCAAGGACGATACCCGCGAGATTCCCATCCCGCACGTCCTGGTCGTCATCCTCCGGGCGCACATCGAGCTGTACGGCGTCGCCGAGGACGGCAGACTGTTCCGCACCTCCAAGGGGAAGCCGTTCTCCTCCTCCGCGTACTCGGGCGTCTGGCAGCAGGCAAGGCGGCTGGCGTTCACGCCGGAGCAGATGGCATCGCCCTTGGCGGCTCGGCCGTACGATCTGCGCCATGCCGCCGTCTCGCTGTGGCTCAACGCCGGCGTGCCCGCAACTGAGGTTGCCGCGCGAGCTGGTCACAGCGTTGAAGTGCTGCTGAAGGTGTACGTCAAGTGCATTGAGGGACAGCAGACCCACGCCAACAACAAGATCATGGACGCGCTCAGCGGATGAGGCATGCTGGTCAGTGGTTTACCCTCCCAAGGAAGCAAACATCGGATGTTTGCTCTCCCTGCATATGTGCGTAGGTAGTGCTCCTTGTGCCCTGTAGCTCCTTGTTAAAGCCGACATATCCTTCATTTGTGGCAAAGTGGGAGGAATCGGACTTGCTGAGATGGCGCTAGGCGGCCGAACAGCGGGCGCTGGTAGTGATTAGCCATAGCAGCACAGGCGTACCTCTACGAGCGACTCAGCGCCGGCGCCCTCGTGGCGGGTGCAGTCGATCTTCGTTGTCGGCCGAGCTTCGTCCTCTGGGGCAAGATGAGGCTTTGTCCCCACACTACTGCGGTTGATGCCTGAGTCTTCCAGTAGCTAAAGGTGTCCGCCACCTATGTGACGGACACCTTTAGCTACTGCTTTCTACTTCGGATGTCGATCTAAGAGACTGCTCTATCGAAGGATAAGTGTAATCTCGACACCGGAACGAACGAGGATAATCACCGTCAGGATGCTAGCGGCTAACAATCCAATGCGCTTAACGTTTCCGGATAAGACTTTGCCAATCAAGTCTCTAATGGATCGGTTCTTCTTTGGCCGCTTCTTCCTGGGTTGCTTAGCTGGAGGATTTCCTTCTTCGGGTTGGTTCTCCATTTTGCTCCTTTGGTATTCGACTTAGGAGCTAAGGGGAACCAGGCTTTGGGAAATTTACTGTCGTTCGAGCTAATGACTTCCACTCGGATGAGATACACTGAAGTAGCTGGTTTAGGATCTCGGTGCCAGATCATCCCTGGTTGCTGGTTCCAGTGAAGGGCCTGGAGTCTCTGCAGGAGTCCGGGCCCTTCACCTTTCCTTAGCCGATGTTTATCGTAGCCCCTTCTTCTGGCCACATGGTGCCATGTTGGGCGAGCGAATTCGGCTGCTGTCACGCCTTTCTCCCCCTAGCTGCGGAAACGCGCGGTGGCGTCGGGGAAAACTTTTTCGGGCCGAGCGGAGAGGCTCAAGATATCAAGATCGGCTAGGTTGGTTGCGGCGGTGTGGAGGCGTATCGGCCTTCCTCTTAGTGGTGGGCCGCTGGCCTCGCAGATAGGCCAGTCTTCGTGAGTCAGGCCGTCCCCTGGGTCGCTTGTTATCCAACGAGAGGCGGATTTCTTCAGAAAGCGGACATTTCCTACTGGCTGGCTATCGGAGTGTGGAATCCGCCTACATTGGACAATCGTGTACACGTACGCGATTGTCCGAAGATGGGTCGTCGTGCCGTATGGCGCGGCCGGTGTGGGCCTACGGATGTGCAGCCCTCGCCGAGGGCTCGCCGTGCCGGCTGCCAGGGGAGAGATTGATCGGATGAATCTCTTGATCGGGCGAAAGGAGGCGGCGCGAGTGCACCTTGCCGCGCGCGGGAGTCTCCTGGACATCGAGGGTCTTCACCGCTGTGGGCAGGCAGACTAGATGGCTCGTGCGGGGGTGCGGCTTAAGCAGTACAGGCCGAGGCTTGTGCCTACAAGGAAGGTGACGCTTTCTGGTGCTGTCTTCGTCCTCGACGGACGCGCTGGGCTGAAGCACGCGCTGGGCTGCGCAACAGCCTCAAGATCGTATCGTGCATGTATCGCGATCATCGGCCTACGGCTGCATACGATGGCGCACGGCTGCCCTTGATCATCTACTGTCAAGGAAAGAAAGCCCTGATGATGGGCGTGATGGCTGGTCGGATGAGTGCCCCCGGCAGGATTCGAACCTGCGGCACCCGCTTTAGGAGAGCGGTGCTCTATCCCCTGAGCTACGGAGGCGGGATCTGGTGTAAGCGTACCGAAAGGTGGGGGGGTTGTGTGACGTGGTGGGGCTTGGGTCTTGGTGGAGGAGGCCATGGGTGGGCTGAGCTGCGGTAAAGGGGGGACATGGGGGAGTTGGCGGTTGCGGTGGGTGACTATGGTCGCGGAGCGTGACTGGGGGGTGTGTGGGTGGTGCTGGGCGTACGAGGGGTAGCTGTAGCGGTGATCTTGGGGTGGATGGCCTCTGCGTGGACGTAGGGGGTGGGGGACTTGCTGGGCGATCAGGTGCCTGTGGTTATGAGGTGGGTTGTGAGTTGCGGTCGGGGGGCTTGCGGGGGCGGAAGGTTCGGCTTGGGGTGTTGATAGGGGCTCTGGTCGTGCCTGTGGTGATCGCGGTGGGGCTTATGGTTGCGGCGCTTAGTGGGTAAGAGGAGCAGTTGGCTCGGGCGGTAAGAGGAGCAGTTGCTCGGGCGGTGAGGGGAGCGGGTGCGGTCGGCGTTGGCGTCGTCATAAGCGGCAAGGTGGTCAAGGCCAGCACTCTGAAGAACCGGATCGGAGCCTGTAGCACCGCCCGAAGCAGCATCGCCACCGATGGTGGCGGTATCGCCTGGTGCTCTGCCAATGCCGGCATCGGCTCCGTCACTGATCCTGTCACTGGTTCTGTCGCCGGTCCCATCGTCCGCCGGTCCCATCGTCGGCTCCATCACTGGTGCCCTTATCGGCGCTGTCACTGCTGACGGTAGTGGCGTCTGCGGTGACGGCTGGGCCTTGCGAGGAGGCCTGGCGGCTGTCCTGGGGAACGTCGCGGCAGTCGTCGCTCAGAGGGCGTGGTCGCCCGGTGGCGGGAAGGACGTGGCTGCCGTTGCCTGCGGTCGAGGTGAGCGCGTTGTGTGGCGTTGGTGTGGGCAACTTGGGGCGCTGGTAGGGCGATGGTGGGCTTTGCTGGGGTGGGTGGGGGATTCGTGAGAGTGCGTCAAGTTTGGGGGGTGGGGGCGGTATAAATGCCATGATCCGTGCATAACGGGTCTTGTGGCTTGGGTTCGGGGACTTGGCTGGCTGTAGTAACGTGCGTGCCGGGCTGAGGTCACAAGTTCGCAACTGGAGGGGTCCGACGTGCCATCTCCTCGATCGGCGAGCCTGGTCGCGGTCTTCATGGCGTTGGCTTCCGTGCTCGTGCTCGCGTCGTCGGGGACGGCGCAGGCGAAGCTCGTCACGCTGGAGGAGGTCGACCGGGAGCCGGGGCCGGGGAATCTGACGGAGCTGCGGCGGGAGGCCGAGAAGTCGTCGCAGGCGCTGGCGGAGGCGACGAAGGCGCTGGAGCAGCGGCAGGCGACGCTGGCGAAGGCCGACACCGAGCTGAAGGCCAAGCTGGAGCAGCTCCGCACGGCCACCGCGCAGTTGTCGCGGGTGCGCAAGCCGCTCGCCGACCTCGTCCAGTCGCTCTACCAGTCCCCGTCGGGCGGGGACATGTCTCCGTTCCTCTCCGGTGAGGAGGACGTCGACCAGCTGCGCGCCCTCAGTGACATGACGTACCTGGTGTCCGGACGGGACGAGGTGCTGGCCGACGCCGGGCGGCTCTACCAGCAGCAGCAGCGGCTGGCGGCCGAGGCGCAGGATCTCCGGGCGACCAAGCTACTGGTCGAGGCGCAGCTCAGCGTGGAGATCGATACCTTGCGGAAGCGTTCGGCCGCGACTGTCAAGTCCTTGTCGCAGGCGCTGGTGAAGCTCGGCGTACGCGTCAACCAGGGGGGTCGGTCCGGTGCCGCGTGCGACCCCACGCGGGTGAGCTCGGCCGCGCAGTATCCGAACGGCCTGCTGCCCAAGAGCGTGCTGTGCCCACTCCAGCAGCCGGGGCGCGAGTTGCGCGCGGACGCGGCGATCGCGTTCGTGGCGCTCAACGAGGCGTACAAGCGGCGCTTCGGCAGGTCGATATGTGTGACGGACAGTTATCGCAGCCTGGGGGCGCAGCAGGCGGTCTACTACCGCCGGCCTGGGTTCGCCGCCGTGCCGGGGCGGAGCAACCACGGGCTGGGGCTGGCCGTGGACCTGTGTGGCGGGGTGGAGTCGTTCCGTTCGGCGCAGTTCAACTGGCTTGAGGCGAACGGCAAGCAGTTCGGGTGGATTCACCCCGCTTGGGCGTATAGCAGTCCCTTTGAGCCCTGGCACTGGGAGTATGACCCCAAGCTAGGGTCTGCGCTGTAGCGGAAGCCGATCTTATCCACATGCTGTGGATAAGTGTGTGCGCCGAAGGTCGCGTCGAACGCTTTCCCGGACCGCGCGCGTTCGGGGTGAGTGGCGGGATGTCTCCCAGGGCGGCTTGCTCTTCGCGGCTTGAGGTTACGGATCGTCATAGGATTCGGACGTGGTCGCCGCGTTACGGTGAGTGACGTTCCTGGGATGGCGGCTATCGCCGGTGGCCGTGGATCGCGATGGACAGGCGTGAGCCGGTGGCGGCTTGGGCGAGGCGGGTGGCCTGGTCGGGGGTGGCGGCGAGGACGACCAGGGCGCCGGTGTCGCCCATGGCGTCGGTGGTGCGGGTCGCGGCGGGCGGGGCGATGACGGTCACCGCCTGGGCCACCGTCGCCGTCGGGGGTGCGACCGCGTCGTCCCACTTGGGGGCGGCGGCGATGACGTCGATGACGTCGCCGGAGCGCAGAAGGTGTGCCGACGAGGCGTCCGTGATGCGCACGGGCGCGGCGAGGAGGCCCGGGCCGTAGGCGTCGACGAGGGATGGGCCGAGCAGGCGTACGTCCGTCAGCGGCTCGCCGCGGCGGGCGGGCGAGGTCAGGACGCGGCCGTCGACCGGGGCCGCAGGGGGGAGGGCTCCGTCGGGCACGGTGCCCTCGGGAAGCCTGATCACGGTGACGTCCGCGGGGGAGAGCGCACCTCCAGGGAGGTCGCGGGCCGCGGCGAGGACCTCGGCGGTGGCGGCGGGACGGATGGCGAGACCGAGGCAGGTCATGGCCATCGCCGCCAGCACGGCGGCCAGGAGCCGCCGCCGTCGGTTGACCATTCGAGCGGCACGAGACAGCGCCCCACGAGACAGTGCGCCACGAGATGGTGCTCCAGAAGATGGTGCGGTGCGCATGGTGATCGCTCCTGATGGGCGACGTCGGCCGTTCGCTGGATGGCCGAGGGACTCGGGAACGGTCGGCGGGTAGCGCGGACCACAGAGGGGCGTTGTCACGCGGCCGCGGGGGTCATCACCGCGCCGTACGGTGCCGTCGGCCGCGGTGATGACGGGCGGGCTGGGGTCAGGGGAGAGCGAAGGGGAGTTTGATGCCGTTCAGGGCGGTGGGGCAGGGGCAGGCGCGGTCCAGGGGGAGGGATTCGGCGACCGTGGCGACGAGCGTGCGCATGCGTTCGCTGTTGGCGGCGAAGAAGGCGAAGACCTCTTCCTGGGTGACGCCTTCGCCGGCCTCGACGCCGGCGTCGTGGTCGGTGACGAGGGCCAGCGTGGTGTAGCAGAGGGCGAGTTCGCGGGCGAGGGCGGCCTCGGGGTAGCCGGTCATGCCGATGATGGACCAGCCGTTGGAGCTGAACCAGCGGGACTCGGCGCGGGAGGAGAAGCGCGGGCCCTCGATGACGACGAGGGTGCCGCCGTCCACGGCCTCCCACCCCTCGGCGCTCGCGGTGGTGTGGGCCAGGGCGCGGCCCACCGGGCAGTAGGGGTCGGCGAAGGGGACGTGGACCGCGCCCCCCTCGTCGTAGTAGGTGTGGACGCGGCCGGAGGTGCGGTCGACGAGCTGGTCGGGGATGACGAGCGTGCCCGGGCCGTACTCGACCCGCAGCGACCCCACGGCGCTCGGCGCCAGCACCTGCCGGACGCCCAGCGAGCGCAGCGCCCACAGGTTGGCCCGGTAGGGAATGCGGTGGGGAGGGTGGCGGTGGTCGCGGCCGTGACGGGGCACGAACGCGACGGTTCGCGAGCCGATGCGCCCGACGGTGACGGGATCGCTCGGCGGGCCGTACGGCGTGGTGACCTCGACCTCTTCGGCGTCGTCGAGGAGGGAGTAGAAGCCTGAGCCGCCGATGACTCCGATGTCCGCTCTGGTGACCATGGCGACGACACTAGCGCGCCACGCCGGGCCCGTCGGCGGCGAAATCGCGGCCTGTGGAAAACCGCCTCAGCCGCTCGTACGAGCCTGATTCCGCGGGGCCAGGAGCGGAAGAGGGTTGTACGGCGTCAGAGGCGGCCGTACAACCCGCGACGGCGTCAGGAGGTGGAGGAGCCAGAGGAGCTGGAGGAAGTGGACGAGCTCGCGGCGGCGGGTTCCTTCTTGCCCGAGCCCGACTCCGAGCCGGACTTGGAAGACCCCGAGTCGGAGGAACCGGACCCCGAGGAGCCGTTGGACTCGGACTTGGCCGACGGCGAGGTCGTGGAGGCGGAGGAGCCGGACGAACGGTTGTCGGTACGGTAGAAGCCCGACCCCTTGAACACGATGCCCACGGCGGAGAAGACCTTGCGCAGCTTGCCGGAGCAGCTCGGGCACGTCGTCAGCGGATCGTCGGTGAAGCGCTGAGTCACTTCGAGACCTTCACCGCAAGCGGTACAGGCGTACTGGTAGGTGGGCACGCGGTCCTCCTCATATGGCTCACGCAGATTGGCACTCTACCGATGCGACTGCTAATGGTACGCAGCCGATTAGGCTAAACGCCACCCAGCCGGGTTCTAATCCCCTCCACAAGATCTCCCCGCCGAGGTCACAGGCCTCTATGAGGATGCCTTGTCCTGGTATGCCGCAGAGGCGGGGGAGGACGCGAGTGGCAGTGGGGAAGATCACGGGCAGAGGGATCTGTGGCCGCGCGGGCTGAGGTGCTGGGGTCCCGCGGCGACGTCATAAGGGCCTCCCAAGGGGAAGCCCTCAGTCGCCGCGCTCGCCGTACCATCCGGCCAGCTTGCCACGCCGGCTGACCGCCCGCAGGCGCCGCTCGACCGTCTGCCGGCAGGCCGCGGTCGTGACGACCAGGAGCTGGTCCTCCGCCCGGAGCCGGGTCGAGAGCTCGGGGACGAACGACCGTCCCTCCCGAACGACCATGGTGACGGCGGCGTCGGACGGCAGGCGGAGCTCGAAGATCTCCACTCCGTGCAGTCCCGAGCCGGGAGGGATCGTGACCTGGAGCAGGTCGGCGTCGAGCTCTTCCAGGGGCGCGGCCTCGACGCCGAGGTCGCGGGCCTCGCCGGGCGCGCCGATGCCGAGGACGCGCGCCAGGTACGGCAACGTGGGCCCCTGCACCATCGTGAAGACGATCACGATGACGAAGACCTCGTTGAACAGGCCCTTCGCCCCGATGATCCCCGCGGCCCAGGGGATGGTGGCCAGGACGATCGGCACGGCACCGCGCAGACCCGCCCAGGACAGGAAGAGCTGGTCCCGCCAGGACAGCGAGTCGACGCCCGCGACGCGGACGATCAGGGCGGAGGCCACGACGGACGCGGGCCGGGCGAGCAGCAGCAGCGCGAGCCCGGCGATCAGGCCGGGGACGATGGTCGTGGGCAGCTCGGAGGGGCTGGCCAGGATGCCGAGCATGACGAACAGCCCGATCTGGGCGAGCCAGGCGGCTCCTTCGGCGAAGCCGCGGGTGGCGGGCCGATGCGGCAGGCGCGTGTTGCCGAGGACGAGCGTGGCCAGGTAGACGGAGAGGAACCCGCTGCCGTGCAGCAGCGCCGCGCCGCTGTAGGCGACGAACGCGAGGGCGAGCACGGCGATCGGGTACAGGCCCGAGGACGGCAGCGCGACGCGACGCAGCGCGTAGCCGCCGAGCGGTCCGACGGCGAGGCCGACCGCGGCGCCGACGCCGAGTTCGAGGGCGGCCTCGCCCATGACGTGGGCCAGGTCGGGCAGGGGCGTGCCGAGCCGGCTGAGCATGACGACGACGATGACCGTGGGCGCGTCGTTGAAGCCGGACTCGGCCTCCAGGATGCCCGCGAGCCGCCGTGGCAGCGGCAGACGGCGCAGGACGGAGAACACCGCCGCCGCGTCGGTGGAGGCGAGGATCGCGCCGAGCAGCAGCGCCATGCGCCAGTCCATGCCGAGCAGCCAGTGCACGGACCCCGCGAGCACGATGATGCTGACGCCGACGCCGATGGTGGCGAGGGCGAGCGCGGTCGGCACGCCCTGGCGTACGTGCGTCCATTGGGTGGTCAGGCCGCCTTCGGCGAGGATCACGGCGAGCGCGGCGAGGCCGATCTGCTGGGCCAGGCCCGCGTTCTCGAACTGGACGCCCAGCCCGGCCTCGCCGAGCAGCAGGCCGATGCCCAGGTAGATGAGCAGGGTGGGCAGGCCCGTGCGGTGGGCGATCCGTACGGAGGCGATGGCGGCGATCACCACGACGGACGCGAGGAGTAGCCAGATATTCAGATTCACCGGCCCTCCCCGTCGTACTTTTCCGTCCATTGTGGCGTATTGGTATGGTCCTCTACCACGATGAACTACTTTGAGCTACCGTCACACGCGACACGGATGAGAGATCAACGGATTTATGGGTGAACGGTAGTGACGGACGAGTCTTCCCCGTACCTGAAGAGCCCGGCGGTTCTTGACGGTCTGAGGAAGGACGACTCCGCCGGTGACGGCGACGACGTCCGTGAGGCGCCTCCGAAGAAGCGGCGGTTATGGCGCCGTGTCCTGATCGTCGTCGCGCTCGTCCTCGCCGTGGTGCTGGCGGCCGGCTTCGCGCTGGTGATGGAGCGTCAGATCACCCTGAACGGCAACATCGAGCGCATCACTGGAGCGTTCCCCGAAGAGGCGGGGCGGCCCGCGAAGACCGTGGGCGAGGCGCAGAACTGGCTGCTCATCGGGTCGGACAAACGGCCGGGCGAGGCGGGCTCCCAGCGGGCCGACACGATCATGATCGTCCACGTCCCGGCCGCCCGTGATCGGCTCACCCTCATCGGCATCCCCCGCGACTCTTATGTCCGCATCCCCGGGCGCGGAAACAACAAGATCAACGCCGCGTACGCCTTCGGCGGGCCGAAGCTGCTGATCAGGACGGTCGAGGACCTCACCAAGATCCGCATCGACCACTTCGCCGCGCTGGACTTCCGAGGCTTCGTCGCGATGACCGAGGTGATCGGCGGCGTCGACGTCTACGTGTCGCGCAAGGTGTACGACCCGATGAACAAGGTCACCTGGCCGCAGGGCATGGTGCACCTGGAGGGCGAGAAGGCCCTGCTGTTCGTCCGGCAGAGGTACAACCTGCCCGGCGGCGACTTCGACCGCATCAAGCGGCAGCAGGCGTTCGTCCGCGCGATGGGTCACAAGATCATCAGCAGGGACCTGCTGACCGACCCGCTGAAGCTCAACGCCTTCCTGGAGGCGCTCACCCGCGCGGTCAGCGTGGACTCGGGCGTCTCGCTCGGCACCCTGCGCGACCTGGCCCTTGAGCTGCGCGATATCCGCCCCGACACGGTCGATTCCACGACGATCCCCACCGCCGGCACCGCCACGATCAAGGGCGCGAGCGTCGTCCGTGTCGACAGGAAGACCGGCGCGCGATTCTTCACCGCGGTCCGCGACGACAAGCTGCAGGAATACTTCGACGACAATGGCGGTCTCGAGGATCTTCAAATCGTCTCGTGACGAAAAACCGTGACGAAAATCACATCCGTCCGAGCGTGACGATGCCCGACGGAAGCGCCGCCATCGAAACCGCCATGTCGTGGGGTTCCGCGGGAATTCCCTCGATCAGCTCGCCGTCGTGCAGCAGCGCGATCGTCGGCACGTTCGGCCCGACCCGGGCGAGCGCGCGGTCGTAGGAGCCGCCCCCGCGCCCGAGCCTGACGCCATTGGACGGGTCGACGGCCAGCGCGGGCACGATGACCAGGGCCGCCGTACGGATGGCGTCCACGCCGCGCCGCGTGTCCACCGGCTCCATCATGCCGCGCGGGCCCGGCTCCACCGACCCCGGACCGTCGTAGACGGCCCAGTCGAGGTCGTCGTCCGGCCGCAGGACGGGAAGGATGACGGTGGCGCCGTGCTTCCAGAGCGCGAAAATCAGGCCGTGCGTCGACGGTTCCGTGCCCATCGACCAATAACACGCGACGAGCCCGGCCATTTGCACCCAGGGCCGGTCGAGTAGCGTTTCCCTGATCGCGGTCGCCGAGCCGCGCGGATCGGCGAGCCTTGTGCGAGCGGCCACGATCCTCCGGCGCAGCTCCGCTTTGTCCACTCGGCCCTCCATTAAGGTGCATCCATGGCTGACTACGATCCAGTGACGAAAGTCGTCATTCCCGCCGCCGGCCTCGGGACCCGCTTCCTTCCGGCGACCAAGGCGACCCCGAAAGAGATGCTGCCGATCGTCGACAAGCCGGCCATCCAGTATGTCGTCGAAGAGGCGGTGTCCGTCGGACTCCTCGACCTCCTCATGGTGACAGGCCGGAACAAGCGCTCCATAGAGGACCACTTCGACCGCGCCTACGAGCTGGAGGAGGTGCTGGCGGCCAAGGGCGACTCCGAGCGTCTGTCCCAGGTTCTCGAACCCGTCGAGATCGCCACCTTCCACTACGTACGCCAGGGGGAGCCCAAGGGCCTGGGCCACGCCGTCCTGTGCGCCAAGCAGCACGTCGGCAACCACCCGTTCGCCTGCCTGCTGGGCGACGACATGATCGACCACCGTGACCACCTGCTCAAGCGCATGATCGAAGTGCGCGACACCTACGGCGGCAGCGTGGTCGCCCTCATGGAGGTCCCCAGGGAGCAGGTCTCGCTGTACGGCTGCGCCGAGATCCAGCCCACCTCCGAGGACGACGTGGTCCGCGTGACGGGCCTCGTCGAGAAGCCCCCCGCGGACGAGGCGCCGTCCAACTGGGCGGTCATCGGCCGTTACGTCATCGACCCCGCCGTCTTCGAGGTCCTGGAGAACACCCCGCCGGGACGCGGCGGCGAGATCCAGCTCACCGACGCCCTGCTCGAACTGGCCGGGCGCACCAACGAGGACGGCGGCCCCGTCCACGGCGTGCTGTTCCGCGGCCGCCGCTACGACACCGGCAACAAGCTCGACTACCTGCGCACGGTCGTCCAGTTCGCCGCCGAGCGTCCCGATCTCGCCCCCGACTTCATCCCCTGGCTTCGCGAGTTCCTCGACCGGCATTCCGGGTGATGATCAGATCATGGTCGCGATGAAATCGGTCGACGCACACCTCGCCGAGATCCTCGCCGCCGTGCGCCCGCTCGCCCCCGTCGTCCTCGGCCTGGACGCGGCGCTCGGCGCCACCCTGGCCGAGGACGTCGAGGCCCCCGTCCCGCTGCCGCCGTTCGACAACTCCGCCATGGACGGGTACGCCGTGCGGGCCGCCGACGTCGCGACGGCGAGCGAGGACCACCCCGTCGTGCTCCCGGTGACGCTCGACGTCGCGGCCGGCGACGTCGCCCCGCGCACGGTCGCCTCCGGGCACGTCACGCGGATCATGACAGGCGCGCCGGTGCCCGAGGGCGCCGACGCCGTGGTGCCGGTCGAGTGGACCGACGGCGGCGTGTCCGAGGTCCTCATCCGCAGGCCCGCGCCCGCGGGCAACGCGATCCGCAGGTCCGGTGAGGACGTCCGGCCCGGGGACGTCGTCCTCGCCTCGGGCGCCGTGCTCGGGCCCGCCCAGCTCGGCATCCTCGCCGGGGTGGGCAGGAGCGCCGTCCGGGTCCGCCCGCGGCCCCGCGTGCTCGTGCTGTCCACGGGCGCCGAGCTGGCCGAGCCGGGCACTCCTCTCGCCCACGGGCAGATCTGGGAGTCCAACAGCTTCACGCTCGTCGCCGCCGTCCGCCAGGCGGGCGGGGAGGCCGTCCGCAGGCGCGCCGTCGGCGACGACCCCGCCGAGTTCAAGGACACGCTCGACGCGCTGCTCGGCGAGGCCGACGCCGTGATCACCAGCGGCGGCATCTCCATGGGCGCCTACGAGCCGGTCAAGGAGGCCCTGGCGCCGCTCGGCACGGTCCGCTTCGAGAAGGTCGCCATGCAGCCGGGCATGCCCCAGGGGTTCGGGCTCCTCGGCGAGCGGCAGGTCCCGATCTTCACGCTTCCCGGCAACCCCGTCTCGTCGTACGTCTCGTTCGTCCTGTTCGTGAAGCCCGCGCTGGCCGTGCTGCGCGGGCTGCCCGCCGCGCCCGCGTCCACCGTCACGGCGACGCTCACGTCCGCGGCGCGGTCCCCGGCGGGCCGGCGGTCGTTCCTGCGGGGGGTGCTCGGGACGGACGGCACCGTCGCCCCCGTGCACGGGCAGGGGTCCCACCAGCTCGCCGCCCTGGCCTCGGCCAACGCGCTCATCGTCGTGCCCGAGGACGTGACCGGGCTGCCGGAGGGGAAGGTCGTGGAGGTGATCCCGCTGTGAGCGAGCTCAGCCACATCGACGAGTCGGGCGCGGCGCGCATGGTGGACGTGTCGGCCAAGGACGTCGGCGTCCGCACGGCCCGCGCCACCGGCAGGGTGCTGCTGTCGCCCGAGGCCGTGGCCGTCCTGCGGTCCGGCGACGTGCCCAAGGGCGACGCGATCGGGGTGGCCCGTATCGCCGGCATCATGGGGGCGAAGCGGACGCCCGACCTCGTCCCGTTGTGCCATCCCATCGCGCTGCACGGCGTCAAGGTCGAGATCGTCGTCGTGGACGCGGGCGTCGAGATCACGGCGCGCGTGAAGACCGCCGACCGTACGGGCGTCGAGATGGAGGCGTTGACGGCCGTCTCGGTCGCGGCGCTGGCCATGGTGGACATGATCAAGGCGGTGGACCCCGCCGCGGTGATCGGCGATGTCCGGGTCGAGGAGAAGACCGGCGGCAAGACCGGCGTCTGGACCCGGCCGTGAGGGCGCTGGTCGTCACGGCCTCCACCCGGGCAGCCGCAGGCGTTTATCCCGATAAATCGGGACAACTGCTGGTGCAGCTTCTCGCCGAGGCCGGCTGCGAGCGGGTGGACGGCCCCCGCGTCGTCCCCGACGGCGACCCGGTCGAGGCCGCGCTGCGCGAAGGCGTCCGCGCCGGATACGACGTGATCGTCACCACCGGTGGCACCGGCCTCACCCCCACCGACCTCACGCCCGAGATGACCCGCCGCGTCATCGACCGCGAGATCCCCGGCATCGCCGAGGCCGTGCGCCAGGCCAACCGCGACAAGGTCCCCGCGTCCGTCCTCTCCCGCGGCCTCGCGGGCCAGGCGGGGACGACCCTCGTCGTCAACCTGCCCGGGTCCTCCGGGGGCGTGCGGGACGGCATGGCCGTCCTCGCCCCCGTCCTGCGGCACGCGGTCGACCAGATCAGAGGCGGAGACCATCCCAATCCCTGAGGTAAGCAGGCCGCAATGGCGAACTCATGCTCCGGGAGGGGATGATTGACCCGTGGATCGACTTCGCGGCTGGCCGGCCACCCTCAAAGAGGGGCCGGTAGGACTCCGGCCGCTGCGGCTGCGCGACGTGGGCGTCTGGCGCGAGACGCGGCTGCGCAACGCCGACTGGCTCCGCCCCTGGGAGCCGAGCAACCCTGAGACCCCGCTGTTCCGCACCGGCCTCGGCCCCTACATCTCGATGGTCGGCACCCTGCGCCGCGAGGCACGGCAAGGGCTCGCGCTGCCCTGGGTCGTCACCTGGCGCGGGGCCTTCGCCGGCCAGCTCACCGTCGGCGCGATCGTCTGGGGCTCGGCGCGCTCCGCCCAGGTCGGTTACTGGATCAGCGGCTCCCTCGCCGGGCGCGGCATCATCCCCACGGCGCTCGCCATGGCCGTCGACCACTGCTTCTTCCGGGTCGGCCTGCACCGCCTGGAGGCCAACATCCGCCCCGAGAACCACGCCAGCCGCAGGGTCGTCGAGAAACTCGGCTTCCGCGAGGAGGGCATCCGCCGCCGCCAGCTCCACATCGACGGCGCCTGGCGCGACCACATCTGCTACGCCCTCACCCTTGAGGACGTCCCGCGTGGACTGCTGTCGCAGTGGAGGCAGACCTGGGAGAAGACGGCCCGCGACTGACCGCCCGGGTACCGGACGATGGATACGTTTGACGTATCCGTGGGGATAAACAGGTTGACGATCTCGCGACACACCGCACTGAATACTCGTCAACCAGTGACACGCGGTCCTACGGTGCGTCACGTGAACACATTTGCGACGGCGCCCGGGTCCCGTGCCGTGTTCACGCTGCCCGGAGGTGGGCGATGAGCAGCGCCTTCCTCTACCTCGGCATCGTCCTCATGTGGCTGTGCGTCCTCGTGCCCATGTGGCTGCGCCGCGACCGCCACTCGATCGATGTCATCGAGCCCTTCGGCGTCCACGAGGACCGCTCCGACCCCCAGGAGCCGAACGGCGACACCCTCACCGACGTCCCGGTCTCCGACCTCCCCGGTACGACCTCGTCCGACGACGACGAGATCACCGTAGAACTCGACAACCCCGCCACTCCCCGCGGCCAATCCTCCACGGGGCCGCTCCGAGCCCGCCCGTCTTCGCCCACCGACCTCGTCCGGGGCCGCCCCTCCTCGTCCACCGACCTCGTCCGGGGAGGACCGTCCCAGTCAGCCGAGCTTGCCAGGGGAGGACCGTCCCAGTCGGCTGAGTTCGTGCGAGGAGGGCCATCCCGGTCCGCCGAGTTCGTGCGAGGAGGACCGTCCAAGCCCGACGCGGACCCCATCCGCGGAGAGCGGCTTTCCGCCTCCGAGGATTCAGCGGACGCCGCCCCCGTCTCCGAGCTCACCGCCGCCGAGGAGTCCGCACGGGACGAACGGCGCCGCCGCGCCCGCGTGGTGGCCCGCCGCCGGCGCTGGCTCCTGTGCATCGCCCTGCTCCACATCGCCTCACTCGTCACGGCCGCCGTCGGCGTGGCCCCCTGGTGGAGCGTGGCCCCCTCCGCCGTCCTGCTGGTGGCCTACCTCTCCGTGCTCCGCGTCGCGGTAGCCGTGGACCGCGAACGCCACCTCGCCGCCGCCGAGGCCTACGCCGACCACCAGCGCAGGCAACGCGAGCACCGCCACGCCCGCGAACTCGCCGCCCAGCGCGCCGAGGCCGAGATCATCGAGTTCCGCAAGCCCACCGAGCCCTTTGACCAGCACGCCGACCACACCCGCCGCGCCGTCGGCGACTGACTGACCCCCACCAACGATCACCCCCTCCGGATGGCGCGGAGGGCCCCCAAAGTTTGCTAATCTGGTCGAGTCCTTGGGGCTGTAGCGCAGTCCGGTAGCGCACTTCGTTCGCATCGAAGGGGTCAGGGGTTCGAATCCCCTCAGCTCCACCCAGGTCAAAGGCCGTTTCCTCCGGGAAGCGGCCTTTTTTGATCTAGCCAATGTCCGATTTCGGGAGCAATCTGGGAGCGGGCCTCGCGCGGGGTTTCTCTGGAGCCGTCCCGACCTGGCCGCCTCCAGCCGCGGAACGTTGCGGAACGGCTCCAGCAGCTCGTTGACGATCCCGACCGGTGAACGCCGCGGGATGCCCGCCTCGTCCCAGCGCCGCCCGAGATCGGCCCGCCCCTGGAGAGTCTCACCCCACCGCCGCTGCAACGCCTCGACGAGCTCCTCACGCATCTGATCGGTCACATGCGTCTAGTGACCCCGCATCGACCCGTCGCCGACGTGGCCCATCGGCTCGTCCCGAAGGTTGTCGGGGCCGGGCAGACGGCAAGCCCGCCGGTGCTCGTGATGGTCTGTGGGTACTCGCGCTGGCTGATGGCGCAGATGCTGCCGTCTCGGGCAGCCGGTGACCTGTTCGCTGGGATGTGGGCGCTGCTACGCGCGCTGGGCGCCACGCCGAAGACGCTGGTGTGGGACAACGAGAGCGCGATCGGGCAGTGGAGGGGCGGCCGGCCGCAGCTGACCGGTGAGCGAACGCGTTCCGCGGCACCCTGGGAGTGCGGATCCTGCAGTGCAAACTGGGTGACCCCGAGGCCAAGGGTTTGGTCGAGCGGGCCAACGGCTATCTGGAAACCTCGTTCTTGCCCGGCCGGGTATTCACCGGTCCGCAGGACTTCAACGCCCAGCTGGACGGTTGGCTGGCACATCGGGCCGACACCCGCCATCACCGGCGGATCGAGTGCAGGCCCGCGGACCGCATCGTGGTCGACCGGGCCGCGATGGTGCCGCTGCCGCCGGTTGCGCCGGCGGTCGGGTGGCGCAGCGCGATCCGCTTGGCCCGCGACCACTACGTGCGCGTCGCGTCCAACGACTACTCGGTGCATCCGTCGGTGGTCGGCCGGCTGGTGGAGGTGGTGGCCGATCCGCAGCAGGTGACCGTCACCTGCGCCGGGCAGGTGGTGGCCCGCCATCAGCGGTGCTGGGCTGGCCATCAGACCGTATTCCTGTCCTGATCGTCGATGAGGTGGGCTACATCCCCTTCGAGCCCGAGGCCGCGAATTTGTTCTTCCAGCTGGTCTCCAGCCGTTACGAACGCGCCTCGCTGATCGTCCCCTCCAACAAGCCGTTCGGCCGCTGGGGTGAGGTCTTCGGCGATGACGTCGCCGCCGCCGCGATGATCGACCGCCTCGTCCACCATGCCGAGGTCATCAGCCTGAAGGGAGACAGCTACCGGCTCAAGAACCGAGGTCTCGGCCGTGTTCCCCCAGCCGAGACCAGCACCGACCATCAGTAACAAACCGCAGCAAACATCAACGCCAGGCGGTCAACTTTCAGACGACGATAGGGGGTCTGTTTTCGAGCGTCGTTGACACGAGCGAGCGCCTCGCGGATGATCCGCCTCGTAGAGCACCCACCAGGGTGCCGGTGCGAGAAGGCTGCCGCTCGGGAGGCAGCGCAGCGGAGTGCGGAGTGGCTGTATCTGCTGACGCGGATGTCCTGATCGTCCAGGTACTCGGTCCAGCTCTGAGAGGGGACTCGCGGAGCCGGACCGTTTCATGTCCACGATCTTCGGCCTGGTCTACTGCCGTCCACGGGAGACCGGGCCGACTAAGACCGTCTTCCACGCTGGGATGTGTGTGCGATCGAAAGCCTCGGGACGCCGTTGGCGAGTAGGTCGTCGAGGTTGGATGTTCGTCCGGACGGCTCCGACTGCCGGGGTTCGAGTCCCCGGGGATGCCCACTTGGGCTCGGCTGTCCGTTTGTGCGTGGGGGGTCGGGCCGAGACAATGTAGCCTCTCGTGCCGGCCTGATTTCTCGCGGAGACGGAGATAAGCGTCTCCGACGTCGTAGGTGTGGTGACGTTGTCGTGCCTCCACACCTACGACGCTTGGCACGCTCTGGGCGCCCGGTGTCGACCTTAGAACAGGTCATCCACCCCGTACCGGTTTGAGGTGAATACGATCGTTCTGCCATCAAACGAAAGATCCGGTTCGAATTCCTCCGCGTCCGTCGTGAGCGGCAAGAGTGGCAGGAGCGGCAAGTTGTATACAGGGCCGTACGTTTCCTGATCGCCCGCAGGCCGACCGGGTGCCTCCTGCTCGACGGCTGAGTCGTCCCAGGACTGGGCGGATGCGGCAGCCGGGGCTGTCACGAGTAGAAACCCCGCTGCGACAGCGATGAGGCCGAAGCGAGTGGTTCTCGTCATCGCTCACCTTCCTTGAAGAGCCGAATATCTGCTCGTGGATACCCCGCGCCTTTGTCGGTAGTGCGCCGACACGCCATTTATGACCGATTTCATGCCGAGAGAGGGCATATTTCGGATACGGCCCTCCCGGACTCGCCCTGAGCGGCGATAAGGCGTCCGGCTGGCAGTCGGCGGCCGGCCTGGCGCCCTGACCAACCAATCTTCATGCCGTGCTCGGTCAGGACACGGCAGATCGGCTCGACGCCGAACAGGTGCCGGTGTTCGTCGATGAAGGTCACGAGTGGGTGTGTGGCCGGTCGAGCTCGGCCGCGAAGAAAGCCGAGGCGGCCTTCAGGATCTCGTTCGCTCGACGTGGTTCGGCGTTCTCTCGGCGCAGCCGTTTCAGCTCGGCTGACTCATCCGTGGTGCGGCCGGGCCGGCTGCCCTCGTCGATCTGTGCCTGGCGGATCCAGGTGCGCAGTGTTTCGGCGGTGCCGATGCCGAGCCTGGTCGCCACCGCGTTGATCGTGGCCCACTCGGTGGGGTAGTCCGGCCGCACCTCGGCGACCATGCGAACCGCTCGACGGCGCAACTCGGCTGGGTAGGGAGACTTGCCTGGCATGGACTCGACCTCTCAAGAGATCAAGTCTCCACCGAAACCGGGGCGATTCAATTGAAGAACGCGATCCCGCGAGCCGAGCACCAGTACGAGGTTTATTTGGTGGAGCGGCGTAAGGAGATGAACCAGTGAGCAGCTACCGAAAGTGGCGCGACAGCAATCACCTGGAGCGGGCCATCGAAACCCAGGGGGGCCTGAGCGGTTCGAGGACGGAGTCCGACAGCTGGGCGAGGAGTCGCAAGGATGGCGACTCGCCGAGATGCGCAAGCGCCGTGGGCTCAACCAGTTGCAGGTCGCTGAGCGCATGGGTATCTCTGTGGCACGCGTCTCCCAGATCGAGAAGGGTGACGTGTCCACCCGCGAGGTCCTGGACCGCTACGTCGCGGCCCTTGGCGGCGTTCTGAAACTGGTTGCGGACTTTGGTGACGAGCAGCTGAAGGTCAGCTGACCAAGCCCGATCACCTACTGCTGTAACTCGGTGGCGACTCGGTGTGGGTGAGTGACCAACCGGGTGACAATCGTCCCGTACAAGCCCGGACGGCTCCGGACATCCGCGCACGATTACTGCAGGTGGTGGCGTGGTCTGCAGCGTTTAGGACCCTCATCGGGGTTGCTTCGCATAGAAGGGGTCAGGGGTTCGAATCCCCTCAGCTCCACCCAGGGCCGTTCTTGATTTGGCTCAAGAACGCTTGATGAGGTCCCGTCCGATCGCTTGATCGGGCGGGACCTCGTCGTTTCCGAGGTTTTGTGGCCGCTGGACGGGCTGATTGTGGCTTGTGTGGTGTTCCTTGGTGCAGGCTCCGAGGAGCATGACGCCGGTTCTGCAGCCACATCTCGGCAGAGGAGCAATCCGAGTGTGGCGACGGTGTGGAGGTATGCGGCGGGTAGCGTGCAAAGCATCCTGCGGATGAGGTATCGCCCTTACCGTCGCAAAGTATGCAGACAGTGGATGTACTGGTCGTAGGTGCGGGCCTGGCCGGCCTGCGCACGGCCCGGCTGCTCGCGCGACGGGAACTGAACGTGATGGTGGTCGACCGTCGCAGGTCGCTGTCCACGGGCATCCGCACGACGGGGATCTTCGTACGCCGCACCCTCGATGACTTCGACGTGCCGGATCACCTGCTCGGGCCGGGTGTCCGGGATGTGCTGCTGTATCCGCCGTCGCGGCGGGCACCGATCAGGCTCACCAGCGACCGGGACGAGTTCCGCGTGGCCGACATGGCGGGTGTCTACGAGCACGCGCATCGCGCGGCGGAGTCAGCCGGGGCACGGGTCCTCTTGGGCGTACGGTATGTCGGCGCGTCGATGGGCGTTGTGCAGCTCGCGGGTGCGGAACCGGTGAGGGCCCGGTTCATCGTCGGCGCGGACGGCGCCCGCTCCCGAGTGGCTCGTGATCTCGGCCTTGATGTCAACCGCCGCTTTCTCGTCGGTGCCGAGATCGTCCACCCGATCGCGCCGGGCACGAGCCGCCCGGCGTTCCACTGCGTACTCGACCCCCGGATCGCTCCGGGGTACCTGGGATGGGTCATCGACGACGGCCGGCACGCGCATGTCGGCGTCGCGGGATATCCGAACGCGATGCGCACCGGCGTCCGCCACCTGCTGGACGCCTTCGCCGCGGATGCGCCCGGCAGTACACCGTCGGCCGGGCCGGTCGAGCGCCGAGGTGGTCCGATCCCGGTCGGCGGTGTGCTGCGACGGCTGGCGTGCCCCGCCGGACTGCTCGTCGGAGACGCGGCGGGCGCGGTGTCGCCGCTGACGGCCGGTGGGTTGGATCCCTGTTTACGCATGTCCGAACTGGCCGCGGCGGTCATCGCCGGGTATCTGCGTACCGGCGACCAACGCATGCTGAGCCGGTACGACGGGGACGCGTTGCGGAGCCGGTTCCGAGGCCGGCTGTTGTTGCGCCGCGTGTTCGCCGGCATCCGATCCCCCGCTGCGGCGGAGGCGGCGGTGGCTGTGCTGCGCGGTCGTGCCGGTCGGGCCCTGGCGGCGCGGATCCTGTTCGGCGACGGCTCGTTTCCCGAAGTCGACCCACGGCTCGCGGATCTGGCGATCGACCACTCTTACCGGTGACGCCGACCGGCTCCCCTGTGACGGGGCGGGCATGCGCCGGAGGGCTGTGGGTGGGTCAGGAGAGGCCCTTGATGATTCCGGCGGCGAACTCGGAGATCCAGGCGCCGATGGTGCGGCCCCAGGTGGTGGTGCCGAAGAACATGCCGAACAGGCAGGCGGTGATGAAGGTGGGCCACTGGCGTCCCTTGAGCATGAACGTGCAGACGGCGATCACACCGAAGATCAGGGTGAGGACAGCCTGCATGGCGGCCGCGGTCATGGGGCGACTCCTGGAGTGGGGGACGGCCGGATGCCGGCCTGCGGAGGGGAGTGGGCACGTGCTCGGAGGCTCTCAGCGGTCGATCGGGGCGCGGCCGGAGACGTTCCGTTCAGGGACGGCTTGGGGGCTCAGCACGCGGGGTGGTCGCGATCGGGTCGGCGGCCGGTCGCGAGGTGACGGGATCCCGCGGTCGTCGAGGACCACCCTGCGGCGATCATGACAGGGAGACAGATGATCACCAGCACTATCAGTATCTTCCATTCGGTTCGCAGGTCAGGTGTTTCGCTTATGGCTGGGCCAGATCTCGTGATCCGGGTCCCACCAGATGATGTGGAAGCAGTTCTCCTGCAAGAAGCCGTACAGGCGTAGGGTCCCGCCGAGGCGCAGGCGGGAGATCTTGGTCATGTCCGTCAGGTGGAGTTCCGCGAGCCGGTCGCGGGATGTCGGGTTGGGCAGGTTGGCCACGTCGTAGTGTTTGCCGGGCTCTTCTCCGTGGTTGAAGATCTCGTTGACGGTCATGGTCTCGAAGTGCGCCAGCTTGTCCAGCACATCGTGCATGGTCACGGCGTCCACCTTGTCGAAGCCCCACGGCCCGTCGCGGTCGACGTGGCAGAACCGCCACGAGAGGCGCTTGTCCGAGGTGTCCTCGCCGGGCAGCACCACTGCGGATCGCACGAAGGGCTTCGCGCCCTTGGCCGGTGTGGTGTGCTGCGCGGCGACCTGCTTACGCTTGCCGGCCATCGGCGGCGACCAGAGCGTCGAAGAAGGTGTAGATCTCCTCGTCGTCGATCGTCTCGTCACATCGGTCGAGCGGCCCCACCCGGGCGCGGGTGCGCGCGTTGATCCAGGGCGGCTCCTGATGGGTCATGGTCGACAGGTCGTGCGCCGACAGGCCGCCGAGGTTGGACAGGACGATGTCCACTGACTCGCGTTCGCCGTCGTCCAGCACGTCCGGGTCTCCGGTGATCTGCCCGTCGTCGAGCTCGAACCGGTCGCGGTGCCTGGCGTACAGGTCCGGGGACACGGGGCCGTTCGCCCATGCCTCGAACCGTTCCGGGAACAGCCGGCGACCCTCCCAGGCGAGGTGATAGCCGTAGGCGTAGTAGCAGAGCTTCTGCAGCTTCATCGCCGTCATCGGGCCGATCCTGGCCAGGATGTACGCCGCGACGTCGTTGACATGCGCCATGCCGCCTCCCCCTCTCGCCGCTTCCTCGATTATGTGCCCGTCGAAGGGGAAGCGGCACGGCGCCGGACATATGAGATCCGGCGCCGTGCCAGGGGCATGCGCGCGAGCGGTGCCACGGCCCGGTGTGCCCCGGAGGCCGTCCGCTCACTGGGTGTGGATCACGCCGTCATTGTTCGGTGAAACTCCCGAGCCCTGGATGCCGTCGTACGACGGGGCGGCGGCGATGAGCCCGTACTCGATGGCCGTCGCCGCGCCCGCGGCCGGCGCGAGGGCAGTGCCGACGATCGCGAGCGCGGCCGCGGCCGCGACCGACGCACAAACCATCCGAATGATCTTCATGGGACTCCTTTCGTGGTTCACGGCGCAGGTGATTCGCCCACCAACTCCGAACACCACCGGCGAGCCGCCGTCCTCGTCCAGATGCTCCTCGACGCGGGGATCGTGGCGTCGCATACTTCGACGGCGAAGTCGAAGAAGTCGACCGTGGCTGGCGAATAGTGGCAGTTCCAACCTGGATTGTACGTCGCGAGAGAGGGGATCATCGTGAAATCCCTAGGCCGCTTAGATGGCACGCTCTGAATCGATACTTGTGAACGCGAAGTCATATTCGGTCAAACCGGTCCGCATTTACACGGGAATTCTGCAGCGGTGCCGTGGGGTGGCGTGGCCCGGTTTCGTCATGTCACCGGTCTCAGTGGTCGGGCGAAGGTAGGTGCAGTTTCTGGGCCGCGCCGGTCAGGAGGGTGGTGAGGCCGTCCTGGAAGCGGGCTTGTTCGGATCTGTGGCCGAGGAGGGTGGGGAACACCTCGTGAGGGTCGTTGTCGCCGAACAGGGCTTGCATGTGGGGGAAGCGTCCGCTCAAGTACTGGGTTTCGGCGAAGCGTAGGGCCGCTTGGGCCGTTTCGTCGTCAGGAGGGTTCGGGTCCGCCGGGTGTGTCCCGGCGGAGCGCAGCACGTTGCCGTGGACGTAGTCGTCGACCATGGACAGCAGCGCGAACTTCTCGGGCGGGTCCAGGTCGGTGCCGGCGAGGGCGGCCAGAGACTGTTCGAAGTGGCGCATGGCGTTGGGGCCGACCGCTGCCTGCTGCAGGGAGTGCAGCGCCCAGGAGTGGCGCATCAGCACGGTCCAGGTGCGGGTGGCGATCGCGGTGAGCGCGTCGTACCAGTGGGCCGGGAGCTCGTCGTCGGGGATCAGCACCTTGCCCATGAGCGCGTCGTCCATCAGCGCGATCAGCTCGTCCTTGGTGCGGACGTAGTGGTACAGCGTCATGGTGCCGGCGCCCAGTTCGGTGGCGATCCGGCGCATCGACACCGCGGCGAACCCCTCGGTGTCGGCGATCGCCAGCGCGGTCGACGCGATCTGGTCGCGGGTGAACCGCGGACGGCGGCTGCCGGGCTCCGGCCGGGTCCAGATCAGTGCCGAATCCTCACCACTTGCCACTCGTACACTGTACCGCTAGCGTTGTTCGTACGTCGTACTATTATTTGGTACGTCGTACGGATAAGGGGGAGAGTGACATGACGGACGTCGACGTGCTGGTGGTGGGGGCCGGGCCGACCGGGCTGACGCTGGCCTGTGAACTCGCCGTGCGGGGCGTCCGGTTCCGCCTCGTCGATCGGGCGGACCGGTTCTTCGGCGGCTCCCGCGCCGACGGCATCCAGCCGCGGACCATGGAGGTCTTCGCCGACCTCGGAATACTCGATCCGATCCTGGCCGCCGGCGATCTCGGCATGGTGATGCGCGCCTATCAGGGCGACACGGTGGTCTGGGAAGGACGGATGAGCAGCCCCACCGCGCCGACACCGTCCGTGCCGTACCCGAACATCTGGTTCGTGCCCCAGTTCCGCACCGAGGAGATCCTGCGCGAACGGCTCGCCGAACTCGGCGGGCGGGTGGAGCCGTCCACCGAACTGGTCGACCTCACCCAGGACGCGGACGGCGTGACGGGCGTCCTGGTCCGTGGCGGGACGCATGAGACCGTACGCGCCAGGTACCTGGTCGGCGCGGACGGCGGGCGCAGCACCGTGCGCAAACGGCTCGGCATCCCCTTTCCGGGAACGACCGATGAGAACACCGCGATGCTGTTCGCGGACGCCCGGGTGGACGGCATCGGCCGGGACCACGGCCGGATCTGGCAGACCGGCGACGGCCTCGTCTCCGTGACGCCCTTGGCCGGAAGCGACCTGTTCGTGGTCGTCGCGCCGCCGTCAGGGGACGAGGGTGAGCCGATCCGTGACCACCTCCAGCGGCAGATCACCGAGGCGTCCGGGCGTGGCGACATCGTGGTGCGTGAGGTGACCTGGCACACCACGTGGCGGGCGAACACGCGGCTGGCCGAGCGCTTCCGGGAGGGCCGCGTGTTCCTGGCCGGCGACGCCGGGCACGTGCATCCGCCGACCGGCGGTCAGGGCATGAACACCGGCATCCAGGACGGCTACAACCTGGGCTGGAAGCTCGCCGCCACGCTTGCCGGGGCCCCGGACCTCCTCCTGGACAGTTACGAACCCGAGCGGACGGCGGCGGCGCGTGCCGCGCTGGACATCAGCACGAGGCTGCTGGAGAAGCACAAGCGGGGTGACGACGACGCGCATGCGCGCGGGGCCGAGGTGCACGGGCTCACGTTGAACTATCGCGGCGGCCCCCTCTCCCGCGGCGATGGCGATCCCCTCCGCGGTGGCGATCACGCCGGCTCCGGGACGGTCGCCGCCGGGGACCGGGCGCCTGACGCGCCCGCGACCACGGCCGATCACCGTCCGATCCGGTTGTTCGACCTGTTCCGCGGTCCGAACTGGACGCTGCTCGCTTTCGGCGCGGCGCACACGAGCACGGTGTCCGTCCTCAATGACCGCTACGGCCCCGCCCTGCGCGCGCATGCCGTGGTCCGTCCCGGCGAGCCGACCGGCGAGGACACTGTGGTGGACGGCGACGGGCACGTGCGGGGCGGGTACGGCGTGGCCGACGGCGCCCTGGTGCTGGTCCGCCCTGACGGCTATATCGGCTTCATGGCGAGCTCCGGAACCATCGGTCAGGTGGCCGAATACTGGACGGCGCTGCACGCCGCGACCGGAACCGTCCCTATCTGGAGATGACCGGCCACGCCGCGCCTCTCCCGCGACGAGGACGTTCTCAGGCCGGTACGGCAGGAGAGCAGGCCGGTGCCACGCCACACGACTGATCGCCGGCAGGAAACGGCCGCCGTCGCGACATAAAGGGCATCAAGGGCAAAAGAGTTTCCGTGCATTCGGCGGCGCCGATATGTGACCAGCCCTTTTTTGTGACGGCGACCGGATTTCGTTCGATCTATTGTTGATCGCCTTTTCGCATGCCAACCTCTGGAGGGGACATTCGTCCCTGCGGCGGCGAGTCGAAAAGGGGCGCCTGAATGGCCGATTACTTGATGACCGGTCGGCTCGGCGAATCGAAGGCCCGGGGACGTGTGAGACGGTGGGGGACGGTGCTCGGGGGCCTGCTCGGCGTCCTCGCGATCGTCCTCGCCGTGGTGAATCCGGCGCTGGGCGACGTCATTCCGAAACTGCCGCAGAACGCCGACGGCCTGGAGCAGACGTTCTCCCCGGCGTACGACTACGACAGGGACGGCTGCTACGCCACCGCGGCCATCACCTCCTCCGGGTACGTCAACCCCGGCCTGCACCTGGGCGGCGCCGTGAACGGGCACTGCCGCGACCTCGCGCAGTTACAGGAGTCCAACACCTACGCGCGCGCGAAGTGCAACAACGGCTGGTGCGCGATCATGTACGCCAGTTACTTCGAGAAGGACCAGACGGTGGACGGCTGCAGCACCGAGCCGGGCTGCGGACACCGTCACGACTTCGAGCACGTCGTCGTATGGGTGCAGAACAACCAGGTGCAGTACGTCTCGCATTCGCGGCACGACTGGTGGGAGACCTACGGCCGCTCCAGCGTGCGTTTCGACCCGAGCGGCACGCACCCGAAAATCGTCTATCACAAGGACGGCGGCCTGACGCACTGCTTCCGCATCGCCAACAGCGGCGACGAGGCGGTGGAGAATCACACGGGCGGCTGGTTCTATCCGCGCCTGGTCGGCTGGAACGGATATCCCAGCGTCGCGTTCAGGAACCAGTTCATTTACCACACCGATTTCGGCCACGCCTCGATCAAGCTCGGCACCGAGGTCATGAAGGGCCAGCTCGCGGCGGCCAAGCCGGCGGGCATCCCGTTCGACCCCTACGCCTGACGGCCCGCACGCCGCGTCCCTCCGGGCACGGGAGCGAGCGCCCGCCCCGGGAGACCTTCAGAACCTCTGCGGCCCCGGGGCGCGACCTAGATGATCTACCGTTCACCGCGCCCAGATGGCCGCTCGGCGCGCGGGTCTACCGTTCATCCCGTTCCAAACGACCACCTTCTTGGCGCTGTGAGGGCCCTCGCTTACGTTGCGGGAAACTTGTCCAGCGAGTGTCACGTTTGAGGAGTTCGCTACCTGGAGTCACGTTAGAGGGATTCGTCTCCCTCTGGCGGGATCTTCGGGCGGCGGCTGCCTCGGCGGGGGCTCGCTGGCCCGGCCAGCCGTTCAGGAGGGACAGGCATGGGTCGAAGAAGCCGGGGACGGTTCACCGCGGCGTCCGTCGCGAGCGTGGCGGCGTTGCTCACCGTCACCACCGCGACACCCGCGAGTGGCGCGAATCCGACGGCCGACAGATCACATGGCAGCAAGACGATCAAAGTAACGGTGACCGAGGGCACCAGCATGGCGGTCACCGCCACCTCCGGCGGAGAAACCATCGTGATGGACCTTCAGGGAAGGCTCCACACCCTCGCGGGTTCCGGAGGGACCGCCCACGCCTTGGGGGATCCTTTCCTTGATCCATTCTGGCCGCGTCTGTCGCCGGACGGGCGTGATGTCGCCGTCCAGTCGTTCGCGGATGGCATGTTCCACATTTGGACGGTCTCCCTGAAGACCGGCGCCGCCAAGCAGATCACGAGCGGGGAGTATGACGACCTGCAGCCCGCGTGGTCGCCCGACGGCAGCAAGATCGCGTTCTCGTCGGACCGGCAGGGCGGCGCCGACATCTGGACCGTGGACGTCGCCACCGGCCGGGTGAACCGGGTCACCACGGCGACCACCCAGGAGTCCCAGCCGACCTGGTCGCCCGACGGGAAGAGCATCGCCTACGTCCGCGACAACACCGTCGAGAGCGTCGACCTGGCCACCGGCGCGCTCACCACGCTCGTCCCGAACAGGACCGGCGCCCTGGCCGCCCCCTCCTGGTCACCGGACGGCGGCAGGATCGCGTTCCTGCGCACCGAGTCCGGAGCCCGCAGGCTGAAGGTCGCCGCCACGTCCGGCCAGGAGACGGCCGTCGGCGACCTCACCGACGTCTTCCCCTTCCCCCCCTCGTGGATCTCCGCCGACGAGCTGCTGTACGCGGGCAACGGCAAGATCGTCGTCTCGAAGGCGGCCACCGGCGAGACCCGCCAGGTGCCGTTCTCCGCGACGTTCACCCTCAACCGGCCGGTCTACGACCGCAAGGACTACGACTTCGACTCCAGCCGCCGCCGCCCGGTGCGCGGCATCGTCGGGCCCGCCCTGTCGCCCGACGGCCGTACCGTGCTCTACAAGGCGCTCAACGACCTGTGGGTACAGCCGGTGAACAGCGGCCACGCCAAGAAGCTGACCGACGACTCCTTCTACGAGATCGACCCCGTGTGGTCGCGCGACGGGAAGAAGATCGCCTACGCCTCCGACAAGGCCGGCACGATGGACATCTGGGTGCGCGACGTCGCCGGCGGCCAGGAGCGCAGGGTCACCTCGCTCGCGGGCGCCGAGATCGCGCCCGCGTGGTCGCCGGACGGGAAGCGCCTCGCCTTCCAGGACCAGGGCGGCAAGACGTACGTCGTCGCGGCGGACGGCGGCGCCCCGGCCGAGGTCCTCGGCACCCGCAGCGCCCCCGGACGGCCGAGCTGGTCGGCCGACGGACGCACGCTCGCCCTCGCCGTCACCGCCGCGTCGCGCAACCAGATCGAGCTGGTGGACGTCGAGGCGCGGACCAGCAAGGTCGTCGAGACCGCGCCCTGGCGTTCCATCTCGGTCCGCGGCGACGACGGCCCCGCCTGGTCGCCGGACGGCAAGTGGTTCGCCTTCATCATGGAGACCACCCTGTGGGTGCTGCCGGTCAACCCCGACGGCACGCCCGCCGGCCCGGCCAGGCAGCTCACCCGCAAGCCGAGCGACGCCCCCTCGTGGAGCGGCGACTCCAAGACCCTGCTCTACCTGGAGAACGGCGAGCTGCGCACGATCTCCCGGGACGGCGGCTCCTCACGCGCGATCCAGACCGGTGTGAGCTACTCGCCCGAGCAGCCCAAGGACCGGGTCGTCATCCACGCGGGCAGGCTGTGGGACGGCAAGAGCGACAGCCTGCGCCGCGACGTGGACGTCACCATCGTCCGCAACCGGATCGTCGACGTCAGGCCGCACCGCGGTCAGCACCCGCGCGGCTGGAAGGTGATCGACGCCTCGGACCAGACGGTCATGCCCGGCCTCATCGACATCCACTACCACCAGCAGCTCCAGTCCAAGTTCTACGGCGACCGCCAGGGCAGGCTGCTGCTGTCGTACGGCATCACCACCACCCGGTCCACGGGCGACCAGGCGTACCGGGCGGTCGAGGACCGCGAGGCGGCGCAGGCGGGCGCACGGATCGGCCCGCGTCACTTCCTCACCGGCGAGATGCTCGAAGGCACGCGCTTCTCGTGGGAGTTCTCCCGGCCCGTGATGAACGAGCGGCAGCTCGACCTGGAGTTCTCCCGCGCCAAGGCGCTGGACTTCGACCTGATGAAGACGTACATGCGCTTCCCCCACCGGCTGCAGGCCGAGGTCGCCGAGCGCGGGCACCGGCTCGGCGTCCCGACGACCTCGCACTACCTCAACCCGGGCATCGCGTTCGGCGTCGACATGCAGGAGCACCTGTCCGGGCCGTCCCGCTGGGGCTTCTCGTTCTCGCGCAACGCCTCCCAGGGCGTCATGTACGACGACGTGGTCAAGCTCCTCGGCCAGGGCGGGTTCCCGCTCTCGACGACGATCTTCGCATCCAGCGCCCTGCTGGCCGACGACCCGGCCATGGTCGAGGACCCGCGTATCAAGGCCCTCTACACCGGCTGGGAGCAGGACAACATCGTCGCCGAGCTGAAGTGCGCCCAGGGCACCGGTCCGTGCGGCTTCCTCGCGGGCAGCGCCGCGGGGGCCAAGCTCGCGGTGGAGCAGCTCAAGAAGGTGCTGGCGGCGGGCGGAACCGTGCTCGCCGGCACGGACGGACCGATCGACAACCCGGCGGTCAGCCTGCACATGAACCTCCGAACCATGGTCAAGTACGGCATCTCGCCCGTGAAGACCCTGCAGAGCGCCACCCTGCTCAACGCCAGGGCCCTCGGGATCGAGCGCGATCTCGGCAGCGTCGAGCGCGGCAAGCTCGCCGACCTGATGTTCATCGACGGCGACCCGCTGGCGGACATCTCCACCCTCGCCAACGTGCGCGGCGTCATGACCAACGGCACCGTGCACTACGTGACGGACCTGCTCAAGCCGTTCTCCGGCATGCCGGCGGCGGCCTCCCCGAGCAAGCTCGCCGCGCCCGAGCCCTCCGAGGAGCACCACACCCACTGACGCACTGATCCCCTGGGGGCGGAGGCCGGCGCGGCCTCCGCCCCCTCAAGCTTTCTCGGCGCGGGACGTCGAGAGTTCGGCGGCGGCTCCGACTCCTTCTGGACGGCACGTCTCACCGGGCGCGCCGTCGCCCGACCACTCCTAGTAGTGCTTTGTTAGGTCGGCGTGTCGCGGGGTGCTGTGGCGGTGCGGGTAGTTTCATGCTGCGGTGACCCCTCATGAGCTTTCGGTTGTGCGGCAACGTCTTGAGGCGTTCGCGGCGGAGATGTTCGCGCCTTTGGCCCGCTCGGATCAGCGGGCCAAGGGGCTGACGTATGTGCGTGGGTTGCTGCTGGAGGGGCGGCGTAAGTCGATGCAGCCGATGGCCGAGCGGCTGGGGGTGGATCACCAAGGGTTGCAGCAGTTCGTGACCACCTCGACGTGGGACACCGGGGCGGTGCGGGCCAGGGTGGCCCGCCGGGCGGTCGAGGTGGTGGGACCGGTGGCGTGGGTGGTCGACGACACGGGTTTCCCTAAGGACGGCACGGGCTCGCCGTGTGTGGCCCGGCAGTACTCCGGCACGTTGGGGAAGGTGGCGAACTGCCAGATCGGGGTGAGTGTCCACGCGGTCACCGACACCGCCTCCTGCCCGCTGGATTGGCGGCTGTTCGTTCCGGCGTCATGGGATGACCAGGCCGCCGGCGCCGAAACCCGTCCGCAGGTCCTCGCCCGGCGGGGCCGTTGCGGGATTGCCGAGGATGAGCATCACCGTCCCAAGTGGATGATGGCGGTGGAGATGCTCGATGCCCTGGCCGAAGCGGGGGTGCGGCCACCGCTGGTGGCCGCGGACGCCGGCTACGGCGACAACAGCCGGTTCCGCAGCGCCTTGGACGAACGCGGGATCGGGTACGTCGTGCAGGTCAAGGGTGACGCTCTGGCCCACGCTGCTGAGGTGGTGCCGGTCGAGCGGGTCTGGCCGGGGCGTGGCCGGCCCCCGGTCCGGACCGGCCTGCGTTACCCGGGTACCGCGGTGAGCCTGGCCGAGCACGTCCAGGCCGCCGGCCGGGCCGCTACGGTGCCGATCACCTGGCGGGAGGGCTCCAAAGGGATCATGAGCTCTGAGTTCGTCTTTCTGCGGGTGCGCCCGGCCGGGCACCGGGTCGCCCGTGACAGCGACGGCACTCTGCCGGAGCGGTGGCTGATCGCCCAGTGGCCCGAACAGGAGGACGAGCCGGTCAAGTACTGGCTGTCCAGTCTGCCCGCCGGCACCGATCTGGCCGACCTGGTCCGGCTGGGAAAGATCCGCTGGCGGATCGAACACGACTACCGCGAACTCAAGACCGGCCTTGGACTCGACCACTTCGAGGGCCGCTCCTGGACCGGCTGGCACCGCCACGTCACCCTGGTCACCGCCGCACACCTGTTCATCACCATGCTGCGCCTGGACCCAAAAGCGGCTGCGCCGGCCTGACCCTCTACAAGGTCATCCGCGAGCTGCAGCTACTGCTCGCGACCTGGACCGGCGCATGCCCCACCTGCCACCGCTCACTGAAACGATTACGCCGCAACAGCCATCAACAGACCTAACAAAGCACTACTAGGGGAGGAAACGAATGAGTCTTCCGCGCATCGGCGTCAGCCTGCCGCACTTCGGTTCCAACGCCGGTCCCGAGGCCGTCGTCGCGGTGGCCCAGGCCACCGAACGGCTCGGCTTCCACGCCGTGTCCGCCACCGATCGGCTGCTCATCCCCGCCGGACCCCACTGGAACAACGACGCGGGCCTGCCCCAGTCGCACGTGTGGGACCCGCTGGAGATGCTCACCTGGGCGGCCGCGCACACCCGGCGGATCCGCGTGTGCACGGGCATCCTGAACTCGATCTTCCAGTCGCCCGTGATCCTGGCCCGCAAGCTCGCCACGCTCGACCGGTTGTCCCTCGGCCGGCTCGACGTCGGCATCGGCCAGGGCGGCGGCACCATGCTGCCGCCGTTCTACATCCCCGAGGAGTTCGTCGCGGCCGGGGTCCCGGCCGAGCGCAGGGGCGCCGGGTTCGTCGAGCACATCGCCGCGATGCGGGCCTGCTGGGGTCCCGACCCCGTCGAGTTCCACGGCGAGTGGTACGAGGTCCCGCTGTCCCTGGTCGGCCCCAAGCCGCACGGCGACCGCATCCCGCTGTTCCTCGGCGCGATCACCCGGCACACCATCGAACGCGCGGCCCGCATCGGGGACGGTTTCATCACCGTCGCCGTCAACTGGGACGACACCCGCACCCAGGTCCGCTGGTATCGAGAGGCCGGCGGCACGGGCACCGTCGTGGTCGCCGTCATCCCGGCCCCCCTGCAAGGCAAGGTCTCGGCCTCCGTCTTCACCGACGCCGCCCTGCGAGACCTGGACCACGCAGCGGAGTCCGGCGCCGACGAGGTCCACATCGCCCTCAACCTCCTCCCCACAACCCCCGACCACCAAATAGAACTCTTGGAAGCCCTCGCCGCCCGTCTCGCGCTGCCGGCCCCCACCGCCGTGTAGCGCCTCACGTCCTCCACCACCCCGGGGTGAATGTTCGTTGTGTATATATTGCCGGTATTTCCAATTGCCTTATCTCGGGCGTATTTTCTGGAGAGACGGCGAACTCCGGGGTGGGTAGGGGCGTCTGACATACGGGACCGTGGGGCGCGGGGGCGTCCCTGGTCGGGGGGTGGGGATCGCGGGGGTTCCGGGGCATGGGGAGGGGCGATATGGGTGGCCGAAAACATTCGCGTATGCGGGTGATATTCGCGGCTATATGGCTTATAACGGGGATTTTTGCGGCGTGCTGCGAGAACGAGAGCACCGCGCGGGAGGCGGCCGTGCCGTCGCGGGACGTGGGGGCGCCGCATCCTGGGTCAGAAGAGGGCGGGGGGTGGGGGTGAAAGGTTCGGTGTCGGCGGGGTGAAGAGGTGGATGGAGCCGTATTCGCCGTCGTAGCCGGGGTGCTTGGTGACCTGGCCGCGGCGGAGGCGGTCGACGGCCTCGCCCAGTTGTGGGGAGTGGACGGCGATGGCCTCCACGGGGAGCTCTTCCAGGATGGCGAGTTCGGGGCCCAGGGCGGCGGTGAGGCGGTCGATCTCGGTGCGCACCTTCTTGGTCTTCGGGCCGACGCCGAGGAGTTCGCCGACGACCTCCGGCAGGGGCACGAGGTTCCGGAATCCGGCGGCTCCGCCGGGGCGCACGCCGGCGGGGCGGTCGGCCAGGTCGTCGACGCGGCTCAGCACGCCGACCGTGAGCTTCTTGCCACAGACGGGGCACCGGCCGCCGTGCCGCCGGGTCTCCTCGGGTTCCATGCGGACGCCGCACTTGCGGTGGCCGTCGACGTGGTACTTGCCCTCCTCGGGGAAGAACTCGACGGTCCCGGCGAGCCCGTCGCCGGTGCGCAGCGCGTCCCGGATCGCGAAGTAGTCCAGCGCGGTCTCGAACACCGTGGTCTCGCGGCCGACGATCGGCGGGGAGTGCGCGTCGGAGTAGCTGACCAGCCGGTAGCGGTCGAGGCCGGAGACCCGCCAGTTCATGGCGGGGTCGCTGGACAGGCCGGTCTCCAGCGCGAAGATGTGGCCGGTGAGGTCGCCGTAGCACTCTTCCAGCGTGTCGAAGCCGGACTTGGAGCCGAACACGCCGAACCACGGGGTCCACACGTGGGCGGGGACGAGGTAGGCGCCCTCGCCGCAGGCGAGCGTCGTCTCCAGCAGGTCGCGGGAGCTCATGCCGATCGTCGGACGGCCGTCGGAACCGAGGTCGGCGACCCGGCCGAGGTGCCGGTTGAACTCCTCGGCGGCGGCGAGGTCGGGCAGGTACACCAGGTGGTGGATCTTGCGGGAGCGCCCGTCCTGGGGGTAGACGGTGGAGATCTCGACGGAGAGCATGAACCGGACGGGAGCGGCCGCGAGGCGGTCGGGAAGGGCCGAGCCGATCTCGCGGTCGACGTCCTCGCGGAGCCGGAACAGGCCGGGTTCGGCCGGGACCAGGTTCTCGCGCAGCTCGTCGAACCACTTCGGATGCGTGAAGTCGCCCGTGCCCATTAACGTGACGCCTTTTCGCCGTGCCCACCAGGCCAAATGCTTCAGGTCGCTGTCCTTGCTGCAGGCGCGCGAGTACTTCGAATGCATATGGAGGTCGGCATGGAAACGCATCGCGACATTGTGTCACAGCCGAATACGCGCGGTGCCGGGCTCGCGGGGCGGCCGGGTGCGGTGCGACCTATCGAATGGGCTCGGTCCGCGTTTCCACCACGGGTTCCACGAGGGGCGGCACGGCCGTTTCCCGGTCCGGAGGCGCCGTGGCGGGGGAGCCGCCCTTTCTCCGCAGGTTCTCCAAAGGCAGGAAAGCGCCCAGGCAGATGACGTGCGGCAGGAAGTGGATGGTGATGGACATCCAGGTCACCAGATGGAAACCGGCGAAGAATATGACACCCGCGATCAGCCGCCGCCCGCGCAGGAAGAGCAGGACGGGGGAGAGCGCCTCCGCCAGCAGCACGATCCATTGCGAGGCGTGCAGCAGGCCGGGGATTCCCGCGGCGAATTCGCCGGCGAAGGTGCCGCGGCGGCTGACCGCCCACTGGAAGGTGGCGCCGTTCGGCCATTCCCATCCGCCCCACCGGATCTTGGCGTAGGCGGAGAGGAAATAGGTGGCGACCACGGCGAGCTGGACGCAGCGGATCGGCCAGCCCGCGCGTTCGGACGGCCCGCTCCCGCGGCCGGCGGAAGGGAGCACGAACAGCGCGACGATGAGCGCCAGGTGGTCGTGGTCGACCTTGCCGTAGGACATGGCCAGGACGGCCCAGTATCCGAAGCCGAGCGCGACGGCGTACCCGGCGGTGCGGGGTAATCGGCCGGCCGCCGCGATGAGGCAGGCGACGGCGACGAACGCGAAGAGCGCGGGCACGAGGACCGGGTTCGCGGCGGGCAGATGGAGAAGGCGGGCGACGAGCACCGGCCGGTAGGCGTCGGCCGAATAGGCGTGGGCGAGGGTGCTGCCGGTGAACAGCACCATGTCGAGCGGCACGAACAGGTACACGACCGTCCGGAGGATCGCGGCCCTGCGCGCCGGGATCTCGGGGAAAAGCCAGCGGGTCAGCCGGTCCGCCATGACACCTCTTCCACGTATCGGGTCGCCGCGGGGCGCCGGTCCTTGAGTTCGATCACCTTGGTCACCAGGGAGAGCCTGGTGAGGCGGGGGGCCGTGGGGCGCAGCCGCGCGTGCGAGTCGGCCAGCTTCCCGAGCAGGGACGGCTCCCGCCGGTACCGGGTGAGCTGGCCCTCGATCTCCGCGCGGCGTACGCCGACGTAGCCGGGTTCGATGGGGATCTGGATCCGGGTTCCCGCCGTCGTGTCGGCCTGGAGTTCGAGGGAGCGGATCTCGCCGTCGGGCGGCACGCTGAAGGCGTACTGCACCATTGGGCCGAGGGGGAACAGGTCGTCGGTCCCGGCGATGGTGCCGTACGCGAGGACGGCGCCGGCCGCTCCCGTGGCGATGAGGCGCCACGTTTTTCCCCATTTGCTCATGGGCATCGTGTTCACGCTTCCGCCGGGACGACCGCGTGCGTCGTCGATGGATGGGCGCTGTTCGCGCGCGCCGGAGGAGAGGAACCAGGTTGTGTGCTGATAAGTCGGCTCACACCGACGTTTGTCGCACTGAAGGCCCCGTCTGGTTCACTGTCTCAGCAGACTAGTGCGAAATACACGGCCTCGGAGGAAGCTTCCCGAATACCTTTCTCTGTGAGCGTAGGCGTTACGGAGACTGGTCATTCATCCGTCACGGCGGCATCGCCCACGGTGGCGAAAATCCCGCCATTGACCGGACATGCCGACGGGGCCCCGCGCCCCTCCCTGGATGCAGAGCCCCGTCATATCGGACTTTGGGACCACGACCGGGGGTGTGGGTGTCCGATATCGCTAAGACGCTTCACCCTTGTCATCGGATGACCTGATCCGACGGGTGATCGCGCCGTTCCCCGTGTCACCGGAACGCGGCGCCCGGCTCAGGAGTCGCAGAAGGACGCGTCCTCCGCGGCCTCGCACGGGCACTCCTCCTCGGCGGGCGCCGCCTTCCTGACCTTCTTGACCTTCTTCTTGGCCTCCTCGGGAGGGGCCATGGTGACGTTCAAGGTGATGTTGCAGACCCGGGCGTGCTTGCACAGGGCGTTCAGGATGCTGGTCGCGCCGCTGATGGTGCTGGCCGAGGTGTGCTGCATGCCCTTGTTCGTCGTGGGGCTCTTCGTGGACACCATGTTGCTGTTCATCTTGCCGTTGCCGACGTCCTGGGTGGAGCTGCCGCCGGAGCCCTTGTCGGCGTCGTTCCCGGAGCCGTGCCCGGACTCCGGCCCGGCGTCCGGTTTCGGGTCGCGCCTGCCGTCCCGCTTGACGCGCCGGACGACCACGTGCTTGTGGAGGTGCCGATCGGCGCGGTGCCCCTGGGTCTGCCGGTCGGACCGGGGGCGGCCGGCGGCGTCGGCCGGAGCGGCGACGGCGCAGAGAACGGCGGCGGCCGGGACCACGCAGGCCAGCAGGGCGACCGCGAGCGGCTTTCCCCGTGCTCTCCACCCGCTATGGCAACTTTTCAGTTGTTCGCCACCTTTGACGTGCTTGCTGGGTTTGCCGTACCGAACGAGCGCAACCATGGCGTCCCCCTGTCAGATCCCCGTATCGACAGGGTAGCCGCGTTGATCATATTTTCCGATGATCTCGGTGCAGGGTGTTGCGCCACGCACGCTGACCAGCCCGCACGCCCGCGGCGGACGCGCCCTTTCCCGGTTCCGTGGCGGATTCTTTCCGTGGTGGCGGCGCGGAGCCGGCCCATGCTTTTCCATTATATGGCCTGAAGAATGTTATCCACGGGCAAAGCTCACCTTGTACTGCGGAAGCAGCACCTTTCCCCCCTAATGTGGCTTATCTGTACGAGCCCCGAGGAAGGAAAGTAGCGTCGGGGAACCGCATCCAAGGGGGCCATATGATCAGGACGCTACACAGATTGGGCATCCGCTCCGGCGTGATGTACGGGGCCGGCATCGTGTCCGTCGGCGCGTCGTTCCTCTCCTGGCTCATGTCCAAGGAGTACGAGGGCGACATCGCCCGGGCCGACCGCTGGGGCCTGTTCGTCGGCGAGTGGGCGCCGACCTTCTTCGCGCTGGGCGTCGCCCTGAGGATCGAGGAGACGCGGGAGGAGGTCCTCGGCGGCGGGCGCGAGATCGACGAGCGCCGTGAGCAGGAGCGCCTGAGCCGCCGGTACGGAGGTCAGGTCCCCGCCGGCATCTGAGCCGGGCCGCGGAAGGCCGGTCGTGGTCCCTGAGGGACGCGCGACCGGCCGGCGAAGGCTCAGGCGGGGGTGCCCCGGCTGAGGCTGACGTACTGGCGGGGGCGCAGGGCCTGGGCGCGCAGGGCCGTGAGGGCGGCGGCGCGCCCGGCCGGGGTCAGCGCGGCCGGGGGACGGCCGGCGCACTCGGCCGGGTCCTGGGGCGAGGTGACGTGCGCGGAGGGCTGCCGGGCCGTGACGCACATGTGGAAGGCCTCCAGGCGGCGGCGCAGCTCGACCAGCGGCCTCGCGACCTCGTCCGGGGTGGCCGTGCGCCAGCCCTCGCCCACGACGACCTCGGCGACCCGCTCGGCCAGCTCCCCGCAGGGCAGGGCCGTACCCTCGCTGAGGAGCATCAGCCCGACCTCGCGGACCGAGACCTCCATGTCCCGCTGCCCGGACACGGGGGTCAGCAGGGCGGCGGTCGCGGCCTGCCACAGGGCGGCGGGGTCGGTGAGGAGCCGCCTGCCCGCCGAGGTGATCACGAGGCTGCCGCCGTCGCGGCGCACGGCCCGCATCTCGTGCTCGGCGATGCGGAGCAGAGTGCCTAACGCGGTCAGGCCGTCCTCGGCGCCGGCGCCCGCGGGCTCCCAGCCGAACCGCTCGGCGGCCTCGGCGGCGAGCGGGCGCGCGAGGCCGTCGCCGGGGGCGAGAAGCACGCCGCCCGGACGCCGGGCCGCCTCCAGGAGCCAGCGCAGCGCCTGCAGGTGTGGCCCGTCGGGGGCGGGGATCGGGGCGTGGAGGCGTACCTCGAAGGGCTGGGCAAGCTCGCGGCGGGCGGCGCCGCGGCCGAGCACCCACCGGTTGAGCCGCTCGCCGTGGACGCGGTTCAGCCAGTTGTCGCCGCCCAGCTCGGCACGGGGCTCGGTGAGCCAGCGGCGGGTCAGCGCCTCGGCGTCAGCCTTGCCCGTGCCGGAGGAGGGGTCCAGACGGCCGCAGACGATCGCGAGTTCGAGCGCGGCGGAGCAGGCCAGGTGCGCGCCCAGCTCCTCGGGACCCATGAGGGAGCTCCAGCGCAGCTCCGCGACGTCGGGCGGCAGCACGCCCGTGGCGTTCAGGGCGCGCTGGTAGGCGGCCGTCCCGGCGTCGTCTCCCTCGCGCGCGTAGGCGCGCAGGATCTGCGCGGTGGTGGGGGAGACGCACAGCGCGGCGTAGCGGTCCATGCCGCCGAGGTCGAGCAGGCGCCCCAGGGAACGGGCGATGGCGCCGCGGTCCCCGGTGACCTCCAGAGGCAGCGTGTACCAGAGGAACTCGCAGACGCTCAGCTGGGTGAGGGTCTCCAGAGGATCCCCGCCCGTCAGCCACTCGACGGCGACTCTGGCGTCGTCGGCGAGGTCCGGGTCCGAGCGCTCCAGCTCTGTGAGCAGTGCGGCGACGTCGGGTGCAGGCATGCTTCGCAGTCTGCCGTATATGCCCGGACCCTGACGACGACCACCGCCGCGGGCGATTTCCACGTCACCTACCTGTAAGACCGGAACGAGCAGAAGGGCGGAGTTCGGTGGCCCATGGACAAGTCATGTCAGGTCACATCCCTGGTCATATCCAGCGGTCGAACAGCATGCGCCGGTGCCAATCGTCGTAGGGGATGATCTCGGCGGAGATAACGGGGTACAGCCACCAGAAGTTAATCAGGGCCACGAGCACGAACGCACCCGAAAGCGCGGCTCCGAGGAGCCGCCGGTTCGGCCGTGCTCCCGCGGGACCGATGAGCAGCCCCGCGGCCAGGGCGAGGGCGATCGCCATGAACGGGAGCATGGGGGCCGTGTAGAACAGGAACATGGTCCGGTTGTCGGCGATGGCGTAGTAGAACCAGGGCAGCCAGCCGACGGCGTAGGCGAGCAGCACCGCCCCGGCGCGCCAGTCACGGGTGGCCACGTACCAGGCGATGAGGCCGATGAGGGCGATCAGGGCGCCGTACCAGATGACCGGCGTGCCCACCCCGAGCACCGCCTGCGCGCACTTCCCCGTGCCGCAGGCCGGGCCCTCGTAGAAGAACGCGACCGGGCGCAGCAGCAGCGGCCACTCCCACGGCTCGGACTGGTACGGGTGGCTGGAGTCCAGGCCGGTGTGGAAGCCGAGGACCATCGACTGGTAGTTCCACCAGGAACGCACCGAGTCGAGGACGAAGTACACCGGCCCGCTGCTGGTGGCTTGGGCCCAGTTGCGGCCGTACCCGTACGGCGTGGCGAACCACCCCGCCCAACTCGCCACATACACCACCACCGGCACCAGACCAAGCCCCGCCAGCGCCGTGGGCACATCCCGCCGCAACGCCCCCGCGAACGGACGACGCAACCCCACCGCACGCCGCGCCCCCGCATCCCACACCAACGACATCACCGCGAAAGCCACCAAGAAGAACACCCCGCTCCACTTGGTCGCCACCGCCGCCCCCAGGCACACCCCCGCACCGATCCGCCACGGCCGCACCCCAAGCCACGGACCCGCCCCCGAAAGCGAAGACCCCTCATACCACCGCGCCAGACGCTCCCGCGCCCGATCCCGATCCACCACCAGGCACCCGAAACCCGCCAGCACCCAGAACATCAGGAACACATCCAGCAACGCCGCACGGGACAACACGAAATGCAACCCGTCCAACGCCAGCAGCAACCCCGCCAGACACCCCAGCAACGTCGACCGCGTCATCCGCCGCGCCACCCGCGCCACCAGCAGAATCGACAACGACCCCAGCACAGCCGCCGCGAAACGCCACCCGAACGGATCAGCCCCCCACAACCACTCCCCCACCCCGATCAACCACTTACCCAACGGAGGATGGACGACGTAGGAGGCGCACTTGTCCAGTTCGGTGGCGGCGCAGCTCTGCCACACGTTGCCGTCGCCGGCGAGCAGCAGCTTGTCGGCGTCCTTGACCGTGACCCGCTCGACGCCGAACGTGATCAACGAGAGGCCGTCCTTGGCGTAGTACGTCTCGTCGAACACGACCGCCTTGGGGACGGCGAGGCGGTCGAAGCGCAGGAACGCGCCGAAGGCGGTCACCAGCAACGGGCCGAGCCACCCCCACAGGGGGCTTCCCAGGAACGGCGGGACGAGCCGGTCGCGCAGGGAACCCGGGTTCTTGGGCTCGTCGCGCGGCTCCGGCCGCTCGAAGTCCTGGTTAGGGAAGTCCGTCAGGGCCATCCGGACATCGTACGGGGCGGCTATTACGTACAACCTAAGAAACACCCTCTGTGTACCTAATTGGGAAGGTCTGACCCGAAGGTGCGGGGTGCGGACCACCCCTCCCGCATGGGAGAGGATGGACGGGTGAACGACGGCACGCTGATCCTGGCCGGTGCTCCCATCGGGCGTGCCGAGGACGCCTCTCCCCGGCTGCGCGAGGCCCTCGCGCGCGCCGACGTCATCGCCGCCGAGGACACCCGCCGGCTGCGCAGGCTCGCCGCCGACCTCGGGGTCATGCTCGCGGGGCGGGTGGTGTCCTACTACGACGGCAACGAGGCGGCGCGGGCGGCGGAACTGGTCGAGGCCCTGCGCGACGGCGACACCGTCCTGGTGATCACCGACGCGGGCATGCCCGGCGTGTCCGACCCCGGCTACCGCCTCACCCACCTCGCGGTCGAGGCGGGCATCCCGGTGACGGCGCTGCCCGGGCCGTCCGCGGTCACCACCGCGCTCGCGATCTCCGGCCTGCCGAGCGACCGGTTCTGCTTCGAGGGGTTCCCGCCGCGCAAACCCGGCGAGCGGGCCCGGCGGCTCGCGTCCCTGGCGGGCGAGGAGCGGACCATGGTGTTCTTCGAGGCGCCGCACCGCCTGCACGCCAGCCTCGCCGCGATGGCCGGGGCCTTCGGCGCGGACCGCCCCGCAGCCCTGTGCCGCGAGCTGACCAAGACCTACGAGGAGGTCGTGCGGGGCACGCTCGGAGAGCTGGCCGCGTGGGCGCAGGGCGAGGTGCGCGGCGAGATCACCCTGGTCGTCGCCGGGCACGCGCCCGGCGCGGCGGAGACCGACATCGGCGCACTGGTCGCGGAGGTCTCCCGGCAGGAGGCGGCCGGCGTGTCCCGCAAGCAGGCGATCGTGGACGTGGCCAAGGCGGCGGGCGTCCCCAAGCGGGAGCTGTACGACGCCGTCCACCGCGCGTGACCGCGCTCGCGTCGTAGGTGCGGCGGCATTCGGACCGCCACGGAGCGTGTATGGGTCCTTGATCCTCTGGATCGGGAGCGCTTCCGCCCCATAAGGTGCCTGCGTGGCTGAGCGCGCCTTCCCTCTGAAATTATTCAGAAAATTATCATTATCCGGACGGACGCCGGTTCCTTCGGCGGAGCGGCCAGACGGGGGATCCTCGATCCGCGACCGCCTGACGCCCCCGTTCCCGGGCGGCTCCCTCTGGGCCTGGCTGGGCCCGGTGCTGGTCGCGACGTTCGGCGCTCTGCTCCGCTTCGACCGCCTGGGCACGCCCAAGGCGATCGTGTTCGACGAGACGTACTACGCCAAGGACGCCCTGTCCCTGATCACCTACGGCGTCGAACGCACCTTCCTCGGCACGTCGGAGAACCCGATCGCCGACCAGAGACTCATGGCCGGCCGCCGGGACCTGTGGGCGACCTGCGCGCCCGACAACCTCGACCCGTGCGCCTCCTACGTGGCCCATCCTCCGTTGGGTAAGTGGTTGATCGGGGTGGGGGAGTGGTTGTGGGGGGCTGATCCGTTCGGGTGGCGTTTCGCGGCGGCTGTGCTGGGGTCGTTGTCGATTCTGCTGGTGGCGCGGGTGGCGCGGCGGATGACGCGGTCGACGTTGCTGGGGTGTCTGGCGGGGTTGCTGCTGGCGTTGGACGGGTTGCATTTCGTGTTGTCCCGTGCGGCGTTGCTGGATGTGTTCCTGATGTTCTGGGTGCTGGCGGGTTTCGGGTGCCTGGTGGTGGATCGGGATCGGGCGCGGGAGCGTCTGGCGCGGTGGTATGAGGGGTCTTCGCTTTCGGGGGCGGGTCCGTGGCTTGGGGTGCGGCCGTGGCGGATCGGTGCGGGGGTGTGCCTGGGGGCGGCGGTGGCGACCAAGTGGAGCGGGGTGTTCTTCTTGGTGGCTTTCGCGGTGATGTCGTTGGTGTGGGATGCGGGGGCGCGGCGTGCGGTGGGGTTGCGTCGTCCGTTCGCGGGGGCGTTGCGGCGGGATGTGCCCACGGCGCTGGCGGGGCTTGGTCTGGTGCCGGTGGTGGTGTATGTGGCGAGTTGGGCGGGGTGGTTCGCCACGCCGTACGGGTACGGCCGCAACTGGGCCCAAGCCACCAGCAGCGGCTGGAGCTACTGGGTGTTCAGCTCGGTCCGCTCATGGATCGACTACCAGATCCAGGTGCTCGGGTACCACACCGGGCTCGACCAGTCGCACCCCTACCAGTCCTGGCCCTGGCAGTGGCCGCTGCTGCTGCGCCCGGTCGCCTTCCACTACGTCGGCGGCGCCGAGACCTGCGGCGCCCCGTCGTGCGCGCAGGCGGTGCTCGGGGTGGGCACGCCCGTCATCTGGTACGGCGCCCTCATCGCCCTCATCGGCCTCATCGCCTGGTACGTGGCCACCCGTGACTGGCGGGCCGGAGCCGTGCTGCTCGCCTACGCCGTCGGCTGGCTGCCCTGGTTCTACTACGCCATCGCCGACAAGCGGACCATGTTCCTGTTCTACATGGCCCCGATGCTGCCGTTCATGGCGATCGCCCTGGCCTTGGGGGCGGGGTTGCTGATCGGACGGGCGAGCCCCCAGTCGTCCCGCAGAGTGCTCGGCGCGGCCGTCGTCGGGTCGTTCACCCTGCTCGCGTTGATCAACTTCTGGTGGCTGTACCCCGTCATCACCGCCGAGGACATCCCCTACGACGACTGGCACCGGCGCATGTTCTTCCCTAGCTGGATCTAGCGGAGGCCGGCGCGCGCCGCCAGGGCGGCCGCACCCCTTCGTGGAGGGCGATGGCGGCGGACAGGAACGCCAGGGGCAGCGCCGGCAGCAGGTAGCGGTAGTCGAACTCCGCCGTGGCGGCGGGCGCCACCACCAGGGCGGCCGACGCCACCCAGGGCAGCAGCCCCGGCCCGCCCAGCTTGCGCCACCGCGCGATCACCCCGGCCGCGCCGACCAGCAGCGCCAGGCCCAGCACCAGGCCCGGCATGTACACCACCCGCTGGTAGCGCTCCATGATCGTGGCCCACGGCCAGTACGCGTGGGTGCTCGCGCGGCCCTGCTCGTAGGCCACCAGGTCGCGGTCCACCGTGCCCTGGTAGCTCTTCCAGGTCGGCGGCGACTTCTGCAGCCGGTCCGGATCCTTGGCGGTGACGCCCTTGCTGTCGAACTCGTACTGCATGTACGTGAGCGCGTCGGGGAACACCGGGCGGTCCCAGCGGAAGCTGCGCAGCAGGTCACCCCAGACGGCGGCCAGGTAGTCGCCGGGCTGGGCGAGGATCGCCCGCTTGGCGAACGTGCCCGCCGCGTCGTTGACGTGCCGGTCGAACTTGTCGGTGCCCCAGCGGTGCAGCACCTCGCCGCGGCCGGTGTACCACAGGTACCACTGGGAGAACTGGCTGCGCGCGAAGGCCGGGTTGACGCACAGCGGGATCAGCTCCTGTTCGCGCTGCAGGTCCGGCTTGATCTTCTTGCAGTCCGCGAACTTCGCCGTGCGCATGTAGAGGATCAGCCCGTCGCTCTGCGTCAGCGCGAACTGCCCCTGCGCCGCGGCGAACCAGCCCATGTACGCCACCACCGGCACCGCGCACGCCGTCACCACCGCCAGGATGGGCTTCCAGCCGGTGCGCTTGATGAGCAGGAAGACCACGACCACGGCCAGGATGGGCAGGCCGATGCTGCGCGTCAGCGCGGTGAGCGCGAGCAGTAGCCCGACCGCCACGCCGGAACGCCACGACAGGCGGCGGTGCCACAGCACCAGCGTCACCAGGCCCACGATGAGCAGGGTGAACATGGTGTCGGACATGATGAGCTGTTCGAGCTGGATCTGGTAGGCGTCGAACAGCACCGGGACGGCGGCCAGCGTCGCGCCCCAGTCGGGCAGGCCGAACCTGCGCCTGAGCAGCACGTAGATGAGCACCGCCGTCGCCAGGCCCATGAGGTGCTGGGTGAAGACCACCAGCCCGAAACTGTGGAAGGGCTTGAGCACCAGGAGCCAGAAACCGTACCCGTCCGGGCGGATCGGGTGCGGGCGGGGGTGCAGGGCGACGGAGACGTACTCGTAGGAGTCGTTGAACCACATGGCCGGCCGGTAGCCGAGCATGGCGATCACGCGCAGCGCCGCGCCCAGCGTGAAAGCGATCACGAAAAGGCGGCGGCGCCGGAGAAACCCCAGGACACGCGCGCGCTTGCTCCGCGCCGGCGCGTCGGCCTGCGCCGGTTCGGCTACGGTCACCATGGTTTACAGGATGCCAGCCGTTTCGCGGAGTTGACCCGAGCACCGGAGGGCAGAGGGCATCATGGTTGAACTACGCACCTGATGATCGAAGCGCGAACGAGGGGTTTCGACGTGGAACTGACTGTGGTCATGCCGTGCCTGAACGAGGCGGAGACCGTCGAAACGTGCGTGCGCAAGGCGTTGGGCTACATGGCCGAGCACGGCATCGAGGGCGAGGTGGTGATCGCCGACAACGGCAGCACCGACGGCTCCCAGCAGCTCGCCAGAGACGCCGGCGCCCGCGTCGTCCACGTCGACCAGAAGGGGTACGGCAACGCCCTCATGGGCGGCATCCGCGCCGCGCGCGGCCGCTACGTGATCATGGGAGACGCCGACGACTCCTACGACTTCACCGCGCTGATGCCCTTCGTCGAGGAGCTGCGCGACGGCGCCGACCTGGTCATGGGCAACCGCTTCCGCGGCGGCATCGCCCCCGGCGCCATGCCCCCCCTGCACCGCTACCTCGGCAACCCGGTGCTGTCGTTCATCGGCCGGCTGTTCTTCCCGAGCGCCATCCGCGACTTCCACTGCGGCCTGCGCGGGTTCCGCCGCGACTCGATCCTCAACCTGGGCCTGCAGACCGGCGGCATGGAGTTCGCCAGCGAGATGGTCGTGAAGTCCACGATCCAGGGCCTGGACGTCCGCGAGGTGCCCACCACCCTCAGCCCCGACGGCCGGTCCCGCCCGCCGCACCTGCGCTCCTGGCGGGACGGCTGGCGCCACCTGCGCTTCCTGCTGCTCTACAGCCCCCGCTGGCTGTTCTTCATCCCCGGCCTCGTCCTGATGGCGCTCGGCCTCACCGCCGGCACCGCCCTCACCTTCGGCCCGGTGTACATCGGCAAGCTGGCCTTCGACGTCGACACGCTGGTCGGGGCGTCGGCGGCCGTCGTCATCGGTTTCCAGGCGGTGCTGTTCGCGCTGTTCACCAAGGTCTACGCCGCCGAAGAGGGGTTCCTCCCCGAGGACAGGCGCATCCGGCGCCTGGTCGACGTGGTCACCCTGGAACGCGGCCTGATCGCGGGCGGCCTGCTGGCCCTCGCGGGCCTGGCGGGCATGGTCGCCTCGCTGGCGCACTGGCAGGTGCGCAACTTCGGCGAGCTGATCCCCGCCGAGTCGCTGCGCCTGGTCGTGCCCTCCGCGACCGCCCTCGTCATCAGCTTCCAGACCATCTTCGCGGCCCTGTTCATCAGCATCCTCGGCATCCGCAGGACCAAGGAGACCCCCGCCGACGTCGCCGCCTCCGCCGCCGAAGAGGCCGCGGAAGCCGTGCGGATGGCGCGTCCCGCCGCCGCGCAGCACGAGGACGCCCTCTAGCGTCCTCGTGGGTTTCGACGACAACCGAAGCGAGATGCGCATAAGGGTTCGAGGCTGACGGCGTGGGCCTCTAGGCTTGATGCCATGTCCGAGCAGTCCCAGCACATCTTGACCGCCGTCGCCTGGCCCTACGCCAACGGCCCCCGTCACATCGGGCACGTCTCCGGGTTCGGCGTGCCGTCCGACGTCTTCAGCCGCTACCAGCGGATGGCGGGCAACAAGGTGCTGATGGTCAGCGGCACCGACGAGCACGGCACGCCCATCCAGGTGCAGGCCGACCGCGAGGGCGTCACCGCTCGCGAGCTCGCCGACCGCTACAACCGGGTGATCGCCGAGGACCTGACCGCCCTGGGCCTGTCGTACGACCTGTTCACGCGCACCACGACGGCCAACCACTACGCCGTCGCGCAAGAGATCTTCAAGGGCCTGCACGCGAACGGCTACGTCTTCCCGAAGACGACCATGGGCGCGGTCTCGCCCTCCACCGGGCGCACCCTTCCGGACCGCTACATCGAGGGCACCTGCCCCATCTGCGGGTACGACGGCGCACGCGGCGACCAGTGCGACAACTGCGGCAACCAGCTCGACCCGATCGACCTGATCAACCCCAAGAGCCGCATCAACGGCGAGACGCCCAAGTTCATCGAGACCGAGCACTTCATGCTCGACCTGCCGGCGTTCTCCGAGGTCCTGGGCTCCTGGCTGCAGTCCAAGCAGGGCGAGTGGCGGCCCAACGTCCTGAAGTTCTCGCTCAACCTCCTCGGCGACATGCAGCCCCGCGCCATCAGCCGCGACCTCGACTGGGGCGTGCCCATCCCCCTGGACGGCTGGCGCGACCGCGAGGACAAGCGGCTGTACGTCTGGTTCGACGCGGTCATCGGCTACCTCAGCGCCTCGATCGAGTGGGCGCGCCGCTCGGGCGACCCGGACGCCTGGCGGCAGTGGTGGCAGAACCCCGACGCCCGCGGCTACTACTTCATGGGCAAGGACAACATCGTCTTCCACTCCGAGATCTGGCCCGCCATGCTGCTCGGCTACAACGGCGAGGGGGCGCGCGGCGGCTCGCCGGGCTCGCTCGGCAAGCTGGCCCTGCCGTCGGAGGTCGTCTCCAGCGAGTTCCTCACCATGGAGGGCCGCAAGTTCTCCTCCAGCCGCCAGGTCGTGATCTACGTGCGCGACTTCCTGTCGCGCTACGACGCCGACGCCCTGCGCTACTACATCGCGGTCGCCGGCCCGGAGAACCAGGACACCGACTTCACCTGGTCGGAGTTCGTCAACAGGAACAACGGCGAGCTGGTCGCCGCCTGGGGCAACCTCGTCAACCGGTCGATCTCGATGGCCGCCAAGAACTTCGGCGCGGTGCCCGAGGCCGGCGAGCTGTCCGACGCCGACCGCGCGCTGCTGGCGCGCAGCCGCGGGGCCTTCTCCGCCGTCGGCGCCGAGCTCGGCAGGTCGCGGTTCAAGAACGCCGTCACCGAGGCGTTCGACGTCGTCCGCGACGCCAACCGCTACCTCGCCGAGCAGGAGCCCTGGAAGCTCAAGGACGATCCCGAGCGCGTGAAGTCGATCCTCCACGTCGCCCTCCAGGTCGTGGACGACGCCAAGACCCTGCTCACTCCGTTCCTGCCGGCGTCCTCCAACAAGGTCCACGCCATGCTCGGCGGCGAGGGCGTCTGGTCCGGCATGCCGCGGATCGAGGAGGTCGACGAGGACGGCCGCCCGGCGTACCCGGTGATCACCGGAGAGTACGAGGGACAGGCCCGCTGGGAGTCCACCCCGCTGCGGTCCGGCACGCCGCTGGCGCCGCCCACTCCGCTGTTCGCCAAGCTCGATCCCAAGGTGGTCGACGAAGAGCTCGCCCGCCTCGGAGAGTGACGACGCGATGAGCCAGGCGGTTCCGCCCGCGCCCGAGCCGCTCGGCGCGGAGGTCTTCGACAGCCACTGCCACCTCGACATCATGGTCGGCGAGCGCAAGGCGTCCTCCGGGGACGCCGTCGCGCTCGCCGCACAGGCGTCGGGCACGGGGGTGGGCAAGATCCTCGCCGAGGCCCGGGCGGTGGGCGTCACCCGCCTCGTGACCATCGGCTACGATCTGCGCTCCTCGCGGTGGGGCGCCGAGGTCGCCCGCGAGCACGACGGCGTGTACGCCGGGGTGGCCATCCACCCCAACGAGGCGCACGCCGCCACGCCCGAGGTCCTGGACGAGATCGAGAAGCTGGCCCGCGAGCCGCAGGTCCGGGCCGTGGGCGAGACCGGGCTGGACTTCTTCCGCGACTGGGCGTCCCGCGAGGACCAGGAGGCGTCGTTCCGCGCGCACATCGAGATCGCGAAGCGGACGGGCAAGGCGCTGGTGATCCACGACCGCGACGCCCACGACGACGTCCTGCGCGTCCTCGCCGACGCGGGCGCGCCCGCGGTGGTCGTCTTCCACAGCTACTCCGGCGACGCCGCCATGGCCCGGCGGTGCGTCGAAGCCGGGTACTTCATGTCCTTCTCCGGCCCGGTCACCTACAAGAACGCCGGCCATCTCCGCGAGGCCGCCGAGGTCGCCCCGCCCGAGCTCATGCTCGTCGAGACCGACGCCCCCTACCTGCCGCCCACCCCGCACCGCGGCAAGCCCAACGCGCCGTACCTCATCCCGCTCACGCTGCGCTGCCTGGCCGAGGTCAAGGGCATGGACGCCGACGCCCTGGCCCGCGCCGTCGACGCCAACGGCGAGCGCGTCTTCGGCGCGTGGTGAACTCCCGGCGGCCTCTCCGGTAACTCCAAGCGACCACAATCTCACGGACCGCTTTCGGCCATCCGGTTGAGTGCCCGTGGAGGCGGCGCTAGCGTCGGCAGCCGGTCTACTCGAAGGACGCGCCGTGCCTCCATCCTCGGCGCCGGCCGCCCGGCGTCCCGGGTCGCGCCGTGCCCCGCGCCGCCCCTCCCGCCTGCGCGCCGTCGCCTCCTCCCGAGGGGCGGCGGTGCTCTGCGCTGTCGTGGCGGGCGTGACCTCCGCCCTGCTCGTCGCCGACGTGCTGGCCAAGGACGTCCGGCTGATCGTGGACGGCGGCGAGACCACCGTCCTCAGCTTCGGCGGCACCGTCGGCGAGGTCCTCGCGCACGCGCGGGTCCCGGTCGGCCCGGGCGACCACGTCGATCCGGCGCCCGGCCGCGCGGTGGGCGACGGCGCCGCCATCGTCGTGCGGCACGCCCGGCGGCTGGTGCTCACCCTCGACGGCCGCAGGACCACCCACACGGTCACGGCGCTCAACGTGGGGGAGGCCCTGCAGCAGCTCGACCTCGCCCGGCGCCCGGCCACGCTGTCGGCCTCCACGATGCGGCAGATCCCGGTGTCCGGGTTCGCGCTGAGCGTCCGCACGCAGCGCCGGGTCACGGTCGTGCGGGGCGGCGTGCGGCTGGACCTTCTGACCTACGGCCGCACGGTGCGCTCCGTGCTCGCGCAGCACAAGATCAGCCTGGCCCGGGGCGACCGGGTGAGCCCGCCACTGCACGCCTTTCCCGAGGACAGCCAGGTCATCCGGATCATTCCCGCCCCGCCGCCCCCGCCCGTCCACGTGACTCCGATCAGCGCGTGGGTGGCCTCGCTCAACTGGGGGGCGCTCGCCCGCTGCCAGAGCCTCGGCGACCCCAAGTCGTTCGACCCGCGGGGGCCGTACTACGGCATGTACCAGTTCAGCCTGCCCATGTGGCGGGCTGTGGGCGGTACCAGGACCCCGCTGGACTGGCCCGCGGACGAGCAGACCTACCGCGCCCAGCTGCTCTACCAGAGGGTCGCGGGCCGCTGGCACGGCCAGTGGCCGGACTGTGGCGCGCGGCTGTTCACCCGGTGAGCGTCACGGGCGTGCGCCGACGCGTGTGCCGCGGGTGCGGGACACTGGGGGAATGGGGAGTTCGATCGTGAACCTGCTCGGCCCGGCTGAGATACGTACATTGGCGGACAAGCTCGATCTGAGGCCGACCAAGCGGCTCGGGCAGAACTTCGTCATCGACGGAGGCACCGTGCGCCGCATCGCCCGGGTCGCCGAGGTGTCGCCCGACGATGTGGTGATCGAGGTCGGGCCCGGCCTCGGCTCGCTCACGCTCGCGCTGCTCCCCGAGGCGTCGCGGCTGGTCGCGGTCGAGATCGACCCGGTGCTGGCCGGGCAGCTCCCGCTGACCGTCGCCGAGCGCGCCCCCGGGCTGGCGGACCGTCTCACCGTCGTCCGGGCCGACGCGATGCGCGTGCTCCCCGCGGAGCTCGGCGGGGCGGAGCCCACGGCGCTGGTCGCCAACCTCCCGTACAACGTGGCGGTGCCGGTCGTCCTGCACCTGCTACAGGTCCTGCCTTCGCTGCGCAAGGGCCTGGTGATGGTGCAGTCCGAGGTGGCCGACCGCATGGCCGCCAAGCCCGGCTCGAAGGTGTACGGCGTGCCGTCGGTCAAGGCGGCCTGGTACGCCGACGTGCGCCGGGCCGGTCCGGTGGGGCGCACGGTGTTCTGGCCGGTGCCGAACGTCGATTCCGGGCTGGTAGCGCTGGCGCGCCGGGACCCGCCGCCGACCACCGCCTCCCGCGAGGAGGTCTTCGCCGTCGTGGACGCCGCCTTCGCCCAGCGCCGCAAGACCCTCAGGGCCGCCCTGGCGTCCTGGGCGGGCACGCCCGCCGCCGCGGAGACGGCCCTGCGCGCGGCCGGCGTCGACCCGTCGCTGCGCGGCGAACAACTCGGCGTCGAACAGTTCGCCAGGATCGCGGAAAACCATCCGTGACTTGATGGGCCCGGCCGATCATGGCATTCGGCCCCGCCGTGTCACGGCGGGGCCGAATCACAGAGAACGTCACGGGGCAAGGACGTGACGGGACTTTTCGCCTTCTAGGGAATCTCCAGCCACAGCGCCGGAGCGTTGGGCGGTTCCCACCCTGCGAGGGACGTGTGCGACACCACGCACATGTACCTCTTGCCGCCGAACGTCACCACGCTGCCTGACGTGTAGTCGGTGCCCGGGGCCCAGGTGTCGGCTGCCACGGTGGAAGCGGCGGCCGTCAGAGCGGACGCCGCGGCGGGTTCGTGCGTGGTGGAGGCGGCCGCCGGGGCGGCGAGCGAGAGCACGCCGGCGCCGAGCATGGTCGCGGCGGCCAGCGCCACGGACGAACTGCGAATTCTCACTGGCGGTGACTCCTCAAGGCGTCGCGAAGAACGGCCACCTCAAGATAACCGCCGGGTGCTTCGCCGGGAAGATCTGATTTGCGCTGGATATTTCGGCTACAGGGGCTATTTCCACATGAAATTGCGTTGGTCCTGAAAGAGGGAATTGCAGCCTTTATATGCTTTTCGGAGTGACCGGCTGCGGACGGTGGACCAGGCACGCAGAGGCGGTTGTTTGTCATGTGGCGACGGAGCGTTACGATCTGTTGCCGTGTCTTCTGTGACGGTCCGGGTGCCCGCCAAGGTCAACCTTCAGCTCTCCGTGGGGCCGAGGCGGGACGACGGCTACCACGATCTGGTCAACGTCTTCCACGCCGTGTCCCTCTTCGACGAGGTCACCGCCTCCGACGAGCCCGCGCCGCGCGAGGCGTCCGGCGGCTCGCCCGTGGCCGTGACCGTCGAGGGCGAGTCCGCCGGCCAGGTGCCGCTGGACGGCAGCAACCTCGCCGTGCGGGCCGTGCTGGCGCTGGCCGTGCGGGCGGGGCGGTCCCCGGACGTGCGGCTGCGCATCCGCAAGGCGATCCCCGTCGCCGGGGGCATGGCGGGGGGCAGCGCGGACGCCGCCGCCACGCTCGTGGCCTGCGACGCGCTGTGGGGCCTCGGCACGGCGGAGGACGACCTCATGGAGCTGGCCGCCGACCTCGGCAGCGACGTGCCCTTCGCCCTGGTCGGCGGCACGGCCGTCGGCACCGGCCGGGGAGAGAACCTGTCCCCCGTGCCCGTCGCGGGCCGCTTCCACTGGGTGTTCGCGCTCGCCGAGGGCGGGCTGTCCACGGCGGACGTCTACGCCGAGTGCGACCGGCTGCGCGAGGCGACCGGCGAGCAGGTCGGGTGGCCCCGGGTGGCGGACGGGCTCATGGAGGCGCTCGCGCGCGGCGACGCCAAGGCCCTCGGCGAGGTGCTGGACAACGACCTGCAGGCCGCGGCGCTGCTGCTGTGCCGCCCCCTGGCGCGCACGCTCGCCGCCGGTCGCGAGCACGGCGCGCTCGGAGCCCTGGTGTCCGGCTCCGGCCCCACCTGCGCCTTCCTCGCCGACTCCGAGGACCACGCCACGTCCCTCGCCGCGTCCCTGGAAGCCGCCGGCGTCTGCCGCCGCGCCCTCCCCGCCCACGGCCCCGTCCCCGGCGCCCACGTGGTGCTCTGAGTATGTGAGGGCGCGCCGGTGCTCTGGAGGAGGAGGGCACAAGGGTGAGGAACGAACCCTTGTGCCCGACGACGGAAGAGCGCCGGCTCAAAGGCGCCCTCACGCCGCGCGAACGAAGAGAGCGCCATAGGCACAGCACGCGCACCTATAGGCTTTGAGGGCGATGAATCTGGTCAATCTCGAATCGGTCTCCCACGCCTACGGGCCCAAGCCTCTGCTGGACGCGGTCTCGCTCGGCGTCGAGGCCGGTGATCGCATCGGCGTCGTGGGGCGCAACGGGGACGGCAAGACCACGCTCATCTCCGTGATCGCCGGAACGCTGAAGCCCGACGGCGGCCGGGTGACGCACAACCGCGGCCTTCGCGTCGGCTTCCTCTCCCAGCGCGACGACCTGGACCCCGCGCTGGAGGTGCGGCAGGTCGTCCTCGGCGACCGCGCCGAGCACGAGTGGGCCGCCGACCAGGCGGTCAGGGAGATCCTCGCCAACCTTCTCGGCGACATCGAGCTCACCGCCAAGGTGGGCGAGCTCTCCGGCGGCGAGCGGCGGCGCACGGCCCTGGCGCGTCTGCTGATCGACGAGCACGACCTGCTCATCCTCGACGAGCCGACCAATCACCTCGACATCGAGGCCATCGCCTGGCTGGCCGCCCACCTGTCGGCGCGCAGGTCCGCGCTGCTGGTGGTGACGCACGACCGCTGGTTCCTCGACGCGGTGTCCACCCGCACCTGGGAGGTCGTGGACGGCACCGTCCAGCGCTACGAGGGCGGGTACGCCGCGTACGTGCTGGCCAAGGCCGAGCGGGCGCGCATCGCCCAGGCCGCCGAGGAGCGCCGCCAGAACCTGATGCGCAAAGAGATCGCCTGGCTGCGCCGCGGCCCGCCCGCGCGCACGTCCAAGCCCAAGTTCCGCATCGAGGCCGCGCAGGCGCTGATCGCCGACGAGCCTCCGCCGCGCAACACCGTCGAGCTGGTGAAGTTCGCCGCGGCACGGCTCGGCAGGACCGTGTACGACCTGGAGGACGTCACCCTGCACGCGGGCGGCCCGGACGAGGGCCCGCTGGTGCTGGAGCGCTGCACCTGGCAGTTCGGCCCGGGCGACCGCGTCGGGCTGATCGGCGTGAACGGGTCGGGCAAGTCGTCGCTGCTGCGGCTGCTCGCCGGTTCGGTCCGGCCCGACTCGGGGCGGGTCGTGCGGGGCAAGACGGTGCGGCTGGCGTACCTCTCGCAGGAGATCGTGGAGCTGGACCCGGCGCGCCGGGTGCTGGAGACGGTCGAAGAGGTGCGCAAGTTCATCCAGGTGGGCAAGCGCGAGTGGACGGCCTCCCAGTTGCTGGAGCGCCTCGGGTTCCGGGGCGAGGCCCAGTGGAAGGTGGTCGGCGACCTGTCGGGCGGCGAGCGGCGGCGGCTCCAGCTCCTGCGCCTGCTCATGGACGACCCGAACGTCCTGCTGCTGGACGAGCCGACCAACGACCTCGACATCGAGACGCTGAACGAGCTTGAGGACCTGCTGGACGGCTGGCCGGGCACGCTCGTGCTGGTGAGCCACGACCGCTACTTCCTGGAGCGGGTGACCGACCGTTCGGTGGCCCTGCTGGGCGACGGGCGGCTGTCGCTGCTGCCCGGCGGCGTGGACGAGTACCTGCGGCGCCGGTCCTCGGGGGCGGCCGTCACCGCCAGGGCCGGAGCGCGGGCCCCCGAGGCGGCGCCCGCGGAGCCGTCCGAGGCGGCGCCCTCGGGGCTGTCGGCCAAGGAGGAGCGCGAGCTGCGCAAGGAACTGTCCCGGCTGGAGCGCCAGCTCGACCGGCTCGGCGAGCAGGAGGCCGCGCTGCACGCCGCCATGGCCGAGGCCGCCTCCGACTACGGTCGCCTGGCCTCGCTGGACGCCGAGCTGAAGGACGTCCGGTCGCGCAAGGAGGCCGTCGAGCTCGAATGGCTGGAGGCCGCCGACCGGCTCGGCGACTGACCGAGGCGCGTGAGGGCCCGGGTCAGGTGGGGTTCCCGGCGGTGTCGAACGGGATGAGCAGGGTGCGCAGCAGGCCGGCGAGGGTGCGCTGCGCGTCGCCGTCGAGGCTCTTGAGCAGCTCGCGTTCGCGGCGGAGCAGGTCGGCGAAGGCCGCGTCCACGCGTTCGCGCCCGAGGTCGGTCAGGGACACCAGGACGCCGCGGCGGTCCTCGGGGTCGGGGCGCCTGCGGACGAGCCGGGCGGCGGCGAGGCGGTCGATGCGGTTGGTCATCGTGCCGGAGGTGACGAGCGTGGCGCGCAGCAGCGCGCCGGGGCTGAGCTCGTAGGGCTCGCCGGACCGGCGCAGGGTGGTGAGGACGTCGAACTCCCAGGGTTCGAGGTCGTGCTCGGCGAAGGACGCGCGGCGGGCGCGGTCGAGGTGGCGGGCCAGGCGGGAGACGCGGCTGAGCACCTGGAGGGGCGCGACGTCGAGATCGGGGCGCTCCTGACGCCAGCAGGCGACGAGCTGGTCGACCTCGTCGCGCGCGGGGGCGGGATGGCCGCTCTCCGGTGCGGCGACGCGCTCGGACCTGGCTGCGGGCTCGGTGGTCGGCTGGGGGTCGAGCGGGTCGCCGGACGTGCCGGCGACCCCGTCCGTGTGGCGCGTCGTCATGCCGCCGAGTCTATCTCTCTTGACATCGAGACATCTCGCCCGATATGAGTTATCTCGATGTCAAGAGATATGTGGGACCCCGCAGTGTACGGCCGGTACGCCGGCGAGCGTGCCCGCCCCTTCTTCGAGCTCTTGGCCCGGGTGCGCGCCGAGAACCCGAGGTCCGTCGTCGACCTGGGCTGCGGCTCCGGCGAGCTGACCGCCGAGCTGAGGCGCCGCTGGCCCGAGGCGTACGTCCACGGCATCGACTCCTCACCCGCGATGATCGCCAAGGCGCCGCCCGGCCCCACGTTCAGCGTGGGGGACGTCCGCGACTGGCGTCCGGACCATCCTATCGATGTGATCATCTCCAACGCCCTGCTGCAATGGATCCCCGAGCACCGCGAGCTGTTCCCGCGCTGGCTCGGGTACCTCGCGCCGGGCGGATGGCTGGCGTTCCAGGTGCCGGGCAACTTCGACGCCCCGAGCCACGCGGCCGTCCGGCGGCTGTGCGCGTCGCCCGTCTGGGCCGGCCGCCTCGGCGACCTCGCCCGGTACGACCCCGTGGACGGCCCCGAGGGCTACCTGGACCTGCTCGCCGGGCTCGGCTGCGAGGTGGACGCCTGGGAGACCACCTACGTCCACGTGCTGCCGGGCGACGACCCCGTGCTCGCCTGGATCTCCGGCACGGCGCTGCGGCCGATGCTGGACCGTCTCTCCGGCGACGAGGCGGCCCGCGCGGCGTTCCTGGCCGACTGCGCCCGCGTGCTCGCCGAGGCGTACCCGCGACGTCCGTACGGCACGGCCTTCCCGTTCCGCCGCGTGTTCGTGGTCGCGCGCAGGCCGGGCCGCCCGTGATCACCGGGCTGCACCACGTGCAGCTGGCCGCGCCGCCCGGCAGCGAGCCGCGGCTGCGCGCCTTCTACGCGGGCCTGCTCGGGCTCGCCGAGGTGCCCAAGCCCGCCGCGCTGGCCGTGCGGGGCGGCGTGTGGTTCCGGGGGCAGGGGGTGGAACTGCACCTCGGCGTCGAGGAGGACTTCCGCCCCGCCCGCAAGGCCCACCCGGGCCTGCTGGTGGACGACCTGCCCGCCATGATCGCGCGGCTCGGCGCGGCCGGTGTCGACGCGCGTTCCGACGATCTTCTTCCCGGGTTCCGCCGCTGTTACGTCGACGATCCTGTGGGCAATCGCATTGAATTGCTGGAAAGAGTGCGGCCCGCCGAAGAGCGCGTTTGAAGGCTTTTGTTCCACGGTGGAAGTGCTGGTCAGCCATTGATCGCCGGTTGTTAACCTGAAGGTGGCATTATGGCCGAAATTCGGCTACCTAGGGGTGGGTAATGGCGATCGAGATCGAGGACAAGTTCGACGTGCCGGCGGACTTCGCGGTGCCCGACTTCGGGGGTCTCGCGGAGAGCGGGGAGGCCGTGGACCTGGTGAGCCACCGGCTGGTCGCCCTCTACTTCGACACGCCGGACCTCCGCCTGGCCGCGCGCGGCATCACCTTGCGCAGGCGGCGCGGCGGCGACGACGCGGGATGGACCCTCAAGCTGCCGAAGGCCAAGGGAGCGCGCACCGAGATCACCCGCCCGCTCACCCGCGGCGCCAAGAGCGTCCCGCCGGAGCTGGCCGAGCTGGTGCTGGCCCAGACCCGGGGCGAGCCGCTCGTGCAGGTCGCGGAGCTGGAGACGCTGCGCAAGGTCACGAGCCTGCGCGACGCCGGCGGGCGGCGGCTGGTGGAGATCGCCGACGACCACGTGAAGGGCACGGTGTTCGGCGAGGACCGGCACGTCGAGCGCTGGCGCGAGGTGGAGGCCGAGCTGATCGACGGCGACGAGGCCGTGCTCAAGAAGGTCGGCAAGCGGCTGCGCAAGGCCGGGGCGACCCCCGCGGAGAGCGGGAACAAGCTGGCCCGCCTCCTCGGCGACCGCGTCCCGGTGACGACGCCCGCCGCCCTGGACCCGGACTCGGCGGGCGGCGTGGTCGTCGCCTACCTGGCCTCCCAGGTCGCCGCGCTGACGGCCCAGGACCCGCAGGTGCGCAGGGCCGAGGAGGACGCCGTCCACCAGATGCGGGTGGCGAGCCGCCGCCTGCGCAGCGCGCTCAAGTCGTTCTCCAGCGTGATCACCGAGACCGAGGGCGTCCAGGACGAGCTGCGGTGGATCGCGGGCGTCCTCGGCGAGGCGCGCGACCTGGAGGTGATCCGCGAGCGCTTCGCCGGCCACCTGGACGGCCTGGAGCCGGAGGTGGTCGTCGGCCCGGTCCGCACGCGGCTCGGCGACGACCTGGCCGCGCGCGAGCGCGAGGCGATGGTCAGGATCGGCGCGGCGATGAGCGGCGAGCGCTACTTCGCCCTGCTCGACCGCCTGGACGCCATGATCGCGAACCCGCCGCTCACCCCGCTCGCCGCCGGGAAGGCGGACACCGTGCTCGGCAAGATCGCCGGTAAGACGTGGAACCGGGTGGTCAAGCGGTACGACGCGGCGCAGGCCATCGAGGACGCCGAGCGGCGCGAGATCGCCATGCACGACGTGCGCAAGGCGGCCAAGCGCGCCCGCTACACCGCCGAGGCCCTGCGGCCCCTGCTCGGCGATACGGCCGACGACCTCGCCAAGCGCGCCAAGTCCGTCCAGACGGTGCTCGGGCTGCACCAGGACGGCGTGGTCGCCCAGCAGATCCTGCTGGAGGAGGCCGCCCGCGCCCGCGAGGCCGGCGAGGACACCTTCACCTACGGCCTGCTCGCCGGCATCGAGCGCGCCGCGGCCGAGCGCTCGCACGCCGAGTTCCCCGCCGTGTGGGCCGAGGTGACGGCGTCCTGACCGCCCCGCGGCGTCAGGTGTCGTAGCGCTCGGCGGCCACCACCCGCCCGCCGGCGTGGTGCAGCACGGCGACGCCGCCCTTGCCGAGGTGCGTGTCGCCCGGGCTGCCGCCGCGCCGCTCGTGGACGTCCGCCAAGAGCCCCGGCAGCACCTTGCCGTGGCTGCACACCAGGGCCGGCTCCCCGGAGTCCATCAGGGCGAGCGTGCGCGCGAGCGTCGCCGGCGCGTCGTAGCCGGTCTCGGTGAGCAGGTGGTCGGTGCCGATGCCCAGCCGCTCCCTGGCCGCGTACGGCAGCACGGTCTGCACGCAGCGCCTGCTCGGCGAGCTGAGCAGCGTGGCGGGACGGTAGCCGTACAGCAGCTCCGCCAGGGCGCGGGACTGTCCCTCGCCCTGCTTGTCCAGCGGCCTGAGGTCGTCGTCGCCGGGCCACTCGTCCCGCTCCCCGGCGGTGGCGTGCCTGACGAGCAGGAGCGGGGTGGTCTCCAGGGGAGCCTCCGCCAGGGCGTCCAGCGTCCTGGCGTCGTCCTCGTAGGTCAGCCGGGCCCTGGCCCGGTCCAGCGGCAGCCACTCCATGGCGTCCGCCTCGTCGGACGGCAGCTCGGCGACCTGCGCGACGGCGCGGGCCGACCAGTAGTCGACCCGCTTCGGCCGTCCGTCCTTGAGGTAGTGGACGGCGCGCAGGCGGCGGCCGAGCACGATGCTCAGCCCGGTCTCCTCGGCCACCTCGCGCAGCGCCGCCGCGATCACGTGCTCGCCGGACAGCAGCTTGCCCTTGGGCAGGGACCAGTCGTCGCGCCGGGGCCGGTGGATGACGGCGACCTCGGGGGCGTCGGGCGCGCCCCGCCAGACCACCGCCCCCGCGGCCCTGATCAGCGAGGGTTCACTCATCGACGCTCCTCCAACGCCTGCTGGCCACCAGGCGGGACTGCATGTCCAGCAGGGGCTCGCCGTTCTCTCCGGTGTGGTGACGTACCCAGGTGCCGTCCCCGTCGAGCCACCAGCTACTGGTGGTGCCGGCCAGGGACAGGTCCATCAGCTCGGACAGGTACGTGCGCTGGCGGGCGCTCGCGACCTTCACCAGGGCCTCCACCCGGCGCTCGAAGTTGCGGCGCATCGCGTCGGCGCTGCCGATCCACACCTCCGGCCGCCGTCCGAGGCCGAACTCGTAGATGCGCGAATGCTCCAGGAACCTGCCCAGGATGCTGCGGACCCGGATGTTCTCCGACAGGCCCGGCACGCCCGGGCGCAGCGTGCACACCCCGCGCACGACCAGGTCCACCGGGACGCCCGCCTGGGAGGCGGCGTACAGCGCGTCGATCAACGGCTCGTCCACCAGCGAGTTGGCCTTGATCCGGATGCGGGCGGGCCGTCCGGCGCGGTGGTGGGCGATCTCGCGCTCGATGCGGGTCAGCAGGCCGTCGCGCAGGGCGTGCGGGGCGACGAGCAGGCGCCGGTAGGCCGAGTGCATCGAGTAGCCGGTGAGGTGGATGAACAGGTCGGTCAGGTCCTCGCCGAGGAGCGGGTCGGCGGTGAGCAGGCCGAAGTCCTCGTACTGGCGCGCGGTCTTGGGGTTGTAGTTGCCGGTGCCGATGTGGCAGTACTGGCGCAGCTCGCCGGAGGGCTCCTGCCGGACGACCAGGGCCAGCTTGGCGTGGGTCTTGAGCCCGAGCACGCCGTAGACGACGTGGCAGCCGGCCTTCTCCAGCTTGCGCGCCCAGGTGATGTTGGCGTGCTCGTCGAACCTCGCCTTGATCTCGACCACGACGACGACCTGCTTGCCCGCCTCGGCCGCGTCGATCAGCGCGTCCACGATCGGCGAGTCGCCGCTGGTGCGGTAGAGGGTCTGCTTGATGGCGAGCACGTTGGGGTCGGCCGCGGCCTCCTCGATGAACCGCTGCACGCTGGTCGCGAACGAGTCGTACGGGTGGTGCAGCAGGATGTCGCGCTCGCGCAGCGTGGAGAACAGGTCGTCCTCGGCGTGCAGGGCCTCGGCGGGCACGAACGGCGGGAAGCTCAGCTCGCCGCGCTCCAGGTCGGCGATCGCGTGCAGCCCGGACAGGTCCAGGGGGCCGGGGAGCCGGTAGATCTCGTGGTCGGAGACGTCCAGCTCGTCGACGAGCAGGTCCAGCACCTCGGGGGTGATCGTGTCCTCGACCTCCAGGCGGACGGGCAGGCCGAAGCGGCGCTTGAGCAGCTCCTTCTCCAGCGCCTTCATGAGGTTCTCCGTGACGTCCTCGTCGACCTCCAGGTCCTCGTTGCGGGTGACGCGGAAGACGTGGTGCTCGACGATCTCCATGCCCTTGAAGAGCTGGCCGAGGTGGGCCGCGATCACGTCCTCCATCGGGACGAAGCGGTCCTTGGCGACGGCGACGAATCGGGGGAGCTGGGAGGGCACCTTGACGCGGGCGAACACGGTGTTGCCCGTGCCCGGGTTGCGCACGGTCACGGCCAGGTTCAGCGAGAGGCCGGATATATAGGGAAAAGGATGGGCGGGATCGACGGCCAGCGGGGTCAGCACGGGCCGGATCCGCTCCCGGAACAGCTTGCGCATCGCCGTGCGCTCGTCCCTGCTGAGGTCGTCCCAGCGGACGATGTCGATGCCCACGCCGGTGAGCTGGGGGCAGATCTGCTTGTGGTAGACCGCCGCGTGGCGCCGCGCGAGGTCGTCGGCGATCTTGGCGATCTTGGCGAGTTCCTCGCGCGGCTTCATCCCGCTCTTGGTGCGCAGGAGCAGGCCCGTCTCCATCCGCCGTTTGAGCCCCGCGACCCGCACCCGGAAGAACTCGTCCAGGTTGCTGGCGAATATGGCGAGGAAACGCACGCGTTCCAGCAACGGAACGGACGGGTCTTCGGCCAGCTCCAGCACGCGTTCATTGAAGTGGAGCCAGCTTTCCTCGCGGTTGAGGAAGCGATCAGGGGGGAGATGGGGCAGGTCGTGACCTTCAGGGGTGGGCGGCACGATCTCGACGGACATATGTCCAAAATGCCCTATATAATTGAACGGCACGTTAACTTTTCCGCAACGACGGTTTTACTTGACGTCATCCCGTCGCCGCCACTGCTAGGCGTCGCCGGACTCCTGCCCGGGACCGAGCTCCTTAGGCCCGGAGGCGGGCGCCGGCCGCACGATCTCGACCCTTTCCACCAGCTCCACGCGCTCGGCCTCGATGGCCTGCCTCGGCTGCCGGGCAGCGTCGCGGGCCTCCTGCGCGCGCAGCTTCTCGCGCTCCTTCAGCAGTTTCTCGCGCTCGCGCTGCTCGCGGGCCCGCAGCCGCTCCTGCTCGCGGCGTTCGCGCGCCCGCTGCTTCTCCTGCTCGCGCTGGAGCTTCTCCTGCTCGCGCTGCTCGCGGGCGCGGATCTTCTCCTGCTCCTTGGCCTCGCGCTCGCGGGCCTTCTCGATCTCTTTGAGGTCCTTCTCCCAGGCCTTCTCGATCTCCTTGCGTTCCTTGTCGGTGGGCGCGGGACGCAGTTCGAGGGGCGCGGGGGAGGCGGCCGGGCGCGTGGAGGCCGCGGTCAGCTTGGGGCGGGGCTCCAGCCCGGTGAGACCGTTCCAGGCCAGGTTCACCAGGTGGGCCGCGACCTCCTCGCGGTCGGGCCTGCGGGCGTCCAGCCACCATTGGCCGGTGAGCGCCACCATGCCGACGAGCATCTGGGCGTACATCGGGGCGAGCGTGGGAAGGTAGCCGCGGTCGGCGAACTGGTCGGCCAGGACGTCCTCGACCTGGCTCGCGATGTCGTTGATGAGGCTCGCGAACGTGCCGGTGCCGGAGGCGGCGTGGGAGTCGCGCACGAGGATGCGGAAGCCCTCGCTGGACTCCTCGACGTACTGCAGCAGCGCCAGCGCGGCGCGCTCCAGCCGGATCTTCGGGTGGCCGGCGTTGAGCGCGACGGCCACGAGGCTCAGGAGGCGCTGCATCTCGCGGTCGACGACGACGGCGTAGATGCCTTCCTTGCCCCCGAAGTGCTCGTAGACGACCGGCTTGGACACCTTCGCACTGGCCGCGATCTCTTCGATGGACGTGCCGTCGAAGCCCTTCTCGGCGAAGAGCGCCCGGCTGACCCGGATCAGTTGCTCCCTGCGCTCCTTACCCGTCATGCGGACGCGTCCGCGGGGTGGGGAGGACTCGGTCATGGGTCTAATAATGCTTGGCCCGCTGGGCGCGGCAAACGCAATAGTGGTGCTTTGGGGGGCTATAGCAAGATTTGACGTGTTGCTGGTGGGGGTGCGGGCCGCCGGAGGGCGGCCCGACGGAAGGGGCATGTCAGACACGCCGTTTGGCCGCCAGACGCTCGGCAGTCGGCCAGCGGACGTCGGTCGCCCAGCCTGCCTGTTCGAACCAGCGGATCACGCGGGCGCTGGGGTCGATCTGCCCCTTCAGCGCGCCGTGGCGGGCCGAGGTCGGCTCACTGTGGTGAAGGTTGTGCCAGGACTCGCCGAAGGACGGGATGGCCAGCCACCAGACGTTGCGGGACTTGTCGCGCACCTCGAAGTCCTCCTCGCCGAACACGTGGCAGACCGAGTTGATCGACCAGGTGACGTGGTGGAGCAGCGCGATGCGCACCAGGCTCGCCCAGAAGAAGGCGGTCAGCGCGCCCGCGATCGACCAGGTCACCACGCCGCCGATCACCGCGGGCAGGATCAGGGAGGTGGCCACCAGCCACGGGAACGCCTTGTGGACGCGGTAGACGTCCTTGTCGTTGATGAGATCCTTGGCGAAGCGCTCGCGGTTGGTGCGCTCGGAGCTGAACATCCAACCCATGTGGGCGAAGAACAGGCCCTTGGTCAGCGCCTTCCAGTCGTTGCCGAACCGCCACGGCGAGTGCGGGTCGCCCTCCTTGTCGGAGTACTTGTGGTGGCGGCGGTGCGTGGCGACCCAGTCGATCACGCCCATCTCCAGCGACAGGCTGCCGGCGACGGCGAGCACGATCTTGAGAGGCCGGTTGGCCTTGAAGGACCCGTGCGTGAAGTAGCGGTGGTAGCCGACGGTGACGCCGAGGCCGCTGATCATGTAGAAGACGGCCGTGATCACGACGTCGCTCCAGCCGAGGAAGCGTCCCCAGGCCATCGGGATCGCCGCGACCAGAGCCAGGAACGGCACGGTGACGAAGATGACCAGCAGCACGCGCTCGAAGTTCGACTTCGGCTCCGGCTCGAGATCAGGACGCGGCGGTGGCGGAGTGGCGCGGTCTTCGACAACGGTCATGGGCTACCTCACGTGTTCTGAAGTGCGGACGATCTGGAGCTACGTAACCGTAACCTACGGCATCGTAAGTTAGGAATCCCTAAGCCTGGAATGTGGGGAAGATGAAGGTTCGTGCGCCATCCGGTGGCGGTTCCACGTCTTGCGCATACATGCCCATATCTGGTAAAGAGACCCGGCCGCATATGCCAACGGCGCGGCCAAGGTTCCTGATCGATGCGCCTGGCGCGGCGACGGCCGCCGTCACGTCCTCCTCCTCCGGCTCCTCTTCCCGACCCTCTGCCCCGGAGCGGGGTGGCAATGCGTTGAGCGCCGAGGGGGTTCGGTGGGTATCCTTGTCACCGCGGTTTGGGAAGGTCGCGAATCGGTCCGGCGTAGGGTAATTGGCAGCCCACCTGCCTTTGGAGCAGGGTTGTCCTGGTTCGAGTCCAGGCGCCGGAACTTTTCTTCTCATCCCGTCGCGAGCGGCGCGCCGGCGCCGTCCCACACGGGCAGGTCCCCACACGGCAGGGGTCCGAGCCTCGCCGGGAAGGCGGCGGGTAAGCTCGCGGTGTCGGGTGGGTGGCGGTGCGGTGCCCGGGGGGTTACCGCGCGTCGTCCCGCTCTGTCATGTCTCAGCCGCGACGCCGAGGGAGCCTCAGTCCGTGAGTGTGCCGCGCCCGGCAGCCGTCATCGTCCTCGCCGCCGGCGAGGGCACCCGCATGAAATCCTCCACACCCAAGGTCCTGCACGAGCTGTGCGGACGCCCCCTGGTCGACCACGTGCTGGCCAGCGCGCGCGGCCTTTCGCCCGAGCGCCTCATCGTCGTCATCGGCCACGCCCGCGAGCAGGTCGAAGCCCATCTCACCGCCGCGGGCCCCGACACCCGCGCGGTCGTCCAGGCCGAGCAGAAGGGCACGGGGCACGCCGTGCGCACGGTCCTGGAGTCCGTCGGCACCATCGGCGGAACGGTCCTCGTCACGTACGGCGACACCCCGCTGCTGCGCACCGAAACCCTCGCCGGGCTCCTGAGCAGCCACGCCGCCGACGGCAACGCGGTGACCGTCCTGACCGCCGAGGTGCCCGACCCGACCGGCTACGGCCGCATCATCCGCGACGACTCGGGCGCCGTCCTGCAGATCGTCGAGGAGCGCGACGCCACCCCGCGGCAGCGGGCCGTCAAGGAGATGAACTCCGGCGTCTACGCCTTCGACGGGTCCCTGCTCGCCGACGCCGTCAAGCGCGTCTCCACCGCCAACGCCCAGGGCGAGGAGTACCTCACCGACGTGCTGTCGATCCTCCGCGAGGACGGTCACCGCGTCGGCGCCCACATCGCGCCCGACCACGTCGAGGTCGAGGGCGTGAACGACCGCGCGCAGCTCGCCTTCGCCCGCGCGGTGCTCAACTCCCGCATCCTGCGCGCGCACATGCGCGCCGGGGTCACCGTCATCGACCCGGCCACCACCTGGGTGGACGTCGGCGTCACGCTGGAGCCGGACGTGGTGATCCATCCCGGCACCCAGCTGCACGGCCGCACCTCCGTCGCCTCCGGCGCCGAGGTCGGGCCCGCCACCACCCTCACCGACACGGCCGTCGGCGCGGGCGCCGTCGTACGCAACAGCGTCTGCGACGGCGCCGAGATCGGCCCTGGGGCGTCGGTGGGGCCGTACGCCTACCTGCGGCCGGGCACCGTCCTCGGCCGGCGGGCCAAGGCCGGCACCTACGTCGAGATGAAGAACGCCCGTCTCGGCGACGGGTCCAAGGTGCCGCACCTGACCTACGTCGGCGACGCCACGATCGGCGAGGGCTCCAACATCGGGGCCTCCAGCGTGTTCGTCAACTACGACGGGGTGCGCAAGCACCACACGACGGTCGGCGACCACGTCCGGGTCGGCAGCGACAACATGCTCGTCGCGCCGGTCACCATCGGCGACGGCGCCTACACCGCGGCGGGCTCGGTCATCACCAACGACGTCCCTCCGGGGGCGATGGCGGTCGGCCGGGCGCGCCAGCGCACCATCGAAGGGTGGGTCGCGCGCAGGCGCGCGGGCACCGCCTCCGACGAGGCGGCGCGTCGCGCGCTGGAAGGCCGGGGGGCCGTGAGCGCCGACGGACGGCAGACGTCCGCGGGCGATCAGGGTCCCTCCGGGGAACAACATCGGGAGAACAGCAAATGATTCAGCGCGGCGAGCGAGCCGGGTATCGCGGCGACGCATCGTGGCCGTGTCCTGTGTGCCGCCTGGAGAGGAGGGCAGCATGAGCGGCAAGAAGATGACCGGTGAGAAGCACTTGATGTTCATCTCCGGCAGGGCGTATCCGGAGCTCGCGGAGGAAGTGGCGCAGAACCTCGGTATCGACGTCACACCGACCAAGATCCATGACTTCGCCAACGGCGAGATCTACGCCCGCTACCTCGAGTCCGTACGAGGCAGCGACGCCTTCGTGATCCAGTCCCACACCCAGCCGATCAACACGTGGATCATGGAGCAGCTGATCATGGTGGACGCGCTCAAGCGCGCGTCGGCCAAGCGCATCACCGTGGTCCTGCCCTTCTTCGGCTACTCACGGCAGGACAAGAAGGGGCGCGGACGCGAGCCGATCACCGCCCGGCTCATGGCCGACCTCTTCAAGACCGCCGGGGCCGACCGCCTCATGTCGGTCGACCTGCACACCCCGCAGATCCAGGGCTTCTTCGACGGGCCCGTCGACCACCTGTTCGCGCTGCCCGTCCTGCACCGCTACCTCAGCGGCAAGCTCGACCCGGCCTCCACGACCATCGTCTCGCCCGACACCGGCCGCGTCCGCCTCGCCGAACGCTGGGCCGACCAGCTCGGCACGGCCGTCGCCTTCATCCACAAGCGGCGCGATCTCGACGTCGCCAACGAGGTGAAGGTCCACGAGGTCGTCGGCGAGGTCGAGGGCCGCACCTGTGTGCTGATCGACGACATGATCGACACCGGCGGCTCGATCACCAAGGCGGCCGACGCCCTGTACGAGCAGGGCGCGACCAACATCATCGTCGCCGCCACCCACGCGATCTTCTCGTCCCCGGCCGTGGACCGCCTGAAGAACTCCCGCATCTCCGAGGTCGTCGTCACCAACACCCTCCCCATCCCGGAGGAGAAGCGTTTCGACAAACTCACGGTGCTCTCCATCGCCCCCTTGATCGCCCGCGCCATCAGCGAAGTCTTCAACGACGGCTCAGTAACCAGCCTCTTCGAAGGCGACTCCTAGAACCCACCCAAAGCGGCGGCCCACCCACAAGGAGGCCGCCGCTTCCTCATTTCCAAGAGCCCGTGATCGACGCGCCGGCCTCCGGCTCGAAAAGGGCCTCGCCTCCGGCTTCGGACTGCGTTTCCCAGGGAGGGCCTCCGGCCCCCCTTCGACCCTCCAGGCGAAGGGCTCCGCGCCTCGCGCTCCTGGAACGTCCCTCGCGATATCCACGATTGGCTCCCGCACCTAACGCGCGACGTTGCTGGACGTTGAGGGACATGGCGGGGGCCGAACGGGGTGAATCACCTCCGGTCGGTCCCGAAGCTGAACCAGACCGTTTTCCCCATACCGTCCGCGTCCGGCCAGATGCCCCAGCTAGCGGCCAGAGCCTGCACGATGGACAGCCCCCGCCCTCCGGTCTCCTCCGGCTCGGCGTCACGTACGTGCAGCCGGGCTCCGCCGCCGTCGCTGACCGCACCGATGATCGCGGGCCCGGCGTGGTGCAGCGCCATGGTGACCGGCCCGGAACCGTGGATGAGCGCGTTCGTGACGAGCTCCGAGATGACGAGCTCGACATCGTCGACCACGTGGAACAGACCCCAGCCGGTGAGGGTCTTACGGGTCAGCTCCCGAGCCGTGCCAACACTGACCGGCTCGGACGCGAGAGTCCAACTTTCGTTCATACCGCCTCCGAGAGCGATCCCCAGCCTTGGGGGTTGGGGGGTGGGGGTGCTCATGGAGCGCGCGGTGAATTCGCCGACGGCGAGCACCTGGCCGCGGGCAATTTTGACGTCCACGTGTGGGGGACAGGGTCGGCGAGAGGGTCTTTCACGGCCGCCCTCGCGTACGGCTTGGTCGGGCTGGAAGATTCCAGTTCGTGAGGGCCGTTGACTCCGCCTTGTGGCTGCTAGGAGACTGTCCGTAGCCATAGTGCTACTGCAAGTATGAACCTGCAAGTTCTACTTCGAAACGTGCGGCATCTGTCCGGTGATACGTAACGTGTCGGACAGTGAGGCCGAATGCGCTGATTGGAGTGATGTGGTGACCGTCTCGGATTACAGCCCGACAGTGCGACTCCGCCGCCTCGGTCACGAGCTACGCCGTCTGCGGGAGGAGTCAGGGCAGACGGTGCACGATGCGGCCGCCGCTCTTGAGTGCTCATCCTCGAAGATCAGCCGCCTGGAGAACGGCCTGACCAAGAGGCCGGACGTGCATCATGTCCGAAGACTCTGTGAGATTTACGGCGTCACCAGCCGGTCCCTTATCGACGCTCTGGTCGAGCTCGCCCGTGAGGCCAAGAAGCGTGGCTGGTGGGCCGCCTACAGCGATGTCCTGACCGGCTCTTATGTCGGACTGGAGGCTGAGGCGTCGTCTATCCGGAACTTCGAATTGGCGCTTATCCCGGGTCTGCTTCAAACGCCCGAGTACGCAGCGGAGATCATCCGGGCGGGCGGAGTCCGTGACCCCCGAGAAGTCGAGCGCCGGGTGGCGGCCCGCATGGAGCGGCAACAGTTACTGCTGCGCGACAGCCCCCCGCAGCTCTGGGCGGTGATCGACGAGGCGGCGTTGTTCCGTCCGGTGGGAAGTCGGAAGGTCCGTGAGGCTCAACTAAGGAAGTTGGTGGACACCAGTCCGCTACATCACGTAAAGCTGCAGATATTGCCCTTTTCCGCTGGCCCGCATGCCGGCCTCAGCGGCCAGTTCGTGATCCTGGATTTTCCTAGCGCCGTCGACCGCAGCGTGGTTTACGTGGAGACTCCGACGGACGGTCTCTATTTGGAGGAGGACGAGCAACTCAAACGCTATACGCTGATGTTTCAGTACTTGTGTGCTTCGGCGCTCAGCGTGGAGGCGTCGATCGCGTACCTATCCAATCTGATCGACAAGCTGTGAGGCATCAGTGGATCTGTCCAACCTGGATCTGTCCAGCGTGGAGTGGCGGAAGAGCATGCGCAGTCAGGCCACCAGCAACAACTGCGTCGAGGTGGCCGAGCTGCCTGGCGGGAACCGTGCCGTGCGCGACAGCAAGAAGCCCGGCGGCCCCGTTCTCGGCTTCACCTCAACCGGATGGAACTCCTTTATCGGCTGCATCAAGAGCGGCGAGCTTGGCTGGTAAGGGCCACATCTCACTTCATCCGAAACCGCTGCATCCCACCAGTTGTCCGTGCACGTTCGGGACGTCGCCGCACTGTCGTGAGCGCAGCGTGCGCCCACGGCGCTGTGGGGTTCCGAGTGCGCATGACGCGGCAGGCATATAAATGATCAAGCTAGTTCAAATTGGCCGCGAGAGCCGCATGTAACGCCTGGCGCCTTCGTTGACGGCCCGCTGATTCTCCGCCGTACTGTGGTGACCTGACCCCGTACCCGCGCCGCCACCAGGACGTGCGTGCACCCTTCCTACCCGTGGCTGACGAGGCTCCGCGTGCCATTCGCGCGGCCCTGCTGCCGGAGGATGTCGAAGACTTTGATCGTGGGTACCGGGCCGTCATTGCCGAAGCGACGGAAACGCTCGACCTCATGCCGGTGACGGCTTTCCTGGAACGCTGGTGGTGTGTGGCATGATCGACCGCTGACGCCGAGGGTCACCGCGTCATGTTGGCCGATGCCGATGGCCTGATGCGAGGCGAAGGGCTGTCCCCAACTCCGACGCGGGAGATGCCGGTGGACCTGGGCCTCTGTAGGCGTGCATGAGGCTGACAGCAGGAACTGGACGCGAGCCACGACATGCTCGCCGAGCGCCCGGACGCGGTCGCCGTGCTCGTCACGGAGTTCCTGGTCGGCAACGCGTCATGAGCGCCTTCTGAGGGACGACTTGTGCCTGGCCGGGAACGTGGGGCATGCGCGCCTGCTGAGGGGGGGTGCCTGGTCACGGACGTCGGGAGGGATGGTGGGGCGGGGGAGTCCGGTAGGGTTGAGGGGTTGTGTGCGCTCGTAACGCCTTCCGCTAGGGCGGGTGAGGGTGGGCGCCTTCCGAATTCACGAGCACTCCCTAGGAGATCACCGTGTCCGAAGTACGTATCGCCGCCGAGCCGCGCTCGGAGTTCGGCAAGGGCGCCGCGCGTAAGATCCGCCGCGCCGACAGGGTCCCCGCCGTCCTGTACGGACACGGCATCGAGCCGAAGCACCTCACGCTCCCGGGCCACGACCTCATGATCGCGCTGCGCACGCCGAACGTGCTCATCCGCGTCGAGGGTGAGGGCGTCAACGAGATCGCGCTGCCGAAGGGCGTCCAGCGCGACCCGCTCAAGGGCTTCATCGAGCACATCGACTTGCTGCTCGTGAAGCGCGGCGAGAAGGTCACCGTCGAGATCCCGGTCACCACCACCGGCGACATCGCCCCGGGCGGCCTGCTCGACCAGCAGCTCGTCACCGTCGCGGTCGAGGCCGAGGCCACCCACATCCCGACCGGTGTCGAGGTCGACATCGAGGGCCTGGAGGTCGGCGCGGTCGTCACCGCCGGCGACCTTGAGCTGCCGCGTGGCGCCACCCTTGCCGCCGACCCCGAGACCGTCGTGCTCCAGGTCATCACGGTCCCGACCACCGCCGAGGCCGAGGAGGCCCCCGAGGGCGAGGCCGAGGCCGCGCCCGCCGAGGCCGCCGCGGAGTAATCTCCCGTACAGTCGGCAGGGCAGCCAGGCGCCGGTCTCCGGCCGCCGGGCTGCCCTGTCCCATGTCCGCCTCAATGTCCGCCCCAAAAGTCCGATCCGATGTCCGACTTCCGGTCCGACGTCCCGGGGACGCCGAGTGAACGGAGACAATCTCGTGGACCGCTGGCTGATCGTCGGCCTGGGCAACCCCGGCCCGGAGTACGCCGGTAACCGGCACAACGCCGGGTTCATGGTGCTGGACGAGCTCGCCGGGCGGGCCGGCGGCCGGTTCAAGACCCACAAGGCCCATGCCGAGGTCGTCGAGGGCCGCCTGGTCGGCGCGCCGGTCGTGCTGGCCAAGCCCAGGTCGTACATGAACCTTTCCGGCGGCCCGGTGAAGGCCCTGGCCGACTTCTACAAGGTCGTCCCCGAGCGCGTGATCGTCGTGCACGACGAGCTGGACATCCCGTACGGCGCGCTGCGGGTCAAGCTCGGCGGCGGCGACAACGGGCACAACGGCCTGCGTTCGATCACCAAGTCCCTGGCGACCCGGGACTACCTGCGCGTCCGTTTCGGCGTGGGCCGTCCGCCCGGCCGCATGGACGCCGCCGACTTCGTCCTGCGCGACTTCGGCACCGCCGAGCGCAAGGACCTGCCCTTCCTGGTGGACCGCGCCGCCGACGTCGTGGAATCGCTGATCACCAGTGGCCTGGAGGCCACCCAGAACACCGTCCACGCCGCCGACCTCAACGCGGCCAAGCCGCCCCGCTGATCCAGGCCCGCCAGGGCAACCTGGGGGCATGCCGGTCCGTCCTACAGATGAGCACGCGCCGATGACCCGCGCGGGGTCCGGCGAGCGGGCGCGTCGAGCGGGAGGCCCGGGTCATGGGGGAACGCGAAGATCTGATCGACTCGATCTGGACGCGGATCGAACACGTCCTCGTGGGCGGCGATCCGGCCGTACTCCTGGAGGGCGACGCCTTCACCGCGGTGACCCGGCTGCTCACGCTGGCCGGGGGCGCGGCCCGCGACGCCGAGGCGGCCCAGATCGCCGGGTGGTTCCACTGGCTGCGCTTCCAGCTGCTGCCCGAGGGAGCGGACCAGGCCGACCTCGGGTCCGCGATGGCGCTGCTGGCCCTCGTGTACGAGACGTCCCCCGAAGCCGTGCCACCCGACCTGCGGGCGGCGTTCGACGAGCACGGCGTGTCCTGGCCGGACCGGCCCGAGGACGCCCATGTCTGGCACGAGGAGGCGGCCGCCGCCTACGAGGAGCATCTGCGGACCGGTGAGTTCGCCGCGCTGGAGCGGGCCGTGACCTTCATCCGCCGGAGCCTCGCCGCGACCCCGCCCGGCCACCCCGGCCGTGCCATGGTCCTGACCGATCTCATGAACGTCCTGCGGACGCTGTTCGTCGAGACCGGCGACCCGGCGACGCTGAGCGAGGCGGTCACGCTCGGCCGCGAGGCGGCCCGCGTCACCCCCGCCGGCGATCCCGGCCGTGCGCCGTGTCTGACGACCCTGGCGAGCGCCCTGCGCGTCGTGTTCGAGTCCGGTGGCGATCCGGCGGCGCTGGACGAATCGGTCGAGGTGGGGCGCGAGGCGGTGGCCTCCTTCCGGCCCGGCGACCCCGGGCGGCCGTCGGCCATGGCGGATCTCGCCGACGGCTTGCGGATCCTGTTCGAGCGGGACGGCACGGTGGCGGCGCTGGAGGAGGCGGCCCGGCTGGGTCGCGAGGCGGTCGCCGCCACGCCGCCCGGACATCCCGAGCGTCACCACACCCTCTTCTGCCTGACGAATGTGCTGCGCAGGCTGTTCACCCTCGACACCGATCTCGCGCCGCTGGACGAGTCGATCGCGGCGGGGCGCGAGGCGCTGGCGTCCCTCGCGCCCGGTGATCTCAACCGGCCCATGGTGCAGTCGAACACCGCGGACGGCCTGCGGCTGCGCTACGAGGTGACCGGGGACGTCGCGGCGCTGCGGGAGGCGGTCGAGCTCGGCCGGGAGTCGGTCGCGGGGACGCCACCCGGTCACCACTATTTCGCCGAGATGCGCGGCAACCTCGCGCTCGCGCTCCAGCGGCTCTTCGACCGGACCGGTGAGGTCGCGGCGCTGGAGGAATCCATCCGGCTCGGCCGTGAGGCGCTGACGTCGGACGCGGCCAGACCGCACCTGCCGCAGATGCGGTCCAACCTCGCCAACGCGCTGCGCTTGCTGTACGAGCGGACCGGAGATCCCGTGGCGCTGGAGCAGGCGATCGAGGCAGGGCGTCAGACCCTCGCGATCACCCCGTCCGGCCAGGTGCGCCTCATGGCCCTGACCAATCTCGGGGTCGCGCTCCAGCTCCTCTACCAGCGGACCGGGGAGGTCACGGCACTGGAGGACGCCGTCGGCCACGGGCGCGAGGCGGTGGCCTCAAGCGCGCCGGGTGACCACCTGCGGCCGACACTCCTGTCCAACCTCTCGAACGGTCTGCGGATCATGTACGAGCGGACCGGCGACCCGGCGACGCTGGACGAGGCCGTCGCGGTGAGCCGTGCGGCGGCCGGGGCCACGCCGCCGGGCCACGCGAGCCGAGCCCTGTTCCTGTCCAATCTCGGGACCGCGCTGCACGCCGCGTTCGACCGGACCGGGGAGCCGGCGTCGCTGAGCGAGGCGATCGACGTGCTGCGGGAGGCGGTGCGCGCCGCCCCGCCCGGCGACCCCCGCCGCGCCGTCGCCCTGGCCAACCTCGGCAACGCGCTGCATGCCCACTTCGAGCGAAGCCGCGACCCGGAGGTCCTCGCCGAGGCGGTCGCCGTGTGGCGCGAGTCGCTGCTCGCCGTCCCCGAGAGCGGCGTCGGCCGCGCCAGATATCTCTCCAACCTCGCACTCAGCCTGCGGGACCTGTCCGAACAGACCGGGGACGCCGCCGCGCTGACCGAGGCGGTCGAGCTGCTGCGAGAGGCCATAGCCGTCACCCCGGACGGAAGTCCCGACCGTGCGCTGTACTTGTCCAATTTCGGGATAGTTCTGCGCGACCTGGCCGAGCGGACGGGAGCGCCCGCCGACCGGCGGGAGGCGATCACGACGGCTCGTGCGGCGGTCGCCGCGACGCCGGCCCTCCATCCCCAGCGCGCCGCCTACCAGTACAACCTCGGGATGACCCTGTGGACGTCGTTCCAGCTGACGGAGGAAGCGGCGCTGCTGGGCGAGGCCGGGGACGTCTTCGCCGAGGCGGCGGAGGCCGAGACCGCGACGCCGCTCGTACGGCTGAGCGCTTTCACCCGGCTCGGCGACACGGCGATGACGGCGGGCCGGGCCGTGGCCGCCCTGGACGCGTACGAGAAGGCCATCGCGTTGCTTCCGCAGGTCACGCCCCGGCGGCTGGACCGGGCCGCGCGCGAGCACGGCCTGGGGCGGGTCCGCGGGCTGCCGGGCGCCGCCGCCGCGGCGGCGATCACGGCGGGCCGTCCGGAACGCGCGGTCGAACTGCTGGAGCAGGCCCGTGGTGTCCTGATCGGGGAGACCATGGCCGCTCACGGTGACCTCACCGAGCTGCGCGGGCTCGCCCCGGGCCTGGCCGAGCGGTTCGAACGGCTCCGCGACGAGCTGGACGCCACCGACCGGACCGACCTGGCCCGCCTCGCGCCGGTCCAGGAGGTCCCGTCCTCGCCGGACGGCGGCGCGTGGCGGTCCCCGGCGGAGCAGGCCGCGCACGTGGCGGCCCGTGACCTCGTCGCCCGGCGCGGGCGCCTGGCCAAGGAGTGGGACGGCCTGCTCGCCGAGATCAGCCGGATCGGCGGGCTGGAGGGGTTCATGCTGCCGCCGCCCATCGACGTGCTGCGGCGGCAGGCCGCTCACGGCCCGATCGTGCTGGTGAACAGCAGCCCGTTCCGCTGCGACGCCCTCATCGTCACCGACGACCCCGGCCGCCCCGTGCGCCTGGTCGAGCTTCCCGGCGTCAGCGGCGGCGTCATCGAACAGGTCAACCGGTTCCTCGGCGCGCTGGCCGCCATCACCGCGCGGGGGCCGGAGCGCCTGGCCGGTCAGCGGGTCATCCGGGAGACGCTGGGCTGGCTGTGGGATCACGTCGCCGGGCCCGTCCTCGCCGAGCTGCGTTCCGGCGGCCTCGTGCGCGACGGCCGTGAGACGCGGCTGTGGTGGTGCCCGGTGGGGGAGATGACGATCCTGCCCCTGCACGCGGCGGGCCACCACGGTGCTTCCAAGCCCGCAGCCGCGCCGCGAACCGTGATGGACATGGTCGTCTCCTCCTACACTCCGACGATCCGCGCCCTGGGGTTCCTGCGCGACCGCGCCGCCGGCGGTGACCATCCGCCCGCGACGGCGACCTCCGGCGGCGGGTCCCCGCGCGCCCTGATCGTCGCCCTGCCGGCGACCCCGGACGCCGCCCCCCTGCCCGGCGCCCGCGCCGAAGCCCGGCTCCTGGCCCGGCTGCTGCCCGGATCCCTCACCCTCACCGGCGTGCGGGCGACCCACGACGCCGTCCTCGCGGCCCTGCCGGGGTGCCCGATCGCGCACCTGGCCTGCCACGGCGTCACCGACTGGCGGGTTCCCGCCGCCGGCCGGCTGCTCCTGCACGACCACACCACCCGGCCCCTCACCGTCACGGCGATCTCGCGGCTGCGCCTGGCCCACGCCGAGCTGGCCTACCTGTCGGCGTGCGACACGACCAGAGGGAACCAGAATCTGGCCGACGAGGCGGTGCACATCACCGCGGCCTTCCAGCTCGCCGGTTTCCGCAACGTCGTCGGCACCCTGTGGTCCATCAACGACCTCATCGCCGTCCGGATCGCCGAACAGGTCTACGACGACCTCACCGGCGGCGGCACCACCCCGCCGCGGACGGCGGGCACCGCCCGCGCCCTGCACCGCGCGCTGCTGAGGCTCCGCGCCGAGCACCCGGACGACCCCGCCCTCTGGGCCGCGCACATCCACGCGGGCGTCTGAGCCCCGCGCGGAAGCGCCGGACCGCTACCTCGCCGCCTTCAGGGCGTACAGCTTGTTGTCGTCGCTGCCGACGTAGACGACGCCGTCGGACACCGCGGGACTGGAGTAGACGCTGTTGCCGGTCCCGTGGACCCAGAGCACCCGGCCGTCGGCGGCGTCGAAGGCGTACACGTAGGCGTCGTTGCTGCCGACGTAGACGACCCCGTCGCGGACCGCGGGGCTGGAGAAGACGGCGTTGCCGGTCAGCCTCTTCCAGATCAGCCGGCCGGTCGCGGCGTCGAAGGCGTACACGTTGTGGTCCCGGCTGCCGACGTAGACGACGCCGTCGGCGACCACCGGCCGGGAGTCGACGATGTCCTTGGTCGGCATGCGCCAGCGGATGGAGCCGTCCGCGATGTTCAGGGCGAGCAGATCGTAGTTCTTGTCGCCGATGTACAGCACGCCGTTCGCGAGCGCCGGGTTGAAGAGGACGTTGCCGATGGTGGCGGTCCACTTGAAGGGGACGTACGTCGACCATTTCGCCTGGCGGGTCCGCGTGTCCACGGCGTACACGTGGCCGTCCCAGCTTCCGAAATAGACGACGTCGTCGGCCACCACCGGTGTCGAGGTGATCCAGCCCCCCGTGCGGAACGTCCAGCGGATCCTGCCGTCGGCGGCGTTCAGCGCGTAGAGAAGACCGTCGCCGGCGCCGAAATAGACGGTGTCTCCCGCCACGACCGCGGACTCGTCGATATAGCCGGGAAACCTGCTGGTCCACACCTCGCCGCCCGTGGTGGCGTCGCGCGCCGACACCTCGCTGTAGAACCCTTTGTTACTGACCACGTAGAGGGTGCGGGTGCCGTCCGCGATCGCCGGCCGTGCCGTGATGTCTCCGCGGAGCCGCGGGGACTCGGGCCAGACGCTTTTCCCGGTGTCGACGTCGAGTGCGTGCAGCCGGCCGTCGTTGCCGCCGAAATAGACGGTGCCCCGCCAGACCGTGATGGCCGAGGCGATGTCGGCGCTGCTGCTGAACGGCTTCTTCCACGCGGGGACGGCTCGGGGGTAGAAGGCCGGGTCCACCGAGACGGCGACTTCCGGCGTCCCTGCGGTGGCCGGTCCGGACGCCAGGGGCCGCACCGCACCGGGCGGGCGGAGAAAGGCCATCAGGACGACCACGGTCAGGAGGACGGCCGAGCAGCACCCGCCGACGAGCAGCGGCAGGGAGCGCCGTCGCCGGGGACCAGGCCCGGAGGGGGCCGCGTGGGCACGGGCATCGAGCCGCCGGCGGATGGCGGCGGCGTTCTCGGCCAGCTCGTCGTGCAACCGGTCCCGGGTGGCGGCGTTCTCCTGGAGAGCCTCGTCGACGCGGCGCAGGACCTTCGCCGCGGCGGCCCGGTCGCCTTCGCCCAGCAGATCGGCGGCTTCGATGGCGACCAGGGCGGCCGTGGGGGGAACCACCGGGGCGGGCAGCGCGCGGGACGCCATCAGCAGGCGTTCGGCCTGGGTGGCCTGAGCCCGGGTCTGCTCCCGCAGTTCGCCGGTCTCGGCTTGGCCGCGCCGGGCTTCCGCGAGCCTCTGTTCCACCTCGCCGCGCAGGCGTTCCGCCGCGCGCAGGCGCCGCCGCGTGTCGGCCAGTTCCTGGCGCAGCGCGCTGATCTCCTTCTCCAGGCGGGCGCGCTCGGCGGCGCTCGCGGTCGCCGTGCCGCCGTCCGGCCGGCGCGCGGCCAGGTCACGGCCGAGCGCCCGCTTGCGGTCGTCCAGCCGGGCGGTGGCCTGGGCGAGCAGGTCGCGCATCTCGACGAGGCCGCTTTCGAGCCGGGTGAGCCGATCGGCCGAGTACTGCACCCGCTCCATCGTCCTGGCGATGGCGACCATGAGCGCGTCCATCTCGGCCGTCCGGCCGGTGGACGGGTCTTCGGCGGAGTGGCGCGACGACGCCCACGCGACCAGGCCGATGGCCAGCGGCAGCAGCGTGGACCCGATCCCGATGACGTCGGAGACGGCGTTCAGGCCCTGCCAGCGCAGCGTGCACCACAGCAGTACCGTCGCGGCGACGAGCGTCACCCCGGCCGTCAGCCGTCGGTCGACCTTCCGCCCCTGCCCGCCGTGTCGCCGGCGTCCGACTCTCCGCCACGGTGCGCTCACGTCTTCCATTCTTGTGATGAATGCGTCGCCCGCCAGGCCGGTGGCCGAATCTCCATGAGAATGATTCTCCGGTGCGAGCCGGCACGCGTATCGGCATCGGCCGTTTATCGGATTACGGCCATCTGGTCGTCCTTGGCGACGGTGGAAACGGCCGGCACTTACGGCTGCTTTCGTCTGCGGTGATATGTCGTGATTCTTCGTGACAATGCCGCCACAACGTCGCCACAAGGTCGGCGCGGTAAACCGGAGGCGCTCCGGTTCGGCACCGGACGGCCACCGCCCGGCGTGCGCCAGAACGGCGCGCCCGGCACCCCCCAAGGAGGACCAGTGAAACGCAGCCGATGGGCAGCCTGCCTGCTCGCCCTACTCGTATCGGTGCTGGTAGGACAGGGCGTGCTCAGCACACCGGCCGAGGCCAAAGGGTACGGGAACTGCATCCCGATCTATTCCAACGGAAGGATCGTGTTCTGCGAGCCGATTCTGGTCGAAGTGGAGCGGTGGTGCCCGGGGTGCCCGGTGCCGTGCCCGAACTGCCTGCCCGAGTTCGCGCTCGATTTCCGTGAATACCTGGTACAGCCCGCATACCTGAAGTTGCAGTCCGTCCGAGATCTGACCAGAGGGCTGGGATTGCTCGACCAAGCGGCACGGACCCAGAACAGCCAGTTGCGCCAGGAGGCGCTGCTTTCGTTCACTTCCGTGGCGCGGTCGCTGGCGAGGGGCAGCACCGTGCGGCTGGAGCAGGCCGGGTACATCGATCGGGCCGCCGGCGTCGTCAGGCCCGCCGCCCTTCCGTGGCTGACCGGGGCCGGCACCCACATCGCCGAGGGGTTGACCACCCTGCAGCAGTACGTCAACAGCCCTCCCGGCCTGCCTTCCCCGGCCGATCCGCAGCAGGCGCTGGCGAGGATCGACCTGGCGCGCCAGGAACTCGCGCTCCAGATCGCCATGTGATGCGGACGGTGGGCTCCGGCGACGGCGATGCCACTACGGCGGCGGGCATCGCGGCGGCGGGGCCCACCGTCAGGGGGCCGCGCGGCCGTTCAAGCGCCGCGCGACCCCTGGTGACGGCCACGCCGGTCGAGGTACTCCCGCAGAGCGAGGCCGGATCTCGGGTCGGCGCCCCCGGGCGGCCGCGTGGACAGCCAGGACATCGCCGCGCGCAGGTTGTCGTGTTCGCCGGCGAGCCGGTCGGGCCCGTCCCGCCCGCCGGGCCCGGCCCGATGCCGGTCCGCCTTCGCCAGCCGGAGGAAGTAGTCGGCGTGGGCGCCGCGGGCCTCGTCCTCCTCTCCCGGGACGGCGCGGGCGAGCCGCTCCGCCGCGTAGGCCCGCACCGTCTCCAGGAGGCGGTAGCGCGAGCAGGCGCCGTACTGCCCGGTCATGACCACCGACTTGTCCACCAGGGCGCCGAGCACCGTCAGCGTCTCCTCCGGCCACAGCGCCTGGGCGGCGTCCAGCGTGAAGCCCCCGGCGAAGACGGCGAGGCGGCGGAACAGCGCCTGTTCGGAACCGCTGAGCAGGTCGTAGCTCCAGTCCAGCGTCGCGTTCAGGCTGCGGTGACTCGGAATGGCGGCGCTGTCGGTGAACACGTGCAACCGGTCGCCCAGCCGGTCGGCGATCTCCGCCATGGTCAGCATGGGCTTGCGGGCCGCGGCGAGCTCCAGGGCCAGGGGCAGGCCGTCCAGTCCGGCGCAGACGCGCGCCAGCGCGTGCGCGTCCGCTTCGGCGATCCGCGCCCCGGTGCGCTCCCACACGCGGGCCTGGAACAGTCGCGCGGACGCGAAGGCCATCACCTCTGCGAGAGTGGTGTGCCGGGACGGGTCGGGGACCGGCAGCGGCGGGATGTGCCGGACGAGCTCGCCGGGAACGTCGAGCCGGATGCGCGTGGTGGCGAGCACGCGGACCTTCGCGCACGCGCTGAGGAGCCGTATCACCAGGGAGCGGCATCCTTCCCTCACGTGTTCGCAGTTGTCCAGGACCAGCAGCAGCTCGCGGTCGCGAAGACCGCGGGCGAGCGTCCGTCCGGGGTCGGATCCCGGCGGCTCCGGCAGGCCCAGCGAGGCGACGACCGCGGCGGCGGCCATGCGCGGTTCCTTGACGGGCGCGAGGTCGACGAAGCAGGCGCCGTCGGCGAAGTCGCCGGCCACCTGGGAGGCCACGGCGATGCCGAGGCGGGTCTTCCCGCATCCGCCCGCCCCGGTCAGCGTGATGAGCCGGTGCGAACCGAGGACGGCGATGATCTCGCCCAGCTCCGGCTCCCTGCCGATCAGCTCGGTGAGCGGGACGGGCAGGCCGGACGCCGGGCGGCGCGGAACGTCCGGTGCGGTGCGGGGCCCTGCCTGCCCGGCGTTGTCGGCGAGGATCACGGCGTGCAGGCGGCGCATCGCCGCGCCCGGTTCGACGCCCAGCTCGCCCGCGAGCACGGCCCGCGCCCGGTGATAGACGGCGAGCGCCTCGCCGTGCCGTCCGGCCAGGCGCAGCGCCTCGACCAGCAGTTCCCACAGCCGTTCCCGCAGCGGATGCGCGCCGACCAGACGCTCCAGCTCGCCGATCGCCTCTACCGGGCCCGCCGAACGAAGGCCCGCCGCCCAGCGATCCTCGGTCGCCGACAGGCGCAGCTCGCGCAGCCGCGCGGCCTCCCCGTCGCCCCATCCCCACGCTCGGCAGTCCACGAGCACGTCGGCGCGCCACAGGGCCAGCCCTCTGTTCAGCTCCTCGGCCGCGCGCGCGGGTTCGGCGCGGGCCGGCGCGCGCCGCGCCACGCCGACGTGCCACTCGAAACGCCAGGCGTCCACGGCCCCCGGCGGGAGGTCGAGCGCGTACCCCCGGCCCCGGGTGGCGAGCACTTCGGGCAGGCCGGCGTCGGTGAGCGCCCGTCGCACCCGGGCGACATGGCTGCGGAGGCTGGCCAGCGCCGTCAGGGGCGGATCTTCTCCCCACAGGCCGTCCACCAGCCGTTCGTAGGTCACGATCTCGCCTATCCGCAGCGCCAGCAGCGCGATCAGCGTGCGCTGCCGCACGCCGACCAGGGGGACCCGGCCCGCGGGGCCGAGCACCTCCAGCGGGCCGAGCAGGCGCACGACGGCCTTCGCCGGGCCGGGAGCGGACGATCGCCTGGGACTCCTCGCGGGCGTGGAGTCGGACGTAGAGTCGGTCATCTGCTGACCTCCACCGGTCAATGACTCGATTTCTTGACACAGTGATATGTAGGCGGGTTTGACAGCCCCTTACGAAGTGCTTGCAAGCGGGAACGGTCCCGCGCCGGCCGAGGCCGCGAGCCGGCCGAGGGGGCGGATCCGGGAAGGAAGGCAGCCGGCCGGGCCTCGACAGCCGCTGTCGGCGGAGTTTCCAAGAATCGGTCAAGATTGTCCCAGCGTCCCGCTAACATCCTCACGGTCGGTATCCGGATGGTCGCGGGGAGGCATGGGTGGGCGTCGCCGAGAGGCCGGAGGTCTCGCCGCCGAAGGCGGCACGCGCACACCGGCTCGCCGCGCGTCCCGGGGGCAGGGCGGGCGCGCCCGGGCCGTGGCCGCCGCTGTGGGCCAGGCGCTACCACGCGCGGGCCGTGGCGATCGACCTCGCGTGCGGGTTCCTCGCCGGCGCCGCCGCCGTCGACGTCCGCTTCGGCCAGGTCACGCCGTACGTCACGCCCTACCTCGTGCTCAGCTCGGTGCTGCCGGTCCTGTGGGTGTGCCTGCTCGGCCTCAACCGGGCCTACGAGTCGCGGCTGGTCGGGGTCGGGTCCGAGGAGTTCCGGCGCATCTCGCAGTGCGGTTTCCTGCTCACCGCCGGTGTGGCCATCGCCGCGTACGTCACCAAGACCGACCTGGCCCGTGGGTACGTCGTGCTGGCGCTCCCGCTCATGACCTTCCTCACGTTGTGCTGCCGGTACGGCCTGCGCCGCAGGCTGCACGCCATGCGGGCCCGGGGGTGGTGCATGCGCCGGGTGGTCGCCGTCGGGCACCGCGAGGCGCTCGCCGACCTGATCCGCCACTTCCGCGCCGAGCCCTACCACGGCATGGACGTCGTCGGCGTCTGCCTGCCCCGGGAGGACGGCCCCGGCGAGGTGGAGGGCGCGCCGGTGCTCGGCGACTTCACCGACGTCCCGCTCGCGGTGTGCCAGGCCGGGGCCGACACCGTCGCCGTCCTCGCCTGCCCCGAACTGGACGGCACCGCCCTGCGCCGCCTGGCCTGGCGGCTGGAGAAGACCCGCACCGATCTCGTCGTCGCCCCCGCGCTCATGGAGGTCGCCGGGCCGCGCACGACGATCAGGCCGGTCGCCGGGCTGCCGCTCCTGCACGTCGAACATCCCGAGCTCGCGGGCGCCCGCCGCCTCGTCAAGAACCTCTTCGACCGCACGGTGGCCGCGCTCGCCCTGGCCCTGCTCGCCCCGCTGCTCGCCGCGCTCGCCGTGGCCGTGCGCGCCACGAGCCCCGGCCCCGCCCTGTTCCGGCAGACCCGGGTCGGCAGGGACGGCGTGGAGTTCACGATCCTCAAACTGCGCACGATGGGCGCCGACGCCGAGCACCGAAAAATCGGGCTCGCCAGCGACGTCGACGGCCTGCTCTTCAAGATCCGCGACGATCCGCGGGTCACCCCGCTCGGCGGCTGGCTGCGGCGACGCTCGCTGGACGAGCTTCCCCAGCTCTTCAACGTGCTGGCCGGCCACATGTCGCTGGTCGGCCCCCGGCCTCCCCTGCCCGAGGAGGTCGCGGGGTACGGTGACGACGTGCGGCGGCGGCTGGTCGTCCGGCCGGGCATGACCGGCCTGTGGCAGGTGAACGGCCGCTCCGATCTGTCGTGGGAGGAATCGGTACGGTTGGACCTGCGTTATGTCGAGAACTGGTCTCTCACGCTGGATCTCCAGATCCTGTGGAAGACATGGTCCGCCGTGGCGCGCGGCTCGGGCGCGTACTAGCCCGAGGCCAGGCAGACGGCCCGGGGGCACACCCGCCCTCCGGCCTGGAACTCGGGGCGAGCATCTAGAAGGGCCAGGAACGGCATCGTGACGATACGCGACGACCACGCGCTCGCCGGCGACCTCGCCGCCGAGGCCGGCGAGAGGCTTCTGGCGCTGCGCGCCGCCCAGGGCTTCGGCGACCCCACGGCACTGCGCCAGGCGGGCGACCGCGGGTCCCACCTTCACCTCACCGAGTCGCTGGCACGGCTACGGCCGACCGATTACGTCCTGTCGGAGGAGGGCACGCGCGAGGAGCGCCTGCATCCGCGCCGCCGCGTCGCGGACCGCGTGTGGATCATCGATCCGCTCGACGGCACGCGCGAGTTCGGCGAGGAGGGCCGCGCCGACTGGGCCGTGCACGTCGCCCTGTGGCGGCGCGGCGACGCCACAGGAGGCGAGCTGGCGGCCGGGGCGATCGCGCTGCCCGCCCAGGGTGTGACGCTCACCACCGCCGCGCCGCCCGCCCTGCCCGCGCCGCGTCAGGGCAGGGTCCGCATCGCGGTCAGCCGCACCCGCCCGCCGGAGTTCGTCAAGAAGCTGGCCTACCTCGTCGGCGCCGACATGGTGCCCATGGGATCGGCCGGGGCCAAGATCGCCGCCGTGCTCACCGGCGAGGTGGACGCCTACGTCCATTCGGGGGGCCAGTACGAGTGGGACTCGGCCGCTCCCGTGGCGGTCGCCCTGGCGGCCGGGGCCCATGCCAGCCGTATCGACGGATCCCCCCTGGTCTACAACCAAGAGAACCCCTCGCTCCCGGATATTCTGGTTTCCCTACCGGATCTGGCGCCGATCTTGCTCGCCGGAATCCGGGACGCGCACCGTCAGGGCTAGCTCCCCGGAGGAGAGCAGATGCTTGCAAGCGACTACACGACGTCGCAGCTCGACGTCCTCGAAGCCGAGGCGATCCACATCATGCGTGAGGTCGCGGCCGAGTTCGAGCGCCCCTGTCTCCTCTTCTCCGGCGGGAAAGACTCGATCGTCATGGTCCGGATCGCCGAGAAGGCGTTCTGGCCGGCGCCGATCCCTTTCCCCCTCATGCACGTCGACACCGGGCACAACTTCTCCGAGGTGATCGACTTCCGGGACCGGCGGGTCGCCGAGCTGGGCGCCCGGCTGGTCGTCGCGTCCGTCCAGGCGTCCATCGACGCCGGGCGCGTGGTCGAAGAGACGGGCCGCCGCGCCAGCCGTAACCGCCTGCAGACCACCACGCTGCTCGACGCGATCGAAGAGAACGAGTTCGACGCCGTGTTCGGCGGGGCGCGCCGCGACGAGGAGAAGGCCCGCGCCAAGGAGCGGGTCTTCTCGTTCCGCGACGACTTCGGGCAGTGGGACCCGAAGAACCAGCGGCCCGAGCTGTGGAACCTCTACAACGCGCGCATCCGCAAGGGCGAGCACATCCGGGTCTTCCCCCTGTCCAACTGGACAGAGCTTGATATCTGGGACTACATCCGGCGCGAAGAGATCGAGATCCCGTCGATCTATTACGCCCACACCCGCACGGTCTTCGAGCGCGACGGCATGCTGCTCGCGGACTCCGAGGTCGTCAGCCGGGGCGAGGACGAGCCGACCTTCGAGACCGTCGTCCGCTACCGCACGGTCGGCGACATGACCTGCACCGGCGCCGTCCAGTCCGGTGCCACGACCGTCGAGCAGATCATCGCCGAGATCGCGGCCACCCGCATCACCGAGCGCGGCGCCACCCGCGCCGACGACCGCGCCTCCGAGGCCGCCATGGAAGACCGCAAGAAGGAGGGCTACTTCTGATGCCCCCCGCTCCCATGGCACGCGCCGCGCGCCCTCATGCGCCGCACGCCCTCGCCAGCCCCGTCGCTACCCCTGGAGACCGGCTCTGATGGACATCTTGCGTTTCGCCACGGCGGGTTCCGTCGACGACGGCAAGTCCACGCTGATCGGCCGCCTGCTCTTCGACTCCAAGGCCATCTTCGAGGACCAGCTGGAGGCCGTCGAGCGCACCAGCCGCGACCGGGGCACCGAGTACACCGACCTGTCGCTGCTCACCGACGGCCTGCGCGCCGAGCGCGAGCAGGGCATCACCATCGACGTGGCCTACCGGTACTTCGCCACGCCGAAGCGGAAGTTCATCATCGCCGACACCCCCGGGCACATCCAGTACACCCGCAACATGGTGACCGGCGCATCCACGGCCGACCTGGCGATCGTGCTCATCGACGCGCGCAAGGGCGTGGTCGAGCAGTCCCGGCGGCACGCCTTCCTCACCACGCTGCTGCGCGTGCCCCACCTGGTGCTCGCCGTCAACAAGATGGACCTCGTCGACTACTCGCAGGAGCGGTTCGAGGAGATCCGCGAAGAGTTCACCTCGTTCGCGGCCAAGCTCAACGTCGCCGACCTCACCTTCATCCCGATCTCGGCGCTGCACGGCGACAACGTGGTCTCCCGGTCGGAGAACATGCCCTGGTACCAGGGCACATCCCTGCTCCACCACCTGGAGAACCTGCACATCGCCTCCGACCGCAACCTGGTCGACGTGCGCTTCCCGGTGCAGTACGTCATCCGCCCCCAGCGGGCCACCGACCCCGCCTTCCACGACTACCGCGGCTACGCCGGGCAGGTCGCGGGCGGCGTGCTCAAGCCCGGCGACGAGGTCATGCACCTGCCGTCCGGCCTGACCACGCGCGTGGCCGCGATCGACACCTTCGACGGGCCCGTCGAGGAGGCGTTCTCGCCCATGTCGGTCACCCTCCGCCTGGAGGACGACATCGACATCTCACGCGGCGACATGATCTGCCGTCCGAACAACAAGCCGCAGGTCGCCCAGGACATCCAGGCCATGGTCTGCTGGATGACCGACGCGGTGAAGCTCGCGCCGCGCTCCAAACTGGTCATCAAGCACACCACCCGCACGGCCCGCGCGATGGTGCGCGACCTGCACTACCGCCTGGACGTCAACACGCTGCACCGCGACGAGGCGGCGGCGTCCCTCGGCCTCAACGAGATCGGCCGCGTCTCGCTGCGCGTCACGCAGCCGCTCTTCGTCGACGACTACGCCAGGAACCGCCTCACCGGCGGTTTCATCCTGATCGACGAATCGACCAACGGCACCGTGGGCGCCGGCATGATCGTCGACGCCAGGTAGGCGCACCCCGGCCGTGAGCAGGAGGCGGCACGCGTCGTTGATCAGCGGCGACGCGACCGCCTCCTCGCTCCAGGCCCACGGCAACATGCTCCACATGCCGGCGTCGTGCCCGGCGCGCACCTCAAGAACGTTCATTTACGGTGTGTCCACTTTCCGCGTCCACGACAGTCCGTTTCTCATCGGCACTCCCGGTCGCTACTCGTGATTCGAACTAGGGTTCGACTGTAGCGAGGCCCACCGACATTTCCGCCGCGCCCGCTTTCCCCGGGCATGTGGTAGGGAACGGGAATGAACGCGAATCATGGCTCAGGGCCCGGCGAGATCACGCCGGACGGCTGCTCCGTCGAGTTCTACAGCCTCCTCCCGGTGATGAACGAGCCCTCCATCGTGCACGGCGCCGTCCCCGAAGGCGCGTCGATCCTGGAACTCGGGTGCGGCGCCGGCCGTATCCTGCGTGCTCTCGCCGAACTCGGCCATCCGGTCCTGGGCGTGGACGAGTCGCCCGCCATGCTCGCGCGCGTCCCGGACCTGCCGACCGTGCGCGCGCGGATGGAAACCCTGGACCTGGGCCGCGTCTTCGACGCCGTACTGCTGGCCAGCACCATGATCAACACCGGCCCGGGGCAGCGGCGCGCGTTCCTCGACACCTGCCGGCGACACGTCGCCCCCGACGGCGTCGTCATCGTCCAGCAGACCCCGCCGAGCTGGTTCGACACCGTCGAGCCGTCCGAGCACATCCACGACGGCATCCGGCGGGTGGTCAGAGAGGTCAACCGGGACGGACGGCGGGTCGGCGTCGTCGTCGACTACCACGTCGGCGACCGCACCTGGACGCACGCCTTCACCCGTCACCCCATCACCGAGGACGAACTGGCCGCGGACCTGGCCTACGCGAGGCTGCGCTTCGACCGGTGGCTCACCCCCGACGACCACGCGTGGTTCACCGCGCGCCCCAAGTGACGGTCCGAGAGGCCGCGCGGGCTCTGGCCTCCTTCGCCGCCGGAGCGTGAACTCGATACGGCCCTCGCGGAGAGACATGACCGACATGTCTTCTACGGGAGGGCCGGCCTTCATGCCATGGTGCCCACGATGACCGCACCACCCGCCACCGCGGCCGCCGACTCGGACCTGATCGCCGAGTCGAGGACCACCCCGGAGGCGTTCGCCGCGCTGTTCGACCGCTACGCGCCGATGCTCTACCGGTACGTGTCCCGCCGCCTCGGCCCCGAGGCCGCCGAAGACCTGGTCGGCGAGACGTTCCTGACCGCCTTCCGGCGCCGCGACCGGTACGACCTCACCCGTCCCGACGCCCGTCCGTGGCTGTTCGGGATCGTCAGCAAGCTGATCTCCCGCCACCACAGGAGCGAGGCCGCCCGCTACCGGGCGCTGACGCGCGCGCCGATCGACGACGTCACCGACGGCCCCGCCGATCGCGTGGCCGACGGCGTACCGCCGCGCGCAAGGATGTGCTCAGCGACGCCTTCGCGACGGCAGGGATGCCGTGCCTGTGGAAGACGGTGGAGGCGGTCACGCGCGTCCGCGTCGACCACACCGTGCAGATCTCCTCGACCGCGTTCACGAAGCTGGTGGACGAGCTGGGAGGCGTCGAACTCACCCTGCCCCGCACCGTCCACGACCCGAAGTCCGGCCTGCGACTGCCGGCCGGACGCTCGCTCCTCGACGGTGAGGAGGCACTGGCGTACACCAGAAGCGGGTCCGCGCCCGGCGGCGACTCGGCCCGGGCACGCGCCCAGCGCCGTCAGCAGGTCATGGCGGCCTTGCTGAAGAAGGCGGGTGAGCGCCTCGCCGAGCCGGCACGCCTGCTGACGTTCCTCAAGAAGGCGAGCGGCCTGGTCGCCACCGACACCGGCCTCAACCCACAGAAGATCTCCGCCATCGCCCTCGAAATCGCCCAGGCCCGCCCCGCCTCCGTCCACTCCCTCCCCGTCCCCGTCCGCCCCAGCTCCACCGGCTCCGGCCACCTCGAACTCAGCCACCCCGCCGCCGACCGCCTCTTCCGCAGGTTCGCGGACCGGTAGCGCCTTCGCCCGCCCTGAGCGGACGGAGCGGGGCGTTTCAACGTGACCGGGACGAACTCCTTGGAAGGGGCCGTCCCAGGTCACACCGAATCGTTCGCACGCTCGGGATACGTCGACGGAACCGGGAGGTCATGCGTCGGCTTTCCGGTCAGGTGAAGTCCACGCCGTCCAGGACGAGGCGTTCGGCCGTGGCGAGGACCCGCCACGTGCCGGGGTCGCCGAGGAAGGTGCTCGATGGTGGGCCGTCCATCAGCGGATGGAGCGTTCCTGGGCCGGGGCCGGCGTCTCCGAGGGTGAGGTCGCTGTCGGACAGGGCGAGGCCCTCGGCGGTGATCTCCGCGTGGAAGGACGCCGTCCAGTCCTGGTGGTAGAGGAACTTGGAATTCAGGTGCTCGGTGCGCGTGACCAGCCAGCAACCGAAGGTCCACGACCCTGCGAACCGGACGAGCCGGTCACCCTGCGGAGACTGCCTCGGGGCGACGAACTGCGGCGAGTCGTCGAAGGTGGTCCCGACGAAGGGACCGGTGTGGTCGAACCGCCGGGGAGGGTCGTACCAGATGTCGTTGTTCTCGTTGCCGTCGATCACGGGTTCGGTCGTCCGCAGGATCAGGGACCGCGCGTAATCTCCGCCCTCGGTGTAGTAGTCGGCCTGCATCCGCGCCTGGAACATGGTCTGCACCCACCCGAGGTGGGTCCCGAGCCCGACACCCACCACCCTGCGGTCGATGGTGGCCTGCCCCCGGATCACCGACGTGGTCACCCGCGCCCTCGCCTCGTTCAGGCTCGTGTGGAAGTCCCCGACGACCTGGAACACCGGCAACGCATGAACGGGCCCCGGCGGCGGACCCGGCACCGCCGCCGCCACCTGCACCTGTATTTGCTGCTGCTCCTCTTCCTGGCCCTGCTCTTTCGCCTGCTCTTCGTACGGAAACACGGGCCGTTCCCTCCCATGAGCGGATATCGCAAGAAATGAGACGTTCCAGAGTGACAAGGGGTTGCCGTTGCACCAAAAAGAGAGACGCGGTTTTGCTCTGATTGATGGTAATTTATACCGAAATAGGAAGTGTGAACACGGCGCGGACGACGGTCCCGGGAGATTTCATTCGTGATCGGCACGACCAGGGCTGCCGGATTCGCGGTCGCGCCGGTCAGGGGGCGAGGGATGGATCAGCGTGTCCCCGGCCGAAGAGTTCCCGGTTGGATCGTCCGCGATCGCGGAGGTTCCCGCGACGCCGCGCCGGCCGTGCCGGTCGGAATACCGCGATAGATGGGCATTGAAGTATCCACAAGACCGGGGTAACGCTACTCCCGATACGGACGTTCAGCACCACCAGCGCTTACTGCAGAATCTGCTCTCGCCCTTGTTGCGATCGACATCGACATCAAGGTTCACGCCTCCGTCACCGCCTCCCGAGGTGGTGGAGCTGTAGTTGTACCCGATGACCAGCTTGATCTTCTGCCCGATCCGTAGCCGCGTCCCAGGCTTCGGCGCCTGCGCGATCACCCGGTTCTGTCCCACCGGAACCTTGGCCGACTCCCGGTTCGACGACACGACGACCGCGTCGATCGGATCGAAGAGGTCGTCCGCCCGACCCTCTGACCAGCCGACCACGTTCGGCATGGTTCGGTGTCTCTTGTAGAACGTCCATTCCTCAACGGTCACGAACCGTACCGCGACCTCGCCGCCGAACTGGACGACCGTGCCTGCCTTCGGCGTCATTCGGTACACGAGGCAATCGGATCGGTCACCGCAGTAGCCGTAGTCGCCGATCCCGTTCGTCGACAACCTCAACCCGAGCGCCTCGACCTGGTTCTGCGCCTCCACGAGTGTCTTCTTCGTCAGGTCGGGTAACGGCGTCGGACTCGATTGCGGCGTGGTCGGCGCCTCGGCAGCTCTCACGGCCCTGTCGTCGCCGTCGCCGAAGACCGAGTCGACGAGATTCATGCAGCCGCCGACCACGATCAAGACGCCGACGATCGGCCAGAACAATTTGATGGACTTCCTGCGCGCCATCGCGAATCCCCCTGGGACTTCTGGGCTGATGATTGAGTCCCCGAGTACCTCTGTGACGCATGAGGCGCACGCCAGGTTGACGATCCAGTCGCCCCCTGTCCCTGACATGGGCGGAACCACCCTGGGCGGGGGGTTGGGAGGGTCAGCCGGGCTGGCGGGTGGGCATGATCGTGATCTGCTGGAGGTTCGCGCGGGGCGGTAAGGCGGCGATGAAGCCGACGGTTTCGGCGATGTCCTGCGGTGTGAGCCACTCCATCGTCTCCTTGGTGCCCTCCAACCACTGGAGCGCACCCTCGTCGGTGACGTGGTCGCTCAGCTCGGTACCGACGATGCCCGGTTCGAGCGCCGACACCCGCACGTTCTTGGCGCCCAGCTCGACGCGGAGATGACGCGAGAGGTGGGTGACGTACGCCTTGGTGCCGGAGTAGACGGCGAAGGTGGGGAAGACGGTCCGCGCCGCGGCCGACGAGGTGTTGATCAAGTCGGCCACGCCACGCTCGCCCGCCGCCTTGACCAACTGCGGGGTGAACGCGCCGATGACGTTCATCAGCCCGGTGATGTTGAGATCGATCTGACGCGTCCACTGATCGACGGCCAGTTCCTCGACCGGGGCGGGCAGCATGACGCCCGCGTTGTTGAACAGCAGGTCGGTGTCCCCCAGTTCGGCCGCCACCCGGCCCGCGGCCGACCGCACCGCTGCGGCGTCGGTCACGTCGACGGCGATCGCCAGGGCGGTGCCGCCGTGCTTTTCGATCCGGGAGACCAGCTCGTCCAGCCGGTCCGTGCGCCGGGCCAGGACGGCGACCCGCGCGCCCAGCCCCGCCAGGTGTTCGGCTGAGGCCGCACCGATGCCGCTGGAGGCACCGGTGACAACTGCGACGCGGCCGGTCAGGGGCTTGGCAAGGGTTTCCGTGGACATGGGTGCAGACCTTCCGTAGGTGAGGGGAAGAGCGGATACGTGGCCGACAGCCATCGGCCACGTATCCAGCACACCACGCCCGAACTCCGTTTCCGGGGCTTGAGCAGGCTCTGAGCAGGAAGGTACCGGGAAGGCAGGTACCGGCGGGGCCACCCGGCGGCGAGCGCGCCGCACAGGGCTGCTCCACACTGGGAGCATGGACCGTGGTAGCGAGATCGCCGACTTTCTACGCTCCCGTCGCGCCCGGATCACTCCCGGCCGTGCGGGGCTGGCCGAGGACGGCCGCGCCCGGCGGGTGCCCGGACTGCGCCGCGACGAGGTCGCCCGCCTCGCCGGCATGAGCACCGAGTACTACACCCGCCTCGAACAAGGCCGCGCCGGAACTCCGTCCCCGGAGGTCGTCGAGGCGCTCGCACGCGCGCTGCAGCTCGATCTCGCGGAACGCGAGCACCTCATCGACCTGCTGGCACGGCCCAGACCCGCCCCCCGTACACCCACCGCTCCGCAGCGGGTCCGCCCAGGCCTGTACCTCATGCTCCAGACCTTGGAGCACGTCCCCGCCTTCATCCTCGGCCGGCGCACCGACGTGCTGGCCAGTAACCGCCTGGGGCGGGCGGTCCTGACCGACTTCGACGCCCTCCCCGTCTCACAGCGCAACCTCGTCCGTTACTACCTGCTGGACCCGGACGCCCGTGAGCGCGTCGGAGACTGGGCGCAGATCGCCGCAGAGACCGTCGCCATGCTCCGCCTCGAAGCGGGCCGCCACCCGCACGACCGGCGGCTCGCCGACCTCGTGGGGGAGCTCACCCTGCGCTGTCCCGAATTCACCGCCTGGTGGAACGACCACCGCGTCCTGCGCCGCACCCACGGCACCAAGTTCTACCACCATCCCGTAGTCGGCGATCTTCACTTCTCCTACGAGTCCTTCCAGCCTCCCGGGGACCCCGACCAGACCTTGTGCGTCTACAACGTCGAACCCGGGTCCGCCACCGCCGAGGCCCTGCGGCTGCTGAGCAGTTGGACCACCCCTGGTTCCCAGGCGCATACCCCGTCCGCGACGGCATCGGGTCAAGCGGCTCCGCCTACGTCGAACTCCTCTCCGCGTTCGTGACAGGTGGATGAACTCCCTCGGCGGTCGGCACGACCATGGGGGTGCCGGTTACCGGGTCGGGGACGACGATGCTCGGGAGGTCGAAGACCTGGTGTACGAGGGGGGCGGTCACGATGGTGGAGGGTGGGCCCTCTGCGACGACGCCGCCGTCCTTCATCGCTACGAGGTGGTCGGCGAAGCGGCAGGCCTGGTTGATGTCGTGGAGGACGGCGATCACGGTGCGGCCCTCGTCGCGCAGGCGTGCGAACAGGGCGAGGAGTTGGTACTGGTGGGTGATGTCGAGGAACGTCGTGGGCTCGTCGAGCAGTAGGTACGGCGTTTCCTGGGCCAGCACCATCGCGACCCACACCCGTTGCCGTTGGCCCCCGGACAGTTCGGCGACCGGCCGGTCGGCCAGGTCGGCGACGCCGGCCGCCGCCATGGCATCGGTCACGGCGCGTTCGTCGTCCAGGGACCAGGTGGACAGCAACGACTGGTGCGGGTAGCGGCCACGGGCGACCAGCCGCTTCACCACGACGTTCTCCGGAGTGACGAGTCCCTGTGGCAGGAAACCGATCTCCCGGGCGATCGCCTTCGGCCGGAAGCCGGTCACGTCCCGGCCGTCGAAGAGCACCGATCCGGCCGTCGGTTCGAGCAGGCGGACGAACGCCCGCAGCAGCGTCGACTTCCCGCACCCGTTGGCGCCGACGATGGCGGTGAACGCGCCGTCGGGGATGTCGAGGTTCACGCGCGTCGCCACCACCCGGTCGCCGTAGGCGAGGGTGATGTCCCTGGCGGTCAGGCGCGCTGTCACGGTCGCCTCACTTCCTTGACGAGCAGCCAGATGAGATAGCAGCCGCCGATCGCGGTCGTCACCACGCCGACCGGCAACGCGACCGGGGCCAGCAGGAGTTGCGCGATGAGGTCGGCGGCCAGCAGCAGCACCGCGCCGGTCAGCGCGGCGGCCACCAGCGGCACACCGCCCGCGCCGGCCAGCCTGCGGCCGATCTGGGGCGCGGCGAGCGCGATGAAGACTATGGGCCCCGCGACCGCCGTCACCGTGGCGGTGCAGCCGACGCCGGCCAGCACGAGCAGCAGCCGAAGGCGGTTCAGGGCGACGCCGGAGGTGACGGCGAGTTCGTCGCCGAGCGCCGATTGGTGCATCGCGTACGACAGCGTGACCAGCAGGAGGGTGAGCACGCCGATGACGAGGAACGGCAGGCGTACTCCCGCCCACTCGACGCCGTTCAGCGATCCCGAGCTCCACCCGGTCGCCGCCATGGCGATCTCCAGCTCGGCACGCAGGACGATCCATGAGTTGACCGCGGTCAGGATGGCGTTCATGGCGATGCCGATGACGATCAGCCGCAGGCCGCTGAGCCCGGAGCCGAGCGACAGGAAGTAGACGGCGGCCGCGGCCAGCAGTCCGCCCAGGATCGAGCCCACCGCGAGCTGCACCGCCGTACCGCCGAGCACGGTGATCGAGATCAGCGCGCCGGTGTACGCGCCCGCGTCGAGGCCGATGACGTCGGGGCTGCCGAGCGGGTTGCGGGTGATGTTCTGGAAGATCGCCCCGGCCAGGCCGAGCGAGGCGCCGAAGACCAGGGCGGCGGCGACCCGGGGCGCCCGCCATTCCCGGACCACGAACGCCGAGTCGCCGTGCCCGGCGAGCGCGGACAACGCGTCCGAGGGCGTGGTCCAGGAGGCGCCGTAGCAGAGGCCGAGCAGCGCGAGCAGCAGCGCGACGGCGACCAGCACCAGCGACACCACGGCCGTACGCCGTTCGATCCTGGCCGAGAACCGCCCGGCCCGCAGCACCAGGTCGCTCACAGGGTCGTCGCCCCGTAACGCCGTACCGCCCAGATGAGCACCGGGCCGCCGAGGAACGCGGTGACGACGGCCACCGGCACCTCGCCGGTCGTCAGCAGCACGCGTGCCCCGATGTCGGAGACCAGCAGCAGGATGGGCCCCAGCAGCATCGTGTACGCCATCAGCCACGGAACCGATCCGGCGGCCGGCCTGCGGGCCAGATGCGGGACCATGAGCCCCACGAAGGCGATCGGCCCGGCCACGGCGGTGGCGACCGCGGCGAGCAGGGTGACGAGCACCAGCACGGCCGCCCGGGTCCGTGCCACGTGACCACCGAGCACGTGGGCGACCTGCTCGCCCAGCACCAGGGCGTTCAACGGCCGGGTCACGGCCATGGCGCCGACCAGCGCGAGGACGAGCAGCGACAGAGGGACGCCGAGGGACGTCTGCTCGCGCCCGGCCAGTGATCCGATGGACCAGAACCGGAACCCGTCGAAGACGTCGGGGAGCATCAGGCGTATGCCGAGGGAGACGCCCGCCAGTACCGAGCTGAGAGCGACACCGGCGAGAATCAGCCGCAGCGGAGAGGTCCTGCCGACGGCGTACACCAGGAGGGCCGCGAGCACGGCGCCGGCGAACGCGAGCACGAGCTGCGCGGACTGCGCGTCGGCGAGGTGCAGCGCACCGCCCACGGTGATGGCGAATCCGGCTCCGGCGGTCACCCCGAGGATGCCGGGTTCGGCCAGCGGGTTGCGGGTCAGCGTCTGGATCAGCGTGCCGGAGGCGCCGAGTGCGGCGCCCACGCAGATGCCGAGAATCGTACGCGGGACGCGGATCTCCCGGATGATCACGTGATCGTCGGCGCCGGTGTGTTCCATGAAGGCACGCCAGATCTCGACCGGTGCGATGGTGTGCGCCCCGACGCTCACGCTGGCGCCCGCGGCGACCACGAGCAGCGCGACGCACACCACCAGGTACGCGGCCTTCCTGGGCAGGTCAGTCCTCAAGCCCGGCGACTCCGCGCTTCCAGTACCCGGTGATCAGCGAGTCGAGCCGTCCCGCGCTCCACCGGCGCAGCGGTTTGATGTCCTCCGCCTCCCCGGCCGCGAACAGGAAGATCCCCTCGTCCGGCAGAGTCAGCGCCTGTACCGTCTCCGCGAGGCGGGACCGGGTGTCGTCGCGGACGAGCCGGATCACCTCCACCCCGTCACGTGACGGCAGCGGGTAGGCGTGTTCGGCGGCGTCATCGGTCTCGACCACGATGACGGCGGACACGTCGGGCGGAGACTCCGCCAGCCAGCGTTCCACCGCCGGCAGGCCGGTGGAGTCGACCGCGAACACGTAGTGCCGGTAGTTGTGGGGGAACGCCTTGGCCCCGGGCGGACCGGCGATCGCGACCGGCTCGCCCACCGCGGCGGTGGTGGCCCAGGCCGAGGCGACCCCGCCGTCGTGCACGAAGAAGTCCAGGTCGAGCTCGCGGGCGTCGGCGTCGAACCGCCGCACGGTGTACTTCCGCCCCGTGGGCAGCGGCTTGGGCCAGTCGAGCGTCAGTTCCTCGTTGGCGACGGGGATGCGACGGGTGCCGTCCGGATCGGGAAATACGATCATGACGTGGTCGTCGGCCTGGTAGGTGTGGAACCCTTCCAGCTCCGGGCCCCCGAGGGTGAGCCGCAGCATGCGCGGGGTCACGTACTCACGGGCGAGCACCGAGACGGTGCGGATCCCGATCGGATAACCGATGCGGGTCATGCCGCTGCCGGTGCGGTGATGCCGGGCGACGCGCTCCCGTGGATTCCGCCGGTCCATGCTCATCGGTCCAGCAGCGGTGTGAGCGCCTGGTCGATCGCGTCCAGCGTCGTGAGCGCCGAGCCGTACGTCGCCGCTTCCGTGTACCGCAGCGGGAAGACCTTGCCGGCCTTGACCGCGGGCAGGTTCTTCCACAGCTTGGAGTCCAGCACGTACTGCACGGCGTCGCTCACCGAGCCGTCGGCCTCCAACGTGTACGTGATGGCGTCGGCCTCGCCGAGGCTCTCCGGCAGTTCCTCGATCGAGGGGTACTCGGTGACGTCGCCCGCGCCGCCCTCCTTCTTCTTGACCTCGCCGTAGTAGTTCACGCCGATGTCCTGGGCGATGTTGGTGCCCCACGAACCGGCGAACTCGCGGTGGAACGTTCCTTCCGCGACGTCGCCGTAGGCGCCCACGTGGCCGAACTTCACGCCGTCCAGAGCGGACTTGTACTTGGCGGCGAGCTCGGCCGCCTTCTTCTCGTACGTCGTCTTGGTGGCTTCGAAGTGGTCGAGGCGGCCGGCGGCGTCGGCCTGGAGCCGGGACCGTTCGCGCCACGCGGAGGGAATGGTGGGGCCGATCGCGACGACGGGGGCGATGGACTTCAGCCGGTCCAGGTTGATCTCGGCGAGTACCGGCTTCGGCACGCCGATGATGATCAGATCCGGTTTGGCGGCGGCGATGGCCTCGTAGTTGGTCTCGGCCGCCGTCTCGCCCGCGATCTTGGTGAGGCCGTCGTAGGTGGCGCGCTGCTGCGCGGTCATCATCGGCAGGCCGCGTCGCCACGTGGAGATGCCGGCCAGGGCGGCGCCGGCCTCGATGAGCGCGGGCACCGCGTAGCCGGTCGCGACGACCCGTTTGGGCGCGACCGGGATCGTGACGTCGCCGTTGTCGGCGGTGAACACCCGGGTCTGCGCCGCGCCGGACTGCGCGCCGGCGGAATCGCCGGAGCCCGTGGAGCCGGCGGAACCGCAGCCCACCACCAAGGCGAGTGAGAGAGCGAGAGCGCCGGCCAGGCGCCAGGGCCGTCGAGAAGACATGAACGTGGTCCTTAAACGACATGCTTGGACATACAGGACAGGAGGGCCCCATCCCATACAACAATGGTTAGTTAGGATAGCCTCACCAAACATGGTTGCAGTGTCGGCGAGAGGTCAGTCGATGTCGGCGGGAGGTCACTCGGTGACGGTCGTGCCCCCTTCCGGGACGGATCCGATGTCGTGCGAGGAGTACGGCTACGGTCTCGGCCGGCCCGACGGCATCCTGGTGCTCAAGTACCGCTCGGCGGCCGTGCTCGAATTCGGCCGGAGCCGGGAGGACTTCCTGCACCAGCTCTACTGGTCGCCCGAGGGCATGCTCTCCACCCGGTACGGCGCCGACACGCAGTTCATCGGACCACGGGAGGCGTTCTGGGCCCACCGTGCCGTGAGCCACGAGGTACAGGCCACGGACTGGCACACCGTGTACCGGATCTGCCTGCGCGAGGTGCCGCCGGCGCTCGCCGGGCTCCGGGCCGGACCGGTCTCCATCGACGACGAGGCGGCCCGGCTCGTCCTGGCGATCGCCCGTACCGGTCAGGACGAGGAGGAGGCGCTCGTCGCCCGCCGCCGCATCATGGCCGGACTCGGCGCGTCGACCCGCGAGTTCGTCAGCCACCACGCCACCGGCACCGGTTTCGCGATGCAGGTCGCCCGCGCGCTGTCGCACGACCCGGGCGACCCGGTCCGCCTGGACGAGTGGGCCGAACGGCTGCACATCAGCGTCAAGACCCTGCAACGCGACTTCGAGCGCGAGTTCGGCATGTCGTACTCGCAGTGGCGTACCCGCCTGCGCCTGCGCGCGGCACGGACCCTGCTGGAGATCCACCCGGTGGCCGAGGTCGCGCGGCGCGTCGGATACGCCACCCCGTCGGCCTTCATCGCCGCCTTCACCAAGGAGTACGGCTGCACCCCCGGCCGCTACGCCCTCCGCCGGCCCGAGTCGGCATGACGACCACGCCGACGTGGGACATCACGGGTAAGTCTGGATGAAGCCGGTCCCGCACAGCGGCTGCCGGCTGGGGTAGACGCGGGGCCGCTTCCAGCGAAGATCCCGCCACTTTCAACCTATAGCGCACCGGGGGCCTTGCGGCAAGGCCCCGGGTCTGCCGCAGAATGTCCGGCCGGGGCGCGAGCCCGTGGAATCAGGGATTCGCGACGCACATGTGCGCGCGGGTGCGCGCCGCCGACCCGAAACGGGATCTCATTGAACGGGGGGTTCATGTTCGACGTGGTCATCGCCGGTGCCGGGCCGACAGGCTTGATGCTGGCCAGTGAGCTGCGGCTGCACGGTGTGCACGTGCTCGTGCTGGAGAAGGACGCCGAGCCGGCCGGAATCGTCCGCGCGCTCGGCCTGCACGTGCGCAGCATCGAGGTGATGGACCAGCGCGGCCTGCTGGAGCGGTTCCTCGCCCACGGCCGGAAGTCCAGGCTCGGTGGATACTTCGCCGGCATCGACAAGCCGTGGCCGGACAGGCTGGACACCGCGCATTCGTACATCCTCGGCATCCCCCAGACCGTCACCGATCGCCTGCTGGCCGAGCGTGCCACCGAGCTCGGCGCCGAGATCCGGCGCGGCCATGAGCTGACCGGGCTGAGCCAGGACGACCAGGGAGTGACCGCCGAGCTGGCCGACGGCACGCGGCTGCGCGCGCGCTACCTCGTCGGGTGCGACGGCGGCCGCAGCACGGTGCGCAAGCTGCTCGGCGTCGGCTTCCCCGGTGAGCCCGCCAGGACCGAGTGGCTGCTGGGCGAGATGGAGGTGACCGAGGACTCGGCGACGGTCGCCGCCATCGTCGCGGAAGTCCGCGAGACCCATCGCGGGTTCGGCGCCGGGCCCCTCGGGGACGGGCTGTACCGCGTCGTGGTGCCCGCCGAAGGAGTCGCCGAGGACCGTACGGTCCCGCCGTCCCTTGAGGAGTTCAAGCGGCGGCTGCGGGTGTTCGCCGGCACGGACTTCGGCGTGCACTCGCCGCGCTGGCTGTCGCGGTTCGGCGACGGCACCCGGCAGGCCGAACGCTACCGGGTCGGCCGTGTGCTGATGGCCGGCGACGCGGCGCACGTCCACCCGCCGCTGGGCGGGCAGGGGCTCAACCTCGGCATCCAGGACGCGTTCAACCTCGGCTGGAAACTGGCCGCCGAGGTCGGCGGCTGGGCGCCGGAGGGGCTGCTGGACAGCTACCACGCCGAACGGCACCCGGTGGCCGCCGACGTGCTGAACAACACCCGCGTGCAGTCCGAGCTGATGTCCCTCGAACCAGGCCCCCGGGCGGTGCGCCGGCTGCTGGCGGAACTGATGGACTTCGAGGAGGTGCACCGGCACCTGATCGAGAAGATCACCGCGATCGGGGTCCGCTACGACTTCGGCGAGGGGCACGAACTGCTCGGCCGGAGGATGCGGGACGTGGCGCTGAAGCGGGGGCGCCTCTATGAGCTGACGCGCGACGGCCGTGGACTGCTGCTAGACCAGACCGGCCGGCTTTCGGTGGCGGGGTGGGCGGATCGGGTCGACCACGTCTTCGACGTCAGCGAGGAACTGGACGTGCCCGCCGTGCTGCTGCGCCCGGACGGCCACGTGGCGTGGGCCGGCGACGACCAGCGGGATCTGCTCGGCCACCTGCCTCGGTGGTTCGGCGCCGCCGTCGCCGCCGGCTGATCGATTCGGTCTTCGCGTCGGCGCCGTCGAGGACCGAGAACGGGGGAAGTCCCCGCCGTGGCGCTTCCGCGGGGGGTGAGCACTTCATCGGGCGCCTGGCGAGGAGGTGAACCGGTTCCTATGTAGATCCTTTACCATTCCGGCACCGGACGATTACTCTCCGCGCTAGCGTCGGCACGTTCCGTGTTGGGCGTTCTCGGGGGTCCGGGCCGTGGGTGTTCGAGTGATCTTCATAGGTGGGCTGGGGCGTAGCGGTACGACGCTGCTTGAGCGGTTGCTGGGGGAGGTGCCGGGGGTGGCGCCCCTGGGCGAGGTGATCCATCTGTGGGAACGCGGGATCATCGCCAGGGAGCCGTGCGGGTGCGGGGAGCCGTTCGGGGCGTGCGAGTTCTGGCGGCGGGTCGGCATCCGCGCGTTCGGCGGCTGGTCGTCGGGTCTCGCCGACCGCGTCCTGACGTTGCGACGCCGGGTCGACCGCACCCGGCGTATCCCCGCGCTGGCCTCCCAGCGCCTCCAGGTGGGCCTCAGCGGGTACACCCGGGCATACTCCCGGGTGTACGAGGCGGCGGCCAAGATCTCCGGCCGCCCGGTCGTGGTCGACTCCAGCAAGCACGCCTCCCTCGCCTTCTGCCTGCGCACCTCACCCGTGGTCGATCTCAGCGTCGTGCACGTCGTCCGCGATCCGCGCGCGGTCGCCTACTCCTGGCACAGACAGGTCACCAGGCCCGAGAGCGGCGGCGCCATGACCCGCTGGCCCCCCGTGCGGACGGCCGTCCACTGGCTCGTGCAGAACCTCGCCTACGAGCTGCTCGCCCGGCGCCGCGGCACCGTCATCCGCGTCCGGTACGAAGACCTGCTCGCCGACCCTCCGGCCGTCCTGGCGGCGCTGCTGGGCCGCCTCGGGCTCGGCGGGGTCGCGCTCGGCTTCCTGCGGCCAGGTGTGGCCGAGCTGTCCACCGCCCACACCTGCGCGGGCAACCCCATGCGCTTCACGGTCGGCGCCCTCGAACTCACCACGGACGACACCTGGCGCGAACGCCAGCCGCGCCTGCACCGCTGGCTGGTCACCGCGCTGACCTGGCCGCTCATGCTCCAGTACGGCTACCACCCCCGCGGCCGTCCCGCCCGGGACGAGGCCCGCGTCCCACGCATCCCCGCCGGAGTCGCCGCCCAGGAGTGCCGATGAAGCCGATGGAGCCCAAGGAGCCGCCGGCGCAGGAGAAGCGGACGGAAGCGACGGACCCGCCGGCGCACGGGAAGCCGATGGAACCGACGGACCCGCCCGCGCGGAGGAAGCCGATGGATCGCCGGAGGCTCCCGGAGCCGGCGAGCCCCGCGAACCCGCTCGTAGGAGTCGTGATCCCCACGCGCGGCGACCGCCCGCACCACCTGCGCGCCGCCCTCGCCGCGGTCCTGGCTCAGGACGTCCCCGGCGGGGTGGACGTCGTCGTGGTCGTGGACCGCGGGAACGTTGCCGCCGTCGCCCGCCAGGTGGACGCCATCGCGGTCGCGGGCCGCGGGGACGTGGCGGCCATGACCCGCCAGGTGAGCGACGCCTCCACGCGACGGTCCGGCCGGGTGCGCGTGATGGGCAACCACCTCACCCCCGGCCTGCCCGGGGCGCGCAACACGGGCATCGCCGCGCTCGGCACCCCGCTGGTGGCGTTCTGCGACGACGACGATCTGTGGCTGCCCGGCAAGCTGCCCGCGCAGCTCGCCGCGCTCGACGCCGACCCCGCGGCCGAGTTCGCCGGATGCGCCGTCGAGGTCGAGTACGGCACCCACCGCGTCACCCGCCTCGCCGGCACCGACCGCGTCACCGCCCGCCACCTCACGCGCTCGCGCATGATGATGGTCCACTCCTCGACGTTCCTGTTCCGGCGCGGCACCATCTGGCCCGACGAGAGCGCGCCCGGAGGGCACAACGAAGACTGGGACCTCGCGCTGCGCGCCGCCGGGCGGCATCCCATCGTCTACGTCGACCGCCCCCTGGTCCGCGTCCGCTGGGGCGGCTCGGCGTACGTCACCCGCTGGGCCGACCGCATCGCGGGCCTCGAATGGATGCTCGCCCGCCACCCCGCCCTCGCCGCCGACCGGCGCGGCGCCGCCCGCGTCTACGGGCAACTCGCCTTCCACAACGCCGCGCTCGGACGGCGCCGCGCGGCCGGGCGGTGGGCGTTACGCGCGTTCGCCGCCCGCTGGGGCGAGCCGAGGGCGCCCATCGCGCTGGCGGTCGCGCTCGGCCTGGTCTCCGCGCGCTCGGTGCTGAGCGTGCTGCACACCCGCGGGCACGGCATCTGATGCCGCCGCGCACGACGACCGGTGCCCCGCGGCTGACGATCGGCGGCCTTCCGGTGGACGCCCTCACCGAGGAGGAGGTGGTCGGCCACGTCGTCGCCGCCCTCCGGCGGGGGGAGGGCGGCCACGTGGTCACCCCGAACGTGGACATCTGCCGTGCCTGCGCCCGCGACCCCGAGGTGCGGGCCATCATCGCGGGCGCCGACCTCGCCGTCCCCGACGGCATGCCGCTGGTGTGGGCGTCCCGGCTGCTCGGCACGCCCGTCCCCGACCGCGTCACCGGCGCCGACCTGATCTGGTCGCTGTCGGAGGCGGCGGCGGCCAACGGCTTGTCGATCTACCTGCTCGGCGGGCCGCCGGGCGTCCCCTGCAAAGCCGCGCAGGTGCTGCGGGCCCGCTTCCCCGGCCTGCGGGTGGCCGGGGGGTCCGCGCCGCCGTACGGGTTCGAGAAGACGCCCGAGGGGTTCGGGGCCGTGCGCGAGGCGCTGGTGGCGGCCGATCCCGACGTGGTGTTCGTCGGGCTCGGGTTCCCCAAGCAGGACCGGCTGATCAGCATGGTCCGTCAGGATCTGCCGGGCGCCTGGTTCGTCGGCTGCGGGTCCGCCATCTCCTTCGCGGCGGGCACGGCGCGCAGGGCGCCCGAATGGATGCAGCGGTCCGGCCTGGAATGGCTGTTCCGCCTGGCCTCCGAGCCGGGCCGCCTCGCCCGCCGCTACCTGATCGACGATCTGCCGTTCGCGCTCCGCCTGCTCCTGGTGTGCCTGGTCAAGCGACTTCTCTGCGGGCGCCGCCCCTCCTGAGCCTGGAGGTCATGCGATCGACCTGCCCGGGAGGCTCGTCGGTCTTGACGTGACCGGCGGCGGGGTGGGCCGGTGCGAGCCCCTCGCCGGCCGAAAGTACGCCTGGTTCGTGGGCGATCGGCTGACCCAGGTCTGACCGTTCCATCGATGAAGCCCGGCCGCCTCCCCGCCACGATCGAACCATGACGAACGAAAGCATCGGGATCACCACCACGACAAGGCAGGTGACCCCAGGCGGCAGGGCGATCGGGGCACGGAACACCGGCATGCGCCCGACCGCCGGCGCGGACGCCTCCGCGTTCCCGCAGAACGCGGAAGGGGCTAGCCCGGCGGCGCGGAAGGGTAGCCCGGCGGCTGGAGAGGACGAACCGGCGGCTCGGGAGACGGGAGAGGGCGGGTCAGCGAGCGGGGGCAGTGCGGCGCGGACGGATGCCTTCCCTGCAGCAGGTGGGGGCAGCGCGGCGCGGACGGGTGCGTTCTCTGCGGTGGGTGGGGGCAATGCGGCGGGGACGGGGAAGTCGCGGGGACAGTGGCGGGTGCCTGTCGGGCTGGTCTTGCTTGCCGCTGTTCCGGTGATCGCGGGTGGGGTGCGGCTGGACGGGCTGATCAGCGGGGCGGCGGTGACTCCGGAGAACGCTCGGTTCTTCGCGGTGCCTCTGCCCGTGGTGTTGCACATCGTCGGCGCCACGATCTACAGCGTTCTCGGCGCCTTCCAGTTCGCCCGCGGGTTCCGCCGCCGCAGGCCGGCCTGGCACCGTGCGGCGGGTCGGCTCCTGATTCCGTGCGGGCTCCTCGCGGCGATCACGGGTCTGTGGATGACCGTGTTCTACCCCTGGCCCCCTGGCGACGGCGAACTCCTCGCGGGCTTCCGGCTCGTGTTCGGCGGGGCCATGGCCGCGTCCATTCTGCTCGGCCTCGCCGCGATCCGGCGGCGGGACATCGCCGGGCACCGCGCCTGGATGACGCGCGCGTACGCGATCGGGCTGGGCGCGGGCACGCAGGTCCTGACTCACCTGCCCTGGTTCATCTTCTTCGGCACGCCCGGCGAGCTGCCCAGGGCCCTGCTCGTGGCCGCGGGATGGGTGATCAACCTGGTGGTGGCCGAGTGGTTCCTCCGCCGGGACCGCCGCCCCGCTCAGGTCCGGACGCGGTTGGTCTCGTAAGCCCATATGGCGATCTCGACGCGGTTGCGGGCGCCCAGCTTGGCCATCAGGCTCGCGATGTGCGACTTCGCCGTGCTGAGAGAGATGTGCAGTTCGTGGGCGATCTCGCTGTTGGTCCGCCCCCGCGCCACGGCGGCCAGGATCTGCTCCTCTCGGAGCGTGAGCGCCTCGATGGGTTGCACGGGCGGCGAGGCGGGCCCCGTCCGGGCGAAGGCGCCGAGCAGCCGGGCCGTGATGCTCGGGGCGATCAGCGCGTCGCCGTCGGCGGCGGCGTGCACGGCCTGGGAGAGCAGGGCGGCGCCCGCGTTCTTGAGCAGGAATCCCCGGGCGCCGGCCCGCAGGGCGGCGTAGACGTACTCGTCGAGGTCGAACGTGGTGATGACGACGACCGCGAGGGGGTCCTCGACGCCCGGTCCGGCGAGGGTGCGCGTGGCCGCGATGCCATCCAGAACGGGCATGCGGATGTCGAACAGGCACACGTCGGGGCGCAGGCGCCGCGCCAGCTCGACCGCACGCCGTCCGTCCTCGGCCTGGCCGACGACCTCGATGTCCGGCTGGGCGTCCAGGATCATCGCGAGCCCGGTACGGACGATCTCCTGGTCGTCCGCGACGACCACCCGGACGCTCATGGGGCCGACCCGGAGCGGGGCAGGACGGCGGTCACGGTCCACCCCTGGGCGGGGCCGGGGGAGGCGACGCAGGTGCCGCCGAGCAGGCGGGCGCGCTCCATCATGCCGATGAGGCCGTACCCCGGCGACGTGGCCGGGCGTACGTGGCCGGTGTCGCCGTCGTCGCTCACCCGCAGGCGCACCGACGTGTCGTCGGCGGCGACGCGGACCTCGATGCGGGTGGCGCGCCGGGCATGCCGTCTGGCGTTCGTGACCGACTCCTGGGCGATGCGGTAGACCGCGGCCCCCACCGCCGGGGAGACGCCGTCCACCTCGCCGGAGATCTCCACTTCCACGGACGGCCCGACACGGGGACGGTCGGCCAGCTCTTTCACGTCGGCGATCCGCCGCCCGGGGGCCAGCTCCGCCGGTCGCGTCCGGCGGAGCACGCGGACCATGGCGTTCATCTCCGCGAGGGCGCGCGCCGCCTCGGCTTCGATCAGTTCCAGCGCCTCGGTCGCGGCGCCGGGGCGCGACGGCGACAAGGCCAGGCCCGCCTGGGCGCGGATCGCCATCGCCGAGATGTGGTGCGCGACCGTGTCGTGCAGGTCGCGCGCCAGCTGTTCGCGTTCGAGAAGCTTGACCTGGTCGAGTTCGCGCATCCTGGCCCGGGCCCGGTAGCGGAACGTCCCGCCGAGTGCCATGGCCGCGATGACGACGGCGAGCCCTTGGAACGCGTCGGAGAGGACGAGGCGGCCGGTGAGGACCGCGACGGCCAGCGCGGCGGTCATCAGCACGAACCCGATCACGGCCTCGCGTCCGGAACCCCAGCGGAACAACGCGTACATCACGATCACCAGGAAGGCCATCGTGTTCGTCTCCGCCGACTCGCCGCCCGTGAGCAGCGAGGCCAGGGTGGTGCCGGCGAAGATGACCGCGACCATCAGCAGGGGCCTGGTCCGGCGCCACAACAACGTGGGCACCAGCCCGATGGTGAGGAGCACCGAGAGGGTCCGCCACGGGAGATCCGGCCGCACCACGCCTTCGACCACGGCGAGCGGGACCAGTACGGCGACGAGAACCCAGTCGCGCCATACCCGGTGCGGAGGATTGGGGGAACGGGGCTCGTGCCAGACAGACCGGAAGAAACCCCTCACGCCATCATGGTACGAGCCACGCCGCCGCCGGGCCATGAGAAGTGATCAGGCGTCATGCGCCACGTGCTGGGGAGGTCGGCCCGGTCCGCCGGCGCACGCGCGTGAGAAGCCGTGCCGGCGAAGGTCTCCGGCGCCTGCGGCATGGACACGCGGTGCTGGGCCTTCCTCCCGCACTCCGTCCGTTGGTCTTCGGCCTGATCGGGCGACTTCTCCGAATTCGCCGTCCCGGCGGGAGCCACTGGCGGGCGGCCCCGGTCTCGGTTCAGCGGGTCATGAGGTCGCGGAGTCGCGCTGTGACCGTTTCTGGGGCCTCTTCGGCCATGAAGTGGCCGCAGGTCACGGTCGCGTGGGTCAGGTCGGGGGCCCAGGCGCGCCAGACGGCTGCCGCGTCGTAGCCGAGTGCGGCGCCCCAGTCCTGTTGCAGCACGGTCACCGGCATGCGCAACTGGTTGCCCGCCGCCCGGTCGGCGCGGTCGTGGTCGACGTCGACGGTCGCCGAGGCGCGGTAGTCCGCCACGATCGACGGCACCGCGTCGCGGCAGGCGTCCAGGTACGCGGCCCGGACCTCGGCGGGAACGGCCTCGGGGTTCTGCGCCCAGATGTCCAGGAAATGGGCGAAGAAGACGTCCGGGGCGGCGGCGATCATCCGCTCCGGCAGGTCCGGCGGCTGGGCCATCAGGTAGAGGTGGAAACCCACGGCGGCGCTCGTGCCGTGCATCACGTCCCACATGTCCAGGGTCGGCAGCACGTCCAGGCAGGCCAGATGGGTGACGGCGGCCGGGTGGTCCAGCCCGGCGCGGAAGGCGACCAGCGCGCCCCGGTCGTGCCCGGCCAGCGCGAACCGCTCGTGCCCGAGCGCGCGGGCCAGCGCCACGACGTCGGCCGCCATGGTCCGCTTGCCGTACGTGCCGCCGCCGTCGTCCACGGGCTTGTCACTGGCGCCGTAGCCGCGCAGGTCGGGGCAGATCACCGTGTGATCGGCCGCGAGGTCCGCGGCGACGTGCCGCCACATGAGATGCGTCTGCGGGAAGCCGTGCAGCAGCACGATCGGCGGGCCCGAGCCGCCGACGGCGACGCTCAGCGCCACGTCGTCGGCGACCTGAACGCGCCGGTAGTCGAAGCCGGGAATGGTCGGTGCCATGGTGAACCGCTTTCGTTCGCTCGCGGAGGAAACCGCCACCTGAAGGCGGCCACCCCCAGCCTGACTCCCGCCAATCAGCATCCACTCAGCACATACCGTGGTGACCGGACGCGACACCGGGGGAGAGGAAGCGGCCCACGTTCCGTGCGCTCGGGTCGCTGGTGTCCGGAGCGGGAGGTGAGATGGCGTCTGACGTGTCCAGAAGCGCGGGGATGAGATGGCGTCGGCGACCTGTGGAGTCTCCTGATCGGGGGTCCTCCCAAGGGTGAGCGGGATGGCGTCCGGCGGGCTCGGCGCGGTGGTGTTCCAAGGGGTGGGGGTGTGATGGAGAGGGTGACGTTCGGGGTGCTCGGGCCGGTGGCGGCTGAGCGGGGTGGCGGGGTGCTCGGGTTGAAGGGGCCGCGGCATCGGGCGGTGCTGGCGCGGCTCATCGTGGCCCGCCGTCGCGTGGTCCCTGTGTCCCGCCTGGTGGACGACCTGTGGGACGAGCCGAGGCCGGGGGCCGTCGGCGCCGTGCAGACCTTCGTGGGCGCGCTGCGCCGCGTCCTTGAACCCGGCCGCCCGCCCCGGACCCCGGCCCGCCTGCTGGTCACGGAGGGACCCGGGTACGCACTGCGGGCCGCCCCGGACGACGTGGACGCCTGGCGCTTCGAGGCCGGCGTCGACGCCGCCGCCACCCTGCCGCCCGCGCGGGCGCTCGAACGGCTGAAACAGGCCCTGGACCTGTGGCGCGGCCCGGCGTACGCCGAATTCGCCGACGAGGAGTGGACGCTGGCGGAGCGCTCCCGCCTCGGCGAGCTGCGCCTCCAGGCGGTGGAGCGGCTCGCGGAGGCACGGCTGGCCGTCGGGCTCGCCGCCGAGGCCGTACGCGACCTGGAGGCGCACCTGGCGGGGCAGCCCTGGCGGGAGAACGCCTGGCGTCTGCTCGCCCTGGCCCTGTACCGCACGGGCCGCCAGGGCGACGCGCTCGCCGTGCTGCGCCGGGCCCGGGCTGCGCTCGCGGACGAGCTCGGCGTGGACCCGGGTCCGGAGCTGCGCCGGTTGCAGGCCGACATCCTCGCGCACGATCCCCGCCTCGACCAGCCGTCCAGCGCGGTCACCGGGGCGCGGCTGTGGAGCCAGGCGGCCGAGGCGTACGACCGTGCGGTCGCCGCCGGGGCTCGCGCCCGGCTGGAGTCCACCGTCGGCCTGCTGCGCAACCTCGCGGTGACCGGGGGCAGCGGCCTGCGGGCGGCCCAGGAGCAGCGGCCGGCGATCATCGGCGCGGCCGAGGAGTTCGGCGACCCCGAGCTGACCGCCCGCGTCATCGGCGCCTACGACGTCCCCACCATCTGGACCCGCAGCGACGACCCCGAACAGTCCCAGCGCATCGTCACCACCGCCGAACACACCCTGGCGGCCCTGAAGCGGGAAGGGGCACGGCCGTCCAGCGGCGACGCTCACGAGGAGACAAGGCAGTCGGGGGACGAGAGGGAAGGGGCACGACCGGTCAGCGGTGACGCTCACGAGGCGGGGTTGTCGGGCGTGCTGGGGAGTGGGCGTGCGTCAGGTGGTGGGGGTGAGGGGGTGCGGGCGCGGTTGTTGGTGACGATCGCGTTGGAGATGCGAGGGGTGCGGTCCGCGCGTGGGCCGGAGGCGGCGCGGGAAGGGGTGGAGATCGCGCGCCGGTTGGGGGATCCGGCGCTGCTGGCGTTCGCGTTGAACGGGTTGTACGTGCAGTCGTGCACGCGGGCCGGTCTCGCGGCGCGGCGGGACGCGATCGGCGCGGAGCTGGTCGCCTTGGCGGGCCGGCACGGACTGGCGACCTACGAGATCCTCGGCCACCTGGTCCGCGTGCAGGCCCGCGCCGCCCTGGGGGACCTTCCCGGCGCCGACGAGCACGCCGCCGCCGTCGACCTGCTGGCCGAGCGCCACGAACGTCCGCTGGCGACCGTCTTCACGCAGTGGTACCGCGCGCTGCGGCTCGCCGTCCAGGGGCGGATCGAGCAGGCCGCGACCGCCTACCGCGAAGCCGCCGCACGGCTGGACGGCGCCGGCATGCCCGGCGTGGAACGCGGCCTGCCGGCGCTCACCCGCCTGAGCCTGAGCCTGAGCCTGTCGGACGGCACGGCGCCCGCCACGGAGCCCGCAGCGTCGGCCACGAAGGCCGCGCCGTCCGTCAGGGAGGCCAAGTCGTTCACCGGGTATGCCTTGCCGTTCGTCGCGGATGCCGCAGGGAAGGCCGCGCCGTCCGTCAGGGACGCCGTGCGGTCCGCTGCGGAGGTCGCCGGGCAGATCGACCTCGGCGCGGACTGGGGTCCGTATCGGCCCTGGGCCGAGCCGTTCGTGCTGCTCGGGGAAGGGCGGCGCGCCGACGCGCGGGCGGCGTTGCGTGCGGTGCCGGAACCGGCTCCGGATCTGCTCTATGAAGCCCTGTGCTGCCTGGAGGCCGCGGTCGCGCTTGAGCTGGGCGACCTGCCTGTGCTGGAACGGGTGCAGGCCCGGCTGCTGCCGGCGGCGGGTGAGATCGCGGGCGCGGGCAGCGGCCTCATCACCCTCGGCCCCGTGGACCGGTGGCTCAGCCGCATCGCCACCGCTCTCAACCGTCCCCCGTCGTGACCGACCCCGGCGACGCCTCGTGGTGAGGGGCGTCCGGGCGGGTCAGGGCGAGGATGTGGGCGATCTCGTCGGGAGTGAGGCGGTCGCGGTGGCCGGCGAGGGCCTGGCGTGGGTCCATGGGGCGGTACGCGGTGCGTGACAGGCCGTGCCAGCGGAAAGCGGTGGCGCGCGCGCGTGGGGATCGTGCTTGCCGGGAGGCGTGGATGATCGCTTTCTCCGCTCGGCAGGACCAGGTGAGGCCGCACCAGGCGTACAGGTCGCGGTAGCCGTTGACGGGGTCGGTGACCAGGTCCTCGTAGCGGACGACGCGGACGCCGGGGTGCCGTCCGGCCAGCGTCTCGGTGACCGTCCCGGCGACGCGCCACAGCGCCGCGGTCGTCGTCAGGCCGTCCCGCGAACCGGCCAGCGGGGACAGCTCCCGCAGGCATGGGTGGTCGCGGACCAGCAGGGGCTGCCCGAGCAGTTCGCGGACGTCCACCGTCCAGCCGAGCCGCCGCCAGCTCGCCACGAGGGACACCGGGTCGCGCACCAGCAGGACGACCCGGCAGTCGAGCCGCTCGGCGAACCATCCCGCCGAGAACAGCGCGAACGGGTCGTCCAGCAGCGCCCGGTGTCCGAGCATCCTGCCGGCCGTGAACGAGGACGCGTTCCTGACCAGCCGGGCGAGGTCGCCGGGACGGCGGTTGCGGCGCAGCTCGGCCGCGTACCCGTAGCGGAGGCCCACGGTGCCGGAGAAGGCGCGCAGCCACGGCTCCTCGCCGTCGGCGCAGATGTACTGGAACCGGTGGGACACGGTGGCGTCGAGCACGCCGGGGGAGCGGCCGGGCGGGCGCAGCGGGTTGAGCGGCTCGTTCACGTACACCGCCTCGCCGCTCGCCGCGAGCATCTTGCCCGCCCAGCTCGTCCCGCTGCGGGGCAGCCCGGTCACCAGGATGGGCGGGCCGCCCGCACGCCGGCCGTTCACGAGGTCACGCGCCCGGCGCTCCGGCCGCTCGTAGGCGCAGGCTCCGGGGAGGGTCTGAGGGCCGGGAGGGAGGGGGGGAGACGGAGGGAGGGGAGGCTGTGGCGGCCGAAGGGGTGCAGGCCGTAGCGGCGGGAGACGCGCACCAGGGGGAGCGCGTTCTTGACGAGGACGCCGGCCGACCATCCGAGGGCGGCGCCGAGCGTGCCGTAGGCGGGGACCAGGACCACGTCCAGGGCCACGGTCACCACGATCGCGGTGAGCATGTTGAGCGTGCTGGACACGGTGTGCCCGGCGGCGATCAGCACCACGTCCACCATGCCGCAGGCCGTCGCGGCCATCATCGTGACCGCCAGGACCACGGCGACCGCCGCCCCGCCCTCGTACCCCTCGCCGAACACCCGCAGTAGCCACGGCGCGAGCAGCGCGTACCCCAGCCAGATCGGCCAGGTGAGGACGACCAGCCACATCGTGGTCGCCTGGTAGAGCACGCGGGCCAGGGGCAGGTCGCCGTCCGCCAGCGCGCGGACGAGGCGGGGCTGCACCGCCTGGGTCAGGCCCTGGTTCGCGAGCTGGCCGACCACCTTGAACCGGGTGGCGGCGGTGTAGACGGCGGCCTCGGCGGGCCCGGCGAGCGCGGCCACGATGACGACGTCCAGCCGCTGGAACACGGCCTGCGTCGCGGCCCCGAAGGCACGCGGCGCCGTGTACCGCCAGAAACGCGGTGTGACGTTCGGCGTCCCGCCCGGCGGGGGGACGCGGCGGCGTAACCAGAGGGCGGCGAGGAGGACGACGGGCAGGTACGGGGCCGCCCAGGCCGCGGGGATCGCCCACGCCGGGGCTGCTCCGGCCGCCAGCAGGGCGCCGACGAGGACGAGCTGCCCGCCGGGCTGGAGCACGCCGCCGAGCAGGATGGTCGGGCGCATCGCGCCGAAGCCGCGGGTCGCGGCGAGCAGGATGTCCGCGCAGACGACGAAGGGGAGGGCGACGGCCAGCGTGCGCACGACCGTCGCCGTCGCGTCGGCCGTCACGAGCGAGGCCGCGACGGCGACCGTCCCGGTGCCTCCCGTGGAGGTGCCCGTTGGGGGAGACGGTGACCACCCGCTCCCGGATCCGTGGTTCAGCGCCGCGACAACGGTGTCCGCGCCGATGTACGCGAGGGTCGCCGCCGCGACGGACAGGACGAGGACGGGGAGCAGGGCCGACCGAACGAGTCTGGAAATATCGGGATGTGCCCCGTCGCGGTGGCGGGCGATGAAATAGATCAGCCCATTGCCGGTGTCCAGCCGGAGGACGCCCGCGGCCATCAGGCACAGCGACGTGGCGGTGAGCACCGTCCCCGCCGAGGCCGCGTCCAGCCCGCGGGTCAGCGCGACGACGATCAGCATCTGTGCCGCGGCGCCGGCCACCGCTCCGGCCAGTCCCGCGGCGCCGCCTCGGACCAGGGAGGCCACCGCGCGCCCATCGGAGGACGACATGGCCGTGAGAGGAGTCAAGGACGGAGGGGCGAGAGGTCAGCGGCACCAGGAGGGGACGTCGCCGAGCCAGTCGCACAGCTTGAGGTCCCAGGGGACGAAGTGCTCGGAAAGCTCGTCGCGCAGCGACCGGGGCATCTCGGCCGGGCGGGGACGGGCGTTGTGCCGCTCGAACACCGGGTCGCCGAGGCGCGGCAGGCCGAGGAACTCCAGCACCTGGTCGTACACGGGCTCGGGGGTCGCGAAGAACCGCCCGCTGTCGATCACGAGGATGCGGCGGCGCGCGACCACGGACTCCAGGCGCGCGAGCTGTTCGGCGTACTGCCCGCGGGCGACGTAGGCGTGGTGCCGGTGGGCGTGGCTGTGGCCGTACGGCTCCTCGCACAGCCGCTCGATCTCTCCGGCCAGCCGCGCGGGTTCCAGCCCGACGGCACGCGCGAACGACCGCTCGGTCTCGAACCCGCGCGCGACCTCGTGGGCGTGGGCGGAGTACGCCCGCTCGACCGGGTCGCGCACCAGCACGATCATCTTGGCGCCGGGCAGGTCACGGGCCATGCGGTACGGCGACAGCGGGTGGAACATGTAGTAGGGCGAGGACTCGAAGGCCAGCGGGCGCGTGCCGTACCGGCGGTGCAGGCGGGCCGCCGTGGCCCGCAGCGGGAAGTGCGCGCGGTACCACGACAGCCCCTTGTCGTAGGCCGTGTCGAAATAGTGGACGCCCTTGCGCAGGACGGGTTTGAGCACGAGAGGGTGCTGGGCGAGGGCACGGTACAGCGAGGTCGTGCCGCAGCGTTGCGCGCCGACGATCAGGAAGGACGGCAGCAGGCGCCCGCCGACGGTGAGCCGCCCGGCCGTGTGCGACACGGCGTGGGCGGATCGTTTGACCGTGGGGTTCACGTGATGACCTCCTGATGGTCGACGAGGGGCGCGAGCCACCGCTCGGGCGGCCCGAGCGGCTGGAGACCGTCCCGCTCGTGACGGTCGGCCAGGGCGATCAGGTACCGGACGGCCGTGTGGCGCGCCTGCCCCGCGGACAGGCCGAAGGGGGCGAGCGTGGGCAGGGCCTGGGCCAGGCAGGCGGCGGCGGCCACCTCGGGAGACATGCGCTTCAGCGCGCGCTGGAAGAAGTGGTGCAGCGCGTCGAACCCCAGGGGGACACCGGTCTCGAACCGCTCCCAGTCCCACACCAGCAGCCGCCCGTCAGGCCCGGGCGCCATGTTCCACGGCGCGAAGTCCCCGTGCCAGGCGTGCCCGCCGGCGGGACGTCCCGCCCCGGCTGTCTCGGTGACGGCGTGGCCCAGGGTGGCGATCTCGGCGATGGCGCGTTCGAGGAGGGGGGTGGGGACGCGGCCGCGGCGGGCGGGGAGCGGGGACAGCGCGAGGACGTCCAGGCCGTTCCAGGTGCCGTGGTGGAGGACGGTGGGGGCGACCACCGTGCTCAGCGGGCTCGTGGCGAGCGTGCGCAGGGTGGCGCTCTCGTGCCGGACCAGCGCCCGTGAGCGGTCCGTGTCGCCGATCTTGACGAACGCCAGCGGCCGGCCGGAGGGCGTGCGGACCTCCAGGATGGGCTTGCGGTTGGCGCGCCGGGCCGGGCGGACGTGCAGCAGGACGGTGACCGGGCGCCCGAGGACCTCGGCGAGGTGGGCGTCGATCGTGCCGGGGCCGCTCGGCAGCCGGCGGCGTCCGGGCAGCCACAGGGACCGGGGGACGAGCCGCCGCGGCAGGAACCGGCTCGGCACGAGCGCGTAGGGGGCCTCCCGCCGGACCGGTGCCCGCCTGTCTTCCGGTCCGGTCGTGTGCCCGTCCGCCGGCGCGGTCGTGTGCCCGTTCACTCGTTCGGTGGCGCGGCGGGCCGGTCTGTCGGGTGTGCGGGTGCGGGTGTCCGGGCGGGTGTCTTCGCGGGTGAGGTCTTCGGGCGGGTAGAGCAAGAGGATCACCTCGTCGAGATAGCGCAGCCGCGCGCGGAAGTCCCTCATGAAGGGCGCTCCACGCCCGTCATGGGGGTCGTCACGGGAGCGGACATCGGAGCCGTCGGCCGGGTGCTGTCCCCGTCCGTCTGCCCCGCGAAGCCGGGGTGAATCGGGGAGGCGGGCAGAAGGACGTCGGCGCCGTTCCTCCAGAGAAGGGCGAACGAGATCATGTACAGGGTGAGCGCGGTGATCAGGCCGTCGTAGACGACCATGTAGAGCAGCGCGAGGATCATGACGAGCGTGCCCGCCCGCCCGACGGGGGTGCGGTCGCGCCAGTGGCGGCGGACGGCCCCGGCGAAGAACGCGACGTACAGCGCGGCCCCGGTGAAGCCCTGAGTGATGAGCAGGAGCCAGAGCTGCCCGTCGCTGCCGAGCGGCGGATGCCCGCACTCGGCGCACCAGTCGGTCTTGCCGGTGGTGATCGTCTGGTAGTTGCCGTAGGCGTTGCGGGTGTTGCCGTACCCGATGACCGGCGAGTGGGCGGCGGCCTCCAGGGTGGCGGCGACGGTGAAGGCCCGGATGCGGTTGCTGTGCGGGCTGTCCAGGCGCTGGGCCACGATGCCGGCGAGCGGCCCGGCGGCGAGGAGGAGCCCCGCGACGGCCACGGCGGCGCCGATCACCAGCCCGGTGCGGGGACGCGCGCGGGCCAGCGTGTAGGCCAGCGACACGGCGAGGCCGATCCACAGGCCGCGGTTGAGCGAGTAGACGATGGGGATCGCCGCCAGGGCGACCACCGCCGCGCACAGCGCCCGCCGCACCGGCCCGCCGTACACCCACCAGCCGACGACGAACCAGACCAGCAGCACCGACAGGTTGCCGCCCCAGGCGTTGGCCCACTCGAAGGGCGCCTCCGGGCGCGGCGCGGCGTGCCCGAGGACGTGCTGGATCTGCGCCGCCGTGGGGTGGATCAGGTTGCGGACGTAGGAGTTCTCGCTGATCCAGGACGGCAGCACCATCTCGGCCGGCGAGGTGAACGTGAACCGCGGCGCGACGACGCCGAGCAGCCCCCCGGCCACGGTGGTGAGGAACAGCACGCCGAGCATGCCCACGAGCGCGCGCCGCGGCAGCTCGCGCTCGGTGAGGTTGACCAGGTAGAGCACCATGACGACCAGCGCCACGTACAACGCGAGACGCATGGCGTACCCGAGGACGCGGCCGGTGCCGAACTCGCCGTACGTGCCGGGGGGCGACTCGCCGAGCATGACCGCGCTGACGAGGTATCCGGCGACGAGCAGGGCCCACAGCCCCATGCCCTTCGGCACGCGGACCGGCCTGCGCCGCCACAGCACGACCGCCATGGGCACGGCGGCGACGACGATCGAGAGGCCGCCGAGGCCGAGCGCCCACCAGACCGGGTAGCCGACGAGGTAGCCGGCGATCGGCCAGGCCGCGGGCGCGGGCAGGCGCGCGCGGGACGGCCAGGGGGGAGAGAGGCTCATGGTGGGCTCACGAGGCCCGGGCGCCGGGGTCGGCGGATGGCCGGCCGATCTCGCGGCGGGTGCCGCCGGGCGCGGCCGAGGACGTCAGCAGGATCACGCCGAGGGGCGAGATCTCGGTGCGCCGGAGCTGGCGTACGGCCCGGGCGAGCTGTTTGGACCTGGCCGCGCGGCTCTCGACGACGAGGAGGGCGGCGTCGGCGCGGGCCTCCTGGTCGGTGCGCACCCAGATGGGGGCGAGGCCGGTGAGGGCGAGGCGGAGGTCGTCGGCGATGGGCTCGGGGTCGACGCCGGGGGTGACGCCGCGTACGAGCAGCTCGCCGCCGTCGCGCAGGTGGCGGGCCACGGCCATGGCGAGTTCGCGCAGCTCGCGGGCGTTGCCGCCCTTGCACAGGACGGGCAGGCCGGTGAGGCGCTCGATGTCGGCGGCGGTCCTGAGGCGGGTGTCGAGGCGGTCGCGCAGCATGGCGGCGCCGGTGCCGGCGAGCAGGCCGAGGAACAGCCCGCTGCCCAGGTACAGCGGCGGGCGCGGCCGGGCGGGGGAGCCGGGCGGCCGGGCGTCGCTGATCACGCTGCCGGGGGTGACCGCGACGGTCTTGAGCGCGTCGTGCTTGAGGGTGAGCGCGTAGACCTGCCGGGTGAGGACGTTCTGCCGCTGGACGGCGATGGTGCGCTGGGCCGAGCCGCGGGGGGCGCGGGGAAGGGCGGCGACGACGGCGCCGAGGGCGGAGTCGACCTGGCGCAGCTTGCCGGACAGGGCCTTGAGCTGGGCGTCGATGGCGTGTCTCGCCGTCGACTCGCGCTGGGCGAGGTAGCCCTTGGCGAACGCCTGCGCCCCGGCGGCGGCGCTCGCCGGGTCGCCGGCGGTGTAGGACACGGCCAGGACGGCGGAGTTGGGCGGCACGTTGACGGTGACGCGTTCGCGCAGCGCCTCGGCGTCTTGGACCTTGAGGATGCGGGCGGCGCGGGCGGCGACGACGGCGGAGTGGGCGATCTGGGCCTCGGTGTCGAGGTTGAGCGGTTCGCGCTGGCGCTGGGTGGTGGGGTTGGTCTGCTCCTGGACGCCGGTCGGCGAGACGAGGACCTCGGCCGTGGCGGTGTAGGAGGCCGGGGTCAGGACGAGCGCGAGGACGCCGAGAGTGAGGCCGCCGAGCAGGAACCAGGCGAGCGTGACGCGCCGCCGCAGCAGCACCGCGCCGAACCTGGCGAACTCCGCGGGCTCGCGCCCGGCGACCAGGCGGCGCGGGCCGTCCGTGCCGCCGGGGCCGCCGGGGCCGCCGGGAGGTGAGGACGCCGGGTGGCTCATGGCAGCGGCAGGCCTCTCGGTGCGGGGGTGGTCCATCGGGGTTCGCGCTGATCGGTGCTGATCGGTGCTCGTTCGTGCCGTTCGGGCGGGACGCGAAAAGCGCGGGCCGTCGGGAACCGGCCTTGAGAACTATAGGCACAACCCAAGATTTCTCGATCGCATACGAGCGTTTTCGTGGACGGTGAACGGCCTGGCCGGACCGCGATATCGGGATATTTCATTCTCCATGACATCGCAGCTCAGCGTGGAGGGGCGAGTTTCCGGCCGTTCGGTGCGCTTTAGTGGGAAGGTGAATACCGGCCTTCTGAGGAAACGACTAAAGGGAGGTTTGGTCGCCTTGCGTAGAGTGGCGGGAATATGGTTTTTCGGTATCGGGCTCGCCGCCGGATGCGGGCTGATCGTCTACGCCGTCGCGTCGGTGAAGCCGCCGGAGCGCGCCGTCGCCACCGGCCGCCCGGGCGCCGACCTGCCCGTCCCGAGCGGCGCGCCCGGCTGCGTGGCCACGGCCAAGCTGATCCCGAGCTGCGGCGCCTGGTGGGGCATGGCCCCGGACGTCTTCGGCGGACGGCCGCCGTCCCAGGCCATCGCCTTCGCCGAGCAGCGCATGGGGCGCAGGGCCGACATCGTCCACGTGTACCACCGCGGCTGGGAGCCGTTCCCCACCCCCGAGGAGCTCCACCTCGCCAAGAAACGGCTGCTGCTGATCAACTGGAAGCCCTCGATCCGGCGCACCTGGGCCGAGATCGCCGCCGGGGCCATCGACGACCGCATCGACCGCGTCGCCGCGACGATCCGGCACAGGCTCCCGCGCCGCTTCTTCCTCACCATCCACCACGAGCCGGAGAACGACGTGCGCGAGCGGCCCGGCTCCGGCATGACCGCCGAGGACTACGCCGCCATGTACCGGCACGTTGTGCTGCGCCTGCGCGACCAGGGGGTGCGCAACGCCGTCACGGTCATGACGTACATGGGCGCGCCCAACTGGGCGGCGAAGCCGTGGTTCGAGCGGCTCTACCCCGGCGACGACGTGGTCGACTGGATCGGCCTGGACCCTTACGCCGACCACCGGGTCAACGACTTCGCCGGCCTGGTCGACAAGCGGCGCGCCGACCAGGGCGACTGGCCCGGCTTCTACCGCTGGACCCAGCAGCGCTTCCCCGGCAAGCCGCTCATGATCGCTGAGTGGGGGGCCTTCGAGCGGCACGACGACCCCGCGTTCAAGGTGTCGTTCTTCAACTCGGTCCGCCGCCAGATCCGGGGCTACCCGCAGATCAAGGCGCTGGTCTACTTCGACTCGCCGATCGCGCCGCGCGGCGACACCCGCTTCGACTCCAGCGTCCCCGCCGGGCGCGCGTTCGCCGAGCTGGCCCGCGCCCCCTACTTCAGCTCCACGCCCGTCCCCGACCACTGACAGGGCCGGGGACGCGGCGCGTCAGCGCACCCAGCCGCCCGAGGTGAGCAGGCCCAGCACCGTGCCGACGGCCCGGTCCACCGGCATGCCTGTGGTGTCCAGGGTCAGGTCGGCGTCCTCCGGCTCCTCGTAGGGGTCGGAGATGCCGGTGAACGCCGGGATCACCCCCGCGCGGGCCTTGGCGTACAGCCCCTTGCGGTCGCGCCGCTCGCACTCGGCGAGCGGCGTGGCGACGTGGACGAGCAGGAAGTCGGCGCCGACGGCCTCCACCATGTGGCGCACCTCGTCGCGGATCGCGGCGTACGGGGCGATCGGCGCGCAGATCGCGAGCCCGCCGTGCCGGGCGACCTCGGCGGCGACGAAGCCGATCCTGCGGATGTTGAGGTCGCGGTCCTGCTTGGAGAAGGTGAGGCCCGCCGACAGCAGCCGCCGCACCACGTCGCCGTCCAGGTACGTCACCGTGCGGCCGCCGCGTTCGAGCAGGGCGTCGTGCAGGCCGCGGGCGATCGTCGACTTGCCCGAGCCCGACAGGCCCGTGAAGAACACCACCAGGCCGCGCCGGTGCGGCGGCCCGGGCAGCGTGACCGGCTCGGGCGCGGCGAGGTGCTCCTCGGCGCCGAACGCGGACGCGACGTGCTCGCGCAGCTCCAGGTCGATCTCGGGGTCGCGCGGGGCCAGCGGCACCACGGCCACCTCCGTGCCGCCGGGCAGGGCGTCGCGGGCCTTGAGCGCGGCGCGCACCACGGCGGGGCCGCCCTCGCCGAAGGCCAGCGGGAGCAGCAGGACCGCCGCGTCCAGCTCGCGGGCGGTGGCGGTGATCTCGTCCAGCGAGTCGAGCGGGCCGCGCATGGTGACGGCCAGCACCGGACGCCCGCCCATGGCGGCGCGCACCTCGGCGGGAGGACGGCGCAGCCGCGCGAAGGGGCCGTGCTCGGGCGCGCCCACGGAGGTCACCGGGCCCGCCACCAGCCCGTCGGCCGTCCGCTCCGTCACCTTCATCACGGCCACGGCCGCGCCCTCGGGGTCGCGCAGCGTCAGTTCCTGACCGGCGGACACCGGATGATCGTGCGGTACCGTCAGCGTGACCGGGTCGGGCCAGGGGGTGCCGTCGGCGAGGCGGCCGCTCTCGACCACCGAGGCCAGGTCGGCCGAGCCGAGGAACCCGGTCAGCGGGGTGAAGGCCCCGGACAGCAGCAATTCGAGGTCGGCGAGCTCGTGGGCGTCGGGCACCCAGTCGAGGACGGGGCCGGCGGCGGTCTCCTCTGCGTTTCCCACCGGCCCAGGATATTGGCGCGCCGCCCCGGCCACGGCCAGGGGAAGGCATAGCGGGAGACCCTCCGCCGCGTCCATGGGCCGACATTCGACCCCCGGAGGTGATCGTGGACGTTGCCGAGGAGCGACGGTTCCGCGAGTTCGTGTCCGCGCGCTCGCCCGCGCTGATGCGTTTCGGCTACCTGCTGACCGGCGGTGACCAGCACGCCGCGGAGGACCTGCTGCAGACGGTGCTGGTCAAGACGGCGGCCAGGTGGAGCCGCGTCGACGACCCCGAGCCGTACGTGCGGCGCGCGATGTACCGGCAGCAGGTGAGCTGGTGGCGCCTGGCCTCGCACCGGCGCGAGACCACCGTCGCCGACGCCCCCGACGCGCCCGACCCGTCGGGGCGCGACCACGCGGACGCGGCCGAGGTGAAGCTCGTGCTGCGGCACGCGCTGGCCCGCCTGACGTCCCGCCAGCGCGCCGCGCTGGTGCTGCGGTACTTCGAGGACCTGCCCGAGGCCGAGGTCGCCCAGATCATGGGCTGCTCGGTCGGCACCGTGCGCAGCACCGTCCACCGCTCCCTCGCCCGCCTGCGCGCCGCCGCGCCCGAGCTCGCCGACCTGCGCTCCCCGCGCGACTCCTTCGAGGAGGTTCCCCGATGACTCCCGAATCGCTGCTTCCCGACACGCTCCGCGAGTGGGCGGGGGAGGCCCAGGTGCCCCACGACCTGACCGACCGCGTCCTGCGGCGGCGCGGCCGGCGGCGTCTCGCCACGGTCGTGCTGGCCACGGGGGCCACGGCCGCGGTGGTCGCCGCGGGAGTGCTGGTGCCGGTGATCGTGCGCGGCGCGGGCGGAGGGGAGGACAGGACCGCGACGGCGGCCACGCCGACCGCGTCGGCGTCCGTCTCGCCCACCGCGTCCCCGTTCTCGCTCGTCACGCCGCCGCCCGACCCGCTGCCCGAGGGGCCGGCGCCCCGGCCGTCCCCCGTGGAGGCCGGCGCGCTGCCCGCCTCCCTGGACGTGCGCGCGGACCCGGGGCAGGCGCCGCCGCGCGGCCTGATCGCCGCGGGCCGGATGGCCGTCTCGTCGTACTTCGTGTCGGGGTACGAGAAGACGGGCGCGCGGTCCGACCGCCGCCACGACACCTGGTACCTCTACGACCCCCGGACGGGCGGGTACGAGCGGACGGACTGGTCGACGGTGGACGTGGCCCCCGGCATGCGGCTCGCCGCCGTGCTGGAACGGGACCTGCCCGCCTCCAGGGTCGGCATCCTCGACATGGCCACGCGCCAGGTCAGGTGGGTCCCGCTGGACCACCCGGTGGCGCGGATCGCCTGGTCGCCCGACGGCACGAAACTGCTGGCCACCGCGTACGAGAAGAACCCCGACGCCCGCGAGAAGGTGTCGGAGGACGGGTCGAGCTGGGAGGAGTCCGACCCGGTCCGCACCGGGTTCCACATCGTGGAGGCGGCGTCGGGGACGGCCGCGTTCCACGCCGTGGACGAGCCGTCCGAGGTGCTTCCCGGGCCGCCGGACGCCGCCTTCCAGTGGTCCTCCGACGGCACGCTGATCTGGGAGCCCAACGACCGGAGGCTCCGCGATGAGGACCCCCAGCGGCTGTACTACGGCCTCGACGGACGCCGGGTCGAGGGGCCCGCGGTCGAGGAGCTCGACATCGAGCAGGCGGGGACGTCGCCGGACGGCAGGCTGTACGCCGGTCGCCGCATCTACCCGCGCGGACCGAAGACGATGACGCCGGAGCAGGCCGTGGATCTCGTGGCCCAGCGGGTCGAGGGGCCCGAGACCGTCGTGCGGGACACCGCCACCGGGAAGATCGTCGGACGGCAGTGGATGCTCCAGCTCCTGGCGTGGGCGGACAACGATCATCTGATCGCGCTGCAGTGCCTCGGCGGGTGCGAGGACGAGTTCGACTCCTACCTGGCGCTGGTCACCGTGGACGGACGGCAGAGCGTCCGGCTCTCCGGCGACATGAAGGACAGCCAGCGGCCGGGAAGCTGGCACCCCGTGCTGACCTCGCGCTGACCGCGCCGGCCTCGCGCCGGCCTCGCGCCGGCGCCCGCGGCCGGGGTCAGATCAGCCGGGCGAAGTGGTTCTGAGGCTTGCGGATCACCAGCGTGATCTCGTCCCGCGTGGCGGGCAGGCGGTCGCCGGACAGGCGCGCGACCGCCTTGCACGCCACGCGGGCGAGCCGCGCGTGCGGCCCGCGTAGCGCGGGACCCGACGTGCCCGAATAGTCCTCGGCGATCATGAGCCCGCGCATCAGGCAGTAGGAATGGATGCCCTCGCGGGAGGCGACCTGCTCGTAGATCGCCGGCAGGGGGCCGACCGTGCCCTCGGGGGCGAACCGCGGCCACAGCAGCCTGCGGAACCAGCCGGGCAGGAGGCGGTCGCAGAAGCCGTACGCCGAGGCGCGGTCGCGCATGCGGATCAGCAGCAGCCCGCCGGGGCGCAGGGCGTTTACCATGCGGTCCAGCACGAGTTCGGTGTGGCGCACCCGCTCCAGCAGGAACGCCGCGTGCACGACGTCGAACGTGCGGGGCAGCAGCGGCGCGTCGCGCAGGTCGCCGAGGAAGCGGGCGTCCAGGTCGGCGCGGTGCTCCAGGGCGGCGCGCAGCACGGGGAGGTCCTCGTCGATGCCGGTGACCCGGGTCTCGACGCGCTCCAGATCGATCCGGCCGCCGCGGCCGCATCCGGCGATCAGGATGTCGAGCCTGCGGCCGAGCTGCTCGGTTCTCAGCTCGCGGATCCGGAGGCTGAACACGTCGCCTTGGGTGGCGGGCCACCATCGAACCTCTGACATGTGACTCAGGGTAGTCATTGAACCCCCTTCTGTAGTGGATTTACTTTGCGAAAGGGCGCTACGGGAAGGAGGGCGCGTCACCAGAGGGCCGCCCGTGCCCGGAAGGGACGTACACCGCGAGATCGGCCGTAGCGGGCGGACAGGTGGTTCCCGGCATGCCGGCCCCTCAAGGGAAGTAGCCTTGAGGGTGACCCCGGACGCGACGAACCGGGGTCGCGCGCGTCGTCGTATAGTGCGCAAGGCACCCGCGAGGCCCGTCCACGGGTGCCGCCTGTACCGGTGCGGTGCGCGAGGTGGGTCGCCGCGTGGGGTGTTCGAACGAGCAGGGCCCCGAGGCGAACGAGAAGCCGGACCTGACCACGTGGGGGCATTTCTTATGAGTCTTTCCGGACTGCTCGACCTTGTCATCGCCGAACCGCGCCTGGCCGGGGTCCTGGAGCGGTCCGCCCAGGACGTCGACCTGATCGCCGCCCCCGCCCTGAGGCCCTTCGTGGTGGGGGCGCTGGCCCGCGAGCGTCCCGTGCTGGCCGTCACCGCCACCGGGCGCGAGGCCGAAGACCTGGCCGCGGCGCTGACGGGTCTCGTCGGGAACGACGCCGTCGCCGTCTTCCCCGCCTGGGAGACCCTGCCGCACGAGCGCCTGTCGCCGCGCAGCGACACCGTCGGCCAGCGCCTGGCCGTGCTGCGCCGGCTCGCCCACCCCGTCGCCGGGGACACCGCCGCCGGCCCGCTGTCGGTCGTCGTGGCGCCGGTGCGCGCCGTGCTCCAGCCGCTGGTCACCGGCCTCGGCGACCTCACGCCCGTACGCCTGCGCGCCGGCGACGACGCCGACCTGGAGGAGGTCGTCGAGCGCCTGGTCGCGGGCGGCTACCACCGGGTGGACATGGTGGAGAAGCGCGGCGAGGTCGCCGTGCGCGGCGGCCTGCTGGACGTCTTCCCGCCCACCGAGGAACACCCGCTGCGCCTGGAGTTCTGGGGCGACACCGTCGAGGAGATCCGCTGGTTCAAGGTCGCCGACCAGCGTTCGCTGGAGGTCGCGCAGGACGGCCTGTTCGCCGCGCCCTGCCGCGAGCTGCTGCTCACCGACGAGGTCAGGCGGCGCGCCCGCGACCTCGGCGAGCTGCACCCGGCGCTGAAGGAGACCCTCGACCAGCTCGCCGACGGCATCCCCGTCGAGGGCATGGAGGCGTTCGCGCCCGCGCTCGTCGACGGCATGGACCTGTTGCTGGACCACCTGCCCGCCCGCGCCGCCGTCCTGGTCTGCGACCCCGAGCGCATCCGCGGCCGCGCCGTCGAGCTCGTCCACACCAGCCAGGAGTTCCTGGAGGCGTCCTGGATCAACGCCGCCGCCGGGGGCGCGGCGCCGATCGACCTCGGGGCCGCGGCGTTCCGCGGCCTCGCCGAGGTCCGCGACCACGCCCGTGAGCTCGGCCGGCCCTGGTGGACGGTCGCGCCGTTCGCGGCCACCGACCAGGCCGGCGAGGGGGGCACGTCCCTGCCCGGCGACGACGAGCTGTACGGCGCGGGCGAGGCCGTCGAGCTGGCCGCCCGCGAGGCCGAGTCCTACCGGGGCGACACCCAGCGCGCGCTCGCCGACATCAAGGGATGGCTCGGCGACGGCCGCGCCGTCGTGCTGCTGAGCGAGGGGCACGGCCCGGCCGAGCGCATCGTCGAGCTGCTCAAGGGCGTGGACGTCGCCGCCAGGCTCGTGCCCTCGCTGGACGAGCCCCCGGGCAGGGACGTCGTCCACGTCACCACCGGCCGCGTCGAGCACGGCTTCGTCACCGACACGGTCGCCGTTCTCACCCACCTGGACCTGGTCGGCCAGAAGGCGTCCACCAAGGACATGCGCCGCCTGCCCTCCCGCCGCAGGAACATGGTCGACCCCCTGCAGCTCAAGGTCGGCGACCACGTCGTGCACGCCCAGCACGGCGTGGGGCGGTACGTCGAGATGGTGCAGCGCACCGTCCAGGGCGCCACCCGCGAGTACTTGGTGATCGAGTACGCCAAGGGCGACCGGCTGTACGTCCCCACCGACCAGCTCGACGAGGTCACCCGCTACGTCGGCGGCGAGTCCCCCACGCTGAACCGCATGGGCGGAGCCGACTGGGCCAAGGCCAAGTCCCGGGCGCGCAAGGCCGTCAAGGAGATCGCCGGCGAGCTGATCCGCCTCTACAGCGCCCGCATGGCCTCGCCCGGTTACGCCTTCGCCGCCGACACCCCCTGGCAGCGCGAGATGGAGGACGCCTTCCCCTACGCCGAGACCGGCGACCAGCTCGCCGCCATCGACGAGGTCAAGCGCGACATGGAGCGCGCCGTCCCGATGGACCGCCTGATCTGCGGCGACGTCGGCTACGGCAAGACCGAGATCGCGGTGCGCGCGGCGTTCAAGGCCGTGCAGGACGGCAAGCAGGTCGCCGTGCTCGTCCCCACCACCCTGCTCGTCCAGCAGCACCTGTCGACCTTCGGCGAGCGCTTCGCGAGCTTCCCCGTCGTCGTGAAGCCGGTGTCGCGTTTCCAGTCCGACGGCGAGGTGAAGGCGACCCTGGACGGGCTCAGGGACGGCGCCGTCGACATCGTGATCGGCACGCACCGCCTGCTCAACCCCGACATCCGGTTCAAGCAGCTCGGCCTCATCATCGTCGACGAGGAGCAGCGCTTCGGCGTCGAGCACAAAGAGGCCATGAAGCACATGCGCACGCAGGTCGACGTGCTGGCCATGTCCGCGACGCCGATCCCCCGCACGCTGGAGATGGGCCTCACCGGCATCCGCGAGATGTCCACCATCCTGACGCCCCCGGAGGAGCGCCACCCGATCCTCACCTTCGTCGGGCCCTACGACGAGAAGCAGATCGCGGCGGCCGTCCGGCGCGAGCTGATGCGCGACGGCCAGGTGTTCTTCGTCCACAACCGGGTGTCCTCGATCAACCGGGTGGCCGGGCGCCTGCGCGAGCTGGTCCCCGAGGCCCGGGTCGCCGTGGCGCACGGGCAGATGAACGAGCAGCAGCTTGAGAAGATCATGGTCGGCTTCTGGGAGCGCGACTTCGACGTGCTCGTCAGCACGACGATCGTCGAGTCCGGCCTCGACATCCCCAACGCCAACACCCTCATCGTGGACCGCGCGGACAACTACGGCCTGTCCCAGCTCCACCAGCTCCGCGGGCGGGTCGGCCGGGGCCGCGAGCGCGGCTACGCCTACTTCCTGTACCCGCCGGAGGCCCCGCTCACCGAGACCGCCCACGAGCGCCTCGCGACGATCGCCCAGCACACCGAGATGGGCGCGGGCATGTACGTCGCGATGAAGGACCTGGAGATCCGCGGCGCCGGCAACATCCTCGGCGCCGAGCAGTCCGGCCACATCGCCGGCGTCGGCTTCGACCTGTACGTCCGCATGATGGCCGAGGCCGTGCAGGAGCAGAAGGCCAAGCTGTCCGGAGAGGCGGTCGCGGAGGACCACGCCGACGTCAAGGTCGAGCTGCCGGTCAACGCCCACATCCCGCACGACTACGTCACCTCCGAGCGGCTGCGGCTGGAGGCGTACAAGCGCCTGGCGGCGGTCGGCTCGCCCGAGGACATCGCCGCGGTCCGCGAGGAGCTGGTCGACCGGTACGGACGCCCGCCGCAGGAGGTGGACAACCTGCTGGAGGTCGCGCGGTTCCGCGTCCACGCCCGCAAGGCCGGGCTGACCGACGTCGCCCTGCAGGGCCAGCACATCAGGTTCGCCCCGGCGCGGCTGAAGGAGTCCCAGCAGGTCCGCCTGGACCGGCTCTACCCCAAGTCGGTGTACAAGTCGGCCGCAGAGACCCTGCTGGTGCCGCTGCCGAAGACCAAGCCCCTGGGCGGGCGTCCCCTGCGCGACCTGGAACTGCTCACCTGGTGCACCGACCTGGTGGAGGCCATGTTCCCTGCCCATGGCCTCGCTCCGCTCGGCGGCGAGGGGCGCTCTTGAGGCGGCGGTCTTCGTCGTCGTCCGGGTTCGTTCCTCACCCTCCCTCCTCCTCAGACCACCGCCGCGCCCCTCGCGCGCAGAGTCCATGACGAGACGGCCGCCAGGTTTGAGTAGAGTAGGCCCGCCTCTGTTGAAGGGACCGCTAGTGAAGTCGATACGTGTGCGCGCGCCGCAGGCCGTCGCGGCCGCCGTGCTGGCGTGCCTCGCCATGACCGCCTGCTCCTCGCCCGTCCGGGTCGGCGAGGCCGCCACCGTCGGGGGCGAGCGCATCAGCACCGGCGAGCTGAACGAGAAGATCGCCGAGTTCCAGGCGGCGCTGAAGAAGTCGAACGTCGACGAGTCGCAGCTCCAGATCCCGTCGATCCCGCGCGCGATCCTGCTCCAGCTCATCGCGACCCGCCAGTTCGACGGGTTCGCCCGGCGGAACAACATCACCGTCAGCGACGGCGACATCGACAAGCTGATCTCCGAGCAGGGCGGCTCCCAGCAGCTCGGCATGGCCGCGCTCGGCAAGGGCGTCGCCCCGTCGATGGCCCGCGCGTGGGTCCGCGGCGGCGTCATCTACCAGAAGGCGCTGGAGCGCTTCGGCGCCAACCTGACCGACCAGGCGTCGGTGCAGGCCGCCCAGATCAAGCTCGTCGAGCAGCTTGAGGCGGTTCCGGTCAAGGTCTCGCCGCGCTACGGCACCTGGGACAACCGGCAGGGCGGCATGGTCGACGAGGCCCGGTTCGGCAAGCCCGTCCCGAGCCCGAGCGCTCAGCTCCAGCAGGACCCCTCCCAGGGTGGCGAGCTCCAGCAGGACCCGGCCCAGCAGCAGGATCCCGCCGCCGGCCAGTGACATGACCCTCGTCGTCGTCACGACCTCGCCCCGGGTGGCGCCGGGGCTGCTGAGCGGGCGCGCGTGGGCGGCCCTCGGCTCCGGCCGGGTGCTCACCGGCTCCGCCGGCCACCCGCTGCTGCCCTACCTCGCAGAAGAGGACATCCCCGTCGAGGTCGTGACGCCCGACCCGGTGGCGCTGGCCCGCGAGAGCGTCGGCGAGACCATCGTGTGGGTCGCCGCCCAGGACGGCGACGAGCCGTTCATGCGCGCCGTCGGCCGTGCCGCGCTCGACCTGCCGGAGCCTCCGGTCATCGAGCTGATCCCCGGCTCCTACGACCTGCCGGGCGCCCGCTTCCTCGACCTGGTCACCGTCATGGACCGCCTGCGGCGCACCTGCCCGTGGGACGCCGAGCAGACCCACGAGTCGCTGGTGCCGTACCTGCTGGAGGAGTCCTACGAGGTCCTGGAGACGATCGAGGAGGGCGACCACGCCTCCCTGCGCGAGGAGCTCGGCGACCTGATCTTCCAGGTCGTCTTCCACTCCCGGGTCGCCCAGGAGCGCGAGGAGGCCGACGGCGGGTTCGACGTGGACGACGTCGTGCAGGGCGTCGTCGACAAGCTGGTCCGCCGCCACCCGCACGTGTTCGCGGGCGTCGAGGTGAGCGGCGCCGACGAGGTCAACGCCAACTGGGACGCGATCAAGGCCGCCGAGCGCGCCGCCAAGGGCCGCGCGTCGCTGCTGGACGGCGTCCCGATGGGCCAGCCCGCGCTGTCCCTGGCGCACGGCCTGCAGAGCCGCGCCGAACGCGCCGGCGCCCCCGAGAGCCTGTCGCGCGCCGTCGGCCAGGGCATCGGCCGCGAGCTGTTCGACCTGGTGCGCCGGGCCCGCGCGGCGGGCCTGGACCCGGAGGCCGAGCTGCGCGCCGCCGCCCGCGACTACCGCGACCGGGTGCGAGCCTGGGAGCGTTCGCGCGAGGCCCCGGGGAGCTGAGCCGCCGGGCGGGAGGGCGCGGCGTGCCGGCGAGCGGGGCCCGATAGGCTCGGGAGGCAAACCGTCCGCAAGCCGCGCCGCGCACGACGCCGCGGTGCCGGGTTCCGGGGGGTCCACCCCGGGCTGACAGACCTAGGAGCGCTTGGTGGCTGCCATCGAGGCCATTACCGCCCGCGAGATCCTCGACTCCCGGGGCAACCCGACGGTCGAGGTCGAGATCCTGCTCGACGACTACAGCACCGGCCGCGCGGCGGTCCCGAGCGGTGCCTCCACCGGCCAGTTCGAGGCCGCGGAGCTGCGGGACGGCGACGAACGGTACAACGGCAAGGGCGTCGAGAAGGCCGTGCTGAACGTCACCGACGAGATCGCCGAAGAGCTCGTCGGCTACGACGCCGAGGAGCAGCGCCTGGTCGACCAGGCCATGATCGACCTGGACGGCACGCCGAACAAGAGCCGCCTCGGCGCCAACGCCATCCTCGGCGTCTCCCTCGCCCTGGCCAAGGCCGCCGCCGACAGCGCCGACCTGCCCCTGTTCCGCTACGTCGGCGGCCCGAACGCGCACGTGCTGCCGGTGCCGATGATGAACATCCTGAACGGCGGCGCCCACGCCGACAGCAACGTCGACATCCAGGAGTTCATGATCGCGCCGATCGGCGCGGCCACGTTCACCGAGGCCGTGCGCGTCGGCGCCGAGACCTACCACGCGCTCAAGAGCGTGCTCAAGCAGAAGGGCTACTCCACCGGCCTCGGCGACGAGGGCGGCTTCGCTCCCAACCTGCCGAGCAACCGCGACGCCCTGGACCTGATCCTCGTCGCCATCGAGAAGGCCGGGTACACCCCGGGCGAGGACGTCGCCCTGGCCCTGGACGTGGCCGCCACCGAGTTCCACTCCGGCGGCGTCTACACCCTCGACGGCAAGGGCCACGGCTCCCAGGAGCTGATCGCCTTCTACGAGGACCTGGTCCGCTCCTACCCGCTGGTCTCCATCGAGGACCCGCTGGACGAGGAGGACTGGGAGGGCTGGAAGGCCATCACCTCCGCCCTGGGGAGCAAGGTGCAGCTCGTCGGCGACGACCTGTTCGTCACCAACCCCGAGCGGCTGGAGCGGGGCATCCGCGAGGGCGCGGCCAACGCCCTGCTGGTCAAGGTCAACCAGATCGGCACCCTGTCGGAGACCCTCGACGCCGTCGACCTGGCCCACCGCAACGGCTACCGGTGCATGATGAGCCACCGTTCCGGCGAGACCGAGGACACCACCATCGCCGACCTCGCCGTCGCCACCAACTGCGGCCAGATCAAGACCGGCGCCCCCGCGCGCTCGGACCGCGTCGCCAAGTACAACCAGCTCCTGCGCATCGAGGAACTCCTCGACGACGTCGCCCGCTACGCGGGTCGCGCCGCCTTCCCGCGCTTCCAGAGCTAGTTTTTCCGTATGGCTTGCCCGTATTCGCGGGCAAGCCATACGGACCTGGGAGGAGCATGAAAAAGAGACCGCAGCTCACCGGCAGGGCGGCGATTCTCGCGGTCGTGGTGTGCGCGATCGCGATGAGCCTCGCCTATCCTGTGCGGGAGTTCGTCGCACAGCGGCGCCTGATCGCCCAGCTCGAACACCAGCAGGCCCAGGCGCTGAAGGACCTTCAGGAGCTCGGCGAGCGCGGCAGGCAGCTCTCCGACCGCGAGTACCTCGCGCGGCTGGCCAAGAGCAGGCTGCACTTCTGCGAGGCCGGCGAGAAGTGCATCGTCGTGCGGGACACCTCCAAGAAGGCGGCGCGCCCCCAGGCGGGCGCGACCCCGTCGCCCAGCCCTCCCTGGTACCAGACGCTGTGGGAGTCGGTCGAGGCCGCCGACCGGGGCACCGGCCGCCGCGCCGAGCCGGCCCGCACCCCGGCGCCGTGACGGCGGGTACGGGGCGCGCGGACATCGAGCCGACAGGCAGGGAGTGGACGACGATGGTGGATCCGGCCGACCTGGCCGTGGTGGAACAGCAGCTCGGCAGGCCGCCGAGGGGAGTGCGCGCCGTGGCGCACCGCTGCCCGTGCGGGCTGCCGGACGTCGTCGAGACCACGCCCCGGCTGGCCGACGGCTCGCCGTTCCCCACGCTCTTCTACCTCACCTGCCCGAAGGCGGCATCGGCGATCGGCACGCTGGAGTCGTCCGGGGTGATGAAGCGCATGCAGGCCCGCCTCGCGGACGACCCCGCCCTGGCCGCCGCCTACGCCCGCGCCCACGAGGGCTACGTCGAGGCGCGGGACAAGGCGGCCACCGAGGACGGCGTCGAGCCGCTGCCGCGCGGCATGCAGAGCGCGGGCGGCATGCCGGACCGTGTCAAGTGCCTGCACGCGCTCGTCGGCCACGAGCTGGCCGTGCCCGGCGCGAACCCCTTCGGCCGCGAGGCCCTCGACGCGCTGCCCGCGTGGTGGTGCGACGGCCCCTGCGTGGCCGCGGAAGAATCACAGCCTCACCCCGAACCCCCTCAGGAGGACGCATGACGCGGGTCGCCGCCATCGACTGCGGGACGAACTCGGTCCGCCTCCTCATCGCCGACGTCACCGGCGGCGGGCTCACCGACGTCGAGCGCCGCCTGGAGATCGTCCGGCTCGGCCAGGGCGTCGACAGGACCGGCAGGCTCGCCCCCGAGGCCCTGGAGCGCACCTTCGGCGCCATGCGCGGCTACGCCAAGCTGATCAAGGAGCACGGCGCCTCGCCGGTGCGCGTGGTCGCCACGAGCGCCACCCGGGACGCCGCCAACCGCGCCGACTTCGTCACGGGCGTCCGCGAGATCTTCGGCGTCGAGCCCGAGGTCGTCACCGGCGCGGAGGAGGCCCGCCTGTCCTTCGTCGGCGCGACCGCCGGGCTGAGCGGCGTCGAGCCGCCCGTGCTGGTCTTCGACATCGGCGGCGGCTCCACCGAGTTCGTCCTCGGCTCCGAGACCGTCGAGAACGTGCTCTCGGTGGACATCGGCTGCGTGCGCCTCACCGAACGCCACCTGGCCTCCGGCGTCACCCCGCAGGCCGTCGCGGCGGCGGGCGCCGACATCGACGCCGCCCTCGACCGGGTCGCGGCCGAGGTGCCGGTGGAGCGGGCGCGCACCGTCATCGGCCTGGCCGGCACGGTCACCACCATCGCCGGCATCGCCCTGGACGCCCCCGCCTACGACCCCGAGCGCAACCACGGCGCCCGTATCGAGGCGGCGCGCGTCCACGAGATCTCCCGGCGGCTGCTCGCCATGAGCCACGACGAGCGCGCCGCGATCCCGGTCATGCACCCCGGGCGCGTCGACGTGATCGGCGCCGGCGGGCTGATCCTCGACCGCATCCTCGCCCGCTTCGGCTTCCCCGAGGTCCTCGTCAGCGAGCACGACATCCTCGACGGCCTGGCGTACTCCCTGGACGAGTCCTCGTCGGGCTGATCGCGCCGGGCCGCACGGCTCCTGCGCGCCGGCGGCCCTCAGGAGCCCTCCGCCTCCCGCAGGCGGCGGCGCAGGTGGGCGCGGTCCGGCTCGGTTCCGGCCAGCTTCAGGGCCTCCCGGTAGGCCGCCGCCGCCTCGGCGGACCGGCCGAGCCGGCACAGCAGGTCCGCCCGCGCGGCCTGGTAGGGATGGTGGCCGCGCAGCCGCGGGTCCTCCGCCAGGCCGTCGAGCAGGGCCAGCCCCGCCTCCGGCCCGTCGCGCATGGCCACCGCCACCGCACGGTTCATCGCGACGACCGGCGACGGCGCGATGGCGAGCAGCACGTCGTAGAGCGCCACGACCTGCGGCCAGTCGGTGGCCGCGACGCCGGGGGCCTCGTCGTGCAGGGCGGCGATCGCGGCCTGGACCCCGTACAGGCCGGGTGGTCCGCCCGTCAGCGCGACGACCACCAGCTCGCGCCCCTCCTCGATCATCGGACCGTCCCACAGGCGGCGGTCCTGGTCGTCGAGCAGCACGACCCCGCCGTCCGGGCCGGTCCTGGCCGCGCGGCGCGCGTAGGTCAGCAGCATCAGCGCGAGCAGGCCCGTCACCTCCCGCTCGGCGGGTAGCAGGCGGCGCAGGATCCGTGCCAGCCGGATGGCCTCCTCGGCGAGGTCCGGACGTTGCAGGTCGGGGCCCGCGCTGGCCGCGTACCCCTCGGTGAAGATCGAATAGAGCACCTGGAGCACACCCGGCAGCCGCCCGGGCAGCTCGTCCGCGCCCGGCACCCGGAACGGGACGCGCGCCTCACGGATCTTGTTCTTGGCCCGCACGATCCGCTTGGCCATCGTCGCCGGGGGGACCAGGAACGCCCGCGCCACCTCCGGCGTCGCCAGCCCGGCCAGGCAGCGCAGGGTCAGCGCCGCGCGGTCCTCGGCGGGCAGCGCCGGGTGGGCGCAGGTGAAGAACAGCAGCAACCGCTCGTCCGGCAGGTCCCCGCCGGCGTCCGCGGGCGCCGCCGGGCCCGCGCGGTCCGCCTCGACCTGAAGGACGGCGAGCCGCGCCGCGTAGACCTGGTCGCGCCGCAGCCGGTCGACGGCCCGGCGCCGCGCCGTGGTCATCAGCCACGCCCCCGGCTTGGGCGGCACGCCGTCGACCGGCCAGCGCACCAGGGCCGCCTCGATCGCCTCGGAGGCGACCTCCTCGGCCAGGTCCAGGTCGCCGAAGCGGCGGACGAGCGCCGCCAGCAGCCGGCCGCGCTCCTCGCGGAACATCGCCTCCACCGAGGCCGCGGCGCCGGCGGCCCGCTCGTCCATCGCGGTCAGACCTCGAACTCGGCGACCGGGCGCACCACGACCGACCCGCCGTCCCGCGAGCCGGGGCAGCGCGCCGCCCATTCGAGCGCGGCGTCCAGGTCGGGCACGTCGATCACGTCGTAGCCGCCGAGGACCTCGCGGGTCTCGGCGAACGGCCCGTCGGTGGTGATCGTCGGCTCGCCGCCGGGGCCGACCCGCACCGTGGTGGCGGTGGTCAGGTCCTTCAGCGAGTGCCCGGACACCAGGACCCCCGCGTCCCGCAGCGCCTTGTCGTAGGCCACCCACTCCTCGTAGTCGCACCGGTCCGCCGCGTCGGCCGCGCCGGCGTAGATCAGCAGCATGTACTTCATGGTCGGGCTCCTTGTCCTGTTCTCACGGCGGGGTCGCCGTACGGAACTACTACGAACGGGACGCGGGCTCATGGACACGGCCCCGGAGACGTCTTCCCAAATTACGGTCCCCGGCGGAGCCGCGGGAACGTCCCTGGCATCGCCGCGGAGCTGGCACGATCGAGGTATGAGTCACGTTCCCCCAGGTAGTGGATGGCCGGAGGACCCCGCGGAGCCGGGCACGCCGGTGGCGTCGAGCCCGGAGGAGGTGCGGGCGCTCGCGCGGGCGAGCCGCGACCTCGGGGAGCTCACCGCCCGCGAGTCCGTGTGCCGCGCCTGCCCGAGGCTGGTGGAATGGCGCGAGGAGGTCGCGCGGGTCAAGCGGCGCGCGTTCATGGACGAGACGTACTGGGGCAGGCCGATCGCGGGCTGGGGCGAGGAGAAGCCGCGCGTGCTGATCGTCGGGCTGGCCCCGGCCGCGCACGGCGGCAACCGCACCGGGCGCATCTTCACCGGGGACCGCAGCGGCGACTGGCTGTTCGCCTCGCTCCACCGCACCGGGCTCGCGGCGCGGCCGACCAGCACGCACGCGGGGGACGGGCAGCGGCTGATCGGCGCGCGCATGGTCGCCGCGGTCCGCTGCGCCCCGCCCGCCAACAAGCCTGCCGTCGAGGAGCGCGCCACCTGCTTCCCCTGGCTGGCCCGCGAGCTCGAAATGGTCGCCGAGCCGCTGCGCGTGATCGTCGCGCTCGGCGGGTACGCCTGGCAGGCCGTCTGGCCCGCCCTGAAGGAGGCCGGCTACACGCTGCCGCGCGCCAGGCCGCCGTTCGGACACGGCCGCGAGGCGGAGATCGCCTACGCGGGGACGCCGATCCACCTGCTGGGCTGTTACCACCCCAGCCAGCAGAACACCTTCACCGGCCGCGTCACCGAACAGATGCTGGACGACGTCTTCACCCGCGCCGTCGAGCTGAGCGACTGACCCACCCCGGGCGAGGCCGCCGGGCCCCGTTCCCGAACGGGGCCCGGGTCGCCTCGGGACGAGGGCCCGGACCGCCTCGGGACGATGCGGGGGTTCACATGCGGACGAGCACGATCGCCTCGTTCGGCGGAGGCTCTCCCTCCGCCCGCCGCTGCATCGCCGTCACCGCGGCCGCGATCTCGCGGTACGTCGTCGCGATGTCCCTGCCCCCGGGCACCCGGCCGAACCTGCTCGCGAGCGCCAGCGCTCCGAGGCGCACGCAGGCGGCGAAATCCGTGCCGAACGGTTCGCGCCCGTCGAGGACGGCTTCTCCGAGGCACATGAGGTCCGTGGCCAGTTCCTGTACGTGGCGCAGCTTCCGGTCCTCCAGGGTCGCGGCCGAGATCGACCGCACGGCCGCGTAGCTCTCGCCGAGCGCCGCGACGAGGGCGTCCAATGTGGCGGGGCCGGGCGAGTAGGGCATGCGTGCGAAGCCGGCCCCCATGAGCCATTCGAGGATGACGGTCAGGGACACGTCGCGAGTGCGCCGTCCGGGCCATGGGGGGTCGGGCCGGTGCCCCAGCAGGATCGCCATGCTCCGCAGCAGGCAGTGCTTGCGCAGCCGGCCGGCGGCTCTGTCGAGGGGGTGCCGGTGGTGGACGGACGTCTTCTTCCCGTCCTGGAGAGCGCGGGAGAGGGCGTGGTCGAGCGTGAGGTTCAGCTTCCTGGTGGAGCTGAGCGGACGGTCCAGGGTGAGCGCCAGCGCGGTGTCCATGTCCAGGTGGGGCGACTCGTGGACGAGCTGCAGGTATTCCTTCACGACGCTCTCGATGCGGCCCGTGACGGGGGTGTCCTGTCCGGCGGACTTGTTCCGCCCGGGTCGGCGGCGCGGGCCGGCGTGGTCGACGGCCAGGTGCGTCACCACGAACGCCGCGCTCGCGATCGTGGGGTCGCGCCAGTCCTCGGCCACATGGTGAAGGATCATGTCGCGGGTCGCCAGGAACGGGGCCGGCGCCCCGGGCGGCACCCAGGGCGCCGGGCGGCGGCCATGGGCCGTCTCCTGGTGGATCCCGGCGTACCAGACGCCGCGCGTGCCGGTGTCGAGGACCAGGCGGAACGCGGGATCCTCGACTTCCTTCCTGGTCGGCAGCCGGTACACCCGGTCGTCACTGACGAGGTCGTTCACCCATGCCACGAAACCGGCCACGTCGTCCGGCCACAGAGCGCCGGTGACGTCGCCGGCCTCCTTCTCCTCCCAGGCGTCGGGGGCGGTTCGAACTCCGCCTCCGGTGGGCGACACGAAGAAGATGTCACGGGCATGGTGCTCATGTACTCGGCCGTCATCGGATGGGGGGCGGCGTGCCCAGGGCCGTACCCGTGAGGCGGGGGAGGCCAGGTACAGGCGATAGATCGACGGGGTGACCGGGCGCGTGCAGACCCAGGTGTACTCGCCGAGCCGTACCGCGTCGCGCAGGTGCCGTGTCACGGCGATGGCGTTGAACAGGCGGGTCCGCAGGATGTTGGGGGAGTCGGTGTCCAGCGAGCGCAGGAGCAGCTTGTCGAGTTCCTGGCGGGTGGCGGGGGAGATCGAGCGGCCCTCCTCCGCGCAGTCGAAGGCGAGGGCGAGCGCGGGCACGTTCCCGAGGGCCAGGCAGGCGTCCACGATGGCCGTGCAGTCGGCGCGCGCGGCGTACAGCAGGGTCGTCTCGCGCCACCAGGGCTCGTCCACCGCGGCGATGAGGATCTGCTGGATGCGGGGATGGTCGTGGATGTACGCCGCGGCGAGGTACTCCTGGAAGGTCTGGTGGGAGAAGGCGTAGAGGCCGGCCTCGTGCTCGTGCAGCAGGCCGCCGTTGCGCACGTCGGCCAGGAAGTCCGGGGGCTGGACGGCGTCCCCGGCGACCCGGCGCAGGGCGGGTCCCACCACCGCCGCCGCCTCGGCCTCCAGCAGGTCCCGGACGTTGCGCTCCATCATCGTGAAGGCCAGCTCGCGCAGCACCTGCTCCTTGCGGTCCCCGCGCAGCGTCTCCTGCTGCGCCGCCCGGCCCTTGGCCTCGGCGCGGCGCCAGAGCAGCACCTGGCAGATCTCGGCGTAGAGCTCGGCCCGCGAGCCGGGCAGCGCGCCCCGGTGCCGGTGCACGTTGGCGATCATCGTGAGCAGCAGTGGGTTGGCGGCGAGGTCGTAGAGCTGCGGGCTCTCCCTGAGCTTGTCCAGCAGGGCGTCGGCCTGGCGGGCGGCCAGGCGTTCGACGTCGGCGTCGGGCTCCCCGCCGGTGGCGAGGCGTTCCTCGGCCAGGTACCAGCCGCGGACGAACTCGGCGATCTGCTCACCGGTGAAGCGGCGCACCTGCAGCGTAGTCGCGCTGTTCAGGGGATAGGCGTGGTAGCCGTGCGGGCGCGAGGTGATGATGAAGTCGTTGGCCGGGTACTGGGCGATCTGCCGCTCGACCCAGTCGACGACGTTCTCGCGGTCCTGCTCGCGGGCGACCTCGTCCAGGCCGTCCAGCATCACCGTGCAGCGCCCGGCGGCGAGCTGCCGGTCGAACCATCCGGGGGGCTCCTGCCCGCGTAATCGGTCCAGCCGGGAGGCGATCAGGGCGGGCAGCCCGATCGACGGGTCCGCGTCGATCGCGGCGGCGTGGTCGCGCAGGTAGAGCAGGACGGGCAGGTCGCGGCGCCGGGCGCGTTCCCCGCCCAGGCTGAGCGCGACGTGCCGGAGCAGGGTGGTCTTGCCGGTGCCCGGCGGTCCGATGACGGCGAGGACCACGGACGCCTCGCCGCCGAGGAAGCTCCACAGCGAGCGGCGCTCGACGTACATCTCGGTGCGGCCGGCCAGCGGCGCGCGGGCGGTCTCGTGCGGAACCTGCGGCTCCAGGCTCACGTCGACGTAGATCTTCGCCAGCTCCGGGGTGCGGTCGCTGCGGGTCGCCAGCCCTTTCTGGTCGACGAAACGGACGGCCCCGCGCACCTGGTCGCGGTAGGCGCGCTCGAAGCGGGCGGAGGTGCGGCGCAGGACGGCGTCCACGCCGTCGGCGGCGGCCTTGGCCCAGCGGTCCTGCAGGTCGCCGAAGACCTTGCCGGCGAATCCGACCGCCGCGAGCAGCAGCTCGTACCCGACGAAGGCCGCGAGTGCGAGCCAGGGCTGCCGTTGCACGTCGGGCCAGAGTTTCGCCGCCATGAGAGGGGGTGGGACGACCGCGAGGGTCAGCAGCGCGACGCGTCCGACGAGGGAGGCGGAACTCGAACCAGGGGGAGTCACACGAGCCTCTCAGTGGCGACATGTATTCAGATGGTTACATCCGTATTATCCAGAGCCGCCGGGCGCGGGGCCGGGGTTCCGCGCGGTTCGGTCCGGCCGGCATGGGTCACGAGGGGTGGTGTGGCCGGTCCGCAGGGGAGTGAAGTCGGTCACGTGGGAGAAGAAATGCGGATCTTCCCCGGGAAGGACGGCCCAGGCTGCACGTAGTAAGAAAAATCTTGCTGTTGCGCACATATCCGGTTGGCGCTGATACCTCGTCGTGACGTAAGATTGTGAATGGTTTCACAAGCGACCATGCCACGAAGGGGCACTGACGTGAACCACAAGGCCAAGCACATCCTCATCGTCGGCGGAGGGTACGTCGGCCTCTACACGGGCCTGCGGCTCCAGCGCGCCCTGCGCAGGGAGCTCGCGTCCGGCAAGGTGCGGATCACCATCGTCGACCCGCAGTCCTACATGACCTACCAGCCCTTCCTGCCCGAGGCCGCCGCGGGCAACCTGTCCCCGCGCCACGTCGTCACGCCGCTTCGCCGCGTCCTGCCGAAGGTCCGCATCCTCAACGGCAAGGTCACCAAGGTGCACCACGAGGCCAAGACCGTCACGTTCGTGCCCAACGCCGGCCCCAGCGAGGAGATCGGCTACGACGTGATCGTCATGGCCGCGGGCTCGATCTCCCGCACGCTGCCCATCCCGGGCCTGGCCGACGCCGCGATCGGCTTCAAGACGGTCGGCGAGGCCATCGCGTTGCGCAACCGCGTGCTCGCCCTGTTCGACCGCGCCGACTCCACCGAGGACGAGCAGGTCCGCCGCAGGGCGCTGACGTTCGTCGTGGTCGGCGCCGGCTTCGCGGGCGTGGAGGCGCTGGCCGAGCTTGAGGACATGGGTAGGGACGCGGTGAAGTACTACGACTCCCTGCGCGAGGAGGACCTGCGCTGGGTCCTGGTCGAGGCGAGCGACCGCATCCTGCCCGAGGTCGGCCCCGAGATGGGCCGCTGGACGCTGGAGGAACTGCGCGAGCGCGGCATCGAGGTCAAGATGAAGACCTTGCTGAAGTCGTGCGAGGGCGGCCACGTCGTGCTGTCCGACGGCGAGGAATTCGAGTCGGCCACGATCGTCTGGACCGCCGGGGTGAAGCCGAGCCCCGTCGTGAACTCCGGCGACCTGCCGCTGGACGAGCGCGGGCGGGTCAAGACCACGACCAGGCTGACGGTCGTGGGGGTCAAGGACGCCTTCGCGGCCGGCGACGTCGCCGGCGTCCCGGACGTGACCAATCCCGGACAGTACTGCGCGCCGAACGCCCAGCACGCCGTGCGCCAGGCCAGGGCGCTCGCCGACAACATCGTCCGCCACCTGCGGGGTCTTCCCCTGAAGGAGTACCGGCACAAGTACGCGGGGTCGGTGGCGGGCCTCGGCCTGCACAAGGGCGTGGCCAACGTGTACGGGGTCAAGCTTCACGGATTGCCTGCGTGGTTCATGCACCGGACCTACCATCTGTCCCGGGTGCCTACGTTGAACCGCAAGGTCCGCGTGGTCGCCGACTGGACACTCGCTCTCTTCTTCAAGCGGGAGACGGTCTCGCTCGGCGAGATCGAGTCGCCCCGTGACCAGTTCAGGGCGGCCGCCGCCACAGGCTGACGGCCCGACACCGGCGCGCCGGACGCATCACCGCGTCCGGGACGGCGTCGCACGGTGTTCCGGTACGGCTCGCGCTCGACGTCTCGGGCGCGGGCCGTACTGTTCTGTGGAGGGATAACAAGGGTGACGAGGTGAATTCTGCTGAGTTGAGCGGTCTGTTGTTCACTGCCCGAGTCGGGGGGCCGCGGGGCGTATACCGTTATCTTGCGTACTACGGAAGGAAGAGCAGAGACGTGGGCTCTGACCCGTTACGCAAGTGTGGTCCGTTACGTATGATTTACGGCGCCCCCGTAGCCCAATGGCAGAGGCAAACCCCTTAAAAGGGTTCCAGTGTGGGTTCGAGTCCCACCGGGGGCACCCCTGCCGACTATATGAAACGACCCGATGGCAGTAACGCTCCCGAAGAGCTATATCATTGTCGGTTTGGCGCTCCTCACGGGACATTCTCGGTAAGCCCTGAAACCCGCCAAGGGACGGACCGCTTCCCCCGCCCGAGCAATCGTTACCATCCTGTGCCATATTGCGGTTATCCGCCCTCCGGCCCGCCCAGGGGCGTCCCGGCCAGGCTCGCGGTCAGCGCCGCCGCAGTCGCCGCGTCCGCCGGAAGGAACGCCTCCAGCTTGAGCTCGGCGATCGTGACGTCGACCGCGGTCGCGAAGGTCGTGACGGTCGTGATGAGCCGCAGCTCGCCGCGCGGGGAACGCAGGCGCAGCGGCACCGCGAAGCCCAGGTGCCCTGGGGACGCCGGCTCGGGCGGCACGTACGTCTCCAGCTCGGCGCGCAGCTCGGCCAGGCGGGCGTCGGGATGGCGCTCGGTCTCCTGCCGGAGGCGCTCCAGGATGTGCGTGGCCCACTCGCCGAAGTTCACGATGCGGGGCGCGACGCCGCGCGGGTGCAGCGCCAGCCGGTAGACGTTCGCGGGCGGCGCGAGGAGCCCGGCGTCCACGTCCCCGAAGAGCGCGGTGAACGCCGCGTTGGAGCCCGCCAGATCGCCGTGCCGGTCCACCACCACGGCGGGGTAGGGCAGGTGCCCGGTGAGGATGCCGTCCAGCGCGGTGCGGATCGGCGCCAGCGCGGGGTCTTTCAGGTCCGTCTCCGGATACACCGGGGCGAAACCGGCCGACAGCAGCAGGCCGTTGCGCTCCCGCAGGGGCAGCTCCAGCGACTCGGCCAGCCGGACGACCATGCCGCGCCCCGGGGCCGAGCGCCCGCTCTCCATGAAGCTGATGTGCCGCTGCGTCGTGCCCGCGCGGATCGCCAGGTCGAGCTGGCTGAGGCGGCTGCGGATCCTGCGCTCGCGAAGGACCTGGGCGAACTCCACGCTTCGGATGTTAATGAAAGGCGTGGAGGATCGTGTCAATCGCCCCCCGCACCGGCAAAGCACATCACATGCGCGCGACTGGGCATGTCGGTGTCGCGGAACCCGCCGCGAAAGGGGCGGCGCGGAGGGCAAAGGCCCGTGCGCGGGGGCGGTCATCCGATTGGGGCCGTCGGGCGGCCGATGCCGGCATCTGTTTTTCGCCGGACCAGGAGGCCGTGGGAGCGTGGGCGGGCAAGGCCCGAAATTTCTGGTATGGAAAGACCGTAAAGATGGTTTACTTTGCGACATTACACGAAAAGACCTTCTCTTAACCCCGAATGCCACCGGACATAACACGCGGGACCGCAGGCCAGGAGGAGGGCGCCCCCGGCCGGAGTCCCGGTCAGGGGGCCCGGGCGCCCCGCCGCCCCTGGTAGGTGATCGAAACGCAATCTTCGCGGCGGAACTCGGGTGCGGGGCCGCTCGTTGTACCCGTTGCCGCTGGGGGTCGGTCTTCCGCGCTCCGGCGGCGCATTACGGGCAGGGCCCTCGTCCGCCCGCCATGACAGATGTGAAGCCACGTGAAGCTATGCGGTACAGGCGGCACTCCCTGTGAGGCTCGACCGAACAGGCTGATCGCAGGTCGCAGTGGAGGCAGTGATGCAGAGCAGGAACCCGGTCCTGAGCAGACTGGGGCAGAACAACCGCCGGTCCGGGGGTGCGGGCCCCAACGTGAGCCCGCAGTACCTGCAGGACATGTACAACGCCCCTTCGTACGCTCCGCCCGTCGCGGCACGGCCGATGACGATCGACGATGTCGTCGTCCGCGGGTTCATCACCCTGGGCACCCTCGTGGTGTCGGCCGCCGTCGCCTGGTACTTCAACTTCGGCTGGGGCATCGCCGCCCCCGCGATCCTCGTGGGGTTCGTCCTCGGCCTGATCGTCTCGTTCCGCCAGAGCACCAACCCGGCGCTGATCCTGGGCTACTCCCTCGCCTACGGCATCGGCATCGGCGTGATCAGCAAGATGTACAACGAGGCGTCGGAAGGCATCGTCTTCCAGGCGGTGCTCGGCACGATGGTGGCCTTCGCGGGCGTGCTGGCGGTCTACGCGCTCAAGGTGTTCCGGCCGACTCCCAAGTTCACCAAGTTCGTGGTCGCGGCCGGCTTCGCCGCCGTCGGCCTCATGCTGCTCAACTGGATCGTCAGCATCTTCACCGACGGCGGTCTCGGCCTGCGCGGCGACAGCCCCATCGGCTGGATCTTCAGCGTCGCGATGATCCTCCTCGGCTGCTTCTTCCTGCTGCTCGACTTCGACGAGATCGATCGGGGGGTGCGCGCCGGGGTCCCCGAGAAGTACTCGTGGCTGATGGCCTTCAGCCTCACGCTGAGCCTGGTCTGGCTGTACCTGGAGATCCTGCGCTTCATCAGCTATTTCTTCAACAACGACTAGGTATTTCGTCCGGGAACGCCCCGCCGGAGCCCGGCGGGGCGTCATCGGTCCGGCATGCCCGCCCGAGCTTTGGGTAAGCCCCACGCACTGCTACTAACGATCTACCTCGTGTAAGCGAAGCCTGGCCATTAGGGTCTTGCCATCACGGGGCGGGTGATGCAGTGTCTAGCAAAAGAGGCTTCACTCATGGAGGTGCCCATGTCGTTGAACCACTCACTGGAGATGCAGAACAAGCTGATAGCCAGGGTTCCGGACATCACCGGACGCGCACTCCCCGAGTGGTTCCAAGCCATCGACAACGGCCCGTCGTTCCTCCGATGTGACGAGCGGGCCAACTGGCTCGCCGACGAGCACGGGCTGACTCATGGCTACGCGGCCGCCATCGTCATCGAGCACGAGCGGCAGCGCCGTTCTCGTATGGGGTTCATGTAGGCCCCTACGCCCACCCCAGTGCGCCCACGTCATCGCTTGGCGTGGGCGCACCTGTCGCGAGGGCTGGGTCATCATGAGGGCATGGATCTCGACAAAGCCCGTGATTTCATCCGAAAGAACCACCGCGCGGTGATTCAAACCTGGCGCGCCGACGGCCACCCGCAGATGTCGCCGGTCCTGGTGGGCATCGACTCCGAGGGGCGCGCCCTCGTCAGCACCCGCGAGGCCGCCGCCAAGACGCGCCAGCTCCGCAACAACTCCGACGTCTCGCTGTGCGTCATGGTCGACGAGTACCTCGGCGAGTGGGTCCAGATCGAGGGGACCGCCGAGGTCGTGGCCGGGTCCGACGCGCTGGATCCCCTGGTCGAGTACTACCGGAGCGTCTCCGGCGAGCACCCCGACTGGGACGAGTACCGCTCGGCCATGCGGGAGCAGAAGAACGTCCTCGTCCGCATCGACCTCAAGCGCGCCGGCCCCGACTACATGGGCTGACGCCTTCCGGCCGCGCCCGCCGCGCGGGGCGGGCGAGATCGGCCGGGGTCACCCCCGCCGCCGTGACCGGCGGCGCCTTCGATCTTCACGGCTCCGTCAGCTCAGCCGTTCCAGCAGCATGGCCATGCCCTGGCCGCCGCCCACGCACATCGTCTCCAGGCCCATCGCCTTGTCGTGGAAGCGCAGGCTGTTGATCAGCGTCGAGGTGATGCGCGCGCCCGTCATGCCGAACGGGTGCCCCACGGCGATCGCGCCCCCGTTGACGTTGAGCCGGTCGAGGTCGATCCCGAGCTCCTGGTACGACGGGATGACCTGCGCGGCGAACGCCTCGTTGATCTCGACGAGATCGACGTCCCCGATGGCCATGCCGGCCCGGGACAGCGCCTGCCGGGACGCCTCGACGGGGCCGAGGCCCATGATCTCGGGCGAGAGGCCGCTCACGCCGGTCGAGACGATGCGCGCCAGCGGCGTGACGCCCAGTTCCGCGGCCTTCACGTCGCTCATCACGACCACCGCGGCCGCGCCGTCGTTCAGCGGGCAGCAGTTGCCCGCCGTCACCGTGCCGTCGGGACGGAACACCGGCTTGAGCTGCGCGACCGCCTCGTAGGTGGTGCCGGGCCGCGGGCCGTCGTCCCTGCTCACCACCGAGCCGTCGGGCAGCGTCGCCGGGGTGATGTCCGTCTCCCAGAACCCGTCGGCGAGGGCCTTCTCCGCCAGGTTCTGCGACCGGACGCCGAACTCGTCCTGCTCCCTGCGGCTGACGCCCTTCAGCTCGGCGACGTTCTCGGCGGTCTGCCCCATCGCGAGGTACACGTCGGGCAGCCGGCCGGTCTGGCGGGGGTCCTGCCATTCGAGGGCGCCGCCCTCGGCCCGCCGGTCGGTGCGCTCCTTGGCGTCGAGGAACAGGGGGTTGGCGGTGTCGGGCAGGGAGTCGGAGCTGCCCTTGGCGAAGCGGGACACGCACTCGACGCCCGCCGAGACGAAGACGTCGCCCTCGCCGGCCTTGATGGCGTGGAAGGCCATGCGCGTCGTCTGGAGCGAGGAGGAGCAGTAGCGGGTGACGGTCGTGCCGGGGACGCCGTCCAGGCCGAGCAGCACCGCGACCACCCGGGCCATGTTGAACCCCTGCTCGCCGCCCGGCAGGCCGCAGCCGAGCATCAGGTCGTCGATGTCGTTCGGGTCGAGCTGGGGCACCTTGTCGAGCGCGGCCCTGACCATCTGGACGGTCAGATCGTCGGGGCGGATGTCCTTGAGCGACCCCTTGAAGGCCCGGCCGATGGGCGAGCGCGCGGTCGCGACGATGACTGCCTCGGGCATGTGGCTCTCCTGTTCTGGCAGGCGGGACAGGTCCCTCTGCGGAGATTACCGCGCGGTCAGCCGTACATGCCGGGCGCGCTGCCCGTGGTGTCCTGGACGGCGTTGACGGCGCCGTTCTCGTCCCGCCAGAGACGCCAGCCGTCCTGGCTGCCGGTGAACCAGGCGGGCGGGGGGCCGGCGGCGGGCGCCCGCTTGCCCGTGGCCAGGTCGAACTCGCACAGCGAGGCCACCGAGTAGAAGCCGCGGGCGCCCCCGGCCAGGGGCAGGGGCTTGGGGTCGGTGACGCAGAAGGACCAGCCGCGCCGGCCCTGGACCGGCGTCGCGCGGCCCGAGGGCAGCTCGAAGGCGGCGCCGGCCCCGCCGGGCTTGAGGAAGTCGAGCCGCGCCATGTCGCCGGGGAAGGCCAGCCACCACCCGGCGCCGGGCACCTGGCCGGCGGTGATCTGGCCGACCACCCGCCCCGAGCCGGGGTCGAGCCGGGCGAACCCGCCGTACTGCCCGCGCTCGTCCACCGGCCGCACCACCGGCGCGTACCCGGGGCTGCCGCTGGGGTAGACGCGGACGACGGACGGCCGCAGCCAGTTGACGGCGCCGTCGGCGAGCTTGATGGAGAACAGGCCGAACGAGGAGGTCTTGTTCTGCTTGGGGCTGGTGTACGGGGCGACGTACCCGACGAGATCGCCGCCGGACGCGCCGAACGCCCAGCCGCCCGACAGGTCGACGCCCGGGGCGAGCGCCTGCTCGACCGGGAGCCGCCAGACCGGCCGGCCCGAGGCGAGGTCGTGCGCGGCGAGCACGGGATGCCGGGCCAGGTGCAGCATGACGACCCGGCCGGCGTCGGACCACTCGACCTCGGCGATGCCCGGCTCCTTCCACAGCACCTTGCCGGTCAGGGGGTCGAGCACGACCACCCGTGCCGAGGCCAGCGCGGTGTTCTCCGACAGGCACAGCAGGCGGCCGCACCGCTGCGGCCCGAACGTCGAGTGGACGGGACGGCTCCACAGCGGCCGGCCGGTGCGGGCGTCGTGGGCGACGAGGGCGGCGTTCCCGGCGCCGTGCCCGCCCCGCTTCGGGGCGACGGCGGCGACGATCGCGTGGCCGGGGGAGGTCTCGACGGCGGCGGGGGACTGCACGCCCATGCCGGGCAGCCGCCCGGCGATGGCCGCCGGGTGGGCCCAGAGCCTCTTCCCGCCGGCCAGGTCGAGGGCGGCGGTCTCCAGGGAGCCGTCCGGCCGCAGCGAGGTCACGGTGGCCACCCCCGCGGCCACGGTGGCCCGGCTGACGGCGTTGACCTCGGCATTGCGCCAGGTGGCGTGGTGGGCCTGCTCGGTGGCCGCCCTGCTGGTGGAGCACGCCGCCAGGGCGAGCACCCCGGCGAGCGCCAAGGCCGGTTTCGTGAGGGGCCGGAACACGGGCATTGCACTCCAATGTGGGCAGAGTGACGACTCTGCCGCGGAGGGTGACCGCCGTCGGCCGCTACGAGGCGACGGCCCCCGGCCGGCGGCGAAGGATCGCGGCCCAACGTCCGGGCAGGCCGGTCGCGCGGCCGGCGACGCGGGTCGCGGTGACCTCGGTGCCGGGCTCCTCCGCGGCGATGGCCGCCGCGAGGTAAATCGATTGCGATGCCTCGCCACGCTCGGATTCGGGTTCGGGCCACAATCCCAACGCAGCGCATACAGACGGTAGCACTACGTTAGCGGCCTGTTGGTAACCTCGGACAGATGGGTGGTATCGGTCGGGTCCGAACATCTCGCCCGGATATGTCGCGAATTCCGGGCCGAGGACGTCGGCGAACGCCACCGTCCTGCCGCCCTCGGCCACCACGCCGACCGTCTGCGCGGCGGCGAGCTGGCGGCTCCAGCGCCGCGTCATCCAGCGCAGCGGCTGCCCGATCGGCCGGACCGTCCCGAGGTCGGGACAGGTGCCGACCACGACCTCCGCGCCGTACTCACGGAGCCGCCGCACCGCGTCCCGCAGGTGCCCCACGGCCTGGGCCGGCTTGGTCTGGGTCGTGACGTCGTTGGCGCCGACGAAGATCACCGCGAGGTCGGGCCGGGTCCGCAGCGCGCGGTCCACCTGGAAGGGCAGGTCCGCCGAGACCGCCCCGGACCGCCCGAAGACGTGCAGGCGCACCGGCCGCTCGGCCACCGCCGCGAGGCCGGTCGCCAGCATCACGGCGGGCGTCGCCGCCGGGTCGGTCATGCCGAGGCCCACCGACGTGGAGTCCCCCAGCATGACCATCGTGACCGGCTCGGCGTCCCCCTCGCCCGCCCAGGCCCCGTAGAGGCCGTCGGACGACGGCCCGTCCATGCCGTACGGCCGGCCGACGGCCTTGCGCGCCAGCATGGCCTCGGTCAGCAGCAGGCCGTACACGGCGCCCCCCAGCACCGTGGCGCCTCCGCCCCCGAGAGCCGCCGCGGTGGCGATGCGGCGGGCCGCCCGTGCGGTCCCCGGCGTCCAGATCACCATCCCCGTGCATCCCCTTTTCTGCTGTTGTCCTTCGTCCCGGCCCTCTGTTCCGGTTTCAGTTACGCGACTCGCGGATGCCTGTCCGTGTCGTCAACATGTCGCCGTCATCGTGACGGTACGGTGAGGAAAGGACCCGCTGGATCTCCTCGGAACTCCGGCATTGGTAAGGGTGACAAAGCACGGCAGATGAGGTGTTATTCCCGGTGCGCGTACATGACTCTCTGATCGAGCTCATGGGCAACACCCCGCTCGTCCGGCTCCGCAAGGTCACGGCGGGTGTGCGGGCCCAGGTGCTCGCCAAGGTGGAATATTTCAACCCCGGCGGCTCGGTGAAGGACCGCATCGCGCTGCGCATGGTGGAGGCCGCGGAGCGGTCGGGGGCGTTGCGTCCCGGCGGGGTGATCGTCGAGCCGACCTCGGGCAACACCGGCGTGGGGTTGGCCATCGTGGCCCAGGACAGGGGCTACCGCTGCCTGTTCGTCGTGCCCGACAAGGTGGCGCAGGACAAGATCGCCGTACTGCGGGCGTACGGCGCCGAGGTCGTCGTCTGCCCGACGGCGGTCTCGCCCGACCACCCCGAGTCCTACTACTCGGTGTCCGACCGCCTGGCCCGCGAGATCCCGAACGCCTGGAAGCCCGACCAGTACTCCAACCCCGAGAACCCGGCCAGCCACTACCACTCGACGGGGCCGGAGATCTGGGAGCAGACCGAGGGACGGATCACCCACTTCGTGGCGGGCGTCGGCACGGGCGGCACGATCAGCGGCACTGGCCGCTACCTAAAGGAGGTCTCCGGCGGGCGGGTGCGGGTCATCGGCGCCGACCCGGAGGGCTCGGTGTACTCCGGCGGCTCGGGACGTCCGTACCTGGTCGAGGGCGTGGGCGAGGACATCTGGCCCGCCACCTACGACACCACGGTCGCCGACCGCGTGATCGCCGTCTCCGACAAGGACTCCTTCGGCATGACCCGCCGCCTGGCCCGCGAGGAGGCCCTGCTCGTCGGCGGCTCGTGCGGCATGGCCGTCGTGGCGGCGCTCAAGGTGGCCGCGGAGGCCGGCCCCGACGACGTGATCGTCGTCCTGCTGCCGGACGGCGGGCGCGGCTACCTGTCGAAGATCTTCAACGACGACTGGATGGCCGACTACGGCTTCCTGACCACCTCGACCGAGGAGAACCTGGTCCGCGACGTGCTCGGCCGCAAATCGCCGGGCATGCCGGAGTTCGTCCACACCCACCCGCACGAGTCGGTGAACACGGCGATCTCGATCATGCGCGAGTACGGCGTCTCGCAGCTCCCCGTGATGAAGGAGGAGCCCCCGGTCATGGCGGCCGAGGTGGTCGGTTCGATCGTCGAGCGCGACCTGCTGGAGGCCCTGTACCGGGGCAAGGTCTCCGGCGGCGACCCCATCCAGGACCACATGTCGGCTCCGCTGCCCATGGTCGGCGCGGGCGAGCCGCTCTCGGTGGCCATCGAGGCGCTGGAGAAGGCCGACGCCACGGTCGTCCTGGACGACGGCAAGCCCGTGGGCCTGGTGACCCGGCAGGACCTGCTCGCGTTCCTGGCCGGCGCCAACGGGGCCTGACCGGCGGTCAGGCGGTCCGCGCCGGAGGGAACCAGGCGCGGACCTCCCAGGCCCCCTCGGGGGTGGGCCCGGCGAACAGGTGGCCGCCGACCGCGGTGACCCGTTCGGTCATGCCCACCAGCCCGTACCCGCCGCCGAGCCGCGAGACGCGCGGGTCGGTGGCCGAGCGGTGGTTGCGGACGCGCAGCACCACGCCGCCGTCGCCGTGCTTCAGGTCGGCCTGCACCCAGCCGGTGCCCGGGGCGTGCCTGCGGATGTTGGTCAGCGACTCCTGCAGCACGCGGTGCAGGGTGGTGAGCACCTCGGGCGCCAGCGACGCCTCGGTGATCCCCTGACCGATGTCGAAGGCCACCGGCGGCCCCCCGGCCGCGAAGCGCTCGACCAGCACCCGCATGTCGTGGAACGTCACCCCGGGGTTGCGTGCCGCGTCGTCCTCGGCGCGCAGCACGCCCACCAGCCGGCGCATGGAGGTCAGCGCCTCCGTGCCGGCCCCGGCGATCGCGTCCAGGGCGGGCATGACGGTGTCGGGCCGCTGCGCGGCGACGGTCCTGGCCGCCTGCGCCTGCACGACGATGCCGGTGATGTGGTGGGCGACGAGGTCGTGCAGCTCCCGGGCGAGTTCGAGCCGTTCGGCCCGGCGCACGGCGTGCACGGTGCGCTCGCGCCGGTCGATCTGGTAGCGCAGGTAGCTGCCGATGCCGACCGCGGTGGCCCAGGCGACGAACAGCAGGAAGCCGATCGGCAGGGCCGGGCCCCCCTGGACGCGCATGCCGCTCGCCATCTGCAGGGTGAGCATGGACAGCAGCGAGAGCACGACGGCGGTGTGCAGCGGGCGCACCCAGCGCAGCACGCCGATGGTGAGCAGGAGCAGCGACCCGGTCTCGGCGAGGCCGGGGAAGCCGTGCCACCCCACCGCGACGAGCGTGATGGACACCGCCCCCGAGGCGGCCATGACGAGGACGAAGCCCTCGACGCGGAACCGGCGCCGCAGCAGATAGGCGATGATGCCGAGCAGTCCGATGGCGGCGACGGCCACGCCCCTGGAGCCGGTCGAGGCGCTGAACACGAGGTCGCCGATGAGGCACAGGCCGAGACAGCCGACCAGTGCTATCTCACTGAGCCGCTGAATCCACCAGATGACTCGGGGGCCGTCTCTCACAGACATCGAGCGTAAACCGGAAGGCCGACCACAGGATCGGCCATTCGGACGACCGGGGGGCCGGCGGATCGGACTTCCTGGCGAGGCGCGGCCGGGGCGCCGTGGGCGACGCTGGTATCACGAATGGAGGGGAAATGACGTTCCTCACAGTGTTCCTGCTCATCCTGGCCGTGTCCGCGTTCGCGCTCCTGGCCCTCGCCGATCCGCTGCTGCTGTCCCGGATCCGAGGGAAGGATCGTACGGCTCACCCATCTCCCGCCGAGTAGCCCCCCAGGGCTCCTCCGGAAGGCCCCGGAGCTCACCGGCGTCCTCGACGCCGTGATCCTCGTGGTCCCGGTGTTCCCCGTGGTGCCCATGGTCCCGAGGGTTTCCCTGGTCCCTGGCCTGGCCCGGCCCGAGTGGCGGAGGGCCGTCCCCGGAGGCGACGTCCGGCCACCAGGCGCGGCCGCCCAGGATCGCGGCGAGCCCCGGCACGACGACCAGCGCCAGCGCCGCGCCCCCGGCCACCAGGTACACCCCGGCGAGCACCTCGTGGGCGCCCCCGGCGAGCGTGCCCGCCGCCAGCAGGGCGGCCACCGCCGGCGGGCCCGCGTACTTGACCGCCAGGGCCGAGCAGGTCCTCGGGTCGCGGCCCGTGCGTGCCGCCCCGCGCACCCGGGCCAGCACGAGCAGCGCGGCCGACACGGTCGCGACCAGCGTGAACAGGAACACGGTGATCTGCTCGCCCGGCCGCGTGGCCGCCGTCCCCGCCGCCCACGCGATCAGCACGCCGCCCGCCGTGAGGTAGACGGGGGCGATCAGGCTGCGCAGGACGAGCGCGACCACCAGCGCGACCAGCACCCCGGCCACCGCCATCACCGTGAACGGCGGCGGCTCCCGCGTCTGGAGGGGCCCGGCCGCCCCCATCGCGGCGATGAGCGCCGCCGCTCCGGCGGTCCAGGCGCGCGGGCGGGCGGCGACGGCCCGGCCCAGGCGGTTCAGCACCGTCCGCCGTCCCGCGCGGCGCCGCCGCCCCGGCCACCCGACCAGGCGCGGCAGCGCCGCCGTCAGGCACGGCACGAAGGCGAGGACGACGAGCATCTCCACCGCGGAGGTGAGCGCCAGGGCGGGGCCGAGGCCCGCGGGGAAGGCGCCGAGCGGCAGCGCGGCGCAGGCGGCCATCCACGCGGCCCCCGAGGTCGCGACGACTCCCCCCACCTGCTCCAGGGCGGTGACGATCGCCTGCGCGGCGGGCTCCCCGGCGTTGCGGCGCTCTCGGAAGCGGTGGAGCAGCATCGCCGTGGACGCGAGCGTCGTGCCGTAGGCGAAGACCGCGGGCGCCTCGGGAAGGCCGAGGCCGGAGACCAGCCCGGAGGACAGGCAGTCCACGGCGACGGCGGCGGCCACGGCCGTCAGCGCCGCGCCGGGGGACCGCAGCACCACCGCGAGCGCGAGCGTCACCAGGACGGCTCCGACCGCGCCGGGCACACCGGCCGGCAGCGGGCCGTACCCGTCCGGCAGCGTCTCGGGCCGGCCGGCCGCCACCGCGGCCAGCAGCGCGAGCCAGGCCGGGAGCAGCCACAGGACATGGCGGGTGGTGAGCCTGCCGATGACGTCCAGCATGGTCGGGGGTCCCGTCAGCCGTCGCGGGCGAAAGCCGCCTCCGCGTGATCGCGCCGTCCGCGATGGCCACGTGCGACGCCCGTACGATCTACCACGATCCTCCGACGATAGGCGCGTTCCCCTCTCATGCCATCGGACGATCGGCCGATCCAGGGCTCGTCCTTCCGCCGTAGGGGCGTGAGCAGGGGCTCGTCCCAGGGGAGGGGATATAGCGTGGGGCCATGACAGATGGCTTCGAGACTTTGGCGATCCACGCGGGCCAGGAGGCCGACCCCCACACCGGCGCCGTGGTCCCCCCTATCTACGCCGTGTCCACCTACAAGCAGGACGGCGTCGGCGGTCTCCGGGCCGGCTACGAGTACAGCCGCTCGGCCAACCCCACCAGGACCGCGCTGGAGGAGTGCCTGGCCGCGCTGGAGGGGGGGACGCGGGGCCTGGCGTTCGCCTCGGGCCTGGCCGCCGAGGACGCGGTGCTGCGCGCGGTCTGCGGGCCCGGCGACCACGTGATCATCCCGGGTGACGCCTACGGCGGCACCTACCGCCTGTTCGCCAAGGTGCTCGCGCGCTGGGGGCTGCTGTTCGACCCGGTGCCGCTAGGCGACCTGGAGGCGGTACGCGCGGCGGTGCGCCCGGAGACCAAGGTCATCTGGGTCGAGACCCCGACCAACCCGCTGCTCGGCGTCGCCGACATCGAGGCGCTGGCCGCCATCGCCCACCAGGCGGGCGCGCTGCTGGTCGTGGACAACACCTTCGCCTCGCCGTACCTGCAGCAGCCGCTGGCGCTCGGCGCGGACGTGGTCGTCCACTCGACCACCAAGTACGTCGGCGGGCACTCCGACGTGGTCGGCGGCGCGCTGGTGGCCCGCGACCGCGACCTCGGCGATCTGCTGGCCTTCCACCAGAACGCCATGGGCGCCGTGGCCGGGCCGTTCGACGCGTGGCTGACGCTGCGGGGGATCAAGACGCTGGCCCTGCGCATGGAGCGCCACTGCGACAACGCCGAGCGGGTCGTCGAGCTGCTGCGCTCGCACCCCCGGGTCACCGAGGTCCTGTACCCGGGCCTGCCGGGGCACCCGGGCCACGAGGTGGCCGCCAAGCAGATGCGCCGGTTCGGCGGCATGGTGTCGTTCCGCGTGGCGGGCGGCGAGGAGGAGGCCGTGCGGCTGTGCGACCGCACCAGGATCTTCACGCTCGGCGAGTCGCTCGGCGGCGTCGAGTCGCTGATCGAGCACCCGGGGCGCATGACCCACGCGTCGGTGGCGGGCTCGGCCCTGGAGGTGCCCGGAGACCTGGTGCGCCTGTCGGTGGGCATCGAGACCGTGGACGACCTGCTGGCCGACCTCAGCCAGGCGCTCGGCTCCTAGGGCCTGTTTCGAAGTCCGCTGTGTGACGGCGTGTCATGTCCGGACATGCAGTGAGGTCTCCGATAGAAGGTTGATCGACCAAGAAGAACCTTCACACCGGAGACCTCGTGGCCACCTTAGCGGTGACGAGGCGGTTTGACCTGACCGATGCGCAATGGGCACGCCTGGAGCCGCTGCTGCCCGCGCCAAGGAGATCAGGACGGCCGTCGAAGTGGAGCAAGCGGCAGCTCATCGATGGGATCCGCTGGCGGGCACGGGTGGGAGCGCCCTGGCGGGATGTGCCGGAGTGTTACGGCTCCTGGCAGGCGGTGTACGGGTTGTTTCGCCGCTGGCAGCGTTCCGGCGCCTGGTACGGCATCGTGACCGGCCTGCAGGCGATGGCCGATGCCGCACAGCTGATCGGCTGGCAGGTCGGGGTGGACTCCACGATCGTGCGTGCGCACCAGCACGCGGCCGGTGCTCGCAAGGATGCGACGTTGCAGGCCGAACCGCCTGGCGGGGTGCGGACCGAGCCGGCCGATCACGCTCTGGGGCGCTCGCGGGGCGGGTTGTCGACCAAGCTGCACCTGGCGTGTGAGCGGGGCCGAAGGTTGCTGTCGCTGGTGGTGACGGCCGGGCAACGCGGGGATGCACCGCAGTTCGACGCGGTCATGGCCGGGATCGGCGTGTCCCGGCCGGGACCGGGGCGGCCTCGTACCCGGCCCGATGTGGTGCTGGCCGACAAGGCGTACTCATCGCGGGCGATCCGTGCTCACTTGCGCCGGCGCCGGATCGGGTGCGTCATCCCTGAGCCTGCCGACCGGATCGCCGCCCGGCTGCGGCGCGGCAGCCGCGGCGGCCGTCCTCCACAGTTCGACCCGGCGCTCTACCGCGCCCGCCACGCCGTGGAATGCGGCATCAACCTGCTCAAACGCAACCGTGCCATCGCAACCAGGTACGACAAACTCGCCGTCCGCTACGAGGCCACCGCCCACATCGCCGCCATCAACGACTGGCTCACCTGTCTTCGAAACACGCCCTAGGCCTAGGAGCCGCTCAGGGGTTGAACCACACCATGAGCACGAGGATCACCAGCCAGATCAGCGCCGAGATGCCGGACAGCATGGCGATGCGGCCGGTCTGCACCTTGGCGTCGTCCTCCTGACTCTCGTTCGACAGCACGCGTATGGCGGTGCGCTGGTCACGGTCGATCATGACCAGCAGCACCGCCGCGACGATGAACAACGTCATCGAGACCGACAGATACGGCTTGCCGAGATTGACGCGCCCGAGGGCGATGCCGAACAGGAACACCCCGAGGGTCAGAATTCCGAAGATCCGCGTGGTGCGGTGCAAATGCCGCAGCACACCGACGTCACGCGCCCGGATGTACCGCGGGGTGAAGCTGGTGGCCGCGGTCACCGGGCCGATCGCGAAGATCGCGAAACCGATGTGCAACCAGAGCAGGACCTTGTCCGCAAACGACATGCGTTGACATTATCGTCTCGCCGATCAGCCGGGGAACGCTCCCCGCCCGGACACGGACGGAAGCGGCCCGGCTCAGCGGCCGGGCGCGCCCGTGGAACCCCGGACGGCGGACTCGCCGGGGACGTCGTCGCCGGTCACCGGCGGCTTCCGGGGACGCGGCCGGTTGTTCACGGTGAGCTCGAACATCGCGATGGTGAGGATCATCACGAAGAGGAGAGCGACCGCCGCGAGCATGGCACCCCCCTTTCACGACAGACGGAAGCGGGTCTCCCGTCTCTGGGGCCGTCGCGGGCACTTACCCATCAATATCCTGAGCGCTTGCATTTCGATCGGCAAGCGATTAATGCGGGCATGCGGAATGGCGTCGATTGCATCGTGCCCACATCTTGGCCGCGATAAGGCCATTTATCGGCAAATCCAGGATGGGGTCAGCGGGTGCGGCGCGAGCGCAGGAAGTCGCTGACGACGTACTCGCCGAGGCGGTCGGCGCTGGGGGAGAACACCCGGCCGCCGTTGCGCCGCGCGACCTCGTCCACGAAGTCCTTGAGGCGCTCGTCCGTGGCCAGCATGAACACGTTGATCGTCGCCCGGCGGCGGGTCATCTTGTCGACCTCGGCGAGCGTCAGTTCCAGCGTCTCGCGTGTGGGCGGCCACTCGAACGCGTAGCGGCCGTTGCGCGTCAGGTGGGCGGTCGGCTCGCCGTCGGTGACGACGAGCACCACGGGCTCGAAGTCCGGGTGCCGGTCCAGGTGGCGCCCGGCGATGAGCAGGGCGTGGTGCAGGTTGGTGCCCTGGACCATGTCCCATTCCAGGCTCGCCAGCTCCTCCGGCTGGAGCACCCGGGCGTAGTTGGAGAAGCCGATGATCTGCACGGCGTCCCCGGGGAACTTGGAGGACACCAGCGCCTGCAGGGCCAGCGCGGTCTGCTTGGCCGGCGCCCAGGTCTGGCGCAGCGCCATCGAGTACGACAGGTCCACGAGCAGGCACACCGCCGCCGCGCTGCGGCGCTCGGTCTCCGCCACCTCGAAGTCGTCCACGGCCAGCGACACCCGGCCGCCCGCGCCGCCGCGCCGCACGCCGTTGACCAGCGTGCGCACGACGTCGAGGGGCTGCTCGTCGCCGAAGCGCCACGGTCGTGACGAGCCGGTCAGCTCGCCCGCGGCGCCGGCGTCCCGCTGGTCGTGGTCGCCGCGCCGCCCGCCGTCCAGGGAGTCGAAGACGCGCCGCAGGGCGGTCTCGCCCAGCCTGCGGACGGCCTTGGGCGTGAGCTCCAGCTTGCCGCGCTGCCGGCGGAGGTAGCCCTGGCGCTCCAGCTCGCGCTCGATCTGCCGCAGGGCCTCCAGATCGTCCACGGCGGAGCGTCCGAGCGCCCGGCGGATGGCGGCCTCGTCCACGTCGTCCAGGCGCGCGCCGGGGTAGTCCTGCTGAAGGGCGGACTCCAGCTCGTTGAGGTCGGCGAGCTCCTCCAGCACGGTCACCGCGTCGCCCATGCCGAGGCCCTGCTCGCCGTCGACCCGATCGGGCGTGTCCCAGGCCAGGTCGGGGCGGCGGGCGTAGAGGGAGCGGCTCAGGCGGGCCATCTGGTCGGCGAGGCCGGCGTCCTGGAGGGTCTGGTCGATCAGCGACTGGAGCTCGGCGCGCTGCTCGGGAGTCATGGAGGCGAGCATGCGCTGGGCGGCGGCGGCCCGGCGGGCGAGGATGTCGACGAGCTCATCGAGATTACGAGGATTTTCCGGAAAGAAATCCCGATATTTCTCCATGAACTGCTCAAAATGCTCCGGGGTGTGCTCGCCGCGGGAGTCCCGATCCAGCATGTCGTTCAGATCCGACATCATCTGCCGGACGCGGTTCATCGCCTCCGGGTCGGGATCGGCCAGCGCCTCCCGCATGCCGCGGAACCGGCTGTCCAGAACCTCCCTGCGCAGCAGGTCGCGCAGTTCCTCGAACGTCCGCCGCGCCGCCGCCGAGCGCCACTCGTACGAGCCGAGCCGCTGCACGGCGCTCGCGGTGTCCGACGGCACCGAGTCCAGCTCGGCCTCGCGCATCCGCGCCTCGTCGGAGGGGTCGGGGAACAGCTCGGCGCGCTCCTGGCCGATCGCCTTGTCCAGCAGCGCGCGGGCCCGGTCCAGCGTGCCGGAGAGGTTGCCGCGCTCGCTCAGCTCACGCCGCCGCCTGCGCACCTCGCGCAGCAGCTCGTCCAGCCCGCGCCGGTCCGGAGCGCCGGGAAGGCCGCGGCGCAGCAGGTCGCGCAGCGAGTCGGCGGGGGTGGAACCCTGCAAGATCGCGTCGCCCATCTCGTCGAGGGCGGCGCGCACGTCGTACGGGGGGGCCAGCGGATCGGGACCGTCGTGGTACTCGCCGTATCGGTATCCACTCATCTCTTGGCAGCCTAATCGTGACGGGTCCGATGTGCGGCGGACGGCCGGATCATGGACGCCCCGCGCGGACGGCCTGCGGGCCGCCCGCGCGGGCGCGTGGTCTCAGGTGCGATAGACGGCCCCGCCGTCCACCTCGTCCTTGGACAGGCGCCGCAGGAGGTACAGGCCCTCCAGCGCGAACTCCAGCGCCGCGGCGGCGTGCCCGGGGGACTCGTCGCCCTCGCCCATGCCCACCGCCGACATGATCTTCGCCAGGCCGTTGACGGGACCGATGCGCTGGAGGAGGTCGGTCGCGGTGATCAGCTCGCCGGACTCGATCTGGGCGCCTTCGCTGAACTTGTCCAGCAGCACCGACAGGTCCATGCCGCCGAGCGTGCCACGGAAGGTCTCCGCGGTCGCGCGGCGCAGCAGGTGGGCGAGCACCTCGACCTCGCGGCCCTCCTCGCTGACCTCGAACTCGACCTTGCCGCGCAGCGTGGGCACGACTCCCGGAAGGTCGCACACCCGGGTCACCGGCCGCTCCTCGCCGGTGATCGCGGCACGCCGCACCGCCGAGGCGGCGGCGGTCTCGGCCGCGGCGATGGCGAAGCGGGCCGAGACGCCCGAGCGCGAGTCCACCGCGGTCGACTCGCGGACCAGGCGGGTGAACCGGGCGAGGATCTCGACGATGTGGTCGGGCAGCTCCGCGCTCAGCCCCGTGGCGTCCGCGCCGACCGTGTCGTCGGTGGTCTGGATCTTCCAGTTGAGCTCCGCCTCCTGGCGGATGAGCGCGAGCTCGTCCTCCAGCGTCTGCGGGTAGTGGGTGCGGATCTCGGCGCCGAAGCGGTCCTTCAGCGGCGTGATGATGCGGCCGCGGTTGGTGTAGTCCTCGGGGTTGGCGCTGGCGATCAGCAGCAGGTCCAGGGGAAGGCGCAGGTTGTAGCCGCGGACCTGGACGTCCCGCTCCTCCAGCACGTTGAGCAGGGAGACCTGGATGCGCTCGGCGAGGTCGGGAAGCTCGTTGACCGAGAACACGCCGCGGTTGGTGCGCGGCACGAGGCCGTAGTGCACGGTCTCGGGGTCCCCGAGAGTGCGGCCCTCTGCGATCTTGATGGGGTCGACGTCGCCGATCAGGTCGCCGACCGAGGTGTCGGGCGTGGCCAGCTTCTCGCCGTAGCGGTCCTCGCGGCCCTTCCAGGCGATCGGGAGGTCGTCGCCCAGCTCGGACGCGAGCCGGCGGCAGCGCACGCACGCGGGGGCGTAGGGGTGGTCGTTGATCTCGCACCCCTCGACCACCGGGGTCCACTCGTCGAGCAGGCCGGTGATCGTGCGGATCAGGCGCGTCTTGCCCTGGCCGCGCTCGCCGAGCAGCACCAGGTCGTGTCCCGCCAGCAGCGCCCGCTCCAGGTGGGGCAGCACGGTCTCGTCGAATCCGACGATGCCCGGGAATCTCGGCTCGCCCGCGCGTAGTCTGGCGAGCAGGTTCTCGCGGATCTCCGCCTTGACCGTGCGATAGGTGTGTCCACTCTCGCGCAGCTCACGGAGAGTGCGGGCCTGTGGGGTGTCACTTCGCGGTGTGGGCGATTCATGCACGGGAACGAGACTACGTCGCGGGGGAAGCTTGTGGCAGCTTATACACATTTCGGATCTTGACCATTGTGTGACGCTACGCGCGCGTTGTTACTCCCGTAGTGGGGAGAATCCGGCCAAGAGGGTCAAACTCGTAGCGACACACTACGACTCGCACAGAAGGGGAGGCGAGGCGTGTGGCAGTGCTGACGAGCCGGTTCGCGGACGGTCTCGCCGTGGACTCCGACCTGGTGCTGGCGGCGGAGCGCGCCGTGCGCCAGGCGCTCTCCGGCCTGTCGGGTCCTCCCGACCTGGTGTGCTTCTTCATCTGCGGAGAGGACCCCGAGGAGGTCACCCGCGCCGGCCTGCGCGCCATGCGCATGGCGCCCGGGGCCGAGGTCATCGGCTGCAGCGCGACCGGCGTCATCGGCGACAGCCAGGGCGTCGAGCACACCTCCGCCGTCAGCGCCTGGGCGGCCAGCCTGGACGGCGGCCGCGCGACCACCTTCGTGCTGGAGACGCTCCGCATGGAGGACCGGTTCGTGATCATCGGGTTGCCCGACCGCGACCCCGACGACCAGGTGGCCGTCCTGCTCGCCGACCCGTACAGCTTCCCCACCGACGCCTTCGTCGAGCACTCGTCCGACGTCCTCGGTGACCTCCCGCTGGTCGGCGGCCTGGCCAACGGCATGCGCGGCCAGGGGTCCGTCCGCCTGTTCGCCCGCGGCGAGATGTACACCGAAGGGGCGATCGGCGTCATGCTGAGCGGCCCCATCCACGTGAGCACCGTGGTGAGCCAGGGCTGCCGCCCGATCGGCCCCACCATGGTCGTCACGCGCTCCGAGGACAACCTGCTGCTCGAACTGGCGGGCCAGCCCGCGCTCGCCCGGCTGGAGGACATCGTCAGCGGCCTCGACGAGGACGACCGCGAGCTGGTGGCCTCCGGCCTGCAGATCGGCATCGCGATGGACGAGTACGCGGAGATCCACGAGCGGGGCGACTTCCTCATCCGCGGCATCCTCGGCATCGACCCCGAGCGCGAGGCCGTGGCCGTGGGGGACGTCCTCGACATCGGCCAGAGCGTCCGCTTCCAGGTCCGCGACGCCGCCGCGGCCGACGAGGACCTGTACGAGCTGCTCGACGCGCACGCCGAGGAGCGCGGCCGTATCGACGGCGCGCTGCTGTTCTCGTGCAACGGCAGAGGCTCGGCCATGTTCGGCAGCCCCGACCACGACGCGCTCGCCCTGCACGACACGCTCGGGCCGATCGGCATGGCCGGGTTCTTCGCCGCGGGCGAGGTCGGGCCGGTCGCCGGCCACAACCACGTCCACGGCTTCTCGGCCTCGATCCTGGTCTTCTCCAGCGCTCCGGGCCGTCCCGGTGGCGGCGAACGCGCCGCACGCCGCGTCTGACCTCGGGGTCGATGCCCGCGCGCCGAGCGGCCGGCGTTCACGGGGCGGGGAGCGATGACGGCGGGGGCGGCCGGCGTGTGATCCTGGTACATCGCGGGCGCAGAGGCGGTCGTGATGGACGAAGGCGGTGGGCGGCGTGGCGTCGCGTGAATCCGGTGCGGTGCTGGCGATCGACATCGGCGGCACCAAGTTCGCCGCGGGCCTCGTCGGCGCCGACGGCGAGATCATCGTGGCCCGCCGCGTCGCGACCCCGCCCGGCGGCGACGCCGGGACGCTGTGGACGGCGCTGACCGGACTGGTGGACACGGTCGTGCGCGAGGGGAACGACCGGCCCGTGATCGGCGTGGGCGTCGGCTGCGGCGGGCCGATGACCTGGCCCGACGGCGAGGTGTCCCCCCTCAACATGCCCGGGTGGCGCGGCTTCCCGCTGCGCGAACGGCTCGCCGGGCGGTTTCCAGGGGTGCCGGTGCGCGTCCACAACGACGCCGTGTGCGTGGCCGTCGCGGAACACTGGCGCGGGGCCGGGCGGGGGAGCGCCGACATGCTCGGCATGGTCGTCTCCACCGGGGTCGGCGGCGGCCTCGTCCTGGGCGGGCGTCTGATCGACGGCGGCACGGGCAACGCCGGACACATCGGCCACGTCGTGGTGGACCCGGACGGCCCCGCCTGCGAGTGCGGCGGCCGCGGCTGCCTGGAGGCCGTCGCCCGCGGCCCCGCCCTCGCCACCTGGGCCCTCTCCCACGGCTGGCTCTCCGGCCGCGCCCAGCCCTCCGGCCCGGCCGCCGCTGCCCCAGGCGGCGAGGGTGCCCAACGGCCGGAAGCGCCTGGCGAGGACCTTCTGCGGTCCGGGCTGCCTGGCGAGGAAGTTCTGCGGTCCAGGGTGCCGGGTGAGGACGTTCTGCGGTCCAGGGTGCCGGGTGAGGACGTTCTGCGGTCCGGGGTGCCGGGTGAGGACGTTCTGCGGTCCGGGGTGCCGGGTGAGGACGTTCTGCGGTCCGGGGTGCCGGGTGAGGACGTTCTGCGGTCCGGGGTGCCGGGTGAGGACGTTCTGCGGTCCGGGGTGCCGGGTGAGGACGTCGAGGGGGCCGGCGTGGTCTCCTCGCGGCCGGAGGGCGACCGGGGATCCGAGGTGCTGTACGTGGAGGCCGAGCGGGCGAGCGGGCGCAGGCTGGCCGAGGACGCGGCGGCCGGGGACCCGGTCGCACGGGCCGCCTTCGCCCGCGCCGGCCGGGCGCTGGGCATCGCCATCGCCTCGGCGACAAGCCTGTGCGACCTCGGCCTGGTCACCGTCGGCGGCGGACTCTCCCAGGCAGGCCCGCTGCTCTTCGACCCCCTGGAGCATGCCCTGCGCGAGCATGCGCGCCTGGCGTTCGCCGCCCGCGTCCGCGTCGTCCCCGCCGCCCTCGGCCAGGACGCCGGCCTGATCGGCGCCTCCGCCCTGATCCTGGCCGCGGACCACTACTGGACCGCCCCAGACCCCCGTTGACGACCACTCACCCTGCGCCGGCCGCCTCGCGACCTTCTCCGACCGGCCGCATCCTCCCCTGACCGGCCGCATCCTCTCCTGACCGGCCGCATCCTCGCCTGACCGACCCCATCCTTCTCTGATCGACCGCATCCTTCCGGCCGGTTCGGACACTTCTCTGACCTGACCGCTCTGGACGTTGCCCGGTGCTCTGGGCGGTCGGCCGGCGGGGGTCCTCCTGTGCGGCGGAGGGCGATGCCCTCCCTGTCAGGGGTGGAGGGCATCCGTCCGGCGATTCGGATTCCCCCGCGCGGATGCCGGTGGGTTCAGTACGGCCCGCAGGTCTTTCGGTGCGACACCGCAGGTCGTTCGGTACGGAGCTACAACTCGTCCCCTTGGGGCTGGGAAGAGTTCACCGGAGCTTTAGCGATCTTTGCCTTGGTTTGACCTCTTTTCGGCGGCGATGCTGACGGGTGTCGGTCACTCTCGGGCTGACAGCCCACGGATCCCCGCATGGAGGCCTCGTGCACACCCCGCGACACGTCCGCCCGCACTGGCCCGCACGGCTCCTCGTCGTGCTCGCCGCCCTCATCTCCATGGTCGCCCTGGTCGGCGTCACGCCCGCCACCGCGTCCGTGTACGGCTCCTGCACCATCGCGCGGTGCGACGACGCCCGTTACGCCCGGTCCGTCTGGGCCGGCAAGGGCTTCCCCACCTCGGCCGGCTGGTACTCCTGGCCGGACGGCAAGTACAACTACACCGGCGGGCGGTTCTACAACCGGGAGGGTCAGCTTCCCAGCGGGGCCACCTACAACGAGTACGACGTGTACTCTCGGGCGCGCGGCGCCTCGCGTGACGCGTACCGCATCGTCGTCAACCGCAGCACCGGCGCGACCTGGTTCTCGCCGAACCACTACACCGACTTCTACCGCCTCTAGGCACCTTCAGAGGGACGGCTCCGCGACAAGAGCCGCGGGGCCGTCGCCGCCTCAGGAACCCCGAAGGAATCGCTCATGCCCTCGCGCCCGCTGCCGCACTGGCTGACGGTCTCCATCGACCCCGTCCCCGTGGTCGCCGACGGGCGCGCCTGCGAGACCCGTGCCGCCTTCTTCACGGAGGTGGCTCGGGTCCTCCGCCTTCCCGGCTATTTCGGCCACAACTGGGACGCCCTCACCGACTGCCTGCGCGACGTCACCGCCGCGGGCAAGGTGACCTTCGTCGTCGAGCACGCCGAGAGCCTTCTCGCCGCCGAGCCGCCCGAGCAGTTCGCCGTCTTCCTGGACGTCATGGCCACCGCCGCCGCCGATGGCCTCGGCCTCACCCTGTGCACCGTGCCGCCCCACGAGCCCGCCCTTCTCCACCGCATCGCCACCGCCCTCTCCTGATCCAGCGCCCCTCGTCGTCCACCATGGCTTGGCGGCGTTCGTAACGGTTCGCGGGCCTTCGTCCAAGCAGGGATGTACAGACGGACGACGAAGGGAGCGAGGCCGGTGCGCCTCAAACGACCGGGGCCGGCGGGGTTGCCCGGTGATCCGGAGGCATTCGAAGCCTTCTACCGGCGCCACCTGGACGAGGTGACCCGATTCCTGGCCCGCCGCGTGGACGACCCCCACACGGTCGCGGACCTCGTCGCGGAGGTCTTCATGGCCGTGATCGATTCGGCGCACACCTACCGTCCCGCCCTCGGCAGCGAGACCGCCTGGCTGTACGGCGTGGCGCGCAACACCCTGCTGGCCGAGCGGCGCCGGGCCGCGCGGGAACTGCGCGCCAAAAGCCGTATCGCCGGCCGCAGGCTGCTCGACGCCGACGACGTCGCGCGCCTGGAGGAGCGGATCGACGCGGAGAGCCCCGCGCGCGAGGCGCTCCTGGCCATGCGCGAGCTGCCGGACGGCGAGCGCGCGGTGCTGGAGCTCGTCGTGGCCGACCAGCTCACCCTCCCCGAGGCCGCCGCCGCGCTCGGCATCCGGCAGGGCACCGCCCGCGTACGGCTCCACCGGGCCAGGCGCTCGCTGCGGCGGGTCCCCGGCGTCGTGCCGCCCCTCTTGATGAAAGGACAGCCATGAACGGCACATTCGACGAAAAGCTGCTCGGCGAGCTCAAGGCGTACATGGCGGAGCGCCAGGCCGCGGGACGCGCTCCCCGCAGGACCGGTCGCAGGCTGGTGATGGCCGTGGGCGCCGTCGGGGTCGCCGCCGCGGCGGCGGTGACCGTCCCCATGGTCGCCGGGCCGACGTCGCCCGCCTACGCGGTGACGAAGAACCCCGACGGCTCGGTGACGCTGACCATCCGCGAGTTCCGCGACCCGGACGCCGTGGAGAGGAGCCTGGCGGCCGTGGGCGTGCCCGCCGACATCGCGTACATGCCGCTCGGCAAATGGTGTGACCGCAGCCGGTTCCAGCCCCTGCCGGCGGACCAGGCGAGCGTGCCCACCAGGACGGAACTGGAGAGCACCGACCCGCAGGTCCGGGCCCGCTACCGCGCGAGGCTGGAGAACTCCCCGTCCGGGAAGGCGATGCGGCAGCGGGACGGCATCAGGATCTATCCCCGGTACATCCGGCCCGGCCAGACATTGGTGATCGACATCGCCGAGAACGACAAGCGGGCCGCCGATGAGCCGGGCGTCGCGTGGAAGATCAGCGGCGGCCTCACCGAGAGGCCCGTCCGCCCGTGCCGGCTGGTCGACGACCCGGGCGCCTTCGACGTCGGCGACGCCACGCCCCCTCCCGGCGAGTGACACCGCCCGTCCCCGGCCGGTGACGGAGCCGTCTCCGCCCTGTGACGGTGTCCCGGACAGGGGCCGTGACGCCGTCCTCCCAGATGTGCTCAAACACCCCACTGGTGGGCATGATTCCCAGTGGTGGGCCGGTAGCGTGAGCGGATCGGGATGAGTGGGAGACTGCGGGCATGGCACGCCCTGAGGTGACCTACGACGACGTGGTCGCCGCCCGTGAACTGCTGGACGGTGTGATCGTCCCGACGCCGCTGCTGCATTCCCGGGTCCTTTCGGAGATGGTCGGCGGGCCGGTGTACCTGAAGTGCGAGAACCTGCAACGGGCGGGCTCGTTCAAGGTGCGCGGGGCCTATGTCCGCATCGCCCGGCTGTCGAAGGAGGAGCGGGGGCGGGGCGTGGTGGCCGCGAGCGCGGGCAACCACGCCCAGGGCGTCGCGCTGGCGTCGGGGTTGCTCGGCTGCAAGGCGACGGTGTTCATGCCGCACGGCGCGCCGCTGCCCAAGGTCGAGGCCACGCGCTCCTACGGCGCGGACGTGATCTTCGCGGGCACCGTCGTGGACGAGGCGCTGACCGCCGCCCGCAAGCACGCCGAGGAGACCGGGGCCGTCTTCATCCACCCCTTCGACCACCCCGACGTCGTCGCGGGTCAGGGCACGGTCGGGCTGGAGATCGTCGAACAGCTCCCCGAGGTCGGGACGATCACGGCGGCCGTGGGCGGCGGCGGGCTCGCGGCGGGGGTCGCGCTCGCGGTCAAGTCGATGCGCCCCGGTGTCAAGATCGTCGGGGTGCAGGCCGAGCGGGCCGCCGCCTACCCGGCCTCGCTCGCCGCCGGGCACCCCGTCGTGGTGGACCCCGTGTCCACGATGGCGGACGGCATCGCGGTCGGCCGTCCCGGCGACATCACCTTCGAGATGATCCACTACCTGGTCGACAGCGTGGTCACGGTCTCGGAGGAGACGCTGTCCCGGGCGCTGCTGCTCTGCCTGGAGCGCACGAAGCTCGTGGTCGAGCCCGCGGGAGTGGCCGGGGTGGCGGCGCTGCTGGAGCTGCCCCGGGCCTTCGAGCCTCCCGTGGTGGCCATCCTCTCCGGCGGCAACATCGACCCGCTCCTGCTGTCCCGGGTGCTGCGCCACGGCCTGTCCGTCGCCGGCCGCTACCTGGCCTTCAGGATCCGCCTCCCCGACCACCCCGGCGCCCTGGCCACCCTGCTCGCCCGCCTCGCCGACCTCGGCGCCAACGTCCTGGACGTCGGCCACGAACGCGTCAACCCCCGCCTCCACCTCGACGAGGCCGAGGTCCTCCTCCACCTGGAAACCCGAGGCCCCATCCACTGCGACGAAGTCCTCACCGGCCTCCGCCGCTTCGGCTACAAACTCATCTTCACCTAACAAAGCCGCTCCGGAGTCGATATCTCGCTCGGATAGGCACAAGGAGAGCCCGAGGATCGGGGCGGGTCCGCCCGGAAATGGTCCCTCGCTCCGCTCGGGGCTGTTTTTCCAGGGCCTCCGGCCCAATGGGCCTCGCCTTCGGCTCGGACTGTGTTTTCCAGGGGCCTGGCGGCCCTTCACAGCCTCGCGTCCTACGGACAAGACACTGCGGACGAGCAGGCGGGGACACGGAGTGGAAGCCGGAAGTGGTTTCACTGACCATCGAAGAACTCGTGGCCGGGGGTGAGTTTCCCCACCCGTGCCGCTCCGTCGTGGTCGCCCACCGTGAGCCCACCCACCAACGCCGGCGCCCGCTACCCGGGCCGGACGGATCCGGGTTCTCGGGTCGAACCGTTGTGTGTGGTTGGGGTGAAGGGGGTCAGCGGGTGCGGCGGAACATGTTCGTGAGGGCGGTCCAGGGCGGTCGCTGGCGGGTGGGGGGCTGGTTCGGTGGGGGGGTGGGGCGGCGGATCAGGTTGGTGGGGTTGTCGTCCTCGGGGAGAGGGAGGCTGCCGGGGGGTGGGCCGGGCATCGGGGACTCGGTGAGGCTGAGGAGGACCTCGCGGATGGTGGGGCGGTCCTCCGGCGTCTTGGCCAGGCAGGCGCGGGCGATGGCGAGCAGCGGTTCGGGCAGCACAGCGAGGTTCTGCGGCTCCTGAGTGATCACTCTGTGGACGATGGCCGCGAGGGGGCCGTCTCCGAACGGCGGGGAGCCGGTCGCGGCGAAGAGCAGGACCCCGGCCCAGGCGAAGACGTCGGCGGCCGTGCCGACCCGGGCGCCGTTCAGCGTCTCCGGGGCCATGAACACCGGAGTGCCGATGATGCCGTCCGTGGCGGTCGGGGCCAGCCCGTGGTGCGTGGCGACGCCGAAGTCGATCACCCGGAGCCCGTCGGGGCCCAGCAGGATGTTGCTGGGTTTGAAGTCCCGGTGGACGACCCCCGCGGCGTGGATGGAGGTCAGCGCCGCCGCGGTGGCGATGGCGAGACGGTGCAGGGCGTCCGGGCCGAACGGGCCCTGCTCGCCGACCGTTCGCTGGAGCGAAGGCCCGGGCACGTACTCGCTCACGATGTAGGGCACGTCGGCGTGCACGTCGGCGTCCAGGACCTTGGCGATGGAATGCGGGGGGACCCGCCGGGCGGCGTCCATCTCGCGGACGAACCGCTCCCGTGACCGTGATTCGCCCTGCATCCTGCCGTGCAGCATCTTGACCGCCGCGATCCGGCCCTCCGGGTCCTCGGCCAGGTAGACCACGCCCTGTCCGCCTTCTCCGAGCAGCCCCGTGAGCCGGTAGCGGCCCAGGACCGTCGGATCATGCGGGCGCAGCGGCTTGACCGGTTCGGCGCCGGTCGGCGCCGTGGGCGCCGGGGGCGGGTGCGGCACTTCGGGCGGCGTGACCGGGGGCGTTCCGGCGACACGGGGTTCCCCGCTCGCGTGGTTGATCGTCGCCTTGTATCCCTCGTCGTCACCTTCGCCGCGGAGGGTCTCCAGGGAAGGCCGCGCGGACGGCGTCGCCCTTGAGGGCCGGCGGAGTGTCATCGAGACCGGCCCTCGCTCGGGCTCGAACGAGTAGGAGCCCAAGCGCAGCAACTGTGAGCGTTCCAGCATCTGGGTCGTCTGGGTTCCCGCGACGCGCCGCCAGGCGCGCACCCAGGGCGAGGGGTCCACGCCGAAGACGGTCACCAGCGCCTCGACCCGGTCGAGCGGCGGCAGGCGGTCGCTGCGCAACAGGTCGTGCAGCGAGGTGGGCGGAAGGTCGCACAACTTCAGCTCTTTGGCCCGCCGGCTCACCTCGCGCAGCGACAGGCCGCCGCCCCATGCCCGCAGCAGGTTCAGTTTGACGATCAGGTCCGCGGGTGTGCGGACGTCGGCCGGATCGGGCGGGTCGTCCTCGGGGACTCTGGCGCCGCCGACCCTGAAGGTCATCGTCTTCGCCTGGTCCCACTGTTCTCTCCAGGGATCGAACTCCGTGACACCGCATGCCGTCAGGTAAGCCTCCACCGTCGACCAGGACGGCAGCTTCTTACCCCGTGCGGCATCCGACAGGGTGCTGCTGGAACACGGCACCCGGGTGGACATCTGGCGGTATGTGGGGTTACCCGCGTGCACACGTGCTCGGCGCAACCTCAGCGCGAACCCCTGAACCGGATCCGAAAGCCGGTTCAGGGGCATCTCGGAGCGGGCCATGACCGTTCTCAGGCCAGGTGAGAACCGGGGACGCGCCGGAGAAGCCGGCGGGCGATCTCGACGCCGCCCAGTCCGGCGACCAGGACGGCCTCCACCGCCCTGACGTGGTCCAGGCCGCTCGCGGTGAGGACGACGACGAGGACCATGACGACGATCACGACGATGGCCGGCCAGCGGGGCTCGTCGCGGAGACGGCCGGCGCATTCGAGCCGGCTCGCGTGGTTCTTCACGGGGGAACGCCTGCGCGTCATGACAGCGCCTTTCTGAAAGGAATTCATGGTCCGGGCGAATGAGCTTGGCGATTGGGCGCCGTGGCGATTGCCGTCGCCGTGTGTACGGCACCTGTCCACATCATTTATCAGCGCGGTAGGGGCGTCGAGGTCGCCCGAACGCTTTCGTATGCCGCCGGTCGGACGCGGGCACGGCCGATCTCCCGGACGGCCGGACGTCACCGCAGGTCGGCCCCGTGGAAACCTCCCGGACGGCGGGGGGCGAAGACCGGAATTGACCACGGCGATGTCCGGGTCCGTTCGCGCTTCTGGCCCTGGGCGTAGATCTCGGGGATAACAGGAGAGGGGCGCCTTTTGGGATGAGGAGCCCCGGCCCTCGGCGCCGTCTGATGGTCCGGGCGAGGTCGCAGGGACACGGGGCTTCCCGTTGCCGCGGGAAGCCCCGGACTGACTCGCGTATTTCCTCCTATTCGTTTGGATATGTCACATCCAGGGCTTATCTGGTGAGATGTCGGCTTGCTACCTCGCCGGCGCACAAGAAGAACCCCAGGCGGACGGCCCGGGGTTCTGTGTCATCGGCTACATCCTGAGCGTGTTCAAGAACGCCGTCCAGGCATCAGGCGACACCTGAAGGTGGGGGCCGCCGGGGTTCTTGCTGTCACGAACGGCCACGCCCTCGGAGTGTGTCGCGACCTCGACGCAGTTCCCGCCGTTCGAGTTGCTGTACGAGGATTCACGCCACGAAATTGGAGTTGATTCTTCCAATCGACTGCCATCCTTGCGATGAAAGCTGTGGTTTCTCTCTCCGCCCGGTAATGGTCCCTCGCTCCGCTCGGGGCTGTTTTTCCAGGGCCTCCGGCCCGATGGGCCTCGCCTTCGGCTCGGACTGTGTTTCCCAGGGGCCTGGCGGCCCTTCACGACCTCGCGTCCTTCGGAGAGAACACGCGGCAGACCGGGCGAAGGCCGGGATGCCAAGAGCGACTCGCGGAACTCGCATTGATCGTCGATAACCAGTGGCCGGGGTGAGTTTTCCCACCCGTGCCGCTCCGTCGTGGTCGCCCACCGTGAGCCCACCCATCAACGCTCGGCCCGCCGCCCAGGTGGCGCGCACCCGTCACCTGAACCCGTTGGCCTTCAAGCTCCCGATGAAGTGCTCCCACGCATCGCCGGACGAACGCATGAGCGCTCCGCCCGGGTTCTTGGAGTCGCGAATCGCTCGGTACCCATCTGGGAGTACCGCCACCTCAACGCAGTTGTCGTTGGCTCCGCTTCGCGTGGCTTTGCGCCAAATAAGAGGCATGTTCTTAGTCAAGCTCGTTCTACCTCCCATATCCATCCATGTGAGTGGACAAGCAGGTGACTGACTCTTCCGGCGACAACGCCGATGCCTGCACCCGACTGAAGATGAGCGCGTACTGCTGGTGCTTCTCGGGTGTCTCCAGCCAGAGGTTCTCGGTGGCGGTCTCCATGTACACGAGGCTTGGGTCGTCTGCGGGTGACGAGAAGTCCATGATCGCAAAGCCGCCGGTCATGGCGGCGTGCGCCCCAGATGAATTGGGAAGAACCTGGATCGTCACATTTGCGCTGGCCGCCATCCTGATGAGGTGATGAAGTTGCTCTCGCATCACCGTTGGGCCACCGACGACCTTGATGAGCGCTGCTTCGTCAATCACGGTCAGTAGTTGAGGAGGCGACTCGCGGGTCAGAACTTGCTGTCTTGCGAGCCTCGCCTGTACGTGGCGCTCGATCACATGGTCCGTGTGCTCGTCAAGTACTTGCCCTGCTCGCCAGATGGCGGCAGCGTACGCTGCAGTCTGTAGCAGGCCCGGAATGAGTAGCGCCTCGTACGTTCTGATGACAGAGGCGCCTGCCTCGAAGTCCGGCAGCGAACTGCGGAACACATCCTCGTAGTTCGCCCACCAACCGCGCTGGCGTGACTCCCTGGCGAGAGTGATCAGTACCTCCCTTTGACGTCCATCAGTGACACCGTAGAGGTCCAGCAAAAGGCGGATGTCATGCACATTGGGGAGCTTCCATTGGTTGCGTTCCATTCGGGCGACCTTGGAAGGGTCCCATTCAAGACGCTTCGCGGCTTCGGTTGCGGTGAGGTCTGCGGATTGCCGTAGTTGACGGAGGACGTGGGACAGCCGTCGCCGTTTGACGGTCGGACTTGTCATGATTTCGATCCTCTGAGCTTGGGCCATGGTGCTAGTTCTGGGCAATATGGACTTAACTGCCTAAATGAATTTCGCTATTGCGAATCCATTGTCTCGCGAGCACTATGGTGACACCGCTCGCTCACTCTGAGTGTCCAAGCGGTCACGGCGATACGAAATCGTGAGGAAGCGACGACCCCTCAAGAAGCCTAAGGAGGCTGGCCGGAGATGAGCGGCGATCGCATGAGCAGGCGGGCCTACAGGACCGGGCTGGAGGGGCGACATCGGCGAGGGAGGATGGCCGAGCACGTTGCTCCGCGAAAATGGGACGCTGCCGAGCGGGCCTCCGCTCGGCAGCTCGACCAGATGGAGCCCGCGTGGTGCGTCATGTACGGCGTGGGCAGTAGACGGTTCTACGCCATCGCCACGTGGCACGTGCTGCGACCGCTCATCGTTCAGGCGCGTGCCGTCGAGGAATTGCGCACGCTGATGCGGGAGGCCGAGCGGGCCGCGTCTTCGCCGCCTGTGGTGCCGTCCCTCGTACCTTCTCAGACCTCTGTCACGGCGTGGCGTACCCCGCCATCCCTTCCAGGAGCACCTATGCCCGCTACGTCGGACGGCTTGCGTACCGTCTGCTGGGATCTTCCCGACGATCTTTCAGTGATCGGCGAGGCTCGCCGGCTGGTCGGGCACACCCTGGCGGCCTGGCGACTCGGGCACCTCACGGACGACGTGATCCTCGTCGTCGACGAGTTCCTGGCGAATGCCGTGACCCACGGCGAGCCGCCGATCAGGCTCTCCCTCTGGGGCACTCCGGCGGAGCTGTGCGTCCGTGTCACCGATCACGGTGCTGATCTGCCCCGTCACCTTGATCTCGGTATCGATGCCGTGCACGGTCGTGGGCTGATCATCGTGGCCGCCCTGGCCGATGAGCATGGTGTCACCCCGCTGGCGGAAGGTCCCGGCAAGAGCGTCTGGGCCCGATGGCGGCAGACCACACGAAGCGGGGGCGATCCCCACGCGGCCTCCGTCACCCGTACGGCCGAGGCACCGTCCGCTGACAATGTGTGACGTGCTGTTCTTCTCACTCGCAGGGCGGAAGAAGGGGGCCTGAGCCGCACAGCGGTCAGGCCCCCTGGGTGGTGCGCTCGCGCGATCGCCGTGGAGCGGCGTTCCGCGATCAGGTCGGTGCCGACGGTGGGCTCGCCAGGCCGGATTCGTCGCTCATCTCGTCACCATAGGCACGACTCGATCCGGCACAGCGTCCGCGACACCCCAGGACACGGCCTTAGCCGCCGTTGCTCAGGCAGAACCAGCCGTTCTGGACCCAGCCGTCGGCGTTCACGTAGCCGTAGGCGTGGCCACGGACCCATTCCGGGCCGGTGAGGTCGTGGCCGGAGTCGTAGATGGTGAACGACTGGGCGGGGCCCGACTGCGGGCCGTACAGGGTTCCGATCACCCGGCCCCCTGGGGCGTCCCGGACGGTGAGGGTCTCGGCGCACACGGTCCATCGCTTGCCCTGGTCGTCGCCGTTGGCGTACAGGAGGGGGCCGCCCGCGTGGGCCGCGACGGCGGTGCCCGCCAGTACGGCGGTGGTGACGGCGATGCCGAGGCCGGCACGCGCGACGGTCTTGCGGACAGCCATTCGCACGGACATGAAGAGAACCTTTCTCGTGGACTTCGCCCGGGGTGGGCGGTTCGGACGGAAGAATCTTGTTGCCCGATGCGTCTGGTGGGCCAGCGGTGGCGTGACAATGCCCAAGAATGCGAATCGCAGGCTTCTCACCAGCGATGATGCGAGGGGAGATGCCAAGCGATGCGTGACCGGCGGGGCGAGGTGGAGCGGCGGCCGGCGATGGCGGAGCTCGCCGCGATCATCGCCGATCTGCTCGACCAGGTCGGAGGGGAGCCCTCGGAGCAGGCGGCCAGGCTCGGCGTCGATGTGGCCACGGTGTACCGGTGGCGCAAGGGGGCGAGGCGTCCGCAGCGGCACCCGTTCGAGACGCTGCTCCGGGTGGCGGAGGTCCCACCCCGGCAGAGGGAGCTGTACCTCAGGAAATGGGAGCTCGCCGGGCAGAGTGCCCGTGCTTCCGCTTCCGCGGAGCGCTCCTCGGGTGAGGACGGCCCGGCGACGGCGATGCCGGTCGAGGCGGTGTCCGCGGGACGGTCGGTCGTGTCGGCCTCTGGGGAACGTCCTCAGCCGGTCACGGTGACGTTGCCGGTCTCTCCGGGCGCTCCGGAGAAACCCCGGCCCGAGCCATCTCCGACATCCGCTTCCGAGTCGACGCCGGAGCCCGAGGCCGAGACGGGGCCGGTGCCCGCCTCTGGAGCGACGCCGGCGGCTGTGACCGAGGTGCGCTCGGTGCTCGTGGCGGAGTCGTCCGCCGTGCCTCGGGTCGCCAGGCGTTTCAGGAGGGTTCTTCCGGTCGCCGTCGCCGTTGTCGCGGTGTTGTCGGCCGGGGTCGTGTGGCTGGTGGTTCCGGACGCGACGGACAGGGCCGGTCTGCGGGATCAGGTGCGGGAGCGATTAGGCGAGAGTACGGACATCCAGCTCACCTCGCGCTACGAGGACCCCGGGTTCGAGCTGCTCCTGCCCTCGGGCGCGCGGTTCACCGCCGGGCAGGAGGGCGTCCTGCGGCGCTGGACGCAGGAGGATCTCGGCCGGGACCGGATCGGCCTCGGGCCGCTGATCGACGAGCTGCGCGCGGGCGGCGCGGCGAACCCGTTGGCGCTCCACCTGGTGCTGACCCTCAAGAGCCGGCGCGACCAGGTCATCCACGTGGACGACGTGCGGCCGGTGGACGTCCGGCGCGCGGCCCCGTACGCGGGCACGTTCCTGTTCGTCCCGCCGCAGGGGCCCGGGGAGACGGTCAAGATGATGTTCGACTTCGACGACGTGGACCCGCGGGCCCGCCTGGCGCGGCCGGTCGACGCCGACACCGCGTACGAGCCCGGCGGGCCGTTCTTCGCGGAGAAGACGTTGACGATCGACCGCGGCGCCGAGGAGGTGCTGTGGATCAAGTCGGTCACCACGCGGGACGCGGTGACCTTCCGGATCCGGATCGACTACCGCGTCGGTGACGGCCCGGTGGAGCACCTCGTCGTGGACGACCGCGGACACCCCTTCGCGCTTTCTCCGGTGAGCTGCCTGGACCGCACGCGCGGCGACGCGATGGGCCACGCCAGGTACGACCGGGTATGGGCGATGAAGCGGTTCCGGAGCATCGAGCCGGTGAAGGACCCGCGGCGGTTCGAGGTGGGGCCCCCGTACTGCTGACCGGCACGGGAACCCCGGTTCCACCGACCGACCGCCCGCCGCCTCAGCGCAGCGTCGGGCGTTCGGCTTTGTAGAGCCAGGCGTTGAAGAGGTCGCCGAGGGGCTTGCCGGAGGTGGATTCGGCGAGCTTGATGAAGTCGGCGGTGGTGACGCTGCCGTACTTGTGCTGGGACGTCCAGGTGCGGATCAGGTCGAAGAAGGTCTTGTCGCCGATGCGGTCGCGCAGGACCTGGAGGGTCATGGCGCCGCGGATGTAGACCGAGGTGTTGAAGAGGTCGTGCCGCTGGGCGACGCCGGGCGGGTAGCGCCACATCGGGGAGTTCTTGGCGGCGTAGTAGTCCTCGAAGGTCTTGGCGGCGGTGGGGCCGCCGTTCTGCTCGGTCCACAGCCACTCGGCGTAGGTGGCGAAGCCCTCGTTGAGCCAGAGGTCCTTCCAGCGGGTGATGCTGAGGCTGTCGCCGAACCACTGGTGGGCCAGCTCGTGGGCGATGATGCTCTGGTCGGGGTCGAAGCCGCCGTACATGGGCTTGGTCTGGTTCTCCAGGGCGTAGCCGGAGGAGAAGTCGTCGATCACGCCGCCGGTGGACGAGAAGGGGTACGGCCCGAAGACCGTGGACCAGTGGTCGGTGACCTTGGCGGAGGTGGTGTAGAGGAAGTCGAGCTGCCTGCGGAACTCCGGGTCGGTGGCGGCGTACACCGGGATGCCCGCGGCGGTCTTGCCGGTCTTGACGTCGAACCTGCCGAGGGTGATCGTCGCGAGGTAGGTGGCCATGGGGTGGGACTCGCGCCACGAGAAGGTGGTGGTCGGCCCGCCCTTGACCGGGACGCCGCGGAGCTCGCCGTTGGCGATGACCGTGAGCCCCGTGGGGACGGTGACGTCGAAGTCGAACGTCGCCTTGTCGGCCGGGTGGTCGTTGCACGGGAACCAGGTCTTGGCGCCGTTCGGCTCGCTGGTGACGAACGCGCCGTCCTTGGTGGGGATGAACCCGTAAGTTCCGAGGTTGGAGGAGTTGCGCACGGGGTCGGGTCTGCCGCCGTAGTCCACCGCGACCTGGAACGACGCCCCCTTCTTGATCGTCGTGACGGGCTTGACGGCCAGCTCGTCGCCCTCGCGGGCGAACGTGGCCTGCCTGCCGTCGACGGTCACGCGGCGCACGGTGAAGCCGTGCAGGTCGAGGTTGAACCGCGTGAGCTCCTGGACGGCCTTGGCCGTGACGTTCGCCACGCCGGAGAGGTTCTTGGTGGGCGGGTCGTAGGCCAGTTTGAGTCCGTAGTGCGCGACGTCGTAGCCGCCGTTGCCGTCCTTGGGGAAGTCGGGGTCGCCGATGCCCGCCGCGCCGATCGTGTCGCCGGCCCCGGCGGCCTGCGTGCCGCTCGCGGCAGGGGCCGCCGAGGGCATCGTGGCGCCGTCGGAGGGCGCGCAGGCGCTCGCTCCGATCATGGCGGCGGACAGCACGGCCGTGGTGAGCCTCGTGGGCCGCTTGAGCTGCATGTCCCGCAGCCTACGCGAGAAAGCGCAGGTCATCAGGCATCTACGACGATGGTCGAGGCTGCTTTGTCATGTAAAGCATGCTTCTTTCCATCGAAGAGAATCCACAAAAGGTCCAGCAGACCGAGGCAACACACCGCGCTGAAGATGCCGTACACCGCCTCGCGGACGGCGGCCTGTCCGGGGGTGACCGGTTCCTGGGTCGGGTCCTGGACGACGCGCAGGCGCATGAGTCTCTTGCCGAGGGTCTGCCCGTGCCAGAACGCGGTCAGCAGCCAGAAGTAGAGGAACCAGATCAGCGCGATCAGCAGCCCGTTGCGGGTGTGCACGGCGGCCAGGGCGCCGCGCGGGGTCCGCTCGATCGCGGTGGCGGAGAACGGCGAGGTCAGCACGCCCACGATGAGCAGATCCAGCACGCCGGCCACCAGGCGCCGCCACCGGCCGCCGAGCGGCGCCGCCCTGCGGCCGTAGGGCGGGTCGTCCCTGCCGTAACCGTAGGGCGGGGCGTGGCCGCCGTACGGTGGATCATCCGGTCCTCCGTACGGCGGCCCGGCCCCGGCTGCTTCCATGAGGCGGTGATCACCAGTGGGCGCTCACCGCAAAGCCGGGGCCGCGCAAAGTTCGATCACAGGTTGCCGCGGCGGTCCTGCTCGCGCTCGATGGCCTCGAACAGCGCCTTGAAGTTGCCCTTGCCGAAGCCCAGGGAGCCGTGCCGCTCGATGAGCTCGAAGAACACGGTCGGACGGTCCTGCACGGGCTTGGTGAAGATCTGCAGCAGGTAGCCGTCCTCGTCGCGGTCCACCAGGATGCGGTGCTTCTGCAGCTCTTCCACGGGGGCGCGGACCTCGCCGATGCGGGCGCGCAGCTCGGGGTCCTCGTAGTAGGAGTCGGGCGTGTTGAGGAACTCGACGCCCGCGGCGCGCATTCGCTCGACCGTGCCGATGATGTCGTTGGTGGCGAGCGCGATGTGCTGGACGCCCGGGCCATAGTAGAAGTCCAGGTACTCGTCGATCTGGGACTTCTTCCGGCTGATCGCCGGCTCGTTGAGCGGGAACTTGACCTTGCGGGTGCCGTTGGCGACGACCTTGGACATCAGCGCCGAGTACTCGGTCGCGATGTCGTCGCCGACGAACTCCGCCATGTTGGTGAAGCCCATGACCCGCCTGTAGAACTCCACCCACTCGTCCATCTTGCCGAGCTCGACGTTGCCCACGCAGTGGTCGATGGCCTGGAAGAACCGCTTCTCCGGCGGCGCCACGATCGGCTCGGCCGCGACGTAGCCGGGCAGGTAGGGGCCGCTGTAGTTGGACCGGTCGACCAGGGTGTGCCGGGTCTCGCCGTAGGTCGCGATGGCCGCCACCACGACCTTGCCGTGGTCGTCCTCGATCGTGTGCGGCTCGGCGAGGCCGCGCGCCCCGGCCGCCACCGCGTGCGCGTAGGCGGCCTCGACGTCGGGGACGTCCAGGGCGAGGTCGATGACGCCGTCGCTGTGCCGGGCCACGTGGTCGGCGAGATCGGTGCCCGGCCGCAGGGAACCCTTCAGGACGAAGCGGGCGCTGCCCGAGGTGAGCACGTATGCCGCCTCGTCGCGGCTTCCCGTCTCCGGCCCCTTGTAGGCCACCAGACGCATGCCGAACGCCGTGGAGTAGTAGTGGGCGGCCTGCTTGGCGTTGCCCACCGCGAAGACGACCGAATCCATGCCATGTACGGGAAAGACATCGCTCATGAGGCCAACTGTCAGATGTGATGGCCTTTATGTGCAAGTGTTACTAATTTTGGTAGACAAGTTGCCTAGTCATGCACGGGTGGAATCGGTAATCCTGTACAGCATGACAATCGACCCTTTGGACGTGCGCCTGATCTCCCTGTTCGCCGTGGAACCGCGCGTCGGCATCCTGGAGGCGTCGCGCAGGCTCGGCGTCGCCCGGGGCACCGTCCAGGCCCGGCTCGACCGCATGGTCGAGAACGGCGTGATCAAGGGGTTCGGGCCGGACGTGGACCCGGCCGCGCTCGGCTACCACGTGACCGCCTTCGTCACCCTGCAGATCCGGCAGATCGCCGGGCACGACCCCGTGACCGGCCCGCTCGCCGGGATCCCCGAGGTGCTGGAGGTCCACACGATCACCGGCGGCGACGACCTGCTGTGCCGGGTGGTCGCGCGCAGCAACGCCGACCTGCAGCGCGTCATCGACCTGATCGTGGACGTCGACGGGGTGATGCGCACCTCCTCGGTGATCGCGCTCGACACGCCGGTGCCGTACCGCGTGCTGCCCCTGGTCGCCGACACGCCCCGGCACCACGTGCCGTAGCCGCTTTCCTGGCCGAAACCTGACATCGGGCAGGCGCGCGGCGTACCCGCCACGGGTAACCGCGCGCGTCCCCGTGACCGGAGGGCCGGGAATCGGCGAACCTGTTCATGCGCGGATCGGCCGGTCACTCGACGCGCGCGAAACCCGCCTCTATGGTTTATCGTGGACGATCCGCCCAGGTGACGGGGGTTCCCGGGCGGTAGATCGGGGGTACGCCGTGCGGGACGCAGAGAAGAAGCGCCGGCCGAGGCGCCGTCTTCTCCACCGATTCCTCGTCGCCGGTGGCATCGTGATCCTCGGGATCGCCGGGATCCTCGCGCTCGCGTGGTTCCTGACGCCGATCCCGGACACGACCCAGAAGCTCGCGACCGCCCAGGGCTCCGTCTACTACTACCGGGACGGCAAGACCGTCCTCACACGGCAGGGCGTCAACCGCAAGATCGTCCCGCTCGACAAGGTGCCGACCGTGGTGCGCGACGCGGTCATCGCCATAGAGAACCGGACTTTTTACCAGGACCGCGGGGTGTCCCTCCAGGGCACGGCCCGCGCGATGTGGTCCACCTTCACCGGCAACCAGGTGCAGGGCGGCTCGACCATCACCCAGCAGCTCGTGCGCAACTACTACAGCGGCCTGAGCCAGGAGCGCTCGGCCGTGCGCAAGCTCAAAGAGATCATGATCTCGCTGAAGGTGGACCAGTCGAAGTCCAAGTCCTGGGTGCTGGAGCAGTACCTCAACACGATCTACTTCGGCCGGGGCGCCTACGGCGTCCAGGCCGCCGCCCAGGCGTACTTCGGCAAGGACGTCGACAAGCTCACCGCCTCCCAGGGCGCCTACCTCGCGGCGGTGATCCAGCAGCCGTCCCGGTTCGCCTACCCCAAGGGCGCCGACCTGGAGGCCGCGCAGGCCCGGTGGCGCACGGTGGTCGACGCCATGGTGACGACCAAGGCGATCACGCCCGAGCAGGCCGCCGGCATGACGTTCCCGGCGTTCGCCAAGCAGAAGCGCCCGTCCTCGGCCACCGGTCAGAAGGCGTACATCCTCGCCCAGGTCGAGGCGGAGCTGAACCGGCGCGGCTACTCCGACGAGGACGTCCAGCAGGGCGGGCTCAAGATCACGACCACCTTCGACAAGAAGCTCATGGCCGCCGCCCGGCGCGCCGTCACAGAAACCCTGCCCGAGGACACCTCCGGCAAGGTGCGCACCGGCCTGGCCGCCGTGGACCCGTCCACCGGCGAGGTCGTCGCCTTCTACGGCGGCAAGGACCCCGACAACCAGTACGACAACGCCTTCTCGGCGAAGGTGCAGGCCGGGTCCACCTTCAAGCCGTACACCCTCGCCGCCGCGCTGGACGACGGCCTCGGGCTCGACACCCGGGTGGAGGGCAACTCGCCGATCCGCGTCGCCTCCGCCAAGGACCCGATCCCCAACTCCGGCGGCGCCTCCTACGGCGCGGCCATCGACCTTGTCGAGGCCACCCGCAACTCGGTGAACACCGCCTTCGTGGACCTGGCCCAGAAGGTCGGGCTGAGCAAGGTCGCCGAGGCGGCCGAGGCCGCGGGCATCCCCGCCGCGCAACTCGCCAGGCAGAAGGACTTCCCGACCTTCCCGCTCGGCACCTCCTCGGTCAGCGCCGTCCAGCAGGCGTCCGGGTTCGCCACGTTCGCGGCCGGCGGCCTGCACCGCGAGGCGCACGTCGTCCGCGCGATCGTGGACGCCAAGGGGCAGACACGCAAGTTCACCGCCAAGCCCGAGCGTGCCTACGCCGAGCAGACGGCGGCCGACGCGACGTACGCCATGCGGCAGGTGGTCGAGGGCGGCACGGGCACCGCCGCCCGGCTGTACGACCGTCCCGCCGCCGGGAAGACCGGGACGAGCGATTCGTCGAGCTCCGTCTGGTTCGTCGGCTACACCCCGCAGCTTTCCGCGGCGGTCAACATGTTCCGTGACGACAACAAGACCGTCAGCGTCCCGGGGTACGGCGCGCTGTTCGGCGGCTCGCTGCCGACGCAGGTGTGGCGGGCGTTCATGTCCGAGGCCATGTCCGGGAAGCCGGTCAAGGAGTTCCCCGCCTCGTCCTACGAGGAGGGGGACGACTGGTACGGCGGCTGGCGCGACAACGGCTGGAGCGGGGCCGACGAGCCCCAGGACGACCGCTGGGGCGGCGACCGCGAGCCGCGGGACCGCGACCCGCAGGGCACCCCGCCGGCCACCGGCCCGGACCGTCGCCCGGAGGACCAGGGCCCGACCTCCCCGCCGCAGGACCAGAACCCGCCGCCCCAGACGCCCGGCCCCGACGACCCGGACGGCCAGATCGCGCCCCCGGGCGACGACCCGCTCCAGACCCCGATCCCGCCCGGCTGAGCACGGCCGCGCCGGGCAGCGCAGCCGCGTCCGCCGTAGCGTGGTCGGCTGTGACTGAGCGCGGCCGGGGATCGGACGGCCCGCGCGGCCGGATCCGCGTCCGGCTAGGACGGCCTCGGCAGGCCGCGCAGTTCGTGGAGCTCGCGGGTGAGGTCGCCGGGTGAGGTGACCGGCAGGCGGCAGGTGAAGTCGCGGCAGACGTAGGCCGCGGGCTCCCCGCCCACCAGGCCGCGCCCGCGCATCAGCGGCACGTCGCCGTCGCCCAGGGCGATCACCGTGCCGGGGACGCCCGCCATGAGCGCCGCCCGGTGCAGCGCGGCCGTCCTCCGGTCGCCCACCGGCCCGCTGATGGCGACCTCGGGCGGTCCGGTCAGCGCGGCCTCGGCCACGGCCAGGCCCCACCCGGCGAACCGGGCGTGCCGCTCGGCCAGCGCCGAGATCGCGCCGAGCGCGGCCAGGGCCGCCTCCCGGTGGCGGGCGGAGCCGGTGAGCGCGCCGTAGGACAGCAGGGCCCCGGCGGCGGCGGACCGGCCGGACGGGGTCGCGTTGTCGGTCGGGTCGGCGGGGCGCTGGAACAGCCGCTCGCCGTCGTCGGGGGTGTCGAAGAAGCCGCCCTCGCCGTCGGGGAAGTGGTCCAGGACGGTGTCCAGCAGCGCGCCCGCCCGCTCGAACCACCGCGACTCGCCCGTGATCCCGTAGAGCGCGAGGAACCCCTCCGCGACGTCCGCGTAGTCCTCCAGCACGCCCGCGTTGGCGCCCGCGCGGCCGTCCCGCGAGGTGCGGGTCAGGCGGGAGCCGTCGATGTGCACGCGGTCGATCAGCTCGGCGGCCCCGCGGGCGGCGTCCACGAGGTCCGGGCGGCCGAACAGCGCGCCGGCCTCGGCGAGCGCGGCGACGGCCAGCCCGTTCCAGGCCGCCACCACCTTGTCGTCCCGCCCCGGCCGCACCCGGGCGGCGCGCGCCGCCAGCAGCTCGGCGCGCACCTCGTCGAGAAGGGCCTGGTCGTCGGGGTCGGACAGCAGGCGCAGCACCGAGCTGCCGTGCTCGAAGGTGCCCTCAGGGGTCACGCCGAACACCGACGCGGCCCACGCGCCGCGCTCCTCGCCGAGGACCTCGCGGAGCTGCCCGGGCGTCCAGACGTAGAACCTGCCCTCCACGCCCTCGCTGTCGGCGTCCAGCGCGGAGGCGAAGCCCCCCTCGGGGGTGCGCATCTCGCGCAACAACCAGTCCGCGGTCTCCAGCGCCACGCGCCGCGCCAGGGGCGAGCCGTCCGCGCGCCACCAGTGGGCGTACACCCGCAGCAGCAGCGCGTTGTCGTACAGCATCTTCTCGAAGTGCGGGACGATCCAGGCGGCGTCGACGCTGTAGCGGGCGAAACCGCCGCCGAGCTGGTCGTAGATGCCGCCCCTGGCCATGGCCTCCAGGGTCTCGGCCGCCATGCGCACGGCCTCGGGGGTGCCGTGGCGCAGCAGGAACTCCAGCACCATGGACGGCGGGAACTTGGGCGCCCCGCCGAAACCGCCTCTGGCCTGGTCGAAGTTCCGCGCGAGGTCGCGGACGGCCGCCCGGGTGACCTCGCGGCCGGGCGCGGGCCCGGACGGCACGGCGCCACCTCCGGACAGGGCCTCGACGACCTTCGACCCCTGGGCGAGCACGGCGTCGCGCTCGTGCGTCCACGCCTCGGACACGCCCGCGAGCAGCCGCTGGAAGTGCGGCCGGGGGAAGTAGGTGCCCGCGAAGAACGGCTCTCCGCCGGGGGTGGCGAACACCGTCATCGGCCAGCCGCCCTGGCCGGTCATGGCCGTGGTGGCGCTCATGTAGACCGCGTCCACGTCGGGACGCTCCTCGCGGTCCACCTTCACGTTGACGAAGAGCTCGTTCATCATGCGGGCCGTCTCGGCGTCCTCGAACGACTCGTGCGCCATGACATGGCACCAATGGCAGGCCGAGTACCCGATCGACACCAGCAGCGGCACGTCCCGGCGGCGGGCCTCGGCGAAAGCCTCTTCGCCCCAAGGAAACCAGTTGACCGGATTGTCCGCGTGTTGCAGCAGGTACGGGCTCGTCGCGTCCTTCAACCGGTTCATGGGACCTCCCCCGCCCGCGCGCGTCTCGCGCCTCGTTCCCACCCTAGCCGCAGCTCGCGGCGGTGATCCCCGGCGCTTTCCCGAGAAGTGCGGATATTCGCGGTACCGGAGTGAATGGCCGGACGAGGCCGTCATGCTTCCCCGATCGGCGATCAGGGTTTACTTTCCAGGGAGTAATTGCTCGGGGGACCTCATATCGCCGGTTTCTAGGAGAAGCTGTATGCGAAACACCCTCCGCAGAGGGCTAGGCGTCGCGACCGCGGCCGTCGGCCTCATGCTCCCGTTAGCCGTGGCCGGACCGGCCGCCGCTGACCCCGACCTCGCGGGCCTCGCCCGCACGGTCACCGCGCCGGGAGTGGAGAAGCACCTGCGGAAACTGCAGCAGATAGCCACCGCCAACAACGGGACCCGCGCCGCGGGCACGCCCGGCCACGCCGCCTCCCGCGACTACGTCGCCGGAGTGCTCAAGAAGGCCGGATACAAGGTGACCGTCCAGGCGTTCCCCTTCGACTTCTTCATGGAGCTGTCCACCGCCGCGCTCCAGCGGGTCTCCCCGGACCCGCGCACGTTCACGCCGACCCCGCCCGACAACGGCTCGCTCGGCGAGTTCGCGACCATGACCTACTCCAGCTCCGGCGACGTCACCGCGCCTCTGCAGAAGGTCGACCTGCTCCTGCCGCCCGGGCCCACGCCCAGCTCCTCCACCTCCGGCTGCGAGGCCGCCGACTTCGCCGGATTCACCCCCGGCAACATCGCCCTGCTCCAGCGCGGCAGCTGCGACTACCGGGTCAAGGCCCTGAACGCCCAGGCGGCGGGCGCGCGCGGCGTGATCATCTTCAACGAGGGGCAGCCCGGCCGCACCGAGACCAACCGCGGCACGCTGCTCGGCGTGGGCGTGACCATCCCCGTCGTCGGCGCGAGCTTCGCCACCGGCGAGGAGCTGGCCCGCCCCGCCTCGTCCGTCGTGCGCCTCAGGACCGAGACCGTCAGCGAGGCCCGCACCACGCACAACGTGATCGCCGACTCCCGCTGGGGCGACCCGAACAAGGTGGTCCAGCTCGGCGCGCACCTGGACAGCATGCTCGCCGGGCCCGGCATCAACGACAACGGGTCGGGCAGCGCGGCGATCCTCGAGGTGGCCGAGAAACTGGCCAAGGTGCCGTTCCGGAACAAGCTGCGGTTCTCCTTCTGGAGCGCCGAGGAGCTCGGCCTGCTCGGCTCGGAGTACTACGTGGCCAACCTCTCCGCCGCGGACAAGGCCAAGACCAAGCTGTACCTGAACTTCGACATGGTCGGCTCGCCGAACTACGCGCTCAAGATCTACGACGGTGACGACTCCGACGCCACCGGCGCTCCGGCGGGCCCGCCCGGATCCGACGAGATCGAGAAGCTCTTCGCGAAGTACTTCGACACCCTGCGCCAGGGCCACGTCGGCACCGACTTCGACGGCCGCTCCGACTACGGGCCGTTCATCGACGCCGGAATCCCGGCGGGCGGTCTGTTCACCGGCGCCGAGGGCGTCAAGACGCCCGCGGAGCAGGCGCTGTTCGGCGGGACGGCGGGCGTCGCCTACGACTCCTGCTACCACCAGGCGTGCGACGACATCAACAACATCAACGGCAAGGCGCTCGCGCTGAACACCGGGGCCATCGCCACCGCGGCCCTGATCTACGGCTTCGGCCGCGACCTGCCGGGTCCGGACACCCGGCCCGCGACGGTGACGGCGCGCACCGCCGCGCCGGCCGCCCACGACGACCACACAGGGGCGTCGAGCAGGTGATCCAGGTGGCCGGGCGCACGCGGGGGGCGGGCGCCCGGCCATCTCACGCACGGATCACCGGCACCTCCCATCGCCGGTTCCCAGGAGAAGCCGCATGAGAATCACCCCCCGAAGAGGGATCGGCGTCGCGGCGGCGACCGCGGCCCTCGTCATCCCCCTGGCGACGGCCGCCCCGGCCGCCGCGGACCCCGGCCTCGCCGCCCTCGCCCGCACGGTCACCGTGCGGGGAGTGGAGAACCACCTGCGTCACCTGCAGCGGATCGCCGACGCCGGCCACGGCACCCGCGCCGCGGGCACCCCCGGCTACACCGCGTCCCGCGACTACGTCGCCGGCGTGCTGCGGAAGGCCGGGTACACCGTGACGCTCCAGGAGTTCCCGCGCTTCTTCACCACGGAGCTGTCCACCGCCGTGCTCCAGCGGGTCTCCCCGGACCCGCGCACGTTCACCCCGACCCCGCCCCGCGGCGGCTCGCTCGGCGAGTTCGCGACGATGGCGTACTCCGGCTCGGGCGACGTCACCGCGCCGCTGCGGGCGGTCGACCTGGTGCTCCCGCCGGGGCCGGCGCCCAACACCTCGACGTCCGGCTGCGAGGCGGCCGACTTCGCCGGGTTCACCGCCGGCGACCTCGCCCTCGTCCAGCGCGGCACCTGCAACTACCGGGTCAAGGCGCTGAACGCCCAGGCGGCGGGCGCGCGCGGCGTGATCATCTTCAACGAGGGACAGCCCGGGCGCACCGGGACCGAGCGGTCCAGCCTGCTGGGCGTGGGCGTCGACATCCCGGTCGTGACCGCGAGCTTCGCCGCGGGCGAGGAACTGGCCCGCGCCGCCGCGCCGACGGTCCGGCTCCGCACCGATGTCGTCAGGGATTACGGCTCGTACAACGTGATCGCCGAGTCCCGCTTCGGCGACCCGGACAAGGTCGTCCAGTTCGGCGCCCACCTGGACGGCGTCGACGCCGGGCCCGGCGTCAACGACAACGGGTCGGGCAGCGCGGCGGTCCTGGAGGTCGCCGCCAGGCTCGGGAGGATCCCGACCAGGAACAGGCTGCGGTTCTCCTTCTGGGGCGCCGAGGAGTACGGCCTGGTCGGCTCCCAGCACTACGTGGCGAACCTGTCCGCCGAGGAGAAGGCCAGGATCAGGCTGTACCTGAACTTCGACATGGTGGGGTCGCCGAACTACGCGCTCAAGATCTACGACGGTGACGACTCCGACGCCACCGGCGGGCCGGCGGGCCCACCCGGATCCGACGAGATCGAGAAGCTCTTCGAGAAGTACTTCGACACCCTGGGCCAGGGCCACGTCGGCACCGACCTCGACGCCCGCTCCGACCACGACTCCTTCGCCCAGGCCGGCATCCCGGTCGGAGGCCTGTTCACCGGGGCCGAGGAACTCAAGACCCCTGCCGAGCAGGCGCTGTTCGGCGGCACGGCGGGCGTCCCGTACGACTCCTGCTATCACGAGGCGTGCGACGACATCGACAACGTCAACGGCGAGGCGCTCGCGCTGAACACCGGGGCCATCGCCACCGCGGCCCTGGTCTACGGCTTCGCCCGCGACCTGCCCGGACCGGACACCCGGCCCGTGACGGTGGCGCGCACCCTCGCGCCGGCCGCCCACGACGACCACGCAGGGGCGCCGGCCAGGTGAGACCAGGTGGCCGGGCGCACGCGGGGGGCGGGCGCCCGGCCACCTCAGCGGATCAGATGATCGGGCAGGTCTGCCCGGGAACGGTGAGCGACGCCCGCGCGTGGCTCACGATGACCTCCACGCCCGCGAGCGTGCGGACGTGGATCGCGTTGACCGTCACGCCCCGGCCGCCGGGCCCGGGCACCTGCTCGTTCACGACCACCTTGGCCACCTGCGGGATGTCGACCGTCAGGTTGACCTCCGGGTCCACGACCTGCCTGCCGTTGATCCTGAGGTTGGTCAGCCGCACCCCGCCCGCCGCGGTGACCTTGCCCGTGTCGTCGTCGGCGGCCTTCGCCGTGGCGACGATCTCATCGGCGGTGATCACGCCGCGCAGCAGGTCGAGGCGGGCCGTCGTGGCCGAGGCCGTGGCCGTGCGCAGCCCCGCGGCGTCCACCACCCCCGAGGCCCGGGTCGTGAGCACCGCCAGAGAGCCCAGGCCGGGGACCGGCGCGCCGGCGAGCGTGTTCCGGTCCTCGCCGGGCTTGGTGGCGCAGGAGAGGTCGGACGGCGCCAGCGGCGGGATGCCGACCGGCGGCGTGGACGCCTTCACGCCGTACGCGTGGGCGTCGAAGACCAGCACCGGCGGGACGAAGCGCACGCGCGCGCACGCGGGGAGCAAGACGCCCGCGTGGGCGGCCAGATCGTCCGCGCACGTCTCGTACGTGCCCGCGCGGGCCGCGGTGACCTCGACCTTCGCCGTGCAGGACGCCGTGCCCTTGGGCAGCGTGCCCGTCACCTTGACCTGCCCCGCCGACGGGGTCACGGTCGCGTCCGCGCACGTGGTGGCCGGGGTCGCGCCCGTCGGCGCGAGGCCCGCAGGGAGCCGCTCGGTGAACGACCAGCCCTTCTTCACCGCGAGCTCACTGGTGTTGGTGATCGTGAAGGTGAGCGTGACGGGCTTGCCGACCTCGGCGGAGGCGGGGGAGTAGTCCACGTCGAGCTGCGGGGTGACGTCCAGGACGCGGACGTTGTCGTAGGCGTGGTCGTTGCCGTACCCGCTGCCCTGGAAGTTGACCAGCCGGAGCCCGACCGTGGACCCGCCGAACAACACCGGGCCGTCGCTGGTGTAGGTGCCGACCGCTATGCCGTCGATGACCGTGGACGCGTCCACGCACGGCTCGATCGGCGTCGTGAAGGTGGGCACCGCCTTCCCGCCGTCGAGCAGGTAGAACCCCAGCTTGGCGTGGTTGGCGTAGCAGTTCACCTCCGCCACGTCGACCGAGAAGGTCAGGAAGCGGTCCGGCGCGCCGATCGGGACGGGCTTGGCCGCCTGGATCTGCGTCTTGCCCGCGCCCGGGTCGGCGTGGGTGTAGGCGGTCACGGCGTGGTTGGTCTGCGGGTCGCCGCCCGCCCACTTGCCGAGCGTGCCGGCGAGCTGCTTGACCGAGCCCCACCAGCCGCCGCAGCCGGTGGCGGGCGGCACGGCGTCCGGGGCCTGCCGCGACACGATCCAGCCGTTGCAGTTCGCCAGGAAGGCCGGGTCGGCGGTGTAGGTCTGCGTGACGGGCGCGGTGCCCGTGTAGCCGGTGACGAGGGTCGGCGTGCCGCCCTGCCCGTTCTCGAAGCTCTCGGCGAAGACGACCCTCGGTGCCTTGGGCGCGGCGAGCGCCCCCGCCTGTGCCGGGGAGTGCGCCTGAAGGACGACGATCGTTGTGGCCGACAGGACGAGCGCGGCGAACCCGGCGGGCGCGCCACGCCGTGTGCCCGGCGCGCGACCGCGTACGCGTGAATGTCTCACGTGCGTAATCCCTTCTGTTGACCGGACGACGTCACCGAATGTAAATGCTCGGGAACGGAGAGCGGATCTCGGTCAGGGCATGGAATTCGCATCGATTTGGAAAACAGCAGGCGCGGCCGATGGCGGTAATGTGCCCCGTATTACCGGCCGAAATCGGGAAACCCGGGCCGGGTTTTCCGTCCGGGTGCGAGTGCGGTGATCTAGCTGCTCAGCCGCATGATCGTGACGTTGTGCGGCGTCTGTGGTCGCTGGTGTCGCCTAAGGGAAATCTGCGGAAGCATCCTACTTCGGCGTGATTTTTCAGCCGTAGCGATATGGGGGCATATTTCGGGATGCACACGCGCTCATCGGACCGGTATCCCTGGGCAATACGGTCCCGGCGGCGAAAAGTGAAAGGCCTCGCGGCGGAAGCCGGGCCGTGCTGGGGTTGGCTCTCAGCAAAGGGGCGAAATACGGGATCTCTCGGCAAAAGTGCCGAACATGATGAAGACGGCGCCCGCTCGTCCGGCGGCGCGCCGTCTTCCTAAGCCTGGGCCCTCGGCCCGGACGCTGTTCCGGCGGCCGCTCAGGCGCTGGTGACCATGAGGGCGAGGCCGATCAGTACGATAATGGGGATCAGCCACATCACGACCTCTACTGCGAACTCCTTGTACACGTCCTTCTCCTCACGATGATCCGTAGCGCCGCGAATGGCTCCGATGCAGCTTAACCGGCCCACCGCACCGAAACGAGAGCCCCACCACCGTCCCCGTGGCCTCGCCGGGGCACCGGCGCGAAAGATCTATCTCATGGCACGTCCCGGAAGTCGTGGTGAGGTCGACCCCGCCGGACGCGTTCATCCGGAGATCGCCGCGTAAGGCCCTTCTCGGCGAAGCGGTTCCAGACCGCTACGACGGCAAGGGAGACGGCGAGCAGCGCGACGCTTCCGGCGATGTCGAGTACGTAGTGGTTTCCCGTGACGAGCACGACCGCCACCATGCCCAGCGGGAAGATCCACGCCAGCGGCGCTCCGCGCGGGTGGGAGTCGCGCAGCGCGTACCACACGGCGTACGCGCACCACAGCGACCAGCCGACGTGCATGCTGGGCATCGCGGTGAACACACTGGCGCCGCCGGACGCGTCCCGGGTGGCGTGGCCGCCGAAGATGTCGTACGTGGCGATGATGTCGACGACGCCCGGGAGCGCGAACCGCGGCGGCGACATGGGCACCGCCCAGTAGACGGGCAGCACGAGGATGGTCATCGCCACGAGGGTCCGGCGCACCCTGAGGTAGACCTCGGCGTGCCGGACGAAGACCCACACGAGCACACCGAAGAGTGCGAGGTAGTAGAGGCGGTAGTAGTACACCGCCGGCTGGATCAGGAACGGATGTTCGGTCAGCCATCGGTTCGCCCCCAGCGCGATGTCCAGGTGGAGGGCGCGCTCGATGGACTGCAGGGTCAGGGCGTTGGCGGTCGCGACCGCGGCGTCCGTCGCCACGACGGCGTGAACCCGCGAGAACAGCAGGATCACCAGCAGCAGGAAGGCCGCTTCCACGAGCGGGGCCGGGCGCCCGCCGCCTCTGCCGGCGAGTACGGCGGACCGGACGCCCGAGAGCAGGCGCGATAAGCCGCCGGGGTCCACCTCACGCGAATTGATCATGGCTCTTTGGACGGAGCCCGCGCGCCGGAAGTTCGCGCCTACCCCGGGGTGATCACTTCTCGAAGAGGTGGGCGTTCACCTGGCGGGCTTCGGAGGCCAGGGAGGGCACCTCCGTCACCTGGCGGCCGGACCGGCGGAGGGTCTCCGTGCCGGTGCAGTCGGCGAAGAGGTCGGGTTCGCGCCAGGCGAAGACGACGCGGGGGATGGGCGTGGCGAGGATCAGGGCGGTGCAGCCGCGCGGGCGGGAGGCGCGGGTGGTGCAGGGTTCCAGCGAGGTGTAGAGGGTGGCGGTGGCCAGGCGGGGGTCGTCCGGTGCCAGCTTGGCGAGCGCGGCCTCTTCGGCGTGGTCGTGGGGGTCGGACTCGCGCGAGTAGCCGGTGGCGAGCACCTCGCCGTCGTCGCCGACGATGACGCATCCCACGGCGAACGCGGTGAAGGAGGTCGGGCAGCGGCGCGCGAGCTCGACGCACTCCCGCAGCCGCCGCGCGTCCTCGCCCGTGGCCCCGCCCACGTCGGAGCCGGAGGGGGTCGGTGGGGTGGAGTGGGTCATGAGGGGGCCTCCGTGGGGTGGTAGCGCAGGAGGACCACGTCGCCGAGGGGACGGGCCTCGGCCAGGCGCAGGGGGTGGGCGGGGTCGTACGGGAAGACGCCGCCGGCGACGAAGCGGGGCGCCGCGGGGTCGCCGACGAAGAACGGGGCGACGACCAGGTGCAGCTCGTCCACCAGGCCGGCGGAGAGGAACAGGGTGTGCACGGCCTGGCCGCCTTCGACCATGAGCCGGCGCACGCCGCGGGACCACAGGTCGGCGAGGAGGCCGGGCAGGTCCAGCGGGTCGCCGGCGTCCACGACGGTGGCCACGCCGCCCAGCCGGGCACGGGCCTTGTCGGCGCAGGGGCTCTCGGCGTAGACGATCTTCTCGACGTCGCCGAGGGTGAAGAAGCGGCGGCCGGGGCCGAGGTCGCCGTCGCGGGTCAGGGTGACCTTGAGCGGCGTCTCGGGCAGCCCCCTGCGGACGCGGTCCGCGCGCCGGGCGGCGGAGCGCACGAGCAGCCGGGGATCGTCGGCGCGGATGGTGCCGGGACCCACGAGGATGGCGTCGCAGCCCGCGCGCACCTCGTCGACGCGGTCGAAGTCGGCGTCGTTGGACAGGGCGAGCGGCGTGCCCGAGGTGTCGTCGATGTGGCCGTCGATCGACATCGCGACCGACAGCAGGACGTACGGGCGACTCGTCACCGGGGACCTCCACGACGGATGCCATCCATCATGGACCCGGCCGCCCGGGAACACCCATTCGCCCCCGCCGGGGCGGGCGGAAGACGACGCGGGATCGCGGGCGGTGGGAGCGGGGATCGCGGGGCGGGGAGGCCGTCCGGCGTCTGGACGGACGCCGGTGACGTCCGCCCCGGGCGGGTCAGGCGTGCTGCGGGGCGGTGGCCTTGTCGATCCAGGTCTGGACGAGGCGGATGACGATGGCCTCGGCGAGAATCACGGCGGCCTTGGCCAGCACGGAGGCAAGGAAGTTGTACATGGGAACCTCACAGGACATTTGGGTTGCTTCATCCATGATGAGGGATGTCTGTAGTGCTTTGTCCGGATTGAGGTGACCGTTCGGTGAACGATTGGTGACCTGCTTGTCACGCCCCGCCCGGCCGGCCGAGCAGCCGCGTCGCCAGGCCCGCCGCCGTGCCTCCCGCCAGCCCGATGCCCCACGCCACCGGCCCCACGGGACGGCAGCCGAACACGTGGCTCAGCCCCGGCACGGAGATCACCACGAACAGCGACGCCAGCGACACCGACGCCGCGAGCAGCACCGTGCGGTCCCTGCCCCCGGCCGCCACGGTCTGGGCGAGCTGGGCCACCACCAGGCCGATCAGCCCCACCGTGTCCGCGCGTGACGCCGTCCCGGTGTAGCGGGCGAACGTCCAGGCCAGCGAGGCGGCGGCGGCCGTGGTGGCGGCCCGCGCGTAGATGTCCCGGTTGAGCGCCTCGCCCAGCGACGCCTCCGGCCCCTCCGACAGCAGCGTCTCCGGGCTCGTCGCGCTCGGCGGGCGCACGGCGACGGCGAGCGCGGGCAGCATGTCGGTGAGCAGGTTCACCAGCAGGAGCTGGCGGGCGTTCAGCGTGTTGCGCCCGGCCAGCAGGTTGGACCCGACCGTGAAGACGATCTCGCCCAGGTTGCCGCCGAGCAGGATGCCGAGCGCGTCGCGGACCGAGCTCCACATCGCCCGCCCCTCGACGATGGCCTCCACGATCGTCTCGATGCGGTCGTCGGTCACCACGACGTCCGCGGAGGCCCGCGCGGCGGGCGTGGCGCGCGACCCGAGCGCCACCCCGACGTCGGCGAGCCGGATCGCCGGGGCGTCGTTGGCGCCGTCGCCGGTCACGGCGACCACCTTGCCCGCCCGCTGGAGGCCCGCGACGATGCGCGCCTTGTGGGCGGGCGTGACCCGGGCGAAGACCGACACCTCCGGCAGCACCTTCGCCAGCGCGGCGTCGTCCAGCCGGTCGAGCTGCGGCCCCGTCATGATCCGCGGTCCGTTGACGACGTTCAGCTCCGCGGCGATGGCCTCGGCCGTGCTCGGGTGGTCCCCCGTGATCATGACGATGCGGACGCCGGCCCGCGCCAGCCGCGCGACGCTGCGCGCCGCCGTGGGCCTGACCGGGTCGGCGAGGCCGAGGAACCCCAGGAAGCACAGCCCGTCGATGCGCGACTCGTCCAGGTCCAGCCGGCCGGAGGCGGCCCGCTCCGCGACGGCGAGCACGCGCAGCCCCTGCTGGGCGAGCCGGTCGACCTCCTTGGCCAGGGTGGCGGCGGCCTCGTCGTCCAGGGGCGCCACCTGGCCGTCGCTGAGCATCGTGCCGCAGCGGGTGAGCACGACCTCGGGCGCGCCCTTCACGGTGAGCACGTGCGGACGCCCGCCGCGCCCCCGCGTGCCGCGCCGGGACGCCGGCGCGGTGCCGAGCACGGCGTGGTAGCCCCGCGCCGACTCGAACGGCAGCTCCGCGACGCGCCGCCACCCGGGCAGGCCCTCGGTGGGGTCCACGCCGAGCCGTGCCGCCCCCTCCATCACCGCCCGGTCGGTGGGGTGGGGGACGACCCCCTCGCCCTCGGGCTTCGGCCCCGCCCGCAGCGCCGCCGCCAGGACGCGCCGGTAGTCGTCGGGCAGGGCGTCGGCGGGAAGCTCCACACGCCCGTCGGAGATGCCGCGCAGGCTGATGTGCCCCTGGGTGAGGGTGCCGGTCTTGTCGAAGCACAGGACGTCCACGCGTCCGAGCGCCTCGATCGTCGAGGGGTTGCGCACCAGGGTCTCGCGGGTGGACAGCCGCTTGGCCGCGGCCAGCTCGGCCACGGTGGCGATGAACGGCAGCCCTTCCGGGACGGCGGCCACGGCCAGGTTCACGGCGGGGGCGAGCGCGCTCGCGAGCGGGGAGCGGCGCAGCAGGTTGGTGGCCATGAGCAGCACGCCCGACCCGACGGCGACCGGCATGATCTGCCTGCTCAGCGCGCGCAGCCGCAGTTCCACGCCCGTCGGCGGCACCTGCCCGCGCTCGAACTCGGCCATGCGCCGCGCCTCGGTGGCCGGGCCGGTCGCCACGACCACGGCCAGGCACTCGCCCGCGGCCACGGTGGTGCCCTGGTACACCATGGAGCTGCGCTCGGCCACCGCGAGCGCCGCCGTGGGCAGGACGGACTTGGCCACGAGCCGCGACTCCCCGGTGAGCGGCGCCTCGTCCACCTCCACGCCCCTGGCCTTGAGCACGCGGCAGTCGGCGGGGACGGCGTCGCCGGAGCGCAGTTCGATCACGTCCCCGGGGACGAGGTCGTCGGCGGTGGCGGACACCGTCCCCGAGGGGCGCCGTACCCGTACGGAGATGGCGGTGGCGCCGGTGAGGCGGTGGAGCGCCCGGTCGGCGTTGTGGCGCTGGGCGCCGCCGATCAGCCCGTTGACGGCCAGCACCCCCGCGATGAGCACCGCGTCCAGGGCCGAGCCCACCGACGCCGACACGCCCGCCGCGGTGGCGAGCACGGGGGTCAGGGGGTTGGCGAGCTCCTCGGCGGTCGCCCGGAGCAGGGGCAGGCGGACGGCGCGCGGCCGGGGGCGCGGGCCCTCCACGCGGCTCGCGGCCTCCTCCGCGGTGAGCCCGGACGGGCAGGAAGACAGGCGTTCCAGCACGTCCGAGGCGGGCAGCGCGTGCCAGGGGGTGCGGCCGGCCCGCTCGGGCAGCCGTCCGCGGCCGAGGTCGCGCCCCGACCAGGCGCCGGTGGCCAGGGCGGCCAGGGACGCGCAGTCCCCGGCGAGCTGCACCCGGCGCACCGCTCCGGCGGCCGGGCCGAGCACGGTGAGCCCGGCGCCGACCGCGGCCCCGGCGGCGGAGACCTTCATGCCGCGGCGGCTCGCGACCCTCGCGGGGGCGAAGGCGGTGAGCAGCATGTGGGCGATCTCGGGCCCGCCGATCACGTGGGCGTCCCACGGCGTGCGGTCCGGTGCCGCGATCAGGCCGATGCCGAGGTCGGCCTCGCGCAGCCCGCGGCGCGGGCGGGCGGCGACCACCGCGACCGCGTGGCCGTCCTCCTGGAGGGCGCGCACGGACCGGGCCAGCCGGTCGCCGCCGGGTACGGACCTCTCGGCGCCGAGCCGCCAGGACAGGCTCGGATGGCCGCCGGCCAGCACCACCGCGCACGTGCTCCGCGCCGCCCCGACCAGCGCCTCCGCCCAGGGCGGCGTCTCGGGGACCACGCCGACGAACGCGGCCGTCCTGCCGTTCAGGGTGACCGCGACCGGCCGCACGCCCTTGTCGCTCCAGTGCGGCGCCGTCGCGGGAACGGCCGCGAGCGGCTCGGCGACCCAGTCGTCCCGCTCGTGCCGCCGGGTCGCGTCCGCGCCTTCGAGCATGGTGTAGATGCGGGCGTGCAGCTCGTCGACGTCCACGCCCGAGTCCATGATGATCACTTCGTGGACGGTCCAGGTCTTGCGCGTCAGCGCGTCGGCGTCGAACACGACCGTGTCCACGCGGTCCATGCCGCGCAGCGCGTCCCGGTCGAGCACGAGCCCGCCACGGTGCGCCGCCGCGCGGCCCAGGCTGCTGACGAACGCGTCCCTGCCGAGCCTGGCCGCCCGCGGCGTGGCGGAGACCAGCATCGCGAGCGCGCGTTCCTGGTGGGCGCTCAGGAGGGACGTCACCCCGTAGGAGGCCAGCGCGCCGACGCTGAGGGAGTCGGCGTAGCGCTCGATGGGGCCGTAGGGCAGGGGGACGGGGCGTGGGGTGGGGGCGGGCCTGAGGTGGCGGTAGGAGCCCTTGGCGGCGGCGAGCCGCTCTTCGGCGGCGTGCCAGGCGCGCAGGCCCGCGCGTGCCTCGGCCAGGCGGCCCGTGGCGGCCAGGGACTCGATGAGCATGCCGAGGGGGCGCAGGGCCAGCGTCTGGGCGGTGAAGCGCGTCGTGGCGAACACCACGTTCGCGGTGGGACGGCCGACCCGGCGCTCCACCTCGTGCCGGACGCGCGGCGCGGCCTCGGCCAGCTGCAGCAGCGCGGGCAGCGTGGCCGGGACCTTGGCGACGCGGACCACCTGGCCCGCCAGCGTCAGGCCCATGCCCGCGAGGCCCGCGCCGAGCTCCACCAGCGCGCGCGCCTGCTGGTCCACCGCGTGCCGCGCCGTACGCCCGCCGCCGTCGCCCTCGCCGGGCACGTCCAGCTCGTCCACGGCCGACACCAGCGCGGCGACGTCGGCCTGCCGCGGGTCGCAGCCGGCGAACACGAAGCCGAGCGCGCCGTTGACCTCCGCGCGCGTCACCCCGTCGATCCGCAGGAGGCGCTTCTCCAGGGCGCGGGACGCCTCCGGGCCTCCGGCGCCGCCGACGTGGCGCAGCTCGACGCGCAGGCCCCCCGCGCACGCGTGGACCCGCCGCGGGCAGGGCAGCAGCTCCCGGACCGGATCGGGCAGCAGGGAGGCCAGGGCGGCGGCCGGACCCCTGAGTCCACCCCTGAGTCCACGCAGCAGGAACACGACGCCTCCACGAACCCCGGTGGTACAAGCCGATCAGGCCGCGCGAACCATGCGCGGCCTGATCGTTCGTTGATGAGTCTGCCCAGGTCAGGGCGTTGTACGCCCCTCTGTCGGCGGACTCGTCCTCGGTGTCGCGGCGGTCCCGGACGTCGTGCCGGCGGACGTCGTGCCGCCCGCCCCCGCGCGGGTGCTCCGCGAGGCGGCGCCGGTCGTCCTGGACGGCGTCGTCCGCGCCCGCGTGCCCGTGGCGCCGGTCGTCCGGGACGTGCCCGTCGTCCGGGAGGTGCCGGTGGTCCGCGAGGCGGCCCGCGAGGTGGTCCCGGTGGTCCGCGAGCGCGAGGTGGTCCCGGCGGCCCCTGTGGTCCCGGTCGTGCGCGACCGCGTCCCGGTGGTACGCCCGGCCGTCCCGGTCGTGCGGGACGTGGTGCCGGCCGCCCGCGAGGTCGTCGCCCGCGCGGGCGTGCGGGGCGTGGTGGTCCGCGTGGTCGCCCGGCCGGCCCGCGGCGTGGTCGTCCTGGTCGTCCTGGTCGTGGCGCGCGCGGCCGGGCGCGCCGGCTCGGCGGCGGACGGCTCCCCGCCGGTCCTGCGGCCGGCGGCGGCGCAGGCGCGCTGGGCGATCACGGTCCCGGCCCCGATCGCGGCGGCCACGGGCCACTCCAGCAGCCCGAGCACCGCGAGCAGGCCGAGGCCGCCGTAGTAGGCGACGCGTTCGGGCGGCGGCAGGAACGTGCGCGCCGTCTCTACGGCCCGGCTCATCTCCTGGCCGCGGCGCCCTGTCTCACCGGTCGTGCTCGTCACGCGGGGCATGCGAGGCATCCTGGGCATGCGGGGCATGTGGGGCCGGTGGACGTGGAAGCTGACGACAGGCGTGTCCATGCTGAACAGGTCGCCGTTGGCCCCGGATGCCGATGGCGTCGCTGTACGTCCGGTTCGTGACGTCGGAGTCACGGTCATAGCCCCTCCTCAGGTGCTCAACAATCTCTTCATTTCACCTTTTGCCCAGCTCAAGAGGGATGACCAGCGCCAAACCCACTGTCCTTCCCGATCCTTTGACATATCCGGACGACTTCTTAGCGGCCCCGACCGGGCGGACGTGCGGTGCTGTCGTGTTCGCCCCCATGGGCGTAATCTCAGAGGGCGTGAGGCTGGATCTGGACTTCGTAAGCGCGCACGCCGGACGGTCTCCGGCCCGCTTGACCAGGCGAGACATCGCCAGAGCCCTGCTGGCGGTCCCGAGCGGGCAGGCCCTCGTGGCGCTCCCCGACATCCGCAGGGCCATGCTCGCCACGGGCAACCCCCTGTCCGCGGCGTTCTGGGACTCGGCCAAGGCCACCCTCGCCTCCATCGAGGCGGGCGCGGCCACGGTCGGCGACGTGCAGCGGTGGCTGGAGGCGACCGGCACCGAGCCGATCCTCATCACCCGCGCGTACTTCGTCTGGCCGGAGGAGGACGAACGCGGGCCCGTGGCCTCGGAGCTGTACGGCCTCCTCGTGGCCCACCTGGAGGCCCAGGTGGCCGACGGCCGGATCGACCCCGACCGGCTCGCGTCCGGCGACACCGAGGCGCGGGAGGCGTACGAGGACATCCAGGACCGCTGGCTGGCCTCGCCGCTGCCCGACGGCCGGGTGCCGGGCGCGGCCGTCAACGACGAGCTGGAGGAAGGTCTCTTCGCCACCTGGGACGAGGAGGAGGCGTTCGCGCTCAGCGAGCTGCGGCGGGTGCTCGCCGACCTTCCCGAGCCGTCGCTTCCCTTCGCCGAGCTGGAGGCCGCCGCACGGCGGCTGCGCGCGGCGCTCGCCGAACCCGGCTATCCGGGCTCGGTGCTGCGGGCCTGCGCCGGCATCGACGACGGGCCGCTGCCCGAGAGCGACGCCGACCTGTGGCTGACGGTCGCGGCGGGCATCGCCTCCCCGGTCTCCGACCTGCAGGACGAGGAGGCCCACCAGTTCTGGAACCTGGAGGCGGAGCTGAGCGAGGAGGACGCCGCGCTCGCCGCCCTGTGCACGATCCACCACGCCGACTGGCTCGCCGCCGTGACGGCGCTGGCCCGGCGCGGTCCCGGAGTGCTGGCCTCTCCGGAACGGATCGCCCGGTTCGTGGCCGAGTCCGAGGACATCGACGTCGACATGGACGACCCGGAGGATCTGCGGACCACCGAAGAGCTGTTCACCTCGGTGATGCCGCTGTGGGTGCGGCTCGGCATCGTGGACGAGCGGGCGATCCTCACCCCGCTCGGCTGGTGGGGGCTGCCGAAGGCGCTGGAGCTGGCCTGGTCGCCCGGCTGACGCTCACGCCGGGGAGCCGGCCGGGCGCCGCGTGCGAGGGCCCGTCAGCGGGCGGGCTCGGACTCCGGCGGCGCCTCGGCCACCAGGTCGGCGTACTCCGGGTGCTTCTCGATGTAGGCCGCCACGAAGGGGCAGAGCGGCACGACCCGCAGCCCGGTGTCGCGGGCCGCGTCGAGCGCCACGCGGATCAGGGTGCCGCCGAGCCCCTGGCCCTCGTACTCCTCGTCGATCTCGGTGTGCGTGAAGACCATCCGGTCGTCGCGCAGGCGGTAGTCGGCGAACCCGGCCTGCTTGCCGTCGACCCGGATCTCGTACCGCCTGGCCTCGGGGTTGTCGGCGACGTCGACCGCATGCTCCATGGACGGCTCTCCTTGTCGGTGGATCGGTGGGTCGGGTAACGGGTGGTGCTCAGCGGGTGCCCTCGCCGGCCTGCCCCGACTCGGGACCCTCACCCGGCTCGGACTTCCGCTCGGACGCCTCGCGCTTGACGAGGTCCTCCTCGCGGGGCACCTCGATCTTGGAGATCTGGCGGTTCATCGACTTCACGAGCAGGTACAACGCGACGCCGATGGCGGCGACCACCAGAAAGCCGAGGAGCCCGGGTCCTACCGGGGAGGCGGGCGGGGCGACGGCCGCGAGCACGGCGATTTCAGTCACCCGTCAAGTCTGCCACCCGGGGGCCGGGCCCCTCTCAGCGGCGGGCCGGTGAGGCGTCGCCGGCCTGGATGCCGGCGAACAGGTCCTTCTCGGGGATCTCGGTGTCGACCAGCGACCGGGCCAGGTGGTAGTCCTCGGTGGGCCAGACCTCCTGCTGCAGTTCGCGCGGGCAGACGAACCACGAGCCGTCCGGGTCCACCTGGGTGGCGTGGGCCAGCAGCGCGAGGTCGCGGGTCTCGAAGAAGTCGCCGCAGTGGACGCGCGTGGTGACCTCCCACTTCTGCGGGCGGTCCTCCCAGCGGGAGATCCAGTCGGCGTAGGGGGAGCCGATGCCGCGGTCGGTCATGGCCTCGTGCAGGGCCTCGAACCGGGCGCGGGTGAAGCCCATGTGGTAGTAGAGCTTCAGGGGCTGCCACGGCTCGCCGAGGCCCGGGTAGCGGTCCGGGTCGCCCGCGGCCTCGAAGGCCTCCACCGACACCTTGTTGGTCATGATGTGGTCGGGGTGGGGGTAGCCGCCGTCGTCGTCATAGGTGACGATCACGTGCGGCCTGAACTCGCGGACGGCCGCGACCAGCGGCGCCGTGGCGACCTCCAGCGGCTGCAACGCGAAGCACCCCTCGGGCAAGGGCTCGCTCTCGTCCTCGGGCAGCCCGGAGTCCACGAAGCCGAGGAAGCTCTGCCGGACCCCGAGGATCTCGCGGGCCTTGTCCATCTCCTGGCGGCGGACCTCGGTGAGGTTCTCAAGGATGTCGGGGCGGTCCATCTTGGGGTTGAGGATGGAGCCGCGTTCCCCGCCGGTGCAGGTACAGACCAGCACGTCGATGCCCTCGGAGGCGTAGCGGGCCATGGTGGCGGCCCCCTTGCTCGACTCGTCGTCGGGATGCGCGTGTACGGCCAGCAACCTCAGGGGTGCAACCACGGCTCGGTCTCCTCAAGTGTCCAGGACAGCTCTCAAGAGAGGTTAGTTTCTCTTGGGGCGACGCGGAGGGCGTCGCCCCCGCGGGGGACAATTGTCTCGTGCAACGTCGCCGGACCGCTGGGAGATTCCGTCATGGGTGAAAGAGGTGTCGGCCCGGGCGCGGACGCGCCGGTCCTGGGCACCCCTGACGCGTTCCCGGAGCGTACGGGACGAGCCGGGCGCACGGGGCGGTCCGTGGGCCTCGTGATCATCGCCGTCGTCGTGGCGTTGGCCATGGGCGGCTGGGGATACGTCATGATGAGCGCCAAGGGAGACCCCGAGGTCCAGAACGAGGTGATCGCGTTCGAGGTCCAGGGGCCCGGCGCGGTGACGATCACCTTCCAGGCGCACAAGGCGGCCGATCGCGCGGCGGTGTGCCGCCTGCGGGCCACCGACACCGACCACGCCGAGGTGGGCGCCAGGGACGTCTCCCTCCCCGCCGGCCAGGCGGACGTGCGGCTCACCGAGCGGGTCGTGACGAGCGCCCGCGCCACATCGGGCCACGTGCAGTACTGCTATCTCGTACAATGAGACTTTTGGGAAAGCGTTCGAACGGGTTAATTTGTTAGTCTCCCTCGATTCGAACGCTCGCAACTCTCACGAGTACGCAAGGAGAACCCGTGGTCGACTCCCGCGAAGAGAACGTCACCTGGCTGACGCAGGAGGCGTACGACCGTCTGAAGGCGGAGTTTGAGTATCTCTCGGGGCCCGGGCGTGTCGACATCGCCAAGAAGATCGAGGCCGCCCGCGAAGAGGGCGACCTCCGGGAGAACGGCGGTTACCACGCCGCCAAGGAGGAGCAGGGCAAGATGGAGGGCCGCATCCTCCAGCTCCGCCAGCTTCTCGACAGCGCCAGGGTGGGCGAGGCCCCCCGCGCCGAGGGCGTGGTCGGCCCCGGCATGACGGTGACGATCCGCTTCGCGGGCGACGACGACGAGGTCACCTTCCTGCTCGCCTCCCGTGAGGAGAGCGGCGCGCCGATCGACGTCTACTCGCCGAAGTCGCCGCTCGGTTCGGCGATCAACGGCAAGAAGATCGGCGAGAAGGCCACCTACACCATGCCCAACGGCAGGACGAACACGGTCGAGATCCTGGAGGCCGTCCCCTACATCGGCGGCTGAGCGGCACGATCGCCCGCTCCCGCCGGGACAACCGAGAATTCCCCCCGACTTCCCGGCCAGGCCGGGGTCTTGATCCGCCGGAGCGGTGCTCCGGCGGATCAAGACTGTTTAGGGTGAACTACGGACATCGGCGGCTGAGTCAGCAAGAATCAAACATTGACCGGTTAGCGGTAGATCACGTCGAATGGGGGAATCGTGCTCGATCGGCGACCGCGGGGCTCGTCCGTCGCCCGAGAGAGCCGCGCCGGGTTCCGTGAGCGCGTCGGCGGTGTGCTCGGCGAGGTACGCGAAGACCTTCGCTTTCATCCCAACCTCCAGCCGGTCCGCCGCCCGCCGAGGCCGCAACGCCTGGCGCGCAGGATCGTGCCGGTCGTCGGGCTCGCCCTGGCCGCCGTCCTCGCCGCCGACCTGATGGTCTACGGCGAGCTGGTCAAAGGCGAGCCCCAGGCCGTCGCGGCCCGCGCCCCCCGCGACGCCGTCCCCCGGCGCGACGGGTACGTCGCGGCGACCGGCGAGCTGCCGGTCACGCCCACGCGGGCCGAGGTCGCGCCGCTGACCCGGGCGCACGCCCCCCACCTGTTCGTGGTCTCCCGCCGCACGCTGCCGGCCGCGGCCGTCCAGGCGGTCAACGCCTACAAGGGTGTCAAGGCCGTCGAGGTCACCGACGCCGCCGACGTGATGATGGACGGCAAGCGCGTCCAGACCATGGGCGTGAACCCGTCCACCTTCCGCGCCTTCACCCCGCGGCCCACCGCGCGCTCGGACGCCCTCTGGAACAGCGTGGCGGCGGGCGACGTCGCGGTGTCGTTCGTGCTCGGCAGCGACGGCGGCGTGAAGCTCGGCTCCACCATCAACGGCGGCGGCCACAGGCTGCGCGTCGGGGCGTACGCCACCATGGGCATGGGCCTGATCAACGCCGTGGTGTCGACGCAGGTGGCGCGCTCGCTCGGCATCCCCGAGCGCAACGCGATGGTCGTCAGCGCCCCCGGCGTGAACCTGAACCGGCTCAGGGAGGCGATCCTGAAGGCCCTGCCCAAGGGCACCCAGGTCGCGCTGATCAACCCGGTGCTCGAACGGCCCGCCGAGGCCCGCCGCACCTGGCCCTCCGGCTCGTTCATGACGGCGGAGCAGCTCCGCGTGGCGCTCACCGCGGCCGCGGGCAAGGTCGGCCGTCCGTACGTCTGGGGCGCCGAGGGGCCGGACACCTTCGACTGCTCGGGCCTCGTCCAGTGGGCCTTCGCGCAGGCCGGGGTGCGCATGCCGCGCGTCACCCACCAGCAGTGGGTGACGGGCCCGCAGATCCCGCTGTCCCAGGCCCAGCCGGGCGACCTGCTGTTCTGGCGCTCCGACCCGACCAACCCCGGCTACATCTCGCACGTCGCGATCTACTGGGGCGACGGCAAGATGCTCCAGGCGCCGCGCACCGGCGACGTCGTGAAGTTCTCGCCGGTCTCCACCAGGAACCTGGCCGGGGTGGTGCGGGTGAGCCCCGTGGTCGCCGCGCGGGTGCGCTGAGGGTCTACAGCGGCATTCCTTCCTCCAGGAAGGCCAGCACCTCGTCGATCAGGGCGGGCAGCGAGACGTCCCGCCCGGAGACGACCCAGCGTTCCATGGCGGCGATCCAGGCCCCGATGACCGCGCCGGCGGCGGCGCGCACGCGAAGGTCGTCGGGGGAGCGGCCGGTGCGTTCCGCCACCACCGACGCCAGCGCGGCCATGGTCGCGAGCTGTCCCTCGACCTGGCGGGCGCGCAGGGCCGGGATGGACCAGATCAGCTCGATCCGGCGCCGGATCGTCCGCTCGTCGGCCTCGAAGACCTCGGTGAAGACCTCGCCCATCGCGGCCCGCATCGCGGCCAGCGGGCCGAGGGACGCGGGCTGCCGCAGGTAGGCGGCGGCGATCATGGGGTCGTAGTCGTCCTGGATGACGACGTCTTCCTTGGTGGGGAAGTAGCGGAAGAACGTGCTCGGGGAGACCTCCGCGGCCTCGGCGATCTGCTCGACGGTCGTGGCGTCGTAGCCCTGCTCGGTGAACAGCCGCAGGGCGTGTTCCTGGATGGCCTGCCGGGTCTTGGCCTTCTTGCGTTCGCGAAGACCGGCGGGCCGGTCGGCGCGCGGAGGTGAACTCATCCCCACATTGTGGCCGGACCGGCGCGCCCGCCGCCGGTTTCGCGGGCACGGCGCACGGTGGCCCTCCACCGGGACGGGAGCCCTTGCCGTATGCCCGTTGCGGTGTAATTTAGATTACATGGATACAGATGAGTCCGTGATCACGTCATGGTTCACCGGGCGGCTGCCCGAGCAGTGGTTCGGCGGGCGGCACGAGTTCGTCATCGACCGCGAGGAGGTCGCGGTCCTCGGCACGCTGCCGGTGCCCTCGGCCGCGGAGGGCGTCCAGGACGCCGAGCGCGCGGCGCTGCTGGACGGCCACATCCAGCGCTTCCGTGAGGAGACGCGCGAGCGGCGCATCGAGATCGCGCGCGAGGCCGAGCACCGGTTCCGCCGCAAGATCTCCTGGGGCGTCTCGTGCGGCGATCGGACAGTGATGTTCACCACCCTTTCCGTCCCCGTCATGACCCGTCTGCGCCAGCAGGAACGACGTGTGCTCGACACGCTGGTCGCGGCAGGGGTCGCGCGCAGCCGCAGCGACGCCCTGGCGTGGTGCGTGCGTCTGGTGGGGAGCAGGACCGACACCTGGCTCGCTGACCTGCGCGATGCCCTTCAGCACGTGGACCGGGTGCGTTCCTCGGGCCCCGATCTCGACGCGTGAAATTGGACTGAACCACTGCGCCGACAGGCATAGACCATTTGAATTGGCCTATACCAATGTTTGCCCCGGTCCCCTCGGGTCAGTACGAGGGTCGGCCGGGGCACGCGCTTTTATCTCGGTCAACGGCGGGTAAACTGCCCCGCATCATCATGGCTCCTGCCTGCTGCGACGTGCGTGCCGACGCGGCGGGCCAGAGCCGCGGCGGCGCTCGGAATTCAACTGGCGGAAACGAATGTGAAATGCGCGGGACGATCTCCCCGATTTGGGGTGCCCTTGAACCTCCGTTTCATTGACTGGTCTACGCCAATTGGATTCGCGAGCGTTCGTCGTTAATGATGTTTGGCCTGAGAGTAAGGAGCCGGCCCAGTGTCAGTTTCCATTGAAATGACCGCCCCGACGACCCATTCCGAGCTCGTCGCGTGGGTGCAGGAGATCGCCGAACTGACCCGTCCGGACCGCGTCGAGTGGTGCGACGGCTCGGAGGCCGAATGGACGCGACTGACGAACCTGCTGGTGGAGCAGGGCACCTTCACTCGCCTCGCCAAGCGCCCGAACAGCTTCCACGCGGCCTCGGACCCGTCCGACGTCGCCCGTGTCGAGGACCGCACGTTCATCTGCTCGGAGGACCCGGAGGACGCCGGGCCGACGAACAACTGGATCGCGCCCGCGGAGATGCGCGGCACCTTCGACCACCTGTTCAGCGGAAGCATGCGGGGCCGCACGATGTACGTCGTGCCCTTCTGCATGGGCCCGCTCGGCGGCGAGATCTCGCAGCTCGGCGTGGAGATCACCGACTCCCCGTACGTGGCCGTGTCCATGCGGATCATGACGCGCATGGGCGAGGCGGCGCTGCGGCTGATCGAGGAGCGCGGTGACTACGTGAAGTGCGTCCACTCGGTGGGCGCGCCGCTGCTGCCGGGGCAGCAGGACGTCCCGTGGCCGTGCAACCCGACCAAGTACATCAGCCACTTCCCCGAGTCCCGGGAGATCTGGTCGTACGGCTCGGGGTACGGCGGCAACGCGCTGCTCGGCAAGAAGTGCTACGCCCTGCGCATCGCCAGCGCGATGGCGCGCGACGAGGGCTGGCTGGCCGAGCACATGCTGATCCTCAAGCTCACCCCGCCCGCCGGGGAGACCCGCTACATCGCCGCGGCCTTCCCGTCGGCGTGCGGCAAGACCAACCTCGCGATGCTGAAGCCCACGATCCCGGGCTGGAAGGTCGAGACGGTCGGCGACGACATCGCCTGGATGCGCTTCGGCGCGGACGGCCGCCTGTACGCGATCAACCCGGAGGCCGGGTTCTTCGGCGTCGCGCCGGGCACCGGCATGTCCACCAACGCCAACGCGGTCGAGGCGCTGTGGGGCAACAGCATCTTCACCAACGTCGCGCTGACCGACGACGGCGACGTGTGGTGGGAGGGGCTCACCGACGAGCCGCCGGCGCACCTGACCGACTGGCGCGGGCGCGACTGGACGCCGGACTCCTCCGAGCCCGCCGCGCACCCGAACGCCCGCTTCACCACGCCGGCCGCGCAGGCCCCGACGATCGCCCCCGAATGGCGCGACCCGAAGGGCGTGCCGATCTCGGCGATCCTGTTCGGCGGCCGCCGGGCGAGCGCCGTCCCGCTGGTGACCGAGTCGTTCGGCTGGCAGCACGGGGTGTTCCTCGGGGCCAACGTCGCCTCGGAGAAGACGGCCGCCGCCGAGGGCACCGTGGGCGAGCTGCGCCGCGACCCGTTCGCGATGCTGCCGTTCTGCGGCTACAACATGGGCGACTACTTCGGCCACTGGATCGAGATCGGCAAGAAGGCCGATCCCGCCAAGCTGCCGCGGCTCTACTACGTCAACTGGTTCCGCAAGGACGCCTCGGGACGCTTCGTGTGGCCGGGGTTCGGCGAGAACATCCGCGTCCTGAAGTGGATCGTGGAGCGGCTGAACGGCGGCGCCGAGGCGGTCGAGACGCCGATCGGCCTGCTCCCCGCCGAGGGCGCGCTCGACCTCGACGGCCTGGACCTGTCCGAGGAGGACCTCGGCACGCTGCTGTCGGTGGACCGCGAGGTGTGGCGGCAGGAGGCCGCGCTGATCCCCGGCTTCTTCGAGACCTTCGGGTCCCACCTGCCCGCCGAGCTGCGGGAGGAGTACGAGGCCCTGGTCCGGCGGCTGGGCTGACCCCGCGACCCCGGACGGGGTTCGTGGTGTCAGGGCCGGGTTGGCGGGGCCGGGTAAAAGTTGTGCCTCGCGACGTAGATCATGGTTGACCGTGGCTCGCGGGCGCCCACGCGCCCGCGAGCCGGTCGTGCCGTGCCGGCGCCCCGAGGGGCCCGAGGCGACCCGCCGGGGACCTGTGCGGAAAGCGTGCGGACGATGCGCGGAGTCTGTGCGGATGTCGTGCGGACATCGAGAAGACGCCTTCCCGGCGTCGGCCCGTGACACAAGCTGGGACGGGCGAGTGCCCGGGCACGTGATAATTGCGTGTTGTCAACGTCCGCAAGCGGACGGGCAGCGAAGGGGAGGCCTCCATGGGCGTGCGCGATCTCGTGTACCGGCTGTACGCGCGCCGGCTCGAATCGAAGCTGTCCGGGGGCCTGATACCGCGCCACGTGGGCGTCATCGTCGACGGCAACCGCCGCTGGGCCAGGGCCATGGGGCTGCGCGACGTCAGCCACGGCCACCAGAAGGGCGCGGACAAGATCTCCGAGCTGGTGGAGTGGTGCCGCGAGGCCGGGGTCGAGATCGTCACGGTGTGGCTGCTGTCCAGCGACAACCTCTCCCGCCCGAAGGAAGAGCTCGACCCGCTCGTCGAGATCATCGAGGACACGATTCAAGGATTGGTCGCCCGCGGCTGGCGCATCAACCCGGTGGGCGCGTTAGACCTATTGCCGGACAGTACGGCGAGAGTTCTCAAAAATGCGAAAGAAGTGACATCGCACCGTCCTGGGCTGATTGTGAACGTGGCCGTTGGGTATGGAGGAAGGCGTGAGATCGCTGATGCGGTGCGCTCCCTCCTCCAGGAGCACGCCAGCAAGGGCGCGAGCATCGAGGAACTCGTCGAGGTCCTCGATGTGGAGCACATCGCGGAGCATCTCTACACGCGCGGCCTCCCCGACCCGGACCTCCTCATCCGCACGTCGGGAGAGCAGCGGCTCTCCGGCTTCCTGCTCTGGCAGAGCGCCCACTCGGAGTTCTACTTCTGCGAGGCCTACTGGCCCGACTTCCGCAGAGTGGACTTCCTGCGGGCCCTCCGCTCGTACGCCGCGCGCCACCGACGGTACGGCAACTGAAACGCCCGGTGAAATCCACCTATCCCCGCCCTTCACGCCGTTGGGCCGGGCGGATTCACGACGTACCGTAAACAGTAGGCAGTCCATACGGCCTACTTCGGGAGAGGGTCCGCCTTGCGTCGCCGTTCGACGAGGAGGGCCGGTATCCGGCGTCGCCTCGCGAGAGCGCGCAGCCGGGCCCGGTCCGTTCACCACCTCATCTGGCAGGGCGCTGCATTCTGGCGCCCGGGGGAGAACGCGTGGCAGTGTCCTCGACCAACCCGTCCACTGAATCCGGTAGCCCGACGCCGTCCAGGCGTACCTACATCGTGGACACCTCTGTCCTCCTGTCCGACCCGGCGGCGATGAGCCGCTTCGCCGAGCACGAAGTCGTCCTACCGATCGTCGTCATCACCGAGCTTGAGGCCAAGCGCCATCACCCGGAGCTGGGGTACTTCGCCCGCAAGGCCCTCCGCTTCCTCGACGATCTGCGGGTACGGCACGGCAGGCTGGACGAGCCCATGCCGATAGGCGAGGGCGGCACCATCAGGGTCGAGCTCAACCACAGTGACCCCGCGATCCTCCCGGCCGGCTTCCGGCTCGGGGACAACGACACCCGCATCCTCACCGTCGCCCGCACCCTCGCCGCCGAGGGCGCCGACGTCGTCCTCGTCTCCAAGGACCTCCCGATGCGGGTCAAGGCCGCCTCGATCGGCCTGACCGCGGAGGAGTACCGCGCCGACCTGGTCGTGGAGTCCGGCTGGACCGGCATGCACGAGCTCCAGGTCACCACCGAGGACATCGAGAACCTGTTCGAGCACGGCACGCTGGACCAGGAAGAGGCCCGCGAGCTGCCCACCCACACCGGCCTGCGCCTGCTGTCGGCCCGCGGCTCCGCGCTCGGGCGCGTGCTGCCCGACAAGTCCGTGCGGCTGGTGCGCGGCGACCGCGAGGTGTTCGGCCTGCACGGCCGCTCCGCCGAGCAGCGCATCGCCCTGGACCTGCTCATGGACCCCGAGGTCGGCATCGTCTCGCTCGGCGGGCGGGCGGGCACCGGCAAGTCCGCGCTCGCGCTGTGCGCGGGCCTGGAGGCCGTCCTGGAGCGCCGCCAGCACCGCAAGGTCGTCGTCTTCCGTCCCCTGTACGCCGTCGGCGGCCAGGAGCTCGGCTACCTGCCGGGCACCGAGAACGAGAAGATGGGCCCCTGGGCGCAGGCGGTGTACGACACCCTCGGCGCGGTCACCACGCCCGAGGTGATCGAGGAGGTCCTCGACCGCGGCATGCTGGAGGTCCTGCCCCTCACGCACATCCGCGGCCGGTCGCTGCACGACGCGTTCGTCATCGTGGACGAGGCGCAGTCGCTGGAGCGGGGCGTCCTGCTGACCGTGCTGTCGCGCATCGGCGCGAACTCCCGCGTCGTGCTCACCCACGACATCGCCCAGCGCGACAACCTCCGGGTGGGCCGCCACGACGGCGTCGTCGCCGTCGTCGAGAAGCTCAAGGGCCACCCCTTGTTCGCGCACATCACGCTCACCCGCTCGGAGCGTTCGCCCATCGCCGCCCTGGTGACCGAGATGCTGGAGGACATCACGATCTGAGCGGCGGCCTCCGTCACGGCGGGAGGTTGACGCTCGGGGCCGCCAGCCGGTGGTACTCCTTGCAGGTGTGCTCGCCGAGGGCCAGCGGCCCCTTGGGCGTCGTCTGAGTGATCTTCACGGCCCAGATCTCCTCGCGCAGCCGCGCGGTACAGGTGATCTGGGCCATCGCCGTCCTGCCCAGCCTGCCGGGACCGTTGACGATCACGTGCAGGCGCAGGCCCACGGGGTTCTCCGGGTCGTTGCGCACGCCGCTGTCCACGCCGTACCGGCCGAGCACGCTCTGCTCCAGCCGGAACCCGCGCAGCGCGGTGCCGAGCCCGTCCCCGGGCTGCCTGCCCACCTCGAACAGGGCCGTGATCAGGTCCTCGACGGCCGGGGACGCCGTGGTGACGTTCTTGGGCGCGAGCCGGCCGCCCCGCAGCAGGTAGATCGTGCCCGCCGCGCCGCGCGCGCTGATCACCGGGGCGGGGCCCGCGTCCGCCACCCGCGTCGGCTCCACCGCGCAGGCCGCCAGCGCGACGGCGCACGTCAGGGCCAGGACGGACCCGGCCGGGCGGCGGGATCCCCCGGGCGTCCCGGCGGTACGCGGTCTCGGCGATCTCAGCGGTCTCATGGGTGGGGTATCCAGAGGGTGAACTGCGTTCCAGGGTCGCACAGCTCCACGCGGATCGTGCCGCCGTGCAGCTCGGCGTTGGCCTTGGCGATGGCGAGGCCGAGCCCGCTGCCCTCGCTGCGCGCGCGGCCCGCGCCCACCTTGTAGAACCGCTCGAAGACGTGCGGCAGGTCCTCGCGGGGGATGCCCTTGCCGCGGTCGCGCACCTTGACCTCCAGCCCGCTGCGCAGCCGCCGCGCCGCGACGGTCACGGGCGGCGCGCCGTGGCGCAGGGCGTTGCCGACGAGGTTGGCCACGATGACGTCGAACCGGCGCGGGTCCAGCGAGAACGACAGCCCCCGCGCGTCGTCCAGCCGCACCCGTCCCGTCCACCCGCGGATCTCCAGGCAGTCGGCGAGCGCCACGCCGACGTCGACGTTCTCCCTGATGAGCAGCGCGGTGCCCGAGTCCAGTTTGCTCGCCTCGATGAGGTGCTCGACCAGCACGCGCAGCCGGTCGATCTCGCGGACCACGATGTCGACGGCCTTGCCGGCGTCGGGAGGAAGGTGCTGGGCCTCCTCGGTGAGCATGTCGGTGACGGCGGTCATCGCGGTGAGCGGGGTGCGCAGCTCGTGGGAGACGTCGGCCACGAACCGCCGCGACATGGCCTCCAGCGCGCGCAGCTCCGAGACGGTCTGCTCCAGCGCCGAGGCCGTGTCGTTGAAGGTCGCGGTGAGGTCGGTCAGCTCGTCGCGGCCGTGCACGGGCAGGCGGGTGTCCAGCCGGCCCGCGCCGAGGGCGCGCGCGGCCTCGCCGAGCCTGCGCACGGGCAGCAGCACGCTGCGCGCGGACACGAGCGCGACCGTCAGCGCGATGGCCAGCGTGATCCCGGACGACTGGGCGAGCGCGGTGCGGAGGCGGACGAGGACGCCCTCCTCCTCCTTGAGGGAGACGAAGACGAAGACGGTCATGCCGGTGGGGCGGACCGCGCCCGTCCTGGTCAGCCGGTGGACCTGCGTGCCGATCAGCAGCCACGGCTCGTTCTTGATCATCAGCCGCTGGCGGACCATGCGGGTGGCCGCCTTCTGGCGCAGCTCGGCCGGCACGTCGGCGAGCCCGAGGGTGGTGCCGCTGCTCAGCCGCTCGCGGTCGCCGTACCGCAGGATGACCTGCCGGTCGGGGCCGTCCAGCGACTCGGCCAGCGCGTTGAGGTCGTTCTCCGACACCGCCGAGTCGGTCGGCCAGAGCAGGTCGCTGGTGCCGATGGGGAGGGAGATGCGCTGCAGCACGTCGCGGACGTCCATGGTGGCGCCGTTCTCGGCCCGCTCCAGCAGCGCCCGGCGGACGAGCTGGTATCCGATGCCCGCGACCAGCGCGGAGGCGGTCACGGCCACCAGGATGAAGGTGATGACCAGCCGGACGCGCAGTCCTGTCGGCCGCCGGCGGCCGAGCCTCACGGCGGGCTGAAGCGGTATCCGAAGCCGCGCACGGTGTGGATGTACACGGGCTCTGCGGGAACGGGCTCGATCTTGGCGCGGATGCGCTGGACGCAGGCGTCCACGAGCCGGGAGTCCGCCACGTGGTTGTGGTCCCAGACCGCGCGCAGCAGGTAGCGGCGGTTGAGCACCTGGCCGGGGTGGCGGACGAGTTCGAGCAGCAGGCGCAGCTCGGTGGGCGTGAGGTGGATCTCGCGGTTGGCCAGCGTGACCTTCAGCGCCCCCCGGTCCACGACCAGGTCGCCGAAGCTGATCCGGTCGGAGGAGGCGGACTCCAGGCGGCGCAGCACGGCGCGGATGCGGGCGTCCAGCACGCGCGGCTCGACCGGCTTGACGACGTAGTCGTCGGCGCCGGCCTCCAGCCCGACCACGATGTCGAGGTCGTCGCCCCGGGCGGTGAGCAGGATGACGGGCAGGGAGTCGAGCCTGCGGATCCTGCGGCACACCTCCACGCCGTCGATGCCGGGGAGCATGACGTCGAGGATCACGATCTCCGGACGGCGGGCGCGCACGTGGTCGAGGGCCTCCTCCCCGGTCGCGTAGGCGGTGACCGAGTGTCCCTGTCGCGTGAGCGCCAGCTCCAGGCCCGTCCGTACGGAGGGGTCGTCTTCTACGAGGAGGATGCCGGCCACCCGCACATTATTGCTGAAAGTCCGTTATCCACTTCTATGTCACGGAACTGTGACGTGGCACCCACGGGACCCCGACACTGGCCCTGCACGCTGGGGACCGTCCGCATCGGTGCGCGCCGGCGTCGACGTGCCCGGATCGGTGTCCTGGGGCAGGGGATCGCACGCCCGCCGTCCCCTGCCGTCCCGGACCCGGACCGCGCGGACGTCACCCCGGGGCGCGTCGCGCTCCACCGCCCTCCGGTGCGGGGATCCGGAGGGCGGGCCGCCGGGGGCCCTGTGACGAAAATCACACTGCCCGCGAAAAGCGCACGTTACCGGCTGGTTAGGTCATCTAACGGGCAAAAAACTTCCACGTTCCGGTTGCGGAGTACCCCCCGGGTCACGGCAAGCTCATCGCCGTGAGCTCAGGTCAGCAGGTTCGCGACAGACAAGGCAGGCGGGACGAGCAGCCACCCCGGCCGCCGCGCGGCCGTGCCCGCCCGAAGCGGGACGGGTCGTGGCTCACCCCCAAGCGCGTCGCGGCGATCGGCCTGTCGGTCGCCGTCGTCGCCGCGCTCGGCGTGTTCACGGTCAAGACCATGAAGGAGAACGAGGCGGCCCCCAGCCGGCCGCTGTCCCTGGACGATCTGACCCGCATGGCCGACGACCCCTTCGCGCCCGACGCCGAGGCCGACGCGCTCAAGGCCACCGCCGCCCAGGCCGCCCGCGCGCGCAACCTCAAGAGCGCCCGCGAGAAGGACGGCCCCGACTGGGACTCCGTGAAGATCGTCAAGGAGGCCCCCGGCGGCGGCGGGTTCAACCCCCAGGCGTTCCCGCCCGGCTCCAAGCCCGACCCCGGCAGCAACAAGGCCATCGGCCAGAGGATGGCCGCCGCCCGCGGCTGGGCGGGCGAATGGGGCTGCCTGGAGAAGCTCTGGGACAAAGAGAGCGGCTGGAACGAGCGGGCCATGAACCGCAGCAGCGGCGCCTACGGCATCCCGCAGGCCCTGCCCGGCAGCAAGATGGCCAGCGCGGGCGGCGACTGGCAGGTCAACCCCTCCACGCAGATCGCCTGGGGCCTCGGCTACATCGCGGCCCGCTACAAGTCGCCGTGCGGCGCCTGGGGCCACTCCCAGTCGGTGGGCTGGTACTGATCGTCGCGCACGCGTCCTGATCAGCGCGAACTCTTGGTCAGGGTTGTTCGACGTTTCGGCAAGCCTGGCCGTCATCCGGCGGCGCCCGGCGCACGCTTGCCCACATGAGTGTGAAGGTCAGCGTGGTTGTGCCGGTATCGGAGCCCGGCCCGGACGACGACGCGTTCGACGCGTGCGTGCGTTCGCTCCTAGAGCAGTCCATGCCGTCGGACGAGTACGAGGTGATCTTCGCCGACGACCGGTCGGGCGACGGCACGCGCGAGCGCCTCGACGCAGTCGCCGCCGTGCGGCCCAACGTGCGCGTCCTGCACCTGGAGCACACCGGGACCCCCGCGCGCGGGCGCAACGTGGGCCTCGCCGTGGCCCGCGGCGAGTACGTCTACCTGCTCGGCCAGCGCGACCGCCTGGAGCGCGTGGCGCTGGAGAGCATGTACCGCACGGCCGCGGAGACCGACGCCGACATCCTCATCGGCCGCGTCGTCCGCGGCGACAACCCGCCCCAGCGGGCCTTCAGCCGTAACCGCGAGCGCGCCGACGTGCTGCGCGACCGGCTGCTCGGCCTGCCCACGGCGCACAAGCTGTTCCGCCGCGCCTTCCTCGACGCCCGTGAGATCCGCTTCCCCGAGATCCAGCCCGAGCTGTCGGAGCAGGCGTTCGTGCTGCGGGCCTACCTGACCGCCAAGGTCATCGCGGTGCTCGCCGACCAGATCTGCTGCCACATCGCCCCGCCGCCGCAGGAGGCGCCCGACCCGCGCGCCTACGCCGCCGGGCTGCGGGCCATCCTCGACATCGTCGACACCCACAGCGAGCCGGGCGACGCCAGGGAACGGCTGTACGCGCACTGGTTCCGCGCCGGCGTGCTGCGCCTGCTCGGCGGCCGTCACCTGCGCACCGACCAGCGGGGAGCGCTGTTCATCGAGCTGCGCGCCCTCACCGCGGAACGGTTCCCCGAGGAGCTGGACCGCCATCTGCCGGTCCATCTCCGCGCCCGGGCCGTCCTCCTCAGGTCCGGCGACCTCGGACGCCTGGTCGCCCTCGGCGAGGCCGCCAGGGGCACCTCCGTCCGGGCGGAGCTGCGCGAGGTGGCCTGGGACGAGGACACCCTGATCATGGACCTCGCGGTCGAGCTGATCGGCCCCGACGGCGCGCCCGTCACCTTCAAGGCCGAGGGCGACCGCCTGCACTGGACCCCGCCCGTGGCCGGCTTCGACCTGCCCGCGCCGCTCGCCGACGTCACCGACGCCGTCGAGCGCGCCCGCATGGAGGTCTACATCCGCCACCAGGACCACGGGCTGATCTTCTTCATCCCCGTCCACGGCGAGGTCTGCCGGGCCCAGGAAGGGGACCGGGTCCGCGTCTGGGCCGTGGGGCGGGCCCGCCTCGACGTCGCCACGGTCGCGCTCGGCCGCCCGCTGCGCCCGGGGGAGTGGGAGGTCCACGTCCGCATGTACACCGGGGCGCAGCAGGCCCGCACCCGCGTCGCCGGGCGGCGCGGCGCGCCGCTGAGCTGCGTCGGCGTCCTGGCCGGACGGCCGCGCAGGCTCGTCATCCCCTGCTGGTCGGAGCAGCGCGAGCTCAGCGTCTGCGTGGAGCCCCGCTCGTTCGCCGAGTCGATCCTCCTGGTCTCGCCCGGCGCCTCGGTCACCCACCGCGAGGGGCACGTCTTCGTCGTCCTCCCCGTCCCCTACGTCCCGCCGAGCGGCGGCCCGCCCGCCGAGCTGGTGCTGCGGCAGCTCGCCGGGCGCGGCCGGACGATCACCGTGCCCGCCCTGGTCGAACCCGGCGTCCCCGGGCGCTTCCCCGGCCAGCTCGTCGCCAAGGTGCCCGTGCGGCGCCTCCCCGGCGAGGGCCACCTCGGCAACGGCCTGTGGGCGCCCCACCTGCGCGTGGACGGCGGCGAGACCGCGCTCCGCTTCACCCTGGAGATGAACAGGGGCCGGGCCAGGATCCAGGCCGCGGGCGAGCCCGGCGCGCTCGCCGTACGCCGCTCGACCCTGGGCAGGCTGCTGGCCCGCCTGCCCGGCGGCAGGTACGCCGTCCGCGCCGCCCACGCCATCCAGGAGCGCTACCTGCCCACCCCGCCCGCCTCCTGACCGGACGGCCCCGCCGCGGCGGGAAGGCCGCTCCGCCAGGACGTATGCCCTGCGTACGCCCGGTGCGCAAGTCGCGTTCAAGGACAGTCCAAGATTGTCACAAGACCGTCGCGGCACCGTAACGGGTGTCCGGACGGCGACGACGCCCGACCCGGACGTACCACTTACGGACGGGGGGCTGTACGGCGTGGACGCAACGCGTGCGGTGGCGGAGCACGGCCCGGAGGGCGACCGCCACCTTCTGGAGGACATCGCCAGGGCGGCGCTGGCCCGCGCCGCGGGCGGCGGCGCCACGTGGCAGGTGCGCCCCGGCACACCGTGGACGCACGTCGCCCCGGCCGGCACGGCCCGCCGCGAGCAGGGCTGGAAGCTGCACGTCTCGGCGACGCCGCTCTCGGCCCCCGTGGTGCTCAGCAGGGCCGCCGACGTGCTGATCCGCCACGAGAGCGCCTTCAAGTTCGCCGCCACGCTCAAGACGACCGCGATGCTGGTCGGCAGGAACTACGAGCGCGGCGGCGCCGGCAAGTTCATCACGGTCTACCCGGCCGACGACGACCTGTTCCTGACGCTGGCGGCGGAACTGCACGACGCCGTCGCCGGGCTGCCGGGGCCGCGGATCCTCTCCGACCGGCCGTGGCGGCCGGGCAGCCCGGTCCACTACCGGTACGGGGTCTTCAGCGGCGTGCGCAGGCTCACCAACGACGGCTCCTACGACGTCGCGCTGCGCGCGCCGGACGGCACGCTCGTCGCCGACCGGCGCGAGGCGTCCTTCACCCCGCCGCCCTGGGCGACCTCCCCGATCCCCGAGCCCGCGGCGGACCCCTCCGCCCCGAAGAAGAGCGCCGTGGTGCTCCTCAACGACCGGTTCGTGGTGCGTGGCGCCATCCGGCACGGCAACAAGGGCGGCGTCTACCGGGCCGAGGACCGGGTCACCGGCGCCGAGGTCATCGTCAAGGAGGCCCGCGCCCACGCCGCCGCGGCGCTGGACGGCACCGACGCCCGCGACCTGCTGCGGCACGAGGCCGCCATGCTGGACGCGCTCGCGCCGCTCGGCCTCGCCCCGCGCCGGATCGACCTGTTCGAGCAGGGCGGCAACCTGTTCCTGGCCGAGGAGATCGTCGCCGGGGAGCAACTGCGGCACTGGATCGCCGGGCGGGCCGCCGCGCTCACCCGCGAGAGCGACGCGCACGCCCGCGGACTCGACCCCGGCACGGCCGTGGCCATGGCCCGCGAGCTGGTCGCGCTCGTCGCCGCCGTCCACGACCGCGGCTACGTGCTGCGCGACCTCAACCCCAACAACGTGATGGTGACCCCGGACGGCGACCTCCGCCTCATCGACCTGGAGATGGTCACCGAGCCGGGCACGCCCGCCGGACGCGCCTACACGCCCGGATACGGGCCGCCCGAGGTGGTGGCGGGCCCCGAGACCGGGCCCGCGCCCGAACGCACCGCCGACCTGTTCTCCCTCGGCGCCACCCTGTTCCACCTGGCCAGCGGGGTGGACCCGGTGCTGCCCCCCGACCTGCCCGCCGCCGAGGCCCGTCCCGTCCACGAGCGGTTCGCGGTCCTGGTGGGCGCGGCCGGACACGTCCACCCCGCGGTCGCGGCGCTGGCCCCGCTGATCCTCGGCCTGGTCGCCCACGACCCCGACGGCCGCTGGAGCCTGGAACGCTCCCGCGCGTTCCTGGCCGCGCCGCCGGCCCACCGCGCCGGCGCGGAGCCGCCCGGCGACAGGCTGCCCGCCGGCGCGCGGGACCTGATGCTGCGGGACGGCCTGGCGCACATCATCGCCACCCAGGCCGCGCCCGAGGCCGAGCGCCTGTGGCCCGCGGGGGCCTTCGGTGACACCACCGACCCGCTGAACGTCCAGTACGGCGCGGCCGGCGTGCTCGCCGTGCTCGTCCGCGCGGCGCGGGGCCGCCCCGAACCGGTGGCCCGCGGCCTGGACGACGCCATCGGCAGGCTCGCCGCGTGGATCGACGCCCGCCTGCGGGACGTCCCCCGGATCCTGCCCGGCCTGTACTTCGGCCGCTCGGGCACCGCCTGGGCGCTGTACGAGGCCGCGCGCCACCTCGGCGACGACGCGATGGCCGGGCGGGCACTCCAGCTCGCCCGGGACCTGCCCGCGACCTGGCCCAACCCGGACGTCTGCCACGGCGCGGCCGGGGCGGGGCTGGCCGTGCTCGGCCTGTGGCGGGCCACCGGCGACGAGGGCTTCGCCAAGCAGGCGATCGGCTACGCCGACGCGCTGGTCATGGCGGCCCGGCGGCGGCCGGAGGGGGTGATGTGGCAGATCCCGCGGGACTTCGACTCCGGCCTGGCCGGGCTGCAGCACTACGGCTACGCCCACGGCGTCGCGGGGATCGGGACGTACCTGCTGCTGGCGGGCGCCGCGCTGGACCGCCCCGCCTACCTGGACCTGGCCAGGGAGGCCGGGGACACCCTGGCCCGCGTGGCGATCGAGGACGGCGACTGCGCCTGGTGGCCGAGCGGCGAGGGCTCCCCGCGGGAGCGCCTGACGCACTGGTGCAGCGGCTCCTCCGGGGTCGGCACGTTCCTGGCCCGCCTCGGCGCGCTGCCCGGCGAGGGCCACCGTCTGCACCTGGCCCGGCGCGCCGCGACCGCCGTACGGCTGGCCCGCTGGCACGCCTCCCCGGCCGCCTGTCACGGCCTGGCGGGCGACGCCCAGTTCCTGCTGGACCTGGCCGACGCCACGGGCGACCCCGCCTACCGGGACTGGGCCGGGGAACTGGCCACGGCCGTCCACGCCCGGCACGCGGTCAGGGACGGCCGGGTGGTCACGCCCGACGAGCACCACGTGGACGTCACCCCCGGGTACAACACCGGCCTGGCCGGCACGCTGGACCTGCTGCTGCGCCTGCGGCACGGCGGCGGCCGCATGTGGGTGCCGGGGGAGGCGTGGTGAGCGCCGCGGCCACGACGGCGGCGCCCGCGCGGATGCGGATCAGCTTCCGGTTCTCCGGCTCCGGCCGCCACGCGGCCTGCCTCACCCACGGGCCCGGCGGCGACCTCGTGCCCGAACTGTGGACCTTCGGCGCCCGCGACCGGCAGGAGACGCTGCCCTCGGCCGAGACCGTGCGCACCCAGCCCACGGCGACCGGCGACGGGCGCGTGCTGCTCCTGCGCGCCATGGACGGCCACCACGTCCTGGGGCTGGCGGCACGGGACGGCGGGCGGTGGGCCGAGCGCACGCTCGCCCCGATCCCCGCGGCGGGCCTGCGGCTGCTGCCGTCCGCGGCCGGGGCCGTCCACCCGCTGGGCCTGGCGGTGCGCACGACCGCGTCCGGCCTCACCACGCTGCTGCGCGTCACCGACCGGCCGCTCGGCCTGGCCCCGATCATGGACCTGCCGGGCCGGTTCACCACCTGCTCGTGGCTGGACGAGTCCGGCACGCTGCTCGCGGGGAACCTGGCCGTGGACGGCGCCGTCACCCCCATCGTCGCCGACCTGGCCCGGCGGACCTGGACGGCGATCGCCGGCGAGGGCTCTCAGCTCGTGCTCGCCCGCGCCGGGCACGCCCTGGTCACCTGCCGCGAGGACGGCGCTCCCTGGCTGGCCTGGGGGCGGCCGGGCGAGACGCTGCCGCTGCCGCGTCCGGGACGGCTGGAGGCGCTGGACGGCGCCGTGCTGCCCGTGGCCGTGGACCCGGAGGGGCGGCGGATCGCGCTCCGGGTGCAGCGGGGCGCCCGCGGCACCCTGGCGATCTACACCCCCGCCGCCGACCGGGTCCGGGAGGTGCCGACCCCGCCGGGCGTCCTGCACCCCGCGGCGAGCTGGTCCCGTGGCGGGCTGCGCGTGGCCTGCAGCACGCCCTCGCTGCCGAGCGGCGTGATCACCGTCGATCCCGACCGGCCGGACCCGATCCGGGTCTCCGGCGGCGAGGCCGCGGCCGGGGACGCCCACCTGGAGACCTTCCCGGGACCCGAGGGCGCGATCGAGGCCGTCGTCTACGGCGACTGGCGTTCGGACGCGCCGCTGCTGCTCGCCCTGCACGGCGGCCCCGAGTCGGCGTGGGACCTGTCGTTCGACCCGGTGTGCCAGGCCATCGCCGCGACGGGGATCACGATCGTGGCCCCCAACCAGCGGGGCAGCGTCGGCTACGGCGACGCGCACCGCGACGCGCTGCGCGGCGCGTGGGGGGTGCCCGACCTCGCCGACATCAGGCATCTGGTGCGCCTGCTGACCCGGCGCAGGCCGCCCGGCGCGCCCGCGCCGATGCTGTACGGCGTGAGCTACGGCGCGTACCTGGCGCTGCTGGCCGCCGCGGCCGATCCCGGGCTGTGGTCGCGCTGCGCGGTGATCGCGCCGTTCCTGTCAGGGCCGCGCCTGCACGCCGAGGCGGCGGAGCAGGTCCGCGCCCTGATCGAGCGGCTGGGCGGGCAGGTCGAGCACCACGACGATCTCGGCCCGCGCGACCTGTACCGGCTCGCGCCCCGCATCACCGCTCCCTTGCTGATCGTCCACGGGGACCGTGATCCCGTCATCCCGGTCGGCCAGTCGCGGCTGCTGTGCGAGCGCCTGGACGCGGCCCGCGTGACGTATCTGGAGATTTCCGGCGGGGGGCATTTCCCGCCGGGCGAGACCGGCCGGGAGCGGGTCATCGACCGGCTCACCGGCTTCCTGACCGCCGACCCCGAGGAGAGGGGGTGACGACACCATGACCGTCGACGTGGACGCCCTGCAGACGCTGCGCGCCGAGGACTTCCAGGGCCTCGCCAGATGTGACTACACCTGCTGGTTCACCTGCTTCTGGACCGAGGACTGAGCCTGGCGGCCGGCCTCGGGCCACGACGGCCACCGAAGAGGGGGAGGAGGTGACCGACCATGACGATCGACGTCGACGTCCTGCAGACGCTGCGCGCGGAGGCCCACGAGGGTCTGATGCGCTGCGAGCAGACCTGCCTGTGGACCTGCATCCAGACGGACTGCGGCTCCAGCTGCTGGATCACGGGCTGACGCCCGAGCGGCGCGCGGCCGGGCCCTGGAAATGGGGCTGACGCGCTGCGAGCGGACCTGCCTGTGGACCCGCATCCGGGCCGACCTCGGCTCAGGCCGCCGGGGCACGGGCCGACGCTCAGCCGCACCCAAGAAATCCGAATCAATTCACCTACGTATAGGAGGAACGCCATGACCATCGACATCGCCGCCCTGCAGACCCTGCCCGAGACCGACCCCGTGGGCCTGCGCGACTGCTGGATCACCTGTGGGTTCAGCCGGACCTGCTCGTCCACCTGCACGATCACGGGTAGCTGACCCGGCCGCGTGACCACCGTCGCGTGATCACCGTCGCCGGTCGCCGTGATCACCACGGCGTGACCACCGTCACGGCCGTCGCCGGCTGATCGCTCTCACGGACCGGGGTTCAGATGGGCGGCGCATGCCCATCTGAACCCCTCGGCGTCATCGCACCTTAGTGAAACGGACACGAGCCGCCTTAAGGGGCAACACTATGCCTTCGTCCCCCCACCCGCACGGCACCGCCCGGGCCGCCGACCGGTTGCTGGTCGCCGCCGCCCTGCGCGCCCCCGGCTGGGGGATCACCCTGGTCGTGGCGGCGGTGGGCAGCGTCGTCTGCGGCCTGCTGCTGCCCGCCGCCCTCGCCGCCGCCCTCGACGGCGTGCTCGCCGGCACCACGGCGGCGGCCTGGAACCTCGCGGTGCTGCTCACCGCGGCCGCCCTGTGCGCGGTGGCGAGCACGGTCGCGGGTGCGGCGTGCGGCGCCGCCGCGGTCTCCCACCTGCGCGTCCGCCTGCTGGGCCACGTGCTGACCCTCGGACCCGCCCGCGCCGCCCGCTTCGCCCCCGGAGACCTGACCAGCCGGCTGACCGCCGGCGCCGCCGAGGCCGCCCAGGCGCCCCTGGCCGTCACCGAGACCGCGCTCAAGGTGGTCTCCGCCGTCTGCGCCCTCGTCGCCCTGACCCTCCTGGACTGGCGCCTCGCGCTGACGCTCCTGGTCACGGTCCCCATGGGGCTGATCATCGTCCGCCGGTTCATGACCCGGGCGTCCGACCTCTTCACCCGCTACCAGGAGATCCAGGGCAGGATCGCCGCCGGCTTCGCCGAGGCCATCGGCGGCGTCCGCACCATCCGCGCCTCCGCCACCCTGCCCCGCGAGGCCGAGCGCATCCTCGCGCCCCTGCCCGAGCTCGCCGCCACCGGGCGCGCCACGTGGCGCTTCCAGCGCGACACCGCCTGGCAGGCCGGGCTGCTGCTCGCGGTCGTCGAGCTGGCCGTGCTCACGGTCGCCGGCCTCGGCGTGGCGTCGGGCCGCCTGACGCCCGGCGCGCTGCTCTCCGCCACCGGGTACACCGCGCTCGTGATGTCCGTCCTCGACGAGGTGGACTCCCTGCTCGGAGTCGCCAAGGCCCGGGCGGCGGCGCGCAGGGTCGCCGACGTGCTCGCCGAACCCGCTCCCACGCACGGCGGGCTCCCCCTGACGCCGGGCGCGCCCGCCGTCACCTTCGAGGACGTCACGGTCACGGCGGGCGAGCGCACCGTGCTTGACAAGGTGAGCGCCGTCGTGCCCGCCGGGTCCGTCTGCGCCGTGGTCGGGCGCTCCGGCGAGGGCAAGAGCCTGCTCGCGGCCCTCGCGGGCGGCCTGGCCGAACCCGCCTCCGGTCGCGTCCTGCTGGACGGGGTCCCCGTCCCGGACGTCGACCCCGGACACCTCCGCCGCCACGTCGCCTACGCCTTCGCCCGCCCCGCCCTCCTCGGCGCCACCATCACCGATCTGATCACCTACGGTGCTCCGCAGGCCCCCGAGGCCGTCGCGGTGGGCGCGGCGCGGGTCGCCGCCGCGGACGCGTTCATCCGCCGCCTGCCCGGCGGCTACGCCACCCCGCCCGCGCGGGCGATGCTGTCCGGAGGCGAGACGCAGCGCCTCGGCCTGGCCAGGGCCGTCGCCCAGGACGCGCCGCTGGTGATCCTGGACGACGCCACCTCCAGCCTGGACACCGCCACCGAGGCCCAGGTGAGCGCCGCCCTCGCGAACGCCTTCACCGGCCGCACCCAGATCGTCGTGGCCCACCGCGCCGCCACCGCCGCCCGCGCCGACCTCGTCCTGTGGCTGGAAGACGGCCGCGTCCGAGCCTCCGGCCCCCACCACGAACTCATGGCCATCCCCGCCTACCGCTCCCTCTTCCAGATCGAGGAGGCGGCATGACACAGAGCCCGAGGAGAGAAGGCGGTATGACACCGGGTTCAGAGGGAGAAGGCGGCATGGCCGGACTTTCCGGGCGAGCGGGTGGCATGACCGGCGCTCGGCTGCTGGGCCGTCACGCGCGGGAGCAGCGCGGTCCGCTGCTGCGGATGGCCGCCTGGTCGGTGGCCGAGGCGCTTCCCGCCCTGCTCACAGGGCTCCTGGTCGCGCGGGCCCTGGACGCCGGCTTCCTGGCGGGCGACGTCATGGCCGGGCTCGGGTACTTGGGGCTGCTGGCGGTGTGCCTGCTGGCCCAGGCGGCGGCCACCCGGCAGGTCATCCCTCACCTGGGAGACTTCGTCGAGCCCCTGCGCGACACCACCGTCAGCGCCGTGCTGACCGGCGCGCTCGGCCGCGCCGTCCACGCCGCCCACCACCCGGACACGACCGCGATCGCCCAGCTCACCAAGCAGACCGAGCAACTGCGCGGCCTGACCTCGGGCCTGCTGCGCACCGTGCGCCCCCTCGCCGTCCAGCTCGTCATGGCCCTGGCCGGGCTCACCGTGCTCAACGGGCACCTGGGCCTGCTCGCCGCGCCGCCGATCCTGTTCGCCCTCGGTCTGTTCGCCTGGTCCCTGCCCGCGCTGGCCCGCCGCCAGCGGGCGCTGCTGAGCGCCGACGAGGACATCGCCGGCGTCTGCGGCACCTACTTCTCCGGCCTGCGGGACGTCACCGCGTGCGGCGCCGGGAACCGCGCCGCCGCGCACGCCGCCGCGCTCATCGACCGGCAGGCCAAGGCCACCCGGGCGCTGGCGTGGGCGAGCGCCGTCCGCACCATCGTGATCGCGGTCGGCGGCCACGTCCCCGTCGTCCTGGCCCTGCTGGCCGCGCCCGGCTGGATCCGCGAGGGCCGGCTCACCGCGGGCGAGGTCGCCGGAGCGGTGACGTACCTGGTCACCGTCCTCCTCCCCGCCCTGCGCTCGGCCGTCGGCCTGATCGGCTCCTGGGGCGTCCAGTTCGCCGCCCTCCTCGACCGCCTCGGCGCGACCATGTCCCCCACCGCGTCCCCCATCGCCCCAGAGACACCCCGCCCGCGTCCCAAGGCACTCTCGCCGTCCAGTGCGGTCGTGGAGCTTCGGGAGGTGACGTTCGCCTACGGACCCGGGGCCGACCCGGTGATCGACGGGCTGAGTCTGCGCGTCGAGGCGGGGGCGCATCTGGCCGTGGTCGGCCCGAGCGGTATCGGAAAGTCCACGCTGGCCGACCTGATCGCCGGGCTGCGCGCCCCGCTCGCCGGGCACGTCCGCCTGGCCACGGACGTCGCGCTGATCCCGCAGGAGGCGTACGTGTTCACCGGGACGCTCGGCGACAACCTGCGGTACCTGCGCCCGGGGGCGAGCGACGACGAGCTGCGCGCGGCCGTGAAGGCCGTGGGCATGGAGGCCCTGGCCGCGCGGCTGGGCGGCCCGGCCGGGCACGTCGACCCCGCGGCGCTGTCGGCGGGGGAGCGGCAGCTCGTCAGCCTGGCCCGGGTCCACCTGTCGCCCGCCCGGCTGGTGATCCTGGACGAGGCCACCTGCCATCTCGACCCGGCCGCCGAGGCCCGCGCCGAGGCCGCCTTCGCCGCGCGCCCCGACACCACGCTGATCGTCATCGCCCACCGGACGACGTCGGCACTGCGCGCCGACCAGGTACTGGTGCTCGACGGGACCAAAGCGGCGCTCGGCACCCACGACGAGCTGGTGGCGTCATCCCCGCTGTACGCGGACCTCACCGGCCACGCGCCGACGCTCAGCGCCTCCGTCCCCGCCAGGACGGCGGCCGCGACCTGAGATCGCCGGCCGCGGTCACTCCTTGGGGGGCGCGTCGGGCGGGGAGGTCATGGACAGGACGTCGAGGAGGGCGTCGAGCTGCGGCTCGGTCAGGGCGCCGGTCTCGACGTGGCCGCGCTCGACGACGACCTGCTTGATGGTCTTGCGCTCCTTCAGGGACTGCTTGGCGATCGCGGCGGCCTCCTCGTAGCCGAGGTGGCGGTTGAGCGGCGTCACGATGGACGGGGAGGACTCGGCGTACTCGCGCAGCCGGTCGGCGTTGGCCGTGAGCCCGTGGACGCACCGGTCGGCGAGCAGGCGGGACACGCTGGCGAGCAGCCGCGTGGACTCCAGCACGTTGCGTGCGATGACCGGCATCATCACGTTCAGCTCGAAGGCGCCGGACGCGCCCGCGAACGTCACCGCCGCGTCGTTGCCGATGACCTGGGCGGCGACCATGCACACCGCCTCGGGGATCACCGGGTTGACCTTGCCCGGCATGATCGACGACCCGGGCTGCAGGTCCGGCAGGTTCAGCTCGCCGAGCCCGGTGCGCGGGCCCGACCCCATCCAGCGCAGGTCGTTGGCGATCTTGGTCAGGGACACCGCGACCACCCGGAGCTGGCCGGACAGCTCGACCAGCGCGTCACGGGAGCCCTGGGCCTCGAAGTGGTCCCTGGCCTCGGTGAACGGCAGCTCGGTCGCCTCGCGCAGCTTCGCGATCACCTGCGGGGCGAAACCGGGCGGGGTGTTGATGCCCGTCCCGACCGCCGTCCCGCCTAGGGGAAGCTCGGCCAGCCGCGGCAGGGTCGCGCGCAGCCGCGCGAGGCCGTTCTCGACCTGGGTGGCGTACCCGCCGAACTCCTGGCCCAGCGTCACGGGCGTGGCGTCCATCAGGTGCGTGCGCCCCGCCTTGACGGTCTTCCGGAACACATCGGCCTTTTGGCGCAGCGCGATCGTCAGGTGCTCCAGCGACGGCATCAGCTCGTACACCACGTCCACCATCGCGGCCACGTGGATCGAGGTGGGGAACACGTCGTTGGAGGACTGGGAGGCGTTGACGTGGTCGTTCGGATGGACCGGCCGGCCGAGACGCTTCTCGGCGAGCGTGGCGATCACCTCGTTGGCGTTCATGTTGGACGAGGTGCCGGAACCGGTCTGGAAGACGTCGATCGGGAACTCGTCGTTCCACTCGCCCTCGGCGACGTCCGTCGCGGCCTCGGAGATGGCCTCCGCCACGTCGGCGGGCAGGACCCCCAGCTCGCCGTTGACCTCGGCGGCCACGGCCTTGATCAGGCCGAGCGCCGCGATGTGGGCGGGTTCGAGCCCGCGCCCTGATATCGGGAAGTTCTCGACGGCCCGTTGCGTCTGCGCGCGCCACTTGGCCGCCGCGGGGACGCGCACGTCGCCCATCGAGTCGTGTTCGATGCGAAAATCCTCCATGCCTCCAGTCTTGCCCTAAGAACCCGACGGCGCGTTCTCGCGGGCGGGCCGGAACGAGGCGAGCACGGTCGTGAGCTGCGCCCGGTCCCCCTTCCAGCGCGAGACCGGGGTGGACCAGTAGATCGCGTACGTCGAACCGCCCGGCACGGCGACCCACCGCGACAGCACACGCGCCGGCCCGGACGCGCCGGTGTAGGTGAACTCCCACTCGGCGACGTCGGCGCCCGGGTACGGCGTCGGGCGCGTCACCGCGAGGCGGATCAGCTTGTACCCCGGGTACGTGCCCGCCGCCAGCGCACGCGCCTCCGCGGCGCGCGTCGTGTTGAGGATGTCGGAGCTGCTGTCGGGGGAGCGGCTGATCCGTGCCGTACGGGGGTCGCCGTCCGCGGTGAAGGTGACCGTGCGGCCCTTGGCGGCGCCGCGGAGCCGTTCGGGCAGGTCGACGACGTAGCCGCTCGCGTCCACGTAGCGGCGCAGGCCCGGCGCGGGAGCGGCGCCCGGCGCGCCCCCGGCCGTGATGACCGAGGAGACGGCGGCCTCGGCGGCGGACGCCGGGGCGGTCGGCGTTCGGGCGGCGCCGGGGCCGCGGGTGTCGGAGAGGGCGGCGGCGGCCAGCATGACGATCGCGGCCAGGCCGAGCAGCGCGACGGCCACCAGAATGATCATCCCGATGGGGCTGTTGCCGCGCGGCGTGGCCGGTCCCTGGAACGCGAACAGGTCGGTGCCGAGCCCGTTGTCCGCATTCCCTTGCTCGGCGTCGGACATGCCACGCGACACCGCCGGGGACCCCGATCCGCCGGCGTACGGGGCGCCGGAAGCGGGGCCGGGTACGGGCGGGGCGCCGGCCACGGATCCCTGGCCGGCCATGGACGTGCGGCCGGGCGGCGACGCGGGTCCCGGCACCGGCCCGGGGTACGGCCTGGACCCGGCGGCGGGCGCAGGGCCGGCGGACGGGTGAGCGGCGCCGGAAGCCGCGCCACGGGTGAGGCCGGGACCTTCGGGCGCGGGGCCGCGGGTGAAACCGGGACGCTCGGGGGCGAAGCCGGGAGCTTCGGAGGCTGCGGTGAAGCCGGACGACGGGGTGACGTCGGACGGGCCGGGAGGCGGCAGCCGCCTGGAGGGGGCGGTGTTCGGCGCCGGCTTCGGCGGCCGGGTCGGCGCTGAAGCGGGCGATGCCGTCATGTCCCGCATATCTTGCGACTTTTCCGGCCCAGCCGCACGCGGCTCTCCGAGAACGGGCGGAACCAGCCCGACCATGGTCACCTGGTCGTCCTCGTCGTCCTCCACCCCGCGCGCCTGAGGACCGGCCCCCGTCCCGGCACCGGCGAGACCGGCGTCGGCCGTGCCCTCGGGTTCGGGGGCGCCGTCACGCCGGGGCGCGCCGGGACCGGGTGGGATGCGGAGGCCCGCCTTCGGGCGGATGACCACCATCGTCTGGTTGGGGTCCGGCTCGTCCGGCGTTTCGTTCTCGGCGGCGCCGGAGGAGGGGGCGGAGGGGCCCGCGGGCTTCGGTGAGGCGGAGGCGGCCTGCGAGGGACCGGGCTTCGGTGAGGCCCCGGAAGTGCTCGGGGAGGAGGGGGACTGCGGCGGAGAGGCCGGCTTCGAGGATGCCGAAGGAGAACTGGGCGAGGAGGCGGCCTGCGAGGAAGCGGGTTTCGGTGACGCCCCGGGAGTGCTCCGGGAGGCCGGGGAGATGTTCGGGGAGGCGGCCTTGGAGGAGGCGGAGGCGGCCTTGGAGGAAGTCGGCTTCGGGGAGGGGGCGGGAGTGCTTCGGGAGGAGGAGGGTTTGGCGGAGGCCGAGGGGGTGTTTCGGGAGGCCGAGGGGGTGTTCTGGGAGGGGGAGCCGGGGGTTGCCGGGGAGTCGGAGGTGGGGGTGCGGGCTACCGTGCGGAGCATGGCGACCGTGCGGTCGAAGGAGAGGCGCTTGGTGTAGTCCTTTTCCAGCATTCCTTCGAGGACCGGGCGCAGCGGGCCGGCCTGGGTCGCCGGGTCCGCCTGCTCGCTCATGAGTGCAGACAGCGTCTCGCTGACCGTGCGCCGCTCGTACGCGGGCCGCCCCTCGACGGCGAAGTACAGCGTGGCGCCGAGCGACCACAGGTCGGACTCGGGGCCGGTGTGGTCGCCGCGGGCCCGTTCGGGGGCGGTGTAGCCGGGGGAGCCGATCACCATGCCGGTCTTGGTGATGCTGCTGTCGCCCTCGACCTTGGCGATGCCGAAGTCGGTCAGCACCACGCGGCCGGTCTCGGTGAGCAGGACGTTCGCCGGTTTGACGTCGCGGTGCAGGATGCCCTGCTCGTGGGCGGCGGCGAGGGCGCCGAGCAGGTCGAGGCCGATCTCGGCGACGAGCCGGGGCGGCAGCGGGCCCTCCTCCTCGATCACCTGCTCCAGGGACCTGGCCTCGACCAGCTCCATGATGATCCAGGGGCTGTCGTCGACGAGGATGGCGTCGTGGACGGTGGCCACGGAGGGGTGGGCGATCTTCGCCGCGGCCCGCCCCTCGCGGATCATGCGTTCCCGCAGCTCCGCGCGTTGCTCTTTGTTCAGACCGGGGTCGTGGCGGATCTCCTTGACGGCGACGTCGCGTCCGAGGAGGCGGTCGTGGGCCCGCCAGACGGTGCCCATCGTCCCCCGGCCGAGGGGAGCGACCAGCTCGTACCTGGCGGCGAGCAGCCGCGTCTGCTGTTCCGGCATGTGTAAGAAGATAGCGATTCCATCTTGAGAATTGCTTTCGCCGCACTAACGCATGCTTTTTGGCCAGAAGCGACGCGGCAGTAGCAACTTCACAATCTCGGACAATTGCCTCGCCATGGGGCTCATCTCGGGGTTCGCCGGAGCCCGGCGGCGGCCCGGCGCGGGTTCGGCGGGCTTGCGGTGCACCCCCTCGGACGGCCGGCGCTGCGGCATGGGACCGGCGGGCGGCGTCCAGTGCGAATCCGCCCGCTCCGGACGGTCGGGACGGTCGGCGCGGTGCTGGCCGCGGTGGGAGGTCTTGCGCGGGGACGGCGCCAGGCTGCCGAGCGTCGGCCGGGGCACCTGCTTGGCCCGCGCGGACGGGGCCTGCGCCCCGCCGCCGGGCGAGGGCCGCCGCGCCGAGGCGCGGTGGGCCGGACCGCCGAGGGGTTCCTCCGCCGAGCCGCCCGCCGCCACGCGCGCCAGCATGAGCGAGGCGCGCATGCCGTCCAGCCGGGTCTCGGGGTCGATCTGCAGCAGCCCCTGCAGTATCGGGGCGAGCGGGCCCGCGTTCTGCATGGGGATGGGCTCCCCGCTGGTCAGCGCGGCCAGCGCCGCCGCGGCCGTACGGCGCCCGTGCAGGCCGCGGCCCTCGACGGCCGTGTAGAGCGTGGCGCCGAGGGACCACAGGTCGGCGGCGGGGCTGGCGCGGTCGCCGAGGACGCGCTCGGGCGCGATGTAGCCCGCCGAGCCGAGCACGATGCCGGCCTGGGTGATGGACGCGTCACCTTCCAGCGCGGCCAGGCCGAAATCGGTGAGTACCACGCGGTCGTCGGCGACGAGCACGTTGCTCGGCTTCACGTCGCGGTGCAGGATGCCCTTGGCGTGGACGGCCCGCAGCGCGCCGAGGACCTGACGCCCGATCTCGGCCACCTTGCGCGGCGCGAGCGGCCCTTCCTGCTTGACGAGCTCCTCCAGCGAGCGGGCCCGCAGCAGCTCCATGACGATCCAGGGCCGGTCGTCCTCGGTGATGACGTCGAAGACCGTGATGACCGACGGGTGGGCGACCATGGCGGTGGCGCGGCCCTCGCGCTCGGTCCTGGCGCAGAGCTCCGCCCGCAGTTCCTCGTCCAGGACGAGCGGGAGCCGGACCTCCTTGACCGCGACGTCCCGGCCGAGCAGTTCGTCGTGCGCGCGCCACACGGTGCCCATGCCGCCGCGCCCGACCGGTTCGAGGAGCCGGTATCGCGAGGCAAGCTCGTATCCGGACGGGGCGCGCATGGGTGGCAGCTTACCGATTTGTTTATCGCCGCCTGTAGAGGCCATGCCGATTCTCTGTTGAGATCTTCTGTCAGAGTCGGGTCAGAGACGGTCAGATTCTGCGACCGATGGTGAGGGTGGGACCAGTGGTGTCACGGAAGAAGTCCTCGCCCTTGTCGTCCACGACGATGAAGGCGGGGAAGTCCTCTACCTCGATCTTCCAGACGGCTTCCATCCCGAGTTCCGGATATTCCAGAACTTCCACCTTCTTGATGCAATCCTGCGCGAGACGCGCCGCCGGACCGCCGATCGAGCCGAGGTAGAAGCCGCCGTACTTCTGACAGGCGTCTGTCACCTGCTTGGAGCGGTTTCCCTTGGCGAGCATCACGAGCGAGCCGCCCGCGGCCTGGAAACGCTCGACGTAGGAGTCCATGCGACCGGCGGTCGTCGGGCCGAAGGACCCCGAGGCGTACCCCTCGGGCGTCTTGGCGGGCCCGGCGTAGTAGACGGCGTGGTCCTTGAGGTAGTCGGGCATCGGCTCGCCCGCGTCCAGCCGCTCGGCGATCTTCGCGTGCGCGATGTCGCGGGCGACGACCAGCGGGCCGGTCAGCGAGAGCCGCGTCTTGACCGGGTACCGGGTCAGCTCGGCGAGGATGTCGGCCATCGGCCGGTTGAGGTCGATGGCGACCACGTCGTCCGACAGGTGCTCGTCGGTGGTCTCGGGCAGGAAGCGCGCCGGGTCGGTCTCCAGCTTCTCCAGGAAGACGCCCTCCGGTGTGATCTTGGCGAGGGCCTGGCGGTCGGCGCTGCACGAGACGGCGATCGCCACCGGGCAGGACGCGCCGTGCCGGGGCAGGCGGATCACCCGCACGTCGTGGCAGAAGTACTTGCCGCCGAACTGGGCGCCGATGCCGAGCCTCTGCGTCAGCTCGAAGACCTTCTTCTCCAGCTCCAGGTCGCGGAAGCCGTGCCCGGACGGCGACCCCTCGGTCGGGATCGTGTCCAGGTAGCGGGCGGAGGCGTACTTGGCGGTCTTGAGCGCGAACTCGGCGCTGGTGCCCCCGACGACCACGGCCAGGTGGTACGGCGGGCAGGCCGCGGTGCCGAGCGAGCGGATCTTCTCCTCCAGGAAGGCCAGCATGCGCTTCTCGTTCAGGACGGCCTTGGTCTCCTGGTAGAGGAACGACTTGTTGGCGCTGCCGCCGCCCTTGGCCATGAACAGCAGCTTGTACTCGTCGGGGTGCCCGAGCGGGTCCTCGGCGTAGAGCTCGACCTGGGCGGGCAGGTTGGTGCCGGTGTTCTTCTCGTCCCACATGGTCAGCGGGGCCATCTGGGAGTAGCGCAGGTTGAGCCTGGTGTAGGCGTCGTACACGCCGCGCGAGATGTGCTCGGCGTCGGCCCCGTCGGTGAGGACGTGCCGCCCGCGCTTGCCCATGACGATCGCGGTGCCGGTGTCCTGGCACATGGGCAGCACGCCGCCGGCCGAGATGCTCGCGTTCTTGAGCAGGTCGAGGGCCACGAACCGGTCGTTGCCGCTGGCCTCCGGATCGTCGATGATCTTGCGGAGCTGGGCGAGGTGGGACGACCGCAGGTAGTGCGAGATGTCGTGGATCGCGGTCTCGGTGAGCAGCCGGAGAGCCTCCGGATCGACTTCGAGGAACGTGCGGCCGGCCGCCTCGACCCGGCGCACGCCCTCGGCCGTGACGAGACGGTACTCCGTCGCGTCGGGCCCCAGCGGAAGCAGGTCGGTGTAGTCGAATCCGGGCATTCGCCTGTACTCCTTCGTCCTGGACTCGTGGACGCCCATGGTCTTTCCGGCCGCGATCGCCGCCGCCCTGTGCAGAGTACGGCCACCGCAGGGGTCTTCCTTACCCGGGGCGGCCGGACTTGGGGCGATCGTGGGCCTCGCCTTGCGTCTTCCGGAGGTACCAGGGGCGAAGTTCCATATATGGGCGTTCGATAATGAAAGTAGGCGCGATATCCAAGATCGGGGGAATCATGGATCCGGGCTACATCGTCGTGGTGATCTTCGGGGTGCTCGTGGTGGCCGCGGTCCTCGGAGTAGCTCTTGTCACCATCGTCCTTTCCGGCATCAGAGGCGAGCACGCCCAGTGGCCGGTGAGCCCCGAGCGCCGTACGCCGGGCGAGGAGACGGACCGCGCCGCGATCGGCCGCGAGCACCCGGAATGGACGGGGCGCGACCTCGCGGGCGACGACCTCCGCCCCATCGGCACCCACGAGGAGAAGCGGGCCGCCCCCGGGCGGGCCCGGTGGTGGTAGCCGGCGACGAGACGCGCGAGCCCGGATGTCCCGTGCCGGACATCCGGGCTCTTCGGCGCGTCCGGCGGCGCGACGGCGTGCGGCGGTGGGTAAGACCACCGCTCGTCCGAATGTCAGGACAAAGTATTGACTCCGGGCAGGATGGTCCTTAGAACTGGTGGCGGGTCCCCAGTGCCGTTCGAGCCGCGGAGGCAGCATGCGTGTGGGTCTGTTGGGTCTCGGCAGGATCGGGGCGTTCCACGCGGTGACGCTCGCCGCCCACCCCGAAGTGGGCGAGCTGGTGGTGTCCGACGCCGACGCGACCCGGGCCGGGCAGGTCGCCGCCCGCGTGGGCGCGCGCGTCGGGGACGCCTTCGACGCCGACGCCGTCGTGGTGGCCACCCCGACCGCCACGCACGCCGAGCTGATCCTCAGGGCGTGCGCCGCGGGCCTCCCCGTCTTCTGCGAGAAGCCGGTGGCCCCGACCTTCGAGGAGGCCGCGCGCGTGGCCGAGGCCGTGCGCGACAGCGGCACGCTCGTCCACATCGGCTTCCAGCGGCGCTTCGACGCCGGATACGCCGCCGCCCGCGCGGCGCTGCGCGGCGGCGAGCTCGGCGACCTGCACCGCGTCCACATGCTCTCCGCCGACCCCCACCCTCCGGCCCCCGAGTACGTCCCGCGCTCCGGCGGCATCTACCGCGACTGCCACATCCACGACTTCGACATCCTGCGCTGGGTGACCGGCCGCGAGGTCGCCTCGGTGTACGCCACGGGCGCCAACCGCGGCGCCGCGTTCTTCGCCGAGGCCGGCGACGTGGACACCAGCGCCGCGCTGCTGACCCTCGACGACGGCACCCTGGTCACGCTGCAGGGCTCCCGGTACAACGGCAGCGGCTACGACGTGCGCATGGAACTGGCCGGCACCCGCCGCACGATCGTCGTCGGGCTGGACGACCGTACGCCGCTGGCCTCCGCCGAGCCCGACGCCGGCTTCCCCAAGGGCGACCCCTGGCCGAACTTCGGCGAGCGCTTCGAGCCCGCCTACGTCGCCGAGATCGGCGCCTTCCTCGCCGCCGTCCGCGACGGCGGCCCGAGCCCGTGCACGGCCGGCGAGGCCCTGGCCGCGCTCAGGATCGCCGAGGCCGCCGAGCTGTCCCGGCGCACCGGCGGGCCCGCGCGCGTGGACGAGGTGACGCTGTGAACGCCTCCGCGCCGAGGATCGCCGCCGCCCCGATCTCGTGGGGGGTGTGCGAGGTGCCGGGCTGGGGCCACCAGCTCGGCCGCGACCGCGTGCTCGCCGAGATGCGCGCCCTCGGCCTCACGGCCACCGAGCTGGGCCCCGACGGCTTCCTGCCGCCGTCCCCGTCCGAGCGCGCCGCGCTGCTGGCGTCGTACGGGCTGCGCGGCATCGGCGGGTTCGTCCCCGTCGTCCTGCACGACCCCGGCCACGACCCGCTCCCCGAGGCCCGCGCCACGATGTGCGCGTTCGCCGAGGGCGGCGTCGAGACGGTCGTGCTCGCGGCGGCCACCGGCGCGGACGGCTACGACGCGCGGCCGGTGCTGGACGACGACGGCTGGAACACGCTGCTCGGCAACCTGGGCCGCCTGCTCGCCGCGGCGGCCGAGTGCGGCCGGGCCGTCACCCTGCACCCGCACGTCGGCACGATGGTCGAGACCCGCGACGAGGTGGAGCGCGTGCTGGAGGGGAGCGAGATGCCGCTCTGCCTGGACACCGGCCACCTACTCATCGGGGGCACCGACCCGCTCGACCTGGTGTCCAGGGCTGCGGACAGGGTCGCACACGTTCACCTCAAAGACGTGGACGCCACGCTCGCCGCGCGGGTCCGCGCGGGGGAGCTGACCTACACCGAGGCCGTGCGCGCCGCGCTCTACCGGCCGCTCGGCCGCGGCGACGTGGACGTGGCGGGCATCGTGTCCCGCCTCACCGCCGCCGGCTACCAGGGCTGGTACGTCATGGAACAGGACCTGATCCTGGACGCCGAGCCGCCGGACGGCGCGGGCCCCATCGGCGAGGTCCGCGCCTGCCTGGACCACCTCGCCGCGCTCACGGCGGACACAGCGGGCACAGTGGGCGCGGCGGGCGCGGAAGGCCCCGCATGACCGAGGTGCTCACGATCGGCAGGGTGGGCGTCGACGTCTACCCGCTCCAGGTCGGCGTCTCGCTGCGCGAGGTGGAGACGTTCGGCAAGTACCTCGGCGGCAGCCCCGCCAACGTCGCGGTCGCCGCGGCCAGGCTGGGACGGCGGTCCGCCCTGATCAGCCGCACCGGCGCCGACCCGTTCGGGGAGTTCGTCCACGACGCCCTGCGCTCGTACGGCGTGGACGACCGGTACGTGACCCCGGTCGCGGGGCTTCCGACGCCGCTGACGTTCTGCGAGATCCGCCCGCCCGACGACTTCCCCCTGTACTTCTACCGCTATCCCAAGGCCCCCGACCTGGAGATATACGCGGACGAGCTGGATCTGGCCGCGATCAGGGAGTCGGACCTGTTCTGGGCGACGGTCACCGGCCTGTCGCAGGAGCCCTCCCGCGCCGCCCACGCCGCCGCCTGGCGGGCCCGCGGGCGCGCCCCGCTGACCGTCCTCGATCTCGACTACCGCCCGATGTTCTGGCCCTCGGCCGAGGAGGCCGCCGCCCAGGTGCGCGCGGCGCTGGCGCACGTCACCGTGGCCGTGGGCAACGTGGACGAGTGCGAGGTCGCGACCGGCGCGCGCGACCCGCACGAGGCCGCCAAGGCGCTCCTGGACATGGGCGTCGAGCTGGTGGTCGTCAAGCAGGGGCCGGCGGGGGTGCTCGGCATGACGGCCGGCGAGACCGTCACGGTGCCGCCCGTACCGGTCGAGGTGGTCAACGGGCTCGGCGCGGGGGACGCCTTCGGCGGCGCGCTGTGCGACGGCCTGCTGGCGGGGCGCGGGCTTGAGGACACGCTGCGGCGCGCCAACGCCGCGGGCGCGATCGTCGCCGGACGCCTGGCCTGCGCGCCGGCCATGCCCACGGCCGCGGAGATCGAGGCCGTGATCTCGGAGCTCCCGGGGGAGAGCGATGCGTGACGAGGACCGCAGGAAGATCTCGGAGTACCGGGCCCGGTACCCCGAGAAGATCGCGCAGGCCGCCGCCGAGCGCCGCAGAAGGCCCGTGCTCGCCGACCGCGACCAGATTCTGATCATCGCCGCCGACCACGCGGCGCGGGGCGCGCTCGGCGTGCGCGGCAGGCCCCTGGCGATGGCGAGCCGCGTGGACCTGCTCGACCGGCTGTGCGCGGCGCTGGCCAGGCCCGGCGTGGACGGCCTGCTCGCCACCCCCGACGTCGTCGAGGACCTGCTGCTGCTCGGCGCCCTGCACGACAAGGTCGTCATCGGCTCGATGAACCGCGGCGGCGTCCACGGCAGCGCGTTCGAGTTCGACGACCGCTTCACCGCCTACGACGTCGAGACGATCGCCCGGATGCGGCTCGACGGCGGCAAGATGCTCTGCCGCGTCGGCCTCGGCGATCCCGGGACGGCCGCGACCCTGGAGTCCTGCGCGCACGCGGTCACGGGCCTGGCCCGCGAAGGGCTGGTCGCCATGGTCGAGCCGTTCTGGTCGCGCCGCGACGAGCACGGCGTCCGCCACGACCTGTCCGCGGCGGGCATGATCCATGCCGTCCACGTCGGCCAGGGGCTCGGCGCCACCTCCGCGCACACCTGGCTGAAGCTGCCGGTGATCGACGAGATGGACCGGGTCATGGAGGCCACCACCCTGCCCACCCTGCTGCTCGGCGGCGACCCGACGGCGGCCCCCGACGAGGTGTACTCCTCCTGGGGGAAGGCCCTGCGGCTGCCCGGCGTGCGGGGGCTCGTGGTCGGGCGCGCGCTGCTCTACCCTCCAGACGACGACGTGGCCGCGGCCGTCGACACCGCCGCCGGTCTATTGGAGGTCTCCTGATGGCGTACATCCCCGCCGGCTCCACGGCCCAGGCCCCCTGGGCGCTGTGCGTCACGCCCGCCCGCGCCGGCTGGACCTACGCCGGGCTGCGCGCGCTCAACCTGTCCGGCGAGACCGCCGAGTTCGCCACCGGCGACGAAGAGATGCTCGTCGTGCCGCTGTCCGGGTCCTGCGTCGTGGAGTGCGACGGCGAGCGGCTGGAGCTGCGGGGACGCGAGTCCGTCTTCGCCGGCGTCACCGACTTCGCCTACCTGCCCGTCCGCGCGACGGCGCGGATCACCGGCCGGGGCCGGTTCGCCCTGCCCTCGGCGGTCGCCGAGCGCCGCCTCCCCGTGCGGTACGGGGCGGCGGCGGACGTGCCGGTCGAGGTGCGCGGCGCCGGGCAGGCCACCCGGCAGGTCAACAACTTCTGCGCCCCCGAGGTGTTCGCGTGCGACAGGCTCATGGCCGTCGAGGTGCTCACCCCCGGCGGCAACTGGTCGTCGTACCCGCCGCACAAGCACGACACGCCCGGCGACGGCGAGGCCGTGCTGGAGGAGATCTACTACTTCGAGGGCGGCCCCGGCTACCAGCGGGTGTACGGCGCGCCCGGCCGTCCGATCGACGTGCTGGCCGAGGTCGGCTGCGGCGACGTCGTGCTCGTGCCGCACGGCTACCACGGCCCGTCCATGGCCGCGCCGGGCTACGACCTGTACTACCTCAACGTGCTGGCGGGCCCGGGAGACCAGCGGTCCATGGCCTTCCGCGACGATCCCCGGCACGCCTGGATCCGGTCGAGCTGGGCCGGGCAGCCGATGGACCCGCGCGTCCCGATGACGTCCGCATCCGGGGAGGCGACGTGATGAACACGATCAGGCTGACCGTGGCCCAGGCGCTCGTGCGGTTCCTCGCTCAGCAGTGGAGCGAGCGCGACGGCATCGAGCAGCGGCTCATCGCGGGCTGCTTCGGCATCTTCGGCCACGGCAACGTCGCCGGGGTCGGCCAGGCGCTCGCCGAGAGCGGCGCCGGGCTCGGCGACCCGCTGCCGTACTACCTGGCCAGGAACGAGCAGGCCATGGTCCACACCGCCGTCGGCTACGCCAGGACCCTGAACCGGCTGTCCACCTTCGCCTGCACCACCTCCATCGGCCCCGGCGCCACCAACATGGTCACCGGCGCGGCGCTCGCGACGATCAACCGGATCCCGGTGCTGCTGCTCCCCGGCGACGTCTTCGCCACCCGCGCCGCCGGAGCCGTCCTGCAGGAGCTGGAGGATCCCCGCTCCTACGACGTGACCGTCAACGACTGCCTGCGCCCGGTCTCGCGCTTCTTCGACCGGATCAACCGGCCCGAGCAACTGCCGTCCGCGCTCATGGCGGCCATGCGCGTGCTCACCGACCCCGCCGAGACCGGCGCGGTGACGCTGGCGCTGCCGCAGGACGTGCAGGCCGAGGCGTACGACTGGCCGGTGGAGCTGTTCGGGCGGCGCCTCTGGCACGTCGCCCGCCCGATCCCCGACGCCGCGTCCGTGGAACGGGCCGCCGAGGTGATCCGGTCGTCCCGGCGCCCGCTGATCGTCGCCGGAGGCGGCGTGGTCTACGGCGAGGCGTGGCGGGAGCTGACCGCGTTCGCCGAGGAGCACGGCGTGCCGGTCGGCGAGACGCAGGCGGGCAAGGGCGTGCTGCCCCACGATCACCCGTGCGCGCTCGGCGCCATCGGCCACACCGGCACCGCCGCCGCCAACGCCGTCGCCCGCGAGGCCGACCTGGTCATCGGCGTCGGCACCCGCTACACCGACTTCACCACCGCCTCGCGCACGCTCTTCGGCGACGCCCGGTTCGTCAACGTCAACGTCGCCGCGTTCGACGCCGCCAAGCACGCCGGCGTCATGCTCGTCGGCGACGCCCGCGAGACGCTCGCGCTGCTCGACCTGGCCGGCTGGCGGGCCGACCCGTCCTGGACCACGCGCGCCGCCGGGCTGGGCCGCGCGTGGCGCTCCGCGGTCTCCGCGCTGCAGGCGGGGGAGTCGCTCACCCAGCCGGTCATGCTCGGGGTGCTCAACGAGGTCGCGGGCACGGACGGGGTCGTGGTGAACGCGGCGGGGTCCATGCCCGGCGACCTGCACAAACTGTGGCGGGCCTCCGGCCCGGAGGGCTACCACGTCGAGTACGGCTACTCGTGCATGGGGTACGAGATCGCGGGCGGCCTCGGGGTCAAGCTGGCCGCGCCGGAGCGCGAGGTGTTCGTCCTGGTCGGCGATGGGTCGTACCTGATGATGGCCCAGGAGATCGTCACCGCCGTGCAGGAGGGCGTGAAGCTCGTCATCGTGATCGTCGACAACCACGGCTTCGCCTCGATCGGCGGCCTGTCGGAGTCGGTGGGCGCGCGGCGGCTCGGCACCTCCTACCGCATGCGCTCCTCCAGCGGCCGCCTGGACGGCCCCTATCTGCCCGTGGACCTCGCCGCCAACGCCGCCACCCTGGGCGCCGACGTTCTCCGCGCCACCGACCCCGCGTCCTTCCGCGACGCCCTCCTCAAGGCCCGCGAGGCCCGTACCACGACGGTCGTCCACGTCGAGACCGTCCCCGGGTCCGCCCCCGAGACCACGGCCTGGTGGGACGTCCCCGTCGCCGAGGTCGCCACGGACCCCGGCCCGCGCGCCGGCTACGAGGAGGCCAAGCGCGCCCAGCGGCCGTACCTGTGACCGGCCGGGGTCAGGCCTCCGCGGGACGTGGGCGCCGGGGGGACGGCCCGGCATGGAAGCCGGGGGCCAGGGCGACGATCGCGGCGGTGAGCACGAGTGGGGCGGCGAAGGCGATCTGGTAGTCCGCCGCCTCCGCGATGCCGCCGACCAGGGCGGCGCCGACGATGAAGCCGACGTAGTTGAACAGGTTGACGCGGGCGATGGCGACGCCCGTGCCGGCGGGGTCGAGGCGTCCGGCGGCCGAGAACGACTGCGGGGCCACCACCGACAGCCCGACGCCGGCGACGCCGAACGAGATGATCGCCAGCGGCTCGCTGGGCGCGGCCACGATCCCGGCGAAGCCCAGCGCGGCCAGGGCCCCGCCGACGCGGACGATGACCGCGGGCCCGTACCTGCGCACGGCCAGGTCTCCTCCGGCCCTGACCACGAACGTCGTGGCCTGGTACGCCCCGAGCGCCAGCGGGATCACGGCCTCGCCGGCGTGCATGATCTTGTCCATGTAGACGGACCCGAAGTTCGAGATCGAGGCGTCGCCGACGTAGAGGAACGCCATCGCCAGGCACAGCGGCAGGATCGGCCGCCACGGGAACCGGCCGGGCGCCGGATCCGCCGGCCCGCGTTCCGTCCCGGCGGGGAGCGTCCCACTCTCCGGCGTCACGTGCTTCCGCGCGGGCGTCACGTGCTCTTCCTCGGGCGCGCACAGGGTGGGCCCGGCGGCGACGGCCACGGCCACCCCGGCCGCCATCGCGACGGCGAACGTCGCGGCGAGCCCCAGCCCGAGTCCGCCGGCCGCGGACGCCCACGCCGCGCCGAGGACGGCGGCGGCGCTCCACAGGGCGTGGAAACCGGTGAGCACCGGACGGCCGTACCGGCGCTCCACCGCGACGGCCTGCATGTTCATGCCCGCGTCCACCGCGCCGAGGCACAGCCCGAACAGCACGTTCGCGGCCACGAGCTGCGGCACGCTCGCCGCGAGCCCCGCGAGGACCACGGCCGCCCCCGCCAGCGGCTGCGCCACCCGCAGCACCAGCCGGCTGCCCAGCCGCTTGGCCACCTCCCCGGCCAGCACGCTGCCCACCCCCGCGATCACGGGGACGACCAGCAGCAGGACGGACAGCTCGCCGTCGCTGAGCCCGTGCTTCTTCTGGAGCGCGGCCACCTGGGTGAGCAGGGTGGCGAAGGTCAGGCCCTGCACGAAGAAGACGGCGAAGGTGGCGAGGCGCGCGCGCCGGTCACGGGGGGTGGGCACTGCGGCCTCCAAAAGAACATGAGGCTGAATCAGGTTCGGCCAGGGTACGGTCACACCTCCGGCCGGTCAATGATCCACCCGCCACGCACCCGCCGGTTCCCGGAGGATCGGCGGGCGTCAGCGGGTCAGCGTGGACAGGGCGAGGGGAGAGGGGGACCTCATGTCCCAGAGCAGGATCTTCTCGTCGTCGGCGCTGGCCAGAAGGCCGCCGTCGGGGCTGAAGGCGATGGACAGGACCGCGCTCGCGTGCCCGGTCAGAGGTCTGCCGCGCGGCCGCCGCAGCGAGGTGTCCCAGAGGCGCACCGTCGTGTCGTCCCCGGCGGCCAGGATGCTGCCGTCCGGGCTGAAGGCCAGGGAACGCGTCCCGGCGGACCCGGGCAGCGGCTGGCCGACCTGTCCGGGCTGCCGGGTGCTCCAGAAGCGGACGGCCATGTCCTCGCCGGCCATGGCGAAGCTCGTGCCGTCCGGGGCGACGACCAGCGAGCGGATGCGCCCGGTGTGCCCGGTGCGCACGGCCGCGAGCAAGGCCCGGGTGTCCACTTTCCACAGGCTCACCGCGCCCTCGTCGTCGGCTCCGGCGAGGATGCCGCCGTCCGGGCTGAAGGCGAGCATGCGGATCGTGCCGGTACGTCCGGACATGGGGCCGCCCATGGGCCGTTGCGTCCGCAGGTTCCACAGCAGCACCGTGCGGTCCGGGCTCGCCGCGGCCAGGACGGCGCCGTCCGGGCTCACGACGCTCGCGGTCGCCACGCCGGCGGGGAAGAGGAAGATCGAGGAACGATGCTCCCGGCCCGCGCGCAGCACCCGGGGGGCGCGCGGGACCGCCACGTTCCAGCGCTTGACCATCCGCCCGTTGTCGGAGATCAGGTAGCTGCCGTCCCAGCTCAGCGCGGGCGGCGCCGCGTACGGCGGGCTGAGGACGGGGCCGGCAGGCCTGTCGCCGGGCCAGAGCCCGAGCGACCGGCCGATGCCGGGGCCGCCCGCGACCGCCAGGGTGGCCAGCGTGGCGATCGCCAGCGGCAGGCGCCAGGCCGTCCCGCGCCGAGCCGTCCGGGGGAGGAGGACGGGCTCACGGCCGGTGCCGTCGCCGGGCTGGTTGTCGCGCCCGTCGCCGGGTTCGTCGTCGGCCGTGGGGTGGCCGAGCAGGGGGGCGCCGCCGTCCGGGCGGGCCAGCGCCATGAGCAGGCGGACGCCGAACGAGGCGCACCGAGGTCCGGGGCCGGGGGCGGGGAGAGGGGGGGCGCAGGGCAGATCGTCTGGGCGCGCGAGGGCAAGCAAGATCCGCGAGGCGCGGGTCCGATCAGGCATCGGCCGCCCCGGTTCCGTCCCGCGGCGGGGAGGAACCCGCGCGGGGGGAGACGCCGGCGTTCCCGTCAGCGGGCGGGGACGGCTCAGGGACGCCCGGCGCCGGCATGGCGGGCCGGGAGGCCGCCGCCGCGGAGGAACTTCTGGAGGACCGGCCCGCGGAGGAAGGGGAGGGGGACGTGGGAGCGGGGGCGTTCAGGAGGGTGCCGGAGTTCGCGAGGCTGTGGACGACGAGGCGGGTGACCTTCTCGACGACGAGCGGGGCGGCGAGGCCGAGGGCGAGGGCCGCGAACGCGCCCGATATCTGGCGGCCTTCGGTGGCCGCCGCGGCCAGCACCGCGCCGACCCCCGCACGGATCGCCACCGAGGTCAGGTAGGCGGCCCGTCCCTGCGGGATGGGACGCTTCCAGGACCATTTCCGGTCGCGCCGGATGCGGGCGTAAAGCTCCAGCCCTTCGACGCAGAGCCCGCCCGCCAGACCCCAGAGCGCTGCGGCCCAGATGGGTAGCATACTCCGAAGGTAACTCATCGTATTCACATTGCGACAGTCCGTCTTTGGGCGACGCAACCCACGTATACACAAATGTCCGTGAAATCCGGATTATGGTGGATTGATCGGCACCATCCACCGCCATGGGCTCAGTCGATCAGCCGGGCCCGCATCTTCCACACCGCCAGGCCCCACATCAGCGCGGCGAAGAGCAGCAGCACGCCGGCATGGGCGAGATCGTCCAGGCCCAGGCGGCCGAAGACCGCGTCGCGGACCAGCTCGACGCAGTGGTACAGCGGGTTGACCCGCGCCACGGCCGCCGCCCAGGACGGAAGCTGGTCCACCGGGAAGAACGTGCCCGCGACCAGGAACATCGGCGCCAGCACGCCGCTGATCACGTAGTCGAAGGTGTTGATCGAAGGGACGATCGACGACACCCAGATACCGAACAGGCCGAAACCCAGCCCGGTGAGGAAGGCGATGAACGGCACCAGGAGCATGCCGGGGCTCGGGCGCAGCCCGAAGGCGACGCCGACCAGCACGGGCGCGCAGCCGTACACCCCGGCCTTCGCGGCGAGCCACGACGCCTCGGCGGTGACCAGTTCGTGGACGTCGACGGGCGCGGCCAGGACGGCGTCGTAGGTGTGCTGGTAGGTGCGGCGGATGAACGTGCCGAACATCGCGCCGAAGGCGCTGATGAACAGCACCGACGTCGCGACCACGCCCGTCGAGACGAAGTCGCGGTAGTCGTAGCCGTACGCCGCGCCGATCACCGAGCCGAACCCGAAGCCGAACGCCAGCAGGTAGATCGTGGGCTCCACGAGCGAGGCGAACGACGTCGAGGCCCAGTAGCGGCGGTACAGCGCCAGCTCGCGCCGCCAGACCCCGCGCACCGGGGCCCACTCGAACAGCCGCGGCGTCCCCGCCACGGCGGGCGAATCCGGCCGGACCCGCGCGTCCGCGCTCATGCGGTACCTCCCTGACGTTTCACGGCGCCGCGCGGTCGCCCGGCGCGCGCCCGGGACGCGGTCATTCGACGTTCTCGCCGGTCAGAAGGACGAAGACGTCCTCCAGAGTGGCGGCGCGCTCGATCGTGGCGGGGCCGAGGTCGCGCCGGAGGGGGTCCGGCAGGCGCTCGGCGGCGAGGATCGAGACCGACGGGCCGGTGCGGCGCGTGGCGAACCCGGCGGCCTTGGCGAGGGCCTCGACCTCGGCCAGCCGCTCCGGCGGGCCGTAGTGCTCGTGGACCCGGTCCCCGGCGTGCTCGGCGATCAGCGCCGCGGGAGCGCCGCGCGCCACCACCCGGCCGTGCGACATCAGGGCGCACTCGTCGGCGAGGCGCTCGGCCTCCTCGATGTAGTGGGTGGACATCAGGGTGGTCACGCCGTCGGCGCGCAGGGCGGCGACCAGGGACCACAACTCCTGCCTGACCTGGGGGTCCAGCCCGACGGTCGGCTCGTCGAGCAGCACCAGCCGGGGGCGGTGCACCAGGCCGCGCGCGATGAGCAGGCGGCGCCGCATGCCGCCGGAAAGGTCGCCGGTCTTGGCCCCGGCCCGGCCGGTGAGCTGGGCGATCTCAAGGGCCCGGTCCACCGCCGCCGCGCGCCCGGCCTTCGGCACGCGGTACAGGTGGGCGAAGACCTCCAGGTTCTGGCGGACGGTCAGCTCTTCGTCCAGGTTGTCCTGCTGGGGTACCACGCCCATGAGCGCCCGCGCCTTCTTGGACTCGCGCGGCAGCGCGTGGCCGAGCACGGTGATCGTGCCCGCGTCGGCGCGCGACTGGGCCGTGAGCAGGCGCATGGTGGTGCTCTTGCCGGCGCCGTTCGGGCCGAGCAGGCCCAGGCAGATGCCGTGCGGGACCTGGAGGTCCAGGCCGTCGACCGCGGTGATCGAGCCGTAGCGCTTCACCACCCCGCGCAGGGAGATGGCGGCCGCGTCCGGGCCGGGGACGAGGCCGTCGTGGGACGGCGCGTGCAGGGTGGCCATGCGATCACCCTAGGAAACGCGGCGGACGGTCCGCCAACGGGTTTTCCGCCGCGGACGCCGCTCGCCACAGATCCCGGGATGCGTGCGCGCGTCACCCCTCCGGCGTGGGAAGATCACGCGAACGGCGCTCTGGAACACCCCGCCGGAGGGGTTAGTGTCGTTCGTGTGGAAGCCGAGCGCGGAGCGCGTCACGAGCGGTGGAGCACCCGATGGAACGAGCAGGGCGCCCCGGCGCTGCGGCAGTTCCTCACAGGCATTCTGAGCGGGCGGCAGCAGGGCGCGGAAGGCCCGGCCACGCACGAGCTGCGCGCCTCCGACGACGACCGCGAGCGCGTGGCCGAGGTCCTGCGCGAGGCCGTCGCGGACGGCCGGCTGACCCCGCTCGAACACGAGGAGCGCGTCGAGCGCCTCTACACCGCCCGCACGCTGGGCGAACTGGTGGGCCTCACCGCCGACCTGCTCCCCGAGGAGCTCCAGCCCCTGCGCGCGGACGGGCGGCCGGTGATGGCCCTCTTCCGCTCCGAGCAGCGGGACGGCCGGTGGGTGGTGCCGTCCCACTACCCGGTGACCGCGATCGGCACCGGCGTCACGCTCGACCTGCGCGAGGCTCTGTTGCAGAGCTCCCACATCACCGTGCAGGCCACCGTGGTCGGGGCGACGCTCACGCTGGTCGTGCCCGAGGGCGTCCACGTGATCATCCCGGCGCAGTCGATGCTCGGCGGCAAGAAGAACCAGGCCCCGCGCGCGGTCCCCCCGGACGCCCCCGTCATCGAGGTCACCGGCATGATCATGATGGGCAGCGTCATCACCAAGTACCCCAAGCCCCCCAAACGCGGCTGGGGCCGCCGCCGCAGCCCCTGACCCTCAGCCGGCCGTGTCGAAGTTGATGGCGCTGTAGGCGCGCAGCTTCCAGAGCTGGTGCTCGCTCTCGACCTTGCGGACCGTTCCCGAGCGCCCGCGCATCACCAGCGAGTGGGTGACCGCGACGCCGGAGCGGTAGCGGACCCCGGCCATCAGCTCGCCGTCGGTGATGCCCGAGGCGGCGAAGAAGACGTCCTCGGAGGCCACCAGGTCGTCGGTGGTGAGCACGCGGTCGAGGTCGTGCCCGGCGTCCAGCGCCCGCCTGCGCTCCTCGTCGTCCCTCGGCCACAGCTTGCCCTGGATGACCCCGCCCAGGCACTTCAGCGCGCAGGCCGCGATGATGCCCTCGGGCGTGCCGCCGATGCCCATCATCAGGTCGATGCCGGTGTCCCGGCGCGCCGCCATGATGGCCCCGGCCACGTCGCCGTCGGTGATGAACTTGATCCGTGCGCCGGTGTCGCGGATCTCCTTCACCAGGCGCTCGTGGCGCGGCCGGTCGAGCAGCACGACCATGACGTCGGACGGCGAGCAGTCCTTGGCGCGGGCGACCGCGTGGATGTTGGCCGACACCGAGGCGTTGATGTCCACCGCGTCCGCGGCCTCCGGGCCGGTGACGAGCTTGTCCATGTAGAAGACCGCGGACGGGTCGTACATGGAGCCGCGCGCGCTGACGGCGATCACCGAGATGGCGTTGGGCATGCCGAGCGCGGTCAGCCGGGTTCCGTCGATCGGGTCCACGGCGACGTCGCACTCGGCGCCGCTGCCGTCGCCGACGCGCTCGCCGTTGTAGAGCATGGGCGCGTTGTCCTTCTCGCCCTCGCCGATCACCACATAGCCGTCCATGGACACCGTGTTGATCAACTGGCGCATGGCGTTGACGGCCGCGCCGTCGGCGCCGTTCTTGTCCCCGCGGCCCACCCAGCGCGCCGCCGCCATCGCCGCCGCCTCCGTGACGCGGACGAGCTCCATCGCCAGGTTGCGGTCGGGAGCGCGCTCGCCGGTGGCCAAGGCGGGAGGTACGGACGTCTGTTCAGACATGGTGACAAACCCCTCTGATGCATGCCAAAGGCGACCAAGACGCCCTGTAGCAGACCTACCAGGTTGGCCGCTTTCTAATCCAGGCGACGGCAACGATGCTAGTTGTCTCACTTCCGCGGCCGACGGGGGGATACTGTCGCCTCCATGAGCAGTGACACGGAACGACCGGTGGCGGTGCGCACCTCGGAACGCGGCGCCGCCACGCGCGGCGCCCTCCTGGACGCCGCCAGGGAGATTTTCGTCACACGCGGCTTCGCCGACGCCGGCGTCACCGACGTCGTTTCCCGCGCGGGCGCCAGCGTGGGCTCGCTCTACCACCACTTCTCCGGCAAGGCGGACCTGTACCTCACCCTCTTCGAGGAGTTCCAGACCCGCCAGACCCAGCGCACCCGGCAGGCCGTCCAGGCGGCCCGCGCCGACGGCGAGTCCGACCCGATGCGGCTGTTCATCGCCGGCGCGCGCGCCTACCTCGAAGGATGCTTCGAGGAGCGTGAGCTCGCGGCCCTGTTCCTGCGCGGGGACGGCCCTCCCGGCTTCGAGGTCATCATGCGCGACCGCATGCGCCAGTGGGCCCGCCGCAACGCCGCCCTCTTCGAGGACGACGAGGGCGCGCTGGTGGTCGTGGTGACGGGCGCCCTGGCCGCGGCCGTCTCCGAGGTCGCCCTGTCGCAGGACGTCACGGCCTCGCGCAGGCTGGCCGAGAACGTCCTGGAGATCATCAGCCGCATCCACCGCCCGTAGGTCCCCCGGCCGCCGCCCATGGGCGACGCGCGTCCCGGACCACCGCCCCCGGCCGGTAATCTGGCTGGTCGTGCGGCAATTCACACAAGGCTTCTACGGGTACGTGTTCGCCATGCTGGTGTGCCTGGCGATCGTCGGCGTGTTCCTGCTGATCACGCCGCAGAGCCGCACCGAGCACATCCCGAAGGTCGACTACTCGATCACGCTGAGCAACCTGCGGCGCGACGCCCCCTACGAGGTGCGCGCCCCCGAGCCCGTCCCGGCGGGCTGGACGCCGAACAGCTCCGAGGTCGACAAGAACGCCCACGTCACCTGGCGGCTCGGCTTCGCGACGGCCAAGAAGTCGCACGCCATGCTCGCCCAGAGCGACGAGCCCGCCGCGCAGTTCGCCGACCGCATCGCCAACAGCGACAAGGTGGTCGGCAGCCGCCAGATCAACGGGCTCACCTGGCAGGAGCGCTACCGCGAGGACAAGAAGCAGCGCACGCTCGTCAGCCTGCAGCCGGGCGTCACGCTCGTCGTCACCGGGCTGGCCAGCTGGGACGAGCTGTCCCAGCTCGCCGCTTCGCTGAAGGCCCAGCCCAAGACCGCCGTCACACCAGCGCCGACGGAGGCCGCTCCGTCCCCGATCCCGTCCTGACCGGAACCCGCCGCAGTGGCGTTCCGGCAGGAACGTCCCTGACCGGGGTTCACCGGCGGACGATCAGAAGGGGGCCTCCTCGGGCCCGTCGGCTCCCTCCTCGCGGCGGGCCATCGCGGCCGCGAGCCGCACACGCGCCCCCTGGAGCCACTCCTCGCAGATCGCGGCGAGCCGCTCGCCGCGCTCCCACAGCTCGATCGACTGCTCCAGCGTGAGACCGCCGGCCTCCAGGCGGCGCACGACCTCGGTCAGCTCCTCGCGGGCCCGCTCGTACGACGGCGTCTCCGCTTTCTGCTCAGCCACGCTCCCACCCTACGGGCAGCGCGGGCCCGGAGACGGCGTCGCAGCGCCTCACGGGGCCGGCTTGGACACCGTGACGCCCACCCTGCCGTCCGGGAAGCGGACGCTGAGCTCCTCGCCGCCGCTCACGTCCGCCGCCCGCCGCACGACCTCGCCCGACGGGAACTGCACGATCGCGTAGCCGCGTTCCAGGGTGGCGGCGGGGGACAGGGCGACCAGCCGGGCCCGCAGGTGCTCCAGCGAGTCCCCCGCCCGTTCCAGCGACGAGGCCAGGCAGCGGCGCGCCCGGTCGCGCAGGGCGTCCACCTGCTCGGCCCTGCGCTCGACCTCGCGCACCGGGTCGGCCAGCGACGGCCGCGAGCGCACCGCCGCCAGCCACGACGCCTCACGGTCCAGCCCGCCCGTCACCACGCGCCGTCCCCGGTCGCGGAGCTGCCGCACGAGGGCGAGCTGCTCCCCGACGTCCGGGACGACCTTCTTGGCCGCGTCCGTCGGCGTGGAGGCCCGCAGGTCGGCCACCAAATCCAGCAGGGGGCTGTCCTGTTCGTGCCCGATGGCGCTGACGACGGGCGTACGGCAGGCCGCCACCGCGCGGACCAGCGACTCGTCGGAGAACGGCAGAAGGTCCTCCAGCGACCCGCCGCCCCGGGCGATGATGATCACATCGATGTCGCGGTCGGCGTCCAGCCGGTGCAGGGCGTCGGTCACCTCGGCCACCGCGTACGGCCCCTGGACCGCGACCGCATCCACCTTGAACCGCACCGCCGGCCAGCGCCGCCGGGAGTTCTCCAGCACGTCGCGCTCGGCCGCCGACTCGCGTCCGCAGATCAGGCCGATCGTGCCGGGCAGGAACGGCAGGCGCCGCTTGCGGTCGGCGTTGGCCAGGCCCTCGGCCACGATGATCTGCCGCAGCCGCTCCAGCCTGGCCAGGAGCTCGCCGATGCCCACCGGGCGGATCTCCAGCGCGGTGAAGGCGAACGAGCCCCTGTTGACCCAGAAGTCCGGCTTGACCAGCACGACGACGCGGGCGCCGTCCACGGGCCGGGGGACGGCGGCCTCGTACACGCCGCGCGGGCAGGTGACCCGGGCCGAGACGTTCGCCACGGGGTCGCGCAGCGTCAGGAAAACCGTGCCGCCCCGGGAGGACAGGTCGGTGATCTGCCCCTCGGCCCAGACGGTGCCGAGCTTGCCGATCCACTGCGCCACCATCTGCAACACCGAGCGGATCGGCAGCGGCTGCTCCGGTGAAGTCTTCGCGGCCATGCGGGCAGCCTACAAACGATCCCGCCTACTCACCGGCTTCCAGCTTGGCCAGGCGCTTGGCGTACATCTGGACGATGTCGTCCCTGGCGGACGTCGTCCGCTCGTACTCCAGCAGCTCGCGGATCTGGTCGGCCGACTTGCCCCGCAGCCGCGCGCGCAGCGACGCCATGGTCAGCGTGGAGTAGCCGGGCAGCGGCTCGGCCAGCGTCGGCGTGGTGCCCGCCGGGGAGGTGACCTCCTCGGCCGCCTGCTCCGCGGCGGGCTTGGCCGCCTCGGCCAGCTTGCCCGTCTCGGCCTTCGGCTCGCGCGCGCCCGGCTTGGGCGCTTCCACCTGCGCGGCCTTCGCCTCGGCGACGATCTCGTTCTCGGCGGCGGCCTGGGTGTCCGGAGTGGTCTCGGCCTTGGCGGTCCTGCGCGTGGTGGACCTGGTCGCGGCCGGCCTGGCGGTGGGCTTCGTGGCGGGCTTGGCGGTGGCGGCCCGGGGCTTACGGGTCCGCGTGGCGGGCTTGGGCTGCGCCGCGTCGGCCTCCGCCGGCGTCTCCGCGGGTGCGGCGGCCTGTGCCTGCGGCTTCACGGCCTCCTCGGCCACGTCCTCGACGGCGGGCTCAGGAGTGGGCTCCTTCGCGGGCTCCGTCACGGGCTTGGCGACGGCCTCGACGGGCGCCGTGGCCGCGGGCTCGGCGGCCGGAGCGGGAGCGGCTTCGGCGGCCGGTGCCGGGGCTTCGGCGGCGGGCCTCATCGAAGGCGCGGGCGGGACGGACGGCGCCGCGGCCGGCGCGGGCCTCGGCGAGGACCCGTTGGCGCCCTCCGGCGCCGGCGCCGGGCGCGGGGCGAAGATGACCGGCTCGCGCCGGGCGGGCTTCTCCGGCGCGGCCTCCTCGGCCTCCTCCCGCACGCCGACGGCGGCGGCCCACTCCTCCGTGGCGGCGGTGCCGGCAGAGCTGGTCTCGGAGGTCTTCTTCTCCTCTTCCTCCGAGGTCAGCAGCCTCTTGATGCCAGAACGGACGCGGTCGCCGAACATCAGCGCCTGCCCCACTCCGGTGAGTGCGGTCTGCAGCACGTTCAGAGGAAGGTCCTTGGCCTTCTCCTTGAGCTCGCCGGGGTGGGAGACGGTTTGTCGGACGTTCTTGGCCATGGTGCGGACGATGTCGCTCAGTGACATGCCGGCTCCTTGGAGATTTGATAAATGGACGGCCAGTCTGTCCTGAACTGAGCCGATTGAGCGCGAGAGGTGATCGGACGGGGTGATCGGACACTGCCGTCGCACACTCCCTCAAGCATAGGAAATCAGATAAACGTCGCGTGCCCCCGTAACTCCCGCCCATGGACCCTCACGAATCGACGAGCACATAGCATGAGCACATGACTTCGGAGACGTCTGAGACCCGTCGTGTCCTGGTGGCCAAGCCGCGCGGTTACTGCGCGGGGGTCGACCGCGCCGTCCAGACCGTCGAGAAGGCCCTGGAGCTTTACGGCGCCCCCATCTACGTCCGCAAGCAGATCGTCCACAACACCCACGTGGTCCAGACCCTGGAGAAGCGTGGCGCGATCTTCGTCGACGAGACCGAGGAGGTCCCCGAGGGCGCGATCGTCGTCTTCTCCGCCCACGGCGTGGCCCCGGCCGTCCACGAGCAGGCGGCCCGCCTGTCGCTCAAGACCATCGACGCCACGTGCCCGCTGGTCACCAAGGTCCACAACGAGGCCAAGCGCTTCGCCGCCAACGACTACGACATCCTCCTGATCGGCCACGAGGGCCATGAGGAGGTCGAGGGCACGGCGGGCGAGGCCCCCACGCACATCCAGCTCGTCGACGGCCTCGGCGGCGTCTCCGGCGTCCAGGTGCGCGATCCCGAGCGCGTCGTCTGGCTCTCCCAGACCACGCTCTCCGTGGACGAGACCACCGAGACCGTCTCCCGGCTCCGCGAGCGCTTCCCCAACCTGATCGACCCGCCGAGCGACGACATCTGCTACGCCACGCAGAACCGCCAGACGGCCGTCAAAGAGATCGCCCGCGAGGCGCAGCTCGTCATCGTCGTCGGCTCGACCAACTCCTCGAACTCCAAGCGGCTGGTCGAGGTCGCCAAGGACGCCGGGGCCGACGCCTCCTACCTGGTGGACGACGCGTCCTTCGTCCGCGACGAGTGGCTGGACGGCGTCACCACGGTCGGCGTGACCAGCGGGGCCTCCGTCCCCGAGGAACTGGTCGAAGGCGTCCTCGCCCGCCTGGCGTCCCGCGGCTTCGCCGACGTCCACGAGGTCGAGTCCGTCCCGGAGAGCGTCCGCTTCGCCCTCCCGCACGAACTCCGCCGCGACCTCCGCGCCACCACGTCCTGACCCGCCCACCACCGTCTGGAGTCGGCCGGCCGCTTCACCGCCGCGCCGGTCGACGCGCGCGGCCTTCTCACCGCCACACTTTCCCCGCGGCCGCGCGCTTTCCTGCCGGGTCGCAGGACGTCGGCTCCCCTCGTGTTCTCCCACGCGTGGAGTCGTCGGCTCAGCCGGTGTCCAGGGTCACGTTCGCGCGCTCCGCAACGCGGTCGGCGGTGAAGTACTCCGTCTCCTGACGGGCCCACCGCTCCCAGTGCGGCCGGTACGCCTCGCCGTCCTCCGGGCGGCCGAGGGCGCGGCGCCTGCGCACGGGCGGCGGCGCGTCCAGCCAGATCAGCGACGACAGGTACGGCCCCGCGGCCAGCGACCCCGCTCCGGCGCCCTCGACCACCACCACCTCGGACGGCGGCAGCGCGCGCCACCCGGCGTACGCGCCGAGCGTCCAGTCGTAGCACCGCCAGCGCGGGGCCTCCCCGTCCGCCAGGGGGCGCAGCACCCATTCCACGAGCCGCTCCGCGCCCGCCCGGAGTCCTTCCCAGCCCGGATAGAAGTCCTCCATGTGGACGAGCCCGGCGTCCAGCTCCGCGGCAAGCGCGCGGCCCAGCGTGGTCTTCCCGGACCCGGACGGCCCCTCGACCGCCACCACCCGCGCCCGCTCGGCCCGCAACCGTACGGCCAGCACACGCGCCGTGTCGGCGGAAGGATCACCGGGCATGGCCGAGGACGTCAGTCCTGCCCCTGCTCCCGGGCGGAGCCGTACACGCGCGGCTCGAAGTACCCCTCGGGCTCCGGCGCGTACACCGGCGCCTCGGGACCGGACCGGCGGCCCCGCGCCCCGGCGGCCGACGCCGCGGCGCGGTTCGCCCGCAGCTCGGCCCGCAGCTCGCTCACGCTCTCGGTCAGCCCCCGGAACCAGGCCACCCCCAGCACCAGCGCCGACCCCGCGAACAGCCACGGCGCCCCGGCGGAAAGATCGGTGAAGAGGCCGACGCCGAGCGCCTGGACCAGCGACGGCGCCCCCAACGCGCCGACCACGGCGCCGACCAGCGTGGCGACGAAGAACACCAGCGGCGGGGTGACCACCAGCGACAGCAGCTCGCGCGGCTGCACCAGCAGCACCCCGGCCAGGCAGGCCACGCAGAAGACCAGTCCCACGATCGTCGAGGACGCCGCGGCCTGGGCGAGGAGCGTGCACACGAAGACGAGCGCGATCGCGCCCCGGGCGGTCAGCCGGAGTCCCGGTCGTCGCGCGCGTTCCTGTGTCACCACTGTCGCCCCTCCCGGCCTGGTCGGCGGCATCACGGCCGGCGGGTCGGCCCTACGACGAGTCTCGCGCCAACTTACCGTTCACGCGAAGCCCCTGGAACGGGCTTGCCGTCTCTTCACCGGCGGCTTGCGGGTACTCTGCCTCCCCGCCACCGTCCCCAAGCTCCCCGTAGCCGTCCCGCCCGCCTTCCGAACCCGGCATCGGCCCACTGCCGGAATCCGGCATCGGCCCATCCTCGGAATCCGGCACGGGGCCGCCACCGGAGGACGGATCGTCGTCCGACGCGGGCCCACCATCGGAGGTCGGATCGCCGTCCGTGGCCGACTCGCCGTCCAGTTCCGGCATCGAGGGCGGCCTCGGCATCTCCTCGACCGGCTCGGGCGCGGGGAGCGGGCCGTCCACCACGCCCAGGTCGTTGAGCTTGCGCGCGCTCACCAGCACCCGCCCCTCCAGCGACCCGACGCTCTTGTTGTACGCGATCACGGCCCGGCTCAGCGCCTTGCCCACCGCGTCCACGTTGCGCCCGAGCACCCCCAGCCGCTCGTACAGCTCCTTGCCCAGGTCGAACACGGCGCGGGCGTTCTCGCTCAGCGCCTGCTGCTGCCAGGCGTACTGCGCCGTCCTCAGCATGGTGATCAGCGTGGTCGGGGTGGCGATGTGGACGCGCCTGCTCATGGCGTGCTCCAGCAGCCCGGGGTCGCGTTCCAGCGCGGGCGACAGGAACGCCTCACCAGGGACGAACAGCACCACGAACTCCGGCGCGGGGCTGAACGCCTGCCAGTACGCCTTGGCCGCCAGCCGGTCGACGTGGTCGCGCAGGTGCCGGGCGTGGGCGTCCAGCCGCGCGTCCTGCATCTCGCTCTCGCCCGCCTCCGCGGCCTCCAGATAGGCCGCCAGCGACACCTTGGAGTCCACGACGATGTTCTTGCCGCCCGCCAGTCGCACGACCATGTCGGGCCGTACGACGCCGTCCGCGGTCGAGGCGCTCGCCTGCTCGTCGAAATCGCAGAACCGGGACATCCCGGCGATCTCCGCGACCCTGCGGAGCTGGAGCTCCCCCCACCGTCCCCGCGCCTCCGGACGCCGCAGCGCCCGCACCAGCGCCGTCGTCTGCGCCTTGAGCTGTTCGGAGCTCTGCCGCACGAACTCCATCTGCTTGCCCAGCTCGGCCCGCGCGACGCGGTGCCCGGTCTCGCTCTCGCGCAGCTGCTCCTGCACCTTGGCCAGGGTCTCGCGCAGCGGCGCCACCAGGTTCTCGACGGCCTGCCTGCGCTGCTCCAGGTCTCCCGCCGCGTCGGCGCGCGAGGCGGCGAAACGGCTCTCGGCCAGTTCCAGGAAGCGCAGATTGTTGACGTCCAGGGCGCGGTTCGACAGCGCCTGGAAGCGCTGGGTCATCTGCTCCTCGACGTAGGCCACCTTCTCTTCGGCGGCCACCGCCCGGGCCTCGGCCAGCGCGACCCTCGCCTCGGCCTCGCGCTGGGCCGCACCCGCGCGCGCCCGGCCGAGCGCGAGGCCGATGACCAGCCCGGCGGCGAGTCCCACGGCCAGTTGGAAGGCGAGTGCCATCACGTCCATCTCCCGCATGATTCCAGTCCGCGCCTCAGCCCGTGTCCGGTGTGGAGCCGGAGCACCGTAAACTCGGCGAACGTGAGCCTGAGCATCGGCATCGTCGGCCTGCCCAATGTCGGCAAGTCCACGCTTTTCAACGCGCTGACCAAGAGCGGCAACGCGCTCGCGGCGAACTACCCCTTCGCCACGATCGAACCCAACGTGGGCATCGTCGGCGTGCCCGACGCCCGGCTGCCCAAGCTGGCCGAGCTGTACGGCTCCGCGCGCGTGATCCCGGCCAAGGTCGAGTTCGTCGACATCGCCGGCCTGGTCAAGGGCGCGTCCGAGGGCCAGGGGCGCGGCAACCAGTTCCTCGCCAACATCCGCGAGACCGACGCCATCTGCCAGGTCATCCGCGTCTTCGGCGACCCCGACGTCACGCACGTCGACGGCGACATCTCGCCGCAGCGCGACATCGAGACGATCAACACCGAGCTGATCCTGGCCGACCTGCAGACCCTGGAGAAGGCCCTGCCGCGCCTCACCAAGGAGGCCAAGACCAACAAGGACCGCAAGGGCCTGCTGGAGGCCGCCGAGGCCGCGTCCAAGATCCTCGACGGCGGCACCACGCTGTACGCCTCCGGCCTCGACCTCGCCGACCTGCGCGAGCTGCACCTGCTCACGGCCAAGCCGTTCCTGTACGTGTTCAACCTCGACGCCGACGAGCTCGTCGACGAGGACCTGCGCGCCCGCCTGTCGGCCCTGGTCGCCCCGGCCGAGGCCGTCTTCCTGGACGCCAAGATCGAGTCCGAGCTGGTGGAGCTGCCCGACGAGGAGGCCCTTGAGCTGCTGCAGTCGGTCGGGCAGCAGGAGTCCGGCCTGAGCCAGCTCGCCCGCGTCGGCTTCGACACCCTCGGCCTGCAGACCTACCTCACGGCCGGCCCCAAGGAGACCCGCGCCTGGACCATCCGCAAGGGCGCCACCGCCCCCGAGGCCGCCGGCGTCATCCACACCGACTTCCAGCGCGGCTTCATCAAGGCCGAGGTCATCTCCTTCGAAGAACTCCTGGCCGCCGGCTCGATGACCGCCGCCCGCTCCGCCGGCAAAGCCCGCATCGAAGGCAAGGACTACGTGATGCGCGACGGCGACGTCGTAGAGTTCCGCTTCAACGTCTGACCCCCGGAGGAGGCGGCCCTCCTCGGTGACGGCCTCGGCGCGGAGCCCTGGACAGGTTGGTCCCGGACGGGCTTCAGCCGCCCAGGACGGCGACCTCGACCATGGTGAGTGCGCCGGGCGTCTCGTCGACCGCGCCGACGCAATGGATCATTTATCCGTGTCTTTCGGGTGACGGGGCGATGCATAGATCAACTACACGATCGGTGCCGGTTCGTCGACGACCGTGGCCGCGTCGCCGGTGGCGAAGCGGACGTCCCACTCATCGTCGGGCGGGGGGACCGTGACGCGATCTCCGCGCTTGGGGCTCACGCAGAGACCTCGACCGGACCGAAGTCTCCGCTCGTAGGCTTGCGCGCCGCCGCGTACTCCGATGGGTTCGCCTTGACGCGAGCCGTCGCGCGCCAGCCCACGATCACTTCTTCGGCTCTGTCGTCCAGGTCCAGTTCCGCGGCGTCGGACAGTGCCTCTACCAGTTCGAACGTGAAGTCTCGCACTTCGTCCGTGGCGAGGTGGCGGACCCAAGGGAAGACCTCGGGCATCGCGATGGCCAGCGTCCTGGCCGTCGGGTCGTGTTTGAGGAGGGCGAGGAACAGGCGGGACGCCGTCGCGAGGGTCCGGTCTCGCTGGTCCTCGCGGTCCGCGGCGGTCAGATAGAAGTCGGGCGCGTCCCGATGGGTGACACGTACACGCCCGAGACGTGTCGCACGTTCGGCGACCGCCCGCGGGTTCCTCGACAGGTCGGAGAACGTCACCGTCTCCGCGTGGCTCGCGCTCATATCTTCATCATAGTCAGAACGTATTCTGATCCACGTCTTGGCTGCCGGAGAAGGGCGTCCGTGACCGGCCTCGGAGCGACGGGATCGGGACGGGGCTACGGACGTCCAGGCCGGTCCGTGTGGGGCCGGCCTGGACGTCGGGGTCGTCAGTCGAGGTCGAAGCGGTCGAGGTTCATGACCTTGGTCCAGGCGGCGATGAAGTCGGTGACGAACTTCTGGTTCGCGTCGTCGCTGGCGTAGACCTCGGCCACGGCGCGGAGTTCGGAGTTCGCGCCGAAGAGCAGGTCGACGCGGGTGCCGGTCCACTTGACCTCGCCGGTGGCGGCGTCGCGGACCTCGTAGACGTTCGCGTCGCCGGACGTCGCCTTCCACGTCGTGCCCAGGTCGAGCAGGTTGACGAAGAAGTCGTTGGTCAGCACGCCGGGGGTGGCGGTGAGGACGCCGTGGGACGTCTGCCGGTGGTTCGCGCCGAGGACGCGGAGGCCGCCGACGAGGACCGTCATCTGCGGGGCGCTGAGGGTCAGCAGGTTGGCCCGGTCGATCAGCAGGTACTCCGCCGGGAGCCGGTTGGCCTTCCCGAGGTAGTTGCGGAAACCGTCGGACGTGGGCTCCATCGCGGCGAACGACTCGACGTCGGTCTCCTCCTGGGAGGCGTCCGTGCGGCCCGGCGTGAAGGGCACCACGGCGTCGACGCCGGCGTCCTTGGCGGCCTTCTCGACGGCGGCGCCGCCGGCGAGCACGATGAGGTCCGCGAGCGAGATCCGCTTGCCGCCGGTCTGGGCGGCGTTGAAGGACTCCTGGATCCCTTCCAGGGTGCGCAGCACGATCGCGAGCTGGTCGGGGTCGTTGACCTCCCACCCGTTCTGCGGCTCCAGGCGGACGCGCCCGCCGTTGGCGCCGCCCCGCTTGTCGCCGCCGCGGAAGGACGCGGCGGACGCCCACGCGGTGGACACGAGCTGCGACACCGTCAGGCCGGAGGCGAGGACCTGCTCCTTGAGGCGCGCGACGTCCGCGGCGTCGACGAGCTCGTGCGTGACCGCCGGGACGGGGTCCTGCCAGAGCAGCACCTCGGACGGGACCTCGGGGCCGAGGTAGCGCGCGACCGGGCCCATGTCGCGGTGGGTCAGCTTGTACCAAGCCCGGGCGAACGCGTCCGCGAACTCGTCGGGGTCGGCGAGGAAGCGCCGCGAGATCGGCTCGTAGATCGGGTCGAACCGGAGCGAGAGGTCGGTCGTGAGCATCGTCGGGGCGTGGCTCTTGGACGCGTCGTGGGGGTCGGGGACGGTGCCCGTCCCGGCGCCGTCCTTCGGCCGCCACTGGTTCGCGCCGGCGGGGCTCTTGAACAGCTCCCACTCGTAGCCGAAGAGGATCTCGAAGAAGCTGTTGTCCCAGGTGATCGGCGTGTTCGTCCAGATGCCCTCAAGGCCGCTGGTGATGGCGTCGCCGCCCTTGCCGGTGCCGAAGGAGTTCTGCCAGCCGAGGCCCTGCTGCTCGATGGGGGCGGCCTCGGGGGCGGGGCCGACGTTGTCCGCGGGGCCCGCGCCGTGGGTCTTGCCGAAGGTGTGACCGCCCGCGATCAGGGCGACCGTCTCCTCGTCGTTCATCGCCATCCGGCGGAAGGTCTCACGGATGTCGCGGGCCGCGGCGAGCGGGTCGGGGTTGCCGTTCGGGCCCTCGGGGTTGACGTAGATGAGGCCCATCTGGACCGCGCCGAGGGGGCTCTCCAGCTGGCGGTCGCCGGTGTAGCGCTCGTCGCCGAGCCAGGTGGTCTCGGGACCCCAGTAGACGTCCTCCTCGGCCTCCCAGGCGTCCACGCGGCCGCCGGCGTAGCCGAAGGTCTTGAAGCCCATCGACTCCAGGGCGACGTTGCCGGCCAGGATCAGCAGGTCGGCCCACGAGAGGCTCTTGCCGTACTTCTTCTTGACGGGCCACAGCAGGCGGCGGGCCTTGTCCAGGTTCCCGTTGTCCGGCCAGCTGTTGAGGGGGGCGAAGCGCTGCTGGCCGCTCCCGGCGCCGCCACGGCCGTCGCTGATCCGGTAGGTGCCCGCGCTGTGCCATGCCATCCGGATGATGAACGGGCCGTAGTGGCCGAAGTCGGCCGGCCACCAGTCCTGCGAGGTCGTGAGCACCTCGGCGATGTCCCGCTTCACGGCCGGGAGGTCAAGGGTCTTGAACGCGGCGGCGTAGTCGAAGTCCTCACCGAGGGGGTTGGCCACGGCGGGGTTCTTGGCCAGGATCTTCAGGTTGAGCCGCTCCGGCCACCACTGGTGGTTTCCGCCGCCCTGCGTCGGGTGCGGGGCGCGCGTGTGCGCGACCGGACAGCCTCCTTCACCTTCCGTCTTCGCGTCTACGACGATCGCGTCATTGTTCTCGGACATGGAAATCCTTCCGGACAAAATTGCGGTGCTCAGGAACTGGGGGTGGTGGTGGAACAGGCGGGACACAGGCCCCAGTAGATGACCTCGGCCTCGTCGATCGCGAAGCCGTGGTCGTCCGACGCGGTCAGGCAAGGGGCATGCCCGACCGCGCAGTCGACGTCGGCGACGAGTCCGCACGTCCGGCAGACGATGTGGTGGTGGTTGTCCCCGACCCGTCCCTCGAAGAGGGCGGGGCTGCCGGGCGGTTCGATGCGGCGGACGAGCCCGGCCGTGGTGAGCGCCTGGAGGGCCTCGTACACGGCCTGGAGCGAGATGTGGCCCACGCGTTGGCGCACCCCTGTGGCGAGCGCCTCGACGCCGAGGTGGTCGCCCTCCCGTACGGTCTCGAGCAGCGCGACGCGGGCGGCCGTGACTCGCAGGCCCACCCCGCGCAGCTCGTCGGCCGTGGTCGGATTCTTGGGTGCGCTCATGGCGCCAAACCTATCGCGCTAAACACGAACTATCCAAGAGAACGAATAGTTCAAGTTCGTACCGCGTCAGGTCGCGTTCCCCCTGGTGCGGCCCGCCCCAAGGGCGCGGGCGGGGTCGCCGGGTCAGATGACCCGGATGATGTGCTTGCCGCGGGTGCCGCCGGATTCGAAGGCGCGGTGCGCCGCGGCGATCTCGGACAAGGGGCGGATCGTGTCGACGACCGGGCGGATCGCGCCGGACTCGACGAGGCGGGTGAGGTCGGCCAGCAACTCGTGGCGCGGGTCGCCGCTGAAGAACCGGACGCGGCGCGACCCGTGCGCGGCGGAGGCGACGATGTACGCGATCGAGGCGGCGATGCGCTCGGGGTCGAAGGAGATCGTGACCATGCGTCCCCCCGGGGCGAGCAGGCGCCGGAACTCGCGCAGCCGCGTGCCCGCCGTGTCGAGCACGACGTCGAACCGGCCGAGATCTGACGGGCCGGTGGTGGCGTAGTCGTACACCTCGTCGGCGCCGAGGTCGCGCACGAAAGCGAGGTTGCGTGCCCCGGCGAGCGCGGTGACCCGGGCGCCGTAGGCCCGGCCGAGCTGGACGGCGAGGCTGCCGACGCCGCCGCTCCCGCCGCGGACGAGAAGCCGCTCGCCCGCGCGCAGCCGGGCCTTGTCGCGCAGCGCGGTGATCGCCGTCGTGCCCACGGGGAGGGCCGCGGCCCGGACGAGGTCGAGCCCGGCCGGTGTGGGGGCCAGCCGGTCCAGGGAGACGGCCACGAACTCGGCGGCGCTGCCGAACCTCCTCGGCAGGACCCCCCACACCGGGTCACCCGGCTCGACGTCGGGCACGGGGCCGCGCGGCGCGCGGGCGGGACCCAGGGCGGCGATCTCCCCGGTGAAGTCGATCCCGACCCGCTTGGGGAAGCCGCGGCTCATGAGGGCGGTGACCGGTCGCAACCTGCCCGTCCGGCCAAGGAGCTCGCCGCCGTTGACGCTGACGGCGTGCACGCGTACCAGCGCCTCGCCGGGGCCGGGCTCCGGCTTCGGCGCCCTGCCCTCGTAGAGCACCTCAGGGGGGCCGTACCTGTCGAAGAGCGCCGCGCGCATGTCGGTCATGGTGTGCCTCATCCGTTGTGGCCGGCCCGCGCCGGCCGTTGGTGTGCCCGTGCCGGGGAACGGCCGGGGGATGGGCCGTCGTAAGTGGACGACCCCATCCACTTGTTCGCACGCTAACACGCTAAACGGATGACCCCGTCCACTTAGGCTAAAGTGAGAGGCATGACCGCCCCGCCGTCTCGGATCCCGCACGTCAAGGGGGCCGCCGGGGGCCTGCGCGCGGACGCCCGGCACAACCGCGAGCGCATCCTCGCCGCGGCCCGCGAGACCTTCGCCGCCCACGGGCTCGACGTGCCGATGGCCGAGATCGCCCGGCGGGCCGGCGTCGGGGTCGCGACCCTCTACCGCCGCTTCCCCACCAAGGAGGCGCTGGTCACCGAGGCGTTCGCCGAGCAGTTCGCCGCGTGCGTCTCCGTCGTGGACGACGCGCTCGCCGACCCGGACCCGTGGCGCGCCTTCCGCGCGGTCATCGAGAAGGTGTGCGTCATGCAGGCCGCCGACCGGGGCTTCACGGCGGCGTTCCTCACCGCGTTTCCGGACGCGGTCCCCTTCGAACGGGAACGCGCCCGCGCCGAGCGGGGGCTGGCCGAGCTGGTACGGCGGGCCAAGGACGCCGGCCGGTTGCGCGCCGACTTCGTCATGGACGACCTCACCCTGCTGCTCATGGCCATCGGCGGCGTCACGTCCGGGTCGCCGGAGACCGCGGTGGCCGCCTGCCGCCGATTCGTGGCCTACCTCCTGCAGGCGTTCGGCGCCGATCCCGCCGAGAGCCCCGGCCCCCTGCCTCCGGCCCCGTCCCTGGAACTGCGCCGGCTCTTCCGCCCCGACGCCTGAGCCGTCCCGGAGCTACGCGGGAGGACCGGCGGGGCGGTGGTCCGGCCGCGCGCGCTGCCAGGGCAGGCGGCCTTCCAGTTCGACGCCGAGGGAGAAGCTGAGGAAGGTCCTGACGGCCACGATGACGGCGAGGACGCCCACGCTCTGGAAGGTGGGCGAGATGGCGACGGTGCGGATGATGTCCCCGGCGACCAGGAACTCCAGGCCGAGGAGGATCGCCTTGCCGAGGCGCAGGCGGTACTCGCGGTAGAGGTCGGGCGCGGGGGAGCGGCGGAGTACTCGGGAGACGTACGTCACCGTCGCGGCCAGCGCGCCGACGACGATCACCGCCACACCGGCGAGGTCGATGGCCTTCCCGGTGCCCTCGACGACTGCCGCGAAGTCCATGCGCGCCCCCGGTGCCTCGCCGTCCGGTCCGCAGGTGCGGTGGTGCCGATCCGTGCCGATCCATTTCGTCGGCGTGATCCGAATTCTGCCAGGGTGTGGTTCACGGCGAGGGCAAGCCGTTCGCGTGTCCTGGGGAGCCGTCCCGGAGGTGCGGATCCGGGCGCGAAGCCGTGGCGGACCTGGGATCATGTGGGAACCGATATCGATCTCGTCCTTATATGAGTATTAGACATAGGTGGATATGTTCTGCTTTGCTCTCTTTTTCTGGCGGGCGAGTGGCAAGGAAGGGCGCAGTGCGGGGTGGTGAGCGGCAGGGGGCCGCGTCGAAGATCGGTCGGCTTCTGGCCATGGGGGTGGCGGGCGGCGTGCTCGTCGCGGGGGTCGCGTTGCCCGCGGTGGGAGGTGCGGGCTTCGGGCTGGTCTCGGCGGTGGACGAGGTGAACCTCACGCCCGAGGAGCTCTCCGAGCCACCGCCGGCCGAGGTCTCGGTCGTGCAGGACGCCAAGGGGCACGAGATCGCCCGGTTCTACGAGCAGTACCGCGAGACCGTGAAGCTCGACGACATCGCGCCGATCATGCGGACGGCGATCGTCTCGATCGAGGACTACCGGTTCTACGAGCACGGCGCGATCGACATCGAGGGCACGGTGCGCGCGCTGGCCACGAACCTGAAGTCCGGCGGGGTGAGCCAGGGCGGGTCGAGCATCACCCAGCAGTACGTGAAGCAGGTCCTGCTGAACGCGGCCACCACCGAGAAGGAGAAGAACCAGGCGCTGGAGGCCAGCTACGCCCGCAAGCTCAAGGAGCTGCGGTACGCGATGGGCGTCGAGCAGAAGTACACCAAGGACGAGATCCTCGCCAAGTACCTCAACATCGCCTACTTCGGGGCGGGCGCGTACGGGGTGGAGGCCGCGGCCAAGCGGTTCTTCGGCGTCGGCGCCAAGGAGTTGACGCTGCCGCAGGCGGCCACGCTCGCCGGCGCCGTGCAGGACCCGAACGCCACCGACCCCAACCTGGGCAAGAAGCAGCGCCAGCGCCTGCTGGACCGCAGGAACGTCGTGCTGGCTCGCATGGCGGAGCTGGGCAAGATCACCCAGGCCGAGGCGACGCGGGCGAAGGCCACCAAGCTCGGCTACAAGGGGACAAAGCTTCCCGGCGGCTGTGAGAGCAGCAAATATCCGTACTTCTGCATCTACGTCCGCAACGAGATCCTGAGCAACCCCGACTTCGGCGCGACGACCAAGGACCGGGTGGCCCTCCTCAACCGCGGCGGCCTCACGATCAAGACCACGATCGACCCCGCCATGCAGGCCGCGGCCGAGAAGGCGGTCAGGAAGTGGGTCCGCCCCTCGGACAACCCCGTCGCGGCCGAGGCCCTGGTCCGGCCCGGCACCGGAGAGATCAAGGCCATGGCGGCCAGCCGCGAGTACGGCCGCAGCAGGGCCCGCAACGAGATCTCCTACAACGTCGTCGCGGACGCGGCGCACGGCGGCGGCGTCGGCTTCCAGGCCGGTTCGACCTTCAAGACGTTCACGCTGCTCACCGCCCTGAAGCAGGGCTACAAGATCGACGACGGCATCAGCGCGGGCGCCGGGTTCCGCGCCTCCGGCTACTCGGCGTTCAAGAACTGCAAGGGCCAGAGCATCGGCGACCCGTCGCACACCGTCACCAACGACGAGGGCTCGCCGGGCTGGAAGACGCTCCAGACCGGCACCTGGCAGTCGGTGAACACGTTCTTCATGGAGCTGGAGCAGCGCGTCGGGCTCTGCAACGTGGTCAAGACCGCCGAGTCGCTCGGCATCCACCGCTCCGACGGCGACAAGCTGCAGGAGTACGAGACGTTCACGCTCGGCATCAACGAGATGGACCCGGTGACCGTGGCCAACGCCTACGCCGCGATCGCCGCGCGCGGCCGGTACTGCGCGCCCACGGCCATCACCCAGATCACCGACAGGAACGGCGAGACCACCGCCTACGACCCCAAGTGCCGCCAGGTGATGGACCCCGAGGTCGCCGACGCCGCGGCCGACGTGCTGTCCGGCGTGTTCACCAAGGGCACGATGCGGGCCGTGGGCGGCATCGGCCGGGACGCCGCGGGCAAGACCGGCACGACGGACGACTACGCGAGCGCGTGGTTCGCCGGGTTCACCCCCGACCTCGCCGCGGCGGTCAGCATCGGCGACCCCCGGGGCTCCCAGCGGCACAAGCTGATCGGCGTCACCATCGGCGGGCGCTACTACGGGTCGGTGTTCGGCGCGAGCATCCCCGGTCCCATCTGGAAGGAGACGATGCTCGCCGCGCTCAGGAACGTCGAGCCGGCGTCGTTCACGCCGATCGACTCCAGCCGGTTCGGCGGCTGCGGCCAGAGCTGCCGGCCCGAGAGTTCCGTGGACGAGGAGCCGGACGAGGACACCCCGCGGGGCCGTGGCGGACGTGACGAGCCGGAGGCCCGGAACGGCCCGGACACCAGGAACACCAAGAACGACAAACCCGACAAGCCCGGCAAGCCCGAGAGGAAGAACGCGAACGGCAGGGGCGTCGTGGAGAACCCGCGCGACGGGGACGGCTGAGGCCCGCTCCGGCGTCCCGGATGCCCTTCTTTCGGGACTTCGGAGCACATTCGGCACATGTGTCACTTCAGTGACGCCGGGTGAGGTATCCCAGGTGGGACGACGGTGGTGATCCGGACATCCCGACCAAGGGAAGTGGGCGGGTAGTAAGGCGTGGCCGTCAGGTAATCCAGATGCGATCGTTCGGGCGCGTACTCTCCTCTATTTGGGTCGGTTGTGCGCCCCTGCGAGGGTCGGCGGCCGTTGGTACGGCCGCCTGGCGTCGTCGCGCGCGGGCGGCCCGCTGGAAGGGAGGTCTGTGCGTGCGGACGTGTCGCAGTCTCGCGACCGATCCTTCCCCCTTCGTTCCCCGCCTCTGTAGTACGCCGCCTTTATGGCGTTTTTGCGTCTGGTGCGAGCTTTGTCCCTAATGCGAACTTTGTCGCGGAGGTCAGAAGTGGCTCGCGGAGCGGACGGCAGCCCTTGTGTGCTGGGCGAACAGGCGGTCACCTGCCGGAAAGCGGAGGAAGACCGACTTGGTCTGCTACGGCGATGCCTGCAGCATGGGCGTGGCTTTCCTGGAACAATTGGTGAGACGGCTAAAGTGAATACTTCACCATGGATAACAGGATCGATAGTAAGACGACAGCGCGCCAGCCGGGGGGATCGGCGCGAGCGGAGGCGTGATGGCTCGCAGGTCAAACGTCCAGCACGGTCCGCGGACCGCTGGCGAACCCGAGCATTCGACGTACCCTCCCTCGCCGTACGACCCCGACCCTGAGCGCGTGCCGGTGCGCAGGGGCGCGGTTCGCCGCGGCGGTTGGTCCGGTGGGGGCGGGCGTTGGCTGGTTTGGACGGGCAGGGTCGTCTTGTGGGCCCTGATCGTCGTCATCGTGGTCAACGGCGTGCGGGCGCCGATCGAACGGCTCACCGAGAGTGACACGCCCACGGGCACGACGGCGACCCCGACGGGTTCCGGTTTTCCCGAGGCGGCGGCCTCGGCGTTCGCGAGTCAGTTCGCGGCGGCGTACCTGAACTTCGACGGCGCGAAGCCGGACGAGCGCGCCGACCGGCTGAAGCCGTTCCTTCCCGAGGGCGCCGACCGTCAAATGGGGTGGAATGGTTTCGGCAGGCTGTCCGCCGGAACTTTCCAGCTATCGGACATCGAGGTGCAGGACGCGCAAAATGCCGTCGTAACGGTATTCGCGCAATCGGGATCGCAGCGCTGGAGGCTTTCCGTCCCGGTTTATACCGCGGATGGGAAATTCGTGGTTTCCGGCCAGCCGGCCCTGCTGCCCGCCGGCGGCCCCGCGGGCCTGCCCGCCACCGCCGAGCCGGAGCACGACGACACGGCGGAGGCCGAGCTGCGCCCGCAGCTCGAAAGCTTCTTCAAGGCCTACGCGCAGGGCGACGCCACACAACTGCAGCGGTACGTCGTCACGGGCGTCACGCTGGAGGGCTTCGGCAACAAGCTCACGCTGGAGGAGCTGAAGAGCGTCAGCGCCCCGCCCGGAGGGACCAGGCGCGAGGTCACCGCCGTCGTCGTGTGGGGCGTTCCCACGACGGCCACGCCGTCGCCGGTGCCGACCAATCCCGCCGCGCAGTCGGCGGGCCTGGAGCAGGCCTACCGTCTCACGGTCGAGAAGCAGGGCGACAACTGGTACATCAGGGACATCCGCGGCGCGACCCGGTCCACCGGATGAGGCCGGGAGCCGCCATGACGAGCGAGGGAGCCGAGAAGGTAACGCGACGACGCGGGACCCTGGAGCGGCCCGTCGGCGCGACCACAAGCAGGAGGACGGAAGTTGATTCTTAAGGTCATCGTTGAGAACGCGGTCGAGGCCCTGGCGCCCACGGCGCCGGCCACGCCGCCGCCCGCCGGGGTCAACACCGCGGGCCTCGCAGACTTCCTGCGGAAGTTCTTCGCCCCGCTGTTCCTGGTCGTGGTGTCAGTCGTGGCGATTTTCTTCCTCTTCACGAGAGAGATCACCAGGTTCGTCCAGTTCATCATTCTGGCCGTGGCCATCGGTGTGATCTTCTACGTGCCCAACGTCATCGAGGTGACGGCCAAGGCCATCGCGGGGGCGCTCGGCATCAAGTGAGCGTGATCGCGTGGCTGTGACTGGGAGAGGAGGATCGGATGGACCTGCCTACCTATACCAATATCTGGCGAATTGAGAAGCGGCTCTACAAGCTGTACGACCTTCGGCTGCCGATGCCGCTTCCGATCGTCTGGGTCGGTGTGTTCCTGGGAGTGCTGGTCCCGTGGTCGGTCCTCCTGGCACTCGTCGGGGTCCCCTTCGAGTCGCCCTGGCACGTCCTCTTCATCGTGCCTCCGGGCATCGTCACCTGGCTGTCCACCCGTCCGGTGATCGAGAGCAAGCGGCTCAACGAGCTGCTCCAGTCGCAGATCCGCTACCTCGGCGAGCCGAAGACCTGGTGCCGCCTGGCGCCGGCCGAGGAGTCCGACGAGATCGCGTTCACGGCCAAGGTGTGGCGCGCGGCCCCGGGCACGGCCCGCCGCGCCGCCACGGTCAGCGTCAAGCCGTCCGCCGCCACGGCCGCGTCCGGGGCCGCCAAGTCCCGGCGCGGCACGCGGGCCAAGCCCAAGCACACCGCTCCCCGGCGCCGGCCCCTGGAGGCGTGGAGCTCCGCCGCCCGTCAGGCCCCGTCGCTGAAGCGGCGCGAGGCTCTGCCCGGCGAGGTCCGCCCCGCCGTGGCCGCGGTCACCACACTCCCGGTCTCCGAAGCCCCCGCCCTCGTCCCCGGCACCCGCACCCCCGAGCCGGTCAAGGAGCACGCCTCCGAGGCCGCCCACGAGCACGCCTTCGAGAGCACCCACGAGCACGCCTCCGAGGCCGCTCGGGAGCGCGTGTCCGAGGGCGCCCGCAAGCGTGTGCCCGAGGGTGTTCGCGAGCGCGCGTTCGAGGGCGCCCGGGAGCGTGTGCCCGAAGGGGCTCGGAGGCGCGGTTCGGAAGGGGCCGCAGGACGTCCGTCCCAGGGAAGCCGGGCGCGTGCGGGGGAAGGCGCCCGGGTGACTCTGACCGGGACGGCCCTGCCGCCCGGCGCCCAGATTCCAAGCCTGCCCCCCGCGCCGGGCCTGCCCCCCGCGCCGGGCCAGGTCCCCGCGCCGGGACGCGTGCCGGGGCGGCCGGTGGAAGGCCCCGCGCCGGAACGGCTCCCCGATGTGCTCCGCGGGGACCGTCTGGTGGCCTCCTCTCCGCCCGCCCTGCGCGAACCCGCCACCGACTCCCCGGCACACACCGGGGAATCCCCCGCCCCCGCTCACCCCGTCACGTCGAAGTCGGATGCCGAGCCTCCGACCCCGGTCGAGGAACCGCCCTCGGCCGCGGCCCCCGCGTCTACCGCACCCCCCGCGCCGACTGTGGCCTCTTCGGCGTCCGGGGCCGCTGTGGAGTCCTCACCAGCGGGTCCGACTTCCGAGGCTCAGCCGGAGGCGGGGCCGGTGCGGGAAGCCGGTGCTCCCGCGCCGATCGGGACGGAGGCGCTTCGCCGGCTGCGCAGGCTCGCGGCCTCCGCGGAGAACCGGGAGACGCTGGAACCGCGCACGGTCCCCAGCGAGTCCGAGCGCCTGGCGTCCCACGAGTGGCCCGAGCCGGGCCGTACGCTCCCGACGCCGTCCCACGACCGCGCCCTGCCCCCACCGCGGCTCGCCCCGGTCCCTCCCACCACCCCCTCCCAGGCACCGGACCCGGCCGCCACTCCGGCACCTGAGTCGATCGCCACGCCCACTCCCGAGCTTGAGCCGGCCCCCGCTCCCGCGCCTGAGCCGGCCGACACTCCCGTGCCTGCACCGGCTGCCACGCCACCCCGTGTGACGGAGCCGACCACCACGCCGTCTCATGTGGCCGAGCCGACCACCACGCCGTCTCATGTGGCCGAGCCGACCACCACGCCCTCTCACATGACCGAGCCGGCCGTAACGCCCTCGCACGTGCCGGAGCCGGCGCGGGAGCCGGTTGTGCGGTCGTTGGAGCCGGTGGCCGAGGCGTCGCCTCGTGCGGCGGAGGTGGCCGCGGACGAGACGCGTGCCGGGGACGCCGCGCAGCGGTCTCCTGCCGAGACCCTCGGTAGCCGATCCGCCGAGACCCTGGCGGATGTTCCCCCCGAGACCCTTGGGGACGTTCCCGCCGAGACCTTGGGGGACGTGCCCGTCGAGGCGCGGGCGCCGCGTCGGAGCGGTGGGCTGGCGGTGGACGGGCGGGAGCAGCACCGCAAGGGGCAGCCGCCGCGCGCCGCGACGCCGCGCGAGCGGAGCCGCGAGGTGTTCGCCCCCCGCCCCGTCTCTCCCGGGCGCGAGGCGCCGCCCCTGTCGATCCGCGCGGTTCCGGCGGCGGGCGCCGGGGCGGACCCGGCGGTGCCGTCCGTGCCCGTGCCCGGTCCCCGGGCGGGCGGCGAGCCTCGCGTGCGGCGCGTCGAGTCCGTCGTCGGACGTGACCAGACGGGCGGCTGGCGCCGCCTGGCCCAGGTCGTCGTGGGCGGCGGGGCCCCGAGCCGCAACGACGGCATCGAGGCCGACGAGGCCCGCGCCAGGACCGTGCTCACCGGCAGCCGCCGCGTCGTCGTGCTCGGCTGCACGGGCGGGGCGGGGCAGACCATGACCACGCTGATGCTGGGCCACACCCTCGCCCGCTACCGCGAGGACCGCGTGCTCGCCGTGGACGCCAACACCGGCGAGAACACGCTCACCGGCCGTATCGCGGCCGACTCCCCCGAGACGCTGACCTCCCTGATGGCCGGGCTGGACGGCGTGAGCGGCTATCTGAGCATGCGCGCCTACACCACCCGCTGCGAATCCGGCCTGGAGGTCGTCGGCGCGGACGCGGACGCCGGCGCCGCGCGCAGGCTCGCCGACCGCCGCCTGTTCTCCGACGAGCGCATCGCCCGCGCGATGCGGGTGCTCGACCGGCACTACCGGCTGATCCTGGTGGACCCCGCCGCGGCGGTGGCCGCGCGCATGCTGGCGTACGCCGACCAGCTCATCCTGGTGGCCCCGGCCAGCGAGGACGCCCCGGACGCGGTGGCGATGACCTTCGACTGGCTCGACGGGCAGACCACGGCCGAGCTGAGGCGGCGTTCGATCATGGTGATCAACGGGGTCAGCCGCCGGAGCATGGCGGGTGTCGAGCAGGCGGAGGCGGTGGCCCGCGGCCGGTGCCGCGCGATCGTGCGCATCCCCTGGGAGGACGAGCTCGCCCCCGGGCGGCCCGGCCCCGCACAGCCGGAGCGGCTGCGGGCGGGAGCGCGCAGGGCGTACGTCGCCCTCGCGGGAGTTGTGGCAAGCGGCCTGGCGGCGGCGAGCCGCCCGAGCGAGGAGGAAGTGGCTCAGTGACCACGCAGCGAGCCGAAGAGGTGGCTCAGTGACCACGCCGGGAGCCGGGGAGCGGGCGGCCTGATGGGGAGGTCGTCGCGGTCGAGGAGCAGGCTGGCCGTGCGCTACTTCGACGATCGGATCCTTCTCACGGACTCCTCCGCATGGGCGTATTTCCGGCTTCCGACGGTGAGCTATGAGTTCGTCACCCCGGAGGAGCGCGAGGCCCTCGCCACCAACATCACCATCGCGCTGGCCGCGATCCGCATGCCGGACGCGGAGGTCCACCTGCGGGTCGCGCACCGGGCGTACCCGGCGGCCGAGTGGGCGATGGCGCTGAACGCGACCTCCGACGAGGGGGACGGCTGGCGCGAGTACCTGGAGGACATGTACCGCCACGTCTGGGCGAAGGACTTCTGGACCAAGGAGGTCTATCTCGGGGTCCGCCTCGGCCCGCGCGGCGCCCAGCTCGGTACGGGCGTGCTGGCCCAGCTCTTCGGCCTCTACCAGCGCGGCGAGTCGGCGCTCGGCATGGAGGACGACCAGGTGCCGGCCGGCGAGATCACCAAGTGGACCGACCAGGCGGAGCGCCTCGGCCGGGCGCTCGGCTCCAGCGCCCTGTACGCCCGGCACGCCACCTCCGGCGAGCTGGCCTGGCTGTTCCGGCACGCCGCCTCGGGTTCGCTCGGCGACCCGCCATCGTCGGCCACCCCGTCCAGGCGGTGGGGCAAGGGCGAGGTCGAGTCGCTGGTCGAGGGCCAGATCCACAACGGCAGGTCGTTCCTGCGCATCGAGCAGCCCACCGGCGACTCCTACGTGGCGCACCTGTCGTTCGCCCGGTTCCCCGACCTGATGCCGTTCCCGGACGGCGAGCCGTGGCTGCACTTCGTCGACCAGTTACCGTTCCCGGTCGAGGTCAGCTCGCGGATGCGCCTCATCCCGCCGGTGAAGGCGAGCAAGGACGTCGCGCGCAAGCTGGCCCACGCGCGGGACATGGACATCCACATTCGCGAGGCGGGAGCGGAGGCGCCGATCGCGCTGGCCGAGCAGATCGACGCGGCCCGCATGCTGGAGCACGGCATCACCAAGGAGCGCCTGCCGTTCGTGTACGGCTGGCACCGGCTGATCGTGGCCGCGCCGACCGAGGAGATGTGCGTGCAGCGGGTCGAGGCGGTGGTGGAGCACTACCGCGACATGGGCATCGACATCGTCAACTCGACCGGCGACCAGTTCTCGCTGTTCTGCGAGGCCCTGCCGGGCGAGAAGGTGCGGGTGAACGCCTACGCCCAGCGCCAGCCGCTGCGCACGATCGCGGGCGGCATGGCGACGGCCACCGTGGACCTCGGCGACCGCATCGACGAGAGCGGCGCCGGCTGGGCGGGGCCGTACATCGGGGAGACGCTGGGCCGTGCCCGGTCGATCGTCCACTTCGACCCGCTGGTGGCGGCGACGCGCAACCGGCCGACGGCCATCGCGATCACCGGGGAGCCGGGCGGCGGCAAGACGACGCTCGCGCTGCTGCTGATCTACCAGATGGCGCTGCGCGGGGTGACGGTCGCGGTGATCGACCCCAAGGGGGACGCCGAGTCGCTGGTGCAGCTGCTGCAGAAGCGGGGACGCAAGGCGCGGATCATCCCGCTGGGCTCGGCCGCCCCGGGCCTGCTCGACCCGTTCTCCTTCGGCGACGACATCGCCGCGAAGAAGACGATGGCCACCGAGACGCTGCGGCTGCTGCTGCCCCGCATGTCGGAGGAACGCGAGTCGGCGATGATCCAGGCCGTCTCGACGGTGTCCAACGGGGCCGACCCGTCGCTGGGGAAGGTCGTCGACCACCTGGAGCAGTCGGAGGATCCGGCGTCCAAGAACCTGGGCGCGGTGCTGCGGTCGATGGCCGAGATGCACCTGGCCCGGCTGTGCTTCGACCCCTCCGGCGGCGACCAGATCGACAGCGAGGGCTGGACCACCGTGTTCACCCTCGGCGGGCTCACCCTGCCCGACGTCGCGACCGCCCGCGACGACTACTCCTACGAGCAGCGGCTGTCGGTGGCCCTGCTGTACCTGGTGTCGCAGTTCGCGCGGCGCCTGATGAACGGGCTCGACCGCCGCGCCCCGAAGGCGATCTTCCTGGACGAGGCGTGGGCGATCACCTCGACGCCCGAGGGCGCCAAGCTCGTCCCGGAGGTCTCCCGCATGGGCCGGTCGCGCAACACCGCGCTCGTGCTCGTCTCGCAGAACGCCGGCGACCTGCTCAACGAGCAGGTGACCAACTGTCTCTCCTCGGTGTTCGCCTTCCGCTCGACCGAGCGGGTCGAGGTCGACAGCGTGATGGCGCTGCTCGGCGTCGAGGCGTCCGAGGAGCACAAGGGGGCGCTGCGGTCGCTGGGGAACGGCGAGTGCGTCTTCCGCGACCTCGACGGACGTGCGGGGCGCATCGGCGTCGATCTGATCTCGGAGGAGTTGCTGCGTTGGCTGGATACCAATCCGACCCACGACAAACCCGACGAGAGCATGCATGATCCTCGTGGGCGAGCGAGTAGGTCGGCGGCTGCGCAGGAGGTGCGGTCATGAGACTTCATGAGCCGGGCGGGCTAGGCGAGGGACGGTGGTGGTCCGGCGGGGCCACCGCGATGGCCCGGGTGTTCCGGGCGGTGTGCGAAGGGGCGGTGCGGGCCGCCACGCCGGTGCGTGCGACGGCCGGGCTGGCCGCGCCGGTGAAGGTGCCGAAGCGTGCCACGCGCTCGCGCGGGTCCAGGCTGCGGCGCAGGGTTCTGGTGGTGTTGGCGCTGCTGGTCGGCGTGATCGTGGTCCCGATCGCCTTCTCGCCGACCGTCGCGGGCGCGGCGGGGCCGTGCGACCTGTCCCCGGACCTGGCTCCGGAGATGGTCGGCGGCAGCGTGGACGGCCTCGTGAAGCCGCCTCCCGCGGAGATCCCCTCCGTGTCGCCGACCACGGCGCCGAAGCCGCTGCCTCCGGGCGCGGTGTCCGGCACCACCTCGCAGGGCGTCGTGAACCCCACGACGAACTACGAGCGGTACGGCATGGCCGGCCAGTTCTGGCACACCTACGAGCTGGGCTGCACCGACGTGGCGGCCGTGCTCGGCAACGCGTGGGCCAACACGGTCTTCCTGTGGGCCAAGGCCATCGACCGGATGACGATCACGACGTACGAGGCGGCGGCCACCGAAGGACCGCTCCAGTCCATCAAGGACGTCGTCGACGACATCATCACCAACCTGGCCAACGCCATGTACTGGCCGTACCTGCGGGTGATCATCCTGCTGGCGGCGGTGTGGCTGGCGTGGTACGGGCTCATCAGGAAGCGGGCCAGCACCACGGCCGAGGGCGTCATCTGGATGATCCTCGCCGTCGTGGCCGCCGTGTGGTTCTTCAGCCGCCCCGGCGACTTCACCGGGCTCGGCAAGACCGTCACCGACAAGACGGCCGAGGTGGTCAACTCGGCGTTCAGCGGGCTGCCCGGGTCGGGCGGGGCGTCGTGCCTGCCGGTCAAGGGGCAGACCGGCGCCAAGGCCGCGCCCGGCGGGTACGGCCAGAACGGCACGCCCGGCGTCGCGCAGAACGCCGACGCGCTGTGGTCCACGCTGGTGTGCAAGCCGTGGCTGATGGGCGAGTTCGGCACCGCGGACGCCAAGTCGCCGATCGTGGCGACCATGGGGCCGAAGCTGCTCGACATACAAGCCACGGACCTGCAGGAACAGAACTCGGGGGAGAAGTCCACCTCCACCGCCCACCAGGCGCGCTACGAGGAGGAACTCGCCAAACCCTTGAAGAGCACGCCCATGTTCTTCCTCTTCCAAGGAAAGGACTGGACGAGCAGGCTCGGCATCGCCATCGGCGCGCTGCTGGCCGCCCTGGTCGCCGGCGTGCTGATCTTCTTGGTGGCGGTCTCGCTCATCGCGCTCAAGATCGGCTTCCTGTTGCTGCTGATCCTCGGCCCGGTGTTCCTGCTGATCGGCGTCCATCCCGGTTCGGGGCGCATCATCGCCATGCGCTGGGTCGAGATGCTGGTCGGCACGCTGCTGCGGCAGGCCGTGCTGGCCCTCGTGCTGGGCGTACTCGTGTACGGCTATTCGCTGATCATCGCGACCGAGCTGCCATGGGGCATGCAGATCATGTTCATCGCGTTGCTGACGATCGCGGTGTTCTTCTACCGGCGCCCCTTCCAGCACCTTTTCGCCTCCATGGACGGGCACACGCTCACCACGCGCATGCTCGGCGAGGCCGCCTCGGCGCCCACGTTGCAGCGGGCCGCGAACGTGCTGCCCCCGGTGGCGGCGGCCCGTATGGGCCGCTGGGGCCTGCGCAAGGCCGAGCCGGTCATGCACGCGGCCGCGATGGCCACGGGCGCGTCCGCGGCCGTCGCGGCGGCCGGGGGGGTGGCGCAGGGCCGCGTGCGGGGCGAGGACGTCACCCCGGGCGCCGCGCAGCAGACCGGCACCCGGGTGCAGGTGGGCGCGCAGCCCACTCCGCTGGACCCCGACGGCCAGGCGGGCGTGCGCCGCAAGGCGACCGGGCGCGGCGCGGCGGTCCCGCGGCCGGGCGCGGCCCCGCCGCTCAACCTCAACGGGCGTCCGGGCGGCGCCGCGGGCACGGCCGGGCGTGCCGGAGCCGGGGCGGCTCCCCGTACGGGCGCGCGGACGGGCACCGGCGGCGCGGCCGCGGGCGGCTCAGGTTCCACGGGCGGCTGGTTCGGCGGCGGCCCAGGGCGCGGGCCCCGGCCCTCTTCCGGTGGCTCCTCGGGCGGGTCGTCAGGAGGCGCCTCGGGCGGTTCGGCGCCGCGGGCCCCGCGTTCGACGGCCGGCGGTCCCCGCGGCCTGCTCGGTGGTGGTGGCGGTGGCGGCGGGTCCTCCTCGCGGGGCTCGGGCGGCTCCTCCCGTGCTTCGGGCGGTTCCGCGCGGAGTTCGGGCGGCGGGTCGTCGCGCGGGTCCTCCGGAGGGTCCTCCCGGTCCGGGAGCGGCATCTTCGGCAGCTCGAACGGCAACGGCAACGGCTCCCGCGACCGCGGGGCCGGGTGGTTCGGCGGGCGTTCGGGCTCTGACGAGGCGCCGCCGCTGTGGCTGCCCCCGCGCCAGGACGGCGGACGCTCCGAGGACGCGCCCTTCTGGCTGCGACCCGGCGACGGCGACAAGGACTGAGGGTGGCGCGTATCAGCGACCGGCGGGGGCTCGTCTTCGCCGGAGTGGTCGTCGCCATCGCGGCCGTCGGCGTCTACCTGTCCGTGCGGTCGGCCTCCGACGGTTCGGAGGAACCCCGCCCGACCGCCGGGGCCGTGGTCTCCACGGCCCCGGCCGCCCCCTCCTCCGGCGGGCGCACCCCGTCGCCGGTCAAGTCGGGGGCGTTCGACATCTACGCCTACCTACCGCTGTCGAAGGACCAGATCGCCCAGGCGGCGGACGCGGCGCAGCGGTTCGCCGTCTCGTACGCGACCTACCGCTGGGACGAGGACCCGGCGTCCTACGCCGAGCGGCTGAAGGCGTTCACGACCGCCGAGCTCGGCACCGTGCTCGCCAGGGACGTGACCTCCCCGGCGACCGTGGAGCGCAACCGCGCCGACCAGGTCGTCTCTGAGGGCTCCTCCCGGTTGAAGGAGATCCGCGACATCGCGGGCGGGTCGGTCGTGTTCGTGGTGACCGCCGTCCAGCGCATCACGGCCAAGAGCGGCCCGCAGGAACGCGGCACCGACTACGCCGTCACGCTCACCCAGGTGGGCAGCCAGTGGCAGGTGTACGACATGCAGCCCGCGGAGGCCGGCCAGGACGGAGACCCGGGCGGGGGGACGGTGGAGTGACGTCGCGCGTACGCATCGCCCTGCTCATCGGCCTGGCCGGGGTCGTGCTGGTCACGCTGGTGATGGCGCCGATGCTGATGAGCACGTTCCCCGCCTTCCTCGGCGCGGGCGGCGGGGCCGCCGACTGCGCGGACGACACGTTGAAGGTGACGAACGTCTCCGACACCGCGCAGTCGGACATCCCCCGCGACTACCTGGAGCTCTACAAGAAGTGGGGCAAGAAGACCGGCGTGCAGTGGACCGTGCTGGCCGCCGTCGGCAAGCGCGAGACCGACCACGGACGCTCGAACCTGCCCGGCGTGAAGGGCGGGACGAACTACGCGGGCGCCGCGGGCCCGATGCAGTTCCTGATCAGCACGTGGGGCGGCAAGGCCAAGATCAAGATCCCGTCGAAGTTCAACGGCTACGCCTCCGACGGCGACGAGGACGGCTGGGCCGACGTCTACAACCCGGCGGACGCCATCCTGGGCGCGGCGAAGATGCTCAAGCGCAACGGCGCCCCCAGCGACCTGACCCGCGCCCTCTTCGTCTACAACCACGCGATGTGGTACGTCGAGCAGGTCCTGCAGATCGCCCGCCGCTACGCCGTGGACGGCACGCTGGAGGTCCCGCCCGAGGCCGACCCCGCGTGCGACCCGCCGCTTGTCGACGCGGCCCCGACGGACGTCGTCAAGAAGATCATGGAGTACGCCCTGGCCCAGCGCGGCAAGCCGTACGTCTGGGGCGGGACGGGCCCGCACGGGTACGACTGCTCGGGCATCATCTACATGGCCTACCGCGCGGCCGGGCTGTCGATCCCGCGGACCACCTTCGGCCAGTGGCCCTTCGGCATGAAGATCGGCAAGGGCAAGGAGCAGGCGGGCGACCTGGTGTTCTTCAACGCGGGTCCGGGCACGTCCGCCGACAATCCCGGCCACGTCGGCATGGTGGTCTCGCCGGGCAAGATGATCGAGGCCCGCTGCACGCTCTGCGGCCCGATCAAGGTGACGACCTACCGCGACCGCCCCAACATCATCGGCTACACGCGTCCCCTCGAAAACCCAACCGTCGTAGAACAGCTCAAGAGGCTCGGCCTTACGTAGATCGGTTCATTCCGGTCGCTGTCGCGATGCCGGGGCGGCCCTTGCCCCAGACTCCTTAGTCTTTACCCGCATGGAGAAGATTGTTGTGGCGGCGGTCATCGTCGAGGAGGGCAGGGTTCTCGCGGCCCAGCGGGCCCGGCCCCCGGAGATGGCGGGGGGATGGGAGTTCCCCGGCGGCAAGGTCGACCCTGGTGAGAGCGACGAGCAGGCGTTGGTCCGGGAGTGCCGGGAGGAGCTGGGAGTCGCGATCTCCGTGGGGGAGAGGGTCGGCGGGGACTGGCCGCTGAGCCCGGGGTATGTCCTGCGCGCCTCGTTCGCCCGGCTCGTCTCCGGGGTCCCGCACCCTCACGAGCACTTGGCGCTGCGCTGGCTGCGCCGTGACGAACTCTTCGACATCCCTTGGCTTCCCGCCGACCTTCCCATCGTCGAAGCCGTACAAGATCTGATCCCCGAGGGTTGAGGCGCGGCACGATGTGAGATAACTGCTACACAGCGTGATGAGTTTGTCGCGCACCGTATCGGGGAACGGGGGCTGTAGTGGCCGGTTGGTGGCAACGTGCCCGGGTGGTGTCCGTGGTCGGCACCGGAGCGCTGATCCTGGGCGGCGGTGGAACCGCCGTGACGGCGGCCGCGGCCGAACGGGAACCGGCGGGTCCGCCGGATTCCAGCGAGGCGAAGCTCAGCGTGCGGCTGGTGCCGGAGGCCCACAACAGGCCGCGGACCACGATCCACGCGGGCGATGTCCTGCACTTCCGCGTCCGGCTCGACGGCCCGGCGCGGCGGACGCGCCTGACGGTGGCCACCACCCCGGCCGACGCGCCGGTCCTGGTGGGCTGCGACGACCGGGTCCCCGAGTCCGGCAGACCCCACTCCGTCCGGCCCCGAACCACGAGCCCCGAGTCCGGCAGGCCCCAGGCCACGACGGCCGAGTCCGGGAAGCCGGGCGCGCGTCCGCGCGTCTGCGAGTTCGACCGGCTCACGGGCGGCAAGACGGTCGACGTGGCCCTGCGGGTGCCCCGCGAGGCCGACGAGGTCGGCGTGGTCGCCGTCGCCGACATGAACGACCCGACCGGCGTGCAGTGGGTCCGTCGCGAGGCCGACGTCAAGCTCCGCGTCACGCCCGCCGTGGGCGACCCCGAGGCCGATGCCACGATCACGACCGCGACCGCGACGGCCGCGGTGCGGCCCCGAGCGGCAGGCGGGAAGGGCGACGGGAACGGCGACGACGGCGACGACACCACCAACGGCGCGACGGCGAACGCGGGCGCGGGCGTGCAGGCGGGCCCGGGGCCGGTGGCCACCACCGGAGACGACACCGGGGACGGCATCGGGGACACCGTGGACGATGGTGTGACGGGCTTGGGGACCGGCTTCGGGAAGGGCATCCTCGGCACCGACGACGATGACGACGTGGCCGACAACGACGGAGGGTCCATCGGCGCCTGGTTCGACACCGTCAAGTCCGGCGCCGGCCGTGACGCCCACGGCGCCGTCAAGGCCCCGCGGCCGACGGGCGGGCCGGTGCCCATCGGCGGCGGCACGCCGGCCAAGGACGTCGCTCAGGACATCGCCCAGGGGACGGCCAAGCCCGCGGCCCCGGGCCGGGACAAGCCGTCCACGCGATCGGACGACGTGACCGACGACCCCGCCGCCATGACCCCGGCCACGCCGTGGTCGCCGTCCGGCGCGACGTCCGCAGGCCCGTTCCAGGCGCGGCCGGACCAGTTCGGCGTGACGTCCACGGGGCCGTTCCACGCCCGGCCGGACCAGTTCGGCGCGACGTCGGGAGGTCCGTTCCAGACGCGGCCGGACCAGTTCGGGGTGACCACGGCCAAGGCGGTGAAGGACGGGGACGACATCAGGGCCGTCCACGCGGTCGCCGTCGTGCCGCCGCCCAAGCCGGTGGCGGCGCCGAAGTCTCCGGCCGGCCGCGGTCCGGCGACCGCCGCGCCCACCGGCAAGCCGGCGGCCAAGGCGGGGACGGCGTCCAAGGCCAGGCACGCCGGGGCCGTCCCGAACCCGGCTCCCGGCGTTCCCGCCAAACCGCTCGGGGCCCCCGGCAAGCCGCTCGGAGCTACGGCCAAGGGCAAGCCGCTCGGCGCTCCGGTTCCCGGCAAAGCCGCCAAGCCGGCCAAGCCCGTGAACGCCGTGGGCGCGCTGCCCGTGCCCAACCCGGTGCCGGCGCCGAACCCGATGCCCGCGCCCGCGCCGCTCCCGCCGGTGGCGCCGCCGCCCGCGGTCCAGGTGCCTCCGGCGCTGCCCGTGGTGCCGCCGGCGCCCGCGCTCACCCCGGCGCCCGGCCAGGCCCAGTCGCCCGCCGGCGTGCTCGCGCCCGGCGCGGTCCCGGGCCGGCCCGCCACGCCCGTCCAGGCCGCGGGGCAGGGCGCGCCGGGCAGGCCGGCCGCGGACGCGCCGCCGCCCGGCCAGGCCCAGGCGGCTGCCGCGCTCGGCGCGCCGCTCCCGCAGGAGGCGCGTCCCGCCGACCAGGATCTGATGGCCGTGTCCGAGCCCGAGGAGTCCCGGATGGGGGGTGGCCTGCCCGCCGCCGTCGGCGTGGTGGCCTTGCTGCTGGTCGCGCTGGCCGTTCGGTTGCGGCTGCGGCACCGTAAGGCGGCCAGAACATCAGCCGCTGATTAGGAAGAGTGTTGCTAAACGCCCGTTACTGTTACTTTTGCCAATCTAGGATTGCCTTTGGTGCGGCAGAAGTCGGTTTCAGGCGGAGGGCAACGGTGAATGGACGCGCGCGTGTGACGACCGTGTCCGCGGTCGTCGCCTCGTTAGGGTTGACGGGCGCCGTGCTTCTCGCGACGGCGCCCTTGACCTCTCCCCGGGCGAACGCGGCGCAGGCGGCCCTGGCCGATCCGACCCAGGTGGTCGAGCCCAGCGACCCGACGATCACCGACATCCCGGAGGAGCCGCAGGAGGAGCCGGAGCCCACCGTGACGGTGACGATCACGGAGAGCCCCGACCCGACGGTCACCAAGACCCGCACGGTCACCCCGAAGCCGCGCACGACGACCAAGTCCCCGAAGCCCCCCAAGCCGTCGGCGACGAAGACCACGCCGATCGCGCCCCCGCCGACGCAGGAGCCCCTCCCCACGGCCGCGCCGGTGATCCCCACGAACCAGCCGATCGTGCCGAGCCCCGAGCCGACGCCCGAGGCCTCCACCCCTGACCCCCAGGTGATGCTGGAGCTGGCCTCGCCCACGCCGACGCCGACACCGGACGTCTCCGAGCCGGCGAACATGGCCTTCGAGGATCCGACGCCCGACTCGGTGCCCATCGTGATCCGCAAGGCGTCGCCGGAGTACGACCAGCTCACGCTGAGCAGGAAGCTGGCCATTCCCGGGGTGCTGCTGGCCGTGCTGGTGATGCTCGGCGTGCTGATCTTCGAGGGCCGGCTCCGCAGGATGGCGCACGCGGCGGCCGTCCAGAAGGCCGGGCCGCGCGTGCCCGGCCGGCACCGTGGCGACTTCCCGGGGGCCTACCCCATGCCGGGCCAGCCCATCTACCACGCGGGCACGACGTACGCGCCGATCATCAGCTTCGTCCCGGTGCACGGCTACCCGGCCGCGCCCTACCAGGACCCGTACGCCGGCTTCTATGACCCGGCGACCGGGATGCCGATGACGCCCGGGCAGACGGTCCCGCCCGCGGGCCCGGCCGACCCGTGGCCCCGCGCCGACGCGACCGCGACCTTCCCCATGACCGGGCAGACGCCGCCCGTGGCGCCCCAGGGGCAGGTTCCCGGCGAGCAGGCCACCACCGTGCAGGGCCCGCTGCCCAAGCCCAAGCGCCGCGGCCTGTTCCGCCGCTCCTGAAGCCCGCCACCGGCCCCGGGAACACCTGAGCCGCGCTTTGCCCCGTCCCTGAAGACGCGCTGCGAGCCCTGAGACGCGCTACGGGCCGCCCACCGGTCGGTGGACGGCCCGTCGTGGACGTGCGCTAGCTCGTCTTGGAGCCCGAGGAGCTCTGCGAGCCCGGCCGCTTGAAGATCTTGTTGCCGAGCCAGACCAGCGGGTCGTACTTCCGGTCGACGACGCGCTCCTTCATCGGAATCAGCGCGTTGTCAGTGATCTTGATGTGCTCGGGGCACACCTCGGTGCAGCACTTGGTGATGTTGCAGTACCCGAGGCCGTGCTCCTCCTGCGCGGCGTTCTTGCGGTCCGCCACGTCGTAGGGGTGCATGTCCAGCTCGGCGATCCGCATGAGGAAGCGCGGCCCGGCGAAGGCCGGCTTGTTCTCCTCATGGTCGCGGATCACGTGGCAGACGTTGTTGCACATGAAGCACTCGATGCACTTGCGGAACTCCTGGGACCGCTCGACGTCGATCTGCTGCATGCGGTACTCGCCGGGCTTGACGCTGTCCGGCGGGGTGAAGGACGGGATCTCGCGCGCCTTCTGGTAGTTGAACGACACATCGGTCACCAGGTCCTTGATGACCGGGAACGTGCGCATCGGCGTGACGGTGATCGTCTCGTCCTCGGTGAAGGTGGACATGCGCGTCATGCAGCCGAGGCGCGGCTTGCCGTTGATCTCCATGGAGCACGAGCCGCACTTGCCCGCCTTGCAGTTCCACCGGACCGCGAGGTCGGGCGCCTGGGTGGCCTGCAGGCGGTGGATCACGTCGAGGACGACCTCGCCCTCGTTGACCTCGACGGCGAAGTCCTCCAGCTTGCCCTCGCCGCCTTCGCCGCGCCAGACGCGGAACTTGGCCTTGTAACCCATCAGGACTCCTTCACCAGGGCGTCGAACGCCGTCATCTCGTCGGCGGTCAGGTACTTGCTCAGCTCCGCCCGGTCGAACAGCGTGATCAGGTCGTCCCGCATGGCGGGCTGCGCCTGTTCCTCCACGGAGACGTCGCCGCCGGCGCCCAGCGCGCACCGCAGCAGCTTGCGGCGCCAGTCGGCCGACATCGCCGGGTAGTCGTCGCGGGTGTGGCCGCCGCGGCTCTCCTGGCGCAGCAGCGCGGCGCGGGCGACGCACTCCGACACCAGCAGCATGTTGCGCAGGTCGATCGCCAGGTGCCAGCCGGGGTTGTAGATGCGCCCGCCCGGCGCGCCCGTGTTGGCCGCGCGCTCCTTGAGCTTCTCGACGACCCCCAGGGCCTCCTTGATCTCTTCGGCCTTGCGGATGATGCCGACGAGTTCGTTCATGGTGCGCTGGAGCTCGTGGTGGACCTCGTAGGGGTTCTCGCCGCCGCTCCGCGACAGGGGCGCCAGGGCCTCGGCCCCGGCCTCCTGCAGTGTCTCGTCGGTGATCACCGGACGGGCGGAGAGGCCGTCGACGTACTCGGCCGCGCCCGCGCCCGCCCTGCGGCCGAACACCAGCAGGTCGGACAGGGAGTTGCCGCCGAGGCGGTTGGAGCCGTGCATGCCGCCGGACACTTCGCCGGCCGCGAACAGGCCGGGGACCGAGGACGCGCCGGTGTCGGCGTCCACCTCGACGCCGCCCATGATGTAGTGGCAGGTCGGGCCGACCTCCATGGGCTCGGCCGTGATGTCGACGTCCGCCAGCTCCTTGAACTGGTGGTGCATCGACGGCAGCCGCTTGATGATCTCGGCGGCGGGCAGGCGGCTCGACACGTCCAGGAAGACGCCGCCGTGCGGGGAGTTGCGGCCCGCCTTCACCTCGGAGTTGATCGCGCGCGCGACCTCGTCACGCGGCAGCAGCTCCGGAGGACGCCGGTTGTTGGCCTGGTCGTCGTACCAGCGGTCGGCCTCCTCCTCGGTGGTGGCGTACTTGTCCTTGAACACCTCGGGGATGTAGTCGAACATGAACCGCTTGCCCTCGGAGTTGCGCAGCACCCCGCCGTCGCCGCGGACGGACTCGGTGACGAGGATGCCGCGCACCGACGGCGGCCACACCATGCCGGTCGGGTGGAACTGGATGAACTCCATGTTGATCAGCTTGGCCCCGGCCAGCAGCGCCAGCGCGTGGCCGTCCCCGGTGTACTCCCAGGAGTTGGACGTCACCACGTAGGACTTGCCGATGCCGCCGGTGGCCAGCACGACGGCGGGCGCGTCGAAGCAGATGAGGCGGCCGGTCTCGCGCCAGTAGCCGAACGCGCCGCTGATCGCGGCGTCCTCGCCGGGGCCGTCCTTCAGCAGCTTGGTGATCGTGCACTCGGCGAAGACCTTGATGTAGGCCTCGGCGTCGCCGTGCAGCTTCTCGTCCTCCTGCTGGAGGGCCACGACGCGCTGCTGCAGCGTGCGGATCAGCTCCAGGCCGGTGCGGTCGCCGACGTGCGCCAGGCGCGGGTACTCGTGGCCGCCGAAGTTGCGCTGGCTGATCTTGCCGTCCTTGGTGCGGTCGAACAGCGCGCCCCAGGCCTCCAGCTCCCAGACGCGGTCCGGGGCCTCCTTGGCGTGCAGCTCGGCCATGCGCCAGTTGTTGAGGAACTTGCCGCCGCGCATGGTGTCACGGAAGTGAACCATCCAGTTGTCGGCGGAGTTGACGTTGCCCATGGCGGCGGCGGCGCCGCCCTCGGCCATGACGGTGTGCGCCTTGCCGAACAGCGACTTGCAGACGATGGCCGTGCGCTTGCCCTGCTGCCGTGCCTCGATCGCCGCACGGAGCCCGGCGCCGCCCGCTCCGATGACGACGACGTCGTATTCGTGACGCTCGATTTCCACTGGATGATCCTTAAGCGAGCGGGAAGTTGATGATGCCCTTGGCGACGAGCCGCACGTACAGGTCCGCGATCATGATCGAGTACATGGACAGCCAGGCGAGCAGCATGTGCCGGCGGTTGAGCTTCGACACGAAGGTCCACATCTTGTAGCGCAGCGGGTGCTTGGAGAAGTGGTTGAGTCGGCCGGCCGTGATGTGACGGCAGGAGTGGCAGCTCAGGGTGTAGGCCCAGATCAGCGCGGCGTTGATGAACAGGATGGCGGTCCCGAGCCCGAAGTGCCCCCACTCGCCGTGCTCGTCGCGCAGTGCCAGCACCGCGTCCCACGTGAGGATCACGGCGAACACGACCGCGATGTAGAAGAAGTAGCGGTGGATGTTCTGCAGGATCAGCGGCAGGCGGGTCTCACCGGTGTACTTCTTGTGGGGCTCGGCCACCGCGCACGCCGGCGGCGACAGCCAGAACGCGCGGTAGTAGCCCTTGCGGTAGTAGTAACAGGTGAAACGGAACCCGGCGGGGAAGCCGAGGATCAGGATGCCGGGCGGCAGCGCCCACCAGTCGCCGAAGGGGGCGAGGCCGAACAACCTGGCGCCTTCGGGACAGGAGGTCGCGAGACAGGGCGACGAGAAGGGGGCGATATAGGGTTCGACGAAGTAGCTCTTGTCGAATACCGCCCAGAGCCCGTAGGCGAGGAACGACGCCAACGCCGCGAATGTGATGGCCGGAGCCAGCCACCATCGATCCGTGCGCAGGGTGCGGGCGCCGATCTGCGCCCGTTGCTTCCTTTGCGCCGGTTCGCTGGTCGGCCGACCGGCCGTTGTCTGGGTCATGGGAGAACTCTCCACCTTCCCCGGCCCTGGGCGCCGCGTGGGACGGAGGGCCGGGCTTTCACGTTTGGCTGGGTGCCGCGCGCAGTATGCTCCGCGCCGGTCGCAGCCGCGCGCGTGCCGGGTGGGGCTACGTTACGACGGCTGGAACCCTGCGTGTGGACAGGGTCACTGACTTTTTCGACCGACCTCGTGTGATTCCCATCACGTCGTTGTCAGGCTCAGGGCCGCTGCCCACTCCTAGGCAGTTTAACGACTGTCACGAAGAAGTCATCGATCTGGCGTACCACCCTGATGAACTGGTCGAAGTCCACCGGCTTGGCCACGTAGGCGTTGGCGTGGAGGCGGTAGCTGCGCAGGATGTCCTCCTCGGCCTCGGAGGTCGTCAGCACCACCACGGGGATGCTGCGCAGCTCGGCGTCGGCCTTGATGTCCTCCAGCACCTCCCTGCCGTCCTTGCGGGGGAGGTTGAGGTCGAGCAGGATCAGGTCCGGCCGCGGCACGTCGGCGTACTGCCCCTCCCGGCGCAGGAAGGCCATGGCCTGCTCGCCGTCGCTGACGACGTGCAGCTTGTTCTGCACCTTGTTGTGCTCGAAGGCCTCCTGGGTCAGCAGGACGTCTCCGGGGTCGTCCTCCACGAGCAGGACGTCGATCCAGCGCATGTCATTCATCCGTGTCTCCAGAAGCGGGCAGTGTCCAGCGGAAGGTGGTCCCCGGACGGCCGGGCGCCGGGTCGTCGAGCCAGATCTTGCCGCCGTGGTACTCGACGATCTTCCTGCACAGTGCCAGGCCGATGCCGGTGCCGGGATACACGTCACGTGGGTGCAGGCGCTGAAATATCAGGAAGATTCGGTCAGCGTACTTGCTCTCCACGCCGATGCCGTTGTCGGTGCACGCGAACTCCCACATGTCGTCCCGCGGCTCGGCGGAGATGTGGACGCGCGGCGGCTCCTCGGAGCGGAACTTCAGCGCGTTGCCGATGAGGTTCTGGAAGAGCTGCGTGAGCAGCACCTGGTTGCCGTGGATCTCCGGCAGCTCGTCGTGGGTGACGGTCGCGCCGGTGTCCTCGATCTTCGCCGCCAGGTTGGCGAGGGCGACGTCCAGCGCCCGCTGCGTCTTGACCGGCGCCTTCTCGCCGCCCACGCGGCCCACCCGCGACAGGTCCAGCAGGTCGTTGATCAGGAGCTGCATGCGCTTGGCGCCGTCCACGGCGAAGGCGACGTACTGCTTGGCGCGGTCGTCGAGCTGGTCGCCGTACCGCTGCTCCAGCATCTGGGTGAAGCTCGCGACCTTGCGCAGCGGCTCCTGCAGGTCGTGGCTGGCCACGTAGGCGAACTGCTCCAGCTCGGCGTTGGACCTGCGCAGCTCCACGGCCTGGTCGGCGAGCTGCTGCCGGGCCTCGGCGGTACGGCGCCACTCCCGCAGGATGCGCCCGCGCATGGCGTCGACGCGGCCGGACAGCTCCGCCAGCTCGGCGGGCCTGTCGACCTGCAGCTCGCGGTCGAACTCGCCGAGGGTGACGGCGCGCACCTGGTGGGTGAGCTGGTGGATCGGCCGCAGCACGACGTACCTGACGATCAGCGTGAACATCACGGCGGCGGCCACGAAGACCAGCGCCAGCCCGATCAGCACGAAGTAGACCGTGCGCCAGCCGTCCTCCAGGCGGGCGCTGCCCTCGTCGTGCATGCGGCCGAGCGTCTGCTGCTGGGCGGCGAGCGCCTCCCGTACGGCGGCGAGACGCTGGGTGTTCACCTGGGCGTAGGTGGTGGCGGTCTGGAGCTTGAGCTCGGGGACCTTGGCGATCACGACGTCGGCGTAGTCGCGCCGCCAGGCGGCGGCGGTCTCGGCCAGGCGCCGCAGGTCGGCGCGGGGCGTCTCACCGCGCATCCTGGCGACCAGGGCGGATAGCTTGGCGAACGCCGCCGTCTCGGCCTGCTGGGCCGCCCGGTAGTCCTGGAGGTACTGCGTCTCGTTGGTGCGCCCGTAAGTGCGGATCGAGTTCTCCTCCGCCGACAGCGCCGTGGAGACCTCCAGCGTGTGCAGGACGGCGGGGTCGATCACGTCGACCAGCGACTCGCGGTCCAGGCGGGTCGCGTTGATCGTCATGACGGTGAGGGCGGCGCCGACGACGAAGGCGAGCATCGTCGCCACCCCGGCGACGAGGAACCACCGCCCGAGCGGCAGGCGGCCGAAGCCCTTCGGCGGCGCCGGGGCCGGCAGGGGAGACAGGTGGGTCACGTCGGCCTCCTGCCGATCAGCACGGCCGCGAGGTCGTCGCTCAGCTCGTCCCTGTGCATGTCCTGGACGGCCGTGATCAGGCGGTCGAGGTCGATCTCGCCCTGCTCACGGATGAGGCTCATGAGGCCCTCGGTGCCGAGCAGGTCGGGGCCGCCGCCGACCGTGGCCTCGATCAGCCCGTCGGTGTAGAGGAGCAGCGCCCAGTCGTCGCCGAGCGGCAGCCGGATCGTGGCCCACTCGATGTCGCGGAAGATGCCGAGCGGCGGCCCGGACGGCGCGTCGGGCACGACGTCCAGGATGCCCTGGTGGATGTCGCCGCGCAGGAACAGCGGGGGCGGGTGCCCGACGACGTGCAGGTCGGCGTGGCGCAGGCCGGGCTCGATCGTCACCGTGCACAGGGTGGTGAAGATCTCGGGGGACTTGCGCTCGTTGCGCAGCACGGTCTCCAGGGTGGCCAGCAGGTCGTTGCCCGTGTGGCCCGCCAGGACGAGCGCGCGCCAGGCGATGCGCAGGGCGACGCCGAGCGCCGCCTCGTCGGGGCCGTGGCCGCACACGTCGCCGATCACGACGTGGACCGCGCCGTCGGGGGTCTGCACGGTGTCCCAGAAGTCGCCCGCGAGCAGGGCCTGCCGGCGTCCTGGCAGATAGCGCGCGTGGTGCTGGAGCCCCTGGGTGTGGTCGAGCAGGGGGACGGGCAGCAGGCCGTGCTCCAGGCGGGTGTTCTCGCGGCTGAAGTGCTGGGCCTCGGCGAGCTTGCGCTGGGTGAGGTCGGCGCGCTTGCGCTCGATGGCGTAGCTGATGGCCCGGGCGAGCAGGCGCTCGTCGACGTCCTGTTTCACCAGGTAGTCCTGGGCGCCGGCCGCGACGGCCTCGACGCCGACGTGCGCGTCGTTGAGGCCGGTCAGCACGAGCACGGCCGTGTCGGGCGCCATGGCGATGACCTGCTGCAGCGCCTCCAGGCCCGAGGCGTCGGGCAGCGAGAGGTCCACCACCACGCACTGGACCTGGTCGGTGAGCCGGTCGCGGCTCTCGGCCATGCTGCGCGCCCAGATGATCTTGGGGGGCGCAGGAGTGGTCGCCAGCAGCTCCTCGACCAGGAACGCGTCGCCCGCGTCGTCCTCGATCAAGAGGATCGTCTGCATCTCGGTCGGCGCCGCCGGCGTGCCGGGCGAGAGCGCGGTCACTGGTGCCTCTTATGAAGTGTGGGTTGACCTTGCCTGTTGACCTGCACCATATAGCGAAAGTCGCCCCGACGCATGAATGTACAAAACCGTGACTTAAGGCATGAAGCATTCGAAATCGCTGTTGCTGTCGCGCGCATGTCACAGCTCTGCGGGAGGAGTGCTCAGCTCGACACCCTGCGGCAGAGACCCCTCCTCGGCTGCCTCGGACAGATAGGAGAGCAGCGTAGCGCGGAACGCCAGGGCCGCACGGATGGGCTCGACATCCTTGCGATGGGCGAGCGCGACCGCGCGGCGAAGGCCCGGCGGGGCCAGCGGGGTGCCCGCCAGGCCGGGCCGCCCGTCCAGCACCATCGACGGCACCACCGCGACCCCGAGCCCGGCCTCGACGAAGCGCAGCACCGCGTCCATCTCGCCGCCCTCGACGGCGAAGCGCGGCTCGAAACCGGCCTGGCGGCAGGCGTTCAGCGTCGCCTCGCGCAGGTCGTACCCCCGGCGGAACATCACCATCGGCCGGCCGCGCAGCTCCTCGATCCGCACGTACGGCCGGCGCGGACGTGTTCCGGCGGGTGAGGCGACCACCAGGTTCTCGCGCAGGATCTCCTCGGTCACCAGCGAAGGGTCGCTGCTCTGCAGGGGCAGGATGATCAGTGCCAGGTCGAGCTGGCCGCGCGCCAGGTCGCGGACCAGGTCGCGCGAGCCGCCCTCCTCCACCAGCAGGTCGATGCCCGGATAGTCGTCGTGGAAGCGGGCCAGCGCCTCGGCCAGCAGCCCCGCGCACAGCGACGGCGTCGCGCCGAGCCGCACCCGGCCCCGGCCCAGCCCGGCCAGCTCCGCCACCTCGCGGCGCGCGGTCTCGGCGTCCGCCAGAATGCGCCGCGCCAGGGGGAGCAGCAGCTCGCCGGCGGGGGTGAGCGTCACGTTGCCGCGGGCGCGGCTGAACAGCGGCGCGCCCAGCTCGGCCTCCAGCGCCTTGATCTGCTTGCTCAGGGACGGCTGGGCGAGCCGCATCCGCTCGGCGGCGTGCGTGAAGTGTGCGGTCTCCGCCACAGCCACGAACGAGGCCAGTTGCTGTAGCTGCACGGTCCACAGCGTACGGTGGGCGTCGCCGCCGCTCGCGGGCGGCATGCGGGTGTGAGATTGCTCGCATCGGCCCGGGGGGTCGGAACGTCCGATGACCCGAAGGGCCACGGTGCATAGCCTCCGGCTATCGACACGAGGCGGCCGATGACTTGGACGCCTTATCCCCGCCTTACTTAGCGTCGATGGATGTGACATCCACCATCGAACGAGGCATGGCCACCGCCGAGGTCCGCCGCCACCCCGATCCGCCGAGGACGCCGGCGCGGCGCGGGCCGGGCCTGCTGCGCACCTCCAACGGCAGGAAGGCCGTCATGGCGGTCACCGGCGCCGTGCTGGTGCTCTTCCTCATCGGTCACATGCTGGGCAACCTCAAGATCTTCCTCGGCGCGGAGTCGTTCAACTCCTACGCCGAATGGCTGCGCACCGTCGGCGAGCCCGCCGTGCCCGGCCGCACGCTGCTGACCCTCACCGAGATCGCGCTGGTCGCCGCGGTCGTGCTGCACATGTGGTCGGCGGTCTCGCTGGCCCGTCGCGCCGCCAAGGCCCGCCCCGTCAAGTACGCGGCCCGGCGCAAGTCGCAGGCCGGCGGCTACGTCGTCCACACCATGCGCTACGGCGGCGTGATCATCCTGCTGTTCGTCGTCTGGCACCTGCTCGACCTGACCTTCGGGACCGTCAACCCCAAGGGCTTCCACGCCTCCCCGTACGACCGCGTCGTCGCCGGGTTCGACCCCTCCCGGTGGTGGGTGACGGCCTTCTACATCCTGGCCCTCGTGATGGTGGGGCTGCACCTGCGCCACGGCCTGTGGAGCGCCTTCCAGACGCTCGGGCTGACCCGCGGCCGGGCCCGCGGCCTGCTCAGCGCCGTCGCCGCCGCCGGCTCCGCCGTGCTGATCCTCGGGTTCGTGTCCGTTCCCATCGCCGTGATGATCGGAGCTGTGAAGTGAACTACACGACCGGGGAGCCGATCCGCGACACCAAGGCCCCCGCCGGGCCCATCGAGGACCGCTGGGACACCCGCCGCTTCTCCGCCAAGCTCGTCAACCCCGCCAACAAGCGCAAGCTCACCGTGATCGTCGTGGGCACCGGGCTCGCCGGCGGCTCCGCCGCGGCGACCCTCGGCGAGCTGGGCTACAAGGTCAAGTCGTTCTGCTACCAGGACTCCCCCCGGCGCGCGCACTCCATCGCCGCGCAGGGCGGCATCAACGCGGCCAAGAACTATCGGGGCGACGGCGACTCGATCCACCGCCTGTTCTACGACACCGTCAAGGGCGGCGACTTCCGCGCCCGCGAGTCCAACGTCTACCGGCTCGCCCAGGTCAGCGTGAACATCATCGACCAGGCCGTGGCCCAGGGCGTGCCGTTCGCCCGCGAGTACGGCGGCCTGCTCGACACCCGCTCCTTCGGCGGCGCGCAGGTCTCCCGGACCTTCTACGCCCGCGGGCAGACGGGCCAGCAGCTCCTGCTCGGCGCCTACCAGGCCCTGGAGCGCCAGATCGCGGCCGGGACCGTCGAGATGCACACCCGGCACGAGATGCTCGACCTGGTGGTCAGCGGCGGGCGGGCGCGCGGCGTCATCGTCCGCGACCTGGTCACCGGCGAGATCGAGACCCACCTCGCGGACGCGGTCGTGCTGGCCACCGGCGGGTACGGCAACGTGTTCTTCCTGTCCACCAACGCCAAGGGGTGCAACACCACGGCGATCTGGCGGGCGCACCGGCGCGGCGCGTACTTCGGGAACCCTTGCTACACGCAGATCCACCCGACGTGCATCCCGGTCAGCGGCGACTACCAGTCGAAGCTGACGCTGATGTCGGAGTCGCTGCGCAACGACGGGCGGGTCTGGGTGCCGGTCGAGGCCGGGGACTCCCGTGCGCCCGGCGACATCCCGGAATCCGACCGCGACTACTACCTTGAGCGGATTTATCCGGCCTTCGGGAACCTTGTCCCCCGGGACATCGCGTCCCGGGCCGCCAAGAACGTCTGCGACGAGGGCCGCGGCGTCGGCCCCGGCGGGCTCGGCGTGTACCTAGACTTCGCCGACGCCATCGCCCGCCTCGGCAAGGACGCCGTCGAGAAGAAGTACGGCAACCTCTTCGAGATGTACGAGCGCATCACCGGCGAGGACCCCTACACCCGGCCCATGCGCATCTACCCCGCCGTCCACTACACCATGGGCGGGCTGTGGGTGGACTACGACCTGCAGTCCACCATCCCCGGCCTGTTCGTCATCGGCGAGGCCAACTTCTCCGACCACGGCGCCAACCGCCTCGGCGCCTCCGCCCTCATGCAGGGCCTCGCGGACGGCTACTTCGTCCTGCCCACCACGATCGGCGACTACCTCGCCGGCGGACCCTTCGGCGAGGTCGAGAAGGCCGACGTCGACGAGGCCCTCGGCCAGGTCACCGGCAAGATCGGCCGCCTGCTGTCCGTCGGCGGCACCCGCACGGCCGACTCCTACCACCGCGAGCTCGGCAAGCTCATGTGGGACCACTGCGGCATGGAACGCACCGAGGAGGGCCTGCGCAAGGCCCTCGACCGCATCCCCGAGCTACGCGAGGAGTTCTGGAAGAACGTCAAGGTCCCCGGCGACGAGGAAGGGCTCAACCAGGCCCTGGAGCGGGCCGGCCGGGTCGCCGACTTCTTCGACCTCGCCGAGCTGATGTGCCTGGACGCCCTGCACCGCACCGAGTCCTGCGGCGGGCACTTCCGCGCCGAGTCCCAGACCGAGGACGGCGAGGCGCTGCGCGACGACGACGGCTTCGCCTACGTCGCCGCCTGGGAGTACGGCCGGGACGGCACGCCCGTCCTGCACAAGGAAGAGCTCGACTACGAGTACGTCAAGATGACCCAGCGGAGCTACAAGTGAACCTGACCCTCAAAGTCTGGCGGCAGAACGGCCCCGGCGACTCGGGGCGCATGGTGACCTACCAGGTCACGGACGTGTCCCCGGACATGTCCTTCCTGGAGATGCTCGACGTCCTCAACGAGCGGCTCATCCTCGAAGGGGACGACCCGGTCGCCTTCGACCACGACTGCCGCGAGGGCATCTGCGGCATGTGCGGCATGGTCATCAACGGCGTCGCGCACGGCGAGCAGCGGGCCACCACGACCTGCCAGCTCCACATGCGCCACTTCGAGGACGGCGCCACCGTCACCATCGAGCCGTGGCGCGCCGCGCCGTTCCCCGTCATCAAGGACCTGGTCGTCGACCGCGGCTCCTTCGACCGCATCATCCAGGCCGGCGGCTTCGTCTCCGTCCCCGCCGGCTCGGCCCCCGACGCCCACAGCGTCCCGGTCAAGAAGGAGAACGCCGACGCCGCCTTCGACGCCGCCACCTGCATCGGCTGCGGCGCCTGCGTCGCCGCCTGCCCCAACGGCTCGGCCTCCCTCTTCACCGGCGCCAAGATCACCCACCTGGGCCTGCTACCTCAGGGCCAGCCCGAACGCGACTCCCGCGCCCTCGCCATGGTCGAACAGATGGACCTGGAGGGCTTCGGCGGCTGCACCAACACCGGCGAATGCACCGCCGTCTGCCCCAAGGGCATCTCCCTCGACGTAATAACCCAAATGAACCGCGACTACCTAAAGGCCGCCAAGTAACACCCCAACGCCGGGCCCTGGAACCACCAGGGGCCCGGCCTTACGTACGCCAGGTCCTCCGCCTTGGGTACGTCAAGCCTCCGGCCTAAAGCACATCAGGCCTCCGGCCTCAAAAAGGTCTTCGCTCCGCTCAGGCTGTTTTCCCAGGGCCTGCGGCCCAACGGCCCCCGCCTCCGGCTCGGCCTGTGTTCCCCATGCCCTCGCCGCGACCGGCAACGCCGGTCCTCGCGTCATTGGCCAAGAGAACCGCGGTCAGGACCCTAAGGACCCGTCCTTGATGGCCCGGAGAAAGTCGTACCACCCTGCGGGGCAGAATGCCAGCACGATGTCATCTGGACGCTTGGAATCCCGCACCAAGCGACGTGGGCCGCCGGATCCACCACGGGCGGCGATCGGATTCGATAAGGCCACCTCTACGCAGTTGCCTCCCTGGCCACTGCTCCGACTGCTCTTCCGCCACTTGATCGCGAAAGCGTCCATCACGGATCCGATCTGCTCTGCCAGGCGGTGTCACCGGAGGTCCTGGTGAACCTTCGCGATCAGTGCCTGGGATTCGTCAGGGCTGAGCGCACGAGCGCGTAGGTGATCGAACATCAGGTTGTAAGTATCAACCTCTGTCCGGCCTTCTAGATAGAGGCTCCCTGCGCGGTATTCGACATATACGACGTCCGGATCCATGCTCTCGGGGAAGCCGAGAATGGTGAAGGCGCCGTCCATACCTGGATGAGCACCGGCCTCGAACGGCAGGATTTGGAGCGTGACGTTGTGAAGCCGTGACACCTCCATGAGTCGCTCCAGTTGGTCCCGCATCGTCTCCCTGCCACCCACCTGCCGGCGCACGGCCGCTTCGTTGAGCACGGCCCAGATCGCAGGTGCCTCGTCACCACTGAGTCTGGCCTGACGCTCCATGCGTACGGCCACCCGGCGATCGATCTCCTCAGCGCCAGGTACGACCGGTTCCGCAAGGGTCACCGCCCGCATGTACCCGGCTGTCTGGAGCAACCCTGGTACGCACTCCGACTCGTACGCCCTAATCGTCGCGGCTTCCTCTTCCAAGCTCACGTACGTCTCGAACCAGGTGGGGATCGCGCCGCTGTACGGATGCCACCAACCACGTCTGCGCGCTTCCTTGGCCATCTTGAGCAGGGCGTCCCGCTGCGCTCCGGTGATCCCGTACAACTCCAGCATGAGTGCCACCTCGCCCACGCGAGGTCCGGAGCGGGCGATCTCGAAGCGCGTGATGGTGGCCGGTGCGCAGCCGATGACTTCCGCCACCTGCTCCCGAGTCAGTCCCGCCTCCTTTCGCAGGCGCCGAAGCTCGGCCGCCAGTCGCCTGCGGCGAGCGGTGGGACTGGTGCGAGGACTCATGTTTCCCTCCATCTGTGACCTGGGACGGGTGCCTGTCACGCAGAAAAACTGAACTAGTTCACTTGGTTTGGCTTCGCGACGCACTAACTCTGTGCACACTAGTGCTTACGTTGAGCGAGCGAATGGGTTTCGGAGACCCACGTCCCCACCTGCCGCACGCCCGTACGGGGAAGGTCGGAATGCGGCCGGGACATGGTGATCCGCTCGCCGGTCGCGCAACAGGACCACGCCGAGGAGTGTCATGGGAGCAGCGCCGGACGGTCTGCGTACCGTCTGCTGGGATCTGCCCGACAACCTGCCGATGATCGGGAAGGCTCGCCGTCTGGTAAAGGACGTGATCACCCACTGGGGGGCGGGAGAGGTCGTGGACGACGTGGTTCTCGTCGTGGGAGAACTGCTCGCGAACGCCGTCACCCATGGCGAGCCGCCGATCCGCCTCTCGCTCTGGTCGACCCGCCAGGACTTGTGTGTGCGCGTGACCGACCACGGCCGCGAGTTGCCGCGACACCTCAACCTGGCCGTCGAAGCCCTCCATGGCCGAGGCCTGGCCATCGTCGCCGCCCTCGCCCACGACCATGGCGTCACGCGCCCACCGGACGGCTCCGGTAAGACGGTCTGGGCGCGCTGGCGCCTGTCGTCCGGCGATCACGCCGCCACATTCGTGGTGAGCGACATGTACGGCCCATGCCAATGTCCACCACGGAGATCGTGATGAGGCACTCGGAGCGTCTGTGGCACTAGGCGTACAAGTCCGGCAGGGGCTCGTCGTTCGGCGGGATGTGGGTGGAGGGCCTGGTCAGGCGGTCGGCGAAGGCGTTGGACGGTTCGCGGTCATGACGGGGTCGGTGCTGCGCCGCGGGATGTCAGGGCCGCCTGCACGATGCGGATCGCCTCTCCCGCGTCGATGCCGACGCCGGCCACTACGGCCGCGTAGTCGGCGGCGGCCCTGCGGACCCGCTCCCGGCCCTCCTCGCCGGCGGCCGAAACGAACGAGCCCGCCCGTCCGCGTGTCTCGATCAACCCCGCCTCCTCCAGCTCCCGGTAGGCCCGGCCGACCGTGTTGACGGCCAGGCCGAGGTCGGCCGCGAGGTGGCGGATGGTCGGCAGCCGGGCGCCCACGGCCAGCGTGCGGTCCTGGATCTGCCGGGCGAGCTGGGCCCGTAGCTGCTCGAAGGGCGGTACCGGCGAGGCCGCGTCGATTATGATCATCGGTTGCTCATCGCCTGCCGGGCCACCGTCGCGCTCGACGGCGTCCTGGTGTTGAGCGCGATGAAGGCGACCAGGCCCAGGAGCAGGTAGGCGACCGAAGCGGCGCTCCACCAGCCGGGCGCGGTGCCGAAGAGCAGCACCATGGGCAGTGACCACTGCACGTTCGGCGTGGCGAGGACGCGGGCGTCTTCGACGCGCATGATGACATCGGCGGTCAGCGACTCCTCGTCCTCCGCCACGACCGGGTGCCTGAGCAGATGGCGTAGCTGCAGGGCGAAGATGGCGGTCGCGCCGAGCATGCCGATCAACAGGACGACGGCCGGCCGCCGCACGGTGGGGTCGGGAACGGCCAGGGCGCTCCCGGTCAGCGCCATCGCACCGGCGAAGGTGGCGACCGTGAAGACGGCGTACGGCCGGCCGAGCACGGCCCGCCAGCCGGGCTGGATCAGATGGGCGGCCCTGCGGGACAGCGTCGCGCCCGCCCGCTGGTCGACGCGTCGCACCCACCAGTCGAGCAGCGACTGCGCCAGCAGCAGTCCGGCCACGACGACGGTCAGGGCCGGTAGCTGCAGCGGGTGCTGCGGCTGAGGTCCGAGGAAGGCGACACTGGCGAGGGCGCTCGCGATGATCAGCACCCCCAGGATGACGTGAGCGGCGAGGCGGGCCTGTCTCCGGACCACCAGCCGGCTGGCCAGCAGCGGGGTGGGGCGAGCTCCGGCCAGGTCGTGCCGGGCCAGCCACTCGCCCGCCAGGCGCAGGTCGGCCGCACGCGTCGGCGGACCGGCGTCCGGTGATGGTTCACGAGTCATGGCGCCTCCCTGGTCGCAGGCTTTGTCGCAAGCTTTGTAGCAATATGGTGCGTCAAACTTTGCGACAAAGTCAACGTGCCGCCGCCACGAAGGGGTCGGTGGGGTCGTCGTCGATGCCGCAGTCCGTGAGGCACTTGACCCTCACGTGGCGTCAGGCCGCATATTCGGTGCCATGGAGGAGCACTGGACCGTGGGACACGTAGCCGAGCTGGCCGGCGTGAGCGTCCGCACGCTGCATCACTATGACGAGATCAGGCTCGTCCGGCCGTCGGCGCGGACCGCGGCCGGGTACCGGGCCTATTCGGCGGGCGACGTGGAGCGGCTGCGGGAGGTCCTGGCCTATCGGCGGTTGGGCTTCGGGTTGCGGGAGGTCGCGGAACTGGTCGGCGACCCGTCCACCGACGCGGTCGCGCACCTGCGCCGACTGCGCGGCCTGCTGCTGGAGCGGCGTGATCACGCTGACGCCATGGTGGCGGCCATCGACAGGGAACTTGAGGCACGGGCGAAGGGACTGAAGGTGACGCCGAAGGAGCAACTAGAGATGCTCGGTGCACGGCTGTACGACGCGATCGGCAGCGCTTACACCGCGACACGGCGTACCGAGCCGCGGATCGCCGCGCGGATCTGGGACGCGCTCGGCGACGCGCGGACGGTGCTGAACGTCGGGGCCGGCACCGGCTCCTACGAGCCTGCTGATCGCGACGTGACCGCGGTGGAGCCATCGGCGGTCATGCGGGGGCAGCGGCCTGCCGGCGCGGCGCCGTGCGTGGCCGCCGCCGCGGAGAGCCTGCCGTTCGAGGACCGGTCCTTCGACGTCGCGATGGCCGTCTCCACCGTTCATCACTGGGGGGACCCGATAGCAGGGCTGCGCGAGATGCGGCGCGTGGCCCACCGCGTGGTGGTGCTCACGTTCGACACCGACGAGCCCGGATGGCAGGACCGGTTCTGGCTTACCCGCGACTATTTGCCCGAGTTCGCGGCCGTCCTCGCGGAATTTCCCTCGCTTACCGGGATGGTCGACGCGATCGGCGCCCGCGCTGAGCCGGTGCCCATCCCGTGGGACTGCGCTGATGGCCTGTTCGAGGCGTACTGGCGCCGACCGGAGGCGTATCTGGAGGATGACGTGCGCCGTGCGATGTCGGTGTGGACGAGGGTCGGGCCGGAGGCCGAGCAGCGGGCGGTGCGAAGCCTCGGCGACGACCTCGACTCCGGCCGGTGGGCCGAGCGCAACAGCGACCTCGCCGCCCTCGACGCGGCAGATCTCGGCCTCCGCCTGCTCATCGCTTGAACCGCGTCCACGCTAGGCGTTCTCTCTCAGTAGTGCATCGGACACGTCATGTAGCGGTTATGGTGGCGGGCAGGAGCACGCGCAGTGTCGAAGGGAGGGCGCGTGAGCGCCAACGACTACGAACGGCCTGTGCCGCCGGGTGTCGACGCCGGCCGTCCCACCATCGCCCGCGTGTACGACGCGCTGCTCGGCGGCACCGACAACTTCGCCTCCGACCGGGCCGTCGTCGCGGCGCTGCGCGAGGCGTGCCCACAGATCTGCGACGTCGCGATCCAGAACAGGCGGGCACTCGGGCGCGGGATCGGGTACCTGGCCGGGACGCTCGGCGTCCGGCAGTTCCTCGACCTGGGCTCGGGGCTGCCGACGGCCGAGAACACCCACCAGGTCGCGGGCCGTTCGGTCTCCGAGGCCCGGGTGGTCTACGTGGACATCGACCCGATGGTGCGGGCGCACAGCCGGTCGCTGCTGTCCGGCGACGGCGGCACGGCGGTCGTCGAGGCCGACCTCAGGGACCCGGAGAGCGTGCTCAACGACCCCGCCCTGCGCAAGGTCATCGACTTCACGCAGCCCGTCGCCCTCGTGCTGGCGGGCATCCTGCACCACCTGCACGACGACGAGAGCCCCAAGGCGATCGTGGACGCCTACCTGAGCGCCGCCCCCACCGGCAGCCCGCTTTTCATCACTCACTTCTGCTCCTCGGCCCCCGATGCCGCGGCGCTGGAACAGGCGTTCCTGGGCGTGCTCGGCACCGGAAGGTTCCGCACCATAGAAGAGATCACGGGCTACTTCGACGGCACCACGCTGCTGACCCCCGGCGTCGTCCACCTCCCCGACTTCCACCCCGACACCCCATCCGGCCGCCCCCTGACCACAACCGACCGCCTCATCACGGGCGGCATCGGCCTCAAACTCTGACAGGCCCCCCAGACAAGGGCACATCCAAACCAGCCGTGCCGACGGGGGCTAGCGAGGTGCCGCATCCTTACGCGAATGCAAGGCTCGTGAAAGGATAAGGCTTATCCTTTCACGCTCGGCCGGTGCGTGAAAGGATACAACCGTGGCCGATTACCTAGAGGCATCGTGGCCGGTGGCCTGGGACGCGCCTGGCAAGCGTGACCGGCGTGGGGGTATCTATCGCGCTTATGTCCCTGATCGGCTCCTCGGACGTCAGGTCGCCATGCCACCCGAGATCGCCGAGGCGGCGGCGGAGGCCGAGCGCCTTGTCCGGCTTTTGATTGCACACCCGGCAAGTCACGGTGTAGATGGTTTGGCGCGCTTCCTCCTGAGATCGGAGGCGATCGCGTCGTCCCGTATCGAAGGGCTCCAGGTGTCGCCCCAACAGGTGGCGCTCGCGGAACTCGCCGGTTCGGATGCCGGCGTCTCGCATGGATTCACCGCGACGGCGCGATTGGTCGCCAACAATGTGACCGCGCTGCGTCGGGCTGTCACCGACCTTGTCGGCGCCGATGTGCTCTCCGTTGCCCACATCGTGGATCTTCATCGTGTGTTGCTGCCGGACGAGAGGCAACACGGCCTCCGGCAGGTACAGAACTGGATCGGCGGCGGCCAATGGCATCCCTTGGACGCGGAGTTCGTTCCTCCTCCGCCTGAGCAGGTGGCACCGCTCATGGACGACCTCGTGGCCTTCATGAACGGCGCGCACCACGCTCCCATCGTCCAGGCGGCCATCGTGCACGCGCAGTTCGAGACGATCCACCCTTTCACCGATGGAAACGGCAGGGTCGGGCGGGCCCTCATCCACACGGTGCTCGCGCGACGTGGTTTGACCCCTAATGCCATTCTCCCGATCAGCCTCGTGCTACTTACGCAGTCCGATCGGTACGTCGCCGGGTTGACGGCGTATCGCTATGTCGGCGCCCCCTCCACTGTCGAAGCTCGCTCGGCGCTCGGCTCCTGGCTGCGGGTCTTCATCGCGGCCGCTACGACAGCTGTCGAACAGGCGAAGGAGTTCGCCGACGCGTTGACGGAACTGCATGATGAGTGGTGCGAGCGCCATTACGCCTTCCGTAGATCACAAGGGTTGAGAGCGGTTCCACGTGCGGGTTCCGCCGTCGAACGCCTTCGCGACTTGCTGCCGGCCGTCCCCGTGGTGACGGCGCGCACGGTCGAGCGCCTATTGTCGGTTACTCATCCGGCGGCGCGTCAGGCGCTGGAAGAGCTCGCGAAGGCGCGCATTCTCCATCCCAAGCAGGTCGAGAGAAACACCACGGGGTACCTGGCACGAGAGATCTTCGATCTGCTCACGATGACCGAACGCCGCTTGGCCAGCACGCGCTGGGACACCCGCGACACACCGCCCAACCGGGCGGTCCCAGCGCGCCCACAGAAGTGAGTAAGCCTCCGGCTAGATGGTCGTAGGCGATGCCATTGCCGTCTGCCAGGGTGACTTGGTGACTTCCTAGACGTTTTCTCTTCCGGCCGTGCTCCGAGGGGTTCCGGCGATCATCATGCCGGGCCACAGCAACAAATCCCGGCGACGGCGATGGCAGAGGGGGCGGGAAGGGCGGGCTTACGCGAGTTCGGCGCGGATTTCGGCGCGTAGGGAGTCGGGTGCGAGGCCGGTGTCGGTGAGGACGCGGGCGGCGAGGCCGTCGGCCTCTCGGAGCAGGCCGAGGAGGATGTGGGCGTCGCTGATGTGGTTGTGTTTGAGGGCGATGGCCTCGCGCAGGGAGAGTTCCAGCACCTTCTTGGCCCGGCCGCTGAAGGGGATGTGGTCGCCGCCGAGGAACCAGGGCTTGCCGCGGCGGGGGCGGCGCTCCCGGTCGAGGGCGCCGGGGCCGAACACGGCCTCGACCTTCTCGCGGACCACGTCGAGGTCGATGCCGATGGCCTCCAGGGCCTGAGCGTCCAGCCGTTCCGGTGCGGAGGCGTCCAGGAGCCGTGTGATCATGTCGCGCGCCCGGTCGTGGTCGAGCCCGTGCCGCGTCAGGATCCTGCCGCCGACCGAGTCGGGCTGCCGCAGCAGGGCCAGGAGCAGGTGCTCGGTGCCGATGTGGTCGTGGTCGAACAGCCGGGCCTCTTCCTGGGCCTGGACGACCACTTGGCGGGCGTTCGCCTGGAACCGCTCGAACATCGTCATTTCTCCCGTCTGAGTAGACCGCGGCCGCCCGCGTACTTCTTGTGAACCGCCTGTCTGCTCACGCCGAGCAGGACCGCGATCTCCTGCCACGACCAGCCCTGGTCGCGGGCGCTCTCGACCTGGAGCGCCTCCAGGCGTTCCACCAGGACGCGCAGCGCCCGTACGGCGCGGAGGCCGACGGCGGGGTCGCGGCTGCCGGCGTCGGAGGCCAGCTGTGCCGTATCGCTCATGGCTGTCAATATAGGTTGACGCGTGCGTGGCTGTCAACATTGGTTGACGAGCGCTGTCGAAGGAAGATCTTCTCCGGGACGGGGGAACCTCCATCTTTTCGCTGCTCACCAGCGTCGGCAGGCGGAAAATCGATTGCCCGCCGCCGCCGGTCGCTGCGAGCCTGTGGAGGTTATGCGCACGCTTCCCCACGCCGACCCCGGTGTTCCCGATGCCCGCAGTCCATTCCGATACCTCTGGTGGACGGCGCGCGGCCAGGCGGGGCCGCTGCTCGCCGGCATCGGCTTCGCCGTGCTGTGGTGGCTCGCCCAGGCGCTGGTCCCCGCGGCGCTCGGCCGCGCCATCGACAGCCTGACGCAGCGGGACACCGAGGGGCTGGTCCGCTGGTCGGCGATCATGCTCGTGCTGGGCGTGACCGCGGCCTTCGGCGGCGTCATGCGCCACCGCAGGGCCGTCTACAGCTACCTGGCCGCCGCCTACCGCACCGTGCAGGTCACCGCCCGCCAGGCCACCCGCCTCGGCGCGACGCTGCCGAAGCTGCTCTCCACCGGCGAAGTGATCAGCGTGGGCAACTCCGACATCTCGCACATCGGCAGCGCCCTCGACATCCTCCTGCGCGGCACCGGCAGCCTGATCGCCATCGCCGCCGTCACCGTGATCCTGCTCGTCACCTCCCCCGAGCTGGGCCTGACCGTGCTCATCGGCGTACCGCTCATGGCCCTGGCCGTCGTGCCCCTGCTCCGCCCGCTGCACCGCTGGCAGCACACCCAGCGCGACCTGCAAGGCGAGCTGGCCACCCGCGCCTCCGACATCGTCGCGGGCCTGCGGGTGCTGCGCGGCATCGGCGGCGAGCAGGTCTTCGCCGACCGCTACCGCGCGCAGTCCCAGCGGGTGCGGACGGCGGGCGTGCGCGTGGCCTCCGTCAACGCCACCCTGGACGCGGCGCAGGTTCTGCTGCCCGGCCTGCTCATCGCCTTCGTCACCTGGCGCGGCGCCCACCTCGCCCTGGACGGCACGATCACCGTCGGCCAGCTCGTCGCGTTCTACGGGTACGCGCTGTTCCTGGTGGGCCCGCTGCGCACGCTCACCGAAATGGCCGACAAGCTCACCAAGGGCCACGTCGCCGCCCGCAGGGTCGTGCGCATCCTCTCCCTGAACCCGGAGGTCACCGGCAACGCCACCGCCACCGGCACACCCGGTGGCGACCTGGCCGACCCGGCCTCCGGCGTCACCGTGCCGCACGGCCGGTTCACGGCCCTGGTGAGCACGGTGCCCGAGGACGCCATCGCCGTCGCCGACCGGCTCGGCCTGTACGCCGCCGCCGACGTCACCCTCGGCGGCGTCCCGCTGGCAGACCTTCCGCTGGAGGAGGTGCGGCGCCGTGTGCTCGTCGCCGACAACGGCGCCAGGCTCTTCAGCGGGCGGCTGCGCGACCAGCTCGACGTCACCGGCACGGCCTCCGGCGACGACCTGCGCCGCGCGCTGCACACCGCCGGCGCCGAGGACATCGTCGAGGCGCTGCCCGACGGCCTGGACGCCCACGTCGCCGAGGCCGGCCGCGAGTTCTCCGGAGGCCAGCGGCAGCGGCTGCGACTGGCCCGCGCCCTCGTCGCCGACCCCGAGGTGCTGATCCTCGTCGAGCCCACCAGCGCCGTGGACGCCCACACCGAGGCGCGGATCGCCGAGCGGCTCGGCCAGGCCAGGGCCGGGCGCACGACGCTCGTCTGCACCACCAGCCCCCTGGTGCTGGACCACGCCGACCACGTGATCTTCATGGAGGACGGCGTGGCGCGCGCCGAGGGCTCCCACCGCCACCTGCTCGCCACCCGCCGCGACTACGCCGCGACCGTGACCCGCTCGGAGTGACCATCGTGCTGACCGTGAGAACCCGCAGGAAACAGACGAAGGGCGCACGCCCGTGAGCGCCGGACGGACCATCCTGCCCGTCGCCGACCGCGCACAGGTGCGCGCCTACGCGCGGCGGCTGACCCTCAAGTACCCCGGCCGCCTCACCCTGGCCCTCGGCCTGCACGCTCTGGCCGCCGTGTCCGGCCTGGTCGCGCCCCGCCTGCTCGGCGAGCTGGTCGAAAGCGTGCGGCTCGGCACGGGCGCCGGGGTCGACACCGTCGCCCTCACGATCGCCGGGTTCGTCGTCGCGCAGGCCGTGCTGATCAGGTACGCCGTATACGCCTCCGCGGTCCTCGGCGAGAAGATCCTGGCCGAGCTGCGCGAGGACTTCGTCGACCGCGTGCTCGCCCTCCCGCTGTCCACCGTCGAACGCGCCGGGTCCGGCGACCTCGTCACCCGCACCTCGCGCGACGTCGACGCGCTCACCCGCACCGTCCGCCATGCCGTGCCCGAGACGTTGATCGCCCTGGTGTCGGGTGCGTTCGTGCTGGGCGCGCTGGCCCTCGCCGGCCCGTTGCTGCTGCTGCCCTCGCTCATCGCCGTCCCCCTGCTGTGGGTCGCCACCCGGCGGTACCTCAGACGCGCCAGGGACGGCTACCTCCGCGAGAACGCCGCGTACGCCGAGATGACCGAAGGGCTCGGCGAGACCGTCGAAGGCGCGCGCACGGTCGAGGCGTTCGGCCTGCAGGACCGCCGCCACGCGCGCACCGACGGCGACATCGCCCGCTCCTGGGCCGCCGAGCGGTACACCCTGCGCCTGCGAACGGCGTGGTTCCCGGCCGTGGAGATGGGCTACGTCATCCCCGTCACCATGACCGTGCTGATCGGCGGCCTGTTCTACATCGACGGCCACGTCTCCCTGGCCGCCGTCACCTCGGCCACCCTCTACGCGCAGCAACTCGTCGACCCGCTCGACCGGCTGCTGTCCTGGGTGGACGAGCTGCAGGTCGGCGGGGCGTCCATGGCCCGGCTGCTCGGCGTGGCCAACGTGCCCGACGACCGCAGCGCGGGCACCGGACGCCCGAACGGCGAAGAGATGGTCGCCGACGACGTCCGCTACGCCTACCGCGACGGCCACGACGTGCTGCACGGCGTGTCGCTGCGCGTCGCGCCGGGGGAGCGGCTGGCGATGGTCGGGCCCTCGGGCGCGGGCAAGTCCACGCTCGGCCGGCTGCTGGCCGGCATCCACGGCCCGCGGACCGGCGCGGTCACCGTCGGGGACGTCCCCCTCGTCGAACTGCCCCTGGACGAGCTACGCGGCCACGTCGCGCTCGTCACCCAGGAGCACCACGTGTTCCGGGGCACGCTGCGCGAGAACGTGCTGATCGGCCGCCCGGACGCCGGGGACAGCGAGGTCAAGGAGGCGCTCGCGGCCGTCGACGCCTGGGAGTGGGCCGAGGCCCTGCCCGACGGCCTGGAGACCGTGGTCGGCTCCGGCGGGCTGGCCCTCTCGCCCGCCCAGGCCCAGCAGACCGCGCTGGCCCGGCTGGTGCTGGCCGACCCGCACACCCTCGTCCTCGACGAGGCCACCTCGCTGCTCGACCCGCGTGCGGCACGCCACCTGGAACGCTCGCTCGCGGCCGTCCTGCACGGGCGCACGGTGATCGCCATCGCGCACCGGCTCTACACCGCCCACGACGCCGACCGCGTCGCCGTCATCGAGGACGGCCGCATCAGCGAACTCGGCTCCCACGACGCCCTCGTCGCCGCCGCCGGCCCCTACGCCGCCCTCTGGCAAACCTGGCACGGCACTTCGCAGAAGACCTGACCCGCAGGAAGGGGTTTGCCGCGCCTGCGGCGACGGCAACACCGCCCTTTGCGGCCTCGTTCTGCGCGGAAGAGAAGAAGGTTCTCGGCTGGGGTTGTGTGCCCCCACCCGTGCCGCGCCGTCGTGGTGGCTCACCGCGATCCCACCCGAGAACGGACGGCCTGCGGCGGCAGGAGCGACGCTCCCAGCCTGTGGCAAAGGCGAAGGCAAAGAACCCCGCTCCCGCCTGCCCGGCTGGAGACGGTGCATGGTCCGGGGTGCGCGCCACCCCGGACCACAGCCCGCGCGTCAGGGAGTCAGAAGGCCAGGGACTTGCGGAGGAAGTCGACCTGTAGGAGGAGGAGGTTTTCGGCGATGACCTCCTGGGGGGTCATGTGGGTGACGCCGGAGAGGGGGAGGACGGTGTGGGGGCGGCCGGCGGCGACCAGGGCCGAGGAGAGGCGGAGGGTGTGGGCGGCTACCACGTTGTCGTCGGCGAGGCCGTGGATGAGGAGGAGGGGGCGTTCCAGCTTCTCGGCGTCGGCCATGAGCGACGAGCGGTCGTACACCTCGGGGAGTTCGCGGGGGTGGCCGAGGTAGCGCTCGGTGTATGCGGTGTCGTAGAGGCGCCAGTCGGTGACGGGGGCTCCGGCGATGGCGGCGTGGAAGACGTCGGGGCGGCGCAGGACGGCGAGGGCCGCGAGGAAGCCGCCGAACGACCAGCCCTTGATGGCCACGCGGGAGGTGTCGATGTCGTCGGGATAGATCTGGGCGACGGCCTTGAGCGCGTCGACCTGGTCGTCCAGGACGGGGGTCGCCAGGTCGTGCAGGACTTCGCGTTCGAAGGCGGGGCCCCGGCCGGGGGTGCCGCGGCCGTCGGAGATGATCACGGCGAAGCCCTGGTCGGCGAACCACTGGGGCTCCAGGAACAGGCGCCCGGCTGAGAGCACTCGCTGGGCGTGCGGGCCGCCGTAGGGGTCCATGAGGACGGGGAGGCGACGGGAGCCGGGGACGTGGTCGCTGGGGAACAGGACGGCGGTGCGGAGGGCGCGCTCGCCGGCGCTGAGCAGCGAAACCCGTGGCTCCAGCTTGGGGCGCTCGGCGACGGAGGCGATGGACAGCCGCCGCTCGCCCGCCCGGACCTGGACGGTGGTGGCGGGCGAGGCGAGGGTCTGGCTCGCGATCAGGAGGGTGCCGCCGGCGAGCTGCCCGGAGTGGACGCCCGCCTCTTCGGTGAGGGGGGAGAGCACCCCGGCCGACCACGACCACAGGTGGATCTCGGTGGGCTCGGCGCCGGCCCGGAACAGCACCGTGTCGCCGTCCAGGCCGACGACGTCACGGACCTGCAGGCCGGGCGGGGTGACGGGCGCGTCGCCGATGACGAGCCGCCGCCCGCCCTCGGAATCGGCGACCAACACCAGCGTGCCGTCGGACAGACGGGCGGGGACGCCGCCGATGACCTCGACCCAGGCGTCGTCGGTGGTCTCGCGCAGCAGCCGGGTCTCGCCGGTGGCCGGGTCGACGGCGTACACGCGCTGGGCCTTCTGGTCGCGGGGCATCGTGACGATCAGCGGGCCCTGCGGACCCCAGCTCGCCGTGACCAGGTACTCGTCGTCGAAGGGGACCTCGACGCGCGAGCCGTCGAGCCCGAGGATCGCCAGGGAGACCACCGCGTCGGCCGTTCCGGCGGCGGGGTAGCTCACCGAGACGGGCGGGCGCGCGGGGTTGGCCGGGTCGGCGATGTGCCACCGCTGGACGGGGGACTCGTCGGCACGCGCGACGAGCAGCGCCGCGCCGTCGGGCGACCACCAGTAGCCGCGGTGGCGGCCGAGCTCTTCGGCGGCGATGAACTCGGCCAGGCCGTACGTCACGCCCGGAGCCTCGGGGGAGGCGAGCGCGCGGTCCTCACCGCCGGAGACGGCCTGCACGCGCAGGGCGCCGCCGCTGATGTAGGCGACATGGGCGCCGTCGGGGGACAGGCGGGGGTCGATCACCGGGCCGTGGGCGTCGAGGGCGCGCACCGCGCCGGTGGCGAGCTCCACCAGGTAGAGGCCGCCGGAGAGCGCGAAGACGGCGGAGGCGAGCGCGGAGTCGGCGGCGTAGGCCACCACGCCGCCGGCCTGCTCGCGGGCGCGCTCGCGGCGGGCGCGCTCCTCGGCGGGCAGGTCTTCGTCGGCCGCGCCGAGCCCGGCCGGGTCGAGGACCAGGCGCTCGGCGCCGGAGGGAATGTCGAGCTCCCACAGGCACGTGACCGGATCGGTGCCTGAGCGGCTGCGCAGGAATGCGACGCGGCCGCCGTCAGGGGCGATCGTGAAGCCGCGGGGAACACCGAGGGTGAACCGGCGGGTCCTTGCGTAAAGGCGCGGGAAGCTCTCACTCATGGCCCTCATCCTGCCAGGCCGGACCGAAACACAGATGACCCGTTCTTGAGGCTGTGGATAACCTCGAACACATGACTGATCGGCGTTTGCTGTTCGTGCACGCTCACCCCGACGATGAGAGCAGTGGCACGGGGGCCACTATGGCGAAATATGCCGCGGAAGGCGCTCAGGTCACCCTCGTGACCTGCACGTTGGGCGAAGAAGGCGAGATCGTGGTGCCCGATCTGGCCCACCTCGCGGCCGACCGCGAGGACCGCCTCGGCGAGCACCGCATAGGCGAGCTGGAGGCCGCCTGCAAGGCGCTCGGCGTGGTGGACCACCGCTTCCTCGGCGGTCCGGGCCGCTGGCGCGACTCCGGCATGATGGACACCCCCTCCAACGAGAACCCGCGCTGTTTCTGGCGCGCCGACCTGGACGAGGCCGCGGGCGAGCTCGTCAAGGTCATCCGTGAGGTCCGGCCGCAGGTGCTGGTCACCTACGACGAGAACGGCTTCTACGGCCATCCTGACCACATCCAGGCGTACCGCGTGGCCTGGAGGGCCTTCGAGCTCGCCGCGGACGCATCCTTCGGCGAGGGCGAGCCCTGGAAGATCGCCAAGTTCTACTTCACCACGATGCCGAAGTCCGCGCTGCGGCATCTCGGCGACGTCATGCGTGAGGCGGGCATCGAGGGGTTCCCGGGTGACGTCGAGGACCTGCCGTTCGGCGCCCCCGACAAGGCCGTCACGACGGAGATCGACGCCCGGCCGCACGCCCCGGCCAAGCTGGACGCCCTGCGCGCCCACCGCTCCCAGGTGGACCTCGCCGACCCGTGGTTCAAGGTCGCCGAGCGCAGGGGTGAGGAGGCCATGGGCGTCGAGTACTACATCCTGGCCGCGGGCGAGCGCGGACCCGCGGCCGGACGGGGTGTCCCCGCCGGCGCCGGGGGCATCGGCGAGCCCTACGACCGTGAGGACGACCTGTTCGCGGGCATCGGCTAGCCTTGCGAACCATGGAGGAAGAGCAGGTCGAGGCGCCCCGGCGGCCGCGCGTGCCGTCCGCGATCGTGGACGGCGTCGCGTACGGTCTGCTCTTCCTGTTCGGCGTCGCGTTCGGCGTCGTGTCGGGCCTGGAACACGCCTGGCCCGTCGCCGGCGCGTTCGCGCCCATCCCGATCGTGCTGTCCGCGGTGCTGTTCGTCGTGCTGTACGGCTTCGGGCGGCTCATGGGCTCCCGGGTGGGCGCGTTCGTGCCCGGCCTCGGCTGGATGTTCGTGGTGCTGGTCTTCTCGCTGCCGCGCAGGGAGGGCGACCTGCTGATCGCGGGCAACGTCCAGGGCTACTACTACCTGGCCTGCGGGGCCATCGCCGTGGTGGCCGCCGTGCTGCTCATTCCCTCGTCGGGCTCGTGGCTGCTGCGCGAGAGGCCCTACGGCAAGACCGGGCGCATGAATATATCGGGTGAAATGTCCGCATAGGCTGGCCGCGTGCACCAGTCAGCCGCCGAACACCCCGAGGACGCCGAGGAAAACGCGCGCCACGCCGCCCGCATGCCCTCCGATGTGGACGAGGCCACGTTCCGCAAGGTCGTGGGCCGCTTCCCGACCGGCGTCACCATCGTCACCACCCTGTCCGGCGGCGTGGACCACGCGATGACGGTGAGCTCCTTCGCCTCCCTCTCGCTGGACCCGCTGCTCGTGCTCATCTGCGTCGAGAAGGTCGCGCGCTTCCACGACGCCGTGCTGGACGCCGGCGTCTTCGGCGTCTCGATCCTGGGCGAGGACGGCGAGGAGGCGTCCCGCGCGTTCGCCCGGCGCGGGCGCACGCTGGAGGGCCAGCTCGATCGCTGGTCGCACCGCCGGGGCACGCTGGGCCTCGCGCTCTTCGACGCCGCCGTGGCGACGCTGGAGTGCCGCACCACGGCCGTCCACGACGGGGGCGACCACTCGATCGTGGTGGGAGCCGTGGTGTCGGCCCGCATGCTCAGGGCCGTCCCGCCGCTCGTCTACGAGCAGGGCCGTTACCGCCGCATGGCCCCCTGACCGCTCGTTTCCGCTCCTCGGGGGACAATCGAGGCATGCGACACATTCGGCTGTGAATAGGGGCCCCAGTATGCGGGGCTCCATCTGGAGAGTGGGGACGCGCGCGATGGAGGCTTACGGGCGGAAGCGTGCGGCGGCCCAGGACGGAGGCGAGCGCCGCCGGGAGGTAGGACTCGGCTACGCATCCGGGAGGACGCGAGGATACATCCCAGGGCCGAGGCATGTTTCGCGCTCACGGGGGATCATCACATCAGAGTGGTCAAAGGTTTCATTGCCACCTCATGGGACCTGACACGCCTCCCACTCGCTCATGAACAGGAGGGTCGAATGTCGCAAACCATCCGCCCTGAGACCACCCCGGCCACCCCGCCGCGCGAGCGGACCTGGCCCTCCAGCTTCAAGGACCGCCTGACCTGCCCGTTGCCGGACTTCCGCGAGGTCCTCAGCGTCGCATGGTACGGCGGCTTCCACGCGGACGCCGGGGACGCCGACCAGATTCCGGTCCTGCGCGCCGGACTGCCACCCGTGGGGCCGCGGGACGCCGGGGTGACCTGGGTGGGCCACGCGACGTACGTGCTGCGCATCGGCGGCCTGACCGTGCTCACCGACCCCGTCTGGTCGCGCAAGATCCCCGGTGTGCGCGACCGGCTGACCCCGCCGGGCGTGGCCTGGAGCGACCTGCCGCCCGTGGACGCCGTCGTGATCAGCCACAACCACTATGACCATCTGGACGCCCCGACCCTGCGCCGCCTGCCCCGGCACACGCCCATGTTCGTGCCCGCCAACCTCGGCGGGTGGTTCGCGAAGAGGGGGTTCACCAACGTCACCGAGCTGGACTGGTGGGAGAGCGCCCGCATCGGCGACGTGAGCTTCGATTTCGTGCCCGCCCACCACTGGAGCCGCCGGTCGCTGTTCGACACCTGCAAGACGCTCTGGGGCGGCTGGGTGCTGACGTCCGGCGACCACCGGATCTACTTCGCCGGCGACACCGCCTACGGGGACCGCTTCAAGCTCATCGGCGCGCGCTACCCCGGCATCGACCTGGCCCTGATGCCCGTGGGCGCCTACGAGCCGCGCTGGTTCATGCACGTCTCGCACGTCGACCCCGCCGAGGCCGTCCAGGCGTGCGAGGACGTCGGGGCGCGGCGCATGGCCACCATGCACTGGGGGACGTTCGTGCTGTCGGGGGAGCCGGTGATGGCCCCGGTCCAGGAGGCGCGGGCCGCGTGGACCGCCTCGGGCCGCGACCGCGCCGACCTGTGGGACCTCGCCGTGGGGGAGACCCGGGTGCTCACCGCCTGACGGGGCGGGTTCTCACCTGCCGGTCAGGCGGCCGATCATCGTCTGACCAGGCCCCGGGCCAGGCCGTCCAGCGTCGCGGCGAGGCCCGCCAGGGTCTCGGGCACGAGCGAATAGCAGATCGTCGTGCCCTCGCGCCGCGTGGTGACCAGCCCCGCCTCGCGCAGCACCTTGAGGTGCGCCGAGATCGTGGGCTGGCTCACCTCGAACTCGTCGGTGAAATCGCAGGCGCAGATGTCCGGCTCGGCGGCCAGCCTGCGCACGATGCCGAGCCGCACCGGATGGGCCAGCGCCTTGAGAACCTCGATCTCCACGCCGTTCATTATATCGACCTCAGACTATATAGTCTTATCTGTATATAGTCTGGAGGCGATATGGACCACATGGATCACACGGGCCACCTCGACGAGGCCCTAGTCCGGCTCGCGCCCACAGGTCCGGAGTTCGGCGGCGGCCTGTCCAACCACGGCCCGATGGTCGCCGAGGCCCTGGTACGGCTCGGCGCCGCCGGAACCGTGCCCGGCTGGGTCACCGGCTACCTGCCGAGCCTCGCCGGACGCCCGCCCGTGGGCGGCCCCGTCACCGACTGGCGCGCCGCGCTCGGCGACATGCGCAGGCTTGGAGACTGGACCGGCCACTTCGAACGCCTGCTGGCCGAGGGGCCATGGCGCGCGGTGCTGGCCGAGTGGTGGCCACGCCTCGTCCCCGGCCTCGCCGCCGGGGCCACCCACGGCGTGATCCGCACCTCGCACGCCGTCCGCGCCCTCGCCGAGGCCGACACCCCGCCCCGGCGCGCCGAACTGGCGCACGCCCTCGCGTACTGGGCCGCCGCCTACCTGGAACTGCCCGGACGGCCCCTCACCGCCGGCGCGCGGACCCTGGAGGAGGCCGTCGCGGCGCTGCCGGTGCTGGAACTCGCGCCGACGGGCCTCATCTCCGTCCACCTGGGCAACCTCGCCGGACTGCCCGAGTTCGCGGGCGTCGTGTCCTCGTTGCGCCCGCCCGCCGACGTCCCCGCCGACCTCGTACGGCTGTCGCGGGCGTTCACCCGCGTGTTCCTCACCCGGGGCAGGCACGCGCCGATCGCGTTCGTCCACGCCGTCACCACGCCCGTCGCGGTGTCCTCGGTGCTGGGCGACCTGCCGCCCGCCACCTGGCGCGCCACCTACGACGCCGTGTGGCAGGCCTCCGCCGCCCTGTTCAGCGGGTACGCCTACAACGGGACGGCCGAGCCGCTGCCCGAACGCGACCCGTCGGCCCCCGCCGACCTGGCCGGACGCGCGGCCGAGACCGGCGAGGAACACGCGATCAAGCTGACCGAGGCCGCGCTGCGCCAGCACGCCGTCACCGGCGACCCGGTCTTCCTGCACGCCGCCGAGCGGTACATGGACCTGCTCGGGCCGCGCTGACCCGGCCTCAGGACCAGGTCTGGCCCTCGGGGGTGTCAACGACCTTCACCCCGAGGGCCGCCAGCTCGTCGCGCAGCCGATCGGAGGCGCCCCAGTCCTTGACCTCACGGGCCCGGGCACGGGCGTCCAGCAGCTCGGCCGCGCCCGGCGGCAGGACGGCGACGACCGGCGGCTTGCCGATGTCCGCCGACAGATCCAGGCCCAGCACGTGGTCCAGGTGGAGGAACGTCTCGAAGCGCGACCCCGGCGCCACCGACTCGTCGCGCTCCAGCTCGCGCACGATCCGCAGCGCGGCCGGCGTGTCGAGGTCGTCGTCGAAGGCCGCTTGCGCACGGTCGGCGTACTCGCGCGCGATCGGCCGGCTGGGGGCCTCCGCCCACTCGGCGACCCGCTGCCGCCACCGGCGGACCGTGCGGTCCGCGGCCCTCAGAGAGTCCCAGGTGAGGTTCATCTGCTGGCGGTAGCGGTGTTCGAGCAGCGCCAGCCGTACGGCCAGCGGGTCCAGGCCCGCCGCCTCGACGTCCGACAGCAGCACGACGTTGCCCGTCGACTTGGCCATCTTGCGGCCGTCGAACAGCAAGTGCTCGCCGTGCACCCAGTGCTTGACGACGTCGTGCCCGACCGAGGCGTTGGACTGGGCGCGCTCGTCCTCGTGGTGCGGGAAGCGGAGGTCCTTGCCGCCGGTGTGGACGTCGATGTGCTCGCCGAGGAAGCGCAGCGACATGGCCGAGCACTCGATGTGCCAGCCGGGGAAGCCGCGGCCCCACGGGGTCTCCCAGGTCATCTCCTCGTCGGAGCCCTCCCGGTTGAAGCCCTCGCGCTTGGAGCCCTTCCACAGGGCCCAGTCGGCGTGGAAGCGCTTGCGGGAGTCCACGGCCTCCAGCCGGTACGCGGGCTGCAGCGCGTCCAGCCGGTTCCCGGAGATTTCGCCGTACGTCGGGAAGCTGCGCGCGTCGAAGTACACCGACCCGTCGTCCAGCACGTACGCGTGGCCCCTCTCGATGAGGCCCTCGATCATCTCGATCATCAGGTCGATCGACTCGGTGGCCCGGGGCATGTGCTCCGGCGGGCGCATGTTGAGCTTCGCGGTGTCCCGGCGGAAGGCGTCCTCGTAGAACCGCGCGATCTCCAGCGCCGACCGGCCCTCCCTGCGGGCCTGCTGCACCACCTTGTCCTCGCCGGACGCGTCCACCTCGCCGTCGTCCACCAGGTGCCCGACGTCGGTGATGTTCTGGCACAGCAACGTGCCGACGCGGTGCCGCTCCAGCACCCGCCGGATCAGATCGGGCAGCAGGTACGACCGGAGGTTCCCCACATGGGCGTAGCGGTAGACGGTCGGCCCACAGGTGTACACGCGCAGCACACGCGAACCAGGCGCGACGACGCCTTCGACCTGCCGGGACCGGGTGTCATACAGCCGCAACATACGACCGAGCCTAGGACATGCACCGCGGAGGGCCTAGATGCTGTGGGGTCCGGACGGGGGTGCTTCCGGTTAATGGACCCTCATGTTCATCGGCCGGAGGATAGGGCGGCGGCGGGGAATGGGGGGAAGAACTCCCGTCGGGGGTACGGGACAATTCTCCGCGCCGCCGCCCGGCTGTGGGGTGGCGTGGTTCTCCAGGACCTCTCTTACAGGGGGTCGGCGGATTTTCGTGGGCGTGGCAGGGGTGGGAGGTCAGGAGCGCATTTCGTGAGGGGAGAGGAGTCCGTCGCGCTTTCCGCGAGGAGAGGATCGGTCGGCGTGTTTTTACGTTCATAAGTCACGTCGAACCAGACAGTTCGGTCCGTGCTGGTTTTGTGGACGTTCCAGCGATGCGCGAGCGTTTCCAGCAGCAGGAGTCCGCGCCCGCCTTCGGCGCACGGGTCGTCGGAGGTGCGGGTGATCGTCCCGCCGCCCGCGTCCACCACGTCCACGCGGACGAAATCGTGGAAATCGGCGAGCGCCAGGGTGATCCTGCCGCCGTTCCTGGAGTCCGAATGGACGACCGCGTTGGTGACCACCTCGGAGACCAGCAGGATCACGTCGTCGAGCGCCGGATGATCGACGCCGAGTTTCTCCCTGACATACGCCCGTGCGCGGGAGACCGATTCGGGAGTTCCGACCAGCTCGGTGACGCCTAATAGATTTCCTGTCATCATGCGCTTGCCTTTGTGCTCCCCGGATGAAAACCGGATGTCTTTCCGACTTCGCATCACCAGAGTGGAGGTGCGCGGCTACGATCGGTAGCGGAATTGAGGCACTCTCGAACCACAGTTCTTGTCAGGAGAACGGTCAGGTTAATCGGCACCCTCATTTGGATGGGTAGGTGTGATTTGTCCACCGGTAAAGAGATAGACCCTCACGAATCCCCCCGGGCCCTGTTCGCCTACGAGCTGCGCCGGTTCCGGCAATCGGCGGAGCTCACGCAGAAACAACTCGGCGAGCGCATAGGGTTCTCCGACTCCATGGTCAACCTGGTCGAACTGGCCAAACGCCCCCCGTCCCAGCGCTTCGCCGAACTCTGCGACCAGGCCCTCGGCCTCGACGGCACCATGGTCCGCCTCTACACGGCCACCCGCTGGAAGCACTCCCCGGAACACTTCCGCCCATGGCTGGAGGAAGAACAGGAGGCCACGGGCCTGTGGTGCTGGGAGCCGACCATCATCCCCGGCCTGTTCCAGACGGAAGAGTACGCACGGCGGATTCTCGCATCCACGCCTGACATTACCCCTGATGAGGTCGAAGACCGCGTCGTCGCCCGTATGCAGCGCCGGGCGATGCTCAACCGTGCTAACCCGCCCGCTATCGGCGTCCTCATGGACGAAGCCGTCATCCGTCGGCCCATCGGTGGTGTGGCCGTCATGGGAGAGCAGTTGAGATTTCTGCTGGAGATGGCTCAGCATCCGCAGGTGACAATCCAGATCGTCCCGTACGCGACCGATGTGCATTGCGGTCTTGTGGGTGGATTCCTCATCGCCGAACGGAATGGGTCTACCTACGCTGCGTTCGCGGGAGCACTGCCTTATGGGCGAACCGTCGACGATCAACCGACGCTCAACCGCTTGGCCCGCATGTATGACACGATCAGAGCAGAAGCCCTACCGTTCAGGCAGTCTCTACGCCTCATAGAGGAAGTGGTGAACCAAAGTGGCTCTTGATTTACGGCACGCCCAGTGGCGGAAGAGCAGCTTTAGCGGGCCAGAGGGGGACAACTGCGTGGAGGTGGCCTCCAACCTCCCCGGCATCCGTGCCGTGCGTGACAGCAAGACCCCTGCCGGCCCCGCGCTGATCTTCTCCTCCAGCGCATGGACCAGATTCCTGACCTGCATCACAGACGGCACCCTGAACGTCTGACCCGATCGACCTCCCCCTTCCGCTCCCAGGAGCGGAAGGGGAACGCTTGGGGAAGAAAAGGCCTTGTCCGGTTGAGGTGTGTAGACCCCGCCCGTACCGCGCCGTCGTGGTTGTTCGCCGCGTTCCCACCCGAGAACTGTCGGCCTGCGGCGGAAGGAAAGGCGAGCCTGCATGCTGAGGCCGACCGTACGATGCGAAGGGCTGATCCGGCTCGCACGTCCGTTCCTACAGTCTCTACGCCGCATAGAGGAAGTGGTGAACCAAAGTGGCTCTTGATCTTCGGCACGCGCAGTGGCGGAAGAGCACCTTCAGTGGTCCCGAGGACAACTGCGTCGAGGTGGCCTCCAACCTTCCCGGTATCCGCGCCGTCCGTGACAGCAAGAACCCCACCGGGCCTGCACTGGTCTTCTCCTCCGGCACATGGACCATGTTCCTGGCCGGCATCACAGACGGCGCCCTGAACGCCTGACCCGATCGACCTTTCCCTTCCGCTCCCAGGAGCGGAAGGGGAACACTCGAGGAATAAGCCTTGTCCGGCTGAGCTGTGTGAACCCCACCCGTACCGCGCCGTCGTGGTCGCTCACCGCGATCCCACCCATAACCTTCCGGCCTGCGGCAGCGGTGCGAACAGTCCTCGCGGCCTGCGGTAGTGGGGGCCGTTGTTTGCGGTCTTTGAGGGGAGGGAGATTTGTCGGCTGAGGTTGTGGATCCCACCCGTACCGCGCCGTCGTGGTCGCTCACCGCGATCCCACCCACAAACCTCCCGGCCTGCGGCAGCGGTGCAAACAGTTCTCCCGGCCTGCGGCAGTGGCGGCAGGGGAGCAGCCCTCCTGGCCTGCGGCGCGCGCTCATCCCCGATGTGCAAGCCGAGCTGTGGCCGGACGCCACCCACTCGATCGCAGGCCAGTACGCCACCGAGGTCAACGAGCGGGTCCTGCGCTTCATCAACTCGGTCGGCGCCGCCACTCCAACTCCCTGACCTCCCACTCGGCCCTTCGCCACCTGCCTATGGCGCACGCTTCTGCCGCAGGCCGGAAGGATTGTTCTCCGTCGCCGCTGTCGCAGGCTGGGAGGACTGTTCCCCTGCCGCCACTGCCGCAGGCCGGGAAGGTTGGGGGTGGGATCGCGGTGAGCGAGCACGACGGCGGGGCACGGGTGGGTTCTACAACCTCAGCCGGTAACGCCCTTTTCTCCTAGAGCGTGTCTCTTTGATCGTGGGCTACCCTCCGGTCATGGGTAAGTTTCTCGCTGTCCTGAACGGCGCGGCCGACAACGCTGACAAGGCGAAGTTCACCGAGCAGCAGCAGACTGAGTTCATGAATGCGTGGGCGGTGTGGGCTCAGAAGAACGAGCACGCCCTGATCGATCCCGGGGCGCCACTCTTTCGTAAGAAGTTGGTGACGACCCGAGGCGTCGAGGACTTCACCGACTCGAAGACCGGATACGCGATCGTGGAGGCCGAGACACATGAAGACGCGGCGCGGCTCTTCAGTGACCACCCTCATATCGCTTTGCTGCCAGGGAACTCGATCGAGGTCCTTGAGTGCCCGCCTATCCCGTCCTGAGTTCTGCTTCCTTCGCGTACCCGCTCAGATCGGTCAAGGGCGCACCCGATAGCGCAGGTGAAGCACCCGGTCGCCCTGAATCACCACGTCAGGATCCTCCAACAGGTGCTGCGCGTGGACTGCCCCGAAGTAGCGCTTGCCGGACCCGAACACGACGGGTACGACGTCCATGCGCACCTCGTCGATCAGGCCCGCGGCGAGCACCTGGCCACCGACGTCGCCGGCGGCGACCTCGACCATGCGGTCACCCGCAAGCTCCTGCGCCTTGGCCACGGCCGCCTCGACGCCGTCGACGAAGTGAAACGGCGCCTCGGGGTCCCAGCCCTCGGGCATCGGCCGGTGCGACACGACGACCACGTGGTCGATGCCGCCCGGCGGCTTGCCGCCCCAGCCGTCCGTCAGGTCGAAGACGTGGCGGCCGACGATCGTGACTCCGATCTGGTCCCAGTACGGCCGGGTGTAGTCGTAGGAGGTCTGCGACACTTTCAGCGCGCCGCTCTCGTCCAACGGGACGTCACCGCTGGACAACCAGTCGAACAGCGGTCCGGGCTGGTCGTTCTCGTCCGCGACGAAGCCGTCCACCGACACCGAGCTGTACATGACCACCTTGCCCACGGGGGCTCTCCTCTGCTTTGGGGTGCCCCAAATTAGCGTGTCGTGAGCTGTCGCTCTTGTAAGAAATCAATCGGCCGGCAGCGGCCAACCGTCCAGCGCGTGGCCGGGATGTTCGCGCAGGAACCGCCGTCGGACTTCGACGTACCGGGTCGGCGTGAGCCCGGTGAACGCCCGGAACTCGTGGCCGAAGTGGGCCTGGTCGAAGTAGCCTGCGCCCCCGGCGAGGTCGCCCCAGTCGATCGGTCCGGCGGGGTCGATCGCGAACACGGTGGCGGTGAAGCGGTAGGTGCGGGCCAGCCGCTTCGGCGTGACGCCGATGAGCTCCTTGAACCGCTGTGCCAGATGAGTGCCGCTGACACCGGCTGCCACGCTCAGGTCGCCGATCGCCACCGCCCCGCTGGTCGCCGCGATGACGCTGCTCGTATGGCGGACCAGCCCCAGGCCGGCGGTCTCACACAGCCGTCGCATCAGCTCCTCCTCGAGCAGCGTCAGCATCTCGTGCGGTCCGTCCGCCGTGGCCAGCCGGTCTCGCAGCTCAGCGATGGCGGGCCGGCCCCAAACCTGCTCCACCGTCACCGGCCGGTCACACAGCTCGGCCGCGGGCATCGGCAGGAACGGCGCCGGCCCCCACGGCTTGAAGTGCACGCCGACGGACCGGGTCTCCGGCGGATAGCCGAACTCGAAGGCGCGGGTGGGCATGGTGACCACGCAGCCGTCGGCGTACTCGGCCGTTTCGATGTCGGTGCCGGCGCGGATGCGGAACGGCGCCCCGAGGTTGACGATGAGCAACGCCGCCGGCATCGGCGGCAGCGTCAGCCGGGCGTACGGCGACGCACCCTCCAGGTAGTAAAGGTCGTCGATCAGCCCGTCCAGCGGCGGTCGCGGCACTCTGGACACGTACTCCACGCCGACAGTATCGCCCCACTTGCCGAACTTGATGTGGTGGACGTCGATCGTCAGTGCGGGGCGCGGCCGAGGTAGCGGAGCAGTTCGTCGACGACCGGGGTGGCGGAAGGACTGTCGGCGGCCTCGGCCTCGACCACGGGAGCGTAGGCGCCCCACTGGCGCAGGGGTTCGACGGTTCCCCGCGCGGCGGCGAGAAGGTGGCCTGCGAGTTCGTCGTCGAGCGGGGACGGGCGGCCCGTGGCGATCGCGATGTCCCATGCGTGCACGCCGGCGTCGAGCGCGCACATCACCGCGGCGACCGGAGTGGGCAGGTCACCGTGCGGTAGCGGCGTCGGAACGGTCTCGGTGTCGTCGGACACCGTCGCCCACGCCAGGGCGGTCCGCTCGATGGCGTCCTTCACCAGCTCTGCCGCAGTGCCGTCGATGGCTCCTGAAGGCGAGAAGGGGTCGTAGGCCGGACCGTTTCCGATGCCGAGCATCTTCGCGTAGGCGAGCTGGTCGGCCGCGGCGTGCTGGATCACCTGGGTGACCGTCCATTCCGAGCACGGGGTGGCGTTGTCTCCCTGGCCGTCCCGCACACCGGCGACGCTGTTCTCCAGCACCCGGTACGAGGCGGCCAGCACCTCACGCCAGACCGGCTGCAGGGAGGTGACGGCGGCGCTGTCGGTGGTGTTCATGATCTCGCCTTTCGATCTCTTCCTTGCCTGTGACACCAACCTAAGGGCCTATTAGGCTACTTTCGTTCCTAATAGGTCTCCGGGATGAGAAATCGATGGCTCCGACGACGACCCGAGTGCTGCGCCTGCTGTCCCTGCTGCAGGATCGGTCACACACCGGCCGCGAACTCGCCGAGCGCCTCGGCGTCACCGAACGCACACTGCGGCAGGACATCCAGCGGCTCCGTGAACTCGGCTATCCGGTGCACGCCACGCGCGGCGCGGTGGGCGGGTACCGGATCGGACAGGGCGCGAAGATGCCCCCGCTGCTGCTCGACGACGACGAGGCGGTGGCCGTGGCGCTGGCCGTCGGCCTGGCAGAGGACGGCTCCACCGGGATCGCGGACATCGACGCCAGCCTCACCCAAGCGCTCGCCAAGCTCCAGCAGATCCTCCCGAAACGCCTGCAGCGCAAGGTGACCGCCCTGCGGTCGGCCACCGCGGTCGGGCCCGCCACGGTCGGCTCCCGGGAGCCGGACGCCCCGGTGCCCGCCGCCACCCTCACCGTCGTCGCGGGCGCGATCCGCGACGGCGCGACCCTGTCGGTGACCCGCGCCGACATCGAAACCGAGGTGGAGCCGTACCGCCTGATCAGTTGGCGCCGCCGCTGGTTCCTGGTCGCCTACGACCTCGGCGCGCACGCCTGGCGGGCGCTGCCCGTCGCCGGCCTGACCCGCGTCCGGTCCGCGTCCCGCCGTTTCGCCGCCCGCTCCCTGCCCGACGACGACCTCGTCGCCTTCGTTCTGCGCGAAGTAGCCCAGACCGGCTGGAAAGTCCACGCCCGCGTCACCGTCCTCGCCCCCGCCGAGACCGTGATCGCCCGCATCAACCCCGCCGTCGGCGTCGTCGAAGCCGTCGACTCCCACACCAGCGTCCTCGTCACCGGTGCCGACGCTCTGGAGACCATCGCCATCTACCTCAGCATGCTGATGATGGACTTCCGCGTCGACGGCCCGCCTGAACTGGTCGCCCACATCCGCACCCTCGCCCGCCGCTACACCCAAGCCCTCGACGATTAGGTGTACTGACCGCAGGCGACCATTCTTAGAACGCAATCCCGGACAAGGGATCGCCGTATTCGTATTGCGAACCGAATGGGTGCGTACGCGAACTTCACATGGTTCTCCTGCGTCTTACCGGTAGAAGCGATCGCCTGTGTTCTGGAGTCGCAGATGCCGAATCATCAAATACGTGCAGGGCTTATCGTGTTCGGACTCGCGGGGCTGTGCGTGTTGCTCGCGCTGTTCTGGTCGCCGATGTGGATCACATCGGTCGTGCTGTGGGGCGGGGCGGCGGGCTTCACCTGGGTGGGAGCCAGGACGATGCTGGGCAAGATCAAAGCCGTGCGTGCGCAGGACCCTCAGCAGCCCCCTTTCCCCGGGGCGGCGCGGCCTGGCGCCTCGATCCAGGAACCTGCCGGACAGTCCTGGCCGCAGGGGACGGTCGCCAACCCTGCGCCTCCCGGACAGTCGCGGCAGCAGTGGACGTTCGCGAAACCGTCACCTCCTCCGCACCCTGGCGTCGCGCCCATGGACGGCTTACCGCCGAGAACCGAGCCTCACGCGCTACCGGGGCAAGCGGAGCAGGCCGCTTTCGAGGCGGCGGTGCTGGAATCCGCGAAACGGGTGGCGCACGGTATGCGCCGTGCCCTGATCGTGCTCTCCCTCGTCGTTCTGGTGCCCTTGATTCTGTTACTGGCCGTGGGGGCGGTCGTCTCGTTCTTCCGGGGCGACTTTTTCACCGGCGCCGGCATGGGCGGGGTCTGCGCGTACGTGGTCTGGTACTGCCGTGGTCCGCTGAGAAAGTGGCGGGAATGGGCGCCTTTCGTCGAGCGCGACTGATGATGCCGGCACCCCGACCAGGGAGTACGAGAGGGTCACGAGCCGGCGATGACGGCGACCCCTATGCGTCCGCCGTCCACGTCGACGACGGTCCCGTGCACGAATTCCGCCTCGTCGGAGGCCAGGTACAGAGCGGCGGAGGCGATCGCGTCCGGGTGGCCCGCTCGGCCGGCCGGGGTGCCGACCATCAAAGCCTCGCCGGGATACTCCGCCTCCGGCGCGAGGTCGGGCGTGCGGATGACCCCGGGAGACACCGCGTTCACCCGGATGCCCATGGACGCGAACTCCGAGTCCCATGCCCGCGTCAGGGTCTCCAGCGCTCCCTTGGTCGAGCTGTAGAGAGCCCCCACGGGGATGCCCATCCGCGCCACCCAGCTTCCCAGGTTGACGATCGTCCCGCCGCCGGCCGCCGCCATCGCGGGCACCACGGACTGGGTGAGGAAGAACGGCGCTTTGACGTTGACCGCGTAGACCCGGTCGAAGGTCTCGTCGTCGGTGGTCATCGTGGTGGCCGCCGGGAAGATGCCCGCGTTGTTGACGAGGATGTCGATACGGCCGCCGAGTGCGGCGAGCGCGGCGTCGGCGAGCGCCTTGCTCGCCTGTGGGGTGCCGTCGAGGTCGGCGCGCACGAAGTCGGCCCGGCCGCCGCCGGCGCGAATTCCGGCCACGACCGACTCTCCTTTGGCCGCGTCGCGTCCGGAGACGATCACGTGCGCGCCTTCCGCCGCGAAGAGGCGGGCCACTGAGCGTCCGATGTTGCTGGTCGAACCGGTGATGAGGGCGGTCTTGCCGTCCAGTCGCTTGGTCATGGCAGCGAACGTACGACGCCGTTTTTGGACTCGCAAGTCCAAAAAATGAGGCTCGCTGACGGTTCGCCAGGCGAAAGGCCAGGGTGTGTCAATCGCGAGGCGTGCTCCGGGTGGTGTGGATCTGCCGCCACTGCTCCATGGCGTGCCGGTGAGCCTCGCTCACGAGGAGAAGGAACTCGGCGGAGGACTCGAAGCGGGCGCCCGCCGGGGTCGCGACCCCGAGGATCTCGGCTCCGCGCTGCGAGGCGGCCGCCAGGGCGTCGTTCATCCGCAGAGCCGCGGCGAGTGACCGGAGCCAGATCTCGTCATCGACGACATAACGTTCGCGCCTCGCGCCCGGAGGACGCTCCCGCTTGAGCATTCCCTGCTGTTCGAGGAAGGCGACGGCGTGCGAGACCGAAGCGGGGCTGACGCGAAGCCGCTGGACCAGGTCGGTGGCGGTGAGAGCGCCGGAGTCGGTGATGTACAGGCAGGCCAGCACCCTGGCCTCCATGCGGGGCAGGCCCTGCTGGACGAGGAGGGCGGTGAAGGACTCCGTGAAGTCCTGCACCGCTTGCGGGTCGCGCCCATGGGCACTGTCGGGAATCGGGGGGGCCGGAGGCCGAGCCTGCTTGTGGCGGCGCGCGCGATGCCGTGTGGCCTCGTGTGCCCGGTCGGCCCCGTAATCGTCGGGCCCGCCGTTGCGGGTGACCTCCCGCATGATGGTCGAGGCGGGCCGGCCCAGACGCCGGCCGATCTCCGCGTATCCGAGTCCCTCGGCGAGTCCGGCGGCGATGTGCTGACGGTCCTCAGTGGTGAGCCTGCCTCCGGGCATCGGCGCTCGTCTCCTGTCTGTCCACCTGCGCGGAGCTCGGCGCCCGCACACCCGCTGCACAGTATGCATTCAGTCGGAGACCATTGCAATGCCATCTGATCATTCATTGCATTCAGCTTCACATTCATTGCAAAGCTAGGCCGACTTGGGCAGTGTAACTGGGACTACGGGCTCTCATTGCGTGTTGACTGATTTTTAAATGCAATGTAGCGTCGCAGGAGTTCAGGGATTTCCGAACAATGGCGGATGCCACGGCGTCCGGCCGGGACGGGTCTCGCACGATCGAAAGCTGTACGAGGGGATTCATGGTGGGACGAGACAGCGGCTTCTCCGAAGCAGGGCTGCGCAGGGTGCGGGACGTGCTGGCACGGCATGTCGAGTCCGGGAAGATCCCCGGGCTGGTCGCCCTGGTCGGCCGGGGTGACGAGACGCACGTCGAAGCGATCGGGACGATGCGCCATGACGGTGGCGCGCCGATGCGCCGGGACACGATCTTCCGGATGGCATCCACGTCCAAGCCGGTCGCGATGGCGGCGGCGATGGTCCTTCTCGACGAGTGCAGGCTGCGGCTGGACGACCTGGTGGAGCCGTGGCTGCCGGAACTCGCCGACCGACGGGTGCTGAAGCGGATCGACGGCCCGTTGGACGAGACCGTGCCGGCGCGGCGGCCGGTCACCGTACGGGACCTGCTGACCTCCACGTTCGGGCTCGGCATGGACATGACGGCGCTCGGCACTCCGATCATGGGCGCGGTATTCGAGCAGGGGCTCACCCCCCAGGGGCCGGAGCCGATGCCCGAGCCGGACGAGTGGATGCGCCGCCTTGGCACGCTTCCGCTGATGCACCAGCCCGGAGAGCGCTGGCAGTACCACATCAGCAACGATCTGCTCGGCGTGCTCGTCGCCAGGGTAACGGGCCGGTCGTTCGAGACGTTCCTGCGTGAACGCGTCTTCGAACCGCTGGGGATGAAGGACACCGGTTTCCACGTTCCCGCCGACCAGATCGACCGGCTGCCGCCCCTCTACGCCCCGGACCCGCGGACCGGCGAGTTCCTCGTGTGGGACGAGGCCGAAGGGGGACGCCACAGCGAGCCCCCGGCGTTCCAGGGCGGCGGGGGCGGGCTGGTCTCCACCGCCGACGACTACCACGCCTACTTCCGGATGCTGCTGAACCACGGGGCGCACGGGAGCGAGCGGATCCTGTCCCGGCCCGCCGTCGAGCTGATGACGACCAACCGCCTCACGCCCGAGCAGCAAGCCGCCCGGACCGCCATGGCCACCGAGAACGTCCATGTGTCGTTCGGCCAAGGGCAGCACGGCGGCTGGGGCTTCGGGATGGCGGTGCGCACCTACCGCGGCGACTACGCGCCCATTGGCCAGTTCGGCTGGGACGGCGGGAGCGGCACCTCGACCTACGCCGACCCGGAGAACCAGGTCGTCGGAATCCTGCTCACCCAGGTCGGGCTGTCCACCCCGGACGCGGCACGGGTCATGCACGACTTCTGGACCACGCTCTACCAGGCGATCGACGACTGACACCGGGCCCCTTGGTAGACCCCCCCTTGAATCCTGCCCGCTGAGCCCTCGACGGTTCCGCGAGGCCTTCCGTTCTCCCTTCGGTTCACGTTCAGAACACATGCAAAGGATCACATGACCATGTCCATCACCCTCACCGACCAGGACAAGCTCACCCTGCGGACCGCCGCCTACGGCGCCGTCTCGCTGCTCGCCGCCGCCGGCGCCGCCGGCTCACCCCACAAGATCGCGACCGAGGGCTCCATCGCCCTGGCCTCGGCGACCGGCCTGGTCGGGCACGTGCTCGCCGAGAAGTCGAAGATCGCGAACCTCAACGGCAGGTCCGCGGCCGAACTCGCCGACCACGTGCTGCCGGCCCTGACCGAGGCCATGAACCTGCTCAAGAAGCAGGATCCGGCCGAGGCCGCCAACTTCCGCCACACCGTCCTCGTCGCCCTCGACGCGGCCACCCGGACCCGCCAGGGCGAGCCCAGCCCCACCATGGCCGACATGGCCCGCAAGATCACCGCGGCCCTCGACGCCTCGTGATCGGGATGTCCCGGGGTCTTCTCCTCCAGGCCCCGGGACGCGGCGCGTCGATCAAGGCACCTTCCACAGCGGGCGGCCGTCGCACGACACCGGGGCATCGGTCACCGCGGTGAAGGACGCCACCGCGCCGGTGATGTCCAGGACGCGGCGCAGCAGGCCGTGGACGTTGACCAGGGCCACGGTGCCGTGGACCTCGGCCAGGGCGTCACGGGCGCGCAGCAGCGCCTCCACGCCGTGAGAATCGCAGAAGGCGAGGTCGGCGGCGTCCACGACCAGGTGCCGGCAGCCGACGCACAGCGCCGCCCGTACGGCGTCGTCGAGGTAGAGGCCTGAGGCGATGTCCAGGTCCCCGCCCAGGGCGACGATCACACGGTCTTGCCGGTGGGTCATCGAGATCGCCAAAGCGGTCATGATCGGATCCGATCCACGAGCGCCAGGTGTTCGGCGATGCCGCTCGAAGACGAGCGCGCATGTTGCTTCTCGCGACCAGCGTATGCCACCGCCCAATCGCTCTTGTAAGGACTCAGGCGAAGGCCCAGCCTCGCACGGCGTGGGGGCCGAACGAGTCGTAAGCTGCGGAACATGGCGTTCACGGCCAAGGGGCTCGCGACCCGTCAACGCATCATCGAAGGCGCCGCCGCCCATCTGCGCAGCGACGACCCGGGCGATGTCACGCTCGACGACGTGCGCGCGACGACCGGTACGAGCAAGAGCCAGCTCTTCCACTACTTCCCCGGCGGGAAGGAAGAACTACTCCTCGAAGTCGCTCGCTTCGAGTCCGGCCGGGTGCTGGAGGACCAGCAACCCCACCTCAGCGCACTCGACTCGTGGGACTCCTGGGAGCGGTGGCGCCGGGCGGTCGTCGCCCGCTACCGCGCCCAGGGGTCACGGTGCCCCCTCGCATCGCTGATGAACCAGGTCGGCAGCGTGCCGGGCGCCTCCGAGGTGGTCACGACGCTGCTCCGGCAGTGGCAGGAGTACCTTCAGCGGGGAATCACCACCATGCAGGAACACGGAGAGGTGAGCCCGCACCTCGACGCCGGCCGCACGGCCGCGGCCTTCATCGCCGGCATCCAGGGCGGCGTGAGCGTACTCCGCTCGACCGGCGACACCTCCCACCTGGAGGCCGTCCTCGACCTCCTCCTCTCCCACCTCCGCACCAGCGAACTCACCTGCCCCACCACCGCCTGAGCCCACCGGCCGCTGTGCATCGCGGTCAGATCACGCGGCAAGGGCGCGTGTGAAGAAAATGACGCGTCCCGGACCGGAAGGCTCAAGGGGAGCGGATGAGGCCCCTTCTGGAGGCCGCCGCGACGGCCGCGGTGCGTGAGTCGACTCCCAGCTTGGCGTAGATGTGCGCCAGATGGGTCTTGACCGTGGTCTCACTGAGGAACAACGCCTTGCTGATCTGCCGGTTCGACAGGCCCGCGGCGACATGCCCGAGAACCTCCAGCTCACGCGGGCTGAGCGTGGAATCAGGCGCGCGCACCCGGCCCAGCAGGCGTGAGGCGACGCTCGGCGCCAGGGCGCCGGCTCCGGCGGCGGCCGAGCGGATGGCGGCGTGCAGATCCTCGGGCGGAGCGTCCTTGAGCAAGTAGCCGGTCGCGCCCGCCTCGACGGCGGCCACGATGTCGGCGTCGGTGTCGAAGGTCGTCAGCACCAGAACCCGGGGACCGTCCAGGGCCACGATGTGCCGGGTCGCCTCGGTGCCGTGCAGGCCGGGTCCGAGCTGGAGATCCATCAGCACCACGTCGGGAGCGAGCGCGGCGGCGAGTTTCGTCCCCTCCTCGCCGGTGGCGGCCTCGCCCACCAGATCGAAGTCGGGCTGCCCGGCGAGCATCGCTCGCAGTCCCGAGCGAACGACAGGATGGTCGTCCACCAGGAGGATCCGGATCACGGTGCCTCCCCGGGCGGCAGCGGCAGGGTGGCCACCACCGCCGTGCCCTCGCCAGGGGCGGACTCCACGGTGAGGCTGCCGCCCAGCGCGCTGACCCGCTCGTGCATCGCACGCAGGCCGAACCCCGCGGAACCGTCCGGGGCGAATCCCCGGCCGTCGTCGTAGACGTCCAGCATGACCACGTCGTCGAGGTACGTGAGCGTCACTCCGGCATGCTCGGCTGCGGAGTGCCGGCTGACGTTGCCCAACGCTCCCTGGGCGATGCGCAGCAGCGCCGCGTCGTAGTCCTCCGGCAGCGGCACCGGAGTGCCGGAGATCTCGAAGCGGGCCTGGATGGCGGTGCCGGCCACGGCGGAGTCGCTGACCCTGCGCAGCGCCGCGACCAGCGACGAGTGCTGCAGCACCGGCGGAGCCAGCGCCCGGACGAAGTTGCGCGCCTCCTCCAGGTTCTCCTTGGCCGCATCCTGCGCCTCGGCGATGCGGCGCTCGGCCATGGAGAGATCGTCGCCGAGATCCCGCCGAGCGGCGCGCAGCAGCAGGATGATGCTGGACATACCCTGCGCCAGCGTGTCATGAATCTCTCGCGCCAGGCGTTCACGCTCGGCCAGTCGCGCGGCGTCGCTCTCCGCCCGCAGCAGTTTCTCCCGGGTGTGGACCAGATCGTCGATCAGCAGCCGGCGCTGCTCGCTCTCGGTGTAGAGGGCCTTGTAGACCATCGCCATCAGCGTGGCGACCGCGGCGCCGATCGTCGGCCCGATGACCTGGGCCGCGGTGACCCGGCCTTCGTGCCAAGCGCCGGCCAGGACGGCCGCCACGGTCAGCACCGCCACGCCCGGAAGCGCGACTGCCAGGGGCAGCAGGTGGAGGTAGGCGAAGAAGAGCGGGAAGGCCAGCCAGACGAACTGCGGCGCTGCCAGGGCGAGCGCCGCCCACCCGAGCGTGGTCATCACCAGCCAGGCGCGGCCGAGCAGCAGGTGGGTCGGCCCGCCGAAGTGCGGCAGCCGCCCCTCGATCGCCACGCCCGCCGCGTAGAGAAGCCCGAGGAGCGTCCCGCCCAGCACCAGCGCGAGCCGCCCCTGCCCGGCGACGCCGGCGAGGGCGATCACCAGGAGGATCGCGAACGTGCCGTGCACGGTCCAGCGAAGCAACCGGAGCGCGGGCGAGAACGGATGGTCAGACATCTCTCACCTAACGTATGCGAGACCGTCGCGCCCCGACATCGTGCAAAAGGAGTATTGCTGGCCGACCTCATGCACGATGTGTCGAACCATCCCACTCGCGCACGCTGACGGGGTCAGCCTTCCTTCCAACCGCAACGGGGGACGCGCCGTGTTCGTGGCGCTCAGAGACCTGCGCTTCGCCAAAGGACGGTTCGCCCTCATGGGCACCGTCGTCTTCCTCATCACCCTCCTGGTGACCATGCTCTCCGGCCTGACCGCCGGCCTGGCATGGGAGAACATCTCAGCGGTGGAAGACCTTCCAGCCGACCACATCGTCTTCGACGGCGGCGAGCAGCCCGCCTTCGCCGACAGCCGCATCACCGACCAGACCTGGAAGGACTGGCGGCAAGTGGCGGGCGTCACGGCCGAACGCCTGGGCGTGTCCATGTCGAGACTCGCCTACGGTGACGGGCAAAGCGCGGCAGTGGCCCTGTTCGGCGTCCAGCCCGGCGGCGACCTCGCCCACGGCAAGCCGGTCAACACGGGTGAGGTCGTCCTTTCCGCGGCCCTCGCGACCGGCACCGGGCTGAAGACCGGCGACACCGTGCGGATCGCCGGCGAGGACTTCACCGTCGCCGGCCTCGGTGACCAGGCGTCCTACAGCCACGCCCCACTCGCCTGGATGAGCATCGGCGACTGGGAGCCGATGGGCCGCCAAGGCGGCGTCGACACCGCGGCCACCGTCCTGGCCCTGCGCACCGGCGGTGCGGCCGACCTGGCCGCCGCCGACAGCCGGCTCGGCACCACGACCGTCCCGCTGTCCGAGGCGCCCGCCGCGATCGGCTCCTTCTCCTCCGAGAACGGCTCGCTCCAGCTGATGCGCGGCTTCCTGTTCGCGATCTCCGCCCTGGTCATCGGCGCCTTCTTCACCGTCTGGACGATCCAGCGGCGCGGCGACGTCGCCGTGCTCAAGGCGCTCGGCGCGAGCTCCGGCTACCTCCTGCGGGACGCACTCGCCCAGGCGGTCATCGTGCTGCTCGCCGGCGCGGGCGCGGGCGGCCTGCTCGGCGCGGGCCTCGGCGCGCTCGCCGAAGGCACCGTCCCGTTCGTGCTGTCGGTGACCACCACCGTCGTCCCGGTGGCCACGATGATCCTCCTCGGCGCCGCGGGCGCCGCACTGGCCATCCGCAAGATCACTTCTGTCGACCCGCTGATCGCCCTGGGAGCCTCCCGATGACCCTCGTGCTCACCGACGTCGTCCTGACCTACCCCGACGGGGACCACACCCTGACCGCGCTCGACCACGTCAGCCTGGCCGTCGCGGCGGGCGAGTTCGCCGCGGTGGTCGGCCCGTCCGGCTCGGGCAAGTCCAGCCTGCTCGCCGTCGCCGCCACCCTCATCACGCCCGACGCGGGAACGGTCGTCATCACCGGCCAGGACGTCTCACGTGCCGGCCGGACAGCCCGCACCAATGTCCGGCGCGACCACATCGGCATCGTGTTCCAGCAGGCCAACCTGCTGCCCTCCCTCACCACGCTCGACCAGCTCCTGGTGATGGCGCACCTGGCCGGTCAATCCCCTCGCACCGCGAGCGTCCGCGCCCGCGAGCTACTGCTCGCCGTCGATCTCGGCGGCAAGGAACACAAGCGCCCACACCAGCTGTCCGGAGGCGAGCGCCAGCGCGTCAACATCGCCCGCGCGCTGATGAACGGCCCCGAGGTGCTGCTGGTCGACGAGCCCACCAGCGCGCTCGACCACCATCGGGGCGAGCAGATCATCTCCCTGCTCGCAGAGCTCACCAGGAACAACGGGCTGGCCACCGTCATGGTCACGCATGACCTGGCCACGCTGGCGATGGTGGACACCGTCCTGACCATGAGCGACGGCAGCCTCACGGAAGGCGCCGCGACTCAGGTCGTCTGACCGGGGCCGGGGCCGCCCTGGTGCGCTTCACACGCGGGGACGACGCGACCACGGCCACCTTCGCCGGTCCGTCAACGAATTCGGAATCCGCCGCCGCACGGCGGCGACGCGATCACCGGCTCTGAGTGCCTGGCAGGCCTGACAGGTGGGTCAGCAGCATGTTCAGCGGGCGAGGTACGTGGTCGGGGTGCAGTGCTGCGACGAGGAGGGCGGAGTAGCGGAGTTTGCGGCCGCTGCCTGAGCCCATGAACCGGCGTAGTTGGTCGTGGGTGGTGCCCGCGCGCCAAGCGGGTTGCTTCTGGAGAGTGCGGAATGAGCCTAGGTCGCCCTCGGTGCCGAGGATGCGTTCGACCGTGGCGGTGCCGAGGGCGCGGATCAGTTCGTCTTCGAGGTCGGCGACGCAGACGAAGAATCCGAGCGCCTCCAGATCGCTCCGGCTGAGATCGGAGCCGAGGCCGGCGCGCTCTAGACCTCTCCGGAAGTGGCTTTCCTCTCTGACATCGCACAGGCCGGCCAGCCGGAGATCGTGACCGGCAGGGCCGTATCTGCCGATGTACGCGCCGATGTTCGTGGCGCCGCCCATCGCCACGAGGGAGATGCCTTCGGCCGGCAGGTTCCGGCCATGGCGCTCGGCCAAGGCTTCGACGGCCGACTTGTCACTGGCTCCCTCGACCAGGACCACGGTGTGCGCGTCCCTCACAAGCCCAGCCTCGCATCGAACGCGGGTAGGTTCATCCCCTTTTGTGCGGGGAGAGATCAGCGCCCGAGCGATCTACGGCTGTCGTGCTCGGCCTGGCAAGGGGGCGGCTATGGCCATGCCTGACGGGTGAAAGCGGCGTCATCGAGCCTTGGAGGACGGGTGTCGTTTGTCGGCCGGAGGCCGCGGGCTCTGTGGGCGGGATTCCCGGTGGGCGGCCCGGGGGGCGTATGGCCGAAGAGCCCGATGAGGCCTGAGTGCGGGTAGGGGACATAGAGGTGCGCGCGCGGGGGCGCGCTGTACCGCTGTCCTGTCGTATCGGCCCAGGTGCGACGTGCGATCGCGATAAGTGGTTGATCGTATACTCCTTGTGCATGATGGGTGCGGGTGTGCCGCCTTTAGTGCGTCGGCCGACATGGGTCGTGAGTGCGGTGAGAAGCAAGGCGTTGATCAAGAGGATCTGGCGCCACCTGGCAATATGGACATATCTTCGGGCGACAAAAGACACTGCAGTACCATTGGACACGCATTCGAACATCAGTTTGGAGAGTAGGATGCGGATCACCGAAGAGCAGTCACGGCTGCTCGGGATATGCATGGTCAAGGGCGTTAGCTGGTACCTCGTCGCGCGAGAGGCTCAGCGTCTCGACGGACTCGCGCGTCTATGGTCGGGTGACATCGTCGAGTCCTCCCCCGAAGCGACGAAAGCAAGGGCTCTTATCAAAGAGAGTGCCGGGGAACTGGACCGTTACACCGAGTCCGCGATCAAGCAGGCGGATCGCGCCGCCGACGGCGGCGCCCGGCTCGTCACCGTCCTGGACAAGGAGTACCCCGCCACCCTTCGTCTGATCTTCAACCTCCCGCCGTTCCTGTTCGTCCGCGGTGAACTACGGGACACCGACCTGCGCAGCGTGGCCGTCGTCGGTACGCGTCAGGCGAGCGAGGACGGGCTACGCCGGGCACGCCGTATGTCCGGACTGCTCACCGAGCGTCAGGTCACCGTCGTGTCCGGCCTCGCCCGTGGCATCGACACCGCGGCGCACACGGCGGCGCTCGACACCGGAGGCAGGACGATCGCGGTGGTGGGGACAGGAATCCTGCGCTGCTACCCGGCCGAGAATCGTGGTCTGGCCGATCGAATCGCCGAGAGCGGGGCCGTGGTCTCCCAGTTCTGGCCGGACGCCAATGGCGCGACCTACACCTTCCCCCGCCGCAACGTCACCATGTCGGGCATCGCACAAGGCACGGTGGTGATCGAGGCTTCCAGCACGTCGGGGGCGAAGATGCAAGCCCGTCTGGCTCTGGAGCACGGCAAGAGGGTGTTCCTGCTGCGAAGCCTGACGGAGGCCCAGCCGTGGGCGAAGGAGTACGTAAGGACGCGTGGGGCGCTCATGGTGGAGGACGTGGACGATGTCGTGAACAGCTTGTCCAGCCCGGATCGGATCCAAGCGGTCAACGCCTCCCGCGCCCAGCTCTCCTTGAACTTCGAAGACCTGAAACTGGAGGAGCCGTCCCCCGGGGCACTGTGGTGACCGAACCAGGACGGCCGGCCTATGGCGACGGCCCACCTCCCGCCGGATTCGGCAGTTGCGGTGAATGCGCTTACTTACGGGCGGGACACGTCCGCATCTGCCACGAGTGCGCGTCGGGAAGCCTTCAGCCGCCAAACGAACCTAACTGTCCGATATGTCACCAGTCGCTGCGGGACGGCCGGGTCACCTGCTCCAACAGACTTTGCAGCGACCCACAGCGCGCTTTCGAGTGGACGGCCGTCGTCGGGGTCAAGGCCGGCACTCTGGAGCAAGGGTCTTACGGCTCAAGAGCGGGGCCTATGGGTGGGCCATGATCTTCGCGCGAATCATTCTGGGTCACCTGCACACCCACCCTGAGCTGGTTGACCAGGTGGACGCCATCATCCCCATGCCGGCCTATCTAGAGCCTCACCAGGCACGCAAGGGCAACGATCACACCGGCTACGTCATCGAACGGGCGATGCTCGAAGACGATGAGGGGCTTCCCTTCGTTCTGGATCCGCCGCTCATCCAGAAGACGCGGGCCACTCCCCGGATGCGGGACACCGGTTCCCTCGCTGAGCGGCAGATCGCGGCACGATTGCTGTACACCGCGCTCAGCGTGCCGGACCCGGCTCGCGTGCGAGGCCGCAGGTTCATGGTCTACGACGACGTCTTCACCGCCGGAAGCAGTCTCAACGCGGTTGCCATGCGGCTCAAGGGAAGCGGCGCGGAGAAGGTGTACGGGCTCACCCTGGCCCGTGCCCAGTGGCGGTGAACGACCACACCACGTACCGGTCCTCGGATCCATACCGCGCGCGGCACCACAACGACCTGCCCCGGCCGGAGTCGTGACACGCAGGGCCGGGGAGACGGGTCACGTGGCCTCGGGGTCGAGGAAGGCGAGGATGTCTCGGTCGCCGCGGTTGCTGAGGCGGGTGAGGACGTCTTCGCGCGAGGCGCCTTCGGGGAGGCCGATGCGGGCGCCGATGAGGCGGAGGGCCTCGGCTTCCGAGGCGACGGGGGCGGTGTAGCCGATGAGGTGGAGGGCCATGTTGATGGGGGGGAGGCCGGGGGCGGCTTGGGGGAGGTAGCGGGTGAGGAGTTCGCCGCCGTCGGAGACGGTGAGGAAGATGGAGTCGCCCTCGCCGGCGTTGTAGTCGGCCAGCACGGCGCGGATCGAGCCCATCGTCGGCTGGTTGTGCCAGCTGACGACCACGTCGCCCGAGGGGGTGGAGGTGGTGAGCTGGCCGCCGGGGGCCATGCCGAGGTGGGCGGCGAAGCCGGTCGGCAGGGGGGAGCCCGAGCCGCGCAGGTGTTCGGCGTTGACGTCCACGCGGTGCCACCAGCGGCCGTCCCTGCTGCGGAACGAGCGGCGGGTCATCGACACGTCGCGGCGGGGGTGGTACGGCTCGGCCTGCTCGGGGGCGGCGACGCGGATCCACCCGCGCTGGGTGCGTTCGAAGCCGGGGCCGCCCGCGTAGGCGCGCACGGAGCTCTCGCTGACCTCGTACCGCGCGGTCAGGTTGGCGACGACGCTGTTCACCGACGCCTCGCCGCCCGCGCGCTCGATCTCGCGCACGATCATCTCGCGGATGCCGATGTACTCCTCGCCGCCCCAGCGCGTCAGCCCGTACCGGTTCCTGTCGACGCGCAGGAACCGGTCGTCGGCGGTGAGCTGGTTGCGGATGCCGACGAGGCTGTAGTCCTCGCCGATGCGGCTCTGGATCTCCTCGGGGCTGAGCGGGGCCTCGGCGACGGCCAGCACGGCCTCGGCCTTCTCGTTGACGCTGCGCGGCCACGGCACCACGTGGCCTTCGAGGACGCGGAGCTGCGGCACCGAGGCGAGCCACGCCTCGGCGACGTCCTCGCGCACGCCGAGCTGGGCGACCATCGTGACGGCTTCGGGCAGTTTCACGGGGCCGTCGGTGAAGAGCTGGCGGGTCTTCTCCTTGAGTTCGTCGGCGCCGCCCGCGACCAGCCACCCGTCCACCTGCTCGTGGCCGGTGAGCAGGCTGCGGATGAACCGCCAGGCGGGCACGCCGAGCGTGGTCAGGTCCGCGCGGTGCCAGGGGGCGGCGGCGGCGAGGTCCTCGGCGGGGACGGCGGAGCCGAGCCTGCCGCGCACCCAGGCCAGGTGGGCGGTCAGCGGGGCGGTCTCCGGCGTGGCGAGCCGGGCCTGGACGTGGTCGCGCAGGTCCCGCTCGATCTGCCGGATGCGCTCGCGGGTCACGGAGAACCGCTGCGCGAGCTCGTCGAGCGTGGCGCGGCGCTCGGCGTACACGCGGTCCCTGGCGATGGCGCGCTGGCGGTCGTCGAGCGCGGCGAAGATCTCGTCGATGAGCTCGATGATCGGCCGTTCGCCGGCGCCCGGGGCGGCCTCCGAGGGGGTCTCGGAGGCCAGCAGACGTTCCAGGACGCCGGTGAACAGGGTGCGCGTGACGTCCCTGTCGTCGGGCGTCCGCAGGCCGGCCGCGGGGTCGGTCATGCGGAGGAGGGGCAGGATGTCGCCGAGCGGCAGGTGTCCCCAGCAGGCCGTGGCGAGGTCGGCGAGCCTGGCCGCCACCTGGGCGGTCCCGAGGATCAGGCAGGCGCGGTCGATCGGGAGCGCCTGCCACCACGCCTCGGGGAGGCGTGGGTCGCTCGCGATCGGCTCTACCTGTCCGGGGGCGGTCCAGCGCAGGGGAGGCACGATGTCGCTAAGGCTCAAATTCATGGGGGTCCAACCGGCATATGGCTTGGGAGTGGGACGAGACGGAGTCCTATCCGCGGTTCAGGTTATTGGGTCATGGTGGCAGAAAGGGACTAGCCCGGCCTGAATAAGACAGGTAAAGCCTCTCGGCGGCGCGCATGCACGCCATGTACAGCAGGCCGCGTTCGCGTTGCAGGTCGTGGGCGCGGGCCGTGGGGTCCTCGTCCGCCGGGGTGAGCGTCTCGGGGGCCGGGACGACGCCCTCGGCGATGCCGATGAGGGCGACCCTGCGGAACTCCAGCCCCTTCAGCCCGTGCAGCGTGCTCACCCGGACGCCGATCCCGGCCTGCCCGAGCGCGGTCCTGGCGCCGCGGACGTACTCGCTGGTCCGCGCCCCGACGGCGATCTCCTCGGCGGGCACCCCCTCGGCGAGCCACGCGCGGACGTGGGTGACCAGGCCGGTCAGCTCGGCCTCGCGGGAGGCGTACTCGCGGACGGCCGGGCGGGCGCCGGGGTGGATGGACCGGAAGCCCACCAGGTCGACGACGCCGTCCACGAGGCCGTCGGCCGCGTTGCCGCCGCGCAGCCGGACGCCCCAGGACAGGATCTCGTGCGACAGGCGGTGGGAGATGGTCAGGTGGTGGGTCTCGACCTTGATCCCCAGCGTGCTGAGCGCCACGCGGGTGTCGAACACCCGCTGGTGGGGGTCGCCGACGATGAACAGGTCGTTGGCCGCGGGCGGCACGGCGGCGCGCAGCAGCCGCCACTGCGCCGGGTGCAGGTCCTGCGCCTCGTCCACGACGATGTGGCGGTACGGCTCGCGCCGGGGCCCGTCGTCGCCGAGCAGGTCGCCGGTGGTCCTGCCGAGCAGCGTGGACGCCTGCGCGGCGAGCTGGAGCAGCGTGCGCCTGCCCGTGGCGCGCAGCCGCTCGGTGACGTGCTCGATGGCCTTCCACACGGCGGTGCGCTGCTCGTCGTCCAGCTCCACGCTGCGCCCGGGACGCTCGGCGACCAGGTACTCCTGCACGGTGCACAGGTTCTGCGCGAGGATCACCTGCTCCCACTCGCGCAGCAGGAAGGCCGGGCCGTGCGGCTCGCCGGCGATCTCCGACGCCTCCTGCCACAGGGTGGCGAGGTCGGAGCGGCCGACCAGCAGCGGGGGCCGTCCCTCCGCCTCGGCGACGACGCGGTGGGCCAGCCGGTCCACGTTGCCGACCTCGATGCGCGCGCGGATCTCCGGGTCGTCCACCAGCACGTCGAGTTTGGCGGCGGCGTCGCCGGCGACCTTCTGCGAGAAGGTCAGGAACAGCACGCGCCCGGCGCCCGCGTGGGCGAGGTGGCCGGCGCGGTGCAGGGCGACCAGGGTCTTGCCGGTGCCGGCGCCGCCGGTGACGAGCACCGGGCCCTCGTAGAGGTCCTGGTGGGCCAGGCGGTGCTGGGTGGGGTACAGGAACGTGCACCAGTGCGGGGCGCCGAGGACGCGGTCCAGCGTGCCGGGGTCGGGGACGAAGACGGCCCGGTCGGGGGTGCGCTCCAGGGCGGACACCAGGTCGGTGACGTCCACGGACGGCACGGGCACGGCCACGCGCGTGTCCAGGGCGCGCCAGGCGTCGGCGATCGACCCGCCCTGGCCGAGGACGGCCAGGGGGGCGTACTGGCTCTCGGGGAGCAGCGGCTCCAGGGCTTCGAGCGTGACGTCCGTCGTGATCAGCCGCAGCAGCGGGATCAGGTCGGCGTCCACGCCGAGGCCGAGCAGGTCGGTGTCGCAGACGTGCGCGAACAGCCGCCACTCGCTGTTCCCGGCCGCGCGGCGCAGCGCGGGCTCGACGCGGTCGAGCGCGGCGGCGTCCCAGATCTCCGCCACGCCGATCGCCGCGTTGACCGTGAAGCGGTGCCGCTGGGCGAACGACCAGGCGTCGGCGTCGGGCAGGACGGCGAGCATCCAGTACACGTCGCGCTGGCGGACCACTACCCCCCGGTGCCGGTCGGCCAGCCGGAGCGTCGCCACGCGGGCGTCGCGGGTGTTGCGCACCCGCTCGGGGTGCGGGGCGGAGGTGGTGTTGAGCAGGAAGCGGCGCAGGGCGACGACGGCGTCCCGGCGCAGGGGCCGGTCCAGGGCGTCGAGATCCCGGGGGACCTCGGGGGCGATCGCCAGCCGGGGCACCGCGGCTCCCGTCAGACCATCAGGGACAGCAGGTCGCGGTCCCCGCGTTCGCGCAGTCGGTTCATCAGGTCCGGCAGCCCGACCGGGCCGGTCATGCCGATGCGGGTGGCGAGGACGCGGATGGTCTCCTCCAGGGACTCGGCGCCGCCGGCGACGGTGTATCCGGCCAGGCGCAGCGCCTGGGTGCTCTTGTCGGCGTCGGGCGCCGGCGGGGGGATGAGCCCGGCCCGCAGGACCTGGTCCTCCTCGGCCACGGTGACGAACAGGGCGGAACCGCTCTCGGCGCCCAGTTCGGCGAGCAGGGAGGCGAGGGATTCGATGGCCGGGCGGGACTGCCAGGTGATGGTGACCTCGCCGGCGGCGCTCACGACCGTGTGGCGGTCGCCGGGGGACATGCCGAGGTAGGCGGCGAACCCGCTGGGCAGGGGGCACTCGGCGCCGGAGAGCTGCTCGGGGCCGATGTCGATCCTGAGCCACCACAGGCCGTCCGGGTGCCGGAAGCACTTGCGGGTCATCGACACGTCCTTGAGGGGGACGGCCGCCTGCCCTTCCTGCTCGGCGGGCCCTTCGGCCTGCGGCGCCTCCTGGTTTCCTGATTGATCCGCCTTCTTGGTGCTCTGGATGCGGAGCTGCGGGACGTCCTCCAGCCACTCCTTGGCCACCTCGGGGTGGATGCCCAGCGTCGAGACCAGCTCCAGCGCCCGCGCGACCGTCGGCGGCCGGTCGGCGTTCAGGATCAGCCCGCAGGTGCGCTCGCGCAGGTCGGCGATGTCCCCGGCGACCAGCCAGTCGTCCTGGACCGTGTAGCCGGGCAGGGTGGCCATCACGAACTGCCAGGCGGGGATGTCCAGGGACCGCAGCTCCCTGGTGTGCCACGGGGCGGCCTCGACCAGGCGGGCCTTCGGCGCGGCGATGCCGAGCACGCCGGGCAGCTTCTCCAGGTACTGGGTGTACGGCGCGGCCTCGGGGCTGTCCAGCCAGGCGGCGAGGCGCTCGCGCAGCTCGTTCTCGCGGGCCACGATGTCGTCGGAGGTGACGGCGAACAGCTTGGCCAGCTCCTCGGGCGCGGCGGGCGCGTCCGTGAAGATCTGGATCTGCGCCACCGTCCAGGTCTGGTCGTCCAGTCCGGCGAACGCCGCGTCGATGAGGGCCGGGATGTCGGGGTCGGCGCCGAGCTCGTCGCCGCTCGTGCCGGACGGCGTGTCGACGGCCCCGGCGTCTTCGGCGTCATCGGCGGCTTCCTCGGACGCGCCCGGCATGCCGGACATGTCCGGTCCGTCGGGCGTGTCGGGTCCCTCGGGCGTCCCGGGCTCCGCGGGACCGAGCGGGTCGGCGGGCGCGAGGAGGTCGGCGGGCTCTACGGCCTCCGCGGCGTCCACGGCCTCCACCGGCTCGGCATCCTCGACGGCGGTCTCACCGCTGGGGGAGAGGTCCTCGGCGGGCGGCGCCGCGTCCTCGGCGGAGGACTCCGCAGGGGCGGCGGCCTCCGCCCGGGATTCGTCCACCCGGGACGCCTCCGCCCGTACGCCATCGGCCACGGGGTCGGGCGACTGGGGCAGGGACTCCGCCCCGGACGGCACGTCGACCGGCGGGACCTGCGCGGCGGCGGGGGGAGCAAGCTGCGGGGTGGGCGGGTGCGGCTCGGAGCCGTACGTGGCCGCCGGGCTCGGGCCGAACGGGCCGGGGTCGAACGGCTCGGGCTCGGGCACGAACGGGCGCGGCGCCGGCGCGTACGGAGGCTCGCCGCCGTAGCCGTAGGAGGCGGGCTCGGCGGTGTACGGCGGGAGCTCGGGGCTGAACTGCTGAGGCTCGGATCCGAACGGCGGCGGCTGGGGGCCGAACTGCTGGGGCTCAGGCGCGAACGGCGGCGGCTCGGGACTGAACTGCGACGGCTCGGAGGTGAAGGGCGGTGGCTCTGGGGTGAACGGTGGTGGCTCGAACGCGGGGCCGGAGAGCGGCGGCGTGGGTTCGGCGCCGAAGCCCGGGACGGGCAGCGGCGGCGGGGGCGTGGGCCGGTCCGTGCGCGGGGGAGGGGTGAACATCGACGGCCGGGCGGCGTCGCGCCCGCCCGGCGCGTGCTGTTCCAGCGCGGCCTCGGCCATGCGCGCCGCCGCGAGCCCCAGCGGGTCGTGGGACTTCCGCGAGGCGGGCTGGCGCTTGGGCAGCCGCGGCAGGGGCGCGGGTGCCGGCTCGGCGGCCTGGCCCGGAGCCTGCCGCTCCTCACGCGCCGCCTCGCCCGGTCCGGAAGCCCCCTGCGCGAAGGCCCCCTGCGGCGAGGCCGGCAGCGCGGGTTCGGCCTGCGGCGAGGCCGCGTGAGTGGAGGCCGCGGGGGTCTGTGCGGGGCCGGGCTGGTCGGTGGGGCCGGGGCGGCCGGAGGTGAGCCGGGTGAAGACCGCGGTGAACAGCGCGGTGAGGACGGGGCGGGCGCGGACGAAGGGCTGGTCGGTCAGTTCGCGGCCGGTCAGGGCGAGCAGGCCCGACCAGGAGCCGACCCGGTCCAGCGCGATCGACACCTGGGGGTCGTCGGCCTCGTCGGGGTCCATGACGTGCAGGGCGGGCAGGACGTCCCCCACCGCGGCGGCGGGCCAGTGGGTGAGGGCCAGCTCGGTGAGCAGCTCGCCGAGCGCCTCGGGGCCGAGCACGGGGAACACCCGGCCGACGGGGACCGAGCGCCACCACGCGTCGGGCAGGTCGGGCTGGTCGCGGAGCCGCGGGAACTCCGTCGCATCGCTCCATCGGAGAGGCGGCACGAGATCACTCAGACAGAAGTTCATCCCGTTTCCTCTCCGGTGACTCCGTTGACGAGACCATAGTCTGGCAAATCAATCGGTCCTGGACGCCGCTTAGGCCCGGACGGCGGCGAATCGCAGCCGTACGTAGTCCGCCATCCAGCCCGACTCGCGGCGCAGGGCGGGGGCGGCCAGTTCGTTGACCCGCTGGAGCAGGGGCTCCACCGTCGCCGGGGGCACGCCGTCGAGCAGCGAGCCCGCGAACATCCGCACCCAGTCGGCGGCCCCGCCGGGGCACTCGTCGAGCGGGGTGGGACGGTCGAAGTACTCGAGCAGGCGCACGGTGAACCCGCCCTTTTCCAGGCGCAGCGCGTACTCGGCGGGGCTCGGGAAGTACCAGGGCAGGTCGGGTTCCGGCAGGCCGTGCTCGCGCCAGGCGGTGAGCATGGCGGAGGTCAGCGCCGCGCAGTTGCCCGCGCCGCCCATCTCGGCGACGAACCGCCCGCCCGGCGTGAGGGCCGTGCGCACGCAGCGGATCACGGCGTCGGGGTCGCGGCACATCCAGTGCAGGGCGGCGTTGGAGAACACGGCGTCGTACGCCTCGCCGACGCGGAAGTTGGCGCCGTCCCCGATGACGAAGTCCAGGCCGGGGTGCTGGGCGATGGCGGCCTCGATCATGGTGGCCGAGCCGTCCATGCCGAGGACGTAGGTGCCGCGTGCGGCGATGTCGGCGGTGAGGACCCCGGTGCCGCATCCGAGGTCGAGGATGCGCTCGCCGGGCCGGGGGTCGAGCAGGTCGATGAGGGGGGCGCCGTGCGCCGAGACGTAGCCGAACGAGCTGTCGTAGGCGCGAGCGTTCCACCGCATCAAGCTCGGTGTGTCGTATCGCAAGGCCATCAGCTCGCATTCACCGCGATCGCTCCCGTGTCCGTAAGTAAAGACACTTTAGAGCCTTGCTGTGCTGGGGACACATGTGTCCGGAAGCTTCCTCCCGTCCCCGTGCGGTCCCGATCAGCGGTGGAGCAGGGGGAGCCCGCTCACTTCATGACTTTGGCCCAGTTGGCCTTCAGGAACGTCTTGGCCTCGTCGGTCTGCGGCACGGTGAGGACGACCGGCGCGCCGGGCACGGGCGGCAGCTTGGCGGCGGCCTGGCGGTCCAGCTTGCCGTTCATCTCCAGGGCCTCCCAGCGCGCGGGACGGGCGAAGCCCTTCAGGAACAGGTTCTGGGCCTCGTCGCCGTAGAGGAACTCCTGCCAGAGCCGGGCGGCGGCGGGGTGCGGCGCCTTCTTGTTGATCGCCTGGACGTAGTACGAGGCGAGCACCGCGCCCGAGGGGATGACGACCTTCCAGGCAGGCTTCTCGTCCCCGGCGGTCTCCGCCGCCTTGGGGGCGTTCACGTAGTCCCAGTCGACCAGCGTGTTGGCCTGGGACGGCGCCCGGAAGCCCCCCGACCGCTTCAGCGTGCCGAAGAACTCCAGCCCCCGCTTGGCCTCCGGCCTGCCCCCCTGGAGCGAGGCGGCCATGACGCCGTTGAACGCCGCCGCCGTGCGCAGCGGGTCGCCCGGCAGCGCCACGGCGTACCCCGGCCTGAGCAGGTCGGCGAAGCCCTTCGGGGCCGGAACCTTGCGCGGGTCGTAGCCGATGGACATGTACCCGCCGTAGCCCGCGTACCAGTGGCCCTTCAGATCCTTGACCGCGTCGGGGATGTCCTGCCAGGCGGCCACCTTGTACGGGGCGAACCGCTGGGTGTTGGCGATGGCGACGTCCATGCCGAGGTCGAAGACGTCCGGGGCCTGCCCGGCCGGCGCGGCCTTGGCGACGTCGATCTCGCGCTGGCTGCTCGCGCCCGGTTCCACGACGTTGACGCGCACGCCGTACTCGCCGGAGAACCGGTCCATGACCGCGCCGTAGTTGACCCAGTCGCGCGGCACCCCGACGAGGGTGAGCGAGCCCTCGTGCCTGGCTGCCTCGACCAGCCGGTCCATGGTGCCGAACCCCTCGGCGAGGCTCGCGGCCCTGGGATTGACCGGGGGGAGCTTCTTCTCGGTGGTGGGCGCGGAGGAGCACCCGGCCGCGGCGGCGGCCAGGAGCGCTACGGCGGCGTAACGGCGTCGAGTCACGAGTCGCATACTCGGCGTGACGGCGGCGCGCGTCGAGGAGGCACGCGGGTGTTTTGGCCCGGCATTGGGCGCGCATTGGGCGTGAGGGGGTGAAACGGCCCTAGCGGCCCGGCGGGCGCTCGGGGACGACCTTGGCCGCCACGACGGAGGTCTCGGCGATCTCGACGAGCGTGCCGTCGCGCTTGCGCACCCGGAGCACACCCTCACGCCAGGACTCCAGAACCCCTACGGCGTCGCGGAATCCGTCGGGATCTCTGCGGCGCACGGTGACGCGGCGGCCCACGTCATCGGGGGATATCGCGACGACGAGCCGCGCGCCGAAACCGGACGTCACCTGGTTTGCCCCCCTCCCGTTTCAGCCGACAGCCCGACACGGCAATACTAGGTTTATCAACCCGCGGTCGAGTCGTGCGAAGGCGCGGAGAAGAAGGAGCCCGAGGTGACCTACGTCATCGCGCAGCCTTGCGTGGATGTCCTGGACAAGGCGTGCATCGAAGAGTGCCCCGTCGATTGCATCTACGAGGGCAACCGCATGCTCTACATTCACCCAGACGAATGTGTGGACTGCGGCGCGTGCGAGCCCGTCTGCCCGGTCGAGGCCATTTTCTACGAGGACGACACGCCCGACCAGTGGAAGGACTTCTACAAGGCGAACGTGGAGTTCTTCGAGGACCTCGGATCGCCGGGCGGCGCCTCCAAGGTCGGTAAGATCAACAAGGATCACCCGATCGTGGCGGCCCTCCCGCCGCAGGCCGAGGAGCACTGAGCCGGGTCCACCCGCGATCATGAGGTGCCGCTGGGTACCGTGACGTACCCGTCGCGGTACCGAGCCGGTGCCGTCTTCGTCGATCGCACCGAACCACACCTGGGGGTGATCCGGTGACCGTGCTGCCCGATTTTCCGTGGGACCGGCTGGCGCCGTACAAGCAGCAGGCCCTCGCCCACGAGGGCGGCATCGTCGACCTGTCGGTCGGCACACCCGTCGACCCCGTGCCCGCCGTGGCCCGGCAGGCCTTGTCGGGCGCCGCCGACAGTCCCGGCTATCCCCTCACCCACGGCACCGAGGCCGTGCGCCGGGCCGCCGCGGGCTGGCTGGCGCGCCGCCACGGCGTGACCGTCGCCCCTGACGACGTGCTGCCGACGATCGGGTCCAAGGAACTGGTGGCCTGGCTGCCCACCCTGCTCGGCGTGCGCGCCGGGGAGCGGGTGGTCATCCCGGCGCTGGCCTACCCCACCTACGACGTCGGCGCGCGCATCGCGGGCGCCACGCCGCACGCCACCGACGGCCTGGTCGAGCTCGGCCCCGAGCGGGTGCCGCTGGTCTGGGTGAACTCCCCGTCCAACCCGACCGGCCGCGTGCTGCCCGCCGAGCATCTGCGCAAGGTGGTGGCCTGGGCGCGCGAACGCGGCGCGGTCGTGGCCTCCGACGAGTGCTACATCGAGCTCGGCTGGGAGGAGGAGCCGGTCTCGATCCTGCGTCCCGACGTGTGCGAGGGTTCCCACGAGGGGCTGCTCGCCGTGCACTCCCTGTCCAAGAGGTCCAATTTCGCCGGGTACAGGGCCGGGTTCGTGACCGGTGACCCGGCGCTGGTGAAGCGGCTGCTGGAGTTCCGCAAGCACGCCGGCATGATGGTCCCCGCGCCCGTCCAGGCCGCGATGGCCGCCGTCCTCGACGACGACCGGCACGCCGAGGAGCAGCGGCGGATCTACGCCGCGCGGCGCGCCCTGCTGCGCCCGGCGCTGGAGAAGGCCGGCTGGCGCGTCGACCATTCGACGGCGGGTCTCTACCTGTGGGCGACCGACGGCCGCGACTGCTGGGACCAGGTCCGATCGCTCGCTGACATGGGCATATTGGTGGCGCCGGGCGACTTCTACGGGCCCGCCGGTTCCTCCCATGTCCGTATCGCCATGACAGCCAGTGATGAACGGGTCAATGCGGCCGTGCTTCGCCTCCAGTAGTATCCCGCGCCATGACCGTTGTGGTCGTGCTCTCAGTGAGCGCAGCCATCATGATCGTCGTCGTCGTGGGGGTCTTCCTCGGGACGCGGCGGCTCGAAAGGACGGCTCGCCCGGCCTCCAGGAACCCTGAGCCGGCTCCCGAGCCCATGTCGTCGCACCCCTCGCCCGGCCGATCCTTCATGGTGGACGCCGGGTTCCTCGACCCGCGCACGATCAAGGTGGGGGACACGGTCGACCGTCAGGGGGTGCGCGCCCGCGTGCTCGGCGCACTCCACCTGTCGTGGCAGGGCGACCAGTGGACCGAATACCTCCTGGAGGAGGGGGTGCGCCACTACCAGTGGCTCTCGGTCGAGGAGCGCGACGGCGCCACCCCGGACGACCCGCCCCACCTGGAGGTCTATCTCTGGACCCCGGTGCCCACGCAGGGCATGGTCCCGGCCAAGAGCATGCTGATCATGGAGGGCGTGGAGTTCTCCCCGATCGAGCGCGGGACCGCCGCCTTCCGCTCCGAGGGCATGACGGGCTACCCCGACCGCGGGCTCGTCGACTTCGCCGACTACCGCGCCCAGGACGGCCGCCTGCTGAGCTTCAGCCGCGTCCAGGGGCAGTCCTGGACGGCCGCCTACGCCCAGCCGCTGTCCCCGGGTTCCCTCACCGTCGAACGCACGCTCTGAGCCGTCTGGAGGCGGCTCAGGCCAGCTCCACCCGGCCGGCGGCGGCCTTGCCGTCGGCGAGCCAGCCGTCGTGGCCCGACGCCGACCGCCAGGTGACCCCGGCGTAGCTCACCTGGCGCAGGCCGTACTCGCGGGCGTGGGCCACCGACCAGGCGGCGATCTGCCAGCCCCGGCGCGCGGACGGCGCGGTGATCCTGCCGCCGTCGCCGGTGGAGCCGCCGAGGTCGCCGAGCGCCCTGGTCAGCTCCTTGCGGGCCTGGGAGGTCTTCGGCGGCGCCGGAGTCTCGGACACGGGGTACCAGCAGTGGACGCCCTTGGGCACCCGCCCGGTGAACGCCGCCGCGAGGATCTTGGCGTCCTCCTCGTGCTGGGCGTACGCCGAGCCGTCGGCCGACCGCTGCACCGCCTGCGCCGCCTCGTGCAGCGGCAGCTTCTCGTACCGCTTGACCTTGACCAGCGCGCCGAAGAACTTCTGCGTGGCGTACACCGGGTCCTGGAGCTGCTTGACCGTGCCCCAGCCCTGCGAGGGCCGCTGCTGGAACACCCCCACCGAGTCGCGGTCGCCGAACGGCAGGTTCAGCAGCTTGGACTCCTGGATGGCGGTCACGTAGGCGATCTCTAGCGCGCGCTCGGGCAGTTTGCGGCGCGTGGCGACCGCGGCGATCGTGGCGGCGATCTGCGCCTGCTCGATCTCGAGGTCGAGGGTGCCGGAGGCGGCCTTCACCTGGCAGTGCTCGCCGAGCGCGAACGGCTTGGCCCGGTTGAGCAGGTGATAGACGCCGTAGAAGAGCGCCGCGATCAGCACGACGACGATGACGATGATGGTCAGGACCGCCCGTGAGAATCGCCGTGCCACGACAAGAACCTACCGGTCCCGCCGAGTCCCCGGGGCGGCACTAAGCTCGCGAGACATGAGTGAGACGTTCGAGAGCCCGTTGCCCGCCGCCGTCGACGAGCTGTGGGAGGACCGCGCGAGCCTGTCGCCCGACGACGCCGAGGCGCGCGGCGTGATCGTCGGCGCGGTGGACATGCTGGACACCGGCAAGGCCCGCGTGGCCTTCGTGGACCCCGCCTCCGGTGATGTGGTCGTGGACGAGCGCGCCAAGCGCGCCATCCTGCTGAGCTTCCGCGTGCTCGGCATGGTCAAGAGCGAGGTCGGCGACTTTCACCACAACGACCGCATCCCGTTGAAGACCACTCTGGACGGTGTGCGCGTGGTCCCCGGCGCCATCGCCCGCTGGGGCGCCTACCTGGCCCCCGGGGTCGTCCTGATGCCCTCGTACACCAACATCGGCGCCTACGTGGACAGCGGCACCATGGTGGACACCTGGGCCACGGTCGGGTCCTGCGCCCAGATCGGCCGCAACGTCCACCTGTCGGGCGGCGTCGGCATCGGCGGGGTCCTCGAACCCCCGAACGCCGTGCCGGTGATCATCGAGGACGACGCGCTGATCGGCAGCCGCTCGATGATCGTCGAGGGCGCGCGGGTCGGCCAGGGCTCGGTCATCGGCGCGGGCACCATCCTGTCGGCCTCGATGCCGGTCATCGACGTCGAGACCGGCGAGGAGATCAGCCGTGGCCGCGTCCCGGACTGGTGCGTGGCCGTGGGCGGCACCCGCGCCAAGGAGTTCCCCGGCGGCAGCTTCGGCCTGCCGTGCGTGCTCGTCCTCAAGCGCCTGGAGCCCGGGCAGCGCCACGACAAGGCCGAGCTGAACGACGTGCTGCGGCAGCACGGCGTCAACGCCTGATGCCCGAGACCCGGCCGCTGGACCTGACCGGCGACGTGGGCGTGCTGACCGCCGCGCTGGTGGACGCCGAGTCGGTCAGCGGCGGCGAGAAGGCCCTGGCCGACGCGATCGAGGCCGCCCTGGCGCCGCTCGCCCACCTCACCGTCGTCCGCGACGGCGAGGCCGTCGTCGCGCGCACCGGGCTCGGGCGCGCCGAGCGGGTGGTCGTCGCCGGGCACATCGACACGGTGCCGCTCGCCGGCAACCTGCCCTCACGCGTCCAGGGCGGCCTGCTGTACGGCTGCGGCACCTCGGACATGAAGAGCGGCGTGGCGGTGGCGCTCAAGCTCGCCGCCGCGCTGCCGTCCCCGTCCAGGGACGTCACCTACGTGTTCTACGACTGCGAGGAGATCGAGGCGGCGCGCAACGGGCTCGGCAGGCTCGCCCGCACCCGCCCCGAGCTCCTCGCCGGCGACTTCGCGGTGCTCATGGAGCCCACCGGCGGCGAGATCGAGGGCGGCTGCCAGGGCACGCTGCGCGCCGAGGTGGTCACCCGCGGCAAGCGCTCGCACAGCGCGCGCTCCTGGTACGGCGTGAACGCGATCCACGGCGCGGCGCCCGTCCTGGAGCGGCTCAACGCCTACCAGGCGCGCGAGCCCGTGGTGGACGGCCTCGCCTACCACGAGGGCCTGAACGCCGTGGGCGTCGCGGGCGGCGTCGCGGGCAACGTGATCCCCGACGAGTGCGTGGTCACCGTCAACTACCGCTTCGCGCCGGACCGCTCGCTGGAGGAGGCGCAGGGGCACGTCCGCGAGGTCTTCGACGGGTACGAGGTGCGGTTCACCGACGGGGCCCCCGGCGCGCGCCCCGGGCTCACCCACCCGGTGGCCGCCGCGTTCGCCCGCGCGGTCGGCGGCACGCCGCGCGCCAAGCTCGGCTGGACCGACGTCTCGCTGTTCGCCCGGCTCGGCGTGCCCGCCGTCAACTACGGGCCCGGCGACCCGAACCTCGCCCACCAGGCGGACGAGCACGTCGCGCTGGACGCGATCGCCGCGTGCGAGCGCAACATGCTGGCCTGGCTGGGCGCGCCCTGAGCGTCGCGCGGCGCGCCCGGGCCGTCCGGCACAAAAGAAAGTGGCTTTCCTCGCCGGCCATTTGGCGGGGAAAGCCACTTTCAGTCCCGAGCAGCACCCTCGTCTCTTAGACGGCGCCTCGCGGAGAAACGGTTCCGCTGGTCCGGACAGATTTTCCAAGATTCTTCGGGCCCGGCGCGCAGCGCCCGGATCGGAGAGGTCATACGGGGACTTCCGGGCGGTTAGCGTGGCCGCATGGAACGTACTTCACGTGAGGAGCGCCGCCAGGGCCCCTCTCTCGTCCGGGGCAAGATGGTCCCCCGCACCACCTACGACGAACGGCTCCTGGACCGGCGCGGATCCTCCGAGTGGCTGCACATGGACCCCTGGCGTGTGCTCCGCATCCAGGCCGAGTTCGTGGAGGGCTTCGGGCAGCTCGCCGACCTGCCCCGCGCCGTCACCGTCTTCGGCTCGGCCCGCACCCCTGGGGACGACCCCGACTACGAGCTCGGCGAACGGCTCGGCAAGACCCTGGCCAGGGCCGGGTACGCCGTCATCACCGGCGGCGGCCCCGGCTGTATGGAGGCCGCCAACAAGGGCGCCCGCGAGGCCGGCGGCATCTCGGTGGGGCTCGGTATCGAGCTGCCGTTCGAGCAGAAGCTGAACGACTACGTCGACCTCGGCATCGAGTTCCGCTACTTCTTCGTCCGCAAGACCATGTTCGTGAAGTACTCCGAGGCGTTCGTGGTGCTGCCGGGCGGCTTCGGCACCCTCGACGAGCTGTTCGAGGCCCTCACGCTCGTCCAGACGAGGAAGATCACCAAGTTCCCCGTCGTGCTCATGGGCACCGAGTACTGGGGCGGCCTGATGGACTGGATCAACGGGACGCTCCTGTCCACCGGCAAGATCTCGGCCGACGACCCCAAGCTCATCCACGTCACCGACGACCCCGACGAGGCCGTCCGCCACATCGTCGCCGGCCACCAGGAGGCGGCGCAGCTCGCCGCCGAGGCGAGCGCCCAGGCCGCGACCGAGGCGGACGTCCAGGCCGCCGCCGAGCGCGGAGGCACCTGACCCCTCGCCCCGTGGCGGTCCCGGCCTGTGACCGTGACTAACACCATCCGCCATGACTGGTTGCCCGTGGCGGCGGCGGTCACCATGGTCCGGTGTTCGTGAGCTCCTCCGACGTCCGCCTCCGCTATGACGGGGCGGTCTCCCTCCAGCACGGTCCCTTCTGGACGGCGCCCTGGCGCATCCCGCACGAGGAGGCGGCCCTCTACCTTCCCGAGGGCGGAATCGGGCGCGCCGCGATGCCCGCGGGAGTCAGGGTCGCGCTGCGCACCGACAGCGCCACCCTGACCTGCCACTACCAGGCCGACCCCTCGCCGCCGCTCGGGGGCGCCACGGGGCCGCCCCGGCTCGACCTGGTGTGCGACGGCGTGCCGGTCGGCGGCGTGCGGCTGGACGCCGACGGCCGCGACGCCGTCGCCCACCTGCCCGGGCTGCCGGGGCGCATGGCCACGGTCGAGCTCTGGCTGCCGACCCACCACCAGTTCCGGCTCATCGGCCTCACCCTGGACGAGGGCGCCGCCATCGCCCGCGACGACCGCACCCGGCCGCGCTGGGTGCACTACGGCAGCTCGATCTCCCAGGGGCAGGGCGCGGCGTCCCCGGCCTCGGCCTGGCCGGCGGTGGTCGCGCGGGAGGCCGAATGGGATCTCACCCTGCTCGCGCTGGGCGCCGCCTGCAACCTGCAGCCCATGATGGCCCGGCTGATACGGGACCTGCCCGCCGACCTCATCACCGCCTGCGTCGGCATCAACATCCAGGCGCTCGGCACCTTCACCGCCGACGCGCTGGTCGCCGCGCTCGTGGGGTTCGTCAGGACGATCCGCGAGAAGCACCCGCTGACGCCGTTCACGGTGCTCTCCACCATCGTCGCGCCCGACCGCGAGACCGTGCCGGGACCCGCGGGACTCACCCTGCGCGAGGTCCGGGCGTGCGTCCAGCGGGGCGTGGAACTGCTGCGCGGCCACGGCGACGAGCACCTGTCCTACGTCGACGGCCTGGAGCTGTTCGGCCCCGACGAGGCCCACCTGCTGGTGGAGCCGGTCGGCAGGGACCGGCTCCACCTGTCGCCCGCGGGCCACCAGGTCTTCGCCTCCCGGTTCCTGCCGGCCGTGCGCGACGCCCGCCTCGCTTCCCTGCCCGTCAAGTGACCGTCGAGTGAGAGGCTTCACGTGTCCAGGTACCTCGGGGTCTACCTCCTCCTCTTCCTGATCGGCACCGAGACGTTCCTCGTGTCTCCGCTGCTGCCGACGATCGCGGCGGACATCGGGGTATCCGAGACCGCCACGGCCGGCACCGTGACGGCCTACACGCTCGCCTACGCGGTGACGGCGCCGTTCCTCGGCGCGGCGTCCGACCGGTACGGGCGGCGGCCGATGATCGTCGCGGGCACCGTGCTGTTCCTGCTGGGCAACGTGCTGGCCGCGGTCGCGGGCGGGCTCGGGGTGCTGATCGCGGCCCGGGTGCTCGGCGCGCTCGGCGCGGCGCTGGCCGGGCCGTCGATCTGGGCCTACCTCGCCGAGACCGCGGCCGAGTCGGTGCGCGGGCGGGCCGTCGCCCTCGGCATGGCGCTGTTCTCCGCGGGTCAGGTCGTCGGCGTCCCGGTGGGCAGCGGGCTGGCCGGGCTCGGCGGCTGGCGGGCCCCGTTCTGGGCGCTCGCCGCGCTGTCGCTCGCCGCGCTCGCGCTGGCCGTCCAGCAGACCCGTGGCGCCCGCGCCACGCATCCGGCGGCGGCGCCGGGGCTCTCCGGGGTCTTCACGGTCTGGCGGGACGGCACGCTGCGGCACGTCCTGATCGTCGTCTTCCTGCTCCAGGCCGCCAACCTGGGCGCGTACACCTTCCTCGGCGCGGTGCTCCACGACCGCTTCGGCCTGTCGGTGGACGCGCTCGGCCTGCTCGGCATCCTGGTCGGCGTGGGCGGCGCGGCCGGCGCGCTGGCCGCCGGGCGCGTCGGCGACCGGGCCAGGGGCCGGGGCCGGGACGACCTGCCCTGGGTGCCCGGCTGGTGCCTGGTACTCGCCGTGTCCGCCGCGCTCGCCGTGCTCGGCGCGCCCCTGTGGGTCAGCGCGGCCGCGGTGTTCGTCTGGTTCGTCGCCAGCGGCGGGTTCGGCACCGTGGTGCAGACGCTCCTGCTCGGCGTACGCCCGGAGCTCGGCGCGACGTCCAGCTCGTGGAACAGCGCGATGCTCTACGCCGGGGCCGCCGCGGGCGTCGCGCTCGCCGGGCTGTTCCCGAGCGTCGACACCGGGGCCGCCGTCGTCGGCGCCGGTCTGGCCGTGCTGGCCGCGCTGGCCGCGGTGCCCCTGGTCGCCAGGGTCCGCGGGCTCGCCGCCCCCGCGGCGCGGGCGGACGCCGCGCGAGTGGAGAGCTGACCCGTGCCCATCGACACCACCCGCACGCACGCCGACGCGCTCGACGGGATGCGCGCGGTCGCGGCGCTGTGCGTGATCGGCCTGCACGTCGGCATCTACTCCGGCCAGGTCGCGTCGAGCTGGCTCGGCATCGGCGAGCCGGGCCCGCTCGGCCCCGTGCTGTCCCGGCTCACCGTCGGCGTGCCGATCTTCTTCGTCCTGTCCGGGCTGCTGCTCTACCGGCCGTACGCCAACGCGGCGCTGGACGGCGGCCGGCCGCCCCGTGCGGGCCGCTACCTGTGGCACCGGGCGCTGCGCATCCTGCCCGCGTACTGGGCCGCCGCCCTGACGGCGCTGCTGCTGTTCGGGCGGCCGTCGCTCGGCGAGCCGTGGCAGGTCGCGCGCACGCTGCTGCTCCTGCACATCTACGGCAAGGACCCGATCCCCACCGGGATCCCCCAGACGTGGAGCCTCGCCACCGAGGTCGCGTTCTACGCCGTCCTGCCGCTGCTGGCGCTGGCCCTGCACCCGCTGCTGCGGCGGCGTCCCGCGGCGGCGTGGGCCGCCTTTGCGGTGTTCGCCGTGGTGACGGTCGTCTCGATCGTGGCCACCCACCTTCCCGCGGCGGGGCCGTACCCGCTGCCCGCCCTGTGGCTTCCCGAGTACCTCTGGTACTTCGCCGCCGGGATGGCGCTGGCCGTGGTCGCCGCGCGCGCCGAGCGCACCGGCCTCCTGCCGGCGGCGGCCCGGCAGGCGGCGCGCAGGCCGTGGGCCTGCTGGGGCGTCGCGCTGGCGGCGTACGCGCTGGTCTCGACGCCGCTGACCGGGACGACCGCCGAGTACCCCACCGTCGCCCAGGCCCTGGCCGAGCACGCGCTCTACCTGGTCATCGCGGTGGCCCTGATCGCGCCGCTGGTGTTCGCCGACGGCCGCGGTCCCGCGCGGCCGCTGGCCGGGCCGGTCCCGTCGTGGCTCGGCAGGGTCTCCTACGGGGTCTTCCTCTGGCACATGATCGTGGTCGAGGCCGTGATGTGGCTCACCGGCCGGTCCGCCGGCACCGCCGATTTCGCGACGCTGTTCCCCGTCACGGTGGCCGGCTCGGTGGCGCTCGCCGCGCTCAGCCACTACTGCCTGGAGCGGCCGGCCCGCCGCCTGCGCGGCGTCCGCGCGCCGCGGGCCGAGGCGGTGCCTGTCCATGGCTGACGGAAGGGTGCGCTGGGGGGTCAACCTGCCGCTGCCCGGCGGGACGATGCGCGGCAACGCGCCCGTCATCGCGCGGCTGCCCGAGCTCGGGTACGACGACGTGTGGACCGGCGAGGGCGGCGGGGACATGGACGCGCTGACCCCGCTGGCCATGGCCGCGGCCTGGCAGCCGGCGCTGCGGGTCGGCACCGGCGTGGTCCCGGTGCAGACCCGGGGGCCGGGGGTGCTGGCGCAGTCGGCGCTGTCGCTGGCGCAGGTGGCGGAGGGCGGTGTGCTGCTCGGCGTGGGCGCCTCGGTGCCGGCCCACGTGACGGGCGTCAACGGCCTGCCGTACGACACGAGCCCGCTGACCCGGGTGCGCGAGACGGTGCGCCTGCTCAAGGGGGTGCTGCCCGGTGACCGGGCGAAGGTGATCGTGGGCGCGCTGCGTCCGAAGATGCTGCGCCTGGCCTACGAGGAGGCCGACGGGGCGATTCTCAACCTCCTGACCGCGGCCGACCTGCCGAAGGTGATCGAGGCGGGGGCCGGTCCGCGGGCGGGCAAGGAGACGGTGGTCAAGGTCTTCGTGTGTCCCACCGCGGACGCCGGGTACGCGCGCCGCGCGGGCCGCCGGTTCCTGGGCTGGATACTCAACCAGCGGCCGTACGCCGCCCTCTACGACTGGCTGGGCCACGGCGACCGGCTGCGCGCCTCGCGTGAGCACTTCGCGCGCGGCGACGGGGCCGGGGCGGAGCGGGCGTTGCCGGAGGATCTGGTGGACCTGTTGTGGCTGCACGGCGACCCGGACTCGTGCCGGAAGCAGATCGCCGAGTTCGTGCGTCCGGAGGTGACCACGGTGCTCCTCTACGTCGCCCAGGTGCCCGAGCTCACGGCGCGGCCCGGCCGGTTGCCCGAGTTGCTCGCGGAACTGCTCCCCGGGGACACCTGACCTTTAAGCGATCGCGGTCCTTCCCGAATCACGGTACTGTAGAGGTATCCCTACTTAAGAGGTAGGTTTAGTCGGGGAGGTTGCGGATTGTCTGCGATGACCGATCTGAGCGCCGATACTCCAGACGGCAATCCACAGCTCAAGGAGATGGGGGCCTTCCTGCGCGCCCACCGCGAGGCCCGCACGCCGCAGGACGTCGGGTTGCCGCACACCGCGCGCCGGCGCACCCCCGGCCTGCGGCGCGAGGAGGTCGCCGCGTTGTCGGGGGTTGGGCTCGCCTGGTACACGTGGCTGGAGCAGGGCCGGGTGGTGTGCTCGCTGAAGGTCCTGGACTCGATCGCGCACACCCTGGGTCTGGACCACGTCGCCTACCGGCACCTGCTGACCCTCGCCGGCCTGCTGCCCTCGCCCGCCGCGCAGATGCCCCACCACGAGCTGGCGGAGCGGACCCAGCGGATGCTCGACCTGTGGGAGCACAGCCCGGCCCTGCTGCTCGACGCGCGCCTGGACATCACCGCGTGGAACCGCGCGTACGCCGCCGTGTTCTCCGACCCCGCCCGGATCCCGGAGAGCCGGCGCAACTACATGTGGTGCCTGCTGGGCGACCCGGCGCTGCGGGACGGCGTCGTCGGCTGGGAGGAGTTCGCCCGCGCCGTGCTCGCGTACTTCCGCGGGCAGACCGCCCGGCGCGCGGGGGACCGGCGCACCCGGGAGCTGTACGCGACGCTGCGCGCCGACTTCCCGAAGTTCCGCGACTGGTGGGACTGCCAGGGCATCGACGACCTCACCTCGCGGGCCGTCGAGATCCGGCCGGCCGGGCACGTCCGGCTGCACCTCATGCTGTCCTCCTTCCGGCCGGTGGACGACCCCGAGGCGCTGGTGCTCGTGCAGGCCCCCCGGGACGAGCGGGACCGCGCGCTGATCGCCGAGCTGGTCCGGGAGCGGCCCGCGGCGCCCGACATCTCCGGGGTCGTCAGGCCGGGGCCGGGCCGCCGCGATCACCTCGCGGCGATGCCGGACCCCGCCGTGAAGAACGCGCGCAGCCGGTCCGCCGTCTCCTCCGAGGCCTCCTCCGCCAGGAAGTGGCCGCACGCCACGGCCTGACCCCGCACGTCGTCCGCCCAGCGCCGCCAGGTCGCGAGCACGTCGTGCGCCCGCTCGACGTGCGACGCCTTCCCCCAGAGGGCGAGGACGGGGGAGGCGATCCGCCGGCCGGAGGCGCGGTCGGCGGCGTCGTGCTCGCGATCGGGGCCGAACATCGCCCGGTAGTCCTCGCACATCGCGTGCACGGCCCGCGGGTCGCGCGCGCAGCGGCGGTACTCGGCCAGCGCCTCCGGGGTGAAGAGCCCGGCGTGCGGGCCGAAGAGGAACGCCTCGGGGTCGGCCGCGATCAGCGTCTCGGGGAGGGGGCTCGGCTGCGCCATGAGGAACCACCGCCACAGCCGCCTGGCCGCGTCGGCGTCGACGTGGTCGAGCGCGTCGAGGGTGGGGACGATGTCCAGCACGGCGAGACGGTCCACCCGGCCGGGGTGGTCGAGGGCCAGCCGGTAGGCGCAGCGCCCGCCCCGGTCGTGGCCGGCGAGGTGGAACCGCCGGAATCCGAGCCGCTCCATCAGCGCCACCTGATCGCGCGCCATCTCGCGCTTGGCGTAGGTGGAATGGTCGTCCGCCGCCGGCGGCTTTCCGCTGTCGCCGTATCCGCGCAGATCGGCCGCCACGACGGTGAAGTCCGCCGCCAGGGCCGGAGCGACGGCGTGCCACATCGCGTGCGTCTGGGGAAATCCGTGCAGCAGCAGCAAGGGCGGGCCGGAGCCGCCGATCCTGGCCGCGATCCGCACCCGCCCGGTGTCCACCGTGCGGGATTCGAATTCCGCGAACAAAAACGCTCCTTTCGTGTGAGGACACGATAAACCACGGCGCGTCGCCGCGGAATTGCCGTCGAATGCTATTAGTGGGAGTAATATGATCGGCAATACAAGCTTGTAAGCACTATATTGTGATAGTTTCTGGGTAATTTCTAAGATCCCGGTCATGGCGCAATATGCGATCATCACCATGACTCAGGCCGAACGCGCGGCGCTCTGGCAGCGCCGCCTGTTCGAGGCCGAGGCGGGCATGACCCGCCACCTATCCCGGGAGCATGGCGGCCAGGACGTGGCCGACTGGATCCAGATCCGCAGCCGGATCTTCGCCGACCTGCCGGAGCCCGACACCGGCGACCCCGTCGCCTGGCAGCGGGTCTTCTTCCGCGCCCAGGCCCTCATGGAACAGTTCCTCGTATCCCGCTACGGCCACGCGGAGCTGCGGCTCTGGGCGCAGGCGAGCGCCGAGGTGCACCGCCTCGTGGAACCGGACGGCGACGACGGCGCGCTCGGCCCGATCCTCCGGCTGGCCCGCCAGGCCGAGCTGTACGGCTCGGACTACGCGCTGCTCGAAACCGGGACCGACCACGCCGCGCTGCGGATCGAGCACTGCGCGATCTGGGACTACCGGGAGCGGGCCCGGTCCCGGGGCGTGCCGCTCACCCTCGCCAGGCCCTGCGACTACTGCACGCTCGCCGCCGGCTCCAACATCGCCGCCAAGGGCTACACGCCGGCGTTCGAGCTCACCGGCGGAGAAGGGGAGCACGGCTGCCGCTGGGAGGCGACGGCTCCCCGGCCGGCCGGCCCGGTCCAGGCGGCGGGCAGGGAGACGGGCAGGGAGAACTGATGTGCGGCATAGCGGGCTGGGTGGACTACGGCCGCGACCTGCGGGCCGAGGAGAACGTCATCCGGGCCATGACCGACACGATGATCCACCGCGGCCCGGACGGCGGGGACGTGTGGCTGTCCCGGCACGCCGCGTTCGGACATCGCCGCCTCGCCGTCATCGACATCGAAGGCGGCGCCCAGCCGATGGCGGTCGGCGACGCGGCGGACGGCACCCAGGTCGTGATCACCTACGGCGGCGAGATCTACAACTTCACCGAACTGCGCGCCGAGCTCGCCGCGCGCGGCCACGGCTTCGGCACCCGATCCGACACCGAGGTGGTGCTGCGCGCCTACCTGGAGTGGGGCGAGGCGGCGGTCGAACGGCTGAACGGCATGTTCGCCTTCGCCATCTGGGACGCGCGCACCCAGGAACTGCTGCTCGCCCGCGACCGGCTGGGCGTCAAACCCCTCTACTACGCGGTGGCCGGAGACCGGCTGCTGTTCGGCTCCGAACCCAAGGTGCTGCTGGCCGGCCCGCTGCGCGCCGAGGTCGACGCCGAGGGCCTCGCCGAACTGTTCGCCGTGCCCACCGCGCCCACCCCCGGGCGCACCGTCTACCGCGGGATGGAGCAGCTCCGGCCGGGCCACGTCGTCCGCTTCTCCCGGTCCGGCGTCCGGACCACCCGGTACTGGACGCTCTCCTCGCATCCCCATCCCGACGACCTCGACGCCACGGCCCGGCGCGTGCGCGACCTGCTCGCCGACGCGGTGCGGCGGCAACTGGTCAGCGACGTCCCGATCGGCATGCTGCTGTCCGGCGGGCTGGACTCCAGCGCCCTCACCGCGCTGGCCGTCACGGAGTCGGGGGCACCTGACAAGCTCCCGACGTTCTCCGTGGAGTTCCCGCCCAGCGAGGAACCGCAGCGGCTCGGCCAGTGGAACCGCGCCGCCGACCTGCCCTACGCCCGCGAGGTCGCGACCGCGCTCGGCACCGCGCACATCGGCGTGCTGGTCGACGGCGGCGGCCTGCTCCGGCACGGCGGGGCCGGGCTGACCGCCCGCGACCGGCCCGGCTGGGGTGAACCCGACACCTCTCTCTACCTGCTGTCCCGCGGCGTCCGCGAGCACGTCACGGTCGCCCTGTCCGGCGACGTGTCCGACGAGATCTTCGGCGGGTACCCGTTCTTCCGCGGCATCACCAGTGCCCCGGGCGCGCCGCTGGAGTCCTTCCCCTGGGCGCCCCCCGGCCTCCCGGCCACCGCCGACCTGCTCCTCCCCGACGTCGCCAGGGCCGTGCGTCCCCAGGAGTACGCCCGGGAGCGGCTGCGCGAGGCGCTGGCGGAGGTGCCGCGGGCCTCCGGAGAGGACCCCGAGGACCGGCGCGCCCGGGAGATCACCTACCTCGCGCTCACCCGATGGCTGCCCGCGCTGCTCGACCGCACGGACCGGATGAGCATGGCGGCGAGCCTGGAGGTCCGCGTCCCGTTCGCCGACCACCGTCTGATCGAGTACCTGTGGAACGTCCCCTGGCGGTTCAAGACCGCGGGCGGCACCCCCAAGGGCCTGCTCGGCCTCGCGCTGGCCGACCTGCTCCCGCGGAGCGTGCTCCGCCGCGCCAAGAGCGGCTACCCCGCCAGCTCCTCGCCCGCCTTCTACGCCGAGATGCGCGCCCAGGTGGACGACCTGCTCTCGCGCGACGCGCCGGTCTTCCAGCTCGCCGACCGCGCCAAGATCGCACGCTGGGTGCGCAACGACACCATCCTGCCCGGGCCGCGCGCCGCGCCCCACCCCACCGGCGGGCTGGACTTCCTCCTCACCCTCGACCGGTGGCTCACCTCCTACCGGGTGAGCCTGCGGTGACCGGAGCGCTCGACGCCCGCGGGTTCAAGGCCGCCGCGCGCACCTTCCCGAGCGGGGTGACGGTGGTCGCCACCCGCCACCGCGAGCGGGTCCTGGCCAAGACCGTCTCGGCCTTCACCACGTTGTCCCTCGACCCGCCCCTGATCAGCGCGGCGGTGGGCAACGACTCGCCGCTGATCGGCCTGGCGCGGGACTCCGGGGCGCTCGGGGTGAGCGTGCTGCGCGACGACCAGCGCGGCGTCGCGGAGTACTACGCCACCTCGGCGGCGCTGCGCGCCGGGCCGCCGCCGAGCCCGCTGCTGAGCGCGACCGGGTCCGCGCCGGTCCTGGCGGACTGCCTGAGCTGGTTCGACTGCCGGCTGGTCGCGGCCCTGCCGGGCGGCGACCACACCATCCTGGTCGGCCGCGCCGTGGCGGTTCAGGTCCACGGCGGGCTGCCCCTGGTTCACCACGACAGCGGCTACCGGACGGTGACCGCCGAGCCGCGACCCACATGGGAGAGCAGAGCATCATGACCGTTACGGCATCATCACCGGCCTCCGCCCTCGCCCCGCTCGGGGCGCTGGACGGGGAGCGGTACCGGGCGAGCCTGGCCGACGGCCGCAGCGTGTGGCTGGACGGGCGGCGCGTCCCCGACGTCGCCGCGCACCCCGCGTTCGCCCCGGCCGTCGACGAGCTGGCCCGGCTGCTGGACCTCCAGCACGACCCGGCCCACCGGGACACGCTGACCGTGGAGGACCCGGCGAGCGGGCTGCGGATCGGGCGCGGGTACCACCTCCCGCGCGACGCCGGGGACCTCATCGCCCTGCGGAGCGCCGCCGAGGTCTGGATGCGGGAATCCTGGGGCCAGCACGGCCGGTCGCCCGCCTTCATGGCCTCCGTCGCCGTCGGCCTGCGCGACTTCCGCGACCGGCTGGCCGGGGCGCGGCCGGAGTTCGGCGCGAACGCCGAGGCCTACCACCGCTTCGCGGCCGAGCGCGACCTGGTGCTCACCCACGCCCTCGGCGACCCGCAGATCGACCGCAGCTCCGACCCCGTCCAGGATCCGGACCTCGCGCTGCGGGTGCTGCGCCAGGACGCGGACGGCATCGTCGTGCGCGGGGCCAAGCAGCTCACCACGCTGGCCCCCTTCGCCCACGAGGTGCTGGTCTACCTCTCGCCCTCGTTCGCCGGGCGCGGCGCGGAGGAGCTCGTCGTCTGGTTCGCGCTCCCGCTCAACACGGAGGGACTGCACGTCCTGTGCCGGGAGCCGCTCGGGGCCGCGCCCTACGGCCACTCCCACGCGTTCGCGGCCCGCTTCGACGAGCAGGACTCGATGCTGTTCTTCGACGACGTGCACGTGCCGTGGAACCGGGTCTTCCTGCTCGGCGACGGCGGCCTCGCCCGGGAGGGCTTCGCCCGGCTCAACGCCTGGAGCCAGTACGTCGGCCAGGTCCGCTACCGCGAGCGGCTGCGCACGTTGCTCGCCGTCGGCACACTGCTCGCCGAGTCGATCGGCGTGGCCGGCTTCCGCAACATCCAGGAGGACCTCGGCGAGCTGACCGGGTACGTCGAGACGCTGGACCACTTCCTGGCCGCGGGCGAGGCCACCGCCCGGCGCACCGACGGCGGCCTGCTGGCCCCGGGCCCCACCCCGGCGGCGGCCGTGTGGGCGGCGCAGGTGGCCGACCGCGCCGTGCGGATCGTCCGGGGCATCGGCCAGTCCGGCATCCTGATGCAGCCCTCGGAGAACGACCTGCGGGCCCCCGAGCTGCGCCCGTTCCTCGACCGCTACATGCGCGGCAAGGACATCGACGTCACCGCCAAGTCGCGGCTGTTCCGCCTGGCCTGGGAGCTGACCTCCGACGGCTTCGGCCAGCGCCAGGACCTGTACGAGTACGTCCACCGCGGCGACCTGGCCCGCAACCGGATCAACCTCTTCCACCGGCACGACCAGAGCGAGACCCTGGCGCGGCTGCGGGCCCTCATCGCCGAGCCGCTGACCCCCGGGACGGCGTCATGACCGAGACCCTGCCGCGGGCCCGGGCGCTGGCCGGGTACGACGAGGTGAGCGGCATCCGGCAGGCGGCCGACCACGACTGGCTGCTCTCGCTCGCGCCCGCCGCGCCCCGCCGGATCGCCGACCTCGGCTGCGGCACCGGCGCGCTGCTCGACCAGGCGCTGCGCCGCTGGCCGCGGATCGAATACGCCCTGGGCGTGGACGGCGCGCCGGGACGGGTGCTGGACGCGCGGGCCCGGCTGGGGACGCGCGCGACGATCCGGGAGGGGGACCTGCGCCGCCTCGACGGGGAGTCCGGCGCGTTCGACCTGGTCGTCATGAGCTCGGTGCTGCACTGGCTCTACCCGGACGAGGACCGGGCCCTGGCGTGGATCGCCGGCCACCTGACGCCGGGCGGGGCCTTCCTGCTGACCACGCACCATCCCGATCTGCGCGAGGACGGCCTCGGCGGCGAGGACCTCCTCGCCGCCGAGGCGCTGGACCTGCTCGGCCTCGACGCCGGGGCGCTGCGCGAGATCGTCCCGATGGGCGCCCGCGCCAGGTCCGCGACCGCCGTGCGCGAGCTGCTGAGCCGCAGGTTCACCGTCGAACGCCACGAGGAGCGCCGGGTCGCCGTCCGCACCAGGGACGCGGACGAGTGGCGGCGCTTCCACGCCTCCACGTGGGGCACCTACTTCAGCCGGCTGGCGCCCGCCTCCCGGCAGGAGGAGTTCTTCCGCGCGGTCGGCGCCGCCGCCGAACGGCGCATGGCCCGGCAGGGCGAGGTCTACCCCATCACCGTGCGCGCCTGGCGGTGCGCGCCCCCTCAGTGAGAGTTCCCCCCTGTGAGATCCAAGTGAGAACGGAAAAGACCGTGCGACTCCGTGGCCCGATCCTCGCCCTGGCGGTGTGCGTGCTCCTGGCCTCCTGCTCCACCGCCGGGGCGAGCGGGTCAGGCGGCGGCGCGCCCCGGGCGGGGGGCACGCTGACCTTCACCACCGACATCGAACCCGACGTGTTCGACCCGCACGTCAGCCCCGCCGACATCACCGGCGTGATCATGCGCAACGTCCTGGACTCCCTGGTGGCGGAGGACCGCGACGGCTCCTTCAAGCCCTGGCTCGCCACCTCGTGGAAGATCTCGCCCGACGGCCGGTCGTACACCTTCCGCCTGCGCGAGGACGTCACGTTCACCGACGGCACCCCGTTCGACGCCGCCGCGGTGAAGGCCAACCTCGACCGGGTCGTCGCGCCCGCCACCAAGTCCCAGTACGCGGCGGTGCTCATCGCCCCCTACGAGCGCGCCGACGTGGAGGACCCGCACACCGTGACGGTGCGTCTCAAGCGGCCGTACGCGCCGTTCCTGCACGCTCTCAGCACCACCTACCTCGGCATCTACTCGCCCAAGGCGCTGCGCGAGCACGCCGCCGACCTGGCGGCGGGCGGGCCGCGGAACGTCGGCAGCGGGCCCTTCCTGCTGGCCTCCCGGGTGAAGGGGCAGCAGGCCGTCTTCACCCGCAACCCCGCCTACAACTGGGCTCCCGGCACCGCCCGGCACCGCGGCCCCGCCTACCTCGACAAGCTCGTGATCGGCTTCCTGCCGGAGAACGCCACCCGGGTCGGCGCCGTCGGCTCCGGCCAGAGCGACGTCGCCGACTTCCTGCCCGCCGGGCAGGTGCGGTCCCTGACGGCCCGGCCGGGGCTGCGCGTCCTGAGCCAGGAGTCCCCGGGGCTGGTCTACTCGTACTACCTCAACACCGAGCGGCCGCCGTTCGACCGGCGCGAGGCCCGGCTCGCCGTCCGCGCCGCCATCGACACCGCCCTGATCACCAAGGCCGTCTTCGCGGGGCAGTACCGGCCGGCCTGGTCCCCGCTCAGCCCTTCCACACCGGCCTACGACGCGACCCTGGAGAACACCTGGCCCTACCGTCCGGGCGAGGCGGACCGCCTGCTGGACGGGCTCGGCTGGACCGGGCGCGACGCGGACGGCTACCGCACCAAGGACGGCAAGAGGTTCGCCATCACCCTGCTCTATGTGCCCGCCTACACCAAGGCCGAGCGGCGCACCTACGACACCGCCGTCCAGGACGCGCTGCGCAAGGTCGGCGTGCAGCTGACGCTCAAACCCCTCGACGCGGCCACCTACACGCCCGTCCGCAACCGCGGCGAGTACGACATCATCGCCTACGCCTGGGGCGGCTCGGAGCCGGACCTGCTGCGCGCCGTCTTCCACTCCGGGAGCCGGCTCGCCGACGGCGGGGCCAACGGCGCCCGGGTACACGACAGCGAGGTCGACGCCTGGCTCGACCAGGCCGCCACGACCACCGACCGGGCGGCGCGCGCCGACCTGTACGCCAAGGTCCAGCGGAAGGTCGTCGCCGAGGCGTACTCGGTGCCCGCCTTCGTCGCGAGCCGCCAGCTCGCCGTCCGGGAACGCGCCCGCGACGTCGGCTTCGACGCCTCCGCCTGGCCGTTGTTCCACGACGCCTGGGTCACCGGGCGGTGAAGGGCAGCGTGCTCCGGTTCGCGGCGCGGCGCGCGCTCGCCGGGATCGCGGTGCTGTGGGCGGCGGCCTCGCTGGCCTTCGCCGCGCTGCACCTGCTGCCCGGCGACGTGGCCGACGCCGTGCTCGGCCCCAACAGCGGCGCCCCGCCGCAGGTCCGCGCGCAGATCCGGCAGGACTACGGCCTCGACGACCCGTTGCCGGCGCAGTACCTGCGGCACATGGCCGCGCTGGCCACCGGCGACCTCGGCCGGTCCTACCAGTTCGGGCTCCCGGTGTCCCAGGTGCTCGCCGACCAGGTCGGCCCCACCGTCGAGCTGGCCGTCAGCTCCGCCGTCGTGTCGGTGGCGCTGGCGTTCTGCGCGGCGCTCGCCACCGGGGGGCGGGGCGGCGCGGCGGGCGCGATCGCCAATGGCATCGGCCTGCTCGCCCTCTCGGTGCCGTCCTACTGGCTGGGCATCCTGGGCCTCGCCGTGTTCTCCTTCCGGTTCGGGCTGCTGCCCGCGGCGGGCGCGGACGGCCCGCAGGCGCTGGTGTTGCCCGCGCTCACCCTGGCGCTGCCGCTCGCCGGGGTGCTCGCCCAGGTGATACGGCAGCAGCTCCACGCGGTCAGGGACGCGCCGTTCGTGCTGACCGCCCGCGCCCGCGGCGCGGGGGAGCGGAGGCTGCTGGCCCGCCACACGCTGCGGCACGCCGCGCTGCCCGTGGTCACCCTGTCGGGGTGGATCACCGGGGCCCTGATGGGCGGCGCGGTGCTCACCGAGACCGTCTTCGCCCGGCCGGGCCTCGGCCGCGTCCTGGTGACGGCGGTGGGGAGCAGGGACATTCCCGTGGTGAGCGCGCTGATGCTGGTGTCGGCGGCGGCCTTCGTCGTCGTCAACCTGCTGGTGGACCTGGCCTACCTGGCGATCGACCCGCGGTTGCGCGCTCCGGGGGCCGTCACGTGATCCCCGGCGTCTTCGCCCGCGCCTCCCGGGCGCGGCCGGCCGGGCCCGCGCTGGCCGGGGCCGTCCTGGTGGCCCTGGCCGTGGCCGTCGCGTTCCCCGGGCTGCTGACCGGCCGCGACCCGGCCGTCACGGACCTCACGGCGGCCCTGAGCCCCCCGGGCGCCGGCCACCTGTTCGGCACCGACGAACTCGGCAGGGACGTGCTGGCGCGCGTCGTGTACGGCGCGCGCACCTCGCTGCTCATCGGGATCGGCGCCACCGTGCTCGGCGCGCTCGGCGGCACGGTGATCGGGCTCGTGGCCGCCGCCGGCGGCAGGCGGGTGGACCAGGCCCTCATGCGGCTCCTGGACGTGGCGCTCGCCGTCCCCGAACTGCTGCTGGCCCTGGTCATCGTCGCGTTCACCGGGACCGGCACCGCCAACGTGCTGGTCGCCGTGGGCCTGGCCGCCGTGCCGAACTACGCGCGGGTGGTGCGCGGCCAGGCGCTGGTGGCCGTCAGGTCCGGATACGCGGAGGCGGCGATCGGCCTCGGCACGCCGTGGCCCGTGATCGTCCTGCGGCACGTCCTGCCCAACGTCGCCGGGCCGTTGCTGCTGCTCGCCACCACCGGGACGGGCACGTCCATCATCTCCGGGTCCGCGCTGAGCTTCCTCGGCCTCGGGCCCGAGCCTCCGGCGGTCGAGTGGGGCGCGATGCTCGCCGACGGGCGCGAGAACCTGGCGGTCGCCTGGTGGCCCGGGGTCTTCCCGGGGCTGGCGGTCGTCGCCGTGGTCATGTCCGTGACCGTCGTGGGCCGGTGGCTCCAGGCGCGGGCCGAGGGAAGGACCGCATGATCAGGGCCGAGGGCCTCGTCGTCCGCTTCGGAGAGGTCGCCGCCGTCCGCGGCGTGGACGTGACGGTACGGCCCGGCGAATGCCTGGCCCTGATCGGCGAGTCGGGCTCGGGCAAGAGCACCATCGCCCGCGCGCTGCTGGGGCTGGCGGGCCCGGAGGCGAGCGTCGGCGCCCGGCGGCTGGAGATCGGCGGGCGGGACGCCCGCGACTTCGACGAGCGGGCCTGGCGCGCCGTGCGGGGACGGGTCGTGGGGTTCGTCGCCCAGGACGCGCTCGGGTCCCTGGACCCGTTGCGCCGCGTCCGCGCCGAGGTCGCCGAGCCGATGATCATCCATCGCACGGTGCCCTCCGGCGAGGTCGGCGCGCGGGTGGTGGACCTGCTCGGCCGGGTCGGCGTCCCGGAGCCGCGGGTGCGCGCCGCCCAGTACCCGCACGAGCTCTCCGGCGGCCTCCGGCAGCGCGCCCTCATCGCCTCGGCGCTGGCCGCCGGCCCCGGCGTGCTGATCGCCGACGAGCCCACCACCGCCCTCGACGTCACCGTCCAGGCGCGGATCCTCGACCTGCTCGCCGACGCACGGCGGGCGGGCGCCGGACTGCTGCTGATCAGCCACGACCCGGCCGTGGTCGCCCGGCTGGCCGACCGCGTCGCCGTGCTCCGCGACGGCGAGGTGGTCGAGAGCGGCCCCGCCGAGCGGGTTCTCGGCGCGCCCGAACACCCCTACACCCGGACGCTGCTCGACGCCGTCCCCCGCGTGCGGACGGCCGGGTCGCCGCCCGGCTCCCGCGTGGTCCTGGAGGCCGCCGGGATCGGGAAGTCCTACGGCGCCCGCGCCGCCGTCCGTGACGTCTCGCTGCGCCTGCGCTCGGGGGAGACGATCGGCGTCGTCGGCGAGTCCGGCTCCGGCAAGAGCACCCTCGCCCGGATCCTCATGGGCCTGGTCCGGCCGGACACCGGGGAGGTGCGGCTGGACGGCGAGCCGTGGTCCGCCCTGCCGGAACGGCGGCGCCGGCCGCGCCGGGGCCGCATCCAGCTCGTCCACCAGGATCCGCAGGGCTCGTTCGACCCGCGGCTGACGGTCGGCCGCATCATCGCCGAGGCCCTGCCCCGCGGCCCGGGGCGGCGCGCACGCGCCCTGGAGCTGCTCGACATGGTCGGCCTGTCCGCCGGGCATCTCGACCGGCGGCCCCGCCGGCTGTCCGGCGGGCAGCGCCAGCGCGTGGCCATCGCCAGAGCGCTCGCCGCCGGCCCCGGCGTGCTGGTCTGCGACGAGCCCGTCTCGGCCCTGGACGTCTCCATCCAGGCGCAGATCCTCGACCTGCTCGCCGGCCTGCGGCACCGGCTCGGCCTCGCCATGGTCTTCATCTCGCACGACCTCGCCGTGGTCCGCGGCGTCAGCGACCAGGTCATGGTGATGAAGGACGGCCGGGTCGTCGAAGAGGGACCCGTGGAGGACATCTTCGACCGGCCGTCCCACCCGTACACCAGGACGCTGCTGGCCGCCTCGCCCCCCTCTGTCCGGCTTGCCCGGTAGCGCGGGGCGGCGGGTAGGGTTTCCGCCGTGGCGATGGCGATCTGCGTGTTCTGCGCGTCCAGTCAGAAGATCGACCGAAAGTACCTGGATCTCGCCGCCGAGGTCGGCGCCGAGGTGGCCCGGCGCGGGCACACGCTCGTCAGCGGCGGCGCGACGGTCTCGTGCATGGGCGCGGTCACCCGCGCCGCCCGCGAGGCCGGCGGCCGTACGGTCGGCGTCATGCCCCAGGCCCTGGTGGACCTGGAGATCGCCGACACCGACTCCGACGAGCTGATCATCACGGCCGACATGCGGGAGCGCAAGGGCGTCATGGACGCCCGCTCCGACGCCTTCCTCGTCCTGCCCGGCGGCATCGGCACGCTGGAGGAGCTGTTCGAGATCTGGACGGCCCGCGTGCTCGGCCTGCACGACAAGCCCCTGGTGATCCTCGACCCCTGGGGCCTGTACGAGTCGCTGCGCCGCCTGGTCGACGACATGTACGAGGGCGGCTTCACCCGTCCGAACGTCTACGACGCCATCTCGTGGACCACCACGGTCGAGGAGGCGGTCCGCCACCTCGAACGCCCCGCCCGCCCGCTGACCCCGACCCCCGAGGAGGTCGGAGAGTCGGCCACCGGCTGATCGCCCTGCGTGGACGGTTAGGCCAGGCCGCGGCGGGTCAGCGTAGGGGGACGCCGTCCGGCCAGGGAGTCGGTCATGGCGACCGCCTGGCGCACGCCGTCCGGGTGGGAGGTGCGGAAGACCCGGGCGCCGAGCCAGGCGTAGACCGCGGCGGCGGCGATCTGTGTGGTCTCGTCGCCCGACAAGGTCACCGCGACCGTGCGGCCCTCGGCGACCAGGCGCTCGGCCTCCGCCGCGGAGCCCGCCTCGGCCCAGGCCGGGTCGAGCGGTTCTGCGGGGCCGAGCACCAACGCTGCCGTCATGCGCCGATTGTCACACGCCGGGCGGTCTTGACGGTCGGCGTCCCCCGGAACGAGGCGCGCTCAAAGGCACCCATGTGGCACGATTCGTATGTGCTGGTCCTTCTCGCCATCGCCGCGGTCGCTGTCCTTTACTTCGTGGTGACGGTCTCCCAGGGGCGTGGCGGAGAGCTCGTCGAGTTCGCCCCCGACGTGCCGCCCGTGGAGCTTCCCGAGCCCGGGCAGCTCACCGCCGCCGACTTCGCGGACCTGCATCTGCCGATGAGCCTGGTCGGATACCACACGCAGATCGTCGACGAGACCCTGCAGCGGGCCGCGACCGCGATCGGGCAGCGCGACACCCACATCGCCGTGCTGGAGAGGCGCGTCGAGGAACTGCTGGCCGGGCGCATCCAGGCCCGCCAGGAGTCGTACGTGCGGCCCTCCTGGGCGCCGATCGCCTCGCCCGAGCCGGAGCCGGAGGTGGCCCCGCACGAGACGGCCGAGGCCCTGTTCGGCGCCATCGGCCCCCACACGGCCACGCGCGCCCTGACCGCCGAGCCGTCCACTGAGCCGTCCACTGAGCCGTCCACTGAGCCGTCCACTGAGCCGTCCACTGAGCCGTCCACTGAGCCGCCCGCCGAGGAGCGCGGCCCCTTCGAGGAGCCGGACAAGCGCGAGCCCGCCACGCCGGCGGCCCAGGAGCGCGGGGCCTTGGAGACGCCGGCCCAGGACCACGGGGACGGGGAAGCGCCGTCCGGGGACCGCGGCGTGGCCGAGGCGCCGTCCCAGGAGCGGGGCGCGTTCGAGGAAGCGCCCAAGGAGCGCGGCGCGTTCGAGGCGGCCGGCGACCGGTCCGGCGCCCGCGCCGCCGCCAAGCGGGGCGGCCGCGCGGCCGGGGAGCGCCCCGACCCCGAGGACGCCTCCTGAGGCCACGGGGCCGTGCCGCCCATCCGGGCAGGGCTTGTACGCTCGGGGTTCGTGACCCCTGAGCCTGTCCGCTGCGGCTGGGTGACCAGCGCTCCCGACTACATCCGCTACCACGACGAAGAGTGGGGCCGTCCCGTCCGGGGCGACGACCTGGTGTTCGAGCGCCTCACCCTGGAGGCGTTCCAGTCCGGCCTGTCCTGGCTCACCATCCTGCGCAAGCGCGAGAACTTCCGCGCGGCCTTCGCCGGCTTCTCGATCCCCGCCGTCGCGGCGTTCGGCGAGGGCGACGTCGCCCGTCTACTGGCCGACCCGGGAATCGTCCGCAACCGCATGAAGATCGAGGCGGCCATCGCCAACGCCCGGGTCGCCGCCGAGGTCCCCGGCGGCGTGTCCGAGCTGGTCTGGCGGTACGCAGACCCGGGCTCCCCCGTGCCGAAGACCTTCGCCGACGTGCCCGCCACCACCTCCGGCTCCACGGCGCTGGCCAAGGAGCTCAAGCGTCACGGCTTCCGCTTCGTAGGCCCCACGACGGCGTACGCGCTGATGCAGGCCATCGGCCTGGTGAACGACCACGTCGCCGACTGCTGGGTGCGCGCCTCCGGCTGACGCGCGGGGGCTAGCGCCCCCGGAACTCCGGCTTCTGCTTGGCCAGGAACGCGCGGGTGGCCCGCTCGTGGTCCTCGGTCTTGGCGCAGAAGTCCTGCAGGTCGGCCTCGACCTCCAGCGAGTCCTCCAGGGTGTGCGCGGCCGAGTAGTCCAGGGCCTGCTTGACCGCCCCGTAGGCCAGCGTGGGCCCCTGCGCCAGGCGGACCGCCAGCTCGCGCGCCCGCGCCCCCAGCTCGCCCGCGGGCACCACGGAGGTCACCAGGCCGAGCCGCAGAGCCTCCTCGGCGCCGACCGGGTCGCCGAGCAGCAGCAGCTCGCGCGCCTTGGCCGGGCCGACCAGGCGCGGCAGCGTCCACGAGGCGCCGGAGTCGGGGGCGAGGCCGATCGCGCCGAAGGCCATGGCGAACTTCGCGCCCTCGGCGGCGACCCTGAAGTCGCAGGCGAAGGCCAGCGAGGCCCCCGCGCCGGCCGCGACGCCGTTGACGGCGGCGACCACCGGCTTGCCCATGCCGGTCACGGTCAGGACGATCGGGTTGTAGTGCGCGCGCACGGCGCCGTCGAGGCCGACGCCCGCCTCCAGGTTGGCCGCGTGCTCCTGCAGGTCCTGGCCCGCGCAGAAGGCGCGGCCCGCGCCGGTCAGCAGCACGGCCCGCGCCCCGGCGTCGTCGCGCGCGCGTTCCAGCGCCTCCAGCAGGCTCGCCTTCATCTGGACGGTCAGCGCGTTCATGGCCTCGGGGCGGTTCAGCGTGACCGTGGCGACGGAGTCCTCCACCGAGTACAGGACGTGGTCGTGGCCGTGCGCGTCGGCGGTCGGGGAGGCGGGGGCCGGCTGGTCCATCAGTGGACTCCTTTGTCCAGGTTGCGGTCGACGAATGCGGCGGCGGCGGGCAGCAGCCGGGCGGCCTCCTGCTCGAAGAAGGCGCGGGCCTTCTCCCCGGGCCACGCCGGCGGCAGCAGCTCGGCCGGAAGCCCCGGGTCGTGGAACAGGAAGTTGCGCCACCCGTGGACAAGTCTGCTACGCGTCGCGAAGACCCGGTCGTCCGGGGCGTCCGCGGGCAGGGCGCCCACCAGGTCCACGGCCTGGACCGTCCACGCCTCGTAGGCCCGCGCCAGCGCGGGGAGGTCCCAGGCGCGGGCCACGAGCTCGTGCGGGTCGCCGTCGAGGGTGCTGTCGAACCGGTCGGCGCGCACCTGCTGCTCCGCCAGCAGGCTCGCCAGCTCCGGCGAGGCGCGCGGTCCGATCCACGTGCTCTCCGACAGGCAGGCGTACCCGAGGAACGAAAGATCGGCGCGCAGCCGCTCGCGCCTGGCGCGGTCGCGCACCGGGGCGAAGACCACGACGTGCCAGCGGCCCGACCACGCGCTCGCACCCGTGCGGTAGATGCGCGTGGCGCTCTCGTCGAGGCGCAGGACGCTCTTGGGCGTCAGCGCGTACCCGGGTCCCTGGGGCAGGCGGACGGGTTTCAGCCAGTCCTGGCGGACCATGCGAGAGATCGCGGTCCGCACGGCCGGAGCGGCGATGTCGAGGGGCGCCAGAAGCCGGACCAAGGCCGCCACGGACGCGCGACCGGCGCGAATGCGCAAATGATCTCCGTACAGATCGAAAAGCGCGGCACGGGCGTTCACACAGACCAGTTTGGTCGGCGCGCGGTTCCCGGACAACGCATTCTGGGAGGAGATCGTTACCCATGTGCGCTCGCGAGGCGGGATAATGGGACGTCACAGAAGACGTGAAAGCGGCGGGCGACCGGTCACGGGGGATCCGTGAGCCGGCATCGCCGAGGCCGAGGCAGGAAGGGATACACGCATGGCGGCGATGAAGCCGCGGACCGGCGACGGTCCGCTGGAGGTCACCAAGGAAGGGCGGGGCATTGTCATGCGGGTCCCTCTGGAGGGTGGCGGCCGGCTTGTCGTCGAACTCTCACCGGACGAGGCCAAAGCCCTTGGCGACGCTCTGAAGAACGTCGTCGGCTGACATACCCCTGACAGAACTCACCGACACAGGCGATTCGACGGCCCCGGCGGCCGGGCCGCGCGCCCCGCGCCGGGGCCGTCGCACATCCGACCGGCCGACCAACCGCACAGGCCGGGGAAGGATCACCATGCCCATCGAGACCTCGCTGAGATTCGCCGGCGCGCCCGCCCACGACGCGGAGCTGCTGGCCGTGCCCTTCGCGGCCGATCTCACCGCCGATGTCGACCTGCCCCTGCCCGCCTCCGCCCTGCTCGCCCATCACGAGGCCAAGGGCGAGCCCGGCGAGATCGTCGAGGTCCCCGTCGGCGACGGGGACACGGTGCGCCGCGTGCTGCTCTACGGCGTCGGCGACGCCGGCCCCCAGGCCCTGCGCCGGGCCGGGGCCCTCCTCGCGCGCCGTGCCCGGGGCCGCCGCGCCCTGGACGTCCGGCTGCCCGCCGAGGCCGGCCCGCGCGCGTGGTCGGCGCTCGCCGAGGGCGCGCTCCTCGCCACCTACGGCCTGCGCGTGGGCGCGAGCCGCGGCAGGCCCGTCGAAGAGATCCGCCTGTCGGGGCCCGAGGAGGCCAGGTCCGCCGTCGAGCGCGCCGAGGTCGTCGCCCGGGCCGTCGCCCTCACCCGCGACCTCGCCAACACGCCGTCCTCGGAGAAGAACCCCGCCTGGCTGGCCGCCCGCGCCGCCGAGGTCGCCGAGGGCTCCGGGCTGGGCGTCCGCATCTGGGAGCCGGACGATCTCGCCGCCGAGGGCTTCGGGGGCATCCTGGCGGTCGGCCAGGGCTCGGTGAGCACTCCCCGCCTGATCAGCCTGTCCTACGAGCCCGACCCCGCCGACCACGACGGCACGCACGTCGTGCTGGCCGGCAAGGGCATCACCTTCGACAGCGGCGGCCTGTCCCTCAAGCCCACCGACGGCATGAAGTTCATGAAGACCGACATGGCGGGCGGCGCGGTCGTGATCTCGGTGCTGGGGGCGCTGCGCGCGCTCGGCGCGCGGAGCAAGGTCACCGGGCTCGTCGCCGCGGCCGAGAACATGCCCTCCGGCTCGGCCCAGCGTCCCGGCGACGTGATCACCCACTACGGCGGCCGCACGGTCGAGGTGCTCAACACCGACGCCGAGGGCCGCCTCGTGCTCGCCGACGCCCTCGCCTACGCCGACGACGTCCTGCGCCCCGACACGATCGTGGACGTCGCCACGCTGACGGGCGCGATCGGCATCGCGCTCGGCCGCGACATCGGCGCCGTCTTCTCCCCGAGCGACGACCTCGCCAAGGAGCTGATCGAGGCCGGCGCCGCCGCCGGCGACCCGCTGTGGCGCATGCCCCTGGTGGAGGAGTACCGGCCCGCCCTGGACTCCACGGTGGCCGACCTGTCCAACATCGACGCGGAGAACACCTACGGCGGCGGCGCGATCACGGCGGCGCTGTTCCTGCGCGAGTTCGCCGGCGGGCGCCGCTGGGCGCACCTGGACATCGCCGGGGTGGCCCGCAGCACGGCCGACGACGGCATCCTCACCAAGGGGGCCACGGGCTTCGGCACGCGCCTGCTGCTGGAGTGGCTGACCTCCTAGGCGGCCCCGCCGTCAGGCGGCGGTCTTGACGGCGGCCAGCAGGCCGTCCCCCAGGGGCAGCATGAGCGCGCGCAGCCGCTCGTCGCCCTTGACCAGCTTGCCCAGTTCGCGGATCGCCACGGTGTCCGGGTCGCGCTGCGCGGGGTCGGCGACCCGGTTGTGCCAGAGTGCGTTGTCGAAGGCGACGATGCCGCCCACGCGCAGCAGTCGCACGGCCTCGGCCAGGTAGTCGCCGTACTCCTGCTTGGCCGCGTCGCAGAAGACCAGGTCGTACCCGCCGTCGGCCAGGCGCGGCAGGACGTCCAGCGCCCGGCCGGCGATCAGGCGCACCCTGCTGCCGGAGAACCCGGCCTCCGCGAACGACTGGCGGGCGAGGCGCTGGTGCTCGGGCTCGACGTCGACGCTGGTCAGCGTGCCGTCCGGGCGCATGCCGCGCAGCAGCCACAGGCCGGAGACGCCGCAGCCCGTGCCGACCTCGACCACGGACCTGGCGTTGATCGCCGTGGCGAGGAAGCTCAGGGCCGCGCCGCCGCCGGGCTGGATCGGGGTGGCCCCGACCTCGGCCCCGCGGCGCCTCGCGCCCCGCAGCACCTCGTCTTCGTGATGGAACTCCTCCGCGTAGGCCAGGGTGGCCTCCACCGGACTCGTCGGCGTCGGGGCCATCGGCCTCTCCCTCCCCGCTTTCGCCGGACGCACGTATTGGTCCACGTATTGGTCGCAGCCTAGGGGAGTCGGGGCCGAACGGGAACTCACGCCACAACGGGTACGTTGCACGCTTTGAACGACCTTTGTTCGAGCGCGTGATCGCGAGTTCGGGGAAGTTCGCGAACGCTGACGAACGTTATGAAGGTCATGACGGGTCGACGCGCAAGGGGGCAGGTCGATGGACACGGTCCGGCTTCGTTCGGCCGTGGGTGCGCATGAAGGGACGAAAGCAGGCACTATGGCTGTAGCGGTGGTCCCGGAGAGAGGAGTACTGGTGGACGACTACCACCAGGCTGAGACTCCCGACGACGCGTTGACGGGGGGAGGCGCCCGGTTGCCGGAGGAGGGGTGGACGCCTCCGACCTGGGAGGAGGTCGTGCGCGCGCATTCGGCGCGCGTTTATCGGCTGGCCTACCGGCTGACCGGCAACGTTCACGACGCCGAGGACCTCACGCAGGAGGTCTTCGTCCGGGTGTTCCGATCGCTGTCCAGTTACACCCCCGGCACGTTCGAGGGGTGGCTGCACCGCATCACGACCAACCTCTTCCTCGACATGGCGCGCCGCCGCCAGCGCATCAGGTTCGAGGGGCTCGGCGACGACGCCGCGGAACGCCTCCGCGGGCGCGAGCCGTCCCCGGCCCAGGTGTTCGACGACGCCCAGCTCGAACCCGACATCCAGGCGGCGCTCGACTCGCTCCAGCCGGAGTTCCGCGCGGCCGTCGTGCTGTGCGACATCGAGGGCCTGTCCTACGAGGAGATCGCGGCGACGCTCGGCGTGAAGCTGGGCACCGTCCGCAGCCGTATCCACCGCGGTCGCAGCCAGTTGCGGGAGGCGCTCGAACACCGGGCGCCGCGCCGTGACGAACTCCCCCCGACCGTTACCAGGGAGGGAGCATGAGCCATCTCGGAGAGCGCGCATCGGCGCTCGTAGACGGTGAACTCGGCCACGCCGAGCGCGAACGGGCGCTGGCGCACCTGACCTTGTGCGCGGACTGCCGCGCCGAGCTCGACTCGATCCGGGCGCTGAAGAGCCGCCTGCGGTCGCTCGACACGCCCGCCGTCCCGGCGGACCTGACCATGTCGCTGCTGCGCATGGCCGAGCCGGGCGGGCCGATCCCGCCGCGGGTCCGCCCGTTTCCCACTACGACCTACACGCTGAGCTCGCCGTCGGACAACAGGCCGCGGCGCGGCGCGGGCTTCTCGGGCCCGGGGCGCTCGCACGGCGGGCGCAGGGCCGGGTACGTCGCCGTCGGCTTCGCCTCGGCGGCCGTGGCGCTCGGCACGCTGTTCATGGTCGGCGGCGCGGGCAGCCGGCCGTCGTCGCCGCCGGTCGAGATGTTCGCCAACCAGCACCGCACCACCCCGCCCGCCGGGTACCTGGCGCCGGGGCGGGTCGACGGCACGTCACGGCAGCCCTGACCTCGGCGGGCGGCGCCGCGCGGCCGTCGTGCCGTCCACGGCGCCGCCGGGCATAGCATCGGGTTGACCCTTGACGGGCGTCGTTTACGACGGTCGTATGCGGTCGGAGAGACAATCTGGCGTAGCCGACGTCGACAGCCCGGGAGTGAGCGTTCGATGACCGACGAGACACGTGCCTACGATGCCGGGGACGTGCCCGCTTCATCCCAGCGCTCCGCCGAGGGACCCGCGCCTGAGGGCGAGACGGGCCCGATGCGCGTGCGTCCGGAGTTCCTGCCCGCCTTCGACCGGCCGTCGGTCGGCCCGGTCTCGGGGCCGGACGCCTTCACCGGGCCGAACCCGTTCGCCCGCTCGGGGGACGATCACCCGTCCGACGCTCCGAACCCGTACGCGGCGCGCGACGCCGACACGCTCGTCCCGTTCGCGGCCGAGTCGCCCGCGGACTCCGCGCGGCGGACGGAGTGGGCGGCGGAGAGCCCGTCCGGCTGGGGTAACCCGTCGGGGCCGGTCCCGCCGTCGCCCTCGGGCCCGTACTCCGGCCCGCCCGGCGGCGGATACCCCGGCGGCCCCGGCGGTCCCTACGGCCCGCCTCCGCCGCGCAACCCGTTCGGCATGGGCCCGGGCTGGGCGCCCCCGCCCGGCGCCCCGCCCGCCGGCGCGGAGCGCCCGCGCGGGCCGAGGACCGGCATGCTCGCCGGCCTGGCCGTCCTGATCGCCCTGGTCGCCTCGACCGCGGGCAGCCTCGGCACCTACCTGCTCACCCGCGGCGGCGACTCCGGCTCCGACCCGTCCTACACGCTCGGCACGCCGACCGGCGCGATCGTCAACCGCGCCCCGGACTCGGTGGCGGGCGTCGCCTCCCGGGTGCTGCCCAGCGTGGTGTCCCTGGACGTGCGGGGCTCCAGCGAGGCGGGCACGGGCTCCGGCTTCCTGATCAAGGGCGGCTACGTCGTCACCAACAACCACGTCGTGGCCGCGGCGGCGGCGCTGAGCGGCACCATCAAGGTCACGTTCAACGACAAGAAGAGCAGCAGCGCCAGGATCGTCGGCCGCGACCCGAGCTCCGACATCGCGGTGGTCAAGCCCGACGACACCTTCGGCGCGCCCGAGATCGCGATCGGCAACTCCGACCGCGTCGTCGTCGGCGACCCGGTCATCGCGATCGGCTCGCCGCTCGGCCTGTCCGGCACGGTCACCACCGGCATCGTCAGCTCGCTGAACCGTCCCGTGACCGCGGGCGGCGAGAGCGGCACGGAGTCGTCCTTCATCAACGCCATCCAGACCGACGCGGCGATCAACCCCGGCAACTCGGGCGGCCCGCTGGTCAACGGCGCGGGCGAGGTGATCGGCGTGAACTCGGCGATCGCCACGCTCGGCAACAGCTCGTTCGGGTCGCAGAGCGGCAGCATCGGCCTCGGGTTCTCCATCCCGATCAACCACGTGCGCCGGGTCGCCGAGGAGCTGATCACCACCGGTACGGCCAAGAAGTCCCGCATCGGCGTCCAGCTCGACCCCGACTACCAGGGCGAGGGCGTGCGCATCGCCCCCGCCCCGCTCCAGGGGCAGGAGCCCGTGGTCCGCGGCGGCCCGGCGGACAAGGCGGGCCTGAAGGCCGGCGACGTGATCATGGAGATCGACGGCCAGCCGGTGAGCGACCAGTCCGAGCTGATCGTCGCGATCCGCAGCAAGGCGCCCGGCGACACGGTGACGCTCAAGTTCCGCAGGGACGGCCGCGACATGACGGCCCGCGTGACGATCGACGCGGTAGCCGTCCCCACCCCTCAGCCGTCGTGATATGGGCACCTCGTATGGTGCCTGTGACCGGACCCTGCCATTAGTCTGGGAGAAGCCGCCGCGGCGATCCCGACGGCGGCCGGCACGGCGTAGTAGAGCCTAGGAGATCACAGTGTTCGGACTCGGGTGGCCTGAGATCTTGGCGCTCGTGGTGATCGCCCTGCTGGTCTTCGGCCCTGAGAAGCTCCCGCAGGCGGCCCAGCAGGCGGGGCGCATGCTGCGCCAGGTACGCCAGATGGCGAACAACGCGCGCAACGACCTGCAGGACAACCTCGGCCCGGAGTTCGCGAACTTCGACCCGACCGACCTGCACCCGAAGAACTTCGTCAGGAAGCACCTGCTGTCCGACATCGAGGAGGAGTGGCAGCGCCCGGTGAACCCGACCGTGGTCACCGCGAGCCCGGCCGGTTCCTCCCCGGACGGCGCGTCCTCGTCGGTCGCCGAGCCGTTCGCGGCGACGGCCACCGCCGAGCTGGCCTATGGCGAGATCCCGCCGTACGACTCCGAGGCCACCTGAGCGGCCCTCGGCCCATGACGTGAGGAAGGGACCCACCCGAAGGTGGGTCCCTTCCCGTATGTCCGGATCCCGGCGCCGCCGTGATGGGCCTGGCCGGGCCTGAGAGGGCCGCTCAGCGGCCCGCGGGGGACAGCCCGAGCTGGAGGCCCTTGAGGCTGCCGGACTTCTTACCGAGGCCCGTGGCGATGCGCCGCAGCTCGGTGGCGGCGGGGGAGTCGGGGTCGGTCAGGACCAGCGGCTTGCCGTTGTCGCCGCCCTCGCGCAGGCGCAGGTCGATCGGGACCTGGCCGAGCAGCGGCACGCGGACGCCGAGCGAGCGGGTCAGCCCGTCGGCGACGCTCTGGCCGCCGCCCTCGCCGAAGACCGCGATGCGCTCGTCGCAGTGCGGGCAGGGCAGCCAGGCCATGTTCTCGATGACGCCGGCGATCTGCTGGTGGGTCTGGGTGGCGATCGACCCCGCGCGCTCGGCGACCTCGGCGGCGGCCTGCTGCGGGGTGGTCACGACGAGGATCTCGGCGCCGGGCATGCGCTGGGCCACCGAGATCGCGATGTCGCCGGTGCCCGGGGGAAGGTCCATGAGGAGGACGTCCAGGTCGCCCCAGTAGACGTCGGCGAGGAACTGGTGGAGCGCGCGGTCGAGCATCGGCCCGCGCCAGACGACGGGGGAGTTGCCGGCGTCGGCGGGCTTGAACATGCCCACGGAGATGACCTTGATGTCATGCGCCACCGGCGGCATGATCATGTCCTCGACCTTGGTGGGACGGTCGCTCACGCCGAGCATGCGCGGGACGGAGTGCCCGTAGATGTCGGCGTCCACCACGCCGACCTTCAACCCCGAGGACGCCATGGCGACGGCCAGGTTGACGGTCACCGAGGACTTGCCCACCCCGCCCTTGCCGCTGGCCACCGCGAACACGCGGGTCAGCGAGCCGGGCTTGGCGAAGGGGATCTCCTTCTCCGGGCCCCGGCCGCCGCGCAGCTTGGTCTGCAGGTTCTTGCGCTGCTCGGTGCTCATGACGTCCAGGTCCACCTGGACGCGGGTGACGCCGTCGAGCTTGGCGACCGCGGCGGTGACGTCGCGGGTGATCGTGTCACGCATGGGGCAGCCGGCGACGGTCAGGTAGACGCCGACCCGCACCACCCCGTCCGGTGAGATGTCGACGCTCTTGACCATGTCAAGGTCGGTGATCGGCCTGCGGATCTCCGGGTCGTTGACCGTCGCGAGCGCAGCCGTCACCACTTCTGGGGTTGGTGCCATGGATCCATGCTACGAACCCAGGGGCGATCCTACGAATCACGGACCCTTGCTTGAGGGTAATGAGACGTCAAGAGTCGGGTGTGTGGCGTTATGCGACCTTCTAGGATGACCGCGTGACGTCCATGACGGCGGAGATCTCTCCGCAGCAGCTCATCGTCTGGCGCATTCTTCAGCGGGCACAGGTCGAGATCACCCGCAGCCTGGAAATCGCGTTGCTGAGCAAGCACGACCTGGCGCCCGCCGCCTACGACGTGCTGTCCCAGCTCTTCGAGTCCCCCGGGCGGCGCCTGCGCATGAACGACCTGGCCGACCGGGTGCTGCTGTCGCGCAGCGGGCTGACGCGCCTGATCGACCGCCTCCAGCGTGAGGGCCTGGTGGAGCGCGAGGCGTGCGCGAGCGACGCGCGCGGCCTGTACGCGGTGCTGACGACGGCGGGCGAGGAACGGCTCTCCGAGGCGACCCCGACGTACATGCGCGCCGTCCGCGGGCGCTTCCTGGGGCTGCTGGACGACGAGGAACTGCGCCAGTGCGCCGCGATGCTCGCCAAGCTCTTCCCTTAGGGCTTCTGCGCCTCCCCGGACCCCGCGCCCTGAGGCCCGCGCCCGTCCGGCGAGGCGCCCACCTCCTCGATCAGACGCTCCAGCTCGCTCCTGAGGTAGTCACGGGTGGCCAGCTCGCCGAGTCCCATGCGCAGCCCGGCGATCTCCCGGGTCAGGTACTCCACCTCGGCCTGGTTGCGCTCGCCGGCCGTCCTGTCCTGCTCGCCCTGCACGCGGTCGCGGTCGGCCTGGCGGTTCTGCGCGAGCAGGATCAGCGGCGCGGCGTAGGAGGCCTGCAGCGAGAGCAGCAGGGTCAGGAAGATGAACGGGTAGGGGTCGAAGATCAGCCCGTCCGGGGCCACGCTGTTCCACAGCAGCCACACCGTGATGAACACCGTCATGTACGCCAGGAACCGCGCGGTCCCCAGGAACCGGGCGAACCTCTCGGAGAACCGCCCCAGCGCCTCGGCGTCGTAGTGGGGGCGGATGCCGCGGCGGACCCCCCTCGGCTGGTCGAGACGGTCGGTCGTCACCGCTCACCACCGTCCACCTCCGGCGTCTGCTCGTCCCGCTCGCGCCAGTCCGCGGGCAGCAGGTGGTCCAGCACGTCGTCCACGGTCACGGCGCCGAGCAGCCGCCCGAGCTCGTCCACCACCGCGACGGCGACCAGGTTGTAGAACGCCAGGTACGACGTCACCTCGCGCAGGGGCATGTCGGGGCGTATGGGATCGACGCTGTTGTCCACGGCGGTGCCGAGCAGCGCGGACGGCGGGTCGCGCAGCAGGCGCTGGAAGTGCGCCACGCCCAGGTACCTGCCGGTCGGCGTCTCGATCGGCGACCGGGTGACGTACACCTGGGCGGCGACGGCGGGGGTGAACTCCTGGCGGCGGACCTGGGCGAGCGCCTCGGCGATCGTGGCGTGCGGCGGCAGCACGATCGGCACGCTGGTCATCATGCCGCCCGCGGTGTTCTCGGCGTAGGTCAGCAGGCGCAGCACCGGGGCGGCCTCGCGGGGCTCCATGCGGGACAGCAGCGCCTGGGCCTGGGCGGGCGGCAGGTCCTGGAGCAGGTCGGCGGCGTCGTCGGGGTCCATGGCGGCGAGGACGTCGGAGGCCCGCTCGGCGTCGAGGCGGCCGAGGATGCCGATCTGGTCGCGTTCGGGCAGTTCCTCCAGCACGTCGGCGAGCCGGTCGTCCTGCAGCGCGGAGGCCACCTCGGCCCTGCGCTTGTCGGGCAGGTGGCGCAGGGCGTTGGCGAGGTCGGCGGGGCGGGTCTCCTCGAAGGCGGCCAGCAGGCCCGCGGCGCCCTGGTCGTCCTGCACGGCGCCGAACCCCTTGACGTCCGCCCAGTCCACGATCAGGGTCTCGCCGCGCCGCCGCCGCAGGCCGCGCCCGGCCGCGCCGCGCAGCACCGCCACCTTGGTGATCAGCCACTCGCCGCTTCTGACCTGCTCCATGGCCAGGTCCAGGACGATCACCTTCTCGCCGCCCACCTCGACGGACAGGTCGAGCAGCTCGCCGAGGGCCAGCGACTCGGTCGCGTGCTTCTCGAACCGCCGCATGTTGATCGTGCCCGTGAAGATCACCGCGTCGGCCTCGACGCCGCGGACCCGCGTGACGGGCAGGAACACGCGGCGGCGCGGCTGGACCTCGACGACGAGGCCGTGCACGCGCGGAGGGTCGGCGGGGCGCATGGCCACCACGACGTCGCGGATGCGCCCGAGCTGGTCGCCCGCCGGGTCGAACACCGGGGTTCCGGCGAGCCGGGCGACGAAGATCCTCACTACCGCAGCGTACGAGGTCAGAGGGGGTGAGCCGTGCCCCGCCCCCGTAAAAGCCCTCTCAACCGTCTCGGCACCCGGATATGCCTTGATGCCGTCGGCCGCCCCGTGACAGGATCAAAAGGACCTTACGCTCATTACGGGGAGGGCTTGGCTGATGAGAGGCGCGGCGCTGGGGATTGCCGTCCTGTCCGCCTGGACTTTCGGGTTCTCCGGCTCCATGGCCAAGTTCCTCGGGGCGGGCGGCCTCACTCCACTGCAGGCCGTCTGGGTGCGCATGGCGGGGGCCGCGATCCTGCTGCTGGCGATCCTCGCCGTCTTCCGCCCGAGGTCCCTGCGCGTCCCCCGGGGCAGGCTCGGCTTCTACGCCGCCTACGGGCTCGTCGCCGTCGCCGGGGTGCAGGCCCTGTTCTTCGTCGCCATCACCCGCCTGCCGGTCGGCGTGGCCCTCCTGCTGGAGTACACCTCACCGGTCCTGGTGGTGTTCTGGGTGCGGTTCGTCCGCGGCGTGCGGCTGCCGCGCTCGGCGTACGCCGGGGCGGTGATCGTGCTCGTGGGGCTCGGCGTGGTGGTCGAGGTCTGGCGCGGGTTCGCCCTGGACGGCGTCGGGCTGCTGCTCGGCCTCGTCGCCGCCGCCTGCTGCGCCGGCTACTTCCTCATGAGCGACGGCACCGGCGGCGAGGTGGACCCGCTCGGCCTCATCGCCTGGGGCCTGGCCGGCGCCGCCGTGGTGCTCGCGCCGCTGTCCCGGCCGTGGGAGATCCCCTGGAGCGCGTTCGGGTCGGCGGCCACGCTCGGCGGGCACACGCTGCCCGTGTACGTCGCCGCCCTGTGGCTCATCGCCGTGGCCACCGTGCTCGCCTACATCACCGGCGTCACCGCCGTGCGCCGCCTGTCGGCCGCCGTCGGCGCCACCGTGGCGTCCCTGGAGGTCGTCACCGGCGCGGTGATCGCGTGGATCCTGGTGGGCGAACACCTCGGCGCGGCGCAGATCGCCGGGGGAGCCGTCGTGCTCGCCGGGGCCCTGCTGGCTCAGACCGCCACGTCGGGGGCCAGCCGGACCACCGAGGAGCCCGCGGCCCAGCGGGAGGCCAGCCCCGCCGCGTCGGGCGCGTTCAGCCGCTCCTTCGCCAGCGCCGCGATGGCCCCGGCGTCCCCCTCCGAGGGCGACGACTGATCGACCACGCGGACGCGGGCCTCGAACGCCACCAGCCGGGCGCCGTTGTCCTTGCTGCGCAGCGTCACCGTGACCCGCGCGGCGTCCACCAGACCGGGGAGCGCCTGCTCGCCGCCGCCGGTGACTACGTAGAGCGCGCCGTCGTGCCACACGTGCCAGGCCAGCCGGTCGCCCGCCGGCAGCGAGATCCACAGCACGCTCGACTTCTTCGCGGCTTCTTCGATCAGCGAGAGGCTCACACCAGCAATGTACGGCGGCCGGCGCCCGGCCGTGGCCGGGCGCCGTGAAGATCAGCGGTCGAGCAGCTTCCAGGCGCCGGGCAGCAGCGCCGCCGCGGCGAGCACCTTGAGCCCGTCCCCGATCAGGAACGGCACCACGCCCGCGTCGAAGGCCGCGGGCAGGTCCATCGACCTGGCGACCATGAGCCACGGGACGCCGATCGCGTAGATGAGCACGGTGCTGAAGGTCATCGTGGCGACCGTGCGCAGCGGCGTGCGGTCCCCGCCCCTGCGGGAGAGGGCCCCGGCGACCGAGGCCGCGAGGATGAACCCGACGACGTATCCGAGCGTCGCGTTGCCGCCGTTCGGCGCGAACCACGGCACGCCGAGCTGCCCGATCACCAGGTACAGCGCCATGGCGGCGAACGCGCGCGGCAGGCCGAGCGCCGCGCCGGACAGCAGCACGGCGAAGGTCTGGAGCGTCAGCGGCACCGGGGTTCCCGGCAGGGGAATGCTGACCTGCGCGGCCACGCCGACGAGCCCGGCGGCGCCCACGACCAGCGCGATGTCCCTGACCAGCTTGCTGGGGACGGCGGGGACGAGGTCGGACAGTACGGCGGGTCGAACCGCCACAGATGCATCGCTCATTGTCTTACTCCCTCTAGATCCCTTTACCGATGCTTGGTCTCTATTGTCGGGAAGGTCGGTTCCGAAAGCCGTACGAGATCCCCGCCAAGAACCGGCGCTCCCCTTTGTGACGCCCCCACAGGCACCCCGCGAGCCCGGCAGGACCGCTCCGAGGGCTACGGTGGTGCGCATGCGCTCCCGACGTTCCTGCCTCGCCGTGCCCGGCAGCAACCCCCGCTTCCTGGAGAAGGCGCAGGGACTGCCCGCCGACGAGGTGTTCCTCGACCTGGAGGACTCCGTCGCCCCCCAGGCCAAGGAAGAGGCCAGGAAGAACGTCGCCGCCGCGCTGCGCACCGGCGACTGGACCGGCAGGACCGTCGCCGTCCGGGTCAACGACCTGTCGACCATGTGGACGTACCGCGACGTCATCGAGGTCGTCGAGGCGGCCGGCGACGCCCTCGACTGCGTCATGTTGCCCAAGGTGAGCGACGCCGGCCAGGTCGCCTGGCTGGACACCCTCCTCACCCAGATCGAGAAGGCCACGGGCCTGCCCGCCGGGCGCATCGGCATCGAGGCCCAGATCGAGGACGCGCGCGGCCTGGTCGCCGTCGACGCCATCGCCGCCGCCTCGCCCCGCCTGGAGACCCTGGTGTTCGGCCCCGCCGACTTCATGGCGTCCATCAACATGAAGACCCTCGTCGTCGGCCAGCAGCCCCCCGGCTACACCGAGGGCGACGCCTACCACTACGTGCTCATGCGCATCCTCATGGCCGCCAGAGCGAACGACCTCCAGGCCATCGACGGCCCCTACCTCCAGATCAAGGACCTCGACGGCTTCACCAAGGTCGCCCGCAGATCCGCCGCCCTCGGCTTCGACGGCAAATGGGTCCTCCACCCGACCCAGATCGACACCGCCAACGAGATCTACTCCCCGTCCCAGGCCGACTACGACCACGCCGAGGCGATCCTGGAGGCCTACGACCACGCCACCACAGTGGAACGCCGCGGCGCCGTCATGCTCGGCACCGAAATGATCGACGAAGCCAGCCGCAAAATGGCCGAAGTAATAGCCACCAAAGGCCGCGCCGCCGGCCTCACCCGCACCCACCCCACCTCCTGATCGCGCCCGTCCATGCCGTAAAGGCCGGGATCACGGTCGCGTACTGGTGTGTGGCGGCGGGCGGTCGCCGGTGCGGGCCATGTGGCCCGTATCGAAAAATCGGCGGCTGCCTGTGAACATGGATCCGCGCTCAGGCAAGCCGATATTCCGTGTCTCCGAAGTCGGCTACCACCCGCAACTTGCCGCCGAGTGCTTCCACATAGGAGCGGAGAGTTGACACTTCGGCCCGGTCGACCTCGCCGTGCTCGATCGCGGATACGCGAGGAGCGGAAACACCCATTGATACGGCGACGTCCCGCTGCGTCAAGGACTGCTCCTGTCGGATCTCTGCGAGCCTGTGCCCACGCGTCTCGGCGATCAACCGATCCATCGCCGCCCGCTTCTGCTCAGGTGACCTTACCGGCAGCCCCGCGGCCTCACGGCGCTCATGGACCTTGCGCTTGGTCTCCTCCCAGCCAACAGTGGTCACTTGTACTCCCTGGTCTCTAGCTCGCCAAGATGAGCCTGGTAACGCTTCTCGGCGAGCGGGATATTAACGTCGTACCAGCTCTGCCAGTTCCCCGTTTTGTCTCCTGCGACCAACAACACCGCGCGGCGTACCGGGTCGAAGGCGAACGCCGATGGGGTGTGGGCGCCGTCGTACACCGTGAGCGCGAGAGCGACGCCGCGCTTCGACGGCAAACGGTCCTCGCCTCCGGGCCCTGGGGGCCCTCCGGCTCGGGCTGTGTTTTCCCAGGGGGCTCCGCCCCCCTCGCCCCCCGATGAGGGGCTGCCGCCCCTCATACTCCCCGCTCATCACGTCGCCCCGGTCTCGTCCGAAACAGCCTCCCAGGAAAGGCAGGGCCCGCTTATCCGGATGCCGTACGAGGTCGCGACGTGAGAATCAGTGCGCAACGCCCATGCGAGAGGCCATACCTCGTAGCTCGCGGTCGAGGCTTGCTCCCTTGCCCTGCTCGAGCATGACGGCGACCGTCTCCTTGACCTTGACGTCGTTACGAATCTTGTGTGGTGCGACGCGCTCCGCGCGAAGCAGCCACTGCACGGCCTCGCCCCTGGTACGCCGCTCACGGGCCAGCGCTCTGCCGATGTCGGCGAGGAACGCGGAATGCCGTCCACTCCGAGCCGCAAGCCTTCGCTCATCGACGTGGCGAGCCAGGTTCAGAACGGTGCCACCGGACTCCCCACGCTCGACCGCCAGGGCGATCCGCCACACCGCGACATTGGAGACGGAGAACGCGCCCCAGTTTTCGCCAGGGGTGTCGGGAATCCGGCGGGCCAGTTGGTCAGCCTGCGCAAGCCAGTGATCGGCACGGCCAGCATTATGGGCCACGGTCGCGGCCAGAGCGCTCGCGAGCGTGAGCATTCCCAGGACTTGAATCCCGAGGCCGTCGGCAACCTGAGGTTGCAGCGCCTCGGCCGCGGTCTCGGCTGTGCGCAGCTTCACCTGCCACGAGGTCGTCGGCAAAGTATGAACCCGTAGGGAAGCCGCCTTGCCCAGGCTGATGGGATCTCCGAGCGTTCTCGCGACCTCGGAGGCACGCATGGCGGCGATGGATGCGAGATCCCCGTATCCAAGATCCTTAGGGACGAAGGTGGCGGTCTGGAAAGCGTCGATCAGGGTGGAGAGTGCGAGACGGTATGCGGCCTCGTCGACAGGTGCGCACGCGTGTACGTGCAGCTCGTCGATCAGCCCGGGCAGCATTCGGCCGACGTCCGTGAACTTGTGTTCACTCCGGTCGATGCGGGCCATCTCCGCAACCAACTCGGTCAGAGGGCGCGCGTCGGCGACGGCGGGTGCGGTGAGTGTGTTCGTCAACAGAGCGGCGCGGAGGTTGGGGATGGTGATATGCGGCTCCGCCTGTACAAGATCGGCGGACAGGTACGCCCCTCCGGTCAGGTCCGCCTCGCTGACCCGTAGGGCTGCCGCCAGGGCGGCGATATGGGAACGGCGATCGAGAGTTCGCAGCCCGCGCTCGGCCATGGAGAGGAAGCCGGTACTCAGCCCGGCTTGTCCCGCTACCTGAGCGAGGGTCATACGACGCCAGCGGCGCAGGGTCCGCAGCCTGGCCCCGATCGTAGCTTCGTCGCCCATGAAGCCCTGACCTCCTGAAGCCGCAGGGACTTCAGGCTACGCGGGCGGTCCTTGTCTGTGCAGCCGTATGAAGAGAGGCCATAGACCTTCTGCTCTTCGTCTCGATCAGGCTTACGGAAATAGTGTCATTTCGCCGATAGAACACGTCGCGGTGGGGTTATAGAGCGGGGAGTTCAAGGGGCGGCAGCCCCTCGTCGGGGGGGCGAGGGGGGCGGAGCCCCCTGGGAAAACACAGCCCGAGCCGGAGGGCCCCCGGGGCCCGGAGGTGAGGACCTTGTCTGGAGGTGAGGGCCTATACCGGGGCGTCGTTACGGAGCCGGTACGGGGCGATCGCTGGGGCTGGGGGTGGGTGGGGAGAATGGGGATATGTACGATCCGTCGCAGCAGCGTCCGCCGGCGGGGGAGCCGGGGGGTGGGGCCTATTTCCCTGGGCCTCCGCCGTGGCAGGCGCCGCCGGGGCCGGAGCCGTGGGCCGTGCCGGTGGCGCCGGGGACGCGGTACGACCACATGGCGCGGACGCCGGTGAACCGGTGGTGGCGTCCGCTGGTGGGCACGGTGGTGATCGCGGCGGCGTTCGTCGGCGTGGCGGTCGTGGTGCTGCTGGGCGGGACGATCGTGGCCCAGCTCTCCGGTGTCCCGATGCTCGTGGACGGCGCCACGTTCGGGGACCCGGTGCTCGAACTGTCGGTGATGCTGCTGTCGATCGCGCTGGTGCTGCCGTTCGTGTTCGGGGCGGCGTGGCTGGTGCAGCGGCGCCCGCCGGGGACGCTGTCGTCGGTGGCGGGCCGGTTGCGGTGGGGGTGGCTGCTGATCTGCCTCCTCGTGGCGCTGGGGGCGGTGATCCTGGGGCAGGTCGCCATGGCGCTGACCTACGCCGCCACGGGCGAGGGCGTGGGGGAGCTGTTCGGCTGGGTGGGCTGGGAGCGGTTCCTGCCCGCGCTGCTCGTGGTCGTCGTGCTGGTGCCGTTCCAGGCGGCGACCGAGGAGTACGTCTTCCGCGGCTGGGTGCTGCAAGGGTTCGGCGCGTACTTCAGGAACCCGTGGCCGGGCATCCTGCTCGGCGCGGCGATGTTCACCTCGCTGCACGCCTACACGGACTGGGGCATCGTGGACGTCTTCAGCTTCGGCGTGCTGATGGGCTGGATGGCGGTGCGCACCGGCGGCCTGGAGGCGCCGATCGCGCTGCACGTCGTCAACAACGTGGTGAGCTTCCTGCCCCCTGCGGCGTCCGGCGACCTGGGGGACGCGCTGCGGCAGGGCACGGTGCCGTGGCAGGCGATCTCCGGGACCGTGGTCCAGTTGGGTTTCTTCGCCGTCGTGACCCTAATAATCGCCCATAAACGGGCAATTCAGACGGTCTCTAGATAAATCTGACTAGAGAGGTCTCGCCAGAACGCCCATTCTCGTGATGCCCTGGAAAGGTACGCGGGCCGGCGGGCGGCCCCACGGGGAGGTGCGTGCTGACGGCGAGGGTTGGCGGCGACGGTTTCCATGATGTCGCGTGGTCATGTGATCACGGAGCATGGCCCGGGTATCGGTACGATCGCACGTGATCTGTTGGCGACGCGATACATATGCCGGGCTTCAGTGGAACGGTCCGGAATCACCGCCTTCAAACTGGGTTAGGCTGCCGACGAGGAGGTGCTGAGCGTGGCCTCGGGCCCCCACGACCCGCGCTCTTCATGGTGGTCGGCCGGCGACGACGCCGACCACCCCGACCACGCCGACATGTCAGGCCGGTCCGGGTCCCACCAGACCCACACGCCACCCCCGGCCCTGCACCACTCCCCACCGGATCCTTCGGAGGACCGTCCACGCGGCCTGCCTCTGGACTCCCCGTGGGCGCTGCCGCCGTTCGGGGCGCCGACCGGCGACGAGGCCAGGCTCGGTGACGAGGACGCCCCCCGGCAGCACGGACGCCACCCGTACGCGCGGCCGTACGTCGGCGAGCCCCGCCACAGCGCCGGACGCCCCGACCCCGCCCAGGACGCGGAGATGGGCGCGGAGATGGGCGCGGAGATGGACGGGGAGATGGACGCGGACGATCACGACGGCCCGTACGCGGGGGAGGCCACGCAGCCGTCCCGGCCGCCCCGGCGGCTGGTGAACCGCCCGGACAAACTGGTCGCCACCGGCCCGCCGCGCACCCCGCGCCGGGCCAAGCCCTCCCAGCCCGAGGATCCGCCCGAGGAGCCCCCCACCGTCCCGGTGCCGCGCATCCCCGGGGCGGAGCATCCCGGCATCCGCGTCGAACCGCGCATCCCGGCCGACCCCGAGATCACCTCCGAGCCCGAGGACGACTTAGGCGGCCCGGTCGAGGACCGGATCGGCGAGCCTCCGCGCGGGCGGCCCGCCACCCCGCACCCCGACGTCCTGGTGGCCACCGGCCCGCCGCGCCCCCGCGCGAGCGGCAAGGGCCGCCACCATCGCGACCAGCCCGTCCCGCGCCCCCGCCGCACCCCCACCCCGCCGCGCCGCTTCGGCGTCCGCCACCGCAGGCTGATGACCCCTCTGATCGTGGCCGTGGCCGTCCTCGCCGCCGCCGGGCTGGGCCTGGTGATCGTCAACTGGGTGAACTCCCCGGTCAGCTCGGGCCTGCGCCTCGCGGCCGGGGACGGCGGGTCGGGCGACCAGGCGTTCGCGGCCCCGCCGAGCGCGAGCGGCACCGGGTCCAGCCAGGTGCTCAACGCGGTCACCTCCGTCGGCGACACCGTGGTGGCCGTCGGCAGCGACACCACCAGCCCCGTGCCCCGGCCCCTGTTCCTGGTCTCCCCGGACGGCGGCAGGTCCTGGCAGCTCGGCCGGGTGACCGGCCCCTCCGGTCACCAGCCTGCCGGGTCCGCGGGCCGGGTGGCGGGCGGTAACGGCCGCTGGCTGGCCGCGGGCACCGAGGCCCCGGCCGCGACCGGCGCGGGCCGCGGCATCTGGACCAGCGCCGACGGGCGGGCCTGGACCGCGGTGGACCCGGCGCGGCTGTCGGTGTTCCTCAGCGGCGACCGGATCACCGACCTGGCCCGCACCACCAGCGGCTTCGTCGCGGTCGGCTCCACGGCGCTGCCGGACGGCGGCGTCGGCCCGGTGGCGTGGACCTCCCCGGACGGGCAGACCTGGAGCCGGGTGGACACCCGCGAGATCGGCAGCACCGACAAGGTGCGCGCCATCCGCGCCGTGGTCGCCAAGGGCGACGCCGTGGTGGCGCTGGCCGACCCGGGCACCGGCGACACCACCTCGGTCATCCTGCGCTCCCCGGACGGCGGCAGGACCTGGCTGCGCACCGCCGCCGCCCTGCCCGGCGTGCGGCCGGAGCCGGGCGCGCTGGCCGTGGCGGGCAAGGGCTTCCTGTTGGTGCCGACCCTGCAGAAGTCCAGGTCGGGCGAGGTGCGGGTCTACTGTTCCGACCTCGGCGACCAGTGGCGCCAGTGCGGGGTGATCAAGGGCCTGGGACGCGAGGCGACCGGCGTGCGAGGCCTGGCGTCCTCGGCCGCCGGGGTCGCGGCGGTCGCCGAGTCCGGCTGGGAGCGCTACGGCCTCTACACCAGCTCCGACGGCAGGAACTGGACCGAGAGCACCGACCTCGGGCAGATCCCCGGCACCCTGCGCAGCCTGGCGATCACCGACCAGGGCACGCTCGTCGCCGCGGGCGACCAGCGCGCCGGGGCGCTGGACAACCTGCCGGTGCTGATGACGGCCGGCAAGGGCAGGTCCGCGGACCCGGTGCCGCTGAGCGAGATCAAGGGCCTGACCCGCTCGGCCCGCGACACCGCGGCGCTCGTCGCCGCCGGGGAGTCCTTCGTCGCGGTCGGGTCGGTCAAGGGCGACGCCGGCATCTGGACCAGCCCCACGGGCGAGAGCTGGAAGGCGGTCAACTCCCCGGCGCTCGGCGGCGCGGGCAGGCAGGCGCTCAACGACGTCGCGCACGGCCCGGACGGCTGGCTGGCCGTCGGCAGCACCACGGCGGACTCGGCGTTCGTCCGCCCGCTGCTGGCCACCTCCGCCGACGGGCGCACGTGGCGGCCCGTGCCGGACGCGCCCGCCTTCGGGGCGTCCGGGCGGTACGCCGTGGTGCCGCGGGTGGTCGCCGCCGGGCCCAAGGGGTACGTGGTGGCGGGCGACGACAGCGGCCCGGGCGGCGTGGTCGCCGCGCTGTGGTTCAGCACGGACCTGCGCCGCTACTCCCGCGCGGCCCCGCAGGGCCTGCCCGCCGGGGGCGCCGACGTCCGCATCGAGGACGTGGTCGCCACCGAGGGCGGCTACCTCGCGGTCGGCGGGTCGGGGACGACGGGCCGCACGTCCGGCGTGGTCTGGGTCTCGCGCGACGGGCTGAACTGGACGGCGCGCAAGCGGGTGATCCCCGAGGGCGCGCGCTCGGCCGCGCTGCGCCGGGTGGTCGTCAGGGACGGCGGCGTGGTGGCCGTGGGCGGCGCGACGACCGACGCGGGCGTGGAGCGGCCGTTCGCGGCGGTGTCGGACGACCAGGGCGTCACCTGGAGGTACGCCTGGCTGCCCGCCCAGGACGCGGCGGCCGTGCTGGACATGACGTCCTCGGCGTCGGGCCTGGTCGCGGTCGGGTCGTACGGGGCGCCCGCGACCGGGGACAGCGCGGTCTGGACGTCCCAGGACGGCCTGGACTGGCGGCGCCACGCCCTGACCGGCGACGGGATGACCGGCGAGGGCGCCCAGTGGCTCGGCGCGATCGCCGTCGTGGACGACCGCGTGGTGGCCGTGGGCCGGTCGACGACCTACACCACCGACCACCTGACCCTGTGGCGGACGAGCTTCAGCCGCTGACCACCGGCGCCCCGGCCGGGGCGCCGGGCGGGACGTCGAACACCCGCCACTCCAGGAGGGTTTCCAGCAGGCCGGAGGTGAGCGGCAGCCCCGCCAGCTCGTCGCGCCGGAACCAGCCGGCCTCGGCGGCGTCGTCCCCCGCCAGCACCGGGCGGGCGGCGTGGCGCGGCACGGCGAAGTAGTCGAAGATCTCGTACGTCACCCCGCCGGGCCCGGGCCGCTCGACGGACCCGGCCGGCCCGCCCGTCGCGACCGGCAGCCCGGTCTCCTCCAGCAGCTCGCGCTCCAGCGCCTCGGCGTCGGACTCGCCCGGCTCGACCCGGCCGCCGGGCAGGGACCACAGCCCTTCGCCGGGCGGGCGCCCGCGCCGCACCAGCAGGAGGCGGCCCGCGCCGTCGAGCACGATGCCGCCCACACACCTCACGCGCATACGCCAAGATTACGCCGGGATAACGGGAATGCCCTTGACTTTGGCGCGCCGTCGGAAGCACGGTGGGTAATTGTGAGAGCCGAGCCCACCTGCCCGAGGTGTTTCGGCACGCTACGCCCACCAAGCGCATGGTCGAGCGCATGGCGTTGCGGCGTGCACGGCGCCGTCCTGCCCTACCAGCCGAGACGTCCGTCGAACGAGTCGCTCGACGTGGTCAGGAAGGACTCGCGGGTCCCTTTCTGGCTACCCTGGCCGCTGCCCGCGGGCTGGCTCGTGACCGGCTTCGGCGCCGCGGGGGACGACCGCAGCGGCACCCGTGCCGGGGTGGTGGCCGTCTCCGGGCCGTCCGTCACCCACGGCCCCGCCGATCTGCTCATCGTCGCCGAGGAACCCGGGCTGGGCCTCGGCGCCGCGTTCGCCGGCCTGGACGGCCCCGACCCCGGGCCGGGCTTCGATGCGGGGCCGCCCAACGCCAAGGCCGACGCCCTCGGCCATCCCACGGCGCTGTGGTGGGTGCAGGGCCTGTCCGACCGCGCGGTGTACGTCGGCGAGGCGATGGGCGACTGGCTGTGGGTCATCGGCTGGCCCGCCGAGGCCGGGTGCCTGGTCGCGCTGGCCGACCTCGCGCTGCGCGACCTCCGGGAGCACGACCAGGAGCTGGATCTTCCGTTCGGGGCGTTCTCGCCGCGCCTGGGGCCCGTGGGCGGCGAGGAGCCGTGACCCCGCGACCGATCTTCGCGGATCGGTTCGCACCGGGTCCGGTTTACGTCTCCTGACGGGTTCATCTGTTCGGTAAGGTCGTGGCCGTGACAGCGCGTATCGAGCGAGTGGTGACCGAGGGAGTCGTATCCGTCGACGGCTCCGAGTACAAGGTCGAGAACAACACCTGGATCGTGGGCGACGACGACGAGGTCATCGTCATCGACCCCGCGCGGGACGCGGAGACGATCCTCGAAACCGTGGGCGAGCGCGAGGTCCTCGCCGTGATCTGCACCCACGGCCTCCCTGACCACGTCGGCGGCGCCATCGAGGTGGCGGCCCGCGACGAGGCCGTCGTCGCCCTGAACCGCAAGGACCGCCGGCTCTGGCGTGAGACGTGGCAGGAGACCTACCCCGACATCGACATGGAGGACGAGGGCATCTTCGGCGTCGCCGACGTCGAGCTGGAGGTCATCGCCACCCCCGGGATCACCCAGGGCGGCGTCTCCCTCTACGTCGAGGAGCTCGGGGTCGTCTTCACCGGCAAGACGCTCCTGGCGGACGGCCCCGGCAAGGTCGCCGGCGAGTACCCGGCGCTGGCCGACCAGCTCACCGCGATCGGCGAGCGCCTGTTCACGCTCCCCGGCGACACCCGCGTCCTGCCCGCCCACGGCGAGGAGACCACCGTCGCCGACCAGGAGCAGCACTTCGACGCGTGGCTCGCCGGGTCGCTGACCCGCGACGGCTCGGCCGAGGACGAGCAGGACGGTCCTCTCGTCGACGGCACCCGGGTGTCGGGCATCAAGCTCAAGCTCGACGAGGACTGACCCGCCCGTGGGGCAACTCCCGCTCGAAGGCATGCCCAGGCGGCTCTACACGTGCACGCCGTCCCGGCTGAACACCTGGCTGGACTGCCCGAGGCGCTATCGCTTCACGTATCTGGACCGGCCGGCCCCGCGCAAGGGGCCGCCCTGGGCGCACAACAGCGTGGGCGCCTCGGTGCACAACGCGCTGGCCGGGTGGTGGCGCGAGCCGTACGACCGCAGGACCCCGGCGATGGCGGCGATCCTCCTCACCGCGGGGTGGATCACCGAGGGGTTCCGCGACCAGGAGCAGTCGACGGTCTGGCGCGACCGGGCGCGGGCGATGGTGATGGGCTACACCAGCACGCTGGACCCGTCGCAGGAGCCGGTCGGGGTCGAGCGCACCGTCGCCACCCGCACCTCGGTCATCGCGGTCTCCGGGCGCGTGGACCGCATCGACAGGCGCGGCGACGAGCTGGTGATCGTCGACTACAAGACCGGCAGGCGTCCCCTCACCGTGGACGACGCCCGCTCGTCGCTCGCGCTGGCGATCTACGCGGTGGCGTCCTCGCGGGTCTTGCGGCGCGCCTGCCGCACGGTGGAGCTGCACCACCTGCCGACCGGGTCGATCGTGCGGTGGGAGCACACCGACGACTCCCTGGCCCGCCATCTGGACCGGGCCGAGGACATCGCCAGGGAGGCCTCCGAGGCCGACGAGCGCTACCGCGACCGGCGGGACGGTGACACGTCCGCCGCGGTCCCCGCGGAGGTGGACGAGAGCTTCCCTCCGCGGCCGGGGCCGATGTGCTCGTGGTGCGACTTCCGCGCGCACTGCCCCGAGGGCCGGGCCACGGGCGCGGCGCGCCGTCCGTGGGACGGTCTGGGCGACCCTGACTGACCCTCCCCCCGCGCCCGTGACGGGGCCGCCGGGGGAGGGGTTTGGCTGGCCGGAGCCGGGAAATACATCCGATGTAAAGCGGAACCTATTTCTATAGCATTCGCAAATCCCCCCAAATGATACGTGCAGATCCGATGTTTTTCGGATCAAGTCATTGACACCTGTCTGTTCGAACCTTCATAACGTGTGTGTAAACCTTTCCGCACGGAAGGCAGGTGCAGGCTCATGGCGGAGCCCAAGGACCAGCAGAGCAGGCGACAGCCGCCGAGGACGCATGGCAAGCGGCTGAAGGCCAGGGGCGAGGAAAGGACCTGGCACAAGCCGGACTACCAGATCGTCGAGGCGTCGATGGAGATGTCCGCCTACTTCCTGACCAGGTGACCGCCCGCCGCTTGCGAGGTACGCGATGCGCGTGCAGCTTCTCGGTACCGCCGCGGGCGGCGGCGTCCCTCAGTGGAACTGCGCGTGTCCCGGATGCACCGGGGCACGCGCCCACCCGGACCGCCGCCGGCGGCACGCGTCCCTGGCCGTCGAGACCGGCGGGGGCCGTACCTACATCGTCAACGCCACCCCCGACATCGGCGACCAGATCGAGGCGTACGAGGCCCTGCACCCGGGGCCCGAGCGCCGCCACACGCCGGTCGCCGGGCTGATCCTCACCGACGCCGAACTCGACCACACGCTCGGCGTCGCCCGCCTGCGCGAGGCGGGCAAGCTGGAGATCTGGTCCACGCCCGTGGTCCGCGAGGCCCTGACCGAGCGCCTCATGCTCGGCGAGGTGCTCGCCCCGTACACCGGGCTGAGCTGGCACGACGTCCCCGTCTCCGGCGACGCCCCGCTCGCCGGCGGCGTGGAGGCCGGCGCCGTGCCGATCTCGCCCAAGCGTCCCCGGTACGCCGCGGGGCCGCCGGACGGGCAGCCGTGGGTGATCGCCCTGCGGCTCTCCGACCGCGACACCGGCGCGACCCTGATCTACGCGCCCGCGATGGGCGCCTGGGCTCCCGGCCTGGAGGCCGCGATGGCCGCCGCCGACTGCGTGATCGTCGACGGCACCTTCTGGGACGACGAGGAGCCCCGACGGACCGGAATATCCCGAAAGACGGCCATCGAGATGGGCCACCTGCCGATCGAGGCGACCGCGGAACGGCTGTCGCGGCTGCCCGGCCGGGTGCTCTACACCCATCTCAACAACACCAATCCCCTCGTCGACCCGGAGGCCCCGCAGCACCGCGTGCTCGCGGACCTGGGGGTCGGGGTGGCGGCGGAAGGAACGGTGATAGAGCTGTGAACTCCCGGCCCTGGACGGCGGCGGAGTTCGAGGCGCGCCTGCGCGCGGTCCCCGAACATGCCTACCACGACCGGCATCCGTTCAACGTGCGCATGCACGAGGGCACGCTGACGCCCGAGCAGATCCGCGGCTGGATACTCAACCGGTTCCACTACCAGCGGCACATCCCGATCAAGGACGCCTACGTGCTGGCCAAGCTGGACACCCCCGAGCTGCGCCGCATGTGGGTGCGCCGCATCCACGACCACGACGGCAGGCGCGCCGGCGAGGGCGGCATCGAGCGCTGGCTGCGCCTCGGCGAGGCCGCGGGGCTGGACCGCAAGGAGCTGCTGTCCGGCGAGGGCGTCCTGCCCGGCGTCCGGCTGGCGGTCGAGGGGTACGTCAACCTGTGCCGTCTCGGCTCGCCGATCGAGGCCGTCGCCGCGTCGCTGACCGAGCTGTCCGCGCCCGGCCTGATGCGCACCCGCATCGACGCCTTCGAGCGCCACTACACCTGGATCAGCCCCGACGGGCTCCGGTACTTCCAGAACCGGATCTTCCAGGGCGGCCAGGACTCGGGGGAGGCGCTGGCGCTGGTCCTGCAGTGGGCCCGCGACCGCACCGACCAGGAGAAGGCCGTCGCCGCCCTCGCCTACAAGTGCGACGTGCTGTGGTCGCTGCTGGACGCGGTGGACCGGGAGTACCGGTGAGCGGCGACTGGCGTCCGGCGCTCGCCTCATCGATCATGCTCAGGCACGACGCGGTGCGGGACGCCGACCTGCTGGTGATGCCCGAGCGCATCGTCGTGCTGAACGGCCAGGCCGCCTCGGTGGTCCGGCTGTGCGACGGCACCCGGACGGTCGCCGACATCGTCGCCGAGCTGAGCGACGGCCTCCCCCCGGAGGCCCCGGTCGGCAGGGACGTCGGCGAGTTCCTCGACCGGGTGCGCGCCGAGGGCTGGCTGCGGTGACGGTCCCGCCGCCGTGGGCGATGCTGGCCGAGCTCACCCACGCCTGCCCGTTGCACTGCCCCTACTGCTCCAACCCCGTGGAGCTGGTCGGCCGCGCCCGCGAGCTGGACACCGCCGGGTGGACGCGGGTCATGGCCGAGGCCGGGGCGCTCGGGATCGTGCACGCCCACCTGTCGGGCGGCGAGCCGCTGCTGCGCCGCGACCTGGACCTGATCGTCGCCGCGGCCGAGGCCGCCGGGATCTACACCCAGCTCGTCACCAGCGGCGTCGGGCTCGACCGCGCCCGGCTGGCCGAGCTGGCCGGGGCGGGCCTGCGCAGCGTCCAGCTCTCGGTGCAGGACGCGACCGCCGAGACCTCCGATCATCTGGCGGGCGCGCGGTCCTTCGCCGCCAAGCGGCGGGCCGCCGCCCTGGTGCGGGAGGCCGGGCTGCCGTTCGGGTTGAACGTCGTGCTGCACCGGCACAACCTCGACTCCCTCGACGAGATCATCGCGCTCGCCGTGGAGTGGGGCGCCGACCGGGTCGAGCTGGCCAACACCCAGTTCTACGGCTGGGCGCTGCGCAACCGCGCCGCGCTGCTCCCCACGCGCGACCAGCTCCGGCGGGCCGAGCGGACGCTGGACGCCTGGCGGGCCCGCCTGCCGGGAACACCCGAGCTGGTCTGGGTGGTGCCCGACTATTTCGAGGGCGTCCCCAAGCCCTGCATGGGCGGCTGGGGCGCGGTCTCGCTCACGGTCGCCCCGGACGGCTCCGTGCTGCCCTGTCCGGGCGCCTACACCCTTCCCGGGCTGACGTTCCCCAACGTGCGCGAGCGCGGCCTGCGGTGGATCTGGGAGGAGTCAGGCGCGTTCCACGCCTACCGGGGCACCGCCTGGATGGGCGGCCCCTGCTCCGGATGCCCGCGCAGGGAGGACGACTTCGGCGGCTGCCGCTGCCAGGCGTACGCGATCACCGGCGACGCCGCCCGCACCGACCCCGCCTGCGCGCTGTCCCCCGACCACCACCTGATCCGCCGCCTCACCGACGACACCCCGCCCGACGACCGGACCCCGCTGGTCTACCGCCGTCCGCGGCGCGGCCGCGCCTGACGGCTCAGCCGGTGTGCAGGAGCCGGTGCTCGGCGGCGTTCCAGAAGCGCGTGAGGGCGTGGGCGGTGGTCTCGGGGGCCTCGACGGCCGGGGAGTGCATCGAGCCCGGCACGACCACGCACTCGGCGCACAGCCGCTTGGCCATCTCGGCCTGCAGGGCGGGCGGCCAGCCGTCGTCGTGCTCGCCGTACAGGACGAGCGTGGCGACGTCCAGCTCGCACAGGTCGTCCAGGCGGTCGTGGGCGGCGAGGACCTCCTCGGCCATGGCGACCAGGCCGGTGAGCGAGTTGGCGAACAGGCGCCGCCGCAGGAACGCCACGATCTCGTCCGGGACGCCGGACGCGAGGGCCTCAGGCTCCAGGCGGCTCGCCCAGATCTCTTCGAGGCCGACCTCGGGCAGCATGCGCAGCATGAGCCGGGCCGTCTTCTCGCGGGTGCCGGTGATGCCCGCCGGGCCCGAGCTCATCAGTGTGTGGGAGGCCGGCTTCATCACGCCGCCGATCACGGCCTCCCGGGTGACCAGACCGCCGAAGGAGTGCCCGAGCAGGTGGACCGGCTCGCCGGCGCCCACGACGTCGGCGACGGCGTCGATGTCCTCGCCGAGCGCCTCACAGGTGTAGGCGGCGGGGTCGTCGGGGCCCTTGGTCTCGTACTGGCCGCGCATGTCGATCGCGACGACGCGCCGCCCGGCCTGGGCGAGCGTCTCCAGGATCGCGATGAAATCCTCTTTGCTGCCCGAGTATCCGGGAACCAGGAGGGCCGGCCAGCGTTCGGGAACACCACGGACGGGCAGGGCCTCCAGCGCCGCGAAAGAGCCCACGGGGGTCTCGACGCGCTGCGGGCTGACCCCCGGCGGGAGGGCCAGGAAACGTGGCGTACTCACGTGGCACCACGATACTGAGGAGCCGGACCGGCGACACCGTCGAACGGTGTACGCCGGTCACGTGGATCACTTCGCACTGGCGCCGCCCCGGTCAGCCCCTCCGCGAGCGCTGGGGGGACGACCGGCGGCGCTGGACGCGCTCGGAGGCCGCGGACGGCGCGACGTCATCGTCGGTCGCCAGGTCGGGCGAGCGGAAGACGATGGCGAACGGAGAACTCGGGATGATGCGCTCGGGCTCGGGACGGGCGTAGGGCGCCTCGGGGGCGTAGGAAGCCTCGACGTCGTCGAAGTCCTCCGGCCCGCGGACGTCGTCGTCGGCGTCGTCCTCGAACGGCTCCAGGTCGTGGGTGTACCGCGACTCCAGGGGCTCGCGCGGCGCCTCGGGCTCCTCCACGGCGGCCGGCGCGGTGGCGGGCGCCTCCGACCGCGACTCGGACAGGGCCTCCGACAGCGCCGCCCGGTTGGCGCCCCTACGGGACCGGCGCGGCGCCGGGACCTCGGCCTGGGGCTCCCGGACGACCTCCGGCTCCGGGGCCAGGATGTCGCCGGCGGGCACGACCTCGGGCTCGGCCGAGGACAGCGTCTCCTGGCCGCCGCGCGTGCGCCGGCGCTGCCGGTTGCGCGGGGGCCGTTCGCGGCGCTCCTCGCGGGCGCCACGCTCCTCGCGGCGCGAGCGGTGCCGCCCGGTCTCGCCGAGATCTTCGATGGCCTCGGCGGACAGGCCCGCCCGGGACCGCTGGGCGCGCGGCAGCACGCCCTTGGTGCCCTCGGGGATGCCGAGGTCGCCGTAGATGTGCGGCGAGGTCGAGTAGGTCTCCACGGGCTCGGCGAAGTCCAGGCCGAGGGCGTTGTTGATGACCTTCCAGCGGGTGAGCTCCTCCCACTCCACGAAGGTCACGGCCACGCCGGTGCGGCCCGCCCGGCCCGTGCGGCCGATGCGGTGGACGTAGGTCTTCTCGTCCTGCGGGCAGTCGTAGTTGACGACATGGGTGACGTCGTCGATGTCGATGCCGCGCGCCGCGACGTCGGTGGCCACCAGCACGTCGATCTTGCCGTTGCGGAACGCCCGCAGCGCCTGCTCGCGCTGGCCCTGCCCGAGGTCGCCGTGCACGGCCGCCGCGGCGAAGCCGCGCTCCTTGAGCTGCTCGGACACCATGTCGCACGCGCGCTTGGTCTCGCAGAACACCATCGTGAGGCCACGGCCCTCGCACTGGAGCAGGCGGCCGACGATCTCGATCTTGTCCATGCGGTGGGTGCGGTACACGAACTGGGTCGTGTTCGACTTGTCGTCCCCGTCGGCGTCCGGGTTCTCGGCGCGCACATGGGTAGGGCGCGACAGGTAGCGGCGCGACAGGGCGACGATCTCGCCGGGCATCGTGGCGGAGAACAGCATGGTCTGCCGCTCGGCCGGGATGAGCTTGATGATGCGCTCGATGTCCGGGAGGAAGCCCAGGTCGAGCATGCGGTCGGCCTCGTCCAGGACCAGCATGGAGATCTGGCCGAGGTCGAGGTGCTTCTGGTTCACCAGGTCGAGCAGCCGGCCCGGGGTGCCGACGATCACGTCGACGCCCTGCTTGAGCGCCTCGATCTGCGGCTCGTAGGCCCGCCCGCCGTACACCGTCAGGATGCGCGAGCCCAGCTTGCCGCCCGCGACGACGAGGTCCTCCGTGACCTGCAGCGCCAGCTCGCGGGTCGGGACGACGACGAGGCCGCGGGGCTTCTTGCGGTTCTTTCGGGGCTTGCCGACGCGCTGGAGCATCGCCACGCCGAAGGCGTAGGTCTTGCCGGTGCCGGTGCGCGCCTGGCCGATGACGTCCTGCCCGCTGATCGCGAGGGGAAGGGCCATCTCTTGAATGGGGAAGGGTGAGATGATGCCCTCGGTTTCGAGGGCATCAGCGATCTCCGCTATGACTCCAAGGTCTCGGAACGTGGTCAGCTCGGCCTGCCTAGGTCTCCTGCGAAGGCGGGCCTCCGGGACCGCCGGCCTGGTGCCGGGTCCGCACGGAAAAGCCAACCCTCATCCGTCTCGGCGACCGCCGCGACGTCGTGCGCGTGGGGCTATCAGGCGATTTTCACCCTGAATACATACTGCGGTCGCACTCTTACAGGTCAGTGTACTCGATACCACAACTGCGGGCCGATTTCTTGACGTTCGATCCAGAACATCGCCATGGCCGTCCGGGCAGGAATCCGGAGTTCGCGCTCGTCAGGGGCCGTGCGGCCCCGCCACGGGGACCGCCGGGCCCGCGAAGCTCGTACGCTGCATCCATGAGTGATTCCCCTGCCGGTGTCGTCGACCTGCTCGGCGTGCTCGCCTACGCCGAGCTGAGCGCGTGCCTGCGGCTGGCCGAGGACGCCGCCGCGCTCGCCCCCACGCTCACCGACCGGGCGGCGCTCGGCGGCATCGCCGCCGTCGAGTACGCCCACTTCCGGCTGCTGCGCGACCGGCTGACCTCGCTCGGCGCCGACCCCGAGGCCGCCATGGAGCCGTTCGTGGAGTCCATCGACGACTGGCACGAGAAGACGCGCCCCGGGGACTGGCTGGAGGCCCTGGTCAAGGCGTACGTCGGCACGGGGATCGCCGGGGACTTCTACCGCGAGGCCGCCCGGCACGTGGACACCGACACCCGCGAGCTGGTGGACGAGGTGCTGGCCGAGGAGGTCCGCTCGGAGTTCGCGGTCGACCGGGTGCGCACGGCGCTGGCCGGCAACCCGCAGGTCGCCGGGCGGCTCGCGCTGTGGGCGCGCCGCATGGTCGGCGAGGCGCTGAGCCAGGGCCACCGGCTGGCGGTCGCCCGCCCCGAGCTGGCGCTGCTGCTGGTGTCCGAGACCGGCGCGGCCGACGGGGACGCCGACCTGGTGGGCATCGGCCGCCTGTTCGCCCGGCTGACCGAGGAGCACGGCAAGCGGATGGCCGCGCTCGGGCTGGTCCCCGGGCCCTGAGCCCCCGCCCGGTGGGCGTGGTGCCCGGCCTTCCGTGGCGTTCTCGTGCCTTCCCCGACGTTCTGCGGCGTTCTCCGGCGGTAAGGTTTCGGACTTCTGGCCGATTCGGTCGGTGATCGAGGGGCGCGAAACCCCTCACCGGTTGTACCGTTCGAGCATGAGGGCCTCGCGCCGCTACGGCAGTTCCTTGATGAGATGTGGACCCAACCGCTGGACCTCACGGCCGGTGTTGAGAAGGGGGAGCGCGGACTGCCCGGCCTTCGGGCACAGGCGGGACGACGTTCGGAGGTCACGCCGCCCCTGCGGCTGCTCACTTCCCCCACGTGAGGAATGCAGGGGGCGGTTCTAGCCCCGCATCAGCACGTCAGGCCACATGCCGCGCGGCCGTCGCGCCGCGCGGACCCGGGCGCTTCGGGGAGCGCGCGGCCCCCCGAAGCACCGGGCTCAGAGCGTGCCGCCGAAGCCGACGGGACGCTGCTCGTCCTCGCCGATCTCGACGAATCCGAGCGCGGCGACCGGGACGACCACGCGGCGCCCCTTGACGTCGGTGACGGAGAACACGCCGCGGTCCGCGGCCAGGGCGTTGCGCAGTTCCTGTTCGACCTCGTCGGCGGACAGCTCGGTCTCGACGACTATTTCACGGTGCACGGAGCGTACGCCGATCTTGATTTCCATCGGGCTCCCTTTCGACGGCCGGAGGTGCTCGTCCCATGGTGACCCGTGACACGTGGGGTGGCGCCCGCTGATCGCGTCAAGCGAACACCGCGGAGCGCCGGGCGGGCGCTAGGAGGTACGCGGGAACCCGCCGATGCCGCGCCAGGCGAGGCGGGCCATGAGCTGGGTGGCGACGTCCTTGGGGATGGAACCGTGGCTGGCCAGCCAGTAGCGGGCGCTGACCTCGGCCATGCCGACCAGGCCGACGCCGAGCAGGTGGGCCTCGTCGCTGGAGCAGCCCGTGTCCTCCTGGATGACCTGGCTGATCATCTCGGCGCTCTCGCGCAGCGAGCGCTCGACGCGCTGGCGGACCTGGGCGACGTTGCGCAGGTCGGACTCGAAGACCAGCCGGAACGCCTCGCCCTGGGTGGAGACGAAGTCGAAGAACGCCCCGATGGCCGCCTGGACGCGCTGCTTGTTGTCGGTCGTGGAGGCGAGGGCCTCGCGGCAGCGGTTGGCCATGTCGTCGACGTGGACGTCCAGCAGCGCCAGGTACAGGTCCAGCTTGCCGGGGAAGTGCTGGTAGAGGACGGGCTTGCTCACGCCCGCCCGCTCGGCGATCTCGTCCATCGCGGCCGCGTGGTAGCCGTTCTCCACGAAGACCTCTTGCGCCGCGTCGAGCAACTGTCGGCGGCGGGCCATCCGGGGCAGGCGGGTGCCCCGGGGCTTGGCGTCCGGGGTAGCGGTCACGGGAATTCTCCTTGGGACGGTTCGTCCGGCGCGGTCGCCGACCGCGCTCCGGCTCATGATGACGACTGGCGCCCGGATCGTCTTCGCTCAGGCCCGGGCCTGCCGCTCACGCCCGGGGATCCGGTCCGGGCTTCACATCCTACGCGCGGGTAATCCGGCTCAGCGATATTCGTCGTCGCCGAACTCGACCGTGCGGTTCTGGTCCGCCGCGTCGGCGGGATCCACGTCGTAGGAGACCTCGATCGGCCACTCGCGGCGCTCGGTGCGGACGTCCAGGTGCTGCTCGATGGCGTCGGCCTCGGGGACCTCGGTCTGGAGCCCCTCCGCGACGTCGTCGAGCGCGCCGAGTTCGTCCGGCGTGACCTCGTTCCCGTGCACGTCCATCTCCGACATGTGCGGTCTCCTCCGTCGACGGCGAGCATGAACTCGCACGCTCCATACCCCGATGCGTCCAGCCTAAGGCCCGCCGGTGTCCGGACCCCGCTCCGGCGGCGCCATCAGGTCGCCGAACCGCCCGACGCGCTCCAGCACGTCAGGGGCGGTGAACACGAACTCCTCCGGGCGCCGCAGCTCTTCGACCTCCTCCCAGGTGAGGGGCGTGGAGACGCTGGGGAGGCGGTTGGCGCGCAGGGAGTACGGCGCGACCGTGGTCTTGGCGGGGTTGTTCTGGCTCCAGTCGATGAACACCTTGCCGGGCCGCAGTTTCCTGGCCATCAGGCTGACGATCTCGTCGGGGCGCTCCTTCTCCAGGCGCCGCGCGAGCGCCCTGGCGTAGGCGGAGGGGTCCTCCTCGCGGTGCGACCAAGGGACGTACACCTGCATGCCCTTGTTCCCGCTGGTCTTCGGGCGGCCGTCGAGCCCGTCCTCGCCCAGGGCCTCGCGCAGGCGCAGCGCCACGCGGCGGCACTCGACGATCGTCGCGGGGGCGCCGGGGTCGAGGTCGAAGACCATGGTGTCGGGGGGCCGGGGCCGTCCCTCGTCGTCGACCCGCCACATCGGCGTGTGGAGCTCCAGCGCGGCCAGGCCCGCGAAGTACACGAGCGTGGGCAGGTCGTCCACGATGGCGTACTCGATCGTCTCGCGGCCCTTGGTGCTGCCGGGGGCGGGCAGGCGGGCGGTGCGCACCCACGAGGGCGTGTGCGCGGGCCGGTTCTTCTCGAAGAAGAATGGACCGTCCACGCCCTCGGGGTACCGCTTGACGGTGAGGGCGCGGCCCGAGATGTGGGGCAGCAGGAACGGGGCGACGCGAGTGTAGTAGTCGATCACCTCGGCCTTGGTGAACCCCGCCTCGGGGTACAGCACCTTGCCGAGGTTGGTCAGCGTCAGCTGCCGGCCGTCCACCCGGACCCGGACCTTCTCCGGCATGGCTCACCCCCCGTCCCCGGATCGCCGCCGCCCGCGGTCTTCCGTCCTGTGGCCCCGTGACCAGGGACGACTTGACCGGATACGGCATTCGACACTGGGTATCTGCCCATTTAGATACTGCTTTGCGCCCTTGCCGCTACCGAACACGCGTTCGATAGTGGAGGCGAGGTGAGGAGAGGCCATGCGTAGCATCTGGAAGGGTGCCATCTCGTTCGGGCTCGTCACGATCCCTGTGAAGCTCTATTCCGCGACCGAGCAGAAGGATGTGACGTTCCACCAGGTGCACCGCGAGGACGCCGGCCGCATCAAGTACCGGCGGGTGTGCGCGATCGACGGCCAGGAGGTGACCTACTCCGACATCGCCAAGGGCTACGAGCTGCCCGGTGGCGAGATGGTCGTGCTGACCGACGAGGACTTCGCCGAGCTGCCGCTCGGCACCTCGCGGCGCATCGACGTGCTGCAGTTCACCCCGGCCGCGCAGATCGACCCGATCCTGTTCAACAAGTCCTACTACCTGGAGCCGGAGAACACCGGCGTGAAGCCGTACGTGCTGCTGCGCGACGCGCTGGAGCGCACCGGCCAGGTGGCCATCGTGAAGATCGCCCTGCGGCAGCGGGAGTCGCTGGCCACGCTGCGCATCAGGGACGGGGTGTTCGTGCTGGAGACGATGCTGTGGCCCGACGAGGTGCGCGAGCCGGGCTTCGAGTTCCAGGACGAGGACGTCGAGGTGCGCCCGCAGGAGCTGCGCATGGCCGAGTCGCTCATCGAGACCATGGCCGGCGACTTCGACCCCTCCGAGTACCGCGACGAGTACCGCGAGGCGCTCCAGCAGGTGATCGAGGCCAAGGTCGCGGGCAAGGAGCTCGTGCGGCCCGAGGCGGCCGAGGAGGCCGGGCCCGCCGTCGATCTCATGGCGGCGCTTCGGGCGAGCGTGGACGCGGCCAAGCGGGAGCGTGAGGGCGCCCGGGAGAAGGCGCCCGCGCGCGGCAAGAAGGCGGCCGGCGGCGAGGAGCGTGCCGAGAAGGCCGGGGAGGCCGGGGAGAAGGCGGAGAAGGACGGCAAGAAGCAGCCCGCCAAGCGCAGGACGCGTAAGACCGCCTGACCGAATCGGCGTCTGAACCGTCCGCCTTTATTCCGCCTTATGGGAAAAGGGGGAAATCGGGGGGCCGGTGAATGCGACAGGAAGGCCCCGGAGCGATATCCGCTCCGGGGCTTCCCGTTTCGAGAACTAAGCGGCCGTGTTCTTCTCCGGGCCGTGCGACCGCCCGGGAAAGCCGCCTAGGTCAGCCGATCACTTGTCGTCGTGGTTGTGGTGCTTCTTGCCGTGGTGGTGATGGTGGTGCTGCGGGTGCCAGCGGCGGTCGTCCCGCCAGAAGTTGTGGTGCCCGCCGTGGTGGTCGTGGTGACCGATGATCGCACGGAAGAAGCGGGCCTCGACGACCTTGAAGAAGCAGTTGCGGTGGCCGCCGCCGTGGCTGCGGTGGTGACGGTGGTGCTTCTTGAAGCCCTTGCCGCCCCAGTCGCCGTCGTGGTCGCCGTCGTGGTCCCAGCCGCCGTGGTGGCCGTGGTGGCCGTGGTGACCGTGGTGGCACTGGCCGCCGCCGAAGCCGCCGCCGAAGCCACCGAGGCCGCCCCCGAAGCCACCGAAGCCGCCGTCGAGGCCGTCGAAGCCGAAGTTGGTGCCGATGGCGGTGGACGCGTTGGCGCTGGTGGCGGTGACGGCACCGAGGCCGGCGAGACCGCCGGTCAGCGCCACCGTGACGGCGAGCGTAGCGGCGTATTTCTTGACGTCGGGCATTGCGTTTTCCCCCTTGACGCATCGGGTTGCCCAGCGGAGGCATTTCCCCTTTATCGAGGGAAATGCCGGGGCGACTCGCTGTGAGTCTTCCCAGTTGTGTTGTTTTCCGAGGAGCACGTATGACAAACGGTGATCGCCACCTTTTGGCCGCTACTTAACCTCTCCTTATGTCTTTCAGTTTGAAATATCCCGATTTGCCCGATATTTCCCGTGATGCTTGGGCGTCTCCGGGCGTAAGGGCGCCCCCAGACCCGGCGTGGAGGGTGCCGCCAGATGGACGACGGCGGGTTATGGTCAGAACGGAGGGTGAACAGAAGGGGAGATAGACGGTGGAGGACCCGATTCCGCACTGGCCGGGGGAGCTGGTCGACCTCGGCGGCATGACCGTCCACGTCCGGTCCGCCGAGCCCCGGCCGGGCGCCGCGCCCGCCGAGACCGCCGTGTTCGTCCACGGACTCGCCGGATCGGCGACCAACTGGACCGATCTGATGGGCGAGCTGCGCGACGACGTCAGGGGATACGCCATCGACCTGCCAGGGTCCGGCTACTCCCCGGCGCATCCGGACGGGGACTACTCGCTGGCCGGGTACGCCGCGGCGGTCACGTCCCTCGTCGAGCGCCTCGGCGGCCCCGTCCACCTGATCGGCAACTCGCTGGGCGGCGCCGTGTCGGTCAAGGTCGCCGCCACCCGGCCCGACCTGGTCCGCACGCTGACGCTCATCTCGCCCGCCATGCCCGACCTGCTGCCCCGGTACGGCCCCGCCCGCGTCGTGCTGTCGGCGACCCCCGGCCTCGGCCAGTGGGCGATGGCCTGCCTGCGCGGGCTGCCCGCCGAGCGCCGCATCCGGGCGACCATGGCCATGTGCTACGCCGACACCGGCCGGGTCCACCCCGCCCGCCTGGAGGACGCGGTCGCCGAGCAGCGCCGGCGCGACACGCTGCCGTGGGCGGGCTCCGCGCTCATCTACTCGGCCCGTGCCCTGGTCAACGAGTACTTCCGCCGCGGCGAGGACAATCTGTGGCGGCTGGCGGCCCGCGTGACCGCGCCCACCCTGGTCGTGCACGGGCGGCACGACCGCCTGGTCGACCCGCGCATGGCCGCGCGCGCCGGCCGCACCTTCCCCGACGTCCGGCTCGTGCTGATCCCCGACGCCGGGCACGTCGCGCAGATGGAGTACCCCGCGCTCGTCGCGCGCCACGTCCGCCACCTGGTGCGGACCAGAAAACCGGACGGAAGCGGCAGATCGGTTGAGATCGCCGATTCGGGAATGGGGCGTGACCGGGTTAGGTTGTGACAGACGGCGGGGCGCGTAGCCTGAGGGCAAGCCGCCAATATGGGAAGATCCCCCGAAACGGGAGCGTAGAACTGTGTCGTTGCCACCGCTGGTAGAGCCGGCCGACGAGCTGACCGTTGACGAGGTGCGCCGCTACTCTCGCCACCTGATCATCCCCGACGTGGGGATGGCCGGGCAGAAGCGGCTCAAGAACGCCAAGGTGCTCTGTGTGGGCGCGGGCGGCCTCGGCTCACCGGCTCTGATGTACCTCGCCGCGGCCGGGGTCGGAACGCTCGGCATCATCGACTTCGACGTCGTCGACGAGTCGAACCTTCAACGGCAGATCATCCACGGCCAGTCGGACGTGGGGCGCCTGAAGGCGGAGAGCGCCGCCGCGAGCGTGCGCGAGATCAACCCCTACGTCAACGTCGTGATCCACAACGTGGCCCTCACGACCGACAACGTGCTGGACATCTTCGCCGGCTACGACCTGATCGTGGACGGCACCGACAACTTCGCCACGCGGTACATGGTGAACGACGCGGCCGTCCTGCTCGGCAAGCCCTACGTCTGGGGCTCGATCTACCGCTTCGACGGCCAGGCCAGCGTCTTCTGGGCCGAGCACGGCCCGTGCTACCGCTGCCTGTACCCCGAGCCCCCGCCGCCCGGCATGGTGCCGTCCTGCGCCGAGGGCGGCGTCCTCGGCGTGCTGTGCGCCTCGATCGGATCGATCCAGGTGAACGAGGCGATCAAGCTGCTCACCGGCATCGGCGAGCCGCTCGTCGGGCGTCTCATGATCTACGACGCCCTGGAGATGAAGTACCGCGACGTCAAGGTCCGCAAGGACCCCGAGTGCCCGCTGTGCGGCAAGAACCCCACGATCACCGAGCTGATCGACTACGAGGCGTTCTGCGGCGCCATCTCCGACGAGGCCCAGCAGGCCGCGTCCGGCTCCACGATCACCGCGCTGGAGCTGAAGGAGATGCAGGACCGCGGGGAGGACTTCTTCCTCGTCGACGTCCGCGAGCAGAACGAGTACGAGATCGTCAGCATCCCGGGCGCGGTGCTGATCCCCAAGGGCGAGTTCCTGCGCGGCACGGCCCTGGAGCAGCTCCCCCACGACAAGAAGATCGTGCTCCACTGCAAGTCCGGCGCCCGCTCGGCCGAGGCCCTGGCCGTGGTCAAGAACGCGGGCTTCGCCGACGCCGTCCACGTCGGCGGCGGCGTGCTGAGCTGGGTCAAGACCGTCGACCCTTCTCTTCCGACCTACTGACCGGCCCGGCCGGTGTCCCGCGGCCCGTTCCTCCTTCCGGAGGGGCGGGCCGCGGGCGTTCTCTGAGCTGTCCCTTTAGCGCGAGAACCATCACTTTCCAGGGGAACAAGCTGCTCTATCCCCATCTATCCGGATAGAACGTCGCTTGCCGTGCGGTCCGGCACGTTAAGGTCGGGCAGGTGAGGGGGAGCGAGCGCGGGAGGCCTGCCACGTGAGCGAGTCGCGCGCCTGGCCCCCGTTCGCGATCATCTCGGCGTTGACGCTGATCTGCGCCGTCGTCGCCGGCGTCACCGGCGGGGCGGCCGGCGCGGAGCTCACCCGGGGCCCGAGCGCGGCCGAGGTCCGCCAGGCGTCCGCGGAGGAGATGGCCCGCCGCTGGCGCACCTGGCCCGCGGGCAAGGTCTTCCCCGCGCTGCTGCCGTACATCGCCGAGCAGGGCGGCGAGGAGAAGGCCCGCAGGGTCGGCATCTCCTCCCGCACCGACTGCGCGGCCGCCGTGGACGTCGCCCTGCGGGCCGCGCTCAGGGCGGCGGGCTGCCGGGCCGTCCTCAGGGCGACCTACCTGGACGCGCTGCAGGGCGTCGTGGTCACGATCGGCGTCGCCGCCTTCCCCGACCAGGCGTCCGCGCTGGCCGCGAGGACGGCGTTCCCCAAGGCGGGCAGGCCCTCGCCCGGCCTGCGCGCGCTGGCCTTCCCGCAGACCGTGACCGACCGCTTCACCGCCGCCGCCCGCCAGACCTCCTCGCTGGCGCAGGCCGGGCCCTACCTCGTGCTCACCACCGCGGGCCAGGTGGACGGCAGGCCCGCGCGCTCGGTGGGCCGGCAGCGCTCCACGATCTTCACGTTCGCCTCCGACCTGGAGGAACGCGTCCTGACCGCGCTCGCCACGCCCGCCAGGCCGGACTGCGCGGGCAAGGACTGGCAGTGCTGACCCCGCGTGCCGCCCGTGATCGCCGCGCGGCGCGGGTCCTGGCCGTGACCGCCCTGGTCGCCTCGCTCGCCGTCCCCGCCGTCCCGGCGCGGGCCGACCAGGTGCGCGGCAGCCAGGCGCAGGTGCTGCGGACCCTCGGCCTCGACGCCGCCTGGCGGATCACCCGGGGCGCCGGGGCGAAGGTCGCGGTGCTCGACTCCGGCGTGGACCCCCGCCACCACGACCTGGCCGGGTCGGTGGTCACCGGCCCGGACCTCACCAAGGGCGCCAACCCGCGCGGCGTCGCCCCGAGCCGCCTGCACGGCACCTACATGGCCTCGCTCATCGCCGGCCACGGGCACGGGCCGGGCGGCGCCGACGGCGTGATCGGCGTCGCGCCCGCGGCCAAGGTGCTGTCGGTGCGGGTCATCCTGGAGGACGACGAGCCGGGGTTCCGCGACTTCAACTCCGAGGCCCGGTTCGAGAACGTCGTCGCGCGCGGCATCCGCTACGCCGTCGACCAGGGCGTGGACGTCATCAACCTCTCTATCAGCAAGGACCAGCCGACCCGGCAGGAGCGCGCCGCGATCCGGTACGCGGTGTCCAAGGGCGTGGTGCTGGTCGCGGCGGCGGGGAACGACGGGGCGGGCCGCGTGACCGGGCCGTACTCCTACCCGGCGTCGCTGCCCGGGGTGATCTCGGTGGCCGCCGCCGACCGGGGCCTGCGCAAGGCGTCGTTCTCCAACCGCAACTCGCTGGTCCTGGTGGCGGCGCCGGGGGTGGACATCTACGGGGCCGGGCCGGGGGACCAGTACTGGGTGGGGCGCGGGACGTCGCAGGCCACGGCGCTCGTCTCCGGAGTCGCCGCGCTGATAAAGGCGAAATATCCGCGCATGACCCCGGCACTGGTCACCCAGGCGCTCACCACCGGCGTCGTCCGCCACCCGCCCCAGGGGTACGACCCGGGAACCGGCTTCGGCGTGGTCAACGCGGCGCGCGCCCTGGCCGAGGCCGCCCGGCTGTCCCGGCACAAGCACACCGCCGCCGGCCCCGGCGTCCAGAACCCCGACCTGCCGGTGGGCGCGGGCGGACGGGCCGCCGAGCCCGTCCGGGTCGTGCGCAGGGACTCGCACATGATCGCCGTGTACGGGGGAGTGGCGGCCGCGGCCGGCGCGCTCGCGTGCACGAGCCTCACCGCGCTGGTGATCCTCGTCCGGCGGGGCAGGCGGCGCCGCCGGCGCGAGGAGGCGTCCCACCCGCCCGCGCCCTCGTGGGAACGGACGCCGACCTGACGGAGGCGGGAACACGACAGGTGGCGAAGGCCCATGCGAGACGCCGGAAGCGGGCACCGACGTAGCATCGGGGTATGTCGCCTGAAGAGCCACGGGCGCGGCCGGCGCCCTGGCCCCCGCGTGGAAGAGGCGCGTCCTTCGGCGGGCGGCTCTCCTCGGGCGGCGGCCCCTCCCCGTACGGGCCCGCGCGCCCCTGGGTCGGCTCCCGCACGCGGGCCGCGAGCCTTCAGGCGACGCGGGAACGCGTCGAACTCGAACGCGGAGTCCGCTTCCGCTCCCTCTTCCTGCTGATCATGGGCACGCTGCTCGTGGTCGCGGCGACCGACGTGCTGCTCGGCGCGGTCGGCGTCCTGCACGAGACCCGGTCCCGCCCGCTCACGCCCGCCGAGCGCGCCCGGTACGCCGAGGCGGACGTCGCGCGGCGCTGGCACACCTGGCCGGCCGACCGGGTGTTCCCCGCCCAGGTCGCCTACGTCGGCCTGGCCCGGGTGCGGCAGTACGCCAAGCGGGTCGGCATCGCCGCGGAGGCCCCGTGCGCCTCGGTCGTGGACGGCTCCGTCGGCGCGGTGCTGCGGCAGCGCGGCTGCCGCACGATGTTGCGGGCCACCTACGTGGACCAGACCGCCGCGTTCGTGGTCACCGTGGGGGTCGCCGTGCTCGCGGACGAGGACACGCGGGTGCGCGCGGCGGGCGAGCTGCCGGTCGACGACCGGGTGGGCGTGCGCCCGGTGGCCTTCCCCGGAACGGTGACCGAGTCGTTCGGCGCCGCGCAGCGCCAGCGCACGGGCTGGGTGGGCGCCGGGCCGTACATCGTCTTCACCACCGCCGGGTACGCCGACGGCCGCACCCGCGAGGCGATCGCCCGCGAAGAGATCACCCACAGCGAGCTGTGGCCGACGGCCCAGTCCATCGCCGGCCACATCGGACGCGGCCTGTCCGCGCCCCCGGAGATCCCCCGCTGCACCCAGGGGAACGTGTGTTGAGCCGCGGGCGGCGCCTGCGCGCGGTGGCGGCGGCGGGCGCGTCGCTGCTGCTCACGGGCATGCCGTTCACGCCCGCCGCGGCGGACGTCTCGCGCGCGCCCGCCGTCCTGGAGGACGTGCGCGACGCGCAGCGCTGGGTGCTGGACGCGCTGAACGCCGAGAAGGCGTGGCAGGTCACGCGGGGCGCCGGCGTCACGGTCGCGGTGGTCGACAGCGCCGTGGACGCCGGCGTGCCCGAGCTGCGGGGCAAGGTCGTGACCGGGCCGGACCTGCGCGACGACGCCTACGACGGCAGGCCGCCGCCGGTCGGCGTGCACGGGACGGCGATGGCCTCGCTGATCGCCGGCTCCGGCCGGGACGGCGGGCTGGCCGGGCTCGCGCCCGAGGCGGCCGTCCTGTCGATCCCGGTGCTCAACGACCGGCCCGAGTACCGCCTGGTCGAGCCGGACAACGGCATCGGACCGCCCGTCGAGACCCCGCTCTCGCGCGCCCTGCGCTACGCGACCGACAACGGCGCGCGGGTGATCAGCATGTCGCTCGGCGGGTACGGCCCGCTGCGCGCCGACCGCCAGGCCGTGGCGTACGCGCTGGAGCGGGGCGTGGTGCTGGTGGCGGCCGTGGGCAACGACGGCGACTCGCGCGCCGCCGAGCGGTACGGCACCTCGTTCTGGAGCTTCCCCGCGGGGTTCGCCGGCGTGATCGGCGTGGCCGCGGTGGACCGTCTCGGCAAGCACGCCGCGTTCAGCAGCGACAACCTGTCGGTGCTGGTGGGGGCGCCGGGGGTGGCGGTTCCCGCGGCGAAGGCCGGCGGCGGGTACATCTCGATCGAGGGCAGCAGCGTGTCGACGGCCCTGGTCGCCGGGGTCGCCGCCCTGATCAAGGCGAAGTACCCCCAGCTCAGGCCCGAGCTGGTGGCCCGGGCCCTGTCCACGACGACGCGGGGCGCGCCCGCCGGCCGCTACGACGAGAAGATCGGCTTCGGTGTCGTGGACGCCGCCGCCGCGCTGGCCAGGGCGGGCGAGCTGACGCGCTACCGGTCCGCCGTCCCGGTGCGGGAGGGGCTGCACTTCGGCAAGGGCGTGACCGTCTCCGAGCCCGAGCGGCCGGGGCCGGACCCGCTGCGCCTGTGGGTCTACGGGGCCGGGATCGTCCTCGGGCTGGCCGGCTTCGGGGCGGGCGTGGTGGTGCTGACCCGGCGCGCCGAACGCCGATGATCACGTCATGGCAGCGGTTCGGGCGCGTTTCGGCTGCTGTTCGGCGGCATTTAGGATGCGGTCTTACCAAGGCCCGACGATCTCGTTCCGATGATCGGTAAAGGTTCGCTAGGGTTCCCGTCTCGTGGGATACGAGTTGCGTGTACAGCGTGAATCGCCGCTCGCCTACGCCGAGCTCGCGGAGCTGACGGCGTCGGCCGACGCCGGCTTGGAACTGCGGGGCGCCGCCGAGGCCGCCGAGATCGTCGCCAGGCACGGCGACGCCGAGCACACCGTCGCCACGTGGGAGGGACGGCTGTACGGCGTGCCGACCTCCGACTGGCACGTCGCCCAGCTCGCCAGGCTCGCCGCGCTGGCCGGCGGTGACCTCACCGGTGAGGACGGCGAGGCGTACCGCATCCGCGACGGCATCGTCGAGCAGGTCAACGGCGAGGCCTCCTACGAGTTCGGCAAGCTCGAAGAGATCCTCGCGGACGGCCCCGCGCCGTGGGCGGCCTGAACCCCGAGGCGAGGGCGGGCACGTGAGCGATCCGACGCCCTTCGCCGAGCGGGTGCTCGACGTGGTCGAGCGCATCCCGCCGGGCAAGGTCATGTCCTACGGCGACATCGCCGAATACCTGGAGGAAGGCGGCCCGCGCCAGGTCGGCCGCGTCATGTCCACCTGGGGCGGGGGCGTCCCGTGGTGGCGGGTCGTCCACGCGGACGGTACCGCGGCGCCGGGCCACGAGGCCGCGTGCCTGGTCCATTGGAAGGAGGAGGGCACGCCGCTGCGGGGAGAACGGGTCCACATGCGCCAGGCGCGATGGCTCGGTGATCATCAGTGAGTTCTCAAGAATGCCTATTACGATTCCAGAGACGCCCTTTGCGGTGAGACTGGAAAGGCGGTGCCTCCCTGATGGCCACCGGTGCCACGCCCGCGCAGGCCGGCGACCTGGTCGCCGATCGGCTGAGGGCCGCCCAGGACCTGTATGACAAGGGAGAGCCGCTCGACGCGCTGATCGCGGCCGTCCACTCCGGTGACCTGTCGCGGACGCAGCGCAGGCGCCTGCACGCCGGGGCGCTGAACGGCCCGCTCGGCCTGCGCCTGGAGATCGCCGCCAAGAGGGACGCCACCCGCCTGCGTCAGGCCATCGACCTGCTGCGCGACTACCTCGCCGATGTCGACGCCCCGGTCAAGCGCGCGCTGCCGGTGGCGCGCCGCCTCGCCTTCCACCTCGTCGAGAACCGCGACCCCGCCATCTTGGCGGAGAGCGGCGAGCTGGCCGTGCTCGCGGCCGCGACCTCCGAGCCGTTCAAGCGGGTGCGCAAGGGCCTGACCTGGTACGCCGTCCTGCCCGTCGAGGCGCCGCGCTCGCTGTTCCGGCTGCGCGGCTCGGACCTCGTGCCGGTCACCGAGGTGTCGGACGTCTCCTGGCACGACGGGAGGCTGCGCGTCACAGGCCACGCCTACCTGGCCGGGCTCTCGGTGCGCAGCCGCCGGTTCAACCGCGCGACCGTCGTGCTGCGCGGCCCGCGCTGGGTGCCGCCGATCTCCGCGCGCACCCGCCGCGTCCGCTGCCCCGCGGCCACCCAGGGAGCGGCCGACCCCGGCTGCAACTACGACTGGGCCGGGTTCGTCGCCGAGATCCGGCCGTGGTCGCTGCGCTGGCGGGCCGGCATCCGCGCGACGCTGCACGCCGTCAAGCGGCTCCTGCGCCGCCGCCCCGCCGTCCCGGAGACCACCACCTGGCGTGCCGACATCCTGATCTGGAGCCGGGCGGCGCGGGCGACCGGCGCGGTGCGCGGCCCCGCCATGGGGCGCACCGAGCGCCCGCCCGGGCTGCGGGTGCGTCCCGGCTGGTGGGTGCGCCCGGCCTGGACGTCCGACCGCGCCCTGCAGATCGTGCTCCAGCCGACCAGGGCCGAGCTGACCGGCGTCGTCCACGACGGCGACCAGATCGAACTGCGGGGTTTCCTGCCCGGCGCGACGGTGACCAAGGGCAGGGCCCGCCTCGGCGGCCACCGCATCGCCGCCGACTTCACCCCGGCCGAGGGCGGCACCTGCTTCTCGGTGGCGCTCGCCGTCCCGGTCCTGATGAAGGAGCGCGACGCCCGCAGGCTGTGGATCGAGCCCAAGGGCGACCCCGCCGCCCCGGTCATGATGGACGACGCCGCCGAGACCCGCGTCGGCCTGGACCGCAGCGAGGTCACCGTCCTGCGCGACCGCCGCGACCGGGTCGTGGTGTCGGCGCACCGCGTCTGGCCGGTGATCACCTCGGCCGTGTGGGGCGAGGACGGCGCGCTGACCCTCGCCGGCACCTACCCCGACACCGATACCGGGCCGCGCGAGCTGGTGCTGCGCCAGCGCGCCGGCCACACCCACCACCTGCGCCTCCAGCGGTCGGGGCCGGACTTCACGGTGCGCGTCGCCCCGGGCGCGATGCCGCGGTTCGGCGCGGCCGTGGCGCTGGCGTCGGGCGCCTGGAGCCTGTCGATCGCGGGTGGCAAGGGCACCACCGCCCCCCTCCGCATGGACCACCGCCTGCTCGACACCCTCGACGAGGACGTCCACATCGTGGACGGCCGTGAGTACCGCCTGATGGCGACCCGTTTCGACGTCCCGGTGCTGGTCGCGGGCGAGCACGTCCCCGACGACGAGAAGGGCGCGGTCGGGCTGTGGTCGATGCGCCGCGTCCACTACCCGGCCGAGCGCCGCCGTGAGCTGCGCGACGCCACCGTGTACGTCTCCTTCGACGGACGGTCGTACTCCGACAACGCGCGGGCGGTGTACGAGGAGCGGCTGCGCCGGGGTGACGACCGCGAGCACATCTGGGTCGTCAAGGACGGCGCCTTCGTGCCGCCGGACTCCGCGGCCCTCGGCCTCGCGCCGGGCATCGTCCCCACGGTGGTCCGCGAGGGCAGCCGCGAGCACTACACCGCGCTGGCCCGCGCGCGGCACGTCATGACCAACACGATGCTGCCGCAGTGGTTCCGCGCCCGCGAGGACCAGGTCGTCGTGCAGACCTGGCACGGCAGCCCGCTCAAGCGCGTGGGCCTGGACCAGCGTCACATGACCCGCGAGCCGAGGCCGCCCGCGTGGTACCGCCAGGCGGCCGAGGTCGCGAACTGGGATCTTCTGGTCACCCAGAGCCCGTGGGCGTCGCGGGTGCTGCGGCGGGCGTTCGGGTACGGCGGCGAGGTCCTGGAGGCGGGCAACCCGCGCAACGACGTGCTCATGGCAGGCGACCGGGCCGAGCTGGCCGCGGCCGTGCGGCGCAGCCTGGGCGTCCCGCCGGGCAGGCGGGTGGTCCTGTACGCCCCCACCTGGCGCGACCATGATCGCAGGAACGCCTCGGTGCGGCTGGACCTGGGCGAGGCCCGGCGGGTGCTGGGCCGCGACCACGTGCTGCTGGTGCGCGGGCATCCGATGCAGGCGTCCCCGTCGGCGCCCGGGCTGGTGGTGCCGGGGCCGTCGTCGGTGATGAGGCCCGGGCCGATGACCCGTGAGTCCACGTTCGCCATCGACGTCACGACTTATCCAGACATGGCGGATCTACTGTTGATCGCCGACGTGCTGATCACCGACTACTCCTCCGTGATCTTCGACTTCGCCGTCACCCGGCGGCCGATCGTCTTCTTCGGCCACGACCTGGAGCGTTACCGCACCACGCGCGGCCTCTACCTCGACCTGCGCACCGAGGGGCCCGGCCCCCTGCTCACCGACGCGGCGGACGTCGTCGAGGCGGTGCGGCTGATCGACGCGCTCGCCGGCGACTACACCGACCGTTACGAAGAGTTCGTGCGCACCTATGCGCCCCGCGATGACGGGAAGGCGACCGCGCGCGTGGTGGACCAGGTCTTCACGCCCGATTCCTGAGGGTTCGCCCGCCGGGTGACACGGTTGTGACCACGGCGCGGCGATGCCGGGACGCCACTCCGTGTGTGCCGTCCGGACACTCAGAGCATCATATTCAGGCTCCGTAACGCTGTATCGGCCCTGCGGAGTGCGAAATTTCGGGCTTCGCGGGGAGTTTCGGCGCGGCGTCGACCGCCGCTCGTCCGTGAGGCCCGCACATCGCTTGACGCGCGGATATTTCACCGATGCGACCAGCGCCGCCCGCATATGGGTGTGAAACATCTATATTCGCCGTCCGATCGCCGGTACCGTGTACGGGACCTGAACAGACCGCCACACTCCGTGTCCGAATGTCTTACATCTCACCGCCCGACTTGACGGCATCCGCAACAAGGCTGTTATGCGGGAGGGTTGACCTTGGCCGAACGTATGGGGATAACTGTCCCGGGGAGTCCCTAAATCCCTACCCTGGGAGCTGTCGATGAGCAGCGTGCCTTCGCCCGCACTGGTCGGACGTGCCTCCGAACTACGCACAGTGATCGATGTGATAACCCGCCCTCCGGCAGTCGTCCTTGTGGAGGGCGAGGCGGGCATCGGGAAGACCCGCCTCGTGCGCGCCGCGCTCGGCCACGTGCCGCCCGGCGACCGAGCGGTTCTCCTCGGATATTGCCACCAGATACGTGAGCCGTTCCCGTACGGGCCGGTCTTCGAGGCGCTGCGCGACATCGCGGGCCGGCTCCCCGCGGCCGGCGCGCTGAACCCCGTGATCGGCGCCCTGGGCGACTACTTACCCGAGCTGGCGGGAGCGCTTCCCCCGGCGCCCCCGCCGCTCAACGACCCGCGGGCCGAGCGGCACCGGGTGTTCCGGGCGATCCGCGCGTTGCTGGCCGCCGTCGCACCCGCCGTGCTCGTCATCGAGGACCTGCACTGGGCCGACGAAGGCACGCGTGACCTGCTGCGATTCCTGATCGACCAGCCACCGGCCGGGTTGTCCCTCGTGGTGACCTACCGCAGGGAGGAGCAGAGCGGGTCCTCGCTCGGCCGCGCCTACCGCCACCACCCCGACACCACCAGCGTGGTCGTCCCCCTGGTGCCGCTCGACGTCACCGACGTGGGCAGCCTCGCCGGGGCGCTCCTGAACCGGTCCGACCTCTCCACGGGGTTCGTCGCCCGGCTGCACGAGCGCACCGCGGGCATTCCTTTCGTGGTCGAGGAAGTGGTACGTTCCCTCGCCGACGCCGAGGAGCCCGAGGCGCTCGACCGCGCCGGCGTGCCCCTGCTGCTCCGCGAGGCCATGGCCGAGCGCATGGCCGGGCTGACCTCGGCGGCGGTGCGGACGGTGCAGGTCGCCGCGGTGCTCCGCGTCCCCGCCGGCGAGCAGTTGATCACCGCGGCCGGCGGCGACTCGGCCGGCCTGGGGGAGGCACTTCGGGCCGGGGTCCTGCACGAGGATCCGGGCGGCCGATACGGCTTCCGCCATGCGCTGGCCCAGCAGGCGGTGTACGATGCGATCCCCGGTCCCGAACGTCGCTCGGCGCATGAGCGCGTGATGGCCGCGCTGGCCGCCATGGACTCCCCACCACTGGTCCAGCTCGCCTTCCACGCTCGGCAGGCCGGCGACATCGAGGCGTGGCTGCGGCACGGGACTGCCGCGGCCCACCGCGCCGCCGCGCTCGGCGACAACGCCATGGCCATCGAGATCATCGAGGACATGCTCGACGATCCCGACCTGCCGCCCGCCGAGCGCGCGCCGCTGGCGCTCAAGCTGAGCCGGTTCGCCAGGACCGGCCTGTCGCACCAGCGGGTCGTGCGCATGCTGCGGCACGTCCTGCGCGACGACTTCCTCTCCCCGGAGGCGCGCGCGGAGGCGCGCCTGGACCTCGGGCTCGTGCTGTCCAACCAGGCGGGCGACACCGCCGGCGGCCGTCCCGAGATCATGACCGCCGTCGAGGAGCTCACCCACCAGCCGTCCCTGGCGGCGCGGGGCCTGGCCTGCCTCGCCCTGCCGGGATGGGGCACCGAGTCGCTGGCCCAGCACGAGCAGTGGATGGCCAGGGCCGAGGCGTTGGTCGCGGACGGCGACAACCCCGAGCTGTCCACGGCCGTCCTGGTCAACCGGGCCTCCTTCCAGGCGGCCATCGGCGCCAAGGACGCCTTCGCCGTCGCCGAGACCCTCCCGGTCGGCGACAGCCGGCTGGCCGTCCGGCGCGAGATCACCCGCGGGTACGCCAACCTGTACGACTCGCTGATCACGCTCGGGCTGTTCACGGAGGCCGAGCGGGCCGCGCGCGAGGGACGGCGGCTGGCCGTGGAGACCGGCGCCGAGTACTGCGCCTACCTCATCGACGTGTCCTCGATCCGCATGGAATGGCTGACCGGCAGGTGGCAGGGGCTGCGCGAGCGCGCCATCGCGATGAGCGACCTGGTCGCCGGCACCCCGCAGATCGCGGTGGACGTCTGGCTGGTCCTCGGCATGCTGGCGCTGGCGACCGGCGAGTGGGACGAGGCCGCGCGGCACTTCCAGGGCGCCGGCCTCGACGCGCCCGACAACGGGTACGTGCCCATCGTCGAGACCGCCGCCGCCGGAATGCTGGAGCTGCACCTGGCCAGGGGCGCGCTGGACGACGCCGTCGCCGAGGTCGAGCGCGCGATCCTCCGGCTGCGCCGCAAGGCCGTGTGGGTCTGGGGCGCGCACCTGATCGCACCGGCCGTCACCGCGCTGGGCTTCGCGGGCCGGCTGGACGAGGCGGCCGACCTGGTGGAGGAGTACGCCGCCGGCATCGCCGGCCGCATGGCCCCCAACGCGCATGCCGCCCTGGACGCCGCCCACGGCGCGCTCGCCTGCGCCGGGCAGCGCCACGACGAGGCCGCCGCCCACTACGCCCGCGCCCGCGAGGCGTACGCGGAGATGCCCCAGCCGTACGCGGCGGCGCACGCCGGCGAGGGGGAGGCCCGGTCGATGCTCGCCCGCGGCGACTCCGGCGCCGGCGCGGCCTTCGCCGACATCGCCGAGCGGTACGGGGAGCTGGGCGCCACGCACGACGCCGCCCGATGTCGCCGCGTGTTGCGGGACATCGGGGTGGAGGTGCAACTGCCGCGCGGGCGCCGGGCCAAGACCAGCGCGCTGTCGCAGCGGGAGACCGAGGTGGCCCGGCTGGTCGCGCTCGGGCGGACGAACAAGGAGATCGCCGACGTGCTGTTCCTGTCCACCCGCACGGTCGAGAGCCACGTCGCGACCGTGCTGCGCAAGCTCGGCGTCCGGTCGCGGACCGAGGTGGCGCCGCCGAGCTGAGGAACCCGGCGGCGAGAGAAGCACATCACGGGAGACATCGGCGCGACACCTCCGGGAACGGCGAAACCCCCGGGGACCGGCGGGCTGTCGGTCCCCGGGGGCGTCCTCGCCGCCCGGGTCAGGCGGTCATGCCTCGGCTCAGACGGTGATCTTCCAACTGTCCAGGAAACCGGTGTCCTGGGAGTAGTTGTCGGTCACCTGCAGTGTCCATGTTCCGGACGCCTGCTGACTGACTGGAACCGAGTAGGTGCGGGTGCCGAAGGAGGTGCAGGACCCGGTACCGACGCTCTTGACGGTGTAGTAGGTCCCGCTCGGGCCGCGCAGGCGGATCGAGAGGTCCTCGGCGCAGGTGTGCGAGATCGTCACGCTCAGCTGGACCGGCGAGACGGCGGTGCCGCTCGCGGTCGAGGTGACCGGACTGTTGATGGTCGAGTAGTCGTTGATGGTGAAGTTGGTGTCGTTGGTGAACGTCCGGCCGCCGGTGGTCCCCACGTTCAGCGTGTAGGTCGCCGTGTGGCTGGGGGCGCCGGTGCCGTTGCCGGTGCCCTTGACGACGATCTGGTAGCTGCCGTTGGGCGTGGACGCCGAGGTGGCGATGGTCAGCGTCGAGGAGCCGCCCGAGGTCACCGAGGTCGGGTTGAAGGTCGCGGTCGCGCCGGACGGCAGCCCGGTGGCGGTGAGGGCGACGGTCTGCGTGGCGCCGGAGGTCGTCTGCGTGGCGACGGTGGTGGTCGCCGAGCCGCCCGCGGTGACGTTCCCGGAGGTCGGGTTGAGCGTCAGGGAGAAGTCCTGGCCGGGGTTGCTGGTGCAGGCCGCCTCACCCGTCTGGGCGGGCACCTGGACGGCGTTCCAGGCGGCCTTGGTGGCGGCGCACTCGGGGCTGCCGGCGCCGTACAGTTCCACGGCCGCGGCCAGCGAGGCGGTGCGGATGTTGACGTACCGCCAGCTGGAGGTCTTCCGCTGCAGCGCGCCCATGTAGATCTTGCCGGCCTTCTGGATGCTGATGCCGGTCAGCGAGGACGGGCCGGTGCAGACCGGGCTGTTCGGCTTGCCGCCGCCGGGGTTGGTGCCCTCGGCGAGCAGGTAGAACCAGTGGTTCAGCGGGCCCGCCGCCGAGTGGACCTCGGTGCTCGGGATCTGCGAGCTGTAGCAGTTCGGGTCGCCGTTGGTCTGCGGGTTGTACATGTACCGGATCGGGCCGGAGCCGACCAGGTTGACCTCCTCGCCGACCTGGTAGTCCGGCGGGTCGTTCGGGTTGTTGGCGTACGCCTCGGTCAGCGCGCCGAAGATGTCGCCGGTGCCCTCGTTGATGCCGCCGTTCTCGTTGCCGGAGCCGGCGCCGCCCGGGGTGGTCTGGAAGATGGCGTGGCCGTACTCGTGCGCCACCACGTCGATCGGCGTGGCCTGGCGCTGGTTGTCCTGGCTGTGGCCGAAGTTGGTGTAGCTGCCGTTCCAGAACGCGTTGACGTCGGCGAGGCCGACGCGGGCCGGGAAGCCGCCGCCGCTGCCGTTGATGCCGTTGCGGTTCAGCCAGTCGCGGAGCATGTCCCACTCGCGCTGCACCGCGTACAGGGCGTCGACGCAGGCGGTCTCCAGGTTCGTGCCGGACCCGGTGCCCCAGGAGTCGGTGCTCTTGGTGTAGGCGGAGCCGTTCTGGCCGCCGCAGCGGATGCCGCTGCGCGTGGTGTCGGTCATCGAGTACGAGCTGCCGGAGCCGCTCGTCTGGATGGTGACCTGGCCGTTGTAGTAGCCGTTGCCCGTGCCGGCGCGCACCTCGTCGTAGGAGTCGGCGATCTCGCCGGTGCGGGCGTCCACGAAGACGTGCTGGACGCTGGGCTTGCCGGAGGCGATGCCCGCGACCGTGGCCTCCCAGGCCAGGCGGTGCTGACCGCCCCAGGCCAGCACGACGAGGCGGGGCGCGCGGCTGTCGTCCACCCGGTCCAGCCGGGTCTTCGCGGTCTCCAGCGCCTTGTCGGCGCTGACCGTGGCCTTGGTGGCCAGGCCGGTGGTGGCGCCGCTCGCGGAGACGGTGTCCTTGACCCGGCCGGCCGAGTCGGTGACCACGACCGCGTCTCCGCCGATCACGGGCAGGCCCTTGTAGGTCCGCTCGTAGGTCGCGTAGAACGAGCCGCCCACGCCGGGTGTCACGGCGGTGCGGCGGAACACCTCGTCGGCGCCTCTGCGGAGGTCGTCCAACTGGCTGGCCACGGCCTTGTCGGCCGCCGAGGTGGCGAGCTGGAGGGGGTCGGCGGCCAGGGGGGTGGCCGTGAACCCGGGTGGGGGCTTGGCGGCTGCGGGGGTCGCGGGCGCCGCGACGGCCACGACGGCCAGACCTGCGGTGACCGCGAACAGAGCTCTGCGCCTCATGCGCGAATTCCTTTCTGTGCCTCCCGGAGCCCGCGTGTTTCGCCGTGTACGCGGGCAGCGGTCGTCACGACGCCGGACGTCGTCGGCCGGCGAGTGAATGGATCTTGGGGGGTGATGAGACAGAGACGATGCGCGTCCGCCGGGTTTGTTTGGGGGGTGAACGGCCGAGGCGGGCCGTGGCCGGCGGAGTGAATCCGGGTGGAGTGGCTGTCAGGGCGGGGGGTTGGGGGGTGTCTCCACAGCGTTCCTTACTCCGCTCACGCGGCCGGGTGAACTCGCTTGTGCGAGACGCTAGGGGTCGCCTACGGATCTGAACATCCGTAGAGGCATCCGTACATGTACGGAAAAATGGATTGAACGTAGGTCAACAACGGGGTGCTAATTGAGTGGATGTATCGCTTGATGTGGTCAAAGATGCGGAGCGGCAGGGTCCGTAGGGCCCGGGCCGTGTCACCGGGGGTGCGTGTGATCGATCCGAGGGACCGGCCGGACGTCGCGGACATGCCCGTCCGCAGGCTCGGAGTCGACGACCTGCGCGACTGCCTGCTCCTCGCCATCGACAGGAAGTGGCTGCCTGAGGAGGCCAAGTGGCGGCTGCTGTTCGAGGTCGGCGAGGTCTACGGCATCGACGCCCCCGAGGGCGGCCTCGCGGGCACCGTCGTGCTCGCCCGCTACGGGCCCCGCCTCGGCGCGGTCAGCATGGTCCTGGTGGCCACCCGGTACGGCCGCATGGGGCTCGGCCACCGGCTCATGCGCCACCTCATCCGCCAGGCCGGCGGCGCCACGCTGTTCCTGACGGCCACCGAGTACGGCAGAGGGCTGTACGAGAAGCTCGGCTTCACCGCGGCCGGCACGGTCGTCACCCACATCGGGCACCTGCGGCCCGAACCGGAGGACTTCAAGCAGGACGGCATCCGCCCCGCCCGCGAGGCCGACCTGGCGGCGATCGGCCGCCTGGACCTGCGCGCCTCCGGCGCGCCGCGCGCCGAGGTCATCCGCCGCCTGCCGCGCTTCGCCGAGCGGACCCGCGTCGCCGAGCGCGCCGGCGCGGTCACCGGCTTCGGCGCCGCGTGGCGCAACGTCGACAACGTCGTCGTCGGACCGGTGATCGCCGCGAGCACGGCCATGGCGCGTGCCCTCATCGCCGAGTTGACCGCCGACCTGCACGGCCCGGTGCGCCTGGACGTCGACACCCGGCACCACGCCCTGGCCGGCTGGATCGCCGCCCGCGGCGCCGCCCCTGCCTTCAGCACCACGCTGATGACCTTCGGCGGGGACCTGCCCGGCGACCGCGCCCGCCTGTACACGCCCGTCATGCAGGCCCTCGGCTGAACGCCATGGACTCCGCACCACGCCCCCGCCGTCCGGACGCCCCCGAGCTGCCGGAGGCCGAGGTGATCGCCGCCTTCGGCGACTGGGCCACCGGCACGGGCCCCCTCTACCGGCGCCTGGCCGACGGCGTCCGCCGGGCCATCGAGGGCGGTGCCCTGCCGCCCGGCCAGCGCGTCCCCGCGGAACGGCAGCTCGCCGCGAGCCTTCACCTCAGCCGCACCACGGTCGTGGCCGCCTACGACGTCCTGCGCGAGGCCGGGCTGATCGAGAGCCGGACCGGCAGCGGCACGCGCGTCGCCGCGAACGTCCGGACGCGCCGCGACGTCACCGACGGGCGCGTGCCCGGCGGCAAGGCGTCCTCGATCTATCAGCGGCTCATCGACGGGCCCGCCCAGGTGATCTCGCTGACCCGCTCCGCCGAGGGCGCGGTCCCCGAGCTGGCGCAGGCTCTGCGCGAGCTGGCCGCGGGCGACCTGTCCGCCGCCTTCGACGAGCCGGGCTACCACCCCTCCGGGCTGCCCGCGCTGCGCGAGGCCGTCGCGGCCTACCTGACCGGCACCGGCCTGCCCACCACGCCCGGCCAGGTGCTCGTCACGACCGGCTCGCACCAGGCGCTCGTCCTGGTCTCCGAGCTGTACCTGCGGCAGGGGAGCACCGCGCTGGCCGAGTCCCCGGGCTGGGCCTGCTGCCTGGACGTGTACCGCGCGCGGGGCGCCCACGTCGTGACGGTCCCCATCGACGACGACGGGCCGGACGTGACCGCCATGGCGGCGGCGTTCGCCGACCGCAGGCCGGACCTGGTGTACCTGATGCCGACCTTCCACAACCCCACGGGCGTGCTCACCTCCGCCTCGCGCAGGCGCGCCATCGCCGAGCTGTCCGCCCGGCACGAGGTGCCGATCCTGGAGGACAACGCCTACATCGCCCACACCGGCCAGGGCGACACGCCGCTGCTGCTCGCCGCCTACGCCCCCGCCGGCGCGGAGGTGCTGTCGGCGGGGTCACTGGCCAAGGTGGTCTGGGCGGGGCTGCGCATCGGCTGGGTGCGCGGGCCCTTGGAGATCATCGAGCGGCTGGCCCGCAGGAAGGCGCTCGCCGACCTCGGCAGCCCGGTCATCGACCAGATGCTCGCGGCCAGGCTCCTGCCGCGGCTCGCCGAGATCCAGGCCGCGAGGAACCCGGTGCGCGACGAGCGCCTGGCGTACGCGGAGAAGCTGCTGCGCGAACGCCTGCCGTCCTGGTCCTGGCGCCGCCCGGCGGGCGGCAGCGGCCTGTGGATCGAACTGCCCGGCGCCGACGCCGCCGAGTTCTCCCACGTGGCCCTGCGCCACGGTGTGGAGGTCGTGCCCGGCGCGATCACCGACCCCACCGGCCGCCACGACCACTACCTGCGGCTGCCGTTCACCTTCCGTGAGGACGTCCTCGACGGGCTGGTGGAGCGCCTGGCCGGGGCCTGGGCGGAGTTCACGCGGCGGGGGCCCACGGCGTGGGACGGCGGGGGCGCAGGCCCAGCAGCAGGCCCGCGATGACCAGGGCCGCGCCGAGCAGGTCGGCGGGCGCGGGATGGCCGGTGCCGAGCACCAGCCCGCAGACGATGGCGCCGATGGGCAGGAAACCGGAGAACAGCCCCGCCCGGTCGGGGCCGAGCCGGGGCAGGGCGTCGTACCAGCAGAAGAACGCCACCGCCGTCACCACCACGGCCAGGTAGGCCAGCGCCGCGGCCTCGGGCACGGTCGGCACGCGCAGCGCGTCCCGCCCGTCGGCGACCAGGCCGGTGACCAGCAGCAGCGGCACCGCCGCCAGCGTCGCGTACGCCGACACCCGCATGGCGCCGAGCCGGGGCAGCAGCGGCACGGCGAGCAGCGAGAACGCGACCTCGCAGGCGAGCGCGCCGAGCGCGAGCAGCAGGCCGAGCGGCGTGCCGCCGCCGAGCCCGGTGGCCAGGGCCGCGCCGCCCGCCACCACCAGCGCGGCCAGGACGATGGACGGGGTCGGCCGCCGCCGCTCCATCAGCGGCCCGGCCAGGGCCAGCACGATCGGGACCGTCGCCACGATCGTGCCGACCGTGGCGGGGCCGGCGTACCGGGTGGCCTCGATCACGAAGACGTTGAAGGCGCCGAGCCCGGTGACGGCCAGCAGCGCCACGAGCGCCAGCTCGCGCCGGTCCAGCCGCAGGTGCGGCGTCCCGCGCGCCCGCATGACCAGCAGCAGGACCAGCCCGCCCGCCGCGTACCGCAGGGCCTGGCCGCCGTAGACGGGGTAGTGGTGCAGCGCGGGCGACACCGCGGTCAGCGTGCCGACCAGGAACATCGCGGCCGCCGCTCCGGCCGCCCCGCGCGCCCGGCCCGGCGACGCCCAGCTCAGCCCGCGCCGGCCCGTCGCCTGCGCCGTCTCGTCCATGGTCATCGACATGTGTCCTCCCTGTGCGGTACGGACGTCATGCTCGCAAGGTGATCAAGAAGGGGACAGGGCCAATCCCGCCGTAAACGGACCTGAACCGCGAAGGTATGGGCGTGTCGTTGCCCGGTGTGGCGCCATGAGGCCGATAACCTGCTCTGTCACCCGGCTCCATCAGCCGAGACGAAGATTCCCGGCCGGGTCTCGCGGCCGAGTCGGCACGATCTACGGGTGTGGTCTGGTGGAATAGCGTGTTGTGAGTGGTCAGACCTACCGGCTGGTGCGCAGGGGGAGCCCGGGGCGTGCGGTGGCCCCCGTGCTGGACGAACGCCAGCGCGCGGTCGTCACCCACCAGGGAGGGCCGCTGCTCGTGCTGGCCGGCCCGGGAACCGGCAAGACCACCACGATCGTCGAGAGCATCGTCGAGCGGGTCGAGCGGCGCGGCGTCGATCCCGAGCGGGTGCTGGTGCTGACCTTCAGCCGCAAGGCCGCCCAAGAGCTGCGCGAGCGTATCACCGCCCGCCTGCGCCGCACCACGAGAACGCCCCTCGCGCTCACCTTCCACAGCTACGCCTACGCGCTGCTGCGCCGCGAGGCCGTCCTCGCCGGCGAGACGCCGCCGCGCCTGCTGACCGGCCCGGAGGACCTGCTGGAGGTCCGCCGCCTGCTGCACGGCGACCTGGAGGACGGCGCCCGCGACTGGCCGTCCAGCCTGCGCGAGGCCCTGAAGACCCGCGGCTTCTCCGAAGAGCTGCGCGACTTCCTGGCCAGGGCCAACGAGCGCGGCCTCGACGGTCCCGACCTGGTGGTGCTCGGCCGCGAGCATGGCCGGGCCGACTGGGTGGCCGCGGGCCGCTTCGCCGCCCGGTACAACGACCGCTTCGACCTCGACCCCACCCCCACCCTCGACTACTCCGAGCTGATCCACGCGGGCGCGGGCCTGCTCGCCGACCCCGAGGTGCGCCGCCGCGAGCGCGCCGCCTACGACGTCGTCTACGTGGACGAGTACCAGGACACCGACCCCGCCCAGGACCACCTGCTCGGCCTGCTCGCCGGCGACGGCCGCGACCTGATCGCCGTCGGCGACCCCGACCAGTCGATCTACGGCTTCCGCGGCGCCGACGTCCGCAACATCCTCACCTTCCCCGAGCGCTTCCGCACGACCACCGGCGACGAGGCGTCGGTCGTCGCCCTGCGCGTGTGCCGCCGCAGCGGCGCCGACCTGCTGGCCGCCTCCCGCCGCGTGGCCGCCCGCCTGCCCGTCCCGCCGAGCCCCGGCCGGGGCTCGCGTCCCCACCCCGAGAGCCACCGCGACCTGCTCGCCGTCGACACCGCCGACCCCGGTGAGGTGCGCGTCCTGCTCGCCGACAGCGAGAGCCAGGAGGCCGCGGTCGTGGCCGACACCCTGCGCCGCGCCCACCTGCTGGAGGGCGTCCCCTGGTCGCGCATGGCCGTGCTCGTCCGCTCGGCCACCCGCCAGGTCCCCATGCTGCGCCGCGCCCTGCTCAGCGCCGGCGTCCCGGTCGTCGTGGCGGGTGACGGGCCCCCGCTGATCCAGGAGCCCGGCGTGCGGCCGCTGGCGACCCTGCTGCGCGTCGCGCTGCGCCCGGAGACGCTGGACGTCACCACCGCGGAGGAACTGCTCACCGGCCCGCTGGGCGCCACGGACGCGATCGGCGTGCGCCGCCTGCGCCGCGCCCTGCGCGTGGCCGAGCTGGCGGCCGCGGCCGTCGAGTCCGGCGAGCCCGCGCCGCCGCCGCGGTCCTCCGACGAGCTGCTGGTCGCCGCCGTGCAGGACGTCCGCGAGCTGGTCTCGATCGAGCCGCACGTCGCCTCCTGCGCCGAGCGCGTCGCCGCGCTGATCAAGGTCGCGCGCGAGTCGGCCGCGCGCGGCGACACCGCGGAAGAGGCCCTGTGGGCGGTCTGGCAGGCGTCCGGGCTGCCCGAGCGCTGGACGGACGCCAGCGTGGCCGGCGGCCCGCGCGGCGGGCAGGCCGACCGCGACCTCGACGCCGTGGTGGCGCTGTTCGACCACGCCGCCCGCTTCGTCGACCGCCTGCCCCACGCCGGGCTCGGCGTCTTCCTCGACGACCTGGCGTCCCAGGAGATCGCGGGCAACACCCTCGCCGCGCACGCGCCGGACGGCGACGTCGTGCAGATCCTCACCGCCCACCGCGCCAAAGGCCTCGAATGGGATGTCGTGGTGGTCGCGGGCGTCCAGGACGGGGTCTGGCCCGACCTTCGCCTGCGCGGCTCGCTGCTCGGCATCGAGCAGCTCGTCGAGCTGTCGGAGGGCTCGGCCCTGGACGGCGTGGACGCCGCGACCGCCGCGCTGGCCTCCAAGCTCCTCGCCGAGGAACGCCGCCTGTTCTACGTCGCCGTCACCCGCGCCCGCCGCCGCCTGGTGGTCACCGCCGTCGGCGGCGACGACACCGACGAGCGGCCCTCGCGCTTCCTGTCCGAGCTGCTGCCCGGCGCGGTCGAGCAGGCCACCGTGGACGAGCGCGCCCGCTGGCTGAGCATGTCCGCGCTGGTCGCCGACCTGCGCGCCGCCGTGTGCGACCCCTCGCGCCCCGAGTCCATGCGCAGGGCCGCCGCGCGCCACCTCGCCCGCCTGGCCCGCGCCGGCGTCCCCGGCGCCCACCCCGACGAGTGGTACGCCCTCACGCCCATCTCCGACGACCGTCCCCTCACCTGGCCGGACGGCATCGTCCGCGTCTCGCCGTCCGCGGTCGAGAGCTTCACCAAGTGCGGCCTGCGCTGGCTGCTCGAAACCGCCGTCGGCGCGTCCGGCACCGACGCCTCGCGCAGCCTCGGCTCGGTCATCCACGCCGTCGCCGTCCTCGCCGCCGCCGGGCAGGAAGGCGACACGCTCGGCAAACGGCTGGACGAGGTCTGGGAGGAACTGGACTTCGGCGGCCTGTGGTTCAGCCGCAAGCAGCGCACCGTCGCCGAGCAGATGGTCTCCCGGTTCCTCACCTGGCACGAGCGCAACCCGCGCGAGCTCGTCGCCGTCGAGGAGGCGTTCACGGCCATGCTGTCGGAGAACGTCCAGATCAAGGGCCGCGTCGACCGGGTCGAGCGCGACGGCGACGGCCGCGCGGTGATCATCGACCTCAAGACCGGCACCACCAAGCCCTCCGACCACGACCTCGCCCGCCACCCGCAGCTCGGCGTCTACCAGCTCGCCGCCCTGCTCGGCGCGTTCCAGCGGCACGGCCTCACCGAGCCGGGCGGCGCGGCCCTGGTGCAGCTCGGCAAGGCCGCGGGCACGAACGCCGCGCTCGCCCGCGAGCAGGGGCAGGGGGCGCTCGGCGACGACGCCGAGCCCGGCTGGGCCGGTGAGCTGGTCGACACCGTGGCCACCGGCATGTCCGCCCGGGTCTTCCGCGCCACGGTCAACGACGGCTGCCGCACCTGCGCGGCCAAGGCGAGCTGCCCGGTCAACGACGGCGGGGGCCAGGTTTGCTAGACGCTCCACGTCCGGCCCCCGGCGCCGAAGGGGTGCGTCCCGCCCTGATCGGCCCCGCCGAGCTCGCCGACAAGCTGGGCGTCCCGCCGCCCACCCCCGAGCAGGCCGCCGTCATCGAGGCGCCGCTCGGCCCCATGGTCGTGGTGGCCGGCGCGGGGTCGGGCAAGAGCGAGACCATGGCCGGGCGGGTGGTGTGGCTGGTCGCCAACGGCCTGGTCCGCCCCGAGCGCGTGCTCGGCCTCACCTTCACCCGCAAGGCCGCCGCCGAGCTGGCCGCCCGGGTGCGCAAGCGGCTCACCCGCCTCGCCGAGGTCGGCATGGCCCCGGCCGAGATGCTGGACGACGAGCCCACCGTCTCCACCTACCACGCCTACGCCGCCCGCCTGGTCACCGACCACGCGCTGCGCGAGGCGCTGGAGCCGACGATGCGGCTCGTCACGCCCGCCATCTCCTGGCAGATGGCCTCGCGCGTGGTCGGCCAGTACGACGGGCCCATGGACCGCGTGGACCTGGCCCCCTCCTCGGTCACGGCGGCGGTGCTGGAGCTCGCCGGCGAGATGGCCGAACACCTGCGCGCCCCCGGCGAGGTCCGCGAGATCGGCCGGTGGCTGCGGGAGCGCCTGGCCGTCGTCACCGGGCGCACCACGCTGCCCCAGCGCAGGCCGGTGCGCACCCAGGAGATCCGCGAGCAGCTCCTGCCGCTCGTCGAGGCCTACGACCGGCTCAAGCGCAGCCGCGAGGTCATCGACTACGGCGACCAGATGGCGCTGGCCGCGCGCATCGCCGACCGGCACCCCGAGGTCGGCATGGTCGAGCGCGGCCGGTTCTCGGTCGTCCTGCTCGACGAGTACCAGGACACCAGCCACGCCCAGCTCGTCCTGCTGCGCGCCCTGTTCGGCGGCGGCCACCCGGTGACCGCCGTCGGCGACCCCTGCCAGTCCATCTACGGCTGGCGCGGCGCATCCTCCGGCAACCTCAAGCGGTTCGTCCGCGACTTCCCCACCTCGGCGGGCGAGCCCGCGGACGTGCGCCGCCTCTCCGTCAGCTTCCGCAACGGCGAGAAGGTGCTGGACGTCGCGGCGCGCGTGCAGGTGCCCCTGCGCGCCGAGGCCCGCGAGGTCCCCGTGCTCACCCCCGGCGTCAACCGCGTCGGCCGCGGCCGGGTGCTGTGCGCCTTCCACGAGACCGCCGAGGACGAGGCCGCCTGGGTCGCCGACGGCGTGGCCCACCTGCTCGGCCACGAGGGCGCCCCCGACGGCCTGCCCTGGGGGGACGGCGAGCGCGACAAGCTGCGCGAGAAGGCCAAGGCGGGCGCCTGGGGCGGGGCGCAGGCCATCCAGCCGCAGGACGTCGCCATCCTCGCCCGCAAGCGCTCCCAGTTCCCCGCGCTGCGCCGCGCCCTGGAGGCCAGGGACATCCCCGTCGAGGTCGTCGGCCTCGGCGGCCTGCTCACCGTCCCCGAGGTCGCCGACGTCGTCGCCACCCTGCGCGTGCTGTACGAGCCCGCGGCGGGCGACTCGCTGGTCCGCCTGCTGGCGGGGCCGCGCTGGCGCATCGGCGTCGCCGACCTGAAGGTCCTCGGCGACCTCGCCCGCGAGCTCACCGTCTCCCAGCGCCAGGGCGCCGGCCCCGAGGACCCGCTGGAGCAGGTCGTCACGGACATGGCGGCCGAGCGCGGCTCGCTGGTCGACGCCCTGGACGAGCTGCCCGACCGTCCCGACTGGCTGGAGCCGTTCTCGCCGCTGGCCCGCGAGCGGCTGCCCCGCCTCGCGCAGGAACTGCGCGTCCTGCGCGCCCACGCCGGGCAGCCCCTGCCCGACCTCATCGCCGAGGTCGAGCGCCGCCTCGGCCTGGACGTCGAGGTCGCGTCCCGCGGCGGCGGCCCGCTCGCCGCCCGCGCCGACCTCGACGCCTTCCTCGACGCCGCCGCGCGGTTCGCCGGCGACGCCGAGGACCCGACGCTCGGCGCGTTCCTCGCCTACCTGCAGGCCGCCGAGACCGAGGAGTTCGGCCTGGAGGCCGGGCGCGTCGGCGAGACCAACAGCGTCAAGCTGATGACCGTCCACGCGTCCAAGGGCCTGGAGTGGCCGGTCGTGGTCGTGCCGGGGCTCTCCCAGGTCACCACGCAGGCGGGCGGGCTGGCCAAGGGCAGCGTGTTCCCCGCCACGCCCGCCACCAACTCCCGCTGGACCGAGAACGCGCGCAAGCTGCCGTACCCGTTGCGCGGCGACCGCTTCGACCTTCCCGTCCTCGAAGGGCTGGAGAAGGAGGACCTGGCCGCGTTCGACCAGAGCTGCCGCGAACGCGACCTGCTGGAGGAACGCCGCCTCGCCTACGTCGCGGTCACCCGGGCGCACTACCTGCTGATCGCCTCCGGCTACCGCTGGGGCTCGGCCGCGCGGCCCCTGGAACCGTCGGACTTCCTGCTGGAGGTCCGTGAGGCGTCCGGCCACGCCGCCGCCTGGGCGTCCGACCTCGAAGAGGGCGCCGTCAACCCGCTGCTCGCCGAGCCCGCCTCGGAGGAATGGCCGGCCACGCCCGGCGGGGCGCGGTACGAGGCCATCCGCGGCGGCGCCGACATGGTCATGGACGCGATCAACGGCGACGACTGGCTCGCCCCCGCCGACCCCACGCCGATGAAGGACTGGGAACAGGACCGGGTCCGCTCCTGGGCGCGCGACACCGAGCTGCTGCTGCGCGAGCGCGACCAGGCGCGGCGGCGCGGCGGCCACCTCGTCGAGCTGCCCGCGCGGCTCACCGTCTCGTCCCTGGTCACGCTCGCCACCGATCCCGCCGCGCTGGCCCGGCAGATCCGCCGCCCGCTGCCGCACCGGCCCGCGCCGCTGGCCCGCCGCGGCACCGCCTTCCACCGCTGGCTGGAGAACCGCTGGGACCAGCAGCGCCTCATCGACGACATGGAGCTGCCCGGCGCCGCCGACGAGCTGTCCCCGGCGGACCTCCAGCTCGCCGAGCTGCGGGACCGGTTCGAGCAGAGCCGGTGGGCGTCCATGGAGCCGATCGACCTGGAGATCCCGTTCGAGACGGTCATCGCCGACCGCGTGGTGCGCGGACGCATGGACGCGGTCTTCCCCGAGGGCGACGGCTACGTGATCGTGGACTGGAAGACCGGCGAGCCGCCCCGCGGCCGGGGCGCCCGCGCCGCCACCGTCCAGCTCGCCGCCTACCGCCTCGCCTGGTCCCACCTGTCCGGCGCGCCGTTGTCCAAGGTGAGCGCCGCCTTCCACTACGTCCGCGCCAACGAGACGATCCGCCCGGCGGACCTCCTCGACGCCAACGGCCTGATGAGGCTCATCGAGTCCGTCCCCGAGGACACGTGAGCCGCGGCCGGCCCGCTACGCGCAGGTCTTGGTCTCCGGGGCGCAGAACTTGACCTCGGGGTACTCCGAGGACGGCGCGTCCAGCAGGGGCTGGGGGACGCCGCGCAGGTGCCGGTCCAGGAAGGCGCGGACGTACCTGCGGGTGATCTCCATCGAGCGCGACCCCTTCAGCTCGTAGCCGAGGTCGACGCCGAGCTGCTCGGCCACGATGAGCGGGATGTCCGTGAAGCTCTGGTGACCGGCGCCCGCGACGACGAGCCAGCGCTTCCAGCCGTGCAGCAGTGCCCAGTCACGGTCCCACCGGGTGTCCTGTCCCGGACTGTGGTGCTGCTGGGCGCCGAGGAACAGGAACGGTCGCGTCAGCCCGTTCTCCGGCAGGGTCGCGTACGTCGTGCCGTCCATGTCGATCGCGGCCCGCACCCGGGGCTCCTTGGCGAGGGCCCCGAGGGCGCCGGCACCCCCGATGGACTGGCCGACCATCGCGATGCGGGACCGGTCGATCAGCGACGCGCCCTTCCACTTCGGATGGCGTCCGGTGAGCTCGTCGAGCACGAAGGACACGTCGGCGGCCCGGACCTCGACAGTCTTCGGGCCGAAGTCCTCGCGGTCGTCGAACTCGCACGCGGCGCAGGTGGCGATCCGCCCGTCGGGGAACGTCGTGGCGTAGTTCTCGTAGGTGTGGTCGATCGCGGCGACGACGTAGCCGTGACTGGCCAGGTCCTCGGCCAGGCCGCTGAGCGTGGCGCGGGGCTTGGTGAACCCGGGCGAGAGCACCACGAGGGGCAGGCCGTGCCCGCGTCCGGCCGGTTTCACGTCGGTGAAGGAGTTGGTACGCGTCGTGCTGAGCACGTCGAACGGCAGGGTGGTGATCCGTCCCCCCTTGAGGTGGAGCTCCGACTCTTTCGCGGTCAGGTAGGACGCCCGCTGCCGGCCCTTCCTCGCCGCCGGGTACCACAGGGTGACCATCAGTTCCCTGGCCTTCTCCGTGGGCACCCACGGGTCGGGGCGCGAGGTGTCCTTCAGGTACAGCGTGGTGGAGCCGACCGGACGGGGGCCGGTCGGGTCGGGCAGGTACGGCGTCGTGACCGGCGCGACCGTGGCGCGCGCGGTCGCCGGTAAGGGGGCGGCCGCCGCCGGGGCGAGGGGCAGAGGAGAGACCGCGGCCGTGAGGGCGAGCAGCCCGGCCATGGCGACCCGGCCGCCGCGCGGCACCGGACGCGTCGTGAGGGCATGAGTCATGGAAACTCCGTCCTTTCGGATATGTCGGATAATTCGGGGAGGTCAGGAGACGTGCCGGCGGATCCGCCGGAAGCAGACGCCCGCCAGGCCGAGGGCGAGGACGGCGTAGATCCCGAACTCGATCCATTGGAACGGCCAGAAGCGGCTGATGGGGTGGTAGGTCAGTTCCAGGCGGTACCCGAGGCGGGTCATCTCGGCGAAGCACCTGCCCAGTCCGGCGGGGGACGGCGCGCAGGGGCCCGAGGACGCGGCCAGAGGGATCGAATCGACGTGGCGGCCGGACCCGTCGAGGGTCCGGTTGGACAACACCCACGCGCCCGCCTCGGGTGACTTCCCTTCCACGTCGATGGGACCGTCGCGACGGCCCCGGAACTCGCCGACAGTGGACTCGCTGATCTGGACGACCTTGCGGACGGGCGTGAGCAGGTGCGGCCGGACCAGCGTGGGCATGACGAGCTGCACGACGGTGAAGAGGGCCAGGGTGAGGGCCATGGCGGCGACCGTGCGCCGCACGAACATCCCGGCGGTCACGCCCAGCGTGAAGGCGAAGACGGCGTACCCGATCGGGGCGACGCCGCGCTCGCCGAACAGCAGCGGCGTCATCCGCGTGACGTCCTCGCCGAGGCCGTCGAGAGGGCCGGCCCACCAGGTCGCGGCGAGGCCGGTCACTCCCGCGGTGACCATGGCGGCCAGGCCGACGAAGGCGAGCTTGACCGCCAGCCACCGGGTGCGGGTGACGCTCTGGTTCCACACCAGGCGGTGCGTGCCGGCCTCGATCTCCCGGGTGATCAGCGGCGCTCCCCAGAAGAGCCCGATCAGGGCGGGGACGACCAGCACGACCGCGTTGACGGTGAGGAAGATGCCTTCGTGATCGCCGGCGAAGGCGCGCAGGAAGGCCGCGCAGCCGCCGGGATCCGGCCCGCAGGTGGCGAGCCCCGAGGTGTACGCGCCGGCGATGCCGGGACCGGTGAGGCCGAGCACGGCGGCGAGCACGGCCAGGGCGGCGCCCGCCATCATGGCCGCGGCGCGGAACTGACGCCAGGTCAACCAGATCATCGCTGGACCTCCAGGGCCGGGCGTGCGGACCTGTCATGGGCCCGCGTGCTCATGTAGGCGAGGACGAGGTCCTCAAGGCCGACCTGACTGACGGTCCAGGAGGGGTCGTGGATCGGGGCGTCGGTGCGGATGGTCAGTGTGGTCTGCCGGTCGGTGTGGCTGGCCGCGACGACGTGCTGGCCGGCCGGAAGCCGGTCGGGGTCGCGGCGGGCGCCGGTGAGCCGGTGGTGGGTGGACAGCAGCTCCTCGACCTCGCCGGCCACCCGCACGCGGGAGTCGACGAGCACGATCAGGTAGTCGCAGGCCCGTTCCAGGTCGCTGATCAGGTGTGAGGAGAACAGCACGCTCAGCTCGTGCTCGGCGGCGGCCTCCATCAGCCCTTGCATGAACTCGCGGCGCGCCAGCGGGTCCAGCGCGGCGACGGGCTCGTCCAGGATCAGCAGGTCGGGGCGTTTGGCGATGCCGAGGGTGAGGGCGAGCTGGGCGCGCTGCCCGCCCGACATCTTCCCGGCCCGGCGGTCGGGGTCGAGGCCGAGCCGGGCGAGACGGTCGCGCGCCAGCGCGTCGTCCCAGCGAGGGTTGAGCCGCGCGCCGAGCCGCAGGTGCTCGGCGACGGTCAGCCCGGCGTAGGTCGGGGTGTCCTGGGCGACGAACCCGACCTTGGCGAGCTGCGCGGGGCCGTCTCCGGGGACGCCGCCGAGCACGCTGATGGCGCCCGCCGTGGGGGACAGGAGGCCGGCGGCCAGGTGGAGCAGGGTGGTCTTGCCCGCCCCGTTGGGGCCGACGAGGCCCACCACGTGCCCGGCCGGGATGTCGAGGTCGCAGTCCGACAGTGCCCAGCGGCGCCCGTACTTCTTGCCCAGTCCCTCGGTGTGTAAGACGCTGGTCACGCTATGTCCTCCTGGGCGGCGGTGCGAAAGGTGGACGTGAACAGGGCCTCGATGCTCTCGTCGTCCAGACCGGCCCGGCGCGCCTTGGCGAGCCAGCGCCGCAGCTCCAGGCGCAGGGGGCCGTGCGCGGCCAGCGAGGCGTCGGTGAGCGTCGCGGTCACGAACGTGCCGACGCCCGGCCGCGCGGCCACCAGGCCCTCGTGCTCCAGCTCGCGGTAGGCCTTGAGCACCGTGTTCGGGTTGATCGCGAGCTGGGCCACGACCTCTTTCACCGTCGGCAGCCGGTCGCCCTCGCGGAGCAGACCGAGCCGCAGCGCCTGCCGGACCTGACGGGCGAGCTGTTGGTACGGCGACAGCCCCGACCGGTCGTCCAGATGGAACTCGATCACGACTTTCTCCATATATCTAGGATGCTAGTACAATAGCCCTATAGATAGATGGAGCGTCAATGACTCGCGAAGATCCCCGCGGCGGCCCCCGGAGCCGGACGGGACACTGGCGAAGGCGGACACGCGGAAACGCGGAAACGGCGAAGCGCCCGCGGTCGTCGCGGGCGCTTCGCCGTCGTTCAGAAGTGCCGGGGAGTGTTCGGGAGAGGGTCAGGAACGGGCGAGGTTGATGAAGACGCCCTTGACCTCGGTGTACACGTCGAGCGCGTAGGCGCCCATCTCGCGGCCGAAGCCGCTGCTCTTGAAGCCGCCCCACGGCGCCGCGGGGTCGGGGGTGTGCAGCATGTTGACGAACACGGCCCCGGCCTGGACGTCGGCGGCGAGCCGGTGGGCGGTCGTCAGGTCGTCGGTCCAGATGGACGCGGCCAGGCCGTACTCGCTGTCGTTCGCGCGCCCGGCGAGCTCCTCGGGGTCGTCGTAGGTGAGCACCGACATCACCGGGCCGAAGATCTCCTCGCGGGCGATGCTCATCTCGTCGGTGACGCCGGCGAACACGGTCGGCCGGTAGAAGTACCCGTTCGCGAGGGGGCCCTCCTCGCGCGCGCCGCCGGTCAGCAGGTCCGCGCCCGCGGCCACGCCTTCGCGCACGTAGCGGTCGACCCGCTCCAGGTGCTCCGCGCTGACCAGAGGCCCGGTCTCGGTGTCCGGCGCGATGCCCGGCCCCAGCACGACCTTGCCGGCCAGCGCGGCGGCCTTCTCCGTGAACTCGTCGGCGCGGCGGGCGTCGACGTAGAAGCGGGAGTAGGCGGCGCAGACCTGGCCGCTGTTGAACATCGCGCCCTGGACGCATCCGGCCACGGCGCGGTCGATGTCGGCGTCGGCGGCCACGATCACCGGGGTCTTGCCGCCGAGTTCGAGCGTGACGCGGGCCAGGTGGTCCGCGGAGGCGCGCAGGATGCTGCGCCCGACCTCGGTGGAGCCGGTGAACGACACCTTGTCCACGCCGGGGTGGGAGACCAGCGCCGCGCCGACGTCGGGGCCGCCGGTGAGCAGGTTGACCACGCCGGAGGGGACGCCGGCCTCCTCGCACAGCTCCATCAGCTTCAGCGCGGTGAGCGGCGTCTGCTCGGCCGGCTTGATCACGACCGTGTTGCCGCAGGCCAGCGCGGGCGCGAGCTTCCAGCTCAGGATCATCAGCGGGAAGTTCCACGGCGTGATCAGCGCGCACACGCCGACCGGCTCGCGCCGCGTGTAGTGCATGACGTCCGGCAGCGACACCGGGATCGTCGCGCCCTCGATCTTGGTGGTCCAGCCGGCGAAGTAGCGGAAGTGCTCGGCCGTCCCCGTGACCGAGATGTGCCGGGCGACGCCGAACGGCTGGCCCTGGTCGTGGGTCTCCAGGTGGGCGAGCTCGTCGGCGTTGGCCTCGATCAGGTCGGCGAGCCGCCACAGCAGGCGTCCGCGCGCCGACGGGGACATGCCCGACCACGCGGGGTCGTGCAGCGCCTGCCGGGCCGCGGCGATCGCGTCGTCGACGTCGGCCTTGCCCGCGGCGGCGACCAGGCCGATCTCCTCGCCGGTGGCGGGGTCCACGGTGGCGAACTCCCGGCCGTCCGACGCCGGGCGCCATGCCCCGCCGACGAAGAGCCGGCCTGGCCTGCGCAGCCGCGGGGTGCGTGCCGTGTCGTCCGGGATGTCGAGCATCATCGTCATGTGAAGAGGCCTGTTCTCGGGTGTGGGAGGTCGGTCCCAGCGTGGATCGGGCGTGGCGCGTGTCGCTAGTCCGGCAGCGCACTTTGCTTGCCTGAATGTGCTCAGGTCACGGCTGCGCATCAAGGGCTGTCCCAGCGCAGTCGCCTATGATTTCATATATGAATCGAAGGGTACGGCAGGTCGGCCGTGCCGGAGAGCACCGTTCGGTACGGAGGTGCGGGCCATGACCGTTCTGGTCCGGACGACCGATGTGGCGATGCGGGAACGCGAGGAACTCTGGCGGCACGCGGTCTCCCGATCCTTCGTCCCGCTCGACTTCGAGTTCCGCGGCGCCGACGCCTTCGCCGGCGAGATCGCCGGCGAGACGCTCGGCACCGTGATGGTCACCGAGGTGACCGCGGCGCCGCACCGCGCCGAGCGCACCGAGAAGCACATCGCCCGCTCCGACGAGGCCGGGTTCTACAAGCTGAGCCTCCCCACCAGCGGGCGCGTGCGGATCGCCCAGGACGGGCGCGAGGCCCCGCTGCTGCCCGGCGAGATCGCGATCTACGACACCAGCCGGCCCTACCAGGTCACCTTCGACGGCACCTGCCGGGTGATCATGGTCATGTTCCCGCACCGCGAGCTGCGCCTGCCCGGCAACGCGATGCGCGAGGTCACCGCCCGGCGGGTCTCCGGCAGGCGCGGGCTCGGCGGCGTGGTCTCGCCCATGCTGGTGAACCTGGCCGGCCACATCGACGAGGTCGGCGACTCCCACCCGATGCGGCTCGCCGACAACGTCGTCGACCTGATCGGCACGCTGTACGCCTCCCTGCTCGGCGAGCGCGCCGACGCCACCGACTCGATGCGCATGCTGCTCAACCGCGCCAAGATGTTCATCGCGCGGCACCTCGACGACCCCGCCCTCGGGCCCGAGGCGATCGCCGCGGCCTGCTACGTGTCCACCGGCTACCTGCACAAACTGTTCCGCGCCGAGGGCATGTCGGTGGGGCGCTACATCCGCGAGCGGCGCCTGGAGCAGTGCCGCCGCGACCTGCTCGACCCCGGCTCGCGTGAGATCGCCGTCAGCGCCATCGGCGCCCGCTGGGGCTTCGTCGACGCCGCGCACTTCAGCAGGGTGTTCAAGGCCAGCTACGGCCTCGCGCCGCGCGAGTACCGGCTCAGCCGGGACCTGGTCCCCTGCGAGCGGATGACCGCCGACGTCCTCTAGCGCCCCGGATCCGGACCTGGCGCCTTGACTCTGACTGTTCGCAACTTGTCGGCGAGTGCACCGATATGTGCCGAACCGTCGCGCCGCCCGGCACGCCTTCCCTACGGTTCCGGTAGGTCGACGGAGGGGCAGTACGTGATGGATCTTGGCCGGTTCTCGGGAAAGGTCGCGCTGGTCACCGGCGCGGGCACCGGCATCGGCGCCGCGGTGAGCAGGCGCCTGGTCGCGGAGGGCGCCGCGGTCGTGCTGTGCGGCAGGCGCGCGGCGCCGCTGCACGAGCTGGCGGGCGAGCTGGGCGACCGGGCGGCCGTCGTGTCCGGCGACGCCGCCGAGACCGCCGACGTCCGCGCCGCGGTCGCCGCGGCGGTGGACCGGTTCGGCGGGCTGGACGTGGTGGTCGCCAACGCGGGCGGGCACCGGCCGGGCACGGCGCTGGAGACCGGCGACGACGACTGGCACTACACCCTGCGGATCAACCTCGACACCGCGTTCGTCACCGTCCGCGAGGCGTTGCCGCGGCTCATGGAGCGCCGCGGCGCCGTGGTCGTGGTGTCCTCGATCGCCGGGCTGTTCGCCGGGCCGGGCGTCGCCGGCTACGTCACCACCAAGCACGCGCTCATCGGGCTGACCCGCTCGCTCGCGCGCGACTACGGCCGCCACGGCGTGCGCGTCAACGCGGTCTGCCCGGGCTGGGTGCGCACGCCGATGGCCGACGAGGAGATGGACGCGCTCGGCGAGATGCACGGCATCGACAGGGAGGCCGCGTACGCCCTCGCCACCAAGGACGTCCCGCTGCGGCGCGCGGCCGAGTCCGACGAGATCGCCTCCGTCGTCGCGTTCCTCGCGAGCCGCGACGCCTCGGCGATGACCGGCTCCGTGGTGGTGGCCGACTGCGGCGCCACCTGCGTCGACCTGCCCACCCTGGCCTTCGAGCCCCTGGACCCGGAGATCGCCCCGTGACGGCGTCCCAGCCTTTCTCCGTGGACGCGGATCCAGGGGACGGGGTCACCGGCGACCTCGCCGGCAACCGCCTGCCGCGCACCGACCGGCTCGCCGGCCGCGAGCTGCGGATCGCCGAGGAAGCCTCAGACGACCTCGTGCTGCGGTTCAGGACCGGCGAAACCGTCGAGTGGCGGCGCGGCGCGCGGAGCGGCGAGGACTGGTACGAGGCCGTCGAGGTCCGGCTCGGCGTGTGGTTCCTCACCCTCCGCCGCGGGGACGAGCCGCGGCACGCCGACGTGCTCGTCGTGCGCGAGGACACCGGCAGGACGCTGCGCGTCGCCTCCGACGTCGCGCCCGAGCCGACGCCCGGGGAGCCGCGGGTGGGCCAGACCTTCACGCCGGGAACGCTCGCCGGCGTGGAGGTGTCCGGCGCCGAGCCGGCCCCGACCCGCGACCTCATCGGCTGGCGGGCCCAGTATCATTACGGCCCCGGCCTCCTGTACGAGCACGTGTACCTGAACAGCGAGCGGTACGCCTGGCAGTGCCTGGCCGGCGCGCAGCGCGGCCAGGGCGACGTGGACCTCGCCGCCACCTGGTCCCTCGGCGACGGCCTGTACGTCTTCACGTTCCGCGAGTTCCTCATCCCGGTCGCCACCACCTGGCTGTACGACCTCGACGCGATGCGCACCACCGGCACGTTCCTCGCCCTCGGCCCGGACGACACGGTGGCCTGCGGCGGAGGCGGGGCGTTCATCACCGAGCTCGGCCGGGTCGCCTATCCCGACGAGCAACCGGTGTGATGACCATGACAGAGACGCCGCGTGCCGCCGATGTGGTCGTCGTCGGCGCGGGGACCGCGGGCTGCGTCGCCGCCCGGCGGCTGCTCGACGCCGGCGCCACGGTCCTGCTGGTCGAGGCCGGGCCGGACGGCACGGACAACCAGGCCATCTCCGACCCCGCGCGCATGCACGAACTGTGGGACTCCGACGTCGACTGGGGATACCGCACCGTCCCCCAGGCGCACGCGCACAACCGCCGGCTGCACCTGCCCCGCGGGCGGGTGGTGTCGGGGTCGCACGCGCTCAACGCGATGATCTGGGTGCGCGGCCACCGGGCCGACTACGACACCTGGGCGTATCTCGGCAACCCCCGGTGGTCGTGGGCCGACGTCGAACCGGTGTTCCGGCGCGTCGAGGCCGAGCACGGCGGCCTGCTGGCCGTGCTGCGCGACTACGAGCCCGACCCGGTGCAGCGCGCGATCGTCGAGGCCGCGGTGCAGGCCGGCGTGCCGTTCGACGACGACTACAACGACGGGTCGCCCGACGGCGTGTCGTTCATGCGGTTCACCATCCGCGACGGGCGGCGGCTGACGACGGCCGGCGCCTACCTCGGGCCGGTGCGCGACCACCCGCGCCTGCGCGTGCTGACCGGAGCGCACGTGCGGCGGCTGCTGTTCGAGGGCACGCGCTGCACCGGCGTCGAGTACGTGCGGGACGGGGCCGCCGGGCGCGTCCGGGCGGACCAGCACGTCGTGGTCGCCGCCGGCGCGATCGGCTCGCCCGCGCTGCTCCAGCGGTCCGGCGTCGGCGATCCCCTGACGCTGCGCCCCCTGGGCATCGACGTGGTGGCGGCGCTGCCGGGCGTGGGCCGCAACCTCCAGGACCACTGGCTCGTGCCGGTCATCTTCGGCACCGCCCGCCCGCCCGGCGTCCCCCGCGGCCTGCCCACCACGCAGAGCCACCTGTTCGCGCGCAGCCGGCCCGAGCTGCCCGTCCCGGACCTGCAACCCCTCCATTTCGGGGCGCCGCTGTACGCGGACTGGATGTCCGGTCCCGCCGACGGCGTCTCGCTGATGGCCGGCCTGGTCCGCCCCGCGAGCCGCGGCCGGGTCACCATCGCCGGCGCCGACCCCGGCCTCGCGCCGCTGATCGACCCGCGGGTGCTGTCGTCGCGCGCCGACCTGGACGCGCTGGCCGCGGCGGTGGAGCTGTGCCGGGAGATCGGCGCGCGGCCGGCGCTGCGCGCCGAGTGGGGCGCCACCGAGCTGTACCCGGGCACGCTCGGCGCCACCCGCGAGCTGCTGGACGACTACATCCGCGAGACCGTGGTCACCTACCACCACCAGTCCGGCACGTGCGCGATGGGCGGGCACGAGGAGGCCGTCGTGGACGAGGAGCTGGCCGTGCACGGCGTCGAGGCGCTGCGCGTCGCCGATGCCTCGGTCATGCCGACCGTGACGACGGGCAACACCAACGCCCCGACCGCGATGATCGCCGAGCGGGCCGCCGAGTTCCTGGTCAAGCGGCTGTAGCGTCCCGCGCCGGAGCCTCGGGTCCGGCCTCGCGGCGGCCCGGGATCGCGATGAACCGGTAGGCCGCCCAGGCCATGGACCGGGAGATCGCTATCCCGCACGTCATGGCGACCGCGCTCGCGCCGCCGAGCGAGGCGGCCGGCGCGAGCAGGGCTCCCAGCAGGAAGCCGCTGCTGCCGAGCAGCGCCGCGGCCGTCCCCGCGTTGGCGGAGTGGCGGACGAGCGCGAGCGCCGTCGCGTTCGGCGAGGCCAGCCCGCCGGTCGCGACGGTCAGGAACAGGGCGGGCAGGAACACCGCCAGCGGCGCGTGCAGCAGCGCGGCGACCAGGCAGAACACCCCCGTGCCCGCGGCGATCAGCGCCCCGCCGACCAGCAGTGGTTCCGGCCGCAGGCGGCGCAGCAGCAGCGCGTTCGCGTACCCGCTCAGCATCAGGCCGACCGAGTTGACGCCGAAGATGAACGAGAACGCCTGCGGGCTCACGCCGTAGCCGCCTTCGAGCACGAACGCGCTGACCGAGATGTAGATGAACAGCGCGGCCCCGCCGACGCTCGACCCGAGCGCGCAGCCGACGAAGACCCGGTCGCGGACCACCGAGGTGAAGCCCTCGCGGACGCGCCGCAGCCCGCCGACGTGCCGCAGCTCCGGCCGTAGCGTCTCGGGCAGCGCGGTCACCGCGACCAGCAGCAGCACCGAGATCGCGCCGAGCGTGACGAAGATGCCGCGCCAGTCCGTCACGTACAGCAGTTGCCCGCCCAGCACCGGCGCCACGATGGGCGCGATGCCGCCGACGAGCATCAGCAGGGACAGGATGCGCGCCATCCGCTGCCCCTCGTACATGTCGCGGACCATCGCGCCGACGATCACCGTGCCGGCCGACCCGGCCAGCCCTTGCAGCAGGCGCAGGACGTTCAGCGCGGCCATCGAGGGGGCCACGGCGCACAGCAGCGACACGACCGCGTACATCGCCACGCCGACGAACAGCGGACGCTTGCGCCCGATCCGGTCGCTGAGCGGGCCGATGAAGAGCTGGCCGGTCGCCAGGCCGATCAGGCACATGGAGATGCTCCACTGCGCCGCGCTGTCGGAGGCGTGGAGCTGCCGGGCCAGGTCGGGCAGCGCGGGCAGGTACAGGTCGATCGACAGCGGGCCGAACGTCGACAGCGCGCCCATGACGAGGAGCAGGCGGCGGGTGGGCCGCGCCGGAACGGAACCGGCGGAATGGATCTCGCTCACGCAGGCGTGTGCTCTCCCGCGGCCGGGGCGCCCGCCCCGGAGACCGGCGCCGCCAGGGGGAAGTGGCACGCGACGTGGTGCGTGCGCCCGCCGGGCGGCGCGGGTGGATCGGCGTCGGCCGCCACGGGGGTGAGCGGCGGCTCCAGCGTCGCGCAGACGTCCTGCGCGACCGGGCATCGCGTCCGGAACCGGCAGCCGCTCGGCGGGTCCGTGGGCGAGGGCGGCTCGCCGGGCGCGCCGAGCCGGCGCTTGGCCCGCTCGACGGCGGGGTCGGCGACCGGGATCGTGTCGAGCAGCGCCCGCGTGTAGTGGTGCCGCGGCGTCGTGTACACCTCCTCGGCGGGGCCGACCTCCACGACCTTGCCGAGGTACATCACCGCGATCACGTCGGACAGGTAGCGCACGACGGCCAGGTCGTGGCTGATGAACAGGTACGTCAGCTCGCGCTCGCGCTGCAGGGCGCGCATCAGGTTCAGCACCTGCGCCTGGATCGACACGTCCAGCGCCGAGACCGGCTCGTCGGCGACGATCAGGGCGGGTTGCAGGGCCAGCGCGCGGGCCAGGCCGATGCGCTGCCGCTGCCCGCCGGAGAACTCGTGCGGGTACCGCTCGGCGGCCCGCCGGGGGAGTCCGACCGCGTCGAGCAGCTCGTCGACGCGGCGGTCCCGGTCGCGGCCGGTGCCGACCCGCTGGATCTCCAGCGGTTCGCGCAGGATCGCCCGCACCCGCATCCTCGGGTCGAGGGAGCCGTAGGAGTCCTGGAACATGAGCTGGATGTGGCGGCGCTCCAGCCGCCCGTCCTTGCCGCGCATCCGGTCGATCCGCCGGCCGCGGAAGAGGATCTCGCCGCTGGTCGGCCGTTCGAGGCCGACGACCAGCCGTCCGAGGGTGGTCTTGCCGCACCCGGACTCGCCGGCCAGGCCCAGGGTCATGCCGCGCTCGACGCGCAGGCTCACCCCGGCCACGGCGCTGACCTCGCCGATCTTGCGTTTGAGTATCGCCCCGCCGGTGACGGGGAAGTCGCGCACGACCTGCCTGATCTCCAGCAGCGGCGTGCCGTCGTCAGGGATCGGCGTGGTCGGGGCCACCCAGGAGTGGTCGGAGACCCGCGCGGCGCCGCCGTTCCCGGTGACCGGGGCGCCGGGCTCCGCTCCCGGGAGGGCCTCGGCCGCCGGGGCGGGCGGGAGGTTCTCCGTGGGCGGGCCGGACTCCTCCCGGGGGTGGAAGCACGCGTACTCGTGGGCGAGGCCGTCCAGGCGTACCGTCGGCGGGTCCTGTTCGCGGCACGCGGCGGTCGCGAAGCGGCAGCGCGGGGCGAACCGGCACCCCGGCGACGCCTCGGTCAGGTCCGGCGGCAGGCCGGGGATCGTGTACAGCTGGTGGCTCCGCCCGGCGGCGCGCTCCGGCAGGGCTTCGAGCAGCGCCTCGGTGTAGCGGTGGCGGGGCGCGGCGAACAGCGCCTCGGTGGCGGCCAGTTCCACGACCCGGCCCGCGTACATCACCGCGACCCGGTCGGTGTGCCCGGCGATCACGCCGAGGTCGTGCGTCACGAGGATCACGGCCATGCCGAGGTCCTCGCGCAGCCGGTCGATGAGCTCCAGGATCTGCTTCTGGATGGTCACGTCGAGCGCGGTGGTCGGCTCGTCGGCGATGAGGAGCTTCGGACGGCAGATGAGCGCCATCGCGATCATCACGCGCTGCTGCTGCCCGCCGGAGAGCTGGTGGGGGTAGTCGTCGTAGCGCCGCGCCGGGTTGGGGATGCCGACCGAGGCGAACGTCTCGACCACGCGCTCGCGGGCCTCACGCTTGGAGGCGCCGGTGTGCAGCAGCAGCGCCTCGGCCACCTGGACGCCGACCGGCACCACCGGGTTCAGCGAGATCGTGGGGTTCTGCGAGATCAGGCCGATCTCGGCGCCCCGGATCCCGCGCAGCTCCGGCTCCGGCAGCCCCACCAGGTCCACGCCGCCGAAGAGGATCCGCCCGCCGGTGATCCGCCCGCCCGGCGGCAGCAGCCGCTCGATCGACATCGCGGTCATGGTCTTGCCGCTGCCGGACTCGCCGACCAGGCCGAGCGTCTCCCCGGCGGACAGTGTCAGGTCGACCTGGTCCACGGCGCGGACGACGGCGTGCTTGAGCCTGATCTCGGTGGACAGCCCGCGCAGTTCCAGCAACGGCGCCGCGCCGGTCGCGGCCCCAGCGGCGGACGTCGATGCCGTTCCCGTTGCCATGTGCGTGCCGTCCCTCTCAGAAGTCCCCGTGGGCGCGGGTGTCGCCGGCGGTCCGCTCATCGGCGCCGCAGCCTTACCTCGACGGCGTCCCGCACGCCGTCCCCGATGAAGTTCACCGCCACGACGACGAAGATGATCGCCAGTCCGGGCGGGTAGATCAGCCACCAGTCGTTGGTGTAGATGAAGTTCACGCCGTTGTTGAGCATGCCGCCCCAGTCGGTGGCGGGCGGTGAGATGCCGAGGCCCAGGAAGCCGAGGTAGGCGACCACGAGGATCGCGTCGGCCACCTGGAAGGTCGCGTTGACGATCACGGTGCCGGCGACGTTGGGCATGATGTGCCGCAGCACCGCGCGCCAGGACGTGCCGCCCATGACCCGCACGGCCTGGACGTACTCGCGCACCCGCAGCGACAGCGATTCCCCGCGCACCAGGCGTGAGGTGATCAGCCACGCGGTCAGCCCGAAGACGAAGATCATCATCCCCATGCTGGGCTTGACGATCGTGACCAGCACCAGCAGCAGGAACAGCGCCGGGATGGCGAGCAGCGCGTCGACGACGCGCATCATCACCGTGTCGACCAGCCCGCCGAAGAACCCGGCGACCGCGCCCCACAGGGTGCCGATGACGGTCGAGATGGCCGCCGCCGCGAACCCGATCGTCAGCGAGACCTGGCCGCCGGCCATCAGCCGTCCGAGCTGGTCGTACCCGGCCTGGTCGGTGCCGAGCGGGTGCCCCGGCGTGCCGGGCGCCAGGTTGACGGACGCGAGGTCGGTGTTGATCTGGTTGGTCCGGTAGACCAGCGGCCCCAGGAAGCAGAACAGCAGCGCCGCCACCAGGATCACCAGGCCCGCCACCGCGAGCCGGTTCTCCAGGAACGCCTCCAGGCCGAGACGCCACATGCTCTTGGGCCTGCCGCCGGGCAGCTCCTCCGCCGCGGTGACGGCGCGCGGCGTCACTTCACTGTCGTCGTGGACGCTCATCCGGCCAACCGCACCCTCGGGTCGAGTACCGCGTAACAGATGTCGGCGACGAGGTTGCCGGCGACGGTGGCGACCGCCGTCACCAGGACGACGGCGAGCTCGATCGGATAGTCCGACGCCTGCGCCGCCTGCCAGAACAGCAGCCCCATGCCGGGGAAGTTGAACAGCGACTCGGCGATCAGCGCGCCGGCGAACAGCGCCGGCAGCGAGAGGCCGAGCAGCGTCACGATCGGGATGATCGCGTTGCGGAGCACGTGGCGGGTCATCACGCGAAGGCCGGAACAGCCTTTCGCCTGCGCCGTGCGCACGTACTCCTGGCCGATGTTGTCCAGCACCGACGACCTCATGTACCGCGCCCCGATGGCGATGCCCGACAGCGACAGCACGATGATCGGCAGGATCATCGAGCGGAAGTCGGCGAACAGCCCGGCGACGCTGTCGGTCTGCGGGGCCTGCGGCGGGAAGATCTCCAGTTGCTGGGAGAACAGGGAGATGAGCACGATGCCGAGGAAGAACGACGGGGCGGCGTAGAAGACGAACGCCGCCCACGTCGCCGCGTAGTCGAACGTCCTGCCCCGCCGCACGGCCTGGTAGATGCCGACCGGCACCGAGATCGCCACCGTGAGGGCCAGGGCCAGGAGGTTGAGCACCAGCGTCTTCGGCAGCCGGTCGGCGATCAGGGCGCCGACCGACTGGTTGAGCTTGTAGGAGAAGCCGAAGTCGCCGGTGGCCCAGTTGCGGAGCATGCGGAAGTACTGCACCATCGCCGGGGCGTCGAGCCCGTTGGCCTTGTTGAACTCGCGGATCTGCTCCGCCGTCGCCTTCGCCCCGATGATCGCCCGCGCGGGCCCGCCGGGCAGTTGGTGGAGCAGGACGAAGACGACGACGGTGACCACCAGGACCACGAAGACCGCCTGGCCGATCCGCCGCACGAGGTAGCCGAGCATTGACTTCCTTCTACTCGTGGGGGCAGGACGCGACGCCGGTCACTCGAAGTACCAGTCCTCGGGGCTGAGGAAGCTGTACGGGTTGGACGGCAGGTACCCCTTCAGGCCCTTGGCGTAGGCGGTCACGCCCGCGCCGAACGGCGTCCAGATGCCGGGCAGCTTCTTGGAGGCGGCGGCCGCGTAGTCGAGCATGGCCTGGTCGCCGGTCTCCTCGTGGGTGGCCTTGATCAGCTTGTCGAGCTCGGGGTCGCCGAAGCTGCCGAAGTTCGCGCCGGCTCCGCTCCCGAAGATCATCTCGCCGCCGGGGTAGTACACGTAGTACCAGCCGCCCGCAGACATCGCCCATGTGCACGAGGGTCCCGAGCAGGGCACGACCGTGCCCGAGAGGACGTTGCCGGGCATGGGGTGCAGCGAGATGTCGATCCCGGCCTTGCCGGCGTTCGACTTCAGCGCCTGGGCGTAGGTGTCCTGCGACACCTGGCCGGCGAAGTACAGGAACTCGAAGCTCAGCTTCTGCCCCTGCTTGACGCCCTCACCGCACTCGCCCGCCCCGGTGCCGGGCTTCGCGCAGGTCGAGGCGCCGCCGGGGACCACGGTCCAGCCGTTGTCGGACAGGTACTTCTTCGCCGCCTCGATGTCGAACGGGTAGGCGTAGTTCTTCTGCGCGTCCGGCACCCACTTGCTGTCCGGGTACAGGGGCACCGGCCCGGTCGTCTCCACGCCGTAGCCCTTGTAGATGGCCTTCAGCAGCGCCTTCTGGTCGACGGTGGAGGCGAGGGCCTGGCGGAAGTACTGCTGCTTGAAGACGGGGCCGAGCGTCGGGTTGTTGTAGTTGAGCACCAGGAAGCTGATGCCGTACCCGGGGAAGCCCGGGACCATGTCGTAGGAGTTCTTGATCGGGTTGGACCCCGGCTGCAGCGGGTCGCCCCCTTCGGGCTTGTCGCCCGGCAGCGCGTTGGCCGGGATGTAGCCCACGTCGAGGGTCTGCCCGGCGCGCAGCACGTTGTACTCGGCCGAGTCGCTGGTGAACGGCACGTAGACGAACTGCTTGATCTTCGGCTTGTCCGGGCCGGAGTACTTGTCGTTCGGCACCAGCGTCACGTTGCCCGTGGTGTCGAAGCTCTTCAGCCGCCAGGGCCCGTTCACCACCTGCCACAGCGGGTTGGTGGCGTACGACGGCAGGTCCTTCGCCTGCGCCAGCAGGTGGTCGTACACCGGCGGGCAGCCGTCCTCGGAGGTCGAGCACGTGCCCTTCTTCCCGGGGCCGGTGACGTTCCACGCCTCGGGGAACGGGAAGATCTGGCTGAGCTGGGCGAAGGTGTACCAGTCGGTGTTGTACGCCTTGTCCAGCGTGAGCACGACGGTCTTCTCGTCGGTGGCCTTGGCCGCGGCGATGTTGTCGGGGATGTAGCCGGGCACGTAGATGCCGAGCTTGCTCTTCTGGGACTTGGCCATGTTGATCCAGAAGAGGACGTTCTGCGCGCTGAGCGGCGTGCCGTCCGACCAGTTGTACGGCTTGAGCTTGATCGTCACGGTCTTGCGGTCCGCGCTGTACTGCGGCAGCTCGGCGATGCTCTTGTCGGGGTTGATGACCGTCTTGCCGTCCTTGCCGAACCAGTACAGCGGCCGGAACATCAGTTCCTGGAACGGCAGGTTCACCGGCGTCAGGTGCGCCGGGTCGGGGAACGGCCAGATCCAGTTCGGCGGGGAGCCGGGCGGCAGGGCGTACTTGACGACTCCCGCCTTTGCGCCGGGCGCCTTCGCGGCACCGCCGCCGCCGCCATTCGAATTAGAGGTGCTGCACGCGGTCGCGACTATCATCAGGAGTGCGGCCGACGCGATGAGCATTCGTCGATGGAGCTTTATTCGATTCACTGAGAGCCCCTTTCCCTGCTACGCCGGGGAAGAGGGCGGGACACCGCCCAACCCGTGTCAGCGGCCCCATGTGGGGGGTTCCCAGAAGGTATCGCGGATCGTATACGACATCAATAGACGGTATTTCATGTGTCACTCGCGACGGCCGAGATGTCATTAACGGCGGAATATGCTGGATATCGGCCGATGGTCCGTGGAATTACGGGCGCGTGCGTCTTCCGGCCGGGCTCAGTGACACATTAGGTGACGCCGATGCCTTGACCGGACGGCAAACTGTATATCAAATGGTATACGATTTTTGAGAGCTCTCCGCGTGGCGGCGACCCGCTCGCGGGCCGCTCACCGCGATTCCGCCGAGGAGTCCCCGATGTCCCCCACCAGGACGACGCCCGTCCCTGATCCGAGCCCCATCGTCTCCGTCGCCACCGGCTTCATGGCGGCCAAACAGCTCTTCGCCGCCGGAGAGGTCGGCCTCTTCGCCGCCCTGGCCGACGGCCCGCTGACCGCGGCCGAGCTCGCCGGCCGCGCCGGGATACCGGAGCGGTCCGCCCGGATCCTCGCCGACGCCATGACCGGCCTCGGCCTGCTCGCCTTCGAGGACGGCCGGTACCGGAACGAGGCCGCGGCCGACGCCTACCTGGCGGGCGGGAAGGACACCCTGGACCTGCGGGCCTTCCTGGCGTTCTGGGACGCCATCAGCTACCCGCACTGGCGCTCCTACACGAACTCCGTGCGCGCCGCGGCCCCCTCGCCGTTCGACCCGGCCCTCTCCGTGAGCCCGGAGCTGTTCCACAACGGGGTGGGCGCCTACAACGCGCTGCACGCGCTCATGCTGGCCGAGCACTACGATTTCGGCGCGCACACGCGGATCGCCGACCTCGCCGGGCTGTCGGTGGAGTTCGTGGTCCAGGCGGCGGCCCGCAACCCGCGGCTGCGCGCGACGTTCGTGACACCGGAGGCCACGGATCCGGACAGCGTGGACGAGCGCTACCGCGACCGGGTCGAGCTGCGCACCGCCGACCCGCGCACCGAGCCGGTCGAGGGCACCTACGACCTGGTGCTGCTGGAGCACGTCGCCCACCGCTTCGACGCCGACGGCAACCGCGCCTTCCTGCGCCGCGCCCGCGAGATCGTCGAGCCCGGCGGCAGGCTCCTGCTCGTCGACTTCTTCCTCGACGCCTCCGACGGCCGCGGCATCGATCCGCTGCTGGCCGGCGAGTACCTGGTCGTGGACGGAACGGTCGTCTACCCCGAGGACGTGGCGCGCGGCTGGCTGGCCGAGACCGGCTGGCGATGGCTGGAGACGCGCCCGCTCCCGGGCAGCCCGCGCGTCCTGATCGCGGAAGCGATCTGACCGGCGGGCACGACGCCGGGGCCGGCGCGTCCGCGCAGACGGCCGGCCTCGGCCCCCGACCAGGCCACGAGGCGGCGATGGACGCCCCGGCCCGAGCAGAGATCTGAGCAGAGAGAGGCTCGACATGGCATCCGACACGCCCAAGGTGTTCACCCGCCCGCTCGGGGGCGACGGCTTCCGGGTCCCCGCGCTCACCGTGGGGTCCTGGCACACGTGGGACCGCACGCCGTTCGAGGAGACCGTCGACGTCATCAGGACCGCGGCGGACGCCGGGGCGGCCTACTTCGACGTCGGCGTCTACCGCGCCGATCTCGGCGACGTCGGCTCGCACACCGACGTCATCTTCGGCAGGGCCGTCCAGGCCGCCGGGGTCGCGCGGGACGACTACGTCCTGCAGGTGAAGAGCTGGGTGGAGCGCAGCGGCACCGCGGACGACATCGTCGCGCAGTTCGACCGGGCCGTGTTCCGCGTCGGCACCGACCACGCGGAGATCGTGGTCTTCGGCGACCTGGTGGGCGAGCACGTGCCGTACGAGGTGATCGCCGAGGGTGCGGCGGCGCTCGTGGAGAGCGGCCGGGTGCGCCACTGGGCCGTGAACAACTGGTCGGTCACCGAGATCAGGGCGGTCGCGGCGGCGGCGGAGCGGACCGGTCTGGTCCCGCCGGCGTTCGCGCAGCTCAAGTACAACGTGGTGCGCCGCTCGATCGCCGAGGGGGAGCCGTTCCGCGGTGTCATCGCCGACCTCGGGCTGAAGGTTCAGGCGTCCGACGCGCTGGAGGGCGGCTTCCTGCTCGGCAACCCCCGGCGGCGTCCCACGGGCAACGACCCGGGCGGCATCCACGGCCTCGTCGAGGAGGCCAGGCCGCGGCTGCGGGCGCTGGCAGAGGAGCTGGGGGGCACGCTGGCGCAGCTCGCCCTGGCGTACGTGCTCACCAACGAGGACCTGTGCTCGGTCCTCATCGGCGCGCGCACCACCGAGCAGATCACCGACGATCTCGGCGCGTTCGACCTGCTGGCGCGGGCCGGCGCGGACCGGCTGCGCGAGTCGCTGGCCCCGTACTGGCTCGACAAGGGCAGAGTGGACCCGGAGAGTTCCTGGTCGTCCGTGCCGGACGACGACCCGGCGAAGTACGCGCTCATCCTGCCGGACGCGTAGCGCTGATCGTCTTCCCGCGCCGCCGCCTATCCCATACGATTTCAGATATTCACGCGAAAGGGGCGCCGATGACGACGCGAGTTCCCTATGACCCCGAGCTGGTGGGCGGGCTGGAGATGTTCCGGCAGGCGCTGGAGTTCGAGCCGCTGGTCCCGGAGACGATCCTGTCCTACCGGGCGCGCTTCGCGGCCGGGCAGCCTCCCATCGAGGACATGATCGGAGACCGCCCGATCACCGCCGAGGACCGTGTCGTCCCCGGCCCACCGGGCGAGCCGGACATCACCGTCACCATCGTGCGCCCCGAGAACCCGCGACCTGACGCACCAGGAATGTACGCCATCCACGGCGGCGGCATGATCCTCGGCAGCCGCTTCGGCGCGCTCGGGTCCGTCCTGGACTGGGTCGCCGAGCACGGCGTCGTCGGGGTCTCCGCCGAATACCGGCTCGCCCCCGAACACCCCGACCCTGCGCCCGTCGAGGACTGCTACGCCGGGCTCGTCTGGATGGCCAAGAACGCGGCCGAGCTGGGCGTCGACCCCGAGCGCATCCTGGTCACGGGGGCGAGCGCGGGCGGCGGCCTCAGCGCCGGCGTCGCCCTGCTCGCCCGGGACCGCGGCGGCCCCGCGCTGGCCGGGCAGGCCCTGATCACCCCCATGCTGGACGACCGCAACGACACGGTCTCCAGCCGGCAGTACGACGGGGTCGGCATCTGGGACCGCAGCTTCAACTACACGGGCTGGAACGCGCTGCTCGGCGCCGACCGGCGCGGCGGCCCCGACGTGTCCCCGTACGCCTCCCCGGCGCGGGCCACGGACCTGTCCGGGCTGGCGCCCGCGTTCATCGAGGTCGGCGCGGCCGAGGTGTTCCGCGACGAGGCGGTGGAGTACGCCTCCAGGATCTGGGCCGCCGGGGGCCAGGCCGAGCTGCACGTCTGGGCCGGCGGCTTCCACGGCTTCAACGGCATCGTGCCCGAGGCGCAGGTGTCGCGGGCCGCCAACGCCGCCCAGGCGGCCTGGATCCGCCGCACCCTGCGGCTGAGCTGACCCGGCCTCCCTCCACACGGAACCGGCCGCGCGCCCCTCGGGGGGTCGCGCGGCCGGTTCCTTCGTGTGGGAGGGCTGCGGTGCGCCGTCAGGCGGTCGGCGCCGCGCCCTGCTCGGTGCCGGGGGTGCCGTCGGCGCGGACCCAGCGGACGACGAGCTCGTCCTTGGCGCCGAAGCGGACCAGATGCCGTCCCACGACGTCCTCCAGCCCGGCCATCCCGTCGGCGTCGCCGTCCAGCCGCAGCTCAAGGGCCCCCTCGGCGCATGTCACCTCGGTGCGGCCCGCGCCGAGCACGATCCATCCCGAGTTCGACTCCTCCGACCACTCCCCGCCCTCGTGGCGGCCCAGGTGGTTCACCAGTTGCTTGCCGTACCGGCTCGGACGGTCGGTCTCGACCGTGGCCGTGCTCGTCGTGCGTGTCACTCCGTTTCACCTTTCTTGTGTCCCGTGGTCGCCGGCGGTCGCCCGCCCGCGGCCACGGGGAGTCAGCGGCCCCCGGCGCGGCCGCGCCGCCGCTGCTGGGCGAACAGCAGCTTCGCCCGTGGGTCGACGAACGTGCGCAGGCTCGCCCCCGCGATGTTCAGCAGGAAGACGAACAGGGCGATCGCCAACCCGGGGAAAAGCACCATCGTGGGATGTTCCTGAAGGTACACCCGTCCGTCCGAGACCATGTTGCCCCAGGTCGCCGTGGGCGGTGAGATGCCGAGACCGAGAAAGCTCAGCGACCCGTCGATCAGCATCGCCCCCGCCGACAGCAGCACGCACTGCACCACCGCCAGCGGCAGCGTGTTCGGCAGGATGTGCACGGCCAGCGTCTTCCACGGCCCCATCCCCGAGACCCGCGCCGCCTTGACGTACGCGCGGGTCGCGAGGCCCAGCACGCGGCTGCGGATGATCCGCGCCGTGTACGGGGTGAAGATGATCGTCACAGCGACCAGCTCACTGGTCATGCCCGGGCCGATGACGACGCCGAACACGATCGCCAGGATGATCGACGGGAACGCCATCCACGCGTCCACCACCCGCATGATCACGCGGCCGACACGGGTGAAGTAGCCCGCCACCAGGCCGATGAACGTGCCGATGGTCACCGCGCAGACGGTGATCAGCAGGGTCATCCCGATCGACACGCGCCCGGCGGACGCCCAGCGGCTGAACAGGTCGCGGCCGTACCGGTCGGTCCCCATCAGATGGTCCAGGGACGGCGGCAGCAACCGCTGCACCGGGTCGATGGCCTCCGGGTCCGGCAGGAAGAACGGCAGCACCACGACCAGCACGATGATCAGGCCGAGCAGCCCGCCGGACACCACCAGCGTCGGGTTGCGGCGCGCGAACGACGGCCGCCGCGCCCGCGCGGGCGCCGCGGCCGTCTCGCCGGCGAGTGCCGTCACGAGACACGCACCTTGGGGTCGACCAGGGAGTAGGCGAGGTCCACCAGCAGGTTCACCACCACGAAGAGGAACGCGATGAACATGACCCCGCCCTGGATGAGCGGGAAGTCACGCGCGTACACGGCCCCGAGCAGCATCGTGCCGAGCCCGGGGATGACGAAGATGCTCTCGATGACGACCACCCCGCCGATCAGCGAGGCGAAGTTCAGCCCGACGGCGGTCAGCACCGGCAGCATCGAGTTCGGCAGCACGTGCCGCAGCGCGATGCGCCGCTCGGTGACCCCCTTGGCCCGCGCGGTGCGCAGGTAGAGCTGGGTCAGCTCGCCGAGCACGCTCTCCTCCATGGTGATGGTGAAGAACGCCGTCTGCCCCACCACGAGCACCGCGACCGGCAGCACGAGCTGCGGGACCGAGGTCACCGGGTCGGTGAACAGCGGGGTGTAGCCGCTGGTGGGGAACCAGCCGAGCGCCAGCGCGAACGCGTAGACGGCCAGGAGCGCGAGCCAGAACTCCGGCAGCGCGAGGCCGAACTGCGCGACCCGGTTGACGCCCCGTGCCACCCAGCTGTGCGGCGACACGGTGACCCAGCTGATGACCAGCACGGTCAGCAGGAAGCTGATGACCGTGCTGGCGATCGCGAGGGTGAGCGTCGGTGCGATGTGGCCGGCGATCATGTCGAGCACCGGCGCCTGATACTTGATGGACGTGCCGAAGTCGCCGGTCAGCACGTTGCCGACCCAGTGGAAATACTGCTCATACAACGGCCCGGTCAGGCCCAGTTCCTCGTGCAGCCGGGCGAGCTGGTCCGGCGTGGCCTTCAGTCCCAGCAGAACCTGGGCCGGGTCGCCGGGGATCGACCGCAGCAGGAAGAACAGGAACGTGCCGACGACGGCCAGCACGACGACCAGGTCGCGGAGCCGGCGTAGGACGACGAGCAGCATGGGCGTCTACTTCCTCAGCCAGACATCGGTGAACTCCATCCCCCAACCGTCGTAACCCTGCACCTTCGGGTTGTACGCGACGTAGCCCTTCGCGGCGTACAGCGTGATGGTCGGCAGGTTGTCGGAGGTGAACTTCTGGATCGTGTCGATCGCCGTCCGCTGCTCCTCCGGCGTCTTCGCCCGGTTGTAGGCGTCCAGCAGCGGGTCGAGCTTGTCGCGAGGATATCCGGAATTGTCCAGGTTTTTCACGTTATCGGTGTACGCGGGCACCGGTGGGTTGGCATCGTCCATCAGGGCAAGAACGTCCCATCCGTTGGGCTCGTTGTTCTTCTTGCCGATCAAGGTCGCGAAGTCGTAGCTCTCGATGCTCGACTTGATGCCGATCTTCTTGAGGTCGTTCTGGATGACGATGAGCGCGTCCTTGAACTGCGGGAACTCATCGGTCGTGATCATGCGGACGGTCTGGCCCGGCTGCAGGCCGGCCTGGGCGAACAGCTGCTTCGCCTTCTCCGGGTCGTGCTGGTCCCACTTGGCCTTGCCCGCCTCGGAGTACATCGCCTTGTTGGTCGACGTGGCGAACGCGCCGTTGCTCGGCGACACCAGGTCGGGAACCCCCTGCGACGCCATGATCGCCTTCTTGTCGGTGACCAGGTTCAGGGCGTCACGCGCCTCCGCCTTGGAGAAGATCGAGCCGGAGTTGTGGTTGAGCGACACGAACTGGATCGTGCCACCGCCCTCGACCGCGACCTTCAGGTCCGGGTCCTGCTTGATCTGGTCGTACTGCGGGTTGGACGGCTCCGCGACGTCCAGGATGCCGGTCTTCAGCCCGTTCAGCACGGCGTCCTGGTCCGCGACGACCTTGTAGGTGATCGTGTCCAGGAACGCGCGCTTGGCGCCCGCGTACCCGCTGGAGGTGCCCGTCGGCGGCTTGTACTTGTCGTTGCGTTCCAGCACGATCTGCTCGCCCTGCGTCCAGGACTTGACCTTGTACGGGCCGGTGCCGATCGCCTTGTCGTTGGGGATGCCGGTGGGCCCCTTGGCGTCGATGTCCGCGGCGCGGCGGATGAACGAGCCATGGCTCGCGGCCATCAGCGCCACCAGGTCGAACGGCGACTTGAGCTTGACGAGGACGGTCGTGTCGTCCGGAGCGGTGATCTCCTTCAGCACCGGCTTCAGCGACGCCGCGTAGCTGCCGTCCTTCACCCAGTAGTTCAGCGAGGCCGCCGCGTCGGAGGCATTCAGCGGGGTCCCGTCGGAGAACTGCAGGCCCTTGCGCAGCACGAACGTGTAGCTGAGCCCGTCGTCGCCCTTCTTGTAGGACTCGGCGAGCACCGGCTGCGGCTGGTAGTTCGCGTCGACGGTCACCAGTTGCTCGAAGACCTCGTGGGCGACGTAGGTGGTGCCCACGTTGCCGTTCACCACCGAGTCCAGCGAGCCCGGATCCTGCGCCAGGCGCACGGTGATGTCGCCCCCCTTGACAGGGGCGCCGGCGTCCGCGCCGGCGGTGCTCTGGGCCGGCCCGTTCGCGCGGGAGGCACACGCCGACAGAACTAAACTCAGCAACGCGGCGGCGACGACGGCCTTCGGATGGCGGGACAGGTGGAGGTTCATCGTGGCTCCTCGCGCCTTTTTGTCGGCGAATTTGGCCGCTCAAGCTAGCCGCCGCGACAAGGCCCGGAGTAGGCGTCGACGACGGAAGTTCTGTCACTCACGCGAACTTCACCGGAGAGATCCTTGCCACTTCGCGCGGCCGCTTGACTGAGACTAAACGGTTGGTATGGATCCGGGGCAACCCCTTGTCCTGCGGAGATCCTTGACGGAGGATCGTCCGGCGGTGTGCCACGCCGGGCGCCTGAAGGGATGACGCACGTGTCACTACTGGAGATCGATCGCCTTTCGGTCGGAGTTCTCACCGGCGACGACGGAGTGAAGCTCGTCCACGAGCTCTCGCTGAGCCTTGAGGCGGGGCAGACGCTGTGCGTGGTCGGGGAGTCCGGCAGCGGCAAGACGGTGACGGCCCTGTCGATCATCCGGTTGCTGGAGTTCGTCGCGCCGGTCCGCACCACCGGCCAGGTCCGGCTCGACGACGTCGACCTCGTGGCGCTGACGCCCGAGCAGATGCGCTCCTTCCGGGGACGCCGCATCGGCATGGTCTTCCAGGAGGCGCTGGACTCGCTCAACCCCACCCGGCGCATCGGCGCCCAGCTCGTCGAGGCGTACCACCCCGGCGGGGCCGGCCATCGCGCCGACCTGCGGGAGCAGGCCCGCGCCCGGGCGTACGAACTGCTGGGCGAGATGGGCTTCGACGACCCCGAGCGGATCGCCGACCTCTACCCGCACCAGCTCTCCGGCGGCATGCAGCAGCGAGTCATGATCGCGATGGCGCTGATCTCCGGGCCCGACCTGCTGCTCGCCGACGAGCCGACCACGGCCCTCGACGTCACCACCCAGGCCGAGATCCTGCGCCTGTTCCGCAGCGTGCAGCGCGAACACCAGATGGCCTGCGTCTTCATCACCCACGACATGGGCGTCGCCGCCGAGATCGCCGACCGGATCGCGGTCATGTACGCCGGGCGGCTGGTCGAGGTCGGCCCGGCGGCGGAGGTGCTGCGCTCCCCGCGGCACCGGTACACCCGCGCGCTGGTCGAGTGCGTGCCGCGGATCGGCGTGCGCCGCCCGGACGGCCTGCCGACGATCACCGGCTCGGTGCCCGGCCCGGCCGAGGAGCTCCCCGGCTGCCGGTTCGCCCCGCGCTGCCGCCACTCGGTCGACGACTGCCGCACGGACGAGCCGCCGCTCGCCGCCGTGGACGGGGAAGGGCAGGTCGCCTGCTGGAACCCCGGAAGCGGACCGGTCCCGCTGCCGTTCCCCTCAGCCGCCGCCGACGCCCCTGCCGGCGTCGCCACCGCCGACGCTCCTGCCGGCGCCGCGAGCCCGGCGCCGGCGCGGGAAGGCGGGTCCGAGCCGCTGCTGGTCGTCGAGAACGTGCGCCGCACGTTCACCGCGCGCGGCCGGCGGCGTGGCGCCCTGCTCGGGTTCCGCCGCCGCGAGGAGCACGCCGCCGTCGACGGCGTCAGCCTGTCGATCAGGCCGGGCGAGTTCTTCGGGCTGGTCGGCGAGTCCGGCAGCGGCAAGACCACGCTCGGGCAGCTCGTCGCCGCGCTCGACGACCCCGACGAGGGCGTCATCACCGTCGCGGGCCGCCGGCACACCACGCGCGGCCTGGAGGGCGACGTGCGCGCGTTCCGCCGCGACGTCCAGCTCATCTTCCAGGACCCGCAGAGCTCGCTCGACCCCAGGCACACCGTGGGCCGGATCATCGCCGAGCCGCTGCGCGAGCTGACCGACCTGCGCGGGCCCGCGCTGCGGCGGCGCGTGGAGCAGTTGCTGGAGGAGGTCGGGCTGCCCGCCTCGATCATCGACAGGATCCCGGCGCAGATCTCCGGCGGGCAGCGGCAGCGCGTCGCCATCGCCCGCGCGATCGCCCCGGAGCCGAAGCTGATCGTCGCCGACGAGCCGACCTCGGCGCTGGACGTCTCGGTTCAGGGGCAGGTGATGAACCTGCTGCTGGACCTGCGCCGCGAACGCGACCTCGCCTACCTGTTCATCACCCACAACCTGAGCCTGGTCCTGTCGATCGCCGACCGCGTCGGCGTCATGAAGAACGGCAGGCTCATCGAGGTCGCGCCGCCCGAGACCATCACCGCGGCCCCGGGGCACGAGTACACGCGCACCCTGCTGGCCGCCAACCCCGGACTCGACCCGGACGCCGCGCCCGCGTCCGCCTCCCCGCCGGGCGCCGCCGGGCCGGGGGAGCGGGAGCCGTCCGTTTCGCGTGAGTGACAGACGCCGTACCGCTGGAGGAGCACCACCATGCATCCCGAGCGCGCGTTCCTGCCGACGCACCGCTTCGACGACCCCCTGATCGCGTCCGGACCGCCCGGATTCGCGATCGGATCGTTCGCCGAGCTCGCCCCCTGGTCGTACGCGTCGTTCCCGCACCGCCACGAGTTCTACGAGATGGTCTGCGTCACCAGCGGCTCCGGCACCCAGGTCATCGACTTCGTGCCGTACGAGCTGAACCCGGTGACGCTGTACTTCGTGGCGCCGGGGCAGGTGCAGTTCTGGGAGCGCCGCACGCCGATCGAGGGGTTCGTCGTCGTCTTCCTGGAAGACTTCCTGGCCGCCCAGTACGGCGACCGGGTCTCGCCCCGGCAGTCGCTCACGCTGGACCCGCTCGGCATCGGGCGGGCCCTGCACCTCGACGACGACCAGGTCGAGCCCATCATGGCGCTGTTCACCGCGTTGTACCGCGAATACCGGCGGCCCGGCGGCGCGGACGTCTCGGTGCTCCAGTCGTACCTGCACATCCTGCTGGTGGAGATGCGGCGGCTGCACAGCGACGCCAACACCAGCATGGTCGAGGACCGCAGCACCGCGCTGGCCCGGCGCTACCTGCGGCTGGTCAGCGACGAGCTGCTCAACGAGCAGACCGTGCGCGGGTACGCCGACCGCATCGGCATCACGCCCAAGCACCTGGCGGACGTGGTGCGGCGCACGACCGGCAAGACACCGGCCGAGATCATACGCACGGCCCTGACCGTCGAGGCCAAGCGGCTGCTCACGCACACCGACCTCACCATCGCGCAGGTCTCCCAGCGGCTCTCCTTCGACAACCCCTCCTACTTCGGGCGGTTCTTCAAGCGCGAGGTCGGCATGAGCCCGGGGGAGTTCCGGCGCCGCGGCATGGCGGGCCCGGGGCCCGCGCAGAACGCGGCACACACGCCGGTCCGGCGGCGCGGCGAGCGTCTGCCTTCAGTGACAAAGCTGCCGACCTGAGTCGCTCCCCGCACCACGGCCGACTGCCTAACTTCACGATATGGAGTCCTCTACCGCGAAGATCCAGGCCCGGTTCGACGAGCGCCGCGCCGGACTGCTCCGTTCTCTCATCACCGAAGACCTGATCAAGGACTGGACGCGCGACCCCGACGCCGAGCATCGCGAGCCGCTCTCCTGGGTGCTACGGTTCCTCGGCCGAAGGCCACCGGCGGAACGCGTCACCGTCTACGAGTCCGTCCCCGGCCGGGAGTGGTGCCTGGCCCGGCAGCCCGCGCGCCGCGGCGACCGCTACCGGCTCGCCGACCGGCGCCGCTTCACGGTCCTCGCCGAGGCACGCGAGGCGTGCCTACGCCGCGAGCTGCACGCGGTGTTCGGATGGGGGGAGCCGCCCACGGACGCGGTCGACGGCCCGGAGCTGACCTTGGACGACCCGGCCCTGCTCGGGTACGCCGACCGGATCAGCGCCGCGCCGGGCGACCCCATCGCGTTCATGGTCAGCGCGGAGGGCGTCGAGGAGTACACCACCGAGCTGGTGCGGCTGCGGCACGTCGACGACAACCCCGCCGGCCCCGGCGTCCGCGTCGAGACCGTCCCGGACGTGTGGCAGGGCCGCCATCGCGGCCGGGCGCAGACCACCAGGCTCGGCTCGCACATCGCCGTCCCCGACCCGGACGGCGTCACCGCGGGCGGCGAAGGGTTCGCCGTCGTCGCCTCCGTCTACCCGACCTGCGTCACCGGCGGCAGGCAGACGATCGTGGCCCGCTGGAGCGACGGCGACGGCCCGCGCGGCTACGCCCTCGGCCTGGACGAGGCCGGACGGCTGACGCTGTGGCTCGGCGACGGCGCCCGCGAGACCGCGACGCGGATCGAGACCCCCCTCGGACTCCACCTCTGGCACGGCGTGGGCGCGAGCCACGATCCGGCGACCGGCGCGGTCGTGCTCGTCACGCGCCCGCTCGTCAACAGCGTCAACAGCCGGCTCAGCCCGGCGGTCGTGGACGACCGCCCCCAGGTGGCCGAGCGGCACGCCGACGCCGCCTTCGCGCCCGCCAGCGGCGGCGAGCTGCTGTTCGCGGCGCTCACCCCGGACGCGGCGCACTACAACGGCAAGATCGAGAGCCCCGGGCTGTGGTCGCGCCCGCTCGACAGGGAGGCGCTGGTCGCCGCGGTGTCCGGCGAGCCGGACGCCCCGCTGCGCTGGTGGTTCGGCCCGCAGGACGGCGCCAGGACCGCCGCCTCGCTCACCGTGCCCTGCGCCGGCCGTCCCGAACTGGACGGGCGGCTGGTCAACATGCCGGTGCGCGGCGTGACCGGGCGGCACTACACCGGCGAGGCCGACCACTACGCCCACGACCCGCGCGGCTACGGCGCGATCCACTTCCACGACGACGAGCTCGCCGACAGTGGCTGGGAGCCCGGCCACGAGCTCACCGTCCCCGACGGCCTGCCGAGCGGCGTGTACGCGCTGCGGGTGGCCGCCGCCGACGGCTCCTGCGAGCGCGCGATCCCGTTCGTGGTCCGCCCCCCGCGGGGCACCGCGACCGGTGACATCGCGCTGATGCTGCCCACCTGCACCTATCTCGCCTACGCCAACGAGCGCGGCCTCGGCTACGTGCCGGTCGTCCCGCAGGGCACCGCCTTCCTCGAACAGCGCTACGACCTCGGCCACTCGATGTACGCCCGGCACACCGACGGCAGCGGGGTGTGCCACTCGTCCGCGCGGCGGCCGATCCTCACGCTCGCGCCGGGCTTCAGCATCCACCTGTCGCCGTTCATGCTGGCCAGCGACCTGTACATCGTCGACTGGCTCACCGAGATGGGCTACGCGTTCGACGTGATCACCGACCACGACCTGCACGCGGAGGGCGCCGAGCTGCTCGGCCGCTACCGCGGGGTGATCAGCGGCTCGCACCCGGAGTACGCGTCGGCGCGGATGCTCGACGCCATCGAGACCTACGTCGACGGCGGCGGCAACTTCGCCTACATCGGCGGCAACGGCTACTACTGGGTGGTCTCCTTCCACCCCGAGCTGCCGCACGTCATGGAGCTGCGCCGCGGCCTGACCGGCACCCGGAGCTGGCAGGTCCGCCCCGGCGAGGAGCACCACGCCACCACCGGCGAGCGCGGCGGCCTGTGGGCCGGCCGCAACCGCCCGCCGCAGAAGCTGTTCGGCGTCGGGTTCAGCGCGCAGGGCGGCAGCCCCGGCGGACGCTACCGCGCCGGCCCCGACCACGACGGCGACCTGGCGGCCACGCTGCTGGACGGCGTGCCGGAGGTCTTCGCCGACGCCGGGCTCATCGACGGCGGCGCCGTGGGCAACGAGATCGACCGCTACGACCTCGCGCTCGGCAGCCCGCCCGACGCGATCGTCCTCGCCACCTCCGAAGGGCTCGGCGACAGCTACCAGTTCGTGATCGAGGAGCTGGGAGGCACCAACCCGGGGGAGGGGGCGACGGAGAACCCGCGCGTCCGCTCCGACATGGTCTACTTCCGCACCCGCGGCGGCGGCTCGGTCTTCTCCACCGGCTCGATCTCCTACAGCAGCGGGCTGTCGGCGAACGGCTACGACAACGGGCTGTCGCGGGTCACCCGCAACGTCATCGACCACTGGCTGGCCGCCGATGTCTGAGTCGATCACCATCGACCGCATGCTCGCGGTCCCCATGCGCGACGGCGTGATCCTGCGCGCCGACGTGTACCGCCCGACCGGGCAGCGGTGCCCCGCCCTCGTCTTCCGCACCCCCTACGACCGCACCGGCCTCGGCATGTACGGCACGTTCGCGTTGCGCGCGGCCTCGGCCGGGTACGCCGTCGTCATGCAGGACGTCCGGGGGCGCGGCGCGTCCGGCGGCGAGTTCGTCCCGTTCGTCAACGAACGCGAGGACGGCTACGACTCGATCGACTGGATCGCCGCGCAGCCCTGGTGCGACGGCAACGTCGGGATGTTCGGCGGCTCCTACGACGGCGTCACCCAGTGGCAGGCCGCGATGTCGGGACACCCGGCGCTCAAGGCCATCGCGCCGAACGTCACCGCGTCGAGCTACCACCACGGCTGGGTCTACCGGGGCGGGGCCTTCCAGCTCAGCTTCAGCCTGGGCTGGACGCTGTCCCTCGCCGCCCACAACGCCGCCCGCGACCCGTCCGTCCCCGCCGAGATCCGCGCCGCGCTGGTCGACGCCGCGGACCGGCTGCCCGACACGGCGAACGTCCTCCCCCTCGACGACCACCCGTACCTGGACACCATCGCCCCGTACTACCGGGAATGGCTGCGCCACCCGGGCTACGACGAGTTCTGGGAACGCCTCGACGTCTCCCGCGCCTACCCCGAGCTCAACGTCGCCGCGTTCAACATGGGCGGCTGGTACGACACCTTCCTCGGCGGCACGCTCGCCAACTTCGCCGGCATGCGCGCGCACGGGCCGGCCGCCGTACGCGACCGGCAGCGGCTGCTGATCGGCCCGTGGCCGCACGCCGGCCTCTTCAGCGGCAACCCGGTCGGCGAGTGGAACTTCGGCGGCCGGGCGACCGGCCCGGCCATCGACGCCGACGGCATGCAGCTCCGCTGGTTCGACACCTGGCTGCGCGACGGCGACGACGGCATCGCCGGCGAACCTCCCGTCCTGCTGTTCACCATGGGCGCCGACGAATGGCGGGTGGCCGACTCCTGGCCGCTGCCCGGCACCGAATACCAGGACTGGCACCTGCACAGCGGCGGCCGGGCCAACACGCTGCACGGCGACGGCGAACTGCGCCGCGAGCGGCCGACGTTCGGCCAGCCCCCGGACAGCTTCGTCTACAACCCGCGCAACCCCGTCCCCACCCTTGGCGGCGCCCTGTGCTGCAACCCCGTCTACACCCGGGGCGGCGTGTACGACCAGCGTCCCATCGAGGCCCGCACCGACATCCTCGTCTACACCTCCGAGCCGCTGACCGAACCCCTCGACGTCACCGGCCCGGTCACGGTCGTGCTGCACGCCGCCAGCACGGCGACCGACACCGACTGGACCGCCAAGCTCGTCGACGTCGGCCCCGGCGGCTACGCGCGCAACCTCGTCGACGGCATCATCCGGGCACGCTACCGCGACTCGACCAGCGAGCCGCGGCTGCTCACCCCCGGCGAGGTCGTCGAGTACCGGATCGACCTCGGCTCCACCAGCAACGTGTTCCAGCCCGGGCACCGCATCCGGCTGGAGGTGTCGAGCAGCAACTTCCCCCACTTCGACCGCAACCCCAACACCGGCGGGCTCCCCGGCACGTCCGCCGACATGACCAGCGCCCTGCAGAGCGTCCACCACGCCGGCCCGTACCTGTCCCGGCTCGTCCTGCCGGTCGTCGCGCCCGAGTCGGCGCGCCCCTATCGAAAGGAGTACTGACATGCGCACACGCGAGCTGGGCGGCACCGGCATGGCGATCACCACCGTCGGGTTCGGAAGCTGGGCCGTCGGCGGCCCCGGGCTGATGGGCTGGGGCACGCAGTCCGACGACGAGTCGATCGCCGCCATCCACCACGCCATCACCCGCGGCGTCAACTGGATCGACACCGCCGCCGTCTACGGGTTCGGGCACGCCGAGAAGGTGGTCGGCCGGGCCCTGGCCGCGCTGCCCCCGGCCGACCGGCCCCTGTTGTTCACCAAGTGCGGCCTGGTCTGGGACGAGAACGGCGTCGAGAGCAACGACCTCACCCCCGAGTCGATCAGACGCGAGTGCGACGCCTCGCTGCGCCGCCTCGGCGTCGACCACATCGACCTCTACCAGATCCACGACCCCGACCCGGACGGGCCGCCGATCGAGGAGTCCTGGGGCGCCGTCCTCGACCTCGTCAAGGAAGGGAAGGTCCGGCACGCCGGCGTGTCCAACTTCGACGTCGACCTGCTGGAACGCTGCGAGGCCGTCGGGCACGTCGCGTCCCTGCAACCGCCCCTGTCGCTCATCGACAGGGACGCCGCCGCGGACGTGATCCCCTGGTGCGCCGCGCACGGCACCGGCGTGATCGTCTACAGCCCGATGGCGTCCGGGCTGCTGTCCGGCACGTTCACCGCCGAGCGGGCCGCCGCGCTGCCGGACGACGACTGGCGCTCCCGGTCCGCCCAGTTCCGGGCGCCCGCGCTGGAACGCAACCTCGCCCTCCAGGAAGCGCTGCGCCCGATCGCCCGGCGGTACGGCGTCTCCGTCGCGACGATCGCCATCGCCTGGACCACCGCCTGCCCCGGCGTCACCGCGGCGATCGTCGGCGCCCGCACCCCCGGCCAGGTCGACGGGTGGCAGGACGCCTCCGACCTGCACCTCACCGCCGACGACCTGGCGGAGATCACCACCGCGCTCCACGCCACCGGCGCGGGACACGGCCCGATCGAGGCCGCGCTCTCCTAGCGCCGTACCGGGGCGGGCGGCCGCGGGGCCACCCGTCGCCGTCCGCCCCGGCCCCCCACGTGGAACCGGGGCGGACGCGTCACACAGGCGCCGCACAGGGAAACGGGCCGGACGGAATGTGCTCCGTCCGGCCCGTGGCCTGCCAAGGCTCAGCTGTGGGCCGGCCGCGGCACGTTCTCGTCGGACGCGTACGCCGGGTTCAGCGACAGCGCGATGAACGTGAACGGCCGGTTGACGTAGGTGAAGCCGAGCGGGCAGTGCCGCGTCCCGGCCGGGATCCACACCGCGCCCGTGGTCGTCACCGTGTGACGCTCACCCTCGATGTCGAGGTACAGCTCCGCCCCCAGATCGTGGATGTTGGCGGGATCGCTCCCCATCCACATCAGCACCTCGTCGTAGGTGTGCTCGTGGTCGTTCACCCAGTGCACCTTCTCCGACGTGGGGTTGATCCAGCTGAAGGCCATGTGCACCTTGCTGAGATCGACGTCGATGCCGCGCATCAGCCCGAACGGGCTGCTGATGTTGGCGGGGCGTTCCCCTCCTGCCGCGGCGCCCTCGTTGACGAGGTCGTCTCCGCATTCGAGCATGTGCTCGATGAACAGGTGATCGTACTTGCCCATGCTTCTCCCTGTAATCCAGGACCAACCGGCGGTCCCTCACCGCCCGGATTCCTCCCTCCAAGTCTTCGCACCCCCCCACACCCTAGAAAGCCACTAGCGCCAGACACGCTGTCACTGACATCCCTCCCCGACCCGGCAAGGACGACTGCACGAACTGCCCCGATAGGGCTCTCGCGTCCGGCCGGACGAGTAGCCGGCCGCTGGGAGAGCTACTTGAGCGGTTGAGGTGTGTGAAGCCCACCCGTATCCCGCCGTCGTGGCCGATCGCCGCGATCTCACCCTCAAAGCTCGCATCACCGAGCGGCAACTCAGCACGTGAGGGCGCAGACCGTCTGCGTCGGGAGCTTCTTTGAGTGGTTGAGGTGTGTGAAGCCCACCCGTACCGCGCCGTCGTGGCCGATCGCCGCGATCCCACCCATAAGCGCGCGTACCCGGTTGTTACCCGTGTCATCAAGTCGGCAGATATTATGCCAGCCCATGCCGAAATGCTTCTCAATGTATCACGCTGTCCGCAAATGCCGTCACTAAAAATGCCCAAGAATGTCATCCCGTGGTATGCCGTATCAGATACCGAAGAGCATCCGGCGAGCAACCGTGGGGTGGGTAGCATTCCTAGACCGTGCTATTTTACGTTCGATTTGCGCTGGCGCCTTGGAGGGCAGCAAGATGGGCGAGCCGGTGGTGTACGAGCGGTGTGGTTGTATCTGGCTCGCTGGCTCATAGAGCGGGAGGGAAGGTTTCCCAATCCTCGCGAGCTGGTGGGAAGCGGGTCAGAGGCAGGCGCGGTCTAAAGCATGGCGATCACCCCACTGGCCACTGAGCAGGGGCCCTTGACGGGCAGTGTCGAAAGGAGTGGTTTCCATACGGGTCGGGACGCCGTGCACGACGTTGTCATCCAGCAGGACTGCCTGCTGATTGATACTCCAGTTGTAGATCAGCGTTGGAGGTCCCGCTGCGCCGCCGCGTGCAGCGGCGGAAGACCGGGGGTTGGCCCACCGGAAAATGTCGGGGCTCTCCGTTAGCGTAGCCTCGCAGCGAAGTGATGAAAGGTTGAGAGACATGGCAGCGGTCGGCGACAAGGTTGATCCCGTCGTCGGTATCTTCAACCCGCGCCTTAGCGACGTCTTCGGCCTAGTGATCCGGCAAGACGAGGTGGACTTCGTCGTCCCCCATCTACGCGAAGACCTCCCGCTCTACCTCGACCCATTCCTGCTCTGGAAGTCTGACGACCCGGAGTACCGACGGCTTCACACCCACCTGCTCGGCTTCGTAGACGAAGTCCGCAAGCACGCCGTCGACGGACAGGCCGTCCGAGCAAGCATGCTTCTCTCAGAGGTCAGCGAGCCGGCCGAACTCGGATTGGGCTATGCCGCCGGTTCTAAGCGAGGCTCAGCGCTCGGTTCCGGCACCATCGACGGCATTATCCGCATGTTCCGACAGGTCCCGCAGCTCCAAGCCGCTGGCCTGGACCACCTGGAGGTCCTCTCGCTGCTCGTGCCCGGCATCGCTGAGGATCGCATTAGCGATTTGACTGCCTCAGTCATCAAACGCTGGCTCAGCGAGTTCACTGAGCGCCGCTGCGATGATTGGGGCATCCCGACGACCCGCCGCCGTCTCTTGGGTTGGGACGCCGCAGCGCTCGACTGGCGGCCGTTCGATGCTCACCTTCCACGCAACCCTGCAGACGGCTCACCTGTCCTACTTGCGCCCCTGAATCTCCTGCGCAGGCTACCTTGGATTAACTACGGCGACTACTACCACACCGCCTACGCGCCACTTGTACTGCCGCCAGGCCGCGCGCGCAGAGTCGTCGCCAAACAGGACGTACTCACCTACAATCGCGCGCACTTCGACACCATCCGCAACTACGTCGCGGAGCGCGAGGCCGCAGCCGACATTTGCACCCCAGACCCTCTCTTCACGCCGCTCAGACTTGCGACTCTCAAGAAGAAGGTCTCCGAGATTAAAGCGTTGCCGACCGGCCGCGACGAAGGAGCGGACAAGAAATTCGAGGAGCTCGTGTTCGACGTCCTGTCCTCCGTGCTCTATCCCGAGCTTGACCTTGCCGGCCAGCAGGAACGAACGATCAGCGGTGCCCACATCCGAGACGTCATCTTCCACAACGACGGCAAGACGCCGTTCTTGACCGACCTTCGGGACCAGTACGGCGCGCGCCAGCTCGTCTTCGAGCTCAAGAACGTTGCCGCGCTCGACACGGAGCACGTCAATCAGCTCTACCGCTACCTCGACGAGGAGGATATGGGCCGCTTCGGTGTGATCGTTGCGCGCAATCCACCCAAGGCCAGCGTCCTGCGCAACATCGTCGACTTGCACTCGTCCAAGCGCCGCGCGGTCCTGTGCCTGGACGACTCGGATCTCGACCTCATGGTCGCCCTACTCGACTCCGGGCGGCGCGCCATCGAGGTATTGCGCAAGAAGCACGTCGAGTTCACCCGCCGTCTCCCGAAGTAGGAGAACACATGCCCCGCCGCGTCAAACAGAAAGATAGTACCTCGCCGTCACCGACGGACGAGCAGGCAGCAACCTATGACCGGCTCGTCCCAATGCTAGAGGCCGCTCACCGCGAGATGACCGAACTGTCCAAGAAAAAGCAGGACGGTATCGTCAACACCCTCAAGATCAAGATGCTCAACCGTCTCCTCAGCGAGCTAAGCAAGGTCATCGAGAATGACCCCAGCTATACCTTTGTCGATATGCTCGATGAGGAAACTCTTCCGCAAAATAGCGACGTGGTTCTCGTCCTCAGTCAATGGCAGGCAGCCCTCAGGCAGTACAAGGGCCGCCACCACGGTTACGACTCGTCAGAGCATGCCGAGCGGTGGTTCACTGTGGAGAACCCCGAAAGCAGCTACCGCTGATACTGCGCCTGACGGAAATATCATCCGGCCAGCTCACGGCCTTATAAGTGCTTCCAGTGTGCACCTTGCGCTTGCCGATAATTACATCCGATCGCATGGGGATTGGTGCTGAAGCCGGCCATCAACGCTGACGGTGGAATACTGGCTGTTGTCGGCACATCGACGCACTGACCCGCTGATCAAGGACTCATCGCGGCTTCTAGTTCCGTGTAGCGGTACATGCTTTGCTCTGGTTCCAGCGCGCGCACGTCTGTAAGGAAGGCTTCCCACACCTCCTGGTCGACCGAGCGTAGGTGCGCGGTCACGCGATAGAGCTTCACCGCCAGGTTACGCATCCCGCCCGCAGTGCGACAGTCAACATCAGCCGACCACGCGGTCAGTGCCGCTTGCAGATCCTCGACGGTCATCAGCGGACCGTAGGGGACGACAGCCGTGCGGGTGATTTCTTCCGCCCCCCGCCATCCCGGAGCTTGCGCCAACAGCTCTGGCACGTAGGAAACGAAGTAGGGAGCCACGTGACGGGCCATCACCTGAGCTCGGTTCACTGCGGACAAGGCGCCAAAGGTGATCTCCAGCCGAGGCAGTACAGCACGCGCCTGAGTCACACGCACCACCGACAGCGCCTCGGCATTGTCTGGTGTCAACAGCTCCCATGGAGAGGAAGGAGCCAAGCCAGCGATCAGCTCATCGAGCCGGGCGGTGAGCGGCGCGTCCAGCAGGTCCCAGAAGGCGTCCAGCTCGGCCAAGCGCGCGGCGGCCCGTAGTTGCTGCTGCCCATCGACCTTGCTTAGCCGGTCCAGGGACTTCTTCAGCGAGGCCGCCACTATGGCTGAATCGCCGGTAGTGAAGGCGTGCAGGCATTCCGCCGTGCGATCGGCCAACAGGATGGGGGAGATCTCGGGCGGTCCGGGAAGCTTGGCCAGGGCGTGTTTGGCTGCCAGATCAACGATCTTGCGTCGGGCGGTGGGTCGGACCCGAGCGAAGAAGGCCCCCAGAAGATAGGCCGGGCTGGTCGAAAACTGCGGCTCGGTCACGTGGGCCATGAAGTCGTCGATGACCTTGCGGCCTTGGGTGGGAGGGTGGATGAGGAGGGAGTCCTGAGCGGTTGCCATGTGCGCGCGGGCGCTTTCCGGCAGCGGCTGATACGCCTCGCCCAGTCGACGTAGAGAGGGGTGCACGCACAGGTGTCGGTCCTGGCGTAGCCGCTCGAGCTCGCGAGCGGCGATGGTGTCGATCAGCTCCATCTTTGCCGCGATATCTAGAATGCTGCGCTCGATGGCCTGCATGTTCGTGACGCCGTCGGTCGCAAGGCCTGCCGCTTGAGCGCTCTCCAATTGGGTGTGGAAGTCGTTGGCGTCGCCGTCTCCTTCGTCGGCCAGGCGGACGATCTTCTCGGTCAGGTCAGCTACGACGGCGATCCAGGTCTGTCCGATGGCAGCGCGAAGGGCGCCGGCGTGGTAACACCGCAACGCCTCCTCCATCAATGGGCAGACATCGGTGTTCCAGATGCGGTGGATCTGTTCTTCCAGATCGAGTACAGCGTCTTTCTTCGGGTGCGTCGGGGGGAGTAGCGGCGAAGTGATTAGCGCCCGTTCGCCTCAACATGCCAGGCGGCCGTGGCGTTCGTCGCTCCGTTTACGATAGGTCATGCAATACTTCGTGGTCCTTATCGCTGCGCAGCGTCAGTTGCGCCACCCGGCCGCCGGACACCTTTGCCTTATTGATCAAGAAGAGCTCCCTCTGGTTACACACATCGCAGATGCTGACAGAAGCGACTGGTGTCAGGTCGATAGAGGCGGCCAGTAGTGGACCACGCAGGTAGATGCGATGGGGGGCGAGTTGCTGGTGGTATTCCTCGTCGAGAGGTTCCCATTCGGGGTGGCTTCCGCGCAGGCGGCGCCCTTGAAGTATGTAGCCCGGGTCGATATAGCCGCAGTGTTCAATCAGGTCCCAGTGCAGGCGAGCCAGCCACGGCAGAGATTCCAAGGCGGCGACGACGATTGGCTCGAGGGATCTAACCTCGGCATCCCGTTCATGCGCAGGACGGACACCGAACGCATGCCCGGAGGCATTCCGTTGATTCTTGATCTTCTGCAGTATGGACAGTGCTCCATGAGGACCGCGCATACTCTCGAATACAGGGAGCTCGGGAACGTCACCACTTCGGAGAAAGTTCGATAGAAGCGTCGTCCATGTCCCGAAGGTCGCTCCGGCACCCCGAGTGAACGGATTCGCCAGGGTCGGGCTGAATTCCTCACCGCGTTGGATCATGATTGCCAGCGCTATAACGCCCAGAGAGCGAGCGAGGCTTTCACCGAGCTTGAGAAGTGCTTCTTTGCGGACGTCGACCAGGTGCGCAGTTCGGTATTGCCGGGAGAGTCCAGCAACATGAAACGGGTAGCTGAGCTCCGCCCGCCACACCGGGTCACTCAACGGCTGCACGAGCTCGCCGAGCAGATGGGCTTCGGCAGCTTTCGACTGCATGGCCTGTTGGAGCCCGGCGAGGTCCTCGGTAGGTCTCTTGAAAATGTTGGGGAACTCAGGAAAGAGGGAGCGAGTCAGCCGTATCAGTTCCGCGCGGCTGGAATCCGACTCTTCGATCAGGCTGGCGAAGGCGGGGCTTTTGATGGCTTCGACAGGTACTGGAGTGTCCATCGACAGCGACGTTAGGGGGCCGGTCCTGTCACGGCCCATTGCGTTCAGCCATTCGCACAGCGTGCGGCCTCCGACGTAGGGCCGGAGAACGTTGAGCGTAGTCAACGCCTCACCGAAACCTGATGGGAGGAGCCGCCATCGGCCGGGATATCCCACGATATCGCCGTCCGCGCACAGGCCCAGAGGTCGGTCGGCTTCCGCCGCGTCGGGAAGATCAGCGGCTTTCTCGGCTGAGAGCCCAGTGGCCGTCAGTAACGGCCGGCTATGTCTGCTGTCCCGGGGCAACGTTCTCTTTGTAACCAATCGCGCCACGCGGGACAGCGGACCAAGCTCGCCGTGCCACCTAGTTTCCATAAGCAAGTGGCGCGGAACCTCATAGCCGATCTTCACTGTCGCGGCATCGATCCATGCCATCGGCGAACCGGAGAGGACTTCACGGCGAAGGAAGGCAGCAACGTCCTCGCCCAGCGGGACACGGTCGTAGGACCGTAGATCAGGGTCGGCGATAACGCTACCGGAGATGTCCCGCTGAACCTCGCCACCAGGGTCGACTACCGACGCGGCTTTCACTACAGCCGACCACACCCGCTCCGGCGGCTGTTCGCAGCCCGCAGTGAGGAGCCCGGCTCCCACATAGTCCTCGAATGCGGCTTTGGTCGTCCATGCCCGGCCTACGAATCCGCCAAAAGCGGACAGAAGGTCCTCGCCCGCAGGGTACCGCTGCAGCACACTGCTCTCCTGGAGCTGTGCCACCGCCTGAGGCGTGACCTGGAACCGGAGCCGCAACGGCTGGTCGATCTGAACCCGTTGGTAGCCAAATTCCGACGCCTTTAGCCGTCTGACCGTCGGTCCCTCGCTGGGATCACGACCATCATCGCCCAGACAAGCGCGACGGTAACAATCGGCTATTTCAGTGACTTCGCCATCGGTGAAATACTGGCGCTTGTCCCCGACCAGCTTACGCAGCGTTGTACCACGGCCACGCGCGTCGAGGAAGACCACCTCACTGCGGTCGCTCGGCGATTGGGTTGACAGCACTAGCAAGAAGAACGGCAGGGCGGTGTGGGTGAACAATCCGCCAGGCAGCGCGATGATACCTTCCAGCAGTCCGCTCTCCACAATCCACCGGCGGATCTGTGACTCGCCCGACCCTGCGGCGCCGTTAACCAGCGGTGATCCGTTGACTACGATCACAGCTCGCGATCCGCCCGCCTCACGGGGCTTCATGTGGGCGACTAGATGCTGAACAAACAGCAGCGACGAATCCGACACGCGCGGCAGCCCAGCCCCGAAACGCCCCGCGAAGCCCCGCTCCGTGGCTTCTTTCTGGACCGCGTCGGAGATGCGCTTCCACTCGACTCCGGCCGGCGGGTGTGCCGTCAGAAAGTCGAACGTCTCCGCTGAATACCGATTGTCGCTCAGGCAATTGCCCGGTGCTATCGCAGCGGGATCGAGGCCAGCCATCAGCAGTGAAGCCGAGCACATTGCACGGGCTCCCGTGTTGATCTCCTGGCCGTACAGGCGTACGGCTTGGCCGGTGAGTCGGGCGCGCACCGCCGCCAGCGTTCCACCCATCCCACAAACGGGGTCGTAGATGCGGATCGGTCCACGCGGTTCGCCCGTGTCCGAGCCCAGCAGCACGAGCTCTGCGATGAGTGAGTTGATGTCTGCCGGCGTGAACCACTCTCCGGCAGTATCGTGCTGTGCAGCGCTGAACCGGTCGATAAGCTCGGCGAAGGTCTCGCCCATCAGATCGTCGGCCACCCGAGCGGGGTGCAGGTCCAGATCCCGGAACTGGCGGAGGATGGGATACAGCAGTCCGACAATGCCTAACCGCCTCAGAATCCCACCAAGATCGAAGCCATTGAAGACGTGCCCGATCTCCTCCGGGAGCTGCCGCACCCAGTCCAGGAGCGTTTCTGCAGCGGTATGCGAATCCTCTAACGCCCGATCGAAGACATCGGCCTCCATCTGGCAGTCAAGGCGTCGCAGGACCACGAGCGGTAGCAGGACGCCTCCACGCTCAGATGCTCGGAACTCTGCCCACAGCAGGGAGGCAATAGACCAGAGCGAACCGGCCAGCTGGCCTTCTCCCTCGGACACCAGTCCCGCTCCCCTTCACTCCGTAACCTAGCTTGCGGAGGTCATCATCGCACCGCTCTTCCACCGAGATCGTATGACCGCCGACTCCACATATCAGACCGAACGTCGTGCCCCGGCAACAGCTTCGCCGATTCCGACACATGCGCTGAAAGTGTGGCGATTCGGGGCGCGACCGCGAGCTCAGCCTCACCGGGCGGCGGCCTCATCAACGAAAACCGGATCGCCAGATGACTTGCGACACCACTCGAGAACCAGCAGGTCAGGCGCCGAATCCTCTATCGAGCCCCCGCAGCATGCATGTCGGCACGGGTTGGGACGCGAGCGTGACCTTCTAGGATCGGCCCTTTCTCGGGAAGGGCTTCCCGATCGGCCACGGGTTCGTAAGGCCGAACCACTCCGTCGGCGTGCGCGCAGGATCGACGAAATGGAATGCGCCGTGGGCGTCGACCGTCGATCGCCGCCACATCGGCAGCGGGGGTATGGGCCACTTAGGGTCGGGGTGCTCCCAGATGGTGTGCTGCTGGGTGCCCACGAAGGCGGGGTGCAGCTGCTTGACGACGAGCACAGCCGACACGTGGCGGTGGCCCCAATGGTCACCCTTGCACCAGTAACCGTCTGGATTGCGGACGAGGGCGTCCGCGCGGGTATCGCCGCCAGGGCCGGTGCCGATCAGCAGGGCCTCGGTGCCGTACAGGGCATTCTTCACATCATGGTCATCGGTGGTGATGCTGCTCGACGCCACCGCGACGACGTACGGAGCACCAAGCGGCCCGTATGCGGAGCCCTTGTCGCTCAGCGCGTCCTTGATCTCCTCCTTATCCTGCGGCCAGAAGGCCTGCCCGCCACCGAAGATCCCAAGCGGTCTCACGCCCTCCTTTCCGCGCGTCTCGGGAGACTTCGGGAGCGCATGGAACTGAATCCGCCACCCGTCCGCCTCGTAGGGCATGCCCGGGAAGTCACGACGGCCGTTCCCCCGGTCGCTGTAGGCGTCGGGGTTCAGCTCTTTCAACCACTTCTCCAGTGAGGAGCGCAGCGGGCGAGTCCGGAGCGGGGCCGCCCCCTGCCTCTCCACGTCGATCCACAGGATGAAGTTCGGGCTGTCGATCTTTTCGAGTGACTCGTACACCGTGTTAACCCTCGCGGCCGCGCCCACCGCAACGTTGCTGGACGACGCTGATCGAGCTTCGACGTAGACCACTCTGCCGTCCTTCTCTGCGCGGAAGTCCGGGCGGCGACTGGTCCCGTCGACTTCCGGGTGGCAAGTCACGGTGTAGCCCATCCGGAGAAGGCACTCGTGCAGGTACAACTCGAAGAAGGCCCCCCTGGACTGCCGATCGTCCCTGGAGCGCAGCCGTCCTCGGACGTCCGCTTGGGCGTCCGAGCAGAGCCGAGAGAACCAATCCTCGATCAGATCCCGGACCTGGTCCCAGAAGAGGCCTGCCACACGGTCGATGAACTGGGCGTGGCTGTCCCCATGCCCGGCCGGGGACGGGTCTGTACGCTCGACCGCGGAGAAGATGTTCACACCGATCATCACACCCGGTCCACCCGCGCCGGGGCAAGGCGGATTTCCGCCCGGTAGGACCTTGCGAACCCCAACCAAGGCCGCGCCGACCACGAGCGTGATCAGTTCGATCCGAAATACAACGCCCTGAGGGGTTTGTGCGCAGATCTTGCGTCCAGGTTCCCGGTCGCTGTTATGAGAGTGCGCTCGACGTCATACCGCAGCTGGCGTAGACGGGTCCGGGGCGCGGCAGCATCCGGCCGCGAGTTCCGAGGCGGACCGGTAGCGTTCCTCCCGGACCCCGACCGCAGCATCCCCGAAGGGCACCCTCGTGAACATCCCCGATATCGACTTCACGCGGATTCGGTCACTCGGCCCTGGAGGGCAACGCGACGGGTACGAGCAGTTCATCTGCCAACAGGTGGCACAGGAGCCACCCACGGCCGACGCCCAGTTCGTCCCACTGCATGGAGCCGGCGGCGACGGCGGCGTCGAGTGCTACTGGACGCTGCCCGACGGCACCGAGCACGGGTGGCAGGTCAAGTACTGGACCAGCCACACCGACGTCGACAAGGCTCAGCTCGACAGGTCCGTCAAGGCCGCACTGGACCAGCATCCGAACCTGACCAAGTACGCGATTGCTATCCCTGCTGACCCGACCGGTTCCACCGGAGGCCGCGGCAAGTCGCTCCTGGAGAAGATCACCGACCCGGGAGGCTGGCTCGAGAACTGGAAATCCGCGGCCACCGCCCGCGGCATGACAGTGGAGTTTGAGTTCGAGTGGGCGACGAACATCGTCACCCGTCTCGAACGCCTTGACACCACCGGCATCCAGCGCCGGTACTGGTTCGACGCCGACGTCCTCGCCGCCCAGTGGTGGGAAGATCGGCTGCAGGAAGCGGTTGACGCCGCCCGACCCCGGTACATGCCCGAGTTGAACGTTGAGGTGCCCGCCGCCAGGTCCATCGCAGCGCTCTGCTCCGACGACGAGTGGTGGGCGGTCGTCAGCGACCAGATAGATGAGGTCAACGACTCCGCCAGCCGCGTGCGCAGCGCCGAGGACGAAGTACTCGCCGCAGACCTGAGCACAGCCCTCGACGCCACCACCAAGGTCACTGACGCGCTGGCCGCCTGGCACACCTCGCACACGACCACGGGACTCGACGATCTCGCTCAAGCGCTCGCCGAGGCCTCGAAAATCGTCAGCGATCAAGAAGCTGTCGAAGTAGCAGCGATGAACGCCAAGTACCCCAACGAGAACTGGGACACCCAGAGCTGGCGGCAGTTCCAGGCCGGGTACCAGGTGTCGTTCCCCGCGCGGGCCGTCGACGCCCTGCGCGAACTCGGCGAAAAGCTCGCTGACGCCACGGGACTCCTCATCAGCCCGGTCGGTCGGCTCGCGGCCGGCCAGATCGCACTCATGACTGGTGCCGCCGGCATCGGGAAGACCTACCTCGCCATCGATGCGGTCGTCCGACGGCTCGGCCAGGGCCGCCCCAGCGTCATGATGCACGGTCGCTGGTTCACCGACCGCGACCCGCTGACCCACCTGCGCGACGTGCTCAAGATGCCCTCCGACCTCACCGGCGAGGAAGCCATCGCGCTCCTCGACGAGAGCGCCCGCGTCGCAGGGGTCCCGACCCTCCTCGTCATCGATGCGCTCAACGACACCCGCCCACGGTCCACGTGGCGCGACAACCTCGAACGGCTCATCACTGCCGTCGGCCGGTACCCGAACGTCCGGCTCCTCCTCATCGCCCGCACACACTATGTCGGCCAAGTCCTCCCACCCGGGCTCACCCTGCTGCGGTTCGAGCACACCGGGTTTGAAGGGGTTGAGTTCGAAGCGGTCAGCGAGTACGCGGCGTTCTACGGCCTCGAACCGCCGACGTCGCCGCCCATCCACGGAGAGTTCGACAACCCGCTGTACCTGCGTCTGGTCTGCGAAGCGCTCAAGAACAACGCCCGGCTGTCTCTCGATCGGGCCACCATGGGCCTCGATGAGCTGACCCGGATGGTCCTCGACAATGCGAACAATGTCGTCAGCGACCGGATCGACGCCTCACCGTCCGACCGCCTCGTTCACCAGGCCATGCACGCCCTCGCCGCCGCCATCGCCGATGGCGGCGGCGACCCGTTGCTGACTCGTGCCCAGGCTCAAGCCCTGCTGGCACCGATCTGGTCCGACCGGAGCGCCGAGAAGTCACTCCTCGACGCGCTCATCGCCCAAGGGCTCGTCGAAGAGGACGTCATCCCCGACGGCAGCCCCTACGGCGCAGACATCATCACCATCACGTTCGAACGCATCGGACACCACCTCATCATCTCCGACGCCCTCTCCAACGTCACCGACGCCGCCGGCATCACGGCCGAGCTCGGCGGCCATCTCGGCACGGTCATCGGCCTCGACAGCACGATCGACCTCGGCCTTCTCGAAGCAACGTCCGTCGTGGTCGCGGAACGGTTCGGGCTCGAACTCACCGAGTTCCGCACTGAAATCGGTGACGACGATGCCATCGCCGCAGCCGTCGTGGCCGGAATCGGCTGGCGCAGCAACAGCTCAATCGCCGACGCCACCCGCGACGTCGTCGTTGATGCGCTTCGCCGGGCCGATGTGTGCTCCGACGCGTTGACGATGCTGTTCCGTCTCGCCGCCCGCCCCGACCACCCCCTGAACGCCGACTGGCTCCATGAGTTCCTCGCCGCCCTGAACATGGGTGCCCGCGACTCGTTTCTGCCCGGCTGGTTCCACATCACCCACGACACCAGCGGAGCAGTCGACCGGCTCACCCGATGGGCCAGGGACAAGCCGCTGCACCAGGTCGGTGAACAAACCGCCCGCCTGTGGGTGACGGCGCTCCTATGGGCCACCAGCGCCAGCGACCGGCGCGTCCGTGAACCGGCAACCATCGCCGCCGTCCGCCTCCTGACCCGCCACCCGGGCCAGGCGGCCGGGCTGCTGGACCGGTTCACCGTGGTCGACGACGAGTGGGTCGTCGAACGAGCCTGCGAGGCCGCGTACGCGGCCCTCCTTGCCAACGGCACTCAAGACGACTGGGCTGCCGCGGCGGAGGTGGTGTGGAAGAACATCTTCTCCGTGCCGTCGGCCGTCACCCCGAACGCCGCAGTGCGTGATGCCGCCCGCAGCATCCTCGAAGCCGCCAACAATCGCGGAACTCTCCCCGCTGGCGTCACCGTCGACCAGTTCCGGCCGCCCTACACCAGCGACTGGCCCCTCACCTGGCCCACCGACACAGACATCGCCGCGTACGACACCAGCAGCTACCCGAAGCTGGTCCACTCGGCTACCGGCGACGACTTCTTCATCTACCAGCTCAGCCCCGAAGTACGAGACCGCCCCGGTATCGACCTCCCCTCCGCGGCGCGATGGGTCGTCACCGAAGTCATCCGCCTTGGGTACCAGCCCGAACTCCACGCGTCCTTCGACGGGTACGTCGTCGGCAAGTTCGGCATTTTCCGGTCCAAGCCAGCATGGATCGAGCGCATCGGCAAGAAGTACCAGTGGATAGCCCTCAACCGCCTCATCGGCATTGTCTCCGACCACGCCCCCAAGATCCCCGACAGATGGGACCCGCCGGCGCCCGCCGTCCCTGGCCCGCACACCGACATCTCCCGGCAGGTCGACCCGACGATCGTCGAGTTCGCACCCACCGACCAGACCCCCCGTCCATGGGTACCCGCCTACGACTGGGCGCCCACCGTCGCGAAGGCCGACGCTGAGTGGATAGCCGACGACACCGACCTTCCAGACATTGCAGTCCACGAAGCCGTCTTCGAAGGCCGCCCCCACATCGTCCTGTCTGGCGCCTACGACTGGAACAACGGTTCCGACACCACAAAGCGCGCCCGGGGCATTTGGACCCACATCTATACCCATCTGGTCGCGACCTATGACCTTGCTACCGCCATCAGCGAACTCGAAGGGCGCGATCTTCTCGGCGAGTCCATCGCCAACAACCCCGAGATGCACCACGGGTACGTCGGCGAATTCCCCTACGGCCACCACCACGGAGAGGTCCTCCACGTGATGCGCCATGAATGGATCGAGCCACTCACTGTCCCCACTCAGCCCGCCGCCTGGCGCCTCCTCGGCGAGTACGAGTACGCCCCCGGGGACCAGAACACCATCTCTCTCTACATGCCCGCCCCCGAGTTCTTCGGGCCTGCCCCCGGCAAGCTCCACTGGAACGGGCGCAACGGCTGGACCGACGACACGGGCCAGCTCGTCGCGACCGTTCGTCACGCGGTCAACGTTGGCCAGAACGAACTCCTCGTCGACGCAGAGTGGCTCGAACGGTGGCTCACCACCGAGCAGAAGTCGCTCGTCTGGGTCGAGAACACCGGCAAGGACGTATACAGAGGCTTCGGCGGTGGAGGCAGCCACCCGGGGAGACTTACCCGCTCCCAGGTGAGGTCCTGGACCCCGGGCGGAAGTATGCAGACCGCCGCACCCGGCTGGTACCGGGTCGCTGCCAGCACCCCCTGAACTGCGACCGGCGCGAACTCCCCAGAGACCGGTGGTCCCCTCTTTACTCTCGCTCTGCTGTCCACCGATGACGTCAGGCGTTGCCTGACCCTTGACGGCAACCCCGGTCAAGAAGGGGCAGGACACATGAGACACCTTCAAGATCGAATCTTGGTGTACAAGCGGTGCGGATGCGTCGATGCGATCACCGGCAAGCAACTCGGCCGGCGCTGAGTGCACCTGGACGAGGACGAACACGGCAGTTGGTACTTCGCCGTGCAGGTGCGCGGCCCGGCCGGACGTTGCCAGCGGGTCCTGCGTGATGGGTTCGCCACTGCTGAGCAGGCCCACCACGCAGGTTGCCGTCTATGTTGCGGCGTCTGTACTTGTATGGAACTGCTGCACAATTCGGACTCGATGAGGCAGCATCAGGTAGATGACGGGCGGGATGCACGGTGGCGAGACCGTCGGTTTCTGTGCTGTACCGGCAACTGGGCCATCATGATCGAGGACGCCTAGGCTCGGCCAAGGGGCTCTGGGACAGCAGCGAGTGTGAGCGTCAGCAACGTCGGAAGTCCGCTACAGATCCTGGCTGCGGGTGGCTCCGATAATGTCGGTGATCCCTGATAGGTGTTGAGCGTTGTACCCGTCCGTCCTCTCCTACTCACGAACAGACAATGAGCGATCGTCGAACGTCACCACATCCCGGTCCCGCCGCCATCGCCGAAGACCCTCATCTGAGGTCGCAGTTCATGCGGCAGCTTCTTACAGCGTCGGGCGGCCCAACCTCACCTGCCAACGGCAACACGGCACCTCGTGTGCTCGTCCAGTTCTGGAACGATGCATCGACTGTCCCCGGCGACGTGCAGGAATGCCTCGACAGTTGGGCCCCGCTAGAGAACGCGGGGTTCGAGAGGCTGCTCTTCGATGACACCTCGGCTGGGCGGTTCATCCAGGAACACTTCGCTGAGCAGCACATGAGAGCGTTCGCCCGTTGCCATCATCCGGCGATGCGTGCTGACTACTTCAGGTTGTGCTTCATGCTGCGCGTCGGTGGCTTGTACGTCGATGCCGACGACGAGTGCCAAGGGGCGAGTGTCGAACCACTTGTTATCGACGGTGTGCTTCGCCTGCAGCCGCTCGTATACGACATTCCGTCCGACTCCATGGTCGCGGTAGAGCGTGCCCTCGATACGAGCGATACCGGAGAGCGCATCTTCTATGTCAACAACAACCCGATCATCACAGCGCCAGAACACCCGGTGATCGCCAAGTCTCTGGAACGCGCCACGGCGCTTTTGCTTGCCGCGGATGAGTCGGACCGTGACATCCAGGCTCTGACTGGGCCGGGCAATCTCACCGCGAGTTTGGTGGCTTACGCAGCGGAATTGCAGGCGCAGGGGAAGACGCCGACCTTCGAGCTAATGACCTGCTGGGACACGGTCGCTGTCAGCAAATGGCCCCTGAGCTATCGAGCCGACGAGCGCAACTGGCGGCACTGGGTACGAGGCGAAGGCAAGGCGGCTCGTTCTTGAACAAGCGCACGTTTGCAGATTTCCGGCAAAATCTCCTCCATTATGGGCGACTTCGACTTCGCTTGGCCGACTGGCATCGACGCGCAGCCGTGTTCTCGCGTGCTGGCGAGCCGGATGCGCTGCGCCGCATCTACGTCATCAATCTCGACAGACGCCCCGACCGCTGGCGACGCGTAAGAGGTGAGCTCGACCGCTTCCGAGACCGGCACGGGGAACGTTTATCGGCCGTCACCCGACGGTTCTCTGCGGTTGACGCACGATATACGCAGGCCACGCCCGACCCTGCAACATTGGTTCCGAGGTTCACCCTGGCTGACCAGCTCACCGTCGAACCGAACCCCTTACTTCGCATCGACGCCGCGACGCGTGCTCGCGAAATCATGATGACTCGGCAGGAAGTCGCTGTCGCGCTCTCCCACATCGAGGTGTGGAAGTTGATCGCCTCCGGTGACGTGCCCAGCGCACTGGTGCTCGAAGATGACATCTTCATGGCCTACGGCTTCGCCCGCGGTCTCGACGCGACCTGGTCATCGCTGGACCGCTCGGCTTCGGGCGAGCCGGACTTCGATCTGTTGTACCTGGCTTTCGAAGAAGTCGGCAACGTCGATCCTGTCCGGAACGGAGCCAGCACGCGAAGGCTTCAAGAGCCGGGCATCTGGGAGGCTTCGGGCTATGTGCTCAGCCGCGCGGGCGCGCAGAAGCTCCTTGACCACCTGCCGGTGTACGGCCCCGTAGACCTCTGGCTGAACATGCAGTTCAGCCACATGCGCGCCTACACCGCTGCGCGTCCGCTCATCGCGCAGCGCATCGACGAGCCGTCGAGCAACTCCTATTCCATACTGCCGATACTTTCCCAGGTCGGAGTGATCACGCGCGAGAAGCCGCTCGTGCCAGCGACCAAGCACCTTCCCGGGCCTGTGGTGGCAGTCGGGTCCCCCGGTTCTGGTTTGACCGCGCTCGCCACAGCACTCTCCATGCTGGGTTACACCTGCTGCAGTGACCTTGATGGCTTGCCCGCAGCAGAGGAACAGGCCCTCCTGCGCGGCGGTCGGAGACGGCTGTTCAACGCCTACGTCAACATTGGCTCCCTCTCCCCAGAAGCGCTCCATCAGATCGTTGGAGCAAACCCGAGCGCACGGATCATCGTCACGTCAACCGACCTGACATTACCCAGAAAGGTGGGTGACCGAGCTCTCCTGTTCACGCACGAGGCGAAGGACCGCTGGGCCTTGCTCAGCGATTTCCTCGGCGTCGACTATCCGTCGTTTCCATATCCAACCGACGTCGATCTCGGGATGCGCATCCGCAGACCCAGGGCTCTTCTGCAGAGCGCTAGGAATGCGATGGATCTGAAACATGACACCAGCCCGTGGATCGCAACACCGGGACGTATCGAGTGGGACGGCATCACCATCAGCGCAGAGCCGCCCCGGCACACACTCACCGCCCATGTCGACTGGACGTCTGGGGGCAAGCTCAACGACGAAGTCTGGAAGCTCCGCGACGACACTTTCCCCAGCAATATGGCCCTGTTCACGCCGGCCAACGTTAGTCAGCACGGCGCCCACGCACGACTAACACTGCGCCCGGAGCAAACACCGGTTCGTGAGCTCACCTCAGGCGCGATCGCGAGCCGCGCCGTGTATCGCTACGGCAAGTTTTCGGCTGAGCTCCGCCCGCCGGGCGTTACGGGAGTCGTGACGGGCATGTTCCTCCACCGGAACGGACCCCGACAAGAAATCGACATTGAGTTCCTCGGCAAGGACACCACCAAGATGCTTGTCAACGTCTTCTATAATCCCGGTCCCGAGGGTACAAAACTCGAATACGGCTACCGTGGCACGCCGACCCTTATTGACCTGGGCTTCGACGCCGCCCACGATTTCCATACCTACGGAATCGACTGGCAGCCAGGCGCTATCCGCTGGCTTGTCGATGGTTCAGTCGTTCACGAGCGCGTGGCATGGGACCCCACGCCAATACCAAATCAGTCATTGCAGTTCAATATCAACCTATGGCACTCGCGCTCCAAAGAGTTCGCCGGCGACCTAGCCACGGACCGGCTTCCCACGTCAGCGCACATCCGGTCAGTCGCGATCCACGAAAATGTCACGAAGGGTGATCAGTCGGATCGGCGCCCCTTTTAGTTAACGCGCATCGCCCACCAGCACATCGTCGGCGTCGACGTACAGGCCGCCCTCCGCAAGCGCACATGGGCAGGTGGCCGCCAGGTCTGACAGGTCTTGATCAACTTTTGGTCGTCACCTCACGCTCGTCGCATCGGTCAAGGTAAGGTCCACCTTGTTGCGGCCAGGCGGCCGGGCCATGTCGGTGGCGTGCGGCGGCGTCGTGCTCGGTGGTGATCGATCATCAGCGTGCCTCACGGCCTGCACGGCCGCCGGAGAGCTCGTAATCTTTCTGCCTCACCTCCGGTTACCGTGGGCGCCCGGCATGCCGGTTGGGGTTCGTCTGCCAGGCGTCGATTCGTGATGTCCTGCCGCTTCATGTCGCTGTACGTGACGTTGTGATCGCATTACCGTCGTTTCACGCGGGTGCAGGGGACGAGCGCGGGTGGAGCGATGGCGCGGATCCTAGCGGGTGCGCGGGGTGAGCAAGCAGTTGTTGGCGGGAGCAGTCGCTGCTGAAGGAGTAGCGACCTGCGCTGCAGCCGATGCCCGGCTTCTTGCGCGATCCCAGGGCGTACCGGGGCGCCGGGAGCCGATGATGAAGGCCGATGACACCCCACGCGGAGGGCTGATGACCAAGCAGCGGATCCCGATCGACTACCAACTGCCCGAGCATCGCGTGATCTTGGACGGCGGCGCAGCCGTGGCACGGCTGGAGCCGTGGGAGCATGCCAGCCATCCCGTCGACCAGGTCCGAACCAAACACCTAGCAGCGACACTCCAGCAGGCCGCTCTCGGCGTGCTCGTGGTGTCGCAGCGGGCCGACGGCAGCCGCAGGGTGCTGGACGGCATCCACCGCCTCGCCGCGTGCAAACTGCGAGGAGCCCGCACGGTTCCCGCGGAGATCCACCATGGATTGAACGAGCGCGCAGAAGCCGCGTTGTACCTGCTCAAACATCGTGAGGCACGCCGGTTGTCGGGGCCGCAGGAATACCGCGCTGGCGTTGCGGCGGGCCTGCGCCCCTACACAGAGACCGCCCGGGTCCTGCAGGCGAGGAACCTTCAGGTGGGAGAGCCAGCGGACGACCGGCTCAGCGCTATCACCAGCCTTCTGCGCATCACTCATGACCATGGTCCCGGCGTCTTGGACCAGGCTCTCGGCGTCGCCGAGCGCGCGTGGGGCCGGGAGGCCGACACATGGGACTACACCCTCATCGGCGGGCTGGCCACCTTCCTCGCCCATCATCCTGAGGCGGTCGAGCTTAGCCATCTGAGCCGGCTCCTCAGCCGGCGAGGGAATGCGAGCCGATGGCGATCGGAGGTTGTGGTGATGAGTTCACGAGCAGGCTTCAACTCGGACTTCGGTTTCTCCCGGGAAACAATGGCCTACCAGCTGATCGTCAGTATCTGTAACCAGGGCCGCAGAGCCCGGAACCGCATCGAGCCCGTCGCCTGAACACCGCGCAGTGAGGCGGCACGGCAGCCAAGTGCTGGTGGTGCCAGGCAAGGCCCATGTTCCAGCCGTACGGCACATCCGAACTCCAAACCAATGGCCGCCACCTTCGGCAGTTCTCAAGGCGCTGCCACGCTCGGCTCCTTCCTCTAGCTGTACTGACCACAGAGGTTGGGTACGGGGCGACACGAGCGAATGATCTTGTAATGGGTGAGGGCCTTCGGGTTCGGTGTGGATTGCGACATCTGCACCAAGACCCGAAAGGCCCTCATGCCCCACCGTAACGCCCCCCTGACCGAACTGGGACGCCTTCGCCTGGCCCGGTGCGTCGTCGAGGACGGCTGGCCACTGCGCCGTGCCGCCGAACGCTTCCAGGTCGCGGTGACCACCGCCCGCCGCTGGGCCGAGCGCTACCGCCTGCACGGTGCGGCAGGCATGACCGACCGCTCCAGCCGTCCACGCCACAGCCCTCGGCGTACTCCAACCCGTACCGAGCGGCGCATCATCAAGGTCCGTCTGGCCCGCCGCTGGGGACCGGCCCGCATCGCCTACCTGCTGCGCCTCAACCCCGCCACCGTGCACCGCGTCCTGACCCGCTACCGCCTGGCCCGACTGTCACACCTGGACCGCGCCACGGCCACCCCCATCCGCCGCTACGAGCGCGCCACCCCCGGTGAACTCATCCACGTCGACATCAAAAAGCTCGGCAACATCCCTGACGGCGGCGGCCACAAGATCCACGGCCGGGCGGCAGGCGGCCGCAACAGCTCCGCCCACCGCGACCCGGCCCGGCCACGAACCCGCCACGGCCGCCCCAACCTGGGCTACGGCTATCTGCACAACGCCATCGACGACCACTCCCGCCTGGCCTACACCGAGATCCTGCCCGACGAGACCAAGGAAACCGCCACCGCGTTCTGGCTACGGGCCCAGGCATACTTCACCAGCTGCGGCATCACCGTGCAGCGGGTACTGACCGACAACGGCTCGGCCTACCGCTCCCACCTATGGCGCGACACCCTGACCGCAGCCGGCATCACCCACAAACGCACCCGCCCCTACCGTCCCCAGACCAACGGCAAGGTCGAACGCTACAACCGCACCCTGCTGGACGAATGGGCCTACGCCCACCCCTACCGGTCAGAGACCGAACGCCGCCAAGCACTCCCACAGTGGCTCCACACCTACAATCACCACCGCGGCCACACCGCACTGAACGGCGCACCACCCGCCAGCCGCGTACCCAACCTCACGGGACAGAACATCTAGCCGGTCCCTGAGCGCGCATGTTGATGCGCTGCCGCCCACGGTTCCGCCATCTCCGCAGCTGTGTCGACGACGCGCGAATGTTGACCCCCTGGCGACGGCTGAAAACGGACCCCCTTCAGTAACTCTGGAGGGTGATCAAGGTGGAGGACTGGGCGGAGATTCGCCGGCTGCATCGGGCTGAGCAGATGCCGATCAAGGCGATCGCGCGGCGGATGGGCATCTCGAAGAACACCGTGAAACGCGCGCTGGCAGCCGAGACGCCACCCAAGTACCAGCGGCCCGGCAAGGGCTCGATCGTGGACGCGGTCGAGCCGCAGATCCGGGCGTTGCTGGCGGAGTTCCCCGACATGCCGGCAACGGTGATCGCTGAGCGGATCGGGTGGGATCGGTCGCTGACGGTGCTCAAGGACCGGGTGCGGGTGCTGCGGCCGGTGTTCAAGCCGGTCGATCCGGCGTCCCGGACGACCTATCAGGCCGGTGAGCTGGCCCAGTGTGATCTGTGGTTCCCGGCGGTGAAGGTGCCCTTGGGCGTAGGAGAACAGGCGACCAGCCCGCCGGTTTTGGTCATGGTCAGCGGCTACTCGCGGTGGCTGATGGCCCGGATGCTGCCCTCACGAACCGCTGGGGACCTGTTCGCCGGGCACTGGGCGTTGCTGTCGGCTCTGGGCGGGGTGCCCAAGACACTGGTGTGGGACAACGAATCGGCGATCGGCCAATGGAAGGGCGGACGGCCGCAACTCACCCGGGAGGCCACCGCCTTCCGCGGGACACTGGGAGGGCGGATCCTGCAGTGCAAACCCGGTGACCCGGAAGCGAAAGGTCTGGTCGAGCGGGCCAACGGCTACCTGGAAACCTCCTTCCTGCCGGGCAGGTCGTTCACCTCACCGCACGACTTCAACGCCCAGTTGGTCGACTGGCTGGAGCGGGCGAACCGGCGCCATCACCGGCGGATCGCCTGCCGGCCCATCGACCGGCTGCGCGCTGACCTGGAGGCGATGCTGGCGTTGCCGCCGGTCGCCCCGATCCTCGGCTGGCGCAGCGCGACCCGGCTGGGACGCGACCACTACGTGCGCATCGCCTCGTGTGACTACTCGGTGCACCCCTCGGTGATCGGCCGGCTGGTGGAGGTGGTCGCTGACCTGGACCAGGTCACGGTGACCTGCGGCGGGCAGCAGGTGGCCCGCCATCAGCGGTGCTGGGCACCCCACCAGACCATCACCGACCCGGCCCACCAGCACGCCGCCGGGGTCATGCGGGCCAATCACGCTCCCTCTGCCCGCCCGGTGGAAACCGCGGTGCAGGTGCGAGCACTCAGCGACTACGACGTGCTGTGCGGTGTCGAGGGGGTGGCCTGATGACCGGCACCACCACCAGCGGCCGTGCCATCGGCTCGGAGCTGGCCTATCTGACCCGGGTGCTCAAGGCACCCTCCCTGGCTGCGGCGATCGATCGGCTGGCCGAGCGCGCCCGCGCCGAGGGGTGGAGCCATGAGGAGTTCCTGGCCGCCTGCCTGCAACGCGAGGTCGCCGCCCGCGAATCCCACGGTGGTGAAGCCCGGATCCGAAGTGCGCGTTTTCCCGCCCGCAAAGCCTTGGAGGATTTCGACTTCGATTACCAGCGTTCCCTCAAACGTGAGGTCATCGCCCACCTGGGCACGCTGGACTTCGTCACCGCACGCGAGAACGTGGTCTTCCTCGGCCCGCCCGGCACAGGCAAGACCCACCTGTCGGTCGGCCTGGGCATCCGCGCCTGCCAGGCCGGACATCGCGTCGCTTTCGCCACCGCCGCCGGCTGGGTCGCCCGCCTGGCCGACGCCCACGCCGCCGGGACCCTCCAGGCAGAACTGATCAAGCTGTCGCGTATCCCGGTGCTGATCGTGGACGAGGTCGGCTACATCCCCTTCGAACCCGAAGCCGCCAACCTGTTCTTCCAACTGGTCTCCAGCTGCTACGAGCGGGCCAGCCTGATCGTGACCAGCAACAAGCCCTTCGGCCGCTGGGGCGAGGTGTTCGGCGACGATGTGGTCGCTGCCGCCATGATCGACCGGCTCGTGCACCACGCCGAGGTGATCAGCATGAAGGGAGACAGCTACCGGCTCAAGAACCGCGATCTGGGCCGTGTCCCAGCAGCAGACACCAGCAACGACCAGTAACAATCAACACAGAGGGGTCAACTTTCAGCCGCCGCCACGGGGTCAGGATTCAGCCGTCGTTGAGAAGCTGCTGCACTTCACCACGTCGAACTCCTCGACGGCGTCCAACACCTCACCTGTCATGGCGTTTCCTCGCTATTCCTGCGGCGGTTGTTCCACTGTCGCCCGCCGTCATCGCGGTGAGAACGACAGTGCGCACCTGCTTCGCCTGGGCCCGGTGCACGATGCACAGCCAGGTCGCGCCGATACGCCCATACGGTGGTCCGCGTGCGCGCGGCGGCCGGGCTCGCCGCAGGCATTGCGAGGCCCTCAACGGAGTGGTAGAGCTTCGCCCCCGACGTCTGGTGGCGCTGAGCGCCTTGTCGTTCGTCCCGCCGATCCTTGGAGACCAATGCGCGCGGTTGTGCCCGAAGCCCCGGCCATGTCCGCCGAGGTGGCGGATGCCGACATGGCGACCCGCAAGCGGGATCCGCATCACTGCGGCGGACATCTGTGATTACAGATCCGCTCCCAAGTCAGCGGATGAGGAGGACACCAGTCACGGCCCGGCCGCGAGCTTGTTCACTCGCCACCACCCCCGAGCGACGTGCACCCCTGGTGAACCGTCCGTCGGATGCATGTGGATGAACATTTATGTTCCGTCGGCCGCGGAGATGCCACAGGGCCCGACGCCTCTCGCCGTCGCCGGCGGATCGAGAGCCCTCGCCTTCGTGTTGGCCATGCCACCGGCGGGCCTTGCCTCTTTCCGTGACAGGGCATGCCCGGGGGCGTCGGCACCTCACAACCAAGGGGACACTGAAGACATGGAAGAGCTGTGGCCCGCGCCCTCCCGCGAGGTCGCCGATGCGATCAGGTCACTGTGCCAGCGCCTGCTGACGGAAACGGACGCCCTGGTCGACGCCTTCGCAAGGCCCTCTCTCCTCGCCCAGAACGATCCCGCCCTCCTCGCGGACGCATCCCTGATCGAGGAGGATCGCGAGCTCAACCGCTCCGATCTCGTTCAGTGGCTGACCGCGAACATCCAGCATCCGGGGCGGCGGGTGGAGCCCTACGTCGGCCCGCGGGCCATGGCGTACATCAACGATCTCGTCTCCCGGGGCATCGCGCCCGACTTCGCCGTTGCCTGGCGCGTGGCACTGCAGATCGGCTGGCGGCGATGCCTGGAGGAATGCGTGGCGCACTGCGCCGACTCCGACCTTCTGGGGGTCCTGGACGTGACGGCGCAGTCGCTCGTGCAGTACGCCCTCGACTCGGTCGCGGCCCTGCGCCAAGCCAGCCTCGCCGCGGCGATGGGCAACACAGACGCCGAGGGAATCGCGACGATCCAGCTGATCGCCAGCGGCGCACCGATCGCGGAGGACCTCGCCGAAGGGCGCCTGAGCTACCGGATGGCCCGGTGGCACGTGGGACTCGTGCTGTGGAACGATGATCCCCAACAGGCCGACGCCCTGGACGAGGCGATCACCGCCGTGCGCTCCTCCGCCGGCGGCCGAAGCGCCCTGGTGGCGCGCGCCAGCGCCACATCGCGGTGGATCTGGCTCTCGGGCGAAGCCGTCCCGGACGTTCACCACGTGAAGAAGGCCCTCGCGACGACCGACGAGGTGCGCGCGGCGGTGGGACGGCCGGGACGCGGACTCGAAGGGTTCCGGTCCAGCCACCAGGACGCACTCGCGGCGCAGGCGCTGATCATCCGGCTCGGGTCCGACCGGCGATTCACCCCCTACGCCGACGTCGAGCTGATCGACGCCCTCACCAAGGACCGTGCCGGCGCACGTCGGTTCGTCATCAACACCCTCGGGCCGTTGGCCGAAGCCGACGCAGCGCTACGGCAGGCACTCCTCACGTACGTGCAGTGCGGCTTCAACACCACCCGGGCGGCCGCCAACCTCTACGCCCACCGCAACACCGTCGAGCGGCGCGTTTCACGCGCCAACGAGCTCTCGGCCGTCAAGGTGGAGGACAACCCGACCCACGTGGCGGCGGCGCTCCTGCTCCTGGACCTCGCGCCTGGCGTCATGGCGGCCACTCCGAGCTGAGCTCACATCACAGAGATGCGGTGCTCGAGATGCTGACCCCGGGAACGACCCGGGAGGCGAGCAGGGTGGAGGTGGGCACACACCTACACCTCGTCCGGTCCGAACTCCATCACGAGGCGGCAGAGGTCCCGGCACGCCTGGTTCTCACCTCAGCACGAAGAACAGGTCACCGACTACGGAAGCGGACATTGCAGCTCCAACGTCGCTCATGAACCGGCCGCCACACTGATCGCAATGTCAGATGGGATCTCCTCGTGTCGGTTTGTCCCAGGCGTGACCCAGGTATGACCCATCTCTTGATCTTTTAGCCAAGGGGGTGGATGAAGTCGCAGGTGAGAGCGGTAGGGCTCGAACCCGGAACCTACGGATAAAAGGCCCGGTCTTCGTGCCTTGGCAGCCCTTGCCGGTCAGGGTGAGGACACTGGCAAACAGTCGGAAATTGCCCGACTTCCTTGAGCTAGTCGATGGTTTCGCCCTGGCGGCTCTGGCCGATCGTTGCAGCTTTTTGCTGAAGGTACCGGTGGAAGTCAGAGACCTCCAACAGATGCCCAAACTGCGGGTGGCCCGTGAACTTTTGCACCAGCACCCCGTAGATGACGCTGGGATCGGACACACGCTGAGCGCTGAGGGCTCCGCCCACGATGCCGTTGATCGAGAGACACATCGCCCGCACATCACGGTCCGGGTGCAGCTTCGCGAGGGTGGACTTGAGAAGGTTGGTGATCTCCCTGGAAGGACGCGGCTCCTCGACGATGGGAGAGGCGTCGGCCAGCTGGTACCACGTGACTAGTTTGCCCTGGTGAAGCTTTCTCCCCGTCCTCACCGAGGATTCCTGAAGTGCTCGTACGCCACCTTGAGGCACAACGGTCCCGGGACTCTCAATCGGAGGCAGCGCGTCAAGATGGATCACATAGCCGGGCAGCAGCGCCCGGCGGAGCGCGATGATGCCCGCCTGGGCCGACACATCTGCCACAGCCAGAATGTCCAGGACTTCGTCTAGATCGACGTAGCTGTCACGGAAGGGGTCGAGAAACACGTCGGGGACGAGCAGATGGGAGGCGAAGAGGTTGGCCTCCGCCTCCTCCATGCCCGCTGATGCACCCGGTTCTTCCGTGCATCCCAAGGTCCCGACATGCCATGGAATGACAACATGCCCCAGCTCGTGTGCTGCGGTGAAGCGGCGACGCCGAGCAGGGGCGTTGGCCTTGAGGAAGACCTGTTCCCGGCGCTCTGCGGAGAGAAGGGCCAACCCGTCGCACTCCATGGACCAGTCCAGGATTTGAAGATCGGCATACTCTTGGAGCAACGCCTCAACGTCTACGGGCGGCTTCAGGTTGTGTACAGCCACCAGCCTGGCGGCGATGCGGGGCGCGGCGGACACGGGTCAGCTGATACGGCCGGTCTGGCGTAGCCATGCGATCAAGTCGTTGGCTTCTTTGCTGTGCGTGCTGCGGGCGGCCAAGGCCACATCACTCATGGCGACTTCAGTGCCCCAGCGGCGTGCGGCGATGATGAAACGGAGCGCCTGAGGCTTCTCGGCAAAGATCGAATACTGCTCCCACGACATCCCGAGGAAGTCATGCAACGACTCGGCCTGACCGTTCGGCTCGCCGTCACAGTCGTGCCAACGGTCGATCCAGTCGTCGATCTCGGTCATCAGCGCGTCGCCGTGAAGGCACGCGTCGATGAAGGTCTGCTCAGACATCGATCTTCCTCCCTCTCACCGCGCCGCTGACCATCATTCCTGTAACGGCATCCGCCACGCCCATATGCCGCCCACGCTTGTTGTACACCTCTATATGCCCGTGGAGCGAGTCCCACTCGTACAGACGGCTCCCGTCTTGGTTGCGCCAGCGTTGTTTGCCAGATCGCGCGCCGAGCAGGACTTGCTTGTCCAGGAAGCACGGCGAAGGTCGCGGCACGCCTGCCATCACGAGAGGCTGCCCTTCGAGGGGAAGAAGTCAGGAACAGCACTGTATCGGGAGGCGAACCGTGAGGTGGGAGATTTTCGGCCTCTGGCAACACTACTGCTGGGGACCGACACGGGATGTCTTCACGCGTCAGAGATGGCCGAAAACCAAGAAATCCCAGGTCGGGTAGGGTATGGAGTGGTAGGGCGCCCGGGGCTCGAACCCGGAACCTACGGATTAAAAGTCCGCAGGGGCGCGGTCTCTAGAGGGCCAGGTCCTCCAGGTCCTCCAGGTTCACGGCGTCGGCCATGGCCTTGGCGCCCTTGTCGTTGAGGTGCATGCCGTCGCCGCTGTCCAGGGCGGGGTGGATGTGGTCGAGGGCTTCGCGGCCCTCGACGGCTCGGGCCACGTCGAAGACGGCGTCGAAAGCGTCGGTGGTACGGATCCAGTCGTTCACCTCGCGCCGGGCGGCGAGGCCCTCGGGGGTGCTGATCCCGGGATGGACGGCGCCCGCGAAGGGGCCGATGGTGGCGGCGAGGATCTTCAAACCCGCCTGGTGGGCGCGGTCGGCCAGGGCCTCGAAGCCCTCGATGAGGGCGTCGGAGGTTGCGGGAGGCTCGCCGGACATGCCGGGCAGGCCGAGGTCGTTGATGCCGAAGTGCACCAGGACGTGGGTCACGCCGGGAATCGAGAGAACGTCGCGGTCGAAGCGCGCCAGCCCGTGCTCGCCGACCTCGTCCCGCAGAAGGCGGTTTCCCGCGATGCCCTGGTTGACGACCCATCCCCGCGTGAGGCGCCGGTTGAGGAAGTCCACCGAGCGGTTGTTCGCGCCGGTCGTGGAGCCGACCCCCTCGAACCAGGAGTCGCCGAACGCCACGGCGATCGCGGTGCCGTCCGGAGCGGGCACGTCGACGCCCGAGACGTAGAACCGGGCTTCCACCCGCTCGGCGCCGGGCAGCGCGGGAGACGCGACGTGGTCACCGCCCACGACGTGAGCGGTCTCCATGGGCCGGTGGGAGTAGGTGGCCGGGCCTGTCTCCTCAGGGAAGTAGAGGCTGAGGATCAGGTCGGCGCCGGGGGCGACGGGCAGATCGATCGGGTCGCTCGCGGCCTCTTCTCCCGGCGGGATGACGAGGCTCTCCGCGCCGTCGAAGGTGAGGGCGGCCTGCCCGTGCTCGGTGGCGGCGCCCGCGGCGGCGATGGTCAAGGGGGTGCGGCCGTAACGGTTCGTCAGGCGTACGCGGAGCCGATCTCCGCCGCCGGCCATGTGCAGCACCTGACGCACCGTCTGGTCGGCGAAGCCGCGGGGTTCGGTGAGCTGGATCCGCTCATAGGGACTGATCACCGCGGTGCGGAAGCCGGCTGTCCAGATCATGCTCGCTCCATTCGTTGCGTACGACGGTCGTCCCGCATCACTATGGGGAGGTAACTCTCCAGTGGGAAGTACGCACTTCGAAGTGCGTAAGCCACCCCCCGGTAGGAAGGAGCGGTCGATGCCGACGAGGACGGCGACCCAGAAGCGGGCAGAGGTGAAGGCGGACTACGACGCCTTCCTGGCGAAGTGTCCGAGCCGCCGGTTGCTCGACCGGATCTCCGACAAGTGGGTCGCGCTGATCCTGGCCGCGCTCGGCAGCGACGGCCCGCGGCGATCCGCGGGCGACCTCGGCGGCGAGCCGCGGTCCATGCGCTACTCCGAGCTGTCCCGCAGGCTGGCCGGGGTCAGCCAGAAGATGCTCACCCAGACGCTGCGCTCCCTGGAGCGCGACGGGCTGGTCACCCGCACCGTGACCCCCACGGTGCCGGTCACGGTCACCTACGAGCTGACCGACCTCGGCCTCTCGCTCCACCACGTGATACGCGGCATCAAGGCGTGGGCCGAAGCGCACATGGACGAGGTACTCGCCAACCGCGAGAAGTACGACACCCACACCCCCTGAAATCGTCAGATGCGGCGGCGGGAGGTGCGGGCGATGGCGAGGGATGTGAGGGCCGCGGCCGCCGCGGTGAGGATCGCGGCCTCGGTCCACTGGAAGGGCCAGAAACGGTTCGCGGGGTGGTAGTACACGGCCATCCGGTAGCCGCGGTCCAGCAGACAGCGGTCCCTTTCGAGTTGCGCCCGGCCGCTGCGCATGTCCACTTCCTCCGACGCCACGCAGACGTCGACCGGTGTGACCGTGAGCTCGCGGCCCGCCGGGTCCACCCAGTTCTCCGTCACGAACAGGCCGCCCTGGTCGATGGGCTGATCCCGGTCGGCGGTGACCAGGCGGACCGGCTCGGCGAAGTCCTTCTGCGCGAAGAACACGAGCGGGAACGCCGGCATGAGCACGGCGATCGTCACGGCCATCGCGACCAGCGTCCGGCGGAACAGCGTGCCCGCGAGCGTCCCCACCGCGAAGGCGAACAGCCACCACGCGGCGGGCGCGACCCCGACCATGTTGAACTCTCCCGGGTTGGAGAGCGCCGAGCCGTACACGGCGCCGCGGAAGACCGAGGTCCACGTGCTGATCATCGCCGCGGACGCCAGGCCGCCGGCGACGAGCAGACCGGCGAGGGTCACGATCTTGTACCCGAGCCAGCGCCCGAGCGGGACCTCCTGTGTCCAGGCCAGCTTGTTGGTGCCCCGCTCGTACTCGCGTCCCAGCAGCGGCGCGCCCCAGAACGCGCCGACCAGCGCGGGCCCGGCCAGGGGGAGCAGCCCGAAGGCCATGTACATCGGGTCGTACCAGTCGCGCAGCGCCTCGTTGACGGCCTGGCAGACCGGCGCCGGCCCGGGGCACCCCGGCGGGGCGTGCCGTGCCGCGTAGTCCGCCGCCTGCAGGCCGGTGACCAGGAGCATGACACCCAGCACGGCGAGCAGGCCGAACGTCACGGCGATCTGCGCCCGGTGCTGCCTCCACGTCAGCCACAGCATCGAGAAGGTCGTCCTTTCATTCGGCGGGTACCCGGCCGGGTACGGCCGACAGGTGCCGGGAGGCGCCCGCGTGCGGGTCGCGCAGGTAGGTGACGATCAGGTCGTTCAGCCCGATGGCGTGCGAGGTCCAGCGCGGGTCGGCCGGCGGCGCCGGGTCGCGCACGAGCAGGCTCGCCTGCCGTCCGGACACGGTGCGGGCGACGACCGGCAGACGCGCGGCGATGTCGTCGGCCGCCTCGGCGGGCCCGGTCAGCAGGCGGTGCGACGCCACGAGGTCGTCGAGGTCGCCGCTCACCTGGACCCGGCCCCGGTTCAGCATGACCAGCCAGTCGCAGGTGCCTTCGAGGTCGGAGACGACGTGGGACGAGAGCAGCACGGTGGTGCCGTGCTCGGCGACCGCCGCCATGAGGCCCCGGATCACGTCGTGCCGCGCCAGGGGGTCGAGGTCGGCGAGCGGCTCGTCGAGCACGAGCAGGTCCGGCCGCTTGGCGAGGGCCATCGTCAGCGCGACCTGCGTCCGCTGCCCGCCGGAGAGCGCGCCGACCTTGCGGCGGAGGGGAATGTCCAGGTCGGCGAGTCGTCGCCGGGCCATGGCGTCGTCCCAGCCGGGGTTGAGGGTGCGGCCGAACCGCAGGGTCTCGGCGACGGTGAAGCCGTTGTACAGCGGTTTGTCCTGCGCCACGAAGGCCACCCGGTCGCGGCCGGTCGCGGCGCCGAAGATCCGCACCTCTCCCTCGGTGGGCGTGAGAAGGCCGACGATCATGTGGATGAGCGTGGTCTTGCCCGCGCCGTTCGGCCCGACCAGCGCGACCACCCGGCCCGCCGGGATCGACAGCGAGCAGTCCCGCAGCGCCCACACGCCTCTGTACCGCCTGCCCAGCCCGGACGTCCGCAACGCCACCGCACCGTCCGCGGCGGCGTCGCTTTCCGCCGTCACGCCGTTCGCCGTCACGCGATCTCGTCCTTCCTGGTCGCGGGCTCCTGCTGGTGGTCGCGGAACGCCTCGCCGACCGCCGAGGCGATCAGAGCCTGGACGTCCTCCTGGTCCAGGCCGGCCTCGCGTGCCGTGCGCACCCAGCGGAGCAGGTCGCGGCGGAGCCTGGCGTGTTCGGCCAGTGACGCGCCGCCGAGGGTGCGCTCGACGAACGTGCCCTGCCCGGGGCGCGCGGTCACGAGCCCCTCGCGCTCCAGTTCCCGGTACGCCTTGAGCACCGTGTTCGGGTTGATCGCGAGCTTCTCCACGACCTCCTTGGCCGTGGGCAGCCGGTCGCCGGGGACGAGGGTCCCGAGGCGCAGGGCGTGTTTTACCTGGTGGACGAGCTGCAGGTACGTGGCCACGCCCGAGCCACGGTCCAAGTGAAACTCCATCACGCTCCACTCTTTCACTAATGAGTTAGTGGAATGATGGTGGGCCGCCGCCGCCACGTCAAGGCGAACACCCCCGGGTGAGCCCGGCGACGGCGGCGCCGCGGATTTGCGCTCCCGGCGGAACCGCCCTGGGCGGAACGCATGGCCCGGGCCGGTCGCCCCGGTGCTCAATGAGGCTGCGAACGCATCGGCGAACGAAGGGGCGGATCATGGCGGCGACACCTGCGTACGACGAGATCGCGGACTGGTACGAGAAGGTCTTCCTCGGCGGCGACGGCACCGGCAAAGAGCGTCACGCCGGGGCCGAGGAAGAGGGACATGCGGGCGCCAGGGGAGCAGGCGGGGACGCGCTGGGCCTGGGCCGGGTCCTCCGAGATCTCCTGGGGCCGGGCGCGGGTGTCTGCCTGGAGGTCGGCTGCGGCACCGGCGTTCATGCGCGCACGGTGCGTGAGCTGGGGTGGACGCCCTTCGGGATCGACCTGTCCTCCGGCATGCTGCGGTACGCGCGGGGCCGCCTGCCGGTGGCCCGCGCGGACGCCGAGCGGCTGCCGATCCGGGACGGCGCGCTTCCGGCCGCCATCGCGATGATGGTCCACACCGACATGCCGGGGTACGCGACCGCACTGCGGGAGGTCGCCCGGGTGTTACGCCCCGGCGGGGTCTTCGTCCACGTGGGCGTCCACCCCTGCTTCTGCGGCGGCTTCGCCGACCGGAGCGACCCCGCCGCGGTCGTGATCCACCCCGGCTACGTCGACGGCCATTGGACGAAAGCCTCGTGGACCGACCAGGGGGTGCGGAGCAGGGTCGGCGCCACGCACTGGCCGCTGCCCGACCTGACGCGCATGTTCCTCGACGCCGGCCTGACCCTCGAACGCTTCGCCGAGACGGGCGAGCCGACCCCGATCGTGCTCGCCGTCCAGGCGCGCAAGCCGTGACCGATGCCCCCGCCACACGTGCCAGACGACGACGCAACAGCCCGCCACGGCCCCCGCTCCGGCCACGCAGCCCATCACCACGGCCCCGACGGACAGCGTGGACGGCGGCGACCACCGTCGCAGCGGCAGGATCGCGGCGACATGGCTCACGGTGAAGGGCACGCCCTCTTAGATCTTCGCCACGGCCGGCGGGTTCACCTCGTCCTCGCCGCCGGGCCTGGCGTCACAGGGTTTCGTCGCGACGGCGGGCTCGTCGGGTCGTCGTCACCAGATCAGGCCGAAGGAGCGCATCGCGCGCGCATAGTGCGGGGACAGCTCGCCGTCGATGGCGCCGGAGGCGGCCTCGGCGAGCAGCGGACTCGCGGCAGGGGCTCCGGCGGCCCGTGCGCCGGGATCGTCCTCGGCGACCAGCGGCGACCGGCGGATCTCCGCCACGCTCGCCCCGCGCAGCGCCGCCGCCTGAAGCGGCGCCACGAACCGCCTCCCCTCCACCATCCTCTCCAACCACGCGACCTCCGCCGTCGTGGCAACGGAGCCCGTGCCGTCCGCCCCAGTGCCCTCCGGCCCCGTGCCGTCCGGGCGGACGAGTCCGCGCAGGGCGTGTTCCAGCAGCAGCGCGGGCCAGCCCACCAGCTTCCCGAGGACCTGGCCGAGCGTTCCCGCGGCCTCGTACCCGCCGCGCGGGGCCGCCGCGCCGAGCACGGTCGCCATGTACATGTGCGTCTCGCCGCGCCGGGCCAGCGGCTTGCCGCTCATCAGCGACTCGCGCCACCGGGCCAGCGTCCACAGCGCCCCGCTCACCAGCAGGTCGTCCTTCTCCCTCTGCGCGTACGTCCGCGCCAGCAGCACCACGCGCCCCCGCGCCGACAGCACCAGCCACAGCGGCAGCCCGACGACCAGCGCGGGCCTGCGCCGCCACCCCACCCGCGCGTACGCGCAGCCGACGGCGAGGTCACTGACGGCGACGACCACGGGCGCCGCCGTTCCTACGGCCCCGGCGACCCGCCGTGCCAGCCCGTACAACTCGGGCGCGGCGGACGGCTCGACGACCTCGGCGTCGGCCGGCAGCCCGCGCGGCCGGGGGAAGAGCAGCGCCCCGATGGCGACGAGCAGCCCGCCCGCAGCCCAGGCCGCCGCGAAGCCGGGGCTCCTGGCGATGATCCATCCGCCCGCCACGAGCAGCGTCACCGTGAACGAATGCACCAGAACCGCGAGAACGAGCGCGGCCCCCGCCTTCAGCACCTTCACCGGGGCGATCCTCTCCGTCACCGCACAAGGTAAAGGTCATCCGTCCAGGCTGCATAGGGGGCACTCGCCCTGCTCTGTTCGCTGCGCCGGCCCGCCGGGGAAACCACGGTCGGATCGCCGCCCCGAATCGGCCACAGGTCAGACGACCGCGCCGGACAGGCGCTCGCACAGGGCCCAGACCGCGTCCTGGCCGTGCGGGTCGAGCGCGCCGGCGGGCCAGGCCGTGCGGCGGCATTTCATGCTGAAGTAGGCGCCGTTCACGCCGTCCACCTCCGCGCTGGAGGCCAGGTACACGCTGGAGCGCGCGGGCTTCGCCAGATCGCCGAAGAGCCGTGGCGCGGCGACCCGCAGCAGCGGTACCAGCGGCCGGTAGACGTAAGGGAATCCGGCCATCGTCATCGCCCGGTTCATCGGCGTGTGGCCGTGCCCGGGGTAGGCGACGTTGACCGTGACGCCGCTGCCTGCCACCTTCTCGGCGAAGCGCAGGCTCATCGCCATCAGCATGGTCTTGGTGTGGTTGTACTGGCTGAACGTCCAGCCCAGGTACCGCCGCTCCGCCTGCAGGTTGCCGGGGTCGATCGGCCCGCCGGGGATGCCGCCGGTGATGTTCACCACCCGGCCGCCGAGCAGGGGCAGCAGCAGGTGGGTGAGCGTGAACGGCGCCAGCACATGGGCGGCGAACGTGACCTCCACGCCGTCGGCGGTGAGCGTACGGCGCGGCGGGCTCGCCCCGACGTTGTTGACCAGCACGTCCAGCCGGTCGCAACGGCTCGCGGCCCACGCGGCCACCTTGGCCGCCTCGTCCAGACGGGTGACGTCCGCGGCGATGGCCTCCACCCGGCCGCCGCCCGCCCCGAGCTCGTCGGCCGCCTGTCGTGCCCGTGCCGGGTCGCGGCCGACGAGGAGCAGCCTGGCGCCGAGCGCGACCAGCCCGCGCGCCGTCTCCTTGCCGATTCCGCCGGTGCTGCCGGTGACCAGAACGGTTCCGCCTCGCATGTGAGCCTCCGTACTCGAAGAGAGAGCGTCGCATCGAATATGGCACCAAGTGTCATGATAGGCAATCGGTGTAGCATTGCGCCATGGAGGGTTTGCGGGATCGCACCAGGCGCGCCGTACGCGCCGAAATCGCCGGACGGGCGCTCCAGCTCTTCGCCGAGCGCGGCTTCGACGCGACGACGGTCGACGACATCGCCCACGCGGCCGGCATGTCCAAACGCAGCTTCTTCCGCTACTTCCCGACCAAGGAGGACGCCGTCTTCGGCGAGGTGGAGGCGATGGGGGAGCAGGTCGCCGAGGAGATCGCCACGCGTCCGCCCGAGGAGGGTCCCTGGGAGTGCCTGCACGCCGTGCTGCGCGGCTGGGAGGCGCGGATCACCGCGCAGGTGGAGGGGATGCGGCTCATCGAGTCCACCCCCGCGCTGCGGGCCAGGCTGCTCCACAAGCGCGACGAGGCCCGTGCCCGCATCATCGGGGCGCTGACCGACCGCGGCATACCCCCGCTGGAGGCCGACCTCGCCGCCGCGGCGGCGGGGGCGGCCCTGGACGTGGTGGCACGCGAGTGGGTCCGCGCCGGGGGGTCCACCGACCGGCTCGCCCTGGTGGACCAGGCCTTCGCCATGCTCCGCCCGGCCTTCCTGAGCTGAGCCAGGCCGGCGAGCGGACGTCTACGGGATTCTGCGGGCGAAGGCGGGGGCGTGTTCCGGGCGGGGGCCGAAGCCGATGAAGCGGGCGGGGATCGTGCGGAATCGGGGGAACATGCGGCCGAGGAGCAGTAGAGCCTTGGGCGGTCCCGAGCGCTTGCCCGTGAACTGGTCCCCGAACATGAACCGCTGCAGCAGCCGCTGGCCGGTCTGGACGATGACGGTGGGCCGCCGCCTGCGCGCCTGCACGGCGGCCAGGTCGGCGACGGTGACGGCGTGCCGCCGCAGCGGCCCGGCCAGGATGGTCGCGGCGGCCACCGCGTCCTGGATGGCCAGGTTGATGCCGACCCCGCCCGCGGGGGACATGGCGTGCGCGGCGTCGCCGATGAGCAGCAGCCCGTCGAGGTGCCAGCGCTTGAGCCGGTTCAGCTTGACGTCGAGCACGAAGACGTCGTCCATGCTCTTCAACTCGTCCACCCGGTCGGCGAAGTCGGGACGCAGGCGCGCGACGCGCTCGCGGAACCGTTCGATGCCCTCGGCGCGCAGCCGCGGGTCGGAGCCTTTGGCGGTGAAGTACGCCACCTGGAGGTAGCCCTCGCGGGCCAGCGCGATCAGGGCCTCCGTGCCCCGGGCCACCGGGGTGATGGCGGCGGGCCCGTCCCCGTCCTGAGGGGGGCGGGGCAGGCGGAACCACCACACGTCGAACGGCACGGGGAACTCCCGCGGCACCAGGCCCGCGTCCGCGCGCAGGGTGGAGTGCCTGCCGTCGCACCCGACCGTCAGCTCGGCGCGGATCTCGCCCTCGCCGCCGTCCGCCGTGCGGTACCTGACCCCGACGACCTTCTCGCCCTCTCTGACCAGCGCGGTGGCCTCGGTGTTCATGCGAAGCGAGAACCCGGGCTCCTTGCCGGCGGCCTCGGCGAGAAAGGACAGCAGGTCCCACTGCGGCACCATCGCGATGTAGTTGTACGGCGGCGGCAGCGCGGCGAAGTCGCTCAGCGGGACCAGACTCCCGTCCGGCGCGGGCAGCGACAGCCCTCCGAGATGGCTCTGCGGCAGCGCCCGGAAGCCCTCCCCCAGCCCCAGCTCGTCCAGCAGCCGGATCGTGGCCGGGTGAACGGTGTCCCCGCGAAAGTCCCGCAGAAAGTCACCATGCTTCTCCAGCACGGTAACCGCCACCCCCGCCCGCGCCAGCAGCAGCCCCAGCATCATCCCCGCGGGCCCACCGCCACACACCAGAACACCAGTGCTCTCCACACTCATGCCGATCCTCCCTGTGCCGAATACGCCTGACCCGTCGTCCTTAATTCATCAGTAGTTGAATCTCTAAGAAGACCATACCCCGTGAGGCCGCCGGCGGCGCGGAAGGAAGGGGCGAAAGCCCGGATTAATCCGATGGATCGGACTCCGCCCTGACGCAGCCGTACTGGGGAGCCGCATGCGAACCCGAGACGCGTGGAGGCGGAGCGCGTCAGTTCTTGTCGTCGGCCGGGAGGATCGTGAACGTGTCTCCCCATAGCGGCTTCATCGGCCGGAAGTGTCGCTGGTCGAGCGTGAGCACTCGCGTGGTCTGGTACCTCGCCGCCAGGAGCGCCACGGACGCGTCCGTCACTTCCGCGGCGAGGTCGCGGTACTGCTCCACGACGGTGAGGACGCGGCCGACGTCTTCGTTGGTCACCGTGACCAGTTCATAGGCGCCCGCGGCGACGTCGCGCAGCAGATCGCACTCACGGTCGATGCCCTGCCGCGTCAAGAGCAGGTAGTCGATTTCCGCGAGCACGAACGGTGAGAGCAGGTAAGGGCCTGGATCTCTGAGCAGCGCCCGTTTCGTCGCCTCGTGGTGTCGTTGGTCCGCATCGATCGCCGCCCATAGACCGCTGGTGTCAAGGACGAGCATCGTCGCCTTGCTCGAACCCTTCTGCGAGGATGTCGTCGACACGTTCCGCGAGGGTCGGGTCGCCGCTGCGGAACAACGGAAGAGTGGGACGTGGTCGTGTGGTCCGGTGGGGCGCGTCCTCGCGAAGTGATCTTTCGATGGCGTTGAGCATGTACTGCTCGTCCGAGACGTGATGCCGCCGCGCCGCTTCGGTCACTCGATGCTTGAGATCTTCCGTCAGATGCAGGCTCACCTCGATCACCCTTCCACGGTAACCAACGACATCCCGTGCGTCATGGTCGCTGTGAGTACCTTACAGGTCACGAACGGTTAAGGCGTCGGCGTGTCGGGGGGATGGGCGGCCCAAGACCGGCTCCACCTGACGACATTCCTCATGTCAGGTAGTGGAAGGCCGGTTTGGGGTGCATGAGGAAGTCGTGGTGGGAGATGGTCCAGGCGTAGGCGCCGGCCATGGCGAAGGCGATGATGTCGCCGGTGTTGACGGATGTGACGACGCGGCGGGCGAAGACGTCCTTGGGGGTGCAGAGCTGGCCGGCGAGGGTGACCGGTTCGTCGGTTATGCCGGTGCCGGGGCGGCCCGTGGGCAGGACGGCGAAGGGGTGGTCGTGGCCCTTGGCGACGGGGGTGCGCAGGTGGTGGGTGCCGCCGGTGAGGACGGCGAACACCTCGCCGTGGACGCGCTTCACGTCGAGCACCCGGGTGAGGTACCAGCCGCAGTAGGCGGTCAGGGCCCGGCCGGGCTCGATGCGCAGCGTCTCGCCCGGGGCGCGCAGGGCGTTGAGGCCGAGGCCGTACCGCTGCCAGTCGAAGAGCTTGTCCGGAGCGTCGTAGGACACGGCCATGCCACCGCCGAGGTTGATCTCGGTGGCCTCCAGCCCGCGGCCGAACGCGAGGACGGCCTCGGCCAGGCCGAGCAGCGCGGGGGCGTCCAGGCCGCTGGCCAGGTGGGCGTGAACGCCGCGCAGCCGCACGCGGTTCTGGCCGCCGGTGGGCCGTAGAGACTCCACGCGGTTCTGGCCGCCGGTGGGCCGCAGGGACTCCACGCGGTTCTGGCCGTCGACGGGTCGCAGGGACTTCGCGTGGTTGTGGTCGCCGGTGGGTCCCAGGGACTGCGCGTCCGTGAGGCGCAGGCATTCCAGAACGCCGTCGGGGTCCATGCCGAAGGGGGTGGCGCCGCCGCCCATGGCCAGGGACGCGCCGTGGACCGGCACGTCGAGGTTGACCCGGAGCAGGGCGTCCGCCGGTACGTCCATGTCGATGAGGCGGCGCAGCTCGCCGGGGCTCTCGACGTGGAGGCGGTGGACGTCCAGGGCCAGCTCGGCGTCGGTCTTGCCCGGTCCGCCGAAGGCGAGGCGGGCGTCCGGGAGGACGGACCGCACGTGGGCGACCTCGCCGATGGAGGACACCTCGAAGCCGTCCGCGTACGGGGCCAGGACGTGCAGCAGCGCCGGGTCCGGGTTGGCCTTGACCGCGTAGTACAGCTCGATGCCGGGCAGCGCCCGCCGTACCGTCGCGGCGTGGGAGTCCAGCGCGGCGAGGTCGTAGACGTAGGCGGGCAGCGCGTCGGCCAGCCGCAGGGCCCGCTCGCGGACGCCGTCCGGGACGATCACGTCCGCTGTGCCCGCGGTCTCCTGGCGCGGGCCTGGGACGGTCACGCCGGTACCCCCGCGAAGGGGTTGGCTATGGGGACGTACCCGGCGTCGCGGTCGGCGGAGCGGGCCCAGCGGGCGGTGAGGTTGGCCTTGGCGGGCAGCGGGGCGCCGGCCAGCAGGTCCGACAGGGGGAGTGGACGCCCGTGCTCCGCGGAGTAGCGGGCCAGCCGGGAGCGGGCCTGCGCCCACAGCTCCCGCAGCAGTTCGTCCGCGACCATGGGGACCTCCGTACGGGCCGGCGCGGCCGCCCGTGCCGCCGTGACGGCGACCGTGGCCGCGATCTCGGGAAGATGGTTCACCATGACGCAGTAGACCACGCGGTTCCAGCCGCGCGTGGCGTCATAGCACGCGGCCCGCGCGGCCGGATCGGGCAGGCCGGAGACGTCGTGGCGTCCGGTGACCAGTTTCGTCCCCTCCAGATCACGAAATATCGCCTCAACCGGCATGCCCTCCGGGGAGATCCCCACGAGCACGTTCTGAAGGTGGGGCTCCAGCACGACGCCGTGCCGGAAGTAGGCGTCGAGAACGGGCACCGCCACCTGTTCGACATAATCCCCCCACCACCCGGCCGGATCCCGCGCCATGGCCTCCGCCACTCGCCCCACCCCGTCGTCCCGCTTGGGGGAGGTGGCGCGGGCGCCGTAGCCGGGGATGGCGAGCGCTCCGGCCAGGACGGGCGTCACGCCGGGCCCGGTGACCTCCCAGGGGCCGCGGCGGACGATCACCCCCAGCCCTTCGAGCAGGCGCGTCCCGAGCGCCGCCGACCGGTAGCCGGGCTCGGCGAGCCACCGCGTGCCCGGGAAGCGCGACGCGAGGTCGCCGAAGACGGGTTCCAGGCGCCGGGTCAGCTCGGCGGCGGCGGTCAGCTCGTACCAGGCGTTCTTCCGCACGCAGTTGGTGATCCGCACATCGAGGCTGAACTTCAGGCATATGCCGATACGAGGCTCGTACACCGTGCGCACCGACGAGGTGGGGACCGCCCGTCCCGGCGCGTCCCCGAGGTCCACGAGCCGCCCGTCCGCGAGGGCGTCCGCCGTCCGCGCGCCGAGCAGGCGGAGCTGCCACGGGTGGGCGGGCAGGAGCACGTACCCGTCCGGCGCCTCGCCCAGCGCGTCCAGGACGCCCGGTTCGCCGCCGGACGCCACCACGTCCTCGCGCACCCCGAGCAGCCGCAGCGGGAACGCCGCGTGCGCCTCGGGCGCGTACCGCTCCCACCCCGCGCCCTCCCGCGCCTTGGGGGAGGGGTGGAACGGGTGCCCGAACACCAGGGCCTGCTCCGAGGCCAGCCACGCGTCGCCCGGCGGCACGGCCGTCCGCCGCGCCCGCAGCAGCGCCGCGATGACGTCCCTGCTCCCGGCCACCTGCCCGGCGAACTCGTCGTTGACCGACGCCGCGGCCCCCGCGCCCAGCTCGGTCTCGACGAGCCGGACCAGCCGGTCCAGGGACAACGGATGCCACGCCCCCTGGTCGAGGCGCTCGGCCGGCCCGTCGAAGCGCAGCGCGGGCCCGCCGGAGGTGGGGACGCGGAGCAGGTGCCCGGCCAGGCGCAGCGTGAGGTACGGCCCCGCCGCCCACACCTGGCCGCGCGGCCCCGCGACCTCGCGCAGGCAGCACCGCAGCAGCGCGGCGACCGAGGCCCGCTCGGCCACCTCGCCGGGGTCGGCGGACGCTCCGTCGTCCGCGGCGCGCCCGGCGGGGGAGTCCAGCGTGGCGCGGTTCATGAGGTCGCCTTTCCGCGGTGGTGGCGCAGGTAGTTCGGGCCGCTCGTCCCGTAGTGCTTGTTGACGTCGGCGGCGACGCGGCCCCGGTCGGCGAGTGTCCCCGCGGTGACCATCGACTTGCCGACGAGCCGCGCCGCGTCGAGCGTGCGGGCGCGCAGCAGCCGGGCCATCGGGTGGCCTCCGTACTCGGCCAGGGCCTTGTCCAGCGCCTCGGCGACGAGCCCGCCGTGCCCGGCCCCGAACGCGACGGCCGCCGCGGCCAGGTGCAGCGTGATCGTCACGAACACGTCGGCCAGGGCGTGCGGGTCGTCGGTGAGCATGCGCGGGTCGGTGAAGTCCGGGACGGCGAGCCCCGCCGCGCGCAGCCGGGCCGGCGAGGCGAGCATCCCGTCGTTGTCCTTGACCAGCAGCCGCGCCGGGCCGTCCGGGCGGAACACCAGCGCGAGGTTCTGCTGGTGGGCCTCCAGGGCGACCCCGTAGGTGACGAAGAGCCGCACGTTCCACGTGAACAGCACGCGCAGGTAGTCGGCCAGCACCCCGGGCGCGTCGCCGCCGGCGTACCGGGCGGCCAGGTCGTCCAGCACGCGGGGCGCGCGGCCGGGGAAGGGGGAGAGCAGGGCCGCGACCGGGACGATCTCGCCCTCCGGGAGGCGGCGGGCCATCCACCCCAGGTACTCGTGCCCGGCGTGGGCGTAGGTCTGCTCGTCGGCGAGCAGGACGTCCAGGCCGGGCTCCCTGTCCACGATCTCGCGCAGCAGCAGCTCGGCCCGCGCGCCGTCGCCGAGCGTGGCGGGCTTGATGGACCGCCGGTTGCGCGCGCCCAGCGTGCTGACGGGCAGCGGCAGCTTCAGGTGCGTGCGCGGCCCGGCCGCGACGGTCCGCATGGAGAGGGTCGGCTGGACGCCGCGGTACGGCTCGTCGAGCACGCGCACGCCGGGAATGTCGCGCACGAGGGGAACGGTCAGCGGGTGGACGGGGAACAGGGTGTGCCCGGGGCCGGGATCTCGCGGCCACCAGCCGGGCGGGTCGCCGGCCCGTGTCGTGCCCGCGACCGGCACCCGCGCCCAGCGGAGCCGGAACTCGGGCGCGAACTCGGGCGCGTAGGCGACGGTGTCCGCCTCCGCCAGGCCGGGCCGCGCCCGCGAGGTGGGATGGACCGGGTGCTCGGCGAAGGCGGCCAGCGACTCGTACACGACGCCGGGGACGCCCCGGCCGTCGCGCGTGCCGTGCGCGGCGGCGATGCGGGCGGCGACCTCGTCGCGGCGGGACTCGAACCAGCGGCGGCCCCGCACGGCCGCCCGGCACTCCTCGGCGAAGGCGGCGACCCCCTCGCCGTCCCGGTAGCCGGCGAGCGCGGCGAGCGAGTCCAGCACCTCGGCGAGCGCCGGCGACTCCTCGGGCGCGCAGACGAAGTCCTGGAACAGGGACCCCGGAACGAGACGCACCACGCGGCCCGTGGGGAGCACGAGCCGGACGCCGTCCTTGTCGTGGGTCATCCGGGCGGCCAGCCCGCCGTAGTCTTCGCGCAGCAACGCGTCGAGGACGCGGGCCGCGACGTGGCGCTCGGCGCCGCTCACCCGATCACCCACGGGTGGCGGGCGCGGAAGCCGTCGACCGCCCGGGACACCGCGGCCTCGTCCGGCCCCACGGCCCTGACGATGCCCAGGTAGTCGCGGTTGGTGTGGGTGAGCTCGACCTGGTCGCCCACCGCGCGCAGGGCGCGGTGCCGCAGCCGGACGTCCCCGGCGTTCTCGGCCACGTCCCCGGGACCCTCCTTGATCGTCCCGGTGGCGTCGGCGACAAGGCTCACCGCCGCGCCGTGCCCCGTGGCGTCCGGCGGCGTCATGACCGGCTCGCCGAGGTGGACGCGCAGGATCCACTCGTGCAGCGGCACCCCGAGCAGCTCCGCGAGCAGAAAGTCGCAGGTGTCGCCGATCACCCGGTAGTTGACCTCGACGACACGCGGCCCCGCGTCCGTCACGACGTACTCGGCGTGGCAGGCGCCGAGCCCGGCCCCGATCGCGGCCAGCGCCCGCAGGACGTGCGGGTCGGCGACGGGGTCCCAGTCCAGCCGTTCCTCGACGAAGTACGGCAGCGGGCCGAGCGTCGTGCGGAACCCGCCGAGCACGCGCAGGTCGCGGCCGTCGCCCAGGGTCTCCAGCGTGCGCAGCGGGCCCTCCAGGTACTCCTCGGCGACGAGCGTGGCCGTGGGCCTGCGGGCGCCGATGTCCGCCACGGCCGTGGCCAGCTCGCCGGAGTCCCGTACGAGCACGACGTCCTCGCTGGCCACCCCCTCGCGCGGCTTGACCACGACCGGGTACGGCAGGTCCGCGGGCGGCGGGCCGCCGGGCGGGAGGCGTACGGAGTGGACGGACTCGACGCCGGCGAGGGCGAGGGCGCGCCGGGTGAGGGCCTTGTTCTTGGCGGTCAGGCAGGCGCGCCAGTCCTTGGCGGGCAGGCCGAAGTACTCGGCGGCGAGCGCGGTCTCGGGCTGGATGTGGTCGGAGTTGGAGAAGATCGCGTCCGGGCGGTGGTGGCGGGCGATCGTGTCGATCACGGCGCGGGCGTCGCGGACGTCGGTGCGGAGTGTCTCGGCGCCGGGGTAGCGTTCCGGCTGGTCGGTGAGGATCGTCACCGCGCATCCGAGCGCGCGGGCGGCGGGCAGGAAGCCACGGGTGACCGAGTCGGTCGGATTGAGCGTGGTCAGATAGAGCCGCACGCGGGCACCCCCGAGATGGAATCAGGTAAGGCTTACCTAACCCAGCCGATCTTAGCCGTCCCGGGACCGGCCGCGCTGCCTGACATGCTAATCACCGGCGATGCCCGCATTGCCCGGCATGCCGGGCGTATTACGGCCTGTTCCGGCGGGCGTCATAGGATGGGCAGTCCGCTGGGAGGAGGCCACGTGAGAGAGATCCCGCACGGCGAGGGCCTGCTCGGGCCGCTGCTTCTCGCGCGCGGAGGCGTCGACAGGTCGGCCGTCCACCGCAACGACGCGGACTGGCTGAGCGCCGCCTGGTCCGACCCCGCCACCCGTGTCCTGCTCGTCCACGACGGCAACACGATGATCCGCCGGCACAACGGCACGGCCGAGCTCGTCCTCGTCTCGCCGCACGAGGCCCCCGACGGCGAGCGCTACCTGCTCGGCGTGGACGCCGACGGCGTCGCCTACTTCGCGGTCGCCACCACGCTGCCGCTGCCCACGCCGTACCCGCTGCCCAAGGGCGCGGAGGTCGCCGAGGCCGTCCAGGACGCCCCCGACTGGGCCGACGTCGCCGCCGAGGGCCTGCGCAGGGCGGGCGCCGTGCTCGGCGACCGGGACGCCGGGCTGCTGGTCAACGCCGTCGCCCTGGAGGCGTGGCACACCACCCACGAGCACTGCCCGAGGTGCGGCGCCGCCACCACCGTGATCGCCGGCGGGCACATGCGCGTCTGCCCGAAGGACGGCAGCCAGCACTTCCCGCGCGTCGACCCCGCCGTCATCATGCTCGTCCACGACGGCGACGACCGCTGCCTGCTCGCCCGCGGCCCGCAGTGGCCGGAGGGGCGCTTCTCGGTGCTGGCCGGGTTCGTCGAGCCCGGCGAGTCCCTGGAGCAGGCCGTCGCCCGCGAGGTGCTGGAGGAGGTCGGTGTCACGGTCAGGACGCCCCGCTACATGGGCAGCCAGCCGTGGCCGTTCCCGCGCAGCCTGATGCTCGGCTTCTTCGCCGAGGCCGCCTCCACCGAGATCATCCTGGACCGCGACGAGATCGCCGAGGCGATGTGGCTGACGCGGTCCGAGCTCGGCGCGGCGGTGGAGAACGGCGAGGTGCGCCTGCCGCCGGGCGTCTCGATCGCCCGCCGCCTCATCGAGAGCTGGTACGGCGCCCCGCTGTCCGGCGACTGGTGACCTCCGGGTCCGCGCGGAGGCCCCGCACAGGAGAACCGGCGGCCGGGGAACGCGTCCCCGCCGCCGGTCCGCGGTCCTTGGACGTCAGGCGCCGGAGCGCGCGAGCAGGCCCTTGAGGTGCATCACCGACGGGTTGGCCAGGGCGGTGCCGTCCTCCAGCACCACGGTGGGAACGAGCTGGTTGCCGCCGTTGACGCTCTCGACGAACTTCGCGGCCGAGGGATCGGTCTCGATGTTGATCTCCTGGTAGGCGATGCCCTCGCGCGTGAGCTGGCTCTTCAGCCGCTTGCACGGTCCGCACCAGCTGGTGGTGTACACCTTAAGCGCCATAGCGTGATTTCCCTTCACGTCCCCAGAGTGGCGTTCGGCCAATACAGCGCAACACGGTGAGCATCGCTCGTGTTCCCTGGCCCGCGCCACACCGCCGCCCGGACCCCTCCGCACGGCGTTACCTTCGCCCGGCCTCTCTAGTGCAGAACGGGCGTGCGCGCGGTGATCCGGTACGAGGACGACGCCTCACGGGCGTCCGTCCGGGCCGTCCGAGCGGCGCCGCGAGACGTCCGGGACGGACGCGAGGCGCCCTGCCCCGAGGCGGACGTGGCCAGACGGCCCGCGATCCACTCCTGGACGTACTCCGCCACGCCCGGCTCCCTGTACAGCGGGCTGCTGTGGTACCAGCCCGGCTGCACGCGGATCTCCATGGGCACGCCCACCTGCGCGAGCTCCTCCTTGAGAAGCTCGCTCTGGTAGGCGGGCACGAACTCGTCGGCCGAGTGCACGCTGAGCACGGGCGCGTCGTGCGCGCTCGCGTGCCAGGGGACCTCCATGCTCGACCAGACCTGCGCGCACCGTCCCGTCGGACGGCACCCGCCCGCCAGCGCGATCGCGGACCTGCGCAGCTTGCGCTGGTCGTAGTCGGCCCCCTCGTCCCCGTCGGAGTACGCCGTCAGCGGCGAGACCACCGGCGAGACGCCGACCACCCCGCGCAGCCCCGGCACGCCGTCCCGGTAGGTGCCGACGGCGGTCGCGATGTGGCCGCCCGCCGAGAAGCCGAGCACGACGTAGCGGTCGGGGTCGAAGGAGAAGAAGTCGGCGTGCTTGCGCGCCAGCGTGATGGCCGCCAGCGTGTCGGTGCGCTGCGCCGGCCAGGCGGCCTCCGTCGAGAGCCGGTAGTTGAGGTTGAAGACGGTGTAGCCGAGCGCGGCGTACGAGCGGCTGACGGCCGTCATGTACTTCTTGTCCCCGCTGCTCCACCAGCCGCCGTGCAGGATGAAGACCGCGGGCCTGCGCCCGGCGCCCGGCTCCCACCACACGTCCATGCGCTGGCGCGCCTTGCGGCCGTAGGAGTAGGTGCGCTTGATCGTGGACGCCAAGGGGTCGGGCTCCGTGGGCGGGCTCGCCGTGGAACTGGCCGTGGGCGCCGGGGAAGGCGTGGCCGACGGCGTCGGCGCCGCGGACGCCGCGACGGCGGGGGCGAGGAGGACGGCGGCCAGAGCGAGCGCGCCCACCGTCACCGTACTTCTCACAGGTTCATCCCTTCCCCGAGATCATGGCCCCATTGTGGGGCACAGTGGCCGGGTTGCGCACGTTCTGCGCTCCCGACCGCACCTTCCCCGTGGGCGGGGCGACGCACGCGGCGCGCTGCTGGAAGGATGATGCCAGCACCCTGTCCGCACCGCACGCCAGGAGGTCCCCTTGGAGCGCGAGGACGTCCTCGCCGGGCTCGACCCGGAACAACGCCAGGTGGCCGAGGCCGTCCGGGGCCCGGTGTGCGTGCTCGCGGGCGCGGGCACCGGCAAGACCCGCGCGATCACCCACCGCGTCGCGCACGCCGTCGCGACCGGCGTGGTGGACGCGCGCAGCGTGCTCGCCGTGACCTTCACCACTCGCGCGGCGGGGGAACTGAAGCAGCGCCTGCGCTCCCTCGGCGTCCAGGGCGTCCAGGCCCGCACGTTCCACGCCGCCGCGCTGCGCCAGCTCACCTACTTCTGGCCGCGCGTCATCGGCGGGGACCCGCCCCGCGTGATCGAGTCCAAGCTCCCCCTGCTCATGGAGGCGGCGCGCGAGCTGCGGCGCGGCTCCGACCGGGGCGAGCTGCGCGACATCGCGGCCGAGGTCGAGTGGGCCAAGGTCACCCAGGTCGCCCCCGAGGACTACCCCGCCCTCGCCGCCAAGGCCGGCCGCACGCCGCCCATCCCCCCCGACGAGGTCGCCCGGCTCTACGAGGCGTACGAGTCGCTGCGCCGCGCGCGCCACCTGGTCGACTTCGAGACCATCCTGGAGCTCACCGCCGCGGTGATGGCCGAGCACGCCGAGGTGGCCAACCAGATCCGCGCCCAGTACCGCTACTTCGTCGTGGACGAGTACCAGGACGTCAACCCGCTGCAGAAGCTCCTGCTCGACACCTGGCTCGGCGGGCGCGACGACGTGTGCGTGGTCGGCGACCCGAACCAGACGATCTACTCCTTCAGCGGCGCCACCGCGCGCTACCTCACCAACTTCCCCGTCGAGCACCCCTCGGCCGCGGTCATCAGGCTCGTCCGCGACTACCGCTCCACGCCGCAGGTCGTCGGCCTGGCCAACGGCGTGCTCGCCAAGGCCCGCACCCCCCACCGCATGGAGCTGGTCGCCCAGCGCCCGGACGGCCCGAGGCCCGTCTTCGCCGAGTGCGACGACGAGCAGGCCGAGGCCGCGCTGGTCGCCCGGCGGGCCAAGGACCTGATCGCCCAGGGGGTGCCCGCCCGCGAGATCGCGGTGCTGTTCCGGATCAACGCCCAGTCCGAGGCGTACGAGCGGGCGTTCGCCGACGCGGGCGTGCCGTACCTGCTGCGCGGCGCCGAGAGGTTCTTCGAGCGGCCCGAGGTGCGCCAGGCGGTGGTGCTGCTGCGCGGCGCCGCGCGCTCGGCCGGCGGGGACGAGCCGCTCGCCCGTGCCGTCCACGACATCCTCTCCGGCCTCGGTCTCACCCCCGAGCCGCCCGGCGGGGGCACCGCGCGGGAGAAGTGGGAGTCGCTCAAGGCGCTGGCCGACCTGGCCGAGGACATCGCGGCCGAGGGCGGCGACCTCCGGCGCTTCGTCGACGAGCTGGAGCGCCGCGCCACCGAGCAGCACGCCCCGCCCGTGGAGGGCGTCACGCTGGCGTCCCTGCACGCCGCCAAGGGCCTCGAATGGGACGCGGTCTTCCTCGCCGGCCTCGTCGACGGCACCCTGCCGATCGTCTACGCCGAGACGTCCGAGCAGCTCGAAGAGGAACGCCGCCTGCTCTACGTGGGCGTCACCCGGGCGCGCGTGCACCTGCACCTGTCGTGGGCGCTCGCCCGGTCGCCGGGCGGCCGCAAGTCGCGCAAACCGTCCCGCTTCCTGGACGGCCTGACCGGGACGGCCCCGGCGCGCCCGGCCGCCTCCCCGCGCGAACGGCGCGCGGGCGTCGCGCGGATCCCGGCGCCGATGCACTGCCGGGTCTGCGCCAAGACCCTGACCTCCGCGACCGAGCAGAAGCTGGGCCGCTGCGCGACCTGCCCCGCCGAGTACGACCAGGAACTGCTCGAACGCCTCAAGACCTGGCGTTCCTCAGTGGCGAAAGCGGCGAAGATGCCGTCATATGTCGTATTCACCGACGTTACGCTGCAGGCAATGGCCGAGCGGGTGCCCACCACAGAGGAGGACCTGCTCGCCATCGCCGGCATCGGCCGCGTCAAGGTGGAGCGGTACGGGGAAGCGGTGCTGGACATCTGTCGCGGAGGGGGAGTCACGTGAACGAGGCGCTCAAGGAGGTGCTCGACCTGCTCGACCTGGAGCAGATCGAGCGGGACATCTTCCGGGGCCGCAGCCCGGAGGAGCGCATCCAGAGGGTCTTCGGCGGGCAGGTCGCCGCCCAGGCCCTGGTCGCGGCGGGCCGCACGGTGCCCGCCGAGCGTTCCGTGCACTCCTTGCACGCCTACTTCATCCGGCCCGGCGACCCGGCCGTGCCCATCGTCTACAACGTCGAGCGCGTGCGCGACGGACGGTCGTTCACCACGCGGCGGGTGGTGGCGATCCAGCACGGCAAGGCCATCTTCACGATGTCCGCCTCCTTCCACATCGCCGAGGACGGCGTCGCGCACCAGGCCGCCGTGATGCCCGAGGTGCCGGACCCCGAGACGCTGCCGCTCTTCCAGGACCGCATGCGTGACCTGGTCGGCGACACCCACCCCTGGCGCGACTGGCTGGCGCGGCCGCGCCCGGTCGACGCCCGGTACGTCACGCCCCTCACCTGGGAGGCGGTCGGCGACCCGTCCCTGCGGGGCTCGGAGACGCGGGTGTGGTTCCGTTACGACGCCGACCTGCCGGACGACCCTCTGCTGCACGTCGTGCTCGCCGCCTACGTCTCCGACTACACGCTGGTCGACACCGTCCTGCTCGCCCACGGCCTGGCGTGGGGCGCCTCGAACGTCAGCGGCGCCTCCCTGGACCACGCCATGTGGTTCCACCGCCCGCTCCGCGTGGACGACTGGGTGCTGTACGACCAGGAGTCGCCGTGGTCGGGCGGCGCTCGCGGGCTCGCCCGGGGACAGATGTTCACGCCTTCGGGAGAGCTCGCGGTCTCGGTCGTGCAAGAGTGCATGATCCGTGTCTCGAATCCGTGAAATCGCAGGTAGAAAATATGTTGCCCGGTTCCGTGATCCACGTTTAGAGTCATGCACAAGCCGATCGGACGATCCGTGTCGGCCGCCGTCAACACACTCGATTGGGAGGTGACCCCAGTGAAGCTGATCTCGATGCCGATGTCCGCCTTGCCGCGGGCCGCTTCCCTGCATGTCGACGCGTCGGCTTCGGCCACGCGGGTCGGCCATTTCGTCGCTCCCACCGCGCCTGAGGTGCTCGTCCTCGAAGCGCGGTCCGTGGCGAAACTCCGGCAGGAGCAGTCTGCCCGCGTCCAGGCCGAGCGTGGCATGGGCGCCTTCGCCTACCGCCGCACCGCCGCCACGGTTGCCGATCTCCCGGCCGTTTTCGGTCCTGAGGCCGGCGACCCGCAGACCACGAGCCCCGCCAATGGTGGGGAGCAGGGTCCGCCATCCTGGAGGCCCCAGCCGGTCACTACCTGACCGGCTGAGAAGCCCTCCAGGCCGCGGATCCGCATCCAGGATCCGCGGCCTTCTTGTTTTTCCGCCGCCGATCACCGCCGATGAGGTAACCGACAAACCGAACATCCAGCAGAAAGGTGACGCAGATGGCGGTAACGACGACCATGGACCTGGTCGACGAAGCCGATATCCCGTGTCGTACCGACCCCGACCTGTGGTTCGCCGAGTCCCCTGAGGACGTCGAGTTCGCCAAGGCCCTCTGTGGAGGGTGCCCCATCCGGAAGCCCTGCCTCGACCGTGCGCTGGAGCGCGAGGAGCCGTGGGGTGTCTGGGGCGGCGAGCTGGTTCTCCGCGGAACCGTCGTCCCGAGGAAGAGGCCCCGGGGTCGCCCGCGTAAGACTCCGGTCGCTGCCTGAGTTAGCCGATAAATCCGTAGACCGCTGAAATTCTCCGAAAGGAACCGGACTGATGAACTCCACGCGAGCCTGGGGCGCCGAGATGCCGTATATGTATGAAGAACTGGTGTTTGACCGAATACGAACGCTGCACCGGGAGGCGGAGTCGCAACGGCTCGTCAGCCACGTACAGCGTCTGCGCAAGGCCCGCCGCAAGGTCGAGCGCGCGTCCACGCGTCTCCACCAGGTTCTCGCCCGCATGGCGTGACGTCCGGCGGGGTGACGCGGCGAAAAGGACGCCGCCGTCCCCCACCGGCCGCACGCCGGTAATGAACTTCCAGGCCTTGATTGCAGTGATCACATTCGAAGGGGCGATCCGGATCTCCGGGTCGCCCCTTCGGCATCGCACTGCCACATTCCGCGCCCCGTCAAGGTGGCCGAACCCTTCCCGAAGAAGACCGCGGAATTGTGCTCGTCGTAGCCCACCGCGCCGTTCGGGCGTCGTGGTCCCCGATCCGGCGTGGAGGACAGGAGGCCGGCTTCCTCGTAGGCTGAGCGTCACGTGACGGACAGGAGGCCAGGGGTGACCGAGACGATGGTGGCCGAGGTGATGGCCGAGCTGGCCCGGCTCGCGGACCCGAAGACGCGCGAGGTGAACGAGAGACACGGTGACGATCACGGTGTGAATCTCGGCGAGCTGCGCGCGCTCGCGAAGCGGCTGAAGACCCAGCAGGACCTCGCGCGCCGGCTCTGGGCGACGGACGACAGCGCGGCGAGACTACTGGCGCTCCTGATCTGCCGCCCGAAGGCGTTCACGCGTGACGAACTGGACGGCATGGTGCGCGAGGCGCGCACACCCAAGGTGCACGACTGGCTCGTGAACTACGTGGTGAAGAAGAGCCCGCACGCCGAAGAGCTGCGCCAGGCCTGGTCCGCCGATCCGGACCCGGTGGTCGCGAGCGCCGGCTGGGCACTGACCACCGAACGCGTGACGAAGAAGCCCGACGGCCTCGACCTGGCAGAACTGCTCGACGTCATCGAGGCGGAGATGAAAAGCGCCCCCGACCGCCTCCAGTGGGCGATGAACCACTGCCTAGCCCAAATCGGCATCGACCACCCCGACCACCGCCCCCGCGCAATGGCGATAGGCGAACGCCTAGAGGTGCTCAAGAACTACCCGACCTCCCCCGGCTGCACGTCCCCCTTCGCCCCGATCTGGATCACCGAAATGGTCCGCCGACAACAGGACAAGACGGTCACCGCTTAGGCGACTCAACGCTAGCGAGGTCAGCGCGGCAGTCGCACGGCCGTGTGGCTTGGCGTGGGGCGCCATGGGCATCATGCGCCACCCGGTGGGGTGTGCGGGTATGGGCGGACGGCGGAGGCGGTGTGGTCTGAAGGTCGGCGGGGGACGGGTCAGGAGGCGGCGATGGCTGTGGGTGGGTCGTTGGGGTTCTCGTCGGCGAAGCCGGGGACCCAGCGCATCATTTCGTCGCGGAAGCGGGCCGTCGTGCCGAGCTGGCACAGCACGCCGATGCCCGCCGCGTGCACCCGGTGGATCAGCACGTAGGACGGCGGGAGGTTGAGCTGGCGCACGACGTTGTTCGGGCGCAGGTCGGTCACCGCGGCCATCTGCCGCTGCAGCCACTCCCTGCTGAAGGTGAACTCTTCCACCCGCGTCGGCTCGACGTACGGGGCGAGGAACCCCCGCAGGGCCTCCTCGTCCACCTTGATGTGCGGGCGGATGAACCCCTCGTCCCTCAGGCCCTGGACCACGCTCTTCATGTCGCCACTGATGAAGATGCGGGTGATCGTGCCGAAGACATCGGGGTAGCCGTCCGGCAGGCGGTTCACGGCGCCGAAGTCCAGCACGCCGAGCCGGCCGTCGGGCAGGACGCGGAAGTTGCCCGGGTGAGGGTCGGCGTGCAGCATGCCCGCGCGGGCGGGGGAGCTGAACAGGAAGCGCACGAACAGCAGCCCCGCGTGGTCGCGCTGCTCCTTGGTGCCCCCAGAGATGATCTTGGAGAGCGGGGTGCCCTCCATCCACTCGGAGACCAGGATCTGCTCGTTGGCCGCGATGACGTCCGGCACGAAGACGTCGGGGTCGTCGTGGTAGGCGGTGGCGAACCCGTGCTGCGCCTCGGCCTCGCGCAGGTAGTCGAGCTCTTCGGCCAGGCGTTCGCGCAGCTCGCCGAGCACGGCCTTGATGTCCAGGCCCGGCAGCAGCGCGCCGAAAAGCTTGCCCAGCCGGGCGAGCTGGTTGAAGTCGGACAGCAGCGCCTTCCCCGCCCCCGGATACTGGATCTTGACGGCCACCTGGCGGCCGTCCTGCCAGACGGCGCGGTGCACCTGGCCGATCGACGCCGCGGCGGCCGGGGTGTCGTCGAACTCCTTGAAGTACGCGCGCCAGCCGTCGCCGAGCTGCTCGGTGAGCACGGCGTGGACGGCCGACGCCGGCAGCGGCGGAGCCGCGTCCTGAAGCTTGGTCAGCGTCGCGCGGTAGGGGCCGGCGATCTCGGGCGGCAGCGCCGCCTCGAAGATCGAGAGTGCCTGCCCGAGCTTCATCGCGCCGCCCTTGAGCTCTCCGAGGACCTTGAAGATCTGCTCGGAGGTGCGCTGCTGGATCTCTTGGGCGACGATCTCGGCGCTCTTCCCGCCGATCCGTTTGCCCAGCCCGAGGGCGGTGCGGCCGGCGAACCCCAAAGGGAGCGTCGCCAGCTTGGCGGAACGCGTCACGGCATGTTGGGGGAAGTCACTCACGCGACCATTGTTAGCGCTCCCAAGTCGTTTCGACTACAACGACATTGCGGATGAGGGGTCCAGCTTCGTTTTTTCCAATGCCAATCAGGCAATACGTCGACTGTGCTGTTCGTCACATCGGGCTCCGCGCCGTCGACAGAACCCAGAACATAGGCCGCGGCCTGGGCCGCGACCAGCGTTGACAGCACGCTCGCGCAGGCGATCTCACCCGCGGGAAAGCCGCCCAGTCCAGCCCCGACCATGGGCCACGCCGGGTCGCGGTCGCGGCGCGCGAGGTCGAGGCAGCGCAGGCACGAGGTGCGCCCGGGCAGCACCAGCGGGCCCACCGAGCCGACCCCCTCGCCGGCCGTGACCAGCAGGTGGGGAATGCCGAGCGAGACCAGCTCGCGGGGGAGCAGCTCGTCGAGCGGGCCCACCGGGGCCAGCACCACCAGGTCGGGCCGGCGGGCGCCGTCCGACAACTGCGAGGCCGTGCGGCCGGTCCAGGCGTTGACGCTCGGTGCCACCCGGCGCGCGACGGCCACCGCGGCCTCCTGCCGGGTGAGGCCGACCTCGGCGAACGACAGCCCGCCCGGCACGACGTCCTCCTCTCGCGTCCGCTCGGGGTCGACGACGCACAGATGGCCGATCCCCGACGCGGCGAGCAGGGCGACGACCTGCGCGCCGACCCGGCCCGCGCCGTAGACCCGGATATGCGCGCGGCGGCGGCGTTCGAGAGCGGCGAGCCCGCCGTCCCCGGCGTCGGCGGGCGACAAGGACAGCGCGTCGAGGTCGGGGCCGAGCCGGTCGCGCTCGGCGGTGGACATGCCCCGCAACGGCTCGGGCCGCGTGGCGGCGTCGTCCAGCAGCCCGCGCCCGGCCAGCAGCCGCACCACCGCCCGGACCGTCGCCTCGTCGAGACCGCTGCCCGCGATCAGCTCGTCGAGCGTGCGCGTGCCGTCGAGGCTCTCGACGAACCCGCGCATGCGCGGGTCGAGGTCGGCGAGTACGACCGCGCGTATCGGATGGACTCCAAGCTGCAACGTGCGGTCGTCACGCGGCAGGCGCCGCAACGCCGGCTTGAGCCGCGGACGCAGCGGCTCCCACGCGGGCCGCTCCGGGTTGGCGGGCGGCCCGGACGCACCGGGCGGACAGGGGCCGTCGGGTGGCGCGCAGGCGCCCGGCGGACGGGGAGCCTGGAGCGTACCGGAGGCGTCCTGCGGACAAGGAGCATCGGACCGACGGGGAGCATCGGGCCCGTGGGTACCGTTGGACTGGTGGGGACCGTCGGACGTGTGGGAGGTCATGGGCGGGAGCCTGGCAGATCGGTGCGGAGTCCGGGCGTGATCGTCCACCGCCTGTGGATAACCATGCGGCGTGGCGTCGGCCAGAGCCGGATCAACCCGGACGAAGGGCGCCCCGAGCTGGGGACCGCTGATCGCCTTCAGCGAACACGGGCGCGGCGCCGCGTGCTCGATCTTGAAAGGGCGGTTTTCCCCGTGGACACAGAGGCGACGGCACCGGGCACCGCGTCTCCGGCGTGATGACGGTGTGACCGACGTGATACCTGAACATTAAGCGAACGCGGATTGACCAGGGAAAACGTGATTCACCCCCTGTGGAATCGCGGCACTCTCGGCTACCGTGCATATGTGCCCCCCGAGACAGTCGAGGTACGCCGGAGTGCACGCCGACGGCGAACCGTTTCCGCATATCGCGATGGCGACAAGACCGTCGTGCTCCTGCCCGCGGGGCTGAGCAGCACCGACGAAGAGCAGTGGGTGCGCCGCATGCTCGACCGGCTCAAGGCCAAAGAGCAGCGCAGGCGCCCGAGCGACGACGACCTGCTCGAACGCGCCCGCGAGCTTGCCTTGCGCTACCTGGGCGACAACGCGTCACCCACGAGCGTGCGCTGGGCCGAGAACCAACGGCACCGCTGGGGCTCATGTACTCCCGATCATGGCACGATCCGCCTCTCGACGCGACTCCGCGGCATGCCCGCCTGGGTCGTCGACTATGTCATCATGCACGAGCTGGCCCACCTGATCGTGCCGAACCACGGCCCGCGCTTCTGGGCCCTGGTGGAGCGCTACCCGAAGGCGGAGCGGGCGCGCGGCTTCCTGGAAGGGTTCTCCATGGCGGCCAACGGCTCGGTGGAGGAGTGTTGAGGCTGGCGGCCGTCCTGGTCACGCCGCAGGCGGGCGCGGGGGCGCCCCCGGGAGTGGACCCGCGCGAGTTCCTGTTCGCCGTGGCCGAGGACACCTACGAGATCGTCGCCGGGCTCGACCTGGTCGAGCCCGTGATCGTCGCCGCCGGCGTCGACGGGCTGGAGGAGATCGCCTGGCCGGGCACCAAGGTGCTCTCCGCCCCCGACGTCGCCGGCGCCTTCGCCGCCCTGCGCCCCTACGGCGAGGAGGCGGTGGTGGTCAGCGCGGACGCGCCCGACCTTCCCCCGCTGCTCATCGGCAAGCTGTTCCGCGAGCTCGGCCGGGCCCCGATCGCGGTCTGCCCCGCCGAGGGCGGCGGCGCGGTGGCGATCGCCGCCCGCCTGCCGTACCCGGACTGGGCCACGGCCGGGCTCGACGACCCCGACGTGGTCGCGCGCCTGCGCGCCCAAGCCCCCGGGCGGCGCATGGTCGCCACCGGCCCCGGCTGGCACCGCCTGCGCGTCCCCGGCGACCTGGCCAGGCTCGACCCCGGCCTCGAAGGCTGGGAGAACACCCGCCTGCTGCTGAGCGCGGGCCGTCCCTCAGCCTGAGACGGGCAGCGTCAGCTCGGCCAGCACGGCCCGGTGGTCGGTGCCCGGCACGTCGAACACCTTGTAGGCGCGAAAGCCCACGCGGTGGTCGGCGAGCACGTGGTCGATGGTGATCAGCGGCGGCAGGCGCTTGTTCGCCGGCCACGTCGGCGTCAGCCCGCCGCCCGTGGCGTCCCCCGCGTCCCGGTAGCCGCGCGCGACGAGCTTGCGCATCTCGGCGTGGTCCAGGCTCGCGTTGAAGTCGCCCGCGAGGACGCGCAGCGGCCCCGAGGCGGGCCCGGATGGCAGCGCGCGCAGCCCGTCGGTCCACTGCGCGACCTGCCGCCCCAGCGGAGGCAGCGTGTGCACGTCCACGATCTCCAGCGACGGCCCGCCGGGCAGGTCCAGCCGCGCCGCGGGCATGTTGTGCCCGATGACCTGGAACAGCCCGTCGAGCCTGCTGATCGGGTGGCTGGAGAAGATGCCGCTGCCGGCGGCGCTCCACTCGTCCTCCAGCACCCGGTACGGCATCAGCTCCTTCAGCCCGGCCGCGTCGAGGTCGGCGACCGCCGCGGGCGTGAGCTCCTGGGTGTTCAGCACGTCGGGGCGGTGCCGCCGCACGAGATCGACCACGGTGGCGGCGTCGCCGTGCCCGAAGAACAGGTTGGCCGTCAGCATCGTGAAAGGGCGCCCCGAGGGCGTGGTCTCCCCGAACGCCCGCGGAAGGACGCTGAGGCCGAGGGCGGCGCTCGCCGCGACCGCGACGGCGGTCACGGCCCTGCGGCGGGACAGCAGCGCCAGCAGGAGCGGCAGCAGCGAGCCCGCCGCCGCGTACGGGGTGGCGGTCATGATCTGGGCCGGGAACGATCCACGTTCCAGGCCGGCCAGCCGCCACACCGCCCAGGCAGCGAACGGCGTCACCGCCACCCAGGCCAGCGCGCCGGGCACGCGCCTGCGGCGCCATGGTGTGCGGGACGGGGTGACGATGACGCCGCCCACCGATGTATCGGTCGTGGTGTCCACCAATCCCCCGGACGTCGATGCGGGACCCCGGGTGCGGGTCCTCTCCCGCGACCCTATCCAGCCGATGTATGGACCGCGTGAAGACAGCGCCGCGACAGCGATGGGTGTGATCGGGAAAACACCGTGGTCAGACGGTGTCGTGAGGGGCGGTTTCCGAGGCGAGGGGCGGGAGGTCCGGCAGCAGGGCACGCGCGCGCCTGGCCAGCCGGCGGGTCGCCTCGTCGGTCGGCTCGGGGATGTCGTCCACCGGCACCCACCGCAGCTCCAGCGACTCCGCGCTGATCACGTACTCGGCCCCCGGCGGCGCGACCGCCCCGTACTCGACGTCCAGGTGCCAGCTGTAGGGGGAGTGGCACCACACCCGGTGGCGGTCCAGCGCGAGCGGCCCCGGCAGGAGCCTGACCCCTGAGATGCCGGACTCCTCCACGGCCTCCCGCAGCGCGACGGCCTCCAGCGTGGCGTCCGTCGCCTCGCAGTGCCCGCCCATGGGCAGCCACATGCCGGCCTTGGGGTGCAGCGTGAGCAGCACCTTGGCGCCGTCGTGCGACAGCACCGCCGTGGTCGCCGTCAGGTGGCCCGGCGCGCACGAGCGCCACATCGCGTCCTCGTGCGCGTCCACGTGCTCCAGGAACTCCAGCCGGAGGGCCTCCTCGGCCGGGGTGGGCGCCGTCCACCGCGCCAGCGCGGCACGGGCGTCCTCGCGCAGCGTCATGCGTCCCCGGGCGCCTTCGGGCCGGAGCCGGGCTCGTCGTCCGGCTTGCCCTCCTCAAGGTCCGACAGGTCGAACCGGGTCTCGCCCCGGACGAAGGCCTGAGGGTCGTCGAGGTCGGCGGCCGTGGGCATCAGGTCGGGGTGGGACCACACCGCGTCGCGCCCGTCCACGCCGCGGTCGGCGGCCAGGGCCTGCCACAGCGCGGCGGCCTCGCGCAGCCGGCGCGGGCGCAGTTCCAGGCCCACCAGGGTGGCGAAGGTGCGTTCGGCGGGGCCGCCGGTCGCGCGGCGCCTGCGCACGGTCTCCGAGAGCGCGGCGACCGACGGCAGCTTGCCCTCGGCGGCGGCGTCGGTGACCGTGCCGACCCAGCCCTCCACCAGGGCCAGCAGGGTCTCCAGCCGTGCCAGCGCGGCCTTCTGCCGCTCGGTCTCCTCTGGCTTGAGCAGGGCACTCCCGCTCAGCGCCTCCTGGAGCTGTTCCATGTTGCTGACGTCCAGCCCGCGGATCTGCTCCTCCAGCGCGGAGGTGTCCACGGTGATGCCCTTGGCGTACTCTTCGACCGCGCCGAACAGCTGCGTGCGCAGCCACGGGACGTGCTGGAACAGGCGGTGGTGCGCCGCCTCCCTCAGCGCCAGGTACAGCCGGATCTCCTCGGACGAGATCTCCAGGCCGTGGCTGAAGGCGGCGATGCCGCCCGGCAGCAGCGCCGCGGTCTCCGACAGCGGCAGCCCGATGTCGGAGGAGCCGATCACCTCGGGTGCGAGGGTGCCGAGGGCCTGGCCGATCTGGCTGCCGACCATCATGCCGCCCATCTGGCGCATCATGCCCATCAGCGGGCCGAGCTGGGCGGCCATCGCCTGGGCCTCAGCACCGCCGCCGAGGCTGCCGAGCGTGCCGCCCATGGTCTCGACCATGCGCGCCGCGATCGGGTCGCACAGCCGTTTCCATACCGGGACGGTCTTCTCGATCCACTCCGAACGGCTCCACGCCTCGGGGCCGTCCAGGCCACTTGGAAGCGCGGTCACCTCGTTCAGCCAGAGGTCGGCCAGGCGCAGCGCGTCCACGATCTGGCGGCGCTCGCCTTCCATGACGCTCGGATCGCCCTCCGCCACCACGGCGTGACGCGCGATGTTCTTGGCCATGTCCCAGTTGACCGGCCCCGACCCCTGCGGGGCCGAGAGCATGTCGGCGAACTGCCTCATGGCCGCGGCCATCTGCTCCGGATCGCCGAACATCGCGAAGGGATTCTCATTGGGGTCGTTTTCGCGACCTGGCTGGTCAGTCACTGCTCTACCTCGTGCAGGATGGAGGAGTCCACATCCGCCACGTTATCCGTCGCAGGGCGGATCAGTGCAAAGTGAGGACCTGGTGCCTACCTCGAAACGCCTCCGGCCACCGGTCGTCGCCGTCACCGGCGCGGCCTCGGGGCTGGGGAGAGAATTCCTCTCCCGGGTCGCCTCGTCTGCGGATTTCCGCCGCGTGGTGGCGATCGACGACCAGCGGGGCGACGTCCCTGACGTCACGTGGCGGGTCCTCGACGTCCGAGATCCGCTCTTGGCGAACCGCATCTCCGACGTGGACGTCCTGGTGCATCTCGCCACCGACTACAGCCTCGACTCCGACCCCGGCGAGCGCCGCGCCTACAACCTGCGCGCCGCCCAGACCGTGCTCACCGCCTCCGCCGCCGCCCGCGTCCGGCGTGTCGTGCTCGTCACCAGCGCCATGGTGTACGGCGCGGCGCCCGACAACGCGGTGCCGCTGCCCGAGGACGCCCCCGTCGCCGCCGAGCCCGACTCCGGCGTCGTCGGCGACCATCTGGAGATCGAGGCCCTCGTCCGGCGGGCCCTGCGCAGCCACCCCGGCCTGGAGGTCACCGTGCTGCGGCCCGCCGCCGTGGTCGGCCCCGGCATCGACACCGTGGTCACCCGCCACTTCGAGGCGCCGCGCCTGCTCACCGTCAAGGGATCAGAGCCCCGCTGGCAGTTCTGCCACGTGGACGACCTGGTCTCAGCGCTCGAAATGGCCGCGCTCGGCCTGGTCTCCGGCGTGGTCACCGTCGGCGGCGACGGATGGCTGGAGATGGAGCAGGTCGAAGAGATCTCCGGGCTGCGCCGGTTCGAGCTGCCCGCCGGGGTCACCTTCGGCACCGCCCAGCGCCTGCACCGGCTCGGCATCACCCCCGCCCCCGCCACCGACCTCCACTACGTCGTCTACCCGTGGGTGGTCGACTGCGCCTCGCTGCGCGCCGCCGGGTGGAAGCCGGCCTGGACCAACGAGGCCGCCCTGCAGCAGCTCCTCGAACTCGGCGAGGGCCGGCACGCCGTCGTCGGGCGCCGCCTGTCCGGCAAGGAGGCCACGATCACCGCGGCCGGCGCCACCGTCGCCGTCATCGGCACCGCGGCCATCGTCCGCAGGGCCCGCCGCAAGCGGCGCGGCTGACGGGGGTCCCCCGCCCGTCCGAAGGGGCCGGGGTACCCTCGTGGCGTGGACGTGATCCGTTTGCTCGACGTTCGTGAGACGCCGCTGTCCGTGGACGAGGTGCTCGCCGCCGTCGGTGACCACGCGGCCGGCGGCACCACGCTCTTCGTCGGCACCGTGCGTGACCACGACCACGGCAGGCCCGTCACCCTGCTGTCCTACTCCGCGCACCCCTCGGCTCTCGACGCCCTGCGCCGCGTCGCCGAGAAGGTCGCCGCCGACCACCGGGTGACGGCCCTGGCCGCCGTCCACCGCGTCGGAGACCTGGCGCTCGGCGACATCGCGGTGATCGTCGCCGTGGCCGCGCCGCACCGGGGCGAGGCGTTCGAGGCGTCCCGGCGCCTCATCGACGACCTCAAGGCCGAGGTGCCGATCTGGAAGCACCAGCGCTTCACCGACGGGTCCGCCGAATGGGTCGGCGCCTGCGACTGATCCCCGCGCGCGGACGCCTGCGATGACCTGGATGTCCGCCCTATGTGCGTCCGCGTGTGTCCGCGCCAGGGTGGTCGCGGTGAGCGCATAGAGTTTCCACCATGTCCCGACGAGGTCTGACGTTGATGGTGGCGGGCGTCCTCACGCTGCTGCTGGGCGGCGCCGGCGCGCTGCTCCCCGTGCCCTACGTCGCGCTCAGCCCCGGCCCGACCGAGAACACCCTCGGCGACGTCAAGGGCAAGCCGGTGATCACGATCTCCGGCCGCGAGACCTACCCGACGTCCGGCAAGCTCAGCCTCGTCACCGTCGCCTACCAGGGTGGCCCCGGCGCGCGCATCGACCTGCTCACCGCCCTGCGCGGCTGGATGGACCCCGACGTGGCGGTCGTCCCCGAGGAGACCATCTTCCCCAAGACCGTGACGGTCAAAGAGGTCGAGCAGCAGAACACCCAGGAGATGAGCACCTCCCAGCAGGACGCCACCGCCGCGGCGCTCAACGAGCTCAAGATCCCCATCAAGGTCATCGTCGCCGTCGCCTCCACCCAGAAGGGCAAGCCCGCCGACGGCAGGCTCCGCGCCGGCGACGAGATCACCAGCGTGAACGGCACCTCCGTCCGCACCATCGACGACGTCTCCGCCGGGGTGCGCAAGCACAAGCCGGGCGAAGAGGTGGAGTTCGGCATCGTCCGGGACGGCAAGAGCTCCACCCTGCGCATCCCCACGGTCGCCGGCAAGGACGGCCCCATCGTCGGCATGATCATGGGGACCCAGTTCAAGTTCCCCTTCACCGTGAACGTCAACGTGGGGGACGTCGGCGGCCCGAGCGCCGGCCTCATGTTCTCGCTCGGCATCTACGACAAGCTCACCCCCGGCGCGCTCACCGGGGGCAAGGCGATCGCCGGCACCGGCACGATCACGCCGGACGGCAAGGTCGGCCCGATCGGCGGCATCCAGCAGAAGATGATCGGCGCCCGCGACTCCGGCGCCACGGTCTTCCTGACCCCCGCCGACAACTGCGCCGACGCCGTCCAGGCCGTGCCCAAGGGCCTGCGCCTGGTGAAGGTGGGCACCATGCACGACGCCGTCCAGGCGATCGACGCGCTGCGCACCGGCTCCGGGCCGGTGCCGGGCTGCCAGGTCCGTTGAGCGCGACCCGACGATCTTCCTCTACCCGGCCGCGCGCGGGGAACCAGCCGCGCGCGCGAGCCGTTGGGCCACGTGTACGCGCGCGCCGCCTCTGGCCGGCGCGCGCGTGCGCCAAGGCTTCTGCGAGTCCTGTTCCGCCACGTCCCGGGCACACATCGTGGCCAGGACGCGCTCAGGGCTCCAAGCGTGACCGCGCCGTCACCGGTGTAGGTTGCCAGACACGGACCGTTACTCGTGAAACCTAGGGGTGGGCCTTGACCTTCCGGAACCCCGGCGCGGGTCGGGCGATGCGATTGCCCCGCCGGCCGCGGCTTCTCATTCCCGTCGCGATCACACTGATCGCGATCGTGATCTTGTTCTTCGTGTTCGCCGGCTTCTTCACCGACTGGCTGTGGTACGACTCCGTCGGCTACACCTCGGTCTTCTCCACCACGGTGATCACCCAGATCCTGTTGTTCGTCATCGGCGCCCTCATCATGGCCGTCATCGTCGGCGGCAACATGGTCATCGCCTACCGCTCGCGCCCCCTGTTCGGCATGGGCATGTTCGGCGGCGGCCCCTCGCAGGGGGCGGACCGCTACCGCGCCGCCCTCGACCCCCACCGCAAGCTGATCTTCATCGCCGGCATGGCGGTCCTCGCCCTGTTCACCGGCTCCTCGACCGCGGGCCAGTGGAAGACCTGGCTACTCTTCGTGAACGCGACGCCGTTCGGCAGGACCGACCCCGAGTTCGGCATGGACGTCTCGTTCTTCATGTTCACCTACCCCTTCATCCGGGTCCTGCTGAACTTCCTGTTCACCGCGGTCATCATCTCGGTCGTCGTCTCCGCGATCGTCCACTACCTGTACGGCGGCTTCCGCCTCCAGTCGCCCGGCGTGCACGCCACCCGCGCGGCCCGCGTCCACCTGTCGGTCCTGGTCGGCCTGTTCGTCCTGCTCAAGGCCGTCGCCTACTTCGTCGACCGCTTCGGCCTGGTGTTCTCCGACCGGGGCAAGGTGTTCGGCGCCTCCTACACCGACGTCAACGCCGTGCTCCCCGCCAAGAGCATCCTCGCGATCATCGCGCTCATCTGCGCCCTGCTCTTCTTCGCGGGCGTCTTCCGCCCGGGCGGCATGCTGCCGGGCGTGGGCTTCGGCCTCCTCGTGCTCTCGGCCGTCCTGGTCGGCGGCGTCTACCCCGCGCTGGTCGAGCAGTTCCAGGTCAAGCCGAACCAGCAGAGCAAAGAGCACGACTACATCGCCCGCAACATCAAGGCGACCCGGGACGCCTACGGCATAGCCACCACCGAGGTCACGCCGTACAGCGCCAAGACGCAGGGCACCCAGCAGGAACTGCAGAGCGAGGTCGCCACCATCCCCGGCGTGCGCCTGCTCGACCCGACCGTGCTGCCGCCCACCTACGAGCAACTCCAGCAGATCAAGGGCTACTACCAGTTCCCCGACCAGCTCGACGTCGACCGCTACACCATCGACGGCGTGTCCCGTGACACGGTGGTCGCCGTCCGCGAGATCGGCACCCCGCCGGACCGCAACTGGATCAACGAGCACCTCGTCTACACCCACGGCTTCGGCTTCGTCGCCGGCCAGGGAAGCAAGACCGACGCCCAGGGCAAGCCGGACTTCCTCGTGAAGGACATCCCGCCCACCAAGGGCCTCGGCGACTTCGAGCCGCGCATCTACTTCGGCGAGCACTCCCCGCAGTACTCGATCGTCGGCGGCGACAAGAAGATGGAGCTCGACTTCCCCGAGCAGACCGCCGGCGGGCAGGGCAGCGGGCAGGTCAACACCACCTACACCGGCAAGGGCGGCGTCCCGATCGGCAACTTCTTCACCCGCCTGCTCTACGCCGCCAAGTACAGCGAGACCAACCTGCTCCTGTCGTCCGACATCAACGACAAGTCCCGCATCCTCTACAACCGCGCCCCGCGCCAGCGCGTCGAGCAGGTCGCCCCGTTCCTCACCCTGGACGGCGACCCGTACCCGGCGATCGTCGGCGGGCGCGTCGTGTGGATCGTGGACGGCTACACCATGTCGGACAGCTACCCCTACGCCGAGCGGCGCAGCTTCGGCGAGATGACCCGCGACACCTCCACCGAGCGCCAGCTCACGCCGCAGCAGCCGCGCGACCACATCAACTACATCCGCAACTCGGTCAAGGCCACGGTCGACGCCTACGACGGCACGGTCACGCTGTACGCCTGGGACGACACCGACCCCCTGCTGCGCACCTGGCAGAAGGCGTTCCCCGGCGTGATCCAGCCGAAGTCGAAGATCGACACCGAGCTGATGGCCCACCTGCGCTACCCCGAGGACCTTTTCAAGGTGCAGCGCGACCTGCTCGGCAACTACCACGTCACCGACGCCAACGCCTTCTACGGCGGCCAGGACTTCTGGAAGGTGCCGGAGGACCCGTCCCCCCGGTCGAGGGTCAAGCAGGCCCCGTACTACGTGACGATGAAGATGCCGAACGACACCACTCCGCGCTTCTCGCTCACGACCACGATGGTGCCGAACAACCGGGACAACCTGGCGGCGTTCATGGCGGTGGACGCGACCGGCGGGCCGGACGCGAAGATCCGCGTCCTGCAACTGCCGAGCGAGACCACCATCCAGGGCCCCAAACAGGCGCAGAACGCTTTCGACACCAAGGCCGCGAGCGTCCTGAACGACCTGCGCATCGGTGGCACCACGGAGACCGTGAACGGCAACCTGCTCACGCTGCCGTTCGGCGGCGGCCTGCTGTACGTCCAGCCGGTCTACGTCCAGCCGAAGGACGAGAACTCCGCCCGCTATCCCACCCTGTTCCGGGTGCTCGTCATGTTCGGCTCGGACGTCGGCATCGGCGGCACGCTCAAGGACGCGCTGGACCAGGTCTTCGGCGCCGGGCAACAGGTCCCGACCACCCCGAACCAGCAGACCCCCAACCAGCCGTCCGGGGTCCCGACGGACGCCATGAAGGCGTACGACAACGTCCAGAAGGCGTACGACGACGGCCAGGCCGCCCTCAAGAACGGCGACTTCGCCGCCTACGGCGAGGCGCAGAAACGGCTCGCCCAGGCCCTGAAGGACCTCCAGTCGACCCTCGGCAAGCAGCAGGCGTCTCCGGCGCCCACATCCTCGCCGACGCCCACACCGACCTCGTCGGCGGCGGCCGCGCCCACCGCGACGCCCACGCCGACCCCGACGAAGTCCGGGTCCTAACGAGCGGCCCGGGCCGGCGGAGCCTCCGCCGGCCCGGGCGCCGTGATTTGCCTCCGCTGTTCCCTGCCGATAGGCTCTGTTGTGCAAGCCGACGCGGGGTGGAGCAGCTCGGTAGCTCGCTGGGCTCATAACCCAGAGGTCGCAGGTTCAAATCCTGCCCCCGCTACCAAGGAAGGCCCGGTCCATCAGGACCGGGCCTTCGTCGTGTTCCCGGCCTTCAGACCAGGCTCCCGCCCTGCGCCACGAACATCACCATGTCGATCAGGGCCACCGCGACCGTCACCGCGAGCGCGGCCTGCCGTACCGACCGGCGTGCCGCGATCAGCCCGCCCGCCAGCGCCACCCCCACGGCCACCAGACCGGCCACCGTGATCGCGCCGCCCCGGTCCTCGGGCGCCAGCGCGATCACCACCGAGGCCGCCACCAGCAGCGTCGCCGCCCCCACCCTGGCAGCCGCGGGCCCGAGACGGTGCGGCAGCCCGCGCACCCCCTGGCCGAGATCGTCGTCCAGGTCGGGGATGACGTTGGTGAAGTGCGCGCCCATGCCCAGCAGCGCGCCCGCCACCGGCGCCCACCACGCCGGCCACGGCCGGTCCGGCAGGCCCAGCGTCACGAACGCGGGCAGCAGCCCGAACGCCACCGCGAACGGCAACGGCGACAATCCACTCCTCTTCAGCCGCAGGTTGTACGCCCACCCGCACGCCACCGCGACCAGATGCACCACCCCGGCCAGGACGCCCGCCGCCAGGGACAGCGGCACGCACAGCGCCAGGGCCGCGAACGCCGCCAGCGCCACCGTCCGCGGCGCCACCGATCCGTCGGCGAGCGGCTTGTCGGCCCGCAGCGAGGCGCGGTCCCGGACGCGGTCGATCCAGTCGTTGCTCCACCCGATCGACAACTGCCCGGCGAGCACGGCGGCCCCCACCACCAGCGTCCCCGCGCCCCCCCTGCCGACCACGATCGCGAGCGCGCACCCCGCCGCCGTGACGACGAGCGTGGGGCCCGGATGGCATGCCTTCATCAGCGCGAGCATGTGATCAGACTCGTCCACGCACCCGCGTCCGCGCAACGATCACACGGTCGCCGCCGGGACTCGAACCCATGAGCGAAAGACTGTCGGACCGCTCGGATATCGTGCGGATATGCGGATCGCGGTGACGGCGGACGCGGCCGGCGGCGTCCTGCGACCCATGGGAGCCGAGCTCAGGCGCGTCGACGATCTCGCGCGCGCCATGACCGATCTGGAGCGCTCCGCCCGGCCCCGCTGGGTCTGGGCCGACACCCGCGCCGTCTACCCCGGCCTGCTCGCCAAGGGCCTGCGCCTGGCCCGCTGCCACGACCTCACGCTCACCGAGGCCCTCCTGCTCGCCCACGAGGGCCGCTACGGCGAGCCCAGATCCGCCGAGGCCGCGTACGCCCGGCTGCACGGCCTCCCGGTCCCCGACGACACGTCCGGCGCCCACGCCGTCCAGGACACCCTCTTCGAGCCCGAGCCTCCCGCGATCGACCCGGTCGAGATCTACGAGGATCAGCTGAAGAGAATCGAGGCCACCCTCGACCCGGCCCGCTTCCGCCTCCTCGTCGCCGCCGAGTCCGCGGGCGCCCTCATCGCCGCCGAGATGAGCCACGAGGGCATGCCCTGGCGCGAGGACGTCCACGACCGGCTCCTCACCGAGTTGCTCGGCCCCCGCCCCGTCCACGGCATGCGCCCCGCCAAGCTCCAGGCTCTCGCCGACCAGATCTCCGCCGCCTTCGGCGTCACCGTCAACCCCGACTCCCCGCAACAGATACTCAAAGCGTTCAAATCCGCCGGCGTCAGCGTCGCCTCGACCCGCTCCCACGAGCTCAAACAGGTCGACCACCCCGCGGTCGCGCCCCTCCTGGCGTACAAGGAGCTCGTCCGGCTGCACAGCTTCCACGGCTGGGCCTGGGCCCACCAATGGGTGCGCGGCGACCGGTTCCGACCCGAGTACGTCGTCGCCGGTGTCGTGTCCGGCCGCTGGGCCACCAGCGGGGGAGGCGCCCTGCAGATTCCCAAGGTCATGCGCCGCGTGGTCGTCGCCGACGAGGGGTGGCGCCTGGTCGTGGCGGACGCCGCCCAGCTCGAACCCCGCGTGCTCGCCGCCATGGCCGGCGACCGCGGTTTCGCGCGCGCGGCCGGCGAGATCGACCTCTACACCGCCCTGGCCCAGGCGTTCGGCGGCGCCCGCGAGAACGCCAAGATCGCCATGCTCTCCGCGATGTACGGCGGCACGAGCGGCGACGCCCCCAAGCTGCTCGCCATGATGCGCCAGCGCTTCCCCCGCGCCTACGCCTTCGTCGAGGACGCCGCCAAGGCGGGGGAGGACGGCCGCCTCGTCCGCTCCTGGCTCGGCCGCACCAGCCCGCCACCGTCCGCCCGATGGCTGGCCCTCGTCTCCGGGCCCGAGGGCGCCAGGGCCGCGCGCGACCGTGGCCGCTTCACCCGCAATTTCGTCGTCCAGGCCACCGCGGCCGAATGGGCGCTCACGCTCATGGCGCTGCTGCGCGGGCTGCTGCCCGACCCCGCCAGACTGGTCTTCTTCCAGCACGACGAGGTCATGGTGCACTGCCCGCGAGAGCTCGCCGAAGAGGTCTCCGCGGCCGTCACCCGGGCGGCCGAGCAAGCCACCCGCCTCCTGTTCGGCGAGACGCCCGTGCGCATCCCCATGCAGGCCGTCGCGGTCTCCTGCTACGCGGACGCCAAGTGAGGTTCGGGAGGTCACCGGGCGCCGCGAACGCTCCGGGTGCGGAAGGCTCAGGTCGTGGCCCTGATCAGCAGCGTCGACTTCCTGATCGCCCACCCGACCAGGGAGACGCTGAAGACGGCCTGAACGATCCGCAACCATCCGGAGGTGCTCGTGGCGGCGAACACCACCACGCCCAGCCAGAGAAGGCCGAACACGGCTACCAGCGTGACGGCGGCCCAGTTCAGCCCTCGTTTCCACATGCGGGAAGTCTTCCAGGACGACCCTCATGTCCCGGCAAAGCCGTCATCTCGACACGTGAGATGGCTCCACCGGATTGACCGGGTCCCGTCAGCGAGGCAGGCGGCGGCCGGCTCCGGCGCACCGGCGCAGACGCGCGCTGGTCCTTGGACGGGCCTGCGGCTTGTCCTCGAAGAGGCCGAGCATCAACTCCGCGGTCCGGGCGTCGGAGAGGATGCGCGACACCTCTTCTTCGCCGGAGGGGAGCTGCCCCCTCTTGTCCAGCTCGTGCCGCAGGAACGTCAGCGGATCGATGTCACCCACCGCCTGCGAGGCCATGGTCGCCCGGGCGGCGGTGAGAAGGTTCAAGTAGCGGGCACGAAGGGTCGCTTCGCGCAGGCGCGCCTGCTCAAGATCGTCCAGCAAGGTGCGGGCGAGCTGCAGCAGATCGTCGCAGTCCCCCTCCTCGGCCGCGATGTGAGCGCGGATGTCGTCGAACTCCGACCGCGTCATGATGACCACCTCCACGGGCGGGCTCCAGGCATCGGGGTTGATGCATGCGGAGCCCCGCACCCTCTTCGTAACGGTTGGCGATTGCGGATGACTTGCCGACCGGTTGCCCATGCGCGGATCGCCTGCATTTGGGATGGCTGAGAGGGGTCAAAGGTTTACCTGCCATCAAAGTGGCGTCGGGCACTCCTGGGATGCTGCTAGAGTTTTCCCTCGTTGGGCGGCGATCAGGCCCCGAAAGATCCAAAAAATCTTCAGGGACGCCGGCCTGCCCAGCTCCCCTCTGACGTCCGGTTCCTCCGGTTAGGCGTGCTTTGGTTGCTCCTGCCCGGATGTCCTGGTAAGTTCGAGGGGTTGCCCTGGAGACAGGGTGTTATACTTTAGCAAGTCCAGACGCATCGGGTCGAGTCACTTGATTTGGTCCAAGCATCTGAAACTGGTAAAGTAGAAAACGAGATGGAAGCCCCGGAGTTCGGGTCCTGGTCGCAGGGTTCGGGTGATGGTGTACGCGTCCGTTTCTTGAGAACTCAACAGTGTGTTAAAAGCCAGTGCATGAATCATGCATGATCCTCCGTCTGCCATGCCTCTGGGTGTGGTGGTGGATGGTTCCTTTGGTTGACGCCTGCCTTGTGTGGTGGGTGTCTGCCGGGATTTTTTCCAGACATTGTTTGGAGAGTTTGATCCTGGCTCAGGACGAACGCTGGCGGCGTGCTTAACACATGCAAGTCGAGCGGAAAGGCCCTTCGGGGTACTCGAGCGGCGAACGGGTGAGTAACACGTGAGTAACCTGCCCTCAACTTCGGGATAAGCCTGGGAAACCGGGTCTAATACCGGATAGGACCTGGTCTGGCATCGGACTTCAGGTGGAAAGTTTTTTCGGTTGGGGATGGGCTCGCGGCCTATCAGCTTGTTGGTGGGGTAGTGGCCTACCAAGGCGACGACGGGTAGCCGGCCTGAGAGGGCGACCGGCCACACTGGGACTGAGACACGGCCCAGACTCCTACGGGAGGCAGCAGTGGGGAATATTGCGCAATGGGCGGAAGCCTGACGCAGCGACGCCGCGTGGGGGATGACGGCCTTCGGGTTGTAAACCTCTTTCAGCAGGGACGAAGTTGACGTGTACCTGCACAAGAAGCGCCGGCTAACTACGTGCCAGCAGCCGCGGTAATACGTAGGGCGCGAGCGTTGTCCGGAATTATTGGGCGTAAAGAGCTCGTAGGTGGCTTGTCGCGTCTGCCGTGAAAGCCCATGGCTTAACTGTGGGTCTGCGGTGGATACGGGCTGGCTAGAGGTAGGTAGGGGCAAGCGGAATTCCTGGTGTAGCGGTGAAATGCGCAGATATCAGGAGGAACACCGGTGGCGAAGGCGGCTTGCTGGGCCTTACCTGACGCTGAGGAGCGAAAGCGTGGGGAGCGAACAGGATTAGATACCCTGGTAGTCCACGCTGTAAACGTTGGGCGCTAGGTGTGGGGTCCTTCCACGGGTCCCGTGCCGTAGCTAACGCATTAAGCGCCCCGCCTGGGGAGTACGGCCGCAAGGCTAAAACTCAAAGGAATTGACGGGGGCCCGCACAAGCGGCGGAGCATGTTGCTTAATTCGACGCAACGCGAAGAACCTTACCAAGGCTTGACATCGCCTGGAAAGCTCTGGAGACAGGGCCCTCCTTTGGACTGGGTGACAGGTGGTGCATGGCTGTCGTCAGCTCGTGTCGTGAGATGTTGGGTTAAGTCCCGCAACGAGCGCAACCCTTGTTCCATGTTGCCAGCGCGCCCTTCGGGGTGGCGGGGACTCATGGGAGACTGCCGGGGTCAACTCGGAGGAAGGTGGGGATGACGTCAAGTCATCATGCCCCTTATGTCTTGGGCTGCAAACATGCTACAATGGTCGGTACAGAGGGTTGCGAGGCCGTGAGGCGGAGCGAATCCCTAAAAGCCGATCTCAGTTCGGATTGGGGTCTGCAACTCGACCCCATGAAGTCGGAGTCGCTAGTAATCGCAGATCAGCAATGCTGCGGTGAATACGTTCCCGGGCCTTGTACACACCGCCCGTCACGTCACGAAAGTCGGCAACACCCGAAGCCCGTGGCCCAACCCGCAAGGGGGGGAGCGGTCGAAGGTGGGGCTGGCGATTGGGACGAAGTCGTAACAAGGTAGCCGTACCGGAAGGTGCGGCTGGATCACCTCCTTTCTAAGGAGCACCGGCTCTACCACCCGCATGAGCGCGGGAGGCCATGATCTCCGATCAGCCTCCACGAGCTCGGGTGTGAGAGTCCATGGCTGCGGTCACAGGCGAACGTCCTGTGCGTGGCCGGCTCATTAGTGGAGCACTGGCTACTCAACCAGACCCGTTCATCCGGGACCTGCCAGTACTGCCTGCTTCTTCGGAAGCGGGTTCAGGACCGCGGGGTACGGGGCCGGGGTTGGTTGGACACACTGTTGGGTCCTGAGGGAACGGGCCGTTTGCGCGGGGCCGCTGGGGTGACCGGATTTCGTCTGGTCGCGGTGGCGGTCTCGTTGCTTGTGCGGTGGTTGTTCTTCTCGGTCGGGACCGGTCTTCTGTCATACCGGCTCACGTGTCCGGCGTTTGGTTCTTCTCCTTCTGTTGTGGGGGGTTGGGCTGCTGGGTGGTGTGGGTGTTTGGTGGCGGGTTGGGCTGGTGGTCTCGTTTGTTGTTTGTGAATTGCATAGTGGACGCGAGCATCTTTGTGGCCAAGTTTTTTAGGGCACACGGTGGATGCCTTGGCATCAGGAGCCGATGAAGGACGTGGGAGGCTGCGTTAAGCCTCGGGGAGTCGCCAACCAGACGTTGATCCGGGGATGTCCGAATGGGGAAACCTGGCACCAGTCATGTGGTGTCGCCGCCGTCTGAATGTATAGGGCGGTTGGTGGTAACGCGGGGAAGTGAAACATCTCAGTACCCGTAGGAAGAGAAAACAAAATGTGATTCCGTGAGTAGTGGTGAGCGAAAGCGGATGAGGCTAAACCATGCGCGTGTGATAGCCGGCAGGTGTTGCGTGTGTGGGGTTGTGGGACCTTCGTGGGAGGGCTGCCGTTCTCCCGAGGAGTGATAAACCGTTGCGATAGCCGAAGCCTCTGGGAAGGGGCGCCGTAGACCGTGAGAGCCGGGTAGGTGAAATCGTGTCGGCTTCTTGAGGGGATCCCAAGTAGCACGGGGCCCGAGAAATCCTGTGTGAATCTGCCAGGACCACCTGGTAAGCCTGAATACTCCCTGATGACCGATAGTGCACGAGTACCGTGAGGGAAAGGTGAAAAGCACCCCGGTGAGGGGTCGTGAAATAGTACCTGAAACCGTGTGCCTACAAGCCGTAGGAGCGTAACCGTCCTTCGGGATGGTTGTGATGTGACTGCGTGCCTTTTGAAGAATGAGCCTGCGAGTCATGGTGTGTGGCGAGGTTAACCCGTGTGGGGGAGCCGTAGCGAAAGCGAGTCTGAATAGGGCGTTTGTAGTCGCATGCTGTGGACCCGAAGCGGAGTGATCTACGCATGGGCAGGTTGAAGCGCGGGTAAGACCGTGTGGAGGACCGAACCCACCAGGGTTGAAAACCTGGGGGATGATCTGTGTGTAGGGGTGAAAGGCCAATCAAACTCCGTGATAGCTGGTTCTCCCCGAAATGCATTTAGGTGCAGCGTTGCGTGTTTCTTGCCGGAGGTAGAGCACTGGATGGCTGATGGGCCTTACCGGGTTACTGACGTCAGCCAAACTCCGAATGCCGGTAAGTGAGAGCGTGGCAGTGAGACTGCGGGGGATAAGCTCCGTGGTCGAGAGGGAAACAGCCCAGACCACCGACTAAGGCCCCTAAGGGTGTGCTAAGTGGGAAAGGATGTGGAGTCGCAGTGACAACCAGGAGGTTGGCTTAGAAGCAGCCACCCTTGAAAGAGTGCGTAATAGCTCACTGGTCAAGTGATTCCGCGCCGACAATGTAGCGGGGCTCAAGTACGCCGCCGAAGTCGTGGCACTCACACGTGTAGCCCGGTGCGGCTTTGTCGCATCCAGGTGTGTGGGTGGGTAGGGGAGCGTCGTGCAGCCGGTGAAGCGGTGGGGTGACCCAATCGTGGAGGCTGTGCGAGTGAGAATGCAGGCATGAGTAGCGAATCAGAAGTGAGAAACTTCTGCGCCGGATGACCAAGGGTTCCTGGGCTAGGTTAATCCGCCCAGGGTAAGTCGGGACCTAAGGCGAGGCCGACAGGCGTAGTCGATGGACAACGGGTTGATATTCCCGTACCCGCGGGCACGCGCCCATATCGAATCCAGTGATACTAAGGGTCCTTAACCCCTCACGCCCTTCGGGGTGTGGGTGAGGGTGAACGCCTGGCCTGATCTGGTAGTAGGTAAGCGATGGGGTGACGCAGGAGGGTAGCCCATCCCAGGCGATGGTTGTTCCTGGGGTAAGCATGTAGGGAGGAGCGTAGGCAAATCCGCGCTCTATTATCCTGAGATGTGATGCCGAGCCGATTGTGGTGAAGTGGGTGATCCCATGCTGCCGAGAAAAGCCTCTAGTGAGTGTGCCGGCGGCCCGTACCCTAAACCGACTCAGGTGGTCAGGTAGAGAATACCGAGGCGATCGGGTGAACTGTGGTTAAGGAACTCGGCAAATTGCCCCCGTAACTTCGGGAGAAGGGGGGCCTTCGCTGGTGATGGACCGTGCGTCCGGAGCTGGTGGGGGTCGCAGTGGCCAGGGGGAAGCGACTGTTTACTAAAAACACAGGTCCGTGCGAAGTCGTAAGACGATGTATACGGACTGACGCCTGCCCGGTGCCGGAACGTTAAGGGGACCGCTTAGCTTGTGGTAACGCAGGCGAAGGTGAGAACTTAAGCGCCGGTAAACGGCGGTGGTAACTATAACCATCCTAAGGTAGCGAAATTCCTTGTCGGGTAAGTTCCGACCTGCACGAATGGCGTAACGACTTCCCCGCTGTCTCAACCGCAGACCCGGCGAAATTGCACTACGAGTAAAGATGCTCGTTACGCGCAGCAGGACGGAAAGACCCCGGGACCTTCACTACAGCTTGACATTGGTGTTTGGGACGGCTTGTGTAGGATAGGTGGGAGACGGTGAAGCTGTCACGCTAGTGGTGGTGGAGTCATTGGTGAAATACCACTCTGGTCGTTTTGGATGTCTAACCCGCGCCCGTGGATCCGGGTGGGGGACAGTGTCTGGTGGGTAGTTTAACTGGGGCGGTTGCCTCCTAAAGGGTAACGGAGGCGCCCAAAGGTTCCCTCAGCCTGGTTGGCAATCAGGTGGCGAGTGTAAGTGCACAAGGGAGCTTGACTGTGAGACCGACGGGTCGAGCAGGAGCGAAAGCTGGGACTAGTGATCCGGCGGTGGCTTGTGGAAGCGCCGTCGCTCAACGGCTAAAAGGTACCCCGGGGATAACAGGCTGATCTTCCCCAAGAGTCCATATCGACGGGATGGTTTGGCACCTCGATGTCGGCTCGTCGCATCCTGGGGCTGGAGTAGGTCCCAAGGGTTGGGCTGTTCGCCCATTAAAGCGGTACGCGAGCTGGGTTTAGAACGTCGCGAGACAGTTCGGTCCCTATCCGCTGCGCGCGCAGGAGACTTGAAGGGGGCTGTCCCTAGTACGAGAGGACCGGGACGGACGAACCTCTGGTGTGCCAGTTGTTCTGCCAAGGGCATGGCTGGTTGGCTACGTTCGGGAGGGATAACCGCTGAAGGCATCTAAGCGGGAAGCCTGCCTTGAGATGAGGTCTCCCACCCCTGTGAGGGGGGTAAGGCTCCCAGGTGACGACTGGGTTGATAGGCCGGGTGTGGAAGCATCGTAAGGTGTGGAGCTGACCGGTACTAATAGGCCGAGGACTTGACCACAAAGCAACAACACCCGCTGCTGTGCGGGTGGTGCTCGCGTCCACTGTGTGATCTCAGAGACATCAAACCTGAGACCCACACCAACCAACAGGCATCGTACAGGTGTGTTGGTGGGTGGTGTGCTCGGTTGGTTGTTTCACGGGGTTACGGCGGTTTTAGCGGAAGGGAAACACCCGGTTACATTCCGAACCCGGAAGTTAAGCTTTCCAGCGCCGATGGTACTGCACCGGGGACGGTGTGGGAGAGTAGGACACCGCCGGACAATCTTTGAAGTGAATGCAAGGTAGGGCCATCCAGGAGCTTCGTGCTCCACGGGTGGCCCTTCCTGCATTTCGGGCACTTTTCTTCTTCGTGTCCTGCATTTCCAGGACTTTTTCGCCCGTATTCCTGCGTGCCCGGGGGGTGTCTCCAGGGCTTTCGTGCGCTCCAGAACTTTTCCATTCGTGCGTCCGTCCCTGCCGCAAACTCCGGGACCTCTCTCCTTCGCCACGTGGGGTCTCTTTAAGGCGCCGCGTCGGCGGGACGCAGGTCGGTGAATCCCGGCGCCTACTACGGCGGCCTGCCAACCCGTGCCCGCGACGACCGCCAGCTTGTCGCGAGAGCGAGAACGCCGAGGCACGCGCGGAAACGGCCTCACCTCCGGCTCGGACTGTGCTTCCCGGGCGCTGACGCGCCTTCCCTCGCACCGCGTACCGCAGAACGGCGGCCGGTCGGCCGCCGTCATGGGCGCCGGGCTCCACCGACCTGCACCCCGCCGACGCGGCGCTGAACAGACGCTCGTATCCGGGCGGAAAGAGTGCGGAGACGTTCGGAGGCATGAGTCAAGGATGGCAACGGAGGGAGCGCCGGACCCTGAGAACGGAGGGAGCGCCGGACTCTGAGAGGTGAATGCGGGGCTGCGCCGGGGAAATGGGCCTCGCCTCCGGCTCGGGCTGTGTTTCTCAGGCGCTGACGCGCACACCCGATCGGAGCGGACGCGCGGCAAGAAACCCCGGTGACCTTCAAGCGTCCCTGCCACGAACTCCGGGACCTCTCCTCCGCCACGAGGGTCTTCATCGAAGGCGCCGCGTCGGCGGGACGCAGGTCGGCGAATCCCAGCGCCTACAACGGCGGCCCACCCGCCCCCACCCATCCCTCCCGCGACGGCCGCCGACCTGTCACGAAAACGAGAACGCCGAGGCACGCCGCAGAATGGGCCTCGCCTCCGGCTCAGACTATGTTCCCCAGGCGCTGACGCGCCTTCCCCTCGCACCGCGTACCGCAGAACGCGGCCGGTCGGCCGCTGTCATGGGCGCCGGACTCCGCCGACCTGCACCCCACCGACGCGGCGCTGAACAGAAGCTCGCATCCGAACGGAAAGAGCGCGCACGGAACGGAAAGAGCGCGGAGATGCTCGGAGGCATGCGCGCCAAGCGGGCAGTGGAGGGGACGTCGGACTCCAGGGCCCGTACATGCCGGGCTGCTGGGGAAATGCCGGGCTGCGCTCGAAAAAGGGCCTCGCCTTCGGCTCGGACTGTGTTCACCAGGCGCTGACGCGCGCTTCCTCTCGCACCGCGTACTGCGGGAAGGCCGCTGGCTGGGCGCCGTTGTAGGCGCCGGGCTCCGCCGACCTGCACCCCGCCGACGCGGCGCTTGAGAGAAGCCCTGCATCCGGGCGGAAGCGGAAAGAGCACTGAGAGGTTCGAGGCATGCGCCGGGGCGATAGCAGCGGGGGGAACGCTGGCCTCTTGGAGAGGCACATGCGGGGTTGCGGCGGGGAACGGGTCGCGCCGGGAAGCCAGTGTGCGCTGGGAAGCCGGGGTGCGCTGGGAAGCCGGGGTGCGCTGGGAAGCCGGGGTGCGCTGGGAAATGGGCCTCGGCTTCGGTTTGGGGGTGCTTGACCTTGACACGGTGACAAGGTCTTCACTGGGGGCTAGGAGGTGGGTGTGATGGGCATGGTGGGACAGGATGCGGATGTGGTTCGGGCTTTTCAGGGATTGGAGGATGGTAGTTCTTCGGTGCGGTTGCGGGTGGCGATGGCGGTTGGTAGTGGGCCTGATCCGCGGTTTGTCGACAAGCTCATCGAGCGGTGCGCGGTCGAGCCGGAGTTCTATGTGCGGGACATGCTGACGTGGGCGCTCACTCGCCATCCGGCATCGCTGACGGTGCCGGCGCTTCTGAAGGAAGTTCGCTCGGAGCGTGCGCAGGCGCGGAGCCAGGCGTTGCACACGCTGTCGAAGATCGGGGATCGGCAGGCGTGGCCGGCGATCACACGGGCGCTGCTGTCCGACGCCGACGACGAGGTGGCGCGGAGCGCTTGGCGGGCGGCGGTCGTGCTCGTGCCCGAAGGCGAAGAGGCCGAGCTGGCGGCCGTGTTGGCGGCGCAGCTCGGGCGCGGCGGGCGTGAGACGCAGCTGAGCCTGAGCCGGGCGCTGGTCGCGCTCGGCGAGGTGATCGTGCCGGTGCTGCACGGTGCGAGGGAGGATCCCGACCCTCGGGTGCGGGCGCACGCGATCGCCACGGAACAGTTGTTGAGCGACCCGGATGCCGGGTTCGGGTACGCGATCGAGGAGGCGAAGCGCATCGTGGCCCTCGGCGGCGCCGGCAAGGAGGAGTGATGGGCAGTGTTGATCGGTGATGTGGCACGGCGATCCGGGGTCAGCGCCCGCATGCTCAGGCATTACGACGCGCTCGGCCTGGTGCGGCCAACGGGGCGTACCGAGGGCGGCTATCGCGAGTACTCCGGCGAGGACATCCGGCGGATCTTCCACATCGAGAGCCTGCGGTCGCTGGGGCTGTCGCTGCGTGACGTCGGGCGCGCGCTCGATGATCCCGACTTCACGCCCGCAGAGCTCGTCGACGACCTCATCCGCCGGACACGCGAACGCATCGCCGCCGAGACGGAGCTGCTCACACGACTGCGTCGGATCGGCGCCGCGGAACCCGAGGGCTGGCAGGACGTCCTGCAGATCGTCGCGCTCATGCAGGCGTTGGGGTCGAAGAGCGCAGGCAAGCGCCAGCGCGCGGCCTTGTCCTCGGTCGAAGAGGTCGCGGTGCCGGTGGAGGCACTGGTCGAGGCGGCGCTGAGCGAGTCGGACCCGAACGTCGCCGGAGCCCTCCGATGGGCCCTGGCGCAATCGGGCGATGACGCGTTGGCGCTGCTGGCGGAGGGCCTCGGCTCGCCGGCGGCCGAGGTGCGCAAGCGTGCCGTCCAGTCCATCGCCGAGATCTCGGACGGTGAGTCGACCGCGCTGTTGCGGGACGCCCTGACGAGCACCGACATCGTGGTCCGCAGGTATGCGGCTCTGGCACTCGGGGCGCGTGGAGTGGCCGAGGCGGTGCCGACGCTCATCGATATGGTCGTCGAGGGGATCAATGACGTCGATGCGGCCGATGCGTTGAGCGCGCTGGCGAGTCGTCCCGCGTCGGCGGATCGGATCGCCAGCGCGCTCGTCGATCGCCTCGCCCACGGCACCGTTGAATCGTCGGTTCGTCGACGGCTGACACAGGCGCTCGCGGACATCCCGGGAACCACAGCGTCACGCGCCCTCGCTGATCTGTCACATGACGAAGATCGTGCCGTTGCGCTCACTGCGGCGTACATCCTCCGGATCCGTGAGGCGCGATAACGGCACGCGTCCTCGCTGATCTGTCACATGACGAAGATCGTGCCGCTGCGCTTGCCGCGGCGTACATCCTCCGGATCCGTGGCGCGCGATAACGGATCGCGTTTTCGCTTGGCCTCGTGCCCGACCGTCGGCTCCCGGAAGAATTGGTGGAACTCCCGGGTCCGCATCCCATGGCACTCGATCGCCCGCCTCGGCCAGGTGTGCTGAGAGAACAGGCTGGCGTCGCCCTTCAGCTAGCCGGCCATGAGGTCGACCGCCTGCCGCCTTCGGCGCGTCCTCGCGCCGCGGGAATCGCGTCTCCAGTCGTAGAGCTCAAGCATCAGCGCGAACCCCGGCCCAGCTCGTTCTCGTCCAGATGGGAGTGGGTGGGAGAGCGTCAATGGGGAGCGACCAGGCGGTAGCCGACGCCGCGGACTGTTTGGATCAGGCGGTCGTCGTGGTCGCCGAGGCGGGCTCGGAGGCGTTTGACGTGGACGGCTATGGTGTTGGTCGACATGGCGTCGGCCGCGTGCCAGACGTGGCGCATGATCTGCTCCCGCGTGACCGTGCGGTCGGCGTTGCGCATCAAGTAGTGCAACAGCTCGAACTCCCGGAGGGGCAGGTGCACCGGCATGCCGGCCACGCGCACCTGGTAGGCCCCGACGTCGAGCTCGACGGTGCCGACCGTCAGCACCCCGCGCGAGGCGTCCCCGGGGAACGCCGCGTGGACCAACGGCAGCAGCTCGGGCACGCGGTAGGGCCTGGCCACGCACGCCGTGGCTCCGGCGGCGAGGCCCTGGACGGCCTGTTCCGCGTGTCCTTCGCCCACTCCTAGCAGTACGGGTACGGCGCGGGCGCGCCGTACCGCGCGTACGAACTCGACCGGCCCGATGACGGGCAGGGTGGCGCTGACGAGTACGACGTCAGGCCGGAGGGCGCCGGCCTGGAGAAGCGCCTGGGCGCCGTCGGACACTCCTGCGACGAGAACCCCTTCGCGCTCCAGTGCCTCGGCCAGTTCCCTCACCATCTCGGCGTCGGGATCGGCCACCAGCAGCATGGGCGCCGACCGAGTGTCCCCGTCCACTTCTGGTGCCGCCTGCGGCTGGGTCACACCATCTCCCTCTGGCTCCTAAGGCTCCGAGACTTCACCGGCTCCTGGTACCGGGGAGCCGATCACCCAAAGCGTCCGGTGATGTAGTCCTCGGTCGCCTTCTGACTCGGGTTGGTGAAGATCTTGGAGGTGTCGTCCATTTCGATGAGCTTTCCGGGCTGGCCCTGCCCGGCCAGGTTGAAGAACGCCGTACGGTCGCTGACGCGGGCCGCCTGCTGCATGTTGTGCGTCACGATCACGATCGTGTAGTCGTTCTTCAGCTTGGCGATGAGGTCCTCGATGGCCAGCGTCGAGATCGGGTCCAGGGCCGAGCACGGCTCGTCCATGAGCAGGACGGCCGGGCTGACGGCGATGGCCCGCGCGATGCAGAGCCGCTGCTGCTGGCCGCCGGACAGGCCCGCACCCGGCTTGTTGAGCCGGTCCTTGACCTCGTTCCACAGGTTGGCGTCCTTCAGCGACGTCTCGACGATGCCGTCCAGTTGGGAGCGGGAGACCCGGCCGTTGAGCTTGAGCCCGGCGGCGACGTTGTCGAAGATGGACATCGTCGGGAACGGGTTCGGCCGCTGGAAGACCATGCCGACGGTGCGGCGCACCGACACCGGGTCGATGTCCGCGCCGTAGAGGTCCTGGTCCTCAAGGAGGATCTTGCCGTCGACGCGCGCGCCCGGGATGACCTCGTGCATGCGGTTCAGCGTGCGCAGGAACGTCGACTTGCCGCATCCTGACGGGCCGATGAAGGCGGTGACCGAGCGCGGCTCGATCGTCATCGTGATGCCTTCGATCGCCTTGTGCGATCCGTAGTAGGCGTCGAGGTCGGAGACCTCGATCTGCTTGGCCATGTCGATAACCCCTTACCGGCCCTTGGCGGGGGCGCGCCACCAGGCGATGAGGCGTGCCACCAGGTTGAGCAGCATGACGATCAGGATGAGGGTGAGGGCTCCCGTCCAGGCCCGGTCCACGGCCGTGACGTTCGGACGCTGGGCCTGGTCGAAGACGTACAGCGGGAGGCCCATCTGAGGCCCGTTGAACGGGTTCTCGTTGATGGAGTCGGTGATGAAGACCGTGAGCAGCAGCGGCGCGGTCTCGCCGGCGACGCGGGCGATGGCGAGCATGATGCCGGTGACGATGCCGGTGAGGGCGGTCGGCACGACGACCTTCATGATCGTTCGCCACTTGGGCACGCCGAGGGCGTAGGACGCCTCGCGCAGGTCGTTCGGGACCAGGCGCAGCATCTCTTCGGCCGAGCGCACGACGGTGGGCATCATCAGGATCGACAGGGCGAGCGCGCCCGCGAAGCCCGAGTAGTTCATGTCGAGCACCAGGACCCAGAAGGCCAGGATGAACAGACCGGCCACCACCGAGGGGATGCCGGTCATGACGTCGACGAAGAAGCTGATGGACTGCGCGAGCCTGCGGCCCTGGCCGTACTCGACGAGGTAGATCGCGGTGAGCAGGCCGATGGGGACCGAGATCAGCGTGGCGAGGCCGACCTGCTCCAGCGTGCCGAGGATGGCGTGGTAGGCGCCTCCTCCGGCGTCGCGGGCGCCGATGTTGCGCATGGAGTGGGTCAGGAACTCCGCGTCGAAGCGGGCGAGACCGTTCTTGACGACCAGCCACAGGACCGAGATCAGCGGGACGACCGCGACCGCGAAGGCCAGCCAGACGAGCCCGAGGACGACACGGTCCTTCAGCCTGCGGCTGAAGGACACGCGGGTGATGACGGCGGGCGGCATGGGGGAGACGGTCATGCGGCTGCCCTCGCGTATTCCTTGCGCCGCGCGATGATCAGACGGGCGGCCATGTTGACCAGAAGGGTGATCACGAACAGCACCAGGCCGGAGGCGATGAGCGCGCCCTGGCCGATCGGCGTGGCCTCGCCGAACCCGTTGGCGATGTTGGCCGCGATGCTGTTGCCGTCGTTGGACAGCACCTGGAAGGTGATGCCGAAGGTCGCGGGGAAGATGAGCGCGACCGCGATCGTCTCGCCCATCGCGCGCCCGAGGCCGAGCATGGCCGCGCTGATGACGCCGGGACGCCCGAACGGCAGCACCGACATCCTGATCATCTCCCACCGGGTGGCGCCGAGGGCCAGCGAGGCCTCCTCCAGCGACCGCGGGGCCTGCAGGAACACCTCGCGGGAGATCGCGGCGATGATCGGCAGGATCATGATGGCCAGCACGACGGCGCCGGTCAGCATGGACTTGCCGTAGACGGCGTCGCCCGCGAACAGGGGGATCCACCCGAAGTACTCGTTCAGGAAGGTCCAGGGCCCCTTCACGAACGGGATGAGGAAGATGACGCCCCACAGGCCGTAGACCACGCTCGGGACCGCGGCCAGCAGGTCGATGATGTATCCCAGGGCGCCGGCCAGCCGCCGGGGCGCGTAGTGCGAGATGAAGAGGGCGACGCCGACGGCCACCGGCAGCGCCATGATCAGCGCGAGCAGCGAGCTGAGCACGGTGCCGAACGCCAGGGCCGCGATGCCGAACTTCGGCTCGGTGGCGTTGGGCGTCCAGAACTTCTCGGTGAGGAAGTTCCCGGTGTTGGCCTGGAGGGCCGGGACCGCCTTCACGATGAGGAAGATCGCGATGGCGGCCATGATCGCGAGAAGGATCACCCCGGCGCCCGTGGTCGCGAACCGGAAGGGGCCGTCTCCGCGACTGCGCCGGAAGGCGGGCCGGCGCATGGCCGGTCCGCCTTCCCTGGTACGAAGTGGCGTGGCCATCGAGTTAGGAGATCGCCTCGACGGCGGTCTGGACCTTGGTCAGAAGGCTCGCCGGCAGCGGCGCGTAGCCGAGACCGGTCAGGGCGTTCTGACCCTCGCTGCTGGCGGTGTACTTGAGGAACGCCTTGACCAGCTTGGACTCGTCGGCCGACAGGCCCTTCTCGCAGGTGATCTCGTAGGTCACCAGGACGATCGGGTAGGCGCCCGCGGCCTTGGTGGCGTAGTCGATCGAGAGCTTGAGGTCGTTGCCGGTGCCCTTGACCTCGGCGGCCTCGACGGTCTTGGCGGCGCTCTCGGGGGTCAGCTCGACGAACTCGCCGGAGCCGTTGGCGACCTTGGCCTTGCTCAGGCCCGAGTTCTCGGCGTAGGAGAGCTCGACGTAGCTGACCGAGCCCTCGGCGCCCTTGACGGTCTGGGCGATGCCGTCGGAGCCCTTGGCGCCCTGGCCCTTGGCCTCGGCGGGCCAGGCCTTGGCGGGCTCGTACGGCCAGCCGGCCGTGGCCTTCAGGAACTTGGTGAAGTTGTCGCTGGTGCCCGACTCGTCCGAGCGGTGCACGGCCTGGATCGGGGTGGAGGGGAGCTGCGCGTCGGGGTTGTCCTTCTTGATCGCCGCGTCGTCCCACTTGGTGATCTTGCTGTTGAAGATGCCGCCGATGGTGGCGGGGGACAGCTGGAGGTTGTCGACGCCGGGGAGGTTGTAGACCACCGCGACCGGGCCGATCACCATCGGCAGGTTGATCGCCTTGCCGGTCTTGCATCGGGCGTCGGCCTGGGCGGGCTCGCCCTTGTCGTCCTTGAGCGCCGAGTCGGAGCCGGCGAACGCGATCGTGCCCTGGATGAACGACTGGACGCCCGCGCCCGAGCCGCTGCCCTGGTAGTTGATGCTCACGCCCGGGTTCGCTCCCTGGAAGTTCTTCTTCCACTCGGCGATGGCGTTGCCCTGCGCCGAGGAGCCCGCGGCGTTGATCGTGCCGCTGAGGCCGCCGCCGGCGTCCCCGCTGCTGCTGCTCGTGCCCGGAGCCGCGGACGTGGTGGCGCCAGGGGCGTTGTCATCGGTACCGCACGCAGCGAGCGAAAGCACGCCGGCGATGGCGGCTACGGCGAGCCGGCCTGCACACTTCACGTTTGTTGTCCTTCCACGCTGTTCTCACAACGGGTAGGACGGTAAAGAGTCAAGATGACTTAATCCCCGGTTAAAGGTGAACGACGAATGAACGGGCCCGGTCGCGTCGTTTGGAACGGGTCAAGTTCCGAGGTCGCCGCCCATGTCACAACTTGAACACCATGCCGTGGGGGCATGGCGGCGTCCACATCGTGAGAATTCGGGGCCGTACGCGACTGTGCCCCTACGGTGAGTCACACGCGGGCCGCCCTGCCGTAGCGTCGAGGGAACGACGGTGAGGAGGGTCGACATGCTGACAGCGGACGTACGTCCAGGGTGCGGTCAGTGCAGCTGCTACCTCGACGACCGGGTCATCTCGCGTCCCCCGGACGAGCGCTGAGCCCCGCCGCCCGGGTGCTCAGCCGCCCAGGCGCTTGAGCACCTCGGCGTGCAGCAGGGGGTTGGCGCACACCAGGCTGCCGCCGTCGACGTCCGCCGCGCCGGACAGGTCGGTCCATACGCCGCCGGCCTCTTCGACGATCACGGTCAGCGCGGCCATGTCCCAGGGGGACAGCTCGGGCTCGGCCGAGATGTCGACCGCGCCCTCGGCGACCATCATGTGCGACCAGAAGTCGCCGTACGCGCGGGTGCGCCACACCACGCGGGACAGGTCCAGGAACTCGTTCAGCCGCCCGCGCTCCTCCCAGCCGCCGAAGCTGGAGTAGGAGAACGAGGCGTCGGCCAGCCGGCTCACCGACGAGACCGTGCACCTGGTGGCCTTGGTGAGGCTCCGGCCCGTCCAGGCGCCGCCGTCGCGGGCCGCCCACCAGCGGCGTCCCAGCGCGGGGGCCGACACCACGCCGACGACCACCTTGTCGTGCTCCATGAGCGCGATCAGCGTCGCCCACACCGGCACGCCGCGCACGTAGTTCTTGGTGCCGTCGATGGGGTCGACCACCCAGCAGCGCGAGCCGTACCCGCTGGTCCTGCCCTTCTCCTCGCCGATGACGGCGTCGCGCGGGCGGGCCCGGCGCAGCGTGCCGCGGATGGCGTCCTCGACCGCCTGGTCGGCGTCGCTCACCGGGGTGAGGTCCGGCTTGGTGTCGACCCGCAGGTCGACGGCCTTGAACCGGCGCATGGTGAGATCGTCGGCGCTGTCGGCGAGCATGTGCGCCAGACGCAGGTCGTCGGTATAGCCCGTCACAGGCAGAACGGTACCGTGCCGGGGGTCGCTTTCACCGGGAGTGCCCGTTTCCCCGCGGGTTCAGTCGTCCTCCGGCGCGTCCCGGCTGGCGAACAGGCGGCGCAGGGACGCGAGGCTCGCCGCGTCGGCGTGGCCCTGTTCCACCCAGGCGTCCAGCGCGCACTCCTCGCCCCGGTGGGTGCAGCCCTTGGGGCAGTTGACGGCGCCCTCGGCCAGCGCGGGGAAGGCCGCCAGCACGTTGTCGATCACGACGTGCCCGAGCCCGAAGCTGCGCACGCCCGGCGTGTCGATGATCCACCCGCCGGAGGGCAGCTCCAGCGCGACGGCGGAGCTGGAGGTGTGGCGCCCGCGCCCGGTGATGGCGTTGACGTGCGACACCGCGCGCCCGGCGTCGGGAACCAGGGCGTTGACCAGCGTCGACTTGCCCACCCCTGAATGGCCGACGAGCACGCTGAGGCGCCCGGCGAGCTTGGTGCGCAGTTCCTCCAGGTCGCCGCCCTTGCGCACGACCACGTACGGCAGCCCGAGGGGCTCGTACCGCGCGACGAGCTCGTCCGGGGCGGCCAGGTCGGCCTTGGTCAGGCAGAGCAGGGGCTCGATGTCGGCGTCGAAGGCGGCGACGAGGACGCGGTCGATCATGCGCGGCCGGGGCGGCGGGTCGGCGAGCGCGGTGACGATGACGAGCTGGTCGGCGTTGGCGACGATGGGACGCTCGACCTCGTCGGTGTCGTCGGCGCTGCGGCGCAGCATCGAGGTGCGCGGCTCGACCCTGACGATGCGCGCCAGCGTGTCGGGCGTGCCCGAGGTGTCGCCGACCAGGGCGACGCGGTCGCCCACCACGACGATCCCCTTGCGGCCGAGCTCGCGCGCCCGCATCGCCGTCACCTCGCGGGGAGCCTCCCGCCGCCTCCCGCGGCCCTCACCTTCGACGAGGCACGTGTAACGGCCGCGGTCGACCGCCACGACGAAGCCCTCCACGGCGTCCTCGTGCGCGGGACGTATGCGGGTCCTCGGCCGCGACCCCTTGCCGGGCCTGACCCGTACGTCCTCCTCGTCGTATTCGCGTCTTCTCAGTGGCCGTCCCCCAGCATCCGCGCCCACATGTGGGCGAACTCGGGAAGGGTCTTGGCGGTGGTCGCGATGTCCTCGACCTGGACGCCGGGGACGGCCAGGCCGATCACCGCGCCGGCCGTGGCCATGCGGTGGTCGGCGTAGCTGTGGAACACCCCGGCGCGCAGCGGGCGCGGGGTGACGGCCAGGCCGTCCTCGGTCTCGGTGACCTCGCCGCCGAGCCCGTTGATCTCCGCGGCCAGCGCCGCCAGCCGGTCGGTCTCGTGCCCGCGCAGGTGCGCGATGCCGCGCAGCCTGCTGGGCGAGCCCGCGAGCGCGGCCAGCGCGGCGATGGCCGGCGTCAGCTCGCCGACGTCGTGCAGGTCGGCGTCGATGCCCTCCAGCCCGCCGCCGCCCGACACCTTCAGCCCCTCGGGAACGCGCGACACCGTCCCGCCCATGCGCGCCAGCAGCTCGCGCAGCGCGTCGCCGCCCTGCGTCGTGCGCTCGGGCCAGTCGGGGATCGTGACCTCGCCGCCGGTGACCAGGGCCGCCGCCAGGAACGGCGCCGCGTTGGACAGGTCGGGCTCCACGACCACGTCACGCGCGGCGATCGGGCCCGGCTCGACCCGCCAGACGTCGCGCTCGGAGTCGTCCACCTCGGCGCCCGCGGCCCGCAGCATCTGGACGGTCATCTCGATGTGCGGCATGGACGGCACGGGCGGGCCGGCGTGGCGGACGGTCACGCCCTTGGGGTAGCGGGGCCCGGCCAGCAGCAGGCCCGAGATGAGCTGGGAGGACGCCGAGGCGTCCAGCGTGACCTCACCGCCGACGATCGGGCCGCGCAGCGTGAACGGCAGCGCGTCGCCGTCCACCCGGGCGCCCAGCGCGCGCAGCGCGGCGAGGATCGGGCCCATGGGCCGCTTACGGGCGTGCGGGTCGCCGTCGAAGGACACCTCGCCGTCGGCCAGCGCGGCGACGGGCGGGACGAAGCGCATCACCGTGCCGGCGAGCCCCACGTCGATCGACGCGCCGCCGCGCACCGGGCCGGGCACGACGTGCCAGTCGGCGCCGGAGGCGGTGTCGTTCGAGGAGGTCAGCCGGGCGCCGAGGGACCGCAGGGCGGTGACCATGAGATCGGCGTCGCGGCTGCGCAGCGCGCGGCGCAGCGTGCCGGGACCGTCGGCCAGCGCGGCGAGCAGCAGGGCGCGGTTGGTCACCGATTTGGACCCGGGCAGCCGGACGGCCGCGCGGACCGGGCCGGACGCCGCGGGCGCGGGCCACAGGGGAGCTGACATAGCTCCGAGCCTACCGGGAGCCCCCTCCCGCACGGGCTGACGCGCGGCCCCGCGGCAGGTCCCCGAAGGGAGGGGCGGACGAGGATAGGGGGTGCGGTTTCGCGGCCGGGGGGCGCGTGAGGCGCGGTGGTGGGGCAGTCTATGGGCATGTGTGGCAGATACGCGTCGGCGCGCAAGCGTCAGGACCTGCTGGAGGAGTTCAAGGTCGACCTGGACGGTACGTCGCAGGAGCTGGCCGCGGACTACAACGTCGCCCCCACCAAGAAGGTGTACGCGGTGCTCACCCGGCCGCAGGTCGCCGACGGTGAGAAGCCGGACGCCGGGCAGGAGGCCGTGCGCCAGCTCCGGGTGCTCAAGTGGGGCCTGGTGCCGGGCTGGGCCAAGGACCCCTCCATCGGATCCCGCCTGATCAACGCCCGGGTCGAGACGCTCACCGAGAAGCCCTCCTACCGCAAGGCGTTCGCGCAGCGCCGCTGCCTGCTGCCCGCCGACGGCTACTACGAGTGGTACCGGGCCGACAAGAAGACCAAGCAGCCCTACTTCATCCACCCGGCCGACGGGGGGGTGATGGCGATGGCGGGCCTGTACGAGTTCTGGAAGGACCGTACGCGGGCCGACGACGACCCGTTGAAGTGGCTGGTCACCTGCACCGTGATCACCACGGCGGCCGAGGACCACCTCGGGCGCATCCACGACCGCATGCCCGTCGTGATCCACGAGGACCGGTGGGCCGACTGGCTCGACCCGGCGCGCACCGACACCGGCGAGATCATCGACATGCTGGCCGCCGCGCCGCCGAGCGGCCTGGTCGCCTACCCGGTGTCGAGCGAGGTGAACAGCGTCAAGAACAACGGGGCGCACCTCGTCGAACGGGACGGGTCCGAGGAGGCCGCGCTGTTCTGAGGGGACCTGAGAAGTATGGCGGCACGCGCGAAAAGGCTGGGTAACGCCGGTGTAAGAACCCGGCCGAATGGGCATCCGCTCAAGAAGCGATGACTCGCCGACGGAGGGTCACCGCCCACAGGATCCCAGAGCCAGGCGGGAGTTCCGGGGGATCCCGCCTACGGCCGTGCCCGTTTTTCCTTCCCGGAGGTGCGGATTCGTGGACGACGCGACCGCTCGGACCCAATTGCAGAGCATGCTCACCGAACTCGACCGATCCATCAGGGTGCTGCGGGGCGACCCCGTGACCGTGGGCGACAGGTCGGCGGCGGACGCCGGCTCCGACCTCACCGACGCCGACCGCAGGCAGGCCATGATCGACGTGGCGACGCGCCAGCGCACGGCCGTGGTGGACGCGCTGAGGCGACTCGACGCCGGCGACTACGGCCGCTGCATGGACTGCGGCAAGCCCGTCCCCGAGGGCCGCCTGGCCGCGCGCCCGGAGGCCGCGCGGTGCGTGCAGTGCCAGTCGCGGCGCGAGCGGCGCCGCTGAGAGACCGGCCTGGGCGGCGCTCAGCCGGGCCTGCGGGCGCTCGCCACCAGATGGATCCCCACGGTGTCGTCATCGTCCGGGTGCGCGTCGAGCTCGGTACGCACCAGCCAGCTCAGCGCGCGGCCGTCGGCCGCGAGGACGTGGTCGACGGTGGACGGTGACAGCACTGTGCGGGGCCGCACCCACTCGACCTCCAGGCCCGCGTCGGCCAGCAGCTCGCGAAGCTGGGTGCTGGAGAAGCAGCGGGTGATGCTGCCGTCGGGCCACGGGACCAGCATCACCTCGCCGGTCCCGGTCTGGCACAGGTGGGCCCAGTAGTTCTGCTCCGCCATGATCGCCATGCCGAGCACGAGCGAGTCCACGCAGGTGAGCACCCGCCCGCCCGGCTTGAGCACGCGGGCGACGTCCTCGATCGTGGACTCGGCCATCAGCTCCAGCGACAGCGCGCGCTCCTCGGCGATCACCGCGTCGATGGAGGCGTCCGGAAGAAAGCCGAGGTCGTCGGCCCTGACCCTGCGGATCCTGTTGGAGGCGTCGCGCAGCCAGGGGTCGGGGGAGCGGCGGAAGTCCACGACCTCGATGACGCGGTGCCCGGCGCCCGCCGCCTGCACCGGCCAGCGGCCCCGCCCGCCGGACAGGTCCAGGATGAGGCACGGCCGCTGCGGCAGCCATCGCCTGAGCTGTTCCGCGACCACGGCATGGTAAAAGGTCCAGTACGGACCGAGTGCGCCTGAGCCGTTCAGCTCGCTGGCTGGGATGGGCAGCACGCGTGGCTCCTGGACCGTCGGGGCACCGGGGCTGGCAACCGGCCGGTACGTATCTTTTTCCCCGTACCGGGTCGATCGTCACCTTCTACTTACCGGGAACAGATGCTATGCCTCGCGTGTTGCAGACGGGCGTAAACACGCGAGGAGGTTCCGTCCCATGCTGGTGGCCGAGGTCGCTGAGCGGTCGGCCGTAGGCGAGCCGGTATTCTCGGCTCCGTACGGTGCGTATAAGGGGGTGGGTCCGGTCTCCAAGACAGCGGAGGAGACTCTGGAGCAACGCAGCCAGCGGTTCGAGCGTGACGCCATGCCGTACCTCGACCAGCTGTACTCGGCCGCGCTCCGGATGACCAGGAATCCCGCGGACGCGGAGGACCTGCTTCAGGACACCTTCGCCAAGGCGTTCGGTTCGTTCCACCAGTTCCAGGAGGGAACGAACCTCAAGGCCTGGCTGTACCGCATCCTCACCAACACCTTCATCAACACCTACCGCAAGAAGCAGCGGGAACCCAAGCAGTCCGGCACGGAAGAGATCGAGGACTGGCAGCTCGCACGCGCCGAATCCCACACCTCAGGCGGCCTGAAGTCGGCCGAGGTGGAGGCGCTGGAGCACCTCCCGGACAGTGACGTCAAGGAGGCGCTGGCCGCGCTCCCCGAAGATTTCCGTATCGCGGTGTACCTCGCCGACGTGGAGGGGTTCCCGTACAAGGAGATCGCCGACATCATGGGCACTCCCATCGGGACGGTCATGTCCCGTCTGCACCGCGGGCGGCGCCAGCTGCGGACGCAACTAGAGGACTACGCACGCGGACGCGGGCTTGTGCGATCGGAGGACCCGTCGTAATGGAGCGCGGGGACAGAGGGTACGGCGCGGAGTTGGGCGGAGGGGCCGTGCGGGACGGCCATGGGCTGGGCGCGGGCGCCCTTGAGGGGTGTCGGGCATGAGCTGTGGCAAACCGCACGACACCGACTGCAAAGAGGTCCTGGACCGTGTGTACACGTTCCTGGACGGCGAGCTGGACGACCGCAGGCGGTCGGACATCACCCAGCACCTGGACGAGTGCGGCCCCTGCCTAGAGGAGTACGGCCTGGAGAAGGTCGTCAAGCAGTTGATCGCCAAGCACTGCGGGTGCGACCAGGTTCCCGAGGAGCTGCGCTCGAAGGTGCTCCAGCGCATCGAGGCGGTCCGGGCCGAGCTGGCCGAGTAGGGGGTCCGGTCTGGCCCGCGCGCCGATCGCCTAAGATTCCGGGGTGCGCGTACTCGTGACCGGCGGTGCCGGGTTCATCGGCTCCACCCTCGTGGACCGGCTGCTGGCCGACGGGCACGACGTGGCCGTCGTGGACGATTTCTCCTCCGGAGACCACGCCAACCTCGCCGCCGCCGGCGCGAGCCCGAAGTTCACGCTGGCCGAGCTGGACGTCAGGGACGCCGGGCTGGGCGAGCTGGTGGCGCGGTGGCGCCCCGAGGTGGTCTGCCACCTCGCCGCCCAGATCAGCGTGCGCGCCAGCGTCGCCGATCCCGTGCACGACGCCCGGATCAACGTCGAGGGCGCGGTCAACGTGCTGGAGGCGGCCCGCCTGGCCGGGGCGCGGAAGGTCGTGCACGCCTCCTCGGTGGCCGTCTATGGCCGCCCGCACGCGATCCCGGTGCCCGGGGACGCCCGGCCGGACCCGAGGTCGCCCTACGCGGCCTCGAAGCTGGCCGGCGAGGTCTACCTGTCCATGTACCGCGCCCTGCACGGCCTGCAGGGCACCACGCTCGTGCTGTCCAACGTCTACGGCCCCCGGCAGTCGCCCCAGGGCGAGGCCGGGGTCGTCTCGATCTTCACCGACGCGCTCCTGCGCGGCGCCCCGACCGTGATCTACGGTGACGGGTCCCAGACCCGCGACTACATCTTCGTCGAGGACGTCGTGGACGGCTTCGCGCGCGCCTGCGGCCCCGAGGGGGACGGCCGGCGGTTCAACCTCGGCACGGGCGCGCAGACCACCGACCGGGAACTGCACGCGCTGGTGGCCGCCGCGGCCGGGGCGCCCGACGCGCCCGGCTTCGCGCCCGCCCGGCTCGGCGACCTCCCCGCCATGGCCGTCGACCCCGCCCCCGCGCTCGACGGCCTCGGCTGGCGTCCCCGCACCGACCTTCTCGCCGGGCTCAAGACCACCGTCGAGTGGGCTAGATCGCGTTAGCTACGGGTAGTGGTTTGATTACGCTTTGGATGCGATTCTTCGACTTCCCCTACGGGTCTCCGCGCTTTCTGTAGCCTGAAGCCGGACTCGATGGGGAGGCGGCACATGGTGAAGGCAATGGCCACACGCATGGTGGCGGCCATGACGATCGGCTGCTTCGCGGGCGCCCTGGCCGTGGTGGTCCTGGCCGCGCTCGTGGTCGTCTCGGGAGGCGCGGCGCAAGCCCCCACAGGCATCTCCTGGATCTGAGCGCGTGCCCGTGACGGCCCTGGGCGGCCGCGGTGCGTGAGCTTCCGTGGCCGGCGAAAATCTATCTGGCCGCCGTGGTGGCGGTGGCCGCCGGGCTGATCGTGCGGGGCCTGGTCGTCTCCGAACCTCTGGCCGAGCACGAATGGCCCACGTTGCTGGTGCTCGCGCTGCTCTTCCTGGTCTGCGAGTCGGTGCCCACGCTGCTGAACGTCCAGCAGGCGGCCATGTCGGTCAGCTTCTCGGCCGCGCTCGCCGCGGTGGTGCTGGTCGGCGGGGCGGGCGCGGCGCTGGTCGGCGCCACGGCGGTGCTGAGCGTCCGGCCGGGCCTGCCGATCCACAAGCGGCTGTTCAACGGCGCGCAGTTCGCCCTGTGCGGCTACGCGGCCGGGTGGGTGTTCGAGGCGCTGGGCGGTCACCGTCCCGTCGTGGGCGACAACCGGTTCACCGACCTGCTCGGCCCGTTCATGGGCGCGGCGGCGGTGTTCGTCCCGCTCAACTTCGTGCTGTTCGCCGTCATGCTCTCGCTGGCGGGGCAGCTCCGCACCGAAGAGGTGCCGCTGCGCGGCCTGCTGCAGTTCTTCATCTCCTACCTGGGCTACGCCACCTTCGGGCTGCTGATCGCCGGGCTGTGGGCCACGGTCCAGTCGATCTCCGCGGTGCTGGTGCTGCTGCCGCTGTTCATCGCCCGGTGGGCCTTCGGGCAGTACCTGGCCCAGCAGCGCTCCTATGACGCCACCATCGCCGCCCTGTGCCAGGCCGTCGAGACCAAGGACTACTACACGCGCGGCCACTGCACGCGCGTGTCGGCGGCCTCCACCATGATCGCCCAGGAGATCGGCATGCGGCCCGAGCGCATGCGGGCCATCGGCTACGCGGGCATGCTGCACGACGTCGGCAAGCTCGGCGTGCCGACCAAGGTCCTGCAGAAGGAGGGCCGCCTCACCGAGGAGGAACTGGCCGCCATCCAGTTGCATCCGATGCGCGGACTGGAGATCGTCCGCGGCATCGACTTCCTGGACGAGGCGTTCGCCGGCATCATGCACCACCACGAGCGCCAGGACGGCAGGGGCTATCCCATGGGGCTGGCCGGAGCCGAGATCCCCGAGTTCGCCCGCATCATCGCGGTGGCCGACGCCTTCGACTCGATGACCTCCGACCGCGCCTACCGCAAGGCCAAGTCGATCGAGGAGGCCGTGGCCGAGCTGCGCAAGCAGGCGGGCACCCAGTTCGACCCCATCATGGTCAGCGCGTTCATCCGCTCCCTGGACCGCCAGGGGTGGGACCCTCCGGGCAAGGTCGCGGCGCCCAAGGCCGACGAGGTCGTCGAGACCGTCGTCAAGGACCACGACGATCCGACCACGCCCATCGAAGTGGTGTCCGAGCGGTGACGACGGCATCCCGGCCCCTCCACGGGCTCGACTCCGGCGGCCTGCTGCTGATCTGCGCCGCGGGCCTGGTCACCCTGGCCGGCATCGCCTACACCGCCGCCGTCGGCCTGGTCGACCCCCAGGTCGCGGTCGCGTTCGGCGTGCTGGTCGCGGCGGGGGAACTGGCGCGGCTCACCATGCCGGGCAACCGCGAGGTCGCCCCCATCGGCGCCGCCGCCGCGCTCGGGTACACCTTGCTGCTGGACGTCGGCGGCCAGCCCGCCCGCCACTCGGCGCTGCAGGTCGTCGCGGTCATGTCGGCGGGCATGGTGCTCGGCGCCCTGCCCCACCTCGCCGTCGGCAGGCCGCCCCAGCTGGACGCCATCGCGCGCCGCCTGCTGTCGGGCGCGCTGCTCGCCTTCGCCTACCGCCCGCTGGCCTCCACGCTGTACGCCACCACCGGCAACGGCCAGGGCACGTGGTGGGCCGTGCTCGGCGTCATGGCCATGCTCATCGTGGGCATGCTGGCGGCCGACGTCGTCATCGCCGCGGTGCTGCGGGCCGCGCAGGTCCGCACGGCCTTCCGGGTCGCGATCCGCGACGAGCTGCGCATGGCCGCGCCGCTCGGCGCCGCCGTCGCCGCGTCGGGCACCCTGCTGGCCCTGGCCTCCCACAGCATGAACCTCGCCGCGCTCGTCGTCTTCGCCGCGCCGCTGCTGGTCACCCAGGTCGCCTTCCGCAAGTACGCCGGCATCCGGGCCACCTACCTGCAGACCGTCCGCGCGCTCGCCCGGGTCACCGAGGTCGGCGGGTACGTCGAGCCGGGCCATTCGCGCCGGGTCAGCCGCCTGGCGGTCGCCATCGGCCGCGAGCTCGGCATGGCCGAGCCCGAGCTGCTGGAGCTGGAGTACGCCGCGCTGATGCACGACATCGGCCAGCTCTCGCTGCGCGACCCCATCCCCGGCGGCGCGACCGTCCTCACCGACGCCAAGACCGCGCGCAGCATCGCCGAGCTGGGGGCCGAGGTCATCAGGAAGACCGGCGTGCTGGACCGGGTGGCCGACATCGTCCGCCACCAGGGGGACCCGTTCGACGGCGCGGACGCCCCGCCGCTGGCCAGCCGCATCATCAAGGCGGCCAACGCCTACGACGATCTGGTGGGCGGCTCCACCGATCGCGACCGCGCGGCGGCGGCCCTGGAGCGGCTGCGGCTCGACGGCGGGGACGAGTACGATCCCGCGGTGGTGGAGTCGCTGGCCAAGATCGTCGACCGGGTGGCCCCCGCCAACCGCCTCTGACCCCCGGTTTCCGCTTTCTCACAGGCGGCGGGCCCGCGCGTGACGTGCGTCCCGGCCGCTCGCACCCCTACCTTGCAGGGCTTTTACCGTTCCCGGCGGGTCGGCGGACCCCGGATGTCGGGCCGCCGTGATTGTAGGGTTCCCACAGATGGGACACGGGGGATCGGTGGTTTCGCGCGAAGGGTCGGGAGAACGATCCGGCCATAGGGTGGTGATCCATCGAAGGGAGTGCGGCCGATGTTCGACAGCGTTCTTGTGGCCAATCGCGGGGAGATCGCGCGGCGGATCATCCGCACGGTCAAGGCCATGGGCCTGCGCGCCATCGCCGTGCACTCCGAGGCCGACGCCGACCTGCCCTTCGTCGCCGAGGCCGACGACGCCTACGCGCTCGGCCCCGCCGCGCCGGCCCACAGCTACCTCGACATCGCCAAGGTGCTCGAAGCCTGCCGCGCGACCGGGGCACGAGCCGTCCACCCGGGGTACGGCTTCCTGGCGGAGAACGCGGCCTTCGCCCGCGCGGTCGGCGAGGCGGGGCTGGTGTGGATCGGGCCTTCCCCGGACGCGATCGCGCGCATGGGCGACAAGATCAACGCGCGTAACCTCATGGAGAGCGCCGGCGTGCCGGTGGCGGCGGGCACGCGCGAGCCGGTGACCGACCGGGACGGCGCCCTGGCCGCGGCGGCCCTGATCGGCTACCCGGTCATGGTGAAGGCCGCCGGGGGCGGGGGCGGCATCGGCATGGGCGTGGCCCGCGACGACGCGGCGCTGGTCCGGGCCTTCGACACCGCCGCGCGTGCCGCCGAGCGCTTCGGCGGCGGGGCGGCCATCCTGCTGGAGCGCTTCGTCGAGCGGGCCCGCCACGTCGAGGTGCAGATCCTCGGCCTCGCCGACGGCACTGTGCTGGCCCTCGGGGAGCGCGACTGCTCGGTGCAGCGCCGCCACCAGAAGGTCGCCGAGGAGGCGCCGTCGCCCGGCGTCACCCCCGAGCTGCGCGCCCGCATGCTCGCCGCGGCCGTGCGCGCCGGGGAGGCCGTCGGCTACCGGGGCGCGGGCACGGTCGAGTGCCTGGTCGACGCCGACCGGCAGGACTTCGTGTTCCTGGAGATGAACACCCGGCTGCAGGTCGAGCACCCGGTCACCGAGCTGGTCACGGGCGTCGACCTGGTCGAGCAGCAGCTCCTCGTGGCCGCGGGCGAGCCCGTCACGGCCGGCGGGGCCGTCGAGCCGCGCGGGCACGCCATCGAGCTGCGGGTCTACGCCGAGGACTCCCGGCGGTTCCTCCCCGGCCCCGGCAAGATCGATGTATGGGAAGAGCCGGTTGGCCCCGGCATTCGCCTCGATTCCGGATATGTCGCGGGAAATACGGTCACACCCTTCTACGATCCTTTGATGGCGAAGCTGTGCGTCCACGGCGCGGACCGGGCCCAGGCCCTGGACCGGGCCCGCGCGGCCGTGGCCGCCTTCCGCGTCGAAGGTCCCAAGAGCAACCTCGCCTTCTGCGCGGAGCTCCTGGACAACGCCGAGTTCGCCGCGGGCGACTACGACACCGGCCTCGTCGCCCGCATGCGCGCGTGATGCCGAGTCCGCCCGTGCCGCGGCGAGGGACGCGGCCGGGGCCACATGAAGATCAGTGAAAGAGGGGAGTTCCGGTGGCGGAAGTACGTGCGGAGATGGTGGCGAACGTCTGGAAGGTCGTCGTTGCCGAGGGGGACGCCGTGAACGAGGGGGACACGCTCGTCATCCTGGAGTCGATGAAGATGGAGATCCCGGTCCTGGCCGAGGACTCCGGCGTCGTGGCCGGCCTCAAGGTGGCCGAGGGCGACGTCATCCAGGAGGGCGACCTCATCGCCGTCATCGACCCGTCGTGAGCGCCGGGCCGCCCCCGACCGGGCGGCTCAGCCGGACAGACCGGACAGGAAGCGCTCACGGTCGACCACCACCCGCTCGATGGTCGCCGTGGCGACCGTCCGCCTCGCGTCCCGGGTGGTGACCTCGAAGAGCAGGCGCCTGCCGTCCACCTCGGCCAGTTCGGCCACCACCTCGACGTGCGCGCCCACCGGGCTGGCCGCCCGGTGCTCCAGCGTCACCTTCGTGCCGACCGACGTCTGCCCGGGGGCGAGGTGGTCCTGGACGGCCCGCACGGTCGCGGCCTCGGCGAAGGCCAGCAGCCGCGGCGTGCCGAGCACCGGCACGTCACCGCTTCCCAGCCTCATGGCGGTGTCGCTCCGCTCCACCATGAACACCAGTTCGGCACGCAGCCCGGGTTCGATCGTCATGGGCGCCAGCCTAGGCGGATGGCCCCTTGCGGGGGTCTGGGAGGCCGGGTGTGGCTTCACGCCTTCTGGCACCACCTTCACCGGATGACGGCCTTGACGGAGAACGATGCAATACGCTTCTCGCGTGAGCCCCTACTGCGACCACTGCGGACGCCTCGGTGACGACGGCGACCACTCCGCGTGCCGCACCGCGCGGCTCATGGAGCCGCCTCGCTACTGCGGGGCCTGCCGCCGCAGGCTCGTGGTGCAGGTGACCCCGCGAGGCTGGTCTGCCCGTTGCGTCGAACACGGCGTGACGTCCGACTGACACCCTGGCGCGAGCACAGTGAAATCAGAGCTTTGTGATACTTCCGTGACCTCGGCGCGACACAAGTCCGCTTTGTTGGAGAACTCCGGGGTGGCGTCGGGTTACATGGATTGGGGTTAGCGGGGGAGACATGGTGGCCCAAGGGACCACGCTGGCGGGACGTTACCGTCTGGACGTCCGAATCGGCGCCGGCGGCATGGGCGAGGTCTGGCGTGGGGAAGACACGGTCCTCGCGCGCACCGTCGCGGTCAAGGTGCTGTTACCAGGCCGCATGGACGACCCGGGGTTCGCCGCGCGCTTCCAGGGGGAGGCCCGCGCGATGGCGACGATCAACCACCCGGGCGTGGTGGACGTCTACGACTACGGCGTGAGCGAGGTCCCGGGAGCCGGTCCCACCGCCTACCTGGTGATGCGGTTCGTCGACGGGGAGCCCCTCGACCGCCTGCTCACCCGGCTGGTCCGCATCGGCGCCGAGCCCGCCATGGAGCTCATCGCCCAGGCCGCCTCGGCCCTGCAGGCCGTGCACGACATGGGCATCGTCCACCGCGACGTCAAGCCGGGCAACCTGCTGGTCCGCCCGGACGGCACCCTCGTGCTCACCGACTTCGGCATCGCCCGCGCCGACGCCGGCCACCGGCTGACCGACGCCGGCATGGTGCTCGGCACCGCCGCCTACTGCGCCCCCGAGCAGGCCGAGGGCCAGCCGGTCACGCCCGCCGTGGACCTGTACGCGCTCGGGGTCGTGGCCTACGAGTGCCTGGCCGGGCAGCGGCCCTTCGACGGCGAGAGCCCGGTCACGATCGCGCTCAAGCACATCCGCGAGGAGCCCCCGCCGCTGCCGTCCGACGTGCCCCCCGCCGTCCGGCACGTCGTGGAGCGCGCCCTCGCCAAGGACCCCGCGCGCCGGTGGCACAGCGCGGCCGAGATGAGCATGGCGGCCCGGCAGGCGATGCTGCAGGACACCGGCAGCTCGGCCGCGGTGTCCGGGCTGACCGGCATGATCGCCTACCCCGGCCGCGCGGCCCCGCAGACCGGGGCCGCGGGGGTCCACGGCGGGCCGTACATGGCCACGCCGGAGACCGGCGCCCGCCTGGGCGTCCCCGCAGGTCCCACGCCCCCGCCGTACATCATGCCGACCGCCGCGTCCCCCGCCGCCGCGCCGGACACGAGCGCCGCGCCCGCGTCCCCGCCGGGGCGGCGGGGCACGCGCGGGCGCAGGGCCGCCGCGGGGCGCGGCACCAGGCCCGGGCTGATCGTCGGCGTCGTCGCCGCGGGCGCCCTGCTCGGCGGGCTGGGCGCCGTGGGGTTCAACCAGCTCGTGAGCCAGAACGCGGCCGCGGGCGTCAACCCCACGACGTCCCCGACGGTCGCGGGCGCCTCCTCGGCGCCGGGCAAGGTGTCGCGCTCGCCGCGCCCCTCGCCGACCCCTCCGCGTTCGGAGCCGGTGACCCCGCCGACGACCTCCGAGCCCAGCGCGGAGCCCAGCACGTCCGAGCCCTCGCCGTCCCCCACCAAGACCCGCTCTCCGTCGCCGAGCGCCTCGCCGAGCAAGCCGGCGCCCAAGAAGAACGTGCCCCCGGTGATCAACCTGACCGAGGCCCTGGCCAAGACCAGGCTGCAGGCCGCCGGATTCAAGGTCAGCGTGGACATCTACGGCGACCCCAGCGACGAGGGATGCACGCGCGTGCTCGACCAGCTGCCGGGCGCGGGCGCCTCGTGGCCGGTGAACAAGCCCGTGACGATCGTGGTCGCGCAGGGCATCGACTGCGGGGGCGAGCCGAGCCCGTCTCCGACCCCGACGCCGTCCCCCTCGCCGACCGCTCCCTGAGTCCCCGCAGACGGCCGCGGGCGCCGTCGCGGGCCCCTGGCACTCGGGGGCGAGATCGTACGGGCCTGAACGACCTCAGGCCCGTGCGTGGCCGTTCGTCAGATGCCGGTGGTGTTGCGGGGGTAGGCGATGGCCGGGTCGGTGGCGATGTTCACCAGGTACGGCACGCCGGAGTCGAACGCGCGGCGCAGCGCGGGCCCGATCTCGCCCGGTGAGGTGACCAGCTCGCCGCCGCCGCCGAGCGCCGTGACGACCTGGTCGTACCGGCACTGCGGCTGCAGCTCTGCGGCGACGTCGTAGCCGTACAACATCTGCATGGGGTGCTTCTCCAGGCCCCAGATGCCGTTGTTGCCGCAGATCATCACCACCGGCAGGCGGTGGCGCACCAGCGTGTCGACGTCCATGAGCGAGAAGCCGGCGGCGCCGTCGCCGAGCAGCAGCACGACCTGCGACGACGGGCGCGCGATGCGGGCGGCGATGGCGTAGCCGAGCCCGGTGCCGAGGCAGCCGTAGGGGCCCGGGTCCAGCCAGCAGCCGGGCCTGCGGGGCTCGATGTACTTGCCGGCGTAGGACACGAAGTCGCCGCCGTCGCCGATCACCACGGCGTCGTCGTCGAGCAGGCGGTTCAGCTCGCCGTAGATGCGCATCGGGTGGATCGGGTCGGCGCCGGACTCCAGCAGCGCGGCGTCGCCCGCGACGGCCTCGGCCGCCGCCTCGCCGAGCCGGGCCAGCCACGGGGCGTACGACTTCGGCGACACCCCGGCCTCGCCGCAGGCCGACTGCAGGCCCCAGAGCACCAGGGACAGGTCACCGGCCGTGGCGGCGGCCGTGCCGATGTGGCCGGCGAGCTGGGAGGGGGCGTCGGCGAGGTGGACGACCTTGGCGAGCGGCGCGCCGTCCCTGCCGCCGAAGAAGCCGTAGCCGAGCCGGAAGTCCAGCGGGGCGCCCGCCACGATGACCAGGTCGGCCTGGGAGAACGCCGTGCCGCGCGCCCGGGTGACCAGCAGCTCGTGCCCGGCGGGCAGGATGCCGCGCCCCTGGCCGTTGGGGATCACCGGCAGGCGGTAGGCCTCGGCGAAGTCGCGGGCCGCCTCCTCCGCCCGGTCCATCCAGACGTCGGAGCCCAGCACGAGCACGGGGCGCTCGGCCGCGGCGAGCAGCCGCGCGATCTCCGACAGCGCGCCGGCGTCGGGTTCGAGCGGGGAAGGAGTCAGCGTCTCGGCCTCGTGCGCGGGGGAGGGCGAGAACAGGTGGTCCATGTAGAAGTCGAGGAAGACCGGGCCGCGGTGCGGGGCGATCGCCGTGCGGAAGGCCATCTCGACGTCCTGGCCGATCGAGTCCGCGCCGCCCGCCGTGAAGGCCAGCTTGGTGATCGTCTCGAACAGCGGCGGGTGGTCCATCTCCTGGAGCGCGCCCGAGCCCCACCGCGACTGCGGGGCGCGGCCGCCCATGACCACGACCGGCGAGCCGTTGAAGTGGGCGGTCGCCACGCCGCTGACGCCGTTGGTGATGCCCGGGCCCGCGGTCAGCACCGCGAGCCCCGGCTGCCGCGTCAGGCGGGCCATCGCCTCGGCGGCGAACACGGCGCTCTGCTCGTGCCGCACGTCGACGATGCGCATGTCCTCGTGGACGGCCCCGTCGTACAACGGGAAGACGTGGCCGCCCGACAGGGTGAACATGACCTCGGCGCCATATGCTCGTGAGACGGCGACCGCGACGTCGCCGGCGTGCTTTGCAGACTCCATGTCGTGAACTTACCTTCTCCGTTGCCCGTCAATCCTTGAGCGGGAGTCGTGCCTGCTCAAGGGGTGACTCTAGGCTCACAGAGCCTTCGACAGGGCCTTGATCGGCATCTTGAGCTCGTCCAGGAGCGCCAGGTCGCTCTCGGCGTCGCGGCCGAGCGTGGTGAGGTAGTTGCCGATGATGATCGCGTTGATGCCGCCGAGCATGCCGTCGCGGGTGCCCATGTCGCCGAGGGTGAGCTCGCGCCCGCCCGAGTACCGCAGGATCGTGCGCGGCAGCGCCAGCCGGAACGTGGCGATCGTCTTCAGCGCCTCGCGGCCCTCGACCAGGGGGTAGGACTCGAACGGCGTGCCCGGGCGGGGGTTGAGGAAGTTCAGCGGCACCTCGTCGGGGCCCAGCTCACCGAGCTGACCGGCGAACTCGGCCCGCTGCTCGCGGGTCTCGCCCATGCCGATGATGCCGCCGCAGCACAGCTCCATGCCGGCCGCGCGGACCATCTCGCAGGTCTGCCAGCGCTCGTCCCAGGTGTGGGTGGTCACGACGTGCCCGAAGTGGGAGCGCGCGGTCTCCAGGTTGTGGTTGTAGCGGTGCACGCCCATCTCGGCGAGCTCGTCCACCTGGCCCTGCGTGAGCATGCCGAGCGAGCAGGCGACGTTGATCTCGACGGCCTGGTGGATGGCCTTGACGCCCTCGCGGACCTGGTCCATCAGCCGCTGGTCCGGCCCGCGCACGGCGGCGACGATGCAGAACTCGGTGGCGCCGGTCGCGGCCGTCTCGACGGCCGACCGCACCAGGGAGGGGATGTCCAGCCACACCGAGCGGACGGGGGAGGTGAACTGTCCCGACTGGGAGCAGAAGTGGCAGTCCTCCGGGCAGCCGCCGGTCTTGAGGGAGATGATCCCTTCCACCTCGACCTCCGGGCCGCACCACTTCATGCGCACCTCGTGGGCCAGCGCGAGCAGCTCGGAAAGGCGATCGTCCGGCAGTTCCAGGCATCGCAGCGCCTGGTCGGCGGAGAGCCCGCGACCTTCTTCGAGTACCTGAACCCGGGCGATCTCCAGAATGTCCATACTCATCGGTCGTGTGGCTCCCTTGTCGGTTGAATCACAGACTAAGGGTTGCCCGGAAGCGAGAAGGGTCGAACCCGCCGCCGAGCGGGGACCCCAGTCCCAGCCGGGCCACGTCGGCGAAGGCGGCGCGGTCCAGCGCGCCGGCGCCGTCGGGGAGCGCGCCGGCGAGCGGGCGGGCGGCCAGCGTCTCCAGGTCGCAGACGTTGCAGCGTTCGGCCAGGCCGGGCTCGCGCGGCCACGCGCCGATGACCACGCCCGCCAGGTCCAGGCCGCGGCCCGCGAGCGCCTCAAGTGTGAGCGCCGTGTGGTTCAGCGTGCCGAGACCGGCGGCGGCCACGACCAGCACGGGGGCGCGCAACCGGCGGGCCAGGTCGGCGATGGTGGCGCCGTCCTCGTCGAAGCGGACCAGCAGGCCGCCCGCGCCCTCGACCAGCACCAGCCGGTGGGTCCGCGCGAGCTCGTCCACGCGGTCGGCGGCCTCGGCCAGGGACACCGGCGCGAGCCCGGACACGCGGGCCGCGGCGGCGGGGGACAGCGGGTCGGGATAGCGGGCGAACTCGAACGTCGTGGTGACGCCGGACAGGCGGATGACCTCGTCCAGGTCGCCGGGCTCCCCGGGCCCGACGCCGGTCTGGGCGGGTTTGACCACCGCGACGGGCACGTCGCGCGCCAGGGCCAGCGCGGCGAGGGCCGCGGTCACGACGGTCTTGCCCACGCCGGTGCCGGTGCCGGTGACGACCATGACGCTCACCGGCACCACCCTAGGGCCTCAGTGCGCCGCGGGCCCGGACTCCGGGGGCCTGCGCAGGCGCGTCACGAACTTGTACCGGTCGCCGCGGTACAGCGACTGCGCCCACTCCACCGGGTGGCCCTCGGCGTCGAAGGCGTGCCGGGTGAGCAGCAGCATCGGCAGGCCGACGTCCACGCCGAGTACCTGGGCGTCGTACGGCGTCGCCAGCACCGTCTCTATGATCTCCTCGGCGTCGGTGAGCTGGACGTTGTAGGCGTTGTGCAGGGTCTCGTAAAGAGAGGAGTGCACTTCGAGCTCCCGGCGCAGCCGCGAGAAGCGCCGTGCCGACAGGTGGGTGGTGTCGATCGACATCGGCTCGCCGTTGGCCAGGCGCAGGCGGTGGATGCGCAGCACCCGCCCGCCGGGGTTGATGCCCAGGCGGCGCGCCAGCGTCTCGTCGGCCGTGATGTAGTTGATGTCGAGGATCTTGGTATCCGGTTCGAGGCCGACCGTCCGCAGATCTCCCGTGTACGACGTCAGTTGCAGCACCTGCGCCACCTTGGGCTGGGCGACGAAGGTGCCCTTGCCCTGGATGCGCAGCAGGCGGCCCTCGATGACCAGCTCGGTGAGGGCCTGCCGCACGGTCGTGCGCGAGGTCTCGAAGCGCACGGCGAGAGCACGCTCGGGCGGCAGGGCCGCGCCGGCGGGCAGAGACTTGGTGAGTTCCAGCAGGTTTCTCTTGACGTCGTAGTATTTCGGAACCCGGGGAGAATCTTCCGTCACACGCTCACCTTCATCTCGGCCACCGCGGTGAGCGCGCGTCCGATCACCGCGAGATCATCCGAACTCAGGTTGGCCCGTGCGGTCAACCTCAGACAAGACCGGCCGGAAGGCACCGAAGGCGGGCGGAAACAGCCCGCGCGCACTCCGTGCTCCGCGAACACCGCGGCGGCGGCGAGCGCGGCGTCCGGAGGGCCGAGCACGACCCGGACGACCGCCGCCGCCGGCTCCAGGGTGGGCAGGCCTCGCTCCCGGACGGCGCGCGCCAGCGCGACCGCGTTGCCGCGCGCCCGTCCCGGCAGGTCAGGATGGCCGCTCACGATATCAAGCGCCGCCAGTGCCGACGCAACGGACGCCGGGGCGAGGCCGGTGTCGAAGATGAACGCCCGTCCGGTGTCCACCAGTGTGTCCACTATTTCCGGGGCCCCTAGCACGGCTCCCCCCTGTGCGCCAAGGGACTTGGACAACGTGACCGTTCTCACAATATCCGGAGCGTCGGCGAGGCCCGCGGCGTGTACGGCGCCACGTCCGTCCTCGCCGACCACGCCCAGGGAGTGCGCCTCGTCCACGATCAGCAGCGCGCCGTGCCGGGAGGCGACCTCGTGCAGCTCGGCGATGGGCGCCAGATCGCCGTCCACGGAGAACACGGCGTCGGTCACCACGACGGCGTGCTCCTCCTCGCGCGCGGCGAGCGCCTTCCCGACGGCCGCCGGGTCGTTGTGCGGGGTGACCGCGACCCGGGCGCGCGACAGGCGGCAGGCGTCGATGATCGAGGCGTGGTTGCCCTCGTCGCTGACCACCAGCCCGCCCGCGCCGAGCGTCGCCACCGCGGCCAGGTTGGCCAGGTAGCCGGAGGAGAACACCAGGGCGCGCGGGGCGCGGGCGAAGGCGGCGAGCCGTTCCTCCAGCTCGGCGTGCAGCCGCGTCGAGCCGGTGACCAGCCGTGACCCGGTGGAGCCCGCGCCCCACCGCCGAACGGCGGCCACGGCGGCCTCGATCAGCCGCGGATCGCGGGACAGGCCCAGGTAGTCGTTGGAGGCCACGTCGATGAGCCCGTCGTGGGTGGGCGTACGGGGACGCAGGGCGCGCCGCAGGCCGGCCGCCTCGCGGGCGGCGGCGGCCGTGCGCAGCCGCTCCAGGGGATCGGTTCTCATGGTCTCGCTCGTGCCTGCCGTGCTGTACGTCCCGTCACCGGCGGGCGCGTCCCCCGGACGGGCCACGGGTCCGGCGGGCACCACATTGTCCTCCATCTGAGGAATCTTCCCAGGGCGCGGGTGGTCGATTCGCCTTGGGCGGGGGTGAGCACGCATGATGCTCAGGTGCCGACTCTCAGCGATTTGGTGGCGCGCCACACGACCCTCGATCCCGCCGACCTGGAGTGGATGCAGTCGCTGGTCTCCGACTGGCAGCTCCTCGCCGACCTGTCCTTCGCCGACCTGGTGCTGTGGATCCCCCTGCGCGACGAGTCCGCCTGGGTCGCCGTCGCGCAGATGCGGCCCACCACCGGCCCGACCGTCTACCACGACGACGTGGTCGGCTCCATCGTGGCGGCGGGCGAGCGCCCCCTGATCGACACGGCCTGGCGCGAGCGGCGCATCTGCCGCGAGGGCGACCCCGACTGGTCCAGCGGCGTCCCGGTCCGCGAGGAGACCATCCCGGTGCGGCGCGACGACCATTTCGTGGCGGTGATCCAGCGTTCCACCAACCTGTCCTCGGCGCGCACGCCGTCCCGGCTGGAGCTGACCTACCTGCAGAGCGCCTCCGACCTGGCGCAGATGGTCGCCGAGGGGCGGTTCCCCTTCCCCGAGGAGGGCCCCATCCTCGTCCGCTCGCCCCGCGTGGGCGACGGGCTGCTCCGGCTGGACCGGGCCGGGCGGGTCACCTACGCCTCGCCGAACGCGCTGTCGGCCTACCGCAGGCTCGGGCTCAACGCCGACCTGGTGGGCTCCGAGCTCGGCAAGACGACGGCCGCGCTGTGCTACTCCGACGAGCCCATCAACGAGGACCTCATGCTGGTGGCGAGCGGCCGCGCGCCCCGGGAGACCGAGGTCGAGGCCGGGGCCAACGTCGTCCAGCTCCGGGCGATCCCGCTGATCGTGGGCGGCGGGCGCATCGGCGCCCTGGTGCTCATCCGGGACGTCACCGAGCTGCGCCGCCGCGAGCGCGAGCTGCTGACCAAGGACGCCACCATCCGCGAGATCCACCACCGGGTGAAGAACAACCTGCAGACGGTGGCCGCGCTGCTGAGGCTCCAGGCGCGGCGGCTCCAGGTGCCGGAGGGGCGCGAGGCCCTGGAGGAGGCCGTGCGCCGCGTCGGCTCGATCGCGATCGTCCACGAGACCCTTTCCCATACTCCTGAAGAGATCGTCGACTTCGACGACATCGCCGACCGCGTCATCGCGATGACCGGCGAGGTCTCGGCCGCCAACGTGATGCCGCGCCGGGTGGGCGGCTTCGGCATGCTGCCCGCGACCATCGCCACCCCGATGGCGATGGTGCTCACCGAACTGCTGCAGAACGCCGTCCAGCACGGCTTCGCCTACGGCAGCGGAAGCATCATGGTGATGGTGTCCCGCACGGAGGAACGGCTGGACCTGATCGTCGCCGACGACGGTCAGGGGCTTCCCGAGGGGTTCGACCTGGAGGCGTCCACGAGCCTCGGGCTGCAGATCGTCCGCACGCTGGTGGTGGGGGAGCTGTCCGGCCGCCTGGCGGTCAGGCCACGCCAGGGCGGGGGTACCGAGGTCTCGCTGACGATCCCGGTGCAGCCGGCCCTGTGACCGGCTCCTGGCCGAATCGGTCCGATCTCTGGGCCGCCCCGGGTACTGCGACGCCCGGCCGTCGCGCGGGGCGACGCCGGGCGTTCTCCGTACGGCCACGACGCTGGGGCGGTGCGGACGGCGTGGTGGCGCCTGTTCTTCCGGGGATGGTCTGGTCGGTCGGGTCAGACGGCCGCGCGGGCACGGGCGCGGGCGGTGCGGCGCTTGAGCGCGCGGCGCTCGTCCTCGCTGAGACCGCCCCACACGCCGGCGTCCTGGCCGGACTCGATGGCCCACTTCAGGCAGGCGTCGATGACCGGGCAGGAGCGGCACACCTGCTTGGCCTCTTCTATCTGCATGAGTGCCGGCCCGGTGTTGCCGATCGGGAAGAACAGCTCGGGGTCCACGTCACGGCAGGCAGCGCGGTGGCGCCAGTCCATGCGTTCCACTCCTTCGTAGGTGGAGCCTGCGGCTCCGTCCGGATGACGGATGTTTGTGAACTCTTTCACTAACAAGAGCGAACTTTTGCCCGGGCCCTGGGGTTGTTAAGGTCCGGAGAGTTCTGTGTCATCGCCGCAGACCTTCGAGGACATTGGGTCGATCCTCAAACGTCCTACGTTCCGACGTCGTGATGAGCTTTTCAGGCACGCCCAGGTCACGCAAGAGGTTTGGGAGAAGGTTTTGCCGGTTATGGCTGTCGGATGCATCACACTATGACGGCATGTGACGGATTAGACCAGAACTTGTAACGCGGATGGCACAGAGCGGAACCGTACCCGCTCACACTCGCCGAGATAGTCCCCGTCGAGCTGGAACGCCGTCGGCCGCGCGGCCGTGATCGTGAACTCCTCCTCGTCGTGTACGTGCACGAGATACCCGCCGCGGGGCAGCCCCACCCGCTCGCCGATCAGCTGCCCGACCAGTCGCAGCATGGCGGTCGCGCCCATGCGCCGCATCCCCAGCAGGTCCAGCCCCGTGTCGAACCCCGCCCACGGCGTCGGGTTGACCGGACGGTCGCCGAGCCACGTCCAGGGCGCGGTGTTGGAGACGATCGCCATGAAGACGCCGTCGACCGGCGGGCGGTGCGGCAGCTCCAGCCGGAGCGCCGGGTGGCGGCGGTCGGTCATGAGGTAGTGCCGGAGCGCGGTGTGCACGTAGCGGCCGGGGGAGGCCTTGTACCCGGCACCGCGCAGGCCCTCCACCGCCCGCACGACCTCCGCGTCGTACCCCAGGCCCGCGCAGAAGGTGAAGTACCTGCCGGCGGGCCCGCCGGCGCGGTCCTCCCAGAACGCCTGGCCCAGGCTGACGGTGCGGCGGCGGTCCTCCCGTATGGCCTCCAGCACCGCGCCGGTCGCCTCCACCGGGTCGTTCGGCAGGCCGAGGGCGCGGGCGAACACGTTGGCGCTGCCCCCGGGGATCACGATCAGCGCCGGGGGCGGGCCGTCCGCGCCGGCCATGCCGTTCACGGCCTCGTTGATGGTGCCGTCGCCGCCGAGGACGGCCACGACGTCGAACCCCTTCTCGCGCGCGGTCGAGGCGAGGACCGCGGCGTGCCCGCGGTAGCCGGTCTGCTCCACCGTCAGGTCGACCTCCGCCCCGAGCGCGCGGACGAGGACGTCGCGCGTCCTGCGGTTGGTGGATGTCGCCTTGGGGTTGGTCAGGAGGAGTGCCCGCATGCGGCCCAGCGTATCCACCGGTCACGCGAGGGTGACGCCGGTCAAGCCGGTCACGCGACCGCCAGGGGAGTCAAGTAGGGTGACCCGTTATGGTGAACCGTCCGGTGACGCTCCCGGTCGCCGCCGCCGTCCTCGCGGCCGAGGGCCTGACCGCCATCGGTCTCGGCGGGTACGCCGGGGTGGAGACGATCATCGGCTCTCCTGCCGACGTCTCCAGCTCGATCGTCGTGTCCGCCTTCGGGGTGGCCGTCGGCGCGGCGCTGCTGTGGGTCGCGTGGGGCGTGCTGCGGGCGGCCCGGTGGAGCCGGGCGCCCGGCGTGGTCACGCAGATCTTCGCGCTGCCGGTGGCGGTCTCGCTGGTGCAGTCCGAGCAGTACGTTCCCGGCGCGCTGCTGATCGTCTTCGCCGTCGCGGGCCTGGTGACGCTGCTGGCGCCGCCGACGACCCGCGCCATGATCAAGGATTGACCCGCGGCGCGGGCGCCCTCAGTCCTCGGCGGTGAGGCCCTCGCGGAGCTGGGCCAGCGTGCGGGCCAGCAGGCGCGAGACGTGCATCTGTGAGATGCCGAGCTCGGTGGCGATCTGCGACTGGGTCATGTTCCCGAAGAACCGCAGCAGCAGGATGCGCTTCTCGCGCGGCGGCAGCCGTTCGAGCAGCGGCTTCAGCGACTCCCGGTACTCGACCCCCTCCAGGGACTCGTCCACGATGCCCAGGGAGTCGGAGACGGCGGGCGCGTCGTCGTCCCCGGAGTCGGGGGCGTCGAGCGAGACCGTGGAGTAGGCGTTGGCGGACTCCAGGCCCTCCAGAACCTCCTCCTCGCTCATCTGCAGGTGGGAGGCCAGCTCGGCGACGGTCGGGGCGCGGCCCTGGCGCTGGGACAGCTCGCTTATCGCCTTGGTGAGCGACAGCTTCAGCTCCTGCAGGCGGCGCGGCACCCGCACCGCCCAGCCCTTGTCCCGGAAATGCCGCTTGATCTCGCCGACGATGGTGGGCGTGGCGTAGGTCGAGAACTCGACGCCGCGGGCCAGGTCGAACCGGTCGATCGACTTGATCAGGCCGATGGTGGCGACCTGCGTGAGATCGTCCAGCCACTCGCCGCGGTTGCGGAAGCGACGCGCCAGGTACTCCACCAGCGGGAGGTGGAGCTCGACCAGCTCGTCGCGGATGCGCTGGCGGCGGGGGTCGTCGGCGGGAAGCTCCGCGAGCTCGCCGAACAGGCCTCGCGCCCGCACCCGGTCGGGGACGGTGCTCTCACTGCCGGCCACGGCGCGGGTCTTCTCCGTCACGGCAGCCTCGCAGAGCCTCGGCGCTTGTGCAGCACGATGCCCATGCGGTCAGGGGTGTCGGTCTCGGCGTCCACGTCGTCGGCGAGCGCGGTGAGCACCATCCAGGCGAAGTCATCGCGCTTCGGCTCGGCCTGGCCGACCGTGCTCACCTCGACCCTGACGATCATCTCCTGGCCGGTGAGCTCGAACTCGGCGATCAGGTCGGTGCCGGGGACGGCATGGCCCAGCAACATGGCGCACGCCTCGTCGACCGCGATACGAAGATCTTCGATCTCGTCCAGCGTGAAGTCGAGCCGCGCCGCGAGCCCGGCCGTCGCCGTGCGCAGCACGGACAGATAGGCGCTGGCGGCGGGCAGCCGCACGCTCACCGCGTCACGGATTCCCGCCAGGCCGCCGGGGATGCCGTCCGCACGCGTCGCTGTCTCGTCGGTCACGTTCCTCCTCGCACAGAGCTGCTGATTAGCAACTTACCGCCCCGTGTCCCCTGCTGGAGGACTGGGACGCGCCGATAGTCGTGATCTTGTGGAATTGCGGCCCGTTTCGCTGACGTCCCGCTGTCCTTTTCTTACGTTTTCATATGACCCGAAGCCCGCCGGGGAGGGCATCGTGCCTAATGCCGCTGGCCTCGCGCGTTCAAGCGAGCACGCGAGGCCAGAATCGGGCAAAAAGGCGCTCAGGCCGCCTTGGTCTCCCAGAAGATCTTCGAGATCTCGTCGATCTTTCCGAGCAGATCCTCCGCCTTGCTCACATCGACGGTGCCCTTGGCGCCCGCCGCGCCCGCGAGCTTGGTGGCGTCCCAGAAGAGCTGGTGCAGCTGGGGGTACTTCTCCACGTGCGGGGGCTTGAAGTAGTCGGTCCAGAGAACCCACAGGTGGTGCTTGACCAGCTCGGCGCGCTCCTCCTTGATCGTCAGGGCGCGCGCGCGGAACACGGGGTCGTCGTTGTCGGCGTACTTCTGCATGATCGCCTTCACGGACTCCGCTTCGATCCGCGCCTGGGCGGGGTCGTAGACACCGCAGGGCAGGTCGCAGTGCGCGGAGGCGACATGGCTAGGCCGCAACAGTCGTGCGAGCATCGGTTTCCTTCCTTGATGCTGATATCAGACAGCACTGTCCAGTGCCCAACTTACTCTCGTTGATTCGCCCGGGCGGCGGGGGATGGAGGCGACGCCGGTCATGGTTCGGATCATGCGGATACGGGTCGAGGGGGAGTCGATGTCCCCCGCGCTACGGCCCGGCGACTGGCTGGTGGTGCGCCGCGGCGCGCCCGTGCGTCCGGGCGACGTGGTCCTCGCCCGGCTGCCCGGCGATCCGGACACCATGATCGTCAAGCGTGCGGCGTGGCGGGAAGCCGGCGGGTGGTGGCTGGAGAGCGACAACCAGCGGGCCCCCGGCCGTAAGGACAGCTGGGATTTCGGCGCCGTGCCCGTCCCCCTCGTGCTCGGCCGGGTGGTGTTCCGCTACTGGCCGCCCGGCCGCGTCGGCGGCGTCGGCGGCGCGGGCGGCGACGGAGGTCCCGTCACGCGGGACGGCCGCTGAGCTCGCGGCGGCGCGCCCGGTAGGCGGCCACGTTGGCGCGGCTGGCGCAGCGCTCGGAGCAGTAGCGGCGCGACCGGTTGGAGGAGGTGTCGAGGTACACCCGGCGGCAGGGCGCGGCCTGGCACAGCCCGAGCCTGTCCACGCCCAGCTCGGTGACCAGGGCCGTCAGGCCCATGACCGCGCCGGTGGCGTACTCGTCGCCGAGCCGCCCGCCCTCGGTGAGGTGCAGGTGCCAGCGCTGCCCGTCGTGGCGGGAGATCTGCGGATGGACGGGCCTGCGGACCAGCAGCGAGTTGAGCCGCTGGACGACCCCCTCCTCGTCGCGGACGGCCGCGGCGGCGAAGACGGCGGCCAGCTCGGCGCGCAGCTCGCGCAGCTCGCGCAGGTCCTCGCGGGTGAGGCGTCCCGCGTGCGCGGCGCGGCCGGCCTCGACCAGGAACCGCCGGGCGCCTTCGAGGGAGTCCAAGGGCTCTTCGCTGTTGACGAGCAGGACGGCCAGCTCGGCGTATGACGTCAGATCCACGTGGAGTGCCACCCGTTGTAAGAGACGAGTAATGATTCCGGGTATTACATCGAGTATCGCACGGCCGGGGGGCGCGGCGGCGGACGACGGGACCGCCCGCTGGCCGAACAACGTTCGGAATGATGTGTGGGGATGGGCCCGTGGCCGTATCCGGATGGCATTACGAGGTGACGGGTACCGCTGGGGGTAATGCGGGCTTCGCCCCGGGTATGTGCAGTTAGGGGGAATGACGCAGCTATATAGCTAGGTGGAATCCGGTGCCGGCGGGCGACCGCGCGCTCTTCTGTGGCGCAGCCGACACCGGCGGGCGGCGTTCCGTATGGCACAATCGAGCAACGGGTGACCCCCGTACCCCCTCACGAGACGACCGTCAACGGCGACGGTATCCGGGCGGCTACAGAAGCCTGGGCCCTCGCCTGCCCGCGGCGTTCACCGAAGGAATCCGTCCTTACACACAGGGGTCGCTGTGGCAGTCACGCCGTTCTCCGCTTCTCTCGAATCCCTCGACGTCGATCCGGTCTTCGCCGTGCACCGCGGCGGCAAGATCGAGGTGCGTTCCACCATTCCCGTCCGTGACGCGGACGACCTCTCGCTCGCCTACACGCCGGGCGTGGCCCGCGTGTGCACCGCCATCGCCGACCAGCCCGACCTGGTCAACGACTACACCTGGGTCGGCGGCACCGTGGCGGTGGTCTCCGACGGCACGGCCGTGCTCGGCCTCGGCGACATCGGCCCGGCCGCCGCCATGCCCGTCATGGAGGGCAAGGCGCTGCTGTTCAAGGAGTTCGCCGGCGTCGACGCCGTGCCGATCTGCCTCGACTGCACCGACGTGGACGCCCTGGTGGAGACCGTCGTCCGGCTCGCGCCCTCCTTCGGCGGCATCAACCTGGAGGACATCAGCGCGCCCCGCTGCTTCGAGGTCGAGGAGCGGCTGCGCGAGCGGCTCTCGATCCCCGTCTTCCACGACGACCAGCACGGCACGGCCATTGTCGTGACGGCCGCCCTGCGCAACGCCGCCCGCGTGACCGGCCGCTCGCTCGGTGACCTGCGCGCGGTGGTGGCGGGCGCCGGCGCCTCCGGCGTGGCGGTGACCAGGATGCTGCTCAACGCCGGCATCGGCGACATCGCCGTGTCCGACTCCAAGGGCATGATCTACCAGGGCCGCGAAGGGCTGAACCCGTCCAAGCAGGCGCTGGCCGAGGTCACCAACCGCGGCGGCTACACCGGCTCCACTGAGGAGGCCCTGGCCGGGGCGGACGTCTTCGTCGGCCTGTCCGGCTCCACCCTCCCCGAGGGCGCCGTGGCCTCCATGGCGGGCGACGCGATCGTGTTCGCCCTGTCCAACCCCACGCCCGAGGTCCTCCCCGAGGTCGCCCGGCGGCACGCGCGCGTGGTGGCGACCGGCCGCTCCGACTTCCCCAACCAGATCAACAACGTGCTCGCCTTCCCCGGCGTGTTCCGCGGCGCCCTCGACGTCCGGGCCTCCACCATCACCGAGTCCATGAAGGTCGCCGCGGCCGACGCGCTCGCCGAGGTCGTCGGCGAGCACCTCTCGGCCGACTACATCATCCCGAGCCCGTTCGACCAGCGCGTCGCCCCCGCGGTGGCCTCGGCCGTGGCCCACCAGGCCCGGCTGGACGGCGTCGCCCGCAGGTAGGCGCCCGCGGTTCCGCCGCCGTGGCTCACGAAGTCCTATATATAGGACAACTCCGACACGCCCGGCTCGCTCCCGCCGCGTGAGGTCCGTGAGACGCCGAGCGGGGCCCGGCCTGGTGGCCGGGCCCCGCTGTGTCGCCGGGATGTCGATGTCGCCGGGATGAGGTCAGCGGATGGAACCGGACCACATGTTGGCGGCCTTGCGGTACACCGCGTAGGTCTCGCCGTCGAAGTACGGCGAGCTGCTGAAGTCGTACCTGCCGTTGCCGTCGGAGTCGCCGAGCAGGCTCGTCACGCCGTTGATGTAGCCGAGCCGCTTGGTGCTGCTGTAGCCGTCGATCCACGGAGCGCCGGCCGCGCCCGCCGTCATGGAGCACTTGACGGCGATCTGCGCCTCGGCCTTGTAGGCGGCCACGACGCCCGCGGGCTTGGTCTTGCCGTAGCACCACTTCGGCGTGACGCCCGTGTAGGGCCTGTCACCGTCGGGGTGCGGGCCCGCCGGGTAACCGAAGACGTAGACCGGACGGCCGATCTTCTGGTTCCACGCGAAGCCCTGGCCACCGACGTTGTCGCCGAGGCGCCCGGCGTCCTTCCAGGTCCGCGCGTCGATGCCGTTGTAGACGGTGACGAAGGCGTAGTCGCTGTCGTAGTCCTCGTACACCGCGAGGTCGTAGTGGGTGTAGGCGGACTTGCCGACGTAGATGCCCCAGGGGGCCTTGCCCTGGTAGTAGCCGGGGATGAACACCCAGCGGTCCAGCGTCTCGCGGTTGAGGTCGGTGTTGTAGACGCAGTGACCGGCCGTCGCGACCAGGTTGTGGTACTTGCTCTGGACCGACGAGGCCGAGCACCAGTACGGCTTGCCGTTGACCCGGAAGAACACCTTGCCGATCGTGCGCGGCAGGTTGACGTTCTTGACCTTGGTCGGCTTGACCTTCTCCTGCCCGATCGGCGGGACGGTGCCGGTCTTGCCGTCCGGGGCCGCGTCGCTGCCGCCGAACTTGACCTTGCCCTTGACCGCGGTGTCGTTGGAGTAACGGGTGGCGGCCTTGAGCTGCCGGCCGCCGTTCGCGCTCCAGAACTTGGCGGTGTCGTTCGCCTTGCCCTTGCTGGAGGCGAGGGAGACGTTCGTCGGCTGAGGCTTGGCCTGGGCCTCGGCGGACGAGGTGAGAGCGGCGCCGATCAGACCGGTGGCGGTGACGGCGGCGCCCAGCGGGAGGGTGAGGTGCTTGGCTCGGATTGTCATATAACTCCTTGTCTTCCATGGTTCATCACTTATGACCCATGGGTCCCAAAGGGATGACTTCGAGCCTATGCGGCTTCTTTACCTCCGCCATATGTGAAAACCGACATTAGTGGACATATGGGCAGTAACGGGTGGCTGATGTCAGGGAAACCTCACCTCTGGGTGAGGTTGAAATGTGAGATCTGTAAGCATCCGGCGGGCCGGTCGCGCTCCTTGACGCGAAAGGGCCCGGCCGAAGCCGGGCCCTGAGAACGTCGCCCGGAGCCCTCACCTCATGGGTGCCCCGCCCCGGACCGCGTGGTTCACTTGGTGATCGAACCCGACCACAGGTTGGCCGCGGCCTTGTAGATCGCGTAGGTCTCGCTGTCGAAGTACGGCGAGGTCGCGAAGTCGTAGCGCTGGTTGCCGTCGGAGTCGCCGACCAGGCTCGTCACGCCGTTGATGTAACCGAGACGCTTGGTGCTGCTGTACTGGGCGATCCAGGGGCCGCCCGACGAGCCGGCGGTCATCGAGCACTTGATGGCGACCTGCGCCTCGGCCTTGAACGCGCTCGCGGCGCCCGCGGCGACGGTCTTGCCGTAGCAGTACTTCGGCGTGAGGCCGGTGTAGGGCATGTCGCCGTCGGGGTGCGGGCCCGCGGGGTAGCCGAAGGCGTACACGAGCTGGCCGATCCGCTGGTTCCAGCTGAAGCCCTGGCCGCCGACGTTGTCACCGAGGCGCCCGGCGTCCACCCACTTGGGGGAGTTCCAGCTCGCCGCCGTCACACCGTTGTAGACGGTGACGAAGGCGTAGTCGCTGTCGAAGTCCTCGTAGTTGGCGAAGTCGTAGTGCGTGTAAGCCGACTTGCCGACGTAGATGCCCCAGGGGGCCTTGCCCTGGTAGTAGCCCGGGATGAACACCCACTCGTCGAGGGTGTCGCGGTTGCCGTCCACGTCGTAGACGCAGTGACCGGCGGTGGCCACCAGGTTGCGGTACTTGCCCTGGATGGAGGAGGCCGAGCACCAGTAGTCCTTGCCGTCCAGGCGGAAGAACACCTTGCCGATGGTGCGCGGCAGGTTGACGTTCTTCACCTTGGTCGGGGTGATCTTCTCCTGGCCGATCGGGGGGACGACCCCGGTCTTGCCGTCGGGGGCCGCGTCACCGCCACCGAGCTTGATCTTGCCCTGCACGGCCGCGTCGTCGGTGAACTTGGCGGCGGCCTTGAGGCGCTTGCCGTTGCCGGCGGTCCACGCCTTCACGGTCTTCAGGGCCTGCGCCTTGCTCGTGGCCAGGCCGTCGGAAGCGGGAGCGGCGGCCGTGGTGGCGGCCGTCGCGGAGGTGGTGAGGGTTGCCGCGATCATGCCGGTGGCGATCACCGCGCCACCAAGGGGAAGCACGAAGCGCTTGACTCGGGTGTTCACTGAGACTCCTTGTCCTGCCGCAGGAGTAACTCCTGCCTCACTAGTCCCATAAGGGGCAGTACGAACCTATAGGTCTGACCATGAGTAACGGGTCAGAAGCCACGTCGGCGAGGCGCTCTTCCGGGCCGGGCGCCGTCGTGCCGCAGGTGTTCGGGACACCCGCGCCAGTCACAGTCGCACTGGTGGAATCGGTCCAAAACCCCGGATATACGAGCGGCCGGAACGGCTGATCATGGTCTTGCTGTGAGGTAAATCACTTCAAGAGCCGTTGAAGCCTCGCCGTCAAACGCCGCAGGACCCGGCACGAGTGCCGGGTCCTGCGGGTGAACCTGTCCTAGCGAACCAGGACGTCGATCAGGTTGGCTCAGGCCTTGGTGACCAGGGAGCCGTCCTTCTCGACGATCGAGCCGGACCACAGGTTGGCCGCGGCCTTGTAGATCGCGTAGGTCTCGCTGTCGAAGTACGGCGAGGTGCTGAAGTCGATGCGGCCGTTGGCGTCGGCGTCGCCGATGAGGCTGGTGACACCGTTGACGTAGCCGAGACGCTTGGTGCTGCTGTACTTCAGGAGCCACGGGCCACCGGAGGAGCCGGCGGTCATGGAGCACTTCAGACCGATCTGAGCCTCGGCCTTGAACGCCGCGGCGGGCTTGGCGGCGAAGGTCTTGCCGTAGCACCACTTCGGCGTGTAGCCCGTGAAGGCCTTGTCGCCGTCGGGGTGCGGAGCCGCCGGGTAGCCGAAGATGTAGACCGGCTGGCCGATCTTCTGGTTCCAGGTGAAGCCCTGGCCACCGACGTTGTCGCCGAGACGACCCGCGTCCTTGAGGTAGAAGATGACGTAGACCGTCTTGTAGTACTTCAGCGACGGGGTCTTCTTGACCTTGTACGCCAGGTAGTAGTGCGTGATGGTGTACGCGTGGTCCTGGAGCAGCTTCTCGCCCGGACCGTTGTAGGCGTTGTAGGTCTCCTCGTTGACGATCTCGGTGTACTTCTTGTCAGGAGCCTGCTGGAAGTTCTTGCCGGACTTGTCGTCGGGAGCCTTGGTGTACTCCTCCTTGGTGACTTCCTTGTAGGAGGTCACGCCACCCTCGGTGCCCCAAGGAACGATGTGCTCGGTCCCGGTGTCCTTGACGGAGACCGGAGCGTCGTCGCCGTACGCGTCCTTCAGCTTCTTGTACTCGTCCTCCTTGATCTCAACCTCGAAGGACTTCTTGTCGCCGTTCCAGGCGTCGTAGGTCTTCTTGGTGACTTCCTTCTGCCCGGCGTAGGAGATGCCGTTGTAGACGGTCACGAAGGCGTAGTCGCTGTCGAAGTCCTCGTACACGGCGAAGTCGTAGTGCGTGTACGCGGCCTTACCGACGTAGATGCCCCAGGGAGCCTTGCCCTGGTAGTAGCCCGGGATGAACACCCAGTTGTCCAGAGCGCCGTTCTGGATGCCCTCGTCGAACACGCAGTGCCCGGCGGTGGAGACCAGGTTGTGGTACTTGCTCTGGATGGAGGACGCGGAGCACCAGTACTCCTTGTCACCCACGGTGAAGAACACCTTGCCGATGGTCTTCGGCAGGTTGACGTTCTTGACCTTGGTCGGGGTGACCTTCTCCTGGCCGATCGGGGGAACGACGCCGGCCTTGCCGTCGGGAGCCGCGTCACCGCCGCCGAGCTTGACCTTGCCTGAGACCTGGCTGTCGTCGGTGTACTGGGTGGCGGCCTTCAGGTTCGCCCCGCTGTTGGCGGTCCAGTAGTTGCTGATCTTCTTGGCCTCACTGGCGGACGCCAGGGAGACCGTCTTCTTGGCCGGCGCGGTGGCGGCGTTGGCCGAGGTGACCAGAGTGGCGCCGATCATGCTGGTGGCGGCGATGGCGCCACCCAGGGGCAGGGCGAGACGCTTGACTCGGGTGTTCAAGGAAACTCCTTGGGCTGTCGTGGAACGCAATCGGCGTCCCATGCGTCAGTAAAGGGATAGCTAGGAAGATACAGAGTTGATCTTGGGCTGTGTGCGGCATTCGAGCGGATTTTTTACCCTCGCCCTAGCGTGATCTCTTCGTAACCATTTGGTGAGCGCGTCGTGTCATGCGCGCCGATCGTGAAGTGTCTGACTCGTTGCAGATCAGCGGGGTTGACTACGCTGTGAGCCTTATGTGACTCAGGGGGTCGGCCCCGCCCCGTGTTCATCTTGAATGTGACCTACATCACACTGGTCCAGTGGAGCCGAAACGGCCGCTGCTGCGTCTAAATGCGCCCGATTTCACGGGCGGTGACGCGCCCAGTGCGGCCCGCGCTCGCCTCCGGCCCTTCCGCGAGCTCCCGTGGGCGGCCCCCGCGAGGGGCCGGCCCTGTCCGATGCCCCCGTAAACGCCGACAGGACCCGGCACGAGTGCCGGGTCCTGCGGGTGGAACCGTGTCCTAGCGAACTAGAACGTCATGCGAGGCCAGACTTAGGCCTTCTGCACCAGGCTGCCGTCCTTGGCGACGATCGAGCCGGACCACAGGTTGGCGGCCGACTTGTAGATCGCGTAGGTCTCGCTGTCGAAGTACGGCGAGGTGCTGAAGTCGATGCGGCCGTTGGCGTCGGCGTCGCCGATGAGGCTGGTGACACCGTTGATGTAGCCGAGACGCTTGGTGCTGCTGTACTTCAGGATCCAGGGGCCACCGGAGGAGCCGGCGGTCATGGAGCACTTCAGGCCGATCTGGGCCTCGGCCTTGAACGCCGCGGCGGGGGCCGCCGCGAAGGTCTTGCCGTAGCACCACTTCGGCGTGTAGCCCGTGAAGGCCTTGTCGCCGTCGGGGTGCGGAGCCGCCGGGTAACCGAAGATGTAGACCGGCTGGCCGACCTTCTGGTTCCAGGTGAAGCCCTGGCCACCGACGTTGTCGCCCAGGCGACCCGCGTCCTTGTAGTACTCGACGACGTAGGTCAGCTTGAAGTACTTGACGCCCGCGGTGACCTCGGCCTTGTACTTCAGGAAGTAGTGCTCGATGGTGTAGGCGCCGTCAACGATCTTCTTGTAGCCCGGGCCGCTGTAGGCGTCGTACGCCTCCTTCGTCACGATGTCGGCCTTGACGAAGGGGAAGCTCTTGAACTTCGACTGCGAGAAGTTCTCGTCGCTGTTCCAGGCCGGAGCCTTGGTGTACTCGTCCTTGGTGACTTCCTTGTAGAGGACCTTCACCTTGGAGCTGTACGGCGTCTTCCAGGGCACGACCTTCACGGTCTCGGGGGCCTCGGTCCGGACCGGAGCCTTGTCGGCGCCGAACTCGTCGACGAGCTTCTGGTACTCCTCGACGGAGATTTCCTTCTCGTCAACGAACTTGTAGCCGTTCCACGCGTCGTAGGCCTCCTTGGAGACGGCCTTGACGCCGCCGACCGCGATGCCGTTGTAAACGGTCACGAAGGCGTAGTCGCTGTCGAAGTCCTCGTACACCGCGAGGTCGTAGTGGGTGTACGCGGCCTTACCGACGTAGATGCCCCAGGGAGCCTTGCCCTGGTAGTAGCCCGGGATGAACACCCAGTTGTCCAGAGCGCCGTTCTGGATGCCCTCGTCGAACACGCAGTGCCCGGCGGTGGAGACCAGGTTGTGGTACTTGCTCTGGATGGAGGACGCGGAGCACCAGTACTCCTTGTCACCCACCGTGAAGAACACCTTGCCGATGGTCTTCGGCAGGTTGACGTTCTTGACCTTGGTCGGGGTGACCTTCTCCTGGCCGATCGGCGGGACCACGCCGGCCTTGCCGTCGGGGGCGGCGTCGCCACCACCGAGCTTGACCTTGCCGGACACCTGAGCGTTGTCGGTGTACTGCGCGGCGGCCTTCAGGTTGGCGCCGCCGTTGGCGGTCCAGAAGCCGGCGATGTTGCGGGCCTCGCTGGCGGACGCCAGGGAAACCGTCTTCTTGGCCGGAGCAGCGGCGGCGTTGGCCGAGGTGACCAGGGTCGCGCCGATCATGCTGGTGGCGGCGATCGCCCCACCGAGGGGGAGGGCGAGACGCTTCACGCGGGTGTTCACGAGGGAACTCCTTGGGCTGTCGTGGAACGCGTCATGCGTTCCATGCGTCAGTAAAGGGATAGCCGAAAAGATACAGAGAAGATCTTGGTGATGACATCCCAAATCAGGGGTCTTCTGGATCTTCGGGAGCCCGTGGCCGTTCCGTGACCTTTTGTGGCCGCGGTTCTGGACCGGTCCGACGCGAGTCCGGCTCACTGTTCGCCCTGATCGTGGGGCGTGAGGTACTTGCGTGACAAAAAAGGGGTAATCGGATCGTCGCTCTGGGTGTCGGGTCCTATGTGATGCAGATCACACCACTTCGAGGGAGCCGATCCGCCCTCCCGCTACGTCTAACGGCCTCACATGGGGGTCTACGCCTCGTCAACCCTTCATTCAGGGGTGGGCAGGCCGCCAGGAACGCGCCAAAGCTCATCTATCGGAGATGTCTCCCGAAGCAGGGCGAAACCGTCGTACGTCCCAAATTGCTCGACCGTCCGTCGCCGCGTGGACGCAGGGCGACACGAAAGAGGGCCCGGCATCACCTGCCGGGCCCTCTGTGTTCTTCGTCACGTGTCGCGGAGCCGTTAGGTCGTCTTCTCCCGGGCGGCGTAGGAGTACACCAGGTACGTCGCCGTGTTGAACAGGGGGGAGGAGATGCCGTCGTTCCGGCCGTCGCCGTCCAGGTCCCACGTCAGGCTGTTCACGCCGTTGAGGTAGCCGATCCGGCGGGTGGGGCTGTAGGCGATGAGCCACGGGCCTCCGCTGGCCCCCGCCGTGAACGCGCACCTTTTGAGGAGGACGCCGTTGTTCAGCTCCCACTTCGGCGAGGCGATCTTGCTCGTCGCCTTCGTCGCACAGGATTCCATCGTCCTGCCCGTGTAGGGACGGGTGCCGTTCGGGTGCGGGCCGGCCGGATACCCGAACGCGTACGCCGCGACCGTGTACCCCCGGTTCCACGCGAAGCCCTGCCCGCCGACGCGGTCCTCCAGCCGTCCGGTTCGCACCCTCTTGTAGACCGGCTGCCCCTTGGCGTCCTTCTTGAGCTGCCGGTTCGCGTCCAGGTCCGGTTCCCACCGGTAGCCGTCGTGGACCGTCACGAACGCGTAGTCGAAGTCGAAGTCACCGGTGACCGCGTACTTCTCGTTGAGGTGGAGGGTGTGCCCGACGTAGATGCCGTACGGCGTCGCGCCGTTGCCGGTGTAGGAGGGAATGAATATCCAGTACTGGACCGGCTTGCCGTTCTTGACGTCGAAGGCGCAATGGCCTGCCGTGGCGACGATGTTGCCGTATTTGGCGTGCACGGACGACGCCGAGCACCAGTACTCGTTGTCACCGTTGCGGAAGAACACCTTCCCCACGGTCGGCGGGAGGTTCACGTTCTTGGAGTTGGTGAGCCGTGCCACCGTCTTCGGGGGAGTGGAACCCGTCAGGGCCGAGGTCTTGCCGAGCGGTGTCTTGATGTGGTCGGTGGCGCCGGCGGCGGCCGGTGACATGGCGGGGGCGGAACCGCTCGTGCCGCTCGTTCCCGAGGCCGCCGTCCTCAGCGCGTAGCTGTTGGCGTTCTTCAGGCGGTCGGGGGTCCACCACTCCACGACCTTCTGCATGTCGGCGTCGCTCTGCGCGAGGGGGACGGACGTGATGCCCTCGGGCGCCGCGGCCTGGTACGTGGCCGACGCCCCGGCAGGCACCACGCCGGCGGACAGGACCGCACACGCGGACGCGAGCGCGCCGCAGAGCGTGAGCGCGATCCGCTTCGCTCGGGGTGGCATTTCATACCTTCCGGGGGTCAGAAGTGTGAAGACAATAGTGAAGGGCGATTTTTCCAGATCAACCACATTTCACGCACCTGGCTTGGCCGACCTGGGTTCAGTTCGTTATCGGACGTCTCGTCGATCGCCGTGGCGGCAGGGGCCGGTAGGAGGCCGGGCACGGGCCCGGGCCTCCTACCATGCCGTGGATCACGTCAGCTCGTCGTAAGCTTCCCGGTCCACAGGTTCGCCGCGTACTTGTAGACACCGTAGGTGTCGCTGTTGAAGTACGGCGTCGTGATGCGGTCGTACCGCTTGTTGCCGTCGGTGTCGAGAGTCAGGCTCACGACGCCGTTGACGTAGCCGGTCCGCTTGGCGTTCGAGTACTGGATCAGCCAAGGACCGCCGGTGGCACCGGGCGTGAAGGCGCACTTGATGGCCAGCTGCTCTTCCGCCTTGTACTTGGCGACGGCCGGGGCGGGGCCCGCCTGGCCGTAGCACCACTTCATGGTCTCGCCGGTGTAGACCTTGTCCCCGTCCAGGTGCGCGGAGGTCGGGTAGCCGAAGCTGAAGAACTTCGACTTCGTGCTCCGGTTCCAGCTGAAGCCCTGGCCGCCGACGTTGTCGCCGAGGCGGCCCGCGTCCTGGAACGTCCTGATGTGGAAGACGGTCTTGTAGTACTTGACGTTCGTCGTCTGCTTCACCCAGTACTTCACGAAGTAGTGGGTGATGGTGTACGCCGAGTCGACGATCTTCTTGTACCCGGGGCCCTTGTAGTTGTTGTACGTGACCTCGTCCACGATCTCCGTGGAGGTCTTGCGCGGGGCCTTGGCGTAGTTCACCTTGGCGTTCGCCGCGGGGGCCTTGTCGTACTCGTCCTTGGTGACTTCCTTGAGTACCTTCTTGCCACCCTTGGTGCCCCAGGGAAGGACGACCTCGGAGCCGGTGCTCTTCGACCACGCGTCCGCGGTCTCACCGCCCTTCTCGTCGTACTTCTTCTGGTACTCGTCCTTGGTGATCTCCACGTCGTTCGCCCACTTCGGACCCTTGTAGGCGTCGTAGGTGGTCTTGTCGACGATCTTCTCGCCGGTCTGCTTGACGCCGTTGTAGACGTTGACGAAGGCGTAGTCGTAGTCGTAGTCCTCGTACACCGAGAAGTCGGTGTGCAGGTTGACCTTCGCGCCCACGTAGACGCCCCACGGCGCCTTGCCCTGGTAGTAGCCCGGGATGAAGACGAAGTTGTCGACGTACTTGTTCTTGTCGGTGTCGTAGACACAGTGACCGGCGGTCGCGACGAGGTTGTGGTACTTCGACTGGATCGAGGTGCCGGAGCACCAGTACGGCTTGCCGTCGACCTGGAAGAACACCTTGCCCACGTTCGTGGGGAGGTTCACGTTCTTCGACTTGCCCGCGGTCTTGCCGCCGGCGCCCTGCGGGGCGATCGCGCCGGCCTTGCCGTCGGCGGAGGCCTTGCGCGTGCTCGCCTTCATCTTGCCGGAGAGCGAGGAGTCCTCGAGGTAGCTCTTCGCCGCCTTGAGCTTGCTGGGCGTCCAGGACCCCGCGATGGCCTTCGCGTCGGTCCCGCTGTTCGCCAGCTTGCCCGACTTCACCGGGGCCGGCTTGGTCTGCGCGCTGGCGGAGGGGGCGAGGGTCGCGCCGATCATGCCGGTGGCGATGAGAGCACCACCGAGAGGGAGAATCAGGCGCTTTGCTCGGGTGTTCATTGAGCTCCTTCTATGTCATGGGATGCCCGGGAAGGACCCATGCGTACGTAAAGAGACCCAACGACCGTACTCCGGCGATCTTGGCGCAAGTGGCCAAACCGGACAAATGTGGCGGTCTGTTATCTGCTTGTTATGAAACCGGGGGAACCGGAGAGATAACTGGTACGTCGAATCTTGCTCATCCGGCGGGGTTCGAGCACTTGATCAAAGAAGGCACAGGTGAGAGGGGCGGCGAGCGCTCGACGTCCTGCTAGATAGGGGATTCCACATGCACCGTCCGTCCACCACCCCGATCCGCCGGCCCCTCCTCGCGGCCCTCTCCGCGACCCTCTCCGCGACCGTTGCCTTCCTGTCTGCGTTGCCCGCCCACGCGTCCCCTCTGCCTGTCACCGTCACATCGGCTTCCGCCACTCTGCCGGCAGCGCCGGCCACCGTGACATCAGCGGCCGCCGTGACATCAGCGGCCGCCGCCGTGACGCGGACGCCCGCCACCATGACATCGACTCCGTCGATCCCGAGGCCGCTCCCCGGCGGGCCGGCCGCCCACGCCGTCACCTGGCGCCCCCACGCGAAGGGCATCAGCCGCGTGTACCTGCTCACGATCGCCCGAGGCGAGTCGGTCTCCCCGTTCGACCGCGTCGCCCTCCTCCAGTGCGGCCCCGCCGGCGGTACCCACCCCCACGCCTCCGACGCCTGCCGCCTCCTCGACCAGGTCCACGGAGACATCTCCGAACTCCACGTCTCCCGCAACACCGCCTGCCCCAAGAACTACGACCCCGTCACCATCTCCGCCGTAGGCATGTGGGACAACCACCACCACACCGTCGAACGCACCTTCGGCAACCCCTGCGAACTCCGCGCCACCACCGGGGCCGTCTTCGACTTCTGATTTCCTCGCTCGCGAGGCCTATCGCACGCATGGTGCTGGGTCCGACACCGATGTCGGGCCCAGCACCATGTTCAGCTCTTTCGGGATGTCCCATTATTCCTTACGCTGCGTGCGCGCGTGGGTCGATCGGTGTTATTGACAAACTTGTCAATTTGTATTGTAGATCGTTATTGTGATCTTGATCACACTTGCCTGATGAGCCGAGCCGAGTTACGTTCCAGTCGATTTGCCCTGTGCGAGCGCGACGCCGTCATTTCTCCGATGAATCCGGCCGTCACGGAATCATTCGCCCAGGTCAAGACTTATGGCAGACGACGTTGGGAGGCCGGTTCGGCATGCGACGACTCCTCGGGCGAGCAAAAACTTCTATGCGCTCGTTCTGGCGCGCCTTTATTCTCGTCGTCGCCATTCCGGGATTGCTGGCCCTGGATGTACCGTCGAGTTCGGCCCGGCCGCTCCTGGCACAAGTCACTGTGGATCCGCCCCGCCAGATGTCGGGATCCGCCGCGGGTCTGGCGCACATGGTCGACACTTCCGCGACACAACCGAATCATGCCGATGACGATGATATGGAATCCGTGGGGCCGGCCCGCGTGAATCGCGTGCCTAAGGGCGCTCTGCCGCGAGACGATCGAGAGTATCGCTCGACGACCGTGTCCAAGCCCGGCAAGTCGGCCCGCGCGCCACCCCCGGCCGCCATGGGATCCGGTGTGGCCCGCGCTGAGGAACTAGGTCGAATCGCCATGGCCTCGTCCTGCGATGGTTACACGGATTACAGCTCCACGAGGTCTTATACGCAGTTCACCGTCGTCGTCTACCAGACCAAGAAATGGCGCGCCACGCGTTCCGTCCCGGCCGGCAACGCCCCCTCCATGTCCTCGACATACTGGGAATACTGGGGAGAATGCTCGACCCCTGCGCATCCTCCCACAATCGTTGACGCCGCGCCCGACGACCAGGTCATGGTCGACAGCCTGACTCCTCTTCTGATGGCGTACGCGCGCAGCAACAACGGAACCTACGCCATTGACTACTCATTCACCGTATGCCGGCACGCGGGCATGTCCGACCCCGGATGTGTTTCTTCCGGATATCTACTGGAAGAGGGCAGATGGCGGGTGCCGGTCGGATTCCTGGCCTGGGGAAAGCAATATTGGTGGCGGGTGACTGCGAAGGATCGGTTCGACGACTCCACCACGGAGAGGACCCAGAGCTTCGTCGTGGGAGTCCGGCAGCCGGTGCTCACGTCTCAGCTCTCCGCGCAAGGGGTGAACGGCCAGGAGTTCCACCAGCTCGCGGGCAACTACACCACCACCTTCACCGACGCTTCCGTCCCGACTGCCGGGCCTCCGCTGTCGGTCGTGCGGTCCTACAACAGCATGGATCCGCGAAACGACGGCATCTTCGGTGCCGGCTGGTCCACCCGGTGGGACATGAAGGCGTCCCTGGAGTCCGCCGCGGACGTCGACACGCTGCTGATCACCTATCCGGACGGCCAGCAGGTCAGGTTCGCCGCCAAGGGCGATGGCACCTTCCAGCCGCCTTCCGGAGTCCACGCCACGCTCGCCGAGGCGCTCGGAGGTGGATGGCGATTGATGGACAAGTCTTCGACGTCTTACCTCTTCGACGCGCAAGGACGGCTCACGCAGGTCACCGACAACCGCAACCGTGCGCAAACCCTTGCTTACGGCCCGGGTGGCAAGCTCGTGACGGTGACCGGGACGGGCGGGAGGTCCCTCCACTTCACCTGGAGCGGCGCACACGTCGCGTCGGTGTCGACCGACCCGGTGAACAGCACGGCGCTGACCTGGACCTACACCTATGAAGGCAACAAGCTCACCGCCGTATGCTCGCCGGTCCAGCAGCCCAACTGCGTGTCCTACGCGTACGGCACCGGCTCTCAGTACCGCAGCACCGTCCTGGATTCAGACCCCAACGGCTACTGGCGCCTGGGGGAAAGCAGCGGCACCTGGGCCGCCGATCTCGGCTGGGGCGCGGGAAACGCCGAATACGACGGCGTGACCCTCGGCGGTACAGGTGCCCTCGGGGGCACCTCGGACACCTCGGCGTCCTTCAATGGCGGGCAACTGGAACTGCCGGCCAATGTGCTGCCTCGCCTGGGCGATGATCTCTCGTTCGAGACATGGTTCAAGACCACGCAATCCGGCGTGCTGTTGTCCGGCACCTACATCACTGAAGCGCCCCTCTTGTACGTCGGGCTCGACGGTAAGCTCCGCGCCCAGGTGGAAACCCCCGTCGATCCCGAGACGGAAGACATCGTCATCTCACCCATCACCACCTCGGCGCCGGTGAACAACGGGCAGTGGCGGCACGTGGTGGTCACCTCGACGGAGACGTCTACCAAGCTCTATCTCGATGGCGCGTTGGTCGGCACGCTGGACTTCGGCGGGCAGAATTTCTGGCGAGAATTCGCACGCGTCGGCAACGGAATGGTCACCACCGGATCCTGGCCCAGCACTCCGACTTCTTCGAGTTGGGCCGTCAGCTTCCCCTTCAGGGGAAGCTTGGACGAGATCGCCCTGTACGACAAACCGCTCACTCCTGCGGAGATCCAGGCTCACTTCCAGGCCAGAGCCGAGGTGCCCCACAAGCTCACCCGAGTCACCTTGCCGTCGGGCAGGGTCTGGGCCCAGAACGTCTACGACGCCGGAACGGACCGCCTGAAGACCCACACCGATCAGCACGGCGGCACGTGGCAGCTCGGCGCGCCCGTCTATAACGCCGGCACGGGCATTTCCACCGTGACGGTGACCGATCCGCACAACGGGACACTGATCTACGACCACGACGCCTGGCGCGGTTATCGCCTCGTCAAGTCGGAAGACCAGAGACACGAGGACACCTACTACCTGTATGACACGGGTGGATACCTCAACAGCGTCATCGACAGGAACGGCAATACCACCGAGAGGTTCCACGACGAGCGCGGAAACCTAATCGGGCGTAAAACCTGCCGTACAGCCGGTTCTTGTCAGACGGAGCACTTCGCCTACTACGTCAACACGAACGATGTGTTCGACCCGCGCAACGACCAGTTGCTGGTCCACCGTGACGCCAGGTCCTCTTCGGCCACCGACGACACCTACGCCACCAAGTGGGAGTACAACACCTACGGCGACCTCACCAAGGAAACAGGACCGGCCACTTCGGACTTTCCCAACGGCCGTTCCCTGACCTATGCATACACCGACGGCACGGAACCGGCGGCGGGCGGAGGCACGACGCCGGCGGGCCTGCTGAAGTCGGAGAAGGACGCAAAGGGCAACGAGACCTTCTATAAGTACACGGCGGCCGGCGACCTCGCCGAGCACACGACTCCTGCTGGGCTGGTGAACCGGTATACCTTCGATGCGATCGGCAGGCCCTCCACCAGCGTCGAGGTCTCGGACGCCCATCCCTCGGGCGTGACCACGGCCTTCACCTACGACGGGCTGAGCCGCCTCATCGCGCAGACGGGCGCCGGCGTGCGTAACGAGGTCACGAACGTGACGCACACCGCGGAAGTACGTCGCACCTACGACGCCGACGGTAACAGGTTGACCGACTCCGTCGTGGACCTCACCGGCGGGGATCCGGAACGAAAGATCACCTACACGTACGACGATTACGGTCGCGTCGAGACCGTCACAGGTCCCGAGGGCGCGGTGGTCGGGTACGCGTGGGACCACACCGGAGCGCGAACCAGCGTCACCGACGAACTGGGCGTCGTGTTCCACTATGCCTACACGCCGCGTGGTGAGCTGGCCTCCAGGACGATCAAGAACTGGACCGGCAGCCCGGTCGCGCCACAACCTCCTCAGGATGTGGTCCTGGAGTCGTACTCCTATGACCCGGAAGGCCGGGTCGCCACTCAGGTGGACGTGATGGGCCGCAAGGTGTCGTACACCTACTACGGGGACGACCGTTTGTGGACGGCTTACGCCGATGACGTGCGGCTCAACGGTTCGGCGACTCCCCGGGACGTGGTACTCGAATCCGACACCTACGATGCGGCGGGTTACCTCACGCGGCAGGTTACGGGTGGCGGCAAGGCCACCACGGACTACGTCTACGACGCCGCTGGACGCCTTACTTCCGAGGCGTTCGATCCCTCGTCGCTCAATCGGCGGCTGGCATATGCCTATGACGCCAACGCCAACGTCACCAGAGTCACAGCCACGGGCGCCGGGAGCTCTCGCGTCGAGGTGACCGAGCTGGCCTACAACGAGCTCGACCAGGTCGTCCGAAGCACGGTGGACAACGGCGACCACGACATCGTCACGACGTGGAGCATCGATGACAGGGGACTGGTCACCGCGAGGACGAGCCCGCGCGGCAACGCTCCCGGCGTGAACTCCGCGGATTTCACCAGCGACTTCCGTTACGACATGACGGGTCGCCTGGTGGAACACAAGGCCCCACAGGTCTCGGTGGAGAGCACCAGTGGGACCACCACCGCGCGGCCGACGACGAAGTACGGCTACGACAGTGCTAGCAGGCAGACGCACGTGGTCGACTCCGAAGGCCGTACCTATACCACCAACTTCGACAGAGTGGACCGGGTCACCTCTGTGGTGGCTCCCGCCTACACGCCTCCTGGGGGCACTGCGGTCACGCCCCGAGTGAGCTACGCCTACGATCCCGCCGGACGGCTGACGTCTCTCACCGATGAGCGTGGTTTCGTCACCACGGTCGAGCATGACGCGCTCGGCAGGCAGATCCGCGTCACCGATCCGGCCCCTGTCGAAGAGCAAGCCAGAGGCGCATGGGTCACGGAGTACGATCTCGCGGGCGAGGTGCTGGCCCTGGTAGATCCCACCGGTGCACGTGTCCAGTCCACGTATGACGATCTCGGGCGCCCGATCACTTCGACGGAGATAGAGAGAAGGCCCACTAGCGCCGCGCACACCACCGCCTACGAATTCGATGACGCCGGCTATCTGACGAAGGAGACAGCGCCGGGCAACAAAGTAACCGGCTTCGTGGTCAATGCCGCTGGTGAGGTGACGCGGGAGACGAACCCGCTGGGCAAGTTCTCCGTCTTCGCCTACGACCTCGCCGGGCGCGCCGTGAAGGGCACTGATCCGCTCGGCAACGCCTCCGTGACGGAGTACGACCTCGCCGGACGGCCGACTACCGCGAAGCACCTCGACGACACCGGCGCGATCCTGCGCTCGTTCGGCCGCGAGTACGACGCGGACTCCAATGTGATCTTCAGCACCTCGGCAGAGGGGTTCGTCACCACGCGGGAGTACGACCCGACGGGACTGCTGACCAGGCTGGTCGAGCCGGTATCGGCCTCCGAGCAGATCACCACGACCTACGGATACGACGCGACGGGCGCCCTGACGCGCACCACGGACGGCCGTGGCAACACGGTGCGGACGACCTACAACACCCTCGGTTTCATCGAGTCCGTCGTCGAACCGGAGACCTCGGCGTACCCGGATCTGCAGGACCGCACGTGGACGAACGTGTACGACATCGCGGGCAACGAGGTGGCCACCCTGCAACCGGGCGGGGTGCGGATCGACCGCGAATTCGACCGGCTCGGCAGAGTGGTGCGGGAGACGGGGTCCGGCGCGCCGGTGGCGACTCCTGAGCGTGTGTACGGATACGACCTCGCCGGACGTCTTACCGCGGTTGGCGACTACACCCTTGAATACAACGATCGCGATCATCTGACGAAGGTCTCCAAACCGAGCGGCCAGGTCGCGGCCTTCGCCTATGACGCGCTGGGCAACCCGACCCAGCGAGTGGACGCCACCGGAACCGCCGCCTTCACGTGGGACGGCAACGACCGCCTGGCGACCGCGGCGGATCCCGTCTCGGGCAGGAGCTTCACCTACGGCTACGACGACGCGGACCGGCTCACGTCCCTCATCTCGGCCAGTCCGGCCACCACACAGACCTTCGGCTATGACGGCTTGGACCGGCTGAAGACCCACGCGCTGAAGAACAGCGCCGGAACCGAGCTCGCCAAGATCACATACGGCTGGGACAAGGACGACCACCTCACCTCGAAGACCACCACCGGAACCGCGGGGGCAGGCGCCAACACCTATGGGTACGACCGAGCCGGCCGGCTGACATCATGGACGGCCCCGGGGGGTGCGACGACCCCCTATACCTGGGACGCCTCTGGGAACCGCACGCGCGCGGGGACTCAGGACTTCCTCTACGACCAGCGCAACCGGCTGCTGTCAGGCGCGGGGACCACGTACGCCTATTCCGCGCGGGGCACCCTCGACAGCGAGACGACGAGCGCGGGGACGCGCACTCTGGTGTTCGACGCTTTCGACCGGATGGTCAGCGACGGGGACGCCACCTACTCCTACGATGCCCTGGGCCGTCTGGCCTCGCGGGTGAAAGGCGGGACGGAGCAGCGGTTCGTATATTCGGGGCTCGCGAACGACGTCGCCCAGATCACTGACGGGGCGGGCGTCGTTCAGGCGAAGTACGGGCGCGATCCCTTCGGCGCGCTGATCAGCGTGCACGAGGGAGGGCAGGCGGCCGGTGTGATGTCGGACGTCCACGACGACGTCGTCGCCACCTTCTCCGGTACGGCCTTGGTCGATTCCGTCGCCTATAGCCCCTTCGGCGAGGTCACCCATCGCGTGGGGAGCCCGCGAGCGCTCGGTTATCAGGGAGAGTACACCGACCCTGATACCGGCAAGATCAACATGCACGCTCGTTGGTACCTCCCTGGCACCGGTGGTTTCGCCTCGCGTGACTCCGTGACCCTGAACCCCGACCCGTCGAGCAACCTCAACCGGTATCCCTACGTCAACGGCGACCCGTTGGGCGACACCGACTCCTCCGGCAACTTCCCAGACAAAGGTTCGGGCCCCAAGGGGCCTCCGGTGCAGATGCCGGTGGGTGCCTATGCCAAGACCAACAAGGAACTCCGGCAGATCCATGAGAGGGGTCGCCGCTACGACCGTGAACAGTTGGACAAGCAGAGGGAGCGGGAGAAGAGCTACAAACGGTACAAGAAGCGGAAGAGAGACGAGCGTAGCGGCGACTCCGTCCAGGACGAGAAGAAGCAGATGCGCAACCGGCGCAAGCCGCCGGCGAACGACCGGGATCGCACTACCGCCGAGAAGCGGGAGATGCGGAACCATAAGAAGCCTCCGCCCAATAGGAGGACCAAGCGGCAGGACGAGACCAGAAAGGTCAAGGCGCCGCGCTCCGGATCGCGCAACAATCCGAAGAGTGTGAAGAACCCGCCGGCTACCAAGAAGACCAAGGGCAACTGCACAGGGACGAAGTGTCCTAAGAACAGCAAATCAGAGAAGAATACCGATAAGGCGGGGCAGTTCTGCCAGAAGGCCGGGAACGCCAAGAAACCGCAGTGTAAGAACAACGCCAACCATGAGTACGGCGGCGGCAAGAAGCCGAAGCCGAAGAAGTCGAAGGAAGAACGTTACGACGATATCGACAACCTGCCGGACCTGTGCCGCACGAACGCGTGCCGTAACAGCGTCACGCCGATCAGCCCCAAGGGCGGCAAGCGCGATGTCGTCGACGACATCGAGGACCTCATAGACCTGGTCGACCCCACGACCCAGCCCGATGACATCGTCGACCAGATCATCGACGACGCCGCTCCCGACCTACCTTCCGGCATTCCGCCGGGCGGCGGCGAAAGCTGTAACCCGAACAGCTTCGTCAGCGGGACCCTCGTCCTGATGGCGGACGGCTCTCGTAAGCGGATCGAGGACGTCAAGGTCGGGGATCGCGTCCTGGCCACCGACCCCGAGGCCGGGGTGACCGACGCCAAACCGGTCGTCACGCTGATCACCGGCGAGGGGACCAAACGCCTAGTGCGTATCACCGTCGATATCGACGGCGACAGGGGCGCCGCGACCGACACCCTCACCGCCACCGACGGCCACCCCTTCTGGGTGCCGAAGCTCCGCAAGTGGCTGACCGCTGGCGAACTCAAGCCCGGCATGTGGCTCCAAACCAGCGCCGGCACTTGGGTCCAGATCACCTCCGTCAAGGTCTCGACTACGCACCGGCGCGTCCACAACCTCACCGTCAGCGGGCTGCACACCTATCATGTAGTGGTAGGCGGTCGAGCCGTCCTTGTTCACAATGACGATCCGCTTACCGATGAAGAGTGTTTCGCGCTTGCCGATCGGGCGAGAGACGAAGAGCGGGAAAGAATGTCCAAAACCCAACGTCGCAAACATGTGATGCTCGTGGGTGTGGTCGATTGTGTGACCGGACGAGTCGTGGTAGGGAAGAAGCGGTCGGGTGCCGGTGATTTCTGTGCAGAGGATGTCGGCCGAGATGATGCGGTATCGAATGGATCCGATCCGCGGAATCTCCGATACGGTCACCCCGGGCATCCGGACTCGATGAAAGACGCTGACTTCTGCGATAGATGCCGGAGTCGAATCGATCCGAGCCAGGTGCCTCCTGATCGAAGGTGGTAACGTGCGAGCGGGGCGGTGAGGAGGAACCGATGAAGTGGGTATGGAGGGAACTCGCCGTGCTCAACGGTGACGGCTCTGCCGTACCTGCACTCCTCTCCGCCCTGCTCAACGGGACGCACGCCGAACGGGAGGATGCCTTTCGTGCGCTATGCACGCGTGTGGTGAATCAGGGGGATCTATATTCCTCTGCCGCTGCCGCCACGGATGTCATCCTGCAAGAGTTGAGCACTAATTCGGAGATCACAGAGAACGCCTGGTTGTTGCTACACGAGATATTTCGCGGCGCCTCATACGGAAGAACCGTGTCGATCGAAGGCTGTGAGTGGGATATCGAGGATTACTGTCGATCTCGCATCCTGCACAGTGTCGAGCTGATCGATGCCTCGCTGGCGGACATGTCTGATGAAGCGTATACCTATGCGATGCTCCTTCTTGGCAGCATGGGCGAGATCACCAGGGTGACCGTGCCCATACTGGAGCGGGAAGCTGCGACATCCAAGGGAAGGCGGCGCGGCGCGGCGTGCGACGCCCTTGAAGTCGCTGAAGAGCTCTGGGCTGAGAATCACGAAGACTCTGGTGGCCATTAGACGCCGATATGTAGTTTTCGAGAACAGTCAAGAGTGCAGGGACAGACCCTTGAGAGTTTTGTCGACAAGATTGCGGGGGCCGTAGAGGGCTAGGCCTACCAAGGGGAGGGAGTCGGCGGGGTGGGCTTGGACGGTGGCGCGGTTGGCGGTGTCGTGGGCTGTTTTGAACATGTCTTTTATGTAGAGGGCTGTGGGGATCTTTCGGGTTAGGGCCTGGGCGTGGGTGCGGGTCAGGGCTTCGGGGGTGGCGGCGTAGATGAGGATGGGCTGGCGGATCATGGGGAGGTAGGTGTTGTCGTCGGCGTCCTTGTAGGGCTCGCCGATGATGTCTTCGGTGCTCGCGGCTATGGCGCCGGCCAGGAAGGCCGTCACGTTCAGCTTCTGCCAGGTGGCCAGGTCCTCTCGGACGATGATGGCGATCTTGGTGTCGAAACGCATGGGGGTCAGCGTGTCGCCGCGGGCGGGGGACGGTCTTGTACGGAGGTGCGCAGGGGTGGTGTGTCCTCGGGCGCGCCCGCTTTCACCAGCCTGGCCGCGGCCCTTCGCTGAGCGTGCTCGCCGTGGTCCGTCGCAGCTCGTTCGCTCCTTCGCCGAGTCGGTCGTACTCCTGTTCTCCGCTTGTCCGGGTTGGCTGTACGGAGTCAGCACAATGGGGTGATGGGGGACTGGGTTCGGTACTGGCGGGCGGGGGATCGGGCGGTGGAGGCGATGCATGCGCATTTCGTGAGGCACGTTTATCACCGGCACAGTCATGAGACGTACTCGTTCGGGTTCACCGAGGAGGGGGCGCAGAGTTTCACGTGCCGGGGGGCGGCGCATACGAGTGCGGCCGGCATGGTGATGGTGTTCAATCCGGATGATCCGCATGACGGGCACGCGACGGATGAGGCCGGGTTCACCTATCGGATGGTGCATATCGGGCCGGAGCTTGTGGCGGATGTCCTGCGGGAGGCCGCTGGGCGGCGGGTCGGGTTGCCGTTGTTCGCCGAGCCGGTGATGCCGGTTCCGGGGATGGCGGGCAGGTTGCGGTTGTTGCATCAGGCGTTGGTGGGCGGGGGCGCGTCGGTGTTGCGGCGGGACGAGTTACTGGACGGCGTGGTGGCGGGGATGGCGCGGCATGCGCGGGTCCAGGGATGGCGTGGGGGTGATGGGGCCGCTGGGGAGGCCGACGCGGGGACGGCACGGGTCGTTCGGGAAATGGTGCATTACACGGAGGACCACGGTGTCTCCGCCGGTGACCTGGCGGCGGCGGTGGGACGCAGTCGGTTCGCGGTGTACCGGTCGTTCCGGGCCGTTTATGGGATGGCGCCGAGTGACTATCAGCGGCAGGTCCGGTTGCGGGCGGCGCGGCGGTTGCTGGTTCAGGGGCGGCCGCTCGCGGAGGTGGCCGCCGAGACCGGATTCACCGATCAGAGTCATCTGACCCGGTGGTTCACCCGGTATTTCGGTGTGACTCCTGGCGCCTACCGCCGCGCCGCCGCTTCGCCATGAGTCCACGTACGTGGTCGTTTCCCGCCTCGGGGTTCTCTACCCTCGTCCAGGCTTCCGGTCGGTCGCCGTAATGGGCGCCGGATTCGCCGCCCCACGACTCGCCGCGTCGGCGCCAGGACAAGCTGTCTACTCGGGGCGGACGTGGTCCGTGGCCGAGGACTGGCCGCGTTGACGTGTGGGAGAGCTTTCCTCGGCGGCGACTCGCCGCGTCGGCGCCAGGACAAGTCCACTCCTCAGTGGGGGGGTTCCGTGTCCGAGGATCGGCGGCTTTGACGCGTGGAGAAGCTTCGCTCGGTGAGTTGCCCCGTGTCGGGCGGCCCGCCGTGTTGGCTTGGGGTAGGTCTCCTCGTCGGTGGGGGTGTGTCTGGTGGGGCTGGGTGGGGGCTGTTACTTGGTTATGACGATCATGGTGCCTATGGGGATCTTGCTGAGGGCTGTCAGGCCGGCGGGGGGGATGCGGATGCAGCCGTGGCTTATTGCCTTGCCGAAGACGGATTTGTCGGGCCAGCCGTGGATGCCTATGGTGCCGGGGCCGCCGTCGTAGGTCTGGAGTTTCTCCGAGTGCATGCCGAGGGGGAGGATCACGGGGCTGTAGTCGACGTCCGAGGGGGAGAGGGTGGCGAGCAGGAACGTGCGGCCGACGGGGGTGGGGGTGTCCTCGGTGCCGATGCCGACGGTCCACGAGCCGTTCTCCTGGCCGTCCTTCAGCAGGGTGAGGCGGCGGGTGGTCAGGTTGATGTGCACCTGGTAGGGGCTGCGGCTCTGCTTGGTCTTGCCGTCGCCGGTGTGGATCCAGCCGGTGGAGCCGTTGGGGCGGCTGGGCAGCAGCACCCGCACCCATTGCGGGCGTGACTCGATCACCGGGAGCCAGGTGGGGTCGTCCAGCTGGGTGGCGGGCAGCACGCCGATCGCCGGGCCGCCGGGCTCGGCGTACACGATCTTGGACGTCGTCGGGTGGACGAGGAGCCCGTCCCCGGCGGCGTCGGGGCGCGGGTCGGGTTGCGCCTTGGGGATCTTCGTCCACGTGGTCGAGCGGGGGAGCGCGGCGCGTTGGGCGGCCGTGAGCTTGACCGGGACGGCGGCCGGGGCGGGCGGCGCCGCGGTGACCTCGCGGTCGACCTTCCTGTTGGTGAGGAACACCAGCAGGACGAGGCCGAGCAGGGCCGTGGTGGCGACGGCGATGATCGTGAGGATGGAGCGCACGGATCGACGGCGAACGTACATGGGAACTCCCGGGAAGGCTGGCTCCTGTTGAGGTTCGGCGGCGGTTTCCGGAGTGGCCCGTGGCGTGGCGCGCGGGCTGGGGGCCCGCCCGTGGAGTGGGCGGGCCCCGGCGCCCGGCGCAGGTGGATCAACCGGTCACGGCGAAGTGGCGGACCGGCTTGTGGTACTGCTTCTTGTGGTAGTGCTTCTGCGGCTTGTAGTGCTCGTGGTGCTCGGGCACCCAGCGGTGGTGACGGCTGTCCCAGTGCGAGTGGTGGCCGCCGCCGTGGTCGGAGAAGCCCTCGATGAAGCGGCGGATGCCCCTGTCGATCACGATCACGTTGTCGTCCCGCTTGTGCCACTTGTCGCAGAGCCTGCGGAGCTCGTGCAACCTCCTGTGGTGCCGGGACGATCCGTCGAGGCCATCGTGGTCGTGGTCGCGGTGGTGGAACCGACGGCAGATGTGGTCGAGGTCGTCGTGGTGGCGGTCGTGGACGACCGCGTTGTCGTCGTTCTCGTCATCCCAGGACTTGTCGTCGTCCTTGTCGTCTTCCTTCTTCTTGCCGTCCTCCTTACCGTCGTCCTTCTTGCCGTCCTCCTTCTTCTCCTCTTCGACGCGCTGGACCAGCACCGGCGAGGTGCTGGGGTCGAAGGAGGCGTTGCCCTGGTAGAAGGCGGTGATGTTGTGGCTGCCGTCGTCCAGGCTGGAGGTCGACAGGGTCGCCTGTCCCGAGGCCTCCAGCTGGGCGCTTCCGAGTTCGCGTGAGCCGTTGCGGAAGATGACCGTGCCGGTGGGCAGGATGTGGGTGCCGGTCGCGCGGACCGTGGCGGTGAAGGTGACCGAGTGGCCCTTCTTGGACGGGTTCTGCGACGACGTCAGCGTGGCGCTGGTGGCGATCTGCCGGCGAACGGTGACGACGAAGCCCGTCTTCACGGGAGCGGACGGAAGCAGGGACGCTGCCTTCGCGCCTTGCGGCGCCTGGATCGCGTACGCGCTGCCGGGAGTGGCGGCGAGCACGCCGACCGCGAGAGCGCCCGTGAGAGCTGCGGTCAGCCATGAACGACCGACATTACGTTGGAGAGACCGTGAGTGACCGACGTCTTTCATAAAGCGGTCCTTTTCTTTTTGCAGTTCAAAGTAAAGGAGCACCTCGATGCTGGCGCACCTGCATGACCGACCCTACTCATGGTCGACCTCGATACCGTTGTCCGACATGCGGGAGATTCGCGCGAGCGGCGACTTAATTGCAAAAATTAGAAGGTCGCTACGCAGTCATTTATGCCGATAAATCGGGTGGGCCTGCGGGTGGCGGCGCGGGCGGGAAGCCTTGCCGCGCCGGGAAAACCGCACGTACGAAGATCGGTTTCGGCGTGGCGCGCGGAACGGCGCGCGCCCGGGAAATATTTTCTGGGACGGCGTGTCGTGCGCCGCTGTGTCATTCTTTGGCGGGCCTCGCGGCGTTGTTCCGGCAACCGCCGCCGACGTCGATGATCAAGAGTAATTGACGCCGTATATGGTCTATGTCGGCTATTCTCGAATTCAAGGTGATCTGTAGGGATTCGGTGGGTGCGGCGGCGCCTCGGGGGTGTGGGCGGGACGCCGGAAGGCGCGGGGATAGGGTTCCGGCATGTTCGCCGTAACCTGCACAGCCACCGACCCTGACAACCCCCTCGCCGGGCTCACCCTCGGCGAGCGTCCCGAGCCCGAGGTCCCCGACGGGTGGACCACGGTCACCGTCAGGGCCGCCGCGCTCAACCACCACGACGTCTGGACGCTCAAGGGCGTCGGCATCCGCCAGGACCGCCTGCCCATCGTGCTCGGCTGCGACGCCGCAGGGGTGGACGAGGACGGCAACGAGGTCATCGTCCACGCGGTGATCGGCACGCCGGTGAACGGGGACGAGACGCTGGACCCGAAGCGGTCGCTGCTCTCCGAGGTCCACGACGGCACCTTCGCGGACAAGGTGGCGGTGCCGCGCCGCAACCTCGTGCCGAAGCCGGCGGCGCTGTCGTTCGAGGAGGCGGCCTGCCTGCCCACGGCGTGGCTGACGGCCTACCGGATGCTGTTCGACAAGTCCGGCCTCCAGCCGGGGTCCACCGTGCTGGTGCAGGGGGCGGGAGGCGGGGTGGCCACCGCGCTCATCGCGCTCGGCCGGGCCGGCGGCTATCGGGTCTGGGTCACGAGCCGCTCGGAGGAGAAGCGGGCGCGGGCCGTGGAGCTCGGCGCCGACCAGGTGTTCCCCACGGGGGCGCGGCTGCCCGAGCGCGTGGACGCCGTGATGGAGACCGTCGGCCAGGCCACCTGGGACCACTCGCTGAAGTCGCTGCGCCCCGGCGGGCGGGTCGTCGTCTCGGGCGCGACGAGCGGCGCGGTGCCTTCGGCCGACCTGAACCGGGTCTTCTTCCTCCAGCTCTCGGTGGTCGGCTCCACCATGGGGACGCGGGACCAGCTCGGGCGGCTCGCCACGTTCCTGGAGCAGACGGGGGTGCGACCCCTCGTGGACCGCGTGCTGCCGCTGACGCGGGCGCGGGAGGGCTTCGCGGCCATGGAGGAGGGCGAGGTATTCGGGAAGATCGTCTTCACCGGGACGGCCGGGGCCTGACGGCGTCCGGTACGCCAAGGGGCGCCCTACGGAATGGCCCCGGGCGGCACGTCAGGGGAACCTGGCGCGCCGCACGGGGCCGCATATGAACAACCGGTCGCCGTACGGCGGGGACCGACTTGTGGGATCGGGTTCTTGTTCACGCGGGTGATGCCCGACGAACCGTCACCGGTCACCCACCGTAGAGGGGTCCCGGGGGTGAGGTCTCGCTCTTCACCGTTTCGACACCGAATGGACGGTGACATGGATACCGTCGCGGAAGCCGGGCGTCGCGGCGCAGGACGGGGCGGTGGGAGACGGGGCGCGCCTGGCCCGGGTGCGCCGCGCGGGCGGCCGGGACGGCACGGGAAGCGGCTCGGGCGGGCCCGGGCGCAGCAGGGGCGGGCGGAACCCGTACAGGAGCATCATCGCAGCGCGGAGCGGATCCGGCCGGCGGCCTCGTAGAGGGCGTCCTGGGCGGTGGCCAGGGCCTCCTCGGTCACCGACGCCGCGGCGGCCGCGCCGCGGATCTCCTCGACGAAGTCGGCGAGCATGCGCCCGAGCTCGGCGTCATGGTCGGGCGAGCCCTGCCCGCCCCAGGTGCCGCGCCACGCGCCGCGCAGCCAGTCCTGCTTCCAGCGCTGCGACTCTTCCTTCCAGGCGCGCTTCTGGCGTTCGAACTCCTGCTTGTGCTCCTGCCAGGCGTGCTTCTGCTCGCGCCAGGCGCGCCGGTAGTCCTCGCGGGCCGTGCGCAGGTCGTCCTTGGACCGGCGCTCGTCCTCCCGGCTGCCCTGCTGCCGCACCTCCCTGGCCATCTGGGTCAGCTCGTCGCGCAGGGAGCGGACGGTGTCGCGCACGTCCTCCTTGACCTCGCGGGCGATGTCGCGGATGGACTCGGAGATCTCCTGTTCGAGGTCGGCGAGCTCGTCCATGCGCGCCTCCAGCTCGGCGCGCCCCTTGTCGGTGATCGTGAAGACCTTCTTGCCCTCGACGACCTCGTGGGTGACGAGGCCCTCCTCTTCGAGGCGGGCGAGCCGGGGGTAGATCGTGCCGGGGGAGGGGGAGTAGACGCCGAGGAAGCGGTCCTGCAGGAGGCGGATCACCTCGTACCCGTGCCTGGGACTCTCCTCCAGGAGCTTCAGCAGGTACAGGCGCAGGCGTCCGTGGGCGAAAACCGGACTCACTTGTCTCTCCTCAGAAGGGTCACATCGGCGGAAACCGTGTTGGCCGACACCGACGCCATGCCTCCGCCGAGCCGGCCGCTCATCGACTTCATCCCCAGGCGCCCCGTGGTGGTCAGCCCCGGGAACGCGCTGCTCAGGCGGCCCGAGGTGGAGCGCATCGTCACGTCGGTCTCGACCCCCTGGGGCAGGCGGACGACGATGGCGCCGGACACGCTGTTCAGCGAGACGTGGCCGGTGGGCGGCAGCTCCAGGTCCGCGGTGATGCGGCCGGACACGGTCTTGGCGCGCAGGCGGCGCGGGGTGCCCCCGGCGACGACCAGCTCGCCGGCGACGCTGGTGAACGACAGGTCCCCGGACATGCCGCGGCTCTCGACGGCCCCGGAGACGGTCTCGGCGTCGATGTCGCCGCTCACCCCGTCGAGGACGATGTCGCCGGAGACGCTCTTCACGCTGGTGCGGTTCTCGAAGCCGGTGACCAGCGCGGAGGCGGAGATCACGCCCGCCTGCACCGGGCAGTCCTTCGGCACCGTGAGCGTGACCGTGGTGCTGGGACGGCCGGAGCGCAGCCAGCCGAGGATGCCGTCCCAGGTGAGGTCCTTGTACGCCACGGTCAGGCGGCCGGTCTCGTCCCGCTCCACCAGCAGCGGCGGCGTGTCGATGTCGCCGACCTCCAGGGTGGGCGGGCCGTCGCTGGCGAGGACGGCCAGGCGCCCGGCGACGATGCGCACGCTGAGCGCGCTCACCGCGTCGAAGGTCAGTTTCTCAGGCTTGTCGATGGTCCACGTGGACATGGCCGCCCCGCTGGTCGATGGTCCCGAATGGCTCTCACAAGACACGATATATCTCGTACACCGAAAGTCAAGATGTATCGCGTATCGCGTCCCGGGGCGGGGGCGTCGGGCCGTGCCGGTCGTCGTCAGTCCTCGTCCTCGTCGTCCAGCCGGGCGAGCCAGGTCGCCAGGCGCTCGACCGGCGTCTCGAACTCGGGGTTCAGGTCGACGAACTCGCGCAGCCGCTCGGCCAGCCAGAGCATGCCGACCTCCTCGTCGCCGCGCCGCTGGACGAGCTCTTCGATGCCCCTGTCGGTGAAGTACATCGCAACTCCAGGACATGACCGGAAATATCCGGATAAACGGGGAAGTCCCCCGCGGCGCTGCCGCCCGCGGGGGACTTCCTCTGACAAAACCAGGGGAGACCGGCCCCGGTCACCCGGGGCCCGATCGTCAGCCCAGGCTCTCGGCGATGATGTGCTCCAGCTCGGCGTCGTGCGCGGCGTGCGAGCCCACCGCGGGCGAGGAGTTCGCCGGACGGGAGACCCGCCGCAGGCCGCGGCCCCCGAGCAGACCCGGGTCCTCGGTGATCTTGAGCGTGAGGTACGGCCACGGCCCCATGTTGAGCGGCTCGTCCTGCGCCCAGACGAGCTCGACGTCCGCGCCGTAGCGCGACAGCTCGGCCTTGAGCTCCTCGGCCGGGAACGGGTAGAGCCGCTCCAGGCGGACGATCGCCACGTCCGTGCGACCCTGCTTGTCCCGGGCCCCCGCCAGGTCGTAGTAGACCCGGCCCGAGCACAGGACCACCCGGCGCACGGCGGAGGGGTCGACCGTGGAGTCGCCGATGACCGGCCGGAACGCCCCCGAGGTGAACTCCTCCGCCGCCGAGGCCGCCGCCTTGAGCCGCAGCAGGGACTTCGGCGTGAAGACGACCAGCGGGCGGTGGCGGTTGGACAGGACCTGCCAGCGCAGCAGGTGGAAGTAGTTCGCCGGGCTGCTCGGCTGCGCGACCGTCATGTTGTCCAGCGCGCAGATCTGCAGGAACCGCTCGATGCGGGCCGAGGAGTGGTCCGGGCCCTGGCCCTCGTAGCCGTGCGGCAGCAGCAGCACGACCGAGGAGCGCTGGCCCCACTTCTGCTCGCCCGACGAGATGAACTCGTCGATGATCGACTGGGCGCCGTTGGCGAAGTCGCCGAACTGCGCCTCCCAGGCCACCAGGGCGTCCGGGCGCACGACGCTGTAGCCGTACTCGAAGCCCATCGCCGCGAACTCCGACAGCAGGGAGTCGTAGACGTAGAACTTCGTGGTGCCCTCGTTGAACGTCTTCAGCGGGGTGTGCTCCTCGCCGGTGACGCGGTCGACCAGGACGGCGTGCCGCTGGCCGAAGGTGCCGCGGCGGGAGTCCTGCCCGACCAGGCGGACCGGGTGTCCGTCGATGAGCAGGGAGCCGAACGCGAGGGTCTCGCCCATGGCCCAGTCGATGGAGTCCTCGGTGACCATCTGGCCGCGGCGCTGCAGCAGCGGCGCCAGGCGCGGGTGGACCGTGAAGCCGTCGGGCAGCGTGAGCTGGGTCTCGACGACCCGCTTGATCACTTCCTCTGAGATGCCCGTCGGGGTGTCCTCGTGCGACCAGGGCACGACCTCGCCCGGGGCGGGCTTGACGACCGCGCCCGGCTCCAGGGGCCTCTTGCCGGCCTCGCGGGTCTCGGTGAAGGCCCGCTCCAGCTGCTCCTGGTAGTCGCGCAGGGCCTGCTCGGCCTCCTCGACCGTGATGTCGCCCCGGCCGATCAGCGCCTCGGTGTAGAGCTTGCGGATCGACCGCTTGGCGTCGATCAGGTCGTACATCAGGGGCTGGGTGAAGCTGGGGTTGTCGGTCTCGTTGTGGCCGCGGCGGCGGTAGCAGACCAGGTCGATGACGACGTCCTTGCGGAACGCCTGGCGGTACTCGTAGGCCAGGCGGCCGACGCGCACCACGGCCTCGGGGTCGTCGCCGTTGACGTGGAAGATCGGCGCCTGGATCATGCGCGCGACGTCGGTGGCGTAGACGCTGGAGCGCGAGGACGCCGGCGAGGTGGTGAAGCCGACCTGGTTGTTGACCACGACGTGGACGGTGCCGCCGGTGCGGTAGCCGCGAAGCTGCGACAGGTGCAGCGTCTCGGCCACGACGCCCTGGCCGGCGAAGGCCGCGTCGCCGTGGACCAGCACGGGCAGGACGGTGAAGCCCTCCTCGCCGCGCTCCAGCAGGTCCTGCTTGGCGCGGACGACGCCCTCAAGGACGGGGTCGACCGCCTCCAGGTGGGAGGGGTTGGCCACGACCGAGCAGGCGATCTTGTTGCCGTCGGGGGCGGTGAAGTCGCCGGACGCGCCGAGGTGGTACTTCACGTCGCCGGAGCCGTGGGCGCTGCGCGGGTCGAGGTTGCCCTCGAACTCGCCGAAGACCTGGGCGTAGGACTTGCCGACGATGTTGGCGAGGACGTTCAGGCGGCCGCGGTGGGCCATGCCGATCACGACCTCGTCCAGGTTCTCCTCGGCGCCCGCGGAGATGACCGAGTCGAGCAGCGGGATCAGCGACTCGCCGCCCTCCAGCGAGAAGCGCTTCTGCCCGACGTACTTGGTCTGCAGGAAGGTCTCGAACGCCTCGGAGGTGTTGAGCCGCCGCAGGATGTTGAGCTGCTCCTCGCGGGTGGGCTTGGCGTGCGGCTTCTCGACCCGCGCCTGGATCCAGGCGCGCTCCTCGGGGTTCTGGATGTGCATGTACTCGATGCCGACCGTGCGGCAGTACGAGTCGCGCAGGACGCCGAGGATGTCGCGCAGCTTCATCAGCGGCTTGCCGCCGAAGCCGCCGGTGGCGAACTCGCGCTCAAGATCCCACAGGGTGAGGCCGTGGGACTTGATGTCGAGGTCGGGGTGCTTGCGCTGGTTGTACTCCAGCGGGTCGGTGTCGGCCATGAGGTGGCCGCGCACGCGGTAGGCGTGGATCAGCTCGATGACGCGCGCCGACTTGGCCACGTCGTCGTCGTGGCTGGCGGAGATGTCCGGGACCCAGCGCACCGGCTCGTAGGGGATGCGCAGCGCCTGGAAGATCTCGTCGTAGAAGCCGTGCTCGCCGAGCAGGAGCTGGTGGATCTTGCGCAGGAAGTCGCCGGACTGGGCGCCCTGGATGATGCGGTGGTCGTAGGTGCTGGTCAGCGTCATGACCTTGCTGACCGCGAGCCGGGTCAGGGTCTCGGGGGAGGCGCCCTGGTACTCGGCGGGGTACTCCATCGCGCCGACGCCGATGATCGTGCCCTGACCGGGCATGAGGCGCGGGACCGAGTGGACGGTGCCGATCGTGCCGGGGTTGGTCAGACTGATCGTGGTGCCGGCGAAGTCGTCGACGCCGAGCTTACCGCCCCTGGCCTTGCGGACGATCTCTTCGTACGCCATCCAGAACTGGCGGAAGTCGAAGGTCTCGGCGTTCTTGATCGACGGCACGAGGAGCTGGCGGGAGCCGTCGCTCTTCTGCACGTCGATCGCCAGGCCCAGGCCGACGTGGGCCGGCCTGACCAGGGTCGGCTTGCCGTCGACCTCGGCGTAGGAGTGGTTCATCTCCGGCATCGCCGCGAGCGCCTTGACGATCGCGTAGCCGATGATGTGGGTGAACGACACCTTGCCGCCGCGGCCGCGCGACAGGTGGTTGTTGATGACGATGCGGTTGTCGATCAGCAGCTTGGCCGGGACCGCGCGCACGCTGGTGGCGGTCGGGACGGCGAGGCTGAGATCCATGTTGGCCGCGGTGCGGGCGGCGGCGCCACGCAGGCGGACCTCCTCGCCCTCGACGTGCGGGGCCGCCTTGTCGGACTGCGGTGGAGCCGGAGTCGTCGCCTTGGGCGCCTTGGGGGCGGCCTTGGCCGGTGCGGGCTTGTCGGGAGCCACCGTGGCGGCGGCGGTCGGCGCCGCGGCGTCGGCCGTCTCCCCGTTGGGGCCGCCCGGTGCCGGTACACGGCTCGTACCGGAATCGGGGTTGTAGTCAGCGAAGAAGTTCCACCAGGCCCGGTCCACGGACTCGGGATCCTGAAGGTACTTCTGGTACAGCTCGTCGACAAGCCACTCGTTCTGGCCGAAGTTGACCAGTGGGTTTGTCCGTGACGACTCAGACGACACGGCGGAAATCGCCCTCTTCCGCAGATCGGCGTTGTTGAAATGAGGAACCTGTCCAAGGCTACTCGCCCAAATAGGTGGCGTGTGCGCTCTCGGGGGGGCTCACGGCCTGATCCTCCCAGGACCGTTCAAACTGGTCACGCCCGGGTAGTCCGTCCGGGGGGTGAGGCCATGCTCACCCCGGCGGGCAGGCGCCTCTCACCTGCTCGGCACAGGACCTCGCCCGCCGGGGCGGGACGAGGGGACGGCGGCCGGTCGCGCGTGCGCCGCCGTCTCACTTCATGATATCGCCATCTCAGCAAACGGAAGGCCGCCTGGGCGCTAGTCGCCGGTCAGCCGTGACTCGACGCGCACCTCGGGCGTGATCTCGCGCAGCCGCGCGACCAGGTCGTCCCCGGCCGTCCGCAGGGCCTCCAGCGGCATGGGCGCGAGCCGCTCCAGCAGGAACAGGGCGTCGGTGGTGGCCTCGGTGATGCGGGTGCGCACGCACTGGCGCCAGTTCCACCGGCGGCAGGTGACCCCGCGGTCGTCGCGCCAGACGACCTCGCCGATCTCGGGGTGGTCGACGACGACCTCGCCCTTCTCCATCGCGTCGAACGGCTCGTCGCCGGTCGCGCGGACCAGCCGCGCCGTGCCCTCGTAGTGCGCCAGGTCCTCCCCGCCGATGGGCAGGACGTGCCGGACGCTGACCGCGTTGTAGGCGTCCACGACGAGGTTGATCTCCGGGGGCGGCATCCGGCGCACCAGGGCGTCCACCGACGGGCGGGTGCGCTGGGGCTTGGCGCCGAACGCGCGGTAGGCGTCCTGCCAGGCGGCGATGTGCTCGTGGGACGGCGGGACGCCGTCGGCCGCGGCCTCGGCGAGCCAGGCGCGGGAACGGTCGTCGGAGGGGCCGCCGCGCAGGCCGTACGCGGCGATGACAAGCACCCGGAAGTCCGGGCGCAGTTCGGTGACCGCCTCGTCCACCCAGATGGCCTCGATCATGCCGTCACCCTAGCCGGGCCGCGGAGTGCTCCAATCCCAAAGAGATGTTTGCAAAGACAGCTTTGCAAAGTTATCTTCGGTGATATGAGCGACCCGTCCGTCTACCACGTCAGCGACCCGCGGACCCTGAAGGCGGTGGCCCACCCGCTGCGCGTGCGGCTGCTCGGCGCGCTGCGCCTCGAAGGGCCCGCCACCGCCACGGAACTCGCGTCCCGGTTCGGCGAGAGCTCCGGCTCCACCAGCTACCACCTGCGGCAGCTCGCCAAGTACGGCTTCGTCGAAGAGGACCCCGAGCAGCGCGACGCGCGGGAACGCCGCTGGCGGTCCGTCCACCGGTACACCGCCTGGAACGAGCTGGAGCTCGGCGGCACCCCCGAGGGCCGCGAGGCCGCCGGCTTCATGCGCGACCGCCAGTTCGAGGTGTTCGTCCGCGACCGCGAGGGGTTCGAACGCGACCGCGAGTCCTGGGGACCCGCCTGGGTCGAGGCCGCGGGCATGTCGGACGACATGGTGCGGATGACCCCCGAGACGCTCCGCCGCCTGTACGAGCGGGTGAGCGCGCTGGTCCGCGAACTGGAGGCGGAGGACGCCGGCAAGCCGGGCGCTGAGCGCGTGTCCGTCCACCTGGCCGCCTTCCCCACGAGGGGATACCACGGATGACCGGCCTCGCCGCCACGACGGCCCCCGTGCTGTCTCCCCGCTCCGCCTTACGCAGGTACGGGCTGATCAGCGCGCTGACCTGGCTCCCGCCGGGTCTCATGATGGCCTCGATGATCCTGCTGATGTCGTCGCGCGGCCTCGGGCTGGCGCAGATCGGCGTCGTGATGTCCTGCTACTCGATCGTCGTCCTGGTGCTGGAGCTCCCCACGGGCGGGCTCGCGGACGTCGTGGGACGGCGGGCCGTGCTCGCCGCCGCCGCCCTGTTCATGGTGGCGGGCATGGGCCTGCTGGCCGTCGCGGGCTCGTTCTGGCCTTTCGTGGCGGCCTCGGCCCTCAAGGGCGTCGGCCGCGCGCTGTCCAGCGGGCCTCCCCAGGCGTGGTACGTGGACACCCTGCACGCGGCCGAGGGGCCGGACGCCGACCTCAAGCCGGGACTGGCCAGGGGCAGCGCGATGAGCAGCACGGCCCTGTGCGCCGGCACCCTGGCCGGCGGGGTCCTGCCGCTGCTGGTGCCCTGGGGGCTCGCGGCACCGATGGTCGCGGCGTCGGCGGCGGCGGTCGCGCTCTTCGTGGTCGTGCTGGTCGCGATGCCCGAGCCCCCTCACCCACGCCCCTCGCTGCGGTCGGTGCTGCGGGACGTGCCGCGCACGATGCGGGCGGGGGTGCGCCTCGGCGTGGCCGATCGCGGGCTGCGGCGGCTGCTGTCCGTGGCCTTCGCGCTCGGCGTCGCGCTCAGCTCCGTCGAGATGCTGACCCCCGGCAGGCTCGGCGACCTGACCGGCGACCCGGAGGCGGCGAGCTTCCTCTACGGCCTGGTGACGGCGGCGGGCTTCGGCGCCAGCGCCCTCGGGTCCTGGATCGCCCCCCGGGTGGTGCGGCTGCTCCGAGGCCCGGTGGCCGCGGCGATCGCCGGGACGGCGCTCGTGGCGGGCGCGATCGGCGCGCTGGCGGCCTCGGCCTCACTGCCCGGGGTGGCGGGCGTCGCCGTCACGATCGGGGCGTACATGGTGATGTTCGCCGCGGGCGCGGTGCCCGAGCTGGTGCGCAACGAGATGATGCACCGCCGGGTGGGCTCCTCGCGCCGCGCCACGCTGATGTCGGTCGACTCGCTGCAGCTCCAGTTCGGCGGGATGTCGGCCACGCTCGGCCTCGGCCTGCTGGTCTCCCGGACCGGCCTCGGGGTGGGCTGGGCCGTGGTCGCCGCGCTGATCCTGCTCTCGGCTCTGCTGTACGTCCGGCTGCCTCAGGAGCACCCCTCATAGAACAACATTCGGTCCCCGGTGCACAATCGTGTCGATGGCGGCGGACAGCGGCGGTTGGGACAAAGGAGCCGGGATGCGGGATCACGTTACGGAGCCGGAGCGTCGGGAGCGGCCGAAGCGAAGGGTGACGCCGGCCAACCCGGCGCAGATGGAGGCGTGGCACGGCGGCGCCATGCCCGCCGTCGAGCAGGTGCGCCCGGGCCTGTGGTCCATCCCGGTGCCGATCCCGATCAACCCCCTCAGGTACGTCCTGGTCTACGCCCTGGAGCTGCCGGACGGCGTCGCGATCGTCGACGCGGGCTGGAACACCGACGAGGCGTACGCGGCGCTCTCCGACGGGCTCGGCGCCGCCGGGTACGCGATGGGCGACGTCCGCGCGGTGCTGGTGACGCACATCCACCCCGACCACTACGGGCTCGCCGGGAGGGTGCGGGAGAACTCGGGCGCGTGGATCGGCCTGCACCCGGCCGACGCCCGCCTGCTGCGGGAGCGCTACGACGAGCCGGAGATCGAGACGCTGGTCGCGCGGCAGCGCGCGATGCTGGCGCGCTCGGGCGTGCCGCCGCTGACCGCCGACGAGCTGTCCGGGGCGTCCATGGCGATCCGCGACCACGTCTCGATGGCCAGGCCGGACCGGCTGATCGAGGACGGCGCCGCCCTGGACCTGCCCGGCTGGGACCTGCGGGCCGTCTGGACGCCCGGCCACTCGCCCGGCCACCTGTGCTTCGTGTCGCCGTCGCGCCGCCTGCTCTTCTCCGGTGATCATGTGCTCGCGCGCATCACGCCCATCGTCGCCGTCCACCCCCAGTCGGCCCCCAACCCGCTGGCCGACTACCTGGACGCGCTGGCGGCCGTCAAGCGCTTCGAGGTGGACGAGGTGCTGCCCGCGCACGAGTACCGCTTCCTGGAGCTGGCCGAGCGGGTCGACGACGTGATGGCCCACCATGAGCGGCGGCTGGCGGAGATCGAGGCGGCGGTGGCCGCCGCCGACGGCATCGCCTGCTGGGACGTCACGACCCGGCTGACCTGGTCGCGGCCGTGGGAGACGATTCCGCCGTTCATGCGCAGGGCCGCGACCAACGAGACGCTCGCCCACCTGGTCTACCTGGAGGCGCGGGGGCGGCTGCGGTGCGTGCCCGGTGAGCCGGACCTGTGGTACCGGGACGCATGATATTCCATGGAATTCAAGTAGGGAATATTGACATTACGGTTCGGTCTACGTAGTTTTTCGAGCATGAGCCAGAAGCCCCTGACCCGGCGCCTTCACGTGGATCTCGGCCACGTCGCCGGTGCCCAGTGTCGCCGCTGAGACGCGCTGACAAGGGCAACCTCTGCACTCTGGCGTCCGGCCGCGCACGGCGGGACGCCGTCGCGATGACCGGGAGACGATGAATGGTGAGCGACAGATGAGTTTCGTGACATTAGTGGGCAACCCCCGAGAAGGCTCGCGTACGCGGACGGTCGCCGAGCACGCGGCCGAGCTGGTGGCCGGGCGGCTGGGCTACTCCGGCAAGCGCGAGGTGATCGACCTGGCGGGCCTGGCCCCGCGGCTGCTCGACCCGCAGCCCCCGGCCGAGGTCCGCGAGGCCCTGGACCTGGCCGCCGCCGCCACCGTGCTGCTGGTGGCGAGCCCCACCTACAAGGCCACCTACACCGGGTTGCTGAAGGTCTTCCTCGACCGGCTCAAGCCCGACGCCCTGGCCGGCGTGACCGCGCTGCCGATCCTCGTCATGGGCGACCCCAAGCATTCCCTCGCCGTCGAGACCCATTTGCGGCCGCTGCTGGTCGAGCTGGGCGCCACCGTGCCGACCCCCGGCCTGGCCCTGCTCGAAGCCGACATCGCCGCGCCCGAGGAGGTGCTGGGCCGATGGGCGGACCGCATCGCCCCGCAGATGGCGCTGAGGGAGGACACGAGCGCATGACCGAGACCCTGCCCGACGCGGCCGTCGACAACCAGCGGTTCCGCGAGGCGCTGGCCGTCCACGCGGCCGGGGTCGTCGTCGTGACCGCCAGGACCGGCGGCGTGCCGGTCGGCCTCACCGCGACCTCGTTCTCCTCCGTCAGCCTCAACCCCCCGCTGGTCTCCTTCTACGTCGACCAGTCCTCCACCACCTGGCCCTCGCTGCGGCAGGCCGAGAGCTTCGCCGTGAACGTCCTGGCCAGCGACCAGGCCGAGCTGGCGTCCCGCTTCGCCCGCAGGGGCGTCGACAGGTTCGCCGCGCCGACGAGCTGGCGGCCGGGGCCGCGCGGGGTGCCCCTGCTCGACGGCGTCTCGGCGTACCTGGTCTGCGAGCCGCACAGCACCGCCGAGATCGGCGACCACGTCCTGGTCGTCGGCCTGGTCACCCGCACCGAGATCGGCTCGCCCGGCCGTCCCCTCATCTACCACCAGGGCAGGTTCGGCCGGTTCACCCCGCACTCCTGACCCCCGGCCGCCCGTCCCGGCGGTCACGCCAGCCGCGCCGTGCCCCGGCCGGTGGCGAGCGGGAGGTCCAGGACGGTGCGGATGCCGGGCGGCGACGCGCAGACGGCTCCGATCGAGTTGACGGCGTGCGCCGCCGCCCCGGCGAGGCCGTGGGAGACCTCGTCGATCGTGATCAGCATCTGCGGGCGGCCCTCGATGTGGAGGGCGAACCCCGGCTCCGGCCAGCGGCGCACCTGGGAGGCGTCGGCCTTGTAGACGCACTCGACCGTCATGAACGGCCGGCCCCTGACCAGGCCGGAGAAGATCCACCGGGAGGCGCAGACCGTGCCGGGCAGCACCACGCCCGCCGTCACCTCGAGCTGCTCGGCCGCCAGCTCGTACTCGTCGGTCTCCTCGACCTCGTCGAGCTTGACGCCGAGCGCGCCCGCCACGAGCTGGACGCTCTCGGAGAACAGGGCCCGCTGCACGTTGCGGAACGGGCGCACCGCCACCGCGTAGTCCTTCGGGGCGCGGCCGAAGCCGATCAGGTCCATGACGATCTGCCGCGAGGGATGCCCGTGGAAGTCGGAGGACTCGCGGACGTAGATGTGGTCCAGGCGCGCCGACAGGCCGCTCAACGCCAGGGGCAGGAAGTCGCTCATGAAGCCCGGGTTGATGCCGGTGCCGTACACCGAGGTGCCGCCCGCACGGCACGCCGACTCCAGGCGGTCGACCACGGCGGGCCCGTAGACCTGCGGGTAGATGAAGCCGGTGGTGGTGATGACGTTCTTGCCCGAGGAGAGGATCGCGCAGACGGTCTCCAGGTCGGCGTTGTAGTCGCCGCCGAAGTAGGCCGCGGGCAGCGGCATGTGCAGCACACAGTCGGCGTCGAGGGCGAGGACGGCGTCGACGTCGTCGCCGCACGGCACCCCGCACTCGGGCAGGCCCACGAGCGGCCCGGCGTCCAGCCCGACCTTGTCGGGGTCGTACACCAGCACGCCGGCCAGCCGGAACTCCGGCCGGGTGAGGACGCTGCGCAGCGCGTAGCTGCCGAGAGCCCCGGTGGCCCACTGGATCACGCGGAGGGGCGGCTGTGCGGGCATGCGGCCTCCAGCCGGGGAGAACGGCGGGGCCATGGGGAAGTGGGGCCGACGCTGACCCAGGCCCCTGCGGGGGGAGAAACTCTAGCAGAATTCGACGTGTCTGATCACTATCCGCTACGTGACGCCCTGTCCCGGGAATGCCGGGCGGGGACGGGGCGTCCGGCGGCGGATATCGTGTGCTCGCCAGAGGGATGTTCTCCTGACGCGCTGGTGAGGCGCTCCTCGAAGGGTGGGCGGCATGTCCGAACTACGGTTTGACGGCAAGGTCGCGGTCGTGACGGGCGCCGGGCACGGCCTCGGCCGCTCGCACGCGCTCATGCTCGCCGCGCGCGGCGCGAACGTCGTCGTCAACGACCTCGGCGGGGCGCTCGACGGCACGGGCGCCTCGACCGGCCCGGCCGCCGAGGTGGTGGAGCTGATCGCCAAGGACGGCGGGCGGGCGGTCGCCAACGCCGACGACATCTCCACGCCCGAGGGCGCCGACTCCCTGGTCAGGACCGCGCTGGACGTCTTCGGCCGGGTGGACGTCGTGGTCAACAACGCGGGCATCCTGCGGGACAAGTCCTTCGGCAAGATGACGGTCGAGGAGTTCGACGCCGTGCTGGCCGTGCACGCCCGCGGGTCCTTCCTGGTCAGCCGGGCCGCCTTCCCGCACATGAAGGAGCAGGGGTACGGCCGCATCGTCAACACCTCATCCCCGTCCGGGCTGTTCGGCAACTTCGGCCAGGCCAACTACGCCACCGCCAAGATGGGCCTGGTCGGCCTGACCAAGACCCTCGGCATCGAGGGCGCCCGCGCGGGGATCAAGGCCAACGCGATCGCGCCGATGGCCTGGACGCGCATGACCGAGACGCTGTTCCCCGCCGAGTACGCGCACAAGCTGGCCCCGGAGAAGGTGAGCCCGCTGGTCGTCTTCCTCGCGCACGAGAGCTGCCCGACCTCCGGGGAGGTCTTCAGCGTGGGCGCGGGGCGGGTGGCCCGCGTGTTCGTGGCCGAGGGGCCGGGCTGGCGGTCCGACGACCTCAGCGCCGAGGCGATCCGCGACAACTGGGACGCGATCCTGACCGAGCAGCCGTACCTCCAGCCGACCACGCTGGGGGAGCAGTGGGGCGCGTCGCTCAACGAGATGCTCTGACGGCTCCCCGGGCCGGATCACGCGCGGCCCGGGGAGGGCTTCAGTCGAAGAGCACGACCTGGCGCAGGACCTCGCCGCCGCGCAGCGCGGCCACGGCGTCGTTCAGGTCGGCGATGCCGATCCGTGCGCTGATCATGCTCTCCAGGTCGAGCCTGCCCGCCTTCCACAGGTTCACCAGGAACGGGAAGTCCCGCCGGACGTCGCTGCCGCCGTACAGCGAGCTGAGCAGGTTCTTGCCCTCGAACAGCAGGCTGAACGCCGACAGCGGCACCAGGTCGTCCATGGCCCCGGCGCCGACCACGACGACGTCGCCGCCGCGCCGGGTCGCCTGCCAGGCGGACATGATCGAGGCCGACCTGCCCACGGCCTCGAAGCCGTAGTCGAACCCCTGGCCGCCGGTCAGCGCGGTCACCGCCTCGGCGAGCCGGTCGGGGGTGCAGACGTCGGTCGCGCCGGCCTTCATGGCCGGCTCGTGCTTGGAGGTCAGCGGGTCCACCGCGAGGATCCTCGTCGCCCCGGAGATCCGGGCTCCCTGGATCACCGCCAGGCCCACGCCGCCGCAGCCGATCACCGCCACGCTCGTGCCCGGCCTGACCTTCGCGGTGTTGACGACCGCGCCGACGCCGGTCGTGACGCCGCAGCCGATCAGCGCGGCCACCTCGTACGGCACATCAGGGTCCACCTTGATCGCGCCCTGCCAGGGCACCACGATCTCCTCCGCCCACGTGCCGCAGCCGGTCATGCCGTACGCCGGGGTGTCCCCGCCGAAACGGAACCTGGCCAGCGAGAAGCTCTGGACGAGGTAGGTGGTGCACAGGTAGGGCCGGCCGCGGACGCAGCTCGCGCAGGTCTCACAGGCGGGAGTCCAGTTCACGATGACGTGGTCGCCCGGCCGCACGGAGGTGACCTGGTCGCCGGTCTCCACGACCTCGCCCGCGCCCTCGTGCCCCGGGATCACCGGCAGCGGCATGGGCAGCACGCCGGACATCACCGAAAGGTCCGAATGGCACACGCCGGTCGCTCTGATCTTCACGCGGACGTCCGACGGCCCCACCGGGGTCAGGGTCACGTCGTCGCGGATGTCCAGCCTGTCGTCGCCGGCGGCGTGCAGCAGGGCGGCTCGCATGCGGGAGACCTCCAATGGGATGGCCGTGGTGCCGGGTGCTCACTCATCGTGGAGGGAGAGCGCGGCCTTGGGGCAGGAACGTACGGCGTGGCGCACGCGGTCGAGTGTCTCCCGGGGCGGTTCGGGCAGCAGGACGTGCAGGTTGTCGTCCTCGTCCACCTCGAAGACGTCGGGGGCCAGGCCCATGCAGACGGCATTGGCCTCGCAGACGTCGTAGTCCACCTTGATCTTCATCGGGCCTCCTCGCGGGTGTGGTCGTGACGCGAGCCTAGGCCGGAGCGGCGGGGGAGCGGGCGCACGCTCGCCGACCCGGCCAAGTAGAACACGTTCCACCAGGGCGGGCAAGGCTCGGACGGAATGTTGTTCTGTGCCGTTCGGCCCAAGGCCGGGGGCACGGTTCCGGGTGTTCGTGCGTTGTAGGTAGGGTGCAGCAGCGTTGCCGTATTCGAGGGAAAAATCATGACTGACATGTCCTTCCCGGCGGACCTGCGCTACGCGGCCGAACGGGCCAAGGGCTTCATGCCCGCGAACGAAGGGCTGGCGCTCTTCGAGACCGCGTGCGTCTACGGCCCGCTGGGGCCGATCTGCGAGATCGGCACGTATTGCGGCAAGTCGGCGATCTACCTCGGCGCGGCCGCCCGCGAGACGGGGTCCGTCGTCTTCACCGTCGACCACCACCGGGGCTCCGAGGAGATCCAGCCCGGCTGGGCGCACCACGACCCCACCCTCATGGACCCCCGCTTCGGCAAGATGGACTCCCTGCCCTTCTTCCGCACCGCCATCGCGTCGGCCGGACTGGAGGAGCAGGTCATCGCCATCGTCGGGCGCTCGGAGACCGTCGCGCGCTACTGGCGCACCCCGCTCGCCATGCTCTTCATCGACGGCGGCCACTCCGAGGATCCGGTCACCAAGGACTACGAAGGCTGGGCGCCCCACGTCATCCCCGGCGGCGCCCTGGTCTTCCACGACATCTACCCCGACCCCGGCAAGGGCGGCCAGGCCCCGTACCACGTCTTCCAGCGCGCCCTCGCCACCGGCGACTACAAGGAGATCCGCGCCGAAGGCTCCCTGCGCGTCCTGGAACGCGTCCTCACCCCCTGACCCCTGGCGCCGCTAGCGGCGCAGGAGCCGGGGGTAGTCCTTGAGGTCGATGTTCGTGGCGAACATGTCCGTGGACTTCAGCAGGGCCCGCAGGAGCAGCCTGTGCTTGAACATCCGGTTGCGCATGGCGATCCTGCGCCGGGTCGGGGGTGCCAGGAAGCCGCCCGCGTTGCCCTTCCTCGCCACCGAGGCGTACTTGCGGAACCCGTCCTCGTAGGCGCGGAACGCCGCCTGGTGGTCGCCCCCGGCCAGCGCCAGCTCGCCGGCCAGTACGTACGCGCCGGCGACGGCCAGCCCGCTGCCGAAGCCGCCGAGCGTGTTGCCGTACGCGGCGTCGCCGAGCAGCACCACCCGGCCCTTGGCGTAGTGGTCGATCTCGGTCCTGCTGATCGAGTCGAGGTAGAAGTCGTCCGAGGCGGACGCGGCGGCGACGATCTCCGGGACCCGCCAGCCCGCGCCCTGGTAGGCGTCGCACAGGATCCGCTTCTGCCGGCCGGCGTCGAACCGGTCGAACGGGATCTCCCCGGCGGCGAAGACGAAGAACGCGGGCGCCTTCGGGCCGCCGAGCGCGACCATCCGCCCCGGCTCGTTGTACATCGCGGGCTCGCCGGGTAGGTCGACCGCGGCCAGCGCGTAGTAGTACCCGAGGTGGCGCACGTACGCGGACTCCGGCCCGAACGCCAGGCGGCGGACGGCCGAGTGGATGCCGTCGGCCCCGGCGACGATGTCGAAGGTGCGCGGCACGCCCTTCTCGAACGTCACGCGCACGCCGTCCTCGGTGTCGGTCAGCGAGGCGATCGAGTCGCCGAAGACGTACTCGCAGGTTCCCGCGGTCCGCTCGTACAGCAGCGCGGAGAGGTCGCCGCGGAAGATCTCCAGCTCGCCGCCGGTGAACTCGCCCGGCATGACGGCCAGCGCCCTGCCGTTCCCGTCCACGAAGGTCTGGTCGGTTCCGCCGGTCTGCCGCCGCCGCACCTCCTCCAAAATCCCCATGCGCTCCAGGACCGTGAGCTGGGCGGTGCCCTTGAAGTCGACGGCCTGGCCGCCGGGCCGCAGCGCGGGCGCCTTCTCGACGACGGTGACCGCGCACCCGTACCGGCTCAGCCAGTACGCCAGCGCGGGCCCGGCGATGCTCGCGCCGGAGATGAGTACCGTGGTGTTCTTCATGCCCCGTACCCTCGCGACGCCCGCTGACAGCCCATGGACAGCCGGCTGACAGCGCGGAACCCGCAGATAAGGGACAATCATCGCCATGTGGTTCGGCATCCTCGGGCCTCTGGAGGTGCGGGCGAACGACGGCGCGGCCGTGCCCGTCGCGGGGCCGCGCCCCCGGGGCCTGCTCGTGATGCTGTCGCTGGAGGCGGGCAGGGTCGTCACGACGGAGCGGCTGATCGACGGCCAGTACGGCGACGCCCCGCCGCCCGGGGCCGGCAACGCGATCCAGGCCCAGGTGTCCCGGCTGCGCCGTGCCCTCCCCGCCGGCCTGGTGGAGTTCCACGGCGCCGGATACCGGCTCGCGGCCGAGCCCGGCGACGTGGACGCGCACCGCTTCGCGCGTCTCGCCGGCGAGGGACGCCACCTGCTGTCCGCCGCCCGGCACGCCGACGCCGCCCGCGCCCTGCGCGAGGCGCTCGCGCTGTGGCGGGGCCCCGCCCTGGCCGACCTGCCGCACGGCCACGCGCGGGCCGCGGGCCTGGACGAGCTGAGGCTCACCGCCGCGGAGGACCTCATCGAGGCCGAGCTGGCGCTTCCCCACGGCGGCTCGGTGGCCGAGATCAGGAGGCTGGTGGCCGAGCACCCCCTGCGGGAGCGGCCGCGCGGGCAGCTCATGCGCGCGCTGCACGCGGCCGGGCGGCGCGCCGAGGCGCTGGAGGCGTTCGACGAGGCGCGGCGCCTGCTCGCCGACGAGCTGGGCGTCGACCCCTCGCCCGAGCTGGCCGCCGTCCACCTGGACGTCCTGCGCGCCGAACGTCCCGCCACGCCGCGGCGGCCGGGCGTCGCGGCCCAGCTCACCAGCTTCGTGGGCCGCGACAGGGAACTGGAGCGGCTCGCCGCGCTGCGCGGCTCCCGCCTGGTCACGATCGTCGGCCCCGGCGGCACCGGCAAGACCCGGCTCGCCGTCGAGGCGGCCGGCCGCGACGCGCGCGAGTCCTGCTTCGTCGACCTCGCGCCGCTCGGAAGCGGCGACGACCCCGTGCAGGCGGCGCTGGGCGCGCTGGGGCTGCGCGAGTCGGGGCTCCAGCCACGTCCCGGGGCGGAACCCGCCGAACGCCTGGCGGCGGCGCTCGGCGACCGCGAGACGGTGCTCGTGTTCGACAACTGCGAGCACGTCGTCGGCGCCGCCGCGGCGCTGGCCCGCAGGCTGCTCGCCGAGTGCCCGAGGCTCCGCGTGGTCGCCACCAGCCGCGAACCCCTCGGCCTGACCGGCGAGACGCTGGTCCCGCTCGCCCCGCTGCCCACCCCGCCGCCGGGGACCTCCGCCTCCGGCGCGCTCGCCTACCCGGCCGTGCGGCTCTTCGCCGACCGCGCGGCGGCCGTGCGCCCGGGCTTCGCGGTGTCGGACGGCAACGTGGCGGCGGTCACCGAGGTGTGCGCCGCGCTCGACGGGCTGCCGCTCGCCATCGAGCTGGCGGCGGCGCGCCTGCGGTCGTTCACCGTCGAGGAGGTCGCGACCCGGCTGGCCGAGCACGGCCGGTTCCGGCTGCTGTCGCGCGGCGACCGCACCGCGGCGGCCCGCCACCGGACCCTGCGCGCGGTCGTGGAGTGGAGCTGGGACCTTCTGGACGCGCACGAACGCGCGCTGGCCGCCCGGCTCGCCGTCTTCGCCGGAGGCGCGTCCCTGGAGGCGGTCGAGGCGGTGTGCGGCGGGGACGACCCGGTCGAGACGCTGGCCGGGCTGGTGGACAAGTCGCTCGTCGAGGCCGACGGCGGACGCTACCGCATGCTCGACACGATCCTGCTGTTCTGCGCGGAGAAGCTCGCGGAATCGGGCGACGAGGACGCGTTGCGCGCCCGGCACGCCCGCCACTTCCTCGAACTGGCCCAGCGCGCCGACCCGCACCTGCGCCGCGCGGAGCAACTGGAGTGGCTGGCCCGGCTGTCGTCCGACCACGGCAACCTGATGGCCGCCCTGCGCTGGAGCGTGCGCGAGGACAGGGAGACCGCGCTGCGGCTGGTCGCGGCCCTGGGGGCGTACTGGTGGCTGAGCGGGCGGCATGGCCAGGCGGGAGCGGCCGCCGCCGACCTGCTCGGCACGCTCACGGGGCCCCCGGACGGTCTGGAGGAGGAGTACGTCGCGTGCGTGACCCACGCCGTCCCCCGGGCCTCGCCCGCCCACTGGAACCGGGCCGTGGAGGTCATGCGGGCCCTGGACCGGCCGCTGCGCCACCCCTTCCTCGCCGCCCTGTGGGGCATGGTCGCCGGGCCCTCGGACACGATGGACCCCGGGGACGCCGAGCGCGTGTTCGGCCAGGACGCGTGGACGTGGGCCCTGGCCCTGCTGAGCCAAGGGCTGCTCGCCGTCATCGACGGCCGTCCCGCCGAAGGCGAGCAGGTGCTCTCCGATGTCCTGACGCGTTTCCGTGCGCTCGGCGAGCGCTGGGGCACGGCCCAGGCGCTCGACTGGCTCGCCATGGTCGCCGGCCGCCGCGGCGAGTGGCCCCGCGCCCGCGCCCTGTGGACGGAGGCGCTCGGCCTGTTCGACCGGCTCGGCGCCCTGGAGGAGAGCGTGGACGTGCTCACCCGGCGGGCCGGCTGCCTGCTGAGCGAGGGCGACCCGGCCGCGGCGGCGGCCGACCTCGCCGTGGCCGAAGACCTCGCGCGCCGCGCCGGGCAGGTGGGCACGCCCGCCGTGGTCCTGCTCCGCCAGGGCGAGCTGGCCCGTCACCAGGGGGACCTGCCCGAGGCCCGGCGCAGGCTCGACGCGGCCCTGCGGGCCGCCGAGGGCGGCTCCTTCGGGACCGAGGCGCTGCGCGCCCGCGTCCTCGCCACGCTGGCCCGCGTCGCGCGTGAGGAGGGCCGGCTCGACGAGGCACGGCCGCGGTACCGTGAGGCCCTGGAGTGCGGGCGGACGTCCGTCCTCGCGTCGGATCTGGCCGACGCCGCCGACGCCGAGGCGGAGGCCGCCCTCCTGGACGGCGACGGCGCCCGCGCCGCCCAGCTGCTCGGCGCCGCGGTGGCCCTGCGCGGCACGACCGTGGCCGGCGATCGGGACGTGGCCCACGCCGTCGCGGCGGCCCGCGCCCTCCTGGGCCCGGGTGCGTTCACCGCCACCTACACCGAGGCCGTCGCCTTTCCGCACCCGCGGGCGCGCGCCCTGCTCGCCCCCTGACCCGAGCCGGCGGCGAGGCCCGTCCGAGTGGCGGGGTCGCCGGACCACGACCTCCGCCTCCTCGTGGGCGCCTGTTCGGTCAGGACTCCGCGGGCGCCTCGGGGGAGGCGGTGTAGGCGGCCGTGGAGCGGTCGGCGGCGGCGGTGGCGGCGGCCTCGTCGGTGCCGAAGGCGACGCTGGCGTCGCGCCAGCGCAGGCTGCTCTCGGCGACGAAGCTCTTGCCCTCGTCGGACAGGAGCCAGGCGGGGGCGTCCTCGGGCTTGAGGCTCTCGCCCGAGCCCAGGTGCAGGGCCAGGCCGAGCACGCCGAGGTCCCAGCCGATGCCCACGGCGCCGGGGCCGAAGGTGTCCCAGAACTCGTCGGAGCCGGCGACGGGGGCGATGTGCTGGAGCTCGAAGCGGGTCCCGTCGCCGTCCGGGGTCAGCCGGACCTCGATCCAGGACATGCCCTCGCCGTACTCCCAGGTGGCGGAGAAGAACTTCGGCGGGTCGCACCGCTCGATCGTGCCCCCGGCGTTGCCTTCGAGCTGGTAGCGGCCTCCGACGCGCAGCTCGCCGCTGATGGGCATGAACCAGCGGGGGATGCGCTCGGCGTTGGTGAGGGCGTCCCAGACGTCCTCGGGGGCGGCGTCGTAGGTCTGGGCGATGGTGAGGACGCGCCCCTCGCCCGCCTCCAGCGCGCGGTCGCCGATCCGGCGGTGGACGGCGTTGATCTGGCCGGTGACATCCATGGGTCATTCCTTCGTGTCGTTTGCTTGTTCCCGCAGCTGCCGTTCGCGCTTGCCGCGGGCCAGTTCGGTGCCCAGCGCGTCGAGCCGGGGGGCCCAGAAGCGGCGGAACCGGTCGAGCCAGGCGTCGATGTCGCGCAGCGGCTCGGTGTTCACCGCGTACAGCCGGCGGACGCCGTCGGGCCGCACGGTCGCGAAGCCGTTGTCCCGCAGGACCTTCAGATGCTGGGAGACGGCCGGCTGGGAGATGTCGAACTCCTGCTGGATGGCGGCGCAGACCGCCCCGGAGGTCCGCTCGCCGTCGGCGAGCAGCTCAAGGATCCTGCGCCGCACCGGGTCGCCGAGTACATCGAACGCGTGCACGAATACGTTCTACAGGCGTCGCCTTATATAAGTCAAGGCTTATATGTGCTCGTCGGAGCCCTCACGTCCGGCTCGGCGCGTGCGAGCAGCCGCAGCTCGCCGCGTCCACGACGGGGACGGCGTACCGTCCGGCCCGGCGGAACAGGCCCGCGCCCGGCGTCGTGTCCGACAGCGCGTCGGCCGCCAGGACCACCGCGGCGGCCGTGTACGCCGACTGCTCGTGGGGGAACCACGCCTCGTTCACGAACTGCCAGCCGGTCCAGTACGACCCGTCCTCGTGGCGCATGTGCTGCATGTCCGCGAAGACGGCGAGCGCCCGCGCGCGGTCCCCGGCCGCGTCCAGGGTCAGGGCCAGCTCGCAGGACTCCGCGCCCGTCACCCACGGCTGGTCGGAGACGCAGCGGGCTCCGAGGCCCGGCACGACGAACGTCTCCCAGCCCCGCTCCAGCCGCTCCCGCGCGGCTGGCCCGCGCACCGCGCCGCCGAGGATCGGGTAGTACCAGTCCATCGAGAACCGGCTCTTGTCGGCGAACGCCTCGGGGTGCGCGGCGAGCACGTGGCCGAGCCGGTCGGCGGCGAGCTCCCAGTCCGGGTGCGGGTCGCCGAGCCGCTCGCCGAGCAGCACCCCGCACCGGAGCCCCTGGTAGATCGAGGAGCAGCCGGTGAGCAGCGCGTACGCCGCGGGCGCCCCGGAGGCCGCGCGTTCCCACACGATCTCGCCGCGCGGGGTCTGCAGGTCGGCGGCGAAGTCCAGCGCCCGCTCCACGACCGGCCACATGGCGCGGGTGAAGCGCTCGTCCCCGGTCACCAGCAGGTCGTGCCACACCCCGACCGCGAGGTAGGCGGCGTGGTTGCTCTCGCCGTTCCCCTCCACGGCCACGCCGCCCGCCGTCTTCGCCGGCCACGAGCCGTCCTTCCGCTGGTGGCGGGCCAGCCAGTCGTACCCCTTCCTGGCCTCGGCGCCCAGCCCGGCCACGGTCATGGCCATCAGGCACTCGACGTGGTTCCAGGCGTCGACGTGGCCCTCGGGCCACGGCACCCCGCCGTCGGCGTCCTGGACCGCCGCGATGCTGCGCGCGGTCGCGAGGACCTGCTCCGCCGTGATGATCCCGGGGACGGCCGGCGTCCGGCCGGCGGTCAAGCGGGCTTCCGGACGTAGACGACCACGCTCTTGCCGATCAACGGGTTGAGCGCGGACTCCGCGATCCGGGTCAGCGCCGGGCGCTTCATGATGTCCCAGACGAGCAACCGGTGGTACGCCTTGACCAGCGGGTGGTCGTCGTCGTCCACGCCGACCGCGCACTTGAGCCACCAGTACGGCGTGTGCAGGCCGTGGGCGTGGTGGTGCGGGCCGACGCGCAGGCCGGTGGCCTTGAGCTTGGCCTTCAGCTCGGCCAGCGTGTAGACGCGCACGTGGCCGCCGGGCGCGGTGTGGTACGCCTCCGACAGCGCCCAGCAGACGCGCTCGGGCAGGAAGCTCGGCACGGTGACGGCCGCGACCCCGCCCGGCTTGAGCACCCGGTGGATCTCCCGCATCGCCGCCATGTCGTCGGGGATGTGCTCCAGCACCTCCGCCGCGATCACCCGGTCGAAGGAGGCGTCGGGGAACGGCATGGCGAGCGCGTCGCCCGTCACGGTCTCGGCGGTGGCCTCCAGTGGCGCCTCGCCCGCCGTCTCCATGGCCGCGAACATGGCCGCGACGCTCTTCAGCTCGTCGGCGTCCTGGTCGAAGGCCACCACGTCGGCCCCGCGCCGCAGCACCTCGAAGGCGTGGCGGCCGGCGCCGCACCCGAGGTCGAGCACGCGAAGGCCCGGTCCCACCGGCAGCCTCCGGAAGTCGACGGTCAGCACCTGCCGGTCCCCTTTCCCTCGGACGCCCGGGGCGTCCTCACCGCTTAGCCCGCCCGCCGGTGTGGGCGGCGATCGCCTCACGGTAGGCCTCGACCGTGCGCTTGGCGACGACGTTCCAGGTGAAGCGCTCCATCACCCGGTCGAATCCGGCCTTGCCGACCCGCTCCCGCTCGGCGGGGGAGTCGTGCAGCCGGCGCAGCACGGCGGCCAGCTCCTCGGCGTCGCCCGGCGCCACCTGGACGGCGGCGTCCCCGACGACCTCGGGCAGCGCGCCCGTGCGGCTGGCGACCAGCGGCGTGCCGCAGGCCATGTGCTCGACGGCCGGCAGCGAGAACCCCTCGTACAGCGACGGCACGACCGAGATCTCGGAGGTGGCGATCAGCTCGCCGAGCTCGTCGTCGGAGATGCCGTGCACGAAGCGCACCCGCTCGCCGAGCGCCAGCTCCTGAACCAGCTTCTCGGTGGGGCCGCCGGGGGTCGGCCTGCTGACCACGGTCAGGTTCACGTCGCGCTCGGTGGCGAGCTTGGCGACGGCGCGCAGCAGGGTGGCGACGCCCTTCATCGGGGAGTCGGCGCTGGCCACGGCGACGATCGAGCCGGGGCGCTTCGGCAGGTGCGGGCGCGGGTGGAAGTAGCGGGTGTCCACGCCGAGCGGGATGAGCCGCATGCTGCTCTGCGGCACGTTGAAGTCGCGGTGGATGTCGGCGAGGCTCGACTCGCTGACCGTGAGGATCGGCTTGAGCCGCGGCGCGACGATGGACTGCATGCGGACGAAGCCGTACCAGCGGCGCAGCGAGAGCTGCTTGCGCGGCGGCGCGGCCTCCAGCTCGATGCGCCGGTCGACGCTGATCGGGTGGTGGATGGTCCCGACCACGGGGAACAGCTTCTGGATGCCGAGCAGGCCGTAGCCGAGGGTCTGGTTGTCCTGGACGACGTCGAAGTCGCCGGCGCGCCTCTTCATCTCGCGCAGCGCGCGCAGGCTGAAGGTCAGCGGCTCGGGGAAGCCGGCCGTCCACATCGTGGCGACTTCGAGCACGTCGATCCAGTCGCGGTACTCGGCGAGCCGCGGGGTGCGGAACGGGTCCTCGTCGCGGTAGAGGTCCAGGCTCGGCACCCGGGTGAGGACGACGCCCTCGTCCAGCTCCGGGTAGGGCGGCCCGGAGAACACCTCGACGTGGTGTCCGAGGGCGACGAGCTCGCGGCTGAGGTGGCGCAGGTAGACGCCTTGGCCGCCGCAGGTGGGTTTGCTCCGGTACGACAGCAGGGCCACGCGCAGCCTGCCTTCGGACGCCTCGCCGTCTGGAACCCGCACGGACACCCCTTCCGGGAGCGGTGCTCGGCAGCCGCCCACGAGAGCCGATCTTATCCGTGACCCTACCATCCAGCAGCGGACCCACACTTAATATGGAATTGTGCCTCAAACCACCACGGCACCCCGCGAACTGGGCACTTACCCGGACCGAGCGGCGCTCGGTAGAACGTGTTCTACTCAGGTTCCGTCCCCGATCACGAACGCCCCATGGCGCTTGCCGGGGGCCATCGAGGTACATTCGCGTCTTACAGCTCATAGTTCGGGCGAAGCATGCCAAGCCGCATAGCCCGGAGAAGGAGGACCCGTTGGCCAGGCGTGCGCTGATCACCGGCATCACCGGGCAGGACGGCTCCTACCTCGCCGAGCACCTGCTGGACCGGGGATACGACGTCTGGGGTCTCGTGCGCGGGCAGGCCAACCCCCGCGTCGCCCGGGTGCGCCGGCTGCTGCAGAACGTCGAGCTGGTCCGGGGCGACCTGCTCGACCAGGGCTCGCTCATCTCCGCGGTCGAGCGCGTCCGGCCGGACGAGGTCTACAACCTGGGCGCCATCTCGTTCGTCCCCATGTCGTGGGAGCAGGCCGAGCTGACCGCCGAGGTCACCGGCATGGGCGTGCTGCGCATGCTGGAGGCGATCCGGGTCTGCTCGGGCATCACCTCCTCCCGCACCCCCGGATCCGGGCAGATCCGCTTCTACCAGGCGTCGTCCTCGGAGATGTTCGGCCAGGTGCGCGAGACGCCGCAGAACGAGCGCACTCCCTTCCACCCGCGCTCCCCGTACGGCGTCGCCAAGGCCTACGGGCACTTCCTCACCCAGAACTACCGCGAGTCGTACGGCATGTTCGCCGTCTCCGGCATCCTCTTCAACCACGAGTCGCCCCGGCGCGGCGCCGAGTTCGTCACACGCAAGGTCTCGCTGGGCGTCGCGCGGATCAAGCTGGGCCTCGCCTCGGAGCTGCGGCTCGGCAACCTGGAGGCCCGCCGCGACTGGGGATACGCCGGCGACTACGTCCAGGCCATGCGCCTGATGCTCCAGGCCCCCGCCCCCGAGGACTACGTGGTCGGCACCGGCAGGACCCACTCGGTGCGCGAGCTGGTCGCCGCGGCGTTCGCGGCGGCGGACCTGGACTGGGAGCGGTACGTCGCCGTCGACCAGGGCCTGCACCGGCCCGCCGAGGTGGACCTTCTGTGCGCGGACCCGAAGAAGGCCCGCGCACAGCTCGGCTGGGAGCCCTCGGTGTCGTTCGAGGAGCTCGTCGCGATGATGGTCGACTCCGACCTGCGCCTGCTGTCGGACGGCGGCGACCCGGAGCAGGACTCCTCCTGGCCGTGACCGCCTCCGGCGTCCGCTCGGTCAGCCGATCCACGCGCCGGTCGTGAAGTTCCCGACGTTGATCGCCATGACTGGCACCATGACGCCCATCGCCGCGTACCAGACCCACGGCCGCCGCACCCCGACCACGCCGAGCGCGATCCACAGCGGGATCCACGTCAGCGACGCGCGGCCCACCGACATGTAGAAGCTGGACAGCGTGAGGAACGACAGCGCCTGGGGCGCCATGTACGCCAGGCCGGGCCAGCGGCCGCGCACGGCCAGGTAGAGGGTGATGACGAGCAGCAGGGCCGCCGCGGCGATCTCCTCGTAGTAGGAGACCGTGAGTGTGGGCACGTCGTCGGACATGCTCAGGGTGTTGGCCAGCGCGTCCCACGGCCAGACGGCGTGCCGTCCCCAGTACCGGTCCTGGACGGTGTTGTAGGCCAGCCAGTCGCCGGTGCGCAGCCACTGGTAGAGGCTGTAGGCCACCGCCGGCACGCCGGGCAGCAGCAGCCAGGGGGCCTTGCGCCGGCCGCCCGGCGCCTTGCGGCCGTTCGCGGCCACCAGGTACATGACAAGGATGCCGAAGGCGAGGAACAGCCCGGAGATCCGCACGGTCACCGCCAGGGTGGCGCAGATCGCCGCGTCCTCCCACCTGCCCTTGCGGGCCAGCGCCCAGGCGGGGATGGCGAGCGCGAGGAACAGCGACTCGGAGTACCCCGCGTAGAGGAACGCGGCGAACGGGCTGAGGAACAGCGCCGCGACGGCGAACTTTCCGGCGCCCTCGCGGTAGGACTCGGCCAGCCGCGACAGCGAGACGGCGACGACCGCGCTCGCGACCAGGGAGATCAGGACGGTGGCCAGGCGGCCGTCGTGGACGACCGGGCTGAGGATCCTGATCAGCAGGGCCATGCCGGGGAAGAACGCGGGCAGCTTCTCGACGTCCGCCATGCCCGGCGGGCCGTCGTAGCCGTACTGGGCGATGGCGATGAAGTTCTCCGCGTCCCAGCGCGTCAGCCGCTGGAGGAACGGGTCGGTCGTGCGGCCCGGGCCCGCCAGGTAGGTGTAGATGAGGAAGCCGATGTGGGAGACCAGCCAGATGAGCAGGGCCCGCAGGTCCGCGGCGTCGGTGAGGAAGCGCGGCGGCCATCGGCGGCCGGCCGGCCGCCCGGCGTCGCCGGCTAAGTCGCCGGGGGTGGCTGCTGCCTGGTCCTCGGCCTGGGGGGTGGCCAGGGAGCCCTGGGAGGGGGTGTCCGTGCCGTCCGCCTCTGCGGCCTGACTGGGGGGTGGCGTGCGCTCCGTCACGGGCAAATACTGATATACACGGGAAAATCCTGGCAAGAGGGACGAGTCAGGACGAGCCATAGCTCATGGTCACGAGCCGGCGATCTCCGCGCGGGCCCCCCGGCGACCCGGCGTCAACGATCGAGGGTCAGCCGCCGTGCGCGCCGTGGAAGGGGCTCGTCACGCCGTCGTAGGCCAGGTGCAGGGCCATGCCGAGATCGGCGTGGCTGAGGTTGTGACAGTGGTTCATCCACAGGCCGGGGTTGCCGGCGCGGAACGCGACCTCCCAGACCTGGCCGGGCTGGACGTCGAAGGTGTCCAGCCACAGCGGCGCGCCCGCCGGGCGGCGGCCGTCGCGGGACAGGACCAGGACCGTGTGCCCGTGCAGGTGCCACGGATGGGTCTCGCGGCTCCTGTTCACCACGGTCAGGCGGACCAGGTCTCCCTCGCGCACCGTCTCGGTGGGGATGGACGGGAAGGCGCGGCCGTTCGCCGTGTGCGCGTAGGCCGGGCGGCCGTCGGTGATGGCCAGCCCCCGGTCCAGGACGAGGTCGAAGTCCCTGTCGAACCGGCTGGACGCGGTGAACGGCGTCGCGGCGGGCCGGCCGTAGGTCAGCGGGTCGAACTCGGGCCAGCCGGAGGTGTCGGCCACGGACATGGCGGCGCCCGGCGTCGCACCTGGCCCGAGACGGAGCCCCGGGCGACCGTCCACGAGCAGGACCACCGTGGCGGACGGCATGGGGAAGACGAGGTCGTAGCGCCCGCCGGCCGGCAGGCGCAGCAGCGCGCGGTCCAGAGGGCCCGGCTGGTTCAGGTTCCTGCCGTCGATGGCCGCCACCTGGTACGTCGTCCCGGTCAGCGCGAAACGGCGCGGGGTGTTGTCGGTGTTGATCAGCCGCAGCCGTACGGGAGCGCCGGGCTCGGCGGCGCGTTCGATCGGCCGGTCCTGATCGCCGAGCACGGTCGTCCCCGCGAACGTGTGAACGGGAAGGACCAGGTCGAGCTCCCCGGAAGCGCCGGCCTGCGAGGACATGGTCGCGCCGGATGGGTCCTTCTTGTCGGTCGCACCGGGCGTACCGGTCGCCGCCTCGCCCGTCGGGCGGGGTGAGACGATCAGGGTGCCGTACAGGCCCATGCGGACGCCCAGGTCGGAGACCTCGTGCGTGTGGTACCAGTACGTGCCCGCCTGCAGCGCGCGGAACCGGTAGACGAACTCCTGGCCGGGCATGACCGCGTCCTGGGTCAGGCCGGGGACGCCGTCCTCGCCCGAGGGGACGTCGTAGCCGTGCCAGTGCAGGGTCACCCCGGAGGCGATGTCGTCGTTGCGCAGCCGCACCTCGATGAGGTCGCCCTGGACGGCGGTGATCGGCGGGCCGGGCACGCGGCCGTTGAACGTCCACGCCTCGACCTGCTTGCCGGACGCGAGCCGGATCGTGGCGGTGCGGGCGGCGAGGTCGTACCGGCGGACCGTCCCCCCGGGCTCGGGCGTGGACGGCCCGCGCAGGGAGGTGACCGGGACCTCGGCGACCGCGTCCGCCGACACCGGGGACCTGCCGGACGTGTGCCCGTCCTGCGCACCACGGGCGGCGGCACCACCGCGTGACAGAGAGGCCGCCATCCCGTCGTGCGAAGGGGAGGCGGTGAGCTCGTCCGCGAGGGACGTGGCGCCGTGGTGCGAGAGGGACGCCGCCGTGCCGCCGCCCGCGTCGGTCGTCTCCGCCGGGACGAAGGCCAGCCCGGTTCCGGCGACGGCCGCGGCGAGCACGGTGGCCGTGGCGGCGCGCGCCCCCGGCAGGGACCCGGCGACCACGCGCCACGTGGTGAGGACGGCCCCCGCCACCAGGGCGAGCGTGACCAGAACGGTGCTCGCCGTCGCCGGATACCCGGCCAGCAACGTCACCGCGGGCCCGGCCGCCGCGGCGTACCCGGCCCCGAACAAGGGAACGAGCACCGCCGCGTCCGGGGCCGGCGAAGGGCGCCGTCCCCGGACGGTCGCGAGCAGGCGGGGTCCGGCGATCGACCCGGCGGCGAGGGCGGCGGCGACCGCGATCGGCAGGGTGAGGGTGATCTTCTCCTGGGCGAACCACCACCCGGCGCCCGCGAGCCCGAAGGTCGTCGCGCAGCGGGCGAGGGTCGCCACGAGCGCGACGGCGGCGAGCGCGAGCGCCACGCCCGCGCGCCGTGCCGCCGTCGCGCCCGCGCCGAGCCAGCCCGCCGTGGCGGCCACCCCGGCGAGCAGGTCGAGGACGATGAGCGTCTCGACCGTCATGACACGCGGGCGGTCGCGTCCGGGGCGGTCGCGGACGTGGCCGCAGGCATGGTCGCGAACTTGCGCGCCTGGGCGAACACCGTTCCCGACACGCCCATGACGGCCATCCCGTTGAGGGCGTGCAGGCCCAGGATGGCGAGGCTCACCGGGGTGGTGTTGTCGGCGCTGTCGTTGAACAGCCCGCCCAGGACGATGATCAGTACCTGGACGATGACCAGGCCGAGCGGGAGGATCGTCATCCCGATCATCCGCCCGGGCGCCTTGGCGACGGCGGCGGCGACCGTGGCGAGGATGGACAGGACGGGGATGATCATCATGCCGGTCATGCTGTGCAGCACGAACGAGTCGTCGTCGTGCGCGCTGTCGAACGCGCCGACGGCTGCGAAGTAGAACTGCGCGATCACGGCGAGCAACATGAGCCCGGCAACGGCGACGTAGACCTTGCGCATGGGGGTCTCCTCGGATAGTTGGCACCGAGAATCGTGTCCGAGGCCCCCGCCCCGGGGCGTCCCCCGCACAGCGACGTTCGGGCTACGCCCCCGGGAGTACGTTCGCCGGGGCCGGCTGATGCCGGGGGAGCAGCGTCACCCGGCGGTGAGCACGGCGAAGAGCCTCCGGAGCCGCGAGCACGCCCAAGGGTCCGCGGCCACCGGTGACCCGCGGGATCAGACCTCGACGGGGAGGCTCTTGATGCCGTTGATGAAGTTGGAGCGCAGGCGCCGGGCCTCGCCGGTTCCGCGCAGCCCGGGGATGCGTTCCGCGACGGCCTCGAACAGCACGCGGAGCTCCAGCTTGGCGAGGTGGTTGCCCAGGCAGAAGTGGGCACCGCCGCCGCCGAAGCCGATGTGCGGGTTGGGGTCGCGGGCGATGTCGAAGGTCCACGGGTCGGCGAAGACGTCCTCGTCGCGGTTGGCCGAGGTGTAGAACACCACGACCTTGTCGCCTTCCTTGATCTTCTTGCCGCGCAGGACCGTGTCGCGGGTGGCGGTGCGGCGGAACAGGTTCACCGGGGAGACCCACCGCACGATCTCGTCGGCGGCCGTGCGGGCGAGGGAACGGTCGCGGACCAGGCGCTCCCACTGCTCGGGGTGCTCGAACAGGGCCAGCATGCCGCCCGAGGCCGCGTTGCGCGTGGTCTCGTTCCCCGCCACGACGAGAAGCAGGACGAACAGGTCGAACTCGCTCTCGCTCAGCGTCTCGCCGTTCTCGTCCGGCTGGAGCAGCTTGGTGACGATGTCAGGGCGCGGGCGCGCGCGGCGTTCCTCCGCGAGCCTGTTGGCGTACGCGTAGACCTCCATGGCCGCGTTGGCGCCCACGGAGGGCTCGGTGGCGTACTCCGGGTCCTCGGAGCCGATCATGCGGTTGGACCACTCGAACAGCTTGTCCCGGTCCTCGGGGGGAGCGCCGAGCAGCTCGCAGATCACGTACAGGGGGAGGGGCGCGGCGACGTCGGTGACGAAGTCGATCGCGCCCTTGGCGGCGACCTCGTCCATCAGGGTGTGGCAGATCTCACGGATGTGGCCTTCGAGGGCGTTGATCTGCCGGGGCGTGAAGCCGCGGTTCACCAGGGAACGCCTGCGGGTGTGCTCGGGCGGGTCCTGGTTGAGCATCATCATGCGCTGGAGTTCGAGCTGCGGCTCCGGCAGCTCGTTGAACAGCGCCAGCCTGCGGCTGGAGGAGAAGAGGTCGGAGTTGCGCGAGACGTGGACGACGTCCTCGTGCTTGGTGACGGCCCAGAAGCCCGGCCAGCCGCGGGCGGCGTCGCCCTCGTGCCAGAACACCGGATCGTTCGCGCGCAGCCACGTGAGCTGGTCGTGCGGGGCTCCGTGCCGCGCGTAATGGTCCTGGTCGACGAGGTTGATTTCCATATGACCACCCGGGGCGTGCTCAAGCGCTTGCTCGGACTCGTTTCTGGAACGCGTTCTATTATGGCCCCCCTGGCGCGTCAAGTCGCACATCCGGTGACATGGCCGGGGTCCGCCGGATGGCCGTACGTGGCCGGGTCGTCACGTTCCGGATGGTGTCGGGGCAGGCGAGCGACGTCCCGCAGCGATATTTCGGCATTTATCCGATTCGCCGGATATGTGGAATGGTCCGAAACAAGGATTTCCATTGCACGCTTTTAACGCCACATTGGCCCGATGAGCTGTCATATCCGGGTATATCGGCGAAAAAGCCCGGCGGCTCGGCCGCGGTGACGGCGAGGAAAGGAAGCGCTCATGAAGGCGGTACGAGCGGGATGGGCGGGGACGGCCGCATTGCTCCTGGCGGTGCTCGGAACGGGCGCCGCGGCCCCCGGCGCGCACAGCGGCCACGACCCGGTGCGGCCCGCCGGACAGGACCCGATCCTCACCCTCGGCCGGTTCGGCCCCTACACGGCCGGGCAGCACGCCACCACCTACGACGCCAAGCTCGTCCCGCCCGGGGCCGTCGCCGCCGTCGCCTACCTGCCCGGCGCGGACGGGCACTCCGTCGTCCAGTTGCGCCTCCACGGGCTGCTCCCGGACCACTCCTACGGCGCCCACGTGCACATGAAGCCCTGCGGCGCCAAGGGCGAGGACGCCGGCCCGCACTACCAGCACAAACAGGACCCCAAGTCGCCGTCCACCGACCCCGCGTACGCCAACGCGGGCAACGAGGTCTGGCTCGACTTCACCACCGACGCCCACGGCGACGCCTCCGCGCGCGCCGCGCTGGACTGGAAGTTCACCGACAGGCACCCACGCTCGATCGTGATCCACGCCGAGCACACCCACACCGGCCCCGGCCGCGCCGGCACGGCGGGACCCCGCCTGGCCTGCGTCACCGCCGAGTTCTGACCCTGGTCACGACGCGCGGGTGGCCGTGCCCGAGTACCGGGGCGCCGTCTCGCCCGCCCGCGTGACCTGGAACGTCAGCCGTCGCGCGGCCGAGGGGCTGATCGCGACCGTGCCGGGATGGCACTCCTCGCCGCGCACCTGGTCCAGGCGGTACGTCACCGTCGTGGCGTCATGCCCGGTCCTGGTCAGCCGGCCCGTGCAGTGCAGATCGTCGCCCCACAGCATGCGGCCGGGTGAGGACGGACCGGACAGGCGCAGCTCCACGGGGAACGCCCGCCCCGCCGACGGGTGCTCGGCGTCGCCCACCCACCGGCCCGTGTACGGGAACACGCCGGCCTCCGGCACGCGGGAGTTCGACCACCACACCGCGCTGGCCGCCGCCACGGTCACCAGCACGGTCCCGCCCGCGATGACGCCCGGCCACCACGGCCCGCGCCGCCCTGCCCGCACGCCCTCCTCGCCGGCGGGTCCGGGCGCGGCCTCCCGGACGGCCGCGTGGACGTCCTGACGGGGCAGCGGAGCGGTCGACGCGGCGGCGTGGACGTCGTGGCGGGGCGGCAGCGAGATCGGCGCGGCGGTGTGGAAGTCCTGCCGGGGGAGGGGAGAGGTCGGCGCCGCCTCGGTGTCGCCGGCCCGCCCGCCCACCGCGGGCAGCGCCGCCGGGCCGTCCACGCCGCGGCCGATGAGGCGGCGCAGCACTTCCTCGGCGGTCGGGCGCCGCGCCGGGCTCTCCGCCAGGCACGCGACGACGACCTCCCGCAGCGGCCCGGTCAGAGGGTCCAGGTCGGCCTCGCCGAACAGGATGCGGCCGAGGACCGCCTCGTAGGAGTCGGCGGCGTACGCGTGCCGGCCGCCGGCCGCGAACGCGACCGTGAGGCCCCAGCCGAACAGGTCGCTCGCCGGGCCGGCACGCTCGCCCTTGAGCTGCTCGGGCGACAGGTACGCGGGCGTGCCCACCGGCACCCGGCCCGTCGTCACCGTCATGTCCATCAGACGCGAGATGCCGAAGTCGATGACCCGCGGGCCGTCCGCGCCGAGCAGCACGTTGCCCGGCTTGAAGTCGCGGTGGACGACCCCGGCCGCGTGGATCGCCGCCAGGGCGGTGGCCGTGCCGACCGCGATGCGGTCCAGGGCGCCGCCGGTGCGCGGCCCCTCGGCGCGGATGTGCTCCTGGAGGGACACGCCCTCGACGTACTCGCTGACGATGTACGGACGGTCGCCGTCGAGGTCGGCGTCCAGGACCTGCGCCGTGCAGAACGGCGCCACCCGCCGCACCGCCTCGACCTCGCCGATGAACCTGCGTCGCGCCTTCTCGTCGTCGAGGCGCGAGTGCATCAGCTTGACGGCGACCCTGGCGCCCTCGGGGGAGGTGCCGAGGTAGACGGTGCCCTGGCCGCCTGCGCCGATCCGGCCGGCGATGGCGTACCTGCCGAGCTCCCGCGGGTCGCCGCTCAGGAGGGGACTCGGCGGTGACATGTGTCCATCCCTACCATGACCCGCCCCGCGCGTGGTCGTGATCGCCAGGCCCTCAGGCGCGGCGCGAGCGCATCGCCTTGAGGACGGTCGTGTCCGCGTCGTCGCGCAGCTCGCCGTACTCTTCCGACTCCATCGCGCACAGTGCGATCCTGCCCTCGGCGTCGAAGGCCAGGCCCCATCCGTACTTCTTGGGCAGGGGCGAGGCCCGCAGGCACGCCTGCGACCGGGAGAAGAACTCGTCCCGCAGCGCCTGGCGGCGATCTTCAGAAATATCCGGCATGTCCTGTCGCCTGAGCCAGGACTCGAAGAGCACGTCCTCCTGCGTGTGGACGTACGGACTGCCGGCCAGCATCTCGTACTGGACGACGGCCACGGTCCTGCGCCCGCCCCGCCCCTCAGGAACGACAGCACTGCTCACCGGGCAGTCATCCGCCACCGCGATCAGCGTCTTGTAGTAATCGAGGTCCACAACCCCTCCCACACGACACCCGGAACCGGCGTCCTCGGATTCTAGACGGCCCTGTTCCACAAGGAGACCGCCGGTCCTGAAACGCCGGATCGGCTCAACCCGTCACGTCGGCTTCCAGGCCACTCGCGGGCCGTAGCATCGGCAGTTGGAACGCGTGGACGCGCAGACGGCCCAACACCGCCTGGACGGCCTCTCGCAGGTATGGATACACCTCCACCCAGGCGACCTGCTCCCCGAAGACCTTGAGCGCGGAGGTTTCCTCGGTCAACGCCTCATGGTCCGGATCGCGCGGAACATAGGTCACCACCATGGAGACGCTGAACGTGACGATGTCGTCGTCGTCGCCGCCCAGAACCTTGCCGGTCAGGTCGAACTTGTACGAGAGCGAGCCGTCGGCGGTGGCGGCCGCGGAGGCCAGCGCCATTTTCAGTTTGACGCCATCGCCGGGCTTGAGCCTCTCGGCGGAAAAGGCCACGGGCGCGATGTCCTGGAGTTCCACCCGGTCACTGATGCGTTCGACAAGGCCGGCGATGGCTCCTGGCGTTTCCTTACCGGTCGTCACGTCGTGACCAGCGGGGTCGTGCCGAGCGATACGTAGGTGTCGGGAGAGGGGACGCGCGGGTCCATGGGATGAACCTCCGCCACCAGCCGGATGCCGTTCGTGGTGCCGATGGGCGTCGAATTCCACTTGACGAGGATCGGCCGGCCCTCGCTCTCAGGGGTGAGGAACACGCCCGATGCCGTCGCCTGAGGAATCCGGACGCGCCAGTCCCGGGTGGCCGGGCGCACCGCACGTTGCTGGACAGTGGCGCTTCGCGGCTCGCCCGCCCGTACCAGCCGGACGTCGGCTTCGAAGCCCATGGCGTGCAGATAGTCCGCGAGGGTGTTGATCCTCACGTTCCCGTCTCCGCGGAAGACCTGGTTCACCGCTGATCGCCGGAGTCCGAGCTTTTCCGCGACGTCGCTTTGGGAAAGCCCGCACAACTGGAGCGCCTGATGGAGCGTCGCCAGGACCTCGTGACGAAGTCGCGCGGCGGCAAGAGCCCTCGCACCCCTGACAGTAGCCGCGAATCGGTCGTATAGGTTTCTCACGACGCGAGATCCTCCCTCCTGATCCACATGGCCTCGTCGATCTGCTTCCTTGGCGTCTTCCAGGACTTCTTCAGGAAGCCGCTGGTGAGCCGGATGGCCGCGGCAGAGGACTTGACGACGTCGAAGAAGGGCAGACGTACGTCTCCGGCCTTTATTTCCTTGATTCCATCGCGTAGGTCGTTGAGTTCCCGTGGCACTGGAAGTGAGCCGGTGTGAGCGTATCGCTCAAAACGGATCAAAATATCCGCGAGCCGTGTCTCGTCTTTCCTGCTACGTGAAGACTCGAGCATTCGCATGAACGAATCTGCTCTGTACTCTCCGTCGCGAGTTCGCGCTGCCTCGATCATCTTGGCGGGCCCCCACTCATAGTAGATGCGACCGCAGTCCGGGCACGTCCCTCGCTGTACAGTCAAAACTGTACCTCCTGTGGGTACGGTTTGTCTTCACTGATCTTCAAAGACTTAACCCTGCCACAGAAGATCGCGACTCCGCGATCGATTGACTTGAATGGATGGCTATAGGGGTTGTTGCGCTGACTCTTTTGTCCTTGTCGTGACTCCATGCGCTATGTAAGTGCTTTGGCTGCCCTTTTACCCGTCCGCAGCTCGCCCACTTCCAAGTCCGACAATAATGGGCATGCGCAAATATATATCTAGGTATTGTGAGATATGGGTGTGCGTTCGCCGGCGCCGGCGTCGGTGCCGCCCGTGCGAGTCGGCCGGTCTGGGGCGCGGGCGGTGGCCGGGATCTGGGGTGTCAGGAGGGGCGGCGGAGCCATTGCTCGACGCCGGCGACGTGGACCGTGGCCCAGGCGCGGGCGACGTCGGGCTGCCGGGCGGCGATGGCCGTGTAGATCGCGGTGTGCTGCTCCCTGAGCCCGGCCGCCGCCCCGTCCTGGGTGAGGCCGTGCCAGACGCGGGCGCGGGTGGCGGGGCCGGACAGGCTTTCCAGGAGCGCGGCCAGCACGGTGTTGCCGGACCCCTCGGCGATGCGCCGGTGGAACCGCAGGTCGTTGGCGGCGAGCTCCTCGGCGCTCGGCTCCTCGGGCAGCTCGTCGAGGATGGCGCGCAGCTCCTCCACGCCGACGTCGTCCATGTGGACGGCCGCCAGGCCCGTGGCCGACGGCTCCAGGATGCGGCGGACCTGGAAGAACTCCAGGACGGTCTCGTCGCGGTGGAAGTCGGCGACGAACGACAGCGCGTCCAGCAGGAGGCGGGGCTCCAGGCTGGTCACGTACGTGCCGTCGCCCTGGCGGACGTCGAGGACGTTGATGAGCGCGAGCGCGCGCACCGCCTCGCGCAGCGAGTTGCGCGAGAGGCCCAGGCGTTCGGCGAGGTCGGCCTCCTTCGGCAGCCGCGCTCCGGGGGCGAGCTCCCCCGAGACGATCATTTCCTTGATCCTGTCGATTGCGGCGTCCGTGACCGCCACGAACTCACCACCCCTGTGTTCTCGCGCTGAGCACCAGACGGCTGAGCACCAGACGTCGGATGTCTACGAGTCTATGCGGCGGGTCGTCCGGCGCCACGGGCCGGAACCCGAGCACCCGGAGCTCCAGGTGCGCCGAGGGACGTCTCAGAGGCCGGCGAACAGGCGGCCGGCGGCGATCTCGATGCGGCGCTGGAGCTGTTCGTACGTGCGCCGCCCGCGCAGCATTTCGAGCAGTTCGTGCACCCACACGCCCGCCAGCGACCCGGCGAGCGCGTACTGCTCCTCGGTGGCCGCCTCCAGCGTGAGCCCCCCGGCCGAGACGCGCAGCAGCAGACCGGCCATGCGGTCGCCGAACGGGGCCTCGACCTCGGCAATGATCAGGGAGCGGATGAGGGCGTCGGCGAGCTCGGGCTCGCGCATGAGGCCGCGCGTGGCCCGCATGAGGACGTCCACCGCGCGCCCCGCCGGGGTGGCGGCGCTCGGCGGGCGGCGCTCGATGCTCGTCTCCAGAAGGTCGAACTCATCGCTGACGACCGCGACGACCAGGTCCATCTTGGAGGGGAAATAGCGGTACAGCGTGCCGAGGGCGACGCCGGCGCGCTCGGCGACCGTTCTCATCTGCATGGCCTCGACCCCGCCGCGGGACGCCAGCGCGGCCGCCGCCTGGACGATGCGCTTGCGCCGCTGGTGCTGGCCGCGCGTGCGGACACCCGAGGCGGGGGGAACGGAGGAGTGCGCCGGAGGCGCGCCCTCGCCGGGAGGGGCCGCGGTATGCGGAGTTCGCATGAGAACACGTTACCGGATATCACCCAAGCGGGCTTTGTTACCGACCGGTTAGCCGGAATACCGGTCATGCTCGTCGTTCGGGCGACAGATCCATGTGCGGCCGTGTCTTCCGAAAAGCATTCCGGGCCAGGATTGAAATGTGTTCTATTCCGTGAGAGGACGAGATCATGTGGGTGTGCTGATCGGCTTCTCCTCGAACGGCGCGGGAACGGGCGGAGACGGCCGGCGGCGAGATGTTCTGTATGGAGAATGCCGGTCCGGGTGATGAAGTTTCGTCCCCGGGGGGACGAATTCGTGTCCGGGGGGCAGCGGTTCGTATACCCGGAAGCACAGGCCCGGCCAGGGGTGCGGATTTTCTGGGACGGTGTACGCGACGGCGCACCACGAATCCGGAAACGCCGCTCCGGCGGCGGGCCCCGCGCCCACCCGGGCCGTCCCGTCCCAGGTGATCGGCGGGGCGGACGTGCGCCGTGGCGAGCGAGGTCCGCGGCCTCCTCGTGTACCACGCGCCGCCTGTATCCCAGATCACGCCGCTTTCCGTCGTGGCCGTGATCCGATTACCGGAGGGTGCGGCGTGTTGCCGGGAACATGAGGAATGCGACCTTGAAAAGGTGGGTATCGCTATGCCGGTGCGGGTTGTCCGCCGCCCGATCGAACAAGTCGACTCTGCCCTTATGGGCGCCACGGGAGCCGTCATGCGCACACTGTCGGACGACGACATCGCCCGCGGCGCCACGCTCCCCCCGCGGCGCGTCGCGGTCACGCCCGCCACCGTCGCCTCGGCCGCGCTCGCGACCATGGAGCATGGACCGGTCCCGCACGAGGCCGGCCGGACCGTCGTCCACGGCTCCACCGACGTCGTCCTGAACATCCTGACCACGATGGGCCTGGTCGAGCGCTACGTCACCGACTGGGTGGGGCCCGAGGCGCTGATCCGCAGCATCAACGTCCGCCTGGGCGTGCCCGCCTACGCCGGGGACACCCTCACCTTCAACGGCACCGTCGCGGCCCGGGAAGGCGGCGAGGTCACCGTCGAGGTGCGCGGCACGGTCGGCATCGGCGACCACGCCACCGGCACCGTCCGTTTCCAGCTCCCGTACTGAGGTCCGGAGCGGCGCGACCGGCCTCAGGGCGTCACGAGCGTGGGGACGGCGAAGAACACGAGCAGGCCGATGGCCACGCAGAGAAGGATGCCGACCAGTTCCCACAGCCAGTCGTAGTGGCGCTCGCGGACCTTGACCGGCTTGGCCTTCTTGTGGCGGCACCGCCGCCCCTTGGCCCCCTCGTCCGGCGTGACGACGGCCTGGTCGGCGGGCACGACGGCCTCGGCCGTCACCGTCGCGGCCCCGGGTTCCTTCTCCGTCGTCACCTCGGCGGCCGGGGACTCCGGGACCTCCGGCGCCACCGTTTCCGGCTGTGCCGCCGGGTCGATCGCCACAGGCGCGGCCACCACGGGGTCACCGAGCGCATCGGCCGCTGCGTCGGCCGCCGTGTCGTCCGCGGTCTCACCCGCCGGCCCGGCCATGGTCTCGCTCGCCGTCGTGCCGGACTTCGGCTCCGCGGGCGGAGTCTCGGCGCGCCCGTCGGTCAGGGGGCCGTCCTCCGGGAGGTTCGCCTGGATCTCGGGCGTTTCGAACGTTCCCGTGCCGTCGGCGGCCGGTACGGCGGGGGACTCCTCGGCCGGTTCGCCCGCGACCGGCTTGTCGGGCGCCTTGGCCTGCCGCCGTCTGCGCGGCAGCGGCTTGAACGTGCGCCGCAAGGTGGGCCACTGCCCGGTGGCCAGCGCCTTGCCGAACGCCGAGTCCGGCGGCGAGGCGTGCTCGGACTTCAGGGGGATGTCGTCGTCCAGGGCCTCCAGCGGGACCGGCGCGGCGAGCGGCATCGCGGAAGCCGGAGCGGGGGCTGAGACCGGCGCGGCGAGCGGCGTCGCGGCGAGCGCGCCCGGGGGAGCGACGTCGCGCAGCTTCGGCATCGGCTCGGTCGTGGCCTCGTGCCGGGACCGCACGCCCGGCTCCGGCGGCGACAGCTCCGCGGCGGGGAAGACGCCGGTGGCGGTGACGGGGTTGGGCTCGGCCAGCGGCAGCGGCCACCGGGGCGTGGTCGGCCACAGGCTTTCGGCGTCCCGCCGGGGGGCGGGCGCGGCGCCGGCCTCGTCGGCGACGGCGTTCAGCACCTGGGCGCGCAGCGCCGTGGGCGGCGAGCGCCAGGGCAGGCGGGCCAGGGCGTCCTCGGCCGGGGCGACCGTGAGCGCCTCGTACACCTCGGCCACCGCGGCGGGGACCGGCGGGCCCGACCGGGCCGCGGCGACGGCGGAGGACAGCGACCGGGTGAACCGGTGCCGGGCGGTGATGTCGAGCTGCTCGGCCGTGTCGGCCGCGACGTCCAGCACCCAGGCCAGCTCGGGGGCGTCGAGCCCGCAGATCGCGGACAGCAGCAGCACCTCGCGCTGATGGGGCCGGATCTCGCGCACGACGCGTTCGATGAGCGCGGTCGCCGGGTCGGTGACGGCGTCGACGGTGGGGAAGGCGTAGGCGACGTCGCGCCGGTAGATCTCGCGGCGGGCGAGCGCGTACAGCGCCGCGCGCGGGGTCTCGACGGCCGGGACGCCCGTGAGGACCGCCACGAGCGCGTCGGCGGCGGAGGCGGTGTCACCGAGCTGGTCGTGGATGTAGGCGAACAGCCCCGTGGCGTGGCGGTCGTAGAGCTCGGCGATCAGCTCGGCCCTCGGGCGGCGATCGATGAGCGAAGGGGACACGGCCGGTTCCTCTGGAATTCTCTAGCGGGCTTGGGGGTTTGGCCTGGCTGAGGAGGTTAGAGAGGAGCGGGGGACTCAGGAGGCCCTGGTAACCAATCATGCCAAGCGTGTCACGACCGCCGCACCGATCGATGCAAGTTTGATAGATATCGCGAAATCACCGGTACGGAGCCGTCTCCCGGGGGGAGGCCGGTTCTTTCGGCCGTCCCGACAAATGGCCATGAGGAGTGTCCTGGGATAGATGGTGGAGATGATCGTAGGCTGTGCCCGGGGGAGATCAAGTGGACCCGCGGTCCGGCCGTCACCTACCGTGGGGGCTGCCGAGCGGGTGGTAGCCGTGTGCAACCGACTCGACGATTCCGGGTTAGCCATGCCCGGCCGAGAAGCACGAGGTCGTGCGTGATCACATTCGAAGGCGTCACCAAGCGTTACGGGGACGGCACGGTCGCCGTCGACAACCTCAGCCTCCAGGTCCCGACCGGGGCCATCACCGTCTTCGTCGGGCCCTCCGGCTGCGGCAAGACCACCTCCCTCCGCATGATCAACCGCATGATCGACGCGACCGAGGGCCGCATCCTCCTCGACGACCGGGACGTCAGGTCCATCGACCCGCCCACGCTGCGCCGGGGCATCGGCTACGTGATCCAGCAGGCCGGCCTCTTCCCGCACCGCAAGATCGTCGACAACGTCGCCACCGTGCCGTACCTGCTCGGCTGGGACAAGAAGAAGGCCCGCGCCCGGGCGATGGAGCTGCTGGAACGCGTCGGCCTCGACACCAAGCTGGCCGGCCGCTACCCCTTCCAGCTCTCCGGCGGGCAGCAGCAGCGCGTCGGCGTGGCCAGGGCGCTCGCCGCCGACCCGCCCGTGCTGCTCATGGACGAGCCGTTCAGCGCCGTGGACCCCGTCGTGCGCGCCAGCCTCCAGGAGGAGCTGCTGCGGCTGCAGGCCGAGCTGCGCAAGACCATCGTGTTCGTCACCCACGACATCGACGAGGCCGTCAAGCTCGGCGACCACGTGGCCGTCCTGCGGGTCGGCGGACGGCTGGCGCAGCTCGCCGACCCCGCGACCCTGCTGGCCGCGCCCGCCGACGCGTTCGTGGAGGGCTTCCTCGGCAAGGACCGCGGCATCCGCCGCCTGTCGTTCGTCCCGGCCTCCGGCCTCGCCCTGCGCGCCGAGCCGGACGTGCCCGGCTGGTCGGTCGCGCTGGACGAGGACGGCCGCCCGGTCGGGTGGCGCGCCGACGGCGGCGACGGCCTCCTGCCGTTCGGCGCCTTCGACGTGAAGAAGGACTCGCTGCGCACCGCGCTGGACGCCGCTCTGCTCGCGCCGTCCGGCTCGGCCATCGCGGTCGACGGGGACGGCCGCTTCGCGGGCGTCGTCACCCGGGAGGCCCTGGACGAGGCGCTGCTGCGCGCCCGGGCGGTGCCGGGCGATGGGTGACGCCGAGCCGCTGATCCGGTGGGACTGGATCGGCCGCAACCTGCCGAGCATCCAGCAGCAGGCCCTCGATCATCTGATCATGGCGGTCACCCCGGTGCTGCTGGGCCTGGTCCTCGCCCTGCCGATCGGCCTGGCCTGCGCCCGCTGGCGGGCGCTCTACCAGCCGACGGTCGGGCTGATGAACGTCGTCTACTCGCTGCCGTCCCTCGTGGTGTTCATCGTGCTGCTCCCGATCACCGGGCTCGCCGAGCGCTCCACCGTGATCATCCCGTTGACGTTCTACTCGCTGGCCGTGCTGATCCCGGGCGTGGTGGACGGGCTCGCGGCCGTCCCCGACAGCGTGCGGCAGTCGGCGGTGGCCATGGGCTTCAAGCCGATGCGGCGGCTGGTGCGGGTCGAGTTGCCCATCGCGGTCCCCGTGGTCCTCGCCGGGGTGCGGGTGGCCATGGTGTCCAGCATCAGCCTCGTCAGCGTCGGCGCGCTGATCGGCCGCGGCGGGCTGGGCTACCAGTTCATCGACGGCTGGCAGCGCCAGTTCTACACGCCGATCATCGTGGGCATCGTGCTCATCGTCGTGATGGCCGTGCTCGCCGACGGGCTGATCGTCCTCGCGCAGCGCCTGCTGACGCCCTGGGCCCGCGCGAGGAGGGGCACGTGAACTGGCTGACCGACTTCTTCGGCGACCCGGCGAACTGGTCGGGCCCGAGCGGCATCCCCGTGCGCCTGCTGGAGCACGTCGAGTTCTCGGTGGTGGCGTTCGTCCTCGCCATGCTCGTCGCGATCCCGCTCGGGCTGCTGGCCGGGCACACCGGCCGCGGCGGCGTGTTCGTGGTCGGCGCCGCCAACGCCGCCCGCGCCCTGCCCACTCTCGGCCTCGTCGTGCTCATCGTGCTGCTGGTGGGCGTCGGCACCACCTGGCCGGTGCTCGTGCCGCTCGTCGCCCTGGCCGTCCCGCCGATCCTGGTGAACACCTACGAGGGCGTGCGGGGCGTGGACGCGGACCTGCGTGACGCCGCGTACGGCATGGGCCTGCGCGGCGGGCAGGTGCTGGTCAAGGTGGCGGTGCCGGTGGCGCTGCCGCTGATCCTGCTCGGGCTGCGCCTGGCCGCGATCCAGGTGGTGGCCACCGCCACCGTCGCCGCCTACGTCGGCCTCGGCGGGCTCGGCCGCTTCATCATCGACGGCCTCGCCACCAAGGACTTCCCCAGCGCGATCGGGGGCGCGGTGCTCGTCGCCGGGCTCGCCCTGATCGTGCAGCTCGCCTTCTCGCTGGTGCAGCGAGTGGCCGTCTCCCCGGGAGTGAGCAGGCGGGTCACGGTCCGCTAGTCTCATTACCCCCCGAAATAGAAGGGAATTGCACGATGCGGCGAATCTTCGCCACCGTGGCGGTCACGGTGGCCGCGGTGCTGACTTTGGGAGCCTGCGGCGACGGGGGGGATCCGCTCGGCACGAGCGCCAGCGTGGCGCCGACGACCTCCGGTTCCGCGTCCGCCGGCAAGGTGGTCGTGGGCTCCGCCAACTTCCCCGAGAACGTCCTGCTCGCCTCCATCTACTCCCAGGCCCTGCAGGCCAAGGGCGTCCAGGTGGAGGAGAAGTTCAACATCGGCAGCCGTGAGGTGATCATCGACCAGATCAAGTCCGGCGGGCTGACCGTCCTGCCCGAGTACAACGGCGGCCTGCTCGGCTTCATCGACCCCAAGAGCACCGCCTCCAGCAAGGACGACGTCAACGCCGAGCTGAAGTCCAAGCTGCCCGCCGAACTGGAGATCCTGGACTCCTCCGCCGCCGAGGACAAGGACTCCCTCACGGTGACCAAGGAGGCCGCCGCCAAGCAGGGCCTGACCACCATCGAGGACCTCGCCAAGGTGGCGAAGGACTACGTGGTCGGCGGCCCGCCGGAGTTCAAGAAGCGCCGCGAGGCCCAGTTCAAGGACGTGTACGGCATCACGTTCAAGGAGTGGAAGGCGACCGGCGAGACCACGGCCGACGCCATCAAGAGCGGCGCGGTCCAGGTGGGGAACGTCTTCACGACCGACCCGAAGATCCTGATCAACGGCCTGGTGCCGCTGCAGGACCCGAAGAACGTCTTCAGCGCCCAGAACGTCACCCCGCTCGTCAACAAGGCGGGCGCCAACGACACCGTCCGCACCACCCTCAACGCCATCTCCGCCAAACTCGACACCAACGCGCTGGTCGACCTGATGAAGCGCGTCGCCGTCGACAAGGACGACCCGCCGGTCGTCGCCAAGGACTGGCTGACCAAGAACGGCCTCGCCTGATCGTGGCGGTGGACGGACCCCTCGCGGAGCTCCTCCGCGAGGGGTCCTCCGTCTCACGGCGGGCGCGGCCGGTGGTAGGAGTGGGCCATGAACGAGTTCACGGAGGCGATGCGGCAGCTCGCCGCGGGAGTGGCCGTGGTCACCGTGCGGGACGGGCGTGACGACATCGGCACCACCGTCACCACCTTCTCCTCCCTCTCCGCGGACCCGCCCATGGTGCTGCTCAGCCTGACCGCCTCCGGCTACCTGTGCGAGGTGCTGCTGCGCCAGGACCGCTGGGCGGCCAGCCTGCTGTCCGGCGGGCAGGCCGTGGTGGCGAGCCGTTTCGCCACGCCGGGACGCCCGAGCGCGCGCCTGCTGGTCGCCGGCACGCCGCACCACCGGGGACGCCACACCGGGGCGTTCGTCATCGACGGTGGCGTGGCCGCGCTGGAGGCGGAGACGGCCCGCGTCATCCCGGCGGGCGACCACACCGTGTTCCTGGCCCAGGTGCTCGGCGTGGATTACGTCGAGCCGTCCCAGGCCCCCCTGGTCCGCATGCGGGGCCGGTACCGGGCCGTCACCTGACCGGTGACCTCCTGGAAGTCACCTGACGGGCGGCCTCCCGGGAAGTGGCGCGATGCCCACACGCCGATGAATTTCACAAGCCGGGGGATTAGATCGAGGCAGGCGTGTCAGAGGTCGCGGTATGGACGCGAACACCGTGCTACTCGCAGTCGTCGTCGTCACGGCTCTGGCCTTCGACTTCACCAACGGTTTCCATGACACGGCCAACGCCATGGCCACGTCCATCGCGACCGGCGCCCTCCGCCCCAAGATCGCCGTCGCCCTGTCGGCGGTGCTGAACTTCGCCGGCGCGTTCCTGTCCCTGAAGGTCGCCGCGACGATCGCGACCGGCATCGTCGAGACCGGCGCCATCACGCTCACCGTGGTGTTCGCCGGCCTGGTCGGCGGGCTGGCCTGGAACCTCCTCACCTGGTACTTCGGCATCCCGTCGAGTTCCTCGCACGCGCTGATCGGCGGGGTCGTCGGCGCCACGCTGATCGCCGCGGGATCCTCGGCGGTCAAGAGCGCCGCGATCGTCGCCAAGGTGCTGATCCCCGCGCTGCTCGCGCCGCTCGCGGCCGTCCTCGTCGCCACGGTGGGCACGTACCTGGTGTACGCGCTGACGAGGAACGTCGCGGACGGCGTGCGCCGCCGGGGTTACCGGTACGGCCAGATCGGCTCGGCCTCGCTGGTGTCGCTCGCGCACGGCACCAACGACGCCCAGAAGACCATGGGCGTCATCACGCTGGCGCTGATCACCGCGGGCGCGATCGGCAAGGAGGCGGGCACCCCGCTGTGGGTGATCGCGTCCAGCGCCACGGCCATCGCGGCCGGCACCTGGATCGGCGGCTGGCGTGTCATCCGCACGCTGGGCAAGGGTCTCACCGAGATCGAGACCCCGCAGGGGTTCGCGGCGGAGAGCTCGTCGGCCGCCGTCATCCTGGCCTCTTCCCACTTCGGTTTCCCGCTGTCCACGACGCACGTCTGCACCGGCTCGGTCATCGGCTCCGGGCTCGGCAGGCGGCTGGCCGAGGTCCGCTGGGGCGTGGCCACCCGCATGGTCACCGCCTGGCTCCTCACGCTGCCGGCCGCCGCGCTCGTCGGCGCGCTGGCCTGGGGCGGCGCCGACCTGATCGGCGGCGCGGCCGGGGTCACCGTGGTGTTCGCGGTCACGCTGATCCTGTCCGGCGCCCTCTACCTGGCCTCGCGCCGCGCCCCGGTGCACGCGGGGAACGTCAACGACGACTGGGCCGGAGGCGTGGCCTCCGCCCCGGCCGTGAAGGGAGGCGTCGCGTGACCGAGTACATCGACCTCGACGCGCTGTGGAAGGTGCTCGTGGCCGCGCTGCTCGCCGGCGCGGGCCTGGTCGCCGTCTACTCGCTGGCCCTGGTGGGCCTGGCGAACGGCCGCGCCGCCGGCCGCGTGGCCGCCGGCCTGTGCTTCCTGGTGGTGGCCGCGGGCCTCGTCCTCGGCCTGTACGTCATGCTCGCCAAGTGATCGCGGGGAACGGCCCCCGCCTCGCGGACGCCGGCCGGCGTTCTCCGGCCGGGGGGTTCCTGCGGGGTAATCTGGAGGTGTAATGTCTAGGTTATGCGGATGGGTGAAGGGGTCGAGTGGGCGGTGCACTGCTGCCTGACGCTCGGCTGGCTCGGGGACGACCAGCCGGTGCCGACCGCCAAGCTCGCCGCGGGCTACGAACTGCCCCCCGCCTACCTGAACAAGCAGTTGCAGGCGCTGGTCCGCGCCGGCATCCTCACCTCCACGGCCGGGGCGCGTGGCGGCTTCCGGCTGGGACGTCCGCTGGACAAGATCACGCTGCTGGACGTGGTGGCGGCGATCGAGGGGCCGGACGAGGCGTTCCAGTGCACCGAGATCCGCCAGCGCGGCTCGGGGGCCGAATCGCCCGCGCGCAGCTTCCTCGCGCCGTGCGCGGTCGCGACCGCGATGCGCAAGGCGGAGCTGGCCTATCGCCGCGCGCTGGCGGCGCAGACCCTGGCCGAGGTCAAGGGGGCGGCTGAGCGGCACGTGCCGCGCCTGGGGGACTCCGTCCGGCGCTGGTACGGGCGCGGCTGAGATCGCGTGGGAGGGGAGCGGGGGACACGCAGGTCGTGAAACTGGATATGAAACGTCTAGATTTTGGCCGGACGCGCACGTCACGAAGTCCGAGCGGATGATCGCGGACCACGGGCGGCGGGGGCGGCCGTCCCGGTATGGCCCTTGTGGCGCCCGCGCCGCGCGGGAACACGTCCGTATGGCGGTTCCGCCGTACGGCACACCGACCGAACCACCGATGACAGGAGACACGACAATGCAGCCACGCATGGACAACTTCGCCAAGATCGCCGCCGAGGGCTACCGCGCGATGCAGGCCGTCGAGGCGTACCTCGGGCGCAGCGAGGTCCCCGACAGCCTGCTGGAGCTGGTGCGGATCCGGGCCAGCCAGATCAACGGCTGCGGGTTCTGCCTGGACATGCACCACCACACCGCCAAGCGCGCCGGCGAGACCGACGAGCGGCTCTTCGCCGTCGCCGGATGGCGCGAGGCGCCGTACTACACCTCGGAGGAGCGCGCGGCCCTCGCCCTGACCGAGGCCGTCACCCGGCTCGCCGACGGTGAGGGCGTCCCCGACGCGGTGTGGGACGACGCGGCCGACAACTTCGACGAGAAGTCGCTGGCCGCCCTGGTGGTCGCCATCGCCCAGATCAACTCCTGGAACCGCATCAACGTCACGATCCGCTCGGTCGCCGGCTCCCACCGCCACGCGGTCGCCGCGTCCTGACCCGTGACGGCCCGCGCCCCGGCCGAGGGCGCGGGCCGGCTCATTGGTAGCCGAACCAGCCGGGGACGTCCAGGCGGAACACGTCGTGCGGGGTGAGGGTGCGCAGGTCGGCCTCCATGGCGCGCAGGCGGTCCTCGCCGATGGTCTCGGCCCAGCGGGCGCGCAGGGCGTCGAAGACGCGGGCCGAGCGGGCCAGGCTGTCGGCGCCGCGGGCGGTGAGCCGGACGACCTTGCGGCGGGCGTCGTCCGGGTCGGCGGCGCGCTCGACGTAGCCGAGGCGCTCCAGCGTGTCGACGGTCTTGCCGGCGGCCTGCTTGGAGACGCCGAGCCTGCGGCCGAGGTCGGCGGCGGTCGTGCCGCGCACGCCGATGGCCTGCATGACGAACCCGTGCATCGGCCGTAGATCAGGATGGCCCTGGCGGGCCAGCTCGGCGTGCAGCTCGTCGATCAGCGTGCGAAAGCCCAGGAAGAGCCGCAGCGGCAGCTCGAAGCCGGGAGGGTCGCTTGACACGATGGACAACCTCGTTCACTATCTAGACAACCACATTGTCTATTGTACGAGGAGCACCCCGTGCCCGTCATCCGTCATGCGCAAAGCCGCAGGACCGAAACCCCCAACGCCGTCATGACCACCTACGCCTCGCCCACCCAGGGCGGCACCGGCCTGTCGCTGTGGCGCGTCGAGATGGAGGCCGGCCAGTCGGGGCCGGCGCACGCGTTCGACGCCGAGCTGGTGTGGACCGTGCTGTCCGGGGAGGGCGCCGTCGAGGTCGGCGCCGAGAGCTTCACGATCATGCCCGGCGACACCGTGGTGCTGCCCGCGGACGTGCCGCGCCGGCTGTCCACCGGCTCCGGCCTCACCCTGGTCGCCGCCGCGCCCGCCGGCGCCCGCGCCTACACCACGGAGGGCGCGCCGGACGTGCCCCGGGCGTGCGCCGCGCCGGAGGGGGACATGCTGCTGCCCGCCTGGATGGCCTAGGCGCAGGGGACGCGAACCGTCCACCGCCTCGCCGGCCCGGTTCCGTTGGCGGCCCGTTCACCACTGCGGCAGGAGGACGGTTCACCGCCCCGTCAGCGGATGGTCCACCACCCCGGGAGCATCAGGGGCCCGTAGGCCGGCAGCCCCAGCTCGGCGGTCAGCCGCGTCAGCGGGCCCCACGCCTCCAGGCGGACCCGCGTCAGCGCGGCGGCCCGGTCCTCGCTGGACTCGGCCGGGCGCAGGCGCTCCAAGGGGTGGACGCGCGGGTAGGTGCGCACCGGGGCGTTCTTGGGGAGGCCCGCCCGGCTCCTGGCCAGGTCGACGGCGTCCTCCAGGCCGCCGAGCCGGTCGACCAGGCCGCTGTCGCAGGCGTCGGCGCCCGTCCAGACCCGGCCGCGCGCCAGGTCGTGGGCGCGCTCGCGGTCGATGCCCCGGCCCTCGGCGACCTTGCCCACGAAGTCGTCGTAGATGCGGTCCAGCCAGGTGTTGACCCGCGCCCACTGCGCCTCGGAGTAGGAGCGGCTCGGCGAGAACATGCCCGAGTTGGCGCCGACGTCGACCGACTCGGAGGTGATGCCGGCCCGGCCGAGCAGCCCGGCCAGGGACGGCTTGCCGCCGAACACGCCGATCGAACCGGTGAGCGTGCCCGGCTGGGACACGATCACGTCGGCCGCCATCGAGACGAAGTAGCCGCCCGAGGCCGCCAGGTCGCCCATCGAGATGATCACCGGCTTGCCGGCCTTGCGGGTCAGCACGACCTCGCGCCAGATGACGTCCGAGGCGACGTACGACCCGCCGGGGCTGTCGACGCGGAAGACGACGGCCTTGACCGCGTCGTCCTTGCGGGCGGCGCGGAAGGCGGCGCTGATCGTGTCCGAGCCCATGGCGCCCCCGCCGCCGAGAGGGCTGCGCCCGCTGCGGCCGAGGCGGATCGCGCCGTTGCCGTGGATCAGCGCCACGACGCGCTCGCCGGGGTGGGGCAGCTTGCCGGAGATCGGCCCCTTGGCGTACCGCGAGACGTACAGCAGGAGGTCGCCGTCCTCGCGGATCTCGTCGTAGACCTCGTCCCGGTAGGCGAGCCGGTCGACCAGCCCGGCCTCCAGGGCCTCGGCGCCGATGAACGGCCCCTGGTCGATGAGCTCGCGCACGCGCTCGGGCGCGAGGCCGCGTCCCTCGGCGACGCCGGCGACGATCTGCTCGATGACCGACTCGGCGATCCGCTCGGCGGACTCGCGGTGCGCCTCGGTCATGTGGTCCTGGGTGAAGGTGTTGGCCGCGGTCTTGTACTCGTGCCGCTGGCCGATCTGGTAGTCGACGCCGAGCTTGCCGAGCGCGTTCTTCACGAAGCGCTGCTCCAGGCTGACGCCGGTCAGCCCGACGTCACCCGAGGGCTGCAGGTAGACCTTCTCGAAGGCGCTGGCCAGGTAGTACGGCACGGTGCCCGCGCCGAACTCGCCGAACGTCTCGCCGAAGGCCACGGTCATCTTGCCGGCGGCCCGGAGCTGGACGACCGCCGTGCGCAGCTCCTGCACCATGGCCAGCCCGATGGGACGCCCGCCGATCTTGACGACGAGGCCCTTGACCCGGGGGTCCCTGCGCGCGCGGCGCAGGCCCTCCAGCACGTCGGCGAAACGGGTCTTGCGCATGGACAGGATGGCGCCCAGCGGATCGGACGGGGGGCCCTCGGTGAGACCCTCGGTCAGGTCGAGTTCAAGGATCAAGGGGGCCGTGCGTCGCTGCCGGAACCGGTCGACCGATTCCATGATCGCCTTAGTCGCGTCCATAGCGACACCCTAGGCGACGTTTCCGGTAAAGAGGCGCAGGCTTTTCCCGGGGCGGGACGCGAGGCCGCCCCAGGACGGCCGATGAGCGAGGTTCATGCCCTTTCGCCGGGCTCTTCGCGAGGCTGTCCGCCGGGCGCGGTGACGCCCTCCCCAAGCTCGGCGGTGCCCCCGCCGAGGTCGGCGGCGTCCTCGCCCGGCTCGGCGGCGTCCCGCACGGCGCCGGGCCCGCTGGTGCGGACGGCCCGCGGGAGCTCCTCCGCGACGGGCCGGGCGGCCGGCCCGTCGTGGCGCAGCCACAGCGCGCCGAGCGGCGGCACCCGCAGCCGCGCCGAGTACGGCAGCCCGTGCCAGGGCTCCGCCTCGGCCTCGACGGCGCCGAGGTTGCCGACGCCGCTGCCGTAGTAGTCGTAGGCGTCGGTGTTGACGACCTCCTCCCAGCGGCCCCCGGCGGGCAGGCCGAGGACGTAGTCCTCGTGGGGGCGGCCGGAGAAGTTGGCGACGCACGCCACCATCGACCCGTCGTCGCCGTGGCGCACGAACGAGAAGACGTTGCCCGAGGCGTCGTCGGCGTCGATCCACTGGAAGCCGTCGGGCGTGTGGTCCTGGGAGTACATGGCCCGGGTCTCGCCGTACACGCGGTTCAGGTCGCGCATGAGCCGCTGCACCCCCTGGTGGGGCTCGAAGTCCAGCACCCACCAGTCCAGCCCGCGCTCCTCCGACCACTCCGAGCCCTGGCCGAACTCGCTGCCCATGAACAGCAGCTTCTTGCCCGGGTGCGCCCACATGAACGCCAGCAGGGCCCGCAGGTTGGCGAACCGCTGCCACTCGTCGCCGGGCATCTTGCCGAGCAGCGACCCCTTGCCGTGCACGACCTCGTCGTGGGAGAGGGGGAGCACGAAGTTCTCGGAGTAGGCGTACATCAGCGAGAACGTCATCTGGTGGTGGTGGTACTGCCGGAAGACCGGCTCGTGCTGCAGGTAGGCCAGCGTGTCGTGCATCCAGCCCATGTTCCACTTGAAGCCGAACCCGAGCCCGCCCAGGTAGACCGGCCGCGACACCCCCGGCCACGCGGTGGACTCCTCGGCGATCGTGACGATGCCGGGCTCCTCGCGGTAGGCCACCGCGTTCATCTCCTTGAGGAACTCCACCGCGTCCAGGTTCTCCCGCCCGCCGTGGATGTTGGGCGTCCACTCGCCCTCGCGGCGCGAGTAGTCCAGGTAGAGCATCGAGGCGACCGCGTCCACCCGCAGCCCGTCGATATGGAACTCCTTGAGCCAGTACACGGCGTTGGCGACCAGGAAGTTGCGGACCTCACGGCGGCCGTAGTCGAAGATGTAGGTCCCCCACTCGGGGTGGGTGCCGCGGCGGGGGTCGGCGTGCTCGTACAGGGGCGTGCCGTCGAACCTGCCGAGCGACCATTCGTCCTTGGGGAAGTGCGCGGGCACCCAGTCGAGCAGGACGCCGATGCCGGCCGCGTGCAGGCGGTCGATCAGGTACCGGAACTCGTCGGGCGTGCCGAACCGCGCGGTCGGGGCGTAGTAGGAGCTGATCTGGTAGCCCCACGAGCCGCCGAAGGGGTGCTCGGCGACGGGCAGGAACTCGACGTGCGTGAAGCCCATCTCCTGGACGTACTCGACGAGCTCGGTGGCCAGCTCGATGTAGGAGAGGCCGGGGCGCCAGGAGCCGAGGTGGACCTCGTAGGCGGCCATGGGCTCGGCGAGCCGGTCGCGGCCGGCGCGGTCGCGCATCCACGCGTCGTCGTCCCAGGTGTAGGCGGACTCCTCGACGATCGAGGCGGTGGCGGGCGGGATCTCGGTGCGCCGCGCCATCGGGTCGGCCTTGGACCGCCAGACCGAGTCGGCGCCGAGCACCGAGAACTTGTAGCGCTCGCCCGCGCCGACCCCGGGGATGAACAGCTCCCACACCCCGGAGGCGCCGAGCGAGCGCATCGGGTGGCCGGAGCCGTTCCAGTGGTTGAAGTCGCCCTCGACGCGCATCCCGCGCGCGTTCGGGGCCCAGACGGCGAAGGCGGTGCCGTCCTCGTCGCCGTGGCGCATGACCCGGGCGCCGAGGACCTCCCACAGGCGCTCGTGGCGGCCCTCTCCGATCAGGTGCAGGTCGATCTCGCCCAGAGTGGGCCAGTGGTGGTACGGGTCGCCCACGTCGTGCGGCTCGCCGCCCTCGTACGTCACGCGCAGGTGGTAGGGCGGCACCTTGTCCACGCCCGGCAACGTGGCCGTGAACACGCCGTGCGCCTCGTGACTCATCTCGTGGACGGTCTCCTGGCCGCCGTCGTCGAGCACCAGCTCGACCTTCTCGGCCAGGGGCTTCAACGCCCGCACCGTCATGCCGTCGGGTGAGGGGTGCGCGCCCAGGATCGAGTGCGGATCATGGTGTGCGCCGCCCGCCAATCGGTTCAGGTCCAGGTCCGCGTTCATCGAATCGCTCACCGCTCCTCAGGCGCCTTGCTCGTCACTACCTCTGCGTATCCCCTAACCCTGCCCCAGAACGGCCTGCCAACCCACGATCTCGGAGGTATCACACCTTGCCTATGGCAAACGTGTGGTCCAGGCGTTTCGGGCTGTATGTCTCACCAGTTCAGGACACGCAGCTCGCCGGTGGTCAGATCGGCGATCACCCGCCCCACGTCCAGCCACCGGCCGTCGGGAAATCTCACGAAGAGCTGCAGGCAGCGGTGGGCCTCGCAGCCGTGCCTGCGGAAGATCAAACTGTGCACGCGCAGCTCGGCGGGCGACGTCAGCGGCCGGCCCGCCGCGGCGGCGTACGAGCGCCTGACCATGGCGCCGAGCCGGGGATGGGCCAGCAGCACCTCGGTGGCCCTGGCCTCCTCCCCGCGCGTGGGCGCCGGGCGCATCGCCGCGCCCGCAGGAGCGGCGTCCGCGGTGGCCTCCGACCGCAGGGCCTGCCGCCGGGCGTCCACGACCGGGGGCCCGGCCGCCTGCGTCAGGCATGACGTCAGGACCAGTGCCGAGGCGACGGCCCCCGCCCCCACGACGGCGACCCGCCCTCGCCGCATCCTTCCACCGCCTCACGCTAGGCATGCGTGCGACTACGGATGGTAATCTACCGGGCGGCCTGCGTGAAGGCGGCGAGCGGGATCGGCAGCCACGTCGGGCGGTTGCGCGCCTCGTAGACCACCTCGTAGGCGGCCTTGCTCAGCTCCAGCGCCCGCAGCACGACCGCGTCGTCGCCGTGGATCCTGCCCCCCGCCGCCGAGTAGCCCGCGACGAACTCCGCGCGGTTGCGCTCGGCCCACTCGGCCGCGCACGGTTCCAGCGCCTCGGCGTCGGGACGGCCGAACAGCAGGTGGCGCGCGGCATAGTCGAACGAGCGCAGCATGCCGGCGACGTCCCTGAGCGGGGAGTCCAGCGCGCGGCGCTCGCGCAGCGGCTGACCGGGCTCGCCCTCGAAGTCCAGGACCACCCATTCGCTCGGCGTCCGCATGACCTGGCCGAGGTGGTAGTCGCCGTGGACCCGCTGGACCGTGATCGGCCGGCCGATGTCGGCCAGCCGGTCGAACGCCTGGTGCGCGACCCCGGCGTGCGCGGCCAGCTCGGGCACCTCGGAGATCGCCGACTCCAGGCGGCGCCTGAACCCCTCGACCATGCGCTTGACCTCGGGCGCCTCGATCGTGCTCGTGGGGAAGGCGTCGGCCATCTGGCGGTGCAGACGGGCGGTGGCCATGCCGAGCCGGTGCGACTCGGCGGCGAAGTCGCCGCCCGCGTCGCAGCACGGCGTGCCGGGCGGCGAGCCGTACAGGTCGCGGACGCTGGTCAGGGCGAGCGCCCAGCCGTCGCTGGCGGTCGACAGGAACTCCTGGACGAAGGCGAGCGTGGTGCTCTGGCCGTCGACGTCGGTCTCGACCCAGCCGTACGGGCGGGCGATGTTGCGCGAGCCCCGGCGGGCCAGGGCCGAGACGACCTCCACCTCGGGGTTGACGCCCGGGATCAGCTTGCGGAACAGCTTGCAGATGTAGGCGTCGCCGAACACCAGCGAGGTGTTGGACTGCTCGCCGCCGAGGACCAGGCTGCGCAGCGAGGTGTCGATCGTGGTACCCGGCATGCGCCGGAAGCGCAGCGGCCCGACGTCGGCGTCCCCGGCCATGGCCGCGAGCAGCACCCCGGTCACGTCGGCGTCGTGGACGGCGTCGTAGGCGAAGCCCTCCGCGGTCTCGCCGATCGCGACGTGGCGCAGGCGCTGGGGCAGCTCGGGGCGTAGCCCCACGAGCAGTTGGTAGCGGTCGACGGCGTCCCCCTGGGTGACGGTGATCACCACGTGGCGCACGGAGACCTGGTCACCCGTGGTCCTGGAGGAACCCGCCACATCGCTCTGGCGGGTTTCTTCAAGACCACGGAGGGGCAAAGGAGTGGCCGATTCCACGGCCAGCCCCGAGATCGCGCGGCTCTTGCCGGCGAACCACCGCTGTCCGGTGATCCAGCCGGCAAGGAGCTCTTCGAGAGTATGTGTCACGTCTCCTCGGCTGCTGCGCTCGTCGGCGGAAGGGTGAACCAATAGAACCCATGCCCAGGAAGCGTCAAAAGATACGGAAGTTCCCCGATTGGGGGGAAAGGAACCCCGCCCGTGCACTCCACCGGCGTGACCCCCTCGAACCTCCGCAGGTCCAGCTCCACGGGCTGCGGGAAGCGGGACAAGTTGTTGACGCACAGGACTCGATCGTCGCCGAGCTCGCGGACGAAAGCCAGAACACTGGGGTTGGAAGAGTTGAGTTCCGTGAACTCTCCGAGACCGAACACCGGGTGCCGCTTGCGGATCTCGATCATCTTCTTCGTGAAGTGCAGCAGCGACCCGGCGTTCTTCTGCTGCGCCTCGACGTTCAGCGCCTGGTACCCGTAGATCGGGTCCATGATCACCGGTAGGTAGAGCCGGCCGGGGTCGCAGTCGGAGAACCCGGCGTTGCGGTCGGGCGTCCACTGCATGGGCGTGCGGACGCCGTCGCGGTCGCCGAGCCAGATGTTGTCGCCCATGCCGATCTCGTCGCCGTAGTAGAGCACCGGGCTGCCCGGCAGGCTCATCAGCAGGGCGGTGAACAGCTCGATCTGGTTGCGGTCGTTCTCCAGCAGCGGGGCGAGGCGGCGGCGGATGCCGACGTTGGCCCGCATGCGCGGGTCCTTGGCGTACTCGGTGTACATGTAGTCGCGCTCTTCGTCGGTCACCATCTCAAGGGTGAGCTCGTCGTGGTTGCGCAGGAAGATGCCCCACTGGCAGTTCTCGGGGATCTTGGGTGTCTGGGCCATGATCTCGGAGATCGGGTAGCGGGTCTCGCGGCGCACGGCCATGAAGATGCGCGGCATGAGCGGGAAGTGGAACGCCATGTGGCACTCGTCGCCGCCGGTGACCGGGTCGCCGAAGTACTCGACGACGTCGGCGGGCCACTGGTTGGCCTCGGCGAGCAGCACGCGGTCGGGGTACAGGCGGTCCACCTCGCGCCTGACCCGCTTGAGGTAGGCGTGGGTCGGCGCCAGGTTCTCGCAGTTGGTGCCCTCCTGCTCGAACAGGTAGGGGACCGCGTCGAGGCGGAAGCCGTCGATGCCGAGGTCGAGCCAGAACCGCAGGACCTCCAGCATGGCGTCCTGGACGGCCGGGTTCTCGTAGTTCAGGTCCGGCTGGTGGTGGAAGAACCTGTGCCAGTAGTACTGGCCCCGGACCGGGTCGTAGGTCCAGTTGGACGCCTCGGTGTCGATGAAGATGATGCGGGCGTCGCTGTATTCGTCGCTGTTGTCGGACCAGACGTAGAAGTCGCCGAACGGCCCGGTGGGGTCGTGGCGGGACGCCTGGAACCAGGGGTGCTGGTCGCTGGTGTGGTTCATGACCAGGTCGGCGATGACCCGCATTCCCCGCTTGTGCGCCTCGTCGACGAGCTTGATGAAGTCCCCCAGGTCTCCGAAATCCGGGAGGATCTTCATGAAGTCAGAAATATCGTATCCGCCGTCTTTGAGGGGAGATTCGTAGAGCGGCAGGAGCCACAGGCAGTCGACGCCGAGCCACTGGAGGTAGTCCAGCTTGTTGATCAGGCCCCGGATGTCTCCGGTGCCGTCGCCGTTCGAGTCCGCGAACCCTCGGATGAGGACCTCGTAGAAGACGGCACGCTTGTACCAGCGCGGGTCGCGCGGCTTTTCGTGGGTGAAAGTGTCAGGAACCGGCTGAGGCGTCAAGCTCACCTGTGGACTCCCCGCTGTGCTTATGCGCGCGTACGCCGACGCGGCCGGGCGTCTATGACCGGCCGGCCGGCGTCGCTCGCAGTGTGAGGACGTGGGCTGGATTGATATGTGGATCGAGGCGCACGTAGTTGGCATGCCGCCAGTGGTACGACTCGCCCGATAGCTCGTCGTCCACGAGGAACTCCGCGCCCCAATCGAGGCCGAGGCCCGGCATGTCCAAGGTGACCGTCGCCTCGTGCGTGTTGTGCGGATCCAGATTGACGACGACCAGGACCACATCGCCCAGACCGTGCCGTCGTGTGGACGGGTCGTAGGCGCCGGGCAGCCGCTTGGAGAAGCAGATCATGTCCGGGTGGTCGACGCTGTGGAACCGTAGGTTACGCAGTTCCTGGACCGCTGGGTGTGCTCTTCTGAACAAATTGAGGGTCGTGATGAACGGCGCGAGGCTGCGGCCGTCGCGTTCCGCGCCCGCCCAGTCACGAGGCCGCAGCTCGTACTTCTCGCTGTTCAGGTATTCCTCGCTGCCCGGACGCACCGGGGTGCCCTCGGCGAGCTCGTAGCCCGCGTACATGCCCCACGAGGGGGACCCCAGGGCGGCGAGGACGGCCCTGATCTTGAAGGCGGGCACGCCTCCGGTCTGGAGGTATTCGTGCAGGATATCCGGGGTGTTCACGAAGAGGTTCGGCCGCAGGTAGTGGCTCGTCTCATGGGACAGCTCGGAGAAGTAGCTCTCCAGCTCCCCGGCGGCGGTCCGCCACGTGAAATAGGTGTAGGACTGGTGGAAGCCGACCTTGGCGAGGGCGCGCAGCATCGGGGGCCTGGTGAACGCCTCCGACAGGAACACCACGTCGGGGTCGGTGGTGTAGATCTCGCCGAGCAGCCGCTCCCAGAACTCCACCGGCTTGGTGTGCGGGTTGTCGACGCGGAAGATGCGCACGCCGTGGTCGATCCAGTGGCGCACGACCCGCAGCACCTCGGCGTAGATGCCCTCGGGGTCCTTGTCGAAGTTCAGCGGGTAGATGTCCTGGTACTTCTTCGGAGGGTTCTCGGCGTAGGCGATCGACCCGTCGGCGCGGATCGTGAACCACTCCGGGTGCTCCTTGACCCACGGATGGTCGGGGGAGCACTGCAGCGCCAGGTCCAGCGCGACCTCCAGGCCCAGCTCCCCGGCACGCTTCACGAAGGCGTCGAAGTCCTCCATGGTGCCGAGGTCGGGGTGGATCGCGTCGTGGCCGCCCTCCGCGGCGCCGATCGCCCACGGGGAGCCCACGTCGTACGGCTCGGGGTGCAGGGTGTTGTTGCGGCCCTTGCGGTAGGCGTCGCCGATGGGGTGGACGGGCGGCAGGTAGACGACGTCGAAGCCCATGGCGGCCACGGCCGGCAGCCGCTCGGCGGCCGTCCGGAAATTTCCGGACTTGGGGGGAACGTCCTGCTCGATCACCGCGCCCTCGGAGCGAGGGAACAGCTCGTACCACGAGCCGAACAGCGCACGGCGGCGATCCACCCGGACCCGGTAGCGTGGCCCCCGCGTGACCAGGTCGCGCAAGGGATGGGCGGTCAGGGCGCTCGCGACGTCCGGGAGCTGCGCGTACGACAGGCGCGCCCGCGGGTCGAGCTCGTCGTCGCGCAGGCGGTCCGCCACCTCCTGCAGCGCGGCGCGGTGGGCGCAGTCGTCGCACCCCGCCTGCCGGACGCCCTTCGCGGCCCGCTCGAAGACGCGGGCCCCCTCCTCGCACATCAACTCGACGTCGATGCCCCGGGGGATCTTGATGCCCGCGTCGTGCAGCCAGGTGGCGACCGGGTCGCTCCAGGCCTCGACGCGGAACTGCCAGGTGCCCTCCGTGGGCAGCGTCACCTCCACCGACCACCGGTCGGTCCCCGGCTCGCCTTCCCGCATCAGCAGGAGCGGCCTTCGAACGCCGTCCGGGTCGAAGAGCACGACCCCGGCCGCCACCGCGTCGTGTCCCTCACGGAACACGACGGCGCTTATCTCGAAAGTCTCGCCCGCCGCGGATTTCGCGGGCCACCGCCCGCAATCGACGACTGGGTGAATGTCCTGTATTGGGATTCGTCCGATCATCGCGTCTCAAGGTAGCGGCGACGCACCGGGCGTCACCGGGAATTGTGAGGGCAAGGATTGATCTTTGCTTCCGGTAGGTTCCCGGGCACGGCGCCTGGGATATGCGGGCATGGTCGGCTCCGGCCGGGAGTGACCGTGCCATCCCGAGTCCGGAGAGGTAGAGGTGAGGCTCTTACATGGGACTGCCCCCATAGTCCATCCTCAAGCATCCCCGGGGGAAGTTAGGGGCCCACGGCGCGCCTTTTCTCCATCATGTTGCCGGTGTGCGCGACAGTCGTACATGATCGAGTTGAGATCACTGTGCCGTGTCGGCTTTAGTGAGGTTTGAGCATGTTGGCTAGTGGTGAGAGCGAATCGCAGTACATCTGGCAGACGCGAAGAGCGTTCCGGTCGCGCGTCGTGGCGCTGAGTAACTAGGGTCTGGCCCCGTGAGAGCAATCCGCAGATTCACCGTCCGTACCGTCCTTCCCGCAGAGCTGGCCGCCTTGGGCGAGCTGGTGCACAACCTGCGCTGGTCCTGGCATCCCGAGACCTTGGACCTCTTCGCGGAGGTGGACCCAGCCACCTGGGAGCGGGTCGGCCACGACCCGGTCGCCCTACTGGGAGCGGTGGAAGCCGACAGGCTCGCCGAGCTGGCACGTGATCGCAGATTCCTCCGCAGGCTGGCCGACGCCGCCGACGACCTGCGGGAGTACATGACCGCCCCGCGCTGGTACCAGACGCTGCCGGACGCCCCCGCCGCCATCGGCTACTTCTCGCCCGAATACGGCATCGCCGCGGCGCTCCCGCAGTACTCCGGGGGCCTCGGCATCCTCGCCGGCGACCACCTGAAGGCCGCCAGCGACCTCGGCGTGCCCATCCTCGGCGTCGGGCTCCTCTACCGGCACGGCTACTTCACCCAGTCCCTCTCGCCCGAGGGCTGGCAGCAGGAGCACTACCCGAGCCTCGACCCCGGCGGCCTGCCCCTGTCCCTCCTGAAGGAGGCCGACGGCACGCCCGCCCGCGTCGCCATCCCGCTGCCCGGGGACCGCACGCTGCACGCCCAGATCTGGGTCGCCCAGGTCGGCCGGGTCCCGCTGCTGCTCCTCGACTCCGACGTCGCCGAGAACGACACCGCCGCCCGCGACGTCACCGACCGGCTGTACGGCGGGGGCACCGACCACCGCCTCATGCAGGAGCTGCTGCTCGGCATCGGCGGCGTGCGGGCCCTGCGCGCCTACTGCAGGATCACCGGGCACCCCGAGCCGGAGGTCTTCCACACCAACGAGGGCCACGCGGGCTTCCTCGGCCTGGAGCGCATCCGCGAGCTCACCGAGCACAGGCTCTCCTTCGACGAGGCCCTGGAAGCGGTGCGCGCCGGCACGGTGTTCACCACCCACACGCCGGTCCCCGCGGGCATCGACCGCTTCCCCGTCGAGATGATCGAGCGGCAGTTCGGCGGCGCCAACGCCTGGCCGACGGTGCCCGTGGAGCGCATCCTCGCGCTCGGCGCCGAGCCGGGCACGCCCGAGTCCACCGGCGAGGGCGCCCTGTTCAACATGGCCGTCATGGGCATGCGGCTCGCCCAGCGGGTCAACGGCGTTTCCGAGCTGCACGGCGAGGTCAGCCGCGAGATGTTCCAGGGGCTGTGGCCGGGGTTCGACCTCGACGACATCCCGATCGGGTCGATCACCAACGGCGTGCACGCCCCCACGTGGGTGGCCCGCGAGGTCATGGAGCTGGCCGGCGAGGAGCTCCCGTCCCTGATCGAGAAGGCCCAGGGCTGGGAGGGCGTCCAGAAGCTCTCCGACGAGGACATCTGGGGCATCCGCGGCAGGCTGCGGGCCCGGCTGGTCGAGGGGGCCCGCGAGCGGCTGCGGTCCTCGTGGCGGGCGCGCGGCGCCTCCAGCGCCGAGCTCGGCTGGATCGACGAGGCCCTGTCGCCGGACGTGCTCACCATCGGCTTCGCCCGGCGCGTGCCGTCCTACAAGCGGCTCACGCTCATGCTCAAGGACGCCGACCGGCTCAAGCACCTGCTGCTCGACCCGGAGCGGCCCGTCCAGATCGTCATCGCGGGCAAGGCACACCCGGCCGACGAGGGCGGCAAGAAGCTGATCCAGCAGATCGTCAGGTTCGCCGACCGCGAGGACGTCCGGCACCGCATCGTCTTCCTGCCCGACTACGACATGAACCTCGGGCGGCTCATGGTGCAGGGCTGCGACGTGTGGATGAACAACCCGCTGCGCCCGCTGGAGGCCTGCGGCACCTCCGGCATGAAGGCCGCGCTCAACGGCGGGCTGAACCTGTCCATCAAGGACGGCTGGTGGGACGAGTGGTACGACGGTGACAACGGCTGGGCGGTCCCGACCGCCGACGGCGTCGAGGACGCCGACCGCCGTGACGAGCTGGAGGCGTCCGCGCTCTACGACCTGATCGAGCGCGAGGTCGCCGCCCGCTTCTACGACCGCTCCGGCGGCGGGTACCCGCGCCGCTGGCTGGAGATGGTCAAGCACACCTTCAGCTCCCTCGGCCCGAAGGTCCTGGCCGGGCGCATGCTCCGCGACTACGTGGTCGACCTGTACGCCCCCGCGGCCACGTCGGCCCGCGAGCTGTCCAAGGCCGACCACGTCCGGGCCCGCGAGTTCGCGGCGTGGAAGCTGCGCGTCAGCCGTGCCTGGCCGGGCGTCCGCGTCGAGCACGTCGAGACCTCGGGCATCGGGGACACCCCGCAGCTCGGCGCGGCCATGGAGGTCCGCGCCACCGTCGCGCTCGGCGAGCTGTCCCCCGACGACGTGTCGGTGCAGGCCGCGTACGGCAAGGTCGGCGGGCACGACGAGCTGATCAAGCCCTCGTACGTCACGCTGTCGGTCGACTCGGTGGGCGACGACGGCAAGGCCACCTACACGGGCGTCGTCCCGCTGGACCGCACGGGCGCCTTCGGCTACACCGTCCGCGTGGTGCCCGCCCACGTCCTGATGTCCTCCCCGGCCGAACCGGGCCTGATCACCGCCCCCGAGGAGCCCGTCGGCATGACCAATGGCACCCTCCGCTGAGCTCTGCCCGTTTCGTTCGAGCGAGAGGGCAAGGAAGCCGCACATCCACGACGCTCCCGGGGGACGGCCAAGGTCATCCCCCGGCGGCGTCGTCGATCGCCGCGCCCGTATCGTGGTGGTGCCGTGCCGCCGGGGCGCGGGGTCGTACCACCGAGGAGGGCGTCATGGGAGAGTTCGTACGCGTCGAGTCCACCGGCGGCGTCGCGACCATCCGGCTCGACCGGCCGAAGATGAACGCCATCAACATCCAGATGCAGGCAGAGCTCGGCGACGCCGCCCGCCAGGTCGACGCCGACCCCGGCGTCCGCGCCGTCGTCATCTACGGCGGGGAGCGGTCCTTCGCGGCGGGCGTGGACATCAAGGAGATGGCCCACATGGGATACGCAGAGATGTCCGCCCACTCCGGCGGCCTCCAGGCGTGCTTCACCGCCATCGCCAAGATCGGCAAGCCCGTCATCGCGGCGGTCACCGGATACGCCCTCGGTGGCGGCTGCGAGCTGGCCCTCTGCGCCGACTTCCGCGTCGCAGGGGAGGGCGCCAAGCTCGGCCAGCCCGAGATCGCCCTCGGCATCATCCCCGGCGCCGGCGGCACCCAGCGCCTGCCCCGCCTGATCGGCCCCGCCCGCGCCAAGGATCTGATCTTCACCGGCCGCCACGTCGACGCCGCCGAGTCCTTGGCCCTCGGCCTGGTCGACAAGGTCGTCCCCGACACCGACGTCTACACCGCGTCCCTCGCCCTGGCCGAACGCTTCGCCGACGCCCCGCCCCTGGCCTTGCGCGCCGCCAAGCAGGCCGTGGACCACGGCCTCGAAACCGACCTCGACACGGGCCTCGAAATAGAACGCCTCCACTTCTCCGCCCTCTTCGCGACGAAAGACGCCCACACCGGCTTGACCGCCTTCACCGAAAAAACAAAGCCCACCTTCACCGGCCACTGAATCGCCCACCGATCCGACCAGGGAACCCCTCCTCTCCGGTTCGGTCCGTTTCTGGTCAAGGAGAGCGCCGGTGAGATGGTCCCCGCGAACGACCAGACGCGTATGCCTAGCCCTGTGCTGCGGTCTCGTCTACATAGGGACAGTGGGAAACGCCGTCCTCGGTGACGACCAGCCCTGGTCCACAGCCCTGCTGAGAGGAATCGTCCCCACATCATTGGCCGCCGCACTGGCAATCGCCACCGAATGGAGGACCGGCCGCTGAACCTCGCGCGACACGCGCGCGAGGTTAACACCGTCATATGACCGCACCAGGGGCGTCCTCTCTTGGGGAGTGCGCGATCTCGAACGCGCGTGATCCCTTGATCTGTTGGATCAGTCCGTCTTCGCCAGACTCCCATGCGGACACGCTGCGTATCACGGGATTGACGGAAAGTCCTATACGCTGCTCGGCGCGTTTGCCCAGGAGACGGCCGCGATCACGTGCGAGCCGGCTGTGGCGAGACGGGGGCTCGGCCGGCTGCGGGGCGGATGGATGAGTGGTTCGGGTAGATCATGGTTTGGCGCTAGGGTTGCCGGTCATGGCGCGGTTTGGGGTGCGGGCTTTGGTGCCTTCCGGGGTGTGGCGCGCTGTGCTCCGGCGGTTTGACGGGCGGTATGTGACCAGGGCCGATCATCGGCAGGACGTCAAGGACGCCCTGTGGGAGGTGCAGGCGCTCAAGCGGGAGTTGGCCGAGGTGCGCCGGGAGGTCGGGCAGCTGCGGAAGCGCGTGGAGAGCGCGGCGGCGGCGCCGGTCAAGGCCACTGATCCCGCGCTCGGGGCCAAGGTCGCGGAGACCCATCGCCTCGCGAGCGAGACCGCCTCGGCCGTCGATCATCTGCTTCAGGCCGATGTGCTGCTCTGGCAGGCCGTCGAGGAGATCCGTGAGGGTGACCGGCCGGCCGCGGATGGACCCGCGCCGCGCGGGGACGCGTGAGGACGGCGTCATGACGGTCTCGCGGGTTGCCGGGGTGGCGTCATGAGGGTTGCCTGGGTTGCTGAAGGTGGGGAGTGGCGGCTGCGCTTGCGGCTGGGGGGTGGGGAAGGGCTCGTCGGGAACGTCACCGATGGGCAGGAGGTCGAGTTGGCGACCGACTCCTGCCGGGTTCGGACGCCGTTCCCGGCCGATCCTGATTCTGTGCATCCTGATCTGCTCGCGCTCGCGGCGTGGACGGTCGTCGCGCCCTGGGCTCGGGGGAGGATCGAGTTCGATCGGCCTGTGTCCCAGGGGTTCGCCGAGGCTTTGTACGGCGGGTGGGGGATCGAGGCCGGGCCGGTCGGCGCGCCCGGGGTCCGGCAGGGGAGTCGGCTGGCGATTTCCTACAGTGGTGGGGCGGACTCGGTGGCGGTGGCGGCGTTGCTGCCGGAGGCGCCGCTCGTTCACTTCCGCCGGGTGACCCATCCCAGGATTCCGAACCGCTGGACGCATTACCGGTCCGATGTGCTGGCCGAGCTGGCGGTCAAGACGGGGCGGGACGTCACCGTCGTCGAGTCGGATCTGGAGTTCCTGCTCAGGAGTCCTCGTCCCGGATATCCCGAGCACCACGCGGTGACGGTCGGCGCGCTGCTGTTGGCCGACGCGATGGATCTCGGGGGGATCGCGCTCGGGTACGAGATCGGGTCCCGGTGGCTCGGTGGGGGCAGGTACGTGCACCGGTACACGCCCGACAACCCGATGTGGTCCGGGCGCGGCCCCTGGGGACGCTTGTTCGCCGCCGCGGGGCTGCCGATCGTGCTGCCCGTGGCGGGGATCAGCGAGGCGATGACGATGCGGATCGCGCTCGGCTCGGAGCTCAAAGATCAGGTTCGCTGGTGTCTGCGCGGGGACCTCGACGGGCCGTGCGGGCGGTGCGGGAAGTGCCTGTACAAGGAGCTGATCCAGGCGGCGATCGAGCGGCGGCCGATGCGGACCGCGATCACCGCCGACCGTCCGGTGGCGCGCAAGTGGCAGCAGCCCCCGCCGTACGGCGGCCAGGAGATGATCGAGTACGGCTGCGCGCACGTCCCCGGGATCGAGAGCACGCCGTTCGCCAGGGCGGCCGGGTACCTTCAGGCGACGCGGGAGTCCACGGAATGGCTGGAGCGGTGCTACCCTCCGGCCGTCGAGGAGGTGCCCGAGCCGTGGCGGAAGACCATCGGCGCCATCATGGTCAACAAGTTCGGCTTTATGGGCGCTGAAGACATCAGAAGGGTGGAAAACTGGGGACGGCGATGAAGGTTTACGTGTCGGTCGATATGGAGGGCGTGACCGGGCTCACCGACCCGGAGGAGATGCACGCCGGTGGCCGCGGCTACGAGCGCGGCTGCGAGCTCATGACCGCCGACGCCAACGCCGTCATCGCCGGGGCCTGCGAGGCGGGCGCGACGTCGGTGGTCGTCAACGACGCCCACGGCTCGACCAAGAACCTGCGGATCGACCTGCTCGACCCGCGCGCCTCCCTGATCCGCGGCCCCGGCAAGCCGATGCGCATGGGCCAGGGCCTCACGGCCGACTGCCAGGCCGCGATCTTCGCCGGGTACCACGCCCGCGCGGGCGTCCAGCACGGCGTGCTCAACCACACCTGGATGGGCAAGGAGATCCAGAACGTCTACCTCAACGGCGAGGTGTGCGGCGAGACCGCGCTCGTGGCCGGGTTCGCCGGCTTCCTCGGCGTGCCGGTGGCGCTGGTGACCGGCGACGAGGCCGTGTGCGAGGAGGCCCGCGCGCTGCTCGGGGACGTCGAGACCGTCGCGGTCAAGAAGGGCGTCGACCGCTTCTCCGCCGAGCTTCTCACGCCGGCCGTCGCGCAGGCGCTGATCCGCGAGGGCGCGGCCCGCGCGCTGAACCGCCTGAGCGACTTCCGCCCGTACGTCGTCCCCGCGCCGTTCACGCTCGGCGTGGAATGGAACTCCACGGCCATCGCCGCCGGCTGCGCGCTGGTGCCGGGCACGCGGCAGGCCGGCCCCCGCCACACCGAGTTCACGACCGAGGACTTCCGCGACATCATGGCGCTGCTCGGCCTGTTCGCGACGATCGCCGGCCGGGTGGCCTGCGACAGCGGACGGTACGGCTGAGCGCGTGGAAGAGAACGAAGGGTTACCGCGCCGCGCCGCGGACGGCCTGACGCGGCGTGCCCTGCTCGTCGGCATCGGCGCGGCGGGCGGCGCGGGCGCCATGTACGCGGCGATGGGCGTGCTCGGCCTCGCCCCGTCGAAGACCACGACCCCGGTGCCCGTGACGCCGGGCGCGACCGCCCCGACGCCGTACGTGCCGCCGCAGCGGTCGGACTTCGCGCTGCGCGGCGGGCGTGCCGGGACCGTGCTCGTGCTGGGCGCGGGCGTGGCGGGCCTGGCGTGCGCGTACGAGCTGGGCAAGGCCGGGTACGACTGCACGGTCCTTGAGGCCAGGGACGGGATCGGCGGGCGCAGCATCACCCTGCGCGGCGGCGACACGTTGACCGAACTGGCCGCGAGCCCGGTCGCGGGGGTGGCCGACGGGGCGCTGGGGGAGACCCAGCGCGTGGGCTTCGGCGCGGGGACGTACTTCAACGCGGGCCCGGCCCGCATCGCCCAGTGGATGGTGACGCTCGACTACTGCCGCGAGCTGGGCGTGCCCCTTGAGGTGTTCGTCAACACCAACGCCTCCGCCTACGTCCTCACCGCGGGCATGCGGCGCCCGGTGCGCGTCCGCACGGCCCGCGCGGACGCCTACGGCTACATCTCCGAGCTGCTCGCCAAGGCGACCGACGCGGGGGCGCTCGACGCCAGGCTCACCAAGGCCGACAAAGAGCGCCTGCTGGACTTCCTCTCCGACTTCGGTGCGATCGGCCCCGAGCACGAGTACACCGGGAGCGAGCGCCGGGGGTTCCGGGTGGACCCCGGGGTGCGGCCGGGCACCGATCTCGGGACGCCGCCGCCGCTGACCCAGGTGCTCGCCGAGGGCCTCGGACGGGTGCTCACCATGGACGCGGGCTACGACCAGGCGATGCCGATGTTCCAGCCGGTCGGGGGCATGGACGCGATCGTGCGCGCGCTCGCGGCCCGCGTCGGGGCGGGCCGCGTCAGGACCGGCGCCCGCGTCACACGGATCATGAACAGGCCGGACGGCGTGGAGGTGACCGTCGAGGGCGGCGGCGTCCTCCGGGCGGACTACTGCGTCGCGGCGCTGCCCCCGCATGTCATGGCGAAGATCCCGGGCAACCTCGGAACCGACGTCGTGGCCGCGCTGGCCACGCCGACACCGATGTCGGCGGGCAAGCTCGGGCTGGAGTACCGCCGGCGTTGGTGGGAGATCGAGGACCGCATCTACGGCGGCGCCACCGAGACCGACCTGGACATCGGGCACATCTGGTACCCGTCGTACGGGTTCCACGGCGAGCGGGGCCTGGTCGTCGGCTATTACAACACCGCCCAGGACGCCGAGATCTACGAGGGCCTGCCCCACGCCGAGCGGCTCCGGCAGGCGCTGGACCAGGGCGCGAAGGTCCACGGCCCGGCCTATGCCAAGGGCATTCTGGCCTCGGCGTCGATCGCCTGGCGGCGCCAGCCGCACATCGAGGGCGCGTGGGTGAGCTGGCCGTCGAGGAACGGCTTCTCGCTGCTCCAGCGCCCGGCCGGGCGGGTCTACTTCGCCGGCGACTGGCTCAGCCACCTCGTCGCCTGGCAGGCGGGCGCCTTCGAGTCCGCCCGTAAGGTGGTGACCGAGATTCATCACCGCGTACTGAAGGAGGCATGACCCGTGAGGCTGGGCACGCTCGACTGGGTGCCGGCGAAGGATCGGCGCGACCTGCTCGCCGCGCCCGTGGCCCGCGCCGTGGACTCCCTGACCGAGGACGTCGTGGTGACGCCGATCGACCCCGAGCTGGCCGACACCGCCGCGTTCTGCGAGCGGTACGAGGTGGCGCTGGAGGACTCGGCGAACTGCGTGATCGTCGCGGCCAAGCGGGGAGGGGAGACGCGGTACGCGGCCGTCATGGTGCTGGCCACCATGCGCGCCGACGTGAACGGGGTGATCCGCCGCCATCTGGACGCGCGCAAGACCTCCTTCGCCCCGCAGCCGGAAGCCGTCGAGATGTCGGGTATGGAGTTCGGCGGCATCACGCCGCTCGGGCTGCCCGACGACTGGCCCGTGCTGGTGGACTCCGAGGTCGCACGCCGGCCGCTGGTGGTCATCGGCAGCGGGATCCGGGGCTCCAAGCTGGCGCTCGCGGGTGAGGCCCTGACGCGGCTGAAGACTGCGGAGATCCTGTCCCTGGCCAGGTAGAAGGAGCCGCGGCGAAGTTTTTCCGGTTCCGGGAAACCGTTGGCACCGGTTGGGCCGTTGTATTACCGGGAATGTGGCCTCATGGTTCACTTATGTGTGGGGTTTAAGCCGGTATGGTGCTACGTGCCGTCAAGGACCACGGGCGTTCGTCCGTGGGGCACTCGCATGTCCACCGGAGGCTGGGAGGGCGAACCGGTGGCCGCCGTCAGGGGTGGGGCCGCCGATCGGCCGGTGACGTGGGGCGTCCGCGGGGGTGGCACGTGGTTCGGGCGGCGGGCCATGTCGTCGATCGCCGGCCGATGCTCTTGGGCATTGCGCTCGGTACACGAAATGTGACAATTGGAGCAAGGCGCTTTCCTCCGGGCATGAATACCGGGGCACCGCCGGAGATCAGATGAAACATGACGACCGATTGGGCCCTTACCGGCTGCTCCGGCGGCTCGGCGAGGGCGGCATGGGCGTGGTGCACCTCGCACTCGACTCCCAGGGGCGGCAGGTCGCCGTCAAGGTGCTGCGCGCCGAGGTGACCGGGGACGACGTCGCGCGCCGCAGGCTCGCGCGCGAGGTCGAGACCATGCGGCGCGTGCGCAGCCGCAACATCGCCGAGGTGCTCGACGCCGACGTGACCGGCAGCCGTCCCTACATCGTGACCCGGTACGTGCCGGGAATGCCCCTGGACGACACGGTCAAACGTGACGGCCCCCTCGCGGTCGGCCCGCTGGTGCGGGTGGCGCACGGCGTGGCCGAGGCGCTGGCGGCCGTGCACGCGGCCGGGGTCATCCACCGCGACCTCAAGCCGGGCAACGTCCTGCTGCTGGACGGCGAACCCGTCCTCATCGACTTCGGCATCGCGCAGGCCGTCGACGCCACCCGGCTCACCCAGACCGGCATGTTCATCGGCACGCCCGGATACCTCGCGCCGGAGATCATCGAGGGCCACGAGGCCGGGCCCGAGGTGGACGTGCACGCCTGGGCGGGCACCGTGCTCTACGCCGCGACGGGCCAGCCGCCCTTCGGCAAGGGCACGCTGGAGATGATCTTCTACAACATCACGGCGGGACGGGCCAACGTCGACGCCGCGCCCGCGCTGCTGCGCCCGCTGCTGCGCGCGGCCTTCCACCGCGACCCGGCCAAACGTCCCACGGCGTCCCAGCTCGCCACCCAGCTCGTCCGGCTGGTCCCCCCGCGCGGAGGCCGCGCGAACGTCCCCGACGACATCATGACCGTCCCGGACATGGGGGACGGCCCGCCCCAGATGGGCCCGCCCCCGGGCACCCGCCCGGTGCGCACGGGGCCGTCCCGCACGGGCGGCCCCCTGACGAGCAGCCCGGCCGCGGGCCCGCTGGGCCCGGGGACTCCTGTCGCGGGGACGCCGGTCACCGGGCACTCCCTCCTGCCCGGCCCGGCCACCGGAGCGGCGGCCCGGCCTCCTGGCACCCCGGGCGTTCCCGGAGCCGCGGGGCCCGGTGGGGGCGTGGGGACGCAGGCGGGGGAGTACGTCTCGTTGCTCGGCGACGTGCCCAAGGGGGACGGTCCCGGCGACCCGTGGCCGACGGTCCGGGTCACCGGTGAGGAACTGCGCGACGTGGGGCTGTCCCGCGAGGCGCCGACCGTACGCCCGGGCGCCGACGCCGCACGCGCCGCCGAGGGTGACCTGCCCACGCGTTTCGCGCCGCCCGCGCCGTCCCGCCCGTGGACCGAGGCCCGGCCCGGCTCCTACGACCAGGGCGAGGTGCCCACCCGCAGGGTGCGGCCCGGTGAGGTGGACCCGGCCGGGCACCGCTCCCCGCCGGGCGTCACGCCCGGAGCGGCGACCGGCCCGGCGGCCCGGCACGCCGCCGGCACCTCCTCCCAGCAGGTGCCCGGCGCTCCGCACGCCCCAGGCTCCACGTCCCCGCACGCCCCCGGTTCCCCGTCTCAGTACGCCCCGGGCACCGGTGCGCAGCAGGCGCACGGCGGTTCACGGGACCGTGCCGCCGGGGCCGCCGGGGCCGCTCCGGCGCAGGGACGGCACGCCGCCGGGCAGCCGCCGCAGTCCTACCATCAGGCGTTGTTCGAGGCGTCGCCCGACATCTTCGAGAAGACGCCGCACGTCCGCCAGCAGCACGCCCCCGCGTACGTCCCGACGATGCGCCTCCCCTCGGACGCGCGGGACCTGGCCGCGGAGGTCCTGGCCTCCGGACCGGTGTACGGGGTGGCGAGCCTGCTCACGTTGCTGATCGTCATCGGCGCCGCCGTGGCGGCGCCCGTGGTCGTCGCGGCGCTGGTGGTCGTGGCCGCCGTGCTGCTGCGCGCCGCCGACATCGCCCAGCCCGACCTGAACGCCGCCCGCCCGCTCAAGTCCGCCGCGGGCGACGTGCTGCGCGTGCTCGGACGGCCGGGCGCGCTGGTCAAGTCCGTCGGCCTCACCGTCGCGCTCCTGCCGTACGGCCTGATCCTCGGGGCGCCCGTCGCGCTCGTGCTGGCCTTCCTGGCCAGGTCCGTCCCGATGGGGACGGTGATGAGCTGGGGGGTCGCGGTGAGCCTCGCGGTCGTCTGCGCCGGGCCCGGCGTGGTGGGGCCCGGCCGCCAGCTCACCAGGACGTTCGCCTCCGCTTTGCCCTCCAAGGGCGCGGCCGTCGCCGTAACCTGCGTGCTCGGGGTCCTGGCCGCGGGCGCGGCGCTGTATGCCGTCGGCTCGCTCATCAGGCCGATGGGCGATGCAGTCTGGAGTCCAGTGGACGTAAGCGAGTTGCTGACGAGGCTCGGCGAGCTTCGAGGGAAGGCATGACGGGGGAATGACGAGCGAAACGGCACGGGAGACGATGGACAGACTCGGCCCTTACCGGCTGCTGCGCCGGCTGGGCGAGGGCGGCATGGGCATCGTCCACCTGAGCCTGGACGAGGAGGGCAGGCAGGTCGCGGTCAAGGTGTTGCACCCGCACGTGGCCGCCGACCTCAAGGCCCGCGACCGGCTGACCCGCGAGGTCGAGACCATGCGCCGGGTGCGCAGCCCGCGCGTGGCCGCGGTGCTCGACGCCGAGCTCGTGGGGCGCACTCCGTACATCGTGACCAGGTTCGCCGCGGGCCGCACGCTGGAGGAGACCGTGCTGACCGACGGGCCCCTGCCGGCGGCGGGGGTCGTACGGCTGGCGCGGGGGCTGTGCGAGGCGCTGCTCGCGATCCACGCGGCGGACGTCATCCACCGGGACATCAAGCCCGCGAACGTCATGCTGGTGGACGGCGACCCGCTGGTGATCGACTTCGGCATCGCACACCTGGTCAACGCGACGCGGCTGACCCAGACCGGCATGTTCGTCGGCACCCCGGGCTACCTGGCCCCCGAGATCATCAGGGACGAGGAGATCACGCAGGCGGCGGACGTGCACGCGCTGGCCGCCACGGTGTTCTTCGGCGCGACCGGCAAGCCGCCGTACGGCACGGGCTCGTTCGAGTCGGTCTGCTACAACATCATGGAGGGCCGGGCCAACATCGACCAGGCGCCGGTCTGGCTGCGCGGCTGGCTGCGCGCGGCGCTCGCGGTCGAGCCGGGCTCCCGCCCGGACGCCCGGCGCCTGCTGGCGATGACCCGGTCGCTGGACCCGACCCTGACCGCGCTGCAGGAGACCCCGGTGCGCGGCGGCGACACCCGCAAGCTCGGTAGCTCGCCCGGCAACGGCCAGGGCGCGGGCCGGGTGCGGGGCGTCATGGCCCCGCCCGCGCCCGGCGCGGACGACCGCACGCGCGCCCTGGACGAGGGCACTCCCGTCCTCGGCGACGGCACTCGTGTCCTGGACGACGGCACGCGTGTGCTGGGCGACGGCACCCGCGTCCTGAGCGACGGCACCCGTGTGCTGGGCGACGGGACGCGTGTCCTGGACGAGGCCGCCGTGGAGGAGGGGCCGCGGACCACGCGGGAGAAGCTCGCCAAGGACGACAGCTTCTCCGACCTCCTGCCGCCGGTGCGCTACGCCGAGCCCGATCGCCGGCGCGGCCGGCTGACGGCGTCCGCCTCGTCCCCGCCCGCCACCTCGCCACCCCCGGCGCCACCCCCGGCGCCGCCGCCGGCCTCCCCGGCCGCGTTCGCGCCGCCGCCGGCCTACCCGCCCGCCCCGTACGGGCCGCCGCCATACCCGGACCAGCGGGTCGCCTACCCGCCGCCTCCGCCCGCGCCGGGCGCGACCCGGGGCTCGGCGCCGCCGCCGAACGCCCCCCGGCCGTACCAGCCCGACCCCTACCGGCCCGACCCGCGTCGCGGCCCCGAGGGGGAGGCCAGGCCCGACCGTCCCCGCTACCGTGCCGGGCATCCGGTGCTGGCCGCGGCCCTGCTGGTGGTCGCGGTCACCGGCGCGCGCATGCTGCCCGTGCTGGTCGGCGTCTTCATGGTGATCGTGGTGCTGTGCCTGCGCGTCGGCGAGAACCTGTGGGGCGACCTGGCCGAGCGCCGCTCGGTGCGGGGCAGCAGCGCGAGCGATCCTCTGCTGGCCGTGCTCGGCACCCCGTGGGCGCTGGTGAAGGCCACGCTCGCCACGATCGTGATCACGCCGCTGGCGGCGATGCTCGGCGTCTGCGTCTGGGGCGGGCTGCGCTTCCTCGGCGACATGAACGCCGATTCGGCGGCGGCGTGGGGGGTCTCGGCGTTCGTCGCCGGACTGTTCCTGCTGCCCGGGGGAGGCAAGCCGCGCAAGGCGGTGGCCCGCACGCTGACCGCGGTGATCCGCAGCCCGGGGGCGGGCATGATCGCGACGATCATCGTGGGCACCGTGGCGTTCTTCGCGGTGGTGACCGCCGTCTCGGCGGTGCCGTCGTGGATTCCCTGGCGGCCGCCGTCGCAGGTCATCGCGTCGCTGAGCGCGTCGGCCCAGAGCAGCGCGACGGGCCTGATCGGCGGCTTGGTCAAGAGCCTCTTGAAGGATCTGGGCCTTGGTTTTCTGGCGTTCTGGGGGAAATGACCCGGGAGGGTCATCGTTTCCTCCGGGGTGAGTGTGGAAATGAGGCTGCCGAAGGCACGATGGGAACGGGTGGGCCGGAAGGAGTCGCATGAGCGTGCCGGCGGCCGGGCAGCTCGGTCCCTACCGCCTGCTCTCCAGGCTGGGGGCGGGCGGGTTCGGCGAGGTCCACCTGGCCCTCGACCCCGAGGGGCACACGGTGGCGGTGAAGGTCCTGCATCCGCACGTCGCCTCCGACGAGGTCGCGCTCGCCAGGCTCGGCCGCGAGGTCGAGACCATGCGGCTCGTGCGAGGCCCGCACATCGCCGAGGTGCTGGACGCCTCGATGTCCGGCCCGCGGCCCTACCTGGTCACCCGGTACGTCCAGGGCCGCGCGCTCGGCGCGGTCGTGGCGGCGGGCGGGCCGGTCAGAGGGGACGATCTGCAGCGCCTCGCCGCGGGGCTCGCCGAGGCGCTGGCGGCCGTCCACGCGGCGGGGGTGGTGCACCGCGACCTCAAGCCCGCGAACGTGATCATCGCGGACGGGGAGCCGCACGTCATCGACTTCGGCATCGCGTACGCGCTCGACTCGGCCTCGGTGACGGCGTCGGGCGCGGTGCTCGGCACCCCCGGCTACCTGGCCCCCGAGGTGCTGGAGGGCCGCGCGACGGGCCCGGCGGCCGACGTGTTCGCCTTCGGCGCCACCATGGCCTACGCCGCCTCGGGCCGCCAGCCGTACGGCACGGGGCCCGCGCCCGCGGTGGCCTACCGCGTCGTGCACGGCGAGCCGGACCTGGCCGACGTGCCGTCCTGGCTGGCCCCGCTGCTGGAGGAGTGCCTGCGCGCCGACCCCGCCGCGCGGCCCACCGCGCGTGACCTGTGCGCCCGGCTCGGCGCCGCGCCCCCGCCGGTCGTGGTGCCGCCGCCGCGCAGGAGCGTTCGCGGCGACGAGCCTCCGACCGAGGAGTGGCGTCCCGCCGCCCGGCGCGAGCCCCTGGGCACGGTGGACGCCGCGCACGCGCGGCACCGCGAGAAGGTCAGGAAGCGCTGGGTGGTGGGCTCGGGCGTGGTGTCCGGCCTGGTGGCCGCGGCGGCGCACGGCTACGTCTCCGAGCTGTCGGTGCTGGTCCTGGCCGCGTACGGGGTCGGGGTGCTGGTGGACACCGGGTTCGGCGTCGTGGCCAGGTCCAGGCCGCGGGTGGTGTTCGACCTGGTCGCCGGGGCGGGTACCGTCGGGCTGTACGCGCTGCTCACCGCCCTGTTCAGCCCGTTCACGCTGGTGCTCGCGCTCGGCACCGTCATGGTCGTGCTCGTGACGATCGCGTTCGCGAGCTGAGGACGGTCCCCTAGCAAGCTTCTGGAATAAAGTTCGGTAGGGTGGGGAAGGGAAGTCCCCGAGGCCCGTGCGGACCGTACGACCGTGGGGTCTGCCGCTGGGCTACTGGCCGGTAACATGAGGCCGGGAAGCGGGGCGGCGCCGGGCGGATCGCCCTGGGGCACCCGCTGTCATGGCGCTTCCGGGCCCATGACAGGCTGAAGGAGCCTCCGGTGCCGATCACCGGGGCGGCTCGTACGACGTGCGCGTGCCCCGCGCGCACGTGCCGAGGGAATCGACGCCATCCCAGCGATGCGGTGGCGCCAGCGAAACGGGAGGTCGGCCACCGGCCATGAACATCGTCGTCTGCGTGAAGCAGGTCCCCGACACGGCGACCGAGCGCAAGCTGAACGCCAAGGACAACACGCTCGACCGTGACGCCGCCGACGGCGTCATCAACGAGCTGTGCGAATACGCCGTCGAAGAGGCGCTCAAGATCAAGGAAGCCCACGGCGGCGAGGTGACCGTCCTCACCATGGGGCCGGCCAAGGCCACCGACACGATCCGCAAGGCCCTCGCCATGGGCGCGGACAAGGCCGTCCACCTCGTCGACGACGCCCTGCACGGCTCCGACGCCCTCTCCACCTCCTACGCGCTGGCCCAGACGCTGAAGAAGATCGGCTTCGACCTGGTCATCCTCGGCTCGGAGTCCACCGACGCGCGCACCGGCGTGCTCGCCGCCATGCTGGCCGAGCGCCTCGGCGCCCCGCAGCTCACGCTGGCCCGCAAGGTCGAGATCGACGGCTCCTCGATCACCATCGAGCGCCTCACCGACTACGGCTTCGACCGCGTGCAGGCCTCGCTGCCCGCCGTCGTCTCCGTGGTCGAGAAGATCAACGAGCCGCGGTACCCGTCCTTCAAGGGCATCATGGCCGCCAAGAAGAAGCCGGTGCAGACGCTCGGCATCGCCGACGCCGAGATCGACGCCGCCCAGGTCGGCCTCTCCGGCGCCTGGAGCGAGGTGGCCGACTTCGCCGTCGCGCCCCCGCGCGCGGCCGGCACCATCGTCAAGGACGAGGGCGACGGCGGCGCCAAGGCCGCCGAGTTCCTCGCGTCGAAGAAGTTCATCTGAGGGGGCCCCGATGGCTGAGATCCTGGTTCTCGTCGAGCACGTCGACGGAGAGGTCAAGAAGGTCACCCTCGAACTGCTGACGCTGGCCCGCTCGCTGGGCAGCCCGTCGGCGGTGTGGGCCGGTCCCGGCTACTCCGAGGCCGCCAAGGCGCGGCTGGCCGAGTACGGCGCCGACAAGATCTACGTGGCCGGCGCGCAGGACATCGCCGACCACGTCGTCGCGCCGAAGGCCGAGCTGCTCGCCCGGCTCGTCTCCTCCGCCTCCCCGGCGGCGGTCCTGGTGGCCGCGACCGCCGAGGGCAAGGAGGTCGCGGGGCGCCTGGCGATCAAGACCGACTCCGGCGTCCTCACCGACGCGGTGGGCCTGAGCGACGGCCTCGTGGCCGAGCAGTCCATCTTCGGCGGCGGCGTCAACGTCAAGTCCAAGGTCGTCAAGGGCACCCCGATCGTCGCCGTGCGGCCGAACTCCACCGCGCCCGAGGCGTCGGCGGGGGCCGCGGCGGAGGAGCAGGTCGAGGTGGAGCTGTCGGACGCCGCCAAGGCCGCCCGGGTGGTGGAGCGCGTCGCCCAGGACAAGGGCGCGCGTCCCGAGCTGACCGAGGCCGCGATCGTCGTCTCCGGCGGGCGCGGCGTCGGCTCCGCGGAGAACTTCGCGATCATCGAGAAGCTGGCCGACGCGCTCGGCGCGGCCGTCGGCGCCTCGCGCGCCGCCACCGACGCCGGGTGGTACCCGCACCAGTTCCAGGTCGGGCAGACCGGCAAGACCGTGTCGCCGCAGCTCTACATCGCCGCGGGCATCTCCGGCGCCATCCAGCACCGGGCCGGCATGCAGACCGCCAAGACCATCGTGGCGATCAACAAGGACCCCGAGGCCCCGATCTTCGAGCTCGCCGACTTCGGCATCGTCGGCGACCTGCACCAGATCGTTCCTAACCTCACCGAAGAGGTCCAGAAGCGCAAGTGACCGCCGCCGCCCCTTCCAGATCCTTGGGGAGGGGACGGCGCCACGCGGCTCCAGGACGGCGCCGCACCCGGCCACGGTACGGGTGCGGCGCCGTTCGCGTGCGCGCCGTCGTCCCGGACGGTGACGTCGTCGTCGCTCACCGAACTTTCTGATTTTCGGTGGAAACGCCGGTCCTTGTGCGGACACGTACATAGTGATGGTGTCCACCGACGAGAGGGCGCGGCGTGCTTCCCGAAGACCTCAGCAGGCGACGCTTCGAGGAGATCTACACCGCGCACTATCCCGACATCCTCGCCTATGTCCGGCGGCGCACCGGTTCACCCGACGACGCCGCCGACGCGCTCGCCGAGACCTTCACCGTCGCGTGGCGCCGCGTGGCGGAGATCCCCGCGGACGGCAGGGCCCGCCTCTGGCTGTACGGCGTGGCCCGGCGGGTGCTCGCCAATGGGCGCAGGGCCGAGTCCCGCAGGAGCGAACTGGTCGAACGGCTCGGCGCGCAGCTCGCCGTGTGGTCGGAGTCGATCGGCCCGCCGGGCGGCGACGACCTGGACGGGGTCCGCAAGGCGTTCGGGCGGCTGAGTCCGGACGACCGCGAGGTCCTCTCCCTGGCCGGCTGGGAGGGCCTCGACTCCGAGGAGATCGCGACCGTCCTCGGCTGCTCGCGCGGCGCCGTACGCCTGCGGCTGCACCGGGCCCGCAAACGCCTCGCCGCCGAGCTGCGCGCCGCCGGATTCGACGTGGCCGTGTACGGCCCCCGCGCGCTCGCGTTGACCAGGGACATCAAGGGAATGGCGTCATGAACGAAGCCGACCGCATGATCGACCGGCTGGTCGCGGACATCGCCCCCGACCCCGGCCCCGGCATGACCCCGCTCGCCCGGGAACTGCTCGACGAGATCACCATGGCCCGTCCCGCCGCCCCCGCACGGCCGCGCCGCCGATGGCTCGCCGTTCCCCTCGTCGCCGGGCCGCTCCGCCGGTGGTCCGCCGTTCCCGTCGCCGCCGCGCTGGCCATGATCGCCATGGTCGCGGGCGTGGCGCTGACCTCGCCGCCCGCCTCGGCGGCGCTGGAGTTCAAGCGCGAGAAGCGCTTCTACGTCATCACCGTCAAGGACCTGTTCGCCAATCCAGGGGTCTACCAGGCCGAGTTCGAGGCCAGAGGATTCGACATCACCCTCAGCGTCGCGCCCACGTCGGAGGGCAACGCCCGGAGCATGTTCGTGCTCAACGGGGTGGACAGGGTCACGGGGCGCGCCTACGCCGACGGAGCGATCACGACGATCATGACACCCGGCCCGTGTCTGCGCCGCATGCAATGCGCGGCCAAGGTGAAGGTGCCCGTGGACTACCGGGGGACGGCCGAGATCGTCCTCGGCCGGGTGGCCCGTCCCGGCGAGGAGTACGAACTGCCGCCCCCCATCGACGGTCCCGGCGAGCCGTTCCACTGCGTGCGCTACGTCAACAAGACGGTGGCCGACCTGATGCCGATGCTCCGGGCACGCGGTGTCATGCCGGAGTTCTTCTCCTACGGTGCCAAGGCCCCCAAGCCGGCGGCTCCCCTTGGCTGGTATGTCCACGACGGGGTGATGAGCGCGGCCGGCAAAGCGCGCATCCTCGTCCAACCCACGCCCAACCCCACCCCTCGCCCCTTCGAGGTCCTCTGCCCGAACGGCCCCTGATCCTCCCGCCCTCGTCCGGCGGCCCGGACCCGCGTCCCGGCTCCCGGCCGCCGTCGAGGCCCTCCGTGCCGGAAGGCTGAACCGCCGAGGTCACGCGACACGGGCGCGCGCATAAGCCGCCCGCGTGCCGCGCCTCCTCCGCGCCCGTTCCCCGCGCCCGGATTCCCGCGCTCACACGCGAACACCGTCCCACTCGCCCGCGCCATGCGCGCTGTTCCGCGTGCCCGCGTGCGGCCCTCACGACTTTCACCGACGACGATCGGATTCCGCGTGCTCACAGACATCCCCACGCCCGCGCCGCCCCGGCCTCGCTCCCCCTGGCTCGCCGCGCTCGCGGACCACCGCCTCTTCGCCGTGGTCGTCGCGCTCGCCGCCGGGCTGCGCGTGGTCACGATGCTGGGGTTCCGGCCGGCCAGGACCTACTGGTACGACTCGTTCACCTACCTTGACACGGCCGTCCACCTCGCGCCGAACGGCGCCTTCCACCCGGTCGGCTACTCGCTGCTGCTACGCGTGCTGTGGCCGTTCCACGACGTGAACGTGATCGCGGCGGTCCAGCACGGCCTCGGCCTGGCCATGGGCGTGATGATCTACGCGGTGCTGCGCCGCCGCGGGCTGCCGGCCTGGGGAGCGGCGGCGGCCACCGTGCCCGTCCTGTTCGACGCCTCCTTCCTGCAGTTGGAGCAGGCGATCCTGTCCGACACGCTGTTCATGTTCCTGATCGTCGCCGGGCTGACCACGCTGCTGTGGTCGCCCCGCCTGTCGGCACGGGCCGCCGCGGGGGCGGGCCTGCTGTTCGCGGCGGCGGCGGTCACCCGGACGATCGCCGTGCCGCTGATCGTGCTGGTCCTGGTGGTGCTGGCGCTGCGCAGGGTGGGCGCGCGGCGCCTGCTCGCGGTGGCCGTGGCGGGATTGCTGCCCGTGGCCGCCTACGCCGGCTGGTACGCCGCGCACCACGGCAGGTTCGCGCTGAACGAGGCGGACGGGGTGGCGCTGTGGGCGCGCACGATGACCTTCGCCGACTGCTCGGTCATCAAGCCCCCGCCTCGTGAGGCCGTCCTGTGCCCGAACGGCACCGTCGTGGACGCGGCCTCCGAGTACGTCTGGGCGGCCGGCGCGTCGCTCAACCGGCTGCCCGGCGGCCGGTTCGCCCACAACGACCTCGCCCGGTCCTTCGCGGTCAAGGCGATCCTGGCGCAGCCGTTCGACTACCTGCGCGACGTCGCCCGGGACACCGCGATCGCCTTCTCATGGACACCGATCGCCCACCCGAAGCGGACGACCCCCGCCTTCGGCTGGGCCAACGGGGTGGGGGGACTGCCCGCGCAGCCGCTGATCGACAAGGTCAGGCGCGAGTACGACCCCGGTATCCGCGGCGTGTCCTCCGTCAGCCCGTACTCGGACTTCCTGATCGCCTACCAGTACCCCGCCTACCTGCGGGGACCGATGCTGGCCGCGATCCTGCTCGCCGGGGCGGCGGGGGTGCTCCGGCGGCGTCGTGCGGCGCTGCTGCCCTGGTCGGTCGCGGTGGCCCTGCTGGTCGGGCCGGTGGCCGTCCTGGATTTCGACCACCGCTATGTCATGCCCGTCGTCCCGGTCGCCTGCCTGGCCGCCGCACTGGCGCTGCGCCCGCGGAGCGATTGACATCGTTAGCCGACTAGGGAACTCTGTTAGTCGGCTAACGAAAGGTGAGATCATGGATCTGGGCTTGTCGGGAAAGACGGTGCTGGTCACCGGGGCGTCGCGCAACATCGGGCGGGCGATCGCGGCGCACTTCGGCGCGGAGGGGGCGACGGTGGCCGTCGGCTACCACGCCGACGAGGCGGGGGCCGCGCGTACCGCCGAGATGGTGGAGAAGCGCGGCGGGCGGGCGAGCACCGTGCGGATCGACCTCGGGGACCAGGCGTCCGTCGAGGCCGCGGCGGCCGAGGTCATCGGCACCTACGGCGGGGTGGACGTGCTGGTCAACAACGCGGTGGCCTGGCCCGGGTTCCCCGCGCCCGGCGAGGTGTTCGAGACCGCGCCGATCGAGATGATGCGGGCTTCGCTGGAGGCCAACCTCCTCGGCCACTACGTGCTGTCCCGGGCCGTCGTCGGGCCGATGCGCCGTACCGGCTGGGGCAGGATCGTCCACATCTCCACCGGCCTGGTGGAGGACGGCCGGCCGGGCAGCTCGTCCTACGTCACGCCGAAGTCCGGCCTGCACGGGCTGGCGCGGACGATGTCACGTGAGCTGGCCGGAGCCGGAATCCTCACGAACGTGGTCATGTCCGGGTTCGTCGTCGACGAGCATGACATGCCCGAGGAGGTCATCGCCAAGGCCGCGGCCGCCGCCGCGACGAGGAAGACGACCACGGCCGCGGAGGTCGCCGCCGTGGTCGTCTTCCTCTGCTCGGCGGCCAACGGCGCGGTGACCGGCGAGCTCGTGCGGGTCGACGGCCACCTGCTCGCGCCGCTCTGACCGCAGGCCGTCGCCCGGCGGTCAGAGCGGCCCAAGCGTCAGGCGGCCAGCTTGACCGGTTCCGCGCGGCGCTCCGGGATCGGTGCGATCTCGGCCGCGGCGGGGCCGCGGGGCAGGAACCTGGCCGCCACCGCGATGAGCGCGCCGAGCACGACCACCACGCCGAGCGCGGTCCGCAGCGTCGCGGCGTGGCTCAGGAAGCCGATCGCCACGGGGCCGAGGAGCAGGCCGGCGTACCCCATGGCGCTGGTCTGCGCGATCGCCGGGCCCGGCGTGGCGGTGGCCGAGCCCGCCAGCGAGATCGCCATCGGCGAGACGGTGGCGACGGTGAGGCCGATGAGCAGCATGCCCGGCACGGCGACCAGCGCGGACGACGTGGCGATGACCAGCGCGAACGCCGCGGCCGTGCCGAGCCCGGAGACGATGATCAGACGGCGGGTGCCAAGGCGGGTGCGCAGCCCGTCGCCCGCGAGGCGGGCGGCCAGCATGCCGGCCTCGAAGATCGGGTACCCCAGCGCGGCCACCGCCTCGGGCGCGCCCACGGTGTCCCGCAGGAACAGCCCGTTCCAGTCGGCGATGGCCCCCTCGACCATGAACGCGCAGAACGCGATGACGCCGAGCAGGTACACCACCGGAGGCATCCGGCGCCGCGCGCGGTCGGCGGCCGGGGCGGGGGCGACGGGGTCGGGCAGGTAGCCCCGGCTGAGCAGGAACGCCATCGGGGCGGACACCACGGCGACGGCCACGAGGTTGGCGGAGAAGGACACGCCCGTCGCGATCGCGGCCGTGCCGAGCGCGCCCGCCGCCATGGCCCCCACGCACCACCCGGCGTGCATGCCGTTCATCAGCGGACGCCCGAACGCGCGCTCCACCGTCGAGCCCTGCGCGTTCATGGCGATGTCCACCGCGCCGAACGCCATGCCGAACACCGCCGCCGCGGCGATCACCCACGGCACCGAGGGGGCGAAGGCGACGCCCGCCAGGGACACCGCGGTCAGCGGCGCCCCGACGCGCAGGACCGCACGGCTGCCGGCCCGTGCCATCACGCCGCGCATCGCCTGCATCGTCACGAGCGCCCCGACCCCCCACGCGAGGAGCACGACGCCCACCGACGCCTCGGACATGCCGAGTTTGTCGGTCAGCGCCGGGATGCGGACGGTGAACGTCCCGCACATCAGGCCGGCCAGGACGAAGGTGAGGAGCGCCCGGTTCCGGGCGACCCTCAGGTCGCGCGTCATCACGAATTCCTTTCAACAGTGGTTCGGTCGGCTGCCGAGCCGTCCGAAGCGGGGGCGGGGGGCGTACGGGCATGGGGGAGCGGCGGGACCGAGGGAACCGGGCACGCCGATGCCGGGCCGCTGGACGGCTCGGGAGTGGAGGGGAAGTGGGGAAATAGGGGGAAGGTGACGTGGACGCCTAGGGGGAGGGGCGGCGTGCCGGGGAGGCGGCGCGCGGCGGCGGACCGGCGGGAGGGGGCTCCGGCCGGGTCACGGCGTCCGGGACGTCGGAAAGGTCAGGAGCCGGGGAGGATCGCCAGGAGCCTGCGGTGCAGCTCCTCGTACTGCTCGTCGGCGTAGAAGGCGGGATCGTGGGTCACGACGTCCCACAACCCCTCGCAGGCGAGGCGGACGATGCCGGCGGCGACGGGGTCAGGCTCGGACTCCATGCCCTCGCGATGCCATCGGGCCATCGCCTCGCGCATCGGGGCCAATAACTGGGGGTCCCCCGCCGCGCCCGTGACGACGGCCCACCGCCGGAGCCGCCCGCTGCGGACCGCCGTGAGCGTCGCCGCGAGGTAGGCACGGGTGTAGGAGCTCTCGTCCTGGGCGGCGACCAGCTCGTCGAAGTCGGCGACCAGCCGCTCGATCATGCCCTTGATCAGGGCTTCCTTCGTGCTGAAGTGGTAGAGGAGACCGCCTTTGCTGACGCCGGCGCGTTCGGCCACGGCCGACAGCGTGAGGCACGTGGCCCCCTGCTCGGCCAGCAGCTCCTCCGCCGCGTTCAAAAGCTCGTCTCTCCGCACATCCGTGACTATACCGTCCGGACGGTATAGTCGGCAAACGTGGGTACCCTGAAGGGGCCATGGCATACCTAGACCACGCGGCGACCACGCCGATGCTCCCCGAAGCGATCGAGGCGATGACCGCTCAGCTCGCGCGGGTCGGAAACGCCTCCTCCCTCCACGCCGCCGGCCGCCGCGCGCGCAGGGTCGTCGAAGAGTCGCGCGAGACCGTCGCCGACGCCCTCGGCGCGCGGCCCAGCGAGGTCGTCTTCACCTCCGGTGGCACCGAGGCCGACAACCTCGCCATCAAGGGCCTCTACTGGGCCCGCCACGACGCCCGCGGCGCCCGTCGCGTCCTGATCAGCGCCGTCGAGCACCACGCCGCCCTCGACCCCGCGCACTGGCTCGGCGAACGGCAGGACGCCGTGGTGGAGTCGCTGGAGGTGGACGAGCACGGCCGCGTCCATCCGGACACGCTGCGCGCGGCCGTCGAACGCGACCCCGAGGGCGTGGCGCTGGTCAGCGTGATGTGGGCCAACAACGAGGTCGGCACCGTCCAGCCCGTCGCCGAGCTGGCCGTCGTCGCCGCCGGGCACGGCATCCCCTTCCACACCGACGCCGTGCAGGCCGTGGGGCAGCTCCCGGTGTCCTTCGCCGCCTCGGGCGTCCAGGCGCTGGCCCTGTCCGGGCACAAGGTCGGCGGCCCCATGGGCGTGGGCGCGCTGCTGCTGGCCAGGGGGGCCGACCCCGTCCCCGTGCTGCACGGCGGCGGCCAGGAGCGCGACGTGCGCTCCGGCACGCTCGACGCCCCCGCCATCGCCGGGTTCGCCGCCGCCGTGCGCGCGGCCGTGGACCACCGCGAGGAGCACGCCGCGCGGCTGACCGCCCTGCGCGACGAGCTGATCGCCCGGGTCAGGGCGGCCGTCCCCGACGTGATACTCAACGGCCACCCCGAGAACCGCCTGCCCGGCAACGCGCACTTCTCCTTCCCCGGCTGCGAGGGCGACGCGCTGCTGATGCTGCTCGACGCCAAGGGAGTGGAGTGCTCGACCGGCTCGGCCTGCTCCGCCGGCGTCGCCCAGCCCTCCCACGTCCTCCTCGCCATGGGCTCCGACGCCACCCGCGCCCGCGGCTCCCTCCGCTTCTCCCTGGGCCACACCTCGACCCGCGACGACGTCGACGCTCTGCTCGCCGCCCTCCCCGCCGCCGTCGAACGCGCCCGGCGGGCCGGGCTGTCCTAGCGGCCCGGGCCCGTCAGAGGGTAGGGACGGTCACGCCGAGGGCCTTGGCGATCCAGTGGTGGACGGTGGTCTCGGGTGGCGGCCAAGGGGTGCCGTTGACGATGGCGACCAGGTGCCAGTGGCGTTCGGCGCGGGGGTCGTGTTCCTCGTAGCCGCGGGTCAGCGTGGCGCGGAGGGCGGGGCCGTCCTCGGCTCCGTGCATCCCTGCGAGCAGGGCCACCACCCGGTCGAGGACGGGGGCCGCCTCGGGCGTGCCGGGGGCGACGCCCTCGGCGATGGCGTCCTGGACCACTTGGGTGACGGCGTCGTTGGTCTCGCGCCACGCCTCGGCGTCGAAGCCGCCCTCGCGCCGTTCCCAGAAGTCGTCGCTCTGCCGGCGCAGCGTGGCGCGGTAGTCGTCGTCGGAGAGCAGGTCGACCAGCTCCAGCCAGGCGTCGAGCTGCTCGATGGTCGGTTCGGCGGGCAGCTCGGGCACCATGGCGTCGCGCAGGCACGTCAGCCACTGCTCGCGGGCGCGGTTGCCGCCGCCGACCTCGGCCACGAACGCGTCCATCAGGGCGTCGCGTTCGGCGGCGCCGATGCGGCCCAGGGTGTTGAGCCTGCGCAGGTCCTCCTCGGCGGGGTCGCCGCGCTCCAGTGTCGCGCGCAGGACGGCGCGGGTGCGCTGGAGGCTCTTGAGCTGCGCCTCCACGGTGCGCAGGTGCAGGTCGAGCACCTGACGGAGATCGCGCTCGCCCAGGGAGCGGATCGTGGCGAGGCCGACGCCGATCTCGCGCAGCGTGCGGACGAGTTCGAGGCGGGCGACGTCGGCCTCGCCGTACAGGCGGTAGCCGGCGGGGGTGCGGTCGCGTTCCGGTAGGACGCCGGCGTCGGAGTAGAAGCGGATGGTCTTGACGGGCAGGCCGGACAGCCGTGAGAGCTGACCGATCGTGTACGTGTCAGGCGGCCTGGTCATACGCCCGATTATTCCAGTTGAGCCTCCAGTAACTGGACACTTTACGGTTTCCGACATGGCGAAGAACAAGGTCACCAGAGTCGTGAAACTGCAGGTCAGGGCGGGTGAGGCCAGTCCCGCGACGGTCGGGAAGGACCTTGGGCCGCTCGGCATCAACCTGATGGACTTCTGCCGCAGGTACAACGCCGAGACCGAGGGCCGGCGGGGCTTCGTGGTCCCCGCCGAGATCACCGTGTACGAGGACCGCTCGTTCGACCTCGTCACCAAGATGCCCACCACGGCCTCGCTGCTGCGCCACGCCGCGGGACTCCAGGCGGGCAGCCCCCGCCCGGGGCATCAGGACGCCGGGGCGATCACCCGCGAGGCGCTCCGCGAGGTCGCCCGCACGAAGATGCCCGACCTGAACACCACCGACCTCGCCCAGGCCGAGAAGATCGTCGCAGGCACCGCCCGCTCCATGGGCCTCACGATCAAGGACTGACACCGCCGGTCAGACCAGGGTCGTGCGTGCCGATCGCGCGGATCGCGCCGCTCTGTGCGATCGGGCGGGACCCGTATGGAGCAGAGCGGGTCAGGGCCGACGGCTGTAGGCGAGATGGTTCCGCAGCATCAGAGGCGGGCGGGAGGCCAGGAGCACCAGACCGCCGATCAGCAGCGTTCCCCAGGCCCGGCCGCCCTCGTTCACCGCGACGGCGACGGTGAAGAGCACGCCGGCGGCCCAGAGGGCGAGTGCCGGGAGGACGAGGGCCGGGACCGGGCGGCGCGCCAGGCCCGTGCCCGCGGCCAGCGACAGCACCAGGCAACTCGCCGTCGCCGTCGCACAGGCCGCGACGAAGGGCTTCGCCGTGCCGGGGACGTCGGCGGCCGTGAAGAGGAAGGCCGTGGCGGCGATCGCGCCGAGCACCAGGAAGCGGATCAGGCAGAACCACAGGTACCGGCGGGCCGTCGCCATATCCGGCGGGTGCCACCGCAGGCGGACGGGGCGCGACGGGGTCACCAGGCGGCCACTCCGGACGGCGGCCACTTGCCGGCCGGCAGATGATCGTTGCCGTTGTTCTGCGTGCGGAAGGTGCTCGCCGCGTCGGACATCTCACTGATCGCGTACGCGGCGGCGGCGGCGACGCTGAGCAGGAACTGGCCGATGATCCCGACGGTGTAGAGGATGGCGGGGAGCGTTCCCGCGATGCTGACGAGCCCGGCGATCGCGGCGACCACCTCGCCGATGAGGATCGCCAGGGCGGTGCCGAACGCGATCCAGAATATGATCAGCGCCCAGCGGCAGCTGTTCAGCGCCTTGGAGACCTCCAGCACGGTGCTCGCGTACTGGCGGAGCGCCGAGCTCTGCGGGGCGTCCGGCTTCAGGACCTTCTTGTACGCCTCGGCGGCGTCGCCCTTCCACTTGTCGTCCACGTGCATGTAGGTCTCGGTGAACTTGCCGGCCTGAGCGCTGACGCCGGCCTGGACCTTGTCGCTCAGCGTCTTCGCGGCGTCGTGCAGCCGCCCGGGATCGCCGCGGTCGCTGAAGAAGTCCGAGACCTCCTTCCACAGCTTTTTGCACTGCTCGCAGAACTTGTCCCAGGCGCGCTTGATCGGTTCGATCACCGGCGCCAGCACGCGGGGAACCTCGCGGAGGAAATGCTCGACCTTGCGGCGCAGTTCGTCGAACGTCGACTCGAGTTGGATCATCTGACGGTTGATGTTGCCCATCAGCAGGCTGAACTCGGTCATCTCAGAAGTTCCAGCCTTTCTTGACGCGGGAGACCAGTTCCTTGTTGCGTTCCTCGGTGCCCTCGTACACCCGGATCACCGTGTTCAGCTTGCCCTCCACGTCCTTGAAGGTCGCGTCGGCCTGCTGTGCGAGGCTCCGCAGGGTGTCGTTGAGCGTCGCGTAGGTGGTGTCCGCCTCGCCCCGCTTACCGAGGTAGCCGAACGCGGTCTGCACGCTCTTGAGCTCGCCCACGATCTGCGCCACCTTGTTCATCTCCGCGGCGGCCTGCCGCCACGCTTCGACGTCCTCGCGCATCTCTTTGAGGCGCGCTTCCAGTTCGCTCATGTCGTCCTTGTCAGGAGAGGAGGCCGAGGCTGCGGGTCAGCGCCTGGAGTTCGCGCGTCGCCTTGGTCAGTTCCCGAAGGCCGGGGACGGTTTCCGTCGCGGGCCGTGCGGAGCGGTCGCCGATGACCTGGTTGACCGCCTTGAAGGCGGTGTCGAACTCCTCGGTGACGCGGGTCTCGTCGGCGGTGCGCAGCCAGGAGGGGTGGGTGGCCACCCTGGTGACGAGGTCGCCGGTCAGGGTCAACGTGACCCTGCCGGTATCGCTCTTGATCTCGACGCCGGTCGGCACGGCCCGGGTGGCCTCCTGCCGGGCGGTGGTCAGCGCGGTCGAGAACTCGGCGAACAGCAGGTTGGCCTGACGCAGCACGGCCTCCGCGTCGAGGTCGGGCGGGGCGGGAGCGCGGAGCGGCGGAACCGGCGGAGGTTCGGTGGTGGGACGGATCATGTCGTCCGCGGGGAGCATGGTGGTGAACCGCGCCAGCACCGCGTTGGAGATCGCCTCCAGCACCGCCGGGTCGAACGCCTCGAACGGAAGTACCTTGCGCCACGGCCGCCGGAAGGAGAGGCGGTCGAACGTCCCGTCCGGGGCCAGCGTGACCGCGATCGTGCCGGAGTGGTCCTCACCGGTGGACGGCTCGGCGTGCTGCCGGGCCGTCCTCAGGGCGTGGGTCAGGCCGCCGATCTCGGCGAGGATCTCCCGCGCGCCGCCGAACAGGTCGAGCGCATCGAAGGGCGGGGGAGGAGGTGGGGGCGGTGTGGCCGAACCGCCGGACGGCGGACGCCGCCTGGGCTCCGCCTCCGCGACAGGAGCCGGCTCCGGCTCCGAGGCGGCCGTCTCCACCGCTTCGGCCGGCGCGGAGACCTCCTCCGCCCGCGACTCGTTCACGGTCAGTCGTTCGCGGACCTCCTCCGCGGTGTCCGGGGCGAAAGGGGTGCTCGTATTGAGCAGGCCGTCGAACCTTTTAGCTAAACCATTTTCAGACTCCATGTGGACCCTTCAGCGGTAAATCAGCACAGACCCACAAATTACCGGGAGTTCCATCGGGTGCGCCGGTCTATTGACATTTTCTTGGCGCCGTTCACCGGATCTGTTCGACGTTCAGACGTGGAAGAGCGCGAGGCCGCACACGTGGTGGCCCACGGCTGCGGCCGAGGGTGGGGGTGCCGATCCACGGCGAACGAGGGCCGTGAAGTGCCCAGTGACCGGGGGCCCAAAGGGATAGCCGAGCCATGCCACGGTACTGCGAAACCTATAGGGTCGGGAAAATATCCCGGCTGTCCGGAATTCCCGTGAGGGCCATCCGATTCTCCGTCGACGCCGGCGTCCCGCCCTGGCGCGAAAACGCACCGCGTCCGGCTACCGGTTGGACGGAGACGCGGACGTGGCGCGGCCCGAATGCGCACGCCGGCCCAAGGCCACCAGGAGCTTGACCCGTGCGCCGAGCGTCACCGGCGGTCGGTGGCTCAGGTCAAGAAGGGGGAGACGACGAGCCAGCCGGGGTCGGGGGTGGATTCGACGGTCGGGGTGCCGTCGGTCCAGGTCTCGGCGACCTCCTCGGCGCGCTGGACGGCGTCGGTGGACGGGTCGCCGTAGACGTGCAGGACCCGGTTGCCTTCGCTGCTCATGTGGACGGCGAGCACGGCGGTGTCGCCGAGTCGCGCGGTCAGCCGCTCCTCGAAGGCGCGCAGCGCCTCGGCCGCGTCTCCCGCGGGCAGGCCGTCCGGGTCGCGCTCGGCGTACGGCAGGGTGATCGCGATGTGCCGGTCGAAGAGGGGGTGGTCGACGGGGCGCAGGGGGTAGCGCGTGGCGGCGACCAGGGGCGCCCCGCCGGCCGTCTGCCCGGTCAGCACGGCCCACTGTTCGCCCTGGTGCTCGGCGGCGAGGTCGGCGACCATGGCGGGCAGGTAGACGGCCGGCACCGCGTCGATGGGCGGGGCGGTGGCGGCGGTGAGGTCGCCGATCCAGCGGGCGACCTCGTCCTCGCCGATCAGCCGGTCGAGCGCGAGGAAGGCCGCCTCGGTACGGCTCTCGTCCCCCAGGTCCGGAAAAATCGGGTGATAGGCGGAGACGTCCATGCGGGGCGCGCCGGGCGGCACCCGCAGGCCCAGCACCAGCTTGCCGAGCGCGAACTCGCGCCCGTCCACCTCCAGCACGAGATCGGCCGGGTGTGAGGACGCCTGCCGCGACGGGTGGAACTCCCACAGCGCGTCCGGTGGCGGCGCCGCGAGCGCCCAGCGGTGCGCGAGCGGGCGCAGCTCCGGATCGCCGTCGCAGGACACCACCAGCGACCGCAGCGCCTCGCGGCCCGGCGTGATCTCGGCGACCAGCCCGGGGTGGACGGCCGCGATCGCCGGCGCGAGCAGCTCGTCCGCCGCCGCAACGCCCCCGGCCTCCAGCAGCGCGTCGACCTCCGGCCGCGTCGCCGCCCACCACGCCCAGAAACCGGCGATGGCGGCGTCCCCCGCCCGGCCCGCCCCGGCCTCGTCGCTCTCGTGCCCGAACAGTCGCATGAGCAAGCATCCTCCCAGCCCCCGGGCCCGAACGCCAACGCGGACCCGCCCCCACCGCCCGCCGAGCAGGGTACGGAGATACCCGTGGGGGGTCGGGGGGAGGGTAGTCTCGGAGTGTTATGAGTCTTCGTGTGCTTGCCGCCATGTCGGGCGGCGTCGACTCCGCGGTGGCCGCGGCGCGGATCGCCGAGGCCGGGTACGACGTCACCGGCGTTCACCTGGCGCTGTCGTCGAACCCCAAGTCGTACCGCACCGGCGCCCGTGGCTGCTGCACGCTGGAGGACTCCCGCGACGCCCGCCGCGCCGCCGACGTCATCGGCATCCCTTTCTATGTCTGGGACATGGCCGAGCGCTTCCACCGCGACGTCGTCGAGGACTTCGTCAGCGAGTACGCCGCGGGCCGCACCCCGAACCCCTGCCTGCGCTGCAACGAGAAGATCAAGTTCGAGGCCGTGCTCGACCGGGCGCTGGCCCTCGGCTTCGACGCGGTCGCCACCGGCCACCACGCCCGCCTGGAGGACGGGGTGCTGCGCAGGAGCGTCGACGCGGGCAAGGACCAGTCGTACGTCCTCGGCGTGCTGACGCGCGACCAGCTCTCCCACGCGATCTTCCCGCTGGGCGGTTCCACCAAGGCCCAGGTCCGCGAGGAGGCCGCCGCCCGCGGCCTGACCGTGGCCGACAAGCCCGACAGCCACGACATCTGCTTCATCGCCGACGGCGACACCCGCGGTTTCCTCGCCGAACGGCTCGGCGCCGAGCGCGGCCCGATCGTCGACGAGACCGGCGCGGTCCTCGGCACCCACGAGGGGGCGTACGGCTACACGGTCGGCCAGCGCAAGGGCCTGCGGCTCGACCGTCCGACCGCCGACGGCCGCCCGAGGTACGTGCTGTCCATCGAGCCGGTGTCCAACACGGTCACCGTGGGCCCGCGCGAGTCGCTGGCCGTGAGCACGATCGTCGCCGAGCGCCCGATCTTCAACGGGCCGGTGGCGGAGCCGCGCGAGCCGCTGGCCTGCCAGGTGCAGCTCCGCGCGCACGGCGAGGTGTACGGCTGCCGTGCCCAGCTCTCCGGCGGCGTGCTGCACATCGCGCTGGACTCCCCGGCGACCGGCGTGGCGGCGGGTCAGGCGGCCGTCCTCTACAGCGGGGACACCGTCCTCGGCTCCGCCACCATCACCTCGTCGTCCTGAGCCGTCGCGCGGCCCGGCGGCGGGTCAATCGCCGATGACGACGCTCTCGCCCGGCTTCAGGCGGCGGAAGTCGCCGCCCTGGGCCTGCGCGCTCCGGTCGAGCAGCCCGTCCACCAGCGACAACCCCACGTCGTTGTACAGGCCGTCGTGGATGGAGAACGCCCGCGTGGGGTTCACGGCCTTGAGGTAGTCGAGCATCTCGGCGGCCTTCATCCACGGCCCGCCGGTCGGGGTGAGCAGCGTGCCCACCGGGCTCCCCGGGACGGTGAAGGCGTCGCCGGGGTGGAAGACCTCGCCGTCGATGAGGAAGCCGATGTTCTGCACCGGGGGCATCTCGGGCCAGATCTTGGCGTGCTCCTGACCGGCCACGCCCACCTCGAACCCCGCCGCGGTGAACGCGTCGCCCTCGCCGACGACGTTGACCTTCGCGCTCAGCCCCTCCAGTTGCGCCGCGACCGCCGCGCACGTCCAGATCTGGACACCGGAGGCGAGCGCGGCGAGGCGCTTGACCTCCAGGTGATCGAAGTGCTCGTGAGTGATCAGCACGGCGTCGGCGCCCTCGACGGCCGACTCCTCGGTGAGACCGCCGGGGTCGATCACCAAGGTCGAGCCGTCCTTCCGCAGGCGCACGCACGCGTGTCCGTGCTTGGTGAGTGTGATGGGATTCATGTTCCCATCATGACCCCCGGCGCCGTCCGGCCGCCGACCAGCGTGGCGTACTCGCCGCCGAGGGCCAGCAACTCCGCGTGGCCGCCCTGCTCGACGATCCGCCCGTCGCGCAGGACGAGGATCAGGTCGGCGTCCCTGACGGTGCTCAGCCGGTGCGCGACCACGATCCTCGTCTGGCGAAGCCCGGACAGGCGCGCCTCGATGGCGGCCTCGGTGGCGGTGTCCAGGTGGCTCGTGGCCTCGTCCAGGACGAGCAGGCGCGGCTCCGACAGAAGGGCCCTGGCCAGCGCGATCCGCTGCCGCTGGCCGCCGGACAGGCCGTGCCCCTCCGGCAGCGGCGTGTCATAGCCGAGCGGCATGCGGGCGATCTCGTCGTGGACGCAGGCCAGCCGGGCGGCGGCGACCACCTGTTCCAGCGGCGCGTCCGGGTCGCCGAGGGCGATGTTGTCCCTGATCGTGCCGGAGAACAGCGCGGGCTCCTGGGTGACGACGCCGAACCGGCGGCGCAGCGCGGGCGTCCACGCGGCGGGCGGGGCCACGCCGTCGTAGCGCACCTCGCCCTCCTCGGGCGCGTACAGCCCGAGCATGATCCGCGCCAGCGTGCTCTTGCCGGAGCCCGAGCGTCCGACCAGCGCGATCTTCTGGCCGGGCCGGGCCAGCAGCGACACCTCGCGCACGGTCCACGCCCCGCGCGGGTCGTACCGGAAGCCGACCCCGCGCAGCTCGACGGCGCCCTGAAGCTCGGGCAGGCGCGGCTCGTCCGCGGCGCCCGGCTCGGGGCCGGTGTCCAGGATGTCGGCGAGCCTGCGAACCGCCGCGCCGGCGACCTGCATGCGCTGCACGGCGCTCATCAGGGAGTTCAGCGGCGTGATCGCGGCCAGGGCGACGGCGTTCAGGGCGAGCAGCGTGCCGAGCGTCATGTCGTGGCCGAGCACGCGCCAGGCGCCGGCCCACAGCAGGACCATGGGCGTCATCACGTGGAGCGAGGTCTGCGCGGCCACCACGCCGCCGACGGCCCGCGTGCCGCGCGCGGCGGCGTCGAGCTGGGCCTCGAACAGCGCCGCCCACCGGTCGATCACCCGGCGCTCGGCGCTCATCGCCTTCAGCGACTCCACGCCCCGGATGGACTCGATCAGCCGTCCCTGGGCCTCCGCCTGGGCGGCGAGCTGCCGCTGGGCCAGCGCGGCGGTGCGCCGCCGCGTGCCGAACAGCAGCAGGGCGTGCGCGGCGACGATGCCGAGCAGGCAGAGGCCGAGCACACGGTCCCCGGCCATGACGAGGGCGATGTAGACGACGGCGAGCGGGCCGTCCAGCATCGCGGGCAGCACCTGGCCGGTGGCCAGCTCCCTGATCGCGGTGACGCCCTCGGCCCTGGCGACCAGGTCGCCGGTGCCGCGCAGGGCGAAGAACCGGTACGGCAGCGCGAACAGGTGACGCACGGTCTCGGTGGTGAGGCGGCGGTCGACGCGCGTCTGGAGCGCCGCGAGCACGCGCACGCGCGCGAGGCCCAGCGCGAGCTGGGCGCCCGCGGCCACCGCCACGCCGGCGCCGATCAACGGCAGCGGGTCCGCCGAACCGGACGGCAGCACCCGGTCGACGATCAGGCCGGAGCCGAGCGGCAGCACCAGGCCGAGCGCCTGGAGCAGCACCGAGGCGAGCACGACCAGCGCGACCAGGCCGCGTGAGCGGCGCAGCGCGTCCAGGAGCATGCGCCGCCGCCAGGGCCGTACGGGAAGGTCGATCCGTCCCGGACGGAAGCCGGGGCCGGGCGTGGGGACGATGACGACGCCGGTGAAGCCCGCGGCGAACTCCTCGCGGGTGAGCCGCAGACGGCCCCGGGCCGGGTCGGCGACCTCCACGCCCCGGCGCCCGTGGCGCTCGACGACCACGAAGTGGCCGGACCTCCAGTGCGCGATGGCGGGCAGGGCCACCCGGCCGAGTCCGTCCGGCGCGATCCGCATGGCGACCGGCGCGAGGCCGTACTCGCGGGCGGCGGCCACCAGCGCGCGTGCGGTGGTCCCGTCGCGGGACGGGCCGATCCTGCCGCCGACCTCCCGGAGCGTCGTGCGCAGCCCGTGGTGGCGCAGGACCATCGTCAGGCAGGCGGCCCCGCAGTCCGTCATGGTGTTCTGCCGCACCACCGGGACGCGGCGGCGCCGGGCCCGTCCGGACACCCGTCTTCCTCTTCCTGGGTCTTGGCGATGGGCGGGCCCGGGGCGGGTACCCCCGTCCCGGGCCCGTTCGTGAACGGATCGGCGGCCCGCCGGGCGTGGCGGGCGGCCGTCTCAGACGGAGACGCAGATGCCCGGCGGGTCGATGTAGAGGCCCATCGAGACCTCCACCTTCTGACCTCCGCTGAGCTGCTCCAGCTCCTCGTCGCCGAGCACCTGCCCGGTCGTCTCGTTCTGGTCCACGCTCACCCCTCCTTTCGTCGATCTTTCACGGGCCGCCGGATCGCCCGGCGGCGTTCCCGGGGGTCGGCCCGGTGATCCAAGGAATATGGGGCCGCTCTTGGAATCGGCTTGGACAGGACTGAACAGGACGGGACGGCTCCCGCGGCGGCGCGTCACCCGTTCGCCCGGCAGTCCCTAAGCTTGCGGCTTGTGAGCGAGTTTCCGTGGGGCCAGGCCAGCGCGACGGGGGTGGGGTCCCACCCGGGCGCCGACCATGTCGAGACGTTGCGGGTGGTGTTCGGCGAGGTCCCCGACCTGCCGTATCTGCCCGAGCTTCCCGACCGCGGCGTCGGCGCCGACATGGTGGGGCGCACGGCGTCGCTGCTGGTCGACCTGGCGGTGGAGGTGCAGCCGTCCGGGTGGCGGTTCACCGACAGGCCGGGCCGCGACCTGCGCAGGGCCAGAGAACACCTCGCCCGCGACCTCGACGGCCTGGAGGAGGTCGCCCAGGGGTACGAGGGCCCGCTGAAGATCCAGGTCTGCGGGCCGTGGACCCTCGCGGGCACCGTCGAGCTGCGCTACGGCGACCGCACGCTGGCCGACCCCGGCGCGGTCCGCGACCTGGCCGACTCGCTGGCCGAGGGGCTCGCCGCGCACATCGCCGCCGTGCGGTCCCGCGTGCCGGGCGCCACGGTGGTGGTCCAGGTGGAGGAGCCGGGCCTGCCGGGGGTGCTCGCCGGGACGGTGCCGACGGCCTCGGGGTTCGGGCGGCTGGCCGCCGTGGAGCCCCCGGTCGCGGCCGAGCGGCTGCGCGCGGTGCTCCCGTCCGACGCGTTCACGGTCGTCCACTGCTGCGCGCCCGAGGTGCCGTTCGACGTGCTGCGCTCGGCCGGGGTGCGGGGCGTCTCGCTGGACGCGGGGCTGTTGCGGCGCAGGGACGAGGACGCGATCGGCGAGGCGATCGACCGGGGGACGGCCCTGTTCCTCGGCGTCGTGCCCGGCACGGACGCCCGGCTGCCCGACGTCGGCGTGGTGGCCAAGCCGGCCGTCGAGCTGTGGCGCAGGCTCGGCTTCGCGCCCGCGGACCTGGCGCGCCAGGTGGTGCTCACCCCGTCGTGCGGGCTGGCCGGCGCCTCACCCGGGTACGCCAGGGCCGCGCTCGCCCGGTGCCGCGAGGCCGCCCGCGTGCTGCGCGAGGACCCCGAGGACGAACGCGACTGATCCGGCCGGACGAGTGCGCTTCAAGTGCCTCGCAAGCGGCGTGCCCTATTCCTGGATGGCGTGGAACCACCCAGGAATCCGGGAGAGAAAGTCATGCGCAGCGGTCTTCGCGTCCTGCTCGGCCTCACCACCGCCGCGGCCCTCGGCCTCGGCCTGCCCGCCGCGGCGTCGGCCTCTGTATCGGCTCCTGTATCGGGCTCTGTATCGGGCTCGGTGTCGGCCTCCGGTGCCGCGGTGAGCTCGGCCGCCGAGAGGTGGGAATGGGGGCCCACCGCGTCCACGGACTTCAAGGGCTGGGCGTCGGGCGAGATCCGGACGACGCGGTCCGGCCTGCGGATCAGCGGCGACGTGTACGACGCCGGGGGCGCCCGCACGTGCACCTGGCTGAAGATCAAGTGGCTGACCGACCGCGGCAAGTGGCGCACCGCGACGTACAAGAACTGCTCGCAGTCCAGGACGCGGTCCTTCCGGATCAACGCCGGGTACATGCTGACGTCCTCCGCCAAGGTGTGCCGGGGCACCTCGACCCGCGTCACCGGCAAGTGCTCGCACTGGGAGGGCGTGTGGTCCCAGGGCGGCTGACCACGAAAGCCTGATAAGTCGGCAAATAGTGGTTGTGCCGGTCTTTGCCGGACACCCTGATTCTTCAGGCGATCCCGGGGGGACGACGCCCGGGATCGCCTGTTGCCGTCCGGGTCCGTTTCATGGGGAAATGTCGGTGCCAGATGGCATGGTGGAGGTAACGATTGCCCAGGTAGAGCGCCGATGCGCGGGCGCGAGCACGCGCCGCTGCCCGTAGCGTTCTCCTTGGGCCGCACGAACGAGGGGAGACGGCATGACCGCCGAGGTGGAGGGCGTTCCGGTGTCCGCACTGGACCGCCATGCCGAGCTGGCCGAGCTGGCCGAGGAGGCCAACTGGCGCTACTACGTGCTCGACGCGCCCACCGTGAGCGACGGCGAGTACGACTCCTGGATGCGTGAGCTGCGGGAACTCGAAGAGGCGCATCCGTCCCTCGTGACGCCGGACTCGCCGACGCAGAAGGTCGGCGCGCCCATCTCCACCGACTTCACCCCGGTGCGCCACCTGCGGCGTCTGGAGAGCCTCGACAACGCGTTCAACGACGCCGACCTCGCGGCCTGGCAGGCCAGGGCCGAGCGGCTCCTCGAACGCGACCCGGCCCCCTACCTGTGCGAGCTGAAGATCGACGGCTTGGCCATCGCCGTGGTGTACGAGAAGGGCAGGCTGGTCAGGGCCGCCACGCGCGGCGACGGCCGGGTGGGCGACGACGTCACCGCCAACGTGCGCACGATCGCCAACATCCCGCACCGCCTGCACGGCGACGACGTGCCCGACGTGCTGGAGGTCCGCGGCGAGATCTACCTCACCGTCGACGGCTTCGTGAAGCTGAACGAGCAGCTCGTCGCCGCGGGCAAGCCGCCGTTCGCCAACCCCCGCAACTCCGCGGCCGGGTCCCTGCGCCAGAAGGACCCCCGGATCACCGCCCAGCGCGACCTGAAGATGATCGCGCACGGCGTCGGCGTGTGGGAGGGCTCGGCCCCGCTCCCCGCCACCCAGTCCGGCGTGTACGAGAGGCTGCGCGACTTCGGGCTCCCGGTCAGCCCCCTCTACAAGGTGGTGGACACCCTCACCGAGATCGAGGAGTTCATCGAGAACTACCGGCAGCACCGTCACGACACCGAGTACGAGATCGACGGCGTCGTGGTGAAGCTCGACCGCATCGAGCTGCAGCGCCAGCTCGGCTCCACCTCACGGGCCCCCCGGTGGGCGATCGCCTTCAAGTACCCGCCGGAGGAGGTCAACACCAAGCTGCTCGACATCCAGGTCGGCGTCGGCCGCACCGGCCGCGTGACGCCGTACGGCGTGATGAAGCCCGTGGTCGTGGCCGGGTCCACGGTCGAGCGCGCCACCCTGCACAACGCCTCGGAGGTCGTGCGCAAGGGCGTGCTCATCGGCGACACGGTCGTGCTGCGCAAGGCCGGGGACGTCATCCCCGAGATCGTCGGGCCGGTCACCGCGCTGCGGGACGGCGGCGAGCGCGAGTTCGTCATGCCCGCCCACTGCCCCGAGTGCGGCACCGAGCTGCGGCGCATGAAGGAGGCGGACGTCGATATCCGCTGCCCCAACGCCCGGTCCTGCCCCGCTCAGCTCCGTGAGCGCATCTACTTCGCGGCCGGGCGGAAGGCGTTCGACATCGAGGGCCTCGGCTACGTCGCCGCCACGGCGCTGACCGCTCCGTTGCCGCCGCAGCAGCCTCCGGTGCGCACCGAGGCCGACCTGTTCGACCTCACCATGGAACAGCTCCTGCCGATCAAGTCCGTGGTCCGCGACCAGGACACCGGCCTGCCGAAGACCGATCCGGAGACCGGCGAGCCCAAGATCGTCACGTTCTTCGCCAACATGAACGGCGAGCCCAGCAAGAACGCCGAGCACATGCTCGCGGAGCTGGAGCGGGCCAAGTCGCAGCCGCTGTCGCGGGTGCTCATCGCGCTGTCGATCCGGCACGTCGGCCCCACGGCGGCGCAGGCCCTGGCCACGACGTTCCTGTCCCTCGACCGCGTCTTCGGCGCGTCGGAGGAGGAACTGGCCGCCGTCGAGGGGGTCGGCCCGACGATCGCCGCGTCGATCCGCGAGTGGTACGCCGAGGACTGGCACCGCGAGATCGTCGACCGGTGGCGCGCCGCCGGGGTCCGCATGGAGGACGAGCCGCCCACCGGGCAGGGCTCCCAGATCCTGGCGGGCCTCACGCTCGTGGTCACCGGCACCCTGGAGGGCTTCACCCGCGACGAGGCGGGCGAGGCCATCCAGGCGCGCGGTGGCAAGGTGACCGGCTCGGTGTCCAAGAAGACCGGCTTCCTGGTCGCCGGCGAGAACGCCGGGTCCAAGTACGACAAGGCGCTCAAGCTCGGCGTCCCCATCCTGGACGAGAAGAATTTCCGCGTCCTGCTCGACAAGGGCCCCGACGCCGTCGTCCCGGTCTCGGCGGACGCCCCGGAGGCGGCTCCGGAGGAGAGCGCCACGGGCGCCGGCTGACGGACGGAGGTCCCAGAAGCGGCGCCCGCCCGCGCCGTCGAGCAGGGGAGACGCGGCCCGACGCCCGGCGGGCCGCATGCTCGACTTGCCGATGGGCGGCCCGCGCCACACCGCGGCCCCCGCTGACCCTCGCAGGCCCGTGCGCGGCCGGTCCGGCGTCGTCGGACGCCCTGCGCGGCCGTGCCGAGCGTGAACACCTGCGCGGAAGCCGCGCGGCGCGGGCGCCGGTGAATCAGAATGGTCAAGTGCGGGTCAAACCGCGTGTGGACTCTTGTGGAGGGTTCCAGGGGGCATTTCACGGGATCCGGACCGGCTGGGGGAGCCGGAGGAAGGGTGACGTAACACGAGGTCCCGAAATATTCGGTGACGCAACGTGCCCAACCGGTTTCGCGAAGTGGCCCAAAGGCCGTACCCTCCCATAGTGACCTCTTGGGGGTTTACTTGCCTATGACGGACCCATCCGACACACGCGACACCGCTCCGCGCCCGTTGTCCCCGCTCTGGACCTACATCACGGGAGTCGTGCTCACAGGGCTCGCGGCGCTGGTCGTCGCCGAGGTGCGGCTCGGTGCCTGGGAACTCGTCACGCTGGCGCGCACCTCCCTGTTCTGGGTGCTGGTGGTGCTGGTCGTGCTCGGGGAGCTCCGCCCGCTCGTCGTCTCCACCTCGCGCCTGGTCGGCGGCACTGCCACCTCGACCATGTTCACGTTCGCCATATTGCTCTACTACGGCCTCTCGGTGGCCGTGCTGGTCCACGGGCTCGCCCTGGTGGTGAGCGGCCTGTCCCACCGCAGGGCCTGGCACCGGGTGGCGTTCAACGTCGCCCAGGTCACGCTGGCGTCCACCGCCGCCGGGGTGGTCCTCAGCCTCTTCGGGCACCATCCGCGCCCCGCCGTCCCGTGGGTGCCCGAGGGCGTCGACATGACGGCGGTCGCGCTCGCCGCCCTCGCCTACTTCGCCGTGCGCGGCGTGCTGGTCTGCGGCGCCGTCGCGCTGCACGAGCGCCGCTCGCTCACCCGCGTGCTGCGCACCACGATCGGCCACCAGAGCGTGGTCTACGCCGCGCTGCTCGGCCTCGCGCCGCTGGTCGTGGTCGTGATGAGCCGCTCGCCCGCGCTGGTCCCGCTGTTCGTGGCGCCGCTGGCCACCATGTACTTCACCGCCTCGATGTCGGTGCGCCGCGACCACCAGGCCATGCACGACGGCCTCACGTCCCTGCCGAACCGCAAGCTGCTGATCCTGAGCACCGAGGAGGCCCTGGCGGAGGCCCGCGACGACACGCGGGTGGGCCTGCTGCTTCTCGACCTGGATCGCTTCAAAGAGGTCAACGACACGCTGGGGCACCCCGTGGGGGACCGGCTGCTGCAGATCGTCGCCCACCGCCTCACCCACAGCGTGCGGCCGGGCGACGTGGTGGCCCGGCTCGGCGGCGACGAGTTCGCCGTCCTGCTGCCGACCGTGCGGGACGCCATGGCCGCCCGCGAGGTCGCCGCGCGACTGCGCGCCGCGCTCACCCAGCCGGTGCGCCTGGAGGGCATGACCTTCGACATGGACGCCTCGGTCGGCATCGCGCTCTACCCCGACCACGCGCCCGACTTCGAGCTGCTCCTCCAGCGGTCCGACGTGGCCATGTACTTCGCCAAGGAGGGCCGCACCGGCGTCGAGGTCTACAACGCCGAGAAGGACCGCAACTCGCCCGAGCGGCTCAACCTGCTCGGCGACCTGCGCAGGGCCATCGGCGGCAGCGACCTGCGCCTGCACTACCAGCCCAAGGTGAACCTCGCCACCGGCATGGTGGAGGGGGTGGAGGCCCTGCTGCGGTGGTGGCACCCGGAGCGCGGCCCGATCTCCCCGTCCGACTTCATCCCCCTGGCCGAGCAGTCCTACCTGATGCACCAGATCACCCAGCACGTGATCGACGCCGCGCTGGAGCAGGCCGCCGACTGGTGGCACGCCGGGCTTGAGGTGCCGATCTCGATCAACGTCTCGGCCCGCGACCTGCTCGACTCCGCCCTCCCGGACACGCTGGAGGCCGGGCTGGACCGCCTCGGCCTGCCGCCGCGGGCGATCCAGCTGGAGGTGACCGAGCGCATCCTGATGACCGACCAGGCGTACACCTCCGACTCGGTCCACGCCCTGGTCGAGCTGGGCATCCCCCTGTCCTTGGACGATTTCGGCACCGGGTACTCCTCGCTGGTCCGGCTCCAGCGCCTCCAGGTGTGCGAGGTGAAGATCGACGCCTCGTTCGTGCAGCAGCTCGGCAAGTCGATGGACGACGAGCGCATCGTCCGCTCGATCGTCGACCTGGTCCGCTCGCTCGGCCTGCGGTCGGTGGCCGAGGGCGTGGAGACCGAGGAGGTCGCGCGCCGCCTGCGCGACATGGGCTGCGACGCCGCCCAGGGCTGGCGGTTCGCCGAGCCGATGCCCGCCGAGGACGTGACCGGCTGGCTGCGGGCGCGCATGGGCGGGACCCCCGACTCCTACGACCGCCGCGGATCCGCCGAGGTGACGGCCTGCTAGCCCGGGGCGCGGCGGTTCGTCGAGGCCGGCCGAACGGAGGTTAATGGTTCGGCCACGTTCGGTCACGCGCCCTAGGATGATGTCACTGTCCGATTGCCATCCATGAAACGGGTTAACGACTCATGTCCGCCATAACCCGCGACGAGGTCGCTCACCTCGCCCGGCTCTCCCGGCTGGCGCTGAACGACGCCGAGCTCGACCACTACGCCACCCAGCTCGACGCCATCATCGGCGCGGTCGCGCGCGTGTCCGAGGTCGCCACCGACGACGTCCCGCCGTCCTCGCACGCGCTGCCGCTCACCAACGTCTACCGTCCCGACGAGACGCGGCCGAGCCTGACCCCGGAGCAGGCGCTGGCGGCCGCCCCGGCCGTCGAGGACGACCGCTTCCGCGTCCCGCGCATCCTCGGGGAGGAGGCATGAGTCTCACCCGCAAGACCGCAGCCGAGCTCGGCGCGCTCATGGCCTCGGGCGAGGTCTCGGCCGTCGAGGTCGCCCAGGCCCACCTCGACCGTGTCGCCGAGGTCGACGGGCAGGTCCACGCCTTCCTGCACGTCGCCACCGAGTCGGCGCTGGCCCAGGCCCGCGCGGTCGACGCCCGCCGCGCCGCCGGCGAGGAGCTCGGCCCGCTGGCCGGCGTGCCCATCGCCCACAAGGACGTCTTCACCACCACCGACATGCCGACCACGGCCGGGTCCAAGATCCTCGAAGGCTACCGGCCGCCCTACGACGCGACCGTGACCGCGCGCCTGCGCGAGGCGGGCCTCGTGATCCTCGGCAAGACGAACCTGGACGAGTTCGCGATGGGCTCCTCCACCGAGAACTCCGCCTACGGCCCGACCCGCAACCCGTGGGATCTCGGCCGCATCCCCGGCGGGTCCTCCGGCGGCTCCAGCGCCGCGGTGGCCTCCTACCAGGCGCCGCTGTCCACCGGCACCGACACCGGCGGCTCGATCCGCCAGCCCGCCGCCGTCACCGGCATCGTCGGCATGAAGCCCACCTATGGCGGCTCCTCGCGGTACGGGCTCATCGCGTTCGCCTCCTCGCTGGACACGCCGGGCCCGTTCGCCCGCACCGTCCTGGACGCCGCGCTGCTGCACGAGGCGTTCTCCGGCCACGACGTGATGGACACCACCTCCATCCACGCCGAGGTCCCGCCGGTGGTCGAGGCCGCGCGCCAGGGCGACGTCGCCGGGCTGCGCGTCGGCGTGGTCAAGGAGTTCGGGGGCGAGGGCTACCAGCCGGGCGTGCTGGCCCGCTTCCACGAGGCCGTCGAGCTTCTGGAGTCGATGGGCGCCAAGGTCGCCGAGATCTCCTGCCCGAACTTCGCCTACGCGCTCCCGGCCTACTACCTGATCGCCCCCTCGGAGTGCTCCTCCAACCTCGCCAGGTTCGACGGCATGCGGTACGGCCTGCGCGCCGGCGACGACGGCTCGCGCAGCGCCGAGGAGGTCATGGCACTCACCCGCGCCGCCGGGTTCGGCCCCGAGGTCAAGCGGCGCATCATGCTCGGCACCTACGCCCTGTCCAGCGGGTACTACGACGCCTACTACGGCTCGGCGCAGAAGGTCCGCACGCTGATCGCCCGCGACTTCGAGGCCGCGTTCCACCAGGTCGACGTGCTGATCTCGCCGACCACCCCGACCACCGCCTTCCCGATCGGCGAGCGCGCCGACGACCCCATGGCGATGTACCTGGCCGACCTGTGCACGATCCCGGCCAACCTCGCCGGCAACGCGGCCATCTCCGTACCGTGCGGCCTCGCCGACGAGGACGGCCTCCCCGTGGGCCTCCAGATCATGGCCCCGGTCCTCGGCGACGACCGCTGCTACCGCGTCGGCGCCGCAATGGAGAAGGCGTTCGAGGACCGCTGGGGCGGCCCGCTGCTGAAGGAGGCTCCGTCCCTGTGACCACCACCCACACCTCCATGCCGTTCGACGAGGCGCTGGAGCGGTTCGAGCCGGTGCTCGGGCTGGAGACGCATGTCGAGCTCGGCACCGCGTCCAAGATGTTCTGCGGGTGTCCTACGGCGTTCGGGGCGCCGCCGAACACGCATGTGTGTCCGGTGTGCCTGGCGCTGCCGGGGGCGTTGCCGGTGGCCAATGACAAGGCCATCGAGTCGACGATCCGCATCGGGCTGGCTCTGAACTGCACGATCGCGGAATGGTGCAGGTTCGCCCGGAAGAACTACTTCTATCCGGACATGCCGAAGAACTACCAGATCAGCCAGTACGACGAGCCGCTCTGCTCCAACGGCTACCTCGACGTCGAGGTGGACGGGCGCCCGTTCCGCATCGAGATCGAGCGGGTGCACCTGGAGGAGGACACCGGCAAGTCCACCCACGTCGGCGGCGCCACCGGCCGCATCCACGGCGCGGACTACTCCATCGTCGACTACAACCGGGCCGGCATCCCGCTCGTCGAGATCGTCACCAAGCCGATCCCCGGCACCGACGGCCTCGCGCCCGAGGTCGCCCGGGCGTACGTCACCGAGCTGCGCGAGCTGATGCGCGCCCTCGGCGTGTCCGACGTCCGCATGGAGGAGGGGTCTCTGCGCTGCGACGTCAACGTCTCGCTGATGCCGCGCGGGTCCTCCGCGTGGGGCACCCGCACCGAGACCAAGAACGTCAACTCGCTGCGCAGCGTCGAGCGGGCCGTGCGGGGCGAGATCGAGCGCCAGGCCGCCATCCTCGCCGAGGGCGGCAAGATCGTGCAGGAGACCCGCCACTTCCACGAGGACACCGGCGCCACCACCTCCGGCCGGTCCAAGGAAGAGGCACAGGACTACCGCTACTTCCCCGAGCCCGACCTGCTGCCCATCGCCCCCGCGCCGGAGTGGGTCGAGGAGCTGCGCGCGGCCCTGCCCGAGCTGCCCTCGGCGCGGCGCAGGCGCCTGCAGGGCGAGTGGGGCGTCTCCGACCTGGACATGGCGGCGATGCACAACGCCGGCGCCATCGACCTGGTGGAGGCCACGGTGTCCGCCGGGGTGCCCGCCGCCGACGCGCGCAAGTGGTGGATGGGCGAGCTGGCCCGCCGCGCCAACGAGTCCGGCACGGCCCTGGCCGACCTGCCGATCACGCCCGCGCAGATCGCCCGGGTCGTCGAGCTGGTCGCCTCCGGCGCGCTGAACGACAAGCTGGCCCGCCAGGTGCTGGAGGGCGTGCTCGCGGGCGAGGGCTCGCCCGACGAGGTCGTCGAGGCCCGGGGCCTGCGCATCGTCAGCGACGAGGGCGAGCTGTCCTCGATCATCGACCAGGTTCTCGCCCAGAACGCCGACGCGGCCGACAAGGTGCGGGCCGGCAAGATCGCCGCGGTCGGCGCCCTGGTCGGCGGCGTGATGAAGGCCAGCAGGGGCAAGGCCGACGCCGGACGCGCCCGGGAGCTGATCCTGGAGAAGCTGGGCGTCCAGGCGTAGCCCGGCCGCCGCACACCCGTCCGAGCGGGCCCCGCGACACGGTCGCGGGGCCCGCCGCCGTTTCCGGCGGGCGTGGTCCCATTGCACGAGGTATGGGTTTCACTCTCCGAACGTCCGTCCGTGGGGCGGAATTCATCCGTTGATGTAGAAGAATTTGCGCGTGCCCGTGGTTTAGGGTGAGGCGGGGGAACAGGTACGGAGCGGGAGGAGACGAGGGCGTGCGGAACGCCGGAGCGTCCATCGACCCGCCGCCCGACCCGTACTCGGCGGTGCGACCGGACAAATCCAATCCCTCGTCCGGCACCCCTTCTTCTTCGTCGTCCGGTTCGTCGTCCACGGGCCGGCGGGGCCGATCCGGCGACGACAAGGAGCCCGTCTCCCAGCCGACGCGCAAGAAGCTTCCCCGCGGCGTGTCGCCGCTGCCTCCGGGCGTGTCGCCCGAGGTGTTCGCGCCCACGCCGCCGTCCTCCTCGTCCGGCAGGCCGCCGACGCTGCCGCCGCCCTCGCCGCCCGCCGAGCCGTGGCCGATGACCGGCAGCCCGCGCGTGCGCTGGAGCATGGACGACCCGGCCGCCCAGCCGTCGATCGTCATGGTCCCCGACCCGCCCGGGCGCCGGAGCCGCCTGCGCCGCATGCTCATCCTCGTCGGCGGCCTCGCGATCCTGTTCATGTTCGGCTACTGCATCCCCGCGACGTACATGTGGGGGAAGGTGCTGCCCGGCACCCAGGTCGCCGGCATCGCCATCGGCGGCATGACGCAGACCGAGGCGCTCGACCTGGTCCACGCCCGCTTCGACGTCAACGACCAGCGGGACGTCCCGCTGCTGCTCGGCGGCAGGCCCGTCGGCAAGATCAGGCCCAGCGAGATCGGGCTCGCCGTGGACGCCCAGGCCACGGTCGCCGACGCCGAGACCGGCTTCCCGAGCCCCGCCGACGTCTGGCGGGCCTTCACCGGCAGGCGCGAGTTGCCGCTGCGGCTCACGTCCAACCAGGTCAAGCTCGCGCAGGAGATCCGCAAGGTCGCGCAGGTGATCGACAGGCCCGTCCGCGAGGGGCGCATCGTCTACGACGGCGTCACCCCGCGCCTGATCCCGCCGCGCGAGGGCCTCGCGCTGGACCGGCGGGCCGCGGAGGAGGCCGTCAAGGCGGCGTTCGTCAGCGCCCCGTCCTCGGCCCCGCTCTCGGTCACGACCATCCTCCCCAAGGCCCGCGAAAACGCCTTCGCCCCCTTCATGGACGACGCGCGGCGCGCGGTGGCCGCGCCGATCCTCCTCACCAACGGCGGCAGGCGGGCGACGCTGACCCCGGCGGCCGTCGCCGCGAACCTGGTCTTCGCGCCCGGAGAGCAGGGCGACGTGGGCCCCCGGTTCGACACCCACAAGGCGATCGGCGGCCTGGAGGCCGGGCTCGTGGGCGTCGCCGAGGCCGCGCGGGCGGCCGGGTTCGTCATCGAGAAGGACACCCCGAAGCTCGTCCCCGCCCGCACGGGCAAGGGGGTCGACGTGACCGGGCTCAACGCGGCGCTGGCGCGGCTGATGGAGCACGGCGGGCGCCGGGTCATCCCGGTGTCGCTGGCCCTCACGCCGCCCGCGCTCACCGACGAGGACGCGCTCGGGCTCGGCGTGAAGGAGAAGGTCTCCACGTTCACGACGACCTTCCGGTGCTGCGCCGCCCGGGTGACCAACATCCAGCGGGCGGCCAGGCTCGTGGACGGGCGGCTGGTCAAGCCGGGGGAGACGTTCTCGCTCAACGACGCCGTGGGCCGTCCCGAGTCGTCCCGGGGGTTCGTGTCGGCCCAGGCCGTGCAGGGCGACCGGCTCGTGCTGATCATGGGGGGCGGCATCTCGCAGCTCGCCACCACCATGTACAACGCCGTCTACCTCGCGGGGCTGGAGGACGTCGAGCACTCCCAGCACGTCATCCACATCCCGCGCTACCCGCCCGGGCGTGACGCGGCGGTGTTCTACCCCGAGCCCGACCTGCGGTGGCGCAACGACACCCGGTACGGGATCCTCGTGACGGCCGAGGCGACGGGCATGTCGATCACCGTGAACCTCTGGAGCACCAAGCTCTACGACGAGATCAAGGCCGAGACCTCGGCGAAGACGGCGATCACCCCGCCGCAGACCTTCACCTACGACGGCGGTGACTGCGTTCCCTCGGACGGCGCGCCCGGGTTCACGGTCACGGTGACCCGCGTGTTCTCCAAGGACGGCGAGGTCGTCCGGCGCGACCAGCCGCAGACCATGACCTACGACCCGCAGGCGCGGGTGATCTGCAAGGGGGACCGCTCGCTGACGTCGGATCCGGAGCTGCGCCGCACGCCTCCGGCGGGGGACGGTTCGACACCCACGGCCACACCATCCCCCACCGGACAGAAACGATTAAAGAACAAAAATAAGGACAAAAATAGCGAATCCGTCAAAAACCCCAAAGCCACCCCGAATAAGACTAAGAACATCGGCAATCCCGCACCCAAGGCGAAGCCCGACAAGACCGCCACGCCGAATGGCAACGGGAACGGGAACGGCAACGGCAACGGCAATGGGAAGAAGTGAGCCGGGCCCCGAGACGCCACACCTCCCCCCGCAGACCACCCACCCCTCCTGAGAACACCTGGCCAGGACCCGCCGCCTCCGGGCCTACCTCAACGGGACGACCAGAATGCGATCGTCGCCCGGCCTCGGACTTCCCCGCCCGTCCTTGTTGCTCGTCCCCACGTACAGGTTCCCGTCCGGGGGCGCCGCCACCGCGCGCAGCCGCCCGTACTCTCCCTTGAACCTGGCGATCGGCCTGCCCGCCCGGCCCGCCGGGGTGAGGGGGATCTGCCACAGCCGCTGCCCCCGCAGCGCCGCCGCCCACAGGGACCCGCCCGCGTAGGCCAGGCCCGACGGTGAGGACTCGCTGGTGGGCCAGGTGAGCAGCGGGTCGGTGTACTTCTTCCCGCCGCCGAAGCCCTCGACCTCGGGCCAGCCGTAGTTGCGCCCCTTCTCGACGAGGTTGACCTCGTCGTAGGTGTTCTGGCCGAACTCGGTGGCGTACATGCGGCCCGCGCGGTCCCAGGCCATGCCCTGCACGTTGCGGTGGCCGTAGGTCCAGACGACGTTGCCGAACGGGTTGCCGGGCGCGGGCCTGCCCTCGGTGGTCATGCGCAGGATCTTGCCGCCCAGCGAGCCGAGGTCCTGGGAGAGGGGACGGTCGCCCGACTCGCCGGTCGAGGCGTACAGGTAGCCGTCCGGGCCGAACTCCAGGCGCCCGCCGTTGTGGATGGCGCCCTTGGGGATGCCGCTCAGGATCGTGACGGGGTTCGACAGCGTCCGGTCGTAGCGGTAGCGCACGATGCGGTTGTCGTCCGCGGCCGTGAAGTACACGAACACCGACCGGTCCTGGGCGAACCTGGGCGAGACGGCGACGCCGAGCAGTCCGCCCTCCCCGGCGGGGGACACGTCACGGATCACCCCCGCCTCGCTCACCCGCCCGGACGGGGTGACGCGCAGCAGCCGGGCCGAGTCGCGCTCGGTGACCAGCGCGTCGCCGGAGGGCAGGAAGGCGACGGCCCACGGCACGGCCAGGTCCGCGGCCAGGGTGCGGGGCGCCTTGGGTTGACGCTCGGGCGTGACGGCGGGCGGCGCGGGCCGCGTGGCGGGCGGATCTCCCGCGTCGGCGCGCCCGGCGCCGTCCGCGGCGCACCCGGCCGCCAGCGCCCCGGCGAGCACCCCGGCGGCGGCGCGCCGGCGGGCCCCGCGGCGGAACGTTCGGTTGGACATGTGACCTCCTCCGTGAACTCCATACTCGCCCGCGGACCGCGAGGTTCCCGGCTCGCGGGGCGGTCGTTAGGGTTGACGGTCATGAAGATTTGGGCTCCGTCCCAGGACGTCGTGGACGTCCTGGCCGATCTGCCGGGCGTGGAGTGCGAGGTCTACGACGGCGGCCCCGAGCCGCCCAAGGGCGTCGACGAGGTGGAGGTCTGGATCCCTCCGCTGATGCCGCCGCGCGCCACGGCCGAGATGCTCGCGCGCATGACGAGCCTGCGCCTGCTGCAGACCGTGTCGGCCGGCGTGGACGCCTACGTCCCGCATCTGCCGGACGGCGTGGTCCTGTGCAACGCCCGTGGCGTGCACGACGCCGGCACCGCCGAGTGGGCCGTGGGCGCAATGATCGCGGTCCTGCGCGAGTTCCCCGGATTCGCCCTCGCCCAGGAGCGCGGCGAGTGGACCTACCACCACACCGGCGTGCTCGCCGACGCCACCGTGCTGATCGTCGGGTACGGCTCGATCGGCCAGGCGCTGGAGCGCCGCCTGGACGGCTTCGAGGTGGACGTCGTGCGCGTGGCGCGGACGCCCCGCGAGGGCGTGCACGGTGAGGACGAATTGCCCCGCCTGCTGCCCGAGGCCGACGTGGTGGTGCTGCTCGTGCCGTCCACCTCCGGCACGGCCCGGCTCGTGGACGCCCCCTTCCTCGCGGCGATGAAGGACGGCGCGCTGCTCGTCAACGCCGCCAGGGGACCGGTCGTGGACACCGAGGCACTGGTCGCCGAGCTGCGCGCCGGCCGGCTGCGCGCGGCGCTGGACGTCACCGACCCCGAGCCGCTGCCGCCGGACCACCCGCTGTGGTCGGCGCCGGGCGTGTTCATCACCCCGCACGTCGCCGGCAGCACGCCCGCGTCCCGGCGGCGGCTGCGTAAACTCCTGAGGTCTCAGATGCTGAGATACCTGTCCGGGGAACCGCTGAAGAACGTCATCACGGGCTCGTACTGACACGCTTGACATTCATTCCTGACTCGGAACGATAAGAAAGCAAAGTCAGACCGTGGCTGCCTCGTGACCTCCGCTGCGTACGGTGAATCTCACCGCGCGACCGTTCGGAAGGCACGGCGGTTATCAGAACGGTGACGACCGGACGGTTGTCGCCTCCCGCGCCACCAGTCGGGCGGGACACTGGCGACGTGACAGGGATGAGCCGCATGGGCGACGACGTTGAACGGCCTACGTGACCCGAGGGTCCCGTTGACCGCCGCCGCCGGTCTCGGTGCGGTGGCACTCGCGGCCGCCCTCCTGGTCAACGGGTCCTCCGTGGTCGTCACCGCGGTGGCGGGGGTCGTCGCGGGCCTCGTGGCCGCCGCCGGCCTGCTGGTCGGCTCCGTGCGCGCCGCGCGCCGCTCGCGCCGCCACCGCGCCTCGTCCCTGCGCCGCCTGGCCTTCGGGTCGATCATCTGGCTCACCGGCGAGGGGGTGCGGCCCATCGCCGAGGGCACGCCCTTCGTGCTCACCTTCGCCGACGTGCTGTTACTCGTCGGCGTCCTGCTCCTCGCCTTCGGCTGCGGGAGCACCGCGCGCCGCACCGCCTACGGCCGGTCGCTGCTCCACTACGCGGCGGGCGCCTACGTCGGCGCGGCGTCGCTGTTCACGATCTGCTGGGTCACGCTGCTCGCCCCCGTCTACGCCAAGACCGACGAACCCGGCTCCCTGGCCTCGCCGGTCGTGTGCCTGCTCGCGACCTGCGCCGTCGCCCCGGCCGTGCTGGCCTCGCGCTCGCCCGAGCGGCGCGTGGGCCTCGGCGCGCTCGGCGTGCTCGCCGCGATCACCGTCCAGGAGTTCGCCACCTCGGTCGGCCGGGCCGCCGCGAACGGCGAGCCGTCACTCATCGTGGGCATGCTGGCCCCGGTCGCGTTCCTGCTCCTCGCGGTCACGCCCTGGTCCGGCCGGGCCCGCCCCCGCCGCGGCTGGCCCGCCGCCGTGGTGGACGCCGCGCCGCTGGCCCTGGTCGCCGTCGCGACCGTCGTCGTCGCGGTACGGGTGATGACCGGCGGGCCGGGGCCGTGGACTCCCGCGCTGCCGCTCGTGGCCGGGTCGGTCGTCCTGGTGCTGCTGGTCAAGGTGTTCGTCCTGGACATCTCCACCGCCAGCATGCGCGGCAGCCTGGAGTCGGGGGAGCGCCAGCTCGTCCAGCTCGCCGAGAACGCCGGGGACGTCGTCCTGGTCGTGGATCTCGACGGCGTGATCCGCGAGATGGGCGCCGGCGTGGAGGCCATGTACGGCTACCGCTCGCAGGACCTTCTCGGCCAGCCGGTCTACGGCTACGTCCACTCCGAGGACGTCCCCGCCATCCAGGCCGCGCTGCGCGCCATGGCCGTCGAGGAGGACGCCGACCGCCCCGGCGCCTGCCGCATCGACTGCCGGGTACGCGCGGCCGACGGCACGTGGCGGCCCGCCGAGTCCGTCGCCACGCGCCACCCGCGCGAGGGTGAGGACCTGGTGCTGATCTCCACGCGCGACGTCAGCGACCAGGTCGCGCTGCGCAACCAGGTCGCCCACCTGACCTTCCACGACGGCGTGACCGGCCTGCCCAACCGCGCCTACTTCGAGGAGCGCACCCGCGAGGTCCTGGCCCGCAGGGGCGCCTCGCGCACCGCCGTGATCTTCATGGACCTGGACGGCTTCACCGGCGTCAACGACTCGGTGGGGCACGCCAGCGGCGACTACCTGCTCAGCCAGGCCGCCCGGCGGCTGCGCGCGGCCGTCAGCACCGACGACACGCTGGCCCGGTGGGGCGGCGACGAGTTCGCCCTCCTGCTCGAATCCGGCGGTTCCGGGTCCGCCGACGCGCAGTCGGCCATCGACCTCGCCGAACGCCTGCTGCGCGCGGTGTCCACCGAGCCGTTCCGCGTGGCCGACCGCGACATCGCGCTGACCGCCAGCGTCGGCGTGGCCTTCGCCGAGGACGGCCTGCCCGCCGGCGACCTGATCCGCAACGCCGACGTCGCGATGACCCGCGCCAAGGAGCACGGCGGCCGCCGCGTCGAGGTCTTCGCCGCCCACATGCACGCCGACGTCGTACGCCGCCTCGAACTGGCCGCGGACCTTCAGCGTGCCCTGCTGGCCGAGCAGTTCGCGGTCGAGTACCAGCCGGTGGTGGACCTCGCCACCTCGCGGATCACCGCCGTGGAGGCCCTGGTGCGCTGGTGGTCGGGCGGGGCGTTCGTCCCGCCGCAGCAGTTCCTCGGCGCCGCGGAGGACACGGGCCTGATCGTCCCGCTCGGCGAGTGGATCCTGCGCGAGGCGTGCCGCGAGGTCGCGGCCTGGCGGGCGTCGTCCTCCGACATCGGCCTGTCGCTCAACCTGTCCAGCCGCCAGATCACCGCGCCCCGGTTCGTGGAGACCGTCGAGGCCGCGCTGGCCGACAGCGGCCTGCCCGCGAGCGCCCTCACCCTCGAAGTGATCGAAGAGATGCTCGTCGAGGACGCCGAGGAGGTCATCGAGCGGCTCGGCTCGCTGCGCGCGCTCGGCGTGCGCCTGGCCATCGACGACTTCGGCACCGGCTACGCCTCCCTGGCCCTGCTGCGCACGCTGCCCGTCGACATGATCAAGATCGACCCGTCGTTCGTGTCGGGCCTGGGCAGCGACGAGGCGCTCACGCTGCTGACCCGCACCATCGTCCGGCTCGGCCACGACCTCGGGCTGACCGTCGTGGCCGAGGGCATCGAACGGCCCGAGCAGCTTGAGCTGCTGCGCGAGATGGGCTGCTCGCGTGGCCAGGGCTACCTGGTGGCGCGGCCGATGGCGCCCCGGGGCGTGGACACCCTCATGCGCACGGACTGCCCGCCCCTGCAGAACACCGCCTGATCGTCTGCGGCGGGCGCGCGGGCGTCCCGGCGACCGGACCCGGGCCGGGTCCGGCGTGGCGTCCCGCGCCGGTGCCGGCCACCGTCCGAGATCCCATATCGTGAGACTTGTTGTCCGGGGATTTGACACGTCGGTTGTGTCAGGGGCTATCGTTGCGGCATGCGTAACACTGGGGACCAGATCGCCGGGCTCGTCCGGCTCGATGGCGTAGTACTTCGCCGGCGCGCGGGTCGCTGACGAAGAGTCCCCAGCCTGCGCGCAGCCCCAGCACCGCCTCCCGGCGGGGCGGGGCATTTTTTATGGCCACACCCAGCTCAGCCACGCGAGGAAACGAGCCGATGACCGAAGAATTGACAGGTGCGCAGGCCCTGGTTCGGGCGCTGGAGCACGTCGGGGTCGACACGGTGTTCGGAATTCCCGGCGGCACCATCCTGCCCGCCTACGACCCGCTCTACGACAGCACCAAGGTCAGGCACGTCCTTGTACGGCACGAGCAGGGCGCCGGCCACGCGGCCGAGGGATACGCCCAGGCCACCGGCCGTGTCGGGGTCTGCATGGCCACCAGCGGCCCGGGCGCGACCAACCTGGTGACCGCCATCGCCGACGCCTACATGGACTCGGTGCCGATCGTCGCCATCACCGGGCAGGTCGCCACGCCGCTGATCGGCACCGACGCGTTCCAGGAAGCCGACATCTGCGGCATCACCATGCCGATCACCAAGCACAACTTCCTGGTCACCGACGTCGCCGACATCCCGCGCATCGTCGCCGAGGCGTTCCACATCGCCGCGACCGGCCGGCCGGGGCCGGTCCTGGTCGACATCCCCAAGGACGTCCTGCAGACCAAGGGCACCTTCTCCTGGCCGCCCACCATGCGGTTGCCGGGCTACCGTCCGGTCACCCGGCCGCACTCCAAGCAGATCAGGGAGGCCGCGCGCCTGATGGCCGAGGCCAGGCGGCCGGTGCTGTACGTCGGCGGTGGCGTCCACAAGGCCGGCGCCGCGGCCGAACTGGCCCAGCTCGCCGAGCTGACCGGCATCCCGGTGGTCACCACGCTGATGGCCCGGGGCACCTTCCCCGACAGCCATCCGTTGCACCTCGGCATGCCGGGCATGCACGGCACGGTGGCGGCCGTCGGGGCGCTCCAGCGCAGCGACCTGATCGTCGCGCTCGGCACCCGCTTCGACGACCGCGTGACCGGCAGGCTGGACAGCTTCGCCCCGCACGCGAAGGTCATCCACGCCGACATCGACCCGGCCGAGATCTCCAAGAACCGGCACGCCGACGTCCCCATCGTGGGCGACTGCCGCGAGGTCCTCACCGACCTGATCGGGGCCGTGAAGAACGAGCAGGCCGAGGGGCACGCCGGCGACTACGCCGCCTGGTGGAGCATCCTGAACGGCTACAAGGAGACCTACTCCCTCGGGTACGACGACTTCGCCGACGGCTCGCTCGCCCCGCAGTACGTCATCAAGCGGCTCGGCGAGATCGTCGGCCCGGACGCCCTTTACCTCGCCGGCGTGGGCCAGCACCAGATGTGGGCCTCGCAGTTCATCTCCTACGAGCGGCCGGGGGCGTTCATCAACTCCGGCGGCGCGGGCACGATGGGCTTCGCGGTGCCCGCGGCCATGGGCGCCAAGATGGGCAGGCCCGACGCCGTGGTGTGGGCCATCGACGGGGACGGCTGCTTCCAGATGACCAACCAGGAGCTCGCCACCTGCGCGCTCGAAGGTGTGCCGATCAAGGTCGCCGTGATCAACAACGGCAACCTCGGCATGGTCCGGCAGTGGCAGACGTTGTTCTATAACGAGCGCTATTCCAACACCGACCTGCAGGCGGTCCGCCGCATTCCCGACTTCGTGAAGCTCGCGGAGGCGTACGGTTGTGTCGGCCTGCGGTGCGAGCGCCCCGAGGACGTCGACGCGACGATCCGCAAGGCCATGGAGATCAACGACGTGCCGGTGGTCGTCGACTTCGTCGTCCACAAGGACGCCATGGTCTGGCCCATGGTCGCGGCGGGCACCAGCAACGACGAGATCAAGATCGCGCGGGACATGGCTCCCGTGTGGGACAACGAGGAGGACCTGTGACCGGGCATCTGCCCCGCGCGCGGTCCGGACGCCTGACAGGTTTCGCGGGAGGGAACGCATGAGCCGCCACACGCTGTCGGTTCTCGTCGAGAACAAGCCGGGCGTGCTGGCCCGGGTCGCCTCGCTGTTCAGCAGGCGCGGGTTCAACATCGACTCGCTCGCGGTCGGGCCGACCGAGCACGACGACGTGTCTCGCATGACCATCGTCGTCAACGTCGCCGAGCTCCCGCTGGAACAGGTCACCAAGCAGCTCAACAAGCTGGTCAACGTCATCAAGATCGTTGAGCTGGACCCCGCGCAGTCCGTGCAGCGCGAGCTCACCCTGATCAAGGTCAGGGCCGACGCCGAGACGCGGTCCAACGTGCTGGAGCTCGTCCAGCTCTTCCGCGCCCGCTGCGTGGACGTCGCCACCGACGCGGTGACCATCGAGGTCACCGGCACGCCGGACAAGCTCGACGCCTTCATCCGGGTGCTCGAACCGTTCGGCATCAAGGAGCTCGTCCAGTCGGGCATGGTGGCCATCGGCCGCGGCGCCCGTTCCATAACCGACCGCTCGCTGCGGGCCCTGGACCGCAGCGCGTGAGCCGTACGAACCCACGAAAGGCAACAAGCTAGTGACTGAGATCTTCTACGACGACGACGCCGACCTGTCGATCATCCAGGGCCGGCACGTGGCCGTCCTCGGATACGGCAGCCAGGGCCACGCCCACGCGCTGTCGCTGCGCGACTCCGGTGTGGACGTCCGCGTCGGCCTGCCCGAGGGTTCCAAGAGTCGTGAGAAGGCCGAGAACGACGGCCTGCGCGTCGTGACCCCGGGGGAGGCCGCCGAGGAGGCCGACCTCATCATGATCCTCGCGCCGGACCACATCCAGCGTCACCTGTACGCCGAGCACGTCGCGCCGAACCTCGTCGAGGGCGACGCCCTGTTCTTCGGTCACGGCCTCAACATCCGCTACGGCCTGATCGAGGCGCCCGAGGGCGTCGACGTCGCCATGGTCGCGCCGAAGGGCCCCGGCCACCTCGTGCGCCGCCAGTTCACCGCCGGACGCGGCGTCCCGGTGCTCGTCGCCGTCGAGCGCGACGCCAGCGGCGACGCCTGGCCGCTCGTGCTCTCGTACGCCAAGGCCATCGGCGGCACCCGCGCCGGCGCGCTGAAGACCACCTTCACCGAGGAGACCGAGACCGACCTGTTCGGCGAGCAGGCCGTGCTGTGCGGCGGCGTGTCCGAGCTGATCAAGACCGGCTTCGAGACCCTGGTCGAGGCGGGCTACCAGCCCGAGGTGGCCTACTTCGAGTGCCTGCACGAGATGAAGCTGATCGTCGACCTCATGTACGAGGGCGGCATCTCCAAGATGTACTGGTCGGTCTCCGACACCGCCGAGTACGGCGGCTACAGCCGTGGCCCGCGCGTGGTGACCAGCGAGACCAAGAAGGAGATGCAGCGCATCCTCGGCGAGGTCCAGTCCGGCGCGTTCGCGCGCGAGCTGGTCGAGGAGTTCGACGGCGGCCAGGGCAACTTCCGCAAGTACCGCGAGGAGCTCTCCGAGCACCCGATCGAGAAGACCGGCGCCAAGCTCCGCCCGATGATGAGCTGGCTCAAGGAGAAGTGACCTTCTCCCGGTCGCGCGTCGTCTGACGAGGCCGGTCCTCTTCCCGATGGGAAGAGGACCGGCCTCGTGGCGTCATCGGCGGTCGTTCAGCACGGGGCGGGCTTGCGCCAGGAGCATTCGAGGTCGCCGTCCGGCGCCTGGCGCGGGTCCGCGCTCCTGAGCGCGCCGGTCGCGTCCGCGGGCGTCGTCCGGGAGAACCTCGCCAGCCGCACCGCCACCGCGTCCTCGAAGTCCTTCGGGCTCGCAGACAGATAGTTGTTGGTCAGGATCGAGAAGACGAGCGGCTCGCCGTCCGCGCCGGTCACATAGCCCGACAGGCCGCTGACGCCGGTCAGCGACCCGGTCTTGGCGTGGACGTTGCCGGCCGCGGGGGTCCCGGCCATGCGACCGCGCAGCGTGCCCCCGGTGAGGCGGTCGGAGACGCCCGCGACGGGCAGTGCGTCGTACCAGGCCGGGAACCACGGCTTGGCGCGCAGCGCTATCAGGTACGCCGTCAGCTCGCCCGGCGTGACGCCGTCCGCGCGCGACAGCCCCGAGCCGTCGCGCAGGCTCAGCGCCTTGACCCCGTTGGCGGCGGCGAACGCCCGCGTCACGGCCAGCCCGGCGCTCCAGCCGCCCGCGCCGGACACCTTTCGGCCCATGGCCTTCGTGAGGATCTCGGCGTGCATGTTGTTGCTGAGCTTCATGAACGGCACCAGCAGCTCGCGCAGCGGCATCGACGCGCGCGTGGCGACGCTCGTGGCCGTCGCCGGCGCCGCGCCCCGCGACGTGCGGCCGAGCACGCGCACGCCGTGCCGGGTCAGCGCCTTCCTGAACAGCGACGCGGCGTACCCGGTGGGGTCGTCCACGGCGATCCACTCGTCGTAGGCGCCGGCGCCGGCGACGGTGCCGGTGACGACGATCGTGTTCGTCCCGTGCTCGCGGGTCACCGCCACGTCGGTCTTCGTGCCCGTCGTGGCGTGGTTCTCGATCGTGACGTGGTCGGTCTCCGGCGTGGTGCTCACCTTGGCCGGCGAGCCCTGCGCGCCACCCGGCGCCACCGACACGATCAGCGACCCGGCGTCGTAGTCGGTGTCCGGCGCGGCGGTCAGCGCCGAGATCTGCGCCGCGTAGTAGTACGGCTCGTCGTCCTGCGCCCAGTCGGTGCCGAGGCGTGAGGCGTCGAACCACGTGTCGTCCGCCACCAGCCTGCCGGTGACCACCTTGACCCCGGCCGAGGCGACCTTGGCCGCGAGCGCGTCGTAGTCCGAGGCGAGCATGGTCGGGTCTCCGGTCCCCTTCAGGTACAGGTCGCCGGTCAGCGTCGCCCCCGCGCGGCGGCCCGCGCTCAGCACGCTCGTGGTGAAGCGGTAGTCGAGGCCGAGGGTGTCCACGGCCGCGGCCGAGGTCAGCAGCTTGGTGTTGGACGCCGGGGCGAGCACCTTGCCCGCGTCCTTGGCGTACAACTGCTCGCCGGTCGCGGCGCTCCTGACGACCAGGCCGGAACCGGCCACGACCAGGCGCGGATCGCCGAGCAGCCGGTCCAGGTCCTGGACGAGGTCCGTGACCCCCGGCGCGGGATCGGCGGCCGTGGCGGTGGCCCCGCCGGTGGCCTGCGTGAACGTCGCGGCCAGGGCCGCCGCCATCGACAGGGTGATCCATGGTCTGCGCTTGCGCACGGCATGCCTCCGAGTGGGGGGTTGCACGGATCATCGGCAAGATCGTCGGCGTGGGCAATACGAAAACCTACGTATGTCCCGCGCGACCGCGCGGCAGGCGCCGCCGCCGGCGTGACCGGCGGCGAGAGGACAACCTGTCGCTACGGAAAGTAGCGTATCGGCTTCCGTGCGTGAAAACTCGGTGACGGCATCCTCACGAACACCGGCACCACCGGTGGTCACAGAAGATCGGAGTACTCATGCGACGAGCCGCACCGACGGCCGCCCGGCGCCCCCGGGCCGCCGCCCTGGCCGTGCTCACGGCGCTCGCCCTCGTCCCCGGCGCGGGCGCCGCCCGGGCCGCGAACGGGCCCGCCCCCATGAAGCCCATGAAGAGGGACGCGACCGGCTACTGCCTGGACAGCGGCGGCGACAGCTCCCGCGTCAAGGTCCCCGCCTACCTGTGGCGCGGTTGTGCCGACCCCTCGCCGAACCTGCGGTGGGTGATCGAGAACGGGCGGATCAAGAACGTCGCGACCGGCTACTGCCTGGACAGCGGCGGCGACAGTTCCCGGAGCAAGGTCCCCGCCTACCTGTGGCGCGGCTGCGCCGACCCCTCGCCCAACCTCCGCTGGGTGATCCAGAGCGGGCGGATCAGGAACGTCGCGACCGGGTACTGCCTGGACAGCGGCGGCGACAACTCGGGCGCGAAGGTGCCCGCCTACCTCTGGCACAACTGCTCGGACCCGTCCACGAACCTCCGGTGGGTCGTGGAGAACGGGCAGATCAGGAACGTGGGCTGACCCAGCCCGCGGACGCCCCGGGACCGCCTTCCCCGGCGCGGTCCCGGCCGCGTCTCAGGTCGCCGTCGCCAGGACGAACGCGCACTCGCCGAACGACACCTCGTCGCCGATGCGCACCCGCGCGGGCCCGACCAGCCGCCAGCCGTTCAGGCGCGTCCCGTTGAGCGACCCGAGGTCGATCAGCATCCAGTCGTCGCTGTCCCGCCGCAGCTCGGCGTGCACGCGCGAGACCGTGAGATCGCTCAGCACCAGATCGCACTCCGCTCCCCGGCCGACCACGTACCGCACGCGGCTGTCCCCCGGCAGCGCGAGCCGGGGGAGCCGGGGCCGCCTCCAGGCGCTCTCGACCCGGTTGGTGAACTCGGAGATCGCCGAGACGGACTCGGTGAGCCTGCGCCGCCACTTCCCGCGCGGCGGCAGGTCGGACACGAGGTCGGTCAGCTCGACCTGACTGCGCGCCCGCAGCGCCTGGTCGACCCGTCCGAGGAACGTGTCGTGTGAGATCTTCCCCTCGACGGCATGATCGCGCAGTTGATCGATCGCGCGATCACGGTCCCCATCGGAGGCGCGCACAGGCGGGTGCGTCGAACTCATGTCCCGAGTATCGGTCTGGCAACGGCAGGGTGTCCAGAATATGCGGGATCTCGGGCATTACGGCGCGTCCACATACCCGGGCTCCGGTAGAACGGTTGTGCGGAGCATACTGCGTATGCATACTCAGTATTCATGTCGGTCCGTCATGGTCTGCTGGCTCTTCTGACGCAGGGGCCACGGTATGGGTATCAGCTTCGCGCCGAGTTCGAGGCGTCCACAGGGGCGACCTGGCCGTTGAACATCGGCCAGGTCTACACGACCTTGTCGCGCATGGAGCGGGACGGGCTGGTGGCGCCCGGGGAGCAGGACGAGCAGGGGCGCGTCGTCTACGCCATCACGGAGGAGGGCCGGGCGGAGCTGCGGCGATGGTTCGGCACCCCCGTCGCGCAGGCCGACCGGCCCCGCGACGAGCTGGTGATCAAGCTCGCCATGGCCGTCACCGCGGGAGAGGTCGACGTGCGGCAGGTGGTCGGGGCGCAGCGCACCGCGACCATGCGCACGCTGCAGGACCTGACCCGCGCCAAGCGGGCGCAGTCCGGGGCGGCGCAGCGGCTCGTGCTCGACTCCATGATCTTCCAGGCGGAGGCCGAGCAGCGCTGGCTGGACCACTGCGAGGCCGTGCTCGCCGAGCCGCCGTCCTCAGGGCGGGCACCGGGCCGGTCCGCGTCCAACGGCAGGACTTCTCAGGAGACGAGTGATGATGAGTGAGCGTGTCGTGCGGCTCGCCGAGGTGACCCGCGTGCACGGGGAGGGTCCACAGGCGGTCCGCGCCCTGGACGGCGTGAGCTTAGAAGTGGCCGCGGGCGAGCTCGTGGCCGTCATGGGCCCTTCGGGGTCGGGCAAGTCGACGTTGCTGAACATCGCCGGAGGGCTCGACCGGCCCACCTCGGGCACGGTCGCCGTGGAGGGCGCCGAGCTCGGGACGCTCTCGGCCAAGGCGCTGGCCAGGCTGCGCCGCAGGCACGTCGGATACGTCTTCCAGGACCTCAACCTGATCCCGTCGCTGACGGCCGAGGAGAACGTCATGCTCCCGCGTGAGCTGGACGGCGTCGCGGCCCGCCAGGCACGGCGCGAGGCCAGGGAGGTCCTGGACGAGGCCGGGGTTCCCGGGGCCGGCCACCGGTTCCCCGACGAGCTGTCCGGCGGGCAGCGGCAGCGGGTGGCCATCGCGCGCGCCCTGGTGGGGCGGCGCAGGCTGCTGCTGGCCGACGAGCCGACCGGCGCGCTGGACACCGCCGCGGGGGAGGAGATCCTGGCCCTGCTCAGGGCGCGGTGCGACGCGGGCGCGGCGGTGCTCCTGGTCACCCACGAGCCCCGCCACGCCGCCTGGGCCGACAAGGTGATCTTCCTGCGGGACGGTGCCATCGCCGACCGCACGGACGAGGGCGTGGAGCAGGTCCGTGCGCGTTCCGGAGGGGCGAGGTGAGCGGGGCGCGCGCCGCGCTGCGGATCTCGCGCCGGGACGCCTGGCGCGCCAAGGGCAGAAGCTCGCTGGTGGTGGCCATGGTCGGTCTGCCCGTCCTGGCGATCACGGCGATGCTGACCCTGCTCGTCACGTTCGACGTCTCCCCCCAGGAGGGGCTGGCGGCTCAGCTCGGGTCGGCCGACGCGCTGATCCGGACCAACGCGTGGTCGGACGAGGAGGGCGTCGAGCAGGACCACACCGGCACCTACGTCACGAGCACCGGCTCCGGGAGGCCGGGGAAGGAACCGACGCCCGCGCGGCCGTGGACGGCTGAGGAGGTCGCGCGCCTGCTGCCCGCGGGCAGCAAGGTCGTCCCATGGACGGGCTCGGCCGAGTATTACCGGAGCAGCCGATGGCTGGGGGACGCCTCGGTCAGCGAGCTCGACCTGCGGGAGCCGATGACCCGCGGCCTGTTCGTCCTCCGCGACGGCCGGTTGCCGGGCGCCACGGACGAGGTGGTGGTCTCGCCCGACTTCGCCGCGCACGGCGTCACGGCCGGATCGACCCTCACCCTGCTGGGGAACCCGCGCGCGTACCGGGTGGTCGGCACCGTCACCGCGCCTCAGGCGGTTCGCACGGGCCTCGTGGTGGGCCTGCCCGGCGGCCGGCTGGCGGTCCACACGCCCTCGACCGAGTGGCTCGTCGACACGTCGAGGCCCGTGACCTGGGACGACATCAAGCGGTTCAACGCGCGGGGGTCGGTCGTCGTCGCGCGCGCGATGGTCATGGACCCGCCCCCCGAGGCCCTGGAGTCCGACGCGGCGCCCGCTCCGCGGTCCGGCCTCCAGATGCTGCTGTCCGGGATGGGCGTGATGATGATCGTCCTGGAGGTCGTCCTGCTGGCGGGGCCCGCCTTCGCGGTCGGGATACGGCGGCGCCGCCGCGAGCTCGCCCTGATCGCCGCCCAGGGCGCGTCGGCGGCGCAGCTGCGACGGGTGGTCCTCGCCGACGGCCTCGTGCTCGGCGGCCTCGCCGCGGTGCTCGGCCTGCTCGGCGGGCTGGGCCTGGCCCGGGCGACGCTCGCGGTGGGGCTCTGGACCGCGTTCGTCCCCTCCTCAGGGCCGTTCGAGGTGCCGTGGGTCCCGGTCGCGGGCGTGGCCGTGCTCGGGCTGGTCAGCGCGCTGCTGGCCGCCGTGGTGCCGGCGCGCCAGGCCGCCCGCGCCGACGTCGTGGCCGTCCTGGCCGGACGGCGCGGCGCCGTGGCCGCCCGCAGGGGGTGGCCGGTGGCCGGCCTGGTGATGACGGTGGCCGGCCTGGCGCTCACCATCGGCGGCACCAGGCAGGGAGCCCTCTGGGTCACCGGTCCCCACAGGTCGCCCGGCGTCTGGGCCACCTCCTATCTCGGCGTCATCGCCGGATCCCTGCTCGCGATGCTCGGCCTGGTGGCCATGACGCCGATGCTGGTGGGCCTCGCCGCGCGGGTCACCGTACGCCTGCCGCTGCCGTTCAAGCTCGCCGGACGCGACGCCGCGCGCAACAGGGGCCGCACGGCGCCGGCCGTGGCCGCGGTGATGGCCGCCACGGCGGGGCTGGTCGCCGTGTCGATCCTGTCCGCCAGCGAAGGGGAACGGTACGCCCGCCAGTACCGTCCGGAGTGGACGCGCGGATCCCTGGTGATCCAGGGCACGAGCGGCACGGGCGCGGAGATGCCGCTCGTGCGGGCCGCCGTCGAACAGGCGCTGCCTGGTGTTCCGACCATGCTGGTCTACACGCGTTTCACAGACGCGGGCCGGTCCAGGAACGTGGCCGTGGTCGAACCTCGGTGCGCCGATCCGAGCGCCTGTGCCGGTCAGTGCGATGAGCCGGAGCCGTGCGGCCGCCTGTACGGCCGCGTCATGGTCGGCGGCGCCGACCTCCTGCGGTACCTGGTGGGCCGCGAAGACCCGGCGTCGGCCGCCGCGCTGGCGGACGGGAAGGCCGTGCTGCTCGCCGCGCTCGCCCGCGACGGCAAGGCCACGCTGAGCATCTCGGAGAGCGACGCGCTGGGCCGCCGCTCCGCGCGGCGGGTGCAGGTGCCGGCGGTGACCGTGAACCCCGAGCGCAGGCCGGCCGCCGACGCCCTGCTGCCGCTCTCCCTGGCCGCCACGCTGGAACTCGACGCGCGCCCGTCGGAGCTGGTCATCGACCCCGCGGTGCACCAGGTGACCTCCGAGGAGGAGGCGCGGATCACGCGCCGGGTGGCGGCGGTCACCTCCCTCACCTACATCACCCTGGAGCAGGGCCCGCGGCGCAACGAGCTCCCGTTCCTGGTGCTGATGGGGGCCGCCGTCATCCTCGTCCTCGGCGGCACCTTCGCCGCGACCGGGCTCGCCGCCGCCGACGCGCGGCCCGACGTGGCCACGCTCGGCGCGGTGGGGGCGCCGCCCCGGCTGCGGCGCCTGGTGACTGCCGGGCAGGCGTGGTTCGTCGCGGCCACGGGCGTCACCCTCGGGGCCCTGGTCGGGCTGGTGCCCGGCATCGCCACGACCTGGCGGATGAACGTGTTCCCCGGCTACGGGGGCTGGGTGTCGTACACCCCCGTCTCCCGGATCCCCACGCCGGTCGTGGTGATCCCGTGGCCGTCCATCGTCGCGCTGGTGGTGCTGCTTCCCGTGGTCGCCGCGCTCGTCGCGGGGCTGTTCGCGCGGACGCGGATCCCGTTGGCGCGCCGCATGGAGTGACGTCAGGTCGTGCGCGGGGCCGCCGTGGCCAGGTGGGCGGCGGTCAGGCGGTACTTCAGCGTCATCAGGACGCCGGCGAAGGTGATGAGCGCGGGGACGACGGTCTGTACGAGCAGGACGGCGGTCACCGCGCCGCCGGGCTGGGTGACGGGGTTCTCGGGGTCGGAGGAGACGAACCCGCCCATCGCCAGCCCGGCGCCGACCACCAGGGCGCCGAGGGCGGTGACCACGTTCTCGGCGGCGGTCCACAGGCCGGTGAAGACGCCGCCCCTGCGCTTGCCGCTGACGGCGGAGTCGTGGGCGATCACGTCGGCCAGCATGGAGAACTGCAGGAGCTGGAGCCCGGCGTACCCCACGCCGACGATGACGATCATGGCGTGCGCGTACACCATGCCGAGCAGGGGGGTCAGCACGGTCAGCAGCGCCCCGCCCATGAACAGCAGCCCGGCGAGCACCATCGCGCCGCGTTTGTCCATCCGGCGGGCGATCCGCACCCACAGCGGCATCGTGACGAGCATGGGTCCGACGAGGGCGGCGAACAACGTGCTGGTGGCCGAGGTGTCCCCGGCGATGTAGGCGGCGAAGTACGGGGCCGCCGCGAGCATGACCCCGGTGGCCAGGGTCTGCGCGCATGACAGGCCGAGCAGCCACAGGAACGGGCGGCTGTCCCTGGCGGCGGCGAGCTGGGCGCGCAGGCCGGCCTCCGGCTCCGCGTTTCCGGTGAACGGCGCCCTGGCCGTCCCGAGGAACGATCCCACCATGGCGGCCAGCAGCACCGCGCCGCAGACGATCCCCATCAGCCGGTAGCCGTCCACGGAGTGCGCGGCGATGCCGGGGGCGATGATGCCGCTCAGGGCCACCGCGAGCGCGACGAAGATCATGCGCCACTGCAGCAGGGACGTGCGCTCGTGGTAGTCCTCGGTCATCTCGGCGGGCATCGCCTTGTACGGCACCTCGTACAGCGCGTACCCGGTGGCCGCGAGCAGGAAGAACACCCCGACGAACAGGGCGGCGGGCACGCCTCTCAGCGGCGGGCCGGCGAACGTGAGCGCGAAGCTCACCGGGAGGACCAGCGCGCCGGCGAGCATCCACGGGCGGCGCGGCCCCCAGCGGGAGACCGTGCGGTCCGACCACTGGCCGACCAGCGGGTTGGCGAACAGGTCCCACGCCTTGGGCGCGAAGACGATCAGCCCGGCCAGCCACGCGGGCACCGCGAGGATGTTGGTCAGGTAGAACAGCAGCAGAAGGCCGGGGACGGTGGTGAAGGTGGCCGTGCAGAAAGATCCGACGCCGTAGCCGAGCCGGACGCCGCGCGAGACGCCGCCGACCCCCGGCGCCTCAGGGGGAGGGACCATTGCGTCATTACAGCCCACCCCTCCCCAGCCCCGCCAGCCCCCAGAACCACACATCCCGCAATAGATCCATGTTTCCGGCGTGGGGAAGGCGCGAGTCCTGGAAGAACCGGCCGCCGCGGACGCCGGCCGTGACGGCGGCACGGGACGGTGAGCGAGCCGGGCGGCCCGAGCGAACACGCCGATCGTCAGCAGCCGCCGCACCACTCCTCCTCGTCCCGGCCGTCTCGGCCGGTGCCGACGATGCTGCGGCCTGCCCCAAGGGCAAGGTCAACCACGGTCTCAGGAGCGACGGAGGCTCAGAGGCCCTGACGTGGTGAGCCGTCCCGGCCCTCGGCCGCCGGTGCCGGCTCCGGGACCCGCCCTTCGCCCGTCCGGTGGCGGCCAGGGTCCGGCTTCCAGTCCTGGACGAGGAGACCGAGCAGCACCAGGTCCAGGAACTCGCCCATCACCCAGGCCGAGGAGCGCAGCACGCCCTCGCGGACGAAGCCGTTGCGCTCGGCCGAGCGCAGCATCGCGACGTTGTCCGACAACGTCTCGGCCTGCAGCCGCCACAGGCCGCGCACGACGAAACCGTAGTGGCACAGCACCGCGACCACGTCGGTGCCGTAGCCCTTGCCGCGGGCCGACGGCAGCAGCCCCAGCCCGATGTGCGCGGACCGGTTGTGGTCGTCGATGCCCCACAGCGTCGCGACGCCGACCAGCGTGCCGCCGTCCAGCTTCACCACGGAGAAGGCGACGTCCCGCCGCTCCTTGTCGTCCACCGCGAACGGCGACTCCTTCGAGCCGGGCGTGATCGGCCGCCACGGACGGCCCGCGGCCCGGGAGGAGGTGACCACGTCGTCGTGGAGCTCGGTCTGCAGGATCGGGATGTCGTCCTCGTGCCGGGCCCTGAGCCCGATTTCGCTGCCTTTCAACACGCAAGCTTCCTAGCCGACCGGGGCGGTCGGCGGCAAGCCGATAAGTCAGTGGTCGCGGACGTCGGCGCAGACCACGTGGGCGGCCAGTTCGATCATGCGGCGTTCGGTGTAGGCGTCGGCGACGCGGGCCATCAGGACGGGCGCCTCGCTGGCCGCGAGCTGCGGCAGGCGGGCGCGGACCATGCGGTGCAGGTCCCTGACCATGTCCTCGGCGGCCCTGGTGTGGACCTTGACGTGCAGCATGATCCCCGACGAGCCGGACACCGTGCGGGCCTCGGAGATCCACACGTGGTGGACCAGCGGGAAGTCGCGGAGCAGCTCGGCGATCGCCACGCGCAGCGCCGGCAGGATCGGGTGCCCGCACCGCTTGTACCCGGGATCGACCTGCTGCATCGGGCCCGACAGGTGGGGCCGCGGGGCGGGGATCCACGGGGTGGACGGCGCCTCGGGCACGTTGTTCGGCACCGGGGCGGTCAGCGTCTCGTCGCCCCGGTAGGAATCACGGCCGTAGGAGCTCCCCGCATAGGAGTCCCGGCCGTAGGAGTCGCGGCCGTAGGAGCCCTGTGCCGTCCGCTCGCTGACCGTCGCCATGGCGCCGGTGGCGTACGCCGTCGGGGTGGCGCTGGACATCGCGGGCGCGGCGGCGGTGTTCCGTCCGCCACGGGTGGAGGCGAGGTACCGCTGGAGGTCCTCGATGGGGACGGCCGCGGCGGCGGGCCCCGCGGCGTCGATGACGATCTCACGCACGCCCGTGACGCGCTGGATGTCCAGGATGGTGTCGGCGTCGCAGGCCGACAGCGAGTGGTTGCCGCGGTGCCGCGCGTAGGTGCCCGGGCCGGTGTACCCGAGCAGGACGCGCTCTCCCGCCTGCGTCGTGCCGAGCACGACGGAGCGGTCAGGCCGTACGGCGACCAGGATGCCCCACTCGGCGAGCGCCGCCAGAAGCCGGTGCGGGCTGCCGTGCTGCGCGAGCACTTCTCCGAGGGAGGGGTTCCCGATGCTCATACGACACACGATAGGTAGTAGGGCACGGCTAATGAGCCTAATCGTCAAGAAATGTTGCGATCAATACCAAGATGGCGGCATGGGGGTGGAATGCCCACCAGGTGGGTACCCCGCCCGGCGTGCGGAAAACCCCCTCCGGCGTCTCGTATGGCGGACGCTCGTGAGAGCTTTCACAAGCACGGATAGACTCGAACCTTGTCCGTGCATCCGCACTTCCCAAAGGACCCACCCGTGAACAAGCCCGTCGTGTTGGTCGCAGAGGAGCTCTCCGAAGCAGGTCTCGCCGTGCTCGGGGCGGACTTCGAGGTCCGTCACACCGACGGCGCCGACCGCTCGCAGTTCCTTCCCGCCCTCGCGGAAGTGGACGCCCTCATCGTCCGCAGTGCCACCCAGGTGGACGCCGAGGCGCTGTCCCACGCGCCGCGGCTGCGGGTCATCGCCCGCGCCGGGGTCGGCCTGGACAACGTCGACGTCGAGGCCGCCACCAAGGCCGGCGTCATGGTCGTGAACGCGCCCACCTCCAACATCGTCAGCGCCGCCGAGCACACCGTCGCCCTGATCCTGGCCAGCGCCCGCAACGTCGCCCAGGGGCACGCCGCGCTGAAGGGAGGGGAGTGGAAGCGCTCCAAGTACACCGGCGTCGAGCTCGACGGGAAGGTCGTCGGCGTCCTCGGCCTCGGCCGCATCGGGCAGCTTGTGGCCCAGCGCCTGGCGCCGTTCGGCGTCGAGCTGATCGCCTACGACCCCTACCTGCAGCCCGCCCGGGCGGCGCAGATGGGCGTGCGGCTGGTGTCCCTTGAGGAACTGCTGAAGCAGGCGGACTTCATCACCGTCCACCTCCCCAAGTCCAAGGAGACCATCGGTCTCATCGGCGACCGCGAGCTGCACACGGTCAAGCCCTCGGTCCGCATCGTGAACGTCGCCCGTGGCGGCATCGTGGACGAGGCCGCGCTGTACTCCGCGGTCAAGGAGGGCCGGGTCGCCGGCGCCGGCATCGACGTGTTCTCCAAGGAGCCCGTCACCGACAGCCCGCTGTTCGAGCTGGACGGCATCGTGGTGACCCCGCACCTGGGCGCCTCCACGCACGAGGCGCAGGAGAAGGCGGGCACCCAGGTCGCGCGCAGCGTCAAGCTGGCCCTCGCGGGCGAGTTCGTGCCGGACGCCGTGAACGTCCAGGGCGGCGCCGTCGCCGAGGACGTCAAGCCGGGCCTGCCGCTGGCCGAGAAGCTCGGCCGGGTCTTCACCGCGCTGGCCGGCGAGGTCGCGACCCGCCTGGACGTCGAGGTCCGCGGCGAGATCGCCTCCCAGGACGTGCGGGTGCTGGAGCTGGCCGCGCTCAAGGGCGTGTTCACCGACGTCGTCGAGGACACCGTCACCTACGTCAACGCCCCGCTCCTCGCCAAGGACCGCGGCGTCACGGTCGAGCTGGTCACCAGCGACGAGAGCCCCGACTGGCGCAACGTGCTCACCGTCAGGGGCGTGCTGGCCGACGGCCGCACGGTCTCGGTGTCGGGCACGCTGTCCGGGCCGCGCCAGATCACCAAGATCGTCGAGGTCAACGGCTACCAGATGGAGATCGAGCCGACCGACCACCTGGCGTTCTTCACCTACGCCGACCGCCCCGGCATCGTGGGCATCGTCGGCAGGATCCTCGGCGAGCGCGCGGTCAACATCGCCTCGATGCAGGTCTCGCGGGACGCCAAGGGCGGCAAGGCGCTCATCGCGCTCACCGTCGACACGGCCATCACCGCCGAGGTCACCGAGCAGATCGCGCAGGAGATCGGCGCCGAGGGCGGCCGCACGGTCGACCTGGGCGACTGACCTTCCCATCCGTCGGCGCACGAGGCCCGCTCCCGTCCGGGGGCGGGCCTCCGTCATGTCCGGCCGTCTCAGATAGTAAGATGGTCGGCCGTCCTGCGAGACAGCGCTTTCGTCGCCAGGTAGCCTGGAGGGTGATGACGCGCCAGGTTCTCGTACTCATTACCTGCCGCGGCGGGGCCTGATCAAGGGCAGGCCGGCTACCCGCCGCGGTGTGTGGCGTTGGTCGGCTGTGAGTCCCCCCTCCTGATCCGTGACCCGGACGGGAAGGAGCCCCGGTCCGGATTCGCGACCGGAATCCGAACGTTCCCGACCATCGCACGCGCCCGGCGCGCGTGCTTCTCAGCGAATGAGAGAAAAATGTACGAGATGTATCCCTGGGACGCCCCCGAAGAGCAGCAGCACCACGAGGACGAGGCCCCGCGCGCCGTCCAGACGGCGCTGGACCGCCGCGACAACGGCGGCGCCTCCGCCGCCTACTGACCCCGCCCGGACGTCCCTCAGGTCCCGCCACAGGCGCTCAGGGCGAGCGCGAGCGCGCCGTACAGAGGGGCGTCGTCCACGAACCGCGCGGAGACGAGCTCCGGGGGGAAGGGGACGGCCCGCCGCACCTCGGCCGCGAGCCGGGGCATGATCTGCTCGGCCGCCCCCATCATCCCGCCGCCGACCACCACGCGCTCGGGGTCGAGCACCACGCAGACGTTGGCGATGGCCATCGCGAGCGACTCCACGGCGCCGTCCAGCAGGGCGCGCACGGACGGGTCGGCGCGGGCGCCGAAGAGCGAGGCCGCGCTGACCTGCCGGCCGAGCAGGGTGGAGCCGCGCCGCGCCAGCGCCTGCCCGGAGACCACCTCCTCCAGGGGCGCCCGCCCGTCGGCGAAGGCGGACTCGCCCGGCCTGCTCAGCAGGTAGCCGATCTCGCCCGCCGCGCCGTGCGCCCCCGGCACGACCCGCCCGCCGACGACCAGCGCGGCCGCCAGGCCCGTGCCGAGGTTCAGGTAGAGCGCGGTCGAGGCGCCGCGCAGCGCGCCCCAGCGCAGCTCGGCCGACGCCGCCGCGTTGACGTCGTTGTCGATGGCGACCGGCGTGTCGCCGAACTCCTCACGCAACAGCCGGGGCAGCTCCAGGCCCTCCCAGCCGGGGACCGTCGGCGCCAGCCGCACCGTGCCGCCCCGGACCACGCCGAACGTCGACACCCCCACGGCGTGCAGCGCCCCCCGGCCCGCCAGCGCGCGGGCCGCGTCCAGCGACCTGCGCAGCACCCGCTCGGCGCCCTCCGCGCCGCGGGTCGGGAGCCGCGCCGTGCGCAGCGGCCGGTCCACACGGTCGGCGGAGGCGGTGGCGAGGGCGACCTTGGTGCCGCCGAAGTCGATGCCGAGGACGACCTCCCGGCACACCGGACGCTGGGGGAAGAGGGTGGCCACCACGCCGAGGTTCTCACAGAGTGCGGGATCTCGGTAGACGACGGCGTGTCCGTTCCGGGCGATCAGGCGTACTTGCGCATGCCGGATCCCTTCCGCGCCCTTCCGTGGGTGTCCCGTGGACTTCGTTCGCGACCTTGCCTGGGCGGATGATGTGCGAGTCTGGGGGGCGTGGTGACTATCGGCGGCACGGCCAGTACGACAGCGGTGCTACGCGTCATGAACGAACGCGCGGTCTTCGCGGAGATCTTCAAACGCGGCAAGGTCTCCAGGCCCGAGCTGGCCCAGGCCACAGGACTGTCCAAACCGACCATCTCCATGGCCCTGGCCGACCTCGAACGCGCGCGCCTCGTGCGGCCGATCGGCCTGCGCACCGGCAACGCCGGGCGCGCCGCCCTGCTGTACGAGATCCGGCCCCAGGCGGGGTACGTCCTCGCCGTCGACATCGGCAGGGAGTTCGTCCGGCTGGCCATCGCCGACCTGGTGGGCGACATCGCCGCCCGCAGGGACGAGCACCGCAGGGGCGGCGAGACGCCCCGCGAGCTCGTCGCCTGGCTGTCCGGGCTGGCGCGCGCCCTCGCCGACGAGGCCGGCGTCGCGCTCGCCGACATCACCCTCACCGTCTTCGGCACCCCGGGCGTCCACGACAAGGGCACCTCCTCGCTGCAGCTCGCCCCGAACCTGCCCGGCTGGGACCGGCCGGGGTCGATCGGCCTGTTCGAGGGCGTCGCCGGCGACGCGCCCTACCTCGTCGAGAACGACGTCGATCTCGCCGCCGTGGGCGAGGGGGCGTACGGCCTCGGCCAGGGCATCGCCCATTTCGCGCTGGTCTGGATCGGCACGGGCATCGGCATGGGCATCATGATCGACGGCAAGCTGTACCGCGGGTGCCAGGGGGCGGCGGGCGAGATCTCCTATCTCCCGGTCGGCGAGGGCGATCCGCTGGTGAACCGGGGCAGGGGAATGCTGGAGTCGGTGGCCTCCGCCGACGGCGTCGTGGCGCTCGCCGGCCGCCTCGGCATGCGCGGGGTGGACAGCGCCAAGGACGTCTTCGACGCCGCGCGCGCCGGGGACGAGACCGCGGGCAGGGTCGTCGCCGCCGAGGCCGACCACATCGCGCACGCCCTGGCCGGCATCATCGCCGTGCTGGACCCGGAACTTGTGGTGCTCGGCGGCGGCATCGGCGTCCAGGCGGGCGACATGCTGATCGGCCCGGTCACCGAGTTCCTGGGCGACCTGGTGGCCCTGCGCGTCCCCATGATCAAGGCCTCGACGCTGGGCACCGACGCCGTGCTGCTCGGCGCGATGGCCGTCGGCCTCACCAGGGCCCGCGATCTCGTCTTCGAGCGCGCCGTCGCCCAGGCGCCCCCCGGCTGACCGCTTCCCGCGTCTCCGCGTGTCCGTTTGGTGAGACGCCGTGTTCGACCTCCGAGACCGCCCGGTAAGGTACCTGCATGCGGGATTCTCTCAACATCCGTCTGGCTGTCATCCCCGGGGACGGCATCGGCCGTGAAGTGGTCGCCGAAGGGCTCAAGGTCCTGGACGCGGTCGGCCTCAAGCTGGAGACCACCACCTACGACCTCGGCGCCGCGCGCTACCACGCGACCGGTGAGACGCTGCCCGACGAGACCCTCGCCGAGCTGCGCGGGTTCGACGCGATCCTGCTCGGCGCGGTCGGAGACCCGAGCGTGCCGCCCGGCGTCCTGGAGCGCGAGCTGCTGCTCAGGCTCCGCTTCGAGCTCGACCACTACGTCAACCTGCGCCCGGTCAAGCTCTTCCCCGGGGTCGAGACCCCGATCGCCGCGGCCCGCCCCGAGGACATCGACATGATCGTCATCCGCGAGGGCACCGAGGGGCCGTACGCGGGCGCGGGCGGCATCATGCGGCGCGGCACCGCCCAGGAGATCGCCACGCAGGAGAGCTTCAACACCGCCTACGGCGTCGAGCGCGTCGTGCGCTACGCCTTCGACAAGGCGGTGGCGCGGCCGCGAAAGAAGCTCACCCTGGTCCACAAGACCAACGTCCTCACCTACGCGGGCGACCTGTGGTCGCGCGTGTTCGAGCGGGTGTCGGCCGAGTACCCCGAGGTCACCACCGACTACTGCCACATGGACGCCGCCTCCATGTTCTTCGTCACCCAGCCGCAGCGCTTCGACGTGGTCGTCACCGACAACCTGTTCGGCGACATCCTCACCGACCTCGGCGCCGCGGTCGCGGGCGGCATCGGCCTGGCCGCCAGCGGCAACGTCAACCCCTCGCCGAAGGGCTCGGAGTCCTGGGCGCCCAGCATGTTCGAGCCGGTCCACGGCAGCGCGCCCGACATCGCGGGCCAGGGCAAGGCCGACCCGACCGCGACCATCCTTTCCGTCGCCATGCTCCTGGACCACCTCGGCCTGGCCGAGGAGGCCGCCCGCGTCGAGCAGGCCGTCGCCGACGACCTCATCGGACGCCAGACGGTCTGGGCGCAGCGCTCGACCCGCGAGATCGGCGACGACATCACCGCACGAGTAACCGGCTAGGGGTCGCCCCCGACGCCGACAGACGCGCATGGCGGCCCCCGGACGGGGCGCCATGCGCGTTTTCGCGTCTCCGGGGCGCCCGATCCCCACCGTCCGCGTCGAGGTCCCTGAGGACACACTCCCGTGTGTCCAAATGATGCAGTAGTTTCCCGTTACCCGGTCAGTCGCACAATGGATGCAGGCGAGACCACAGAAAAGAGAAGGATCTTCGACATGACCACCGCTCCCAAGCTCAGCTTCGACGTGCAGCAGTCCCACGCCGCTCGTACCCCGGCCGAGCGCGAGCGGGTACTGGCCGCCCCGGGGTTCGGGCAGACCTTCACCGATCACATGGTCAGCATCGACTACACCGAGGGCCAGGGGTGGCACGACGGCCGCCTCACGGCGTACGGGCCGCTCACCCTCGATCCGGCGACCTCGGTGTTCCACTACGCCCAGGAGCTGTTCGAGGGCCTCAAGGCCTACCGGCAGGAGAACGGATCGATCGTCGCCTTCCGCCCGTACGCCAACGCCTCCCGCTTCAACATCTCGGCCCGGCGCATGGCCATGCCGGAACTGCCCGAGGAGACGTTCGTCGAGGCGCTGGAGCTCCTGGTGCAGACCGACCGCGACTGGGTGCCGTCCACCGAGGGGCACAGCCTCTACCTGCGTCCCTTCATGATCGCCACCCAGGTGGGGCTCGGGGTCAACTACCCCTCGAAGAGCTACCGGTTCATGGTGATCGGCTCGCCCGCCGCCGCGTACTTCGCCGGCGGGGTCAAGCCGGTCTCGGTGTGGCTCTCGCAGGACTACACCCGCGCGGCCCCCGGCGGCACCGGCTTCGCCAAGTGCGGGGGCAACTACGCCGCCGCCTTCGTCGCCCAGCGGCAGGCCGTCGAGAACGGCTGCGACCAGGTCGTGTGGCTGGACGCCGCCGAGCACCGCTACGTCGAAGAGATGGGCGGCATGAACCTGTTCTTCGTCTTCGGCGACCGTCTGGTCACCCCCGACCTCACCGGCACCCTGCTCCCCGGCATCACCCGCGACTCCCTGCTCACCCTGGCCGCCGACCTCGGGCTCGCCGCCGAGGAGCGCAAGATCGGCATCGACGAGTGGCGGGACGCCTGCGCCTCCGGCGAGCTGACCGAGGTCTTCGCGTGCGGCACCGCCGCCGTGATCACTCCCGTCGGCTCGGTCAAGGGCGTCGACGGCGGCTGGACCATCGGGGACGGCGCCCCCGGCCCCGTCACCCTCCGCCTGCGCGACGAGCTGATGGGCATCCAGTACGGCACCCGCCCCGACCCGCACGGCTGGGTCCACAAGATCTGCTGACGACCTCGCCCCGAAGGACCCGGCCGGGCCACGGCCGGGTCCTTCTCGCGTCTAAGGGCAGGTGAGAGGCTGTTTCCGGCCGCCACGGCTTCCAGATGGTGAGACCGATGTGCCACATGGTGATGGGATGTGGCAGACTTCCAGACACCATGTTCTACGGTCTGCTCATTATCGGCAGGCGCGCCGGCTGACATACAGGGACACCGCCGGCGCGCAGACCTCTCACGTCCGTGAGGGGTCTTTTTGTTTGGGTCCAGACCTCCCGCCCCAGGGCCCGCGCGCGGCGAACGATCGCACCCGCGAAGGAGACGAAACCATGGCCGATGACCGATTCCACGTCTACGACACGACGCTGCGCGACGGCGCTCAACAGGAGGGGCTGTCCCTGACCGTCGCCGACAAGCTGGCCATCGCCCGTCAGCTCGACGACCTCGGCGTCGGCTTCATCGAAGGAGGCTGGCCCGGCGCCAACCCCAAGGACACCGAATTCTTCCGGCGGGCTCGAACAGAGCTCGACCTGAAGCACGCGCGGCTCGCCGCGTTCGGCGCGACCCGCCGGGCGGGCGTGAAGGCGGCCGACGACCCACTGGTCGCCGCGCTGCGCGAATCCGGCGCGCCGGTCGTGACCCTTGTCGCCAAGAGTCACGACCGGCACGTGGAGCTGGCCCTCCGCACGACTCTCCAGGAGAACCTCGCGATGATCCGCGACACGGTCTCTCACCTTCGTGCGGAGGGACAGCGAGTTTTCCTCGACGCCGAGCACTTCTTCGACGGGTACAAGTCCAACCCAGCGTACGCGCTGGAGGTTCTGCGCACCGCCGCCGAGGCGGGGGCCTCGGTGGTCGCCCTCTGCGACACCAACGGCGGCATGCTGCCCGACGAGCTGGCCGAGGTCGTCCACGAGGCGGTGAGCACGGGCGCCCGCGTCGGCATCCACTGCCACGACGACACCGGCTGCGCGGTGGCCAACTCGCTGGCCGCCGTCAAGGCCGGCGCCACCCACGTCCAGGGGTGCGCCAACGGGTACGGCGAGCGCTCCGGCAACGCCAACCTGTTCACGGTCGTGGCGAACCTGCAGCTCAAGCGCGGGTTCGACCTGGTGCCCGAGCAGTCCCTCGCCGAGATGACCCGCATCGCCCACGCGATCAGCGAGGTGACCAACGTCACCCCCAACTCCCACCAGCCCTACGTAGGCGTCTCGGCGTTCGCGCACAAGGCCGGCCTGCACGCCAGCGCGATCAAGGTGGACCCGAACCTGTACCAGCACATCGACCCGGCCCAGGTCGGCAACGACATGCGCATGCTCGTCTCGGACATGGCGGGCCGGGCGTCGGTGGAGCTGAAGGGCAAGGCGCTCGGCTACGACCTCACCGGCCAGCAGTCCCGCGAGCTGGTCGAGCGGGTCAAGGAACTGGAGGCCCGGGGGCACACCTTCGAGGCCGCCGACGCCTCCTTCGAGCTGCTGCTGCGCGACACCGTCGCCGGCGAGCGCAGGCGGCACTTCAGCGTGGAGTCCTGGCGCGTGATCGTCGAGCGGCGCCCCGGCGGGGACGTGGTCAGCGAGGCCACGGTCAAGCTGCACGCCAAGGACGAGCGCATCGTCGCGACCGGCGAGGGCAACGGCCCCGTCAACGCGCTGGACCGCGCCGTGCGGCTGGCGCTGGAGAAGCTGTACCCCGAGCTGGCCGAGGTCGAGCTGATCGACTTCAAGGTCCGCATCCTGGAGGGCACCCACGGCACGGACGCCGTCACGCGCGTGCTCATCGCCTCCAGCGACGCGGCGGGCGAGTGGGCCACGGTCGGCGTGGACGAGAACATCATCGAGGCGTCCTGGCAGGCGCTGGAGCAGGCGGTGACGTACGGCCTGCTGCGGGCCGGCCACACCCTCTGAGACGCCGGGGACCGGGTTCTCGCGGCCCGGTCCCCGCGGACGCCGCGGACCGGGTGGCCGGCGTCAGCGGCGAGAGCCCGGCGGCCCCTGCCAGAGCACGGCGACGCAGATGATCGCGGAGAGCACCAGCAGAACCCCGGCCAAGATCTCCAGCAGCGCGGTGAACGACATGACGGCCTCCCCCCGGCCGCACCGTGGCGCGTACTTTTCCTCGGTTACTTTCACTATCCGTCTTCGCGCGACTCCCGGTCAACGCCCCCGGACGGTCCCGGGGTGGAGGGCGCGGGTGGATTGATCTAACGTGGAGGCACACGAGGGGAGTACTTCCCAAGTGCCGGTCCCGGTCAGTACGGACCCGCGAGAGGGTCCCCGGGCGGCCGCCCGCGTGCGCCGGGTGAAGGAGACCTCGAACGGCTTGACGTTCGAGGAGGTTCCATGCCCGATTCGACGGCTCTGCTCGCCGCTCCGGAAACGGTCGGCTCGCCCCGCATGTGGGCGATCACCGTGGCGGTCCTGGCGGTGCTGCTCGTCCTCGACTTCCTGGTGACCCGGCGTCCGCACGAGGTGCGGATGCGCGAGGCGGTCGGCTGGTCGATCTTCTACCTGGCCCTTCCGCTGATCTTCGGGGTCGGCCTGTGGGTGTGGTTCGGGACCACCGCGGCCGTGGAGTTCTTCACCGGCTACGTGGTGGAGAAGTCCCTGTCGGTGGACAACCTGTTCGTGTTCATGCTCCTGCTGGCGGCCTTCGCGGTCCCGGCGGCGCTGGCTCAGCGCGTGCTGCTCTACGGCATCGTCGGCGCGCTGCTGCTGCGCGCCGTCTTCATCGCGCTCGGCGCGGCGGCGCTGCGCAGCGGCACCTGGGCCTTCCTGCTGTTCGGCGCGATCCTCATCGTGACCGCGGTGAAGGTCTTCAGGAGCGCGCTGCGCGGCCATGAGCAGGAGACGGACGTCTCCGCCATGCGCTCCACCCGGCTGCTGCGCCGGATCATGCCGGTCACCGACGACTACCGGGGGTCGCGGCTGGTCGTCCGGGAAGGCGGCCGGTACGCGCTGACCCCGCTGGCGCTGGCCGTCGTGGCCGTGTTCGCCACGGACATCGTCTTCGCCGTCGACTCGGTGCCGGCGGTGTACGGCGTGACCGAGGACCCCTTCCTCGTCTTCACCACCAACGCCTTCGCCCTGCTCGGCCTGCGCGCGCTGTACTTCGTGCTGCGGGGCGCCCTCACCAGGCTCCGGCACCTCAACCACGGGCTGGCCCTGATCCTGGCCTTCATCGGGATCAAGCTCGTCCTGCACTGGGCGCACGGCATCTGGCCCCAGGTCCCCGACATCCCCACCCTCGCCTCGCTGGGGGTCATCGTCGTGGTCCTGCTCACGGTCACGCTGACCAGCCTGCGCGCCGAACAGCGTGACCGTCTCCGGGATTCCTAGGACAGGTTGCGGCCCACGGCGCGGAAGGAGACCGCGCCGCCGGAGGTCGAGACCTTGACGTGGGTGCCCGAGCAGCTGACCTCGGGGTCGCCGGCGCCGGGGACGACGACGGTGAGCAGCGAGGTCGCGGGCGGGGACACGATCACCGTGGCGGGCACCCGCTTCATGTAGGACGGGGAGATCCAGCCCTGGTAGGGGTTCGTCCGGCCGCGCACCAGCGTCTGGCCGGACACCGGCGCGCACGACGGCATCGCGAGCTGCACGACCGTGGCCTTCCAGCCCGACTTGTCCTTCACCACCACGCGCCCGCCGCCCGTGGACACCGGGGTCAGCGCGGGGTCCAGGTGCCAGTAATTGCGCGCCCGCGTGCCCGCGGGGACGGTGTCGAGCACGGCCATCAGGTCGTCGCCGTGGTTGACCAGCACGGTCCTGGTGCGGCTCACGCCGTAGGCCTTGTCGGTCAGCGTGTACGACTGCCGCTCCTTGCCGGCCGACGAGCGGACGAGCGCGGTCGGCGTGCGCCCGCGGAACGGCCTGCCCTCGACCACCGGCACGTTGTGCGCCTCGGGGGACATCGTCCAGTACCGGTACGCCGTGTTCTCGTAGGAGTGGAACCCGGCCTCCACCAGCACGTCGCGGCCCTGCGCGTAGTAGGTGACGCCCATGTGGTCCTCGTGGCCGTGGAACTTCAGGGCGGGGCCGAAGCGGATCGAATAGTAGGCCGACGCCGGGTCGTCCCAGGCCGTGCGGCCGAAGGCGTACCCGGCCTTGAAGATCTGCACGGTCTTGGACGGGCGCTCGTAGCCGGACGGCTTGACGTCGGCGCCGCCGTCCCCGATCGGGGTCATGAACCCGCTGGGCTCGGTGGCGTGCGAGATGTACCCCTGGAGCGAGTCCCAGCGCTTCTCGATCTCGGCGGGCACCTTGCGGCCGCAGTCCTTGATGGCCTCCATGCCCACCTTGAGCCGTTCGTGGACGTAGATGCCGTACCGGGGCGCCTGCTCCTGGAGCGCGCCCTGGGAGTCGATGTCGAGCTTCACCGAGCCGGTCATCCGGCGCACCGCGAGGTCGGCCCACTCCTTGTGGCGGGTGCGGCAGCCGATGCGCAGCAGGGCGATGTCCTGGTCCAGGCCATGGTTGTGGCCCTTCTGGTACAGGGCCGGGTCCGCCAGCACCCGGGCGTGGTCGACGAGGCTGCCGGTGAGCCAGGACGCCTTGACGTGCCTGCTCAGGCAGACCAGCACGGGGGCGCGCAGTGCGACGGGGTGCTCGTCCCAGGCGTAGGCGCTGGCGCGCGAGCCGCCGCGCGGGTTGCTCTCGACCCAGCTCTTGGTCAGCTCGGTGGCGCGGTCGAGGTACGCCTGCTCGCCGGAGGTCTCGTAGTCGGCGACCAGCCTGCCCACCCAGCGCAGCGAGGCGAAGACCATGTCCCAGGAGCGGTTCTTGTAGGGACTCCACTTCCAGTTGATCGTCTTGCCGATCTTCACGGGCGGGAGGTCCAGGAACTGCACCTCGCCCGACATGATCTGGGTGGAGGTCGGGGTGGCGGGCAGCCAGTCGCCCTGGCATTCCGCCGTGCGCGCGGCGCGGGCCGCGCGGGTGTCCAGGGTTCCGGCGCCGGCCGGGGCGGCCTGCGTGACGGCGGCGCCGGCCAGGAGGAGCGTCAAGAGAGTACCGGCAGCTCGTATGCGGCGGCGCACGCCGATTTCCTTCCGTGACCAGGGGTGGGGGCGGATCATGCTTGCCGAATCACACCAGACCGGTCAAGAGGCGCGCATCACAACAGTCACATTGTTAACAAACCGGGTCATGTTTCGGGGATCCGCAGGTGCGGGCGCCTCGCGGCGCGGCTTTCGAGCCCAGGAGCGGCCCCGTACGGCGGCATGGCGGAGTTCGCGGGGAAAGGCCGGGCCTGGAGGATAGCGGTCATATTCCGACCGCAATGTGCGGCAGGCTTGGGGCATGGCGAACACGAGCTCGCGCACACTGCGGTTGCTGTCCCTGCTCCAGACCCACCGCTACTGGCCGGGCTCCGAGCTCGCCGACCGGCTCGGCGTCTCGGTCCGCACGCTGCGCCGCGACGTGGACCGGCTCCGTGAGCTGGGCTATCCCGTCGAGGCCCACCGGGGAGTGGACGGCGGCTACCAGCTCGCCCCCGGCGCCACGCTGCCCCCGCTGCTGGTGGACGACGAGGAGGCCGTGGCGCTGACGATCGGCCTGCGCCTGGCCGCCCAGGGGGCTATCGCGGGCATCGAGGAGTCCTCCGTGCGCGCGCTGACCAAGGTCGTGCAGGTCATGCCGCCTCGGCTGCGCAAACGCATCGAGGCCCTGCGCGCCGCGACGCTGCCCACCGTGTGGGGCGCGGGCCCGACCGTCGACGCGGGGACGCTCACCACCGTGGCCCAGGCGTGCCGGGACGAGGAGCGGCTGCGCTTCGCCTACACCGCGCGGGCGGGGGAGACGAGCGAACGGCACGTCGAGCCGCACCGGCTGGTCTCGCTCGGCCGCCGCTGGTACCTCGTGGCCTACGACCTGACCCGGCACGACTGGCGCAGCTTCCGGCTCGACCGGCTCAGTGACCCGCGCGGCACGCGGGAACGCTTCCGCCCGCGCGAGCTGCCCGCCGAGGACGCCGCCGCGTTCGTCCGCGCGGGCATCGACATCCTCACCACGCAGCACACCGTCGAGATCATCGTGCACGCGCCCGCCGAGACGGTCCGTAAGCGCCTCGGCTGGTGGGCGACGGTCGAACCCCTGGACCCGGCGCCGAACCAGGCCCTGGTCGCGGGCTCGGCCCCCGATGCCGCCGTGGACGGGCGGGCGCGGTGCCGGTTGCGGATGAGCGTGGACAGCCTGGACTGGCCGGTGTTCGCGCTCGGCGCCACCGGGGCGGACTTCGAGGTCGTGCACCCGCCCGAGCTGGCCGACCGGTGCCGCGAGTGGGGCACCCGTTTCCTGCGGTCCACGGGCACGTGACTCCCCGCCGAATGCGGACCTGATCTGTCTTCTATCGCTTCTAGCGTCGAGACGTGTCGAGGCGATCCCCGAGGAGGAAGCGCCGGTCATGAGCGAAAGTTCCGTCATCTCCCTGCGCGTGCTGAACCGGACGCTGCTGGAGCGCCAGCACCTGCTGCGCCGCACCACGGGCACGGCCCTGGACGTCGTCCGGCACCTGGGCCCGGTGCAGGGACAGGAGCACAACGCGCCGTACATCGGCCTGTGGACGCGGATCGCCGGCTTCCGTCACGACGACCTCGCCGCCCTCCTGCACGACCGGAGCGTGGTGCGCGGCACCTTGATCCGCATGACCCAGCACCTCGCCGCCGCCGAGGACCACCTGCGGCTGCGCCCGCTGATCCAGCCCGCACTGCACCGCATGGCCTTCCAGGGCACGGGCGCCGAGGTGGCGGCCCTCGACCCCGCCAAGATCGCCGAGGTGGCGGCGGAACTGCTCGGCGACCGGACGGTGACCCGGCCCGAACTCGGCCGCCTGCTCGCCGAGAGGTTCCCCGGGTACGGGACCGCCGCGCTGAGCCGGGCCGCGCAGTGCCTGGTCGCCCAGATCCACCCGCCGCCCAGCGGCCTGTGGGGAGGCTGGGCCGGGCGCGGGGCCGTCCCGTGCGCGCTCGCCGAGCGGTGGATCGGCCGTCCCCTGGAGGAGCCGCGCCCCGAGGAGTTGGTCCTGCGCTACCTGACCGCGTTCGGCCCGGCCACGGTGAAGGACGTCCAGCTCTGGTCCGGCGTCACGCGCCTGCGCGAGGTGGTCGAACGGCTCCGCCCCGGCCTGCGCGTCCTGCGCGACGAGCGGGGGAGAGAGCTGTTCGACCTCCCGGACGCCGTGCTCGCCGATCCGGGGGTCCCCGCGTCGCCGCGCTTCCTGCCCGCCTACGACAACGTGCTCATCGGCCACGCCGACCGGACGCGGATCGTCGCCGACGAGCACCGCCCGGCCGTGATGCCCGGCCGGGCGCTGGTGCTGCCCACGTTCCTGCTCGACGGCTTCGTCAGGGGCACGTGGGCGGTGGACGGCCGGACGCTGAGGATCAGCCCCTTCGCGCCGCTGCGGGACGCCGAGGCCGCGGAACTGCTCGCCGAGGCCGGACGCCTGCTGGACTTCGTCGCGCCCGCCGCCGAGCGCGCGGCATGGACCGCCGCGCTCGGCTGAGCCCTTTCAGCCGTGACCGCGGCGGTTGAGCCCTCCGTCCGTGACGCGGCGGTGGCCCGGCCGCGCCGGGCGTCGCGAGCGTCGTCGCGCTCAGCCGTCCTTGCGACCGGCGGACTGGACGACCTCGAACGTCCACAGCTCCGACCCGGTCGCGGCGGGACCGCCGTGCCCGTGGCCCTGTCCGTGCCCCTGTCCGTGGGCCTCTCCATGACCGTGGCCCTGGGCGGCGGCGTCGGCGGCGGCCCGTGCGTGACCGGCCTGGAACGCCTCGCTCCGCTGCCAGGCCTCGAAGTCCTCCTCGCTGCGCCAGCGGGTGTAGACCAGGTACCTGTCGGTGCCCTCGACCGGCCGCAGCAGCTCGAACCACTCGAACCCGTCCGACGACTCGACCATCCCCGCGCGGCCGCCGAACCTGCTCTCCAGGGCCTCGCGCATCTCGGCCGGCACGGACAGAACGTTGATCTTCACAACCGACATGTCCACTCCCTCGTCAGGCGGATCTCCCGGGACGGCACGCGCGGCGGCCGTCCGCTGAGGCCAGCCTATGATCCGGCCCTCCCGCCCCTCGGGCCGCCGGGGTCGCGGCGCGCCCGCCGGTGATCGGCAGGGCGCGCGGCGGCGGTGTGCGTGCCGGTTTCGCGGCGGCACTAGCCTTGTGGGGTGCGTATCGCAAGGTTCTCCACAGGTGAGGGCGTCGCGTTCGGCGTGGTCGAAGGCGCCCAGGGCGAAGAGTTCGTCTCCAGGATCGACGGGCATCCGTTCTCGGCGATCCAGTTCACCGGCGAGCGGTACCCGCTCCAAGAGGTGCGCCTGGTCACGCCCATGCTGCCCAGCAAGATCATCGCGGTCGGCAAGAACTACGCCGGTCACATCCGCGAGATGGGCGGCGAGGCGCCGGTCGAGCCGCTGATCTTCGGCAAGCCCTCCACCTCGGTGATCGGGCACGGCGAGGCCATCGCCTACCCGCACAAGCTCACCGAGCACGTCGACTACGAGGGCGAGCTGGCCGTGGTGATCGGCCGCCTCTGCCGCGAGGTCCCCGTCGAGCGCGCCCACGAGGTGATATTCGGGTACACCTGCGCCAACGACGTGACCGCCCGCGACCTCCAGAGCAGGGACGGGCAGTGGACCCGCGCCAAGGGGTTCGACACCTTCTGCCCCCTCGGCCCCTGGATCCAGACCGAGCTCGACCCCGCGGACCTGGCGATCACGACCACGGTCAACGGCGAGCTCAAGCAGAGCGGGCGCACGTCCGAGCTGCTCCACGACATCCCGAGCCTCATCGCCTACATCACCGACGTCATGACGCTGATCCCCGGCGACGTCATCCTCACCGGAACTCCCGCGGGCGTCGGCCCGCTGCGGGACGGCGACGAGGTGAGCGTGGGCATCGAGGGCATCGGCACTCTCACCAACCGGGTGGTTCCGCGTGACTGATCTGCAGGGCTCGGCAGAGCCCACGCTCCGGGTGCGCTTCGCGCCCTCCCCGACCGGCATGTTCCACGTCGGCGGCGCCCGCTCGGCGCTGTTCAACTGGGCCCTCGCCGAACAGTCGGGCGGCCGGTTCGTCCTGCGCGTCGAGGACACCGACGCCGCGCGCAACCGGCCCGAGTGGACCGAGGGCATCATCTCCGCCCTCGCCTGGATCGGCATCAGCGGCGAGTCCCCGTACTTCGAGGGCCCCTACTTCCAGTCCGCCTACGAGGAGCAGCACCGCGCGGCCGTCGCCAAGCTCGTCGCCGACGGCAAGGCGTACTTCTGCACCTGCACCCGCGACGACGTCAAGGCCCGCACCGGCTCCGAGCACCAGGGTTACGACGGCTTCTGCCGCACCCGCGGGCTCACCGAGGGCGCGGTGCGCTTCCGCACCCCCGACGACGGCGTCACCGTGGTCGACGACCTGGTCAGGGGCCGGGTGGAGTTCCCGAACCAGGCCATGGAGGACTTCGTCGTCGCCCGCGGCGACGGCTCGCCGCTGTTCGTGCTCGCCAACGTCGTGGACGACATCGAGATGCGCATCACGCACGTCGTCCGGGCCGAGGAGCACCTGTCGAACACCCCCAAGCAGCAGCTCCTCTGGGACGCCCTCGGCGTCGCCCCGCCCGTCTGGGCGCACGTCCCGGTGATCGTCAACGAGAAGCGGCAGAAGCTGTCCAAGCGCCGGGACAAGGTCGCGCTGGAGTCCTACCGCGACGAGGGCTACCTCGCCGAGGCCATGGTCAACTACCTGATGCTGCTCGGCTGGGGCCCCGGGGACGACCGCGAGATCATGCCCTGGTCGGAGATGGTGCCGCTGTTCAAGCTCTCGGACGTCAACCCGTCGCCGGCCTTCTTCGACGAGAAGAAGCTGCGCGCGTTCAACGGCGAGTACATCCGGGCGCTGCCGACGGAGGTGTTCATCCGGCGCTGCGAGCCCTTCCTGGACCCGAGCTGGGGCCGTGAGACCTTCGCCAAGGTCGCCGCGCTGGCCCAGACCCGCATCTCGGTCCTGTCCGAGATCACGGCCAACGTCGACTTCCTGTTCCTGGACGAGCCCGTCTTCGACGCGGCGAGCTGGGCCAAGGCCATGAAGGCGGGTGCCCGCGAGATCATCTCGGGCTACCTGGCACGGCTGGAGACGGTCTCGTTCGACCCCGAGTCGCTGAAGACGGCGCTGGAGGAGGTCGGCCTCGAACAGGGCCTCAAGCTCGGCAAGGCGCAGGCGCCGGTCCGCGTGGCCGTCACCGGGCGCACGGTGGGCCTTCCCCTGTTCGAGTCGATCGAGGTCCTCGGCCGGGAGCGCACGCTGGACCGCCTGCGCGCCGCCCTGGCCCGCCTGGACGCCGAGGCGTAGCCCCTGCGCACGCGAAGGCGGCCCGGAAGGTTCCGGGCCGCCTTCGCCGTCTCAGGGCCCCCTGCCGGAGAGCCCGCCGTCTCAGAGCAGGCCGCGGCGCTCCAGCAGCGGCTCGATGCGCGGGTCACGGCCGCGGAAGGCGCGGAAGCCCGTCATCGGGTCCACGCTGCCGCCCCGCGACAGCAGCTCGCGGCGGAACGTGTCGCCGTTCTCGCGGGTGAGGCCGCCGTTCTCCTTGAACCACTCGACGGTGTCGGCGTCGAGGATCTCGCTCCAGATGTAGGAGTAGTAACCGGCGCTGTAGCCGCCCGCCCAGATGTGGGCGAAGTACGTGCTGCGGTAGCGCGGCGGCACCAGCGGCAGGTCCACGCCGGCGTTCCGCAGCGCCTGGCGCTCGAACTCCAGCGTGTCGGCCGGCTCCTCCTCGAAGGTGTGCCACGCCCAGTCCAGCAGCGTGGCCGCGAGGTACTCGACGGTCGCGTACCCCTGGTTGAACTTCTGCGCCTCCAGCATGCGGTCCACCAGGTCCTGCGGCATGGGCTCGCCGGTCTCGTGGTGGCGGGCGTAGTTGGCCAGGACCTCCGGCCACACCGCCCACATCTCGTTGACCTGCGAGGGGTACTCCACGAAGTCGCGGGGCACCGCCGTGCCGGAGAAGTACGGGAAGCCGACGTCGGAGAACAGCCCGTGCAGGGCGTGCCCGAACTCGTGGAACATCGTGTTGACCTGGTCCCAGGTCATCAGCGTGGGCTCCCCGGCCGGGGGCTTGGTGATGTTGAGGTTGTTCACCACGACCGGCCGGGTGCCCTCCAGGGCGGACTGCTTGACCAGGCTGTTCATCCACGCGCCGCCGCGCTTGGAGGCGCGGGCGTAGAAGTCGCCTAGGAACAGGCCGAGCGGCGAGCCGCCCTCGTCGAACACCTCGAAGACGCGGACGTCGGGGTGGTAGCCGACCAGGTCGGTCCGCTCGGTGAAGTCCAGCCCGTAGAGCTTGTGCGCCGCGTGGAAGACGCCGTCGCGCAGCACCCGGTTCAGCTCGAAGTACGGCCGCATCGCGCGGCTGTCCACCGCGTAGCGGGCCTCACGCACCTTCTCGGCGTAGAACGACCAGTCCCACGGCTCCAGGTCGAACCCGGCCTCCGCGCGGAGCTGCTCGGCCTCCCTGTGGGCGTTGGCCACCGCGGCGGGCGTCATCTTGGCCAGCGTCTCGGTGACGGCGCGGGTGCTCGGCGCCGTCTGGTCGGCCACGACGTACTCGGCGTGGTTGCCGTAGCCGAGCAGCCGCGCCCGCTCGGCCCGCAGCCGGGCCATGCGGATCACCAGCTCGGGGTTGTCCCGCCCGCCTCGCTCGACGGACGCGCGGTGGATGCGCTCGCGCAGCTCGCGGTCGGTCAGCTCGGTCAGCGGCGGCTGGGCGGTGGGCAGGCCCAGCGTGATCACGTACTTGCCGTCCAGCCCGCGCGACCTGGCGGTCTCCGCCGCGGCCTTGATCGCGTCCTCGGACAGGCCGTCCAGGCGCGCCGCGTCGTCCACGACCACCGCCGAGGCGTTGGTGTCGGCGAGCAGGTTCTGCTCGAACGTGGTCGACAGCGTGGAGAGCTCCTCGTTCAGGCTCCTGAGCCGCTGCTGGTCCTCGGGGCCCAGCTCCGCGCCCGCCCTGACGAAGTCGGTGACGTAGCGCTCCAGCAGCCAGGCGCGCTCGGCGTCCAGGCCCTCGGCGGGGACGGCCTTGAGCCGGGCGAACAGGCGCGTGTCGAGGTGGATCGCGTCGCTGTGCTGGGTCAGCTTCGGCGTGACCTCCTTCTGGATGGCCTGGATGCCCGGGGTGGTGTCCGAGGACGCCTGGTTGAAGAAGACGGTGGTGACGCGGCTCAGCAGCCTCCCGGACCGTTCGAGCGCCTCCACCGTGTTCTCGAAGGTCGGCGGGTCGGTGTCGGCCGTGATCGCCTCGATCTCCGCGATCTGCTCGGCCATGCCGCGTTCGAATGCGGGCGCGAAGTGCTCCTCGCGGATCTCGGCGAAGGGCGGCAGCCGGTACGGCAGGGCACTCTGGACGAAGAACGGGTTTTCGGTCAACGCACCTGCTCCCTCACGTGGCAAAAGTTCTCCCCTGAAGAGTTACACAGGTGGCGCACCCCCTGGAACTCCGCGTCCGGTCCTCATCCGCGTCCTCCGGCGCGCGGACCGTCCTCCGACCCCGGCGCCCACCTCGGCCACGGACCTTCGATCTCCGACCGGCACGGCGCGCGCGGGGCGGTCCCGAGGGCCGAAGGCGGGGGCTCACCAGGAGGAATCCGCCGGGTGGGCAATCGTTTTGGTCTTGGCCCGCAAGCTGGGCTATTCTTTCGGAGTCGCGAGCGAGGCCCGCACCACCAGGGGCCCGTGAGCAATGGGGTATGGGGTAATTGGCAGCCCGGCTGATTCTGGTTCAGCTAGTCTAGGTTCGAGTCCTGGTACCCCAGCAGGCATTTCGTCAACGCCCATGTCTTCTCCAAGACATGGGCGTTTTCGCTGTCCGGGCCCGTGCGGACCGAAAATTCGGCGACGCCCGCCCATCCGTGTTTGGGGCGGGGCCCGGCCGGGGAACCGGTTTGGTCGTGCTCTCGCGGGTGCGGTAGAGTAACGCCCGTTGCCGAGGCGTCCGCAGGGGCGCCTCAGTCGGTTCGGTCCTCCGGCCGGCACGCAGTGAGGTCCCGTCGTCTAGTGGCCTAGGACGCCGCCCTCTCAAGGCGGTAACGCCGGTTCGAATCCGGTCGGGACTACCACACTGCGCCGCCGCCCGGTCTCCGCGCCGAGCTCCCGGCTCCGTCGTCTAGTGGCCTAGGACGCCGCCCTCTCAAGGCGGTAGCGCCGGTTCGAATCCGGTCGGGGCTACAGTCGGGAAAACCCTCGGAAGTCCAACTTCCGAGGGTTGTTTCATGTCCGGGCACGAAACCGCCGCGCGGGCGGCGCGGCCCGGACGCGCTCCGGGCCGCGCCTTTCTCGTCCGCGGCGGTGCTACTCCTCCGCTTCCCGGTCGGCCTTGCCGGCGCGGGAGCGGGCCTTGAACAGGGCGCGCTTGGCGGCCTTGGCGACCTGGCGGTCCGGGTGGGCGTCGCCGACGGCCTCCAGCAGCTCCTCGACGTGCGGGTGCGGCACCTTCCAGATCACCTCCAGCAGGTTGCTCAGCACGGGCGCGGGCCCGATGTCGTGGAGGCTGCTGACGAACTCCGGCCTGCCGAGGCCCGCCGAGATCGTCCACATGTCCAGGATCAGCCAGTGGGTGTCGCTCTGGCTCGGCTCGGGCGCGCCCACCACGCCGAGCTGGGCGAGGTGCGTGGCGGCGTAGGGCCTCAGGGAGGGCTCCTTGAGCGCCTCCTGCCAGGCGGGGACGGCGACGGGCCCGAGCGAGCCGACCAGGCTGGCGGCCTGGACCCGGATCAGCGCGTCGGCCTCGTCCTCCGCGGCGGCGGCGAGCAGTTCCTCCGCGGCGGTGGCGGGCTCGCGCAGCTCCATCCAGGCGGCGAACTCGGCGTCGGCCTCCTCCTCGGACAGGTCGGCGCTGAGGGACAGCAGGTCGAGGCCGGTCATCGCGTCGATCGCGGGACGGGCGTCCACCTCGATGTCGTCGTCGTCCAGCAGGTGGACCACGCCCTCGACGCCGAGCGGGGTGAGCCGCACGTGGTCGCCCTCGGCGGTCACCATGCCGTACCCGGTCAGCCACTCGACCACCGGGGCGAGCGGGTCGCCGGCCTCGGCCCAGGCGGCGGCGCCGAGGTCGTCGAACTCGGCCGCGGCCTCGGCCAGCTCCTCCGCCAGCTCGCCGAGCGGGCGCTCGCCGCCCGCCAGCAGCAGCCGGACGAGCACCGCGCGGGTGAGGCCGGACAGCGCCAGGGTGAGATCGTCGTCGTCCAGCTCGGGGTCGCCGTAGTCGACGGAGTGGAGGCCGAGCATCCAGACGTCCAGGACGTCCTCGTCGTTGTCGAACGGCCACGCCGCGGTGTCGTCGTCCACGCCGACCGTGTCCTCGCCGTCGGGCGTGAGGAACTCCAGGTCCACCGCGAGGTTCCACAGGTTCCACAGGGCGGGGACGGCCTGCGCCAGCGGGCGCTCGCCGGGCTCGGGGAGCCCGGCGACGGCGAGGGCCTCGCGGATCTCCTCGTCGCTCAGCAGGGTCTCTTCGCCGACCTCGCGCGCGGTGCCCACCCAGACGGCCAGATCGCGGGCCTTGGAGATGAGCGGCACGGCGCGGGCGGCCTCGGCCAGCTCGGCGTCGGGGCGCAGGCGGATGGTGGGCAGATCGCCGAGGTCGTCGGCGAAGGGCTCGAAGTCGCCGAGACCCTCGACCTCTTCCTCTTCGAGGTCCTCGTCGTCCTCGTCCTCGTCCCAGTCGCGCTCGCCGATGACCTCCTCCATGGCCTCGACGAAGGCGTCCTCGATCTCGTCGAGGCCGTCGAGCAGCTCGTCGAGGTCGTCGGAGCCCTTGGCCAGGCGGCCGGTCCCGGAGAGGAAGGTGAGGTAGGAGCGCACGGCGGGGATCATGCCGTCGGCCGCGGCGTCGGGATCCTCCACGACCTGGGGCATGCGTTCCAGCAGCACCGGGCGGAGGTCGCCCCGCTTCCACACGTGGACGTCGTCACGAGCGATCAGGCGGTGCCACAGAGCCGCCGGTCCCACCAGGTCGGCGTCACTGTCGGGTGCGTTGTCCTGCGCCCAGAGAATGAACTCTTGAAGGAGGGGACGCAACTCCGATGCGGCTGCCTCGATGCGATCTGTCACTCCGCCAGGCTAGTGCTTGGCGGCGGCCGTCTCTAATCAGTTGGCGCGGCTTGCGGGCCCAATCGGCGGGCGTCGCGCCCACCGGCCCGTACGGGGCTCTGCCCTGCGCGAACAGCGGTCAGTTGGCCCGGCGCATGGCCTCGGTGATGCGCTCGGCGGCGGCCACGACGGGGGCGGCGTGGATGCGTCCGGGGGTGCGGGTGAGGCGCTCGATGGGGCCGGAGACCGAGACCGCGGCGATCACCTTTCCCCCGGCGCCGCGGATCGGCGCCGAGACGCTCGCGACGCCCTGCTCGCGCTCGCCGACGCTGTGCGCCCAGCTCCGCCGCCGCACGCTGGCGAGGGTGGCCGCGGTGAACTTGGCGCCGCGCAGGCCGCGGTGCAGGCGGTCGGGCTCCTCCCACGCCAGCAGGATCTGGGCGGCGGACCCGGCGGTCATCGGCAGGGCCGTGCCCACCGGGACCGTGTCGCGCAGCCCGCTGGCCCGCTCGGCGGCGGCCACGCACACGCGCTCGTCGCCCTGGCGGCGGTAGAGCTGGGCGCTCTCGCCGGTCTGGTCGCGGAGCTGGGTGAGGACGGGGGAGGCGACGGCGAGCAGACGGTCCTCGCCGGCCGCGGCGGACAGCTCGGAGAGCCGGGGGCCGAGGATGAAGCGGCCCTGGGTGTCCCGGGAGACGATGCGGTGGTGTTCCAGCGCGACGGCGAGGCGGTGTGCGGTGGGGCGGGCCAGGCCGGTGGCCTGGACGAGTTGTGCGAGGGACGCGGGGCCCGCTTCGAGGGCGTTGAGCACGAGCACGGCCTTGTCGAGTACGCCGACTCCGCTAGAGTTGTCCATACCCCGATACTGCCGTCTCGCTATCCGAGATGCAACTGCCGTCCCGGCGAACGACGGGTAGGCTGTCCATATCCCGAAATTTCCGTCTTATCTTATGAGACGTCTCGGGGGCCATGAAACGCAAGGAGGCGTTCAGACATGGGTCGCACACTGGCCGAGAAAGTATGGGAGCGGCACGTCGTCCGGCGTGCCGACGGCGAGCCCGATCTGCTGTACATAGATCTGCACCTCATCCACGAGGTGACCAGCCCGCAGGCGTTCGACGGCCTGCGCCTGGCCGGGCGCGCGGTGCGCCGCCCCGACCTCACCATCGCCACCGAGGACCACAACGTGCCGACCGTCCTCGGCCCCATCTCCGACCCCGTGTCCAAGGCCCAGGTCGAGACCCTGCGCAAGAACGCCGCCGAGTTCGGCGTCCGGCTGCACCCCATGGGCGACGCCGGTCAGGGCGTCGTCCACATCATCGGCCCGCAGTTCGGCCTCACCCAGCCGGGCATGACCATCGTCTGCGGCGACTCCCACACCTCCACCCACGGCGCCTTCGGCGGCATCGCCTTCGGCATCGGCACCTCCGAGGTCGAGCACGTCCTCGCCACCCAGACCCTGCCCGCGTACCGGCCGAAGACCATGGCCATCGAGGTCTCGGGCGAGCTGCCGTACGGCGTCACCGCCAAGGACCTGATCCTGGCGATCATCGCCAAGATCGGCACCGGTGGCGGCCAGGGGCACATCATCGAGTACCGCGGCGAGGCCGTGCGCAAGCTGTCCATGGAAGGCCGCATGACGGTCTGCAACATGTCGATCGAGGCGGGCGCGCGGGCGGGAATGATCGCCCCGGACGAGACCACCTTCGCCTACCTCAAGGGCCGCCCGCACGCCCCCTCCGGCGAGGCGTGGGACGCCGCCGTCGAGTACTGGAAGTCCCTGCGCACCGACGACGACGCCGAGTTCGACACCGTCGTCGAGATCGACGCCTCGACGCTGTCGCCGTTCGTGACCTGGGGCACCAACCCGGGCCAGGGGGCGCCGCTCAACGCCGCCGTCCCCGCTCCCGACGACACCTCCGACCCCGCCGCCGCGCGCCGCGCCCTCGAATACATGGCGCTGGAGCCGGGCACGCCGCTGAACGACATCCAGGTGGACACCGTCTTCGTCGGCTCGTGCACCAACGGCCGCCTGGAGGACCTGCGCGCCGCCGCCGAGGTCCTGCGCGGCCGCACGGTCACCACCCGCACGCTGATCGTCCCCGGATCGATGCAGGTCAGGGCGGAGGCCGAGGCCGAGGGCCTGCACGAGGTGTTCCAGGCCGCGGGCGCCGAGTGGCGGCAGGCCGGCTGCTCGATGTGCCTCGGCATGAACCCCGACACCCTCGCGCCCGGCGAGCGCAGCGCCTCGACCTCCAACCGCAACTTCGAGGGCCGCCAGGGCAAGGGCGGGCGCACCCACCTCGTGTCGCCCGCGGTCGCCGCCGCCACCGCCGTCACCGGGCGTCTCACCGCGCCCGCCGACCTGCCCGCCGGCCTGTAAGGAGCCTGACCGATGGAAGCCTTCACCACGCACACCGGCCGGGCCGTGCCGCTGCGCCGCAGCAACGTGGACACCGACCAGATCATCCCGGCCGTCTGGCTCAAGCAGGTCAGCCGCACCGGCTTCGAGAAGGGCCTGTTCTCCGCCTGGCGCGAGGACCCCGCGTTCGTCCTGAACCAGCCCGTCTACGAGGGCGTCTCGATCCTCGTCTCCGGGCCCGACTTCGGCACCGGCTCCTCACGCGAGCACGCCGTCTGGGCGCTCCAGCAGTACGGCTTCCGCGCCGTGATCGCGGCGCGGTTCGGCGACATCTTCCGCAACAACGCCACCAAGATGGGGCTGCTGCCCGTCGTCCTGCCCGCCGAGACCGTCGAGGCCCTCCAGGCGGCCGTCGAGGCGGACCCGTCCACCGAGGTCACCGTCGACCTGGTCGAACGCCAGGTCCGCTGGGGCGGCGAGAGCGCCGGTTTCGAGATCGACGACTACACCCGCTGGCGCCTGCTCGAAGGGCTCGACGACATCGGGCTGACCCTCCGGCACGCGGACGCCGTCGCGGAGTACGAGAATGGTCGGCAGCCATGGCTGCCGACGACCGTCTGAGCGACCCCGGGACACCCCTGCCGCCCCTGGGGGCCGAGACCCCTGAAGACAGGCTGGCGCGGCGGTTGCGCGACGCGCACCGCCGCGTCGCCGCCGCGCGCCTGCCGTCCGGCGAGAAAGAGCGGCTCGCGCGAAGGTTCATGGCGATATGTGAGATCGCCAAGCGCGACATCGATCTCGCCGCCGCCCGCCTGGAGTCCTTCCTGGCCGATCTGGACGGCGGATCCGACACGCCCAGTAGCCGAAACATCGCCGGATGTGATTGAGTCGCGAGCCTGTGTGGCTTAATTTCAAGCGGGTAAGGGGTTTCTGACCGTTGACTGGTGGGCGCGTGCCGGAACCCCGCGCTTGGCCACACCGGGTGAGACCGGCCGGGGACCGAACGGCCTCCGTGCTCACCCTCAGACAGCGGTAATCAGGGGGAACAACCGAGATGAACAAGCGAGAACTCGTCGACGCGATCGTTGAACGGGTCGGCGACAGGAAGACGGCCACCGAGGCCGTGAACGCGATAATCGAGGAGATCCAACGCGCTGTCGCGAACGGGGAGAAGGTCTCGATCACCGGCTTCGGCGCGTTCGAGATGGCCCACAAGCCCGCCCGCCAGGCTAGGAACCCTTCGACCGGCGAGCCCATCAAGGTCGCGGAAAGCTGGGGGCCGAAGTTCCGGGCCGGCGCGGACTTCAAGGAACAGGTCAACGTCGCGGGCAAGAAGGCCGCCAAGAAGAAGTAGCGCACCTGACGATCTAGCAGCGGACACCCGGGGAGTCACCTCTCCGGGTGTTCCCGTTTCCCGGCTTCCGCGGCGTCCGCGCTCAGTCGGGGAGGGGGAAGGTGGAGAGAGTGATCGCGGTGATGGCGCCGCCCTCGACGCGGATGTTCACCCGCTGGCCCGAGCGGAGCAGCCGCAGCGGGCCGGCGTCGAACGCCGCCGTGCCGAAGGCCAGCTCGGTCCCGTCGTCGAGGAACACCGAACCCGAGCGGGTTTCCTGATCGAAGCTCCGCACCGTCGCCTGCACGGGCGCCAGTGTACAGCGGCAAAATCGTTTGACCCTGTGCCGGGCGCGCGGGCAGGGTGGCTGATCATGACGGTGACGGGCAGGCCCGCGCATCGGCCGCCGGCGCGGGCGTACGCGCTGTTCGCGGGCGCCGACGCGATCAGCCAGGTCGGGACACAGGTCGGCGTGGTCGCGCTGCCCCTGGCGGCCGTCCTCCTGCTCCACGCCGGGCCGATGCAGGTCGGGCTGCTGGCCACGGCGCAGATGCTCGCCTTCCTGGTGATCGGGCTGCCCGCCGGCGTGTGGGTGGACAGGCTCCCGCGCAGGCGCGTGCTCGTCGTCGCCGACCTCGTGCGGGCCGCCGTCCTGGTGAGCGTTCCCGTGGCCGCCGCGGCCGGGGTGCTCGGCATGCCCCAGCTCTACGCGGTCGCGCTGGTGGGCGGAGTCTGCACGGTCTTCTTCGACGTCGCGCACATGAGCTACCTGCCGTCCATCGTCGCCAGGGACGCGCTGGCCCGCGCCAACGGCACGATCGAGACGATCAGGTCGGCCGCGGCGCTCGCCGGGCCGGGCGCGGGCGGCTGGCTGGTCCAGGTGGTCACCGCCCCGGTGGCGCTGCTCGCCGACGCGATCAGCTTCGCCCTGTCGGCCGCGCTGCTGGGCGGCATCCCGGTCCGCGGCGAGCCGCCTGTCAGGACGGAACGCGCCGGGCTGCGCCGGGAACTGGCCGAGGGCGTCCGCTACGTCGCGGGACACCCGGTGCTGCGGGTGGTGGCGATGGTCGGGGCGCTCGCCATGCTGAGCAACGGCATCTGGGCGGCGTCGCAGACGCTGTACCTGATCGACGTGCTGGGGCTCGGCCCCGGCGCCTACGGCCTGGTGGTGGCCGCGGGTGCCGTTGGAGGCGTCGTGGGCGGCCTGACGGCGCCCCGTGCCACGGCGCGCTGGGGCACCGGCAGGACGATGTGGGGTTCGGCGGCCGTGGCGCTGCTGGTGGCGCCGATCGCGCCGCTCGCCTCCCCGGGGTGGCAGGTCGCGCTGTTCCCGCTCGGCCTCGCGCTCGGCGGGCTGGCCGGAGGGGTGTTCAACGTCGCGCAGCTCACCTACCGCCAGTCGACCTGCCCCGAGCACCTGCTGGGCCGCATGAACGCCGGCATGCGCTTCCTCATGTGGAGCGCCATGCCGTTCGGGGGCCTCGCGGGCGGGTTCGTGGGGGAGAGGTACGGCGTCGTGACGGCGCTGTGGGCCGCGGCGCTGACGACCGGCCTGGCGCACCTTCCGGTGCTGCTCGCCCGCCGCCGCGTGCTGTCCCTGTGAGCGGGGCGGGTCAGGAGGCGTCGCGCTCCGCGTAGGAGGCGAGGCCCCGGAGGATGATGTCCAGGCCGAGGTCGAAGCGGGTGTCGTTGTCCTCGGTGAACATCTGGTTCCCGATCGCGCTCAGGTGCGGGAAACGGTCGGGGGGCAGGGCGTCGAAGTAGGCGGTGAGCGTCTCGCGCAGTTCCTCCCAGGACCGCACCTCGGAGCCGCGGCGGCGCTCCTCCCACATGGTCTCGGAGTAGGCGAAGCCGTCGATGAAGGTGGACAGCATGTCCCCGGCCGCGGCCGCGACCTGGACGGGCAGCCCGGCGGTGCGGAACAGGGCGACCAGGGCCTCGACGGCGGGGAGCATCTCGGGGCCGAACGGCAGGCTCGACATGGAGATCTTGGCCATGTCGCGATGGGCGAGCAGGCGGGTGCGAGCCTCGCGGGCGTACTCCTTGACCTGCTCCTGCCACCGCTCGGGGTCGGGCTCGGGCAGGTGGAGCCCCTCGAACAGCCGCAGGTACATCTGCTGGAGCAGGTCTTCCTTGCCCTTGACGTGCGCGTAGAGCGCGGAGACCGCCACGCCGAGCTCGCCGGCCACCTGGCGCATGCTCAGACGGTCGTACCCCTCGCGGTCGAGCACGACGAACGCGGCGTCGATGATGCGCTGTCGCGTGAGCGGGACCCGGGGAGGGGCGGCCCGCTTGCGCGGCGCCCGATCCCAGGGGAAGGCCGGCATCGCCTCGTCGTCACGCTCTGACTCGACCATGCCTGACCCCCTTAGAGCTCGTCCACGTGGGTTTTCAAAAGTCTAACCGTCGCTAGAACACCGCTCGCCCGGCTAGAACAGTGCTCAAGTACGAGATATATCTTGTCTGCCGACGAGATGCGATATAACGTGAACAATGCACTTGGCAACGAACGGCGTTCAGTGATAGAACGCTGATCGCTATCTCTGAACACTGTTCTCGCGTTCGTGACGGCGGACGCTCGGCCATGGGAGCCGGAATGACATCGACCGACACCTCAGTGCATGCCTCACCCACGGAGGCGACCCCCTACCGATGGCGGTGGGCGGCGCTCTTCGTGATCCTCGCCGCCGAGGTCATGGACCTCCTCGACGCCATGGTGACCAACATCGCCTCCCCGGCGATCCGCGCCGAACTGGGCGGCAGCGCCGCCGTGATCCAGTGGCTCGGCGCCGCCTACACCTTGGCCATGGCGGTCGGTCTGCTCACCGGAGGCCGCCTCGGCGACATCTTCGGCCGCAAGAGGATGTTCCTGATCGGCGCCGTCGGCTTCACCGTCGGCTCGTTGCTGTGCGGCCTCGCGCAGGGCCCCGAGACGTTGGTCGCCGCGCGCGTCGTGCAGGGCCTGTTCGGCGCCGTGATGATCCCGCAGGGCCTCGGAATGATCAAAGAGATGTTCGCGCCCAAGGAGGTGCAGCAGGCGTTCGGCCTGTTCGGGCCGATCATGGGTTTGTCCACGGTCGCGGGGCCCATCCTGGCCGGCTGGCTGGTCGACGCCGACTTCTTCGGCACCGGCTGGCGCATGATCTTCCTGATCAACCTGCCGCTGGGCCTGGCCGCGGTCCTGGCCGGCATGCGCTTCCTGCCCGAGTCCCGCTCGCCGCACCCGCTCAAGCTCGACTTCCCCGGCGTCTTCCTGGCCTCGCTGGCCGGCATCCTGATCATCTACCCGCTGGTCCAGGGCCGTGAGCACGACTGGCCCGCCTGGTCGTTCGTCATGATCGGCGGCGCCGTGGTGGTCTTCGCGCTGTTCGGCTGGTTCCAGAGCCGCAAGAGCAGGAACGGCGGCGACCCGCTGGTCGTGCCGAGCCTGTTCCGCAAGCGGGCCTTCACCGGCGGCCTGGTCACCGGCCTCGTCTTCTTCTCCGGCATGGTCGGGTTCTCGCTGGTCTTCAACCTGTACGTGCAGATCGGGCTCGGCTACTCGACGCTGAAGGCGGGCCTGTCGATGATGCCGTGGTCGATCGGCCTGGTCATCGGCTTCATCCTCGCCCAGCCCCTGCAGAAGTACGGCCGCAAGCTCCTGCACGGCGGCACGCTGCTCATGGGCCTCGGTGTGATCGCCATCATCCTCACGCTGAACATCGCCGGCGTGGGCGTGACCCCCTGGCAGCTCACCCCCGCGCTGCTCGTGACCGGCGCCGGCATGGGCCTGCTCATGGCCCCGTTCTTCGACATCGTGCTCGCCGGCGTCGAGCCGCACGAGACCGGCTCCGCCTCCGGTTCGCTGACGGCCGTCCAGCAGCTCGGCAGCGCCTTCGGCGTCGCCCTGCTCGGCACCCTGTTCTTCGGCATGCTCGGCACGAACGTGGCCGCCGCGAGCGACGACGTCACGCCCCGCCTGCGCGCCGACCTCGCCGCCGTCCAGGTGACCGGCCCCGCGCAGGACCGCCTCGTCGAGGGGCTGCGCGCCTGCGGCCACGACCGCGCGGTCGCCAAGGACCAGGCCGAGGCGCCCGCGTCCTGCGTCCGCCTGGAGGCCGACGCCCGCGCCGCCGTCACCTCGCCGCAGGCCGGCCAGGCCGTGCAGAAGGCCCTGGCCACGGCCGGGACCACGGCCGCCAAGGAGGGCTTCAGCCAGGCCATGAAGTCGATCCTGTGGGTGGTCGACGGCATGCTGCTGCTGACCTTCCTCGTCGCGTTTCTGCTGCCCAAGCACGCGCGCGAGGGGGACGCCACCGGTCACTGACCCCGGCGGCGCGCGTTCACGAGAGGGTCCTCCACGTGGAGGACCCTCTTATCGTCCTCACCACCTCGGCGGTGTGCCGGCCCACGCCGAGGAGCAGGGCCTCCTCCAGGTCGGCGGGGGTGTCCACGTCCCTGCGCACCGACGGGATGCCGTCCGGCGTCAGCTCCTTGGCCCCGCCGCCGAGGTGCCTGGCCCGCGACTCGCCGCCGAAGCGCGGCTGGAACGGCACGCCGGGCCGCACGCCGTAGAACGTCGTGCCCACCTCGACGGCGTCGGGCACGAACGCCTGGTCGAACTCGGCGGCGTGCGCCAGCACCACCCCCAGCTCCGCCGGCCGCAGCGCCGGCAGGTCCGCCTGCAGCGCCCCCACCGGCCCGCCGGGGGCCAGCCGCACGGCCTCGGCGCCCCCCGCGCGCAGCGCGGCGTTGAGCCCGGCCTCCGGGTCGGGCACCACGTGCGCGCCGATCGCGGCCAGCGCCTTCGCGGGCACCGGATCACCCGTCACGACGATCACGCGGGCGACGTCGCGGCAGGCCAGCGCGGCCGAGACCGTGTCGCTGGCGATGGCCACGGCGAGCGCGGCGCGGTGCGGCCCCGCGGCGGCGGCCAGGCGGGTCTTGGCCGCGATCAGCGTCTTCACCGGCACGACAAGGGTCCAGTGAAGTTGCCGGTCCCGCGCGCTGTGCTCACCATGTGGCGTACGCATAGCCTTAGCATCCCGCCTCGACATCTCGTGGAGCCAACCGGGAGACTGATGGCGCACAGGCATGACTGGAGGAGTCAATTGAGCCGCCCCGGACGCCCGCCCATCTTCTGGGAAGCCCTCGTCACGGTGATCGTCAAGTTCGTGCTGATCGTCTTCACGAAGCGGGACTGGCGGGGCCGCGCCAACGTGCCGCGCACCGGCGGTGTGATCATCGCGACCAACCATCTGTCCTGGACCGACCCTCTCCTGCTCTCGCACTTCACCTACAACAACGGCCGCTGGCCGGTCTTCCTGGCCAAGTCCGGCGTGTTCAACATCCCGGTCGTCGGCTCGATCATCCGCAAGTGCAGGCAGATCCCGGTGCTGCGCGGCAGCACCGACGCGGCGCGCTCCCTGAAGTACGCCGAGGAGGCCCTCAAGGACGGCTCCTGTGTGATCTTCTACGGCGAGGGCACGATCACCCGCGACCCGGACCTGTGGCCGATGGCGTTCAAGACCGGTGTGGCGCGCCTGGCGCTGGCCACGGGCGTGCCCGTCATCCCCGTCGCGCACTGGGGCGCGCAGGACATCCTGCGGTACGGCAGCAAGAGGCCCCGCCTGTTCCCCCGCAAGACCTTCCACGTCCTGGCGGGTCCTCCGGTGGACCTGTCCAAGTACGCGGGCCTGCCGATGCGCGGCCAGGTGCTGAAGGACGCCACCGCGGACATCATGGCCGAGGTCGTCGCGCTGCTGTCGGAGCTGCGCGGCGAGAAGGCCCCCGACACCCCCTTCGACGAGGCCGAGAGCCGCGCCGGGTGATGGCCGCCACCGACCACCGTCACCGTGAGCGTACGGTGAGTAGATGACCAAGGCCGTCGTTTTCGGAACCGGTTCGTGGGGCACGACCTTCGCGATGATCCTCGCGGAGGCCGGAACCTCCACGACGCTCTGGGGACGGCGCGCCGAGGTGGTCGAGGCCATCACGCGCGGGCACGAGAACCCCGAGTACCTGCCCGGGATCACGCTGCCCCCGTCGCTGCGCGCCACCACCGACGCCGCCGAGGCCATGGAGGGCGCCGACTTCGTCGTGCTCGCCGTCCCCTCGCAGACCCTGCGCGGCAACCTCGCCGTCTGGCGTCCCCACATCCCCGGCCACGCCGTGCTCGTCAGCCTGATGAAGGGCATCGAGATGCGCACGTCCAAGCGCATGAGCGAGGTGATCCGCGAGGTCGCGGAGGTCCCGGCCGAGCGGGTCGCGGTGGTGTCCGGGCCCAACCTGGTCGGCGAGCTGGTGCGCCGCGAGCCGGCCGCGACCGTCGTCGCCGCCGCGGACGACCAGGTGGCCGAGCGCCTCCAGGAGGCCTGCCACCTGCCGTGGTTCCGCGCCTACACCAACACCGACGTCGTCGGGGTCGAGCTCGGCGGCGCCGTCAAGAACGTGATCGCCCTGGCGGTGGGCGTGGCGGCGGGCATGGGGCTCGGCGACAACGTCAGGGCCACGCTGATGACCCGCGGCCTCGCCGAGATCGCGCGGCTCGGCGCGGCGCTCGGCGCCGACCCGCACACCTTCGCGGGGCTGGCGGGCATGGGTGATCTGGTGGCCACATGCACGTCCCCATTGTCGAGAAACCGCACCTTCGGGGAGAATCTGGGCCGTGGCATGACCCTCGCCGAGACCATCGCCGCCACCCGGCAGACGACGGAGGGGGTCAAGTCCTGTGAGTCGGTTCTCGATCTGGCACGGAAGCACGACGTCGAGATGCCCATCACGGAGGTGGTGGTCGGCGTCGTCCACGACGGAATGACCCCCAGCGAGGCCGCGATGCTGCTCATGTCGCGGACTCCCAAGCCGGAACGGTACGGCGTGTGACTTCTTCTCGACGCATGCGCAGGAGGATCGGAGAGAACTCCCGCGCGGCCCACCTCCCCCCCGCACCCGCTCCCCGCCAGCTCCCGATCGGCCTGCCCGTGTGGCGCAGCGCCTCGTGGAGCTTCGAGAACTCGGCCCAGTACGCCGACGTGCTGGGCGAGCGCGCGCCCGGCTTCGCCTACAGCAGGATCGACAACCCCACGGTGGCGGCGTTCGCCTCGGGCGTCGCCACGCTGGAGGGCGCGGCGGCCCCCGAGGAGGTCTCCGGCCAGGCGTTCGCCTCCGGCATGGCGGCGGTGACCGCCGTCCTGCTGGCCTTCCTGCGCTCCGGCACCCACGTCGTCGCCCCCGCCCCGGTGTACGGCGGCACGTACGCGCTGCTCACGGGCACGCTGGCCCGCTTCGGCGTCTCGGCCGACTTCGTGGACTACTCCGACCTGCGCCGGGTGCGCGACGCCGTGCGCCCCTCGACCAGGATCATCTACGCGGAGACCCTCGCCGACCCCACGATGGCCGTCGCCGACATCCGCGGGCTGTACCGCATCGCCAGGGACGCGGGCGCGCTGCTCGTGGTGGACTCCACGCTCGCCACGCCCGTGGTGTGCCGCCCGCTGGAGCACGGCGCCGACCTGGTCGTCCACTCCGCGACCAAGCTCCTCGGCGGGCACGACGACTGCACCGGCGGCGCCGTGGTCGGCCGTCGCGAGCTCATCGCCCAGGTGCGTGAGGTCCGCATCGACACCGGGTCCGCGCTCGCGCCGGACGAGGCGTTCCTGCTGCGCCGCAGCCTGGAGACCCTGCCGCTGCGCGTGCGCCGCATGTGCGCGACCGCCATGGTCTTCGCCGCCGCCGTCGCCAAGCACCCGGCCGTCCGCCGCGTCGACTACCCCGGCCTGCCCGCCCACCCCGGCCACCAGCTCGCGCGCCAGCTCTTCGACGCCGGCCCCGAGGGCACCCGGTTCGGCGCGTCGCTGACCGTCACCCCGCACGGCGGCTACGAGGCGGGCGTGATGCTCGCCGACACGCTGCGCATCGCCCGCATCGCGCCCTCCGTCGGCGGCACGCAGACCAAGGTCGCCCACGTCGCCTCCACCACCCGCGGCCGGCCGGACGAGACGCGGCGGACGGCCGCGGCCGTCGACGCGGGCGCGGTGCGTTTCTCCATCGGCCTGGAGGACGCGGAAGACCTGATCGCGGACGTCACGGACGCCCTGGACGCGCTGCGATCGAACACCACGACACGTACCTGACAAGCGGTGACGACCAGGGCGCACGGTAGATTCGGAAATCATGAACGACCAGCATGAATCCCGGCCCCGCGTGCGCGTGGCGGTCGTCTTCGGAGGCCGCAACTCCGAGCACGCGGTGTCCCTCATGGGCGCGGGCAGCGTGCTCGGCGCCATCGACCGGTCGAAATACGAGGTCGTGCCCATCGGCATCGCCCCCGACGGCCGGTGGGTGCTCGCCTCCGACGACCAGAGGTTCGAGATCGAGGGCGGCGAACTGCCCTCGGTGGACGGCGGCGGCACCGCGCTCGCCCTCCCCTCCGGCGGCGGCCCGCTCGTCACGCTGGACTCCGGGCGCATCCCCGGCACGCTCGGCACGGTGGACGTCGTCTTCCCCATGCTGCACGGCGCCTACGGTGAGGACGGCACCATCCAGGGCCTGCTGGAGATGGCGGGCGTGCGCTACGTCGGCTCCGGGGTGCTGGCCAGCGCGGTCGGCATGGACAAGGCGTACATGAAGGCGCTGCTGGCCGGCGCCGGCCTGCCCGTGGGCCCCTACGTCGTGGTGCGCGACCGCGACTGGCGCCTGGACCGGGACCGGGTGCTGAAGGACGTCGAGGCCCTGGGCTGGCCCGTCTTCGTCAAGCCGTCCCGGGCGGGCTCCAGCCAGGGCATCACGCGCGTGGAGCACTACGGCGAGCTGGAGGCCGCGGTCGAGCACGCCCGCACGCACGACCCGAAGGTGCTGGTGGAGGCGGCCATCGACGGCCGCGAGATCGAGTGCGCCGTGCTGGAGTCGCCGGGCGACGAGCCGCCGGCCGCCAGCCGGCCCGGAGAGGTGCTGGTCGCCGAGAACCACGAGTTCTTCGACTTCTCGGCCAAGTACATCGGGTCGGACATGTCCCTCGCCGTCCCCGCCGACATCCCCGCCGAGGCCGCCGAGGACCTGCGGGGCATGGCCGTGCGGGCGTTCGAGGCACTCGGCTGCGAGGGGCTGGCCCGGGTGGACTTCTTCTACACGTCCGACGGCGCGCTGATCGTCAACGAGATCAACACGATGCCCGGGTTCACGGCCATGTCGGTGGCGCCGCAGCTCTGGGCGGCCTCGGGCGTGTCGTACCCGGAGCTGGTCGACCGGCTCATCCAGCTCGCGCTCCAGCGGCCCGCGGGCCTGCGGTGAGACGACGTCAGCCGGACGGCGTCTCCGCCGGCGGGAAGGCTGCCTTGATCGCGGGGGCGAGGTCGATGAGCACCCCCGAGGGGTCGTGCGCCCGCGAGATCGTCACCTCGACGTAGCCCCGCGGGTTGACGGCCGTGAACAGCGCCGGCCTGGCCGGGTCGGCGAACCACGGCACGCCGTCGATCTCGGGGACCTGCTGCATCGGATCCATCGCGGCGGGCCTCGGCACGCCGCAGCGCAACGCGATCTCCCCGGCCCCCCACACCGCGACGTACGGCGAGGCGGGCTCGGAGGGGACGCGCTCGGCGCCGTCGAGGGTGCCGGGCAGGCGCTTCACCAGGGCCGCGCAGGCGGCCGCCGTGTCCCCCTGGGGCGCCGGAGGCGCGATCCGCACGGCGCCGCCGCACGCGGCCGACAGCAGCGCCAGCGCCGACAGGACGGCGGCGGTCCTTCCCGCCGTCAGCGCGGTCGGCACGGTCACCCCCGGGAGGTCAGCTCAGATATGGACGATCGGACACGTAAGAGTACGCGTGATCCCCTCGACGGCCTGAATCTTCGCGACGACGAGCTTGCCGAGTTCGTCCACGTTGTTGGCCTCGGCGCGGACGATCACATCGTACGGGCCGGTGACGTCCTCGGCCTGGGTCACCCCTGGGATGACCTTGATGGCGCCCGCGACGTCGGCGGCCTTGCCTACTTCTGTCTGGATGAGGATGTAAGCCTGCACCATCACGTCCTCCCGGCGGGGGCGAAGCTCGCTGCTGTCATCGTGTCAATGCCGCATGTAGATCAGTGCCGAATCGCCACCGTACATGGAACACACCTGGAGGTGTGCTATCACAGTCGCAGATCTTGGTGAATTCGGGATCATTGCACGTATTGTCGGACGCTTGCCTCAAACTCCCGCGGTATTGCTCGGTCCGGGCGATGACGCCGCGCTATTGCGTGCTCCCGATGGGCGGGTTGCCGTGACGACGGATCTCCTCCTTGAGGGTAGGCACTTCCGCCGTGATTGGTCCAGTCCGTACGACATCGGCAGGAAGGCGGCGGCGCAGAACCTCGCCGACATCGCCGCCATGGGCGCGGTTCCCACCGCCCTCGTCGTCGGCCTCGGCCTGCCCGGGGATCTGCCCACCTCGTGGCTGGACGGGCTCACCGACGGGTTCGGGGACGAGTGCGCGACGATCGGCGCGGGCGTGGCCGGGGGCGACATCGTCCGGTCCGAGCGGGTCGTGCTCGGCGTGACCGCGCTCGGTGACCTCGGCGGACGGCCGCCCGTCACCCGCTCGGGGGCCCGGCCGGGGCAGGTGCTCGCCGTGGCGGGCAAGCTCGGGCACGCCGCGGCGGGGCTGGCGCTGTACGAGGCGGGGCGCGCCGAGGAGTGGCCCGCGCTGGCCGAGGCGCACCGTCGGCCGAGCCCCCCGTACTCCTGCGGGCCCGCCGCCGCCGCCCTCGGCGCCACCGCGATGCTGGACGTCAGCGACGGGCTGCTCCAGGACATCGGCCACATCGCCACGGCGAGCGGCGTCCGCGTGGAGATCGACCCGGCGCTGCTGCCCGTGGACGACGCCCTCACCGCCGCGGCGGCCGCACTGGGGGAGGATCCGCTGCGGTGGACGCTCACCGGTGGCGAAGATCACGCGCTCGCGGCCGTGTTCCCCCCGGAGGCGGCGCCGCCGGGGGAGTGGCGGGTCGTGGGCCGTGTCACGGAGGGCGAAGGCGTGCAGGTCAGGGGGCGTGAGGAGGCGTACGGGGGCTGGGACCACTTCCGGGGGTAGCGGTCGCGGCGGGCGGCCTCGGGTGGCCGGGTGTGGCCAGGGTGAGTCACGCGAACTTGGTGAAAATTGTGACAAAGAAGTGTTAAAGGTGTTATGAAGTGGGGCGCTGTGCTTTCTACGAGAAGGACGCTTCATGGGACGAGGACGCCACACGCCCCGCCGCGGATCCGGCGGTGACGCTTGGGACGACCACGGCGATCCCGGCTGGGACGACGAGCGCGGCACCCAGGAATGGCTCAACGACGACGCCACCTGGCACGACGAAACCCCCATCCAGGCCAAAACCGCCCCCCTCCCACCGTCGGCTCCCCCACCCGGCGCCGCCGTACCCGGCGCACCTGTCTCCGGCGCCCCCGCGCCAGGGTTTCCAGCCTCGGGTCCTTCCACGGCATTCGAGCACGGCACCCCCACACCAGCGCCCTTCGGCCCTGACGTCCCGCCACCCGCGACTTCCCCGCCCAGCGGCCCCCTGCCCACCCCCTTCTCGCCTCCCGCCCCCACATCAGGAGCTCCCGCCCCTGGCGCCGCGCCCACAGCCTTCCCGCCCCCTGGCCCCATGCCAGGGGCTCCCGCGTTTGGTGGCCCCGTGCCAGGGGTGTCCGGGTCTGGCGGTCCCGTGCCCACAGCTTTCCCGCCTCCTGGGCCCATGCCAGGGGCTTCCGCGTTTGGTGGCTCCGTGTCAGGGGCTCCCGCCTCTGATGGTCCCGCGCCTGGGGTTTTCGGGCTTGGTGGCTCCGCATCCGAGGCTCCGGCTTTCGGGGTTGATGGCTCCCCGTCCGGGGCTTCCGCGCCTGGTGGTCCTGCTGCCGGGCCTTTCGGGTCCGGTGGTTCCGCGTCGGGGGGGTCAGCGTCTGGTGGTTCCGAGGCCGAGGTATTCGGGCCCGGTGGTCCTGAGTCTGCGGCTGCGGTCTTCGGTGGGCCTGAGGCCGCGCGGCGTTTGCCTCGGGAGGACACGCCCGTCTGGCCTCGGCCGGGGGAGCGGCAGGCGTACGGCTTTCCCGGCGCGCCTGAGGACCCCTCGGACCCGTTCGCGCACACCGGCCCGATGGCCGCCGTGCCCCCGTACCCGTCCGAGACCGGGCCCGGCACCGATCCCTTCGCCCAGCCACGCCCACCCCTGAGCCCGTCCCCCTCCGCCGGAGCCCCGGGCGAGGGTTTCCCGCACACCGGCCAGTTCGCGGCGACGGGCGCCTTCCCCGCCGACGACCGCGCACCTGACGAGCCCTTCCCCCACACCGGGCAGTTCGCGGCGGTGGGAAGGTCCGAGGGACCGGACGAAACCCTCCCTCAGGGGCGGACCGACAGGGCGGGCGAAGCCGTCCCGCACACCGGGCAGTTCGCGGCCGTGGGCCGCCCCGAGGGGCGCGCGGGCGATGAGGCGTTCCCCCACACCGGGCAGTTCGCGGCTGGGGGGCGGGCGGACGATGAGGCATTTCCCCATACCGGGCAGTTCGCAGCGGTCGGGTCCCTGCCGGGGGAGCGGTCGGGGGATGACGACGCGGTGCCCCATACCGGCCAGATACGGGCGGTGGGTGCTTTCCCGGCCGACGGGGAGGCGGGCTCCGACGACGCCACGGACTCCTTCCCCCACACGGGCACGATCCTGCGGGTGGGCGCCGCCCCGGGTCCCTCGGAGGGGCGGGGCCGCGGGCGAGGGGACGGTGAGCGGCGCGGACGGCGCGGCACGCGGCGGGGCGGGGCCCTGGCGGGCCGCGCGCGCTCCCTCGCGATCGTCTCCGCCGTCGGGGTCGCGATGGCGGTCGCCGCGACCGTCATCGGCGTGAAGCTGTCGTCCAACGAGCTGACCATGAACACGCCGACCAAATGCGAGGGCCCCACCTGCGCCGCCGTCGCCGAGCCCACCGGCGTTCCCGCGACGGCCGGCGAGGCGGATGACACCTTCGAGTCCGAGCCGTCGGAGTCGTCGGCCCCGTCCAGGTCGGCGACGCCCGCGCCGAGCCGCACCGCGCAACGGCAGGTCCCCGCTCCCGAACCCACGATCACCACCCCCTCGCCCGAGCGCACGACCGGCAGGCCGACCCCCAAGGCCACGAAGACGCGGAACGCGCCGAGGAACACCCCCGTCCCGACCCAGACCGAGGACGCCGACCCGCAGAACCCCAGAGCGTCCGGCGCCCCGGTCTCCGCCCCGCCCACGGAGTCGCCGCGGACGGCCGAGCCTTCGCAGTCGCCCCAGAACACCCCGTTCGACGAGAGCGGGCGGCGCGCCGCGCCCGGCCAGGTGTCGGTGGACTTCGCCCTGTCCGAGGTCGGCGACACCGGGTACACCGGCCGTGTGTCCGTGGTCAACACCGGTCCCGCGCTGGACGGCTGGACGCTGCGGCTGCCCGTCGGCGGGACCGTCACCGGCGCGGACGGGGCCGTCTGGGACCAGGACGGCGCGACCCTCGTGCTCACCTCGCCGGGCCGGCTCGGCGCGGGCGAGCACGCCGTCATCGCCTTCACCGCCGACGGCGACGCCACCGTCCCCGACACCTGCCGCCTCGCCGAAGGCGTCTGCCATATGGACGACGAACAGACCGCCCGCACAGCCGCGACGGCCCGCCGCAAGACCGCCTAGCGACCCCGCCTGCCATAAGGAACGCCCAACGACCTTCGCCTGCCGTGAAGAGCGCCTGACGACCGCCGCATGTCGTTGAAGGCGGCCCCAGCAACCACAACTGGCCGCGAGGACCGCCCAGCCGATCACCGTCTGCCATGAAGGCGGCCCACCGGCCACCGCCCATCCCGGGGCCAGCCCACCGGTCACCGTCTCGGAGGCGGCCCACCGGTCACCGCCCGTGCCGGAGGGCCCGCGGGACCCCGTCCCGGAGGGGGCCCACCCGGCCACCGCCCGTCCCAGAGGCGGGCGCCGCCGGTTCCGGTCTTCGGGAAGGTCGTTCGGTGGTCCGTGTGTGGGGCGGGTCGGGGTGGTGATCAGGGACGCCCGCGTCCTCGGGATGGGGTGGGGGGCTGGTTTGATGGACGGATGACACCTCCCCGTGTGCTGACGATCGCAGGGTCCGACTCCGGAGGAGGCGCGGGCATCCAGGCCGATCTGAAGACCATGCTCGCGCTGGGCGTCCACGGCATGAGCGTGATCGCCGCCGTGACCGCGCAGAACTCCCTCGGCGTCCAGGGCTACTGGGAACTGCCCCCCGAGGCCGTGCGCGCCCAGCTCTCCTCGGTGCTCGGCGACATCGGCGTCCAGGCCGTCAAGACCGGCATGCTGGCGTCCCCGGCGCTGGTCGAGATCGTCGCCGAAATCCTGTCCGGTGTGGCGGCGCCCGTGGTGGTGGATCCGGTGGGCGTCTCCAAGCACGGCGACTCGCTCCTCGCCCCCGAGGCGGTGGACGTCGTCAAGGGCCGCCTGCTGCCCGTCGCGACCGTGGTCACCCCCAACCTGTGGGAGGTCGAGCAGCTCACCTCGGTGAAGGTGGAGGACGAGGACGGCCTACGCCCGGCCGCCGAGGCGGTGCTGGCGCTCGGCCCCGCGTGGGCGCTGATCAAGGGCGGCCACCTGCCCGGCCCGCCGGTGGACCTGCTCACCGACGGCGTCCGCGAGTACCGCTTCCGCGCCGAGCGCCACGACAACCGGCACACCCACGGCACGGGTTGCACGCTGGCCTCGGCCATCGCCTCCCACCTCGCGCTCGGCGAGGACGTCCCGGAGGCCGTGCGCAAGGCGAAGGAGTACGTCACCGGGGCGATCGCCCACGGTTTCCCCCTGGGCGCGGGCATCGGCCCGGTGGACCACGCCTGGCGGTGGCGCTGACGCACCCCCGCTCTCAGCGGGACGCAGCCCCGGTTCACAGCGGGACGCAGCCACAGCTCACAGCAGGACGCAGGCCCCCGCTCACGGCCACAGCAGGCGCTCACGGCCACGCGGGACGCAGGGCTCGCTCACGGCCACAGCGGGACGCCTAGGCTCCCCTCACGGCCACAGCGGGATGTACGCCCCGCTCGCGGCCGGCAGGACGTAGGCCCCGCTCACAGCAGGCGGGCGATGGGGTCGTCGGCGAGGCGGCGTAGCAGGGTCGCGGTGCGTGTGGCCTGCGCGGCGTCGGGCTCCGGGCGCGTACCCGAGCCGACCGCGTCGGCCAGCGCGTTCAGTTCGTGCGGCGGCAGCAGCGTGCGGGCCATGCTGTGCAGGCGCAGCCGCACCTTGCGGCCGGTCGCAGGGTCCTCGGCCATCAGGTGGGGCACCCGGCGGCCCGTGGGGATGGTCCCCTCGCCGTGCGGGTTCCTGACGTACTCGGGCTCGGAGTCGATCCACACGCGGGACGTCGCGAGGTCGGCCCTGCGCGTGCCCAGCAGCCCCCGCACCTCCAGCACGGTGCCGCTGAGGATCGCCTGCCGGCGGTACGTGCCGAGCACCATGGTCACGAGGAAGCCGATCATCAGCAGGGCCGCCACGGCGAACACCGCGCGGACCGCGAGCGCGGGGAACGCTCCCGCGCCGGACTCGAACGCCGGTAGCGCGCGGAACTCCGGGTCCGACCGGCCGAGGGCAAGGGCCGCCACCCCGGCGATCCCGGCGAGGACGCCGAGGAAGAGCAGCCCGATGATCGACACGGTGACCTTCTGGCCTGTGGAGGCGTTCACGCTCAGGCGTATGGGCGGATTCAGCACGACGGAGAAGCTACCCAGCCGATCTCACGCCACGCCGCCCATCGCGTCATCGAACGACGAAGGCCCGCCGCCTTCGGAGGCGACGGGCCGACGGGGGCGAGGCTCAGGTCAGCGGGTGACCTTGCCGGCCTTGATGCAGGAGGTGCACACGTTGAGCCGCTTCGGCGTGCTGCCCACCATGGCGCGGACGCGCTGGATGTTGGGGTTCCAGCGGCGGCGGGTGCGGCGGTGCGAGTGCGAGATGTTGTTGCCGAAGATCGGCCCCTTGCCGCAAACGTCGCAGACGGAAGCCACGGTCATCGCTCCTTAGATCAGTCGATAGGCCCGAACCGAGGTTGGAAGCGGTGGTCGGGCACGCCGGGACAACCGGCTAGCTACACGAGGGTATCTGATGCCGCCGCCTGCACGCGAAACCGGAGAACCGGCGAACGGGGATAATCTCGTATCACCAACCGTAGCGCATCAGCGGCGGGCGCGGGGTGCGTGCCGGCTCACGAGCGTACGGCCGGAGACGCGGCTCGCCACGGCCCGGTACGGCATCGGTCCTCACGCTCATGGAACCGACGACGACCGGCGAACCAGCCCAGCGAACCAGTCGCACGGTACGAACAGCGCGCATGGCGCGTACGGCGCGGAGGGGCGATCGCGCGAGGAAGGAGCCGCAGTGCCTCCACAACGCCCCCAGAACCCGCCTGGCGCCGACGAGCCCCCACGAGACCGGCCCTACCCCCCGGTCCAGAAACCCGCCCCTACCAGGCCGTCCCCGCTCACCGACAAGCCGTCCGCCCCGCAGGACCCACCTCTCACGCCACGGCCCCCCGCTGCCCAGCAACCTCCTGCCGCGCAGGAGCCGCCGTCCACGCACCGGTTCTCTGCCGCGCGGGAGTCGCCATTCGCCCACGAGTCCTCTCTCGCGCAGGAGTCGCCGTTCGTGGAGGAGTCCTCTCTTGCGCAACAGCTCTCTTTCGCCCAGGAGCTTCCTGTCGATCAGAAGCCGCTGCGACTTCTTGATTCCGGGGCCGTTCGGCGTTGGTCGCGGCTGAGTGCCGAGGTGCTCGGTAGGGCGCGGGGCGAGATCGACGCGTTGAACGTGTTTCCCGTTCCCGACGGTGACACCGGGACGAACCTTCATCTCACGATGCTGTCGGCCGCGGAGGCCCTGGACGGGCTGCCCGCGGAGGCCGACGCCGCGCGTACCTGGCGCGCGCTGGCCCATGGGGCGCTGCTCGGCGCGCGGGGGAACTCGGGCGTGATCGTGAGCCAGGCCCTGCGCGGCATGGCCGAGGTGCTGGGCGGCGCGGCGGGCGGGGGCCGTGATCTGCGGCGAGGGCTCGCCAGGGCGGCCGAGACCGCCAGGGAGGCCGTGGCGCGGCCCGTCGAGGGCACGGTGCTCAGCGTGCTCGCCGCGGTCGCGCACGCCGTCGAGGGGGCCTCGGACGAGCTGGCCGAGGTGGCGCGCGGGGCCGCGTCCGCCGCCCGCGCCGCCCTGGGGCGCACCACCGGCCAGTTGGAGGCGCTCGCGCGCGGCGGGGTCGTGGACGCGGGGGCCGCGGGGCTCACGCTGATCGTCGAGTCGCTGGCGGCCGTGGTCACCGGCTCCTACGCCGGGCGGTACGAGGTGCCCGCGCCCGCCGTCAAGGTGCGGCCGGCCCCGGTGGAGGGGCCGGCGTACGAGGTGATGTACCTGCTGGAGGCCGACGACGCGGCGGTGGCCGCGCTGAGGGAGGAACTGGACCGTCTCGGCGACTCCCTGGTGGTCGTCGGCGGGGACGGCCTGTGGAACGTGCACGTCCACGTGGACGACGCCGGCGCCGCCGTCGAGGCCGGGACGCGCGCCGGTCGGCCGTACCGGATCAGGGTGACCTATCTGGACGCGCCCGCGCGGCCCCACCGCGCCGGGCACGGCAGGGGAGTGGTCGCGGTGGCGGCCGGGGACGGCATCGCCCGCCTGTTCGAGGAGGCCGGAGCCGTCGTGGTGCGCCGCGATCCCGGGACCAGCCCGCCGCTCGCGCCCGTGCTGGAGGCGATCCGCCGCGCGGGCACCGAGGTCGTGGTGCTGCCCAACGACACCGGCGTCAACGCCGTGGCCCTGGCCGCCGCCGAGACGGCCCGCGAGGACGGCGTCACGGTCAGCGTCGTGCCGACCAGGTCGACCGTGCAGGGGGTGGCGGCGCTGGCCGTGCACGACCCGCTGCGCCGCTTCGACGACGACGTGGTCGCGATGGCCGACGCCGCCGGGCACACCCGGCACGGGCACGTCTGGGTGGCCGACCGGGCGGCGATGACCAGCGCCGGGGTGTGCCGGCCCGGGGACGTCCTCGGCGTGATCGACGGCGATGTCGCCCTGATCGGCACGGCCCTGCCGGACGTCGCCGTCGAGATCACCTCGCGCATGCTGTCGGCGGGCAGCGAGCTGGTCACGCTGATCACGGGCCTGGGCGGCGGGGAGGAGCTGGCGCACGTCGTGGCGGCCCACCTCGCCACTGCCCGCCCCGACGTCGAGGTCGCCGTCCACGCGGGCGGCCAGGGCGGCTACCCGCTGCTCATCGGCGTCGAGTGACCGTCGCGACCCGCGCGGGGACCGCCCGTCAGGAGCGGGCGTCGAGTGCGGACTGTCGAGGCTGGGCCGTTGAATACGGACCGTTGAGCGCGGACTGTCGAGCGTGGGCCGTTGAGTACGGGCCGTTGAGGGGGGACGGCCGGGTGTGCGCGGTGGCGCCGAAGTGCCGTTCGCCGCGGGCGAATGGCCGTGGGCGGTCCGTGCGGGCGGGGTCGGACGTTCCTGTCGGCCCGGAGCGGTAGAACTGGTTGACGTGACGCGTTTCGACGAGCCGCTCATCAAGGCGCTGGACCCGAAGACCGCCAAGCCGCTGGAGAGCTCGCTCAACATCTCCACGGTCGGCGACCTGCTGCGCCACTACCCCCGGCGCTACGCCGAGCGGGGCGAGCTGACCACGCTCGACGCCCTGGAGGTCGACGAGCACGTCACCGTGGTGGGCGAGGTCACCCGGCTCATGCGCAAGCCCATGCGCAACCGCTCGGGCACGTGGCTGGAGGTCGAGGTCGCCGACGGCAGGCGCAACAAGATCTACCTGTCGTTCTTCGGCCGGGTCTCCCACGTCGTCGAGGGCAGGCTCCAGCCGGGCACCCGCGCCATGTTCTCCGGCAAGGTCGGCCGCTTCGGCCGCGGCGATTCGGGCAAGTGGCAGCTCAACCACCCCGAGTTCGAGCCGTTCGAAGAGGCCGAGGCGTCGGCGGCCGAGTTCGCCGCCGCGCCGGTCCCGATCTACCCGGCCGCGGGCGGCGTCACCTCGTGGGTGATCCGCCGGGCGGTCGGCGTCGTGCTCGACACGCTCGGCCCCCTGCCCGACCCTCTGCCGGACGAGGTGCGCGCCCGCCACCGGCTGGCCGGCCTGGCCGACGCGCTGGAGTCCGTCCACCGTCCCCGCGACAAGGACGACGTCGCCCGCGCCCGCCGCAGGCTGAAGTTCGACGAGGCGTTCGTCCTGCAGGCCGTGCTGGCGCGGCGGCGCATGGCCGCGGCGGCCTGGCCCGCCGCCCCGCGCCCCCGCCGCGACGACGGTCTGCTCGCCGACTTCGACGCGCGCCTGCCCTTCCAGCTCACCGAGGGGCAGGTCGTGGTGGGGGACGAGATCGCCGCCGAGCTGGCCCGCGACCATCCCATGCACCGCCTGTTGCAGGGCGAGGTCGGCGCGGGCAAGACCGTCGTGGCCCTGCGCGCGATGCTCCAGGTCGTGGACGCCGGGGGCCAGGCCGCGCTGCTCGCCCCCACCGAGGTGCTCGCCCAGCAGCACCACCGGTCGATCACCCGCATGCTCGGCGACCTCGGCACGGGCGGGGTCTTCGGCGGCACGACGGTGTCGCTGCTCACCGGCTCCATGGGCGCGGCGGCGCGGCGCGCGGCGCTGCTCGACGCCGCCTCGGGGGCGGCCGGCATCGTCGTCGGCACCCACGCCCTGCTCCAGGAGCACGTCCAGTTCGCCGACCTCGGCCTCGTCGTCGTGGACGAGCAGCACCGCTTCGGCGTCGAGCAGCGCGACGCCCTGCGCGAGAAGGCGGGGGGCGGGCGTCCCCACGTGCTGGTCATGACGGCCACCCCGATCCCGCGCACGGTCGCGATGACCGTCTTCGGCGACCTTGAGGTCTCCACGCTGAACCAGCTCCCGGCGGGCCGCGCGCCGATCAGCTCGCACGTCGTGCCCGCGGCCGACAAGCCCCACTACCTGGACCGCACGTGGGCGCGCATCCGCGAGGAGGTCGGGCTCGGCCGTCAGGCGTACATCGTGTGCCCGCGCATCGGGGACGCCGAGGGCGACGAGGACGACCTGTTCGGCGAGATGCCCGGCGAGGGGCGTGGCTCCGACGACGACCGGCGGCCCCCGCTGGCCGTCATGGACGTGGCCCCGATGCTGTCCGGGGGCCCGCTCGCCGGGCTGCGCGTCGAGGCCCTGCACGGGCGGCTGGCTCCGGAGGAGAAGGACGCCGTGATGCGGGCCTTCACCCGGGGCGAGATCGACGTCCTGGTCGCCACGACCGTGATCGAGGTCGGCGTCGACGTCCCGAACTCGTCGGTGATGGTCATCATGGACGCCGACAGATTCGGCGTCTCCCAGCTCCACCAGCTCCGCGGCCGGGTGGGCCGGGGCGGCCTGCCGGGCCTGTGCCTGCTCGTCACCGACTCCCTGGCCGACACCCCCGCCCGCGCCCGGCTCGACGCGGTGGCGGCCACCCTGGACGGCTTCGAGCTGTCCCGCGTCGACCTCGAACAGCGCCGCGAGGGCGACGTCCTCGGCGCGGCGCAGTCGGGACGCAAGTCGTCGCTCAAGCTGCTCCAGCTCCTCCGCGACGAAGAGATCATCCGTGAGGCGCGTGAGGAGGCCACGGCGCTCTTCGTCGCCGACCCGGAGCTGAAGGACCACGAGGCGCTGGACGCCGAGATCACCCGCCTGCTCGGCGACGAGCGCGCCGAGTACCTGGAGAAGACCTGATCGCACGGCCGGGCCCGCCGCGGAACGCGGAATGACCCAGGGCCCAGCCTTGGGACGGCCTCCCCCCGAATGCCGTCCCCGGCTGGGCCCACCCTCGGGTCAGGTGCCGAGGGCACCGGCGCGCGGAAGGGCTCACGATCACGCCGGTCGGCCTTCCCCTGGGTCACCATGAAGGCCGCAGAACTCATCATGTGGGCTCGGGCCTCCCGGGGGAACGACCCTTGCGCATTCGTCGCCGACACTTGGGCACTCTTGACCTGGCGGCAGGGCCGGGGCGGGCGGCGGCGAGAATGGGCGGGTGACCCGAGTCATCGCAGGAACCGCCGGCGGCCGGCGCATCTCCGTACCCCCCGGGCGCGGCACCCGGCCGACCAGCGACCGCGCCAGGGAGGGCCTGTTCTCGACGGTCGGCTCCCTGCTCGGCCCGCTGGACGGCGCCCGGGTGCTGGACCTGTACGCGGGGTCGGGCGCGGTCGGCCTGGAGGCGCTGTCGCGCGGCGCCGCGCACGCGCTGCTGGTGGAGTCCGACGCCAAGGCGATCCGGACGATCCGCGCGAACATCGCGTCCCTGGGCCTGGAGGGCGCGGTCGTGGCGGGGGACAAGGTCGAGCGGCTGCTGTCGGGCGCCTGCGCCGAGCCGTACGACTTCGTGTTCGCCGACCCTCCCTACGCCGTCGCCGACGAGATCGTCCTGGAGATGCTGGCGCGGCTGCGGGACAACGGCTGGCTGGCCGAGGACGCCCTGGTCGCGGTGGAGCGCGAGTCCCGGGGGAAGGATCTGGTCTGGCCGTCCGGCTTCGAAGAGCAGAGGGTCCGTCGATACGGTGAAGCGTCCGTTTGGTACGGTCGCGCCGCCGGGAACCAGTGAAACTGGGGGTAAGCCTTGCGTCGTGTCGTCTGCCCGGGGTCCTTCGACCCCGTCACCAACGGTCACCTGGACATCATCGGCCGGACGTCCCGGCTCTATGACGAGGTCGTCGTCGCCGTCCTGATCAACGTGGAGAAGAAGAGCCTGTTCACCGTCGACGAGCGCATCGAGACGCTGGAGGCGGTCACGCGCGAGTACGGCAACGTGCGGGTCGAGAAGTTCTACGGCCTGCTCGTCGACTTCTGCAAGCAGCAGGGCATCCCCACGATCGTCAAGGGCCTGCGCGCGGTCAGCGACTTCGACTACGAGCTGCAGATGGCGCAGCTCAACTACCGGATGTCGGGCGTCGAGACCCTGTTCATGTCGACCAATCCCGAATACTCTTTCCTCTCGTCGAGCAGGCTGAAAGAGATCGCGCGCTATGGTGGCGACGTCTCCGGTCTCGTGCCCGAGCTCGTGCGCCGCATGCTCGTCGAACGGCTCCGCGGCTGAGTCCTGGTATCCTTTCTAATCGGCCTTGTACGACGGCGGGTGTTCGCCATGCCTCAAGAGAGCAGGAAGACGCTGCATAGTCTCGACCCCCGAGCCCCATGGGTGATCTCCACCCACGACCTGGGGCGACGACCGGGATCTATGCGCGAGAACTCCCGTGCGCTCCCGGCACCGGCGAACCTTTCCGTCGGCATGATCGGCGTCCCACAGGGCGCCGAGATCGAGCTGGATCTCCGGCTCGAAGCGGTGATGGAAGGCGTGCTCGTCACGGGCACGGCGAGCGTTCCCCTCGACGGAGAGTGCTCGCGCTGTCTGGATCCTCTGACCTCGAACGTCGAGGTCGGGTTCCAGGAGCTCTTCTTCTACTCCGCGGAGGACGCCGCCGAGGACGACCCCGTCCTCGATGGCGAGCTTCTCGACCTGGAACCGACGTTCCGCGACGCGGTGGTGCTCGCACTGCCGCTGAGCCCGGTGTGCGGCGACGACTGCCCCGGGCTGTGCGTGGAGTGCGGGGTCAAGCTGGCGGACGCCGGCCCCGACCACGGGCACGAGAAGGTCGACGCCCGCTGGGCGTCGCTGCGGACTTTGCAAAGTCAGAACGAGAACACCCAAGACCAGGAGGGTTGACGTGGCCGTCCCCAAGCGGAAGATGTCGCGGAGCAACACTCGCTCCCGCCGCGCGCAGTGGAAGACCGCCGCGCCCGCGCTCGTGAGCTGTAACCAGTGCCGGTCGCCGAAGCTGCAGCACGTGGCCTGTCCGACCTGCGGCACCTACAACCGCCGTCAGGTCATCGAACCGTCGGCCTGATCACGCCTGCGGTGGCCGGTGATCCGGCCGGATGCCCGTCATCCGGCCGGCATGACCGTCCCCCGCGAGAGGCGTGCGGTGGCGGTTCGCCCGCGGCCGTGGTGGGCGCCGGGGTTGCCGCAATCTCCCGGCGTCCACCACGTTTTCGGGCACTTCCCGCGTTATCCGCCATCGCGACCATGGTCGTGACGTGCTACGTGACGGCCGGAGCAACCCGTCCGAGGAGGAGACGTGGCCGCAGGTGGAAAGCCGGTCGCCGTTGAGGTCGCGAGGAACGAGCTGGAGTCCGTCCTCGCCGTCCGGCTCGAAGATTCGCTTCTGGAGCGGGCGCTGACGCACCGCTCGTACGCCTACGAGAACGGTGGCCTGCCCACCAACGAGCGCCTGGAGTTCCTGGGCGACTCGGTGCTGGGCCTGGTCGTCACCGACACCCTGTTCCGCGGCCATCCCGACCTGCCCGAGGGGCAGCTCGCGAAGCTGCGGGCCGCGGTGGTCAACATGCGCGCGCTCGCCGACGTCGCCCGCACGCTGGACCTGGGCCGTTTCATGCGCCTCGGCCGCGGCGAGGAGGGCACGGGCGGCCGTGACAAGTCCTCGATCCTCGCCGACACCCTTGAGGCGCTGATCGGCGCCGTCTACGTCGACAAGGGCCTGGACGAGGCGTTCCGCGTGGTCCACCTGCTGTTCGACCCGCTGATCGAACGGTCGGCGTCGCTCGGCGCGGGCCTGGACTGGAAGACCTCGCTGCAGGAGCTGACCGCCTCCGAGATGCTCGGCGTCCCCGAGTACCACGTCGAGGAGAGCGGCCCCGACCACGCCAAGTCGTTCACGGCGGTCGTCAGGGTCGGCGGGCAGGAGTACGGCTCGGGGGCCGGGCGCAGCAAGAAGGAGGCCGAGCAGCAGGCCGCGGAGGCCGCGTGGACGGCGATCCGGGCCCGCAGCGAGGCCCGCGAGAAGCTGGAGAAGGCGGCCAGCTAGCCATGCCCGAGCTGCCGGAGGTCGAGGTCGTGCGACGGGGCCTGTCGCGCTGGGTCGCGGGCCGCACGATCACCGAGGCCGAGGTGCTGCACGCCCGCGCGATCCGCAGGCACGTCCCCGGGGCCGCCGAGTTCGCCGGCAGGCTCGCCGGGCGCACCCTGGTGTCGGCGGAGCGCCGCGGCAAGTACCTCTGGATGCCCCTCGGCGACGCCGGAGGCCCCGTCGCCGACTCCCTGCTCGCCCACCTGGGCATGAGCGGCCAGCTCCTCGTCGTGGACCCGTCCTCGCCGCCGGAGAAGCACCTGCGGGTGCGCCTGAGCTTCGACGACGGCGGCCCCGAGCTGCGTTTCGTCGACCAGCGCACCTTCGGGCACCTGCTGGTGGCGCCGCTGGTGCCGCTGGCCCGTTCGGTGCCCGAGCCGATCGTCCACATCGCGGCCGACCCGCTGGAGGACGCCTTCGACGACGAGGCGTTCGCGCGGCGGCTGGCCGTCCGGCAGAGCGAGATCAAGCGGGCGCTGCTGGACCAGTCGCTGATCAGCGGCGTCGGCAACATCTACGCCGACGAGGCCTTGTGGCGCGCGGGGCTGCACGGGTGCACGCCGACCCGGGCGCTGAGCGCGCGTAAGGTCGGCGAGCTGCTCGCGGCGGTGCGCGCGGTGATGGGCGAGGCGCTCGGCCAGGGCGGGACGTCCTTCGACAGCCTGTACGTCAACGTGAACGGCGAGAGCGGCTACTTCGACCGATCGCTGAACGTGTACGGCCGCGAGGGGGAGCCGTGCGGCCGCTGCGGCGCGCCGGTCCTGCGGGAGGCGTTCATGAACAGGTCCTCCTACAGTTGCCCGCGTTGTCAACCCCGGAGCCTTCCGTGACGGCGTCCGACTCGGGTCAGGTACGTCTGAACGTGTGGGTGCGCGGTCACGTGCAGGGGGTCGGGTTCCGTTGGTGGACGCGCGCGCGGGCGCTCGAACTCGGACTTGTGGGCTCGGCGTCGAACCTGGCGGACGGGCGTGTCGAGGTCGTCGCTGAGGGGCCCCGGGACGCCTGTGAGAAGCTTCTCGCCCTGCTCAGGGGTGACACGACCCCGGGGAGGGTAGATGCAGTGGTGGAGCGGTGGTCTCCGGTTCGCGGTGGTTTTGGTGGTTTTGTGGAGCGGTAGCCGCTTCCCTTAAACCCCCTAAATGCGGTATATTTACATGTCGGGAGTGCCCATTGGTGCATTCATGGGGAGCGTTCAACTTGACCGCCTCCATCGCCGGTGCGACTCTTGAGAGGAAACACGCGCACCCCTCCCGCGGTTAGAAGTGCGCGACCCAGTTTGGTCACTCAGCGTGGAGGACCCTTAACCATGGCGAAGGCTCTACTCGGCCACGTCGGCGGTCTCGACCCTCGGATGGTCTCGGAAATGCGCCGTCTCCAGCAGCGGATCCGGGATCTGGAGGCTGAGCTCACAAGGCTCCAGGCTCAGAACGACGCTCTCGCGGCGCAGTCGCGGGATGAGGAGTTCACCCGTCTGCAGGATCGCGAGCCGGCCCTCACCTGAGGATCGGTACGGCAACACCGTCAGGGACGCCTCCCAAGGCGTCCCTTTGCTGTTCCTACGGCGCCCTCCTCCCTCGCGCGGCACCCCGCCGGCGGACCGGAGCGCCCGGCCGGGGCCCCCGCGCTCGACGATCATGAACGCGTCGCGTGCCGGCGTGCTGCCCGGCCGCCGGAGATCATTTTCCGGGCACGCCTTCCTGCGCCGTCCGCCCACCTCGAATATCGCCTGCGCGGCCTTTGTCCAATTCCGCGGTGTGGGCACGGGCGTAGCCTGGCGCTCTGCGCCGAACGGCGGCCCCGGGTGGCGGTGTTCGTGCTGGACCGTAAACCTCTCGACCGCTGATCGATCACGCCAAGATAGTTGAGGGAAGACCCAAATCCGGGCTTTCTTGGATGGATTTTCCGAGCATCATGGGCATTCTTCAAGATCTGCGTCCGGGACGGGAACCCCTGGTGGGGTGGCGGATCCGCGTCGCCGTGACCTGTGCTTCCACGATGATGGGGCGTGGCGGGAGGTGGGGACGGGCGTCGCGGTCAGGTGCTTTGCCTGTCGTTCGCATACCACCTGATGACCCGACAGATCCGGCGCGTGCCTGTCTTTCCGATATTCGTCGTACATGGTTAAAGAATGCCTTTCCTGCGCCCTTAGCGGGATACATTACCGGCACCCGCGCAGCCCGGTGAGCCCACTGATATGACCTCGTCCGCACGACCGGACCCGGCCCCGGTGACGCGCCGCCGGGCGGCACGCCCCTCCGCCGGCGCGCGGCCGTGCCGGACCGTGAAGCTCTTACGCGCCACCGGAGGATGCGCGAAGGGGTAGGGTGCCCCGCATAGATCGCTCTGACGTGGGCGATCTCGGAATGTCGGGGAGGTCGGCGGCGGGTGTATCTCAAGAACCTGACGCTGCGCGGCTTCAAGTCCTTCGCCTCCGCCACGGCGCTGAAGTTCGAGCCCGGGATCACCTGTGTCGTCGGCCCCAACGGGTCGGGCAAGTCCAACGTCGTCGACGCGCTCGCCTGGGTGATGGGCGAGCACAGCGCCAAGTCGCTGCGCGGCGGCAAGATGGAGGACGTCATCTTCGCCGGGACGTCCTCGCGGCCCCCGCTCGGCCGGGCCGAGGTCACGCTGACGATCGACAACACCGACGGCGCCCTGCCCATCGACTACACCGAGGTGACGATCAGCCGGCTGATGTTCCGGTCGGGTCAGAGCGAGTACGCCATCAACGGCGACACCTGCCGCCTGCTGGACATCCAGGAACTGCTGTCGGACTCGGGCATCGGGCGCGAGATGCACGTCATCGTGGGCCAGGGCCAGCTCGACACCGTCCTGCACGCCGGCCCCGAGGAGCGCAGGGCGTTCATCGAGGAGGCCGCGGGCGTCCTGAAGCACCGCAAGCGCAAAGAGAAGGCGCTGCGCAAGCTCGACGCCATGCAGGCCAACCTCACCCGTGTCCAGGACCTGGTCAACGAGCTGCGCCGCCAGCTCAAGCCGCTGGGCCGCCAGGCGGAGATCGCGCGCAGGGCCGCGGTGATCCAGGCCGACCTGCGCGACGCCCGCCTGCGCCTGCTCGCCGACGACGTCGTCCGGCTGCGCACCCGCCTGGAGCAGGAGGCCGCCGACGAGGCCGCCGTGCGGGTGCGGCGCGCCGAGGTCGAGGGGCAACTGGAGGCCGGGCAGGCCAGGGAGGCCGAGCTGGAGGCCGCCGAGGCCGCCGCGCAGCCCCGCCTCGCCTCCGCCCAGGAGACCTACTACCGCCTGGCCGCGCTCAAGGAGCGGTTCCACAGCGTCGGCACGCTCGCGGGCGAGCGCCAGCGGCACGCCCTGGAGGCGGCCTCGATCGAGCGGCGCGGGCGCGACCCGGAGGACTACGAGCGCGAGGCCGCCGAGGTCCGCGCGCGTGAAGAGAACCTGAAGGTCGAGCTGGAGCAGGCCGAGGAGGTCCTGGAGCAGGCGGTCTGGCGGCGCACCGAGGCCGAGGAGGCGCTGGCGGACGAGGAGCGCCGCCTGGCCGCGGCGGCGCGGGCGGCGGCCGACCGCCGCGAGGGCCTGGCCCGGCTGCGGGGCGAGGTCGCCGCCGTGCGGGGCCGCGCGCGGGCCGCGGAGGAGGAGATCGGGCGTCTCGGCAAGGCCATGTCCGAGGCACGGCAGCGCGCCGAGCGCGCCCGGGAGGACCACGACGCCGAGCGCCTCGCGGGCCCCGCCGCCGAGCCTGAGCTGGCCGAGGAGCTGGCCCTGTCCCAGGAGAGCGTGTCGGAGGCCGAGGCCGCGGTCGAGGCGGCCAGGACGGCCGTGGAGGAGGCCAGAGCCGCCGTGGAGGGCCCGCGGCGGGCGTTGGCCGAGGCCAGGACGGCGGTGGGCGCGGCGCGCGCGGCCGACCAGGAGGCGCAGCGCGCGGTGGCGGCGCTGGAGGCCCGCCGCGACGCCCTGGAGATGGGCCTGGCCGAGGGCGCGGACGGCGGCGCGGCGCTGCTGGCGGCCGGGCTGCCCGGCGTGCTCGGGCCGATGGCCACGCTGATGAGCGTGCGGCCCGGGGCCGAGGTCGCCGTGGCCGCCGTGCTGGGGGCCGCCGCCGAGGCCGTGGCCGTCGAGTCGCACGCGACGGTCGTGGAGGCCCTCGAACTGCTGCGGGCCAAGGGCGCGGGCAAGGCCGGCCTGGTCGTCGCCTCCGACGCCGTCGTGCCCCGGCCGGCGCCCGCCGACGGCCTGGTGTGGGCGGCCGACCTGGTCACCGTGCCGGAGGCGTTCCGCAGGGCCGCCGACGGCCTGCTGTCCGGCGTGGTCGTGGTGGACGACCCGCAGGCCGCCACGCGGGTGGTCCGTGAGCGTCCCGAGCTGCGCGCCGTCACCTGGGCGGGTGACCTGGTCGGCGCCCACTACGCGCACGGCGGGTCGGGCGGCGGCACGTCGGTGCTCCAGATGCGCACCGCGCTGGACCAGGCCGTCGCGGACCTGGCCGAGGTGACGGAGACCGCCGCGCGCACCGTCGCCGCGCTGGAGGAGGCCGCCGAAGCCGAGCGCACGGCGCAGCAGGCGGTCGAGTCCGCCCAGGCCCGGGTGAGCCAGGCGCAGACCGGCGCCGACGCCGCGCAGGCGGGCGTCAAGGCCGCCCGGCGGGCGCTGGACGGCGTGCGGGGCAGGCAGCGGGAGGCCGACCAGCGGCTCGCCGTCGCGGCCAGGCGGCTGGCCCAGCTCGACGCCGCGGCGGACGCCGCGCGCCAGGAGTGCGACCGGCTGGCCGCCAACGTCGCCGCCGCCGAGGAGGCCCGCGACCGCGACCTGGCCGGGGTCGTGGAGCTGGAGGAGCGCCTGGCCGAGGCCGAGTACGCCGACGAGCTCGCCGCCGAGCCGACCACCGAGACCCGCGACGAGCTCGCCGCGACCTGCGCGGTGGCCCGGCAGGCCGAGATGGAGGCACGGCTGTCGGTCCGCACCGCCGAGGAGCGCGTCAAGGGCATCGCGGGCCGCGCCGACCACCTGACGCGCGCCGCCCGCCGTGAGCGCGAGGAGCGGGCGGGCGCCGCCGCGCTGCGCGAGCGCCGCCGCGCGCAGGCCGCGGTGGCCGAGGCCGTCGTGCACGGTGCCGGGCGCGCGCTCGGACTGCTGGAGGCGTCCCTGGCGGCGGCGGCCGGGGAACGCGAGGAGGCCGAGCGGGCGCGGGGCGAGATCGACGCCGGGCTGAAGGCCGTCCGGGTGCGGGTCCGCGAGCTGTCCGGCGAGCTGGACGGCCTGGTCAACCGCGTCCACGGCACCGAGGTCGCCCGCACCGAGCAGCGCCTGCGCCTGGAGCAGATGGAGTCCAGGGCCATGGAGGAGTTCGGCGTCGAGGTGGACGCGCTGACCTCCGAGTACGGCCCCGACCAGCCGGTGCCGGTCGCCGACGGCGATCCCGCGCCGTACGTCCGCGAGGAGCAGGAGAAGCGGGCGCGGGTGGCCGAGAAGCAGATGGCGCAGCTCGGCAAGGTCAACCCGCTGGCGCTGGAGGAGTTCGCCGCGCTGGAGGAGCGCCACACCTTCCTGAACTCCCAGCTCGAAGACCTGCGCAAGACCCGGCGCGACCTGCTGCTCGTGGTCAAGGAGGTCGACGAGCGGGTGGAGCAGGTCTTCACGGCCGCCTACGAGGACGTCGCCCGCGAGTTCGAGGCGATCTTCACGCGCGTGTTCCCCGGCGGCGAGGGCCGCCTGCTGCTGACCGACCCCGCCGACATGCTGACCACGGGGGTGGACGTCGAGGCGCGGCCACCGGGCAAGAAGGTCAAGCGCCTGTCGCTGTTGTCGGGCGGCGAGCGGTCGCTGACGGCCGTGGCGTTCCTGATCTCGATCTTCAAGGCGCGCCCGTCGCCGTTCTACGTCATGGACGAGGTCGAGGCAGCGCTGGACGACACCAACACCCAGCGGCTGCTCACCCTGTTCGAGGAGCTGCGGCAGAGCTCGCAGCTCATCGTGATCACCCACCAGAAGCGCACGATGGAGATCGCCGACGCGTTGTACGGGGTGAGCATGCGCGGGGACGGCGTCACGCAGGTCGTCAGCCAGCGTCTGCGCGAGCGGGAGAGCGCCTGACGCCGTGCCGACCTTCCAGGTTCGGCCTAGAAGTCAGGAAATGTCGGTATAACCGCCGCACGAGGGGCGAGCCCGGGCGGCAGCACGCCCGCCCGTCTGGAAAACTGACATCTTGTGGATGGGTATCTCGGCATCATCGTGATCGTCATCGTCGTCGCGGCGCTCGCGCTGGGCGGCATGTTCCTGCTGTTCCGGCCCAGCCGGCGCCACGCGCCGCCGGTCCCCCCGCCGCAGGCGCCGACTCTTCCCGAGCGCGAGCAGGCCCCGCCGGCCGGCGTGATCGAGGAAGACACCATCACCACCACCGTGCCGCCTCCGGCCAGGCCGGTGGAGCCCGTGGTGGTTCCCGAGATCGAGATCCCCCCTCCCTCCGCGGGGCGCATGGTGCGGCTGCGCGCCCGGCTCGCCCGCTCGCAGACCTCTCTCGGCAAGGGCCTGCTCGAACTGCTGTCCCGCGACCGTCTCGACGACGACGCCTGGGACGAGGTCGAGGACACCCTGATCACCGCCGATGTCGGCGTCGCCCCCACCCGCGCCATGGTCGACGAGCTGCGCACCCGCGTGAAGGTCCTCGGCTCCCGCGACGTCGGCCAGGTGCGCGGGCTGCTGCGCGAGCAGCTCCTCACCCAGATCGGCGCCGACATGGACCGCACGCTGCGCACCGCCCCGCACGGCGAGCGTCCCGCCGTCGTCCTGGTGGTCGGCGTCAACGGCACCGGCAAGACCACCACCACCGGCAAGCTCGCCCGCGCGCTGATCGGCGACGGCCGCACGGTCGTCCTCGGCGCCGCCGACACCTTCCGGGCCGCCGCCGCCGACCAGCTCCAGACCTGGGGCGAGCGCGTCGGCGCCGAGGTGGTCCGCAAGGACGAGGGCGCCGACCCGGCGTCCGTGGCCTTCGACGCGGTCAGCAAGGGCATCGACGACAAGGTGGACACCGTCATCGTCGACACGGCGGGCCGCCTGCACACCAAGACCGGCCTCATGGACGAGCTCGGCAAGGTCAAGCGGGTCATCGAGAAGAAGGCGACGGTGGACGAGGTCCTGCTCGTCCTGGACGCCACCACCGGCCAGAACGGCATGCGCCAGGCCCAGGTCTTCGCCGAGGCGGTCAACGTCACCGGCATCGTGCTGACCAAGCTGGACGGCACGGCCAAGGGCGGCATCGTCATCGCCGTCCAGCGCGAGCTGGGCGTCCCGGTCAAGCTCGTCGGCCTCGGCGAGGGCCCCGACGACCTGGCCCCCTTCGACCCCGAGGTCTTCGTGGACGCCATCCTCGGCGACAACGGCCGCTGACGGGCGCCCGGCCTCCGCCGCGGATGGCGGAGGCCGGGGGCACGGTCAGTCCCGCAGGAAGGCGCGCAGGTCCTCCAGGGGAGGGGCGATGTCGATGCCCTGCTCGGCGAGCCAGGAGTCGTCGCCGTAGGTGCAGCGGTAGCGTTCGCCGCCGTCGCAGATCAGCGTGACCACGCTCCCGTGCTCGCCGTTCGCGCGCATCTGCTTGATGATCTCGACGGCGGCGGCGACGTTCGTGCCCGTGGACCCGCCGACGTCCCGCCCGGTGACCTCCCGCACCCAGCGCATGGCCGCGATCGAGGCGGCGTCGGGCACCTGGACCATGCGGTCGATGACCGTGGGCAGGAAGGACGGCTCGACCCGCGGGCGGCCGATGCCCTCGATCCGCGACCCGCGGGCCGTCGTGCCCGCCTCGCCGTCGACCCAGGACGGGTAGAACGCCGAGCCGTCGGGGTCCACGACGGCGAGGCGGGTGGCGTGGCGGCGGTAGCGGATGTACCGGCCGATCGTGGCGGAGGTGCCGCCGGTGCCGGCGCCGACGACGATCCAGGCGGGCTCGGGGTGCCGCTCCAGGGACATCTGCTGGTAGATGCTCTCGGCGATGTTGTTGTTGCCCCGCCAGTCGGTGGCGCGCTCGGCGTAGGTGAACTGGTCCATGAAGTGGCCGCCGGTGTCCTCGGCGAGGCGGTGCGACTCCTCGTAGATCGCCTTGGGGTCCTCGACGAGCCGGCACTTGCCGCCGTAGAACTCGATGAGCGCGATCTTCTCCGGCGAGGTGGAGGCGGGCATGACCGCGACGAACGGCAGGCCCAGCATGCGGCAGAAGTAGGCTTCGCTGACGGCGGTGGAGCCGCTGGACGCCTCGATGACGGTCGTGGACGGGCCGATGTTGCCGTTCGCCAGGCCGTACAGGAACAACGATCTGGCCAGGCGGTGTTTGAGCGAGCCGGTGGGGTGGACGGACTCGTCCTTCAGGTACAGGTCGACGCCCCAGCGCGGGGGGAGGGGGAACACGTGCAGGTGGGTGTCGCAGCTGCGGTTGGCGTCGGCCTCGACCGTGCGGATCGCCTCGGCCACCCAGTCCCGCGTCGTACGGTCATGCCGGTCCAGGTACTTCATGGCGCCACCGTACCCGCTACCGTATCTGTGTGAGCCTGACCACAGTTTCTACCGTTTTGGGTAGGGTCTGTTACTATAATGATACTTGTCCGGCACCGGGTGTGACGTCGCCACCTCGGGCCATACCGCTTCACGGGCCTCCCTGACCAGCCACAACCCTTAACGTCACACTTATGGGTGAACCATGAGCATGTGATCGGCCGTCAGATGGAGTAGCGGTTACCGAACCTGCATGGGTTCATGCCGGATGGGTAACGGGGGTCAGCAGGCATGAGGGGGATGAACATGATCTCGATGACCGAGCAGCAGCGTCGTGCGTGGTTCGAACGCGACGTCATGCCGGTGACCAGCCAGCTCTTCGCGTCGGCGATGCGACTCACCCGCAACACGGCGGACGCCGAGGACCTCGTGCAGGAGACGGTGGCCAAGGCCTACACCTCGTACCACCAGTTCCGGCCGGGGACCAACCTGAAGGCGTGGCTGCACCGGATCCTGACGAACAATTTCATCAACGACTACCGCAAGCAGCAGCGGTCGCCGAAGCTGTCCACGGCGGAGGACATCGAGGACTGGCAGCTCGCCGCCGCGGAGTCCCACATGTCCACGGGGCTGCGCTCGGCGGAGACCGAGGCGCTTGAGCAGCTTCCCGACAGCGTCGTGATGAACGCGTTGCGCGCCCTTCCGGAGGAGTTCCGCGTCGCGGTGTACCTCGCGGACGTGGAAGGCTTCGCCTACAAGGAGATCGCCGAGCGCATGGGCACGCCGATCGGCACGGTCATGTCGCGGCTGCACCGCGGCCGCCGCCAGCTCCGGACGATGCTGGAAGGCTACGCCCACGAAGAGGGCGCGGTGCGGGTCCCGCAGTTCCAGGCCGCCTGATCTCGGGCCGCCCTCCCCTGGGACCTCTTCCAAGGCCGGTACGGCGTGTCCGTGCCGGCCTTCGTCATGTCCTCGCGGGCCCGCGGAATCACGCGGCGGTGGCGGCGATCAGGGCGACGGCGCCGAGGGCGAGGCCGATGCCCGACGCCTGGACGGCGTTGAGCCGCTCCTTCAGCACCCAGCGGGCCAGCACCAGCGTGCTGGCCGGGTACAGCGACACGAGCACCGCCACCACGACGAGCAGGCCACGCTGGGCCGCCAGCAGGTAGAGCACGTTGGCCGCCATGTCGAGCACGCCCGCCGTGACGATCGTGGGCAGCGACCCGCGCCCGGGGCGCAGCGTGCGCCCCGTGAACAGGGCCAGCGCCGCGACCAGGGTGACCGAGGCCAGGCGCGCGCCGAACAGCGGCCACATGCCGGTGCCCTCGGGCACCTGCTTGAGCAGGACGAAGAACGCGCCGAAGCCCGCCCCCGCCGCCAGGGCCTGGACGACGGGCCCGAACGTCATGCGCGCGCCGGGGGTGGTGGAGTCGCGGCCGACGAGGATCACCGCGCCGAGCGCGAGCGCCACCCCGCCGAGCGCGAGCGGCTCCGGCCGTTCGCCCATGGTGAGGCCGACGAGCACGGGCAGCGCCACCGACATGGTGGCGGTCGTGGGCGCGACCACCGACATCACGCCCCCGGCCAGCGCCCGGTAGAAGAAGATCAGCGCGAGGCCGCCGCAGAGCCCGGCGGCCATGCCCCAGACCAGCCCTCCGAGGCTCGGCGCGCCCGGCAGGAGCGGGAGCAGCGGCAGCACGAAGAGCAGCCCCGCGATCTGGCTGAACAGCACGACGGCGAGGACTCGGGAACGTCTGGTGGCGAGCCCGCCGAAGAAGTCGGCCATGCCGTACACGACGGCACAGATGGTCGCCAGCAGTACCGCGGCCATCGCCGCTCACCCCCCAGTCCAATGCACTCTTAGTGCAATATATTAGGACTAATCCGGTGCACAGAACGGACACTACACTGCACTCATGCCGGATCCGGAAACCGTCACCGCCGCGATCGCCAGCAACGTCCGCGCCCAGCGCGCCCACCGCGGCCTGACGCTGGACGCCCTGGCGGCCCGCTCGGGCGTGAGCCGTGGCATGCTCGTGCAGATCGAGCAGTGCCGCACCAACCCCAGCGTCTCCACTCTCACGCGCATCGCCGACGCCCTCGGGGTGACGGTCGCCCGCCTGGTGGAGGTCTCCGACACCCCGGTGGTCCGGGTCGTGCACGCCACCGACGTCGCCACTCTGTGGCGCAGCGACAAGGGCGGCTCCGCGCGGCTTCTCGTCGGCTCCGACGCCCCCGCGATCCTGGAACTGTGGGACTGGACGCTCGGGCCGGGGGAGCACCACGACGGCGACGCCCACCCCGCGGGCACCCGCGAGATGCTCACGGTCCTGGAGGGCGAGCTGACCCTGACGGTATACGGCGGCGCCCACGTCGTCGGGCGGGACGAGGCCGTCCTGTTCAGCGCCGACCGGCCGCACCGCTACGCCAACGAGACCGCGGGCACGCTGCGGTTCATCATGGTCGTCACCGAGCCCCGCCAGGCCCCCGACCACGTGCCCGGCGAGTAGAGCCCTCCGCCCGTCCCCGTGCCGCGACCTTACGGACACATCACGTCTCGCTCACAACGGTGCGAGGGCATGTCCGATACGGGTACATCATCGGTGTGCAGGAGCTGAAGACTCATCCCCTCGGCCGGCTCCGCGGCCGCGCCCCGGTCCCGCCGATGGTCGCCCGGGGGGTGGACGGGTGACCGACCCTTGCGCGGCCATGGCCAAGCTGCGTGTCGAGCTCGCGGGGCTCGGCGTCGACGACGCGTACGCCGTGTGCGAGGAAGCCATGCTTTCTGTCTGGATTGGGCTGGTCGTCACGTACCGTGATGGCTTTTACCGTTGGCAGGAGGGTGTGGTGAAACGTCGCCATCTGGGTACGGATCCGGGTGGATGCGCCATTCGGGTGGCGCGTCGTTACGCGGAGTTGCGGGCCGACGTTCCTTCCTGGTGGGAGGAGCTCGCCAAGACTTTGCGGGGGGAAACGGCAGAAAAGTACCCGTAACCCCTGCCGCTGTCCGGGGGGAGCTTACGGTGGCTGGATTTCGCGCGGGGATACTGTGGCCGCTCCTTCCGCTCTCGCTCTCCCTCACGACGCTGCTCGTCCTGTCAGGCTGCGGCGAGGTGGCCGCCCCGATCCGGAGGAACCAGAGAGATGACGTCGCCCCCGTCCGCACCTCGCCCCCGGTCCGCCCGGCGGCGGACCCGGCCCTGCTGGCCTTCCGCGTGATCGCCCAGCAGCCCGGCTGGCCCGGCTCCCGGCCCGTCGTCGCGCCGCGCCGCCGCTCCATCCCCTGCGAGCGGGTCAAGTGCGTGGCGCTGACCTTCGACGACGGCCCCTTCGACTACACCGGCAGGCTGCTGGACATGCTCGCCGAGCACCACGCCAAGGCCACGTTCTTCGTGGTCGGCCAGATGGTGAACCCCTTCACCCAGGTCCAGCTGCGCCGCATGGTCTCCGAGGGGCACGAGCTCGGCAACCACTCCTGGGACCATCCGTCGCTGCCGTCGCTGTCCTCCGAGGCCCTGCTCACCCAGCTCGAACGCACCCAGGCCGCGGTCAGGAACGCCACCGGCGTGACCATGCGGCTCATGCGCCCCCCGTACGGGGCCACCGACGGCAAGGTCGCCGACGCCACCCGGCGCGCCGATCTCGCCCAGATCCTCTGGGACGTCGACACCCTCGACTGGCGCGACAAGGACAGCGGGGTCATCGCGCGGCGCGCCGCGGACGCCAAACCCGGCTCGGTGGTGCTCATGCACGACATCCACAAGACCACGGTCGAGGCCGTGCCGAACCTGCTGCGCGACCTCGCGGCCAAGGGCTACACGTTCGTGACGGTCTCGGAGCTGTACGGCGACAAGAAGCTCGCCGCGGGCGGGAAGTACGCGGGCGAGGCCGCCGAGCAGGAGAAGAAGCGCCCCTGACGCCGGCCCCGCCGCAGGCGGGTCAGCCGCGCTTGGACCTGGCGAGCGTGCGGGCGCGGCTGGCGGCGTCCAGCACGACCTTGCGCAGGCGGACGGTCTGCGGCGTGATCTCCACGCACTCGTCCTCGCGGCAGAACTCCAGCGCCTGCTCCAGCGAGAGCGAGCGCGGCGGGATGACCTTCTCGGTCTCCTCGCTCGTGGAGGACCGCATGTTCGTGAGCTTCTTCTCCTTGGTGATGTTCACGTCCATGTCGTCGGCGCGGCTGTTCTCTCCGACGATCATGCCCTCGTACACCTCGGTGCCCGGCGAGACGAACAGCGTGCCGCGCTCCTGGAGGTTGAGCATCGCGAAGGCCGTGACGGCGCCCGCCCGGTCGGCGACCAGGGAGCCGCTGCTGCGGGTGCGCAGCTCGCCGAACCACGGCTCGTACGCCTCGAAGACGTGGTGCACCAGGCCGGTGCCGCGCGTCTCGGTGAGGAACTCGGTGCGGAAGCCGATCAGCCCGCGGGCGGGCACCACGAACTCCATGCGGATCCAGCCGGTGCCGTGGTTGGTCATGTGCTCCATGCGGCCCTTGCGGACGGCCAGGAGCTGGGTGATCGCGCCCAGGTACTCCTCGGGGGCGTCCACCGTCAGCCGCTCCACCGGCTCGTGCACCTTGCCGTCGATGTCGCGGGTGACCACCTGCGGCTTGCCGACGGTCAGCTCGTACCCCTCGCGGCGCATCTGCTCCACCAGGACGGCCAGCGCCAGCTCGCCGCGTCCCTGGACCTCCCAGGCGTCGGGACGGTCGGTCGGCAGCACGCGCAGCGACACGTTGCCGACGAGCTCCTTGTCCAGACGGTCCTTGACGAGGCGGGCGGTGACCTTGCCGCCCTTGACCTTGCCCACCAGGGGGCTGGTGTTGGTGCCGATCGTCATCGAGATCGCCGGCTCGTCCACCGTGATCAGCGGCAGCGGACGCGGGTCGTCGGGGTCGGCGAGGGTCTCACCGATCATGATGTCCGGGATGCCGGCGATGGCGATGATGTCGCCGGGCCCGGCCTCCTCGGCGGGCTTGCGCTCCAGGGCCTCGGTCATCAGCAGCTCGCTGATCTTGACCCGCTGGATGCTGCCGTCGGTGCGGCACCAGGCGACCTGCTGGCCTTTCTTGATCGTGCCCTGGTGGACGCGGCACAGGGCGATGCGGCCGAGGTAGCTGGAGGCGTCCAGGTTGGTGACGTGGGCCTGCAGCGGCGCGGACGGGTCGAACACCGGGGCCGGGATCGTCGAGGCGATCGTCTCGAACAGCGGCTCCAGGTCGTCGGAGTCGGGCATGCCGCCGTCCGCCGGGCGGGTCAGGCTGGCCCGGCCGGCCTTGGCGGAGGCGTAGACGATCGGGAAGTCGATCTGCTCCTCGGTGGCGTCGAGGTCCATGAACAGCTCGTACACCTCGTCCACGACCTCGGCGATGCGGGCGTCGGGACGGTCCACCTTGTTGATGCAGAGGATGACCGGCATCTTGGCGGTCAGCGCCTTGCGCAGCACGAAGCGCGTCTGGGGCAGCGGGCCCTCGGAGGCGTCGACCAGCAGAACGACGCCGTCGACCATCGACAGGCCGCGCTCGACCTCGCCGCCGAAGTCGGCGTGGCCGGGGGTGTCGATGATGTTGAGGGTCATGCCGCCGTGCCGGACGGCGGTGTTCTTGGCGAGAATGGTGATGCCCTTCTCGCGCTCCAGGTCGTTGGAGTCCATGACCCGCTCGTCGACGTCCTGGTTGGCGCGGAAGGCTCCGGACTGCCAGAGCATGGCGTCCACCAGCGTGGTCTTGCCGTGGTCGACGTGCGCGATGATCGCGATGTTCCGCAGGTCGTCGCGGCTGTTCAAAGGCATGATGGAGTCTCGCTCTGGTTCGTGGGGGCCGGCCGCGGACATCGCGGCCCCCACCATTTTAGGCGATCGCCCTTACCGCCACGCGCGCCTCCGTGCAAACGCGGACAATTCCCACAGATTTCACCAAGTCCGGATCTCGCCGATGAGCAGGCCGAATGCCGGTATCCGGACACCCGGGAAGGCCGTGCGCGGAGTCAAGGAACCCGGCACGCTGGACTAACCCCTCCCGCCTCGGGAAGACAGCCAGCATGGTGGACGAAGGACTGACGCGATTCGCCGCCACCGAACGGGTAGTGCAGCCGCTGATCCCGTTCGCGTGCAGGCGGCCCCTCGGACAACGCTGCCGTCTCGCCCTATGGGCGCTGGTGGTGGCCGCTTTCGCGGCCGGGTTCGTCATGCCGATCTCGGCGAAGGCGGACCAGGAGACGGCCACACGACCCCTCGCGGGACGGTCGGCCGTCTGCGCCGGGCATGACGCGCATAAGCTCTTGGCATGCCCCTCGCCGCGACCTTCCCCGCGACCCTGATGACCAAGGACGGTGTGCGGATCGACGCGGCGCACACCCCCTCACGCGGCGACGCCGGCCTCGGCATCGTCCTCGCGCACGGCTTCACCGGCTCCTGGCGCGACGCGACGACCCGGCGCATCGCCCACGTGCTGAGCGGCTACGGCGGCGTCGTCGCCTTCGACTTCCGGGGGCACGGCAGGTCGGGCGGCCTGACCACGGTCGGCGACGCCGAGGTCCTGGACATCGCCGCCGCCGTCGGCCACGCCCGCTCCATCGGCTACGGCCGGGTCGCGACCCTCGGCTTCTCCATGGGCGCCGCCGTGGCCGTCCGCCACGCCGCCCTGCACGGCGGGACCGACGGCGTCGTCGCGGTGAGCGGCCCCGCCCGCTGGTACTACCGGGGCACGCGGCCCATGCGCCAGGTCCACTGGGCCATCGAGAAGGCCCCGGGACGTCTGGCCGCCCGGCTCGTCAAACGCACCCGCATCCGCTCCATCCCCTGGGACCCCGTGCCGCTCGCCCCGCACGAGGCCGCCGCGCGCGTCTCCCCGGTCCCGTTCCTGATCGTCCACGGCGACGCCGACACCTTCTTCCCCCTGGAGCACGCCCACCAGCTCTACGAGGCCGCCCGCGAGCCCAAGGAACTGTGGATCGAGCCCGGGTACGGCCACGCCGAGTCCTCGGCGACACCCGACCTGATCCGGCGCATCGGCCGCTGGATCTCCCATCTGCCCCGCCTCACGGACCGTCCCCCGTCCCTGGACCGCCGCGACGTTCCCGACGCGGCCGAGCGGACGGTGCCCGAGTGATCCTCGTACTCAACTCCGGGTCGTCGTCGGTGAAATACCAGCTCATCGACCTCGACGGCCCTGCGCGCGTCGTCGTCGGAGGCAAGGTCGAGCGCATCGGCGAGCACGGCTCCCCCGTCCCCGACCACGAGGCCGCGCTGCGGATCGTGGCCCACGAGGTCTCCCTGGACTCGCCCGAGCTCACCGCGATCGGCCACCGCGTCGTCCACGGCGGCCCCCTGTTCACCGGCCCCGTGCTCATCACCGACGACGTGGTCAAGCACATCGCGGAGGCCATCCCGCTCGCCCCCCTCCACAACCCGGCCAACCTCGCCGGCATCGAGATCACGCGCAGGCTCAGGCCCGACCTCCCGCAGGTCGCCGTCTTCGACACCGCCTTCCACAGCACGATCCCGCCCGCCGCCCGCACCTACGCCATCGACCGTGAGATCGCCGAGCGCGACGGCGTGCGCAGGTACGGCTTCCACGGCACCTCCACGGCCTACGTCTCCCGCCTGGCCGCCGAACTCGTCGGCCGCCCCGGCACCGCCAACGCGATCGTGCTGCACCTCGGCAACGGGGCCAGCGCCTCGGCCGTCTCCGCCGGGCGGTGCGTGGACACCTCCATGGGCATGACCCCGCTGGAAGGTCTCGTCATGGGCACCCGCTCCGGCGACATCGACCCGGCCGTCATCTTCGTGCTGATCCGGTCGGGCATGTCCCCCGACGAGGTCGAGGCCATGCTGTACCGGAACAGCGGCCTGCAAGGGCTGTGCGGCGACAACGACATGCGGACGGTCATCGCCCGCGTCGAGGCCGGGGACCCCGACGCCGTCCTCGCCTACGACGTCTACTGCCACCGCCTGCGCAAGTACATCGGCGCCTACTGCGCCGTCCTCGGCCGGGTCGACGTGATCGCCTTCACCGGCGGCGTGGGAGAAAATTCCCCGCTGGTCAGACAGAACGTCCTGTCCGGCCTCCAGCCCCTCGGCATCCGCCTCGACCCCGTGCGCAACACCTTCGCCTCCGGCAGCCGCCTGATCTCCGCCGCCGACTCCGCCGTCGCGGTGGCCGTCATCCCCACCGACGAGGAACTCGAGATCGCCCTCGAAACTTCCGCCGTAGTGGCGCGAACCAAACCCCAATAAATGTCGTCTACCTCCGCGAGGAGGTACGAGGTCCAGGACGAGGACTCCCCGTTGAGGGCCCCCTCGTCCGCGGGGGCGATCTCGCCTCCCACCCCCGCGGGCCATCGCCCAGCGGCGCCCAGCGCCCTGGGCGAGGCTCCGCCCGCCCACTAGCGGTGTCTCGATCGGCGGTGCTCGGGTCGTCGAGGCCGCGCGCGGCCGCGGTGTCTTCGCGATGTGACGCGGGTCATATCGGTGCCATGTCACGAACGGAAGGACAGCTTGCGTCTGGTGGTCGTCCGCATGGCGGGGACGACAGACACCAAGGAGATGGCAGAGCGATGAACGTGACAGCGGCGCGGCGGCACGAGGTTCTGGTCCTGGGCGCCGGCTACGCCGGGCTCTCCGCCGCGATCCAGCTCGCGGCGCGCACCAGGAAGCGTGGGGGCGTGCGGGTGACGCTGGTCAACCCCTACGACACTTTCACCGAGCGGCTCCGGCTGCACATGACCGCCACCGGCCAGGAGACGGCCGAGATGAACATCCCGGAGCTGCTGGACGGCACCGGTGCCGCCTTCGTCCGCGGCTGGGTCACCGCCCTGGACGCCGAGGCGAAGACCGTCCGGATCGACGACCACCGGGTCCTGCGCTATGACTCCCTGGTCTACGGCCTGGGAAGCATCGCGGACACCGGCGCCGTCCCCGGCGTGGACGACCACGCCTACACCCTCGACGGCCCGGAGGACGCCGCCCTCCTCGCCGACCGGCTGACCCGGCTCGACGGCGGGACCGTCGTGGTCGGAGGCAGCGGCCTCACCGGCGTCGAGGCCGCCGCCGAAATCGCCGAGCGGCACCCGGAGCTTGAGGTGGTCCTGCTGGGCCGGGGTGAGCCGGGCGCGAGCATGCACCCGAAGGCCAAGGCATATCTGGACGCGGCGCTCGCCCGGCTCGGCGTGCGCGTGCGCGGCGGCGTCGAGGTGATCAAGGTGCTGCCGGACGGCGTCGAGCTCGCGGACGGCTCCAGCGTCCCGGCGGCCGCGGTGCTGTGGACCAGCGGCACCCGTGTCTCGCCGCTGGCCGCCGCCGCGGGCCTGACCGTCGACGAGCGCGGCCGGGTGGTCACGGACAGCGCGCTCCGCTCGGTCTCCCATCCGGACGTCTACGCCGTGGGTGACGCGGCGGCGATCCGTCAGGGCTACGGCGTGATGCACGGGACCTGCCAGGGCGGCATGCCCACCGGCGTGCACGCGGCCCTTTCGATCCTGCGGGTCCTGGCCGGCAAAGAACCCAAGCCGTTCCGCTTCGGCTACTATCACACACCCGTCAGCCTGGGCCGGAACGACGCCGTCGTGCAGTTCACCCACCCGGACGACAGCCCGCGCCGGATCGTCCTGACCGGGAAGCGGGCCGCGAAGTACAAGGAGACGGTCACCGCCGCGCCGTGGCCGACCTTCGCCCGCATGAAGAAGATGCCCGCCTCGGGCTCGTTCTGGCCGCACGGCGGCCGCTACACCCGCATTCGGAGCGCCAAGTGACCCAGCCGCAGCAGGACGGCCCCGACCAGCTCGCCTTCCAGCAGTACCGCACCCTGCTCTTCTCCGTCGCCTACCGCGTCCTCGGCACCGCCGCCGACGCCGAGGACGTGGTCCAGGACGCCTGGCTCAAGTGGTCGGCGGCCGATCGTTCCCAGGTCGCCGACCCGAAGGCCTACCTGACCCGGATCATCTCCAACCTGGCGATGGAACGGCTTCGTTCGACCCGCCACCGGCGCGAGACCTACGTCGGGCCATGGCTCCCCGAGCCGATCCTCACCGGCCCGGACGCCGCCGACGGCGTCGCCACCGCGGATTCGGTCTCCATGGCCCTGCTGGTCGTGCTGGAGACGCTGAGCCCCCTGGAGCGCGCGGTCTTCGTGCTGAAGGAGGTCTTCGCCTTCAGCCACGCGGAGATCGCGGAGGCGGTGGAACGCTCGGAGACGGCGGTCCGGCAGGCCGCGCACCGCGCCCGCGAGCACGTCCAGGCCCGCCGCCCCCGTTTCACCGCGGACCGCGCCCGCCAACGCGACGTCACCGAGCGCTTCTTCGCGGCGACGGCGGGCGGTGACATCAACACCCTCATGGAGTTGCTCTCCCCGGACGTGACGCTGTGGACGGACGGCGGCGGCAAGGTCCGCCAGGCCCTCAAGCCGGTCGTCGGCCTGGAGACCGTGGCCCGCTGGTTCGCCGCCCTGGGCACCATGACCTACCAGGGCATCGAGCCCGGCCAGATGCGGGCAGAGCTCACCTGGATCAACGGCGGCCCCGGCGTGGTCTTCCACGGCCCGGACCGCGTGGTAGCCACCCTGACCTTCGACTTCGACCCGGAAAGCCGAATCTCCACCATCCACAACGTCGCCAACCCCGACAAGCTCCACGCCATCACCAACGGCACCCGGCACGAACTCATGTGAACCGCCTGATCGCGCCGAGCGGCACCGCTGGAAAAGGTCCTCGCCTCCGGCTCGGGCTGTTCTTCCCAGGGGGGCTCCCGCCCCCTTCGACCCCCAGCGTGCGGGCCGTAATGGACGACGGAGCACAGGCCTCTCCGTGCGGGGCCGCCTGTCTGATACCCGTGCACGCACGACCCCCGCGCCGTAGCCTGAATGTCCAGGTCTCAGGAGGTCAGGGCGATGAGCAATGACGTAACCATCGGGGCCCGGCTACGGACGCTACGCCGCTGGCGGGGCATGACCCTCGCGCAGCTCGCCGGGCAGGTCGGACTTTCCCCGTCGTTCCTGAGCATGGCCGAGCGCGGAGAGAGACTTCTTGACCGGCGGTCGCACATCTCCGCGCTGGCCGCGGCGCTCAACGTGTCGGAGATCGAGCTCACAGGGACGCCCCAGATGGGCCGCGACGCCGCTCAGACCGCGCCCCGCAGCGCGATCCCTCTCCTTCGTGCCGCGCTGACTGGTAACAGCCTGGACGATCCGGCGGCCGAGACGGGCCGTCCTCTCCCGGTGCTGGACGCCTTCCTCTTCGGCGAGCTGGCCGACATGCGCAACTCCGCCGACTACGAACGACGCGCGCGACTGGTCGCCCCGGTCATCGATGAGCTGCACTGGCACGCCGCCACAGGGGACGAGCGGTCCCGCCGCCATGCTCTCCGGCTCCTCGTGGAAGCCTGCAACGCGGCGGGTATGACTCTGAAGCACCTTGGGAATCAGGACCTCGCCTATGTGGCCGTGGCCAGGGCGAGCGATGCGGCACTGCTCCTGGACGATCCGGTCGCGACCGCGCACTCGGCCTACCTCAGAGTCATGATCATGCCGAAACCTCGTGGCTGGGGGCGCCCGTACAGCATCGCGTCGAAGGCGGCGGACGCGCTGGAGGCGCACGTGAGACCGGGGACCGCCGCCGAGCTCTACGGCATGCTGCATCTGACCGCGGCGCTGTCCGCGGCGGCCGTGCACCGGCCCGACCTCGCCGACGACCATCTCGCCGAGGCGCGGGACGTTGCCGCGCGCACGGGCGAGAGTCCCAGGGCGTTCGCGGCGTTCGGTCCCGCCAACGTCGGTGTATGGAGTCTGGCGGTGGCCATGGAGTACGGGGACTACCAGCGCGCGATCGAGATGTCATCCAACGTGATGCCGGACGTCATGCCCAACCGTGAACGTATCGCCACCTTCCACGCGGACAAGGGACGAGCGCTGGCTCACCTGAAACGAGGTCTCCCCGCCGTCACCGAACTCAAGGCAGCCGAACGGATCGCCCCCCAGCGCGTCCGCAACAGCACCGCCGTACAGGAGACGGTCCAGCACCTCCTCGGCCAGCAGTTGCCCACGACTTTGACCCGGGAACTCCGCGGGATGGCCGCACGAATGGGTATCCCGCACTGACCGGATCCGGTCACTTCACATCTGTGAATCCGTGTGGTCACTGAGCGTTTAACGTCGGCTGCGTGGACGTGTGTGATCTCGCCGAGCCCGAGCCGCATGAATGGCCGGCGCATCCCGCTGAAACTTCGGCATGGCCGCCAGGTCGGTCGCCGAAGTCGTCTGTGGTCGTAGCGGAAGGCGTCCTACTTCGGGAGATCACGCTCTAAGTACGGGTCGGCCGGAGCGCGGCATCGCTCCGGCCGACCCTTGATCAGGAACTGAGGTCCTGACCCGTGAGCAACATTAGAGCCATCAGAATCCAGTGGCATGCCATCTGTCCGCCCAAGCGGTTCGGATGCCGACGGCGCGACCATGGTCGCCGCGGCGTGCCGGCGAATGGCGGCGCAGCGTGAGCCGCACAGCGGGCAGACACCAGGAAGGTACGCCCTTCACCGAGGTTCGGCCCGTGCGGTGGGACGCGGGCAAGCGAGCCTTGGCCGCCCAGATGGATCGGCTTGAGCCGGGCTGGCATGTCATGTACGGACTGTGGAGTCGTCGGTTCTACGCCATCGCGACCTGCTGCCCGGTCGCGATGATCGTCGAGGCCCGCACGCCCGAGGAACTGCGCGAGCGGATGCGTGAGGGCGAGCTTGAGGCGATGACATCGGTGCGTGCGCCCATGACGAAGGTGGCATGAGATCCTTCGGGCAGTACGCCGGTCGTGGCAGGCATGTCCACCCCAGTGCCAGCGGGTCGGACTTATCCGGGATATCCGCTGAGTGCCAGGTGCCTGACGCGTACGGGATGCGCGATCCGAGAGTCAGCGTCGGCGGATACATGCCCCGGCACGGCGGAACCGCAGAGGCTCATACGCGCGCGGTGGATCGCGGGTGGGAGGCGGCCCTTGCGGGGGAGTACCGGCTCGCCGCTCTCAACCGCGACTACCCGGCGTGGCGGATCGCCCGCGTACGACGCAGCGACGGCACCCACGGCGGCTGGTGGGCGTTCCGCCACGCCCCACTCACCCCTGCCGAGCGCACGGCCGGCCTGTACCCGTCCATCGCCCGCCGCAACGCCGTGGACTTGGTGATGGAACTCACCGCCCAGAACGACATCGCCGCCGAACTCGCCGCCCATCTCCACCCGGCCGAATCAGAGAGGAACCGTCAATGCTCGCGGTGCGGGAGTTCACCGTCGGCGATGTCACGGCGCTGACCATTGTGGGGTTGTTCATCGTGGTGTGCCTGGTGCTGGCCGTGCTGGAGAACCGAGACGCCCCAGACACCCCTGAGGACGACCGTGACGGACTCGAATGGTAGCTGGAGTCTAGATAGGGCGTGGCACTGGCAGCCCTCAGATGAGACCGTTCTCCGTGGCCCAGGTGACGAACTGGCCTCGCGGAAACGGGAGCCGGTACTCACTGGACAAAAGGTCATCGGCGAGTTCGCTGACAAGTGTGGGGGTGAGTAGGCCTTGTCTGATGGCGTCGCAGAGAAGAGCGAGGGTGGGGCGGTTCTTGATCTTGTGGGTCTCGGCCGCCTTGCGTGCGGCGCGGTCGTCCACGATGGCCACTGCACCCATGGTCGAGGCCAGGGCCAGGACTCCAGCCTCACCCCAGTTTCGATCCTTCTTGACGAGCAAGGCGGAGAAACGCCCGAACGCCGCCAGCTCGTCGGTGCTGCACAGTTGGTACTTCTCGATCCAGGGCGCGGTCAGCACCGCCGCGACGCCGCTGTGCCGTACGGCACCGGTCTGTAACTCCTGGACGACCACGTCGGGTATCAATGCTCTGCGCGTGCCGACTACGGCCTTCAAGGGGCCCAGCCAGTTGTTGATCGCGAAATGACTGAGGGGGCCCGTGTCGAAGACGAGCACTTCTTCGGCGTTCATCGGGGGTCAGGACACGAACTGCCAGATGGCGCTGTCCGGGAGGGGATCGACCACCGGGAGGTCCTCCTCGTTCCACGCGTCCATGAGAAGGTCCGTCGCGCGGGCGCCGGAAATCGTGGCATTGCGGTAGAGCCGCAGGATCGACGCGATATACGGCTTCGGGAGATAGGGCGAGGGGCTGATCTCTTCCCAGACCACCAGATTGAACTCGACGATGTCGGACTTGGTGGTACGGACACTGCGGACCTGGTGTGCTTCGGTGGCATCGACGAGGTTCAGTTCACGCAGGCGCCGCGCCAGAGTGGACATGTCAACCCGGAACACACTGCCGGCTTTGACGGCGGCCGTGCGCAGGTCGGAATCACGCCGGAACCGAGTCCAGGCATGCGTGAGCCCTTGAGGAGGAAGAAGCAGGGCTCGAGCGAAGCGGTCGAGCCGTGATTCCCAGATGTCGTCACCCTCCTGCTCGGCGATGCGCCAGTCGACGGTATAGGCGTCCGCGAAGAGGTAGTGGCCCAGCTCATGGGCGGCGGCGAGGCGGCGCCGGCCGGCGTGAAGGCCTCCGTTCACGACGGCCACGCCTCCCTGTCCTAGCAAGATCGACGCCGCGTCGGCGGCATCGGCTCCCATGTCGAAACCGAACACGAGAAGGCCCGCCTTCGCCGCATGACCTGACACGTCCAGAAGGGGAGCGTTCTCCGTCAGCCCCAGCAACTTGCGTGCGTCGGCGGCGGACTTCTCGGCGGCCCGCCCCGACTCCGGACGCGCCAGATTCGGAGTGTCGAGTGCCAATCTCTCGTCGTGTGCCAAGGCGAACTCGACATGCCGGGCGAGCCGCTCTACCAGGCGGTCGATCGCCGGGCTCTTGGCTCCGGGTTCCTGAAGGTTGCGGTGCGACACGACCGAGGCGGGAGCCGGCGATACGAACCACTCGATTCGCTCATCGAGCGCCACGGCTATGCGGGCCAGTTCCAATGCGGACACTCGGCGGGAACCGCTCTCGATCTTCGCAAGAGCCGAGCGTTCCAGTGAGACCGTCGCCGCGAGTTCGGCCTGGGTCATCGCGGCCCGATGGCGTGCCTCGGCGATCCGTTCACCGAGCCGACCGGTCTCCTCGTCGCTCACGTGTGCGATTCTAGAACACGCGGTGGGCCCCCTCAATGGCAATCAGGTAAACGCCATGGTCAGAGGGGGTCCGCCGGTAGATCAGCCGAGGCGGGCGATGGACTTGTATTCCAGGTAGGACGTCAGGCCCTCGGGGCCGAGTTCGCGGCCTATGCCGCTCGCTTTGAAGCCGCCGAACGGGGTGGAGGGGTCCATGGTGTTCATCAGGTTGACGCCGTAGGTGCCGGTGCGGACGCGGCGGGCGATGTCCATGCCGTGGTCGGTGTCGGCGGTCCAGACGGAGCCGGACAGGCCGTAGTCGCTGTCGTTGGCGATGCGGACGGCGTCCTCCTCGTCGCGGTAGGGGATGACGGCCAGCACCGGGCCGAAGATCTCCTCGCGGGCGACGCGCATGTCGTTGGTGACCCCGGCGAAGACGGTGGGGGCGACGTACCAACCCTTGTCGCGGGGGCGGTCGAGGCCGCCGACGACGGGCTTGGCGCCCTCCTCGATGCCGGACCTGATGTAGCCCTCGACGCGTTCCTGCTGCCGCTTGGCGACGAGCGGGCCGATGCCGGTGGCCGGGTCGGACGGGTCGCCCACCTGCTGGCCGGCCACCATGTCCGCGACGGCCTGCACGACCTCCTCGTAGCGGGAGGCGGACGCGAGGATGCGGGTCTGCGCCACGCACGCCTGGCCGTTGTTCATCAGGGAGGCGATGGACAGGAAGCCCATCGCGGCGGTCAGGTCGCAGTCGTCCAGGATGATCGCCGCCGACTTGCCGCCCAGTTCGAGGCTGCAGCGCTTGAGCTGCTCGCCGCAGATGGCCCCGATGCGGCGGCCCGCCGCCGTGGAGCCGGTGAAGGCGACCTTGTCGACGCCCGGGTGCGCCACCAGGTGCTCGCCGGCCTCCCGGCCCGCGGCGACGATGTTGACCACGCCCTCCGGGACGCCGGCCTCCCGGATCATCTCGGCGAGCGGGTAGGCGTCCAGCGGCGTCTCGGGCGCGGGTTTGATCACGATGGTGCATCCGGCGACGAGCGCGGGCGCGAGCTTGGTCATGATCACGAACTGGGGGACGTTCCACGGCACGATGGCGGCGACCACGCCGACCGGCTCGCGGCGCACGACGACCGGGCCGAAGACGCCGGGGCGCTCGTCCTCGACCGCGAACGTCCTGCCGAGCGCGCTGTAGTACTGGAGCATGCCGAGCGGCTGCGGGGCCTGGGCCAGTCGCGAGAACGTGATGGGGGAGCCCATCTCCCGGGTGATCAGCTCGGCCATCTCGGCCTGGCGCGCGGCGTACAGGTCGGCGAGCCTGCCGACCACCTCGGCGCGCTCGGCCATGGTCATCCGCGGCCAGGGGCCGTGGTCGAAGGCGCGGCGGGCGGCCTCGACGGCGCGGTCCATGTCGGCGGGGGTGCCGTCGGGGACCCGGCCGACGATCTCCTCGGTGTGGGGGGAGACGACGTCGATCGTCCCGGTGCCCGCGGGGGCCACCCAGTCGCCTCCGATGAAAAGACGGTCGTGCTGGAGCATTCGGGCGTGCCTCCTTCGGGCGGACGGCCGGGGATCGCGAATCCGGCGGCGCGACGGTGGGCCGCGACGCCCGGACCCTAGTGACCGAATCATGTTCTGGCCGCGTTGGCAAGGCGCGGGGCCGGGGCGGTGCGACGGCGGCGCGGGCGGCGCGATACGGTCGGGCCCGATTCCGGGGAAACCGAGCTCCTGCATCTTCCTAAAGTGGTAGATAGTTCGCCAATGGTGTGTAGGTTCTTCCGATCGTGTGGCGCCCTGCAAGATCGGCTCCTAGAGTCTCGGGGTGTCCGGGAAGTGGGAGGGCCGATCGAACTCTTGGGCGCAGAGTGCGGTGCCCTGGGTACCGCGCGGCGTTCTCGGCGGTCGGATCGAGGAACGCCTGCAGGACCTCGGGGTCGTGAGGTCGTGGACGAGAAAGGGGCATGGCTATGGAGATGGAGGTCATGCCGGACCCCGTGCATTTCTTGGTCGACGTCGGCGCGCAGTACGGCGTCCATCGGTTGGACAAGGCCATCAAGGGCCGGTCCTCCGGCGTGCTGCGAGAGGAGTTCCCCCACCTGATGTCGCCGCCTCCACCGTTGTGGACCAAGTCCTTCTTCGTGGCCACGGTCGGCGGCGCACCCCTGGCCATCGTGAAGCGGCACGTCGAGCGGAAGGGCCGCTGAATGCTGACTGGCCGCCGCTACCTGCTGGCGTTTACGCCCGAGCAGGAGGAGTTCAGCGAGAAGATCGGCGATGCCTGCCGCGCGGTGTGGAACACCGCGTTGGAGCAGCGGCGCGAGTACCGGCGGCGCGGAGTGTGGATCAACTACGTGGAGCAGGCCCGGCAGATGGCCGAGGCCAAAAGGGACTTTCCATGGCTGGCCGAAGCCCCTTCGCACACGCTTCAGCAGACGCTTCGCGATCTTGAGCGGGCGTGCGAAACGCACGGCACCTTCAAGGTCCGGTGGCGGTCCAAGCGCAAGAGCCCGCCGTCGTTCCGGTTTCCCGATCCCAAGCACATCTCCGTCGAGCGCGTCTCCCGCCGGTGGGGCCGGGTGCGGTTGCCCAAGCTGGGCTGGGTGCGATTCCGCTGGACGCGTCCGCTGGCGGGCGAACTGCGTAACGCCACCGTTCTCACGGACGGCGGGCGCTGGTTCATCTCGTTCTGCGTGGAGGATGGTCTGGTGGAGTCTGCGCCGAACGGCAAACCGGCCGTGGGCGTGGACCGTGGCGTGAGGATCGCCGTGGCCGCCTCCGACGGATGGACGCGTGATCGTGAGTTCGTCACCCCGGGCGAGGCGGCCCGATTGAAGCGGCTTCAGCGCAACCTCGACCGGCAGCGCAAGGGTTCCAATCGGCGCGCAGCCACCCGAAAGAAGATCGGGAAGTTGAACGCCCGCATCCGCTCTCGCCGTACCGACTTCACCGCCTGGACCGCCAACCGGCTTACCCGCGACCACGGTGTGGTCGTGGTGGAGGACCTGAGGGTCCGTAACATGACCGCCAGCCCGAAGGGAAGCGTCGAAGCGCCAGGCAAGAATGTTCGGCAGAAGGCCGCCTTGAACCGGGCGATTCTGGCCAAGGGCTGGGGCGGCCTGCTGAGCACTTTGGAACACAAGGCTCGTTACAACGGCTCCCGCGTCGTGCGGATGCCCGCCGCCCACACCTCGCAGCGCTGTTCGGCGTGCGGGACGGTGGATGCGAAGTCCCGCGAAAGCCAAGCGGTCTTCGCCTGCACCTCCTGCGCCTATACCGCCAATGCCGATGTGAACGCGGCCAAGAACATTCTCGGGGCCGGGCTGGCCCTGACAGGGCACGGAGACCTCGGGGTTGCCCGGTCTGTGAAGTGCCAACCACCCAAGAGTGAGGCAGCGTGAACGCGTCTCAGCCACGGGAGTCTCTCGCCTTCAGGTGTGGGGAGGAAGTCAAGCGTTCAGGCCGTGTGGCGGGGCTGGCGGCCGTCCTGCTCGCGCTTCTCTCGGTGCTCGCCGTGCCACGGGCCGAGGCCAAGCCCAACCCGCAGGCGCAACTCGACAGGCTGACCAAGCAGGCCGCCGACCTCCAGAAGCGCTACCGGGGCGAGATCCAGAGCCTGGAGGACGCCCGCCGCGCCGTGCAGAAGGCCGGCGCCCGCGTCAAGAAGCTCCGCGCCGACCTCGCCGCCGCCGAGGACCGGGTCGCGCAGTTCTACGCCGGCTCGTACATGACCGGCAACATCGACGGCGCCCGGGTGATCAGCTACAACGGTGACCCGGACACGATCCTCAGCCAGGTCGCGACCGTCACCTATATCGCCGAGGAGAAGAACCAGCGGCTGGCCTACATCGGCAGGCTGATCGAGGAGCAGAAGGCCGCCAAGAAGCTCGCCGACCGCAAGGTCGCCGACCTCAGGGACGAGATCAAGGACCTCCAGGCCAAGCAGCGCCAGGTCGAGGAACTGCTGAAGAAGTTCGGCTTCCAGACCCCCGACGCCGGCAGCGGCCTCACCCCCCGCATGATCAGCGTGAGGAACGTGATCATGCAGAAGTTCCCCATGCCGTTCAGCGTCGGCTGCCTGCGCGTGGGCGACCCGGGCGAGCACGGCAAGGGCCGCGCCTGCGACTTCATGATGAGCACGGGCGGTCGCATGCCCGACGCCGCCTCCCAGGCCAGGGGCGACGCCCTGGCCCAGTGGTGCATCGAGAACGGCCGCCAGATCGGCATCATGTACATCATCTGGCGGCAGCGCTACTACGACATCCGCACCGGCGCGGGCTGGCGCCAGATGTCCGACCGCGGCGGCATCACCGCCAACCACTACGACCACGTGCACGTGTCGGTCTTCTGACAAGCACGCACACCACGTCACCACGCGTGGCCGGCTGGCGGAAGCCGAGCGTGCCGGCTGACACGCCAGTGGCACTGATCCATACGGGAGTAGACCACAGCCTCCAGGGCGCCATATCGGCGAACGACCGGGCCAATCGAACGTTGGCGGCCGTTCATTCGCCGCAAGACTTTTTGCGTCGACGTGGTGTTGCGAGGGGCACCTGAATCCACACAGAGCTCTTCGTCGCTTTCATCGTCTACCTGGTAGAGGCCACGGCCGAATCGCCAATACGGTCGGGCAGGTCCTTTCGGTAGTCCTCGAGCCGTGATACTTCGTCGGCCCCCTTTTTTTCTGATCCAGAAGACTTAAAACGGACGTCCCGCTGCTTCGTGCCGTGCGTGAACTGTTCAGAAGGCATGGGCTTACGTGTGACCTGGGCCACAGATTGCTGGCCGACTTCGCTGGTGTCGTATGCGTGCTTTGCGGCCTGAGCTGGCAATATGACAGATAGCGTCGGATGGATTACTGCGACATAAACTATGTGTCGCGCGCAAAGTCAAAACCTTTCTTTCGGGCATTGGATGAGGCATTCTTCTGAGTGTGCCGATCGCGGTCGCGGACTATTTGCAGATGATCTTCACTGCGAAACATTCCCGATCGCCCTATGGTAAATCCCTCGTCGAAAGGTGGAATTCTCAATGTTCAAGCGCGTGGTTCTCGGTGCAACCGGTGTCGTGGTCGCTGCTCTGGCGGTTACCGCCTCGCCTGCGGCCGCCGAGGTCGGTGGCCCGGCCCCTGCTCCGTCCAATGGGAACGTCTCCATCTTGTCCATCCCCCCCGGTTGCAGTGCGTGGATCGACCAGCCCGGCAATCACGGGCGGGGTCACCTGAACTGCGTCGGCAGCGGTCGAGATGTGCGGGTCACCGTTGCTTGCGGGAGCGGTGGCACGGTCAAGCGGAGCGCCGTCGGTTATGAATACGCCAAGGCGGAGTGTCCGGCCCCGCTCGGGGCCGTCGCTGTGAGCGGCGACTACGTCTGATCTAGCTGATCATTTCTGGGGCAGGGGCCAGTGACGTGTTCTGCGCGTCCTGGCTCCTTGTCATGCATCAGGGATCTTGCCGGCCACTGCGCGTATACCCCGAGACTGGGGCGCCGGTGCTTGGCGTTCAAGAGAACGGCCGCCAGATCGGCATCATGTACATCATCTGGCGGCAGCGCTACTACGACATCCGCACCGGCGCGGGCTGGCGCCAGATGTCCGACCGCGGCGGCATCACCGCCAACCACTACGACCACGTGCACGTGTCGGTCTTCTGACCGGCGTCCCTCCGACCGCCCCGCGGAAGAGCAGGGCGAGGACGAGCGCGACGGCGACCAGGACGCCACCGGCCCAGACGGGCCCCAGTTCGGCCGCCCCGGTGTTCAGGGCCGCGGCGGCGACGATGGGGCCGATGAAGGCGCCGACGTTGAGAGCGGCGGTGGCGTAGGAGCCCGCCATGGTCGGCGCCCCCGCCGCCTCGTACAGCGCGCGTGCGATGAGCGTGCCGCCCACGGCGAAGGAGAGCGCGCCCTGGGTGAACGTAAGGATCAGCAGCGCGATCGGGCCGGGCGCGAGCAGGCCGAGGGCGACCCAGCCGCCGAGGAGCAGCGGACCGCCGGCCGCGACGACGACGCCGGGCCGCCGGTCGGACAGCCGCCCGGCGACGGTGACGCCGGCGAACGAGCCCAGGCCGAACAGCACCAGCGCGACGGGGACCCACAACGGTTCAAGCCCGGCCACATCGGTGACGATCGGGGCCAGGAACGTGAAGGCGCCGAACGTCGCCGCGTTGACCAGCGCGCCCAGCAGCAGGACCACGATCAGTCGTGGACTCCGCAGCCGGGCCAGCTCCCCGCGCAGATCCGGGCCCGCCGCCTCCTCCGACCGTCCCGCGCCGGCGGGAACGCCCCGTGCCACGCCGAGCGCCGACGGCACGCACAGGAGCGCCACCAGCCAGAAGGTGGCGCGCCAGTCGAGCAGCGTCCCCAGCAGGGCTCCACCGGGCACCCCCGCGACGGTGGCGGCCGTGGTCCCCGCCAGCAGGACGGCCAGCGCCCGGCCCTTCCGGTCGGCGGGGACCAGGGCCGCGGCCGTGGTGAGCGCGACGGCGAGGAAACCGGCATAAGCCAGGGCCGCGACGACCCGGCTGACGAGCAGGACCGCGAAACCGCCGGTGACGGCGCCGACGACGTGCGTGGCCAGGAACAGCGCGAGGAACACGAGAAGCGCGGACCGCCGCGGCCACCGGCGCGCGACCCCGGCCATCAGCGGGGCGCCGACGGCCATCCCGACGGCGAAGGCCGACGTGAGCAGTCCGGCCGTGGCGATCGGAACGCCGAGATCCGCGGCGATGTCCGGCAACAGGCCGGCGAGCATGAACTCCGACGTGCCCATGGCGAACACCGCCACGGCCAGCGAATAGAGAGGCAGAGGCATCGAGAGGCTCCGAGGTGAGGAGAGATCAGAAAAGACGTCTCGTCACCGCGCTCAGCGGCCCATCTCTCCGTCCTGTCGGCCGCCACCATGTGGCGTGGACAGGCTCACTCAGTGGTTCAGGGGGCTGACGGGTGACCGAAAGCCCCCACCTTGTCCGCCTCTGGACTCGACATACCGCCCAACCTACTCACCCACCCCACCCCGCGCATCCCGGTTTCCGCTCGTTCACGGATCCCGGCCGCGCCGGAGGGCAAAGCTGAGCGCGCCTGGGCTTGGAGATCCGGCCCTAGACCGGCAGACGCCATCGGGGCCCGTCTGGCGCGCCGAGCCATATCCACTGCGCGGACGGGCTCACGCTGAGTCCGAACGCCGACTGGTGGGGCGAACCGGCTCTCCGCCATGTCTCGATCGCGTCTTCCACGGCGTCCCAGAGCCGCAGCGGCCCGTGCTGGCGTACCGTCCAGCCGGCCGCTCCCGCCTTCCTCGTGCTGGCCTGTGAGCCTGTCGCGACGTCCAACAGGATCATCTCGTCGCCTGCTCCCAACTTCTCCGCCGACGGCGCGGCGAGTTGGGCGACGAAACACCCCGTCCAGTCATCGAGAGTGCTCGGGTCTATTCTGCTCTCCCGCTCGTCGCCGATGCCGAGCATGTAGGACGCGCGCGGAGGGCGACCGTGGGGGCGGGCGTTCATGAAGGCGACGTTGTACGGGTGAAAGCGCCCCGAAGCCGTGCCGTCGTCGGCGAGGGTGAGGTGGGCCAGCGCGTTGCCGTCCATCCAGCCCCACATAGGGGTGGTGATGGTGCCACCGTCGCGGACCTGCCACATCCATGCCGGAGGGATGAAACGCACGGAACAGGTGGCGATCAGCCGGTCGTACTCGGCGTTCTTTTCATACCCGTTCAACCCGTCGCCGACGATCAGCGTCGGTGAGTGGTCACATGCCTCGATCGCTTTTCGGGCATGGGCCGCGACGCCGGGATCGCATTCGATCGAGGTCACGGCCTCACTTCCCAACCGGTGACACATCAACGCCGTGGAATAGCCCGTTCCCGTCCCGATCTCCAGCACCTTGTCGCGGTCGCCGATCTGTGCCGCCTCCAGCATGCGAACGACCAGACCGGGAGACGAGGAGGACGACGTCGGATCGCCGTGTACGGGGGCCCGAGCGTCGGCGGCCATGACGCCGTCGAGCTGTGTGACCCAGGTGTCGTCCGCGTAGGCCAGGCGCAGCCAGTCGGCATTGCTCATGTCGCTCCGCCGTACCGGCTCCCATATCGTCCCCTTCTCGTCTCCCTCCGTGGCCTGGTAGACCGCCTCCCCGAGGAACAACTCGCGTGGCACCACCTTGATCGCTTGGCACCACCGAGGGTCGGTGAGCGCTCCGGTCTCACCGAGCAGGCCGGCCAGGGCCGACCGCAGTGCGTCAGACTCCGTGGGGATGGTCATGCGCGATCCTTTGCCAGTTGTAGATGGTCGGCGATGGCGCTGGCGATACGTGCGGGGATCGGTTCGGGAAACCAAGCCCATTGACCGTTCGGATTGCACTCCAGAAAGATCCATTCATCTTCTCGGGTCAGGGCGAAGTCGAAGGCCCCAAAGATCAACCCAAGACGATCGAGATAGGCGCGAATCGCGCCGGCTATCGGCGATGGAGCTTCGATGAGCGAATAAGAGAGCTCAGGGTAATGCCGTCGCCAGTCCAACCCTGACGCGCCGTCGATTCGAACTGGAAAAATCTTGTCCCCGACCACGGTGACCCGCACATCCGCGATCTTCTCGACCTGCCGCTGGAAGAGGTGCGCGGCGTGGTTGATGGATGCGCTGATCTCATCCGGTGCGACCGTCTGTGTCCACACGTTGACAGCCGTGCCGTCCGGTCTGTTCGTCCAAGCGCGGTGAACGCCGATAAGGGGTCGGCTTTCGCCAGTACACCGATCGCACATCGGCAAGATCCAGACTCCGCGTCGCCGTATGGATCGAGCCGGACATGCCGCGGGTATCGAAATAGGCGCTCATGTGGGAATCGCTGGGAAACTCGGCCCCCGGATCGAAGCGCACGACAGGGACGTCGCGGTCGTGCAATTCGGCCGGCACCAGGTCGGCGGTCGGGTCGTCGAGGCAGGTGACCGCCAGCACTGGTGCGTTCACCGCTCAGTCCGGCGTGTAGTCGGTGGTCGAGTCGGGCCTGGCCGGAGGAGGAGGCTTGGCATCTCCGCCGTCGGGTCCGGACGGTTGTGTCGCGGTTGGCTTGCTCTGGTTGGTCCCATGCTTTCCGGCCTCAAGTGTTCGGCCGGTCGGGTCCACCCATTTACCGGTTTGTGTGGCGGCATCCAGTACGACGCGATAGTCGGGAATGGTCCCCTGGGATGGTGGGAACGGAGCCATGCGAGAGATGCCCCAGGGCATTACCGGTAAATAGTGCATATCGCTTCCCCCTCTGCGACCGCCTTACCGTATGCGTCGATGGTAACTCGGCTGCTCCGGCATGGCGAGTCGCTCAATATCAAACCGTGGTTCGGCGCGGCTGATATTGCTGGTTTCGGCGCGAGAATGGGGTGCTGCTTGCGAAGGCTTTTTCGCTGTTGGTTATCGGTGTCGTCCGGACCGCGCGGCCCTTGTGCCGGGCGGGTACTCACTCGCCTCGCTGAGCGGGCTCTGGTTCTTCGGCCACGGGTACGTCGTGTGGTCATGGGGTGGAGGAGGAGGTGATTCTGTTCTTGAACCAGTGGTAGGAGGCTTTGGGGGTGCGGGTTTGGGTGGGGAAGTCGACGTGGACGAGGCCGAAGCGTTGGGTGTAGCCCTCGGCCCATTCGAAGTTGTCGAGGAGGGACCAGACGTAGTAGCCGCGTACGTCGACGCCCTCGGACATGGCGGCGCCGACGGCCTGGATGTGGGCGTCGAGGAAGGCGATGCGGTCCTGGTCGTCGATCACGCCGTCGGGGCCGGGGGTGTCCGGTTGTGAGCAGCCGTTCTCGGTGACGTAGACGGGGGGCAGGGCGTCGCCGTAGCGGGCCTTGAGGCCGGTGAGGAGTTCGCGCAGGCCGTCGGGCACCACTGGCCAGCCGAAGGCGGTGGTGGGGTATCCGGTGATCCCGGCGTCGTCGAAGGGGAGGCCGGTGGGCTCGCCGGGGGCGCGGATACGGGTGGGGTTGTAGTAGTTGACGCCGAGGCCGTCCAGGGGCTGGGCGATCACGGCGAGGTCGCCGTCGCGCACGGCCGGCATGGCGTCGACGCCGAACGCCGACAGGTCGGGGTAGCGGCCGAGCAGCACGGGGTCGTTGAAGAGCCGGTTGTGCAGGATGTCGTAGGCGTCGGCGGCCCGCAGGTCGTCCGCGGAGGAGGACGCGGGGCGGACGGGCGTGAGGTTGTTGGTGACCAGCACCCGTTCCGCGCCGTGCGCGCGCAGGGCCTGTGCCGCGAGCCCGTGACCGAGGAGCTGGTGGTGGGCGACGGGCAGGGCGTCGAGGAAGAGCATGCGGCCGGGGGCGTGGGTGCCGAGGGCGTAGCCGAACACCATGTGGACGAAGGGTTCGTTCAGCGTGATCCAGATCGGCACGCGGTCGGCGAGGCGGGCGGCCACGACGCCGGCGTAGTCGGCGAGGCGGCTCGCGGTGTCGCGGGCGAGCCAGCCGCCCTCGTCCTCCAGAGCCTGGGGGAGGTCCCAGTGGAAGAGCGTGGCCGCCGGGACGATGCCCTGGGCGCACAGGCCGTCGACCAGCCGGTCATAGAAGTCGAGGCCCGCCTGGTTCACCTCGCCACGCCCGGCTGGGAGGATTCTCGGCCACGAAATGGAGAAACGATAGGAGTTCACCCCCAGGGCGGCCATGAGCATGACATCCTCTGACCAGCGGTGGTAATGGTCGCACGCCATATCACCGGTGTGGCCGTCCTTCACCTTGCCCGGTTCGTGGGCGAAGGTGTCCCAGATCGACAGGCCGCGGCCGTCGTCCGCCACGGCCCCCTCGATCTGGTATGACGCGGTTGCGGTGCCCCAGAGGAACATGATGGCCTCCTTGTGAGGAGCGTGGGCGAGGGTTCGGGCGGCGCCCTCACCCGTGCGGCCGAAGACGCGCCCGGCAGTTATGAATACTGCTCATGTTATGCGGGGCACCTCGATACGGAGGGATGATGGGGGAATGACGAACGTCTCGGCGGGAACGCTCCGCCGGCGCCCGGCTCAGCGCCGCAGCGTGGAGCGGGTCGAGCGCATGCTCGACGAATGCGCGCGCCTGCTCGACGAGGTGGGGTACGACGGTCTGACGACCAAGGAGGTCGCCCGCAGGGCGGGGGTGCCGATCGGCACGTTCTACCAGTTCTTTCCCGACAAACAGGGGCTCGTGCGGGCGCTGGCCCTGCGCAACCTCGACGCCTTCCTCTCCCGCCTCACCTCGCGGCTCGGCGACGCGCAGATCACCGACTGGACCGGCGCCGTCGACCTGGCCGTGGACGAGTTCGTGGAGATGAAGCGCACCATACCCGGCTTCGCGATCATGGACTTCGGCGAGATCCTGCCGACCCCGGCGGGGCCGCCGCTCAAGGGCACCGACCGCCTGCTGGACTCGACGCTGGAGAACAATGTCATCGTCGCCGACCGTCTGCGGTCGCTGACCATCGAGCTGCTCGGCGCCCCGACGGGGCCGGCCCTGGACCGCGCGCTCATCGTGGCCGTGGAGGCCGCGGACGCCGTGCTGAAGCTCGCCTTCCGCGCCCACCCCGGCGGGGACCCCGATCTCGTCGCCGAGTGCAAACGGCTGGTCCGCAGGTATCTCGCCGACCACCTGCCCGCCCGCTGACCAGGAAACCCGGGTGGCGGCCCGGGTACGGCGGCGTCAGGCCAGGGACGGCTCGTCCAGGCGGCCGAGCAGGTGCTCGTCCAGCTTGACCTCGCGCGCCCCGAGCATCTCGTCGAGTTGCGCGAGCGAGCTGACGCCGACGATCGGGACGATGTCCTGGGCCAGCAGCCAGGCGATCACCACCTGGTTCGGCGTGGCGCCGATCTCGCCGGCCACCTCGCGCAGCGCGGCCAGGCGCCTGGTCGTGCCCGGGTGGTCGTACTGCGCGGGGATCGGGCGGTCCGCGCGGGTGTAGGCGCCGGACAGCAGCGTGGAGTAGGTCCACAGCCGCAGGCCCTCGGCGCGCACGTAGCCGAGGGTCTCCTCGCCGGCCTGCACGTGCGCGGACTCGTCCAGCCGCACGCCCGGCCGGGGGCGCAGGTAGGAGTGCCGGAGCTGCACGTGCGTGTAGGGCGTGAGGCCCGCCGACAGCGCGAGGCCGCGCGCCCGCTCGATCCGCCACGCCGGGTGGTTGGACGCGCCGACGTGCCGCGCCTTGCCCTCGGCGACCAGCTCGCCGAAGACGCGGGCCTGCTCCTCCAGCGGGGTCGCGTGGTCCTCGACGTGGGCCCAGTAGACGTCCACGTGGTCGGTGCCGAGCCGGCGCAGGCTGCCCTCGACCGCCGCGCGGACGGTCGAGGGCGACAGCCCCTCGGCCGAGTCCAGGGTGCGGGCGCCGGGCAGGGTGGGACGGGCGCCGCACTTGGTGCTCACGACCATGCGGTCGCGGGCGCCGCGGGAGGCGAGCCATCTGCCGATCGTGGTCTCGCTCTCGTCGCCGGTGCCGCCGTCCACCCAGAACGTGTAATTGTTCGCCGTGTCCAGGACGGTGCCGCCGGCCTCGGCGAACCGGTCGAGGATGGCGAACGACGCGGCCTCGTCGAGGGCCGTGCCGAAGGGGATGGTGCCAAGGGCGATGTCGGTCATGGCGGACACCCTGCACGCTGGAGTGGACTCCAGGTCAAACGGCTTGACCTGGAGCGTACTCCAGGTGCGATGCTCGACCGGTGAGCGTCTACACACCGGGACAGGTCGCGGAGGAGACCGGCTTCAGTCTGGACACTCTGCGGTACTACGAGCGCATCGGCCTGCTGGAGCCGATCGAGCGGAACTCCGCGGGGCAGAGGAGGTTCAACGATTCGCACCTGAGCTGGCTGACCATGGTCAGGTGCCTGCGCACCACGGGTATGCCGATCGCCGAGATGGTGCGCTTCGCCCAGCTCGTCCGTGACGGGGACGAGACGATCAGCGACCGCATCGCGTTGCTGGAGTCCCACGACCGCGAGGTGGAGGCCCAGATCGCCGAGCTGAAGGAGAAGCAGGCCGCGATCCAGCGGAAGATCGGCTACTACCGCGACGTGCTCGCGCTCGCCTCGAACACGCCCGCCTGCGACGACGCCGCGCCGGCGCCGTCGCGCTGAGCCGCCGGAGGACGCGCGCCCGAGCGGGGCGGGCGTCCGCGGGGCGCGGATCAGGTGCGGGGCGCGCCGGCGCGGTCGCTGTAGGCGCTGGCCTGGATGGAGTACAGGTCGGCGTACTGGCCGCCGAGGGCCGTCAACTCCTCGTGGGTGCCCTGCTCGATCACCTTGCCGTGGTCGAGCACGTAGATGCGGTCGGCGTAGCGCACGCTGGCCAGGCGGTGGGTGATGAGCAGGACGGTACGGCCGTCGGCGTGCCCGCGGATGCGCTCGAACAGGGCGTGCTCGGCACGGGCGTCGAGCGCGGCCGTCGGCTCGTCGCAGATCAGCAGCGGCGCGTCCCGGTAGAACCCGCGGGCCACGGCGATGCGCTGCCACTGGCCGCCCGAGGGCTCGTGCCCGTCCTTGAACCGGCGGTCGAGCAGGGTGCGGTAGCCGTGCGGCAGCTCGGCGATGACCTGGTCGGCCCCGGCGACCCTCGCCGACGCGTGCAGGGCCTCGGCGCCCTTCTCCAGGCCCATGGCGATGTTGTCCTTGGCGGTGAGCGGCCAGCGGGTGTGGTCCTGGGCGATGACGGCGATGTTGCGCCGGAGCTCCTCGGCGGGCACGTCGGCGAGGTCGGTGTCGTCCCACAGCACGCGCCCGCCACCGGGCTCGTACAGGCCCGCGATGATCTTGGAAAGGGTGGTCTTGCCCGAGCCGTTCTCGCCGACCAGGGCCACCACCTCGCCCCGCTCGATGTGGACGGAGACCTGGTCGAGGGCGGCCTCCTCCTTGCCGGGGTAATGGAAGGTGACGTCCTCGACGGCGATGCGGCGGAAGGCCGGGGGAGCGGGGAGCGGGCGCGCCGGGCTCTGGCGGCGGCGTGCCTCGGCGCAGAAGTCGAGGAAGTCGGTGAAGTAGAGCCCCTCCTCGTACAGGCGGTTGGTGGCGTACATCAGGGTGGACAGGTAGCTCTGCCCGGAGCGGATGGCGAGGACGGCCGTGCCGGCGACGGCCAGCGGCACGGCGGCGACGGCGAGCAGCAGCCCGAGCGCGACGTAGACGATGGCGGTGCCGAGGCCGCCGAGCGCCTCGCCGACCACGCGCGCGAACGTCTGGCGCCGGGCCAGCCGCAGCACGACCTCCTGCTCGGCGTCGGCGACCTGGTCGTACAGCCGCATGAGGAACGCGCGCATGGTGAACGAGCGGACCTCCGCGGCGGTCTCGCGCTCCGCCATGAGGTCGCTGAGGATCCATTTGCGCCGCCGCACGGGCATCAGCGCGTACATGGTGGTGTAGCGCATGCGGGCCGAGCGGACGGCGGCCCAGGCGTCGGGGATCACCGCGAGGACCAGCAGGGGCAGCAGCACGGGATGCAGGATGCCGAGCACGCCCGCCGCGGCGGCGATGCCGATGAGCCCGGTGAGGACGTCGATCGCCGAGTCGACCACGGTGTCCACCATGGAGACGCCGCGCGAGCGGGCGCGCTGGAGCGAGTCGTGGAAGTCGGGGTCGTCGAAGGCGATGAGGTCGACGCGGCTGGTCAGGTCGTAGAGCTGGGTCTCCGCGATACGGCCGACCTGCGGCTCCAGCCTGGACTGGGCCCAGCCGGCCCCGGCCTGCAGGGCGGTGCGCAGCGTGGCGGCGGCGCCGACGAGCAGCAGGCTGGGCAGGGCGGCCTTGACGCGGTCGGGGGTGGGGCCGGAGGAGAAGAGGGCCTGCAGCACGCCGGTGGTGGCGAGGAGCCCGAACGCGGTGAACACCCCGCCGAGCGCGCTGAGGGAGATGGTGGCCACGGTGTCGCGGGGGCTGGCCCGCCACGCCATGCCCACGGCCTGGCCGATGAGGGCGGGCAGCCTGCGGGCCACGGTGAGGAAACCGACGCCGGACATGGTGGCGATGTGGGTGTGCCACTCGCCGAAGGTCACCTCGCCGAGGTCGATCGCCTCGTCGGCGTCCGGGGAATCGGGACGCGCGCCATTGGGCGGGGCGTCATTCGGCGCGGAGCCGTCGTGGCCGTGAGGGCGCGCGGACGCCGCGGCGCGCGCCGTGTCGGAGTGGTCCGGACCGGGGGAATCCTGCGGGAGCTCGGCCATGCTGGCAGTGTGACCGGCCCCACCGACAGTTTAAAGACGCACTGGTAAACCTCGGCGTTTCGGTTGAAAGTCGCAATTACTTTGGCGGGTCCGCTATTCCGGCGGGCCCGCCGGCGCGCGCGGCCGGGGTCAGGACGGCCGGAGGGTGGGGTTCCATTCGAACGCACCGCCCGAGGGCTCGGGAAGACGCGGGACGAGACGCTCGGCCTCCGCGTGCAGGGCGGCGATCAGGAGGAGTTCGAGGCCCAGGTCTTCGAGGTCGACGGTTTCCAACTGAGGCTCCCGATGTGAGATGGCTCACCGGCCGGGTTGCTCACCTGGGTGGCCGGTGCTCGTGGAATCTTACCTTCCGTGACGGCGATCCGCAGCCTTGGCCTGCGTTGTTCACTCTTCGTATAGATCAGAGGTGGTCAATGGTACATCCTGGACATTCGGTGACATAGGGGGTGGACGCCACGAATAGGGGGAGGCGTGACCGTTATCGGGGCACGACCGATCTCCTCCTCACCGGGCGCTCCGCCTCACTGCCCGCCGGAACGCCCCTTATGCCGAACTGCCGATGGTGCTCGGTGACGGCTCTGCCGGCCGCCCACGTCGCTTGATCAGAGCAGAGTAGCCAATGCGACGATAATTGCGGAAGGTGGAATTTCAAGGGAGTTGTAGCAATTTCTTGACACTTAGTGGGGCGGTCCGTGGCTGCGCGGCCACGCTACGCGAGTCAGGGGCCTGGTCAGGGGTGTGGTTCCCGCAGCCGCCGCTTCGCCCTTCCTGATACATCAACAAAAACACGTCTATATCGTTCTGTCGGGCGGTATGTGATGGATTGCAGGCGAATCCGGCATGAGTTGGGCGCGCTCCGTTATTTGATGGAACACTTGCGTAATGGCGCGCCCGCCGTTCCCCGGCCGGGCGCGCTCCGCCGCCCCACATCCCCGGATGCCTGAGAGCGCCGCGTGGCCCGCCGCACGGGTGAGGTCGCCTTGGAGGGGTGGAGACCGACCCCAGGGTCACGCGGTCGCGACCCCGGGCACGGTGCCCTGCGGCCCCTGCCCGGGTTCGCCCTCGCGCGGTCAGTCCTGCCGCACGTCCACGCCGAGCGCGCTCGCGATGAGCACGGCCTGGTGCAGGTCCACGATCGCGCCCCGCAGGTCCACGGTCAGCGGCTCCAGCGAGGACAGGTCGCTGCCGCGCAGGTCGCACCGCAGGAAGCTCGTCTTCTCGAGCGACGAGCCGGACAGGTCCACCCCGGTGAGCCGGCCGTCCACGAAACGGGCGCCGTTGAGATCGGCCTCGCGCATGCGCAGGTCCGTGAAGGTGGTGCCGCTCAGGTTCGCCCCGGCGAGCGCGGTGAACGACCAGTCGCCGCCCTCGGCCCTGAGCAGGTCGAAGGTGCAGCCCTCGAACACGCTGCCGACGAGCTTGCAGCCGGTGAAGTTCGCGTCGAAGAACGAGCAGCGCGAGAAGTAACAGTTGACGAAGGCGCTGTCGGAGTGCCGTGAGGCGTTGAACCGGGCTCCCCGGAACACGCATTCGGTGAACACGGCGCCCTGGCCGGTGACTTCGGTCAGGTCGACGTCGATGAAGGCGACGTTGGAGTGGTTCTGCCCGGAGATGTCAAGGTCATCCCAGTCGTCGGAGATGACGGAGGTGTGGGTCTCCGGGGGCTTGCGCCGGTGTGAACGGTCAGCCATCGGCGGACCTCGGGGTCATGGCGGTCATGGCCCGATACTTCCACGCCGGTCCGACAGGACCGCCGCCCCGTCCGTCCGCGAGCAGTCCTCTGAGGGTTCCACCAGGCCGCACCCGCCTGTACCTGACTATATGGAGACGTTACTCGCCTGCCCTTGACGGCCTCGCCCGCCGAATGCGTTGATTGCGTACCTGACAACGTTGTCACCGCGCCCCGACACGGCCGGGGCGTCACACGCTGACAGCGTCCCTCTGACCCCCCGAAGGGACGGCACAGAAATGCGACGACGGTGGATGTCGGCCGTCGCGGTCACCGTGGCGGGCCTCCTCTCCCTGACCGCCTGCGGCGGCGGTGGCGACGGGAAGAGCGCCGGCGACGGCCAGGCGGCGAAGAAGCAGGTCGAGGTCTTCTCCTGGTGGACGGGCCCCGGCGAGGCGGACGGCCTGAAGGCCATGCGCGAGATCTTCGAGAAGCGGAACCAGGGCCTGACCTTCTTCGACGCCGCCGTCGCGGGCGGCTCGGGCGACAAGGCCCGCGCGCTGCTCTCCAGCAAGCTCCAGGCGAACCAGCCGCCCGACACCTTCCAGGGCCACGCCGGCGCCGAGCTCCAGGGCTACATCAAGGCCGGCAAGCTGGAACCGCTGAACGCGCTCTACGACGAGCTGAAGCTGAAGGAGGTCTTCCCGCAGCAGCTCGTCGACCAGATCACCTACAAGGGCAACGTCTACTCGGTGCCGGTGAACATCCACCGCTCCAACGTCCTGTGGTTCAACCCCAAGGTGCTGAAGGACGCGGGCGTCGCCGCCCCGCCGAAGACGATCGAGGAGTTCGTCACGGCCCTGGAGGCGGTGAAGAAGACCAAGAAGATCCCGCTGTCGATCGGCTCGGAGTGGACGGTGGTCCACCTGCTGGAGAGCGTGCTGCTCGGCTCGCTCGGCACCGACGCCTACAACGCCCTGTGGACCCCGGGAGCCGACTGGTCGGGCCCGGCCGTCACCAAGGCGCTGCGGGACTTCACGACGATCCTGTCGTACGCGGGCCCCGCCCAGGACGACTGGCAGCCCGCCTCCAAGCAGGTGGCCGACGGCGCGGCGGCGTTCAACGTCATGGGCGACTGGGCCTACGGCTACTTCCACAACCCGCCGGACGGCGGGCTCGGCAAGAAGTCCAAGGAGGACTTCGACTGGGTGGCCTCGCCCGGCACGGACGGCACGTTCATGTGGCTGTCGGACAGCTTCACGCTGCCCAAGGGCGCGCCGAACCGCGACGGCGCCCTCGCCTGGCTCAAGGTCGCCGCGAGCAAGGAGGGCCAGGACGCCTTCAACCCCAAGAAGGGGTCCATCCCGGCGCGCAAGGACGCCGACAAGGCCCTCTACACCGACTACCTGGAGTGGGACCTGGCCCAGTGGGCGAACGGCAAGCTCGCCGGGTCCATCCAGCACGGCGTCGTCGCCAACGACGCGTGGAAGACGGCCATCACCGAGGCGGTCGGGCTGTTCCTGCAGAGCAAGGACGTGGCCAAGCTGCAGCAGGCGCTGGTCCAGGCCGCGCAGACCAGCAACCAGTGACCACCCGGCCCGTGCCCGCGCGTGGTCGCGGGCACGGGCCGACGCTTGGGGGTGTCCGTGTCACGGCTCAGAAGGCCGCGCCTCAGAAGATGGCTGCCGGGCCTGCTCCTGGTGACGCCGTCCATCGTCCTGATCGCCGTCTTCGTGTACGGCATGCTGGGCTGGAACTTCCGGCTGGCCATGACCGATCAGCACGACGAGATCTCCGAGGGGAGGTTCGTCGGGCTGGAGAACTTCGTCGCGCTCTGGGACCAGGAGCGCTGGGGCCTGTCGGTCAAGCACGCGATCGTCTTCACGGTGGTGTTCGTGGGCGGCGCGCTGGCGCTCGGCTGGCTGCTCGCCTTCCTGATGGAGAAGGGGATCAGAGGCGAGGGCGGTTTCCGCACCGTCTACCTGTTCCCGATGGCCATCTCGTTCGTGGCGACGGGCGTCGTGTGGCGGTGGCTGATGAACAGCGGCCAGGGGGAGCAGGCCGTCGGGCTGAACCGGCTCTTCCAGGCAGTAGGGCTGGGGTTCCTGGAGAACGGCTGGTTCCGCGGGGAGGACTGGGGGATGGCCGCGATGGCGATCCCCGCCATCTGGCAGATGTCCGGCTATGTCATGGCATTGTTCCTGGCCGGGTTCCGCGGCGTCCCCGAAGAGCTGCGCGAGGCCGCCCGGGTGGACGGCTGCCGGGAATGGCAGGTCTACCGGTACGTCGTCTTCCCCTTCCTGCGGCCGGTCACGCTGTCCGCCCTGATCATCCTCGGGCACATCTCGCTCAAGGTGTTCGACCTCATCGTGTCGGTGTCCGGCAAGCAGATCATCACGGACGTGCCCGCCGTCTTCATGTGGGTCGCGGTGTTCGACGCCCACGATCCGGCCAAGGGCGCGACGATCGCCGCGTACATCGTGCTCGCCGTCGCCGTCTTCGTCGTCCCGTACCTGATCTGGAACGCCCGCAGGGAGAAGCGCTCATGACCACCACGGCCGCCGCGCGGCAGCCCCGCACCGCGCCGGTCGCGCGCGCGTCCCGCCGGCCGGTCTATCTGCGGTTCGCCCTGCTGCTCCTCTTCGTCGTGGTCTTCCTGCTCCCGATCTACGTGCTCCTGGTCACCAGCTTCAAGCCCCTGACCGAGGCGGACCCGAGCCAGGCGTGGAGCCTGCCCCGCGTGTGGACGACCGAGGCGTGGCGGGTCGCCTGGGAGAAGCTGCGGCCGGGCATCGCCAACAGCTTCCTGCTGACGATCCCCGGGTCGCTGCTCTCGGCCGCGCTGGGGGCGATGAACGGGTTCGTGCTGTCCAAGTGGCGCTTCCCCGGCGCCGACGTGGTGTTCACGCTGTTCCTGTTCGGCATGTTCATCCCGTACCAGGGGGTGATGATCCCGCTCGTCCAGCTCATGGTGAACCTCAACGTCTACGGCGGCATCCCCGGCCTCGTCCTCGCCCACGTGGTGTACGGCATTCCGATCTGCACGCTGATCTTCCGCAACTACTACGCGACGATCCCGGACGAGCTGATGGAGGCCGCCCGCGTGGACGGCGCCGGCATGCTGCGGACATTCTGGTCGATCGTGATCCCCGTCTCGGGCCCGGCCTTCGCCGTCGTGGTCATCTGGCAGTTCACCTCGCTGTGGAACGACTTCCTGTTCGCGGTGTTCCTGACCGGCCCCAGTTCGTGGCCCACGACCGTGATGCTCAACAACATCGCGGGCGCCCAGACCGTGCCCTACAGCCAGCAGATGGCGGCGGCGATCCTGGCCTCGGTCCCGACGATGCTCGTGTACGTGCTGCTCGGACGCTTCTTCATGCGCGGGCTCATGGCCGGGGCGCTCAAGGGCTGAGCGGCGCGGTCAGCCGCCGTTCACCAGGGCGTCCCCGAGCGGCGTGCGGCGGTACAGCACCGAGCGCCCCACCCGCGCGCCGGTGATCAGCCCGGCCTCGCGCAGCGCGGCCACGTGGTCGCCGGCCCCGCCGACGCTGAGCCCGAGCAGCGCCGCGAGCTGGGTCGTGGTCGCGGGCACCGTGAGCAGGACCTCCGCGCGGGTCCGCCCGATGAGCCGCGCCAGCCCCTTGGCGGGCACAGGCTCCGCGGCGATCCCCCGCGCCGTGTAGACCAGCGCGTACGGCCAGACGTGCTCCAGGTACGCGCCGACGCCGTGGCCGAAGACGCTCGGGACGAAGAGCAGGCCCCGGCCGCCGAGCCGGTGCCGCCGGTCCTCGCCCGCGCTTTCCATGCGCACCCGGATGTGACCGGCCGCCCCTTCGGTATGCCAGCGGACCTTGGGGCTGAGGTCCTCCAGGGCCGCCGCCCACCCGTACGTGGCCAGGCGGCCCGCTCGCTGCACGACGTCGCGCTCCAGGATGGCCTGGAGGCGCGGCCATTCGGGCCGGACGATGCCCTGCCACGCGGCCTCCAGCACGTCGGCGAGCAGCGTCACCACGTCCGGCCGGTCCAGGACGGCCACCAGGTCGGGCGGCGCGGCCGGCCTGCCGAGCAGGTTCCGCGCGATCTCGTCCCTGGCCTGCGCCAGGGGCGTGGCCCGCATGACGGCCAGCTCGTCCTCGAACGCGACGTTCACGCCGGACGGCGGGGGAGCGATGAAGTCGGCGCTGTAGTCGCCGCGGCGGAACAGCACGGCCAGCGCGGCGAGCGCCGGCCTCTCGCGCAGCAGCCGCGCGTACGGCGCACGCGCGCGCTCGGCCCAGCGCGCGTGGACGCCCGGCTCCTGATGGCCGGACAGGATGCGCAGCGCGTGCATGGTCTCGATCAGCGGCGAGACGGCGAACCGGCTGGCCATGACGTCCTGCGGGCCGACCTCGATGATCAGTGCCCTACCCATGGAACACTCCCGACCTTTCGGTCATGGACGAAAGCTTAGCCAGGCGCGGGGCCGGTGGCCGAGCATCGTCGTCACGTGGCCGTTCAGGTGACGGGGGCCGAAGAGCCAAGAGGAAGGTGCGGATGAGCGAGGGGACGCCCGGGCGGCGGACGACGTTCGGCGAGGTGTTCGCGGTCGCGGAGTTCCGCGTCCTCTTCGGCGGCTTCACGCTGCTCGTGGCGGGCGACACCGTCAAGATGCTGGCCTTCTCGGTGCTGATCTACACGCGCACCGGCTCGGCCGGGCTGTCGGCGCTGGCCTACATGAGCGGGTTCATCCCCTACGTCATCGGCGGCGTCTTCCTGCTCTCGCTGGCCGACCGGATGCGCCCCCGGCGGCTGATGGTGCTCGGCGAGCTGGTCCGGGTCGCCGTCTGCCTGGCTCTGGCCTTCGCCGGGCTGCCCGTCTGGGCGATGCTGGTGCTGGTCGTGGCGACCGGGGCGCTGAGCCCGGTCTTCGGCGCCGCGCGCACGGCGGCGCTGCCCGAGCTGCTTCCCGGCGACGCCTTCGTGCTCGGCAGGTCCGTGCTGACGGTCACCTCGGCGGGCGCGCAGATCGCCGGCCTCGCGGCGGGCGGCGCCGTCCTCAGCGTCACCGGCCCGTCCGGAGCCCTCGTGATCACCGCTGTGCTGTCCGCGGCGAGCGCCGTGGTGGTGCGGCTCGGCCTGCCCGACCGCCCGCCCCGGGCCGGCGGGCCGGCGGCGGCGCGCAACCCCGTCCGGGCCACCCTGCGCGTCAACCGCCGCCTCCTGGCCGACCGGCGGGTGCGCGGCGTGCTGCTGTCGTCGTGGCTGCCGGCCCTGTGCGTCGCCGGCGCGGAGGCCGTCGTCGTGCCCTACCTCAGCGAGCGGGGCGCGCCCTCGCAGGCCGGGCTCGTGCTCGCCGCCTTCGCGGCGGGGATGGCGGCCGGGGACTTCGCCGTGGGCCGCTTCGCCGCCCCCGCCCTGCGCGAACGGCTCTCCTTCCCGCTCGCGCTCGCGCTGGGGGTGCCGCTGATGGGGTTCGCGGCGCGTCCGGGCCTCGGCCTGTGCCTGGCGCTCGCCGTGCTGGCGGGAGGCTGCCTCGCCTACAACCTCGGCCTGCAGCGCAGGTTCGTCGACGCCGTGCCCGAGGAGACGCGCGGGCAGGCGTTCGGGCTGTTCACCTCGGGACAGATGAGCGGCCAGGGCCTCGGCGCCGCCCTCGCCGGGGCGCTGGCCGAGCTGGTGCCCGCCCACCTGGCCATCGCCCTGGCCGGAGCGGGGGCCACCCTCGCGGCGCTGGCGCTGGCGCGCCACCTGCGCCCCGAGACGCGGCCCGTCGCCGGGTCCCTGGCCACGGCGGAAAGCATAGAGTAGCCGACTGACTACTGTAAGTGATGTAGGGGTGCGGGCACGATCGGAGCCCACGACTCCGAGCGGAACGGAAGATCCTCAGATGCGCCTACGCACCCGTCTGGCCATCATCGCCGGCGCCGGCGCCGCCGGTGTCGCCATGGCGCCCCCGTTCACCGTCCACGCCCCGCCCGCGGGCGCCAAGGCGTCCAACTGCCACGCGGCGACCCGGGGCACGGTGACGAAGTACGGCAGGACCGTCCTTCCCGGCCTCCCGGGTCGCCCGGCGAGCGTGTCCTTCGTGGGCGCCGGCACCTTCGCCAGCGCCTGCCTGCCGCACTGGCGCGCCTACCACGCCGGGCGTCTCTACGAGGCCGGCGGTGACTGGAGGACCGGCGCGTGGGCCGCGGCCAAGTACTTCTACGACTACGGCGGCTTCTGGCTGGATGGCGAGGACCTGAGCCGGCGGTGAGCCCCGGCGGACGCGATGGCCCTGCGCCGCCGCCACGTGCCTGGGCCCGGCAGCGCACGGCCTGGAACTGCCGACCCCCCTCGCGTCAGATCACCAGCAGGGCCTTGCCGAGCACGGCGCGGGACTCGATCGCCGCGTGCGCGTCCGCGGCGCCGGCGAGGGGGAAGGTGCGCCCGATCACCGGCTCCAGGCGGCCCGCCGCCGCCTCCGCCAGGGCCCGCCCGGCCAGCCTCCTGCGTTCGGGCGCTTCCAGCTGCACGTCCTGGATGCCCCGCACCGTGATCCCGCGCCGCCGCGCCTCGTCCGGGTCGATCGCGCCGAACCCGCCGCTCGGCGCCCCGTGCGCGGAGATCCTCCCCCCGGACTGCATGATCCCGAACGCCTCCCGCCCGATCTCGCCGCCGGCCCCGTCGAACACCACCGACGGGCCCGTGCCGATCGCCGCGCGGACGCGGCCGGCCCAGCCGGGCTCGGTGTAGTCGGCGGTGATCTCGGCGCCGAGGCCGCGGACCAGGTCGAGCTTCCGCTCGCCCCGGGCCGCCGCCGCCACGCGCGCCCCCGCGGCGCGCGCCAGCTGGACGAGCAGGACGCCCATGCCGCCGGCCGCGGCCGTGACCAGCACCCACTCGCCCGCCTCGACCTTCGCCGCCTCGAACACCGACAGCGCCGTGACGCCGTCGTGCAGCAGCGCCGCCGCCTCCCACGTGCCCAGCCCGTGCGGCACGGGGATCAGCGCCTCGACCGGCGCCACGACCCGCTCGGCGTACCCGCCGCCTCCGGTGCCCGCCGCCACTACCCGTCCCCGCCAGGCGGCGTCCACGCCGTCCCCCACGGCCAGCACCCGCCCCGCCACCGCGCCCCCCGGCACGTACGGCGGCTCGACGGTGAAGAACTCGCGATGCAGCCCCCGCCGGATCTGCGTCTCGACGAACAACGTGTCCGCCGCCTCCACGCCGATCACGACCTGCCCCGCCCCCGCCACCGGATCGTCGACCTCGGCCACGCTCAGCACCTCGGGTCCTCCGAACCGCGTCACCTGAACCACCCGCACGCCGATCACACCCCTTCACGCCGCTCCTCTGCACGCCCCAGTCTGAAACCTCGACAAATGTTGAGGTCAAGCCCCGCGCTCAGACGGGCCGGAGCTCGCCCGACCCGCGGGGGATCAGGCGGGTGGGGAGCCGGAGGCGCTCGGGGGGTGCGGCGTCCCCGGCCAGGCGCCGGAAGAGCAGGTCGGCGGCGGTGCGGCCCAGGCCGGCCGGGTCCTGGGCGACGACGGTGACGGCGGGGGTGAGCAGGTCGGCGAGTTCGAAGTCGTCGAAGCCGACGATCGCGAGGCCGCCGGTCGCGGACGGGCGGGGGCCGAGTGATTCGAGGGCGCGCAGCGCGGTGACGGTGACGCGGCCGTTGCCGGTGAACACGGCCGTCGGCGGGTCGGGCAGGGCGAGCAGGCGGGCCAGGTCGGCGTGGACGCGGGCCTGCTCGGTGGTGCCCATGGCGACCAGGGCCGGGTCGTACGGCAGGCCCGCCCCGGCGAGCGCCTCGCGGTAGCCGCGCAGCCGCTCCCCGGCGGTGAAGATCGCCGGGTTGTCGCCGAGGAAGGCGACCCGCCGGTGGCCGTGCGCGATCAGGTGGGCGGTCCCCGCGCCCGCGCCGCCCGCGTTGTCGCACAGCACGGTGTCGACGTCCAGGCCGGGGCCCGCGGGCCGGTCGGCGAACACGACGCGGATGCCCGCGGTCAGCTCGGGGACCAGGTATCCGTGGTCGGCCCCGGCGGGCACGATGATCAGCCCGTCCACGCGGCGGGCGCAGAAGGCCAGCACCAGCTCGCGCTCGCGGCCGGGATCCTCGCCGGAGGAGCCGGTGAAGACCAGCGAGCCGTTGCCGAGCGCGACGTCCTCGACGGCCCGGCTGAGCCCGGAGTAGAAGGGGTCGGCGACGTCCTCGATGACCAGGCCGATGCTGGCCGTGCGGCCCCTGCGCAGGTCGCGGGCGCCCTCGTTGCGGCGGTACCCGAGCAGCGCGATGGCCTGCCGCACGCGGTCCGCCGTGGCCGCGTTCACGCCCGGCTCGTCGTTGACCACGCGTGACACCGTCTTCAGGGCCACCCCCGCCGTCGCGGCGACGTCGTTCATGGTCGGACGCCTGCTGTCTGCCACGGGGAGCATCATTCCGCATCCCGGCCGGCACTGACAACGTTGTCACCCGAGCCGCCTCGCGACGCGGTGGCTCAGGTGGCCTGCAAGGCGGTGCGGTGGGTGCCGGAGGTCGCCTGGAGGTCGGCCTCCACGCGCGCGGCGGTGGCGAGCAGGGGCGGCAGCAGGTCTCTGCGGGCCGACTGCACGGTGGTCCTGCTGGCGTGGGAGGAGACGTTGACGGCGGCGACGACCTGCCCGCTCCGGTCGCGGATCGGCGCGGCGATCGAGCGCAGCCCCTCCTCCAGCTCCTGGTCCACCATGGCCCACCCCTGCGCACGCACCCGGTCCAGCTCGGCGGTGAGGGACTCGCGCGTGGTGAGCGTGCGCCCGGTGCGCCGTTCCAGCGGGGCCTTGGCGAAGTACGCCTCCAGCTCGGGGGGCGGCAGCCAGGCCAGCAGCACGCGCCCCATCGAGGTGCAGTGCGCGGGGAAGCGGGTGCCGATGCTGATCGTCACCCGCATGATGCGGGTGGTCGGCACCCGGGCCACGTACACGATGTCCGGCACGTCCAGCACCGACACCGAGGCCGACTCGTGCACCTCGGCGACCAGCCGCTCCAGGTGCGGGTGCGCGACCTCGGGCAGGGACAGGCTGGACAGGTAGGCGTAGCCGAGCTCCAGGACGCGCGGGGACAGCGCGAACAGGCGGCCGTCGGTGCGGACGTACCCCAGCGAGACCAGCGTGAGCAGGAACCGGCGGGCGGCGGCGCGCGTGAGCCCGGTCGCGCGGGCCACCTCGCTCAGCGTGAGCTCGGGGTTCGAGACGTCGAACGCCCGGATGACCGCGAGCCCCCGGGCCAGCGACTGGACGTACTCCTCCGCCATGGTGGCCCCCTTTCGCGGTGACCGTTATACCAGTGCCGCGGCCCGATCCTGATCTTCCCGGATCGTCCCGGGTTCTGTCAGGACCCCTCCCGGCCGGGGGTGGCCGCCACGAGCGCGCGGAGCTCCCGCAGTTCCGCCTCCGTGGGAGCCGGGGTGGTCTCCAGGCCGGGGGCGGCGGCCAGCGGCCAGCCGGTCGCCTCACGCGCCGCCTCCAGGGTGACGCCGGGATGCAGGTGCGTCACGCGCAGCTCGGCGGTGTCCGGGTCCGGGGCGAGGACGCCGAGGTCGGTGATGACCGTCCGGGGCCCGCGTCCGCGCAGGCCGAGCCGCTCGCGGTCGCCCGAGCCCGCGCCGAACCCGACGGAGGTGACGAAGTCGACGCGGTCCACGAAGGCCCGCCTGCTCTGCCGGACGATCACGATGACCTCGCCGCAGGAGGCCGCGATCTCCGGCGCGCCGCCGGCGCCCGGCAGGCGCACCTTGGGGTCGGCGTAGTCGCCGATCACGGTGGTGTTGATGTTGCCGTACCGGTCGATCTGCGCGGCGCCGAGGAAGCCGACGCCGATGCGGCCCGGCTGGAGCCAGTAGTTGAAGATCTCCGGGACGGAGACGACGGTGTCGGCCGTCTCGGCGAGGATGCCGTCGCCGATGGACAGCGGAAGACGGCCGGGCTTGGCGCCGATCGTGCCGGACTCGTAGATCAGCGTGAGCCCGGGGGCGTGCGTCCTGCGGGCGAGGTTGGCGGCCGTGCTCGGCAGGCCGATGCCCACGAAGCACGCCGTGCCGTCGGTCAGCCGCCGCGCCGCCGCGATCGTCATCATCTCGTCGGCCGTCCACTCGCCGGACGTCGGGCTCATCGGGATCCCTCCAGCACGTTCTCGCTCATCCAGGCCAGGAACTTCTCGCGGTCGCGGCTGATGGCGTCCCAGGCCGAGTAGAAGGCGTTGTCGCGGACCGAGTACCCCTGCGTGTACGACGGGTGCGACCCGCCGGGGGCGACGGCGACGTAGTCCACCACCCACGAGGGGATGACGACGGCGCCGGGCACCGGGTCGAGCGTGTCGACGACCTCCTCGACGGTGACCAGCGAGCGGCGGGAGGCGAGCACGACCTCCTTCTGGACGCCGGTGATGCCCCAGAGCTGCACGTTGCCGGCGCGGTCGGCCCGCTGGGCGTGCACGATGCCCGTGTCGGGATTGATCGCCGGGACGGCCGTCAGCTCCTCGCCGGTGAAGGGGCAGGTGATCGGCTTGATCGTGTCGGTGACCGTGGGCAGGTCGGTGCCGCGGTACCCGCGCAGGACCGCGAACGGCAGCCCGGACGCGCCCGCGACGTAGGCGTTGGCCATGCCCGCGTGGCTGTGCTCCTCCAGGTGCAGCGTGCCCTCGCGGACGGCGTCGCGGAAGCGGTGCAGCGAGCCCACGCCCGGGTTGCCTCCCCAGGAGAAGACGAGCTTGGCGGCACAGCCCATGCCGATCAGCTGGTCGTAGATCAGGTCCGGCGTCATGCGGACGAGGGTCAGTCCGGTGCGTCCCTGGCGGATGATCTCGTGGGCGGCGGCGAAGGGGATGAGGTGGGTGAAGCCTTCAAGCGCCACGCAGTCCCCGTCGTGCACCAGCCGTTCGATCGCGTCCGAGAGCGGTACGACCTCGGCCACGCCTACCTCCTTGCGTGTTCGTGAAACGAACAAACGTCCTCATAGTGGACGCTACTTACCCGATGGGGGTCGGGTCAACTCAAGTCCGCAGTGCTATGACAGGGAACGTTGACGGCAAGTGATCCAAAGGCGTAGCTTGCACTAAAACGTTCTTGTGGAGAACGTCGGTTCGTTGGACGAACATCTGTCGCCCGGACAACCCCCCTTGGAGTCGCTCATGCGTCGCTCCGCTCGTATCTGTCTCGCGGCCGTCCTCCTGATATCGGCCGCCGCCTGTGGTTCCTCCGGCGGCGGCCCGGCGTCCGGCGGGGGCGCCGGGAAGGCCGCGGGAAAGGACAAGGTGACCGCCGGCGTGATCGCCATCGTGGACACCGCGCCGATCCACCTTGGCAAGGCCAAAGGCTTCTTCGACAAGCAGAACATCGACCTGACGATCACGCCCGTGCAGGGAGGCGCGGCCAGCGTCTCCGGCGCGGTCGGCGGCCAGTTCCAGTTCGCGTTCGGCAACGTCACCTCGCTGCTGACCGCCGCCGAACGCGGCCTGCCCCTCAAGGTGGTCGGCAACGGCGTCTCCTCCACCGGCGAGCAGGGCAAGGACTTCAGCGCCGTGCTGGTCAAGGCCGGCAGCCCGATCAGGAGCGCCAAGGATCTGGCGGGCAGACGCGTGTCGGTCAACCAGCAGCAGAACATCGGCGACACCACGATCCGCGCCTCGGTGCGCAAGGCCGGCGGCGACCCCTCCAAGGTCGAGTTCGTCGAACTGCCCTTCCCCGACGCCCCGGCGGCGCTGCAAGCCGGTCGCGTGGACGCGATCTGGGTCGTGGAGCCGTTCCTCAGCCAGGCCGTCGCGCAGGGGGCGCGCCCGGTCGCGTGGAACTTCGCCGACGCCACCCCGAACCTGACCGTGGCCATGTACTTCACCACCACCAGGACCGACCCCGGCCTGGTCACGCGGTTCAGGGCGGCGATGGACGAGTCGCTGCGGTACGCCGACACCCACCCCGGCGAGGTCCGCGACATCCTCAAGACCTACACCAAGATCGACCCCGGTGTGCTGGCGAAGATGAACCTCCCCAGATGGCCCACGCAGATCAACCGCGCGTCCGTCGAGGCCATCGCCAAGGCCGCGCTCGGCGACGGCATCCTGAAGCGCGAACCCAACGTCGGCGCGCTGCTGCCCGCGTCATGACCACGACGGCGGCGCGTGCCGCGTACGGCCTGGGCGGGTTCGCCTGCCTCCTCCTCGTCATGGAGGCGGCACCCCGGCTCGGCCTGGTGGACGAGCGCTTCCTGCCGCCCGCCTCGCGGATCCTCGCCGCGCTGGCGGACGAGCTGCGCACCGCCGACCTGTGGGCCGCGCTCGCCGAGACGCTGCGCGGGTGGGCGCTCGGGCTCGCCATCGCCTTCTGCGCGGCCGTGCTCGCCGGGGTGGTGATCGACGCCGTGCCCGGCCTGCGCGCCGCGTCCCACTCCACGATCGAGTTCCTGCGCCCGATCCCCTCGGTGGCGCTGATCCCGCTGGCCACGCTGCTGTTCGGCGCCTCCCTCGGGTCCACGCTGCTGCTGGTCGTGTACGCCTCGTTCTGGCAGGTGCTGATCCAGGTGCTGTACGGCGTGGCCGACGTGGACACCGTGGCCGACGACACCGCCCGCTCCTACGGGCTGTCGCGATGGTCACGCGTCCGCCACGTCGTCTGGCCGACCGCGCTGCCGTACGTCATGACCGGCCTGCGCCTGGCCGCCGCCGTGGCGTTCATCCTCGCCGTCACCGCCGAGCTGGTCATCGGCAGCCCGGGGCTCGGCCTGCGCATCCAGATCGCGCAGTCCAGCGGCGCGGTGGCCACGATGTACGCGCTGGTGGTGCTGGCCGGGCTCGTCGGCATCGCCGTCAACCTGGGCGTGCGCGTGCTGGAGCGCCGGGTGCTGGCCTGGCACCCGTCCGTGCGCGGCGAGGCGGCCCCGTGAGCGCGGTCGCGCGGTGGGCGGCGCGCGTGCTCGGCCTGCCCGCGCTGCTGGTGCTCGCCTGGTGGGCCTACAGCTCGGTGTCGCAGAGCTTCTACGTCCCCGCCCCGCCGCAGGTCGCGCGGGCCTTCGCCGACACCTGGCTCTCCGAGCGCCTGGTGGACGACGCGCTCCCCAGCGTGGCCCGCCTGCTCGCCGGGTACGCGCTCGCGGCCGTCCTCGGCGTGGGGCTCGGCGTGCCGATCGGCCTGTTCCCGCGGCTGCGCGCGACGGCCGAACCGGTGCTGGAGTTCTTCCGCGCCGTGCCGCCGCCCGTGCTCGTCCCCCTGATCATGCTGCTCGCGGGCATCGACGACACCATGAAGGTGCTCGTCATAGTCTCGGGGTGCGTGTGGCCGGTCCTGCTGAACACGGTCGAGGGGGTGCGGGCGCTGGACGAGGTGCTCTCCGACACCTGCCGCATCTACGGCGTGCGGCCCGCCTCGCGCCTGCGCCACCTGGTGCTGCGCGGCGCCTCCCCGCAGATCATGGCCGGGCTGCGGCAGGCCCTGTCGGTCGGCATCATCCTCATGGTGATCAGCGAGATGTTCGCCAGCAGCAGCGGCCTCGGCTACACCATCGTGCTGTTCCAGCGCGGCTTCGCCATCCCCGAGATGTGGAGCGGCATCCTGCTCCTCGGCCTGCTCGGCCTCGGGCTGTCCGTGCTGCTGCGGTGGGTGGAGCGCCGCGTCCTCTTCTGGCATTGGAGCCACCGTGCTTGAGGTCGCCGGCCTGAAGAAGGTCTACGAGAGCACCGGCGAGGAAGCGGTCGGCGACCTGAGCTTCCGGCTCGACGCCGGCGAGTTCGTCTGCGTGGTCGGCCCCTCCGGGTGCGGCAAGACCACGCTGCTGCGGTGCGTCGCCGGCCTGCTCGCCCCCACGGCCGGCACGGTCCGCGTCGCCGGCACGCCCGTCACAGGACCGCCGGACGACATGGCCGTGGTCTTCCAGGAGTACGGCCGCAGCCTGTTCCCCTGGATGAGCGTCCGGCGGAACGTCGAGCTGCCGCTCAAGGAGAAGGGCGTCCCCCGGGCACGGCGCGATTCGCTGGTGTCCACCGCCCTCGGCGCCGTCGGCCTGGCCGACGCGGCGGGCTCCTACCCCTGGCAGCTCTCCGGCGGCATGCAGCAGCGGGTGGCCATCGCCCGCGCCATGGCCTACGAGCCCGCCGTGCTGCTCATGGACGAGCCGTTCGCCGCCGTCGACGCCCAGACCCGCGCCGAGCTGGAGGACCTCATCCTGCGCGTGCTGCCGGGCCTCGGCACCACCACGCTTTTCATCACGCACGACATCGACGAGGCCATCTACCTCGGCGACCGCGTGATCGTCCTGTCGGCCTCGCCGACCGTCGTCCTGGACGACGTCAAGATCGATCTGCCGTCCGGCCGCGACCAGCTCGCCACGCGCGCCCTGCCGCGCTTCGCCGAGCTGCGCGGCCACGTGTACGCGCGGATCCAGCGGGCCAAGAACGGCCCCGAGGACGCCCGGTGAGCCCCCGGCCACCGGTGATGCACCATGGAAAGGGGATTCATCGTGGAACTTCTCGACCCTAAGGTCTGGTCGGGGTCGGTCTTCGGCGGCGCCTGGACCGCCTCGCGCGCCGGGGACGCCCCGGTCGTCGCGCCGGCGACGGGCACCGAGATCGGCCGGGCGGGCGTCGCCGGGCCCGCCGACATCGCCGAGGCGGCCGCCCGCGCCGCCACCGCCCAGCGCGACTGGGCCGCCGCGTCGTTCGAGGACCGGGCGGCCGTGCTCCGCCGCGCCGGCCGCCTGTTCGAGGAGCACGCCGAAGAGATCCACTGGTGGCTCGTCCGCGAGTCGGGCGCGGTGGCCGGCAAGGCGGGCTTCGAGACCCACGTCGCCGCCCAGGAATGCTACGAGGCCGCCGCGACGGCCTCCCAGCCCATGGGCGAGATCCTCCCGACGGCCAAGAAGCGGCTCAGCCTGGCCCGCCGCGTCCCCGCCGGGGTCGTCGGCGTGATCGCGCCGTTCAACGCGCCGCTGATCCTCGGCATCCGCTCGGTCGCCCCCGCGCTGGCCCTCGGCAACGCCGTCGTGTTCAAGCCCGACCCGCGCACCGCGGTGTGCGGCGGCGTCGTCATCGCCCGCGTCATGGAAGAGGCGGGCCTGCCCCCGGGCGTCCTGCACATGCTGCCCGGCGGCCCCGAGGCCGGCGAGGCGCTCGTCGCCGACCCCAACGTCCGGGTGATCTCGTTCACCGGCTCCACCGCCGCGGGCAGGAAGGTCGGAGAGCTCGGCGCGCGGCACCTCAAGCGCGTGCACCTGGAGCTCGGCGGCAACTCCGCGCTGATCGTCCTCGACGACGCCGACCTCGACCTCGCCGTCTCCGCCGGAGCCTGGGGCTCGTTCTTCCACCAGGGCCAGATCTGCATGACCTCCGGCCGCCACCTCGTCCACTCCTCGATCAAGGACGCCTACGTCGAGCGGCTCGCCGCCAAGGCCGACGGCATGCCGGTCGGCGACCCCGCCACCGCCGAGGTCGCCCTCGGCCCGCTCATCGACGAACGCCAGCGCGACAAGGTGCACGCGCTGGTCACCGGCAGCGTCGAGGGCGGCGCGCGGCTGGCCTCGGGCGGCACCTACCAAGGGCTGTTCTACCGGCCGACCGTGCTGGACGGCCTCACCACGGCCGCCCCCGCCTACGCGCAGGAGGTCTTCGGCCCGGTCGCGCCCGTCATGCCGTTCTCGTCCCTGGAGGAGGCCGCGGCGCTGGCCTCGGACGGCGAGTACGGCCTGTCGCTCGGCATCCTCACCCGCGACCCCATGAAAGGCCTGGCGCTGTCCGACCTCATCCCGACCGGCATCGTCCACATCAACGACCAGACCGTGGACGACGAGGCCGTCGCCCCCTTCGGCGGCGTCGCCGCCTCAGGCACCGGCTCCCGCTTCGGCGGCACCCGGGCGAACGTCGAGGCCTTCACCGAGACCCGCTGGGTCACGATGCAGGGCGACATCGCCAGGTACCCCTTCTGAGAACCTCGCCCCGGCCGTGAGCGAAGGCCATGATCGCACGACTTCGGTCATTGACGGTGATCGGCGCGTCGCTGAGCGTAACATCGCCTTGTGATGGCTCTTCAGTGGTTCATGGCCGGGGTCGTCCTGTTGGCGCCCGGCGCTCCGGTGCTCGACGCGCCGCCGCATCCCCTCGTCATCGGGCATCGGGGCGCGTGCGCCTACCGGCCCGAGCACACCGCGGCCTCCTACGAGGCCGCGGTCGAGGCGGGGGCCGACTACATCGAGCCCGATCTGGTCTCCACCAAGGATCATGTGCTGGTCGTCCGGCACGAGAACGAGATCTCGCAGACCACTGACGTCGCCGTGCACCCGGAGTTCGCGGCGCGCAGGACCACCAAGAGTGTGGACGGCCGGCGGCTCACCGGGTGGTTCACCGAGGACTTCACGTTGGCCGAGCTGCGTACGCTGCGGGCGGTCGAGCGACTGCCTGCTCTACGCCCGCAGAGCGCCGCGTTCGGCGGCACGGCCACGATCATGACGTTCGACGAGGTCGTGGCGCTGGCGCGGCGGGCAGGGGTCGGTGTGTATCCCGAGACCAAGCATCCGGGGTATTTCGCCTCCATCGGGCTTCCCCTGGAGGGGGTCATGCTGGCCACGCTCGCGCGGTACGGGTGGACCGAGCGGACCGATCCCGTGTTCGTCCAGTCGTTCGAGACCGCGAACCTGCGGGCGTTGCGCGGGAGGACGCGCCTGCGGCTGATCCAGCTGCTGGAGGCGACCGGCGCGCCGCGCGATCTGGTCGTCGCGGGGGACCGGCGCACCTACCGGGACCTGGCCACTCCCGAGGGGCTGCGGCAGATCGCGTCCTACGCCGACGGCATCGGCGTGCACACGAACCTGGTCGCGCCCGTGGACGCGCGGGGCGCGCTCGGGGCGCCGACGACGCTCGTCGCCGACGCGCACCGGGCGGGCCTGGACGTGCACGTGTGGACGGTCCGGCCGGAGAACGCCTACCTGCCCGCGCCGTTCAGGAAGGGCGACTCCGCGGCCCGGGGGTACGCCGCCGCGCACGGCGACGTGGCCGGGTGGCTCGCGCGGCTGTACGGCCTGGGGGTCGACGGCGTGTTCGCCGACGACCCCGGCGCGGCCGTGCGTACGCGCGAGGCGCTGGCCGTGCGGACGCGGGACGCGCTCGCACGGCCCGTTCCGGTCCTCTGGCCCTGGAGCCTTCAGGCTCCGGTCCGCTAGACCAGTGCCTCCGCGTCGAGTTGGCGTAGTTCGTCGGCGTAGCTGACGGAGACGCGGCGCATGACGCCGTCGTCGCTGATCGAGTACTGGCCGAGGCGCCACAGCGGGGGAGAGTAGGCGTGGATCGACACGCTGTGTGCTGAGTGTCCGTTGATGCGGTGGATGTGCTCGGGGCCGAACGACAGGGACTCGCCCTCCGACACCAGCGTCTCGACGTGCGCGCCGCCGATGCGCGGGTTTGACTCCTGCAGGGTGCCCGCGACCACGCGGACCGCGCCCGAGGACACGTCGTGGTCGTGCCAGCCGGTGTCGTCCTCCGGGCGCCAACAGATGAGCCAGACGTCCACGAACGAATCGCGGTGGAGGGAGGCGTAATGGCGGGCCTCTCCGGTGTCGCCGAACGCCACGTGGTGCGACCACAGGTCCGGCCGGGCGGCGAGATCTTCGACGAGGTCGCGCAGTTCACGCTTGTCGAGGAATCGCTCCGGCAGGGATTCCCAGCTCATCGGGGCACGGCTCCTTTCGTGTCGAGCAGGCGGGAAGGGTTGGTGACCGCGATCGTGTGCTCGGCCGCCTCGCCGAGCAGGGTTCGCGGTGGGGACGCGTACGGCGCGTCCGAGCCGAGCACGACGACCTCGACGCCGACCACGCGGGTGATCGCGTCGATCGCCTGGTGGCCGTAGGAGGACGTCTCCAGGAAGGCGTCCGGGTCCACGGCGCCCCGGGACGCCCCGCCCCTGGCCATGTACCGCTCGACGTGCAGGGGAGCGAGCCCGGCGAGCAGGGCGAAGCAGACACGCAGCCGGGGGTGGCGGGCTCGTCCGAAGGCGCGGAAGGCGTACCAGGCGGCGTGCATCTGCTGGACGTAGGGGACGACCGCGGGCCACCAGGAGGGGCTCTCGGAGGTCGCGGCGGGGCCGGGGTGGATGAACAGGGGCAGGTCCCGCTCCTCCAGCAGGTCCAGGAGGGCGGCGGCGCGGGCGTATCCGGCGGCGTCCAGGAGGGCCGTCGCGGGGAGTTGCAGGCCCGCGAACCCGCCGTCCAGGGCCTTGGCCGTCAGGACGGGGTCGGGCTCGGTGACGCAGGTGGCGGCCCACGCGCGCAGTGACGCGGGCAGCTCCAGCGCGCCCTCGTGGTAGGCGTCGATCAGCGGCCAGGCCTCCTCGGGAGGCAGGTGCTCGACGCCGAGCGGGCTGGACAGGGACACGAGCGCGAGGTCGATGCCGTGCGCGCGGTTGAACTCCAGCCGCCGGCCGGGGTCGTGGCCGCGCGGATCCACCTCGTACGGCGGCTCGCCGTCGAGGCGCAGCGTCCAGCCGTCGAGGTACGGCGGACGCGTGCGTCGGCGCAGCGCGTCGGCGAAGCCCGGTGTCCAGATGTGCTGATGCACGTCGATGCCCATGTCACCTCCCATAGGTCACTATATCCGACAATCCCTATCGAGATTGTCGGCATTGCTCAGGAGGGGTCTGTGAACCGGTTCACTGATTCGTTTCAGTGAACCGCTTCAGAAGCGCTTCGTCAACAGTCCGCCACGCGCGTATCCCCTCGCAGAGCGGCGTTTGCGCATAAGCTGAAGTGATGTCGCGATCCCAGCCCCGCAAGCGCGCGACGATCCGTGAGGTGGCCCAGGCGACCGGCCTGTCACCCGCCGCGGTGTCGTACGCGCTGCGCGGCATGCAGGTCTCGGAGGAGACCATCGAGCGGGTCCGCCAGGCCGCCGCCGAGCTGGGGTACGAGGCCGACCCGATCGCCCGCGCCCTCGCCAGCGGGCGCACCGGCATGATCGGCCTGCTGTGCGGCTCGCTGGAGGATCTGTGGCAGCAGTCCCTGGCGATCGGCATCGGCAGGGCCCTGCGCGACAAGGACCGCTACGCACTGATCCTGGACGCCGCGGGAGACCCGGCCCGCGAGCGCGTCCTGGCCGGTCAGCTACGCGACCAGCGTGTGGACGGCATGATCGTCCAGCCCGTCGACCCCGCGGCGCCCATGTGGGCCCAGCTCGCCGAGACCGTGCCGGTCGTCGCCATCGGCGACTCCCTCGCCGGCGCCAGGACCGCCGGCGAGGTCGTCTTCGACAACCGCACCGGCGTCACGCTGGCCCTCGAATACCTGCGCGCCCGCGGCCACCGCCGCGTCGCCGTGCTCACCCCGACCCGGCCGAGCACGCCCGACCGTCCCGCCGACCTCCACGTCATCGCCGAGGCCGACCGTCTGGGCCTCGACATCACGGTCGTCAACGCGCCGCACGGCCTGCCCGCGATCACCGACACCGCCCGGGCGCTCCTCGCCGCGGACTCCCGGCCCACGGCGGCGTTCTGCTTCTCCGACTTCATCGCCTACGGGGTGTACGCGGCGGCGGCGGAGACGGGCCTGCGCGTGCCGCAGGACATCTCGGTCATGGGCTACGACGACCACCCGATGTCCGGCCTGCTCAGCCCCGGCCTGACCAGCGTCAACTGGGACATCGACGGCATCGTGCGGGCCGCCGTCCGGCTGGTGGCCGCGGCGGCGGACGGGCAGCCGCGCAGGCGCCGGGTCATGCAGGCCCCCGAGCTCCACGAGCGCGGCTCGGTGCTGAGCCGCGGCTGACCGCGCGTCCGGGGGCCACTCCTTCTCTTGTCTTCCTCAGTCCTCGTTGAGGCCGAGCAGCATGTCCAGCAACCAGCTGATGACGCCCACGAGGACCGCTCCGAGCAACGCGGCCCAGAACCCCTCGACGTGGAAGGGCAGGTTGAGCTGGGTGGCGATCCAGCTCGTCAGCAGCAGGAGGCAGGCGTTCACGACCAGCGCGAACAGTCCCAGCGTGAGCACGTAGAAGGCGCAGCCGATCGTCTTGATGATCGGCTTGAGCACGGCGTTGACGAGGCCGAATATGAGCGCGACGGCGACGAGGGTGCCCACCGTCCGCGCGGCGGTGGTGTCCTTCACCGTGATCCCGTCGATCAGCTGCGTGGCGGCCCAGAGGGCGCCCGCGACCACAAGGATCTTGAGGATGATCTTCACATAGGCGATGGTCCCATGGGTCGCCCGTGCCGCGATAGGGCCGGGGGGCCCGGCGCCCCAGGTCGGCGTCGATTTCGTGCGGACGGCGGTGATCGTCTTTCGGTCGCGATCTGCATATCCGGCTGATCGTGGGGAAAGGGGTGGAAAGGGGTGATACTCAATGGATCAGGATGAATTGGAGTCGCTGTCGCCCAGGGAGCTGCACGACAGGGCGGTGCACTACGCGGTCTCGCACGGCGACTTCGGCTTCCTGTGGGACCTGCTGAAGGCCATCCCCGCCGCCGAGGCGGCGAGCGGCCACGCCGACGAGGCCGCCAGCGACCTCAGCCGGGTGTCCGCGCTGCTCAGCGACGCGGTCGCCTCCGGCGAAGGCGATCTCGGCGAGGCGCTCCGCCCCGTCTACGTCGCGTACCTGTCCAAGCATCCGGACGCCTGACCAGGCGTCCGCCGGCTCTAGGCTCCTGCCATGGCATCGGTGAACGTTGAGCGAACAGACGGCGGCTTCGTGGCGCGCAACGCCCGCGGCGCGGAGGTCGCCATGGGCGGCGGCGACGACGAAGGGGTCTTCACCCCCGTCGAGCTCCTGCTGGCCGCGGTGGGCGGCTGCAACATCGTCACGGTGGAGCCCCTCACCGCCCAGCGCGACCATCGGCTCGTGCGCCTGGCCATGACCGTCCAGGCCGACAAGGCCGAGTCCAACCTGCTCGGCACGATCACCATCACCTACGACGTCGAGCTTCCCGAGGGCGACGACAAGGCCGACGAGGTGTACCGCGCGGTGGCGCGGCGGGTGCACGAGAAGTACTGCACCGTGAGCCGCACCCTCCAGGAGGGCGTCGAGGTCGCGCTCGAACTGCCTGAATAGCCGCCTGCGCCTCCGGGTCCATCCGTACCCGGTCAACCCCTGGGACTCTGACCGAATCTATACCCTGCGATGACGAGCAGCTCAGGCCCCGGTATGTAGTGTTAAGGCAGGTCACAAGGGATGCGACCGGCATCCTGCGGGGCCTGCGAGATCTTTTCTGAAAGGACGCGGTGGGGGACCGCGTCCGTCAGCGGGACCGCCCGATGCGTTTGGGGGAAGGCATCGGCGCCGGACCGTTTGAGATCGGGGCCGGGCAGGCGGGGGACTGCCCGGCCCCGACACATGTCCCCACCTTTCGCCCCCGTGCCCCCTCGCCGATCCCCGTGGACCCGACGTGGCCGTCCTCTCGCGCGACGGCATCCCGGGCACGTGACGGCGTCCTCCTCTTTACTTACCGTCTTTACCCCCCGCGCCCCTGGAGCGGCGCGGGGGCGGTGCGGGTTACCGGCAGAGGATGCCCGAAACGCGAAGTTCGTGGTCAAGAGGTAGATCTTCTAATACTTTTGGGGGATAACGTTGGCTTTGTCCTGACTAAGTGGGTAAGGTCTTAACCCAAGACGGGCGGTGACCTGGTCTTCAGCCCGAAGGCCGCCGCCCGCCGTCGAGTCTCCAAGGCCGTACGTGGCCGAGGGGAGCCGGGGACCCACGTCCTTTGGGGTGAATCCGCGCCAGCGGTAGGGAGCTACTCCAAGCCCGAACCCGTCAGCTAACCCGGTAGACGTGATTGGAGAGGAGACCGAGTGGAGCACCCCACTCCGCGGAGCCCATTCCCCGGGCTACCATAAGCCCCGGATCTTCGCCGTCAGAAGCGGCGGACAAGTCGGCTCGTAGCAGCCGTCCACCGGGCGACACCTTCGCGCTCGCCCTCTGTGACGTCGTGGCGAGAACGCCACAGCCCTACTTGCACCTGCTTGCACCACACGGAACGCGCCGGCCCGGCGATGGGCGCACTGCCCCGCCGGCCCCCTGAGTGACAGCGCTTTCCACCCCCGTCCCGGCGCGGCCCGGAGTGCGGCCTTTGTCTTCTGATGAAAGATCCGATCTCCCCATGACTTCTTTCGCTGTACCCCCTAACTGGCGACCGATGTCCTGTATCCTCGGCGCCTGCCTCGCAGCCACCACCGCCTTCGGCGCCACCACCGTCGCGGCCCACGCCGACGACGCCACCCCCACGCCCGCCGCGACCGTCCAGGTCGACAAGCCCATCCTGCTCAAGGGCTCCACCAAGGCCTCCTACTTCTGGGACGACGCCTCCGGGCGCATGGGCGACACCGGTCTCCCCGCCATCGGCAAGCCGATGCAGAAGGGCCTGTTCGCCAGCCCGAGCTGGCCGCTCGGCACCGAGGGATACGTGTTCTACAAGGGCAAGAAGGCCCCCTTCTTCATCGGCGACCGCGGCCCGGGCATCCCCTCCAACAACGGCGTGATGCTCGACATCGACGGCAAGACCTTCGCGGAGCTGACCGGCGGCGCCTTCAGCGACACCACGCTCACCGTCAAGGGCTTCGACGCCGGCCACATCAACGTCGAGTACGTGATCACCAAGTGGGGCGACGGCGTGGGCAAGAAGAACTACCCGGTCCCGTTCTCCACCGGCGCCTGGGGCGTCCGCGACGCCAAGCCGGCCTCCCCGCCCCCCACCCCCGTCACCCTCGCCGGCGAAGGCAACTGACGCCCCCCGAGACCGTGGAGCCCCACGCCGGCGGGGCTCCCCGTGAGGCACGGCTACGCCCGCCCGCCCGATGTGCGGAGCCACGCGGGGACTGCTAAAGTCGCCGTAGCCGAATGCGCCGCTAGCTCAGTTGGTTAGAGCAGCTGACTCTTAATCAGCGGGTCCGGGGTTCGAGTCCCTGGCGGCGCACAGGAACAAACCCCAGCTCGGGTGCTTCGAGCTGGGGTTTGTCATGTCTTCTCTAGCCCTTGGGCCAGTGGCCCGCGAGGCGGGCGATCCGCAGGCCCGCGTGCAGGTCCAGGCGGAGCGCGCTGTCGGTGATGTCGTAGCCGACGATCTCCCTGATGCGGTCCAGCCGATAGTAGAGCGTGCTGCGGTGGACGCTCAGCCGGCGGGCCGTGCCCTGGATCTCGCCGCCGCACTCCAGATACGCCTCCAGCGTCCCCGCCAGCTCGACCCCGTGCGGCGATGCCAGGAGCCGCTGCACCGCGACCGGAAAGTCCTCCGGGGTCAGGCGTTCCAGCGGTAGCTGCAGCAGCAGCCGGTCGAGCCCGAGATCCGCCCAGAAGACCCGTTTGCCGTACCGCTGCGGGTCGAGCCGGGAGGCCCGGCAGGCGAGCCGCGCCTCCCGATAGGAGTCGACGGCCTCCGCCAGCGAGGGCTTCACGCTCCCCACCCCGGCGACGATGTCCTCCAGCCGAGGCCCGAAGAGCGCCCGGTCGAGCCTTTCCCGATTGACCGGACGGGGAAAGAGAACGACCCCGTCGAGCCCGAGCGTGGCCCCGACGATCTTCACGGTCGTGGCCCGCGCGGTGAATTCGAGAGTCGCTTCCACGGCCAGCCGGACAAGCGATCTCGGAAGCGTGTCCGGGGCCTGGCAGACGAGCACGGAATATTGGTCGACGTCCTCGATGAGCCCTTCCCTTACCAGGGTTTCCGCTGCCTGCCGCCGCCCCGCCGGCGAATCCCCGAGAAGCGCGGAAAGCAGCAGCTTGGAATGCTCCGTACGGTGCCTGAGGTCGGAGATCCGCAGGGCCATCAATACTCCGATCTCGGTGGCCGCGGATTCGAGCAGACTAAGATCGTCCGCCGTCGGCTCCCGATCTTCGACATGGTAGACATAACCCACCAACTGCCTTTCATGCCGGAGCGGCAGAACCACGCGCGGCCCATTCTCCCCGTCGTCCTTCAACCGCACCGGACGCGTGGCGGCCCACAGCTGGTACTCCTTCACCAGGGCGTCCGTGAGGGGGCTGGCCGACTCCGCCAGCAGCCTGGCGAGGCGCCCCCGGCGGGTGGCGTTGTCATGGATGCTGTACGCCACCAGCTTCAGGTCGCGGTCGAGCACCACCAGCGCGACGCCCAGGCGGTCAGCCAGATCCTGGAGCTTGTCGTCAAGGCTCATCGGCGGTCCTCTCCCTCCGACACATGGTCTGATCCCGCCGGTGAACCGGCGACAGATCGTCCGAAGCGCGTCCGCGTGCCGCCCGTCTACGGTTACCGATATAGCACATCCACGCAAGGTGTGGAGTGAGGGCGGCGACGCCGTCGCCGCGCCCCCGGCCACGGCCGACCCCCGCCACCGCCCGGGCGATACGGCGAATACTCACACCCGCTGATCACGCCTGCGCGAAAACACTCGGCCCATGCTGAGCGAATTCCGTGCAGGATTGGGAAGGAAACTGATTCACGTGGCCGAAACCACTGAGCGGACCGTTACCACCAACGGCTATTCCACGTTCTTTCTGGACTCCGGTGACGAGGGTAAGGAAGCCGTGATATTGCTGCACGGTGGCGGCCCCGGTGCCAACGCCGCGTCGAACTGGCGCGGGTTCATCCCGGCCCTCTCGGACGATTACCGGGTCCTCGCCCCGGACCTCGTCGGCTACGGCCGTACCGACCACCCCGAGGATATGCCCGGGAGCCTCATCGGCTGGCTGCGCATGCGCGTGGACCAGGTGCTGGCCCTCATGGACGCCCACGGCATCGAGCAGGCCCACCTGGTCGGCAACTCGATGGGCGGCGCCCTCGCGATGCACATGGTCATGGCGGCCCCGGAGCGTGTCCGCAAGGTCTCTCTCATGGGCAGCGCGGGCGGTCACTCGCAGCCGACGCCCGAGGTCATGCGGATGGTCTCCTTCTACAAGGATCCCACGCTCAGCGCCCTGGAGAACCTGACGAAGTGGTTCGTCTACGACGAGACCGGGCTCGGGGCGTCGATCGCGGCCATCGCCGAGGAGCGCCACAAGGAGATCATGCGGCCGGAGATCCGCCGCTCGTACGAGCGTTTCTTCTCGTCCTCCCCCGCCGAGGCCGCCGTGCCGCCGTCGGCGCTGCGCCGGATGGCGCACCCGTTCCTCCTCGTGCACGGCCGCGAGGACCGGTTCGTGACGCCCGACTCCAGCGTGTACCTCCAGCAGCACCTGCCCAACGCGGAACTGCACATCTTCCCGCAGTGCGGCCACTGGGTGCAGATCGAGCGGGCCGGCGCCTACGCGGTCCTCCTCCGGAACTTCCTCAAGGCAGCGAACTGACCGTTAGGAGCCAGACAGATGGACATCAAGCAGCTCGGATACCTCGGCCTGTCCGCGCGCGAGCCGGACGCGTTCACGACCTACGCCACCGACATCCTCGGCATGCAGCGGGTCGCGGGTGAGGACGACACCACCCACTTCCGCATCGACGACCGCCACCACCGCATCACCGTCGAGGCGTCCGACCGTGACGGCGGCGCGTACTACGGCTGGGAACTCGCCGACGCCGACGCGCTCCGCGCCGCGATGGACGAGCTCAGCGACCACGGTGTCATCGCCCGGCAGGCGTCGCAGCGCGAGCTGGAGATCCGCCGCGTCGCCGGAATGGTCCACTTCCTCGACCCGGCAGGCAACCGCGTCGAGCTCTTCCACGGCGCCACGAGCGGTGAGGGCGAGTTCACCTCGGCCCGCGACGTCGAGCGCTTCATCACCGGTGAGCTGGGCCTCGGCCACGTGGTCCTCGCCAGCCCGGACGTGTCCGCCCAGCAGCGGTTCTACACGGACGTGCTCGGCTTCAAGATCAGCGACACCATGCGCACGCCGTTCCAGGCCACGTTCCTGCACACCAACCCGCGGCACCACAGCATCGCGTTCGTGGACGGCCCGTTCTTCGGCATCGACCAGCCGTTCCTGCACCACTTCATGCTGGAGGTCCCCGACATGGACGAGGTCGGGCGCACCTACGACCTGGTCCTGGACCGCGAGGTCCCCGTCACGATGACGCTCGGCCGGCACAGCAACGACCAGATGTTCTCCTTCTACGCCGAGTCTCCCGTCGGCGTGCACACGGAGTTCGGCAGCGGCGGAGTGCTCATCGACGACGCGACCTGGCAGGTCACCGAAATCCCCGGCCCGGACCTCTGGGGCCACCGTCACTAGCTCTTCGGAGAGTAGATCATGGAGACCGAAGTCCTGATCGTCGGCGCCGGTCCGGCCGGAGCCGCCGCGTCCGCGTTGCTGTCGACGTACGGCATCGCGAACGTGGTGATCAACAAATACCCGGGCGTGTCGAACACGCCGCGCGCGCACATCACCAACCAGCGGGGCGTCGAGGTGTTCCGCGACCTGGGCCTTGAGGGTGAGGTGATCAAGAACGCCACCCCGCAGCACCTCATGGGCGAGCACGTGTACGCCACCAGCCTCGCCGGACGCGAGCTCGGCCGGCTGCGTACCTGGTACACCCACCCGCACTTCAAGGCCGAGCACGACCTGGCCAGCCCGTCCGCGGTCTGCGACCTGCCGCAGCACATCCTCGAACCGATCCTGCTCAACGCGGCCGCCGCCCGCGGCTCGTCCGTGCGCTTCAACACCGAGCTGCTCACGTTCACGCAGGACGACGACGGCGTGACCGCCACCGTCAAGGACCGGCTGACCGATGGCCGGTACGAGATCCGCGCCAAGTACCTGATCGGCGCGGACGGCGGCAACTCGGCCGTCGTCGAGCAGCTGGGCCTGCCGCTGGTCGGGAAGATGGGCCTCGGCGGCTCGATCAACGTCGTCTTCGAGGCGGACCTGTCGCGTTTCGCCGAGCACCGTCCGGGCGACATGTACTGGTTCATTCAGCCGGGCGTCGGCCACGACGGCAACGGCATCGGCGTGCTCCGCATGGTCCGCCCGTGGACGCGCTGGATCGGCGTCTGGGGATACGACGTCGCCGCCGGGGAGCCCTCGCTCACCGAGGCGGACGGCATCCGCATCGCCCACCAGCTGATCGGCGACGACACGGTGCCCGTGAAGGTCGAGTCGATCTCCACCTGGGCCGTCAACGACGTGTACGCGACCGACAACATGAAGGGCCGCGTCTTCTGCGTCGGCGACGCGGTCCACCGGCATTCGCCGATGAACGGCCTCGGCTCGAACACGTCCATGCAGGACAGCTACAACCTGTGCTGGAAGCTCATGATGGTGCTGCGCGGGCAGGCGGCGCCTTCGCTGCTCGACAGCTACCGCGAGGAGCGGCTGCCGGTCGCCAAGCAGATCGTGCAGCGGGCCAAGAAGAGCGACGGGCTCATGCCGCCGCTGTTCATGGCGCTCCGGCTGCCGCCCGCGTCCGGCGCGCAGGCGCTGCGCGACGCGCTCGACGCGCTCGACGCGCCCACCCCCGAGGCCACCGAGCGCCGCCGGGACTTCGACGCCGCGCTGCGCGCGACGATCATGGGGTTCAACACGCACGGCGTCGAGACGAACCAGCACTACACGTCCGGCGCGATCGTCTCCGACGGCACGCCGGACCAGGTGGCGCCGCGTGACGAGGAGATCTACCACTTCGCGACCAGCCGCCCCGGCCGCCACCTGCCGCATGTCTGGGTGACCCGCGACCAGCACCGGGTCTCGACGTTCGACCTGTGCGGACGCGGCCGGTTCACGCTGCTCACCGGCATCAACGGGGCGGCCTGGCGCGATGCGGCCGAGCTGGTCTCCAAGCGCTTCGGCGTCCCGCTGCGGGTGCACTCCATCGGCCGCGGCTGCGACTACGAGGACAGCTACGGCGACTACCAGACGATGTCCGAGACCGGCGAGGACGGCGTCCTGCTGATCCGTCCTGACCACATGGTCGCCTGGCGGGCGGCCTCCCTGACGGAGGACCCCGAAGCGACGCTGGCCGAGGTCATGGCCAAGATTCTCGGCAGGTGAGCGGAGCCTTATGCGAATCGCGGTGGTGGGCGGGGGCCCTGGCGGGCTGTTCTTCGCCACTCTCATGAAACAGGCGAGCCCGGCCGCCGAGGTGACGGTCTTCGAGCGCAACCGCGCCGATGACACGTTCGGCTTCGGGGTGGTCTTCTCCGACCGCACGCTGGAGGCCGTCCATGAGGCCGACCCCGTCCTCCGCCGCGCCCTGACCGGCCACGGCCGGCACTGGGACGAGATCGAGGTCCGGCTGAAGGGGGAACGCGTCCGGTGCGGCGGGAACGGCATGGCCGCCGTGGTCCGCCGCACCCTGCTCCTGCTGCTCACGGAGCGCGCCCGGGAGGTGGGCGCGACGCTGCGCTTCTCGACCGAGGTGCGGCTGTCCGACCTGGCGGAGTACGACCTGGTGGTGGCGGCGGACGGAGCCGCGTCCAAGATCCGGGAGGAGATCGGGACCGACCTGGGCGTGGACGTCGAGACGGCCACGGCCAAATTCATCTGGTTCGGCACGGACCACCTGTTCGACGGCCTGACGTTCATTCACGAACGCGGCCCGCACGGCGTCTTCGCGGTCCACGGCTATCCCATCTCAGGCGACATGTCGACGTTCATCGTCGAAGCCGACGAGGCGACGTGGCGGCGCGCCGGACTGGACGAGTTCGACACCGCGCAGCCGCCGGGCCCGAGCGACCTGCGCTCGAAGGAGTACCTGGAGAATCTGTTCGCCGACCAGATCGAGGGCGGGCGGCTCCTCACCAACAACTCACGGTGGGCCGGCTTCCGGACCCGGCGAACGAGGCAGTGGCACACCATGGCCCCGCGTCCCGTGGTCTTCCTGGGGGACGCCGTCCACACCGCGCACTTCTCCGTGGGCTCCGGCACGAAAATGGCCATGGAGGACGCGATCGCGCTGGCCCGGGCGTTGACCACGCACACCGATCTCGCGGAGGCCTTGAGCGCGTACGAGAAGGCGGCCCAGCCCTCGGTCCGTCGCATCCAGGACTCGGCCCGCCCCAGCCTCTCCTGGTGGGAGCACTTCGGCATCTACCACGACGCCTTCGAACCGTGGCAGTTCGCGTACCACTTCCTGTCCCGGAGCATCTCGGACGGGCGGCTGGCCCGCCGCGCCCCCGAGTACGTGGACTCGGTCCACCGGGCGTGGCGCGCCGCGCACGGCGCCGACCCGCTGGACACTCCATTCCATACCGCCGCGTGGGCCGCCCCGGCCCGCCTGGTCCGCATCCGGTCCGGCGCCGACGGCCGCCCGGCCGCGATCGACGGCACGCCCGGTCTGCCGCTGTCGGCGGATCCAGTGTCCGGCGTCTGGGGCGCCCTGCTGACCGCGCCGGACAGCGAGGCGGACCTGCCCCCGCTCTTCGCCCGGCTGGACGAGCTCACCGAGCCGACAGAACCGGCCGGGCCGGACGCTCCCGTGCTGGTCGCCGTCCACGGCGGCACCCGGCTGACCCGCACCCTCCTCTGTGAGCGGGCACGGCTGGGCGCCGGCCTGCCCGCCCTGTCGATCGAACCCGACGCCGACCCCGACCGCGCCGTCACCACCGTCCTCTCCGGCCGCGCCGACCTCGTAGGAGTGCCCGCATGACGCAGATCAGGACGCCCGGCCCACTGGACGCGCTGTTCGCGCCACGCGGCATCGCGATCGTCGGGGCGTCGCGGAATCCGGCGAAGCTCGGCGCCGCGATGGCCCGTTCGCTGGGGGGCTTCACCGCGGTCGGCGGCCACCTGGCCCTGGTGAACGGACGCGACGACACCATGTACCCGTCGATCGGCGCCGCGTCCGCCGACGGCCCGGTCGACCTCGCGGTACTCTGCGTCCCCGCCGCCGCCTGCGCCGCCATCCTCGCCGAAGCGGCCGACGCGGGCGTACGGGCCGCGCTCGTCTGCGGCGGAGGCTTCGCGGAGGTCGCCGGCGGGCAGGGCGCCGAGCATCAGCGCCGCCTCACCGAGATCGCCCGCGCCACCGGCATCCGGGTGCTCGGCCCGAACACCAGCGGATTCCTGGTGCCCGGCGCGCACCTGACGGCGAGCTTCGTCCCCGGAACGTCCCGCGTGCCGTCCGGCGGCATCGCGGTCGTCGCGGCGAGCGGCGGCGTCAACCACGCGCTGGCGTTCGCGCTCGCCGAAGCCGGGCACGGCATCAGCCTGGCCGTCGGCCTGGGCAACGGGGCCGACGTGACGGCACCCGACGTCCTCGACCACCTCGCCGACGATCCGGACACGACGGCCGTCGCCCTGCACGTCGAGACGGTGGCGGACGGCCCACGGCTGATCGCCGCCGTGCGGCGCCTGACCGCCCGGCGGCCCGTGGTGGCCCTGGTGGTCGGGCGTAGCGACGTGGGCGCCTTCGCCGCCTCGCACACGGGCGCGCTCGCCACGTCCTGGCGTACCACCCGCGCCGCGCTCGCCCAGGCGGGCGCCGTCCTCGTCGGGGACGAACGGGAACTGGTGGACGCCGTGGGAGCCCTCGCGGTGACCCGGGCCCGCGCGGTCGCTGATCCGGGCGTGGGCGTCGTCACCGCCCAGGCGGGTCCGGGGCTGCTCCTGCTCGACAACCTCCAGGGGCGCTCGATCGCCGTCCCCGAACTGACCGGCCACACCCAGGACGAACTCGCGGCACTGCTGCCGCCGCTGACCTACCAGCGCAACCCGGTGGACACCGGTCGCCCGGGCCCGGCGATGGGCGGCGTGCTCAGGGCCGTCGGCGCCGACCCCGGTGTGGACGTCATCGCCGCGTACGCCCTGCACGAGCCGGGCGCGGTCGACCTGGTCGCCGCCGCACGAGCGGGCCGGACCGACGGCGTCCCCCTGGTCCTCGGCCTGGGCGGGACAGGCGACGCCGTCACCCGGGACCGGGACGCGCTCCGGGCCGCCGGAATCGCCGCCACCGGTGACCCCGCCGGAGTCGCCGCCGCGACCGCCGCGCTCGTCGCGGACGCCCGCGCCCGCTCGACCGGCGGCGACGGGCCCGCGGCCCCTGGCACGGCCGTCGAGGTGGCCGACGCCTACGACGAGGGCCAGGCCAAGGACCTCCTCGACCACCTGGGCATAGCGACCATGCCCCGTCGATGCTGCGCCACCCGTTCCGCCGCGCACGAGGCGTTCGACGCGCTCGGCGGCGGTGACGGCGACGGCGCCGACCGCGGCGTTCGCCCCGTCGCGGCGAAACTGCTCGACGCCGCGGTCCTGCACAAGACCGAGATCGGCGGTGTCCATCTCGGCATCACCAGCCACCAGGCCCTGGACGCGGCACTCGACCGCCTCGAAGCGGCGGGCGCCCGCCGCTACCTGATCGAGGCGATGGCGCCGCCCGGAATCGACCTGATCGTCGGCGCGCGCCGCGACCCCGTGTTCGGCCCCGTCGTCCTTATCGGCCTCGGCGGCACCGTCGCGGAAGCGCTGGCCGACGTCGCGGTCCGCCTGGCGCCGCTGTCCGTGGACGAGGCGAGCGGCATGCCGTCGGAGCTCTCCGGACGTGCCCTGCTCGCCGGATGGCGCGGCGGCCCGGTCCTGGCGCCCCGCGCGCTCGGCGAGATCGTGGCCTCCCTCGGCGGCCTGCTCGCCGCCAACCCGCTCATCGACGAGATCGAGATCAACCCCTTGCGGCTGACGCACTCGGGTCTGATCGCGCTCGACGCCGTCATCCTCACGAGAAAGGCCGGCGATGCCCACCCCGATCGCTGAGCACACCGTCCCGTGGCCCGACGCGGAGGTGGCACGATTCGCCGCGGCGGGATATTGGGCGGGCATCCCGCTCGGCACGCTGCTGCGCGCCGCCGCCGACCGCGCCCCGCACGCCCCGGCCCTGATCGACCCGCTCGCCTGTCAGGGGACGGGCCTGCGACTCACTCACGCCGAACTCGCCGACCGGGCCGACGTCGCCGCCGCGCGCCTGCTGGACCTCGGGTTCGCCCCCGGGGACCGGATCGTCGTGCAACTGGGCAACTCCTGGGAGTTCGTGCTCCTCACGCTGGCGTTGCTGCGCGCGGGCATCGTGCCGGTGATGGCGCTGCCCGCGCACCGCCGGGCCGAGCTCACCTACCTGGCCGTGCACGCCGAAGCGGTGGCGATCGCCGTACCGGACCGCATCGGGGACTTCGACCACCAGACCCTCGCCCACGACCTGGCCGCCGACGTGCGGGCCGCGACCGGTGCGGCGTGGCACGTCCTGGTGGCCGGGGACCACGTCGCCCCCGGCGGCATCGACCTGCGTGCCCTGTTCGCCCCGTCCGGCGACGCGGCGGCCGCCCGGTCCCGCCTCGACACGATCGCCCCCTCGCCACGGGACACGGCCGTGTTCCTCCTGTCCGGCGGCACCACCGGCCTGCCCAAGCTGATCGCCCGCACCCACGACGACTACGCCTACAACGCGCGCGCCAGCGCGGAGGTCGCCGGGGTGACATCCGGCTCGGTCTACCTGGTGAGCCTCCCGGCCGGGCACAACTTCCCCCTGGCCTGCCCCGGCATCCTGGGCGCGCTCCTCGCCGGCGCCCGGGTCGTCATGCTGCCCTCGCCGGAGCCCGTACGGGCGTTCGCCACGATCGCGGCCGAGGGCGTCACCCACACGGCGGTGGTCCCCGCCGTGGCGAACCGCTGGCTGCACCATGCCACCGACCACGGCGCGGACGCGCTGCGCAGCCTCCGGGTGATCCAGGTGGGCGGCGCCCGGCTGGCCGACGAGTTGGCGTACCGCGTGGAGCCCGTCCTCGGGGCGCGGCTGCAACAGGTGTTCGGCATGGCCGAGGGACTGTTGAACTTCACCCGGCTGGACGACCCCCAGGACGTCATCTGCACCACCCAGGGCCGCCCGCTGTCCGCCGCCGACGAGGTGCGCCTCGTCGACGAGAACGACGACGACGTACCGGAAGGCGAGCAGGGAAGCCTCCTGACGAGAGGCCCCTACACGCCCCGCGGCTATTACCGGGCCGCCGAACAGAACACCCGCGCCTTCACCTTCGACGGCTGGTACCGCTCGGGCGACATCTGCCGCCGGACCCCCGAGGGCAACCTGGTGGTGGAGGGCCGCGACAAGGACATGATCAACCGGGGCGGCGAGAAGATCTCCGCCGAAGAAGTGGAGAACCTCGCCTACCAGTCCGCCGCCGTCCGGCAGGTGGCGGCCGTGGCCATGCCCGACCCTGTTCTCGGCGAACGCGTCTGCCTCTACGTGGTCCCTCACTCCGCCGCGACGGTCACCCTGGAAGAGATCCGGACCATGATGGAGTCGGCCGGGGTGGCCCGCTTCAAGCTTCCCGAACACCTGGTGGTCGTCGCGGAACTCCCCGCCACGAAAGTCGGCAAGATCGACAAGAAGGCCCTCCGCGCCGACATCGCGGCGCGCCTGGCCACAGCCCCCCACTGACCCGGGCCGCTCGCCCGGCACGGGGTCGCGGCACCGCCCGCGAGCGGGAGCTCGCGGGCACCAGGTCGCCGATATCGGTCCACCGCGACTACGAGGAGCTGCTCCTCGTAGTCGCGGTGGAGCGCGGCCGGCTCGGGCCCGGCCTACGTGGCGTCGACGCGCACGCTCATCCGGGCCCTTCGCCGGGTTCCTCGCAGCACAGCCGGCTGCCCACGACGGCCAGGTGCGCGGCCATCGCCTCGCGCGCCCGCACCGCCTCGCCCGCGGCGATGGCGTCGTAGATCTCCTGGTGGGCGGCGAGGGTGCGGCGGGTGGCGGTGGGGTTGGTCCCCGTCGCGTAGTGCTCGTGCCGGGACCGGGCCAGGGCCTGGAGCGAGGCGGCGATGGCCGGGTTGCCGCTGGCGGTGCCGAGCGCGGCGTGGAAGCGCACCGACCTCTCGGTGAAGCGCTCGGCGGAGGCGACCGCTTCGCGTGAGGCGTCGAGCGCCTCCTTCAGCGCGCCGAGCCCCTCCGGCGAACGGCGGAACGCGGCCAGCTCGGCCGCGGCGGGCTCCAGCGCGTGCTGGGCCTCGATGAGCTGGTGCGGGGTCAGCCCGTCGGCGTGCAGGCGGGCCGACAGGGCGTCGGCGAAGGTCTCGACCCGGGCGGGGGTGCCCTCGTCGGCCGGGTCCAGCCGCCGGTAGCCGCCGGACCAGTACAGCAGCGGCGTGGCCGTCCCGGAACCGGCCGCCACCACCTCGCCGATGAGGATCTGGTGGTCGCCGCCGGGCAGGATCGCGTGCAGGCGGGTGTCGAACCAGCTCAGGCAGTCGGCGACGATCGGCGCCCCGGTGGTCTCGGTGACCGTGGCCACTCCGGGGAAGGCGCCCGCGGCCCGGCCCCGGCCGCGGGTGGAGAAGTACTGGGACACCTCGCGCTGGTCGCCGGCGAGCACGCTGACGGCGAAGCACCCGGTCGCGGCCACCTCGTTGAGGAAGGGGCTGTAGCCGTTGATCGAGACGGTGACCAGCAGCGGGTTCAGCGACAGGGAGACGAACGAGGTCGCCGTGATGCCGTACAGGTGCTCGCCGTCGCTGGTGGTCACCACGGTGACGCCCGAGGCGAAGCTCCCCGCGGCGCGGCGGAAGGCGTCGGGGAGGCTCATGGCAGGTCCGGCAGGTCGCGCATGCCGTACAGGTCGAGGGTGAGCTCACCCTCGCGCAGCCGGGCCATGAACGCCTCCTCCTTGGCCACCCGCTCGCGCGCGGCGGCCAGCACACCGGGGACGACGGCCTGCGGCAGCACGACGATGCCGTCCTCGTCGGCCACCACCAGGTCGCCGGTGCGCACCGGGAGGCCGCGCATCACGACGGGCGCGCCGACGGTGCCCCGCCAGCGCTTGCCGGTGCCGCGGATGGCGATGTGGGTGCTGAAGGTGGGGAAGCCCAGCTCGCGCAGCCGCGCGGTGTCGCGGACGCCGCCGTCGATGACCAGCCCGGCCACGCCGCGCGCCTGGGCGGCGACGGCGAGCACCTCGCCCCAGTACCCGAACCGCGCGCCGCCGGCGTCCACGACCAGCACGTCGCCCGGCTCGGCCTCCTCAAGCGCCCAGTGCAGCGGCAGGTTGTCGCCCTCGGCGGCCTGCACGGTCAGGGCCCGGCCCGCCACGCGGGCGCCGGGCCAGACGGGCCGGAGGCTCGGGTCGAGGTCGCAGGGGAGGCCGGAGGCCTCGAACAGGGTGGCCGTCCCCAGCTCCAGCAGCTCGGCGGTCATGACGTCTCCTTGCGCTGGAGGTTGTGGTAGCCGTGCGCCGCGCGGGCCTCGGCGATGGTCGCGCCGTCCAGGGCCATGCGCAGGATGGCGTCCTCGCGGGCGGCGATCTGCTCCGCGATCTCCAGTACCCGCTCCTCGCAGTCGCGCGGCACGGCGAGCACACCGTCCTGGTCACCGAGGATCAGGTCGCCCGGCCGCACCTGCACGCCGCCGATCGTGACCGGCCCCTGCACCTCGGCGACCTCGACGCGGTCCTTGCCGGTGCGCATGAACCGGCCCCGGCTGTAGACGGGATAGCCCAGGCCGAGCGCCCGGTGCACATCGCGGCAGACGCCGTCGATGACGGTCCCCGCCACGCCGCGCGCGTGCGCGACGGCGGTGAGGATGTCGCCCCAGACCGTGCAGTCGGTGCGGCCGGAGTTGTCGAGCACGACGACCCCGCCGGGGGGCACGTCGTCGAGGTAGTCGCCGACCGTGCCCGGCGGGTCGCCCGCCGGGACGTAGCGCACGGTGTAGGCGCGGCCGGCCAGCGACTGGCCGGGGCCGAGCGGGGCGATGCCCAGCAGGCTGCCCGGCCGTCCCAGCTTGTCCAGCGCGTCGGAGACGGTCGCGGTGGACAGCGCGGCGAAGCGCTCCTCCAGGGTCATGAGGTCACCTCCGGGGTGATCGTGGGGAACTGGGAGTCGTGCATGACCTCGACGACGCCGCGGCCGGAGCGCACGGCCTCGGCCATGGCGGCCTCGCGCGCGGCGATCCGCCCGGCCAGGTCCAGCACGCGCCCGAGGTCGGCCGCGGGCACGAAGACGACGCCGTTGCGGTCGGCGATCACGTAGTCGCCGCCGCACACCCGCACTCCGCCGATCTGCACGGGGACGTCCATGTCCTCCTGCACGATGCGGCCCCTGGCGCTGACGGTCACCGCCGCGCGGGCGAACAGCGGCAGGTCCAGGGCCTCGCAGTCCTGGACGTCGCGGCAGGCGCCGTCGACGATCACCCCGGCCACGCCGCGCTGCCCGGCGGCCTCGGCCAGCAGGCCGCCCCAGCAGGAGACGTCCGTGCGGCCGTGGTTGTCGATGACGACCACGTCGCCGGGCTCGGCGATCGCGACCAAGGGAGTGGCGATGTGTGTGGCGGGACCGGCGCCGGACTTGGGCGCGGCCTTGACGGTGCGCACCCGGCCGGCCATGACGCGGCCGGCCGGCCACATCGGGGCCAGGCCGGTGACCGCGCCGGGCAGGCCGAGGGTGTCCAGGGCGTCGGAGACGGCGCACGCGTCGAGGGCGCGCAGCCGGTCGAGGTCGCTCATCGGGTGCTCTCCCAGGTCACGAAGCCCATGGCGTTGCCGGTGCCGGCCTCGGTGCGGTAGCAGGGCTGGTAGTCGACGCCGGAGACGCGCAGGCCGGTCTCGGCGGCGATCCCGGCCACGACGATCCAGTTGCGCAGCTCCGAGGTGCCCGAGCGCATCTGGTCGGCGGGCAGCCCGGCGAGGAACGCCTCGTCGCCGTTCTCCAGGGCCTTGAGGAACGCCTGGTCGAGCTCCTCGTCGATCACGAAGTGAGACAGTCCGCCGGAGGCGACGACGCCGACGCGCAGGTCGCCGGGGAAGGTGACCAGGGCGCGGCCGAGCGCCTTGCCGAACTGAAGGCAGCGCCGGGCGGACGGCGGGTTCGGCTCGTAGAAGGTGTTGACGAACACCGGCACCATCGGCACGGCCGAGGACTCGCCGAGGACGCGCTGGTAGATGAAGCCGTAGCCGTGCGGGACGCCGTGGTTGCCGTAGCGTCCCGCGGGCAGCGCGCGCGAGGCGGCCACGTCGAAGCCGTCGTCCACGGCGCGCTCGATCAGGTGCCGGGCCAGCGCGGGGTGGCAGGGCCGGGTGATCGTCCGGTCCGGCACGTCGCCGAGCGCCGCCTCGGCCAGGCCCGGCTGCATGGCGTCGAGCTGCTCGGCGGTGAAGGGCACGTGCGCGACGTCGTCTCCCCAGTAGACGGCGAAGCCGGGCAGCAGCGCGTCGTCGTAGATCTCTTTGTGGTCGCTGCTGACGATCACGACCACGTCGGCCTCGGCGGCGGCGACGTGCGCGCCGAGCCGGTCCATCGCCGCCTGGCTCGCGGCCCAGCGCCGTTCCTGGGCCTCGGGCGCGCACTCGGCGGCGAAGTCGGGCCGCGCGGCGCGCAGCTCGTCGAAGGTGTAGCGGCGGCCCCGGAACTCCAGGGCGGAGCTGCGGCGGTCGGCGACCCCGCGCTCGGCCCAGCGCGCGGGCGGCGTCTTGAGCTGGGGGCCGTGCGAGCTGCCGATCGCGGTGACAACGGTTGCCATGAGCGTGCCCCTCTCAGAGCCGGAACAGCGCGGCGGCGTTCTTGTGGAAGATCGCCTCCCGGTCGTCCTCGGTGAACCAGTCGATGTCGCGGACCAGCAGGTGGATGTCGTCGAACCAGCGGCCGTTCTCCTGGTTGCGCTGCGACCCGGTGCCGGGCTTCTCGGTGCCGAACAGGCAGCGTTCCACTCCGACGACCTTGACCAGCAGCTCGATGGCCTCCTGGGTGTAGAGGCAGGTGTCGAACCACAGGCGGCGCAGCTTGTCGAGGTACGGCGTGCCGCCCGCGCGCACCCCGGAGGGCAGGAAGCGGCCCACCTGGTAGGGGACGGCCCCGCCGCCGTGCGAGACGACGATCTTCAGGTCGGGGAAGTCCTTGAGCACGTCGGAGGACAGCAGGCTCCAGATCGCGACCGTCTCCTCCTGGATGAAGTGCAGGCTGTACGGCTCGCGCGCGGGCGGGCGGCAGCCGGCCGCGTGGATGAGGGCCGGCACGTCCAGCTCGCACAGCGCCTCGTAGACCGGATACCAGTACCGGTCGCCCAGGGCGGGCGGCACGGCCGCGCCCTCGTGCGGGTCGGGGTTGAGCAGCGCGCCCACGAACCCCAGCTCGGTGACGGTGCGGCGGAGCTCGCCCACCCACTCCTCCGGCTTGAGGTCCGGCGACTGCGGCAGGCCGGCGACGCCGCGGAAGCGGCCGTCGAACAGCTCGCCGGTGCGGTGGATGATGTTGTTGGTCTCCTCGGTGAACCAGCGCACGATCTTGGCGGGCTGCTCGCTGTGCATCATCTGGTACGGGCGCGGGGAGATGAGCTGCACGTCCACCCCGGCGCCGTCGATGTGGTCGAGGTGCGAGACGTTGCCGAAGCTCGGGTGCGGCTCGTGGTGGACCTCGCGGATGCGGTCGTCGCTGATGGCCGGCGCCTTGCCGCCGTGCGCGCCGCGGTGCGAGAGAAGGTTGGCCTTCCAGGCGTACAGCTCGTTGGGCGCGGTCACGTGACCGTGCACGTCGATGATCATGATGTCCTCTCGGGTCAGGCGTGCAGCGGGGCGGAGATCAGCTCGGTCAGGCGGGCGTCCACCTCGGAGCGGTCATAGGTGCGCAGCAGGCGGGTGCGGCCCGCGCCCGGGTCGCCCCGGTGCAGGTACTCGTAGAGCTCCTGGCGGCTGCCGAAGCCGTCGCCGACCAGCTCCCACGCCACCCGGAACAGCCGGGCCTTGCGGTCCACGTCGATGTCGTGGCCGCGCATGTACTTCTCCAGGAACGGCCGCAGCTCGGGGGAGGCCAGGTCGGCCTCGGTGGGCTGCATGATGAGCCCCGACGCGCCGATGCGGCGCACCAGCTCCACCACCCGGGCCGAGACGTCGGCCGACCAGAAGCCCAGGCCGTAGCTCGGCGCCGGGGCCAGCAGCCCGCCCGGGGTGGTCACGGCCGACGCCTCGGCGCCGGCGATGCCGAGCCGCAGCGTCTCGGCGTAGGAGATCAGCTCGCCGACGTTCTCCTGGATGCCGCGGAAGGCGTTGACGCCGATGCTCTCGGCCAGCATGGCGGCCACGGAGACGAACAGCTTGAGCCGCTCGTGGAAGCGGATGTGCGTGCTCTGCATGCTCCAGGCGTTGAGGCGGCTCAGCCCCTTGACGGCCAGCAGGTTGTTCTCCAGCAGGAACAGCCGCTCCCAGGGGATCTCCACGTCGTCGAAGAACAGCATGGCGTCCTGCTCGTCGTAGCGGAGGCCGAGCGGGTGGCTGTGCCCGTTGCCGCGCTCGCCCAGCGGCTCGCGGCAGAGGATCTTCAGGCCCTTGGCGTTCATCGGCAGCGCGAACCACAGCACGAACTCCTCCGCGCCGCGCATCGCGGTGACCGCGTTGAGGTAGACGAGCACCTCGTGCGAGAACGGGGCCAGGGTGGCGAGCTGCTTGGCGCCGCGGATCACCACGCCGCGCTCGTTCTTCTCCACCACGCGCAGCGCCAGGTCCGGGTCGTCGAGGGGGCTGGCGCTCCGGTCGATCTGGGGGTCGCCGAGCGCGTGGGTGAGCACCAGGTCGTGCTCCATGGCGTAGCGGTGGTAGTTGACGGCGTTGGCGCCGAACCCCTCGCGCTCCCGCTCCAGTTCCTCGTGGTAGTCGTACAGGCCGACCACGACGTTGGCCATGAAGTCGGGGGAGCGGCCCAGCTGGCCGAAGCTCTCCCGCATCCACCACTCCGAGGCGGCGAACTTGGCCCGCAGCTCCTCGCGGGTGCGCGGCAGCGCGTAGGAGCGGCTGACGAGGTTGCCGGTCTCCGGCGAGACGAAGGTGTTGGTCTCGCGGTTGGCCTCCCCTTCGACGCGCAGGTCGAAGAGGCGGGCGAACTCGTCCACCACGCCGCGGAAGGCGGGGTGCTCGGCGACGTTCGCCACCCGCTCCCCGGCCAGCCAGACCTCGCGCCCGTCGTTCAGGCTCGCGCGGTAGCGGTCGCCGGTCATCACGCCGAGCGCGTTGCTGATGTCCATGTGGTCCCCCTTGTGGAACGGTGTCGTCGGTCAGGTAAGTGCGGTGCGGGAGTATCCGGCGACGGCCTGGTAGCCCTCGCCGATGCGCCTGATCTCCTCCGGCGTGATCACGTCCTCGATCCGCGCGAACGGACGGTCGCCGGTGCGCTCGTAGACCTCGCGCAGCAGCGCGTCGGGCGGGTTGGCCCGGTTGGTCAGCACGACCTGGGAGGTGGCGGGCACCCGCTCGGCCTCGTAGGCGCGCAGCGCGCGGCACGGGTCCCCCGCGGCCAGGCGCTCGGCCAGCACCCGGGCGTCGAGGATGGCCTGGGCGGCGCCGTTGGAGCCGCGCGGCACCATCGGGTGTGCCGCGTCGCCGAGCAGCGTGACCCGGCCCTCGCCCCAGTGCGGCAGCGGGTCCTGGTCCACCATCGGGTACTCCAGCACCTCGTCGGCCGCCCGGATCATGGCGGGCACGTCGAGCCAGTCGAAGCGCCAGTCCTCGAACGGCGCGATGAAGTCCTCGACCAGGCCGGGACGGTTCCAGTCGCGGACGTCGCGGATCGGGCCCTCGACCTCGGCCACCCAGTTGACGAGCTGGTCGCCGCGCGCGTTCACCCGGTCGCGGATCGGGTAGATCACCATCTTCCCGGTGGCCAGCCAGCCGGCCCGCACCATGCTGGCCCCGGTGAGGAAACGCGGCCACACGGTGGTGCCACGCCACATCATGTAGCCCGTGTAGCGCGGGGCGGCGCCGGAGTGGAACTGCGCGCGCACGACCGAGTGGACGCCGTCCGCGCCCACGACCACGTCGCCGCGCACCGTGGAGGACGAGCCGTCGGGGTGCCGGACGTGCGCGGTGGCCGAGCGGTCGTCCTGGGTGACGTGGGTGGCCCGGTGGCCGAGCAGCACCGCGTCCGGGCCGAGCCGCTCGTGGACGGCGGCCAGCAGCACCTGCTGCAGGTCGCCGCGGTGGATGGAGAACTGCGGCCAGTCGTAGCCGGCGTGGCGGCCGGCGGGCTCGCGGGCGATGAGCTGGCCGAAGCGGTTGAAGAAGGCCGACTCGCGCGTGGTGACGGCGACCTCGGCCAGCGCCGGTTCCAGGCCGAGCCTGGCCAGGTTGCGCGTGGCGTGCGGCAGCAGGTTGATGCCCACGCCGAGCGCGGCCAGGCTCGGCGCGGCCTCCAGGACGACGCACTCGATCCCGGCCCGGTGCAGTTCGAGCGCCAGGGTCAGCCCTCCGATGCCTGCGCCGAGCACCACGGCCCTGGTCTTGGTCGCCATCTGCGGCTCCTTCCTGTCTGGTGGCCATGCGGCGGGAATCGCCCTGTTTCCGGGCAGCACCGCATGGCCCGGCGGCGCGGGGTGCCCGCGGGAAGTGGTGGTGGGATGCTCAGGCGGTCCTGAGCACCGCCTTGAGCGCGGTGCCGCCGTCCATCGCGGCGTAGCCGTCGGCCACGTCGTCCAGGTCGAGCACCAGGTCGACGAGCGGCGACGGGTCCAGGCGGCCCGCCGCGACGTCGTCGATGAAGCCGGGCAGGTAGTGCCGGGCCGGGGCGACGCCACCGGCCAGGCGGAGCTGCTTGCCGAACAGCCGCATCGGGGCGATCTCCCGCACGCCGTGCGGCACGCCGACGAAGCCGACAGATGCGGCCGGCCCGGCGATGGCGAGCGCGGTGTCGAAGGCGGCCTGCATGCCGACGCACTCCACCACGCGCTGCGGAGCCCGGCCGCCGAGGGCGTCGCGCACCCGCTCGGCCACGTCGTCCTCGTCCCGCGAGACGTGCAGCGTGGCGGCGCCGGCCGCCTCGGCCACCTTGAGCCGCTTCGGCTGCTCGCCGATGAGCAGCACCTCGGCGGCTCCGGCGCGGCGGGCCGCCATCGCCGCGGAGATGCCCACCGCGCCGTCGCCGATCACCGCCACCAGGTCGCCGGGCTCGACCCCGGCCAGCGTGACACCGTGCGTGCCGGTCGCGAACACGTCGCACAGCGGGATCAGCCGCCGCGCCAGCTCGTCGTCCAGCTCCCCGGCTCCGTACGGCAGGGGGACGAGGGTGGCGTCCGCGTAGGGCACGCGGATGCTCTGCGCCTGGGCGCCCGCCCAGTCCTTGCCCCAGATGCCGGCCCGCTCGCACAGCGGTTGCAGGCCGCGCCGGCACTCGGCGCACTCGCCTTCGGCGAAGAGGAAGGGCGCGATGACGGCGTCCCCGGCCCGCAGGCCGGTGACCCCGTCGCCGGCCTCCCGCACCACGCCCAGGAACTCGTGCCCGATGCCGCCCTCGGCGTGGGGCACGAGCCCCCGGAAGCTCCACAGGTCGGAGCCGCAGATCCCGGCGTAGACGATGTCCACGATCGCGTCACCCGGGCCGGCCAGGCCGGGCTCGTCCACCTCCCGGACGCCCATGCCGCCCGGTCCGCTCAACCATGCTGTCCGCATGCCCGCCGTCCTCTCAGCCCGCGTGCACGGTGGTCGGCAGCGCGTCGAGGCCGCGGATGAGCTGGTTCAGGCGCCGCTGCGGCGCGCCGACCTCGAAGCGGGCCACCCGCCGGGCGAGGGCGCCGAGGATGGAGTGCCCTTCCAGGCGGGCGAGGCCCTGGCCCGCGCAGCCGTGCATGCCGTACCCGAAGGTGAGGTGGTCCACGGGGTTGCGCCGGACGTCGAAGCGCTCGGGGTCTTCCCATTTGCGCTCGTCGTGGTTGGCCGAGGCGTAGAGCATCATGACCCGGGAGCCCTCGGCCAGCGTCTGGCCGTCCAGCTCGACGTCGCGGGTGGCGACGCGGCAGAAGAACTGCACCGGGGCCTCGATGCGCAGCACCTCGTTGAAGGCGGCCGGGATCAGCGACGGGTCCTGGCGCACCATGTCCCACTGGTCGGGGTGCTGGGCGAAGTACCAGACCGAGTTGCTGATCGCGTTGATCGTGGTGTCGAGGCCGGCGGTGACGTAGGCCGACATCAGCGGCACGCACGACTCCGGCTTGATCAGCCCGTCCGCGGCGGCGTCGTAGATGGCGCGGCCCATGCTGCCGGGGGTCAGCTGGTCCGGCTCGATGCCCGACAGGTAGGCGAGCTGGTCCTGGAGCAGCGGGAAGGCGGCGTCGGTGCGGGGTCCGGGCGGGCCGCTGGCGGAGAAGGCGGCGTCCGCCCAGCCGAGCACCTTGTCACGACCGTCCTGCGGCAGGCCGATCAGGTCGAGCACGATCGAGATCGGGAAGGCGCGGGCCAGGTCGGTCACGGCGTCGAAGGAGCCGCGCTCGACCAGCGGCGCGACCAGCTCGTCCGCGCGGCGCTCGATGTCGGCCCTGAGGTCCCTGATGGCCTTGGGCGACAGCCGCGCGGCCAGCACGTTGCGCAGCTTGTCGTGCTCGGGCGGGTCGGTGGCGATGATCATGCCCTGGGTGGCGGCGTTGGCCAGGTCGTTCAGGCCGATGCCCCGGGCGGAGCTGAAGGACTCCCAGTCGCCGAGCGCGCCGCGCACGTCGGCGTAGCGGCCCATCGCCCAGGCACCGTAACGGGGGAGGTAGACGGCGGGCGCGGTGTCGCGGATCTGCTTGTAGAGGGGGAACGGGTCGGTGAGCGCGGCGTCGCTGAACAGGTCGAGGTCGAGGGCGGGGCCCTCCGCGAGGCTGGTCATCCTGTGGTCCTTTCGGGGACGGGGGCGGCCGCGAGCTTGCGCAGCTTGACCACGGGCATGCGGTGGTTGACGGTGGCGGCGGCGACGGTGGCGCCGTCGCGGGTCCACTGGAGCAGGGCGCTGCCCTCCTCCATCGAGCCGGTGACGACGTGGGTCTCGCAGCCGGGGAGGATCCGGCCGCAGATCTTGATGTCGAGGCCCCACTGCTCGGTCCAGTAGTAGGGCGAGGGACGGTACTCGGGGGCCTCGTCCCCCTTGAGCAGGGCCTGCGCGGCGGCCCTCGCCTGGTCGATGGCGCTGCCCCAGTGCGGCGAGCGGCGCGGCAGGCCGGTGTGGTCGGCGACACGGGCGACGACGTCGCCGGCGGCGACGACGCCCGGGGCCACGCGGCAGCGCTCGTCGACCAGCAGACCGCCGGGGTCGCCGACGCCGGAGCCGGCCAGCCACTCCACGTTCGGCAGGTCGCCGGCCGCCGTGACGATCACGTCCGCCTCCAGCGGGGCGCCCTCGCCCGTGAGGACGGCGGTGGCGGGCGTACCCGCGAGCCGCACGCCCTCGGGGGCGCGGACCAGCCGCACGCCGGCGGCGAGCGCCGCCCGCGTCATGTGCCCGGCCAGGAAGGCGCCGAACTGGCGGACCAGGGGAGGGTCACGGTCCACGACCGTGACGTCCAGGCCGAGGCCCCGGGCGGTGGAGGCGATCTCCATGCCGAGGAAGCCGCCGCCGACGATCACGACGGAGCGCGCGGTGGCGAAGATCTCGCGCAGGCGCAGCGCGTCGTCCAGGTCGCGCACCACCAGCTCGCCCGCCTCGGGCGGGCCCAGGCGGCGGGCGCGGGCGCCGGAGGCCACCACCAGGCCGTCGTAGGGCAGCTCCTCGCCGCCCTCCAGCAGCACCCGGCGGCGGCCGAGGTCCAGGCCGCGCGCCCGCGTCTTCGGGCGGAAGTCCAGGTCGGCGCGCAGCGGCGCCATGAACACCGAGTCGACGCTCTCGGTGCCCTTGAGCATCCCCTTGGACAGGGGCGGGCGGACGTACGGGGCGTGCCGCTCGTCGCTCACGATGGTGATCGGGCCGTCGTGGCCCTGCTGCCGCAGCGCGTCGGCGGCGGTGACGGCGGCGATGGAGCCGCCGACGATGACGACCTCGCGCATCACGGCGCCAGTTTGAGCGCGGCCACCGGGCACACCCGCACGGCGGCCTCGGCGTTGGCGCGCTCGTCCTCGGGGACCTGCTCCGCCAGGACCGTCAGCTCGCCCTCGTCGTCCAGCTCCAGCAGGTGGGGGGCGGCCTCGGCGCAGAACCCGTAACCTTCGCAGCGGGCCTCGTCGACGATGATCCTCATGTCAGCACCTCTCTTCGGCGTTGGCGTTCGACGGTCAGACGGGGTAGGCGGGCGGCGTGGACCGCGTGGTCACCCACTGCCAGTAGGTGAACTCGTCCAGGTTCCAGTGGCCGCCGTAGCGGCCCCCGTTGCCCGAGGCCCCCATGCCGCCCATGGGGACGTGCGCGGCGTCGTTGATGGTCTGGCCGTTGACGTGCACCATCCCGGTGCGCAGCCGGTCGGCCAGCGCGAGCCCGCGCGCCAGGTCCCGGGTGTGGACGGCCGCGGACAGCCCGTAGGAGGTGCGGTTCGCCAGCTCGGCGGCCTCCTCGTCGGAGCCGAACCGGGTCACCGGGATGACCGGGCCGAAGATCTCCTCGGTGAAGGCGGGCGAGCCGGGGTCGACCCGGTCCAGCACGGTGGGCCGGTAGAACGGCCCCTCCTGCGTGCCGCCCGCGCCCACCACGGCGCCCGCCTCGACGGCGGCGGTGACGATCGCGTGCACGCGCCCGGCCTGGCGGGCGTCGATCAGCGGGCCCACCCGCACCTCGGGCCGCTTCGGGTCGCCCATGACCAGCGAGCGGGCGTGCTCGGTCAGGCGCGCGACGTACTCGTCGGCGATCCGCTCGTGCACGAGGTGGCGGCCGGTCGCCATGCAGATCTGGCCCTGGTGCAGCAGCGACCCCCAGGCCGCGTTGTTCACCGCGGCGTCCAGGTCGGCGTCGTCGAGCACGATGAACGCGTTGTTGCCGCCGAGCTCTAGCACCACCCGCTTGAGCAGGCCGCCCGCGAGTTCGCCGACCCGCCGGCCGGTCGCGGACGAGCCGGTGAAGGAGATCACCGAGGTGTGCGGGGAGCGCACGACGGCCTCGCCGGTCGCGGGGCCGCCCGGCAGGACGTGCAGCAGGCCGTCGGGGAGCCCGGCCGCCTCGAAGACGCGGGCCAGCGCGACGCCGCCGCTCAGCGCGGTCTTCACGTCCGGCTTCAGCAGGACGGCGTTGCCCAGCACCAGCGCGGGGGCGACCGAGCGGATGGCCAGCATCAGCGGCGCGTTCCACGGCGCGATCACGCCCACCACGCCGACCGGCACGCGCCTGGCCATGCTCAGCACGGCCGGGTCGTCGTGCGGGAGCAACTGGCCGTAGGGCTGGTCGGCCAGCTCGGCGGCGGCGCGCAGCTCGTCCTGGGCCTTGGTGATCTCCTGCTCGGCCTTGGCGCGGATGCAGCCGGTCTCGCGGATCATCATCGCGACGATGTCCGCCCGCATGCCCTCCAGGGCCTGACCGGCCCGCGCCATGACGGCCGAGCGCTCCCGGAAGGAGGCGCGGGCCCACGCCCGCTGGGCCTCGGCCGCGGCCGCGCCGGCCCGTTCGACGTCGGCCTCGTCGGCCAGCGCGATCTCACCGATGCGCTCGCCGGTCGCGACCTCCAGCACGGGGGCGGTTCCGCCGCCGCCGGGACGCCATCCGCCGGAGTAGAGCAGGCCGGAGGCGGACGCGAAATCGCAGCCGCTCGCAGGGACGCCTTGGCTCACAGAAACGCTCCAATCACGCGGATCTTCCCACGTCAAAACCGGATTAACGATGCGTTTCCCGGAGGTTAAGCGGTGGCTCGTCACCACCGCATCGCTACAGGTGGACTAATCTCCAGGACAGGTTTCAGACACCGTGTCGGAAAGGGGTCAACCGTGCCCATCGACCACCTCCCTCCACCACCCGGTCCCCGGCCCGCCACGTCCGGCCTCGGGCGCCGGGTGTGAGCGCGGATATCGGCCTCCGCCGAGCGTGCCGGAGGCGGACATGAGCATCGACGACCTGGTCCAGACGCTGGCGGAGCAGCTCGGCGGCCCGGTGGTGCTCTACGACGACGATCTCGGCCTGGTCGCCTTCAGCGTGCACGGCGACGAGGTGGACGCCGCCCGGCGCTCGGTGATCCTCTCCCGCCGGGCCAGCGCCCGCGCCCGCGAGATGATCGCCGCCCACGAGGTGCGGCGGGCGCACGCCCCGGTACGGCTCCCTCCGCACGACGGCACGCCCGCCCGGGTGGTCTACCCGATCCGGCTCGGACGCCACGTGGTGGGATACGCGTCCTACATCGACCACCACCCGGACGGAGAGCTGCCCGCCCACCACGCCGGCGCGCTGCGCGAGGCCGAGCCCGAGCTCGCCGCCCTGCTGGAGCTGCGCGGCCTGGAGCGCCGCCGGGACTCCGACGAGTCGCGGCGGCTGCTGGCCGAGCTGCTCTCGACCGACGCGGCGGCGCGCGAGCGGGCCGGCGACGAGCTGATCGCCCACGGCCTGCTCAGCTCCGCGGCCCGCTACGCCGTGATGGTCTTCCGCTCGGTGCCGTCCGCCCGTCCGGCCGCGGGTGCCGCCGGGAACGCGCGCGCCGGGAGCGGTGTGCCGGCCGGGCGTCTGGCCGGGGTGCCGGTTCCCGCGCAGGACGCGGCGCGGCCGGGCGGGGGGACACGGCTGGCGATCGAGCAGGCCATGGCGGTGATCGTGCGCTCGACCTCGCTCAAGGGCTGCGGCGCCGTCCTCGGCGAGGAGGGGGTGCTCGTCATCCCCCGCCCGGTCAACAGGGAGCGGCTGGCGAGCCTGCTCGCCCATCCCGGGCTGGAGGCCGTGCGCGGCGGCGGGGGCGGTCCCCGTGACGAGCCGGCACAGGTGCACGAGTCGTACCGGGAGGCGGTCATGGCCTGCCGTGTCGCGATGGCCGACCCCGCGCGCCACGGCACCTCGGCCCACTGGGACGATCTGGGCCTGGACCGGCTGCTGATCCAGCTTCCGCTGGCCGGCCTGACGCCGGGCGACCTGCCGCCGACGGTGCGCCGGCTGCTGGAGGCGCCCTCGGGCGGCAAGCTGGCCGACACCCTGGAGGCGTACCTCGACAGCGGCGCCGACGCCCAGGCGACCGCCCGCGCCCTGCTCATCCACCGCAGCACGCTGTACTACCGTCTCGGCCGCATCCACGACCTCACGCGGGCGGACCTGTCCGACGGCCGGGTGCGCACCGAACTCCACACCGCCCTCCGCGTGGCGACCCTGTCCGGCCTCCGCCCGTCCTGAGACCCCTGCCGCGAGGGGCCCGGCGGCGGAGAAGGCTCCGCCGGGACGGGGCGGCGGGCGAGTGCCAGGGGTGTCCCGTAATTTCAGGTAAATCTAGTAGGGAATGTTGACTTTATGGGCGAGGGCGTCTTAGGTTTTGGGTTATGAGCCAGGGCCTTTGCCTGACGCGGCGTCAGCATGTGGACTGCTGCCACGTCGCCAGCGCGCAGTGTCGTTGACCGTGGACCGTTAGCTCCCTCTTCCCGCGCCCGGGAGGGCCCGCGAGCCGTCGCGTTCCGTCCCCTCCCTTCATCATCGCGTGCCGGTGGCCACCACGCCCCGCGCATCCGCCGCCCACGCCCCTGTGAACAAGCCCTCCTCCGGCATGCCCGCGCCACGACATGGCGTCGCGCCGGCATGCCCGTTCTCACCGTGAGGACCGATCCCGTGATGAGAATCAGACACATCGTGCTGTCCGTCCTGCTGGCGGGCTCCCTGGCCGCCTGCGGCCGGGCCTCCGGCTCCTCGGGAGCCGACGAGGCCGTCGAGCTGCGCTACCAGGGCAGCGTCGGCGCCGTCACGCCCGCCGAGCTGGCCGCCGACCTCGGCTATCTCGGCCCGCTCAAGCTCACATGGGTGGGCAACACCATCAGCGGCCCCCAGGACATCCAGTCGGTCGCCACCGACCAGACCGACTTCGGCGGCGCGTTCAACGGCGCGGTGTCCAAGCTCGTCGCAAGCGGCGCGCCGATCAAGGCGGTGATCAGCTATTACGGCTCCGACGAGCACACCGCGCAGAACTACTACGTGCTGGACGGCAGCCCGATCAAGGGGCCGCGCGACCTGATCGGCAAGAAGGTGGGCGTCAACACGCTCGGCGCGCACATGGAGGCCGTGCTCAAGGAGTACCTCAAGCGGGGCGGGCTCACCCCCGCGGAGATCAAACAGGTCGAGCTGCTCGTGGTGCCGCCCGTCAACGCCGAGCAGTCGCTGCGGGCCCGGCAGATCGACGTGGCCGTGCTCGCCACCATCCTGCGCGACAAGGCGCTGGAGCGCGGCGGCATCCACCCGCTGTTCAAGGACATCGACCTGTTCGGCGAGTTCAACGCCGGCTCCTACGTGTTCCGCGAGCGGTTCGTCGCCGAGCACCCCGCCGCCGTGCGGACCTTCGTACAGGGCGTCGGCAAGGCGATCGACTGGTCGCGTGACACCCCGCGCGCGCAGGTGGTGGCGCGGCTCAAGGCGATCATCGCCAAGCGGGGCCGCAACGAGGACAACAACACGATCGGCTACTGGAAGAGCTACGGCGTCTCCTCCAAGGGAGGGCGGATCGCCGAACGGGAGTTCCAGACCTGGATCGACTGGCTGGTGGCGGAGGGCGAGCTCAAGGCCGGCCAGGTGAAACCCGGGGACGCCTACACCAACGAGTACAACGGGAGCGCCTCGTGACCGCCGCCGTGGAGACGGGGACCCGCGCCAAGATCGGGCTCCGGGACGTGGGCAAGGTCTTCCGGGTGCGGGGAGCCGACCGGCCGTTCACCGCGATCTCCGGTGTGGACCTGGACATCCGTGAAGGAGAGTTCCTCACCCTGGTCGGCCCGAGCGGGTGCGGCAAGTCGACGCTGCTCGACCTCATCGGCGGCCTCACCTCGCCCACCTCGGGACAGGTCCTCCTGGACGGCGCCCCGGTCGGCGGGCCGGGGCTGGACCGGGGCATCGTCTTCCAGCAGTACGCGCTGTTCCCGTGGCGCACCGCGCTCGCCAACATCGCGTTCGGGCTGGAGGCCAAGGGAGTGCCGCGCCGGGAACGCGCGGACCGGGCGCGGCACTACCTGGACCTGGTGGGCCTGGACGGCTTCGGGGACCGCTACCCGCACGAGCTGTCGGGCGGGATGCGCCAGCGGGTCGCCATCGCGCGCAGCCTCGCGTTCGACCCCGACGTGCTGCTGATGGACGAGCCGTTCGCCGCGCTGGACGCCCAGACCCGCGAGTCCCTCCAGGAAGAGCTGCTGCACATCTGGGAGAAGACCCGCAAGACGGTCGTCTTCATCACGCACGGCATCGACGAGGCCGTCTACCTGGGCCAGCGCGTGGCCGTCATGACCGCGCGGCCCGGGCGCATCAAGCAGATCATCGACATCGAGTTCGACTCGCGGGCGGGCGACCTGCGCGCCGACCCGCGGTTCGGCGAGTACCGGCACCGGATCTGGACGCTGCTGCGCGACGAGGTCGCCGCCGCCCAGCGCGAGGAGAGGAACTCCGTTGACTGACCTCGACTCCGTGGCCGCGAGCCTCGGCACCCGGCCCCCCGCGGCCCGCAGGAACGCCAAGGGAATGGACGTCCCCACGCCCGCCACCGCCGCGCCGCCGGAGCCCGGCGCCCGGGAGGCGTCCGAGGCCCGGAGAACGGCGCGGGCCGCCGCGTCACGGTGGGCCGGGACGCGTGCTCGCCTCGGGTCCGCGGCCAAGCGGTCTGCGGCGCTCGTCGTCCTGGTGGCGCTGTGGGAGTTCCTGCCCCGCAGCGGCCTGGTGGACCGGGTGTTCGTGCCGCCGCTGTCGGAAGACCTGGCCGCCGGGTACGAACTGCTGCGCAACGGGCAGCTCGCCGAGCACCTGCGGGCGTCCCTGATCCGCTCGCTGGCGGGCTTCGGCCTGGCGATCGCGCTAGCGATCCCCCTGGGCCTGGCCATCGGCTGGTACCGCCCGGTCGCCGAGCTGCTCAACCCGGTGCTGGAACTGTTCCGCAACACCTCGCCGGTCGCGCTGCTGCCGGTGTTCGCGCTGATCCTCGGCATCGGCGAGACCAACAAGATCGTGTTCGTGCTGTACGCCTGCTCGTGGCCGATCCTGCTCAACACCATCGGCGGGGTCAGGACGGTCGAGCCGCTGCTGATCAAGTCCGCCCGGTCGATGGGCCTCGGACCGCTGCGCCTGTTCCAGAAGGTGATCCTGCCGGCCGCCGTGCCGACCATCTTCACGGGCGTGCGGCTCGCCGGGGCGTACTCGATCCTCGTGCTGCTGTTCGCCGAGATGGTGGGGGCCAAGGCGGGCCTCGGCTACCTCATCCAGGCGTCGCAGTCCAACTTCCGCATCACCGACATGTACGCAGGCATCATCACCATCTCCGCGCTCGGCCTGGCGTTCAACCAGGTTCTCGTCGTGGTCGAGCGCCGTTTCTCCACCTGGAGGACCACCTGATGTCCACGCTGTCCCCGCTGCCTTCGCGCAGACTGCACCTGAACGCGTTCCTCATGGGCGTCGGCCATCACGAGGCCGCCTGGCGGCACCCGCGCGCCGACCCGTCCCGTATCACGGACGTCCGGCACTACCAGAACCTCGCGCGGATCGCCGAGCGCGGCAGGCTGGACTCGGTGTTCTTCGCCGACGGCCTGGCCCTGTGGGGGAACGTCCGCTACAACGCCCTGGGCACTCCCGAGCCGCTGACGCTGCTGGCGGCGATCGCCGCCGTCACCGAGCACATCGGCCTGATCGCGACGGTGTCCACCACCTACAACGAGCCGTTCCACGTGGCGCGCAAGTTCGCCTCCCTGGACCACATCAGCAGGGGCCGCGCGGGCTGGAACATCGTCACCTCCGCCGGGGAGGCCGAGGCGCGCAACTTCGGCGTCGAGCGGCCCGCGCACGCCGACCGCTACGCCAGGGCCACCGAGTTCCTCGACGTGGTGACCAAGCTGTGGGACAGCTGGGAGGACGACGCGATCCTCGCCGACCGCGGCACGGGCGCCTACGCCGACACCGCGAAGATCCATCCCGTCGAGCACGCGGGGGAGCACTTCCTGGTGCGCGGCCCGCTGAACGTCTCCCGCCCGCCGCAGGGCCGCCCCCTGCTGGTACAGGCCGGGTCCTCCGAGGACGGCAAGGAGTTCGCCGCGCGCCACGCCGAGGCCGTGTTCACCGCGCAGCAGACCCTGCGCGAGGGCCAGGAGTTCTACGCCGACCTCAAGGGCCGCCTCGCCCGGTACGGCAGGGCCCCCGGCGACCTGCTGATCCTGCCCGGGATCTCGCCGATCATCGGCGCCACCGAGCGGGAGGCGCTGGCGCTGGAGAAGGAACTGGAGGACCTGACCAACCCCGAGTACGGCCTCGCGCAGCTCTCCAACATCCTCGGCGTGGACCTGTCCGGCCATCCGCTGGACGGCCCGCTGCCCGAGATCCCCGAGACCACCGAGGGCCAGCAGAGCCGCCAGCGGCTGGTGCTCGACCTGGCCCGCCGCGAGGGCCTCACGATCCGGCAGGTGCTCGGACGCCTGGCCGGCGGGCGCGGCCACCGCGTCGTCGCCGGGACGCCCGAGCAGATCGCCGGCCAGATCGAGGAGTGGTTCCGCGACGGCGCCGCGGACGGCTTCAACATCATGCCGCCGATCCTGCCGGGCGGCCTGGAGGACTTCGTCGACCACGTCGTGCCGATCCTGCGGGCCAGGGGCCTGTTCCGCACCGAGTACGAGGGCCGTACCCTCCGCGAGAACTACGGGCTGGCCAGGCCCGCCTCGCGCTACGCCGCGGGCCGGGCCGAGACCCTCGACGCGGCCGTGGCCTCCTGAGAACCGGACGGTGATCGTGGCCGCGCGCCGCGGCCACGATCACCCCGCGTTCAGTCGTAGGACTCGGCCGCGGCGCGCAGGGCGGCCAGCACCTCTCTGGGGTCGTAACCGGCCGGCGCGCCCGGCGTGTAGGTCACCGAGATCAGGTCGCCGCCGTAGGGGAAGGCCCCGTGGCGCTCGTACAGCGGCCAGGAGACCGGGGAGCGGCGGTCGATGCCGACGTCGATGCCCTCCACGGGCGCCAGGCCGAGGAGCATCCGCACCGCGCCGAGCCGCCCGGCCGGGGCGCCGTCCAGCTCCAGGGCCAGGTCCCAGCGGTATCCGGGCAGCGCGGCGGCCAGCAGCGACACCGTGTGCGCGCCGGGCGGCAGGGCGTGCCCGGCGAGCGTGCTCAGCTCGCCGTACTCGTTGTAGGCCAGGTGGAGGTGGCCGTCCTCGACGTAGAGCACGTAGCCGCCGCCCTGGTCGCCGTGCGCGACCAGCACGCCCTGGTCACCGGGCCCCTGGGTGAGCCGCACGTCCACCCGGAAGTCCCGGAAGGTGATGAGCTGGGCGGCGCGGTACCGCTCCAGGGTCGGGGTGCCGGCCAGCAGCGTGACCGGTTCCTGGAAGGAGCGCTCCGACGGCGGCCGGGCGGTCCACAGGTAGCCGGTGCCGTCGTCGAGCGGGAACACCTTGTTCTCCAGCGCGGCCCGCTCCCACGCGTGGGCCAGCTCGGCGACCAGCTCGGGCTTGCCGGCGGCGAGGTCGTAAGTCTCGGTCGGGTCGGTGCGCAGGTCGTACAGCTCCCAAGGGTCCTCCTCGTGCGGGCGGCCGTGGCGGTGCAGGGTGACCAGCTTCCAGCCGTCGCGGTAGAAGGCGCGGTTCCCGGTCATCTCCGCGTACTGCTCCGGGTGCGTGCTGGGCGCGGCGGGGTCGTCCAGCGCGTCGGCGAACGAGGCGCCGTCCAGCGCGGCGGCGGGCGCGCCCCGCACGGTCTCGGGCCGGGCGACCCCGGCCAGGTCCAGCAGCGTCGGCAGCAGGTCGGTCACGTACTGGTAGCGGTCCCGCACCCCGGCGGCGGCGATCCGCGCCGGCCAGGACAGCAGGAACGGCACGCGCACGCCGCCGGCGTGGGTGCTGCCCTTGTAGAGCCGGAACGGGGTGTTGGAGGCCATGCCCCAGCCGCGGGGGTAGTGGACCATCGTCCGGGGGCCGCCGATCAGGTCCAGGTCGCGCGGCACGTCGGGGCCCCAGTCGCCGGGCAGGTCCACGTTGTGCACGAACTGCTTGAAGTAGGAGCGGGTGCCGCGCACGCCGCCCTCGCCGCTGCCGCCGTTGTCGGAGGTGAAGATCACGATGGTGTCGTCGAGCTCGCCGTACTGCTCGATCACGGCGAGCAGGCGGCCCAGGTTCTGGTCCACGCTGTCCACCATGGCGGCGTAGACCTCCTGGTAGCGGGCGAAGAGCAGCCGCTCGTCCTCCGGCAGCGCGTCCCAGGCGGTGACGTCGAGGAACTGCTCGGAGTTGCGCGGGGGCAGCGCGGTCCCCTCGGGGAACAGCCCGGCCGCCACCTGGCGGGCGAAGCGCTCCTCGCGCAAGGCGTCCCACCCCTTGGCGTACTTTCCGCGATATTTCGCGATATCGGCGGGTTTCGCCATCAGCGGCCCGTGGACGGCGAGATGGGCCAGGTAGAGGAAGTACGGCTTGCGCGCGTCGTGCGCGCGCAGCGACTTGATCATCGAGATGGCCTGGTCGGTCAGGTCGTCCGTCAGGTAGTAGCCCTCGGGATAGGCGTCCACGTCGACGACCGAGTTGTCGCGGATCAGGCGGTGCGGGTGGTGCAGGCTGGTCAGGCCCTCCAGGATGCCGTAGAACCGGTCGAACCCCTTCTGCGTGGGCCACGACGACCGCGCCGCGCCGTCGTTCATCGTCGCGTCCTTGGTCAGATGCCACTTGCCCACCGCGAAGGTGGCGTAGCCCGCGCCGCGCAGGGTCTCCGGCAGGGTGGGCACGTCGTCGGCGATCTCGAAGGTGTAGCCGGGGAACCCGGGGTCGGCGTTGGCGACGAAGGCGTACCCGGCCCGGTGGTGGTTCAGGCCGGTCAGCAGGGACGCGCGGGACGGTGAGCACAGCGGCGTCGTGTGGTAGTTCGTGAACCGCAGGCCGCGGGCGGCCAGGCGGTCCAGCGTGGGCGTCTCGATCTCCGAGCCGAACGGCCCGATGTCGGCGAAGCCCATGTCGTCCAGGAGCACGACCACGATGTTCGGCGCGCCCCCCGGCGGCCGGACCGGCGTGGGCCACCACGGGGTGGAGTCGGCGACCGTACGGCCGATATATCCAGAAACGCTCACATATGTCTCCTCTCACGCGAACCGCCCCGGCCGCGTGACGGCCGGGGCGGTGTGGTGCGGTCGTCAGGCGGCGAGGCGCGAGTAGGACGAGGCGTCGCCGGTCAGGACGGCGCTCGGCCGGCTGTCCACCCCGACGGGGACGTCCCCGGCGATCGTCACCCGGTGCAGGCGGCGGGGCAAGTCGCCGAAGTCGTGCACCACGCGGTGCTGGGTGGCCCGGTTGTCCCAGATCGCCACGTCACCCGGGGCCCAGTGCCAGCGCACCGTGTTCTCGACCTGGGTGACGTGGTCCTGGATGAGCCGGATGATCGCCGCCGAGGTCTCGCCCGACAGGCCCACCACCCTCTTGGCGAAGTCGCCGAGCAGGATCGAGCGCTCCCCGGTCTCCGGGTGCACCCGCACCACGGGATGCTCGGTCTCGAAGGCGACGGCGGAGAACACCTCCGCGTACTTCTTCGCCACATCCGGATTGTCGGACGTGGCGACGCGCGCGTAGTCGAACTGGTTGGTGTGGATCGCGCGCAGCCGGTCGACGAGGTCGCGCAGTTCGACCGGCAGGTGCTCGTAGGCGGCCACCGTGTTGGCCCACAGCGTGTCCCCGCCCGCGGGCGGCACCACGACGGCCCGCAGCACCGAGGCCAGCGGCGGGCGGTCGACGAAGGTCACGTCGGTGTGCCAGCGGTCGACCTTCTGGCCGTGGCTGTAGTCCAGGTCGAGGATGTGGGGGTTCCGGTCGAGGGAGGGAACGGTCGGGTGCGCGGTGGTCGGCTCCCCGAGCAGCCGCGCGAAGGCGACCTGGCTCTCCTCGTCCAGGTGGTCCTGGCCGCGCAGGAAGACGACCTTGTGGCGGAGCAGCGCCGCGCGGACCTCCGCGACGACGTCCGGCTCCAGGTCACCGCCGAGGCGGACACCGGAGATCTCGGCGCCTATCCGGCCCGCGACCGGGGTGATGGTGATGGATGACCCAAATGACATGGTTCGGCTCCTTCCGAAAGGGATGTGGTCGAAGGTCGGAAGGAACGACAGAGCGCACTGGCCACGCGGCAGAAATCCACGTGACCCCGGATGATCAGAACCGTGGCCGTCACGTACTCCAAGGTAGGAGAGCCGAGCCCAATTATCAATACAACCGGTAGGGAATTAGGGTTTTTCTTGCTCGGCCGCCGTGCGGGGCGCTGCGCGGTGTCCCACAAGGTGCCCGGCAGGCCTGGACGGAGGGCGCTGCGCCCCTGCGCCCCTGCGAAGCGCTGTGGGAGGCCATGTCTGAGTCCACCGGTTCGACTGTCCGGCGGCATGCGGACTCCGCGCGGCCCTCACCGGGGCGAGGGGGGCATCGGCAGGACCGGCGTCCAACCTGCCCGCGTGGCATGGCGGCGGGGACGGCGGCGTCACCTACGGTTCGCTCGGTCGCGTGGAAATCCCGGAGCATGGCGAGAAGTCCACCCGCAGGCTTGGGCATTCCGCCGTTGCGACTGTCAATGTCGACAAGACGCGATACCGCCTATTGATCGATGGACCCGACGCCTCGAATCCGAGTCGGCCGGGAGGGGTGTTCTAAGACGCCGCCGGATCTCGTTGGAATAACGATATTCGTCCCCTCTGGAGCTTTGCGGCTCTGTGAGTTACTGACAATGACTCCACGCTTGCGGCAGAGGTGGCCTGGATTCTGTCGCCTGTCAGGTCGATATTCACTGGAAAAGTTCCCTCGGATGCTCTTGTAGTGGACCCCTTGACGGTGTACGGAGACCTTCCGTGCCGGCGTGAACTCACGCTTGTACCGCTCGGGGTGGGCGGAGACGTCTGACTGCTTGTGACGGCCGCATATCCATATGTGATGTGACCGAGGTCACCATTGAATTGACTGTGCGCGTTGCATACGTTCCATGGGGCCTCTGAAATTCATCAACATTGAGCTGAGTGATGGCCGTTGTCGGGGCGAAGCGGCTCTGATCTGGTCCGCGAATCGAGCGAGGAGCCGTGAATGCGTCGTTCGTTGTCACGCCGACGACTGTGTGTGTTGAGTAGTTATTTAACTGTTCTGACGGTATTGGTTTCGGGGGTCGGCGTGCCGGAAGGGCTGATGCCGCGCGCCTGGTCCAGTTCCGGCCAAACTTCGAATGTTGAATCGGCCGCCGATGTGGACACGCCCGTCCAGCAGACGGGTTCGGCGGCGGGACGGCCGCACCTGGTGCCGGCCGAGGCGACGCGGGCCGAGGTCAAGGGTGCCAAGTCCGGTAAGGGCACCGGGTCGGTGAAGCCGCCGAAGGGTGCTTTGCCGTTGGAGGTGCGGCACAAGGCGTCGAAGGAGCCGGCCAAGGGGGGGAACAAACCCTCCGCGTCGCCGCGGAGCCTCCGCACCATGGTCGCGGGTGACTGCTACTACCCCCGGTGGGCGCCAGGCGTCAACTACTCGTCCGGGACGACCGTCTCGTACTTCAACACCACGCAGGGGATGACGGAGGCGCACGATTTCTGGGCGCAGTCAGCCCCGGGCGGTCTGCCGCCGCTGACCACCAGCGCCTGGGTGGATCTTGGACCGTGCTACGTGCCGCCGGCGCCAGAGCCGCCGTCTTTCATGGAGTTCTGGCCTGACGACGACGCTCAGGTGGGGACGCTGAAGCCGACGCTGGGCGCATGGGCGGCCGCGCAGACCGGTTCGGTCAATTACTGGTTCCAACTGTGCTCCGGGAACGGTCCCTCCAGCGCCTGGGACTGGTGCGTCAACAGCTCCTGGAACACCACCGGGACCTGGGATGTGAACTCTTCCCAGGTGAAGTGGGGTAAGAAGTACTGGTGGTCGGTGATCGCCGAGGACTCGGTGAACGGGCTGCAGGAAACCTCGCCATGGATGACGCTGACCGCCGAACCCGAGCAGCCCTCCAGCAACTCGCTGCTGGGCGCCGGGTCGGATGGACATGAGTTCGACCCGGCGGCGGGCAACTACACCCAGGCATCGGTGGACGCCTCGGTGGCCACGGTGGGGCCGCCGCTGACCACCACGCGTACCTACAACAGCCTGGACCCCCGTACCGACGGCATGTTCGGCGCCGGGTGGAGCACCCGGTGGGACATGCGCCTGGTCGAGGAGCCGCAGACCCAGACCGTACTGGTCACCTACCCCGATGGGCGGCAGTCGCGGTTCGGGTCATCGGGCAACGGTACCTACGTACCGCCGCAGGGCAGCTTCGCCACCCTGGCCACTGTCAGCGGTGGCGGCTGGCGGTTGATGGACAAATCAGCCACTTCCTACCTGTTCGACGCCCAGGGCCGGGTGACCAAGGTCACCGACAACCGCGGGCGCGCGCAGGATCTGACGTACGGCACCGACGGCAAGCTGACCACCGTGACGGCCACCGGCGGCCGGTCGCTGCACTTCACCTGGACCGGCGCCCACGCCACCTCGGTATCCACCGATCCGATCAATGGGACAGCGCAAAGCTGGAACTACACCTACGACGGGGACAAGCTGGTCAAGGTGTGCAGTCCGGGGTCGGCCACCGCGTGCACCACCTACAACTACGGTGACGCCTCCCGGTACAGCACCGGCATCGTGAACTCGATGCCGACCGGCTACTGGCGGCTCAACGAGGCCACCGGTTCGGCCGGCTCCACGGTCGCCGACGCGGTGGGCTGGAACCTGGGTGGCGAGGACGCCGAGTTCAGCGGCGGCACCTACAACGCCACCGTCGGCGTGGCCGGAGCACTGGGCGGGACCACCGACACCGCGATCAGGTTCAGCGGCACCTCGGCGAACAGTTCCTACGTGCAGCTCCCGCAGTCGGCGATCAGCGGCCGGGGCTCGCACCTGACGGTGGAGGCGTGGTTCAAGACGACCAACTCCGGTGTGGTGATCGGGCAGAGCGACACCGACACCGGCACACCGTCCGACTTCACCCCGGTGGTGTACGTGGGCACCGACGGCAAGTTGCGCGGCCGGTACTGGGCCGCCGGCGCGGCTGGACCGATCACCACCTCCGGCACGGTGAACGACGGCCAGTGGCACCATGTGGCGTTGTCGGGCGACGGCAGCACCCAGACGCTGTACCTGGACGGGCAGGCGGTCGGCACCCGCAGCGGCGCCATCGACCACCGCGACCAGGCGTACACGCGTGTCGGCTCGGGCTACACCTCCTCCAGCTGGCCGTCCTCCACCGGCTCCACCCAGGTGTTCCCGTTCAAGGGTGACATCGACGAGGTGGCCGTGTTCGGCCGGTCACTGCCTGCGGCCGAGATCAAGGCGCACTACCAGGCGGGCGTGGCCGGCGCGCAGATGACCAAGGCCACCCTGGCCTCGGGCCGGGTCTGGGCGGAGAACACCTACAACGCCAACGGCGGGCGCCTGCTGACCAACACCGACTCCGACGGCGGCCTGTGGAAGATCGGCGCCGTCCAGTACAGCGGGACCGGCGAGGGCGATTCGCTGGCCACGGTGACCGTGACCGACCCGCACAACGGCCTCGTGAGGTCGGTGTACGAGCCCATGCGAGGCATGCGGATCGTCAGCTACGCCGACCAGGTGTCCACGGCCCAGCCCCCCAACCAGGCCAAGAAGACGACCTACGAGTACGACACCGGCGGCTTCCCCTCCAAGATCACCGACCCGAACGGCAACACCACCCAGGTCACCCACGATGAGCGTGGCAACGATCTGAGCGTGACCACGTGCAGGTCCGCGGGAAACTGCCAGACCTCCTACACGTCCTACCACCTCAACACCTCCGACCCGTTCGACCCGCGCAACGACCAGGTGACCGCTTCCCGGGACGCGCGGTCGACCAGCTCCACGAGCAACACCTACGCCACCAAGTTCGAGTACACGGCGTTCGGTGAGAAGTCCAAGGAGACCACCCCGGCCACCACGGACTTCCCGAACGGCCGGTCGACCACCTACGCCTACACCGACGGCACTGAGCCGGCGGTCGGCGGCGGGACCACACCGGCCGGTCTCCTGAAGAGCGAGACCGATCCCAAGGGCAACGTGCGCGAGTTCGCCTACACCCTCGCTGGTGATCTGGCGAAGGTGACCGAGCCGACCGGGCTGGTCACCGAGCACACCTACGACGCCATCGGCCGCAGGACCTCCACCAGCCAGATCTCCGGAGGTGAGGAAGACCCGCCGGCGGCGTCCACGCTGTCGGACGACGGGCTGGTGGCGTCCTACGGGTTCAACGCCGGCAGTGGCACGGCGATCGCCGACGACTCCGGGCACTCCCAGGCCGGCACAGCCACCGACACCACCTGGTCCAATTCCGGCAAGTTCGGCAAGGCGCTGTCGTTCAACGGCACCTCCTCCTGGGTCACCGTGCCCGACTCCCCGTCGCTGCGGCTGTCGGACGGCATGACCGTGATGGCGTGGGTCAACCCGACCGTGCTGGACAACTGGCGCCAGGTGCTGATGAAGGAGTTCAACGGCGGCCTGTCGTATGCGTTGTACGCCTCCAACGGGTCCCAGCCCAACGGGTGGGCGGTCAACACCGGTGGCACCGAGGGCAGCGTCGACTCCAGCCAGAACATCCCCACGGGGACATGGTCGCACCTGGCGCTGACCTACGACGGCTCCAAGCTGGCGTTCTACCTCAACGGCACCAAGACCGGCGAGGCCAACCTCACCGGAGCGCTGCGTGCCGACGGCGGGCCGCTGCGGATCGGCGGCAACAGCGCCTGGGGCGAGTACTTCTCCGGCCTGATCGACGAGGTGCGCGTCTACAACCGGGCCCTGTCGGCGTCGGAGATCCAGAACGACAAGGACACCGCCGTCACCGCACCGGACCCGGACCCCGATCCCGACCCGACCGACCCGCCACCCCCGACCGGCGCCACCACCAACACCACGACCTTCGCCTACGACGCCTACAGCCGCGTGTCCAAGCAGACCGGCACCGGGGTGAAGAACGAGGTCAGCGGCGTCACACACACCGCCGAGGCCCGGTTCACCTACGACGACGACGGCAACAAGCTCACCGAGTCCGTGGTCGACCTGACCGGCGGCGACCCGACCCGCACCACCAGCTATGAGTACGACGGCTACGGCCGCATCGAGAAGGTCATCGACCCGGAGGGCGGGACGAAGCTGGCGGCCTTCGACCACAAGGGCCAGGTCGTCAGCACCACCGACGCCGCGGGGGCGACCCTCAACTACGCCTACACGCCGCGTGGTCAGGCCGCCTCGGTCACGCTGAAGAACTGGACCGGCAGCCCGACCGCCCCCCAGCCGGCCCAGGACGTGGTCATGCGGTCGTACGCCTACGACGACGCCGGGCGGCTGGCCTCCGAGACCGACGCTGTCGGGCGCACGATCCGCCACACCTACTTCGACGACGACACCGAGGCCGAGGTGATAGGCAGCCAGGTCAAGCTGAACGCCTCCACCACCCCGGTGGACGTGGTGCTGAGCTCTTCGACCTATGACGCCGCCAGGAACCTGACCCGGAGGGTCACCGGCGGGGGCAAGACTCGCGTCGACTATGTCTTCGACGCTGCTCGGCGGCTCACCTCCTCCACGTTGGACCCGGCGGGGTTGGCCAGGAAGACCACCTACTCCTACGACGCCAACACCAATGTCACCCAGAGGAGCCAGACGGCGGCCGGCACTACGCGCACGGAGGTCACCTCCCTCGGGTACGACGCGGGTGACCAGGTGATCGAGCAGGTCGTGGAGAACGGCGCCACGGACCTGAAGACGTCCTGGACGGTGGACGACCGCGGCCTGATCACCGAGATCACCACTCCGCGGGGCAACGCCTCCGGCGCGACCCGGATGGACCACACCACGCTCATCGGTTACGACCTTCTCGGCAGGCCTGACAAGGTCGAGGCGCCTGCGGTCGGTGTCGAGCGCGGCGGTGCTGCGGCGGTCACCGAGCGGCCCGTCTCGCGGATCGGGTACAACGTCGCGGGTGAGCGGACGCATCAGACCCGGCCGGAGAGCCGGGTCACCTTGACGGCCTATGACAGGGCCGGACGTATCACCTCCGTCACCGGCACACCGTACACGCCGCCCGGCGGGACCCCTGTCACGCCGCAGACGACCTACGGCCACGACGCCGCCGGCCGGGTCACCTCGGTGACCGACCCGCGTGGCAACGTCTCAAACATGACCTATGACGTGCTGGGACGGGTCGTCCGCGTCACCAACCCGGCCGCCGCGTCAGGGGCGCCGCGCGGTACCACCGACAACACCTACACCCTCACCGGGGAACTGTTGTCCTCGACGGGCCCGACCGGGGCGCGGATCGAGGCCACCTACGACGGCCTGGGACGCCAGGTCACCGCGACGCAGATCGAACGCGTGCCCACCGCGGCCGCGTACACCACGGCGGCCGAGTACGACACCGCAGGAAACCTGATCGCGGCCAAGAAGCCCGGTGGGGAGCGTAGCCAGCGGACGCTCAACGCCGCCGGAGAGGCCGTCACGGAGACCGACCCGCTCGGCCATGCCGAGACGATGGAGTACGACCTGACCGGCCGGGTTACCAAGGTCACCAACGCGCTCGGCAACAGCACGACGGCCGAGTACGACCTGGCAGGCCGCAAGATCGTCGCCAAGTCGCTCAACTCCACCGGGACCGTGCTGCGCACCTACGGCTTCGCCTACGACGCCGACGGCAACCCCACCGGTCAGACCAGCCCGGAGGGTCATGTCACCAGCCGGGCCTTCGACGCGGGCGGCCGGCTGACCCAGCTGGTGGAGACGGTGTCGGCGGCCAAGAGCATCACCACGACCTTCGGCTACAACGCCGCCGGTGAGCGCACCCGTACGACCGATGGGCGCGGCAACTCCACTATCGCCACCTTCAACACCCTGGGCCTGGTGGAGTCCCGTATCGAGCCGGCCACCCAGGCCCACCCCAACCTGGCCGACCGCACCTGGACGACGAGCTACGACGTGGCCGGCAATCCGGTCAGCGTGTCACAGCCGGGCAACGTCCGCGCCACGAGCAGCTACGACAACCTCAACCGGCTGATCAACGAGCAGGGCACAGGGGCCGAAGCCGCCACCCAGACCAACACCTTCGCCTACGACCTGAGCGGTCGGCTCACCGGCGCCGGGGACCTGTCCTTCGCCTACAACGACCGTGACCTGCTGGTCAGCACGGCCAAGACGGGTACGCCGGGCAACCTGTCGTCCTTCGGCTACGACGGTAACAACCGCCTGACCCAGCGGACCGACGCCGCTGGCACCACCTCCTTCACCTGGGACACGGCCGACCGGCTCAAGACCCTCACCGACCCGGTCACCTCGGCCACGCTCACTTACGGCTACGACAACGCCGACCGGCTCACCGGCGTCGACTACGGCGCTGGCGGCCCGAAACGGACCTATGCCTACGACCCGATGGACCGCCTGACCGGCGACACGCTGAAGACCCCCGCCGGTGCGGGCATCGCCTCCATCACCTACGGCTATGACCTCGACGACAACATGACCACGAAGACCACCACCGGAACCGCCGGGGCCGGGACCAACACCTACACCTACGACTGGAGCAACCGGCTGACCTCCTGGACTGCCCCGGGCGGAGCGGTCACCGCCTACGAGTGGGACGACTCGGGCAACCGCACCAAGGCCGGAGCGCAGACCTTCGCCTACGATGAGCGCAACCGGCTGATCTCCGGCGGAGGATCGACGTACACCTACACCGCGCGCGGCACCATCGCCAGCCAAACCACCGGCAGCGTCACCAAGATGCTCCAGTTCGACGCCTTCGACCGCATGATCACCGACGGGGACGCCGTCTACACCTACGACGCCCTGAACCGCGTGACCAGCCGTACCCAGGGCATCGGCGTCAGCAAATACCTCTACGACGCCCTGTCCAACGACATCATCGCGACCACCGACGGGTCTGGCACCAGGCTCGCCACCTACAGCCGCGGCATCGACGGTGGGGTGATCGGCGCCTCCGACGGCACCGGACCGCGCTTCGCTCTCACCGACCAGCGAGGCGACCTGGTAGGCACCTTCGCCGCCACCGCCACCGCCCTGAACGACTCGGTCGCCTACACCCCCTTCGGCGAAGAGATCACAAGGAACGGTGCCCGGCATGACCTCGGATACCAGAGTGGACTGACCGACCCGGCCACCGGCAAGGTCAACATGCTCTCCCGCTGGTACCAGCCTGGCACCGGCACCTTCGCCAGCCGCGACACCGCCACCCTCGATCCCGGAAGCTCCTCCATCCGGGCCAACCGTTACACCTACGCCGACGCCGCGCCCCTCACCAACATCGACCCCAGCGGCCACTCCAGCATGGCGATCTACTGCAGCAACTGCCCCGCCGCCCCCGTCGCGAACATGCCCGGGTACATGTGCACCAACGGCATCTGTGTCCGGCCGGACGTCACGGAGAGATGGTGGAACGACCTCCTCAACTCGCCGGGATACGAGTACTACAACAACCCCCGGCTCTCCGAGGAGGAGATCAAGAGGCTGGGATACAAGTACATGCCCAACGGCCGGCCCGTCGACCAGCCGAACTTCTGGTTCGCCGACGAAGACGTGCAGAACGCCTACATGGAAATGTGGTCTCCCCAGTTGAGCGCCAGAGAGCTGGCCTTCAACTGGATGGCAGTCGGTGGATTCGACAGCATGGACGAGTTCTTCGACGCGGTCGAGAAGAGCAGAGGAGGGCGCGGAGGTGGAAAACAGGACATCAGCTCCAAGTCGAAGCGAAGCTCTAATCCCAAGATTCCTTCCTGTGTGCAAAGATATTATACTCAACAGAGCTGCCCCGACTTCCCGTCCCTCTATGCATACAAAAACCTGCTCAAGTATTATAAGGACATCCAGAAGTCTGCTGCGAAGTGGCACGTCGATGTGAGAGCGCTCACGGCCCTTATTATCTATGAGAACCTGGGGGCGGAGACGGCGCTGGGCAAGCCGTACGCGTGGTCGAACTACTGGGGGCAGAAGGCCATCGGGCAAGGCGAGAAGGCCAGTCTCGGCATCAGTCAACTGGAGGTCTACAAGGCGCGTAAAATGCTGGAGTTGAGGGGTGAGAAGGGGCTGAGCGATGACGATATCGCCAAGATTCTCATCGACGACCCAGTAAAATCCATCGATCTTGCCGCGCAGTACCTGAGCTATCTCAAGGAGAATATAAAAATCCGCGGCCGGTCTGGTGGTGGTAATATCACTGACTGGGAGGCGGTTCTCGCTTACTGTGGATGCTCAGGTGTGGGCTGGGATCCCAAGACTGGTAAATTAAGGTCCACGAAGTTCAGGGCCTGGCTCGAAGGCATTGGCGATATGCCCCCTGGGCTGCGGAAGCGGGTGGATGCGCTGGGGGGTCCGGTGCGTAAGTACGTAGAGGACTACTGGAAGTGCGTCAAAGCGCATTGCTATTGGCTAAAGAGAGACGGAGTGTATTAGTCGCGTCATGACTGCCTCTTACGAACCGGACGGTCGAAGGAACCGGGCGACCGCGGTCATCGGCTGGACGGCCGCCCTCACCGCCATGCTCCTTATCTCAGGTTGCGATCCCGCCCTGTTTCAGCGCGAGTCCCGGGTGGATTCCATCGCCGTCAGCGACGTGAGCAGCATTGGGAAGGTGTTGGCGCGGACCACGACCGAGGACTACGGGGATGGCCTCACCACCATCAACGAAGTCCTGGTGCTCGATGTCGGGAGCTCGAATGCCGCAGAGGCTCTCGACGCGGCGAGCGTGAGCTTACGGAAGCTGGGATGGAGGGTCGCCATCCCACGTCCGCCCGAGTCGGTGTACCTGGAGTCGAGTAGGTGGAAGGGCGTCCGGCTGTTTCTTTATGGCCTGGACTTCTACGAGTCATGGGCGGAGCCCGGGCCGCAGGAGGAGAAGGCGATAAGCGAGGCTCGCGCCCTGACCAAATCCCCTGCGCCATTAGTGGTGGAGATGTACAAAGACGAAAGCTGAACCAGACTACTTACTCTTGAAGTGGTCGGCGCTTGATCATGGCTCGATCTGTTGACGGGATCGAGCCATGGAGGGCCTCCTCTTTAGCCGTCCTGCCGAGCGTTGCGGACGTGCCGCGCATGTGGTCGCGCGGGGCCGACCTCACCCCCGCCCCTCCACAACGTCAGCCGGCTCGCCCGCACGGTGAAGAACCGCTCGGCGTAAAGCGCCGCCAGGTGATCGGCACTGTAGAGGCCCGGCCGGCGGCCTGGACGTGCTCGGCCAGGCTCACGGCAGTGTCCTTGGGGAGCGACCGCAGAAGGAAACTACCCCAGCGCCTCAACACCCAACGACGCGCAGCCCTAACAAGCACTACTACTAGTAGTAGTACGGGAACGGCTCCCAGTTCGGGGGGCGCTTCTCCAGGAAAGCGTCGCGGCCCTCTACGGCCTCGTCGGTCATGTACGCCAGGCGGGTGGCCTCGCCGGCGAAGACCTGTTGGCCGACCAGGCCGTCGTCGACCAGGTTGAAGGCGAACTTCAGCATGCGCTGGGCCTGGGGGGACTTGCCGATGATCTTCCAGGCCCATTCCAGGGCGGTCGGCTCCAGGTCGGCGTGCGGGACGACGCGGTTGACGGCGCCCATCGCGTGCATCTCGGCCGCCGTGTAGTCCTCGCCGAGGAAGAAGATCTCGCGGGCGAACTTCTGGCCGGTCATGCGGGCCAGGTACGCCGAGCCGTACCCGGCGTCGAAGGAGCCCACGTCGGCGTCGGTCTGCTTGAACCGGGCGTGCTCCGCCGAGGCCAGCGTCAGATCGCACACCACGTGCAGCGAATGCCCGCCGCCCGCCGCCCACCCGGGCACGACCGCGATGACCACCTTCGGCATCATGCGGATCAGCCGCTGCACCTCCAGGATGTGCAGGCGGCCCGCCCGCGCCGGGTCGATGGTGTCGGAGGTCTCCCCGCTCGCGTACTGGTAGCCCGACCGCCCGCGGATCCGCTGGTCGCCGCCGGAGCAGAACGCCCAGCCGCCGTCCTTGGGCGAGGGCCCGTTGCCGGTGAGCAGCACACACCCGACGTCGGAGCTCATGCGCGCGTGGTCCAGCGCCCGGTACAACTCGTCCACCGTGTGCGGCCGGAAGGCGTTGCGCACCTCCGGCCTGTCGAACGCCACCCGCACGACACGCTTCCCCGAGCGCGCCTCCGCCGACCGGTGGTAGGTGATGTCGGTGAAGCCGAACCCCTCGACCTCGCGCCACGCGGACGGGTCGAACAACTCGGACACGTTGATGTCAGCCACGTCCGCAGGGTAGCGGGTCCCCTCCACCTCTGCCCGAGCCCGGCGGTCCTCGGCGGCCTCCGCCACCAGGGACAATCAATGGGGCGTCTGCGACTGTCGGTGCCGTCGAATACCGTCTTGGGCGGTGGGCGTCGCGGCCGTGGTGCGGTCGCCTTCGGGTTCGACGGATCGGCGGGGGGAGCCGGGTGGCCGGGTATCGGGCGTTCAGCCTTGATTCGCTTGTGGTGAGCGACAGGTTGAGGCTCTTCAACTTCACCCGTCGGGACGATCATGTCGCGTACCTGTGGGTGTTGCGGGCCATGGATCGGCTGCGCGAGGTCCACCAGGTGCAGGTCGACAGCGAGCAGGTCGGGGCGGCGCTGGCCGAGCTGGCCCGGCTGCACGAGGAGCTTCCGTTCCCGGCGGACGTCCGCCTGCGGGACCGGCTCGACGCCCTCCACGAGGACGGCGTGGTGCACCGCTTCGACGACGCCTCCCGCGCCGGCACCCTGGTGCGCTACCGCAACCGCCAGTCGGTGTACCAGTTCAGCGAGCTCGGGTACTGGGCGTACACCGCGGTCGAGGGCCTGCTGGCCACGCGCATCCAGGACGCCAACCTGTCCCGCCTGGTGTTCTCCGACATCCTCGAAGACCTGCGCGAGCTGGCGGTCGCCAACCGGACGGGGGAGCCCGAGCAGGTCTACCGCAGGCTGTCCCGCCTGGACTCGGTCATGGAGGACATGGGGCGTCGCTCCGCGCACTTCCACGTCACGCTGGGCGAGATCATGCGGTCCACCGACACCTCACCGGACACCTTCCTGCGGCACAAGAACGCGCTGCTCGCCCACATGTCCGACTTCATGTCCGAGCTGGACCGCTACCTGCCGCGCCTGGACCGCGCCGTGCGCGAGGTCGAGGCCACCGGGCTCATGACGCTGCTGTCGCGCGCCGCCGACGCCGACGAGCGCCCGTTCATGACCTTCCCCGACCGTCTGGAGGACTGGCGGCGGCGCTGGACGGCGCTGCGGGCGTGGTTCACCGCGGACGGCGGCGAGACCTCGCGCGCGGGCGAGCTGCGGCACGCCACGCGCACGGCCGTCTCCGGAGTGATCGCGCTGCTGCGGCAGATCACCGAGGCGCAGCGCGGCGGCGTCAACCGGGCCACCCAGCTCAGGCACCTGGCCGAATGGGTGCACAACGTGTCCGACGAGGGCGCCGCGCACGCGCTGATGGGCGCCGCCTTCAACATGCGCTCGGCACGCCACGCCGGAGGCGCCCATGACGACGACGAGCAGATCTCACCCCGCGCCACCTGGTGGGACGCGCCCGGCGTCGAGATCTCGGTGACGCTGTTCCGCACCGGCAGGGCGCCCACTCCGGGAGTGCCGCAGCCGGTCCGCGCCAACAGGGGAGCACGCGCCGCCCTGCGCCACGGCCAGGCCGCCGCACGCGCCGCCGAACGCGAGGCCGCCTCCGGGCTGGCGCGCCTCGGTGCCTACGGGCGCGTCCTGGACGAGACCGAGACCCGCGTCCTGCTCAAGCTGCTGACCCGCGCCCTCGAAAGCAGGACCGTGGTGAAGGGGCTGGTGCGGGGCGCCTCGGGCTCGGGCGACGCCATGGCGATCCACCTGGTCCCCTCCGACACCGGGAGCACGATCGCCACCTCCCAAGGTCTGCTGCACATCCCCGGCTTCCGCGTCGAACTCGCGGGCCGCTTCCGAGGAGGCGGGCGATGACGCCGGCGCGGGCGGCACGGGATGTCCAGCCCGCCGACCTCGGGTCCTACCAGCAGGCGGTGCGGCGGGTCATGACCTGTGACCTGATAACCGCCGCGCGCCCGCGCGCCGGCGTGCTCGACAACGTGCTGCGCTGGGCCGACGAGATGGCCCGCGACTTCCGCGAGCTGTTCGGCTACACGCTGATCGCCACGACCCACCAGGTACGGCTCGTGCGCAGGCTGGACACGCTCGACCCCACCCAGCGGTCCGTCTTCGCCAGGAAGGGCAGGCCGTTCGACCGCCGCAGGCTGGCCTACCTGTGCCTGGTGCTCGCCTCCTTCCAGCGCTCCCGCATCGAGATCAGCCTGGCCGATCTCGTCCGGGCCTTCACCCCCTCCGCCAACGCCATCGACGGTCTCGGGTTCGACCCCACGGTCGGCGCGCACAAAGCCGCCGTCGTGGACGTCCTGGACTGGCTGGTCGACCGCGGCGCGCTTCGTCTGTCCGACGGCTCCCTGGAGTCCTGGGTACGCGACACCGAGAACGGCGACGCGCTCTACGACATCGACCACGAGGTGTGCGGGGTGCTGTTCCGTCCGGCGCGGCCGCCGCAACACCTCACCAGCGTGGCCGGCCTGCTCACCGAGCCGCCCGCGCCGGACATGTCCCGGACGGCGGCCGCGCGCCGCGCCCGGCGGCTGCTGCTGGAACACCCCGTCGTCTACTACGCCGACCTCACCCCCGAGGTCGCCGCCGCGCTGCGCGAGCCGGGCCTCGCCGAGGACGTCGCGCGCTTCACCGGGCTGGTCGTCGAGCGGCGCGCGGAGGGCGTCATGCTGGCGGACACCGCCGGGGTCTTCACCGACCGCCCGTTCCCCGGACGGGGCGGCGCCGTGAACCGCACCGCGGGACTGTTGCTCGCGAAGATCGCCGACCTGCTCGAAGACCCCGCGCACACCCCGGTACTCCTCCCGGTCCCGTCGCCCGCCGACGAGCACGCCGCGCTCCTGGGGCGGGTGGACGCCGGGCTTCCCCGGCACGGCGTCGTCGCCGAGCTGGCCTGGGCCCCCGACCCCGGCCCCGCACGTGACGAGGGCCCGGCCGCCGAGGCGCCGCTGGTGGAGCTCAGCGTGCTCGACGTGATGATGGACGAGCTGTTCGACGAGTTCGGGGCCGCCTCGTTCAGCGGCGTCTGGCAGCACGACCCCCGCGGCCTGCTGTCGGCCGCCCTGGCCTTCCTCGCCGACCTGTCGCTGGTCCGCCCGGTCCCCGGCGGCGTCCTGGTGCTGCCGGCCGCGTACCGGTACCGCAACATCAGGGCGGCCCTGCCGGAGCGGCCGCAGGACGACCGGCTTCCGCTGGAACTGCCCGGCATGACCGACACATCCGTGAGCGACGAGGAGCCCCGGCCATGACCGACCGGTTCAAGCCCACCCGCGCCGGGGTGATCAACGTCTGGGACTACGTGGACGAGGAGTTCGTCTTCGCCGACGGCCGCCTCGTGCTGCGCGGGCACAACGGCTCCGGCAAGACCAAGGCGCTGGAGGTGCTGTTCCCCTTCATCCTGGACGGCGTCGCCGACGCCCGGCGCCTCGACCCGTTCAGCGGCGAGAACCGCACGATGAAGTCCAACCTGCTGTACCGCGGTCAGGAAGCCGAGTACGGCTACGTCTGGATGGAGTTCGCCCGCGTCCCGGGCGAGACCCGCCGGCCCGCCGAGAGCACCGGGACCGGGGGGAACGCCGGGTCTTCCGGCACCGCGGAAACCGTCACGCTGATCATCGGGCTGCGCGCGCACCGCAACCGCGACGGCGTGCGCAGCTCGTTCTTCGTCACCGGCCAACGGCTCGGCGTCGACTTCGGCCTGCTGGCGCCGGACGGCCGGCCGCTCACGGAGAACCAGCTCAAGGCGATCCTCGAACCGGGCGCGTTCTCCGCCACCGCCACCGAATACCGCGCCGCCGTGGACTCGCGGCTGTTCGGGCTCGGCCGCGAGCGCTACGGCCAGCTCCTGGACCTGCTGCTGGCCCTGCGCCGCCCGCTGCTGGCCAAGGATCTCGACCCCGGCAAGGTCTCCGACACGCTCACCTCCGGGCTGAGCCCCGTGGACGACATCCTCGTCGACCAGGCGGCCCGCGACTTCGAGAACCTCGCCGCCGTGCAGAGGCAGTTCGACGACTTCGCCATCGCCGACACGGCCGTGCGCGCCTTCCTCGCCGACTACACCGAATACCTGCGCACCCACGCCACCTACCGGCTCGGGCGCATCACCGCGGCGAGCGGCGTCGCCGTCGAGCACGCCCGCGCCGTTGCCCTGGCCGCCGCCGAGCTGCGCCGCGCGGGCGACGCCCACGAGCGGGCCGCCCGCGCCCGCGAGCTGGCCGAGACCGAACGGCAGGGACTGGAGGCCCGGGAGGCCGCGCTGCGCGCGCACGACGCCTACCGGGCGCAGAGCCGGCTGGAACTCCAGCGCCGGCAGATCGCCAGAGGCCGCGACGAGATCGCCGCCGAACGCCGCCGCCTCTCCGGAGCCGCCGGCGACCTGGAGGAGCTGGCGCGCGAGGCCGGCGAGATCGCCGACCGGCTCGAACGCGCCACCGTCACCACGGCCCGACTGTCCACCGAGCTGACCGAGGCGGCCGAACGCGCGGGCATCGCCTTCGACGGTGACGGCACCGCGGACACCGGCGACGATCTCCCGGTCACGGCCAAGGCACGCGCCGCGGCCCGCCGCGACGACGTCGGAGAGGCGCGCCACCGGCTCCGCCTCGCCGAGGAGGCCGACCTGCGGCGCCGCCGCGCCGACGAGGAACTGGCCGACGCCGCGACGGCGGTCACGGACGGCGAAGTCCAGTGCGCGGAGGCCGAGACCCGCCTCGGCGAGGCCCGCGCCGCCACTCGCGAGGCGCTGCGGCGCTGGGCCGGCCAGTGGCCCGACGGCCGGACGGCCGAACCTCCGGCGGCGACGGCGGCCGTCGACGCCGGGACCATCGCGGCGGCGCTGGAGGACGGCTTCGGTACCGCCGTGTCGCGGGACGGTGTCGCGGTTTCCACGGTGGCCGGTCCCGGGGATGTGGAGGCGTTGAGTGAGGCCGTCGAGCGGCTCGGCGAGCCGGGCGCGCCGACGTTGCTGGAGGTTTTCGCGGCGCGGACGGACGGGCGGCGGTTGGAGTGCGCCGCTCACGTCGAACGGCTCCGGGCTCAGATCATCAGCCTGGACGCCGAGCTGGAGCGTCTGAGCGGGGAGCGCGCCGAGATCGAGGCCGAGCGCGACGACGCCCCGCCCTCCGGCGACCTGCGCACCGCGGCGCGCGAGGGCCGGCCCGGTGCGCCCCTGTGGCGGCTGGCGAGGTTCGCGGAGTCGGTCGAGGCCCGCCGGGCGGCGGGCGTCGAGGGCGCTTTGTACGGGGCGGGCATGCTGACGGCCTGGGTGCACCCCGATCCCGAGCTCACCACCGCCGCGGTAATGGCCGCGGAGTCCGACGGCTATCTCGTGCCGCTACCACCGGAGCACCGCCCGGACGGTCCCACCCTCGCCGACGTCCTCGTGCCGGACGATCAGGACCTGGTACCCGCCGAGGTGATCACGGCAGTGCTGCGTTCGGTCGCCCTGACCGACGAACTGACCGGGCTTCCCGCGGGCGTCGCGTCTGTGGTCACGGCGGGGGCGCAGTTCGGCCACGGCGTGCTCGTCGGGGCGCGGCCCAAGGAGGCCCCCGAGTACATCGGCGCGACCAATCGGGCCAACCGGAGGCGTGAACGCCTCGCCGAGTACGACGCGCTCATCGCCGGTCACAGGAAGGAGCGCGAGGTCACGGCGGGAGAGCTGGCGCGGGCGGGCGCGGCGCTGGAGGACTTTCGCCGCGCCCGGGACACACTGCCCGCCATCGAGCCGATCAGCCGGGCCGTGCGCGGGCTCGCGCACCAGTCCACCTTGCTGGCCGCCGCGCGTACGACGTGGGAGCGGCGCCGTAAGGCTCTGGACTCGGCGGTCGCCGAGGTGGACGCCCAGCGCCGCCGCCTGCGCCAGGTGGCCGCCGAGCGTGGCACCCCGACTGAGGCGGACGCCATCGACGCGGTCGCGCGGGCGGTAGACGACTTCGAGCGCGTCGCGCACGCCCTGCACGCCGAACGCCGGCAGGCGGTGACCGTCGAGCGGGACCTCGCCGCGCGCCAGGCGTCGGTCGCGCGGCAGCGGGAACGGCATGCCACCGAGACCGCGGCGCTTCAGGTCAAGGAGAACGAGCACAACGTGGCCGTGGAGGAGCTCGCGGCGTACGAGGAGGCGCTCGACGCCCCGCTCAAAGAGGTGATCGCCCAGCTCGACGAGGTGGAGCGGCTGCTGAAGGAGGTCCGGGCGCGGGAGTCCGAGGCCGTGGCGGAGGTGTCCCGCGAGCACGACGCGGTGATCAGGGCCGAGAACGACCTCAAGCACGGGAGTACGTCTCTCGCCGAGTCCTTTGACCACCTGTTCGAGCACACGACGTCGTTCGCCCCGTACGCCCATGACGGCCTGCGCCTGATGCTGGGCGTCTCCGCCACCACCCCCTGGCCCGCCGACGCCGACCGCTTCGACCCGATCAGAGCCGCCGAGTCCGTCGTCACCACCCTCGCCCGCACTCCTGCCGCGGCCCCGCCGCCCTCCGGCGATTCGCCCGATACCGGGGCGGGCCGGGTGGATGAGGTGGTGTGGGCGGCGCTGCCGGGTGGGGTGGCTGGGTTGCTGGACGAATTCCGGGGGGCGCTCGGCGGAGGGCGGGCCGTTTCCGAGGGCGCGCTGAAGCAGGCGTCCAGCCGGATGTCGGCCGCGTTGCGGGTGTTCCAGGAGGCGCTCGACTCGTGCGGTGAGGACTACCGGCTCGACCACGACCCGGGCGCGGCCGGGGTCGTCATGGTGTACGTGAACGACGAGGGCGGGCGCAACCCCGTCGCCGCCTTCGCGCGGCGCATCGCCGACCGCGTCGGGGAGCAGGGGGTGCTGCTGGAGGAGCGCGAGCGCACCGTCCTGGAGAACGAGCTGCTCGCCGGCCTCGCCCAGCAGATCCATGACCGCGTCCTGGCCGCCAGGGACCTCGTCGTCGGCATGAACGACGACCTGCGGTCCCGCCGGATGTCCTCGGGGACGGGCATCGGCATCCGCTGGAGCCGCTCTGACAAGATCACCGACCGGCAGCGCGCCGCCGCGCGGCTCCTGGAACGCGACGCGCAGGGGCTCGGCCCGACGGGGCTGGCCGAGCTGCGCGCCCTGCTGCGCGAGATGATCCGCGAATACCGCGCCGCCCATCCCCGCGCCACCTACCGGCAGGCGCTGGCGGAGGTCCTGGACTACCGCGCCTGGTACACCTTCGAGCTGCGGCTCGTGGTGCCCGGCGAGGAGGAGGTGCGGCTGACCAAGGCCAAACACGAGCAGATGTCCGGCGGCGAGAAGTCGGCGGCCATCCATCTCCCGCTGTTCGCGGCGGCGAACGCCCTGTACTCCTCGGCCAAGCCGACCTGCCCGCGGACGATCGCGCTGGACGAGGCGTTCGCCGGCATCGACGACCGCTACAAGCCCGAGCTTCTCGGCCTGACCGTCACATTCGGCCTCGACCTCTTCATGACCGGCCACGACCTCTGGGTGCACTTCGACACCGTGCCCATGGCCGCCCACTACGACATGCACCACGACAAGGGCGCCCACACGGTCTCGGCCATGCTGATGGTCTGGGACGGCACGCACACGATCGACGCCGACGCCGCCTTCTCCGGCAACGACGACCTGGCCACGACCCTCCTCGGCATCCGCCCGAGCCGCCTCACCCCCACCTCCGCGGCCAACCCCTTGCTCGCCGCACTGGAGTCATTGAGCGTCCCTGACTCCCCCGGCGATGAGGACCACGTCCGCGGCGGTGATGTATGAGATCTTTCCGGTGGTCAGCGCGGTGTCGTGTAGCGAGAACGGCGATCCTGTGATTCTTGAGGTCGCGAGGCCAAGGGTGAGGAGAGCACCGGATGAGCGTGGGATACGGAATCGAGGGGTTGGCCGGGGATGCCTACAAGCGGCTCTTCGGCAACGCGCGCAAGGCGCTCGAACGAAACGGCGGAGACCTCGGCGGCACGACCAGCGTGCCCGATCCGACCGATGAGGAGCGCAACAAGATCCATGGTCTGCTGGGCGGTCCCCATCCTCGCCCGGGAGCGCGGCGTATCGTCATCCCGCTCGCCAAGCTCGATACCGCCGTTCGGGTCTCGACCGGACTCGGTTTGATCGATTTCCTGGAGCATGCGGGGGATGGCCTGCGTGACCGTCCGGCGGAGATCGCGGCGTCGGCGGCCGCCCGCGCCGCGGCTCTGCGCGAGGCCCGGAGCAGCTCGCTGTATGAGTCCCGCGCGTGGTACGCCGCCTGGCTGGAGGCGCTTGCACGAGATGGCACACTGACCCGGCTGCTGCGGGGTTCCGGCGCGGCTCCCGTTCTCATCCAGGCCATCCGCGTCCTGGAACGCCTGGAGGACCGCCAAGGCGTGGACACGCCGATCACGCCCAGCGATCTCGCCGCCGAGGTCACCCGGGACCCCCACGCGCTCGACCACGGCGGGACGCTGCCTACGCTGGTCCTGTGCGCGCTCGCCCTGCGCGAGGACGTTCAGAAGCCTCGTACGGCCGAGGAGCGGCGCGAACTGTGGGAAGCCGCCGGCGTCGTTCTGGACGATCTCGCGAGTCGGGTCCTGGTGCTCAATCTTCCCGCTCGAGGTGAGGGACTCGGCGAGTGGCTGACCGGCGCGGCCCAGTACGGCACGCCGTTCCAGGTCACCCTGCACCAGCTCACCACCCTGCCGATCACGGTGTCCGTACCGGTTGTCCATGTATGCGAGAACCCGGCCGTGCTGCGGCGCGCCGCCGCCGAGCTGGGCGACGGCGCGTCCCCGCTGATCTGCACCGAGGGTCGTCCTTCGACGGCCTTCCACCGCCTCGCCAGGGCCGTCGTCGCCGGGGGAGGAGTCCTGCGATATCACGGCGATTTCGACTGGCCCGGCGTCGCCATCGCCGCGTCCGTGATGGAACGCCACGGGGCGCGCCCCTGGCGCATGTCCGCGGCGGATTATCTCGCCGGTCTCCGGCACGAGGGGGACGAGGTGCCGCTGACCGGCCGTCGCCGCGACACGCCATGGGATCCGGCGCTGGCCGAGGCGATGGAGCGCCACGGCCGCGCCGTCTACGAGGAATCGGTGGCCGAGAATCTGATCGCCGATCTGGCACGGAGACCGCCGGGCGCCGCATCCACTGTCTGACGGAAGCCGCGCCGATTCCCGTCCGAACCCGGCACTACCTTTCCTGCCAGCTCACCCTGCGGGTGACCAGCCACAGGCTGAGCAGGGTGAGCGTGGTGAGTACCGCGACGTCCAGCATGAGCCGCCCGGATACGGGGCCGAAGGTGACCTGGCGGATCGCGGAGGCGGCGTAGCCGGTGGGGCTGACGTGGCTGAGGGTCAGCAGCCAGCCTGGGAGGGTGGCGGGGGGCAGGATCACCGGGCCCATGAAGAGCAGAACGATCGTCACCAGGAGGCTGGCGGAGCCTGCCTCCTCGGGGGTGCGGGTGAGGATGCCGATGAGCGCGCCGATGCCGGCCATCGGCAGCACGCACAGCGGGACGACGAGGAGGGCCAGCGGGCTGACGTGCAGCGGCACGCCGAGGAACAGGGCCCCGAAGACGACCGTCACGAGCAGCGAGGGGATGGAGAGGAGGAAGAACGCCAGCACGGTCGCGACGACGACGAGGGCGCGGTACACGGGCAGGGTCGCGAAGAAGTCCAGCGTGCCCATGGCCTTCATGAAGGCGAAGTTTCCGGCCACGTTGTTCTGGTTCTGGAACATCAGGGACAGCACGACGCTGCCGGTCAGCACGTAGACGAGATTCTCCGGCGCGCCCTGCCGGGCGAGCAGTCCCAGTCCGATGGTGCTCATCATCGGCGCGAAGACGCCGGTGACGATCATTCCGCGCCACGACCACCGGTAGTTCGAGAGCTGGACGAGCAGCAGGTCGAGAAGCTGGACGTGCGGGGGCTGGGGCTTTCTGAGGTCAGGAGGCATAGTGGAGGTACAGGTCCTCTAGGGTGGCCGAGTGCAGGCGGATGTCCGTGACCTTGGCGAAGTCGAGTCCCGCCAGCAGTTCCGGCGTGTCGGCGTGGTCCACCATCAGTGACAGGAAGTCGGTTCCCTCACGCCAGGGCACCATTCCGGCGGGCAGGCCGGGTGGGTCCCCGGGCTCGAACGACAGCTCCACGCGCACCTGGAGCGCGATGGCCTTCTTCAGCTCGCGCGGCGTGCCGAGCGCGGTGAACCGGCCCCGCTGCACGATGCCCACCCGCTGGATGACCTTCTCGGCCTCCATGGCGTCGTGCGTGATCAGCACGATCGTGGTGCCGTGCTCGGCGTTCCACCGCCGCAGCACGTCCCAGACGTGCTTCCTGTTGACCGGATCGAGGTCGTTGGTGGGCTCGTCCAGGATCAGCACCGGCGGGTGCCCGGCCATCGCGACGCCGAGCTGCAGCAGCCGGCGCTGGCCGCCGGACAGCCGCGCGCTGGACTTGTGGCGGATGGGCCCGATGCGCAGCTCCTCCAGCAGCAGGTCGCGCTCGCGCGCGGCCGCCCTCCTGGCGAGCCCGCGCAGGTGGCCGGTGACGTACATCGCCTCGCCGACGGTGAGCCTGTTGAGCGCGGCGCTGCTCTGCGGCATGTAGCCGACCAGGGCCGGCACATGGCGCGGGTCCTCGCGGATGTCGCGGCCGAAGAGCGCGATGCTGCCCGAAGTCGGGCGCAGGAGGTTCACCATCTGGCGGACCAGCGTGGTCTTCCCCGCGCCGTTGTCGCCGAGCAGCCCGAATATCTCGCCCTCGTCTATCCGGAAGGTGACGTCGTCGACGGCGGGGCCGGGCTGTTTCGGGTAGACCTTCACCAGGTTGCGCACGTCGTAGGCGATGTCGGCCATCGGCCCCTCTCGTCGCGGTACGCGGCCCGCTGTCCGCGGCTTGTGTCCGATTTGTTATCTGGTCCACCGAACACTACAGGCGGCGCCGGGCCGGGATCCGGAGGTTCGCGGATCCGCCGCCGGGCGGTGGGCGGCGATCCCGGCGCGGGGTGAACCGTACGCGCCGGCGCGGCGTCGAATCGGGTGACGGAGGCGACGCGCGAGGGGGCTCGGGTGGACGTGGACGGCCGGTGGGCGGTGCTCATCGAGGAGCAGGGCGGCAGCGGCGAGGGGCGTGACTGGCGGCTGACCGAGGTGCGCGACGTAGGGCACGACCGGGACGGCGCGGTACGGCTGGCCGAGACGCTGGCCCGGGAGTACGCCCCGAAACATCCCTGGTCTCCCCGTAGCCGCGCCGTGTACCGCGCGGGGGAGGGGGTCTGGCTGGTCGTGGTGGAGGGCGCGACCCGGAACTTCCACTTCCGGGTGACGGTCGCCGAGCACGTCGCGACCATCGGCTAAGCCCTTCTGGCCGGGTCCAGGGCCGGTTGTTTCCCGCCGGCAGCGCGCCGTGCGGGAGTCAGGGGCGGAGGCCGAGGGCCGCGCAGGCGGCGTCCACCGAGGCGCGTCGTAACTCGTCGGCGGGCGCGTCGGGGAACTGGATCGTGCAGTCCTGCAGGCCGCCGAGCGCCACGACCGCACGGGTGGCCTCGGCCAGGGTGGGCTCGGGTCCTTGGAGCAGGATGATGATCCGCTCGCGCCACTTCAGCACCATGTCGAACAGCCCCAGGTCGGCGAGTGTGGTGGCCTCGGCGAAGATGAGCACGATGACGTCGCGGTGCCGCAGGTTGAAGTCGAAGTAATCCTCCAGCAGCGCGCGTGGTTCGATCGCGCCGAGGGCCTCCTGCCGGGTGAGGAACGCCTCGCCGTCGTCGACGAGGGGCTGCACGATGCTGCGCACCAGTTCCTCACGTGAGGAGAAGTGGTAGTACAGCGCGGGCTTGGTGATGCCCAGCCGGTTCGCGATCTCTTGCAGGCTCGTCTTCTGCACGCCTTGGCGGGCGAACAGCTCACGGGCGGCGGCCTGGATGCGCCGTTTTGTGTCGGTGGGCTTGGGCACACGCCCAGAATATCTGACTTAACGATAGGTAAGTGCGCTACCATGCTTACCTATCGTTAAGTAAGGAGACTTCATGCGCGTGTTAGTGTCCGGCGCCAGCGTCGCCGGTCCCGTCCTCGCCTACTGGCTCACCCGGTACGGCTTCGACGTCACCGTGGTCGAGCGGGCTCCCACGCTGCGCAAGACGGGCGGCCACGCGGTCGACCTGTTCCGCCCCGCCCTGGCCATCACCGAGAGGATGGGCGTGCTGCCCCGCGTCCAGGAGCTGGCCACCGGCACCACCCGGATGACGGTCCTGCGCGAGGGCGCGCGCCGCCCGGTCGGCATCGACCTCACCAAGATCTTCAGCGCCGCCTCCGACCGGCACGTCGAGATCATGCGCGACGACCTGAGCGAGATCTATTACGACGCGACCCGTGAGGACGTCGAGTACCTCTTCGGCGACTCCATCGCCGCCATCGGCCCGGAGGGCGAGGTGGAGTTCGACGGCGGGCCGCCGCGCCGCTTCGACCTGGTGGTCGGCGCGGACGGGCTCCATTCCAACGTCCGCCGGCTGGTCTTCGGCCCCGAGTCCCGCTACAGCGCGTTCATCGGCGCCTACCTCGCCGTCCTCACGATGCCGGGGGACGCCGCCGACGGGCCGGCACGCGGCGAGTACGCCAGCCACCTCGGCGCCGGCCGCACGGCCGGGGTCTACCGGGCCCGCAGCACCGGCGACGCGCGGGCGGTGTTCCTGTTCAGGAGCGAACGCGAGCTGGAGTACCACTACCGGGACGTGCCCCGGCAGAAGGAACTGCTGCGCGAGGCGTTCCAGGGCATGCACCCCGACGTGGACGGCTGGCTCGGCGAGCTGGACCGTACCCCGGCGTTCTACTTCGACTCCATCACCCAGCTCCGCATGGACACCTGGTCGTCCGGCCGCGTGACGCTCGTGGGCGACGCGGCCTACTGCCCGGGCCCCGCCGTCGGCGGCAGCACCAGCCTGGCCGTGCTCGGCGCCTACGTCTTGGCCGGCGAGCTGGCCGAGGCCGGCGGCGACCACACGCGGGCCTTCGCCGCCTACGAGCGCGAGATGGCGGAGCCGGTGCGGGGCAGCCGCGCGTTCGCGCTGGGCGCGGCGCGCACCCTCATCCCGCGTTCCCGCCTCGGGGTCACGGGCCTTCTCGCCGGAGGACGTCTCGTCTCCGTGCTCCCGGCCGCCGCCGGCCGGGCCCTCGGGCTGCTCAACTCCTCAGGCATTCGCCTTCACGACTCGATGACCGTCAAGCATTACGCCGGCCCGGTGTACGGAAAACACGGCGGGTGACGAGAGGGGAGCGCCGCGGGAAGACCTGGAAGGTCCGGGGAATACGGCGGCGCGGCGCTCATATCGGCTCCGCGGAAAGCCCGCCACGTGCGGTCCGGGACGCGCGGCGGGGCCGCCGGATATGCCACGACGTGGACACGCTGGTGTTTCCGCAGGACGAAGGTCTACAAGGAGGTCCACCGCCGGTCATCGCGGGAGTCATGGCCGGGGTCGTGGCGCTGACTTTTCGGTCCGGCGCGGCGCGGGCCGGTGGCCGGGCGGACGACGGGCGATCAGGCGGAAAAGCGAATGCGAGGGATGTACGGGAGATTCGGTCCAGGCAATGGACGAGGGTGCGGAAACAGAAGCGGATTCGGTCATTGATCGCCATACCGCGTGCCGGAACGTGTCCCGGGAGCGGGGAGGGATATTTCGGAACGCTCCCGGGACCGGTGGCGCTTCCTCCGGCCCGGCGTCCCGGGAAGTCACGCCCGTTGTGATCTTTCCGCGGTCACGCCGCCGGCACGCGCATCCGGGCGGCGTGCAGCCGTTCGTAGTGCGGCAGGTGGTAGTCGAGGTACTCGGCCAGCCTGGCGTCGTTCCTGACGAAGCCGGTGTCGGAGCCCGAGGTGCGCACGAACCCGTCGGTCCTGCTCGTCGACTCGTGCCAGCGCTGGGTCTTGCGCCAGTCGTCGCGCACCCCGGGTTCCCAGGTCAGCGCCTCGGGGATGAACGGGATCGACACCCGCGCGCAGTACTCCCGCACGGTGGCCTCGGGGCTCTCGATCAGGTCGTCGGAGTCGACGACGACCGGCGGCGCCGCCGACCGGGCCGCGACCGCGTCGTAGATCTCGGCCAGCCAGGCGAAACCGATCTCGTCGCGCCTCAGCTCGGTGTTGAGCGCGAAATGGGAGGCGATGGCCTGTTCGGGGTGCCGGATGATGAAGGTGTGGGTGGCCTCGGCGAGGAAGGCGTCGTCGGCGAGCAGGCCGGGGTAGTGGAAGTCCGTGGTGTCCTTGAAAAAGACGGGACCACGCGTGGCCAGCTCACGCAGTGTAGCGATCAGTTCGGTTTCGGTCCGCGCCGTGAAGGGGCCGACCTGCGTCTCGCCGAAATCGGCCACATGCGAGAACGGTTCGTGCACCACGGTGTGGTCGCCGCGGGCGGCCATCATTCTCAGGAACGCGGTCGAGCGGGAACGCGGCGCGCTCCACAACGCCAAAATCCGCGGCGCCTGTCCGGCCTCGATGCTCATTGCCGTTCCTCCATCTGTTTCACGGTCGTGCGGAAAGGATATGCCGGTCCGGACCCGTCGTCCGTGTTCTCGCGGCGATTTCACGCGGGTGCCGCGGGCGTTCACGAGAACCGGGATCACGGTCGCCATGACGGCTCTGACCAGGGGAAACGTGTCGCCGGCCCCGGTCGGACGGGCGGGCCGCGGCGCGCGCGTTGCGGAAATGCGCCTCGATTTCAACGATTCTTGCAGGGAGTCGTGAATTCACCGTTGACCTGCGGCGCGCGTCTTGTCACGGTGCCCGGCGCACACATGTGCCGATCGGTGTCCTGACCCCCGGGCGCGGCTTTGCGCGGGCCGGGACGCCAAGCCGGATACGCCGCCGTCCCGCCGTGGGATTTCCGTGCCGGCGCGTCTCTCGCCGGATGCGGTGGGCCGGGCGCGGCGGCGTTCTCCTGGACGGCCGGCGCCGCGTGCCCGAAGGCGCGTCGTTCCCCGCCGGGAGTGATTCCTGGCCGCCGCCGATCGCCCCTGGGTGGTTCGGCGGCGGGCTTTCCTGGTGCTTCCCGGCCTTTCGCGCTACGTGTCCTCATGTATCCGTCCGGTTATCAAAGGCCATTCCCGGGTGCTCTCGCGGGGCGGCTCACATGAATCGGAAGAGGGTTCGGCCGGCATGCCCCTGGAATCCGGGCCACGCCTGGCGTGATTCAGACGAAAAGGGCCGGGGCGCGTCCGCCGTGGGACGCGCGGGCGGCGTGCCGGAAACGGCGGTCCGGCGCGGTCCCGGATCCTCCCCTGGATTCGGCGGCGGACGTTCCGTAGAACACGGAAAAGGAACATGGAAGACGGCTTTCCCGATGCCGCTTCCCGCCGGCGCCATCTTTCCGCCTTTCCCGGGAGCGTGGCCCGCGCATTGTCAGGAAGATTTTCAGGATGCCCGTGCGGGCGCCTCCGATACCATTTCACGGTCGATTCGAACGGCGCCCGGGAACGGCGTCCGCCGATGTCCGGAATCCCGGTATTCCCGCTATCTCCGACATTCGATCGTGCGTAATGGCGATCCGAATCCCGGAGATCGCGACCCTGAGGTCCGGATCCGGACCGCGCCCTTACAAGGGGTGTGGGAAATGCCGTCCAGAGAACCGGCGACGCCCGGTCCGTGCCGCGGGAGAAACCGCCGGCGCGGTGGTCGCGGGTGTGTGCATTTTTACGTGGTGCGATCGCGCCGCAGGTAGTGGGATGGGCGCGGAAGCTCAGGGGGTCGGCGGCGGATCGCTGGGGTGGTGGGATGTTCCGCAGGGGGCGAGCACCGGAGCCGTGGTCCGATACCGCGGGCCGGGGACGGGCTGGGGCGGCGGGGCGGCCGGGAGTCGCTGGTAGGAGCCGTCCAGGGGCCGTCCGGGGCGGCCGAACATATTGGCACATGTCGCCAAGGTCGGGTGATCGATTCCGTACCCGCGCGCCGCCGGGGTCCAGAGGGCGCCGCGCCCACGGCCTTGGGGCGGGAAACGGCGGCCCACCTGCCCGGTCCTCCTACAGACGATCGTGAACACGGCGGGCGCGCCGCCGCGCGGCGGGATCGTGATCGCCACCTCGCATGACGCGGCGCGCGCCGCCGGCCGGAGGCGCGCCCGGCCGGTCGCGCGGCGGTCCGAACGGCCCAGGACCCAGTTTTCGGACACCCCCTATTCGGATTAAGTTGAACGGTCCGATCCCGGCTTAGCGCTGTCCGTATCCCGTAAATTCGGTCATCCTGCCAAGATTGACATGCGACGTCCACCGCCGGGATAATCTCCGGGTGCCATCCGTTTTGCAGAATGTGACCTTCGACTGCGCGGTTCCGGTCAAGTTGGCCCGGTTCTGGAGCGAGGTCACCGGGCAGCCCGTAGACGATTACGATTCCTTCTACGCGACGGTGACCCTGCCGAATGACACGGTCCTCTACTTCGCGCGGGTCCCCGAGTCGAAGACGGTCAAGAATCGGGTGCACCTGTGTCTGCGTCCCGATGTCACGCGCGACGCCGAGGTAAGCCGTCTGATCGGAATCGGCGCGCGTTTGGTGGCCGACCACAGGCGACCAAACGGTCATGGGTGGGTGGTGCTGGCCGATCCGGAGGGGAACGAATTCTGTGTTCTACGCGGCACCCCGGACCGATGACGATTACATAGCGTTTATGCTTGCTTACGTACCGCAATTAGGCGGGCGTCGCGGGACAATCTAAAGAAACAGGCTTGACAGAGTTCGGCCGCAGATGCAAGCTTCTCGTTAGGGCGGGCATGGAGATCCCTTTTGCGGGGGGTTTGTTCGAACTTGGGCGAGATCGTGCGACGTCATTGTTCTCATCGTGACGGGTATTCCGCGCAAGTTATGTCGGGGGACACCGCGCACGGGATTGTCGCCGATGGCTGAACGGCTCTCGAAAAGGAACTTGCGCGAAAAGGAATTAGTGAGGTTCGCTTTGCTGCGAGTACCCGGGAAGCGAGAGAGACCGACCGAGGTCGCCGTCAGGCCGGCCGCCGTCAGGCAGACCAGTTCAGGGCAGGTGTTATAGCCGTGCAGTTTCGCGTCCTGATCTGCGATGAGACCACCCTCGTGAGGGACGGTCTGCGTACCCTGTTGGACGCCGAGTCCGACATCAACGTGGTCGACACCACGGACAACGGCCACCGCGCGGTCATGCTGGTCCGCACGTACCGGCCGCATGTCGTGGTCACCGGTCTCACCCTGCAGGGAATGCTCGGCATCGAGCTGATCCGACGGCTGCTACGGGAGGATCTCGATCCCGTGCCCAGGGTCGTGGTGTTCGCCACCAACGAGCACGACGACACGCTCACCCACGACACGCTCACCAACGTGCTGCACGCGGGGGCCAGCGGCCTGCTGACCCGCGAGACCAGCCGTGACGACCTGGTCGCCGCGATCAGGACCGTCGCGAGCGGCCAGGCCATGCTGACGCCGCGCATGACCCAGCGCCTGCTGGACTGGTTCCGCCAGCACAAGACCGAGCCCGACGACATGCTGCAGCCGTACGCGGCGGCGCTGACGGAGCGGGAGCGCGAGGTCCTGCTGCTCACCGCGCGCGGCATGTCCACCGAGGACATCGGGGTCACGCTGTCCATCTCCGTGGCCACGGTCCGCACGCACATCTACCGGTTGCGCAACAAGCTCCAGCTCAGGGACAGGGCCCAGCTGGTCTCGTTCGCCTACCGGGCCGGCATGATGCAGGCCGAGTTCGACCTGGCCAACAACTGAAACGTTTCATGCCTTTGGATCCGACGGTGCCCCCCACCCCACCAAGTGAGGGGCACCGCGGCTCTCAGACCCGGTCCAGCGCCTCCTCCACCATGTGCGCGACGCGCGGCAGGTTCCGCTCGTCGAACACGCTGTAGTGGTCGCCGGACAGGGCCACGTGGTGGAACTCGCCGGTGGACTTGCGCCGCCACGCCTCGGTGCTGACCTGGTGCGCCCCGGCGATCAGCGCGTACACCGGGCCGTCGTACGACGCGGGCGGGTGGTAGCGGTACAGCGCCTCGGCGGCGCCGGCGAAGATGTGGTACCGGTCCCGCAGCTCGTCGGCCGACAGGTCCAGTGACACGCCCGTCCTCGCCAGCATGTCCGGGATCGGGGTGAGCGCGTCCAGGGGCTTGAGCAGCCAGGCCAGCTCGCCCGGCGGCACGCCCTGCAGCCGGGACACGTCGTAGACGAACTGCCGGCGCAGCTCCTCCTCGTCGGGCACCGGGACGCTCAGGTCCACGGCGTACTCGGCGTCGAACAGCACGACCGGCTGCCGCGCGCCGCTGCGCTCGGCGTGCTGGCGCGCCACCTCGAAGGCGAGGCACGCGCCGAACGACCACCCGGCGAACACGCACGTGGACAGGTCCATCTCGGCGCCCAGTTCGTCGAGGATGCGCGTGCCGACCTCGACGAGCCTGCCCTCCACGGGCCTGGCCCGGTCGCCGGGCCTGCTGAGGCAGCCGTACACGCCGTACCCCTCGCGCAGCGCCCGGGTGAGCGGCACGTAGCAGAACAGCGCGCCGCCGCTCGGGTTCATCAGCACCAGGTTGCGCGGTTCGGCGCCCGCGCGCATCACGACGGCCTGCGTCTCGCGCGCCACCGTGGTCTGCGCGCGGCGCGCGAGCATCTGCTCGTACAGCTTCCTGCGCTCGGGGGACAGCTTGGCGAGCTTGTCTTCGGGGACGCTCATCGGTTCTCATCCTCCAGCCGGGCGCTCGCCGCGCTGACCTCCTCCTCCGACATGGACTCCAGCATGGCGAGCAGCTCGTCCTCGCTCATGGAGTCCATGCGCTGGGCGTCGACGATCCCGGCGATGTGCGCCGGGGTCGGGGACAGGAAGAAGTCGGCCAGCGAGATGCGCACCTTGAACCGCCGGTTGATGGACGAGATGAGCTGCGCGGCCTGCAGGCTGTTCCCGCCGAGCTGGAAGAAGTCGTCGCCGACGCCGATGCGCTCGTTGCGCAGCAGCGGCCCCATGATCTCCTGGACGAGCACGCGTTCGGTCTCGGTCCTCGGCTGCGCCACGGGCCCGCCGGCCGACAGCGGCTCCGGGTCCGGCAGCGCGCGGCGGTTCACCTTCCCGCTGCTGTTCAGCGGCAGCTCGGGCAGGTGCACGAAGTAGGACGGGATCATGTACGCGGGCAGCCGCTCCGCCAGGTGCTCGCGCAGCGCGTCCACGCCGAACGGGGCGGCGCCGGTGGAGACGTACCCCACCAGGTGCCGCTCGCCGGCCTCGTCCGCCCACGGCTCCACCGCCACCTGGGCGACGCCGGGGAACGCGGCGATGCCGGCCTCCACCTCGCCCAGCTCGATCCGCAGGCCGCGGATCTTCACCTGCTGGTCGATGCGGCCGATGAAGACGATACGGCCGTCCGACAGCCGCTTGACCAGGTCGCCGGTGCGGTACAGCCGCCCGCCCGGCGCGGTGCCGAACGGGTCGGGGACGAACTTCTCCTCGGTCAGCTCGGGCCGGTTCAGGTACCCCTTGGCCAGGCCCGCGCCGCCGATGACCAGCTCGCCCGGCACGCCGCACGGCACCGGGTTCAGGTGGCGGTCCAGGACGTGCGCGACGTGGTTGGTCATCGGCAGGCCGATCGGCGGGGTGTTCTCCCAGGTCCCCGGGCACTCCTCGACGATCATGGTGACCGTGCACTCGGTGGGGCCGTAGCCGTTGAACAGGCGCCGGCCCGGGTTCCACCGGTTGACGAGCTCGGCCGAGAACGCCTCGCCGCCGACGAACACGATGCGCAGCGCGTCGAACCGCTCGGGTTCGAGCAGGTTCATCACCGCGGGCGGCAGGTCGATCACGGTGATCGCCGACCGCTCCATCAACGCCTGCAGGCGCTCGATGGACAGCCGCTCCTCGTCCACGGCCAGGTACAGCCGCGCGCCGGTGAGCAGCGCGGCGAAGAGCTCGAACACCGACACGTCGAAGTTCAGCGAGGCGAAGCCGAGCACGCGGTCCTCGGGGGTCAGCTCGAACAGCTCCCGGACCGTGTCGGCGAAGTTGACGACGCTGCGCTGCTCGATCAGCACGCCCTTCGGCCGTCCCGTGCTGCCGGAGGTGTAGATGATGTAGGCGACGTCGTCGGGACCGGCCGTCTGATGCGGGTCCTCCTCCGGGGCCGAGGCCAGCGTGTCGCCGATCTCGTCCAGGACGACGAGCTGACGGCCCGCCCCGGTGAGCCGGTCGGTGAGCGAGGAGTCGGTCAGCACGGCCAGCGCGTCGGCGTCCGCGACGATCTGCGCGATCCTGGCGGCGGGGTTGGTCGGGTCCAGCGGCAGGTAGGCCGCGCCGGACTTCAGCACGGCGAGCACCGCTACCACCATGTCGGCCGAGCGCGGCAGCGCGAGCGCCACGACCTGGCCGGGCTTGGCACCGAGGTCGATGAGGTGGTGCGCGAGCCGGTTGGCCCTGCGGTTCAGCTCGGCGTAGCTCACCGGCGTCTCGGACACCACCAGCGCGGTCTCCTCGCCCCTGGCCCTGACCTGGGCCTCGAACTCGGCGACGATCGTGCCGGCGCGCACCTCGCGCTTGGGGCCGTCGCCGAAGGACAGGACGCGCTCGTACTCCCGCTCGTCCAGCGCCTCGATGTACGACAGCGGGGTCTGCGGCGAGGCGCAGGCGTTGATGAGGAACCGCCCGTAGTTGGCGGCGAACCGCTCGACGGTCTCCTCGTCGAACAGGTCGGTGTTGTACTCGCACTCGATCGTGCTGAGGTCGCCGTTCCTGGTGATGCCCCACGCCATGTCGAACCGCGAGGTCCCGGTGTGCGTGGACGCGAGGCTGACCTCGATGCCGTCGAGCTGGATCGGCGGCGCGAAGTCGGCGAGCGCGAACGCGATCTGGAACAGCGGCTGCCGCGACGGGTCGCGCGGCGGCCGGACGGCCTCGATGAGCTTGCCGAACGGGATGTCGCCCTGGGAGAAGGTGTCCTGGACGACGGTCCGCGTGCGGTCCACGATCTCGCGGAAGGTCGGGTCGCCCGACAGGTCGAAGCGCAGGACGAGCTGGTTGATGAAGAACCCGGTGACGGTCTCCAGCGAGCTGAAGCGGCGGTTGGCGTTCGGCGAGCCGATCACCACGTCGTCCTGGCCGCTGTAGCGCTGCATCATCGCCGCGAACCCGGCCGTGAAGATGTTGAACGGCGTGACGCCGATCTTGCGGGCCAGCCCGTCCACCGCGCGGTCCAGCTCGGGCGGCAGCGCCACCTGCACCCCGGCGCCGTTGAAGGTCACCTGGGTGGGACGCGGCCGGTCGGTGGGGAACTCCAGCGTCGGCGCGTCGGCGAGCCGCTCGCGCCACCAGGCGCTCAGGTCCTCCAGGCGCTTGCCCGCCAGCCAGTCCCGCTGCCACACCGCGTAGTCGGCGTACTGCACCGGCAGGTCGGCGAGCTCCGGCTCGACGCCGTTCTTCAGGGCCCGGTACAGCTCGGCCAGGTCGCGGGCGAGCACCGTCTGCGACCAGCCGTCGAAGACCATGTGGTGGACGTTGAACAGCAGGTAGTGGTCGTCGGGCGCCAGCCGGTACAGGCGGATGCGCCACAGCGGCGGCGTCTCGATCGCGAAGGGGATGCGCGCCTCGATCCTGAGCAGCGCCTCCACCTCCTGCTCGCTGGACGCCTCCACGATCAGCATCTCGACGGGCAGCTCGGGCGCGATCACCTGCACCGGGGTGTTGTTCTGCTCGGTCACGCTGGTGCGCAGGGACTCGTGCCGCGCCACCAGCGCGGTGAGCGCCCCGCCCAGCGCCTCGGTGTCCAGATCGCCGCGCAGCCGGTAGCAGAACGGCATGCTGTAGGTCGGCTCGTCGGGGGAGAGCCGATGGTGGGTCCACAAGGGTTCCTGGTTGAACGACAGCGGCACGGGCCCGGTGGTCTGCCGCGCCACGGGACCGAGATTGGCGGCGGGTTCCGCTCCCGCCCGCAACTGCGCGAGCAGCCGCGCACGCTTGTCCTCGGGCAGCCTGGCCAGGCGTTTGAGCAGTTCGGTCATGGATTCCTCCGTGTCCGCACGGGAACGTTGCCGGTCGGGCCGGTCAGGGTGGATCTCCGCGCTTCGTGGTGTGGTAGGTCGGAGAGGTCGGTGAGGGCGCTGGAGAGGACCGCGATGCCGCGGAGGTAGTCGGCCAGCACGATGTGCTCGTCCTCGGAGTGGTCGAGCGAGCTGTCGCCGGGGCCGTAGGTGGCCATCGGCACGTCCCAGACCTCGGCGAGGGTGTTCATGTCCGAGGTGGCGGTCTTCAGCTTGGCCGTGGCGCGGCCCTGCTGCGTGGCGATGCCGGCGAACAGCGCGCGGACGACGGGGTCGCGGCGCGTGGTGCGGCAGGCGGCGACCGAGTTGACGACGGTCAGCTCGCCGGCGCCGCCGAGGAGGGCGCGCAGGTCGCGGACCAGGGCGGGCGCGTCGAAGCCCGGCGAGGTGCGCACGCTCATCTCCATCTCGGCGGCGGAGAGCCCGCCGTTGAGCGAGACGAGCGTGGCGGTGGGCTGGTCGAAGACGGCGTGGCCCGGCTGCGGCGGCAGCAGCGACACCAGGGAGTTCCAGCAGTGGACGGCCAGCTCGGACGCCTTCGGGACCGGGTTGCTCGGGTGCGTGGGCGGCACCGTCACCTGGTAGCGCAGGTCCAGCTTGCCCTTGTAGCCGAGCACGACGCTCGACCAGCCGCTGGGCTCGCCGATGATGAGCGCGTCGGGCGGGCTGTGGGTGTTGCGGATCGCCATCGCCCCGCGCGAGCACGGCGTCTCCTCCTCGACGACGCCGATGACCACGACCCGGCCGCGGAACCCGGGCGTCCCGGCGGCGGCGCAGATCATCGCGGCGAGCGGCCCCTTGGCGTCGACGGCGCCCCGGCCGTACAGGCTGCCGTTGACCGAGCGGACGGGCAGGGTGCCGGGCACGGTGTCCATGTGGCCGAGCAGCATCACGGTCGGCCCGTCGCCCCGGACGATCTCGCCGACGGCGTTGCCGGTCTCGTCGACGTAGGCGCTGAAGCCGAGCTCGCGCATCGCGGTGACGAGGGCGCGGGCGAGCGCGGCCTCGTGGTGGGAGGGGGAGTCGATCTCCAGCATCCGGCGGAGCAGCCCGATCGCGACGGTCTCGCCGACCGGGCCGGTGTCCGCGCTGGGCCAATCATTCATCAGGGGCTCGTCTCCATGGTGTCGAGGCGGTCGCGTCCCCCCAGGACGACCGTGGTCGCGGCGCCGTCCAGCGCGGCCGTCACCGGCCGGGGGCGGCGTCCGTCCGCGATGAGCGTCTCGGGCACCCCGGCCGCGAGCGCCTCACGGGCGGCGATCAGTTTCAGTCCCATCCCGCCGGACCGGTGGGCGGGGGGCTCGTCCGGCGAGAGCTCCACCACGGGCAGCACCGAGTCCGGGTCGTCCACGTCGGCGAGGACCCCCGGGGCGCCGGTCAGCATCACCAGGCGCCTGGCGCCGAGCGCGGCGGCCACGGCGGCGGCGGCCCGGTCGGCGTTGATGTTCACCGGCCGGCCGTCCTCGGCCAGGGCCGGAGGTGAGACGACCGGCACCAGGCCCGCGGCGAGCAGCCCGCGCAGCAGCCCGGTGTCCACGCTGGTGATCGTCCCGACCTGGTTGTCGCGCACGATCACGCGCACGCCGTCCACGACGGCGCGGTGCGCCGCCTTCCTGCGGGCGCGCAGCAGGCCCGCGTCCAGGCCGGTGAGCCCGACCGCGCGGACCCCGGCCGCGGCGAGCGAGGCGAGCAGGCGCGGCTTGGCCATGCCGGCCAGGGCCAGCGTGACGACCTCCAGCATGGCCGGGTCGGTGTAGCGGGCGGGCACGCCGTCCGGGGCGACGAGCCGCCTGCTCGGCACGCCGAGCCGCGCGGCCAGCCGCTCGATGTCGGCCGAGCCGCCGTGCACCAGCACGACCTCGGCGCCCCGCTCGCGCAGAGTGGCCACGTCGGCGCACACCTCGTCCACCTCGACGGCGGCGTTGCCTCCGCACTTGACCACCGTGATGTCAGTCATGCCCGCCTTTCCTGGTCAGTTCGGGTGGAGTCCGGGGAAGGTCAGGCCGGCGCGCTCCGGCCAGCCGTACCGGACGTTCATGCACTGCACGGCGTTGCCCGCGCCGCCCTTGACGAGGTTGTCCAGGGCGGCGACCAGGACCAGGGCCCGCTCGTCGCCGTCGGTGGCGAAGCCGACGTCGCAGAAGTTCGACCCGCTGAGGATCTTGGGTTCTGGCAGCCGGTACAGCCCGCGCTTCTGCGCCACCACGCGCACGAACGGCTCGGCCGCGTAGGCGGCGCGGTAGGCCGCGCGCACGGCCCGCTCGTCGGCGCCCGGCGCGAGCCGCGCCCGGCACAGCACCTGGATGCCGCGCACCGCTTCGACGCCGGTGGCGCTCATCCGCACCGACAGGCCGGTCTCCTGGCCGATCTCGGCCTCGTGCCGGTGCCGGGTCGGCGCGAACACCCGCATCGCGCCGCTGCGCTCGGCGTGCAGGTTCTCCGGCCCCGCCGTGGCGCCGGACCCGCTGGAGCCGGTGCGCGCGTCGATCGTCACCTCCGGCTCGATCAGCCCGGCGGCGGCGGCCGGGCGCAGGGCGAGGATCCCCGCGGTGGCCATGCAGCCGGGCACGGCGACCCTGTCGGCGGAGCGCAGCCGGTCGCGGTGCAGCTCGGGCAGTCCGAGGACGAACTCCGGCAGCAGGTCCACGGCCTCGTGCGGCAGGCCGTAGTAGCGGCGGAAGACCTCGGGGTCGCGCAGCCGGAAGTCGGCCGACAGGTCGAAGATCGTCGGGGCGATCTTCGCGTAGCCGGCCATCCGGCCCATGGTCTCGGTGTGCGGGGTCGCCAGGAACAGCGCGTCGTACTCCCGCAGGTCGCCGGGGTCCACGAAGGTGAGGTCGGTGAGGCCGCGCAGGTTCGGGTGCGCGCCGTCCACCCGGCGCCCGGCCAGCCGGGTCGAGGTGACCGCCGCCACCTCGGCCTCGGGGTGGCCGAGCAGCAGCCGCAGCAGCTCGCCGCCGATGTACCCCGACCCTCCGACGATCGCTACCCGCGCCACGTGTGCACCCCGTTCAGCACGTGGTCCACGATCCGGTCCGCCACGTTCACCCGGTCTCCCATCGCGTGCTGGAACCCGGAGAACTCGACGATGTCGTTGACCTCCAGGACCAGCAGCCTGCCGTCCTCGTCCTCGACCAGGTCCACGCCCGCGACGTCGGCCTCGGTGGCCCGGGCCGCCGCGTACACGAGCTTGGCCAGGTCGTCGGTCACCTCGCACGGCTCGGTGACCGCGCCGCGCGCCACGTTCGTGCGCCATTCCTCGCTGCGCCGGTAGACCGCGCCCAGCACCTCGCCGCCGACGACCAGGGCCCGGATGTCGCGGCCCGGCTTGTCCACGTACTCCTGGACGTACACGACGTGCGACTGCGGCGAGGGGAGGGCGGCGATGTACTCCAGCACCGTCTCGGCGACCCGCCGGTCCGGCACGTAGGTCACCAGCCGCCCCCACGAGCCCACCAGCGGCTTCAGCACCGCCGGGTAGCCGATCTCCTCGATCGCCGGCAGCGCCGCCGTCGGGGTGAGGGCCAGCGCGGTCCGCGGGGCGGGCAGCCCGGCGGACCGCAGCGCCATCGAGGTGCGCCACTTGTCGCCGCACACCTCGGTGGCGCGGGCGCTGTTCACGACGAGCGTGCCGAGCGCCTCCAGGCTGTGCGCCGCGTACGCCGCCCGGACGTGGCCGATCTCCCGGTTCAGCGCGCGGTCCCACGGCAGCGGCGCGAGGTCCGCCGAGCTCCACAGCGTCCTGCTGTCCACGTGGACGTAGGGCGCGGCCCGGCGGTCGAGCGCGTCGAAGATCCGTTTCTCGTCGGCGCGGATCCGGGAGGCGACCACGGCGAGAGTGCCAGGAGAGGTCACTCGCCCCAGTCCTCTTCCACTTCGGGCGCGAGCCCGACGAGCGTCGGCTCCAGGGAGAGCACTTCCAGCTCGGCGTGGCAGTCACCGCATTCCAGGATCTCGTTGAGGCGGGGCGCGTCGGGCAGGTCGACCGTGGCCTCGCACTCGGGGCAGGCGATCATAGGGTTCTCCTCTTGTCTCGTCGTGGACTCAGGGCAGGTCTGTGGCGGTCAGCCGCGCGCGCACCCGGGCCGCGACGCCGGCGGGGGTGATGCCGTGCTCGGCGACGATGTGCTCCTGGCCGCCGACGGTGTCGACGAACCGGTCGGGCATGGCGATGCGCAGCAGCGGGCGCGGGGCGCGCTCGGCGAGCTCCTCGGCCACCGCGGACCCGAGCCCGCCGGCCGGCCAGTGCTCCTCGACCGTGACCACCAGGCGGGCGTGCCCGGTGGCGGCCACGAGCGTCTCGGCGTCGAACGGCTTGAGCGTGTGGGCGTGCAGCACGCCCGCGTCCAGGCCGTCCTCGGCGAGGGCCTCGGCCGCGCCGAGCGCGGCGAGCACCGGCAGCGGGCCCGCGGCGACCAGCACGATCTCTTCGCCCGCGCGCAGCCGCTGGATCGTCCCGAGCACCGGGGGAGGCGTGCCGTCCGGCAGGGACGGGGTGGGCTTGCGGCCGAGCCGCACGTACGCCGGGCCCGGCAGCTCGGCGACCTGGGCGAGCAGCGCGACGGTCGAGTCGGCGTCGGCGGGGACCACCACGGTCATGTTCGGCAGCGTCCGCATCACGGCCACGTCCTCCAGGGCGTGGTGGGTCGGGCCGAGGTGGCCCGCCGATACCCCGGCGTGGGTGGCCATGACGCGGACGGGCAGCGCGTTGTAGGCGATGTCGATCTTGACGGCCTCCAGGGCGCGTGCGCCCGCGAACGCGGCCATCGTGTTGACGTACGGACGCCACCCGGAGGCGGCCATGCCCGCCGCGACGCCCATGAGGGTGTGCTCGGCGATGCCCAGGTTGAGGTAGCGGGCCGCGGCGTCGCCGAAGTCCACGCCGGAGAACAGCCCGGTGTCGGTGTCCAGGCACACGGCGGCGGGGTCGAGGGCCATCCGCGCGACCAGCGCGTCCCGGTACGCCGTCCGGGTCGCCGTGGCGCTCACCGGTCACCCGCCTGGAGCGCGCGCGCCAGACGGGCGTGCATCCGGTCGGACAGCGTCGCGTAGTGGCTGTTCGGCTTGCCCGCCACCATCGCCAGACCCTGCCCCTTGACCGTGCGGGCGACCAGCGCGCTCGGGCGGCCTGGCTCCCACGGCGCCGAGGCCAGCGCCTCGCGCAGCGCCTCGTGGTCGTGCCCGTCCACCTCCCTGACCGCCCAGTTGAAGGCGCGCCAGCGGTCGGCCAGCGGCTCCAGCGGGGCGATCTGCTCGGTGTGGCCGGTGAGCTGCAGGCCGTTCCTGTCGATCACGGCCACGAGGTTGTCGGCGCGCTGGGCGGCGGCGGCGATGGCCGCCTCCCAGCAGGAGCCCTCCTGCAGTTCACCGTCGCCCATCAGCACGAACGACCGGTTCGCGCGCCCGGCCAGCCGGGCCGACAGCGCGAAGCCGAGGCCGAGGGCCAGGCCGTGCCCGAGCGAGCCGGTGGGCATCTCCACGCCGGGCACCGCGCGCACCGGGTGGCCCATCAGGCGGCTGCCCGGCCTGGCGTAGGTGGCCAGCTCCTCGACGGGGAAGTAGCCGCGCTCGGCGAGCGTGGCGTACAGGCCGATCGCGCCGTGGCCCTTGCTGAGCAGGAACACGTCCCTGCCGGGGTCGGCGGGCGCGCCGGGGTCGACGTTCATGACGGAGAAGTACAGGACGGCGAGGATGTCGGCGCTGGACAGCGAGCCGCCGAGGTGCCCGCCCTCCGGCCCCGCGCACATGTCGACGATGTGGCGGCGGATCCGGAGCGCGGTCTCCTGCAGGCTCTCCGCGCCCACGAGGGCGGTCACCGGGCCGACTTCGCGATCGCGGCCACCATGTCCAGGTTCTCCCAGACCTTCTCGAACCCGTCGGCGTACCGCTGCAACGCGGGCCCGGCGCCGGGGTTGAGGTGGCGCTTCTGCAGGGTCAGCGAGTCGGCGATCACCTGCGTCGCCACCGGGTGCCCGGCGTCCGGCGGCGGCTCGGCGGCCGTCCACGGGTAGCCGGAGCCGTAGCCGGCCCGGTCGGTGAAGACCTTCTGCTCGGGGAGCGGCATGAGCTGGTACCGCGACACCGGCACCCCCTCGGCGCGCAGCAACCGGTGCAGCGCCGCGCGGAACGCCTCCGGGCGCACGCCGTCCAGGCCCGCGGCGGCCGGGTCGAGGCGGAAGCGCAGGATGTGCCAGGCGTGCGTGACGTCCCCGACGCGGGTGGGCACGACGAGGCCCGGCAGCCCGGCGAGCCGGTCCAGCAGCGCGGTCACGTTCGCGCGGCGCGCGTCGTCGTAGGCGTCGAAGCGTTCGAGCTGCGACAGGGTGAACGCCGCCTGCACGGCGCTCAGCTTGTGGTTCCAGCCGAGCAGGTAGGAGATGTAGTCGCGGTCCCTGCCCGCCTCGATGACCTCGCCGAACTGGCGGGTCATGCGCGCGGTCGCGGCGACCTTGTCGTCCTGGAGGGTGACGAGGCCGCCCTCCCCGCACGTCGGCAGGTTCTTGGTCACCTGGAGGCTGAACGCGGCGGCGTCGCCGAGCGAGCCGACGGGACGGCCGTTGTAGGACGCGCCGTGCGCCTGCGCGGCGTCCTCCACCACGACCAGGCCGTGCCGGCGGGCGATCGCGGTGAGCGCGTCCATGTCGGCGGGGTGGCCGTGCAGGTGCACCGGCATGATCGCGGCGGTGCGCGGGGTGACCAGCGCCTCGACCGCCGCCGGGTCCATGCAGAACGTCACGGGGTCCACGTCGGCGAAGACGGGGACCGCCATCTGGTGCACGGGGGCGAGCCCGCTGGCGATGAAGCTCAGCGACGGCACGATCACCTCGTCGCCCGGGCCGACGCCGAGCGCGGCCAGCGCGAGCTGGAGCGCGGTGGTGCCGTTGGAGGTGCCGACGCAGTGCGCCGCGCCGGTCCGTTCGGCCCAGCGCCGCTCCAGCACCGACACCGCCGTCTCGCCGTCGGTGTCCGACACCAGCGCCGCCCCGTCCAGCACGCCGAGCACGGCGGCCCGGTCCTCCTCGGTGATCACCGGCCAGGGCGGGTTGCGCAGGTCCTTGGGCACGGCGGGGCGGCCGCCGAACGCGGCCAGCCGCCGGTCCCGCCCGGTCGCCTCCGCGCCGGTCATGGTCTCTGGGGTGGTCAAGGTGTCCCCTCCTCGAAGGCGGTCACGGTAAGGAGGCCGCGCCGGAGCCTGCCGCCTCGCGCAGTCCCGCGACGGCGGTCTCGTAGGCGGCGACGAGGCGCCTCCCATGCCGGGCCAGGTCGCGCGCAGCCGCGACGGGGGCGCGCCTGCCGTGCGCGGCGGTGATCCGCACGCCGGTCCAGGCGTGCGCGACGTCCTCCACCAGGCGGCCCGCCTCGCGCAGCACGGGCTCCTTCCAGCGCGTCCCGCAGGAGCGCAGGAACTCCGCGTGCAGCGCGGCCTGGGCCTGCATGCCCCAGCCGAACGGGTACGCCTCCTCCAGCGCGTGGGCGTCGCCGCCGGCGGCCCGCTCGACCAGGCCGCCGACGAAGGCGCGCACCCCGGCCAGGCCGCCCCACCCGGCCTCGTCGCGCGCCGCCTCGAACCCGGCGATGTTGGCCGCGAGCACCCGGCCGACGAAGGCGGGGTCGGTCTCGGGGACGTCCGCGACGCTCACGGTCAGGTAGCGCCCGCCGATGGCGGAGTCGCTGAAGAAGGCGTCCTGCACGTCCTTGGGGTTGGCCGAGGTCCAGGCGTCCAGCAGGGCGGGCACCGGGATCGGGCCCGCGTGCGCGGGCGGCATCGCGTCGCCGACGTACGCCCGCTCCTCGTCCAGGCCGTACACGGTGATCAGGTGGGCGGCGTGGACGTCCCGGTAGGCGGGGCGGAACGGCAGGTGGAAGTTGTCGACCGCGATGATCGGCCACCGGCCGTCCGCGAGCGCGCGCCGCAGGTCCTCCAGCGGGTCGGCGGGGTCGGCGGGGCGGTGCCAGCGGGTGGTGAGGCCGTGGTGCGGGGCCAGGCTGCGGCCGAGGTCGCCGGGGTGGCGGCAGGGGTAGTAGAACTCCTCCGAGGTGACGTCGCCCGGCTTGAACAGGAACTCCCAGTGCGCGCCGAGCACGTCCAGCGGCTCGTGCCCCTCGCGCAGCAGCGCGGTGGCCAGCGTCGACTGCAGGCAGCTGATGAGGTCGCGGTACCAGAGGACCGGCGTCGTCGCGGTCATGCCGGGTCCCCGGCGGGCTCGCCGGCCGCCTGCAGCGTGAGCGCGAACACGTGGACGGCGATGTTGCGCGGCAGGCGCAGCCCGGTCAGCGGCGCGCGCCGGGTCACCGGCACCCGCTGGCTCCACATCAGCGCCTCCACCCGGGGCTGCGTGTGGTGCGGGTAGTGCATGACCGGGGTCTCGTACGCCTTCTCCTCGCCGAACGCCGCGTGCGCCTGGGCCCAGAAGTCCGAGACCCGCAGCGACTCGAAGTCCACCTCGCCGCCGGAGAAGTGCAGGGCCACGGTGTCCTCGGTGCGGCGCTCGGCGGCGGTCAGCAGGTGGATCCAGTCGTAGCGGCCCTCCGGAAGTTCCACATATTGGCCCGCGCACCTGACGTTGTCCCCCGCGGCGGAGGGACCGCCGAAACGGAATGGCACGCCCGCCACCTCCACCCGCGCGCCGCGCGGCGGCAGGTATTCGGCGGGAAAGGAATTACGCCACACGTTGAAACCACCCGACCCGCGGTCGTCCGCGGCCGAGATCCCGCGATTGTTCCAATGCGCGGCCAGGTCGACGGGCAGCAGTGTCGTCCTGGTCACGACGGATAACGGCGGGCTCCCGGTTTTCATCTCTGAATCGACGTCCACGTGACCTCCGTCAGCGATTCAAGCGCGCGGAGATAAAACTCTCCACTCGCCGTGAATCTACAAGTCGGGCGCCGCTCCCCACATCCACGGGACCGGGATCCCCGCCGACGAGGCCCGTTGATGCCGTGCGCCGCCGATGGCACGCCGCGATGAGATTCCACGGCCCGGATAAACGCCGTGATGACAACGCGGTCCCCGCGGGTCGTCACGCGTCACGCGCGGCCACCCGCGCCGCCTCGACGAGCGCGATCGCCAGCCGCTCCACCGTCGGCTCGGCGTACACCACGCGCATCGGCAGGTCGATGCCGAAGCTCCTGCGCAGCCGCGCGGTGAGCCGGGCGGCGAGCAGGGAGTGCCCGCCGAGGTCGAAGAAGCTGTTCTTGATGCCGATCGGGCCGCTGCGCCCCAGCACCTGGCCGAACAGGTCGGCGAGCAGCTTCTCCACGTCGTCCCTGGGCGCGACGAACTCCTCCGCGGCGGCGCCCTGTCCGGCGGGCTTGGGCAGCGCGCCGCGGTCCACCTTGCCGTTGGAGGACAGCGGGAGCTCCTCCAGCGCCACGTACGTCGCCGGCAGCATGTACTCGGGCAGCCGCTCGGCCAGCGCCGCGCGCAGCCGCGCGGGGGGCTCGGGCTCGCCCCGGTGCACCAGGTACGCCACCAGCGCGGGCTCGCCCCTGTCGTCCTCGCCGAGCACCACCACGGCCTGGGCGACGCCGGACAGGTCCAGCAGGGCCGCCTCCACCTCGCCGAGCTCGATCCTGGACCCGTTCACCTTGACCTGGTGGTCCAGGCGGCCGAGGTACTCGATCACGCCGTCGTCGCGCCAGCGCGCCAGGTCGCCGGTCGCGTACAGGCGCGCGGCGGGGTCGGCGGGGTCGGGCTTGAACCGCTCGGCGGTCAGCTCGGGCCGGTTCAGGTAGCCGCGGGCGAGCTGAACCCCGCCGAGGTGCAGCTCACCGGCCATGCCGACGGGCATCCGGTTGCCGCGGGCGTCCAGCACGTGCACGGTCGTGTTCGCGATCGGGGCGCCGATCGGCACGATCGCGTCCTGCGGGCCGCAGGCCCAGCGGGTGACGTCGATCGCCGCCTCGGTCGGCCCGTACAGGTTGTCCAGGCCCGCGGTGAGCCCGGAGGCGAAGAACCTGCGGGTCAGCTCGACGGGAAGCGCCTCGCCGCTGCACACCACCTGGCGGATCGCGCCGCACCGGGACAGGTCCGCGTACTCCAGGAACAGCGCCAGCATGGGCGGCACGAAGTGCAGGAACGTCACGCCCTCCGCCTCGGCCTGCTCGGCCAGGTACTCCATGTCCTTGTGCCCGTCCGGCTTGATCACCGCCAGCCGGGCGCCGGTCATGAGCGGCCAGAAGAACTCCCACACCGACACGTCGAACCCGAAGGGCGTCTTCTGCATCACCACGTCGGACGGGCCGAGCCGGTAGGTCTCCTGCATCCACAGCAGCCGGTTGAGCAGGCCCGCGTGGGTGTTCATCACGCCCTTGGGCGTGCCGGTCGAACCGGAGGTGTAGATGACGTACGCCAGGTCGTCCAGGCCCGGGACCTCGGCCGGGGCCTCGTCCGGCAGCGCGTCCAAGCCCTCGCCGGGGTCGTCCAGGCGCACCGCGGGCACGCCCGGCACGGTCAGCCGCCCGGCCAGGGACAGCCGCGTGAGCAGGGCCACGGCCCCGGCGTCCTCGGCCATGTAGGCGAGCCGCGCCCGCGGGTACTGCGGGTCGAGCGGCAGGTACGCCGCGCCCGCCTTCAGCGTGGCCAGCAGGGCGACCACCAGCTCGACCGAGCGCTCCAGGTGCACCGCGACCACGCGGTCGGGGCCCGCGCCGAGCGCGCGCAGGCGGTGGGCGAGCCGGTTGGCCCGCCGGTCCAGCTCCCCGTAGGTCACCGACGCGCCGGCGAACCTGACCGCGACCGCCTCCGGCGTCTCGCGGGCGCGCAGGCCGATCAGCTCGGGCACGGTGTGCGCGGTCGGGTAGTCGGTCGCGGTGGCGTTCCAGGCCGCGATCCGCTCCTCCTCGGCCGGGGTGAGCAGCGGGAGCCGGGACAGTGGCAGGTCGGGCTTGTCCGCGGCGGCCCTGAGCAGCGTCGTCAGGTGCCCGGCCAGCCGGCGCGCGGTGCTCGCGTGGTGGAGCGCGCCGTCGTAGCCGGCCAGCACGCGCGGTGCGGCGCCGTCCGTCTCCAGCGTGATCGCCAGCGCGTCGGCCGTGAAGGCCGCCTTCCCGTGGACGGGCCCGACCCGGCCGAGCAGGTCGGCGAAGCCCGGGTCGCCGGACACGTCCACCCGGACGGCGCCGGACCCCGCGACCTCCACGGGGACGGCGTCGCGCCCGGTGTAGCGGTGCAGGACCGCGGCGAACCCCGCCAGCGCGACCGTCTCGGCGCTCGTCGCGCCGCGGCGGGCGAGCTCGCGCACCGCCTCGGCGTCCCCGTCGTCGAGGACCAGCTCGACCGCGTCGTCCACGACCGGCCCTCCGGCCCGCCTGGGCAGGTCCGTCCACAACTGGAAGTGATCGGTGTCTGGCATGACTGGTGACCTTCCCCCGCGCGGCCATCGGTGAGCGGTGTCGCGAACGCGTCCGACGTGCTTTCGGAACCGTCACCGTACGCCATGGGCACGGCGGCCGGAATACGTGATCCATTGGTATCGACGCAGCCTTGTTCCGCCTCTCACCGGGTGCCGTTGCAAGTTTCTTGGCCCGCCCCGATGTTCGGTTAAGCGCACCGTTTCTTTCAACTTCACGCGCTCACGGATGCCGGTTCTCGTAATGGATCCCTACTGTGGAACGCGGAACCCTGGAAAAGTCGGTGCGGAAATGGATGGGGCATGAGCGAGCTACGTGACGATTTTGCGCGGCAACCCGGAGACCATCGGACGGAACTGCTGAATCGGCTGAAGTCCGAGAAGCAGCGAAGCGTCGCCGTCATGCAGCCGCGGCCGGACCGGGATACCGCGCCGCTGTCTTTTTCCCAGGAATCGCTGTGGTTCCTGGACCAGTTCGCGCCGGGCCAGTCCACCTACAACGTGCCGAGCGCGTTCCGCATCCGCGGCGCCCTGGACGTCGAGGCGCTGCGCGGGGCGTTCGCCGACGTCGTGGCCCGGCACGAGTCGATGCGCACGAGCCTCCACGACCGCGGCGGCGAGGGCCTCCAGCGCGTGCACCCCCAGGTGGAGGTGAACGTGCGGCTGGTCGATCCGGCCGGGGCCACCCCCGAGGAGCGGCTCGCCACGGCAAGGAAGCTCGCCACCGACGTCGCCCGCGAGCCCTTCGACCTGTCGTCCGCGCCGCTGTGGCGGGTTCTGCTCTACCGGATCGGCGAGGAGGAGCACCTGCTGCTGCTCGTCGTCCACCACGTCGTCTGGGACGGCTGGTCGATGGGCGTGTTCTACCAGGAGCTCGCCGCCTTCTACGGCGTCAGGACCGGCGTCGAGGGCGTCGAGATCCCCGAGCCGCCCACGCTCCAGTACGCCGACTACGCGACCTGGCAGCGCGAATGGCTCCAGGGCAAGGTGCTGGAGGACCTGAACCAGTACTGGCGCGAGCGGCTGACCGGCGCCCCGGTGGTCGAGCTGCCCACCGACAGGCCCCGCCCCTCCGAGCCGACCTTCGACGGCGCGACCCTGCACCACACCACGCCCGCCGACCTCATGGAGGACCTGCACGGCCTGGCCAGGGAGACCGGGGCCAGCCCGTTCGCCGTGTACCTCACCGCGTTCCTGATCGTGCTGCACCGCCACACCGGCCAGGACGACCTCACCATCGGCTCGGCCGCGGCCAACCGCAGCCGCACCGAGGTCGAGCGGATGATCGGCTACTTCATCAACATCCTGGTGCTGCGCACCGACCTGTCCGGCGACCCGACGGTCCGCCAGCTCCTGTCCCGCGTCCACGACGTCGTCCAGGGCGCGATGGCGCACGGCGAGCTGCCCTTCGACCGGGTCGTGGACGTCGTCCGGCCGCCGCGCGACCCCTCACGGACGCCGCTGTTCCAGATCGGCTTCGGCCTCCAGCACCTGGCCGACCCGCCGCAGCTCCCCGGCCTCGACGTCGTCACCGAGTCGCCCGACCTGGACACCGCCCGGTTCGACATGACCTGGGGCCTGGTGGAGACCGTCGAGGGCCTGACCTGGACCATCGAGTACAACACCAACCTGTTCGACGCCGAGACGATGAACGCGCTCGCCGGGCACTACAAGCAGGTGCTGCGCGCGCTCGTCCCGTTCCTCAACACGCCGATCTCGCGGGTGCCCGTGCTCACCCCCGCCGAGCGCGAGGAACTGCTCGGCAAGTGGAACGGCCCCGCCCGGCCGCTGCCCAGCACCACGCTGACGCAGGAGTTCGAGCTCCAGGTGGAGAAGAACCCCGACGCGGTGGCCGTGTGGTCCGGCGGCGTGGCGATGACGTACGGCGAGCTGAACCGGCGGGCCAACCGGCTGGCCAGGCTGCTCGAAGAGCACGGCGTGACCCGGGGGAGCCGCGTGGCGCTGGCCATGCCCCGCGACCACGACCTGATCGCGTCGATGTTCGCCACGCTGAAGGCCGGGGCCGCGTACGTCCCCGTCGACTCCTCCCACCCGCAGGCGCGCGTGGCGGGCATGCTGAACGACGCCGCCCCGACCGTCGTGCTGTCGCACAGCTCCGTCGCCGGCAACCTGCCCGACGGCGGCCCGAAGGTCCTGGCGCTGGACGAGCTGGCCGACACGCTGGCCGGGTACGACGACACGAACCTGGACCACGGGCCCGAGCTGAAGGACCCCGCCTACGTCCTGTTCACCTCGGGCACCACGGGCAGGCCCAAGGGTGTGATCATCGAGCACCACTCGGTGGTCGCGTTCGTCGAGGCCGTCACCGAGATGTTCGACATCGTGCCGAGCGACCGCTTCGTCGCGTTCGCCTCGCTGACCTTCGACGTCTCGGTGTTCGAGATCTTCACCTCGCTGTGCCGCGGCGCCGGGCTCGCGCTCGTCCGGGACGAGGAGCGCCTCGACATGCGGGAGCTGCAGAGGATCATCGAGGAGCACCGCGTCACGATCATCGACCTGCCGCCGCCGGTCATGGCCCTGCTCACCCCCGAGCGGTTCACCGCGGCCCGCGTCGCGCTGGTCGGCGGCGAGATCTTCAACGGCGAACTGGTGAACCGGTGGAACCGGCGCCGCCGCCTGTGGAACGGCTACGGGCCCACCGAGTGCACGGTCGCGATGGTCTACTACGAGTGCGTCGGCCACTTCGAGTCCGGCCCGCCCATCGGCCTGCCGTACGCCAACCACGTCGCGCACGTCGTCGACCAGCACATGGAGCTGCTGCCCTACGGCGTGGCGGGCGAGCTGGTCATCGGCGGCATCGGCCTGACGCCGGGGTACCTCAACGACCCGTTCCTCACCCAGGCCAAGATCGTGAACGACCCGTTCGGCACCGCGCCCGGCGGCCGGCTCTACCACACGGGCGACCTGGTCAAGCGGCTGCGCAACGGCAACCTGCTGTGCCTCGGCCGCGTCGACTCGCAGGTGAAGATCCGCGGCCAGCGCATCGAGCTCGGCGAGATCGAGACCGTCCTCGCCTCGCACCCGGACGTCGGCCAGGTGTCGGTGCAGGCGTGGACCGACGACGTGGGGGAGAAGCACCTGGTCGCCTACGTCAGCGCCGCCTCCGGCACCACGCCCGAGGTCTCGCTGCTGCGCTCCTACGTCGCCGAGCACCTGCCCCGGCACATGGTGCCCGCCTACGTGGTGCTGCTGGAGCAGCTCCCGCTGACCATCGCCGGCAAGGTGGACGCCCGCAGGCTGCCCGCCCCCGACGACAGCGCCAGGGCCGGCGGCGGCGTGGTCGAGCCCACCAACGAGACCGAGCGCGTGCTCGCCGAGGAGATCTTCGCGCCGCTGCTGCGCCTGAACAAGGTCGGCATCCACGACAACTTCTTCGAGGTCGGCGGCAACAGCCTGCAGGCCACGCAGCTCGTGTCCCGGATCCGCGACCGGTTCGGCGTGGACCTCGGCCTCGCGGAGTTCTTCCGCTCGCCGACCGTCGCCCACCTCGGCGGCGTGATCGACGCCCAGCGCCAGGAGACGCTGTCGGACGAGGAGCTGCTGGCGATGCTGGAGCAGATGCCCGAGGACGAGGTGAGCAAGCTGCTCGGCGACCAGGACGGCGACGGCGCGGCATGAACTTCGGAGAAAGCGACGCCGAGCGCGGGCTGCGCGCGGAGGTCCGCGAGGTCCTCCGCACGCCGCCCGTGCGGGGCGCGCTCGACGAGCTGGCCCGCGCGATGGCCGCCGGCGAGCGCGAGCCCGACGTCCGCCCGCTGTACCGGGCGATCGCCGCGCACCGGCTGTTCGCGGCGAGCTGGCCCGAGGAGTACGGCGGGCGCGGCGTCAGCCACCTGGAGGCCGCCGCCGTCATCGAGGAGCTGGTCCGCGGCGGCATGCCCGACATGCTCCAGGTGCTCAGCGTGCAGATCGTCGGCCTGTTCCTGCTGGAGGCGGGCTCGCCCGCGCAGAAGGCCCGCTACCTGCCCGCCCTGGCGAGCGGCGAGATGTTCGCCACCGTCCTCTACACCGAGCCGGAGGTCGGCTCCGACCTGGCCTCGCTGCGCGCCACCGCCGTCCGCGACGGCGAGGGCTACCGGCTGTCGGGCACCAAGGTGTTCGGGCTGAAGAGCGGCATGAGCGACATCGGCCTGTGCGCGGTCCGCACCGGAACGGGCACCACCAAGTACGAGGGCATCAGCCTGTTCCTCGTCGACCTGCACGCCGACGGGGTGACCCGCGGCAACATCGCCAGCCTGGCCGACGAGCAGTACGACCGGGTGGAGCTGGACGGGGTGTGGGTCGGCGCGGACACCCTGCTGGGCGCGGAGGGCGAGGGCTGGTCCCTGCTCACGCGCTGCCTGGCCATCGAGCGGACCGGCCTGGACTACTCGCTCAAGGCCGCCCGCTGGTACGACGCCACGCTGAGCGGCCTGACCGCCGGGACCGCGGACGACGCGCTGCTGGAGGAGGCCGGCAGGTACGGCGCGGCCGTCGACGCCGCCCGCCTGCTCGCGTGGAACTCCATCAGCCAGCTCGGCCGGGGACCGCTGGACCCGACCTCGGCGGCGATCGCCAAGTACCACACCAGCGAGACCGCGCAGCAGGTCGCGTACTGGGCGGCGCTGGTGCACGGCCACGGGTACGGGCTGCGCGGGCTCGCCCCCGGCAAGGCCGCCGTTCTGGAGGCCGGGTACCGCGAGGGCCCGGGGCTGACGCTGTCGGCGGGGACCTCGGAAATGATGCTGGAGCTGGTCGCGAGCTCGTTCGACCGGCCCGACGTGATCGGGGGTGCCGGCGATGGATCTCGCGTCTGACCCGGTCCTGGAACGGATCGCCGGAACCGTCCGCGACGGCCTGAGCGCGGCCGCGGCCGGGCCGGACGGCTCGGCGACGCTGGCCGCGCTGGCCGACCTGGACGGCTTCGCCTTCGCCGCTTCCATGGAGCTCGGCGGCTTCGACCTCGGCCTGTCCTGCGGCGTCACCATCGCCGTGGAGCTCGGCCGCCGCGCGCTGCCCGACGTCTACACCGGCGGCATGCTCGTCGCCGACGCGCTACCCGAGGCGGGAGACGAGGCGCCGGGAGCCGACGTGGCCGCCGCCGTCGTGGCCGGCAAGCAGGTCGTGGTCGCGGCCGGGCTGGACCGCGCCACCGCGGGCGACGCCGCCCCGGCCGAGCCGTCGCCCGGCGGGTGGCGGCTGCCGGAGGTCCTGACCGTGGACGACGTCCACCCCGACGCGGCGGTCTGCGCGGCCTTCCGCGCCGGGGACGGCGAGGTCCTGCTCGCGGTGCTGCCCGCCACGCTCTGGCGGCCCCTGGCGCGGCCCGCCTTCCCCTGGAGCGGCCACGCGCCGAGCCCGGCCGCGGTCGCGCCGGGGGAGATCGCGAGCGGCCAGGTGATCGGCTCGCTCGGCGCGGGACGCCCGCTCACCGACCCCGCCGGGCTGCTGGCCCGGCACCGCGTGCGTCAGGCGGGCTACCTGCTCGGCCTCGGCCTCGGCGCGCACGCCCTGGCCGTCGCGCACGCGGCGGGCCGGCGCCAGTTCGACCGGTACGTCCTGGACAACCAGGCCGTGGCCTTCCCCCTCGCCAAGGCGAAGATCGACCTGGAGGCGGCGCGCCTGCTCGTGTACCGGGCCGCCTGGCTGGCCGACGCGGGCGAGCCGTTCGCCAGAGAGGCGGCCGAGGCGCTGGCCTGGACCGCCGAGGTGACGCTGCGCACGGTGCGGACGTCCGTCCAGGCGCACGGCGCGCGGGGCCTCACCGTGGCCGCGCCGGTGCACCGCTTCTTCGAGGTGGTCAGAGCCGCGGCCACCCGCCTCGGGCCGCCGGGGGCGCTGTGGCGGGAGTCCGCCCTGCGCCGGCTGGCAGAGGACCACACGGCTGTAGCGGAAAGGCAGAGCTAGATGCGCTTGACCGACGCGGGCGCGGCACCCGTCTCGCTCGACGAGATCGACCTGTACGGCACCGAGATGTACCGCTCGGGCGACCCGCACGCCGCCTGGCGGACGCTGCGCGAGAAGGCCCCGGTCTGGCGCCAGGAGGCGCCCGACGGGACGCCGTTCTGGTCGGTGACCCGGTACCGCGACGTGGTGGACGTGCTGCGCGACACCCGCAGGTTCAGCTCCGAGCACAGCACCATGCTCAGCGTGCTGGAACGGGACACCGCGGCCGGGCGGGCCATCCACCTGATGGACCCGCCGCGGCACTCCCAGGTGCGCGGCGCCACCATCAGCGCCCTGTCCGTGCGCGTCATGCGCCGGCACGAGCCGGCGATCCGCGAGCGGGTCGCCAAGCTCGTGGCCGGGGCCATCGCCGAGGGGCAGGCCGACATGGCCAGGCTCGTCACGATGCTGCCCATGCTGGTCGCCGGCGAGCTGATGGGCATCCCCCAGGAGAAGTGGACCGAGGCCGCGCACTGGACGGTGGCCAGCATGGCCCCCGAGGACCCGGCGTTCTCGATCGGCGACGAGGCGGCGACGCTGCGGGCCGCGCACGTGTTCCTGTTCTCGATGTTCATCGAGCTGATCCAGGACCGCAGGGAGGAGCCGGGCACCGAGGACCTGATCTCGCTGCTGCTCGGCATGGAGATCGACGGGCGCCCGGCCACCGACGAGGAGGTCCTCGTCAACTGCTACGCGTTCATCATGGGCGCCAACCCGACGATCCCGCAGGCGTCCTCGCACCTGGTGCTCACCATGGCCGAGAACCCGGACCTGTGGCGGCGGATCCGCGAGGGGGACCGGTCCCGGCTGGGGCTCACGCTGGAGGAGACGCTGCGCTGGTCCAGCCCGGTCAACCACCTGCTGCGCAGGACCACCGAGGAGATCGAGCTCGGCGGGCACGTCATCCCCGAGGGAGGGCTGGTCGCGGCCTGGGTCGGCTCGGCCAACAGGGACGAGGAGGTCTTCCCCGACGCCTACGTCTTCGACCCGTGGCGCACCCCGAACCAGCACATCACGTTCGGCTTCGGCTCGCACCGGTGCATCGGCAACTCGCCCGCGCAGACCGGTGTCCAGCTCCTGCTGGAGGAGCTGGTCGAGCAGGTGGAGTCGTTCGAGCTCGCCGGCGAGGTCCGCCACCTGGGCTCGAACTTCCTCAACGGCATCACCCACATGCCGGTGATTCTGCGGCCGAGCGGCTCCTGAGGGCCCGGGACGGCGGGCGCGGGACGGCGGGTCCCGCGCCCGCCGTCCCGCGTTGCCGGAACGTTTGCCGGGGCGGGAGCGGCGCGCGGTTCGGGCACCGCGCGTTTGTGTCACACTCGTGGCCATGGAGATGCGGACGATCACCTCCCCCGAGACCCCTGACACCGGGCCCCACTACGGAGACGCCAAAGAACTCACCGGGGTCTCGCGCCTTCTCTTCATCAGCGGACAGATTCCCGAGACCGCCGACGGCCACGTGCCACCCGGCTTCGAAGACCAGGCCAGGCTGGTGTTCAGCCACATCAGGTCGCTGCTGAAGGCGGCGGACATGGACGTGCAGAACCTGGTCAAGCTGACCATCTACCTGAGCGACCGGCAGTACCGCGCGCCGCTGGCCCGGGTGCGCAACGAGGCGTTCGCCGGTCACCAGTTCGCGATGACGATCATCATCGCCGGCATCTACGACCCCGTGTGGCTCCTGGAGGTCGAGGCGGTCGCCGCGGCCTGACCCGCGGGAACGTCAGAGGCGGCCGGCCCCGGCGCGGGGCGGCCGCCTCTCGCGGCTCAGCCGGTCATTCCAGGTAGCCGCCCATCTTGGTGAAGTAGTCCACCGCCCGCACGGGCGGCCCGTCCTCCGTCGCGACCTGCAGCAGGATCAGCCCCCGCGCGTCGGGGTCCCCGCGCCGGCCGCACGCGACCGCGACGCCGCCCTCCGCCGCCCTGACGACACGGCCCGGCGTGCCGCAGTAGCCGCGCTCCGGGGGCCGCGCGACCTTCACGTACAGGCGGCCGCCGTTGTGGGTCGTCCAGGCGTTGAGGAACGGGTCGCTCTGGCCGCGCACCAAGTTGTAGACCTGCGTGGTGCCGTCGCGCCAGTCGATGCGGGTGTCCTCGACGCCGATCCGGTGATAGAACGTTCCGCCGGTCGCCGGCTGCCGCTCGCCCCGGTGCCCGCTCTCGACCAGCTCCAGCGCCCGCAGCGTCACGGGCACGTACTCGTCCAGCAGCTTGCTCAGCACCGCGCCCGCGGTGTCGTGCGGGCCGATGGGCACCAGGGCCCTGGTCACCACGGGGCCGGTGTCCAGCTCCGCGTCCATGAAGTGCACGGTCAGCCCGATCTCGGTGCGCCCGTCCCTGATCGACCAGTTCACCGAGCCGAACCCGGCGTACTCCGGCAGCAGGGCGTCGTGCACGTTGAGCGAGCCCAGGCGCGGGATCCTCAGCAGCTCGATCGGGGCGCGGGTGCGCCAGTTCGTGGACACGATCACGTCCGGCGCGAGTTCCTCGGCCCGCCTCCACAGGTCCGGCTCGGCGGCCGTGGCGGAGAAGACCAGGGGGATGCCCAGCTTGCCGGCGAGCTGTTCCACGTCCGGCTCGCCGAGCCCGCCGAACTCGGCCACGTGGGTGAGCACCGTCACCACCTCGTGGCGCTTGACGAGGCCGCCGAGCATGTTCGCGCCCAGCTCCCCGTACCCCATGAAGAGGATCCTCACGTGGCAGCCCCGCCGGCGGCGGACCGCCCCGCGCGGAAGCGGACGGTGTTCACCTTCATGTACCCGGCCGCGTCGCGCTGCTCGAACACGTCGTCGGCCTCGAAGGTGGCGAACGCGATGTCGTACCTGCTGTGCGGGGACGTCCGGCCCACCACCTGCACGTTGCCGCGGTACAGCATCAGGCTGGCCTCGCCGGTGACGACGTCCTGGCTCCAGTCGATCGCGTGCTGGAGCATCAGGCGCTCGGGCGCGAACCACAGGCCCCGGTAGACCATGCTCGCGTAGCGCGGCATCAGCTCGTCCTTGAGGTGCAGCACCTCGGGGTCCAGTACCAGCGACTGCACGGCCCGGTGGGCGTGCCACAGGATCGTGCCCGACGGCGCCTCGTAGACGTTGCGGGTCTTCATGCCGAAGATGCGGTTCTCGACGATGTCGAGCCGGCCCACGCCGTGCCGGGCGCCGATCTCGCCGAGCTCGCGCAGCACCCCGGCGGGGGAGAGCGCCTGGCCGTTGACGGCCACGGGGTTGCCCTTCTCGAAGGACACCCGCACGACCTCGGGCTCCGGCTCGGCCTCCAGCAGGTCCTTGACCCGGTAGAGCAGGCCCGCGGGCACCGGCAGGGCCGGGTCCTCCAGCGCCACGCCCTCGTAGGAGGTGTGCAGCAGGTTGGTGTCGATCGAGTACGGCCGCTCGCCGCTGGACAGGTCCACCTCGATGTTGTTCTTGCTCGCGTACGCCAGCAGGTCGTTGCGCGAGGAGAACTCCCAGTCCCGCCAGGGGGCGATGACCTTGATGTCCGGGCGCAGCGCTCCGTAGGTGTACTCGAAGCGGACCTGGTCGTTGCCCTTGCCGGTGGCGCCGTGCGCGACCGCGTCCGCGCCGATCTCCTCGGCGACGCGGATCTGCGCGGCGGCGATCAGCGGCCGGCCGATGGAGGAGCCCATCAGGTACTGGCCCTCGTACATCGCGTCCGCGCGGTACATCGGGAACGCGTAGTCCCGGGCGAACTCCTCGCGCAGGTCGACGATCTTCACGTCGACGGCGCCGAGGTCGAGGGCCTTGCGGCGGGCCGTCTCCAGCTCCTCGCCCTGCCCGAGGTCGGCGACGAACGCCGTGATCGGGCACTTGTAGCGTTCCTGGAGCCAGACCAGCACCACCGAGGTGTCCAGCCCGCCGGAGAAGGCGAGGACGATGTGCTCGGGCGCTTTACCGGTGTTGCTGGTCACCTCGACACCTCCAGGGTTTCCGGGTCCGCCCACAGACCGTCCATGGTCTCGTGGGAGAGTTCCATCGTCAGGTTGCGCGTGGACGCGTAACCCATGTTGATGATCTTGCGTGTGCCGTTGACCACCGGGTACACGCGGTGCAGCGTCGTGTCGGTGCGCATCAGGTACAGGTCGCCGGAGAACAGCTCGACCGAGTAGATCGGGTGCCGCGTCAGCGTCCTGTTGATCTGCGGGTCCGCCTTGTTCCACACCGTCCCCGGCACGCACTGCACGAACCCGCCGTCGGCGATCGGCGGGGTCTCGATGACCCACACGACCGCGAAGCTGTAGTCGTCCCAGTGCCAGCCGTGCGTGTCGCCGTCCTTCTCCAGGCACGTGATCACGAACTGCTCGGGCTCATAAGGGCAGGGATGGACCGGCTCGCCCGCGATCTGCCCGAGGCTCTGGAGCATCCGTGCCGAGTTGTAGACCCCGGGGATGACGGTGCCGAACTCGACGATCTCCTTGCGCCGCACGTTGCGCATCCGGCGCGGGCTGTGGTCGGTCTCCGCGAAGCTGACGTCGCGGCGCACGCTGCCGACCTCCAGCAGCCGGTTCACCTCGTCGGCGACGGCCTTCTTCACCGAGTCCGGGACCAGAAAGGGAATCTTGGCGTGGCCGAGGTAGGAGAAATCACGTCGCGCCCGCGCAATGGATTCCTCGCTGACGTTGGTGGCGAGATGCGTTTCCAGATCGAGTAGCAGCGCGCCGACATCCGACATGGCCGCCTCCTTGGAGTATCGCTGTGGTTGACTCATGTTTTTATCGATAGGGACTGTTTCCCGATGGCGGGCGGCCGCATCCGGAGTGCAGCATAAGCCGAGCTCCGTTCAGGATGGCAATACTCATAGTTATGAAACGGACTGTGGAAATCTCGTACGTGCGGGCGGGGCCGGGGGACGGGGCCGGGCGGGGGCGCCGGGGCCCGCGCGTCCCGCCGGCCGGTTCGCGCTCCGCTCAGGCCGTGCCGCGCTGGGCCGCGGCGAACTCCAGGGCCTCTTCAGGGGATTCGGGAAGCTTGGGCAGCCGGGGGATGATCGACAGGAAGAGCGGCACGGTGGAGACGGTCGAGGCGATGGCCCCGATCCAGATGGCCTCGCGCAGGCCGAGGCTCGCGCCGACGAACCCGCCGGCCAGCGCGCCGAGCGTGCCGAGCCCGGACAGCAGCGTGCGCATGCCGGCCGTCATGCGGGCCATCATGTGCTGGGGGGTGACGGCCTGCCGCAGGCTGAGCGCCACCACGTTGGCCACCGAGAGGCCGAAGCGCGTGAAGACGAAGCCGCCGCCGATCACCGCCGCGGCCAGCCACGTCGGCCCGGTCACCAGCGGCACCAGCAGCGAGCCCGAGTATCCGATGACGACGGCGACCACGTAGATCCGGCCGTAGGGGAAGCGCTTGATGAACCTGCTCGCGGCCAGCGAGCCCAGCAGGCCGCCGACCGAGCTCAGGCTGAACACCAGGCCGATCGTGAAGGGGGTGAAACCCAGGATCTTCACGCAGTACAGCACGAAGATGCCGTCGATGAACATGTAGCAGAAGTTGTAGGCCGACCCGATGGTGGCGATGACCCGCAGGAACGGGTTCTTCGTCACGAGCAGGATGCCCTCTCTGATCTCCCTGCCGAGATGGCGTTCGGCGCCGGGCGTCGGCTCGGGCTCGGGCCGCTTGATCGACGTCAGCGTGAACACCGAGACCAGGTAGGAGAACGCGTCGATGAGCAGCGCGTACGGTGCGGTGAATATCTGGACGATCAGGCCGGAGATGCCGGGACCCGCCAGGTCGGCCACCGAGAAGCTGGAGTTGACCTTGCCGTTCGCCTCGACCAGGTGTTCCTTCTGGACGAGCGTCGGCACGTACGACATCCAGCACACGTCGAACAGGACCGTGCACACCCCGATGCCGAGCGCCAGCGCGTACAGCCCGGCCATGCTGAGCGCGTCCATCCACGCCAGCACGGGCACGAGGGCGATGAGCACGCACCTGACGACGTTCGCGGTGATCATCAGGGGGCGCTTCCTGCGCCGGTCGGCCCAGACGCCGAACAGCAGCGACAGGAACAGGAACGGGATGAACTGCACGAACCGCAGCGCGCCGGTCTGCTCCGCGCCCGCGTGCAGCGAGATCACGGCGGTCAGCGGCAGAGCGAGCGCGGTGACTTGCACGCCCATCAGAGAAATGGTCTCGCCGACCCAGAACTTCGTGAAGTCGTGGTTGGCCCAGAGTCCCCGGTCTCGTGGTGCGGCCGGCGCGTCGGAGTCGGACTGACTCTCCGTGGACAACGGATCCTCCGTGGGTCGATAGGCGTGGCTAATCGTCCGTTATTCTGACCACAGCCCCGCGACGGGCGTCAATTGCCGCTGTGTTTCACATTTTTCCGGCCCGATAATCCTTACGTTTACATCGGGCACGCGGCCCGTGGACGTTCACGGGGTTCCCCGCGTCACGTGATCGGGCACGTCAAAGGGCGGTCCGGGCCCGCGCCGGGGCGCGGGCCGCACAAAAGTGTCGCGCGGGGCGGGGTGGACGCCAAGAGGTCCGCGCGCCGCCGCCTCCGGCGAAACCATTTCCCGTCGCCTTCCCATCGTCCCGGCGCATGCCCGCCTGCGCGGTTCTTGACAGGCGCCGCCAGGCGTGGACCATGGTGATCACCTCGGCGTGCGCGCCCCGGCTCCCCGCGGGCCGCGCCGGGCGGCGCGGGCGGTCCCGGACGTCGCCGGGCGCCCCGATGATTCGGTCCTGCCGGAGGCGGGGATGCGGTCACCCGGACGACGGCGCGCGGCCTCCCGCGTCGCGGGGCCGGGTAATGAATGATCATTTTCGGGAGGGTGAGAGTTTCCGCGCCCGGGATCGGCGGCAGGGGCGCCTATTCACCCCGGTCGGCAGCCGGGGTGCGAGAACGCGGAACCGCGACGGGCGCTCTGTCCTGCGAGGACGCGCGCCCCGCCGCCGGCGCGGCATTATGTGGTTGTTTACCGTACATTCCGCTGTTGACAGCTATCCGAGCGTATTTTACGCTGCATTAGCCCGACATTATGGGCAGCCGTCAATTTCCCGCAGGAGGTAGGGATGACGCCCGAGCTCGTTCAGAAGACGACCGAAACCCCCGTTATGCTCACGCCGGAATTAGTGCAGAAGATGCTCTCCGCCCGTCAGGCCGAGGCAGCCATCAAGTTCCGCACGACCTGCACCGACTGCGTCCCGAACTACTGATCCGCCGCCGGTTCGGCTGAGCGGCCACCCCTGATCGCCCGCACGCCGGTCGATCGAACCAGGAGGAGACCGCTCTATTGCCGAGCGATATCGCACTGATCAATGAATTCATGACGGGGGACGGTGTGATCCCGCACCCCCGCCGATCGCTGAGTGCGATACCCGGGCGGATGCTGGACGAACTCGACCGTGCCGCCCGGGGAATCGTGGTGCTCGCCGTCGACGGACTGTCGTGGCGCACCGCGCGCGAGTCGTGGCGCGACGCCGCGCTCGAAACCCTCACCTCCACCTTCCCCAGCACCTCCGCGACGGCGTGGATGACCGCCGTCACCGGTGTGCCCCTGACCGGGCACCTGGTCGCGGGCGCGGCCTGCCGGTCGCCCGCCGACGACGCCCTGGTGGACCTCATCCACGGCACCGTGCTCGCCGGCCCGCGTGACGCCCCCGAGCCCGTCGCCCCGGGCCGTCCCGCCTCGCCGGACGTCCTCGTCCGGCACCCCACCGTCTTCGAGACCGCCGCCTCCCGCGCCCGCGCCGCCGTCCTGGCCCGCGAGGTGGGCGCCCTCGGCGGCCCCTGGGCCGACGCGCTGCTCCAGGGGGCGGAGCGCATCCCCGGCCCCGGCCCGCGCGCCCTCGCCGCCGACGCGGCCGACCCCGTGCGCATGGCCGAGGCCGTGGCCGGCGACGTCGAGGCCGCCCTGACCGCGCACCGCGCCGACGTCCCCCTCCTGCTCTGGACGTACGTCAACCTGGACGAGCACGTGCACCGGCACGGCTACGACGCCCGCGCCCGCCGCGCCGTCGAGCAACTGGAGCGGCACGCGCGGTCCTGGGCGCGGCGCGGCTGGACCGTGCTCGCCCACGCCGACCACGGCCAGACGCCCTGCGCGCCCGACCCGGAGCTGGAGGCGGCCTGGGCGCGCGTCGACACCCCGGAGCTGTGCCGCCTGCCCGCCGGGGGCGCGGGACGGGTCCGCTGGCTCTACCCTCGCGAGGGCCGCACGGGCGAGGTCAGGGAGAGGCTCGCCGCCGCCCTGGACGGCCACGCGCTGGTCGTCCCCGTCGACGACCTGCCCGGCCTCGGGCTCACCGGCCTCACCCCCGCGCTGCGCGAGCGGATCGGCGGCGTCGTCGCCCTCGCCACCTCGCCGGGCTTCCCGCTCCCGGTCGCCGGCGTGGCCTGGGAGCACGGGGCGCTCAGCCCCGACGAGATGCTCGTGCCGCTGGCCGTCTGGCGCTGAGCGCGGCGCTCAGGACGCCGGCGACTCCGACGGCGCGGCCTCGGCGCCGGGTCCCTCGGCGGCCTCGGGACGCTCGGGTGTGCCGCCGCGCCGGGAGATCAGCACGTACAGGGCGAGCACCAGGAACGCCGTCGCGGAGAACGCGTAGATGAGGCGGAACGGCACGAACCTGATCACGACGGTGCCCGCCGCCAGCGCGGCGATGTAGGGCAGGTCGATCAGCGCCTCCATCGCGGTCAGCGCCCGCCCCTGGAGCTCTCCCTCGGTGCGGCGCTGCACGAGCGTGGTGGTCGCCACCAGGAACACCGGGATCGAGATGCCCACCAGCACCCCGCCCGCGCACATGCCCGCCTCGGTGGTCGGGATGATCAGGGCCAGGCCGACGGCCCCCAGCAGGAAGCCGATGGCCGCGGTGCGCGCCTCGCCGTACCGCCGGATCAGCGTGCCGACCGCGACGCCGCCCGCGATCGACCCCGCCCCCTGGAACGCGGCCAGGACGCCGATGAACGCGGTCGGGCGCCCCAGGCCGTCCTCCACGGCGGCGAACATCGCCGTGTTGATCAGCGCGCCCGCGCCCAGTGAGAGGCCGACGGCGATGATGACGTTCCGCATCTCGCGGTCCCGCAGGACGTGCCGGACGCCCGCCGTGAGGTCGGACGCGAGCCGCCCCGACGGCCGGGAGCGGTCGCGTACCAGGTCAGGGGTGCTCTGGAGCAGCAGCAGGATGACGACGGACAGCACGAACGTGCCCGCGTCCAGCAGCGCCACCCCGCCGAGCCCGGCCGCGACGAAGATCGCGGTGCCGAGCAGCGGGCCGATGATGCGAAGGCCCTGGCCGAGCGAGCTGAACAGGCCGTTGGCGTCGCCGAGCAGGTCCTTCGGCACCATGGAGTGGACCAGCCCGCCCCGCGCGGCGTTGAAGATCTGGTTGGAGACGCCGTAGCCCAGCGTCACCGCGTACACGATCCACAGGTCGCCCTCGTCCCTCACCAGCAGCAGGCACAGGACCAGGACGGCGGCGGCCAGGTCGTTGACGATGAGCGTGGCCCGGCGGGGGAACCGGTCCACGAGCAGGCCGGTCAGCGGCGCGAGCACCGCCGGCAGCGCCAGCAGCACGAACGTCACGCCGGCCAGCGAGTCCGAGCCGGTCAGCTCCTTCACCCAGATGGCGAGCACGACCAGCAGCGCGCGGTCGCCGAACATGTTGATCGCCTGTCCGGCGAAGAGCAGGACGAACTTGGGGTCACGCATGAGCCGGCGCATCGGCACCTCCATCCGGGATGGTCCGCTCGGCCGCCCATCCCGCCTCCAGCAGGATGTCCAGGAAGCGCCGCGCGAAATCCTCGTCCACGGGGAGCTCGGTGGCGGCTTCCGCGTACCGCCGCACGGCCTCCCGGTCCCGCGCCCCGTCGATGCCGTGCGCCAGGGCGACCATCAGCGCGTATCCGCGTGCCCGGTCCGCGGTCAGCCGCGCCCCGATCCACTCCTCGCCGTCCCGATCCGCGTCCTCCGCGAGCCCCCGCAGGTTGAACGGCCCGTCCCACCGGCGCACCGGCACCCGCCCGCCCGCGGGCGCGGGCGTGTCGTCCGGCAGCAGCGCGGCCACGTGCCCGGCGAGGCCCTCCACCCACCGGCGGGGTCCGTCCCCTCCCTGGTCTCCGCAGATGACATCGACCCACTCGACGGCCGCCACCGCGACCCGCGTACGGTGCCGCACCCCGTCCTCGCCGGGTGTGGACGGGCCGCCGGGGAGGCGGTCGAGGAGGCGGGCGGCGGCCCAGCGGAGGGCGATGGACTCCAGTTCCGGGCGGTCGGCGGGGGTGGCGGTGGCGAGGGTCGCGGCGATGGCCGCGGCCAGGGTCGTCGTGCGCCGCAGCTCGGCCGGGTCCACCTTGTCGAGGGTGTCGGCCGAGCTGTGGTTGAAGCGGTCGGGCCAGTGGCCGAGCGCGACGGCCGGGCAGGCGATCGAGCGGTCGGCCAGCAGGGCGTGGTCGGAGGCCCCGACGAACGGCGTGGCGCGCCAGGCCCACGTATCGCAGGCCACCGCGCCGGTGTAGGAGCGCGCGGCCTGCGGGAGCAGCGCGGCGGCGTGCTCGGCGAGCGCGCTGACGAAGCCGGGCAGGTGGTCGGGGGCGCGCTCCACGATGAGCGGGCCGCCGCAGAGCCGCTGGTCCTCGCCCGCCATGTCCACGTTCACCGCCGCCATGGGGACGACGCGGGCGACGTCGTGGAGGTAGGCGGCCATGCCGGTGAACTCCGGTGCCCAGACGAACCGCACGCCCCGGCGCGGACGGGTCCCGGCCAGCATCCGGGCGGCGGCCAGCAGCGCGGCGACCCCGGTCGCGTTGTCGTTGGCGCTCGGCATGGGGTGACACAGGTGCGCGTACAGCAGCACCTCGTCCGCTTCCTCGCCCGGGATGAGCCCGGTGACCAGCGGCATGGAGGCGTCCTCGCGCACGTCCACCGTGACGCGGGCCCGTCCGGCCGCGACCAGCACCGCCGCGCGTCCCCGCGGGAGGCTGAACGCGAACAGCGGCGCCCCGCCGCGCAGCTCGACGCGTCCGACGCCGCCGTTCGCGGACACCTGGTCGGTGACGAGCCCGGTCGCGCCCTCCCGCTGGGCCAGTTCCAGCGCGAGAGGCAACGGGACGGACGGGTCGTCGTGCACGGCGAGCGCGCCGCGCAAGGGCCCGGCCCCGATCCGGACGACCGGCAACTCCACCCCGTCCGGGCCGGTCGCCGCGGAGTGCGCGGCCAGGACGAACGGCTCGTCGGGGTAGCGCGCCAGAGGGAACCACCCGCCCGGGAGAGAGAACCCCTCCGAGGCGTGGAGAGGGCCCTCGCTCCGGACGAGAGAGGACGGGCCGGAGAGTTCGGCGCGGACCGGGGTCCAGGAGGCGGGGGCGCGGAAGGTCCACCAGCGGCGGGCGCCGTCGGCGGGGAAGTGGTGCAGGCGCACCTCGCGCAGCCCGGCCTCCTCGGCGCGGGCGGCGACGTGCCCGGCCGCCGCCACGATGCCCGAGGACGCCTGGTAGCGGTCGGACGCGCACACCGCGGCGACGTCGGCCATGGCCGCGGCGGTGTCGAACAGGGAGTGCAGGCGTGCGATGGTGGTGGCGACGCTCACCGGCCCACCACGGCGCGGAACGCGTCCCTCCTGGCCCGCGACAGCGGCACGCTGATCCTCGTCAGCGGCGCGGCGAACAGCGGGCGCACGGGCTTGCCGAGGATGCCGGGCGGGCACGGCCGCGAGGTCGTCACCCACGGCAGCGCCGGATGCCCCGGCTCCACGGTCACGCCGAGGGACCGCAGCCCGTCGATCAGCTCCGGCTTGGCCTCCGCGACGGCGGCGCGCAGCGGGGCCAGCGCGTCGCCGCGGTCGAGCAGCCGCAGCGCCACCTCCATGGGCAGCGCGGAGGCCGCGAGCGGCGGCGCCACCCGGCGCAGGTCCGCGCCCACCCCCGCCGAGGTGATCGCGAACCCGGTGCGCAGGCCGCCGCAGCAGTACCCCTTGGACACGCTGCGCAGCACGACGAGGCCGTCCACCCGCGAGGTGAGCGGCACGGCGCTGGCCTGCGGGCCCGCGTAGGTGGCGCCGGCCTCGTCCACCACGAGCAGCGCCCCCACCGCCGCGGCGGCCTCGGCCAGCGCGCGGATACGGTCGAGCGGCGGCAGGACGCCGAGGACGCCCGGCCGCTCGACGAGCACGAGCGAGGGCCGCGTGCGGGCGATCAGCTCCGGCGCGTCGTCGGCGGACGGGTCGAAGGGGCGCAGGGCGACGCCGAGCGCGGACGCCCAGGCGGGCAGGTCGGGGTGGGCGTAGGGCGTGCAGAGCAGGGTGCCGGGCGCGGCGAGCAGGCTCAGCGCGTGCAGCAGCCCGGTCGTGCCCGCGCCCGCGACCACGCGGTCCGGGGTGATGTCGGCGCCGAAGTGCCGCGCGAGCACGGGCGCCGCGCGCCCGCCGCCGTAGGGATCGTCCACGGCCAGCCCTCGCGCCACCTCGCCGAAGCCCGCCCCGGGACCGCCGGCGGCTTCCGCACGGTACTCGCCCCGCGTCCCGTTCCGGTGGTGTGCTCCGTTCGCGGCGCCGTCGGCGGACGCCGACGCGTGGGCCTCGGCCCAGGCGGCTTCGATGGCGTCGCGGGCGTACTCGACCTCGTCGGGGGCCCAGCGCAGGTCCAGGGTGCCCGGGGCGGGCGTCGCGCGGGCGTAGTCGAGGACGGCGGGCTCGGGCCGGCGCGGGACCCGGGCGACGAACTGGACGTAGCGGGTGTCCACCTGGACCGGGGACCCGGCGGCGAAGTCGGCGTCGGCGCGCACGATCTCGTACCCGGAGTCGCGGAGCATGGCGGCGACCTCGGGCGGCTGGTAGAGCCGGAGGTCGTCGCGCAGCCGGGCGACCGCGCCGTCGGGCCGGGTGACGCGCAGCTCGCCGCGGCTGCGCCCGCTCATCGCGTCGTAGGAGCGGGCGAACTCGTAGACGGTCCCCTCGGCCTCGAACCGGTCGGAGGCGCGGTAGCGGGCGAGGATGCCGGTCACGCTGGAGTGGTCCAGGATCAGCAGCCCGCCGGGGACGAGCCGGTCGCGCACCCGGCGCAGCAGCCTCCGCTGCTCCTCGTCCTCGCCCCAGCCGAAGCTCTGCAGGCAGACGGCGGCGTCCGCCTCGGGCAACGGGGCCCGCTCCAGCAGGTCGGCGCACACCACGCTCAGCGGGACCCCGGCCCGCCGCGCGGCCTCCTCGGCGCGGTCCAGCGCCCACCTGCTGACGTCGACGCCGACGACCTCGAAGCCGTGCTCGGCCAGCGGGACCGCGTGCCGTCCGAGACCGCAGCCGAGGTCGAGCACGCGCCGTCCGGGCGCGTGCTCCTCCAGCGTCTTGACCAGGTAGGCGACCTCGCCCGCCGTGCGCGCGGCGGTGTACTCGTGGCGGACGAGGCTCCAGAAGTCGGGGGAGAAGTAGCCGGTGTACCACCGGCTCATGAGAAGCCCTGGGCGCCGAAGAACTCGCACACGTCGCACAGGTCGGGCGGGTTCTGCACCCCTTCCTGCAGGATGTAGACGCCTTCGCAGACGCGGCACTTCTGCTCGACGAACGGGAACATGTAGCGCTGCATGTTCGCGAACGACTCGAACAGGTAGTAGTCGACGCCGGGCCACAGGCCGTACAGGTGGTCGGCCATGGCGTAGGCCATCGAGCGGTCCTGGGGGCCGGTGGTGAACCGGCCGGGGGCGCCCTGGCGGTTGAGCTCGGGGGCGACGAGCTCCAGGTAGAGCATCAGCTCCTTCTTGGTGATGCGGTAGAGCGGGAAGATGTAGCGCATCCCGCCGATCTCCCGCACCGGGATGCCGCCCATGCGGTAGCCGGACATGATCCAGGTCACCATGCTGGCGACGAGGTCGTCGCCGTTGAAGCCGAACGCGACGGTCTGCGCGCCGGTCTCGACGGCGTGGTTCTCCAGCATGCGGCGCAGCACCTGGTGGCCGACGACCATGTTGAGGTGGCGGTTCTCCCCGGAGACCACGGAGTTCATGGCCTCCACGAAGGGCCTGCGCATCTTGAAGACCCGCTCGATGTCGGAGGCGGTGACGATGGCCTGGTCGATGCCGAGCTCCGCCGCCGAGGCGCGGGCCGCCGCGAACGTCGCCGGCTCCTCCCAGTCGGGCAGGCCGGTGATCGTGACCGAGGTCATGGGCACGTGCGGGATCCGGTCGCGGGTGCGCTCCATGAGCTTGAGCAGGGCCACGCTGTCCCTGCCGCCGGACAGCCCGATCACGACCGGCTCGCCGGCCCGCAGGACGCCGCCTCCGACGACGCTCTGGACGAACGCCTCCTCGACGTACCGGATGAATCCCTCGGCGTCGAAGTGCTCGACCCGGTGCTCCAACTGCCCGTTGACGTCGAACATCACGGTCTTGACGTAGACGGGGTCGGGGGTGGCGTAGACGGTGCGCGCCGGCTTGCGGATCACGTCCATGTCGTAGTGGCGCACCTGACGGATCTCGATCACGTCGTCGGGGCCGACGGTGGTGGTCTCTTCTGGAACGATTTTCCCGTTACGAGTGGTCAAGACGGCGTTGACGGGAATGCCGTGGGCCGTCAGGATTTCAGTCAGCGGCCGACCGGGGGTGGCGCTCAGCGTCTCCGAGCCACCGACTTTGTCATGGAAGACGACGTGTGCCACGACTTTCTCCCTCACTGCTGTGATGTGCGCCTAGTATGGGGTCATTTTGGTCATTGGCGTCAAGGGTTCGGGTCCATGGACCAGGTAGCCATGTCAGGGGGGTCATGAGCTCGTCTTTGACCGTCGAAGTACATAAGTCGGTCGATACCGTTGACGAAGCCGAATGGGATGATGTTGTATCTAGGGCGGGCGCGCCGGTGTTTTATCGCCTGGGCTATTTGCGCGCCTACGAGCGTTTTCCGCTGACCGACGTCGAGGCGTTCTTCTATTTCGTCGTACGCGACGCCGGGCGGGCCGTCACCGTTCTGCCCGTCTCGCTGCTGCGCGGCGTCGACCCCCTCGGCCACCTCCGTCCCCGCTACCCCGTCGCGGCGGCCGACCGCGGCCTGCTCAGCCACGTCTGGCACTGCTACGACGCGTGGCTGCCGGGCGAGCCGCACACCGGCGTGGTCGTCGCGGCGATGCGCGACCTCGCCGCCGAGCTCGGCGCCGACTGGTACGGCTTCATCAACGTGCCGAGCGGCTCGGCGCTCGGCGCCGCCCTGGTCGCCGAGGGCTTCCCCGCCGAGCACATCGAGGACCGCTTCCGCGTGGACCTGCGCGGCATGACCGACGTCGAGGGGTACATCGCGGCGGCCAGGCCCCGGGGCCGGGCGAACCTGCGCCGCAACGGCCGCAGGGCGGCCGAGGCCGGGGTGACCGTCCGCGCCATGGAGACCGCCGACGGGGACCTGATGGAGGTGGCCGCGCTGTGCGCCGCCACCTCCGACCGGCACGGCACCGGCGCCTTCTACCCGCCCGAGCTGTTCGCCGGCTTCGTCACCGCGCTCGGCGGCAACGCCTGCCTGATCGAGGTGCGGGAGCGCGACAGGCTGGTCGCCGCGGGCGTCTGCCTACGCGACGAGACCCGCTTCCACGCCTGGGCCTGCGGGGTGGACTACGAGATCGGCGGCAACTACAGCCCCTACCCGGTCCTGTTCGCGGCGACGGCCGAGCAGGCGCTGCGCCAGGGCCGCCAGGTGATGGAGGGCGGCCGGGGCAACCACGCCTTCAAGCTCAAGCACGGGCTCACGCCCGTTCCCCTCGACGCCTGCCTGCGCGCCGTCTGATGCGGGCGTTCGCGGCGGTCCCCGGCCGCGTCGCGGACTGGGACCGGCTGAGCGCCGGCGGGCCGATGTTCGCGACCCCCGAATGGCTGGACGCGATGCGCGGCCGCGTCCCCGGCGCGGCCTACACCTTCGCGCTGCGCGAGGCGGGGGAGACGCGCCTGGCCCTCTACGGCACCGTCCTGGACCGCGAGGCGACCGGCGAGATCTTCGACCTGCCGTACATCCTGGCGGGCGACCCGCGCGTGTTCCCGCTGAGCGAGGCGTCGCGCGCCGCCCGCGCCACCTGGCGGGTGCCGCCCGCGCAGAGCTGGTACCCCAACCTGGTCGTGATGCTGCCCGGCTACGAGTGCCACGCGCTCGGCCCGCTGGCCGCCGACACCGGCGCGCTGTCGGAGCTGGTCGGCGCCATCGTCGCCTGGGCGAAGGAGCGCGACCTGCGCGCCGTCGCGTTCCTGTACACGCCGCCGGGCGCGGCGGCGCTCCGGCGAGCCCTGCCCGGGCACGGCTTCACCCGCGTCCCGCTCAGCTACTCCTGCGAGCTGCCCCTGCCCGGCGCCGGGTTCGACGACTACCTGGCCGCCCTGCCGCGCAAGCAGCGCACCGAGACCCGCAGGGAGCTGCGCGTGCTGGCCGCCGCGGGCGTGCGGGTGCGCGCGGTGCCGGTGGCGGACGTCCCCGAGGACGTCGTGACGCTCAAGTGCGCCCACTCGGCCAAGTACAACGGCAGGCCCGCCGACCGGGCCAAGGTGCGCGCCCGCCTGGAAGGGCTGTGCGCCCTGCGCGACCCCCTGCTGTTCCGCGCCGAGTTGGATGGCACGCTGGTCGGCTACGGGCTCTTCGCCCGGTACGGCGACGTCTGGTACTGCGTGAGCACCGGCATGGACTACGCCCGCGCGGAGTCGCGCAACGCCTACTTCGCGACCGTCTTCTACGAGCCCGTCCGCCTGGCCCCCGAGGCGGGGGTGCGGCGCGTCCACTACGGGCAGGCCACCTGGCGCGCCAAGATGTCGCGCGGGTGCGAGGCCGTCGAGATGCCCGGCTGGGTGCGCGCCGAGGACCCGGCGCTGGCCCGGGTGGTGGCCGACAGCGCCGGGACGACCGTACCGGCGTTTTGAGTCTCAGGAGCCCCGGCGCAGCGGCGGGAAGGTCATGGACGTCTTGAGCACCGCGTGCTCCCAGGGGTCCAGGGTCAGGCCGTAGGGGGCCATGCGCTTCGCCGCGCGGGCCAGGTCCACCTGCGGGTGGCCGGGCAGGTACTCGCAGGAGAGCAGCTCCGCCAGCGGGTGGCCGGCGGGGAGCAGCGCGGCAAGCTCGGCCCCCGCGCCGGCGTGCGTGGCGCGGGCCAGCTCGGGCGCGGCCTTGCGGCCGTCGGCGGTCAGCTCGGTCCAGACGGCGGCGACCACGCGGGACCGCAGCCCGGTCACCACGTCGTCGTACTCCCTGGTCTCCGCCGGAGCGCCGGACTCCAGGAGCGCGACGAGCCCCCGCAGCTCGGCGGGGTCGTCCACCGCCGTCCCGAGGCCGGGCCCGAAGAACACCGACGCCTCCCGCAGGGAGTCCTCGGGGCTGTCGGAGGTGTGGACGACGCCGAGCATGGCGTTGACGGCGCGCAGGTCCCGCCGGATCGTGCCCGGGGCGGCCTCGGACGGGTGGCTCGCGCCCTTGATCTCGCGCAGCCGCGCGTGCGCCGACCCGGGCGCGCGGTCGTCGTGCGGCCGTTCCTCTACCAGCAGGGCGAGGGTGGGACCGAGGTCGAACACCAGGTCGACCTGCCGGTAGAAGTAGGCCTTCCATACGGAAGTGATGTTGCGTTCGTGAAAGGCGTCCTGACCGGGGGGACGGTGCCAGAGCACTTCGTACCGTACGGGCGCGAACCCGTGCCGCTCCAGCGTGTCCAGAACCGGGGAGCACAGGTGACGTTCGAGCGCGTCGGGTGGAAGGAGAACGAGAACGGTCCGCTGCCAATCGATCGCTGTCACCCATCACTCCGTTTCAGGTCGTCCTGTGGGGATTCTTTCTAGCGACGGCTAGCGCGGCGTGGTGACGCGCGGCCGGCGGGCGAGCTTGCGGCGACGGTCCATGGGTCAGCCTTTCTTCGGCGAGAGCCTGGGCCGGCGCAGCGTGTACTGGTGACGGTCCACGACTACCTCTTCTTGGGCTTGGTGATCTTGGGGCGGCGTGCCTGGAGAGCCATGTTTCATCCCTTCTTGCTCGGCGGGACGGTGGTGCGGAGCGGCGTCATGGACCGGTGGTCCGCGACGTCAGCCCTTCTTGACTCGGGGGCGGCGCGCCTGGTGGTGCCGACGGTCCATGTCAGCCCTTTCGCGAGGGCTTCGGGCGACGAAGTGCCAATCTGCGGCGATCCATACCGTTCTCCTTAACTTGTCCGGATACCGGTGGAATGCGACTTTTCCGTGCACTCCTAGCGAACAATCGCTATAAAGCAGAGTTTTCGGTCCGACCCGGATCTAGTCAATACCGGCGACCGTGATCACCAAAGGTTTCAGCGCCGTCCGCAGGCTCTCCAGGACGTCTTCGGCCGTCACGGCGCGGATGGCCTCGATGTGACCGGCCAGCGTCCAGGGATGGCCGGGGATCAGCCCGTAGCGGCCGTAGAGCAACGCCTCCTCCAGCGACTGCTCGGTCTCCAGCTGCAGGAGGCCCGCCGCGCGCCGCGTGGCCGGCTCGACCTCGCCGGCCGTCCAGCCGTCCTCCGCCCGCCGGGTCAGCAGGGTGGTCGCGGTCTCCACGACCTCCTCCACGTGCTCGGGCGCGGTGGCGACGAAGGCGCGCCACACGCCGGTGTCGCGGTAGGCGTTGGTGAAGGCCCACATGTCGTAGGCGAGCCCGCGCCGGTTCCTGATCTCCTCGAACAGCAGCGCCGAGCTGGCGCCGCCGATCAGGTCCATGAGCACCTGCCAGGCCGGCAGCAGCCGGTGGCCGTAGGGCACGGCCGGCCCGCCCAGCACGACCCCGGCCGACTCGTTGTTCAGCGGCAGGTGGCGCCGCCCGCCGCCGACGATCGGGCTGCCGTCGTCGCGGGGGACGCCCCCGGCCGGCAGCGCGGACACCGGCCCGGACTCCAGGACCTCCAGCACGGCCTCGGGGGAGAGGTCGCCGCAGACGATCACGCCGGCCGAGGCGCCGCGCACCCACCGCGAATGGAAGCCGTGCAGGTCGTCCAGGGTCACCCGGCCCACGCTCTCCGCGGTGCCGCCCACCGGCCGGGCCAGGGGGTGCCGGCCGAACGCGACGTCGTAGAAGACGTCGTGGACGACGTCGAACGGGTCGCCCGCGGCGAGCCGCAGCTCCTCCTGCACGACCTTGCGCTCGGACTCCAGGACCTCCTCGGTCAGGCCGGGCCGGGCGAGCGCGCGGGCGAGGATCCCGAGCGCGGTCCGCGCCTCGGGCGAGGGCACCCGGCCGTACAGGACGAGGTGGTCGCGGCTGGTGATCGCGTTGCCCTCGCCGCCGAGGCCCTCCAGCAGGTCGATCGGGCGGCCGGAGCCGTCGGCCAGGGGCGCCTGCATGAGGATGTGCTCCAGCAGGTGGGTGCCGCCCGCGACGGACTCCTGCTCGTACCGGGAGCCGGTGAGCAGCCACAGCGTCACGGTGGTCGCGGTCGCGCCCGGCCGGTGCAGCACCAGCACGGGGACGCCGTTGGCCAGGGTCGTGCGCACGGGCGCCCTCACGCGTCCTCCTCCTCGCCGCCGTCGTCGCGGCTCTCGCCGATGACTTCCCATCCGCCGAGGCCGCCGACGGCCTGCGCGCCCTCCAGCGCCGCCTCGTCGATCTCCTCGCCGTGCACGAGCACGAACCCTCCGGCCGGGGTGTCGGCCCACAGCGTGCCGCCGCGCTCGCGCAGGGTCGCCCGCTCGGCGTAGTGGTCGCCGGCGACGGGCAGCGCGAACAGCACCAGTCCGGCGTCCAGCGCCGTCCTGCTGCTCACCTTGCTCTCGGTGAGCCGCCACGCGCGGCGGCCGATCGGCCCCGAGCGTCCGGCCATCATGCGGTTCTGCAGTTCGAGCAGCGCGAAACTCATCGGCCGCCGCAGGCCGCGCGCCGCCGTCGCGCGCCGCCGGGCCCGCCCGGCCCGGGTGAGCGCGCGCAGGTCGCCGGGCAGGCGGGGGACGTCGAGGGAGGCGGCGTCCAGCAGCGCGGCCAGCTCGGCGTACTCGGGCCACAGGCCGATCTCGTGGACCGCGAGCGCGCAGGAGTTCAGCACGTGGCGCGGCGCCGCGTCGAGCTGCACGGCGGCGTCCACCAGGTCGCGGGCCCGGAACGGCTGCTCGAAGCGTTCGAGCAGCAGCGCCACCAGGTTCTTGGCGATCGGCTCCTCGCACGGCGGGGGGAGCGCGCGCCGGGCGGGGACGCCGGCCGGGCCGGGGAGCATGGCCATCGTGCTCAGCTCGACGGCGTACGGCAGCCCGTACGGGTCGTCGGCGTGCCTGCGCATGCTGACCAGGAACTGGAGGCGTCCCTCGAACTTGAGGAAGGTGGCGCTGTGCAGGGCCCAGCCCTCCTCGACCAGCCAGGAGACGATCGGCCAGACCCGGTCCTCGTCGGGGATCCAGTAGTCGAGGTCGTTCATGGTCCGCACCAGGGGCTCGGGGTAGCGCGCGGCCACCTCCAGGCCCTTGAAGGTGACGGGATCGCCGAAGCGGGCGGCGATGCGCTTCTGGAGGTCGCGGTAGAAGGCCATCCGCGCCCGGAACCGGGACAGCTCGTGGGAGAGGCCGGGGCCGAGATCGCGCCCGTCCCGCTCCCAGGCGCTCAACAGCGTGGCGAGGAAGGAGGGCTGTGCGGTGCGGGTGACGTGGAGCACCTCCCCGGGCGTCTCCATGTCCTGGCCCGTCACCGTGGCCAGGATCTCTTCAAGCTCGCCCGACGTCAGCCCGATCACGTGGTTCCGTCCTTCTGGCCCGGTCGTTCCAGGGGGAGATCTTCCCGACGACTCTGACAGATGACACTGTCCCCGACAAGACGTCCCCAGGCGGCGTCGTGGGCGGAAAACTACCGTGCGTAGCCGATTTCCGAGCGAACCGATCCTTATAGAAGGTGGGCCTGCGAATTCCGTGGATCGTTCCTTACAGGTACGTGAGCGCTGCTCGCGTCAAGGCGTGATCAAGGTGGGGATCGGGCCGCGGTGGCGGTGCGTGGCCGTCACGTGAATATGGTCTTGACGGTGTGATCGCAGGTGAAGGACCGCTATTTACTCTTAGGAAACTTTCCTTTATATTCCTGGGCATCCCCCCAGGAAAGGAGCGTGGTATGCGGAAGATCATGTATGGAGCGACCGCGCTGGTCGCCGCCGGCATCTCGGTGCTCTCCGCCACCCCCGCCTCGGCCCACGGTTACATCTCCCAGCCGCCGAGCCGTCAGGCGTTCTGCGCCCAGCGCGTGGTGCCGAACTGCGGTGACATCGTCTACGAGCCGCAGAGCGTCGAGGCCCCCAAGGGCTCGCGCGCGTGCAACGGCGGCGGCACCCGCTTCGCCGTCCTCAACGACGACAGCAAGGCGTGGCCCGCCACGAACGTCGGCAACTCGGTGACGTTCAACTGGATCCTCACGGCCCGGCACGCCACCAGCACGTGGGAATACTACATCGGCAACACCCGCGTGGCCGTCTTCAACGACGGTGGCAAGCAGCCCGGCGCGACCGTGCAGCACACGGTGAACCTGTCCGGCTTCAGCGGCAGGCAGAAGCTGCTCGCCGTCTGGAACATCGCCGACACGATCAACGCGTTCTACAACTGCGTCGACCTCCAGATCGGCGGCGGCGGCCCCAGCACGCCGACCCCGACCCCGACCGTCACCCCGACGCGGACCCCGACCCCCACCCCGACGCCCACCACCACCGCGAGTGGCACCTGGGCCGCGGGCAAGGCCTACAAGACCGGTGACGTGGTCACCTACAACGGTGTCACCTACCGTTGCCAGCAGCCGCACACCGCGATCCAGGGCTGGGAGCCCCCGAACGTCCCCGCCCTGTGGGCGACGGCCTGATCCGATCCCTGCGGGTCCCGCCTCCGTGACCGGCGGATCGCCGGCGGAGGCGGGCCCGGACGAGTGACGCGGGAGCGAGGCCGCCCCCGCCCCGGCCAGGTACGGCCCGGCCGGGGCGGGGGGCCCGCTCCCGTACGTGTCCCCGCACACCGTCGACAAGAGAAGCCGGTCACCATGAAACGCGCCGCCCTCGCCCTCGCCGCCGCAGCGAGCCTGATGGTGCTCCCCGCCTGTGGCGCCGCCGGGGCCTCCCCCTCCTCGACCGCGTACCCCACACCCGCGTCGCTGCCGCCGTTCCCCCCGGCGCCAGGAGCGAAGAACGACGCCGACGTGCGGTTCCTGCAGATGATGATCCCGCACCACAAGCAGGCCGTCCAGATGGCCGAGATGGCCAGGGCCAAGGCCGTCCACCAGGACGTCAGGGACCTCGCGAACGCCATCGCGATCACCCAGACCTACGAGGTGCGCACCATGACCACGTGGCTGCTGGACTGGAAGAAGCCGCTCAAGCTCGACGGCCGCGGCAAGACCGAGCACGAGGAGCACTCCGAGACCAGGCAGTCGGACATCGCCGACCTCGGACGCATGGAGGGGGCCAAGTTCGAGACCACCTTCCTCGCCATGCTGATCGGCCACCAGCACAACGCCATCGAGATGGCGCGCGACGAGTACGCCAAGGGCAAGAACGTCGAGGTCCGCAACCTGGCGCACCGGATCGACCTGTCGCGCACGGCGCAGGTGCAGGAGATGCTCAAGGCGATGAACCGGCCCTCCGGCACGTGAATCGCGAAGGCCGCCGTCCGTAGAATTGGCCGGTGACGACACGCCGCTACGGGATCCTCATCATGCCGGCCGCCAACCGGGTCTACGCCGAGGCGTCGGTCGAGCTCATGGAGGCCGAGATCGAGGTCTTCGCCGCCGCCGTCCTGGGCGGCGGCCTGGGCCGGATCACCGCGGAGCCGATCGGCGGCGTCCCGTACATCACGTTCGACGCCCCGGAGCTGTCGGAGCGCGAGGTCGCGTACCTGTCCAACCTGTCGTCCCTCTACGCGCTGTTCGCGGTCGACCCGGACGGCACGCTCACACCGGTCCCGCTGCGCCGGCTGGACCGCTTCGACGACGACCTGATCACCATCCAGAAGTACGCGGGCAAGACCAACGAGCACTTCACCAAGATGCTGCTGAACGCCACGATCCTGGCGTCCGACTTCGCCCGCGAGATGATCGACAGGCCGCTCGCCGTCCTGGACCCGCTGTGCGGCCGGGGCACCACCCTCAACCAGGCCCTGATGTACGGCTACGACGCGGCCGGGGTGGACGTCGACGGCAAGGACTTCGAGGCGTACGCGGCGTTCATCCGCACCTACCTCAAGCGCAAACGCCTGAAGCACTCCGCCGAGGTGGTGCCGGTGCGGCGCGAGCGCAGGCTGGTCGCCCGCAGGCTGGAGGTCTCGATCGGGCTGTCCAAGGAGGAGTACAAGGCCGGGGACAAGCGCAGGCTCACCGTCGTCAACGCCGACACCACCACCGCCGGCGGGTTCTTCCCCCGCGCGTCCTTCGACGTGATCGTCGCCGACGCGCCGTACGGCGTCCAGCACGGCAGCCGTGACCGGCAGAGCGCCCTCAGCAGGCGTCCGCTGGACCTGCTGAGCGCGGCGGTGCCGGAGTGGACGGGCCTGCTGCGGCCCGGCGGGGCGATCGGCCTGTCCTGGAACACCTACGTCGCCCCCCGCGACGACGTGGCCGCGATCTTCGCCGAGAACGGTCTGGAGGTGCGGGACGACGGCCCCTACCGCCGGTTCCGGCACCGGGTCGACCAGGCGATCATCAGGGACGTCGTCGTCGCCCGCAAACCGTCCTGATCGGGCGCGGTGCGGAAGAGCCGGGCACCTCTTTCGGCGCGCATGGGCGGCGCGGGACGCCGGATCGTGATACGGAGGGGGAGGCGAAGGAGGATCTCATGCTGCCCTGGCAGGCCGATCTCGAAGGTCGCGTCGACGAGCACGTCATCGACAGCGAAGCGCTGCGCGGCAATCCCTTGAACGACCCGCACCGCCGCCCGCTGTGGGTCTACGTGCCCCCGGGGTACGACGACGACCCCGGCCGCGCCTACCCGGCCATCTACGTGATCCAGGGGTACACCGGCCACATCGGCATGTGGCGCAACCGCACCCCGTTCCGGCAGCCGTTCGTCGAGACCGCCGACCAGGTGTTCGCGCGGGGCGAGGCGCCGCCGGCGATCGTCGTGTACGTGGACGCCTGGACGGCCTACGGGGGCAGCCAGTTCGTGGACTCGCCCGGCACCGGCCGGTACCACACCTACCTCTGCGACGAGGTGGTCCCCTGGGTGGACGCCCACTACCGCACGCTCGCCGACCGCGACCACCGGGCCATCGCCGGCAAGTCCAGCGGCGGTTTCGGGGCGATGATCACGCCCATGCTGCGTCCCGACCTGTTCGGCGCGCTCGCCACCCACGCGGGCGACAGCCTGTACGAGCACTGCTACCTGCCCGGGTTCGCCCAGGCGGTGCGCCATCTGCGCGCCTACGACGGCGACATCCTGCGCTGGTGGAAGGAGTTCCAGTCCCGCCCCGCCTTCACCGACCCCGCCGACGACGTGCTGCTCGTCGCGCTCGGCTGCTCCGCCGCGTTCTCCGCCCGGCCGGACGGCACTCCGGAGCTGCCCGTCGACCCGCGCACCGGCGAGTTGCGGCCGGAACTCTGGCGGCGGTGGCTCGACTGGGATCCCGTCCGCATGGTGCCGGAGCACGCCGACGCCATGCGGACCATGCGCGCGATCTGGATCGACGCGGGGACCAGGGACGAGTACTACCTCGATCTGGGCGCCGAGGCCTTCCGCCGTTCGCTGCTGGACAACGGGGTCTCGCCCGGCGTCATCCACTTCGAGCTGTTCGACGCGGGCCACGGCGCCATCGACCATCGCTATCCGCTGTCGCTGGCCTGGCTGGCCACGCGGCTCACTGAACGTACGTGCAGATGAGGGACTGGCTCACTCCCTGCCGGTAGGCGGTGACGACGGAGCGGGTGAAGAATTCGCAGGCCTGCCAGGGGTTGCCGCTGCCGACGTAGACAAGGTTGCCGCTGGTGCCGCGCTGGTAGCAGGAAAGGTTTCCCTGGTAGAAGCCGATCATGGAGTTGGAGTAGACCTTCGCGGCGCAGTAGTCGCCGAGACTGAGCGGGCTCATCACGATGTCGGCGGTGGCGAGGGTTCGGGCCTGGGCGGGTGCGGTGGTGGCGATCGCCCCCGCGCCCGCGAGGAAGAGGCCGGCGAAGAGGATGGCGGAGCGTCGCAGCATGTGGTCTCCTTTTGAACGCTGCCCTGCTAGACGCAGTATCCATTAGGAAACTTTCTTGTCAATAGCCAAGATCTCCGAGGTGGGAGAGCCGTTCTCCCGCCTCGGGCAGCTTCGCGCTGAGCACGTCCACCCGCTCGATCGTCGGCGGCCGGGTGAACAGCTCGTCCGACCGGTCGAGCAGGGCGGTGGTGAGCCTGCCCGTCAGGTGCGCCCGCCGGTCCTCCTCGGCGGCGAACGCCACGAAGGCGCCGAACGTCGTGCAGTTCACGCGCAACGCGATCCAGGCCGCCGTGCCCGCCTCGTCCTCGACCAGGGCGCACCCCTCGCGCAGGAAGCCCTCGACGTCGTGCTCCCTGCCGGGCCGGGCGTGCACGCGTATCAGCAGGCCGCAGCCGATCATCGCCGATCCCCCCCCCGGCCGCGCGAGCCATCAACATGCCCTACCCGCCGGCCGGCCCGCGTGAACGCGCGGGGAGGCGAACTTACGCCGTCTTGGCGCCGGGAAGGGAAAGGTCCGCCGCGCCGGGCGCGGGCAGGTCCGCGACGCCGGGCGAGGGGACCACGATGGCGGTGAGGATCAGGCCGTTCTCCACCAGCAGGCGGCCGGAGAACCCCTGGAGCCGCGCGCCGCCCACCGTGGGGCCCGGCACCAGCAGCCGGGCCGCGAACGTGCCGCGCGCCGGGTCGATCTCGACCGACGCCTCCTCGAAGTCCAGCCACAGCCCGGTCAGCGGGAACCACGCCTTGTAGACCGTCTCCTTGGCGCAGAAGAGCAGCCGCTCCCAGCGGACCGAGGCGTCCCGCCGGGAGAGCTCGGCCAGGTGGACGCGCTCCTCCGGCAGGGAGATCACCTCAAGGACCCCCTCGGGCAGCGGCCCGTTCGGCTCCGCGTCGATGCCGATGGCCGCGACCTGCGACGACCTGGCCAGCGCGGCGCCGCGGTAGCCCTCGCAGTGGGTGATGCTGCCGACGACGCCGCCCGGCCAGCCCGGCTCGCCGCGCGGGCCGGGCACCACCGGCGCGGGCGGCAGCCCCAGCACGCCGAGGGCCCGCCGCACGCACGCCCGCGCCGAGGTGAACTCCCTGCGGCGCTTGTCCACCGCCTGGGCGAGGGCCTCTTCCTCCTCCGGGAACAGCTCGACGTCCGACGGGTCCTCGAAGAGGTCGGCGCAGGCCACGGATGTGGGGACGATGCGCTCGATCACGGGGCGTCCTCGGGGAAGACCTCGCGCAGCGGCTCCCGGCCCTCCCTGTCGTACATGCGCCGCTCGCGCGGGTAGCCCAGCGAGACCTCCTCGAAGCGCACGCCGTCGTACCAGGTGGTGCGCGGGATGTGCAGGTGGCCGTAGATCACGGCGGCGGCGTTGTACTTCAGGTGCCAGTCGGCGGTCTCGACCGTGCCGCACCACTGCGCGAACTGCGGGTAGCGCAGGATCTGGGTCGGCTCGCGGGTCAGCGGGAAGTGGTTGACCAGCACCGTCGGGAGCGAGGGGTCGCGCTCGGCGAGGCGGACCACGGTCTCGCGCAGCCGCGCCCGGCACCAGGCGTCCCTGCTCGGATACGGGTCAGGGTGCAGCAGGAACTCGTCGGTGCACACCACCCCGGCGTCGTGCGCCCACGCCAGGGCCTCCTCCTTGGTGGTGCCGGGCGGCCGGAACGTGTAGTCGTACAGCAGGAACAGCGGCACGATCGTCACCGGCCCGCCCGGGCCCGTCCACACCGGGTAAGGGTCCTCCGGGGTGAGGACGCCGAGGCGGCGGCAGACCTCGACCAGGTAGCGGTAGCGCGCCTCGCCGCGCAGCCGCACCGGATCGTCCTTGGGCGTCCACAGCTCGTGGTTGCCCGGCGCCCACACGACGGTGGCGAAACGCTCCTTGAGCAGGTCGAGCGCCCACTCGATGTCGGCGGCCACCTCGCCGACGTCGCCGGCCACGATCAGCCAGTCGGCGTCCGACCTCGGCCGCAGCTTCTCGACGATCTCACGGTTCTCCGGATAGGCGACGTGGATGTCGCTGATCGCCAGGAGCCTGCCGCCGGCCTTGCCGCTCACCGTCACATGGTGATCGTAACCGGCCTCGCCGGGTGCCCGCGGTCGCGCCCGTTCGCTCCGGGGGCGGATAGCGTTTGCGCATGACCGCAACGATCGTCGCCAAGGACCTCGCCGCCGGGCACGGGGAGCGCGTGCTGTTCTCCGGGCTGGACCTCGTCGTCGCGCCCGAGGACGTCATCGGCCTGGTCGGCGTGAACGGCGCGGGCAAGTCGACCCTGCTGCGCATCCTCGCCGGCCTGGTCCCCGCCGAGCGGGGCGCGGTCCAGGCGAGCCCGCCCACGGCCGCCGTCGGCTACCTCCCGCAGGAGCCCGAGCGCAGGCCCGGCGAGACCGTCGCCGATTTCCTGGCCAGGCGCACCGGCGTCGCCGCCGCCCAGCGTGCCCTGGACTCCGCGACCGAGGGCCTGGTCGAGGGCCGCCCCGGCGCCGACGACGCCTATTCGGCCGCCCTGGAGCGCTGGCTCGCCCTCGGCGGCGCCGACCTGGCCGAGCGCGCCGAGGAGGTCGCCGCCGACCTCGGCCTGGCCGTCGAGCTCGGACGGCACATGACCGCGCTGTCGGGCGGCCAGGCCGCCCGCGCCGGGCTGGCGTCCCTGCTGCTCAGCCGCTACGACGTGTTCCTGCTCGACGAGCCGACCAACGACCTGGACCTGGACGGCCTCGACCGCCTGGAGCGCTTCGTCGCCGGCCTGCGCGCCGGCACGGTCGTGGTCAGCCACGACCGCGAGTTCCTCGCCAGGACCGTCACCAAGGTCGTCGAGCTGGACCTCGCCCAGCAGCAGGTCAACACCTACGGCGGCGGCTACGAGGCGTACCTGGCCGAGCGCGAGGTCGCCCGCCGCCACGCCCGCGACCGGTACGAGGAGTACGCCGACACGCGGGCCTCCCTGGAGACCAGGGCCAGGACCCAGCGGGCCTGGATGGAGAAGGGCGTCAAGAACGCCCGGCGCAAGGCCCCCGACAACGACAAGATCGGCCGCAAGTTCCGCAGCGAGGCCACCGAGAAGCAGGCGGCCAAGGCCCGCCAGACCGAGCGGCTGATCGAGCGCATGGAGGTCGTGGAGGAGCCCCGCAAGGAGTGGGAGCTGCGCATGGAGATCGCGGCCGCCCCGCGGGCCGGGGCCGTGGTCGCCACCCTGCGCGGGGCGGTGGTCCGGCGCGGCGCGTTCGTCCTCGGCCCGGTGGACCTGCAGATCGGCTGGGCCGAGCGGGTGGCGATCACCGGGCCGAACGGGTCGGGCAAGACCACGCTGCTGTCGGCCGTCCTCGGCCGGGTCCCCCTGGACGAGGGCCACGCGGCGCTCGGCCCCGGGGTCGTGGTCGGCGAGGTCGATCAGGCGCGGGGCCTCTTCCTCGGCGACGAGCCGCTGCTGGAGGCGTTCGGCGCCGCCGTCCCCGCCCTCGCCCCCGCCGACGCGCGCACCCTGCTGGCCAAGTTCGGGCTCAGGGCGGCCCACGTGCTGCGCCCCGCCGCCACGCTCTCGCCGGGCGAGCGGACGCGGGCGGCGCTCGCCCTGCTGCAGGGGCGTGGCGTGAACCTGCTCGTGCTGGACGAGCCGACCAACCATCTCGATCTTCCGGCGATCGAGCAGCTGGAGTCGGCGCTGGCGTCCTATCCGGGCACGCTGCTGCTCGTCACCCACGACCGGCGCATGCTCAAGGCCGTCGACACGACCCGCCACCTCGGCGTGCTGCGCGGCGAGGTCCGCGAGATCGTCCCGGGCGCCTGACCCTGCCCACGAGTGCGTCCCCCGGCCTCGCGGACGTGCCGCGGCGGTGAAGGCGCTGGTCAGGGGGTGCTCCCGTTTGGAGAAGCACGTCGTGCTTCGCGCATACTGGACACGAGGGAGCCGGTGGGCCGCCGTACGGCGAACTCCCTCGCGCCGGGAGCCGTGGGGACCCGGTCATGCACGAAAGGGCGCCCGATGTCCCACTCCGATTTCACGGACCGCTTCGTCGAGGCCTGGAACGCTCATGACATCGCCGCGCTGGTCAGAATGTTCCATCCGGACGGCGTCATGGTCACCCCCGGCGGGGTTGGCGAGGATCATGAACAGATCGCCTCGATGCTCGAACAGTTCATGACCGCGTTCCCCGATATCAAGCTGACCCTGTGGACGGCCCTGCCCAGCGGGGAGAGCACGGCGCTGGAGATGGTCCTGTCCGGCACCCATCTGGGTTCTTTCCTGTTGCCCGGAGGCGGCGCGCTGGAGCCCACCGGCCGCCCAATCGCGGTGCGGACCTGCACGTTCACCACGCTGGAGGGGGGACGCATCATCAGCCACCGTGTCTTCTTCGACCAGTTCGAGCTGGCGACGCAGCTCGGCTGCACGCTGCAGCCCCCTGAGGAAGGCTAGGTGGGCCCTATGGGCGAGTGCCGTGGTACGGAGCGCATGCTGACCGCCCTGCTCGACGCCAGCCACATGGCGGGGTTCGAGCAGGTGCCGTTCCTGGTCGCCGAGCACGCCGCCCGTGCCGGGCTGCGCGACGTGGTGATCTTCCTCGCCGACCTGCAGCAGGAGGTCCTGCGCCCCGTCGTGGACACCGGGCCGTCCGCCTCCGGACGCACCGCCGCGGAGCTCAGCGAACTGAAGATCGACGCGACGCTGGCCGGCCGCGCCTTCCAGGAGGTGCGGTTCCTGCGCGGCTCCGGCGGCGAGGGGGGTCCCCTCTGCTGGTGGGTGCCGCTGCTGGACGGCACCGAGCGGCTCGGCGTGCTGCGCGTCACCACCGACACCGACGACCCGGCGTGCCAGGAGGCGATGCGGGCCCTGTCCGCCCTGGTCGCCATGCTGGTCGTCTGCACCCGGTGGTACAGCGACTCCTACGCGCGCCTGGTCCGGACCCGCCCGATGAACGTGGCCGCGGAGATGCGCTGGAACGTCATGCCCCCGCTCAGCTTCGCCAACGCCGACCTGATGATCGCCGGGGCGCTGGAGCCCGCGTACGAGGTCGGCGGGGACGCCTTCGACTACTCCATCGAGGGCGACGTCGCGCACCTGGCGATCTACGACGCCATGGGGCACGACGTCCCCGCGGGCATGACCGCGAACCTGGCCCTCGCGGTCTGCCGCAACCGCCGCCGCGAGGGCGACGACCTCGTCGCGACCAGCGTGGCGGCCGAGCGGACGCTGATCGCCGAGTTCGGCGACGAGACCCGCTTCGTCACCGCGATCCTCGCCGACCTCGACATCGCGACCGGCAGGCTCACCTGGATCAACCGCGGGCACCACCCGCCCGTGCTGATCCGCGGCGGCCGTCACCCCGGGCTGCTGCGCTGCCCGCCCTCCCACCCCCTCGGCCTGGACCTCGGCGTGCCGGTCACCGTGTGCGAGGAGCACCTGGAGCCCGGCGACCGCGTGCTGCTCTACACCGACGGCATCACCGAGGCCCGGAGCAGGCACGGCCAGGAGTTCGGCCTGGACAGGTTCGTGGACTTCATCATCCGCCACAGCGCCGACGGCCTGCCGATCAACGAGACGCTGCGCCGGCTGGTCCACGGCGTGCTGGAGTACCACGAGGGGCGGCTCCAGGACGACGCCACCGTGCTCGTCGCGGAGTGGCACGGCTCGGCGCGGTCGATGCTGGGAGAGTTCGGGGACGCCGCCGGCACGAGCACGGCCGTGTCCGGCGCCCGTTGACCGCGCCCGCGGTTCGTCCCGTCCCACGGGGTAGGGCATGGGACATGAGACGACGCTACAACGTCCGTGTGATCGGGGCCGCCGCCGGGCTGATCGTCTTCCTGGCCGCCGCCCTGTACGGGGGCATCTCGCAGAACTGGTTCCTGTTCTTCGCCGGCCTGCTGGTGGCGATCTTCTGCATGGCGTACGTGATGATCACCGGCGAGAACTGGAAGACGGAGCGCGAGGACGACACCGCCAAGGTGCGGCGCGGTTGACGGCTACGGTTCGACGGCCGTCCTGCGCACGCGCACGCGTAACGCGTGGCCGTGGGTGGCGAACGGGCCCTCGCCCTCGGGGACGCCCGTGACCACGTCCACCACCAGCGTGCCCTCGTGGTCGTGCTCGCGCACCGAGGTCGCCGGCTCGGCGATGGAGCCGAGCAGCGCCCACAGGCGGCGGCGGACGTCCCGGTGCGTGGTGTGGGCGCCGACGACCGCCTCGACGTTGAGGACGCCGTCGTCGCCGATGTTCCAGCCCTCGACGGCCAGGCCGGGCACCCCGGCCGCCATCAGGTGCGGCACCAGGTGGACCTCGGGCTCTTCCGCCACCCAGGCGTCCCGGCGGGCCAGCGCCGCCAGTTCTTCCATCTCGGGGGCGAACACGGCGGCGTTCCCCGCCCCGAAGCCCCGCTCGTCGGTGTCCCAGCGTCGCTGCGACGGATTCACGCTGCTCACTCCTCGCCGAGGGTCGTGGCGACCGGGATCGACCCGATCACCTGACCAACTGAACAACTGATCAGCATTGATCAACGCGGAAGGCCCACGTTAGTCCCGGGAGGGAAAACTTGTGGCCGGAAGAGAAAACCGGCGCGCCGAAGCCGGGAAGGAACGCGGCGGGACGCGGTTCCCGGACGCCGGCGCCGGCCACGCGCGCCTCAGGCCGGCGTTCCGCGGGTGCGTGAAAGTACTCAGGCGCGGCCGGGCACGCGTACTCAGGCGGCGCGCGGCGCGGTCCGGGAGCATCGAGGCATGACCAAGCCGATTCACCCCACCCTGACCACCGCCTACTACGCCCAGTGCGTCCTGTCGTTCGGGGTGGCGCTCGGCGGGCTCGCGATCGGGATCGCCTACCTTCCGGTCGACCCCTGGGTGCGCGCGTTCCTCGCCGTCGCCACGCTGTACGCGGTCACCTCGGCCTTCGTGCTCGCCAAGTGCGTGCGCGACCGCCACGAGGTCGGGGCCGTCACCACGCGGGTCGACCAGGCGCGGCTGGACAAGCTGCTCGCCGAGCACGACCCGTACAAGGTCGAGAGCCTGTGAGGCGGGTCAGCCCTCGTCCAGGCCCCGCTCGATGGCGTACCTGACCAGCTCGACGCGGTTGTGGAGCTGGAGCTTGCTCAGCACGTTCTGGACGTGGTTCTGCACGGTGCGGTGCGACAGGACGAGCCGCTCGGCGATCTGCTTGTACGACAGGCCCTTGGCCACCAGGCGCAGCACCTCGGTCTCGCGCTCGGTCAGGCGCGGGCCGCCGTCGTCCGCGCCCGGCCGGGCGGCCAGGCGCCGGTACTCGCCGAGCACCAGCCCCGCCAGGCCGGGCGTGAAGACCGGCTCGCCCTCGGCGGTGCGCGCGACGGCCTCCAGGAAGTCCTGCCTGCTCGCCGACTTGAGCAGGTACCCCGAGGCGCCGGCCTTGACCGCCTCCAGGACGTCCTCCTGCTCGCCGCTCGCCGACAGCACCAGCACGCGCGGGGGAGGCGCGCAGGTGGCCAGCCCCCTGGCGACCTCGACCCCTGGCAGGTCGGGCAGCCGCAGGTCGAGGACGACCACGTCGGGGCGTACGGCGGCGGCGACGCGCAGCGCCTGACGCCCTTCGCCGGTGGCCGCCACCACCTCGTACCCGGCCTCGCCGAGGTCGCGGGCGACCGCGTCGCGCCACATCGGGTGGTCGTCCACCACCATGACCCGGAGCCGCTTCACGACCGCTACTGTACGGCGACCGGCGGGGGCCGGCCGGGGTACACGGTCACGAGCGTCAGGGGCGGGCGGGCGCCGGGATGGTCATCTCGACCTCGGTGCCCTGGCCGGGCACCGAGACGAACGCGACCCGCCCGCCCAGCCCGGCCACCCGGCCGCGGATCGACTGGGCGACGCCGAGCCGTCCCTCGGCCTCGGCCTCCGCCAGGCGCCCGGCCGGGATGCCGGGGCCATCGTCGCGCACGGTCACGGTGACGCGGCCGTCGTCGGCCTCGGCGAACACCCACGCCCGCGCCCCGTCGCCGCAGTGCAGCCGGACGTTGTCCAGCGCCGCGCCCACGGCCGCCGCCACCTCGCGGGCCCGCGCCGAGGGAAGCAGGAGCGGCGTGGCGGGCGCGGACACCGTGACCGACGCCGACCCGTACCGGCGCAGCAGGGCCGAGACGTCGGCGAGCCCGGCGCCGTCCACCCGCTCCGTGGGCTCCCGGGGCTCGGCGCGGACCAGCTCGCGCAGCACCGCCTCCTGCTCGCCTGCGAGGCGTCCCAGCTCGGCGGCCTCCCCGCCGATCTCCAGCCCGCGGCGGCGCACCAGGGCGAGCACCTGCAGGACCGAGTCGTGGATGCCCCGGGCCAGCCGGTCCCGCTCCCGGCCCGCGGCCTCCATCTCGGCCGCCCGCTGGAGACGTTCCTCGGCCTGCTTGGTCAGCCGCGCCGTGTGGCCCACCACGACCCCGGTCAGGACCAGCAGGACGGCCCCGTTGACGGGGACGCCCGGGTTCGCGCCCGGCGCGCCGCGCAGCCACAGGTCGGCGGCGGCCAGGACGATCGCCGCCACCGCGCCCGCCCGCCGCCCGGCGTACACCGCCCAGGCCAGCACGGGGCCGCCGATCCAGGTGCCGGTGATCGGCATGACGCCCGCCGGTCCCGCGTCGGCGCCCTGGACGTAGGGGGAGGACAGCAGGAAGCCGAGGGTGACGAGCACGTCGGCGACCAGGAGAGGACGGGACCTGGCGCGGGCGTAGGCGAGCGTGGTGACCGCCGTCCACACCGCCATCAGGCCGATGACCGGCCACCCGAGGACGGGACGCGCGTAGCCGCCCGCGCCGGCGAGCAGCAGCGCCGCGTGGCCGAGGGAGGCGGCGCGGTAGACCGCGATGGCGCGCCAGAACTGCCGCTCGATCTCCACCGATCACCCCTCCGGCACGGCGCCGACACCGGAGACTGTAGACCTCACAGCACCAGGCGGAGCAGCGCCGTGGTGGCGACCGCCGCCCCGACGACGATCAGGAACGGCGCCCGGAGCAGGATCGCGATCACAGCCACGCCGAGGCCCGCGGCGCGCGGGTCCAGCGTGAGACGGTGGTCGGCGGAGACGAACGTCTGGGTGGCGATCAGCGCGGCCAGCAGGCCCACCGGGAGCAGCGCGGCGATCAGCCGCGTGCGGGGGTCGCTCAGGATCCGCTCGGGCACCGACAGCCCGGCCAGCTTGAACAGGTAGCAGCCCACGGCGGCGGCGATCACGGCGTACCAGATCATCGGCTCTCCTCGGCGGACGGCGCGGCGGCGCGCCGCAGGAACAGGGCGAGCACGGCCACGGCGGCGCCCGCGAGGAGAACGGGGACGCCGGCGGGCAGCAGCGGCGTGGCGATCAGCGCCGTCCCCGACGCCAGCACCGCCGCCGCCCACGGGGTCCCGCCGCGCATGCGCGGGGCCAGCAGGGCCAGGAAGGCGGCGGGCGCGGCGACGTCCATGCCGAGCACCTCCGGCTCGGGCAGCACCTGGGCGCCGAGCGCGCCGAGCAGGTTCCCGAGCCCCCACATGACGAACAGGGCGAAGCCGGTCGCCCAGAAGCCGAGCCGCCCGGCCCGCTCGTCCTCGCGGACGACGGCCATCGCGGTGGTCTCGTCGATCACCAGGTGCGCGGCCAGCGCCTTGCGCGCCCCCCTGACCCGCAGCAGGGACGCGAGGCGCAGGCCGTACAGGGCGTTGCGCCCGCCGAGCAGCACGGCGACGACGGCCCCGGCGAGCGGGGCGCCGCCGGAGCCGATCACACCCGCGATGGCGAACTGCGACGCGCCGGTGAACATCAGCAGGGACAGCGCCATGGTCTGCGGGACGGTGAGCCCGGCGGCCGTGCAGATCGCGCCGCAGGAGACGGCGTAGGCCCCGCTGGTCAGGGCGATCCCGGCGGCGTCGCGGAGGATCGCGGCCCGGGTGGCGGGCCACTCGTCGCCGGGTGCGGGGCCGGCCGCGTCGCGCGGGCCGGGGGTTTCGGTGTTCAGGGGAGTTCCTCGCTGCCTGGTGCCTGGGGGAGGGCACGGGGACGTCCGTGGGGGGCCGTGCGTGCCGGGGTCGACCGCTCCGCGTGAGTCAACACGACCGGCCGCGCTGCGGGCAAAATACGGTTTTTGTCGGTATTGCGGAGTTCGGATGGCCGGCCGTCCGGCCCGTCCCCCGCGCGGGGAGCCCGCTCAGTGCGGCGGACGGCCCCGATGGGCCTTCCAGTCCGGCGCGAGGACGGACATGACGATCGCGTCGTGCCACGCGCCGTCCCAGCGGAGCGCGTCCCGCAGCACACCCTCCCGGACGAAGCCGACCTTCTCGTAGACGCGGCGGGCCCGCGCGTTGAACGCGAAGACCTCAAGGCTCACCCGGTGCAGCCCCACCTCCTCGAAGGCGTGGGCGAGCGTGAGGCGGAGGGCCTCGGTGCCGTACCCCTTGCCGTAGGCGCGCGGGCCGACCAGGGCGATCCGCAGGTTGCACGCCAGGTTCTCCGGGTCGAGCTCGTTGAGTACGACCTCGCCGACGTAGGCGCCGTCCTCGGCGTCGCAGATGGCGAGGTCGAGCCGGTCGACGTGGGCGCGGCGGCTCGCGTACCACCGGGCCACCGCCCCGCGGTCGGCCGGCGCGTGCGAGCCGGTGAGACGCCGGGTCTCGGGGTCGCTCACGAGCTCCCACAGGCCGTCGACGTGCTCGGGTCCCACCGGGCACAGCGCGACCCGCTCGCCGGTCAGAGTGGGTTTGTCGCTGAACATCACGGGTCCAGTGGCTACCACCCGCACCCGTGCCCGGGCAACGCAATAACGGCCGCGCCGGGTCTCAGATCAGCCCGGGATCGTCGCGCGGACCGTGAGCCAGTCGTCGTCGACCCACACCACGTCCGGCGGGACGCGCCGCGCGTACCCGGAGTCGCACGCCGTCCTGGCGCGCACGCTGTCGTGGACCCGGGCGCGCGGCGGCACCCGCCTGCGCCGGTAGGTGAGCAGGGTCCAGGCCCAGCCCAGCCGGTGGATCTTCCCCAGCGCGTCGGCGCGGGTGAGCGTCAGCGTCTTGACGTAGACCCTCGGCTTGACCAGCAGCCCCGAGTCCACCGCGCCGTCCACGATCCATTTCAGCGCGATCGTCGAGAGCGCGGCGTCGTCCTCGAACGTTCCCCCCACGTCCGAGTGGACGCCGGCGAACCACGCCTCCTCCACGACGCGGGGGACACGGCTCTCGCACTCCGGCGGCGTGGTGATCAGATACTCGGCGAAGGGCCCGCGCCACTCGTCGATCGAGACCGCGTGCCGCACCCTGCGGACGTTCGGGATCTGCCGGGTGTAGAGCCAGCGCATGTCCCACCGCAGGACGCCCGCCGCCTTGACCGAGTCCCACAGGCCCATGTACGTGACGGGGATGCCGTAGCGGCCGTCCACCGGCTCGCTGAACGCCCGGGCGAAGCGGTGGAGCTGGGCCCAGTCGTCCGGGGACCACGTCCGGTTCTTGGTGTAGACCCGCACGGCGTACGGCACCAGGTTCTCGGCGCCGGGGCGCAGCAGGCCCGCGGCCTTGAGCAGGCCGGCGAGCGCGCGGGCGGTGTACGCCCCCCGGCTGAAGCCGAACAGGAAGACGCGGTCACCCGGCTCGTAGTGCCGCATGAGGTAGGTGTACGCCTCGGCGAGGTTGTCCTTCAGCCCCACCCCGAACGCCAGCCCGAACAGCCGCGAGAGCCTGCGCGCCAGGGGAGTCCACGCGCCGGGGGCGGCGATGGTGCCGACGCCGGGGTCGTAGTAGGCGATCTGCCGCGCGGGATCGCCGAGGTCGAGCATCTCGTAGAGCAGGACGACGTTGCTGCTCCCTCGTGCGGTGAGCTGAAGACCCGTCCCGTCGAAGCAGAGGACTATGTTCCGTGCCACACCATCTCCACCGTCGCGGCCGATGAGCGTTGCTCTGCGCGCGCCTCAAAACTACAGCTCGCGGGCCTCGCCGACGGGGAGAAGCGGCGCCCGTGTCCAGCAAAGGCCGCGCGAAAGTCGTGAAACTCCCCGCGCCCGCGCGCGTTGAGGCGTCCCGAAAGTCCCGAAATTTCCCCGCGCATGCGAGCGCGCGAGTGCCTCATGAAACCCACGAAACCCTCCCCGTCCTGGCGCGCTCCACCACCCTCCAAGGCCGAGGTTTCGCCAGTTTCGCCAGGAGACCAACGCGCGCGTGCGCGCGGGCCGACTGCCCGGTCAAGGGGTCCTGGTCAAGGGAAAGCCCCTCGCACGCGCGCGCGTAGGCGTGTCGGAAAACCCCCCGCGCGTCCACCTGAACGGGCGCCTATGCAGCTAGGTAGTTGCATAGGCAAACACCTAGGTAGCTGCCTAGGCAGATACCCGGGTGGCCACCCGTCCGCGCGGATCACCAGGCGGGCAACTGCTGCGGTGCCGGGCCGGGTCCGGGGACGTCGAATAGGTCGAGCTGCCCGGGGCCGGGAGCGCGAGCGCGCCGCCGCTGGCCGGGGCGCTGGCGGGCCGGTGGACGGCGGTCGGGATGATCTCGGTCACACCGTCGAGGATCTGCTCGCCCGGAACGCCTGGACTGCCCTTGCTTCGGGGGCTATGCCAGTTGAGTTCCTCAGAGATAGCGAGGCGGCCACGTGAGAACTTGCAGGCCCGGCGGCGGGAGTGCGAGGGCCGATCGTCGCAGGGTGGTCAGGGATCCGCCGGTTCTGGTGAGGGAGTCGGTAATGGGAGCGGGGTTCGGTCTGGTCGGGCGATCCAGCGCAGGAGCCGTAAGGCACGTCACCGAGCCCCGCGCTCGTATGGCTCCAGCGCGTTGACGCGCATGGAAAGGATCGACAGGCGCAGCCTGTCGGACTTACACCGATCCGTTGTTGATCGCAGGCCCCGTTCCCGGCTTTATTGAGATCACGGGCACTTTCACGAGGGGGGCGCGATGCGCAGCGGTCCGCGCTCATTTCGATGGGGGCGATTCTCGCATCGACCGCCTCATGGCCACGCCGGCGGCTTGCTATCGGGCGGGCCGGTGTCGTCGGTGATAAGTGCCCGCAGTGCCGTCGCCGGGTACATCGCGTCCGCCCCTTACTCGGCCGCGGTCGTGCCTCGACCAGACTCTAAGAGAAGGAGATGCCATGCCTACGGCAGGCAAGTCATCCCGCGCGCGACGTGCGATGCGCGCTGGTCTGCGCCTTGTTCCGATGGGGGCGATTCTCGCATCGACCGCCATCATCGCCACGCCGGCCCACGCGGAAACCGTGTCCATTCTCCGCAGTTGGGAGACGGGGCTGTGTCTGGACAGCAACTTCGCCGGGGAGGTCTACACCCTGGCCTGCAGCGTGCCCCAGAACAACAACCACCAAAAGTGGCGCACGAACTATCCGTTTGGGGGTCCTACCCGGTTCCAGAACGTCGCCACGGGACGGTGCCTGGCAGGCACCACCGACGACCTGGGCTTCGGCTACGCCTACACCACGCCTTGCGGTCAGGGATTCCTGGGATGGAATATCAACGGGTCGCAGTCAAACGTCTGGACAGTGGGCCACAGCGGGTCGGGGTCTGTGCTGGAGAGCGACCGGTCCGGTCACGTCTCCATCGCACCAATCGGCTCTGGAGGTGTGTACCACAACTGGAAGTTCGGCTACTGAGTTCCCTTTCGGCGATGCCTTCCCGCTGATCATCCCCTGATTTAGCGGCTCTCTGCACGATCGATCCCCCGGCTCGTGAGGGCCGGGGGATCCGCTTTTTCCAAACAACCACATCCCCGATCTGGAAGAGCTACGGGCCGCACCCCACGCTCCCGCTTTGAATGCCTGACCCAGGAGGTTCTGTAAGTCTCCAGCTCAGGCACCGTCCGACACGTGTTCGCAGAACCTCAACGCTCCTACGTGCGGAAACGGGATCGTGAGGTACATGCGAACGGAAAGTCACGCTAAGTCGTTCACCGTTGCTCTACTAACGGGACTTTTCGTTCGGATGCTCGCCATGCCCCGTGTCGTCGCACTGGAAGGCGGATAGCTGGAGCCCTGGGGAGCGATCACGGCGGCGGCCCGCCACTCGGGGTGATTACGGTGCGCTCGTGGACAGCCTCGCCAAGCTCGCCCGGTCGGTCGCCGAGTTCGCCGATACCGCCTCGCTCACGCTGGTGCCCGCCGTTCCTGGGCATGCCCTCGGGGCGGAGGTGTGCCTGGCCCCGGACGTGCTGGATCTGCCCGGGTTCCTGGCTCTGGCGCGCAAGCTCGGCGGCGGGGTGCTCTACCTGAAGGCCGCACCGTTCGACCCCGGCGATGACGAGTACGAGGTCGACGATCCGCCCGAGCACCTGCTCAAGCGCAAAGGGCAGATCGGTCAGCTCAGCGTCGCGTTCGCCACGAACGGCATCGTGCACTTCTGGAAGCATCGCGCCGGCTGGTACGCCGAGTGGCAGCAGCTCGCCGAGGACGAGGAGTCGCCGGACGACGCCGAGGACGAAGACGGCCGGCTCACCGAGGAGGAGCGCGAGCGGCTCACCACCGAACTCGTCGAGGCGCTGCTGGCCAACCCGGAGTTCCGGGCCGCCAAGGCAGGAGCCCGGCACCGGACCGGCAGCCTGGCGATCCCGCCGGACACCCCGCGGGGAGTCGAATGGGAAGCGCTCCGCATCGCCTACGACCGGGCCGAGGAACTGGCCAAAGCGGCGTATGCCCAGATCGGCGATGACCGCCTCGATGAGCTGGCTGCCGAGCTGCTGGCCACGCCCGAATACCAGCGGGCCAGCGCGCCGGCGACCCGCAAGCAAATCACCGAGCGGTTCCTCACCCGTCACGCGGACGGATTCAGCCCGCCGGCCCCCATACGCGATGAGCTGTACGCGCGGGCCCAGAAGTTCGCCAAGGCCGGCAAGACTCAGGGGCTGTTCTAGCCGCCGGCCGAACCGGGCTGGCGCGTCGGACCCGCCCGACAGGGTCGCAGCGCTTCATGGGGCTCACCTCGGATCGCGGGCACGCGCGGGGGCGGCGGCCGGGCACCCCGACGTTTGAGATTCGCACGGAGGAAAGTAGGGGGGCTTGAGGAGCGAAGGAGGCATCCATGACCATCGCCGGAAGCATCTTCCTGATCATGCTCGGCGCCATCCTCACGTGGGCCGTCGAGTTCGACCTCGCCGGGGTCGACATCAACGTCGTCGGTGTGATCCTCATGCTCGGCGGCATCGTGGGACTGATCTTCGGCATCTGGCGCCTGAACAGCGTGCGCCGGACCGCCGTCACGCGCACGACCCCGGTGACCCCTGTCGGCACGGCCGGCCCGGTGACCCCGGTGGACACCGCGCGGACCACCCACGTCTACGAGGAGCGCCGTTACGACGACCCCATCGTCTGACCGGAGCGCCGCGCGGTGCGGTGCGTCATGGGCAACTGTCATGCGATGTCATGACACGGTCGGCTGGACGGCCGGTTTCTCCCAAGGATTCGGCGGCCCGCGACGGCGGGCCGCCGCCGAGGGAATGAAGACGTAGGTCATCCGCCATGCCCGCGGCGGCACCCGCCCGGCACACCCGGCGCGGTTTCGAGGAGGGACACCACATGCCCGGAAAGCAGGAACTCCCGTCCACGCTCGAGCGGTCGCCCAAGAAGGCGCAGGAGACGTGGATCAAGGCCCACGACTCGGCCGTGAAGACCTACGGCGAGGGGCAGCGCGCGCACAGGACCGCCTTCGCCGCGCTGAAGCACTCGTTCGAGAAGGTCGGCGACCACTGGGAGCCGAAGGGCCGGAAGGGCCCCTCGGACGCCCAGGCCGCGCGCAGCACGCCGGAACCCGGGCACACCGCCGAGGGCGTGGACGCCAACGCCAGCAAGCAGCACCTCTACAAGGTCGCGGCCAGGCTCGGCGTCGAAGGCCGCTCCAAGATGAGCAAGGACCAGCTCGTCGAGGCCATCAAGAAGGCCAACCGCAGGGCCACCGCCAAGGCGCGCTGACCCGCGGCCCGCGACGGTCCTCCGGTCCGGCGCGCCCGCCGGAAAGCCAGTTAGAGCCCTCGGCTCAGGGGTAGCGGGGGTCCATGGCAAAGGAGGACACGATGGCGGATACCACGGATCGCGCTAAGGACGCGCTGGCCGGAGTGAAGGGCGGCGCGACCGAACTCGCCACCAAGGCGGGCGACCAGGCGGGGACCGCGGCGTCCGCGGCCGGAGCGAAGGCCGCGGACCTGGCGTCGAAGGCCGGCGAGAAGGCCGGGGAGCTCGCCGCCAAGGCGGGTGACAGGGCCGGCGACCTCGCCGCGAAGATGAGCGACAAGGCCGGTGACCTGGCCGTCAAGGCCAACGGCAAGGCGGGCGAGCTGGCCACCCTGGCCGGCGATAAGGCCGGGGAGCTCGCCGGCAGGGCCAGGGAGGCCATGCCCCCCGAGGTCAAGGACGCGGCCGACAAGGTCGTCGCCGGCGCCAGGAACCGCCCGTGGCTCGCCGCCGCCGCCGCGGCCGGTCTGCTGCTCGTCTGGCGCGCGGTGCGGAGGAAGAACAGGAAGTGAAGAAGCTCGCCTACAGGTCCGTCGGTGCGCTGTCCGGCATGCTGGGCGGCTACATCTCCGGCGTGGTCTTCAAGCAGGTGTGGAAGGTGGCCGCGGGCAAGGGCGACGCGCCCCAGGCCACCTCCTCGCAGTACGGCTGGAGCGAGGTCCTGGTCGCGGCGGCGATCCAGGGCGCCATCTTCGGCGTCGTCAAGGCCGCCATCGACCGCGCCACCGCCGAGGGCATCCACAACGCCACCGGCACCTGGCCTGGCGACTGACCCGAAGGCCGCGCGGCGGGGGAGCCCGACCCGGAACTCGCCTGGCCCAGGAGACCGACCTGGAACCCGCCTGGCCGGGGTTACCCATCCCGGGGCCGTGCGGGCCGGTCGATCGAGGCGGAACTCGCCGCCCCCGGAGTCGGCCATGACGAGGTGGCCGGCGCCGAGCGGAGAAGCAGGCTCGTGATGGAGGAGCCGGGTGGCGTCGTGGAAGACGAGCCGCCCGGCCTCCGCCTCCAGGACCGAAATGCGCGCCTCCCCCCTGAACCCCGGGGCGGCGCGCACGCCGATGCGCACACACTTCCTGACCCGGGCATCTTTGGCGCCCGCCGCGAGAACAGCCGCAGCGCGACCTCCGCGAACTACGGCCTCCCTCTGGGCAGACATCGGCCCTGAGAAGCACATCACTTTTTTGGCAGCAGACTCCGCCGGCGAGAAGCCGTCACGGCGACCGCGAAGTATCCGGTGCGTGGCGAGCCGCCTCCTGCGATGAACCTCACTACGCTCGACGCCTGGCTACGGGCGCCCTGCCGGCTTCGCGCTCGCGGCGCGGGACTCGCATGAGGGGACACGAAAGGCGGCCCTTCCCGTCAAGCGAGGAAGGGCCGCGTGGGTCGCGGATCGCGTCAGCGTCTGCGGGTGGCGCGGAGGGCGAGGGCGGCGGTGGCCGTGGTGAGCAGGGCGGCGGCCAGGCGGGTGCGGTTCTGGGAGAGCCAGACCTGGAGGCTGCGGTCCTTGGAGCGCCGGTCGAAGCTGCCGTGGGCGCCGTAGTCGCGGTCCTCGTCGGCGGGCTCCCAGAGGTTGGCCACGCCGGTCGGCTGCTTCTCGTCGGTCTGCTGCGAGTTGACGCCCGTCTTGCCCAGGTAGCGGTCGATCAGTCCGGGCGCGATCCGCTCACCGATGATCGTGGCGGCCGTGCTGCCGCCCACCCAGTACTCGCGCCGCGACGGATGCTCGGCCGCGTACACGATGGCCCGCGCGGCGACCTCCGGCTGGAAGATCGGCGGCACGGGCTGCGGGTGGCGGCCCAGCCGGGACAGCACCCAGTCGAACTGCGGCGTGTTGACCGCGGGAAGCTGCACCATGGTGATCTTCACGTCGCTGTGGGCGTGCAGCAGTTCGGTGCGGACCGACTCGGTGAAGCCCTTGATCGCGTGCTTGGCCCCGCAGTACGCCGACTGCAGGGGAATGCCGCGGTAGGCGAGGGCGGAGCCGGTCTGCACGATGACGCCCTTGTTCCGGGGCCGCATCCGCCGCAGCGCGGCCCGGGTGCCCCAGACGTAGCCGAGGTAGGTCACGGCGGTGGTCCGCTCGTACTCCTCCGGCTCGACCTCGTCGAACGGGGCGAACACGGAGGAGAACGCGACGTTGATCCACACGTCGATGGGGCCGAGCTGCTCCTCGACGGCGTCGGCGGCGGCCTCGACCTGCCGATGGTCGGCGACGTCGGCGGGAAAGACCTTGGCCGTGCCGCCGGCCGCGCCGACCTCGGTGGCGCCGGCGGCCAGGCCGGTCTCGCCCCGGGCGATGAGCGCGACCTTGGCGCGTTTCTCGCCGAGGATCCTGACGACCGCCCGGCCGACGCCACCGCTGGCGCCGGTCACCACGACGACCTTTCCTTCCAGCATGCGGGCGCTCCTCAGCCGGTGGATCGCGGGCCGGTGCCGAGGCGGCGCTGCCGCCTGACGGCGATGGTGACGTCGACGGCGGCCGCCACGATCACCACGGCGGCGATGATGGCCGGGATCGGCGCCCCGGCGACCAGGCTGATCACTCCCACGGCGAACGCGAGGAAGATGACGAACGACGCCAGGCGAATGTGGACGACGTCGCGTGGTGTGGCCGTGACCATGGGCTTTCCGGTCTCGGACCGCTGTTCAGGAGTCTCGTACATCTTCCGTCCCCCTTCCCGATGGACCTTCCCCATACCCGACAAATCAGACGTCATGTGCCCTCCGGGTGATCGCTCGCCGGATACTTCCCGGCGTGTGGGTCCGTCCTCCCACTACCGCGGAGCCGGGGGCCCAAACGACCAGGCCGCCCGCGGGTGATGAGGGCGCGGTCACGGCACGGAGGCGGCGAGCAGTTCGCGGGCCGCCGTCACCACCTGGTCCGCCGGCACCTCCGAGGGTTCGCCGTGGCCTGTCAGGACCCGGTGCCAGGGCCGGTCGGCCGGCGGCCCCCAGCGGGCGGGGGAGCCCGCGCAGAAGACCACCACCGAGGGCGTGGCGTACGCCGTCGCGACGTGCGCGATCCCGGTGTCCGCGCTGACCACCAGGCGGGCCCCCGCCACCAGGGCGCACAGCTCGACGAGCGTCGTACGCCCGGCGAGCACCGCGCGCGGCGACAGCCCCGCCTGGGCGGCGACCAGCAGCGCCAGGGGACGCTCGCGCCGGCTGCCCGTGACGACGACCCGCAGCCCGTCCCCGGCGAGCTCTCTGGCGACCTGGGCGAAGCGCTCGTGCGGCCAGCGCCCCTCCGGGCCCGCGCGGCCCGGATGGACGACCACGGAGCCCGGCCACGGGTTCCGCGCGCGGGGTACGGGAAGCGCCAGGTCGGCCGGGTCGGCGCGCGAGCCGTACCAGGTGACCAGCCGGCACCAGCGGGCGACCTCGTGCTCGTCCTCGTCCCACTGCGGCCCCTTCGACCAGGGCACCGAGGGGTGGGCGAACGCCCACAGGCGCCGGGGCCGCAGGTCCATCGCCGCGCGATGGCTCCGCGGGTCCCGGCCGCGCATGTTCACGGCCAGGTCCAGCCGCCTGCCGTCCCAGGCGATCGCCTCCTGGCCACGTGTGGGGATCACCCCGCCCACCGCCCCGGACAGCAGGGCGAGGTCCCGCAGCTCGCCGGGGACGGCCAGCACGACGCTCAGCCCGCCCCGGTGCAGCGCCCGCAGGGCCGGGACGGCGGTGAGCAGCTCACCGACGCCGGGCGCGCGCAGCACCAGGGCGACGCTCATCGTCCTAAGGCCCTCCCGGCGGTCATGACGCCTTCCTTCCCGCTCCGAGGACACCCGCCGCGACGATGTTCTCCCGCAGGTTCCCGCACACGTTCTCGTACACGGCGGCGGTCGCGGCGGCGATCCTCGGCCAGGCGTAGCGGGCGCGGGCCCGCCGCGCGCCCGCCCTGCCGTAGGCGGCGCGCAGCCGGGGGTCGGCGAGCATGGTGTTCACGGCCGTGGCCAGCGCCCGCGGGTCGCGGGGCGGCACCAGCGCGCCGGTGCGCCCGTCGGCCACCGTCTCGCGGTGCCCGCCCACGTCCGAGGCCACCACGGGCAGCCCGCAGGCCATGGCCTCCAGTGCCACCATGCCGAACGGCTCGTACCACGGCACGCAGACCACCACGTCGCAGGACCGCATGAGCGCCGGCACCTTCTCGTGGGAGACCTGACCGACGAAGCGCACCCGCCCGGCCACCCCCGCCTCGGACGCGGCACGGCGCAGCCGCGTGACCTCCGGGTCGCCGTCGAGCTCCGCCGCCGGGGGCCCGCCCGCGACGATCAGCTCGGCGTCCGGGATCAGGCGCAGGGCCTCGATGATGGTCTGGACGCCCTTGCGGGGCACCAGGCGCCCGATCGACAGCAGGCGCGGCCCGCTCGGGCGCGGCGCGGCCGGGACGGCGGGGCCGAACTCCGCGCAGTCCACGCCGCACGGCACGACGGCGACCGCCTGCCGCGGCACGTCCATGGCCGCCAGCTCCGCGGCCTCGTCGGCGCAGGTGGCCACGACCCTCGCCACCCCGCGGGCGACGACGGCCTCGGCCTTGAGACGCTGGGACGGGCTCGTGTCCTCGGCCCCCTGGTGGCGCCGTTTCACCACGCCCAGGGCGTGAAAGGTGTGGACGACGGGCACGCCGGGGTCGCGGGCCGCGGCCAGCGCGGCGAGCCCGCTCATCCAGAAGTGGCTGTGCACGACGTCCGGCGGCCGGAACATCCAGCGGCGGCGCAGCCAGTGCGCGAGATCGGGGACGTGGGCGAGGATCTCGTCCTTGGAGATCCTGGCCGGGGGACCGGCGGGGACGTGCGTCACCGACACCCCTGGGGCCAGCTCCACCGTCTCGGGCAGGCCGGGGTCGTCCCTGCGGGTGTAGACGGCGACCTCGTGCCCCAGGGCCGCCAGGGCCCGTGACAGCGCCGCGACGTGGACGTTCTGGCCGCCGGAGTCCACGCTTCCCGGCACGGCCAGGGGACTCGCGTGCTCGGACACCATTGCTACCTTCACCGGTCTCCTCCAGGGGGCCGCACAGGGCCGATCACCTGGCTCGGGGGTCACGGAGCGCAGGAGGGGGACGCCCGGCGAGCCCGGGCGGGCGAGCGCGCGCGCCGGATTCGGAGAGGCCCGCACGCGCCGGCGCCGTGGCGCGTACGTCCTGGACGACTTCGCTAAGGCGCGGTTCTATCCTGAGAAACGAGGACCAAACCTCTCCCCGGTTTCGCCGCCCCCTCGACGGGCACGGCGAGACCAGGATTCGAACGGAGGGGGTGGAGATGTCCCACGAGGCACCACACCACGTGGAGGATCACGTCGCCTCGCACCACGACGCTCCCCACTACGTCGCCGCGCGCGTGCAACGGGCTCTCGCGGAGGACGAGCGCACCTACGAGCTGGGCATCCGGGTGGACATCCGGGGCGATCAGCTCTTCCTGCGCGGCCAGGTGGAGGGCGCCGAGCGCCGTGCGCAGGTGGCGGCGGTCGCCGCGGAGAACGCGCCATGGCTCACGGTCCGCAACGAGGTGACCGTGGTCGAGGTCAGGGAGCCGGGAGAGGAGGAGACCCTGTGAGGATCAGAGTGGCCGCCGTCGGCGACGTCCACCTGGGTGAGGACATCCGCGGCAGGTACCGCCGCAGACTGGAGGGTATCGAGGAGCGCGCCGACGTCCTCCTGGTGGCCGGCGACCTGACCCGCCACGGCACGCCGGACGAGGGGCGCATCGTCGCCGAGGAGTTCCGCGACCTTCCCGTGCCGGTCGTCACCGTGCTCGGCAACCACGACTACCAGTCCGACGCCGAGGACGAGATCGTGGACGTGCTGCGCGAGGCGGGCATCCAGGTGCTGCAGGACGACTCCACGGTCATCACCTGCGGGGACGTCCGGCTCGGCGTCGTCGGCGGCAAGGGGTTCTGCGGGGGGTTCGCCGGCAAGTGCGCCAGCGAGTTCGGCGAGCCGGAGATGAAGGCGTTCGTCCGCCACACCCGTGAGATCGCCGACCTGTGGCACAAGGCGCTGAAGGGCCTGGACACCGACCACCGGGTGGTGCTCAGCCACTATTCCCCCGTCAAGGACACGCTGACGGGCGAGCCCCCGGAGATCTACCCGTTCCTCGGCAGCTACTTGCTCGCCGAGGCCGTCGACGCCGAGGGCGCCGACCTGTTCGTCCACGGCCACGCGCACGCCGGGGTGGAGAAGGGCGTGACCCCGGGCGGGGTCCGGGTGCGCAACGTGGCCCTGCCGGTGCTGCAGCGGGCGTACGCGGTGTACTGCCTGGGCGACGAGTCCGACAACTGCTGACCGCCTGCACGCGGACGGCGAACCGGGCGTCCCGGTTCGCCGTTTCCGCGTCCTGAATGCCCCGGACTGGGGCCGGTGGTACCGCTATGGATGAAAAATGCTGACGCCGCCCGGGCCGACGAGGAAGCCGAGGACGATGAGGACGATCCCCCAGAGGAGATCGCGACGAGCCAGGATCACGTAAATCCCGGCGATGACCAGTACGACGGCGATGATCCAGAGTAGTGTTCCCATGCCGGTGCAACTGCCCTGACAAATCCGACCTTAACGTGTTGGCGGATCAACTCTTCCTCTAGACAGGTTCAGGTCAACGTCATGCCCAACGAGCGTCCTGAACAGGGAAAACAATGTCGGCGCCCCTCCCGTACGCCGAAGGGCGCCTCCCGGGATCGGGAGACGCCCCCTGCCGTGCGATGACCGCGGCCCGTCCTCAGACCTCCCGCAGCGGCTCACGGCGCCGGTAGCGCGACACCAGCGGCTGCACGAACCACAGCCAGCCGCTCAGTCCCGCCACTCCCGCCGCCAGGAGCGCGGCGGGCAGCACGCCGAGGAACGCCTCCACGACCAGGCCGGTCGAGCAGGACATCGCGATCGCCAGGGCGATGCCGCCGACGACGCCGAGCCGGTTGGCCCGGTGCAGCATCATCTCCTTCAGCTTCGTGCGGAACAGGATCCTGTGCTGGGTCGCGGGGGCGATGAAGCAGATGGAGGCGACGGCGGCGCTCAGCATGGCGATGTAGAACAGCCACCGCCCGGATGAGTCGACCTTGTCGAAGCCTGTGGAGAAGGGGAGGGTGAGCAGGAACGCGAACATCACCTGCACGCCCGTGGCGGCCACGCGCAGCCCTTGGAGTAACTCCCCGAGCTCGCGGTCGACCCGCTCTTTGTGGGTCTCGTCCGACTCCTGTCCCGCCATGTCACTCAACGTCATCGGTGATACCTGGATCTCTCGAACCTCTGCGAACGGACGATCCGGCGCGCGGCGAACAGGCAGCCCGCCAGCGCGGCATAAGCCATCAGGCCCAGCAGCAGCGTGAGCCAGACCACGCCCGCCAGCCCCGCCGTCACGGCGAGCATCGTGCAGGTGACCAGCCCCAGCAGGGTGATCTCCAGCAGCTTGGCGTAGCGGTTCCTGCGTAACGCCGTCAGCGTCGTGCCGGGCGGTGACAACTTCTTCATGAGCCCTCCTCGGTCGCCTTCATGAGGCGCGCGTAGGCGAGCTGGAGCCAGTCGGAGACCGCGACGGCCGACATGGTCGCCCCGGCCAGCCGGGTCAGGCCCGGCGCGAACACCATGCCGGCGGCGTACGCGGTCGCCACCCACTGCGCCAGACAGAACGGGCAGGTCACCAGCTCGCCGATGGCGTGTTTGACGCCGTGGCCGCGAACCTCCTCCTTCAGTTCGGCAGGGCCGCTCACCCCGGCGTACCGTGTGAAGGGGGCACGGAGCGGGCTCGTCACCGGGTCCTTGCTGAGGGTGCGGGACATCCGGTGCGTGGTCAGCCCCATCAGCACGAGGTCCAGCGGGGCGATCCGTTCCGGCGGCCTCGCGCCGACCAGCCGGCCGAGCCCGACGAGGCCCGCCACCGCGCCCCCGTACACCGTCAGGATGCGCAGGTAGGAGCCGAGCGGCCGATCGGTTCCGTTCTCGTAGGCCCGTTCCTCCTTACGAAGCGTATTCGTCACAGAATTGGTCATAGAGCGCCGAGTACCCTCAGGGGGCGCGCCCATGCCCCGTGTTTGAGCTGGAAGAAGGCGGGTAGCCAAGATCTTCACCAACGCGCTTCAGATGGGGGTGAGCCTTGGGAAGTCACACGCATGAGGTCACCGACGCGATCATCGACACGCTCAAGCGCGCGGGGTCGGCGTTGAAAGCCGAGGGCGTGCGGTTCGCGCTCGCCGGCGGCTGCGCGGCCTACGCCAGAGGCGCGGCGCCGTCGCTGCACGACGTCGACTTCGTGCTCGTCGAGGAGGACGTGCCCCGCGCCCTGGAGACCCTCAGGGGGCACGGGTTCCGCACGGCACGGCCGCCCGAGGACTGGCTGGTCAAGGCGTTCGACGAGGAGGACAGGCTCGTCGACCTGATCTTCAGGATCGAGGAACGCCCCATCACCGCCGAGATGATCTCACGGGCCGACATGATCAACACGGCGGCGCTGAGCCTGCCCGTGCTGGACGCCACCGACCTGGTCATCTCGTGGATCATGCCGATGTCCGAGCACAGCTGCGACTACGGGTCCATCCTGCCGCAGGTGCGAGCGCTCAGGGAGCAGGTGAACTGGGACCGCGTGGCCGAGGTCGTCTCGGTCTCCCCGTACGCCTCCACCTTCCTGACCCTGCTCGACCGCCTGGGCGTCGCCTGCCCCAAACCACCCCCGGAACCCCCCGACACCCGCTGGCCCTGACCTCGCGGACCCCGCTCGCCGGAGACGTCGCTACGACGTTCGGCGGGCGGGTTTCGCGTTTCCCGCCCGGCCGGGCACCGGCTCCGGCCCGCCGCCATCGGACCCGGACGAACGGACGAACGGACGAACGGACCCTCGGACCCTCGGACACGACGGAGGCCGCGCCCCTGGGGGCGCGGCCTCACCCTTCGTCGGGCTCCCTGCAGGGGGATCGCCGGCTAGAAGGCGCCCGTCCCGCCGTAAGGGAAGCGACCGTAGTAGTCGCCGACCTGGCTGCGGTACTCGGGTTCCTTGAATCTCGCGTCGTCGAACTCGGGAGCGTCCTTGATCTCCTGCTTGGTACGGCTCAGGAAGACCTTCTTCTCCTGCGGGTCGATCTGCGTGACGGTGCTCGCCGGGAGCATGACCTTCTTGCCGAAGATCCACGGGCCGGTGTCCACGATGAGGTAGCTCTCGCCCACCTCATAGGTGGCCTCGTCCACGGATCCGATCCGGCCGTCCGTCGCTTCGACGTGGTATCCGACCACGTCGAAGCTCTGGTGCGCGCCGGAGACGGTCGGGCTGTAGCTCCAGAGATCCTTCTGCACTTTGCCTCTCCCTTCGATTTGATTCGTCGGGCTCAGTCCGTCTACCCGCGCTCCCGCCGCCAAACGTCCACCGCCGCACCAATGTCACGGGCACCCTCTTTGTGCCGCTACGCTAGAGGGACCAAGCGCCGCTAGCTCAGTTGGTCAGAGCAGCTGACTCTTAATCAGCGGGTCCGGGGTTCGAGTCCCTGGCGGCGCACCATCGGTCACCAGGCACCTTCCGAAGATCGGAAGGTGCCGCATCGTATCTGGGGCGCCTGGGGGCTTGGCGCCCGTTCGGGCGCCGCGTAGCCCAAGGTCAGCCGGCACGGCCAGGGTGCATTTGCCCGATACTCACGTCGGTGGCCGGTCCAGCGCGCCCATCGGCCGCCACTGAGCGCTCTCGACGAAAACCGAGCACTCAAGACGCGCTCGCATCATCGAACGGGCCGCCCAGCAGGCGACTGACTGGGGCCGCTAGGCGGACACGTCGACAACGGCGCCTTAGTCATCTCCGAGTTGCGGAATCCCTCCCAGGAGAACTCGCGCGTCGTCCGGCCGATCGCGACGTTGACCATCCGAAGTCCGGCCCCACGCGAGGCGTCCGGCTTTCCCCAAGCGCGTCGACGTCTTACGATCCACGCCATATACGGTCGCGATTTCCACAGGTGTCAGCAGGCCGCTCTTCTCGGACAGCAGCAGCAGACCCGCCTCCTCTGTCTTCTGCGCCTCCTGCGCGCCTTTCCGCTCCACGTCGGTCATAGGTTCTAGGGACGATGCGGGGTCGTCAGCGAACTGGCCGGCCCGTGCCGTCGGCGCTGCAGCGTGGTGATCACGGTCTTCGTCCCGAGCGGTGAAGGAAGAGCCCGATAGGCTTTCGTTGTTCTCGCGACCGGTGGTATCTGGTCTGAACCTGACCATCTCCAAAGCGGTACGAAGTATCCTTTGGGCGTACTTGAGGGACTCTTCTGGAGCCGGGAGTAAGGGAACGGCCAATCCCGTGGATGATGGCGTAGCGGCAGAACCGTCGAACATGAAGAGGGCGGAGCGGTATTGCGGACTCTCCGTATTATCCGAAAACGGTGGCAGTGCTGGGTGGCCCCAAGTCCCAGCCGAAATCGAATAGACGGTCTGACAGTCGAGCCATAGCAGCGCCGACGCGATGTCAGTGGCTGATAGTGCAAGGTTGCTGTCCGGAGCACCCAGCAGACTAATGGCTTCTCGGAGGCAGAGAAGTGTCGTCGGTCGATCTAGGGAAGCCGGGATGCCGGGTAGTGGGATCTCGCTCCGTGCGGTGAGCTCTGTCGCTCGTAGGGAAAGCTGCATGATTCGGCTTCGCCTCCGCGCCATCATTTGCACCCACTTCACTCCTTCAGGTGCCGGCAAGGGGCGCGTGTCGGAACGGATCACGCGGTGTAGGACCAGACGGCGGATCGAGGGCATCATCCGGCCGAGTTCGACGACACCGCCAAGAGCGCTGGAACGATCGAATCGATCCCGTGGCGACAACCTCGGGTCCTCGACGTGTTGCCAGATCATGAACGGGCGTAGATCTCTCATGGCATTTCGGTGGCTGCCGTCATGAGAGCTCACCGGGATCTGATCCGTCCTGCCGTCGGCCATGGTATTCACAGCGAACATTCGCGAGGGGTCGCCAGGATCGGTGGCAGGCGGGTTCGTGCTGAGGGACCAGTCGTCAGCGTCGGCGGACGCCATTCGCTGATCGTACCTTTTGAAGGTGGATTCCCATGCGGCAGCGCATGCCAGGGGCAACACGGAGGAGGCCCCGGCAGCACTGGAGAAGGCTGTCGTCACAATGTCGCGAGCGACGTCGGAGCGGACGTCCGCAACTATTCCCTGGTTCACCAGGCGCCGTAACATGCGGGCCGCGTTGCCTGGTTGTTTGATGAATGTCATCAGAGTCCGCAGTGCAGGAGTCGTGGCGGTGGCCAGTTCAAGAGCAGGCGACGCCATGATCACGTCACGCTCTCTTGACCCACGACATGTCTTCTCCGTGACGGACGGCCAGCGTCGAAGCGATGTAGCCGGCAAGAAGCCACTCGGGCATCCAACGGTTTCGACGGACCCACCATGCTCGGCAAAGGTGGTCATCCAGGTTCTCGGCCTCTGCGCGCCGGCACAGATCTTGACCAGCAGGAGAACGAGGTCATCGATATCTCCGGGCCGATGGCGCGGGCGCCTGCCGTGGACGTGCTCTTGGGCCCGCTTCAGTTTTGTGGGCGGGACAAGGTCCTGGATTCGCCGGGCGGCTGGACTGCCTAGGGACGAAGCGTCCAATAGATCGTCGAATTCGTCACGAACGGGCACGCCGAGTTGTATGCCCTCAGGCTCGGCAACACACCGAAAGTCTCGATCACTCATGGCAGTCACCTCTCCGTGCCATCGGTACGTGCGGGGGGACGCTGGACGTCGTCCGCCGCAAGCCTTCTGCGGATACGACCGAGACGCCCTTCGGCGGCTTTGGGACTCAGGCCGACCAGTGCGGCGGCGTCCTTCTGGGTGTAGCCCTGCATCTGGTACCAGAGCAGCTGGCGCACCTGAAGGTCCTTGATCGTGGCCATGGCCCGTGTGATCTCATCGACCATGACGGCCTGAGACTCAGGAGCGCGGCCGAACGCCGGCTGAAAGACCGGCTCTATGAGGGCGAGGTCCTCGATCAGACCGACCCCCCGGGCGTACCGGTCCAAGCGCTTCTGCTTACGCCAGCGCCGGTAGACCTTTTCGAAGCTCAGCAGGCAAGCGCCGATGAAGTAAGTGTTCAATGACGCGCCGCGGCTGTGGTCCCATTGGCCTGCTTCCACCGTCCGACGGAAGCGCGTCACCCCCTCATCCACAAGATCAATAACTATCTGGTCGATGTCATCCTTCGACCACGCCTGCCAGTCGTCGTTATTACTGCGTATCAGCGGCATCTGTCGTGCGCCACGCTGAACCAAGGTGCGATTAGCCTGTTGGCGCAGCGTGTTCACCTTGCCGAAGATCTCTCTCGACCCCACCCAGGCGCTCAAGATCGGTAAAGCGTAGCCGAGCAGCCGGTTGGTCAGCCGCTTGAACAGATCGTCGTTTCCTGCTTCCAGATCCTTGCGGACCCGGTCGACGATCTTCTGGTCGACTTCACGGCGGGCTTGTCGGACTGTCTCGCTCTCTTCCTCATCCTCGGCGACCAGTTGCTGCTCAACCTCGCTCAGCATGATTTCCACGTAAGGCGAGGTCTCCTCGACCGCCTGTGGATCCTCAGGGCTGTCGCGATCAAGATCGGCGCACGCTAGACCGGCAGGCTCGGCATCGAGCTCGCTCTGGTCCGCGCCGGGCTGTCCGAGATGAGCCATCGACATACCCGCTCCCCTCGGGGGGTTGGGGGCCGAGGACGCGCACGGCCCGAGACAGTTGAGGTGTACGCCGTCGCTATATGGAGCCGGCCCGGGGTTCCCCTCGCTGGATCCGGAAGATTTTTCCTCCGGCTCTGGCCGAGGGCAGCGGCGCGCTGATCGCCTACACCTTGACCACACGAACAAGGTGTCGATGGCGCTGGAGGGTCATGATGCGAACCGCTGATCCTCACAACAGGCCCCCAGGGCCTCCTCGGGTCAGAGCCTGTAAGTCTCGCAAGCCACAGCGCTGTCCACTGGCGGTTCGGCCCAAAACGCGGGCACCCGCCCGAAGCCCTGCGAACGAAAGCACGAAGGAGACTCGGATGTTCTCGGAACGCGCTCTACTGGCGTTGTTGTGCGCCGCGATGGTCACCGCCGTCATGACGGGCCTGAGATTGGCCGACCACGCGTCCTGGCCACAGGCGCTCGGCATCGGCCTAGGGGCGGGGGGTGCCACACTTCTGGGGGTCATCAGCCTGCTCAACCGCGGCAAATAGCCTTGCGCGAGCACAGAGGAGCGAGCGCCTCTCGTCGGCCCTGACCGGCCGAGGTGGAGGCAGGGCGCCAGCTGGCGAAGGTGTTCAGCGGCGGGACAGGCGGCGGAACTCGTGGGTGCCGAGGGTCAGGGCCGTGAGGGTGAAGGCGGTCAGGGTGAGGAGCTGGGGGTACAGGGACGGGCGCCAGCCGTGGACGACGAGCGTTCGCATCGCTTCGATGGCGTAGGTCAGCGGGTTGAGGTGGGCGGTGATGGACATCCATGGGGGCATCGCCGTGACGGGGACGAAGGCGTTGGTGGTGAAGACCAGCGGGAGGCTCGCGAAGCCGGTGATGGCGAAGAAGGTGTTGTGGTCGGGGGCGCGGCAGGCCAGGGCCAGGAACAGCGCGGAGAAGGCCATGGCGAGCAGGGCCGCGACGGCGAGCAGGACGAGCCCGCCCGCGATCCCGCCGGCGGGGCGCACGCCGAGCGCCGCCGCGACCAGCAGGATCAGCGCCGCCTGCGCCACGCCGAGGCCCATCTGGAAGGCGAGGCGGCTGACGAGCAGGGAGCTGCGGGCGATGGGCATGCTCATCAGCTTGTTCAGATAGCCGGTCTCCTTGTCCCACAGTAAGGGGACGGCGCCGCTGACCCCGGTGCTGACGATCGTGAAGGCGATCACGCCGGGGAGCATGAAGCCGATGTAGTCGGCGGTGCCCACCACGCGGGCGTCGACGGCGCGGGCGATGGCGCCGCCCAGGAACACCAGCCAGATCACCGGCTGGAGCAGCGTGAACGCGAGGGACAGGCGTTCTCTGCTCACCTCCAGGTACCAGCGTCGCAGCAGCGCGAGGACCTCCTGCGTCCGCGGCCGGGACGGGCGGGCCGCGCCGTCGGAGTCGAGGGGGGCGGGGGACGGCGCGGATGGACGTGGCGCGCGGTCGAGGTCGGGGACGGCGGAGTCGGGGGAGAGCCCTCTGCCGGTGTGCAGGAGGAAGACGTCGTCGAGGGTGGGGGCGGTGTGGGTGACGCCGTGCAGGTCGATGCCGTGGGCCAGGGACGCGCGCATGATCTCGGGGACGGCCTTGGCGGCGTCGTCCACGCGGACGCGCAGGTGTTCGCGGCCGGTCAGCGTGGCCTGCCGCACCCAGGGCGCGCCCTCGACGGCGGCGAGCAGCCGGTCGGGCGCGGGGGAGGACACGTGGACGGTGTCGGCGGCCACGCCGCGCTTGAGCTCGGCCGGGGTGCCGGTGACGACCTCGCGGCCCGCGTCGATGATCGTGATGCGGTCGCACAGGCGGTCGGCCTCGTCGAGGTAGTTGGTGGCCAGCAGCACGGTGACGCCCTGGGCGCGCAGGCCGCGCAGATGGTCCCAGACGCGGTGGCGGGACTGGACGTCCAGTCCGAGCGTGGGCTCGTCGAGGATCAGCACGTCGGGCAGGTGGAGCAGGCCGCAGGCCAGGTCCAGCCGTTTCTGCATGCCGCCGGAGTACTCGGCGACGAAGCGGTCGGCGTCGGGCAGCATGCCGACGACGTCGAGCACCTCCTCCACGCGGCGGGCGCGTGACCGGCGGGGGACGTGGTTGAGGTCGGCCTCCAGCTCGACGCTCTCGCGTCCGGTGAGCCGGTGGCGCACGCCCTTCTCCTGCGAGACGTAGCCGAGGCGGCGCCGTACCTGCGCGGCCTGACGGACGACGTCCAGGCCGCACACCCGCGCCCGGCCCTCGGTGGGGGTGAGCAGCGTGGTGAGCATGTGGATGGTGGTGGACTTCCCGGCGCCGTTCGGGCCGAGCAGGCCGTAGATCTCTCCGGCGCCGATATGGAGCTCCAGATGGTCTACCGCGGGGCGGTCGCGGAACACGCGGGTCAGGCCCTCGGTCTCGATGATCTCGTGCATCCCCGATCCAATTCTGCGTCCCAGAGTGAACGATTATCCTACTTCCGATCTACAAGCCGAGGTGTTACGTTGGTCGGGCCCCCGACTGATATTTACAGGGAGGGTCGCATTTATGAGCACAGGTCCCGCGGAACAGCTCGCGGAAAACGGCTTCTGTTTGGTGCCGAAAGCGCTTGATCAATCGGTTATCGAACGCCTCGCGGAACTGGCCGCCCGGCGGCTGAAGGCCGCCGAGGGCGCCCACCTGTCCCGGTACGCCCACCACGGCAGCCTGCTGCCGCTCACCGTGGACGACCACCCCGTCCCCGAGATCCTCACCTCCGGCGCGCTGCACGGCGTCTTCGGTGCGCTCGGGTTCACCGACCCTCGCTGGATCAGCGGGTACGTCATCGCCAAGCCGCCGCGCTCGCCGGGCCTGTGGTGGCACCAGGACTGGTGGGCCTGGGGGCATCCGCGCAGTTATGTCGCCCAGCCGACGCAGATATTCGTGATGATTTATCTGGAACCGACCTCGCGGCGCAACGGCTGCCTGCGGGTGATACCGGGCACGCATATGCGGCGCCACCGCCTCCACGACGCCCTTCTGGAGCCGCACACCGTGGAAATAGAGGCGGAAGGTCCTGATTCCGTGTGCCACGCGGAAACGTCCGGGGAAATCGATATCGAGGCCGCGCCCGGCGATCTGGTCATCGGGGACGTCCGGGTGATCCACGCCACCCATTCCAATGAGACGGAATCGATGCGGACCGCGATAGACCTGCTGTTCGCCCCGCATTTCGGCACGTTGCCCGCCGAGTTCAGGGCGCATTACGTCAACCAGATCTGCCTGCCTCCCGCCGGCTGGTGGGAGGAGCCGGGCCACCCCCTCCGGGGCACCCCGCTGGGCGCGATGCTGCCCACCTACTCGGGGCCCGAGGTCGATCCCGTAGAGTTCTGCCGGCGTCCCCGCTGGCCCGCCGGGCGGCAGTCTGCACGGACCAGTTGAGGAGGAACCGTGAGCAAGCTTGAGGACACGATCGCCGCCGTCCGCCCGCTCGACGAGGCCGCGATGGCCGAGGCCCGCGCCCGCCAGGACCGCATGACCAAGCCCCGCGGCTCGCTCGGCGTCCTGGAGGACGTCTCGGTGCGGCTGGCCGGGCTCGCGGGCGCCTGTCCTCCGGAGGTTCCCGAGCCCGCCGCGGTCGCCGTCTTCGCCTCCGACCACGGCGTGCACGCCCAAGGGGTGACGCCGTGGCCGCAGGAGGTCACCGCCCAGATGGTCCTCAACTTCCTGGCCGGCGGCGCGGTCGTGAACGTGTTCGCCGCGCAGGCCGGCGCGCGGGTGACGGTCGTGGACGTCGGCGTGGCCGCCGAACTGGAGGCCGTGCCGGGCCTGCTGTCCCACAAGATCGCCCCGGGCACCGCCGACATGACCCAGGGCCCGGCGATGACCCGCGACCAGGCCCGCCAGGCCCTGGAGATCGGCATCAACGTCGCCGAGGGCCTCGCGCTGTCCGGCGTCCGCTGCCTGGCCGCCGGTGACATGGGCATCGCCAACACCACGGCCTCCGCAGCCCTGATCGCGGTCTTCACCGGGCGCGACCCCGGCGAGGTCACCGGGCGGGGCACCGGCATCGACGACGCGACGCTCGCGCGCAAGGTGGACGTCATCGGCCGCGCGCTGGCCCTGCACCGGCCGGATCCCTCCGACCCGCTCGGCGTGCTGGCCGCGGTGGGCGGGTTCGAGCACGGCGCGATCGCCGGGTTCATCCTCGGCGCGGCGGCGGCGCGCCTGCCGGTGGTGCTGGACGGCGTGATCACCGGGGCCGCGGCGCTGGTCGCGGCGGCCTTCGCGCCCGACGCGCTCGGGGCGTGCTTCGCCGGTCACAGGTCCGTCGAGCCGGGCCACGGCGCCACGCTGCGCCACCTCGGGCTCCGCCCGCTGATCGACCTGGACCTGCGGCTGGGCGAGGGCACCGGCGCCGTGCTGGCCCTGCCGATCGTGCAGAGCGCGGCCCGCGCGCTGCGCGACGTGGCCACCTTCGACTCGGCGGGCGTCACCGACAAGGACGACGTCGCCACGCTCGACGCCTAGTCCCGCGCCTGGGCCCGCGTCCGGCTTCCGGGCCGGCGCCCGGCACCTGGGCCGTCCGCCCGCACGCCGCCTCCGTGAGGAAACGGGGGCGGCGTTTTCGTGATCTCCAGTCATTGATCCCGTATACGCCGAAAGAAGATCTCATACGGGTCCGGAGAAGATCCCTTGTGTCGTGCGGTGAATCGGCCGCCATAATCCCGGGGAATTGGACGCCGCCTAATCGGCATTCCTGGCCTTATATTGTCAATCGCGCGATATGACCATGATGTCGAACCTACCCTGAATATGGCCGTGCCGGGGAAAGGAGGTGCCGCCATCAAGGACGACGGACACTATGCGCTGGACGTCGTCGGCGCTCACTACGGGCTCTCCGGCGGTGGACTGCACATCTACTTCACCGGCGACCTCCTGCATCCCCCGATGGCGGCCGACGCCCGCGTCTGGGCCGACGGGAGGCTGTGGCGGCAGGGCGCGGCCGACCACGTCATGACCATCGCGGACCTCGCCGGGCTGCGCGAGGGCGAGCGCGTCCTCGACGTCGGCTGCGGCCTCGGCGGGCCCGCCCGCCTGCTGGCCAGGGCGTGCGGGGTGACGGTCACCTCCGTCACCAACTCCCACGCCCACGCGGTGACGGCCCACTCGCTCAACCAGCGCGAACCCGACTGGCACGACCGGATCACGGTCGTGCTGGCCGACGGCCAGGAGCACCTGCCGTGCGACTCCTTCGACGTGGCGCTGAGCATCAACATGCTGTACCAGGTGCGCGACCACCGGGCGCTGTTCACGCGGGTCTTCGAGGCGCTGGCGCCCGGCGGACGGTTCGTCGTCGACGACTGGATGCTCACGTCACAGGTCACCGAGGCCGATCTGTCCGCGTTGACCGCCCACTTCACCTACCCGCATTTCGCCCGTGTCCCCACCATCGAGGACGACCTGCTCGCGGCCGGCTTCCCCCCGGCGGAGAAGATGATCGACTTCGGGCACGTGGCGCGCGGGCCGATGGCCGAGCATTTCGAGCGGCAGGTACGCGACCACTTCGCGCCACGCATAATCACCGACTGGCCGGGCGATCCGGTGAACCGCCCCGGAATTCCCGCCTACGGAGCGCTGATGGTGGAAGAATTCGTGGCCGCCGTCAACCTGACCATAGAGCTTTACCGTAACAGGCATATGACCTATCGCAGATTGATGGTGCGAAAGGGCTGAAGGAGGTGTTCGACCCCCCGCGAAGGTCATCGAAGTGAGCACCTGTTCCAGTCGTCGGGGAAAAGTCGGGGAATACATGAGTGAGGAGCATCCCTGTGAACAGATTCCCAGCGGCCAGTGCGAGGAGCCGGGCCGGCGTCGCGCTCGCGCTCGTCGCCACGATCTTCGGTGTCGGCGGCTCCGTCACCGGGGCGGAGGCCACGTCCGACCGCGCCGCCGCCTCGGCGTCCGCCGCGCCGTGCGACCGCAACGTGGCCAACCTCGCCGCGAAGCGGCAGGTCACCGGCGCCTGCGCGCAGGCGCCGCAGGGCGAGCTCATCTGGCAGGGCAAGGTGCACCTCGGTGACGAGCCCGGCATCTACGGTGACGCCACCTTCGCCGGGGGCGCCATCGAGTTCCCGATCACCCTGCAGCGCACCTCCGCGCCCGGCGACGCCAAGACCGTGCTCGTGGTCGAGACGCAGGACGCCCAGAACTTCACCGGGTACCCGGGGCACTCCATCAAGGCCATCCTGCACGTGGTCGACACGACGACGTTCAAGGCCAGGGAAGTGGTGCTGGCCACCAGGCGGCTGACCGACAACCGCAGGGAGGTCCCCATCGACCTGACCGGCTACACCGGCCCGTACTTCGTCAGCGTGCAGGTCCGCCAGGACGAGACCGTGCCGCCGGGCGCGCAGGACGACTTCCTGGTGACACGCCTGTCCAACCTCTCGGACGGTTTCCGCTTCTTCGCCAACTACGGCTACAACGTCTCCCCGTACTCCGACTGACCCTCACGCGGCCCGGCAGCGCGCCGGGCCGCGCACACGCCAGCCACACGACAGCGGGACGTCGGCGTCATGTGGTGGACTGAGGATTCAGTCCGCTATGGATGGATTCGGGGGAATCGCATGCACACGCACCTGTACGGCCTGGTGATCTGGGCCTGACGGCGGGGTCTGGCCGGGCCGGGCTGTGGCAGAGCCTCGGCCCGGCCTTCTTCGCGTGCGCCTGCGGGCGTCGGCGTCGCCGGACATCCAGGCGTGCGGCACCTTTACCGCGACGTCCTCGCCGGAGGGCGAGCGTCCGAGGTAGACCACGCCCGGCCCGGGCGCGTCACTGCCGGCGGAACGGGCCCTTGACCTCGTAGGTGATGCCGCCGCTGCCGGTGGACGAGCCGGACGTGCCGCGCTGGGAGGAGAAGTACAGGCGCGAGCCGTCGGGCGAGAACGCGGGACCGGTGATCTCCGAGGAGGACTGGCCGAGGACGCGCAGGAACGGGGCCACCACGCCGCTCGGCGTGATGATGTTGATCTCCATGTTCCCGCCGTCCTCGGCGACGAACAGGTCCCGGTTGGTGGGCGCGCCGGTGATGTTGTCCACGCCGGTCAGCGGCGCCGTGCCGCCGGTGACCAGCGAGTCGTCGTAGGCCAGGTCGAGCGCCGCGTTCACCGTGTCGTACGCCCACACCCGGTTGTCGCCCTTGGTGGTGAAGTAGCAGACGCCGTGGTCGTACCAGCAGCCCTCGCCGCCGTCGAAGTGCTTGGCCGCGCCGACCTGGTTGCGCGTGGCGATCGGGAAGCCGTCGCGGTCGGGGATGTCCTGCCAGGTCACCGGGCCCGTCACCTGCCCGGACGGCGCGCAGAGCACCTGCAGCCTCCCGGTGCGCAGGTCGCCCCAGGTGTCGGGGATGAACCGGTAGAAGCAGCCGTCGCTCTCGTCCTCGGTCAGGTAGACCACCTTCCTGACCGGGTCGCACGCGGCGGCCTCGTGCTTGAACCGCCCCATGCGCGTGCGCTCCTCGCCCGCGCGCCCGCCGCCGGGCCAGGTCTCGAAGACCCGGCCGAGCGCGATCTCCTCGCACGACAGCCAGGTGCCCCACGGGGTGGCGCCGCCCGCGCAGTTGAGGTTCGTCTCGGACAGGATGCGGTACGCGGAGGTGATAGCGCCGTCGGCGGAGAAGCGCACGGCCGAGGCGCCGCCCGCCAGCGGGATCTCGGAGTTGGACACGTAGATCCACCCGGTGCCGTCGGCGAAGCAGGCGCCGCCGTCGGGCGCCCAGTGCCAGGTGTACCCGGCGATGCGCTGGCTTGAGCGGGCGATCACCCGGCTGGTGAACCCCGCGGGGAGCTGGATGCCGCTGGCGTCGGCGGCGAGCAGGTCCCCGTACGGGCTGGGGCCGGGCTGGGCGATGGCCCCGAACGCCTCTCCCCACAGCGCTCCGGAGAACGCCGCCCCTCCCGCTCCGACGACTGCCGCGCGCAATACGGTCCGACGGTCCATCGCTGCCCTCCAGGTCCGGTTCAAGGTCATCCGCCCGAAACCTAGACCGCCCAAGCGTCGCCGGCCGCGCTCCGGAATGAACGTCGGGTGTCGCGCCGGCGGACGGCGTCCCTCACCGGGGCCTCGCGGTCATTCACCGGTTCGACGGCCGGCTGATTCAAACGGCGGTGAGCCGACCCCTCTTCGCCCCGAGGCCGGCCGGGGCCCCCGTGGATCCCGGCCGGCCTTCCGGCACCCCGTCCCCCGCGCCGGGTGATCGCGGCGGCCCGGCGTCTCAGTCCGGGCGGTGGGCCAGGTCGGGGTCGTCGGCCAGGACGGCCTGGTGAAGGCGGGCGAGTTCGTGGCCCGGGTCGATCCCGAGCTCCTCCCGCAGGAGCACGACGACGTTCCGGTACGTCTCCAGGGCCTCGGCGCGGCGGCCCGACCGGTACAGGCTGAGCATGAGCTGCGCCCACAGGCGCTCGTGCAGCGGATGCTCGGTGGTGGCGGCCCTCAGCCCCGCGACGATCCGGTCGTGCCGGCCGAGCCGCAGATGGACGTCGAAGGACCGTTCGAGCAGGCGCAGCCGCTCCTCGACGAGCTGGGGGATCTCCAGGCGGTGCAGCGGGCCGGACGGCACGTCGGCGAGCACGGGCCCGCGCCACAGCGCCAGCGCGTCCGACAGCAGCCGGGCCTCGCCCGCCAGGTCGTGCCGTTTGGCCGCCAGCGCCGCGGCGTGGGCGAGGTCGCGAAAGCGCGTCAGGTCGAGGCTTTCCGGCGGGAGCTGGATGCTGTAGCCGTCGTCGTGGGTCTCGATGAGGCGCTGGCCCTCCTCGCCCACGGTGCGCCGCAGCCGGGCGATGTGCGTCTGCATCGCGTTGCGCGCCTCGCCGGGCGCGCGGCCGTCCCAGGTGCGCTGGATGAGCTGGTCCACGGAGACGTACTGGTTGGCGCGGAGCAGAAGCGCCGCCAGGGCGATGCGCTGCTTGGCGGCACGCACCGGGACCGGCTGGCCGTCGCGGGTGACCTCCAATGAGCCGAGAACGCCGAACCGCAACGCCGTCCGTGCTTTCATGGAGTCATTCTCCAGACGATCCCGGCCGGCGTCGCCATACTTCCGGGCTCGTTGAAATGTCCGGCATGCCGCGTCCGGCGGGCTGTCCGGCGCGCCCGGCTACTCCTCCGCCAGCACGATCACGTTGTCGTCCGCGCCCAGTGAGAGGGGCTCGGTGCGTGGCGGGTTCAGGACGACCCCGTACGACGGGGCCTGGTCGCCGTCGCGCTTGCTCCGGTAGCCGATGGCCGTGTGGCCGCGCCGCCTGGCCGCCTCGATGACCGTGGCGAAGCTCGCCGCCATGCCGGGGGTGACGTAGTCGGACGCGGGCTTCAGGTAGATCTCGGAGCCCGAGGGGTCGAAGAGGTGCGCGAAGACGCCCTGCAAGTGGCGGTTCTCGGCGAGCTGGGTGAGCAGCAGGCTGATCAGCTTGGTGCTGACGATGAAGTCGTCGGCCTTGGTGACCTGGAAGACCTCGCGGTTGTCGTCGTTGTTGATCTCGGTGACGATGGAGTACGGGTCGCCGAGCCGCACCTCGATGTCGCGCAGGTGCAGCAGGGTCACCAGCGTACGGTCGTCGGCTTCCTCGACGCCGACGCCGTCGTCGGCGAGCACGATGATGTGCTTGTAGCCGCCGAGGTCCAGCGACTCCAGGGACGCCCTGCGCGTCGGCTCGCAGTGCTTGTACCCGACCGTCAGGTTCGTGTGGGCGGTCGCCAGCACCTCCTCCGGCCTGCGCGCCGCGGCGATGTCCACGACCGAGCCCGGCTCGACGAGGCGGTCCAGCAGGTCGATGATCTTCGTGGCGCGGGCGTTCCAGCCGATCAGCAGCGTGCGGTCCGGCAGGGGCCGCCGGTCGGGCGCGGTGACGATCGCCGCCTCGTCGACCGGGGCGGGGGAGTCGGCCAGCCGGATCAGCAGGTCGTCCTCCGCCAGCACGATCAGGTGGTCGCGCTCCCCGATCACGGTGTCCATCGGCGGGTTGACGACCACCCGGCCGTCGCCGCGGCGCAGCCCGGCCGGCACGCCCCGCTCGTACGCGTGCAGCGCCTCGCCGTACGTCGCGCCGACCAGGGCGGGCTCGGGGCGGATGTAGAACTCGTTGCCCGCGAAGTCCAGCAGGTCGGTGCAGACCGTGGACAGCCCGGCCTGCCGGTGCGACTGGACGACCAGGCGCACCGCGATGTCGTCGGCGTCGATCACGAGCGCCGCGTCGCCGCCCGCCAGCCGCGCCGCCGCGACGTTCTCGGAGTTCTGCACGGCCGTGACGACGTGCGGGCGCACGCCGCGCCAGGTCCGGTTGTTGAGCAGCAGCAGCGTCTTGATGACGTGGATGTCGGCGTCCTGCCCCGGCGGCGGCAGCACCATGATCGCCTTGGCGGTGTCCGGGCTCACCAGTTCGAGATCGGCCCGCTTCAGCGGGCTCCCGGTGCGGCAGATGACCCGCGTGCGGCCCGTCTCGCCGAGACGGCCCCGGATCTCGTCGTCCATGTCCACCTTGTCGCGGTCGGCGAGGATCACCACGCGCGAGCGCCGCTGCCCCTGGTTGGCCTTCACCAGTTCCTCGATGACGGTGAAGACCTGCTCCGACCAGCCGAGCACGATCGTGTGCCCGTGCTCGATGAGCCGTGAACGGCCCTTGCGGAGCTGGGCGATGCGGTTCTCCAGGCCGGTCGTCAGCACGCCGATCAGCGAGCTGACGATGAAGACGCCGCCGATCGTGATGGTCAGCATGAGCGCGAGGAACAGCGGGCGGCCCGTGTCGCCGCCCATGGTGCCGGGGTCGATGGCGCGCATGAGGTTCATCCACGCGGCGCCGCCCCAGCCGCCGTGCTCCTCGATCTCCGCTTTTGTGCCGACCGCCATGAACAGCCCGGTCACCAGCACGATGAGCAGGACGGACGCCAGGCCCAGCCAGCCGATCAGCGCGGGCGTCCCCCGGTCCATCGTGCCGTCGAACCAGTACCGCAGACGGTCCCGCCATCGCGTCCGCACCGCCGCCGCTCCCCGCGCATCATCGCCGCCCGCCGCACCTTGGAGGTGCCTGATCCCGATCATTGAACCAGCCCCGGCGACCGGACACGTCTTTCGTACACAGGTGTACGTTTAACCGTACGCCGCTGTACGGAAGCAGTCGGCCATGGACGAAAGGACGACGATGTTCGAGCTGGATGGCAAGATCGCGCTGGTGACGGGCGCCGGGCAGAACGTCGGCGCGGGGATCGCCCGCGTGCTCGCCACGCAGGGGGCCACGGTAGTGGTCAACGATTTCCACGCCGACCGCGCCGAGCGCACCGCGAAGGAGATCATCGCGGCCGGCGGCTCCGCGCGCCCCTTGAGTTTCGACGTATCCGACTTCGACGCGGTCACCGCGGCGGTCGCCGACATCGTCGCGCACGAGGGTCGCGTCGACATCCTGGTGAACAACGCCGGCAACGCCGGGCCCGACGGCCCGATGAAGATGGCGCCCTTCTCCGAGATGCCGGCCGACTCCTGGGGCAAACCCTTCGCGGTGAACGTGTACGGCATGCTGAACTGCTGCAAGGCGGTGATCGGCGGGATGATCGACCGTGGCCACGGCCGGATCGTCACCATCACCTCCGGAGCGGGCCAGCAGGGCCTGGACATCGGCGTGTCGACCTACGCGGCCGCCAAAGCCGGGCAGATCGGATTCATGCGGCACCTGGCCGCCGAGAACGGTCCGCACGGCATCACCTGCAACACCATCTCGCTGGGACTGGTGCTGTCCGACACGGAGGCGGGCGCCGTGCGGCAGCTCGTCGACTCCATCCCCGTCCGGCGGATGGGCAAGCCGGAGGACCCGGGCTATCTCATCGCGTACCTGGTCTCGGACGAGGCGAGCTGGATCACGGGACAGACCATCGCCGTGAACGGGGGCGGCCTGATGATCTGACCGCGCCGGTGGGCGCACGGCGATCGCCACCCCGCGCCCTCGTGGTCATCGGTACTCGTCCAGCCCAAGGTCCTGGCGATGTGCCGGGCGGAATCGTACAACGCTGTACGGAACGGCTACGATTCACGCATGCCAGCCGATCCCGATGAGCATGTCCTCCTTGCCAAGCGGGGCGATGCGGCGCGCAACCGCGCCCGGCTCCTCGCCGCGGCTCGGGAGGCCTTCGCCGAGCACGGACACGACGTGGCCCTGGAGGAGATCGCTCGCGCCGCGAACGTGAGCCGGACGACGCTGTACCGCAACTTCGCCACCCGCGAGGACCTGGCCGCCACCGTCTACGCCGAGGGCCTGGACCTCATCGAACGGCGCGCGGCCGAGCTCGCGGGCAGCCCCTTCGGTGTGATCGACCTGTTCGAGTTCCTGCTGGACCTGCAGGCGTCGAGCGGGTCGATCACCCCGGTGTTGTCCCGCTCGGACGCGGCGGTCTTCGCCGGTCTCACCAAGCGCACCGCGGCCGCGTTCGAGCCGCTGGTGGAGGAGGGCATCCGGTCCGGCGTGCTGCGTCCCGGAATCGAGCTGCACGACCTGCTGCTGGCCATCCTGATGGGTGACATGTCGGCGGGCAGGGCGGATTCGGAGCTGCGCGCCGAGCAGCACATGCGCAGCCGCGTGATCCTGCGCCGCGGCCTGTTCACCGACCACGCCCTGGCCACCTGGAAACCACCGGCCGAAGCGCCCGCCTCCGCGTCCTCGAACGGCCCTCCGTCCGGGCGGAACCCGCGCGCGTAGGCGCCGAACTCCTCGCCTGCTACCCCGCGCGCGCCTAGAACACGAGCATCTCCTCCACGGGACGCGTCCGACACCGGTCACATCATCGCCAGGTCAAGGTTGGCCAACCGTTGTTTCCGCTGCTCACCAGTGGCAATGACGCTGCGGGAGGGGCCGGTTCTCAAGGGGGCGCCATGACCAAGACCGGGAGACCCACCAGCCACGGCGACGGCCACCTGACGATGACCGACCGTCAAGGCCACCCCATATACGACAACACGAACCTGCGTACGGTGGGCGATCGCGGGCCCGCGACGCTGGAGAACTACAGCTATCTGGAACGCGTCGGCCATTTCACGCGCGAACGCATCCCCGAACGGGTCGTTCACGCACGCGGATTCACCGCGTTCGGCCACTTCGAGTCCTACGGCACATGGGGCGAGGAGCCGATCTCCCGCTACACCCGCGCCAGGCTGTTCCAGGAGCGGGGCAAGCGCACCGAGGTGGCGGTGCGTCTGTCGCTGGTCATCGGCGGACGTGAGTCCGAGGAGACGGCCCGCGACGTTCGCGGCTTCGCCGTGAAGTTCTACACCGAGGACGGCAACTGGGACCTGGTCGGCAACAACCTGGCGGTGTTCTTCATCCGTGACCCGGCCAAGTTCGTCGATGTGGTGCACGCCTTCAAGCCCGACCCCGTGACGTTCCACCAGGACCCCAACCGGGCCTTCGACCTGCTGTCGCTGACACCCGAAAGCATGCACCTGCTGGTCAACCTGTTCAGCCCGCGGGGCCTGCCGTCCGACCTTCGCCACATGCAGGCGTTCGGCGTCAACACCTACAAGTGGGTCAACGACCAGGGCGAGACATTCCTGGTCAAGTACCACTGGATTCCCAAGCTGGGCGTGCGCAGCATGACCGCGCAGGACGCCGCCAGGATCCAGGCCACCGAGCTCAGCCATGCCTCCAAGGATCTGCGGGCCGCGATCGAGAACGGCGAATTCCCTGAGTGGGAGATGCGGGTGCAGGTGATGAGCGACGATGAGCACCCGGAACTCGATTTCGACCCGCTCGACGCGACCAAGGCGTGGCCGGAGGAGATCTTCCCCCCGAAACCGGTCGGACGCCTGGTGCTCGACCAGAACGCCCAGGACTACTTCACGGAATCCGAGCAGATCGCGTTCGGCGCCGGTGTGATCGTGGACGGGCTCGAACTGTCAGAGGACAAGATGCTGACAGGTCGCACGTTCGCCTACGGCGACACGCAGCGTTACCGCATCGGCCCCAACTACCAGCAGGTTCCGGTCAACAGGCCGAAGAACCAGATACACACCAACCAGCGCGACTCTCAGGCGCTGATGCACCAGGATCCCAGCGGTCCGAACCCGCATGTCAACTACTCGCCCTCCGTCCTGGGAGGGCTGACCCCCGCGCCGCCTCCGCCGCACGACACGCGCGGACCGGAGTACCACGGCCGCCTGACCGGGACGCCGATCACGCGTACGAACGACTACAAGCAGGCCGGGCAGCGGTTCCGCCTGATGGAGCAGTGGGAGCGCGACGACCTGGTGAACAACCTGACCATCGCGCTGTCGGCGTGCGACCGGCCGATCCGGGAACGCATGATCTGGCACCTGCTGATGGTCGAGGACGAACTGGGGCTGCGCGTCGGCGAGGGAATCGGCGTCTCCGTGGCGGACGTCTCCCACCTGGAGCCGTTGCCGGGACAGGTGCTCACAGATGAGGACCGAGTCCGGCTGGCCAATCTGGGCGACAACGGGCCGCGCGACGTGGCCGGACTCCGGATGACCCACTGTGTCCCCAACGAGCGGGCCGAGGTCTCCGGCTGACCCGGCCCCACCCTTGGCGGCACTCCGACGCCTCCACGCTACGACCGCGGCCACTGGTGCTAGGGAACGGCGCGGTCCCTGTTCGCGGCGATGGCGCGGGCCGTGGCGGACGGGTCGCGGGCGGGGTGGGTCTTCGTGGGGAGGCCGTCGGGCCGTCTGGTCAGGTACCAGGCGCCGCCACCGCCGGGGACGTCCACCACGGTGACCGTCGTCACCAGGCGCCCGTCGCCGTAGACGTCCAGCTCGGGAGGGCGGAGGATCGCCTGGTGCGGCCCCCAGTGCATGTGCAGGTACAGGCGTTCGACCATGCGCCCGTACAGCCCGTGCGGCGCCAGCTCCGCGCGCAGGGCGCGCAGGGTCCGGCGGTGCGCTTCCGCCTGCCGCTCGGGGACGCCGTACATCATCAGGCCGGTCATGCGGCCCGACCCCGCTGAGCACGCGCTCCCATCATCCCGGCCGCGGCCTCGGACTCGGACTCGCGCATGAGGGTGCGGAGCCCGTCGATGGTGGTCGCCTGGACGAGGGGCTCGGTGACGGCGGCCGTCCGGGCGATGGCGTAGAAGCGGCGGTGGTACGGGCCGTAGAGGACCAGCCAGCCGGGTTCCAAGAGGTCCAGGTGGGCGGCTCTGGCCTTCTGGCCCCCGTCCCAGTCGCGGTGGGCCGGATGGTCCAGGTCCGGGTTCGGCTGGGAGTGCGGACGGCGCTGGCGGTGCCGTCCTGGGGAGGGGTGGGCGGACGTGCGGTCGTGCATGCGTTCGTACTCCTGATCGACTCTTGGGAAATTTCTCGAACTGACGCTGTGCAACCGGCCCGTCATTTAGGGTTACCATTACGTTGTCGAGAGGTGGGACGGGGCGGCAAGCGCTGATCCACTACGGCGATCTGCTGTCGATTTCGGCGAGCTCGGAGGGGGAAACGGCATGCCCGCACCGCGTAAGAACAGTGACCGATATCGGTCGATGGCGCACTATTTCGGGGCGCTTATCCGTGATCTTCGGGATACGTATGAGCTGCGCGTCGGCGATCCGCTCACCGTGGCCGAACTCGCAGCCAGAGCGGGCTATTCGGCCTCTATGATCGGCCAGCTCGAACGCGGCGAAAGCCTGCCGGAGTCAGGTCAACGCGTCCAGGCGCTGGACGATGCCCTGCGTGCCGATGGGCAGTTGAAAACGGTGTGGCCATTGGTGCAACGGCTCGGACATTGCTCTATAGACGACCTAGCCGCCACGACAATTCGGATAATTGCGGGTTATCGTGAGAACGGATCTGGTTCCCTCCCAGAGGGAGATGATATGGAACGTCGCCATCTCTTTCAGTTGGCTGGCCTCGGCCTGTTGGCTCAAGGACCCCTCTTCGGCGCCGGCGAGCCGGTCCGCCACATGCTCGAACGGGTCCTCAACACGGCCGAGAGCTACACGGCAGCAGACTGGGAGCTCGCCTGCTTTGAGCACATGCATGCGATCCAGACCCTGCCGCCCTCAACCGTGCGTGACGATCTCGTGCTGGACATGGCCGCTGTACAGCAGACGCTCACACGCAGCCGTGCCGACCAGGTAGGCGATTTGCAGCGAGTCGCGGCATGGCTGGCCGTGCTGCATTCGAACGTCCTCACGCGGCTCGGGGAGCACGGCGCGGCTCGTCGCTGGTGGAGGACCGCTCGCCAAGCCGCTGACGCTTCTGGTGACAAGGACATGCAGGCATGGGTGCGGGGTTATGAGGCCGTGTTCGGCCTGTACTCCCCGCGACGGACAGAGGTGATACTGGCCCTGGCTCGTAATGCCCAATCCCTCAACGGGGTCCGCGTCACGCCTGGACTGATGAAGGCTGTGGGCGCAGAGGCTCAGGCGCTTGCCGTGATGGGCAGGCAGCAGGAGGCCGTCGATCGCCTTCACCATCTCCATGAACTGGCCGAGCACTACAGCGTTCGCGAAGATTACGGCTGGACGGAGGACTCCACGTGGTTCACGTCCTCCTGGGTCCACTCGTACGGGGGGGCCACCGAGATGGCACGCGAGGCGCGCGACCGCGTGCGTTCATGCTCGCCCGGCTACCAGAACGCAGCGAACATACGTCTGCACGAGGCGATCAGCGTGGGCAGCAGCGGCGGATACAACGAGGCACTCCAACTCGCCGCGCAGGTGATGTCCGATCTAGAACCCGCGTATCGCACGCACATGATCGCTCATACGGCGCATCGGGTTCTCGACACGATCCCGCTCGACAAGCGCCGTGAGCTGCCCGCTCTCGGCGACTACCGCGAAGCGATCAGCGCGCCTGTGGCCACTTAGGGATCACGGGTTGGCGGGGGAGTCGGGCTAGGCCCGGGGCATCCTGCGCCGCGGCCTGTTCACCGACCACGCCCTGGCCGCCTGGGAACCACCGGCCGAAGCGCCCGCCTCCGCGTCCCCGACCCGCCCTCCGTCCGGGCGGAACCCGCGCGCGTAGGCGCCGAACTCCTCGTCCGCTACTCCTAGTGGGAAGTCTCTTCTCCGACGTCGTAGACGCCGGGGAGACTGCCTACCGCCCGCTCCACGCGGGCGACCGCGTCGGGAGCGTCGAGGACCAGGTGGAACGTCTCGGGGATGTAGGGGAGGGGTTTCGTGGTGCCCGGCGGGTGGGTCTCTATCACCCACATGACGTTCTTCGCGGCGTGCCCACGATCTTCCAGGTAGATCGGGCCTACGCCGTCCAGGGCGCTGAGGGTTCGGTAGACGGCGGTCCGCTCGGACGCGCTCGCCGCGCCGCGCCCGACGCACCGTGACTCCTTGACCACTGGCTTCTCCGGGCAGAGCCAGACGGCCACGTTGGTCTTGCCGGCCCAGAAGCTCGTCCCTTTCACGTAGATGTTCGAGACCCCAGGCATGTTCTCGACCTTCCGCGAGAAGTCGCCCGTCGCGGTCAGATTCACCGCGAAGGATTCAGGCATATCCGTTTCGCGCACCTCCCAGGGAAGTCGGTCACTCATACCCGAGGCATTGAAGTCTTCGAGCGCCTCCGCGCGCGACTTGAGCCGTACGGCGGACACCTCGGGCAGGCCCCGCAGGGTGCGCTCGATCGTCAGCCGCTGCGCGGATGTGGCCTCATCCTCGCCGCAGCTGTTCAGCGCGCTGTTCTCCTTGCACAGGTATACCGTCGCCGTTCCCGACGCCGGCCACGGGTCGTCAGGGGGCGGCAGCGGCCCGGCCGGTGGACGCCGTACGAACCACACCCCCGCGCCGAGCCCGACGAGCAGCAGCACGACAACGATCGGCACCACCGGGCTCCAACGCCTACCGGGGCTCTCCAGAACCTCTTCCGGACCCATACGCACGACTGTGTCGGGGGTCACGTCCCATGGTCAACTCGTTCGGCACACCGCACTTCGACGGTCTGCGGGATGCTCGTCACACGTCCTCAGGCGGCCGGGATGCGGAGGACGAGACGACCATGCGGGCCGCCACCTTCACCACGCACCGCCGCTTCGGTCGCCCGGTGTGCCTCGCGGGCCTCCGACAGCGGGAGCAGGTGTGTGCTCAGGCGCAGACCTCCGCCGGACAGGCGGCGGTTGATCCAGCCGGCGGCCTCGCCCAGCTCCCCGACGGTCGCCAGACTGATCACGAAACCCACGACGGACCGATCGTGAACGGGACGCACGCGAGCCGCGACGCCGCCCCCTGCCGCCCGCCGTGCCCCAGGCTGTTCGACCAGACCGGCGACCCGGCCGCCGGCCCCGACGTCCCGGGCTCCACCACCTCGCCGACGAGGTCACGCCCCAGCACCAGCGGAAGGGGCACGGGTGTGGGGTAGAGCCCGGACCGCACGAACGTGTCCACCCGGTTGACGGCCGTCGCGATGCCGCGCACCAGCACCTCTCCGGGGCCGGGCACCGGGTCGGGCAGCTCGCCGTACCGGATCGCGTCCACGGGCCCGAGCCGTTCGACGTAAGCGGCACGCATGACGACCCGCCCTCCCTTGACGGCACTCCGACGCCTCCACGGTACGGATCGCGGCCGACGCGCCGGACTCCTGGTCCGCCGCCGTACGCCGGGACCTGTGGAAGCGGCGGTGGTACGGGCGAGTCAGGCCGACCCGTGGCGTCGTCCCCGGGCCGTAACCGTCAGGGCCATGGCGGTCATCACGGAGAGGAGGCCCCAGGCCGGGGTGAAGCTGTGCGTCAGGTCCTTGAGGAGGCCGAGAGCGGGAGGGGCCAGGATCACGGCGATTTGGTTGACGGCCATGGCCAGCCCGAGGGCGAATCCGGTCTTGTCCGGTGGAGCCGATTCGGCCACGTAGGCCACCCATGGGCCGTACCAGCCGTACCCGAAGAAGCCGAGCCATATGAAGAGAGGGATGGCCGCGGCGGGCGTCTGTCCTGCGGGTGTCATCAGGGCTGCCATCCCGGCGATCACGGCGACCATGCAGGTCATGACGATGGCGTACCGCCCGGACCTGCCACGGTCGCTCCAGGCCGCCAGGCAGATGCGGCCGGCGACCCCCGCCCCCTGGGCCGCCAACAGCACAAGGGCCGCCGAGCCGGCCGAAAGCTTGGTGGCGTCGTGCAGGTGCAACACGGTCAGCACGAGCACACCGCTCTGCACCGAGATCAGACTCGTTCCCGACAGCATGATCTTCCTCATGGCCGGTTCCCGCAGCATCCGCAGCCGCCCGCCGACCTGCGACCTGACCGAGTCCGCCACCCCAGCGTCGCGCCGCGCTCGCCTGGACGACGCCCCTCTCGCCGCGCCATGGTCGGCGGCGGGGGTGGGTGACGTGCGGGTCGGTTCGCTCGCGGGGCCAGGGGCGTTGGCGGGCGGGGTGCGGTAGAAGGTCATGAAGACGACGGCGCCGAGCAGGGCGACGAGGCCGCCGGCCAGGAGTGTCGCGCGCCAGCCGTACGTCTGGGCGAGCAACGGCAGGACGGCCGCCGCGAGCGCGCCGCCCAGGGGGAGGCCCGCCTGGCGGATGCCCATCGCGAAGCCTCGCCGGGACGCGTCGAACCACGACGCCACCGACTTGCTCCCGCCGGGCTGCGCGCTGCTGTACCCGGCCCCCACCACCAGCAGCACGACCAGCAGGGACGCGTACCCCGGCGCCGTGCTTCCCAAGGTCAGCCCCGCCGCCACCACGCAGGCCCCGACCCCGACGACCCAGCGCTCGTTGTACCGGTCGAGCAGTACCCCGGCCACCAGCAACCCGACCAACGGAACGAACTGCGCGGCGGACAGCAGAAGACCGAGCTGCGCCGTGCTGAGCCCCAGGTCCCGTTGCAGGAAGATGCCGATCGCCCCGATGCCCTGCACGAAGAACCCGGAGGCCGCCTGGGCGAACGTGGCGATGCCGAGGACGATCCACCGGTATCCGGCCGCGTCGGCCGCCGAGCGTCCGACGCTCATGCGCCGCCCCACCACCGTCCGGACCGTCGCTTCGGCGGGACACCGGCACCTGGCAGCTCAAGATCGGCCACTATCGCAACTTAGGCGTAGGTATGTCCGTCGGCAACCGCCACGAGATCCATCCCGAGTCACGGAGTCCACTCATGTCGATCACCCGTCGACCCTGCCTTCGCCTTCGGTGCACTTTCCCGTACAGGTACGGATGGCACTACGGATAGGCAGAACGCGACCCGGCACCTAGCGTCACGGAAAAGGGCGGTTCACCAGGCCGCCCGATCCGAAGGAACCCGGTCACCCCCCAACCCCTTCACGCCGCGGGCCCGCGACGTCCGGCGGCGTGGCCCCGCCGTCCGCGTACCCCGGCGATGGACTCGGCGACGGACCCGGCGGCGGACGGCACAGAAAGGATGCGCGCATGAGGCGTAGAGCCTTGATCGCGGCAGCCGCCGGCCTGGCCGTCGTGACGTCGGCGACACCGGCGACGTTCGCGGCGTCAGAGGCGTCCTCGGCGGCGAAGCCCCCGCCCGGCGTGACCGCCCGGCCCCTGTCCTCCGACCCGCTCCACCTGGCCACGCGGGCGGCGGACCAGGCCGTCGCCGGCGGGCTGGACGACCTGCGCAAGGGCGTCGACGAGGCATGGCATCGCACCAGGATCATCCCCGGCGCGGGCGGCCTCTACTTCGCCGCCTACGAGCGCACCTACAAGGGCCTGCCCGTGATCGGCGGCGACGCGGTCGTGGTCGTCGACTCGGCCGGGCGCGTCCGCGAGACCATCTCGGCCTCCGGCCCCACCACCGGCGTGCCCACCACGGCCGCGGTGCCCGCCGCGGACGCCCTGGCCGCCGCCAGGACACGCCTGGACCGCGTGGACGACACCGCGGCCCCGCACCTGGTCGTGCTGGCCTACGGCCCCAAGGCCCGGCTCGCCTGGGAGGCCACGGTGGCGGGCGTCGCCGGCGGCAGGCCGAGCATCCGGCACGTGTACGTGGACGCGCGCACCCGCGAGATCGCCGGATCCTACGACGACGTGCGCGCCGGCACCGGCACCGGCTACTACAACGGCCAGGTCACCATCCAGACGGCCGGCACCGGCGGCTCGTACTCGATGACCGACCCCACCCGTCCCGGCATCAGATGCGGCGGCCAGAGCGGCGCGACCTACACCGGCTACGACGACATCTGGGGCAACGGTCTCGGCACCAACCTGGAGACGGCCTGCGTGGACGTCCTGTACGGGGCGCAGCGCATGTGGGACATGCTGCGTAACTGGCTGGGCTTCAACGGCATCAACGGCTCCGGCGGCGGCCACCCCGCACGCGTCGGGCTGAACGACGTGAACGCGTACTGGAACGGCAGCTACGTCAACTTCGGCCACAGCTCGGACAACCAGCGTCAGATGACCTCGATGGACTTCGTGGCGCACGAGTACAGCCACGTCATCACCGGCTACTACACTCCCTACCCGTATCCGGAGGCGGAGGCGCTCGACGAGGGGGCCGGTGACATCTTCGGCGCTCTCACCGAGCACTACGCCAACAACCCCATGGACCCGCCGGACTACCAGGTCGGCGAGAAGGTCAACCTCGTCGGACAGGGGCCGGTCCGTTACATGTACAACCCCTCGCTGATGGGGGATCTGAACTGCTACACGCAGAACTCCAATGACATCTACGAGTTGGCCGGGCCGCTGAACCACTGGTTCTACCTGCTGGCCGAGGGCTCCACCCCCGGCGGCGGCAAGCCGTCCAGCCCGATCTGCTCCGGCGGCCCCTTCTCGGTCACGGGCGTCGGCATCCAGAAGGCCGGCAAGATCTTCATGGGCGGGCTGCTGCGGAGGACCTCCTTCTGGACCTACGCGAACGCCCGGGTCATGACCTTGCTCTCGGCCGTCGCGCTGTACGGCGCCGGCAGCCGAGAGTGCGCCTCCACCCGGGACGCGTGGACCGCCGTCGGCGTGCCGGCCCAGCTGAGCGAGCCCCGGTGCACCTTCGTGACGCCCGACTTCTCGCTGTCGCCTACCCCGAACTCCGGGGACGTCCAGCCGGGCGGCTCGGTCTCCGCCACGGTCACCACGCAGACGACCGCGGGCGCCCCGCAGACGGTCGGCCTGGCCGCCTCCGGCCTGCCGAGCGGCGCGACCGCGACGTTCACCCCCGCGTCCGTCACCTCGGGAGGGTCCTCGTCCCTGACCATCGCCACCTCGGCGAGCACGCCCCAGGGCACCTACAGCGTAGTGATCAGGGGGACGGGCTCCACCGCCGCCCACACGGCGGTCTACACGTTGCGCGTCGTCGTCTGACCGAGGGGCGCCGGGCGGGCCTCAGTGGCCCAGCGTGACCTTGAGCAGCGCGATCGCGGCGGCCGCCACGGCGAGCGCCACCCCGGCGAGCAGCGTGCGCGCCGACGCCCGGCTCGACCGTAACCGCTCCACGATGAGCCCGATCAACGCCAGGCGCAGGAGCAGGTAGGCGTCGGAGGCGACGATGGCCGTCATCCCGGGCAGCCAGCCGGCCCAGGCCGCGGCCATGAGCAGGCACGGGACGAAGGCCGTCGTCGCGATCGGCCCCGCGTCGCGCAGCTCGTGCCGTATCACGGCACGGGTCGGCCGGTCGTCGGTGCGGGCGTTGTGGCCGATCAGCTCGGCGAACACGTGCGCGAGGAACGTCGAGAACGCCACGCCGGACACCAGCTGTAACGCGTGCCCGTGCGTCACGTCGTCCCGCGTCATCGGCACGATCGCGGCGAAGATGATGATGTTGCCGTACACGTAGGCGGAGATCCGCGCGGCGGCCTGCTCTCGCGTCAGTGCCTTGCTCGCGCGGTAGTGGACGACCCGCTCCCGCCAGGTGCGACCACGAGGGCTCCTGAGGCTGCTCACCCACGTAACCCTAATGTGACCTGGTAGCGCCTCTTTCGTGACCATCCCGCTCAACGGGTTACGGTGATCACATGAGCGATCCGGATCCGTCCTTCATCGCCGGGGTCGTGCTGCCCGCTTCAGCAGCAGTGGGCCTGGTCCGCGGCGGCGGGGGCGGCGGTCACGCCGGCGATGACGGTGGCGGCGCCGACGGAGATGAGGGCGGCCAGGAGGGCTGTGGCGATACGACGACGCATGGGAACTCCTTTGACAGTTGGCAATTGATCATGCAAAAGCGTAGGGGGCGGACGTAGGTCTCGCCAGGCCCAAATCGTTCCGCTTTTCGATACGAGGCATCGGCGAACGGCGTATGAATGTCATGTCCGAGGACGTGAATCCGTGGCCGTCGCGATACGCCTGATCGCATATGGTGACCGGCCATGAGATTCCTTGTCGTCGGTGGTAGCGGTTTTCTCGGCAGCGAATTGACCCGGCGGTTGTCGGCAGCCGGACATGAGGTGGCCGCGACGTACCTGACCGGGTCGGGAGGGGCGCCGGGGGTCGAGTGGCTGCGGCTCGATGTGCGCGGACGAGAAGACGTCGGCGCGTTGGTCGGCGCATTTCGCCCAGAAGTGGTCATCAACGCCGCATACCGGCAGGCGGATTGGGCGACGACCGCGAACGGCGCCGTGAACGTGGCCCTCGCCGCCGCCGCGGCGGACGCGCGTCTGGTTCACGTGTCCAGCGACGCGGTCTTTTCCGGAGCCGCCATTCACTACGACGAGACGTGCGACCCTGACCCGATCACCCCGTATGGTGCGGCCAAAGCCGCCGCCGAGACAGCCATCACCGCGATCGCGCCGACCGCGGTCATCGCCCGGACATCGCTGATCGTCGGCGACGGCGATTCTTCGCACGAGGCGTTCGTGCGTTCACTGGCGACCGGCAGGGCGAGTGGAATGCTGTTCACGGATGAGGTGCGATGCCCGGTCCATGTCGCCGATCTCGCCGCGGCGCTCATCGAACTCGCCGCATCCGACTATCACGGCGTCCACCATGTCGCCGGAAGCGACGCGGTGACCCGATACGAGCTGGGATCGCTCATCGCCCGACGTGATGGCCTCGACCCGGACCGTTTGCCTTCAGGCCGGCGAGCGGACACCGGCACGCCCCGCCCGTTGGACGTCCGTTTGGAGTGCGCGGTGACCCAACGGCGGCTCAGGACCAGACTGCGCGGCGCGCGGCAGTTCCTGGCGTGAGCTTCACCGGCAAGCCCCCGCTCAAGGAGGGGTCACTCCGCGTGGAGGATGCGTTCCAGGTGGAGGAGGCCGGATTTGAGGGCTTCGGCGGCGTCGGACAGGCGGTTTCGGGCGGTGAGGAGGTCGCCGAGGGCGCCGACGGCCCTGGCGAGCTCGTGGCGGGCGTTGCGGCGCGCGGCCAGGGTCACGGCGTCCCGGAGCCGGGTCTCGGCCTCGACCTCGTCTCCTTGGTCGAGCGCCACCAGTCCCAGCTCCCGGTACGCGCGCACGACGTACAGCGGCGGCGCACCGGCCGGATCGGCCAGGGGATGGGGGTGGTCGGTGAGGGACTCCAGGAGCAGGGCGCGCGCGGCGGCGTGGTGACCCTGGCGGCGGTGGACCTCGGCCAGGTCCACGCACACGTCCAGCGCTTCCTCGGCGTCGCCGTACACCTGGCGGGCGCGGGTGAGGTCGGCGGCGGCGGACGAGAGGTCGCCGGTGGTCCTGAGACGGCGCCCCCGGGCGCGGAAGCAGGCCGCCAGCGCCGGGAGCAGCGCCGCCCGCCGGTACGCCGACCGTGCCTGGCCGAGCGCGACGGCGGCGTCCGTGACGCGGCGGGCGGCCAGCAGGGCCCGCGCGGCGGCGAGGTGGCCCGCGCCGACGGCGACGGGGTCGCCGGGACCGGCCAGCGCGAGGGCCTCGCCGGCGGCCTCGGCGGCACGGTCGTCCGCCCCGGCCTGGAGGTATCGGGCGGCCAGGCTGCTGTGCACGGCGTAGCGCGCGTCGGGGTCGAGGTGGCCGCCCGCGCTCAGTTCCTCGCGGGCCTTCTCCAGCAGGTGGATGGCGTACTCGGTGGTGGCCTGGTCCGCCCGGGCCAGGACGAGCGGAATGCGATCGGGGAGCGGCTCCCCGGCGAGAAGGCGCGCCGCGGTGTCCAGACGCCGAAGCCGGTCCGCCTGGTCAGTGAGGCGCCCGGCGGGGGAATCGGTTCTGAGGTTCAGGGAGGCGAGGAGGGCCCAGGCTTGGCGGCGGGGGTCGCCGACGGCGGCGGCGTTCTGGGCGACCGTGGCGAAACCGGTGCCGGTCGCCATGGCTTCGACCAGGGCGAACTCCAGCTCGATGGCCGGGTCCACCGGCCGGCCGAGGGCCAGTTCGTCCTCGCTGACCCCGAGCCGTGCCGCGAAGTGCCGCAACGCGTCGCCCGACGGCGTACGGCGGCCGCTCTCGACGGACGAGACGTATCCGGCGGTGTAGTTCGGCTCGGCCAGGTCGCGCTGGGTGAGGCCGCGGGCGGTCCGCAGACGGTGGACGCGCCTGCCGACGTCCTCGTGCGCGTCGTCCATCCGGCCGCCTCCCTTCACCCGCCATGTGCCGCCGGCGATGGTCGGCCGTCGTGTCATGGTGACAGATCCCGCCGCCTCCGGGATTCCGCGTGCGTGATCCCGGAGGCGGCGCTTCAGTACGGACCCGTCAGGTCAGAGAGGAAGGGGCAGGGTCAACGGGAGGAGGGGGTGGGGGTCGGGAGGCTCTGGACGGTGAGGGTGTAGGTGGCCGAGTGGGTGGGGTCGCCGGTGGCGTTGCCCGTGCCGGTGACGGTCACCGTGTAGGTCCCCGCCGGGGTGGCGATCGTGGGCGTGAGGACCAGCGTCGACTGCCCGCCGGAGGTGACCGCGGAGGGGCTGAAGCTCGCGGTGGTCCCCGGCGGCAGGCCCGAGGCCGTCAGGGTGACGGTCTGCGGGGTTCCCGTGGTGGCACTGGTGTACACGGTGGAGGACACCGTCTGCCCCGGCAGCGCGTTGCCGGAGCTCGGGTTGAGCGCGAGCGAGAAGTCCGGCGGGTCGATGACGATCCCGCAGACCGGCTCGTTGACGCCCGCGGGGACGTTGACGGCGGTCCACGCGGCCTTCACGGCCTCGCACTCGGTGCCGCGGCCGTACAGCGCGATGGCCGCGGAGACGGAGGCGGCCCGGGCGCCGGTGTACTTCCACCCGGACGTCTTGCGCAGCAGCGTGCCCATGAAGATCTTGCCGGCCTTCTGGATGCCGATGCCGGTCAGCGAGGACGGGCCGGTGCAGACCGGGCTGTTCGGCTTGCCGCCGCCGGGGTTGGTGCCCTCGGCGAGCAGGTAGAACCAGTGGTTCTGCGGACCGGCCGCCTGGTGCACCTCGCTGCGCGGGACGGAGGCCGAGAAGCAGTTGGGGTCGCCGTTCAGCGAGGGGTTGTACATGTACCGCAGCGGGCCGTTGCCGTTGAGGTTCAGTTCCTCGCCGACGGTGTAGTCCGGCGGGTCGTTCGGGTTGTTGGCGAAGGCCTCGGTCAGCGCGCCGAAGATGTCGCCGGCGGACTCGGCGAGGCCGCCGGTCTCGATTCCGGAGCCCGTGCCGCCCGGGGTGGTGTCGAAGATCGCGTGGCCGTACTCGTGGGCCACCATGTCGAGCGTGCCGTAGTGGGGGCGCCCGGGCTGTTTGGGGCCGACGGCCAGGTAGGAGCCGGTCCAGGACGGGGGGCCGTCCGTCACGCCGACGCGCGCCGGGTAGCCGGTGCCCTGGCCGTTGATGCCGCTGCGGCCCAGCCAGTAGCGCAGCATGTCCCATTCCTTCTGCGCCGCGTACAGCACGTCGACGCAGGCGGTCTCCAGATTGCCGGCCGAGCCGTTGCCCCAGTCGTTGATGCTCTTGGTGAAGGGCCTGCCGTCCGGCCCGCCGCATGCGAGGCCGGGGCGGTTCGGGTCCTTCATGACGTAGAGCTTGCCCTGGCGGCTGGTGTCGATGGTGACGTGGCCGTTGTAGTAGCCGTGGCCGTTGGCCGGGGGGATGGCGGCGCTCTGCGCGGCGGGCGCGGCCGGTCGGACGCTGGACGCGGCGGACGCGGCGGACGCCGGCACCGTCAGTGTGGCGGCGACCACGGCGGCGCTCACGGCCAGCGCGGGTAAGACCTTGGTCTTGGTGGGGGGTGTCACGCGCTTCCTTCCTGCGGTGCCCCTCCTGGCCCGGGATCTCGGGCACGAAGCGACGCGCGCCCGAGACTGCGCTCGGAGGCGGGCACCGGATCAAAGGGCTGGGGAGATGCGGGCCCATCACGCGGAACGGGAGCCCGGTCATGCTCGACCGCGGCGTGGGGCGTCGCTCCGATGTCTCTTGGTGCTTCACTCAAGTTGCATCGCCCGCAGGACGGAAGCTAAATGCGTCCGATAAATCCGTCAAGACGCGAAATTTCATGCTATTGACCTGGGCGTTGCCGGTGTCTACGGCGACATTCTCCGGCGGGCCCGTAAAAGGCCGACCCGGCCGACCGCATCCCCACGCAGGCCGAGGCCCCGCGCCCCGCTCAGGGGGGCGAGGGCTCGGAGCCTCGGCGAGATCGGCCGGACCGGCCCGCCCCGTCGCCCGCGCATCGGCGGCGACGGGGAACCTGGCCACGCGACCGGCCGGCGCCACCCCGGAGTCCAGAGGCGGCGCCGCCCGGAGGCGTGGGTCAGAGTGCGATGCTCCAGGTGTCGAGGGTGCCGGTGTTGCCGTCCTGGAGGTTGTCCATGACCAGCAGGTACCAGGAGCCGCTCGCCGGGAAGTCCGCCGGGACGTCGAAGGAGCGCGGCCCGGACCACGGGGTGCAGCTACCGAACTCCATGTCCTTGACCGGGATGAACTCCGAGCCGCCCGGAGGCAGCAGCCACACGCTCAGGCTCTCCGAGCACGGGTGGTTCACGGTGGCCGTCACCTTCACCGGGGAGGCGGCCTGCCCGGTCGCCGTCGACTCGACCGGGCTGAACGCGTACCCGTTGTCGGTGATCGCGAAGTCGGCGTCGTTGGTGAAGACGCGGTCCCCGCCCACGCCGCTGACCGTGAGGCCGAACGTCGCCGTCCGGGTGCCGGTCTCGCCCGCGCCGGTGACGGTCACGATGTAGCTTCCGGCCGGGGTGGTGGAGGAGGTGGACACGGTCAGCGTGGCCGAACCGCCCGAACCGACCTGGGACGGGCTGACGCCGACCGACGGGCCGGACGGGCTCACGCTCGCCGACAGGTTCACCGTCTGGGCGTCGCCCGCGGTGGTCGTGGTGGAGACCGTCGCGGTGGCCTGCTGCCCCGCCCGCACGGTGCCCGAGGACGGGTTCACCGACACCGCGAAGTCCCGGTCACCGGTCGGGCTCGGGGACGGGGAGGGGCCCGGGTCGTCGCCGACGGCCTGCTTCCAGATCGCGTAGGCGGCGGCGTCGGAGGCCCGGTCGAGCACGGTGTCGTTGATGTTGGTGGTGGTGTCGCAGGCCTGGTGGTAGCAGGAGTCGAACGCCCGGTTGGCCGTGCCGCCCCACTTGGTGGCCTGCGCGGAGGTCTTGGTGGCGCTCGCGCCCGCCGCGACGCCCGAGGTGGCGATGCCCGCGTTGCGGAACGAGGCGTCGTCGGAGCGGTCGGCGCCCTCGGTGTTCTCCTCCGGTTGCAGGTTGAGTGCGGTGTAGAACGCCTTCAGCTCCGTCGCGGCGGCGGTGTTGATGTTGTTGATGAAGTAGCCGCCGTTCGGCGACCCGACCATGTCGTAGTTGAAGTACACCTTGATCTTGCTCCGCTCGGTGGAGCTGAGCGCGTTGACGTAGGACTTCGAGCCGTTGAGGCCCTGCTCCTCGTCGGTCCACCAGCCGAAGCGCACGTGCTTGAGCATGGCCGGGTTCTTGGCGGCCAGGGTCAGCGCGACCTCCAGCAGGGCGGCCGAGCCGGAGGCGTTGTCGTTGACGCCGGGCCCGGCCTGGACGCTGTCGAGGTGCGCGCCGGACATGACGACCTGGTTGGCGTCGCCGCCGGGCCAGTCGGCGATCAGGTTCGGACCGGCGCCGGCGGTGCATCCGGTGCAGTTGTTGCGGGTGACGGTGTAGCCGGCCTCACTCAGCAGATGCTCGACGTAGAGCACCGACTGCGAGTAGCCGGCGCTGGTGGAGCGGCGGTTGCCGCCATTGACGGACGCGATCGTCTGGAACTGCTGCAGGTGACGCTTGACGTTGTCCAGGCTGATGTCCGGCGGGGGGGTGCCCGGGCCGGGGCCGTTGGCGACCGTCAGCGCGTAGGACGCGGTGTGGGACGGGCTGCCGGTGCCGTTGCCCCTGCCGGTGACGGTCACCGTGTAGGAGCCGATGGGCGTGTTCGACGAGGTCGAGATGGTCAGCGTCGAGGAGCCGCCCGAGGTGACCGAGGCGGGGCTGAAGCTCGCGGTGGCGCCTGACGGCAACCCCGAGGCCGTCAGGGAGACCGTCTGCGCGGTGCCCACGGTGGTCTGGGTGGCGACGGTGGTGGTGGCCTGCCGTCCCGGCTGGACGCTGCCGGACGGCGGGTTCAGCGTCAGGGAGAAGTCCTGGTCGGCGGGGCCTGCCTGGCAGGACGGCTCGCCCGCGCCCGCCGGCACGCTGACCGCGCTCCAGGCGGCCTTGACCGTGACGCACTCGGTGCCGTTGCCGTACAACTCGACCGCCGCGGCGATCGAGGCGGACCGGACGGTGGCGTGCCGCCAGGTCGAGCCCTTGCGCATCAGCGCGCCCATGAAGATCTTTCCGGCCTTCTGGACGCCGATGCCGGTCACCGCGCCGCCCGAGCACACCGGGCTGCTCGGCTTGCCGCCGCCGGGGGCGCTTCCCTCGGCCAGCAGGTAGAACCAGTGGTTCTGCGGGCCCGCCGCCGCGTGCACCTCGGTGTTGGGGATCGAGGAGGAATAGCAGTTGGGGTCCCGGTTCACCAGCGACGGGTTGTACATGTTGCGGATCGGGCCGTTGCCGGACAGGTTCACCATCTCGCCGACGGTGTAGTCGGGAGTGTCCTTGGCGTTGTTCGCGTACGCCTCGGTCAGCGCGCCGAAGATGTCGCCGGTGGACTCGTTGAGGCCGCCGCGCTCGTTGTCGTTCTGCGAGCCCGCGCCGCCGGGAGTGTCCTGGAAGACGCCATGGCCGTACTCGTGGGCGACCACGTCGATCGAGGTGAGCTGTTTGTTGCCGGCCTGGTTGCGGCCGAAGCTGGTGTAGCTCCCGTAGAAGAAGGCGTTGACCTCCTGCAGGCCGACCCTCGCGGGGTAGGTCCTGCCCGAGCCGTTGACGCCGTTGCGGTTCAGCCAGTCCTTGAGCATGTCCCACTCGCGCTGCGCGGCGTACATGACGTCCACGCACGCGGTCTCCAGGTCGGTGCCCGAGCCGTTGCCCCAGGTGTCGCTGCTCTTGGTGTACGCACCGCCGCTCTGGCCGCCGCAGGACAGGCCGGGACGGTTGGGGTCGGTCAGCGTGTACGAGGTGCCGGAACGGCCGGTGTCGATGGTGACCTGGCCGTTGTGGTTGCCGTTCCCGGTCCCCGCCCACACCGATTCGGAGGAGTCGGCGTACTTGCCGGTGCGGGCGTCGACGTACACCTGCTGGGAGGACGGCCTGCCCTTGGCGACGCCGCTGACCGCGACCTCCCAGGTCAGGCGGAACTTCCCGCCCCACGCCAGCACGACCAGGCGCGGCGTCCCCGTCTCGGCGACGCGCGTCAGCCGCGCCCTGGCGACGGCGGCGGCCTTCTCGGGGGAGACCTGCGGGACGATCGGCAGGTCGCGCGGGGTGGGGCCGTTGGCGCCCGTGGTGTCGCGGATGCGTCCGGCCGCGTCGGTGACGACGACCGCGTCGCCGCCGACCAGCGGCAGGCCCTTGAAGGTGCGCTCGTAGGAGACGTACTGCATGCCGCCGGGGCCGGAGGCGACGCCGGCGCGCACGTAGGACTCCTCGGGGCCCTTCTTCAGCTCGTCAAGGCCGCTGGCGGCGGCCCGGTCGGCGGACGCGACGGCCAGCGCCTTGGGGTCGGTGATCTTGGGGGAGGGGTTCGCCGGCGGGGCGGCCGAGGCCAGGGCCGGGACGGTGAGCGCTCCGGCCACGACGGCGGCGGCGACGCCGGCCGCGAGCATGGCTCTGGAGTTGTTGGGGGGTTTCACGCTGTTCCTTCCTGCCGTGCCCGTCCCGTACCTGGTGATCTCGGGCGGCAGGCGACGCGGGCCGGAGACCGGTGTGTGAGGACGGGCGGTGCATGGGGGGTTGGGAAGGTGTGGGCCCGTCGCGCGGAGCCGGAGTGGGGGTCCGTCTTCCACGCGAGGGGTAGTTCGCCCCGATGTTTCGTACGGCTTTACTGAAGTTGCATCGCCTGTAGCACGGACGTTAAGGCCATGGCCGAGATCTGGTCAACACTCGAAATTTCAGCTTTTCGGCCTGAGATTTCACCCCGAGCCGGTGATGCCCGCGATGCCACGGCGGAGCACGGCCACTGCCTCCTCCAAGCGGCCCTGTCCGGCGAGCAGCTCGCCGAACACGCGGCAGGAGACGACCAACTCCCGGTTCAGCCCGGTCCTGCCGCACCGCGCGACCGCGTCGGCGAGCAACCTCTCCGCCGCGCGCGCGTCGCCGTCCTCCGCCGTGATCTGCGCGAGCACGCGGTGGGCCATCGCGACGCCCTCCTCGTAGCCGACCTCCTCGGCCAGCGCGGCGGCCTCCCGGCACATCGCGGCCGCATCCTCGGCACGCCCCCGCAGGACCAGGGCCTTCGCCAGCAGGCTCGTCGCGCCCGCGTAGCCGTGCGCCGCGCCCATCTCGCCGAAGATCTCGCGGGCCCGGACGAGCTCCTCGCACGCCTCGTCCACGCGGCCCTGCGGCATGAGGACGTACCCGCGCGCCCAGTGGCACTGCGCGATCTCGAAGCGCATACCGAGGTCGGCGAAGACCTCCAGCGCCTCGGTCAGCGCGCGCTCGGCCTCCCGCGCCTCGCCCCGCACCTCCCACACCTGGGCCGCCTGCATGGCGAAGTTGGCCACGGCCTCCCTGTCGGTCGCGCGCGGAACCAGCGCGGCCCCCTCGTTCACCAGCCGCCAGGCGCGTTCCAGCTCGCCCAACTCCATCGACGGGTGGATCAACGCGGTGAGGAGCCACAACTCGGCGTCCGGGTAGGAGCGGCCGGTGGCGCGCAGCGCGCCGAGCGCGGGCTCCAGCTCGGCCACGGCGGCGCCGAGCCTGCCGGACACGAACAGACACGTCGCGATACGCGCCCGCACACGCGCCCCCAGAACCCCGCCGTCGCCGTCCACCACCCCGCCGTCGCCCAGAACGCCGCCATCGCCCAGCACTCCGTTGTCGTTCAGCAGCCCGCCGTGGTCGAGCACGCCGCCCTCGTCCCGCCCGGCGGCCCGGCGCAGTATCGCCAGCGCGCCGGAGACGTCGCTCGCGCGCAGCAACGCCTCCCCCTGGCAGAACCGCGCGTAACACACCAGATCCGGCAGCCGGTAGCGGGCGGCCCTCGCCTCGGCGTCGGCCGCCATCGCCGCCGCCTCGGCGTGGTCGCCGAGCCAGGAACGGCGCCGGGCCTCGTCCAGCTCGGCCCGCAGCGCCTCGGCGGCCCCCGGCGGCCGGCCGAACCGCAGCTCGTCCGGCCCGACCCCGAGGCGCTCCGCCAGGTAGGCCAGCAGGTCCGCCGTCGCCGCCCTGGTCCCGGCCTCGACGGCGGCCAGCAGGGCCCGGCTGTAACGGTCCCCGGCCAGCTCGCGCTGGGTCAGACCGCGGGCGGTCCGCAGCTCGCGGATCCGGGCGCCGATCTCGGCCCGATCCGTCCCCGTGGCGCCTTCCTGGGCGGACGGCGCCTGCGGGGGAGGGAACGGCGCGGGCGGGACGGGAGACGGGGAGCCAGGGGATGCCATGGGGAGGGCGGGGGACGGCGCGGGCGGGGCCAGCAGGGACTCCAGCAGGGCGTGCGCGGCGGCCAGATCGCCGAGCACGGCGCCGATCCGGTCCCGCTCACCCTCCAGCGCGGACACCAGCTCCGCGGGCGGCGCGGGCGAAGGCACGGTCGCCACGGCAGGCGCGGAGGTCGGCAACGAGGGCGTCGGCGTGGTAGGGCCGGCGGGCACGGTCGGCACGGCGGGCGCCCGCTGTTCCCGGGGGTTCGGCGGTGGTTCGTGCTGATCCAGGAGCCGGACGATCCGCGCGATCATCGGGGTGCCGACGCCGGCGGCCAGCAGCGTCCTGATCCGCCGCACCCTGCTCACGTCGTGCTCGCCGTACTCGCGGTAGCCGCTCGGGCGGCGGGCCGGTTCGAGGAGGCCCTGCTCCTCGTAGTACCGCAGCGCCCGCTCGCTGACCCCGGTCCGCCGGGACAGCTCCCCGATGCGCATGCGTCCCTCCAAGTTTGACGTCAACGTAAGAGTTGAGAATAGTGCCAGGTGTCGACATGGCCGGCTGGTCGCGACGATACGCTTTTTGACCAGCATGGCGTCCGCGTCGGCCATCGCTCAGGGCCGCTCTGACGGGCGGAACGCGGGTCGGAGGGATCGCCTGCGTCGCGGCGAGAGACTTCCTCCGGGGCCGTGTCGATGCGTGGGCCGCTCGTTCGACGTGTGGGTGCGAGGGCCGAATGGCGGTCCCGCCGGACGAGGAGAACGCGATGCCGAAGTACCTGCTGATCATGCGGGGCACCGACGAGTCGAACGCGGCCATGATGGCCGACATCGACGAGATGATGGCCACGACCCGCCAGTTCATCGAGGAGATGGTCAAGGCCGGCGTTCTCCTCGCGGCGGAAGGGCTGGACGATCCGGGCCAGGGCGTCGTGGTCGACTTCAGCGGCGAGGCCCCGGTGGTGACGGACGGGCCGTACGGCGAGACCAAGGAACTGTTCGGGGGCTTCTTCCTGCTCGACGTCGCCTCGAAACAGGAGGCGGTCGAGTGGGCCAAGCGGGTCCCGGCGGCCCCCGGGGCGAAGGTCGAGGTCCGGCGGGTGCCCGGGAGCGACGAGGTCCCGCAGGTCGAGAGGTGATCACCAAGGACTGGGCCGGGCGCGAGAGCAACGGCCGGATGTGATGGTCACGGCCGATGTCGAGGCCGTCTGGCGGATCGAGTCGGCGCGGATCGTCGCCGCGCTGACCCGGTTCACCGGCGATTTCGGGCTGGCCGAGGACGCGGCCCAGGAGGCGGTGGCCGAGGCGCTGGTGTCGTGGCCGCTCGCCTCTCCGGCGAATCCGGCCGGCTGGCTGATGGCGACGGCCCGGCGGCGGGCGATCGACGCGATCCGCCGCCGGACCGCCCTCCAGGACCGATACGCCCTGCTGGCGGCCGACCTGGCGGCCGACTCGGCGGTTGACGAAGCAATCGATCCCGACAAGATCGATGACGACGTGCTGGCGCTGATGTTCGTCAGCTGCCACCCCGTGCTCTCCCCCGAGGCCCGGGTGGCGCTGACCCTGCGCGTGGTCGGCGGCCTGTCCAGCGAGGAGATCGCCCGCGCGTTCCTCGTACCCGTGCCGACCGTGCAGGCCCGCATCACCCGGGGCAAGAAGACGATCGCGGCGGCCGGGGTGCCGTTCGAGCTGCCGCCGGCCGCCGAGCGGCGGGAGCGGCTGGGCGGCGTGCTCAGCGTCCTCTACGTGATCTTCACCGAGGGGTCGACGGCCACGTCCGGCGACCGGCTGCTGCGCCCCGACGTCGCGTACGAGGCGATCCGGCTGGCCCGCACGCTGGCCGCGCTGCAGCCGGACGAGCCGGAGGTGCACGGCCTGCTGGCGTTGTGCGAGCTGACGGCCGCGCGTTTCCCGGCCCGGACCGGCCCGGACGGTTCGCCGGTCCTACTCGACGAGCAGGACCGGCGGCTGTGGGACTTCTCGGCGATCCGCCGTGGGCTGGCCGCGCTGGCCAAGGCATCGACCCGCGGCCTCGGCCCCTACGGCCTGCAGGCCGCGATCGCCGCCACCCACGCCTCGGCGCCCTCGGTCGAGGCGACCGACTGGGACCGGATCGTGGTGCTCTACGAGGCACTCGGCCGGGTCGCGCCCTCGCCGGTGGTCGAGCTCAACCGGGCCGTCGCCGTCGCCATGGCCTCGGGCCCCGCGCAAGCCCTGGCCATCGTGGACGAGCTGATCGCCTCGAACCGGCTCCCCGGTTCGCATCTGGTCCCGACCGTACGCGGTGAACTGCTCGCCCGGCTCGGACGACGACCGGAAGCCCGCGCCGAACTGGAGCTGGCGGCCCGGCTGTGCGCCAACCGGCGCGAACGCTCAGTGCTCCTGCGCAAGGCGGCCACGCTGAGCTGACTTCTCCAACTCGCCCGGCCGGGACTCGGGCGCGGTGAGATCACTGGCGTACGGTGCCGTAGACCCCGTACAAAGGGCATCGGTGGGCTCGGCGGACAAGAACGGGGGAATCGGGATGGGCGTGGAGAGAGGTTTCGAGCAGGCGAAGCTGTCCTATGAACGTGCTGTTTTCGTCGGCGACCTCGATGGGCTGGCAGAGGCGGCGCGGGAGTTGGACAAGGTCGAAGCCGATCTGGCGTTGGCTCGTGGTCGGATCTTGCACGCGCGGTTTCTGCATGATCGGCACGAGGATCCGCGGGAGCTGGGGCTGTTCGAGCAGGCCACGCGGTTGTATCGGATGCTCGGTGATTCGACGGGTGAGGCTGAGTCGGTGTTCTGGCTGGGCTGTTTTCACCAGGTCGTACGGAATGATCTTGACAGTGCCCTACCCCTTCTTGAGCAGTCATACGACCTGGCCACGCTGGCGGGAGACCGGTACACCCAGGCGGAGGCGCTTCGACATCTGGGGATCGCGGACCACTCGGCAGGTCGGTTGGACGCGGCCCGGGAGCGTCTGGAGGAAGCGGCGCGACTGCGTGGAGAAATCGGGCTATTGGCCGGTGTTGCCGCAGACCAGGTCGGACTAATCTACATCGCTGCTGCACAAGACCGGCGTGACGACGCGCTGGCACTGGCCGATGAGGCGTATGCCACCGCCGAAGCCTGCGGGGCTCAACGCATCCTGAGTCAGATCACGGAAGCGCGTTCCCAGATCATGGCGCCGGACGCTGATCAGAGCGAGACCCGCGATCAAAGGGCGCCATGAGCCGCTGAAGCTTCGATTCACGCCGGAGGCATGGACGCGCAAGATGCCGCCGGCGGGGTGGGCGCACCCCGCCGGCGGCGTCGTGTTCTCAGGGTCCTGTCGTGAGGGTCAGCGGTCGATGGAGTAGACCTGGGCGAGAAGTGCCGGGTTCTCGCCGCCGATGTCCTCTCTGGTCGCGACGTATTCGTACATGACATCACCGGACCACTGGTTGTGGCCCAATCCGAGCACGTGGCCGAGTTCATGCGTGACGGCGGCGTTGCGGGTGAACGTGGTGGGCGCGTACCAGTCGTTCATGTCGACCACCGCGTCGAGGATTCTGCCGTAATTCGGGGGGATGTAATAGTGCGTGGTCAGCCCGACCCATCCGGTCTCGCCGAAGTCGGCCGATCGGACGTCGACACAATGGACATTACTGGGGTTGCAGTTGTTCCAGGTGTACCAGCTGTCGATGTTGGGGGTCTGGTTCCACTTGTAAACGGCGTTGGTAACGGGCCAGGCCGCACTGGAGTGGTCGTTGAACAGGACCACGGGGTTGCTCCGGGTCTGGTTGGACCACCACGAGTTCGGGCAGGTGACCGTCCGCGCGCTTCCGTACGCGCAGTCGTTCGAGCCCAAGGTCCCGACGCCGGATGACGGCGCCGGGCCGTGCCGGACGAGTCGGACGTCGCTCTTTCCCTGCCTGCGCAGGGAGTCGGCGACCTTGGCGGGGTCGGCCCCCGGCGCGAGCGTGTAGGTACTCACGGCCACCCGCCCGTCGTCGAGCGTCTCCGTGCTGGTCAGCTCCGTGACGGCCTGTTCCACGGACGGGCCGCGGGCCGCTTTCCCGCGGTCCTCGGCGACCCTGGCGGCGAGCTGGCCGGGGGTCAGCTTGGGATACTCGGCGAGGTTCGTCAGCGGGCTGCCGGCCTTGGGCGAGCGCTCCACGCCGCCCCCGGGCGTGGTGATCACCGCCCCCGGCTGGGCCGCCGCGGGCGCCGCGGTGCCGAGGCCCCCGGTGAGGGCGGACACGGCGACCAGAACGGCTAAGAAGTATTTCCGTCGGCTGTACGTTTTGACTGCCATGGGAGGCAGCTAAACGCACGGATACCGAGGTGGACAATGCCTGAAGGCGCGGTATGGATTGAATGGCAGGAGTACGGCGCTTTTTGGCGTGGATAAATCGGTTGCACGGGCGTGCGCCGCCTGATAGCGGCTCGGGAGGAGACGATCGGCGGGTTACTGGGATGCGGGCGGATAAGCGGCCGGCACGCCCAGGCACCGCCCGGTGCCATGCGGTAACGGAACCCTCTTGGAGAGAGCACACCGATCTCATCGACGGAGAAAAAGCAGTCGTGGATGTCTTCGGCCGTGCTGTCGTGGCGCGACGATTACGCCTGTGCTCCTGCCCGCGGAGCAAGAAGGGGTTGGCCGTCGAGGGGCACGCGCCGATCACCTCGAACTGCGGGCCGAGTGGTCCGGCGCGTACGAGGCGGCTCTGGCCGAGGTGGCCGTCCTGGCCGCGAACGGGTTCCTCCCGGCCGCGATCGAGCTGGGCGAGCACGCCGTCGACCTGCTCGTGGGCCGGAACGGCCCGAGAGGTGCGGTGCCGGGAGGCGGGGACGCCCCTGAAGAGAGGACGGCCGAGAAGGATCTAGGGTGATCGTTTCGATTCACCTGTCATTCATTATTGGATCACCTCTCATATTTTTGCCAGGAACGCTGGGTAACCTCCCTCTGCATGACATGGCAGGGCAAGTTGCACAACGCATTCGGTAGATATACCGGATTTCAGATAAAGCGAGTAGGAAATACGGGACGCGTTACGGAGAAGGCCGCTCCGGCCCCCGACGCTCTGGTGCGCCCGCCCGCCGATCCCGCCGCCGACCGGTTGCTGACCGCGCCCGTCTTCGTCATGTCCCCGGTGCGATCCGGCTCGACGCTGCTGCGCGCGATGCTCAACGCGCACTCGGCCCTGCACGCCCCCCACGAGCTGCACGTCCGCAGGCTGACCGTCGGGTTCGGCACGGCCCTCGCCGAGAAGGCCATGGCCGAGCTCGGGCACAACCGGGCCGACCTGGAACACCTGCTGTGGGACCGGGTGCTGCACCGCGAGCTGGTGCGCAGCGGAAAGCGGTACATCGTCGACAAGACCCCCGCCAACGCCTTCGCCTACAAGCGGATCGCCGCCTGCTGGCCGGACGCCCGGTTCGTCTTCCTGCTGCGCCACCCGGCGTCCATCGCGGCCTCCTGGTTCGAGGCCGGCGCGGGCTCGCGCACGCCGGAGGAGGCCGCCGCCGACGCGCTGCGCTACATGAAGGCGGTGCAGCGGGCCAGGACGGCGCTGCCCGGCCCGACCGTCCGCTACGAGGACCTGACCGCCGACCCGGAGAAGGAGACCCGCGCCATCTGCGCCTTCCTGGACCTCCCCTGGGAGCCCGCGATGCTCGCGTACGGCAGGCCCGACGTGGTGGTCAAGGGCCTCGGGGACTGGAAGGACAAGATCCGCTCCGGCAGCGTGCAGCCGGGCAGGGACCTGCCCCAGGCCGAGGAGGTCCCCGAGATCCTGCGGCCGATGTGCGAGACCTGGGGCTACCTGCCCGGAACGGCGGCCTCCGCGTGAAGATCCGCTACATGCTCCTGCACGCCTACGGCATGGGAGGCACCATACGAACGGTGATCAGCCAGGCCAACGCGATGGCGTCCCTCGGCCACGAGGTCGAGATCGTCAGCGTCGTGCGCCGCCGCGACGAGCCCCAGTTCGCGGTCGACCCGCGCGTGACCCTCAGCACGCTGGCCGACCAGCGCGAGAGCGTCCCCGAGGACGGCCTCGGCCGCCGCGCGTGGCGGAGGATCCGCGGCAAGATCGTCCCGCATGGGGAGTTCGCCGCGCGCTACTTCACCGAGGCGGTCGAACGGGCCGCCATCGGCTACGTCGCCTCCCTGCGCGACGGCGTCCTCGTCACCACCCGCCCGGCGCTCAACCTCATCGCCGCGCGGCGCGGCCACAAGAGCGTCGTCCGTGTGGCGCAGGAGCACATGAGCCTGGACGCCTACCGCGAGGGCGTGCGCCACGACATCGCCAGGTACTACGGCGCCTTCGACACGATCGCCGTCCTGACCAGGACGAACCTGCGCGAGTTCCGCCGGCTGTTCCCCCGCGGGCCCATCGTGCGCGTCCCGAACGCCGTCGAGGCCGGGGACGGCAGGCACTCCGGCCAGCGGAACCCGGTCGTGGCCGCCGCGGGCAGGCTCGTCGCGCAGAAGGGCTTCGACCTGCTGATCCCGGCGTTCGCCCAGGTGGCGCTGCGGCACCCGGAGTGGCGGCTGCGCGTGTTCGGCACCGGGCCGAAGAAGGCCGCGCTCGCCGCGCTGATCGAGGAGCACGGCCTCGGCGACCACGTCACGCTGATGGGCCGCAGCACCACCCTGCAGGACGAGCTGGCCGACGCGTCCGTCTACGCGCTCAGCTCGCGCTTCGAGGGCCTGCCGATGGTCATGATCGAGGCGATGACGCACGCGCTGCCCGTCGTCGCCTTCGACTGCCCGACCGGCCCCGCCGACGTCCTCACCCACGGCCGGGACGGGCTGCTCGTCCCGCCCGGCGACGTCGACGCGCTGGCCGCCGCGCTCGACCGGCTCATCGCCGACCGCGACCTGCGGGTCCGCATGGGCGCCGCCGCCGCGGCCACGGCCGCCGACTACGCCCCCGAGATCGTCATGCCGCTCTGGGAGCACCTGTTCGAGGAACTGCTCGCCGGCAACCCCGTCGGAGGCTCGCGCTGGGCGTGACGCTCAGCCCTTCACCGGGACTTCACCGGGACGGGGGTGGTGGCGGCGCGGGCGCGCCGGGCCGCGAGGCGGCGTCCGAGGTTCTGCGCCGGCCTCTCGACGTACCGGTAGGACAGGGCGCTGACCACGAGGATCAGCGTCAGGAAGGCCACGGCGGCGGGGATCTGCACGGACGGCGGCGACCAGCGCAGGTCCCCGGTGATCTGGACGCACAGCTTCAGCAGCGGGTGGTGGACCAGGTAGAGCGAATAGCTGACCAGGCCCAGCCAGAGCAGCGCCCGGGGCATCCGCCGGCCGCGCAGCGCCATCGCCCCCGCGAACGTCGCCCCGGCCAGCGCCACGGTGGTGAGCCACACCTGCGGGCGCACCCACCACCAGCCGCCCTGGACCGCCCACACCGGCGCGACCGCCACCAGCGCCGCCGTCACCCACACCGGCCACAGGCGCCCGGCGCCCTGCTCCCACCGGCGGATCGCCGTCCCGGCGAACATGACCGCGACGATCGCCATGCCCAGCCAGGGGACCCTGCTGCCCGCCGCCACCAGCACCAGCGCCATGGCCCCCAGCGCGCACGCCGCCGCCGTGCGGAACCGGCCGGCGAGCAGGCACGCCATGCCCGCGAGGAAGACCCCGCACGACGCCCACGCGACCCACGTGCCCGTCAGGAACGCGGCGCCGACCAGCAGCCCCTCCACTACGGCCGCCACGCCGAACGCCACGGCCGGCACCCAGGCGCGGGTGTGCGTCCCCGTCGTGAACAACGCGGTCACCAGCAGGTAGAACACCATCTCGTACGACAGCGTCCACATCGTGTCGGTGACCCCGCCCACGCCGACCACGTCCAGCAGCATCGTCGCGTGCGCGGCCACCGCGGACGGGTCGCGCGGCACCGCGTCCCGGATCGCGACCCACGGGCTCAGCGCCAGCACGAACGCGGCGACCGCCAGGTAGAGCGGGTAGAGGCGGAACGCGCGCCCGATCCAGAACGCGCGGACGTCGCCGTGCCGTTCCAGCGAGCTCGGGATGATGTACCCGCTGACCAGGAAGAATACCAGGACGCCGTAGATGCCCAGGTTGAACCAGTACGGCCGCAGCCAGGGCACGACCCACGGCAGCAGATGCTCCGCGACCACCGCGATGGCGCCGATCCCGCGCAGCGCGTCAAGCCACGCCAGCCGTGAACCGTCCCTCACGAGGCACGCCCCGCCGCCGCGACCTTGATCAGCACCGCCGCCGGGACTGCGATCTGGACCACCGCTGCCACCTTGGCCGGGATCTTGCCCAGGACCGCCGCCGAGACCTTGCCCGGGACCTTGGCCGAGACCGCCGGTGGACGCCCGCGCCGTGCCGCGCCCCGTGCCGGGCCGTGCGAAATGGCGCGATGATCCATGGTTGCCCACGGTAGCAACCCGGCCCTCCCCTCATGCCGGGCACCCAGCATGATCTACCACCAGAGGCCGCATCAGGCCATCTTCCGGTCATCGGGCAGCAGTCAGGGGCGTGCGAGCCCGGACGGTGCGGCTTCGGGGCGGCGTGAGGTGGCCGGGGGTGCGTCGGCCCGGACGGTGCGGCTTCGGGGCGGTCGGGATGGGGTGTGAGAGCATTCGTTGTGTTATGGAGGCAAGCCTGGCGTTGCGGCTCGCGCGGTCGGCGGTGTTCACGGTCGTCTGCGTAGGGCTTGCCGCCGGGGCACACCGCTTCGCGGGCGCCGACGGCCCCGGCGTGGGGGCGCTGGCCTCCGGCGGGCTCGTCGTCATGGCCGCCACGACGCTCCTCGCCCGGCGCGAGCGCTCACCCGCGACTGTGGTCGCCTGGCTGCTGGCCGGGCAGCTCCTCCTGCACGAATGGTTCGGCGTCGCGGCCCCGGTTCACGGGCACGGCATGCCCGCGGCGCACGGGCAGGGGCTCGGCGTCGGCGTCGGCATGCTGGTGGCCCACCTCACGGCCGCGCTCCTCACCGGCTGGTGGCTCGCCCGCGGGGAGTCGGCGCTGTGGTCGCTGCTCCGCACGGCCGGAGCCCGCGCGGCCCGGCGCCTCGGCGTGCCGCTCGCCTTGCTCCGCCGCGAGACGGCCCCGCCGCCGCGCCCCGTCCGCGTCCGGGCCGCCCACGCCGTACGGATCCCGGCCGGCCGGGTCCTGCGGCACGCCCTCGCGCGGCGCGGCCCGCCGCCGGTCACGGTGTTCTGAGCTCTCGTCCGTTCCGACACCTTTCCGCGGCGAGCACGCGTGCCATGCCTGGCGGGCACGCGAGCCCCGCGTGCCCGCGCTTGGAGTGCCCTTCCGTGAAAACGTCTTTCTTCCGACCGCTGCTCGTGCTCTGCCTGTCCGGGGTCCTCCTCGGGCTCGCGGCCCCGTCCGCGCTGGCGCACGACAGCCTGAAAAGCAGCTCCCCGGCGAAGAACGCCGTCGTATCCGGCCTCGACAAGATAGAGCTGGAGTTCAGCGCCCGCGCGAGCTTCCCCGCGGTCGTCCTGACCGACGCGAGCGGGAAGCGGTACGAGGCCGGGCCCCCGCACGCCGAGGGCCCGAAGGTCGTGCAGAACGTCAACGGGCCGCTTCCGTCCGGCGATTACGTCATCGCCTGGAGGATCGTGTCCTCCGACGGGCACCCGGTCGAGGGGGAGATCCCGTTCAAGGTGAACGCGCCGGGCGGCGCTCCGGCGCCCTCCGCCGCGCAGGCGGCCCCCGTGGTCTCGGCGACCCCCGCCGCCGAGACGTCCCGGGGAGGGTTCCCGGTGTGGATCCTGGTCGTCGCCGTCCTCGTTGTGATCGCGGTGGTGGTGCTCTTCCGCCTCCGCGGCGGGTCCTCCTCCGACCCCGCCACGCCCGTCGCCACGCCCGAGAAGGAATGAGCCGGGCGGAACCGGCCTATTCGCGGGACACCTTCCACGTCACGGACCCGGTGAGCGCGTCGGCCCGGTAGGCAGGGTCGCGGAGGAACCGGGCCGGTACCCGGCCCCGCCGTACCTGGGGCTGTCGGCCGGCGGGGCGCGGGTACCAGAGGGGTGTGGATTTATCTGCTGCGGCGGACGAGCTGTACGGCGGCACGCCCGAGGACTTCGTCGAAACGCGCAAGCGCCTGGCGGCCGAGGCGAAGCGGTCCGGGGACGCCGGCCTGGCCCGGCGGATCGGCGGGCTCCGGCGGCCGACCGTGTCGGCGTGGGCGGTCAACCGGCTGGCCAGGTCGGCGCCCGACGAGCTCGGCCGGCTGCTCGACCTGGGCGACGAGCTGCGGTCGGCGTGGGCGGCGGGCGGGCAGATCGGCGACCTCGACCGGCGGCGCGGCGAACTGGTCGCCCGCCTGCTCCGCGCGGCCCGGCGGTCGGCGGACGAGGCCGGCCGCCCCCTGCGCGAGCCCGCCGTACGTGAGGTCGAGGACACCCTGCACGCCGCCACCATGGACCCGGCCGTCGCCGAAGAGGTACGTGCAGGCCACCTCCCCCAACCCCGAACCTACGCCGGCTTCGCCCCGGCCGGCCCCCTCCCCGAACCCGCGCCAGAAAAGCGGGGAGAGAGCGAGAAAGAGCAGCAACTCAAGCCACCCCGCACTCCGGAAAAGCCTCAACAGAACCAGAAACCCAAGCCCAAGAAACCCCCGAAGCCAGACCGCGAAGCCGGGAAGGAGCGGCGGAAGCCAGATCGCGATGCCAAGAAGCGGCAGAAAGCCGACCGCGAGGCGGAGAAGGCGCGGCAGAGGTCAGAGCGTGAGGCCGAGAAGGCGCGGCGTAAACGCGAGCGGGCTGAGAAGGAGCGGCGAGAGCGGGAGCGGGCCGAGGAGGAGCGGCGGCGCAGGCGGGCCGAGCTGGTGGAGGCCGCCGAGCGTGAGGCGCGCGACGCCGAACGGACGGCCGCCGAATGGGAGTCCGAGACCCGCGACGCCCGGCGCGCCCACGAGACCGTCACCGCCGAAGTGGACCGCCTCCACGAGGAACTCACCGCCGCCCGGACCCGCCAGGAGGCCGCCGCCCGCCGCCTGGCCACAGCAGAACACGAACACGCCACCGCCACCCGCCACGCCTCCGCCGCCCACCACCACGCCGACTCCCTCCGCGAAGACGGCTGACCCGCCTGCTCTGTTCACGAGGCCGAAGTGATCGTATGGGCGCGTTTTCCGGCACGCTGACGCTGGTCGGAGGTGGGGTGTGCGGTGGTGGCGAGTTCTTCGGGGGCCGGGTACGGCCGAGCGGGGGTGCGTACGTCCGTCGGGGGCTTCTGGTGGCGCGGTGATCGGCTTTGTCGAGGTGTCTGGCCCCGGGCCGCTCTTCATCGGGGAGGCGGGTTCGGTGGGTGTCCGGACTTGGCTCCCGGTTTCCGGAGCCGGAGGGGAGACGGCGGTGGCGGTGGGGAGATCGGCGGGGGTGGGTGCGTTAGCCTTTTGGGGATGTCGGGTGGGGGTGGGAGGTAGGTATGCGGCAGGGCAAGGTGACGGCTACCGTCTCGACGCGAGGGCGCGCCCGCTGAACGAGCAGGTCGGCGCTTCTCGCGGCGAAGCGGTCCCCCTCTCATGACCGTTCCCTCGATGAGGAGCCTTCTTTTGCATGCCCTCACGTCCGCGCGTCCCGCCGCGGACCTCACCCGCGCGGACTTCTCCGGCCCGTGTGGTTCGGAGAAGCGATGATCACTCTGCCTGACGAGCTCAGGGACGCCCTGGACGACATGATCGGCGGCTACCGCGAGCAGGACCTGGCCCGCTCGGCGGGCCGGCTCACCGCCCGCTACCGGGAGACGGGCCCCGACCCGGCGCTCCGGTCGGAGACCGACGTGGCGGCCTACACGGCCACCCGCATGCCCGCCACGTACGCGGCCGTCACCACGGCGCTCACGCAGGCCGCCGCGGCCATGCCCGAAGTATGGCCGGTGAGCCACCTGGACGTCGGCGGCGGCACGGGCGCGGCCGTCTGGGCGGCGAGCGCCGTCTGGCCGTCCCTGCGGCACGTCTCGGTGATCGAACGCGAGCCGGCCGTCATCGCGGTCGGCCGCCGCCTCGCCGCCGCCGCGGCCCACCCGGGGGTCAAGAACGCCACGTGGCAGCGGTCCGCCATCAGGACCGACCTGACGCCGCCTCCCGCCGACCTGGTCACGATCTCCTACGTGCTGGCGGAGCTGCCGGCCGCCGCGCAGGAGCCGGTCGTGCGGTGGCTGGCCGGGCGGGGCACGACGGTCGCCATCGTGGAACCCGGCACGCCGCAGGGGTACGCCCGCGTCCTCGCCGCCCGCGACCTGCTGGTCGATCTCGGGATGCGGGTCGCGGCGCCGTGCCCGCACACGTCCGCCTGCCCGCTCCCGGCGGGCGACTGGTGCCATTTCTCGGCCCGCCTGCCCCGCATGGGGCTGCACCGCCGTCTCAAGGCGGCGGAGCTGGGGTTCGAGGACGAGAAGTTCTCCTACGTCGTCGCGACCTCCGCGCCGGTCGCGCCCGCGGAGGGCAGGATCCTCCGGCATCCGCGCACCCGCAAGGGCCTGGTCACGCTGACCCTGTGCGCGGACGGGGTGACCGAGCGGAACGTGTCCAAGCGGCACGGCGACGCCTACCGCGCCGCGAGGGACGCCACCTGGGGCGACCCCTGGCCGTAGCACGGCCGTCCGCCCATGGCCGGTCGCCGGGGAGACGCCTCGGTGGCCGGCCCCGGGGCTCGCGGCTCAGCGTTCGGCGGCCGGAGGCTCGGACGGCGGGGGGGTCTCGGGGGTCTCGGGGGTGAGGTCCGGGGTGTGGCGCATGAGCTTGAACGGCATGAGCGCCGACTCGAACTGGACGCCGAGGCTCATCTTGCTGCGCCCGTCGCGCCGCTCCTCGAACCGGATCGGCACTTCCACGATCTTGAGCCCGCGCCTGATCGTGCGGTAGTTCATCTCGACCTGGAAGGCGTACCCGTTGCTCGTCACCCCGGCGACGTCGATCGCGTGCAGGGTCTCGCGCCGCCACAGCTTGAACCCGGCGGTGACGTCCCGCACGCGCATGTGCAGCAGCACGCGGACGTAGAAGTTCGCCCAGGCCGACAGCGCCTTGCGGTGCAGCGACCAGTCCTCGGCGAGCGCGCCTCCGGTGGCGTACCGGCTGCCGATCACGACGTCGGCCTCGGTCGACAGGAGCGTGCCGAGCATCTGCGGGACGGCCTCGGGCGGATGGGACAGGTCGGCGTCCATCTGGACGACGTACGCGGCCCCCTCGTCCAGCGCGTGGCTGATGCCGTGGACGTAGGCGCGGCCGAGTCCCTGCTTGCCGGGGCGGTGCAGCACCGACAGGCGGTCGGCCCCGTACTTGTCCTTGGCGAGGGTTTCCGCCAGCTCGCCGGTGCCGTCGGGCGAGTTGTCGTCGACGACGAGCACGCGCAGCGCCGGCAGGGGCAGCGCGAACAGGGCGTCCAGGATCGCGGGGAGGTTCGTGGCCTCGTTGTAGGTGGGCAGCACCACCGTCACGGCCGCCGACGCCCATGGCTCGGGCAGACGTACGGCGTTGGCGGCGCGCGCACCCGTCGCGGTGTCGCCCTCTGATATTGCTCGTGAGTCACGTTGAGTCATGGATTCCGGATTTCTGTTCGGCGGCGTGGAGGACTCACGGGCGGTCCCATCGCGGGGTGGTAGTTCAGGACCAACCGGTACCGGACGAAGCCTATCCGGCTCTACCCACCGAGTCCTTCCCTCCCGCCTCCCCGGCTTACTTCTCGCTAATCCCGGGCTCCGTAGACATGGAGCTTGTCCGCCAGGCGTCGTGCCTGGGGATCGAGGAGGAGGACGAGATGAGGTTCCGGCGGCTTGCCCTGGTGATCGGCGCGGCCCCCGTGCTCGCGGTGGCCGGATGCGGCACCGCTCAGGAGGCGCCCGGGGTCGCCTCGGCCGGGAAGGGGACGGGCGCGGCGAGCCCGTCGGCGTCCCCGGCCGTGTCAAGCGACCCGGTCAAGTTCGCGGAGTGCATGCGCGGGCACGGGATCGACATCAAGGATCCCGAGCCCGGCGGCAAGGTCCAGATCAGGATCAGGTCCGGGGACAGGGGCAAGGTGGAGGCGGCCCAGAAGGAGTGCGGCAAGTACCTGCAAGGGGGAGGGCTGCTGGGCAAGGGGAACGACCCCAAAATGCGGGACGCCGTCCTGAAGTTCACCGCCTGCATGCGCGAGCACGGCGTGGACATGCCCGACCCCAAGCCCGGCGAGGGCGCCGTGATCAAGATGCCGAAGGGCGCCGACCCGGACGGCAAGAAGTTCAAGGAGGCGCACAAGGCGTGCGAGAAGCTGCTCCCCGGCGCCCCGGGCGGCCCGGCGGAGTGACCCGGCCGGGCCTCGCCGCGGAGGGCCGGGTGCGCGCTGAGGGGCGCGTATCCGGCCCCGAGCGGGGATCCGCGGACCTGGCCGCCGGCTCGGCCCGTCCTTCCCTGCACCCGCGCACGTGATCAGCGGTCGCGTGGTGGGGGTTCGCGATCCCGGGGGGTCTCGCGCGCGAGGATCAGCGGGCCTGGAGGAGGGTGCGGGGCGCGGCGGGCAGGCGTACGGTGATCGTCAGGCCGCCCTCGGCGCGTGGCGACGCCTCGACCGTGCCGCCGTGGGCGTTGACGATGGCGCGGACGATCGACAGGCCGAGCCCCGAGCCCTGGGCGGAGCCGACGCGCTCGCGCAGCCGGTGGAACGGCTCGAACAGGTCGGCGACCTCGTGCCCCGGGATCAGCGGCCCGGTGTTCTCCACGCGGATCAGCACGTTCCCGCCGTCGGCGGCGACCTCCACCGCGACCGTGCCGTCCTTGACGTTGTACTTCAGCGCGTTCTCCACCAGGTTGAACACGCAGCGCTCGATCAGCACGGGATCGCCGCCCGCCGTCGCCGGGCCCAGCCGCTCGGTGACGGTGATCCGCCTGCGCCGGGCGGTCGGCTCCAGCAGCTCGACCACCCCTTGCGCGAGGTCCCTGACGTCCACCGGCCTGCGGGTGACCAGCTCGTGCTCGGACCGGGTGAGCAGCAGGAGGCCCTCGATGAGCCGCTCGTGCCGGGCGTTGGTGGCGAGCAGCGCCTTGCCGAGCCGGGTGAGGTCCTCCGAGGCGTCCGGCTCCTCCAGGGCGACCTCCAGCAGGGTCCGGTTGATCGCCAGCGGCGTGCGCAGCTCGTGGGAGGCGTTGAGCGCGAAGCGGCGCTGGGCGTCGAAGGCCCGTTGCAGCCGGTCCAGCATCGCGTCGAAGGTGTCGGCCAGCCGCTTGACGTCGTCGTGCGGCCCGGCCAGCGCGATGCGCTCGTGCAAGGTGCTCTCGGACAGCCGTTCGGCGGCGTCGGTGACGCGGTGCAGCGGACGCAGCGCGCGGTCGGCGACCATGTGGCCGAGGATGATCGCCAGGATCCCGATCCCGGCCATGACCAGCGCCGAGTTCTGCAAAAGATCCTGGAGCACCTGCTGCTTGCTCTGCTCGATCTGCGAGAGGTAGTCCTTGCCGATCTGGAAGGCCAGGAACTTGCGGTCCCGTCCCGGGGACGGCGCCTCCAGCGGGGGCAGGCGTATGACGAACTGACGGTTCAGCGCGCGGGCCGTCATCAGGTTCGTCGCCAGCAGCAGGGCCGTGCCCGCCGCGAAGAACAGGCCGGTGTAGATCAGCGTTAGCCGCGCCCGCAGACCGGGCCCGCGCCGCAGCGCTCTGACCCCGCGCGGCACCGCGCCGAACCATCCCGTCATCGTCGCCCTCCACCGCGCGGCACCGTGGCCGGCCGTCCCGTCATCGCCGCCCTCCGCCATGCCGCTCCCGCTCTCCGCTCCGGCCGTGCGGCTCCGGTCCGCCGCCCGTGTCCTCCGCCGTGGACGGCGCCGCGTCTCGCGGTTCTGACGGCCGGTCCACCCGGTACCCCACCCCCGGCACGGTCTCGATCACGGCCGCGCCGAGCTTCCTGCGCAGCGTGGTGATCGTGACCCGCAGCGCCCCGGTCCCCGTCTCGGCGTTCTCGTCCCACGCCCGCGCCACCACCTCGCGCGGCGCCAGCGTGGCGCCCTCGGCCCGCATCAGCTCGGCCAGCACCGCGAACTCCTTGCGGGTGAGCGCCACGGGCTCCCCGTCCCGCGTGGCCGTCCGCGCCGCCAGGTCCAGCCGGACGCCCGCGCGTTCCAGGACGGCGGGGCGCGCGGGAGCGGTCCTGCGGGCCAGCGCGCGGATCCGCGCGGCCAGCTCGGCGAACGCGAACGGCTTGGTCAGGTAGTCGTCGGCGCCGAGGGACAACCCCCGCACCCGGTCACCGACGCGGGCGGCGGCGGTGAGCATCAGCACCCGGCACGACGCGCCCGCCTCCGCCAGCCCCCGGCACACCTCGTCCCCGTGCAGCTCCGGCAGGTCGCGGTCCAGGACGACGACGTCGTACTGCACGTAGCCGAGCCGGTCCACCGCCTCGGCGCCGTCGTAGGCCACGTCCACGGCCATCGCACGGCGCCGCAGCCCGTGGGCGATGGCGTCGGCGAGCTCCTCTTCGTCCTCGACGACGAGCACCCGCATCTCACACCCTTTCCGCGCGTTTCCTCCTGCGGCTGACCAGCGTGGTCCATCGGACGTTAGGCACCGGTAAGCGCGCCCGGCCTCGCTCTCCGCTTATCCGCCGCTAATCGGCGCGCGGCTAGAAAACCGCCTGTGCTGACGGGCGTGGGACCCGTGGCGCGCGGAGGTGACACTGATGGGAGTTCGGCGCCTGGCCGCCGTGTCGGCCGGGGTGACCGCCGTCCTGGCCGGGGCGGCGACGGCGGCGGTGATGAGCACGGGCACGGGCACGGCCGAGGCGCCGCCCAAGGCCGCGCCGTCCCGTACGGCCGAGGTCACGCGCGGCGACCTGGTGGACACCACCACGGTCGACGGCAGCCTGACCTACACCGGGGAGCGCCGGGTGTACGCCGGCGCGGCGGGCACCGTGACGGCGGTCGCGGGGGAGGGCACGACGATCAGCCGCGGCCGTGCCCTGCTGAAGGTGGACCGCAGGCCGCTCGTGCTCATGTACGGCGCGCTGCCCCTCTACCGGCCGCTGTCCATCGGGGTGTCCGACGGGCCGGACGTGCGGCAGCTCGAACGCAACCTGAAGGCGCTCGGCTACGGGGACGACATGACGGTGGACGACGAGTTCACCTACGCCACCCGGCGCGCGGTCCTGGACTGGCAGGAGGACCGGGGGCTGGTCGAGACCGGGCAGGTGGACGCGGGCCAGGTGGTCTTCCTGCCCGGGCCCGTGCGCGTGTCCCGCGCCGACGTGGAGGTCGGCGACCCGGTGAACCCGGGCAGGCGGGTCCTGGCGGTGACCTCGACCCGCCGCACCGTGCACGTCGACCTGGACACCGACGACCAGTCCATGGCCAGGAAGGGGGCCCCGGTGACGATCGAGCTGCCGGGAGGCGCCCGGGTCAAGGGCACGATCAGCGAGGTCGGCACGGTGGCCCGGGCCTCGGGCGACGACGCGGGGCAGGGCGGCGGCGACGCGACCATCGACGTGGAGATCTCGCTCCGCTCGGCCGCGAAGGTGGGCCGGCTGGACCAGGCGCCGGTCAGCGTCGCCATGGAGAGCGAGCGCGTGAAGGACGTCCTGTCCGTGCCGGTCGAGGCGCTGCTCGCCCTGGCCGAGGGCGGGTTCGGCGTCGAGGTCGCCGAAGGGTCCGGCACGCGGGTCGTCGCGGTCGAGACCGGGGCGTACGGCGGCGGCAGGGTCGAGGTCTCCGGCGACGGGCTCGCCGCGGGCATGAAGGTCGGGGTGCCGGACCGGTGACCGCCATCGTTCGGCTCGCCGACGTCCGCAAGACCTACGCCGGGCACGTGGAGGCGCTGCGCGGGGTGAGCCTGACCGTCGAGCCCGGCGAGCTGCTGGCCATCGTGGGGCCGTCAGGGTCGGGCAAGTCCACGCTGCTCCACATGATCGGCACGCTGGACCGGCCGACGTCGGGCAGCGTCCGCATCGCCGGGTACGAGGTCGGGGACTTGTCGGACCGCGAGCTGTCCGCGCTGCGCGCCCGCCGTCTCGGCTTCGTCTTCCAGCAGTTCCACCTGGCCCCCGGGACGAGCGCGCTCGACAACGTGGCCGACGGCCTGCTCTACGGCGGCCCCGGGCTGCGGGAGCGGCGCGAGAGGGCCGCCGCCGCGCTGGAACGGGTGGGGCTCGGGCACCGGCTCGGGCACCGGCCGCACCAGATGTCGGGCGGTGAGCAGCAGCGGGTGGCCGTGGCCCGCGCGGTCGTCGGTGACCCTCCGCTGCTGCTGGCCGACGAGCCGACCGGCAACCTGGACTCCGCGGCGGGGGCCGAGGTGCTGGAGGTCCTCGGCGCGCTGCACGCCTCGGGCACGACCGTGGCGATCATCACGCACGACGCGGAGATCGCCGCCTGGACGCCCCGCCGGGTCCGGGTCAGGGACGGCCTGATCGCCGCCGACGACGGCCCGGGCACCGGCCGCCGCACACCCGCGGCGGCATCGGGCACGGCATCGGGCACGGCATCGGGCACGGCATCGGGCACGGCGCCGGGCACGGCATCGGACACGGCGTCCGGCGTCGCGCCGGGCAGGGCATCCGGCACGGCGTCGGGTGCGGCGACCGGACGGGGGCCGGCGTGAGGGGGCAGGCGGGGCTGGTCCCGGCCCGGCTGGGGGCGCGGGACGTGCTGCGGGTCGGCGCGGCGGGGCTGCGCACCCGCCCGGCCCGGGTCGTGCTGTCGGCCCTCGGCATCGCGATCGGCATCGCCACGATGGTCGCGGTCATCGGCATCTCCTCCTCCTCGCGGGAGGAGCTGCTGCGGCAACTCGACCGGCTCGGCACGAACCTGCTCACCGTGGCGCCCGGCCAGACCATGTTCGGCGACCGGGCCGAGCTGCCCGAGGAGTCGGTCGAGATGGTCCGCAGGATCGGCCCGGTGACGACGGCCGCCGCGACGGGGAGCACGGACGCCGCCGTCCGCAGGACCGACCGCATCCCCAAGGAGGTCACCGGCGGCATCGCCGTCCAGGCGGCCACCGAGGAGCTCGCCACGACGCTGGAGGGCACCGTCCGGCAGGGCACCTGGCTGAACGCGGCCAACGCCGACAAGCCCGCCGTGGTGCTGGGCTCGGTCGCCGCCGAGCGGCTCGGCGTCCACCGGGTGGGGCCGCGGGTGTGGATCGGGAACCGCTGGTTCACCGTGGTCGGCATCCTGGACGCGATGCCGCTCGCCCCCGAGATCGAGCGGTCCGCGCTCGTGGGCTGGCCGGCCGCCGAGCGCTACCTGGGCTTCGACGGGCACCCCACCAAGATCTACGAGCGCTCGGACGACGCGGCGGTGGAGGCGGTGCGCCAGGTGCTGCCGCGCACGGTCAACCCCGAGAACCCCGGCGAGGTGGACGTCAGCCGTCCCTCGGACGCGCTCGCCGCCCGTGCCGCGGCGGCGGGGGCGTTCACGAACCTGCTGCTCGGCCTCGGCGCGGTGGCGCTGCTGGTCGGCGGCGTGGGCGTGGCCAACACGATGGTGATCTCGGTGCTGGAGCGCCGCCGCGAGATCGGCCTGCGCCGCTCGCTGGGCGCGACCCGGGGGCAGGTGCGGCTGCAGTTCCTGTCGGAGTCGCTGCTGCTGTCCGCGCTCGGCGGCGCGGTGGGCACCGTGCTCGGCGCCGCCGCCACGCTCGGGTACGCGCTGCTCAAGGACTGGCCGGCCGTCGTGCCCGCGTGGGCGGCGGGCGGGGCACTGCTGGCGACGCTGGCCATCGGCACGGTCGCGGGGATCTACCCGGCGATGCGCGCGGCCCGGCTGTCCCCGACCGTCGCGCTCGCCACGACGTGATCGCGGGTAAACGGCGTGACAGGGGTAGTCATCTCGGCGAGGGGCGCCGCGACGCGCCCGCTTCGCCGCCAGGCCGCGCAGGGGCCAAGGGGACCAGGGGACCACGAAGGGGATACGTCATGCAGAAGTTCTCTCTCGTAGCACTAGGCCGCGTGCAGCTCGACCGCGCGGCGGAATCCTCCGGCGGGCACGCGGCGGAGACCGTGGTCGGCGGCCACGAGCGCGTGCTGCGCCAGACGGTGATCGCCCTGCTGAAGGGCTCGGTGATGAGCGAGTTCGAGAATCCCGGCGAAGGCTCCTTCCACGTCCTCGAAGGGCGGATCCGCGTGACCTCGGCCGGGGCGACCTGGGACGTCCTGGCCGGTGACCTGCTGGAGCTGCCCGACGCCCGCCAGCGCGTGGAGGCGCTGGAGGAGTCGGTGCTGTTGTTCACGGTCGCCAAGACCCTCTGACGCGGCGGGCGGGCGGCGCGGGGGAGCGGCGCACGCCCGCCGCGTCAGCCGAGCGTGGCCTCGTGGGGGTCCCAGCCCACGGGCAGCGGCTCGGGGGCCGGCACGGTCGTGCGCAGGTGGCGGAACTCGGCGTGCCGGGCGGAGCCGATGATCGAGGCCATCGTCTCCAGCACGTGCAGCGCGAGGATGCCCGTGGCGCGGTGCGGCACCCCGGCGCGCAGCGCGCGGGCCATGTCCAGCACGCCGATGCCGCGCCCCACCGTCGTCCCCTCCACCGGCAGCTCCCGCCAGCCGCCGTCGCGGGGGCCGCGCACGCACAGGGGCCCGCCGAAGGTGTTGGGATCGGGCAGCGACAGCGAGCCGTCGGTGCCGATGACCTCGATCGCGGCCATGTAGGCGGGGGAGTCGAAGCTGAACGTCGCCGACGCGGCCGCGCCGCCGACGAAGTCCAGCAGCGCCATGACGTGCGTCGGCACCTCGACGGCGAAGCTCGTCCCGCCGCGCGGCCCCGAGCCGATCACCCGGTGCGGGCGGGCCTGCCGCGCGCTCGCCGCCACCTTCGACAGCGGGCCGAGCGTCGCGACCAGCGCGGTCAGGTAGTACGGGCCCATGTCGTACAGCGGGCCCGCCCCGCCCTGGTACAGCCACTCCGGGTTGGGGTGCCAGGACTCCGGTCCGGGGCTCTGCATCACGGCGGTCGCCGCGACCGGCGTGCCGATCATGCCGGAGGCGATGGCGCGCCTGGCCGACTGCAGGCCCGCGCCGAGGAAGGTGTCCGGGGCGTTGCCGACGCGCAGCCCGCGCGTGGCGGCCTCGGCGAGCAGCTTCTCGCCCTCGCCCGGGTCGAGCGTCAGCGGCTTCTCGCCGTACACGTGCTTGCCGGCGCGCAGGGCCGCCATCGCGACGGCCGCGTGCGCCGCCGGGATCGTCAGGTTGACGACGATCTCGACCTCCGGCACCCCGAGGATGGTGTCGACGTCCCCGGACAGGGGCACGCGGTGCATCCGCGCCTTGACGTGGGCGCGCTCCTCGTCCAGGTCGGCGACGCCGAGCACCCGCACGTCGGGGAAGGTCCTCAGGTTGCGCAGGTACGCCTCGCTGATCGCGCCCGCCCCGATGACCGCGACCCCGACGGGCCCGGCCGTCACGCGCGCTCCAGACGGGAGACGCCGGTGGCGGGGGATGCCTTCGAGGGGCCGGAGGGGCCAGGGGGGCCGGAGTCGGCGAGGCCGGAGAGGTAGGCGTGGCTCGCGGCCAGCGCGTCGAAGACGTCGGTGGCGCAGTGGTCCAGTTCGACGATCCGCCAGGCGTCCGGCGCGGCGGCCAGGACGGCGGGGACGTTCATCACCCCCTCTCCGACGGCGGTGTGCGGTGCGTCCCTGACGCCGGGGCCGTCCTTGACGTGCAGGGCGAGCACCCGCCCGCCGAGACGCCCGAGCAGGGCGGGCACGTCGGCGCCGCCCACGGCGGCCCAGTAGGTGTCGATCTCCAGGAAGACCTCCGGGACCAGGGCGCGGGCCAGCGCCTCGACGGCGTGCGCGCCGTCCACGCGCGGCTCGATCTCCCACCAGTGGTTGTGGTAGCCGAGCCGCATGCCGTACCCGGCGGCGCGCTCGGCGAGCCCGTTGAGCAGGTCGGCGGTCCTGGCGATCCCGTCCCGGGTGGTGAACTCCTCGTGCGGTATCCCGGCCGGGACGACGAGCAGGCCGGCGCCGAGGACGGCGGCGGCGTCGAACACGGCGTCCGGGTCGCCGGTCAGCAGCGCGTGGGCGTGTGTGGCGGGGACGGCCAGCCCCAGGTCGTCGGCCGACCGCCGGAGTCCCTTGGGGTCGTCGGCGGGGTCGAACGCCTCGACGGCGCCGTACCCGATCTCCGCGATACGCCGGAGGACCTCGTCGCGGCCGGATCTCATGTGATCTCGCACTGTGTACAGCTGCACGCCCAGCGGCTTCGCCATGGGGGTATGGCCTCCCGTTTTTCCGGTCCCCGAAATCAGTCGCTAAAACGCTAAAACGGGTTATTAGCAATGACAACGGGTTCATTGCTTTCCGAGGGAAGGACGGCACGGCGCGGGACGGGGGCGGCGCCCGGGGGCGTGGTGACGGGCGGTGACCGGCGACGCGGCACGGGACGGTTCCCGGCCATGGTGTGGCAATTTCCGGGGGACCGCTCATAATCAGGAAGGGTGATCGGCCTGGCGTCCCAGAGCAGCCGGACGCATTCCACCATGTCCGCACTTAGCGGCAAAAAATCCTTGACCCCATCGCGGACGCGGCTTTCGCCGCCGCGGACGCGGTATCGGTGCAGGCCACGGCCGCATCGATGGGAGCGCTCCCCCCTCACGGCAGGTGGCCCGCGTGGAGAGGAAGGCAGGACATGCCAAGCAGCGCAAGCACGACAAGCGGGGTGGGTGGCGCGAAAAGCGCCAGAGAGGCCCCCGTCCTGGTCGGCGAGTTCGCCGCGGAGTTCGCGGGCACGCTGATCCTCATCCTGTTCGGCACCGCGGTCGTGGCCCAGGTGGTCGCGGGCGGGATCGGCGGGCACGACAGCATCACCTGGGCCTGGGGCCTCGGCGTCACGCTCGGTGTCTACACCGCGGGCCGGATCAGCGGCGCGCACCTCAACCCGGCCGTCACGGTCGCCCTGGCCGTCTTCAAGGGCTTCGCGTGGCGCAAGGTGCTGCCGTACGCGGCCGCGCAGCTCCTCGGCGCGTTCGCGGCCGCGCTGCTCGTCCGCTGGAACTACGCCGAGGTGCTCGCCGCGGCCGACCCCGGCCTCACCATCAAGACCCAAGGGGTGTTCTCCACGCTGCCGGGCAACGGCACGCTGCCCGTGCACCAGTGGGGCGCCTTCCGCGACCAGGTGATCGGCACGGCGATCCTGCTGTTCCTCGTCCTCGCCGTCACCGACCTCGCCAACAGCGCGCCCGCCGCGAACCTGGCGCCGTTCGTCGTCGGGCTCATCGTCGTCGGCATCGGCATGGCCTGGGGCACCAACGCCGGGTACGCCATCAACCCCGCCCGCGACCTCGGCCCGCGGCTGGCCTCGTGGCTCACGGGGTACGAGACCGCGTGGCGAGATCAGTACGGTGGCCTGTACTTCTGGGTGCCGATCGTGGCGCCCTTGATCGGCGGCGTGGCCGGCGCGGGGCTGTACCAGGCGCTCATCGCCCGCTACCTGCCGAGGCCGGGCGAGCCCGAGCCGGGGAGGATCCCCACCGAAGCCGTCTGAGGAGGAGACCATGGCTGACTTCGTCGGAGCAGTCGACCAGGGCACGACCAGCACCCGATTCATGATCTTCGACCACGGCGGCGACGAGGTCGCCCGGCACCAGCTCGAACACGAGCAGATCCTGCCGCGGGCGGGCTGGGTGGAGCACAACCCGGTGGAGATCTGGGAGCGCACCCGCGCGGTGATCGAGACCGCGCTCGGCGCGGCGAACCTCACCGCGGCCGACCTCGTCGCGCTCGGCGTCACCAACCAGCGCGAGACCACCGTCGTCTGGGACCGCAGGACCGGCCGCCCGTACCACAACGCGATCGTCTGGCAGGACACCCGCACCGACCGCATCGCCGCCGCGCTGGAGCGCGAGGGCAAGGGCGACGTCATCCGCCGCAAGGCGGGCCTTCCCCCGGCGACGTACTTCTCGGGCGGCAAGATCCAGTGGATTCTGGAGAACGTCGAGGGCGTGCGGGCCGCCGCCGAGGCCGGGCACGCGGTGTTCGGCACCACCGACACCTGGCTGCTGTGGAACCTCACCGGCGGCGCCGCGGGCGGCGCGCACGTCACCGACCCCACCAACGCCAGCCGCACGATGCTGATGAACCTGGAGACGCTCGACTGGGACGACGAGCTGCTGTCGTTCTTCGGCATCCCCCGCGCGATGCTGCCCGAGATCCGTCCATCCTCCAACCCGGACCTGTACGGGGTGACGCGCGGCGACGGGCCGCTGCGCGGCGAGGTGCCGCTGTCCGGCGACCTCGGCGACCAGCAGGCCGCGACCGTCGGCCAGGTGTGCTTCGGCGTCGGCGAGGCCAAGAACACCTACGGCACCGGCAACTTCCTGCTGCTCAACACCGGCCACGAGCCGGTGCGTTCCCGCCACGGCCTGCTCACCACGGTCTGCTACCAGTTCGGCGACGACAAGCCCGTGTACGCGCTGGAGGGTTCGATCGCCGTGACCGGCTCGGCGGTGCAGTGGCTGCGCGACCAGCTCGGCATCATCTCCGGCGCGGCGCAGAGCGAGGCGCTGGCGCGCCAGGCCCCCGACAACGGGGGCGTGTACTTCGTGCCGGCCTTCTCGGGCCTGTTCGCGCCGTACTGGCGCTCCGACGCGCGCGGCGCGATCGTCGGGCTGTCGCGGTACAACACCAACGCGCACATCGCCCGCGCCACGCTGGAGGCGATCTGCTACCAGAGCAGGGACGTCGTCGAGGCCATGGCCGGCGACTCCGGGGTGCGCCTGGACGTACTGCGCGTCGACGGCGGGGTCACGGCGAACGACCTGTGCATGCAGATCCAGGCGGACGTCCTCGGGGTGCCGGTGTCCAAGCCGGTCGTGGCCGAGACCACGGCCCTCGGCGCGGCGTACGCGGCCGGGCTGGCGCTCGGCTTCTGGTCCTCCACCGAGGAGCTGAAGCGCAACTGGAACGAGGACAGGCGCTGGCTTCCCGCCTGGTCGGAGGAGCAGCGCGCGGCGGGCTACGCCGGCTGGAAGAAGGCCGTCCAGCGCACGCTCGACTGGGTCGAGGTCGACTGAGCGCCGCGAGGGCGTCCGACCCGCCGAAGGCCCGGCCAGGTTCACCCGGCCGGGCCTTCGGCGTTCCTGGGGAGAGCCGGGCCCTCGGCCGTCGGCGGGGAGCGCCGGGCCTGGTACGACGGGGGTTCACCGTGATTTCGCCGGGACGTTCCCCGGCCCGGTGAGCGCCCGGCGGATCTTCGCCGCGGGGTCGCCGCTGCTCGGCGCGCGATGCCCGGATTGCCAGCGCATCTCCTGACCAAGCCGGAGGAATCCCGTCAGCAAAGGCTGATATTTCTCGACAATCGGTGCGGTGTAATCGTCCGTTCTGTCTCGTCAACCCCGTGGCCCGCGGCCGCACGCCGAGCCGGGCCCGGAGACAGAAGGAGAGACTCGTGAGACGAGTCCCGTTCCTCGCCGCCGCCACCGCCCTCGCTCTTGCCGCCGCCACCTTGGCGACCGCCCCCGCCCACGCCTTCACCCCGCCGAACATTCCCTCCCTCAGCACGGCCACCGCCGAGCTGAACGCGCTCACCGTGGACATCGAGCGCAACGCCGGCACCTACGACCGCGCCCTGTTCCCGCACTGGATCACGATCTCGGGCGCCTGCAACACCCGCGAGACCGTGCTGAAGCGCGACGGCACCGGCGTGGTCACCAACTCCGGTTGCGCGGCCACCTCGGGCCAGTGGTACTCCCCGTACGACGGCGGCACCTGGACCGCCGCCTCCGACGTGGACATCGACCACATGGTGCCGCTGGCGGAGGCGTGGCGCTCCGGCGCGCACGCCTGGACCACCTCGCGGCGCCAGGCGTTCGCCAACGACCTCGGCAACCCGCAGCTGTGGGCCGTGACCGACAACGTCAACCAGGCCAAGGGCGACGACGACCCCGCGCTCTGGAAGCCCCCGCTCACCTCGTTCTGGTGCACCTACGCCAAGGCGTACATCGACGTGAAGTACGAGTGGAGCCTGACCGTGGACGGCGCGGAGAAGTCGGCCCTGGCCGGCATGCTCGGCCGCTGCTGACCTCTCGCCCACTCCGCGCGCCGGCCGCCGTCCGAGGGGAGGGCGGCCGGTTACGCGCTTGACAACCGGAGTGATCTCTCCGCATGCTAGGAATCGGAGTTTTCACTCCGGTTACCCGTGTCTTCTGGAGGGGGTTTCTTCATGCCCGCATCGGATTCGCCCACGTCCATCCGCACGCCGCGCGAGGTCTTCGAGCGCCTCGCCGCCGGAATCTCGGCCGGCGAGTGGGAGGGCCTCGCCGAGCTGTACGCCGAGGACGTCGTCGTGGAGATCCCCTTGGCCATCCCCGCCCCGATGCGCATCGAGGGCAGGAAGGAGGTCGCCCGCCACTTCCACGACAGGATCGGCCTGCTGAAGCTCCGCGTCCTGGACCAGGTGGTGCACGAGACCGCCGACCCCGAGGTCGTCATCGCCGAGTTCACCCACCAGGGAGAGGTCCTCGCCACCGGCCGCACGTGGACGTCCAGGAACATCCAGGTGCTGCGCGTCCGCGACGGCCTCATCGTGTCCTCGCGCGACTACCACGACCACGTCCAGATCAACCAGGCGTTCGGCCGGCTGCCCGAGCTGCTCGGCGGCTGAGCGGCGTCACGACGCGCGCAGGTGGTCCACCGCCGCGCGGGCGACGGTGCCGATGGACGCGTCCGCCCGCGGCTGGTGCTGGGCGGTGCCGATCGAGCGGGTGAACACCGCCACCGCGTACCGCCCGCCGTCGGGGTACTCCACGACGCCGACCTCGTTGCGTATCGTCGGCAGCGACCCGGTCTTGCCGCTGACCACCACGTCGTCGTACGGGAACCCCGACGCCAGGCGGTGCGGCCAGACCTGCAGCCCGAGCAGGCGGCGGATCGCGGCGCACGACTCCGGCCCGGCCGCCTCGTCCCGCCACACCATGCCGAGCAGCCGGGTCATCTCGCGCGGGGTGCTCCGGTTGGTGCGCGCGGGGTCGAGCACCCGCAGGCGGCCGAGCGTCCGGGGGTCCAGAGGGGCGGCGGCGTCGCCCAGGTCGGCGGCGAGCGCCGCCAGAAGCCCGCGGCAGTCGTGCTCGACCCAGGTGCGCGTCAACCCGAACGCCGCCAGCATCCCGTTGACCGCGTCCAGCCCGACCCGGGCCGCCAGGACGTCCGCGGCGGCGTTGTCGCTCACGGTGATCATCAGGAACGCCAGGTCCCGCAGGGACAGGCTGGCCGCGTCCCGCATGGCCGCCAGCCCCGTGGGGCCCTCCGTACGGCCCTCGGCCGCGACCTCGCACCGCTCCGCGGGGTCGAGCAGCCCCGCCTCGGCCTGCCGGTAGAACTCCACCAGCAGCGGCAGCTTGAACACCGACGACAGCACCACCGGCTCGTCGGACCCGACGCCGACCTCCGCGCCGGTGTCCAGGTCGACCGCGTGCACCACGCCGGTGACGGCCGCCGCACGGAAGACGGCGGCCAGGTCGGGCCGCCTCATGCCAGCAGCCCGGAGGCGGGGCGGTGGGCGATCCTGCGCGCCCGCGCGGCACCGTCGTCGATCATCCCGGCATTCTCCCGCAGCACCCGCACGGCCACCGCGCCGAACTCCTCCACCGCCGGGCCCGGCCGGCGCCAGGCCGCCGACACCCGCCACGCCAGCGGGTCGCCCAGCAAGGGCCGCCAGACCACGCCCGGCTGCTCCGCCCGGGGGCCGAACGCGACGGCCGTGCCCGACATCACCAGGCCCAGCGTGAACTGGGGGTGCGCCGCGGGATGCACCTCGCCGGGCACGTACCCGTGGCGGCGGCAGTCGGTCAGCGTCTCCTCGTGCAGGCCAGGCTCGCTCTCGCGCGGCAGCAGCACGAGCGGCCGGGTGGCGAGGTCGGCCAGGTGCACCGAGGAGAACTCGGCCAGCGGATCGTCCGCCGGCAGCAGCACCCCCGGATGCTGCACGAGCATGGGCCCGTACGTCAGCCCGGCCGCGCCGGCCGGGTGGCGGATCACCCCGCCGTCGAGCTCGCCGTCGGCCAGCGCCCGCACCTGGTCGGCGGTGCACATCTCCGTCAGCGCGGGACGCAGGGGAGGGTCGGCCTCGCGCAGCGCGGCGAGCAGGGCCGCGACGGCCGTGCCGCCGAGGTCGGGCGGCACCCCGATGCGCAGGCCCGCCGCGCCGTCGCCGCCGGCCCGCGCCATGAGCTCGCGGACCCGGTCGGCCCGCGCCACGAGGTCGCGGGCCTCGGTGAGCAGCAGCCTGCCCGCCTCGGTCAGGCGGACCTGGCGGCTCGACCGGTCGAACAGCCGCACGCCGAGCTCCTCCTCCAGCCGCTTGACGCGCTGGCTGAGCGGCGGCTGCGCCATGCCGAGCCGGGCCGCCGCGTTGCCGAAGTGCAGCTCTTCCGCGACGACGACGAAGAGGCGCAGGTGCCTGATCAGGTCCATCACCAGCGAGGATATCCAAACAAGTATCAAATGCGACGAGATATCAGTATTGGACATGAACCCAGGCCATCTGCTGTCCTCTTCACTCCTGAACCGAACGGGGGATCGGATGAGGCGAACAGCGGTCGTCACGGTCGCGGTGGCCACGGTGGTGCCGCTGGCCGTGGCGGGCGGCGTCATATGGGCGCTGCGCACGCAAGGATCGGCCGAGGAGACGGCCGCGCGGTACCTGGAGGGCTGGGCGAAGGGCGACTACGCCGCGATGCGCGCCCTGACCGCCGACCCGCCCGGCGACTTCGAGCGGTGGTACCGCGACTTCCGCGCCGACCTCAAGCTCACCTCGGCGGCCTTCACGCCCGCGCGGCCGCGTGAGGGGAAGGACGCGACGACCGTCGACTTCCGCGCCGCCCTGCGCGGCCCCGTCGACTTCTCCTACACCGGCAGGCTGACGCTGGTGAAGCGCGACCGCGCCTGGCGCGTGGACTTCTCTCCGCAGGCGATCCACCGCGACCTGAAGCCCGGCAGGCGCTTCCGGGTCGCCGAGGTGCCCGCCGAGTCCGCGCCCGTCCGCGCCGCGGACGGCACGCGCATCGACACCGCCGACGCGCCCGGCTCGGTGCTGCAACTCGTCGACGCCCTGAAGGAACGCTACGGCGCCCGGCTGAAGGGCAAGCCGTCGGCCCGCGTCGAGATCGTCACGGGCGGCGGCACCGGCAAGCCCGTCAAGACGGTCGCGACCGGGGAGCGGGTGCCCGGCTCACCCCTGACCACCACCGTCGACCTGCGGGTCCACCGGGCGGGTGCGGCGGCGCTCGAAAGGATCGGCAAGCCCGCCTCGCTGGTGGCGCTGCGGCCCTCCACGGGTGAGGTGCTGGCCGTCGTCAACAAGCCCGGCGGGTTCAACCGGGCGCTGCTCGGCAAGTACCCGCCGGGTTCGACGTTCAAGGTCGTCACGGCCTCGGCGCTGGTGGCCGACGGCGTGGCCCCGGACGACGTGGTGACGTGCCCGCCCGAGCAGACGATCGGCGGGTTCGCCTTCCACAACGCCGAGTTCCACGACTACGGGCGGCTGTCGTTCCGCGACGCGTTCGCCCACTCCTGCAACACGACCTTCGCCGGCCTCGCCGTGGAGCGGCTCGGCGCCGACCGGCTCGCCGAGGTCGCGCGCGGCTTCGGGTTCGGTGCGCCGGTCACCCCCGGCGTGCCCGCCGTGCGCGCGGAGTTCCCCACGCCGCGCGACGACACCGACCTGGCCTCGGCCGCCATCGGGCAGGGCCGGGTGCTGGCCAGCCCGCTCAACATGGCCACCGTCGCCGCGGCCATCGCCTCGGGCATCTGGCGCGAGCCCCGGCTCGTGCCCGAGTCCCTGGTCCCGGACGGCGGCGCCCCGCCGCGCCGCCTGGAGCCCGCCGTCGCCGCGGCGCTGCGCGAGCTCATGCCCGCGGTGGTCAGCGAGGGCACGGCGAGCGCGGTCGCGTTCCCGCCGGGCACCGCGGGCAAGACGGGCACCGCCGAGTACGGGTCCGGCGAGGAGCCGCCGACGCACTCCTGGTTCATCGGCTACAAGGGCGACCTCGCGTTCGCGGTGATCGTGGAGGGCGGGGGCACCGGCGCGGCGGTCGCGGCGCCCATCGCGGCCCGCTTCCTGTCCGGCCTCGGCTGACCGCCTTCTCACCCGGGGCGTCCGCCCCGGTCGCCCCCTCTTGCGGCGTCCGCCCCTGCTCGGCCCTCCTCGTGGCGCCCGCTCCCGGGCGGCGCGGCAGGGTCAGTGGTGCCGGCCGGTCACCAGGTCGCGGATGCGGTCGGCGGTGCCCACGAGCGGGCTCGCGGCCTTGAGCAGCCCCGGCCTGGGCGGCGTGCGCGGGTGCGGGCGGGTGGGCGCGATCTTCTTGGCGCGCTCCATCTTCGACCCGAGCTCGTCCGCCCGCTCGGGGCTGATGACCAGGCGCAGCTCCGGCCAGACGTGCTCCTCCTCGTAGGCGATGTGCTCGCGCGCCTCGCTGATGAAGCCCATCAGCGTGTCCTCGCACCGGGGCTCGCCCGGCTGGTAGCCGATCAGCTCGTCCAGCGCGTACTTCCCGCGCTGCTCCTGGGCGATGGCGTGGTCGGCCATCGCGTCGCCGCCGGGCACCAGCTCCCGCACGACCGGCCAGAAGTACTCCTCCTCGACCGCCTCGTGCTTGGACTCCTCGGTGATGAGCCGGTCCACCTGCTGCTTGCGGGCCGACATGTGGGCGTCCCCGGCGCGCCCGGACATCGGGGGCCCGGACTCCAGCTCCGTCATCAGGCGCTTGACCATGTCGTGATCTCGTTCCAGGATTGCGAACACGTTCGCCATGGCGTTCCTCCCCCTGCCGCCGGCGTGTTCCCTCCTTTGGGCGTTGCCCGCTTCGTCCCAGGTAAACATCGGTTTCGGATCGGCCGGCCCTGTTGCGGCGCCCTGGCGGTGCCAGGACGGCGGACCGGAAGTCGGGAAATGCCGGGATTTGTCGTACGACTCCCGTACGCTCCGGGGCATTCGATCAAGAAGGGACGTCGCGATGCCGCCGCGAAGCACATATCTGGAGCTGTCCGAGGACGCCGGGAGCGCGCACAAGTTCTACGAGGTGGTGGTCGCCGACACCGAGGTCACCATCACCTACGGCAGGATCGGCGAACGCGGCCAGACCAAGGTGACCGCCTTCGCCACCGCCGGCAAGGCCGAGGCGGCCGCGGCCAAGAAGATCGCCGAGAAGGTGCGCAAGGGATACGCGCCCGCCGTGCGCGGCGTGCGGCAGCGGCGCACCGTCACCCGGCGCACCATGCTCGTGAGCTCCGTGGGCTCCGCGGGCTCAGGGTCCGGCGGCTCGGTCACGCGCGCGCACGTCCCCTCCGCGCGCAGGGCCCCGGTGCTCTGGCGGTTCTCCAGCGGCGCCGCCGCGTTCGGCATCTTCGTGGACGACCAGCGCGCCTGGGTCGGCAACCAGAACGGCGACGTCTACACCGTCGCCCACGACGGCACCGTCACCGGCCACTTCCGGCTCCCCGACGGCGTCAAGTGCATCGTCGCCGACGACTTCTGGATCTACGCGGGCGCCGACGACGGCAACGTGTACGACCTGAGCGGCAAGGTGCCGCGCCTGGCGTACGAGATCGCCGACGACGTGGACATCTACTGGCTGGACATCCACGACGGCGTGCTCGGCGTCTCCGACCGCGCCGGGCGCATCACCATGATCGACCACGAGGACGAGTTCCAGTGGGCCAGGAAGAGCGACGGCGACTCCGCCTGGATGGTCCGCTGCGACCGCGACGCCGTCTACCACGGCCACTCGCGCGGCGTCGCCCGCTACGACACCGCCGACGGCGCCCCGGTCTGGCACACCAAGGTCCGTGGGCAGGTGCTGTTCGGCTGGCAGGAGCGCGACGACGTCTACGCGGGCACCAGCCACAACCAGGTGTACCGGCTCGACAAGGCCGACGGCGCCATCGGCGCGGTCTACGACTGCGACGGCGCCGTCTTCTCCTGCGCCGCCGCCCCCGACGGCCGCTTCGTGTTCGCCGGCGACAACCACTCCTCGATCTACTGCTTCGATCGCGGCGGCGCCCGCCTGTGGAAACTCGACACCGGCTGCGGCTCGGCGTTCTCCATGCAGTACCTGGACGACCGGCTCTACATCGTGACGACCAACGGCACACTGGCCTGCGTGGACGCCAGCGAGGAGGCCATCAGGGCCGCCCAGGAGGGCAGCGTCCCCGAGCCGGTGGACGTCAAGGCGGCGGCGGGCCTGGCCGTGGTCGAACCGTCGGTCGTGCTCGACAGCGTCACCGAGAGCACCCTGATCACCGACGGCGACGGCGTCGTGGTCGAATGCGTCCGCGACGGCGACCGCCTGCGCGTCCGCGTCGTCACCCCCGGCTACGAGCCCCTGTGGAACGTCCAGTTCCCCAAGAACGTCCGCGAACCCGGCGCCCGCTACGTGGTCCAGGAAGTCCGCTCCTCCGAACGCGGCGGCTTCTACCGCGCCTACGGCGAAATCCGCCGCCTCCTCTAACCCTCGCGCACATGACCACTGCCATGGACACCCATGCACATGACCGACCGTGCATACGGATAGTGCGCGCGCTGATCGCGCGCGCAGGGTGCCCGGCGCCTCTGCGGGTCCGCGTTCGCTGTTCGCCCGTTCGGCGGTCGCGCGCATGGGCCTGGCTGATCCCCTCGCGTGGGTCGACAGGCTGGGGAGGGTATGCCCGCGCGGTTGGAGTCGTTCGGTGACGAGGTGATCTGAGTGGCTGGGGTGTGTTGAGCCCACCCGTACAGCACCGTCGTGGCTGGGCACCGCGATCCCACCCGACGAATCCGCGCACGCCGAGCTCGCCGGACACCCCGAAGCTCCAGCAGCCTCGGGTGTTCAAGGCCGGCCCACGGCCAACAGTGCCACGGGCGGGGTGGGCGTTGGCGTGCGCCGGATCACCGTGCGCCGATGAGGTCCAGTAACGCGGTGTGGGTGGGCTGGTCGGCGGCGATGAGGAGGCCGCCCGTGCCGGTGTGCGGGGGGAGGCCGTCGAGGCCGGTGACCACGCAGCCTGCGGCCTGGCACAGGGCGATGCCTGCGGCGAAGTGGACGCTGTCGTACTGGTGGCCGTCGGTGACGTAGGCGGCGCGGCGTCCGGCCGCCACCCATGCCACCGCCAGGGTGGTGGAGACGACGCGCGGGCGGAACCGCGCGGCGAAGCCCGGGTCGGCCAGGAGGGCGGTGGGATGGAAGGCGGGGGCGTTGGGGAACGGCGGGTCGAGGTTGACGTCGACCAGCCGTGACTCGGCCGACGGGCGCAGCGGCGTGTCCACCCCGCCACGGCGGGCGTGGGCGCGGACGCCGTCGGTCCAGAACACCTCGTCGCTGAACGGGTCGGCCACGGCCGCCGCCGTGAGGCTCTCGCCGACGCGGAGGGCGACGTTCACGGAGGCCAGCATGGTGTGCACGGCGTAGTTGAGCGTGCCGCACAGCGGGTCGACCAGCCACCCGCGCTCTGCCTCCGCAGGACCGGTGTGCCCTGCCCCCGCCGACCCGGTGTGTCTGATCTCCGCAGGTCCGGTATGCCCTGCCTCGGCTGGTCCGGTGCGCTCGGCCTCGGCCGGGCCGGTGCGGCCGGTTTCTTCGCCGGTCACCGTGTCGCCGGGGCGGGCCGTGCGGATCACGTCAAGGATCGCCTTTTCGGCCGCGACGTCGGCGGCCGTGGCGAAGTCGCCTTCGCCCTTCTCCACGCGTGGCAGGGACTCGCCGAACATGCGCCGGACGACCGCGGCTCCGGCCTCGGCCGCCGTCCGGGCCACCTCGACGTCCGTGATCATGGAATGCAGCATAGCGGCGGCGGCCGGGAAGCTGGAGGCCGGGCTGTTGCGGGCGGGCGCGATGGGTAGGAGGTGAGCGTCGTCGTCCCGTGAGGAGTGCCGGTGGCCGGGTCGGGTCATGCGCGAGGGGACCGCACGCCGTGGAAGGCGGTGGTCGGGGGATCCATCGGGAACATGGTGGAGTGGTATGACTGGTTCGCCTACGCGAGCTTCGCCACCTACTTCGCCGCGTCGTTCTTCCCCAAGGGGAACGCGACGGCGCAACTGCTCAACGCGGCGGGTGTGTTCGCGGTCGGGTTCTTCATGCGGCCGGTCGGCGGCTGGCTGCTCGGGCGGTACGCCGACAGGAAGGGCCGCAAGGCGGCGCTGGCGCTCACCGTCACGATGATGTCGCTGAGCGCCCTGCTCATCGCCGTCGCGCCGACCTACGCCCAGGTGGGCTACTTCGGCGCGGTGGTGCTGGTCGTGGCGCGGCTGCTGCAGGGGCTGTCGGTGGGCGGCGAGTACGCCGCGAGCGCCACCTACCTCACCGAGGCGTCCCCTCCGCGCAGGCGCGGGTTCTCCTCCAGCTTCCAGTACGTCTCGATGACCGCCGGCCAGCTCGTCGGCCTCGGCCTGCAGATGCTGCTCCAGCGCACGCTGAGCGACGCGGCCCTGCACGCCTGGGGCTGGCGTATCCCGTTCGTGGTCGGCGCGGTCGGGGCCGCCGTGGTCTTCTACATCCGCCGCGGCCTGCTGGAGACCGAGGCGTACGAAGAGGAGCGGGTGGACGAGCGGCGCGGCACGGTGCGGCTGCTGCTGGAGCACAAGCGCGAGGCGGCGCTGGTCATGGCCCTGACCATGGGCGGCACACTCGCGTACTACACCTACACCACCTATCTCACCAAGTACCTGTCCAATTCCGCCGGCCTGTCGAAGGCGGACGCCACGCTGGTCGGCTTCCTCGCGCTGTCGATCTTCTGCCTGCTGCAGCCGCTGGCCGGCGCCCTGTCGGACCGTATCGGCCGCCGGCCCCTGCTGATCATGTTCGGCGTCGGCGCCACGCTCGGCACCGTGCCCCTGCTGACCGCGCTGCGCGGCGTCACGACCGTGGGCGCGGCGCTGGCGCTGTCGCTGGTGGCGCTGGTGATCGTCACCGGCTACACCTCGGTCAACGCGTGCGTGAAGGCCGAGCTGTTCCCGACGCGGGTGCGCGCCCTCGGCGTCGCCCTGCCGTACGCGCTGGCCAACGCCCTGTTCGGCGGCACGGCCGAGTACGTGGCGCTGTGGTTCAAGAACGCCGGCGCCGAGTCCGGCTTCTATTGGTACGTCGCCGGCTGCGCGGCCGTGTCGCTGGCCGTCTACGTGACCATGCGCGAGACCCGCGACGCCGCGCTCAGCCGCGCCGAGCGCGACGGAGACGTGACCCAGCCCGCCTGACCCGGCCCGCCGACCCGGCTCGCCCGACGGAGCCCGCTCGACCCGGTCCGGCCTGGCCGTGCCCGCCTGGCCGTGCCCGCCTGGCCGGGCGGGCACGGTCAGGCGGCGGTGCCGGAGGCGTCCAGCGGGGCGAGGGCCGGGTTGACGATCAGCAGATGGCCGTGGGCGTGCCGGGCCAGCTCGCGTCCCGCGCTGGCGTCCATCAGGGCCGCGACGCCGCCGTGGGACGGCGCGCCGATCACGATCAGTCGCGCGCCGAGCTGGTTGGCGTGCTCGGCGACCATGCGTCCCGCCGCCCCGTGCCCGGCGGCGGTGAGCAGCACGTGCCCGACCGCGGGGACGTCCTGGTCGGCGAGCCGCCGCAGGTGCCGCCGGACGGCGGCGCGCGCCGCGTCGACGCTCTCGACGTCCGCCGCGGCCTCGCCGGTCACGACGCCCTCCCGCGCGTGCAGGACGTGGACGGCGCGCCCGCTCAGCGCGGCGAGCCGGGCCGCGGCGGCGGTCACCCGCTCGGCGGCGGGGGAGTCGTCGACGGCGGCCACGATCGGCGTCCCGGCGCCCTGGCCCGCCAAGGGCGGCGCGGGGTGCCCGTTGCCCTCCAGCGTGACCACCGCGACGTAGGAGGACGGCGCCTCCGCAGGCCGCGCGTCCGGCCCGGCCACCGGCCCGCTCATCGGCTCGGTCTCGTCCACCCCGGCCGCCTGGACCCGCTCGGCGTGCCGGAGGTGGCCGTGCGCGGTGGCCAGGATCGCGATGCCGAGGACCAGCGTGCCCGCGCCGATGTAGAACGGCACGTGGATGTTGGTGTGCTCGACGAGCTTGCCCGCCACGAAGGGCGCGAGCCCGCCGCCGATGAAGCGGACGAACCCGTACGCGGCCGAGGCGATCGGCCGTTCGACCGACGAGACGGTCATCACCGCCTGCGTGGTGACGGTGTTGTTCACGCCGATGAAGACGCCCGCGACGATGACGGCGGTGATCAGCACGGGAGGGTGCGTCGTCCAGATGGCGATGACCAGCACCGTGACGGCGAACAGGGCCAGGTTGACGTACAGGGTGCGGGCGATGCCGAAGCGGTTCTGCAGCCACGGCGCCCCGAACACCGCGAAGATCGCGACCAGCGCGCCCCAGCCGGTGAACACGAAGCCCAGCTGGATCGCGTCCAGCTCCATGGGGAAGGGCGCGTAGCCGAGCACGGTGAAGAACGCCCAGTTGTAGCAGAGGGCGGTGAGCGACATCGTGAGCAGACCGCGGTGCCGCAGCGCGCGCAGCGGCTCCATGATCCCGGTCTTGCGCTCCGGGCGCGGGGTGGGCTGGACGAGCACGAGGGTGGCGAGGAGGGCGAGGGCCATCAGCGCCGCGACGCCGAAGAACGGCCCGCGCCAGCTGACGTGCCCGAGCAGGCCGCCGAGCAGCGGTCCGACCGCGATGCCGACCCCGAGCGCCGCCTCGTACAGGATGATCGCGCCCACGAACCCGCCGCTGGCCGAGGCGACGATGACGGCCAGCGAGGTGGCGATGAACAGAGCGTTGCCGACGCCCCACCCGGCGCGGAACCCGACGATCGCCCCGATGCCCGGCGAGGCGCCCGCGAGCGCGCTGAACACGACGATCAGCGTGAGGCCCGCGAGCAGCGTGTTCTTGGCGCCGATCCGGCTGGACACCCAGCCGGTGATGAGCATGGCGACCGCGGTGACGACGAGGTAGCTCGTGAAGAGCAGCGTGACCTGGCTCGGCGTGGCGTTCAGCTCGTGGGAGATCGCGGGCAGGATCGGGTCCACGAGGCCGATCCCCATGAACGAGACCACGCAGGCGAAGGCGACGGCGAAGACGGCCTTGGGCTGCTTGAAGGGGCTCACGCTCGCGCCGCCGGCAGGGTGGCTGCTCATCGGTACCTCGGATTTCGCGCTGGTCGGACGGGGGTCACAGGGGGCGGCGGACGGTCCAGCGGTCCTCGGGGACGAGCCGCGTGAGGCGGTCGATGGCGGGGACGGCCGCGAGCAGGGAGGCGCGGTCGTCCTCGCCGAGCCGGTCCATCAGCTCGGCGAGCATGCCGGCGCGGGTGCCGCGGCGCTCCGCCAGGGCGGCGCGGCCCGCGTCGGTGATGTGGACCTGGACGACCCGCCGGTCCTCGGGGTCGCCCGCGCGGGCGACCAGGCCGGACTCCTGCAGGCGGGACACGAGCTGGGTCATCGCGGGCTGGGTGACGCCCTCGCGGGCGGCCAGCTCGGTCAGGCGGCACGGCCCCGAGCGCTCCAGGGTGCCGAGGGCGGCGACCGCGGTGAGGGACAGGTCGCCGCGCGCGCCGAGCCGGACCAGGAAGCGGGTCAGCCGTTCGAAGGCCGCCGTGACGTCGGTGGCGGGGAAGCCGGAGGCCGAACCGGAAATTTCCATAACACGCTTATATCACCGCATTATGCAACTTTCCAATCGCCGGAACCGGCACGTCAGATGTGGACATTCCTTCTATGGCGGAGCTGATGGACAGGGATGCCGATCCGTCCGGGTCTCCGTACCTTAGAGATCATGGCCGGGGGCGCGGGACAGGATGGGCGGTTGTGCGGTACGACGGAAGGTGTGACCGATCCCCCTCGCACTACCATCTCGCGTGACCGGAATGCTTTTGGTGTGGTCGGTACCGGAACGGTGGAGATGGACGACGGTGAACGCCGCATGCTGCCGGCCGCCGTGCGCCCGTTGTTCGGCGACGGCGGCGGTGGCGGACGCTCCCTCTCCGTGGAGCTGCCTCCCGGAGCACTGGTGTGGCCCGACCCCACCTACGCCCGCTTCCCCTCGCGACGCCGTCCCGCGTTCTGGCTCAGCGAGGAGCCCGCGTCGGGGGCGCTGTGGGCACGGCTGCGCGCCGAGCACCCGAGATCGGGCCTGTGGCCGGTCCTGCTGGAGGAGTCGGTGCAGCCCTGGTCGGTCGGGCAGATCGCCCCGGACGCCGCCGCCGAGATCGACAACTACAACGTCGGCGCGTTCATGGCCGAGGTCTGGGACGACTGGGTCGCGCGGGCGCACATCGAGCAGATCGAGACCCTGGAGCCGTTCGGCCCGGTCTGTCCGGGCCCGGCGGACCCCGGCGTGCTGCGCACCGACCCCGACGCCCTGGCCGACCAGTACGCGGCCATGCTCGCCGAACAGGGCATGCCCCTCGGCCTCGCGGCCGTCCAGCGCGGGGCGGACGCGCTGGCCGTCATGGGATGGCAGGGAGCCCTGCACCACAACGAGTGGAACGTCCCGCTGGCCGCCGTCGTGCGAAGCTGGGAGGACCGCTTCGCGGCCCGCCTGGTGAGCATGGGGTTCAACACGCTGGAGCTGAGCGTCGCCGCGCCCCCGCAGACCCCGGCGCACGCCGTGCAGGTGGCCGCCGAGCACTGGGCGTTCTGCCCCGACGCGATCGTCCAGGGCGCGGGCACGCTCGCCGACTACGCCGAGCAGATCGTCGGGAAGTACACCTGGTCCTTCTGGTGGGACTGAGCGGCGTTCGCGCTCATGAAGTCAGGCGATGTCACGACACACGTATGAACCCGAACGATGGCGCGTGAGATGATGTCCGCGGTGCTTCGCCGGATCTCGGCGTGACCGAATCGGGGGCGGGGGCCACCGTCGTCGGGCGTGCGGTCGCGTGCGTGCGAGGCCCAGTGGTTGCCCGTCCATGAGCAGGAGGTGCCGCATGTCCGCCAACGCACCGGAGCCCGAGTCGGAGTCCAAGGCTCCCGACGACGAGTTGAAGCGCAAGTTCCGCGAGGCCCTCGAACGCAAGCGCCGCACCCAGGCCGAATCCAACGCCGCCGCCCGCGGCAAGAACGGCTCCAAGATCGCCGGCGCCCACGGCCCCGTGGCCGGCAAGCGCTCCTTCCGCCGCAAGAGCGGCTGATCCCCGACGAGGCCGCCCCTGACCGGGCCCGCCTGCCGCGGCCTCCGGGCCCGCCGGGCGTGGCCGGGGCGGCCGCCGGGCGGCGAGTCGCGGGCGCCGGGGCAGGGCGGGGCGGGGGTCAGCGGAAGGCGTCCAGGCCGGTGAGGGTGCGGCCGAGGGTGAGGGCGTGGACCTCGTCGGTGCCCTCGTAGGTCGCGACCGTCTCCAGGTTCACCATGTGCCGCATCACCGGGTATTCGAGGGTGATCCCGTTCGCGCCGAGGACGCTCCGCGCCGTCGCCGCGACCCGCTGCGCGGCGCGCACGTTGGCGAGCTTGCCGAAGCTGATGTGCGCGTGCGTGGCCCGCCCCTCGTCCTTCAGGTGGCCGACGCGCAGCGCCGTCATCATCGCGTGGTTGACGTCCACCAGCATGTCGGCGAGCTTGGCCTGCGTGAGCTGGAAGCCGGCGATGGGCCGGCCGAACTGCACCCGGTGCCCGGCGTAGTCGAGCGCGTCCGCCAGGCACGCCCGCGCCGCCCCCGCGGCCCCCCACACGATGCCGTACCGCGCCTCCGACAGGCACGACAGCGGAGCCTTGAGCCCCTCCGCGCCCGGCAGCAGCGCGTCCCCGGGCAGCCGCACGCCGTCCAGGACCAGCTCGGAGGTGATCGACGCGCGCAGCGACAGCTTCCTGTGCACGACGTTCGCCGTGAAGCCCGGCGTGGAGGTGGGCACCAGGAACCCGCGGACGCCCTCGTCGGTCGCCGCCCAGACGATCGCGACGTCGGCCACCGAGCCGTTGGTGATCCACATCTTCGTGCCGTCCAGCACCCAGTCGCCGCCTTCGCGGCGCGCGCGGGTGCGCATCGAGCCCGGGTCGCTGCCGGAGTCCGGCTCGGTCAGGCCGAAGCAGCCGAGCACGTCGCCCGTCGTCATGCGCGGCAGCCACTCGTCCTTCTGCGCGGGCGAGCCGTACTTGTGGATCGCCGTCATCGCCAGCGACCCCTGCACGGACACGAAGCTGCGCAGCCCGCTGTCCACGGCCTCCAGCTCCCGGCACGCCAGGCCGTAGCTGACCGCGTTCGTGCCCGCGCAGCCGTACCCGGTCAGGTGCATGCCGAAGACGCCCAGCTTGCCGAACCCTTTGGCCAGGCCGCGCGGGTCGGGGAGGGTTCCGGCGTCGAACCAGTCGGCGACGTGCGGCAGGAGCTCGGCGCTCGCGTAGTCCCGCACCGCGTCGCGGATCGCGCGCTCCTCGTCCGAGAGCTGCCGGTCCACTTCGAGAAAGTCATGCGAATCCATACCGTCACCGTGAGAAAGGGTCGCGGAGGTGCCCGTCTGCGCCGCTCCTGTTACCAGCAGCCAATCACAGCCGCTCCCGGCACCTCCAACGTCCCCGACCCGGGGCGACGGCCTCACCCGCCGGCGCCGTCCCCGGTCTGCCAGCGCAGCAGGTCGCCCGGCTGGCATTCCAGCGCCTCGCAGAGGGCGGCCAGCGTCGTGAACCGCACCGCCTTGGCACGGCCGTTCTTCAGCACCGCCAGGTTGGCGGGTGTGATCCCGACGCGGTCCGCGAGCTCGCCCACGGACATCTTCCGTTTGGCCAGCATCACGTCGATGTCGACGACGATCGGCATCAGATCACCTCGTCCAGCTCGGCCCGCATCCGCGTCGCCTCGATGTCGCGCGCGACGGCCTGGGCGAGCAGCATGCGCAGCACGAGCACGATGAGGGCGACCCCGAAGATCGCCACCATGGCCCCGCCCATCATGAGGATCATGCCAGGGGGGACGGCCTCGCCCGGCGCCAGGAGGAACGCGAGCGCGGCCATCAGGAGGGCCGCCGCCACGACCGCGCCGATCACGATGTCCACGTACCGGAAGGCGGCGTGGGAGAAGACCGTGCCGCGCGCCACCATCGACACCAGCCGCCACACGCAGAACAGGACGACCTCGACCATGACGATGCCCAGCACCGCGATCACCAGGAACGGGACGCGCAGCGGCGCGAACGCGGGGTCGATCTCCTCCAGGTCGGTGGCCATCAGCGGCGCCATCACCGCCTGCATGAACACCGAACCGGCGAGCAGCGCCACGAGCACGGCGCGCAGCACGAGCACTGTCAGCTTCCCCATCGTCTCTCCCTCTATCGCTTAGCGATGGAAATCTATCGAGAATCGATAGCCAAGGCTAGAGGTCGAGCCGGACGACAAGGGCAAGGTGTTCATCTGCGGACATCCCCGGGTCCGTCGCCGGTCGGCGGACCCGGCCCCCGTCGCGGTCGTGGACGAGCCGCGCGGCATCGAGGGGCCGGGTCCGCGCGTCCCCCGGGCATCCGGGCTCCCGCAGTCTCCGGGCTTGGTCTAGCGCGCGCCGCCCGGGGTCGCGCCGGGCCCGCCAGGCGCCTGCGGGCCCTGCGCCTGCTGGGCCTGGGCCGGCGGCTGCCCGTCAACGGCCGCCGGCTGCGTCATGGGCCGGTCGTGGTGCGGGTGCGGGTGCGGGTGGGGATGCGGCCTGGGCAGGGGTGTCGGCAGGGGGACCGGCCGTGGGTAGTGGACATGGGGAGTGCCGCCGTACCACCAGTAAGGCGGGTACTGCGGTGTGGGATACGGCCACCCCGGGACGACGACCGGCGGATACGTCGGCGGGATGGGAGTGCCGCCGTTGGCCGGGACACACTCGTACTGAGGACACGGCGTGGTGAAGCACTGCTTGGGCGAGTACACGCAGACATAGCCGGCCGGGCACTGCACGGACCCGCAGCCCCCCGGCGCGCACGCGGCCTGCTGAGCCGCGGCCGGGGCGGACCGCGGGGCCGTGACCTGTGTCGCGGCGGCCGGCGCGGGGCGCGCCGCGTTGGCGGGCACGGTCGCCGCGGAGAACGACAGCCCGATCAGGGCGGTCGCGATGACGATTGCTGTTCGGAACATACGGAACTCCGAATCCTTTTTCCGTGCCGACTCCGTGGGCCCCACATCGGAAATCTGCACGATTGTAAGCCAGGTGGGGCACAGGCCTTTCGACCTGCTTAGATGGTCGCATTATGCGACCGTCCTCCACCGGAGATGACGGGATCGTCAAGGCCAGGAATTGGCAACGATGACGGCGATCTCGCCGCTCTGGCAGTCCCTGACCACCTGCGGCCCCACCCAATGCCAGGCAATTTACCGCAAATATCCGACATTCGGCCCGGGGAGCCCATTGTCAGCAGATTATGTAAATCGCGGTGCGGCGCCGGCCATCCGTAGGCCGCCCATTCTGTCGCCATTGTTAGTATCGACGGTGGCCGTCGATATGAAAATCTCCGGCCGGGCGGAAAAGCGTCCGGCGACGGGTCGGTCGTCCGCGCCGGAGACGTCCGGGTGCTGTCAGGCTCCGTGGGACGGCTGCCCGGCGAGGTCCTCGATGACGCGGGCCACGGTCTTCGGCGACTTCAGGTCGGCGCCGTGGTCGTACCCGGGCATGACGACCCGCTCGGCCTCCGGCATCACGCGGGCGAGGGCGTCGAGGCGTTCGGCGAGGTGGGACGGGCTGCGGTCGCCGCCGAGCAGCACCGTGCGGACGTGGATCCGTTCGTAGGCGTCGAGGCGCACGCCGAGCGCGTCGATCGCCTCCAGGTCGTCGAGCTGGCACGGGACCAGGGCGCGGTAGCGCGGGATCATCGCCGTCAGCGCGGCGGCCGGCCACGCCTGCCAGGACGGCAGGCCGACGGTGTGGCGGAAGACGAGCGCCATCGCCGTGCCCGGCCTGCCCGCGGCGACGGCGGCCCGGGCCCGCCCGAGGATCTCGCCGTTCTCTCCGCTGAGGGGCGTACCGGTCACGGACGGCGGCTCGAAGACGACCGCTCCGGTGAACGAGGACGGGGACGCGGCCAGCGCCTCCAGCGCCACGACCGCGCCCGAGGAGTGCCCGTACACGACGACCGGCCCGCCGAGGGCGGCGACGACCGCGAGGACGTCTCCGGCCTCCTGGGCGACGGCGCACGGCGCGGGGTTCGCGCGCTTGAGGTCGTTCCGGTACTGGCGGCGGTGCAGGCGGATCACGCGGAAGCGCGGCGTGAGGCACCCGGCGAGCCTTGCTGTCCGGCGTCCGTCGTCCAGCCCCGGTCCGATCACCACGACGACGGGACCACGGCCCTCGTCGTAGCCGCGGACCTCGGTCCCGTCGGTCGCGGTCGCCAGGGACCGCTCAGGTGTGGCGGACATACGTCCTCCTGTTCGTCCGCACGCCGGGACGCGCGCCGAAAAGCTTCCTTAGCAGCGCTAAATTAGACTTAGCGCTGCTAAGGTGTCAACGGTGCGGACGAACAAGAGGCCAGGGCTCACCCGGCGCGTCCTGGTCGAGACGGCGCTGCGACTGCTCGACGAGACGGGCCTGGAAGGGCTGACCGTGCGGCGCCTCGCCGCCGAGCTGGGCGTCCAGTCACCGGCCCTGTACTGGCACATCCGCACCAAGCAAGAGCTGCTCGACGAGATGGCCGACGCCATCATCCAGGCCGCCGGCATGGGGCCGCCCCGCGAGGGCGAGTCCTGGCAGAACTGGCTGTGCCGCCGCGCGACCGCCTACCGCGCCTCCCTGCTCGCCCACCGGGACGGCGCCCGCATCGTCGCCACCGCCCGCCGCCTGAGCCCCGAGACGGTCAAGCTCTTCGAGGCCGAACTGGCCGCCATGACGTCCCACGGCTTCACCCCGGCCCTGGCCCTCCGCACGATCACGACCGTGACGTACTACGTGAACGGCTTCGTCCTCCAGGAACAGTCCCAGCCGCAGGCCCAGGACGAATCCCGGCCCGAGGCCCCCTCGCCGTCGGCAGGCTCGTCCCCCGACCTCCCGGACCCCGCCGCCACGCCCACCCTGCTCGCGGCCGTCCACGAAGGCGGACCGGCCCTGGGTGACCAGGCTTTCACCCATGGCCTCCAAACCATGATCAAAGGCACCGAAGCGTCCATGAACAGCACAACACGCTGACTTGTGCGGGCTTGTACCTTCCGCCCTTACCTCGGTGGTAATCGACGTCTCGCGCGGGGACCGACAGAGTCTGCGGTATGAGCAGGGACACCCGTGACGTCGTAGAAGAGCTGTTGCGCAGGTTGGCCGAGGGCGATCATCGGCGCACCGCCGAACTGTTCGCCGAGCCGGTCGACTGGCAGCTCGCCTGGCCTGCCGAGGGATATGCGGCCGTACCGTGGATCCGGCCTCGGTCCAGCCGCTCCGATGTGGCGGACCATTTCCGGTCCCTGGAGGCCTGTCACGTACGCGAGTCGAACGGCACCTCGGTGGCGCGAATCCTCGTCGACGGAATTCACGCTGTGGTGTTCGGCGAGATCGCCCAAACGGTGAAAGCAAGCGGCACCGCCTACACCTCACCGTTCGCCCTGCACCTCACCATCGAGGACGGCCTCATCACCCGCTACCACATCTACGAGGACAGCCTCACAGTCGCACGCGCCCTCACCGCACAAGCCTGATCGCCGAGGACCGGCTCATTCCATCTCAGAAGAGCCGGTCATTTCCAAGCCGGCTGGTCATCTCCAGGGAACGGTCCTCACCTCCGGCTCGGGCTGCTATTCCGAAGAACTGTCGAACCGTCCATCCCGCCATTCATAGCAGGATCACCTCGCATGATCGCGTGGAAGATCACGAGAATACGGGCGGATCGTTACTCGGAGGCGTGTCACTCCTCGCCGGAGAACCGCTCCCATGCGGACTGGCGGGTGATGCCGAGAGACTCGCCGATCCTGCTCCAGGTGACACCGCGCCGGCGCAGTTCCTGCACCCACGAGCGCAGGTCGGCCTCGGCCTGGTCGATGTGCGCGGCGACCCGCGGAATGTGCACCAGCATCTCCTCGTCGGTCAGCGCGTCCCAGACGAGCATCTCCGACTGCGCGGGCTTCTCAGGGGTGCTCTCGATGACCGCCGCGGCGAGAGCCACACACTCGTTACAGATGTACACACCGGCGCCGGCCACGAGCTTGCCGACTTCGCTGCTCGGCTTACCGCAGAAGGAGCACTGGGCGATGTCGGCCAGCGTTTCAGGGGATGTCACAGAACACTCCTCGTCTGTCAGGGCGTCCCTGACAGGATAGCTCGTCAGGGTACCCCTGACAACCTGTATGCGGTCCCACTGTGCGAGGCCGAAGGGGGCGGGAGTCACGTGGGAAGAACAGTCCGAGCCGGAGGCGAGGGCCGTTGTCAGAGACCGCCTCGGAGGAGACGTTCGACGTCACGCCAGAATTTGTCGAAGGACGGCGCGAGTTTACGGGCCTGATCCATATCGAAGGCGTCGGCCAGGCTCGCCTGGTCCACGGTCGGTCGGTACGGCGTGCCGTCGGTCTTTCGTGCGGAAAGCCATTCCTTGGCGCCACGGATCTCCTCCGGGGCGGTGGGTGGCTCCAGCGGATCGGCAAGGGCCCGGTGTCCGGACAGGGAGGCGGCGGCTGCCAGGAACCATGCTTCGAACTCGCGATGAGCGAGGACCACCGACATGTTCTTGTCCCCGCGAGCCTGCCGGGCACGCCGTAGCAGGTCGGGCCCCAGCGAGGCCGGGCAGTCGTCGTCAGAGTCGATGAGAAGCAGAATGCCGCCCGCGCCGCTGAGCTGATAGGAGGCCTGAAGCACGGCGCTCTCGACGCCACCAGGGGCGATGAGCCTGCTTCGCGGAATTCGCCGGGGCGGGGTCGTGCGCAGGTTCCAGATCGAGAGCGCCGTGGCGATCCTGCGGAGCAGCACGGGAAGCGCGGACACCTCTCCGTCGCCCTCGACGATGGAAGCGATGGTCACGGGGCCGGTCACCTGGGAGGAGGTGGTGATCGGGTGGTTCATTCGCCTGCCTTCGGCTGGAGTTGGCCGCCGCGCATGAGCTCACCGAGGGTGGTCCGTTCGTCCTCGACCAGGCGACGGCTGATCTCGTCGACATCCGCGATCGTGGTGAGCCCATTGGCCATCTTCACCACCCGGACGCAGGACGGATCGATGTCGTCGCGGTCGAGCAGGTCGGCGCTCTGCGTGGTGGTCACCACCTGGACGCGTTCGCCTGCCTCGGTCAACGCGTCGAACAGCGCGCCGGCCGCGGCCGGATGGAGAGCCGTCTCGGGTTCCTCGATGGCGATCAGCTTGGCACGCCGGTCCAGGACGGCGGGCTGGAACAGCGCGGCCAGGACGCCCGCCGCGTGCAGCGTGCCCACCGAGATGGCCTCGGGACCGAACTTCCCGTCACGGGTACGGAGTTCCACGGTCGAGAACTTGTCGATGACGCGCTCGTCCACGCCGAGTGCCTCCGGCACGATCGCCCCGAGATAGTCGTCGACCCGTGCCTTCAGCGCCGGAAACCTGCTCGCCAGCTCACCCAGCACGGGGCCGAGGTGTTCTCCGGAGTAGCCCATGCTCCCGGTCCGCTGGCCGGGCTGGAGCCGCCGCATCTCATCGACGGCCAGATGATGGAAAAGCATGTCGCGCAGATCACGGTACACATCGCTGAAGGCTTGCCGGGTGGCGGCGAGAGGCAGGTAGAGCCGATCCCGCTCGATGCCGCCTCCGTTCAGGACCAGCCCGCCCGTCACGTCGAACCGAGTCGTCGCGGACCCGGGTTCTCCGGAAGTCCCATGGACGACGCAGTTCTCCTGTCTGACGACCAGCGGTCGGCGTCCGTTTGGGTCGCGCGCGATGGTGAATCCGTACTCGACCGAAGACGGCTCACCCGCCGCCTCGGTCACGAACTCCAGCCGCACCGAGAACTGGTCCGCGGCCTCGGGCGCCTGCCGGAGCACGCCGGCGAGCCCACCGCGTCTGGCGACGGCGTCGGCCGGTGTCGTGTTCAGCGCGTCGGCGACGAACCGTAGCGCGTCCACGAAATTGCTCTTCCCCGCTCCGTTGGGGCCCAGCAGGACCGTCAAGGGGGCGAGGCGCACGTCACAGGAGGCGATGCTCTTGTAGTTCGTCACCTGTACGCGCCGGAGAAACGGCACGGCGACCGCCATCACACGCCCCTCGTGGCCGTTATGTCGGTGTCCTCCGCCGTCACCATGATCGCCTGATCGCGGGGACGACCGGGGAAGCCACGCACCGCCACCTCGCTCATCGCCACATGAACTCCCCACCCGCTGATCGACGTCAGCACGAGGATAGGCGTCCCCGCGCGTCATGGGGGCCGATCAGGCTGTGGCGGCGGGGAGCGGGTCTCTGGGAGAGTGCCGAGCAGAGCGGCCGGGGAGCTGTGTCAGGGCCAGGACCAGCGGATGCCGATGAGGCCGGGGTGGAGGGTGGCCGCGGCCAGGTGGACGGCGTGTTGGGTGTTGAGGGTCAGTTCGGTGGCGGTGAGTTCGCCGAGGGAGGGGCCGCGGCGGGCGAAGCGGTGGATGCGGACCGGGAGTTCGTCGGGGTCGAAGGCCACGCGGAGCACGTACTGTCCGGCGGGGTGGCGGAAGCCGCGTTCGTAGTCGTGCGCCTCGACGCCGCTCAGGTCGCTGATCTCGTAGCGCATCACGTGCGTGTCGCCGACCCGCAGCACCCGGTCGAAGAGCAGCTCGGCGACGACCAGCCCGGTCGGCGCGTCGCGCCGGATCCGTCCCACCCGGCAGTCCTGCACGGCCCGGATCGTCACGAGCGCGACGTCGCACCCCGCGTCGCCCTGGTAGATCATGATGTACCGGTCGGCGCCGTCCTCGTGCGCCTGCACGACCTGCAGCGTCTCGCGGGCGGCGGTGCTGCGGTCCGGGCCGATGCGCACCGACTCGTACATGCCGAGGATGTGCAGCCGCCGGTCGTCGGCGACGGCGCCCAGCTCGCCGAGGATGTCCGCCAGCGCCCGCGCGGGCCGCAGCAGCGTCGCGTACGCCACGCCGGGGGCCCGCCCGCGCGGCCTGGGCGGGCCGAGGAGCTGGATCAGCGAGCGGGGCGGCAGCTCCAGGATCTCCTCCAGCGCGAGGACGGCCCGCAGTGACTCCGGCCGCTCGGGCCGGCGCAGTCCTTGCTGCCAGTAGCTGAGGGTGCTCACCGCGACCTGGAGCCCGCGCTGCGCGAGCCGGTGCCGCAGGCGTTCCAGGGTCAGCCCACGCGCTTCGACCGCGGCGCGCAGGGCCGCGTGAAAGGGTCCGGCGCGAAGCGCGGTTTGGAGCTCGTCCGCCACGTTGTGAATGTTCACAGATTTCCACAGATTCGGCATCTGGGGGAGAGCGTCACGAATACCGGTTTCCACAGCGATTCGTCCAGGGACTTTGACGGCACTTGTCCGCCTATCGCCGCAGGTCGAGGATCCGATGCAGCATCCCCCCAGCAAGAGGAGCTCTTATGTTCCGCCTAGCCGTGGCCCTCGCTCTGGCGGCGGTCGCCTGGATCTCGACCAGCGCCCCCGCCAACGCCTACACCTGGTACAAGCTCAACTTCACCGAACAGGCCCAGCAGTACTCGAACTGGTGCTGGGCGGCCACCGGCAACTCCGTCGCCGCCTACTACGGCTACAACTACAGCCAGAACCAGTTCTGCAACCTGGCCTTCAACCGCGGCGTCAACACGACCTGCCCCAACAACCAGGCCACCCTCGCCAACGACCAGACGGCGTTCCGCCAGATCGGCATCAACCCCGGCAGCTACGTCTCCAGCTACCTGACGTACGCGGCGATCGTCAGGGAGATCGACGCCGAGCGCCCGATCATGGCCCGCATCCAGTGGACCAGCGGCGGCGGCCACATGGAGGTGATCTACGGCTACGACAAGAGCCAGTCGTGGGTCTACTGGGCCAACCCGTGGCCGTCGAGCACCCGCTACAACTGGACGACTTACAACTACTACGTCTCGAACGGTTCGTTCTTCTGGACGCACTCACTCGACTACATCGGCGCGTGAGGGAGGCCACCGACATGAAACTCATCGCCTCGGCCGCGGTCCTGGCCGCGCTGTTCCTGTCCGTGCCGTCCGCCGCGATGGCGGAGCCCGGCCCGCCCGCCCAGGCCCCCGCCGCGGGCTCCTCCGCCCAGCCCGCCGTCCCCGCCGCGCCGGGCCCGGACGACCTCGCCGCCGCCAAGGCCGCGGCCGCGAACGCCCGGGACACGGTCGGGCGCTTCTTCGCCACCAAGGGCCGGCAGGCCAAGACCCAGGTGGCCCCGATGGCCGCCCAGGTCGACGGCCCCACGGTCGCCGTCAACGACCTCAACCCCGACTTCGTCGCCGGACGTTCCCCGCAGATCGCCCGCTTCTCGTTCCTCGCCACCCAGGCCAACGCCTCCGACGGCCAGACGGCCTCCGTCTGGACCACCCGCGCCCCGTCGGGCGGCTGGGTCGTCACCAACATCGCGAGCGGCGCCGACGAGCAGCGGTACGCCGCCCAGCCCGGCACCGTCTTCCGTGAACCGCAGATCAACGCCTGGTACGCCCTGCGTGACGGCAGGGTCGTGCCCCTGAACCCGGAGGCCACCCAGTCGATCGGCGCGGCCGGGATCGCGGCGGCCGACTACCAGCGGCTGGTCCGGCAGCGCTACGCGGCCAAGCTCCCCGGCTCGGCCTACGCCAGGGACGGCTACGCGGGCGGCTACGGCTCCTCTTCCCAGGGCCACGGCACCGCCCCGCGGGCGGCCACCACCTTCCCGTTGGCCGCGGGCGGCGCCGTCCTCGTGTTCGCCCTCGGCACGATCGGCCTGCTCCGCCGCCGCGCCACCTGACGCCGTACCGCCTGACAGGGCCGGATACGGTCATCCGCCCGCGTCCTCGGGGCCACGAACCCCGGGGGCGCGGGCTTCGGCGCCGGGCGGTCAGCTCTGGACGGCGTAGGCCCGGGTGACGGCGCGGGCCGGATCGAGATCCGGGGCGGCCGGCCGCCGGGCCACGCCGCACTGGGACCCCAGGACGGGGGCGCGCTTGGAGGGGCTTGACGGCACTTAGATAGTGACTGTTTACTATCAATTGTGGCGAACGGACGACGCCCGCGGGTGGGCGCGCAGCAGCGGCGTGAGGAGGTCCTCGCGGCCGCTCTGCAGGAGTTCAGCCACAAAGGGTTGCACGGCGGTTCGACGATGACGATCGCGCGTGCGGCCGATCTGTCGCACCCGAACCTCTTCCGGCTCTTCTCCACGAAGAAGGAACTGTTCATGGAGGTGCTCGTGCGCGCCTTCGAGATGATCGAGCGCGAGATGCTGCCCCGGGGCGCCACCGGGACGGATCCGACGAAGGCGATGGCGGACGCGTGGTGTGAGCTGATGGCTCATCGCGAGCTGATGCTCGTGCTCCTGCAGGGGTACGCGGCGAGCGACGACCCCGACATCCGTGACCTGATGCAGCGCGCGACCCAGGGAATCTTCGAGCGGGTCGAGGCGATGCCGGGCGTGGGCACGGACAAGGCGCACACCTTCGTCGCGGAGGGAACCCTCTACATGATCGCGGCGGCCATGGACCTGCCCGCTCGCGCGGCCGGCGACCCCTGGGCGGACCGTTTCCTCACCTCCGGCTGATTTTTTTTGCCGTTTTGATAGTGACCACTCACTAGCAAAGGAGTCCGACATGACCACCACGTCCCGGACCGTCCGCTCCCGCCGATGGTGGCCGCTGTGGGGCCTGATGGCCTTATCCGCGATCGGCATCGCGGGCTACGCGGTACCCCGCTATCTCACCGGGGATCCGGCCGACGTCAGCCTGCCGCTCAATCCCGAGGTCCCGCTGCACTACCTGTCCCTGGTGATGCACGCCCTCCCGGGCGGCCTGGCCCTGGTCATCGGCCCGTTCCAGTTCCTCGCCCGGCTACGCGCCGGCCGTCCCGGGCTGCACAGGATCATGGGCCGGATCTACATGATCAGCGTCCTGGCCGCCTCGGTCGCGTCGATCTTCGCCGCCACGTTCACGCTCGACGGCTTTCCGGTGCAGGTCGCGTTCTACCTGCTCGTGGCGGCCTGGCTGTACTCGCTGGTCCAGGCGTACCGCAGCATCCGCCGCGGCGACGTGCGCCTGCACCGCATCTGGATGATCCGCAACTACGCCCTGACCTTCGCCGCGGTGACCCTGCGCGTCTACCTGATGGCCGGCCTGCTGTTGCGGCCGGTCACCGGGCTGACGTTCGACGACGTGTACACCGCCAGCGCGTGGGCCTCCTTCCTGATCAACGCGGTCGTGGCCGAGTACTTCATCGTCCAGCGCACGCTCGCGCCGGCGGGCCGCCTTAGGAGCGGCGAGCCCGCCCCGGCCACCACGACCGGATGAGAGGGGCGACGAGCCGTGTGGGAGCTCGTCCGGCGGTCAGTCGTCCAGGGATCGAAGTCGCTTGGACTTCGGGGTCATCAAATTCTTCAGGGCGCGGTCGAAGGCGCTGCCGAAGGGGTTGTCCTGGACGAGGTAGGTCCAGGTGGCGGTGGGGCGTTTGAGGCCGTTGTCCAGGGCGTCGAAGCCGTCGGCGGTGATGGTGGCGCTCTCGAAGGTCTCGACCGAGCGGCGTTCGACCTCCTCCAGCAACTGCCGGTAGGCGGCGACGCCCTCGCGGTGGAACTCGTCGAGGGGCTGGAGGCGGTGGCCGAGGCCGCGCAGGTGGATGCCCTCGCGGACGTCGGACATGAAACCGAGGTGCTCGGTCCAGCCGCGGTCGAGGTGGTAGAGGACGATCTGCCGCGCGGCGTCGCGCAGGACCTGCTCGCCGGCCTGCTCGCGCAGCTCGTCCCAGCGTTCGGGGCGGGCGGCGGCGAGGGCGTCGGCGGCGGCCTCGCCGCGCAGGACCTTGTCGCGCTGTTCCAGCACCTGGGCGCGCTGCCGTTCGAGCAGGCGGGTGTAGCGCCAGGTGTTGCGGTGGATCTCCAGGTGGGCGCCCTCGGCGACGCGCTGGGCGTGGCCGACGATGTACCCGGCGCGCTTGCTGCGCACGACGCCGGTCTCGTCGTCGGCGGACGGCAGGGACTCGTGCGGCGCGTAGTGGGTGATCAGGTCGTCTTCGAGGCTCACGTAGAACACCGACCCGCCGGGGTCGCCCTGGCGTCCGGCGCGGCCGCGGAGCTGGTCGTCCAGGCGGCTGCTGGCGTGCCGGCCCGCGCCGATGACGTACAGGCCGCCGAGTTCGGCGACGCCCTCGCCGAGCCGGATGTCGGTGCCGCGCCCGGCCATCTGGGTGGACACGGTGATCGTGCCCTTCTGCCCGGCGTCGGCGATGATCGCGGCCTCTTCCGCGTCGTTCTTGGCGTTGAGGACGACGCACTCCAGGCCCTCGTGGTGCAGGTCCGCGGCGAGGCGCTCGGACTCGGAGACGTCGAGGGTGCCGATGAGGATGGGACGGCCGGTCTCGTGGACGCGGGCGATCTCTTCGACCAGGGCCATGCGCATGTCCACGACGGCGCCGAAGACGCGGTCGGGCTCGTCGACGCGGACGCAGGGACGGTTGGGCGGGATGACCGCGACCTTGAGGTTGTAGAACTCGCGGAGCTGGTCCTCCACCGCGACCGCCGTACCCGTCATGCCGCATATTTCGGGATACCGGCTGAGCAGTCCCTGAATGGTGATCGAGTCCAGCACCTCGCCGGTCTGGCTCGCCGGGAGCGCCTCCTTGGCCTCGACGGCCGCCTGCAGGCCGTCCGGCCACCGCTGCAGCGTGGCCACCCGCCCGCGCGACTGGTTGACGAGCTGGATGCGCCCGTCGCGCACGAGGTAGTCGACGTCCCGGGTGAGCAGGGCATGGGCGTGCAGGGCCAGGTTGATCTGGGTCAGGGCCTCGGGCGTCTCGTACAGGTTGATGTCGCCCATGGCCTTCTCGACCGCGTCGGTGCCCTTGGCGGTGAGGTAGACGTTGAGCCCCTGGTCGTCCACCTCGTAGTGGTAGCCGCGGGACAGGCGCCGCACCAGCTCGGCGGCCTCGGGCGCGTCGAGGCCCGGGTCGGCGGCGCCGGCGAGGACGAGCGGGACGCGCGCCTCGTCCACCAGCACCGAGTCGGCCTCGTCGATCAGCGCGACCTGCGGCTCGGGGACGATGACGTCGTCGGGGGAGGTGGCGATGCGGTCGCGCAGCACGTCGAAGCCGATCTCGCTCACCGAGGCGTAGACGACGTCCTTGGCGTAGGCGTCGCGGCGCTCGCCGGGGGTCGAGGACTGGCTGATCCAGCCGGCGGACACTCCGAGCGCCTCGTACAGCGGCCCCATCCACTCGGCGTCGCGGCGGGCGAGGTAGTCGTTGACGGAGATGACGTGGACGCGCCGGCCGCGCAGGGCGTACCCGGCGGCGGCGATCGCGCCGGAGAGGGTCTTGCCCTCACCGGTGGCCATCTCGGCCACCTGCCCGTGCAGCAGGGCCAGGGCGCCGACGAGCTGCACGTCGAACGGGCGCATGTCGATCGTGCGGCGGGCGGCCTCGCGGGCTATCGCGCAGAACTCGGCGAGATCGTCCATGCGTGGCGCGGGGAGTTCGTCGACCTCCCTGAGCCGGTCCTCATGCGTGGCGGCCTGGGTGGCCACACGCTGAAAAGGGCTGATGTTCGCGCTCCCGGGACGATCCAGGAGGTTTCTTATCAACTGCGATATCGAGGCCACATTCCCTCCAACGGCTTCCACTGTAGCGGCGTTCCCGCCGTAGATCACTCAGGTGCTGTGCGCGGCGATGTCCTGACGCGCCGGGCCCTGGCGGGTGGAGAGCGGGACCTCCTTGATGAAGAAGGCGAGGACGAGGCCGATCGCGACGATCGGCGCGACGTACAGGAAGATCGGCGGCAGCGCCTGGGCGTACGCGCGGGCGATCGCCGTGCGCACCGGCGGGGGCAGGTGCTGCACCATCTGGGGCGTGATCGCGTTGACGTCGCGCACCGGCAGTCGCGCGCCGCCGGCCGCGATGGCGTCCGACAGGCGGTTGATGAACACCGCGCCCACCAGCGAGGTGCCGAGGGACGCCCCGGTCTGCCGGAAATAGTTGACCGCCGAGGTGGCGGCGCCCACGTCGCGGTGGACGACCGAGTTCTGCACGATCAGCACGAGCGTCTGCAGGACCATGCCGAGCCCGAACCCGGCGACGAACATGTAGACGCCGTTGAGCACCATCGAGGAGCCGGCCGTCATGCGCGACAGCAGCACCAGGCCCACCACCAGCAGCGCGAGGCCGAGGATGGGGAACAGGCGGTAGCGGCCCGTGGAGGAGATGATCCGGCCGGAGCCGATCGAGGTGATCGTCATCCCGGCCACCATGGGCAGCATCAGCAGGCCGGACTGCGTGGCGCTGGCGCCGTTCACCATCTGCAGGAACGTCGGCAGGTAGGCGATCATGGCGAACATGCCGATGCCGACGAACACCGACACGGCGGCCGGCAGCGTGAACAGGTTCTCGCGGAACAGCCGCAGCGGGATGATCGGCTCCTCGGCCGCCCGCTCGGCCAGCACGAACATCGCCCCCAGCGCGACCGCGCCCACCGCGAGGCCGATGATCATGGGCGAGCCCCAGGCGTACTCCGTGCCGCCCCAGCTCGTCACGAGGACGACGCAGGTGGACGTGCCCGCGAGCAGCGCCGTCCCGAGGACGTCCAGCTTCGGCCGCACCTTGGGCTTGGGGAGCTTCAGCACGACCGCGGTGAGGGCCAGCGCCACCAGGCCGACCGGCAGGTTGACGTAGAAGCACCAGCGCCAGCTCGCGTGGTCGGTGAAGAAGCCGCCGATCAGCGGGCCGATCACCGACGACAGGCCCCAGACGGCGCCGATGATGCCCATGTACCTGCCGCGGTCGCGGGGCGGGACGAGGTCGGCCACGATCGCCTGGACGCCGATCATGAGGCCGCCCCCGCCCAGCCCTTGCAGGGCGCGGAAGATGATCAACTGGGGCATGTTCCGGGAGAGGCCGCACAGCGCCGAGGCGACCAGGAAGATCACGATGGCGGCCTGGAAGACGATCTTCCTGCCGAACAGGTCGCCGAGCTTCCCGTAGATCGGCAGGCCGATGGTCGAGGCCAGGATGTACGCCGTCACGATCCAGCCGATGTGCCGCAGGCCGTTCAGGTCGCCCACGATCGTCGGCAGCGCCGTCGAGACGATCGTCTGGTCCAGGGCGGCGAGCAGCAGGGCGACCATGAGGCCCACGAACACGAGGTTCGCCTGCCTGGGGCTGAGCCGTGACCCTTCGACGTTCATCCACGCCGCCTTTCGTCCAGGCTGGATGGCCTTCCCAGCGTATGCAGCTTAGAGACCCTCAGGTGTGGTTCACCCCCGGTTGCGCGGGAGAGCCCTCCGGGTCGCTTTCCTCTCGTGGGGGCTGCCCGGGAGGCCCCGCCGCAACCCGGGCGGCGACCGCGCCCGCGCGCGGGCACTCACCCTGCCCGCCGTGACTCGCCGAGCGCCAGGAACGCCACCGAGCCGAGCAGCACCGCCGCGCCCCCCGCCACCGCAGGGGTCAGTCGCTCGCCGAGGAGCAGGACGCCGATCGCCGTCGCCGCCGCCGGCTCCAGCAGCGCCACCACCGACGCCGTGGTGGCCCGGACGGCCGACAGGCCGGTGAAGAACAGGCCGTAGGCGACGGCCGTGGGCATCACCCCCAGGTACGCGAGCAGCGCCAGCGTCGTGGCCTGGCCCCCGCCGGGCAGCAGGCCCTCGGCCGCGGCGATCGGGGACAGCAGCAGGCCCCCGGCGGCGAACCCCCACATCGCCGTACCCCAGGAATCGCTCCCCGCCGCCCCGACGGCGCGGGGGAGCAGCGTGACGGCGGCGTAGGCGACCGCCGACAGCATCGACAGCGCCAGCCCGGCGGGCGACACCGCCGCCAGGTCGCCCGCCATCAACAGCAGCCCCGCCGGCGCGAGGACCATGCCGCCCGCCGCGGCCCGGCCGGGCCGCTCGCCCAGCCACAGCCGCGCCCCGAGCGCCACCAGCGCCGGGCTCGCGCCGAGCGTGATCACCGTGGCCATGGCGACCCCGATCTCGGCCACGGCCCCGAAGTAGGCGGCCTGCGAGACGGCCAGCCCGCACCCGGCCAGCCCCACCGTGCTCCAGCGGGGCCGCGCCGCGGCGACCCGCAGTGCCCGCGCCGCGGCGAACATCACCGCGGCCCCGAACACGAACCGCCAGAACGACACCGCGACCGGCCCGAGGCCGCTGACCTGATAGAGGACGGCCGCCGCCGGCCCGCCCGTGCCCCAGATGACGGCGGCGACGGTGACGTACAGCAGACCCCGCGGTACGGAGACATGCGTCATGAAGGTCTCTCCAAGGAAGTGGTTGGAAATGTCCCGCGAAAGCAGGCAGCAACCACCCACCGAGCCGCGCAGAGCCCGGTTGTCCGGAGAGGAACCGCCCGCTAGCGGGCGGTCGGGGGAGAGACGATCAGAGTCGGACGCATGGCGGCAGGGTAACCACCCGCCCGCCCCCGGGCCATCGGTTATCGCGCCGGAAGAACTCGTTCCTTACCTGACGGCGGCTGACAGGTATGGGGGGCAGGATGGGCGCCATGACAACGAAAGCACAGTTCGTCGCGGTGACGCTCGACTGCGCCGAGCCCAAGAGGCTGGCGGACTTCTACGCGAAGATCACCGGATATGAGAGCCAGTACGCGGACGAGAACTACGCGTACATCGGGGACGGGACGCACGCGATCGGGTTCCAGCGGGTCGATGAGCGGGTGCCCGCCTCGTGGCCGGGGCCGGCGAAGCAGTTCCACCTGGACTTCCGGGTGCCGGACGTCGACAAGGCCGTGCGCGAGTACGTGGAGCTCGGGGCCGTCAAGCCCGAGTTCCAGCCGGGGGACGGCTGGGTCGTCCTCGCCGACCCCGAGGGACACCTGTTCTGCGTCTGCCCCGAACGCTCCTGATCTCCTGGTGCCACCCGCGCACGGGCGGACGTGTGCACCGTGAGGTGGGCGTCGGCGGCGGCGCTGCCGGTCGCACCGCGTACGGGTGGACGCGTGGACCGTGGGGTGGAAGTCGGCGGCACTGCCGGTCGCACCGCGTACGGGCGGATATGCGTGGAGCTCCGCCGGGACACGGGGCCCGGGCGGAGGCGCCGTCCACGTCGTCGCCGAGCGTGCCCGTGCGGGGGCTGGGGGTCGCGTCGCGCGCCGCCTCACCGATCCGGTGGGGTTCCATGACCGTCATCGCGATTGGGGAACGAGGTACCCGGTTTGTCCCTAAGCTGACGGGGTGCTCCCTGTGATGCCCTCCAAGACCCCCAGCCCCGTCCGTTCGGAACCCGTCGCGGGCGGTCGCCCGTGATGTGGCTGGGCGTGTCGATCGCGCTGGTCGGCGCGCTCGGGTACGCCGGAGGCGCGGCGATCCAGCAGTACGAGGCGGTCCGGGGTGGCGCCACGTTCAAGCTGGTCAGGCGGCCGCGGTGGTGGATCGGCGGGGCCATCGGCTTCGCCGGCGCCTCCCTGCACGCGCTGGCCCTCAGCTTCGCCCCGCTGGTGCTGGTGCAGCCGGTCAGCGTGACGACGCTGGTCTTCGCCGTCCCGCTCGCCGCGGTGCTGCACGGCAGGCGTCCGCACCGGGCGGAGATCCTCGGCTCGATCGCCGTGTCCGCCGGGCTCCTCGGCATCATGCTGCTCGTCCCGCAGAGCCATACCCGCCCCGAGCTGTCCACGCGGGGCGCGCTGTGGTTCCTGGCGTGCATCGGCGTCGTCGTGGCCCTGTGCGAGCTGTTCGCGCGGCGTCGGGCGCGGGGCACCACCGCCAAGGCGCTGGTCACCGCGATCGGCGCCGGGGCCGTGACGGCGGCGGTGTCCACGTTCGTCCGGGTCGTCGGCGGCGGCCTCGACGGTGACCTCTCCCGTCTGTTCCACTGGTTCACGCTGGTGATCCCGGTGCTGCTGGTCGTCGCCGTCATCCTGCTGCAGAAGTCGTACGCGGTCGGGCACTTCAGCGTCGCGTACGCGGGCGTGCAGGTCATCGACCCGGTCACGTCCGTGCTGGCGGGCGTGATCCTGCTCGGCGAGCCGGTGCCGACCGACCCGGCGAGCATCATCCCCGCCCTGATCTCCGCCGCGGTGCTGATCGGCGGCACGATCACGCTCGGGCGTCTCAGCCCCGACCCGTCCACCCTCCCGTGTCACGTGGAGGCGCCCGTGCCCGTCACGACGCGGGCGGCCGCCAGGTGAACACGTCCTCGAACTGACGCAGGCTCGCGTCCCCGGCGAGGCGGCCGGCCAGCGCCATCGCGGCGTCGCGGGCGCGGACGGCGAGCGGGTTCGACCACTTGGTGAGACGGCAGAGCGTCCAGGACCTGCGCATGACGCCCGCCGCGCGGGCCAGCCGGGCGGCGGTGTAGGGCGCGAGGTCCACGGGCGCCGCGCCGACGGCGACGTGGGCGAGCACCACGGCGTCCTCGATCGCCTGGCAGGCGCCCTGGCCCATGTTGGGGGTCATGGCGTGCGCCGCGTCGCCGAGCAGCGCCACCCGTCCGGCGTGGAAGGCCGGGGGAGGAGAGGGCAGGGCGAAGACGTCGTGTTCGAGGATCTCGTCCTCCCGCGCCGCGGCCAGCAGCCGGGGGATCGGGTCGTGCCAGCCGGAGAACAGGGCGGTCAGCCGCCGCTTCCGGCCCGGCACGCCGGCCGCCCGGCCCGCCGGGGCGGTGGCGTAGCAGTACACCAGGCCGTCGGCCAGCGGCATGACGCCGAAGACCTGGCCGCGCCCCCACGTCTCGCTGCTCCGCAGGTCCCCCTCGGGCCTCGGCACGACGACGCGCCAGCTCGTCACGCCCGAATGGACCGGGGCCGGGTGTGAGGGGAACAGGGCGCGGCGGACCGCCGAGTTGATGCCGTCGGCGGCCACGATCAGGTCGGCGTCCAGCTCCCCGTCGCCGGTGACGACCCGGCCGGTGCGCGGGTCCGCGGCCTGGACGGCCGTGCCGAGGCGCAGGGCGCCCGCGGGGAGCCTGCTCGCCAGCAGGTCCACGAGCGTGGCGCGCAGCAGCAGCACCGTGGGGTCGCCGAAGCGGGCCGTCACGGCCTCGGCGCTCGTGCGGAGCAGCCACCGGCCGTCCGCGGCGCGCACCCCGGCCTGGCCCTGCATGGCGGCGAGCTCGCGCACCTCGTCGCCCGCGCCGATCGTGTCCAGCGCCTTGAGGGCGTTCGGCGCGACGGCGAGGCCGGACCCGACGGGTTCCAGCGAGGCCGCCCGCTCACAGACCGTGACGTCCCATCCCTTGAGGGACAGGGCCACGGCGGCGGTGAGCCCGCCGATCCCTCCGCCGATGACGACCGCGTGGGACATCGCCGCCTCCTTGACTACATCTGTAGTAACTACGGATGTAGTGATGCTACTACAGCTGTAGTCTGGGGCCATGCGCAGGGAGGAAGTCGTCGCGGACGCGGCCATCACGCTGCTGGTCGAAAGGGGAATGCGCGGGCTCACCCACCGCGCGGTGGACGAACAGGCCGGGCTGCCCCTCGGCTCCACGTCCAACCTGGCCCGCACCCGCGCGGCCCTGCTCGCCCTCACCCTCGCCCGTCTCACGGAGCTGGAGGAACGCCAGTTCGCCCCGCTTTCCCCCGGGACGGCCCAGGCGATCCCTCTGCCCGACGGCCCCCACCAGCTCGCCGACCTGGCCGCCCGCGTCCTCCACGCCCAGCTCACCGAGGGCCGCCGCACCACGCTGGCCCGCTACGAACTGGCCCTGGAGGCCACCCGCCGCCCCGAACTGCGCGAGGTGTACGACAAGGCGGGCACCCGCTTCCGCGACCTGGCCGTCGCCGTCCTCACCGCCGCCGGCTCCCCGGACGCGGCGCGCCAGGGGCACCGTCTCGTCGCCTACGCCGAGGGCCTCCTCTTCGACGCGATCGCCGGCGCCGGGACGACCCCCGGCCTCGACGACCTCCGCACGGCGATGCGCGAGATCCTCCACGGCATGCTGAACTCCCAGGGCATGCCGCCCGAACCTCTCCAGCGGCACGCGTGAGAGCGTGCCGAAGGTCGTGCGGTAGGTACTGACAGGCGTACCGGCCGGTCGGTACACTCCGGGCGTCGGACAAGTAGGGAGCGCTATGCCCGCGAACATCGGGACGAGCCCGCCGGGGCTGCACCTCGGACGTCTGGGGGAGCGGCTCGCCGCGCACGGACTGGCCGCGGGGCCGCTCACGGCGGAGGTCATTCACGGCGGGAAGTCCAACCTGACCTACCTCGTGCGCGACGGGGACCGCGGCTACGTCGTGCGCAGGCCGCCCCTCGGGCACGTGCTCGCCACGGCGCACGACATGGGCCGCGAGTTCCGCGTGATGACGGCGCTGCGCGACACCGGCGTGCCGGTCCCGCGCACCTACCACCTCTGCGAGGACCCGGACGTCATCGGCGCCCCGTTCTACGTGATGGAGTACGTCGAGGGCGACCGTCCCCCGGCCACGCCCGCGATCGACGCGGAGCTGGTGGCCGTCCTGGCCCGCCTGCACGAGGTGGATCCCGGGGCCGTCGGACTGGACGGGTTCGGCCGCCCCGAGGGCTTCCTGGAGCGCCAGGTGCGCCGGTGGAAGCGCCAGCTCGACGCCTCCCGCGGCCGTGACCTGCCGGGCATGGACGCCCTGCACGACCGGCTGGCCGGCACGGTGCCCGTCACCCAGCGGCACGCGATCGTGCACGGCGACTTCAAGCTCGGCAACACCATCATCTCCGCCGGCAGGGTCCGCGCCGTCCTGGACTGGGAGATGTCCACCCTCGGCGACCCCCTGACCGACCTGGCCCTGTTCCTGCTGTACGCCGAGTTCGAGGCCCTGGACATGGGCGAGGCGGCGCGGGCGGGCGAGCACATGCCCGGCGCCGAACTGGCCCGCCGGTACGCGCACGGCACCGGCCTGGACCTGTCGCGCCTCGGCTGGTACGTCGCCCTGGCCTGCTTCAAGCTCGCGGTGATCGCCGAGGGCATCCACGTCCGCCACGCGCGCGGTCTCACGGTCGGGGACGGCTTCGACGGGATCGGCGGGCACGTCGCCCCGCTGGTGTCCCACGGGCTGCGCGCGCTGGAGTCCGGGGAGGGCTGATGGATTTCGTGTTCGACGCCACCACCGAGGAGCTGCGCGCGCGGCTGACCGCCTTCATGGACGAGTGCGTGTACCCGGCGGAGGAGGAGTTCGAGCGGCAGTCCGCCGAGAGCGGCTGGAGCCCCCCGCCGCTGCTGGAGGACCTCAAGGAGGAGGCCCGCCGGCGCGGCCTGTGGAACCTGTTCCTGCCGGGCGAGCACGGCGCGGGCCTGACCAACCTGCAGTACGCCCCGCTGGCCGAGATCATGGGCCGCAGCCCGCGCATCGCCCCCGCCGCCACCAACTGCGCCGCCCCCGACACCGGCAACATGGAGCTGCTCGCGATGTTCGGCGCCGAGTGGCAGCGCAGGACCTGGCTGGAGCCGCTGCTGAGCGGTGAGATCCGCTCGGCGTTCGCGATGACCGAGCCGGACGTCGCCTCCTCCGACGCCACCAACATCGCCACCTCCATCGTCCGCGACGGCGACGAGTACGTGATCAACGGGCGCAAGTGGTTCGCCTCCGGGGCCATGAACCCGCGCTGCGCGATCTTCATCGTCATGGGCAGGACCTCCGAGGACGGCTCGCCGCACCGCAGGCAGAGCATGGTGCTGGTGCCGCGCGACACCCCCGGCCTGACCGTCCGGCGCGGCATGCGCGTGTTCGGGTACACCGACGCCGACCACGGCGGGCACGCCGAGCTGCTGTTCGAGGACGTCCGCGTCCCGGCCGGCAACCTGATCGGCGAGGAGGGCGGCGGCTTCGCCATAGCCCAGGCCAGGCTCGGCCCCGGGCGGATCCACCACTGCATGCGGCTCATCGGCATGGCCGAGCGCGCGGTCGAGCTGACGTGCGCGCGTGCCCTGCGGCGGACGACGTTCGGCACGCCGCTGGCCCGGCAGGGCGTCGTCCAGGACTGGATCGCCGAGGCCAGGGTCAGGATCGAGCAGCTGCGCCTGCTGGTGCTGAAGACGGCGTGGCTGATGGACACGGCCGGCAACCGCGGCGCGCACACCGAGATCCAGGCCATCAAGATCGCCACTCCGCGCGAGGTGGAGTGGATCCTCGACAAGGCCGTCCAGGTGCACGGCGCCGGCGGCGTCAGCCAGGACTTCCCGCTGGCCGGGCTGTGGGCGGCGGCCCGTTCGCTGCGGCTGGCCGACGGGCCGGACGAGGTGCACAAGCGGTCGCTCGCCTACCGCGAGCTGAAGAAGCACATGCCCGCCGAGTGAGGTCCCCGAGCGATTGGAAGGGATTCCCGTGACACTGGATGAGGCGGGCCTCGCCGCGCGGGCCCGCGCGTTCCTCGCGGAGCACGACCCGGAAAGCATGACCCCCGTGGAGTTCCTGAGGGCGCGCTTCGACGCGGGCATGGCCTGGGTCCACTTCCCCGAGGGCCTCGGCGGGCTCGGCGCGCCCCGTGGCGCGCAGGCCGTCGTCGACCGCGAGCTCGCCGGGACCCCGCAGCACGACGTGGGACGGCTGGCCATCGGCCTCGGCATGGCCGCGCCCACGATCCTCGCCTTCGGCACCGGCGAACAGCGCGAGCGTTTCCTGCGCCCGCTGTGGACGGGCGAGGAGATCTGGTGCCAGCTCTTCAGCGAGCCCGGCGCCGGATCCGACCTCGCCACCCTGGCCACCCGCGCGGTACGCGACGGGGACGAATGGGTGGTGGACGGGCAGAAGGTGTGGACGTCGTCCGCCCACCACGCCCGCTGGGCCCTCCTCGTGGCCCGCACCGACCCCGACGTGCCCAAACACCGGGGCCTCACCTACTTCGTGTGCGACATGCGGGCGCCGGGCGTCGAGGTGCGCCCGTTGCGCCAGATCACCGGCGAGGCCGAGTTCAACGAGGTCTTCCTCACCGGGGTGCGGCTCCCGGACTCGCTGCGGCTGGGCGAGGCCGGCGACGGCTGGCGGGTCGCGCAGGCGACGCTGATGAACGAACGCGTGGCGATCAGCGGGTCGGCGGGACGCGGCGGCGGCGTCATGGGCGCGATCCTCGACGCCTGGCGGGCACGCCCCGAGCTGCGCACCCACGACCTGCACCGGCGCCTGCTCGGCCTGTGGGTCGAGGCGGAGGTCACCCGGCTCGCCGGGGCACGGCTGCGCGAGCAGCTCGCCGCGGGCGCCCCCGGCCCGGAGGGGTCGGGCATGAAGCTGGCCTTCGCGCGGCTCAACCAGCAGGTGTCCGGCCTGGACGTCGAGATGCGCCGCGAAGAGGGCCTGGCCTACGACGACTGGACGTTCCGGCGCTCGGAGTCGGTGGACTTCTTCGGCCGCGACGCGGGCTACCGCTACCTGCGCGCCAAGGGCAACTCGATCGAGGGCGGAACCTCGGAGATCCTGCGCACCATCATCGCCGAGCGCGTGCTCGGCCTGCCCGCGGAACCCCGCGCCGACAAGGACGTCCCCTGGAAGGACCTGCCGCGATGACGCTGCTGTACTCCGGGGTCGAGGAGGAACTGCGGGCGGCCGTCCGCGCCCTGCTGGCCGACCGGCTCCCTCCCGCCGCCGTGCTCGCCGGGGTGGAGAGCGCCCCGCCGTACGACCCCGGCCTGTGGAAGGCTCTGGCCAGGGACATCGGCACGGCCGGGCTCCTGATCCCCGAGCGGTTCGGCGGCGCGGGCGCGTCCGCGCGGGAGGCGGCCGTCGTGCTGGAGGAGCTCGGGCGCGCGGTCACGCCCGTCCCGTTCCTGACCAGCGCGGTCCTGGCGACCGGCGCCCTGCTCGGCGCGGAGTCGGAGGCGGCGGGCGGGCTTCTCGCCTCGCTCGCGGCGGGCGACACCACGGCGGCGCTCGCCGTGTCCCTCGCCACCTCCCCCTACCGGGCGCCGGACGCGCCTTGGCCCGTGACCCAGAGCCGGGGACGGCTGAGCGGCCGGGTCACCGCGGTCGCGGGCGCCGAGGCCGCCGACGTGCTGCTCGTTCCCGCCGGGACGGCGCTGTACGCGGTCGCGGCGGGGGAGGTCCGCGTCGAGCCCGTCGTGTCCCTGGACCTGACCCGGCCGATCGCCACCGTGACGCTGGAGGACGCCCCCGCCACGCCCGTCGCCGACGGCCCGGCGCCGCTGCGCGCGGCCCTGGAGCTCGGCGCGGGCCTGCTCGCCTCCGAGCAGCTCGGGGTGGCCGAATGGTGCCTGGAGACGACGCTCGCCCACGTCAGGACGCGGTACCAGTTCGCCCGCCCCATCGGCTCCTTCCAGGCGCTGAAGCACCGGCTCGCCGACCTGTGGCTGGAGATCGTGCAGGCCCGCGCCGCCGCGCGCAACGCCGCCGACGCCCTCGCCACCGCCATGGAACGCGGGACGGCGGCCGCCACGGAGGTCGCGGTCGCGCAGGCGTGGTGCGGGACGGTCGCGGTGCGCGCGGCGGAGGAGTGCGTGCAGATGCACGGCGGCCTCGGCATGACCTGGGAGCACCCCGCGCACCTGTTCCTCAAGCGCGCCAAGGCCGGCGAGATCGCGCTCGGCACGCCCGGCGACCACCGCGCCGCGCTCGCCGTCCTCGCCGACCTGCCGGGGCCCGCGTGAGGGCGGCGTAGCCCGGTCAGGCCGCGGGGGCGGGGCGCAGCGAGGCGAGCAGCAGGTCGGCGAAGTGCCGTCCGATCGCCACCGCCGACAGCGCCCCGTCGGCGTGGTACCACAGGCCCAGGTGGTGCACGGAGCCGAAGAAGAAGTCCACCACCAGGTCGGCGGGCACGTCGGCGCGGAAGACCCCGTCCCGCTGACCCTCGGCCACCAGGTCGCGGAACCGCTCGTGGTAGCGGCGGCGCTCGGCCCGCACGGCCTTGCGCGTCTCGGGCGCGAGCTGGTGCATCGACCTGAAGAAGATCTTGGAGTCGTCGAGGTTCTCGATGGTGGTCGCCACGACGTCCACGGCCGCGTCGTACACGCGCCCGGCGACCGGGCCCGGCGCGTCGGCGAACCGGTCGAGCCGCTCGGTCTGCATGCGCAGCACCCGGGCGTAGATCTCGCGCAGCAGGTCGTCCTTAGAGTCGAAGTAGTGGTACATCGCCCCCTTGGTGACCCCGGCCGCGGCCACGATCTCCTGCACCGAGGTGCTCTCGAAGCCCTTGTCGGCGAACAGGCGCGTCGCCGCGCCGAGCAGCCTGCCGCGCACCGGCTCGTCGCCCGCCGCCCTGCCGCGCGCCGTCCCGCCCGGCCCGTCGCCGGCGCCCCGCCGTACCCCGTCGCGCGCCATCTCGCAGGCCTCCCTGAACGTCCTGTCCCCCAGCGTACTGAGTGGTCGGTTAACGGGCCGTGCCAATCGCCGCACCGGGCCGCCCATAACACCCGAAGGGGGGAATCGGTCACGTCCGCGCTGTGTCGCGAGTGGGTTACTTGCGTAACCTTTGACGGTTGGAGCCCCTGGTTGGGTATCCAACAAACGTAATCCGTCTGAGCCCGAAATCGTGGGGGTTTCCGGTGCCCAATGGGTCCATCTACGTGCCGCCGGACGACAAGTTCAAATGGGGCTCGCCATCGGTGATGTACGAGCTCCGCTGGCGCGAGACCCGGTCCGAACGCCGTCGCAGGCGTCACATCATGGCCGGCGCGGGCTTCGTGCTCATCACCGCGCTCTCGTTCTACCGGTCCTTCCCGATGCCGTTCCTCATCGGGCTCCTCGGCGGCGGCGCGGTCTGGGTCGCGGACGCCGTCGTCTCCTGGCGCATGTTCGAGGCCACCGCCGTGTGGCGCGGCAAACGCAGCGGCGCCACCCGCACCGGACGGCTCCTGCGCCGCAAGCTCAGCAGAGAGGGCTACCGCGTCCTCGACGGCCGTGCCGTGCCGGGCAAAGCGTCCATCGACCACCTCGTCATCGGGCCGGGCGGCGTCTGGATCGTCGACAACGAGGCGTGGCCGCCCGACACCGACATCGCCGCCTACGGAGGCAAGCTGTTCTTCGGCGAGCGGTCCGGCGGCTCGGTCGCCAAACCCCTGGTGGAGGCGGCGGCGTCCCTGGCCGAGATCCTGTCCAAGGAGTCCGGCGTCCCCATCGAGATCACGCCGCTGCTCGTCGTCCACGGCGGGCGCGTGGTCAACGGGGTGGTCGGCGCCGAAGGGCTCACACTGTTCCGCCCGCGCAGGGCCGCCAAGTGGATCCTCGGGGACGCGCACGCCGAGCTCACCGAGGAACAGGTCGAGGTGCTCGCCCGCACCGCCGCGCGCATCCTGCGCCGCATGCTCTGAGCGCACGAGAAGGGGTGTCGACGCCGGCACTCCGCCAGACCTGGCTATATTTGTGCCCGGCGATCACCGTCGCCGCCCTCCTCTCCCCGCCGTGCTTCGCTCGGTCACCCCCTGCGGCGACGCACACGCCGGGACCGATGAGTGAAAGGCAGGCACGCTCACATGGAGTCGACCACCCCGGGCACGCAGGCCACCTCCGACTACGTCCAGCTCCTGGCCCCCGACGGCACCCTCGGCGAGCACCCGGACTACCCGTTGGACCTGACCCCGGCCGAGATCACCGCCCTGTACCGCGATCTCGTCCTCGTCCGCCGCTTCGACCAGGAGGCCGTCGCCCTGCAACGCCAGGGCGAACTCGGCCTGTGGGCCTCGTGCCTCGGCCAGGAGGCCGCGCAGATCGGCTCAGGTCGTGCCCTGACCGACGCCGACATGGCGTTCCCCACCTACCGCGAGCACGGCGTGGCCTGGTGCCGCGGCGTGGACCCCGTCGACCTGCTCGGCATGTTCCGCGGCGTCAACCACGGCGGCTGGGACCCCGCCGACCACAACTTCCACCTCTACACGATCGTCATCGGCAGCCAGACCCTCCACGGCGTCGGGTACGCCATGGGCGTCCAGCGCGACGAGGCCGAGGCCGCCGTCCTGGCCTACCTCGGGGACGGCGCCACCTCCCAGGGCGACGTGAACGAGGCGTTCGTCTGGGCGGGCGCGTTCAACGCGCCGGTGGTGTTCTTCTGCCAGAACAACCAGTGGGCGATCTCCGCGCCGATGGAGCGGCAGTCGCGCATCCCCCTGCACCGCCGCGCGGACGGCTTCGGCTTCCCCGGAATCCGGGTGGACGGCAACGACGTGTTCGCCTGCCTCGCCGTCACGCGCAAGGCCCTGGCCGACGCGCGCGCCGGCGGCGGCCCGACGTTGATCGAGGCGTACACCTACCGGATGGGCGCGCACACCACCTCCGACGACCCGACGCGCTACCGCCTGCGCGAGGAGCTGGAGATCTGGAAGTCCCGCGACCCGATCGCGCGCGTGCGGGCCCACATCACCGCGGGCGGGATGGCCGACGACCAGTTCTTCCGCGAGGTCGACGCCGAGGCCGACGAGCTCGGCAGGCACGTGCGCAAGCGCTGCCTGGAGATGCCCGACCCCGACCCGATGGCCATGTTCGAGCACGTCTACGTCGACCACAACCGCCTCGTCGAGGAGGAACGGCGCCAGTACGCCGCCTACCTGGAAAGCTTCGGCGAAGCCTGACCCCGAGGGCCCGGCGTCCCACGCGGGCGCCGGGCCCGCCACGCCGTGCACGGGGACGGCCCCGTCACAGGTCCTCGATGAAGGCCGCGAGCTGGGCCACGTTCCGGCACTCGACCATCTCCACCACGCCGCCGTACGCCGACGCCACCGAGTCGCCGGTGTCCCACTGCGCCCGCGGCTCGGGGTTCAGCCAGTACGCGTGCCGCGCCCGCTCCGCCAGGTCCCGCACCGTGGCGAGCGCGGGCGGCCGGTGGTTCGTCCGCGCGTCCCCGAGGATCAGCAGCGACGTCTTCGGCCCGACCGCCTCGCCGTACCTGCCGGCGAACCGCTCGAACGCGTGCCCGTAGTCACTGCGGCCGAACCGCGAGATGTCGGCCTCCCGCGTCATCCGCGTGACGGCGTCCGCCACGTCGGCGCCCGGCGCGAAGAACCGCGTGATCTCGTCCACCGTGTCCACGAACGCGAACGCGCGCACCTTGGCGAACTGCTCGCGCAGCGCGTACGTCAGCAGCAGCGTGAACTGCGAGAACGCCGCCACCGAGTCGCTGGCGTCGCACAGCACGACCAGCTCTGGCTTGTGGGGACGGCGCGGGCGCGTATGCGTGGTCAGCGGGACGCCGCCGGTGGCCAGCGAGGCCCGGACCGTGCGCCGGAAGTCCAGCCGTCCCCGCCGCCCCGTCTTGTGCTTGACGGTCAGCCGGGTGGCCAGCCGCCGCGCCAGCGGGTGCACCTCGCGGCGCAGCGCGGCCAGGTCGGCCTTGGCGGCCCTGAGGAAGTCCACCTGCTCGGGAGGCGGCCGCACCGCCGACCGCGCGATCTTCTCGATGCCCGACTCCTCGGCGATCCTGCGCCGGACGTCCGCGGCCACCGCCTCCTCGAACGCGGCGAGGGCGTCCTCCAGGCGGCGCCGGGCGACCTTCTCCGCCGCCCCGCCCCGCTCCTGCCCGGCCAGAACGTCGCGCAGCATGCCGGCCATCAGCGTGCCGGGGGACAGGGCCCGCAGCACCGGGTAGGAGAACCACGCCTGGCGTCCGGCGGCGGCCGGCTGCCGTCCGAACCGCTCCACCATCGCGCGGGCGAACGCGGCGAACTCCGGGTCGCCCGCCGTGGCGGCGCCCGCCATCAGCAGCCCGGCGAGCCGTTCACGCAGCTCGGGCACCTCGGCGTGGTCCAGGTCCATCCCGTCGGCGGCCTGCGAGGCGCCGACGACGGGCGGGAACCACAGGTCGAAGAGCGTGTCGAAGGCGGGCCGGTGCGCGGCGCGCTTCACCAGCGTGGCCGCGTACGCCTCCCGCAACGTCTCGCGCGCGGCCAGGTCCACGACGCCGGCCGCGCGGGCGGCGTCCAGGCCCTCGGCGACCGACACCGGCAGCCCCGCCGCCCGCAGCGCCGCCACGAACCGCACGTGACGGTCCAGCAGCCCCACCCGGCCACCTCCTCACGCCGTCGGCAGGCCCAGTTCCTTGGCCGCGCGCGCCTGGTCGGAGGCGTGCTTCAGCACCACCCCGAGCGTCCCCGCGGTCGTCGCCTCGTCCAGTTCGGCACGGCCGAGCGCGACCAGCGTGCGCGCCCAGTCGACGGTCTCGGCGATCGACGGCGACTTCTTCAGTTCGAGCGCGCGCAGCACGGCCACCGTCCCGGCCAGCCGCTCCGCCAGCGCGGCCTCGATGCCGGGCACCTGCGCGAGCACGATGTCCCGCTCGCGCTCCGGCGTGGGATACCCGAGGTGCAGGTAGAGGCAGCGCCGCTTCAGCGCCTCCGACAGCTCGCGCGTCGCGTTCGAGGTCAGCACGACGTACGGCCTGCGGACCGCGGTGATCGTCCCGAGCTCCGGGATCGTCACCTGGTAGTCGGAGAGGATCTCCAGCAGCAGGCCCTCCACCTCGACGTCGGCCTTGTCCACCTCGTCGATCAGCAGCACCGCCGGGGCGTCACGGCGTATCGCCCGCAGCAGGGGCCGTTCCAGCAGGAACTCCTCGCCGAAGATGTCCTGCTGCGTCTCCTCCCACCCCTGGTCGCCGGTGGCCTGGATGCGCAGCAACTGCTTCTTGTAGTTCCACTCGTACAGCGCCCGTGCCTCGTCCAGCCCCTCGTAGCACTGGAGCCGGATCAGCTCGGCCCCGCACACCTCCGCGACCGCCTTGGCGAGCTGGGTCTTGCCCACCCCCGCCGGCCCCTCGACCAGCAGAGGCTTCTCCAGGGCCGCCGCCAGGAAGACCGGCGTCGCCACACCGTCCCCGGCGAGATATCCCGCCGCGCCCAGCCGCTCCCGCGCGTCGGCGGGCGACGCGAACCACGACCCCATCGGCACTCCCGTCCTCGCCCCGAACGATGTTCTAGCCTAACCCTCCAACCCGTACGCCACCCCCGCCCGAGTGCGCTAATCTTGTCCTGCTTGTCGCGCCGCTAGCTCAGTTGGTCAGAGCAGCTGACTCTTAATCAGCGGGTCCGGGGTTCGAGTCCCTGGCGGCGCACCACTATCCACGAGCGCGTCCCTTCACCATCGGGACGCGCTCGTCCGCGTTTCGCCCGGGTCGATCGATGATGCGCGCGCGGACGCAACGAGTGGGCAACCGCTCCCTCCGGCCGCGCGCTCGTCGAGGGTCAGGCGGCTTCGTAGCGGCGCTGGCAGTCGATGCAGCAGCGGGCCAGGGGGCGGATCTTGAGGCGTTCGAAGGGGATGACGGTCTCGCAGTGGGTGCAGCGGCCGTACGTGCCCGCGGTCATCCGGTCCAGGGCCTGGGTCAGCTCGGCGATGGCCCGGTCGGCCGCGGTGAGCGAGACGAGCAGCTCGCGCCAGGTGTCATCGGCCCCGTTGCCGGTCCGCGCCTCGGCCCGCAGCCCGAGCAGTTGACGGCTGCGCCGCTCCAGCTGCTCCTCCAAGTCCTGACGCAGCGCCTGCAACTGCACACTGCTCAGGTGCGACGAGTACCTGCAAATGTCGGTCATGGCGAACGTTCCTCTCTCAAAGTCTGACGTTGCTCGGCACACGAGCCGCCCGAGTCGGCGGCCGCCCCGGGCAGGGGCTGCTCAAGGGCAGCGGTGACCCAGCGGCGGGCGGCCTGAGCCGGCGGCCGTGCGCGATCGGTGATCGGCGGGATCGGTGGTCATGTCGCGGATCGGTGGTCTTGCCGGTCAGTGGCCGTGGCTGGTGAGCTGGGCTGCCAGGGCCGGTTGCAGGCACAGGCGGGTCAGGCCGCGGATGGTCGCGTGCTGGGGATCCGGCGCGGGGCTGACGGGCATGCGCAACGCCGTCCGCAGGCGGTGCAGCAGTTCGGCCTGCTGGGCGCCGCCGCCGGTGACCACCAGGCCGCCCGCGCGGACGGCCTGGCGTAGGTGATCGGGTAACCGGCGCAGTAAGCCCGTCGTCATGGCGACGACGCCGTCCAGCGCGTAGGCGGGCAGGCCGGCGCTGGTCGTGGCGCTGAGCTGGAGTGCGGCCGCGTCGATGATCACACGGTCGCGGATGGCGGCGGCCTCCACGATGCCCGCGCCCACGTCCAGCAGCAGCGACGGCCGGGGACCCGCCACGTCGAGGCCCGCGCCGACGGCCGCGGCCAGCGGCCCGTCCACCAGCGTCACGGCGCACCCGGCCGCCTGAGCCACCGCGGCGTGCAGCGTCCGGCGATCATTCGGCGACGCGGCCACCGGCACCCCGGCCAGCACCCGCTCCACCGGCCGGACGCCCGACACCATGGCGTCCTGCATCACCAGGCGCAGCAGGCGCAGGCAGGCTTCCGGGTCGGTGACCACGCCGTGCCGGATCGGCCGCACCTGGCCCTCCACGCCGATACCGGCCCGCCGGACGACCGACGATCGGTCGGCGATGGCGAACCCGCCCGACGACAACGACCGGGTACGCGCCGTCCCGAGATCCAACGCCACGAAGGACCGACCCTGCGTCCCTGTGGCGCCATGGACGGGCCCGGCAGCCTGCGCGCGGACACCCTCGGAGCCGTCCCCGGCCGCCCCGCGCAGCTCGCCGTGCCGCGACGGAAGAACCGACTCGGCGTGCCGCGCGAGAACGGCCGGCTCGGCGTGCGGAGCTGGGAGGGCTGGTTCGGCCTGTCCTGTGGAGCGTGTGAGCCGGCTCTGTCCGTCGTGGGAGGGCAGGGGGCGTCGTGGGGCCGTCATGCCGGCGCCCCCTGGTGACGGGCGCCGGCGCAGCCGTCGCAGGCGGATCGTTCGGGCCGGCGCCGCAGCTGCTCGAACGGGATCAACGCGCCGCAGCGCCCGCAGATGCCGTAGCGACCGCGGTTCATGCGCTCCAGCGCGGCCTCGATGGCGGCGACGCGCCCGCGCGCGACGGCCCGGTGGGCGGAGCCGGCCGCCGGACGCGCCTGCGAGACGGCGGTGGCGAGCTGGTCGTGCAGCAGTCCGCGCAGTTCCTCCAGTCGCGCCAGATGCCGCTCGTAGTTGCGCAGATGGACGTGGACAGATGTGACGTTGGCCATGACAGGATCGGCTCCTAGCGTGCGCCCGTGACAGGGCCCGGCCTCGTCCGGCATGCGGAAGCGTTCCGGCATGCGGGAGTGGCCGCGGCGACGACTCCGGCCACGGGCGGGCGCGAGGCCGCGGCATGCGCGGCCAGGCCCCACGGCACGCGGAACGGCCGGAGACACCGGAAGGGACGAGAAGGCGTCGGCTAGGTCAGCGGCGGGCTGCGCGACCCCGCGGTGCGGTGCGCGAACTGCTGGGGATCACGGACGGCGTCCGTGCCGGAACGCGGCGACGCCTGCAGCGATGGATGGGCGGCCTCGCCGTCGCGCTCGCCGCGCAGCGGTGGCCACAGCGACAGCACATGGTGTTCACGGGTGCCGGCGGCCTGCGGCGGAAGGCTCGGCAGCTCCGTGTCCCAGGCGTCCAGGTTCCATGACGTGCTGGAGGACACCCCGCGAAGGTCCGTCCCCACGCCGCTCCACTGCCGGGAGAAACCGGCCAGCAGCAAGGACAACAGGACCAGGCCCATCACGCCGACCAGCGCGATGGACCCTCTGGATGTCCTCCATGGCCCCGTCATAAGCCCGACCATAGCCCAGACCACGACAAAAGGCATGCCCACCCGTTTTCACCGCCCGCCAGGCAGGCGACGGGCCGTGGCGGCTCCGCGTACGTCGCCCGGCGTGCGTTCGTGGGTGCAGGAACACCCACAGCAAGGTACGGTGGCGCCCAATAGCCACCTACCGCCCAAACCCCGGCCCCGGATCATGCCCGACGGCCGGCACCAGGGGCTCACCCGGCGACCTACCGACCGCCGGACGCGACATCGTCTGCTGTAGACGGTGGTAGTTGAGGCCGCCAGCCGATCAGGAGGAGACGTGCGCAGGAGACTGCCCGCCGTTCTGCTCCTGGTGATGTCGGTTTTTCTGCTGAGTCCGGCTCCCAACGGCGTGCATCCGTCCATCGCCGCGGCATCGGTGGCCTTGTGGGATGCGCCCGTCGCGCAGGACCGGCCGGACGCCGTCCCGCCCCGCCTGCACTCCGTCCCGCCGCCCTTCCACGCCTCCGGCGGCGGCGCGCCCGCCGTGCCGATGTGGCCGGCGGCGCCGGTCTCCGCCGACGAGCCGGGCGCGGGCACGCGGCCCGTCATGGCCGCGCCCGTGCCGCACGCCGTGGCACCCCGGCCGGTCGCGCGCCGGACCCCCGCACGAGCTCCGCCCTCCACGACGCGCTGACGTCCCCTTTCTTCGACAGCCCGTGGAGGCTTCCATGTCACGTGCGCCTTTGTGGCGCGCGGTGGCGGCGTTCGTCGTCGTCGCCACCGCATTGCTACTCACCGTCACCATGTCGCCACGCCTGGGCCTGGACCTGCGCGGCGGCACGCAACTGGTCTTCGAGACCCGCGACTCTCCCACGGCCAAGGCCGACGCCGAGGCCACCGACCGCGCCCTGGACGTGCTGCGCCGCCGCGCCGACGCGCTCGGCGTGGTGGACCCGACCCTCGTCCGCTCCGGGGAGCGGCGCATCATCGTCGAACTGCCCGGCGTGCTCGACCCCCGCCAGGCCGCCGAGGTCATCGGCAAGACCGCGCAACTCACCTTCCACCCGGTGCTGGGGCAGGTGGACGGCGACGGCTCCGGGGAAACCGGGCAGGTGCTGGCGGACGAGTCCGGGCAGCGCCTGCGGCTCGGCCCCGCCGCGATCACCGGGGACGGGGTGGGCGACGCCGCCGCCAGAAACGACCCGCAGCTCGGACTGGGCTGGTCGGTCACCGTCGACTTCCGGAACGCCGCCGCGTGGCGGGACCTGACCGGCGCGGCCGCCTGCCACGATCAGGGCGATCCCCGGCGCCGCGTCGGGATCGTCCTGGACAACAAGATCATCTCCTCGCCGCAGGTCGACCCGAGCGTGCCGTGCCGCACCGGCATCCCCGGGGGATCCACCCAGATCACCGGATCCTTCACCTACCAGCAGGCAGAGGACCTGGCCGTGCTGATCAAGGGCGGTGCGCTGCCCGTCCCGCTCGACCTGATCGAGCAGCGCACCGTCGGCCCGACCCTCGGCGCGCAGGCCATCGAGGCCAGCGCCAAGGCGGGCGTCGCCGGCGTCCTGCTCACCGCGCTGTTCATCGCCCTCACCTACCGGCTGGTGGGGCTGCTGGCCACCGTCGCCCTGGCCGCGTACGGGCTCATCTCCTACGCCGCGCTCCTCGCCCTCGGCGCGACGCTCACCCTGCCGGGCCTGGCCGGGTTCGTGCTGGCCATCGGCATGGCGGTCGACGCGAACGTGCTGGTGTTCGAGCGGGCGCGCGAAGAGTACGCCCGCGCGCCGCGCCGGGGGCTGCGCGCCGCCCTCGCCCGCGGGTTCTCCAACGCCTGGAGCGCCATCGCCGACTCCAACATCACCACGCTCCTGGCGGCGGGGCTGCTGTTCTGGCTGGCCTCGGGGCCGGTCCGCGGCTTCGGCGTGACGCTGGCCATCGGCGTGGTCGCCTCCCTCATCTCCGCCATGCTCATCACCCGCGTCCTGACCCACCTGGTGATCAGCAGGACCGGCGCCCGCCTGTCCGGGCTGGCGACGCAGGGCCGGGTCAGGACCTGGATCGCCCGGCGCGCCCCCGACCTCATGACCCGGGGCAGACGCTGGCTCGCCCTGGCCGCCGCCCTGGTCGCCGTGGCGGTCTGCGGGCTGGTCGTCCACGGCCTGAACTTCGGCGTCGAGTTCACCGGCGGCCGGATGATCGAGTACACCGCCACGCGGCCGATCGGCCCCGAGGCGGCACGGCAGGCCGTCACCGAGGCCGGGCACGCCACGGCGAACGTCCAGACCTCCGGGGCCACCGTCTCCATACGGGCCGGGCAGATCAGCGCCGACGACGTGGCCCGCATCGAGCAGGCCCTCGACACCCGGGTCGGCGAGGTGACCAAGCAGCGGGACGAGCTCATCGGCCCGAGCCTGGGAGAGGAACTGCGCCGCAACGCGCTCGTCGCCCTCGCCGTGGCGCTGGGTGCCCAGCTCCTCTACCTGGCCTTCAGGTTCCGCTGGACGTTCGGCGCCGCCGCGGTCCTGGCCCTGGTCGTGGACGTGGCCGCGGTCGCCGGTCTGTTCGCCTGGCTGGGCAAGCCCATCGACGGGGTCTTCCTGGCGGCCATGCTGACCATCGTCGGCTACTCGATCAACGACAAGGTGGTGGTCTTCGACCGCGTACGGGAACTGTGGCAGGCGGACAGACGGTCGCGTTTCCCCGCCATCGTCAACGCCGCGATCCTGCAGACCGTCCCCCGTACCGTGAACACCGGCCTCGGCGCCCTGTTCATCCTCGCCGCCCTGGCCGTCTTCGGCGGCGACACCCTCCGCGACTTCGCCATCGCCCTCATAGTCGGCATCCTGGTAGGCACCGCCTCATCCTCATTCGTAGCCGGCCCCCTCGCGATCGAATTCGAACGCACCACCAAGCGCCCCCCACCCCAACAGCCCACCCCACGCACCCACCGCCGCGAGGGGACGGGAGCCGTCGTGTAGCCCGGGCCGGACGGGTCCGGCTTCTCACAGCGCCGTGGCAGGGGTCAGAGCCCCGGAGCGACGGCCGTGCGAAGCCGGACCCAGACGACGAGGATCCATCGATGCCAGTCGGGAAGCAGGATCCGCGTCAGCACGGCTTCTTTGACCGGACGGTGGTGGTGGATCCCCGCGTCCCACTTCCGGACGAGCACGGTGAGGTGCTGCCGGATGGCCGGGTCGCCCCGGGCCGCGAGGGCGAGCGTGGCGGTCAGCGGGGCGCGCAGATCTTCCCGGTCGGCGGCCGTCCTCAGCCACAGCGAGAGGGCCTCGGAGGCGGTGGGGAAGCGACCGCTCAGGGCGATACGCCACGGTGAGGACCAGGAGAGTGGGTCGATCCGGGCCGAGTCGTCGAGGATCGCGGGGACGTCGTAGGCGTCGCGGACGAACAGCAGGGCCAGGAACAGCTCCGTTCCGAACGTCTTCCTGGCCCTGACCGCGGCGCTGCCGTCGTCCAGGGTTCCGGCGCACGCCAAGGCCATACGCAGGACGGGGATGCGGTGATCGTCCGCCATGTCCCTGCACCAGGCGAGAAGATCGCCTCTGAGACGGGAGTCGCCGTTCGTCACGTGCAGATCGATGATCTGCAGGACCGCGTGCAGCTCGTCGGCGCCGAAGCGGGGAAGGAGGTCGAGCAGCAGGCGCATCGCGACCTTCAGAAGCCTCGCCGCCTCGCCGCGGGGCTTGGTGAGAGCCGTCCTTGCCCAGTTCAGAGCCGTCACGAAGACCGTTCCCGGGTCGATGCCCGCCAGGGACAGAGCGACTTGGACGACCTCGTCATGTACCTGCGCGTTGCCATGGGTGCCCAGGTGTTTGAGCCTGGTCAGGGCGATCGACAGGTGGACCTGGCCGAGGACCTCGCAGACACGGGCGATCGTGAGCTTGAGCGTCTGCGGAGTCTGGCGTTGCGTCGACCATTCGTAGAGCTTTGTCCGGATACGGCCACCGACGGTCGGATGCAGGCACGTCTCGGCGAGCGCGATGTACGCCAGGTCGGAGCGGTTGTCGCCCGCCCACAGCCCGGCCATCTGCGTGATCTTCTCGGTCGCGTTGTAGCCGGCTGCGAGGTCGGCGAACTTCTCGACGAGACGATAAGCCGGCTTGGACTCCAGGGCGAGGACCTCGTCGGTGGGGAGGTCCGACACCCACGACAGGAGCTGCATCCTGGCCAGGGGATACTCGTCGCAGACATGCCGCAGGACCGAGCCGGCGTAGCCGCGCCGCCGGAAGACGATCCGCTCGTCCTCCCGCACGGTCTCCAGCAGCTCGCACAGGCCGGTGGTCGGCGTCCAGGCGAGGCCGGCCCCGGGAGGCTTGATGTCGAGCCGCCGGGCCAGCGACAGCGCCGCCGCGTACACCTGGCTCTCGTCGCCGGGCTCGATCGTCGCCGCGGCGATCATCAGGGTCTGGTCGAGCAGCTTGGGGTGGTGGTCGAACCAGACACGCAACTCGGCGGCCCAGCCGAGGTAGGCGTGTTCCACCTCCGCCTCGTCGCCGCCTTCGCGAGGGATCTGGTCGGCGAGCGCGGCGAGACGGCTCGCTTCGCCGGGCGACGCGCCTTTCAGCAGTTCCAGCCCGCGTGACCAGTACGACCACCGGGAGTTCCCGAGGCCCCGCCGGGTGAGGTGACTGAGGTACACCGTCTCCGCAGGAGGGACGTCGAGCTCGATCGTCGTGAGGAAGTCGGCGAAGCGCCGCTGTTCCACGGCGGTTCCCATGACGACGGCGAAACCTCCGGACACGCGCAGGGCTTCCAGAAAGGCCCGTAAGCGGGACGGATTCTCGTCACGTGCCCGCACCAGATATCCGCGCGCCTGCGTTCTGGCCCCGACCTCCTCAAGGTCGTCGTCCCCGGCGGAGAAGTGCTGGATCCGCAGTCCGGGACACACATGGCGGAGCACGGCGATGGCCGTGGCGGTTTTTCCCACGCCCTGCGGGCCGGAGAGCGCGACGACGTTGTCCCGGGCGAGGACGGCGGCGATGAGGTCGTGGTTGAGGGCGGGCACGTACACCGCGACCTTGTCGCGCACTTCCTGTTCGGACAGGACCAGGGAGGGGCGGCCTTGTATCTTCCTGACCATCTGCACGATGAGGTCGCCGCCGACCGTGTTCCCGAAGACGTTCTGGGAATCGTCGCCGTTGACGGTGATGTCCTCGATGATGGTCATGACGACTCCGCGTTGAGGTCGCCGTTCACGTTGTTGCCGATGATGTTCTGGTTTCCTTTTCCTCTGATCCTCGTCCCGCGTACCGAGATTCCTCCGGGCGGCGCCGGCGTGGCGGGTCGTGCGGCGTCCGGGGCGGGTTCCTGCCGTGTCGAGGGAGTCGGAACGTAGAGGTAGGCGTTACCGGAGAACTGTTTCCGGGTCACGTGCATCGGCGTGAACTGGCTCGGCCGCAATGTCGTACGGCCGCCGACGACGTACTTCGTGAAAACTTCCTCGGACAGCGCGAAGGCGACGAAGGTCACCTCCGGGTCGCTCCGCCGCAGCGCCTCCTTGAGGGGTTCGCTGTCCAGAAGGCGGCAGACGCCGACGGTGGTGGCGGAGACGCCCGGCGCTTCGGGCCGCGCGTCGTCCACGAGCCCGGCATGGAGCGCCACCCGCAGCCGGAGCCTCAGCCCCGCCGCCCGCAGCTCGGGGGCCACCGCGGCCAGCGCGTTCTGGAGCTGGAGCGGGAAACGGTCGATGAGCGCCGGCGTCGCCTCGTGCGGCAGAATCGCCAGAAGCCCGTCGCCGGTGCTCTCCAGGAACCGGATGGATCTCCATATCTCCGCCAGGCCGCTCGCCGCGCAGGCCGCTACGAGGGCGTGGCGGATCTCCATGTGGAGGCGCGGCAGGTCGGTATCACGGTGCGTACTGAATTTCTCGGCGTCGACGGTGAGCAGGACGCTGTACTTTTCCACGGCAGGACCTTCCAGATGAGTGGTCGGTCCTGTTAACAATGCAGATGAATCAGAGGAGAGGTTGTCGGGAATCAGACATCGCCGTGTCCGGAAGCGGCCAGGGCGCGCAGCCTCGCCGGGTCGTCGATGACCACCTTCCCGACGGCCGTGGTGACGATCCCGGCCTCGCGCAGGCGCGCCAGTTCGCCGGCGACGACGCTTCGCGACAACCCCACGGCGCTGCCGATCTCCGACTGGCTGAGCCCCACCTCCAGCGGCGCCCCCGGCACGGGCACCGCCAGCCGCAGCAGGGCCCGAACCACACGGCCGCGCGCCGGCAGTGCGGCGGTCTCGGCACGCCACGCCTCCCCTTCGCGTATCCGCGTCATCGCACGCCGGAGCAGGACGGATTCCTCTTCCTCCGACGAGCGCACGAAGGACAGGAAGCGCTCGGCCGACAGCGCTCGCGTCTCGCACGAGTCCATGGCGACGACCGTCGCGGAACGCTCACTCCCGCTGACCACCCCCATCACTCCGAGAACCTCACCCGGCCCCCGCACGGCCAGCAGGAGCGTTCCCTCCGGCAGGTGAAGAAGCACCTTCACCCGACCGGACACCAGGAGAAAGACGTGCGAGGGCGCATCACCCTGGTGCAGCAGCACATCGCCGGCACGGAACCGGCGCCCGGCCCCAGCCGCGACAAGCCGCTCCCACATCCGTGCCGAAACGTCCATCCCCTCAGTTCTCCCACATAAGCCCGACGCCCTCCACTCGGTCCACGATCGGGGTGCGCTCCCGTCGATGCGCCCAGAGCGAAGCGCGGCGAAGTCCGTGCCCCGAAAACGGCGTCCGAATACCTGTTAACGGACCTGTGGTCTCGACGGTCGGTCGGACGTCATACGGAAAGGCGATCCTGCGCCTTTCCGTAATATCCGGAGAGGTGGCAGCGCACGCCTTTACAGTGGTCGGCGGGTACGCCAAAGTTGGCCATATCGACGCGAAATCCGGCCGGGGGTCAGGTTGAAAGGCAGGAACACCCGAGTCAGGGACCTCTTCGGCGATCTGGCCGTATCACTGGTGAGCGGCGTGATTCTGGCGCTGGCGGCGCAGGCGTTGGCGACGGCGGCATTGCCGGCCATGGCCGGACCGATGGTGGCGTGGTCGTTCGCCGTGGCGGTGCCGGTCGCGGGGGCACTGGGGTTCTTCGCCGCGCGCCGCCTCTATGGCAGTCAAGATCAGGCGTTCATCGTGGTGTCGGCGTTCACCCATACGCGGTGGCTTGGCGACGTGCTCGACGATCTCTCACGGACGCTCGACCGCCATGGGATCGATTTGGTGGTGAAGCTTCCCTCGTATGACCACAGTGGTCAGAACCAACGTCTGCACCTGGCGTCGCTGCGGAAAAGAAAGCGCTCTTACATGGGCGGATTCATCATCGCCGCGCATCCGGAGCGGACGGCCCGCGACCTGAGGGAGTTCTGCGAGGCACTCGGACGGCCCGTGGTCTTCATGGACGTCAGGCCCTTTCTCGACGTCGAACACTATCCCTCCGGCACGGCGTTCGTCGGCTGCGATTCCGCTGAGATCGGTGAGAAGGCCGCGCACTGGGTCGCCGAGGAGCTCACCGGTCGGCAGGTGGCCAACCCGGCCGTGCTCGTCATCAGCGAGGACACGCTGGCGCTGCGGCACGAGACGTTCGCCGACCGGCTCAAGGGGCAGATGCCCTCCGCGAGGGTCGACATCAACCTGAGGGGCTACGTGCAGCGTCCTCGGACGCGGGAGATCGTCGGCCACCACCTGCGCCGCCTGGAACAGGGACAAAGTCTGGACGCCATCTTCTGTACGAACGACGAGATGGCGCTGGGGGCGGTGGACGCGGTGCAGGAGTACGTGGCCGGAGGCAGACGCCTCGACGGACTGGTGATCATCGGTGTGGACGGCATCGGTGAGGCGGTGGCGCTGATCGACGCGGACACCACCCCGTTCCGGGCGACGATCTCTCAGGACACGCGCAGGATCGTCGAGGTCGCGGTCGACGCACTGTTGAGAATGCGCTCAGGGCACCGTGTCACGACGGAGACCTTCGTGCCGACGGCGGTCTATCCGAAGGAGTGATCGTGGGCCCGGTGTGGCGGACGCGCATCTCAAAGACGGCGTTCGCGGGGGAGCGGAGATCCGGGGAGCGGGCGGGCGCGTTTTTCTGAGCCTTTCGTTCGTCAGCGTTGCTCTGCTTTGGCGAACTCGGTCAGGGCTTCGGTGTCGGAGTAGGTGGTGGTGATGTATTCGGCGGTCCAGTTTCTGATGTCGGGGCAGGTGCTTTCGGTGATCAGGCGGGTGGCGGTGGTGTCGGGATCCATGGGGGTGCGGCGGAGGGTTGCGGCGCCGGTGGTGCTGGTCAGGAGGGCCCAGTGGGGGCCTGTTGTGCCGTAGGGCATGCCGACCGAGCCGGGGTTGATCACGAGTCTGCGGTCGACGAGCCGGATGAAGGGCATGTGGGTGTTGCCCAGGACCACGGTGTCGGCGGTGACGTCGGCCAGGACCTCGCTCCATCGGGCGAGTGTGCTGTCGACGAGGATCATCTCGTCGTCACGGCGAGGGGTGGCGTGGACGAACAGCGTGGTGCCGAGGCGGTCCAGGTCCAGCACCTGGCGGTCGGGCAGGGCGGCGAGCAGGGCGATCTGGTCGTCGCGGAGCTGTTCGGCCGCCCACTGGCTGATGGGGTACGCGGATGGGCGGCCCTGGCGGGCCTCCACCAGTTCGCGGTCGGCGTTGCCGTTCACCCACAGCGCCCGCGGGCCCAGTGAGACCAGCAGGTCGAGCGTCTCCACCGGTTGTGGACCCGCGGCCATGTCGCCGGTGAGCACGATCAGGTCGGCGGAGGCGACCTCGGGCTCGGCGAGCACGGCCTCCAAAGCGGGGAGCACTCCGTGGATGTCAGACAGAACGGCCAGGCGCATGCCCCTACTCTGCCTGCGACGGCCGGCCCGCGGCGCGGCGTTCGCCGCGGGCGATCGGACGGGTACGCATTCTCTGCTCGCGGCGGCCGCCCGGACGGCCCGGCGTTCGCCGGGGGGAGATCGGGTGGGATCGCGTTCCGTGCCTGCGACGGCCGCCCCGCGGCCCGCGTTCTTCAGGCGCGAGTGGGTGGACGGGTTGGCGGGTGGGGTGGAGGTTGACAGGGATCGTGGAGTTGTGGGTGGACTTGGTGTCGGATCGAAGATTGATTTGAGGGATGGAGAAACCCTCGAAGTCGCGGGCCGGGGCGAGTCGGCGCGCGTTTCTTTCCGCTTCCGCTGTGTCGGCGGTCGCCGTGCCCCTGGTGGCGGGGCCGGCCTCGGCGGGTGACGGTCGTGTTCCGGGGCCGGGGCGTCCCGTCGCGCGGCAGCGGCCCGACAAGGACCTGCGCGAGCTGCTGGGAGAGATCGACCCCGGCCGGATCGAGGCCACGGTGCGGCGGCTGGTCGGGTTCGGCACCCGGCACACGCTGTCGAGCCAGGACGACCCGGCGCGCGGCATCGGCGCGGCCACGGCCTGGGTGTACGCGCGATTGCAGGCCGCCGCCGCCGTGTCGGGGGGCCGCATGACCGTGGAGAGGCAGTCGTTCGTCCAGCCGGTCTCCCCGCGCATCCCGGCGCCGACCACGATCACCAACGTGATCGCCACGCTGCGCGGTGACGCCTCCCCCGAGCGGGTCTACGTGGTGACCGGCCACCTGGACTCGCGGGTCACCGACGTCATGAACGCCACCGCCGACGCCCCCGGCGCCGACGACGACGCCTCCGGGGTCGCGGTGGTGCTGGAGCTGGCCCGCGTCTTCGCCACCCGCCGCACCCGCGGCACGCTGGTGTTCGCCGCGGTCTCGGCCGAGGAGCAGGGGTTGTACGGCTCGGCGCACATGGCCGCGCGGCTCAAGGCGGTGGGCGCGGACGTGCAGGCCATGTTCAGCAACGACATCGTGGGCGCCAGTTCGGCGTGGGACGGCACCCGTCCCGACCCGCGCACCGTGCGGCTGTTCGTCGAGGGCGTCCCGACGACCGAGACGCCGGCGGAGGCGTCGATCCGGCAGTCGACCGGCGGCGAGAACGACGGTCCCTCGCGCCAGCTCGGCCGTTTCGTCCAGAACGTCGCGCAGAACGACGCGACCGGCATGGACGTGCGGGTGATCTGGCGGCGCGACCGGTTCCTGCGCGGCAGCGACCACATCTCCTTCCTGCGGGAGGGCTATCCGGCGGCGCGGTTCACCGAGCCGAGGGAGAACTACCACCACGAGCACCAGGACGTCCGCGTCGTGGACGGGGTGCGGTACGGCGACCTGGTGGAGTTCCTGGACTTCGGGTACATCGCCCGCGTGGCCAGGGTGAACGCGGCGACGCTCTACTCGCTGGCGCAGGGGCCGGGCACGCCGAAGAACCTCAGGATCCTCTCGGCGGACCTCACCAACGACACCACCCTCGTGTGGGACCGCGGCGCCGACGCCGGCCTGGCCGGGTACGAGGTGGTGTGGCGGGAGACGACGGCCCCCGACTGGACGCACGCCATCGACGTCGGCGACGTCACCAGGGCGACGATCGACATCCCCAAGGACGACGTCCAGTTCGGCCTGCGCGCCCGGGACCGCGACGGCCGGCGCAGCCCGGTCGCCTTCCCCAAGGTGGTCACCTCGTAGCGGTCACCCCGCCGATTCCGCGTGCGCGCCGCAGGGGGGACGATCCCCTGCGGCGTGTCGCGTCCTGGGCGCGGCCTCGCGCGGCCGTAAATCGTTTGGACAGCGCACTCGGGCGCGGGCCACCATGAAACCTCCCTGGCAGTCAGGGACCACCCGAGGGCAGAAGGGACCCGCTCATGGAGTCGGCCGAGATCCGCCGCCGCTATCTGCGCTTCTTCTCGGAGCGCGCGCACGCCATCGTGCCGTCGGCGTCGCTGATCGCCGACGACCCCACCCTCCTGCTGGTCCCGGCCGGCATGGTCCCCTTCAAGCCGTACTTCCTCGGCGCGGCGAGGCCGCCGGGCCCGCGCCTGGTCAGCGTGCAGAAGTGCGTCCGCACGCCGGACATCGAGGAGGTGGGCAGAACCACCCGGCACGGCACCTTCTTCCAGATGTGCGGGAACTTCGCCTTCGGCGACTACTTCAAGGAAGGCGCCATCACCTACGCTTGGGAGCTGCTCACGACGTCCGTGGCGGACGGCGGCTACGGGCTCGACCCGGAGCGTCTCTGGGTCACCGTGTACCTGGACGACGACGAGGCCGAGCGCATCTGGCGCGAGAAGATCGGCGTGCCCGCCGAGCGCGTCCAGCGCCTGGGCATGGGCCCGAACTTCTGGTCCATGGGCGTCCCCGGCCCGTGCGGCCCCTGCTCGGAGATCTCCTACGACCGCGGCCCCGAGTTCGGCCCCGAGGGCGGCCCGGCCGTGAACGACGAGCGGTACATGGAGCTGTGGAACCTCGTCTTCATGCAGTACGAGCGCGGCCCGGGCCAGGGCAAGGAGGACTTCCCGATCCTCGGCGAGCTGCCGTCGAAGAACATCGACACCGGTCTCGGGCTGGAACGCCTCGCCGTGATCCTCCAGGGCGTGCCCAACATGTTCGAGATCGACACCTCGCGGGTCGTGATCGACAGGGCCGCCGAGCTGACCGGCGTGCGCTACGGCGCCGCCGAGTCCTCCGACGTCGCGCTGCGCGTGATCTCCGACCACATGCGCACGTCGGTGATGCTGATCGGCGACGGCGTCGTCCCCGGCAACGAGGGCCGCGGCTACGTCCTGCGCCGCGTCATGCGCCGGGCGATCCGCGCCGCCCGCCTGCTCGGCGCCACGGATCCCGTCGTCCAGGAGCTGGTGGACACGGTCATCGGGTCGATGGGCGAGCAGTACCCCGAGCTCGTCGCCGACCGCGAGCGCGTGCGGACGGTCGCGCGCGCGGAGGAGGCGGCGTTCCTCAAGACGCTGAAGGCCGGCACGGCCATCCTCGACGCCGCGGTCGCCGAGACCAGAAGCCGCGGCGGCGCCGTCCTGGCCGGGGACAAGGCGTTCCAGCTCCACGACACGTGGGGCTTCCCGATCGACCTCACGCTGGAGATGGCGGCCGAGCAGGGCCTGTCCGTGGACGAGGACGGCTTCCGCCGCCTGATGAAGGAGCAGCGCGAGCGCGCCAAGGCCGACGCCAGGGCCAAGAAGACCGGCCACGCCGACCTGTCGGCCTACCGCGAGGTCGCCGCCGGGCGCACCGATTTCACCGGGTACGTCGCCACCGAGGGCGAGGCGACGGTCGTCGGCCTGCTCGTGGAGGGCGTCCCCTCGCTGGCCGCCGTCGAGGGCGACACGGTCGAGGTCGTCCTGGACCGCACCCCCTTCTACGCCGAGGGCGGCGGCCAGCTCGCCGACCAGGGCAGAATCCGCCTGGAGTCCGGCGCGGTGATCGAGGTCCGCGACGTCCAGCGGCCGGTCCCGGGCGTGACCGTCCACAAGGGGGTCGTCCAGGTCGGGGAGGTCACGGTCGGCGCGCCCGCCCACGCCGCGATCGACGTCGCACGCCGCCGCGCCATCGCCCGCGCGCACACCGCCACCCACCTCACCCACCAGGCCCTGCGCGACGCGCTCGGGCCGACCGCGTCGCAGGCGGGTTCGGAGAACGCGCCCGGCCGCTTCCGCTTCGACTTCGGGTCGCCCTCGGCGGTGCCCGGCTCGGTGCTGACCGACGTCGAGCAGAAGATCAACGAGGTGCTGTCCCGCGAGCTGGACGTCGAGGCCGAAATCATGGGCCTGGAGGAGGCCCGGCGGCAGGGCGCGATCGCCGAGTTCGGTGAGAAGTACGGCGAGCGGGTGCGCGTGGTCACGATCGGCGACTTCTCCAAGGAGCTGTGCGGCGGCACGCACGTGCGCAACACCGCCCAACTGGGGCTCGTGAAGCTGCTCGGCGAGTCGTCGATCGGCTCGGGCGTGCGCCGCGTCGAGGCGCTGGTGGGCCTGGACGCCTACGACTTCCTGGCCCGCGAGCACACGGTCGTCGCCCGGCTCCAGGAGCTGGTCAAGGGCCGTGCCGAGGAACTGCCCGAGCGCGTCGCGGCGATGCTCGGCCGGCTCAGGGACGCCGAGAAGGAGATCGAGAAGTTCCGCGCCGAGAAGGTGCTGCGCGCGGGCGCGGGCCTCGCCGAGGGGGCCAAGGACGTCAAGGGTGTCGCGCTCGTCGTCGGGCGGGCCCCGGACGGCACGGACGCCGACGACCTGCGCACGCTGGTCTTCGACGTACGTGACCGCCTGGGGGGCCGTTCGGCCGTGGTGGCCCTGTTCGCCGCGGCGAACGGCCGCCCGCTGACGGTCGTCGCCACCAACGAGGCGGCCCGGGAACGCGGCCTGGCCGCCGGCGAGCTGGTCCGCGCCGCGGCCGCGGCGTTGGGCGGCGGCGGTGGCGGCAGGCCGGACGTCGCCCAGGGCGGCGGCCAGGACTCCGGTGCCATCCCGGAGGCGATGACGACCGTCGAGCGTCTGGTCGCCGAGAAGGCGTGACCCCGCCGTGCCGTGAAGCGGCACGGTCCCGGCCGCCGTCTCAGAAGGCCCTCCATGAGCACGGAAACCGGCCGCGCACTGGCATGAGTCGCGCGGCCGGTCGGGGTGGGGGCGGTACGTCCAGAGCTGGTGAGAATCTCCAGATAAGGTGCCCGCGGTTGGGGGAATCCTAGGAGTGCGCTTACCGACGCTTACCAGGGCTTACCGAGAGAGGGCCGGCCGATGCGGGAGCACGGGTACGCCGTCGTCGATGTGGAGACGACCGGGTTACGGCCCGCGTGGCATGACCGGGTCGTGGAGGTGGGCGTCGTCCAGGTGGACGGCTCCGGGCGGGTCACCGGGGAGTGGGGCACGCTCGTCAACCCCGGGCGCGACCTCGGCCCGCAGCGCATCCACCGCATCTCCGCCGCCGACGTCCGCCACGCCCCGTCCTTCGCCGACATCGCCGGCACGCTGGCGGGGCTGCTGCGCGGGCGGGTCGTGTGCGCGCACAACCTGCCCTTCGACCTGCTGTTCCTGTCGAGCGAGTTCGCCCGGCTCGGGGCGGAGGCGCCGCTGCGCCCCGAGGCGGGCGTGTGCACGATGCGGTGGGCGCCGCACTTCATGCCCGGCGCGCCGCGCAACCTCGCCGGGTGCTGCGCGCTCGCGGAGGTCGACCTGAGCGGCCACCATGACGCCGTCGTGGACGCCCGCGCCGCCGCCGGACTGCTCGGCCACTACATCGCGCGCGCCGGGGAACGGGTGCCGTGGCAGGGTCTGTTCGCGGGCTCGGCGGCGGCGCCCTGGCCCGATCTGACCGGCGCGGCGGCCCCGGTGCGGCGCGGCGTGTCCGCCGACCGCGACACCCCCTTCCTGGAGCGCATCCTGGACAGGATGCCGCGCGTCCCCGAGCCCGCCGTGGCCGACTCCTACCTGGCCCTGCTCGACCAGGCGCTCCTGGACCACCACATCTCCCCGACCGAGGCCGACGCCCTGGTGGACTTCGCCGCCCTGATGGGGCTCGGCCGCGCCGACCTCGGACGCCTGCACCTGGACTACCTGGCCGCGCTGGTCCGGGCGGCCATGGCGGAGGGCGAGGCGACCGACGCGCACCGCGAGGAGTTCGCGCACGTCACTCGGATTCTCGGCCTGCCGGGCGACGCGCCCGCGCGGGTCGCGGCGGGTGAGGGACGGCCGCGGCCGGGCGTCCCTTTCCGGCTGGAGCAGGGCGACATGGTGGCGTTCACCGGCGAGACCGAGGAGGAGCGCGCGGTGTGGGAGGCGCGCGCCCGCGTCGCCGGGTACGTCCCGCACCCGCGGGTGACCCGGCAGGTGAGGCTGCTGGTCGCCGCCGACCCCGACACGCTGTCGCGCAAGGCCCGCACCGCCCGCATCTACGGCGTGCCGATCGTCACCACGGAGGCGTTCCTGCGCATGACCGGCCGGTAGCGCGTCGTCGTCCGGTCAGTAGCGCACGCCGAACAGGCCGCCGTCGTCGCGTGCCTCGGTCATCTCCGCGCACAGGTGGTGGTCGAGGCCGGGACGGATCCGCAGCGCGTCCTCCAGCCGGTCGGAGTTCAGCGTCGTGACGTACTGCAGCCGCTCCGCGGCGCAGACCTCCGCGGCGAGCGCCAGCGCTGCGGCGACCTGGCCGATGTCGACGTGCTCGAAGACGTGGCTGTCGTGGACGAGGAAGTCCGGGCCGTGCCCGGCGCGCTTGGCCGTCACCGCCATGCACAGGTCGAAGCAGAACAGCGCCATGCAGCGGACGCCGGATGTCACGTTCCCGCCGATGGCGGGCGTGAACTTGTAGCCGGAGCGCCCCGCCTCGATGGTCAGCGCGGCCGGGCGCGCCTCGCCGTACAGGCGGCGCGCGAACGTGGCGAACATCCGCGAGACCTCCCTGACGTGGTCGCGCCGGTCGTGCAGGTCGGCGTTGATCTGCAGCTCCAACTCGGCGGAGCGCATCTGCAGGTGCCTGCTGCTGTTGCCCCAGCGCTCGACGATGGAGCGGCGCTCGGCCAGCTCGCTCAGGCGGCCGTCGAGGACGGCGAGCTGGCGTTGCAGCTCGGCGTAGGTCTCGAAGGCGCCGTCGGCCGCCAGCAGGCGCATCAGCCCGGCCCGCTCCCGGTCCAGGTCGGCGAGCTCGGCGCGCTCGCGGGAGATCTCGCCGAGCAGCCGGACGCGCTCGGCCTCCAGATACCCGCGCCGGTTGGCCACGACGGACCGGTGGAACGCCTCGACCTCCTCGAACCGCCGGGTGACCTGGCCGGGGAGCACGAAGGCCAGCTCGTCGAAGACCTGGCGCAGGTAGTCGTGGCCGGGCAGGACGTCCTCGTCCCGCGAGATGGCGGCCTCGACGTCCTTGACGCCGCGCTCGGTGACCACCAGGTGGTCGTTGATCTCGCGGATCCTGCGGCTCAGCTCGTCGGCGCGCTCCCGGTGCCAGGCGTAGCGTCCGGCGACGCGGAAGTCCACCATCTCGCCGGCCAGGGCCTCGCGCCGGCTCTGCAGCGCGCGGATCTGGGCGTCCAGGTCGTCGCCCCGGCCGAGCGCCATGCCCATGACGGACTCTTTGGCGATCTTCCGCAGCTCGCGCAGGTCGCGGCCGGTCTCGCTCACCTCGCGCACCTTCGTCACCAGGCCGACGTCCAGGGCGAACAGGTGGGCCAGCATGGGCTGGGTGTCGATGACGCGCTGCTTGCGGTGGGTCTCGGTCGGCGAGGAGAAGCCTCCGGCGGCGACGTCGCGCAGGTAGTAGGCCGCCAGGGAGCGGAAGGACGGCTCGCCGCCCCCGCCTGTCAGCCCGAACAGGCCCTTGCCGAGATAGCCGCGGAACTTCTGCAGCCGCATCGCGACCTCGTTGACCTGGGCCGACGCCAGGTTGCCCGCGCTGCGGGTGATCGTCCTCGGCTGGCCGAACAGGTCCAGGGTGAGGCCGAACTCCGCGTGCGCCAGCTCGGCGCGGCGCAGCGGGTGCCCCGGGCGGACGTCGGCGCCGAGCAGGAAGTCCAGGACGCGGACGAAGCTGGTCTTGCCGACCGGGTTCCTGTCATCCCTGCCCGCCGTCCTGCTCCTGCGGGCGACCGCGATGTTCAGGCCGTCTCGGAAGTCCGCCTCCTTGAACTCGGGGAGGTCGCTCTTGAGCTCATGCAGCACGGCTCTTCCTCATCAGCTCTCCGTTACGCTGCTCGACGGCCCCGAGCGCGTAAAGGACGTCCAGGGCCAGCGAGAACCACCAGAACGGCAGTGCGGATCGCATTCCGCGGGCCGACCGCCACTCCAGCACCCGGTCCCACACCACGCTCACGGTGCCGGGACGTTCGAGCTGGATCAATATCTGCGCACCGACGGCGAGCAGTGCCTGGTCGGTTGGTATGGCCTTAGAAGGAAGCAGCACGGCTTTGCTCCTCCGGCGCCTCGAATATCTCACATTTCTCGAAGAAATGGGTGACCACCATGAGGGCCGCGCTGCGCTGCTGCGCCTTGTCGGCGTATCCGCCGCCGCGGAACGCCTCGACGACCAGGTCGTCGCACAACGCGTGGAACACGGCGTCCGGCGATTCCAGCAGCGCGCGGTGCCCGGCGAAACGCGCCCGCAGGTTCTCGGAGACCTGGGCCTGTTCACCGGGAGAGGCGAAGGTGAAGTAATAACGGACGTGGCCGGTGTGCACCTGGAAACGCCTGATGAGATCGGCGACCTCGGGGCCGAAGCCGTTGTGCTCGATCTTGCCGTGCGCGACCTCGCGCACCGGGTCGAGCCCGGGGGTCAGACGCGTCCTGGCCAGCGATTCCACGCACCGCGCGATGTAGCTCATGCCCGCCGGATGGTCCGAAGGCGGCGAGCCGGTGATCGTCGCGAGCCGCTCGCGCGGCAGGAACGCGCAGTGGTTCCACAGGACCTGGGGCGGCCACAGCTCGATGCGCACGGACCCGCGGTGCTGGCGCCGAAGTTCGATGACCGCGCGGGCCGCCATTTCGGGCAGTCCATTCGCGTTGTTGTGTACGAACGCCCACCTGTCCATGCTGTCACCCCAGTATTTCAACGCCGTGGTGAAATCACTCTCGATCTTCCTCGTCACGTATCGCTGATTCGGATTCCCCGCCCCGTAGCAGGCCAGCATGAGACCGCCGACCCATCCGTCACACCCCTTGTCCCCGCGCCCGGATGGATCGACCGCCACGAAGTCGCCAGGATGAACCGCGTGCATGAGGTCATTGACGAACGCCTGCCATTCGAAGCCGGTCTTCCTGGTCGACAGAGATATGAACTGGCTGTGGAACCAGGCCCTGTCCTGGTCGTCGTGTGAACTCATCGGTTCCTCGGGTACGCGCATACCGGCTGCGCCCGTTAGGCCCTGATCTGACAATAACGCCGAACGCCGTGAAGGGCGGATGGTCAGAATGGTGAGTTCTTCGTCGGCGAACCCGTGGGCGGAACAGAGGGCGAAACAGGGGGCGAAACCGCGCCCGTGGGCGCGCCCGGCGGGGGAACGAGCGCGGCGAGCGCCTCCTTGTCGGGCTTGCCCGCCGAGGTCACCGGGATCGCGTCCACCACCGTGATCGTCCGCGGGACGTGGCCGGCGCTGAGCGAGCCGCGCACCAGCGCGAGCAGGGCCTCCCGGTCGACCGGCGCCGTGAGCACGACGAACGCGTGGAACGCCTCCCCGGTCTCGGCGTCCCCGGCCCCGAGCGCGCACGCCTCGGCCACCGCCGGGTGGCCCGCGAGCGCGCGCTCGACCGCGCCTCCGTAGCAGACCTCGGCGTTCACCATGATGACGTCGCGGCTGCGCCCGCTCAGGTGGAGCAACCCGGTCGGGCCGAGATAGCCGAGGTCGCGGGTGTGCAGCCAGCCGTCCCGCAGCACCTCGGCGGTCTCCTCGGGCGCGTTCCAGTAGCCGCTCATCATGTGCGGGCTGCGCACCCAGATCTCGCCGACCTCGCCGGGCGCCACCGGCGCGGAGCCGTCCCGGCGCAGGGCGACCTCGACGGCGGGCAGCGGCCGCCCCACCGACTCGCGCGCCGCGGGCTCGCGCGCCAGGTCGTCCGGGGTCAGCATCGAGATCACCCCGGCCTCGCCCTGGCCGTACCCCTGCCAGACGATGGGGCCGAGCCGCCGTACCGCCTCGGTGAGCAGGCCTGGCCCCGCGGGGGAGCCGCCCAGGACCACGGCGCGCAGGCTGCCCACGTCCACGGGGCGCTCGTCCAGCGTGGCGAGCATGAGCCGCAGGCGCGGCGGCGGCAGGAGGATCGCGGTGAGGCGGTGGCGCTCGATCGCCCCGGGCAGCACGGGCGCGGAGTCGTCGTCGCCCGGCAGGACGGCGGTGCCGCCCGCGATGAGGCAGCGGCCGAGGTAGGTCATCATGACGGGCCCGGCGAGGCTCTCGGAGATGAGGCAGCGCCCGAACCCGGTCATGAGCTCCGCGAGCGGCGCGGGCCACCGGTCGCGGCGGTAGGCCAGGCTGAACGCGTGGTAGGTCTGCGCGCACGCCTTGGGGCGGCCGGTGCTGCCGCTGGTGAACGTCAGCCGCGCGATGTCGCCGGGGCGTCCCCGCGGGGTGAGGTCCGCCGCCCGCGGGACGGCGAGCAGGTCGGGGGCGTGCGGGCTCGGCCCGAGGGACAGCGCCCGGGGGCCCGGCGCCTGCCGGCTCGGCCCGAGGGCCCGGGGGCCGGGCGCCGGAGGCGCGCCGGGGGAGGTCACCACGGCGTCGAAACCGAGGCCGAGCGCGTACTCCGTCTGGCGCGGGCTCCAGCCGGGACGCGGCGCCGCCACGCGGCAGCCCAGCGCGTGCGCCGCCAGGTGCGCCGCGTACGCCTCGGGCGACAGCCCGGTCGCCAGCGCGACCCCGCGCCCGGGGCCGAGCCCGGCCGCCCGCATCCCGGCGGCCAGCCGTGCGGCGAGGTCGAGCACCTCGCCGCACGTCACCACGCGCCCGCCCTGCACGAACGCGACCCGCTCCGGGGAGGCGCGCAGCGCGCCGAGCACCGGCCCGGGGAAGACCTCCTCGTTCACGCCGTGCGCTCCTGGCTCGGGTACGGCGTCTCCTCCGGCCCGGTGGCGGCGTTCCCTCCGGCGGTCGCCTCCGGGGCGGCGGCGAAGTGGCGCCGGCAGAGTTGTCGCCTGCGCGCGTCCCACACCATGTAGGTGCCGAGCACGAGCTGCGTCAGCCCGCGCCCCACGTCCTCCCACCGGTCGCGCACGCGCATGAACGCCAGCGCCGCGCCGAGCCACCACGGCCGGGCGCCGCGCGGGAGCACCAGGCACGGGCCCCGGTTGGGCAGCGAGCGGGTGTGCGCGGCCGAGGTGTGGAAGTCCAGGCGCGGCACCAGCGCGGCCACGACGGCGCGCATGGCCAGCGGCGCGAGCCGCCAGGCCGGGCAGGGCCGGTTCGCCGCCACGCCGAACGGGATGTGGTTGGCCTCGCGCGCGGACAGCGTCTCCCACCGCGCCGGGTCGAACCGGTCGGGGTGGGCGAACCCGGTCCGGTGGAACTCGGGGTAGTTGAAGCACAGCACCGTCCCGGCGGGCAGGGTGGGGCCGCCGTCCAGCGCGATGTCGGCCGAGGTGACGCGGTGCGCGATCCCGAACAGCGGGTACAGCCGCAGCGTCTCCTCGATCACGTGGCCGAGCGGCGCGAGGTCGCGGGCCAGCGCGTCCTGCGTCTCCCGGTGCCGGGCGAGCGTCATCAGCACGTGGGCGGTGGCCTCGGACTGCTGCACGACGGCCGTGTTGAAGAACGTCCCTTGCAGGTACAGCGCCTGCTCGACGCGGGTGAGGCCGTCCGGCAGCGGGTGGCGGGCGTCGTCGAGGCGGGTCAGCAGGTAGCGGGTGAGACGGTCCCTGCGCCCCATGTGGCGCAGGCCGCAGGCCTTGAGCGCGGTCACCACGTCGTCGGCGTTGGCCACGATGAGGGCGCGCGCCTCGGCCGGGCACTCCTCGCCGAAGACGAGCTCGTAGAAGAACTCCGCCCACATCGGCATGAGCAGGTCGCGCAGCCGCACGAACCCGGACGGGCGCAGGCGCCCGGCGGCCCGCGTGGCCATCGCCGTCACCTCCGCGGACGGCAGGCCGAGGAACCCGCGGGTGGCCCGCGCGACCCGCTCGTAGCGCTCGCCGGGCTCCAGGTGCTCCTGGTGGACGTCCGCGCCGGGGGACAGCCAGTACCAGAACAGGTCCGACAGCGCGGCGCCCCTGCTGCGCCCGTCGGCGGCCGGGTCGGCGTACACGCGGCGGAACCGCTCGACCGGGACGAGGTCGCCGGGCACGGGGACGCCCTCCTCGCCGTTGATCCGCGTGAAGATCCACATGCGCAGGCGGACGACGACGCGCGGCAGCCAGTACGGCAGGCTGAGCACGAGGGCGGCGGCGGCCAGCGCGATCATAAGTGCCGCCTGGACTCGGCCATCCTCGCCTCCACCCGCCCCCAGAACCTGCCGGGGTCGTTCAGGTGCGGGTACTCCTGGTCCGGCACCGGCACGCCGAGGAACGCGCACAGCGGCGCCCACCCCGAGCCGGGCTCGCAGACGAGCAGCCGCTCGGCGGGCACCTCGGCGCGGACGGCGGCGTTGTGCTCCTCGTAGACGGCGATGGCGCGCTCGCGGTCGGCGAACCCGCCGCGGAAGAAGCCGTCCCAGATCATGCGCCGGTGGAACCGCGTGAACACCTCCATGCCGGGGACGACGCTCAGCGCCTCGCGCGCCCGGGGGTCGGAGGAGGTGCCGAACATCGGGTAGATCGTGCGCGCGACGCTCTCGTACCATCCGCCCGGCTCGCGCACGGTCAGGATGACCTTGGCGGCCGGGAACGCGGCGGTCAGCTCGCGCCAGAACGCCGCGCCCGGCCAGTCCACGCTGGACTCGTAGCCCGCGAAGACGGCGGACCAGTCGACGGCCTCGCCGCGGGCCGCGGCCTCCCACAGGGGCAGCCGGTCGGGGTGGTCCAGGACGTGCCGCCCGTGGAAGCACGGCCCGAAGCCCAACGTCTCCAGGGCCGCCTTCAGGGACAGGGTGCCGGTGCGTCCCACACCCACGCCGATGACCTTCATCGGCCACCACCTTCCACGACGAGATCACGGGGAACCGACAGGGGAGAGTCGCACCCGCACAGGGTGAGCGCGTTGACCAGCTCGGCGCGCAGCAGGGACAGGACGCGAGCCACGCCCTCCTCGCCGTCCGCCGCGAGCCCCCACAGGACGGGACGGCCGACGGCCGCGGCGCTCGCGCCGAGGGCCAGCGCCTTGACGACGTCGGTGCCGCGCCGCACCCCGCCGTCCAGCACGAGCGGGATCTCCCCGCCCACCGCGTCGGCGATGACCGGCAGCCGGTCGATCGAGGCGGGCACGGTGTCGAGCTGCCGCCCGCCGTGGTTGGAGACGATCAGCCCGTCCACTCCCCGCCGCACGGCGAGCCGGGCGTCCTCGGGGTGCAGCACGCCCTTCAGCACGATCGGCAGGCCGGTCACGCCGCGCAGCCAGTCCAGGTGGCGCCAGGAGATCTCCGGGGACAGCACGACGCCGCGCACGTCACCGCCGATCTCGCGCAGGTTCTCGCAGCGCATGCCGGGCGGCAGGTCGTGGAAGCCGTTGCGGTCGCCGCGCTCGTTGCGTCCGAGCGCGGGGGAGTCGACGGTGACGACGAGCGCCGTGCACCCCGCGGCCTCGGCCCGCCGCACGACGGCCTCGGTGAAGCCGAGGTCGGGCTGCACGTAGAGCTGGAACCACAGGGCGGCGTTCTCGTCCACCTTGCGCGCCTCGCCGGCGACCTCCTCGATCGCGGTCGTGGACAGCATCGCGGCGATCATGATGACGCCGGCCCCGGCGGCGGCGCGCGCGGTGGCCCGTTCGGCGTCGGGGTGCGCGAGCCGGTGGAAGGCGGTCGGCGCCATCAGCAGGGGCATGGACGTCCGGTGGCCGAGCACGGTCGTCTCCAGACCCGGCGGGCCGAGGCCGCGCAGCACGCGCGGCACCAGGCACAGCCGGCGGAACGCGGCCTCGTTGGCGGCCGTCGTCACCTCGTCCTGCGCCCCGGAGGCGAAGTAGTCGTAGAAGACGGGGTCGAGCGCGTCGCGCGCGGCGTGCTCGAACTCCCGGACGTTGACAGGTCCTCTGACAGACTTCACAGAAGTAATACGAAATCAGGGGTATGGCGGGATTCATAGGGGTTGAACCGGCCTGATCCTTGATCCGTCAAGTAAACATGGCGCTCTCGGATGAGGCACTCGTCGCGGGCATGGCCTCGGGCGACGCGGACGCCGCCGCGGCGTTCGTCCGGCGGTTCCAGGCGCGCGTCCTCGGCATGGCGAGGAGCGTGGTCGGCGACCCGGACCTGGCCGAGGAGGTCGCCCAGGAGGCGTTCGTGCGCGTGTGGCTGCGCGCGGCCGGCTACGACCCGCACCGGGCCCCGGCCGCGGCCTGGGTCCTCACCATCACGCGCAACCTCGCCGTGGACGCCGCCCGCCGCCGGCGGCGGACCGAGCCGGAACTCCTGCCCTGCCCGCTCGCGCCGCCCGCGCCCCCCGTCCCGGACGACGCCGCGGGGGACGGCCTCGCCGCGGCGCTGCGGGCGCTGCCGCCCGAGCAGAGCCGCCCCATCGTCCTGTCGGCGGTCTACGGCCTCACCGCCAAGGAGATAGCCGAGTGGGACGGCCTCCCCCTGGGCACGGTGAAGACGCGCATCCGCCTCGGGCTCGCCAAGCTCAGGGACAGGCTCGGCTGAGGGCCGTCACCTCGGCGGATTGACCAGCGTGTTGTGGAAGGACCGCACCAGCCACCGGCCGGAGTCCTTGACGACGACGCTCGTGTTCCACGACAGCGTGTTGGGGTGGCAGCTCGTCTCCTTGGCGAAGAAGACGCAGCCCTTCCTGATGATGTAGGCCAGCGTGGGGGACAGCATCTGGATCTTCTCTTCCAGCGTGATGATGCGGCTGTTCTTGAGCTGGGCGCCGAGGTAGCGCTGGAAGCGGGTCCCGATCTCGCGGCCGGTGTGGATGTGCTCGCCGGTGACGTTCACGAAGTCGGCGTCCGCCGTGTACGTCGCACCGTACGCGTGCCCGTCCCCGCGCGCCCACGCCCCGGCCTGGCGTTCCCAGAGCTGGGCCAGCGCGGCGCGGTCGGCGTCGCTCGGGCCCGCCTGGGGCGCCGGGTCCGCGACGGCCGCGGAGGCGGGCATGAGCGCGGCGCCGAGCCCCAGGGCGGCCGCGAGGACGGCGTGGGTCGGTCGCCTCATCCGGTCATGGGTGTCCATTCGTGTCCCCCGGTCATTGCGTGGTGTCGAAGTGGGTGCCGGCGCTCAGCGGCGTGGCCGCGGCGCCCTGGTCCTGGACGAGCGTGTTGTGGAAGGACGTGACCAGCCACTGGCCCGCCTTCTTGACGACGACGCTGGTGTTGATCGAGAGGCGGTCCGGACGGCAGGCCGTCTCGCCGCCGTACAGGACGCAGTCCCTGCGCACGATGATCGCGGTGGTCGGGGAGAGCTTGCGCACCCGTTCGTCCAGCCGCAGGATGCGGGTGTTCTTGAGGTCGTGGTCGAAGTAGTGCTGGAGCCGCGCGGCGATGATGCGACGGTCGTGCAGGTGCTCGCCCTTGATGTTCACCAGGTCGGCGTCCGGGGTGTAGACCCTCGCGTAGGCGACGGCGTCGCCCCGCGCCCAGGCCTCGGCCTGGCGCTCCCAGACGCGTCGTAGCGCGAGCTGGTCGGGGTCCTGCGGGGCGGACGGCAGGTGGGAGGCGGCGGGACCCGTCGCGTCCGGTGTCACCGCGGCCGTCGGCGGCGCGGAGGTGACGAGTGTGGCCCCGAGGCCGCCGATGAGCGCCAGACGGACCGTTCTCCTGGTGTGTCGACGAATGTCCATGCGTGCCCCCGTTCAACGTGCGCTGGAGCAAACGTATAAGCGGTTCCTCTCATTGATGGCTTGACGGGATCATGCGCCTTCTTATGATTCGGCAACCCGTGCGTACAGGTGTGCCGGTCGAAGTCGGCGTTGTATGGCTTCATGAGGTATTCCCGGAAGCGCCGCTTTTGGCACCTAAGTGGGACTTCTTGGATTCTGTACCATTTTCATCCTTCGTCCGGTGTGTCCGTCTTGTGAGTGGGGGAGGAACGGCGGCGAGGGGGAGTGACATATGCAGATAGCAGTCCTGGGAATGGGGAACATGGGCCGGGCGGTGGCCCGGCGGCTCATCGACCACGGAACCGAGATCACCGTCTGGAACCGGACACCGGGCAAGGCGGCCGAGCTGGTGCAGGCGGGCGCGACCGAGGCGTCCACACCCGCGGAGGCCGCCAAGAGCGCCGACGCGGTGCTGATGTCCCTCGCCGACGACCGCGCCGTCCTCGACGTCGCGGGACGGCTCGCCGACGCCACACAGGCGGGTGACGGGGCCCCCGTCCTCGTCGACATGAGCACCGTCTCCCCGCAGACCTCTCGCCTGCTCAGGGACGCGGAGCCCGGCCGCGGGTTCGTGGCCGCCCCGATCATCGGAGCCCCCCAGACCATCGCGCACGGCCGGGCGACCGCCCTCGTCGCGGGCGAACGGCGCCTCGTCGACCGGCTGGAGCCGGCGCTGTCCCAGATCTTCCACGCCCACACCTACTGCGGCGAGGACCCCGGCGCGGCGACCACCTTCAAGCTGCTCAACAACTACCTGCTCATCTCGGCCATGGCCGTCGTCGCCGAGGTGGTCGCCGCCGCCGAGGCCGCCGGGCTCGACACCGAGCTGCTGCGCGGCGAGCTCCACCAGTGGCCCACCGTCCCGCCCGCCATCCTCAACCGCATCGACGACACGGTCGGCGGCGACCACCACGGCTGGTTCAGCACGCGGCTCGGCGCCAAGGACGTGCGGCTCGTCGCCGAGGTGGCGGAGTCGAACGGGCTGACCCTGCCCATCGCGCGCCTCGTCGAGAAGCGGTTCGAGGAGGCGGCGCGCCACACCTCGGCCGAGGCCGACATCGCGGCCGTCGTGGAACTGGTCCGCGCGGAACGCGGCCCCCACCCGGCGGGCGCGGTCCGTGGGTGACCCGCACGGCCCGGACGGCCGCCGCGCCCCGGGCGTGACCGGCGGCGGCCGGGACCGCCCGGTGACGGCGCTGGTCACGGGCGCGAACCAGGGCATCGGCCGCGAGATCGCCGCCCGGCTCGCCGGGCTCGGCATGACCGTCCTGCTCGGCGCGCGCGACCCGCGCAAGGGCGAGGAGGCGGCGCGGGACCTGCGCGCGGCCGGCGGCGAGGTGCGCGCGGTCCAGCTCGACGTCACCGACGGGGTGTCGATCAAGAGCGCGGCCCAGTACGTCGGCGAACGGTTCGGCGTGCTGGACGTGCTGGTCAACAACGCCGGCATCCTCGGCGACAGCGTCGGGCAGGCGCCGGGCACGGCCGAGCTGGACGTCGTCAGGCAGGTCTTCGAGACCAACGTCTTCGGCGTGATCGGCGTGACCACCGCGATGATCCCGTACCTGCTGCGCTCGCCCGCGGGACGCGTCGTCAACGTCACGAGCGGCCTCGGGTCGCTGACGCTGATGAGCGACCCCGAGGGCGTGTTCGGCGGGCGCCCCGCCTCGGTGGCCTACGTGCCGTCCAAGACCGCGCTCAACTCGCTGACCGTCCAGTACGCCAGGGAGCTGCGCCCGCACGGGATCCTGGTCAACGCGGCCGACCCGGGCCTGTGCGCGACCGCCTTCACCCACGGCGTCCCCGGCCTCACCCGCACCGCCGCCGACGGCGCCGCGATCGCCGTACGCCTGGCCACCCTCCCCGACAACGGCCCCACCGGCGGCTGCTTCGGCGAACACGGCCCCATCCCGTGGTGACAGCCCACATCTGAACACGATCGGGCCGCCCTTACGCAGGTAGCGGCCCGATCCCTGACATTTCGCGATCCCCTAGGGCGGCGCGGGGACGGGCGGTGGCGCGGAGGCGGGCCCGGACGGGCGCGGGGTCGTGCTCGTCGGGTTCGCGCTGCGGCGAGACGGGACCGGATGAGCGGTCTCAGAGGCTCTTTCTCCTGCGGCGGGTCGTCAGGCGGACGAGGAGGGCGCCGAGGAACAGGCAGGCGCCGGCTCCGGTCAGGGCGAGGGCGAGGGCGCGGCCGTCGAAGCCGGTGAAGGGCAGTCCACCGGGCCGCGCGGGGGCGGGGCCACCGGGAGCGCCGGCGCCGGGGGACCCGGGGTCGGTCATGCCCGCGGTGCCGTCGGAGGAGCTGGGTTCGGTCTTGCGCGCGGTGCCGTCGGAGGAGTTGGGTCCCGTCTTGCCGGGGGTGCCGTCGGAGGAGCCGGGGCCGGTCTTGCCCGTGGTGTCGACGGAGGTGCCGGTGTCGTGGGAGCCGGTGCCGTTCTCGGTGAACTCGGTCGTCTGGTCTCCGGTGATGACGGTGACGCCGGCGTCGCGGCCGTCGTGCTCGCGGGGCGTCGCGGGGGCGCCGCCCGGTTTCTCGGGGGGCTCCCCGGGGGGTAGCACGCGGACCGTCACTCCCACGGAGCCGGAATCGGTGCGTCGTGGTGCGGGCGCCGGTTCCGGCGGCGCGGCAGGGCCGGTGCCGAGGGAGGACGCGGTGGGAGGGGAGGCGGACGGCGGGCCGTGCCAGAAGGCGCCGGCGCCGGTGGTGGCCGAGGCGGTCATCGTCGCGAAGAAGGTCAGCGCGATCGCGGTCTCGATGCCGAGCAGGACCGGCGTGAAGCGTCTACCCATAATTCCCCCAAATGGCACCGGCGACCAGGTAATTTGCCATTGACCGAATATCTTTGCTCTTTCGGGTTTTACCCCCTTTCGTGGGTGCTCTCACTGTCATGACGGCCTATCTCGCACCATCGCCACCTCTGCGCGCTGAAAAATGGCAGCGGTTATAGTGAAATTTGACGTGTCGTTCCAACGGAGCGGCGCCGTCGGCCGCGTACCCGCGCCGGCGGCGGCATTCGCGGGTTCCCCGACCGCACTGTGCTCCGCGGCGTAACGCGACGCCGGGACGGCGCGTTCCCGAGAAAACGCACGGCGCGTCGGAGGTGATGCCCGCAGAGGAACGCTCTGCCGGCATCTACCATTCTCGAAAGCGAACCCGCCCGCGCGCGGCCCGCGTGGAATGAACCCAGCGCCGTTAAAAGGTATTAATCATGTTTTTTCGCGTCACACCGGTGCGCCCGGCCGCCGCGCGCGGTGCCCGCGCCGCCCGCCCACGCCGCGCCGTCGCGCTGAGCTCGTTCGCCGCCGCCCTCGTCGCGTCCGCCGGGGGCTTCACGGCAGCCGCCGCGCATGCCACCGTGCCGCACCCGGCCGAGCCCGCCTACGCGCTGCGCATCGGCATCGACAACGGCCAGACGAGCGTCCGGCCGGGCGACCGCCTCACCTACACGATCCAGGTCAGCAACACCGGCGCCAAGGACTCGCCCGACCTCGTGCTGAAGCAGATGGTGCCCCCCGGGCTCAAAGTGCTCTCCTCCACGCCCGAGGGCACGCTCGCCAAGGACTCGATCGCCTGGCGGCGCGCCGTGCCCGCGGGCAGGACCGACCGGCTCAGCGTCGCCGTCGAGGTCGGAAGCTTCCCCGCCCAGCTCCGGCGGCTGGCGGCCGTCGTCTGTGCCTCGGTGAAGAACGAGAAGCGCCCGATCGTCTGCGCCACCGACCTCGACCGCCTGCCCTCCGCCGCCCCGCCGCCGGGCGGCGCGTCCATGGGGGCGGGGCTCTGGTGGGCGCTCGGCGCGGTCCTCGCGGTGCTCGTGGCGTTCCTCGGACCGCGGGCACGCCGGGCGCTGCGGCGGGCACGCCCCTAGGGATGCGCCGGCCGATCGCGGGTAGCCGGTCACCGGGGCCCGGCGCGCGGGCGCCGGAGGGGAGGACGACGCCGTGACCACCGCCGACGGAGAAGCCTACGACGCCTCGCCGTACGTGCCCGAGGGCGCCGACCTGGACGAACTGCGCGCCGCGGCCGCGGACTGCCACGGCTGCCCGCTCTACCGCGACGCCACCCAGACCGTCTTCGGCGAGGGCGCCCCCTCGGCCCGCGTGTTGCTCGTCGGCGAGCAGCCGGGCGACCAGGAGGACCGGCAGGGCCACCCGTTCGTCGGACCGGCCGGGCGGGTGCTGGAACGCGCGCTCGGCGAGGCCGGCGTCGACCCCGGCGAGACCTACGTCACCAACGCCGTCAAACACTTCAAGTTCACCGTGCGCGACGGCGGCAAGAAGCGCATCCACAAGCCGCCGAGCCTGCGTGAGATGGCGGCCTGCCGGCCGTGGCTGGCCGCCGAGATGCGGCTCATCCGGCCCGAGGTGGTCGTCGCGCTCGGCGCCACCGCCGGGAAGACGCTGCTGGGCCCCTCCTTCCGGGTGAGCGACCGGCGCGGCGTGCCGGAACCCTTCCCCGGCGAGAAGCCGGAACTGTGGAGGCACGTCATGGGTGAGGGCCGCGCCTGCCTGGTCGCGACGATCCACCCCTCGGCGGTCCTGCGCGCCGACGACCGCGACGCGATGTACGCGGGCCTGCTCTCCGACCTGCGCCGCGTGGCGGACGCCTTGCGCTGAGCCCCTGCCGAGTTCCCGTGCGGAGTTCCCGCGCTGAGCTTTTCCCCGCGCGGTGGCGTATCCGGCTGTCTACGCTAGGTCAGGGACAATCCCGCGCGGTCCTATGCACACTTTGCGTGTCGGTCCGTCGCGGTCACCGACGGGACGGCCGCCCGGCCCACGCGCGGAACGTCCTTCGGGGGACGACAGGTCGCGGCGAAGGAGGGGTCTTGGGCGAATGGGCGGCACCGGCAGGAGCGCCGATCACGGCCGGCGGATCGGAATCGGGACGGGAGGCGGGCGCGGCCGGCGAATCGGATCCGGGGCGGGAGGCGGGCGCGACCGAGGCGTTCCCCATCCTCCCTTACAGCTACGTCGTCGGGCAGGACGCGCTGTGCCGGGCCCTGGAGATCGCCTACGTCGTGCCCGCCGTGGGCGGCGTCCTGGTCAGCGGCGAGCGCGGCACCGCCAAATCCACCACCGTGCGCGCCTTCGCGCGCATGATGTACGGCGAGCTGCCCGTCACGCTGCCCATGAACGTCACCGACGACCGGGTCATCGGCGGCTGGCGCATCGACGCGCTGATGGCGGGCAGGACCGAGCCGCAGCCGGGGCTGCTCGAACACGCGGGCCGCCAGGGCATGCTCTACATCGACGAGGTCAACCTCCTGGACGACCACATCGTCAACCTCATCCTCGACGTCGTGTCCACCGGCCTGCTCGTCGTCCAGCGCGAAGGCCTGGACCGCCCCGAGATCCCGCTGTCGTTCACGCTCGTCGGCACCATGAACCCCGAGGAGGGCACGCTGCGGCCCCAGCTCCTCGACCGCTTCGGCCTGCTCGTCCCGGTGACCGCGGAGCCCGACCCGCTCGTGCGGCGCGAGATCCTGCGCACCGTGTTGCGCTTCGACGAGGAGCGCGCCCGGCCGTCCTCCGACTGGCTCGGCCAGGGCGCGGTGCTGGACCGGGAGCGCCACGCCAGGATCGTCGCCGCGCGCGAGACCGTCCACGACATCCGGCCGGACGACGACACCGTGTCGCTGTGCGCGCGCGTCGCCGCCGAGTTCCACGTCGCCGGCCATCGGGGCGAGATCGTCATGGCCCACGCCGCCCGCGCCACCGCCGCGCTCCAGGGCCGCACCACCCTCATCCCCGACGACGTCCGCGCGGTGGCCCCGCAGGCCCTCATCCACCGCCGCCGCGAGGCCGCCTACGGCGACGGCCTGGACTGGACCGACAAGGACCAGGACCGCCTGGACAAGGTCATCGACGAGGCGTGATGCCCGACCACGGCACCGTCCCATCCTCCGGACCTCCCTCCGGACCTCCCTCCCCGCCCCTCGGCCTACGGGAGCGGGTCGCGACGGGCCTGGCCTGCGCCGCGGTCGAACCCGGTCTGGCCGGGATCCTGCTGTTCGACCTCGACGCCGACGTGATCCTGCCCGTCGTGCACTGGTTCGCCGGCCTTGCCGGGGTCTCGCCGACGCCGGTCATGCTGGGCGCCACGACCACTGACGACGACCTGTGGGTGCGTATCCGCCCCTACCCGGGCGAGGCGGGCGGGTTTCGGCTGGAACGCGGCCCGCTGGTGGGGGAGGGGCGCGCCCCCCGCGTCGTGGTGGTGCCCGACCTCGCGCGCCTGGGCGCCGCCGGGGCCCGCGCGGCGCTCGCCTCCATCGGCGCGGACGTCACCCACCTGGAGCGCACCGGCGTCCAGGCCCGGTGGCGGCCCCGCGACCACTGGATCGCCTGCTGCCGCCGCGACGAGGTGGGCCGGGTCTCCCCCCACCTCCTGGACCGCTTCGCGCTGCGCCTCGACGCCGCCGGGCTGAAGCGGACGGCCGGGCGGGACGTACTGGACGAGCCCGACCCCCAGTGGAGGCGCGCCGTGCGCGCGGGACGGGTGCCCGGCGCGTCGCGGGACGCGGTCGAGGCCGTCGTGGCGGCGCTGTCGCCGGCCGGGCCGCGCCGGGACCTGGCGCTCGGGCGCGTCGCGCGGGCGCTGGCCGCGCTGCGGGACGACTCCGTCGTCGAGCGGGAGCACGTCGAGCAGGCCGCGCACCTGACCGGCGTTTTCGCCGCGGCGCGGCAGGACGGCCCGCGCGACCCCGCCCAGCCCTCCCCGTCCCCGGCGGGCGCGCAGCCCGACGCCCGGCAGGAGCCGGGCCCACGCCCGGTCGAGGTGCCCGCGGGCGAGGCCACGCCGCTGCCGTCCGGGCCGCTGCCCGCCGTCGAGACGCCACGCGAGCCGTACCCCGAGGACCACGCCGACCCCGACCACGACGCCTACCCCCTGCGGCTGCCCCCTTACCGCCGCGCCGGCGGCGGCCCGGCCCGCGGCCACCCCATCGGCACCCGGCCCGCGCGCGACCTCAAGGACATCGCGGTCGCCGCGACGCTGCTGGAGGCCGCGAAGTTCCAGGCCGTCCGCCGCGAGGAGCGCGACGGGTCGCGCCGGGACGGCGACCGGCTGCTTGTCGAGCCTGTGGACCTGCGCGGTCACCGCAGGGCCCCGCGGCCGGGGAGCCTTCTCCTGCTGCTGCTCGACCACACCTGCCACCGGGGCTGGGACTGGTACGAGCCGCTCGCGCCGTACCTGCGCTGGGCGTACGCGGCCCGCGCGCCGGTCGCCGTGGTCGAGGTCGGCGCGGCGGACGCGCCCGACGAGCTGCGCGCGGAGATGTTCGCCGCGCGCGGCGTGCTCGACCCCCGGGTGGCCACGGCCATGGAACGCCTGCCCGGGCGCGCCACGCCGCTCGCGCACGGCCTGACGCTGGCCGGGCGCGCCCTGCGGCACGGCACCCGACAGGGGGACGCGGCGATCGTGGACGCGCTGCTGGTCGTCGTCACCGACGGGCGTGCCAACGTGCCGCTCGCCGCGGGCCTGGCCGGGCGCATGCCCGAGCGGGTGGCGGCGGAAGGCGTGGTGGACGCCGTCGAGGCGGCGCGTCGCATCAGCACCCTGCGCCGCGTCCGCAGCGTCGTGATCGACCCCGGCCCGCGCCCCGGGGCCTATCTCACCGCCGCCCTAGCCGCCGCCCTCGGCGGCACGCTCGTCCCCGGCGTCCCCGACGACCCACCCCACTCCACCGCCCCCGACGAGGGGCCGCCGTCGGCGGCCGCGGACGGCGGATCCCGATCGCTGGCCTCGGACGAGGGGGCGCGGTCGGGGGCCTCGGACGAGGGGGCGCGGTCGGCCGCCTCCGACGAGGGGTCGCGGTCGGCCGACTCGGAGGACGGGTCTCGATCGGCTGCCGCGGACGGTGACTCGCGGTCGGCGGTTCCGGGGGAGGACGGATGACGGCCGAGGGGCGCCGCAGGTTCTTCGGGGCCGTCTTCGGCTCGTCACGGCGCACCGGCGCCGCCCCAGCAGCCCCGGCACCTGCCGCTCCGACAGCCCCCGCACCTGTCGACCCGGCAGCCCCCGCACCTGTCGATCCGGCCCCCGCACCCGCCGCGCCGGCCCCTTCTCCAGGCCCGCCGCCGTCCGCCTCGTCACACTCCGCCTCGTCCGGCCCGGTCCACGTCCCGTCGCCGGGCTCCGGACCGGTGGCCGGGGAAACGCTGCCGCAGAGCCGGGTCACGGAGGCCCGGGGCGCGGGGGACGTGCGGATGCGGGTGGTCGAGGACGCGGGCGACCCGATGGTGTTCGACGTCGTCGAGGCCGACCTCGGAGCCGGGCTGCCGGAGGGCATGGCCCTGCTCACGGTCGTCCCCGTCCACCAGGAGGGGGGCGCGCCCGGCTTCCGGCTGCGCGGCGTCTGCTGCTGCGGCGAGACCACCGAGTTCGCCGAGGTCTACGGGCGTCCGCGACTGGACCTGCGCCAACTGGACTCCAAGGGCGGTGAGCTGCCCGCCGACGTGCTGAGCTTCATGCAGGTCTGGTCACGGCCGAAGGCCGAGCTGACCCGCTGGCTGGACCGCCGCATCGTCGCCCACGGCGACCGGCTCCAGCTCGTGATCTGGGACGACACCGGATACCGCATCCCGTGGGAGCTGTTCTGGCTCGACTACGACGGCGGCAGGTCGGAGGGATGGCTCGGCGGCGTCGTCACGCTGACCCGGTGGCTGTCCATCCGCACCGCCTGGCCGGAGACCGTCCGCGACTACCGCTCCGCGCACACCTGCACCGGCCCGGTGGCCGCCTACGTCGAGCCCCGGATGACCCACGACCACGCCCTGCTCACCTCCTACCACGTGGAGCGGAGCGACAGCATGCCCGCCCTGGCCAAGGCGCTCCGCGAGTACGGGACCGCGCTCGCCCTGGTCTACGTGGCCTGTCACGGCGAGTTCGGCGACCAGGTGACCGAATCCGCTCTCGGTGGCCTGCCGCTGCTGCTCGCCGACACGATGAAGTTCCTGCGGCTGCGGTCGGCGGCGACGATGGTGTTCCTCAACGCCTGCCAGTCGGGCTCGCTCGGATACGACACCGACCGGTTCAACGACCGGGTGCTGCGCGGGTTCGCCGAGGTGTTCCTGCGCTCCGGAGCGGCAGGCGTGCTCGCCACCAGCGGGAACGTCGGCGACCGCGAGGCGTGGGAGATGGCGCGCGAGCTGTTCCGGCACATGCGCGAGCACCCGGGCCGTCCGGTGGCGGAGGCGCTGCGCACGCTGCGGGCCCGCGCGGCGACGCTGTCCCCCGCCGACCTGGCCGGCGTGTCGGGGACGGCGGCCGATGCGGAGCTTCTTCCGCTTTTATATCGGTTCATGTACGTCTATTACGGGAGCCCGCGCACGCTGGTGACCCCGGACGTGGCCTTGGGGGCGTCATGAACGGTGCCGTGCCCGGTGGAGCCGCCGCCACCTCCGGCGCCCGGCTACGCCTTGAGCCCGTCGTGAGCTGGCCGCGCGACATGACCGCGGGACGGCCTCACCTGGTCGCGGTGGACCTCCGCCTCGCGGGCCCGCCGGAGGAATGGCCGTACGACGAGGAGGAGTTCGCGTTCACCTGCCTGCTGGACGGCTCGCGGGCGTTCTCCGTGGCCGCGCTGCGGGACGCCGCGGTCATCGTCCACCGCTTCGGCGGCTCCTACGGCCCCGCCGAGTTCCTCGTCACCCCGGAGCCGGGCCCGCGCGACCGCGCGCTGCTCCTCACCATCGTCACCCCCCGCGGCGTGATGATCCGCACCACCGAACTCCCCGTCCGCGTCCACGCCGAACCCCCCGCCGGCCTCCCCGTCCCGACATTCCCGGTCATGTCCGGCATCGCGGCCGCCGAGGCCGAGGGAAGCGGCGTCTACTACTCCGACGGGTACGTGGGGCGCGCCCGGCCCGCGGAACCTCTACCCGCGAACGACATCCCCGTCGCCACGGACGACGAGGCCCCGCGCCGCGTGTGCGCCGCCATCGACATCGTCGCCTACGGCGAGGCGACCCCGCGGATCCAGGCCGAGCTGCAACGTGAGACGCGACTGGCGGTGTCCGCGGCGCTGACCGCCACCGGGCACGACGCCGGCGAGTTCACCGTCAGCGACGGGGGCGACGGAATGTTGATCGTGTTCCCTCAAGGGGCCGTGGACGCCGGGCTGGTCCCCTTGTTCCTGTACGGGCTTCGTGCGGCGCTGGCCCAGGACGACCTGTTGGAGCCCCAGGGGCCGCGCCTGCGGCTGGGCGTCGCGCTCGCGGTGGGGTCCGTGCTCCCGGGTCCGGTCGGGTTCGGCGGCTCGGCCGTGGTCAGCGTGGCCCGGATGCTCGGATCGGCCCCGTTGCGCGAGGCCCTGGCCGACGCGCCCGAGGCCGATGTGGCGATCATCGTCACCGACGCGCTGCGCCGGCGGGCCGAGGGCGATCGCATCGCCGGCCCGGACGCCCCGGAGTTCACCCGGGTGACGACCGTCACGAAAGGCTCCATGGACGTCTTCTGGATCGCCGTCCCGGCCGCCCTGGAGCCCGCCGGGCTCGTCGCCGCCGACGAAGGCGAGCAGGGTGACGAAACGGGCGAGGAGACCGTGCGGCCCCCGAAAGGGCAGCCGGCCGTGGAGACGACAGGACCGCGGGGCGTGCCGGAGCTCCCGGAAGCCGCGCGCCGTCCGGAGGACGAGCAGCCGCCGCTCACCCAGGCCGAACGCCACTACCGCAGCAGCCTCTCCATCGCCGAGCGCCTGGTGGCCTCCGATCCCGCCAACGTGGAGGCGCAGCGGGATCTGAGCATCGCGCACATCAACCTGGGCAACCTGCTCAGCGCCCAAGGGGAACTCTCCCTCGCGGAGCCGCACTACCGGGACAGCCTCGCCATCGCCGAACGACTCGCCACCGCGCATCCCGCCAACACCCAGTTCCGGCGGGACCTGAGCATCTCGCACAACAACCTGGCGAACCTGTCCAACGCCAAGGGCGACCTCCCCCAGGCGGAACTGCACTACCGCAGCAGCATCACCATCGCCCAGCGGCTCGTCACCGACGACCCCGCCGACGCGCAGGTGCAACGGGACCTCGGCGTCTACCACAGCAACCTCGGCGATCTGCTCACCGCCTCGGGCGACCTCAAGGGGGCGGAGCGTCACTACGGCAGGAGCCTGGCCATCGCAGGGGCCCTGGCCGGCGCCCACCCCGCCGACGCGCAGGTGCAGCGGGACCTCAGCGTGTACTTCAACAAGGTGGGGGACGTGCTCGCCGCGCGGGGCGACCTCACGGGGGCGGAGAGCCATTACCGCAACGGCCTGGTCATCGCCGAGCGCCTGGCGTACTGGGACCCGGACGGCGGCGAGGCGCAGCGCGACCTGAGCATCTCCCACAACCGGGTCGGCGACATGCTCATGGCCCGCGGCGACGTCGCCGGGGCCGAGGGGCACTACCGCGCCGGCCTGGCCATCGCGGTGGACCTCCTCGCCCGGGATCCCGGCGGGGCGGTGGCGCGGCGCGACCTGAACATCTCGCACAACAAGGTCGGCGACACGCTGAGCGCGCGCGGCGACTTCGCCGGGGCGGAGTCGCATTACCGGGCCGGCCTGGGCCTCGCCGAGGCGCTCGCCGATCTCGATCCCCGCAGGTCCGAGGCCCAGCGGGATCTGAGCCTGTCGCACAACAGCCTGGGCGACCTGTACACCCGGCAAGGTGACCTGACCCGTGCCGAGGACCACTTCCGCCGGGCCCTGCTGATCGCCGAGCGGCTGGTCGACCACGACCCCTCCCGTCCGGGCAACCATCGCGACCTGGGCATCTATCACAACAAGCTGGGGGACGTGGCGCTGGCGCAGGGCCGGGCCGAGGACGCCGGGCGGCACTTCGGCACGAGCCTGTCGATCACCGAGCGGCTGGTCGCCGGGGAACCGGGCAACCTCCAGCTCCAGCGCGACCTCAGTGTCTACCACAACAAGATCGGGGACGTGTACGCGGTGCGCGGCGAGTACGACGCGGCCGAGCGGCACTTCCGCGACGGCCTGGTGATCGCCGAGCGGCTCGCGGCCGGGGATCCCGGCAACGTCCAGGCGCAGCGTGACCTGAGCATCTCGCACAACAAGCTCGGCGACCTGCTCAGCAGGCGCGGCAAGCCCGGGCAGGCCGCGACCCACCACCGGGCCGCGCGGCAGGCGCTGGAGGGCGAAGAGGGCACCGACGCCGGTTGACGGAGCGGCCCGCGTGGGCTCCCGGCGCGGCAAGAAGAGCAACCTGCGAGAAGACAAAAATTCTGGGGCACTGTCACGATTTGTGTCCAGGCGAGCGGGCTGTCCGGTCCAACAATCGCCTTTTATCCGAACATCGAGCGCGTGATCCGGTTCGGATGGCGGGGCTCGTTACGGAGGTCACATGACGACGACCGTCCCGAAATTCGAAGAACTCATCGCCGGCACGGAGTTCTCGGCGATCCACCTGGAGATGCGTGACATGTACACCCCCAAGGGGGCGGTGTACGTGGACTGGAAGGCCGGCATCCCCATCGAGTACGACCGGCACGGCGGCTGGGTCGAGCTGGTCGGCGCGGCCGTGGCCAGGGGAGTGGACTGGCGGCGCGCCCGCGTCGTCTCCGAGCCGGTCACCGACTTCATCCAGTACGAGTACGAGACCGCGACCATCGTGAACGTCCCCGCCGGGGAGAACGTCCGGTGGCTGCCGCGCCGCCTCGCCTCCGACCTGCTGCTGCCCGGCAACGACTTCTGGGTGTTCGACAACCGCCTGGTCCGGTTCACCCACTTCGCCGGCGACGGGTCCTACGGCCCGCACGAGCTGAGCGACGACCCGGCGCTCGTGAAGAACTGCGTCGACGCCTTCGAGGCCGTCTGGGCGCGCGCGATCGACCACAAGGACTACACCCCCGTCGTCTGACGCAACGCCCCGCGCGTCCCGTCCCCACGCCGGCCCCCGCGCGCCCCGCGGGAGAGACCCGGCGGCGGGACCGCGCATCCCGACCAACCCCGTGGCCGTGCCGTCCCCTGTGGCGCACGGCCACGCCCGGCAGCGGCCGACGGGAGTACGAATGCCATCCAAAGCCGTCCCCGAGCACGACGGAAAGGTGCTCATCGTCGCGGACGAGGGAGTCAGACCGGCCGAGCACATGACGCCGGCCGACGTGGACAAGAAGGTCGGCGACTTCTACGCCGGCATCGGCGGCGAACCCTTCTTCTGGGCGCTCGCCACGCGGTTCTACGAACTGGTGTCGCGGGACGAGGTTCTGCTCCCGCTGTTCCCCGTGCACGACTGGGTCAGGCACGCCGAACGCCTGACCGCGCACTACGTCCAGATCTACGGGAACAACGACCTCACGGCGGCGTGGGACCCGCGCCTGCACCAGGCGCACAGTCACATGCTCATCACCCGGGAGCAGCGCCTGCGCTGGCTCGCGCTGATGAAGGAGGCCGGCGCCTCGCTGGGCGCGCCCGAGCCGCACTTCACCGAGTTCCTCACCATCATGAAGATCGCCAGCGGCGAGATGATGGCGGTCTCACGCGGCGCCGCCATCGCGCGGGGCGTCCGGTTCCACTGGGACGGCACGCCGCGATGACGCCGCGGCCCCTGAACCGCGTCGCCGTCGTCGGCGCGGGCGCCGCGGGCGCGTTCTTCGCCCTCGAACTGTCGCGGCTGCGCCCCGGCACCGCCATCGACCTGTACGACAGGGACGAGCGGTCGCCGGGCGCGGGCATCGTGATGTCGTGGGAGTTCGCCGAGCGGGTGCGCGCCGTGCACCCGCGCGCGTTCGCCCTCCCCCCGGAGGCGATGGCCACCTGGGACCGCACGCTCACCCTGGTCGGCGAGGACCGCGTCTGGTCGGGCGCGTACGGCATGTTCGGCCTGACCCGCCGCGTCTTCCGCGACCACGTGCGGGCGCTGGCGTGCGAGCCGCCCACCGTGACCTTCCACGCCCGGGACGTGACCGCCGACCCGGGCGGGCACGACCTGCTGGTCGTCGCGGACGGCGCCAACAGCCGCCTGCGGGCGGCCCGCGACCACGGCACCGTCACCACGCACGGCCGCACGGTCTTCCTGTGGATGAGCACGCCCGCGCTGCTGGAGCCCACGTTCGTCCTCAAGTGCGTCGGCGCGGGCGTGCTGATCGTGCACGCCTACCCGCACGGCGCCGCCGAGAGCACCTTCATCGTCGAGGCCGACCCGGACACGCTGCGGTCGCGCGGCCTGCTGGACCGGCCGCTGCACGAGGTCGAGACGATCCTCGCCGGCGTCTTCCGCGACGAACTGGACGGCGCGCCGCTCACCGCGCGGACCTCGGGCTGGCGTCCGTTCTCGACGGTCGTCAACGAACGCTGGCACCACGGCCGGGCCGTCCTGGTCGGCGACGCCGCGCACACCGTCCACTTCTCCATCGGCTCGGGCACCGCCCTGGCCATCGACGACGCGTTCTGCCTGGCCAGGTCGCTCGCCGCGTGCGACTCCGCCGACGACGCCCTCGCCGAGTACGCGCGGGCCCGGGCGCCCGTGGCGGCGGAGGCGCAGGCCGAGGCCAGGGACAGCCAGCGCTGGTTCGAGACGCTGAGCCGCCGCGACCGGCTGTGCGGCGCCCAGACGGTCTTCGCGCTGCGCAGCCGCAGGGACGCCAACACCTTCGCGCGGCTCGGCGCCCGCGACCCGGAGTTCGTGGCGCGGGCCATGGAGACGTACGCGGGCCGCCCCACCCGGGCCGAGCCGGTGGACGTGCCGCTCACCGTGGGCGACCTCAGGCTGCGCACCCGCATGGTCGGCGCGGGCCTGGAGCGGGACGCGCCCGTGCTGCTCTTCCCCGCGGCGACCGGCGACCGCCCGTGCGCGGTGACCCGCGACGTGCCCGCGTCCCCCGTGCCGCCCTGCGTGCTGGTGACCCCGGACGGCACCGCCGACCCGCGGGCCCTGCGCGCCGCGGGGGCGTCGGCCGTCGGCCTGCTGATGTCGGGGGACGAGCCCGTGGCGGACACGCCGGCGCGCGGGTTCGACTTCGTCGCCGTCCCCGCCGAGACGGGCACGGGGCGGATCGCCAGGACCGGGCTCGCCGACCGCGTCCGCCACGAGAGCGACCTGCCCGTGCTGCTGCTGTCGGCGGAGCGGATGTCCCGCGACGAGGTCAACACGTTGCTGCTGGCCGGGCGCGTCGACATGGTCGCGTGCGTGGACGCGCGCGACCTCGCCCGAGGCGCGGCTCCCGGGGACGGATCGCGCATTCTGGAAGATGCCGCCGTGCGAATCGGGCCGGAAGAGTGAGGGGAATGGGCGGACGCCACCCCGAGAGTCCTCCGCGGTCAAGGGAGGCACGGTGACCACGACGACACCCGGCCCCGTCGCGCGCACCGCCACGCGGTTCGAGGTCCGCGAGGGGCTGCCCGACGATTGGGACGCCCGGACGGGCGACGCCCCGGCGAGCCTGAGCGCCCGCTGGATCGGCCTGGCCCAGGCGCGGATCCCCGGCGGCCTGCGCACCTTCGGCCTGTACGAGGACGACCGGCTCGCCGTCGCCTTCTGCGGCGGCGTCCAGGACGCCCCCACCGGCCACCCCAGGTTCGACCCGTACGCGGTGCTCAGCGGCGCGTCGGCGACCGACGACGTGCCGCTCGCCACCGAGGGGCCACACCCCTGGAAGGACGCCGACCCGGCCGAGGTGTTCCCCTGCTGCCTGGTCATGTTCCCCAACTACGAGACCGCCCCCGCCGGGCACGGCGCCCGCGACCGCGCCCTCGCGGGCCGGTTCGTCGCCGGGCTCGACGCCTGGGCCAGGGACAACGGCGCCCGCAGCGTCGCCTACCTGTACCTGAGGCCCGACTACCCCGAGTTCGCCGGCGCGCTGCGCGAGACCGGGTACACGACGATCCCCATGGTCGAGCGCTGCGACATGCGCGTCACCTGGAACGACTTCGACGGCTACCTCGCCACGCTCAGCCGCAACCGGCGCACGATCGCGCGCCGCGAGCTGCGCGAGACCCGCGAGCGCGGCATCGTCGTCGCCGAGCGCCGCGTCACCGGCGACGAGCCCGAGCTGGTGCGGCTGCGCTGCAACCTGATCGCCAAGTACGGCGGCACGCCCGACCCCGAGCGCGAGGCGTTCTCGCTGCGCTACCTGCGCGACCATTTCGGCGCCGACGACCTGCTGCTCATCGAGGCACGCAGGGACGGTGACCTGCTGGCCTTCAGCCTGTTCATCCGCGACGGGGCGAGCTGGTCGGTGCTCATGAACGGCACCGACTACGACGACCCCGACGCCTCGTTCACCTACTTCACCACGATGTTCTACCGCCCCGCCCAGCTCGCCCCGGCGGCCGGCGTGCGCACCATCGGGTACGGCATCGGCACCATCGACGCCAAGCGTTCCCGGGGATGCAGGACCAGCACGCTCCAGGCCGCCGTCCGGGCGATCGACCCGATGGGAGTGACGACGTGACCGCCACCGCGCCCCCGGAAACGCCCACCCCGCCCGCCCGGGGCAGGCTCGCCCGGCTACTGCCGCCGCCCGGCCCCGGCCGGATGCTCGTCATCTGCTCGGCGGTGGCGAGCGTCGGCAACGGCCTCTACCTGTCGGGGTCGGCCATCTACTTCATCCGCGAGGTGGGCCTGTCCTCCTGGCAGGTCGGGCTCGGCCTGTCGCTGGTCGGGCTGATCAGCCTGCCGATCAACGTGCCGCTCGGCTACCTCGCCGACCGGTTCGGCCCGCGCGAGGTCACGATCCTGACCACGCTCACCAAGGTCGTCGCGCTCATCGCCGCGATGTTCGTCGCGAACTTCCCGATGTACCTGCTGGTGGTCGGGGTGCTCGGCGTCGCCGACAGCGGCGGGCAGGTCGCCAGGGGCGCGCTGATCTCCGGCCTCATGGGCAGGGAGGGCAGGGTCGCGCTGTCGGCGTACCTGCGCTCGGTGTTCAACGCGGGCTTCACGCTGGGCGTGCTCGGCGCGGGCATCGTCATCGCCTTCGACACCCGGCCCGCGTACCTGTCGCTGATGCTCGGCAACGCCGCCGCGATGGTGCTGGCCGCGATCCTCTACCTGCGGCTGCCCCGGGTGCCCGGCACGCGCGGCGAGAAGAAGCGCGAGGGCGGCGGCTGGCTCGCGCTGCGCGACTGGCCCTACCTCGCGGTCGCCCAGGTGGCCGGCATCGCCCGCCTCGGCCCCACGCTCGCCGCCGTCGGCCTGCCGGTGTGGCTGGTCACCCGGACCGACGCCCCTCGCGCCCTGGCCGCCTGGCTGTACGCGATCAACACGCTGATGGTCGTGCTGCTGCAGGTCCGCGCCGCCCGCGGCGCCGACACGGTGCCCGGGGCCGCGCGCCTGCAACGCTGGACGTTCCTCGGGCTCGCGGGCGCGTGCGTCGTCACCGGCCTCGCCTCCGGGGCACCGCCCCTCCTCGCCACCGCGATCATGGTGGTCGGCATGGTCGTCTTCACGCTGGGCGAGATCTGGGGCGAGGGCGCCCGCTGGGGCCTGCGGTACGAGCTGGCCCCCGACCACGCGCAGGGCCAGTACGGCGGCATGTTCTCGACCGGAGACGCGCTCGCCGCCATCGCCGGGCCCACGCTGGTCACCGTCCTGCCCGAACGGTTCGGCCTCGCCGGGTGGATCGCGCTGGCGGTCATCTTCCTCGCCGGGCTCGCCGCGAGCGGCCCGGTGATCCGCTGGGCCGAGCGCACCCGGCCGCGGTTCGTCACCGCGTAGCCCCCGTAGGACCCTGCTCACCTCACGCGGGAAGGTTGGTGGATCATGCCGGAGCCGTACGCCCCGATGCCCGACGACTGGCAGCGCGCGCTCGCGGTCGTCGCGCACCCGGACGACCTGGAGTACGGCCCGGCGTGCGCGGTCGCGGCCTGGACCGCGGCGGGCAAGGACGTCGCCTACCTCATCGTGACCCGGGGGGAGGCGGGCATCGACTCGCTGCCCCCCGAGCAGGCCGGGCGGGTGCGCGAGCGGGAGCAGATCGAGGCCGCCGCGATCGTCGGCGTGGAACAGGTGGAGTTCCTCGGCCACCGGGACGGCGTCGTCGAGTACGGGCTGCCGCTGCGGCGTGACATCGCCGCGGCGATCCGCAGGTTCCGGCCGGACGTCCTGATCGGGCTCAACTACCACGAGCGGTGGCGCAGCGGCGACTGGAACTCCCCGGACCACCGCAACGTCGGCGTCGCCCTGCTCGACGCCGCCGGCGACGCCGGGAACCGCTGGATCTTCCCCGAACTGGCGGAGCAGGGCCTCGCGCCGTGGCCGGGCGTGCGCTTCGCGGCCATGGGCGGATCGCCGCACGCCGCACACGCCGTCGACGTCTCGGGCAGCCTGGACAAGGGCGTCGCCGCGCTGGAGGCCCACCGCTCCTACCTCCCCGCGCTCGGCCCCGGCCACCCGATGTCCGACGCGCGCGGGTTCCTGGAGGCCAAGACCCGCAGATTCGGCGAGAGATTCGACGGAATTCCCTGCATCGCCTTCGAGGTCATCGGAATCTGAGAAAGGCACGGAAACGTCGGTACGGGCATGGAGGTGAAGGGGGGATTTCCACCTCCATGCCCGCACGGCGGGTGGGGTCTGCGTCGCTCCTTCTCTCGCGGGGTCCGCGGTCGCGGATGTCAGAACGGGGCCGGGGAAGTCGGCCGGCGGCTGGTGGCGCGCGGGGCGGGGGCGGACGCTCGCGCGAGGCCGGGGGGCCGTCGCGAGACGGGCCGCGACGGCCAGGGGGACGGTTGGGGGGACGCCGCCCCCGCCGCGCGCCCGAGCCGCGGGCGGCCGGATCGTGGAAGGTCACGTCGCTGGCCGGCGTCGCGGCGTCGTCAGTTGAGCTGCCGCTTGTCCCACACCTTGGGCAGGTCCCAGACCTCGGACACGTCCCAGACGGGCGCGCGGTCCCAGACCCGGGACTCGTCCCAGACCTCGGGGAGGCGTCCGGGCGTGAACGCGTCCCACACCGTGAGGCCGTCCCACACGTCGTGGGCGTCCCAGACCCTCAGGCCGTCCCAGACCTTGCGGAGTTCCTCCTCGGAGTCCCAGACCCGGTAGGCGTCCCAGACCTCCAGCGCGTCCCAGACGTCGAAGGCGTCCCAGCTCTCGTAGTGGTCCCAGACCTTCAGGTGATCCCAGACCTCCTGGCGGTCCCACACCGTTGGGTCGCGGCCGAGGGCGACGCCCGTGGAGACGACGGAGACAGTCATTTCGCGATCCCTTTCCCTTCTGTTTCTCTTCTGGCTTCCTTTCGTAGAGTCAACTGTGCGCCCCGGGACGGTTCCCTTTCCAGATGAACGACGTTCATGAAGTTGTCCGCGCACAACCGGTTCCTGCCAGCGGCGCGCTGGACGTTTCGGCGCGCACGTTATTCAATGGCGCTTCGCGGGCGGGACGTGCGGGCAGGGCGTACGGATAGGGCGGCGGGCCGTCTGACGGAAGGAATCCACCACATGATCCACATGCCGGGGATGGCGGTCACCGACCACCACTTCAGCGTCCCGCTCGACCACGCCGACCCGGGCGGGCCCGGCATCACCGTCTTCGCCCGCGAGATCGCCGACCCGGCGCACGCGGGACAGGACCTGCCCTTTCTGCTGTTCCTCCAGGGCGGCCCCGGCGGCAAGTCGCCCCGCCCGCCGCGCGCCGACGGCTGGATCGCCCACGCGCTGCGCACGCACCGCGTCCTGTTGCTCGACCAGCGCGGCACCGGCCGCAGCACGCCGGTCACCGCCGCGACCGCCGCCCGCCTCGGCGACGACCTGGCCGCCTACCTGCGCCACTTCCGCGCGGACGCGATCGTCGCCGACGCCGAGCACATCCGCCGCGCCCTGTGCGGCGACCGTCCGTGGGAGACGCTCGGCCAGAGCTACGGCGGGTTCATCACCCTGACCTACCTGTCCCAGGCCCCCGAGGGGCTGCGCGCCTGCTACGTGACGGGCGGCCTGCCCGGCCTCGCCGCGACCGCCGACGAGGTCTACGCGCGCACCTATCCCCGGGTGAGGGACAAGGTCGAGCGCTACTACGCGCGCTACCCCGGCGACGTGGCCACGGTCGCCGCGATGGCGGCCCACCTCGCCGAGAACGACGTGCGGCTGCCCGACGGCGACCGGCTGACCGTGCGCCGCCTCCAGACGCTCGGCATGGCGCTCGGCATGGGCGACGGCGCCGAGCGGCTGCACTGGCTGTTCGACGAGGCGTGGGACGGCGCGGCGCCGTCGGACACCTTCCTGCGCCAGGTGATGGCGCTGACCGCGTTCGCCGAGCAGCCGCTGTACGGGGTGCTCCAGGAGGTCATCTACGCCCAGGGCGGCACGCCGACCGCGTGGGCGGCCGAGCGGGCGCTCGCCTCGCGCCCGGAGTTCGCGCCCGGGGCCGAGCCGCCGCTGTTCACCGGCGAGATGTTCTACCCGTTCATGTTCGAGGAGTTCAGCGGGCTGCGCCCCTTCGCGGAGGCCGCCCACGCGCTGGCCGAGGCGCGGGACTGGCCGCCGCTGTACGACCCCGCGCGGCTCGCGGCCAACACGGTGCCGGTGGCCGCGATCGTGTACCACGACGACATGTACGTCGACGCCGAGCTCTCGCTGCGCACCGCCAGGTCGGTGGGCAACCTGCGGCACTGGGTCACCAACGAGTGGGAGCACGACGGCGTGCGCGCCTCGGGCGACCGGGTCCTGTCCCGCCTGATGGACCTGGCGGCGGGACGCCTCTGACCCGCGGCCCGGGGCCGTTGCCCGGCGTCCGGGCCCGTTGCCCGGCGTGCCTGGGGTCCGTGTTGGACGCGGCACAACCGATATTCGCCCGGACTTCACCTCAAGGCTATTTGAGTCCGTATATTTTGGGGAAAATAACCATAAATCGGTGCCCACCTGGCGAGGGGCGGTTCGGATGGGCGACCTGGACACGGCTTCCCCGGCCGCGCTGACCGGCGACGACACGCGCGGATCGTGCACGGACGACCCGACGCTCGCGGCGCTGATCGGCGCGCTGAGCGAGAAGGGGGTCAAGGTCCGGGTACTCGACCGCGCCCGCCACCCCGGCGCCGGCGGGCCGGCCGTGCACACGGTGTACGTCGAGTGCGAACTCGGCGGCACTCTCTACTGGGGCACGGGCGTGGGTGCCAACGACGCCGTCGCCTTGTGCAAGGGCGTCGCGAGCGCGATCGGCCGCGCTCACCCCGCCTGAGCGCCGTCCGGCCGCGCCGGCTCCGGCCGGGCGCCGCCTCCGATACACCCCGCCCTGAGGCCGCTCGCCGAGTCGCCGCCGGCTGCTGATCACGTCGACGCCTCTCCTCAGGCGTCGACGATGTGCTGAACGGTGTCCGTCGCACGAGGGACGACGTGTCCCGGTGCGGCCCGTCGGCGGGGGACGGGGTGGAGTGGGGGTAGCCGTTCGGAGATCGTGGCGCAAGTATTGTCTTGGTGGAAGGGTAATTAAGCTCACTAAGGAAAGCGTTTCAGCTAGCCAAGGGAAATGGGATGGGATACCAATGGCGGAGAAGTCCCGTTCGCAGCTGCTCGCCCTGGTTCACGAGGCGATACGCTCCTACACGGCCGGAGCCGTGCTGCGCAGCCAGGTCGTAGCCGACCGGCTGGGGTTGAACGCCACCGACTCCCGCTGCCTGGACATCCTGCGCCGCACCGGCCCCATCACGGCCGGACAGCTCGCCGAGCTGACCGGGCTCACCACCGGCGCCATCACCGGCGTCGTCGACCGCCTGGAGAAGCCCGGCCACGTCCGCAGGGTCAGGGACGCGGAGGACCGGCGCCGCGTGATCATCGTGCCGGTCCCCGAGGAGGAACTGCCCCTCGACGCCTGCCTGCGGGACGTCGCCCGCCGCCTGGAGGAGTTCCTCGGCACCTACACCGACGACCAGCTCGCCGTGATCCTGGACTTCCTCAGCCGCTCCGCGGAGATCGCGCCGAGCGAGATCACCGCCATCCGCGACAAGGCCGCCCGCCTGGCCTCCCCGGCGACCTGAGCGCCGAGGCGTGCTCACCCGCGGTTCGGTGGGGTACGGGCGCCGCGGCGGGTGGGGGACAGCCACGAGCCCGCGGCCGGCCGCTGTCCCCCTGAGCGCGGCGACGGCTGAGCCCGGCCCGAACGCGCTGCGCGGCACCCGGCCGGCATTCCTTGACGGAGCCCGCCGCGGGTGACCGGCCGTCGCACGCCCCCACGACCACCGTCCTTCCCGTCCACGGGTGTGCGTAGCAACAGGTCATAGGCATAAATCGGCCTATTGTCGGCATGAGTTGTACTGTGGAAATCGTTGTACTCCTACAACGATCGTGGAGGGCCGTGACCGCACCCAGCCGCCGCAGGCGAATCCTGATCCTGGCGATCTGCTGCATGAGCCTGCTGATCGTCGGGCTGGACAACACGATCGTGAACGTCGCCCTGCCCGCCATCGAGCGCGACCTGCACGCCCCCGTCTCCGGCATGCAGTGGACGGTCGACGCCTACATCCTCGTGCTCGCCGGCCTTTTGTTGCTGTCCGGCTCCACGGCCGACCGCATCGGACGGCGGCGCACCTTCCAGCTCGGCCTGGTGATCTTCGCGGTGGGTTCGCTGCTGTGCGGGCTCGCCCCCAGCCTCGGGTGGCTGATCGCCTTCCGGGTGCTCCAGGCGATCGGCGGCTCCATGCTCAACCCGGTCGCCATGTCGATCATCACGAACACCTTCACCGACCCCCGCGAGCGGGCCCGCGCGATCGGCCTGTGGGGCGGCGTGGTCGGCGTCAGCATGGCCCTCGGCCCGGTCGTCGGCGGCGCCCTGGTGGACACCTCCGACTGGCGCGCGATCTTCTGGATCAACGTGCCCGTCGCGATCGCCGCGATCGTGCTCACCGCCCTGTTCGTCCCCGAATCCCGCGCCCCGCACCCCCGCCGCGTCGACCCGGTCGGGCAGGTGCTGGTCATCCTGGCGCTCGGCTCGCTGACGTACGGCATCATCGAGGCCCCCGGCCTCGGCCTCGGCTCCCCGCTGATCATCGCGTCCTTCGCCGTCGCCGCGGCCGCGATCGCCGGGTTCGTCGCCTACGAGCCCCGGCGGCGCGAACCCCTCATCGACCTGCGCTTCTTCCGCAGCGCCCCCTTCTCGGGCGCCTCGGCCATCGCGCTGTGCGTGTTCGCCGCGTTCGGCGGCTTCCTGTTCCTCAACACGCTCTACCTTCAGGACGTGCGCGGCCTGTCCCCGCTGTCCGCCGGCCTGTGCACGCTGCCGATCGCCGCGATGACCGTGATCTTCGCCCCTCTGTCGGGGAAGCTGGTCGGCGACAGGGGCCCGCGGACGCCTCTGGTCGTCGCGGGGGCCGGCATCTGCGCCGGCGGCCTCATGCTCACGCCGCTCACCGCGCACACCCCGCTGCCGTGGCTGCTCGCCGGGTACGCCGTGTTCGGCCTCGGGTTCGCCATGGCCAACGCGCCCATCACCAACACCGCGGTCTCCGGCATGCCGCGCGCGCAGGCCGGGGTGGCGGCGGCCATCGCCTCCACCGGCCGTCAGGTCGGGCAGTCCTTCGGCGTGGCCATCGCCGGATCGGTGCTGGCCTCCGGCATGGCCGGATCGCCGGGCGCGGGCTTCGCGCACGCCAGCCGGGCCGGGTGGTGGATCGTCGCGGGGTACGGCGCCCTGGTGCTCGTCCTCGGCCTGCTCACCACGGGCAGGTGGGCGAAGGCCACCGCGGAGCGCACCGCCTCCTGCCTCGTCGCGGACGGCGCCCGTCCCCAGGCCGTGTCATGACCGCCTCCGGTGTCCCGGAGGCGTCCGGGGACCTGGCCGCGCGCGTGTGGCGCGAGATGCGGACCATGGTGCTCGACCTGCACGACCGCCGCAGACAGGTCTGCGCCGCGCTCGACATGAGCTTCGTCAGGGCCAAGGCCCTGCGCCGCCTGGCCGCCGAGCCCGCGACGCTGCGGCGGCTGGCCGCCGACCTGGCCACCGACGCGCCGTACACCACCGTGATCGTGGACGATCTGGTGCGGCGCGGGCTGGTCGTGCGCGAGGTGCACCCCGGCGACCGCCGCCAGAGGATCGTCACGATCACCGAGGCGGGCGCGCGGGCCGCGGCGCTGGCGGAGTCGATCCTGAGCGAGCCGCCCGCGCCGCTGCGCGCCCTCGACCCCGCCGACCTCGCGACACTGCACCGCATCCTGCGCACGCTCACCGGCCCGGACGGCCCAGGCGGTCCCGAGGACGCGGACAGCGCAGGGGGCCGCGATGACGCGGACGGCCCAGGCGGTCCCGAGGGCCCGCCGGGCCGGGTCAGTGGTCGCGGTGGGTGATCAGGTGGGCCAGCGCGCGCAGCTCGGCGGCGGCTCCCGGCACGGGTGAGGCCGCGGCCAGATGGCCCAGGGCCTCGCGCAGCAGCTCGCCGGCCTGCTGGGTGCTCCAGGCGCGCCCGCCCGCCAGCTCGACCAGCTCGGCGGCGCGCACCAGATCCGGCCCCGCGGGCGGCTCCTCCCTGCCGTACAGGGCGGCCAGCTCGTCGCCGGCCGGGGACCCGGAGGACAGGGCGGCGACCACGGGCAGCGACTTCTTGCGGTTGCGAAGATCGGAATGGATCGGCTTGCCCGTGACGGCGGGATCGCCCCAGATGCCGAGCAGATCGTCCACGAACTGGAACGCCAGGCCGAGGCGGTCGCCGAACGCCCGCAGGCGCTTTACCCGCTCGGGCGCGGCCCCGCCGAAGAGCGCGCCGAGCGCGCAGGAGGCCCCGAGCAGCGCGCCGGTCTTGGACTCGGCCATGCTCAGGCATTCCTGGAGGCCGACGTCGCCGCGCGTCTCGAAGGAGGTGTCGGCGCCCTGCCCGTCGATCAGGTCGAGGACGGTAGCCCCGAGCAGGCGGCCCCCCTCGGCGGCGGCGGGGTGGCCGCTGGCGGCGAGCGCGTCGAAGGCGAGCGTGAGGAGGGCGTCACCGGCCAGGATCGCCGGGCTCATCCCGAACACGCTCCACGCCGTCGCCCGGTGCCGCCGGGTCAGGTCGCCGTCCATCACGTCGTCGTGCAGGAGCGAGAAGTTGTGCACCAGCTCGACGGCGACCGCGGCGGGCACCGCCGCACCGGCGCCCGCGCCGACGGCCTCGGCGGAGAGCAGGGCCAGCGCCGGGCGGACGGCCTTGCCGCCGCCGCCCACGGCCGGGGCGCCGTGCCGGTCCAGCCAGCCGAAGTGGTAGCCCGCGACGTGCCGCATCGACGGGCGCAACGACTCGACGGCGGCCCGCAGCGCCGGACCGGCCTGGTCGCGGCTCCAGGCCAGCACTTCGTGGGCCTGACGCCCTGTGGTGGTCAGTTCGACCATGCGCGCCCCTTTCCGTCCGGCGCGCCCCGGAAGCCGGGTGCGCCGGGAAAGCTGTCGTGGACTTCATCACACGCGCCCGGACCGATCGGTGCCATGCCATCGGGAACCTGGCGCCCTCACTGAGCGGCTGAAGCGGCCGGGGAGTCCGGCCCTGCCCCCGGTCAGTGGCCGATCTCGACGTTCTCCAGGACGCCGAGCGCGTCGGGCACCAGGACCGCCGCGGAGTAGTAGGTGGAGACCAGGTAGGAGATGACCGCCTGGTCGTTGACGCTCATGAAGCGGACCGACAGCCCGGGCTCGTACTCCTCCGGCAGGCCCGTGTACCACAGGCCGATCACGCCCTCGTCCTCCTGCCCCGTGCGCATGACCAGGATCGACGACGTGCGGCTCTCGCTGATCGGGATCTTGTCGCAGGGCAGCAGCGGGACGCCGCGCCAGGACGCGACGGTCTGGCCGTCGATCTCGGTGGTCTGCGGGTAGACGCCGCGGCGGCTGCACTCGCGCCCGAACGCGGCGATGGTCAGCGGATGGGCCAGGAACAGGTGTGACCGCCTGCGCCGGCAGAGGAGCTCGTCGAGGTCGTCGGGGGTTGGGGGGCCGGTGCGGGTGTGGATGCGTTGTTTGAGGTCGGCGTTGTGGAGGAGGCCGAAGTCGGTGTTGTTGATGAGTTCGTGTTCTTGGCGTTCGCGGAGGGCTTCGATGGTGAGGCGGAGTTGTTGGTGGGTTTGGTTCATGGGGTGGTTGTAGAGGTCGGCGATGCGGGTGTGGATGCGGAGGATGGTTTGGGCGACGGAGAGTTCGTATTCGCGGGGGGTGGTTTCGTAGTCGACGAAGGTGCCGGGGAGGTGGGGTTCTCCGGTGTGGCCTGAGGTGATGGTGATGGTGGCTTCGCCGTGTTTGTTCTGTGGGTGGTGGGGGGTGTTCTGGTGTTGTTGGAGGTGGGTGGCGAGGGTGGGGTTGATGGCGAGGAGTTGTTGGAAGTCTTGGCGGGTGAGGGTGAGGGTTGTGGTGGGGGTGACGGCTTGGATGGTGTGTTGCCAGGTGGTGTCGCCGGTGGTGGTGAGGGTGTGGTCGCCGTAGTGGTCGCCGTCGGCGAGGGTGGCGAGGATGGTGTTGTCGCCGTAGGGGCCGGTGCCGATTTTGTTGACTTTGCCGTGGGCGATGAGGATGAGGCGGTCGGCGGGTTGGCCGGTTTGGGTGATGGTTTCGCCGGTTTGGTGTTGGTTTTGGGTGAAGCGTTGGGCGAGGGCGTGGAGGGTGTCGTCGTCGTCGAAGTGGCGGAGCAGGGGGAGTTCGCGTAGTTCTTGGGGGATGACGTGGATGTCGGTGCCTTGGCTGGTGAAGCTGAGGCGGCCGTCGCCGATGGCGTAGGACAGGCGGCGGTTGACGCGGTAGGTGCCGCCGCTGGTGTGGATCCAGGGGAGCATGCGCAGCAGCCAGCGCGAGGAGATGTTCTGCATCTGGGGCTGCGATTTGGTCGTTGTGGCCAGGTTGCGGGCGGCCGTGGTGGCCAGTGCCTGCTGGGCCTGGTTCTCCGGCGTTATATCGGTTGTCTCGGTCACAACCCACACCACCGATCCGTGGAAAGGACAAGGGAAGGACGCCGTGGCGCGGGCCCGGTGCGGGCCCGCGGGCGGCGTCGGCGGGCGTGGCTCAGTGGCCGATCTCGACGTTCTCCAGGATGCCGAGCGCGTCGGGGACCAGGACGGCGGCCGAGTAGTAGGTGGAGACCAGGTAGCTGATGATGGCCTGGTCGTTGACGTTCATGAAGCGGACCGACAGGCCGGGCTCGTACTCGTCGGGGATGCCGGTCTGCCACAGGCCGATGACGCCCTGGTGCTGCTCGCCGGTGCGCATCAGCAGGATGCTGCTGGTGCGGGTGTCGGTGATGGGGATCTTGTTGCAGGGCAGCAGGGGGACGCCGCGCCAGGAGGGGATGGCGTGGCCGTGCAGGTCGGTGCTCTGCGGGTAGACGCCGCGGCGGCTGGCCTCCCGGCCGAAGGCGGCGATGGTGAGCGGGTGCGCCAGGAAGAACGCCGGCTCCTTCCACACGGTCGCCAGCAGGTCGTCGAGGTCGTCGGGGGTTGGGGGGCCGGTGCGGGTGTGGATGCGTTGTTTGAGGTCGGCGTTGTGGAGGAGGCCGAAGTCGGTGTTGTTGATGAGTTCGTGTTCTTGGCGTTCGCGGAGGGCTTCGATGGTGAGGCGGAGTTGTTGGTGGGTTTGGTTCATGGGGTGGTTGTAGAGGTCGGCGATGCGGGTGTGGATGCGGAGGATGGTTTGGGCGACGGAGAGTTCGTATTCGCGGGGGGTGGTTTCGTAGTCGACGAAGGTGCCGGGGAGGTGGGGTTCTCCGGTGTGGCCTGAGGTGATGGTGATGGTGGCTTCGCCGTGTTTGTTCTGTGGGTGGTGGGGGGTGTTCTGGTGTTGTTGGAGGTGGGTGGCGAGGGTGGGGTTGATGGCGAGGAGTTGTTGGAAGTCTTGGCGGGTGAGGGTGAGGGTTGTGGTGGGGGTGACGGCTTGGATGGTGTGTTGCCAGGTGGTGTCGCCGGTGGTGGTGAGGGTGTGGTCGCCGTAGTGGTCGCCGTCGGCGAGGGTGGCGAGGATGGTGTTGTCGCCGTAGGGGCCGGTGCCGATTTTGTTGACTTTGCCGTGGGCGATGAGGATGAGGCGGTCGGCGGGTTGGCCGGTTTGGGTGATGGTTTCGCCGGTTTGGTGTTGGTTTTGGGTGAAGCGTTGGGCGAGGGCGTGGAGGGTGTCGTCGTCGTCGAAGTGGCGGAGCAGGGGGAGTTCGCGTAGTTCTTGGGGGATGACGTGGATGTCGGTGCCTTGGCTGGTGAAGCTGAGGCGGCCGTCGCCGATGGCGTAGGACAGGCGGCGGTTGACGCGGTAGGTGCCGCCGCTGGTGTGGATCCAGGGGAGCATGCGCAGCAGCCAGCGCGAGGAGATGTTCTGCATCTGGGGCTGCGATTTGGTCGTTGTGGCCAGGTTGCGGGCGGCCGTGGTGGCCAGTGCCTGCTGGGCCTGGTTCTCCGGCGTTATATCGGTTGTCTCGGTCACAACCCACACCACCAATCCCTGAAGCAATGAACGGGGGAACAAGGGATCACTCGGATTACTCGGCCAGGAAGGCCGTGCGCAGTGGGGTGATGCCGTCGGCGCGATATCGCTGAATTCCACCGGCGCGGGGCCGGCGGACGCCCGGCGGCCGGACGACGGACGGAGTGCGATTCCGTGTCGCCGGTCGCCGCCTTACAGGAGGGTCACTCGAAAAAGACGTACGCCGATCGCCGGACGATATTCCGGCCGTTCGTCGTGCTCGGGGGTGAAGCTTTTATGTCGCGGGGATGACGGGCGGTCTTTCGATGTCGCGTATGGCGCCGGGCCGCTGTAATTATGCGGTGCCGATCTTTCGTGTGTCAATTCCGTATCCGCCGCTCGCCGGGTTGCGGCCCCCGATATTCGGATTGATCGATAAAGCCGGGTGAGTCAGGTATTTCCGAACACTACGCTGGATTTCGCTGTTGGGCGGTCAAATGCCACCTTCGCCGCGTCCGGTGATCCCCCGAGACGGCCCCGGGGCACGGCGGGAAGGCTCCCGCCGCCCGGGAAGCGTAGGCTCGGAAAGGACGGCTCAGGTCCGCCCGGGAGGCGCCGCGCGCGCCTCCGTGGCGCAGGTGCGCCGGGCGGCCCGCGTCCGAGCACGTTGGGGGCCACCCATGTCCGACCACCTGTTCCGCGACCGCAGGGACGCGGGCCGCGCGCTGGCGGGCCTGCTCGACCGCTACCGGGGCGAGCCGGCGCTCCTCGTCCTCGCCCTGCCGCGCGGAGGCGTCCCCATCGCCTACGAGGTGGCCAGAACCCTCGGGGCCCCGCTCGACGTCTTCCTCGCGCGCAAGCTCGGCGTGCCCGGCCAGGAGGACCTGGCGATGGGCGCCGTCGCGGGCGGCGGCGTGCTCGCGCTCAACGACGACGTCATCCGCGGCCTGGCCATCCCCGCCGAGGTGGTCGAGCACGTCGCCGACTGGGAGGGCCGCGAGATCCCCCGCTGGGAACGGCACTTCCGGCAGGACCGCCCGCCGCGGACGATCGAGGGCCGCGTGGTGATCCTCGTCGACGACGGGATGACCACCGGGGCCGGCCTGCGCGCCGCCATCAAGGCGCTGCGCCGGCGGCGTCCCGTGCGCATCGTGGTCGCCGTCCCCGCCGTCGCGGAGGCCACCTGCGAGGAACTGGCCGCGGAGGCGGACGAGGTCGTCTACGCCACCACCCCCTCGCCGTTCTTCGCCGTCGACCAGTCCTACTGGGACTTCACCGAGGTCACCGTGGAGGACGTGCGCGACCTGCTGCGCGCCTCGGCCGAGTCGCTGCCCGCGAGGGCCTCGACGCCGGTGCCCGGGGAGATCACGGCCGTCCGCGCGGAGGCGCTCCCGACGCAGGACGGGGTCCCGCACGCGGACGCGCTCGCCGACCTGGTGGGGGACGCCCACCTGGTGCTCATCGGGGGCGCCTCTCACGGCACCCACGAGTTCTACGCGGCGCGCGCGGCCATGACCCGCCGGCTCATCGAGGACAAGGGGTTCTGCGCCGTCGCGATCCAGGCCGACTGGCCGGACGCCTACCGGGTCAACCGGTACGTCCAGGGGCACGGCCACGACGCCACCGCCGAGGAGGCGCTGCGCGGCTTCCAGCGGTTCCCGGTCTGGATGTGGCGCAACGCGGTGGTGCTCGACTTCGTCCAGTGGCTGCGCGACCACAACGACAGGGAGATCGGCGAGTGCCATGACAAGGCCAGGTTCTACGGGCTGGACCTGTACGGCATCCACAAGGCGATGCACGAGGTGGTCGCCCACCTGGACCGGATCGACCCGTCGGCGGCGGCCCGCGCGCGGGAGCGGTACGGCTGCTTCGACCACCTGGGCAGCGGTGAGGCCCAGGCGTACGGGTTCACGGCGGCCTGCGGCGCCGGGGACGCCTGCGAGAGCGACGTGATCGGCCACCTGGTGGACCTGCGCAGGCGGGTGCCGGAGTCCGAACGGCGGCAGGGGCTGCTCGCCGAGGACGAGCTGTTCTACCCCGACCTGAGCAGGCGCGCGCTGGAGTCGGCGCGCGAGTACTACCGTTCGATGTTCTCGGGCCGCATCGCGGCGTGGAACCTGCGCGACCGTCACATGGCCGACACCCTCGACGCGATCCTGGAGAACCTCTCCCACCGCAGGGGCAGCCCGGCGAAGATCGTCGTGTGGATGCACAACGCGCACGTCGGCGACGCGCGCGCCACCGAGGCGGCCTGCCGCGGCGAGATCAACGTCGGCGGCCTGGTGCGTGAGCGGCACGGCGAGGACTGCCGCCTCATCGGCCTCACCACCTACACGGGGACGGTGACCGGGACCGGCTGCTGGGAGGGCCCCGCCGAGCGCAGGTGGCTGCGGCCCGCCCTGCCCGACAGCGTCGAGGAGCTGTTCCACGAGGCGGGGGAGAAGGAGTTCCTCACCGCGTTCCGGTTCGCGCCGCGCAGCGGGGACGTGCTGGGCTCGGCGCGCCTGGAGCGCATGGTCGGCGCGGTCTACCGGCCGCGCTCGGAGCGGCGCAGCCACTACTTCCGCGCCCGCCTGCGCGACCAGTTCGACGCCGTCATCCACGTGGACGAGACCCGCGCCGTGGAGCCCCTGGACGGCAGGGCGCACTGGAGCGAGGGCGAGCTGCCCGAGACCTATCCGGCGCGCACCTGACCGGGGGGCCGCGTCCGGCACGAGGAGGACCCGATGGCCGTCACCGAAAGCATCCAGATCCCCGCCGCCGGGGTCGCCCTCGGGGCCGACGTCGTCGTGCCGTCCTTCGCCCGCGGGGTCGTGGTCTTCGCGCACGGCAGCGGCAGCGGCCGGCACAGCCCCCGCAACCGCCGCGTGGCGGCCGACCTCCAGGTCGCGAACCTGGCGACCGTCCTGGTGGACCTGCTGACCCCCGAGGAGGAGCGGGTCGACGTGATCACGGCGGGGCTGCGGTTCGACATCGGGCTGCTGGCGGAGCGGGTGATCGCCGTGACGGACTGGGTGCGCGGGCACGGGCCGACCGCCTCGCTCGGCGCCGGCCTCTTCGGCGCCAGCACCGGCGCGGCGGCGGCGCTGGTGGCGGCGGCCGAGCGGCCCGCCACGGTGCAGGCCGTCGTGTCGCGCGGCGGGCGCCCGGACCTCGCGGGCGACCACCTGCGCAGGGTGACGCGGCCGACCCTGCTGATCGTCGGCGAGCTGGACCCGGTGGTGATCGAGCTGAACCGCGAGGCGAGGGAGATGATCCCCGGAGAGACGTCCTTCGCCGTCGTGGCCGGCGCCACGCACCTGTTCGAGGAGCCCGGGGCGCTGGAGCAGGTGGCGCGCCTGGCCCGCGACTGGTTCGTCCGGCATCTGAGGAGCGTGCCGCGGCCCCAGCCGCACCCCTGGGAGTGACCGCGGGAAGATCGTTGATCGGACACCCTGGGCGTACCGGGGTGAGACCGCCTAGGTGTGGCGATCAACCCTTTACTCCATGTTGTCCCGCGTAGGGTGTCGGTCCGCTGTGTACGCACCGTAGCCTGGCGACTACGGTACATAACGGAGCGTACACATGCCTGTGACATCGAGCACGCGCCTGGCCGTCGGCGAGGCCTTCGCCCGGCGGGACGCGGCGGGACGCCGGTTGGCGGAGGACGCCGAGCGCATCGCGCGCGCGTGCCGTGACATGGCGGCGCGGTTCCACCAGGGCGGGAAGCTCGTCGTCTTCGGCAACGGCGGCGCGGGCACGGACGCCTCGCACGTCGCGGTGGAGTTCATGCACCCGGTCGTCGTGGGCAAGCGCGCGCTGCCGGCCTTGGCCCTCGGCAACGACTCCGCCACGGTCACCGGCGTGACCGCCCGCGAGGGCTTCGCCGAGGTGTTCGCCCACCAGATACGCCACTGGGCCGATCCGGCCGACATCGCGCTCGGGATCTCGCCGGACGGCGCGTGCGCCAATGTCCTGCGCGGGCTGGAGACGGCCCGCGAGCTGGGCCTGTACACGATGGCGCTGCTCGGCGGCGACGGCGGCGCGGTGGCGCGGAGCCCCGCCGTCGACCAGGCGCTGATCGCCAGGTCCTGCGACCCGGCGGTGGTGAAGGAAATCCACGTCACGACCTACCACGTGCTGTGGGAGCTGGTCCATGTCTTCTTCGCCCAGACCGTCCCGCCCGGGTCCGCCGGGTCCGAGACCGGTGAACCCGAGACCTCCGCGCGCGCGGCGGGACGAGCCCGGCGCGCGTCCGAGGGCGGGGGAGATCGGGATGTGGAGGCGGTGAGATGAACGAGCGCGTGAACCGCCTCGCGGACGCCTGCCTGACCTGCTCGGACGAGGCGCTGCCCGCCCGGGTGGTCCGGCCGTCGGGGCCGGGCCTCGCCGTGGTGGAGATCGAGGGCGCCGAGGAGGAGGTCAGCGTCGCGCTGGTCGACGCCGGGCCCGGCGACACCGTCCTCGTGCACGCCAAGGAGGCCATCGCCGTCATCACCAGGGGGCACGGGCATGGCGGGCAGGGCGGGCATGGCTGAGGAGACGCGCCCGGAGGCGGTGCGCCGGCTGTACCCGTTCCTGTACGGCGGCCCGGCCGCGCGGACGGACGCGCCGCCCGGTGACGGCGACCAGGCGCGCCGCGCCGCCGCGCACGCGATCTGGTCCACCGAGGTGAAGGCCGACGAGATCGTGCGCCTGCGCCGCCAGGTCGGGGACATGTACGCCGACCGGCTCGCCGCGTGCGCCGAGGAGATGGCCCAGCGGTTCGCCGCGGGCGGCAGGCTGTTCACGTTCGGCAACGGCGGCAGCAGCACCGACGCCCAGGACATGGCGACCTGCTACCTGAACCCGCCCTACGGCCGGCCGCTGCCCGCGCTCTCGCTCACCACGGACGTCGCCGTCGTGACCGCCCTGTCCAACGACGTCGGGTTCGACATCGTCTTCGCGCGCCAGATCGCGGCCCTCGGACGGCCCGGCGACATGGCCGTCGGCCTGTCGACGAGCGGCGGCTCGCTCAACCTCGTGCAGGCGTTCCAGGAGGCCAGCCGCAGGGACATGCTGACGGCGGGCCTGGCCGGCTATCAGGGCGGACGGCTGGCCGAGCTGGCCGAGCTCGACGTGCTCGACCACCTGTTCGTCGTGCCCTCCTCGTCGGTGCACCGCATCCAGGAGGCGCAGACGACCGTCTACCACGTCCTCTGGGAGATCACCCAGCAGGTGCTCGGCTCCGCGGCCGTCGCACGGCCGCCGGGGGCGGCCCTGCGATGAGCGGAGCCGCGCGGGTCCGGTGACCGGAGGCCATCGACAGCCGGGAGAACGGGGAGAAGGGGGAGGCGGTATGGCGACGACGGCGAAGCAGACGGGGAACGCGACGCGGGAGCGGGACGAACCCGTCGTCCACATTCTCTGGATCAACGCCGGGATGAGCTGCGACGGCGACTCGGTGGCGCTCACCGCGGCGCTGCAGCCGCCCATCGAGGACATCGTCCTCGGCGCCCTGCCCGGGCTGCCCAAGGTGGAGGTCCACTGGCCCCTGATCGACTACTGCAGCGGGCCCATGCAGGGCGCCGACGCCATGATCCAGTGGTACTTCCTGGCGGCCGAGGGCGGCCTGGAGCCGTTCGTGCTGGTCGTCGAGGGGTCCATCCCGAACGAGTCGATCAAGCAGGAGGGCTACTGGTCCGGGTTCGGCAACAACCCCGAGACCGGCCAGCCGATCACCCTGCCCGAGTGGCTGGACCGGCTCGCGCCGGAGGCCACGGCGGTGATCGCGGCGGGCACCTGCGCGACGTACGGCGGCATCCACGCCATGGCGGGCAACCCGACCGGCTCGATGGGCCTGGCCGACTACCTCGGCTGGGAGTGGAGGTCCAAGGCGGGCATCCCCATCGTCAACGTGCCGGGCTGCCCGATCCAGCCGGACAACATGTCCGAGACCCTTCTGTACCTGCTCTACCAGCTCAACGGGCAGGCGCCGATGATCCCGCTGGACGAGGCGCTGCGCCCGACGTGGCTGTTCGGCCAGACCGTCCACGAGGGCTGCGACCGGGCCGGGTACTACGAGCAGGGGCAGTTCGCCGTCGAGTACGGCTCGCCGCTGTGCCTGGTCAAGATCGGCTGCTGGGGCCCGGTCGTGAAGTGCAACGTCCCCAAGCGCGGGTGGATGAACGGCATCGGCGGCTGCCCGAACGTCGGCGGCATCTGCATCGCCTGCACGATGCCCGGCTTCCCGGACAAGTTCATGCCGTTCATGGACGAGCCGCCGGGCGCCCGCGTGTCCTCGACGGTCAGCACCATGTACGGCGGCGTCATCCGCAGGCTGCGCGACATCACGCTCAAGACCGTCGACAAGGAGCCGAAGTGGCGGGCCAAGGGCCGCGCGCTGCTCACCGGATACAAGGCCCCGTGGAGCTGAGATGACCACCTCGAAGGAGCGGAAGAGCGACCTGGTCGAGATGGCCTGGGACCCGATCACGCGCATCGTCGGCAGCCTGGGCATCTACGCCAAGATCGACTTTGCGCAGAAGAAGGTCGCGGAGTGTCACAGCACGTCGTCGATCTTCCGCGGCTACAGCATCTTCATGAAGGGCAAGGACCCCCGCGACGCCCACTTCATCACCAGCCGCATCTGCGGGATCTGCGGCGACAACCACGCGACGTGCTCGGTCTACACGCAGAACATGGCCTACGGCGTGCGTCCGCCGGCGCTCGCCGAGTGGATCATCAACCTGGGCGAGTGCGCCGAGTACATGTTCGACCACAACATCTACCAGGAGAACCTGGTGGGGGTCGACTACTGCGAGAAGATGGTCCGCGAGACCAACCCCGGCGTCCTCGAACTCGCCGAGCGCACCGAATGCGCGCACGCCGCCGAGCACGGCTACCGCACGATCGCCGACATCATGCGCTCCCTCAACCCGTTGGAGGGCGAGTTCTACCGCGAGGCGCTGGTGATGAGCCGCCTGGCCCGCGAGATGTTCTGCCTGATGGAAGGGCGGCACGTCCACCCCTCGACGCTGTACCCCGGCGGCGTCGGCACGGTCGCGACCGTCCAGCTCTTCACCGACTACCTCACCCGGCTCATGCGCTACGTCGAGTTCATGAAGAAGGTCGTGCCGATGCACGACGACCTGTTCGACTTCTTCTACGACGCGCTGCCGGGCTACGAGCAGGTCGGACGGCGCCGGGTGCTGCTCGGCTGCTGGGGCTCGCTCAACGACCCCGCGTACTGCGACTTCACCTACGACAACATGAACGCCTGGGGCCACAAGATGTTCGTCACCCCGGGCGTCATCGTCGACGGCAGGCTCGTCACCAACGACCTGGTCGACATCAACCTCGGCATGCGCATCCTGCTCGGCAGCTCCTACTACGAGGACTGGCAGGACCAGGAGCCGTTCGTCACCCACGACCCGCTCGGCAACCCGGTCGACATGCGGCACCCGTGGAACCAGCACACGATCCCGCGCCCGCAGAAGCGCGACTTCAAGGACAAGTACAGCTGGGTGATGTCGCCGCGCTGGTTCGACGGCCAGGACATGCTCCCGCTGGACACCGGAGGCGGCCCGATCGCCCGGCTGTGGTCCACGGCGCTGAACGGCAAGGTGGACATCGGCTTCGTCAAGGCCACCGGCCACAGCGTCCAGATCACCCTGCCGAAGACGGCCACGCTGCCGGAGAAGACCCTGGAGTGGACGATCCCGCAGTGGAACGGCGAGCCGCTGTCCAACACGCTGGAGCGCAACCGGGCCAGGTCCTACTTCCAGGCGTACGTCGCCGCGTGCGCGGTGTACTTCACCGAGCAGGCCCTCGACGAGGTCAGGCGGGGACACAGCCAGACCTGGGAGCCGTTCGAGGTGCCGGAGGAGGCCATCTCGTGCGGGTTCACCGAGGCCGTGCGCGGCGTGCTGTCCCACCACATGGTGATCAGGAACGGCAGGATCGCCAACTACCACCCGTACCCGCCGACGCCGTGGAACGCCAGCGTCCGCGACAGCAACGGCGTGCCCGGCCCGTACGAGGACGCCGTGCAGAACACGCCGATCTTCGAGGAGAACCCGCCCGGCGACTTCAAGGGGATCGACATCATGCGCACGGTCCGCAGCTTCGATCCCTGCCTGCCCTGCGGGGTGCACATGTACCTCGGCGGCGGCAAGGAACTGCGCAAGATACACAGCCCTCATGCGTTCGGTGCGAGCTGAGCCGCGCGGCGCCGCGCGCCGGGAGGGCGGGCCCGGCGACGCGCCCGCCCTCGACGTGCGGCGGGCGGGCGAGCGCGCCGAGGCGCTGATCGACGAGCTGGCCGCGCTCGCCGACCCGGCCGCCAGGGACAAGGCCGAGGAACTGGTGCGCCTGCTCGTCGGCCTGTACGGCGCCGGGCTGGAGAGGATGCTCGGCGTCGTGGTGGAGTGCGACGCGGCCGAGGTGCTCCGCAGGTTCACCGCCGACGAGGTCGTCTCCGGCCTGCTCGTCCTGCACGACCTGCACCCGCTCGGCACCCAGGAGCGCGTCCGCGCCGCGCTGGACGGCGTGCGCGGGCGCCTCGGGGACGGCGTCGAACTGCTCGGCGTGGACCGCGGCGGCGGGCAGGGCGTCGTGCGGCTGCGGATCGCCGGCCACGGGTGCGCCTCCACGCGGGCCGCGGTCACCGGGGCGGTCGAGCACGCGGTCCTGGCCGCCGCGCCCGAGGTGGCGCGCGTCGAGGTCGAGCAGGCGGCCGAGGCGCCGCCGCTGCTGCAGATCGGGCGCAGGCCGCCGGGGGAGGCCGCGCCGTGACCGCCGCGGGCCCGCCCGCCGGGCTGCGCCGCTTCCGTGAGCCCCCGCCGCCGGAGACGCCCCGCTGCGAGATGTGCGCCGAGCCGCTGGAGGAGCGGCACGGCCACGTCGTGAACGTCCAGACCCGGGCGCTGCTGTGCACGTGCCGGGGCTGCTCGCTGGTCATGCCCGGCAGCGGCCCGGGGGCGCGCTACCGCGGCGTGCCCGAGCGCCACCTGCACCTCCCGGGGTTCCGGCTGACCGCGGCCGACTGGGAGGCCCTGCAGATCCCCGTACGCGCCGCCTTCTTCTTCCACCACTCGGTGCTCGGCCGGTACGTGGCCTTCTACCCGAGCCCGGCGGGCGCCGCCGAGTCGCTGCTCCCCCTGGACGCCTGGGACGACGTGCTCGCGGCCAACCCCGAGGCGCCCCGCCCGCTGCCGGACGTCGAGGCGTACCTCGTCGACCGGGGCCCCGAGCGCCTCGCCTGCCACCTGGTGCCGATCGACGCCTGCTACGAGCTGGTCGGACTCGTGCGCCTGCACTGGAAGGGGTTCCACGGCGGCCCCGAGGCGTGGCGGGCCATCGACGGCTTCTTCGCCGAGATCCGCGCCCGCGCCGGGGAGGACCGTCGTGTCTGAGACGCGGGAGACACCCGCCGGGTCCGAGATCCGGTTCGAGTGCCTGGGCGTGCGCGCCGACCCGCACGCCGCGTCCCCCACCCTGTGCTTCCGCATCGGCGTCCACGAGCCCGTCGGCGAGTCGGTGCACGCCATCGCGCTGCGCGTGCAGATCAGGATCGAGCCGGCGCGCCGCCGCCACGGCCCCGCCGAGAGCGATTTGCTGGCCGACCTGTTCGGGCATCCCTCCCGGTGGGGCGACACGGTCAAGCCGCTGCAGTTCGCCACCGTCTCGGTCATGGTGCCGCGCTTCACCGGCTCCACCGAGGTGGACCTGCCCGTCCCGTGCAGTTACGACCTGGAGGTCGCCGCGGGCAAGTACTTCGCCTCGCTCGACGACGGAGAGGTGCCCCTGCTGCTGCTGTTCAGCGGCACGGTGTTCGCCAGGTCCGGCGAGGGGTTCACCGTGCGCCAGGTCCCGTGGCACTGCGAGGCGCGCCAGGGGCTGCCCGTGGCGGTGTGGCGGGAACTGATGGACCGCTACTTCCCCGGCGGCGGCTGGCTGCGCCTGCACCGCGACACCCTGCGCGCGCTGCAACGGTTCAAATCCGACCGCGCCCTCGCCACCTGGGACGAGACGGTCGAAGCGCTGCTGAAGGAGGCGCGCCGATGAGCGTGGCCATGGACAACGCCCGCAAGGTCGCCGACGCCGTCCTGTACGAGGGCTATCTGCTGTACCCGTACCGGGCCTCGGCGGCCAAGAACCGGGTGCGCTGGCAGTTCGGGGTGCTCGTCCCGCCCGCCTACACCGCGACCTCCGAGCCCTCCGCCAGCGTGACGGAATGCCTGCTCGACGGCGCGGCCAACGCGCTGGTGCGGCTGCGCCTGAGGTTCCTGCACGTCAAGGAGCGCAGGGTGGAGCGCTCGGACGGCGGCGGTTTCGTCCCCGTGGCCCGCCTGGACGCCGGCGAGCGCAGCCACCTGACCTTCGACGAGGCCACCGAGCGCGAGGTGGAGCACGTGCTCGCCATGCCCGCCCTGCTCGGCGTGGAGCGCACGGTGACCGTGCGCGTGCCGGGGGACCGGTCCGAGGAGGCCGTCGTGTCCGGCGCGGGGGAACCGCTCGGCCGGGTGGTCACCGAGCACCGGCCGCTGCGCGCCGTGCTGGACGTCGCGGCCGAGGCGGGCGTGGGCCCCCAAGGGCTGGTGAAGCTGCGCGTCCGCACCCGCAACATCACCGGCTGGGCGGGCGACGGCACGCGCGAGCACGCGCTGCGGCACTCGCTGGTCGCCGCGCACCTGCTCATCGGCGTCACCGCGGGCCGGTTCCTGTCGCTGTCCGACCCGCCGGAGTGGGCGCGCCCGGCCGCGCGCGGCTGCGTCAACGAGAACACCTGGCCGGTGCTGGTGGGCGGGTCCGGCGGGCGCGACGCCGTGCTGTCCTCGCCGATCATCCTCTACGACCACCCGCGCGTCGCCCCCGAGAGCCCCGGAGACCTGTGCGACGCGACCGAGATCGACGAGCTGCTCCACCTGCGCACCCGGACGCTCACCGAGGAGGAGAAGCGGGAGGCGATGGCCACCGACCCGCGCGCCGCGGAGATCGTCCGCCTGGCCGGCGAGCTGCCGCCGGAGATGATGGAACGCCTGCACGGCGCGATGCGCCACGACCCCGCGACGCCGTGGTGGGACCCGGCCGCCGACGCCGAGGTGTCGCCGGACACCGACACCGTGACCGTCGCCGGGGTCAGCGTCGCCAAGGGCAGCCGGGTGCGGCTGACGCCGGGACGGCGGCGCGCCGACGCCCACGACATGTTCCTCGCGGGCAGGACCGCGCGCGTGGAGGCCGTCCTGTCCGACGTGGACGGCGCGCCCCACCTCGCCGTGACGCTGGAGGAGGACCCCGGGGCCGACCTGCACCGCTCGCACGGCCGCTACCTGTACTTCGCGCCGGACGAGGTCGAGCCGCTGGCGGAGCCTCCGGGGGAGGGGGACGCGTGAACGTCCTGGTGGCCGGGGTCGGCAACGTGTTCCTCGGCGACGACGGCTTCGGCGTCGCGGTGGCGCGGCGGCTGGCCGGCGCGGACCTGCCCGCCGGGGCCGTGGTGGGCGACTTCGGCATCCGCGGCGTCCACCTGGCCTACGAGCTGACCGGCGGCGCCTACGACGGCGCGGTCATCGTGGACGCGGTCGCGCGCGGCGGGCCCGCGGGCACGCTGTACGTCCTGCGGCCCGAGCCGGCCGAGGCCCCGCCGGTGTTCGCCGACGCCCACGACATGACCCCCGACGCCGTGCTGGCCCTGTCGGTCGCGCTCGGCGGCGCCCCCGGGCGGGTGCTGGTCGTCGGGTGCGAGCCGCGCGACCTCTCGCCCGGCATGGAACTGAGCCCGCCGGTGTCCGAGGCGGTCGGCCCCGCCGCGGACCTGGTGCTCGAACTGGTCGCGGACCTCGCCACCGCACGAGCCGCGGACCCGGCCACGGAAAAGATCGCGGAACGGACGGCCGCGGCGCCGCCAGGCGCCGCGCGGAAGGAGGACCACCATGATGAAGCGTCTCGTGATGATCTCGGCGCTGGTCGCGGCCGGCGTCATGGTCTACCAGTCGATTCCGGACATCAAGCGGTACATGAAGATCCGGAGCATGTGACCGGCGCGGGCAACTCTCGGGAAACGAGGTGAACTGATCGTGCACGAGTTCGGGATCGCCGAGTCGATCCTCGCCGCGGTCGAGGGCCGCGCGGACGGCCGGCGCATACGCCGGGCGCGCGTCCAGGTGGGCGCGCTGCTCCGCGTCGCCGAGCCCTCGCTCAACGACGCGTTCTCGCTGGTCGCCGAAGGGACGGTCGCCGAGGGCGCGCAGCTCGACCTGGTGACGATCCCGGTGCGGCTCACCTGCCGGGCCTGCGGCGACACCGCCACGTCGGTGGACCCGTACGCGGTCTGCCCCCACTGCGGGGACACCGACGTCGACGTCGAAGGGGGCGACGACCTCGTCCTCGAATCCATCCAGCTCGCGGAGGCGGCGCATGTGCCTGGGAATTCCCGGGGAGATCGTGGAGATCCTCAAGGATCGTCCTGACCTGGCGCAGGTCGACGTGAGCGGGGTGCGGCGCGCCATCAACATCGGCCTGCTGGAGGGGGAGCCGCTCGCACCGGGCGACTGGATCCTCATCCACGTCGGCTTCGCGCTGTCGAAGATCGACGAGGCGGAGGCCAAGTCGGCGATGGACTTCCTCACCGGCATCGGCCAGGCGTACGAGGACGAGATGGCGGCGCTGCGCGACTCGATGATCGAAGAGGGGTGAGGCGCGGTGCGCTTCGTCGACGAGTACCGCGACGCCGGCAAGGCCAGGGCCCTGGCCGCGCGGATCGCCGCGCTGTGCGAGCCCGGCCGCCCGTACAAGTTCATGGAGGTCTGCGGCGGCCACACCCACACCATCTACAAGCACGGCCTGGAGGACCACCTGCCCGCCACGGTCACGCTCGTCCACGGGCCCGGGTGCCCGGTGTGCGTGATCCCGATGGGCCGGGTGGACGACGCCGTCCACATCGCCGAGCAGTCCGGCGTCATCATGGCCACCTTCGGCGACATGATGCGCGTCCCCGGCGGGCGCGGCACCTTCCTGGAGGCCACGGCCCGCGGCGCGGACATCCGCATGGTGTACTCGCCGCTCGACGCGCTGAAGATCGCCCGCGAGAATCCGGACCGGCGGGTGGTGTTCCTCGCGATCGGCTTCGAGACCACGGCCCCGTCCACGGCCATGACGGTGCTGCGCGCGCGGGCCGAGGGCGTCACCAACTTCTCGGTGTTCTGCAACCACGTGATGATCATCCCGGCCATCAACGCCATCCTGGACTCGCCCGACCTGCGGCTGGACGGGTTCATCGGCCCCGGTCACGTCTCGGCGGTGATCGGCTGCCTGCCGTACCGCTTCATCGCCCGCGACCACGGCAAGCCGCTGGTCGTCGCGGGCTTCGAGCCCCTGGACGTGCTGCAGGCGGTGTACCAGAACCTGGTCCAGCTCGCCGAGGGGCGCGCGGAGGTCGAGAACCAGTACGCCCGGGTCGTGCCGTGGGAGGGCAACCTCAAGGCGCTGGCCGTGATCGACGAGGTCATGGAGGTGCGCCCGACCTTCGAGTGGCGCGGGCTCGGCTTCATCTCGGAGTCGGCGCTGCGGATGCGCGACCGGTACGCCGAGTTCGACGCCGAGCAGGTGTTCGGCGTTCCCGGCGTGCGCGTGGCCGACCCGCAGGCGTGCCAGTGCGGCGAGGTGCTGAAGGGCGTGCTCAAGCCCTGGGAGTGCAAGGTCTTCGGCACGGCCTGCACCCCCGAGACCCCGATCGGCACGTGCATGGTGTCGTCGGAGGGGGCCTGCGCGGCCTACTACAACTTCGGCCGGTTCTCGCGCGACCGGGTGCGCGAGGCGACGCTGACCGGGACGGCGGGGGACGGGGAGCGGCCGTGAGCGGCGAGGAGCAGGTGCTGGAACGGATCGAGCGGGTACGCCGCCGCAAGCCCCGCGTGCGCGAGGAACTGGTCACGCTCGCGCACGGCGCCGGGGGGAAGGCCACGCGCACGCTCATCGAGGCCGTCTTCCTGGAGGCGTTCTCCAACCCGCTGCTGGCCCCGCTCGCCGACGGGGCGGTGGCCGACGGGCTGGCGTTCACCACCGACGCCTACGTGGTGACCCCGCTGTTCTTCCCCGGCGGCGACATCGGGGACCTGGCGGTCAACGGGACCGTCAACGACCTCGCCATGTGCGGCGCCCGCCCGTCGTACCTGTCGGCGGCGTTCGTCCTGGAGGAGGGCTTCCCCGTCGAGGACCTGCGCCGCGTCACCGCCTCGATGGCGCGGGCCGCGCGGGACGCCGGCGTGCCGATCGTCACCGGCGACACCAAGGTCGTGCAGCGCGGCAAGGCCGACGGCTGCTACATCACCACGGCCGGGGTCGGCACCGTCGACCCGGCGGTCCGGCTGCGGGCCTCCGCCGCGCGGCCCGGGGACGCCGTCATCGTGTCGGGACCGATCGGCGAGCACGGCGTCACGGTCATGCTCGCCCGGGGCGAGCTGGACATCGAGGCCGACCTCACCTCCGACACCGCCCCGCTGGCCGGCCTGGTCGCCTGCCTGCTCGACTCCTGTGGTCAAGGGCAGGTGCGCTGCCTGCGCGACCCCACGCGGGGCGGGGTGGCGACCGTGCTCAACGAGATCGCCGGAGCGTCCGAGGCCGCGGTCGTGCTCGACGAGGACGCCGTCCCGGTGCGGCCGGCGGTGCGCGGCGCCTGCGAGCTGCTCGGCATCGACCCGCTGTACGTCGCCTGCGAAGGACGCATGATCGCCGTCGTGGACTCCGGCGCCGCGCCCGCCGCGCTGGACGCGTTGCGCGCGCACCCGCTCGGCGCGGGCGCGGCCGTGATCGGGCGGATCGCGCAGGACCCGCCCGGCCTCGTGCTGCTCAGGACCGCCTTCGGGGGGACGCGGATCGTCGACGTGCTCGTGGGCGATCCTCTGCCGCGTATCTGCTGAACGCCCGGTCGCGGCGCGCCGGGCGCAGCAGGGTGCGCACCCGCGCGGCCAGCAGGCCGCGGACCATGCCGGGGGCCATGAGCGCGATGAGCACGGCCGACGCCCACGGCAGCTCACCGCCGCCGCCCTTCCACCGCACCGGGTGCCCGGCGACCCGGTACCCCCGCGCGGCAAGAGTGTGCAGGAGCTCGACGTCGAACGCCCACGAGCGCCACGACGACCGGGCCAGCCCGGCGCGCGCGGCGGCGCGGGTCATGACCTTCAGCGGCGTCTGGGTGTCCCGCACGGGCAGGCGCGGGAACAGCAGGCGCGTCAGGCGGACGAACCCGTTGGTCTTCGCCCGGCGCGTAGCGCTCCAGTCGTGCTGGTCGCGCTGCGCCACCAGGCAGTCGGCCTCGCCGTCCCGCACGCGGGCGACCATCGCGCGCAGGTCGTCCGGCCCCGCCTCCCACCCGTGGTCGGCGTCGAGGTAGGACACGATCCGGCCGCGCGCCTGGGCGAGGCCGTGCCGGACGGCGGCGGCCTTGGCCCCCGGCGCCTCCAGCAGCCGCACGCGGGCGTCCACGGTGAGCGCGTAGGAGCGCGTCGCGGCGGCGGCGGGGCCGGGCGTCGCGGGGTCGGTGACGACGAGGATCTCCGAATCCGGCCAGGCGGCCCTGACGACGTCCAGGGTGGCGGTCATGCCGGTGTGGCCACCGCGCACGGGGATGACGACCGACAGCTCAGGCTCGGGGGCGGGTGACGGCATCGACGCGGGTCTCCTTGTAGTTCGCCCAGGGCAGCAGACGGACGACGGGGCGGGCCACGCCGGTCGAGGCCAGCGAGGCCACGGTCAGCTCCAGGTTCGCGACGCCGTCCCGCCACAGCCGGTGGTCCAGCGGGGTGTTGGCGGGCAGCCACGACGGGTCGGGCAGGCCGGGCGGGGCCGCCACCGGGCGGTCATGCGCCCACATGGGGATGCCGTGCCCGACGAGGTTTCCCGTCAGGTCGCCGTGCGGGCCGGGCGCGACGAGATAGGAGTGGGTGCGGTCGGCCCCTATCACGAGCGTCGGACGCGCCTCGCCGTCCGGCCCGGTCAGCGGCTGGATGCCGCGGCCGGAGCGCAGCCTCCCCGGCCCATGCTCGTACCAGCCGTGGCCGGTGTGGCGGAGCAGCCGCGGCGCGGCGACGCGGCGCGGGTGGTGGCGCTCCAGGGCCGTCAGGATCGCCTCGGCGCACAGGTGCCGGGTCGCGTACCCGTACAGGACCGCGGTGTCGGCGAACCGCAGGAACGCCTGGGACAGCGGGTCGCTCGCCGGCAGCCCGAACAGCTGGTGCTCTCCCACCAGGCTCGGCTCGACCAGGCGCAGGTCCAGGCAGCGCCGGGCCATGGGCCCGAACAGGTTCTCGTAGGCCCAGGCACGGATCGCCGGCGCCCCGGTGTGCACGACGATCACCAACTCGCCGTCCACCACGCCGCACATGTCCGCCATGTTGGCCATGTTGAGCATGTCCGGCATGTCGGCCGATGGGGTGAGAGGCTGGGCGGTGTAGAGGGCCACGAAGTGACCGGAGACCGACCCGGCGTGGTCGGCCAGGAGCCGGCGCAGGCCCGCGTCGAACAGGCTCGCGTCTCCGCGCAGTCCCGCGGGCTGCTCCGCCCCGGGGCCCGGGTCGTACCCGGCGGGGCCGGGCAGCGCGGTCAGCCCGCCTTCGAGGACCGCGTCGATGTCGACGTCCGGCGCGATCCTGCCGGGGGAGGTGACGGCGATGGCCGCTCTGATGCCGGCGAACACGTGCCCGGCGCGCTCCCGGCTCCAGCCCGACGGGTCCACACCGGTGGCGATCACGGCGAAGCCGCAGGCGATGTCGGTGACGGCGGTCGGGTAGACCATGGGGTCGTCGGCGGACGTGGTCACCGCGACGCCGGTGGGGACGCCGAGCGACTTGGGCGCGACGTCGGCCCACACGTCCACCGCGGTGACCGTCGGCAGACCGGCCACCCGCTCGATGACCCGCCGCAGAGGCGAGGCGTCGAACCGCCCGGTGAGGTAGGCGTCGGCGAACACCGTCACAGGCGCGGAGACCGCCGTGCCGGGCGGGGATGGGGGCCTGTCGGGAGGTGTGCGGCAGGGCGCGGGCGATGCCGAGGGGGCCAGCCGCCGGTGCGTGACGTGGGTCGTGGGGTCGCCCGCCCAGAGTTCGTGAGGGAGAGGCTGGGGCGCGGAGAACCATCGCACCAGTCCGCCGTCGGCGAGCGCACTCACCTGGGCCGCCTCTTCCGCGGATTCGCCCTCGGGAACCAGGACCCCCGGCACGCCGTGCCGGGCCGGCGCGCCGGGCGGGCTCACCTGGACCGCCTCCTCCGTGGGCTCGCCCTCGGGGAGCAGGACTCCCAGAACGCCGTGCCGGGCGAGTGCGCCGGGGTCGGTCAGCAGGGGGCGCGTGTGGTGGTCGACGGCCAGGACGCACGGCTCCGGGGTGGCGGGGAGCCTGGAGACCACCCGCAGGCCGCGGGGTGTGGGAGGTGGGCGGGGCGCGGGGGGCTCGGCCGGGAGTTCGTCCGGGTCGAGGAGGAGCAGGCCGCGGTCGCCGTCGACGGTGACGAGGTCGCCGTCCCTGACGACCTCGGGGGCCGTGAGCAGGCCGGTCACGCAGGGCTTGCCGAGCTCGCGGGCCACGATCGCGGTGTGGCAGAGCAGGCCGGAGTCGGCGCACGCGATCGCGGCGGCCTTCACCAGCGCGGGCACCAGCTCGGGACGCGCGGGACCGCAGACCAGCACGCCGCCGTCCGGCATGCCCCCCGCGCCGGCCGCGTCCAGGATCACCGCCGCCACCCCCGCCGCCACCCCCGGCGAGGCCGCCTCCCCGGCCAGCACCCGCCCACCGAAGGGGACCGCCTCCCCAGAAGGCGCCGGGTCGTCGGAGGGGGACGCCTCTCCGGGAAGCGCGGGGGTGGTGGCGGGGCGGGCTTGGAGGAGCCAGAGGTGGGCGTGGTGGTCGCGGGCCCATTCGATGTCCAGGGCGTCGCGTTCGAGGATTTCGGTGGCTCGGCGTCCGAGGTCGCGGACGGCGGTCACGCCGGCCAGGTCCAGGGCCGGGGCGCGGCCGGTCGTCGTGGACGGACGCGCGTAGACCAGATGGTCGCCGCTGAACACGAGCTTGGACCGGCCGCCGGCGGGCCAGGAGATCCACTCGCCGGGCGGCAGGCCGGCCTCCTCGGGCGCGGCGGGCAGCGCGACGACGTACTTCTCCGCGATCCGCTCGCCCCGCCCGGTGTGGACGTCCGGCCGGACCTCGCCGTTCACGAGCAGGACGGCCAGCCCGAGCGTGGCCTCGATCCGCCAGTCCTCGCCCCAGCGGGTGAACAGCACCCCCGCGCTCCACGGCCGGATCGCGGGCTGCACGAGGACGGCCATCCCCGTGGGCGGCGGCAGGCCGCGCGCGGCGGCGTACCCGGTGACGGCGGGGCCGGTGGCGGAGGCGCGCACCTCCGCGACGGCGCGCCCGACCGCCTCCACGGTCGGCGCGGCGAAGCGCGAGGCGAACAGCCCGGCGAAGCTCGCGTGCGCGCCGTCCTCGGCCGGAGCCGAGGAGCGCACCACCACGCCGTGCGGCGCGCGCGCCCGCGCCCACGCCGCGATGCCCTCGACCAGGCCGGACGCCCGGCCCTCGCCGACGGCGGCGACCTCCTCGACGTCCAGCACGATCCCGGGCGGGACCGGCAGCCCGGCCCGGGCCAGGACGGCGAGCGCGACGGCCTTGCCCCCGTGCCGCGACGGATCCTCGGCGTCGATCAACGCGCGCACGCGACCTCCTCGAACGCGGCGGCGAACCCGTCCAGCGTGAGCGTGAACGCGTCCCAGTGATGGGTCTGCGCGAGCAGGCGCAGCGCCCGCAGCAGGCGCTGCTGGGCGACCTTGCGGAACTCCTCCTCGTCGGCGGCCAGTTCGCACGCCACGCCGATCGCCTGGGTGGTCTCGTGGGCGGCGTGGTCGCCCGCGCAGGCCAGCAGCGCGGCCGCGTACAGGTCGTCGCGTCGCGCGGACGCGCGGCGATGGCTGTCGCGCAACGCGGACACCTGCGCGGTCAGATGGTCCTCTCCCTCGCGGGCCAGGCGCTCCAGCAGCGCCGAGGCGTGGCGCGGGTCCTCCCAGGGGGTCGCCGCGAGCCCTTGGCGCTGCAGGAAGCCGCCGCGCCTGGCGAAGGTCTCCGCGTCCGCGTCGGCGGCGCACTCCAGCAGCCAGGCGTGCACGTCCAGCAGGTGGGCGGGCTCGGCCGGGACCATCTGGGCGAGCAGGCAGGCGCGGCCCGCCGTCCTGTCGCCGAGCACCGCGCTCAGGTGGTCCTCGGCGCGTTCGCGGGGGAGCAGCCAGTTGAGGGTGTGGAACGCCATCACCGCGTCCATCGCCGCCGCGAGGTCCCGCAGCGGGGGAGGCGGGGCCGCGCCGGCGAGGTGCTCCTCCAGGAGGGCGAGGCCGGCGGTGAGCGCGCGCCGGGCGTCGTCGAAGGCGGCTCTGGCGGCGAGGGCGCCGTCCAGGGTGAGCAGCCGGTCGCGCACGGCGGCGCAGAAGAGGTCGTAGCGTGCCGCGGGGACGTCGACCACGCCGGGGCGGCGGACGCGGCCGAGTGGCGCGGGGTCGTCCAGCAGCACGCGGGGCGCGACGCGCAACCCCCTGCCGTACAGGTCGTACTCGACGAGCGCGCCGCGCCCGGCGGCGCCCTCCATCAGGTCGATCTCGTAGTCGCAGATCACCAGGTCGCGCCAGCGTATCTCCATGAGGCCCTCCCGCTCGTGGACCTCCGGGGGCGGCGGAGCGCGGCCGCCCCCGGACGTCGCTCAGGTCATCCGTTCAGGTCGGTGGCCGGCTCGGAGACCTTGACGGGCGGGAGGGTGGGAGTGGTGTCGGGTCGCGTCTCGGCGGCGCGGGCGAGCATCGCGACGAATCGGGCGAGCTTGGAGTCGGCGAGCATGACTTCCGCCATGGCGGATTCTCCCTTCGGGAGGTCACCAGCCCAGCCGGCTGACCTCCTCGGTTGCCTCGTTGACGTCCTTGATCGTGTCCACGCCCCGCCAGTAGCCGTTGATCTTGTAGGCGGCGAGCCGCTTGTCGACCGCGAGCTGGGGGAACGTGGTGTCCTCGTGGTCGCCCTTCTCCGGCAGCAGCGGGATCACGTCGGGTTCGAAGACGTAGATGCCGCCGTTGATCCAGTACGGCAGACGCGGCGACTGGACGAACCCGACGATGCGGTCATGGTCGTCCAGGGTCGCGATGCCCCAGGTGGTCCGGTACTGGGCGAGGGCGATGGTGGCCATCGCCGCGGCGGTGACGTGCCGCTCCACGATCTCCTCCAGCGGGAAACGGGTGAGCACGTCGCCGTTGAGGGCCAGCCACCGGTGACCGCGGCCCGGCAGGTGGTCCGCGGCAAACCGCAGGGCCCCGCCCCGGCCGAGGGGTTCCGACTCGACGGCCACCTCGATCTTCATGGGGTAGGAGTGGCCGCTGAGGTGGTCCTGGAGGACGTCGGCCCGGTAGCCGCACGACACCACCACATGCTCGATGCCCTGCGCGGCGAGCCAGTCCAGCTGCCATTCCAAGATCGTCCGTTCGGCGACGGGGATCATCGCCTTCGGGCGGTCGTCGGTGTAGGGCCGCAGCCGGGTCGCCTGGCCACCGGCCAGGATGACGGCCTGTCGTACTGCGTTCGTGTCGGTAACCATGGGCGAACCTTAGCCCCGACCGGGGTGTGCTACCCGACGTGTCGTCGATCGAGGTCACCGTGCCCTCCGGCTCGGCCGGGACCGTCAGCGGCCCGGCGTTCCTGTGGTCACGTCCGCCCTCCGCGCGCCATGTCGGGAATGTGATCGAGCGACTACCTTGCGTAGCGGGGGTTCTGGACACATGATGCGCCCGCGCCGTGCGTCTGGCAAGGAATTCTTTGCCGGGCCGCCCGCCAGGGAGGGACGCCGCACGCCGCGGACCGCCGTCGCGCATCCGCGGGCGCGGGCCTGGGTAGGTCGACGTATGTGAAGAATCTCGGATGAACGACGTGCTCAACGGGGGTGACGATGTCATGACCACGCCATTCGGGACGGAGAGCGCCGGCCGCAGGGTGGACCTGGACGAACTGCGCAGGAAGGTCCGCGCCCAGGTCGCCATGGCGGGGGACCGCGCGTTCGCGAGCCCGCCGCTCGGCGACAGGCGTCCACCGCGCGTCGTGACCGAGGTCGAGCGCGAGGGGGTGCCCTCGACCGACACCGAGGCCACCGCGCCGCTCGGCGTCGGCCCGAGCATGACCGGCAGGGCCGAGAAGATCGCCCAGCGCGAGCAGGAGCCCGGACTCGAGAAGGGCGGTACCGAGGGGCCCGCCAAGCGGCCCTACGGCCGGTCGGGGCCCGAGCGGCACACGGGCGTCGGCGTGCAGGGCACCGTCCACGAGGACAGCCCGACCATGCTCGCGGGCGACCAGGGGGGCTGACCGGCCCACCGCCGTGCGGGCCGCCGGGCCGGCGCGGCCAGGCCCCGCGCGGCCGGACTCGCGTGCGAGGCGTCCCGTCCATGACGGGGGTGATCGACGGCCGCGCCGGTGGCACAGTTGAGGCGTGGCGGACGATGTGCGCATAGGGGTCTTCCTGCTGGCCGCGGGTTTCCCCGGGCGGGATCACGGGGAGGTGCTCACGTCCGCGGTGGACACCGCCGTGGCCGCCGAGCGGGCCGGGTTCGACGACGTGTGGATCGCCGAGCACCACTTCATGTCCTACGGCGTGTGCCCCTCGGCCGTCACGCTGGCCGGATACGTCCTCGGCAGGACCGAGCGCGTGGGCGTCGGCACGGCGGTGAGTGTGCTGTCCACCCGGCATCCGGTGGCGCTGGCCGAGGAGGCCGCACTGCTGGACCGGGTGTCGGGGGGCCGGTTCCGGCTCGGCGTGGGGCGCGGCGGGCCGTGGGTGGACCTGGAGGTGTTCGGCACCGGTCTCGACCGCTTCGAGAACGGCTTCGCCGAGAGCCTCGACCTGCTGCTGGCCGCGCTGAACCGCCCCCGCGTGTCGTCGGACGGTCCGGCCTTCCGCTTCCGCGAGGTCGAGATCGTGCCACGGCCCGGCGGGCCGTTCCTGCCGGTCGTGGCCGCCACCTCGCCCCTGACCGCGCGCCTGGCCGCGTCCCGGGGGCTTCCCTTGCTGCTCGGCATGCACGTCGGCGACGCCGAGAAGGCCGCCATGGTCCGCGAGCACGCCGAGGCCGCCGGAGGGTCACCCGCGCACGCCGGAGGACCCGGGCGGGCGGGACACGTCGCGGCCGGTGTCGCCCACGTGGCGGACACGACCGCCGAGGCGGTGGCGGAGATGCGGAGGTCGCTGCCCCGGTGGCTCGCGCCCGGCCTGGCCGGGTACCGGCCCGTCGACGGCCGCCCCTACCGGCCGCGGGACCCCCACGAGTACGCCGACCTGCTGTGCCGTCTGCACCCGGTCGGCTCGCCCGCCCACTGCGCGGACACCATGATCGCCACGATCCGGCGCACCGGTGTGCGGCACCTGATCCTTCTGGTGGAGGGTACGGGCGACCCGGAGCTGACCCGGGCGAACGTGGCGCGTCTGGGCGCGGAGGTCCTTCCCGCCGTACGGGCCGCTTTTCGGCATTCTCCGTATATCACGCGATAAAACCCTATTTCACAAAAAGTGGGATGACGGGTCAGGGTGACGCGCCCTACCATTGGCCTCCTTTCCCCGGTGATATGCACAATTGGAGACCTGATGGCCTGCGTGCAATGCGGATACGCGTTACCCTCCGACGCCGCCTTCTGCCCCACCTGTCACCGCCCCTCCGACGCGCACGCGAGTGTCCCCACGGACGCCCGCGCCGCCGACGGCACGGCCTCCGCCGCGCCGTCGGTCCAAGGCGTTCCGGTTCCTCCGCTGGGCCGTTCCCCATGGGAGGCGTCGCACGGCCCGGCCGCGCCCGCGCGCGTGGTGCGCCCCATCCAGGGGCTCACGCTGGCGGTGACGGTGACGCTCGGCCTCTGGTGCGTGACGGCGCTCTTCGGCGAGGTGGTCGCCGTGACCCGCGTGATCGTGATCGGCTCCGTGCTCGACGGGAAGGACGTGCCGCAGGGCGCGCTCGACGCGAACGACGAACTGTACGCCCTGAGCTGGCTTGTCGGGTTCCTCGCGCAGGCGGTGGCCGGGGTGGTCTTCGTGGTGTGGCTGTTCCGCGCCCGCGCCAACGCCAAGGCCATGAGCACTCTTCGGCACCGCTACGCCAAGTTGTGGCTGGTCTTCGGATGGATCCTGCCGGTGGTGAGCCTCTTCGTGCCCAAGGGGGTCGTCGACGACATCTGGCTGGCCTCACAGGGGGAGCCGGTCACCGTGCGCGCGCGTCGTCCCGCCCTGGTGCGGGTGTGGTGGATGGCGTGGCTGTGCTCGACCATCGTCCCGTGGACCCTGGAGCGCGTCTTCTTCCGCGAGGACGACCTGGAGGACCTGCGCGCCGCCGCCCTCGTCGAGGTGGCCGCGACCGCGGCCGGGCTCGCCGCGGCCGTGCTGGCGGTCCTGGTCGTCCGGCGCGTCACCGTTTTCCAGGAGCTTCGCCGCACCGGGCCCGCGGCGGGGCCGCGTGCCGCATGATTTGAGTGCCGGGACACGCGGCAGGGGATGACCGGCTCAGGCGATCGAAGGGCGGCTCGTATGCGTGTGGTCATCGCGGGGGGACATGGCAAGATCGCGCTGCGCCTGGAGCGCCTGCTGGCGGGGCGTGGCGACGAGCCGGTGGGCCTGATCAGGAACCCCGGGCACGAGGCCGACCTCGAGGCGGCCGGGGCCCGCCCGGTGCTCTGCGACCTGGAGGGCGCCGGCGTCGAGGAGGTCGCCTCCCACCTGCGGGGCGCGGGCGCGGTGGTGTTCGCGGCCGGCGCCGGGCCGGGCAGCGGCGCCGCGCGCAAGGACACGGTGGACCGCGCGGCGTCGGTGCTGCTCGCGGACGCCGCCGAGCGGGCGGGCGTGCCGCGCTTCGTGCAGATCTCCGCGATCGGCGCGGACGCGTCGCCCCGCGAGGGCTCCGACGAGGTCTGGGCCGCCTACATCCGGGCCAAGGGCGACGCCGAGGACGATCTGCGGGCGCGCGACCTGGACTGGACCATCCTGCGCCCGGGCGGGCTCACCGACGCCCCGGGCGTGGGCGCGGTGCGCCTGGACGAGCGCGTGCCGCGCGGCACGGTCACCCGGGACGACGTCGCCGCGGTGATCGTCGCGCTGCTGGACACGCCCGGCACCGCCGGCCGCACGCTGGAACTGGTCCAGGGCGACGTCCCGGTCGAGGAGGCCGTGGCCAGGTACGCCCGCTGAGCCGCCCGGCCCGTCGCCCTGGCGCCGGCCCGGACCTCGTCACCGCGGCAGTGAACCGGACACGCCGGAGCGGCCTTGTCGGCACGGGAAACCGAATGTCACTCTGGTCGCATGAACCGCGTGACGGTCAACGGCATCGACCTGGCCTACGACACCTTCGGCGCCCCGAGCGGGCGCCCGCTGCTACTGATCATGGGTCTCGGCGCGCAGATGATCCAGTGGGACGAGCGGCTCTGCGCGATGTTCGCCGAGCACGGGCACCACGTCGTCCGGTTCGACAACCGGGACGCGGGGCTGTCCACGCACCTGCGCGCCGCGGGGGTCCCCGACCTCGGCCAGGCGCTCGGCGGCGGGCCCGTGGCGGCGCCGTACCTGGTGGAGGACATGGCCGACGACACCGCCGGGCTGCTGGACGCCCTCGGCTGGGAGGGCGCCCACCTGCTGGGCGTCTCGATGGGCGGCATGATCGCGCAGTCCTTCGCCGTACGGCACCCGGCCAGGACGCGCAGCCTCACCTCGGTCATGTCCACGCCCTCGCCGTACGTCGGCGCGCCGACCGAGCAGGCGCTGGCCGCGCTGCTGGCGCCCTCGCTGCCGGAGCGCGACGCCGTCGTGCGCCGGGCGGTCGAGTCGGCCAGGGTGCTCGGCTCGCCCGGGTACCCGATGGACGAGGAACGGGTGGCCGCGCTCGCCGGGCGCGCCTTCGACCGCTCCTACGACCCGGCCGGGTTCGCCCGCCAGTTCGCGGCGATCCTCGCCTCGGGCGACCGCACGCCCGCCCTGCGCGGGCTGTCGGTGCCGGCCCTGGTGATCCACGGGGAGCGGGACCAGCTCATCCAGCCGCCCGGCGGCGTCGCGACGGCCGACGCGATCCCGGGCGCCAAGCTGCTGACCTTCCCCGGCATGGGGCACGACCTGCCCGAGCCCCTCTGGCCCGACATCGTGGCCGCCGTCTCCGAGCTCACCGGGCGCGCCGAGGCCGTCTAGGGCCCGTACCGTGGAGGTATGGAGAGGATCCTCGTCAGCGCCTGCCTGATGGGGCGTGCCGTGCGCTTCGACGGCCGCGCCAAGACGCTGGACGACGCGCTGCTCGCCCGCTGGCGCGACGAGGGCCGCCTCGTGCCGCTCTGCCCCGAGATGGAGGGCGGGCTGCCCGTCCCGAGGCCGCCCGCCGAGATCGAGGGCGGCGCGGGCGGCGCCGCCGTGCTGGCGGGCCACGCCCGCGTCCTCACGCCCGCGGGCGCCGACGTCACGGCGAACTTCCTCGCGGGCGCGCACGCCGCGCTGGCCGTGGCGCGGTCGATGGGCGTCCGGGTCGCCCTGCTGAAAGAGGGCAGCCCGTCCTGCGGAAGCCTGCGCGTCCACGACGGCACCTTCCGCGGCCGGGTCGCCCCGGGGGCGGGCGTGACGGCCGCGCTGCTGGAGGCGGGCGGGGTGCGCGTCTTCGGCGAGGACCGCCTGGCCGAGGCCGCCACCCACGTCGCCGAGCTGGAGGGGGCGGCGGGCACGGGCAGAGCGCGCTACTCCGGGCAGGGCGGCGGCTGAGCACGGCCCCGGGCGCGAGGGGCCGGGCGCCGCTCCGGCTCAGAGGCCGGTGGCGTCGGTCTCGGGGGCGCCGATGATCGCCTTCTCGTCGGGCTTGAAGATCAGCACGGTGTCGATGTAGGAGCGCAGGGCGGCCTCCAGCCCGACGTCGCGGCCCGCGGTCTCGGACATGTACCAGCGGTGGTCGAGCACCTCGTGGAAGAGCTGCGCGGGCTCCAGCTTGCCGCGCAGGCCGGGCGGGATCGCCGTCACCGTGGGCTGGAAGATCTCGGCGAGCCAGCGGTGCGCCACGATGGCCTCGTCCTCGTGGCGCAGCCCCTTGGCGACGCGGAAGGAGTCGAGGTCGTTGAGCAGCCGCCTGGCCTGGTTCTCCTCGACGTCGAGCCCGGTGAGGCGCAGCAGGCGGCGCTGGTGGTGGCCGGAGTCCACGACCTTGGGCCGCACGATCAGCCGGGCGGTGCCGGCCTTGCGCCTGACCATCATCTCGGCGACGTCGAAGCCCAGGGAGTTGAGCCGGCGGATGCGCTGGTCGATGAGGTGCCATTCGACGTCCTCGACGATCTCCTCCTGGGTGAGCTCGTCCCACAGCCGGTGATAACGGCGGCACAATTGCTCGGCGAACGCGAGGGGATCTATCGAGGAGTGCAGGAAACCGCCCGCCTCCAGGTCCAGCATTTCCCCATAAATATTGATATGAGCGACTTCGATGTCGTAATTGCGCTGGCCTTCGCTGAGCACGGGATGCAGTTCCCCGGTCTCGGCGTCCACCAGGTACGCCGCGAACGCCCCCGCGTCCCGCCGGAACAGGGTGTTGCTCAGCGAGCAGTCGCCCCAATAGAACCCGGCCAGGTGCAGCCGGACCAGCAGGACGGCCAGCGCGTCGAGCAGGCGGATCAGCGTGTCCGGGCGGAGGGTGCCCGACAGCATGGCCCGGTAGGGGAGCGAGAACTGCAGGTGGCGGGTGATCAGCGCCGAGTCCAGCGGCTCGCCCCCGGCCTCGCGCCTGCCCGTCACCACCGCCACGGGCTCGACGGCCGGCGCGTCGAGCCGGTTCAGGTCCCACAGGAGCTGGTACTCCCGCTTGGCGTACCGCTCGCTGATCTCCTTGATCGCGTACACCCGTCCGGACAGCCTGGCGAACCGCACGATGTGCCGGGAGATGCCCCGGGGCAGCGTGACCAGGTGGTGCTCGGGCCACTCCTCAAGGGGGACGTCCCAGGGCAGGCGGATGAGGTCCGGATCGCTGGGGGCGCCGGTCATCTGGAGCGGCAATGTGCTCCTCCATGTCGGGGTTGTCGGATTCGACGGTAACCGGTCCCGGCAGGGGACGGGGAGCCGGTTCAACGGGTGGACGGCAGGCGTACATTTCCTTCCTGCGGCAGGGCGCCCTCCGCGTGGACCGCGCGAGGGCGCCAAGATCGCGGCGGGCTCCGGAGGTAGACCGGTGGCGGCCCTGACAGCCGATCTTCGCTGTGCTGGTCTAGACCGGGTCAAGAGGGTGTCGATTTGGCCTCAATTTGCGACTTTATCGGCCGATGACCTGTGCCGATGCTAGGTTTCACGGTAGCCGCGGCAGGGGTCGGACACGGCCGTTGGTCGCGGGGTGAGTGCTGGTCGGCTACAGCTCGATCACGGGTTGGCCCATACCACTTGACCCCGGCCGGGGATGGACGTACGTTCCTCAAACGTTTAGGAAACTTTCCTAATTGATTGGCCCCATTCCTGGAGGGTTGCATGACCAACTCCGCAGGCTCCCCCAAAGACATCACCCGGCGGCAGATGCTCCGCCGTATCGGCCTGACCGCTCTCGTCGCGGGACCGGCAGGCGGCATGCTGGCCGCCTGCGCGACGGGCGGCGGCAGCTCCGAGGCCTCTCCTAGCGCCGCGCCGAGCGCCGCGGCGACCTCCGCCCAGAACCCGTTCGGCGTCAAGGCGGACGCCGCCCTGGAAGTCGTGATCTTCAAGGGCGGCCTCGGGGACGGCTACGCCAAGGATGTCCACGAGCCGCTGTACAAGAAGACGTTCCCCAACGCGACGATCAAGCACGTCGCGACCCAGCAGATCGCGCAGACGCTGCAGCCTCGTTTCGCCAGCGGCGACGTGCCGGACTTCATCGCCAACTCCGGCACCGACCTCATGGACAACGGCGCCCTGCAGAGCGAGGGCCAGCTCCTCGACCTCACCCCGCTGTTCGACGCGCCGTCCATCGACGACCCGAGCAAGAAGATCAAGGACACGATCCTCGCCGGGACGGTCGAGTCGGGCCTGATCGCGGGCAAGCCGTTCATCCTGAACTACGTGTCCAGCGGCTACGGCCTCTGGTTCAACACCAAGCTCTTCCAGGAGAAGGGCTGGACGCCGCCGAAGGACTTCACCGAGTTCAAGGCGGTCTGCGAGAAGATCAAGGCCGCCGGTCTCACGCCGTACGCCTACGCCGGCAAGAACGCCTCGTACTACCAGTACTGGATGATCCTCATCACCGCCGCCAAGGCCGAGGGCAACCAGGTCCTGCTGGACATCGACAACCTGGTCGACGGCGCCTGGCTGAAGGACTCGGTCAAGCAGTCCGCCGCCGCCTGGGCCGAGATCGGCAAGTTCATCGACAAGAGCTACGAGGGCCTGATCCACACCGAGGTCCAGACCCGGCAGAACCAGAACAAGGTCGCGTTCTACCCGTCCGGCTCCTGGCTGGAGAACGAGCAGAAGTCCAACACCCCGGCCGGCTTCGAGTACGCCGTGGCGCCGACCCCGAGCCTCACGCCGTCGGACAAGCTGCCCTACGAGGCCATCCGCGTCGCCGCGGGCGAGCCGTACATCATCCCGTCCAAGGCGAAGAACACCGCCGGGGCGCTGGAGTACGCGCGCATCATGCTCTCCAAGGAGGGCGCGAAGGGCTTCACCGAGAAGTCCGGCAGCCTCACCGTCGTCAAGGGCGCGGCCGAGGGCCTGTCGCTGTCCCCGGGCATCAAGAGCCTCAACGACGCGATCGGCGCGGCGGGTGACAACATCGTCACCTACAGCCAGTTCGAGAACTGGTACAAGGAGCTGGAGACCGAGCTGCGCAAGCAGACCAACTCCCTGATGTTCGGCCGTATCTCCGCCGACGAGTTCTGCAGCAACATGCAGAAGAAGGCGGACTCCGTCAAGGCCGACTCCTCGATCACCAAGCAGAACCGGACGGTGTAGTCGATCATGCGGCATGGCGACGTCGGGGGCGCCGGAAGGCTGGCCTCGAACAGGATGAGGAAGTACGGGTTCATCTTCTCGTTCCTCGTGGTCCCGGTGATCCTCTACGCGATCTTCGTGATCAGCCCGTACTTGCAGGCGTTCTACATCTCGCTGACCAACTGGCGGGGCATCTCGGCGAACCCCCAGTTCATCGGGTTCGAGAACTTCACACGCCTGCTGGGCGACGACGTCTTCTGGGCCGCGGTGCGGCACCACGCCGTCTTGCTGGTCGCCATGCCGCTGATCACGATCGCGATCGCGTTGTTCTTCTCGTTCCTGCTCAACGTCGGAGGGGGTAGCAAGAGCGGGAAGATGGCCGGTGTCCGCGGGTCGAAGTTCTACCGGGTGGTCTACTTCTTCCCGCAGGTCCTGGCGGTGGCGGTGGTCGGCGTCCTGTTCCAGGCCATCTACCGTCCCGACAACACCGGTGTGCTGAACGGCCTGCTGGAACTGGTCGGCCTCGGTCCCGTGGGCTGGCTCATCGACACGAACCTGGCCCTGTGGTCGATCATGGGTGTGATCATCTGGCAGGGCGTCGGCTTCTACGTGGTGCTGTTCTCGGCCGGCATGGCGGCCATCCCGAGCGAGGTCTTCGAGGCGGCGGCCCTGGACGGCGCCGGGCGCTTCCGGCTGTTCTTCAGCATCACGCTTCCGCTGATCTGGGACACCATCCAGGTCGGCTGGGTGTACCTGGGCATCGCGGCGTTCGACGCCTTCGCCCTGGTGCAGGTGCTCTCCGTGGACCGCGGCGGTCCCGACAACGCCACCACGGTCCTGCCCCTGGAGATCTGGCGCACGGCGTTCACCTTCTCCAAGTTCGGCTACGCCTCGGCGATGGGCGTGGCCCTGTTCTTCCTCACCATCACGTTCGCGGCGCTGAGCCTGCGCGTGACGCGGCGCGAAAGGATCGAGGTCTGAGAATGGCGACCCAGACCGACGCGTACCGGATGGCGCCCTCGCGCGCCGCCTCCCGGCGCAGGCAGAAGAAGAACCAGCTCGGCGCCTTCGGCGCGCTGTCCCACGTGGCCCTGATCGTGTGGGCCGTCCTGGTCATCGGTCCGATCCTGTGGACCTTCCTGGCCTCCTTCAAGACCAACCCCGAGATCATGGGCGACGCGCCGCTCGCCATGCCCGACAGCTTCAGCTGGGCCTCATGGGGACGCGCCTGGGAGAAGGCGCACATCGGGCGGTACATGCTGAACACGGTCCTGGTGGTCGGCGTCAGCACGTTCTTCACGATGCTGTTCGGCTCGATGGCCGCGTACGTGATCGCGCGCTTCCGGTTCCCCGGCAACCGGATCATCTACTACCTGTTCGTCTCCGGCCTGGCGTTCCCGGTCTTCCTGGCGCTGGTCCCGCTGTTCTTCGTGGTCCGCAACCTCGGCCTGATCGACACCCACGTCGGCGTGATCCTGGTGTACATCGCCTACTCGCTGCCGTTCACGGTGTTCTTCCTGACCGCGTTCTTCAAGACGCTGCCGAACTCGGTGGCCGAGGCCGCGATGATGGACGGTTCCTCGCACACCCGGACGTTCTTCCAGATCATGGTGCCGATGGCCAAGCCGGGCCTGATCAGCATCACGATCTTCAACATCCTCGGCCAGTGGAACCAGTACCTTCTGCCCATCGTGCTTCTCTCGGGCAGCGTCGAGGACAAGTGGCTGATCACCCAGGGCATCGCGAACATCAACACCAACGCCGGCTACGAGGCGGACTGGCCCGGTCTGTTCGCCGCGCTCAGCATGGCGATCCTGCCGATGATGATCGTGTACATCATCTTCCAGCGGCAGATCCAGTCGGGCCTCACGGCCGGCGCGGTCAAGTGACCGGTCCGATCCCAGGCTTCTGAGCGGCCCGTTTCACCATCTGTAGGAGATTTCGCCCTGATTTTTCCTACAGATGGTGGAAGATCTCCGTCTACGGCGTCTGTAGCGTCCTCCGCTGAAGCCCGGCCCCAGACGGAGGGTGATGCCGTGACGACGTCGGTCCATCATGCCAAGAGCCGCCGGAAGATTTCCGTGAAGAGACGGCTCGCGCTCCTCTTCACCGCGATCGTGCTCGGGCCCGCCGGGCTCCTGACGGCCCAGGCCCCGGCCTCGGCCGCGCCGCCGCCCGTGCCCCCGAACCCCTGGCAGGCCGACCACTGGCCGCAGCGCCAGCCCTGGCAGGAGCAGGCGCCGTCGGCGCTGTTCAAGGGCAAGCCGGGCGGGCCCGCCGCGATCGACCCGCAGAACTGGAAGAACCCCGACCACATGACCTGGGCCGACTACAAGCCGGTCCCCGGAACGACGTGGGCGAACCCCGCCGCCAAGGGCTCCAAGCGGACGTTCAAGGGCGCGCTCGTCCTGCTGGACTACCCGAACCAGCCCTTCGTCGCCACCCAGCCCGCGCGTTCGACGGTCTTCGGCAACCCCAGCGTGGAGGCCCACGACGTCCCCCGCGACCAGGTCGCCAAGTTCTACAAGGACTTCCTCAACACGCCCAACACGCTGAACCGCGGGCACACCATCCACGAGTACTGGATGGAGGACTCCGGCGGCCGGTACGGCGTCGACCTCACCTCGTTCGGCCCGTACAAGATGCCGGGCAAGTCCCACGAGTACGCCATGGAGTTCCAGGCGGGCACCGGATGTCCGGCGGGCGACACCTGTAACCGCAACATCCGCACCGACGGCCGCGCCGCCTGGGTCGGCGACGTCGGCGAGGAGACGGCCGGCGGATTCGACTTCATCTTCTACCTGAGCGCGGGCCAGGACGAGTCCTCCACCTGGCAGGAGTTCGGGTCGATGAAGTTCCCCACCAAGGAGGACGTCACCGACGAGTTCGGCCCGCCGGACCCGGGCCTGCCCAACTGGGCCAGGACCCGGTACGTCGAGTGGACCTCCTGGGCCTCCGGCTCCACCATCTGGCCCAACGCCGGCGGCGGCTCCTCCACCCAGGCCGAGAGTTCCGGCATGAGCGTGTACGCCCACGAGTTCAGCCACATCCTCGGCATCGGCGACAACTACAACAACCCGTTCGGCGTGCCGCCGCGCCGTGACTACTCCGGCCCCTGGGAGATGCTCAGCCGCGGCACCTTCAACGGCCCCGGCGGGCCGCACAGCCGCTGGGTGATCCCGCCCACCGGCGGCTCGGCCATGGGCGCCCAGCACATGCTCCGCAACAAGCTCAAGCTGGAGATTGTGGACGAGCGGAACATCCTGCGCCTGTCGCGCGAGGCGCTCGCCGAGTCCGGCCTGGTCGTCGCGCGGGTGACCGCCCGCGAGGTGCGGCCGGGCGACACCGGCCTGTCCGGCGTGAACATCGCCCTCGACAAGGACCGTGCCCCGGCGTGCGCGACCGCCACCGACCCGTACTGCGACGGCGGCGGCTACGACAACTACACGGTCGAGGTCGTGGACCGGATCGGCGCCGACTCCTTCACCCCGGACTCCGGCGTGCTGCTGGCCAAGACCAAGGACAAGGACGACGCGCCGTTCGAGTGGGTCGTGGACGCCAACCCCCAGCACATCGGCATGACCGACTACGTGCTGCCCGACGGCACCAAGGTGCCCATCACGATCGGCGACTACCGCCAGCTCTCCGACGCGCTGTTCCACGCGGGCACCGACTCCGGCAGCGAGTACGAGTACACCGACGAGGGCAACCGCCTGCGGTTCTACATCATCGACAAGCACCGCGACCGGCAGGGCCTGCTGTCCTACACCGTGGCGGTCCGCTCCCTGGACGGCGCGGGGCCGCAGAAGCGCGGCGTGCGCGTGCTGCCGAGCGCCGCGGTCACCAAGGGCGGCGACTGGGTGGCCTGCGAGCTGCCGCTCACCAACACGGGCAGGGCCGCGGCCCCGCGCGGGCAGCACCCCGAGGACGTCGCCTCCTACCTGAAGTCCGACGTCTACCGGCTGTCGGCGGCCGTGGACGGCAAGGGCTGGACGGCCTGGCTGCCCAACAAGCTGACCGCCGTCGACTTCGGCAAGACCGCCTCCGTGGTGGTCTACGCGCAGCGGACGCCGGGCGGCAACCACCTCGCCAAGGTGAACCTCACCGCCACCTCCGAGAGCGACCCGTCCAAGACGTCCACCGCCTCCTGCCGGCTGGTGAGCCTCTGACGCACCCGTGGCCGGGCAAGGGGCGGGCCCCCTTGCCCGACCCCTGAACACGAACGGGCACTCTTTCCGGGCCGGCTCTCCCAGGTGATGATGGGACCGTTCTGGATCTTTCGCTCACAGACCGCGCCCGCCGGCCCCGGCGGGCGCGGGCGCGCGTTCAGGAGGCCGACGTGGCGTACATCGAGTTGGGTAACGAGTCCCCGGGTGTCGGCGGGCTCATGGAGTACCGGCCCGAGACCGGCAGGAGCCTGAGCCGGCTGGCCGAGACCCTGCTCAGGGACGAGGAGACGATCTCCCATCCGGACAACACGCTGACCCGCGGGGAGCGTGAGCTCATCGCCACCTACGTGTCCTCGCTGAACGCGTGCAAGTTCTGCTCCACCTCGCACGCCGCCTTCGCCGCCGCCCAGCTGCCCGGGGGCGCGCAGACGGTCGCCGACACCTGCGGCGACCTCGGGAGCGCCCCGGTGTCGGACAAGCTCAAGGCGCTGCTGCGCATCGCCGGCGCCGTCCAGCAGAGCGGCAAGGCCGTGACCGCCGAGGACGTCGCCGCCGCCCGCGCGACCGGCGCCACCGACCTGGAGATCCACGACACCGTCCTCATCGCCGCCGCGTTCTGCATGTACAACCGCTACGTGGACGGCCTCGGCACCTGGGCCCCCGACGACCCCGCCGGGTACGAGCAGGCCGCCCGGCGCATCGTCGCCGAGGGCTACATGAGCCGCTACGCCGAGACCGCCGGCGCCTGACCTCCCGGGCCCTCCGGCCGGACGTCTCCGGCCGGAGGGCCCGTCGCGCGGACGGCAGGGTGGACGGCAGGGTGGACGACAAGGTCACCGGCCCGTGCGAGACTGGCCGCATGGACAGGCTGGACGACGAGGCGATCACCACCCGGCTGGCCGAGGTGCCCGACTGGCGGCGCGAGGGCGACGAGATCCGGCGCACGATCACGGCGCCCGACTTCCGCACGGCCATCGCCATCGTCAACGACGTGGCCGAGCAGGCGGAGCACCTGAACCATCACCCCGACATCGACATCCGCTGGCGGCGGCTGCACCTGGCCCTCACCACCCACGACGCCGGGGGCCTGACCGAGACGGACTTCAAGCTCGCCGCGCGGATCGACGCCATCGCCGCCGACCACGGCGCCTGACCCGCGGGCGATCACGGTCGCCGGCCGGCCGCGCCGCCGGGGACTCAGGCGGGCCCGTCGGGGGAGACGGTCTCGGTGCGGAACGGGCGAAGGCCGCGGCGGGTGTAGTTGGGCAGCGCGTTCGGGTGGTCGTTCGTGGAGGTGTGCAGCCAGACCCGCCGCACCGCGTCGGCCTCCAGCGGCTCCACCCGCCACGCCTGGGCGATGGCCAGCGTCAGGGCGTACCCGCCGAGGCCCTTGCCCACGAACTCGGGCAGCAGGCCGAACGTCGTGATCTCCACGTCGCCCCCGGGGTGGGGTTCGATGTCGGCGATGCCGGCGACCCGCGGGCCGTCCATGATCAGCCAGTACTGCCGCAGGGGGTGCGACAGCCAGTCCGACCACTCCTGCGGGGTCCTGGACGCGCTGCGCCAGCCATGAGGGGCGCCGATGCGCGCCTGCACGTCCGGGATCAGGGGCGAGTCGGCCGCCACGCGTTCGAGCCGCAGCCCCGCCACCGGAGGGGAGGGGCGGAGGTCATCCAGGCTGGTCATTTCCAGATAAGTAATGACTTCTTCCACACCGTGCAGGCTATTCGCGCCGTCGGCCGGGTGGAGGGCGAGCGCCGGCCGCGTGAGGGGTTGGGCCCGTCATCGGCTGGGGAGAACGGGCCCCGACGCGGCCAGCGGGGAGGGGCGGGCCGGACCTAGGTCCGCGCGCGCCCGTCGGACGAGGGCGGCGTGAGCGACAGGTCGAGCTGCTCCTTGGCCACGCTCACGGCCGCGTCCAGGTACGACAGCGTCGCCTGGGCGATCGTGGCCTTCTCATGGGGGGAGAGAGCGCGGCCGGGGGCCAGCGCGCGGTGCAGGGTGTCGGCCAGGAGCTGGGCCATCCTCTCCTCCGGCAGGCGGTGGTCCACGGGCATGTGCGGCGGAGCGAGGAAGAACCCGTACAGCGTGGCGCCGATGACGTTGGCCTGGTCCAGCAGGGACAGGTCCGTGCGGACCGCCTGCTGCCCGCGCAGCATGCGCAGGTACGCCTCGGCCAGCGAGCGCATGCCCTCGGCGACCCGGGTCTCGGGCCTCTGGTGGATCAGCTTGCCGAGCACGGTCACGTCACCGAGCAGCACCGCCTTCACCAGAGGCCGCCGGGTCAGGCCCAGCGCCAGGTGGTGGAAGAGCTCCCGGACGCTCACGCCGCCGGGACGCCGGGCGAGCCCGTCGCGGACCTGCTCCAGCAGCCGGACCCGGTCGCGGCGCAGGAGCGCGGTGAAGAGCTCCTCGCGCGATTTCCAGTGCAGATAGATCGTCCCCTTGGCCACGCCCGCCGAGCGCGCCACGTCGTCGATCGTGGTCTTGTCGTAACCCCAGCGCAGGAGCAGTTCGCCGGCGGTGTCCAAGATCCGGTGGGCTCTCTCCTGGCGCGTGTGCGCGTCCTGCCTGCGCACGCGGGCTTCCATGTCGGGAGTCGTCATGACCTCACTCATTCTCTCGTGACCCGGGCGTCGAGCCCGGTCATGCGGACGTGGTGGACACGAGCGCCCGGCGGAAGGAGCCCCCGGTGGGATTCGCCCCTGGACGCACGTGTCTTATTCGTCCCAAGAGGGTGGTTCTGATTGCCGTTGACGAGAAAAGTTCATGGATACTCTGGGCCACTCTCGTCCACGCGGCGTGACGGCCTGTGCCCGTGGCGTCCGCGTGGTGGCCCGGGGTTCTGCCGGGGTCAGGCGAAGAGGTCGGGCGGGGGGACGGGGGCGACGACCGCGTCGCCGTCCTTGATGGGCGGGGCGCCGGCGACGAACTTCACCAGATCGTCCTCGGCGACGCACCGGGCCTGGGTGAGCCCTCCCGCGGCGCGGCGCGTCAGTGAGGCGATGTGCAGGGGAGCGCGGGAGGCGGCGACGATCAGGTTGCCGAACCTGCGCCCCCGCAGGACGCCGGGCTCGGCGAGCAGCGCGACGTGGCGGAAGGTGCCCTGGACGGTCGCGACGACGCGGCGCGCGAACGGCAGCCCCTTGCCGTCGGCGAGGTTGACCAGCAGGACGCCCGGGTCCTTCAGCACGCGCGCGATGTCGCCCATGTACTCGGCCGTCGCCAGGTCCAGCGGCATGACGGCCCCGGTGAAGGCGTCCAGCACGAACAGGTCCGCCGAGGCGTCCCGCAGCCCCGCGGCGCCGGAGCGCCCGTCGGCGACGCGCACCTTCAGCGCGGGCACCGACCTCAGCCGCAGATGGTCCCGGACGAGCCGCACCAGCGCGGCGTCCGGCTCGATCACGATGTGCCGGGAGCCCGGCCGGGTCGCGGCCACGTACCGGGGCAGCGTGCAGGCGCCCGCGCCCACGTGGACGACGTCGAGCGGCCCCTCGTCGAGCACGTCGATGACGTCGGCCATCAGCCGGACGTACTCGAACTCCAGGTACGTCGGGTCGTCCAGGTCCACGTACGACTGCGGCACACCGCCCATGCTCAGCAGCCACCCGCTCGGCCGGTCGAGGTCGCGCAGCAACTCGACCTCGCCCGAGTCCACCGTGTAGCGGCCGGGGGCGGGGCTCGGCTCGGACTTGCGCTTGCCCACACGGTCTCCCACGGGTTCTGGTATATCCGGATGTGCCATACCCGGCACCCATGGGAGAACCGTATGCGCCGCCGAGGACTGCTCGCTCTCGTCGTGTTCTGCGCGATGCTCCTGGCCGCCGGGCTCGCCGCCGTCATCACCGACGCCCGCCGCGTCACCGGCGGCCCCGAGGCGACCGGCAGGGCCTACCTCGACGCCTGGGCCGCCGAGAACCTCGCCGAGATGCGCGGGCTGGTCGCCTTCCCGCCCGCGAACTTCCTGGAGGCGCACCGGCGGTTCGACGCCGACCTCCAGGTCCTGTCGGTCAAGCTGACGCCCGGGGCCGTCGTGGCCCGCGGCGAGTGGGCCGCCGACCTGCCCTTCCAGGGGGTGCGGCGGATCAGGGAGCTCGGCGAGTGGAAGTTCTCCTCGGTGCTGCGCCTGGCCGTCAGGGACGGCGCGTGGAAGGTCGTCTGGACGCCCGCGACGCTCCTGCCCGGCGTCGCCGCCGACGAGCGCCTGCGCCTGGCGAAGGTCTCCGTGCCCGGCACCGAGCTGCTGACCCGGCAGGGCAGGCCCCTGCCGCACGACAGCGGCGCCAAGGCGTACTTCGACGGCCTGGCGCACCGGGTGGACCGGGCCGAGGAGGACCCGGCGTCGGGCTGGGCCGTCGAGGCGGTCTCCGCGCGGACCGGGGCGTCCCGGAGCCTGGTGGTGTTCCGCCCGCCCACGCACCGCACCCTGCGCACGACCGTGGACTGGTGGACGCAGGCCGCTGCGGCCCGGGCCCTGGACGGCCTCGCCGGCCCGGCCGCGATCGTCGCGGTGCGCCCGTCCACGGGCGAGGTGCTGGCCGTGGCGGACCGCCTGCCGGGCCTCGGCGCCTTCTTCACGGCCTACCCGGCGACGTTCGCCCGCCTGGCGGTCGAGCGGCTCAAGGGCGGCGGGCTGCGGCGCGCGGCGGCGGGCCTCGGGTTCGGCGGAGCCCTGACCTCCGGCTTCGGCGGGGTCTGCGGCACCGTGCGCGCGGCAGGGAACGCCGGCGCGCCGGCCGTGGACGCCGCCGGCCGCGACTCGGTGACCGCCACCCCCGTGTGCATGGCGCTGGTCGCCGCGGCCGTCCAGAACGGCGCCTGGCGCCCGCCGCGGCTGATGTCGGAGCGCGCGGTCGGTCGCCTGGAGACGGCCCGCGTTCCCGCGCCGCGGCGGCTGCCCGCCAAGCCGGCCGCGTGGCTGCGGCGGATGATGGCGGTGGCCGGGACCACCGCCGGCCTGCCTGCGGGCGTGGCCGGCACGGCGGGCACGGCTCCGGCGGAGTCGGGCGCCGACCACGCCTGGTGCGTGGGCTACCGGGACGATCTGGCGTTCGCGGTGTTCGTCGAGAACGGCGGCACGGGCGCGGCGAGCGCCGTCCCGGCCGCCGTACGCTTCCTGGACGCCCTCTGAGGGCTCAGCCGGTCACGGCCTCCCGCGACAGGCGCCGCTCGGCCAGTTCGGCGTACAGGGCCGCGCCGTCGGCGAGCACGGCGTCGTCGAAGGCCGCCTCGGGGGAGTGGTTGTAGGCGGCGCGGGCCGGGTCGACCCCGGCGGGGCACGCGCCGAGGGCGATGAACGCCGACGGCACCTGGTCGCAGACGAACGAGAAGTCCTCCGCCCCGGTGAAGGGCTGCGGGGCCGTGATGTAGCGGTGTTCGTCGAAGACCTCGCGCACGGTGTCGCCGACGAAGGCGGCCTCGCCCCGGTCGTTGACGGTCACCGGGTAGCTGACGTCGTAGTGGGCGTCGACGGTCAGCCCGTGCGCGGCGCCGATGCCGTGCAGCAGCGTCAGGATGCGCTCCTGGACGCGGGTGTGCGCCTCGGCGGAGAACGACCGCACCGTCGCCTCGAACCGGGCCTCCTCGGGGATGATGTTGTCCGCCGTCCCGGCGTGGAAGCTGCCCACCGTGACGACCACGGGGTCGAAGACGTCGAAGCCGCGGGTCACCATCGTCTGCAGCGCGGTGACCATCTCGCACGCCGCCGGGATCGGGTCGCTCGCGCGGTGCGGCGTGGAGCCGTGCCCGCCCGCGCCGCGCACGGTGACGATGAGACGGTCGGCCGCGGCCATGATGGGGCCGGCGCGGCTGACGAACGTGCCCTGCGGGATCACCGAGCTGATGACGTGCAGCGCGTAGGCGGCGACGGGACGGTGCCCGGCGGCGTCCAGCACGCCCTCGTCGATCATGATCTTGGCGCCGCCCGCGCCCTCTTCACCCGGCTGGAACATGAACACCACGTCCCCGGCGAGACGGTCGCGCCGGGCGGCGAGCAGGTGGGCCGCTCCGGCGAGCATCGTGGTGTGCAGGTCGTGCCCACAGGCGTGCATGCGCCCGGGCGTCTCGGAGACCACGGCGGACCCGCCGCGCTCGGTCACCGGCAGGGCGTCCATGTCCCCGCGCAGCAGGACCGCCGGACCCGGCCGCGCGCCGCGCAGCACGGCCGTGACCGAGCTGAGGCCCTTGCCCGTGGAGACCGTGAGGGGAAGCCCCGCGAGCGCGGCGAGCACCTTCTCCTGTGTCCTCGGCAGGTCCAGCCCGAGTTCGGGCTCCCGGTGCAGCGCGTGGCGCAGGCGGATCAGCTCGTCGCCGATGTCGTGGGCGGCTTCGCGAAGTGACACCGCGTCTCCTCCTCGGGTCTTGTGCCAGACATGTCCCCGCGTCGCCCGCGCGTGTAAACGACGCTCAAACGATATGCCGTTGCTTGACGCGCGGTGGGGTGCTTTTGACCGCTCCTTGGGCTGCTATCGCCACCTTTCCGGATAGTACGGAAACGTGGTGATGGAGGGAAACATCTCGGGATTTGCGGCATCGAAGGGTGCGTGTCCTTCTCACCAGGGCCGGGCGCTGTGACCGAGGTTCGAGTACGGAGGACGAAATGCGTGACATCGGCGACCACGAGGTCGTGGGAACGAGGAGCCGCCTCGCCTGGTGGATGCTCGTCGTGCGCGGGATCTGCGCGGTGGTGTTCGGCGTGCTGGCCGTCATCTGGCCGTTGATCACGCTGCTGACGCTGGTGGTGCTCTTCGGCGCCTTCGCGGTCGTCAGCGGGGTCCTCACCCTCGGCCACGCCTTCCGCGGCGACCATCCCCGCGACTCGCGGACCTGGATGGTCGTCTCCGGCGTGCTGAGCATCCTCGCGGGCCTCATCGCCTGGTTCTGGCCCGCCATCACGGCGTTGGCGCTGCTCCTGCTGATCGCCGTCTACGCGGTCGTCATCGGCGTGGCGGAGATCGTCGCCGCGGTCCGGCGCCGCAGGGCGGGCGACGCCGAGTGGTCGTACCTGGGGAGCGGCGTGCTCGCGGTGATCTTCGGAATCCTGCTCTTCATCTGGCCCGCCACGGGCGCGCTGGCGGTGACCTGGCTGATCGGCCTGTTCGCGATCGCGTACGGCATCGCGCTGCTGGTGCTGGCCTACCGGATCAGGGATGTCGGCCACCGCGGGGCCGAGGGCACGGCCGCCCACGCGATGTAGCGCACGCCGAAAATCTTTCTGGATATATCGAGTACGCCGGAAAGTATTCACATATTCACGGTCTCCTGAGGGAATAGTGGAATCACAGCCACCTTCGACCCAGGAGAGCACATGAGCGTCCTCGAACGTCTCTCGCGGCACCTGCTCATCGACGGCTACCGGCTGGAGCTGGATCTGGAGCGCAGCGGCGGGTCCTGGATCGTGGACGGCGGCACCGGCCGCCGGTACCTCGACTTCTACACCTTCTTCGCCTCGGCCCCGCTCGGCGTGAACCCGTTCGACGACGACCCCGCGTTCGTCACCCTGCTCGGCAGGATCGCCTCCAACAAACCGGCCAACTCCGACCTCTACAGCGTCCACCTCGCCGACTTCGCCGACACCTTCGCCCGCGTGCTCGGCGACCCCGAACTCCCCCACCTGTTCTTCGTCGAGGGCGGGGCGCTGGCCGTCGAGAACGCGCTCAAGTGCGCCTTCGACTGGAAGAGCCGCAGCAACGAGTCGCTCGGCCGCCCCCGCGAGCTCGGTGGCAAGGTGCTGCACCTCACCCGGGCCTTCCACGGCCGCAGCGGCTACACCCTCTCGCTCACCAACACCGAACCGGTCAAGACCGACCGCTTCCCCCTCTTCGCGTGGCCGCGGATCGACGTGCCCGCCATCCACTTCGGCGACGTCGAGGCGGCCGAGCGCAGGGCGCTGGACCAGGCCCGGGCCGCCTTCGCGGCGCACCCGCACGACATCGCCTGTTTCATCGCCGAGCCGATCCAGGGCGAGGGCGGGGACAACCACATGCGCCCGGAGTTCCTCCAGGCCATGCAGCGCCTCTGCCACGAGCACGACGCGCTGTTCGTCCTGGACGAGGTGCAGACCGGCGCGGGGCTCACCGGCACGCCGTGGGCCTACCAGCAGCTCGGCCTCGCGCCCGACATCGTGGCCTTCGCCAAGAAGGTGCAGGTGGGGGGGATCATGGCGGGCCGCAGGGTGGACGAGGTGCCGGGCAACGTCTTCCGGACGAGCGGGCGCATCAACTCCACCTGGGGCGGCGGCCTCGTCGACATGGTGCGCTCCCGGCGCATGCTGGAGATCGTCGAGCGGGACGGGCTCATCCCGCGCGCCGGGGAACTCGGTCAGCGCCTGCTGGCCGGCCTGCGGGACCTGGAGCGGGCCTTCCCCGAACTGGTGAGCAACGCCAGGGGCAGGGGCCTCATGTGCGCGTTCGACGTCTCCACCGGCAGGGACCGCCTGGTGGCCGCGCTGCGCGAGGACGAAGGGGTGCTCGTCCTGCCGTGCGGCGAGCGCTCGGTGCGGCTCCGCCCGGCGCTGTCGGTGCGCGAGGAGGAGATCGACCTGGGCCTCGCGGCGTTCGGGCGCGCGTTGACGGCGGCCCGGGACGCCATGGCGGTGCCGGCCTGAGGCAGCCCGCCCCGGCCCGCCTGGCATCCGTCCTGCGCCCCTCGTGTCACGACAGGGCGTCAGGTGCGGGACTGTCCCGGGGTCAGGCTCCGCCACAGTCCGATGGCGGTCACCCGGGAATCGGCGCCGAGCTTCGAGTAAATGCGATTGACGTGGTTCTTCACGGTCTTCTCGCTGAGGAAGAGCCGCTGCGCGATCTCCCCGTTCGAATGTCCGGTCGCGATCAGCTCCATCACCTCGGCCTCGCGTTTGCTCAACCCTGTGTGCGCGTGCTCGTTGTACGTGGCGTCATCGACACTCATCCGGCCTCCGGTGGCGCGAACATTGTCAGATCGCCGAGCCCCCCGCGCTGGCGGTGTAGCGGTTCTGTGCGAGCATAGCCCGCCGTCCCATTCTTTGGGCCCCTGCGGCGGGAGAAAGACTACTTTTGCCGGGAGAGGGTGGGGTTGTCCAGTAAAAGCGTGATGGCCGGTCCATTTGGACCGGCCATCTTCCGCGGGTGAGTGATGGGACTTGAACCCACGACATCCAGGACCACAACCTGGCGCTCTGCCAACTGAGCTACACCCACCATGACCGCGATCGCGTCGCGGCACAGGAGAAAGTGTAGCGGGCTTCCAGGGGTTCTCGCGCCCCGGCACGGTCAAGACCCGGTGATCGCCTCCGCGACCTCGCGCGCGGTCGCGGAATCGGGGCCGGGCTGGGGGACGAAGACGGCGGCGCGGTAGTACCGCATCTCCTGCACGCTCTCGGTGATGTCGGCCAGCGCGCGGTGCCCCCCCTGCTTGGCGGGGGAGGCGAAGTAGACCCGCGGGTACCAGCGGCGGACCAGCTCCTTGACGGAGGAGACGTCCACCATGCGGTAGTGCAGGTAGGCGTCGACCGCGGGCATGTCGCGCGCGATGAAGGAGCGGTCGGTGGAGATGGAGTTGCCGCAGAGCGGCGCCTTCTTGGGCTCGGAGACGTGCCGCCGGATGTACTCCAGGATCGCCGACTCGGCCTCGGCGAGGGTGACGCCCTCGCCGAGGGCGGTGAGCAGGCCCGAGGAGGTGTGCATCTGCCGCACGACCTCCGACATCTGCTCCAGAGCCTCCCGCGGGGGCTTGATGATGACGTCCACGCCCTCGTCGAGCTGGTTCAGCTCGCCGTCGGTCACCACGCACGCGACCTCGACGAGCGCGTCGCGGCCGAGGTCGAGTCCGGTCATCTCGCAGTCGATCCAGACCAGCAGGTCACTCATAATGCTCAGCGTAGTGCCCGGTCAGGAGGCTTTGAGAGAGTCCAGTACGCGATCTATCACCTTGGTGTCCAGATTGTCCGGAATCGAGGCGTACATCAGGGTAGGACGCTGCCCGGGACCCTGGTCGACCAGCAGGTAGAACGCCTGCTCCTTGCGGAACTTCCAGCCGCTCTTCTTGGCCACTTCGGTGAAGTCCATCTCCAGCCGGAGCAGCCACGCCTTCTTGCCGCTCACGTCCATGGCCGCCTCCTTGACGACCTTGCGCTTGTGAGGGGGCGAGTAGAAGACCTTGTCATAGGTGATCATGACCTGACCGACCGTGTTGCGCAGGTCGTCCGGGCCCTTGTACTCGAAGATCTCCGGAAGGGGCGCGGTCGACACCTGGCCCACCCAGTCGTGGTCCTCGCCGTCGTAGTTCTTCTGAGAGGTGATCTCGAAGCCGCTGGTCCACTGCGGGAACCGCCGGTCGGCCGGACCGCTGCCGTTCCACTCCTGCCAGCTCGGCACCCGCCAGTCACCGCCCGGGTAGGTGTACGACAGCCCCGTGCGCGGGTCGGCGATCACGCCGTCCTTGGGCGTGGGCAGGACGGCGGGATAGTCGGTGCTGTCGGGACTCGGCTCCGGCGTGGGCGTCGTCTCCAGCGGGGGCGTGATCTGCGGGTCCGACGGCTCGATCGTCTCGCTCGGGGCCGGGGTGTTCACGGCCACCGGGGTCTCCTCACCCCGCCGGACGAGGGTGACGCCGATCACCAGGGCCACGACCAGGAGGATCACCACCGCGCCGCCGCCGAGCACCCACGGCAGGGTGTTCTTCTTCGCGGGGGGCGGCGGGCCGCCGAACTCCGGCGCGGAGAACTGCGCGGTCGCACCGGGGGCCTGCCCGCCCCACTGCTGCTGCCCGGGGCCGCCGTACGGCGCTCCGGGACGGGCGAACTGGTCAGGCGGCGCGTACGGACCAGGCTGGCCGGGCTGGCCGGGCTGCCCCGGCCGGCCGTACTGGCCGGTCCCGGGAGGGGCGTACTGCCCTGATCCGGGGGGTGTGAACTGGCCGGTGCCCTGCGGTCCCTGGCCGCCCGCCGGCCCCTGCTGACCCCCGTACGGCGACCCCTGCGGCAGGAACTGCGGCCCTGTCCCGCCCTGGGGCCCCGCGCCCTGCGGTCCCTGGCCGCCCGGCGGCGGAGGCGCCTGCTGCGGCCCCGTCTGGGACTGCGGACCTCCGGGCGGGCTCTGCGGGCCGGTCGGCTGCCCCTGCGACCCCGTGCCGGGTTGCCCCTGCGGGGCCGCGCCGGGCTGTCCCTGCGGTCCCGTGACGGGCGAACCCTGCGGTCCCGTACCGGGCTGTCCCTGCGGTCCCGTGCCGGGGCCGGGCTGGGGCGGTGCGCCGGGCCCCGCCTGCGCCGCCTGGCCCGGCTGCGCCCACTGGCCGGTCGATACCGGCCCGCTCTGCCCCGGGGAACTCTCCAGCGGGTGGGTGGCATCGGTCCACTGCGTGCCGTCCCACCAACGCAGTTGGGGGGTTCCGTACGGGTCGGGGTACCAGCCGGCGGGGGTCTGCGTCATGCCCGCCAGAATAGTGACAATCGGAGTTATCGCGCATTTGCTGGCGAAAGGTGGTCCCGCCGGTCGCCCGGCGGGACCACCCGGCTCAGCACTTGTAGGTGAAGGACGCCTCGTCGTGCAGCGGGGTGCCCGACCCCGTCGGCGACAGGACGACCAGCCGCGCGGTGTACTTCTGGGTGCCCTCGCCCTTGACCCGCCAGGGGAAGTTCAGCTCGTAGGTCGTGCCGCCCGAGGGGACCGTGTCGGTCTGCTCGATCGGTTTCTTCCTGTCGCTGCGCCACCACTGGTACTTGATCTGCCCGGCCCCGCCGTTGGTGGTGATCTTTCCCACGATGTTCACCGTGACGTCGCAACCCTTGGGCTTGGGGGCGGTGACGTCCACCGCCTCCACCGACAGCGGCGCGGCGCGCTGGGACCACAGGTACAGGGCCACGGCCAGGACGGCGAGGAACAGCACGCCCGTGCCGAGCACGCCGCCGCGCCGCCGCCGCTTGGGCGGCCTGCCGCCGACCCGGTCCTTGGCCGCGACGGTGAGCTGCTGCTGCCCGGCCCGCCAGATCTGCGCGGCCGTCGTGTCCGAGGGCACGCCCGGACCGAAGCGCATCTCGCCGCCGGTCGTTCCCGCGGCGCCGGCGGGCGCGGTGTCGGGGACGCCGGAGGCCGCCGCCGCCGCGCCGATCGCGGCCGCGTGGCCCGGCGGGAGACCCGGAGGCGCCGCCTGGCCCGCGCCGGTGTCCCGGTAGAGCAGGGTCACGATCTCGCCCTCGTCCACCTGCGGGTTCGTGGCGACCGGCGGCGCGGGCCTGCCGGTCGGCACCTCCGACGCCGACCACCACTGGAGCGTCCGCACCAGCCGCTCGCGGGTCGTGAACCCGGCGGGCAGCAGCTCGCGACCGCTCAGCAGGGTGTCGCGCGCGGCGCTCAGGCCCCGCGACTCCGCCGTGGCCGCCGCGTGCTCCAGCAGGCGGGCCGCGTCGGCGGAGCCCGCGGCCCAGCCGGACGCGAGGGTCCTGGCCAGGGCCGCCCACGCCGCGACGTCCCGCCCGGGCGAGGCGTCGCCGCCGTACAGGGCCGTGGCGAGGCCGCGCTCGGCCAGCAGGGCCGTGCCGTCCTCGCCGACGACCACCGTGCCGGCGTGCAGGGCGCCGTGCGCGAGGCCCGCCGCGTGCACGGCGAGCAGGGTCTGCGCGGTCTCGACCAGGACGGTGGCCGCGCTGCCCGCGTCGGGCGCGTCCCCGGGCGGGCGTCCCCGCGCGAGCTCGTCCAGCGACGGGATGGCCGGGCGGGCGGTCAGCACCCACACGTCGTCCCCCGCGGCCACCAGGTCGGAGACGGGCAGCAGCCCGGTGACGCCGTTCTGCGTGAGGTGACGGTCGGCCAGGACCGCGGCCACCACCCGGTCGCGGGCCCCCGGCGCCGACAGCGCGCGCGGATCGAGCCGCAGCGCGCCGCCGTGGGCGCCATCGGGGGCCACGGCGTCCACCCAGACGCCCGCATCGGAGGCGCGCGAACGGCCGGCGAGCCGATAACCCGCGATGTTGCCGCCCTCTGGCATCTACCGCCGCCTCCGGTGCCGTCCCGCCATCCGCTTCCTCACGAACAGTGTGGCGGGAACGGCGCCCGTCGTCACCAGCCCGACGGCGAGAAGACCGGCCGGCACGTCGTCACCGCGGCCCGGCGGGGGGTCCGCCGGGCCGGTGGGCTCGGTGCCCTCGCCGGACTCGCCGCCCCGCGGCGTCTCGCCGCCGTCGCTCGGGGTCTCGCCCGTCCCCTCGCCGTCGCCGCCCGACCTGGTGGGGGTGGGCGTGGGGGACGGCGTGGTGGGGGTGCGGGTGGGCTGCGGCGACGGGGGAGCCGACGTCGGGGTGGGCGTCGGGGTCGGCTTGGGCCTCGGGGTGGGCTTGGTGCTCACCTTGGGGTCCTGCGGCTCGTCCTCGGTCGCCGACGGCTTCGGCTTGGGCTTGCCGGTCGGCGAGGCGGGGGGCCCCGGCTTGTCCGGCTTCTTGCTGGGCGAGGGCGCCTTCGCGGTGGGAGACGGAGCCCCGGTGGGGGCGGCGGCCGTCTGCCGCGGCGTGGTCGGCTGCGCGCTGGCCTCCTCGGACGGCTCCTGCGTGGGCTCCTCCGAGGGGACCTCGGTGGGGGAGTCGTCGATGGCGGGCTCGGGGCTGCCGTCGGTCGTGACGGTCTCGGCGGGCGCGGGCGTCGGCGTGAGCACCGAGGTCTGCGCCTGCAGGGAGGTGTCGCCGAGCGAGCCGACCAGCACCGCGGTGACGGCGGACACGACCGCCAGGCCGAGCGCGCCGATCGCGATCTTGACGCTGAGCTTCTTCAGGCCGCGCCGGGCGCCGAGGTCGGACTCGGCCAGCGCGGCCCCGGCCTGCGGCGCCGCCTCGCCGAGCGGGAACAGCAGCACGAGCAGGCCGGCGAGGGCGGCGAGGCGGCGGCGCCCGCGCTCCTCCCAGTCCTGGCCGTACGCCTCGACGGCCACGGCCTCCAGTTCGGCGAGGAACTCGGCGGCCGAGGCGGGCCGGTCGGCGGGGTGCTTGGCCATGCCCCGCTCCACCAGGCCGCGCAGCGACGCGGGAACCTGCTCGATCGGCGGCGGCATCGTCTGGTGCTGGCGGGCCAGCACCAGCGCGTTCTGCGACTGGAACGGCCGGGTGCCGGTGAGGCACTCGAAGAAGACCACGGTCGCCGCGTAGACGTCCGTGCTCGGCCCCGCCGGGGCGCCCGCCCACTGTTCGGGCGCCATGTACGGCGGGGTGCCCGCGCCGCTCACGCCGTCGCCGACGCGCACCGCGATGCCGAAGTCGACGAGCTTGCTGTGCCCGGCGCCGTCGATGACGACGTTCTCGGGCTTGAAGTCGCGGTGGACCAGCCCGTTGGCGTGCGCGGCGCCGAGGCCGAGCAGCGACCCCTTGAGCAGGACGAGCGCCGCCTCGGCGCCGGTCGGCCCCTCCGAGCGCAGCATCGCGCGCAGGGAGACGCCGTTGACCAGTTCCATGACGATGGCCGCGCCGCCGTCGGTCTCGACGTACTCGTAGAACCTCGCGGCGTGCGGGCTGTCCAGCAGCTCCAGCAGCCGCGCCTCATGCCGGAACCTGATCAGGAAACCGGGGTCGGAGATGAGGTCGCCGGACAGGTATTTGATCGCGACCGTCGTTCCGTCGGCCTCGTGGCGTGCCATCACGACACGTCCCGAGCCCCCCGCGCCGAGATCTCGGATCTCGGTGTATCCGGGGACTCGCCAGGCCCCCATGTGGCCGTCCAATTCGATCTCCCTTTTGTGGCCGGGCCCCCACCCTTGACGCGAGAACGAAGCTTAACGACGACCTGGCGGCCTGAGGTGCCTAAGTCGATATTTGGCACATTGTCGATGCGATTGTCAGTTATTGCGCGTGATTGCTGGTGACCGCTGGTGATTGCGAGGACACGGCGGAGGTCACCCCGCGCCGCCGGGATCGGGGCGGTCGGAGATGTGCGGAGGCACCGGAATCCCCGCCCGCAGAGCCGGATCCGGCACGGGCTCGCCCCAGGTGGTCCGCAGCGGCAGCACCCCCGCCCACACGGGCAGCGCGTAGTCCTCCTCCTCGTCCCCAGGCGGCCCCTGCCGCGTCTTCACCGACGCCTCGGCCAGCGCCACGGCGAGCACCGCCGTGGCGGCGAGGTCCTTGCGCGACGGCCCGCGCACCGCGTCCCACTGGCCGGGCGCGAGCTGCTCGGTGATCGCCCGCAGCGCCGCCAGCCGCTCGTCCTCGTCCTCGACCGCGCGCGCCGCACCGAAGATCATCGCCGAGCGGTAGTTCACCGAGTGGTGGAAGACCGAGCGGGCCAGCACGAGGCCGTCCACGTGCGTCACCGTGACGCAGACCTCGCCCGGCTCGGCGGCCGTGCGCAGCGAGGCGGCGCCGGTGGACCCGTGCAGGTAGAGGGTGTCGCCGATCCTGCCGTACCCGGTCGGGATCACGCGGGGGGAGCCGTCCACCACGACTCCGAGGTGGCAGATCAGCCCGGCGTCGAGGACGGCGTACAGCTCGGAGCGGTCGGTGCGGCCACGGGCCTTGGACCTGTTGAGCGTCGTGCGAGCGGTCGTGGAAAGCATGCCGCTACCGTAGGACGGAAGTGGATGGTTGTGGATGTCCACTGACGACCACTTCTGAGGGACCACTTTTCCCGAGTTCCCCCCCGAGCCTTCCGGAGACGACCGTGCGCGGGCCCATCGACCTCCCCCTCGCCCTGGACCGCGCGGCGCCGGTGCCGCTCGCCGTGCAACTCACCGGGCAGCTCCGCGAGGGCGTGCGCGCCGGCATGCTCCGCTCCGGCGAGCGGCTGCCCTCCAGCCGGGCCCTGGCGCAACTGCTCGGCGTCAGCCGCACGGTCGTCACCGAGGCGTTCCAGCAGCTCTACGCCGAGGGGTGGCTGGAGGGCCGCCACGGCTCCGGCACCTACGTCGCGCACCTGACCGGCCGCCCGGGAGGGGACGCGGCGCCCGCCGCCCGCCGGGAGGCGCCGGCCGAGCCCGACCCGTGGGGCGACGCCGACTCGCCGCCCGCCGGGGTGATCGACCTGCGGCCGGGACGGCCGTGGGTGCTCGGGTACGACGAGGGCGCCTGGCGGCGTGCCTGGCGCCTGGCCGCGCTGCGCCCGCCCGCCGCCTACATCGACCCGTACGGCCATCCCCGCCTGCGCGCCCTGCTGGCCGGTCACCTGCGCAGGGCCAGGGCCATCCCCGTCGGGCCCGAGAACGTGATGGTCACCCGCGGCACCGGCAACGGGCTCGACCTGGTGGCCGCCGCCCTGCTGCGGCCGGGCGACGGCGCGGGCGTGGAGGAGCCGGGCTACCGCACCGCCCGCCACGTGCTGGCCGCGCGCGGCGGCCGGGTCACGCCGTGCCCGGTGGACGAGCAGGGCGTGATCGTGGACGGGCTCCCCGACGACCTGCGCGTCCTCTACACCACCCCCGCCCACCAGTACCCGCTCGGCGGCAGGCTGCCGATCGCCCGCAGGGAACGGCTGCTCGCCTGGGCCCGGCGCACCGGCGCCACCGTGCTGGAGGACGACTACGACGGCGAGTTCCGCTACGACGTGGCGCCGCTGCCCGCGCTGTACGGGCTCGACCCCGAGCGGGTCGTGCTGCTCGGCACGCTGTCGAAGTCGCTGACGCCGGACGTCGGCATCGGCTGGCTGGTCGCCGCGCCCGAGCTGCTGCGGAAGATCGCCGCGATCCGGCGCGTGCTCGGCGACCGCGCCCCCGGGCCGGTGCAGGAGGCGGTCTCGGTCCTGCTGGAGCGCGGCGACCTGGACCGGCACCTGCGGCGCATGCGGCTGGAGTACGCGCGCCGCCGCGCCGCCATCGTGGAGATCCTCGGCTCCCGCGCGCGGGGCGACTCGGCCGGGCTGCACGTCTTCGTCGGCCTGCCCGCGGGGACGGTCGGCCCGCTGGTCGCCGAGGCCGCCGCGCGCGGCGTGCTCCTCGACACGGCCGAACGCCACCACCACGGCCCGGTGGCCGCCCACGGCCTGGTGATCGGCTACGGCTCGGCGTCCCTCGCCGAGGTCAGGAAGGCGTGCGAGATCATCCGCGACCTGATCGGCGAGAACGCCCGCTGACCCGCCCGGGGCTCAGGCGGCCCGGGGCATGAGGTGGTCGCCCGGCGGGGGCGGGGCCGGGCGCAGCGACTCCACGACCGGCAACGCCCGCGCCGCGTACAGCGGGTCCACGGGAAGGACGTGCCGCGCCCACCACAGCGCGACCTCCGGCTCGGGCGACGGCTCGACGAACGCCTCGGCGTAGATGTCGTACGGCGGGTCGTACAGGTAGCCGGTGGGGACGCCGCGCCGCTCCAGCGCGGCGATCGCCAAGTCGCGGTCCGACACCAGCAGCGGCACCCGGAACAGGGGCTGGCCGGCGTGGGCGCGCACGCCGTCCGCCACGGTGGGCAGCTCGGCCAGCCGGGCGACCCCGGCCAGCCTGCGGTCGCGCTCGCGCGGCAGGCGGGCGAGGCGGCGGCCCTGGTACCAGCGGGCGAGGCCGCCCCGGGTGCGGCGGTAGTCGTGCAGGTCGGCGCGCACCCACGGGTCCAGCGGGGCCAGGCTCGCGCCGCCGTCCCGGCTGCGGGCGAGGGCGTCGCCCAGCGCGCCCGGCCGCAGGGCGATGCGGTACCCCTCGCGGGGCTCGTGCAGCCCTAACGCGCGGGCGGCCCGCATCGCCGGCCGGGCCATGTCCATCCGCAGGGCGAGGTGGCGGGCCGCCGAGGTGGCGACGGAGAAGACGTCCTTGCGCAGGGCGCCCGGCTGCAGCAGCAGGTCGCGCCCGCGCTCCAGCGCGCGCCGGTCGGCGGCGCCGTCCACCACCAGCACGCCCCCCGACCCGGCCCCGGCGTGCTTGGACAGGCTGAACACCCCCGCCACGCCGAACGTGCCGAGCGGGCGGCCGTCGACGGAGGTCTCGGCGGCGTGCGCGACGTCCTCGATCACCACCATGCCCGCCATGGCGCGCAGATCGTCCGGCAGGCCGTACAGGTTCGTGGTGAGCACCGCGTCCACCGTGCCGAGCAGCGCGCGGACGGCGTCGATGTTGCCGTCCAGGACGGAGATGGGGGCGATCACCGGGATCAGCCCGGCGGCCAGCACGAGGAACAGGATCTCGTCCGCCGAGATGGGCGACATGAGCAGGCGCTGCCCCGGGGTGCACCAGTGGCGCAGGGCGAGGTACAGCCCGAGCCGGTTGGAGGGGAGGTACACGCTTTCACGGCCCGTGCGCGCCGTGATGATCTTCTCGGGGCTCACCGCTCCCTCTTCCATCGCACCGCCGCGGTCCGCCACCGCCTCGACGGTCAGAGCAGAAAGGTAGCGCATGCGATGACCGCGGGACGCGGGCTCGGCGTGAAGCCGACCGCCTCCGGTCAGGTCGCCGGCGGGCGAGGTCAGGACGCCAGGGAGGTGCGGATGCGCCCGTAGGTCTTGAGCGCCAGGTCGGCGGTCTCGCGAAGCACCGAGTTGGCGAGGACCGTTCCACGGGCCTTGCGCACGGGGACGCGCACGAGCCAGTGGACCCCCGCGGCCGGCGTCGCCCGGGCGATCCTGCCCTCGGTCACCCAGAGCTCGCCGGTCTTCAGCTTCTCCTTGTACTCCTTCTCACCGCGGCCCATGTCGATCAGGCGGATGCCGGCCTCGGCCGCGCGCTCGGCCATCGCCAGGTGGTGGATCAGGCCGGGGGAGTACTTGGCGAAGGCCGGGTCGTAGGCGGGGAACCACCCGGCGAGCGTGGTCTTGGTGCGCAGCCCGAAGTGGCCCGCGACCGGCCGGTCGCCGACGTAGATCATGTCGAGCGCGCCGGCGAAGTGCTCGGTGTCGACGTCCAGCAGGTTCTCGACCAGGCGGGTGATCCACGGCCGGGAGAACCGGTCGGCGCGGCCGGTCCTGCGGTACTGGTCGGTCTTCCAGTCGGTGAGCGTGCGCAGGACGGCGTGGTCGCGGATCCCGAAGTCGTGGCGCAGCTCGCCGAAGTCGCGCCCGAGCTTGCGGCTCTTGTACGCGGTGCTCTTGTAGGTCTTGCCCGAGACCTTCTTCAGCGTCTCGACGTACGCCTCGTACCCGTCCGACAGATCGATCACGGGGGAGGGGTGGCGCGAGTGCCGTTCGGGGACCAGCGGCTGCCCGGCCAGCAGGTGGTCGAACTCGAAGACCCCGAGCCCGCACGCCTTCATCAGCTCGGGCACGGAGAGCTCGATGTCCTTGGCGTGCACCATGCCCTGCGCGTCGGTGAGCCCCGCCGCCACCGGCCTGCCGATGCCGAGCGGGTGACGTTCGAACGGGAAGAAGCCCACGATGTCGCCGCCGTCGGCCAGCACGGCCACGCGTGCCTGCTCGCGCACCCGGCCCGTCTCCATCGTGAACTCCGGAGACAGGAACGGGCTGTCGAACGACGGGTCGGCGGCCTGGAGAGCACGCCACCGTGCCGTCTCGGACGGCCCGAGCTCGCGGGGATGAACGACGGAGATGCGCATGAGCTCCTACTGGGGTACCTAACGACGCGGGCCAGGCTCGCGCCTTTACCCAGCTTGGCTCCTAGGATGTAATAGTAGGATAAAGATCAGATCACGGTGCCCGTCGGGCCGTTGATCGAATACCTCTCCGCCGCGCATTCCTGAGGCATGTCGCGGGCTTCCATCTCCGCGCGGTGACGGGGCACGTCGAGGTTCGGCGCGAGGCCGCCGACGATGCGATGGACGTCGATGGGGCCGGGGTCTCCTTCCGAGGTGCCCGGCACCTGCGAGTTGCCGAAGTGGCCGCCCCTCGCCCACAGCCGCCGGCTGCGCTGGGCGGCCAGCGAGTGCGGGTAGGGCAGCGGGGGCCCGGCGGGCCAGTGCCGCGGCACCTCCCACGAATCCAGCCAGGCCAGGATGTCGTCCAGCCCGTCGAGCTTGCTCTCGGTGAACGGCTCCTCCACCGAGCCCAGCACGCGGATCTGCACGCACACCCTGCCCTGCCTGTTGAGATCGCCGGGCAGGCCGTTTGCCGCGCGTGTGGGGGGCAGAGACTGGACGATCTGCCCGGAGACGGGGTTCCACACGAGATGGGCGGGCTGTTTGATCTGCACGAGCCGCTGGGCGACGGATTTGGCGGAGACCCGCTGGGGATCGGTCGGCCAAATGAACCAGACCACGCGGGGCGCGCCGCCGGCCATGGGGCCGGCGTCCTCTGGAGCGGGAATTCGACTGGCGACGGGCAGCCATGCTCGGGCCACTGTGCCCCCTCAAATCCTCGGTCGCCGGATTCATACCGCTTTCATGCCAGCTCCACACCTTAAGATGCTTGATTATTAGTTCGGCGCTTCATCGGCAGACTTGAGTGGTTAAAGCGATTATCGGGTGGTCCAGTGACGGACCACGGCTCCCGGCACGACGGCGTGCCGCCGACGCGTCGGCGGCGCCGGGACAGCGCCATGACAGCGCCATGACGGCGGCACGACATCGGCACGACGGCCGTGCGGCGGCGGGGAGCCGGACGCGGGACATCAGGGGGACGGCGCGGGGGTCACCGCCCGTAGTGGGAGCATTTCAAGGGTCTTGCAAGCGTGAGCGGATACGGTGACGAAGTGTTGGAGAACAGTGGCCGGCATGCTCGGCGTCGCTACATCCCCCGCGGGCCCGCGGCCATCGGGGCAGGCCTGATCGCGCTCGCCCTGGTGGCGGGGCTCCTGGCGGTCGCCGCCCGGCGCGGGCCCGAGCGCTCCGAGGGCGTGGCGGCCACCATCGTCGCCACCCCCCAGCCGCCGCCCACGCTGGAACCCCCGCCGGTGGTCGAGAGCTGGCCGCGCTGGGGCGTCACGCACACGCAGTACAGCGCCGACAACGAGACCGACGAGGTCAGGAGCCGGGCGGCCGACCTGTTCAGCCGGGTCCCCGTCCTGCAGAACCAGCACATCATGGGCTGGGGCGCGGGCAACCCCGAGCCCTCGCCCGGCAAGTACGACTTCCGCGACCTGGACCGCCGGGTCAAGCTGATGGCCGCCACCAAGGCCCAGCCGGTCCTCACCCTGTGCTGCGCGCCCGACTGGATGAAGGGCGGCGCGGAGGGCCGCACGAACTGGGGCAAGATCGAGGTCGCCCCCCAGCGGGAGCACTTCGACGACTTCGCCGCGCTGGCCGCCACCGTCGCCAAGCGCTACCCCACCGTCACCCACTACATGGTCTGGAACGAGTTCAAAGGCTTCTGGGACGAGGCGCACAACAACTGGGACGTCGAGGCGTACACCGACCTGTACAACCGCGTCTACGACGCGCTCAAGGCCGTGAACCCGAAGATCCAGGTGGGCGGCCCGTACGTCCCGGTGGACAGCCACGTCTCCAGCGCCAACTCCTCCACGGTCAAGGGACCGTGGGGCTCCATCGACAGCAGGCCGCTGGAGAGCATCCAGTACTGGCTGGAACACAAGAAGGGCGCCGACTTCATCGTCGTCGACGCCTCCTCGGCCACCAACGACCGCGGCCTGGTCCCCGACGAGTTCACCGCGCTGAAGAAGTTCTCCGCCGTGACCGCCTGGCTGCGGGAGAGGAGCGGCGACCTGCCCGTCTGGTGGGCCGAGTGGTACATCTCACCCGACAACATCGACTGGGACGAGCAGCACCGCACGGCCGTGCAGGCCGCGGCCATGATGGAGTTCGCCAGGAGCGGGGCCGCGACCGCCCTCTACTGGAACCCGCAGCGCCGCGAGGGGGACGACTGTCCCGGCTGCCTCTGGTCGCCCGCGCGCGGGGACGAGATGCCGATGGCGGGCCTGATCAGCGGGTTCACGCGCTGGTTCCCCGCGGGCGCCGCGCTGGTGGACGTCCAGACCTCCGACCCGCGCGTCCAGGTGCTCGCCGTGGACAAGCAGATGATCATGGTGAACACGGCCGGCGCGGCGCTGAAGGTCCAGGTCGACGGCCGCCCCTTCGAACTGCGGCCGTACGCGGTCCAGTGGAGCGACCGGGGGCAGTGACCCCCGGCCTGACACCGGCTCGGCGGAGCCCCCTCGGCCAGGAGGCTCCGCCCGCTCAGGTCGAGATCAGCACCGGGAACCTCGCCCGAACAGGCAAGGTCGGCGCAGGGAACGTCACCCGATCACACCAGGTCGGCGCCGGCGACCTCGCCCGCTCAGGCGAGGTCCGTGCCGGTGACTTCGCCCGCTCACGGTGAGGTCAGCGTCAGGAAGCGCTCGACGATCACGGCCAGTGCCGCCGCCGTCATGAGCATGCCGACGATCACCAGCCTGCGGCGGCCACGCGGCGTCCGCTCGGTGCCGCGCAGCCGTACCAGCTCCGCCGCGAACAACGTCGCCACCGCCAGCGCCAGCGCCACCAGCCCCACCGGCGTCCACGGCGTGGAGCGGTCGCCGACCAGCGTCATCGCCGTCGGCGGCGGGATCTCCGAACCCTTCGGGTACGAGCGCAGCGTGTAGATCGCCGCGTCCGCGTTGGCGAACACCCGCTTCAGGCTCGTGGAGGAGTCCAGCGCGGCGCGGAACCGCTTCCCCCAGTCCGAGGGGAAGCCGTGGTTCAGCTCCAGGTACGCCGCCTGCCCGCGACTGGTGATCAGGAACGTGTTGGCCGCCTTGCCGCGCAGCGCCGTCAGCACCCCGGCCAGGTCCTTCGGGTTCTTGGTGACCAGCGCCTGGTCGTACTCCACCAGGTCGATGTCCCGCTCGCGCCACGGGATCGTCGGCGTGACCTCCTCGCCGAGCACCGGCACCAGGTACAGCAGCCGCGCGCTCGGCCGGTCGTGGGCGTAGACGTAGTGCATCGCCGCCGCCTCGCCCGTCGTGACCCGCTCGAACTTCTCGTTCCCGTAGCGCGCCACCAGGAACGCCACCGACAACACCAGCGCCGTCCCCGCCGCCAGCACCGCCGAGATCTTCCGCGTCGTGGCCGGGGACGGGCGGAACCTGCGGCGCCGCTCGGGGACCGCCTCGCCCTCCCGCGCGTCGCCCGTGTTCGCCGGCAGGTTCGGGAAGAACGCGTACGCGCCGAGAATGCACGCCGCGGGCAGCGCGAACATGTAGACGCGCAGGCCGATCTCGCCGCCGTAACTCTGCAGGCCGAGCGCCAGGACGGGAACGCACAGCAGCACCAGCGCGCTGCGGTCGGCGACGCCCCGCCGCAGGCGCCGCAGCAGGCCCACCCCGGCGAACATCAGGATCACGCCGCAGATGGCCAGCCGCACCTGCAGCACGATGGCGTGCTGCGGGTCGGTGCCCTCCAGGCGGTCGCCGGTGTTCTCCTGCAGGTTGGCGAAGATCTTGCCGATGCCGCCGAACAGCTCGTTGATCCGGCCGCTCCAGAACGGCGTCGCCTGGTAGTTGATCCACGCGATCACGATCAGGCCGAGGAACACCGGCAGTGCCAGCGACAGCGTGCTGCGCCGCAGCAGGATCAGGCCCGTCAGCGCGCCGAGCATCATGAACGGCGTGATCTGGTGGGTGGCCGTCGTCGCCACGAACAGGCCGACCAGCAGCGTCAGCAGCACCACCCGGTCGGTCACCGTCGTCGGCCGCGCCGGCAGCTCGCCGGGCGCCAGCCGGTCCAGCCGGGCGAGCAGCCGCCGCAGGCGTCCCTTGGCGGGCAGCGGCGCGGTCCGCGGCTCCGCGCGGCCGAACCAGCGCATCAGGATCGCCACGAACACCAGGTACAGCGCGAACGTGAAGCCCTGCGGCGAAAAGTAGTCCTGGCCGATCCACTGGACGAGGACGAACAGCAGCGCGGCGAACCAGCGCGCCCGGGTGGTCGCGACGATCTGGCGCAGGATCAGCACGAACGGCAGCAGGTACAGCAGGTTGGACAGGAACGGCGTCCACTGCAGCACCATCGACGGGTCGTCGATCCCGGCGGCGCGCAGCACGAAGCCGAACAGCGCGAAGAAGCCCGGCCAGGCGAACCGGGCGTCCAGGCCGGGCAGGGCCTCGCCCGCGCGGCCGATGTACTCGGCGAAGCCCGCGTGGACCCAGGCGGTGTGGAAGCGGGGCTCGGGCTCGATCAGCGCCGCCGCGCCGTGCAGGGCGAAGGTGATCGCGCCGAGCTGGGACAGCAGCAGGCCCTTGCGGTCGGTGTTCTGCGTCAGGGTCACGAAGAACGACACGATGAGCAGCGCGATCGCGGCGAACGCCGTCACGGGGAGCACCGAGATCAGGCCCAGGCCGTCGATCTTGTCCAGGTCGACCCCGCGCATGGGCCCGTGCGGCACCCGCATGGCCAGCACGTACATGACCAGGCCCTCGATGGTGAGCAACGGCGGCAACCAGAACGCCGCCTTCCCCGCCACCCGCCCCGCGAGCACCCCTTCCCGCACCCGGGCCGACCGGTCCCGCGCGGCCTGGTCCCGCCGCGCCGACTCCTCTCCTCGCGTCGCCTGGTCCGGGTGCGCGGCCTGGTCCCGCCGCGCCGCTTTCTCCGTCCGAGCGGCCTTCTGGGCGCGAGCCGTCCCGTCGGCCTCGAAGGTCTTGTTCGCCCGGGACATCCTGTTGGCCCGGGCCGTCTTGCCCGCCCGAGCGGTCCCGGCCGCCTCAGCCGTCTTACTCGCCCCGGCCGTCCGGTCCGCTCCCGTCGCATTGTGCGCGCGAGAGGTCTCGTCGGCCCGCGCCGTCTCCGCCGCCAGGGCCGCCTCGCGGGCCGACTTCCTCGCCCGCGCCTCTCTCTCCCTCCGCTTCCGCGCCGCCTTCTCCGTCCACGTCCGGGCCGGGCTCACACGCTTCCCGGCCGCGGGCCCGGTGGCCTCCGTGGGGACGTGCGCGGACTCCTGGGCGTCGGTCGCCCGGTCCGCGGTTTTCGCGGGGGGTTCGATCGGCTCGCGGGTGGCGAGTATCTCGCGGACGTACCTGCGGGGCGCCGTGTTCGCCGGGTCCAGATACAGGGGCATCACCAGAGGACCGGGAGCCGCCGCGGCCCCCGTGGCCGCCGGGCTACGGAAGTCCGCCGTCTCGTCGCCCGTGTACTCCGCCTCGTCGCGGCCGTCTCCCTCGTCCGGGCCGTCCCCCTTGGGGGAAGGGCCTTGAGCGGAGCCGCCCGGCACGGATTCCTTGGGGCTGGACTTCTCGGCCGCGGGGTCATCCCCGGTGGAGTCCTCCGGCTGGCGGGCGTCCCCAGGTGAGTCCTGGTCAGGGTGCGCCGGGGGTGCGGATTCCTCGGGAGAGGACTTGGGCGTTCTGTGGCGGCGGATGGGGACGTCCGGTGCGGCGGGAGGCTGCACGGCGGGGGCGACTTCCGCGGCGACCTCGGCCGCGCCCCCTTCCGAGGGCGAGGACAGCGCCTGGACGAGGTCGTCTCCCGGCAGCACGGGGATCACCTGGGTGTCCTCGGCATCGGGGACGACCGGCGCCGCCTTCCGCCCGCCCGCCGAGGTCTTCTCACCCGCGCGCGACGAATCGGGATCCGCGCCCGTGGTGTCTTGACCCGTGGGTGCGGAGTCGAGATCCGCGTCCGGGGTGTCGTGGTCCGCGTCCGAGGAGTCGTGGTCCGCGTACGGGGTGGTCTGGTCCGTACGGGGGGAGTTCTGGGCGGAGTCGTGGTCTGGGGGTGGGGGGTTCGGGGCCGGGGGCGGGGTGTTCTCGTCCGGGCCGGAATCGTGCTGGTCCACGGGGGTCAGGTCCGAATCGGCGTTCTCCTCGTCCGGGCGCGGAGACTCCTGCGCCGGCTGTGCGGCGTCCTCGTCGGCGCGCGGGGCGCCGGGGGGCGGGGAGGGGGGTGGCCTGTGGCCCGTGCCGCCGGCCCGCTCGGCCGTCTCCTGCTTCGCCGCTTCACCCGTCCCTTGCCTCACGTTGACCATGATGCGGCCTCTGGCGTGTCCCGCGCGCCAGACGAATGCGGCGTTTCGGTGGGTTTGAGAATTTTACGTAGCCCGCCGAAGATCAGAGCGGCCACCAGCAGCTCGCTGAACAGCAGTCCGTACCCCACCGACGTGATGCCCGTCACCGGCAGCAGGATGACCGACGACGACAGCACGAGCACCGCCAGCCCGATCTGGACGAGGGCGAGCATACGGGCCCTGCTGTTGGCCCGCAGCGCGCTCAGGTAGATCTCGATGAGCACGCGCGGCAGCACCGCGAGGGCCATCAGCCGCAGCAGCGGCGTGCCGTGCTCGGAGAACCCGGGCCCGAACACCGACAGGATCAGCGGGGCCGCCAGGAACGTCACCACCGCGACCGGCCCGATGATCAGGTACGCCCGGCGCAGCGCCTGCCGGCAGTTGGCGGCCAGCCGCGAGCCGTCCGCCGAGCCCTCGATGGTCAGCGAGGTGGCCATGTTGATGGCCAGCAGCTCGATCATCGCCCCCAGCGTCTGCGCCATGGCGAAGTAGCCGAACAGCTCCCCGCTCACCCGCGAGGCGACGTACACCGGCAGGAAGTAGACGATGGCCAGCACCGAGAACGCCCCCGGGTAGTCGCCCGCCAGGAAGCGGCCGATCTCGCGGAGGCCGGGCGGGCGCGTCCCCTCGGGCGCGCCGCGGGCGTGCCGGGGCACCAGGACGCCGAAGATGAAGAGGTTCACCGGAACCAGCGCCAGCGCCGTCGGGATGATCCACGACACGAACACGCCGTCGTCGGGGAGCGCACCCGCCAGGGCCACGAGCAGCCCCATCTTCACGATGCCGAAGCAGATGCTGTTCACCGGCACCCAGACGGCCTGCCGCATCCCGGCGAGCGCGACGTCCTGCAGCGTGAACACCGACCAGATCGCCACCGAGGCGAGGAAGAACAGCCCCGGCCCCCAACCGGCCAGCCGGGCGTAGTTCTCCCCCCAGAACGGCAGCGTGAGCAGGAACCCCACGGCCGCGACCACCGCCGTCACCGTGGCGATGAGGTAGCCGCGCCCGATGAGCCCCCCGGTGCGCTTGCCGGCCACCGGGATGAACCGGGCGAGCGCGCCGGTCAGGCCGAGCGCCGTGAGCCCCGCGAACAACCGCATCGCGTTGATCAGCGCCTGGCTGCGCCCGAAGTCCTCGGGGGAGTACAGCCGGGCGGCGAGCAGCCAGTAGCCCATGCCGAGCACCGCCGTGACGGCCGTGTTGGCCATCAGGGCGTACCCGTTGAGGAAGAGCGGGTTGCGCAGGTCGCGCATGATCCGCCGGCGCAGCCCGGCGAGCCCCCGGTCCCGTCCGTTCTCCTTTCGATCCCTCGGTCCGCCTGCCACGGTGGTGGTCATGGCGGTCTCACCCCCCTCGTCGACGCCTGGCGTCGCCCGCGGTCGCGTCACACGCGCCCGACCACGTGGCGCAGGCCGTACCGCGTCCGGCGCACCACCGCGTACCCCTTGGTCAGCGCGTGTTCCTTCAGATAGATCATGGGGACGCCGCGCCCCTCGACCGCGCGCCGGAAGCGGTCCATGGTGGTGGACCTGCCGACGGTGAGCCGGGAGAGCGCCATGACGTCGCCGGACTCGTCCGCGAGCGCGTTGGCGACCGCGCACGCGGCCCAGTAGCCCGCCTTGCGCACCTCTTTGCGCACCCGGGCGCTGGAGTAGCCGTACGGGTAGGCCATCGTGGCGACGGGCCACCCCACCTTGTCCTCCAGCAGGGCCTTGTTGCGGCGCAGTTCCACGCGCAGCGCGGCGTCGGGTAACTGGTCGAGCTGGGGGTGGCTGTGGCTGTGCCCGGCGATCTCGATGCCGCACGAGGCGGCCTCGCGGGCCTGGCTCCAGGTCAGCATGCGGTCCAGCGGCCGGCCCGCGGCGTCGGGGCCGGCGTCCTCCACCCACCCGCTGGTGAGGAAGACGGTCGCGGGGAGGCCGAGGCGCTCCAGGACGGGCAGCGCGTTCTCGTGGAAGTCGGCGTACCCGTCGTCGAACGTCACGACCACGGGACGCTCGGGCGCCGGGGCGCCGCCCGTGCCGTACAGCGAGGCGACCAGGTCGGCGAGGGTGAGCGGCGTGAACCCCCGGTCCTTGAGGTAGGCCATCTGCGCCTCGAACACCGAGGGCCGCACCGCCAGGGGCCGTGTGGCGCTGTTCGGACGGTCGGTGACGGAGTGGTACATCAGGATCGGCACACGCATGAACTCACCGTTCGTGTCGGTTGGTCTCGGCTCGGTCGCCGCGCAGGCGCAGCCGGGCGGACCCGACCGCGTACCCCCAGGAGGTCCAGGCCAGGCCCGCGACGATCGCCCCCGCCCTGGCGAGCCCCGCGGGGTCGCCGCGCAGCGCGTCCCGCACGCCGCGCAGCGCGCCGAGCGGAAGCACCTTCAGGGCGTGGGAACGCTCGCTGGACAGGCCGTCGCCCGCGCCGACGCTGCGCGCCACCAGGGCCTTGGACAGCCCCTCCGCGTAGCAGCGCGCGCGGAAGTAGCGGAACGTGGCCCGGGCCGCGGGGACCCGGTGGCCGATGACGGCCTCGGGCTCGAACATGATGACCGACCCCGGCCGGCGCTGGGAGAGCCGGATGCAGAACTCGGTCTCCTCGCAGCCGAGCGGCCGGCTCTTGCGTCCCTGCACGCTGCGGCCGATGCCGGAGTGGAACCCGCCGACCTCGCCCACGACGTGGCCGCGGAAGGCGGCGTTGCCCCCCATCACGTTGCGGATGGCCTTGCGCTCGGCGGGCAGGCCGCGGTAGGTGCACCCGACGGTCCAGTCGAACTCCTCGGGGAACCACCGCGGCCGGCGGCCGGTCGCCCACAGGGGCCGGGTCAGCCCGCCGACCCCGACGACGGCGGGGTCGGCCGCCATGGCCCGCGCGAACGCCGCGAGCCACCCGGGCTCGGCCACCGCGTCGTCGTCCAGGAACGCCACCACGTCGCCGGAGGCGGTCGCCACCCCGGTGTTCTTGCCGCCCGACAGCCCTCGTTCGTGGGTGTTCTCCACGACGATCGCGTCGACGTACTCCCGCTTCAGCCTGAGGTGAAGGTCGGGGTTGTGGTCGACGACGAGGATCAGCTCGTGCGGCGGGAACGTCTGGGCGCGCACCGACTCGACGGCGGCTCTGATGTCGTCCCACCGGTCTTCCGTGTAGACACAGATGACGACGGAGATCTTCATCCCGCTATGCCGCGCCCTGGTCCGCGGCGCGCTGCGCGGAGGACGGGGCCGGAGGGGCCTCGACCGCCGGGCGCCGCCACTCGCGCATGATCGTCCTGAGCACGCGCAAGCCGTCCCTGACGACGCGCAGGTTGCTCTCGCCGTGGATGCGGCACCGCTCGTGGCTCGGCACCTCGTGGACGCGCAGGCCGGCCTTGGCCGCGCGGATGTTGAGCACGGTCTCGACCTCGAAGCCCTCGCAGTCGAGGTCGAGGACGTCCAGGTGACGCGTCCAGAACGCGTTGTAGCCGTAGCACAGGTCGGTGTACCGGGTGCCGTAGATGCGGTTCACCATGCCGCGCAGGACGCTGTTGCCGAGGCGGCGGCTGAAGGTGAGGTCGTCGCTGCCCCCGCCGCTCGCGTACCGGGATCCCTTGACGAAGTCCGCGCCGGTCAGCAGGGCCCCGACGAAGTTGATGATCTCGCGGCCGTCGGTGGAGCCGTCGGCGTCGATCATGACGGTGATGTCGCCCGTGCATTCCGCGAAACCCGTGCGAAGGGCGTCGCCCTTGCCCTTCCCACGTTGCTGGACGACACGCAGGTTCGGGCGCAGGCGGCGGGCGACCGCCACGGTGTCGTCGGTGGAGTTGCCGTCCACGAGAATGACCTCGTGGATCCAGTGCGGCAAGGTGGCGAAGACGTGAGGGAGGTTCTCCGCCTCGTTCATCGCGGGGATGACGACGCTGACGGTCGGGGATATGGCCAGGTGCGGGGTCACCGGCGTGAAGCGTTCCACGCCCGGCAACGGCCGCAGCGCGTGGATCTGGGGCTTCCCGTTGTGCTTGGTGATCTCGGGACTCATTTGAGGGAATGTCCTTCCGGGCGGTCTGACATCGGCGGCGACTGCCAATAGGACCGGCGCGACTGGACGGAGAGGGGATTCTCCGTCCCGGTCATAACTGAGGTGTGCTGTGCGAGGGGACGCGCCTTTCAGCGTGCCCCCGAGGGTTCCTTCTCGACGGTTGCGGGCTGGAGGGATGTGCGGACCCGTCCGAAGCCCTTCAGCAGGCGGTCTGCCAGCCGGTAGAGCGAAGGACGGTCAACCACGATGTTGCGCGCCTTGTTCACGGGCGTCCGGCCCATCCAATGGACGGCCGCCGTCGCCGACGGCCGGGAGACCCGGCCTTCGGTGACGTGGGTGGTGCCGTTCTTCAACCAGCCCTTGTACTCCCTGCCCCCCTTGCCCATGTCGACATGGCCCAGGCCGTTCGAGGCGGCCTGCTCCGCCATGTGCAAGTGGTGCATGATTCCGGGGGAGTACCGGGCGAACTCGGGGTCGTAGGCCGGGAACCATCCGACCAGGGTCTTCTCGGTGCGCAGGCCGAAGTGCCCCGCCACCGGGGTGTCTCCGGCGTAGAGCATGGTCAGCACGCCCGCGAACGAGGGCGAGTCGCTGGCGTGCATCTCTTCCAGCAGCTCGACGATCCACGGCTGGGCGAAGCGGTCGACCCGGCCCGTGCGGCGGTACTGGTCGGACTTCCAGCCGGTGAGGACGCGCATGGCGTCCGGGCCGGCGGCGCCCCAGTCGAGGTGGACCACGCCGTGCTCGCGGGCGAGCTTGCGCTCTTTGTAACGCACCGTCTTGTAGTTCTTCGGGGAGCCGGCCCGCACGTGCCCGATGTAGGCGTCGTAGCCGCCGGTGAGGTCCATCATCGGCACGGGCCGCACCGCCGACTCGTGCGGCTCCCATGTGGGCTGCCCCGCGACCATGTGGTCGAAGGCGAAGACCGACAGGCCGCAGGCACGGATCAGGTGGCGGGCGGGGATGTCGAGGTCGGGGACCGCGATGAGGCCGTGGCAGGTGGTGAGCCAGCTTCCGAGGGGCTTGCCGACGCCGAACGCGTGGCGCTCGAACGGCATGAAGCCGACCACCTTGTCGTGGTCCTCGATCACCGCCACCCGGACGTAGGACCGCAGCCGGCCGAGGGCCAGCGCGAACTCCACCGACAGGAAGGGGTTGTCCAGCGAGGGCGTGGCGGTCTGGAGCTCGCGCCAGCGCGCGACCTCCGTCTGACCGAGTTCTCCGGGCCGGATGACCGTCACTTTCATCTTGACCCGGCCCCCTGTTCTACGTGCGTGCTGCCGTTCCCTCGGTACAGCGACCGAAGCACCCACAGGAAACCGGCGAGTACGGCGACGGTGGCCACTCCCGCGCGCGGAGACCATGCGTCGAACAGCAGCATGGCTTCGGCTAAGAGAACGTTTATAACGAGACTTGCCGCGGCACCCACCGTTAGTGCGGCGAGAGGGTCACGATCACGCAACAGTCCGACGACCGATGCCCCCGGGACCACCAAAAGGAACAAAGCAGTAAGAATCGGGCGCGCCGGGGTCTGGATGTCGGCCAGCGCGACGACCGCTCCCGCGGCGCACGCCAGCACCAGCACCCAAATCAGCACCGCCCTATTGATACGCATTTCTCCTGGCTCCGCTGGTCAAGACCGATTGAAGAGGTGGTTGATCGCTGCTCTCATGGGACCAACGGCGCCGCGCGGCAGTCAATGCCGACGCCCGAACCCGGCCACCGGTTTACAGCGACGGCGGCGAGAACAGTGTGTGATCGACCACGTCACCTCCACCTTCCATTGGTCCCGCTGGGGCCGCTGGGGCTCACGGGACAGGGGGTGTTTACAAAGGTACCGTCGGTCAAGCCTAAAGGAGCAGTCAGGGTCGGGTCAGGAGGCGCCCCCGGTGGGCTCACCGGAGGGTGTGTCGGTCGCCGACGGCTCCGAGGTCGGGGGGTCGTCCCGGGGCGGATCGGAGGCGGGAGGCATGTCCTGCCCCTCCCACGACACGGCGCACGAGGCGCCGCCCGCGCCCGAGCTCAGGACCACGTTCGCCCGTCCTGCCTGGGCGGGGTCGGCCGCCTCGACCGACAGACGCGCCTTGGCGCCGGACTCCAGCACGCCGTTCGCCGGCGTCACGGTGAGGCCCTTGCCCGCGGTCGCCCGCCAGGAAAGTCCGCCGTCACGCGCTGAGATGAGGATCACACCCGCGCCCTCGTCCCCGAGCGCTCCCGGACAAGAGATGACAAGCCGGGCGGAAGGGACGGACGGCCGCCGGGACGGGGAGCGCGAGGCGGACGGCTTCGGGGCGGCGGTCGAGGCCGCGGGCGCCTCGGCTGCGCGGGCCCGGGTCCGCGTGGCGCTCGGCCTCGGCGCCGGCGACGACGGCTCGGGCACGACGGCGTCGGCCGGCTCGGGGGCGTAGGTGATCTGCAGTTCGCCGGGAGTGCGGCTCGGGAAGCGCAACGTCGTGGTGGAGCCGTCGCGGTGGCCGGAGTCCTGGCCGGTGATCACGATCATGGCGCCGGTCGTGAGCAGCACGCAGGCCAGCGCGGCGAAGATCGGGGCGGCCCTGCGGCCCGTCCTGGCCCCCGGCTGACGGCGCCCGGCCCGGGAGCGCCCGCGCCCGCCCGTCCCGTCCACGACGGGGTACCTCGCGGTGACGGCGTGCCCGCGTTCCGGTGTGTCCTCGCTCCTGAAGCCGTGCCGAGGGGTGTCGCCGGAGGCGGAGGACCCCTTGGCGCGGCGGTCCGGGCCCACGGGCGGGAAGCCGTTCTTGTCCAGGACGCCGGGCGCGGGCATGATCGCGGTCTTGGCCGCGTCGCGCTCCGACCTGCCGCAGGTCTCGGCGACCCGCCGCCGCAGCGACAGCGGCGGGAATCCCACGGGGAGGGTGTCGAGCAGGCGTTCCGCCGACACGCGGCGGTGGCGGCCCTCGGTGCACACCTCGCAGCCCGCGATGTGCCGGACCAGGCGCCGGCGCAGCGGCTGCGGGAGCGGGCCGTCGATGGAGTCCAGCAGCGCGGACAGGTCCGGGCAGTGGGCGCGGCCGGTCCTGGCGAGGATCACCGCGGCGGCGGCGTTCTCCAGGTGGTCGCGGGCCCGGGCGAGCCGCGTGCCGGTCTGGCGCGAGGTCAGCCCGACGACGGCGCCCACCTCCGCGGCGGTCAGGCCGTGCCGCACCCCGAGCAGCAGCACCTCGCGGTCCTTCTGCCCGAGCTCGCCGAGGGCCTCGCGGACGATGGCCGCGAGCTCCGGGTCCTCCTGGTTCTCGTCCGGGAGCGCGGTTCCGTGGGCCGGCGTGCGCCCCTGGCGCGCGAGGCACTGGTAGCGCGTCAGCGCGTACAGCCAGGCCCGCAGGCGGGCCGGCTCGCGCAGGGCGTCCGCCCGGCCGTGGGCGGTGACGAACGCGTCGTGCACGGCGTCGGCCGCGGCGTCGGGGTCGTCGAGCAGTGAACAGGCGTAGTCGTTGAGTCGGTCGGCGTAGTGGTCGTAGAGACCGTCCGCCGCGCGACCTTCCGCGCGGCGCAGGGCCTCCACAAGACGCTGGTCGTCAGCGCGGCCGGCGCTCGGCCATCCGGGCACGAATGTTCCTCCCCGCAGGACGGGAATCTGGTCGTTGGAAGCACTTGATCACGAGAATTTCTCCTGCCCGCACCAGTCCCCACACGTACAGGACGTCCATTCTCCTCAAGCGGTTCACCCGGGATTGATTAATAATCAGCCGGTATGACCTGGGAAAACAGTGCCTTGTGGGGCCTATGAAACACCTGTGACAAAGCTCAGTCAATGAGACGGCGGACGGTGACATCGGACCGGCCGGCGGTGACGCGGAGCGATCGGCGGGCCGTACGGAAATCCGGTTCCGGAGAGGCCCGCGCCTCCGGAACACGGCGAGACGCCCGGCCCCGCGCGAACCGGGACCGGGCGTCATGGCGGAGCGCCGAGGAGGGGCCTACTGCCCGCCGCAGTTGGGCGCGCACAGGCGGCGCGAGATGCCTTCGAGGAACACCTTGCGGATCTCCAGCGCGTTGCGCGGGAAGAACGCCTGGCCCTGCGTCGCCTGCGCGATGGCCTGCATCTGCCTGCGCCCGGCGGCGTCGTCGGCGCCGAGCGCCACGATGATCACGCTGATCGGCTGCGTCCGGTCGAACTCGTCGCGCAGCTTCTTCAGGATCTCGCTGTTGCTGATGCCGCCCTCGGGGTCGTCGTTGCCGACGCCGTCGGTGAAGACGAGGATGGTGTTGATCTTGTCGGCCTCGTACTCGGCCTTCATCTTGTCGTAGGCGGCGGCCAGCGTGTCGTTGAGCCCGGTGTCGCCGGTCGCCTTCGCCCGCAGCCGCGACAGGGACCGGGTGATGACGTCCCGGCGCGGGACGCCGTTGATCTTCTGGCCGATGGGGCCGACCGGCACCGTCTCGCGGTGGTCGACGCCCTGGCCGTTCAGGTTGGTGGAGAAGACCCAGGTGCCGGCCTCGGTCTTGTCCGGGAACAGCTTCAGCCCCTCGATCGCGGTCTGCGCGATGAGCCGCATGCGGTCGCCGGGGGCGCCGACGGCGGGCAGCGCCATGGTGCCCGAGACGTCCAGCAGGGCCAGCAGGCGGCCGCCGAGCTTCAGACGCGACCACGCCTGGGAGAGCCGGGTCACCTGGGCGGCCTCGGGCATCTTGATGGCGCGCGGGGTCGCCGGGTCCAGGCCGTTCTCCCGGCTGATCGCGGCCCCGCCCTTGCCGTCGGGGGTGCGGAAGCCGTGGTCGCGGACGATCTTCATGGCGTCCGCGCCGGTCAGCGCGGTGGCGAACTTCTTGGCCGCCTCGCGCGCCGCCTGCTCCTTGGCCGTGATGACGATCGGGTAGTCCAGGCTGATCGTTCCCTCGGCGGGGTACAGCGCGACGATCGTGCCCGGCTCGGTCTTGTCGTTGAACGCCCACACGCCCTGCTCGGAGACGATGCCGATCGGCGCGCGCGAGGACTGCTTGGTCATGGTGGCGAACATGTTGGCGGGGGTGCTCACGGCGCTCTCCGAGAGCTGCCGCAGCACGCCCACGAGCTGCTCCTCGCCCGTCCCCGAGCCCTTCAGCACGCTCGCGCCCGCGAGGATCGCGCTCAGCCCGGCCGCGTTCACCATCGGGTCCAGGGGCAGGACGCGGATGTTGCGGCCGATGCCGTCGGGGGTGGCGGCGTTGGCGGCCGACATCAGGCCGCTCCAGCTCGGCTCGCCGAAGGCGCCGCGCAGCTTCTCGACGACGCTCTTGGGCGCCGCGAGCACCACGGGGGAGCGGGCCGCCGAGCCGCTCGGCTCCGAGAGGCCCGCGCCCTTCCGCGAGGCGCGCAGCTTGGAGACCCAGAGGCTGGAGTCCGGGATCCACAGGTCGGCGTCGAACTTCCCGCTGGTCGCGCCGGAGCCGGCGATGGCGTTGGTGACGCTCGCCGAGTCGCCGCTCTTCACCGCGACCGCGACGCACGCGTCTCCCTGCGGCGTGGCGGCGCTGTTGTACGCCGCGGCGATCTTGGAGATGGCGGGCTCGATGTCGGGGGAGGCGACGACGTTCAGGGCGACCTTGGCCACGCCGCCCTGGCCGCAGGTTCTGTCACGGCTCACGATCACGTACGCGGCGACGCCGAGCAGCACCGCGAGCGCGACGGCGCCCGCGAGCGGCACCAGGACCTTGCCCCGGCTCGCCCGGCGGCGGCCCGCGGGCTCGTGATAAGGGTTGTAGCCGCCATCAAGGTCGTCAGTGCGGTGGCGTCCGCCCACGTTGTCCTCTTCGGGTGTTCGATCTCGTCCGGTCTCGGCGCGCTAGCAGCGACCATATAGCGAGATCCCGTGCAATGCTTACGGAACCCTAGCGTTCAGGACTAATTGGGTAAAACCCACCCCTTCCTGCCGTGATTACGGTATGTAGCGTCGCCCCGCGACTATCTGGACATAAGGCGATACATCTTGACTTGCTCTGAACGCGATGTATCGTGATCAGTGGATCACGGGAGCGGCGGCCAGGGGACGGCCGCCGGGCAGGGGGGACGGGCTCGTGTCACCGGCGATCGAAGCCCACAGGGTCACATCGGATCACGCCATGGTCGCCTGGGCGGTCGGCGCGATGGCGTCGCGCGCCGTGGCGCGGGCCGACGGCCGGCCCGACCTGCTCGTCCTGCGCCTGGCCGGCCCGCGCTGCCCCGACGAGGTGCGCAGAGCCCTGCGAGGCTGCGAGTTCGTCCGCGAGGTCGTCGTGTCCGGCCACGTCTGCCGGGCCGTGGCCGACCCCGGCACCGGGCCGCGCGTCGCCGCCGCCCTGCGCGCCGAGGGCCTGCCGGTGGCCGTGGTGATCCTTCAATGGGGGCAGGAACGGCCCCGCCAGGCGTTGCCGCCCTCGCGCGTGGCGACCGGCGCCGGCGTCCCCGCCGGGCCGGACCACCACCCCGACGACGTCGCCACCGGCCCGGCCGCCACCCCGCCCGTCCTCGGGGCGCACGGCGTGTTCTGGGCGCCCGCGCCCGCCGTCGCCACCGCCGAGACCGGCCGCGCGCCGGGCCGCCGCTCGGCGAGCCCGAGCGCCGGCATGCTGACCAGGCTGATCGTCGTGACCACGATGCCGAGCGCGGTCGGCGCGGCCCGCTGACCCACCGGGTCGCGGCACACCTGCGGGCTCACGTACGGGGCGAGGGTCCGGAAGCCGACCGTCACGGCCTTGCGTGCCCGGTGTCCGGCGACGGGGGAGCGCGGCCGGGACGTCGCGGGAGCCGCGAGGCGCACGCCCGCGTCCGGATCTGGCACCATGGCCCCCGATCATCGAGAAGCCGCCGCGTCAGCGCGCCGTAGCCCTCCGGCTACCGCCCGTGCCGGACGGCGCCCGCACGAGGCTGTGGACGAGCCGCGGGTCCCGCAAGCGAGGAGAGTCGCCTGTGCCGTTCACCCCGAGCCATGTCGCCGCGGTGATCCCTCTCATCTCCACCGCGCGGGTGCGCAAGGTGCTGGACCCCTGGGCGCTCGGCATCGGGTCGATGGTGCCCGACCTGCCGATGTTCCTGCCCTACCTCGACGCCTACAGCCGCTGGCACTCGCCGCTCGGCGTGGTGACCGACGACGTGATCGCGACGTTCGTCCTGCTCGCCCTCTTCGCACTGGTGTTCCGCGACCCGCTCACCGCGCTGCTCCCCGCCCCCGTCGCCGCCCGGGTCGCCGCGCTGCCCGGCCCGGCGTGGCGCGCCCCGCACACCATCGCGCTCGGCGCCGCCGCGGGCGCGGCCACCCACGTGCTCTGGGACTCCTTCACCCACGACTGGGGAGCGGAGTTCTGGGGGTGGAGCTGGATGACCACGTCCGTGTTCGGATGGGTCACCGGCTACCGGCTGACCCAGTACGTCTGCTCGGTCCTCGGCCTGGCCGCCGTCGCCTGGTGGGTCGTCCGGGCGCTGCGCGCGCCCGGCGCCGCCCCGCTCCCCCCGCGCCTCACGATGCCGGGCCGGCTGCGCTGGGGCGTGCTCGCCTGCACGGCGCTGGGCGCCGCGGCGGCCGCGGCCGTGTGGACGTTCGTCGACCCCCCGAACCCCGTGTTCGGCTGGGCGGGCGTCGTCACCAAGACCGGCGTCGGCCTGGTGGTCGGCTTCTGCGCGGTGCTCACGGTGTACGCCCTGCTCTGGCAGGCCGGGCGCGTCATACGCTTGTCCCGTGCCTGAGCTCATCGAGGTGGAGGACGCCGCCGACCCCCGGCTCGCCGACTACGTGCGGCTGCGCGACGTCGAGCTGCGCAAGAGCCTGGAGGCCGAGCGGGGCCTGTTCATCGCCGAGGGCGAGAAGGTCATCCGCCGCGCCGTCACGACCGGCTACCCGGTGCGGTCGGTGCTCACCACCCGCCGCTGGCTCCCCGGCCTCGCCGACGTCCTCGGCGGCGCCCGCGTCTACCTGGTGCCCGAGGACGTGATGGCGGGCATCGCCGGCTTCGCCGTCCACCGCGGCGCGCTCGCCTCCATGGCACGGCGCGAACTCCCCGACCTGAAGACGCTCCTCACCGAACCACCCGGTACGGCGAGGGGGACGGCCGGTTTCGACGCGGCGGGCGCCGGGCCCCGGCGCGTGCTGGTGCTGGAGGACCTGGTCGACCATGGGAACGTCGGCGCCATCTTCCGCTGCGCCGCCGCGCTCGGCGTCGAGGCGGTCGTCCTCTCGCCGCGCTGCGCCGACCCCCTCTACCGGCGGTCGGTGAAGGTCTCCATGGGCGCGGTCTTCGCCGTGCCGTACGCCCGCATGTACGACTGGCACCACGGGCTCGCCGAGCTGCGCGACCTGGGGTTCCGCACGCTGGCCCTCACCCCGGCCCCAGCCGCGACCCCCATCGACGAGGTCGCGCTCGGCCCCCGCGTGGCCCTGCTGCTGGGCTCGGAGGGGGACGGCCTGTCGTCCCGCTGGCTGCGCGAGGCCGACGAGGCCGTCCGCATCCCGATGAGCCCTCAGGCGATGAGCCTCGGCGTCGACTCGCTGAACGTGGTCGCCGCCGCCGCCATCGCCTGCCACGGCCTCATGCGCGGCGCCCCGGCCGGTCGCTAGGCGGCGGTGGCGGCGTCGAGGAGGGAACGGGCGGTGCGGTAGCGGGCGGCGTCGGTGCGCTCGCCGAGGATCACCCCGATGTAGGTGCGGCCGTCCCGGGCCGCGGCGAACATCAGGCAGTAGCCCGCCGGGCGGGTGTAGCCCGTCTTCAGCCCCTGGGCGTCGACGGGCAGCAGCCTGTTGGTGTTCTTCCACACGTGGCCGCGGTGCAGGGACGTCTTGGCGACCGCGTGCCGCTTCGTGCCGGCGACCTGCGCCACGACCGGATCGGCGAGGACGGCCTTGGCCAGCGTGACCTGGTCGAACGCGGTCGAATGGTCGCCGCCGGGCTGCGGCATGCCGTCGGGGTTGACGTAGAGGGTGTCCCGCATGCCGAGCGAGCGCGCGGCGGCGTTCATCTTGCCCACGAACCGCTGCACGCCCGGGCCGTACGTGCGGGCCAGCGCGTTGGCGGCGTCCGCGCCCGAGGGCAGCAGCAGCGCGTACAGCAGGTCGCGCACGCTCAGCCGCTCGCCGGCCTTCAGGCCCGCGCGGGCGGCGCCGCCCGCGGCGGCGTGCCGCACGTCGGCCTTGGTGATCGTCACCACCGCGTCCAGGGAGGCGGACCTGCGCACGACGTACGCCGTCATGATCTTGGTGAGGCTCGCCACGGGGACGCGCCGGGTCTCCCGCCGTGCGAACCGCGCCGCCCCGGTCGCCGCGTCGATCAGGTAGACCTCCTTGGCGGTGACGCGGGGCGCGGTACGGGCGTGGGCCGGGCCAGCCAGGCCCGCCACGGCCAGCAGCGCGGCCATGACGGCGACGGTCAGCATGCGCATCCGCATATGATCGCACGGCCGCTCCGGCGATTCGCCCTCTGACGTGGCATCCGTCCCTGTTCTGGGAGTTTCCTGCCCCGCCGCGCACTGCAAGTAGACGGCAAGTAGGGAGCAACCACCCAGGCGTACACCTTTGAGTGAGCGAAAGGGGAGGATCATGAGGACGCGGAGGGGCATGGCCCCCGGGCTGGTGCCGGTCGTGATGAGTGGTACGGCCACCGTGTTCAAACTGATCGTCGCCTCCCTGGCCGTCGCCGGCGCCTACTTCGGCGCGGCGGCGGTCGGCCCGGCGGTGGGCACGGCGAAGGGCACGGCGGAGGGTACGGCCGCGGGCCGGCCCGCCGTCAAAACCGTGACCCTCTCCTCGCGCGCCATGCCGGCCGAGGACACCCGCCTCCCCCGCCCGGGCGTCGTCACGGCGGCACTGGCCGGCGCCGGGCCGTCCTGCCACCGCGTCTACCACGTCCAGAGCGTGATCGACGCCGCCGGCGAGCCCATCGTCTACGAGTGGCGCCTGGCCCGCTGGAGCCCCTCCGCCCGCGCCTGGCGGACCTACCTCGTCTCCGCGACCGCCGGGTTCATGGGCGGGCAGCGCACCGTCGAGTGGTACCCGCGGGTCGTCGGCAACCCCGGCCGGTACCGGGCCGAGCTGTCGATCAGGAGCGGCGCCGACGCCGGCCCGCGCCGGACGGTGACCGGCGAGGGGTTCCAGGTCAGCTGCTGACCGGGTTGCCCGGGCCCAGCGCCTTGCGCGCCGCGGCCACCCACCGGGGGACGCGCACCCGCTCGGCCACCCCGAGCGCCTTGCGGTAGTGCCGCTCGGCCTCCGCCGGCTGCCCGAGGCGCACCGCCAGGTCGCCCAGCGTCTGGGCCACCGGCCACAGGGCCACGACCCCGGTGCCCGCCCCGGCGATCCGGTCGGAGAACGGCCCGAGCGTGGAGTAGGCGTCCTGCATCCGGTCGCGGTCGCCGAGCAGCATGCCCGCCAGCGCCCGCCATGTCATGGCCAGCTCGTACAGGAAGTCGGGACGCACGGGCGTCCGCGTCGCGGCCACCGCGCGCGCGTCCTTCAGGTGGCCCGCCGAGGTGAGCGCGACGGCGTAGGCGTCCAGGGTCCACTTGGCGCCGCGCCGGTGCGCCTCCTCCAGCGGCTCCACCATGTCCTCGGCCTTGCCGTCCACCAGCCGCAGGCAGAAGGCGGTGATCAGCGGCAGGTCCTGGCGGCCCTCCAGCATGCCGGCCCGCGCGGTGAGGCCGGCCGCCCTGCGGTAGGCCCGCTCGGCCCCGGCGTAGTCACCGCTGATCATCATGCGCATGCCCGCGTACCAGGCGCCGACGGCCGGGGGCGCGGGCAGGGCGTACTGCTTGGCCAGCCGCTCGGCCGCGCCGACCTGCGCGTCGGCCTCGGCGAAGTCGCCGCGCGCCGCCGCGCACTCCATCAGCACCAGGTGGGCCAGCGCCTGCACCGCGATCTGCCCGGAGGCCGCGCCGACCTCCAGCAGCTCGCGGCCGATCGCCTCGCGCTCGTCGACGACCGTGATGACGTACGACTGGCGCAGCCGCCCGCTCAGCGCGACGGCCAGCAGCGCCGGGTCGCCGCTCTGCCGGGCCAGTTCCTCGGCCTCCAGGGACGCCTCGTACCCGCGGCCGGTCGCCGAGCCCTCCAGCTCCAGCGCGAGGGTGGCCAGCAGGCTCGCCCGCAGGGACTGCTCGCCGGGCGGCAGCTCGATCAGCGCCCGCTCGGTGACGTCGACGATCTCCCACGCCGTGCGGGTCAGGTCGCGGGCGATGCCCTTGTGCGGCACGGCCACCGAGGCGGCGATCCGCGCGGTCAGCTCCAGGTCGCCCAGCGGCAGCGCCGCGTCCATGGCCTCGCGGCGGCGGGCGCGTGCGGCCGTCATGTCCCCGGCCAGCGCCAGCGCCTTGATCAGCCGGAGCTGTAGCAGCAGGCGCTCCTTGGACGGCGGCCCGCCCGGGCGGGCGCGGTCGAAGGCGGCGATGGCCCGCTCCCACAGCCTCGCCGCCTCGCGGTGGGCGAACCGGCGCTCGGCCTGCTCGGCGGCCAGGCCCGCGTAGTGGACGGCCTTCGCGGCGGTCTCGGCGGTGCCCGCGGCGTCGTAGTGGTGGGCCAGCGCGGCGACGTCGGACGGCGAACGGCTCTCGATCACCGAGGCGACTGCGGCGTGCAGGCGCGACCTGCGCAGCCGGGAGGCGTCCGAGTACAGGGTGTCGCGGACCAGGTCGTGGTCGAAGCGCAGCATGCCGGGGCCCGGCTCGGTGACCAGCCCGGCCAGCAGGGCGGCCTCGACCGCGTCGACCACGGCCTCCTCGTCGCCGGACACGTCCACCAGCACGTCGATGTCGACCTCCCTGCCGATCACCGCCGCCTGCAGCAGGATCTGCTGGGCCGTCACCGGCAGCCGGGTGACGCGGCGGCGCAGCACGTCCCGCACGCCGGACGGCACCTCGGAGATCACCTCGGCCGCCGTGGCCCGGCCGCCGCTCCCCTCGGAGTCCAGCAGGCGGACGGTCTCGCGGACGAAGAACGGGTTGCCGCCGGTGCGCTCGACGATCGTGCTGACGGCGTCCTCGTCCACCTCGCGGACGCAGGTGGCGCGGACCAGCTCGGCCACGGCGTCCCCGTCCAGCCCCTCAAGGCCGACCCGGACGGGGCCGAGCCGGGCGAGCGCCGCCAGCACCTCGGACTGCTGGTCGTTCAGCTCGCCGTCGCGGCAGGTGACCACGAGCAGCACGCGGCCGGCCGCCAGCAGGCTGGGCAGGGCGCGCAGCAGCGCGATCGTCTGGTCGTCCGCCCAGTGCAGGTCCTCCAGGACGATCAGCACGGGGGCCTCGCGCGCGATGGCGGCGATGTAGCCGCCCACCGCGCGGTGCAGGCGGAAGCCGCCGGACGCCTGGTCGTCGTCGTCGCCGGGCGCGGCGTCGTCCAGCAGCGGCGCGAGCAGCGTGCCGTACTCGCCGGTGCCGCGCGCGGCGACCAGCGTGCGCAGGACCTCCACCCACGCCCAGCCCGGGGGCGTGGCGCTGCTGTCGGGGCAGCCGCCCGAGGCGGTGATCCACCCCTGGCCGCCGAGCGTGCGCCCGAGCCGGCGCACCAGCGTCGTCTTGCCCGCGCCGGGGTCGCCGCTGACCACGGCGGCGGTGAACCGCCCGGCCATGGCGTGCGGGGCGGCGCCGGTGAGCCGGTCCAGCTCGGCGTCCCGGCCGACGAACGGCTCGGTCGCCAGGGGCGGCATGTCGCCGGTCTGGCTCTCCGGGCGCGGCGGCCAGGTGCCGGCCGCCTCGGCGAAGCGCGGACGCTGGGGGAGGACGAGTTCCAGGGACGGATCCTGGGAGAGGATGTCCGACTCCATCTTGCGCAGCGCGGGACCGGGGTCGATGCCCAGCTCGTCGGCCAGCGTCGTGCGGGCACGGCGCAGCGCGGCCAGGGCGTCGCCCTGCCTGCCGCAGCGGTACAGGCCGAGGGCGAGCAGCCGCCAGCCCTCCTCGCGCAAGGGGTGCTCGGTGGTCAGCGCCTCCAGGTCGGGGACGGTCTCGGCGTGCAGGCCGAGGCGCAGCCCCGCGTCGCCGTGCCGCTCGCGGGCGACGAGCCGCAGTTCCGCCAGCCTGCTGACCTCCGCCTCCGCCCAGTGGTGCTCGGCGAAGTCGGCGTAGGGCGTGCCGCGCCACAGGCCGAGCGCGGTCTCCAGGCCCGCGCGGGCCGGCTCGGGGTCGTCGTTGTCGAGGTACTTGCCCGCCGCGCGGACCATGCCCTCGAAGCGCAGCGCGTCGACCTGGTCGGGCGTGGTGCGCAGGGCGTAGCCGGAGGCGACGGTGACCAGCAGGCGGTTGGGCCCGCCGCGCGGGCGTCCCGGCTCCAGGACGCGGCGCAGCCGGGAGATGTAGACCTGGAGCCCGGACTGCGCTCCTTTGGCCCCTTCGTCGGTCCACAGGTCGAACAGCAGCGTGTCGACGGGCACGACCTGGCCGCGGGCGACGAGTAATCGGGCGAGGACGGCACGCTGGCGCAGCCCGCCGAGGTCGAGCTCGCCCTCGGCGTACGCCTCGACCGGGCCGAGCACGCGGAACGTCACCATGTCAGCCCCGCCGCCACCCAAGTCGTCAGCCACGTCGTCGCCACGTCAGCACCATGCCAGTCATGTCAGCCGCAACGCTATGCGCGCCCGTGAAGCACGCACAAGCCGTTCGCCAAGGCCCGCTTTCCTCCTCGTGTCCGCCCGGTATAGGGCGCCAGGGCGCGATCACGCCGGAAATGAGGCTACAGGTTTCCGCGCGGCCGGAGACCACCGAGCGGGCAGAGAGGGGATACGCGGGTCAGGCGCGGGTCGCGGGCTCCGGTGAGCGGCGGTCGCGGTCCTTGGCGTCGCGCCTGCGCAGCAGCGACCAGCCGCCGAGGGCGAGGCCGCCCCAGGGGATCTCGATCGTGTAGGTCCAGAAGCCGAACAGGATGGCCGCGGCGAGCGCCGAGCCCGACGGCTGGCCGAAGGCGATCAGCAGCGAGGCCGTGCCGCCCTCCATGATGCCCGCGCCGCTCGGGGTGATCAGCGCGCTGGTCAGCACCCGGCTCACCGCGAACACCGCGACGGTCTCGGCCGGGCCCGGGTAGGCGCCGGTGGCGACCAGGCAGGCCGTCATGATCAGGCACTGGAACCCCAGGAACCCGACCATGCCGAGCGACAGCCCGAGCGAGCCCTTGCGGACGATCTCGGCGGTGTCGGCGCGCAGGCGCTGGATCGCGCCGGACGCGGCGTGCTCGGCGGGGCGGATCCGGCGCGGCAGCACCCCGAGCACCCGGTCCAGGACGCGGCCGAGCACGCCCGCCGCCCGCTCCCAGTACAGGGCCGAGGCCACCACGGCCACCAGGATCAGGATCGAGACCGCCCCGCCCCAGGCGGCGCTGACCACGCGCTGGTCCGGGATGCGCCCGGCGACGAGCAGGGCGATGATGCCGATCGCGGGCAGGATGAACCGGAACAGCGTGTTCCACACGCCGGTGACCACGGCGTACACCACGACGGGCCGGGTCGCGAACCCCCAGCCCTTGGTCATGCCGAAGGTCAGCGCGAGGCCCGCGGCCCCGCCGAACGGCAGCAGGTTGCTGACCGCGCTGCCCGCGGCGTTCAGCGTCAGCGCCTGCAGGTGGGTCAGGCCCGGCAGCGCGGAGGTCATCACGAACGTGTAGGCGTACAGGCTGGCCAGCCACAGCACGGTCATCAGCAGGACCATCGGCACGCTCATGGCGGCGAACTGCGCGCCGATCTCGCCCCAGCTCACGGTGGCGCCGGTGAGGGCGTGGACGATCTGCGGGAGGAACACCACGAGCAGGACCGCCAGGGCCAGCGAGGCCATGGACAGGCCCGCCTTGACCCATTTGCCGCTCATCAGGGTGCTCCCGTCAGTGTTCCGTGATCTGGGTGTCCCGACCGTCAGACGCCCCCGTCCGGTGACCCCGCCCCAGCGGGGGCCCTCGCAACGAGGCTACCCGCGGTCCCCGGACGGCGACGCGCTCTCCAGTCTGGGGCGGCCCGCCCGGCCGGATCTCATCCTCGAGGACGAACTCGCCCCGTCCCGGTCTCCTCCGGTGGCAGGTCGTCGAAGGGGTGGGTGCGGCGGCTGCCCGGGGGCAGCTCGCGGCGGACGTACCACTCGGTGCCGAACACCAGGCGGTACAGCGCGCCGGGGATCTTCAGCATGACGCCGAGCGTGCGCGCGCCGTCCCCGCCGGAGGCCTGGCTGGCGTGCGCGGCCATGCTGGCCCGTTTGACCTTGGTGTACCTGCGGACGTTCACCCGGTGGGTGATCACCTCGCCGGGGGAGTAGGCCCGCTCGAACGAGCGCACGTCGAACTCGGGGGGGAAGCGGTAGAACCGCTGGGCCAGCCGCAGCGCCTTGAGCAGCGGGTCGCGGTTGACGGTGGCCTCCAGCAGGATCGGGGTGCCCGCGAGGTCCGCCGCGCGCTGCCCGACCCGGTAGACCTGCACGTGGTCGGGGTGCCCGTACCCGCCCGCCGGGTCATAGATCGTCAGCAGGTCGGCGTCCTCCTCCTTGAGCACGGCGGCCACGCGCTGGGCGGCCTCCTCGATGTCGGCGTCGATGAAGGCGTTCGGCGGCCGGTCGTCGCCCACGCCCGCGTTCTCGTCGACGCCCCGCTCGTCGAGGCCGGCGGTGTCCAGGCCGGAGTCGCCGTACCCGAGCAGCACCACGCGCGCCACGCCGAGCACGGCCGCCGAGGCGTACAGCTCACCGGTGCGGGCCTCCGCGAGCGCCTCGCCGTGCGGCAGCTCGGCCAGGCCGCGCTCGCCCGCGGTCGCCACGATCAGGACGACCCGATGGCCCTCGGCCGCCAGCATCGCCATGGTCCCGGCCGTCAGAAGAGCCTCGTCGTCGGGGTGCGCGTGGAAGAAGACCGCGGTACGTGCCACGCCGCCATGATTCCACGGCCCCGCCGCCCACGTGCGAGCCGCCTCCCCGTTGACCGGCCGTGAGACCCTTCTCGGCGGCCTCGGAACGGGCCGGTGCGGGGCCCCGGTGCGCCGGGGCGCGTTTGAAGCGGCTTGCGGGCTCTGCGAGGCTGGCCCGGTGCGGATCCTTCACGTCAGCGACTGTTACCTGCCGCGGCTCGGGGGCATCGAGGTGCAGGTGGCCGACCTGGTACGGGCGCAGGCCGCCGCTGGCCACGAGGTCGAGGTCGCGACCGCGACCCCCGGCGAACCGCTCCCCGGCGTGCACCGCGTGGTCGCCCCCATGCCGTTCGGCCTGCCCGTCCACCCGCGGGGCACGCGCCACCTGCTGCGCCTCATGGCCGCCCGCCGCCCGGACGTCGTGCACGTCCACACCGGCGCGGTGTCGCCGTTCGCGTGGATGGGCGTGCGCGCGGCCGTGCGGGCGCGGCTGCCGGTCGTGGTGACCGTGCACAGCATGTGGGACCCGGTGACGCGGGCCCTCTACCGGGGGCTGGACGCGATCTGGGGGTGGAGCAGCTGGCGGGTGGTCTCCACGGCGGTGAGCAACGCCGCCGCCCGCCCGATCCGCGCGGTGGTGGGCGGGCGGGTGCCGGTGGCCGTCGTCTCCAACGGGCTGGACGTCTCCGCCTGGCGGCCCCAGGGCGACCCGCCGCCCCGCGAGCACGAGGGCGTGCACGTCGTCGCCGTGGGCCGGCTGGCCCCGCGCAAGCAGCCCGTCCGCCTGCTCAAGCTCCTGTTGCGGGCGCGCCGCCTGGTGCCGAGGGACGTCCCGATGCGGGCCACGCTCGTGGGGGACGGCCCGGCGCGCGGGTCGATGGAGCGGTACGTCCGCGCCCACGGCATGGGCGACTGGGTGTCGCTGCCGGGCCGGTACTCGCGCGAGCAGATCCGCGCGCTGCTGGCCTCGGCGGACGTGTTCGTCGCGCCCGCGCCGCGCGAGTCGTTCGGCATCGCCGCGCTGGAGGCGCGGGCCGCGGGCGTGCCCGTGGTGGCCAGGGCGCAGAGCGGCGTGGCCGACTTCGTCAGGCCCGGCAAGGAGGGCTTACTCGGGCGCAGCTTCGACGAGCTGGTGCGCTCGGTGGCGCTGCTGGCCCGCGACGGCGGCCTGCGCGCGTCGATCGCGCTGCACAACCGGGAGACCGAGCTGACGCGCTGCCTCTGGCCGTCGGTCCTGGAAGGCTTCGACCAGGCCTACACGCTGGCGGCGCGGCGGCGCGACGCGGCCGGGCGGGGCCGATGACGGTCCGCGGCGGCGCGGACACTCGCTCACGCGGACGACCGGAAACCGGCGACCGCCCCGGATGGGATCGGGAAAGGCCGGTGACCGGGGAAAGGGACTAGAAGGGGAGCACGCGGCCGGACGGGCTGCGGAGATCGAGCGGGGCGGGGTGTCGTGGGGGCCGGGGCCGGGGCGTGGTGAGAATCCGCTTCATGTCCATCTCCTTCGGTACGGGCTCAACACTTCCCTCGTCACTCGTCGGCGGACAGGTCCTTTTTCCTCACTGCGAATTCCACGACCGGGAGGTTCGTGGACCCGACCTCACCTCCTCTTTACCCTTTCCAGGGCCGCCGCAGACGCTTTCCACCCTAGTTTCTTCGACCTTCATTTGCCGTGGAACCCCTAGCCGTCCCCTGTCGCCGTGTCGCACCCTGGCGGCGGTCCGGGCCTCTGACCTCGGATATCGCCGGCGTAAAAACACCGTGTTTCCAATCCGGTTCTGAATTGTCACGGACGGGCGTCCTGCCGGCCCGTCGCCGAGGGGCGCGAAGGGCGGCCGCGGTGAAACCGCGGGGAATCGGGCCGCGCGCGGGCCGCCGCGTTTCCCCGGCGGCTCCCGTCCGAAACCTCGCGGGGGCACGGGAACGCGAATCGAAATCCATCCGTCACATTCGGATGGCTCCGGACCGCATATCGGGTGTTTAAGATTCACTCACCCAACCTCCGGGAGGTCCGATGGGAGCACGGCAGGCGGCGTCGGACCAGGCCCGGGCACGCCCGGCGGAGCGACCGGGAGGAACGGGGCCCTGGGCCGAGTTCGGCGCGCAGATGCGCAGGTGGCGGGGCAGCGCCGGGTTCACCCAGGCCCAGGTGGGGGCGCGGGTCGGCTACGACCACAGCGCCATCAGCAGGCTGGAGAGCGGCGCCAGGGAACCCTCCGACCGGCTGGCCCGCCGCCTGGACGAGGTGCTCGGAGCCGGCGGCGCGCTGCTCGCCGCCTACCGCGCCGTGGCCGCCGAGCAGGGACGCCACGACGGTGCCGGACGCGCGGACCCCCTGCCCGGCGGCGCCCCCGGGCCGCTCGTGCCGGACGGCCTCGTGCTGCCGTCCCTGCTGCCCAGCTACGGCATCGCCTGCCCGCTGCACCCCGAGGCCCGCTGCGAGGTGCCTCCGCTCGCCGAGACTCCCCGCCCCGGCGCCCTGGACGGCAGGGCCCCCGGCGCCGACACCGTCCACCTGCTGTGCGCGCTGCTGGCGGCCTGCTGGAGCGCGGGCGACGAGCGGCCGCTCCCGGGGACGGCGGCGGCCGTGGAGCGGGCCCTGCACCTGATCGTCGGCTGGGCCGGGGAGGCCACCGGACCGGCACGCCGGGCCCTGGTGCGGCTCGCCGGGGCGTACGCGCTGCTGGCGGGGGAGCTGCGCGCGTCGCGGGGCCAGAACGGCATGGCCATGGCCTGGTTGCACAAATGCCTGTACTGGGCGGGGATGTCCGACGACCCGGCCGTCCACGTCGCGGCGCTGTGCGACATGGCGACCATCGCCCGGCTCGAACACGACGCGCCGTCCGCGATCACCTACGCGGGCGCCATGCGGGAGGCGTACCCCGGGCGCCGCTGGGCGGCCGTCATGGCCGACCTGTGCGAGGCCAGGGGCCACGCGCTGATCGGAGACGTCCGCGCGTGCCGCCGCCGCGTCGACGGCGCGCGCGACCGCCTCCACGGGGTCGGCGAGCGCGACCTCGCCGAGGCTCCGTGGCTCGCGGAGGCGTCCGGTCAGGTGTACGTGGAGTCGGCCGCCGCCGGGGCCCTGCGCGATCTGGCCGCGATGACGGCCGACCGGTCGCTCGCCCGCCTGGCGATCGACGCGGCCGGCCGGTCGCTGGCGTGCCTGGCGCCCGGCCGCCGCGCGGCGCGGGTGCTGTTCACCCTGCGCCTGGCCGACGGCCACGCCTGTGCGGGCGATCTGGACGCGGCCGTGGCCATCGCCGAGCCGCTGCTGGCCGAGCTGCCCACGCTGCACACACCCCTGATCGGTCAGGAGTTGTACGGCCTGCGCAGCCGGCTCATGGCGCGCTGGGGCAACCGGCCCGGCATGCGCGACTTCACCGCCCACCTCGGCGCCGTTTGGCAGTGAGCTTGACAGTTCACCGCGAACCGGTGACGTTCCGCGTATCTACGGGACACTCCCGGTGACGTCCCGCGCCTCGCTTTGACGGCCGTTTGCGCCATGCCGCGCGCCCATTGAACCCCGCCGGGGCCGTTGGCACCGTTCACCTCGCATCAGCCGCGGCCCGGGATCCTCTCCGGCCGCGGTCACCCCCCGTATCGCGACAGCGAGGATTCATGAGAGGTCTACTCCGGACGCTGACCTTGGTCGGCGTCGCATCCGCCGTGGCCGCCACCCCGGCGGTCGCCCTGCCCACCTGGGCCGGGCCAACCCCCAGCCCCCTGTCCGCGCAGGCCGTGAAAGAACACGCCGAGCGCGCCGTCGAGGGGAACCGCACCGCGATCCGCGGCGCCGACCCCGACAAGTACGAGGTGTTCCGGGTGAAGGTCGACCCGGGCGGCACCGCACACGTCCGCTACAGCCGCACCTACCGGGGCCTGCGGGTGCGCGGGGGCGACTTCGTCGTCCACCTCAAGCCGGACGGCACCTTCGCCGACGCCTCGGTCGGCCTCACCGCGCCGCTGAACGTCGGCACCCGGCCCGCCGTCCCGGCCGCGACCGCCGCCCAGCGGGCCAAGGAGCGGTTCGCCGGCCGGGTCACCCAGGTCGGTACGCCTGACCTGTTCGTGGACGCCTCCTCCGGACAGGGTCGCCTGGCCTGGGACGTCCTGGTCAGCGGCTGGGCGAAGGACGGGCAGACGCCCTCCCGGCTGCACGTGACCGTCGACGCCACCACCGGGGCCGTCATCGACGCCTCCGACGAGATCAAGATGGCGAGCGAGGTGGACGGAACCGGCAACTCGCTGTACTCGGGCACCGTCACGATCTCCACGACGCAGTCCGGCTCCTCCTACAGCATGGTGGACCCCGATCACGGCAACGGCCGCACGTGCGACATGAACAACTCGACCGGCGGGAGCTGCACCACCTTCACCGACGCCGACAACACCTGGGGCACCGGCACCAACGCCAGCCGGCAGTCGGCGGCCGTGGACGCGCACTACGGCGCCGCCGAGACGTTCGAGTACTTCAAGCAGGTCCATGCCCGCAACGGGATCTTCGGCGACGGCCGGGGTGTGCCCAGCCGGGTCCACTACGGCAGCAACTACGTCAACGCCTTCTGGGACGGCGCCCAGATGACCTACGGCGACGGCTCGGGCAACAGCAGGCCGCTGGTCGCCCTCGACGTGGCCGGGCACGAGATGAGCCACGGCGTGACCGAGAACTCGGTGCCGGGCGGGCTGACGTACTCGGGCGAGTCCGGCGGGCTCAACGAGGCGACCAGCGACATCTTCGGCAGCATGATGGAGTTCCACTCCGGCTCGTCCGCCGACCCGGGTGACTACGACATCGGCGAGAAGATCAACATCAGCGGCAACGGCCGCCCGCTGCGCTACATGTACAACCCGACCCTGGACGGCCGCTCGCATGGCTGCTGGTCGACCAGCACCCAGAGCGTCGACGTGCACTACTCCTCGGGCGTCGCCAACCACTTCTACTTCGACCTGGCCGAGGGCACCGGCGCCACGCCGTACGGCACCTCACCGCTGTGCGGTTCGGCCCCCGCGGTGACCGGCATCGGCCGGGCCAAGGCCGAGAAGATCTGGTACCGCGCGCTGGACACGTACTTCACCTCCAGCACCCGCTACGTCAGCTCCTCCAACCCGGGCAACACCGCGCGCGCCTACACCCTGCGCGCCGCCACCGACCTGTTCGGCAGCTGCTCGACCGAGTACCGGACCGTCCAGGCCGCCTGGACCGCCGTCAACGTGGCGGGCAACGACGCTCCCTGCCAGGCCGGGGACGACTTCTCCCTCGCCGTGTCCCCCACCGCCGGCGCGACCGACCCCGGAGGCGCGGTGGAGACCACGGTCGGCACCGCCGTCACCGGGGGCTCGGCGCAGGCCGTCCGGCTGTCGACCAGCGCCCTGCCCGCCGGGGTCACCGCCGCGTTCGACCCCGCGGAGGTCACCGCGGGCGGCAGTTCCAAGCTGACCCTCACCACCTCGGCCACCACCCCTGCCGGGACGTACGCCGTGACCGTCACCGGCACCGGCACCTCCGCCACCCGCTCGGCCACCTACACGCTCCGGGTGAACGGGCCGGACGGGGGCGGGGTGCCGGACATCTCGCTGGCCGCGGTCAAGGGGCACCTGTCCCAGCTCCAGTCCATCGCCTCCGCCAACGGCGGTAACCGTGCGCACGGCAGGGCCGGCTTCCGCGCCTCGATCGACTACGTGAAGGGCAAGCTGGACGAGGCCGGGTACACCACCGCGTTGCAGTCCTTCAGCTACGGCGGGGCCACCGGCTACAACCTCGTCGCCGACTGGCCGGGCGGCGACCCGAACGACGTGCTCATGCTGGGCGCCCACCTGGACAGCGTCACCGCGGGCCCCGGCATCAACGACAACGGCTCGGGCTCCGCGGCGATCCTGGAGACCGCTCTCCAGGTGTCGCGCTCATCGCTCACCCCGCAGAAGCACCTGCGCTTCGCCTGGTGGGGCGCGGAGGAACTGGGGCTGATCGGCTCCAACCACTACGTGACCAACCTCCCCGCCGCGGAACGGTCGAAGATCAAGGCGTACTACAACTTCGACATGGTGGGGTCGCCCAACCCCGGCTACTTCATCTACGACGGCGACAACTCCGACGGCACCGGATCCGGCCCCGGCCCGGCGGGCTCCGACCGGCTGGAGCGGGTCCTGCAGGACTACTTCACCTCGATCAGCGTGCCCACGCGGGGCACCGACTTCGACGGACGCAGCGACTACGGCCCGTTCATCCGGTACGGCATCGCCTCCGGCGGCACCTTCACCGGCGCCGAGGGCGTCAAGAGCGCCGCTCAGGCCCAGATGTGGGGCGGCACGGCCGGCGTCGCCTTCGACCGCTGCTACCACGGCGCCTGCGACACGACCAGCAACATCAACGACACGGCGCTCGACCGTAACAGCGACGCCATCGCCTACGCGGTCTGGACGGTCGGTGGCTCGGGGCAGCAGCCGGAGGACGACTTCTCGATGGCGGTGCAGCCCGCCTCGGGTTCGGTGGACCCGGGTGGCTCGGTGAACGCGACCGTGTCGACGGCGATCACCCGCGGCGCGGCCCAGCGGATCACGCTGTCGGCCACCGGGCTGCCGTCCGGGGCGAGCGCGGCCTTCACCCCGCAGGTGGTCGACGCGGGCGCATCCTCGGCGATGGCCGTCACGACCTCGGCGAACACCCCGCCGGGCAGCTACGCGATCACGATCAGCGGCACCGGGACCGGCGCCACCCGTACGACGACCTACACCCTGACGGTCAACGGCACCTCCGGCACCTGCACCGGCTACGAGAACACCAAGACCGGCACGCTGAGCACCGGCCAGAGCTTCTACCAGAACGTGTCGGCCACCGCGACCGGTACCTTCCGGGCGTGCCTGGCCGGTCCTCCCGGATCCGACTACGACCTGTACCTGCAGAAGCTGAGCGGCTCGCTGTGGATCGTCGTGGCCCAGAGCACCTCGCCGGGCGCCGATGAGTCCCTCACCTACACCGGTACCCCCGGCACCTACCGCTACCGGGTCCACTCCTACAGCGGCACGGGGACCTACACCCTCGGTTACGACGTCCCGTAACACCCCCCGATCACCGGCTCGGGCCAGGCCCAAGGACGTGTCCTGGCCCGGAGCCGGCTCCATCTCACCGGAAAGGAGATGAAACGACCGTGGGACTCACCAGAGCCCTGCTCGCCGGCCTCCTGCTGGCCGGCGCCGCTCTGTCCGGGGCGTCACCGGCCGGGGCGTCCGCCGAGGCGTCCTACCTCGTGGTACTGAAGAAGGACGGCCAGGCGTTCGACGGCGATCGCGCCGCCTCGCTGGGGGGCCGGTACGGCGCGCGCGTCGATCACGTCTACGAGCACGCCCTGCACGGTTTCGATGCGCGCATGACCAAGGACGCCGCGCGCAGGCTCGCCGCCGACCCGGAGGTCCGCTATGTGGAGCCCGACCGTGTCGTGACCATCGCGAGCCCGGCACCGTCCTGGGGCCTGGACCGCATCGACCAGCGGGCGCTCCCGCTGGACGGGGAGTACCGCTACCCGGGGCTGGCGTCACCGGTGCGGATGTACATCCTCGACACCGGGATTCGCTTCACCCACCAGGACTTCGGTGGGCGTGCCGTGTCCGGACCCGACTTCGTGGATTCGGACGACAACTCCAGCGACTGCAACGGGCACGGTACCTTCGTGGCCGGCGTGGCGGGCGGCACCGCGTACGGCGTGGCGAAGAACGCCTCGCTGATGGGCGTCCGGGTGATGAATTGCTACGGGTCGGGGCGGTGGGCGAACGTCATCGCGGCGCTGGACTGGGTGGTGGGCGACCACCAGCCGGGCGTGCCCGCGGTGCTGAACCTGAGCCTGTCCAGCGGGAAGGTGCAGGCGGCCAACGACGCGGTCGCGGCGGCGGTCGCCGACGGCGTGGTGGTCACCGCGGCGGCGGGTAACGACAACGGTCAGGACGCCTGCCTCCGTTCGCCCGCGAGCACCCCCGAGGCGATCAGCGTCGGTGCCACCCAGCGGGACGACTCCCGGTCGGGGTTCTCCAACATCGGCCCCTGCCTGGACCTTTTCGCCCCCGGCGGCGCGATCGTGTCCGACTGGCACACCGGCGACACCGCGCGCACGGGCGGCAGCGGCACCTCCTACGCCGCCCCGCACGTCGCGGGCGCGGCGGCGCTGTACCTGGCCGCCAACCCCACGGCGACGCCGAGGCAGGTGCAGGACGCGATCGTCAGGAACGCCACCCCTGGCGTCGTGACCAACGCCGGCGCGGGATCGCCCAACCGGCTGCTGTACGTCACCACCGAGGGCGGGCCCGTCACCGACGACTTCTCGATGACGACGCGGCCGGGCTCGGCGACCGTCGACCCGGGTGGCTCGGCGAGCGCCACCGTGTCCACCGCGGTGACCCGCGGGTCGGCGCAGCAGGTCATGCTGTCGGCCGCCGGCCCGCCCGGCTCGTCGGCCGTCTTCACCCCGGCCGTCGTCCAGGCGGGCGCCGAGGCCGTGATGACCCTCACCACCGCGCCCGCGACGCCGCCCGGCACCTACACCGTGACCATCACGGGCACCGGGACCGCCAACACCCGGTCCACGACGTTCGCCCTCACCGTCACCGGCACCGCCTGCCCGGGACACGAGACCACCAGGACCGGGAACCTGAGCGACGGCCAGAGCGCCTACCAGGCCGTCCCCTCCACGGCGGCCGGCACGCACCGGGCGTGCCTGGCCGGGCCGCCAGGATCCGACTACGACCTCTACCTGCAGAAACTGAACGGCTCGACCTGGACGACCGTGGCGCAGAGCACCTCGCCCGGCTCCGACGAGAACCTCTCCTACACCGGCGCCGCCGGGACCTACCGCTACCGGGTCCACTCCTACAGCGGCACGGGCGCCTACACCCTCGGCTTCACCGACCCCGGCTGACCACCGAGCAGGGGGCGCGCCCGCCTGCCCGCGGCGGGCGCGCTCCCGGGGGCTAGGACGTCAGGGCGCACCGTCCCCGGTCCTCCTTGACCGGGCCCTCCGCGTTCGGGCGGACGTCGAAGTCGAAGATCGCGGTCGGGATGTAGAGCGAGCAGCAGGCGTTCGGCGCGTCCACCACCTCGCTGATGCGGCCCTCGATCGGCGCCGCGCCGAGCAGCAGGTACGCCTGCTCGCCCGAGTAGCCCCACTTCTTGAGGTACTCGATCGCGTTCAGGCACGCCCGGCGGTAGGCGATCGTCGCGTCCAGGTAGTGGTTCGTGCCCGACTCGTCGACCGAGATGCCGACGAAGGACAGGAACTCCGAGTACCGCGGCTCGACGTTGCCCGGCAGGAAGACCGGGTTGGAGGTCACGCCGTACTTCTCCATGCCGCCCTTGATGAGGTCGACGTGGAAGTCGATGAACCCGCCCATCTCGATCGCGCCGCAGAAGGTGATCTCACCCTCTCCCTGGCTGAAGTGCAGGTCGCCCACCGACAGGTTGGCGCCGTCCACGAACACCGGGCAGAAGACCCGCGCGCCGCGGGAGAAGTTCTTGATGTCCTGGTTGCCGCCGTGCTCGCGGGGCGGCACCGTGCGGGCCCCCTCGGCGAGCACGCGCTCGGCCGCGTCGCCGCTCGCCGTCCCCGCCAGGCCCCCGTGCGGCTGCGGCGGCCAGGCCAGCGGCGGGACGCGTCCGGGGTCGGTGTCGATGAGCGCGCGCTCCCGCCGGTTCCAGGTGGCGAGCAGGTCCGCCGACGGCGCCGTGCCGAACAGGCCCGGGTGGGTGATGCCCGCGAATCTGACCCCGGGCAGGTGCCGGGAGGTCGCGTAGAGGCCGTGGAAGTCCCAGACCGCCTTGGACGCGCCGGGGAAGTGCTCGGTGAGGAAGCTGCCGCCGTTCTCCTTGGCGAAGACGCCGGTGTAGCCCCAGCCCTGGCCGGCGACGGCGCCCGACTGCTGCGGGATCGGGCCGAGGTCGAGGATGTCGACGATCAGCAGGTCGCCGGGCTCGGCGCCCTCGATCGCGACGGGCCCGCTGAGCATGTGCGGGACGGTCAGGTCGGCGTCGCGCACGTCGTCGGCGGAGTCGTTGTCGCCGATCTGGGCGTCGGTCCAGTCCCGGCACTCCATCCGGAACTCCGCGCCCGCCCGTACCGTGACGACGGCGGGGATGTCCGGGTGCCAGCGGTTGTGGCCGGGCACTTCCTGGTCCCGCATGGAGCGTGTCTGGTCGACGCTGAACACGACCTCGGGCATGGCTGCCTCCTGGGTGGGTCTCGGTCAGACGGGCCGCCGTCCCGGCGGCACGCCGGAGACGATCTCGGGCGCGTCACGGCTGCGCTCCTCCCGCGCGAACGCGTCGGCCACCGCCGGGTCCAGACGGCCCAGGTGCGGCGCGCAGAACACCCGCCGCGCGGCGCACCGGCATTCCGGGCAGGTGTGGCGGGCGGACGCCGTTCCCATGGGCAGCGTCACCTCGAACGGCCCGCATTCTGGACAAAGAAATTGATATGTCGCCATAGCATTCCTTTGGCCGCGTTTCGGGCATTTAGCCCATATTCCCCTGTACGCCTTTCCTGCCCCCCGTGTCAAGGGCGGGCCCCGCCGGCCGTACGGGGCGGGGCTAGAGGAACTGGTCGGCGACGACCGCGGCCACCGTGCAGCCGACCGCGACGCTGAGCAGCCAGAAGCCCCAGCGGATGAGGACGTATTTGCGGTGCGCGATGCGGCTCAGCTTGCGGAGCTGGTCGGAGACCTGCCGCAGGTCCGGGCGCGCCGCGCCGAGCAGGGCGGACGCCAGCGACCGCACCGACTCGAAGCGCGCGATGTCCCCGTAGTACGACGCGATCGAGGGCTTCGCCGCGCGCCGCGTACCGGTCCTCGGGTAGACCGCCCCGGACAGGCACGCGAGCGCGCCGAGCGCGGCGGCCACACCGGTCCACCACAGCCACTCCACGGCGTTCGACAGGTCGTACGGCGACCAGTCGCCCGCGAACAGCCCTCCGGCGACCGCGCCCAGCCCGACCCCGGCGACACCCAGCAGCACCTGCGCCTTGGCGTCCGCCCTGTTGATCTCATCGCGGACCTCCGCCATCAGCCTGCCCGCGTGGGCGAGGGCGGCCGACTCCGCCTCCCCGCGCGCGGCCGGCGCCTCGCGGCCTGCCCCCGCGTTCCTCAGGCGACGTAGCACGTTCTGGCTCCACTCCTCCGGACGGCCGCCGCCGACCAGCGGCAGGCATATGGTGAACCGCACGTAACGCGGGCGAGCATGCCATGCGGCGGCGACGGCCGTACAGGAGGATCGGCGCACTCGGCCTGGTTCGCCGTGGGCGTGCGGAGGTGCGGGAGGGCGCATGCCGATGGATCTGACCGCCGTGATCGGCGGGATCGCACTGGTAGATCACCATGTGCACGGCGCGCTGCGGGAGGTGGTCGGGCGGCCGGAGTTCGAAGGCATGCTCACCGAGTCGGACCGGCCGGTTCCGCCGTGGATGACGCAGATGGACTCCCAGCTCGGGTTCGCGGTCCGCCGGCACTGCGCGCCGCTGCTCGGGCTGGAGCCGTCGGCGGGCGCGGGCGACTACTGGGCCGCCAGGTCCGCGCGCGAGCCGGAGGAGCTGGCCCGCCTGTTCCTGCGGGCGAGCGGCACCGGCCACTGGCTGGTGGAGACCGGGTACAAGGGCGGCATGCTCCTCGGACCGGCCGGCATGGCGGCGGCCGGGGGAGCCGAGGCCCGCGAGATCGTCCGCCTGGAGTCCCTGCTGGAGGAGGTCGCGCCCGGGGCCACGGCGGCGGGCCTGCGGGACGCCTTCCGCGCGGCGCTGCGCGCCCGGTGCGCGGAGCCGGGAGTGGCGGGGCTGAAGAGCGTCGTGGCCTACCGCCACGGCTTCGACTTCGACCCCGCCCCGCCCGGCGACGCCGAGGTCGCCGGCGCGGCGGGCCGCTGGCTGCGGCGGATCGCCGCGGGCGCGGCGCCGCGCGTCACCGACCCGGCGCTGCTGCGCATGGCGCTGTGGGAGGCCGTGCGGACCGGGCTGCCCCTGCAACTGCACGCCGGGTACGGCGACCCGGACATCGAGCTGCACCGCTGCGACCCGCTGCTCCTCACCCGCTGGCTGCGTGCCGTCGAGCCGACCGGCACGGCGGTCCTTCTGCTGCACTGCTACCCGTACCACCGCGGCGCGGGCTACCTCGCCCAGGCGTTCCCGCACGTGTACTTCGACGCGGGCCTGGCGATCAACCATACGGGCGCGCGTTCGGCCGCCGTGGTCGCCGAGACCCTGGAGCTCGCCCCCTTCGCCAAGATCCTCTACTCCTCGGACGCGTGGGGGCCGCCGGAGCTGCACTACCTCGGCGCGCTGCTGTGGCGCCGGGGCATGACGCGCGCCCTGACGGCCTGGGTGGAGGAGGGCGAGTGGACGGCGGCGGACGCGGCCCGGGTCGCGATCATGATCGGCCGTGACAACGCCGCCCGTCTCTACGGCCTCGATCCCACCGGCTGAGCGTCGCCCGTGGGTCACATGCCGAGGGAGCGTTTGAGGAAGTCGAGCTGCAGGTGCAGCAGGTTCTCGGCGACGGCGTCCTGGGCGACCATGTGGGTGACGCCGGTCAGCGGCAGGACGGTGTGCGGACGCCCGGCGGCGGTGAGGGCGGCCGAGAGCCGCAGCGTGTGCGCGGCCACCACGTTGTCGTCGGCGAGGCCCTGGATCAGCATGAGCGGCCGCGTCAGGTTCGGCGCGTCGTCGATCAGCGAGGTGCGCCGGTAGACGTCGGGATGCACGTCCGGGTGGCCGAGGTACCGCTCCTTCCAGTAGGTGTCGTACAGCCCCTGGTCGGTGGGCGCGGCCCCGGCCACCGCGGCGTGGAAGACGTCCGGCCGCCGCAGCACGGCCAGCGCGGCGAGGAAACCGCCGAACGACCAGCCGCGGATGCCCACCCGGCTCAGGTCCAGGTCGGAGTGGCGCTCCGCCGCCGCGCGCAGCGCCGCGACCTGGTCCTCCAGCACCGGGGTGGCGAGGTCGCCCCACACCGTCCGCTCCCAGGCCGGCCCGCGGTTCGGCGTGCCCCGGCCGTCGGCGACGACCACGGCGAAGCCCTGCTCGGCGAACCACTGCGCGACCAGCGTCCACCAGGTCCGCGCGGCCACGACGAGCTGCGTCGCCGGCCCGCCGTAGGGATCCATGAGCACGGGCAGCTTGCGCGAGCCGGGCACGTGCCACGAGGGGAACAGCACCGCCGTGCGCAGCTCGCGCTCACCGGCCCGCATCAGCTCGACCCGCGGGGTGAGCACGGGCTTCTCGGTGAGCGAGGCGATCCCGGCGACGCGGCGGCCTTCGCGGTGGACGTCCACGAGCACGCCGTCGTGGGCCAGGGACCGCGCCGCCACGACCAGCGTGCCGGCGCCGAGCACCCCCTCGTACACGCCGGGCGAGGTGGTGACCCGCCGCACCCCGTCCGCGGGGGAGTACGTCCACAGGTGGCGCTCGGTCGGCTCGTCGGTGGCCGCGAACAGCACCGTGTCGCCGTCGGCGCCCAGCACCTCGCCGACCTGCAGGCCGGGCGGCGTGACCGGCTCGCCGCCCACGACCAGGCGCCGGGTGTCCTCGGAGTCCGCCGCCCACACGAGCGCGCCGGAGGCGGTGAGCGCCGGGGTGCCGCGCACGATCTCGACCCAGGCGGGGTCGCGGTCCTCGCGGACCACGGTCGTGGCCCCGGTGCCGGGGTCCACGCGCAGGACCCGCGCGGTGCGCTGGTCGCGGCTCTGCACGGTGACGAGCAGGGACGTCCCCCAGAACACCGAGACGACGTACTCGAACGCCTCCCGGTCCCAGTCGACGGCCACGCGGGAGCCGTCGAGGCCGACCAGCCAGAGGGTGACGTCGGAGTTGGCCTTGCCCGCCTGCGGGTAGGCCATGCGGCGCGGCGGCGCGGCCGGGTCGGCGGGGTCGGAGATGTACCACCGTTCGAGCGCGGCGTCGTCGACGCGGGCGACGAGCAGGCGCGAGCCGTCCGGCGACCACCAGAAGCCCCGGTCCCGGCCCATCTCCTCGGCGGCGATGTGCTCGGCGAGCCCGTAGACCACCTCGTCGCCGTCGGGGGCGGCCAGCGTCCGGGCGCCCGTGCCGTCCAGGTCCACGACCCGCAGCGCGCCCCCGGCCACGTACGCCAGGCGGGTCCCCGACGGGTCGGGGCGGGGGTCGACGACCGGGCCGGGCACGTCCAGCTCGGCGGGCACGGCCGCCGGGTCGTCGAGGGCGACCGTGTACAGCCGTCCGGACAGCGCGAACGCGGCGACGCGCGCGGCGGCGTCCGTCGCGTACGCCACGATGCCCCCGGACTGCTCCCGGGAGCGTTCGCGGCGGACCTTCTCCACCTCGGGCACCTCACCGGCGGCCTCCAGCGTCGCCGGGTCGGCGACGAGCCGCTCCTCGCCGGTCGCGACGTCGAGGATCCACAGCCGCTCGACGGGGTCGTCCCCGGCGCCGGTCCTGATGAACGTCACGGCGCCGCCGTCGGGGGAGACGGCGAACCGGCGCGGGGTGCCGAGCCGGAAGCGTCGGGTGCGGGCGAACTGTCGGGGAAAGTTCGGTTCGGTCATGCCTGGCATGCTCGCAGAGGACATGGGCCTGGATCTAATGGATTTTGGGCGTTTGCCCAGGTCGGAGGGATATCAGCCCCGGGTGAGGACGAAGTCGTCCTCGTCGTCCCCCTCGCCGACCGATCCGACCGCCCAGAGGCGGGTCGACCCCGGCACGCGGGCGAGCGCCACCCTGCGGATGTAATGGCTCTTCTCGTACTGCTGGTCCTCGCGCCGCTCGCGCAGCGCGGGCCCGTACGACGGCGTCCACGCGCGGCCGTCGAAGTGCAGGAACAGCGGCCGCTCCGGCAGGGAGGCGTCCACGCCGCCGATCCAGACGTCGCGGGGGCCGTACGCCGTGACGTCGAGCAGTTCTCCCTTGGAGACCGCGACGTCCACGCGCCGCCAGGACGAGCCGTCGAAGTGGAGCAGCAGCGGGGTTTCGCCCCCGCCGTCCTCGGCGACCACCTTGCCCACCGCCCACACGTCGGACGGCGTGACCGCGGCGACGCCCTGGAGGTACCCGCCGGTGATCCTGGGCACCTGTGCGCGCTCCCAGGACCGGACGTCCGTGCCGGAGACGGCGGCGCCGTGCCAGATCATCGGCGTTTCCCCGCTGATCCTTCCGGAGGCGGCCGGCGCGTTGGAGCCGACCGCCCACACGTGCCCCGGCGCGGTGGTGAGGGCGGTGAAGACGCCGTCGGCGCGCAGCGCCGTGCGGAACCGCGTCCCCGTCCAGCGCAGGATCTGCCCCTGCGTGTCGTTGCGCGCCGTGAACCAGGCGCCGGCCGGGCCGGTGGAGACCCCGGTGAGGGAATAGTCCTCGGCGACGCCGAAGGGCTGCCACCCGTGCCACCGTGTCCCGTCCCAGCGCGCCGCGTACGGACTGTCGGCGTTTCCGACGATCCACGCGTCGCGCGGGCCGGCCGCGCTCACGCCGACCAGATGCCAGACGTCCTCACCGGCAACCGCCGACTCCGTCCAGCGGGCGCCGTCCCAGTGCAGCAGCGCGGGGGCTCCTTCTCTGTCCTCGGCGCTGCGCTGGTAGCCGACCGCCCAGACGTCCCGCGGGCCGGTCGCCGCGACGCCGAGCAGCGCCGAGGCCCACCCCAACCGGACGTCGCCGGTGAGCCTCCACTCCGAGGGCGGCAGGGACGGCGAGAGCGTGGGTGCGGGGGTGGGGGTGGGCGAGGCGGACGGCGCGGTGGCCATGGGCGGTCTGGGCGCGGAGGACCCCTCGGCGGGGAGGCCGCCGCCGCTGCACGAGGTCACAAGGGCCAGGCAGGCGAGCGCGACGGGCAGGCTTCTCCTCATGTCATGGCATGCTCGCAGGAAGTGACGCGGCCGCGCCAGCGAAACGGGCACCGGTGACGTCGCGAACCCCGCGCGGGTGAACCGCGGGCGACGTGACGGTGAACCGGCTGATCGCGGGTGGGAACGCGTACGGCTCGCGTGGTGGGGCTCACGCGAGCCGTACGGGCATGGGGAGGGGATTTCCGTGGCCACGCGGACACGGCCCGTGCGGTGGTCCCGGAATTGCGGAAATCCCCTGCGAAATGATCACGAAAACCCCGGGAAAGGCCTGAGAAGGGCGCCGGCCTGGTCAGCGTCGCATTACGTGCAGGACGCTGGCGATGCGCTCGGCCGCGGTGACGATGTCGGAGGCGTGGCCGATGCGGCCGGCCCACGAGAGCCAGAACCACCATTCCCCGTCGGCGGCGTTGGCGGCCAGGACGTCCTCGGTGACGGTGGGGGCCATGGGGTTGATCACGCGGAGGCGGGGATACAGCCCGGTGCGCGCGGTCAGGCGTACCTGGAAGGCGTGGGCCTCCAATTGCGCGGCGAGTCGTTCCAGGTGGTCGAGGGCCGCGGCGGTCTCGCCTGATTCTGCCGTCTTCATCGTGGTCTCCAGCGAGGGACAAGGTGACCGGATGGGGAACAGCCTGAACCCGGTCCCGCGTGGCGGCAATCCGAGCGAATCCACTGATAAGTGGAATAGCGTCGAAACGACGGGGGGTTTACGTGGAAACCACGCGGATGCCCGTGCATCAGTCCCATAACGCTGTGGGGCCAAAGGTGCCGGGTCGTTAACATCGGGGAAACATAAGGCCAGGACTCCAGTGGCGGAGGCAAGGGTATGGCCCGTGGAGAGCACTCCCCTGCATGCGCCAGGCGCTGGCGGGAACAGGCCGCGACGCAGGGGTGGAGCCTGTGGCAGACGGCCCAGGCCGTTCACGGCTGCTGCGGGGTGAGCCTGCTCAAGGCCCACCGTCTCGCGCGAGGCTGGTCGGCCCGCCAGGCCGTCGAAGAGCTGGAGCGCCTCTGCGAGGTCCATTCCCTCGGCCTGCCCCGGGCGAGCATCGACCTGCTCAACGCCTGGGAGAACAACCGTGCCCGCCCCCGCCCCCAGACCATCGACCAGATCGCGCGGCTCTACTCCGCCAACGCCGTGCGCCTCGGCCTCGCCGCCGACTACTGCGACGACGGCGACTCCCGGCAGGTCGTGGTCGTGGCCGCCCACCACGCCGTCCCCGTCGAGGACGCCTTCGCCCACGTGCCGCGCGGCCCGGCCGCCGAGTCCGAGGACGAGGGGGAGCGCCGGGCCCTGTTCCACCAGGCGCTGCTCGGCGCCGGGTTCCCCCTGAACGGCCGCCTGCTGGCCGAGGTCGAGCGCACCCGCCAGGACATGGACCGCACGCTGGCGTCCGCCACCGTCAGCGAGGACCAGCTCGACCGCCTGGACGAACAGGTGCTGCGCTACCGCCGCGAGTACATCAAGAGCGCGCCGCTGCCCATGCTCTACCGCCTCATGCTGGAGATCGGCGACGTGCGCAGGCTGGTCGCCGCCCGCCAGCCCGCCGTCGTCCAGCGCCGCCTGCTGAACGCCACCACGATGCTCGCCCTGCTGTCGGCCGACGCGCTCATGAAGCTCGGCGACACCCGGCAGGCCCACGCCTGGTACGGCACGGCGCGCGCCGCCTCCGACGACGTGGGCGAGGTGCGGCTGCGCGCGCTCGTGCGGGCGCAGGAGGCCATGCTGCCGTACTACTACGGCGACCTGACCGAGACCGTGCGCCTGGCCCGCGAGGCCCGCATGCTCGCCGGGAACGCGCCGAGCTCCCCGGCGGCGCTCGGCGCGGCGGCCGAGGCGCGCGCCCTGGCCCGCATGGGCGAGCACCAGGCCGCCCGCGTGGCCCTGGCCGAGGCCGAGCGCATCTTCTCGCGCATGCCGCACGAGGACACCGACCACCTGGCGTTCCGCTTCTCCGAGCGGCGGCTGCAGTTCTACCGCATGGGCACCCTCATCGAGCTGGGCGAGGCCGCGCAGGTCCAGGAGTGGATCTCCCGGTCCGCCAGCCCGTACACCATCGACCCGGCGCTGGTCCTGCTCGACCAGGCGACCCACACCGCCCGGCACGGCGGCTACGACGAGGCCTGCGGGCTCGCCGAGCAGGCGCTCACGCGGGTGCCCCCCGAGCACCGCACCTCGATCGTCGTCACCCGCGCCCGCGCCCTGCTGTCGATGATCCCGCGCGGCCATCGGCGAACACCCGCGGTGCGGCATCTGCACGACCTGCTCGCCGAGAGCGGCCCGCAGCTCGCCCTGGACCGCCGATGAACATCCTGGCGGACGAGGCCACCGCGATCCTCGCGGACGTGTGCGAGACCGTCGGCCTCGACGCCCGGGACGCCCGGCTCCTGCGCGTGCGCAGCAACGCGGTCTTCAAGCTGCGGGACGCGATCGTGGTGCGCATCGCGACCGCGCCCGACGCGCTCACGCGGCTGCCCGTCGTGCTGGCCGTGGCGCGGTGGCTGGCCGAGCGCGGCTTCCCCGCCGTGCGCCCCGCCGACGAGCTGTGCGCGCAGCCGCTGGTCCACGAGGACCGCGTGGTGACCTTCTGGCACTACGTCCCGGCCAGCGGACGGCCCACCACCCACCAGCTCGGCAAGATCCTCCGCAGCCTGCACCGGCTGCCGGTGCCGCCGTTCCCGCTCAAGCGGCTCGCCGACCCGCTGGCCGAGGTCCGCCACTCGGTCGAGCACCGCAAGGAGGTGCTGACGCCGTGCCAGCGGGTCTGGCTGCGCGACCGGGTCGACGAGCTGACCACGCGCTGGGAGTCGCTGCAGACCGGCGCCCCCGCGGTGCTGCTGCACGGCGACGCCTGGATCGACAACCTGCTGCGCTGCCGGGACGGCCACGCGGTGCTGTGCGACTGGGACGGGGTGGCGGTCGGCCCCCGGGAGTGGGACCTGGTGCACACCTACCACGGCGAGCGACGGTTCGGGCTGACCTCGGCGGACGTCGACGAGTTCGCCGGGGCCTACGGCTCTGACCTGCGCGGCTGGCACGGCTACGCGACCCTGATGGAGATCAGGGACATGTACGCGATCGGCATCCACATCCGCAACGCCACCCGCGACCCGTTCTCCCGCAAGGAGCTGCCCCGCCGGCTGGACTCGCTGACCCGCGGGGACGGCCAGGCGCGCTGGTATCTGGCGGAGCCGGCCTGAATCACGGGGGTGTCCCGGGGCCCGCGGTTTGCGGGACGACAGAATTGGCACAATGGGCACAGTGGACATCGGCCTATCAACAGGACACCCCGTGAGTGGTCCCGCCGAGACGAGGAGGCGCGTGGCATGACCGAGCGCCCTTCCCTGGACGCGGGGCTGCTGTCCCCGGTGCGCGCGGGGACGGCCGTGGAGGCCGTCACCTCCGACGAGGCGTTCCTGCGCGGCATGCTCGACGCCGAGGCGGCGCTGGCCCGCGCGCAGGCGCGGCTCGGCCTCGTGCCCGCGCCCGCCGCCGAGGCCATCGGACGGCTGTGCGAGAAGATCGAGCCGGACGTGGCGGAGGTGGCCCGGCGCGCCCGGGGCGCGGGGAACCCGCTGGTGCCCCTGCTGGCCGACCTGCGCGCCGCCGCCGACCCCACCGTGAGCCGATACATCCATCAAGGGGCGACGAGCCAGGACATCGTGGATACGGCGGCCATGCTCGTTGCCGCCCGCGCCCGCGAGATCGTCCTGCGCGACCTCGGCCGCGTCCTCGCCGCCCTGGCCGGGCTCGCCGGCGATCACCGCGACACCCCGATGGCCGGGCGCACGCTCGGCCAGCACGCCGTCCCGATCACCTTCGGCCTCAAGGCGGCCGGATGGCTGCTCGGCGTCCTCGACGCCAGGAACGCCCTGCGGGACGCCCGCCCGCCCGCCCAGCTCGGCGGCGCGGCCGGCACCCTCGAAGGGCTCGGACCCGCCGGGCTGATCGACGCCTTCGCCGCCGAGGTCGGCCTCGCGCCCGCCGTACTGCCCTGGCACACGCGCAGGACCCCGGTCACCGCGCTCGGCGCCGCCCTGGCCGCGGTCGCCGGAGCGCTCGGGAAGATCGCCCAGGACGTCGTGCTGCTGACCCAGAACGAGGTCGGCGAGGTCGCCGAGCCGTCGGCCCCCGGACGCGGCGGGTCCTCCGCGATGGCGCACAAGCGCAACCCCGTGCTGTCCATCATGATCCGCTCGGCCGCCGCGCAGGTGCCCGCCCTCACGGCGATCCTGCACTCGTCCGCGGCGACGGCCGAGCACGAGCGCCCCGCGGGCGGCTGGCACGCCGAGTGGCAGCCGCTGCGCGAGTGCCTGCGCCTCGCCGGAGGGGCCGCCGAGACCGCGGCCGAGCTCTGCGAGGGCCTGGAAGTCCTCCCCGCGCGCATGCGGGAGAACCTGGAGACGACGGGTGAGCTGTCCGGCGGTCTCGGCGCGTCGGCGGACCTCGTCGAGCGCGCCCTGGAGGCCTACCACCGGGACCGGTGAACCGGACGGCGGGGGCCGGCGCACGGCCGAGTACAGAAAGCGGAGAGACGGCGTGGAGCTGCGATATCAGGTGACCGGGCCCGAGGACGGGCCGCTGCTGGTGCTGGGGCCCTCCCTGGGCACCACCACCCACATGCTGGAGGCGCAGGCCGCCGAGCTGAGCCGGTCCTGGCGGGTGCTGCGCTACGACCACCCCGGCCACGGGAGCTCTCCCGCGGCCAAGAACCCCTTCACGATCGAGGACCTGGCCAGGGCCGTGCTCGCGCTAGCGGACGAGGACCGCTTCGCCATCGGGGGAGTGTCCCTCGGCGGCGCGGTGGCGCTGGCCGTCGCCGCGCTGGCCCCCGAGCGCGTCACCGACCTGGTGCTCTGCTGCACCGCGGCGCGGTTCGGCGAGCCGGGGCCCTGGCACGAGCGGGCCGCGCGCGTGCGCGCCGAGGGCATGGGCTGGCTGGCGGGCATCGTCACCGCCCGCTGGTTCACCCTGGGCGTGGACCCGGAGGTCGCCGAGCCGGTGCAGTCCACGCTCCTCGGCACCGACCCGGAGTCGTACGCGCTGGCCTGCGAGGCGGTCGCCGCGTTCGACCTGCGCGACGCGCTGCGGGACGTCAGGGCCCGCACGCTGGTGATCGCGGGGGACCAGGACCCGGCCACGCCCGTGGAGTACTCCGAGGTGATCGCGGACGGGATCCCCGGCGCTCGCCTGGCCGTGGTCCCCGACGCGGCGCACCTGGCGAACGTGGAGCGTGCCCCGGTGGTGGGCGGGCTGATGGCGCGGTTCCTCGGCCACGGCGTGGGCCTGAAGACCCGCAGGGAGGTGCTCGGCGACCCCCACGTGGACCGGGCGCGCGCGGCCGTCACCGACTTCACCGCCGACTTCCAGGAGTTCATCACCCGCTACGCCTGGGGCGAGATCTGGACGCGGCCCGGCCTGGACCGCAGGACCAGGAGCTGTATCACGCTGACCGCGCTGGTCGCGCGGGGGCAGCTGGAGGAGCTGGCCATGCACGTGCGGGCCGCGCTGCGCAACGGCCTCACGCCCGACGAGATCAAGGAAGTGCTGCTCCACAGCGCGATCTACTGCGGCCTGCCCGCCGCGAACGCGGCGTTCGCGGTCGCCCAGAAGGTGCTTAACGAGGACATATAACCGCCCTTCCGGCGTAAACGGCATAAACGTTTTTTAGCAAAAGTCCGCCCGGTTTACCCGGCGATGCTCCCCGAACTCGAAGGCGCCCCGCGACACGCCGGGCGCTTTTGAGTTCGGCGCGGACGGCATGTAAGGTCGGCTGTGTCGTGGCGGAGCCTCGCCACGTCGTGGTCTCCGGGAAAACAGCCGACCGTTGTTTTCTCGCCGGCGGTCGTAGCGCTTCTCCCGTGGTTTTCCGTGAATGCGGGGTAGGGTCACGCTATGCAGCCCCGAGTCGTCGGCCCGGCGGCCCGGTGAAGCTCTTACCAGGGAGAAAGCAGTTGTCTGAAGGCACCGTCAAATGGTTCAACGCCGAAAAGGGCTTCGGTTTCATCGCCCCGGACGATGGTGGTGACGACGTGTTCGTGCACTATTCGGCGATCACCTCCGGCGGCTACCGCACATTGGACGAGAACCAGCGCGTCACGTTCGTGACCGTGCAGGGCGCCAAGGGTCCGCAGGCGGAGCAGGTCACCGTCATCTGATCCCCGCCATTCTCATCCGAGCCCGTACCGCGTCGCCGGTACGGGCCTTGGGCCTTTCAGGCCGCACAGTCCGATCAGATATTCCGCCGTTCTCCGGGGTAGTCGCGACCGGGTGAGACTCACCAACACCTCAGACCTGTGGTGGAAGAACGCCGTCGTCTACTGCCTGGACGTCGAGACGTACGCCGATGGCAACGGCGACGGCATCGGCGACTTCCGGGGCCTCACCGAGCACGTCGATCACCTCGACCGGCTCGGCGTCACCTGCCTCTGGCTTATGCCGTTCTTCCCGACCCCCGACCGGGACGACGGATACGACATCACCGACTTCTACAGCGTGGACCCCAAGCTCGGCACGCTCGGAGAGTTCGTGGAGTTCATGCGGGTCGCGCGTGACCGGGGAATCCGGGTCATCGCCGATCTGGTCGTCAACCACACCTCCGACGAGCATCCGTGGTTCAAGGAGGCGCGCTCCAGCCGCGACTCCCGCTACCGCGACTGGTACATCTGGTCCGACACCCCCGAGCCCGACGATCCCAAGGGCGTGGTCTTCCCCGACAAGGAGGACAGCCTCTGGGAGTTCGACGAGGGCAGCGGGCAGTACTACTACCACCGCTTCTACCGCTTCCAGCCCGACCTCAACGTCGCCAACCCCGAGGTCCGCGACGAGATCACAAGGATCCTCGGGTTCTGGATGGAACTCGGCCTGTCCGGCTTCCGCGTCGACGCCGTCCCCTTCCTCGTCGAGGACGTCGGCAAGAAGGAGGAGTCCGCCAAGGAGGCCGAGCGGGCCAAGGACGGCAAGGGAGGCTCTCGGCCGGATTCGCGGCAGGAACCTCCGCACGCCGCCGGCGAGTGGCAGGGCGGCCAGGGCGCGGGGAGCCACGGACGGAAGGCGGCGGACGACGACGGCGGGCTGCCCGACGTCCACCGCTTCCTGCGCGACATGCGCGCCTTCATGAACCGCAGGAACGGCAGCGCCATGCTGCTCGGCGAGGTCAACCTGCCCTACCCCGACCTGCTGAAGTACTTCGGCAACGACCTCGGCGACGAGGTCACCATGTGCTTCGACTTCATCGGCATGCAGCGCATGTACCTGGCGCTCGCCCGGGGCGAGGCCGCGCCGCTGGCCGAGGCGCTGCTGGAGCGCCCGTACCCGCCCAGCGACTGCCACTGGGCCACGTTCGTCCGCAACCACGACGAGCTGACGCTGGACAAGCTGACCGACGCCGAGCGCCAGGAGGTGTTCGACGCGTTCGGCCCCGACAAGGACATGCAGATCTTCGACAGGGGCCTGCGCCGCCGGTTGCCCCCGATGCTGGACGGCGACCCGCGCAAGATCCGCATGGTCTACAGCCTGCTGTTCTCCCTGCCGGGCACACCCGTGCTGTTCTACGGCGAGGAGATCGGCATGGGCGAGAACCTCAAGGCCGAGGGACGCCAGGCCGTCCGCACCCCGATGCAGTGGACCCCGCACAAGAACGGGGGCTTCTCCACGGCCGACCCGTCCTCGTTCCGCAACCCGATGACCGAGGGCGAGTTCGGGCCCGAGAACGTCAACGTCAGCGCGCAGCGGCGCGACCCCGACTCGCTGCTGATGTGGATGACCAAGCTCGTCGAGCAGTACCGCGAGTGCCCGGAGCTGGCTTGGGGACGCTACGAGATCCTGGACACCGGGGAGCCGTCGGTGCTGGCCCACCGCGCCGACATCGACGGCGCCACCGTGCTGGCCCTGCACAACTTCGCCGACGAGGAGGTCTCCTTCACGCTCCGCCTCGACGACCTGGACGACGGCCAGGTGCTGACCGACCTACTGGTCGACGGCACCACGAAGATCTCCAAGGACGGCGACGCCGACATCGAGCTCGGCCCGTACGGCTGCCGCTGGCTGCGGGCCTCCGAGCCCGAGCTCGCGCCCGCCGACGCGGCCGACGTCGCCGACTCCGAGGCCCGCGAGGTCCAGGGCGCGTGACCCGGGGGCGCCGTCCCCGAGGCGCCCCTGACCCCGTCACCGCAGGTCACCGGGGCCGGACCCTGATCCGGACCCCGGTGGCGCCACGCTGAGCCCGGGGTCGCCTCGGGGCCGCTCCAGGGCTCCATCCGGCCGATCTCCGATGTCCGCGCAGGTCACGGGGCGGAAGAGTCGACGGCATGAACAGTCGTCTCACCGCCGGGGGGTTCGCGGCCCTCGTCTCCGGCGCGGCCGCGATGGCGGCGCTGCACGTCGTCTCGGATCTCGATCCGCTCCGGGGCATGATCAGCGAGTACGCCTACCACCCGAACGGCTGGCTGCTGCCGCTCTCGCTGACGCTGCTCGCCGTCGGATCGGCCCTGTTCGCCGTGGACATGGCGAGGCGGCGGATGGGACGGGCCGCCGCGCCGCTGCTCGGCGGCTGGAGCGTCTGCATGCTGCTGATCGGGGCGTTCCCGACGGACGCGCCGGGCATGTCGCTGTCGATGTCCGGGGGTATCCACCGCTACGCCGCGTTCGCCGCCTTCGTCTGCATGCCCGCGGCGGGCCTGGTCGTGGCGGCGCGCGGCGGCCGGCACGCCCGCGCCCTGCGCGCGCTGAGCTACGCGGCGGGCGTCTTCCTGGTCCTGGTGCTCGTCCCCTACGCCATGCGCATGTTCGGGCTCGACCCCGGCGCCGTGCCGGCCGGTCTCACCCAGCGGCTGGTCGTGGTGACGGAAGTGGTGATCCTCGCCCTCCTCGGGCTGACGGCCGTCACCGGCCGTGGTCGCCGTCCGGCCGCCGCGCGGGCGGCCGTCCAGGACCGGCCGGTGAGCGCCGTCCCGCAGAGGGTGTGACGGGCACCCTAGATGAGGCCGAGCCCGGCGACCGCGTCGCGCTCCTCGCTGAGCTCCCGCACCGAGGCGTCGATGCGCTCGCGCGAGAACGCGTTCACCGGCACGCCCGGCACGACCTCCCAGCGCCCGTTCCTGGACACCGCGGGGAACGACGAGATCAGGCCCTCGGGCACGCCGTAGGAGCCGTCGGAGGTCAGCGACACCGACGTCCAGTCACCCTCGGGGGTGCCGTTCACCCAGTCGTAGACGTGGTCGATGGCCGCGTTCGCCGCCGAGGCCGCCGAGGACGCGCCGCGGGCCTCGATGATCGCCGCGCCGCGCTTGGCCACGGTCGGGATGAAGGTGTCGCGCAGCCACGCCTCGTCGACCTGCTCGGCGGCGATCTTGCCGTTCACCTCGGCGTTGTAGAGGTCGGGGTACTGCGTGGCGGAGTGGTTGCCCCAGATCGTCATCTTGCTGATGGCGGTCACCGGGACGTTCAGCTTGGCGGCGAGCTGCGACAGCGCCCGGTTGTGGTCCAGGCGGGTCATCGCGGTGAAGCGCTCGGCGGGGACGTCCGGGGCGTGCGAGCGGGCGATGAGCGCGTTGGTGTTGGCCGGGTTGCCCACCACGAGCACCCGTACGTCGTCGGCCGCGTGGTCGTTGATGGCCTTGCCCTGCGGGCCGAAGATGCCGCCGTTGGCCTGCAGGAGGTCGCCGCGCTCCATGCCCGCCGTGCGCGGCCGCGCGCCGACCAGCAGGCCCACGTTCGCGCCGTCGAAGGCGACGTTCGGGTCGTCGCTGATGTCGATGCCCGCGAGCAGCGGGAACGCGCAGTCGTCCAGTTCCATGGCGGTGCCCTCGGCGGCCTTCACGGCCTGCGGGATCTCCAGCAGGCTGAGCCGCACGGGCACGTCCGGGCCGAGCAACTGGCCCGAGGCGATGCGGAAGAGCAGCGCGTAGCCGATCTGACCGGCGGCGCCGGTGACGGTGACCTTGACGGGAGCCTGCGTCATGACGTTTCCCTACGTGGACGGTTGACGTTTTCCGAACAGCCGAAGGCTATCCGTTCGCCCAGCACATCCCGCAGCCAGGTGCCGCGGTCGGCCCGTCGACGGCCGAATCCGTTGACGGCCACCCCCCGGCGATCTACGGTGGGCACCCCTCCGTCCCTTCGATGGCGAGTCCAGGAGGTTCCATGGCCGTGGTGGAGACCGTGCGCGGGCCGGTGGACGTCGAGCGGCTGGGGGAGACGTTGATGCACGAGCATGTGTTCGTGCTCGACCCCCAGCACGTCGAGGACTACGGCAGAGGGGCCTGGTGGGACGAGGAGTTCCGGGTCGCCGACGCCGTCGCCAAGCTGCGGAAGCTCGTGGACAGGGGAGTGTCCACCATCGTCGATCCGACGGTGTGGGGCATCGGCCGCTACATTCCGCGCGTCCAGCGGGTGGCCGCCGAGGTGCCCGAGCTCAACATCATCGTCGCCACCGGGCTGTACAGCTTCGCGGACGTGCCGTTCGCGTACGCCAACCAGGGGCCGGGCAAGCTGCTCGACATCCCGGAGCCGATGGCCGAGGACTTCGCCAAGGACATCACCGACGGCATCGCCGGCACCGGCGTGAAGGCGGCGTTCCTCAAGTGCGCGATCGATGGTCACGGCCTGATGCCGGGCGTGGAGCGCATCCTCAGGGCCGTGGCGCTCACCCACGTCAGGACCGGCGTGCCGATCACCGTGCACACCGACCCCCACACCCACACCGGGTCGGCCGTCATCGACGTGTTCACCGAGGAAGGCGTGGACCTGACCAAGGTCGTGCTCGGCCACTCCGGCGACAGCAACGACCTGGACCACCTCATGCGGCTCGCCGACTCGGGGGCGACGCTCGGCATGGACCGCTTCGGGCTGGAGTTCTACAACCCCACCGGCTCGCGGGTGGACACGGTCGTGCGCCTGTGCGAGCGCGGCTACGCCGACCGCATGGTGCTCAGCCACGACTACGCCTGCTTCATGGACACCGTGGGCGAGCACTGGGACGAGGCGCTGCCGCGGGTGGCGCCGCACTGGCACTACGGCCACATCCACGACGACATCCTGCCCGCCCTGCGCGAGAAGGGGGTCACCGACGCGCAGATCCACCAGATGCTCGTCGAGAACCCCCGCAGGCACTTCTCCTAGACGCGGGCCGCCCGTCGCGGCCCGGCCGTCACGGGTGGGCGATGTAGTAGAGGATCACGTCGTGGACGTGGTGGCTCTTCTGCTCGCCGCGGAACTCCATCTCGTAGACGTGGGTGCCGACGTTGATCGCGATGGTGCCCGAGGAGAAGAAGGACCCGGCCATCGACTTGTTGCTCACCACGCTCACGCTGGTGATCTTCGAGTACGGGATGCTGGTGATCGCGATCCTCTTGCCGACGAACGACTTGTCCTGGATGACGACGCGCCGGTCGGTGAGGCCGAGGAAACCGGTGCCCGCGCCGATGGCGTCGTAGACGGCGATGATCTGCTCGCCCTGCATGAGACCGCTCTGGATCTGCTGGAGCTGGTCCGGACGGTCGTGCGGGATGGGCCGGCTCATGGACGCTCCTCCTGCCGTGGGCTCGCCCGCCGGCGGGTCCGGAGGGCAAGCCGACTCTGGCGGACGCCGATCACAACCCGATCCGCGCGCGATTGACGTGCCGTACGGCGGGGAGCCCCCTCGCCGGACGGCACGCCCGTCACACGGTCACTTGAGCCCCTTGTCCAGCCCGGCCTTGCGCAGGGCCTCGGCCAGCGCGCCGCCGCCGGTGGATCCGCGGTCCTGCCGGGGCCGGCCGCCTCCGCCGCCTCCGCCGCGCCGGTCGGGCTTGCCGCCGCCGCCCCGGTTGCGGTCCCGGCCGCCGTCCTGCCCGGACTGCCCGGACCGGCCGCGGGCGTCGGTCTCGTCGTCCAGCCGCAGCGTCAGCGAGATGCGCTTGCGGGGGATGTCGACGTCGAGCACCTTGACCCGGACGATGTCGCCGGGCTTCACCACCTCACGCGGGTCCTTCACGAAGTTCTTGGACATGGCCGACACGTGGACGAGCCCGTCCTGGTGGACGCCGACGTCCACGAACGCGCCGAACGCCGCCACGTTGGTGACCACGCCCTCCAGCAGCATGCCGGGGGACAGGTCCGCCAGCTTCTCGACGCCCTCCTTGAACGTCGCCGCGCGGAAGGCCGGGCGCGGGTCGCGGCCCGGCTTCTCCAGCTCCTTGAGGATGTCGGTGACCGTGGGAAGGCCGAAGGTGTCGTCGGCGAACCGCGCCGGCTGCAGCGTGCGCAGCGCCGCGGTGTTGCCGATGAGCGTCTTGATGTCGGTGCCCGCCGCGTCCAGGATGCGCCGCACCACCGGGTACGCCTCCGGGTGCACGCTGGAGGAGTCCAGCGGGTCGTCCCCGCCGGGGATGCGCAGGAAGCCCGCGCACTGCTCGAACGCCTTCGGGCCGAGCCGGGGGACGTCCTTGAGCGCGCGGCGCGAGCGGAACGGGCCGTTGGCGTCGCGGTGCTGCACGATGTTCTCGGCGAGCCCGGAGCCGATGCCGGACACGCGGGTCAGCAGCGGCGCCGAGGCGGTGTTGACGTCCACCCCGACGGCGTTCACGCAGTCCTCCACGACCGCGTCCAGCGACCGGGACAGCTTGGTCTCGGCCACGTCGTGCTGGTACTGGCCCACGCCGATGGCCTTGGGTTCGATCTTGACCAGCTCGGCCAAGGGGTCCTGGAGGCGGCGGGCGATCGACACCGCGCCGCGCAGCGACACGTCCAGGCCGGGCAGCTCCTGCGAGGCGTACGGGGAGGCGGAGTACACCGACGCGCCCGCCTCCGACACCACGACCTTGGTGAGCCCGAGGCCGGGATGACGCTTGATCAGGTCGCCCGCGAGCTTGTCGGTCTCGCGCGAGGCGGTGCCGTTGCCGATGGCGACCAGCTCGACGCCGTGCTGACCGGCGAGCCTCGCCAGGACCTCGATCGACTCGTCCCATCGGCGCCGCGGCTCGTGCGGGTAGATCGTCTCGGTGGCCACGACCTTGCCGGTGGCGTCCACGACGGCGACCTTCACGCCGGTGCGCAGGCCCGGGTCCAGCCCCATGGTCGGACGGGTGCCCGCGGGGGCGGCGAGCAGCAGGTCGCGCAGGTTGGCGGCGAACACGCGCACCGCCTCGTCCTCGGCGGCCTGCCACAGCCGCATGCGCAGGTCGATGCCGAGGTGGACCAGCACGCGGGTGCGCCAGGCCCAGCGGACCGTGTCCAGCAGCCACCGGTCGGCGGGCCTGCCCCGGTCGGCCACGTCGAAGTGCCGGGCGATGCGGACCTCGTACCCGTTCGGGCCGTCCTCGGCCGGGGCCTCCTCGGGCTCCAGCGTGAGGGTGAGGACCTCCTCCTTCTCGCCGCGGAACATCGCCAGGACGCGGTGGGAGGGCAGCTTGGTGAACGGCTCGGCGAAGTCGAAGTAGTCGGAGAACTTGGCCCCGGCCTCCTGCTTGTCGTCCCTGACCCGGGAGACCAGCCGGCCGCGCGTCCACATCTGCTCGCGCAGCGAGCCGATCAGGTCGGCGTCCTCGGCGAAGCGCTCGATCAGGATGGCCCGCGCCCCTTCCAGCGCGGCGGCGGCGTCCGGCACGCCCTTCTCGGCGTCGGCGTACGGCGCGGCGGCCTCGTGGGGGTCGTGCGCGGGGTCGGACAGCAGGAGATCGGCCAGCGGTTCCAGCCCCGCCTCACGGGCGATCTGGGCCTTGGTGCGGCGCTTGGGCTTGTAGGGGAGGTAGATGTCCTCCAGCCGGGCCTTGGAGTCGGCCGCCATGATCTGCGCTTCGAGCGCGTCGTCCAACTTGCCCTGGGAACGGATCGACTCCAGGATCGCCGCCCGCCGATCCTCCAGCTCGCGCAGGTACCGCAACCGCTCTTCGAGCGTGCGCAACTGCGCGTCGTCGAGCATCTCGGTCGCTTCCTTGCGGTAGCGGGCGATGAACGGCACGGTCGCCCCGCCGTCGAGTAGCTCGACGGCGGCCTGCACCTGCCGCTCGCGCACGCCGAGCTCCTCGGCGATCCGCTGGTGAATGGAGATCGTCACGGTGTTGGTCCGCCTTCGGTTCGAGGTACGGGGACGATTGTGCACCCCCGCCCCTCGATTGTCGCGCCATGCGGGACCCGGTCAGGGCCCCGGGAACGCGAAAGGGGAGCCGCGCCCCGCGCGCGGCTCCCCTTCGTGCCTGGGGCTAGCCCAGGCCGCTCTTCATCGCGGTGATCAGCTCACCGTTGGTGGTGTCTCCGGTCAGCTCCCAGAAGAAGGCGCCGCCGAGCCCCTGGCTCTTGGCCCACTGCATCTTGCTGGTGATCGTCGCCGGAGTGTCGTAGCTCCACCACTGGCCGTTGCAGAACGCGTAGGCCGTACCCGCGATGGTGCCGTTGGACGGGCAGCGGGTCTTGAGGACCTTGTAGTCCTCGATGCCCGCCTCGTAGGTGCCGGGGGCGGCGCCGGTCGCCGTGCCACCAGGCGTCGCCTGGGTCACACCGGTCCAGCCACGGCCGTAGAAGCCGATGCCGAGCAGCAGCTTGTTGGCGGGGACGCCCTGCGCCTTGAGCTTGGCGATGGCGGCCTCGGTGGTGAAGCCCTCCTGCGGGAGGCCCGGGTAGGAGGTGAGGGGCGAGTGCGGAGCCGTCGGGCCCTTGTCGGCCCAGGCGCCGAAGAAGTCGTACGTCATCACGTTGTACCAGTCGAGGTACTGGCCGGCACCCGCGTAGTCGGTCAGGTCGATCTTGCCGCCGGCGGAGCCGTCAGCGGTGATGGCGGCGGTGATGAGGTAGTTCTGGCCGAACTTGTTGCGCAGAGCCTGGGTGAGGCCCTTCAGCGCGTTGGGGCCGCTGGTGTCACAGGTCAGGCCACAGGCGTTCGGGTACTCCCAGTCGATGTCGATGCCGTCGAACACGTCGGCCCAACGCGGGTCCTCGACCAGGTTGTAGCAGGAGTTCGCGAAGGCGGTCGGGTTCTTCGCCGCCTGCGGGAAGCCGCCGGACCAGGTCCAGCCGCCGAAGGAGTAGATGACCTTCAGGCCGGGGTACTTGGCCTTGAGCTTGCGAAGCTGGTTGAAGCTGCCGCGCAGGGCGCCGTTGTCCCAGGTGTCGGCCTGACCGTCGACGCTCTCGCCCGCCTGGTAGAAGCGGTCGTAGTCGGCGTAGCTGTCACCGATGGCGCAGCCACCGTTGGTCACGTTGCCGAAGGCGAAGTTGATGTAGCCGAGCTTCGCGGCCGAGCCGCTGGTGTCGATGTTCTTGACGTGGTAGTTGCGCCCGTAGACGCCCCAGTCCACGAAGTAACCCACGATCTTGTTGCCGCCGCCGCCGCCCTTCTGGGTGGTGGCGCTGATCTGGTTGCTCGCGTCCGACAGGTTGTTCGCCGCGTCCTTGGCCTTCACCGTGTAGGTGTAGGTCGTCTCCGCGCTGAGGCCGGTGTCGGTGTAGGTGGTGCCGGTGACCGTGGTGACCAGCGTGCCGCCGCGGTAGACGTTGTAGCCGGTGACGCCCACGTTGTCGGTGGAGGCGTTCCAGGCCAGGATCACGCTGGAGGTCGTCGTGCCGGTGGAGCGCAGGTTGCCCGGCGCGGTCGGCGGGGTCTTGTCGCCGCCACCGTTGTCGTTGTCGGTGGTCACGCTGAGCGTGTTGCTCGCGTCCGACAGGTTGTTGGCGGCGTCGCGGGCCTTCACCGTGTAGCTGTACGCCGTGTTCGCGGTCAGGCCGCTGTCGGTGAACGAGGTGCCGCTGACCGTGGTGACCAGGGTCGTGCCGCGGTAGACGTTGTAGCCGGTGACGCCGACGTTGTCGGTCGAGGCGTTCCAGGCCAGCGAGACGCTGTTGGCCGACTTGGCGGTCGAGCGCAGGTTGCCGGGCGCGGTCGGCGGGGTCTTGTCGTCGCCACCGGTGTTGTCGGTGGTCACGCTGACGGCGTTGCTCGCGGCCGACTGGTTGTTGGCGGCGTCGCGGGCCTTCACCGTGTAGCTGTACGCCGTGTTCGCGGTCAGGCCGCTGTCGGTGTACGAGGTGCCGGTGACCGTGGTGACCAGCGTGCTGCCGCGGTAGACCAGGTAGCCGGTGACACCGACGTTGTCGGTGGAGGCGTTCCAGGCCAGCGAGACGCTGTTGGCCGTCTTGGCGGTCGAGCGCAGGTTGCCGGGGACGCTGGGCGCCGTGGTGTCGGTGCCGCTGCCACCCGCGGGCGTCCACAGAGCGGGGACGTTCGGCGGCTCCCAGCCGGGGAGCGAGGTGTGGGCCTGCACGCACTTGTAGTCGACGCCGTTGTAGGTGACGATCGTGCCTGCGGTGTACGCCGTGTTCGGGGCCCAGGCCGCGGCCAGGGCGACGCTGCTCGACGCGGTGGAAGTGGCGGACGCGCTGGGGCTGAGCGCCACCGCCGTACCCAGCGGGAGAAGCATCGCTCCCGCTGCGATTAGGAGTTTCGCGGACCTGTATTTCATATGGTGCTCCACGTCCATCGGGCGGATGGGAAGGGGGGTACAACTGGACGCATGTACGGAGCCGACGTGCCGCCGAAGCCGGGACAGTGACGTCGGCCGGTCGCCGGTTTTGCCGGGCGACAGGAGGAGCCAGGCATGGGTGTGGTGGGGATCGCGGCATACTGCGACCTTCCTACCTTGGGCTAGAGCCCTTACTTTTAGGAAGCTTTCCTTTTAATTAGCTGGAAACCTACCCGCAGGCGCTTGCGCCGTCAATGTCTCCGGCACACCCGAGTCGGGCGCGCTCCCGCCGGCCCCGCTCCCCGCCTTCCGGTGGACGCGGGTGCCCCGGGCCGCGCGCGTCTTCTCACCTGGCCAATTCCTGGCGCCGGGACGGACCGGAGACGAGACCGGGCGCCGCGCCATTCCATATAGGCACGGGCCCAAACATGATGATCGTCACACGGGCGCCCACCGCGGGCCGGACTCGCCGGCGGACCGCCCCACGACACGGGCGGTGAGGTTACGCTCGGGGCATGAGCGTGGACGACCAGGAAAGCCGGTCCTACGAGCGGTTCTGCGCGGTCACCGAGGCCGAGACGAGCCGGATGGCCGCCGCCGCGCGCGAGGCGGGCCCCGAGGCGCCGGTGCCCACCTGCCCCGGGTGGAGCGTCGCCAAGCTGCTCAAGCACGCCGGCATCGTCCAGCGCTGGGCCGCGCACATCGTGGGCGGGCGCGTCCAGGCGCCCATCAGCACGCGCCAGGTCCCCGTCGAGCTTCCCGGCGACCCCGGCGACTACCCCGGCTGGCTGGAGGACGGCGGGCGCGCGCTCACCGCGACGCTGCGCGCGGCCGACCCCGGCACGCCGGTGTGGTCCTGGGGGCCCGGCGGGTCCGCCGCGTTCTGGGCGCGGCGCATGGCGCACGAGGCGGCCGTCCACCGGGCCGACGCCGAGATCGCCGCCGGCCTCGCCCCGCGCTTCGACGCCAGGCTCGCCGCGGACGGCGTCGACGAGCTGCTCGGCAACCTCGGCATGGTTCCCGCGGTCGCCGAGCGCCTCGCCGCGCTGGGCGAGGAGAACCGCACGCTGCACTTCCACGCCACCGACCTCGACGGCGCCGGCGAGTGGCTGGTCACGCTGACGCCGGGCGGGTTCACCTGGGAGCACGGCCACGGCAAGGGCGACGTCGCGGCGCGCGGCACGGCGGGCGACCTGCTGCTGCTCGTCTACGGCCGGTCGGACCCGGCGTCCGGCCGCGTCGAGGTCTTCGGCGACCACGGCCTGCTGACCCGGTGGCTGGCGGCCACACCGATCTAGCCCGGCTCCCCGGCCGCCGTCACGTTCAGAGGGAGCGGCCGGTCTCGCCCCAGTGGGCGGCGTCCAACGCCTGGTCAGGCACCTCCTGCGGGCGGTCGGTCGCGACCACTTCCACCATCTCGCTCGGCCGGACGCGCTCGGGAAGCGTTCCGAACCTGACGTACCTCAGGAACGCGTACTCTTCGGCGCTGAACTGCTCCACCGGCGTGTTCTCGTCGTCCATCGCGGCCTCCTCACGCACGACCATTGTCGCCAGCCGCTCATCACCCCGCAATCATCGCGATCACCGTCGCTTCCCCTCAATTCCCGCCGGATCCATGCAGCAGGCGCTTCCAGTCGGGGCCGAGCGCGTCCGCGTACGCCGCGCGCTCGCGGGCCAGCTCCGCCCAGTCCTCCGGCTTCTCGGCCACCGCCAGGCAGTCGTTGCCGTGCAGGCCCCACACTTCCGCCTCCACCCAGCACAGGTGCCGGTACTTGCGCGGCGCCGTGGCCTGCGCGCCGAAATCCCAGCCCACCGCCGACACCGCCTTCCCCGAGAACTGCCGCGCCGCCCGGGCGGCGTACGCGCGCCGGGTCAGCGTGTCCGGGTGCAGGAAGGAGAGGTCGAACCCGTTGAGCCCCAGCCCGAACGCCGCGAGACCGTACAGGAACGTCGCCCGGATCCCCCGCCCGGCGCAGAACGCGGTGATCCGCCGCGCGCCGCGCAACGCCCCCGCGTACGACAGGACGTACACCCGCTTCAGCCGGTGCGACTCCAGGTACCGGCCGAGGGCGGCGATGATCGTGGCGCCGGAGGCGACGGTGTCCCCGACCAGCAGCGTGTCGGCGGGCGCCTCGAACTGCGCGTAGGACACCTCGACCCGCGCGGTGTCCGGCGAGACGGCCACCCGGGAGGTCGCGACGAGGTTCAGCGGCAGGTTCTCGCCGCTCTGCCGGACGACCGCCTCGCCGAGCTGGTAGACGAGGCCCTTGCTCAGGATCGCCAGCTCGGCCGTGCGGCCCGGCTGGTACTCGTCGCCGAGATGGCCGATGAAGAGGCGGCTCGATTCCAGGCAGGCGCGGCGGAAGTCGGCGCCGATCAGATTACGGTCGAACAGCAGCCGCTCCAGCGCGCCGTTGTGCACCACGTACAGACGGGACCCCCGCGTGCCCGCCTCGATGAGCTCCGCGGTGCTGCCGTCCGCGTCGAGGATCACCTGTTCCTCCTGTTCGGTCGTGTTCGTGCTCTCCGTGATGTCCGGGTGACGGTCAGGCGGGCGCGCGGGCCAGGCGCTCGGCCACCGCCGCCACGTTCGACACGGCCTGTCCGCAGGTCAGCGCGGGATCGAGCCGCGTGCCCGCGCGCACCACCGCGAACCTGACCGCGTCCGCCGAGCCGCTCCCGTACAGCGTGGAGGTGATGACCCCGAACTCGGGACGCGACCTCAGCAGCACCAGCTCCCGCCACGTCGCCCCGCCGTGGACGAACTCGTCGACGCGCAGCCAGCGCAGCACGAGGTCGAGGCGCCGGTAGGAGAGCATCCGTCCCCTCAGGCCCGCCTCCGCCTCGTCCAGCCCGCACGACAGCGGGGCCAGGGGCAGATCGGTGAGGAGCGAGGTGTCCAGGTCGCGCACGTAGCAGCGCAGGTACGCGGCCGACACGAACTGCGCGAGACGGCCGCGCGCCTGATCCGGGACGGGCGCGGGCAGCGTCCGCTCGACGAACCGCCTCACGAACGCCTGCCCGTCGAGCCGCTCCGGCGACGCCGCCATGACGGCCGCCACCTGATCGTACGGACGGCCCCAGGCGCGCCCGAGCGTGCGGACGAGCCCGGACAGGTCACCGTCCGGAGTCACCGCCTTTTTCCACATTTCGGCGATTCCCGCGGCGGTCGGATCGCCGAAACGGGGATACCACGCGAGATCCGGGTCGACGCGGAGCGGGCCCGCGCGGGCGTACGGATTCCCGCGGTCGTCGCGGTACTCGCGCGCCTTTCTTTCGCGGTACGCCGGCAACTCCGGAGTGGTCGAGGTATGGCGCACCAAGCCCTCATGGACGAGTGGTCCCAAACGCGCGAGGAAAACGCCGAACCACGGCAGCTCGAACATGTAGGACGACGGGAAGAGCAGATAGGAATCGGTCAGCAGGACGGCGAGCCGGGTCGCGTCCAGCGCCTGACGCAGGGCCGCCTCCGCGTCCCGCCCTGCCGCGTCCCTGCCGTAGCAGGCGAGGATCTCCGGGTTGAGGTACTGGACGAACAGCGGCCTCTCCCGGCGGTGGGCCCCCTCGCGCACGGTCTCGCGCCGCCGCGCCGCGGTCGTCCCGTCCAGCGTCACCGGTGTCCCGTCCAGCGTCACGTTCACCGACAGGTCGCGCGCCGCCGTGAACGCGTCCCCCCGGGCCAGTACGCGCTGCCCGGTCCCGTGCCCGTCGCGCGGCGCCCACGCGGCGGGGCGGCGCGGCGGCCCTTGTCTAGGCTTCATCGTGATCACGAGGGGCGGCGGGACGCGGGGTGACGTGCAGGTCGCGGGCCGAGGTGTAGGAGTCGCGTCCGGCGTTGATCTGCTGGACCACCGTGAAGGTGTCGCGGGCGGTGGCCCTGCGCGCCTCGTCGACGAACTCCCGCAGCTCGGACGCCGCCTCGCCGTGCCTGCTCAGGAACGCCCCCAGGATGGCCGCCCACCGCCGCCGCTCCTCGACGGCGGCCGGTTCCGGCGAGCCGGGCGTCTCGCGCAGACGTTCCTCGGTGACCTCAAGCTGCCCGGCAAGGTCCGGGTCGCCCTCGCCACGATGACGGTTGAAGATCTTGACCAGGCGGGCCTTCGCGGTCTCCCAGGTGTCCCGGGTCATCGCCTGCACGAGCGCGGTGCTCGCGATGCCGGCAAGACCGGCCAGAGCGGGGTCCATCGCGATACTCCTTCGATGCGACGCGTTCCCCACTAACGACTGATCGGCTGCTTGCCCCGCTAGTATGCCCCCGCCCGATGGCGAATTTCCAGAGATTTATAAACGTTCATGCAAATATTCCCCGATCAAACACCCCACCCCAAATACCGCCCCCTCAGTCCCTCCGTGAACCGTTTCATTCTCCCCCAAACGTCCCATACCAAGATTCCATAACCCCCGGCCTTCACCCACCCACCAGGAAGCCCCGCGGATAACCTCCAATCCCACCTGTGACCCGCCGCCATGGTCGCTCACAGTGATCCCACCCGACGACTGCGCGATGGCGAGTCGCTGGGGGATCTAAGTGACCGGCAGAGGGTTCTGGCCGAGGAAGCGGTGGCCGTTGTCGGCGGAGTGGCGTACGGCGGTGAAGGCGTAGTCGATCATCGCGGTTTCGTAGGCATGCGGCGCTGATAGGACCGGGCCGCCGTCGCGGAGGGCTTTCGCCAGGGTGGTGGCTCGCTCCTCGCGCCCTCTCCGGCCAGGTCGTCGGCAGGTGGTGCGGTGGAGGCTTGGGGGTGTGCGGTCAGGCGGTGAGGCGGTGGGGTGGTGACGGAGAGAGGAGGTCGGGGAGGGGGCAGCCGAGGGTCCATTCGGCGAGTTGGTCTCGGGCGATCATGGGGAGTTCGGCGGCTCGGCCCTCGCGTAACGCGGCCGAGGTGAAGCCGCTGGAGGTCACGAGCAGGCCGGTGTGGCCGGCGTAGGCGTGGGCGAGGGCGCCGAGCAGGTTGCGCACGTGGGGAGAGCCCACGTTGTTCGACCATCGCTTGCACTGGACGGCGAACAGGCGGCCGTCCGGCGCGACGGCGAGGACGTCCACCCCGCCGTCGCCGGCGCCGCCCGTGACGCGGACCTTGCGGAAGCCGTCCCGGCGGAGCAGCGCGGCCACCAGGTGCTCGAACTGCTCGCCGCTCATCTGGTCGATGGTCTGCAGGCCGGCGTTCGCGCGAAGGTAGTGGTCGCGCTGCCGGTGCGACCGGCGGACGAGGAGCAGCGCCACGGCGGCGACCGCGACGCCCGCCGTGAGGGTGGCCGCGAGCAGCCACGGCCCGGACGCGCGCACGAACCCGACCGTCGCGTTGATCAGTGGCACCGCGACGACCAGCCCCACGAGCGCCCACATGACGCCGTCGCCGCCGGTGCGCCGCCCCGCGCGCCGGGCCGTTCGTCGTCGAGCCATCGCGAACCTCCTCGAAGACCCAGGGGGCACCTCGGGACCGAGGTGGCCACACCGAAGAGTGTGAACCCCGCCACCGACAAAATCCGGAGAGGCGTCTCTGCCGTGGGTGTGGCATCGCTCGCGGAGACCCATGACGTCGGAGCCGGGCGGCGCCGTCCCGCTCATTCGGGAGACCGTCGATGAGGATCACGAGCCGCTGCTCGGTCAGGGAGTCGTGCGGCGAAGACCCGGCGCGCGTGTGCGCTGACGCCGGGCTTCTAGATCATCGCACGTTCCGCGGGCCGCCATGACCAGATGACCGCCGCGTACCTGACAAAACGGCCGTGAAGCAGGGGCGGAGCGGGATGAAAAAGCCTTCGGTGGGCGCCCCGTCGCCCTGGGCGCGGAGGGCGGCGGGGCCGCCCGCCGGGCGCCGGGTCACTGCGTGGCGGCGGTGCGGAGCGCGCGGAACTGGTCCAGAAGGGCCTGGTCGCCGGTGTGGCGTACGGCGTCGCCGCCGCGGTTCCACAGCCACAGCAGGAGCGGGACGGTGTCCCCGCTGACGAGCGCGTCGCCGTCGAAGCCCGTCCGGGCGTCCTCCACGGTGACGCCGCCCGGCAGCGCCCGCACCGTCCACGCGTGGTGGCTGGTGGAGACCGAGAGGGGACGCTGGTCGGGCGCGTCGAGCACCGTGCCGAAGTCGTCCTTCCAGCGGGTGCTTCCGTAGCCGACGAACAGCTTCAGGACCTCGTCGATGCCGTCGAGGGCGATGTCGCCGGGAATGCCGGACACCGGCCGCCCGGCCACGAGCTCCGCGTCCACGCGGTGGATCACCGTCTCCTGCGCCATGCGGCGGATCCAGAAGCCGACGGTCTGGTCGGGCTCGTACCACGAGGGCGCGGCGTCGCCGGGCTCGTGCGCGGAGAACTGCCCGGTCAGGACGGCGTACGCCTTGTCCAGCGCGGTCAGGGGATCGGCGTCCAGGTGCTCCTCGGGCAGCGACTCGGGGAAGACGCCAAGCCTGATGATCTCCGCCTTGTGGAGGTACACCTGGGCGACGTGCTGGGCGAGGTCGGCGGCCGACCAGTCGGGGCAGGACGGCACCCGGGAGGCGGGGTCGGCGGCGGCGACGGCGTCGCGGAGCAGGGCGAAGTCGTCCTGGAGACGATCGAGCAGACGAGAGGAATCCATACCTCTTATCGAAGCGCACCCACCGGACCGTCCGAACCTGGTTTTCCCGCCGCTGACCGCGCGGGCGTCATGGGACCAGGGCCGAGATCTTCTTCGGTACGCACATGCGCCACGACTCCACGACCAGTTCGCGCATCTCGGCGCGGTCGAGGGCGGCCAGGCGGACGCGGACCCAGTTGTAGCGCTCGTCGGAGGGAAGCGGCATCACGAACTTCTCCGGGTTCCCGGCGACCAGGCCCGCCCGTTCCTCCTTGGGGAAGCCGAAGCCCATCAGAGTCTCGTCCGGCGAGACGGACAGGTACACGATCTTCCCCACCCGGAACTTCACGTGATCGCGGATGAGGTGCTCGGACGTCCGGGGCAGCGCCGACGCCACCTCGCGGATCTCGTCGACGGTGACCATGTGCCCCTCCCGCCGGCCCGACGGCTCCCGCGGGCGACCCGGACGGCCGCCGCGCTCCGGCCGATCATATCCACGCCGCGTGGGACGCGGCGCCCGCCGGTTGGAGGCCGTCCGCCGGTTCGAGCGCCCCTGCCCGTTCCATCGCGGGCACCGGTCGGCGCCGCTGATCCAGGGCGCCGGGGCTCCCGGAGGCGAGGGACTCCATCGCCCGGACGACCCCGTACGGGCCAGGGGTGTCGCGCAGGAGGGCGCCGAGACGGCGGGCCCGCTCCGCGGCGGCGGTCGCGGCGAGGTGGTCGGCGGCCTCCTTCAGCTCGGTGGACGTCGGGACGCCGCCGAGGACGCGGGCGGCGCCGTGCGCCTCTCACGAGCGGCGAGCGGCGTGGCGCGATGCCGTTGTCGTCGGCGAGGATCTTGTGGTGCAGCCGCTGGAGGTCGGGTCCCGGTTCGATGCCGACCTCGTCGATGAGGGTCTGCCGGCCGTCCTGGTAGACGGCGAGGGCGTCGGCGCGGCGCGTCTATTCGCCCCGGACCGCGCGGAACCCCCTCGACGAGACCCGGGCGGACCAAGCCCGTGACCGCTGCCACTGTCGTGGAGCGGACGGACATCGGAACCGGCGGGTCAGTCGGAGGCCGGGATGCGGGTCAGGAGGAGGGCTACGTCGTCGTACTGCTGGGGGAGGGCGTCGACGATGGCGGCGCAGGCGGCTTCGAGGGATTCGTGGGGTTCGGTGAGGGATGTGCGTAGGGTAGCGATGCCGGTGTCGATGTCCTGTTCGCGGCTTTCGACCAGGCCATCGGTGTAGAAGGCGAGGGTGGCGCCCGGAGGCATCGCGAACTCGGTGGTGGTGAAGTCGCCCGCGAACTCGGGGTCGCCGAGGCCGAGCGCCAGCCCGGAGGGCAGGTCGAGGACGACCGCGGCGCCGTCGGCGCCGACCAGGATGGGCGGCGGGTGCCCCGCGCGGGAGATCGCGCAGGTGTGGGTGCGCAGGTCGATGACAGCGTACAGGCAGGTCGCGCACTGGATGGAGTGCATGTCGTCGGCCATGCGGTCGAGCTGTCGCAGCACCTCGTCGGGGGTGAGGTCGAACCCGGCGAGCGCGCGCACGGCCGCGCGGAGCTGGCCCATGCCCCCCGCGGCCACCGCGCCGTGCCCCATGGCGTCGCCGATCACCAGGCCGATGCGGTCGCCGGGCAGCGGGAACACGTCGTACCAGTCGCCGCCGACCGTCATCGCGCTCGCGGGCAGGTAGCGGTGCGCGAGGTCGAGGCCGGGCGGGACGGTGAGCCTGCGCGGCGCGAGGTTCTGCTGGAACGCCTGCGTGATGCGGTGTTCCTTGGAGTAGAGGCGGGCGTTGTCGATGCAGATGGCGGCGCGGGCCGCGAGGTCGGCGGCCAGGGTCTCGTCGTGGGCGTCGAACGGGGCGCGCTCGGGGTTGCGGGTCATGGTGATGAACCCGATGACGGTGCCCCGGGCGGTGAGCGGCGCCGCCAGGTAGGAGGCGGAGCAGAGGACGTCGGCGGCGGAGTCGCCGAGGACGCCGCTGATCCTGCTCACCTCCTCCGCGCCGAGCTCGGCCGCGCCGTAGGTGACGGGGACGCCGGTGCTCATGCAGCGGATGGCCGGGTGGCCGGGGCCGTAGACCACGAGTTCGTTGTCGGGGAAGGTCTTGGCCCAGTCGTGCTCCGGGGTGTGGCGGACGTCGAGCCGGAAGGCCAGCCGCCGCACCCGCACCGAGCCGTCCGCGCCGTGGTCGGGGTAGGCCTCGTCCCTGAGCAGGCCCTCGATGACCGACACGCTGGCGGTGTCGGCCAGGCGCGGCACGGCGACGTCGATGAAGTCCTCGGCGGCCTGCCGGGGGTCGAGGGTGGCGCCGATGCGCGAGCTGACCTCGTTGAGCAGGGCGAGGCGCTCGCCGGCCTCGAAGTCGGCGCGGGTGGGGCGCGGCGCGCGGGTGTCGGCCGCGGTGACCATGACCGTGCCCCACGGTCCGGGCATGCTCAGGGGCTCCAGCTCGAACCGGACCTCGTGGACGCGGCCGTCGGCGCACGCGGCGGACAGGACGCCGCTCCAGCCCGACCCGGACGCGCAGCCGTCCAGCGCCTGCGTGATCGTGTCGCGGCGGGCGCCGAGGAACAGCAGGTCGCAGATGTCGTGGCCGAGCGCCTTGTCTGCCGCACGGCCGAAGAGACGTGTCGCCCCGCCGCTCCACTGCGTGACACGGCCGTTCTCGTCGAGCACCAGGGCCGCGAAACGGCCGTTGTGGATCACTCCCTGGCGTGGACGGCGCCTCCCGTCCGCCCTCGGCGCTTCTGCCCTCGCCGCACGCGCCACCAGTCCTCCTGGCACAGAAAATCGGGACATCGGGTCCAGACCGCGTTGGGAGGCGCGTGATGGTTCCCCCGGGACTGCGCCTGTGTCGCGGCTACCGTCAGTAAAGTATCATCTACGATTTGCTTTCCATCGTGAAAACCCCTCGAAGCCCCCCACCCCTGACGTCTTTCGTTCACCTTGGCGGGTGACGGCACCTGTTTCAAGAGGTTCACGAGGGCGGGCGTCCGCCGGAGCGGCTCACCGGACCCACCCCCGGTCTCGTCCCTGTCCCATATTTCGGATATAACCTACCTGTGATACATGTTTCCCGGCTGAGGAAGGTCTACGGGACGGGGGTCGTCGCGCTCGACGGCGTCGACCTCGACGTGCGCGAGGGAGAGGTCTTCGGCGTGCTCGGGCAGAGCGGCGCCGGCAAGAGCACGCTGCTGCGCTGCGTCAACCTGCTCGAACGCCCGACCAGCGGGACCGTGACGGTCGGGGGACAGGAGCTCACCACGCTCGGCCCCGCCGCGCTCCGGCGCGCCAGGCAGGGCATCGGCATGATCCACCAGCAGTTCGCCCTGCTCTCCTCGCGGACGGTGGCCGGCAACGTCGCCTTCCCCCTGGAGGTCGCGGGCGTCCCCCGGCGCGAGCGCGCCGCCCGGGTGACGGACCTGCTCGACGTCGTCGGCCTCGACGGCAAGGCCGCGCACTACCCCGCCCAGCTCTCCGGCGGGCAGAAGCAGCGGGTCGGCATCGCCCGCGCCCTCGCCGCCGGTCCGAAGGTGCTGCTGTCGGACGAGGCCACGAGCGCCCTGGACCCCGGGACCACGCAGTCGATCCTCGCCCTGCTCAAGCGGCTCAACGCCGAGCTCGGCCTGACGATCCTGCTCATCACGCACGAGATGCACGTCATCAAGGCCGTCTGCGACTCGGTCGCCGTCATGCGCGAGGGCAAGGTGGCGGAGTACGGCCGGGTCGCCGAACTGGTCGCCACGCCGGGGTCCCTGCTGACCCGTGAGATCTTCCCGCTGCCCGAGTCCGCGCCGCCCGGCGCGGTCACGGTGACCTTCACCGGACGGCCGGGCGAGGCGATCCTGTCCGGCCTGGTCCGCGAGTACGACGTGGACGTGGACATCCTCGCCGGGTCGCTGGAGGAGGTGGGCGGCGTGTCGGCCGGGCGCCTGCGGCTGCGGATCGACGGGACCGCCCGCGCCGAGGCCCTCGCCGACCTGCGCCGGCGCGGCCTCGTCCAGGAGGAGTCCGCCGCGCGGGAGGAGGTCCGGTGAACGCCGACGAACTGCTGCCCGTCCTCCTCCAGGCCACCGGCGAGACGGCCCAGATGGTGTTCTGGTCGGCGCTGCTCACGCTGGTGCTCGGCCTGCCCCTCGGCGTGCTGCTCGTGGCCACCGACCGCGGCGGGCTGCTGCCAGCCCCCGCCGCCAAGGCCGTGCTCGGCGGCGTCGTCAACGTGGGCCGTTCGCTGCCGTTCATCGTGCTGATGGTCGCGATCCTCCCGTTCACCCGCCTGGTGACGGGCACGACGATCGGCACGGTCGCCGCGATCGTCCCCCTGACCCTGGGCGCCGTCCCCTTCTACGCCCGCCTGGTGGAGACCGCGCTGCGCGGGGTGGAGCGCGAGGTGGTGGAGGCCGCCCAGGCCATGGGGGCCGGGCGCGTCCGCGTGGTCGCGCGGGTGCTGCTGCCCGAGGCGCTGCCGGGCCTGGTCGCCGGGCTCACCGTCACGGTGGTGGCGCTCATCGGGTACTCGGCGATGGCCGGGGCGATCGGCGGGGGCGGCCTCGGCGACCTGGCCATCAGGTACGGCTACCAGCGCTTCGACACGACCGTGATGGTGATCACGGTCGCGCTGCTCGTGGTGGTCGTGCAGCTCGTCCAGAGCCTCGGCGACCTGGTGGCGCGCAGGCTCTCCCACAAGTGAGGCCCCGGCGGTCGCGGGCCGTCCTGGGTCGTTTCCCGATTGATCAGCCGATGTAAGGAGATATGGCGATGCGTAGGTTCATGGGGGCCGTGGCCGCCGCCGCGCTGGCACTGACGCTGGCCGCCTGCGGCGGGGAGAGCGCCGCGCCAGGGGCGACCACGAGCGCGAGCGCCGCGCAGGACGCGCCGCTGAAGGTGGGCGTGAGCCCCGTGCCGCACGGGGAGATCCTGAAGTTCGTGAAGGACAAGCTGGCCTCCGCGGCCGGGCTGAAGCTGGAGATCGTCGAGTTCACCGACTACGTGCAGCCCAACAGCCAGCTCCAGGAGGGGCAGCTCGACGCGAACTACTTCCAGCACCGCCCCTACCTGGACGACTTCCAGAAGTCCAAGGGCGGCAAGGAGATGGTGTTCGTGCGGGCCGTCCACCTGGAGCCGCTCGGCCTGTACTCGCGGAAGGTCAAGAGCACGGGCGAGCTGGCGAACGGCGCGACGGTGGCCGTCCCCAACGACGCCACCAACCTCGGGCGCGGGCTGAAGCTGCTGGAGGACAACGGCCTCATCGAGCTCAAGCCCGGCGTCGGCGCCGCGGCCACCGAGAGGGACGTGGCGGAGAACCCCAAGAACATCCAGTTCAAGCCGCTGGAGGCCGCGCAGCTCCCGCGCTCGCTGGAGGACGTGGACGCCGCCGTCATCAACGGCAACTACGCGCTGGAGGCCGAGCTGAAGCCGGCGTCGGACGCGCTGGTGCTGGAGAAGGCCGAGGGCAACCCGTACGCCAACGGGCTGGTCGTCCTCAAGGGCCGGGAGGGCGACGCGAGGATCGAGAAGCTGGCCGGGCTGCTGGCCGGGCCCGAGGTGAGGAAGTTCATCGAGGACACCTACCAGGGCTCGGTCATCCCGTCGGCGACGTGACGTCCTCGGAGGGCCGCCGGCGCAGGCCGTCGAACGCGATCTTGCAGACGGCCTCCGCCAGCGCCGCCGCGCCCATGCCGCCGCGCGGCCTGTACCACTCGGTCACCGAGTTGACCAGCCCGAACAGCAGGCGGCTGACCACGGCCGGGTCCACGTCCGGCCGGATGTCGCCCTCGGCCTCGGCCTGGCGCACCAGCTCGCCCGCCAGATGGTCGAACGCGCGGCGGCGGGCCAGGGCCTGACGTTCCACCTTGGTGTTGCCGCGCACCCGCAGCAGCAGCGTGACGAACGGCAGCCGCTCGACCAGGACGTGGACGCTGCGGCGCACCAGGTGCTCCAGGCGGTCGATCGCCCGGCCCTCCATGGCCGCGGCCTCCTCGGCCGCCTCCGACAGCCCGTCCAGGGCCCGGTCCACCGCCAGGCGCAGCAGCTCGTCCTTGCCCGAGACGTGGTGGTAGATCGCCGACTTGGTGATGCCGAGCCTGCGGGACAGGTCCTCCATGCTGGTGGCCTCGTAGCCGCGTTCGTTGAAGACTTTGACGGCGACGGCGAGCAGTGATTCCAGGTCGTAGCCGGGACGGCCCCGGCGGGCCGGGGTGGCGCGGGCGGTGGCCATCGCGGGTGCACGCCTGCCTTTCTGGGGGTCGAGGGACCGCGCGGCCGGGCGGGGAGGTCGTTCACGCCCCCTGATCGCGATCATATCGTCACCGCGGCCGGTGGCCCCGTTTCGTCCGGCGCTGGTACGGGCACGCCTGGCAGGCGATGACGGGGCGAGCGGGCCGTGCCGGGCGGCGCGGGCTCCGACCGGTGTCCGGGTTGGTGGTGTGGGTACCTGTATCGTCGGAAAACGCCGGATTCGCGTATTTGATCGCCACCGAAACCTTCCAAGGAGGTCGACCGCCATGCCGGAGGCATATCTCGTCGACGGGGTCCGCACCCCCCTAGGCCGGTACGGGGGAGTGCTCGCGGGCGTGCGTCCCGACGATCTCGCCGCCCTCGTCGTGGGCGAGGTGCTGCGCCGCGCCGGCGCGCCCGGGGACGAGGTGGACGAGGTGATCCTCGGCGCCGCCAACCAGGCGGGCGAGGACAACCGCAACGTCGCCAGGATGGCCGTCCTGCTCGCCGGGCTCGCCGAGACCGTCCCCGGCTACACCGTCAACCGCCTGTGCGCGAGCGGCCTCACCGCCGTCGTCTCCGCCGCCCAGGCCGTGCGCGCCGGCGAGGCGGACCTGGTCGTCGCGGGCGGCGTGGAGTCCATGACCCGCGCGCCCTGGGTCATGGCCAAGCCCGGCACCCCCTGGGCGCGTCCCGGCGAGGTCGCCGACACCTCCCTCGGCTGGCGCCTGGTCAACCCCCGGTTCGACGCCAAGACCACCCTGTCGATGGGCGAGACGGCCGAGGAGGTCGCCGCGCAGGACGGCGTCTCCCGCGAGGACAGCGACGCGTTCGCGCTGCGCAGCCACCGCAGGGCCATCGCCGCCATGGACGAGGGCCGCTTCGACGCCGAGATCGTCCCCGTCCCCGTCAAGGACGGCGAGGTCACCAAGGACGAGGGGCCGCGCAGGAACACCACCCTGGAGAAGCTCGCCGCCCTGCGCCCGGTGTTCCGCGCGGGCGGCGTGGTGACGGCGGGTTCGTCCTCGCCGCTGTCGGACGGCGCGGCGGCCCTGATCGTCGCGAGCGAGGCCGCCGTCGAGCGGTACGGCCTGCGTCCCCGCGCCCGCGTGGTGACCTCCGCCAGCGCGGGGGTGGAGCCGCGCGTGATGGGCGTCGGCCCGGTGCCGGCGACCGAGAAGGCGCTGGCCCGCGCCGGCTGGCAGGCCGGCGACCTGGAGGCGGTCGAGCTCAACGAGGCGTTCGCCGTGCAGAGCCTGGCCGTCATCCGCAGGCTCAAGCTGGAGGAGGACATCGTCAACGCCGACGGCGGCGCGATCGCCCTCGGCCACCCCCTCGGCTGCTCGGGCGCCCGCGCCCTCGTGACGCTGCTCGGCCGCATGGAGCGCGAGGACGCCCGGCGCGGCCTCGCGACGCTGTGCGTGGGCGTGGGACAGGGCGTCGCGATGCTGGTCGAACGGGTCTGACCAGGTCATAAAGGAAGAGCGGCCCGGGGTGCGGAGCCCCCGGGGCGAGGTGTCGCCGTGCGCGCGTGCGGGGTAGGACGCGAGATGTCCCCCCGCACGCGGACGCTGGGACCCGTGCGGGGTTACCATCCGAACGTACGGTCAGTAAATGACTCCTCGTGGAGGTCCGCCATGGCCACGCTCCGAAGCTATGTGACCGGTTCCTGGCACACGCCGGGCGAGGACGGGGCCCCGCTGCACGACGCCGTCACCGGCGAGGAGGTCGTGCGGATCTCCTCGGCCGGCGTCGACTTCGGGGCCACCCTGGAGTACGGGCGCCGCGTCGGCGGGCCCGCGATCCGCGAGCTGACCTTCCACCAGCGGGCGGCCCTGCTCAAGGCCCTCGCCTCCTACCTGCGGGAACGCCGTGAGGAGCTGTACGGGCTGTCGCTGCGCACCGGCGCCACCCGCGGCGATGCGCGCTTCGATGTCGACGGCGGCATCGGCGTGCTGTTCTCCTACTCCAGCAAGGGCCGCCGCGAGATGCCCAACGACACCGTCTACGTCGAGGGCGCCGTGGAGCCCCTCGGCAAGGGCGGCTCCTTCGCCGCGCAGCACGTCTGCACCCCCCGGCGCGGGGTCGCGGTGCAGATCAACGCGTTCAACTTCCCCGTCTGGGGCCCGCTGGAGAAGCTCGCGCCCGCGTTCGTCGCCGGCATGCCGTCCCTGATCAAGCCCGCCGGCCAGACGGCGTACGTCACCGCGCGGCTCGTCGAGATGATCGTCGAATCCGGCCTGCTGCCCGAGGGCTCGGTGCAGCTCGTCTGCGGCAGCGCGGGCGACCTGTTCGAGCACCTCACCGAGCAGGACCTGGTCGCCTTCACCGGCTCGGCCTCCACCGCGCAGAAGCTGCGCACCCACCCGGTCGTCGCCGCGCGCTCGGTGCGGTTCAACGCCGAGGCCGACTCGCTGAACTGCTCGATCCTCGGCCCGGACGCCGTGCCCGGCACCAAGGAGTTCGACCTGTTCGTCGCCCAGCTCGTCACCGAGATGACGGTGAAGGCGGGGCAGAAGTGCACGGCGATCCGCCGGGCGTTCGTCCCCGAGAGCCTGCTCGGCGACGTCGCCGAGGCCACCGCCGCCCGGCTCGCCGCGATCACCGTGGGGAACCCGGCGGACCCGGCGGTCGGCATGGGCGCGCTGGCGAGCCTGGGCCAGCGCGAGGAGGTCCGCCGCGCGCTCAAGGCCCTGACCGCCGCGGGCTCGATCGTCTTCGGCGATCCCGACCGGGTGGACGTGCTCGGCGCCGACGCCGAGCGTGGCGCGTTCGTCTCGCCGGTGCTGCTGCGCGTGGACGAGGCCGACCGGCCCGAGCCGCACGAGGTGGAGGCGTTCGGGCCGGTCAGCGCCCTCATGCCGTACACCTCCGCCGAGCACGTGATCGAGCTGGCCGCCCGGGGCCAGGGGAGCCTCGCGGGGTCCGTCGTCACCGGCGACGCCGGATTCGCCCGGCAGGTCGTGCTCGGCACCGCGCCCTGGCACGGTCGCCTGCTCGTCCTGGACGCCGAGGCCGGCAAGGAGTCCACCGGGCACGGCTCGCCGCTGCCGATGCTCGTGCACGGCGGCCCCGGCCGGGCCGGCGGCGGCGAGGAGATGGGCGGCGTCCGCGGCATCCTGCACCACATGAACCGCACGGCCGTCCAGGGGAGCCCGGACATGCTCGCGGCGGTCACCGGCCGATGGGTGCCGGGCGCGGCGCGGGACACCTCCGGCGTCCACCCCTTCCGCAAGCACCTGGAGGACCTGCGCGTCGGCGACACGGTGGTCGGCGGGCCGCGCCGGGTCGGGCTGGAGGACATCGAGCACTTCGCCGCGTTCACCGGGGACACCTTCTACGCGCACATGGACGAGGAGGCCGCCCGGGCCAACCCGTTCTTCGACGGCAGGGTGGCCCACGGCTACCTGATCGTCTCGCTGGCCGCCGGGCTGTTCGTCGACCCCGACCCGGGGCCGGTGCTGGCCAACTACGGCCTGGAGAACCTGCGGTTCCTCACCCCCGTCTACCCGGGCGACGAGCTGACGGTCACGCTGACCGCCAAGCAGATCACCCCGCGCGAGGGGCTGGAGCACGGGGAGGTCCGCTGGGACGCCGACGTCACCAAGCAGGACGGCTCGTCGGTCGCCAAGTACGACGTGCTGACTCTGGTGGCCAAGCGCGAGACGCCGGAGTTGCGAGGCGGGCAGGGGTGAGCGAGACTACTAACTGACCGAATGTTCGGTAAAGGTGGCGAGGCATGGCTGACCTCCAGGAGCACTTCGACCGTACGATCGCGCGCGATCAGCGCGTGGAGCCGCGCGACTGGATGCCCGACGGCTACCGCGGCACGATGATCCGGCAGATCGCCCAGCACGCGCACTCGGAGATCATCGGCATGCAGCCGGAAGGGGCGTGGATCACCCGGGCGCCCTCGCTGCGCCGCAAGGCGATCCTGCTGGCCAAGGTGCAGGACGAGGCCGGGCACGGCCTGTACCTGTACTCGGCCGCCGAGACGCTCGGCACCGACCGCGCCGAGCTGACCGGCAAGCTCATCGAGGGACGGCAGAAGTACTCCTCGATCTTCAACTACCCGACGCTGTCCTACGCGGACGTGGGCGTGATCGGCTGGCTGGTGGACGGGGCGGCGATCTGCAACCAGGTGCCGCTGTGCCGCAGCTCCTACGGGCCCTACGCGCGGGCGATGATCCGCATCTGCAAGGAGGAGTCCTTCCACCAGCGGCAGGGCTACGAGCTGCTGATGACGATGATGGCGGGCACGCCGGCGCAGCGCGACATGGTGCAGGACGCGGTGGACCGCTGGTGGTGGCCGTCCCTGATGATGTTCGGCCCGCCCGACCACGCCTCGCCCAACACCGAGCGTTCCATGGCCTGGAAGATCAAGCGGCACACCAACGACGAGCTGCGGCAGCGCTTCGTGGACATGACCGTCCCGCAGGCCGAGGCGCTCGGCGTCACCCTCCCCGACCCCGGCCTGCGCTGGAACCCCGAGCGCGGCCACCACGACTTCGGCCCGATCGACTGGTCGGAGCTCCAGCGCGTGATCAGCGGGAACGGGCCGTGCAACGCCGAGCGCATGGCCGTGCGCCGCGCCGCCCACGAGGACGGCGCGTGGGTCCGCGAGGCCGCCGCCGCGTACGCACGCAAGACCCGCGATGGGGAGGCGGCATGAGCGACTGGCCCCTGTACGAGGTGTTCGTGCGCGGCAAGCGCGGCCTCAACCACGTCCACGTCGGCTCGCTGCACGCCGCCGACGAGGAGACCGCCCTGCGCCACGCCCGCGACCTCTACACGCGCAGGAACGAGGGCGTCAGCATCTGGGTGGTGCGCTCGGAGCACATCGCCGCCACCAGCCCGGACGAGAAGGACCCGTTCTTCGCGCCGAGCGGCGACAAGGTGTACCGGCATCCGACGTTCTACACGATTCCCGACGACGTCCCGCACATGTGAGGCCGCCATGTCTGACATGTCCGCCATGCCGTCCTTCGGCAGCCACCCCGATCCCGCCGCCGGCAACGCCTACGAGGCGCTCAACGAGGCCGACGACCCGCGCTGGGCGTTCGGCACCGGGTTCACCGACCCCCTGGCCGGGGTGGACACCACCCTGCCTTCGGGCGTGGACGGCGCCGACCTGGCCGCGTACTGCCTCATGCTCGGCGACGACGCCCTGATCATGTCCCATCGCCTCCAGGAGTGGTGCACCCACGCGCCCGAGCTGGAGGAGGAGGTCGCGTTGGCCAACATCGCCCTCGACCTGCTCGGCCAGGCGCGGCTGCTGCTCGCCCGCGCCGGGACCGCCGACGGGACCGGGCGCGACGAGGACGCGCTGGCGTTCCTGCGCGACCCCGGCGAGTTCCGCAACGCGCGGCTGGCCGAGGTCCGGAACGGCGACTTCGGGCACGCCATGGCCCGGCTGCTCGTCTTCGCCACCTGGCGGCTGGCCCTGCTCGACCGGCTCGCCGCCTCCCGCGACCCGGTCCTCGCCGCGGTCGCCGCCAAGGGCGTCAAGGAACTGGCCTACCACCGCGACTACGCGGCCGGCTGGGTCGTCCGGCTCGGCGACGGCACCGCGCACTCGCGCGAGCGCGTCTACGAGGGGTTGTCGTCGGTGTGGCCGCTCGTCCCCGAGCTGTTCGCCGCGCACCCGGTGGAGGCCCGCCTCGCGCGCGCGGGCGTGGCGGCCGACCCCGCCGACCTCCGCGCCGAGTTCGACGCCGTGATCGACCAGGTGCTGGCCGCGGCCACCCTCACCCGGCCGCCCCTGCCGTCCGAGGGATCGGCGCTCGGCCGCGGCGGCGCCCACACCGAGGCGCTGACCGTCCTGCTGGAGGAACTGCAGAGCGTCGCCCGCGCCCACCCGGGGGCACGATGGTGAGCCCGACGCGGGAACGGGGCCGGGCCGGCGAGGTCGCCGCCACCGTGGCCGACCCCGAGCTGCCCATGCTCACCCTGGCCGACCTCGGCATCCTGCGCGAGGTCACCGAGACCGGCGACGGCCGCGTCGTCGTCACGATCACGCCGACCTACAGCGGATGCCCGGCGATGGACGCGATCCGCGCCGACCTGTCCGCTGCCCTGCGCGCCGCCGGGTACGCCGACGTCGAGATCCGCACCTCGCTCACGCCGCCCTGGACCACCGACTGGATCGGCGAGGCCGGCAGGCGCAAGCTCGCCGCGGCGGGCATCTCCCCGCCAGGCCCCGCCCCGCGCCGGGCCCCCGGCCCGGTGCCGGTCGCGCTCGGCCCGGTCCGCGCGCGGCTGACCTGCCCGAACTGCGGCTCCGGCGAGACCGGGGAGATTTCGCGCTTCGGCGCGACCGCGTGCAGGTCCCTGTGGCGCTGCCAGGCGTGCCACGAGCCGTTCGAGCACGTCAAGGAGATCTGAGATGGCCGGACGCCCGCCCGAGGACCTTTCGCTATCCGGGCCGGGGGAGCCCGGCGGCGCCGTGCGGGTGGCCGAGCCCGCCCGCGGCCGTGCCACGTTCACGGCGCTGCGCGTCGCCCGGGTCGAACGGCTCTGCGAGGACGCCGCCGCCGTCACCTTCGACGTGCCGCCGGACCTCGCCGAGCGGTTCGCCTTCCTGCCCGGCCAGTCCCTGACCCTCCGCGCCATCGTGGACGGCCGCGACGAGCGCAGGTCGTACTCGATCTGCTCCCCGGCCGGCGGGCCGCTGCGCATCGGCGTCCGCGAGATCCCCGACGGCCTGTTCTCCACCTGGCTCGTGCGCCACCTCAAGGCCGGCGACACCCTCGCCGTCCAGCCGCCGAGCGGCGGCTTCACCGCCGACCTGAGCCGTCCCGCCCACCACGTGTTCATCGCCGCCGGGTCCGGCATCACGCCCGTGCTGTCGCTCGCCTCCTCCGCGCTGGCCGTCCCCGGCTCCCGGGCGACGATCTTCTACGGCAACCGCACCACGCGGACCGTCATGTTCGCCGAGGAGCTCGCCGACCTGAAGGACTCCGCGCCCGCCCGCGTCGAACTCGTCCACGTGCTGTCCCGGGAGCCGCGCGAGCCGGAGCTGTTCACCGGCCGCCTGGACGCCGCCAAGCTGCGGGTCCTGCTCCCCGCCCTCACCGCCGTGCGGGAGGTCGCGCACTGGTGGCTGTGCGGGCCGTACCAGATGGTCATGGACGCGCGGCGGGTGCTCGCCGAGCTGGGTGTCCCGCCCGGACGCCTGCACCACGAGCTGTTCTACGTGGACGAGCCGCCGCCCGCGCCCGTCCGGCCCGCGGCGGGCCCGGAGGAGGAGACGGCCGAGGTCACGGTGATCCTGGACGGCCGCGCCACCACCGCCGCGCTGCCCTTCGACGTCACCGTGCTCGAAGGCGCGCAGCGCGTGCGCCCCGACCTGCCGTTCGCCTGCAAGGGCGGCGTCTGCGGCACCTGCCGCGCCCGCGTCGTGGACGGCGCGGCCGACATGCGCAGGAACTTCGCCCTCGAACCCCGCGAGGTCCAAGCCGGGTACGTGCTGACCTGCCAGTCGTTCCCCGGCTCGGCCAGGCTCACCGTCGACTACGACGCCTGACCCGCCTCACGCCACCCGTCCCGCGGCGGGCAGGCGCAGGTGCCAGCGGCGGCCGTCGGAGGTCAGCGTCACGTGGCCGAGCGGAGGGACGTCCACGCTCCAGAACGCGCCCGGCGCGGCGCCCATCGCGTGGACCACGGCCGCCCTGACGACCGCCGGATGGGTGACGGCCAGGAGGCGGCCATCGCCGTGCCGGGCCGCCAGCCAGCCGGCCACCCGGCCGATCAGCGCCGCGACGGACTCGCCGCCGTGCGGGGCCGCCCCGGGATCGGTGAGCCAGGCGACGAATTCCTCCGGGTGCTCCGCCTGCACCTCGGCGAGCGTGCGGCCCGCCCAGCGGCCCGCGTCCAGGTCCCTCAACCCGTCGTCCACCTCGGCGGTCAGGCCCAGGCCCTCGGCCGTCCGCAGGCAGCGCAGCGACGGCCCGCACAGGACGCGCGGCGCGAGGCCCGCGAACAGAGGCGCGGCGTCCGCCACCTGGCGGACGCCCTGGGGCTCCAGCTCTTCGTCCAGGGGGAACGCGGCCCGGCGCAGCGCGCCGGTCGGGCCGTGGGAGAGCAGGACGATCCTCGCGGTCACGATGTCCACCCCTGGAAACGGAAGGAAGCGGCCTGAAGGAGGGGAATGTCTCCCTTGACGTCAGTTGACGCGTCTGTGGTTCACACCGTAGCGTCCAAGCCGACATTGATGACGGTGTGGGGAAGCCCAGCGAGATTCTGGCACGGCCGCGCCACTGTGACCGGTCCTTCGGGGCCGGGAGTCAGACCCTCCATCGTCACCGGAACTCCCTATGGGACGCGTGATCCCGAGGAGGCGCCTTACTCATGGCCAACACCGCCGTTCCCCAGTCCCGGCCCGTTCCCGTCCGCATTCCCGTCAGGGAACTGCTGCCGTGGGCGATCTTCGCCGGAGTCCTCGCCCTCGCCCTCATCTACTTCGTCGGCGCCGAACAGGGCGCCACCTCGCTGATCTCCGGCGACACCGTGCACGAGTTCGTGCACGACGCACGCCACCTTCTCGGTTTCCCCTGCCACTGAGGCCGGGCTGAACCAGAGATGGTGAGAAACCTCCTGGTCCGCGGCATGCTCGCGGGCCTGGCCGCCGCCGCCCTCGCCCTGGTCTTCGCCTGGGTCTTCGGAGAGCCCCAGGTCACGGGGGCCATCGCCGTCGAGGAGAGCGGCGGCGGCCACGCAACCCACGCCCCGGCGGTGCCGGGCACCGATTCCGGCACCGGATCCGGTGAGACCACCGGGCACGACCACGAGGACGAGGGGCCCGTCAGCCGGGACGTGCAGTCGCCCCTCGGCCTCGCCACGGGCCTCGGCGTGTTCGGCGTCGCCGTCGGCGGGCTGTTCGCGCTCGCGTTCGCCTTCGCCTACGGGCGGGTCGGCGCGCTCGGGGCGCGGGCGACGTCGGCGCTGCTCGCGCTGGGCGCGTTCGTGGCTGTCGAACTCCTGCCTTTCCTGAAATATCCCGCCAACCCACCGGCGGTGGGCGACCCCGCCACGATCTCCCGCCGGACCGTCCTCTACCTCGCGATGCTCGCGATCTCGGTGCTCCTGGCCGTCGCCGCCGTCCACCTCGGCCGCCGGCTCGCGGCGCGCCACGGCGCCTGGAACGCCACGCTGCTCGCCGTCGCCGCCTACCTCGCGGCGGTGATCGTGGCGTACCTGCTCATGCCCACGGTGGACGAGGTGCCGTCCGGCTTCCCCGCCACACTGCTGTGGCGGTTCCGGCTCGCGTCCCTCGGCATCCAGGCGATCATGTGGAGCGGCATCGGGCTGACCTTCGGCGTGCTCGCCGAACGCGCCCTCGCCCCGCGCCGCGCGCTCGCCACCGCCGCCTGACCCCGGGCCGACCTCAGCCCTGGCCACCCGCGGCGCCGCGCCGCTCGGAAGGACGTTCTCAACATGCCGGACCACCCGGCCGCACGCCACCACTACCCCTTCACCGCGGTGGTGGGACTCGACACCCTCAAACTGGCCCTCATCCTCAACGCCGTCTCCCCCCGCACCGGCGGCGTACTGATCCGCGGAGAGAAAGGGACGGCCAAGTCCACGATCGTCCGCGCGCTGGCGGCCCTGCTGCCGCCGGTCGCGGTCATCCCCGGCTGCCGCTTCTCCTGCGACCCCACCACCCCCGACCCGGACTGCCCCGACGGCCCACACAGCGCCACCCCCGGCCCCGACGGCCCGCACGGTAACGCCCCCGACTATCCGGACAGCTCGCAGGGCGACGACCGCGGCGTCACCGTACGCCCCGCGCGGCTCGCCGAGCTGCCCGTCGGCGCCACCGAGGACCGTCTGACCGGCTCGCTCGACCTGGAACGCGCGCTGACCGAAGGCGTCAAGGCGTTCGAGCCCGGCCTGCTCGCCGCGGCGCACCGGGGCGTGCTGTACGTCGACGAGGTCAACCTGCTGCACGACCACCTGGTGGACCTGCTGCTCGACGCCGCCGCGCTCGGCACCTGCTACGTCGAGCGGGACGCGGTGTCGGTCCGGCACGCGGCCAGGTTCATGCTGGTCGGCACCATGAACCCCGAGGAGGGAGAGCTGCGGCCCCAGCTCCTCGACCGCTTCGGCCTCACCGTCGAGGTCGCCGCCTCCCGCGACCCCGGCGAGCGCGCCGAGGTCGTCCGCCGCAGGCTGGCCTACGAGGACGACCCCAAGGGGTTCGCGGCACGCTGGGCGGCGGAGGAAGAGGCCCTCGCCGCCCGCATCGCCGCCGCCCGCGACCGGCTGCGCGCCGTCGAGCTGCCCGACGCGGCGCTGCGCCGCATCTCCGCCGTCTGCGCGGCCTTCGACGTGGACGGGATGCGCGCCGACCTGATCACCGCGCACGCCGCCGTGGCCCACGCCGCCTGGCGGGGCGGCACGCGCGTGACGGCCGACGACATTCGGCAGGCCGCCCGGCTCGCCCTGCCCCACCGCCGCAGACGCGACCCCTTCGACGCCCCCGGCCTGGACGACTCCGAACTCGACGCCCTCCTCCAGGACCCCGCCCTCGACACCGGACCGGACCCGGACGATGCCGCCGGGCGCGGCCCCGATGGCGGCCCCGAGGGTGGGCGCGAGGGTGGGCGCGACCCCAGGGCCGCCGATTCCGGGGACGGCCGGCCCGGCGGACCGGACGGCGGCACCGAGCCGCACCCGGACCCGGACCCCGACCTCGACCCGTCCCCAGGCCCGGGCGGCAACGGCCGGGCCGCCGAGCAGACCCCCGGCGGCCCCGTCCCGGCGGGCGGCCAGGCCGGGGCGCACGGCGAGACAACCAACGGCCTGGATCGCGGGCAGCACGGCGAGACCACCGGCGGCCGGGACCCCGGGCAGCGGGCCACACCGGCAGGCGAGCCGTACCGGGTGCGCGCCCTGACCGTCCCCGGGCTCGGCGCCGGCGCCCCGGGACGGCGGTCCCGGGCCCGTACGTCGTACGGCCGGGTCTCGGGATCCCGCGTCCCCGAAGGCCGCATGGCCGCGCCGCACCTGACCGCGACCCTCCGCGCCGCGGCGCCGCACCAGCACGCCCGCGGCAGGACCGGCCCCGGCCTGGTCGTGCGCCGCGACGACCTGCGCGAGGCCGTGCGCGAGGGCCGCGAGGGCAACCTCGTGCTCTTCGTCGTGGACGCCAGCGGCTCGATGGCCGCGCGCCGCCGCATGGGCGCGGTCAAGGGCGCGGTGCTGAGCCTGCTGCTGGACGCCTACCAGCGCCGCGACAAGGTCGGCCTGGTGACGTTCCGCGGCTCCGGCGCCGAGCTGGCGCTCCCGCCCACCTCGTCGGTGGAGGCGGGGGCGGCCCGCCTGCGCGCCCTGCCCACGGGCGGCCGCACCCCTCTCGCGGCCGGGCTGCGGCGGGCCGCCGAGGTGCTGCGCGCCGAACGCCTGCGCGACCCCGCGCGCCGGCCGCTGCTCGTCGTGGTCACCGACGGCCGGGCCACCGCGGGCTCTCCCGCCGACGTGCGCGGGGCGGCGGCCCTGCTCAGGGACGTCGCGGCCGTCGTGGTGGACTGTGAGAGCGGGCCCGTGCGGCTCGGCCTGGCCGGAGGGCTGGCGCGCCTGCTCGGCGGCGAAGCCGTCCGGCTGGAGGAGCTGGCGGCGGGAAGCCTGCGCGATCTGGTGCGCGAACGCAGGAAGGCGGCCTGACATGCCTCAAGGGAAACCGGCCCGGGTGCCGGAGGACGGCCTGACGACCCGGCAGCGGCGCGCCCGCCCGCTGGTCTTCGTCCACACCGGCCCCGGCAAGGGGAAGTCCACCGCGGCCTTCGGCCTGGCCCTACGCGCCTGGAACCAGGGCTGGCCGATCGGCGTGTTCCAGTTCGTCAAGTCCGCCAAGTGGCGCGTCGGCGAGGAACGCGCGCTGACGGTGCTCGGCGAGTCCGGCGCGGGCGGCGCGGTGACCTGGCACAAGATGGGCGAGGGCTGGTCCTGGATCAAGAAGGCGGGCACCGAGGAGGACCACGCCGCCGACGCCCGCGAGGGCTGGGCACAGATCAAACGCGACCTCGCCGCCGAGACGTACCGGCTGTACGTGCTGGACGAGTTCACCTATCCCATCAAATGGGGCTGGATCGACGTCGAGGACGTCGTCTCCGCGCTCGCCACCCGCCCCGGCACCCAACACGTGGTCATCACCGGCAGGGACGCCCACCCCCGCCTCCTGGAGTCCGCCGACCTGGTCACCGAAATGACCAAACTCAGACACCCCATGGACTCCGGCCAAAAAGGCCAAAAGGGCATCGAATGGTAACCCGCCCTACCCCCACCCTCCCGCCCCTACCACGGCGGACCACCCAAGAGACCGCCATGCCCACCACCAACCCCCCTGCGGTGACCCACCCAACCTCTACCGCCTCTGGCCTTCCGCTCCTGCCACGGCGGCCGGCCCAAGAGGCCGGCATGCCCGCTGCTGAGGCCCCTGTGGTGACCAGCCCTGCCCCTCCCGTGCCGGAGCCCTCCGTCCCCCTGCCGCCGGTCGTTCCGGGTTTTCGTGTGCCCGGCGTTCCTCTTTCCCGGGTGCGGGTCGCCGGTCCGCTGGAGAGGGGCGGGCATGGTTGAGGTTCCGCGTCTGGTGATCGCGGCGCCGGCGTCAGGGGCCGGGAAGACGACGGTGGCGACCGGGGTGATGGCGGCGCTGGCCGCCAAGGGTGTCGCCGTGTCGCCGCACAAGGTCGGTCCCGACTACATCGACCCCGGCTACCACGCGCTCGCCGCCGGACGGCCCGGCCGCAACCTCGACCCTTGGCTGACCGGCGAGGATCTCCTAGTTCCCCTATTCCTGCACGGCGCGGCGGGCGCGGACATCGCGGTCATCGAAGGCGTGATGGGGCTCTTCGACGGCGCGTCCTTCCCGCGCGGCGCCGTCCCCGGGGCGGACGCCGACCACTTCGCCTCCACGGCGCACGTCGCCCGGGTGCTCGGCGCGCCGGTCGTGCTCGTGGTGGACGTCTCGGCGCAGGCCGGCTCGGTCGCGGCGCTGGTGCACGGCTTCGTGTCGTACGACACCCGGCTCCGCGTCGGCGGGGTGATCCTCAACCGGGTCGGCTCGCCCCGGCACGAGCAGATCTGCCGGGACGCGCTGGACGGCATCGGCCTGCCCGTGCTCGGCGCGATCCCGCGCACCGACATCGCCGGCACGCCGTCCCGCCACCTCGGCCTCGTCCCGCCCGCCGAACGCAGCGCCGAGGCCCTCCGCGCCGTCGCGACCATGGGCGACCTGATCACCGCCACCTGCGACCTGCCCGCGCTGACCGAGCTGGCCAGAAGCGCGCCCCCGCTCACGGCCCGCCCGTGGAATCCCCGTGAGGCGATCGCCACCACGGCCGGCGACCGCGCACCGAGCGGTGTGGCGGCGCCGACGGGCGGCGAGGCGGATGTGGCGGTGCGGCGGGGTGGCAGGGCCGATGTGGCGCAGCGAGCGGGCGGCGAAGGCGATGTGGCGCAGCGGGCGGGGGCCGGTGCGGACGCGTCCCGCTCCCCGGCCCCGCCGGAACGCGAGGTCGTCGTGGCCGTGGCCGGAGGAAAGGCGTTCACCTTCGGGTACGCCGAGCAGGCCGAGCTGATCGCCGCGGCCGGCGCGACCGTCGCCGTGTTCGACCCGCTCACCGACGAGCGGCTGCCCGAGGGCACCGCCGCCCTGGTGCTACCCGGCGGCTTCCCCGAGGTGTACGCGGGGGAGCTGTCGGCCAACGAGCCCCTGCGCCGGGCGGTGGCCGCGTTCGGCGGCCCCATCGCCGCCGAATGCGCCGGGCTGCTCTACCTCTGCCGCGAGCTGGACGGCCGTCCCATGTGCGGAGTGGTGGACGCGACCGCGGCCATGACGGACACGCTGACGCTCGGCTACCGCGGCGCCGTGGCCGTACGCGACTCGGTGCTGACCCGCGAGGGCGAGCGCTACCACGGGCACGAGTTCCACCGCACCCGCGTCACGCCCGCCACCGGCGACCGCCCCCTCTACCGATGGCGGGAAGGCGCCGACGGGTTCGGCGGCCCACGGCTGGCGGCCTCGTACCTGCACCTGCACTGGGCGGGCAGCCCCCACCTGGCGCTCCGCCTGGTGGCCGCGGCCCGGAACGGTGAGCTATGAGCGGTTCCGCGGCGACAGCGGCGATCAGCGCGCCCTGGGACGGCGCTTGTGAGCCCCGCCGTGGTGATCGGCATGGGGATCGCCCTGGGGGGTGTGCCGTGAGCCGCACCGTGGTGATCACCATGAGGGTTGCCCTGGGGTGGTGTCTTGTGAGCCGTGCCGTGGTGGTCGCGTACGAGGGGTCGGTCGTGAAGAACCTGGTCAGGGCCGCCGGAGTGCCCTCGGGTGGTGTGGTGTGAGCCGGGCCGTAGTGGTCGCGTACGAAGGGTCGGTCGTGAACAGCCTGGTCAGGGCCGCCGGAGTGTCCAGGGGTGGTGTGCTGTGAGTCGGGCTGTGGTCGTGGTCGGGATCGGTGCGGACGGGTGGGGTGGGCTCGCGGAGCAGGCGCGTCGGGAGATCCGCGCGGCGGACGTTCTCATGGGCGGTGCCCGGCAGCTCGCCCTGGTCCCGGACACCGGCGCGGAGCGCGTGACATGGCCCTCCCCGATGCTCCCCGCCGCCTTCCGCCTCATCGCCGAACGCGAGGGCAAGGCGGTGTGCGTGCTGGCCAGCGGCGACCCGATGCTGTACGGCGTCGGCGGGACGCTGGTGCGGACACTCGGACCCGGGCGCGTGCGCGTGCTGCCGCACCCGTCCGCGGTGTCGCTGGCCTGCGCCCGCATGGGATGGCCGGTCGAGGACACGCCGGTCGTCAGCCTGGTCGGCCGTCCCGCCGAACTGCTGAACCGCGCGCTGCGCCCGTCCGCCCGCGTGCTCGTCCTGAGCGCCGGCGCCGCCACCCCCGGCGAGGTGGCCCGCCTCCTCGCCGCCCAGGGGTACGGCCGCAGCCTGATGACCGTGCTCGAACGGCTCGGCGCGCCCGAGGAACGCCTGGTCGAGGGCCTGGCCGCGACGTGGGACGCCGCCGTGGACCCGCTGAACGTCATCGCTCTCGAATGCCGGGCCGACCCGGGGGTGACCGCGCCGCCGTGCGTGCCCGGCCTGCCCGACGAGGCGTTCGAGCACGACGGCCAGCTCACCAAGCGGGAGGTGCGCGCGGTGACGCTGTCCCGGCTCGCCCCCCGGCCCGGGGAGACGCTGTGGGACGTGGGCGCGGGCGCGGGCAGCGTCGCCGTCGAGTGGATGCGCGCCCACCCCTCCTGTACGGCGATCGCCGTCGAGTCCCGCGCCGACCGGGCCGAGCGGATCGGGCGCAACGCCCGCGCGCTCGGCGTCCCCGGCCTGCGGGTCGTGCACGGCACGGCCCCCGAGGCGCTGGAAGGGCTGGACCCGCCGGACGCGGTGTTCGTGGGTGGCGGGAGCACGGCGCCGGGCGTCCTTGCCACCTGCTGGGACGCGCTCGCGCCCGGAGGCAGGCTCGTCGTCAACGCGGTCACCGTGGAGTCGGAGGCCGTCCTCGCCTCCTGGCACGCCCGCCTCGGCGGCGACCTGCTCCGCCTGGCCGTCCACCGCGCGGGCCCGGTCGGCGGCTTCACCGCCTGGCGTCCCGCGATGCCCGTGACCATATGGACGGCGGTCCGGCCGTGAGCCGGCCGCGGCAGGGCGGGCGGCTGCGGCGGTTCGTGCGGGACCTGCGAGAACACGCGAGAACATGCGAGAACTGGGAGGCGTCGTCGTGACGGTCCACTTCATCGGGGCGGGGCCGGGCGCGGCCGATCTCATCACCGTGCGCGGGCGCGACCTGATCGCCTCCTCGCCGGTGTGCTTGTACGCCGGGTCGCTGGTGCCCAAGGAACTGCTCGACCACGCGCCGCCGCGCGCCCGGCTCGTGGACACCGCGCGGCTGAACCTCGACGAGATCGTGGCCGAGATGCTCGCCGCGCACGCCGACGGGCTGGACGTGGCGCGGCTGCACTCCGGCGACCCTTCCATTTACAGCGCGATGGCCGAGCAGATGCGCAGGCTGGACGCGGCCGGGGTGCCGTACGACGTGACGCCCGGCGTCCCGGCCTTCGCCGCGGCGGCCGCCTCGCTGCGCCGGGAGCTGACCGTGCCCGGGGTCGGCCAGACGGTCGTGCTGACCCGCACCTCCGCCCGTGCGACCCCGATGCCGCCCGGTGAGGACCTGCCGGCGCTCGGGCGGAGCCGGGCCACGATGGTGCTGCACCTGGCCGTCCAGCGCGTGGACGCCGTGGTGGAGGAGCTGATCCCGAACTATGGTGCCGACTGCCCCGTGGCCGTGGTCGCCCGCGCCAGCCGCGACGACGAGGTGATCCTGCGCGGCACGCTGGCCGACATCGCCGGGCAGGTGAAGGAGGCCGGGGTACGGCGCACGGCCGTGATCGTCGTCGGCGGGGTGCTCACGGCGTCGGAGTTCGTCGACAGCCACCTGTACTCGGCGGCCCGGGATCGCGGAGAGCACCCATGAGCCCCGAGAAGACCGCCGCTCCCGGCAGGCCGGTGGCAGGGCCCGCCGCCCCTGGCGGTCCCGTGACGGCGCCCGCCGCTCCTGGCGGTCCCGTGGCAGGGCTCGCCGCTCCTGGCGGTCCCGTGGCAGGGCCCGTCGCTCCTGGCGGTCCGGTGGCGGAGCCGTACGGCTACGTGCGCGACGGTGCGGAGATCTATCGCCGCTCGTTCGCGACCATCCGCGCCGAAGCCGACCTGGCGGGCGTGCCCGACGACGTCGCGCGGGTGGCCGTGCGCATGATCCACGCCTGCGGCATGGTGGACCTCGTCCGGGATCTCGCCTGGTCGCCCGGCGTGGTCGCCACCGCGCGGGCCGCGCTGCTCGCCGGCGCGCCGATCATGTGCGACGCCACGATGGTCGCCGCCGGCGTGACCAGGTCCCGGCTGCCCGCGGCCAACGAGGTGGTCTGCACGCTGGGCGACCCCCGGGTGCCCGAGCTGGCCCGCCGCCTCGGCACCACCCGCAGCGCCGCCGCGCTGGAACTGTGGCGCGACCGCCTCGCCGGCGCGGTCGTCGCCGTCGGCAACGCGCCAACCGCCCTGTTCCGGCTACTGGAACTGATGGACGAGGGCGGTGGACGGCCCGCCGCCGTCCTCGGCCTCCCGGTCGGTTTCATCGGAGCCGCCGAGTCCAAGCAGGCCCTGGCCGATTACGGCGACCTCCCATACCTGGTCGTCCACGGCCGCCGCGGCGGAAGCGCACTGGCAGCGGCAGCCATCAACGCGATCGCAACCGAGAAAGAGTGAACGCGCAATGAACGCCGAACCACAACCCGAACCCCGCGAGAACGAGCCCCGAATCGACGTCCCCCGAAGCGTCCAGATCCGGGGTGGCGAGGCTCGGGGAAGCCAAGATTGGGACGGCGGAGTCCAGGGTGACGAGGTCGGGGGCGGCGAGGCCCGGGGTAGCCAAGATTGGGACGGCGGAGTCCAGGGTGGCCAGGTCGGGGGCGGCGATGCCCGGGGCGGCGAGGTCGGGGGCGGCGACGCCCGGGGTGGCCAGGTCGGGGGCGGCGAGGTTCAGGGGGGTCAGGGGCGAGGGGGCGGGATTCGGGATGGTGAGATTCGGGATTGTGGGGTTCTGGGCGGTGGGGTGCCGGCGAAAGGGTGGTTGCGCGGGGTCGGGGTGGGGCCGGGGGATCCGGAGTTGGTGACCGTCAAGGCCGCCCGGGTCATCGGCGCGGCCGAGGTGATCGCCTACCACAGCGCGCGGCACGGGCGCAGCGTCGCGCGGGCCGTCGCCGCGCCGTACCTGCGGGACGGGCAGATCGAGGAGGCCCTCGTCTACCCGGTCACGACCGAGACGACCCGGCACCCGGGCGGGTACCAGGGCGCCATCGACGAGTTCTACGAGGACTGCGCCCGCCGCCTCGCCGCCCATCTCGACGCCGGGCGCGACGTCGTCGTGCTCTGCGAGGGCGACCCGTTCTTCTACGGCTCGTACATGCACATGCACAAGCGGCTCGCGCACCGCTACCCGACCGAGGTCGTGCCCGGGGTCACCTCGGTGAGCGCCGCCTCGGCGGTGCTGGGCCGTCCGCTGGTCGAGCGCGAGGAGTCCCTGACCGTCCTGCCCGGCACGCTGCCGCCGGACACGCTGGCCGCGCGCATGGCCGAGCCCGGCTCCCTGGCGGTGCTCAAGCTCGGCCGCACGTTCCCCGCGGTCCGCGACGCGCTCGACCGCGCGGGCCGCCTCGGCGAGGCCTGGTACGTCGAGCGCGCCACCAGCGACCGGCAGCGCATCGCCCCTCTCGCCGAAGTGAACCCGGCCGAGGTCCCGTACTTCTCACTCGCGATCATCCCCAGTAGGGCCGGTGCCCGTCTCCCCACCGCCACCCCGGCGCCGGGCGAGGCGAGCCACGGCGGCACGGTGCCGTACGGGACGCATCATGGCGAGGCGGAGCGGCGCGAGTCGGTCCCGTTCTCGGCCGAGCAGAGCCGTGGCGAGGTGGAGCGGCGTGAGGTGGTGCCGGTTCCGGTCGAGCAGGGGAGCCATGGCGGAGCGGTGGCGTATGGGGAGGTAGAGCTGCGGGGGCCGGGGTCGGTTCCGGACGGGCAGGTGGGTCGGGGGGACGTGCGGCGGGGGGAGGTGGCCGTTGTGGGGCTTGGGCCTGCGGGGCAGGCGTGGCTGACGCCTGAGGCACAGGACGCGCTGGCCCGTGCCGACGACCTCGTGGGGTACGGCCCGTACCTGGACCGGGTGCCGCCCAACCCGCGTCAGCGGCGGTACCCGTCCGACAACCGCGTGGAGGCCGAGCGCGCCGCCCACGCCCTGGAACTGGCCGGGGCAGGCTCGCGCGTGGCCGTCGTCTCCTCAGGTGACCCGGGCGTCTTCGCCATGGCGGCGGCGGTGCTGGAGGTGGCGTGCGAGCCGAGGTTCGCCGACGTGCCGGTGCGCGTGGTGCCCGGGCTGACCGCGGCCCAGGCGGTCGCCGCCCGCGCGGGCGCGCCGCTCGGCCACGACTACTGCGTCCTGTCCCTGTCCGACCGGCTCAAGCCCTGGGACGTCATCGCCGCCCGCCTGACCGCCGCCGCCCGCGCCGACCTCGTGATCGCCATCTACAACCCGGCCTCACGCGCCCGCCGCCGGCAGGTGGAGGCGGCCCGCGACCTGCTACTGCGGCACCGCGCCCCGGACACTCCCGTCGTGGTCGGGCGCGACGTCGGCGGCCCCGCCGAGAACGTCCACATCACGACCCTGGACAAGCTGGACGTCAACGACATCGACATGCGCTGCCTGCTACTGATCGGCTCCTCAACAACCCGCCACGCCACCCGAAACGGCGGCCCTGCCGTCTACACCCCCCGCCGCTACCCGGCCTGATCTGACGTGCCGCGCCTCGCCATCCGGGTATCCCTGGGAAGACCGAGCCGCCGGTGCCGGGACGGTTCGAGTGCTGTGTTCGCGAGTGGGTGGGAGGGGCGTGAGTCCGTCGGGTAGTTGCGTGACGACGCGAGTTCGACCCGGGTGCTCACAGCAAGGTACGCACCCAGGCGAGTGCGGCCTCCACGGTCTCGGCCACGCGGCAGTCCGGTAGCGGCGGGCGGCGTACGACGACGACCGGCAGGCCGAGATCCCGGGCGGCGGCCAGTTTGGCCACGGTCATCGTCCCGCCGCTGTCCTTGGTCACCAGGACGTCGATCCGGTGCTCGCGCATCAGCGACCGCTCGCCGTCCGGGGTGTACGGCCCGCGGTCCAGGATGAGGTGGTGGCGCGCGGGCAGGGGCGGCTCGGGCGGGTCCACCGTGCGGATCAGGAACCACAATGCGTCCAGGCCCGCGAACACGGGCAGGCCCTGGCGGCCGGTCGTCAGGAAGACCCTGCGGCCCAGGGAGGGCAGGGACGCGGCGGCCTCCTCCAGCGACCGCGCCCAGTGCCAGTCGTCCCCCTTCTCGGCGCGCCAGCCCGGACGCCTGAGCACCAGCAGCGGGACCCCGGCCTGTTCGGTGGCCCGGACGGCGGAGACGGTGATCCGCTCCGCGAAGGGGTGCGTGGCGTCGACCACCGCGCGTATGCGCTGGTCACGAAGCCATGCGGCCATCAGCTCCGGGCCGCCGAACCCGCCGACGCGGACCTCGCCCTCCGGCAGCCGCGGGTCGCTCACCCGCCCGGCCAGCGACGAGACCACGCGCACCTCCGGACGGCCCGCGAGCGCCGCCGCCAGCCGCCGCGCCTCCCCCGTGCCGCCGAGTATCAGCACCCCCGCCGTCACCGCGCCTCCTAATGCATCTCGCGCATGAGCACGAAGCTCCGTCAGCGCGCCTCGCGGGCCGCGGTGACGGCGGCGGCGACGTCCTCGATGTCCGCGGCGCGCACGCTCCCGCCTCCAGCCTCGACCCGGTACCCATCCCCAGTGGCCACCACCAGCACGGCATCCCCGCTCGGCCGCCCACACCGACGCTCACACCCCACCCAGTGCACCGGCAGCGGCACGCCGCGAGGACCGGCGGCCTCGACTGTGGCGGGGCCGGGACCGCCCTGTGGGGTGAAGTAGGTGGTGGCGGCCTGGTGGGTGGCTTGGGCGGCGTCGGACTGGACGTCGGAGAGGGACTTCTCGCATCCTGGCCGCCCGGCGCAGGATGACACCCCGCTCCATGGGGAACGCGGATCGGTGACCAGCCCGGCCTCCTCCGACCGCGATCGACACTGCTCCGCGTCCTCCGGGGCCAGTCCGGGCACGATCACGCCGCGCCACGGCGTCAGCCGCACCTCGCCCGACCCCACGCGCGCCGCCGCCGCCAGCACGGCCGTCTGCGCGGCCGTCAGCCGTCCGAGTGGCGGCATGACGACGAGCGCCACCCGCCCGTCGGCCTGCGGCATCAGCCCGAGTAGCGGGGCACCCGGCTCCCGGGGGAGTACGGCCTCACCTGCCGCAGCGCGACCCGGTGCCGAAGATCGAGGGGGCGCGGGGAGGCGCGTGGTGATCGCTTCGGGGCCGTCGGTCAGTTCCGCGACGCGCCAGGCGGCGGAACCCCGCGCCGCGCGCTCGGCGAGGAACGCCTCCGCGGCGTCGATCATGAGGTTCACGGCCTCGTGCGGCCCCGCCCGCAGACCGGTGTCCCGCCCGGCCAGCAGAACCACGCCCTGGACGGATACGGCCGGCTTACTAGCGGACGCGGCCGGCTCGTGAGCGGACGTGGCGGGCTCGTGCATGGATGTGGCCGGCTCGTAAGCGGGTGCGGGCGGCCGGTGAGGGGAGCGGAGCGGAGACTCAGCGGATGCGGGGACCGACAGGGGGATGTACGCGATGTCGGCGGGGAGGTGGGCGACGTCGCCGCGGCCGTCGTCCAGGGTGAACAGGAAGCGGCCGGGGAGTTCGGCGAGGGCCGGGCGGGAGACCAGCATGGCGTCCAACTCACGGACCAGCGGGGCGATTTCCAGGAGCCCGCGGCCGTCCAGCCCCGCCAAGGGGGAGGCCAGGATGTTCCGCACCCGTTCGTGCGTGGCCGAAGGGAGGAGGCCGGCGGCGGCCATCCGCTCGGCGAATCGTGCCGCGGCCGGGCCGGTGAGCCCGCGTACCTGCACGTTCGCCCGCGAGGTCAGCTCGACGACCCCCGAGCCGAGGTCCGCCGCCGCCGCGCCGAGTTCGCGCAGCCGCCTGGCCGTGAGCAGCCCTCCCGGGACGCGGACCCGGGCCACGGCGCCGTCCGCCGCGGGATGCGTCTGCAGGGCACCGGGACAGGCGTCCCGCCGCGCCCGCTCGGGAAAGTCCACGACCTCCACGCCGAGGATCGTAACCCCAGACCCGAGCGCCGTGGAGCGGAGCATCCCGCCTAGAGGGCGCGGCCGATTTCGCCATGGGCGGTGGTGGCGTGGTCTGATAGGGGCGACGGCGTTATGGAGGAAGCCGGTGTGAGTCCGGCGCGGTCCCGCCACTGTTACCGGGGAGTCAACCCCACCTGAAGGCCACGGCCCGGCGACGGGCGGGAAGGCCGGGGTGAAGCGCCGATCCGGGAGCCAGGAGACTCCGAGCCGTGTATGGACCCGCTACCCGGGGCGCGGACCCCGAGTGAGGAAACGTGCCGTGCGCGAACTCCCTGTTCTGCTGCTGTCCACCTCCGACACCGACCTGCTCAGCGCGCGCGCGAGCGGTCTGCCGTACCGGCTCGGCAACCCCGCCCGGCTGGCCCCCGCCGACCTTCCTCCTCTGCTGGAGGGCGCCGGGCTCGTGGTCGTCCGCCTGCTGGGCGGCCGGCGCGTCTGGGAGGAAGGGCTGGACGCCGTGCTGGCCGGGCCCCGCCCGGTCGTGGTGCTCGGCGGTGAGCAGGCTCCCGACGCCGAGCTGATGGAGCTGTCCACGGTGCCGGGCGGCGTGTGCGCGGAGGCGCACGCCTACCTGGCCCACGGCGGCCCGGCGAACCTGGCCGAGCTGCACCGCTTCCTGTCCGACACCGTCCTGCTGACCGGCCACGGCTTCGCCCCGCCCACCCCCACCCCGAGCTGGGGCGTCCTGGACCGCCCGCGACCGTCGGGGGCGCAGGGTGTACGACCCGCGGGGGCGAACCAGACGCTGGGCGCCCATGCTCAGGATGCGTCGTCTGAGGAAGGGCAGGGGGCATGGTCTGCGGAGGGGCAGGGGACGCGGCCTGTGGAGGCGCACGAGGAGCGGCCGCTGGTGGGGGTGCTTTATTACCGGGCGCATCATGTGGCGGGGAACACGCGGTTCGTTGAGGTTTTGTGTGACGCCGTTGAGGAGGGTGGGGGGCGGGCGTTGGCGGTGTACTGTGCGTCGCTGCGGGCACCGGAGCCGGGGCTGCTGGAGGTGCTGGCTCAGGTGGACGCGCTGGTGGTCACCGTGCTCGCGGCGGGAGGTACGCGGCCCGCGACCGCGTCGGCGGGGGGTGACGACGAGGCGTGGGACGTGGGGGCGCTGGCGAGGCTGGACGTGCCCGTCCTGCAGGGGCTGTGCCTCACGGGGGACCGCGCGACGTGGCTGGAGAGCGACGACGGCCTGTCGCCGCTGGACGCCGCCTCGCAGGTGGCCATCCCGGAGTTCGACGGGCGGATCATCACCGTCCCCTTCTCGTTCAAGGAGATCGACGCCGACGGCCTGCCCGTCTACGTGGCCGACCCCGAGCGCGCCGCCCGGGTCGCGGGCATCGCGGTCCGGCACGCCGCGCTCCGGCACGTGCCCCCGCCCGCGAGGCGGGTCGCCGTGATGCTGTCGGCGTACCCGACCAAGCACGCCCGCATCGGCAACGCGGTCGGTCTCGACACGCCCGCCAGCGTCGTACGGCTGCTGGCCGCGATGCGGGACCAGGGGTACGACATCGGGGCCGCGGGCGAGATCCCCGGCGTGGCGGAGGAGGACGGCGACGCGCTGATCCACGCGCTCATCGCCGCGGGCGGCCAGGACCAGGACTGGCTGACCGAGGAGCAGCTCGCCGGCAACCCCGTGCGCGTCTCGGCCGCCCGCTACGGCGCCTGGTACGCCACCCTGCCCGAGGATCTGCGCACCCGCATGGAGCGGCACTGGGGCCCGCCGCCGGGCGAGCTGTTCGTCGACCGTTCCCGCGACCCCGGGGGCGAGATCGTTCTGGCGGCGCTGCGCGCCGGCAACGTCGTGGTGATGGTGCAGCCGCCGCGCGGGTTCGGCGAGAACCCCATCGCGATCTACCACGACCCCGACCTGCCGCCGAGCCACCATTTCCTGGCCGCCTACCGCTGGCTGCGCGACGGCTTCGGCGCGCACGCCGTCGTCCACGTCGGCAAGCACGGCAACCTGGAGTGGCTCCCGGGCAAGTCGGCCGGCATGTCGGCCTCCTGCGGCACCGACGCCGCGCTCGGCGACCTGCCGCTCATCTACCCGTTCCTGGTCAACGACCCCGGCGAGGGCACGCAGGCCAAGCGCCGCGCCCACGCCGTCCTGGTGGACCATCTCGTGCCGCCGATGGCCCGCGCCGACGGCTACGGCGACATGGCGCGCCTGGAGCAGCTCCTGGACGAGCACGCCTCGATCGCCGCGATGGACCCGGCCAAGCTGCCGGCGATCCGCGCCCAGATCTGGACGCTGATCCAGGCCGCGCGCCTGGACCACGACCTCGGGGTGGCGGACCGGCCGCACGACGCCGAGTTCGACGACTTCCTGCTGCACGTGGACGGGTGGCTGTGCGAGGTCAAGGACGTGCAGATCCGCGACGGGCTGCACGTGCTCGGCCAGGCCCCGGAGGGACGCGCCCGCGTGGACCTCGTGCTGGCCATGCTGCGGGCCCGGCAGATGTGGGCGGGCGGCGTCGCGCTGCCGGGCCTGCGCGAGGCGCTCGGCCTCACCGAGGACGGCGCCGCCGGGCGCGCCGAGACCGACAGGGCCGAGGGCCTGGCGGCGGCCCTGGTCGAGGGCATGGAGGAGCGCGGCTGGGATCCGGCCGCGGCGGCCGAGGTGTGCGCGTCCGTCCTCGGCGCCGTGGAGGAGACGCGGGACGCCGTGGTGCGGGTGCTGGAGTTCGCGGCCACCGAGGTCGTGCCGCGGCTGGCGGGGACGGCCGGCGAGATCGGGGCGGTGCTGCACGCTCTGGACGGCGGGTACGTCCCGGCGGGGCCCAGCGGTTCGCCGTTGCGCGGCCTGGTCAACGTGCTGCCGACCGGCCGCAACTTCTACTCGGTGGACCCGAAGGCGGTGCCGAGCCGGCTCGCGTGGGAGACGGGGCAGGCGATGGCCGACTCCCTGCTCGCCCGCTACCGCGCCGACACCGGCGAGTGGCCCCGTTCGGTCGGCCTGTCCATCTGGGGCACCAGCGCCATGCGGACGGCGGGGGACGACGTGGGGGAGGTGCTGGCCCTGCTCGGCGTCCGCCCGGTGTGGGACGAGGCGTCCCGGCGGGTCACGGGCCTGGAGGCGGTGCCCGCCGCTGAGCTGGGCCGTCCCCGCGTGGACGTGACGGTCCGCATCAGCGGGTTCTTCCGTGACGCGTTCCCGCACGTCGTGGCCATGCTGGACGACGCCGTCCGGCTGGCGGCCGCGCAGGACGAGCCGGAGGAGCTGAACTACGTGCGCGCGCACGTGCGGGCCGACCGGGCCGTGCACGGCGACGAGCGGCGCGCCACCACGCGCATCTTCGGCTCCCGCCCGGGTGCGTACGGGGCGGGGCTGCTGCCGCTCATCGACAGCCGGAACTGGCGCGACGACGCCGACCTGGCCGAGGTGTACGCGGTGTGGGGCGGTTTCGCGTACGGCAGGGACATGGACGGCGTCCCGGCGCGCCCGGACATGGAGTCCGCCTACCGGCGCATCGCGGTGGCCGCCAAGAACGTGGACACGCGCGAGCACGACATCGCCGACTCCGACGACTACTTCCAGTACCACGGCGGCATGATCGCCACGGTCCGCGCCCTGACCGGCCGCGCGCCGGCCGCGTACGTCGGCGACAGCACCCGCCCGGACGCCGTGCGCACCCGCACGCTGTCGGAGGAGACGGCGCGGATCTTCCGCGCCCGGGTGGTGAACCCGCGCTGGGTGGCGGCGATGCGACGGCACGGGTACAAGGGGGCGTTCGAGCTGGCGGCGACGGTCGACTACCTGTTCGGCTACGACGCGACGACGGGCGTGGTGGCCGACTGGATGTACGACAGGCTCGCGGCGGTGTACGTGCTGGACCCGGAGAACCAGGCGTTCCTCGCCGAGTCCAACCCTTGGGCGCTGCACGGCATCGCCGAGCGCCTGCTGGAGGCGGCGAGCAGGAACATGTGGGAGCACCCGGACCCGGACCTCCTAAGCGCCCTCCAGGAGGTCTACCTGAAGGTCGAGGGCGATATCGAGGGCGGCGGCGGACCGGCGTGAACCGGGGCGCGTGTGGTGCTCTTCCCGGGTAAAGGCGGATGCGTGGGGACCGGGCGGCAAAATGCTTTCGTAAGCAATATGTGAAAGCGCGAATATCTGCATTCCACCGTATTCGGCCGCCTTTTCCGGTGACCCGTCGGCGTCCGGAGTATTGGGCGCCTTACGCGGCGCCGCCTCCGGCCGTTCAGCGAGGAGCGGCGGGGGTGGGGCGGTGAAGCCGCGCGGGGCGGGGAAGAATCGTTGTCGGGGGCGTGATGACGAGGACTCCGATCGCCGACTACGCGTTGCTGTCCGACCGCCATTCGGCGGCGCTGGTCTCGCGGCACGGCTCGGTGGACTGGCTGTGCCTGCCGCGCTTCGACAGCCCGTCGGTGTTCGGGGCGATCCTGGACGACGCGGCCGGCCACTGGTCCATCGGCCCGTCCGGCCCGCGGAAGGTGTCGCGGCGGTACCTGGACGGCACGATGGTGCTGGAGACGACGTTCGAGACCGCGACCGGCACGCTGGTGCTGACCGACGCCATGGTCGTCGGCGAGAATCCCGACGTGCACCGTCTCGGCGCGGGCGCGCCCCACGTGCTCGCCCGCCGGGCCGCCTGCACGCGCGGCACCGTCCGCGTCGAGCTGCGCTACGCCCCGCGATCCGAGTACGGCCAGGTCGTGCCGCTGTTGTGCGAGATCCCCGGCGGGGTGAGCTCCCGGGGCGGCCCCGACCGGCTGACGATGTCGACACCGGTCGGGTTCAACCTGGAGGGCCAGGAGGCCGTGGCGACGGTCGCGATGGAGGAGGGCGCCCGCCTGTGCTTCGCGCTGCACCGCGGCGACGCCTGCGCGGAGGCGCCGCCCGTCTGGGACCAGGCGCGGATCGCCGAGGCGATCGAGACGACGGCGCGGGCCTGGCGGCGCTGGGCCGAGGCCCACCAGCGCTACGACGGCCCCTACCGCGACCTGGTGGGCCTGTCCGGGCGCGTGCTGCAGGCGCTGAGCTACCAGCCGACCGGCGCGATCGTGGCGGCGCCGACCACCTCGCTGCCGGAGAGCCCCCAGGGTGAGCGCAACTGGGACTACCGCTTCTCCTGGATCCGGGACGCCAGCTTCACGATGGAGGCCCTGTGGGTCGCGGCCTGCCCGGACGAGGCGGGCGACTTCCTCGACTTCATGACCACCGCCGCCGCGAGCTACGAGCCGCAGCGCGCCCTGCAGATCATGTTCGGCGTCGGCTGCGAGCACGACCTGACCGAGCGTGAGCTGCCCCACCTGCGCGGATGGCAGGACAGCAGGCCGGTGCGCGTCGGCAACGCGGCGTGGACGCAGCCCCAGGTCGACGTCTACGGCGAGCTGCTGGCCGCCGTCCACCTCCTGGTGGACCAGATCGGGACGCTGGACCGGGAGAGCCGCGCCTTCCTCGTGTCCCTGGCGGACGCCGCCGCGGGCCAGTGGCGTGAGCCCGACCACGGCATCTGGGAGATCAGGGGCGAACCCCGCCACTACCTGTACTCCAAGCTGATGTGCTGGGTGGCCCTGGACCGCGCCCTCGACCTCGCCCCCCGGCTGGACGCCGCCGGGCGCACGGGCCCCTGGCGGACGGCGCGCGAGGAGGTGCGGGAGGCGATCCTGCGGCAGGGCTGGGACGAGGGCTTGGGCGCGTACACGCAGGCGTTCGGCTCGTCGGTGCTGGACGCGTCCGCGCTGATGATGCCGATCGTCGGCTTCGCCCCGGCGCGCGACCCGCGGATCCGGGCCACCATCGGCGCGATCGCCGAGCACCTGACCGACGAGGACGGCCTCGTGTACCGCTACCGGGCCGCCGACGGGCTGGCGGGCGAGGAGGGGCCGTTCCTGATGTGCACGTTCTGGCTGGCCCACGCGCAGGCCCTGGCCGGGTGGCGGGACCTGGCGCGCGAGACCTTCGCGCGGGCGGCGGGGTTCGCCAACGACGTGGGGTTGCTGTCGGAGGAGGTCTGCCCGCGGACCCGCCGGCTCCTCGGGAACTTCCCCCAGGCGTTCAGCCACATCGGCCTGGTCAACGCCGCGTGGGCCATCGACCAGGCGGAACGGGAGGCGCGGGGAGGGCGCTCCGGGAAGCGTCTCGACCTGTGACCCCCGGCGCGCCGGTTGGTCAGGCCGCCGCATCGTATGCGATCCGGCGAAGCGCCTGGTGGATTCGCGAGACTTCTCCGGTATGACGCGGGATTCCGCAACCCGTGAACACAGAAGTGACTCAGGCGCGAGGATGGGCCGCATGATGCGGAGGGAGACGCCGTGGGGTGCTTGGGACCCCGCGTCGCTTTCGGAAGCGGTCGCGATGTTCTCGACCCTGCGCACCCCGTGGTGGATCGCCGGCGGATACGCCATCGAGCTCGCGGTGGGACGTCCGTTCCGTGATCACTCGGACGTCGACGTGCTGCTGCTCCGGCGCGATCAGCTCGCCGCCCACAAGGCGCTGCCCTCCTGGGAGCTGTGGGCGGCCGACCCGCCCGGCGTCCTGCGGCCCTGGACGGCGGGCGAGATCCTGCCGGGGACGGTGCACGACGTCTGGTGCCGCCCGGGCCCCGTCGACCCCTGGCGCGTCCAGGTCATGCTGGACGAGTCGGACGGCCGCGACTGGATCTCCCGCCGCGACCAGCGCGTGCGCATGCCGATCGGCGAGGTCGGCCGCGTCTCCGCGGAGGGCGTCCCGTACCTGGCGCCCGAGGTCCAGCTCTTCTACAAGGCGAAACGCCCGCGCGCCAAGGACGAGCAGGACTTCGGCGAGACCCTGCCGGTGCTCGGCCCCGGCAGGCGGCGCTGGCTGGCCGAGGCCATCTCCCTCGCCTACGGCGACCATCCCTGGCTCGCCCGGCTGCGCGGGTGAGCGGTCACGCGCCGAGGTCGATGGCCCGCACGCCCGAGTAGGTCGTGTAGGACGTGATCGTCCGGGGCGTGCGCAGACCGGGGTTGGCGAGGAACAGCTGCCGCAGCCGCGAGAACGGCCCTCCCCGGCTCTCGGCCTCGGCCACGCCGTCGAGCAGCCGCGTGTCGGTGTCGTCCAGGTGCAGGCGCTCCGAGAGGTTCCAGCCGTCCCAGGGCAGCACCTCGACCTTGTTCAGCGCCGCCAGGTCCCGCACGACGTTGCCCTGCACCAGGTCCAAGCCCGACAGGCCGACGACGGAGACCCCGAACGCGTCCGGGTCGGCCCGTCCCTCCCGGCAGGCGCGCCAGGCGTCGCCCGCGACCAGGAAGCGGTCGCGGGGCACGTCCGCCGGGTCGAACGCGATCGTGAAGGCCTCCATGACCTGCGGGCTGGGAAGCTGGGCGTCCACCAGCGTCCATCCCTTGTCGCGGTCCCAGTACTCGGTCACCCAGTGGTCCTCGTAGCGGTCGGGGACCAGGTAGGTCGCGAAGCCGCAGCGGACGCGCGCGGGCGTGCCGGTGGTGCGCAGCAGGGAGCACAGGCCCAGTGCGAAGTCCCGGCAGGTTCCGGCGAACCGCCGCCCGGGGGCGCGGGGCGCCGTGAGGGGCCTGTCGTCCAGCTCGGTGACGATCCGCAGGATCGCGGAGACGTAGCGCGTCTCGGCCTCGTTCCTGCGGTGCTCCGGCAGCGTGAACCCGAACAGCCACCCCTCTTCCCTGTGGACGAGCAGGTCGCGGACCAGTCGTGCCAGCGCGGCCGGTTCGGTGGGAATGCCGTCCAGCCTTGACAGGTCGCCGGGGTCGCTGAAAACGCTGTGGGCGAGATAAAAGGCCGGCTCATCCGCTTCGAGAGCGCGCGCGTCGGTCATGGTTCGCCTTCCCTCGCTAGGTGCACCGTCACGGACCGGCCTTAGCTTGACGGTAATTAATGGAGAATGTCCACCATTTCACCGACAGCTGCGAAATTACGCGGGTAGATCGGGGTGGCCGAACCGGATATATGTGCTGGTGGTCATAGCGAGCGGTCAGGGGCGTTCCGGGGAGGAGGATGCGTGATCGTTACGGTGCGTGGGGCCGTGCGGGTCGGCGCAGTGCGCGTCGGCGCGCCCGATCGTGAGCAGCTCCGGCGTCGCGTGGTCGACCTGCAGCGTGGTGTGGTCGATGCCGTACTGGTCGTGGACCAGCCGCTCGGCCGCGATCCGCACGCCGTGACAGTCGGCGCCCGGCTCGACCAGGATGTGCGCCGACAGCGCGGCGTACCCGGAGGTCACCTCCCAGATGTGCAGGTCGTGCACCTCCACGACGTGTTCGAGCGACGCGGCCTTCCTGCCGATCTCGGCGGGGTTCATGCCCGCGGGCGCGGCCTCCATGAAGACCCGGCCCGAGTCGCGGACCAGGCCCCAGCCCGCCTTGAGCATCAGCGCGGCCACGACGAGGGCGGCGACGGCGTCGGCCCTGGTCCAGCCGGTGGTCCACACGACGATTCCGGCCACGGTCGTGGCCATGAACGCGTACAGGTCGTTGAGGATGTGCTGGAAGGCGCCCTCGACGTTCAGGCTGGACCTGTCGGCCTTCCTGAGCAGCATCGTCGCCCCCACGTTGACGGCGATGCCGGCGAGCCCGGTGAAGACGACGTACGCCCCCTCGACCTCGGGCGGGGAGATCAGCCGGACGACGCCCTCGTACACGAAGTAGGCGGCGAGCAGCAGCAGCGTGATGCCGTTGATCTGGGCCGAGACGATCTCGGCGCGCTTGAGGCCGTAGGTGAAGCCGCCTCGCGGGGGACGCTGGGCGATCCGCATCGCGACGAGCGCGAACACGATCGCGATCGCGTCGGTCAGCATGTGGCCGGCGTCGGAGATCAGCGCCAGCGAGCTCGCGATGAAGCCGATGACCACCTCGACGGCCATGAAGGCGACGATCAGCGCGAGCGCGCCGCTCAGGTAGCGCCGGTCGGAGTCGGCGCCGAACCCGTGGCCGTGCCCGTGTCCCTGCCCGTGTCCCTGCCCCTGTCCGTGTCCGTGGCCCTGCCCGTTCTCGTGCTCCGGCTTCGGCCCTCGGCCCTTGGGCTCGGAGCGCGCGGCCCGGTCAGCCATCGCCGGCCTCCTTCTCGGTGTGCCTGGAGTGGGTGATCGCCAGGTCGAAGAGCATGCGGACGTGGGAGTCGGCGAGCTGGTAGTACGCCATGCGTCCTGACCTGCGCACCTTGACCACCCGGTGCATGCGCAGCAGCCGGAGCGCGTGCGAGGCCCCGGACATGCTCTGCCCGGTGGCGGCGGCGAGGTCGCACACGCACATCTCACCGCCCTCCAGCAGCGCGGCCATCATGCGGAGCCGGCCGGGGTCGGCGAGCAGGCCGAAGACCTCCGCCAGGTCCTGCACCGTCTCCTCGGAGGGGAGGGACTCGCGGACGGACGTCACACGGTCGGCGTCCACGATCGGGGTGGTACAGGCGTCGGGGTTCATCACTACGACATTTGCACGATCCTTCATATATGGAAGTGTAGGAATCAGGCCGCTCCTTGTCGACCTCCGGGCGCGAAGAGCCGTGCCGCACCACCTCGCGCGGTGCGGCACGGCCCGGGACGCGGCCGTGGCTCACAGGGGAGTGAACGCCCCCGTCTCCGGCTGGAAGTTGGACACGACGCCGGTGTCGACGTCGTAGTACCAGCCGTGCAGGCGCAGCCGCCCGCTCGCGACGCGCCGGGCCACCCGCGGGTAGCGGCGGAGCTTGTCGAGCTGGGCGACCAGGTGCGCGCGGCCCGGCTCCTCGCCGCCGGTGACGCGCGCCTCGCGCCAGCGGTGGGTCTGCAGCAGCCACCAGCGCGTGGTGGGCGCCGAGCGCAGCGTCCAGGAGCGGACCCTGCCCTGGACCGCGCCGCAGCGGGTGTGGCCGCAGACGATGAGGTCGCGAACGCCGAGGATGTTCACGGCGTACTCGATGGTGGCGGCCTCGGCGGTCAGCCGGCCGAGCCGGTAGGGCGGGATGATGTTCCCGGCCGTGCGCAGCTCGAACAGCTCGCCGGGCCGCGCCCCGGTGATCAGGGACGGGATGACGTGGGCATCGGAGCAGGTGACGAACATCGCTTGCGGCGAGATGCCTTCTTTGAGGGGGGCCGCCTGTTCTCGCCCGCCGCTGACCTTGCGGTGGAACATGCGGGCATGGTCGATCAACGACTGCATGAGGAGCACTCCTTCGTGCTGATGACGGGACGGGCAGGGGGAGACCGGCCGGACGCCCGAGGCGAGTCCGGCCCCCGCGTGGCGCGGGAGGCCCGTCGATCAGCAGCGGAAAACGGGCAGCCGCGGCCCTGTCGGCCGCGCCCTCCGCAGGGCGAAGGCGCCCGCTCCGGACGTCCCCGCCAGAGACGCCGTCTCGGCGACGGCTCTCGCTCTCTGCGGTGGGGGCCCGCCGTTGCGCGACGGCGGTGGGGAAGACTTGTGCCAGCCCGCGGCGCCCGGCTGTTCCCACGGCTTCGGGCACCCGTCGTGGTCGGCGTCCTCGGGAAAAGAGGCGGGGGACGGGACGGGGGCCGTCGGCGCGGGCGCCTGCGCGACGAGCGCGAACGGCTCGGACCGGAACGCGGGCGAGCCGGAGGCTTCGGCGCCGGGGGCGACGCCGTGGACGAGCAGGACGGCGGCGGTCACGGCCAGCAAAGCGCGTAGAACCGCCGTCATCGCAGATCGTCGCTCCGTCAACGCATCGCCCCGCTACTTATAGCATGCAGTTGATTACGAATAGTAGTCGAAGGGTCGTGTCACGTACATTGGCTGTTTGGCAAAGGTGCTGGTCACGCTATGGATATGGGAGATCGGCGCGGCGGACACCGTCCCGTGCCCGATGTTTCCGCTAATGCGGCTTTTGATCGCGAGCCTGCACCCGCGGGTCATCCGTTGTTGTGCCCGGCTTCACCGAACGTCCCTAGCGTGGCGGCCATGAGAAAAACCATGATCGGGCTGGGCGCCCTCGTCCTGGCGCTGAGCATGACCGCTCCCGCCTTCGCCGACCAGGGCGGCGACGGCCGGGGCGGGCACGGCGGCTCCTTCGGCCGCGCCACCCTGACCGGCTTCGCCTCCCTGCCCGCCGAGACCTTCGTGCCCGGCAGCGAGCCCTCCGGCGGCCAGATCGGCACCGCCCCGATCAACGGAGTCACCCCGCCGTTCCCCGGCCAGCCCGTCCAGGGCTTCAGCGGCGTCCTGCGCCGCCGCGACGGCACCTTCGACGTGCTGTCCGACAACGGCTACGGCGCCAAGGCCAACAGCGCCGACTTCCTGCTGCGCGTCCAGCGCCTGGCGCCCGACCTGCGCACCGGCAAGGTGCGCGTCATCGGCGGCGTCGACCTCACCGACCCCAAGGGCCGGGTCCCCTTCGCGCTCACCCGCGCCGACAGGAAACTCACCGGCGCCGACTTCGACGTCGAGTCGATCGTCGCGGGCGACGACGGCACCTACTGGATCGGCGACGAGTTCGGCCCGTTCCTGCTCCACTTCTCGGCCACGGGCGTCCTCCTGGACGCGCCGATCCCGCTGCCCGGCGTCAAGGCCCCGGAGAACCCCGACCTCAACGGGGGACAGCCGAACCTGGGCGGCAGCAAGGGCTTCGAGGGCATGGCCCGCTCGGTGGACGGCCGCACGCTCTACCCGATGCTCGAAGGCACCGTCGCGGGCGACCCGGCGGGCACGCTGCGGATCAACGAGTTCGACCTGCGCGCCCGCTCCTACACCGGCCGCCGCTGGACGTACCGGTTGGAGGACCCGGCCAACTCCATCGGCGACCTCATCGCGGTGGACCGCCACCGCTTCCTGGTCATCGAGCGCGACAACCTGCAGGGCGACGCCGCCAGGACCAAGAAGGTCCACCTCATCGACGTCCGCGACCGCGACCGGGACGGCTACGCCGACAAGACCCAGGTCGCCGACCTGCTCGATCTGGCGAACCCGCGCGGCCTCGGCGGGTCCGGCCCGGCCTTCCGGTTCCCGTTCCAGACGATCGAGGACATCGTGCTCCTCGACGACCGCACGATCGCCCTGCTGAACGACAACAACTTCCCCTTCTCCAACGGCCGCACCCCTGGCCGCCCCGACCCCAACGAGTTCATCACCGTAAAGCTGACGCGCGGCCTCGACGCCCATCCCCGCGCCCTGTGACCGGCCGCTGAGCGGCCGCCCCGCGGTTCGCGTCCGGGAAGCCCCCGCCGGCTCGTACGACGGGGGCTCTTCCATGCCGTCCCGTCACGCTCCGGGGGGTGTGGCCGTCACGCGGGTCCACTCGACGCGGCACTGCGCCGCGTTGCCTCCGGAGGTGCCCGTCACCCAGTGGGTGACCTGGGGGCTTTCCCGGCTGTCCTGCACCACCCAGGTGGCGCCGGTGTCGGCGCCGTCCCGGTAGAGGCGGGCCACGCCCGAGGAGCCCACCGTGACCCGCCACGTGGCCGGCGCGGCGGCCGTGGCCGTGGCGTGCACCCGTTCCCACACCCGCGAGCCCTTGCGCATGCTCCACACCCCGCCGCGCTGGACCGTCAGCATGAGCCGCCGGTGCCCGTTGGCGACCTTCGCGCCCAGGCTCACGCCCTCGCCGCCGTCGGGGTCGAGCGCGCTGTCGTCGTCCACCCGCCCGCGGAACTCCAGGGTGAAATCGCAGCCGAGGGCCACGTCGAGCCCGACGGAGGCGCTGGAGCCCCGGGCGGTGGCGCTGCGCAGGCGCAGCGCCCCTCCCACGACCTCGGCGGCGCCGCCCGCGCCGTTGAGCGTCCAGCCCGCGAAGGAGTCCCAGGAGCCCGCCGCGAGGACGTCCACGACCTCCACGGCCTCCACCAGGGCCTCGGCGGGCCGCGCGGCCGTGCCCGAGCACCACACCGACACCTGGGGCGACTCGCGGGAGGCCGCGACCACCCAGCGGGCCGGGGTCTGCGCGCCGTCGCGGTACAGGACGGCCTCGCCCGCCGCGCCGACCGTCACCTGCCAGGTGTGGGACGCGGCGGTGTCGATCTCCGTGGCGTGGACCCGCGTCCAGCCGGGCGTGCCCTGGGCGAACGAGTACACCCCGTCGGCCTGGAGGGCCAGCATGAGCCGCCGGGCGCCGGTGGCGACCTTCAGCGCCGTCCCCGCGCCCGCGCCCGTGGTCGGGTCCAGCGCCCCGTGCCCGGCGACCCGCGCCTTGATCGACGCCGCGAACGCGCCGGCGGGGCCGTACGGCTGCGAGACGCCGGAGAAGCCGGGCTCGGGGCCGGGCGCGGCGTTGACCAGGCGCAGGCCGCCGGAGCCGTCCGCCTCGGCGGCGCCCCCGCCCGGGGTGACCGTCCAGGCGGACAGGTCGCCGAAGCCGCCGCCGACGCCCGTGAACGACGCGCCGGCGTCGAGCGAGGCGACCATGATGTCGGTCTGGTTGTGCTCCCAGGTCACGAAGAACCGGCCGGGGGCGTACTCGTCGGCGCTCGCGTACACGTCCCAGCCGCGGGCGGCGCCGCTGGTCAGGCGGGCGCCGTCGGCGAACAGCCGCCCCGGGCCCCACGGCGCGCCCGGCCGCTTGATCTTGTAGCAGAGGACCTCGCGGTACTGGTCGGGCTTGCTCGCGCCCGACCCCGTGAAGGGCCCGGCCATCGTGTTGTAGATCGCCAGGTAGGCGCCCGAGGAGTCCCTGGTGAGGAGCCCTTTGACGTAATAGTTGGGGATGTCCGGGTCGAAGGTCACCGGGGACCAGGTGAGGCCGCCGTCCCTGCTCGTGCAGGTGACCGCGTGCACGGCGTGGGTGCGGTAGTAGGCGTCCCGCTGGGCGGGGGAGGAGCCGCCCCTGAGGTCGAGCGGGCGGGCCGTCATGACCAGCACGCCGGGGTCGTCGTGCGAGACGACGACCTGCGGCTCCTCGATCGAGCCGACGCCGGGCGGGTTGGCGGTCAGCGCGCCCGGCCGCCAGGTGGTCAGGTCCGTCGAACGCAGCACGCCCGCGCGGTTGGCGCCGCCCGAGGACTGCCAGAACGGCAGCACCCACACCCCCTGATACCTGATCGGCTTGCCGGCGAGCACGACGCCCCGGCTGTTGGCCGGCACCTCGACGCCCACCGGGAAGTCGCGCCACGTCCGGCCCGCGTCGGTGCTCCGCTTGGCGACCATGGTCACCGGGAAGCCGTCGACGTCGCCCTCGCGATCGCGGTCGGCGGCGACGGTGATGCGGCCGAGCAGGGCGTAGAGGGTTCCCGCGTCGTTCAGGAAGATCACGTAGTGGTAGCGGTGCGTGGCGGTCGCCGCGGCGAGGGTGCCGTTCGTCCAGGTGGCGCCGCCGTCGGTGGAGCGCGCGAACAGGATGGACCCCTGGTCGGTCGCGGCCGGGTCCCGCGCGTCTCGCAGGCCCGCGCGCCAGGCGACGACCAGGGTGCGCGCGTCCGGCGCCACGATGTCGGGGACCCGGTTGCCCTCGTGGGCCAGCTCGCCGCCCGCGGAGGTGCTGACCTTGGAGTACACGACGACGGGACGGCCGACCGCCGCTCCCGCGACGTCGGCCTCCGGCCATGATCGGACGGACTGAGGGGTGTCGCCGGCGCTCATGCCTAGAGCCAACACGACCACCGGGCCCGGCGCGGGCGGACCGCCGCGCGTTAACCGGCTGTTCATGGTGATACGCCGGGATTCGTCCGGTCTTGGGCTGCGAGGTCGGCTCAGTCGGGCTGCTCCCCACGGGGGTGGGTGCGGGATCGGTAAGGATGGAGACGTGCAGCTTCGCCCGATCACTTTCGAAGGGCTCGTCGAGGAACTGGCCGACCGCGTCGCGCGCGCGCCCGGACGGACGCGCGTGGCGCTGGACGGCGCGCCGGCGGCCCGGCCCGAGGCGCTGGCGGACGCGCTGGTGGGGCCGTTGCGCCTGCGGGGGCGCGAGGTCGTGCGGGTGTCCGCGTCCGACTTCCTGCGCCCGGCCTCGCTCCGCTTCGAGTACGGCCGCACCAACCCGGACGCCTTCTACGAGGACTGGCTGGACCAGGGGGCGCTCGCCCGCGAGGTGCTCGGCCCGCTGGAGCCGGGCGGGTCCGGCAAGATCCTGCCGACCCTCTGGAACAGCGCGACCGACCGGGCCACCCGCGCCCCGTACGTCACCGTCCCGCCGCACGGCGTCCTGGTCATGGACGGCGTGCTGCTGCTCGGCCGCGGGCTGCCCTTCGACCTCGCCGTGCACCTGTGGCTCACGCCGGGCGCGCTCGCCCGCCGCACGCCCGGGGACCGGCGCTGGACCCTGCCCGCGTACGCCCGGTACGAGGAGGAGACCGGGCCGCGCGATCTCGCCGACGTGGTCGTCCGCGTCGACGATCCCCGGCACCCGGCGATCGTCGTCGGCTGACCGCCGGAGACCGGCCGGGCATACATGAGGCCTCACATGCCGTTTGACCTGGTAAGACGCTTTTCTCCGGATGAGACGTGGGGTCGGCGAAATGTGCGGAATCTGCGGATGGGTGGGCTACGACAGGGACCTGACCGAGTCGCGGGACACCCTGCGAGGCATGACGGAGCAGATGGCCTGCCGGGGCCCGGACGACGAGGGAATGTGGCTCTCGCCACACGGCGCCGTCGGCCACCGGCGGCTGGCGATCATCGACATCGAGGGCGGACGCCAGCCGATGATCGCCGACGAGGACGGCGGCGAGCCGGTCGTGCTCACCTACAGCGGCGAGGTCTACAACTTCACGGAACTACGCGAGGAGCTGGAGGAGCTGGGCCACCGCTTCCGCACCCGCAGCGACACCGAGGTCGTCATCCGGGCCTACCTGGAATGGGGCCCCGGGTTCGCCGCCCGGCTGAACGGCATGTACGCCATGGGCATCTGGGACACCCGCACCGAGCAGATGCTGCTGGTCCGCGACCGGATGGGCATCAAGCCGCTCTACTACTACCCGACCCCCGACGGCGTGCTGTTCGGGTCCGAGCCCAAGGCCATCCTCGCCAACCCCCTGTGCCGCCCGGCCGTCGACGCCGACGGCCTGCGCGAGCTGCTCTCCTTCGTCAAGACGCCCGAGCACGGCATCTACCAGGGCATGTACGAGGTGCGCCCCGGATCGGTCGTCACCGTCGGACGCCACGGTGTGGCCAAGGAGCGGTACTGGCGGCTGGAGTCCCGCGAGCACACCGACGACGTGGAGGCGACCGTCGCCACCGTCAGAGGGCTGCTGGACGACATCGTCGAGCGTCAGCTCATCTCCGACGTCCCGCTGTGCACGCTGCTGTCGGGCGGCCTGGACTCCAGCGCGGTCACCGCGCTCGCCGCCAACGCCCTGCACCGGTACGACGAGGGCAAACTGCGCTCGTTCGCCGTCGACTTCGTCGGCTACGCCGAGAACTTCAGCCCCGACGCGATGCGCGACGCCCCCGACACGCCGTTCGTCCACGACCTCGTACGGCACCTCGGGGAGCTCGGCGTCGAGCACGCCGACATCATCCTGGACTCCGGCGACCTCATGGACCGCGAGGTGCGCTCGGCCGTGCTGCGGGCGCGCGACATGCCCACGGGCATCGGCGACATGGACAGCTCGCTCTACCTGCTGTTCAAGGCGATCCGCGGCCACTCGACCGTCGCGCTGTCCGGCGAGTCCGCCGACGAGGTGTTCGGCGGCTACCGCTGGTTCCACGACCCGCAGGCCGTGCACTCCGGCACCTTCCCCTGGCTGGCGGAGGGCAGCGGGCACCGCTTCAGCGCGCTGGAGGACGTGCTGAGGCCGGAGCTGGCCCGTGAGCTGGACGTCCCCGGCTACCGCGCCGCGCGCTACCGGCAGGCGCTGGACGAGGTGCCCCGCCTGCCCGGCGAGACCGGGCTGGAGGCGCGGATGCGCGAGATCAGCTACCTGCACCTCACCCGGTTCGTCCAGATCCTGCTGGACCGCAAGGACCGGATGAGCATGGCGGTGGGCCTGGAGGTCCGCGTCCCGTTCTGCGACCACCGGCTGGTGGAGTACGTGTTCAACGCGCCGTGGGCGATGAAGACCTTCGACGGGCGGGAGAAGAGCCTGCTGCGCGCGGCCGTGCGGGACGTGCTGCCCGCCTCGGTGCTGGAGCGCCGCAAGAGCCCCTACCCCTCGACGCAGGACCCCGCCTACGAGAAGGCCCTGCGGGACCGGACCGCCCGCGTCCTGTCCGGCCACGTGGCCGCCGAGCGACTCGTGGACGTGGGCAAGGTCCGCGCCATGCTGGAGGCGCCGCAGGACGAGGTCAGCCGGCACGACGTGCGCGGGGCGCTGGAGGGCTTCCTGCAGTTCAACGCCTGGCTGGCCCGGTACGGCGTGCGGGTGGACCTGTAGGGATCCTGGCACGCCGGGCACCCGGAAGCGCCTCGGGGGCCGGGCGGTTCCACTAGGGTGATCCTCCGCCTTCGTGGAGGTCGCCTGACGATGCCCCTTGCCCGAGGCGTCGGCCCTGCCGCCGCGCTCCTGCTCACCCTCGCCGTCCTGACGCCGCAGCGCGTCGCCTCCGACGCCGCCGGACGGGCGGCCGGCGCGCCGCGCGAGATCCGCGAGATCACGGTGGCGGCCTGCCCGCCCGGCGCCATGGAGCCCGCCGAGCTGACGGAGTCGTGCGGCGGCGAGACGGCCGCCGCCCTGTTCACCGGCCTGGTCGACTACGACCCCGCCACGGCCGCGACCCGCGAGGCCGTCGCGTCCTCCATCACCACCACCGACGACCGGCTTTTCACCGTACGGCTGAGGAAGGGATGGCTCTTCCACGACGGCACCGAGGTGAAGGCCGCCGGCTTCGTCCGCGCCTGGAGCCACGCCGCCGGGGCGAGCGCCAACGGGTCCTACTACTTCCGGAACATCGCCGGCTTCGGCAGGCCGCCGCGCGGGGGCGTGCTCTCCGGGCTGAAGGTGCTCGACGACCACACGTTCACGATCAGGCTCACCAGGCCGTCCGGCGGTTTCGTCGCCCTGCTCGGACGGACCGCCTTCGCGCCGCTGCCCGACTCCTTCTTCGCCGACCCCGCGCGGTACCACAAGGCGCCCATCGGCAACGGGCCGTACCGTTTCGTGGCCAGGACCGGCGGCGACGTCACCCTCCAGCGGTTCGACGACTACGGCGGCCCGGTCCTTCCCCGGCCCGACCGCGTCGTCTTCCGCGCCTTCCCCGACTGGGACAAGGCGTTCCAGGCGCTGCGGCGCGGCGAGATCGACTACACGCCGAGCCTGCCGCACGCCCGATGGGACCATGTGGTGAACACCCCGTTCCCCGGCGTCCACGTGCTGAACTTCCCCATGGGACGACCGGAGGCGGGCAACGCGGCCTTCCGCAGGGCCCTGTCGATGGCGATCCCGCGGCAGCGGATCGTGCGGGAGTTCGGGGCCGAGCGCGTGCCGGCCGACGGGTTCGTCCCGCCCCCCGCGACGGGCGCGCGCCCCGGGACGTGCGGCGCCGCCTGCGCGTACGACCCGGCGGGGGCGCGTGAGGCGCTCGCTGAGGCCCGCGCGGCGGGGTTCACGCCGCCGCGCACCTTCACGATCTACTACAACTCCGACGCGCTCCAGCGGAAATGGGCGGCGCTCGCCGCGACCGCCGCGACCAAGGCGTTCGGGGGACGGCCCACGGTCGTCGCCAAGCCCGCGCCCCCGTTCGACGAGATGGTGCGCCGGGCCGACGCGGGCGGCCTCGCGGGCGCCTTCCGGTGGGCGTGGCTGCTGGACGCCCCCCACGCGTCCGACGTCCTCGCGACGTACCGCTCGGGGGCGCCCGACAACCACACCGGCTACGCGGACCGGCGGTTCGACGCGCTGCTCGACGCCGCGGACCGCACCCCCTCGCCCGGCGCCGCCGCCAAGCTCTATCACCGGGCGGAGAAGCTGCTGGTCCGCGACATGCCGGCCATCCCGTTGTTCTTCTACCGCAACGCCGCCGGGTACTCCCCACGGCTCTCGGGCGTTCGCACCACACCGTTCGGCGGCCTCGACCTGTTCTCCGTCCGGGTGTGACGGACCGGCCCGGACGGGTGCGGCCGGGTCAGCCGCGCACGCGGGCGAGCCCGTCGACGATGCCCTGGCGCAGCATGTCGCCGTACGGGCCAGGGGGCAGGGCGGGGGCGTGATCCTCGGCGAGGCGGAAGTAGCGCTCGGCCTCCGCCGGATCGCCGAGCAGCTCGTGCGAGGCGCCCATGTTCAGGTACAGCGACGGGAAGAACCCGGCGACGCGCTCGTCGCCGGCCTCCTTGGCGTGGTGCAGGGCCACGGCGTTCCACAGCAGGACCTCTTCGGGGCTGTCCTGCTGGCGGGCGACGTAATGCGCGGCCACGCAGGCGTCGAAGTCGTCGGAGCGCTCGGCCCACGCCTGGTCGAACAGTCGCCTGGCGTCCTCGGGCCTGCCCTCGGCCTCGGCGCGCATTCCCTCGGTGCACAACCGGACCACCACGTTGGCGGGATCCATCTCCACGGCCACCTCCCTTGTCAGGTGCCCGGCAGCATAGACGCGGGGTACGACAATCCCGGGCCGCTTCCCGGCCCGGAGGAGAGGTCAGCGACCCGGCGCGCAGTCGGGACAGACGCCGAAGATCTCGACGGTGTGGTCGACATCGACGAAGCCGGCCTCGGCGGCCACCCGGTCGGCCCAGCGCTCGACGGCCTTGCCCTCGACCTCGACGCTGCGCCCGCACGAACGGCAGGTCACGTGGTGGTGGTGACCGCCGGTGGCGCAGCGGCGGTACAGGGTCTCGCCGCTCTCGTCGCGGATGGCGTCCACCACCTCGTTCTCACTGAGCACCTGGAGATGCCGGTAGACGGTGGTCAGCCCGACCTGCTCGCCCTGGCGGCGCAGCTCGGCGTGGATCTCCTGCGCGCTGTGGAACCCGGTCAGCTTGCCCAGCACCGACACCAGGGCCTCGGCCTGCCGCGTGCCCCTGACCCGGGTGCCCCGGTTCGGCGGCGGTTCGACCTGGGGAGTGGGCTGGGCCGATTGTGACGTCATGCTGAGCCCTCCCACACGTCGTGACGCTGACCGGTCGCGGACACCGCCGCGCCTATCGCACACTACCAACGCGCGCGGGCCAGTCCTCGTTCCCTCCTCGGGACCGGTGATCGTCGTCGCGGTCCGGGCGGCGGGCTCGCCGGGCGGGCGGCATCCCCCCCGCCTGCCCGGTCGTGACCTGCGATGGCTAGCCGGGCGGCACGGGCAGCCCCGCGCGGAACAGGCCCTGCTCCAGCCGTACGGCGGCGCGCACACCGTCCGCCGCGGCCTGGCTCACCAGCGTGAGGCCGTCCTGCAGCGCCCCCTGCCTCGCCATGTCCCCCGCGGCGAACACGCCCGGCACGGACGTCTGCTGGAACTCGTCCACCAGCACGAACCCGTCATCCAGCAGTCGCGCGCCGAGCTGGGTGGCGAACGGCGCCTGCTGGCGGGTCGGCGCCCGGTGGAAGATGGCCTGCCGGGGCAGGACGGTGCCGTCCGCGAAGTGCACGTTCAGCGCGCCCGCCCGGCCGGTCACCTCGGCCAGCGGCGTGTCGATCAGCTTCACGCCCAGGGCCTCCAGGTTGGCGAGGATGGGCGAGGGCAGGGAGTGCGGCCCGTCGGTGGCCACGACGACGTCGTCGGAGTAGCGGTCGGCCAGGTAGGCGGCGAGCACGACCTGCGTCGGCTCGCGCCCGAGGACCGCCAGGCTCTGACCGGACGCCTCCCACCCGTGGCAGAACGGGCAGTGGAAGATGCCGCGCCCGAAACGCTCGGGCACGCCCGGGACGTCCCAGGGCTCGTCGAGAAGCCCCGTGGCGAGGATCAGCCGGCGGGCGCGGAACACCGGGCCGCCGGTCACCGTGACCGTGAAGTCGTCGATCTCGCCGCCCACCGACTCGGCGTGGGCCGAGCGCACCTCGACGGAGGGGTAGGCGGCGAGCTCCTCCCTGCCGAGGGCGACCAGGCCGATGGGGGTGAAGCCGTCGCGGCTGAGGTACATGTGCATGCCGCTGGCGCGGGCGTTGCGTACCCGTCCGCCGTCCAGGACCAGGGTTCTTCGGCGCTGGCGGCCGAGGACCTGCGCGGCGCTGAGCCCGGCGGCGCCGCCGCCGATCACGATCACGTCGTAGATGGACGGGGTCGCGGGCTCGCCGCGCGCGCTTCTCGCCGTGGACCACAGCAGGCCCGGCGGTGCGGCGTGGTCGCGGGTGCCGTTCGTCTCTGGCAGGTAGTGCTCGTACGGCGCCGGCCAGTTCAGGCGTGCCGTGCTCATGGGACCTGCGGTGCCGGAGGTGTCAACGTCATCGATTCCGTCTCCAGGGTTCGTCGCCGAAGGGCGGCCGGGCTGAGGTCGTCGCCGTCCCCGGGGCGCGGGCGGGCCGCGAGGGGGGTGATCCGAGTGGCGGGCTCGGGAATCTCGGTTGCGTTGTCAGGGCTGAGCAGGACATTACTCGGGAATGGTTCCCGTTTCCAGTAACGTTTCGGGGGAAATGTCGGGCTATGGGGTGGGAGGGGGAGGACATACCAGCCAGCCCGTACGGAGAAGCGTCCGAAATGCCGATTCGGACATAGGTCGCCTGACCAGAACATTATTTCATGTGACTGGATAGACCAGCTGTATCAATGACATACGTGATGCGATCGGAATATCGCCCCCACGCCACCCTGCGCAAAGCTCCACCCCTCACGAATTCGCGGGCCCCGGCGCGATTCCGGGTGGACGAGCGGCGTGGCCCGCCTGGACGGGCCGGCCGCGTCGTCCTCTGGGGATCGGACGCCTCACCTCCCACAACGGGCGGGCCGCCATGCCGGTTCGGCCCTGTGGCGGGGCAAAAGGAAACGTCGGCGGGGCGTGCCATGCTGGCGTACCGTCCGCCGCCTGCTTCCGGAGAGCGAGCCCATGAGCCTGACCTGGCGCCACCTGCCCAAGCCCGCGCGGGCCATCGCCGAGGCCGCGGCCGCCGCGGTCGAGGCCGCCCGGGCCCGCGACGCCGAGGCGTACCCGCGTGAGGTCGCGCGGCTGGCCGCCCTGCCCCCCGAGCGGGCCGGGCTCGTGCTGGGCGGCGTCGTGCGGGCCCTGCTGGAGGAGCAGTACCCCGACGGGCTGACCGCGGACGACGTGCGGGCGCTGGCCGTGCGCTGCGTGCGCGGGGCGGCCGGCTGGTTCCCGGCCGTCGAGCCCGATGTCGTGATCATGCTCGTGGCCGGCGCGCTCGGCCTTCACCCGTCCGCCGACGAGGGCCTGCCTTTGCAGGCCGCCGACGTCGCGGCCCACGCGCCCCTGCTCGTCGCCGACCTGCTCACCACCTCGGCCGCTCCTCTGAACACCCACCTGACGACGGCCTTCACCACCCTGGCCGTCATCGAGCTCTCCGACACGCCCTAGACGGGCGGGGCGTCAGTACAGGTGGGCGGCCGAGCCGGTCAGGGCAGGGCGCGCGAGGTGGCGCCAGGTCAGCCGTACGCCGGTGACGCGCTCGGCGAGGGCGAAGGCGGCGAGGACGGCCAGGTCCGCGGACGGCAGGTCCGCCAGGTCGCCGGAGGGCGCCGGGGCCACGCCGTCGGGCGAGGGCAGCAGGCCGGGGGAGGCACCCCACGGCGCGGTGGGCAGGCCGGGCTCGTAACCGGCGACGACCTGGCCGTCCGCCGCGAAGACGAACTGCCGGCCGTCGTCGGCGTCCAGGTGGACGGCGGCCGTCACCGTGCCCGCCGAGAGACGCCGCGTCACCTCCGCCAGCGTGCCCGCCCGGCCCCCGTCCTCCAGCAGGACCGTGCCCCCCGCGGCGGCGTAGGCGGCGATCGGACGGCCGTCCGCCGCGACGTCAGGGGCGGCGGGGTGTCCGGGTGCCGCGAGGTCAGGGGAAACCGGGTGGGCGGTCGCGGTCGCGGACGTCACGCCGATGCGGGCGAACGCCTCTTCTGGCGACAGTCCCCGTACGAACGTCAGGCAGAAACCGGACACCCATAAGCTGTCGCCGTACTTTTCCTCGAACCAGGCATAGTCGGCTGCCGTCGCGTCGGCCATCGGGCGATCCCTTCGACATCTCGGCGCTACCCATGATCGTGCCACCCGCCTCCGACAGAATTCCGTCGTTCACCGACCCCGGCCGGCCGCGGAAACCCCGCCGCCATAGGGGATCCGCGAGGGGGAGCGGCGATCAGGTGCCGGGGGCCGGACGCGGGCGGCCGGCCCGGTCATCAGGGTGCGAAGCAGCTCCCGCAGGCCGTCGGCGACCTCGATGTGGCCCCGAGGAGCCCTGGCGGCGCGGCTCTGGGAGGTGGCCGAGAACCTCACCGGGGTTGTCCTACGCGCCGGGGCCCGTGTCCGCCTCAGAGGTAGCGCAGGGGCGGCCAGGCGGTTTTCCCCAGGGCGACGCGGCGGTGCACGGTCCACTGCCGGGGTCCGGAAGAATGGAGGCGTCAGGCATTCGAGGAAGGATGTTCCCATCGTGGCTATGAGCCCTGAGGCCGACTGGGTCTCACGATTCGCGGACGAGGTCATCGCCGAGGCGGAGCGTCGCGCCCCCGGCAAACCGATCGTCTGCGCGTCGGGCCTCAGCCCGTCCGGCCCGGTCCACCTGGGCAACCTTCGCGAGGTCATGACGCCCCACCTGGTCGCCGACGAGATCCGCCGCCGGGGCCACGAGGTCGTGCACATCATCTCCTGGGATGATTTCGACAGGTTCCGGAAGGTCCCCGCCGGCATCGACTCCTCGTGGTCGGAGCACATCGGCAAGCCGCTCACCACCGTGCCCGCCCCGCCCGGCAGCACGTACGCCAACTGGGCCGAACACTTCAAGGCGCCGATGATCGCCGCCCTTGAGGAGCTCGGCGTCGAGTACCACGGCATCAGCCAGACCGCGCAGTACACCTCCGGGGTGTACCGCGAGCAGATCCTGCTGGCCATGCGCGAGCGCGAGCGCATCGACGCGATCCTCGACCGCTACCGCACCAAGGCCAAGCCCGCCAAGAAGCCCCAGACGCAGGGGCTGGACGAGGCCGAGGCCGCCGCGGCCGAGGCGGCGGCCGAGGGGTCGGGCGCCGCCTCCGAGGACGACGGCTCCGCCGCCGCGGGCTACTTCCCGTACAAGCCGTACTGCTCGGTGTGCGACCGGGACATGACCACGGTCACCTCCTACGACGACGCGTCCACCGAGCTGTCCTACACCTGCGTGTGCGGCCACTCCGAGACCGTCCGGCTGTCGGAGTTCAACCGCGGCAAGCTGGTGTGGAAGGTCGACTGGCCGATGCGCTGGGCGTACGAGGGCGTGGTGTTCGAGCCCTCCGGCGTCGACCACAGCTCCCCGGGGTCGTCGTTCGTCGTCGGCGGCCACATCGTGAAGGAGATCTTCGGCGCCGACCAGCCCATCGGGCCGATGTACGCCTTCGTCGGCATCAGCGGCATGGCCAAGATGAGCAGTTCCAAGGGCGCGGTGCCCACCCCGGCCGACGCCCTGGCCATCATGGAGGCGCCGCTGCTGCGCTGGCTGTACGCGCGCCGCCGGCCGAACCAGTCCTTCAAGATCGCCTTCGACCAGGAGATCCAGCGCACCTACGACGAGTGGGACACGCTGGAGCGCAAGGTCGCCGAGGGGGTCGCGCTGCCGGCCGACGTCGCCGCGCACACCCGTGCGGCCACCACCGCCGCCGGGCCGCTGCCCGCCACGCCGCGGCCGGTGCCCTACCGCACGCTGGCCTCGATCGTCGACGTCACCACCGGCCACGCCGAGCAGACCCTGCGCATCCTGCGCGACCTGGACGCCGAGCGGCCCATCACCTCCCTGGACGAGGTCCGCCCCCGGCTCGACCGCGCCGAACGCTGGATCACCACGCAGGTCCCCGCCGAACAGCGCACCCGCGTCCGCGACGAGCCGGACGTCGCGCTGCTCGCGTCCCTGGGCGAGCGCGAGCGCGAGTCGCTGCGCCTGCTGCTCGACGGCCTGGACGACCACTGGTCACTGGACGGCCTGACGGCCCTGGTGTACGGCGTGCCCAAGGTGCAGGCCGGCCTCACCCCCGACGCCAAGCCCACCCCCGAACTGAAGGTCGCCCAGCGCGAGTTCTTCGCCCTCCTCTACACCCTCCTCGTCAGCCGCGACACCGGCCCCCGCCTCCCCACCCTCCTCCTGGCCGTAGGCCCCGACCGCGCCCGCGAACTCCTCCGCCCCTGACCCCCCAACGGCCGGCCAGCTGCGGGGAGATCAAGAGGTGATCTCCCCGTGCGGGCACGTCCAGGCCGCTTCCTAGGCCGTTTCGTTCGGTAGGGCGTTCGTCGTGAGGTGTCCGAGTGAGCTGGGTGAAATGCGCCTCGTCCACTGCCTGCGCCTCGCGTTCGGATCTCGCGTTCACGCGTTGCGTTCGCTGTGGGGACGATGGTGGGGGGGATCGCGGTGACCGGCCACGACGGCGGGCCACGGGTGGGGTCAAATCACCTCAGCCATTGAATCTTCTCTTCAGGCGGGTGGTGTGAGGATCGCTGCGTCGCCCAGGCGATCGCTCGGTGTGTCGCTCCCCATGCGCGCCACCCCGCCAGAAGAAAGGTCTAACGGCTGAGGTGGGTCGATCCCACCCGTGCCCGCCGTCGAGGTCAAGCGCCGCGATCCCACCCATCACCTGCGCCACCAGCGAACGGTGAGATGCGAACGCAAGGTGCGAACGTCAGGCGTGAACGCCAAGTGCGAACGCTGGGCGCGAACCCACCGCGCGAACGCGGCTGGGTTGACGCCTACGGACCGCTCGAACATCTCCGCCACCAGGGGAACCCTCCTGTGCGGGCACGTGCCTGCCGATGGGTGTGCTTGTGCCGCTAGAAGGTCTGTGGCTGGGGTTGTAGTTGTGTGATTGGTTGACAGTGGGATTGCTTCTTTGGTGTGGGGTGTCTGTTAAGTCGGGTATGGGGTTGCATGGTGGGGGTGGTGGATTAAGATCAATAAAGTCGTTGATGTGCGAGTTGGTGGGTGAGGGTGGCGTGGGCGAGGCGAAGGCGCCGACCGGAGTCGATCCGTATACCCCGAGCGTCGCGCGGATGTACGACTACTACCTCGGTGGCAAGGACAACTTCGCGTCCGATCGCGAGGCGGCCGAGAAGATCATCGAGATCCTGCCCAACCTGCGTGACATCGCCCGGGAGAACCGCGAGTTCCTGATCCGCGCGGTCACCTACCTCAGCCGTCAGGGCATCCGGCAGTTCCTGGACATCGGCGCGGGGCTGCCGACGCAGCGGAACGTGCACCAGGTCGCGCAGGAGCTGGTCCCCGAGTCCCGCGTCGTCTACGTCGACAACGACCCCATCGTCCTGTCCCACGCTCGGGCGCTGCTCGCCGAGAACGACCGGGTGATCGCCGTGGACGCCGACCTGCGCGACCCCGAGGCTTTGCTGGCCCGCCCGGAGATCCGGGCCCACCTCGACTTCACGAGGCCCGTGGCGATCCTGCTGCTCGGCGTGCTGCACTTCGTCCCGGACGACGTGGAGGCCGCGCGGATCGTCGCGACCCTGAAGGCCGCGCTCGGGCCTGGCGGCCATCTGGTGATCTCGCACGGCTCGATCGGCGAGTTGAGCGACGAGCAGCAGTCGGCGGGCGATCGGGTGTTCAGCCGTACGGCGGTGCCGGGCACCAAGTCGCGGTCGCCCGAGCAGGTGCGCGCGTTCTTCGACGGCCTGGAGCCGGTGGAGCCCGGCGTCGTCCCGTTGCAGGACTGGCGGCCCGACGCCGACGTTCCCCTGGCCAGGCCCGGCGAGGCGGGCGCCGTGGGCGGCGTCGCCCGCATGGCCTGACCCGCGGCGGGTCCACCCCTTCGGGGATCTCGACGGCGCGCTGCCGCACCGGCCGCCGCACTCCCGCGTGGCCTCGTAGGTCGATCTTCCGGAGATCCGCTCCTCCATCTGCCCTAGGTCGACGCGTCTGCCCTGGGTCGGCGCGTCGTGCGCCGATCTTTCGCACGTCGATCTCCACGCCTTGTGCGCCGATCTCCCGTGCGTCCTCCCGGGACCCCTTCACCCATGTCGGCGACGGGAGCGCGCCCGGGGTTCGGGGGAGTCTTCGCAGGTGGAAGGGGTACTAAAAGATAGCTTCATGCTAGGCTGCTGGAACGAAAAAATTTTCCCACCCTGTCCCGGCGCCCGTAAGGTCCTGGCAATCGGGGACCTGGAGCACTTCATGAAGCGACTCACAGCGATCGCCGCCCTCGCGGCGATCGCCACAGCCACCGCCTGCGGCACCACGGGGACCACCTCGTCGGGAGGCATCTACACGACGATCGACGGCGCGAAGCAGATCGACGCGAGCGCGCCGATCAACCCGTTCAACCCGCAGGGCAGCACGTTCGTCGGCTACGACACGATGTCCCTGGGCTGGCCCAAGAACGACCTGATGAATCCCGACCTGTTCTACCCCGGCCTGGCCGCGAGCTGGTCGGCCACGCCCGACCAGGGCGAGGTCGTGATCCACCTGCGCCCGAACGCGCGCTGGTCGGACGGCAAGCCGGTGACCAGCAAGGACGTGCGTACGTCCATCGGCCTCGCCTACACCCAGGGCGGCAGCGCCTACACGGTGAACGCGGGCGCGGCCGGAGCGGCGGCCGACGTGGTGATCGTGGACGACAAGACCGTCAAGATCACACAAGGGGCCAACCGCAGCAACGCCTTCCTCAGGAACGTGCTCTCGACGGTCGTCGTGCCCGACCACGTGTACGGCGCGCTGCTGCCCGCCGGCTTCTGGCGCACGCTCCAGGACGCCCGGGGCACGGGCCCGGCCGCGGACAAGGCCAAGACCGAGATCACCGGCCTGTCGCAGAAGGTCATCACCTTCTCCCCGCGCGAGGACGTCTCCGCGGGCCCCTTCGTGCTGGAGCGCGTGAACCCCGGCGCGGCGCTGCTGAAGCGGAACCCGTACTTCTACGACTCCGCCAAGATCGTGCCCGACAAGGTGAAGGTGCTCAACTACACGGGCAACGAGCAGATCTGGAACTACCTGGTCTCCGGCAAGCTCGACAGCGCCCCCTTCACCGCGGTCCCCGCCGCCGTCATGGCGCGCATCAAGGCGACCGCGGGCAACGAGGTCCGCAAGGGCTACTCCCCGGTCGCGGCGTCGATGGCCTTCAACCAGTCCCGCAAGCCGTACGACGACCCGCACGTGCGCCGCGCGCTCGCGTACCTGATCGACCGCGCCCAGGTCACCCGGGTCGCCTCGCCCGAGGCGGGCACGCCGTCCATCGCCACCACCGGCATCCACGGCAGCGCGGCCAAGGCGTGGCTCGGCCCGGGACTCGCCGGGCTGAACCCGTACAAGGTGGACCCGGCCAAGGCGGACCAGGAACTGAGGGCGGCCGGCATGGTCAAGCGCAAGGGCCAGTGGGGCTTCGCGGACGGCAAGCCGTGGAAGGTGCGTCTCACGGTGCCCGCCGAGTTCTCCGACTGGGTGGCCGCGGCCAAGTCGATCACCAGCCAGCTCAACGACCACGGCATCGACGCGAGCGTGACGACGTCCGCCGACTACACGCTCTACCTGGAGGAGCTGGCCTCGGGCAAGCTCGACGTCGGCTTCTGGCTGATGGCGCTCGGCCCGTCGCCGTACAACATCTACCAGCGTCTCTACGGCTCGGCCAACGGCTGGTCCCTGCTCGCGGGCCGGCTCACCCACTCGCCGCCCGGCAAGGACGGCAACTGGATGGGCGGCCCGGAGAAGATCGGCGGCGTGAACCCCGGCGAGCTCACCAACCGCCTGAACCTGGCGACCCCCGAGGAGCAGAAGAAGATCGTCGGCACGCTCGCGGCGCTGACGAACCAGCAGCTCCCCGTCATCCAGCTCTACGACTACGTCAACACCCAGTTCGTCAACACGTCCCGCTACACCGGCTGGCCTCCCCACGACAGCGAGGCGCTGCGCCTTCCCGCGGGCGTGTGGATGCAGCTCGGCATGATCGAGAAGAAGTAGCCCATGAAGCTTTCCGCGACCCGTGACGGCACCCGGGAAGACCCGGTGGAGCCGAACGCGCAGGCCGCCCCGGTGGCGAGGAAGGGCCATCCGGTCAGGCGCCGGCTCGCCGGCCACCTGGTCAGGGGGCTCGTCATGATCTGGGTGGTCACCACGATCAGCTTCGTGATCATCCGCAGCATCCCCGGCGACCCCGTCCGGGGGCAGTACGAGGCGCTGATCGAACGCGGCATGTCCCCCGATCAGGCCGAGCGCGCCACCGCCGTGCTGTACGGCTTCCTGCCGACCGGCACGCTGTGGGAGCAGTACGTCGGCTACATGAAGGCGCTGCTCCACCTGGACCTCGGCCAGTCGCTCAGCACGCCCGGCACCGAGGTGACCACGCTGCTCGGCTCCGCCGCCTCGTGGACGATCCTGCCCGTGCTCGGCGGCACGCTGCTCAGCTTCCTGCTGGGGGTGACCCTCGGCGTCTACGCGGGCATCAAGCGCGCGGGCAAGCTCGGCGACCTGCTCACCATCTCCGGATCGCTGCTGCACGGCGTGCCGCAGTACGTGTTGGGCCTGCTGATGCTGGCCATCTTCACGACGCTGTGGCCGATCCTGCCCGCGGGCGGCCCGGTCGACGTCGAGTTCCCGCCCGGGCTCAACGGCCCCTACCTGGCCTCGCTGGTCCAGCACGCCACCCTGCCCGTGCTGACGTACGCGCTGGCCAGCTACGGCGGCTGGGTGCTGGCGATGAAGTCCAGCGTGGCGACCGTGCTCGGCGACGACTTCATCCTGGCCGCCGAGCTGCGCGGGCTGTCGCGGTGGGTGCTGTTCCGGTACGTCGCCCGCAACGCGATCCTGCCGCTGTTCACGATCCTGGCCCTGTCGCTCGGCATGCTGTTCGGCGGCGCGATCTTCATCGAGCGCATCTTCAACTACCCGGGCCTCGGCCTGCTGCTGGTCGACAGCATCGGCGCCCGCGACTACGCGCTCATGGGCGGCGCCTTCCTGGTCACCACCATCGCGGTCGTCGTCGCCAACATCGCGGCCGACCTGCTGTACACCGTGATCGACCCGCGGGTGCGGACGGGGGACGCGGCATGACCGTGACGGCGATGCTTCCCGACGGCCAGGGCGGCGGGAGCGCCCGCGCCACGCTGCGCCGCAACTTCTGGCGGGGCGTGGCCCGCGTGCTGCGCCGCAAGCCGAGCCGTGTCGCCGGGGTGGTGATCCTGGCGCTGTTCGCGCTGATGGCCGTGGTGGGGCCCATGCTGTACCCGGCCCACCTGCCGCGCGACGACGACGCCCTGTACGCGCCGCCGAGCCTGGCGCACCCGTTCGGCACCGACTTCGAGGGCACCGACGTGCTCGCGCTGGTCGTCACCGGCTCCCGGTACGTCATCCTCACGGGCCTCGCCACGGCGGTGATCACGGTCGCGGTCGGCACGGCGCTCGGCCTGCTGGCCGGGTTCCACCGGGGCCGCTGGGACACGGTGCTGATGCGCGTCACCGACCTGCAGCTCACCATCCCCGGCCTGCCGCTGCTGCTCGTGCTGTCCACGGTGTGGAAGTTCGAGGGCCCGCTGGAGATGGGCCTCGTGCTCGGGCTGCTCGGCTGGGGCGGCATCGCGCGGGCGGTGCGCTCGCAGACGCTGTCCCTGCGCGAGCGCGGCTTCATCGAGGCCGCGCGGGGGCTCGGCCTGTCCACCCCGCACATCGTCGTGCGCGAGCTGCTGCCCGGCATGGCGCCGTACATCGCGATGAACATGCTCATCGCCGTGACCGGCGCCATCTACGCCCAGGTCGGCCTGTTCTTCCTCGGCGTCCTGCCGTTCGACTCCAACAACTGGGGTGTGATGCTCAACCTCGCCGTCTTCGGCGGCGGCGCCCTGACCAGCGCGGCGGCGCTGCCGTACCTGCTGGCGCCGCTGCTGGCGATCCTGCTGCTGACGCTCGGCATCGTGCTCGTCGTGGACGCGATGGACGAGATCTTCAACCCACGGCTGCGTGAGGAGTGACCCGGGTGACCATGAACGCCACGCGGCTGCTGAGGCGCTCCCGCGCCGAGGCGGCCTCCAGCGGTTCCCCGAGCGGCGCCGCCGCCGGGGCTCACCGCCCCGACCCCGGCCCCCCGCCGGGCGTGCGGGTGCGCGACCTCACCGTCGTCTACAAGACCCCGCTCGGCGAGCTGCCCGCCGTCGGCGGCGTCTCGCTCACCATCGCCCCCGGCACGATCACCGGCATCGTCGGCGAGTCCGGCTCCGGCAAGTCCACGCTGGCGCTGTCGCTGCTCAACGCCGTCCAGCCGCCTGGCCGCATCGCCGGGGGCAGCGTCGAGGTGGACGGCCTCGGCGACGTGCTCCGGCTGGGCGGCGACGAGCTGCGCCACGCCCGCGGCCGGCACCTCGGGTACGTCTTCCAGGCCGCGCAGAACTCGCTGAACCCGCTCAAGACGGTCGGCAAGCAGGTGCTCGACCTCGGGCGCTCCCACGGCGTGGACGACCTGCCCGCGCTGGTCAGGGACGCCAGGGGGCTGCTGGAGCGCATGGGCCTGGACGGCGCCCGCGTGCTGGACTCCCACCAGCACGAGCTGTCGGGCGGCATGCGCCAGCGGGTCGGCATCATGCTCGCCCTGGTGCTGAACGCCCGGCTGGCGATCCTGGACGAGCCGACCACGGCGCTGGACATGATCACGCAGGCGACGATCCTGCGCATCGTCCGCGAGGTGCACAAGGAGCGCGGGCTCACCACGCTCATGATCACCCACGACATCGGCGTGGCCGCGGAGGTCACCGACCGGCTGGCCGTGATGTACGGCGGGCGCGTGGTCGAGCACGGCCCCACCATGGACGTCCTCGGCGCCCCCGCCCACCCGTACACCCAGGGCCTGATCCGGGCCATCCCGCGCCTGTCCGGCGACCCCACGCAGGCCAGGGCCCTGCCGGGGCGCCCGCCGACGCTCGGCACGCTGCCCGCGCGCGGGTGCGTGTTCCGGGAGCGCTGCCCGCTGCGCATGGAGGTCTGCGAGACCACCGAGCCGCCGCGGGTGGCCGTGGAGGAGAAGACCGTCGCCTGCCACGCCGTGGCGGCGAGGCGGGAGGAGCACGCGTGATCACCGGCACCGGCATCACCAAGACCTACCGGCAGCGCGGCGACGTCCTCGGCGGACGCGAGGTGCGGGCGCTGCGCGGGGTCGACTTCGCCGTCCCCCGGGGCGGCGCGGTCTCGTTCATCGGCGAGTCCGGCTGCGGCAAGACCACGCTCGGCCGGATCGTCGCCGGGCTGGAGACCTACGACGCGGGCGAGATCGTCATCGACGGCACGCCGCTGTCGTCGCTGCGGAACAGGCAGCGGCAGGCGGAGTTCCGGAAGATCCAGCTCATCCACCAGGACCCGTACTCGGCGCTCAACCCGAGCCGCACCATCCACCAGACGCTGCAGGCGCCGCTGGCGCTGCGCGCCCGACGCACCGGCCGCCCGTCCTCCTGGGTGGACGACCGGGCCGAGGAACTGCTGTCCCTGGTCGGCATCGACCCGGGGTACGTGCTCGGCCGCTACCCGCACCAGCTCTCCGGCGGTATGCGCCAGCGCGTGGTCATCGCCCGCGCGCTGACCGTGGACCCGGAGATGCTCGTCGCCGACGAGTCGGTCTCCATGATCGACGTCTCGATGCGGCTGAGCGTGCTCGCCCTGCTCAAGGACCTGCGCGAGCGGCTCGGGGTGAGCGTGCTCTTCATCACCCACGACATCGCCACCGCGCGCTACATCGGCGACGCCGGCGAGCTGTACGTGCTGTACCGCGGGCAGGTCGTCGAACGCGGGCTCACCGAGTCGGTGATCTCCGGGCCCGTGCACCCCTACACGCAGTCGCTGCTGTCGGCGATCCCCGTCCTGCACGGCCTCGAACGGCCGGGGCCGGACCGGGTGGTGCCGACCGAGGCGCTGGACGAGCGCCGTCCGGACACCGGCTGCCTGTTCGCCCGCCGTTGCCCGTTCCGCACCGAGGAGTGCACGGCCGAACGGCCCGCGTTGGTCCGCGTGGCCGGGCCGGGCGTGGAGCCGGTGCCGCACGAGCACGCCTGCTACCACCCGGCGCGGCGCAGCGTGATCCCCGAGGAGGCCGCGTGAGGAGCCCCGATCTCATGACCGGCGTCCGGGCCGCCACGCCCACGGAGCTGCCCGCGGTCGGCGAGCTGGCGCGCGAGTCGCTGCACCTGGACGTGGCCGAGGCCTCCGCCCTGGTGGCCCGGCAGTCGGCCCCGCCGGCGGGCCGCGCCTGGACGGCCCTGGTCACACCCGGCCTCGACGGGGTGGTGTTCGCCTCCGCGTCCCCGGTGCGCGGCCATGGGCACATCGACCTGCTCGCCGTGCGCCCGGCCGCGCGGGGCCGGGGCCTCGGCAGGGCTCTGGTCGTGGCCGCCGAGGGCTGGCTGCGGGAGCACGGCGTCCAGGAGGTGAGCCTCGCCGGGAACCCGCCCTGCTACGCCTGGCCCGGCATCGACGTCCGCTACACCCCCGCGGTCCTGCTGGCCGAGAGCCTGGGGTACGAGCGGCGCCACACCGCCTGGAACATGTCCGTCGGCCTGGAACCGTCGGGGCACGCCTGGGCGGCCGCGGACGACGGGGACCTCGCCCGCCTGGCCGCGGCGGACGTCACCCTGCACGCCGCGCCCGCGGGCGGCCGCGGCGAGGTGGCCGCGTTCGTGCGGGCGCACTGGAACGACGCCTGGGCGTGGGAGGCCGAGCAGGCCGCCGGCTGCCACTACGCCGTCAGGGACGGCGAGATCCTGGGCTTCGCCGCCTGGGGCACCCGGCCGGCGTGGTTCGGCCCGATGGGGACGGCAGAGGCCGCGCGCGGGCTCGGCGTCGGCCGGGTCCTGCTGCGGCGCTGCCTGGAGGAGATGGCCGGGGCCGGGCACGCCTCCGCCCAGATCGCCTGGGTGGGCCCGATCGGCTTCTACGCCAAGGCCGTCGGCGCCCGGGTGGAACGCGCATTCTGGCTCTACGGCCGCTCGCTCGTCTGAGGCCGGCCCTTTCGCCCACTCGCTTGGAATGAGGACGCATGACCCGACCACTGGTGGCAACGACGGAACAGAGCGACCCGCGGTACCGGCGGATCGACCGCCTGCCGACCGAGGAGATCGCCCGGCTGATGAACGCCGCGGACTCCACCGTGCCCGCCGCGGTGGCGGAGGCCGTCCCGGCGATCGCCGCCGCGATCGAGGACATCGCCGCGCGCATGCGGCAGGGCGGCCGGCTGCTGTACGTGGGCGCGGGCACCAGCGGGCGCCTGGCCGTGCTGGACGCCTCCGAGTGCCCGCCGACGTTCGGCACCGACCCCGATCTCGTGCGCGGCATCATCGCCGGGGGCGCCCCGGCGCTGACCCGCTCGGTGGAGGGCGCCGAGGACGACGCCGAGGCGGGCGCCGCGGCCGTCCGCGAGGCCGGGGCCGGGCCGCTTGACTCGGTGGTGGGCCTGTCGGCGAGCGGGCGGGCGCCGTTCGTGCTGGCCGCCGTGGCGCAGGCCCGCCGGCTGGGGGCGCTGACCGTGGGGTTGTCGTGCAACCGCGGCGTGCCGCTGTCGGACGCCGCCGAGCACGCGGTCGAGGTCGTGGTGGGCCCCGAGGTGGTCACGGGCTCGACCCGGCTGAAGGCGGGCACGGCGCAGAAGCTCGTGCTCAACATGATCTCGACGATCTCGATGATCAAGTGCGGGCGCACGTTCGGCAACTACATGGTCGAGGTGTCGGCGAGCAACTCCAAGCTCGTCGACCGGGCGGCGCGCATCGTCGGGGAGATCGCCGGGACCGACGTGGCCACGGCCCGTGGCGTGCTGGTGGCCGCCGGGCACGAGGTGAAGACCGCCGTCGTCATGATCGCCCGTGGCCTGGACGCCGACGCGGCGCGCCTGCTGCTGGCCGCCTACGACGGCCGGCTGGACACCGTCCTGGACGCGCGGGTCCCGTAGCGGGATGTGACCCGCGTCATGGCGAGTGACCGCGGGCGAGTTCGGGTGAAATGCGGCCTAAATGGGCATATTTCGGGATAGACAGCGGGTGGCGACCCGCGGTGGGCCCGCGGTCGCCCGCAGCGGACGGGGGAGAACATGTCACCACCTGTACGTGTGCGCCGCGTATACGATGACCCGGCCGCCGAGGACGGCGATCGCGTCCTGGTCGACCGGCTGTGGCCACGGGGCCTGTCCAAGGAGGAGGCCCACGTGGACGAGTGGCTCAAGGACGTGGCCCCCTCGGCGGAGCTGCGCGCCTGGTACGGCCACGACCCGGCCCGGTACCAGGAGTTCCGGCAACGCTATCTCGCCGAGCTGCGGGACTCCCGGCATCGGGACGCCCTGGAACGGCTGCGGACGATCCTCCACGACAAGGCCCCGGTGACGCTGCTCACCGCGACCAAGGACGTGAAGATCAGCAACGCCGCCGTCCTCGCCGACCTCCTCAACGAGCCGGGCTGACCCGGCTCCGGTTGGACGGCTTCCCGGTGCCCCGCGTGCCCGCGGCACGACGCGCCGCGCGCCCGCGTGTGGCTCCCGGAGGGACGGCACGGGCGGGAGTAGGTTCTCTCACCATGACCCCGAGGTCGCCGGTGAGCGCACCGGCCGCGTCCGGTCCGTCGAGGCGCCGCGGCACCCGCGCGGCCGTGACGCTGCTGTCCCTGCTGTCGTTGCCGTCCCTGATGGGCGCGTCGGGCGTGGCGCTGGACGTGCTGACCGCCTCCGGCGCGCCGGGCACGGCCCTCGCCCGCGCGGCGGTCTCGCGGGCCGGGACGGAACGCGTCGGCTCCGTCCTCGGGCTCGGCGACTCGGTGCCCGCGGGGTCGGCGTGCGACTGTGAGGGCTTCGTCGCGCTGGTCAGGGACGGCCTGGCCCGCCGCCAGGGCACGCCGGTGGGCGGCGCCAACCTCGCCGTCCCCGGCCTGACCAGCGAGGGCTTGCTGGACCTGCTCGACGACGACGCCGTGCGGACCGCGGTGGCGGACGCCGACCTGACGATCATCACGATCGGCGCCAACGACTTCGACCCCGCCCTCGCCGAGGAGGAGGCGTGCGGCCCGCGCCTGGCCTGCCACCAGGACGCCCTGGCCCGGCTGCGCACCGGCGTGGACGCCGTCCTGGCCAAGGTGCGCGCGCTGCACGGCCCCGGCGGGCGCGTCGTCCTCACCGGCTACTGGAACGTGTTCCTGGACGGCGCCGCCGGCCGCGCCCGGGGGCCCGCGTACGTGGCGGGCGCCGACCGGCTCACCGTGGCCGTGAACGGCGCGCTGGCCGCGTCGGCCGCCGGCGCGGGGGCGCTGTACGCCGACCTCTACACGGCCTTCAAGGGGCCGGAGGGCGCACGCGACGTCACCGGGCTGCTCGCCGCCGACGGCGACCATCCCGCCGCCTCGGGCCACGCGTTGATCGCCGAGACCGTGCTCGCCGTCCTGGCGGACGCCGACGCCGCGCCGCAGCGCTGACTCACATGCGTTTTTCCGGGCCTGTCCGGGTATCGTCAGGTTGACCCCCGGGAGCCCGGCCGCGCGAGCGGCGCCTGATCGTTGGCCAAGGGGGACGGCATGTTGGAGCGCACATTCGCCGTGGCCGCGCTGCTCGTCTTCGCCGCCTCGGCGCCCGCCGTGATCCCGGGCGACGGGACGGCGCACGCGATCGTCGCCGGGGGCGGCGGCGGGGGAGCGGGGCCGGCCGCCGGGACGGAGGTGTCCGCCACCCAGTACAAGATCCTGCTGCGCCAGTGCCGCTACGCCGACACCCGCAGGGCGCGCCGGCAGTGCCGCCAGGCGGTGAAGGCCAGGTACCGCGTCGGCGCGTGGAACCCCCGCCTGGACTGCCGGACGTACTCCGGCATCACCGTCTGCGGCAGGCTCAAGCTGAACAAGCGCGAGCGCCGCTGCGTCGCGTACCTGGTCAAGGCCGGGCTCACCCGCCGGCGCGCCGAGGTGGAGTGCTACGCCTTCGTGTGACGGCGCCGCCGGGTGTCAGGGCACCAGCAGCACCTTGATCGCGCCGTCCCGCTTCTTCTGGAAGATCTCGTAGCCGTGCGGCGCCTGGTCCAGGGGGAGGCGGTGCGTGGCCAGGTCCAGCACGCCGAGCGGGTCCGCCTCGTCGCACACCAGGGGCAGCAGGTCGTCGATCCACCGCTTGACGTGCGCCTGGCCCATGCGCAGGGTGACGCCCTTGTCGAACATCCGCATCATGGGCAGCGGGTCCGCCATGCCGGCGTACACGCCGACCACCGAGACGGTGCCGCCGCGGCGCACGGCGTCGATGCCCTGGTTGAGCGCGGCCAGCCGGTCCACGCCCGCGTTCCTCATGAGGGGGGCCGCGAGCGCGTCGGGCAGGAGCCCGGTCGTCGCGTGCGCGAGCTTGGCCATGGGGGAGCCGTGGGCCTCCATGCCCACCGCGTCGATCACCGAGTCGGCGCCGCGTCCGCCGGTCAGCTCGCGGACGGCCTCCGCCGGGTCCCGCACGTCGCGGGCGTCGATCACCTCGACGCCGTGGCGGCGGGCCATCTCCAGGCGCGCGCCGACGCCGTCCACCCCGATCACCCGGTGACCGAGGTGCCGGGCCACACGGCAGGCCATCTGCCCGATCGGGCCCAGTCCGAAGACGGCGACGGTACCGCCGGCGGGCAGGTCCGCGTACGCGACCGCCTGCCAGGCGGTGGGCAGCACGTCGGACAGGTAGACGAACCGCTCGTCCGGCGGCCCCGCGGGGACCTTGATCGGGCCGAAGTGCGCCTGGGGCACCCGCAGGTACTCCGCCTGGCCGCCGGGCACGTGGCCGTACAGCTTGGTGTAGCCGAACAGGGCCGCGCCGGTGCCGTGCTCGCGCACCTGCGTGGTCTCGCACTGGGCGAATAGCTTGAGCTCGCACATGTGGCAGTCGCCGCAGGAGATGTTGAACGGGACCACCACCCGGTCGCCCGGGGCGATGTGGGTCACCTCGGGGCCGACCTCCTGAACGATGCCCATGGGCTCGTGGCCGAGCACGTCGCCCTGTTGCAGGAACGGCCCCATCACCTCGTACAGGTGCAGGTCGGATCCGCAGACGCCGGAGGAAGTGATCTTGATGATGGCGTCGGTGGGCTCCTTGATGATCGGGTCGGGGACCTCCTCGACCCGGATGTCGCGCTTGCCGTGCCAGGTAACCGCCTTCATTGCTCCTCTTCCCCGAGTGGACGTGTCGAGGACGGCTACCCGTTCAGGAGCGCTGTATAGCCGATTGTCCCGTTGTGACGGATGTTTCCGACGATGTGGTCCGGGTATCCGCGTGCGCACCGCACCGGGATCGGGCCCCCGGTCGCGCCGCCGGGCCCGTGGCGGGGCAGGCCGAGCGCGAGAGGGGACGAAGTTCGTGATGGAGCACAGTGGGGACGTCATCACCGTCCTGACCACCGACCACCGGCAGATGGAGGAGATCTTCGCCGAGCTGGAGGCGCTGCGCGGCGCCGGACGGGACGACCGCCGCAAGGAACTGGCCGACAAGGTGATCATCGAGCTGGTGGGGCACACGGTCGCCGAGGAGGCGTACCTGTACCCGGCCGCGCGCCGGCACCTTCCCGACGGGGACGCGCTCGCCGACCGGGCGGTGGCCGAGCACGCGCAGGTGGAGCGGCTGATGAAGGACCTGGAGCGCGCCGAGCCCGGCGACCCGGTCTTCGACCACCTGCTCGACCGGCTGATCGCCGAGGTGCGCCACCACGTCCGGGAGGAGGAGAGCCGGATCTTCCCCGACCTGGTGCGCTACGTCGAGCCGGAGGACCTGGTCAGCCTGGGCGGCAAGATCCGGATGATCAAGAAGATCGGCCCGACGCGGCCCCACCCCGCCGCGCCCGGCAGTCCCGCGGCGGGCAAGCTCCTCGCGCCCGGCACGGGTCTGGTGGACCGCGTCCGCGACCTGCTCACCGGCCGGGGGAGGGACTGACCGTCCGCGCCCGGGCGGGCGGCGGCGCGGTTTAGCCGCAGGCCGAGCGGGGAGCAGCCTGGTATGCGGGTAATTGTGGTGGGGGCGACCGGCAACGTCGGAACCAGCGTGATCTCCGCCCTGGAGCGGGATTCGAGCGTCGACACGATCGTGGGCGTCGCGCGCCGCCTGCCGGGGTGGCGCCCCGGCAGGACCGAGTGGCGGGCCGCCGACATCGCCACCGACGACCTCACCGGCCTTTTCGCCGGCGCGGACGCCGTGGTGAACCTCGCCTGGCTGTTCCAGCCCACCCGCGACCCGGCGGTGACCTGGCGGGCCAACGTGCTCGGCGGCATGCGCGTCTTCCGCGCCGTCGCCGAGGCGGGCGTCCCCGCGCTGGTCCACGCCTCCTCGGTCGGCGCCTACTCGCCCGGCCCCAAGGACCGCGCGGTGGACGAGGGCTGGCCCACCCACGGCTGGCCGCGTGCCGCCTACTCCCGCGAGAAGGCGTACCTGGAGCGCGTCCTCGACGTCTTCGAGAACGACCATCCCGGCATCCGCGTGGTCCGCATGCGCCCGGGGTTCATCTTCAAGCGCGAGTCGGCCACCCAGCAGCGCCGCCTGTTCGCGGGCCCCCTGCTGCCGCAGCGGCTCGTGCGGCCCGGCTGGGTGCCGTTCCTGCCGGACGTCCCCGGCCTCCGCATCCAGGCCCTGCACTCCGACGACGCGGGCGAGGCGTACCGGCTCGCCGTCACCCGCCCGGTATCCGGGCCGTTCAACCTCGCCGCCGACCCCGTCGTGGAGCCGGCCGACCTGGCCGAACTGCTCAGGACCAGGCTGGTGCCCGTCACACCGTGGATGATCCGCAGCCTGACGGCCGCTGCCTGGCACCTGCACCTGGTGCCGGCCTCGCCGGGCCTGGTCGAGATGGCGCTCAAGATCCCGATCATGGACACCACGCGCGCCCGCACCGAACTCGGCTGGACCCCGCGCCACTCCGCGATCCAGGCGGTCCGCGAGGTGGTCGCGGGCATGGAGGGCGGCGCGGGCATGGACACCCCACCCCTGGAACCGGCCTCCGGCCTGAAGGGCCGCCTCCACGAACTCGCCACGGGAGTCGGCGGCCGTCCCTAGCCGCGTCCCCGGGCGGAGGCCGACACTCACCCGAACGACGACTTGCGATCCAGGGCGCCGGTAACCTATAACTGTAGTAGGAAGTTTTCGGAAAGGCAGGCGTGAGGAAACCTGCCTGTTCTACTGGAGGTGGTCACCGATGCTGCTGACGTCGATCGATCCGTTCATCCAGGAGTTCGACCGGCAGTTCGACAGGTTCACCCGGCAGGCCCTCGGCGCGGGTGACGGCGGAGCGCGGGTCATGCCCCTCGACGGCGTCCGGCGCAAGGACGACGTCCTCCTCAGGTTCGACCTCCCCGGCATCGACCCCGACTCGATCGAGGTCACCGTCGACCGCGGCGTGCTGTCGGTCAGCGCCACGCGGGAAGAGGAGCACGCGCAGGAGGACCGGGTCTTCGTGCGGGAGCGCCCCATGGGCACCTTCACCCGCCGCGTCTACCTCTCCGAGCACCTCGACAGCGAAAAGGTCGACGCCGCCTATTCCAACGGGGTCCTCGCCGTGCGCATCCCCGTGATCGAGAAGGCCCGGCCCCGCAAGGTCGAGATCCACAAGGGTGCGGAGGTCAAGTCGATCAAGGCGTGAGGTCCGCGAGCGCGTGACGCGACGCGAGGGGCGGGCGCCGGCGACGGCGCCCGCCCCGTTTCAGTTCCAATAATGAGGACGTCCTGGGCCGTCCCGGCCCCCCACGCGGGAAGGAACGAGCGACGATGGCGAGGCTGCCGTTCGACGACGAGCACGCGCCCCTGTATTCCGTCGGACAGGTCGCGGCCATGCTCGACGTCGAACAGGCGTTCCTGCGGCGGCTGGACGACTTCGACGTCGTGCGGCCCGCGCGCTCCAGCGGCGGCCAGCGCCGCTACAGCCGTCACGAGATCGGCGACGTGCAGAACGCCATCGCGCTCGTCGGCGAGGGCATGACGCTGGTGGCCGTGCGCCGCATCTTCGAGCTGCAGCAGCAGGTGGACGAGCTGCGGGCCGAGCTGGCCCGGGAGCGCGCCCGGCGGAGCGGGGAGGACGCGCCGGGCTGAGCGGCCCTCGGATGGCGCGGCCGGTCCGCGGCACGGGGTCCTAGACTCCGGTGTATGCGGCGGCTCGGGAGCACGGTGGTCGTGGTGGTGGGGGAGCGGGCGGCCGAGGTGGTCGGCGGGCTGGACGGGCTGCACAACGTCCGTGCGATACGGCGTGGGGAGCGTGCGGTGGCGGAGGTCACCGATCTGGTGGTGCGCGCGGCGGCCACCTACGTCGTCCACGACGCCGACCCGCTGGGCGGGCTCGGTGAGGCGTGGACGGGCTTCTTCGACGAGTCGGCCCCGGCCGGGGGCCTGGAGGTCGCGATCGAGTCCGCGCTGGCCGACCTGCGGGACGAGCGGGTCCTCCTGCCCGACTACTACCTCGTCCTGGACCCCGACGACATGCCCGCGACCCGGCGGCACTGGTGGCTCGGCGTGCTCGCCGGGGCGGCGCCCTCCCGGGTCGTGCCCACCCCCGGCACCGCGGCGGCGGTCACCGGCGCCCTCGGCCGGCTCTCGGCGGGTCCGTGGTGGCCCGCCGACCTGGAGGGCCGGCTGCGCGCGCTTCCCCGCACCGTCCCCGACCGCGCCGGGCTCCCCACCGCCTGAGGCGGCCCCGGGCGGGCGGCCATGGGAGGCTGTACCCGGAGTCATTTCTCGCGTCTTCAAGTCGGCACATATCCGGTTCGGCTGGTGAGTCCCCGAACCGCCCCCGGCACCACCCCGATCGAGGAGCACCACGTTGCACCTGCTCACCAACCCCCTGAAGGACTACGCCTGGGGGTCGCGCACGGACATCGCCGAGCTCACCGGGCGGCCCGCCCCCTCGCCGGGGCCCGAGGCCGAGATGTGGCTCGGCACGCACCCGGCCGGGCCCTCGACGCTCGACGGGGACGGGCGCTCCCTCGCCGACCTGATCGCCGCCGACCCGCTCGCCGGGCTCGGCGCGCGGACGCTGGAGCGCCACGGCGCGCGGCTGCCGTTCCTCCTCAAGCTGATCGCGGTCGCCAGGCCCCTGTCCCTCCAGGTCCACCCGTCCGCCGGGCAGGCCGCGGAGGGGCACGCCCGGGGCGTCTACGGTGATCCCTGGGCGAAGCCGGAGCTGGTGTGCGCGCTCACCCCGTTCACCGCGCTGGCCGGGTTCCGCGCCGCCGACCAGGCGGCCATGCTGGTCGACCGGCTCGGCGTGCCCGGGCTCAAGGACGTGGTCACGCTGCTGGCCGAGGGGGCGCCGCTGAAGGCCCTCGCCGCGCTGCTGGACGGCCGCGACATCGCCGAGCAGGCCGTCTGGGCCGCCTCCGCCGTCCACCAGCCCGACTACGCCCTGGTGGTCCGCCTGGCCCGCTGCCACCCCGGAGACCCCGCCTGCCTGGCCCCGCTGATGCTCAGGCGGCACGAGCTGGCCCCGGGCCAGGCGCTCTTCCTCGGCGCCGGGGTGCTGCACTGCTACGTCAAGGGCTTCGGCGTGGAGATCATGGGCAGCTCCGACAACGTCGTGCGGGCGGGGCTGACCGCCAAGCCGGTCGACGTGGCGGAACTGCTGCGCGTGGCCGAGCCGGACGCGGGCCCGCTGGTGCCGGGCACGGGGCCGGACGGGGTCTTCGACACCCCGGCGCCGGAGTTCCGGCTGCGGCGCCTCGTGGTGGACGGCGAGACGCGGCTGGAGGGCGGCGTGCCGCGCATCCTGCTGGGTGTGGCGGGCGAGACGCGCGCGGACGGCGTGGACCTCGGCGCGGGACGCTCGGTGTTCGTGCCCGCCGCCGACCCCGCGCCCACCCTGTCGGGCTCCGGCGTGGTCTTCTGCGCCGAGCCCGGCGTCGACGGCTGACAACGGCGGACGGCGCCGCCCCCCTCGGGGAGGCGGCGCCGTCCGGTGACGCGCTCAGGCCGCGCCGAACCGCGGGATCGGCAGATCCTCGGTCGCCAGGTGCACGATGTGCGCCTCGGTGTAGACGTCGATGCTGTGGTGCCCGCCCTCGCGGCCGAGGCCGCTGGCCTTGACGCCGCCGAACGGCGTGCGCAGGTCCCGGACGTTCTGCGAGTTGACCCACATCATGCCCGCCTCGATGGACTGCGCGAGCCGGTGCGTCCTGCGCAGGTCGTTGGTCCACAGGTAGGCGGCCAGGCCGTAGCGGGTGGCGTTGGCCAGCTCCAGCGCCTCGGCCTCGGTCGAGAACGGCGTGACGCAGACCACCGGGCCGAAGATCTCCTCCTGGAAGATCCGCATCTTCGGCGTGACGTCCGCGAACACCGTCGCCCCCAGGAAGTTGCCCTCGGGCAGGTGCGCGGGACGCTCGCCGCCCGCGACGAGGCGGGCGCCCTCCTCCGTGCCGATCCGCACGTACTCCATGACCCGCTCGTAGTGCTCGGGGTGGATCAGCGCGCCCAGCTCGGTGGCGGGGTCGCCGGGGGCGCCCACCTTCACTCGCGAGGCGCGCGCGGCCAGGCGCTCCACGAACTCGTCGTAGACCTCCTCCTGGACCAGGACGCGCGAGCTGGCGGTGCAGCGCTCGCCGTTGAGGGAGAACACCCCGAAGACGGCCGCGTCCAGCGCGCGGTCCAGATCGGCGTCGGCGAACACCAGCAGCGGCGACTTGCCGCCGAGCTCCATCGACAGCGCCTTCAGGTTCTCGGCGGCGTTGCGCATGATGATCTGGCCGGTGGTGGTCTCACCGGTGAAGGAGATCACCGGGACGTCCGGGTGCGCCACGAGCGCCGCGCCGGCGTCCTCGCCGATGCCGTGCACCAGGTTGAAGACGCCGGTGGGGAGCCCGGCCTCCTCCATGATCTCCGGCAGCAGCCCGGCCGACGCGGGGGACCACTCGGCGGGCTTGAGGACGACCGGGCAGCCCGCGGCGAGCGCCGGGGCGAGCTTCCAGGTCTCCAGCATGAAGGGCGTGTTCCAGGGCGTGATCAGGCCGGCGACGCCGACCGGCTTGCGCAGCACGTAGTTGAGCTGCGCCGAGGCGACCCGGTAGACCTCCTCGCCCAGCGTCGTGATGACGTCGGCGAAGAAGCGGAAGTTGTGCGCGGCGCGGTGCGCCTGGCCGCGGGCCTGGGTGATCGGCAGGCCGGTGTCCCGGCACTCCCGGGCGGCGATCTCGTCGTCGCGGGACTCGATCGCGGCGGCGATCCTGCGCAGCACCGCGGCGCGCTGGTCGCCGCTCATCTTCGGCCACGGCCCCTCGGTGAAGGCGGTGCGCGCGGCGGCCACGGCGGCGGCGATGTCCTCGGGGCCGCCCGCCGCCACCGTCAGGTACGGCTTGTTGGTCGCGGGCTCCAGGGCGGTGAACGTCGCCCCGGTGACGCTGGGGACGTGGGCCCCGCCGATGTAGTGCTCAAGGTTCATCAGGCGACTCCCTCGCTCTGAGCCAGTAGTTCTTCGATCCGCGCGATGCCCGCGTCGGTGGGCGGGATCAGCGGCGGGCGCACGTGGCGTGAGGTGATCAGGCCACGCCGCTCGAGTACCAACTTCGCGGGAGCCGGGTTGGTCTCCACGAAAAGCAGGTCGACCAGGGGATGCAGTGCGTAGTGCAGGTCGAGGGCGGTCTTGTGGTCGCCCTCGGTGTAGGCGGTGTACATGCGGGCCACCGCGGACGGGGCCAGGTTGGCCACCGCGCTCACGAAGCCGACGCCGCCGATGGCCAGCAGCGGCAGGCACAGCAGCTCGATGCCGGACCACATGAGGAAATCGCGTCCGCACAGCTGGAGGACGCGGGAGAAGTGCTCGAAGTCCTTCGTCGTCTCTTTGATGCCCACGATGTTGGCATGCGCGCGGCGCAGCCGGGCGACGGTCTCGGGGGCGATGTCCACGGCCGTGCGGGAGGGGACGTTGTAGATGACGATGGGGAGGGAGGGGAACTCCGTGGCGACCGTGGCGTACCACTGGAAGAGGGCCTCTTGCGTCGGCCGCGCGTAGTACGGGGTGATGACCAGCGCGGCGTCGGCGCCCAGCCGCTCGGCCTCGGCCGTGAGGCGCAGGGTCTCGTCCAGCTTGGCGGACCCGGTGCCGGGCAGGAACGGCACCTGGTCGGCGGTCTCGGCCGCGACGGCGGCCATCGCCGCGATCCGCTCATCGACGGTCTGCGCGCTCGGCTCGCCGGTGGAGCCGCCGGTGGAGATCCCGTGCGATCCCTGCGCGAGCTGCCAGCGCACCAGCGCCCGCAGGGACGCGAGGTCGAGCTCTCCGTCCTCGGTGAACGGCGTCACCACGGGGGCGATGGACCCGCGTATGGTGGCCGGGTCCGACCGGAATTTCATGCCAACTCCCTATTGACGGCGCGGCCTTCGCCGCGCGGCGTGCGGGCGCCTGTGTGCCGGCGCGGGCATTGCTGCGTGGTCACGAGCCGCGCCGTTGGGTCTCGTAGGTCTCACGCCAGGTCTTGTTCATGGGGTAGAGGCCGTCCACGGAGGCGCCCTCGTTCACCTGCTCGTAGATGAAGCGCTCCTCGTCCTCCTGTGCGGCCGCGTCGCGGGCGACCTCGGCGACGAGGCGCGGGGGGATGACCACCACGCCCTCGGCGTCGCCGACCAGCACGTCGCCGGGCATCACCAGCACGCCGCCGCACGCGACCGGCACCTGCGACTCCAGCGGGACGTGCTTGCGGCCGAGGACGGCGGCGTGGGGGACGGCGTAGTAGGCGGGCATGTCCAGGTTCGCGAAGGAGGGGCTGTCGCGCAGGCCGCCGTCGGTGACGACCCCGGCGGCGCCGCGGCGCAGGGCGCGCAGCGCGAGGATGTCGCCGAGCGTGCCGGCCCCGTGGTCGCCGCGCGCCTCGATGACGAGCACCTCACCCGGGCGGATCTCCTCGACGGTGCGCTTCTGGGCGTTCATGCCGCCGCCGATGGCGGCGAAGACGTCCTCGCGCAGGGGGACGTAGCGCAGCGTCCTCGCCACGCCGACCATGCGCAGGTCGGGCCGGGCGGGGCGCACGCCCTCGATGAAGTGGTGGTCGATGCCGCGCTTGCGGAGCTGGGAGGACAGCGTGGCCGTCGAGACCGAGCGCAGCGCCGCGGCGGTCTCCTCGTCCAGCACGCCCGCGGACGGGGCGCCCGCCGAGCCGTAGGCCGCGGCGCGGGTCTCCTCGGTCACCTTGGCCTGGACGCCGTACCCGGGCACGTCGCGCTCGTCGGCGACGACCTGGTTGCGCAGGCGGCCCGCGCCCTCCAGCTCGACCTCCACGACGTCGCCGGGGCGCACGACCGTGGACCCGGCGGGGGTGCCGGCGAGGATGAGGTCGCCCGGCTCCAGCGTCATGAAGCGGGACAGGTCCGCGACCAGCAGGTCGAACCCGAACAACAGCTCCTCGGTGGAGGCGTCCTGGACCAGCTCGCCGTTGACGTAGGTGCGCAGCCGCAGCCGGTCGGGATCGGCGTCCCGCAGAATTTCGGGGCCCACCGGGGTGAAGCCGTCCTGGCCCTTGGCGCGTAGGTTGGACCCGAGGTCGGCATGTTTGAAGTCGTAGACTCCGAAGTCGTTGGCCGCGGTGTACCCGGCGACGTGCTCCAGCGCGTGCGCGGGGGAGACGCGGTGTGCCCGCTTGCCGATGACGATGGCGATCTCGCCCTCGAACGCCAGCAGCTCGCATCCCGCCGGCCGCACCACCGGGCGTCCCGACCAGGACAGCGACGACGGCGGCTTGAGGAAGTAGGAGGGGACGGCCGGCGTACGCCCGCGCTCGGCCGCGCGGCTGCGGTAGTTGAGGTGCACCGCGATGATCTTTTGCGGTGCGAGGCCGAGCGGGTGCTCCACGGGTCTGACTCCCTTCAAATCGTATATGACATCCTGGATGATACGCGGTTCTGCCACGTGGAGCTATAGACAAAGATATTTGACTTCGTACATGATTCTGGTGTGCCACAAGCCGGGCAACCCTGTCGGCGGACGTCAGAGGCGGGGCAGAGCCGTTGACGGCCGCCGACCGGGACGGTGGGAACACGAGAATCCGCGGGACCGTGACCGGACCCTCGACATCCCCACTAGATTCCAACGACATCCCCTCGGCCGCGGGACAGGCCGCGGGGGACCGGACGCACCAAGGAGGGGCCTGATGGGCGAGCTCGTCATGGCGGCAAAGATCACGCACGTGCCATCGATCTGGCTGTCGATCCAACCCGGCAAGCACTTCGGGATCCGCAGGCCCGCCGAGCTCGCCCTGACGGAGGTCGGCGAGCGCGCCCGCGAGCGCGGCGCCGACACGTTCCTCATCGCCGACACCCACTGGATGAACAGCATCGGCTTCCACCTCAACGGCAAGGCCAGGCACCAGGGCTCCTACGTCAGCCACGAGCTGCCGCACTTCATCCACGACCTGGAGTACGACTACCCGGGCGACCCCGAGCTCGCCGAACTCGTGCGCGAGGAGATCGTGCTCGGCGGCCAGAAGGCGCGTCTGCACACCTACAAGGACCTCGGCCTGGAGTACGCGACGCTCGTGCCGATGTACTTCATGAACGGCGACTCCTCGATCCGGGTCCTGCCCATCGGCTGCAACATCTACTCCACGATCGAGGAGAACCGGCGCATCGGCGAGGCCCTCCTGCGGGCCATCCACCGCAGTGACCGCAAGGTGGCCTTCCTGGCCAGCGGCTCCCTGTCGCACGCCTTCCCGCCCAACGAGATCGCCGAGTCGCTGCTCGACGACGTCAGCAGCGAGATCAACCGCCAGGTGGACATGGCCGTCCTCGACATGTGGACCGAGGGCAGGGCGGGCGAGTTCCTGGAGATGCTGCCCGACTACAACAAGCGCTGCACGGGCGAGGGCGCCATGGCCGACACCGCCATGCTCTTCGGTCTGCTCGGCTGGGGCGAGTACGCCGGCAAGGGCGAGCAGCTCTGCCCGTACTTCGGCAGCAGCGGCACCGGCCAGGTCGTGGTGGACTTCCCCGTGCCCGTCACGGTCGAGTGACCCGGGCACGCCCTCGCCGGTGATCACGGCGCCATGCAGTACGATAAGAAATCGTATGCGAAAGTACCGGCCGAGGAGCTAGCCACCGATGCACGACCGTCCCGCACTGGCCTATCGTCTCTTCCCCCCGGACACCGATGACGGCCGGGCGGCGGGCTCGCCGCCGGTGCTCCTGCTGCACGGCTTCGCCTCCGACGGCGAGAGCGACTGGGTGGCGCCGGGCACCGTGGCGGCGCTGACGGCCGCGGGCCGCACGGTGATCCTTCCCGACCTGCGCGGCCACGGCGCGAGCCCGGCCCCGGCGAGCGGCGCCGAGACCACCGCGGCGGCGCAGGCCGCCGACCTGGTCGCCGTGCTCGACGGCGCGGGCGCCGGCACGTTCGACGTCGCCGGCTACTCGCTCGGCGCCCGGCTGGCCTGGGAGCTCGCCGACATCGTCCCCGGCCGGGTGCGCCGCGCCGTGCTCGGCGGGCTGGCCCCGATGGAGCCGTTCACCGGCGTGGACGTCGCGGCCCTGCACCGCGCCGTCGACGAGGGCGCCGAGCCCGGCGACCCGATGACGGGGATGATCGCCGGCATGGTGAGCTCCAAGGGCGACCGCGCCAAGGCGCTGGCCTTCGTCGTGGAAGGGCTCCACGACTCGCCCTTCGAGCCCAAGGCGTGGGCCGGCCCGACGGCGCCGGTCTTCGTGAGAGGCGAAGACGACGTGATGACGAACGGGATCGAGCGTATCGTCGGAGTCGTCGGAGGAGAGCTGATCGTCGTCCCCGGTGACCACTTCCAGGCCCTCGCGGGAGCCGAGTTCCGCGGCATTGTCGTGAGAGCCTTGGGTGAGTGACCGTCAGGGCCGTGGTCCTCGGCGTGGACATCAGCTGTTGGCCAGTAAGGGGACGCCTGTGAGAGCCGGGAAGAAGGCCGGAGCCGTGAAGGAGTCGAAGGCGGAGCTCAGTTACGAGCTACTTCGGTCACGGATCCTCGACGGCACCTATGGGCCCGGCTACCGCCTCGTGATGGACCAACTCGCCCGCGAGACCGGCGTCAGCACCATCCCGCTGCGCGAGGCCGTGCGCCGGCTGCAGTCCGAGGGCCTGGTCGAGGTCGTGCGCAACATCGGCGCCCGCGTCGCCGCCTTCGACGCCGCGCAGGTCGAGCACACGCTCAACATCCTCGCCCGGCTGGAGGGCTACGCCACCGCGATCTCCGCGCCGCTGATGAAGCCGCGGCACATCGAGATCTCGCGTGAGATCAACCAGCGCATGGCCGCGGCGCTGGAGGAGTTCGACCCGGCCTCCTTCACGGCGCTGAACCGCCAGTTCCACTTCTCCATCTACGAGCACTGCCCGGACGACCACCTGTGCGTGCTGCTGGAGTCGCAGTGGGCCCGGCTGGACCACATGCGCCGGTCGACGTTCACCTACGTCCCGGGGCGCGCCCGCCGTTCGGTCGCCGAGCACGACCACATGCTCGACCTCATCGCGATGGGCGCCGAGGGCGCCGAGATCGAGCGGGTGGCCTGCGCCCACAAGATCGCGACCGCGGACGCGCTGCACAACGCGCAGCACAGCGCGCACGTCACGCCCCAGCAGCCCGCCGCCCGCTGATCCCGGCCGCGATCGGCGCCACACCGGCGCGGGTCAGGCTGCTGATCCGCCCCGAAAACCACGAGCCCGGCACGCCCCCTCGGTGTGCCGGGCTCGACGCTTTCGCGCCACGGGCGCTCACATCAGCAACTGGCCGCCGTCCACCTGGACCACCGCGCCGGTGATGTGCCCCGCCGAGGGCGAGGCGAGGAAGAGCACCAGCGGGGTGATGTCGCCGGTGGTGGCGATCTTCCGCAGGGGGATGCGGGACTCCCAGGCCGCGCGGGCGTCGGGGTTGTCCGCCAGCCCCGCGGTCATCGGCGTGATGACCGGGCCGGGGGCCACGCCGTTCACGCGGATGCCGTGCCCGGCGAGCTCGATCGCCGCCGTGCGGGTGAGGGCGTCCACGCCCGCCTTGGTCGCCTCGTAGTGCCCGAGGCCAGGGGTGGGCTGGCGCGCGCCGATCGAGCTGATGTTGACGACGCAGCCGCCCGCGCCCGCCTTGATCATCTGGTTGGCGACGGCCTGGGTGACGAGGAAGGTGCCCCGCATGTTCACGGCCATGACCCGGTCGAAGATCTCGACGGGCAGGTCGGTGAGCGGCCCGCCGCCGGCGACGATGCCCGCGTTGTTGACCAGGACCTCGACGGGCCCGAGCCGCTCGGCCACCAGCTCGACGCCGGCGGCGACCGACTCGGGGTCGGTGATGTCCACCGCGACCGGCAGGGCGCCGAGCTCCGCGGCGACGGCGCCGGCCGCGGCCTCGTCGATGTCCACGACGGCGACGCGGTCGCCGTTCTCCGCGAACGCCTGCGCCACGGCGCGGCCGATGCCGCTGGCCGCGCCGGTCACCAGGACGACACGGCCGGCGGTCACCGGGCCTCCGCGATGATGATCCGCGGGCTGGCCGTGAGGCTACGCGTCTCGACCGGGTGCCACCCCGCTTCGGTGAGCCACGCGCGCACTTCGGCCTCCGGATAGACGATCGTGCCGTCGATCACAAGGTATTCGCCGGCGTGCAGCGCGTCGAGGGGACGCTGGTGCTCGTCGTCGTCGAGGAAGAAGTCGAGCAGGATGAGCGTGGCGCCGGGCGCGGCGGCCTCCCGGGCCTTACGGATGATCACACGGTTCTCCGCCACGTCGTGGCGGTGCGCGACGTGTTCGAGGAGCACCAGGTCGAAGCCGGTGGGGAGCTCGCCGGTCAGCGGGTCGCCGGTGATGACCTCGGTGCGGTCGCCGAGACCGGCGCCGTCGAGGAACTCCTTGGCGAACCCGGTCATGTGCTCGGTGGAGTAGAAGGTGCCGTGCAGGCCGGGGTTCGGGCCGAGGGCCTCGGCGAGGAACGCGCCGGACAGGCCGTCCAGGTCCAGCACCCGCTGGTGGCGCGAGAAGTCGTACGCCTGGGCGAGCATCTTGGCGTGCAGCGCGTTGTAGGTCATGACGCCGGTCATGAACGTTCCAAGCCGATCGCCGCCGAGGTCGAGCGGGGCCGGCTTGGCGGTGCGCGACGTCTCGCCGAAGCCGAGCCAGTGCCCGTAGCTGATGCCGTCGAGGAACCCGAGGAAGGGGCGGAGGTCGACGTCGTCGCCGCCACCGGACAGGTAGCGGGCGGTGGCCGGCGAGTTGGCGTACACCCCGTTGGTGCGGGTCACCAGATCGAGGCCCGCCATGGTGTCGGCGAGGATGCGCGCGGTGCGCTCGGGAAGCCCGGTGCGGGCGGAGATCTCGGCCACGCTCGCGGGACCTTCGGCGAGGGCGGCGAACAGGCCGGCTTCGCTGGCCGCGAAGAGCTGCTTGGCGGCCATGTAGCCGACGGCCACGTCGACGATCCTGGAAGGGCCGTCGGACGCGGGGATGTCGGAGTGGGGCGGCATGAACTCAACTCCCTAGATGCTAAACAATATTCGGAATGCTATACGATTCACCTCTCGGCGACCAGAGGTCGCGCGCGTCGGTCATCGGAGGTGCACGATGGAGTTCACAGGTCCAGTCCCCAGGCGCCGGCTCGGCCCCGAAGGTCCGGAGATCCCCGTGTTCGGGCTCGGATCCTGGAACACCTGGGACCGCATGGAGCGCGGTGACGCCGCCACGCTGATCAGGCGGGCCGTCGACCTGGGTGTCGACCTCTTCGACGTCGCCCACTACAACTTCGGCCCGCACGCCGAGGACGCCGTCACCGACCTGCTCTTCAACAGGGCGGTCAGGGACGCGGGGCTCGCCCGGGAAGACTACCTGTTGTGCGGCAAGCTGTGGCTCTGGGACTACCCGAAGACCTCCTTCGCCGAGCAGATCCAGGTCTCCCTGGCCCGCGCAGGGGTCGAGCGCGCCGACTTCGTGGTGGCCGGCGACTTCTTCGGTGACCTGGACATCCGCGCGGTGGTGACCGACGCCACCGAGCTCGTCCACGCGGGCTGGTTCGGGGCCTGGGGCGTCAACAACTGGTCGGCGGCCGACCTGCGGCTCGCCCGCGAGTTCGCCGCCGCCGAGGGACTGGTGCCGCCGACCTTCGCCCAGCTCAAGTACAGCCTGGCCCGCCGCTCGGTGCCCGAGGGCGAGCCGTACGGGCGCATGTTCGCCGAAGGGCTGGCCCTGCAGGCGTCCGACGTCTTCGAGGGCGGCATCCTCGCCGGCAAGCTGAACCCCCAGCGCAAGATCGGCGCGGACCCGGGCGGCATCCGCGAGCGCATCCGCGACTCCTACCCCGAGGTCCAGCGGGTGGCCGAGGGGTTCGGCGCCACCCCCGCGCAGCTCGCCATCGCCTACACCCTCACCCACCCCGCCACGGTGAACGTGCTGTTCGGCGCGAGCGGGCTCGCGCAGCTCCAGGACAACCTCGGCGCGCTGGAGCTGCTCGACCGGCACGGCGACGAGCTGCGCGCGGCGGTCGCGGACCTGTGGATCGACAAGGACGTCGTGCGCCCCGACGCCTCGTGGGGAACCGACGCCCCCGAGCGCTCCTGAGACTCGCACCGGCCGGCGCCTGCCCTGAGCCGCCGGCCGGTGCGGATCAAAGCTCGTGGACGACGCGGCCGTCCACCAGCGTCAGGCTCACGGGCACCTTCGGCAGGGCCTCCGGCTCGGTCTCCAGCAGGCCGGCGTCCAGGACGCACAGGTCGGCGACCTTGCCCGGCTCCAGCGAGCCCTTCCAGGACTCGTCCCCGTCCTGCCAGGCCGGGACGATCGTGTAGGAGCGCAGGGCCTCGGCGACCGTCAGGCGCTGCTCCTCCCCGCACACACGGCCGTCCAGGCCGCGCCGGGTCACCGCCGCGGCCAGTCCCGCCCGCCAGTCGGGGGTCAGGACGGGCGCGTCGGAGCTCAGGCAGAGCCGCACTCCCGCGGTGAGCGCGTCCCGCGTCGGCCAGGTGATCGGCATGACGTCGTCGCCGACCGCGCCGCGCATCATGTCGCCGGTGAAGACCGCGATCCCGGCCTGGGTGTTCAGGCCGACGCCGGCCGAGGCCATCGTGGCGAGCGTCCCGGGCGCGAGCAGGTCGCCGTGGATGATGTAGTGGCGGGCGTCGCGCCCGTCGCGGGCCAGGGCGCCGGCCATCGCGCGCGCTACCGTCCTGGTCGTGCGGCTGCCGGTGGCGTGCACCGCGATCTGGTGCCCGGCCGCGTGCGCCGCGTCGATCATCGCCAGCAGCGCCGCCTCGCGGTCGGCCTCGGAGTCGCCCTCGACCAGCAGGCCGCCGTAGGAGCCGTCGGTGTACGGCTCGTCGACCCAGGCGTTGCGCATCGGGGGTATGCCGTCGGCGAAGATCTTCACGCCCGCGACCCGGAACCAGCCCGGCACGGGGGAGGGCGGCGTGAAGTCGCGCAGGCCGCCGAGCACGTCCTTGAGGGAGCTGCGCCCGTCGAGCTCGCCGAACAGCATGAGCGCGGTGACGCGCGCGGTGAGCCTGCCCTCGGCGGCCAGGTCGGCGTAGTCGCGCAGGGCCTCGGAGCCGAAGCAGCCGCTCGGGCCCGCGTCCTCGCCGGGGCCGAGCCCGGGTTCGGTGTAGCTGGTGACGCCGAGGGGCGCCAGCAGCTCGGCCGTCTTGAGGATGGCGCGGCGCCGGTCCTCACGCGTCTTCAGGGGCGCGGGGGCCTCACCGCCGCCGGCCGCCATCTGCTCCATGAGAAGGGACGGCCACATCTGGCCGAGCCACACGCCGTGCAGGTGGGAGTCGTTGATGCCGGGGAGCACCGAGCGTCCCTCCAGGGGGATGACCCGGGTGCGCGGTCCGATCAACGGCGTGATCTGATCAGCGGTGCCGGTTCTCGCGATCCGGCCGCCGGTGACGGCGATCGCCTCCACCACGCGGTCCGCGGCGTCGACGGTGTGGACCGCGCCGCCGGTCAAGACCAGGTCGGCGGTCCCGGCCAGGTACTCCGATTCGTTAGCCAACATTTCACCATCGCTCTGGACACGTGATTTCGTCGCGAATAACGTACATGGAATCGGATACGATTTGTGAGTGCCTGAACGATGAGGGCGGGCACCCGGGCTCCCGGAGGTATCGATGCCCCTGCATCCGGAGGCGCAGGCCATAGTGTCACGCGCCGCCATCCAGGGCCAGGGCGAGGCTCCCGCCACCCAGCCCAGCGCGGCGGAGATGCGCGAGCAGTTCCGTCAGGTCTGGTCGATGCCGGATGATCTCCCGTCCGTCGGCGGCGTGGTCGACACCGTCTTCCCCGGCCCCGCCGGAGAGGTGCCGATCCGCGTCTACACGCCGGAGGGAGAAGGTCCCTTCCCTGTCTTCGTGTGGTTCCACGGCGGTGGCTGGACGATCGGCTCGCTTGACGAGAACGAGGTCTCCTGCCGTACGGTGTGCGCGGGCGCGAACGTCGTGGTGGTGTCCGTGGACTACCGGCTCGCGCCGGAGAACCCCTACCCCGCCGCGGCGGACGACTGCTACGCCGCCGTGCGGTGGGTGCACGAGAACCCGGAGGCCGTGAACGCCGACCCGTCGCGGATCGCCGTCGGAGGCGAGAGCGCCGGAGGCAATCTCGCCGCCGTCGCCGCGCTCATGGCGAGGGACCTCGGAGGTCCGCGACTGGCCCTGCAAGTGCTCGTGTCTCCCGTGCTCGGCCACCCGGACGACGGACGGGCGTCGTATCGGGACTGCTCGGAAGGATACTTCCTCTCGAAGGCCAGCATGGATTGGTTTTTCACGACATACCCCCGCGACGCGCGCGACCTGGAGGACCCGTACCTCCTGCCGCTGCGCGCCAAGGACCTGTCGGGCCTGCCCCCGGCCGTGGTCCTCGGCGCCGAGTACGACGTGCTGCGCGACGAGGGTGAGGACTACGCCGAGGCGCTCCGCGCCGCCGGCGTCCCCGTGGACCTGGTCCGCTACGAGGGCCTGATCCACGGCTTCTTCGGCTTGCTGTCCCGCGAGCTGTCGGACTCCGCCAAGGCACACCGGCGGGTCATCGACGCTCTGCGGGCGGCGTACGCGAAAGGCGATCGATGAGCGGGCCCCTGCTCGCCCTGGACGGCGTGAGCATCAACCGGGGCGAAGTCCCCATCGTCCATGACGTGACCTTGGGCGTCCGGCCCGGTACGATCACCGTTGTCCTCGGGGCCAACGGTGCGGGCAAGACGACTTTGATGGACGGAATCGCCGGGCTGGCCCAGGTGACATCAGGAACGATCCAGCTGGGGCAGGCCCCCATCGGCAAACTGCCGACCTACAAGCGGGCGCAGGCCGGTCTCGGCTACGTCGAGCAGGCCCGCACGGTGTTCCGCACCCTCACGGTCGAGCAGAACCTCAACGTCTCCAAGGCCGGCGACGGCGACCTCGGCATGGCCTACGGTCTCTTCCCCGAACTGGAGAAGCGCCGCAACCTGCAGGCCGGGCACCTGTCCGGCGGCGAGCAGCAGATGCTCGTCATCGGCCGCGCCCTGGTGTCCTCCCCCAAGCTCGTGATGATCGACGAGATGTCCCTGGGCCTCGCGCCCGTGATCGTCCGCCGCCTCATGCACGCGGTGGAGGACCTGCTGCAGTTCGGGATCTCCGTGCTGCTCATCGAGCAGTTCGCCAACCTCGCGCTCGACGTCGGCACCCACGCCTACGTGCTGCGCAAGGGCCGCGTCGTCTTCGACGGGCCGTGTACGGAGCTGCGCGGCGACGCCGACCGGCTCCACGAGTGTTACTTCGGCTCGGTTGACGCCGGCGCCGGTGAGGAGGGCCTGGCTCGATGACGGCCATCGACAAGCGAACGTGGGGGATCGGCCTCGGCATCGCCGTGGTCGCCTGCGTGCTGGTCCCGAACGTTCTCTCGTCCTACTGGATCTACCTGGCGATCACCGCCATGGTCAGCGCCGTGATCATGCAGAGCTTCGGCGTGATCGTCGGCCGGGCCGGGGTCATGTCCCTGTGCCAGATGTCCTTCGCGGCGATCGGCGCGTGGGTGGTGCTGCGGCTCAACCTCAGCGACGCCCCGGGCGGATTCCTGCTCTGGCTGCTGATCGGCGGCCTCGCCGCCGTCCCCGTGGGCGTGGCGATCGGCCTGCCCGCGCTGCGCATCCGCGGGGTCAACCTCGCCGTCGTCACCTTCGGCTTCGCGGTGTCCGCGGACATCGTCCTCAACGCCAACCAGTTCCCCGGCACCGAGGAGCTGAAGACGCTCAACCGCCCCAGCATGTTCGCCAGCAACGGCAAGTTCTTCATCCTCGTGGTGATCGTCTTCGTCCTGCTGGCCATCCTGCTGGAGTTCTTCAACCGCACCAGGATCGGCATGTCCTGGCGTGAGCTGCGCTACTCCGAGCGGGCCGCCGCCGCGCACGGCACCTCGGTGGCGCGCAGCAAGCTCGCCGCCTTCGCGCTCAGCGCCTTCATCGCCGGCGTCGGCGGCGGGCTGATGGCGGGTCAGCTCGGCCTGGTCGTGGCGAGCAACTTCTCCATGGGCCAGTCCCTGGCCCTGTTCGCCGTGGCCATCCTCATCGGCCCGCACCACACCGAGGGCGCGATCATGGGCGGCGTCTTCGGCGCCGTCATGGCGACGATCCTGGACAAGCTGAAGCTTCCGCAGGACCTGGGGGGCCTGCTCTTCGGCGTCTTCGCGATCTTCGCGCTGCGCACCGGCGTCAGCCAGACCGACTTCACCCGGGCGCGCAAGCGGGAGGCCGAGGCCCGCAAGGTGCTCGCGGCGCTCCCCGAGAAGAGCGAGTCCGAGAAGGCCGGACCCGTCGTCGCGCCGCCCGTGGGTGGCGCGCCGCTCCTGGAGGTGCGCGGCCTGACGGTCCGCTTCGGCGAGGTCGTCGCGGTGGACGGCATCAACCTGTCGATCCCCGACGGGGGAGTCGTCGGGCTGATCGGCCCCAACGGCGCCGGCAAGTCGACCTTCATCGCCGCCGTCACCGGCTTCCTCGCCGGCTACGAGGGCAGCGTCGCGCTCGCCGGCCGGCCGATCGACCGGCTCACGCCGAGCGCGCGGGCCCGCCTGGGGCTGCGCCGCACCTTCCAGACCACGACGATCGCTCCGGAGCTCACGCAGTACGAGTACCTGACGATCGGCGCGGGCCGGAAGCTGGCCAAGGAGGAGGCCGACGAACTGCTCGACTTCTTCGGGTGCCCTCCTGGGGAGGTACCCGTGTCCATCGTGGACGTCGGCACCCGCCGCCTGCTGGACGTGGCCGCCGCCATCGCGGCCCGTCCGAAGGTCGCGCTGCTGGACGAGCCGGCCGCCGGGCAGTCCGCGGCCGAGTCGCTCGCGCTGGGACGCCGCCTCGCGCAGGTGCCGGGCCGGTTCGGTGTGTCGATCCTTCTGGTCGAGCACGACATGGAACTCGTGCGTGCCGCATGCGCTAAGGTGACCGTCCTCGACTTCGGCCATGTGATCGCCTCGGGTCCCACCCGAGAGGTCCTGGACGATCCGGCCGTCATGGCGGCCTACCTTGGCACTGCGGATGTACCCCTCGTCTGAATCAACCCCCGAACCTCTCCAATCAACCCCCCAGGAAAGCGGCAGTAATGAAGCGTTCTCTCACCAGCATCGTGGCGGTGGCCGCCCTCGCCCTGGCCACCTCCGCCTGCGGCGGCGATAGCGGAACCGACGGCCCGATCAAGGTCGGCGCCATCAACGGCATCACGGGCCTGTTCCAGACCCCCGAGGTCCCGAAGGCCGTCCAGGCGGTCTTCGACGAGGTGAACAAGGCGGGCGGCATCAACGGCCGCAAGCTGGAGTTCATCACCAAGGACGACGCGATGAACCCGCAGCGGTCCACCGAGGCCGCGATCGACCTCATCGAGTCGGAGGAGGTCGTGGCGCTGGTCGGGTCCTCCAGCGCGGTCGACTGCGGCCTCAACCGCGCCACCTACAGTAACAACAAGATCGTATCAATTCCCGCGGTCGGCGTCGACGCGACGTGCTTCACGAGCCCGAACATCGCCCCGGTCAACCCCGGTCCGTTCAAGCTGATCACGGCGATGCTGTACTACGCCTCCGAGACCCTGAAGCGCGACAAGGTGTGCATGTACTACACCGTGCTCCCGGGCAGCGGCGGCGGCATCGAGAACGCCATCAAGGAGTGGACCGACATCACCGGCAAGTCCCTCACGGTGAAGGACCTGTCGGTCGGTCAGGGCGACCCGACGCCGTACCTGGTCAAGGCCAAGGCGGCCGGCTGCCAGGCCATCCTCTACAACGCGCAGGTCGGCCCGTGGTTCGCCCAGGCGGCCACGCAGGGCATGACCGACGTCGACTTCATCATGGGCGCCAACAGCTACACCGACGCCAACGCCGCGCTCATCCCCGCGAAGATCAACGCCTACGCGGGCACCGAGTGGCAGCCGTACACCGACGCCACGCTGCCGGGCAACGAGCGCTGGTCCAAGGTCGTCGACGCCAACAAGATCCAGAGGACGGCGTTCAGCCAGGGCGCGGTCATGGCGGCCGATGTCTTCGTCGAGGTGCTCAAGGGCATCAAGGGTGACATCACCCGCGAGTCGGTCACCAACGCCTTCAAGAACATGAAGCCTATCCAGTACCCGATGGTCGGCACGCCCTACGTGTTCGGACCGGGCAACGCGCACAACCCGATCGAGGGCAGCCGCTTCGTCAAGGTTCTGAACGGTAAGTGGCAGGTCCTTCCCGAGGGCTTCATCGTCCCCGGCAAGAACTAGCCCCCCGGGCGTTTTTCCAGAAGGAGTCTGTCCGATGCTGAACTCCATCATCGCCGGCCTGACGAGCGGCGGGGTATACGCCCTGCTGGGCCTGTGCGTGGTGCTGACCTATCGGCTCGTCGCCGTGGTCAACTTCGCCATGGCCGCCACCGGCGCCGTGGGGGCGTTCACGATGGTGTCGCTGACCGAGGCCGGGCTGAACGTGTGGCCCGCCCTCATCCTCGGCGTGGCCGCGGGAGCGGCGCTGTCGGGGCTGCTCGGCGCGGTGCTCGTCCGCTGGTTCTCCGGGCACGACGAGCGCACCAAGGCGGCCGTCACGGTCGCGATCTACGTGGCCCTCATGGCCGCCGGCCTGCGGATCTTCGGCAACAACACGTCGGGCGCCCGGGCCTTCCCGCGGCCGTTCGACTCGCCCGCCTTCACCGTGGGCGACGTCGTGGTCCCGCAGGCGGTGCTGGTCTCGCTGGCCTTCGCGGTGCTGATCACCGTCGGCGTGACACTCCTTCTCAGCAGGACGGGAGTGGGCCTGCGCCTGCAGGCCCTCTCCGAGCGCCCCGAGACCGCGCAGGTCGTCGGAATCCCGGCCCCCCGCCTCGCCATGGCGGTGTGGGTGGCCATCGGCGCCCTGACCACGCTGGTCATCCTCATCGTGGCGCCCCGCCTCGGCGGCGACTTCTCCACGCTGGGCGGGCTCATCGCGACCGCGCTCGCGGTCGCGATGGTGGGGGCCTTCCGCAGCCTCCCGCTCACGCTCCTCGGCGGCATCCTGCTCGGCTGCCTGGAGGGCTTCGCCGCCTTCTGGGAGCCCGTGCAGCAGTACCGGGGCGTGGTCCCCTTCCTGGTGATCCTGGTCCTGCTGTGGTGGCGCAGCCGCCACGAGGTCTGGGACACCGCGCACAGCAGATAACCGATCGGAGATTCACCGCATGTCAGTTCCCACAGCGACCCGCGCGGCCGTCCTGACCGCCCACGGGGAGCCGCTGGCCATCGAGGAGCTTCCGCTGCCGGGCGAGATCGAGCCCGGCGCGGCGATCGTCAAGGTCGACTGCGCGACGCTGTGCGCCACCGACGTGCACATCTGGAGCGGCGCCATGTCGTTCCCGGGGATGCTGCCCATGGTGCTCGGCCACGAGATGGTCGGCACCGTGGTCGCGGCCGGGCCGGGGACGGTCGACGCCCTCGGCCGCCCCGTCCAGCCGGGGCAGCGCATCGGCTGGTCGGAGTCCACCTGCGGCCACTGCTACGGGTGCACGGTCGTCCGCAACCCCGTGGCGTGCTCCAACCGCGGGTACGGCTTCCTCCAGCGGTCCGACCGGTTCCCGTTCTCCACCGCCGGTCTTGCCGAGTACGACTACGTCACGCCGGGCGCGCAGAAGCTGCTGCTGCCCGAGGACGTGAAGGACACCTGGGCGGCCAGCGCGGGCTGCGCCGTCAAGACCGTGCTGCACGCCTTCGACCGCGCGGGAGGCGTTCGGACCGGGTCCACCGTCCTCGTCCAGGGCGCCGGAGCGCTCGGCATCGTCGCCACGGCGGTGGCGAGCGCCTCCGGCGCCCGCACGGTCATCACCGTCGGCGCGCCCGACTCCCGGCTCGAACTGGCCAAGCGGTTCGGCGCCGACGTCACCATCGGCCTGGACGGCGACGCCGACAGCAGGCGTGCCGCCGTCATGGAGGCCACCGGCGGGCGCGGCGCCGACCTGGTGCTCGACCTCGCCGGCGCGCCCGGCGTCGGCGCCGAGGCCGTGGACGCCGCCGCGTTCGGCGGCACCTTCGTCATCGTCGGCACCACCGGCCCCCGCCCCGACCCCATCGCGCTCGGGACGATCATGGGCAAGGAGCTGAACGTCCTCGGCTCCCTCAACGGCGACATCGGCGACTACCACGACTCCGTGGAGTTCCTGCGCGCGTTCCAGTCGCGCTTCCCGTGGGACGAGCTGTTCAGCGCGCCCGTCGGGCTCAGCGGCGCCTCCGAGGCGCTGGCCGCCATGTCGCGCCTGGAGCAGGTCAAGGCCGTCGTCCACCCCTGGCTTCCCTGAGTCTCCCTTCCCCCACCCCGGCGGATTCGCGCCGTGCGGCGTGTTCCGCATGCCGCCAATCCGCCGGTGACACCGCTGTCCGCACCACCGCACGACCGAGGAGTCCGATGTCCGAGCGAAACAAGGTCGTCCCTCTGCGCAGGGCCGGCACCCACGGCCCCGAGGTCTCCCTGCTGTCCCTCGGGTCCTGGCACACCTACGACCGCATGCACTTCGAGGACGCCGTGGCCATGATCCGCCACGCCGTCGACCTCGGGATCAACCTGTTCGACGTCGGCGTCTACGGGTTCCCGGGCATGCCGCCGGTGTTCACCGACGTGCTGTTCTCTGCGATGATCCGCGCCGCCGGCGTGGAGCGCGACGAGTACGTGCTGTCCTCCAAGATGTGGCTGGAGCCGTACCCGGAGATGTCGCTGCGCGAGCAGCTCGACCGGGCCCTGTTCCGCGTCGGCCTCACCCACGCGGACATCGTGATCCTCGGCGACATCCGCCGCGACGACCTGGACCTGCGCCGCCTCGCCGAGGACCTGGCCGCGCTGGAGTCCGACGGCGTCATCGGCTGCTACGGCGTCAACAACTGGTCGGCCACCTCGATCCTGACCCTCCGCGAGCACGCCCTGGCGGCCGGGTCGCCCGGCCCCCAGATGGCGCAGCTCAAGTACAGCCCCTCCCGCCGGTCGATCGCCGACGGCAAGCCCTTCCAGGAGGTGTGGGGCGCCGGCATCACCCTGCAGGCGTCCGACGTCATGGAGGGCGGCATCCTGGCGGGCAAGACGGGGGAGAGCCGCCAGGTCGGCCGCGACCCCGGCGGCGTCAGGGAGCGCATCGTGGAGTCGGCGCCGAAGCTCGCCGCCGTGGCCGCGGACCTGTCGGCCAGCCCGGCCCAGCTCTGCGTCGCCTTCGCGCTGAGCCACCCCGCGGTCAGCACGGTGCTGTTCGGCGCCAGCCGCATGGAGCAGCTCGTCGACAACGTCGCCGCGCTGGAACTGCTGAACCGGGTCGGCGCGGACCGCATCCGCGAGCTGGTCACCCCGTTCTGGGCGGACAAGGACGCGGTCGACCCCGAGGGCCCCTGACCGGCGTCCTCAGCCCCGTCGCGCGCGGGCGCGGCGCTTGCCCTCGTGCATGGCCCGCACGCGGGCGACGGGGATCGTGTGGCCCTCCTCGACCAGGTCGGCGGGCAGCCGCTGCGGGGCGGGCATGAGCGCCGCCCACGGGTCGGCGTCCGCGACCAGGCGTGCCGCCGTGCGCAGGGTGAAGTCGCCCGGCGCGACGCGGTCCAGGTCCTCCCACGCCACCGGGAACGACACCGGCACGCCGGGACGGATCCGCGGGCTGTAGGCGGCGGCCACGGTCGCGCCTCCGGCCCGGGTCGAGTCCAGGAAGACCTTGCCGCCGCGGTCCTCCCGGATGAACGCCGTCGTGGCGAGCGCCGGGTCCAGCCGCTCGGCGCGCGCGGCGACCGCCCGGGTGGCCGCCGCGACGTCCTCCATGGCGGCGCCCGGCTCCAGCGGGACGAAGACGTGCACGCCCTTGGACCCGCTGGTCTTCACCGCGCCCGCCAGCCCGTCGGCGGCGAGCGCCTGACGGACGAGCAGGGCGGCCCGCACGGCCATCGCGAACGCGTCGCCCTCCGGCGGGTCCAGGTCGAGGATCAGGTGGGTGGGCGAGTCCAGCCGGTCGGCCGTGGCCAGCCCCGGGTGGTACTCGACGGCCCGCTGGTTGGCGAACCACAGCAGCGTGCGCCGGTCGTCGCACAGGGCGTAGGAGACCTCGCGCCGCGAGGTCTCCGCCCACAGCGTCACCGTGCGCAGCCAGTCCGGGGCGTACTTGGGGACGTTCTTCTGCATGAACGGCTCCTGGCCCTGGCGCACGCGGATCACCGAGAGCGGCCGGCCGCGCAGCGCGGGCACGATCCGGTCGGCGACGGCGTCCAGGTAGTCGACCAGGTCGCGCTTGGTCGCGCCCGCCCCGTCGAAGAGCGGCTGGTCGAGGTTGGTGAGCGGCACTCCGTCTCGCGTCTCGTCGGTGGTCACCCGCCCACCTTGCCCACCCGGACATTCCAGGGTCAACCACGCGCGCCGGGCACGCTCAGATCGCCACGACCTGGGATGCCCGGCGAACCGGCTCCCGCCGAGGGCTGTCCGGGGCGTTGACCTTGCCGCGACGTCAACGTGTGTAATGCAGGCATGCGGATCGGCGAGCTTGCCGCCATGGTCGGGGTGTCCACCCGTACCGTGCGCCACTACCACCACCTGGGGCTCCTCCCCGAGCCCCCGCGGCTGGCCAACGGCTACCGCGAGTACGGGTTCCGCGACGCGGTCGCGCTCGCGCGCGTCCGGCATCTGGCCGAGCTGGGCCTGACGCTGGACGAGCTGCGCGACGCGCTCGCCGACGACGAGGGCAGGGAACTGCGCGAGGTGCTCCTCGAACTCGACGCCGACCTCGCCAGGGAGCAGGAGGCCCTCGCGATCAAGCGCGAGAGGGTCGCGGCGCTGCTCGCGGAGGCCGACCTGCGGCCTGGCGGCATGGTGTCCCTCGACATGGCGACGATGCTGCGCGACATGTCCGCCGCGGGCTCCAGGATCGCGACGCTCGATCGTGAGCTGTTCGGGCTGATGGGCACCGTCGCGGCGCCCGGCGACCGGGCGCGCGTCGCCGAGATGATGCGCCCCTTCACCGAGCCGGACGCGCTCGCCCGCAGCCAGGACCTGTACCGGCGGCTCGACGACCTGGCCGGCGCCGGCCCGGAGGACCCGCGCGTCGCCGATCTCGCCGCCGATCTCGCCGCCCAGTTCCCCGACGAGATCGCCGCGGTCATCGTGGCCAACCTGGGCGCGGTCCCCGACGCGCTGCGCCCGGAAGGGCACGCCCCCGCGGGCTCGGCCGACGGCCGGCTGTGGGGGGAGGCGATGCTCACCGAGCTGTCGCCCGCCCAGGTCGAGGTGTTCCGCCGGATCGTGCTCATCCTGAAGGAGCGAGGGTGATGGTCAGGATCGCCCGTGCCGCCCTGTTCACCGTGTTCCCCGCCGAGCTCCTGCTCATGATCTGTCTCGTGTCCGGGGTGGCGCTGCCCGGGTACGTCGTCTGGACGGCCGAGACGGTGGTCGTGCTGGTCTTCGCCCTGGAGGCGGCGGCCGCGTACCGCCTGTTCCGCGCGAACCGCAGGGGCGGCGCGGACCGGCGGGCGGCGCTGCGGCTGACCTACCACGGGCTCGTTCCCACGAAGGTGCGAAAGATCATGGAGTTCGAGGCCAAGGCCACGGTCAGCGTCTTTCTGTGGATCGCGCGCCGCCGCGTCGGGGTGCCGCCCGGGGCCACCGCCGGCTCGTACGCGCGGGAGCAGGTCACGATGCTGGTGCTCATCATCTTCGTCACGGTGATCGAGACCGTCGGCCTGGACCTGCTGCTGGTCGCGTTCGGCGTCCCGGACGCGGTGCGTGTCCCGATCCTCGTCGCCGACCTCTACGGGATCGTGTTCGGGGTGGCGTTCGGCGCCGCCTGCGTCACCCGGCCCCACGTCGTGTCGGCGGAGGAGCTCCGTGTCCGGTACGGCGCCTACCTCGACGTCCGCGTGCCCCGCGACCTGATCGCCTCGGTGCGGCCGACCCGTGGGTACAACGAGCGCAGCATGGTGTCCATCGTCGGTGACGTGCTCACCGCGGCCGTTTCGTCGCAGGTCAATCTGGTCGTCGAGCTGAACGCGCCGGTCACGGTCGAGCGTCCCCTCGGGGGCTCCGCCGACGTCACGACCCTCCGCTTCTTCGCCGACGACCCGCGTCTCCTCCTGAACGCCCTCACGACGTCCCCGTACGCGAGCGCCGCCTGACCTGCGGCCTCGTGGACCGGCCGTCAGACCGGGGGAGCGCCCTTCGGCTTCAGGGGCGTGACGGCGAGCGGCGCGGCGGGCGGGGGGACGGCCCAGGCGGCGCCGGCGACGGCGGCGTTGCCGGCCTGGTTCTGGCCGGTGAGAAGCAGGGGCACGGCGGCGGGGGCGGCGCGCATCGCGTGCGCCGTCGCCGCGTTGCCCGCCGAGGCCGGCACCACGACGGGGACGACGGCGGGGGCCACGACGTGGGGTTTGCCCGACCTGTGGGCTTCGGCGGCCAGGCGGCATTCACGGGACGCGGCCGGCGAGCCCGGCATCAGGCAGCGGACCAGGGAGAGCGGCGGTTCGATGGGCAGCATCACGGATCACCCCGATGGTTCGTCGTCGCCGAGCAGGTGGGCGTGCGCGCCGAGCTCGGAGGGACGCAGCAGCCGGGCCTCGCGCTGGAACTGCCGGGCGACGCCCCGGACGACGTGCCGCATGGCGATCACCGGGCTGTCGCCGTCGGCCGCGGCGAGCGCGGCGGTGCGGGCGGCGGCGCCGATGCCCGCGCCCGTCATGTCCAGGCGGCACAGCGCCTCCAGGTCCACATCGGCGCCGAGCGGCGCCTCCTCGGGGAAGGCCAGCCGCCACAGCCTGCGCCGCTCGGCCGCGCCCGGCCGGGGGAAGTGGACCACGAAGTGGAAGCGGCGGGTGAAGGCCGGGTCGATGTTCTCCTTGAGGTTGCTCGTCAGGATCACCAGGCCGTCGCTGGCCTCCAGGCGTTGCAGCAGGTACCCGACCTCCAGGTTGGCGTAGCGGTCGGTGCCGTGGCGGACCTCGCCGCGCTTGCCGAACAGGGCGTCGGCCTCGTCGAACAGCAGCACCGCGTGGCTCTCCTCCGCCTGACGGAACGCGGCCTCCATGTTCTTCTCCGTCTCGCCCACCCACTTCGAGACGACCTGCGCCAGATCGACCTTCAGCAGCTCCAGCCCGAGCATGCCGGTGACGATCTCGGCGGACATCGTCTTGCCCGTCCCCGGCTCGCCGGTGAACAGCGCCTTCACCCCGCCGTTCCCCGAACGCCGCCCGAAGCCCCAGGTCTCGGCGACACGCGGCCAGGCGCGGAACGCCGACACCATCTCCAGGATCTGCCGGAGCTGACCGTCGGGCAGCACCAGGTCGTCGATCGTCCTGCGGGGCAGGATGGACCGCACGGCGCTGCCGTTGCGCCCGCGGGTCACGGTGGCGATCGCGGGCTCGACGTGGTCGGCCACCGGCGCGGGCGGCCCGCCGCCCGCCAGGCGCGCCCCGGCGCCGGCGACCGAGGCCACGGCGCGCAGCTCGCCGCCGCTCATCCGGTACCGGACGGCCAGGTCCTCCAGCAGCGTCCCGTCCACCTGGGGGAGCGCCGCCGACCACATCGCGCGCCGGTCGCGCAGCCCCGGCGCGGGCACGGTCAGCTCGGCGTACGCCCGCGCGGCCAGCAGGCCCGCCGGCCGCCAGGGCTTCAGCCCCGTCAGGCACGCCGGGACCCGGGAGCGCAGCAGCGTCGCGCACACCGCGTCGGCCGTCCGCGGGTCGTCGTGCAGGTCGTCGGTGGAGATCCACAGCACCGCGTCCAGGGACGCGGCGGCGCGCACCCCCGCGGCCAGGTCGCCGCCGTCCGGAACCAGGGCGCGCAGCGGCCTGCCCGCCGCGTGCGCGAGAGCCTGGGCGACGTCGAGCCGATCGCCCGGCGGGCATCCCCACAGCCCCGCCAGGTCGATGTCCCCGGCGCCGAGGGCCCGGCCGAGCCGGGTGAGCCGGTCCGCCGCGGCCAGGTACGGCGGGACCGTTCGCGGTCCGGGGGCCACCTCGCCCGGGTCGTGGCCGAGCAGCCCGACGTCACCGCCCCAGCCCAGCAGGAACGCCAGCACGCCGGGCCCGAGCACCAGCTCCTGCGCCAGCTCCACCGGGGCCTCGCCGTGCGCGCGCAGCAGGCCGAAACGGCGCAGCGGCCCGTCGGGGCCGAGGGCCCGGCGGCGGGCCAGCCGCGCCGCCGGGGTCGCGCCGCCGACCGTCACCAGCAGCTCGACGCACGGGAGCCGCCGGTTCAGGTTGTCCACGACGTAGGCGTAGATCCGCTCGTAGGCGCGGTCCAGCTCGGGCGCGGCGACCAGCACCAGCGCGTCCTGGTCGGCGCGCGTCAGGCCGAACCGGGTGGCGAGCGCGTCCAGGGGCAGCGTCACGCCCTCGGCGGCGGCGCGGCGCCGCAGGTCGCGCTCGGCGTCCGGCTCCTGCTCCGGCGGGGGGCCGGGCGCCGTCATGGCGGCGGCGAACGCGTCCACCTCGTCCAGCAGCACGCCGACCTGCTCGTCGGTCACGCAGAACGGGGTCAGGTCCGGCCGGGTCAGCAGGGCGGCGGCCCGCGCCTGGCGTCCGACCGCCTCGCGCAGCGCCTCGTGCAGGCATTCCAGCCGGATCCGCAGATGTTCCAGCGCGCTCATGGCATCTCACCCACCGGAGAAGGTCAGGGTCCGTCCGCCCAGCCACACCACGCCGGGGACGTCGGCCAGCAGGCCGGCGCGCAGCAGGTCGGCGTGGCGGCGGCCCAGCGGGACGCGCACCCGCACGGCGTCCCGCTCGAAGCGGACCGTGGCGTCGAGGTCGGCGAACCGGGTCAGCGCCACCACGGGATCGGGCGTCTCCCGGTCGCGCCACAGCATCCACGCGATCGTCGCCAGGCCGAGCCCCGCGGCCAGCGTGACCGTGCGCTCCAGGTCGTCGCGGGCGGCGAGCGGCGCGGCCCGGCGTTCGGCGACCAGGGCGCGGACGAGCCCGCCGAGGCGTCCGGCGTGGCCGGGCAGCTCGGTGGCGAGCCGCGGCTCGACCCGCGCGCCCTCGGCGGCCCAGACCGGGGCGCGCCACGGCAGCCGCGTCACCGGGTCGCCGCGCAGCGGCCGCAGGGCCGTCACGAACGGCACGCCCGCCTCGGCCAGGTCGCGCAGGCAGCCCGGCGGCAGCGGACCCTCGCACACCAGCATCGGCGGCCGTCCGCACGCCCGCCAGTGCGGCACCAGGCCGGACGCCTCCTCCGCCCACGCCACCGGGAACAGGCCCCGCGCGTCCACCAGCAGCAGGCCGCCCGCCGCGCCGGTGACCAGGAGCGGGTCCGCGGCGTCGTGGCCGCGGGACACCGCGAGCGCGAGGACGCCGTCCAGCACGGGGAGTGCGGGGCGCAGGCGGCGGGCGGCGGCGGTCAGCTCCCCCTCGGGGACGGGCGGGGCGAGCCCGGCGAACGCGGCGGCGGCCACGGTGTCGCGCTCGGCCCGCCGCCAGCCCCGCTCGGTCACGCCGAGCACCTTGTACGCCAGGGCGGCGGCGAGGAGGGGGGCGTCGTCGGCCAGGTCCAGCCCGGCCAGGGCGGGGCCGATCGCGTCGAGGAGGCCGACCCGGGCCAGCGGCCCGGCGAGCAGGAAGGGCAACGCCGACCACACCCGCGCCTCGCCGGACGCCCCCGCGCGAACCTGCCCGGGACGCGGACGGTCCAGGCTTTCCGAGGGCGGGCCCGTCATCGACGCCACCAGCCGGGCGGTCTCCCCGGGCCCCACTCGCGTGACGAGCCCGGTGAACAGGGCGGCCAGAGACGCGACGACCTCCTCGGGGTCGCCGGACGGGAGCGTCGCGTCCGGCAGGGACCGGGCGAGCCGCGCCGGGTCCGTGCGCAGGGCCAGCTCGGCGAACACCCGCCCGGCCACGGGGGAGGAGGCGGCGTCCGCGTCGCCGAGCAGCGCCAGCAGGTAGGCCCGCACCGAATCGTCGGGCAACAGCGCCAGCAGCGGGCCGAGCTCGCCCCGCTCGGCCAGTTCGGCGAACAGCGTGACGGCGGCCTCCTCTGGCGGGGCGTGTGTGGCGGACCCGGCGGACGGCCCCGGGAACGATTCCGCGAAGGACTCCCCGAAGGACTCGCGGAAGGTCTCCGCGAGCGCGTCCGCGGACGCTCCCGCGCGCGGCCCGGTGGACGTCCCGCCAGGGAGCGGGTCGCCCGGCGGGGTGACCACCATGCCGGTGGCGGCCGTCGTGGGCCACCGTCCCGGCCGCACCGTGATGACGACCGGCTCGGTGATCTCCACGTCCGGGCCGTCCCCGGCCAGGTACTCGGCGAAGTGCTCGGCGAGCACGCCGGGCAGCGCGTCCACGACCCGCCCGGCCAGCGCCCCCGGCTCCGGCCCCCAACTCCACCCCCCACGCCGCACCACCGTCACCGTGCACCGCCCCACCACGACCTCCTCCGACTCCCCGGCACCCCCGGACTCCCCGGCGTCCCCTGGGTGCCCGGCGTGCGGGCCGATCCCGGCGCCCGCCCATTCCGGCGCGGCGGGCGCGGTCACGGCGCCTCCCCAGGCGTCTCCAGTGCGGCGCGAAGGGTCACGATGTGTTCTCCGGTGTCTCCGACGCGGCATGAAGGGTCACGGCGTGTTCTCCGGTCTCTTCGGTGCGGCGCGAAGGGTCACCGGGAGTTCTCCGGTGTCCGGTTGCGGCGTGAAAGGTCACGACGTGTGCTCCGTGTCGCCGGTCGCGGTGGGCGGGATCACGGCGTCTCCTTCGGGGGCTCGTGCGCGGTGGGGGCGGTTACGGGACGTTCAGCTTCTCCAGGCGGCCCGTGTTCCCGGCGACCAGGACCAGCACGCCGTGCGGCCCGGCGTCGAGCGCGACCGGGAGCTCCGCCTTGTCGCCGCCCGGCGGGATCTCGCCACTGGCGACGTGCGTTTCGCTGCCGTCGGAGAGGAGGGCCAGCACAGGGGTGAGGCGGGTGGCCGGGACCGGCAGGGTGACCGTGAGCCTGTCCTTCGCCAGGCTCAGCGGCGTCGTCCACGGCGCCAGCCGCGCCAGGGCGGGCTTGGGCCTGCCGCCGGAGGTCAGCTCGACCCCGAACGCCAGCGGGTCGTCGAAGACCCCGGGCTCGTCGTCGGCGGGCGCGAGGGCGAGCCGCCTGGCACTCAGGGGAAGGGGCGCGACCCTGCCCTCGCCGAGCGGGACGCGCAGCGACAGCTCGGCCCCCACGACCGCCCCCAGGTCGGCGGCCACGCCCGCGCCGGTCAGCGCGAGCGCACCGACGACGTGCCCGCTGTCGGCCACGTACACCACGGAAAGAGCCACGCTCAGCCGCCTCCGTTCATCGCCACGTACACCACGGGAAGAGTCATCGTCAGCCGCCTCCCATCCGTGGTCGAGCCGACCGCGAGAAGGTCATCGGCGGCCGCCTCCCCTCGTCGCCGCGTCCACCGCGGAAGGGGTCATGGTCAGCCGCCCTCCGTTCGTCGTCGTGGGGCACTGTGGAGAGGATCATCGTCAGCCGCCCCCGTTCGCGGCGGTGACGGCTGCAAGGAGCAGGAAGTCGACCGCGCCGGGGCGGTCTTGGACTTCTACCGGGGAGGCCAGGGGGTCGAAGACCCGTATCCGGCAGCGGACCCGGCGGTCGGCGTCCACCGTGGCCTCCACCGTGCTGTGCAGGGCCGAGTCCGACCGGGTGGCCGGCGCCCGGGGGGTGAGGTGGACGTGCAGGACGACGCGGCCGTCGGTCACCTGCTCGGGGGTGACCCCGGCGGGCAGCGGCAGCAGCGTCCCGTCGGTCGCCGTCCCGGACTGGACGAGCACGCTGCCCACCGAGATCCCACCGGAGAAGCTCCCCTGGATGCTCAGGTTCCCGTTGGCCGCCACGGTCATCAGCGGGTCGACCGTCCCGTTGCCCTGGTACAGGCCGAACACCAGGCTCGGCGGGTCGCCGCCGGACAGCACCAGCGCCGGGCGGCCCTCCCGCGCGGCCGGGCCGGTCCGCAGGGTGAGCGCGCCGGCCCGCGCCGACACGGTGTCGGCGCGGACGCCCGCGTAGCGCCGCGCCACCCCGCGCGCCGCGGCCTCGACGCCGGCGAAGTGGCCGTCGGTCCACCGGACGTACCCGAGCAGCACGAGCCAGCGGACGGGCGGGTCGGCGGGCGCGGCCCCGACCTCGGGCGGACGCTGGTCGGCGACCAGCCGCTCGTCCCCGAGCCGGCCGAACAGGATCTGGTAGGTCTCCTCGACCCGGGTCCGCCCGGCCGTCCCGCCGCACGAGCCCGCGACCGGCGACCGGGACGGTTCGCGCTCGGCGGAGGTGAGGAACACCGGGTACGGCTCGCCGGTCGGCAGGTCGGCCCCGTTGACGTCCTCGAAGTCGCTCTCGCGCAGCACCACGGGCTCGGTGACGACGATCTCGCGCCCGGTCCCGTCGACGGCCATGCCCGCCGCCAGGCTCACCTCGACGTAACGGGTGCCGCTCAGCGGGTCGGCGCGGGGCGCGGTGACCAGCTCCAGCCCTTCGGCGATGCCCCATTCGTGCAGGTAGCGCGCCTGGCGCGCGGCGGCGCCGCGGGCGTGCGCGACCGTGGCGGACAGGTCGGCGGCGGCCAGCACCTGGCCCTCGTGGAACTCGGGCCGCAGCGGGCCGCTCACGAGGAATCACCCGGCGACGGCTTCTGCGACCGCCCGGACCGCGGTCTGCGGGTCTGCGGGGACTCGCCTTCGCGGGTGCCGCCTTCCTGCGTGCCGGCCTCCAGCTCCTCAAGGCGCTGGCCGAGCCGTTCGGGAAGTCGCTCCCGCACGTCATCGACCTGCGACCGCGCCGTGCCGAGCTGGGCGCGCAGACCCTCAAGCGCCGAGGTCAGGTCCGCCACCTGGGCACGCAGGACGGAAAGCTCCCGCAGGCTGTCGGTGACCTCGCTCGGCGCGGTGTACACCTGCTCGTGGATCGCCTTGGGCGGCGTCTCGCCCGGCGCGGGGGTGAGCAGCAGGGTCAGCATCTCCTCCAGGTCGCCGGTGCGCGGCCGGTCGGCCAGCAGCCCCTCCGGGTACGGCCGCGGGATCGGGCCGTCCTTGGGCGGTTCCGGACGGCGCGGGCCGGGCGCCGGCGCGCAGCAGAGCCGTTCGGCCAGCTCGCGCAGCCGGTACAGCTTGGGCAGCCACTCGCCGTACGCCGACCCGCCCGGCAGCACCTGCGGCCGCGTCGCCGCGCAGACCCGGACGACGTCGCAGTCGTCCAGCTCCAGGCGGGCGAGCAGGACGTCGGTGCCGGCGCGGTCCGCGCACGGCGGGTTGAGGGTCGCGCAGGCGGCGTCGGTGAGGAAGCGGCGCAGCGCGGCGGTCAGCGCCGCCGTGGACTCGGCGATCCGCCGCAGCTCGGCGATGGTCAGCCGCTCCCCGTCGTCGCCGTCCTCCGGGCGCGGCATCAGGTGCGGCACCTCGATCGCGGAGGTCGTGGCGCGCAGCGAGCAGTCCGCCAGGCCGGGCGACTCCTCAAGCCGGCCGAGCAGCCACTCGCGGACCAGGCTGAGGTCGGCGCGGAACTCCACCTGCAACGCGTGGCTGAGCGGCGTGCCCTGCGCGAGCAGGCGGACCTCCAGCGGCGCGCCGGTGTCCGGCCGGTCGGGCGCGACCCGGGCCGCGGTCTCGGCGACCACGGCGCGGGCGAGCGACCGGCGCAGCGGGTCGGGCCACACGGTCTCGGTGTCGGTCCCGGCCAGCCGCTCGCAGGACCCCCGGAGTGTCTTGCGGGCGTCGCCGACGCCGCCGAGGTCCGGGTAGTCCTTCTTGAGCTGGCTCTGCCCGGCCTGGTCGTAGGTGTCGAACCGGGCGATGGCACTGGCCAGCGCGCGCACGTGCTCGGTCATCTCGCGCGCCACCGGATCCGCCGGGGTCCCGTCGCCGCTCTGGCTCAGCCACGCCAGGCTGTCGGCGTACCGCTTGGCGTCGGAGGCGTCGAACAGGATGGCGCGGTCGGAGCCGAGCGCCGCGACGAACATGGCGTCGGCGTACCGGCCGAGCCGCGCGTCGCGGGCCCGCGCCCGCCCGGCCCTGTCCAGGCCGCCGAGGCTGGCCAGCAGCCGCGTGCCGGGGTTGTACCGGTGGTCCTCGAAGCCGTCCCGCTTGACCAGGAACCGGTAGCCCTCCTGGATCCGGGACGGCACGCAGCCGGGCGAGGGGCACGGCTCCTCGGTCGCGTACGGCGCCACCGGCTCGACGGACAGCTCCTCGTAGCGGACGAACAGCCCGTAGCGGCGGGCGCCGTCGCCGTCGCACGGGTCGCCGCAGTCCACGCCGAGGCCGCCGATCCGCAGCTCGCGCACCAGCGCCGGCACGTCCACCTTCTCGGCACAGGACAGGACGATGTCGTTGCCGGCGTGGTCCAGGGCGTGCCCGGGGCGCACCACGACGGTGCCGCCGCCGCACGGGTCGCAGCCGACCTCCAGGCCGCACACGACCCCAGGCCCGGACAGCGACCGGTTGTGCAGCCTGCTCTTGCCCGTCACGTACCGGACCAGCAGCTCCAGATCGTCCTCGGTGAGCAGTTGCCCGGCGAAGAAGCGCGGCCGGACGAAGGCCGGCGACCGGGTCGCCGTCCCTCCGCAGCCGCATCCGCAGGCTGTCGACATCCTCAGGTCTCCCTCACGAAGAACCAGCTTTCGAACACGTCGCCGCCCGCGCCGGTGCCGGACGTCCAGGGCCCGACCCCGGACGGCGGGACGTCGCAGCCCCGCGACTCACCGTCCTCGGCCGGGTCGATCGTGGGGACGCGCCCTCCGACGTTGGTGCCGTCCACCGGACGGCAGCAGCGGTCGAGGATGAACGCGCCGCGCACGCTGATCAGCACCCGGTCGCTGTCCTGCAGCACCTCGCGGGTGGTCTGCCGGTAGCGGAACTGACGGGTGAACTCCTGGTCCTCGTCCGGCTCGGCGAACGTGCCGCCCATGTACCAGGTCGAGGCGTTGCGCCCGGCGCCGCCCTCGATGACCTGGATCTCCACCACGCCCGGCCGCAGCGTGTCCACGCGGACGTCGTCGGAGAACCGCACCACCAGGCCGCCCGCCTCGTCGTGCGTGCCGAGCAGGGCCCGCGCCTCGTCGACGGTGTAGGTGTGGCCGTGGATCCAGTTGATCCCGGTGATCACGGTGGGCACGTGCCGGCCGAACGGGCGCCGGACGTTCATGTGGATCTGGTCCTCGCGCACCGGACGGCGCCAGTCCACGTCGTCGATCCTGGCCAGCCACAGGGTCTTGTGGCGGCAGCGGGCGCAGGCGGTGTCGCAGCGCTCGTCCTCGGGCGGCTCGTGCCCGGTCACGCGGACGGTGTAGCACTCCTCGGTCCAGCCGAACTCGCAGTCGGAGGACTCGGCGCACCCGTCGTTGTAGACGGCCCGGGTCGGCTCCACCGGACGCTCGGCGTACCGGACGCCCACCCAGACGGTGCCGGTGTCCCGCTCGTCGGGCGGCAGCGCCTTCCACAGGTCGACCAGGGTGCCGTCCCTGACCACGATCTCGTTGCCGTCGCAGTCCACGCCGAGGCCCGGCCTGATGCGGACCTTGGCCCGGTGGCGGTGCCGCCTGGACGCGTCCAGGCCCTCGCCGTCCCCGCCGTCCCCGGCGTTTTCGGCGCCGTCCTCGACGGCCTCGTCGTCGCCCTCAGCGTCGTCGCCGGCCGCGGTCTCCTCGCCGGGCCGCGGCCCGTCGCCGTCCGCGTCGGGGTGGTCGTCCCCCCGCCACGGCGGCTCGACGAACAGCCCGCACACCACGCCGTACCCGAGGAGGCCGCGCAGCCGCAGCCTCAGCTTCTCGCGGAAGTATTCCTGCTCACGCTGGAAGTCCCTGGCGCTCAGCATCTGGCCGTGGAAGTACCGTAACCGGCGCAGCGGCGGGGCGTCGAACCCCGTCGTTCCCGTCTCTGTCTCCGTCATCTCCCTGGTCCTCTCAAGACAATTGCGTGTGCACGCCCACGGCGGAGATCACTCCGGCGCTCACCCCGGCGTGCGCTCCCTTCGGCCCCGGCCTCAGCACCCCGTCGCGGTTCAGCCGCAGCGCGCCGCCCAGCACGGGCGGGGGCAACGGGACGAACGCGGTGTCCACCCCGACCGTGGACCGGGCGCCGACCACGAAACCCGCGCCGCCGAGCCGCACCGACCCCGCGGTGTGCGCGGGGGCCTGCCGTTCGACCAGCCGCCCGAGCGCGCGCTCGTCGGCCGACCCGGCGGGCAGCAGCACGCGGAAGCGGTGCGCGTGCGCGGCCTGCGGGTCCCCGTCCGGGTCGCCGAACGCGCGCAGCGGCGCGCCGCCCAGGGCGGAGCCGCCCACCCGGAACCGGCTCGACGACCGGCCGAACAGCCGTACGGCCCCGAGCCCCGGCCCGGAGCCCGACGCGAGCCGCCGGACCTGGGCCCACTGACGGTCGCCCGTCAGCTCGTCCAGCACCGGCTTGACCCCGAAGACGATGCGCACCGCCTTCTTCAGCGCCCACGGCGTGCCGCGGCGGCGGTAGAGCTCCGGGGCCGCGGCCAGCAGCGCCCGCCGCGTCCGCGCGTCCCACCCCGCCTCGAACGACAGGCCGAGCAGGCCCGCGAGCCAGGGCAGCGCCCGGTCGGGCACCCCGGCCGGGTCGAGCAGCGCGGGGTGGCGTTCGATGACCCGGTCCAGTTCCTCCAGCGAGGCGTCGAACAGCGACAGGAAGCGCTCGGTGAAGTCGTCGGCCGCCGGGTCCTGGCGGAACGCGGGGGGCAGCAGGTCCGCGCTGGTGGCACGCGGGAAGTCCAGGCGGATCCTCCGCACGACCGGGGTCGCGGCGCCGTCGCCGGACAGCCGCAGGCGCAGCGTGAGGAACCGGCCGGGCGGCTGGTCCACCAGGAAGTCGGTGGTCCCGGGCGGCGCGGCCTGCCAGTCGGACTCGGCGTACCGGTCGTCCTCGGACACCACGATCTCGACGCCCACCGCCGTCCCCGGGGGGACGTCGGCGTCCACGCGGACGCGGTGCCAGCGGCACCGCGACAGGCCGCTGTCGATGCGGGCGGTGACGTACTGCCCGGCCGGCACGTACGCCTCCGGCTCGGGCGGGTCCCCGGGCCGCGGCCGGCCGCGCCAGGTGTAGCACCGGGTCGTCTCGCCGTCCGCGCCGTTCTCCGTGAGGCGGAAGCCGTCCTCGCCCGCCGAGACCAGCCCGCTCGGGGGGACGGCGGCGGCCAGCTCCTCCAGGGTGGCGGGCTCGAACGGGCGGTGCCGCCCGCCGCGATAGATGCGCGGGGACCCGTCGTCGGCCAGCACCCAGATCGCCCGGCCCGGCCCGGCGAGCAGCCCGGCGATCTCGCCGGGGATGCCGGTGCGCAGCACGCCGCGGGGCCGCCCGTCCGAGGCGAACCGCCACAGGTCCGTGCCGTCCTCGCGGGCCACCAGCACCTCGTCACCCGGGGCGAGCGCGGCGCGCCGCGCGCCGCGTACCTTGACGACCCCGGCGAGCTGTTCGCCCTCCCGCCGCCACACCAGCACCCGGTCCCGCTCCACCAGCGCGACGCGGTGTCCCCGCGCGGCCACCGACACCGGGTGGCGGGCCAGGCCGGGATCGCGGTCGCCCCGCCACACCGGCGTCCAGCCGCACGCGTCGCGGCGCAGCAGCCGGGGCCCGCCGGGCACGGCCAGGTACCAGGCGCCGGGCCGGCAGCCGGGCGCGAGCCTGCGGTCGGGGAACCACGGCAGCAGGTGGCGCCGGGTCGGCCCCGCGGGGGAGTTCCCGGCGTAGGCCAGGCGGACGCCGGCCGGGTCGTCGAACCCGGTGAGCCCGGTGTCGCCGGGCGGGCCGGTCACCTCCCACCCGACGTAGGCGTCGAGCAGGCGGAAGGTCGGAGGCTGGGGAGCGCACGTCACGGTCGGTCTCCTACGGGGATCAGCAGCGGGCGCTCGGGCCACACGAGCGTGTGGGGCGCGATCGCGTGATCGGCGCAGGGCGGCAACCGCAGGCCGTCGACGGTGAACGTGAGCCGGGACACCGCGCGCACCCCGTCCACCGCCAGCAGCCGCCGCACCGTCGGGGTGTGCCGCAGCGCGCCGCCGAACGGCCAGCCCGCGCCGGAGTCCCCGCCGCGCAGCGGGTCCAGGTACGCGGTCACCGCGTCGCCCGCCGCGGCCAGCACGCCGGCGCGGTCGCGGCCCGGGTCCAGGACGACCCACGCATCCACGGCCACCCGCGCGTACCGCACCGGCCCGGCGACCACCGTGACCCCGGCCGGGGCCACCTCACGGGTGAGATGGCCGGCGACCGCGCGCAGCGTCGCGGCCGTCGGCACCGGAGGCTCGCCGTCGTCGCCCGCGGGCGGCACCACGAGAACGCCCACCACGCCCGGGATCGGCACGCCGGGGTGGTCCGGGTGCAGGCCCGCCACCCCGTGCGCGCGGGCCACCGACGCGCCCGGCGCATGCGCGGCCAGCAGCCCGTAGTCGGCGGGCGTCACGGCGCGGCCCCGGGCGCGCAGCTCCCCGGCGCCGCGTCGGATCGCCTCGGCGTCGGGCTCGGCGTCCGTCCCGCCCGAGGCGGGGAAGGGGTTGGTGACGCCGGCGACGAACGGGAGCGCGGTCACCACGGCGTTGACGGCGCCCGCCCGCACGGCTCCGGCCGCGCCGCCGCCCACGCGGTAGCGCGCCGCCCGCACGTTGCGGAACCCGGGCGGCACGGCCGCGCCGTGCACGCCGTCGCCGAAGGTGACCTCGCCGGTCGCGTGGTCCACGACGAACACCCGGTCGTCGGGGCCGTAGGCGGCCAGGCTCTCCACTTCCTCCCACCGCGTCGCGCGGGCCGCCGTCGTGCCGAACACGTCGCCGCCCGCGTCGTCGTCCACCTCGATCACGACCGAGCCCGCGAGGATCGGCACCTGGCTCAGCGTCATCCGCCGCCGCCCCGCGTCCGAAGGGTCCTGGACCGGTTGCAGCGGCTCGTCCCTGATGGTGCGGGCGGCCGTGGCCGCGACCATGTTGAGCCGCAGCCCCGAGATCGCGGGCGGCGCGCCGTCGAACGCGCCGTGCGCGATCCGCAGCCGCAGCCACCGCAGCGGCGGGCCCGGCCTGGGCCCCGGCGGGCGGGACGGCTCCCAGGAGCGCGGCACCCGCAGCTCCACGGTCCCGCTCGCGCGCAGCCCGCCGGTGTCGTCGCGCACGACGGTGACGGGCACGAACCTGCCGCCGTCCAGCACGTCCCAGCGCAGCAGCGGCGGAGGCGGGGACGGCACGGGGGCGAGCCCGCCGGAGGCCGCGGGCGCGGGCGGCGCGGCGGCCACCACGAAGCCCAGCGTGAGCGCCGGGTACGGGCTCGCGGTGCCCGCCAGGCCGATCCACAGCCCGTTGCCCGGCTCGGGGGCGCGGCGGAAGGGCGCGAACGGGCGTCCGGGGCCTGCGGGGCCGAGCACGATCGCCTGGAGCGACCCGGCCTCCTGCACCGCGAGCGCGGCGAGCGTGGCCGGGGTGGCGTACAGGTCCTCGTCGGTCTCGTAGATCACCTGCCCGGCCGTGCCGGACACGGTGGCCTGGAACCCGGCCGGGACCAGCACCGACGCGCCGTCCGGCGGGTTCACCGCGAACTCCAGCAGCGCGACCGCCGCCCCGGCCGGCCTGCGCCGCACGCCCGCCGTCGCCAGGTGCTCGGCCAGCGCCTTCTCCGGCAGCCGGTTCACCCGGGCGAGCACGGGCTCGGCCTGCGTGCCGAACAGCCGCACCAGCGCGACCCCGGCGTCCCTGCGGTCGGAGTTGGTCCAGTCGGGCGTGTACCCGGGGATCCGGGCGCGCACGGCGGCCCTGACCGCCTCCCGGGTCGCCTCGACCAGCTCCGGCCGCACGCCCGAGGGCCCGGGGCCGGGGACGATCCGTCCCTCGGCGTCGTCGTCCGCGGCCCGCTCCCACCACACCTGCCCGGTCATGTCAGCCCCTCACCCGTCTCGGCCACGGGCACGACCCGGATCCGGATCACCCGCGGCACCGGCAGCTCGAACGACCGCAGCGGCACATCGCGACAGTCCTCCCACGCCGCCTCGCCGTCCACGCCGGCCGCCCCGGCCGCGCTGTCAATGCCTTCAATGCCGTCAGCACAGTTCTCGCCGCCCGTGCCGATCGCGACGGCCAGGACGTCCGCGAGGTCGCCGAGCGCCCGCTGGGCGGCGCGCACCAGGGCGGAGGGGCGCAGCGCCTCCCCGAACGGCCATCCGTCCTCTTCGTCCCCACCCACCAGCGGGTCCAGGTAGCGGCGCAGCGCGGCGGTCACGACGGCCGAGACCCGCGCCCGGTCGGCCGGGTCGCCGGACAGGTCGACGCGCAGCGCCACCTCGCGATAGGCGGGCGGGCGGACGAACACCTCGGCGGTGAGCAGCCGCGCCTCCTCCAGACGGGCGGCGACCACGCGGAGCGCCGCCGGATCGGGCACGGGCGCGGCGACGAAGTCCGGACGGCCGAAGTCCCCGCGCGGCGCGGCGGGCACGATCCGCACGGTCACCGCGCCCGGCACCGTGGCGCAGGGGAAGCCGGGGTGCTCGCCGGGCGAGGCGTGCGCGCGGGCGACCGCGACCCCCGGCGTGGTCTCGGCCAGCGTGACGTGGTCGGCGGCGGTGACGGCGCGGGTCACCTCGCCGAGCGCCCCGGCGGCGCGGCGGCGGGCGTCGGCCACGGTCTCGGGTTCCTCGCCGCCCTCGGCCCGCACCACGTTGGCCCCTGCCAGCGCGCCGCGCCGGATGACGGAGTCCTGGACGGGCAGCCAGTTCCCGGTCAGGCCGCCGTTGCCGGCCCGTCCGCCCCCGACCACGTACTCGACCCTCACGTCCCCGGTCGGCACGGGGACGCGGCCGGTGAGGCCGTCGCCGAACTCCAGCGCGCCCTCCTCCCGGTCGATGACGAAGACCCGGTCGGCGGGAGCGCCGAAGGTGAGGTCGGCCACCGGCCGCCATTCCTCGCCCGCCAGCCACAGGGACGCCTCCAGCAGGCGACCGGCGGCGTCCGGCAGCACGAGCCGCTGTCCCGGCAGCTTCCGCCACGCGCCGATCTGGTCGCCGAGCTCGGCGCCGGTCGCGGTGCGCCACTCGCGGTCCCGGGCGGCCGACACGTTGACCGCCACCTGGAGCAGCCGGGGCGGCGCGGCGAACGTCGCGGCGCGGGTGGACAGCAGCAGCCCCCGGCCCTCGGTGGTCCAGCCGGCGGGCGGCAGCAGCCGGACGATCCCGGAGCGCCGCAGGCCCGCCGTGCCGTCCCGCACCTCGGCGAAGGGACGTGGCGCGTCGTCGGAGCCGGGCCGGAACCAGGACCAGGTCAGCTCGGCGGGCGGCGGCACGTCGCCGGCCGCGCGCGGCGACCACGACGGCGGGGACGCGGCGGGCGCGTCCAGCTCGAACAGCAGCGAGATCGGGCCGGGCGCGGGCAGCGCGCCGGCGAGCGGCAGCGTGAACCGCGCCTCTGCCGGGCCGCCGCCGGGCGCCGCCAGCGGGACCCCGCGGCGGGCCCGCAGGTCCGTGGTGCGGTCCCGGTCGGTCCACACGGTCACCTCGCCCGCGGGGTCGAGCGGGAGGACGGTCACGTCGTCGTCCAGGGTGAAGGCCACCCGCCCCGCCGGGTCCCGCGACAGCACCGTCCCGGCGGGCACGACGGGGACCGGCTCATCGGGCCACTCGGCGGCCAGCCGGAGCACCGTGGCCGCCGCCCCGGCCGGCCGGGGCGGGTCGAGGCCGAGCAGGCGCAGCACGGCGACCGTCAACGCGTCCGGCGCCTGGTCCAGCCAGTAGAGGCGCTGCTCCAGCAGGTAGGCGAACAGCTCCAGCAGCGTGACGCCGGGGTCGGCGGGCGCGTGCAGCGTCCAGACGCCGCCGGACTCGGCGGGAACGCGGCGGCGAATGGCCGCCATCATGTCGGCCCAGGTCAGGTCGTCCAGCTTCGGCGCGGGAATCGTCACGGCGCGCTCCCGGTGGGGCGTGCGGGGGGAGTGGTCACGGAGCGCTCCCGGTCGGGCCGTTCGGCGGGAATGGTCACGGGGTGCTCCCGGTGAGGCCGAGGTAGTACGGGAAGACGAGGTTGGCCTTGGTGTTGCCGCGGCGGATTCGGTAGGTCACCGAGACGGTGACCCGGGAGGCGTCGGCGGGGTCGGTCTCGGCGCGCACCTCTTCCAGTTCCACGCGGGGCTCGTGGGCGCGCACGGCCTCGACGATCGAGTTCTCCAGGTCGCGCAGGCTCTGCACGCCGCCGGGCGCGAACACCGACTCCTGGGCGCGGGTGCCGAAGTCCGGTCGCATCACGCGTTCGCCGGTCGCGGTGAGCAGCAGGGCGCGCAGGCAGTGCTCGATGCTCTGCTCGCCGGCGGCGTACTCCAGCCGTCCCGCCTCGTCGGGCATGATCGGGAAGCGCCAGCCGGTGCCGAGGAAGTCCTCGCTCACGCGGTCCTCGCCTTCGTGGCCAGCACGGAGGTGTCCAATGGCGGTGTGGGGGGCGCGCCGGACGACGCATGGGTGTGGGTGTTGAAGGCGGTCAGCAGCGCGTTGCCGAGCACGAGCGGCTCGGTCGCGCCGCCGCCGAGGTCGATGGACGAGGACTCGATGGTGACCTTCGCGGCCGTGAGCGTGATGTCGCCCGTGGCGGTCACGGTCACGCTGCCGCCCTCGGCCGCGGTGATCCTGATCGCCTTGCCCTGGTCGTCCAGCTCGACGACGTGCCCGGCGGCCGATCTGACCCGGACGGCGGCCTTGGACGCGGTGTCGTCCAGCAGCACCTCGTGCCCGTGCCGGGTCCGGATGATCTTCTGGTCCTTTCCGTCCTTCCTGGCCGCCGGCGGCTTGTCCACGCCGTTGTAGAGGCCGCCGAGGACGATCGGGAAGCGCATGTCACCGTGCACGAACGCCACCAGCACCTCGTCGCCCTTCTCGGGGACGAAGAGCGAGCCGTAGCCGCCGCCCGCGTAGAGCTGGCTCACCCGGCACCAGTCGGTGACGGTGCTGCCGTCGAACCACGGGAAGCGCACCTTCACCCGGCCCTCGTCGTCGCCCTCGTTCTCCTCGACGATGGCCTCGACGACGCCGTAGTAGCGCTTGTCGGTGCTGCGGGCGCGCGGCGTGGTCCTGGTCATGACCGGTCTCCCTCGTGGATGCGCCGGGCGGTGAACTGGGTGAAGAACCCGCTGGTGCTCAGCGAGTGCTCGACCCGCTTGACGAAGTACGAGCCGGAGAACCGCCGGCCGAGGCCGTAGATCTCCAGGTTGTCGCCGGGCCGCAGCTCGGGCAGCCCGGCGACGCGGCCGGTGGCGGTGATGAACTCGTAGGCGCGTTCCCGCAGCAGGCTGATCGCCAGCTCGCGGGCCTCCTGGTCGCTGGTGACCGGCGCGTCGACCAGCACCTCCTGGCGGCCCTGCAGCGCGCTGTCGGCCGCCTGCGGCCCGCTCTGCCCGTCGGCGGTGTTCTGCCCGGCCGGCAGGTTCTCGGCGGTCGCGGTGAACGCGATGGGTTGCTTGGTGCGGGGGTCCCAGCCGCGCACGGTCAGCTTGCTGACCTGCTGCGACACCGTCAGGGTCGGGGTGAACTCGATCAGGTTGGGCACCAGGCCCGCGGGCTGGGCGCCGGGCCCGGTGCTCAGCCCCGGCGCGTAGGCCAGCCGGTAGACCCGGATCGGACGGCCGTCGCGCCCGTCGGTGGGCTTGATGAAGTAGAGGGTGTCCTCGCCGGTGGCCGGGTCGGGCAGGATGTAGCAGTCGAAGTCGAGCCGCTTCGCGCGCTCCATCAGGAACGACGCGTCGTCCTGGTTCTTCTGCACCACCACGTCGTGCGTCGGGCCCTCCTTGGTGACGGCGATCCGCAGGTGGTTGCGCTGGGCGATCAGCTCGGCGATCTGCCAGTCGGGCTTGTTCCGGTAGATCTTGGTCTCGTTCTCGGCGGGTTTGCGGTCCTTGAGCCGCAGCAGCCCGTCCACGCCGCTCACCGCCACGGTCGGCGACGCGGAGTCGGAGAACTTGGGGCTGAGCGTGCTGATCGTCCCGGTGGCGACGGTGAGCAGCCGGTCGGCGTAGCCCAGGCGCACCGACACCCGGCCGCCGAGCCGGAACCGCGTCGAATCGCTGTGCTTGAACCGCAGGTTGACGTCGTCCCAGTTGTTCAGCGTGAGGTCGAACCCGGACATCTCATCGATGTCCCGGTTGACCTTGATGTCGATGATGTCGTTCTTGGTGGTGGGGTCGAGCTCCAACCCCTCGATGTGCACCTCGAACTCCGGCGCGTACCGGTCCGGCGAGGCGACCTCGGGCACGGGCGTGCTCATCGCGTCCCCCTCACGGCAGCCGGGGCACGGTGAGCACCCGGCCCGGCCGCAGGTCGCGCGGATCGTCGATGCCGTTGGCCCGCGCCAGCTCCCGCCAGGCGTCCGGCCGCCGGTACACCGCCGCGGAGATGCTGCTGAGCGTGTCGCCCCGGCGCACCACGTAGCTCTTCTCCACGGTGGGGGAGGACCGCGGCGTCTCGGCCGCCTGCGCCGCCGCCGTGCGGAACTCCTTCAGCGTCAGGTCCAGCAGGGCGCGCAGCGGCACCCCGTCCGGCTTGAAGAGCTGGTAGTTCACGTCCAGCTTCTCCACGACCCCGGTGAACACCGCCTCGTCCCAGACGAACCTGACGATCGGCGGCGCGTGCTCCCGGCTGTCGGGACGCAGCAGGTTCCGCAGCGCGTCCACGTAGCGCACCCGGACGTTCTCCAGCGTGTCGGAGGTGTCCACCAGCGCCTGCACGGTCAGCGTCTCGGTGCCGCCGCGCACGTACTGCAGCGGCGGCGTCTCAAGACCCGGGATCGTGACCTCGGCGAACGTGTTGCTCTTGCTGAGCTTGTAGTCGGTCGGGTTGAACCGCAGCGGGATCCGGCGGCTGCGCTCGTCGGCGATCACCGGCCGGATGATCTCCAGCCGGGCCGGCGCGTCGCCCTGGCGCGCGAAGGACGTGGGGGTGACGCTCACGGGCGGTCCCCGCCGTCGCCGAACCGGCGTTCCGCGTCGGTGTGCCTGGCCCGGGCGCACTCCTGCTCGTAGAGCCGCGCCCACGCCTGGATGTGCTTGTTGAACAGGCGGGTGAACACCGCTCCCTCGTCTCCCTCCACCTGGAACCGGACCTCCAGGTTGTGGATCGTCACCTTCGGCATCCCGGTCACCTCCCTTCGCCGTCCTGCGTGACCTTGGTGAGCCCCTCGTGCGCGATCTCCAGGGACTCCAGCGCGACCGCGTTCTGCTCGCCGTGCAGGTCCGGGCCGCTCCACTTGGCGGCCAGCCCGCCGTGGAACCCCCACGCCACCGCCGGGACGCCGTCCGGGCCGAGCACGATCACCGCGCCGTCGCGGCGTGCGCCGAGCGAGTCGGCCAGCCCGGCCTGGTACCAGGACCACAGCAAGGGGTCGCGCACGACGCCCCGCTTGAGCGTGATCCGGTTCCACGAGTGGCGCAGCGGGAGCTGGCGCACCGAGTCGTTGCGCCCGCCCTCGGCGTAGCTCGTGACCTCCAATTGCGCGCCGAGGCCCGTGACCTCCTGGAACGCGCCCGCCGCGACCAGCGGCAGCAGCAGCGCCTGCGCGGGCGGCAGGTAGGCGTCGCCGGGGTCCAGCGTGACCAGGAAGCGGTATTTGGGCAGCGGGTCCGGCATCATGCCTCGATCACCTCCAGGCCACGGTCCTGGCCGAGCACCAGGCGCAGGCGGACGAACTCCATCGGGACGGCGGGGGCGACCTCGACCTCACAGACCACCAGGCCCGGGTCCTGGTCGGGCGGGTTGTCAGTGTCGTCGCAGGTCACGCGGAACGCCTGCTCGGGCCGCGCGCCCGCGAGCGCGCCCGCCCTGAACGCCGACAGCAGCACCGAGGTCAGCGCGCGCACCAGCGTCAGCCGCAGCTCGGGCGCGTTGACGTCGAACACCAGCGGCAGCGCCACCCGCCGGATCGCGCGCACGAGCAGGTGCACCAGCCGCCGGTGCGCCACGTACCTGCCGTGCGGCGCGGCAGACAGCGTGCGCCCGCCCCACACCAGCAGCCCGCGCCCGCGCGTGCACCGCACCAGGTTCACGCCCGCCTCGAACAGGCGGACCTGCTGCGGCTCGGGGAACTCGTCCGCCAGGTCCACCGCGTCCAGCACCACCGCGTTGGCCGGGGTGTGGTGCGCGCCGCGCTCGCCGTCGAGCCTGGCGATCACGCCGAGCACGTGCCCGGACGCCGGGAGCGCGCCCGGGGCGCCGGGCGCCCGCAGCCCCGCGTGGTAGACCGCCGCCGTGCTCAGCAGGGCGTCGTCGCCGGTCGCCTCCAGCGACCGCACCCAGGCCACCGCGTCGTCCGCCGAGGACGCCGCGGGCGGGACGTCCAGGACGGCCAGCCGGTCCAGGGACGCCGCCGCCGCGCCCAGCAGGTCGAGGACGGTGTCGGTGTGGTCGGTCCCGGTCAGGTCCGCGCCGAGGTCGGGCAGCGCGACCAGCGCCGGCTCCGGCAGCTCGGCCTGCGCGCGCACCGCGTCCAGGTACTCGGCCCTGCCCGGCGCGGCGTCGGCGCCGCCCGTGAGCGTCAGGTCCCAGGCCCGCGAGATCGGGTCGTCCGGTTCCCGGGGACGGGGCGGGGCGTCGGGGACCAGCCGGACCAGCCGGGACGCGGCCAGCCGGGCGGCCACCTCGGCGGGCGGCATGCCGGCGAACGTCTCGGGCGGCTCGCCGGGCGAGGTCACCCGCACCGACACCGTCGGCGGCCCGGCCACCGTGCTCGCCTGGAACCGGATCGCGACGCGGCAGCCGTTCGCCCACGCCCCCGGGCCGGTCGCGACCACCCGGTAGCGCGCGTGGGCGAAGCCGCCCCCGGCCTCCCACACCGCGCCCGCGGTCGCCGCCGGGCCGGTGACCCGCAGCACCCAGGCCGTCCTGCCGCCGTTCTCGAAGAACCCGCGCAGCGCGTACGGCGTGACCGACCTGCCGTCGGGCGGCCCGAAGGCGCCCACGACGTCGTTCCAGCTCTCCACCCGCACCGGGGTGCCGGCCGGGCCGCGGCGCAGGCGGCCGAGGAACGCGGCCACGTCCGTGCGCAGCGGCTCCTCGGCGGAGCCGCGCGGTTCGAACGTCAGGGAGACGCCAGGGAGCGCTGCCATGTCAGGCGTCGATCAGCAGGCTCTCGACGCACAGCACGAGCGTCTCCATGGCGATCTCGTTCTTGGCCGCGCTCAGCGTCGGGCCGGTGTACTTCGTCGGCCAGCCCCGGTCGAAGTTCCAGCGCATCGCCTCCTGGCGGTTCTCGTCCAGCAGGATGATCGAGCCGGACGTGCGGCGCACCTTGCCGTTGAGCGCCTCGACCACCCAGTTGAAGAACCCGACGTGGCCGGTGATGCCCCGCTTGAGCGTGATGTTGGTGAACTTCTTCAGCCCGGGGATCTTGCGTACGGTGATGTCCTCGCTGCCGTTGCGGTACTCGATCGGCGGGATCTCCAGCTCCAGCCCGCTGGCCTCGGTGAACGAGCCGCTCACCGCCACCCCGTCGTCGCTGACGTTGGTCACGATGACCTGGAAGTTGTATGCCGCGTAGGGATCGTCCCTGATCACGGGTGGCATCGGTTCGCCTCTCTCCTTGGAAGGTCTGCGGGGGCGGGACTCAGGCGAGCTGGGTCTCGCGGGTCTTCTGCTGGATCCGGAAGATCACGAACTCGGCGGGGAAGACCGGCGCGACGCCGATGACGCACACGAGCCTGCCGTTGCGCAGGTCGTCCTCGGTCATCGTCGAGCGGTCGCAGGCGACGAAGAACGCCTCCTCGGCGGTCGTGCCCGCCAGCGCCCCGCTGCGCCAGACCGTGGTCAGGAAGTTCGTCACCGTCTGGCGGACCAGGGCCCACAGCGCCTCGTCGTTGGGCTCGAACACCACCCACTGGGTGCCCTCGTCGATCGACTCCTCCAGGAACAGGAACAGCCGCCGGACGTTGACGTACTTCCACGAGGGGTCGGAGGACAGCGTGCGCGCCCCCCACACCCGGTGGCCGAGGCCGGGGAAGAACCGCAGCGCGTTGATCCCCTTGGGGTTCAGCAGGTCCTGGTGGCGCTTGGTGACGTCCTGGGCGATGCCGTCGGTGAGGCGGACGCCCCGGATGACCACGTTGGCCGGCGCCTTGTGCACGCCCCGCTCGACGTCCACGCGGGCGTAGATGCCGGCCAGGTGCCCCGACGGCGGCACCTCCACGTCCAGGTCGGACGAGGGGTCGCGGGTGACGAGCCAGGGGTGGTACAGGGCGGCGTACTTGGTGTCGAACGGCTCGCGGAACGCCTGGATGCCCTCGATGTCGAGCCCGTCCTGCGGGTCGAGGATCGCGAACCGGTCCTTCAGCAGCTCGCAGTGGGTGATCAGCGCGGACTGGACCGTCCCCGACCACACGCCGGGCACCGCGCAGACCGCCACCTCGTCGATGTCCTCCAGGGCGGCGATCCCGGTGCGCAGGCCGCTGCCGCCGTCCTCGCCGACGAAGTCCGCGACGGTCAGCGTGTCGTAGGAGTCGGACCCGTCGGCCAGGGTGAGCCAGCCCCCGGTGGCCGGGACGGGGAAGCGGGCGGGGTCGGTGGACAGCCCGCCGAGCGTCCGCGCCCGGACGAGCCGGGACCGCGCCTCCAGGGTGGCCACGACGCCGGACGGCCGGTCGCCGGTCAGCCGGAGGTTCGGGAACGACTCCTCGACCGTCGTCCCCGCCGGGTCGGTGAACCGGGTGTCCACCCGGGCCTCCACCAGGTAGAGCCGGTCGGTCTCGAACAGCGTGCCCGGCACGGCCGCGCCGAACGTGACGACGTCACCGGCCACCGTGTCCACGGTGAGGGTGGTGAGGTTCCTGCCGTCGTCGAGCTGGACCACCGCGTCCTCGTACAGGCGGCCCGCGCCGCCCACGCGCAGCGTCCGGCCGCCGCCGGCGGTGGTGCCCCGGCGCACCCGGCGCACCGCCAGGCCCTCGCGCCATTCCGGGTGCGAGGTCCCCGACGGGAAGGTCAGCGTGACCTGACCGGAGGCGGGCCGGCCCACCTGCGCCTTGTACCGGGCGCCGCCGATCAGCACCCACACGTCGGCGGGCAGGTCGTCGGGGTCCAGCCCCGCCACCTCGGCGACCTCGACCGTCTCGGCGTCGGCCTCGGCGTCCTCGGCGAGCCGCGTCACGAACAGCGCGCCTTCCTGCGGGTCGGGCAGCACCGGCAGCGCGGCGCCGACCACCGGCCGCACCCGCACCTGCACGGCCCCGCCCCACGACCCCGGGCTCACCGCGGAGAACTCCAGCGTCCGCTCCGGCCCGCGCGCGCCGACCTGCACGTAGTCCCCGCGCGCGGGCCTCAGCTCCGCGGGCAGCGGCGCGTCCAGCTCGATGCGCCGGGCGGTCACGTCGTAGGCGGCGACCTGCGCGGTGTGGATCGACCGCTGGTCGTCGCCGCGGAAGAACTCGATCCGCTGGCCGACGCCGGTGAAGCCGATCAGGTGGCCGAGCTCCACGCTCGACGCCCCGCGGGCGGCGTCCCCGGCGACCGGGCTCACCAAGCCGTGGACCAGCGCGCCCGAGGCCGCCGCGGCGTGCTTGCTGGCGACCCGCTTGACGTACAGGCGCTGCCCGCCGTTGTCGAAGAACCCCTTCACCGCGAGCGGGAACAGCCACCACCGGCCGCCCTCGGACGGGTTGCCCGCCCACGCGTCGCGGACGCCCGCGTCCGGCTCCGGGAGGAACCCGCCGAACGTGCGCTGGAACTCCAGGAAGTTGGTCACCAGCTTGGGCTTTCCTGTGTACGGACCGCGAAGGGTGACCCCGGCCATGCCCGCCGTGCTGGTGCTCACCCCCGCGATCGGCCGCGGCCCCGCGTCGATCTCCTCGACGTAGACCCCCGGGCTCAGATACTCGGGCATTGGCCGGCTCCTCACTTCCTCGTTGATCGCTACTGGTCGCTTACTGGTCGCGGACTTCGATGACGTGCCGGCGGCCGGCGTCCTCGGGCAGGCGCACGACCAGCGAGCCGGTCCGGCCCGGCCGCTCGGTGGCCCGCAGGCGGAACGTCTCCTCGGCGGCGTCCTCGTCGTCCTTCTCGCCCTCCCAGCGCAGCGCCAGCCGGAAGGCGCCCGTGGCGTCGGTCAGCGTGCGCTCGTGCCACGGCACCAGGTCCCTGCTCGTCCGTCCCCGCGCCTCGACCAGCGCGTTCGCGACCGGCGCCCCGGACGCCGCGTCCAGCACGACGCCGTGCGCGGTCCGCAGGCCGGGCGGGTAGGGGAAGGAGGTGCTCGGCAGCAGCCGGACGAGCCGCGGTTCGGTCTGCGCCGCCGGCGGGTGGGTGTCGTCGTAGGGGTGCACCAGGAACTCGACGCCGACGAGGCCGGACGAGAACGGCTCGTCGTCGGCGGGGTACAGGGGCCGGTAGCCGGCGGCCGAGAAGCGGGCCCGGTGGCGTTCCGGCGCGCCGCGCCACGGCCCGCCGCGACGGCCGAGGCCCGGGTACACGAGGGCCGCGCTCGGCGTGCGGACCGCCGCGACGTCCTGCGGCGCCCATTCCTCGCCGGTCCACCGGTCCAGTTCGACGGTCACGCCGGCCGTGCGGACCCGCCGGGCGTAGTCGTCGAACGGCACGAACCAGGCCGGGCTGTGCAGCACCGACCGCGCGAGGGGCGTGAAGCGGCTCATGGCGTGGCCGCCCCGTCGACGATCCGGCTGTGCACGGGCCGGATCTCCTGCTCGGCGACGGCGTCCAGGTTGACGACGCGGAACTCGTAGTTCAGCGAGAGCCGGTACGGCTTCTGGATCGCGTACCAGACCCACGACTTCTGGTCCAGGGTGAGCGGCGTCAGCGTGACGTGCAGCGAGTCCGTCGAGGCCGCCAGGCTCCCGGTGAGCCGCGTGCCGTCCAGGATGGCGTCGTCGTAGAACGTCTGCAGGGCGCGGCCGAGCATGCGGTGCTGCGTCGGCTGGTCACCGCCCCACGGGGTGATCAGGTACCGCAGCAGCAGCGCCATCGGCGGCTTGCGGGTGGTGGGCGCGTCCGGCGGCCGGGAACGCACCGGCGGCCTGTTGCGCGACGCCGGGTCCTCGGCGATCTCGTAGAGGAACACCGTCAGTTTGGGCGGCGGCGTCTGGACCGGCTCGGACAGGTCGTGCAGTTCCGCGATCGGCGGGTCCTGGCTGAGTCCGCGCAGGGACTGGGTCAGGGTTCTCACGATGATCGTCGACACATCGGCGATGACCCCGAAGTCGCCCATGCGAAATCCTCCCCGTTCCGCGTGAAAGCGTGCGGGGGAGAGCATGCCGGGGCCGCCGTGGCGCGAACGCGATCCGGCCGTCACGCGGGCGTCACCGGAGTGTTCCGCCCCGCCGCGGGCGGCGCCGGCCCGCCGGGACGGCCGCGCCCGCGGGGCGACGCGTGCGAAGACGCGGCGGCGATGCCGGGGTGACAGCGATGCGGCATCCTTCCCTTCGTGGAGGCCCCGGGGGAGCGCAGCGGCACGTTGATACTCCGCGTGTGGGTGGAGGAGGGGCGGCGGGACGGCTTCCGGGCGCGCGTGATCTGCACGGTGGGGCCGGGCGAGGCGCGGTCGTGGGCGGTCAGCGAGCCGGCCGACGTGCACGCGGTCGTCCAGGCGTGGCTGGACGGGCTGCTGGAACCGGGCGGGTGACGCCCGGGCGACGCCGCGGTGACGCCCCGCCCTTTAGCATGCGCCGCACCAGGGGGGAACGCGAAGGGGCGATACGCGTGATAATCCTTATTGCCCGGGGGTCACGTGTCCGCGCTTTTGCGGACTAATCACCAAGCAAACGTGCATTTGATCTAATATGGGACTGACTTGTCCTGTACCGCATCGGAAGCTGATCACCAAGGCCACATCGCCCGGGGGAACCGATGACCACAGACACCCAAGTCGTTTCATTACGGCTGCTCAAGGGCTTCGCCTTGTCCGTCGGCCAGCGCCGCGTCTCGATATCGTCAAGCGCCCAACGGCTGGTCGCGTTTCTCGCGCTTCAGGACAGCCCGCGCGCCCGCGCCTATGTGGCGGGAACGCTCTGGCCCGAGGCCACGGTGTCCCGCGCCAACGCCAATCTCCGGTCGTCGCTGTGGCGCGCGGCGCGCATGGGCCACAAGGTCATCGAGGCGTCCGCGCAGGAGCTGGAGATCGGCAAGTACATCAGCGTCGACGTCCGCGACGCCGTCGCCCGCGCGCACCGGCTGCTCGACATCTCGCGCCCGTGCGACGACATCCTGACCGTGCACACGCTGACCGTCCTGTCGGCCGACCTGCTGCCCGACTGGTCCGAGAGCGACTGGGTGCTGATCGAGCAGGAGCAGTACCACCAGCTCCGGCTGCACGCGCTGGAAGCCATGTCGGAACGTCTCACCGCCGCCCGGCGGCACGGCGAGGCGGTCGCCGCGGGGCTCGCCGCCGTCCGCGCCGAGCCGCTGCGGGAGAGCGCCCACCGCGTGCTCGTCAACGCCCACCTCGCCGCCGGCAACCGCGCCGCCGCGATGCGCCAGTACGAACAGTGCCGCACCGTCCTCCGCAACGAACTCGGCCTGGAACCCTCCCAGGCACTCAAAAGCCTCCTCAACTCCTGCCGTCGCCCCACGGCCACCGCGGTATGAAGGACCGGCCTGAAATAGCCATTAAGCCTTATGTCGCCATGTGAACCGTTAACGCGATAAGCCGGGAACGGCCCTCATTCGACCACACCCTGACAAGCCTTTCCGGCCACCCGTTTCGAATTCCGGGGAGCGGCGCGACGGCGGGTCCTAGAGCGCCGGGGGGATGTTGAAGTTGACGCGGAACATGTTGTCCGGGTCGTAGGTGGCCTTCGCCTTGGCGAGGCGGGCGTAGTCGGCCGGGGTGAAGGCCAGCTTGACGCGTTCGGGGGTCGCGTCGGCGACGCCGGAGAAGTTGAAGACGGTCCCGCCGGTGGCCCAGGGGCGCATCTTCTCCGCGAGCTGCTCGTGCGCCCGGCGTATCGCGTCCTCCTGGCCGGGCTCCAGGATGGAGGCGGCGAACAGCGTGTACGCGGCGTCGCGGCCCCCGACCGCGCTGGGGATCGCCGGCGGCCGGGCGTAGGCGCCGCCGAGCTGGCGCATCTCGATCAGCAGCGGCGAGCCGGTGTCCGGCCCGGCCAGCGACAGCAGCGTGTCGACCGCGCCCTCGTCCAGCGTGTGCAGCGAGATGTTGGAGTCGTACACCCGCGCCGGCTCCGTGGGATCGTTGAAGATCGTCCCGACCTCGGTGTAGGGCATCTCGCCGAGCGTGTCCAGGATCTGCGAGCCGATCTCGCGCAGCGGCCGCACCAGCCGCTCGCCCTCCTCGGCGATGCCGGTGAAGGCCAGCCGCAGGTGGGCGATGTACCGGCCGCGGAAGATCTCGGGGACCTCGGGGATCGGCGGGAACGTGACCAGCAGCACCGAGGACGACATCTCCTCCGGCGCGGCCGGCAACCACCGGCTGTAGGCGTGCAGCACGTCCGCGGTCGCCTCGGCCGGGAAGAACAGCCCGCCGCCGTACAGCCGCGACACCGGCACGAGGTCGAACTCCAGCCCGACGACCACGCCGAAGTTGCCCTTGCCGCCGCGCACCGCCCAGAACAGCTCCGGGTCGCCGTCCGCCGTCACCTGCCGCAGCCGGCCGTCGGCGGTGACCAGGTCGACGCGGCGCACCCGGTCGGCGGCGAAGCCGTAGGAACGGCCGAGCGGCCCGACGCCGCCGCCGAGCGTGTAGCCGACGACGCCGACGTTCGGGCTGGACCCGTTGAGCGGGGCGAGGCCGTGCGGCACCGTCTCCGGCAGCACCTGGCGCCAGCGCACCCCGCCGCCGACCCGCGCCGTGCGCGCCGCCGGGTCCACCCGGACGTCGCTCATGCGGCGGGTGGTGACGAGCACCTGGCCGTCGGCGGGCACCGCCGGGCCGTGCCCGGTCGTCAGCACCGCGACCGCGAGGCCGCGCGCCGCGGCGTACTCGACCGCCGCGATCACGTCGTCGGGCCCGGTCGCCCCGACGATCAGCTCGGGGTGGTGGTCCACGGTGAGGTTGAACCCCGACCGCTCGGCGTCGTAACCGTCGTCGCCCGGCCGGAACACCGGCCCCGTGAAAGCGCCCACGATGATCGAGCCTAGACCGCCGCCTACCGGATGAGACGGCCCCGCGCGCGCTCCCGGCCGTATTCCGTGAGGTTCCGTGAGGTTCCGCGCGGGCCCGTGCCGCCCGGCGGCGGTAGGGTCGCCGGGTAACCGCCGGACACCACGCGAAGGGTGGATGCGACATGAGCCCGGAGGAGATCGCCGAGCTGCTGCTGGGCCTCCCGGAGGTCAGCGAGGAGGAGCCGTTCGCGCCCGGTCTGCCGGTGTACAAGGTGGTGGGAAAGGTCTTCGCGATCTACCAGCCCGACCCACCGGCGCAGATCACGCTGAAGTGCGATCCCGCGCGGGCGCTGCACCTGCGCGACGAGTATCCGGCGATCGTGCCCGGGTACCACGTCAACAAGCGGCTGTGGAACACGGTGAGCCTCGACGGCAGCGTTCCCGACGATCTGCTCGCCGATCTGATGCGCCATTCCTACGAACAGGCCGCGGCGGGGTTGCGCAAGGCCGATCGCGAACGAGTACTCGATCGACTTGACCGGGCCGGGCCAATTTAACGCGCAATTACCGCGAACCTAATCAAGTACGCTCCTCTTGCTCTCCGAACCGCCATGGATGACGCCCGTGTGTCAGGATCCTTTCAGCCCAAGGACACGCCTCATCCGTCGAAAGGAGAGACCAGTGGCCAGAACGACTCTTTGGACCTCCAGCGCCGCAGTCCGTCCGGAAAAGTACGAGGGCGGCCTGGAGCAGGGCACGCACACCGGCGGAACCTCGACCTTCGAGATCCCCGCCGGGCAGGAAGTCTGGTTCCACTTCCCGCTCCCGACCCCGTGGCTGGTGAACGACCTGGCTTACTACCTGGAGCGGGTCGCGATCCTCTGGGAGACGGACAACGCGCAGGTCACCGAGGTCGCGGCCTACCACGGCCCGGGTGAGCGCTACACCCTCTCCACGGTTCCGCAGGAGGGCAGCTACCTGCAGGCCGGGCCGGACATCCCCGACAACACCTACACCGTCCAGACCGACGCGGGCGACCGGCCGAGAACCGGCTACGGCGTGCAGGCGTCCATCAAGGTGAAGGCGAACGGCGGCGCGGGCCGCGTCACGTTCGGCGGCGCCGGCGCGACGTTCCACGACACCCCTCTTCGTGGACACCGCGAGGCGGTAGCCCGGCAGTAAAACGCGAGATTTCGGATCGTCTTTCCGAGGAAAAGGCTGGTGGACTCCGGACGCACCGGAGTTCACCGGCTTTTCTTTTTCACCACCCCTATCGGGGACGGCGCGAAAAAGAAAAGTAAATCCGGTGCGCGGCGCGAAAAAGAAGCGCGTGACCCGGCGCCGGGCGAAAATCGAACGCGCCGCCCGGCGCGGGCCCGGAGATCGCCCGGTACCGCGCCGGGGCGCGGGACCGGGCGATCGCGGTCAGTCGGCGACGAGCCGGCAGCACGGCGCGTACGCCGCCACCAGGACCTCCTCGCCGGGATCGTCCAGCACGGTCGGCGCGGCCAGGCCGTCCAGCACGATGAACCGCAGCCGCGAGCCCCGCGCCTTCTTGTCGATCCGCATCGCCTCCAGCAGGTCGGGCCACACGTCGGGCCGGTAGGTGGTGGGCAGGCCCAGCATCATGAGGATCTCGGCGTGCCGGTCCGCGGTCGCGTCGTCGAGGTGGCCGGTGATGCGGCCCAGCTCGGCGGCGTAGCACATCCCGACCGAGACGGCCGACCCGTGCCGCCACCTGTACCGCGCCACCTTCTCGATGGCGTGCCCGAGCGTGTGGCCGTAGTTCAGGAACTGCCGGCGCCCGTGGTCGCGCATGTCCTCGGTGACGATCTCGGCCTTGATCCGGGCCGCGCGCTCGATGATGTCGCGGAGCTGCGGCGTGCCGGGCGTCGTGACGGCCTCGGTGCCGGCCTCGATGGTGTCCAGGATGACCGGGTCGGCGATGAAGCCGATCCTCACGACCTCGGCCAGGCCGTTGACCAGCTCGATCTCCGGCAGCGTTTCGAGCAGGCCGAGGTCGCAGACCACCCCGGCCGGCGCGTGGAACGCGCCGACCAGGTTCTTGCCCGCGGGGATGTTGATCGCGGTCTTGCCGCCGATCGCGCCGTCCACCATCGCGGTCAGCGAGGTCGGCACCTGCACGATGGGCACGCCGCGCAGCCAGGTCGCCGCGACGAACCCCGCGAGGTCGGTGGTGGCGCCGCCGCCGACGGCCACGACGGCGTCGGAACGGGTGAATCCGAGGCGCGCGAGCTCGTTCCAGCAGTGCGCGGCGACCGCGTGGTCCTTGGCCTGTTCGCCGTCGGGCACCGCGATGAGCTCCGCCTCGTGGCCGTGCGCGCGCAGGTCGCCGGCGATGGCGTGCGCGGTGTCCTTCATCGTCTGGCAGTGGATCACCGCGGCCCGTCCGGAGCCGCTCAGCAAGGCTGGTACTTCCGTTAGTGCGTCATCGCCGATGACGATCTCGTACGCGGCCGAACCGCCTACCGGGATGCGCGTCAAGTCAGCACTGGACACAGGTCACCAACTTCCGTCCTAGCGGTCCGGACGATTATCCGTGCCGGTCGCGACGGGGTCAGCAGGGACTTGACATATCGCCGCCACGTTTCGTGGGAACCCTCGACAACGTGCCGTCGGTCCAAAATCATCGAGCGGCAGGCTGTCGTGGGGAGCGCGCTATGACCATGTCAGAGGCCGGATCCCAGGCCGGCGTCGCGCCGGGCCCCGGGCGGTGGGTGCTGGAGACGGCGCACCAGGCCCGGCCGTTCACCCGGTTCTTCCTCGGCGTGTGGCTGCCGGTCTTCGCCGAGTCGATGCCCGCGGGGTTCCGCCGGTACGGGCTGCTGCTGGAACGGCTGGACATGCGGCTGTCCGGCATCTGGAAGTACGTCCAGGCCCGGCAGGTCGTGCCGTGGCGGGACCGCGGTCCCGCGGCGCTGCGGCCCGCCCGTCAGCTCGCGTGGCGGCTGCACCCCGAGGTGCGCGGGCGCGCCCGCGCCGCGCGCCGCGCCCTGGCCTCTCGGGCGTGGCGGGAGGAGGCCGCGGAGTGGTTCGACGGCGGGCTGCGGGCGCGGTTCGTCGCGCGCAACCGGGCGCTCCAGGCGGTGCCGGTCGACGACCTGGACGAGGCCGCCCTGCGCGGGCACATCGATGAGCTGATCGCGCTGCTGCACGACGGCGACATGGTGCACATGCGGCACCTGGTCGCGCAGAACGTCGCGGTCGGCGACTGGCTCGCGCACGTGCGCCGCTGGACCGGCGTGGACCCGGCCGACGCGCTGGCCGTGCTGCGCGGCGCCTCACCGGCGTCGGTCCGCCCGCTCGCCGGCCTGGACCGCCTGGTCGCGGCGGTGCGCGCCGCCGGCGCCGACCCGGGGGCCGCCGGGCCGCCGGAGAAACGCCTGGAGGCGGTGCGGGCCGCCTCGCCGGAGGCCGCCGCGGCGCTGGAGGAGTACCTGGGCGAGCACGGCGACGACCTGCTGGGTTTCGACCTCGACGAGCCGACGCTGCGCGAGATGCCCGCGCTGGTGCTCGCGGCGCTGGAGGCACGGCTGTCGGCCCCGGCGGCCCCGCCCCCCGGCGGCGCGGCGGACCCGCTGCGGGCCCGGGTGCCCGAGCGGCACCGGGCCGAGTACGACCGGCTGCTGGACGACGCGCGGCTGCTGTACGGCCTGCGCGACGACGACGTGGCCTGGACAGAGATGCGGCCGTGGGGGCTGCTGCGCCGCGCGCTGCTCGCCGCCGGGCGCCGGCTCGTGGCGCGGTCGGCGCTGGAAAACCCCGAGCACGCGGTGGAGGCCGACCCCGCCGAGCTGGCCGCGCTGCTCTCCGGCGCGGACGCGCCCACGGCGGCCGAGCTGGCCGAGCGGGCCACGCGGCGGCGCACCGCCGCCCGCCCGCCGCTGGAGCTGGGCGAGGAGGAGCCGGCCATGCCGCTGCCGAGGCTGCCCGCCGCGCTCGCCCGCGTGAACGACGCGCTGCTGGAGGCCATGTCGCAGGACCTGCTGGAGCGGGCCGTCCCGTCCGAACCCACCGACACCGAGGTGCACGGCACCCCGGCCAGCCCCGGCGTGTACACCGGGCGGGCGCGGATCGTGCGCGGGCCGGCGGAGTTCGGGCGGCTGGAGAAGGGCGACGTGCTGGTCGCGCCGACCACCGGCCCCTCGTACAACGTCGTGCTGCCGCTGATCGGCGCGGTCGTCACCGACCGGGGCGGCGCCCTCTCGCACGCGGCCGTGGTCGCCCGCGAGTTCGGCGTCCCCGCGGTCGTCGGCACGCGGGTCGCCACCCAGAGGATCAGGGACGGGGAGCTGGTCAGGATCGACGGCGCGCGGGGCGTCGTCACGGTCCTGTGATCGCCGCGCTGGCCGGGGCCCTCGACCCCGCCGTCTTCGGCGGGAAGGCCGCCGCGCTCGCCGCCGCCGCGGACGCCGGGCTGCCGGTGCCGCGCGGGTTCGCCGTCTCGGTGGACGCCCTGGCCGCGGTCGTGGCCGGCGACGCCGCGGCGACGGCGGCGGCGGGCGAGATGGCGGCACCGCTCGGGCCGGTCGCCGTGCGGTCGTCGGCGGTGGGGGAGGACGGCGCGCGGGCGAGCTTCGCCGGGCAGTACGCGACCGTGCTCGCGGTGCGGGGCGCCGGGGCGGTGCTGGCCGCGCTGGCGACGGTGCACGCCTCCGCCGCGGGCGCGGCCGACTACCGGCGCCGCCTCGGCCTGCCCGCCGGGCGGGTGGCCGCGGTCGTCCAGGAACTGGTGGCGCCGGACGTGGCGGGTGTGCTGTTCACCCGCGACCCGATGGGCGGTGCCGGCATGGTGGTCGAGGCGTCCTGGGGGCTTGGCGAGGCCGTCGTGTCCGGGCTCGTGACCCCCGACCACTGGCTGCTGGACCGGGACGGCGCCGTCCTTCAGGAGCGTCCGGCGCGCAAGGACGTCGCGATCCGGCCGGCCGTCGGCGGCGGCACCCGCGAGGAGCCGGTCGCCGCGCCGTGGGCCGGCCTGCCGTGCCTCGACGCCGCCGCGCTGGCCCGGCTCGCCGAGCTCGGCCGCCGGTGCGTCGCGGTGTTCGGCGCCGAACAGGACGTCGAGTGGGCGCTCGCCGGCGGCCGGCTGTACCTGCTGCAGTCGCGGCCGCTGACGGCGGTGGCCTGATGCCCGGTGAACCGGTGCGGTCGCCCGGCGGGCCGGGGCTAATGCCCGGTGGACCGGCGCCGTCGTCCGGCGGGCCGGCGCTAGTGCCCGGTGGACCGGCGCGCCTCCGCCAGGAACCGGCCGGCCTCGCGGTGGAACTCCTCCGGCCGTTCGAGCGACGCGCCGTGCCCGCAGCGGTCCACCAGGACCAGCCGCGCGTCCGGCAGCCGGTCGGCGAGGTCGGCGAGCTGGTCCGGCGGCGTCATCCGGTCCCGCCGCCCGCCGATGACCAGCACCGGGCAGCGCACCCCGGCGGCGCGGTCGCGGATGTCGTACTCCCGCAGCGCCGCCGACAGCACCTGCCAGCGGCCCTCGTCGTCGGGGATCGGGATCGAGCGGGGGAACCACACCAGCTTGCGGAACGCCCACGGCATCCGCCCGGTGAAGATGTTCCGCAACGTGTCGCGCTGGAGTTCCGGCCACCGGCGCCGCGCGGCCATGGCGTCCCAGCGCGTCACGTACCGCAGCAGCGGGTCGGCCGCGTGGCTGGGCGTGCACTCGCAGACGATCGAGTCGACCAGATCGGGGTGGCGCTCGGCGAGCAGCAGCGCGACCATGCCGCCCATCGAGTTGCCCCAGATCGCGGCCGGGCCCAGGCCCAGCGTGGTGATCAGCGTCGCGGCGTCGCCGACGAGGTCGTCCAGCCGGTGGCCGGGCGCGGCGGGCGTCCGCCAGGAGGTGACGACGACGCGGCGGTGGGCGAGCGGGCCGTACAACGCCCGCGCCCCCGCGGCGGTCCCGGGGTTCTCCATGGTGGTCAGCGCGTCGCCGAGCCCGCGCAGCACCAGCAGCGGGGCGCCGCCGGGGGCGCCGAACTCGACGTACGGCAGCCGCGCGCCGCCGGTCAGATCGCAGTACTGGAGGGACATCGCGTACTCCTCGCATGGACCCGAGAGCCGAAAGCCGTCCTGGCTACTTCTGGCTACATTGCCTTCTCCCGGATGAGGTGGCGCCCCGGCGCCGCCCGATTGGAGCGTAAATCGTGAAGTTGGGCATCGGTCTTCCCAATGTCATCCCCGACGTCCCGGGGCGGGTCCTGGTCGACTGGGCGATCCGGGCAGAGGCGGCCGGGTTCTCGTCGCTGGTGACCACCGACCGGGTGGTGTACCCGGGGTACGACCCGCTGCTGGCGCTCGGCGCGGCGGCCGCGGTGACGAGCAGGATCCGCCTGGTCACCGACGTCATCGTGGGGCCGGTGCGCAGCCCGGTGCTGCTGGCCAAGGACGCGGCCGGGGTATACGAGATCTCGGGGGGCCGGCTGGTGCTCGGCGTCGGCCCGGGGGTGCGGGAGGACGACTTCGTGGTGGCGGAGCGCGACTTCGCCGGGCGGTGGGCGCGATTCGAACGCGACCTCGGCGTCATGCGGCGCGTGTGGGCGGGGGAGCCCGCGGACGGCACCGACCGGTCGCCGCTGCCCCGGCCGCTGCCGGACGGCGGGGTGCCGGTGCTGATGGGCGGGTTCAGCGACGGGTGCATCCGGCGGGCGGTGAAGTGGGGCATCGGCTGGGCCGCGCCGAGCCTGCCGCCGGACGACGTGGTGCCGTTTGCGCAGCGGGTGCGGGAGGCGTGGGCGGCGGCCGGGCGGGACGGCAAGCCGGAGATCATCGCGATGGCGCGGTTCGGGATCGGCGAGGACGTGCTGGAGGAGTCGCGGCACTCGGCACGGGACTACTTCTCGATCCTCGGACCGGAGCTGGCGGAGGTCTTCGCCGATGACGCCGCCCGTGACACCGAGGCCGTCCAGGCCATGATCGGCAAGTACGCCGAGGCGGGCGTGGACGAGCTGATCTTCAACCCGACGGTGGCCCGGGTCTCGCAGGTGGACCGCCTGGCCGAGGCCTGCTTCGGCTGATCCGCCCGCCCGCGCCGAAACCGGGTTCCGTGCCCCGCGCGGGCGACCGGAACCCGGTTTCGGCGCCTTTCACGGCCCGGCGACACCCCACGGCGCCGGGCCGTTACGGGCCTCAGGCCCAGACGTGATCGCCGGGGTCCATGCTGCCGAGCTGCTCGCGCACCGCGTACAGCGCCGCGGGCCCGGGATCGGCGGACGGGATCGGCCGCACCGTCAGCGGGCGCAGCCCGGACAGGGCGGCGGGCACGGCGCCGGCGGCGAGGTAGGTGACGGGGATCGGCGGGTCGCCGCCGGGCGCGACCACGACGCCGTCCGGCTCGCCCGACAGGAACAGGTGGGCCGCACGCCCGGCCGGCAGCAGCGCCGCGGCCAGGCCCAGCGCGGGCGCGATGGCGGCCCCGTCGGCGGCCAGCGCGAACGGGCCGCCGGCCGCCTCGCGCCGGACCACCCGCGCGGCGCCGGGCCCGCCGGGGCCCAGGCGGTGGAAGACGATCTCGGCGCCGAACCGGTCCGGCCAGCCGACGGCGTCGGCGCCGAGGACGAAGACGTGGACGGCGGGCACTACGTCGGCAGCCCGCCGGTCTGGCCCAGCGCGCCCTGGTAGATCTCCCAGCCGAGGAGACGGCGCATGAGCGGGGTGGCGCGGTCGTGCACGTCCCGGTCGACCGCGACGAACGGGTTCTCCTGCTGGCGGATGTACGCCCGGCAGTAGTAGACGAGGATGCCGTGCCTGAGCCGGTCCTTGGTCCGGTTGGCGCCGGTCTGGTGCCACAGGCGCCCGTCGAAGACCATCACCGTGCCGGCCGGCCCGCACACCGCCTGGGTCTCGATGTCGCCCTCGCCCGCCGCGTAGTCCGGCGGCCTGCCGAGCAGATGGGTCCCGGGAATCACCCGCGTCGCACCGTTCTCCTCGGTGAAATCGTCGAGCATCCACATGCTGTTGGCCACGAAGGGGTACGGCGGCCACGGCATTCTGGCGAATGTCTGGTCCGGGTGCAATGCCATCCTGGCGCCGCCGGGCCCCGCGATGTTGGCGTGGATGCTGGAGAGCAGGAAGTTGTAGCCGAGCAGCTCTTCCATCAGCTCGCACACGGCTTCGTTCTGCACGATCTCCTCGAAGATCGTGCCTTTGTTGAGCAACCCGAATACCCGTTGGTTGCCGCCGTCGTACAGGAATGCCGAGTTGTCTTCCCTTTCCGCCTCCGCGAGCTCGGTGAGACGTTCGACGAGCTCCTTGAACTTCGCCGGGGGCAGCGGATTCTCGATGAGACAGAAACCCCATTCCCGAAGGTGCGCCTTGGCTTCCTCGTAGTTGCCGGTTATCGTTCCCAACGCCGTCATACATCGCCTCCGGTGACCGTTGCAGAAAGGGGCCCGATATGGCCGCGCGATTCAAGGTAGGCGCCTGGTTGATGCCGCAGCACACCTCGGTCGAGCGGCTGCGCGCCGCCTGGCGGGAGGCCGACCTGCGGGGCGTGGACTCCATCTGGCTGTGGGACCACTTCTATCCGCTGACCGGCGAGCCGGACGGCACGCACTTCGAGGGCTGGACGCTGCTGGCGGCGATGGCCGTGGAGACCTCCCGCGCCCGCGTCGGCGTGCTGGTGACCGACCAGGACTACCGCAACCCCGACCTGCTCGCCGACATGGCCCGCACCGTGGACCACCTCAGCGGCGGGCGGCTCGTGCTCGGGCTCGGCGCCGGCTGGTTCGAGCGCGACTACGCCGAGTACGGCTACGAGTTCCGGCCCGGCGCCGAGCGGGCGGAGGCGCTGGAGGGGTACGTGGAGCGGGTGAAGGCGCGGCTGGCCAAGCTCAACCCGCCGCCGCTCGGCGAGATCCCCCTGCTGATCGGCGGCGACGGCAAGCGCGTCGTGCTGCGCACCGTGGCACGGCACGCCGACGCCTGGAACACGATGGCGTGGCGGTTCGAGGAGGGCACCAGGACGCTGGACGAGTGGTGCGCCCGCCTGGACCGCGACCCCGCCGAGATCGAGCGGAGCTGCTTCCTGACCGCGCCCGAGCACCTGGACCAGGTGGACCGGCTGGTCGCGGCCGGTGCGCGGCACATCATCATGCAGGTCGGCGACCCGTTCGACCTCGGCCTCGTCGACCGGCTGCTGAGCCTCGCCCGCGAGTCCGCGGCCTAGCGGACGGCCGGCAAGACGCGGCGGACGCGGAAGACGCGGAAGACGGCTCGCGGGCCGGCCGGAGAGCCGGCCCGCGGGTCCGTGCTGAAGGCGGTACGGCGTCCCCGTGCGCATGGCTAGTCCGGCGGCCAGCCCATCAGCTCGTAGATCAGGCGGCCCGCCTGGTCCGCCGACAGGTGGTGGATCCCGGTCATGCCGGCGAGCTCGGCGCCCCGCACGTTCGCCTCGTTGTCGTCCACGTGGATGCACTGCTCCGGCAGCACCCCGATCAGCTCGGCGGTGTAGGTGTAGATCTCGGGGTCGGGCTTGCGCATGCCGACCGTGCCGGAGACGACGACGGTGTCGAACAGCTCCCACCAGTCGCGGGCGTCGTAGTCGAAGTTCCACGAGTTCGACAGCACCGCGGTGTGCACGCCGTGCCGGCGGGCGCGCACCAGCAGGTCCTCCATCGCGTGGTCCATCTGCACGCTGGCGTGGAAGCGGGACACCAGCCCCTTGGGGTCGACCACGTGGCCGTCGGTGGTGCGGATCTCGGCGGCGAATAGCCGCTCGAATTCCGGAATCGACATCTGGCCGCGTTCCAGGAGCTGTATCGGGGTGTATTTCCCGTCCACCACCGGGCGCTCCGTCCACTCGCGCATGAGCTCGGTGAAATGGACCAGGTCCAAAAGCTCGGCGGCGGCGAAGTTGGCGAAGACGTCCTTGGCGGGTAACGTCAGCGTGCCGCCGTAGTCGAACAGCAGGGCTCGGTAACGGCTATTCGGCATGTGTGGCGACCTCCTCCGTCGTGGCGCGTCGCGACAGCCGTAGGATACGTCCGCGGAGCAGGCAGCGGAAGGGGCGTTCCCGCTGCCTATCGCCGCGACTTGACGAAGCCTCACCCGGCGAGTGGACGTCCGCGCGCACCGCCGCCTAATGTCGGTTTCGGCTCGCTCGTCACGGTTCAGGAGTTTTCCGCGTCGTCCGTTATCAGCCCGGAAACGGAGGACTGTTTTGGCCACCCTGCGCACCCCTCCCAAGGCGCTGATTATCGGATTGGACGGCGCCGGTTTCGATATTATCGACCGCCTCGTTTCGGCCGGCCGGTTGCCGAATCTGGCCGCGCTGCTCGGCGCCGGGGCCTCGGCGCCCGTCGACTGCACCTGGCCGGCCCACACCGCGCCGGGGTGGAGCTCGTTCGTCACCGGGCGGCGGCCGGGCGGGCACGGCGTCTACCAGTTCTTCGACACCCAGGACCCCGGGTACGGCGCGCACATCGTGGGCTCCTCCGACCTCGGCTGCTCCTCGGCGTGGGACTGGCTGGCCGCGCAGGGCTGGTCGCTCGGCCTGGTGAACGTGCCGATGTCGCACCCGCCGCGCGACCTGCCCGGCTACCAGATCACCTGGCCCCTCCAGCAGACGATCCGCTACTGCAGGCCGGCCGGGCTGCTCGCGGAGCTGGCGAGGAACGGCGTCCACTTCCAGTCGGACCTGGCGACGATGTTCCGCGGCGACCTCGGGTACCTCGACGAGGCGGTCGCCAACGTCGAGGCGCGCGTCCGGTCGCTGGAGTACCTCATGACCGCCCACCCGACCGACCTGGTGATGGCGGTCCTGACCGAGGCCGACCGGGTGTGCCACCACTACTGGCACTTCTGGGACCCCGGCCACCCGCGGCACGCGCCGGCGCCCGAGGGCAGCGGCTGGGACGAGGCGATCGAGCGGATCTACGGGGCGCTCGACGACGGCGTGGGCCGGCTGCTGGACATGGTCGGCGACGAGACCTCGATCGTGGTGGCGTCCGACCACGGGCTCGGCGTCGGCCGGTACGGCGTCGCGGTCCACCGGCTGCTGGAGGACGCCGGGCTGCTCGCCACCGTCCCGGCCGGTGGGGCGCGGGACGGCGGGCAGGCGAGCTGGTTCGCCGGCGCGCGGCGCTCCGTCGACTTCGGGCGGACGCGCGTCTACATGCCGGTGCCGGGCAGCTACGGCCTGAACGTGAACCTGGCCGGCCGGCAGCGCGACGGCGTCGTCGCCGAGCGGGACAGGGCCGCGGTCCTCGCCGAGGCCGCCGCCCTGCTGGAGGACCTCCGGCCGCCCGGCCGCGACGGCTTACCGGTGTTCTCGGCGGTCGTGCCCCGCGACGTGGTCTACCCGGGCGTCAACGTCGGACGGGCGCCCGACCTGCTGCTCGTGCCGCGCGACGAGAGCGTGCTGCCGATCCCGGACCTGGAAGGGCCGGTGTGGCGGCCGAGCTGGCAGACCGGCCTGCACCGGTACCAGGGCATGTGGATCCACCGCTCGCCGCGGGTCACGCCCGGGCGGCTGGCCGAGCCGGTCCGCATCGTGGACCTGCTGCCGACCCTGCTCGCCGAGCTCGGCGCGAGCTGGCCGGACTCGATCGACGGCCACCCGGTGCCGGTGGTGCGGGAGCGGCACGCCCGCCCGCTCGGCCCCCTGGCCGAGGACGAGGTCGTGGCGCCGGCCCCGGCCGGGCCGACCGAGGAAGACCAGTACACCAGTCAACGACTCCGGGAGATGGGCTACCTGTAGGCGGGCCCTCGACGCGAAGGACACCTGATGGAAGACACCAAGGCAAAGCTGCGGAAGATCCTCGTCGAGTCGCTGGAGCTGTCCCGGGACGCCGCCGACATCCCCGACACCAACCTGGTGCAGGAGCTGGGACTCGATTCGATCAACACGCTGGAGTACCTGATCTGGGTGGAGAGCGAGTTCGGCATCCAGATCGCCGACGAGGACCTCTCGGTCGACCTGATCAACGACCTGAACGTCCTCGCCTCCTACGTCGAGGCCCGCGTGGCCCAGTCGGTGTGAGACCGTGGCCTCTCCCCACCGCACCCCCCACGGTGCCCCCCGCCGTGTCGTCGTCGTCATCACCGAAGGCGCCACCCCGGAGCTGCTGACCCGGTGGAGCGACACGGGCGCGCTGCCCAACTTCGCCCGGCTGTTCCGCTCCGGCCGGTCCGGGCCGCTCGACGCGGACGGGGTGCCGTACGAGCCGCCCGGCCTGGTGTCGCTGCTGACCGGGCGCCGCCCCGGCGACCACGGCTTCTACTCGTACTGGTCGGTCCACGACCCCGACCACCAGCCGAGGGTGCTCACCGCCGAACGGCACCGGCACCCGCTGCTGTGGCAGCAGTCCGAGCTCGTCGGGCTGCGCTTCGCCTGCGTCGGGATCTTCGGCACCCATCCGCCCGCCCCGATGCCCGGTTCCCTGATCACCTACCCGATGCGGACGACGCTGCACGCCTGCTACCCGCCGAACCTGCACCGCACCCTCGCCGAGCGCGGCATCAAGCCGGTGCACGACGTGTCGATCTGGTGGTCGGGCCAGCCGCGGGCCGAGCTGCTGCCCCGGCTGCTGGAGGCCGACGTCCGGCGCGGGCAGGCCGCGCTGACGCTGTTCGACGAGGGCGCCGACGTCACGCTGGTGAACCTCACCGCGATCGACCGCTGCTCGCACATCTTCTGGCAGGAGCTGGAGCTCGGGCCGGAGCGGGAGGCCGCGAGCGCGGTCTTCGCCGCGTACCGCACCGCGGACGGCGTGCTCGGCGACTTCCTGGACCGCCTCGACGACCGCACCACGCTGGTCGCGTTCTCCGAGATCGGCTTCGGGCCGCTGCGGGCGTACTGCTCGATGAACGACGTGCTGGAGAGCGCCGGGCTGTTCGGCCGGGCCGAGCACGGCGGCACCGCCTGGGAGAAGACCGCCGCGTTCGAGGCGGTCCAGGGCACGCACGGGGTGAACGTCAACCTGCGCGGCCGCTACGGCTCGGGCACGGTCGCCGCCGAGGACTACGAGCGGGTCCGCGACGACGCCGCGCGGGCGCTGCTGGAGGCGGTCAACCCGCGCACCGGACTGCCCTACCTGTCCGCCGTGCTGCGCCGCGAGGAGGTCTACCGGGGCGGGGCCCTGGAGCAGGCGCCCGATCTCGTCCTGGAACCCGCCGACTGGCGGTACCTGCCGCTGGGCGACCCGGGCTGGGCGTCGCACGTGCACCGGCACTGGCAGAGCGCCTGGCACCGGCGCCGCTCGTACTGGGCCGCGGCCGGCGCCGGCGTGCGTCCGGGCCGGGCCGAGGAGGTCGCCACCCCGGTGGACGTGGCCGCCGCGGTGGTCGGCTACGCCGGGCGCGAGGTGCCCGCCGGCTTCGCGGGAACGCCGCTGGAGGATCTGCGATGAGGCTACTGCCGCTGGCGATCACCAAGGTGGACGACCACGAGGCCTGCGTCGGCGCGGTCACCGAGGCCGGCGAGTGGATCAGGCCGGAGCCCGTGGCGACCGCGCAGGTGACCGCGGCCGACTCGCCGTTCCGGTACTGGCACCGCACCGAGGTCCCCCTCGGGCCGTCGGCGGAACCGGACGCGCGGCCGGAGGACAGGGCGGTGCGCGGGGCGCCCGTCCTCGACCCGGCGTCCTACGTCCCGCCCGAGGAGCGGCCCGCGCTGCTGGAGCGGCTGTGCGCGCCGGACGCCGAGGCGGCGGTCGGCGGCGCCCGGCGGACGCTCGGGCTGATCCGGGCGCAGGTGCTCGACGTCACGGTCCGGCGGGCCACCGGGGGGCGCGCGTTCCTGCGCTGCCGGTTCCGCGACGGCGCGGGCGCGGAGTACGACTGGATCGTGCCGGAGATCGCGTTCGGCGCGCGGGTGTGGCCGCACGTCCACGACGGCCGCCTCGACCCGCCGTACCGGGCCGGGCTCCTGGAGTCGCTGCGCGGCGCGGACACCTTCCTCACGCTGGGCCTCACCAAGCCGAACGACCGGTTCCCCAACCGGTTCGGCGGCTGTCATCCTCTCGTCGTCGGTGTCCACGCCGCCGTGCCCGACCGGGCCGCGGGTCGCGTCGGGACACCGGCATGACGGGGCGGATGCTCGTCGTCGGCCTGGACGGTATGCCGCTCGACCTGCTGCGCGAGCTCGCCGGGGACGGGATCATGCCGGCCGCGCGGCGGCTGCTGGCCGAGGGCCGCGGCGTGGAGCTGCGGGCGCCGGTGCCCGAGGTCAGCTCGACGTCCTGGGCGTCGTTCCTCACCGGCGCCAACCCCGCGCGGCACGGCGTCTACGGGTTCGTCGACCTGGTGCCCGGCGGGTACCAGACCTACTTCCCGAACGTCACGCACCTGCGCGCGCCGCCGCTGTGGGAGCGGGCCGCCGGGCGCAGGACGCTGTGCCTCAACGTCCCCGGTACCTATCCCGCGCCGGAGACCGGCGGGGTCGTGGTGTCCGGCTTCGTCGCGCCGTCGTTCGAGCGCGCCGTCCGCCCGGCCCGGCTGCTGGAACCGCTGCGCCGGCGCGGATACCAGCTCGACGTCGAGGTCGGCGACGTGGCCGCCGACCCGCGGGCGTTCGTCGGCCGGGTGAGCGCGGCGCTCGCCGCCCGCGCCCTGAGCTTCGAGTACCTGCTCGACACCGAACCGTGGGATCTCGCGATCGCCGTGATCACCGAGACCGACCGGCTGCAGCACTTCCTGTGGCGGCACGTGACCGACGAGACGAGCCCGCTGCACGAGGCGGTGCTCGGCGTGTACGCGCAGGTCGACGCGTGCCTCGCCCGGCTGGTCGAACGGTGCGACGGTGACGACGGGATCGCCATGGTCAGCGACCACGGCTTCGGCCCCGCGGACTGCCAGTTCCACGTCAACGCCTGGCTGCGCCAGGAGGGATACCTCGCTCCGCGCGAGGACACGCCGTCGCTGGCGGAGGTGGACGAGCGGACCTCGGTGTTCGCGCTCGACCCCGCGCGGCTGTACCTGAACCGGCCCGGCCGCTTCCCGCGCGGGCGCGCCGGCCTCGGCGACTCCTTCGCCGAGGAGCTGGTCGCGAGGCTGACCAGCCTGCGCTGGGAGGGACGGCCCGTCGTCGAGCGGGTGCACCGGCGCGAGGAGGTCTACCGCGGGCCGCTGCTGGACCGGGCGCCCGACCTGGTCGTGATGCCGGCGCCCGGAGTCCAGCTCCGCGGCGCGTTCAACGCGGACGCCGTGGTGCGCCCGGACGTCTTCACCGGCACCCACACCCGCGGCAACGCCGTGTTCTACCTGCGCGGCGCCATCGCGGACACGGCGCTGCCTGACCCCATGGACATGGAGGACGTCGCGCCGGTCCTGCTGGACCGCCTGGGCGTGCCGGCCGCGGTTCCCGTCGGAGGTAGGGGATGACCACCACGCTGCCCATCACCATGGTGACGCGCAAGCCGGGCACGTTCGAGATCGCGATCGACCCGCGGATCACCGACCCGGCGTCGTTCCGGGTCAGCTTCCTGATCCTGCTGGACGGCGACCTGGTCATGTCGCCGGAGCACCTCGGCGTGGCCTACATGGCGAGCGTGCTGCGCAAGGTCGGGGTCACCGCCGAGATCCGCGAGGTCGTCCACGGCGAGGAGAAGGCGGCGGTCGACGAGCTGGTCGAGTACGCGCCGCGGCTGGTCTGCTTCACGCTGATGAGCCTGAACGTGTCGAGCTGCCTGCGGGTCTCCCGGCTGATCCGCGAACGCCTGCCCGACACGGTGATCGCCTGCGGCGGGCCCGCGGGCACCTTCGCCGGGCTGGACGTGCTGCGCAACAACCCGCACGTCGACGTCGTCGCGGTGGGCGAGGGCGAGCCGGTCATCCTCGACCTGGTGCAGAAGCTCTACCTGGGCGAGCCGCTGTCCGGCTGCCCCGGCATCGGCCTGCGGCTGCCGGACGGCGAGCTGCGGCAGAACCCGCCGCGGCCGGTGCTGCACGACCTCAACGTGCTGCCGTTCCCGGCCCGCGACCAGCTGGAACAGCACGGCAACAAGCTGGAGTACGTGCGGGTCAGCACCAGCCGCGGTTGCGTCGCGCACTGCACGTTCTGCTCGGCGCCGCACCTGAAGAACCGCGCCCAGCCGGGCAAGCCGTGGCGGGCCCGCGATCCCGAGCTGGTGGTGGACGAGGTCGAGGATCTGGTGAAGCGGTACCGGTTCCGCACCTACGACTTCATCGACTCGACGTTCGAGGACCCCGACGGCGGCCGGGTCGGCAAGAAGCGGGTCGCCGCCATCGCGGGCGGCATCCTCGATCGCGGTCTGGACATCTACTACAACGTCTGCATGCGCGCCGAGAACTGGAGCGACGACGACAACGAGCTGCTCGACCTCCTGGTGCGCTCGGGCCTGGAGAAGGTCAACGTCGGCATCGAGTCCGGCGTGCCGTCCGAGCTGGAGCTGTGGGAGAAGCGGGCGACCGTGGAGAACAACGCCACGATCATCCGGCTGCTCCGTGAGCACGGCATCTACCTCGCGATGGGCTTCATCCCCTTCCATCCCTACGCCACGGCCGAGACGCTGGTGCAGAACGCGGAGTTCCTGCGCAGGAACGCCGGGCACAACCTGCGCCGGCTGACCGAGCGGCTGGAGATCTACCCCGGCACCGCGATCCTGCGCAAGATCGAGGCCGAGGGCCTGCTCGCCGACGGGTACTGGGACACCCTGGACCCGTACGGCTACCACTTCGCCGACCCGCGCGTGGAACGGCTCGCCAAGCACTACGCGTCGCTGTACAACAACGGCGACTACCACCGGCACGGCGTCATCACCGAGCAGTCGTCGGTGTTCGAGTTCGAGACGTTCAACGTCGTCGTGCAGACGTTCATCTCGCGGCTGTACCGGCGGTTCCACCCGGTGCCGGGCGCCAAGGAGGTCATCCAGGCGTTCAAGGACTGGGTGCACGGCGTGCGGCAGGAGTGCGGGCAGTTCAACTTCGAGTTCTTCATGCGCAACCTCGACGCCGTGCTGAACGACCGGCTGGACGGCGACAAGCAGCGCCGCGACGTGGAGGACGTCGACCACTACTTCCGGCAGCGGATCAACCAGATCAAGAGCCAGCAGCTCAGGGTCGGCAAGGCGCTGTACCGGCTGGGCTGCAACGTCGCCGAGATCAGCTCCACGCTGCCGTCCGTACGGCCCGGCGGCGCGCCCCGGAGCTACAGCACCGAGGGCGCGAGCGCCGTATGGTGACCCGCCTACTCGACCACCGCGCCGCGCTGCCCGGCCCGGCGCGGCAGCCCGAGCAGGTCCTGCAGGGTGGGCGCCACGTCGTACAGCGACAGGCCCTCCCTGCGGCCGGGGGTGCGGCCGGTGCCGGACAGCACGAAGATGCCCTGCTCGGCGTGGTTGGCGTGGTCGGGTCCGGTGTCGTTGTCGGGCGAGTACAGGCCGCGGCCGAGGCCGAGCGTGGCGAGCGCGCGCCAGCGCAGGTCGCCGAAGTAGACGATCAGGTCCGGCGGGATCGCGTTGACCTCGGGGTACACGTCGGCGGGCCGCATCGCCCGGTTGCCCATCGGCAGGCCGTCGGGGCCGGGGATCGCCTCGATGGCCGCGGCGATCTGGTCGAGCGTCGCGTCCAGCTCGCGCGCGGGCACCGTGCCCTGCGGCTCGCGGCCGGCCACGTTGAGGAAGATCCGGCCGTAGTAGCCGCCCTCGGCCCAGGCGGTGGTGCGCGACCAGTCGACCTTGGCATCGGCCATCCGCGTCGGGCCGGACGGCTCCTCGGTCAGCACCAGCAGGCCCTGCCGCCGCAGCCACTCGTTGACGCAGAACCCGCCGACCATCGGCTGACCGCCGTGGTCGGACACGACCAGCACGGCGGTGCCGTCCGGCAGGGATTCGAGGAACGCCGCGAGGTGCCGGTCCAGGGCCCGGTAGTAGTCGCGGAAGACGTGCTCCCAGCGGTTGCCCGGCTCGTACCGGGGGTGCTCGGGGTCGCAGTACCGCCAGAAGCCGTGGTGCAACCGGTCCGGCCCCATGTCGACGAAGGCGAAGAAGTCCCATTCGCGGGTGCGGGCCATGTGCCCGGCGAGCGCGAAACGCTGCTCGGACATGTCGAAGATCTGCTGGGAGACGCGTTCCAGGTCGGGCGACCGGAAGTCGTTGACGTCGAGGTGATATCCGCCGGTAATGCGTTGTACTTCGTTACGAAGCTCGCGGGGAAACGTGAAGTCGGCGTCGGTCGAGGGCGCCATGAAACACGACACCATTTCCCCGTGAATGGGGGCGGGAGGGTAGGTGCCCGGCATGCCGATGACGACGCTGCGCCGGCGTTCGGCGGACAGCGCGTCCCACAGTCGCGGCAGCGTGAACTTGTCCGACGAGGCGAAGGCCAGCGACCCGTAGCTGTGGTCGCGCCGGTCGCGGAAGCCGTAGACGCCCAGCTCGCCGGGGGTTCGGCCGGACATCATGCAGGCCCAGGCCGGCACCGTGATCGGGGGCACGACACTGCGCATGGGTCCCCACGCCGCGTCCTGCCGCAGCCGGGTCAGCGTCGGCATGTCGGCGGCGAACCGGTCGAAGGCGAGCTGGGGAGTACCGCAGTCCAGCCCAATCAGAGCGACTCGTTGAGGCATAACACGAAAATACCGGAGACGTCATGAAGTTCGGATATTTCACGCACGTATGGGGCAATTCTGGACTGACCGCCGGGCAGCGGTACGAAACTCTCTGGAACGAAGTGGAGCTCGCCGACCGGCTCGGCTTCGACTACGCCTTCTCCGTCGAGCACCACTTCTCCCCGGAGGAGAGCTGGATGCCCTCCCCGACGATCTTCTGCACCGGCGCCGCGCTGCGCACCGAGCGGATCAGGCTCGGGCCGATGGGCTACATCCCGCCCCTCTACAACCCGATCCGGGTCGTGGAGGAGATCGCTGCCCTCGACCACGTGACCGGCGGGCGGCTCGACGTCGGGCTCACCTCCGGGCTGATGCGGTCGTTCTTCGACCCCTACGGCGCCGACTTCGACCGGCGGCGTGAGCTGACCCAGGAGTGCCTGGAGCTGATCCGGGTCGCGCTGGCCGCCGACGGGCCGTTCTCCTTCGAGGGCTCCGCGCACAGCTACCACGACCTGACCCTGTCCTTCGGCCCGGTGCAGCGCCCGCACCCGCCGCTGTGGATCCCCACCCGCGACCGCAACATGCTGCGCTACCTCGCGCGGATCGGCGCGCACACCTCCTCGACGATGATCGTGCCGCGCTCCGCGCTCGGCCTGGTGTACCGGCACTACGTGCGCTGGTGGCAGGAGGCCGGGCACCCCGGCAAGCCCGACATCGGCTACTGGACGCTGATCCACGTCGCCGACGACGACGAGGAGGCGGTGGAGCGCGCGGCGCCGCACGTCATCCACACCCTGACCAAGGTGCTGGGGTACGGGCGCAACACCTCCGAGCCGATCGGCGGCGGGTACGGCCGGCGGGCCGCGCTCAGCACCGACGACATCCTGCGGCACGCGGGCGACATGAACTTCCTGATGGAGCACAACCTGGTCTTCGCCGGGTCGCCCGCGACCGTGGCCGACCAGATCCGCAGGGCCGCCCAGGAGGGCTGCTTCAACACGCTGCTGGGCGAGTTCAACTTCGGCTCGCTGGACTGGCGGGAGCTGTCGGGGTCGATGCGGAGGTTCGCCGAGGAGGTCATCCCGGCCCTGGCGGACTTCGAGCCGTACTGAGCGGGACGAACAGAAGGAGGAGCCGTGGAACCGGAGCGGATCGACCAGGACACCGAGACGGACGCCGGCCCCGCCGGGCCGGAAATCTACAGCCGCGAGGAGGAGGAACAGCTCGCGGCGCGGCTGCAGGAACTGGGCTACATCGAGTGAAGAGCGAGGCACGATGCCGGAGGGCATGTCCGCGGCGGAGTTCGCGGACTATCTGACCAGATCGGTCGGCAGGGCGGGCACGGCGCTGGACCGGGACCGGCCGCTCGGCGAGCAGCTCGACGTGGACTCCTCCCGGCTGATGGAGCTGTCGATCGCGCTGGAGCTGGAGCTCGGCATGGACCTGCCCGACGACGTCGACCTGCGCGCGCTCAGCCCCGCCGCGCTGTACCGCGACTACCGCGCCGACTCCCGTGCCGGCGACTGACGCGGTGGCGGCGCCGGACGTCGCCACCGACCGGCTGGCCGAGCTGGTGGACCTGGTGCGGCGGGTGCCGGACGAGGTCCGCCGGTTCTCGCTGCCCGCCGAGGCGGCCAGGACGCTGCACCGCGTCGACACGGCGCTGCTCGACCGCCTGGTGGCGCTCGGCCTGCCGCACGTGGAATGCGGGGCGGTCCGGCTGTTCGACGACCACGACATGAGCAACATCGCGCTCCACCTGGGGCTGATGTCGGTGCGGCGGCGGGCGATGCGCGCCTGGTCCAGCGCGCTGCGCCTCGGCGGCGAGGGCAGCCCGGCGCGGCGCGTCCACTTCGTCCCCGGCTGCCCGGCGCCGGGGCACCCGGGGCCGTGCCGCTACCAGGTGCTGGCGCCCGGCGGGACGCGCCGGGAGTGCGTGGCGGGCCCCGACCCGACGGCACCGGTCATGTCGCTGGACCTGCGGGTGCGCGCCGACTGGCCGGAACCGCCGCCCGCGGCGCTGGAGCTGATGGCCGAGGTGCGGCCGGTGCGGTTCTTCCTGCTGCCGGAGGCGATCCGCTGGGACCTGGGCTTCCTGCGCAGGACGGGCCTCGCCGACTGCGGCGGGGTGGCCAAGTACCTGGTGGCCGAGGGGCGGCGGCGCGGGATACCGGTGCGGTTCTCCTTCGGGCTGCTGGTCTCCAAGCCGTACTCGACGCCGCACTGCTGGGCGGAGTTCGAGGTGGACGGGACCTGGGTACCGGTGGACCCGCTGATGGTCGCGGCCATGTGCGCGTGGGCGGGGCTGCCCGCGGCCGAGTGGCCGGCGTCGCGGTCGCCGGGCGCGCTGTTCTGCCGGCTGACCGACCGGTTCACCCGGGTGGCCGTCCACGACGGACTGTGGGCGGCCCTGTCTCTGCCAACGGAGGTAGTGTGATGGGCGCCGCCCAGAGGGATATCCGCGCCGTCGTGTTCGACCTCGACGGCGTCCTGGTGGACAGCTTCGCCGTGATGCGCGAGGCGTTCACGATCGCCTACGCCGAGGTCGTGGGGCCGGGCGCGCCGCCGTTCGAGGAGTACAGCCGCCACCTGGGCCTGTACTTCCCCGACATCATGCGCATGATGGGCCTGCCGCTGGAGATGGAGGAGCCGTTCATCGAGGCCAGCCGGCGGCTGACCGACCGGGTGCGGGTCTACGACGGCGTGCCGGACATGCTGGCGTCGCTGCGGGACGCCGGGCTGGTGACCGGCGTGGCCACCGGCAAGCACGGGTGGCGGGCGCGGGCGCTGCTGGAGGCGGTCGGCCTGTCGCCCGCGCTGGACGTGGTGATCGGCAGCGACGAGGTGTCCCGGCCGAAACCCGCGCCCGACATCGTCCAGGCGTGCCTGGACAAGCTGGGCGTGCCGCCGCGGCGGGCGATGTACGTGGGCGACGCCCCGGCCGACATGCGCAGCGCCCGGGCGGCGGCGGTGCTCGCCGTGGCCGCGCTGTGGGGCGGCGACGGCCAGGGGCCTGAGGCGCTGCTCGCCGAGCGGCCCGACCTGGTGTGCGCGCGGCCGTCGGACGTGGTGGCGGCGGCGGTGACCGGCGATGCCTGAGATCCTGCTGCTCAACGGCCCGAACCTCGGCATACTCGGCCGCCGGCAGGTGCACGTCTACGGCACCGACACGCTGGCCGACATCGAGCGCGCGGTGGCCGACGAGATCGCCCCGGAGTACAAGCTGGCCGGGGTCCAGCGCGACGGCGAGGGCGAGCTGATCGGCGCGGTCCAGGACCACTACCACGTGGCCGGCGCGATCGTGAACCCCGGCGCGCTCATGATCGCCGGCTGGGGCCTGCGCGACGCGCTGGAGAGCTTCCCCGCCCCGTGGATCGAGGTGCACCTGTCGAACGTCTGGGCCCGGGAGTCCTTCCGCCACGAGTCCATCACCGCCGCGCTCTCCGCCGGCGTGATCGCGGGCTTCGGCGCGCACGGCTACCGCCTCGCCGCCAAGGCCCTCCTGCACATCCTGGCGACCCGCCCCGCCGGGTCGCCCTGACGTGGCGGCCGCGGCCCGCTAGGCGGGGGCGGGCGCGGCGGCCGGCGTGACGAGCGGGACGACCTCGGTCTTGAACGCCTCCAGGCTGGTGGTCTCGGGGTAGTCGCGGAAGGACACCACCATCTCGGTGATCCCGGTGTCCACGTACCGCTGCACCTGCCTGGCAACCGACGGCACCGTGCCGACGAGGTTGCGCTCGGCGTAGTTGTCGGGGTGGGCGCTCCAGAACGCGATCACGAACGGGCTGCCCAGCCAGCGGTCCCGCGCGATGTTGTCGGGGAAGATCCGGCACTCGACGTGGACGGCCTCGGCGATGCCGGACGGGTCGCGGCCCGCCCGCGAGCACGCCTCACGCAGCCGCGCCCGGCCCGCGGCCACCTCCGCCGGGCCGCCCTGCCACACGACCTGGTCGGCGCGGCGCGCGGCCAGCTCGACGTCACCCTCGATCCGGTCGGCCTGTAACCGCACCGGCGGCGCCTGGACCGGCGGGGGAGCGCAGTGGGCGTCCTTGAGCCGCCAGTGCTCGCCCGTGTACGTCACGGCGGGCTCGCTCCACAGCAGGCGCAGCGCCTCGACCTGCTCGTCCAGGATGGCCAGCCGCTCGGCCGGCGCGGGCGTCGCCCACCCGTAGGACTCGTACCCGCACGGGTGGCTCCCCGCGCCGAGCCCCAGCACGACCCGGCCGCCGCTCGCCACGTCCAGCGTCGCCGCCCGCTTGGCCAGCGCGCCCGGGTGGTGGTACGGCGCGCAGGGCACCTGGACGCCGATCCGCGCCCGGGCGGTGACCCCGGCCACCGCCGCCGCGGCGATCCAGCAGTCGAAGACCGGCTCCGGCGAGCGCCGCGGCTGGGTGTCCACGCAGTCCTGCACCCACAGCTCGTCGTACCCGAGGCGCTCGGCCAGCTCGCCCACCTCGGTCATGCGCCGCCAGGCCGCCGCGGGATCCCATCCGGAGAACTCCTGGTTCACCCCGTGTGGCAGGAAAGCGCCCCACCGAAATCCGCCGGGTTTCACAGTCGAGTCACCTACTTCGTCAAGTCGCTCCTGTATATAGTCGGTGCCCTCACCTAGGCTACCGCTAGGTGCCCCAATATGCGAAGTACGTCCGGCCAAAGAAAGGGATTCCGACGTGGCGGACGCGGATATTCTCGATAGAGCCGAAGAGTTCTTGTGGCGTAACGCCCGGCTGGTCGACCGGCTGCGTTTCGAGCACCTATTCCGCGGAGGCGGCAGCGACCTGCCCGTCGCCGCGGTGCGCGCCTACCAGAATTCCGACGGCGGGTTCGGCAACGCGCTCGAACCCGACCTGCGCGGCCCGGGCAGCCAGCCCGAGCCGACCAACCTCGCGCTGCAGATGCTCGACGAGCTCGGCGCGACCGGCGACCCCGCCGTGCCGAAGGCGCTGGACTACCTCGCCTCGATCACCCGGCCCGACGGCGGCGTCCCCTTCGTCCTGCCGTCGTCGCGGCGCTACCCGCACGCGCCGTGGTGGCGGACCGAGGACGACCCGCCGGGCACCCTGGTGGCGACCGCGAATGTCGTGGGCACCCTGTATAAGAACGGAATCCGGCATTCCTGGACGGAGCCCGCGACCGAGTTCTGCTGGCGGGAACTGGAACGCCTCACCGGCACCTGGCCGTACGAGGCCCGGTCGTTCATCCCATTTCTGGATTATGTCCCGGACCGGGCGCGCGCCGAGGCCGTGTTCGAGCGGGTCGGAAAACTGATTCTCCAGATCGTGGAATTCGACCCCGACGCCGAGGGCGAAGTGCACAGACCACTCGATTTCGCACCCCGTCCTGACACCATCGCACGGCGGCTGTTCGGCGACGACGTCATCGAAAAGCACCTCGACGCGCTCGTCGCCGCCCAGGAGGACGACGGCGGCTGGACCTTCGACTGGCAGGTCTGGACCCCGGTGACCGAGCCGGAATGGCGCGGCTGGGTCACGGTCCGCGCACTGAAGACCCTGCGGGCGTACGACCGGCTCTGAGGCGGCGGCATGGCTGACACCGCACCATTCCCCATGTGGATCGGCGGCCGTCCCGTGCCCGCCGCCGAGGGCGAGACGTTCGCCTCCTACGAACCGGCGACCGGCACGCGCCTCGCCGACGTTCCCCGGGCGACGTCACCCGACGTCCGGGCCGCCGTGCGCGCGGCCCGGGCCGCCTTCGACGAAGGGCCCTGGCCCCGGCTGCGGCCCGGCGAGCGCGCCGCCGTGCTGCGCCGCGTCGCCGGCCGCCTCGCCGCCGAGTCCGCCCGGCTCGCCGAGCTGGAGGTGCGCGACACCGGCAGCACCATCCGCAAGGCGACGCACGTCGACGTCGCCGGGGCCGCCGCCGCGTTCGAGTGGTGCGCCTGGTGGGCGGAGTCCCTGGACACCCACGAGCCGCCCGGCCCCGCGGCCGAGTACCTGCACTGGCGGCCGGTCGGCGTGGTCGCCGCCATCACCCCGTGGAACTTCCCGCTGCTGCTGGCCGCCTCCCGGGTCGCCCCCGCGATCGCCGCCGGCAACGCGTGCGTGCTCAAGCCCGCCTCCTTCACCTCGCTGACCTCGCTGGAGCTCGGCCGCGTCGCCCACGAGGCCGGCCTCCCCCCGGGCGTGCTCAACGTCGTGACCGGCCCCGGCGCCGCCGTCGGCGACGAACTGGCCAGGAGCCCCGAGGTGGACCTCGTGACGCTGACCGGCTCCGACGGCGTGGGGGAGCAGGTGCGGGCCGCGGCGGCGGGCGCGGTCCGGCTCGACCTCGGCGGCAAGTCGGCCAACGTCGTGCTCGACGACGCCGACCTCGACCACGCCGCCTCCGGCGCGCTGTGGGGCTGCTTCTTCCACAACGGCCAGATCTGCATGGCCGGCGCGCGGCTCATCGCCGCCGACCCGGTGTACGACGAACTGGTCGCCCTGCTCGCCAAGCGCGCCCCGCTGCTGCGGCTCGGCGACCCCCTCGACCCGGCCACCGACCTCGGCCCGCTGATCACCCGCCAGCAGGCGCGCACCGTGCGCCGGCACGTCCAGGCCGCGGTGGCCGACGGAGCGGCGCTGCGCTGCGGCGGCGACGGCCCCGGCGTCCTCCCCGCGGGGCTGGACGCCGCCGCGTACTTCCGCCCGACCGTGCTCGCCGACGTCGCGCCGGACAGCGCCGCCGCGCAGGAGGAGATCTTCGGCCCGGTGCTGTCGGTGATCCGGGTGCGGTCCGACGACGAGGCCGTGGCGGTCGCCAACGGCACCCGGTACGGGCTGAGCGCGGCGGTGTGGTCCGGCGACCCCCGGCGCGCGGCCGGCGTCGCCGAGCGGCTGCGCGCCGACACCGTGTGGATCAACGACTACCGGATGGTCGACGTCACCCGGCCGGGCGCCCCGGGGACCGCCGCCGACCGGCACTGGAACCGGCTGACCAACGAGCTCGATCACTACCGGCGGCGACAGCGCGTAGACGCGGCCGTGGACGCCGGCCGCAGGCGGCGCAACTACGACCTACTGAGCGGCGAGATCTGACCCGTCGGCTCAGGGAGCAGGAGACACGCCATGCCCAAAGCACTGCTCGGCAACGACCTGGTCATCAACGAGGACTCGTGCAACCTGAGCTGCACCTACTGCCTGACCGGCCAGAGCAACCTGAAGGAAGGGCACCAGCTCAAGCTCATCTTCCAGCCGCCCACCCGAGACTCCTACACGCCGGGCGGCCCGCTGGCCGACCGGATCGAGACGGTGTCCGACCGGCTCCGCGACCACTTCAAGCTGCCCCTGCTGAAGGTCACCGGCGGCGAGATCTTCCTGGTCAGGAACATCATGGACTTCCTGGAGCGCGAGGCCCCGAAATACGAGGTGCTCGTCGTCCAGACCAACGCCGTGCTCGTCAACGACGAGCACCTGGCGCGGCTCACCGCCATCCCGAACGTCGTACTGCAGATCTCGCTGGACAGCCACCTGGCGACCGGCAACAGCTACCGGGTCCCCAAGGACTCCCTGCACGACCGGATCGTGGCCGGGATCGCCCACATCATCGAGTCCGGGATCCCCGTCGAGATCTACGCGGTGCTCAACGACCGCAGCGTGTCCGAGATGACCGACTTCGCCGGCTGGCTGATGAGCTTCGCGAACCGGCCGACGTACTTCCCGTTCCCGGTGCGCGGGCCGAGCGCCGAGGAGTTCAAGGTGCGCCCGGATCAGGTGCGCCACATCGAGGAGTTCGCCGAGCGGTACGACGAGTTCGCCCCCATCCTGCCGCCCCGCGCGTACTTCGACCGGCTGCTGCGCTTCTACCACGAGGGACGGCGCAACTTCCGCTGCCACCTGCCGCGGCTGGTCGTGTCCACCTTCAGCGACGGCGTCGTGACCCCGTGCCCGAACATCTGGTTCAGCGACATGGGCAACACCCTCGGCGAGGAATGGGAGAAATCCCTGAACAAGGTCGGCGAGACCGGCCTGTACAAGGCGCTGCTCGCCCCCCGTCCCCGGCTGGAGGCCTGCCACGGCTGCTTCACGCCCTGGGACACCCTGTCGATGTACTTCGAGGACGAGATCACCCTCGACGAGCTGTGCGCCGCGCCCACCTACTCCCCGCCGCGCATCAGGGAACTGCTGGCCGAGATGAAGCGCGAGTACCTGGCGGGCGGCGCGTGACCGGCCTCCCCGGCCTGGTGCGGTCCGGCGACCCGGACCGGCGCGTCGTCAACGGCCTGACCGCGGCGCAGGTCGACAAGGAGGTCCGGCGCCGCGCCGACGAGCTGCGCGCGCTCAGGGTGGCCGGGCCGGTCGCGCTGCGGGCCCCCAACGGCGCCGACTGGCTGGTGGAGTTCCTGGCCCTGCTGGAGGCCGGGGCGAGCCCGCTGCTCGTCTCGGAGGACGCCCCCGACCAGGAGCTCTCCCGGCTGCTCGACCTGGCCCGCGACGGCGACCGTCCCGAGCGGGCGATCCTCGTGCCGACCTCCGGCTCCACCGGCCTGCCCGCGCTCGTCACCCGCACCGAGGCGTCCCTGCTGCGTGAGGGCGAGCGGTACCGCACCACGCTCGCGCTGGACGGGTGCGACCGCGTCCTGCTCCCGCTGCCGCTGTGCCACGCGTACGCGCTGGCGTGGGCGACGGCCGCGCTGGTCGCCGGCGCCGAGCTGCGGGCCGTCCCGCCCGCCGCGCTCACCGCCATCGAGGACGAACTCGCCCAGGGCGCCACGATCATCGCGCTCGTGCCCACCCTCGCCCGGCTGCTCGCCACCCGGCGGCTCCGGCGCGGCGGCGAGATCCCCCCGCCGCCGCGCATGGCGATGGTCGGCGCCGGGCCCGTCGACCAGCGGCTGGAGGACTCCTTCCGCGCCGCGTTCGGCTGCGGCACCTCCCGCAACTACGGCTCCACCGAGACAGGAACCCTGTTCGCCGGCCTGGCCGACCTGCCGTCCCTGTGCGTCGGACGGCCGCTGGACGGCGTGGCCTACCGCATCGTCGACGAGCGCGGGCGGCCCTGCCCGGACGGCAGGCCCGGCGTGCTGGAGGTCGAGCTCGACGACGCCGGCGCCTGGCACTCCACCCGCGACCTCGCCGTCCGGGACGCCGAAGGCCGCGTCTTCATGCTCGGCCGGCAGTCCAGCGCGATCCGCCGCGGCGCGCGCTGGGTGGCGCCGCTGGAGGTCGAGAACGTGCTGCGCGAACACCCCGCCGTCCGCGACGTGCACGTGTACGCGCGGGCCGGGCGGTTCGAGGGCGAGGACGCGATCGTCGCCGAGGTCGAGGCGGCCCCCGGCCTGGACGAGGGCGAGCTGCTGGCGTTCGCCCGCGAGCGGCTGGCCCCGCACAAGGTGCCCACCGAGATCGTCCGCACCGCCCGGCTGGACCGGACGATGACCGGCAAGGTCCGCGCCAGGCCCCGCTACCGGCTCGCCGGACCGGACGTCGTCGCCGCGGCCGTGCGCGGGTACAAGGCGGCCGAGCTGCTGTTCGCGCTGCGCGACCTCGGCGTGCTCGACCGGCTCGACGGCCGCGCCGGCACCGAAGAGATCGCCGCCCGCCTCGGCCTCTCGGCCCCCGAACTCGACTGGGCCCTCGCCATCGCCGCCCGCCTCGGCCTCGTCGTCACCGGCACAGAAGGCGACCCCGAGACCGGCCCGTACCTGGACCTGGAGGCGGCGCTGTCCCGCGGCTGGACGGCCAGGGAGACGATCGCCGACACCCTGCGGCACGGCCGCCGCCGACTCGACGTCCGCGCCCCCGCCGACGAGGTCGTCCACGCCTACCAGGCGGCGATGAACGGCCCCCAGACCGCCGGCCGCACGCGCCTCGGCCGCAGGCTCGCCGCCGTCCCGCCCGGTGCCCACGTCCTGGAGGTCTCCGCCGGACCCGGCCGGTACCTGGCCGAGATCCTCGCCGCAGACCCGGCCGCCACCGGAGAGCTGCTGCGGCTCGGCCGGTTCTCCGGCCCGCCCGCGCCCGGAATCACGACCACGGAGGATCCGCCGGCCGGGGCGTACGACCTGTGCGTCGTCGCCAACGGCATCCACGGCCCCGCGCCCGGCGACGACCTCGCCTGGCTGCTCACCCGGCTGCGTCCCGGCGGGCGGCTGCTCGTCGACGACGTGTTCCTGCCCCCCGAGGGCGCCGGGTCCGAGCTCGGCATCGACTGGCTCACCCACGGCGGCTGGTCCTGGCCGGCCGTGACCGACCTGACCGCAGGGCTCGCCGCGGCCGGCGGCGCCGTCGTGCGCGACGCCCGGATCGGCGCCTCGCCCTGCCACCTCGTCCTCGCCACGGAAGGATCATGATGGCCGACCTCGCCCACCTGACCGCCCGATACGGCCTGGACGACCGGGTCGCCGTCGTCTCCGGCGCCTCCGGGAACATCGGATCCGCCTGCTGCCGCGAACTCGCCCTGGCCGGGGCCACGGTCATCGCCGGCTACCACGGCAACGAGCAGGCGGCGAAACTCCTCGCCGAACAGATCGAGGCCGCCGGCGGCACCTGCGTCCCGGTACAGGCCGACCTCAGCCGCCCGGACGGCGCGCAGACGCTCGTCGACACCGCCCTGCGGACCTTCAAGCGGGTCGACATCGCCGTGGCGGCGGCCGGCATCCGCACCCGCCGCCTGGCCCTCAGCACCGACCCCGCCACGGTCGCCGAACTCCTCGCCGTCAACCTCGAAAGCGCGATCGGCCTGGCCAAGGCGTGCCTGCGCCCCATGATGCGCGCCAGGTACGGCCGCATCATCCTCTTCGGCTCCCGCGCCGGCGTCACCGGCCTCCCCGGCCACGCGGCCTACGCCGCCACCAAGGGCGCGCTACAACCGTGGGCCGCCTCCGTCGCCGGCGAACTCGGCACCCACGGCATCACCGTCAACGTGATCGCCCCCGGCGCCATCCGCGCCGACCAGACCGACTTCCACTCCGAGGAAGAACAGAAACTGGTCCTGAAGTTCATCGGCGCCGGCCGCTTCGGCGAACCGGAGGAGGTCGCCGCCGCGGTGAGTTTCCTGGCCTCCTCCTCATCCAGCTACCTCAACGGCACCACCGTGACCGTCGACGGCGGAGCAAGATTCTGATGGACCCCGCCCGGACGACCAGCACCGCCGCGGTCTCAACGCTCCGGACCAACGCGACTTCCATCGCTGCCGTCACGACGGTCCGGGCCGCCGTGGTCGGGCTCGGCTGGAGTGGCCGGGAGCTTTGGCTGCGCCGGCTCGCGGCCAACCCCGCCTATCAGGTCACCGCCCTGGCCGACCCGGACGACGAGGCCCTCGCCGCGGCCGCCGAGATCGCCCCCGACGCCCGGCGCACCCGCCGCGCCGAGGAGATCGGGCCGGACCTGGCGGACCTGGCGATCGTCGCCGTCCCCAACCACCTGCACACGGCCACCGCCGAGACGCTGCTCGGCACCGGCGTGTCGGTGTTCGTCGAGAAGCCGGTGTGCCTGTCCCGGCCGGAACTGGAGCGGCTGCGGGCCGCAGAGGCGGCGAGCGCCGGACGGCTGTTCGCCGGCAGCGCCGCCCGCTGGCGCGCCGACGTGGGCACCCTGCGGTCGGTCGTGCCGGCACTCGGCCGCATCCGGCTGGTCGAACTGTCCTGGGTACGGGCGCGCGGCATACCCCGGCAGGGCGGCTGGTTCACCGAACGGTGCCGTTCCGGGGGCGGCGCGCTCATCGACCTCGGCTGGCACCTGCTCGACGTCGGGCTCGACCTGATCGGACGGCCCGGCATCGTGCAGGCGTGCGCGGTCACCTCGGCCGACCTGCTCGACGACGGCCGATGGTCGGCGTCCTGGCGGGGCGACAGGACGGCGTCCGGGCGGCGCGACGTGGAGGACGGCGCCGCCGGGTTCCTGGTGACCGACGACGGCGTCGGAATGTTCCTCCGCACCGCCTGGGCCTCCCACCAGCCGTACGACCTCACGAAGATCCGCCTGCACGGCTCCGCCGCCACCGCGTCACTGTCCTGCACGTTCGGCTTCAGCCCGACCCGCGAGCCGACCCCCCGCCTGGTCGTCCACCGCGCCGGCATCGCCGAACCCGTACCGCTGGCGGAGGAGCCGATCGGCACTGAGTATCACCGCCAACTGGAGGAACTGCCCCTCCTGGTCGCCGGCGGCGAGCCACGCGGCCGCGCCCTCGACGAAACCGCGACGATCATCAGCGCCATAGAGGCCCTCTACGCCTCCGCCGCCCCCCCAAGCTCCCCCCTCAAGGAGCGAGCCGGGTGACCCCCACCCCCCACCCCTCGAACAGCAGCCCATCACCCGGCCCCTTCAGCATCACCGGGCCACCCCGCCTCCCGAGCACCACCCGGGGGCCTGGTTCGCTGAGCCGCACCCGGCCGTCCAGTCCGCCGCGCGACGCCCAGCCGTCCGGTCCGCTGGGTGACGCCGGGCAGTCCGGTCCGCTGAGCGATGCCCGTCTGCGTAGGCTCCTGAGCGATGTCCGGCCGCCTGGACCCCAGGACGTTCACGTCTGGACGTTCCCGGCCGACGAGCAGGCCCGGTACGCGGCGGCCCACTTCGTGACACGCCGGATTCTTGGCCGATACCTGGACCTGCCCGCCGAGGCCGTCGAGTTCCAGTACGGCGAGAACGGCAAGCCCGCGCTGCGCCCCGACCCGGCCCGGCCGGACCTGCGGTTCAACCTCAGCCACTCCGGGCCGCTCGCCTTGCTCGCCGTTGCCGTGGGGCGCGACGTCGGCGTGGACGTGGAACGGGTGCGCTCCGGCGTGTCGGCCCGTGCCATAGCCGAACGGCGCTTCGACCGCGAGGGTGCCGAGGCCGTCGCCGCCGACCCCGGCGTGTTCTTCCGCCTGTGGACCCGCAAAGAGGCCTGCGTCAAGGCGTCCGGCGGGCGCCTCGGCTGGGGAATGGCCATCCCGGTCTCCGGCCCCGTCGCCACCGGGACCCCCCGCCTGCCCGGCCCGTGGCGCCTGTACGACCTCCCGGCCCCCGAGGGCTACGTCGCCGCACTCGCACTACCCGGACCGCACCCCGCACACGTCACGACGCACCCACTCCCCGAAGGCCCGCTGCCATGACCTCCTTCCTTGCCTCGGGTGCCGGCTCCGGTACCTACCTCGGCATCGACATCGGTGGGACGAAGGTGGCCGCGCGGATGGAGGTCGGGAACGCCGCCTACGAGGCGGAGGCCCGCTGGCCGCCGTACGCACCCGATCCCGAGCGCGACCTGGCGGTGATCGGGGACCTCGTCGAGCGGCTGGGGCCGCGGGATCGCTGCGCCGCCGTCGGCGTGTCGTCCGCGGCGACGGTCGACGGCGGCGGCCGGGTCGTCGCCTGGCCGAACCGGCCGAGCTGGATCGGCTTCGACCTCGTCGCCGCGCTGCGGTGCCGGCTGGGAACGTTGATCGACGGCGCGCCGGTCCGCGTCGCCGACGACGGCGGCCTGGCCGCGCTTGCCGAGGCGCGCGCCTGCGGCTGCCCCGACCTGGCCTTTCTTGGCGTCGGCACCGGCGTCGGCGGCGGGCTCGTCCTGGACGGCGAGCCGTTCGCCGGCGGCGCGGCGGTCGAGCTGGGTCACATGGTGGTCCACCCCGGCGGCCCGGCCTGCTCCTGCGGCCGCGACGGCTGCCTCCAGGCCACGGCGTCCGGCCCGGCGACGCTGCGCCGTGCCGCCGCGCGCAGGGGCGGGACGGTCACCGCCGAGGACCTCGTGTCGGCAGCCGTCCGGGGCGAGGACTGGGCGGCGGCCACGATCGCCGAAACCGCCACGGCCCTCGCGTTCGCCGTCGTGTCGCTCACAGAGATCGTCCGGCCGAGGCGGGTCCACATCGGCGGCGGATTCGGCGCCGCCGCGCCCGGCCTGGTCCCCGGTGTGGCCGCCCACGTCGCCGCGCTCGCCAGGACCGGCCGGCCTGTGCCGGTCGTGGCGCCGGCCGCACTCGGCCCCAGGGCGTCGCTGCTCGGCGCCCTGCTGCACGCCCGGAACGCTCAACTTCAGGAGGTGGCCGGATGACATCCGCCGAGGTTCCCGCCCAGCCGCAGTTCCCCGAATGGCCCCAGTACGGCGAGGAGGAACGGGCCGGTCTGACCCGCGCCCTCGAACAGGGGCAGTGGTGGCGGGTGGGCGGGGCGGAGGTGTCGGCCTTCGAGCGCGAGTTCGCCGACTACCACGGCGCCCCCTACGCCCTCGCCGTCACCAACGGCACGCACGCGCTGGAACTCGCCGTGGAACTCCTCGGCATCAGGCCCGGCGAGGAGGTGATCGTGCCGGCGTTCACGTTCATCTCCTCCTCCATGGCCGTGCAACGGCTCGGCGTGGTCCCCGTGCCGGTGGACGTGCTCCCGGACACGTACAACATCGACCCGGCGGCGGCCGCGGCCGCGGTCACCGACAGGACCCGGGCCATCATGCCGGTGCACATGGCCGGTTTCTTCTCCGACATGGACGCGCTCGGCAAGCTGGCCACCGACGCGGGCGTGGCGATCCTTCAGGACGCCGCGCACGCGCACGGCGCGCGGTGGCGCGGCCAACGGGTGGGCGAGCTGGGCTCGATCGCGGCGTTCAGCTTCCAGAACGGCAAGCTGATGACCGCGGGGGAGGGCGGCGCGCTGCTGGTCCCCGACCGGGAGACGTACGACGAGGGCTTCGTCCGGCACAGCTGCGGCCGGCCGCCGTCCGACCGCCGGTATCTGCACGAGACCGCCGGGACGAACTACCGCATGAACGAGTTCTCCGGCGCGGTGCTACGGGCCCAGCTCGCCCGCCTCCCGGAACAGATCGCCCGCCGCGAGGCGAACTGGCCGATCCTGCGCGCCCTGCTCGCCGCGATCCCCGGCGTCGAGCCGCAGGGCCGCGACGACCGCTGCGACGTCGTCCCCCACTACATGGCGATGTTCCGCCTCCCCGGCACAACCGAGGAACGCCGCAACGCCATCGTGGACGCCCTGGTGGCCCGAGGAATCCCCGCCTTCGTAGCCTTCCGCCCCATCTACCGCACCGACGCCTTCTGGTCCGCCCCCACCGAACCACTCTCCGTGGACGACCTCGCCCGCCGCTGCCCGATAACCGAAGAAATCGGCAGAGACTGCATCTGGCTCCACCACCGCACCCTCCTAGGCGACGAAGCAGGCCTGACCGCGATAGCCAACACCCTGACCGCCGTGCTCTCCGACCTCTGACGCCATGAGCGTCAGCGTTGTCATCCCCACTCGGGACAAGGCGTTGCGGCTGCGCCTCACGCTGGCCTGCCTCGCCGACACGGAGCCCGCCGGTTACCTGACCGAGGTCGTGGTCGTCGACGACGGGTCCGTCGACGCCACCGCCGAGGTCCTCGCGGAGGCCGCCGAGCGGCTGCCGCTGCGGGTCGTCGCCGGTGGCGGGCGCGGGCGGGCCGGCGCGCGCAACCTGGGCGCCGAGCACGCCGGGGGCGACCTGCTCGTGTTCCTCGACGACGACGTGCTCGTCGGGCCGGGATTCGTGGGCGGGCACCGCGCGCGGTCCCGGCCCGACCGGTTCGTGCACGGTCGGCTGCGCGAGTTACCGGCCGCCGACCACCTGGTCCGTACGCTCGACGGCGCGCCGTACCCGGAGGTGCGCGAGGCCCGCGACCTCATCCACGGCGGACGGTCCAGCCACCCACGGCATCGGCTCAAGGCCAACGCCCTGGAACGCGCGATCGAGGCCATGCACGGCGGCGACCTCCCCGACGCCGTGCCGTGGCTCGGCTGCGTCGGAGCCAACGTGTCGATGCCGCGCGCCCTGTGGGAGCGGGTGGGCGGCTTCGACGCCGGCTTCGGCGAGGTCTGGGGATGCGAGGACCTGGAGCTCGGCCTGCGGCTGTACGAGGCGGGCGCCCGCCGCGACCTGGCCCCGGACGCCCTCGGCGTCCACCTCACCCACCGCCGCCCGTCCCGCTGGGACGAACACGCCACCAACATGAACCGCTTCGCCGCCCTGCACCCCGTCCCAGCGGTCCGCGAACTCCCCTACCTCCTCTCCGCCTCCGGCGACCCGTCTACCTACATAACCCGAGTCCTCACCGCCGCCCGACTCACCACCCCACCGGCTCCCACCGTTCCCTCCGCCCCACCTGCCGGTTCACATCTCGCTGGACCCCCGGTCGCCGGGTCCGCTTCAGCCCCTGCTGGACCTCCACCCCCTAGCCTGACCACCGGACCCGCACCTACCGTCCCCGTCCTCGCCGATCCGGCTGCCGCATCCGCCCCTACCGGACCCACCTCCACCGCCGCTCCTCACCACTCCGGACCTCATCCCGTTGCGCCGGCCGCAGGACCCGCCCCCGATGCGTCATGAGCGGCCGGCTGGTCCTATCGCCGCATCCGGATGACGCGGTGTGGTCCATCGGCGGGTGCATCGCGCGCTGGCGCCGTGCCGGCGAGCCTGTCACCGTGCTAACGGTCTTCGACGGCCCGCCGAACGGTCCCATCGCCGGCCTGCCGTCCGACATGGCGAGCGGCACGGCCGAAGGCGCGGCGGGCGTCACCACCGAGGACTGGCGGCGGGTGGCCGAGCCCGCCGTCCGGCGGGAGGAGGACCGCCGCGCGCTCGCCGCGATCGACGCTGGCGGCGTGTCAGTGGGCCTGCCCGACGCCGCCCTCCGTACCAGTGACAACGAACCACGGTACTCGCGGGTGCTGAGCCTGTTCGGCCGTCCGCACCCCGACGACCACACGCTGCCCGCCGCCATCGCCGCCGCGATCCACGCCCACCTCGCCCCCGGCGACGCGCTGTACGCCCCCCTCGCCGCGGGAAACCACATCGACCACCGCTTGGTGCGCGCAGCCGTCGAGTCCGACCCCACCCTGCGGGCCCGCACGACCTGGTACGAGGACGTCCCGTACAAGCTCGCTCCCCGCGACACCGCCGGCCTCCACCCGCGCTACGAGCCGATCGACCCGGCCGACCTAGAAGCCTGGATCGCCGCCGCCGTCCACTACGAGAGCCAGGCCGAGGCAGTCCTCGGCGGCACGAGAGAACTGCGCGCTCACCTGACCGGCCGCGTCGAGCCCCACGGCGGCGCCATCCGGTTGTGGTCGGCCCCCGCCGCCTGACCAGGCCGTACCCAGCCGTCGAGAGCCGGACCAGGCTGTGCCCGAGGCGACTGGGGGTCGTACCACGCCGTGCCGGAATCGGACCTGTACGGCGGGGGAGAGGGACACCTGACGTGGCCGCATCCGGACTTGACGGTATGCCCCCGACGTACCACCCGATCGTCCTGATTCGCTGCGATAACGGAAACAATCAGCCCATGACGCTGACCGACGCCGCTCGCCGGATTGACGCGGTTGAGCGCTTCATCTGGCTGAACGCCCGCCTCATCGACCGCTACCGCTTCGACTGCCTCTTCCGGGACGGCGACTCCGACCGGCTCGTCGCGGCGCTGCGGCCGTACCAGAACCCGGACGGCGGCTTCGGCAACGCGTTGGAGGGCGACTTCCGCGGCCCCACCAGCCAGGCCACCACCGCCGATTTCGCGCTGCGCATGATGGACGACGTCGGCCGCAGCGACCGCGACATCGTCATCCCGTTCTACGACTGGCTGATGACGGTGACCAGCGAGGACGGCGGCGTCCCCATGGTGCTGCCGACCGTCGAGGGCTACCCGCGCGCGTCCTGGTGGGAGAACCCGACCCCGCCCGGCCTGAACCCCACCGCGACCCTCGCCGCGTACCTGTGGCGCTACGACATCGACCACCCGTGGCGCGACCCCGCGACCGCGTTCGCCTGGCGGGCGTTCGACGGCATCCCGAACCGCATCGCCGCCGGCGAATGGCCGGTGCAGATCGCCTACGACGTCCGTACCGCCGTCCAGTTCCTCGATGTCGTCCCCGACCGCGACCGCGCCGAGAAGACCTGCGCCGAGGTCGGCGAGATCCTCAAGGACCACGACGTCATCGCCTTCGACCCGACCCGGCCCGGCGACATCTCACTGCCCCTCGACTTCGCGCCGGCCGCCGACTCCATCACCAGGAGCTGGTTCACCGACGACGTCATCGAGGCCAACCTCGACGTGTTCGCGGCCGCCCAGGACGAGGACGGCGGCTGGCAGGTCACCTGGGACGTCTGGAACCCGTCGTCCCTCGCCGAATGGCGCGGCTGGTTCACGATCGAGCGGATGAAGATCCTGCGTTCGTACGGCCGTATCTGACTGTGGAGGACTAGCGACGCCATGGCCGCTCCCACCGTCCAGGAAAAGCTTCCCGAACTGGTGCTGACCCCCGTCGACAGGCTCAGGCTGCGACGCACCCGGCGCCCCACCGACTTCCTGGAACGGCTGGGCGCGGGCTCCCCGCGGATCGTCCGCTTCCGGCTGCGCGGCCAGGACACCTACCTGCTGATCGCCCCGGACCTGGTCCGCGAGCTGCTCGTCGCCCAGGGCCGCGCCACCGGCAAGGCGCGCGGCCACAGCCACGCCCGCATGATCCTCGGCCAGGGTCTGCTCACCAGCGACGGCGACCTGCACCAACGGCAGCGCCGCATGATCGCGCCCGCCTTCCACCCGACCCGCGTCGAGCAGTACGCCGACCAGGCCGTCGTCACCGCCACCGTGCTCGCCGAGCACCCCGACTGGCGGGACGGCGCGGTCCGCGACGTCGCCGAGGACATGATCGACCTGATGCTCCTCAACATCGGCCGCATGCTGTTCGGCGCCGACCTCACCGAGGACGCCGGTGCCGTGGCCGGCGCGCTCACCACGCTGCTGCGGCCCTTCGAACGCCGCCTGCTGCCTACCAGCAAACTGATGCGCCGCCTGCGCACCCCCGGCGACCGGCAGATCGCCGCCGCGGGCGCCGAGCTGACCCGCGTGGTCGAACGCCACATCGCCGAGCACCGCGAGTCCGGCGACCGTGGCGACATCCTCTCCATGCTGCTGTCCGCCCGGGACCCCTCCGGCGAGCCGATGCCGGACGGCCAGGTGCGCGACGAGGCGGTCACGATGATGCTGGCCGGCCACGAGACCTCGGCGGCGGCGCTGTCGTGGACGTGGTTGTTCCTCGACGAGAACCCTTCGGTGGCCGAACGGCTGCACGAGGAGGTCGACCGCCTCGACACCACCCCCACCCACGGCGACCTGGACCGGCTGCCCTGGTCCCGCGCGGTGATCGCCGAGTCCCTGCGCATCATGCCCCCGACCTGGATGATGAGCCGCCGCCTCCAACAGGACGTCGTCTTCGACGGCTGGACGGTCCCCGACGGCTCGACCTGCATCGTCGCCCAATGGCTCACCCACCGCGACGAACGCTGGTGGCCCACCCCCCTGACCTTCCGCCCCGAACGCTGGATCACCCCGGCCGGCAAGTTCGACGAGACCGCCCCCGGCCAGCCGCCAGGCGCGTACTTCCCCTTCGGAATGGGCCGCCGCGTCTGCCTCGGCCAACCGTTCGCCCGCGCCGAACTGGCCCTGGTCCTGGCGACGCTGACCCGCCACTGGTCGGCGACCCTCATCCCCGGCCACCCCATCGACATCCGCCCCGGCACCGCCCTACGCCCCGCCCACGGCCTGCGGATGACCCTGCACCGCCGCCCGTGAGGCTGCGGCCACCCATAGAAGCCGAGGCTGCGGCCGCCCGTAGAAGCTGGGGCGGGAACGCGACTCGCGAAGGGAGCAGCGATGCCTGGGGCTGGGGCGCGACCGTCGCTCGCGAGGGAGTAGTGATGGCTGGAACACACAAGAAGCCCGAGGACCTGGACACCGAACTCACCGGCGGCATCAAATCCGGCGGCGAGGAATGGGGCGAATTCACCGTCCGCTACGTCGAGGTCCCCGCAGGCACCGACGTGACCCCCCTCCTGAAGGGCCTCCCCGGAGACCTGTGCCAGTGCCCCCACTGGGGCCTGATGCTCAAGGGCGAAATGTGGCAACGCTACGCCGACGGCTCAGAAATGCTCACCCGCGCAGGCGAACTCTTCTACTGGCCCCCCGGCCACACCGGCATCAACCACGTAGACACCGTCTTCATCGAGTTCAGCCCCACCACCGACCTCCGCCCGGTCATCGAACACATGGCCCGCCTACTCAGTAGCCCGGAGACCCCCTCCCATGGCGACACCGCCGCCCAACCCCTCGTCCCCGACCGCACGTCCTGACCTGCCTTTCCAGGTCGCGGCACATCGGCTGAAGCGGCTCGTACGCGGCCGCCGAGATGACCCACGGGTCCTGGCGCGGACGGCGCCGAAGACCGACCCGCCCCCGGCCGCGCGGCATGGTCCGATGATCCAGTCCGGGATGTGGCCGCTGAGATGAACTGGAGGTCCGGTCCATGCGGGTAGCGCTGGTCAACATGCCCTGGGCGCCGATCGACGTCCCCTCGCTCGCCCTCGGCATCCTGCGCAACACCGTCTCCCAGTCCCTTCCCGATGCCGAGGTCGTGGACGTCCACGCCCACCTGGACTATCTGGACTGGTGCGCCGGCCTCACCGTGGACGACTACCGCTTCTATTCCGATCACACCTACTTCGAGGGCTACGGCGACTGGATCTTCTCCGCCGCCCTGTACGACGACCCCGCCTGGCGGGTCGCCGAGTTCCGCGACCGATACACGAAGTCGATGACCCCGGACGAGCTGTCTCTAACCCTGCGCCTGCACGAGTCCGCGCCCCGCTTCGTGGCCGACCTGGCCGACCGTCTCGCCGCGATCGCCCCCGACATCATCGGCTTCACCTCCACGTTCCAGCAGACCACCGCCACCCTCGCCACCGCCCGCCGCCTGAAACTCCTCCGGCCGAACACGGTGGTCATCCTCGGCGGCGCCAACTGCGACGGCGTCCAGGGCGCGGCCCTGCACCGCAACTTCCCCTTCCTCGACTACGTGGTCCGCGGCGAAGGCGAAGCCGCCTTCCCCCAGCTCCTGACCACCCTGGCCGGCGGCGTACACCCACCTTTACCGACATCCTCTGCGGCGGAGGTGCCCGGCCTGTGCTGGCGTACCCCGGACGGCACTTCGGTCGCCAACCCGATGCGGGCCCGCCCCTTGCGCCCGTCCGAGATCGTGGCTCCCGACTACGGCACCTACTTCGACCGCCTCAGCACCTCCACCGCCCGCGACCGGATCGAGCCCAAGCTCGTCGTCGAGGGATCACGCGGCTGCTGGTGGGGCGAGAAACACCACTGCACTTTCTGCGGCCTGAACGGCACGGCCCTGGAATTCCGGAGCAAAAGCCCGGACCGCTTCTACAACGAAATCATGGACCTGGTGGAACGGCACCAGATCCGGGACATGTTCGTCGTGGACGACATTCTCGACATGGGCTACCTGACCTCCGTCCTGCCCCGGATAGCCGAATCCGGCCAGGACCTGCGGCTACGCTACGAAGTCAAGTCGAACCTGCGCCGCGACCAACTGGAAACTCTCGTCCGCGCCGGCCTGACCCACGTACAGCCGGGCATCGAAAACCTAAGTGGCCGGGTGCTCGACCTCATAGGCAAGGGCGTGACCGGCTGCCAGAACGTCCGCCTGCTCCGCGACGCCGCCTCCGTAGGTCTCTCACTCTCCTGGAACTACCTCTACGGCTTCCCCGGCGAAACCGACGACGACTACGAGTCCGTCCTATGCCAACTCCCCGCCCTGCACCACTTGGCCCCGGCCGAACAGGTGGCTCGAATCGCCATCGAACGCTTCAGCCCCTACTTCGACCGCCCCGATCTAGGCTTCCCCGACCCCCGCCCCCGCGACCACTATCACCTCACCTACGACCTTCCCGAACGAGAACTCGCCGACCTGGCCTACCTCTTCGACGCCCCACCCCAGGGCATCGCCGACACCATGGCCACCCACCTCGCCAACGCCGTCACCACCTGGCGCGACGCCTACTCCACCAGCCACCTCACCTACCAGGAAACCGACAACACGATCACCGTCACCAACACCCGCCCCACCTACCACTGGACAACCCTCCACCTGCAAGACCCCCGCGAGATCGCCGCCCTCCACCTCCTCGACCAACCCCGCACCGCGGCCTTTCTCGAACGTGCCCTCCCCGCCGATACGACCTGGGTCACGAGCCTGCTCAAGCACTGGCACGCCATGGGTCTGCTCTTCACCGACGCGGACCGGTACCTCCACCTGGTCACCACCCCAACGATCCCCGCCCTGCCCCACTCCCTGCCCCCTGAGTGGCCCGGCTGGCAGGACACTCCAACACCCCAGGACCACACGACCCCCCTGCCATGAAGACCGCAGGCTACAGATTCGGACCGATGGGACACCGCCACGTCCGAGGGGGAAAACCGGTGCGAGAATTGGCCGACTGCGCAGCGCGGAAAGCAAGGGCACTATTTCGCGGCTCGATCGACGCATGTCGTGACGAGCTACAAATCCACGAAAGTCGTAGTGCGAGGCCAACGGCATACCTTCGTCCCGGCTTGAGATCTGGTACGTAAGATATGCCTTCGCCCAACGGTGAGCATCGGAGCAATTTCCGGCCGGCACCGCATCGTCGGCGGCTTAGAACCTGTTAAGTGTTACGAAAAGGGTACGCTCCATGCCGGTGATATAAAGGTTCAAAGTACTGTTCGCTCACCCCAGCCGTCAATTGCAAGCGCTAGATGTTGTTCTAGGTAGCTGACAGCCGGACGGAGCTGTGATGGGACCTGGATGGGGGCATTGGCGAGCATCGCCAAGTCGGGATATTTGTGCAGGCTCGGTGCGATTCGTACGGTCCAGGTTCTGGCTTCGATGACCAGGAGTCCGCGGTCGAATAATGCGTGGAGATCACGGCGGAGCAGCAGGCCGCCATTGATGTCGTGATTGGGAGTGTCCCTGTAGCGATAGAGATGGGCGGCTTCGAGACACTCGGCTGGTTGGGCCCCTGTGATGGCGCAGCAACTACCATAGCGTTCTAGGAGGTGGCTACGGAACTTCGCTTGTCCCACCCGTGCCCTTTGAAGGACCTGCCGATGGCCGCCCTTAATAGGCGGGCGCACGCCGCCGTCCTCCCTCCACCACAGTGAGCCAAGGCCGACTGCGGCGCTGAAGAGCTCTCGCAGTCCATCTGGTTTGATGGGGCGGATGGACTGTTGCCCTGACCGGTTTCCATACAAGCTGCGGAGCGCTTTCTCTGGCATCGGTGTGTCCAAAGGACGCCAGGTGCGCCCGTAGTAGCCCTCGAACACGGTGACGTCGATGGTCTCTGACGTCGGAGTCTCGAACTCTTTTCCGCATGGTGAGCATTTGAAGGGAATGTCGCGAGTCTTGCGGGTTTTGAAGGAGGTCGCTCCGCATTGTGGACAGCGCCGTCGCTCCTTCTTGCCGGTACCGGAGGCGATCTCGTCCATCCAGGCAAGACCGAGAACCCACCCTCCGTCCTTAAGAATGACGAGGTCACCCTCTTGGGCGTCGCCACTGTGAGCGACCGTGCTGTTCCACACATACTTATCGCCTAAGACGTCCTCGTAGCCGAGGTTGCCCCCGAATTGCCGGTCGGCCTCCTCGACAGTGAGGAGACTCCACGCTCTCAGCATCGACGTATGATCTCATGCCCGGTCCGCAATGTGCTGACAAGTCAGATCAATCTCGCGCAAGCTGTGATATTTTCGTGTTCCTCCCAGGGAGGGTGTGCGCTGCAGTCCCATGTCAGCCAATGAGCGTAGAACCACAGGTCGGCGAGCTGGGGTGAGGGCGAGCCGGTAGGAGAACCGGGACCAGGAACGGCTCAAGAGGGCGACTGCGGCGCGGTTCATTGGTCCCGTCGTCGCTGCGCAGTTCGCGTCGTGCGCTGCGTGCGTCTGCGCTCCTCTGCGATTCCTGGCAACCCTCGGTCACTTACACCGCACCCGCTGCCTGAGAGTCCTCTGAGATGTGGCAACGATGGTAAGCAAGGTGTCGGCGATCCGGTGGGTGTCCGTCGGCGAGCCGCATTTGTGCGATCACCTTGCCGCTGGGGACGTCGACGGCCACCAGCTCGTCGCTGATTGTGATCGTTCCACCGTCGAACAGGACGTGATGGTTAGGGCACAGGCAGAGAAGGTTGCCCGGCTCGTCGGGGCCGTTGTGAGGCGTGCCAAGCGGGCGGATGTGGGCGCCTTCGGCGTAAGGACCTCGCCTGGTCGTGAGACGGATACCACAGAGTTGGCACCGATGGTCGTGCAGGAGCTTGACCTGCTCCGCGAGCGCCGAGTCACGGATCACGCGGTTGGTTGTGACCGCGCGGCGGCTTGGTGTCGGTGTCCCATTGGGAAGAGATCTGATCTCGTCCTGGGGCGACGAGATGGCGTCGGGTTCAGGGGCAAGTCGGGTGGCCGCAAGTAGCTCATCGTGGTCGACATCACGGAAGTACTCGTCGAGGAGCCGCAGGACGATCTGAGCGCGTACGGCCGGATGGTCGGTGACAAGGTTGTGAGCCCATGAGGGTAAACCGCTGAGTGGCTGGTTCTGCCGCATCCAGCGCTGAGCCGCACTGCCGCTGGCCCTTGGAACGTCGTCATGGTCCGGGAAGGCCCAGAGCCCGTGGTGATAGAGACGGAGTACGGGAAACTCGGCGTGTAGACCGTCGCCGGGATGACCGAACTCTCGCAGGAGCGACTCGAGTGCGGGAAAGGCAACTCTCCATGGCACAAGGTGTTCGTAGCCCCGGGCCGCTCTGCCGAGGGCCCAGAGAAGGGTCAAAGGCTGATGCCGTTTCCGCGCGCCGGGCGTGGCCGATGCGGCGGTTTTGAGTGTGAGGATCTTCTGGAGCAGGTTCTCCAGGGAGCGTCCGTCGATGACGTCGCTCGGACGGGTGACCTCAAAGCCGAGGTTACTCAGTGCGCGTGCGACGGTGGCGTTGCCGCCGGAGAAGTTCTCGGCTTGGAGCGGTCGCCCGTCAACGCCGCGATGTGCCACGCCGGCGATGGCCTTGGAGTCGTACCGCTTCCCGTCATGTAGGAGGAAGTAGTCGCGTGCCGGGCCGTATCCGTAGACCTTGAGAAAGGCATCCCTGCCCAGCTTGTCGTACTCCTCGATGGCGGACAGAACCATCTCGTGACGGAGATCGGAAAGTGCCATAAGGGCATGATAGGAGGAGCTATTGAACTAAATGCCAAACCTGATGGCTATATCAACCGATTGATGTGGTTTTGTCCACTAATTTCGCTGGTATGGGCTAGGCTGTTCGCCGCCGGTCGGCGGCTGCCGGCGCAGATGGGAAAGCCGTATCCCCGTCTCCTGCAAGCGAGATGCAATAGGCGTGGAGCACAACGCGCACCGTTCTGGGCGTGGGTCAGTTCTCGAGGATGTCAAGCGGCTGAGCATGGTAGAACGCTCGGTGTGGAGTAGCGGCAGGATCGGTTGCGGGCGCTGGAGAGTTGTTTCGGCGGCTGTGTCGGGAGGCTGGGCTGACGGGTTTCGGGTGCTCTGGTCTCGGAGAGAGGGACCGCCGCGAGCTGCATGCATTTCGGATGCGGTCGCGGGATGAGGTGTCGCGGCCGGGGGTGGGCGGGCTGGGCGGGAAGCGGCGAATGCCGCCCGAGTGCGTTCGGCTCGGTAATTGCGGTGTTCTCCTCGGCGATGATTCTTCCGCTGTTGCAGACGGCCGAGTAGTCACGACTGGCGTTGGCGGTCGGCCAGGATATGGATGAGGAAGAAGTGGCCAGGGCAGCGACCGCGCGCGTTGAGGTGCAGGCGGTGCTCTTTGAGGAGGGCCGGAAGTTCGCGTTCGTGCTGGCGGAAGGGCCCGGTGCGGACGTGGCCGGGATCGCTGCCGTATGTTTTCGGCTCGGCGTGGTGCCTGGAGGATCGAGGCGCCGGCGTTTCCGCCGGATGGGTTCATGGGCTTTGACGGGGCGGGGAGCGTAGTGGAGAGTCTGACGGGTGACCTCACGTTGACCGAGCCGCGTGAGATCGCAATGCATGAGGACGCTATCGAGATTTTCGTGGCTTCGGTGGTGTACGGCGACGCCCTGCAAACCTTTCTAGGTGCAGATGGGGTGGATTTTCGGAAGTTGGGGCCCAGCCAGAGAAGTAACGCATTTATGCATGGCGATCTGGAGACCTATGAGCTGGAGGCAATGGCACTGCTTGGCGCCTTCGACGCGTGGCTTCCCCTGCCTCTCAAGATGGACCTGCGCTCGTGAGACTCGCCTGTCCGCGTCGCGTTCAGCGGAACGGTGCTGATCCAGACGCCGATTCGACCTGGCCACCTCGCTACGACGAAGCCATCCTCCTGGCGATCCGCTGTGGCACGGGCGACTTCACAACCAGCTTCACCTTCACCCTTGAACGCATCAAGCGCCGTCCCGCCGGTATCTGACTCAGAACGCGACCACGAACCGGCCTGGTCGTCGGACTTGAACCAGGCGCCGCCCTGCGTGTGCCGTCAGTAGTGGTAGGTGTCCGCGGACGTCTTCGCGGCGAGGCTGATGAGTTCCTGGGCGATGTCCATGATCTGCCTTGACGACGTGAGCAGGTGGTTGAGCCCTTTCTCGAACGACGCGCTGTCGTCCTGCTCGGCAGCGGTGAGCATGGTCTTCACATCGCGGTCGAGCGCGTCGATCGCCGCCGACCAATGCCGCTGCATGGGCGGGTCGGGGAGCTGGAAGTAGCGCCGGATCCTTTGGATGTCGGCGACCAGGGCCCTTAGACGTGGGATCGCCTTCTTCTCATCGAGCTCACCGTTCGGAGACTTCAGCTTGAGGTCATTTCCCAGCTCCTCCAGATCGTTGCCGTACTGCATGAGCAGAGCGCCCCCGCCGTACTGCAACCAGGCCGCCGCCTGAGCCGCACGCAGCTCGGAGGAGGCGCGTGTGACGGCGGGGACATCCGTGATCTCGGCCGTCGACCGGAAGCCGAGGCTGACGCCCCCATCCGTGGGCAGGCCGGCGACCGTCAATAGCACCGGCACCACCGCGGCGACGAGCACCAGGGCGCCGCGCCGCACGCTCCGGCCCGTCTCGGTGAGGAACCCGCCGGCCCACTCGCTCCGCCGGACGTTGAACGGCAGGAGGGCCACGACGGCGACGACCGGCACCGAAGGCACGAGTACGGCGACGATCGGCTGGGGCCACGAGGCTCCGAACCACGCCTTCCAGGAACACGAACGCGCCACGAGGTTAACGGGCCCCAGGCATCCGTCCAGCCCGAGCATGAGGAAGATCCCGAAGGCCGCCACCGTCACCGACAGGGCGGTCACGGCGAGGGTTGTGAGCAGGCGGAAGCGTACGGCACGCCAGGCGGTCCACAGCGCGGCGGGGATCACGCCGGCCAGCGTGGTGAAGATCAGGAACAACGTGACGACGAAGGCCAGAGCGCGGGCGTCGATGGGCGGGCGGATCTGCGAATGGAGGTAGGTCAGGGCCAACGCGTTCAGAAGGAGGGCGAGCGCGCCTCCCGCCAACCCCGCGAGCAGCACTTTCGGCAGCGACGGACGGCTGCCCCCCAGGAAGACGCTGACGACCAGCGGCACCAGGCAGGCCGCGGTGGCGCTCGCGGGCCAGAGTGGCACGGTCGTGAAACCGATCAGATTCGCCGACATCGCCAGCAGCAAGGGTACGGTTTGCCCGCCCACCTGGCCGAGCCGCCCGAGCTGGGCGAGCACGGCCTGGTCGTGGATCAGATGGCCGAGCACCAGGAGCTTGCCTATGTGCTCCCACCACAGCAGCCAGCCGGCCAGCACGAACGCGGTCAGCACGACGCGGGCAACGGTCCACCGCCTCCACAACGCGGTGAGTTCCGCGGCCAGCCGGCAGGTGAACACCGCGAACAGCGGCAGCGCGAGCAGCATCCACGGCCGGCTCGGCAGCCACTGGTTGCCGTCGATCCTGTTCAGCACCGCCTCAGCCAGGACGAGCCCGAGCCCGAACCAGAGCCCGGCCCTGACGCCGTTCGTCGGGGTCACCGTCCCTACCACGATGCTGCCGGCCAGCAGCCCAGTGAGGACCGCCGCGGCCATGCTCCAGTCGCCTCGCAGCCCGAAATCCGTGGGAAGGTCGCTCACCACCGCGGTGACGAACAACGTCGCCGCACCGGTCAGTACCATGGGCAGCGCGGTCTCGCCGGGAGCCGCGGCGCGTTCGATGGCCGTCCTCCGGCTCTGCCACGACGGATGGGAGCTCCATAAGTCGCGCAACCTCCGGGGGCCCTGCTCCACGTACCTCGACCAGACGTCCGGTTCGCCGCCCCAGCGGACGGCGGCCAGGTCCGCCTGATGCTCCCGGTGCCGTAGGAGATTCGCTCGCGTGACGGTGACCAGCAGCGTCAGCGCACCGGCCAGCGCCAGCTCGCGCACCAGGATCGGCGCTGCCCCAGGCCAGAACAGCGAACGAGCCTCAGACCACCCGAACAGCTCGCGGGCCAGTATCCTGCCGTTCGCGGTCGCGAACGGCAGGAGGACGATGATCAGGAAGACCCGCCACAACGCGGTCGTCGCGTACGCGAGCCGTACGTCACCCGCCCTGACGTGGGCCAACTCGTGCAGGACCACCGCCGTGAAGCCTGCGGGATCAGCCTGCCTCCTGGCGAGCAGCCCGGCGTGCAGGCTCACTGTGTAGCTGCCCGGCCGGCCGAACGCCACCGCGCCCGAGGTCATCGCCGAAGGGTCGACGACGAACCGCACGCTGCCCTGGTCGATGCCGGCCCGTGTCATCAACTCCCTGAGCACCGTATGGTCGGCCTCCCCGATGATGGGCCGGGTTCTGCGCGCCCGCCACCACGGCAGCGCGAGGAACAGCCCTGCGGCGCTCACGAGAAGCACGATCAGGACGATCGCCGGTCGCCACCACGACACAACTGGCGAAAAGCGCGCATAACACGCGGTCAGTGCCACGTCGTTCCTGATCAGGGCCATGAGATTGGCCAGCCGTTCGGTTCGGGGATCCACCCCAGCGGCCAGCATGCAGCCGAGATCGCGGTTGTCGTTGTCGATCGTCAGCCGCAGCAGACCTTCGTCCGCCATCGACGCCGTGGCCGCCACCAGTGCCAGGATGAGCAGCGCGAACCGCGGATTGGTGCCGACATTGCCCAGCCTGGCGGGCACCGGCTCAGCTCTCGAGCTCGGGACGCTCGCCGCTCGCGGCTTGGATGGCGAGCCGGGCCACGACCCCGTCGGCGACCTGTTCGGCCTGCTTCGCCTCCAGCCCCGCCTCGGCCCCGAGCTCCTTGATCCGGTCGTGTACGGCACGCAGCTGCTCCGCCGTCATCACCGGCATCACAGGATCCGCCCGAGGAGCCGGGTCCCTACCGGTGAGCCTGCGGAAAACCGCCACCAGCCGAGGCTTGAGCCAGCCGCCGGTCGCCGTCACAGCGCTCTCCGCGCTCTTGTTCAGCACCTCGTCCAGCACGATCCAGATCACCGGCGTGACCAGCGCCACGACTTCCCCGAGGCCGAAGCCCAAGGGCTCGCGGCGTGCGCGGGATCGCTTCAACCGCCGCACAGCCTCGTCGTGACCGACGTCGTCGAACGCGTGGACGATGGCCGCCTCTTCGGGGGCCACCTCTGCGACCACCTGGGAGACCACTTCGCGCGGAGAGGGACGTAAGCCCGCAGTCATGGCGAAATCGTACTCACTACAGTCATCTCGATCACGGATGTCGAGAATGCGGTGCCGGCAGTATGGCAAGGGAGCCCAGCAGCGACCCGGCCGTAAGGCCACCGCGGTGCACGCGTGAACGAGGCCCGCGAGGCTCGCTAGAACCTGTCGGCCACCGCACGTGATCGCGACGTGGGCGCCCACCCACGGTCCACTCCATCCGTACTCTCATTTTGCGCCCGGTCCAGGAGAACTCGAACTGGGGTTATCGGCGGGTGTACGGAGAGCTCACCACGCTCGGCATCAAGGTCGCACCCTCCATGACCTTGAAGGGCAGCGTCAAGCACATCCTGGGCGTCATCGAGCACGCCAACAGGCGCATCCGCGTGTTGGGCACCACCGCTCACTCGACCGCTGAACGAACGCCACCTACAGCACGCCCGACGCGAGTACGAACGGTTCTACCACCAACACCGCCCCACCAAGCCCCGACCCAAGCAGCCCCCCTGTGCCCCATCTCGGACCCGATCACAGATGCCGAACGAATCACCGACCTGAACATACGCTGACGAGACCGGCTCGGCGGAGTCCTCCACAAATACTCATATGCGGCTTGACCTGCAAGGATTAAATCATCGGCAAGCGCAGAGCTGGCAGTCGGATTAAGCATCCGGCCGCGATCGCCGACCTTCTGGGGGCGAGGCGGAGCCGTTGCTCTTGCCTATCAGGCCGGAGGCAACGGGTGATCATGGTGCGCGCAGGGTCGGCGCACCCGAGCACGCACGGAGCACGCAACCGCTAGACAAAGATTCCAGAACGCATCCGTCGCCGCATACTTGCAGGTCAGACCATGGTCAAAACGCAAAGCGCGCCCTGCAGGATTCGAACCTGCGACCGTCGGATTAGAAGTCGACCGCCACCCACCACCCCCATCACCCCTCCGACCTGCACCGCAGCCTTTCGGCAACCGGTCGGCGGCCAGCACCATCCCGCGCATATCCCGCAACGGTGCCCAGCCCCGTCACCCGGTGGGACGGGCTGAGGCACGAAGCCCGTCCCGTCGATCGCCCCCAACCCCGCACGGCGCTCAACCTCCGCAGGGCGATCGTAGGGGGACGCGACGCAACGGCCCCATGCGGCACGGCTTCCGTCTTTCGGTCTGGGAGAAAGATCATTACGTAGCCTTCACACTGGCCTGACCCGCGCGCGGAGGCCTCCTCGTCCAATTATCCCGTCTGCTGTCACGACCAAGGGGGTTCTCACGTACTCCCCGGACCCCCACGGCGTGTTCCAAGCGTGTACCAAGAAGTGTTGACGCCTGGCTACCCATCGATCTACCTTATGACGTGGAACACGCGAGGAACACGGGAGGGCATGTGGCGGCTCGCTACTACACGGCGTCGAAGGTTCGCGACAAGGGCCGTGAGAGGTACTCAGTTATCTTCCGTCACCCGATCCGCCTCGACCCCGCCACAGGCAAGCCCGGACGAAGGGTCAGGCGTGGTCTCGGCACGAGCGATGAGGCCGAGGCGGAGGAGTTGGTAACTCAACTCAACATGCTCCTGAGCGACGAGAGCTACTGGAGCGCGACGGCCAGGACGAACGCCGAGGGAAGGTTTGACGGGCGCGTCGTCTCGGCCTTCTTCGACGGCATGACGCCCGCGCGGGAGAAGGACTCGGCCAGGCTCCGGGAGAAGCTGCTGCCGCTCCCCTCAGCGGATGACGGATACCGCCGTGTGCTGCTGCTGGGTACGACCGGCGCAGGCAAGACCACCGTCGTCCGGCAGTTTCTAGGGACAGATCCGGAGTCTGACCGATTTCCCTCGACCTCGACCGCCAAGACAACGGTGGCCGACATGGAGATCGTGATGGGGCCCGGCCCCTTCCGTGCGGTGGTCACGTTCTTTCCGCGCGATGAGATTGTGGATCACCTTGCGGACTGCGCCTCCAAGGCTGCCCTGGCCGCGCTTGACGGGGCGGGGGATGGAGAGATCCGCCGGCTTCTGCTCGATCATGAAAATCAGCGGTTCCGCTTCAGCTATGTGCTCGGCCGGAGGGGACATCGCCCGGTTGCTCTTGCCGTCTCATCTTCCAGTGGGGACGACTTCGATGAATTCGATGACGAGGAACCAGACGAGGGGGCGGCTCAGGACTTCAGCGCCCAGCCGGCGGGCCTGGTCGGCATCGACCTCGATGCCACAATGGCATTGGTCGACGAGGCCGTGGTGACTCTCCGCGACCTGGTCAAGGAGCACGAGGACTACGCACGGACCATACTCGACACGAACGACAGGGAAGATGAGAGGGTCGTTCGGGAGCTCCTTGACGAGGAGCTGGACAAGATTCTTCGGGGAGACGAGCGCTTCAACGCCATAGTGGACTTTTTTCTCGAAGAGATTGAGAAGAGGTTCTACGCCCTCCCCATCGGTACCATCAAGCGCGACCAGCAGGCATGGCCGCTCACATGGACATGGGAGACGGACGAACGGGCCGAGTTCCTGCGGGGCGTCAACCGCTTCACGTCGAACTACGCGCCGCTCTTCGGACACCTTCTGACCCCCCTCGTCGACGGGATCAGAGTGGCCGGACCCTTTGCCCCGCTGTGGCTGGAAGGCGAAGTCCCGCGCCTGGTTCTCATTGACGGCGAAGGTCTCGGGCACACTCCCAAGTCCGCCGCGGCGATCTCGACCCCGGTGGCCAAGGCGATCGACGAGGCTGACGCCGTGCTACTGGTCGACAACGCCGCCATGCCCGTTCAGGCGGCGCCCGCCTCGGCCGTTCGCTCCATCCTCACGTCGGGCAACGCCGACAAGCTTCTCTTCTGCTTCACGCACTTCGACGAGGTGAAGGGCGACAACCTGCGAGGGTTGAAGGACCGGAGAAACCACGTCCTCGCCTCGGTTGAAAACCTGCTGTCCAATTTCCGCATTGAATTCGGCGTGAGGTCTGAGCTCATGCTGCGGCGGCGGCTCGACGTGGCAGTGTTTCTCGCCGATATCGACAAGCCGCTCGATCCCGACACCCAGTCGGGCCGACTGTCGATTAGCCAGTTCAAGAAGCTGCTCTCGGGCATCGAAGCGACCACTGAACGTCCGGAACTCGGCCCGGCGCGTCCCGTCTACGACAAGGCGAACCTCGTGCTCGCCGTCGCCGCGGCCGCGACGTCCTTCCATCGGCGCTGGAACGCGGTGCTCGGCATCCAGCGGCAAGCTGACGTGGCCAAGGAGCACTGGACGCGGATCAAGGCCCTGAACCGCCGCTTCGCTGAAGACACATCAGACCAGTACGATTCGCTGCGACCTGCTTCCGACCTGCGCGAATTCCTGAAAGATGAGATCTACAAGACCCTGCAGCGCCCTGTTGAGTGGACGGGCGACTCACCTGCGGATGACGAGGCCCTGACCGTCGTCATCAACGAATTGTCCCAGGCGATCGCCAGGCGGCTCTCCGCCGCGATCAGGGACCGACTCTCCGTGCGTCCCGTCAGGGAGTGGCAGCATGCCTACTACCTGAGTGGAAGTGGGTCGACCTTCGTCCGTGCCAGGCACATTTCCAACGCGATTTTCGCGCGGAACGTGCCGATTCCAGGAGTCACGCCGTCTCCCGATCACAATGACTTCCTCCATGCCGTGATCGCCGTAGTCAACGACGCGGCCGAAGAAGTCGGGGTGGAACTGCGCTGAGTCTCGCATCCGATTTTTCGCAAGGGCGTGCGGCACTCCGCGCTGAGCCGAGCAACGCGTGCTCAGCATTGGTGGCGTGGGCAGGTAGACGGCGAGCTGCCTGTTCTCGCATGCCTGAGTATCCGGACTCAGAGGCGGAGACGCGCCCCTGGTCGGCGGATGAGGTCCCTGCGGCGGGCGCTGTGTACGACGGGCGGCCCGTAGTTCCGCTGCCGTTCGGGACCGGCGCCCACGCCGCACGCCCGAACGGCAGGCGGACGGCGGGCCGCGCGGCGGCGCGAAGCGCCGCCGCCTTGATCATCTATGAGTGCAATTCGGCAGAGCATGCTACTACGGAATACCCAGCAATAGGAGAGAAGCGGTTACTCCGTCTTCTAATGCCGCTTGAGCTGGGCAAATAGCCTTCGCCGAGTGTGTACCATGCACGATGATCCTTTGTGTCCCTGCGGGGCTCCGCTGCAGTCCATCGTCACAAGCAGGGTGAATCGTACATCGCTACCAAATGTGACCGCCTGGAGTGCTTGCCCTCTACCGTGTTTGGGCAAACTGCGATATCCTCGACGAATGGTCTATATAGGCCTTGCGATGTATGGAGGATGACGTGGTCGAAACTTACAATCTCCTGAATCCAGAGTCTCTGACTGAAAACTACGTACGTCAACTACGGCAGACCATTGACGCATATCTTCCCCAGTATATCTTTATAGGTGAAGTCCTTCAGAATTCCCTGGACGCAGTTCGAGAGACGCAACACGGGAAACATAATATTGATATTACGATCGACCTGGACAAATCTGAGGTATGTATACAGGACGATGCAATGGGGTTTCCCAACGAGCCAAGTCTTCTTTTCCTCGGCGGAGGGAAGAAGGATGGTAAGAAACTCGCTGGCCAGGTTGGGGTAGGCCTCAAGGTGGTTCTCTTCAGTTCAGAGTACTTCAGTATACGATCGAGAACCGTCACGGGTGGATTCAGGTTCGAAATCGATGACGCGTACCGCTTCGACTCTGAAGACACCGTGCGTCCCAACTTCACAGTGCCGAAGCAATTCGAGCCCGACCCTGACCCCCTAGAGAGGTGTGGGACTGAGGTTAGATATCGATTCAATGGAGCGTCGAGAGTCCTCTCGAATTACCTAAAGCAAGTAAAAGAGGAGGCACTTCCCAAAGGGCTTAAGTCAGAATTCATGCCTACACTAACGAACGCCGTGGCAAGTGGAATCTTTCCAACAAGGTTTGCTGCTCTTCTCGCCTGCGACCTGAAGAGATTTTCTTACCTCGCCATGACAGAGGTTCCCGACGCACTTAAGGACACGACTGTTACTGTATCGATATTGTGTCAGAATCCTCAGGCGATCTTAGGTGACGTCCTGGCTGAGCTTTTCGACCAGAAGCAGGGGTTTACTTTTCAAGTGCCGGTCGGGTATCTGCAAATGGGGGAGACCGTGTCTTGGGCGAAGCCCCCGAAGCCGGCTCCTTATGCTCAGAAGCTCGGGGCTGGGGGGGCCGATCTTTTCAGAGTTCAGAATGGGTTCAATGCTACAGAATATCGTAGCGAAAGTGATCTAGAGCAACTTCTGACCAACGCCCGAGGGAAGCTTCCTGACGAGATTGAATCGTTCAGAAGAAACCTTTTCCCTAGGATCAACTTCGTTCGTTTAACGATTGCACGGATACCTCATCTCGAGCGCTATCTGCCTGGCGGAAGCCGACGAATCTTCAGTGCAAATGGAGTCGTGACGCAGCATTCTCCTGACTTGACCAAGGGGCGCAATCAGCAGTACGTAAGGTGCTTCGATATCGTGGTCGACGTAGATGCAGAGCTTAATTATGGGAAGACCCATCTAAAAAATATGCGTCTGGTAGGCCAACTCAAAAGTTTCGTTAATGAGGCGTATCGATCAGTCATTCAGAACGCTGCATCACGCTTCGTAGGCAAGGCGGATCCATTCGAAGAGGAAGAGCGGTCGGTTTCATTCTGGTCCAAGGAGGACCTTCTGCGCCCCGAGCTAACTATCTGCAAGGTCCCTGGAGATGAGAATGATGTAATAGCGCTGTTCTTTGAACTGGCAGGAATGGGCAAGTTCCCAGAGTTTCGCTGGTATGGATTGTCTCAACGGGATAAGTATGACGCGCGGGCTGTTATACAACGTGTAATGGATGACCCGAAGGTCCTCGAAAGGCCAACCGAGAACTCGCTCCGCGTAGTGGAATTTAAGATTCGGGCCGGAGCTATTACAGAAGACTTCGATCGCGAGGATAAGTCTCCTAAAGATGTGCACCTTCTGATAGCGTACGAAGAAGGTGTTTCCAGGTCGCCCCAGTTTCAATTCATCGATATCGGGGATTCGGATACATATGCGCGTGCTCCCGAGAAGATATTTCCACATGTAACCCGGGTCCTTAAGGACATGCAATCCGGCTATGAGGTGCAGGTTCTTCTGTTGAGAGAATGTCTAGAGAAGTTTTTCCCGCCACCGCCGCCTCCTGCGGCTCCGGAAGACGCAATAGACGACTATTGAGACTGATGGTTTCGCGTGCCATCGAAGGAACCGCCCATAGGCGAGTCACCGGGCGGCAGCTTTCGCTCAGGGCCTTGGCCCATGATCGGTAACCATGCGATCATAGGGTGCTCCTAGGATCATATTCGTCCGGCCTGTCCCGCTGGCGCTGGCCGTTGACACCATTATGGGTTTTAGGTGGGCGTATGAGGCTGCTCTCCACAGTGGCCCTGTCGAGCGCTCTGATGTTGACGCGACTTCGCGTGACGGCTCGCCGGCGTCACAGCGCCGTGAGTCCACTACGATGCGGGTGATACGCAATTCAGGTTTTAACGCAGTAGGTTGATTAGTTGCTCGGACATCACTGCCAATCGGTGCTGCACCGCTTCGACTTCCCGCCGAGTCGTACGCTGAAGGCACCACACCCATATCCGCCCCCATTGGCAAACCTCACTACAGGCGCGAGGTGCGAAGCAACATTCTCTCTATCTCTGTCTTCGCCAAACGATCAGGTGCGCTACGACCGCGGCGACCTCATGTATACCCCTCTGGCTCGGTGGGTATGAGAAGCTCCTTCTATGACCACCGATGATGCGGAGGGCGTCTGCCTTCCCCTATACCGCACGCAGGCATCACTCGCGCTTGCTACGCCGGAGAATCACGTCCGTGAGCTTACCGATTGGGTAGAGCACGCTTTTGTCGTACGCGGTGAGGCTGTCCAACAGGAAGGTTGGGAGAGCGCTTACAAGTGGCTCCGGCTTGCCCAAGGGCTGCGCACAATGACCTTCGACATGTCGTACGAAGACGGGGGCATGTGCGCCGTCGGCGATGACTTCGACGCCGTCTGGTCGGAGATGATGGAGGAGTGGCAGCTACACCTAGTGCGGCTTGGCTATGTTCGGGCAGCGCTCGAAGGATTCGTCAGAGTGCTGTACCCGCACAGCTCGCAGCCCGCTACCGCCATCGAAGAGGCGGAGCACCACCTGTCTCACCGCGCCGACGTCTGGCCACTGCATGCACGCGAAGTCGCCCAGCACCTCACGGCCCATACAAGGGATCGGGCCGACGGCACCGCTGTGTCCGTCGCGTCCGGTGTCGCCCAGGCGATCGCAGTGCATCATCAGGTGGTGCACGGCCTCGCAGGAATCCCCGAGCCGATCCACGACGTGGACGCGAAGGTGCACGCAGCCGGCCGGGAAGCCATTTGCGCCGCCAGGGAGGCGTCCACGGCCGTGATGCTGGGCATCCAGCTGCTGCTGGCGAGAGCACTGGCCGAAGGGAGCATCGCGGTTCTTAACGAGGATAAGTACCTCTTCGATGGCAGGTATGTCCCCGATGGTGCTGGCGGCAGCCGGTGGGTAGATGACGAAATGCCCTACAGCGAGTACCTGGCGGTTCTCCACCTTGAGCCTGGCGAGCCGCCGGAGCTCTAACCAGGGTGATCGTACCGGCCGTCGGCTCTGTTCCGCCCGTTAATTCAGGTCATACACCAGCCGGAGTCACAGGAACCGTCCCCCTCGTCGATGCTGCTGTCTCCCAAATCGTCTGCACGGATTGCCTGCGGGAGTGGGCGACCGTACCTGGTGAGATACACAGAATCGCGTCCGAGCGCAGCCCGGCGTTCGTTGATCATCTCCTCAAGCTGCACCGAGAGGGCGAACAGCTCGGGTTCGTGCTTGCGCTGGTGCCGCCACGCGCCGACGGTGCGAAAGGGGCAGAAGAAGCAGGAGCTTTTCGGTGGAACAGGCAGGCCGACCTCCGTGATGATGTGCTCGCAGTCGCTCCTCCGCAACCCGAGATCGAGGAGGGGATACTCGATGAGCTCGTGAGGCTCTCGTCGGCGCCGGTTGGCGCGGTGGATCTCGTCCAGTGATATACCGATTGCCACCGCCGCCGGATGCTCTGCGGTGGCCCCGTGCTCTCGGAGCCACCGCCCGATCACCTTGATTTTGAAGTCCGTTGTGCAGTTACGTCGGCCTGGAGCCCCATTCGCCATGCGCACTGGGATGGGTATCGATCGCGTGGCCGGCCGGTTCAGGCGCTGCATGAGTGTCTCGGTGGATCCGTCACGTCGGCGCCGCCTGAGCTCCTGGACTTCGAGCCCCGCTCGGGCCGCATACGGGATGGCGATCTCGCGAACGTAGGCGAGCGTCGCCGGGTGCTCGCTGTCGTCGCCCACGTTGGCGAAGAGGAAGGTCCGGAAATCGATCTCTCTACGGGCCGCCAGCGCGAGCAGCGCTGTTGATTGCACGCCACCTCCGTAGGAGACGACCTTCACGGAGGCGTAGCTCGGCCAGCCGGAAGCGGCCCGGTGATCGAAGTCGGTTGGGTCGGCGCCATGGGCTCCGAGGGCGTGCTTTAGGCTCGACATGTGAGAGATGATATTGACAGAGGCGCCGCGCATCAAGTGTTTATCTCACAATCGTTGGCGAACAACGAAACTGATCGCGGGCGGCGTCGCAGCCTGGGTCGTAACCGTAGGCGGACAGTTGACTCAGGGCTGAGGCTTGATCACGACGGAGTAGCCCTGGGTCAGTACAGATGCGAGGAACTCCACGGCGGCGGCCTGGTCGGCGCTCGTGAACGTTCGTGCTGCGGGGAGCACCTCTTGCGGCGGGCGCACCATGGTGGTGGGGTTGCCAGACTTGCGGCCGCGAGGCTTCTGTGGGGCGCGCTCACCGGCACGCAGCATGGCGATCTCGGCGGTGACGACGGATCGCTTCCGGTGTTGCGCGTCCGCAAGGATCGTTTCCAAGAGCCAGAGCGGAGAACCAGAGAGGACGAGGTCAGCCTCGGCGATACGTCCACGGTTACGCCATCGGGAAACTGCCTGGGCATCTCGACCGAGGATACGGCCTACCTCCTGAATGCCGAGGATGACAGGCAGTTGTTCGTCGTTCTGCAAGACATAGCCGTAAGGGATGGCCGCCTTGTAGGCCCCGAGCTGGCCCTGATCAATTCGACGGTCTCCGACACCGCTGATGCGCAGCACCGTCGCTAGCAGCCAGTACGGGTTGCCGGAAGCGACTAGGTCGGGCTTGGGCAGTGTGCCTTCTGTGCGCCACTTCTGTGATGTTTGACGCTCGACTCGGAATAGGAAGGCGATCTCAGCGTGCCCGAGCAGGTACGGGACCCGCACTTGAGCCATGAGATCCTTCCCAACATCTGTGCTCCTACCGCAAGCCCGCCAGGCGGGGCTGCCGCCACATCTGGCGGTCCGTACAGATCCTAGACACACCGGCGGATCAGGTCGGGTGGCCGACAGCGGCTCGACATCGAGCAGTTTGCCGGCAGCGGCGACCTCAGTACCGATGTCAAGGTCACTTCGGACGGGGCGGTTACGGCAGCTCCCGTCCGTGCCTGATTTCCCACGTTCCCACATCCGTGTAAAAGTGGCCGAAGTGCCGAAGCCACGCGGCAATGGTCTCGGTCGCTCTTTTGGCCTGCTCATCGGTCATGCCTGCCTGTTCCTGCAGCGCATGCTGCAGCGCAACGTTGGTCAGGCGACTACCCTCCACCAGCCCCCGGAGAGCGGGAATCTCCCGCAGGCGCTTTTCGACCCAGTCGGAGAACTCCTCCTCAGTCAAGGCTGCCGGTACGCCCAAGAACGCGAGGTCCCGCAGGATGGCTGCTTCCAAGGATCGCCCGAATCGAGCCCTTCCGCAGTAGTACGGGTAGACGGCCTCCGGGCGCCGTGTGACCGGGTGCCAGCTCTGCTGGGCTTCCTCTCGTAGCTGGTCGGAGGCAGTCGGGCGGTGTTCCTTTAGCAGCTCCGCTTGTCTTCTCACCAGGGTGGCCATGTGGGGCGTCGCCTCGATTGCGCATGTCTCGATCTCGGCGAGTACCCGGCCGACTTCCGGATGTTCCGCGGACGCCTCGATAAGGATCTCAATGTTCGGGTTTGTGACCCGCCCGGTGGCCTTCCCTGTCAGGTTAGCCGATCCGATCAGACAGCGCTCGCCTGCAATATAGAACTTGGCGTGCAGACTCGGGCATAGGGCGATGCGCAGCCGCTTGTCGTCCTCTGTGAGCTCAATGATTTCAGGGTCCGACACCCCTGCCGCCACCTCCTCAGGCACCCACCGCGTGATGCACTTGATGCTCCTGACTGAGGCGGAGACGGCGGAGAGTACGGCTACTAGAACCTCTCGCTTGATGAAGGGCGCCACGAGGGTTACGCGTCCATGGGCGCCCGTCATCAGTTCTTCTATCTGCCGCCAGATGTGGGCGGACTCGGTCACGCGTCGCTGGCCTTTCCGTCCACAAAGTCGCGGGCGTACCGTCCCCACTCGCGGCGGGCGTCCGCGATACGTTCGCGGTCGCGGTCGGGGTAGGTCTCGTCCTCCATACGAGCCCAGGAGAAGAGCAGCAGCTTGAAAGTCTCCGCGGCACGGTTAAGCCGGTTGCGCAGGTCGTCCACGTCCGCTTCTTCCGGGACGTCTTCAAGGACAGCCATCAGCTGAGCGTGCAGTGGGTGCTTCTCGTTAAAGATCACCTGCAGCATGCCGGCCATGAGGTCGATGCTGAAGAAGGCGGAGGTGTCCTGGAAGCTGGAGATCCATCGCGCGCGGAGATCCTTCTCCAAGGCCTCCTCGACCATAGACTGTGCAGTGTCCTCGTCAAGGTGGTGCCGCTGGGTTAGGGCTTCGACCTGTTCTTGCCGCTTGGTCTCGCTGGTCGCCCCTGCCTCCAGCTCGTCCGTCTTGCCGGTGTAGCCCTCCTCGCTTCGGCGCTTGACGGCATCGGTGGCCCTGGAAGCGGCGTCATCGTCGTGCCGCTTCTTGCTCTTACGTGTACCGACCGTCTGCTGCTTCAGCTGCCGCCGGATGGCAGGCAGGAGCTTCTCCTCTAGGTAGAGCACGAGGTCGATGAGAGGAAGACGCGGATCGTTGAACTCGGCAAGGCGATCCTTGAACCCTTTAAAGGACTCGCCGGTGTCGGCGTGGGCCTTCCAGTCGAAGTGAGCAAGGGAGGAGAAGACAGTGGCGCTCTGCTTGTTGTTCGTCACGCCGAAGATGGTGTCGAGTTCCGGCGGGAACTCCACCTCGACGCCCCACCACCGTTCCGTCGGGTCGTACCCAATAGCCCAGGATGCGTCGAGGTCGAGTTCCCTGCTCTGGCGTACGAGCGAGATGCCGACGTTGCGCCTGGCGTGCTTGCCCCACGGAAGAGTTCCAGGGTCGGTCGTGCGACTGATGTCGTCCGGCCACGGATGGCCTTCGACATTGGCACGGCGTGCCTCCGGGCGAGCGATGGAGGCCCGGACCGTGATGTTGTGCTTCTTGCCCTCATGAAGCACGGGGAAGTGTGACACGCCGGGCTCGGACTCGCTGCCCATGGAGAAAGGCATGAACATCGGCTGGTCTGCGAACGGCGCAGGGGTGGAAGTGGGCGTCATCAGGTAGAGGGGGTCGTTGGGTACGGCGTGGTATTCGCCGTCGACAACTTTGCCCTCTCGGACAGGCGCCATTCGGATGTCGACGCGTCCGTCGTGAAGATAGTGCCGATAGACGCGGCCGATCAGCTCGGCGGTGTTCTTCAGGGTGGCGGCGGCTCCGTACCAGTTGACCTTGTCCAGCTTGGTCCAGACGACGAGCGTGCCGGTATCACCTAGCCCCTCGCTCAGGTCCCGCCAGTAGTCGGGTAACGGATGATGTGTGGGTTCGGGGACATTGTCAATCAACCCCGTTTCGATCTCTTGGAGATCGAGGTAGGTGTGCATGGCGTTGCCCGCGCCGTTGGTCCAGGACCAGACGTCGAGCCGGGTGCACTGGGACATGCTGGAGTTGGGCAGGCCCATGCCGAAACGGCCGATACGGGCGGGGTCGGCACCCTGCCCGTCACCGTACTTCAGGGCGCGCCGCAGCTGCGGCGGCTCCATGCCGTGGCCGTTATCGAGGACGGCGATGGTCTCCACCCGGTGGTTGGTCCGAGCGCCGACTTTCACCGGGTTCTCGCAGGCGAAGACTTCAACGAGAGTGGCCTTGGCGTCGATGCTGTTGTCGATCAGTTCGGCGAGGGCGTAGGCGGTGTTCTTGTAGCCACTGTCCCGCATGGCCTTGACGGTCAGCGAGGGACTGACGATCCGGTAGTTGCTGCCGTCGCTGGTCACGCTGTCTCCCATACGTCTTCCCAGTTGGTGAATGCCTCCGCCACGTCGCCGAATCCGGGAAGCTCCGGGTTCACGACGGTGACGATTTCGCAGGTGGCGGTCCCGCCAGCCTTTGGGCCGCGGATCACGCGGCCGACCATCTGGCTGTAGAGCACCAGGGACCTGGTTGGGCGGGCGATCACTGCAGCGCTAGCGGCCGGGGCGTCGAAGCCGGTCGTCAGGACGCCGAAGTTGCACAGAACCATGGGGCGCTGACCAGCCCCCTTAAACCGAGAGATCACCTGGCTGCGGTGCCGAGGAGAGGACTCTCCGGTTACGAACTCAGCATCAATGCCGGCCGCGGATAGGACGGCCGCGATCAGCCGGCAGTGGTCGACAGAGGCGGCGAACACCAGAATGCGGCGGTGCTCCTGGAGCAGCCCCATGATCGTCTGGACGATCTTGAGGTTCCACTGCTCGTCTCGCGCAAGCTCGGCCAGCATCACGGCCGGGATGTCGAACGACCGCGCAAGGAGCTGTTGATCTTGAGCTGACAGGTGCATACCCGGCGCAGAAGCCACTGTCCTTATCAGCGGCTTGGCCAGATATCCCTGCTCAATCAGGGCCGTCACAGGGTTGGTGTAGCCCTCGATCTCCAACATGACCTTCTGTCGGGAGAAGTAGTCGGAGAGCTCCTCGTCCTTGGAGATATCCGCCCACGTCCGACCTGGAGTAGCTGTCAACCCGAGGAGGCTAGCGTCATGGCGGATCGTCAGTTCATCGACCACCCTCTCGAAGGTGGGAGCGATGATCTGATGAGCCTCGTCGAAGACGGTCAGGGTGCTGCGTGCCGCAAGGGTGGCTAGGAACTGCGGATCCGACTTTAGAGTCGAGACGGCTTTCTCCAGGCCGAGAACGACCAGCCCATCGGTCATCTCCATGAGCATTGCAGGGGCATTGCCCCACACACGAAGAACGGGGAGCGGACGGTCACCGACCTTGGTCCAGGCGCGCTCAAACTCTGCGGCGGCCTGCTCCAGCAGCTCCTGCCCATGCGCCAGCCACACCACCACGGTCGGTTCGTGCTGCCGCAGATGATCGCAGATCAGACTCATGCCCGTTCGCGTCTTGCCAACGCCAGTGGGTAGATGGAGCACTGTCCGCCGCGAGCCGTCGTACAGCAGTTCCTTGACCCGGGCTGCCGCCTGACGCTGATGCGGGAACAAGGCATAGTCGGGCGCCGCCTCCTGCTTGAACGCTGGCGGGAGGGAAGGCGCCCGGTCGATCGTGAAGCCCATAAACTCAAGCAGCTCGCGCCGCTCGTCAGCCGTCCACTTCAGGCCCCGTAGATAGTCCAGGGGTGCCTGCCCATCGCCTACAGAGCCAAGCCGCTGCGCCAGCTCGGCCTGCTTGGGGCCCGGAACCATCTCTATGAGAGCGCAGCGTTCGGCCTCGTCAGCGACCAGGCGCTCGGCGTCGATAGCGATCGGGGCAACGGCCCGCAGCCGATCGTCTGGCGCTTTACCCCCCTCGATCAGATCGAGCAGGGCACATAGCTGCTCGCCGAGATGTGCCCGGATGTACGACACCGGCGCATCAGCGAGGAGCGCCTTGAAGGACATCCCCGGTGACCAAGTCGTCAAGACTCACCTGCCCGATGCGTGGCGGACAAGAGCCCTCACACGCGCGGTCGGCGCAGTCGTCATGAACTTCCTCTCCCAGTTTGAGTACGCCCAGCGCTGCCCTCACGTGTAGGTACTGCACGGTCGCAGCGTGCGAACCACCCTAATCAGGGGCACTGACAACAGGGGCACTATTAGGCGAAAACCCCAGCCCGGGGCGGGGTTTGTCGCTCTCTGGCCGGAAATCCCTGCCCCTTGGGCAGATCTTGTTGCAGGCGAGCTGTGCGCACCACGCTTAGGTGTAGAACGTTCGTTCCAGTAAGCGACCTGTGACACCATGCGGCTGATCGATTCAAGTGGCAGATCTTGTCCACATGACTAGGATCGACTTGCTCCTGGTGGAAACCCGGATGCGGCGCGAGCTTTCCCCCAGGAGTACATTGCTCTGCGACACACGTGAGACGGAGTGGCGGATGATGAACAGGCCCAATGGGTCGGATGTGTCCTACCTTGACTACAATGCCACAGCACCGATCCGACCCGAGGCCGCCGCAGCCGTCATTGAAGCGATGCAGTCGGTCGGAAACGCCTCAAGCATCCACCAACCGGGACGACGGGCCGCGCATCGGGTCGACCTTGCTCGTCGACAGCTGGCAGCCCTGCTTAACTGCTCACCGGGCGAGATCATCTTCACGTCCGGGGCTACCGAGGCCAACAATCTTGCCCTCCGCTCTACCTACATCCCTGGGCGTCCGCTGGTGACGAGCCCGGTGGAACATCCTGCTGTTCTGGAGACAGCCCGGATGGTGACCGTCGAACGTCCAGAGGACCTTGTGTTGCTGCCGGTCGGCTCCGACGGCCTGGTGGATCTCAACGCCGTGGAGCAGGTCTTCGCGACACGAAGCGGTGGGGTCGTCTCCCTGATGAGAGCGAACAACGAGACCGGTGTCCTTACTGATCTTCGAGTCGTGGCCAAGGCGGCTCGTGAGGTCGGCGCCCTCGTTCACACGGACGCCACCCAAATCGTCGGCCGTCTGCCTGTAGATGTTGCTGAACTCGATGTCGACCTGCTGTCGCTGTCGGCCCACAAGTTCGGTGGCCCGCAGGGCGTCGGCGCGCTGTATGTGCGGCGTGGGACGCCACTGCCGCCCCGGTCGCTCTTGGTGGGTGGCGAGCAAGAGCGCGGCTTGCGCGCGGGTACTTTGAACGTGGCGGGGATTGTCGGTATGGGTGCTGCGGCCGACGTGGTACGACGCGACCTTAGTGAGGAAGCCAAGCGTATTACCGCACTGCGTGACCGCCTCGAACGCCTGCTGACCTGTGCTCTGCCTAACTGCCGTATCAATGGCCGGCGAGATCAGCGACTCCCTGGTGTTACGAGTATCACCTTTCCGGGGGTGCCAGCGGATGCCGTGCTGGCGGCCATGCCTGACGTCGCTGCTTCGGAGGGCAGCGCGTGTGCGTCCGGTGCCCCGACGCCGAGCCACGTGCTTCTGGCGATGGGACTGTCCCGAGAGGATGCCGATAGCACGATCCGCTTCTCGCTGGGCTACGTCACTACGGACGCTGAGATTGAGCACGCGGCGCAAGCCGTCGCACGTGCTGTGACGCAGGTTCGTTCCGCGCTGGCCGATGGCTCTCGCTGACTGTCACCCGTTCAACACCTCGTTAGAGGAATGCATCGAACATGGAGGTTCTGGATGTCAGACAGCCGGCTTGGGGAAGCCGCTCATTTTTCCTTCGCGCGACATGAGACCTTCGCGCCTCGCTTCGGCTGGCTGCATAAGGCGTATACGCAGGTTAAAGACGACCCGAGCGCGTTCCTCGCAGATGACGCCCCAGTGCTGTTCGGCGTGGGCAAGAACATGGTCAACGCCATGCGCTACTGGTCGCGGGCCTTCAAGCTGACCCGCGAGCACTACCCGACGAGCGGGGCGCGCTCCAAGTACTCTTTCCCCACCTGGGAGGCCCGTTGGCTTCTCGACGATGATGGCGCTGACCCCTATTTGGAAGAAAATGGCAGCCTGTGGTTGCTGCACTGGTGGCTGGTCTCTTCCCGTCCCGGGGCTAAATGCTGGGCGCCGACCTGGTACACGGCTTTCCATCTTGCGCCGTTCTCCCGGTTCACGGTGGCGGACATGACGCAGGTCGTCACTCGGCACGTGAACTTCTCCTACAAGGAGAGTCCGGTCGAAGCATCAATCGGTCGTGATATCGACTGCTTGACCAAGATGTACGCGCGTAGCGCTCCGGAGAAGGCCGGCTCACCGGGCAGCTATGAAGACCTGCTTGCTTGCCCATTCCGAGACCTCGACCTGCTTACCTTTGTTGGCACGCGTGGCAAGCCAGAGTGGCAGTTCACTAGCGGGCACCGAACCACGCTACCTGCCCGGGTCCTGGCCTATGCCTGCCTCGACTACGCCGCCAAGTTCTCCCGTCAGGCCAACTCGATCTCTGTTGCCCGTCTGGCCAACGAGCCGGGTTCCCCGGGGCGCGCCTTCCGCGTCAGAGAGAACGAGATCGTCATGGCGCTGCAGAAGGTCGCCGCGGACCACCCGCAACTTAACCTGACCGAGGCCGTAGGACAGCGCAGCCTCGCGTTCGCGATCGACCCCTTCGTGCTGGCATGGCAGGTGCTCGACGAGCAGTATGACTTCGTCACCCAGCGCCCCGGTTTCCCTACCCGCGAAGAATGGGCCGCCCAGTTCCCTAAGCTCGCCGAGGCCGAACCAAAGGAACTCACCACCAACACCGCCGAGCCGCTCTTTGAGGAGACCGCGTGACCACCGCGACCCCCACGCGGACCTCCAGCAGCCCCGCGACCTTCGCCCCCCAGTTTCCCGCCGGCATCGAACTCGTCGGCTCCCAGATGCGCTCGACGAACCTTGAGCGGGACATTACGGACGACCTGCACGCTCCCTATGTCGGCGCCCGGGCGGTCGATGTTCTGGAACGTGTTGCTAGCGCGCTTGCCGACCAACGCCGAACCCGCGCCTGGTCGTTCACCGGCCCATACGGATCCGGCAAGTCCACCCTGTCCAACTTCATCGACGCCTTGCTCGGGCGGGACGCCAAGCGGCGCAGCGAGGCCGAGCGCATCCTCGACGAGGCCAGCCCTGCTCTCGCTCAGCGCCTGGTTGGAGCACGCGATGCCATCGCCCCCCAAGGGTTCCTCGGCGGCGTAGCCACCGCACGCCGTGAATCCCTGATCGCCACGCTCGCCCGGGCCCTGCACACCGCGGCGGAGCGACGCTGGGACAAGCGCATCCCCAAGGCCATCGCTGCGGCCCTTACGGCATGCGCCGACCCGGATACTGCCAGCGCTAAGAACATCCTCGACGCCGTTACCAAACTGACGGCGGGCGGACAGCCCCTGCTCCTCGTCATCGACGAGTTCGGCAAGACGCTGGAACACCTTGCTGGGCACAACGAGTTCGCCGACGCCCAGCACGATCTGTTCCTGCTGCAGGAACTCGCCGAGAAGTCGGCCGGCCCCAATGGGCTGCCCGTTTACCTGATGACCCTGCAGCACCTGTCGTTCATTGATTACGCCGCCCGGTCCAGCGAACTGAAAACCCGCGAGTGGGCCAAGATCCAGGGGCGCTTCGAGGACATCACCTTTGTCCCTCATCACGGCGACTCCCTGCACCTGCTGCGCCGCTGCCTCGACCACGCGGCCGTCAGCCCCTCAGGGCAGGCACTGATTACCGCCTCGGCCCAGGCAGCCGCGGAGATCTGGACGGAGCATGGTCTCGGGGCCCTAGCTGAACTCGGACCCGAGCATTTCGCGGACCTCTACCCGCTGCACCCGATCACGGCCCTCGCCGCACCGATCCTCGCTGCCCAAATCGGCCAACACGACCGCAGCATCTCAGGCTTCCTTAACAGCGGGGAACCTAATACCGTCCGTCACTCGCTAGCCCGGCACAGTAGCGAGAAGGCCGACCGTGCCAGCACGGTGCGACTGCCGCAGCTGTACGACTACTTCCTCAACTCTGGGCGCACCACCCTGCTCGCTTCCGCCAACGCGAGCCGGTGGATCGAGGTCGACTCGCGCATTCGGGACGCAAACGGCCTTCCGGACACCGATCAGGACATTCTAAAGACCATCGGTGTCCTCAATCTGATCGACTCCGACGGGGTCCTCAGTGCCACCGCGCCGATGATTCACTTCGCTCTCCACGACCCCACGGAGGTCGCCGACCCCGACGACTTCACGGCGCTCGAAGAACGACTCGCCGACCTTGTCCGCCGGGGCTTCGTGGTTCACCGTGAGTTCAGTGGCGAGTACCGGGTTTGGCAGGGCACGGACGTCGACATCGACGGTCGACTCAAGGAAATCATCAGCCACTTCGATGACGCCTCGGTTATCGATCGTCTCGGCAGTCTCGTCCCACAGGCATTCGTGGCTGGCCGCCATAGCCAGGTCACCGGCATGATGCGCGTATTCTACACCGCGGTTAGTGGTCCGGAGACCAAGACAGTTGCCGCCCCGGACGAGTTGAGGGAGCCTGCCGACGGTCTCGTCGTCTTCCACCTCGGCACCGACGCCGATCGGCCGAGCGTCGACTCGCCCCTGCCAGTGCTCGTTGGCACCACGCCACACCCGGACGTGGTGCTCACGACGGCGACCTACTTGGTCGCGCTTAAAGAACTCAGCAATGACCAGGGCCTCGACCACGTCGCCCGGCGGGAAGTCACCGAGCGAATCGTGCAGGCCGAAGCGGAACTGCTGGAACTGATGCAGGACGCTTTCTACCCGCCGTCCTCCGAGGCGTCGTGGAACCTGTGGCACAGCGGCATCGCCCCCGGCGAAGCACCTGCCGCCTCGAACCTGACGGCCCGAAGTCTCAGCGGACTGGTCTCCCTGGCCTGCGAGTCGGTGTACCCGCACACGCCCCACATCCGCAACGAGATGCTCGGCCGTCACGTCCTGACCAGCCAGGCCGCCCAGGCCCGCGGCATACTGCTAACAGCCATGTTCTCCGCTTCAGGGCAAAAAAACCTCGGCTTCACGGACGGCTACAAGCCCGAGCGCGCTATGTACAGCGGCGTGCTGGCCTACCTTGGCCTGCACCGCCAGAACGGCGTGGCCCAGGCCGAGAGCCAGCAGGAAAGCCTGCTCCCGTACGGCTTCTCCCCGCCTGGAGAAGGCCACGAGCATGCACAGCCCGCCTGGAACGCGCTGAACGAGGTACTCACCGGTGCCACCGAGCGTCTGAGCACCGAGGAGGTCATCCGGACTCTGATGAGCCCGCCTTTCGGGCTCAAGGCCGGAGTCATTCCGGTGTTTCTCGTGCCAGCTCTCGTCATCCGCCGACACGACATCGCCCTGTTCGAGGAAGGCACCTATCTGCCCCGGCTGACCATCGACGTGGTCGAACGCCTCGTTAAGGGCCCGGGACGCTTCTCGGTGAAGTACACGCCGGCCGGAGAAGGCCAGCGCGGCGGCATTATCAAGAAACTGATGATCTCCCTCGGCGTGGAAGCACCACGCTCCAAGGCTCTGCGCAACCCCGACCTGCTCGCGGTCGCCAGTGCCCTAATCATGCGGGTGGCCGATCTCAACAAGTACGCCCGCACCACGCAGAACATCTCCGCCGATGCTCGCGCGGTGCGCGCGACCATTGCTAAGGCGGTGGACCCTGACGAGCTGGTCTTCCACGCACTCCCAAAGGCTCTCGGTCTCCCCGAGGTCCCGGCACGCACGCGCGCCAACGTGGAGGCGGCGAACACTTATGTCGAACGCCTTACCGCAGCTGCGGACGAACTCGTCGCGATCGACGATCGGCTGCGCACGGAAGTCATCCAAGTACTGGCCAAGGAGTTCCGCCTGCCAGCCAAACTGTCCCAGCTGCGTACCCAGCTCGCGGCCCGTCTGCGAGGCTTCGCAGACGCCGTGCTAGCACCGGAACTGCGGGGCTTCGTCGACTTTGTCCTAAGCGACAGTCTCCAAGACGACGACTGGCTTGAGCCCATCGTCGTACGCCTCACCAACTCCGCCCTCGGCGACTGGGACGACCACGAAGTCAAGGTCTTCCCCCAGAAAGCCAGGGTGATGGCTGCAGCCCTCGACCGCGTCGGTCACCTGCACCATGCCGGACGTGAGATCCGTGGTCGGGAAGAGAAGCTCGACGCGCAGCTGTTGACCTTGACCGACAGCGCCGGCGTAGAGCAGCGCACCCTGATCTACGTGCCGGAGCATGCCCGTGGAGAGGCCGACACACTGGCCATTGACGTCTTGAAGCAGGCCGAGAAGGTGCTCGGCCCGGATGGAGCACGCATTCTGCTCGCTGCCCTCGCTCAGCGTGTTACCGATGCCGCCGCAGCGGCAAGTGAAAGGAAGGCAGAGGGATGACAGAAGGAGTCGACAACAAGAAGGTCCGGCACGTGCTCGGTATATCCGGCGGCAAGGACTCCTCCGCGCTTGCTGTCTATATGCGCGACCGAGTTCCGGAGATGGAGTACTTCTTCTGCGACACCGGCGCCGAGCTGCCTGAGACCTACGAGTACCTCAACCGGCTTGAGGCTGCTCTGGGAAAGTCGATCGTGCGGCTGAACGCCGACCGCGACTTCGACCACTGGATGGAGGTCTACCAGGGCACCCTGCCCAGCCCCCAGATGCGGTGGTGCACCAAGAACCTAAAGATCAAGCCCCTGGAAGACTGGGTCGGTGACGACAAGGTCATCTCCTACGTCGCTATCCGCGCCGACGAGAACCGCCTCGGCTACGTCAGCACTAAGCCGAACATCGAGGCCGTCTTTCCCTTCCGCGAGGACGGCATCGACAAGGACGGTGTGATGCGGATTCTCGACGAGGCTGGCATCGGTCTACCCGACTACTACGAGTGGCGCACTCGCTCAGGCTGTTACTTCTGCTTCTTCCAGCGCAAGCACGAGTGGGTCGGCCTCAAGGAGCGTCACCCTGACCTCTTCGAACGGGCCGTCGAGTATGAGGAGAAGGTTCGGTACCGCCACACTGCCATGAAGGGCCGCAACTACACCTGGTCGCAGGGTGAGTCCCTTCCGGATCTGATAGCGCGCAAGGACGAGATCGAGGCTAAGCACCAAGCGGCCTTGGAGCGCGCCGCCAAGCGCATCAAGCCCAACCGGCCCCTCCTGGAAGTCCTCAGTGACGCCCTCGACTCCGAGGATGACGAGGCCGGCTGCTCCGTCTGCCACCTCTGAGAGGGTGACGCCCGGGTCCAACTACATAGGCCCGCCCCGGCGAAGGCTTTCGCGCGGTGGGCCGTTGCCGTCAGTCGTTCGGGCACATCAGAGGATTGCACCGATTAGTGGCTTGTGATGCGGCAGCCGCAGACCTAACCGCCACGTTGCATAGGCTACGCCGGACACGTGGTCTGTGGGGTCGGACCGTGCAGCGCACATCTAAGAGCCCTGAATCGCTCGATTGCTTCCTCTGATCTGCTCCTAGGTGAGATGCTAGGTGCTATGTCGGGACGCGTTCTGAAACGGATAGGCGGAGTCCTGTTTATAGGGGCCGCAATCGCGATGGGTATCTACTTCTATCGAACCGGGCTGGATAAGGCCGACAAACTCGCTAGTGTACTTGGCGCGTTTATCGGCCTTACTGGCCTGGCCCTAGCGCTCTATGGCTCATTGCGGAACGAAGACACGAGCTCGTCGCCCATGCTGGACAATGAATCGTCGGGAGTGCACAACACCATCGGTGGTAACAGCACCTTCCATGGTCCGGTAGCGCAGGGTAATAACTTCAACCAGATTGCCTTCGGGTCGCCGGCGCTCCCTACGCCTCAACAAAGCACTCCACCGTTGGAGAAACTCACTTCCTCTCCATGCGATCCCCATGCCGCTGACGCGGGATGAAACGGTATTCGCCGAGATCTGCGCAAGCTTTTCCCCTTCGTGGCCTCTGACCTCTCTTGTTGGCCGACTTCCCCAAACTCAATCGACTCAAGAATTGATTTGCATTCGAAATGAGATGGCGACGCGCCCCTAAGGGCGGGAACTCTAACCAAGTGACCGGTGGTTCGTTCTATGGCCCAGTCATCCAGGCGGGCAACATTGGCAACGTCACGCTACATGTAGCCGAGGGCGCGCCAGCTGCTGTCGCAGGGTTGCCCGCAAGTCCACCTGGGTTTGTAGGTCGCGACGAGCACCTGCAGCAACTGCGATACTTTCTTGACCCCGCTAGTGAATTCCCCGCGGCCTCAACGATTGCAGTAGTTGTTGGAATGGCTGGAATTGGTAAGACTGCTCTCACTTTAGTGGCCGCTCGTCAGGCGTTGGACGCTGGTTGGTTCCCCGGCGGAGTTTTGTTCATCGACATGTGCGGTTATCATGCAGATAAGGCGGTGCAAGCGGGCGTGGCAGCCGGGCAGCTACTTCGGGCACTCGGCGTGCGCGATACAGATCTGCCCCCGACAGAAGATGAACAACTGATCCTGTATCGATCAATCTTGGAACAGTATGCTCGGGATGGGCGTCGGCTACTAATCGTCGCCGATAACGTTGCTACTTCTGGTCAGCTTATCCCCCTGCTGCCTGCTCATAGCTCTCACCGATTGCTGGTTACATCGCGACACACTCTATCGCTGACTGCACGCTATTTCGAGTTGGATATTCTTGCCGAAGCAGAGGCTCTTGCACTGTTACGGACGGCTCTGCATGTCGCTGAGCACGACCTGCGCGTGGAGATCTATCCTGATCAAGCCATAGCAATTGTTGAGTTATGTGGGTATCTACCACTCGCATTGCAAATCATCGCCGCGCTTATGCGCGCAGAGCCGGATCGCCCTCTTGTGGAAATGGCGGCCGAACTTACCGATGCCCGCGATCGCCTCGCTGTGCTAGATACCGGTGATGCTGATGAATGGGGACGCCCTGTTGCGGTTCGGGCCGCCTTCGACCTTTCCTACCACCATCTCCTTTCCCAGCGCCCGGAACAAGCGCGGATCTTCCGACTCATGCCTCTAAATCCCGGGACTGACATCTCCACGGACGCTGCCGCTGCTCTCGCAGGTCAACCACAGGCTGCGGTGCGTCGTCACCTTGCCGCCCTCGCGCGTGCTCACCTAATCACCCGTGGCAATGAAGGTCGCCGCTGGGGCATGCATGATTTGCTTCGTCTGTACGCCGACGAACATGGCCGAGATAGTAGTGACGCCGACGATCGCGAACGTGCTCTTGATCGTCTCCTCGATCACTACCTTGTACTAGCCGACAAAGCTGACGACTGTTTGCTGGGACCGCTTGCTCCCGCGCCCCAGGGGACCTTTAGGAGCCGCGACAAGGCACTTGCATGGTTCGATGATGAGCGTCTAAGCCTCCTTGGTTCCGTATCTGTCGCGTATGAGACTCGGCGGTTCAAGGTCGCCTTGGACCTTCCTGGCTGCCTTAACCGATATCTGCGATGGCGGGGCTACTATAGCGATCGCATTACAATCGATGTATTGGCTGTGGATGCGGCCCGGCAGCTCCCAGACGCATCCGGAGAGGGTATTGCACTGAATAACCTCGGCAATGCCTTGGGGCAAGTCCGAGATTTCGATGAAGCTATCCATGCCTACCGAGGCGCCCTTGCTATCTATAGGCAGCTCGGGGACCAGTATCGCGCGGGTCTCACCTTAGGTAATCTTGCCACCGCCCTGGCGGAGGTACGCCGGTTTGATGAAGCAGTTTCAGCATGCGAAGAAGCGCTGGTCATCTGCCGCCATACTGGTGATCAGCATGGCGAAGCTCAAGCTCTAAATAACCTTGGTATCGTGTTGCGTGAGGTTCGACGGTTCGAAGAGGCTATCGCTGCTCACAGGCAGGCTCTGGATTTATGGCGCCATCTCGGCGACTTATTTCATCAAGGCATGGCATGGAATAATCTCGGCCTTGCTTTAAGTGATTCTCGTTCTTTTCAAGAGGCGGTCGAGGTGCAGCAGCAGGCCTTGGAGATCAGCCAAAAGATGCAAGACCGATATGGCGAACAATCGGCACTAAATAACCTGGGGTCGGCGTTATTGCGCGTGAGAAATTACGCCGAATCCATCGCTGCTCACCAGAAGGCCTTGGAGATTAGCCGACAACTGGAAGATCAAGATGGTGAACGGTCGGCCTTGAATAATCTTGGTCTCGCGCTGGCCGCTGTGGGCGATTTCGATGAAGCCATATCTATTTACGAGCAAGCTCTGAACATCAGTCGCCAGCTTGGCAAGCAGGATGGTGAGGCTGAAGTGCTAAACAACCTCGGTCTCGCTTTGATCGAGGTTGCTCTCTATGATCAGGCTAAAGCGGCTTTTCGGGATGTAATCACCATCTGTCGCCATCTCGGTATGCAGCATCGTGAAGCTGCAGCGTTAAGTAGTCTCGGTCAGACCTTCACTAGGATGGGTCTGCTCGATGAGGCTATTGCCGCCCATCAAAAAGGTCTGGAAATTTGCCGCGACATCGGTGACAAAGAAGGTGAATTCGCTACACTGATACATCTCGGCGACGCTTTGCGTGCATTTGGCCGTTCTGTGGAAGCTGAAGCAATCTATCAGCAGGCTATCACTATCTCCGACACCCTAGAATGATTGCATTGCTGCTAGTATAGCTGGATAACGGCGGGAGTAGACGTCCAGGACGACGCAGCAGTGGACCTTGCCCTGCGGGGTCGGGTGTTCGGTGATGTCGGTGAACCACGGCTGGTTGAGCCCGCTCCTGCTAATAGCCGGTCGACATGTCGGTCGCTGTTGGCACCTCCGAATCGAGTGCCGGCGGTGGTTGCCGGGTAGGCCCTTGATGCCAGCACGACTCGTCAACACGGCAACTGCGTCGTATCGCACCGCGATGCCGCGGCCGAGGGCGTGTTCGGCGTGCACTCGCCGGCCGCCGTAGACGCCTCGAGAGGCGGTGTGGACCTGGCGTATTATCTCGGTGAGCCAGGCACGGCGCAGCGCCCAGGCCGAGGGCGGGTGCGTCCGCCAAGCGTAGTAGCCCCACTCCGAGACGCCCAGCGCCCGATACCAGACCTGGACTGGGAAGCCTTCGCCGACCATCACCGCGATGGCTTCGAATCGCCCATTGGGACACCACCTTTCCCAGCAGATCGACAGCTCGCCGGGTCACCGCCAAATACGTTTTCCAGCTCTGTGATGCGCCGCCGGGCGGCCGCCAGTTCCGTCTGAGCACAGGACCAAATGCTGGGCTCGAGCCAAGCATCGATGTGGTCTTGCTTACGCCAGTTGCAGATTGCCTGGTCGCTGATCTGCAGGTCCGCGGCCACCTGTGGCACCGTCCGTCCGGACTTCAGCAGATCCAGAACCTTACGACGGAACTCGGGGGGCTCCTGGGCATGGCGACCTATCCTGGGGGATCGAGGCATACCAGTCAGCTAAAGTGACTTCACGAAAGCCAGCGAGCATCAGCACCTGTTAGATCTGAGGGTCCGCGAAAACGCGCCGATGGTAGGCCAGGTGTTGGGGCGCCGGCGTGTGTCCCTCGGCGAGCCGGAGTTGGGTGATCGGCTTGCCGGTCGACACGTCGACGGCTACGAGGTCTTCGCTGATTGAGATTGTTCCACCGTCAAACAGGACGTGGTGGTTGGGGCACAGGCAGAGGAGGTTGCCCGGCTCGTCTGGGCCGTTGTGAGGCATGCCGAGCGGGCGGATGTGGGCGCCTTCGGCGTAGGGGCCTCGGCCGGTCATGAGACGGGTGCCGCAGATCTGGCACTGATAGTCGTGCAGGAGTTTGACCTGCTCCGCGAGCGCGGAGTCACGGATGACGCGGCTGGTCGTGACGGTGCGGCGGGTTGGTGTTGGTGTCCCATCGCGGGGAGGCGTGACCTCGTCCAGGGCTGGCCTAATGGCGTTGGGTTCGGGGATAAGCAAGGTGGCTGCGAGTAACTTGTCGTGGTCGACGTCGTGGAAGTATCCATCAAGGAGTCGCAGGACGATCTGCGCACGTATGGCCGGTTGATCGGCCACGAGGTCGTGTACCCATGAGCGTAAACCGCTGAGCGGCTGGTTCTGCCGCATCCAGCTCTGCGCCGCGCTGCCACTGGCTGTTGGAACGTCGTTATGGCCAGGGAGGTCCCAGAGCCCGTGGTGATACAGACGGAGTACGGGAAACTCGGCATTCAGGCCGTCGCCGGGATGGCCGAACTCCCGCAGGAGCGACTCGAGTGCGGGAGAGGCATCTGGCCACGGCACCAGGCGATCGTCGCGTCGGGCCGCTCTGCCAAGGGCCCAGAGAAGGGCCAATGGCTGGTGCCGCTTCCGTGCGCCGGGCGAAACCGATGCGGCGGTTTTGAGTGTGAGGATCTTCTGGAGCAGGCTTCCCGGGGAGTGTCCGTCGATGACGTCGCTTGGCCGGGTGACCTCGAAGCCGAGGTCGCTCAGTGTGCGTGCGACGGTGGCGTCGCCGCCGGAGAAGTCGTCGGCTCGTAGCGGTCGGCCGTCTACGCCGCGATGTGCTACGCCGGCGATGGCCTTGGAGTCGTACCGCTTCCCGTCGTATAGGAGGAAGTAGTCGCGTGCCGGGCCGTATCCGTAGGCCTTGAGAAAGGCACCCCTTCCCAGCTTGTCGTACTCCTCGATGGCGGACAGAACCATGTCACGACGGAGATCGGAAAGCGCCATAAGGGAATGATAGGAGCAGCTATTGGCCTAAATGCTGAACCTGATGGCCATAGTGCCCTGTTAGTGGGGAGTTGTCTGCAAATTGGTCCGATACGGCCTGGACTAGATCACAGCGGTCGCTGGCCACTTGTGCAGTTGGCACGCCGCATGCACACGTCCTGCAAGCCACATGCCGCGGGCGTCGCAGCGTTCTTGGCGAGGACCACTGACCGAGGATGTGAAGTGGCTCAGCGTGATAGAACGCTCGGTGTGGAGGAGCGGCGGGATCGGTTGCGGGGGTTGGGGGAGCTGTTTCGGCGGCTTCGTCGGGAGGCTGGGCTGACGGGGAAGGAGTTGGCGCAGCGGGCGCAGGTGGGGCAGCCGACCATCTCGCGGATAGAGACGGGGCAGCTTCTTCCTACGCCCGAGACCGTTGAGCGGGTTGCGGCTGCTCTTGGGCTCGGTGAGAGGGACCGCGGCGAGCTTGATGCGCTGCTGGCGCGGCTGCGGGATGAGGTGTCGCGGCTGCGGGGTGGGTTGGCCGGCCGGGAGGCGGCGAATGCTGCCCGGGTTCGTTCGGCTCAGTGGATCGCGGTGTTCTCCTCGGCGATGATCCCGGCGCTGTTGCAGACGGCTGAGTATGCGCGATTGGCGTTGGCGGTCGGCCGGGATGTGGATGAAGAGGACGCGGCGAAGGCGGCGGCCGTGCGGGTTGAGGCGCAGGCGGTACTCTTTGAGGAGAGCCGGAAGTTCGCGTTCGTGCTGACGGAGGGGGCGGTGCGGACGTGGCCAGGGTCGCCGTCGTTGATGCTCGCCCAGCTTGATCGGTTGGTTCAGGTGTCGACGTTGCCGCATGTTCGGCTGGGTGTGGTGCCTTGGAGGACTGAAGCGCCGGCCTTTCCGTTGCATGGCTTCACGCTCGTTGATGGAGCCGTGAGCGTGGTGGAGAGCCTGACGGGTGATCTCACGTTGACCGAGCCGGGCGAGATTGCCATGCATGAGGATGCTTTCGAAGCATTCGCGGCTGCGGCGGTGTACGGGGATGCTCTGCGGGATTTACTGGGTGAAATCGGGGCGGACTTTCGGAAGTTGGCGGCCCAGCTAGAGAAGTGACGCATTTATGCGTCGAATTCCTTGATGATGACCAAGCGCAGGTCATACGCTCGTGACGTGGGTGTATAGCCCTCTAGACGTTGGAGCGTATCCATGAGCGCATGGCGCATGTCCCGGTCCTTCCTCGGCACTTCCCCCTCGGTCCGGGAAGCCCGCCGTTTCGTCACGACGTTCCTCGCGGGCTGGCCGATCGTGGAGTCGGCCGAACTCATCGTCAGCGAGCTGGCCGCCAACGCCGTCCGTCACACCGCCAGCGGCACGTTCGGCGGGCAGTTCCAGGTGATGATCCACGCCCAGCACGACCGGGTGTGGCTGGGCGTCGTCGATGCCGGCGCCGCGTACGGTCCCAGCGTCTTCTCCCCGGAAGACGATGAGGAGGGCGGCCGGGGCTTGATGATCGTCGGCGCCCTGGCCGACACCTACGGCATCCGCGGCGACGAGCGAGGTCGCACGGTATGGGCGCTGTTGCTGGTCAATGCGGGCAAGAACGCCCCGGCCGCACCTCTGCCGGGCTCCGAGGCGTCACGTGCTTGATCGGCTGCCCTGCTGGTGTGAGCGTGGTCCTTATCGCGTGCGGCTCGCTGAGCGGGGTCTGCGGTGAGTCCGCGGGGCGTACCCCATCGCAGGTGGAACATAAAGGCGGTAAGCCTCCAAACCGGTGAACAGCTCAAACGTGCACTGTCTAGGGGAATAGACGACAAAGCGTCTAGGGGCCTAGACTCGGTGGAGCATCACCGAGAGGAACCGGCCGTGCCATCCAGCGAGCTTGAGCGTATCGCCGCGATCGAGGACCCGTACGTCCTGCTGCGCGCGGCCACCGAGCGGCTGAATGCCGCCCAACAAGAGGTGACCGAGCTGGCTCGGCTGCGCCGCCGGGTGATCCAGGATCTGCACGCCCAAGGCATGTCCTACGCCCAGATCGCCGAGGCCGCCGGCCTCACCCGGGGCCGGATTCACCAGATCCGACACACCGGGCCGGCGCCGGAAGGGGCGTTCTTCGGCATGGGCGCAGTGACGGTAGTGACTCCGCTTCGGCTTGATCCCGCGACCGGGCGATCGGTGGTGGCGTTGGACGACATGCGGGCAGGGAGTCGGCTGGAGAATCTTGCGCGCGGCTACGGGCTTAGCGTGGGCTCCGACAACGTCTCGGTGGACGGTGACATCAACTTGAACCGTCCCGGGCTGCTGGTCATCTGCGGGCCGCGCATGTCCGCGGCGGTACGCGAGTGCTACGACAAGGACCCGGTGGTCCGGTGGGACCGCGATGACAAGGGATGGCTGCTGCGCGACACCCGTACCGGGACCGTCTACCGCTCTGGCACGCAGACCGACCCGCCTCGCCCGACGGACTCGGCGTATCTGGGACGACTGCCTCGGCCGGACGGTAACGGCAGTCTTCTGATCATCGCGGGAATCCATCCCAACGGGTCGCTCGGGGTGATCCACCTGCTAGCGAGCGAGACCGCGACGCTGTGGGGGCAGGTGGGGGACCAGCGGTTCTCCACGGTGGTGGGGGTGGAGTACGACCCCGACAGCGGGGAGCCCGTGAAGGCTGAGCTGATCAGTCCGCTGTACCGTCACGACGAGGACTAGGGGCTACGCGACGTGCGTCTGACCTTCGCCACCGAGCCCGCCTATCTCGGCCGCTTGAACGAGGACTTCATCGCTGCCACACAGGATGCGGTCGTGTTGTTGGATGGCGCTGGAACGCCGCCGGGTGTGGAGTGCGGCTGTCATCACGGCGTGGCCTGGTACTCCCACACGCTTGGCTCCACCCTCGTCACGTCGATGACCCAAAGCGCCGGCACACTGGGCGAAATCCTGGCCGATGGGATCAAGACCGTCGCCGGTCTGCACGCGTCCAGCTGCGATCTAACCCATGCCGGTTCGCCCTCGGCCACCGTGGTGATGCTTCGCCGGACCGGCGAGATGCTGGAGTGGCTGGTGCTGGCCGACTCGGTCCTCGTCTTGGACGTTGCCGGATCACCCGAGCCGGTGGTCATCTGCGACGATCGGGAAGCGCAGGTTGGTGCGCGTTATCGAACCCTCATGGACTCACTGCCCGGCGGCAGCCCGGAACATCAGCGAGCGCATGCCCAGTACGTCGAGACGATGCGCCGGCACCGTAATCGCGAGGATGGTTTCTGGGTCGCCTCGGTGGACCCTTCGGCCGCAGATCAGGCACAGAGCGGTGCCATACCTGTTGGCGAGGTTCGCGCGGCTGCTGTGCTGAGCGATGGCGCTTCCCGGTTGGTCGATCGGTTCGAGTTGGCCACCTGGCGGCAGCTGCTGGATCTGCTCGACTCCTCCGGTCCTGGTGAGTTGATCGACCGGGTGCGGCAGGCCGAGCGTTCTGACCTGGAGGGACGTCGCTGGCCTCGCGGCAAGGCGTTTGATGACGCTACGGCCGCTTATGTCACAGCTCTCGGCGACGGTTGGTAAGCGACACGCCACTCTTTGCGTCCATCCCCCTAGACAACCGCGCTTCGCGCTGCCTATCTTCTTTTGTATAGCCCCCTAGACAGTTTGTCTCAGCGGTCTCGCTGTAGCTGTCTAGGGGGATCGACGGGAGATGAAGCGATGGGTATCCGAGGCGCCATCCCGATCCGATTCGAGGATGTGTTCCCCAACGGCTGCTTCATGGTCGGTGAGGTCGACCAGGTCAAGGACTTCGAGGCCTCCACCGCCACCAAGCCGGTCTACGCCCGCGACAAGACCACGGGTGAGTTCGTCTGGCAGGTCACCGTGATCGACTGCGACCCCGATGCTCGGGAGAAGACGGTCAAGGTCAAGATCACCTCGCCGGTTCAGCCGGTGCCCCCGGCTGCGATGCCGGGGTTGCCGTTCATTCCGGTGGAGTTCGGCCAGCTCGCCGTCACGCCGTACGTCAACGGCAACGGCCGGCTCACCTACTCGGTCAAGGCGCGCGAGATGCGCGCTCCACGCAACGCCAACTCGACTCCCGCGGCTTCGGCTGCGGTCAAGCACACCAACGTCTCTGGAAAGGAAGCCGCCTGATGGCTCGCCGCAGGACTGCCCGCATCAGCACCATCACCCTCAACACCGGCAGCGGAGCTCAAGCGATCAACCACCCGTACCCCGCCCGCACTCCGGTCCTGGCCCTGGACTTCGGCGCCCTGTCGGTCCTGGTCACCACTTCCACCGGCGACGAGGTGACCGCCTCCGACCTGGAGTTCGCCCGCCAGCTCGCCCACCAGGCCCACCAGTTCGCCACCTCGGTGGAGCGCTGTTACCACGGTCTGCCCAACGGACGCGGGGTGGCTGCGTGAGGGACAACCAGCACCAGCCCTACACCCACCTGCGGGCCGCGATCGACGACGGGATCACCTGCCTGGACGTCTCCTTCTATACCCCCGACCTGGCCGTCTCGGTGTTCTGCATTGACCAGGAGCGGGCCTGCCTGGACATCTCCAGCGCCGATGGCCAGGTGAGCATCTCCAGCACCGGCGGCGGTCCTGTCACCCGGGCCGACATCGCTCTGGCCCGTGAGCTCGCGCACGCGGCGGCGCGTTACCTGTCGGAGTGCGAGCGCCTGTACGCCAAGCGCCACCTGCCCCCGGCCGCGTGGTGGGGCCGCTGGAACTGGTACTTCCGGCGGCCCCTGATCTCCCTGGACACAACATCAAGAGAGGGCTCAAGCCTAATGTTCAAAAAGCTTCCTGGCGATGAGACGGCACGCCTGGTCTCCACCACGCCGGACACCGCCGTCGTCTTCCGCCCGGCCGTCGTTCAGACCCCGGCCATCCTGACCATCGCCATCGCCGTCTGGCGCATGCTCACCGGGGTGGTCGGCCTGGTCTGGCGTCACCCGATCGCGCTCGCCATCACCGTCGGTCTCGGCGTCATCTGGACCCGATACGGCTACCTGCACGTCCTCGCGCTCGCGGGCCTGGCCGTAGCGGCCGGCGTCTCGTGGAGGCTGGTCGACCGGCCCTCGTTCCTTCGACTGGTCGGCTGGCCACTGCTGGGCTGGTGGCGGCTGGTCTCGGTTTACCGGCGTCACTGGCAGCCGGTGATGATCGTTTCCGGGCTCGGACGGTATCTGCGGGGGCGCGACTGCCTTCCCCGGCTGCTCGCCGTCACCTGCACGCCGTGGGCGGATCTGGTCACGGTGAAGATGCTGTCGGGGCAGGCCGTCACCGACTGGACCGACCGTACCGAGCATCTCGCCCACGGCTTTGGCGCCACCTCCTGCCGGATCAGCGTCCAGCGCTCCGGCCGGCTTCTGCTCACCTTCCCGCGGAGTGACCCGCTGGCCGTCCCGCTCTCGGCCGTCCCCGTGCCTGAGACTGCGGCGGCTGGGCCGGTACAGGTCGGCATGCAGGAGAATGGCCACCCGTGGCTGCTCAAGCTCCATGGCACCCACGTCCTGGTCGCCGGAGCCACCGGAGCAGGCAAGGGCTCGGTGATCTGGTCGGCCATCCGTGGCCTCCTGCCTGCCATGCGCGCCGGGCTGGTGCAGGTGTGGGCGCTGGACCCCAAGCTCATGGAGCTGTCTTACGGCCGGGCCATCTTCGGTGACCGCTACGCTGCCGACCCGGATGCGTGTGCCGATCTGCTGGACGCGGCGGTCAAGGTCATGCAGGAGAGGGCGGGCCGGTTCGCCGGCGTTCAGCGCAACCACACGCCCACCTTCGAGGACCCGTTCGTCCTGGTGGTCGTCGACGAGGTCGCCTTTCTGACCGCCTACCAGCCGGACAAGCACCTTCGCCAACGCATCACCGCCGCTCTTGCCACCTTGACGACCCAAGGTCGCGCGGTGGGCGTCGGCGTGCTGGCCGCGCTCCAGGACCCGCGCAAAGAGGTCATGAACATCCGCAACCTCTTCCCCGACAAGATCGCACTCCGGCTGGACGAATCCGAACAGGTCGACATGGTCCTCGGCGACGGAGCACGCGACAGAGGAGCACTGGCCGACCTCATCTCACCCCGCCCGGAAGCCGGGGCCGGTATCGGGTACGTGCGTTTGGAGACCAGCCCCGACCCGGTACGCGTCCGTGCTGCGTACGTCTCCGACGCCGACATCCGGGCCATGGCTGCCGAGTTCGCCCCGGTGGGTGAGGCTGTATGACGCTGACTCACTTCCTCGACGGTCTGCGTTGTGAGGTGTGCCGCTGTCTCAACGTCCTGTGGCTGGACCCGGCATGCGGGCTGGTCGAGTGCCAGGAGTGCGGCCAGACCGCCGTGACGCTTCCGGCCGAGGACGGCGGTGATGACCAATGACCAACGCCAATGACCGGTCGCTGCCTCGGGCGGTGCGGATGGCGATGCCGCTGGCCCGGGATGTCGTCGAGCAGATCGCCAAGCAGTACGGCGTGTGCATCCGTCCCGTTGCGCTCCAACGGCTGGACATCGCGACCGGCAAGTCCGAGATCATCGATGTTCCCTGCGGGGCGACGTTGGAGTCGAAGTGCCCCTCCTGCGCGAAGCGCAACAGGCAGCTTCGGATGGCTCAGTGCCGGGAGGGCTGGCACCTGGAGGCCGAGCCGATCATCACCCCAGATGAGGCGGACGACTATCAACGCTGCCTTGTTGAGGTACGGGCCGACGCCCAGGTGTGGCGAGATCAGGCCGAAGCCGCGGGGCGGTCCACCGACGAGTTGGATGCGGCGATCGCCGAGTTGGACGACGAGATCAACAACGCCGGGATGCGCGGCAACGTCCTCGGTCGGATGGTGGGCAAGCGGTGCCGGTCGACCAAGCGGCGCCAGGATGCCCCGGACCTGCCTCGGCGCAAGATGAGCGCCTCGACCCTCGGCCGGGTGTTCCACGCGCCGGACGGCAAGATCTTCCGGCCATCGATGTTTCTGACCCTCACCCTGCCGTCGTACGGGCGGATCAAGGAAGGTGTCCCGGTTGACCCGAGCACCTATGACTACGTCCGAGCTGCTCGGGATGCGCTGCACTTCTCCAAGCTGGTGGACCGGTTCGTGCAGAACCTTCGCCGGGTGGCTGGTTTCGATGTGCAGTACTTCGCCGCCGTCGAACCGCAGAAGCGGCTGGCCCCGCACCTACATATGGCCGTCCGCGGGACGCTGCCTCGGGCGGAGATCAAGCAGATCGCCGCGGCGACCTATCACCAGGTCTGGTGGCCGGCGATCGACGAGGTGAAGTACCAGGGCGATCACCTGCCCGTCTGGTCCGATGGCGTCGGATACCTCGACCCGGCGACCGGTGAGCTCCTGCCGACCTGGGACGAAGCCCTTGACCGGCTTGACGCCGATGAGGAGGCGGACCCGCTGCATGTGGTCCGCTTCGGCACCCAAGTTGACGTGCAAGGTGTGCTCGCCGGGACCAAGGACGCCGACCAGTGCATCCGCTACCTGTCCAAGTACCTCACGAAGAGCATCGGCGACACTCTCGACTCGGAGAACCAGGCTCAGCGCCTCCACGCTGAACGGCTGGCGGACGCACTGCGGTTCGAGCCGTGCTCGCCGACGTGCCCGAACTGGCTGCGGTATGGGGTGCAGCCCAAGAGCGCGAAGGCAGGCATGGTCCCGGGCCGGTGCCGGGGGAAGGCCCACAAGCCCGAGCATCTGGGCTACGCGGGCCGGCGGGTCCTGGTGTCGCGGAAGTGGTCCAACAAGACGCTGGCCGAACACAAGCAGGATCGGCGCACCTGGGTTTTGGAGGCCCTCGGCGTCGCGGATGAGCCGGTCGACCCGCACCGCTATGTCTGGCGTCCCGTCCCGCATGGCGATGCCAACGTGCCACCCCTGGCCCTACGGCTGCTGCGGTCGGTTCATGAGCGGCAGCGGTGGCGCAACCACATGAACCAGCTGCAGGCGCAAGGAGACGGACAGGATCTTTCGGCAACTGAAGGGAAAGCTGCATGGGCAAGCGTGACGAGCTGATGACCGTTCCCGACATCCTCACCGAGCTGGGTGGGGTCTTCGTCCGCACCTTCTACCGCTGGCGGGAGATTGGAAAGGCACCCAAAGGCTTCAAGCTGCCCAACGGCGAGATCCGGGTCTACCGGAGCGACTTCGAGGCCTGGCTGGAGACGCTGCGGGAAGCCGCATGACGACCAGCTATGACGTCAAGTTCTGGGACATCCGCCGGAACAAGTCGAGCAAGACGGCGTCGTACGAGGTGCGCTGGAAGGTCGGCGGCAGGGAGAAGTCCAAGACTCTTCGCACCAAGGCCCTGGCCGAGAACTTCCTGTCCGACCTGCGGCAGGCGGCTCGGCGGGGAGAGGCTTTCGACGTCGAGCGCGGGCTGCCCGAGTCGCTGGTCAAGGCCAAGACCGCGCGGACCTGGCTGGAGTTCGCCCAGGCGTATGTACTGGCCAAGTGGCCGCACTCTGCGGCCAAGTCACGCGAGGGCATCACCGACACGATGACCGGCGTCACGCTCGCCTTGCTGCGAGACCGGCCGGGTAAGCCCGAGCTTCGGGTCTTGCGGTCGGTACTGCGGGGGCATGTCTTCCTGCCCGATGGCCGGCGGGGGAGTCTCGACCCGGAGCACGCCGTAGCGCTGCGCTGGCTCACCAGTGCTTCGCTGCCCATGGTCGAGCTGAAAGAGGCCAAGACCGTGCGGGCCGTGCTAGAGGCCCTGTCGGTCACCCTCGACGGGACGCGGGCCGCTGACTCCACCTTCCGGCGTAAGCGGGCGGTGTTCCATCATGCGTTGGAGTACGCCGTCGAACTCGGGGATCTTTCGGCAAATCCGCTGGACCGGGTGAACTGGAAGCCCGCCAAGGTCTCGGGAGAGGTGGACCGGCGGGTCGTGGTCAACCCGGCGCAGGCTCGGGAACTCCTCGTGGCCGTCACATATATCGGACGGTCGCGCGGGGCGATGCTCGCCGGGATGTTCGCCTGCATGTACTTCGCCGGCCTTCGACCTGCGGAGGCGGCGGGGCTCCGGGAGAAGGACTGTCATCTTCCGGCAACTGGGTGGGGCCTACTGACCTTGGAGGAGACGCGGCCAGAGAGCGGGCGACGGTTCTCCGACTCGGGGAGCACCCATGATGTCCGCGGGCTCAAGCAGCGTCGGCGCAAGGCCATCCGGGATGTGCCGATCCCGCCGGAGCTGGTGCGCATTCTTCGCGAGCACGTTGAGCTGCACGGCACCGCGGCTGACGGCCGGCTCTTCCGGACCGCGACTGGCGGCGTCTTCTCCACGACGGCGTACGCCAAGGTCTGGAAGGAGGCACGGACGTATGCGCTGATACCTGATCAGGTCGCGTCGCCCCTGGCCGGCAGGCCGTACGACCTGCGCCATGCGGCCGTCTCGCTCTGGCTCAACGCCGGCGTCCCAGCACCGGACGTGGCCGAACGGGCCGGGCACAGCGTGGACGTGCTGCTCCGTGTCTACGCGAAGTGCGTCGACGGGCAGCGGGAGATCGCGAACCAGCGAATAGCCGAGGCGCTGTCGGCGTGAGGACGATCTACCATCGGAGGGTTGCGGTCATCCCGTGGCCCTCTCTTTTTATGCCTCTGACCTGGGAAAACGTCGCTGCATCCATCCCGTGTATATCCCGTGAGGGGTGGCTGGGAGCTGCTTTGGGTGGCATCCGGCTGCGGGTGGCGTCATGGGCTGATCAAGAGAAAAGACCAGGTCAGCAGGGGTGCGACCTGGTCCTGAGGGCGCGCCCTGCAGGATTCGAACCTGCGACCGTCGGATTAGAAGTCCGGTGCTCTGTCCAGCTGAGCTAAGGGCGCTCTCGGTTAATTGTGCATGATCCCAGGAGTGTCCGTGTACCTTGCGCAGGCGGGTGGCCTGGTCATGTCTTGCGGGAGTCTATGGCCTGGCAGGGCAGGGGGTAGGTGAGTGGCCGGGGGTTCTGAGGTCGGTGTTTTCGGTCGGTGGGTGTGATCTTCGGGCGGAGGTCTCTCTAGTGGTGATCTTCGGTCTTTCAGGGGCTGTCGCGCTGGCCGCACGCGATAAGCGGGATGTGGAGTCGGGCAGCCCGGCGTGTAGGGCACCGGGATTCACCGTCGCGCATCATGCTGTGGCGGCGCCGACAAGAGGACGTGCACCAAGACGATGAAGCACGCTACGCGACACAAACAGCGACTGGGTGGGTGAGAGCGCACGAGGTCAGACCGTCTACGTGGACGCAACCACGTGGGTGTGGGGTGGCTGTCGCTGATCGGTACGGCGCATGACGTGGGTTGGATCGCACCGGCAGACGGGACGGGTGTACTTCGTCGTCGGTACGGGTGGCGGGGAGTGCAGGTTGTCGAGAACTCGGGTGGGCGTATCGGGAGACAACCGGGTAAAGCGCGGGCGCTGCTGGTGAGGTGAAGCAGTAGTCGCTTCGCCTTTCAGGCGCGGACTCATGAAGGGGTGGCCGTTGAGGGTTGATGCGGCCGAGATCGATGATGCCGAGCTGATCAGGCGGTCTGGTGATGACCCTGAGCAGTTCGCGGTGTTGTTCGACCGGTATGGGCGGCAGATTCATCGGTATGTGGCGCGTCGGCTTGGTGCGCAGGTCGCCGATGACATCGTGGCCGAGACGTTTCTGGCCGCGTTCCGGCGGCGTGGAGCGTTCGACACGTCGTTTCCGCAGGCCAGGCCGTGGCTGTACGGGATCGCTACCACGCTGATCGCCCGGCATCGGCGGCAGGAGGAGCGGTTGCTGCGGGCGCTGCACCGGACGGGGGTCGATCCGTTGCCTGAGGCCATGGCGGACGTCGTGGAGCGGCGGGTGGCGGCGCAGGACAGGAAGCGTGAGCTGGCGGGGGCGTTGGCGTCGCTGTCGCGCGGCGATCGGGACGTGCTGTTGCTGGTCGCGTGGGAGGACATGTCGTACGAGGAGGTGGCGCGGGCGTTGGACATCCCCTTGGGAACCGTGCGGTCGCGGCTGCACCGGGCGAGGAAGAAGGCCAGGAGCGTGCTGGAAGAGGAGATCTGATGGGGGTCACTCTCAGGGAGTTTCGGCGAGGCGTGCCGGAGATGACGGTGGAGGCCGAGGGGGCGGCTCGGGCGCGGCTGGTGGCGGCCATGCGTGCTGAGCGCGAAGGTCGCGAAAGCGCGGAGCGGGGAGGCGTCGAAGGCCTGGAGCGGGACGGTCGTGGAGGCCGGGTGGGGCGGAAGGCTGGGCTTGGCCGGGGTGGTGGTTCTTCCGCGGTTCGGTGGTGGCCGCGGTTGGGGGTGCGGGTGGCGGTCGCTATGGGGGTGGCGGTGCTGGTCGGTGCCGGGATCGTTCTGGTGCGGGGCGAGCCTGCCATGGTGCCGGCGGCGAACGTGCGTGAGCTTGGGGAGCGGGCGGCCGAGGCGGCGAAGAGTACGCCCGCACCGGTGGCGGGCACCGGCAAATGGCTTTACATCAAGCAGCTTCAGGCGCCCGCGGCCGAGGGGAGCCACGGGTTCGGCAGGGACCTGCGTAAGCGCACCACGTGGGAGCAGTGGACCAGCTCGGACGGGAAGCAGGTCGCCTGGTATCAGCCGGACGGCAAGCTGCTCGTGCAGGGGACCTCTCCTGGCGTCAGCGCGGCGGAGCTGTCCGAGCAGCCGGTCACTCCAGAGGAGATGATCAAGCGCGTCGAAACCGCGTTGCGGGCGAGCCGCGCTGGCACCATCGTCGAAGTCAATTACGGACCGCCCACGACGAAAGAGCAGGAGCTGTTTCAGGCGATCTCACAGCTGATGAGTGAGCAGTCACTCGGCCCCGAGGTCCGGGCCGCGCTTTTCCGGGCGCTGCCCACCATCCCGGGCGTCTCGATGACGCCGGACGTGGCCGACGCCGATGGCAGAAAGGGGGTGGCGTTCAGCTATTCGGGATCCTGGGCCAGGTCCGACCTCATCCTGGACGCCACGGACTACCGCTTCCTGGGCACCTACGGGGTCGCCGTCAAGGATCAGACCTTCGAGTACGCCGACATCGGCAAGGTCTTCGTCAAAGCAGGCACTCCGCTCGACTGGACGGCCCAACTTGAGACTCAGGTCGTGGATCGGGCCGGCCTGAAGCCCTGACGGGACATGTACAGGGCGGGATAGAAGTCCATGCCGGGAACGCGTGCGCGGAGTCCCACGCGCACGCTTTGCGCCTGGGACATGGCCTGGGGGCCTGTCCCAGGCACGTGTAGCCGGTTATGGCCTCAGCCTCAGCGCTGCGGCGGTGCCAGTGCGCCGCGTGGGTGGGACATGGCCATTGGGCCGTGTCCCACCCACGCGGCACCCGCGCGTCCGAGTTTGCGGGTGCTCCCACGCCACGCCAAAGCGCCCCGGAAGGACGAGTCGACGTCAGGTGGCCCTGGAATTCACTGTGATTCTCTTGAGTTCCTGCCTCCGCCCCTGAGCGGCAGGTACGCGGATGCCTTGGACGGGTACAAGCCGGACGGCTTCCGGGTTCGCGGCAAGACGGTCGCGGACGTCCGCGCCGAGTTGGATCGGCGCGGGTTGAAGGCCGTCTACCAGCTCTGGTGGAGTTACGCCGACGGCGGCTTCTTCCCCGAGCCCGTTTCCGTGGACCGGATAAAGGACGACTTGATCGTCGAGAGCTCCCGCGCGTACAGCTCCGACACGATCGAGCTCACCGTCGTTCCCGGTCCGGAGGCCGGCCCCGCGCCTACTCCCTCTCCCCGCCCCCAATGGTGGGACCTCCCGGAGGAAGGCTGATCAACGGGTCAGAGTTCGCCGCGGAGCGGGAGGCCCGCTTTGCGGTAGATGGCGTCGATGACGGTCATGTTGGCGAGGGCGTCTTCTGGTGGGGTCAGGGGTGGGGTGCCGTTGTGGATGGCGGTTCTGAAGGCGCGGAGTTGGTGCGTATAGGTGGGCTCGCCGGGGACGCGTTCGCGGCGGCGTTCGCCGTCCACGGTGATGGTGAGTCGGTGGAAGAGCTGTGGGGCGACGTAGTTGGTGACGCGCAGGGTGCCGTGCTCGCCCTCGACGCGGGCGGCGATCTTGAGGGGGTGGCCGCCCGACCACATGGAGGCGTGGACGCGGCCGGTGGCGCCCGTAGGGAAGCGCAGGTCGGCGGCCATGGCGCGGTCGACGCCCGGGGATCGCAGCAGGGCGGCGGCCGCGACCACGGACGGCTCGCCGGGGCCGAGCGTGCGCAGGCAGTGGACGGCGTAGCTGCCCGCGTCCATGAGCGCCCCGCCCGACAGTTGCAGTGAGTACCGGATGTCGGAGAAGCGGGGGAGCGGGAAGCACATCCAGGTCTCGACGTGCCGTACCTCGCCGAGCTCGGTGTGGACGATCTCCAGCACGCGTTCCATCAGCGGGTGGTAGCGGTAGTGGAACGCCTCCATGACGACCAGGCCGGAGCGGCGCGCGGCCTCCGCGACGGACGTGGCCTCGGCGGCGTTCGAGGTGAAGGGCTTCTCGCAGAGGACGTGCTTGCCCGCCTCGATCGCGCGCAGTGTCCACTCGGCGTGCAGGGCGTTGGGCAGCGGGTTGTAGATGGCGTCGATGGACGGGTCTGAGATGAGCGCATCGTAGGACCGGTGGACCACGGGGATGCGGTGCTTCGTCGCGAAGCGCTCCGCCCGGGAGCGGTCGCGCGCGGCGACGGCCACGATGTCGACGCCGGGGATGGAGCGGGCGGGCCTGACAAGTGCCATGGGGGTGATCCGGGCCGCCCCGAGAGTCCCGATACGCATGATCGAATCATGCCAGATCGACATGACACGGAGGCCGCGCCGGGAGTCGGGACCGAGGGTTAGGGGGAGGGGGTGGTTCCGGTGCTGGGGCCACAGTTCGGATCGGTGCCGGAACCACGTCGATCGGCGCGGGACCGGCGGTGCCGGAACCACGCCGGATCGGCGCGGGATCGGTGGGTGTAGCCCGAGCTTGCGCGAAGCGGGGGGCTTGGGCCTGGGCGAGAACACAGCCGGGGTTCGAGTCGGCGCCGGGGCGGGCGTCCGGGAGGGGGTGTAGCCGGGAGGCAAGAGCGACGACGGGACAGGGGCAAGGACGGACCTGGACGCGGGGAGCACGGGGAAGCAGACGGGACAACGGGGCACAGAGGGTGAGGGCAGAGCGGGGACGTGGGTGGCACGGGTGCGGACAAGACAGGTGGCGGGGACGGAACCGGATTCGGGGGCAGGGGGACCTGGGCGGGACCAGGGGCGGCAGAGAGGTCGGGGGAGGGTCGGCACGTGGGCGGCACGGGGGTGTGGACGAGACAGGAGGCGAGGGGCGACCAGGACTTCGACGGGACCGGGTGGGGGCAGGCGGAAGGCGGGGTGGCGCGGTGGAGTTTACGGGGAAGTGCTTGGTTTTTGGGAAAGGCTGCCGTTGGTGGGGTGGGCTGCCTAAAATTAGACGTCATGTTCGTCCGTACGGCCCTTCCTGAGATATCGCTGACCGGTGGTGATGTGACGGAGGGGGTCGTGCGCGTAGGCGACACCGTGCGGCGGCCGATGGGGCCGTCCAGTCCCGCCGTTCACGCCCTGCTGCGACACCTGGAGTCCGTGCGGTTCGAGGGCGCGCCCCGGGTGCTCGGTATCGACGACCGGGGCAGGGAAGTCCTCTCGTACGTCCCCGGCCAGGTGGCCACGCGTCCGTTGGCGCCGTACGTGGTGACGGACGAGGTGTTGGTTCGGCTTGGGCGGCTGGTGCGTCGTTTTCATGATGCGGTGTCCACGTTCGTGCCGCCTTCTGGCGCGGAATGGGTGGACGGGTCGGGGGACGACGCGGAACCCGAGTTGGTCGGCCACTGCGACATCACGCCGGAGAACGTCGTCTTCCGCGGCAGCACGCCGTGGGCGCTGATCGACTTCGACATGGCGCGGCCGACGACGCGCCTGTTCGACGTCGTCACCACCCTGCGGCACTGGGCCCCGATCGCCGACCCCATCGACCGCGATCCCGCGCAGCGCCTGCTGGACGTCGGCAGGCGCATCCGCGTCTTCTGCGACGCGTACGGGCTGGAGGGGCGCGACCGGCGCCGGCTCCTGGAGTTGAGCAGGCTCCGGTTCGGCCGCTCGTATGTCGCCATGCGCGCGCGGGCGATCGAGGACGGCGGGGGGTGGGCCCGGATGTGGGAGGGCGGCGCGGGGGAGCGCATCCGCAGGGCCGCCGACTGGCTGGATGACAACTGGGACGAGCTGGAGTTCCACCTCCATTAGCCGATTCACCGGCGTTCCTGCACAATTCTGGACGGCGTAACGAGACGCGACGACGCGATGTCACGTGCCGTGCCACTGACTCATGGGCACCCCGAGTGCGGAGAGTTGAGCGGTGGGCGCGGATACCCGACGCCGTGGCACGAGGATCATGGACGTCGCGGAGGAACAGAGGGTGGGGTCGCGGTGAAGCGGGCGCGTACAGGACCGAGGCGGGTACGGCGGGCGGGGCTGCGGGAGCGGGCCCTTGGGCTGGCCGCGGGCATGGTCCTGGACACGATCTTCGCCGATCCCCGGAGCGTCGCGCATCCGGTGGCGGTGTTCGGACGGGCCGCGTCCCTGCTGGAGGGCCGCCTGTATGGACGGTCGCGGGCGCGGGGCGTGGCGTACGTCGTCATCTGTGCGGGGTCGGCGGCGGCCTTGGGCGTGGCGGCCGAGCGGCTGACCCGGCGCAGCCCGCTGGCGCGTACGGGTGTCACGGCCGTGGCGGCCTGGGCCGTGCTCGGGGGGACGAGTCTGGCCCGGGAGGGCGCGTTCATGGCCACGGCGCTGGAAAGAGGTGACCTGGAGGCCGCGCGCGGACGGCTGTCCCATCTGTGCGGTCGTGATCCGTCCCGGCTCTCGGAGGGGGAACTGGCGCGGGCGACCGTCGAGTCGATCGCGGAGAACACCTCCGACGCGGTGGTGGCGCCGCTGGTCTGGGGTGCGGTGGCCGGGGTGCCGGGGCTGCTGGCGTACCGGGCGGTCAACACGATGGACGCGATGGTCGGGCACCGCTCGGAGCGGTACGAGGTCTTCGGCTGGGCCGCCGCGCGGCTGGACGACGTGGCGAACTACCTGCCGGCGCGGCTCACCGGGGCTGTGGCGAGCGTGTTGGCCCCGCTGGCCGGAGGGTCGCCGCGGACGGCGGCGGCCATGCTGTTCAGGGACGGTCACCGGCATCCGTCCCCGAATTCCGGCCGGTGCGAGGCGGCCTTCGCCGGGGCGCTGGGCGTACGGCTCGGGGGTCGTAACGACTATGGCGGACGGATCGAACACCGGCCGCACCTGGGGGATGGTCCCCCGCCTTCCGTTCCCGACATTTCACGATCCGTACGCTTGGCGCGCGCCGTGAACCTGACCTCCGCCGCCCTCGCCGCGACCGCGGTACTGGCCATCCACCGGTACCTGGGGAAACGGAGAGGCACGAGCGCGTCCGCCGACTGAGATTCTCGGGACCGTGCGTCCGTTCGGGGGGAGAGAGACGCGTGGAGGTCGGCCGGGTGCCGTGCCAGGGGTGGCGCGTGTGCGCGGGGTGCAGTACGTGTACCAGGGCGGGGTCGTCCGGGTGAGGAGGGAAGGCGCGGGATGAGGTTTCCGGGGACCGCGTCCGTGTGGGGAGGCGGGCGCGGGGCGGCCGCTGGGTGAGTGTTTTGTGCCGGGAGTCTCGTCCGGGCGGGGGTCTGGCATGGTTGGGCTGTGCGGACCGGGATGCTGCTTGTGGCGGGGACTACGTCGGATGCGGGGAAGAGTGTGGTCACGGCTGGTATCTGCCGGTGGCTTGCTCGCCGTGGGGTGCGCGTGGCGCCGTTCAAGGCGCAGAATATGTCGCTTAATTCGTATGTGACGGCTGATGGTGCTGAGATCGGGCGGGCGCAGGCGGCGCAGGCGCGGGCGGCAGGGGTGGAGCCTGTCGCCGATATGAATCCGGTTCTGCTGAAGCCGGGCAGCGACCGGCGCAGCCAGGTCGTCGTGCTGGGCAAGCCCGTCGCCGAGGTGGACGCGATGGAGTACGGCGCGCACAAGGACCGCCTCAGGGCCGTCGCGCTGGAGTCGCTGGAGCGGCTGCGGGCGTCCTATGACGTGGTGGTGTGCGAGGGCGCGGGCAGCCCTGCCGAGATCAACCTGCGCCGGGGGGACATCGCGAACATGGGCCTGGCGCGGGCGGCGGGGATGCCGGTGGTCGTGGTCGGGGACATCGATCGCGGCGGCGTCTTCGCGGCCCTGTACGGCACGCTGGCGCTGATGGACGCCGGGGACCAGGCGCTGGTCAGCGGGTTTCTGATCAACAAGTTCCGTGGGGCGCGCGAGCTGCTCGATCCGGGGCTGGACATGCTCACCGAGCTGACCGGACGGCCGGTGTACGGCGTGCTGCCGTGGCTGGACGGGATGTGGATGGACCTGGAGGACTCACTCGCCCTCGACGCCCGTCGCGGGGCGGTTCCGGCGAGCGCGGGTGCCCGGGAGAGCCTGCGGGTCGCGGTGGTGCGCTACCCGAGGATCAGCAACTTCACCGACGTGGACGCCCTCGCCGCCGAGCCGGGGGTGGTGGTCCGCTTCGCCGGGTCGCCCGCCGAGATCCTGGACGCCGACCTGGTCGTCCTGCCGGGATCGCGAGCCACCGTGTCAGACCTGGCGTGGCTGCGCAGCACGGGCCTGGCGGGCGCGCTGCTGGACAGGAAAGGCCCGATTCTTGGTATCTGCGGCGGCTATCAGATGCTCGCCCGCACGATCCGCGACGACGTCGAGTCCGGGGCGGGGCTGGTGGACGGGCTCGGTCTGCTGCCGGCGGACGTCGAGTTCGCCCGCGAGAAGACGCTCGCACGGCCGTCCGGGACGGCGTACGGCCAGCGCGTGGCGGCGTACGAGATCCACCACGGCATCGTGACGGTCGACGCCGGGGCCGAGCCGTTCCTGGACGGCTGCCGCGCGGGCGCCGTCTGGGGGACCACCTGGCACGGCGCCCTGGAGAACGACGGCTTCCGCCGCGCCTTCCTGGCCGACGTGGCGGCGGTCGCCGGCCGCGACTTCGTCCCCGCGCCCGGCGTCTCCTTCGCGGCCCTGCGTGAGCGGCACCTCGACGCCCTCGGCGACATGATCGAGCAGCACGTCGACACCGAGGCGCTGCTGTCCCTGATCCACGACGGCGCGCCCAAGGGTCTTCCCGTCCTGCCACCCGGCGCCTGACAGCCGTCCCCGTGGGGGTACGCGGGCCGGTGCCCGCCGGTCGGCTCAGCCGGGCGTGCGTAGAATCGGGGCGTGCTCGTCTACGACGGAGACTGCGGGTTCTGCCAGCGATGCGTGGACTTCGGCCACGCCCACCTCCGGATGCCGCAGGTGCGGCGCTTTCAGGAGCTGGATCTCGCCGAGCACGGTCTCACGCTTCAGCAGGTCACCGATTCGGTGCAGCTTCTCGGGCCGGACGGCATGCGGGCGTCTGGAGCGCGTGCGGTGGCCGTGCTGCTGGCCGTGCAGCCGGGTCTTGGCTGGCGGCTGCTCGGACGGCTGATGCTGGTGCCCCCGGTGAGCTGGGCCGCCGAGGCGGTCTATCGGATGATCGCCCGCAACCGCCACCGTCTGCCCGGCAGTACGGGCGCCTGCGCGATGCCCCAGCGCTGAGGAACCCCCTCCCGCGCCACCCCATCCGGTGCCTTCGCCACGACAGCGGGCCTTGCCGGATTCGGGAAAGGAAGGGGGGGTCAACTGTCCGGGAATGCTGCTATCGCGTCTCTCGGGTGCGCGGCACGATGCCTTGCATGACAGCAGTGGTGGAGACCGAAGGGCTGACGAAGTTCTACGGGAAACGCCGGGGGCTTGAGGATCTGAGCTTCGAGATTCGGCGTGGTGAGGTGTTCGGGTATCTCGGGCCGAACGGGGCGGGGAAGACGACCACGATCAGGTTGCTTCTGGACGTGATCCGGCCGACCCGGGGTAGCCTGCGCGTGCTCGGTGCCGATCCGCGTGACCCGGCGGTCCGGGGCAGGATCGGGTATCTTCCCGGCGAGTTGGCGCTGGAAGGTCGTGAGAAGGCGCGCGAGTATCTGCGGTTCCTGGCGGACGTCCGGGGCGGGGTGGCGGCGGGGCGGATCGAGGGGCTCGCGGAGCGGCTGGAAGCCGATCTGTCGGTGCCGATGGGGAAGCTCTCCAAGGGCAACAAGCAGAAGGTCGGGCTCATCCAGGCGTTCATGCACGACCCGGAGTTCCTGATCCTGGACGAGCCCACCAGCGGCCTGGACCCGCTGGTCCAGCAGGAGTTCCTGGCCATGGTCCGCGAGGTCCGCGCGGACGGCAGGACGGTGCTGATGTCGTCGCACGTGCTGGCGGAGGTGGAGCACGTCTCCGACCGGGTCGGCATCGTCAGGGGCGGCCGGCTGGTGGCCGTGGAGGACGTCGGCGCGCTGCGGGAGAAGGCGGTGCGCCGGGTGGAGTTCCATTTCGACGCGCCCGTCCCGGAGGAGGCGTTCCGCGACCTGCCGGGGGTGCGCGACCTGAAGGTGGAGGGCGCGAACGTGGTGTGCACGATCGACGGCCGTCCCGACGCGCTCGTCAAGGCGGCGGCGAGGTTCACCGTCGTCCACATGGTCTCGGCCGAGCCGGACCTGGAAGAGATCTTTCTCACCTACTACAGCGAGGACGTGCACCGTGCCCACGTTGGCGCTTAAGACGCTGCGCGAGTCGCGGCGTGCGATCATCGGCTGGACGATCGGCATCTGCGCGTTCACCGGGATGTACACCTCGTTCTATCCGCAGATGGCGGCGAACCCGGATCTCTACAGCGAGATCGCGATGGCGAAATATCCGGACAGTGTGCGCAAGCTGCTGGGCGGCCTGGAGAACATCTCCACCGGCGTCGGTTTCCTCCAGGCGGTCATCTACCAGCTCTTCGTCCCGCTGCTCTTCGTCATGTGCGCGGTGGTCCTCGGCAACAAGGCGATCGCCGCGCCGGAGGAGTCCAAGACGCTGGAGCTGACCCTCACCCTCCCGATCGACCGCAAGCGGCTGGTGCTGGAGCGGTTCGCCGGCCTGGCCACCGCCTTGCTGACCATCGCGGTCGCCTCGCTCCTCGTGATCGCCGTGCTCGGCGTCGCCGTGGACCTCGACGTTCCCTTCGGAAGTCTCCTCGCCGCGCACACCGGCCTTTTTCTGCTGGTTCTCTTCTTCGGTACACTCGCGCTGACCGTCGGGGCGGCCACCGGGCGCAAGGCCCTGGCGATGGCGGTCGCGGGGGTGTACGCGGTCGGGGGGTACCTGGCGCAGACGCTCGCGGCGGACGTCGAGGTGATGAAGTGGCTCAGCCACCTGTCGCCGTTCCACTACTACAGCCAGGGAAATCCGCTGGTCAACGGCCTTCCGGTGGGCGACTACCTCATCCTGCTCGCGGCGACCGCCGTGCTGCTCCTGACCGCCGTCCTCGCGTTCGACCGGCGTGACGTAGGGGTGTGATGGACGTTCTCGCTCACGTGAGCGAGGCCACGGGGGTGCCTGCCGACCTGCTCGGCGGGTACCTGCCGGTCCTCTCCGCCGCCGCGGCGACCGGGCGCCTGCCCGGCCGGGACGCCGTGGACGCGCTGCGCGCCCTCGGGGCCGAGGCCGCCGAGCGGGGCGTCCCCATGCGCGCGCTGGCCGAGGCGTGCCTGCTGGCCGCCGAGCTGGACGCGGGCCCCGCGGGGGCGCCGGTGCTGGCCGCGGCGCGCCGCGCGCTCGGGGCCTACTTCGACGGGTACGAGGAGGCGCAGCTCAGGGCCATCCGCAGCGAGGACGAGGCCCGGCGCGCCTTCATCGACGACCTGCTGCAGGGACGGGCGGACCGGCTGGCCGAGCGTGCCGAGCACTTCGGCCTGCGGCTGGCCGAGGGGTACGTCGTCGCCGCCGCCAAGGACGCCGAGCCCATCGACGCCGACCACCCTCTGGTCCGGCGGATCGAGGAGGCGCTCATCGCCCGGTTCGGCTCGCACAACATCCTGATCGCCGCCCGCGACGGCCTGCTCGTGTGCGTGGCCCCGGCCACGCTCACCGCCGCGACCGGCGAGTTCACCCACCACGTGCGGGGCGGTCTCGGGCCGGGCTGGCGGGTGGGCGTCGGGCGCCCGCACCGCGGCCCCGGCGGTGTGGTGACCTCCTTCCGTGAGGCGAGCGACGCGATCGCGCTGGGGGAGCGGCTCAAGCTGCGCCCGCAGGTGCTGAAGGCCGCCGACCTGCTCGTCTTCCCGGTCCTGTTACGCGACAGGGCCGCGATGGACGACCTCGTGGCCACGGTGCTCGGTCCGCTGCTGGCGGCGCGCGGCGGTCCCGAGCCGCTGCTGGAGACCTTGGAGGCGGTGTTCGGCGCGCAGGGCAACCAGACCGCCGCCGCCCGCAGGCTCGGCATCAGCACGCGGGCGGTCACCTACCGCCTGGAACGCGTCCGCCGTCTCACCGGTTTCTCTCCCGACGATCCGACGCAGCGCTTCACCCTGGAGACCGCCGTCCTCGGCGCCCGTCTGATCGGCTGGCCCCCGCCGGCGCGGCCCGGCGGCGAGCCGTGATTGATCGGTATTGTCCGGTCCTGTCCGGGGAGGGGGGTGTGCCTTACCATACGGAGCGTGATCACGACCCGTGGGCTGGTTCTCCGGTCGATCGGCACGCTCGTCGGACTCGGCGGGCTGGCCTGCTGCCTGACGATGCTCTACCTCGGCGCTCGCGCCGTCATGTCCGTCGGCGGCTCCTGCGGCTCCGGCGGGCGGTACGCGACGGCGGTGCCCTGCCCGGACGGGGTGGCGTGGCTGATACCGGTGTCCACCATGGGCGGCATCCTGGCCCTCGGGGTGTACCTCGGCCTCCGGCTGCCCGTCGGGCCGAGGCTGGCCGTGCTGGCCTGGCCTGCCCTGTTCCTCAGCCTCGGCTGGGCGTTCCTGGACAGCGCCATGGCCGACCCCGCCCTCGGCCTGGGCATCATGATCCCCGGAGTGGTCTTCCTGATCATGGGAGGGGCGCCGCTCGCCCTGCTCCTCCACCGCAGGGCCGCACGCGCGGTCTTCGTGGGCCCCGCACCCTCCCGCCCACCCTTGACGACCCGGGTCGCGGGCCGGAGCGGGGGGCCGAGCGGGGGGACCGTGCGCTGGACCACGTCCGTGGTGCTGCCCGGCCAGGACGACCTGCCCCGCGACGCCGTGGACCTGGACGACCCTCCCCAGGACCGTCCCACCTACCCGCCGCCCCGCACCGCACCCGCCCCACGTCCGCGCTCCCCACAGTTCGCCTACCTGGACGGCCCCCGCGACGCCCCTGAGGATGCACCCCGCGACGCCCCTTGGGACGCACCCCGGGACGCCCCTTGGGACGCCTGAGCCCGATGAGATCGCGAACGGAGTCCCCATGAGCAACGGGAAGGCGCTGCGCGCCTGGGCGATCGCGCTGCACGTGATCGCGATCGCCGGAGGCGTCTACCTGGGCGTCCTGTTCTTCGGCCTGGCGACGGGGACGGGCTGAGGTCAGGGGATCAGCAGCAGCTTGCCGGTGGTACGGCGGCCTTCCAGGTCCTCGTGGGCCTGACGCACCCGCGCGAGCGGGTACCGGTGCGAGATGTGCACGTGAAGCCGGCCGGACTCCACCCAGCCGAGGACGTCCGCGGCCCGGCCGAGCAGTTCCTCGCGGGTGACGGTGTAGTGCGCCAGCGTGGGCCTGGTCAGGAACAGCGACCCGGCCGCGTTGAGCCGCTGCGGGTCGAACGGCGGCACCGGGCCGCTCGCCGCGCCGTACAGCGCCATCATGCCGCGCACGCCGAGCGAGGCCAGGCTCCCGTCGAAGGTGGCCGCCCCGACGCCGTCGTACACGACCCGCACGCCGCGGCCTCCGGTGAGCCCGCGCACCTTCTTGTCGAAGTTCTCGTAGCGGATCACGTCGTCGGCCCCGGCCTCGCGGGCCAGCTTCTGCTTCTCGTCGGTGGAGACGGTGCCGATGACCCGGCCGCCGCGCAGCTTCGCCATCTGGGTGAGCAGCAGGCCCATGCCGCCCGCGGCGGCGTGGACGAGCACGTCGTCGCCGGGGCTCACGGCGTGCACCGAGTGCGTGAGGTAGTGGGCGGTGAGCCCTTGCAGCAGGACGGCGGCGGCCCGCTCGAAGTCCACGCCGTCGGGCAGCGGAATCGTCCGCTCCGCCGGCACCACCACCTTCTCCGCGTACCCCCCGAGACCGTCGCACCAGCCCACCCGGTCGCCGATCGCGACGCCGCGCACGTCCGGCCCCACGGCGGTGACCGTGCCCGCCCCCTCGGAGCCGAGGACGAACGGCGTCTTGATCGGGTAGCGCCCCTCGCGACGGTAGACGTCGATGAAGTTCACCCCGGCCGCGGCCACGTCCACGAGCACCTCACCCGCCCCCGGCACCGGATCGGGCACCTCGGCGTAGTCAAGGGCGTCGGATCCACCGGGAGTCGTGACGACTATGGCATGCATGGCGTAAGGCTCCTTCTCCACGAGTTCTCCACGAGTTTCCTGGCGACGCCGGGAAGGGTCTGACGTGCGCCGTCGCGGACTGTCGATCGTCCCCAACCCCGCGTCACCCGCCCATTGTTCCCCGATGTTCCCGCGGACGCGGCGGGAACCTCCGACGTCCTCGCGTGAGCGCCCGCGGACGGCACGGCGCACGGCTGGCATACTGGGGATCATGGAAGGACCCGGGCTGCGCGTGCGGTTCGACGAGGATCTCCGGCTGTTCCTGCCCCCTCGGCACCGGCGCGAGGAGGAGGTGCTCCTGCCCTACGACGGCGTGTCCTCGCTCGGCCACGTCGTCGAGACCGCGGGGGTGCCGCTGCCCGAGGTCGGCGCCCTGGTCGCCGGTGAGCGCGCGGTGACGCCCGCCTACCGTCCCGAGCCGGGTGAGGTCGTCGGCGTCGCCGCGGTGTCCCGCCCGCAGCCGATCCCGGCGCCGCGCTTCCTGCTGGACGTCCACTTCGGCACGCTCGCGCGGCGGTTGCGGCTGGTCGGCGTGGACACCGCCTACGAGAACGACCTCGACGACGACACGCTGATCGTCCGCGCCAACGCCGAGCGCCGCGTGCTGCTCACCCAGGACCGGGGCCTCCTGCGGCGCAGAAGCCTCTGGCTCGGCGCGCACGTGCGGGGTTCGCGGCCGGCGGACCAGTTCCGCGACGTGCTCACCCGCTTCGCGCCCCCGCTGGCGCCCTGGACCCGCTGCACGGCCTGCAACGGCCCCTTGGCCCCCGCGGGCAAGGACGACGTCGCCCCCGAGCTGCTCCCGGGCACCCGCCGCGCCTACGACACCTTCGCGCGCTGCCGCGACTGCGGCCAGGTGTACTGGCAGGGCGCGCACGGTTCCCACCTGCACGACATCGTCGCGCAGGCCGAGCGGGTGCTGGCCGCCCAGAAGGCCGGCTGAGGCGGCGCCTCAGCGCGTCGTGGCCGCCCCGGCCGCCGGGCCCTGCACGCCGAAGTCGTCGAAGGACGCCTTCAGGGTGCTCTCGGTCTTGTCCGGGACGCGGGCGAGCAGGCCGACGTCCCCGTTCGGCAGGCTGGACGGCGTGCCGGAGGAGTCCAGGAACGTGGCCACCCGGTCGCCGTCCACCCACATGGAGAGCCGGACGCCGTCGGAGGTCTTGGCGCACTCGGCCTGCAGCTTCACCGGGACGTTCTTCTTCAGGCCGCCCACCGACGCGGGCTGGGTGAGGTTGCCGCCCGCGCCCTTGGTCACGCGGCGGATCCGCGCCTCGCCCGTGGCGGTGATCAGGAACTCGTACCGGCTGGGGTAGCTCTCCTCGTCGGCGCGGCAGAACAGGCCGTACTCGCCGGCGCCGGACGTCTCGCGCACGGTCGCGGTCACGGTGAGCAGCAGCAGCTCGGGCGTGGTGGGGGTCGGCGAGGCGGACGGGTCGGGCGTGGCCGGCTGCCGGGGGACGAAGGGGATGGGCGCCTTGACGATGCGCTCGGCGTGGTCGTCGGCGACGTCGATCGCGTAGAAGCCGTTGGGCGCGTACCCGTAGGTGCTGGAGGAGTCGCCGCTGTAGTCCCCGCCGTCCCAGCCGGTGCCGCTCTGGGCGAAGTCGTCCTGGAACAGGGTGTTCAGGTTGGTGGGCGGCGCGGAGTCGCCGAGCAGCGTGCGGGCGCCGAGGGCCCCGGCGACCACGACGGCGGCGACGCCGACCCCGATGAGGCCCTTGCGCCAGGCCGCCGTGCCGGGCGGGCCGGCGGGGCCGTGACCGCCCGCGAACCGGGTGGCCGTCCCTGGGGGGTGCGCGCCGGGGGAGATCCGCGTGTCCGGGGCGGTGTGACCGGGCGGGACGGGGCCGCCGTATCCGGGGGCGGCGCCGTGCCAGGTCGCGGGGCCTTCCTGCCAGGCGCGGAACACCGAGTGCTCGGCGTGCTCGGGCGTGGTGCGGCCGACCATCTGGTCGAGGATCTGCTGGGCCGTGGGCCGGCGCGCCGGGTCCTTGACCAGGGTGGCGGTCACCAGCGCGCGCAGCGAGGGCTCCATGCCGTCCAGGGCGGGCTCGGTGTTGAGCACCTGGTAGACGATGGACGGCAGCGACTCGCCGCCGAACGGCGCCCTGCCGCTGGCCGCGTACGCGACCAGGCATCCCCAGGAGAACACGTCGCAGGCGGGCGAGGCCGGCTCGCCGCGCAGGACCTCCGGCGCCATGTACCGCGGCGTGCCCATCAGCTCGCCGGTGCCGGTGACGCCGCCGAGCGTGTCCAGGGCCCGCGCGATGCCGAAGTCGATCACGCGCGGCCCGACCGGCGAGAGCAGGACGTTGGACGGCTTGAGGTCGCGGTGCACGATGCCGGCGCTGTGGATGGCGGTCAGCGCGGTGGCCACGCCGACGGCCAGCGCGTCGAGGCTGGACCCGCGCATCGGCCCGGACGCCTGGACGGCGCTGTGCAGGTCGGGCCCGTCGACGAACTCGGTGACCACGTAGAGCTGGTCGCCGTCGAGGTCGGCGTCCAGGACGGCCGCGGTGCAGAACCGCCGCACCCGCCGCGCCGACTCGGCCTCCCGCCGGAACCGCACCCGGAACTGCTCGTGCTGGCTGTACTCGGGGTTGATCACCTTGACGGCGACCCGCTGTCCGGACTCGTCCTCGCCCAGGAACACCGTGCCCATGCCGCCGCGACCGAGCCGCCCGATCAACCGGTAGCGACCTAGCTGGGAGGGTTCACCCGGACTTAGGTTGTTCACGCCGTTGCCTTACCGCTATGCACCTGTTCGCGGGGGCCAGCCTACCGAGATCGGCGCCAGGCGACCGGTCAACGCCGCACGGCGACGTGAAGATCACCTGTCGCCTGATGCCTGTGGTCTGCGGGAATCGAGATCGCGTTCGAACCACACGATCTTGCCTTCGGGGCATGACCTGACTCCCCAGCGGCTGCTGAGCGCGTCGATGAGGAACAGGCCGCGCCCGTGTTCTTCGAGTAACCGCCCGGGAATGCGGGCGCCGGTAAGGATCAACTCTGGCGGGACCGTCAAGATGGGCGGCCTGCGGTCATTGTCCGTCACCTCGATACGTATGCGCGTCTCGTTCCGGGTCACGTTCACGGGCAGCTTCGCGTCATGGTGCGCGTGAGTGATCGCGTTGGTCACGGCTTCGCTCGCGCAGACGATCAGGTCATCGATCACGTGTCCAGGAGCCCAGGTATGGATCATCTCCCGCAGGGGGGCGCGTGTGCGGCTCACGGCTTTCGGCTGAGCGGGCATGTCGAGACGGAAACTTCGAATCTCAACGTTGATCACCATGTCGCGTACCCCTCCTGAACAGCACGATCGGCGGACGCGGGGAACGCTGACGTTCGGTCACCGTGGCCTCGCCGTCCGTAGTGGTTTCTCATCTTGCAATCCCAAAACGGGATGGCGCGGCACAACGCTTGGCTGGAACTCCAGCCCTCTCATGCGCATGTGGGGCGAGCGGCTTGCCAGGAAGATGTTCCAAGCCGAGAGGAGGCGCGATGCGGGAAAATTCCACTATTTTGCGAATAAGGCTAGGGGCCGAGTTGCGGGAGTTGCGTGACCGCCTGGGGCTGAGCCTGGACGCGGCCTGCAAGGCTCTCGCGGAGAGCGATCAAGACATCTCGGTCTCGAAGCTGAGCAGGCTGGAGAACGGAAAGGGCGCCATCCGGCTTCAGGATATTCGTGCGCTCCTCGATTTGTACGAGGTGGCGGGCGGTGCCCAGCGTGACGCGCTTCTGCGGATGGCGCGCGAGGCCAAGGCGGTCGCTCCGGCGGCATGGTGGACGGATTATGAGTCCATTCTTCCGTCCGGTCTTTCGACCTATGTCGGGATGGAGGCCGGAGCCGGACGCCTGCTCACGTTCACATTGACGCTCATCGACGGTTTGCTGCAGACGGAGGCGTACGCGCATGCGCTGATCCGGGCATGGGCGCCAGCCGATCCGCCGGAGACGATCGAGCGGCTGGTCGAGCTACGCGTGCAGCGACAGAAGCTGCTGGTCGCGGAGCCCGGGCTTGAGCTCGTCACGATCATGGATGAGGCGGCTTTACGGCGTCCGATAGGCGGAGCGGCGACGATGCGCGCACAACTGAGGCATGTGGCCGATGTCTGTGAGCGGCTGGCCAACGTGACCGTCCACGTCGTTCCGCTCTGTGCGGGGGCCTACGGTCCCCAGCACGGGATGTTCACGCTGATCGAGCCTCGGAACCCCGCGGACAAGCCAGTGGCATATGTGGACTCTTTAGGCGGAAACTTGTACATGCAGCGGCCGGATCAAATATCCCGATTCAGGGTGATGTTCGATCGTCTGCGTGCCATAGCCCTCGATCCCGAGGACTCTCTGCGGGTCATCCGGGCCGTCGCCGAGGAGATGTCATCATGAGTGCCGCGCAATCACGTGATCTTCAATGGTTCAAGGCCAAGGCGAGCACGTCGGGCAATGGTTGTGTCGAGGTCGCACACCTGCCTGACGGAGGCGTCGCCGTGCGGAACAGCCGAACGCCGGATGAGCCGGTGATCCGTTTCACCGCCTTCGAGTGGGACTGCTTCCTCGATGGGGCCAGGAAAGGCGAGTTCGACCTTCCTACCGTGTGATCCGCTCCTGTGGGCCTCGCCGTCCTTTCGTGTGCCGAGGCGTTCAAGAACAATCGTCGAAACCGGGCGGCCGATGATCGCCGCCCGGTTCCCGCGATTCTTCCAGTTCGCGGCTGATCTCAGGCTGCCGCGGTCGCCGTCCGGGACGACACCAGGACCGGGCGGTCGACGAGGCGTACCGCTGCGCGCCCGCCGGGGGTGAAGTGGGTGGCGTTGTGGCCGGGGAGGTCGGCGGTGAGTTCGGTGCCGTCGGGGAGGCGGAGGAGGAGGCGGACCGAGGCGCCGCGGAAGGAGGAGGTGACGATCAGGGCGTCGGTCTCGCCGCCGGGGGTGACGAGGACGGCCTCGGGGCGGACGAGGACGTCCACCTCTGGTGTGCCGGGTATGTCGCCGTGGACGGGGAGGCGTTGGCCGGCCACCTCGACCAGGCCGTCGCCGTCGAGGCGGCCCGGCAGGTGGTTCATGGTGCCGACGAACCCGGCCACGAACGGTGTCGCGGGGCGGTCGTAGATCTCCGCGGGCGGGCCGGACTGCTCCAGGCGGCCCGCCCTGAGCACCGCGACGTGGTCGGCGACCGAGAGGGCCTCCTCCTGGTCGTGGGTGACGAAGATCGTCGTGATGCCGAGGGAGAGCTGCAGCCGCCGGATCTCCTCGCGCAGCGCGACGCGTACCTTGGCGTCCAGCGCGGACAGCGGCTCGTCCAGCAGCAGCACGCGCGGCTCCAGCGCCAGCGCCCTGGCCAGCGCCACGCGCTGCTGCTGGCCGCCGGAGAGCTGGTGGGGGTACCGGCCGCCGTGCGCGGGCAGGCCCACCAGGTCGAGCAGCTCGGCCGCGCGGGCGTGCCGCCCGGCCGCGGCCACCCCGCGCACCCGCATCCCGAACGCCACGTTGTCGCGGGCGTTCATGTTGGGGAAGAGGCTGTAGGACTGGAAGACCATCCCGGCGTCGCGGCGGTTGGCCGGCACCCGCGTGACGTCCTCGCCGTCCACGAGCACGGCGCCCTCGTCGGGGGTCTCGAAGCCGGCCACGCAGCGCAGCGCGGTCGTCTTGCCGCATCCGGACGGGCCGAGCAGGGCGATCAGCTCGCCCGGCGCCACCGTGAGGTCGAGACCGTCGAGGGCGACGGTGTCGCCGAACGTCCGGCGCAGCCCACGGAACTCCACGCGCGCCCCGTTCACGAACGACTCCTTCTGGTTCCGGCGGTCGACAGGATGAGCAGCAGCGCCCAGGTGAGCAGCAGGCTGAAGATGGACACCGCGACCGACAGCGGGGCGTTCGCGCCGGAGATCGTGACGATCCACACCGAGAACGGCTCGAAGCCGAGCAGCCGCGCGACCGTGTACTCGCCGAGCACGAGCGCCAGGGTGAGGAAGGACGCGCCGGCCAGGCCCGTCTTCAGGTTGGGGACGATCACCCGCAGCAGCACCACGGGCCAGGACGCGCCGCAGTTGCGCGCGGCCTCCACCAGCGTGCGGACGTCCATCGCGCCGAGCCCGGCGTCCAGCGCCCGGTAGACGAACGGCAGCGCCAGCACCGCGTAGGCGACGACCAGAACGACGGGGAACGACGGGTTCTGGACGGCGATGATCGTCTGGTAGAACGGCGTGGCCGCCAGGTAGTCGGGGCCCCAGCGCAGCACCGTGCTGATCCCGGCCACGAACGTGATCGGCGGCACGACCAGCGGCAGCGTGCACAGCACTTCGAGCACCGGCCGCAGCCGCGGCGCGCCGAGCCGCACGGCCAGCATGGCGGGCAGCGTGAGCAGCAGCACGACCGTGATCGTCGCCGCGGCCAGCCCGAGCGACAGCAGCAGGCTCCGCGCGAAGCCCTCGGCGGTGAAGATCTCCCCGTACGCCTCCAGGGTGAACCCCTTCGCGGGGTCGTTCACCGTGAACACGAACGAGGCGGCGAGCGGCGTCACGAAGTACAGCGCGGCCACGGTCAGCACCACCGCCCGCCAGGCCCCCGCCGCGCGCCGCGAGCGCCCGGCCCGGGGCGCGGGCACGCCGGCCTCGGGCAGGACGGCCGGGGTCAGCGCAGCCATCGGGCGCTCCTGCGCTGGAGGGGCAGGTAGACGGCCATGACCAGGCCGGCGACCACGATCATGTCGAGGCTGAGGGCCAGGGCCACGTTCTCGTGGCCGATCAGGACGTTGCCGGCCAGCGCGTCGGCGATCTGCAGCGTGACCAGCGGGACGACGGTGCCGACCATGGCGGCGGCGGTCGCGTAGGCGGCGAAGGCGCCGCCGAACAGCAGGACCACGCCGCCGAGCAGGCTCGGGGTGAGCACGGGGATCCCGACGTGCCGCCAGAACTGCCAGGTGGTGGCGCCGTTGTTCTGCGCCGCCTCCCGCCACTGGGGCCGCAGCCCGTCCAGCGCGGGCACGATGACCAGCACCATCAGCGGGACGGAGAAGTACAGGTACACCAGCACCAGGCCCCAGAAGCTGTAGAGGTTCCAGCCGAGGTCGCCGAGGCCGAGGCGCGTGGTGAGCACGCCGGAGTTGCCGAGCGTGGCGATCCAGGCGAAGGCGAGCGGGACGCCGCCGAAGTTGGCGAGCACGCCCGAGGCGGTGAGCACCGCCTCGCGCAGGGCCCGCAGGCGCGAGGTGACCACGGCCTGGGCGAGGAAGGTGCCGAGCACGGCGCCGGCGACCGCGACGACGGCCGACAGCTTCACGCTGCTGAGCATCGCGGTGAGGTAGGCGCCTCGCAGGGACTCGGCCAGGTTGGCCGTGCTGGGGGCGCCGCCCGCGGTGAACGCGCCGCCGAGCAGCGCGGCGGCGGGGACGCCGAAGGCCAGGCCGGCGAAGACCAGCAGGGGCAGTGCCCCGGTCCAGCCGGCGGAGCGGGTGCGGGCCCTGCCGCCGCCCTCGCCCCTGCTCTTCAGGGGGAGGGCGGCGGGGGCCGCAGAGGTGGTCTCGATCATCGGCGGGTCAGCCGGAGACCGCCGCGCCCCAGCCCGCGGCGAGGACTTCCTTGGCCTTGGTGACCTGCGCGTCGGTCGGGAACTCGGGGGTGCCCTCGACCTTCGGCAGCTTGGCGACCAGCGCGGCGTCGGCGCTGCCGTCGGACTGCATGGACGGCAGGAGCACGGGGCGGGCGTACCCCTTCAGCCAGAGGTTCTGGCCTTCGGTGCTGTAGAGGAACTCCTCCCACAGGCGGGCGGCGGCCGGGTGGGGGGCCCACTTGTTGATCGCCTGCGCGTAGAAGTTGGCGTACTTGCCGTCGGCCGGGACGGTGACCTTCCAGTCCACGCCCTTGGCGGCGAACTGGTCGGTGTAGCCGGAGTTGAGGTAGTCCCAGTCGATGCTGATCGGCGTCTCGCCGTTCTGCACGGTCGCGGGGGTCGACTCGACGGGGTTGTAGTTGCCCGCCGCCTTGAGCTTCTTGAAGAAGTCGAGGCCAGGCTGGATGTCGTCGAAGGAGCCGCCGTCGGCCAGCGCGGCGGCGAACACGCCGGCGAACGCGGAGCCGGACTTGGTCGGGTTGCCGTTCATCGCGACCTTGCCCTTGTACTCGGGCTTGAGCAGGTCGGCGAAGGTCTGCGGGCAGGCCGGGATGCGCTTGGCGTCGCAGCCGATGGAGACGTAGCCGCCGTAGTCGTTGTACCAGTTGCCCTGGGCGTCCTTCTGCCCCTCGGGGATCTTGTCGAAGGACCGCACCTTGTACGGCGCGAACAGGCCCTCTCTGGCGCCGCTGAGGGCGAACGCCGTGCCGAGGTCGAGCACGTCGGGAGCGCGGTCCTGGCCCTTGCGGGTCTTGACGGCGTTGATCTCGTCCGCGCTGGAGCCGTCGGGGTTCTCGCTGTTGACCTTGATGCCGTACTTCTCGCCGAACGTCTTGATGATCTCCCCGTAGTTCGCCCAGTCCGGGGGCAGGGTGATGACGTTGAGCTGCCCCTCCTTCTTCGCCGCCTCGACGAGCTTGTCGAGGCCGCCGAGGTCGGCCGCGGAGGTCGCGGTCGCGGCGGAGTTCGCGGTGGAGGAGGAGGCACCGGTCTGCGCGCCGGTGGCCGGGGCGGACCCGCAGGCCGCGCCGAGAGAAGTCGCGACGGTAAGGACGGCGGCCAGGCCGACGATACGCGTTCGTGATGATTGCACGCTTGCTCCCACTTTCGGAGGTTGTGGGATGAACGTAGAAGAGCAGGGACAACGGCTCGCGACTACTTCCCGGCGCGCGGGTTTCTTCGTGTGAACAGCTGGTGACATGGTTCCGGCCCGCCGGGGCGATCGTGACCGGACGATGACGTGCCCGCGGCCTGTGGTGATTTGCCCTCCGGGGCTCTGGGAACGTATGTTCGAAGTAGCACCACCCGCCTTCCCCCGGGTGCTCCAAGTTCCAGAGGCCCAGGGAGAAGAAGCGCCATTGAGCAGAATCTACGGCGATCCCATCGAGGTGTGGACGCGCGACGGCGAGCCCGCCCGCTTCGTGTGGCGCGACCGGCTCTACGTCGTCCGCCGCGCCCTCGACCACTGGGTGACCTCCCGCGAGTGGTGGAAGATCTCCGAGACCGACCCGGGTGAGCGCCGCTTCTGGCGGGTGGAGGCCAGCCCCGGCGGAGACACCGGCACCTACGAGCTGCGCTTCGACACCGCGAGCGGCGGCTGGCTGCTGCTGAGGGCGTGGGACTGATGTTCGCCCACCTCCACGTCGCCTCCGCCTACTCCCTGCGGTACGGCTCCGCCTTCCCCAAGGACCTGGTCGCCCGCGCGGCCGGGCACGGCATGGACATCCTCGCGCTGACCGACCGCGACGGCCTGTACGGCGCGGTCAAGCACGTCCAGGCGTGCTTCGAGGCCGGCCTGCGGCCCGTCGTCGGCGTCGACCTGCTCCTGGACGGTTCCCCGGGCGACGACGGCGACGGCGACAGAGTCACCGTGCTGGCCAGGGCGGACGGCTGGGCGCACCTGTGCCGTCTCACCACCGCCGCCCACCACGCGGGGGAGCGCGGCGAGCCCCGCCTCACCCGCGAGCTGGCCGGCCGCCACGCCGACGGGCTGCTGGTCATGCTCGGCCCCCGCTCCGACGTGGGCCGCGCCGTGGCCGGGCGCCGCGACGGCCGGGCGCGCGAGCTGCTCGCCGCCTGGCGGGCCGCCGTCCCCGACGTGGTGGTCGAGGTCGTCGACCAGTTCGGGCACCGGGAGGCGAGCACCGCCGCGCGCATGATCGCCCTGGCCGAGTCGGCGGGCGTGCCCGCCGTGCTGACCAACGCCGTGCGCCACCTGGACCCGGGGGACTACCGCGTCGGCGACGTGCTGGACGCCGCGCGCAAGCTCGTCCCCCTGCACACGCGCCACCTGGAGCACTCCGCCTCCCACGCCTATCTCAAGAGCGGCGAGGAGATGGGGCGTGTGGCCCTGCGGATCTGCGGCGGCGACCAGGCCCGCGCGTCCCGGCTGCTCGCCCGCACGCGGGAGACCGCCGAGCGGTGCGCGCTGGACCCCTTGGAGGTCCTGGCGCTGCGCGGCGGGCGGGAGCGGCTCCACCTGCCCGAGGTCGACGGCGACGCCGTCCCCCTGCTGCGCGGCCGGTGCGAGGAGGGCCTGGTGGCCCGGGGGATGGAACGGTCCAGCGAGGCGCGCGAGCGGCTGGAAGACGAGCTGCGCGTGATCGAGGCGAAGCAGCTGTCCGGCTATTTCACGGTCGTCTCCGACATCACCGACATGATCCGCCGAATGGGCGTGCGCTGCGCGATCCGCGGCTCGGGCGCCGGCAGCCTGGTCAACTACCTCATCCGCATCGGCGAGGTGAACCCCCTCGAACACGGCCTCCTCATGGAGCGCTTCCTGTCCGAAGGCCGCAAAGGGCTGCCCGACATCGACGTGGACGTGGAGTCCGCGCGCCGCCTGGACTGCTACCGCGCCATCCTGGACCGCTACGGCGAGGACCGTGTCGCCTGCGTCTCCATGATGGAGACCTACCGCGCCCGCAGCGCCATCCGCGACGTCGGCGCCGCCATGGGCCTGCCCCCGCACGAGATCGACGTCATCGCCAAGGCGTTCCCGCACATCAGGGCCAGGCAGATCCGCGCCGCCCTGTCCGACCTTCCCGAACTGCGCGACAGCGGCCTCGGCGACCGCGCCCTGGCCACGATGTTCGAGCTCGCCGAAAAGCTGGACGGCCTGCCCCGGCACATCGCCCTGCACCCCTGCGGCGTGCTCGTCGGCAACTCCGGCCTGCGCGACCGCACCCCGGTCGAACGCAGCCTGCTGGAGTTCCCGATGAGCCAGTTCGACAAGGAGGACGTCGAGGAGGCCGGGCTGCTGAAGCTCGACGTGCTCGGCGTGCGCATGCAGTCGGCGATGGCGTACGCTCTCGGCGAGATCAGGCGGGTGGACGGCGAGGACGTCGACCTGGACCGGGGCGTCCCCCGGGACGACCGGGCGACCTACGACATGATCCGCACCGGGCACACGCTCGGCTGCTTCCAGATCGAGTCCCCCGGCCAGCGGGAACTGGTGTCCAAGCTGGAGCCCCGTACCATGCACGACCTGATCGTCGACATCTCGCTGTTCCGGCCGGGCCCGGTCAACTCCGACATGGTCACCCCTTACCTGGAGGCCAGGCACGGCTGGCGCGAGCCGTCCTACCCGCACCCGAGGCTCAGGCCCGCGCTGCGCGAGACCCACGGCGTCGTCATCTTCCACGAGCAGGTCCTGCGGGTCGTCGACGCCATGACCGGCTGCGGGCTGTCGGAGGCCGAGAGCGTCCGCCGCGCGCTGTCCTCGCCCGAAGGGCGCGAGGCGGTCCGCGCGTGGTGGGAGGGCGCGGTGCTCCCCGAGTTCGACCGCGAGACCACCGACCGCGCCTGGAAGGTGCTCGACGCGTTCGGCTCGTTCGGGTTCTGCAAGGCGCACGCCGCCGCGTTCGCGCTCCCCACCTACCAGTCGGCCTGGCTGAAACGCCACCACGCCGCCGCGTTCTTCGCCGGGGTGCTCACCCACGAACCGGGCATGTACCCCAACCGGGTCATCCTCGACGAGGCCCGCCAGTGCGGGGTGGCCGTCCTGCCCCTGGACGTCAACCGCTCGGGACGGCAGTGGCTCGTCGAGCGGTGCCCCGCCCCGCCCTCCGACGCCCCGCCCGAAGACCCTCCCCGCCGCGTCGGCGAGGGGTACGGCCTGCGGGTGCCGTTCTCGTCGGTCAAGGGCGTCAGCGAGGCCGAGGTCGAGCGCATGGTCGCCGGGCGGCCGTACACCTCGCTCGCCGACTTCTGGGAGCGCGCCCGGCCGTCACGGCCGGTCGCCGAGCGCATCGTGCAGGTCGGCGGCCTCGACGCGCTGTACGGGCTGCACCCCGGAGGGCCGCGCTGGCGGCCGGGCGAGCTGACGCGGCGCGACCTGCTCGCCCAGGTCGGCACCCTGGAGCGCGCCTCGGCGACGGGCGTGCGCGCCGCGCGGCGCGCCGGGACCGGACGCGCCAGGGCCCAGCCTCCCCCCGAGGCCGGAACGGACGCCGTGCAGATCCCGATGGGCTTCACCGAGCACGTCCGGCCGGGCGAGCTGCCCGAGATGACCGAGGCGGAGGCCGTGCAGGCCGAGCTGGAGATCCTCGGCATGGACGTCAGCCACCACATCATCGCCTTCCACGAGGACCTGCTCGCCGCGATCGGCGTCGTCAGGGCCTCGGAGCTGCTCACGATGCGCAACGGCGCCGAGATCCTCGTCGCCGGGGTGAAGGTCGCCACCCAGACCCCGGCCGTGCGCTCGGGGCAGCGCGTCGTCTTCACCACCCTGGACGACGCCACCGGGCCGATCGACCTGACCTTCTTCGAGTCCGTGCAGGGCCACTGCGCCGCCACGCTGTTCGGGTCGTGGCTGCTGGTCGCCAAGGGCGCCGTGCGGCGGGTCGGGGCCCGCGCCGTCTCGCTGCGCGCCCTGGACTGCTGGAACCTCGTCGAGCTCGACGAGATCTGGCGCACCGAGGGAATCGACGCGGTGCGCGCGGTGCTGGGCGCCGCCCCCGCGAACCGGGGCGGGGTCGGCGGGCGGCCCCTGGACTACGGCAACGGCTACCGGCTCTCACCGTACGCCGACATCGGCCCGGCCTCGGGCGTGCGGACCGCGCCGCGCAAGCTGTGGCACGCCAGCCCCGGCAGCTCGGGGCCGCCGCCCGCGCCGCAGCGCCTGGACCTCAATCCCGGGCCGGGTACGTGTGCCGGGGGAGCGAGCGCAGGGCGGGCAGCAGCTTCAGGCGGGGCGCGATCCCCGAAGGACGCGCGCTCATCCGCGCCTCGGTGACCTCGTGGACCGTCACCGCACACAGCAGCGCGGCCAGCACCGCCACCGCGAGCTCGGGCACGCCGAGCCCGGTGAGGTCCTTGCCCTGCGGGGCGCCCGTCACGGGCAGCCGCGACCCGATGAGGAACAGGATGCCGAGCCAGCTCGCCCACCAGGCGGCGAGCATCGCGATCCACACCTTGCGGCGGCCCTCGCGCAGCCCCGCGTCCTCGCGCAGGGCGTGCAGCAGCAGCGCCGGCGCCGCCAGGTTCAGCACGGGGACGAACCAGGCGATGGCGATCATGCCCGGTGTCGCGCCGGCCTGCCGCAGCCACGCGAAGTACGAGAACCCGGCCGCGACCGTGGCCGCCGCCACCAGAAGGATCAGCACCGCGAACCAGGTCATCGCGCCCGTGACGGCCGCCGCGCCCGGCGCGGCGGGGTCGGCGCCGAGCCGCGCGACGTGCCGGGCCAGCGCCTCGCCCCGGGCCCGCTCGAAGACGACCAGGCAGGCGAACGTGGCGATCTGGGCCGCGAGCGCCAGGTAGACGCCGACCGCCGACCTGCGCACTGAGGATCGGGCATAGCGCATGTCTCTCTCCCCCCGGCATGCGCCTCGGTCGTGTTCGCTCTGCGACGTAGCGCGACGCCTGACTCACTCCTATCCAGGAGATCGCCGCGCTAATCGGCGAGCCGGGGGAGAGATCCCGGACCCTCCGCGAGATGATCTGAGGTTCGTCCGGCGGTCAGCGCACGACGCCGGACTCCCACGCCCACGCGGCGGTCTCGACGCGGTTACGGACGCCCAGTTTCGCCTGGATGCTGCTGAGATGCGTCTTCACCGTGGACAGGGAGACGAACAGCTCGGCCGCGACCTCCTGGTTGGTCCGGCCCCGCGCGACCAGCCGCACGACGTCGTACTCCCGCTCGGTCAGCGGCTCGCGCGGCGGCCTTCCCTGGCGGGCCGCGGGCCGGGCCAGGTGTTGCAGCAGGCGCACCGTCACCGACGGCGAGACCAGGGCGTCGCCGTTGGCGGCGGCGCGGACCGCCTCGATCAGCAGGGTGGGCCCGCTGTCCTTCAGCAGGAACCCGCACGCGCCCGCCCGCAGCGCGCCGTACACGTACTCGTCCAGGTCGAAGGTGGTGACGATCACCACGCGCATGGGGTCGGGGACGCCGGGACCCGCGAGGATCTTGGTGACCTCCAGGCCGTCGAGCCGGGGCATCCGGATGTCCAGCAGGCACACGTCGGGGCGCAGCCTGCGGGCCTGCTCCACCGCCGCCGCGCCGTCGGCGACCGCCGCGACGACCTCGATGTCCGGCTGGGCGTCGAGGATCATCTGGAATCCGGTTCGCACAAGCTCCTGGTCATCCGCGACGAGTACCCTCACCCGCCCGATTCTGCCAGCCCCCGGGCACGGCCGCCGCCGCACGGGCGAGCGGCGGCGGGCGGATCGACCGGCGCGGGCGGGTGCGGCGTGCGGGTCGGTCATTCGGCCGACCGCCGGGCCGCCGGATCCGACGGGCGGCCGATCCGCGGGGCGGCACCGCCCGGCCATGCTCGGGGACATGTCCGCGCACATCGTTCTGGAAGGCCGTGGCCTCAGGAAGAGCTTCGGTACCGCCACCGCCCTCGCCGGCGTCGATCTCGCGATCGGCCGCGGCGAGGCCGTCGCCGTCATGGGTCCCAGCGGCTCGGGGAAATCGACCCTGCTCCATTGCCTCGCCGGGATCATGAAGCCGGACTCCGGCGAGGTCCACCTGCTCGGCGAGCGGATCGACGCGCTCGGCGAGCGCCGCCGCAGCGCGCTGCGCCGCACCCGTTTCGGCTTCGTCTTCCAGTTCGGCCAGCTCCTGCCCGAGCTGCCCGCGGACGAGAACGTCGCGCTGCCCCTCATGCTCGGCGGCACGTCGCGGGCCCAGGCCGTGCGGCAGGCCCGGTCGTGGTTCGGCCCGCTCGGGCTGGCCGGGCTGGAGGGACGCCGCCCGGGCGAGCTGTCCGGCGGGCAGGCCCAGCGCGTGGCAATCGCCCGGGCGCTCGTCACCCGGCCCGCCGTCGTCTTCGCCGACGAGCCCACCGGCGCGCTCGACCAGGCCACCGGCCAGGACACCATGCGCCTGCTCGTCGAGGCCGCCAAGCACAACGACGCCTGCCTGGTCGTCGTCACCCACGACCCCGCCGTCGCCGCCTGGTGCGACCGCGTGGCCGAGGTGCGCGACGGCCTCATCGTCCCCCCGCACGCGGCGCGCGCCGCGGGCCAGGGGAGGACGGCGTGAGCGGCCTCCTGGACCTCACCTGGCGCCTGATCAAGGGCGGCGGGCGGCGAGGGACGCTGGGGTCGGCCCTCACCGTGGCGGCGGTCGCCGTCTCGACCGGCCTGCTGCTGTTCGCCGTGGCCGTCAACGTCGCCTTCGACGGGCGCGCCCAGCGCGCCGCCTGGCGCGAGCCCGTCGCCGCCACGGGCGCCCCGCGCGCGATCGAGGCGGTCCGCACCCACTTCACCGGCGACCTGCCGGTCACCGTCGTCCATGTGGCGGTGCTCGACCCCGGCGTGCGCCCGCCCGCAGGGGTGTCCCGCCTGCCGGGGCCGGGCGAGACGCTGCTGTCGCCCGCGCTCGCCCGCGACCCCGCCGCGGCGCGCGGCGTCCCGGGGAAGGCCGTGGGGACGATCGGGGACGAGGCCCTGGCCCACCCCGACGAGCTGGTCGCGCTGGCCGGGCACGCGCCCGGCGACCCGGTGATGAAGGAGCGCTGGACCGGTGACTACCGGTTCGGAACGTCCGCCGTGAAGGTCTCCGGCTTCGCCGGAACGCAGAGCAACACCGCCGTCGGGTACCGGGTGCTCGCCGCGCTCGCCGGCGTGCTCATGATCGTGCCGCTGCTCGTGTTCGGGGGCGCGGCGGCACGGCTCACCGTCGCACGCCGCGACCAGCGGCTCGCCGCCCTGCGCCTGATCGGCGCGACGCCCGGCCAGGTGGTGGCGATGACCGTCGCCGAGGCCGTGATCACCGCCTTCGCCGGCGCGGTGCTGGGGCTGGTCCTCTACGCCGCCGCGGCTCCGTCCCTGCGGCGGATCGAGATCACCGGCGGCACGTGGTTCGCCTCCGACATCTGGCCGGGCGTGCTGCCCGTGGCCGCCGTGCTGGTGGCGGTGCCGCTGCTGGTCGGCCTGTCGGCGGTCGCCGGCCTGCGCAGGGTCGTCGTCAGCCCGCTCGGCGTGGCCCGGCGCCAGACGCCGCCCGCGCTGCGGTTCGTGCGGGTCGTCGCGCTGGTGGCCGTCCTCGCCGCGGTGCCCGTCACGGGCATGGGCGCGCGGCTCGGCGTGATCCTCGCCGTGCTCGCGCTCGCGTTCCTCGCCCTCAACGCGGCCGGCGCGTGGGTGGTCGGCATGATCGGCCGAATCGTGGCGGCGACCGCGCGCGGCCCGGCGCGCCTGCTGGCCGGGCGGCGGCTCACCGACGACCCCAAATCGGCCTGGCGCACGGTGAGCGGGGTGGCGATGACGGGCTTCGTCGCCGGGTTCGTCGGCCTGCTCACCCCGCCCGGGGACCTGGCCACCGACAAGATGACCGCCCTGCTGCTGCGGGACGTGCGCACCGGCACGCTGGTCGTCCTCGCCGTGTCGTTCCTGATCGCGATCGTCAGCGCGGGCGTCACGGCGGCGTCCTCGATCCTCGACCGCCGCCAGGCGTACGCGCTGCTGCGCCTGGCGGGCACGCCGCTGGAGGTGCTCGACCGCGCCCGGCGCGTCGAGACGCTCCTGCCGCTCACCGTCATGGGAGGCGGCTCGATCGCCACCGGCCTGCTGTGCGCGACGCCCTTCGCCATCGGGGCCATGAGCGCGGCGGGGGCGGTCACGCTGCTGTGCTGCGTGGCCCTCGGCTTCGGCGGGGTCGTCGCGGCGGGCGCGCTGACCCGTCCCCTGCTCCGCTCGGTGGCCACCGACCCGGCGCCCCGCCCCGACTAGCCCGGCCCCGGGTCAGGCGCCGGGCGTGCCGTCCAGCAGCACGTCGCACAGGGCGTCGGTGATGGGCATCCCGGTGACCTCCTCGATCAGCAGGAAGCCGCCCTCGGGGTTGACCTCCAGGAACACGTAGTGGTCCTCGGGCGTCAGCGTCAGGTCGATCGTCCCGAAGGACAGGCCGAGGTGCGCCATGACGCCGAGGCAGCGCGCCCGCACCTCCTCGGGGAGGTCGTGGGCGCGCAGCCGTCGTACGCTCCGCGGCGAGTGGATCTCGGTGGCGAACACGCGGGAGCCGGTGACGATCACCCGCAGCGCCAGCCTGCGCAGCACCCGCGCCTGCGCGACCAAGGGGAAGGGGCCCGTGCCCGCGGGGTCGGTGAGCACGGGCGCCTCCTCCTCCGGCACGGGCGGCGGCTCGCTCACGTCCCACGGGCGGTCGAGCACCCGGGCCACGATCTGCCCGTGATGGGCCAGGTAGAAGTCCAGCAGCTCCTCGTGGTCGGTGCTGATCAGCGTGGACGGCAGCTCGAAGCCCGCGCGGCCCGCCACCGAGAGCTGGTACAGCTTGCGCTGGGCCCTGCGGATCGCCGCGCGCGTGGCCGGCACGGCCAGGCAGTCCAGGGTGTCCCACACGTCGGAGGCGAACCCGTCCTGCTGGGTGCTGCCCTCGACGGGCGGCCCGGGACGCCGGAACCACACCGAGGTGAGCCGGTCGAGGTCCACGCGCCGTCCGGCGGCGAGGAGCACGCGCCGCGCCGTGCCGGAATGGTCCAGCGTGACGGACAGGCGCGCGGCGCCGGGGAACCATCCCGGCTCTAAGACGAGCGCGTCGGCCCCCCGCCCGACGAGGGCGCGCGCCACGTGCCGCGCCTGGGTGTCGCCATCCTCGGTGAGGATGAGCACCGTACTACTCATGTCCCGATCTCCACTCGTGCCCGAGGATCGGGGGCGGCCCGCCTCGGCGTTCCATGGACGGTTCACGATGACGCGCGGCACTTGATCACGGCTTGTCGGCGCGGCGGGGCGACTTGCGGATGGCTTGGAGCACTACGCGACCGGTGCGCGCCGATCTATTCCAGATAAAACCTGTAGGGATAGTTGTAAAGTTCGGCCCACGGGATTACCGTGGGGAACGTGAACCGCGCCGCCTACCTGACCACTCGCCGGCACGTCGATCTCTGCAGGGTCACCGGTTCTCTCTGTCACGCCGAGACGCCCACCGGCCGATCGACGACGACAGGAGAAGACCATGCAGGAGTTGTGGTACACCCGAGCCCCTGAGCCCACCGCGACCGGCATCGCCGCCGATCTCGGCTGGCTCGACGACGAGTTCGCCCCCGAGGGCATCGCCGTGCGCCCCTTCAGAGAGACCACCGGTCTCGACGGGCACGCGGGCGGCCCGCTGCGGACGCTGCTCCACGAGAGCGGCAACGTCCCCGCCCTGTGGGCCCGCTCGCGCGGCGCCTCGTCCCGGCTCGTCGCCCTGGCCTGGGCCGAGACGCCGCAGGTGATACTCACCCGTGCCCACGTCACCATCCGCGAGCCCGAGGATCTGCGCGGGCGCCGCCTCGGCCTGCCCCTGCGTCCGGACGTCCCGGTGGACGTCGAACGCGCCACGGCCCTGCGCGGCCTGCGCAACGCCCTCTGGGCCGGCGGCCTCACGCTCAACGACGTCCACCTGATCGACGTCCCCGTCACGCCCGGCGCGGCGGCCCCCGAGCTCGACGCGCTGGCCCGTGGCGAGGTGGACGCGGTCTACGTCGGGAACGCGGCCGTCCTGCACGCCGCCGAGACCCGCGGCCTGCCGGTCGCGATCGACCTCGGCGTCCATCCCGACAAGCGTGTCAGGGTCAACGACGCCACGCTCAGGCTCATCACCGTCGACCAACTGCTGCTGGACATCCGGCCCGACGTCGTCGCCCGCTTCCTGCGGGTGCTCCTCGACGCCGCCGACTGGGCCGCCGCCTACCCGCGGCAGGCCGTCCTGCTGGCCGGCGAGAACGACGACGGCGCGCCCGGCCGGCGCACGCCGCCGCAGCGCACGCCCGGCTCCGGCTGGGACGCGCCGCCGCCCGGCCTGGCCGACCTGCGGGTCGACCTGTCGGCCGAGCGTCTCGGCCTGCTCGCCGAGCAGGAGCGCTTCCTGCGGTCGCACGGCTTCCTGGAGTCCGCCGTGGACGTCCACGGCTGGGCCGACGACACGGCGCTCGCCGCCGCCCATGCGGGCCGCCGCTCCTACCAGGAGCAGACCGTGTGACGCGCACGCGCGGGCCCGCGGGCCCGCGCCCACGAGCCGGTACGGCGAAGAGCGGGGCGCGCTCAGAGGATGGCTCGCCGTACCATCCGGGGCACCGGTGGGGGAGGACGTTTCGGGGTTGGCCGCCCTCCCTCCCGGTGCCCCACCACGTCATCCGCCCTGAGACGCCGCCTCCTTCTCCGGGGCCGGCGGCGTCCGTTCGGTCTCCAGCAGGGTCTTGAGGTCGGCGAGGATGCGCGGCCAGCCCTGCGACACCCCTTCGAGCACCTTGCTCCCGGGGTCGAACCCGTCGTGGACGACGGTCAGCTTGACCATCCCGTCGACCGGCTCGATGTCGAACGTGACCTTGGAGCGCCGCTCGGACGCCCACGTGCCGAACATCTCCTCCGCCACGTCGTGCGCCTTGGCGAACTCCGGCGTGAAGGTGTGCCAGGTGTAGGACAGGCGCCGGTAGGGGTCCGACTCCAGGACGACTTGTTCGGGATCGGCCATCGTGACGCCGGACTCCCGCCAGACCACCGCGGATCCGGTCTTCCATTCGGACTCGAAGGTCACCCCCCAGTACCGCCGGGTGAAGGCGGGCTCGGTCAGCGCCTGCCAGAGGCGCTCGGGCGTGGTGTTGATGTAGGTCGTGTAGACGAACTCGGGCTTGCTCATCGGCTCCTGCTCCAATGCCTTCTTCAGGTCGGCGAGCGCGTGCACGCGGTGGCGGTCGTACCGGTCGATCCAGCGCTCGGCCACGGCGTTGATGGGCGCCGCGTTGAGGTAGTGCAGCTTCTCCCGCCCCCGCCACACCGTGGTCACGAGGTTCGCCTCCTGCAGCACGGCCAGATGCTTGCTGACGGCCTGCCGGGTCATGTCCAGGCCCGCGCAGAGCTCCCGCAGCGTCTGGCCGTTGCGCGCGTTCAGGCCGTCCAGCAACCGCCGCCGGCTGGGGTCGGCCAGCGCCTTGAACACCTCGTCCATCTCGCCACCTCTGATATGCAACCATCAGGCTGCATGTTCACCATAGGCAGCCATACGGTTGCATGTCAACGCGCCGCCCCGGCGGGGAAGTGTCCTGACAAGGGGTCGCGTGCGGGGAACAGTAGGGTCGGACCGTGATCGACCGGAGGCGGTCCGCGGGAAGGAGGCGGCGGTGCGGGTCGGGTTGTTCGTGACCTGTGTGAACGACACCTTGTTCCCCGAGACGGGGAAGGCGGTCGTGACGCTTCTGCGGCGGCTCGGGTGCGCGGTGGAGTTCCCCGAGGGGCAGACGTGCTGCGGGCAGATGCACGTGAACACCGGGTACCGCGACGAGGGCCTGCGGCTGGCGCGCCGCTTCCTGGAGGTCTTCGCGGGGTACGACGCCGTGGTGGTCCCGTCCGGGTCGTGCGCGGCCATGGTGCGCGAGCAGTACCCGAAGCTCGCGGCGGGCATGGGCGCGGCGCGGCCGGGCGCCTTCGCGGGCGCGCACCGCGGACGCACGCGGTTCGCCGAGGCGGTGGCCGCGGTGACGCCCCGGGTGTACGACCTCTCGGAGTTCCTCGTGGACGTCCTCGGCCGCACCGACGTAGGCGCATATTTCCCGCACCGGGTGACATATCACCCGACGTGCCACTCGCTGCGCGGCCTGCGCGTCGGCGACCGCCCCACCCGGCTCCTGCGGGCCGTGCGCGGCCTCGAACTCGTCCCCCTCCCCGCCGCCGACGAGTGCTGCGGCTTCGGCGGCACGTTCGCCGTCAAGAACGCGGCCGTCTCCGCGGCGATGTGCGCGGACAAGGTCGCCGGCGTCGAGGCCACGGGCGCGGAGGTCCTGTGCGCGGCCGACAACTCCTGCCTCATGCACATCGGCGGCACGCTGAGCCGGCTGCGCACCGGCGTGCGGGTGATGCACCTGGCCGAGATCCTCGCCGCGACGGAGGAGGACCGGTGAGCGGCACGTTCCTCGGGATGCCCGCGTTCCCGCGCAACGCCGAGAAGGCCCTGCTGAACTCGCAACTGCGGTTCAACCTCCGCAACGCCACCCACACCATCCGGGCCCGCCGGGCCGCCGTCGTCGACGAGCTCCCCGACTGGGAGCGGCTCCGCGCGGCCGGCAAGGCGATCAAGGACGACGCGCTGCGCAACCTCGACCGCTACCTGGTGCAGGCGGAGGAGGCCGTGACCAGGGCGGGCGGCCACGTCCACTGGGCCGCCGACGCCGCCGAGGCGGGCCGGCTCGTCGCCGACCTGGTCAGGGCGACCGGCGAGACCGAGGTGGTGAAGGTCAAGTCGATGGCCACCCAGGAGATCGGCCTCAACGAGATCCTGAGGGACGCGGGCATCGTCGCCGCCGAGACCGACCTCGCCGAACTGATCGTGCAGCTCGGCGACGACCTGCCTTCGCACATCCTCGTGCCCGCGATCCACAGGAACCGCGCGGAGATCCGCGAGATCTTCCGGGAGCGCATGGCCGACTGGGGCCGGCCCGCGCCGCCGGACCTGACCGACGATCCCGCCGCGCTGGCCGAGGCCGCCCGCCGCCACCTGCGCGAGCGGTTCCTGACGGCCGAGGTCGGCATCTCGGGGGCGAACTTCCTGATCGCCGAGACCGGCACGCTGGTGGTGCTGGAGTCGGAGGGCAACGGCCGCATGTGCCTGACGCTGCCCCGCACGCTGATCAGCGTGGTCGGCATCGAGAAGGTGCTGCCCACCTGGCGCGACCTGGAGGTGTTCCTCCAGCTCCTGCCGAGGAGCTCCACGGGGGAGCGGATGAACCCCTACACCTCCACCTGGACGGGCGCGGCCGAGGGCCAGGAGTTCCACCTGATCCTGCTGGACAACGGCCGGACGAACGCGCTGGCCGACGAGATCGGGCGCCAGGCCCTGCGCTGCATCCGCTGCTCGGCGTGCCTCAACGTCTGCCCGGTGTACGAGCGGGTCGGCGGGCACGCGTACGGCTCGGTCTATCCGGGGCCGATCGGGGCGATCCTCACCCCGCTGCTGCGCGGCACGGCGACCGACCTCGACGCCTCCCTGCCGTACGCCTCCAGCCTGTGCGGCGCCTGCTACGACGTGTGCCCGGTCGCCATCGACATCCCCGAGGTGCTCGTCCACCTGCGCGCCAAGGGGCCGCATCCCCCGGCGGAGCGGCTCGGCATGAAGGCCGTGGGCTGGACGCTGAACCGCCCGGCCCGGCTGCGGCTGGCCCAGCGCGCCGCCTCGCGCCTGCGCCGGCTCGTACCCAGGCGGCGCCTGCCCGGCCCCGGCGCGGCCTGGACGGACACCCGGGACGTCCCGGCCGTCCCCGAGGAGTCGTTCCGCGCGTGGTGGCGGCGGACCGAGGGACGCGAAGGAGGGGCCCGGTGAGTTCGCGGGAGCGGATCCTGGCGCGCGTCCGCGCGGCCGTGGCGGGCGCGCCGCCCGTGCGGGTCGAGCGCGACCACCGCACGGCCGGTCACGGGCCCGGGGACGCCGGGCTGTTCGCCGAGCGGGTCCGCGACTACCGGGCCGCGGTCCACGTCGTCCCCGCCGATCAGGTGGCGGACGCGGTCGCCCGCGCGCTGGCGGAGCGCGGGGCGCGGCGGGTGGTCGTCCCCGACGGTCTTCCCGAGGAGTGGCTGCCCGCGGGACTGGAGCGGCTGCGGGACGACCCGCCGCTCGGCGCGGCGGCGCTGGACGCGGCGGACGGGGTGATCACCGGCTGCGCGGTCGCCATCGCGGAGACGGGCACGATCGTCCTGGACACCGGCCCGGGCCAGGGCCGCAGGGCGCTCACCCTGGTTCCGGACTACCACCTGTGCGTGGTCCCGGCCGCGCGGATCGTCCCCGCCGTCCCCGACGCGGTGGCCCGCCTCGACCCGTCCCGTCCCCTGACGTGGATCAGCGGTCCGTCCGCGACCAGCGACATCGAGTTGAACCGGGTCGAGGGGGTTCACGGCCCGCGCACGCTCGACGTCGTGGTCGCCGCCGGCTGATCGCACCCCGCCGCACCGGCGCTCCGTCGCGGCCCCGTAAAGAATGACATTCCACCACTTGAACCGGAGTTGAGTACTTGATACGTTTTTGAACACCTGAAGAGGGGGCGAGCGGATGGACGCTGACGGGGACCTCAGTGCGCGGGAGGCGTTCGAGGCCATCGGCCAGGTGCGCCGCAAGGTCGGCCGCTCGGCGGCCTGGCTGGGCTGGCTGCTCATCTTCTGGGGGGTCGCGGCGTTCGTCTTCTGGAACGCGATGTACTTCGGCCCGGAGCTCCTCCGGGAGATCGTCGGCGTCGGCTGGATGGTGATGACCGTCGTCTCGGTCGTCTACGTGTACATGCGCGGCGTCTACGGCAAGGGTTCCTCCTGCCGCGAGCAGTTCGCGGTGACCTTCTCCTGGCTCGCCGCGATGTTCGCCGCCGGCGTCTACGCCGACGTCATGCCCGAGGGTCCCACCGGCTGGTGGATCCCGGGAGGGGTCGCGGCCGCGCTCGTGGCGGCGGCGCCCGTCTGCTACGTCGGCTGGCGGTTACGCCCCTGGGAGGGCGAACGGTGACGACGGGAGGCGGAGCGCACCCTCGGCACGACCTCGACCAGCTCATCCACACCCCGGTACGCCTGTCGGTCATGGCGGCGCTGGCCACCGCCGAGAAGGTCGAGTTCCGCTTCCTGCGCGACACCATCGAGGTCAGCGACTCCCTGCTGTCCAAGCACATGCTGGTCCTCGAAGAGGCGGGCTACGTCAAGGTCGAGAAGGCCTTCATCAGCAAGAAGCCCGGCACCTGGCTCTCGCTCACCCCGGCGGGACGCGCCGCGTTCCAGGAGTACGTCACGGTGCTGGAAAGGATCATGAAGGGATCCCCTCATGCTTGAGATCGACGGGTTGAGAAAACGGTACGGCGACGTCGTCGCGCTCGACGGCGTCAGCCTGACCGTCACCCCCGGCCAGATGTTCGGCTTCGTCGGCGCCAACGGCGCGGGCAAGACCACCACGATGCGCATCGTGATGGGCGTGCTGAGCAGCGACGGCGGCGAGGTCCGGTGGAAGGGGGCCAAGGTCGGCCACGACACCCGCCGCCGGTTCGGCTACATGCCGGAGGAGCGCGGGCTGTACGCCAAGATGCGGGTCGCCGAGCAGATCGAGTACTTCGGCAAGCTCGGCGGCATGAGCCCCGAGGCCGCCAGGCGGTCGGCGGGCGACCTCATCGAGCGGCTGAACCTGACCGAGCGGCGCGGCGACGACGTCGACAGCCTGTCCCTGGGCAACCAGCAGCGCGTCCAGCTCGCCGTGGCGCTCATCCACGACCCCGAGCTGCTCGTCCTCGACGAGCCGTTCTCCGGCCTCGACCCGATCGCCGTCGACGCGCTGGCGGGCGTCCTCGCCGAGCGCAAGGCGGCCGGCGTGCCGGTCGTGTTCTCCAGCCACCAGCTCGACCTGGTCGAGCGCCTGTGCGACTCGGTCGGCATCATCAAGGCCGGCCGCCTGATCGCCGGAGGGACGGTCGCGGAACTGCGGGCACGGGAGTCCCGCAAGCTCCTGCGCGTCGTCGTCACCGGCGCCGCCCCCGGCTGGACCGACCGGCTGCCCGGCGAGATCGTCAGCAAGACCGACCGCCCGCGGCACGGCGCGCCGGACGCGTACGGGGACGACCGCTACGACGAGGTGGTCCTCATGCCCACCGACGACCAGGAGGCCCTGCGCGTCGCCGTCCAGGCCGGCCGTGTCCAGCACTTCGCCTGGCAGCAGCCCTCGCTGGCCGAGATCTTCCGTGAGGTGGTCGCGTGAACCCCGTGCTGCTGGTCGCCCGGCGCGAGATCGACGTGCGGGGGCGCACGCGAGGATACCGCTGGGGCCTGCTCGTCACCGCCGTCCTGGTGGCCGTGCTCGCCGCGCTGCCGAAGCTCATCGGCGGCGGCTCCGACTACGCCGTGGGCCTGGCGGGCGCGCAGGCCGACCGCCTGCAGGCCACGCTGAGCGCCCAGGCGGCGCAGGCGAGCGACACCACCCTCAAGGTGGTCCGGTACGCCGACGAGGCCGCGGCGCGCAAGGCCGTCGCCGCCGGGGATGTCGAGGCCGCGATCGTGGACAACGCCACCGTCATCGCCAAGTCCGTCGTGGGCGACGACCTGTCGGTCCTGCTGGACACCGCGCACCGCGTCGCCGCCACCGAGCGGAACCTGACGGCGGCGGGCATCGACCCGGCCAAGGTCGGCCAGGCCCAGCAGGTCGCCCCGCTGAAGGCGGTGTCGCTCGACGGCACCGGCGAGGACGCCACGGTCCGGCGCGTCATCGCCAGCGTCATCGTCGTGCTGCTGTTCATGCTGCTGATCCAGGTCTGCACCTGGGTCGCCATGGGCGTGGTCGAGGAGAAGGGGAGCAGGATCATCGAGATCCTCCTCACCGCCGTGCGCCCGTGGCAGCTCCTGGCCGGCAAGGTCATCGGCCTCGGCGTGCTCGGGCTCGCGCAGATCATCGTCATCGCCGTGGTCGGGCTCACCGCGACGCGGATCACCGGCTCGGTACCCGACCTGCCGGACGGCACCTACGGCGTCGTGGCGAGCGCCATCGGCTGGTTCCTGCTCGGCTACCTCTTCTACGCGGCGGTGTTCTCGGCCATCGCCTCGCTGGTGTCCCGGCAGGAGGAGCTCAGCGGCGTGCTGACCCCGGCGACGATGCTGCTGATGGCGAGCTACCTGATCAGCTTCCTCTCCGTGACGAGCCCGGACAGCACGCTGACGCGCGTGCTGTCGATCGTCCCGCCCTTCTCCGCCATGGTCATGCCGGTGCGGTCCGCGGTCGTCCCCGTGCCCCTCTGGGAGCTGGCGCTGGCGGCCGTGCTCATGGTCGTCGCGGCGGTCATCGTGCTGCGGATCGGCGGGCTCGTCTACCAGCGGGCCGTCCTGCGCACGGGCGCCCGGGTGAAGTGGCGGGAGGCGCTGGCCCGCGCGTCCTGAGTTGCGCACATCCCCCCTTGTGCGGTGAGCTGATATGTCCGCACAAGGGGGATCACATTGACCGGCTTCGACCAGCACTTGACGATCGTCACCAAGCGGCTCGTGCTACGCCCGTTCGGCCCGCACGACGCCGACCGGGTGCGGGGGATCATCGAGTCCGGCGCGCGGTTCCTCCCACCCGGCGCCCCCGGTCACGTCGCGGGCGTCGCGCAGTGGCTGTCGTACGGCGTCCACGACCTGTGGCGGTCCGGCCAGGGCATCCACCTCGCCATGGTCAGCGAAGGCGTGATCGTCGGCGCCATCAGCCTCTTCAAGACCATGTGGAACGCCGGGACCGCCGAGGTCGGCTACGGCGTCCACCCCGCCCACCGCGGGCGCGGCCACGCCACCGAGGCCCTCATGGGCCTCACCGAGTGGATGCTCACCAAGGGCGGCCTGCGGCGCGTCGAACTACGCGCCAACCTCGACAACGCCTCCTCGCTGCGCGTCGCGGAGAAGGCCGGGTACACCCGCGAGGGCCTGCTGCGCGGCGGCGGGTTCGAGGACGACGGCCCGCACGACCTGGTCGTGTTCGGCATGCTGGCCCGCGACCTCGCCATCGGCCCTCCCACGATCAGCGGGCGCGGCTTCGGCACCGGGGTGCGCCTGGAGAGCGAACGGCTGATCCTGCGCCCGTTCACCGGCTCCGACGCCCGGGACGTCTTCGCCGCCGTCGACGGCGACCCGGAGATCAACCACTGGATGCCCTGGGCCGAAGGCTACGACCTGCAGCGCGCCTACGACTGGTGCACCAGGTACGCCCACGCCGACTCGGTGAGCGGTGTCCACTTCGCCATCGAGCCCAAGGACGGGGGCAGGTTCGCCGGGTCCGCGGGGGTGCAGCGGGCGGACTGGGAGCGCGGCGACGTGGAGATCGGCTACTGGATCTCGCCATGGGCCCGCCGCCAGGGCGTGGCGCTGGAGGCCACCCGCGCGGTCGCCACCTTCCTGATGATGCGCGGCTTCCATCGGGTGACCCTGCTCATCGCGGTCGGCAACCACGCCAGCCAGGCGGTGGCGAGGAAGGCCGGCTTCATCCAGGAGGGCGTGCTGCGCCGGGCGCTGCACGTGTCCGGCGGCCTCTCCGACGCCCTCCTGTTCAGCTTGCTCAAAGGCGAGACCGCCTGAGGTGACACCGGGGGGCGCGTGGCCGTGTCCGCGCCGCCTTCCGCAAGATCGCGATGAACCCTCGGTCTTGACTTGGCCAAATACGGCGCAAAGTCATGTCCATAGATTGGCAGATTCGGATATTCTCGCGACCCGGCCATCATAACCGCAGGTCAACGTATCGGAGATCCACATGAAGCCGTCGCTCTTGCTGATCGGGCACGGCGCCCACGACGACACGGGCGCGGCAGAGTTCGGCCGTTTCGTCCACCGCCTGCGGTGCCGGCTCGACGGGGTCGCCGCCGAGGTGTCCGGCGGGTTCGCCGCGCGGGGACGCCCCGCGCTCGGCGACTCGATCGCCTCGCTCGTCGCCCGCGGCCACCACCGCATGGTGGCCATCCCCCTCACCCTCGGCCACAGCGACGACATCCCCGCCGCCCTCGCCCGGGCCCGGGTCGCCCACCCCACCCTCACCTACGACTACGGCCGCTCGCTCGCCGCGTCCCCCCGGGTGCTGGCGCTGATGGCCGAGCGGCTCGCCGACGCGCTCGCCGAGATGCCGCGCCTGGCCGCCGTGCCCGCCGGGTGCTCCGACGACCACGACGCGGTCCGCGAGCCGGTGTCCCCGGCCGAGACCGCCGTGGTGCTGGTCGGGCACGGCTCCCACGACACCGCCGCCAACGCCGAGGTCCACCGGGTGTCGCGGCTGTTCTGGGAGACCCACGCGCCCGGCCTGCTCACCGTCGAGACCGCGTACGTCTCCGACGCCCCGCCCAGCGTCGCCCAGGGCATCGAGCGCTGCCGCCGCCTCGGCGCCAAGCGCGTCGTCGTGCTGCCGTACCTGCTGTTCGCCGGGGCCGTGCTCGAACGCATCTGGGCCGAGGCGCTGGCGTACGCCGCCGGGCACGTCGACCTGGACGTGCGCTGCGCCGAGGTGATCGGCGACTGCGAGGGGCTCGCCGACCTGATCATCGAGAGGTACGAGTCCGCGCTGAGCGCCGTCGAGCCCGTCCACGTCCTGACCGACGAGGCGCTGGAGGTCTCGCTGCAGGAGGTCGAGCCCCTCATGGAGGCCCTGACCGAGGTCGAGTCCGCCGAGCCCGCCGTCGAGCCGGTTGCCGAACCCGCCATCGAGTCCATCACCGGGTTCGTCGCCGACCCCGTCATCGAGCCCGTCGCCGAGCCTGTGGTCGAGCCCGTAGGTGGGGCCGCCGCCGGGCCGGAGGCGCCCCGGCCGCGGCGGCTGACGCCCCGGGGGACGGCGGCACTGGCGGACGGGCGCGTCTGACCCCGATCGGGGCCTTCGCCACCTTTCAGTGGCTTCGTACCGGTAATGGGGTTAAATGGTGACATTCTGTTGAAGAGCGTGATTGGACCTTGATGCCCTGCACCGGCACCCCCGAGCCCGCCGGGGACGGAGACCGCCCCCCGGGGCGAGCCGTGTCCCCGGCCGCGCCGGGCCTGTAGGTTTACTCCACGCACAACGGTTCCGCCACGTCCCGGGAAAGGGAACACCGTCCCCATGTCGTCGCCCTACCTGCTCGGTCTCCGTCTCGACGGCAGGCGCGTGCTCGTCGTCGGCGGCGGGCGCGTGGCCCAGCGCAGGGTTCCCACCCTCCTGGACGCGGGCGCGTCGGTCGTCCTGGTCTCCCCGAGCGTGACCCCCGCCCTCGACGACCTCATCGCCGACGGCGCCATCACTTGGGAGCGCCGGGCCTACCAGGTCGGCGACTGTGACGGCGCCTGGCTCGTCCATGCCTGCACCTCCGACCGGGCCGCGAACGCCGCCATCGCCGCCGAGGCCGAGGCCAAGCGCATCTGGTGCGTGCGCGCCGACGACCGCGACGCCTCCGCCGCCTGGACTCCCGCGAGCGGCAGGGTCGACGAGATCAGCGTCGCCGTCACGGCCGGAGGCGACCCCCGCCGCGCGGCCGGCATCCGGGACGCCGTGGTCGGAGCGCTGCGCGACGGCACCGTCGACGCCCGGCGCAACCGCACCAAGCCCGTCGGAGTCGCGCTGGTGGGCGGCGGCCCCGGCGACCCCGGCCTGATCACCGTGCGCGGGCGACAGCTTCTCGCGCAGGCCGACGTCGTCGTCGCCGACCGGCTGGCGCCCCGGGCCCTGCTGGACGAGCTGGCCCCCGACGTCGAGCTCATCGACGCCGCCAAGATCCCGTACGGCCGCTACCTCGCCCAGGAGAAGATCAACGAGCTGCTGGTCGAGCACGCGCGGCGCGGCAGGTTCGTCGTCCGGCTCAAGGGCGGCGACCCGTTCGTGTTCGGCCGCGGCGGCGAAGAGATGCTGGCCTGCGCGCGGGCCGGGATCCCCGTCCTGGTGGTCCCCGGCGTGACGAGCGCGGTCGCGGTGCCCGCCGCCGAGGGCGTGCCCGTCACCCACCGCGGCGTGAGCCAGGAGTTCCACGTGATCTCGGTTCACGTGGCGCCCGAGGATCCGAGATCAACTGTTGACTGGCCAGGACTGGCGAGATCACCAGGAACCCTGGTACTCCTGATGGCTGTCGAGCGAATCGCCGCGATCGCTCACACACTCATACGAGAAGGACGTTCGCCGGAAACACCCGTGATGGTGGTACAGGACGGTACTCTTCCGACCCAGCGAGCTCTTTATGCCGATCTTTCCACGGTGGCGGAGCGCGTGATCGCCGCTGGGACGCGGCCTCCGGCGATCGTGGTCGTCGGTGACGTCGTCAGGGTCGGCCAGGAGATCAAGATGGTGCGAGCGGAGCGGGTTCCGTGAAATCGGCTGCGAGGAAGACGGAGTGCGCCGATGAGCACACCGAGCGGTCGGGGGACATGGTGACCGGGGGGAAGGACGCCCCCGAGGTCCCGGAGGAACAGACCATTACCTTCCAGGCCATCAGGGTCGAGGAAGATCGAGAGGACGCCCGCGAAGCGGCCGGGCCCGTGGACGCCGAGAAGGCCGAAGACGCCGAGGACACCGCGGACCCCCGGAGCCCTGAGGACGCCGACCGTCCCGAGGACGAAGAGGGACCTCAAGACGCCGAGACGGCCGACGCCGCAGACGCGGTGGATCCGGCCCACCAGGCGGACGCGGCCGACCCGGACGAGCTCGCGGACGACGAGCCGACGGATGCGGCCGACCCCGCCGATCACCCGGACGCGGCGGATCCCGGCGACCGTACGGACGAGTCCGACGCGGCCGAGCGTGCCGACGCGGACGCGCCCGACACGGTGCCGGCCGACACGGACGCGAAGGACCTGGACGCGCCCGACGTGGACGTGGACGGGGTGGAAGCGTCGGATGTGGAAGCGTCGGGCGGAGATGCGCCGGACGTGGACGCGGTGGACGTGGACGCGGTGGATGCGGACACGGATGCGGCGGACGCCGATGTGGTGGACGCGGACGCGCCGGGCTCGGACGAGAACGGACCTCACGCGCCGGAGGAGAGCGAGACCGCGGGGGAGTCGCCCGAGACGGCCGGGCACGTGCGTGAGGTGCCGCTGCCCAAGCCCGTCTCGCGTGCCCTCACCGTCGCGCTGTCCACCCTGCGCGACAGCGTCACCGGCCTGCGCCTCGGCCTGGACGTCCCCGGGGTCGAGGAGGCGCGCAAGGCCCAGGGCGAGCTGCTCGCCCAGCTCGGCAACTACGTGATCCCGCGCGTGCACATGAGCACCGCGCCCGCCCTGATCGTCGTCGTGGGCTCGACGGGCGCGGGCAAGTCCACGCTGGTCAACACCCTCGCCGCCGCCAAGGTGAGCGCCACGGGCGTGCGCCGTCCCACCACCGGAACGCCCGTGCTGGCCTGCCACCCCGACGACCGCGACTGGTTCGCCAAGGGCGACGTCCTCGGCGGCATGATCCGCGTGGACCGGCCCGGCACGGACAGCTCCCTCGACACCCTGGTCCTCGCCACCACCGAGAGGCTGCCCCAGGGGGTGGCGCTGCTGGACACGCCCGACATCGACTCGGTGGTCGAGACGCACCACGACATCGCCCACCGCATGCTCGACGCGGCAGACCTGTGGGTCTTCGTCACGACCGCCGCCCGCTACGCCGACGCCCCCTCGTGGAACGTGCTGCGCCGCGCCAAGGAACGGGGCGCGCGCCTCGCCATCGTGCTGTCCCGCGTGCCGCCGAAGTCCCGCGAGGTGATCGACAAGCACTTCGCCCGCATGCTGCACGAGTACGGCCTCGGCGACGTCGAGCGGTTCGTGGTCAACGAGTCCGCGGTGACCGGCGGCCGCCTGCCGGAGGACGACGTGGCCGAGCTGCGCATGTGGCTCACCGAGCTGTCGGTGGACGAGCAGCGGCGCGAGCAGGCCGTCCAGGCCACCCTCGACGGCGTGATGAACAGCTTCCGCGCGCGGGTCCCCGCCCTGGCCCGCCACCTGGAGGCCCAGGTCGCGTTCCGCTCCGAGCTGCGCACCGACGTTGACGCCGCCTACATGGCCGCGCTCGCCGAGATCGACGAGGCCACGACCAACGGGTCGCTGATGCGCGGCGAGGTGCTCGCCCGCTGGCAGGACTTCGCGGGCTCCGGCGACCTGATGCGCACGCTGCACCTTCGCCGTCCCGGACGCCTGGCGTCCAAGACGTCCCAGCAGGGCCCGGCGCGCTCGCGCGCCTTCAAGACGGCCCTGCGCGCGGCGCTCGAATCCGTCATCGTCTCGGCGGGCCAGCGCGCGGCCGAGGAGGTCGTCTCCCGCTGGCGGCGGCACGACGGGGTCGGCGACCGTCTGGCCGACACGCCCGGGCTCGACGGCCCGTCCGAGGAGTTCGTCCGCCGGGTCGGCCGCATGGTCGGCGCCTGGCAGGAGCACGTGGTGGGCCTGGTCCGCTCGGTCGGCGTGGCCAAGCGCTCGGTCGCCAAGCTGGTCGCCTTCGACGAGGAGTCGCTGGCGCTGGTGTTCATGATCGGGCTGCTGGGCTACGGCGGCTCGGAGGTCGCGGCGGCCTCGGGCACCGGCACCCTCCCCGAGCGGCTGCTGCGCGGCGTGCTCGGCGCCGAGACGCTGCGCACCGTCGGGACCAAGGCGCGCAGCGATCTTCGCGCCCGTGTCAGCGTGCTCTTCGACGAGGAGACATTGCGATACGTGCAGGTTCTCGACGAGGCGGGAATCCCCGACGAGGCCGCGGCCAAGCGGCTCTACCAGGCAACGTACAACCTCGAGGTCGCCCGATGAGTGTCACCGCCGGACGTGCCGGGACGATGGAGCGGAGCGACCTGGGCCATCGGCTGGCGGCCCTGGCGAAGGTCGTCGAGCTCGGCCCCGGCCGGATCGACCCCGAGCTGCTCGCCGAGAGCGGCCGGCTGCTGCTGCGCGCCGGCGACCGTCTCAAGCTGTCCGGCGAGCACACGGTGGTGGCGCTCGCGGGCGGCACGGGCAGCGGCAAGTCCTCGCTGTTCAACCGCGTCTCCGGGCTGGAGCTCTCCCCGACGGGCGTCCGCCGTCCCACCACCGCGCGGCCGCACGCCTGCGTCTGGGGCATCGACGGCGCCGGGCCGCTGCTGGACTGGCTGCAGATCCAGTGGCGGCACCGCTTCGCCCGCGCCAGCGCCCTGGACAAGGGGGAGAGCCAGCTCCACGGGCTGATCCTGCTCGACCTGCCCGACCACGACTCGATCCGCGCCATCACCGATCACGAGGCCGACCGGCTGATCCAGGTCGCGGACGTCATCGTCTGGGTGCTCGACCCGCAGAAGTACGCCGACGCCGCCACGCACGGCAAGTACGTCGCCGAGCTGGCCGGGCACGAGGCGGTGACCGTGTTCGCGCTCAACCAGGCCGACCGTCTGGCGCCCGAGGAACTGGCCGAGTGCGTCGTCGACCTGTCCGACCTGCTCAAGCGCGAGGGGGTGCAGCACCCGCGCATCGTCCCCACCTCGGCGGTCACCGGCAGGGGAGTGAACAGCCTCAAGAGCGTGCTCGCCGAGTCCGTCGCCGGGCGCCGGGCCGCCGTCCAGCGTCTGGAGGCCGACCTCGACCGCGTCATGGCCCGGCTGGGCAAGGTGATGCCGGGGCCGGAGGCCATGGCCGTGCAGCCCACCGTGGACCTGGCCAGGCAGGAAGGGCTGACCGACGCGCTCAGCGACGCGGTCGGCGTCCCCGCCGTCGGAGAGGCCATGGAGAACGTCTACGGCGTGCGCTCCCTGGACTGGATCGGCTGGCCCTTCGCCCGCTGGGCGGCGCGGCTCCGCCCCGACCCGCTCAACAGCCTGCGCCTCGGCAACCTCAAGGACGAGATCAAGGCCGTGACCGCGGCCTCGGTGAGCGCCCAGCCGGCCGAGGTCGAGAATGCCGTGCAGGCGCTCGCCGACGGTCTCACCTCGGGCATGCCGGAGGCGTGGCGCAACGGGGTGCGCGACGCCGCGCGGTCCCAGCTCGGCAGGCTGCCGAAGGTCCTCTCCGAGGAACTGGCGGAGGCCGCGCCGCGTCTCGACCGCGTGCCGGGGTGGTGGCGGCTGATGAGGGTCTGGCAGTACCTGCTGGTGGCGCTGTTCGCGGCCGGGCTGGCGTGGGCCGCGGCGATCCTGATCTACGGCGTGTTCAAGCTGGGGCGGGCGCCGTCGGAGACGCTCGGGGACGTCGCGCTGCTGCCGTGGATCGGCGTGATGCTGGTCAGCGTGCTCGGGCTCGGCCTGCTCTCGGCCATCGCCGGGCGGAACTTCGTGGTGCTGGGCGCGGCCAACGAGCGCGAGCGGCTCGAACGCGAGATGCGCCGGCGCATCTCGGTCGTCGCCAAGGAGATGGTGGTCAAGCCGGTGGAGCAGGAGCTCGCGCGGTACAACGAGTTCTTCGCCGCGCTCTTCTCCGTCCGCCGCTGACCCTCCCGTCCTCCGCGGGTTTTCCACAGGAGACGGCGGGGCGTGGCGAGCCGTCCACAGAACCTGGTTCGGCGACCGTGGAGGGTGACGGGTCCGGGCAGGCTGGCCTCCATGCCGGTGGCACAGCGCGCGCCGGCCCACCACGGGAGGCACCACGATGAACGACATCTACATCACGCTGAGCGGCAACGTCATCGCCGAGCCCCGGCAGTTCGCCGCCGAGGCCGGCCCCCGCGTCACGTCCCTGCGCGTCGCCTCGACGCCACGCCTCTACGACAAGCCCACCCAGTCCTGGTACGACGGTGAGACCAGCTACTACGTCGTCCGCTGCTACCGGGTCCTCGCCGAGAACGTCGCCAGGTCCGTCAAGGCGGGCCAGCCGGTCGTGGTCCACGGCAAGCTGCGCATCCGCTCCCTGGATCGCGACGGCCAGAGACGCTCGGTCGCCGAGGTCGAGGCCGTCTCCGTCGGCCACGACCTGCGACGCGGCGTCAGCGTCTTCGACAGACCCCAGCGAACTTCCCTCACCCCGGCACCCGCCCTCAGCAGTGGCGGCAAGGGCACGGGCGAACACCCCGGCCAGGCGAGCTCTCGCCCGTTGTCCATCGAACTACCGTTTGCCGAATCCATCGACGGCGCATCCGGCGATATCGGATCCAGTGGTGTCGGATCCAGTGGTGTCGGTCCGGGCACTGGGGCCGCCGAGGCCGTCGGGCCGCTCGCACCGGCCCGATCGGAGCCGCTGCCCGCCTGGCCCGAGCCGCTCCCCGCGCCGGAGCCCGTCGCTCTCACGCGCCCGGCGGAACCGGAGACGTCCGCTGAGCCGGCCGGAATCCTGGCCGCCTGACCTGCGGAGACAGGGGCTTGGTGGGGATGCGGTGCGTGGTTGTCGTGATGCGGGTGTCGTTGGTAGGGGGCCGGCGGCGCGGCCGATGTCGGTGGAGGTCGGCTCGCGCGCCGGTCGAGGGGCCGCCGTGGGTGATGTGTGGGTGCATCTGATCAGGTCCAGATGATGCCTCGCACCATGGCTGCTCCTTTCCCGCAGGGGAGCCGCTCGTCGTGGAGCGGTCGGATCGAGGCCGGCGCCTCTGAACCCCCGAGGCGTGGCCGCAGTGCTCCAACGTAGCGGTTCTCTTCGCGGCCCGCACACTCTGCGACTATTGTGTTACACATCGTGAGACGTACAGTCGAGACATCCACCCGGTCCTGGCCGATGTGAGCGTGGGGGAAGTGATGACGGCGCCCGGTCATTCCTCGGTCGAGCCACGCGGCGGCGTGCTATCGCTAGCCGACCGCTGGCCGCTGCTGGCTCAGCCCACCATGCTGGTCCTCTATCTTTGCGCCACCGTGGGCCTCGCCGCGGGCGCCGCGGGCTATCTTGCCACGGCCACCCCGTTCCGCTGGGCCGAGTTCCTGACCTTCCTGGCCCTGGTGGCGTGCGGCGCCGTCTGCATCGAGGCCACCCGCAGGCTCGGCATGCCGGCCGGCGTCTCGCGTGACCTGTTGTCGGCGTGGTGGCTGCCGGTGGCCCTGCTGCTGCCTCCGGTGTACGCCCTGCTGGCCCCGCTGCCGCTGCAGTTCCTGCTGCAGATCCGCGTGCGGGCCACGGTCCTGTACCGCCGCGTGTTCAGCGCCGCCGCCATCGGCCTCGCCGCGGGCGTCGCGTCGATGGTCTTCCACGCCTTCGTGCGCGATCCCGCCGGGCCCGCGCTGCGCTCGGGCGGCCCGATCGTGCTGGCCGTGGCCTGCGCCGTGATCTTCACGGTGCTCAACACGGCCTTGATCGCCGCCGCGCTGCACATCTCCGACCGCGACATCCGCTGGCGCGACGTCCTGTGGGACCGTGAGCGCGTCCTGCTCGACGTCGTCGAGCTCTGCCTCGGCGTCCTGGTCGCCATCGCCTGCGGGGTCAGCCCCCTGCTCCTGCTGCTGACGCTCCCGCCGGTCGTGCTCCTGCAACGCAGCCTGCTGCACGCCCAGCTCAAGGCCGCCGCCCGCACCGACGCCAAGACCGGCCTGCTCAACGCCACGGCCTGGCAGCGCGAGGCCGACACCGAGATCGTCCGCGCCCGCCGCACCGGCGAGACGCTGGCCCTGCTCATCGTCGACATCGACCATTTCAAGCGGGTGAACGACACCTTCGGCCACCTGGTCGGCGACCAGGTGCTCGCCGGCGTGGCCACGGCCCTGCGCAGCCAGCTGCGCGACTACGACGTCGTGGGCAGGTTCGGCGGCGAAGAGTTCGTGATCCTTCTTCCCCGGGCGGACATCGGCGAGGCCCGCCGGGTGGCCGAGCGCCTGCGCTCCCGCGTCGGCAGAATGGCCATCCCCGTCGATGACGCGATGATCACGGTCACGGTGTCCGCCGGGGTGGCCATCATGAGCGTCCATGGCGACGATCTGATCGAGCTTCTCGCCGCCGCCGATCTCGCCCTCTACCGGGCCAAAGAGCTGGGCCGCGATCGCATCTGCCTGCCGGTCGCGCCCGTCCCTCCGCCCCGTGCGCGGGCGGACAACTCCGATGGCGGAATCCCCTAGTCTTAGGAGCATGCCCGAGTACATCTACACGATGCAGCGCGTGCGCAAGGCGCACGGCGACAAGGTTGTCCTTGACGACGTCACGCTGCATTTCCTGCCCGGAGCCAAGATTGGTGTACTGGGCCCCAACGGTACTGGTAAGTCCACGCTTCTGAAGATGATGGCCGGTCTGGAGCAGCCGTCCAACGGCGACGCCCGGCTGATGCCCGGCTTCACGGTTGGCCTGCTTCAGCAGGAGCCCCCGCTCAACGAGTCCAAGGACGTCCTCGGCAACGTCCAGGAAGGTCTCGCCGACGTGCTCGCCATGCGGGCGCGCTTCGAAGAGATCGCCGAGCTCATGGCGACCGACTACAGCGACGAGCTCCTCGACGAGATGGGCAGGCTGCAGGAGGCCCTCGACCACCGCAACGCCTGGGACGTCGACAGCCAGCTCGAACAGGCCATGGACGCCCTGCGCTGCCCCCCGCCGGACGCCGACGTCACCAAGCTGTCGGGTGGTGAGCGCCGCCGGGTCGCGCTGTGCAAGCTGCTGCTGGAGCAGCCCGACCTGCTGCTGCTGGACGAGCCCACCAACCACCTCGACGCCGAGAGCGTCCAGTGGCTGGAGCAGCACCTGGAGAAGTATCCGGGCACCGTCCTGGCCGTCACCCACGACCGTTACTTCCTCGACAACGTCGCGACGTGGATCCTTGAGCTCGACCGCGGCCGCTGCTTCCCCTACGAGGGCAACTACTCCACCTACCTGGAGCAGAAGACGGCCCGCCTGAAGGTCGAGGGGCAGAAGGACGTCAAGCGCAGGAAGCGCCTGCAGGACGAGCTCGAGTGGGTGCGCTCCAACGCGCGGGCCCGCCAGACCAAGAGCCGGGCCCGCCTGCAGCGCTACGAAGAGATGGCGGCCGAGGCCGACAAGTACCGCAAGCTCGACTTCGAAGAGATCCAGATCCCGCCGGGCCCGCGCCTCGGCACCACGGTGATCCGGGCGAACGGAGTCACCAAGGGCTTCGGCGACCGCGTCCTCATGGAGGGGCTGAGCTTCGACCTGCCCCGCAACGGCATCGTCGGCATCATCGGCCCGAACGGCGTCGGCAAGACCACGCTCTTCCGCATGATCATGGACGCCGAGACCCCGGACTCGGGTGAGATCACGATCGGCGAGACCGTCAAGATCTCCTATGTGGACCAGGGGCGCAGCAACATCGCCCCGGACAAGAACGTCTGGCAGGTCGTCTCCGACGAGCTGGACCACATCAAGGTCGGCCACGTCGAGATGCCCTCGCGGGCGTACATCGCGGCGTTCGGCTTCAAGGGCCCCGACCAGCAGAAGCCGGCGGGCATCCTGTCCGGCGGCGAGCGCAACCGCCTGAACCTGGCGCTCACCCTCAAGCAGGGCGGCAACGTCCTGCTGCTGGACGAGCCCACCAACGACCTCGACACCGAGACCCTGTCCAGCCTGGAGAACGCCCTGCTGGAGTTCCCGGGCTGTGCGGTGATCACCTCCCACGACCGCTGGTTCCTGGACCGCATCGCGACCCACATCCTGGCCTGGGAGGGCGACTCGAACTGGTTCTGGTTCGAGGGCAACTACGCCGACTACGAGAAGAACAAGATCGAACGGCTGGGCCTTGAGGCGGCGCGCCCCCACCGCGTGACCTACCGCAAGCTCACCCGCGACTGACACGAACCACGATGGCGGGCCCGGTCCGAGACCGGGCCCGCCATCGCGTTCCCGGGCACATGCCGGGCGCGCCCCGAAGCCGGGGATCAGGGGTTGTTGACGAGGCTCTGCGCGGCGTACTCGAGGTAGTGCCAGAGCTTGGCCGAGAGCTCCTCGGGGAGTTCCAGCGAGTCGACGGCGTCCCGCATGTGCCGAAGCCAGGCGTCCCGCTCGGCGGGGCCGATCACGAACGGCACGTGCCGCATGCGCAACCGGGGGTGGCCGCGGCGCTCGCCGTACGTGCTGGGACCACCCCAGTACTGGATCAGGAACAGGCGCAGGCGCTCCTCGGCGCCGGTGAGATCCTCCTCGGGGTACAGCGGGCGCAGCAGGGGATCTTCCGCGACGCCCTCGTAGAAGCGGCGCACCAGGCGCTCGAACGCCTCCGAGCCGCCCACGGCGTCGTAGAACGAGATGGATTCCGGAGAAGTAGCGGACACGCTCACAAGCCTACTCAGACACTGGCGAGGGGAATCCCGGCGTGGTCGAGCGCGGCCTTGACCCGCACGCGAAGCTCCCTGGCCGCCTCGGCCTGGTGGGCGGGCACGGTCTTCACGGTGATCCGGAAGATCACCGCCGCGGCGGAGATCTGCTCCAGCCCGTACACCTGGGGCTCCTCGACCAGCGCGATGTCGCGGAACTCCGGGTCCTCCCAGATGTCCGCGGCGATCTTCTTGAGGATCTCGCGGACGGCGGTGACGTCCGACTCGTAGGCCACGGGCACGTCCACGAGTGCCCGCGACCAGCCCTGCGACTCGTTGCCGACCCGGTTGATCGTGCCGTTGCGCACGTACCAGACCCGGCCGTCGACGTCCCGCAGGCGGGTGATCCGCAGCGTGACGGCCTCGACGGTGCCGGCGGCCACCCCGGTGTCGATCAGGTCGCCGACGCCGTACTGGTCCTCCACGAGCATGAACATGCCCGCGATGAAGTCCTTGACGAGTTCCTGTGCGCCGAACCCGACCGCGATGCCGAGGATGCCGACGCTGGTCAGGATGGGGGCCAGGTCCAGCCCGAAGCGCCCGAGGACCATCAGGCCGGCGGTGCCGAAGACGATGGCCGTGACCAGGCTGCTGAGGACGGACCCGAGCGTCTCGGCCCGCTGGCGGCGCCGCTCGGTGAGCACGGCGGCGGCCCCGTCCATGGGGGTGGCCCCCCGGAACCGTAGGCGCTCGGGCATGACGCCGTCGGCGGCCCGCCGGATCACCCGGTCGATCAGCCGGTTGAGGAGCGCTCGGATGATCAGGGCGACGACGACGATGAGTGCGATGCTGATGACCCAGGCCACTGGCGACGCCCACTCGGGAGGAAGCACGTTCAGCAGGGTCGCACAGACGGCGTCGTCGCGACCGTTGCCGCCGCAACCTTTCAGAAAATTGACGCCGAACTCCGTGACCGGATCGGGCGTCGGACTGGGCGTCGGGCTGGGGGCCAGCAGGAACACGCGGTTGATCCCCTTCGGATCGGGTCGGTCGGCGAAGACGATTATCGGTACTTGACCTACAAGGAACGGTACTTGACCGAAGCGCCTTCGCCGACCGGCCCGGCCGCCGCCACATCGCGCCGGGGAAGACGGGAGTGCCCGGCCCGGGGCCGCGGAGGGCGGGCCCGGACACCCCGGTGACGTACGGCCCGGGCGGGACACGCACCCGGAAGCGTGTCCCGCGCCGTTTCCGATCGGGGTTCTCCCGATCACCACCGGAGGCGGAGGGCGTCCGCGCCCGGAGGCTGCTTCAGGGGCCGCTCGGCCCGGCGGGGAGCACGGGCCTGAATCGGTTCAGCGCAGCGCCGGAAATCATCCACTGCGCCCGTAAAATGGAGCCCTTATCCTGTAAGGGGTTCTACGTACTCACACGCCGTTGTATGGGCACGTATGCGGGTTTCCCGAAATGTGCCGGAAAACCATACGGAGCCGGCGGGGCGCCCAGCGCTCTGGCCGTGTCGCCACGGTCCGGAGCGCTCCGCACCGGACGCCCCGCCGACCCCGAAGAGCCGCGGTGTGACGCGGGCGGACGAGATGACTGCGCTGCATCGCGTCCGCCACGTGCCTATTCGCTCACCGCGGCCAGCACTCGGGCGACCTTGGTCGCCGCCCCCGCGGGGTCGTCGGCCTTGTGCATGCGCTCGCCCCATGACCACCAGTAGTACGCGGGAGTCGCCTGCGCCCGGCAGGTGACGTTCTCGGCCAGGGTCGTGGCGTTCGGATTGATCACGCGGACGAACGCCCGTCCCGACTGTGTGCGCACCACCCTGGCGAGCAGCCCGCGAGCGTCGAGCTCGTCGGCCAGTCGTTCGAGGTGCTGGAAGCTGTCGTCCACTCGGAGCCTTCCTCGTCTCCAGCGATTTCCCGTGGTGTTAATCCCAGGCGAATCGCGGCTGGTTGGCCAAATCTGACTCACCCGCGCCGATGGGTCAACGAAGGTTCACAGGCGACCGGGTGGGGGGTTATTTCAAGTGGGTTGAAAGAACATCCCCGGCGGGGGACGATTCTATGCCAGCAGCTTCTATCGTCCTTTCACGGCTGGTCATAACTGGTCCATCATTCTCAATAGACGCAGCGTAACCCGGCAGTGATGCTGCGTCATCACAGGTGAGGACCGGTCGGGATATGTGACCAGCATGAGCGGCTGGCCGCAAGGGAGGGGCCGGGATGTCCGGCAGACAGCACAAGGAAACGGAGACGGCCCGGCGCGCCCGGGCCCGCGGCCTCGCGGTCGGCCGTAGCGCGGCCCGAATCGCCGAGGAGATTTATGAAGAGTGTTCCCCCCATTTCGGGACAACTCGAATCAAATCACACCGCCTCGCGCACGGGGTCGCCCTTGCCGACGTGATCGAGCAGGTGCGCGCCCTGTTCGAGCGTGACGGCAAGCCCGCACCCGGCATCGGGGAAACGCTTCTCAGTGCGTACGAAAGCGGGCTGAAGCGCCCCGGGCCCGAGTACCTCCACTATCTATGTTCCGTCTACCGGGTCGAGCCGGCCGCCCTCGGATACGACGGCCCGTGCATCTGTGGCCATGGCCACCGAATGCCAGGCGTCGTACGGGGCGGCCTCAAAGAGGTCAAACCCGAAAATTCCCCCGATACGCGTGAGCTGTGGACGAAACCGCTCAGCGACTCCTCCGCGGACGGGGGTGAGGAGGACGAGAACGTGTTACGTAGGACGCTGCTGGCGATGATCGCCGGATCCACGGTCCCGCTGAACGACTCCGTGCTCGGCGCGGCCGACAACATCCGCAGGCGTATGGACGAGACCCTGGTGTCGACCACCGTGTCCCCGGCGATGCTCGACCACTGGGAAGAGGCCGCGGCCTCTTTCGGACGGCAGTACATGAACACCCCGCCTCTTCGCCAGCTCTGCGACGTGCTCCTGGAGTTCAGCACCGTGCGGCAGGCGATGGAGCGCCACCAGCCGATCGACCTCCAGGAACGGCTGTGCGCCCTGGCCGCCCGCCTGGCGGGGCTGGCCGGCATCATCATGATCGACCTCGGCGACCAGCGCCTTGCCCGCTCCTTCTTCCGCACCTCGCGCACCGCGGCGGACGAGACGGGCGACCGCGCGCTGCGCGCCTGGGTCACCGCCCGCGAGGCCCTGGTGCCCCTGTTCTACGGAGACCCGCGCGAGGCGCTCAACCTGGCCAAGAAGAGCCGCGACCTCGCCGGCCAGACCCCGTGCGCGGCCAAGGCCATGGCCCCCGTCGTGGAGGCCAGGGCGCTGTCCATGCTCGCGAACGCCGGCGGCAAGAAGGACGTGGTCGACCAGGCCAAGCGCGCCCTGGCCCGCGCCCGCGCGGCGTTCGCCCAGATGACTCCCGCCCAGCAGGAGGACACCGTCTTCGGCTACACCGAGCGGCAGCTCTACTTCCACCAGGGCGACGCGCTCACCCGCCTCGGCCAGACCGTCGAGGCCGACCTGATCCTTGAGCAGGCGCTGGAGAAGTACGACGGCGACCTGCTCGACCAGACGCTCATCAGGTTCGACCAGGCGCACTGCCGGCTGCTCGAAGGCGACGGCGCGGAGGCGTTGCGGCTCGGCCAGGAGGCGGTCGAGCGGGTCGGCGAGGGCTTCCGCACGGACATCATCGTGCGCCGCGCCGCCGACCTCGCCCGCGCGATCCAGGCCAAGTGCGGCCCCGTGGAGGGCCTGCGCGACTTCGTCGACCAGCTCGCGAAGCTCAACCCTCCGGCCGACGAGGCGTCCTCCGCTGCCGCGGAGGTCGATGCATGACGCTTGTGCTCAGGCGGTATCGCTGGTCGGATCGGGACGCCGTCTGGGAGCTGCACCGCACCTGCCTCGCCCAGGTCGGGATCACGCTGGGGGACGGGGTCTACTACGAGGACGACATCCCTCGGATCACCGAGATCTACCTGGCCGACCGGGGCGAGTTCCTGGTCGGCGAGGTGGAGGGCGCCGGCATCGTGGCCATGGGCGGCCTGCGGCGCGTCGACGACGAGACCGCCGAGCTGTGCCGGCTGCGCGTGCGCCCCGACTTCCAGCGGCGCGGGTTCGGCACGCGGATCATCGACGCGCTGGAGGCGTCCGCCCTGCGCCTCGGCTACGGCAGGCTGCGCGGGGACACCACGTTGTCCCAGGGCGCCGCGCTGGAGCTCTACCGGAAGTACGGCTGGCGTGAAGTCCGCCGCGAGGAGAGGGGCGGGCAGGTGGTCGTTTACGGCGAGAAGACGCTGGCGCGGGACCGCTCATCGCAACTTACCGGTTAGACGCAATATATCGACGATATCCGGATGATTCAGACCGAAATGCTTGCGGATTTATAGATATGTTCCATAATTGGGTCTTTGTAGCCGGAGACCTGATGAGAGGGCACCCGATGAAGAAGATCGTCGTCCGCAAGCCTGGCATGGTCCATCTCACCGGCAGCGCCAGCGCGATCCACAAGGGGTGAGGGCCCGTCCCGGCCATCTCTGGGTCCACGGAGGCACCTCGCGGGACCGTCTGAGGGTCCTGGACGGGCTCGGGCTCCCCGGATGGCCGGTCCCCGTGCTGGACGCGCACCGGCGGCCGCGCGGGCCGTACGGCTTCGGGGGAGCGCTGCTCCAGGCCCTGGTGCCGGCGGCCCTCGCCCGCGCGCCCGGCGTCGTGGCGGCGCACGACATCGAGATCCGAGCGGTGGCACCCGATCTGCGCGACCGGGTGCCGGCCCGCCGTGCGCCGCTCTACACCCGCCTGCCGGACGAGGAGCGCATCCTCGTGCCCGCCCCGCGCCGCACGCTGCGGATCGCGAATGGCATCACCGAATTCCTCCGGGACTGCGGGGTGCCGCTCCGGACGATCGTGGCGGACAACGTGGACGAGGCCGACGAGACCGATCGCGAACTTCTCCAGACGCTCGCGCGGCGTTTCGATCCGGACCATGTGACGATTGTCACGTGTTCGGCTAAAGCGCCGCCGGATTGGTTTGTGGGACGTGCGATAAAAGCTGATTTATCGGCCGAGAGAGAATCACGCGATCTCGCGGGCCGATATGTCGCCTCCGACGGCATCCTGGACGACCCGCGCGCCCTCGCCGCCTACCACGCGCTGCCCCCGGAGGTACGCGCCCGCCTGCACGACCGCCGTGCCGACCTGCTGGCCGCCACCGGTGGACGATCCTCACACCTCGGGGCGATCCCCTACCACCGCGAACACGGCGGCGACCCCTCCGGAGCCGGCGTCGAGGCGCTGTGGGCCGCCCTCGACCACTGCCTCGGCGAGGGGTTCCTGGACGCCGCCGCCGATTACGGGCTGCGCGGTCTGGCGCTGGCCGAGCCCGCCACGGTCCGCTGGTGGAACCTCCTCCAGGGCGCGGCGACCGCGCTGGCAGGGATCGGCCGCAGGGACGAGGCGCGCGACCTGTACGAGCGGGCGCGCCGCACGAGCCTGGACCCCGAGGTCCACTCGGCGTCGGCCTACGGCGCCGCGATGCTGGACGCGCGCCACCCCGACCCCGCGCGCCGCGACCTCGGCCGCGCCCAGGGCTGGGTCAACGAGGCCATCGCGATCTCGACGCTGCTGCCCGACCGAGCCGTGCGGGCGTTCAAACTGGGCTTCGACCTCAACGGCAAGGCCCTGATCGAGATGCGCGCCGGCCGCCCCGACCAGGCGCTGACGCTGGTGGAGTCGGCCGTCAAGCTCGCCGAGACGGACCTGCCCCCCGGCAGGCACCTGGTCCACCGCATGATCCTGCACGCCAACCGCGCGCAGCTCCTCGGCGTGCTGGGCCACCCGGACGAGGCCCTGGAGGACCTGGACACCGCGGTGGCCATGGACCCCGACTACCCGGACCACCACCTGGATCGCGGCAACCTTCTGTTCCAGATGGGCCGCGCGGACGACGCGCTCGCCGACTACGACGCCGCGATCCGGCTCAGCCCGCCCCTGCCCGAGGGCCACTACAACCGCGCCCAGGTCCTGCTGGCCGTGGGCGAGCTGGGGCGCGCCCGCGCCGACCTGGACCGTGTGCTGGAGCTCGACCCCGGCTACCTGGACGCCTACATCAACCGGGCGGGCCTGCTGGCCGAGCTCGGACTGGACGAGGCCGCCAGGGCCGACGTCACGGCCGGGCTCTCCCTGGCCCCGGGCAACCCGCACCTGCTCTGCGTGCTCGGCCAGCTCGAAACCGCGGCGAAGGCCTTCACCCGGGCGCGCGAGGCCTTCGACGCGGCACTGGCGTCCTCACCCGCCCTCGTCCCGGCCTGGGCGGGCCGCGCGGACCTGCGCTACGAGACCGGTGACCTCGACGGCGCGGTCGTGGACCTGTCCCGCGCCATCGAGCTGGATGAGGGAGCGGCGCTGTACTTCAACAGGGCCGTCGCCCTCGACGGGCTCGGCAGGCGGGACGAGGCGCTGGCCGACCTGCGCCGCGCCCACGAGCTGGACCCCGGCGACCAGGACATCGTCACCGCCCTGCACAGGACCTGACCCGCCTCCCGGCCGCACGAGCCCGCGCCGCCCGGTCGCACGCGGCTCCGCCTCGCGATCGCCCGCGCCCGTCAGCCTGAGGCGCTCGTCACGGCCGGCCGAGGTCCGTGGGCGGGTCGCGGAGCAGGCGGACGACCTCCGTCAGCGTGGGCGGCTCGACGGCGTCGTCCAGGGCCGCGATCTCGTCCAGGGTGTGCCAGGCGTGGCCGAGGAAGGTGTCCACTTCCTCGTGGGTGAGCGCGGCCGGCGTGACCGGCGGGGTGCCGGGGAAGCGCGCCAGATAGAACGGCTCCACCTTCACGTAGTGGACGCCGAGCCAGTGGTAGTCCCGCGCCACGGGCACCCACATGTCGATCACCGCGTCGCCGGGGAGCCCGGTCTCCTCGGCCAGCTCGCGCCGCGCGGCCTCCAGCGGGCCCTCCCCGGAGTCGATGCCCCCGCCGGGCGGCTCCCAGAACACCCGTCCGCTGACGGCGTCGCGCCAGCGCATCAACAGCACCCTGCCCTGGCCGTCCACGCAGACCACGCGCGCGGCGGGCCGGTCACTGGTCGTCATCGCAGGCCTCTTCCCGAACGCGGTGGTTCAGGAGCCGGGGGTCTCGGGAGGGTCGGTGAGGGCGTCGGGCCAGGTGTTGGCGTTGACGATCTCCCAGAACTCCGACTCCTTCGCGCCGCGCCGGGTGCGGCGGGGCGTCTCCCGTGCCTCCAGATCGGCCGCGATGGCGCGCTGTTCCTCGTAGGCGTTCTTCATCGCGTCGAGCCACTCCACCGGGTCCACCCCGGCCCGTCTGGCGGATCTGAGGGCCATGTCGGCGTACTGTTCGGGCGTGGCGTTGAAGGTCCAGCCGGTGCGTTCGAGCAACTGCTCGTCGCTGAGCTCGCCGCGGCGCCAGGCGATCGTCTCGGCGAGGTGTTCGGCGACGAAGACGGCGTTGACGTAACCGGGGAGCATCGCCGCCAGGGCGACCGCCGCTCTCTTCTCCCCCGGTGACAGAGTGTCCCATTTCAGCACCCGCGGCTCCTCCCTCTCCTCCGGGCGCCACTGTACGTCCCGCCCGCGTCCGCCGCGAAGATCAGTCGCTCCGGACCAGGTCGGCGAGGTCGAGGTGCCGGGACAGCTCGGCCACATCGGTGTAGTAGGCGACGTACTCCCGCCCCCTGCGCACGCGCAGCCAAGGCCGGTTGCCGAGAACCAGGGCCTCGACCTCGAATCCTCTGCTGTCGACCCATTTCACGTCATAGAGGCTATGAAGCGGTAGGTCAATAGGGAGCCATGGATGGTGTGGATTTGCCCCTCGGTCCCGCCGGGCGTCGGCAATACGCCTTCCGGGGGGTCCGGACGACGCCGCCGCGCCCTCGGATACGGGCGGACGAGAGCCCTGTGGCCGTCCGGACCGGAAGGCGACGCCCGCGGGCCCGGAGAGCGGTAATCTGCTCACGCGAAGACGAAAGGGTGAGACCCGGTGAGCTCGGAGTTCGTACTGACCTTGTCGTGTCCGGACCGGCCGGGCGTGGTGGCCGCCGTCTCCGGGGTCCTGGCGGCGCACGGCTGCAACATCACCGAGAGCCAGCAGTTCGGCGACCCGTTCGCCGGGCGCTTCTTCATGCGGGTCCAGTTCACCTCCACCCTCCCCGAGGACGAGCTGCGCGCGGCGTTCGCCGCGCTGGTCCCCGAGCTGGCGATGGAGTTCCGGCTGCACGACCTCGCGGTCAAGCCCCGCGTGCTCGTGATGGTGAGCAAGCTCGGCCACTGCCTGAACGACCTGCTGTACCGCACGCGCTCGGGCCTGCTGGACATCGAGATCGTCGGCGTCGTCTCCAACCACCCCGACATGCGCCCGCTCACCCAGTCGTACGGCATCGACTACCACCACCTGCCGGTCACGTCCGAGACCAAGCAGCGCCAGGAGGCCGAGATCCTCACGCTGGTGGAGTACTACCGCGCCGACCTGGTGGTGCTGGCCCGGTACATGCAGGTCCTGTCTGAGGAGCTGTGCGCCAAGCTCACCGGCAAGGTGATCAACATCCACCACTCGTTCCTGCCGTCGTTCAAGGGCGCCAAGCCCTACCACCAGGCGTACTCGCGCGGGGTCAAGCTGATCGGCGCGACCGCGCACTACGTGACCGCCGAGCTGGACGAGGGCCCGATCATCGAGCAGGAGGTCGCCCGCGTGGACCACACGCACTCGCCCGACGACCTCGCCGCGATGGGCAGGGACGTCGAGCGGCTCGCGCTCGCCCGGGCCGTCCGCTGGCACGCGGAGCAACGCGTGGTGCTGGACGGCCACAAGACGATCGTCTTCCAGAGGTAGCGCGCCTCAGCCGGTGAGCCCGGTGTGCTGGGCGAGGAAGGCGTACTGGTCGGCCATGAGGTCGACCGAGCGGCTGACCGCCCGGGCTCCGTGCCCGACCTCGCTCTCGTTGCGCAGCAGGATCGGCGGCCCGTCCGGCGCCTGGGCGTGCTGGAGGGCGGCGCACATCTTCCAGGCGTGCAGCGGATGCACCCGGGTGTCGGAGGAGAAGACCATGAACAGCGTCGCCGGATAGCGCACGCCCTCGCGGACGTGGTGGTAGGGCGAGTAGCCCCACAACCAGGAGAACTCCTCCGGGTCGTCGGTGGTGCCGTACTCGACGTTCCAGGTGGCGCCGAGACCGAACTTCTCGTACCTGACCATGTCCAGCAGCGGCGCCGAGCACGCCACCGCGGCGTACAGCTCGGGGCGCTGGGTGAGCGCCGCGCCGACCAGCAGCCCGCCGTTGGAGCCCCCGGAGATCGCCAGCCGGTCCGCGGTGGTGACCCCGGTGGCGATCAGGTGCTCGGCCGCGGCGTGCAGGTCGTCGAAGACGTTCTGCTTGTGGGCGAGCATGCCCGCGCGGTGCCACTGCTCGCCCTGCTCGCCGCCGCCGCGGAGCTGGGCGACGGCGTAGACCCCGCCGGCCTCGACCCAGGCCAGGGTGGCCCCGGAGAAGCCCGGCGTCATGGACAGGCCGAAGCCGCCGTAGCCGTACAGGATGGTGGGGCGGGGCCCCTCGCCGGGCCGGGACACCACGATCATGTGGACCTCGGTGCCGTCGGCGGAGTGGTACACGACCTGCTCGGTGGTGACCTCGGGCAGCTCCACGGCGCCGGGGGACGCCGCCCACAGCGTGGTCTCGCCGGTGCGGGCGTCGTAGCGCTGGATGCTCGGCGGGGTGGTGTGGTCGGTGTAGCCGAACCAGGCCTCGTGCCCGCCCTCGGGACGCTCGGTGATGCCGCCGATCGCGCCGAGACCGGGAGTGGGGACCTCGCCGACCTTCTCGCCGGTGGTCAGGTCGTGCACGGAGATCTCGCTGATGGCGTGGCGGGTCCAGCCCACCAGCATGACCGGGCGCTCCAGGTCGTCCAGGATCGCGAAGTCGGTGAGCACGGCCTCGGGGTCCTCCGGGACGAGCTCGCGCCAGCCCTCGTAGGCCGGGGCGTCCGGGGAGGCCACGCACATGCGGCCGCGCGGGGCGTCGCGGTCGGTGAAGACGTACAGCAGGCCGTCGCGGCCGAACAGCAGCGCCGTCTGCGCGTCCACCCCCTCCTGGACGGTGACGAACCGGGGGGACTCCAGGGGCGAGGCGGCGAGGTCGGCCACCCAGACGTCGTTGCGCGGCGCCGTGCCCCGCGACGCCGAGACCGTCAGCCACCGGCCGTCCCGGGACACCGAGATGCCGTAGTAGTTGGTCTTCTCCATGCCCTCGCCGAAGATCAGGACGTCCTCGTCGGTGGGCGTGCCGAGGCGGTGCAGGTAGACGCGGCGGTGGTACTGCTCCTCGCCCTCGGGGACCTCGCCGGGGTGGAGCCTGCGGACGTAGTAGAACGCCTCGCCGCCGGGCAGCCAGGCGATGGGGGAGTAGCGGCAGCGGTCGATCGGGCCGTCCAGGCGCTCGCCGGTCGCGATGTCGACGACGTGCAGCCGGGACTCCTCGTCGCCGCCCACCGAGATCTGGTACGCCAGGCGCCGGCCCTCCTTGTCCGGCTGCCAGGAGTCGATCGTGGTCAGGCCGGAGGAGTCGAAGGCCATCGGGTCGAGCAGGACGTGCTCGACCTCGTCGGGGCCGGCGGTGTAGAGCACGGCGTGCTCCTGGTCGGGCTCGCGGCGCATGAAGAAGCGGCGGTCGCCGCGCCAGGCCGGCGGGCCGACCGTGCCGGAGCGGACCAGCTCGGCGATGCGCTCGCGAAAGGTGTCCCGCAGGGGTGACGCGGCCATGGCCTTGGCGAACAGCTCGCCCTGCGCGTCGAGCCATTCCTTCGTCGCGGGATCTTCCGCGCTCTCAAGCCAGCGGTACGGATCGGGCACGGGCGTGCCGTGATAGTGGTCGACCACGGAGTCACGGCGTGCGTTCGGGTACGGCACTCGCGTCATGTAGTGAGCTTATGGCACCCCTGTTACCGCTCGTGAGTCACCGTTTTGTCAAGCTCCGCGTCGGCACCGGATCCGGACGATCGTGTACGAACAACAGTGATCTTTGCCTAATAGGTTTGCTTAGCGGGGCTAACCGGACATAAAACGGAAGGCGGGGTCGGGACGACACGGCCGTTAATTGGGGTGGCGTGAGGGTCGTCTGAAAGGCCACACTTGCTGAAGGGCGGTGCCGTGGAACCCATCCGCTGGGCCGTCCGGCGGAGGTCCACGTGACGGAAGCATCCGGGGCCCAAGACGACGGGCCGCAAGTCGGGGTGCGCTGCGGCGCATCCCTTTCGACGACGTCCATGGCGGGAAGGGCCCGCTGATGCGCCAGGTCCTGCTGCTGAACGCCACCTTCGAGCCGTTGACCACCCTCAACCTGCACCGGGCCGTCGTGCTCGTGATCAGGGAGAAGGCCGACGTCGTCCACCGCGACGGGCGGGGCGCCGTACTCCGCTCCGCCTCGCGCACGGTGGACGTGCCCTCGGTCATCAGGCTCCGGCGATATGTCCGCATTCCTTACCGCTCGCGCATCCCGCTGACCCGGGCCGCGCTCATGCGCAGGGACGACTACCGCTGCGCGTACTGCGGTCTGCGCGCGGAGACGATCGACCACGTCCTGCCCCGCTCCAGGGGCGGGCTGCACACGTGGGAGAACTGCGTCGCCTCGTGCATGCAGTGCAACCACCGCAAGGCGGACCGCCTGCTGGAAGAGATCGGCTGGACGCTGCGCGTCGCGCCGGTGGTGCCGCGGGGCGTCCACTGGCGGCTCATCGGGGCGCAGTTCGACGGCGACCCCCAGTGGGCGCCCTACCTCGCCGAGACGGCCGCCTGAGCCGCGTGCCGGCGGGGCTGTGCGGGACGGGCGGCCTCGGCCCGGTGCCGTGGGCCGCCCGGTTCGTCGTACCCTGAGGACATGCCGCGTTACGACTACCGCTGCCGCGCCTGCGGATCGACCTTCGAGCTCTCGCGCCCCATGTCCGCCGCGGGCGACGCCGCCGTCTGCCCGCAGGGCCACGACGACACGGTAAAACTGCTGTCGACGGTCGCCGTCACGGGCGGCGCGCAGGCCCCCCGTCCCGCCGGGGGAGGCTGCTGCGGCGGCGGATGCTGCGGCTGAGCGATTATGCCGCCCTTCTCCGCTGGAAGGGCAGGTAGCGCTCGGCGCGGTGCGCCCGCGCGGGCACCAGTGTCGGCTCCACCGCCACGATGCGGTCGAACCGGAACGCCCTGATGCCGGCCGCCGTGCGGCACCAGCCCACGAGGTACCAGTGGTCCCGGTGCACCAGGCAGGTGACGGGCTCGACGTCGCGCGAGCTCACCCGCCCGGAGGCGTCGCGGTAGTGCAGGCGCACCACCTGGCGGCCGGTCACGGCGGACGCGATCGTGCGGGCGCGCCGGGCGACGTCCGGGGGCAGGGGAGTGGTCAGGGTGTCGAGCGTCTCGGCCACGACCTCGTCGTCGAGGTTCAGCTGTTCGAATACCGAGCGCAGACCCCGGCGGGCGGTCACCGCCTGGGGGCCTTCGCCCAGATGGGCCAAGGACAAGGCGAGAGCGGCGATTTCGGCGGTCGTCAGAAGGGGCGTGGTGACGTTTGCCATGCCTCAAGACTACCGCCGGGCACCGACATTTTTCGAACACCAGATCGCTGTACGGGCATCCCGGGGGCGACTCTTCTCAGCCCCCGGGTGACGCCCGTCTCACCCTCGCGACGTGTCAGCGAGACAGCTGGGACAGGTCGCGGGACGCGCCGGTGGAGGCCGAGGTCGTGAGCGCGGCGTAGGCCTGCAGGGCGGCGCTCACCGGCCGGGTGCGCTCACGCGGGCGGTAGCCGCCCAGGGACGACAGCAGGCGCTCGCGCCGCGCGGCCAGCTCGGCCTCGGAGACCCGCAGCTCCATGCTCCGCCCGGGGATGTCGATCTCGATCAGGTCGCCGTCCTCGACCAGGGCGATCATGCCGCCCTCGGCGGCCTCGGGGGAGGCGTGGCCGATGGACAGGCCGGAGGTGCCGCCGGAGAACCGGCCGTCGGTGATCAGCGCGCACGCCTTGCCGAGGCCCCTGCCCTTCAGGAAGCTGGTCGGGTAGAGCATCTCCTGCATGCCGGGGCCGCCCTTGGGGCCCTCGTAGCGGATCACCACGACGTCGCCGGCCGACACCTTGCCGCCCAGGATGCCCTCGACGGCGTCCTCCTGCGACTCGAACACCACCGCGGGGCCGCTGAACCGCCAGATCGACTCGTCGACGCCCGCCGTCTTGACGATGGCGCCGTCGGGCGAGATGTTGCCGTACAGGACCGCCAGGCCGCCGTCGCGGGTGTAGGCGTGCTCCAGGTCGCGGACGCAGCCCTCGGCGCGGTCCAGGTCCAGGGAGTCCCACCGGGCGTCCTGCGAGTAGGCCTTGACGGTGCGCACGTTGCCGGGGGCGGCGTGCCACAGCTCCAGGGCCTCCTCGGTGACGCCGGGGGACTTCGGGTCCCAGGCGCCGAGGAACTCGGTCAGGGAGGAGGCGTGCACGCTGTGGGCGTCGCGGTGGAGCAGACCCGCGCGGTCCAGCTCGCCCAGGATGGCCGGGATGCCGCCGGCACGGTGGACGTCCTCGACGTGGTACTTCGCCGTGGCGGGCGCGACCTTGCACAGGCAGGGGACGCGCAGCGACAGCTCGTTGATCTCTTTGAGGCCGAAGTCCACGCCGGCCTCGCGGGCCGCGGCCAGCAGGTGAAGGATGGTGTTGGTCGAGCCGCCCATGGCGACGTCCAGCGCCATGGCGTTCTCGAATGCGTCGCGGGTGGCGATGGCGCGCGGCAGAACCGACGCGTCGTCCTGCTCGTAGTAGCGGCGGGCGATCTCGACGACCTGGCGCCCGGCCTTCTCGAACAGTGCCTTGCGCGCCGTGTGGGTGGCGAGGGTGGTGCCGTTGCCCGGCAGGGCCAGGCCGAGCGCCTCGGTGAGGCAGTTCATGGAGTTGGCGGTGAACATGCCGCTGCACGAGCCGCAGGTGGGGCAGGCGTTCTCCTCCATCTCGAGGAGCTCGGCGTCGGAGACGCCGTCGTCGGCCGCGGCGATCATCGGGTCGATGAGGTCGAGTTTGCGGCCGGGGGTCTTGCCGGCCTCCATGGGGCCGCCGGAGACGAAGACGGTCGGGATGTTGAGCCGGAACGCGGCCAGCAGCATGCCCGGGGTGATCTTGTCGCAGTTGGAGACGCAGACCAGCGCGTCGGCGCAGTGGGCGTTCACCATGTACTCGACGGCGTCGGCGATCAGCTCGCGGGAGGGCAGGGAGTAGAGCATGCCCCCGTGGCCCATGGCGATGCCGTCGTCGACGGCGATGGTGTTGAACTCCCGTGGGATGGCCCCGGCCTCGCGGACGGCGCCGGCGACCACGTCGGCGACCTCGCGCAGATGGACGTGGCCGGGGACGAACTGGGTGAAGCTGTTGGCCACCGCGACGATCGGCTTGCCGAAGTCGGAGCCGGCCACGCCCGTGGCCCGGAGGAGGGCGCGGGCACCCGCCATGTTCCTGCCGTGAGTGACCGTACGTGACCTGAGGGCCGGCATGTCCGTATCTCCCATCCGACGACCGCGGCGGGCCTTTCCGCGAAGGCTTCGCGCCTGAGTCTTCAAATGGTACGGCCACCGCCCGCCTGCCGAGACACGTGGTCCACAGGACGGACGGCGGCGTCGCCGGCCACGGCGGCGCCGGACCGGCGCGGACCGCCACGAGACCGGACCCGAGACGGTGTAGGACCGACGTCGGACCGGCGTGAGAAAAGGTCCTTCGGGGCTCCCGGGGGCAGTGGTGTTCGGTGACGGGAACCCCGAAGGACCCTCTCGACGGTCAGCTCTCGGGGTAACGCGCGGGCAGCACCTGCTCGGCGGCGGCGAAGATCTGCTCGATCTCTTCCTCGGTGAGGGAGCGCTCGCGGTTGGTGATCCACTTGCGCACCCGCGAGCCGTCGAAGACGTCCACCTCGCGGATGTTGAGGATCTTCCAAGGGATGGCGGGGCCGTAGATCGCCAGGGACGGCACGACGGTGATCTCGCGGCCGAGGGCCTTGCCGATCAGCTCGCCGGCCTGCGAGGCCTCCCAGCGGGCCTCGTCCAGGCGGGGCTTCTGGTTGAAGGGCCCGTGGAACAGCTTGCGGTGCGACTGGACCCGCACCGGCAGCCGTTTGTCCCACTTCTCGGAGTCGACCGCGTACACGCCGGTGGGCCCGACGACCAGGTGGTCGATCTGGGCGTCGCTGCCGGGGAAGCCGCGCGCGTGCAGCGTGAGGTAGCCGTTGCGCTCCAGCTTCTTCAGCTGGGCCTCGGTGCGCCGCTCGGCCGCGGAGGCGCGGCGCCAGGGCGCGACCGAGGATGACGTGCGCGCGCGGTAGATCGTGTCGCCGATCGCGGCGATGATCGCGGCGACGAGGCCGAGCCGCCAGCTCCACATGGGAATGCCCACCAGCAGCGCCGCGCCGGCGGCGATGAGGGCGCGTACCCGCAGGTGCCGGTATTTGGGTTGCTGGAGCAGCCCCGCGAGGGAGACGCGCTCGATGGGCGCATAGGTCGCCTCGGGAGCTGAAGGCCGAGATTTCGGCTCCGAGGAACGGTCACTCACCCATATAGGTGACGTATTGTGACCGTCGTCAGGTTCTAGCCCGGAATCCACGTAACTCACGGTAGTTGACGCCCAAGGGTGTGCCTAGTGTTGGCTAGTTCACATTTTTGTGGCCGCACGTTCTCGCATCGTAGGGCGAAAAGCCGGGTATCTAACTCTTTTCTCTCTAGATAACTCGAAGCGCGGGCCCTACTGTGCGGATCGTGGCGCAGATACATGATCTCACAGCCCTGGAACTCGCGGCGGCCGTACGGTCCAGGGAGCTCTCCCCGGTCGAGGTCACCAAGCACTATCTGGAGCGCGTCGAACGGCTCGGCCCCGAGGTCGGGGCCTTCGTCACGCCGACCCCCGAGCGCGCCCTGGAACAGGCGCGCCAGGCCGAGGAGACGGTCCTGCGCGGCGGCGACCTGCCCCCGCTGCTCGGCGTCCCCGTCCCGATCAAGGACCTGAACCTGGTCAAGGACGTCCCCGTCCTGTTCGGCTCGGCGACCTACGAGGGGTTCGTGGCGCCCGTCGACGACAGCGTGGTCGAGCGCCTGCGCGACGCCGGGACCATCATGATCGGCAAGACGGCCACCCCCGAGTTCGGCCTCCCCTGCTACACCGAGACCGACGTCTCGCCCCCGGCACGCACTCCGTGGGACCTGAGCAGGTCCGCGGGAGGTTCGAGCGGCGGGGCCGCGGCGGCGGTCGCCGCGGGGCTGGCCCCGGCCGCGCACGGCAGCGACGGCGCGGGCTCGATCCGCATCCCCGCCTCGGTGTGCGGCCTGTACGGCATCAAGCCCACCCGCGGGCGCATCTCGTTCGCCCCGATCGTCCCCGACCTCGCGGGGCTGTCCACCAACGGCCCGCTGGCCCGCACGGTCGCCGACGCCGCCGCGCTGCTGGAGGTCATGGCGCACAACCAGCCGGGCGACCTGTACGTCGCCCCTCCGTCCCCGATCGGCTTCGCCGAGGCCGCCACCCGCGCGCCGGGACGCCTCAAGATCGGCCGCTACGCCACGCCGGTCGTGCCGGGCGCCGAGGTGCACCCGGACGTCCTCGCCGCCTACGAGGAGGCCTCACGGCTGCTGGCCTCGCTCGGCCACGAGATCGTGGACATGACGCCGCCGTTCGACTCCTCGATCGTCGCCGAGTTCGAGAAGCTGTGGTTCTGCTTCGCTTGCATGCACCCGGTGGACCCCTCGCTCGAACCCCGCCTGCGTCCCCTGACGCGATGGCTGCGCGAGCGCGGCCTCGCCACCAGCGCCCCGGACTTCCTGCGGGCCCAGGCCGCGCTCCAGACGGCCACCCGCTTCGCGTTCCTGGTCATGAACGAGTTCGACGCGGTGCTGACGCCCACCGTCACCCAGCCGCCCGCGCCGGTCGGCTGGTTCGAGGACGCCGGCGACCCCCAGGTCACCTTCGAGCGCATGGAGGGCTTCGCCCCCTTCGCCGCGACCTGCAACGTCAGCGGCCAGCCGGCCGTCAACCTCCCCCTGCACTGGACGGAGGCCGGGCTGCCCATCGGCGTCATGCTCGCCGGCCGCTTCGGCGACGAGGCCACGCTCATCTCGCTGTCGGCGCAGGTCGAGGCGGCCGTCGGCGGCTTCTGGGGCGCGCGGCGCCCCGCGCTGTGGTGACGCTCACCGCCCCCGCGGGCGCGGCACGCCGATCAGCCTGACCAGCTCGGCCGAGACGTCCGCCAGCAGCGTCGCCGGGCGGATCGGCGCGCCGGCGACCGCGCCGAACAGGCTCGGCAGGCCCGGCAGCGGGAAGCCGTCGTCCCGGGTGGCGCGGTGGCCGACGCCGTTCTTGTCCAGCTGCGCCCGGCTCCTGGCCCAGGCGTCCAGCACTTCCTCGGGCGAGGGCACCCCGAAGCCGTGGCCGACCGGCGCGGCGTGGCGCAGGCGCACCAGCGGGGTGTCGGCGAACGTCAGCGCCACCTTGCACCGCAGGGCCAGGCCGTCGCGCGCCTCGGCCGGGATCCAGTCCATCGCCGTGCACGGCTTGCGGCACTTGGCCACGCACGTGGCCAGCGCCCCGGCGAGCTGGCTGTGCTGGCGGTCGAAGTACGTCCGCCACCCCTCCGGCGGCTCCTGCGCCACCCGCAGCGTGCGCTCGGCGGCGGACTTCTCCGACTTGGTGTGGTCGCACTCCCGGTCGCCGATCACCCCGAAGCGGCTGCCCTCGGCGCGCAGGCCCCCCGGCCAGAGCGCCGGGTCGCCCGAGTGGCCGAGCACCGGCTCGAAGGCCAGCAAGGGCAGGTACTCCCCGGCGATGTGCAGGGCCGCGATCATCGAGCTGAGCTCCCGCCGCTCCCAGCGGATCTTGATCACTTCCAGCAGCAGCCCGTAGGCCGGCCGAAGCGAGGCCAGGGCCCCGCGGGGCCGCTCGCGCGGCGTCTGGGGCATGTGACAGTCGCGCGCCCGCTTGCGCAGGTCGCTCCGCACGGCCGCGGCGTCGGTCTCGACGGCGAAGTCCTCGGCGTCCAGCGTCAGCAGGCGCTGCCCGAACTCGCACAACGCGGGGACCAGCACCGCATGGGGGACGACCATGGGGGCCAGCGCGCCGAGATCGGCGAAGGCGTACCTGCGCGCGAGCGCGGTGAGCAGGTCGAGAGGGGAGTTCACCCTGGACACCTTCTCACGCGACCGGTGACCTTCCCTCGGCCCGTGCGACGACCGCGCGGGCCAGCCCGATCAGCGCCCCCGGAGGCGGCGGCCCCTCGGGCGATCGGACGTGGACGGCGAAGGCGCCCTGGGACGTGCGCGCCGCCACCACGCCCGGGTAGAGCATGGCGCGCCCGCCCATGCCGGGGATCGGCCGCCCCTGCTCGCGGGCGAGCAGCCCGCCGAGGGCGATCAGGAAGACGGCCCGGGGCCCGGCGGCGGTGTGCACGTCCACGGTCACCGGAGTGCCCCCGGTGGCCTCGTACCGGCACGAGCGCACGGCGAGCGAGGGCGGCATGGGCGTGCCGCCCGTCCACGCCCTGGCGGGGCCGAAGGGGACGCCGAGCGCCCGGCGCAGGTCGGCGGGGGTGACGAGCGAGGACGGGCCGCCGGGCTCCTCCTCGTCCCGGCGGGCCACCGGGCCGGGCGCGCGGCCGAACACGCGGACCTCCCCGAGGTTCTCCGGGGCCTCCAGCAGGTGCTCGCCGGTGTCGTCGTAGGACGCGGCGCCGCGGTGGCGTGAGCCGGCGAGCACCTCCACGGCCTCGACCCAGCCGGTCCTGCGTCCCACGCGCGCCCGCACCAGATCCCCCTCGGCGAGGGGGCTCCACAGCTCCTCGGTGATGCCGTACGCCTTCACCTCGCGCACGCGGCCGTCGTCCAGCGCGAGCCGGTAGGCGTACCGCGGACGGTCGTCGCCGCCCACCCGGAACCGGCGCAGCCGCACGATCTGCCCCTCGGCCTCCTCCTTGGCGGCGAGGTCCGCCAGGACGCGGTAGATCGGCACGCCGGCCGTCAGCGCGGCGGCCAGGACGGCGACGGGCAGGTTCAGGGACCGCGGCCAGTCGAGGACGGCGGAGCCGACGACGCCGAGCAGCCAGGTCCAGAAGCCGCAGAAGAACGCGGCGGCGAGCGCGCTGAACACGATCGTGCCGGGCGGGCGGCCCCACAGGAAGCGGCGAGGGTAGGTCACGGTGACCGCGTGCCACATGCCGCCGTAGTCGGACCAGGCGCGCCGGTCGTCGGCGGGACGGCCGATCGGCAGGCTCGCCACGGCCCGGCCCGCCAGGCCCAGGGCGGCGGCGTAGGCCAGGTGCCGTCCCCAGATCGTGACGGCGGCGGCGGGCCGCTCGGCGAATCCCTCGCCCGCCGCCAGGTGCTCGCGCACGCCCATCCAGTACCCGGCCACGCGCGCGCCCTCGGCGGTGCCGCGCTCGCCGTTCAGCCTGCCCATCAGCGTGACCAGCACGCCGAACCCCAGGACCGCCGCGCCGACGCCCCCGTCGCGGTCCGAGGAGGAGCCGGAGGTGACGCTCACGGCGACCCCGAGCGCGGCGGCGGGCACGGCCGCGGCGGCGGTGAGCGCGGCCACCTGGACCCGGGTCCAGCGCGGGCGCGACAGGCCCTTCTCACGGGCCTCCGCGATCACCTTCTTCCTGAAGCTCTTCCACCAGCGGCCGAGGTCGCGCGAGCCCTCCGCGAGCGCTCCCGTGGCCACCACGCCGTCGGCCGCCAGGGACCGCACATGGTCGTGCACGAGCTTCTCGTAGGGCCGCAGCGGCGTCCTGGGCGCGCGGGGCCGCACCAGGGACAGCTCGGGCCCGATCTCCTCGATCTGGACGGCGCCCCGGGCCGCCAGGTCCAGCAGGGTGGCCGCCGCGGCCTCGTCGCCGAGCCGCCAGCCGCCGGTGAGCAGGTCCACCAGCGCGGGCGACTCCTCGCGCAGTTCCGCGGTGGCCGGGCCGGGGACGACGGACGGGGAGCGGGTGACGGCGGCCGTCGCCGCCAGCAGCAGCAGCCACAGGCCGGCGGCGGCCGCGGCGGCGACGAAGAAGACCATGGTCGGGGAAACGGCCTAGAAGCGGACCTGGACCGGGCCGCGCTCCTCGCCGGGCGCCCGGAAGTACTCCCGCTCCCGGAAGCCCGCCATGCCCGCCACGATGTTCGCCGGAACGGTCTGGATGCCGTTGTTGTAGGCCAGGACGGCGTCGTTGTAGTACTGCCGCGAATAGGCGATGCGGTTCTCGCCGTCGGCCAGCTCGTCCTGCAGGGCCGCGAAGTTCCGGTCCGCCGCCAGCGCGGGGTAGGCCTCCGAGACGGCGAAGAGGCCGTGCAGCGCGCCGGTCAGCATGTTCTCGGCCATGGCCTGGTCCCGGGGGCCGTGGGCGGAGGCCGCCTGACGGCGGGCCGCGGTCACCGCCTCCAAGGTGCCACGCTCGTGCGCCGCGTACCCCTTGACGGTCTCCACCAGGTTCGGGATCAGGTCGTGGCGGCGCTTGAGCTGCACGTCGATCTGCGCCCAGGCGTTGTCGACCGCCCCGCGCCTCCGGACGAGACCGTTGTAGGCGCCGACGGCGGCGAGGACGAGGAGGGCGAAGAGGAGGGCGAGGGCGCCGGCGGCGACGAGGGCGATCAAGGGGAGCCTCCCGGGCGTACGGGGACGGCGCGCCCGCCCGCCGTGTCCGGCTGTCGCGCGGGCCGCCGTCCTGCTCGGCTCCCATGACACCCGCCCGGGCTTGCAGCGGGCTTACAGCGCGCTGAAGCCGGCACTGCCCGCCCGGCGCGGGGCCGGGCGGGCAGTGCGAGCAGTCGTTGCGCGGGGCGGTCAGGCCGCCGAGGCGTCGCGGGCGCGGGCGCGCAGGGCGCGGCTGATGCCGTCCGCCCCCTCCAGCAGCAGGCGGCGCAGGGCGTGCGGCGGCTCCTCGGCGGAGATGTAGTCCTGCGTGCGGGCGACCGTGGACGGCTCGATCAGCAGCATGGGGTAGCAGCCCATGGCGAAGCGCTGCGCGGTGTCGAACGTCCACTCCTTGTAGATGCGGCCGACCTCGGAGAAGAACAGCTCGCCGTACGGCTGCAGCAGCTCGGTGTGGTTGGGGTCCATGAAGCCGACGATCGTGGAGCGCAGCACCGCGCCGCTCAGCGTGCCGCCGACGATGGACGCCCACGCCGCGGCCTTGCTGTCGGCCGTCGGGATCGCCGCACGGCACAGGGCCGCGGAGCGCTCGCCGGTGGCCGTCGGGTCGCGCCGCAGCTCCTCGGCGATGTCGGCGTCGCCGTAGACACCGCCCGACACCAGGGCGTGGATCAGCGTCCAGCGCAGGTCGGCGTCGACGGTGAGGCCCTCGGGCACCGACTCGCCGTCCAGGATCGCCTTCACGAAGGCGAGATCGCCGGGGGAGGTGGCGCCCGCGGTGAACGCGTTGATGTAGGCGAGCTGGTGGTCGGAGCCGGGCTCGGCCGTGGCGATCAGGTCGCGCAGGGCCCGCGACAGCTCGGCCAGGCCGGTGTCGCGCCAGGCCGGGTCGGCGTACTGCTGGGCGGCCAGGCGGGCCTGGCGCAGCACCGTCTGCAGCACGGTGATGTCGGTGATCGAGCGGACGCCGGAGGTGACGAGCCTGACGTAGTCGCGGGTCGCCATCTCGGCGTCGCGGGTCATGTCCCAGGCCGCCGACCAGCACAGGGCGCGCGGGAGGGACTCGGTGACCGCGGTGATGCCGCCGTCGACGAGCGTGCGCAGCGAACGCTCGTCCAGGCGGATCTTGGCGTACGTCAGGTCGTCGTCGTTGATGAGGATCAGGTCCGGCTGGGGCTCGCCGACCAGCTCGTGCACGGGGGTGCGGGCGCCGATGACGTCCAGCTCGACGCGCTTGACCCGCACGAGCGTGTCGCCCTGCCGGGAGTACAGGCCGATGGCGACGCGGTGCGAGCGCAGCGTCGGGTAGTCGGCCGGGGCCTCCTGCAGCACGTCGAAGCCGAGGAAGCGTCCCTCGTCGTCGACGGTGAAGGACGGGCGCAGGGTGTTGACCCAGGAGGTCTCCAGCCATTCCTTCGACCAGGAGGACAGGTCGCGGCCGGAGGTGCGCTCCAGGGCCGACAGCAGGTCCTTCAGCTCGGTGTTGCCCCAGGCGTGCTCGCCGAAGTAGTCGCGCACGCCCGCCAGGAAGTTGTCCAGGCCGACGTAGGCGACGAGCTGCTTGAGCACCGCCGCGCCCTTGGCGTAGGTGATGCCGTCGAAGTTGACCTCGACGGCCTGCATGTCGGGGATGTCGGCGGCGATGGGGTGGGTGGAGGGGAGCTGGTCCTGGCGGTAGGCCCAGGACTTCTCGACGTTGGCGAAGGTGGTCCAGGCGCCCTGGCCCCAGCGGGTGGCCTCGGCCTGGCACAGCACCGACATGTAGGTGGCGAAGGACTCGTTGAGCCACAGGTCGTCCCACCAGCGCATGGTGACCAGGTCGCCGAACCACATGTGCGCCATCTCGTGCAGGATCGTCTCGGCGCGGCGCTCCACCATGGCGTCGGTGACGCGGGAGCGGAAGATGTAGTCCTCCAGGAAGGTGACCGCGCCGGCGTTCTCCATGGCGCCCGCGTTGAACTCGGGCACGAAGATCTGGTCGTACTTGCCGAAGGCGTAGCGCAGGCCGAACACCCGGTGGAAGAAGTCGAAGCCCTGCTTGGTGACCTGGAGCACGTTGTCGGCGTCGAGGTGCTCGGCCAGGGACGCGCGGCAGTAGACGCCGAGCGGGATGCCGTCGTGCTCGTCGCGGACGACCTCGTACGGCCCGGCGATGAGGGCGGTGATGTAGGTGGACATCACCGGGGTGGGCGGGAAGTGCCAGCGCTTGGCCGTCTGGAGCGTGCCGTGGCGGCCCTGGTGCTCCTCAAGGTCGTCGACGGAGTCGGGGGCGGAGTTGGAGACGACCTGCCAGTCTGCGGGGGCGAGCACGGACAGCTCGAAGGTCGCCTTCAGGTCGGGCTGGTCGAAGCAGGCGTACATGCGGTGGGCGTCGGCGGTCTCGAACTGCGAGTGCAGGTAGACCTTCTGGTCGACGGGGTCGACGAAGCGGTGGAGGCCCTCGCCGGTGCGCATGTAGGTGAGGTCGGCGTCGAGGCGCAGTTCGTTGTGCGCCGCGAGCCCGGGAAGGGGCAGGCGGCCCGTCTCGGCGTCGTAGGCGGTGACGTCGAACTCGACGCCGTTGAGCACGGCGGAACGCACCTTGGCGCCCGCCAGCTCGATGAAGGTGGAGGCGCCGGGGTCGGCACAGGAGAAGCGGACGGTCGTGACGCTCTCGAACCGTTCGTCGCCCTCGGTGAGATCGAGCTCGACCGAGTAGGACTCGACCTTGAGCAGTCGGGCCCGCTCCCGGGCTTCGTCACGGGTCAGGTTGCCAGCCACATCCGCTCCTCTTCACAAATCTCCCCCGCCCCTTCGCGAGAGGAATGCATGAATCCTGCCACGTCGGTCGCTCGAATGCCGCACCGGAAGGGGGTCTTTCCCCCGGTGAGGGGCTTACGCCGACCGCGAAGCACGCTTCGGTAGACCCCTTCCCGACCGGGAGGAGTGAGGAAAGTCAGGAATTGGGCAAGCCGTCGCCGCTCCTCAAGGGGCATTGGTGACGGTCCGATACCGGCGATGTCAGTGGTACGGAAGGGACGATCTCGGTCATTCCCATTCCCCACCGAATTCGACGGGAATAGAAGCCGTGGCCCCTGAGGTTGTCGCACGTGCTACTGAATCACGAGCAGGAAGACGGCCATGACTGAACGAACCCCGGTGGACTTCTGGTTCGATCCGATCTGCCCATGGGCGTGGATGACGTCGCGCTGGGTGCACGAGGTCGCCACGGTGCGCCCCGTCGAGCCGCGATGGCACATCATGAGCCTCGCCGTGCTGAACGAGGGCAAGGACGTCTCTCCGGAGTACAAGGAGATCCTCAAGCACGCCATCAAGCCCGTCCGCGTGCTCCAGGCCGCGGCGGAGAAGTACGGCGAGGGCGTCCTCGGCTCCCTGTACACCGAGCTCGGCACCCGCATGCACAACCAGGGCCGGCTCAAGACCGCCGACATCGGCGGCGCGGGGGAGGGGGCCGAGGTCTCCGAGGTGTTCCGCGACGTCGTCGGAGAGGCCCTTGAGGCGGCGGGCCTGGACCCGGCCCTCGTCGAGGCCGCCACCACCACCCAGTACGACGAGGCCGTGCGCCGGTCACACGAGCGCGGCATCGGCCTCGTCGGCCAGGAGGTCGGCACCCCGATCGTCGCCGTGGACGGGGTGGCCTTCTTCGGGCCCGTCGTCTCCCCCGCCCCCAAGGGCGAGGACGCGGCCAAGCTCTGGGACGGAGTGCTGCTCGTCGCGCGGACCGACGGCTTCTTCGAGCTGAAGCGCTCGCGCACCCGCTCCCCGATCTTCGACTGAGCGGCCCCCGCGCGCCGGAGGGTTGCGGCGTTCCGGCGGCCATGGTCGACTCGAAGAGGACCCGCCGGCCGCCCGCGGACGGCGGGTGGACGGCAGGGGTCGGGGTCGCGTGAGGATTGAGGGCATGCGGCGGCTATATGTGCGGGGCACCTGGGTCACCTCGGCGTCGGGCGACGTCGTCGAGGTCGTCGATCCCGCGACCGAAGAAGTGATCGACCGGGTGCCCGCGGGCTCGCCCGAAGACGTGGAGCGCGCCGTCGCCGCCGCGCGCGCCGCGTTCCCCGCCTGGGCGGCGACCAGCCCCGCCGAACGGGGCAAGCTGCTGGAGTCGGCCGCCGCGCTGCTGGAGGCCCGAGCGGAGCGGGTCGCCCGCACGATCACCACGGACATGGGCGCGCCGTACCCGATGGCGCTGAAGGTCCACACGCTCCCGCCCGTCCGGATGCTGGCCGCCCACGCCCGTCTCGCCGCCGAGCGCGGCGAGACGGAGAGGCGGGTCGGCAACTCGCTGGTCGTGCGCGAGCCCGTGGGCGTCGTCGCGGCGATCACCCCGTGGAACTACCCCCTGCTCCAGGTGGTGTGCAAGGTGGCGCCGGCGCTCGCCACCGGGTGCACGGTCGTGCTCAAGCCCAGCGAGGTGGCCCCGCTGGCGGCGTACGCGCTCGCCGAGGTGTTCGACGAGATCGGCCTGCCGCCCGGGGTGTTCAACATGGTCAGCGGGCACGGCCCGGTCGTGGGGGAGGCCCTCGCCGCGCACCCCGACGTCGACATGGTGTCCTTCACCGGCTCCACGCGGGCGGGCACGCGGGTCGCGGCGCTGGCCGCGCGCACGGTCAAGCGCGTCGCGCTGGAGCTCGGCGGCAAGTCGGCCAACGTGATCCTGCCCGGCGCCGACCTCGGCGCCGCCGTGAAGGCGGGCGTCGCCAACGCCTTCCTCAACTCGGGCCAGACCTGCTCGGCCTGGACGCGCATGCTCGTCCACCGCGACCTGTACGACGAGGCCGTCGGACGGGCGGTGGAGTCGGCGTCCGCCTACACCGTCGGCGACCCCTTCGCCCCGGCGACCCGGCTCGGCCCGCTGGTGTCGGCGGCGCAGCGCGACCGCGTCGAGGGGTACATCACCCGCGGCCAGGAGGAGGGCGCGCGGCTGCTGCTGGGCGGTGAGCGCCCGCCCGGCCGCGGCTACCTTGTCGCGCCCGCGGTCTTCGCCGGGGTCGAGCCCGGCATGGCCATCGAGCAGGAGGAGATCTTCGGCCCCGTGCTGTCGATCGTCCCCTACACCACGGTGGACCAGGCCGTCGAGATCGCCAACGGCACGCCGTACGGCCTGGCGGACGCGGTGTGGGCCGGCAGCCGCGAGGAGGCGGTCGCCGTGGCCAGGCGGCTGCGGACGGGCCAGGTGGCGATCAACGGCGGGCGGTTCAACCCTTTGGCCCCGTTCGGCGGCTTGAAGCGGTCGGGCGTCGGCCGCGAGATGGGCGAGTTCGGGATGGACGAGTACGTCGAGCTGAAGTCCCTGCAGTTCTGACCGGGGACGCGGTGCGGCCGGGAAGGGGCGGTGCCATGGAGCGGGGCGTGCGGCGGGTGGGCGCGTTCGAGGTGGCGCTGGCGCTGGGCGGCCTGCTGCTGGTGGTGCTGGCCCTGCAGAGCGCGGGCCCCGCGCTGTCGGCGTTGCGCGGCGACGGCACGCACGGCACCTTCACCGCGCGCCGGCTGGCGTGCGTCCAGCACCCCGGCCACGAGCAGTGCTCGTGGCTCGGCGCGTTCCGGCCCGCCGGCGGGGGGACCGTGCGCGAGGACGTCGCCTTCTACGGCGCCGAGCGGGACACCTTCACGGCCGGGGCCTCCTCGCCCGCGTTCGACACCGGCAGGCGCGGCCACGTGTACGGGCCCGGGGGCTCCAACGAGTGGGTGGTCGTCGCGGCGATGCTGCTCGCCGGCCTGGCCCTGATGGCGTGGCCTCTGCTGCGCCCGCGCCGCCGTCGCACGGCCCCGGCGCCGTCCTGAGCGTCAGGGCGCCTGAAGCAGGATCTTGCGCGCGGTGTCCTTGCTCAGGCGGTCGACGTACAGGACGCCTTCGAGGTGGTCGAACTCGTGCTGGAAGCAGCGGGCGAGCAGGCCGCGCGCCTTCACCCGCAGCGGCCTCCCGAGCCGGTCGTACCCGGTGACGGTCACGCCGGCGGCGCGGGGCGTGCGCGCGTAGAGGGGCTTGCCGGTCTCGCGGCCGGGCACCGACAGGCACCCTTCCTCGTCGAGCACCTCCTCGGCGTCGTCGACGGTCAGCTCGGGGTTGATCACGTGCCCCTTGCGCCCGGCGGCGTCGTAGACGAAGAGCCTCCTGGACACGCCGATCTGCGGCGCGGCGAGCCCGACGCCGTCGGCGGCGTACATGGCCTCCATCATCTCGTCGACGAGCCTGCGAAGATCTCTGTCGAACTCCGTGACCGGCTCGGCGGGGGTGCGCAGGACGGGGTCGCCGATCACGCGGATCTCGCGCATGAAGATCTCCTGTAAGAGGTCAACCAGCCTAGTGGCTCTTACTGTATCGGAGAACGCGCCGGTCCAGGGCCCCGAGCCGAAGCGAGACGGCGCGGCCTGGCGGCCCGGGCCGCGGCGGGAGTGCGACAATGGGCCCGTGCGCGTCTACATCGCCGCCGACCACGCCGGCTATGAACTCAAGAACCATCTGGTGTCGACCCTGAAGGAGCGTGGCCACGAGGTCGTCGACGAAGGCCCCTTCGTCTACGACGCCGAGGACGACTATCCGATCTTCATCCTCCGCGCCGCCGAGGCCGTCTCCAACGACGAGGGCAGCCTCGGCGTGGTGATCGGCGGGTCCGGCAACGGCGAGCAGATCGCGGCGAACAAGGTGCGCGGCATCCGGGCGGCCCTGGCCTGGAGCGTCGAGACCGCCGAGCTCGCCCGCCGCCACAACGACGCGAACGTCATCAGCCTCGGCGCGCGCATGCACTCCGCGGAGGAGGCCGCGCGGTTCGTGCAGGTCTTCCTGGACACCCCGTTCTCCGGCGACGAGCGCCACCGGCGGCGCATCGCCCAGATCGCCGCCTACGAGGTCACCGGCACGATCCCGCCGCTTCCCTAGCGGCTACGGTCCCTGCCCGTTCCGAGGGCGCCTCGCGGCCTGCGGGGCGCCCTCAGGCATGTTCAGCCGCGGCGGCGGCCCTCACCGCTCCTGCGCGCGGGGTCGGCGCCGCGGCTCTTCTGTGTGTCCGCCTTGCGCGCGGCCTCGTCCCGCAGAGGGCGGCGGTCGGCGGCCTCCTGCTGCTCGTCGGAGGGACGCGACACGTCTCGTGCCCGCATCGCCGTGATCGGGGTGATCTGCAAGCTCTGGAGTGCCATGTCCAGATCGTATGCCTCCGTACCGGTTGCGGCCCGACCGCTCAGAAGACGAGCCCTCCCCAGGGGCGGGTCTCCCACTGCATCGCCGCCGACAGCGCGCGGACGGCCCCCGGGCGCGCCTCGCGGACGACCCCCGCGGCCTGCAAGGCGCCGAGCGCGCGCCCGCCCAGGTAGGCGGCCCCGAGCACGTCCACGGGCAGCTCGACGTCGGCGGGGTCGCCGGTCCTCTCGCACGTGGCGCCCGTGGTGTCGGCCGACAGCCGCCAGCGCCCGGCGTTCCACGGGCACACGGGGTCGGCGACGTCGATGACGACGTCCACCGGCGCGGAGTAGGCCCGGTACGGCATCGCCCGCCCGACGTCCACCACGCGCGCCCACAGCTCGTCCAGCCATCCTGCGTTCAGCACGCGGGGCTCGGCGAGCAGATGGATGATCGGGTCGTCCACGGGCCGGTTGCGCGCGAAGACCCTGGCGCACAGGTCGCGGTCCAGCACGTGCCGCCACAGCAGCGCGTACGCCGCCGGGTCCACGGCGAACAGATCGTCCACCTGCACCTCGCCGTCGGGGACGTCGTGCTCGGTGAAGTTCGGCTTGATGCGGAAGAGGGTGTAGCCGCGCGGCCCGGCGTCGTCCTCGGCCACCACGCAGCGCAGCGAGTTCCTGCCCTTGCGGGCCTCCTCGTCGTCGGCCAGCACCGCGTCCCATGTCGCCGGGCTCCTGGCGTACAGACCGGGACGGCCCGGCATCACGGCCTCGAACACCTTCTCCAGGTCGGCGCGCGCCTCGGCCGGGCGTACGACACGCAGCCGCAGCGCCGGGTCCTCAGGAGCGTGCGGCGTGAACTCCGAGCCGCGCCGCGGGATGTGGAAGAAGAGGCTGTCGGCGGCCCTGCCGTAGCCGAACCTTCCGTAGATGGCCGCCTCGGCGGCGTACAGCAGCGCGACCGGCTCGCCCCCTTCGTGCAGGTCGGCGAGCTGGCGGCGCATGAGCCGGCTGAGGATTCCCCGGCGCCGGTGGGAGGGCAGCACGCTGACCGCCGTGACCCCGCACACCGGGCGGGGGCCGCCGGGCAGCGTCATCGTGAAGCTCAAGCCCCCCGCCGTGCCCACCAGCCGGTCGCCGTCGAAGGCGCCGAGCGAGCGGTCGAACTCGATCAGGGCCTTGAACCGGTCCCTCTTGGCGGGGCCGAAGTCGGCTCCGAAGGCCTCCTCGTCCACGTCGATCCAGCGGTCCCACTCCGACTCTTGGATGGGGCGGATGACCGGTTCCGGCCGGGGATTTGGTTCGGTGTTCATCCGATTAACGTTAGGACCGGGCAAACCGGATCGGCCACCTAATATCCCCGTTTAATGATCAAGGTCTTGGTCAAGTCGGCTGCCCAAAGGGCCTGCTTGCGGATAGAGTCGAGCCCATCATGAGTTCCCGTCCGGCGCCGCTGATCCCCCCGCGGCTCCGCGCGATCTTGGTACGGGTCCCGCTTCTCGTGCCGATCGTGCGATTCCTCCGCAGGGGGCCACTGGCGCGTGACCGGAACCTCCTCATCACCCTGAGCGTCCTCACGCTGCTCCTCGGCGCGCTCGCCGCCCGGGTCTCCAGCGACGTGTTCTCGCCCAGCCTCCTCGTCCTGGTCACCCTCGTCGGCGGTCTCCAGCTCCGGCTGCGCAGCCTGGTCGTCCTCACCGGCGCGGTCGGCGTCGCCCTGGCCTACATCGCCGTCGTGCTCGGGCCGCGCTCGGTCAGCCTCGGCCTGCTCGTCACCATCGGCTTCACCAGCGTGCTCGCGTTCCTGATGGCGCGCACGCGCGGCAAACTCGGCGTCCAGGGCCTGCGCGGCGACGCCATGCTGCTGGAACTGCGCGACCGGCTCAAGAGGCAGGGCGACCTGCCCGCCCTCTCCAAGGACTGGGGCCAGCGCGTCGTGCTCAAACAGGCGGGCGGCTCGTCCTTCGGCGGCGACTTCCTGGTCTCCACGCGCCACGACGACATCCTGGAGGTCGCGCTCGTCGACGTCTCGGGCAAGGGCGTGGACGCCGGCACGCGCGCGCTCATGCTCTCGGGCACCTTCGGCGGGCTGCTCGGCTCGGTGGAGTCGTTCCTTCCCGCCTGCAACGCCTACCTCCACCGCCAGCCCGAGGGTGAGGGGTTCGTCACGGCCGTCCACCTCCGGCTGGACCTGTCCACCGGGGCCTACGAGATCACCTCGGCGGGTCATCCTCCCGTGGTCAAGTTCGACGCGGGCACGGGCACCTGGCAGGTCTCCGCCGCCAAGGGGGTCGTGCTCGGCGTCGTCCCCGACCTGCACTGCGAGCCCGACAACGGCGTGCTCCACAAGGGCGACGCGCTCATGCTCTACACCGACGGGCTCATCGAGCAGCCCGGGCGCGACATCGACTCCGGCCTCGACCGCCTCCTCGGCGAGGCCGAGCGCCTGGTGCCGTCGGGCTTCTACGACGGCGCGCGGCCCCTGGTCAACTCCATGTCGGCGGGGCACAACGACGACTGCGCGCTGATCCTCATCTGGCGTCCCTGAGCCGGGCTCACAGCCAGCCGGCCTCCACGGCGATCCGCACCGCGTCGACACGGTTGCGGGCCCCCGTCTTGCAGATGACGCGCGACAGGTGGTTGCGGACCGTTCCCACGGATAAGTACAGCTTCTCCGCGATCTCCTTGGACGCCGCCCCCTGCGCCGCGATGCGCAGCACGTCGAGCTCGCGGGGCGTCAAGGGGTTGTCGGCGGAGGCCAGCGCGGCGATGGCCAGGTCGGCGTCGACGGCCTTGCGCCCGGCGGCGACCCGGCGTATGCCCTCGGCGAGGTGCTCGGGCGCCACGTCGATGCTCAGGAAGCCGAGCGCGTGGGCGGCGAAGGCGCGCCGGACCTGCCCCGGGTTCGGCTGGCCCGACAGGAGCAGCACCCTGCACCGGGGGGCCTTCTCGTACAGGCGCGCGGCCGCGGTGAGGCCGTCCACGTCGGGAAGGTCCACGTCGATGACCGCCGCGTCCGGGTTGAGTTCCAGCGCCGCTGGGACGATGTACTCGCCGGAGGCGACATCGGCGATCACCATGAGGTCCTTCTCCCCGTTCAGCGAAGCAACCAGGCCCCGCCGTACCAGCGGGAGATGTTCGGCGACCAGGATGCGTATCAAGGTGCTCCCTTGAGTGGCTTAGGAACAGACCCGGCATATGTCGCTTCGCCGGTTCATATCCCACGGTGTCTAGATGATTGCTGACCGTCAATGCAGTCTCTCGATTCGGTCCACGCCGCGCAAGTCACTCCTACGCTTGGTCGTTGATGCCGTTTTCCCGGTGCGGCGGGAGTGCGCGCGGAGTTCGGTTAGGCTCGGAGAGGGCATTGCGCGCCGCAGCCGTCTTCTCCGCAGGTGGGGGTAGGTCTATGAGCTGGCTCATCGTGGCCGGGTTTCTCATCTTCTTCCTCGGGATGGCCTTGTCCATTGCCCTGCACGAGCTCGGGCACCTCGTTCCCGCCAAGCTCTTCGGGGTGAAGGTCACGCAGTACATGGTCGGTTTCGGGCCCACGGTCTGGTCCCGGCGGCGCGGCGAAACCGAATACGGCCTCAAGTGGATTCCGTTCGGCGGTTACATCCGCATGATCGGTCCCCTTCCTCCCCGGCCCACCGACGATCCGAACAAACTGCGCAGTCTGCCCACCGGCCCGTGGCAGGGGCTCATCGAGACCGCCAGGCAGGCGTCCCTGGAGGAGGTACGCCCCGGCGACGAGAACCGCGTGCTGTACCGCAAGCCGTGGTGGCAGAGGTTCATCATCTTCCTCGGTGGGCCGCTCATGAACTTCCTTCTCGCGTTCGCCCTGTTCGCGGTGGTGTTCATGGGCTTCGGCGTCGAGGTCGCCAAGCCCACGGTGGCCAAGGTGTCGCAGTGCGTCATGACCGTGGCGCAGGAGTCCAAGGGCCAGAAGTGCGACTCCACCTTCAAGCCGACCCCCGCCGCGCTCGCCGGGCTCCGGCCCAACGACACCATCGTCTCCTTCGACGGCAAGCCGGTGCGCACGTGGGACGACGCCACCGGCTACATCCGGTCGCACGGCGCGGGCCCGGTCACCATCGGCATCCGCCGCGACGGCGCCCCCATGACGCTCACCACCAGCCTCATCGCCCAGGACCGCCCCTCCGTCGCGGAGCCGGGCAAGGTCGACAAGGGCGTCGGCTTCCTGGGCGTCACCCCGGTCAGCGTGGTCGAGAAGCAGGGCTTCGGGTACACCCTCGGCGCCATGTGGGACATCACCGCCCGCACCGCCCACGCGCTGTCGCAGTTCCCGCAGCGCCTGGTCGGCGTGTGGCAGGCCGCCTTCGGCGGGGCGGAGCGTCAGCTCGACAGCCCGCAGAGCATCGTCGGCGCGGGCCGCATCGGCGGCGAGATCGCCGCGTCCGCGCTGCCCATGGAAGGCAAGATCGTCGCGTTCATCCAGCTCCTGGCGGGCGTGAACCTGGCGATCGGCATGTTCAACCTCATCCCGCTGCTGCCGCTGGACGGCGGCCAGATCGCGGGCGCCCTGTGGGAGGGCCTCAAGCGCGGGTACGCCCGCGTGCGGCGCCGCTCGATGCCGGGCTACGTCGACATCGCCAAGGCCCTTCCCCTGACCTACGCGATGGTCGCGATCCTGCTCGTCGTCGGCGGCCTGCTGGTCTACGCCGACATCGTCGCCCCGATCCGCCTCACCGGCTGACCCCGCGGGCCCGGCCGAGGCCGCCGGCCCGGCCGAGGGGCTAGTACATCGAGATGTGCACGTGGTCGAAGTGGTTGGCCGTGATGCCGCCGCGGTTCGCCATCGCGCGCCAGCCGGGGAAGCCCATGTTGTAGATGCGCTGCCGGTAGATCACGTACTTGACGCCCAGCTTGCCGCCGTTCTTGATCGCCCAGGCGGCGATCTGCTCGCCCAGCGCGACCTGGGCGGCGGACGGCATCGCGCCGCCGGAGCTGAGCATGAAGTCGCAGGCTCGGCCGAGGGGATGCTCGCCGGAGTTCTCGGCGCGGTAGCAGCCGATCGGGAACCGCATGGCGAAGTGGTCCTTGATCTCGGCGCGGATCAGCCGCATGCGGGGGGTGATGTTCTCGCCTCCCGAGGGCAGCTCCGGCGCCCACGACCCGTTGGCCCTCTTGCCGGGCGCGGTCGGCACGAGCGTGTCCAGCTTGTCGTTGATCTGGTCGATCAGCTTCTCGGCCTCCTCGCGCTGCTCCTTCACCTCGGTCATGTCGGCGCGGAGCCGTTCGGTGAGCCGGGCGGCGTCGTCGGAGGCCTTCTTGCGCTCCTCCCGCACGGTCACGAACCTGGCGATCTTCGCCTCCTGCTCGTCGCGGAGCTGGGTGAGCAGCGCGGCGCCGCCGTAGCCGGGGGACAGGAGCTGGCCTGCCATGCCGAGGTTTCCCGCCTGGTACTGGAGCTGGGCCAGGTCGCCCACCTGTGCCTGCGCGGCCCGCAGGCCCGCCTCGGAGTCCTTCAGGCGCGAGCGCGCGGCCTTCTCGGCGGCCTTGGCCTCGGCCGTCGCGACGCGCTTGGCATTGTACTGCGCGATCAGCTTGTCGACCTGCTTGCCGAGCGACTCCAGTTGCGCCTTCAGCTGCTTTTCGGACGGCTTCGGCGCGGCGCCCGCCGTCGCCGTGCCGAGCAGGAGCCCGGCGGTGGTGAACGTGGCCAGAACGGCTGCGGCCACGCCGGCGTGGCGGCCTTTCCTCGGGGGCAGAGCCCTCTCCTCTCCATCTGCCGACCGGGTTAGCTGACGGGTTCGGGCCGGAGCAGCCCTACCACGGACGTGGATTCACCCCAAGAACCTATGGGTCCCCGGTTCCCGGGCGAGGCGCCTGGGATTTGGCGTACCGGCTGTTTCGGCCGGTGATGGATGGATGTTAGTACCTGACCATGGTCAGTGGGGACTTTGGGGCGAAATGTCGCTAAAAATCACCTGATGTCCGAAGTAGCTGGGCGGCCTCCTCCGGGAGCACGTCGTTGACGAACGCGCCCATCGCCGACTCCGAGCCGGCCAGGTACTTCAGCTTCTCCGCCGCCCTGCGGACGCTGAAGAGCTGGAGATGCAGGTAGGCCAGGTCGCGCCCCTGGCGCACCGGCGCCTGGTGCCAGGCGGCGACGTACGGCATCGCCACGCCGAACAGGCCGTCCAGCCGCCGCAGCACTCCGGTGTACAGCGGGCCGAACGACGCCCGCTCGCCGGCGTCCAGCGCAGTCAGGTCCGGCACCCGCCGGTGGGGGTAGACGTGCACCTCGAAGGGCCAGCGCGCCGCGGCCGGGACGAACGCCGTCCAGTGCTCGTTCTCGGCCACCACGCGCACCCCTGCCTTGCGCTCGGCGGCGAGCACGTCGGCGAACAGGTCGCCGCCCGTGCGCTCCCGGTGGCGCGCCGCCGAGGCCAGCATGCGCCGGGTCCGCGGGGTCACGTACGGGTAGGCGTAGATCTGCCCGTGCGGGTGCGTGAGCGTGATGCCGATCTCTGCGCCGCGGTTCTCGAAGCAGAACACCTGCTCCACGCCCGGCAGCCGCGACAGCTCGGTGGTGCGGTCGGCCCACGCCGCGAGCACCAGCTCGACCTGGGCGGGGGAGAGGGCGGCGAAGGAGGAGTCGTGCGCGGAGGTGAAGCACACCACCTCGCACCGCCCGGCGCCCGCCCGCGCCTCGCTCAGCCCGCCCGGATCCTCGTACGCGCCCGCCTGCCCGCCGAAGGACGGGAAGCGGTTCTCGAAGACCGCGACGTCGTAGTCGGGGGAGGGGATCTCGCTCGCCCGGCCCGGGGCGGACGGGCACAGCGGGCACTGGTCGGCGGGCGGCAGGAACGTGCGGCCCTGGCGGTGCCCGGCGATGGCGACCCACTCGTCGAGGACGGGGTCGTGCCGCAGCTCCGAGGCCGGGGGACGCGGCGGCAGGTCGCGGGTGTCGGCCGCGGAGCGGTCGGCGTCCGCGCGCCGGTCGAAGTAGATCAGCTCCCTGCCGTCCGCCAGGCGGGTGACCGTGCGCTTCACTGGGCCGCCGCCTCGGCCGCCTCGCGCGGGTCGGCGAGCACCAGCGCGCCCACCTGGTCGGCGAGGAGGGGACGCGCGTCTTCGGGCAGGCCCGTGTCGCTGATCAGCACGTGCGCCTCCTCGAGTTTGGCGATCGTGCTGATGCCGACCGTGCCCCACTTGGTGTGGTCGGCGAGCACGACCAGTTGCTGCGCGGCGGCGACCAGCTCTCTGTTGGTCTCGGCCTCCAGCAGGTTCGGCGTGGTGAAGCCCGCCCTGAGGTTCATGCCGTGGACGCCGAGCATGAGCGTGTCGACGTTCAGCTCGCGGATGGCGGCCACCGCGACCGGGCCGACCAGCGCGTCCGAGGGCGTGCGCACCCCGCCGGTGAGCACCACGGTCTGGTCCGGCCTGCCCGAGCGGTGGAAGACGTCGGCCACCTGCAGCGAGTTGGTGATGACGGTCAGCTCGGGGACGTCGGTCAGGAAGTGGGCGAGCGTCCAGGTCGTCGTGCCCGCCGACAGCGCGACCGCGGTGCCGGGGCGCACCAGTTCGGCGGCGCTGCGCGCGATGGCCTCCTTCTCGGCCTGCTGGCGCACGGACTTGGCGGCGAAGCCCGGCTCCTCGGTGGAACCGGCGCCGGTGGCCGTGGCGCCGCCGTGCACCTTCTCAACGAGTCCCCGCTCGGCGAGGACCTCCAGGTCCCTGCGGATCGTCATGTCCGAGACGCCGAGCTCGCGCACGAGGTCGGCGACGCGTGCCGCGCCGTTCCTGCGCACCCGCTCCAGGATCGCCTGCTGCCGCTGCTGTGCCAGCATCCCCCACCCCTTTCCCCACATTCCACCAAATTATTACATATCCCCACCGAACTGCTGTTTGAACGTGGTGGGGTCGTGCCGCCGCGCACGCGGTTCCTTTGACGTTTGGGCCTTGTACGGCCCCCGTTCACCGGGCGAGGGTGGGAGCACGAGACGAACCCGAAGGGACGCCGAGATGGCCAGACGCGCGCGCAAGAGCCGGGCACGCAAGAAGAGGAAGGCCAACCACGGCAAGCGCCCGGCGTCACGCTGAGACGCGCGGCACCGGCCTAGGGAGCCTCCGGCGGGCGGGCGCCCCGCCCCCAGGCCGCGAGCAGGCGCGTCTGCGCGTCGGCGTCCTCCGGCAGGGGCGGGCGATCTCCTATCACGCCCGCCTGCCGGTAGGCGTCCTCCGCCCCCGCGAACCACGCCGCGCAGACCTCGACCAGCTCGGGATCCAGACGGTCGCCGGCGTCGATGGCCGTCGCCAGGTCCCAGGTGTGGATCAACGTGTCGGCGAACAGCTCGGTGATGTACTCCTCGCCGGGGACGTCGCCGAAGGACAGGCGCACCGTCCTGGTCAGCACGTCGGCGGGCTCCGTGGCGCGCACGGCGGCCGCCGCGGCGACGTCGAACGCCTTCACCGGGTCGTCGCCCAGCAGGTCCCCCTCCAGCAGATCCTGCACCTCGGCCGCCGACCGGCCGGAAAGAAGCTCCGGGGCGCATAAGCTCTCGCCCACCAGATGCTCGACCAAGGTGCGTACGTCCCAGTCCCCGCACGCCGTGGGGAGCCGCCACTCGCCGGCCCCCACCCGGTGCACGTACCCGCCGAAGTGGTGCAGAGCCCGGCGGTACGCCTCGCGGATGTCCATCGTCATCATGCCCCTCCCGCGTTGTCGCCCCTGACGTTAACCCGGCGAGCAAGATCTCGTCAGGGGGCGCGGGTCACTCAGGGCGGCACGGGTACGGGGCTCAGCCGAGCCCGGCGAGGGCGTCCTCGACGGCGCGGTGGAAGGTGGGGTAGGCGTAGATCATGCTCCGGAGCCGCTCGACCGGGATCCGTTCGTGGACGGCCAGGGTGAGCAGGGCGAGCACCTCGCCGCCGGACGGCCCCGCCGCCGTCGCGCCCGCCAGCACATTGCCGTCCGCCACGAGCTTCACGAACCCCTCGGCACCCGCGATCCAACCCCGGGCGGAGGACTCCAGCGGGACCGTCGAGACGCGCACGCGCAGCCCCCTCTCCCGGGCCTCCCGCTCGGTCAGCCCCACCGAGCCGACCTCGGGGTCGGTGAAGGTCACCCGGGGCACGGCGTGGTACTCCGCCGCGGGGCCCGGCTTGCCCAGGATGTCGGCGAGCGCGATCCTCGCCTGGTACACCGCTACGTGCGTGAACGGCCCTATGCCGGTCACGTCCCCGACCGCCCAGACGCCGTCGGCCGCACGCATGTGGCCGTCCACGGCGATCGCCGGGGCCGACTCGTCCAGGCCGGCCGCCCCGGCGCCGAGCGCGGCGAGGTCCGAGCGGCGTCCGGTGGCCACCAGCAGCCGCTCGGCGCGGTTGCTGCCGGCGTCGGTCATCACGGTGAAGGCCGCGCCGTGGTGGTCAACGCGGGAGACCTCGGTGCCGGTGCGCACGGTGACGCCCTCATCGGCGAACACCTTGGCGAGCAGCTCGCCCGCCTCCGGCTCCTCCTGGGGGAGCAGCCGGTCGGCCGCCTCGACGACGGTGACCTCGGCGCCGAAGCGGCGGAACACCTGCGCGAGCTCCAGGCCGACCGCGCCGCCGCCGAGCACGACCAGCGACTCGGGCACCCGCGCGGCCTCGGCGGCCTGGTGGTTGGTCCAGTACGGGGTTCCGGCCAGCCCCGGGATCGGCGGCACCGCGGCCTGCGACCCGGTCGCGACGACGACGCCCCTGCGGGCGCGCAGGAGCCGGGTGCCGTCCACCAGGACCTCCCGCGGCCCGGCCAGCCTGCCGTGGCCGCGCACCAGGGTGCCGCCCTTGCCCGCGAAACGGCCGGCGGCGGTCGCGTCGTCCCACCCGTCGGTCGCCTCCTCGCGGACGCGACGCGCCACAGGCGTCCAGTCGGGAATCACGGCGGCCCCTCCCGCGGTCCCACGGACCCGGCGGGCATCGGCGAGCAGGTCAGCAGCGTGAATCATCATCTTGGACGGCACGCACCCCCAATAGGGGCATTCGCCGCCCACGAGCCGCGCCTCGACCCCGGCCACGGCGACCCCCGCCTCGGCGAGCCGCCCCGCGACCTCCTCGCCCCCAGGCCCCAGCCCCAGCACGATGACGTCGAACTCTTCCGCTTGCGCACCCATGACGTCCCTCTGCCCCACCCGATATCCACCGAACGCCAACACGTCAAAACATGTCCGAATAGCCGGAATTCCCTGACGCGTCCCCCAACGAGCACGCTTTCCGAGGACACCCTTCGGATACTCACCTCTCGTCCGGAAATTCTCGAAAGGGCTTGAGCGGCGCTGGATGGCAACCAGAACCGCAACCGGGGAGCGGAGACAACGAACGGGATGATCTCGATGATCCGTCCCTAGATCACCCGGCTGTCGAGCACCCGTGCCGGCCATGGTCCAGCTATGGGCAGCGGAGCCACATGACCAGGGGATAAGAGCCCCCACCCGGGATGTCGACCCACCGGTATCCCGCTTCCACGCGCGCTCCCGCGCTTCGATTCATCTTGTCGGACGGATCTTCGTCCCAGAGGCATTCGGGTCGGTCCCCCTGATGCCAGGTGCCCTCACGATCGGTCCATGGCACCGTTCCCCAGACGAGGGCGGTCAGACCGTTGTCCGCCTGAAAGGAGCCGTGGACACCTGGCCCGTTCAGCATCGCGTGTCCCTCGGCCAGCGTGAGGCGGACGCTACCGATTCGCAGGTGGATCGCTGCGACGCCGCCTATAACCAGAGCAGAAGCCATTAGAGCGAGACCCATGCCCTTGGAGATCGTCACCTGACCTGTCAGCGGGCGGCGTATGCGTTGATTGAGGGGCATGGGCGAACAGTAGGTGAAGGGGCGAATTCTGGCGATGTACCCAATCGAGTGGTGGGTCTGGCCGTGATGATCATCTTGATGCCGGAGTGCCCTCGGCCGGGGAGGGGCTCTTCCGCCGTCCGCGCGCGATCAGCCAGAGAAGCCACGCTTGGAGCAGGCCGGTAGCGGGGAAAAGCGTGCTGATGATCACTTCGTTCAGCGATGCGAGCGGCAGGAACATGAGGAGTTGCGAGAGCGGAGAGGTGACCGCGAACAGCACCACCCCCTCCAACCCTTGGCTGCCTGGAGTCGGCCGGGACCGGCGCCCACGGCGCAGGCCGGGCGGCCTGGGCGTGCGGGCCGTGCGACGGCGTGGAGCGCCGTGGCCTTGTATCGAACTGTCCTCACGGGCACGGCACCAAAAGCCGGCCGTGAATAAAGTGAGGCCCGGGTCGGGGATCGTGTCCTCTGCCTGGGCCTTCGGGGTGAGAGCGGACGACGGGAATCGAACCCGCGTAGCCAGTTTGGAAGACTGGGGCTCTACCATTGAGCTACGTCCGCGCGAGCCGGTCGCCGTCTGGTCTAGACTTCATCCGGTCGTCAGGACGTAAGCGTACCGGAGATTCCGAGTGCGCGAGCGGCCAGGCGTTCCGGGGTGTAGCGCAGCTTGGTAGCGCGCCTGCTTTGGGTGCAGGAGATCATCGGTTCAAATCCGGTCACCCCGACACGAGCCTGTCGGCTCGCCCGCGGCGGCGGGGGAGCGGCCCCGTGTCGTAGCGGTCATCCGGGGCGCGAGGGCGGCGGGTTCCCGGCCGGCCGGTCGGCCCGCGCGACTCGGCGTCCGCGCGACCGACACCTATACAAAAGGTGAGATCGCCGTTTGGGCGGGTGCGGACCGTGAGCGCCTGTGCAGACGTCTCCGGTCCGACATCAGCGCGTAACCAGGCCGAAATTTCGACGTAGGCCCAAGGACGTTTTCGCGGCGTTCGCGGGAGGGCTCAGGCGGAGCCGAAAAGCGCCCAGACGGCCTTGCCGCCCTCGTCCAGGGCGTCCCATCCCCAGCGCGTGCTGTAGGTCTCCACGATGTGCAGTCCGCGCCCATGCTCGGAGATGAAATCCGGCTCCTTGGGCGTCGGTATCTCGTCGCTGGGGTCGGAGACGGCGAGCAGCACGTGCGGCGAGAGGCGCAGGAGGATCAGCGTGATCGGCTGGGCGTCCAGGCGTCGCGGCCCGCAGATGCCGTAGCGCACGGCGTTGGTGACCAGCTCGGATACGACCAGGACCGCGTCGTCGCAGAGCGGGGCGAGTCCCCAGCCGCCGAGGGTGGTCCTCGTGACGTCGCGGGCCGTTTTCACGGAATCGGCCTGGGGGCGCAGCGGGCAGGTGGCGGTGTCGCCGTGGAGCGCGGAGCGCATGAGCCGCTGGAAACCCACACCGTCGGCCGGTTCGAGACATCGGGCTGCGGATACCGGCTCCAGCATCCCGCTGATACCTCCCGCCGTCATTGTGAGTCTCCGCGCCCTGTCGTCTCTTTACGAGTTAGTGCACCTTTAGCCCAATATGCACTAGGCCATCATGGGTCAGTATTGCGGCTCATGCAAGACCCAAATGCACGTGCAGCTGCGTCGTGCAAACGCAAGAGCCGGGCCGTTCGCGCTCCGTGAGCACCGGTCAGCGGCCCGTCGGAAGGGCGCGCGCACCAGACCTTGTCAGGCGGGCCGGAAGTGGTGACACTGTGTTGGCTGGCCGTAGACCCGAGAAGAGAAGGAGGCCGAATGACTCAGTACCAGCCTGGCTCCGGTCCGACGGCCCTCCGTATTCTTCTCGGCACCCAGCTGCGCCGCCTGCGCGAAGAGAAGGGCATCACGCGGGAGGACGCCGGCCACGTGATCCGCGGCTCCGAGTCCAAGATCAGCAGGATGGAGCTCGGCCGGGTCGGGTTCAAGGAGCGCGACGTCGCCGATCTGCTCGCCTATTACGGGGTCGCCGAGGGCGAGGCGCGCACCGCCGTCATGAACCTCCTGGAGAGGGCCAACGAACCCGGCTGGTGGCACCGCTTCAACGACCTCCTCCCCTCGTGGTTCCAGGCGTACGTCGGCCTGGAGGAGGCGGCGGCCCGCATCCGCACCTACGAGGTGCAGTTCATCCCCGGCCTGCTGCAGACCAAGGAGTACGCCCGCGCGGTCATCACCGCGGGGGCCGCGGGCATCGGCCCCGCCGAGATCTCGCGCCGCGTCGACCTGCGCATGGAACGCCAGCGCGTCCTCGACCGCGACGACGGCCCGATCTTCTGGGCCGTCATCGACGAGGCCGCGCTGCGGCGCCCCATCGGGGGGACCGACGTGATGCGCGGCCAGCTTGAACATCTGCTTGAGCTCATGCGCCAGCCGAAGATCACCATCCAGGTCATGCCGTTCAGCTTCGGCGGGCACAGCGCCGAGGGCGGCGCCTTCAGCATCCTTCGCTTCCACGACAACGACCTGCCGGACGTGGTGTACGTCGAGCAACTCGCCAGCGCGCTCTACCTCGACAAACGCGAGGAAGTGGACCGTTACAGCGAGGTGATGGAACGGCTGTGCGCCGTCAGCACCACCCCCGAGGCCACCGTCGATATCTTGCAGAAGATCATCTCTGACCGAATGTGACGCCTGTCGATGACGCCGGAGGTGCCTGTCTGCCCTAGACTGGCATGCGGCGCTGGACACCCGCCTCAGTTGAGCACGCCCGAGCCGGACGTGCCCGCTGGCTGTGCACTGAGCCGCCCAAGTGGGCGCGGCGCGCGATCGTGTCGCGGTGGCCGTACGGCATGACGCGCCCGCGATCACCAGAAGCTTGATCAAGGAGACCACCCCGTGAAGACCGCTGTCGAGGAGCTCAGCCCCACCCGGGTGAAGCTCACCGTCGAGGTGCCGTTCGAGGAGCTCGAGACGAGCATGCAGGCGGCGTACAAGAAGGTCGCGCAGCAGGTGCGCGTGCCCGGCTTCCGCCCCGGCAAGGTTCCCGCCCGCATCATCGAGCAGCGCTTCGGCCGCGCGGTGGTCCTGGAGGAGACGCTCAACGACGCCCTGCCGAAGCTGTACGGCAAGGCCGTCGACGAGAGCGACGTCTTCCCCGTCAGCCAGCCCGAGATCGAGGTCACCAAGATCGACGACGGCAAGGAGGTCGAGTTCACCGCCGAGGTGGACGTCCGCCCCGCCTTCGACGTCCCCGACTACAAGGGCATCGAGGTGACCGTCCCCTCCTCCGAGGTCTCCGACGAGGACATCGACGCGCAGGTCGAGGCGCTGCGCCAGCGCTTCGCCACGCTGACCGGCGTCGAGCGCGCCGCCGGCAACGGCGACTACGTCGTCATGGACCTCGCCGCCACGATCGACGGCAAGAACATCGAGGAGCAGCAGGCCTCCGACGTCTCCTACGAGGTCGGCGCGGGCTCGGTGCTCCAGGGTCTCGACGACGCCCTGGTCGGCATGGCCGCCGGTGACGAGAAGACCTTCACCACCACGCTGGTGGGCGGTGAGAACGCCGGCGAGGAGGCCGACGTCACCATCAAGGTCAAGAACGTCAAGGAGAAGGTCCTCCCCGAGCTCGACGACGAGTTCGCCGGCCTGGCCAGCGAGTTCGACACCCTGCAGGAGCTGCGCGACAGCATCCGCGAGCAGGCCCGCCGCAACAAGCTCATCGACCAGGTCGTGCAGGCCCGCGAGAACGCCCTGACGGCTCTGCTGGACCAGATCGACATTCCGCTGCCCGACAGCGCCCTCAACGCCGAGGTGGACGCCCGCAAGCACAATCTGGAGCACCAGATCGGCGAGAGCGGCCTGAGCCGCGAGGCGTTCTTCCGGCTCTACCAGACCACCGAGGAAGAGCGCTTCGCCGAGTTCGACGAGAACTCCCGCAAGGCGATCAAGACCGGCTTCCTGCTCGACAAGATCGTCAAGCAGGAGGACCTGGGCGTCAGCGAGCAGGAGCTGACCAACTTCGTGGTGCGCCGCGCCGCCCAGCTCGGCGTCGCCCCGAACACCCTCGCCCAGCACCTCGCCGACAACGACCAGCTCACCCTGGCCATGGTCGAGATCGTCCGCGACAAGGCCAAGACCGTCATCGGCGACGCCGCCAAGGTGACCGACGAGGACGGCAACGAGGTCGACCTCAAGGCCATCTACACCGAGCTGAACGCCGAGGAGGAGGCCGAGGAGAACGCCCCGGCCGCCGAGTGACCTTCGCGTCCCCGCTCTGAGGCGCGGCCCGCGCCTCCGGTGTGATCGTCCATGCCCTCACCGTGATGCACGGTGAGGGCATTGGCATTTACTGCGACATGCGCACCCTTGTGCAACCTTTGTGGTGATTGTTGCCATATCCGGGGCAACTCTCGACTGTGAGAGCGGGCTACCGGGGGCGCCGGTGATCGAGGCATACCTCATCGTGGCGGTCGCGATCGCCGTGATGATGCTGGTCGGACGAGCGGTGGCACGGGGGACGGGCATACCGGCGGCGATCCCGCTCGTGCTGCTCGGCGTGGCGGCGAGCTTCGTGCCCACCATGTCCAAGGCCGTGGTGCCGCCCGACTTCATCCTCAACCTGTACCTCCCCCTGCTGGTCTACCGCGCCGCCTTCCTCACCGCGCCCCGGGAGACCAAGGAGGACGCGGTCCCCATCTCGGTGATGGCCTTCGGCCTCACCTGCGCCACCGCCCTCGCGGTCATGGCCGCCGTACGCTTCGTCCTGCCGGAGGTCGGCTGGCCCGTGGCGCTCGCACTCGGCGCCGCCGTCGCCCCCACCGACCCGGTGTCGGCCACGTCGATCATGCGCCGCCTCGGCACCCCGCGCCGCCTGGTGACGATCCTGGAGGGCGAGAGCCTCGTCAACGACGCCGTGGCGCTCACCCTGTTCGGTCTGGCCCTCACGGCGCTCACCGAGCCCGTCACGCCCGCCGCGGGGGTCCTGCTGCTCGTGCGCGTCGTCGCGGGCGGCGTGCTGTACGGCCTCGTGCTCGGCTGGGTGGTCGGCAGGCTCCGCGGCCGGATCACCGACCCCGGCGCGCAGATCGTGCTCTCGCTGATCACGCCGTTCGTCGCCTACCTGCCCGCCGAGCACTTCGGCTTCTCCGGCGTGCTCGCCACGATCGCCACCGGCTTCTACCTGGGCACGCGCGCCCACGGACTGCTCCAGCCCGCCTCCCGGCTCACCGGCAACGCCTTCTGGGAGGTGCTGGTGCTGCTGCTGGAGTCCAGCCTGTTCGTCCTGCTCGGGCTGGAGATCCGCCAGGTGATCTCCGGGGTGTCGAACTACTCCATCGGCATGCTGGCCACGACCGCGGTGGTCGTCCTCGCCGCGGTGGTCGTGCTGCGCCTGCTGTGGACCATGATCGCCTTCCGGCTGGCCCGGTGGCTGCCGGGCAAGCACCTGTCGTTCGACCGCGTCGGCAGGCGGGAGCGGCTGGTGATGGGCTGGGCGGGCATGCGGGGCGCCATCACGCTCGCCGTCGCGCTGTCCATCCCGCTGAGCGCCTCCAACCGGCCACTGATGATCTTCCTGGCGGCCGTGGTGGTCCTCGCCACTCTGCTCGGGCAGGCGACCACGCTCGCGCCCCTGCTGCGGCGCCTGGGCCTCGGCGAGTCCAAGAAGGCCGTCATCGAGGAGGCGCACGCCCGCCGGGCCACCGCCGAGGCCGCGCTGTCGCGCCTGGAGGAGCTCGCCTCCGACGACCGGGTCGACGAGCACACCGCCGAGGTTTTCCGGCAGCTTTACGAACTTCGCCTCGACCGCGCCCGCGCCGTCCTGGACGAGAGCGACGGCGACGAGGAGAAGGGGCTCGACGAGCAGAGCCTGCGCTGGCTGCGCAAGCAACTCGCCCGTGCGCAACGGCAGGAAGTGGACGACCTCTACGCCGATGGCAAGATCAGCGCCACCACCCAGCGGCATCTCATCCACGAGCTTGACCTGGAGGAGCGCCGGCGCGCGTCCGATCCGCAGTGACCTTTAGAGACCTGCGCCGTCAGCGAACAGTGTTGAGACCGGGTCTGACCGGTGCTTGCCGCGCGTTAAGGTCACAAGCAACGCCCATCGATTACGACGCATCGGAAGGTGACGCTGTGACCAGCCCGCCGACCTCATACCAGCCCGCCAGCTTCGGGCCGGAGTCCCGGGGCCGTGAGAACGGTTCCTTCCGGCTGGAGGACCAGCTTTACAACCGTCTGTTGCGTGAGCGCATCGTGGTGCTCGGCACCCAGGTGGATGACGAGGTCGCCAACCGCATCTGCGCCGAGCTGCTACTGCTGGCCGCCGACGACGCCGATCGCGACATCTGGCTCTACATCAACTCGCCAGGCGGTTCGGTGACGGCCGGCATGGCGATTTACGACATGATGGAGTATGTGCCGAACGATGTCTGCACGGTGGCCATGGGGCTCGCCGCCTCGATGGGACAGTTCCTCCTGTGCGCCGGGGCCCACGGCAAGCGCTACGCGCTTCCGCATGCCCGCATCATGATGCACCAGCCTTCCGGCGGCATCGGCGGCACGGCCGCGGACATCGCGATCCAGGCGGAGCAGATGCTCTACGTCAAGAAGACCTTGGCCGAGCGCATCGCCCACCACACCGGCCAGCCGCTCGACCAGATCGAGAAGGATTCCGACCGGGACCGCTGGTTCACCGCCGAAGAGGCCAAGGACTACGGCTTCATCGACCACGTCGTGCGCAGCGCCCGGCAGGTGCCCTCCGAGGGCGCCGTCTCCTGAAGGGACAATTCGTGAGTGACCTGATCCGGCCGGGAGACATCAACGGCCGTTACATCATCCCTTCGTTCGTCGAACGCACCACGTACGGCGTCAAGGAGATGAACCCCTACAACAAGCTCTTCGAGGACCGCATCATCTTCCTCGGAGTGCAGATCGACGACGCGTCGGCGAACGACGTCATGGCCCAGCTTCTGACGCTGGAGTCGCTCGATCCCGACCGTGACATCAGCATCTACATCAATTCGCCCGGCGGCTCGTTCACGGCCATGACGGCGATCTACGACACGATGCAGTTCGTCAGGCCCGAGATCCAGACGGTCTGCCTCGGCCAGGCGGCGTCGGCCGCGGCCGTGCTGCTCGCCGGCGGCACGCCGGGCAAGCGCTTTGCGCTCCCGAACGCCCGCATGCTGATCCACCAGCCCTCCACCGAGGGCGGGGGCCAGGGCAGCGACATCGAGATCCAGGCCCGCGAGATCCTGCGCATGCGCTCGCTCCTGGAGGAGATCGTCGCCCGCCACTCGGGCAAGTCGCCCGAGCAGGTCCGCCGCGACATCGAGCGCGACAAGATTCTCAACGCCGACGAGGCCAAGGAGTACGGCCTCATCGACGACATCATCCCCTCACGGAAGAAGCGCGCTCAAGCGGTTGCTTCCTGAGGACGCGGATCGCACCGGAACGGTGCCCAATTGGGCACGTTCCGGTGCGACTCACCGCTAGGGGGCGCACTGAGGGCCCAGAAGACGGTAACGTCGAAACCTGAGCGGGATGACTTTTCGGACCGAGTCCGCAAGATTCGGATCGCGGAGCAGGCGGTCCCACGCAAAGGAGTATCTGGGGTGGCACGCATCGGCGACGGCGGAGACCTGCTGAAGTGCTCGTTCTGCGGGAAGAGCCAGAAGCAAGTCAAAAAGCTCATCGCCGGACCAGGTGTCTACATCTGCGATGAGTGCATCGATCTCTGCAACGAGATCATCGAGGAGGAACTCTCCGAGTCCTCCGAGCTCAAGTGGGACAGTCTCCCCAAGCCGAGAGAGATCTTCGAGTTCCTGGACGCTTATGTCATCGGCCAGGACAAGGCGAAGAAGGCCCTCTCGGTGGCGGTGTACAACCACTACAAGCGGGTGCAGTCCGGCGAACGCGGCCGAGACGACGGTCTGGAGGTGGGCAAGTCCAACATCCTTCTCCTCGGCCCGACGGGCTCGGGCAAGACCTTGCTCGCACAGACCCTCGCCAAGATGCTGAACGTGCCGTTCGCCATCGCGGACGCCACGGCGCTCACCGAGGCGGGCTACGTCGGCGAGGACGTCGAGAACATCCTCCTGAAACTGATCCAGGCCGCTGACTACGACGTCAAGAAGGCCGAGACGGGCATCATCTACATCGACGAGGTCGACAAGATAGCCCGCAAGAGCGAGAACCCTTCGATCACGCGCGACGTGTCCGGTGAAGGCGTGCAGCAGGCTCTGCTGAAGATCCTTGAGGGCACGACCGCCTCGGTCCCGCCGCAGGGCGGCCGCAAGCACCCGCACCAGGAGTTCATCCAGATCGACACCACCAACGTGCTGTTCATCTGCGGTGGGGCGTTCGCGGGGCTTGAGAAGATCATCGAGTCGCGCATCGGCAAGAAGGGCATCGGCTTCAACGCCATCATCCACTCCAAGGACGAGATCGACGCCTCGGACATCTTCTCGGACGTCATGCCCGAGGACCTGCTGAAGTTCGGCATGATCCCCGAGTTCGTCGGCCGTCTGCCGATCATCACCAGCGTGCACAACCTCGATCGCGACGCGCTGATCCAGATCCTCACCGAGCCGAGGAACGCGCTGGTCAAGCAGTACCGCCGGCTGTTCGAGCTCGACAACGTCGAGCTGGAGTTCACCGACGACGCCCTGGAGGCCATCGCCGACCAGGCCATCCTGCGGGGCACGGGTGCCCGCGGCCTGCGCGCCATCATGGAGGAGGTCCTCCTCTCGGTGATGTACGAGGTGCCGTCCCGCCAGGACGTCGCGCGGGTGGTCATCACTCGTGAGTCCGTGCTGGAGCACGTGAACCCCACGCTGGTCCCGCGGGACCAGCTCAACGCCAAGCAGCAGCGCACTCCCCGGGAGAAGTCCGCCTGACCGGCGGCTCCCGCACCAGGCCGCATGAACGCGTGAGCGGAGGGGCGACCGCTCACCGTCATGGCACGCGCCTGCGCCGACCGGCATCGTCCTACCCTCACGTGTCGATCGGGTGCCTAACAGGTTACGTAACGTAGTACAGGGCGGTTACGGTCCGCCGAATGCGCGTTTTTGTGCCTCGTGCCCGTATATCAGGTTACGGGCCTGCGCCGACGCGACACGGGCAAGGGAGCGGCCTCCCTACAATTGGTGACTGTGACAACGCCTGAACTGCCTACTCAATACGCACCCGCCGACGTCGAGACCCGGAGCTACGAGCGCTGGGTATCCGAGGGCTACTTCCGGGCGGACGTAGGCAGCGAGCGCGAGGCCTACACCATCGTCCTGCCCCCGCCCAACGTCACCGGCGTCCTCCACATCGGCCACGCCCTCGACCACTCCATCCAGGACGCCCTCACCCGGCGGGCCCGCATGCGCGGCTTCGAGACCCTCTGGCTCCCCGGCATGGACCACGCCGGCATCGCCACGCAGAACGTCGTCGAGCGCGAGCTGGCCAAACAGGGCCTCTCCCGGCACGACCTCGGCCGCGAGGCCTTCGTCGAGCGCGTCTGGCAGTGGAAAGAAGAGTCCGGCGGCCGCATCCTCGGCCAGATGACCAAGCTCGGCGACGGCGTCGACTGGTCCCGCGAGCGCTTCACCATGGACGAGGGCCTGTCCCGCGCCGTCCAGACCATCTTCAAGCGCCTTTTCGACGACGGCCTCATCTACCGCGCCGAACGCATCATCAACTGGTGCCCCCGCTGCCTGACCGCGCTGTCCGACATCGAGGTCGACCACTCCGACGACGAGGGCGAGCTCGTCTCGATCCGCTACGGCGACGGCGACGCGTCCATCGTGGTCGCCACCACCCGTGCCGAGACCATGCTCGGCGACACCGCCGTCGCCGTGCACCCCGCGGACGACCGCTACGCCCACCTCGTCGGCACCACCGTCGAGGTGCCCTTCACCGGCCGGCGGATCCCCGTCGTGGCCGACGAGCACGTCGACCCCGCGTTCGGCACCGGCGCCGTCAAGGTGACCCCCGCGCACGACCCCAACGACTTCGAGATCGGGCGCCGTCACGGCCTGCCGTCGCTCACCGTCATGGACGAGCGCGGCGTCATCACCGCCCACGGCCCGTTCCAGGGCCTCGACCGCTTCGAGGCCAGGCCCGCCGTGGTCGCCGCGCTGCGCGCGGAAGGGCGCATCGTCGCCGAGAAGCGCCCGTACCTCCACGCCGTCGGCCACTGCTCCCGCTGCAAGACCGTTGTCGAGCCGCGCCTGTCCCTGCAGTGGTTCGTCAACGTCCAGCCCCTGGCGAAGGCCGCCGGCGACGCCGTGCGCGACGGGCGCACCCGCGTCCACCCGCCCGAGCTCGCCAAGCGCTACTTCGACTGGGTCGACGACATGCACGACTGGTGCATCTCGCGGCAGCTCTGGTGGGGGCACCGCATCCCCGTCTGGTACGGCCCCGAGGGCGAGGTCGTCTGCGTCGGCCCCGACGAGCAGGCCCCGCCCGGCTACGTCCAGGACCCCGACGTCCTGGACACCTGGTTCTCCTCGGGCCTGTGGCCGTTCTCCACGCTCGGCTGGCCCGACCGCACGCCCGACCTGGAGCGCTTCTATCCCACCACCGTCCTGGTGACGGGCTACGACATCCTCTTCTTCTGGGTCGCCCGCATGATGATGTTCGGGCTGTACGCCATGGACGGCACCCCGCCGTTCCAGACGGTCGCCCTGCACGGCATCGTCCGCGACCAGTTCGGCAAGAAGATGTCGAAGTCCTCCGGGAACGTCGTCGACCCGCTGGACTGGATCACCCGGTACGGCGCGGACGCCACCCGCTTCACGCTGCTGCGCGGCGCCAGCCCCGGGTCCGACGTCGCGATCAGCGAAGACTGGGTGGCCGGGGCCCGCAACTTCTGCAACAAGATCTGGAACGCCACCCGGTTCGCGCTGATGAACGGCGCGACCGTCTCGGCGCCGCTGCCCGCCCCCGGCGACCTCACCGTCGCCGACCGCTGGATCCTCTCGCGGCTGCGGACGGTGACCGGCGCGGTCGACACCGCCTACGACGAGTTCGAGTTCGCGAAGATCTCCGACCAGCTCTACCACTTCGCCTGGGACGAGGTCTGCGACTGGTACGTCGAACTGGCCAAGATCCAGATCGGCACGGGCGGGGAGGTGGCCGATCGCACCCGCCTGGTCCTCGGCCATGTCTTCGACGCTCTGCTACGCCTGCTGCACCCGCTGGTGCCCTTCGTCACCGAAGAGCTGTGGCGGGCGCTCACCGGCGATGCGTCCCTCATGGCGACCTCGTGGCCGGACACTCGGCCCGAGTACGCCGACCCGGCCGCCGAGAACGAGATCGCCGCGCTGCAGGACCTCATCACCGAGGTCCGCCGCTTCCGCTCCGACCAAGGGCTGAAGCCGGGCCAGCGGGTCGCGGCCAAGCTCAGATTCGACGACGCGGCCCTCGCCGCGCACGAGGCCGCCATCCGGTCCCTGGTGCGGCTCGACGATCCCTCCGGCGATTTCAGCGCCACCGCGAGGCTCGCCGTGGGCGCGGCCGTCGTCGAGCTCGACACGGCCGGGGCCATCGACGTCGCGGCCGAGCGCCGGCGCCTGGAGAAGGACCTCGCGGTCGCCCGTAAGGAGGCCGCCCAGCAGGCCGGAAAGCTCGGCAACGAACAGTTCATGGCCAAGGCCCCCGATGACGTCGTCGCCAAGGTGCGCGCCCGGGCCGCCCAGGCCGACGCCGACATCGCCCGCCTCGAAGCCCAGCTCGCCGCCCTGCCCACGGGTTGATGTGCGCGGGGAGCCCTGTCGGCCTGCGCCGGCCGGGCTCCCCAAGCATCCCGCCATGCCCCCTCGACATCGAAGGTTTGAGCAGGGGTGACCCGGGAATAACCGCAGGCTTGCCGAAGTTGTTCATCCCACGCGCGTGTCGGTGCTAGAGTCTTATCTCGCAGGGCGGCGCACAACTCCGCATGACGCGGAGGCTCCGAGATCGATCCGGTCCCGGAGGTGCTAAGCTCCTCTGCACTCCCGAGATCCTCTCTCTGATCGAGATGTCGCGTCAGACGTTGACACGGCAAGTTGATCAGCGTAAGGTAGTGGAGTTGCCCTGGAGACGGGGTGCGGGTCTTGGCGCTGGTCAGGGCCTGGGTGCTGGTGCGGGTGCCGGTAACGGCCCGGTTTGCCGGTGGTCAGGTTGGTTGATAGCGTCGGGATCACCGCGAAACGAGATGGAAGCCCCGGAGTTCGGGTCCTGGTCGCAGGGTTCGGGTGATGGTGTACGCGTCCGTTTCTTGAGAACTCAACAGTGTGTTAAAAGCCAGTGCATGAATCATGCATGATCCTCCGTCTGCCATGCCTCTGGGTGTGGTGGTGGATGGTTCCTTTGGTTGGACGCCTGCCTTGTGTGGTGGGTGTCTGCCGGGATTTTTTCCAGACATTGTTTGGAGAGTTTGATCCTGGCTCAGGACGAACGCTGGCGGCGTGCTTAACACATGCAAGTCGAGCGGAAAGGCCCTTCGGGGTACTCGAGCGGCGAACGGGTGAGTAACACGTGAGTAACCTGCCCTCAACTTCGGGATAAGCCTGGGAAACCGGGTCTAATACCGGATAGGACCTGGTCTGGCATCGGACTTCAGGTGGAAAGTTTTTTCGGTTGGGGATGGGCTCGCGGCCTATCAGCTTGTTGGTGGGGTAGTGGCCTACCAAGGCGACGACGGGTAGCCGGCCTGAGAGGGCGACCGGCCACACTGGGACTGAGACACGGCCCAGACTCCTACGGGAGGCAGCAGTGGGGAATATTGCGCAATGGGCGGAAGCCTGACGCAGCGACGCCGCGTGGGGGATGACGGCCTTCGGGTTGTAAACCTCTTTCAGCAGGGACGAAGTTGACGTGTACCTGCACAAGAAGCGCCGGCTAACTACGTGCCAGCAGCCGCGGTAATACGTAGGGCGCGAGCGTTGTCCGGAATTATTGGGCGTAAAGAGCTCGTAGGTGGCTTGTCGCGTCTGCCGTGAAAGCCCATGGCTTAACTGTGGGTCTGCGGTGGATACGGGCTGGCTAGAGGTAGGTAGGGGCAAGCGGAATTCCTGGTGTAGCGGTGAAATGCGCAGATATCAGGAGGAACACCGGTGGCGAAGGCGGCTTGCTGGGCCTTACCTGACGCTGAGGAGCGAAAGCGTGGGGAGCGAACAGGATTAGATACCCTGGTAGTCCACGCTGTAAACGTTGGGCGCTAGGTGTGGGGTCCTTCCACGGGTCCCGTGCCGTAGCTAACGCATTAAGCGCCCCGCCTGGGGAGTACGGCCGCAAGGCTAAAACTCAAAGGAATTGACGGGGGCCCGCACAAGCGGCGGAGCATGTTGCTTAATTCGACGCAACGCGAAGAACCTTACCAAGGCTTGACATCGCCTGGAAAGCTCTGGAGACAGGGCCCTCCTTTGGACTGGGTGACAGGTGGTGCATGGCTGTCGTCAGCTCGTGTCGTGAGATGTTGGGTTAAGTCCCGCAACGAGCGCAACCCTTGTTCCATGTTGCCAGCGCGCCCTTCGGGGTGGCGGGGACTCATGGGAGACTGCCGGGGTCAACTCGGAGGAAGGTGGGGATGACGTCAAGTCATCATGCCCCTTATGTCTTGGGCTGCAAACATGCTACAATGGTCGGTACAGAGGGTTGCGAGGCCGTGAGGCGGAGCGAATCCCTAAAAGCCGATCTCAGTTCGGATTGGGGTCTGCAACTCGACCCCATGAAGTCGGAGTCGCTAGTAATCGCAGATCAGCAATGCTGCGGTGAATACGTTCCCGGGCCTTGTACACACCGCCCGTCACGTCACGAAAGTCGGCAACACCCGAAGCCCGTGGCCCAACCCGCAAGGGGGGGAGCGGTCGAAGGTGGGGCTGGCGATTGGGACGAAGTCGTAACAAGGTAGCCGTACCGGAAGGTGCGGCTGGATCACCTCCTTTCTAAGGAGCACCGGCCTTGTGTGTGCCCCGCGCAAGCGGGCAGACCGGGTCCATGTCCGATGCCGGCAAGCGAACGTCTTGCCCATCGGCACGCTCATTAGTGGAGCACTGGCTACTCAACCAGACCCGCCTGCCGGGCCTGCCAGTACTGCCTGCTTCTTCGGAAGCGGGTTCAGGAACGCGGGGTACGGGGTCGGGGTTGGTTGGACACACTGTTGGGTCCTGAGGAAACGGACCTGCTTGCGGGTGGCTGAGGCCGCTGTGGCGGCCCTTGGGGTCGCGGTAGCGGTCTCGCCGCATGCGAGAGCTGGTTGTTCCTCGTTGTCGGGACCGGTCTTCTGTCATACCGGCTCACGTGTCCGGCGTTTGGTTCTTCTCCTCTTGTTGTGGGGGGTTGGGCTGCTGGGTGTGGTGGGTGTTTGGTGGCGGGTTGGGCTGGTGGTCTCGTTTGTTGTTTGTGAATTGCATAGTGGACGCGAGCATCTTTGTGGCCAAGTTTTTTAGGGCACACGGTGGATGCCTTGGCATCAGGAGCCGATGAAGGACGTGGGAGGCTGCGTTAAGCCTCGGGGAGTCGCCAACCAGACGTTGATCCGGGGATGTCCGAATGGGGAAACCTGGCACCAGTCATGTGGTGTCGCCGCCGTCTGAATGTATAGGGCGGTTGGTGGTAACGCGGGGAAGTGAAACATCTCAGTACCCGTAGGAAGAGAAAACAAAATGTGATTCCGTGAGTAGTGGTGAGCGAAAGCGGATGAGGCTAAACCATGCGCGTGTGATAGCCGGCAGGTGTTGCGTGTGTGGGGTTGTGGGACCTTCGTGGGAGGGCTGCCGTTCTCCCGAGGAGTGATAAACCGTTGCGATAGCCGAAGCCTCTGGGAAGGGGCGCCGTAGACCGTGAGAGCCGGGTAGGTGAAATCGTGTCGGCTTCTTGAGGGGATCCCAAGTAGCACGGGGCCCGAGAAATCCTGTGTGAATCTGCCAGGACCACCTGGTAAGCCTGAATACTCCCTGATGACCGATAGTGCACGAGTACCGTGAGGGAAAGGTGAAAAGCACCCCGGTGAGGGGTCGTGAAATAGTACCTGAAACCGTGTGCCTACAAGCCGTAGGAGCGTAACCGTCCTTCGGGATGGTTGTGATGTGACTGCGTGCCTTTTGAAGAATGAGCCTGCGAGTCATGGTGTGTGGCGAGGTTAACCCGTGTGGGGGAGCCGTAGCGAAAGCGAGTCTGAATAGGGCGTTTGTAGTCGCATGCTGTGGACCCGAAGCGGAGTGATCTACGCATGGGCAGGTTGAAGCGCGGGTAAGACCGTGTGGAGGACCGAACCCACCAGGGTTGAAAACCTGGGGGATGATCTGTGTGTAGGGGTGAAAGGCCAATCAAACTCCGTGATAGCTGGTTCTCCCCGAAATGCATTTAGGTGCAGCGTTGCGTGTTTCTTGCCGGAGGTAGAGCACTGGATGGCTGATGGGCCTTACCGGGTTACTGACGTCAGCCAAACTCCGAATGCCGGTAAGTGAGAGCGTGGCAGTGAGACTGCGGGGGATAAGCTCCGTGGTCGAGAGGGAAACAGCCCAGACCACCGACTAAGGCCCCTAAGGGTGTGCTAAGTGGGAAAGGATGTGGAGTCGCAGTGACAACCAGGAGGTTGGCTTAGAAGCAGCCACCCTTGAAAGAGTGCGTAATAGCTCACTGGTCAAGTGATTCCGCGCCGACAATGTAGCGGGGCTCAAGTACGCCGCCGAAGTCGTGGCACTCACACGTGTAGCCCGGTGCGGCTTTGTCGCATCCAGGTGTGTGGGTGGGTAGGGGAGCGTCGTGCAGCCGGTGAAGCGGTGGGGTGACCCAATCGTGGAGGCTGTGCGAGTGAGAATGCAGGCATGAGTAGCGAATCAGAAGTGAGAAACTTCTGCGCCGGATGACCAAGGGTTCCTGGGCTAGGTTAATCCGCCCAGGGTAAGTCGGGACCTAAGGCGAGGCCGACAGGCGTAGTCGATGGACAACGGGTTGATATTCCCGTACCCGCGGGCACGCGCCCATATCGAATCCAGTGATACTAAGGGTCCTTAACCCCTCACGCCCTTCGGGGTGTGGGTGAGGGTGAACGCCTGGCCTGATCTGGTAGTAGGTAAGCGATGGGGTGACGCAGGAGGGTAGCCCATCCCAGGCGATGGTTGTTCCTGGGGTAAGCATGTAGGGAGGAGCGTAGGCAAATCCGCGCTCTATTATCCTGAGATGTGATGCCGAGCCGATTGTGGTGAAGTGGGTGATCCCATGCTGCCGAGAAAAGCCTCTAGTGAGTGTGCCGGCGGCCCGTACCCTAAACCGACTCAGGTGGTCAGGTAGAGAATACCGAGGCGATCGGGTGAACTGTGGTTAAGGAACTCGGCAAATTGCCCCCGTAACTTCGGGAGAAGGGGGGCCTTCGCTGGTGATGGACCGTGCGTCCGGAGCTGGTGGGGGTCGCAGTGGCCAGGGGGAAGCGACTGTTTACTAAAAACACAGGTCCGTGCGAAGTCGTAAGACGATGTATACGGACTGACGCCTGCCCGGTGCCGGAACGTTAAGGGGACCGCTTAGCTTGTGGTAACGCAGGCGAAGGTGAGAACTTAAGCGCCGGTAAACGGCGGTGGTAACTATAACCATCCTAAGGTAGCGAAATTCCTTGTCGGGTAAGTTCCGACCTGCACGAATGGCGTAACGACTTCCCCGCTGTCTCAACCGCAGACCCGGCGAAATTGCACTACGAGTAAAGATGCTCGTTACGCGCAGCAGGACGGAAAGACCCCGGGACCTTCACTACAGCTTGACATTGGTGTTTGGGACGGCTTGTGTAGGATAGGTGGGAGACGGTGAAGCTGTCACGCTAGTGGTGGTGGAGTCATTGGTGAAATACCACTCTGGTCGTTTTGGATGTCTAACCCGCGCCCGTGGATCCGGGTGGGGGACAGTGTCTGGTGGGTAGTTTAACTGGGGCGGTTGCCTCCTAAAGGGTAACGGAGGCGCCCAAAGGTTCCCTCAGCCTGGTTGGCAATCAGGTGGCGAGTGTAAGTGCACAAGGGAGCTTGACTGTGAGACCGACGGGTCGAGCAGGAGCGAAAGCTGGGACTAGTGATCCGGCGGTGGCTTGTGGAAGCGCCGTCGCTCAACGGCTAAAAGGTACCCCGGGGATAACAGGCTGATCTTCCCCAAGAGTCCATATCGACGGGATGGTTTGGCACCTCGATGTCGGCTCGTCGCATCCTGGGGCTGGAGTAGGTCCCAAGGGTTGGGCTGTTCGCCCATTAAAGCGGTACGCGAGCTGGGTTTAGAACGTCGCGAGACAGTTCGGTCCCTATCCGCTGCGCGCGCAGGAGACTTGAAGGGGGCTGTCCCTAGTACGAGAGGACCGGGACGGACGAACCTCTGGTGTGCCAGTTGTTCTGCCAAGGGCATGGCTGGTTGGCTACGTTCGGGAGGGATAACCGCTGAAGGCATCTAAGCGGGAAGCCTGCCTTGAGATGAGGTCTCCCACCCCTGTGAGGGGGGTAAGGCTCCCAGGTGACGACTGGGTTGATAGGCCGGGTGTGGAAGCATCGTAAGGTGTGGAGCTGACCGGTACTAATAGGCCGAGGACTTGACCACAAAGCAACGACACCCGCGCCGGTTGAGGCTGGTGTGGGTGGTGCTCGCGTCCACTGTGTGATCTCAGAGACATCAAACCTGAGACCCACACCAACCAACAGGCACCGGTAATGGTGTGTTGGTGGGTGGTGTGCTCGGTTGGTTGTTTCACGGGGTTACGGCGGTTTTAGCGGAAGGGAAACACCCGGTTACATTCCGAACCCGGAAGTTAAGCTTTCCAGCGCCGATGGTACTGCACCGGGGACGGTGTGGGAGAGTAGGACACCGCCGGACAATCTTTTGAAGTGAATGCAAGGTAGGGCCATCCAGGAGCTTCGTGCTCCACGGGGTGGCCCTTCCTGCATTTCCGGACACTTTTCCTCTTCGTGTCCTGCATTCCAGGACTTTCCATTCGTGGTCTCCGAGACTTCTTCATTCGTGCGTCCCTGCCACAAACTCCGGGACCTTTCCTCCGCCACGAGGGTCTTCATCGAGGGCGCCGCGTCGGCGGGGTGCAGGTCGGCGAATCCCGGCGCCTACAACGGCGGCCCACCCGCCCCTACCTGTCCCTGCCCACGACAGCCGCCGACCGGTCACGAAAGTGAGAACGCCGAGGGGCGCCGCAGAATGGGCTCCGCCTCCGGCTCGGACAGTGCTTCCCCGGGCGCTGACGCGCGCTTCCTCTCGTAGCGCGCACTGCCGAAGGGCCGACTGGGGCGCCGTTATGGGCGCAGGGCTTGGTGGTCAAGCAGGAGAACACCGGCCTGCTGGCTCAGATGATCGCGCTCTGAAGTGCGTCTCACTGAAACCACAGGCTGACCAGGAAAGACGACCCTCGAACACGCCTCGGCCTGGTTGAAGGCGTGCACGGCCACCGAGTAGACAGCGGCCATCGACATCCGCAAGCTCAGCGGCGAGCTGGCGGTCGAGCCGCCGCCCCCACACAGAAATCATCGACTACACACAATGGCGTTCGCCGAGGCCCGGTGGTGTCCGGATCTGCCGATGAGCGCGCACTCCTGGCTTCCGGTGCGACGTCACGTGAGGAGCACGGCGGTGAGCATCGAGAGATACGACTCGTGGGCGAGACGCAGGCTGTCAAGGTCGGATGTCCAGAACCACGCCACAGCGTCGTGCTCGTCCGGCGCGGCGTTGACGGGTGTTCCGGTCCACCTGTCGATCAACCAGATCCGCATGTCGAACGTCGCGGTCCGGATCTCATGCATCGGCGGGCCGGATGGCTCCGATGCCGTGATTCCCAACTCCTCCCGAAGCTCGCGGACAAGGCTCTCCTTCGGATCCTCCCCCTCCTCGACATGACCGCCCGGCAGATCCCACACGTCGGGATACCAACGACGTCCGGCGCTTCGATGACACAGCAACACCCGATCGCCGTCGCGAACAATGGCCGTCACAATCCGGACCGGACCGGAGTCGTCAGTGGAGATCGTCATCGGCACATTTTGACCCATGCGGATCGGAGTTCGGTCAACTTGGCCTACGCGAAGGAAGTGATCGTCATCCTCTGACCTGCTGGAAGGCTCCGACAACCCTAGATAGCCGTCAAAACGACGGCTGCGCCAGGAAGTGGCAGTGGACGGAACGCTGGACTCTCAGAGTTAAATGTGGGGCTCCGCCGGGGAATGGGCCTCGCCTTCGGCTCGGGCTGTGTTTCCTAGGCGCTGACGCGCGTTCCTCTCGTACCGGGTTCGCAGAGCGGTGGCCGGCCGGCCGCCGTCATGGGTGCCGAGCTTCGCCTACCTGCACCCCGCCGACACGGCCCTGAACCGAAGCTCGCATCCGAACGGGACAACAGGAAACAGAAAGAGCACAAAATGAAAAGAGCACGAAGACGCTGTGGCTAGCACCATGGCGATGACAGCGGAGCGAAGGTCGGCGCCAGCCACTTTCCGTGCTATTGAGGACCGTGGCCGGGACCTCTTGTTCCAGGGCTTGCCTGCGAGTCGACGGTGCGGTCGTTGTGTCGTCGGGTGAGCTTGTGCCGGTTAGGGCCTTAGGGCGGGGGCTTGTGGTGAGGGGGCCCAGGAAATTAGGTGGGAGGGGTGAAGAGGGTTTCGGTGGGGGCGTTGATGGTGTCCAGGACTTTGCCTGTGAAGTAGACCGTGCCGATGGCCAGGACGTGGGGGGCGATTTCGGTGAGGAATTGGCGGGTGAGCTGGGATTCGTCGATGACGGTCCAGTCTGCGGGGAGTGGGGCGGTGAAGCGCAGGTGGGGGAGCGCCAGGCGTACGAACGTGACCGGGAGGCCGGCGAGTTCGGTGATGGCTCCTTGGACGTCCTTGTGGTCGGGGAGGCATAGGAGGACATGGTCCACGCGGGGCCAGCGCCGCAGGGCCATGGTGAGGGCCGTGGCCAGCCCGGGTCGGTTGATCGCCGAGTCGACGCACAGTTCGGTCCCGCTCTCGGGAAGGGTGTGGAACGACAGGCGACCCGGGAGTCGTATGGACGCGAGCACATCCGTCAGGGGCTTCGGGGCGGGGAGGGGCAGGCCGAGCAGGGAGAGCATGCGCGCGGCGGCGGCGCAGCCCAGCTCGGCGTTCCACCGGCCGTAGGAGGGCGGAAGGAGATCACGGGGCAGCGTGCCGCCCTCGGTGTCCACTGTCTCCACCTCTACCTTCGTCGTCTCCACCTTCGTCACCGTCTTCGCCTCTAGGTTCGTCTGCGTCTCCGTCTGCGTCTCCGTCTGCGTCTCCGTCTGCGTCTCCGTCTGCGTCTCCGTCCTGCGTCTCCGTCTGCGTCTCCGTCTGCGTCTCCGTCTGCGTCTCCGTCTGCGTCTCCGTCTGCGTCTCCGTCTGCGTCTCCGTCTGCGTCTCCGTCTGCGTCTCCGTCTGCGTCTCCGTCTGCGTCTCCGTCTGCGTCTCCGTCTGCGTCTCCGTCTGGTCTCCGTCTGCGTCTCCGTCTGCGTCTCCGTCTGCGTCTCCGTCTGCGTCTCCGTCTGCGTCTCCGTCTGCGTCTCCGTCTGCGTCTCGTCTGCGTCTCCGTCTGCGTCTCCGTCTGCGTCTCCGTCTGCGTCTCCGTCTGCGTCTCCGTCTGCGTCTCCGTCTGCGTCTCCGTCTGCGTCTCCGTCTGCGTCTCCCCCGTCTGCGTCTCCGTCTGCGTCTCCGTCTGCGTCTCCGTCTGCGTCTCCGTCTGCGTCTCCGTCTGCGTCTCCGTCTGCGTCTCCGTCTGCGTCTCCGTCTGCGTCTCCGTCTGCGTCTCCGTCTGCGTCTCCGTCTGCGTCTCCGTCTGCGTCTCCGTCTGCGTCTCCGTCTGCGTCTCCGTCTGCGTCTCCGTCTGCGTCTCCGTCTGCGTCTCCGTCTGCGTCTCCGTCTGCGTCTCCGTCTGCGTCTCCGTCTGCGTCTCCGTCTGCGTCTCCGTCTGCGTCTCCGTCTGCGTCTCCGTCTGCGTCTCCGTCTGCGTCTCCGTCTGCGTCTCCGTCTGCGTCTCCGTCTGCGTCTCCCGTCTGCGTCTCCGTCTGCGTCTCCGTCTGCGTCTCCGTCTGCGTCGTCTCCGCCTCTGCCTGCGCTTCTGTCTCCGTTGTTTTCAGCTCGGCTTCTACCTCTGCCGTTTCCGCTTCCCGTACTTCGGCCTCCCGTACTTCCGCGTCCCCTGCTTGCCTCTTCGCCGTCTGGATGTCGCCGAGCTTGATGTCGGCTCTGGGCGACGCGTTGGGTTCGGTGGTCGCTGTCGCGCCGTTCGAATGGGTAGGGGCTGGGAGGCGTGGTGACGGGTTCCGGGTTCGTAAGTTCGGTCTTTGGCTGGGAGCTCGCTGCGGTGTCCGTGGTTTCGTTGTTCGGGGCGGTGTCCATCCGGGGTGCGGTGCCGGTGGTGGAGGGCGCGGCTTCCATGGGGCGTGTGGTGCGGGCGCGGATCACCGTGCTGATCGCTTGCTGGACGGCCGGCTGTTGGGGGAGGGAGAGGACGGCCTGGGTTCGAGAGGACGTCACTGCGGCCTTCTCACGGGCTATTTCGGCGGGGGTGTCGCCGAGGACGCCGACGTGTTCGGCGAAGATCTCGGTGATGGCCACGGTGTGCGGGGGGAGCAGGGAGACCTCGTCGGAGGCTCCGCCCATGCCGGCTTCGAGCACGATGACGTCGGCCTCGATGTCCCGCGCGTGCAGGACGCCCGCGATGGTGAAAAGGCCGACGGGGGACAGGTATCCAGGAGATTCGCGGCGGTCCGGCATCGACCGGAGGGCCTGGGCTATCCGCGCGGCCAGCCCGCTCAGCGTCGCGTCCGAGATGGCCGTGCCGTTCACCCTGATGCGTTCACGGTTGGCGCGCAGCGCCGGACTGGTGACGGAGACGACCCGGAGGCCGGCGGCGGCTAGATAGGCGGACGCGTACATGGCGGTCGTGCCCTTGCCCTTGGAGCCGACGACGGTGAGGACAGGGGCGCTCGCCGTGGAGGCGTCGAGCAGCTCCAGGAGCCGGCGGGCGCGGGCGAGGCTGCGGCGCTCTCCCCCGCCGCGGGCGCGCCACTCGGCGAAGAAGACGTCGTCCGGGCTCACCGCACAAGTCTATTGCCGGGCGTGCTTCCCGGTTTTCCACAGGCCGTGGGACGGTCGGTTGGGCGGTGATAGGGGCCGATAAGCTGACGGAGTGATGGCAGGGCAGGAAATTCGCGTCGTCGAGGCAGCGATCCGCGAGCGCGGAGTCGAGTGGGACATCGATCCCACGCTTGACCGCATCGCCGGGCTGGCGGACATCCTCGGGCATCCGGAGCGCATGTACCCGGTCATCCACATCGCCGGCACCAACGGCAAGTCGAGCACGGCCCGCATGATCGACGCGCTGTTGCGCGCGCGGAACCTGCGAACCGGCCGGTACACCAGCCCGGAGTTCTCCGAGATGCGCGAGCGCATCTGCGTGGACGGCGTCCCTCTCCCTGAGGACCGTTTCATCGAGGTCTACCGCGAGATCGAGCCGTATCTGGAGATCATCGACGCGAAGCTCGGCCGGGTGAGCTTCTTCGAGGTGCTCACCGCGATGGCGTACGCGGCGTTCGCGGACGCTCCGGTCGATTTCGCGGTCATCGAGACCGGCATGGGCGGCACGTGGGACGCGACCAACATCGCGGACGGCACGGTCGCCGTGATCACCCCCATCTCTTTGGACCACACCGAGTATCTGGGCCCGGACGTCGAGACGATCGCCGGGGAGAAGGCGGGCATCATCAAGCCGGGCGCGACGGCCGTTCTGGCGCAGCAGCCGCTGCCCGCCGCCGAGGTGCTGGTCAGGCGCGCGGCGGAGGCCGAGGCCACCGTGGCGCGCGAGGGGCTGGAGTTCGGGGTGCTGCACCGCGAGCTGGCCATGGGTGGCCAGGTGCTGCGGTTGCAGGGCCTCAAGGGCGTCTACGAGGACGTCTTCCTTCCGTTGTACGGCGCGCATCAGGCCGGCAACGCGGCGCTGGCGCTCGCGGCGGTGGAGGCCCTCACGGGGGGCGACGATCCGCTGGACGCGGAGCTGGTACGGCAGGCGTTCGCCGAGGTGTCCAGCCCGGGCCGGCTGGAGGTCATACGGCGCGGCCCGACGGTGCTGGTGGACGCGGCCCACAACCCGGGGGGCATGGAGGCGAGCGTCGACGCGATCAGCGAGTCCTTCGGGTTCACGCGTCTCATCGCCGTCGTCGCGGTCATGGGGGACAAGGACGTGGACACGATCCTGGAGCTCCTGGAGCCGGTCGTCGAAGAGATCGTGGTGACGCGCAACTCGTCCCCGCGCTCCATGGACGTGGCCGAGCTGGCCGAGCGTGCCGAGGGCGTGTTCGGCCCCGAGCGGGTGCATCGGGCCGACCGGCTCGACGGGGCCATCGACACGGCCATGGGGCTCGCCGACCAGGGCGACGAGTTCGGCTCCGGCGTCCTCATCACCGGCTCCGTCGCGACCGCGGGCGACGCCCGCATCCTCCTGAAAGCGAACCGATGACCTCCCCCGAGCCGGACGCCCGCAAGTGCACCCCGGCGACCTCCCCACATGCCTCGGATACTCCCGAGTCCCGCCCGACATCCTCGGGAAAGCCGCAACCCCCTGACCGCGCAGCGGCTTCAGAGGAGTCGCGGCGTGTTGAGGGTGGACGGATGGCCGCGGAGGGGCCGTCCGGGGGTGGGGCTGCGAGCTCGGGGGAGTCGCGGTCCGGGGAAGGTGGGGCCGGGAGTTCGGGCGGGCCGGGGTTCGTGGAGCTTGGGTCGGTCGCCGAGGGGGGCGTCGGGGCTTCGTCGGGGGCGCGGTCTCAGGAGGGTGAGTCTGTAGTGCGTGAGTCGGTTTTGTCGGGGGAGTCGGTCGTGTCTGGGGAGTCGGGGGCTCGTAGGGAGAAGGGGTTCAGGGTTACGCCGGGGATGCGGCGGCTTGGGGCGAGTGTGTTGGGGATGGAGGCGATCGTTCTCGGGCTGGTGACGCCCGTGGCGATCGTGATCAACAAGGTGTCGCCAGGGATAGCCGTGGCGGTCGGCCTGGGGCTCGCGGTGGTGTGCGTCCTGGTGGCGGGCATGTTGAAGCGGCCCTTCGCCTACATCGCGGGTAGCGTCGTGCAGGTCCTGGCCATCGCGACCGGGTTCCTCGTCCCGATCATGTTCTTCCTCGGCGTGGTGTTCGCCGCGCTGTGGATCACAGCCATTCTGGTCGCTCGGCGTGTCGAGGGCGTGACTTAACGCTAAAGTCGGCCGGTATGGCCGTCCCCCCAATCCAGGCCACGGGCCTCACGGCTCTCGGTCGGGTCAATCGCATACCGCTCGTGCTCGACGTGATCGTCGGGCTGCTGACCGCCCTCGCGCTTCCACTGGCGATCGTGGCCATTCCGAACACCATCTCGGTGGTCTCCGCTCTGCTGCCTCCGGACATCGCCGGGGTCGGCGTCCTGCGCGCCCACGGGCTCGCCCTGCCGGTGATGCTCTGCGTGGTGCCGCTCACCGCCGTGGCGCTCGGCCGGTTCTCACCCGCCCCCGTCCTGCTCGCGGGCCTGGCGCTGCTCGGCGTGGCCGACGTGGCCGGAGGGTACGCCGGCTCGGCGGTCGCGGTCGGGGTCCTCAGGGCCCTGCACGGCGTCGCCGCGGGCATGCTCGTCCCCGCCACCCTCGCCGCCTGCCGGGAACGATCCGCCTCCTCGCGCGGGGTGCTGGTCCCGGTCTGGGCGGCGGCCCTGGCGGCGGCCTTCCTGACCGCCCAGGCGCTGGCGCTGTGGCCGCTGGACCAGGTGACGTCGTGGCGGGTGACGCTGCAGCCGTATCCGATGCTGACGGGGGTGGCGCTCGCGCTCGCCGCGACATACTTCGCGATCAGCCGTCTCACCGGCGAGGACACCCGGCCCGCCGAGGATGGCCAATGGGAGGGCGCCCCGTACGCCGAGAATGGCCGACGGGGCGGCGCCTGGTCCGCCAAGGATGGTCAACGGGGCGGAGCTTCGCCGTACGCCGAGAATGGCCAACCGGGCGATGCCCGGTCCGCTGAGGGTGGCCAACGGAGTGGAGCTTCGCCGTACGCCGCGAATCGTCGATGGGGCGGTGCGCGGTCAGCCGAGGATGGTCAGCGTGGCGGCGGCGCCTCGTTCGCGCAGGATGGTGGGCGGGAGGGCGCCTGGTTCGCTCAGGGCTTTCGCGCGGGTTCCGGTGGGGACTTGTCGGGTGGGTCGGTGCGGGTGTTGTTCACGCTGGGGCCGTCCGCGGGGGTGGCCCTGCTTGCTCTCGGCACCACGTTCGGGTGGCCGCCGTGGCTCATCGTCGTGTCCGCCGCGGTCGCCGTGGCGGTGCTGCTGACCCCGGCGTGCGCCGGGCGGGCCGGAGGGCCGGCAGGGCGGGCGCTCGCGTTCGTGATGGTCGCCGTCGGGCTGGTGGTGCTGCCGACCGCCGCGCAGGTCACCTACGTGGAGCTGGGCGGCCTCGGCGGGCCGGGGTTGTCGGGTCTGTGGGCGCCGTTCGGGCTGGCCGTGCTGTTGGTACTGGTCGTGGTGCTGGTCATCCCCGCCGCCCGCTTCGCCCCGCACGTCGTGGGCCGGTTCGGCGAGGTTCCCGCGTCCAAGCTGGTCGCAGGGGGACTGGTCGCCATGGTGGCCGGGCTGTGCGCGATCCGGCTGATGGTGCCGGCGCCTTCGGGCATGCCGCTGCTCGTGCCGTTCGCGCTGCTCGGGGGCGGCGCGGCGGTGGCGGTGACGGCGGCACTCCGCGCGGTGCCCTTGTCCACGGCGCTGTCCGCCCTGTCCCTCTGCCTGCCTGCCGTTCTCAGCGGCTTCCTGCTCGGAACGGGTATCCAAGTGGAACGACTGCACGCGGTCAGCACGTCCGGTGAGGTCACCTCGCAGGCGATGGTCGACGGGTTCGTGGAGGCGCTGCACGTCTGGGCGCTGGTCGCCGGGTTCGCCGTGGTCGTCATCCTGGTGCTGGGGGCGGTGCTGGCGACCCGCTCGGCCGAGCGGGCCCTGCGCGACGCCCCGGCCGACACTCCAGCCGATGTCCCGCCGCGGGGAGTCGAGGACGGTGCGGACGAGGGCGCCGCGGACCGGGCGGCGGCCGGCGAAGCGAGCGGCGCCGGCGGGGCCGGCGGGGTCGTGGGCCCGGAGGGGGCGGGGCGGACGGCGGGCGAGGAGGGCGCCGGCGACGGCCCGGAGACGTCGATGATCCCGGTGGTGCCCGCGCCCACCCGGTCCCCAGAGGCGGGCGGCGACCAGGACGGCCGGGACGGCGAGGGGTCCCCGGGCCGGTAAGCTGCGCACACGCTTCCCCTCTCGCCGGCCGTCTCGCGTGGCGCCCGGCGTTGACAATGAAGGAGATTCCCGTGTCCGAGCGCACGCTTGTCCTGATCAAGCCCGACGGTGTCCGCCGCGGCCTCATCGGTGACGTGATCGCCCGCGTGGAGCGCAAGGGCCTCAAGGTCGTGGCCTTGGAACTTCGCACGCTCGACGTGGAGACGGCCAAGGCGCACTACGCCGAGCACGCGGAGAAGCCCTTCTTCGGCGAGCTGGTCGAGTTCATCACCTCCGGGCCGCTGGTGGCCCTGGTGCTGGAGGGGCCGCGCGCGGTCGAGGCGTTCCGCTCCCTGGCCGGCGCCACCGACCCGGTGAAGTCGGCGCCGGGCACGATCCGCGGCGACCACGCGCTGGAGATCGGCGAGAACGTCGTGCACGGCTCCGACTCGCCGGAGTCGGCCGCCCGCGAGGTCAAGCTTTTCTTCCCGGACCGTTTCTGAGCGGTGAACGTCCCCGGCTCCCGCGAGAGCCGGGTGTGAACAGGCCCCGGCGCGCGCGGCGCGCCGGGGCCTGTTCGTTGGGGGTGTTTCCGCAGGTCCCCGCCATGTGATCAGGTGGGTGCGACAAGATTTTCCCCGGCGGGACGGCTCGTTGCCCGCGCGAGTGGGTACGTCACGTTACGATTCGAATGCGAATCGTAATCTCTCGCGAACGACCTGTAGGAAGGTTTCCTTCCCCATGGGCAGCAAGCTGGCATTCCTCGGCCGTGACATGGCCGTCGACCTCGGCACCGCCAACACGTTGGTGTACGTGCGGGGTCGCGGCATCGTGCTCAACGAGCCGTCGGTGGTGGCGATCAACACGACCACCGGCAAGATCGTGGCAGTGGGCATCGAGGCCAAGAGGATGATTGGCCGGACGCCCGGGAACATCGTGGCGATACGCCCGCTGAAGGACGGCGTGATCGCCGACTTCGACGTCACGGAGCGCATGCTCCGCTATTTCATCCAGCGTGTGCACAAACGGCGGCACTTCGCCAAGCCGCGCATCATCGTCGCCGTCCCGAGCGGGATCACCGGCGTCGAGCAGCGGGCCGTCAAGGAGGCCGGCTACCAGGCCGGGGCGCGCCGGGTGTACATCATCGAGGAGCCCATGGCCGCCGCGATCGGCGCGCGGCTGCCCGTCCACGAGCCGACCGGCAACATGGTGGTCGACATCGGCGGCGGCACCACCGAGGTCGCGATCATCTCCATGGGCGGCATCGTGACCAGCCAGTCGATCCGCGTCGGCGGCGACGAGCTCGACCAGGCCATCATCGCGTTCGCCAAGAAGGAGTACTCCCTGATGCTCGGGGAGCGCACCGCCGAGGAGATCAAGATCGCGATCGGCTCCGCCTGCCCGGTCGGGGACGACTGCCACGCCGAGATCCGGGGCCGTGACCTGGTCACCGGCCTGCCGAAGACGATCGTGGTGTCGGCGGACGAGATCCGCAAGGCGACCGAGGAGCCGCTGAAGTCCATCATCGACGCGGTGAAGTCGACGCTGGACAAGTGCCCGCCCGAGCTGTCCGGCGACCTGATGGACCGGGGCGTGGCCCTCACCGGCGGCGGGGCGCTGCTGAAGGGCATGGACGACCGTCTGCGCGACGAGACCGGCATGCCGATCCATCTCGTGGAGAACGCCCTGGACTCGGTGGCGCTCGGCTCGGGCAAGTGCGTCGAGGAGTTCGAGGTCCTGCAGCAGGTCCTGGTGCCCGAACCGAGACACTGACCACATTCGATGGAGCCGAGAGACCGATGAGGGATACGCGCCGTGCGCGGTTGATCCTTGGCCTGCTGCTGGCCGCGGCGCTCGTCCTGATCACCGTCGACCACCGCCAGCGCGACGACTCCCTGTTCGAGCCGGTGCGCTCGCTGGCGTCCTCGCTGTTCGGCGTGGCCGAGCGTGCCGGGACGAGCGTGGTGCGGCCGATGGGCGACCTCGTCGACACCTACGCCTCCGCCGCCGAGTACAAGCGGCAGATCGCGGCGATGCGCGCGGAGAACTCCCGCCTGCGGCGCGAGGTGACCGCGCGCACGCTCGACCGGCAGCGGTCCGAGCAGCTCACGCGCATGCTCGGGCTGTCGGGCATGGGCGGCTACCGCGTGGTGGCGGCCCAGGTGATCGCCAGGCGCGGCGTCCCGGGGTTCGAGGAGGCGGTCGAGATCGACGCGGGGTCGGGCGACGGTGTGCGGCCGGACATGACCGTGCTGAACGGGGACGGTTTGGTGGGGCGGGTCGCCCACGCCGGTCCGGGCACCTCCACGGTGGTCCTGCTGACCGATCCGGCCTCGACGGCGGGGGCGCGCATGGAGGGCGGCAACCAGGTGGGCGTGGTGACGGGCCTGGGTCCGGCCGCGGAGAGCCGTCTGATCCGTTTCCGGCTGCTGGACTCGGCGGCGACGCTGGCGGCGGGCCGCCGCATCGTGAGCTTCGGGTCGGAGAACGGCGTGCCGTACGCGCCGGGGCTGCCGGTGGGGGTGATCGAGCGCGTGGAGCCGACGCCGGGCGAGCTGACCCGGGTGGCCTACGCCAGGCCGTTCGTCGACTTCGCGGGGCTGGACGTGGTCGGGGTGGTCGTGAAGGCGCCGCGCCGCGACCCCCGGGACGCCATGCTGCCGCCCGCGCCGCCGCCGCCCAAGAAGCAGGCCCGCGCGCCCGCTCCTCCTCCCGCGCCGTCCCCGTCCGCGCCGCCCCCCTCGCCTTCGCCGTCCGCGCCGACGCGCGAGGAACGCCGGGACGATCGGCGGGACGAACGCCGGCAGGAGCGCCGCGAGGAGGAACGGGGAGAACGGCGCGGCGAGCAGCGGGAGGACCCCGGCGAGAGACCACGGCGTGAGCAGGACGGCGAGGGCAGGCGGAGCGGCGCGCACGCCCCGCCGGCCCGCCGGGAGCTACGGGCCGTCCACCGGCCCGCGCGCGAGAAGCGTGACAGACATGACGCCCGTGACGGGCACGGGCGGGACCGAGCGGGCGGGAGGACGTGACACAGTGCTCCGAGCGATCACGGCGGTGCTGCTCGCCGGCCTCATCATGATCGTGCAGGTGAGCATCGTGAACCGCCTCCCCCTTCCCGGGGGTGGAGCCCCTGACCTGGTGCTCCTCGGCGTGGTGATGTTCGCCCTGGCGCGCGGGCCGGTGCCCGGGGCCGCCACGGGCTTCGCCATGGGCCTGGCCGCCGACGTGCTGCCGCCGTCGGCGCACGTCATGGGCCAGTACGCGCTGGTGTTCTGCCTGGTGGGCTACGCGGTGGGGCGGGCCGCCGAGCGGGCGCCGGGGGCGTCGGCGGTCACGGTGATCGTCGCGGTGATGGTCGCGCCGCTCCTGGCGGCCGGGGTCGGCGGGCTGCTCGGCGACCCGCGGGCCGACTGGCACACGCTGCCGCGCGTGTGGCCGGCCCTGGTCATGTACAACCTGGCGGTCGCGGCGGCGGTCTTCTGGGGGGTCTCGCGGTTCTCCGCGCGCCGCCACCGGCGCGAGGCCGTCCCCACGGGGGCCTACCCGGTTCGGAGGCACGTGTGATCCGTGTCCGCGCCCGGCTGGTCGTGCTGCAGTTCCTGGTCCTGACGCTGCTGGCGGTGCTGACCGTCCGGCTGTGGCAGGTGCAGGTCGTGCACGGGTCGCAGTTCGTGGTCGCGGCGACCGAGACCCGCACGCGCGACGTGATCGTCCCGGCCGCGCGCGGGCAGATCCTGGACGCGTCGGGGCGTCCCTTGGTGCGCAACCGCGCCTCGCTGGTGGTCTCGGTGGACCGCGCCGAGTTCGAGCGCATGCCGGACGGCGGCGCGGCGGTGCTGAAGCGCCTCGGGGCCGTGCTGGGCCGTCCGGTGAAGGAACTGCGCGAGCGCATCCGCCCGTGCGGGCCGAAGGTGCACCGTCCGTGCTGGCCCGGCTCCCTCTACTCGCAGATCCCCATCGACGACGACGTCTCCACCCGGCAGGCCCTGCAGATTCTGGAGCGCCAGGAGGACTTCCCGGGGGTGGTCGCCGAGGTGCAGGCCGTCCGCGACTACCCCCTCGGGACGGGGGCGTCCCAGACGCTCGGTTACCTGCAGCCGGTCACCGAGGAGGAGCTGAAGAAGCGGTCCAAGCTCAAGGCGAACTTCTCCGGCGTCGACCTGGTGGGCAGGGACGGCCTGGAGTACGTCTACGACGAGGCGCTGCGCGGCCAGCCCGGCCTGCGCCGGGTCCAGGTGGACCGCATGGGCAAGGTGCTCGGCGTCGAGCGGCAGACCTCGCCCGTGCCCGGCGACGTGCTGATCACCAACATGGACGTCAACGTGCAGAAGGCCGTCGACGCGGCGCTGGCCAAGGCGATGAAGAGCGCGCCGAGCGCGGACGGCGCCGCCGCGGTGGTGCTGGACGTGCGGACCGGCGGGGTGGTCGCGATCGGCAGCATGCCGACCTACGATCCCTCGGTCTGGGCGGGCGGCATCGCCGAGAAGGACTACCAGCACCTGCTGTCGGAGAAGGCGGGCCTGCCGCTGATCTCCCGCGCGACCCACGGCCAGTACGCGCCCGGCTCGACGTTCAAGGTCTCCTCGGTGTCGGCGATGGTCAGGGACGGCTACCCCCTGCACGGCAAGTACGACTGCCCGGGGGTGTACGACGTCGCGGGCACGGCGTTCCACAACTTCCACGGCATCCCCCTCGGCGTGCTCGATCTTCACACGGCCCTGGTGAAGTCCTGCGACACGATCTTCTACAAGGCGGCCTACGAGATGTGGCAGCGGGACGGCGGCCTCAAGCCCGTCCCCCGTCCCAAGGAGCCGATGACCAACACGGCCAAGGCGTTCGGGTTCGGCAGGAGGACCGGCATCGACCTTCCCGGCGAGGTGCCCGGGCGCATCCCCGGCCGCGCGTGGAAGAAGGAGATGTGGGACGCCACCCACCACCTGAGCTGCCAGCGCTCCAAGACCGGCTATCCCGAGGTGGAGAAGAAGAACCCCGGCCGGGCGGCCTACCTCAAGAGGCTCGCCCACGAGAACTGCGTGGAGGGCATGCAGTGGAAGGCCGCCGAGGCCGCCAACCTCTCCATCGGGCAGGGCGACGTGCTGGTGACGCCGCTGCAGCTCGCCGCCGCCTACGCCGCCCTGGTCGGGGACGGCAAGCTGCGCAGCCCGCGCATCGCCAAGGCGATCGTCCGGCCGGACGGCAGTCACGTCGAGGAGATCAAGGCCCCGGTGACGGGACGACTGCCCGTCGACAAGGGCACCCGTGACTACATCCGCAAGGCGCTGAGCGAGGTGACGTCGGACGGCACGGCGGCGGGCGCGTTCGGCGGCTTCCCGATGGACGTGGTGAAGATCGGTGGCAAGACCGGCACCGCCGAGGTCTACGGCAAGGAGGACACCTCCTGGTTCGCCTCCTTCGCGCCCGCCGCCGATCCCCGCCTGGTGGTCGTCGTCACGGTGTCACAGGGCGGCCAGGGCGCCATGGCCGCGGCCCCGGCGGCACGGGAGATCTGGGAGGCCATCTACGGCGTCAAGGGGCCGCCGGCCCTGCCCGGCGGCAAGCCGGTCGCGCGCCTGCCGAAGATCAGGAGCGACGGGACGGTGGCGGAGTGAACCAGGCCCTCGTCCCGCGGAACCGCTCGCTGATGCGCAGGGCCGTCGGCGCGCACTCGGCGGTGTGGCGGGCCGACGGCGTGCTGCTGGTCGCGGTCATGGCGCTGTCGGTCATCGGCACGCTGCTGGTGTGGTCCTCCACCCGCACCTGGGCGGCGGGCGCGCCGACGGGCATGGTCAAGAAGCACGTGCTCAACCTGGTCATCGGCTGGGTGCTGTGCGGCATCGCGGCCCTGGCCGACCAGCGCACGCTGCGCATCTACGCCCCCGCGGTGTACGGGGTGGCGCTGCTCGGGCTGCTCGCGGTGATCACCCCGCTGGGGTCCACGATCAACGGGTCGCACTCGTGGATCCTGCTCGGCGGCGGGTTCGCGGTCCAGCCGTCGGAGCTGGCCAAGCCCGCGCTGATCCTCATGCTGTGCGCGCTGCTGGCCGAGCCCGCGCCCGGCACCGACCGGCCCCGCCCGCTGGACCTGCTGCTCGCCATGGCCGCCGCCGCGATCGCCATGGGGCTGGTCATGCTCCAGCCCGACTTCGGCACCACGATGGTGCTCGCCGTGATCACCGCCGCTTCCATGATCTTCGCGGGCCTACGCAAGCGCTACATCGTCGCGCTGGCCGCGCTGGCGGGGGCGGGCGCCGCGGCCGTGTGGCTGTTCGGCCTGCTCAAGCCGTACCAGATCGCCCGGTTCACCGCGTTCATCGACCCCGCCAACGACCCGCGCGGCGCCGGGTACAACAGCACCCAGTCGCTGATCGCCATCGGCTCGGGCGAGCTGTTCGGCAAGGGCCTGTTCCACGGCGGGCAGACCACCGGCAGGTTCGTCCCCGAGCAGCACACCGACTTCATCTTCACCGTCGTGGGGGAGGAGTTCGGGTTTCTCGGCTCGATCGCCGTCGTCGCGCTGCTCGGCGTGATCCTCCTGCGGGGGCTGCGCATCGCCCGCCAGTGCGAGGACCGCTTCGGGGCGCTGGTCGTGGGCGGGATCGTCTGCTGGTTCGCCTTCCAGACGTTCGTCAACGTGGGCATGACGATCGGCATCATGCCGATCACCGGCGTCCCGCTGCCATTCGTGTCCTACGGAGGGACGGCGACGTTCGCCAACATGATCGCGCTGGGCCTGCTGCAGGCCGTCCACATCCGCGAGCGGGCGTTCTGACCGCCCTGGGACGCGCTGGCGCGAGCCGTGGCGCGCAGGAACTACCCTTGGAGTCATGTCTGTCGAGTCGCTGTTTCCCCGTCTGGAACCGCTTCTGCCCAAGGTGCAGAAGCCGATCCAGTACGTAGGGGGTGAGCTGAATTCGACCGTCAAGGACTGGGACGAGGCGAGCGTCCGCTGGGCGCTCATGTACCCCGACGCGTACGAGGTCGGCCTGCCCAACCAGGGCGTCCAGATCCTCTACGAGATCCTCAACGAGCTGCCCGGCACGCTCGCCGAGCGCACCTACGCCGTCTGGCCCGACCTTGAGGCCCTCATGCGCGAGCACGGCGTGCCGCAGTTCACCGTCGACGGCCACCGCCCGGTGCGCGCCTTCGACGTGCTCGGCGTGTCCTTCTCCACCGAGCTCGGCTACACCAACCTGCTGACCGCCCTCGACCTGGCCGGCATCCCGCTGGTCGCCGCCGACCGCGGCGAGGACGACCCCGTCGTCCTGGCGGGCGGGCACGCCGCGTTCAACCCCGAGCCCATCGCCGACTTCCTGGACGCCGCCGTGCTCGGCGACGGCGAGCAGATCTGCATCGCGATCTCCGAGGTCGTCCGCGAGTGGAAGGACGAGGGCCGCCCCGGCGGGCGCGACGAGCTGCTCCTGCGCCTGGCCTCCACCGGCGGCGTCTACGTGCCGAAGTTCTACGACGTCGAGTACCACGCCGACGGCCGCATCAAGCGCGTCGCGCCGAACCGCTCGGGCGTGCCCTGGCGGGTGCAGAAGCACACGGTGATGGATCTCGACGAGTGGCCCTATCCGAAGAAGCCGCTGGTCCCGCTGGCCGAGACGGTCCACGAGCGCTTCAGCGTCGAGATCTTCCGCGGGTGTACGCGCGGCTGCCGGTTCTGCCAGGCCGGCATGATCACCCGCCCGGTGCGCGAGCGGTCGATCACGACGATCGGCGACATGGTCGAGGTCGGGCTGAAGGAGTCCGGCTTCAACGAGGTCGGCCTGCTGTCGCTGTCCAGCGCCGACCACTCCGAGATCGCCGAGGTCGCCAAGGGCCTGGCCGACCGCTACGAGGGAAGCGACGTCGGCCTGTCGCTGCCCTCCACCCGCGTCGACGCCTTCAACATCGACCTGGCCAACGAATTCTCGCGCAACGGCCGCAGGTCCGGCCTGACGTTCGCGCCCGAGGGCGGGTCCGAGCGCATGCGCAAGGTGATCAACAAGATGGTCACCGAGGAAGACCTGATCCGCACCGTCACCGCCGCCTACGGCCAGGGCTGGCGGCAGGTCAAGCTCTACTTCATGTGCGGCCTGCCCACCGAGACCGACGAGGACGTCCTCGGCATCGCCGACCTGGCCAAGAAGGTCATCAAGGCCGGCCGCGAGGCCACCGGCACGCGCGACATCCGCTGCACCGTCTCCATCGGCGGGTTCGTGCCGAAGCCCCATACCCCGTTCCAGTGGGCCGCCCAGTGCGACCACGAGACCGTCGACGCCCGGCTGCGCAAGCTCAGGGACGCCCTGCGCTCCGACAAGGAGTACGGCAGGGCCATCGGCTTCCGCTACCACGACGGCCAGCCCTCGATCGTCGAGGGCCTGCTGTCGCGGGGCGACCGGCGCGTCGGCGCGGTCGTGCGGGCCGTCTGGGAGGACGGCGGCCGGTTCGACGGCTGGAGCGAGCACTTCTCCTACGACCGGTGGATGTCCTGCGCCGAGCGGGCGTTCGCCGGGCAGCCCGTGGACGTCGACTGGTACACCACCCGCGAGCGCGAGGAGGTCGAGGTGCTCCCGTGGGACCACCTGGACGCCGGCCTCGACCGCGAGTGGCTCTGGCAGGACTGGCAGGACGCCGTCGGCGGCGCCGAGGTCGAGGACTGCCGGTGGACTCCCTGCTACGACTGCGGGGTCTGCCCCACCATGGGCACCGAGATCCAGATCGGCCCGACGGGGAGAAAGCTGCTCCCGCTGACGGTCGTCTGACCCGCCGAACGGAAGCAAACACCGCCCGTAACCGTTGCACCCTGTAGGTCGTTCGTCACACCGGCCCCCGGGCCGGGACAGGGAGGGTCGCCAGGCTCATATCCTGGAGCGACGGCCACGGCAGCGACACAGGAAAGGATCACTTAGCTGAAGAACCCCGTTCCTGATGGGCCCCCGCCCGCGCCGGTGGTGCAGCGCCTTCGGGTGCGTTACGCCAAGCGTGGCCGCCTGCGGTTCACCAGCCACCGAGACGTCACGCGCGCCATCGAGCGCGCGGTGCGCAGGGCCGGCATTCCCGTCGGCTTCAGCGCGGGATTCACCCCCCATCCGAAGATCTCATACGCCGGCGCAGCCCCCACCGGGGTGGCCAGCGAAGCCGAATACCTGGAGATCGGCGTCGTCACGACCTGCGCGCCGGACCGGTTGCGCGGCGAGCTCGACGCCTCCTTGCCGCCCGGTCTGGACGTCCTGGACGTGGTGGAGTCGGCCGGCGGCAGCCTGGCCGAGCGGCTGCAGGGCTCGATCTGGGAGGCCCGCCTCCCCGGGATCGAGCCGGCCGAGGCCGCCGAGGCCGCCGCGCTGTTCATGGCGGCCGAGCGCGTCGAGGTCGAGCGGCTGACCAAGAAGGGCCCGCGTCGCTTCGACGCGCGCGAGGCGGTCGTCTCGCTGACGGCGGAGGACGCCGTCGCGCAGGCGGCTCGCCAGGGAACGGGTGAAACGGCGGACCGGGAGCCCGGCCCGCCATGTGCGATACTTCGTATGGTTGTTCGGCACGTTACGCCCGCCGTTCGACCCGACGACGTGCTCACGGGGCTGCGTCTCGTGGCCGCCTTCGCGCCGCCGTCACCACCACTGGTGACCAGGCTGGCGCAGGGTCCGCTGGAGGCGCGCACCGGTGCAATGGCCGACCCGCTCGACCCGGACCGCGACGCTCGCGGCGGCGAGCCGGGACCGGCTGTGCGGCAGGTCGAAGACCACGGATAGGACTTGGCGCCGGGCCCCGCGGCCTGGCGCACAGCGAGAGACGAGAGCTCCCGCGCGGCGCGGAGACGCGCCCGGGAGCTGACGGGAGAACGCCCGCATGCTCGACAACGAGCCCATCGCCGGGGCCCTCGGCCCCGACGGGGATACAACATCACACCAGGAAACCAAGCCGGTCCGGCGCCGCCGCGCGGCGAGCCGCCCGGCCGGCCCGCCGCCGGAGGAGGCCGAGACCGCCGCCCCGGCGGAGACGCCCGCCGCGGCGAGCGCGCAGGCTCCGGCGGAGGTGTCCGTACAGGCTCCGGCGCAGCCGGTCGAGGACGCCCCCGTGGAGGCCGCGCCGGTCAAGCGCACCCGCGCCCGTACCACGAGGAAGGCGGCCGAGGCCGCCGAGGGTGAGGCCCCCGCCGCCAAGCCCGCCAGGACGTCCCGGGCCAAGGCCGCCAAGGACGCCGACGGCGAGGACGAGGCCGCGCCGGTCAAGCGCACCCGCGCCCGTACCACCAGGAAGGCCGCGGAGGCCGCCTCCGCCGAGCCGCAGGCCGTCGCCGAGACGCCCGCCCCTGAGCCGGTCGTGGAGCCCGCCGAGGCCGCTGAGGCCGCCGCGCCGGCGCGCCGCAGGCGCACCCGCAAGACCGCCGAGACGGCGGCCCCGGACGCCCTCCAGGCCCCCGAGCCCGGTGCGGCCCCGGCGGAACGATCCAGGGTCGAGGCCGCGGCCAAGGCCGAGGTCGCCGCCGCGATCGCCGAGTCGATGCCGGTCAACGAGCCCTTGGACGACGAGCCGGTCGGCGAGGACGTCGACGACATCGCCGGCGCCGAGCAGGCCGGAACCGGCGAGGACCGGGGCCAGAGGCCGCTGTTCGCCGATCCGTTCGGACTCGGCGCGCTGGCCGAGGCGCGTGCCACGGCCCCCGCCGTCACCTTCCAGGCCCCCGCGGCGGTCTTCCAGCCGGTCTTCCAGGCGCCCGAGCCGCGCGCGGCCGTGCCGCCCGTCGTGCTCCCGCCCCAGCAGCGCCCCGAGCCCGCCGACGAGGAGGCCGAGGAGCCGGAGGACTCCGCCGAGGGCCCGCAGGACGACGACGGCGAGGACGACGACCAGGGCGGCCGTCGCCGCCGCCGTCGCCGTGGTGGCCGCGGCCGGGGCAAGGCGCGCGAGCACGACGAGGCCGAGGACGGCGAGGAGGACGAGGACGGCAGGCCGGCCGACGCCGCCGAGGGTTCGGCCGAGGCCGACGCCCAGCGCCGCGACAAGGACGACCAGGAGGACGACGAGGACGGCGGCTCCTCCTCGCGCCGGCGCCGCCGCCGTCGCCGCAGGGGCGGGGACGAGGCCGAGGCGGCGTCCGACGATCCGCCGAACACCGTCACCCGCATCCGCGCCCCCCGCGCCGGGCGTCCCACCTCGGTGGACGAGGTGCAGGGCTTCCGCGGCTCCACCCGCCTGGAGGCCAAGAAGCAGCGCCGCCGCGAGGGCCGCGAGCAGGGCCGCCGCCGGCCGCCGGTGATCACCGAGTCGGAGTTCCTGGCCCGCCGGGAGTCGGTCGAGCGCGTCATGGTCGTGCGCCGCCAGGGCGGGCGCACCCAGATCGCGGTGCTGGAGGACGGCGTGCTCGTCGAGCACTACGTCGACCGCGAGGCGTCGCAGTCCTACGTCGGCAACGTCTATCTGGGCAAGGTGCAGAACGTCCTGCCGTCCATGGAGGCGGCGTTCATCGACATCGGCAAGGGCCGCAACGCCGTGCTGTACGCCGGTGAGGTCAACTTCGACACCGCCGGGCTGGAGGGCCAGCCCAAGCGCATCGAGGCGGCGCTGAAGTCGGGCCAGTCGGTGCTCGTCCAGGTCACCAAGGACCCGATGGGGCACAAGGGCGCCCGCCTGACCAGCCAGATCAGCCTGCCGGGCCGCTACCTCGTGTACGTGCCCGACGGTTCGATGACCGGCATCAGCCGCAAGCTCCCCGACAAGGAGCGCACCCGTCTCAAGACCATCCTGAAGAAGGTCATGCCGGAGAACGCCGGCGTGATCGTCAGGACCGCCGCGGAGGGCGCTTCGGAGGACGAGCTCGACCGGGACGTGGCCCGCCTGTCGGCGCAGTGGGAGAACATCCAGCGCAAGGCCAAGTCGGCCAGCCCGCCCGAGTTGCTGTACTCCGAGCCCGACCTGACGATCCGCGTGGTCCGCGACGTCTTCAACGAGGACTTCTCCTCGCTGGTGGTGTCCGGCGACGAGGCGTGGGGCACGGTGGACGAGTACGTCCGCTACGTCGCGCCGCACCTGGCCGACCGGCTCACCAAGTGGGAGGACGGCGACGTGTTCGCCGCCTACCGCATCGACGAGCAGATCGCCAAGGCCATGGAGCGCAAGGTGTGGCTGCCGAGCGGCGGCTCGCTGGTGATCGACCGCACCGAGGCCATGACCGTCGTGGACGTCAACACCGGCAAGTTCACCGGCCAGGGCGGCAACCTGGAGGAGACGGTCACCAAGAACAACCTGGAGGCGGCCGAGGAGATCGTCCGCCAGCTCAGGTTGCGCGACATCGGCGGCATCATCGTCATCGACTTCATCGACATGGTGCTGGAGAGCAACCGCGACCTGGTGCTGCGGCGCATGCTGGAGTGCCTGGCCCGCGACCGCACCAAGCACCAGGTGGCCGAGGTCACCTCGCTGGGCCTGGTGCAGATGACGCGCAAGCGTGTCGGCCAGGGGCTGCTGGAGGCGTTCTCCACGCCGTGCGAGTGCTGCAACGGGCGCGGGCTGATCGTCTCGACCGAGCCGGTCGAGGGCAAGCCCGAGCCGCGGGGCACGCAGGGCAAGATGGCGATCGAGAAGGCGGTGGCCGACAAGCTGGACAAGGCCAAGGCCGACGCCGACAAGATCCTCAAGGAGGGGGCGGTCGGTGTGGCGGTCGCGGCCAACGGCGAGGGCGGCCGGGACAGCGTGACCGGCGCGCTCGGCGGCTCCGAGGACGGCGCCGTCCCGGCGTCCGCCCGGGGGCGCCGCCGCTCGCGGAAGGTCACCAGGCCTGCCGGGCCGGCCGAATAGGCCGGCCCTCCGGCGTACCGTCCGGTTCGACCAAGGACCCCGCAATCCGGTATCCTGGTCAATCGGTGCGTCCGGTGGCGCGCTCAGCTACGCGCGCCTGCTCGGTTCGCCGGTCGTGTTATATCGACGGGAGCTGGACGCAAGAGGCGCAGCGTTCAGCAGCAATCAGCCAGGAGAAGGGTTCCGCGGTGTACGCGATCGTTCGTTGCGGCGGCAGGCAGCAGAAGGTCTCCGTCGGTGACGTCCTCGAGGTGGACAAGGTCGCCGGTGAGGTCGGCTCCACGGTGTCGCTGTCGCCGGTGCTCGTCGTCAACGACGGCGATGTCACCACAGACGCAGCCACGCTTGGCAAGTACGAGGTGACCGCCGAGATCCTCGGCGAGACCAAGGGTCCCAAGATCCACATCCTCAAGTACAAGAACAAGACCGGTTACAAGAAGCGCCAGGGGCACCGCCAGCGGTACACCCAGGTGAAGGTGACCGCCATCAACCCCGGGAAGTAGTGGTAGCGAACCATGGCACACAAGAAGGGCGCCTCGTCCACGCGGAACGGCCGTGACTCCAACGCCCAGCGGCTCGGCGTCAAGCGTTTCGGCGGGCAGCTCGTCAACGCCGGCGAGATCATCGTCCGCCAGCGCGGCACCCACTTCCACCCGGGTGACAACGTCGGCCGTGGCGGCGACGACACGCTGTTCGCGCTCGTCGCGGGCCACGTGAAGTTCGGCAACAAGCGCGGTCGCCGCGCTGTGAGCATCCTCCCGGCCGCGGAGTAATTCCGCCGGACCGGTAATTGGCCCTCGCTTGGGCGGGGGCCGGCAGTCGCGTTGATGAGGCGGATCGGCTTTCTCGATCCGCCTCATCGTCGTGATGGCGCAGGTCGTACGGCGTCGCAAGAGGTCGTGAGGGGGCGCCCGCGAGCGTGCGGACACGCCGCGGCGTGGGGCGTTAAGGTACGCCGGCGAAAAGGGAGTGACGGTGGCGGAGTTCGTCGACCAAGTGGTCCTGCACATCAAGGCCGGTGACGGGGGCAACGGCTGCGCGTCCGTCCACCGGGAGAAGTTCAAGCCGCTCGGCGGCCCCGACGGGGGCAACGGCGGGCGCGGCGGCGACGTGATCCTGGAGGTCGACCCGAACACCTCCACGCTGCTCGACTACCACCACCGTCCGCACCGCAAGGCCGGCAACGGCAAGCAGGGCATGGGCTCCAACCGCGACGGCGCCACCGGCGAGGACGTCCTGCTGAAGGTCCCGAACGGCACGGTCGTCAAGAACGCCAGGACCGGCGAGGTGCTGATCGACCTGGTCGGCTCGGGCACCCGCTACGTCGTCGCGCAGGGGGGCTTCGGCGGGCTCGGCAACGCCGCGCTGGCCTCCACCAAGCGCAAGGCGCCGGGGTTCGCGCTGCTCGGCGAGCCCGGCGACGAGATGGACGTCGTGCTGGAGCTGAAGACCGTCGCCGACGTGGCGCTGGTCGGGTACCCGAACGCCGGGAAGTCCTCGCTGATCGCGGCGCTGAGCGCCGCCCGGCCCAAGATCGCCGACTATCCGTTCACGACGCTGGTGCCGAACCTCGGCGTCGTGACCGCGGGCGAGACCGTGTTCACCGTCGCCGACGTGCCGGGGCTGATCCCGGGCGCCTCGCAGGGCCGCGGGCTCGGGCACGAGTTCCTGCGCCACGTCGAGCGGTGCTCGACGATCGTCCACGTCCTGGACTGCGCCACCCTGGAGCCCGGCCGCGACCCGCTGAGCGACTTCGAGGTCATCGAGGGCGAGCTGGCCGCCTACGGCGAGCTGCACGACCGCCCGCGCCTGGCCGTGCTGAACAAGGCGGACGTGCCCGAGGCCCGCGAGCTGGCCGAGATGGTGCGCCCCATGCTGGAGGAGCGCGGGCTGCGCGTCTTCACGATCTCCGCGGCCACCCACGAGGGCCTGCGCGAGCTGTCGTTCGCCGTGGCCGAGATGGTGGCGGCGGCGCGGGCGGCCAAACCGGTCGAGGAGCCCACGCGGCTGATCATCCGGCCCCCGCAGTACGGTGACGTCCAGTTCCAGGTCCGGCGGGTCGACGAGCACACCTTCCAGGTCACCGGCGAGAAGCCCGAACGGTGGATCCGCCAGACCGACTTCTCCAACGACGAGGCCGTCGGCTACCTGGCCGACCGGCTGGAGCGGCTCGGCATCGAGAAGGCGCTCGGCGAGGCGGGGGCGACCGAGGGCGCGGAGGTCGTGATCGGCCCGATGGAGGGCGGCTACGTCTTCGACTGGCATCCCACCCTCGACGCGGCGGCCGTCCCCGGGCCACGGGGCAGCGACAACCGCATCGGGTGAGCCCCGCGGGAACGGGGACGACGGACGGGACCGGGCAGCGGTCCCGAGGCGAGTGAAAGGTACGAAGGTGGACAACACCGGCCGGGGACGGGTCGCGGCGGCGGCGCGTCTGGTCGTCAAGGTCGGGTCGTCGTCGCTGACGACGCCGCAGGGCATGATCGACGTGGACCGCGTGGACGCCCTCGTCGACGTCCTCGCCGCCCGGGCCCGCGCCGGCACGCAGATCATCCTCGTCTCCTCCGGCGCGATCGCGGCCGGGCTAGGCCCGCTCGGCCTGAGCGCCCGCCCGCGGGACCTGGCGACCCAGCAGGCTGCCGCGTCCGTCGGGCAGGGGGTGCTGGTCGCCCGCTACACCTCCTCCTTCGCCCGCTACGGCCTGCGCGTGGGCCAGGTGCTGCTCACCGCCGACGACATGATGCGCCGCTCCCACCACCGCAACGCCCAGCGCACACTGGCGCGGCTGCTGGAGCTCGGCATCGTCCCGGTGGTCAACGAGAACGACACCGTCGCCACCGACGAGATCCGCTTCGGCGACAACGACCGCCTGGCCGCGCTCGTCGCCCACCTGCTGCACGCCGACGCGCTGGTGCTGCTGTCGGACGTGGACGCCCTGTACGACGGCGACCCGCGCCAGCCGGGGGCGCGGCGCATCCCCCTGGTCCGCGGGCCCGAGGACCTCGACGGCGTGGAGCTCGGCAGGTCGGGCCGCGTCGGCACCGGCGGCATGATCACCAAGGTGGAGGCGGCCCGCATCGCCACCGGCGCGGGCGTCCCGGTCGTGCTCACGGCCGCCGCCCACGCCGCCCAGGCCCTGGCCGGGGCGGACGTCGGCACGTGCTTCCAGCCGGACGGCCGCCACCCCGGCACCCGCCTGCTGTGGCTCGCCCACGCCACCACCGGCCGGGGCCGCCTGCACCTGGACGCCGGGGCCGTGGCGGCCGTGGTCGGCCGGCGCATGTCCCTGCTGCCCGCCGGGGTGACGCTCGTGGAGGGCGACTTCACCGCGGGCGACCCCGTCGACCTCTGCAGCCCGCACGGCACGCCGGTGGCCAGGGGGCTGGTCAACTTCGACGCGGCGGAGATCCCCGACCTGCTCGGCCGTTCGACCCGCGAGCTGGCCGCCAGCCTGGGCCCGGAGTACGAGCGCGAGCTGATCCACCGCGACGACATCGTCATACTGGACCCCGTCACCGAGAGCAGGAGCGCGAGGCATGTCTGAGGCCGAGGACTTCGTGAAGGTCGCCCACGCCGCGAGGGAGGCCGCCGCCGCGCTCGCGCCGCTGCCTCGTGCTCCGAAGGACGCCGCGCTGCGCGCCGTCGCCGACGCCCTGGTGGCCCAGGCCAAGGAGATCGTCGAGGCCAACGCGCTCGACATCGAGGCCGCCCGGCAGGGCGGCACCGCCGAGGCCATGATCGACCGGCTGCGCCTGGACGAGCGGCGCGTCGAGGCCATCGCCGCCGCGGTCCGCGAGGTCGCCGACCTGCCCGACCCGGTCGGCGAGGTCGTGCGGGGGACCACGCTGCCGAACGGGCTGGAGCTGCGGCAGGTCCGCGTGCCGCTCGGCGTCGTCGGCATCATCTACGAGGGCCGTCCCAACGTCACCGTCGACGCCGCCGCGCTGTGCCTCAAGAGCGGCAACGCGGTGCTGCTGCGCGGCTCCTCCAGCGCCTACCGCTCCAACTCGGTGCTGGTCACCGTCATGCAGGAGGCCCTGGCCGGCACCGAGGTGCCCGCCGGCGCCGTCCAGCTCGTGCCCGGCACCACCCGCGAGTCGGTCAAGCACCTCATGCGGGCCCGCGGCCTGGTCGACGTGCTCATCCCGCGCGGCGGCGCCTCGCTGATCAACGCGGTGGTGGAGGAGTCCACGGTGCCGGTCATCGAGACCGGCGTGGGCAACTGCCACGTCTACGTCGACGCCGACGCCGACCTCGGCCTGGCCATGGAGATCCTGGTCAACGCCAAGACCCAGCGTCCGTCGGTGTGCAACGCGGCCGAGACGCTGCTCGTGCACGCGGCCGTCGCCGACGCCTTCGTCCCGGCGGCCCTGGCCCGGCTCGCCGCCGAGGGCGTGACCGTCCACGGCGACGAGCGCGTCGCCTCCTACGGCGCCTCCTCGGGGGCGGACGTGCGGCCGGCCACCGACGAGGACTTCCAGAAGGAGTACCTGTCGCTGGACATCGCCGCCGCCGTCGTCGACTCGCTGGAGGGGGCCGTCGCGCACATCCGGCGCTACGGCTCGGCGCACACCGACGCCATCGTCACCCGCTCCCAGCGGGCCGCCCGCCGGTTCGTGGCGCTGGTGGACTCGGCGGCGGTGGCGGTCAACGCCTCCACCCGGTTCACCGACGGCGGCGAGTTCGGGTTCGGCGCCGAGATCGGCATCTCCACGCAGAAGCTGCACGCCCGCGGCCCCATGGGCCTGCCCGAGCTGACCTCCACCAAGTGGGTGTACACCGGCGAGGGCCACCTGCGCACCTCCACCGGCACGGTCATCGCCGCCGAACGCGCCGAGTGATCGGCGTGTCGCTGCCTGTGATCGGCGTGCCCCGGTGCTTGACTGGTCCGTCATGGGACTCGTCTTCGCCTTCGGGTACGCCATCGCGGTGGTGGTGGCCGCCGACCGGCTGATGCTGTGGCTGGAGCGCCGCGGTCACGTGAACTGGCGGCGCAGGGGACGCAAGTCCCTGGCGGCGAGCCCCAGCGTCCGTCTGGACAGCCTTTTCGAGGAGCGGCCCGGCGCGCGCTAGCCGTCCGGCTCCGCGAACGTGGGCGGGATGCGGCACCTATCCCGGCGTGTCCGGAAGAACCCGCGGCATGACATCCGGCGCGCCGCCGCGGATTATGGACGGATCGCCGCTATGGTGGCGTCTCCTATGGGTGGACGGCGAGTGGGCGGCCTTGGAAGGGTCGGCCCGTACTCCATGGTCGAGCGCCTCGGTCGCGGTGGCATGGGCGAGGTCTATCTCGCCGTCGGCAAGCGCGGGGAGAAAGTCGCCGTCAAGATCCTTCGCGACCCGATCGGAGACGATCCCGAGGCGCGATTACGGCTGGACCGCGAGGTGCGGGCGCTGCGGCGGGTGGAGAGCCCGTACGTGGCCAGGGTCCTGGACTGCGACCTGTCCGGCCACCGTCCCTACCTCGTCATGGAACACATCGAGGGGGAGACCCTCCTCGACGCGGTCCGGCGGAGCGGGCCCCTCTCGGGCGCCCAGCTGATCGACCTCGCCCGGGGTCTGGCCGCCGCGATCGCCATCATCCACGCCTGCGGAGTGATCCACCGCGACGTCAAACCGGCCAACGTGGTGCTCGGCCCGGACGGCCCCGTGCTGATCGACTTCGGCATCGCGCAGGTGTCTGACGCGACCCGGCTCACGATGACCGGCACGTTCCTCGGCACGCCGGGGTACTCCGCGCCGGAGGTCTTCGCCGAGGAGGAGGTCGGCGAGCCGTCGGACGTCCATTCGTGGGCGGCGACGGTCGGGTTCGCCGCCACCGGGCGCCCGACGTTCGGCGGGGGCACGGTCGAGGCGCAGATGTACGCGGTGCTCGACGGGCGCGCGGACCTTGCAGGCGTGCCCGGCTCGCTGCTGCCGCTGGTGCGGGCCGCGCTGAACCGCGAGCCCGCCAAGCGGCCCAACGCCGCGCTGCTCGCCGACCGGTTGTCCCGCCTGGCCCGCGCCACGGCCCCCACCCGGTCACGCACCGGCACGCGCGGCGCCGACCCGTCGCGCACGGGTTCGCGCGGCGCCGACCCGTCGCGGACGGGCACGCGCGGGGCCGACACACCGCGTCCCGGTACGCGCGGGGCCGACACACCGCGTCCCGGTACGCGCGGGGCCGACACACCGCGCGCGGACACGCCGCGTCCCGGGGCGCGTTCCCGGGGCGAGGAGGCGGCCGTGCGCGCCGAGGAGCCGCCCGCGCGGGAGGACGGCGCGGCGGACACCCCGTCCGGCGCGCGGAGGAAGCCCGCGCAGCCGCGCCGTCCGGCCCGACCGCCGGCGCCCGCCGACCGCGCCCGCCGCACGCCCGCCGAGGCGGCAGGGGCCACGGCCGCGGAACGCGTCCGGCGCGCGCCCGGCGACCAGGCGGCGGCCGGGGCGACCGGTTCCCGGGAGCGGGCGCGGCGGACGGCCGCGAACGTCAAGGAGCGGGCCAAGGCCGGCGTCCGCCAGTCGGTGCTCGGCGCGGGGGCGGCCCCGGCCACCGCGGCGCCGCCCGGCGGCGCGGTGCTGATCATGCTGGCGATGGCGGCCGTCCCGTGCGTCGTGGCGTCGGTGATCTGGCCGCTGGCGACGTTCGCGATCACCGGGGCGTTCTGCGTGCTGGCCCGCGCCTGGTGGGGCGGGCACTGGCTCGTCAGACGGCGCAGGTCGGCGCGGGTGCGCGGCACGCTGCGGGTGGTGTCGTTCCCCGTGACGCTGATCGGGGCGGCGCTGACCGCCGCCGTGTGGCCCGGCGTGCCCGCCGCCGCCATCGCCGCGTCGGCGTTCTGGGTGGCGGCCGGCGGGCACATGGACGACGGATGGTGGACCTGGTCCGGCCCCATGACGGTCGCGGGGGTGGTCTTCGGCGTCGTGTGCGGCGGGATCGTCGGCCGTGAGGTGGAACGCGTCGGCGGCCACCTGCCCGACCTGCGCCGGGAGGGGTTGCGTGCGCTGTCGGTGCTCGGCGGGTTCGTCGCGCTGTGCGCCGCCGCCGTCCGCGTGCTGGCCTGGGTGCTCCCGCACGCGTTCTGATAAGCCGGGCCTTTCAGGGCCGGCGGCGTCGCCGGGCGGCGCGCCGCCGGACCCGGCCGGGGGCGGCGCGCCCGGTCAGTTGCTGCCGTCCCGGCGGGCGAACCTGTTGAAGATGCGCTCACCGGCGTTGACGGCGCCCTCCGCGACGTCGCGCAGCACGCCGATGAACGGGTCCTGGGACTGGGCCCACGACTCGCGGTAGGAGCGCGCGGCGGCCTTGACCTCTTCGGAGATGCTGGCGTTGGCGTCGTCCTCGCGGCGCGGGTAGTTGCCGGCCAGGATGGCCTCGTACTCGCCGCCGCGCCGCCAGCGGTCCAGCTCGGCCACGCGCATCACCGCGAACGGGTGGGTGGTGCCGAGCAGGTTGAGCACCTTGAGCAGGCCGTCGCGCACGTCACCGGCGGTGTCGTACTCGCGGGCCTGGTCGAGGAACGCCTCGATGTTCATCTCGTGCAGGCGCGAGCCGCCCGCCAGCTTCATCAGGGCGCGCATGCCGGCCTCGGGGTCCTGGCCGCAGAGCAGACCGCCACGGTCGGCGGAGAGCTCGGCCTTGCGGTGCCATTCCTCAAGGGCGGTGACGATGATGCGCAGCCCGATGTAGCCGAGCGGGATCCACGCCACGCGGGTGGCGAGCCGCGTGAGGATCGCCAGCATCGTGCCGTAGACGGCGTGCCCGGACAGGATGTGCGAGGTCTCGTGCCCGACGACGAAGCGCAGCTCCTCTTCGTCCATGAGGTCGAGCAGGCCCGTGTTGACCACGATGAACGGGTCGTCGAAGCCGATCGCCATGGCGTTCGGCTTGGGGTCCTGCTGGACGTAGATCTCCGGGATCCGGTGCAGGTCCAGAAGGTAGGCGCTGTCGCGCCCCATGTCGTACAGGGCGCGGAACTGGGTCTCGCTGGCGCGCACGGAGGAGGCGAGGAACATCAGCCGCAGGCGACGCTCGCTGAACAGGCCGGACATGCGCTTGAGCACGGAGTCGAAGCCGGACAGGGAGCGCATCGCGACCAGGGCCGAACGGTCGGCCGGATGTTCGTATGCCCGCGAACTGATGCCGGGCAGTTGTACGCGGTTGCGATCCGGGGTGGTGGTGGTCATGGTCGGCATGCTACGTCCGGCCGCCTGCCCGCGCGCGGCGTTGCCGGACGCCTTTCGCCCGCGCGGAGGCGGACCCGCGGCGCGGGCGTCCGGGGCCGGGGGCGGCCTCATGGGCCCGCCGGCGCGCGCGTTAGGGTCCCTCGCATGAGAAACGGGGCTCCCATCAGGCGGCTCGGCGTGATGGGCGGGACGTTCGACCCGATCCATCACGGCCACCTGGTCGCGGCCAGCGAGGTCGCCCACCACTTCGACCTCGACGAGGTGGTGTTCGTGCCCACCGGGCAGCCGTGGCAGAAGGCGGACAAGACCGTCTCCGCCGTGGAGGACCGCTACCTGATGACGGTGATCGCCACCGCCTCCAACCCGAGGTTCTCGGTCAGCCGGGTGGACGTCGACCGGCCGGGACCGACGTTCACGATCGACACCCTGCGCGAGATCGCCGCCATCTACGGGCCGGAGGTGGAGCTGTACTTCATCACCGGCGCGGACGCCCTGGCGCAGATCCTGAGCTGGCGCGACGCCGACGAGCTCTTCACCATGGCCCACTTCGTCGGCTGCACCCGCCCCGGGCACGTCCTGCACGACCCCGGCCTCCCCAAGGGAAGGGTCAGCCTGATCGAGATCCCCGCGCTCGCCATCTCCTCCTCGGAGTGCCGCCAGCGCGTCGCCGCCGGCGAGCCCATCTGGTACCTGGTCCCCGACGGAATCGTCCAGTACATCAACAAACGCGGCCTCTACCGCGACCCGGAGCACTGACCCCTGACGGGAATGCGGCGGCGGGTCTCCTCAGTACAGGTTCGGGGGATTGCCCTTGGTCTCGATGACCCGTCGGGTCTGGCCCTCCCACTTCGAGATGAGATCGCGCCATTCGGGGGAGTGTAAATAGTCGTCCACCGGCGTGGACGCATCGAATTCCGGCATATAGGTACCGATTACGCCCTTGTCCAGCACGCCGTCGACGATCACGCCCGACTCCCGCAGGATAAGGATGGGCAGGCCGAGCTGGAAGGCCATCGCCGGCTCGATGTGGGACCACGGGCTCGTGAGCCATTGGCCGGTGATGGGGCGGGCCGGGCGGTCGGGCAGGTCCGTCAGGTGGTTCACGACGGCCCGCTCGATGTAGGTGCGGCGGAACGCGACGGTGATCATGCCGTTCGACTCCAGCATCAAACGGCGGATCGCTTTCAGGGGAGCGTCCATGTCGTAATCGGTCACGCCCAAAGTGCGCGGCGCGAAACCCCGGTCGTCGAGATACGCGCGGAGCGCCTCGATGAACTCTTCCTGCCGGGAGTTACAAGGGTTCGGATGGCTCAGAAAGACGGAGATCTTGAACCTGGGCCGGGAGGATGACCACCTGCTGGGCACGGGGGCAGGCTACCGCGATCCGCCGCGATAAACCCGCTGACATAACGATGCCGGTCTCCTATCGTCGCCCCATGACGACGGTCTTATGCGTGCCGCAGTGGCAGGGATCCGGCGCGGAGGGGGCGCCGCGGCTGGTGGAGGGGGCGCGGCGTGCCGCGGAGCTGGCCGGGGGCGGGGCGCGGGTGACGGCGCCGGTGCTTGAGGCGCCCGGAGAGCACCGGGACGGGGTGCGGGCGCTCGACGTGCTCGTGGAGAACCTGCGGCTGACCCGGCGGGCCCTGGACGGGATCGACGACGTGGTGGTCACCGTCGGCGGCGACTGCGGCGCGGACCTGGCGCCGATCGCCGCCGCGCGCGCCCGGTACGGCGACGAGCTCACGGTGCTGTGGATCGACGCCCACCCCGATCTCTACCTGCCGCACACCGTCCCGACCGGCGCCTTCCACGGGATGATCCTGCGCACCCTGCTCGGGGAGGGGCCCGCCGAACTCGTCCCGGCGTGCCCGCTGGCGCCCGAGCAGGTGATCATCGCGGGCGTGCGGGCGGGAGACCCCGTCGAGCGCGAGTACCTCGGCAGAGCGCCCGTCCGGACGTACGGCGTGGCCGAGCTGGACGAGGCGGTCGACGGGCTCAGCGGGCCGGTGTACGTGCACATCGACCTGGATGTGCTGGACCCGGGGTCGTTCCGCTCCGTCTGCTACCCCGAGCCGGACGGGGTCGTGCCCGAGGCGCTGGCCGAGGCTGTGGCGCGACTCGATCACGTCGTCGGGGCCGCCATCACCGAGCACGCGCCGCCCGACGGGCCGGCCGACCCCGGCGAGGCCGAGGTGATCCGCCGGATCGCGGCGGCGCTGCCGGTGTGGAACGGCGGCCGGTGAACGTCGAAGTGGTAAATGCCAGCGGGCCGTTGGGCCAAGCCACGCGGGAATCGCTAGATTGGATTGTACCGTCGAGGCCAGAATCCGCACCGGAGGAACAACCCACATCGTGACAGCATCTGAGAGATCGCTCCAGCTCGTGGCTCTCGCGGCCGAGGCCGCGGCCGAGAAGCTGGCCGACGACATCATCGCCTACGACGTGAGCGAGCAGCTGGTCATCACCGACGCCTTCCTGCTCTGCTCCGCCTCCAACGACCGGCAGGTCCGCGCCATCGTCGACGAGATCGAGGAAAGGCTGCGAATCGAGGCCCACGCCAAGCCGGTGCGGCGCGAGGGGGAGCGCGAGGGGCGCTGGGTGCTGCTGGACTACCTCGACATCGTGGTCCACGTCCAGCACGAGGAAGACCGCACCTTCTACGCCCTGGAGCGCCTCTGGAAGGACTGCCCCGCCATCGCCCTCCCGGACAGCGTCACGCGGGTGGCTGCCCAGCGGTCGCGCGGGACGGCAGGTGAGTGACCGGCGGGGCGCAGGCCGCCGCGTCGTCTTCTGGCGCCATGGGCAGACGCTCTGGAACGTCGAGCACCGGTTCCAGGGCCACACCGACATTCCCCTGGACGAGACCGGCCTGGCGCAGGCCGCCCGGGCCGCCGCGCTGCTCGCCGCCCTGCGGCCCTCGCTGATCGTCTCCTCCCACCTTCGGCGCGCCCAGGACACCGCGTCCGCGCTCGGCGCCCTCGCCGGGCTCGACGTCAAGGTCGACAAGGATCTGCGCGAGCGTGGCGGCGGCGAGTGGGAGGGCCTGACCCGCGCGGAGATCGCCGCCGGGTGGCCCGCCGAGTACGCCGCCTGGGAGGCTCCGGGCGGCGAGGAGGTGAGCGAGGTCGCTGACCGGGTCGTGGCCGCCACACGCCGCTGGCTCGCGCACCTGGAGGACGGCGGCCTCATGGTCGTCGCCTCGCACGGCGCCGCGATCCGCCTGGGCCTCGCCCGCCTGCTCGGCCTGCCCGAGGGGCTCTGGTCGATCCTCGGCGGCCTCGGCAACTGCGCCTGGTCCGTCGTCCACGAGGGCACCAGCGGCTGGCGCCTCCTCGAACACAACGCGGGAACGCTTCCGGAGCCGGTCAACAGCGACGACCGCCCCGAATCCGCCCCCATCGCGACCTGACCCCCACGTCGACAGGCTCGGTGCGGACTCCGCGCCGGGCCTTCGTCATGCGCCCGCCGGGGTCCTCACCGGCCCTGGGTCGGCGACCGGCCGTGACGGACGGGGCCATGGCGCGGATTACGATGACAATGTGTGGTCGGCCACGTGTTCCATCTGGCCGACAGGCACCCGGGGGGTGCGAAATGGCCATCTTCTATGTGATCCTCGTGGTCCTGATCCTGGGCACGGCGTTGCTGGCGGCGAGCGTGCGCGTGGTCCGGCAGTTCGAACGGGGCATCGTCTTCCGGTTCGGGTGCGTGCGATCGGCGATCCGCGGACCCGGGCTCGCGCTGCTCGTGCCGATCGCCGACCGCCTGGAGAAGGTCAACCTGCAGATCATCACGATGCCGGTGCCCGCCCAGGACGGCATCACCCGCGACAACGTGACGGTTCGCGTGGACGCCGTCGTCTACTTCAACGTCGTCGACCCGATGCGGGTGACCATCGACGTCCAGGACTACATGTCCGCCATCGGCCAGGTCGCGCAGACCTCGCTGCGGTCGATCATCGGCAAGAGCGACCTGGACGACCTCCTGTCCAACCGGGAGCAGCTCAACCAGGGCCTGGAACTCATGATCGACAGCCCGGCGCTGGGCTGGGGGGTCCACATCGACCGCGTGGAGATCAAGGACGTGGCGCTGCCGGAGTCGATGAAACGGTCGATCGCCCGCCAGGCCGAAGCCGAACGGGAGCGGCGGGCCCGCGTCATCACCGCCGACGGCGAACTACAGGCCTCGGCCAAGCTGAGCCAGGCCGCGGAGGCGATGACACAGCACCCGGCCGCGCTGGAGCTCCGCCTGCTCCAGACCGTCGTCGAGGTCGCCGCCGAGAAGAACTCGACGCTCGTCCTGCCCTTCCCGGTGGAACTGCTCAGGTTCCTGGAGCGAGCCGCGCCCGGCGAGGAGACGCCCGGTGAAGAGCCCGGCCGGTCGGCCGCAGCCGCGCCGTCCGGCACGGCGCCCGCCCAGGACGACGGCCCATCGATCTCGATCACGCCGCACGTCCCGGACGCCCGCCGCTCCGAGGAGTCCACGCCCGTCGTCGGACACCCTGGCCGCTAGGCATTTCCGCGCAAGGGTCCGAGGCAGAACCACGCCGCGATCACAGCGCCCCGGGCGACGGCCGCCGTCCTGAAAATGGGCCTCGCTGCGCTCGGGCTGTGTTCATGAGAGGCTGCCGCGCCTCACTCTCGCCTCCGGGTCCTGAGCTGATCGGGGGAGGGGGACCTCGGGCAACGCCCACCGCGCCCACACGACCTTGCCAGGCCGGCCGGCGAGGAAGACGACCCCCGACTCCGTAGCCAGAGCGGCCACGATGGAAAGCCCACGCCCGTGGACCGCTTGCGGTCCTGGAGTGAGACGCCGAGGCCGGCCGCCCCCGTGATCGGTGACACGGACCCACAGCTCATGAGCCGATCGCCACAGCGCGAGCTGTATCGGGGGCGCGCCGTGGGAGATCGCGTTGGCGAGCGTCTCCGCCACCACCAGCTCGACGTCATCGGCCACGTCCATGAGAAACCAGGAGGTGAGGGTCGCCCGCACCTTGTGCCGTGCCGCGCGTACCTCCGCGGGGTTGTACGGCACTTCCCACGTGGCCACTTCCACCCCGCCAGGGATCGTGATCACGGCTGCTCCTCCGAGGCTGCCGCGATCTTCGCGGCCGTTCATGCCACCCTCCGCTGCCGGGGGGCCTCCGGCGGCATGATCTCCGCCTCCACCGCCCGCATCCGCTCGCACAGTTCTTCGACGCTCCGCGCGTCCTCGATCAACGGTTCGGTCTGCCAGACCGCGATGGCGTAGAACCGGCGGCTCCACAGCCCGTACATGACGTGCCACCCTGGCTCCATCCGGTCGAGCAGGTCGGCCGCCGCCTTCTTGTCCTGGTCCCAGAGCCGGGGGCGGACCTCGGTGACGAGGACACCCGGTGCGTGCCGTCCGCCCGGCCGGCTCATGCCGCCGCTCCCCGCCGGTACGGGGCGCGACGGCGGAGGCCGGTGTCACCCTGGGTTTCTATGACGCGAATACCGCTTATTTTGGACATTCAGCGGGAACCTCAATTTCTAATCAAATACATCCGTATGGTGCGGTCATCGCCTGTGGGGGTGGCGTTTGCGCGTCCGTTTTCGGTGACGCGCTGCCATAGTGGGAATCATCCGCGAGGACGGCGGAAGTCCGACCTGGTGAACGGGCACGTTCACCAGCCGATCACCAGGAGTCCGATGGCCGATCTTTCTCCCGCCTGGCCGCGATTCGGCGCCGCTCTGCGCCAGTGGCGCGAGTCCCGGCGAATGGGGTTACGCGAGACCGCGTCGGTGATCCACATCGATCATTCGCTGCTCAGCAAATGGGAGACGGGTCAGCGCCCCGTACCGGCCGAGCATGCCGCCCGCTTGGATGCCGCCCTCGGTGCAGAGGGGCTGATAACGGCACTTCACGCCGCAATCACCGAATCGGATGAATTGCGAAGTACGCTGCTGGAAAAGCAGCTCACTTCTTCCGGTGAGGACACCATGGAACGACGTGCGGCCATGCAAATCCTGACAGCCATCGGCGCGGGTGCGGCAATACCCGCGAACGCCTTGGAGGACGTCTTCGCCGCGATCGAGCGCGCGACCGGTGACCGCCTCGACCTGGACGACTGGGAACGCAGGCTCTACGAGTACAGCCATCTGATCACCAGGCGGCCGGTGGGATTTCTGATCAATGACCTGACCGCCGACGTACTCGCTCTCGGGCGCATCCTCGAACGGGGCCAGTCGCCCAGCGCGCAGGCCGGGTTGCTCCGTGTCGGAGCAGGGCTCTCCGGGCTGCTGGCGACGGAGTTCGGAGACACGGGGGACCGGCGTGCCGCGCGCCTCGCGTGGCGGTCCGCTCGCCGTGCCGCCGACGCCTCAGGTGATCGCGAAATGTCGGTGTGGGTCCGTGCGAAGGAGGCATCCGATACACGCCATGCGGATGTTCCGTTCCACGTCGTCGCGGAGTTGGCGGATCAGGCCGTCCAGATAGCGGATGGAGTACCCAGCTATGGGCATATGCGGGCGCACTCCGTCCGCGCATGGATAGCGGCCGAGCGGGGTGACCATGCCATGGCCCGCGCCGAGCTGCAAGCCTTCGTCCAGACCTTCGAGAAACTTCCTGACAGATCCGGCCCGAACATCGACCCTGCGGCTTTCGGACTGGCAGAGGCTTATGTGCTATGGCAGATAGCGCACGTTCACACGCGTACCGGGCACGAGAGGGCAGCGGAATCCATTGATCAGGCGCTCGCTATCTATCCGAGAGACGCACAAGGGCCCAGATTGCTCCTACACCTCATCCGTTCCGCTGACCTCGTACGGCACCGCGAGATCGACGAGGGGATCGGCCATGCCTTGGAGACGCTCCAGAGAATGCCCGTGACCACTCCGAGGGCACGGCATATGGCGGCCGAAGTCTTCGCCGCCCTGCCGGACAAGGCCAGGGGGCTGCCCGCCGCCCGAGAGTTGCGCAAGCTCACGGCGTAGGGGGCTCCGAAAGCAGCCGATACTTATACGCGCCGTCGGCCGCCTCGCCGGGTCTACGTGCGCACCTGGTCGCAGGTGTCCGCCAGGTGGGGGTGAACTCCCCAATGAACACGGTCCGAGCGAAGCGAGGCCCGTTTCCCGGGCGGCGGCAGTGCCGGGGCGCTGTCGAAGGTCGTGAGGGTTGACCAACCCGGACCCCTATGTAAAAGTTTTACGTATGCCTCCGCAGATGACAGTGGCCGTGGTGACGTTGCTCAAGGTGTTTCTTGAGGATCCGGGGCGGGAGCGTTACGGCTATGACCTCATGAAAGAGACCGGGTTTCCGAGTGGGAAGATCTATCCGCTGCTGGCCAGGCTGCGCGGGGCGGGGTGGCTGGCGGTGGTCGAGGAGGACGTCGACCCGGCCGTGGCGGGGCGGCCGGCGCGGCGCGGGTACCGGCTGACCGACGACGGGATCCAGGTGGCGCGGCTGGAGCTCGCGAAGCTCAGCGAGCGGCTGCGGCCGTCCTCGGGCCTCGGGGCCCTGCGACCGGAGCAGGGGTTGCGGTGAGCGGCTTCCTGTCCGGACTGAGCGCCGTGGTGGCGTTCGCCGGGCTGCTCGGGGCCGCCGTCGTCGTCAACCTGGTGAGCGAGGAGGTACGGATGCGCCTCGAAAGGCTACCCTTCGTGATCTTACGTCTCGCCGCGCGCCGGATCCCGCCGGAGTTACGCGACGAGATCTACGGCAACACGTTGCTGCCGGAGCTGCACTACCTGCTCAGCGAAGAGACCGGATCGGGGCCGATAACCCGGCTGGTCGCCGCGAACCGGTGGGCGTTGTCCATGTTCGTGCGCCAGGGCGGCTCGCGCACGGCGAAGGGGCTGAACGCGTGCGCCCCTCCCGTCATGGACGGGTTCGAGGACATCCGCCAGCTTCCCCGGAGCCGGCGCAAGCGCTTCGAGGCGCTGACCACGCGGCTGGGCGAGCTGTGCGACCGTCCCGCCGAGATCTTCGAGGACGACGCCCTGGCCCGCCTCGTGTCCGGCGTGGCCATCGCCTGTGAGGCCCTCGTCAACGACCGGGCCGAGCGGCGGGCCCTGGCCCTCGCCGTGCCGCTCATCGCCGGCTCGCATCCGCTGACCCGGCGGCTGGGCCACGACCACCCCGCCGTCCTCAACCTGCGCCGCGCCCACGCGCACGCGCGGCTGCAACTCGGCCATGCGGACGCCGAGAGGCTGCTGCGCGAGCTGTACCAGGACGAGACCCGTGCGTACGGCCACGACGACCCGCGAAGCTTCCGCACGTTGCACCTCCTCATGTGGGCGGTGGCGAACGCGGGCCGCCTCGAAGAGGCCGAGGCCGGACTGCTCCTCCTGGAAGCGCGCATGGGGCGCCAGGCGGGCCTCGATCTGCCCTTGCTCCTGCACGTCCGGTGCAAGCGGAGCTGGATCCAGAGCGAGCTGGGCAAGCGGGACGCGGCGGTGGAGGGCTACAGCGGGGTCATCGCGGGCCGTTCGGGCGAGCTGGGCGCCACGCACGGCGACACCTTGGACGCCATGCACAGCCTCGGCAAGCTGCGCGTCCGGGCGGGTGAGGGCACGTGGGCCGTGGCCACCCTCGCCCGGGCGTACGCCGAGCGCAGGCGCCTGCAGGGGCGTCGCCATCCCGACACCCTGGAGACCGAGAAGTACCTGGCCCTGGCCCGCTTCCAGGCCGCCGGAGACGAGGGCGCGTTCGCGCGCCGCCGGCTGCTGTGGCGGCTCCGCCGGATCCGCAGGGCGCAGATCCGCTCGCGCGAGGCCGCCCACCCCGACACGCTCGACACCCAGCGCTGGATCACCTCGCTCACCAAGCCCCTGGAGACGTCATGAAGCTCGGCCTGCTCACCGCGTGCCTGGGCGCGCAGTCGCTGGACGAGGTCGCCGCGTGGGCCTCCCAGGCCGGATACGAGGCCCTGGAGATCGCGACCTGGCCGAAGGGCACCGGGCACGTCCACCAGGCCGCGCACCTCGACGTGGAGAACTTCTCCGCGGCCGACGCCGAGCGGGTCCGGGAGCTGATGGACCGGCACGCGCTCACCGTCCCCGCGCTGACGTACTGCGACAACAACCTGCATCCCGACGAACGGCGGCGTGAGGCGATCCACCGGCACCTGCGGTCGGTCATCGACACCGCGGCGGCGCTGCGGGTGCCGTACGTGTGCACGTTCGTCGGGCGGGACGTCACCCTGCCGGTGGCCGACAACCTCAAGCTCGCCGAACGGCACCTGCGCCCGCTCGCCGAGTACGCGGCCGGGCGCGGCGTGGGCCTGCTCGCCGAGAACTGCCCGATGGAGGGCTGGCATCCCGACGGCTACCCCGGCAACCTCGCCTACTCGCCCGAGCTGTGGGACTGGATGTCCGGCCTCGGCTTCCGCCTCACCTACGACCCCTCCCACCTGCCCTGGCTCGGCATCGACCCGATCGACGCCCTGCGGTACGCCCTGCGGCGCGGCATGGTCGCCCACGTCCAGGCCAAGGACATCGAGATCGACGAGCGCGCCCGCACCCGCCACGGCGTCTTCGGCAAGACCGCCGAGCGCGCCTCGCCGACCGACGTCGGATGGTGGCGCTACCGCGTCCCCGGCCGCGGCGTCATCGACTGGAACCGCGTCATCGACACCCTCTACGACCACGGCTACGACGGCACCGTCGCCGTTGAGCACGAAGACCCGATTTGGGGCGGCTCCCTGCCCCGAATCCACCAGGGCCTGCGGATCGCCGCCGCCACCTTGCGCCCGTTCATCACCCCCGAGATTGGCGACGCCTCCTCTCCGTGACGCGGCGGCCCCGAGGGGTTTCCGGGGCGGATGGTGTCAATTAGGTGAACGAGGGGCTGTGGCTATATGCTCTCCGAGCGCCGTGACGGGAGTACCCATAGCGGCGACAAGGGGCTATAGCGCAGTTGGTAGCGCGCCTCCATGGCATGGAGGAGGTCTGGGGTTCGAATCCCCATAGCTCCACTTCCGATGAAAGCCCAGGCCGGGAATCGTTTCCTCGCCTGGGCTCGCTCGTTTCCCAGGCTTTCGCCGTCCGGAGGGGCGGCGAGTCGGCCATTCACGCCTTGTTGGGCGTGCTCCCGTGACAGACGCACCCTTGACCGTGCCGAACCCCCGTGTTCTGCTGATGTAACTAGTTGCTGTAACTAGTTACATCGAGAGGTGCGGCATGGTCGAGCACGTGGTCGTGATCGGTGCCGGCGTCTACGGCGCGGCGGTGGCCGCCGCGCTGACGCGGCGGGGCGCCCGGGTCACCGTCGTGGACGCCGGCGCCCCGGCGGGCGGGACCTCCGGGGCGACGTTCTCGTGGGTCAACTCCTGCGGTAAGCGGCCGCGGTCGTACCACGATCTCAACGTCGCGGGCATGGCGGCCCACCGGAGGCTGGCGGCCGACGTGCCGCACGGCGACTGGTACCACGAGGGCGGCAACCTCGAATGGGCCGCCGACGACGCCGGGCGCGCGGAACTGCGCGGCAAGGTCGCAGGCGTCCTCGACTACGGATACGAGGCGCGGTGGCTGAGCCGGGCCGAGGCGCTGCGCCTGGAACCGGACATGGACCCGGCCGGGCTACCGGACGACGAGATCGCCTACTTCCCCCGCGAAGGCTGGATCGAGCCGGTCCGACTGATCGGCCACCTGCTGTCCAGTGCGGTGGCCGGGGGTGCGGAACCGGTGGCGTACGACGGCGTCACCGGGCTGGAGGTGACCGCGGGCATGGTGCGCGCCGTGTGGCTCGCCTCCGGACGACGACTCCTCGCGGACGCGGTCGTGAACTGCGCGGGACCACAGGCCGCCGCGATCGCCGAGCTCGCCGGGCTCGTGCTGCCCATGCGCAACACCCGCGGCGTGCTCGTCTCCACCTCACCGGTCGCGGTCTCGCCGTCGCGCGTCATCCATTCCCCGCACGTCCACCTACGCCCGGACGGCGGCGGGCGCGTCCTGCTGCACACCCATGAGATCGACGGCGCGGCGCACGTCTCCGGCGCCGGGGAGATCAGCGTCGATCCGTCGGCCGTCGGCAAGGTCGTCGAGGCCGGTCGTGCGCTGTATCCGGGACTCCGCGCGGCGACCGTGGAGGGGGTCCGGGTCGGTGAACGGCCCATCCCCGGCGATGGCCTGCCGGTGCTCGGCCGGGTCGTCGCGCTGCCCAACTTCCACTTCGCGGTCTCGCACAGCGGCGCGACGCTGAGCGTGCACGCCGGTGACCTGGTCGCCGGCGAGGTGCTCGGCGAGAACCAGGACGAGGCGCTGGCGGCGTTCCGGTTCGAGCGGCCGGCGCTTGCGGCCCGGTGAGGAGGAATCGTGCGTACGATCGTCCTGCATGACGGTGACCTGGTCGACGGCACCGGCACGGACCCGCGGCGCGCGGTCGACATCGTCGTCGCGGGGGACACCGTCCGCGAGATCGTGCCCTCGCGCCCGGCCGACGCCTACGGCACGGTGGACGAGATCGTCGACGCGGCCGGAATGCTGGTGATCCCCGGGCTGATCAACAACCACACGCACGGCACCGCGTACGGGCCGCTGTTCCCCAGCGGCCATGAGGCCCTGCCACACGAGCAGGTGCTCGCCAACCTCGACCGGCACCTGGTGGAGGGGACGACCACGGTGCTCTGCGTGGACGGCTTCGTCACCGCCGAGGCGCTCGCGCGCACCGGCGAGGCGCACCCGGTCAACGTCAGGCTCGCCTCGTGCAACACCCCCGCCTGCCTGGCGGCGGCGACCATCGCCGACGGCGGCGGTCTCACCGCGGCGAACCGCGCGTTCACCGCGCGGGACGCGGTTCGCGCCGGGGCGGTCGCGCTCGGCGAGATCGGAGCGGGGCACACCCTCGGCGGGGGCGGGGCGAGTTACATGTACATCCCCGCCGAGGTCGAGAGACGTACCGGCGTCCGGATCACGCCCCGCCAGGCGAACGGGCTGAAGGTCGCGGTGCTGGGCCGGCACATCTCGGCGAGCGCGTTCGACCGGGACGCCGTGGAGGAGGCGCTGGCGGGCGCGGGCCTGACCGGCAGGCTCTCGGTCGAGGACGCCCGCGAGATCGTCTCCGGCATCGTGCTGCCGGCCTTCGACATCGCCCTGCGCGGGCTCGCCGAGGCGGCCGGGCAGGCCCGCGCGGCGGGCGTCCCGGTGCTGGTGCACAACGCGGCGGCGTCGATGACCCAGGTCGCCTCGATCGCGCGGACGGACGTCATCCTGATCGCCGGGCACTCCAACCACTCCAGCTTCGAGCTCCGCGAGGCCGTCGAGCACGCCGGACGGCTGAAGGAGATGGGCGCGATCGTGGACGTGTCCACTCTGGACACGTTCGGGGCGCAACGGCTGACGACGGGGCCAGAATTGCTCTATGCGATGTTCTCTGCGGGAGTGGTGGACACGATCTCCACCGACTACGCGGGCGGTCATCACGACCCGATCCTGCTGGCGATCGACCGATCCATCAAGGCCGGCGTGGTGAGCCTGCCGGCCGCGGTGGCGATGGCGACCGCCAACGTCGCGGACGCCGTTCCCGGCGTGGCGCCGCGGCGTGGCCGTGTCGCGCCGGGCATGATCGCCGACCTCGTGGTGACCGACCCCGCGGAACTTCACCACGTGGGGACCGTCATGGTGGGCGGCGAGATCGTCGTGCGAGCCGGGCAGCGAGTCGTGGCCTGAACGGCGCGGGAAACGTCGGACCGACCGGGGGAGTCTGGTGAAGCGAGCGACCATCGGCGACGTCGCCGCGGACGCGGGTGTGTCCACGGCCACGGTCTCCCGCGTCCTCAACGGCGGCGCCGTCACCGAGGCGACCGCCACCCGGGTGTGGGAGGCGGTGGCTCGTCTGGAGTACACCCCCAACGCGCTCACCAAGGGCGTCTTCGCCGGGAGTTCCAGCACGATCGGCGTCGTCATCCGCGATCTGAGCAGCCCCTTCTACCTCGACCTCATCCGCGGCGTCGACGAGGTGGCGGCGGCCAACGACAGCCTCGTCATGCTCGCCAACACGTTTCGCCGCGTCGACCGCGAGGTCGCCCAGGTACGGACCATGGACGAGCAGAGGGTGCGCGGGCTGATCGTGACCACCGGTGAGGCGACCGACGGCCGGACACGCCGGATGGCCGGGAACGGCACCCCGTGCGTGATCGTCGCGCGGTCCGTGCGGGACGCGCCGCCCGGCCTGCACTCGATCACCTTGGACGATGTCGAGGCCGGGCGGCTGATGGCCGCCCATCTGGCCGAGTGCGGGCGCTCCTCCATCGGCGTCGTCTCCTCGGGACGCCGCCCCTCCCAGATCAGGCGTACGGCGGGGCTGCGGCGGGCTCTGGCGGGCCTGGGGTCGCCCTTGCGCGAGGACGCGGTGGCGGTCGCGGAGAGCGAAGAGGACGTGAGCGCCGCCGTCGACGGGCTGCTCGCCCGTGGCCGTGACCGGGGCGAGCCGTTGGACGCGATCGTCTGCACCACCGGCCGGCTGACCGTCGCGGTCCACTCGGCCCTCATCACGCGGGGCATCGCGATCCCCGGCGACCTCGCGTTCGTGACGATGGACGATTTTCCGTGGGCCGCGGCGCTCGGGATCACCGTGGTCGCCCAGCCCTCCTACCAGATGGGCCTGAAGGCCGCCGAACTCATCGTGGACCGCCCCGGCGGGCCGGTCGCGCTCGTCTTCGCGCCGACGCTGGTCGCCCGCGCCTCGTGCGGCGAGCGCCGGACGGCGTGAGCCCGCAGGATCACGTATGGCTGCGTAGGGAGCTGAGCAGGTCCAGGACGCGGGCGCGGTGGGCCAGGTCGCCGAAGGGACTGATGAGGAGTTCGGTGGCGCCGGCGTCGGTGTAGGAGCGCAGGGCGCGTTCGATGGTGGTCTCGTCGCCGGCGATGACGGTCTCGTGGACGCCGGTCAGGCCCTGGCGGTCGAGCAGGGCGCGGTAGCTGGGCAGGTGCCCGACCATGCCGTAGGCGTCGGCGACCCGGCGGACGGCGGCCTCGGGGTCGGCGGTGAGGGCCACGATGACCGTGGTGACGACGCGCGGGGCGGGCCGTCCGGCCTGGGAGGCGGCGCGGGTGACGGCGGGAACGATGTACTCGCCGGTCGTCCGAGGCGTCGTCCAGGTGGTGACGACGCCGTCGGTCAGCTCGCCCGCGATGCCGAGCATGACGGGGCCGAGCGCCGACAGCAGGACCGGCGGGGGCGTGGCGCCGGGCACCTCGACCCGTCCGGCCGCCGTGAGGGTCTCGCCGCGGTACTCCACCTGCTCGCCGCGCAGCAGCGGCCCGAGCGCCGTCAGGTACTCGCGGACGTGCCGGGCGGGGCGGGCGTAGGAGTAGCCGAACCAGCCTTCGATGATCGGCTGGTGGCTGGGGCCGACGCCGAGGACGAACCGGCCGCGGCTCGCCGCCTGGGCGGTGAGCGCCTGTCCGGCGAGCGCCAGCGGATGCCGGGGGTAGGTCTGGGTCACCGCCGTCCCGACGTCGATGCCGGGGACCTCGCGGGCGGCGAGCGCGGCGAGCGTGACCGCGTCCCACGAGGTGAGCTGGTTGGTGTACACGCCGTCCAGCCCCGCCTCCGCGGCCGCGCGCACCTGCCCGATCAGCTCGTCGAGGCTCAGCCCTTCTTGCCCGACGTGGATGGCGAACTTCATGATCACTCCAAAGTGAATCGGACCTTCATCTTCCGTCTACCACCGTACAGTAACCTGAATCCCCGATTCCGTTCGTAGAGGAGCCGAGGAGGGCCCGGACGTGCGAGCCGACGCGCGCCGCAACCGCGACCTGATCGTCGCGACCGCGGTCGAGCTGTTCACCGGGCGCGGCCCCGGCGTCTCCATGGAGGAGATCGCGCGGGCGGCCGGCCTCGGCGTCGGCACGCTCTACCGGCACTTCCCCGACCGGCAGGCCCTGCTGGAGGAGATCGCCGTCGACAGCCTGCGCCGGCTCCTCACCACGGGCCGCGAGCTCACCGCCCAGGGGTTGCCCGGCTGGCAGGTGTTGCGCCTGTTGATGGAGCGCTGCGTCGAGCTGCCCCTCTCTCTGACCAAGTCGCTCGCCGGCGTGCCCACCGCGCACCCCGAGCTGCCCGCCCTGACCGGCGACATGGACGCCCTGCTCAGGCGGATCGCCGAGCAGGCGCAGCGGGAAGGGGCGATGCGCCCCGACATCCCGCCGGGCGAGGTCGTCGGCCTGCTCAACGTGGCCGTCTGCCGCCCCGGCGCCCGCGCCGACGACCCCCTCACCACCGTCATCCTCGACGGCCTCAGGGCGGCCCCGGCCTGACCCGCGCCGGGCCTAGGCTCCCATGTGCACGTGGGACGCCCACAGCGTCGGCATGCCCGGGTGGCGGTCGCGCAGGGCGCGCGTCGCCCGGTGGAGGCAGCGCGCCGCGTGCGCCGGGTCGGAGCCCGCCGCGACCAGGTCCTCGTACACCTTCACGGCGAGCTGCGCGGCGGCGGCGTCGCCGATCTCCCACAGCGTGCCGACGACGTGCGAGAACCCGGCGAGCTGGAAGGCCGAGACGACGTGGACGCACTCGTCGGCCAGCTCCGGCGCGGTGACGGCGGTGTCGCAGGCCGACAGGTAGGCGAACTCGGCGTCCCGCAGCCGGAGCCGGGACACCTCCACCACGTCGAGCGGCCGGCCGGCGTGGTCGTGCACCAGCAGGTGGCTGCCGGACGGATCGGCGGGGTCGGCGGCGGCGTGGCAGGCGAAGTGCGCCCAGGCGCTGCGGGGAAGGCGGGACAGGACGGCGTCGCGGGTGGCGTCCGGGCCGACCAGCCCGTCCAGGCCGGGGAAGAGCCGGGACAGCCGGCTGTACTCGACCCGGGCCCCCGGCAGGGGCGCCGCGCCGGGCGTCTCCGGCATGGCGACCGCGAGCACGCGCGGCCGGCGGGGACCGGGCCGCTCCGCCCGCCGCGCCCGGGCATGGGCCAGCGCCCGGACGGTGGTGGTGTAGGAGGACACGACCCGGTCCATCACCGTACGGCGGCCGGGTCCCGGCGGATCCTCGTGGTGGCCGGCCGCGTGCAGGGGGAAGTACGCCATGGGGCCGCACGGCACCCACCACAGGCGCCGTTCACCGCCCGCCGCGTCTGTCAGCTCGTCGGCCGCGCCCGTCAGTCCGAGACGGTCGAGGACCGGGCCCGCGACGGCGTCCCAGAGCCAGGCCAGCGTGGCGTGCATCGCCCGCTCGGCCCGCTCGCGTTCCGGCTCGGCGCCGCTCCTCAGGGCCAGCGCCTCGCGCATCACCGCGAGCCGCTCGTGGACGGCCCGCGTGCTCAGGCCGGGCAGCTCCTGCACCTGGACGCCGGAGGAGGTGAGGATCAGCGCGTCACACCGATGGTCGCTGACATTGACCATGACCACCGGGCCGTCGCTCGCCTCGGCGCGCAGCCGCGCCAGGTCCGGGGGCAGCAGGAACCTGTCGAGGCCGGGCAGCGACCGGACGCGCTCGATCAGCTCCGCCAGCTCGCCGGCCAGCTCTCGGCGCAGGTCGGGCGAGTCGGACGGGTCGCCGGTCTCGTCGGCGTCGAGCCGCGTCACCAGGTAGGCGAACCGGTCGGCGAGCGCCGCGTCCCGCTCGCGCAACTCGGTCAGGTCGGTGCGCGCGTCCAGGGCCTGGGACAGCAGCACGCCGCGCCCCGCCTCCAGCAGCTCGACCGCCCGCTCGGGCCGTCCGGTCTCCACGGCCAGCGCCGCCGCGTCCCCGGCCAGCCGCGCGTACTCGGCCATCCAGTGCGTCGCGTCGGACCGGGACAGGCCGCGGGCCGCCAGGCGGGGCAGCAGCTCCACGGCGGCGGCCAGTCCCCGCGCCGCCCGTTCGGTCTCACCCCGGCCCGCCGCCAGCCTGCCCCAGCCGCGGGCGGCCTCGACCCGGACCGAGGTCCTGGCCCGCTCCTGTCCCGCGGCCGCCTCCAGCAGGCCGAGGGCCTCCTCCGCCGCACGGTCGTCGCCGGTCGCCTCGGTCAGCTCGTCCAGCGCGCGGGACAGGTTCACCGCGCAGATCGCCCTGGTGGGGTCGTCGCCGGAGAGCGCGGCCAGGGCGGTCCTGCCCTGTGCGATCGCCTCCCGCAGGGCGGCCGTGTCGCCGGTGAGCTCGTAGGACGCGAGCAGGGCGTTGGCCAGTCCGGTGACGGCTCCTGCCAGGAAACGGCCGGAGGCGTTCCTCGCGGACCGCCGGTGGAGCGCGATCGTCTCGTCCAGCAGGCCGGCGTCGCCGGTGCGGCCGGCCATGGCCGTCAGCGCGACGGCGAGGTTGGTCGCGGACTGCGTCCAGAGGGGGTGGTCCTCGGAGAGGGTCTCCACCGCCGTGCGGCCGAGCGCGATCGCCTCGTCCAGTGTCCCGAGGTCGCCGGAGCGCTGGAAACGGGCCACCAGCCACGCCGCGAGCGACGACCGGTACAGCGGCGCGTCCGGGTGGACCGGGGGAGTGGCGTCGACGACCACGTCCGCGAGGACGACGGCCTCGTTCAGGGCCCGCAGGTCCCCGGTGTGCTCGAACTGCTCGCGCAGCAGGCCGGCGAGGTTGTACCGGCACGCCACCTGGAGCGGGGTGCGGGGCGGCGCCTGGGCGGCCGCCCGGCGCGCGACGGCGATCGCCTCGCCCAGCACGTCCTGGCGGCCCGTGCGCTCGAACCGCGCCCGCAGCGCGCTGCCGTGGTTGGTGAGCATCACGGCGGACGGCGGGAGCTCGGGCGGGAGGGCCTCGATCGCCGCCGCCCCGAGCACGCACAGCTCTTCCAGCAGCGCGGGGTCGTCGGTGCGGTCGTACAGAGCGCGAAGGGCGAGGCTCAGCTCCATGAGCGGCACGTACCGCTGGGGGTGGCCGTGCGGCACGACCCGCAGCGCCCACCTGCCGGTCTCGACGGAGCGGTGCAGCGCGGGTACGTCGCCGGTGTGCTCGTAGCGGACCCGCAGGCTCGTGGCGAGGCCGGAGAGGAAGGCGGCGCGGTCCTCGTCCGTCCGTGCCTCCGCCGCGCCCTGCTCCCCGATCTCGATGGCCTCGTCCAGGCTCGCCAGGTCGCCGGACTGCTCGAACAGGCACCGCAGGGCGTTGGAGAGGAAGATCAGGTGGCCGATCCGCATGGGATGCCCGGCAGGAGTGGACCGCGCGGCGTTGCGCCCGACGTGCACCGCGAGCCGCAGCCGGTACGGGTCGGCTCCGCTCGTCAGCCACGTTTCGAGCACTTCGAGGAAGTGCATCCAGGTGAGGGGCTCACCCGGGAGCACCTGCGGGATCGCGGCCAGCGTGGGCGCGAGCGGCTCCGGCGGCGGCAGCGCCGAACCCGACCGGTGGACCATCATGAACAGGGGGACGGCGATGTCCACCTCGCGCGCGGCGCGTTCGTCCGCCAGGGACTGGGCGCGCCGCCAGTGCAGCGTCCCGGCCGCGTGGCAGGTCGCGGGCAGGTCGTACACCTGGGTGGTCGCGGCGAAGAGGGCCTCGGCCTCGGCGAGCGCGGACGGGTCGAGCACGGTGTAGCCGCCCGTCCTCGACCGGAGTGCGCTCAGCCATTTCTCCCTGTTTTCCGGCATGTCAGGATCATGGCAGCGGTGACTCCACGATACTGAGCGAATGCCAGATATCGCGGAACACTTACTCGATATCCTGCCGAGAGTCGCCGAAGAGACGATTGGCCGACTCGGCTACGGACCTCCCACGCAGGTCCATATTTTGACAGAAGATATGGACCCACCATATGTCGGATATATCTCTTCCCGTGGCTTCACGCCGGGCGCCGACGGGGTCGCGGCGATATCGGACCTCGGCGTGCTGCCGTCCGTCCTGAAGGCGACGCGCCTGCTGGTCCTGTGGGAAGAGCGCTACCTGCGCGTCGGTTTCGGGATGCCCGTGGAGGCGTTCGAGAGCGGCGTCGTGGTCCTGGACGCGAGGTTCCGCGGCCACACCCTCCACTGGCGGCCGTTCACGGCCACCCCCGCCACCACGCCGGGCCGGGCCCTGCACCTCCAGTGGGGCACGCCCGCCCGGTACGAGGACGTGGAACTGCCCGGGCCGGTCGCCACGCTGCTCGGCGTCTGGCGGGAGTTCCGGGACGACGATCTCACCCACACGGTGATCCGCTTGCAGGAGGCCGGATACGAGGTGAACTGGGTGGGCCACCCGGACTGAGCGCGGCGACTCCCCTCAGCGGCCCGACGTGGCCGGGGTCCGCCGTGGCCTGCGGCGCTCGGCCTCCGGCCGCACCGGCTCCTCCTCGGCGAGCCGGCGCAGGTACATCTCCCGGGTGTGATCGGTGTGGCGCTTCATGACCTCGGCGGCCCCCTCGGCGTCCCCCCGGTCCAGGGCGTCGACGAGCTCGGCGTGCTCCTTCCAGGCCAGGACCCCGCGCTGGAGCGCCACCGGAGACTGGAACCACCGCACCCGGCGGGAGACCTGCGCGGCCAGGTCGGTGAGCACCGCGTTGCCGGCGAGTTCCATGACGATGCCGTGCAGCTCGAAGTTGAGCGCCACCACCGCGTCGTTGTCGCCGGCGTGGATGGCGGCCAGGCCCCGCGCGCACCGCTCGCGCAGCCGCGCGACCGCCTCGTCGGTGCGGTGACGGGCGGCCAGCCGCGCCGCCTCGGTCTCCAGCAGGCAACGCACGGCGAGCAACTGGTCGGCTTCGGCGAAGGTGGGGACGTGCACGAAGGCGCCGTGCCCCGGGTGCAGGTCCACCCAGCCTTCCCGGCTGAGGTGCTGCAGCGCTTCCCTGACCGGCTGCCGGGAGACGCCGAGCATCTCGGCGAGCTCGCTCTCGGCCAGGTGTTCGCCCGGGCGGACGGTCCGTCTGATGATGAGTTCCAGGAGCGCCTCGTGGACGCTCTCGCGCAACGGGACGGGACGGGCGATCTTGTGTGCGGCGGCCCTGCCTGCGAGGTCCTGCGCGGACATCGCGACTCCAATGATCATCACGGCGCCACGGGTCTCGCGGCCGCCGGGACTCCTTCGTCAACCGCCTACAGAATACAGTTCGCCTTTGTCTTCCTCTCGGCCGGGCGGCCCTGACCTGCTATTTCTCTGACGCGGCGACGCCCAGCGAGGTCGCCGTCCTGATGGCGATGTTGCTCGTCGCGGTGGCCGCCGGGATCACCGCGCCGGGCAGCCCCTGGTAGGAGGCGGCCGCGAGCGACGGCGCCAGGGCTCCGTGCCCGAGCCCGACGACGAACAGCGCCCCCATGAGGATCCACGCGGGGGTGGCGGCGCCGGTGCGCGTGTAGGCGAACATGCCGGCCAGGACGAGGCCGCACAGCGCGACGCCCCGGGCCCCGAGGCGGTCGGTCAGCCGGCCGGCCGGCGGCATCGTGATGATCGCGCGTGGCGCGTCCTGACCGCGGTGGACGACTACGTCCTCGGGCACGTCATCCGCGACGTCCTGGAGGGCAGGTCGGGGCACGGCCGCATGTCGCCGGAGGAACGCGACGAGGTCTTCCTGCCCTACCTCATGGACCTGGTGCGCGGCGGCGGCTTCCCCAACCTCGCGCCGCTGCTGGAGCAGGGCGTCCCCGTGGCGGACGACAACTTCGAGCGCGGCCTGAAATGGCTGCTCGACGGCCTGGCCGCGGAGTTGTCGCTGCCGTGAGCCGGCCGTAGTGTCCGCATCCGGACACTACGAATGGTGACCAATCAATCGCGATATGACGTCCAATCGGGATATCAGCGGCCATAGTCAGAGGGTTCGGTATTTCTCCGAGACCGAAAGGCTCCAATGAGATCCCTCCGGCATCCCCTCGCCGCTGTCGCGGCGGCCGTCACCATGGCCGTCACGATGGCGGTGGCCCCCCTCTTCGCCACCCCCGCCCTCGCCGGCCCGCCCGAGGTGGCGCTGTCCTTATCCTCCGCTCAGGTCCAGGCGGGCGACCCGGTCACGGTCACCGTCACGGTCACCAACGTCCACGCCTTCACGGTCCTGAACGCGGCGGCGCGCGTGTTCACCACCCCCGCGCCCCTGCCGTCCTACGCCACGCTCACCGGATGCGCGGGCGCGGCGGCTCCGTGCACGACGGTCACGGACGGCGGCGGAACCCCGATCGGCTTCCAGGCGCCGGTCGGCGCGCTCTCCGGGGGAGCCTCGGCCACCGTCGCGTTCACCCTGTCCGTCGCGCCGGACGCCGCCCCGGGGGAGCGGACCTTCCAGGGCGAACTGCGCGGGTCGAACTACGCCTCCACGATCGTCACCGGACCGGTGCTGACCGTCGTCGCCGAGGCCGACGCCGCCGTGGCCCTCACCGCCACGCCCCGCCTCGGCCTGCTCGTCCCGAAGATCGACTTCAAGGTGCGGGTCACCGGCAACGGGCCGGGCGCGGTGCGCGACGCGACCGTCACGACGACGCTGCCCGCCGGGCTCACCGCCTCGCCCGGCGACTGCGCCGCGGGCCAGGGCGCCGTCACCTGCGCGACGGGAACCGTGCCCGCCGGGTCCTCGGTGACCAGGACGTTCTCCGTGCCCCTCGGGCTGCTCACCATCGGCGTCCCCTACACCTTCACCGCCACCCGCACGGCCTCCGACCCCGTGGACCCGGTGAGCGCCAACGACTCCGATCAGGTGCGGTGCACGGTGGTGTCGGTGGTGCTGGTGACCTGCGACTGACCGGCGGCCCACGCCAGAGGCCCTCTCCGGCGGCGCGCGGCGGAGGGGGTCTCCTCGGGGGAGGGACCGAGGCGGACGGCCGATACCCTACCTGCCATGCTCCCGAAGACCCCGGTGTCCCGGCCCCTGCCGAGCCGTGAGGACGCCCGATGATCGGCGGCCTGGCCACCGCGCTCATCATCGGCGCGCTGCTGCTCGCCGCGGCCTGCGTGATCGTCGCGATCAGGAACAGGGCCATGGGCGTCGTGCTGCTCATCGGCCTCGGGGTGCTGGAACTGGGGCTGCTCGTGCAGGCGGGCATCGGCGTGGCCAAGGTGATCGGCGGCCAGAGCCCGCACGAGACGGCCACGTTCATCGGCTACCTGGCCGGCACCGTGGTCATCCCGCCGGTCGCCGCCGTCTGGGCGCTCGCCGAGCGCACCCGCTGGGGGCCCGCGGTCGCCGCGGTGGCCTGCTTCGCGATCCCGGTCATGGTCGGGCGCCTGCTGCAGATCTGGCAGGGGACGGCGTGACCGGCGCGCCGGTCGGCACCGGGCCGGGGCGCCTGCTGGTCGCGGTGTACGGCATCTTCGCGCTCGCCGCCGGGGCCCGCGCGGGCGTGCAGATCGCCACCCGGTTCGACGAGGCGCCGCTGGCCTACGCCCTGTCGGCGTTCGCCGCCGCCGTCTACGTCGTGCTCACCGTCGCCCTGGCCAGGGGCGCTCGCCGGACGGCGCTGGCGGCCTGCGCGATCGAGCTGGCCGGGGTGCTGATCGTCGGGACGCTCAGCATGGCCGACCCGGCGGCGTTCCCGCACGCGACCGTCTGGTCGGGGTACGGCAGCGGCTACGTGTTCATCCCGCTGATCCTGCCGCTGGTCGGCCTTTTTTGGCTTTTGCGGACGCGGCGGCCTGATTAGAGGGGACGACGGCGGGCAGGGCGATTCTCCGAGGCCACACGAAGGTCACACAGAGGGAGGAAGCCCTGATGAGCACGATCGAGCACTCGGTCGACGTCGCCGTGCCGGTGCGCACCGCGTACAACCAGTGGACCCAGTTCGAGAGCTTCCCCGAGTTCATGGAAGGGGTCGAGTCGGTCAAGCAGCTCGACGACACCCGTCTCGCCTGGACCGTTCAGGTCGCGGGCGTCCACCGCGAGTTCGAGGCCGAGGTCACCGAGCAGCGTCCGGACGAGCGCGTCGCGTGGCGCTCGCTGGACGAGCCGCGCCAGGCCGGCGTGGTGACCTTCCACAGGCTCTCCGACGAGACGACCCGGGTCATGCTCCAGATGGAGTTCGAACCCGAGGGCATCGTCGAGCAGGTCGGCGACAAGCTGCAGCTCGTCCGCATGCGTGTCCACGGCGACCTCGAACGATTCAAGAAGTTCATCGAGTCCAAGGGGCACGAGACGGGCGGCTGGCGCGGGGAGGTCCCGACGCCGCTCGACAGCGACCACGGCGCCGCCGCGCGCACGGCGCCCCACGGTGACGTGCTGCACGGCACGGGCGCGACCGCGCCCGACCCCGCGTACGACCGGCCCGGCGCCGCCTATGGCGAGCCGGTGCCGCCGCAGCCGGTCCAGCGCGACTATCCGCCGGAGACGACGCTCCCGGCGCCGGGCAGCGGCCCGGTCTCGCCGACCGGCGACCCGCGCTGGGACGACGAGCCGCCGCTGAAGCCCGAGCGTCTGGCCTGACGACGCGGGCGAAGGAGTGGGGGGCGGGGCGACCCGCCCCCTTCGCCGTTTCCAGGTTCGGTCAGCGAACAGCACAGCGGGAGTAAAGCGGATTTATCGGCGTCTGATACAGTAGCGGACATCCAATCATCCTATGAATCGATCTGCTGCTGAACAGGAGGACCGATCCCGCCATGAGCGTGCTCACCCCCTTCGCGACCACCGCGCGCGGGCCGGGAAGGACGGGATCGCTTCCCTGGCTCATCGTGCTCGGCATCGTGCTCGCCGCGCTCAACCTGCGCACGGCCGTCACCAGCGTCGGCCCCGTGCTCGACCAGGTCAGCCGCTCCCTCGGCATGTCCGGGGTCGTGACGGGCCTGCTCACCTCGCTGCCGGTGCTGTGCTTCGCGGTGTTCGGCGTCGTCACCCCCGCGCTGGCCCGGCGCGCCGGCGAGCACCGCCTGCTGCTGGTCTCCCTCGTCGCCCTCGGCACCGGCCTCGTGGTGCGCGTCGCGGTCGACTCCTCCTGGGTGTTCCTGGCGGCCAGCGTGCTCGCCCTCTCCGGCGGCGCGGTCGGCAACGTGCTGATCCCGACGCTGGTCAAGCGGCACTTCCCGGGTCGCGCCGGCGCGATGATGACCGTCTACACCACCGCACTGGCCGTGGGCACCATGCTCGCCGCCGCCGCCACGATCCCGATCGAGCGCGCCGCGGGCGGCGACTGGCACGTGGCGCTCGGCGTGTGGGCGGCGCTGGCGGCGGTGGCCGCCGTCCCGTGGCTCGCCCTCCTGCGCCGCGAGCCCGCGCGCGACCCCGGGCGCCGGGACGCCGGTCCGCGCGCCCTGGTCCGCAGCCGCCTCGCCTGGGCCGTCGCCGGGTACTTCGGCACGCAGTCCCTCCTCGCGTACGTGATGTTCGGCTGGCTCGCCCAGATGCTCCAGGACCGCGGCCTCAGCAGCGGCGAGGCCGGGACGTGCCTCGCCGTCTTCTCCGCGCTCGGCATCCCGGTCGCGCTCGCCGTCCCCGCCGTCGCGGCGCGGCTCGGGAACCAGCGTCCCATGATCGCCGGGTTCGCCGTCCTCTACGTCCTCGGGTTCGCCGGGCTGCTGGCGGGGCCGTCAGCGCTGCTCTGGCCGTCGGTGGTGCTCATCGGCGTCGGCATGGGCTCGTTCCCGTTCGCGCTGACCCTGCTGACGCTGCGCACCCGCACCGCCGACGCCACCGCCGCGCTGTCGGCCTTCGGCCAGAGCGTGGGATACCTCATCTCCGGGGCGGGCCCGATCGTGGTCGGCGTGCTCTACTCGGCCACCGGGGGCTGGACGCTGCCGTTCGTCCTGCTGTTCGCCGTGGTCGCGGCGCAGGTGCTCACCGGGTGGTACGCGGCGGGGAACCGCATGCTGGAGGACGAGGCCCGGTAAGGCCGTCCGCCGCGCGACCGCGGGCCCACGCAGTGGTCAGGTTCCGATAGACTGGGCCCGCATTCGCAAGGGGCTATGGCGCAGCTGGTAGCGCGCCTCCATGGCATGGAGGAGGTCTGGGGTTCGAATCCCCATAGCTCCACCCTCGCGAACCACCCGATACCGCCCCCTCGTGGGCGGTATCGCCGTTTCAGGGGAAGGGCCGGACGCGTGAACCGAACCGGGGTGGTGGTGCGGCGCGCCCTTCCCACCGATCCCGCCGTGCGCGCCTCCGCCTCCCTGTTCGTCACCGAGGCCGAACGCCAGGGCCTGCGCGCCGGCCGCCGCATGCTGTACGTGGGCCCCGAGCCCGCGAACGCCCGCGTCGCCGCCGCGCTGCGGGTCGCGCCGGGCGCGGACGTGCTGGCGCGCCGCAAGCTGCTGCTCGCCGGGGGCGTCCCGGTGCGCGTGGCCACCAGCTACTTCCGGCTCGACCTCTTCGGCGGCACGCCCCTGAGCGAGCCCGGGTTCGTCCGCCCCAGCCTGCAGGCCGGCATCGAGGCCCTCGGCCACCGGTTCGGCCACGCCGAGGAGGACCTGATCGCCCGACCGCCCGAGGGCGACGAGGTGCCCACGCTGGACCTGGCGCCGGGGGAGTGGGTCGTCCAGATCGTGCGCACCGGCCACGACACCTCGGGCACGCCGATCCACACCCTGGAGACGATCTGCGCCGCCTCCCGGCACGTCTTCACGATCACCCAGGTCACCGGCGCCGACGAGTTCTAGCCAGGGGAAACCCGTTCGCCTCGCGGAAGCGGATCTTGGCACACTGTCCTGCATGTCCTGGACGTTCACCTCCCGCCCCGAGGAGTTCCCCGAAGCCGCCGAGGCGTGGCTGCGCGCCGATCCCACGCGCAACACCGTGCCGCTGACCGTGCTGAACCGCCTGCGCCACGGGCTGTGGGCCGAGGACGCCACCCTCGGCTGGCTGACCGCCGGCGGCGAGGTGCGCGGCGCCGTCGTCCACACCCCGCCCTACCCCGTGCTGCTCGGTGACATCCCGCTCGGCTCGGTGGCGGCGCTGGCCGAGGCGCTGCGCGGCCGGCCGATCTCCGGCGTGAGCGGCCCCAAGGAGCAGGCCGAGGCGTTCGCCGCCACCGGCGGCCGCGCCGAGTCCGGCCGCGTGGCCCAGCGCCTCTACCGGCTCGGCGACCTGCGGCCGCACTCGTCCACCGGCGCGCCGCGGCCGGCCGACGAGGCCGACGCGGGATGGGTCGCCTCCTGGATGCGCGACTTCATGGCCGAGGCCGAGCCCGAGAACGCGGGCGGCGACTTCCTGCCGCAGATGAGGCACAGGATCGCCCAGGGCGAGATGGTGCTGTGGGCGGACGCCGGGCGGCCGGTTGCGATGGCCGGGTTCTCCCGCCCGATCAGCGGCATGTCCCGGATCGGGCCCGTCTACACGCCGTCGGGGTCGCGCGGGCGCGGGTACGGCTCGGCGGTGACGCACGCGGCCACCCGCGCGGCCCAGGAGGCGGGGGCCGGTCTGCTGCTGCTGTTCACCGACCTCGCCAACCCGACGTCCAACTCCATCTACCAGAACCTCGGGTACCGCCCCGTCAGCGACTACGCCTCCATCGCGTTCGCGCCCCCGGCGTAGCGGCGCACGGCGGCGGCGTAGCGCCCGCAGAAGAAGTTCTGCGCCAGGATCATCACCGGCCGGCCCAGGCGGCTGTACCAGCGGCCCGGCCGGGTGAAGGCGGTGACGGTGAGGGTGAGTTTCCCGCCGGGGGCGACCTCCAGGAGGAAGGACTCCTCGCCGGACTCCGGATGCCCCGGGAGCGTGCCGTAGGCGAACCCGGCGCGGTCCTCCTCCTCGACGGTCCAGATGATCCGGCAGGGGGCCGTCAGGGCGAGCGGGCCGATCCCGAGGCGGTTCACGACCACCGCGCCCGGCGTCGCCCGGGGCGCGGTGGCCCGGGGCCGCAGGCCGAGCGCGGCGTGCACCCGCCAGGTCAGCAGGGCGTCGGCCGCGCGGCCGAGCGCGGGCGCCTCGCCCACGACGTACCGGCGCCGCAGGTGGTGGTAGCCGGGGGGGAGGTTCCCGGTGCGGGTGGCGCCCACGTCGGCGTAGGTCGGCTCCACGTTCAGGTAGCGCTTCGGGTCCATGGCGCTCTCTCCGTTTCCCAGGATTCCAGGGGACTTCACAGGGGCCGCAGCCTGCGCCAGGCGGCCATCCCGCACAGCGCGAACCCCGCGGCGTTGCACACCCCGTGGGTGGCGGCCATCCACGCGATCGACGGGTGCGGAATGCCGGTGGCCTCGCCGAGGGCCCAGCTCAGCGCGAGCAGCATCGTGGCGGACAGGACCGCGGCCGAGACGGCGAGCAGCGCCCTCGTCAGGCGGTCCCCGGCGAGGTGCCGCACCCGCGTCCAGGTCAGCAGGCCCACCAGCCACATGCCCGCCGTCAGGACGATCGCACCCGCCAGTTCCGCCCAGTCGCCCACGAAGTAGCCGGCCAGCACCAGGGCCGTGCCGCAGGGCACCGTCAGCGCGGCGGCCCCGGAGATCCTCCGCTCCCCGGTGGCGCGGCACACCAGGCCCGCGACCAGCGCGGCGGCGAACCCGGCGTAGTGGAAGTGCGCCACGGTCAAGGCCAGGATCGGCGGCTTGAACCCCAGCAGCGGGTGGCCCGCGCGCTCCCAGAGCAGCGACACGCCCGCGACCGACGGGGCGGCGAGCGCGGTCAGCACGGCCACCTCGCGGGGGGACGGCAGGTGCCGCGGCAGGCGCGTGGCCGCGTGCGCGGCGAGCACGGCGGTGGCGAGCGCGTAGGGGACGGCGAGCGCGACGGCGCCCGGGCCGCGGGGCAGCCACAGCGAGAGGGCGCCCGGCACGGCCCCGGCGATCCAGGCCATGCGGACCGCGCGGGGGACGCCGGCCAATCGGAGCCCGAGAGGGACCACGACGAGCATGCCGGCCGCGATGATGACATTGACCAGGGGGACCATGCCGCCTCCGGTTGAACGTGTTCAAGACACTTCTGACGGCACGGTATCAGGGCGCGGAAGCCGTGATATTCGGGGGCCGCATTATCCGGGCGATGCCACCCGGGAGGAGCACGTGATCCGGACATTCACGACAAAAGCCGCGCGACTCATGTTTCTTCCTCTATACTGTTAACTCCACGTCATGACTGGACTTGACTTTGTGAGTGGTATCACCCTATTTAATGGAGAGGCAGATAACTCCTCCGGCGTTGGGTGGACGGAATGGCTGTGGGACGCTCGCGCCCGGTGCATCGGGCGGCGCAGGCCGACGCGTTCGACAAGATCGGCGACAGGTACGACGAGGCCTTTCCTTACAAGGGCGGTCAGATCGCCTCCGCGGAGTGGATCCTGCGCAAACTCCGCCCCGGCGCCCGCGTGCTGGACGTCGGCTGCGGCACGGGCGTGCCCACGGCGCGGCAGTTCGTCGAGGCCGGCTGCGAGGTGACCGGCATCGACATCTCGCCCGTCATGATCTCCATCGCCGCCCAGAACGTGCCCGAGGCCGACCTGCACCTCCTGGACGTCGTCGAGCTGGACGACACGCTCGGCCGGTTCGACGCGGTCGCGGCCTACTTCTCGCTGTCCATGCTGCGGCGCGAAGAGATCATGGCGTCCCTGCTCCGCCTGCACGAGATCCTGGTCCCCGGCGGGTGGCTCGGCCTCGGCATGGTCGAGATGGACATGGACGACGCGCCGGTCCGCGTCCTCGGCACGCCCATGCGCATGACCGGCTACGGCCGGGCGGCGCTGCGGGCGGTCGTGCAGGAGGCCGGCTTCTCGGTGCGCGAGCAGATGGACCTGGCGTACGTGCCGGCCAGCGAGAACGACCCCTTCGAGATGCAGCTCTTCCTCAACTGCCGGAGGAACACCTTCTGACCGCGGCCCGCCGGGCCCGGCCGCGCGGCCGGTCATGTCAGGGCGGCGAACACGCCGGCCCCGATCAGGGCGACCGCCCAGGCTAAATCGAGATTGAACCACGCCCGGCGCAGCACGGACACCCCGAGCCGCTCGTAGACGACGACCGCGAGCGTGGCCGTCACCGCCAGCATCGCGGCGGTGTGCACCCCGGCCGCCGCGAGGGTCTCGCGGCTGAGCGCGAGCGCCGCACGCTCGTGGCCCGCCAGCGTGACCGGCAGCAGCATCAGCCCCGCGCCGTGCGCGGTCGCCATGAGGAACGACCACCCGGCGAGCTGCCACCCGGTGACGCGCATGCCCACCCAGCGGGGGTGGCGCCGCCGCAGCAGCTTCCACAGGCCGAACCCGCACACCAGCGCCGCCACACCGTACGACACCGCCCGCGGCGGGGTGGCCACCCGGACGGCGGCCACCAGCGCCAGCGTGACCAGCACCGACCCGGCGTGCCCGAGCACGATCGGCGGCAGCGCCCCGAGCACGGCGCGCCGCGACCGTTCCTGCAGGCCGAGCGCCACCGCGAACAGCCAGCCCATGGCCGGGTTCAGGCCGTGGAAGGCGCCGAACCCGGCCAGGACCAGGAGTTGGGTCAGCTCCATGCGCCGCTCAGGGGTAGCAGAAGGAGTCGGAGGAGGAGTCGCCGCCCTGCAGCCTCACCTGGTGGGGCCTGCGCCCGTCGGCGGCGAAGTCCACCAGGAAGCCGGGGTCGAGGGCGATGGAGCCGTCCTCGGCGATGTCCGCCTTGACCAGCCACCCGTCGATGCCGTCGGGGTAGAACACCTCGTCCCAGGACCGGTAGAGCGAGTTGGTGAAGTACGCCCGCCTGCCGTCCCTGCTGACCTCGACCATCTGCGGGCCGCCGTTGCGCGGCGTGCCGGGCGTGCCGGGGTGGGCGGCGCGCCCGGTGATGCCGCCGACGCGCACCGAGCCGGTCTGCCGGGGGTTCAGCGGGTCGGACACGTCGAAGGCGAGCAACTCGCCGGTGCCCCATGCCGAGACGAGCAGGATGCGGTCGTCCAGGGTGAGGGAGATGTCGCTGACCAGCGGCGGGACCGCGCCGAACTGCTTGAGCGGCTCGGGCAGCAGGGCCGGGTCGGCGGGCTCGGCCGGGATCGTGATCGTCTTCTTGGCCTTCCAGACGCCGTCCTCCAGGTACCAGGTGAAGATGTTGGCCGACAGGTCCTCCACGCTGATCACGGTGTTGACGAAGCCGTAGGTCTTGGTGGGGTCGTGGGCGGGACGCAGTTCGAGCGCCATCTGGTGCTGGTCGCCGAGGTCGATCTGCTGCAGGTGGGTGCGCTTGCGCAGGTCCCAGACGTGCAGCTTGTGGCCGTACTGCCGGCCGACGAGGAGGCCGAGGTCGGGCCCGGCCTCGATCATGTTGGGCGTGCCCCACTCGCTTGTGATCATGGTGTCGTGCCCGAGATGCCACCAGAAGTCGTAGTGCAGCCGCTGCGGCCCCCGGTCGGCCTCCCACGGGCCGAGGGGCTCGAAGGTGTCGTGGTCGAGCATGAACACGCCGCCGGGCGCGTCGCCGTCCACGTTGCCGAGCGCGCTGACGTAGATGGCGTCGGTGCCGCAGTGGACGGTGTGGGGGCGGCTGTAGCCGGTGCGCTCGAAGATGACCTCGGGCTCGATGGTCTTGACCAGCTTGGGCCGCGCCGGGTCGTCCTTGACGTCGAACACGTAGATGCGCGAGGAGCGCAGCCCGGGGACGACGAGGTAGCGCCGCTCGACGTGCGGGTGCGGGGCGTACGGGCACAGCGCGGCGCTGCACACGTTCCACCCGAAGTGGTGCAGCTCGTCGCCGGGCACGGTCATGTCGTGCACGCCGACGACCGTGCCGTAGGCGGGGGAGTCGGGGTCGAGGTCGACGGTGGCGAGGCCGTCGGGCCTGCCCTCCCCCTTGGTGTCGAGCAGCGCGACGTACGCCAGCTTCTCGCGCGGCGCCCTCATGGCCTCGCGGGCGGAGGGATAGAACGTGGGATCGGGTTGGATGAGCACATGACCCCCTTCGGACCGGATCGATAACCTATCAATCTTGTAGGGAAAACGGGCGTTGTCCAGAGTGACCAGGTCTTTACTCCTGGTACGTCCGGAAAGTCCTGTGTCCGAGGGGAGATCGCGGGGTCACGGTCGGATCGCGGTTCGCCGTCGCTTGCGTGACGGCCCCGGCGTCGCCTCCCGTGGCGGTCGTCCTAAGAGATGACGCCAAGGAGGCTCCCATGAAGACGCGAATCCTCACCGGTGCCGTTGTGGCCCTCACCTTCTTCCTGTCGGCGTGCTCCGGCGGGGGCGCGGCGAACACGCAGTCGGACGGCGGCGCGCACGCCCCTGCCCCCACCACGTCCGTGCCCCAGGGGGAACAGCCCCCGTCCTCCTCCCGCGCCCCCGCCGAACGTTCCCCCGCCGAGCTGTCCACGTTCGCCCTCGACGTCGACACCGCCTCCTACGGGAACGCCAGAGCCGCGCTGAAGGACGGCCGCCTGCCCGACCCCGGCCAGGTGCGGCCCGAGGAGTTCGTCAACTCCTTCCGCCAGGGGTACGCCGAGCCGCCGGGCGACGGCTTCTCCGTCCAGGTGGACGGCGCGCTAAGGGACGGCGGCGCGCTGCTGCGCGTCGGCCTGCAGACCAGGACCACCGGCGCGGCGGCCAGGAGACCGGCCAACCTGACCTTCGTGGTGGACGTGTCCGGCTCGATGGGCGATCCCGGCCGGCTCGACCTGGTCCGCGAATCCCTGCACACTCTCGTCGACCAGCTCGGCCCCGGCGACGCGGTGGCCATCGTCTCCTTCAGCGACGAGGCGCGGCTGCGCGTCCCCATGACCGGCGCCGACCGGCGCGAGGACCTGCACGCGGCGATCGACACGCTCACCGTGGAAGGATCGACCAACCTGGAGGCCGGGCTGGTCACCGGCTACCAGGAGGCGTCCCGCGCCTTCCGCCCGGTGGCCACCAACCGCGTCGTCGTCCTGTCCGACGGCCTCGCCAACACCGGCGACACCACCTGGCAGGGCATTCTCAAGCGGGTCGAGGAGCACGCCGCGCGCGGCGTCACCCTGCTGTGCGTGGGCGTCGGCCGCGACTACGGCGACGCCCTGATGGAGCGGCTGGCCGACAACGGCGACGGCGCGGCGATCTACGTCAGCTCTCGGGAGGACGCCCGCCAGGTCTTCGTCGAGCGGCTGCCCGCCGCCCTGGACCTGCGGGCCCGCGACGCCAAGGCGCAGGTGGCGTTCAACCCGGCCACCGTCGAGTCCTACCGGCTCGTCGGCTACGAGAACCGGGCGCTGGCCCAGGAGGACTTCCGCGACGACACCAAGGACGGCGGCGAGGTCGGCCCCGGGCACGCGGTCACCGCGCTGTACGAGGTGCGCCTGAAGCCGGGCGCCTCCGGGCAGCTCGCGGTGGCGACCGTCCGCTGGCTGGACCCCGACAGCCGCGCGCCCGGCGAGGCCAGCCGCGCCCTGGAGGTCTCCGGGCTGTCCGGCTCTCTGTGGGAGGGCGCGCCGGCGGCGCTGCAGGTGGACGCGGTGGTCGCGGGCTTCGCCCAGCGGCTCAGGGGCGCCGGGGACGACCTGCTGACGGAGAACCTCGGCGACCTGTCCGACCACGCGACGCGTCTCGCGGCCCTGACCCAGGACCCCATGGTGCGCGAGCTGGCCGAGCTGATCCGCACGGCGGCATCCCTGCGGTGACGGCGTAACCCGTTCGGCGCGCCCGGCGATGTCCGATACACTGGCGTCGCGCCAGGCGGAATTCCGCCTGGGGCGGCTGAGGGGCTATGGCGCAGCTGGTAGCGCGCCTCCATGGCATGGAGGAGGTCTGGGGTTCGAATCCCCATAGCTCCACCTCGGTTATCCCGCCGTCCGGCCGACGGTCATGATTCCGGCCGGGCGGCGAACGTGTGGCGATAGGTCAGCGGCGCGACGCCGACGGTGGCGTGCAGGTGCTGGCGCAGGGAGGTCGCCGTGCCGAATCCCGCCCGCGCGGCCACCTGGTCCACCGGCAGCGTCGTCGACTCCAGCAGGTGCCGGGCGTGCTGCACCCGCTGGAGGGTCAGCCACCTGGCCGGGCTCAGCCCCGTCTCCTCGCGGAACCTGCGCGTGTAGGTGCGCACGCTCATGCGGGCGTGCCGGGCCTGCGCGGCCAGGTCCAGCGGGTCGGACAGCCGCTCCAGCATCCACGCCCGCGTCGGCGCCGTGGTCGCGCCGCCGGGCTCGGGGAGGGGCCGCTCGATGAACTGCGCCTGACCGCCCTCGCGCCAGGGCGGCGTCACACACCGCCTGGCCACCCGGTTGGCGATCTCGCTGCCGTGGTCGCGGCGGACGACGTGCAGGCACAGGTCGATGCCGGCCGCGACGCCCGCCGAGGTCAGCAGGTCGCCGTCGTCGATGAACAGCACGTCCGGGTCCAGGCGCACTCGGGGGAACAGCGCGCGGAAGTGGGCGGCCTCCCGCCAGTGCGTCGTGGCCGGGCGGTCGTCCAGCAGACCGGCGGCGGCGAGCACGAACGCGCCCGTGCAGATCGACATCATGCGCGAGCGGGTCGCCGCGTCGCGCAGGGCGTCGCCCAGCTCGGGGTCGATGGTGCCGTCCTCCACCGGCGCGCCGCCGTGGATGCCGGGAATCAGGACGGTGTCGGCCGTGGCCAGCACCGACAGGTCGTGGTCGGGGAGCACGCGGTAGCCCGCGGGCCCGCGGACCGGACGGCCGCCGGGGGAGCAGGTGACCACCTCGTACACCCGCCGGCCGTCCCGCCGGGCGATGTGGAAGACCTGGCCGGGGATGCCGAGGTCCAGGGTGGCGAAGTCGTCGAGCGCGACGATCACGACGCGATGGGTCATGGCCGGATTCTTGCACATATTGGCTATCAAGCCACTCGTCCCGCACGGGATCAAAATCGATGATGGTCCGCATGACCTCGACGACTGACGTGGCACGAAGATGGCGCCTCCACCGGGCCTGGGTGGTGGCCGGCGTCGCCTTCGTCGCCATCCTGGGGGCCGCCGGGTTCCGGGCGACGCCCGGCGTGCTCATCACCCCGCTGGAGGACGAGTTCGGCTGGACGCGCGGCACCATATCGCTGGCCATCTCGGTGAACCTCACCCTGTTCGGCCTCATCGCGCCCTTCGCCGCCGCCCTGATGGACCGCCTCGGCATGCGCCGCGTGGTGACCTTCGCGCTCATGCTCGTCGCCCTCGGCAGCGGCCTGACCGTGCTCATGACCGCGAGCTGGCAGCTCGTCGCGCTGTGGGGCGTGCTGGTCGGCCTCGGCACCGGCTCCATGGCGCTGGTCTTCGTGGCCACCGTCACCGACCGGTGGTTCGTCCGGCACCGGGGCGTGGTGACCGGCCTGCTCACCGCCGCGGGCGCCACCGGCCAGCTCATCTTCCTCCCCCTGCTCGCGTGGCTGGCCGAGGGACCCGGCTGGCGCACCGCCGCCCTCGCCGTGGCCGGGTCCGCGCTCGCCGTCGTCCCGCTGGTGTGGTTCCTGATGCGCGACCGCCCCGAGGACGTCGGCCTGACCCCGCTCGGCGCCCCGCCGGACGCCGGCCCCGCGCCGGACGCCGTCCCCGTGCCCCCGTCCCAAGGAGGTGCGGCGGCGCGCGCGGTGCGCGTGCTCGGGTCGGCGGCGCGCACCCGCGCGTTCTGGTTCCTGGCCGGCGGGTTCGCGATCTGCGGGGCCAGCACCAACGGGCTGGTCGGCACCCACTTCATCCCCGCCGCGCACGACCACGGCATGCCCGAGACCATGGCGGCCGGCCTGCTCGCCTTGATCGGCGTCTTCGACATCGCCGGCACCGTGCTGTCGGGGTGGCTCAGCGACCGGGTGGACCCCCGCGTCCTGCTCGGCGCCTACTACGCGCTGCGCGGCGCGTCCCTGCTGATCCTGCCCGCGCTGTTCTCGGCCACCACCGAGCCCAGCATGCTCATCTTCATCGTCTTCTACGGGCTCGACTGGGTGGCCACCGTGCCGCCGACCGTCGCGCTGTGCCGCCGCATCTATGGTGCCGACGGCGCGGTCGTGTTCGGCTGGGTCTTCGCCTCCCACCAGGTCGGCGCCGCCATCGCCGCCGTGCTCGCCGGGCTGGCCCGCGACCACCTCGGCCAGTACGACGCCGCCTGGTACGGCGCGGGCGCCCTGTGCGCCATCGCCGCCGTCATGTCACTGCGCGTCGGGCGCGGGGCCGTCCCCCCGGCCGCGCCCGCGCCGTCCGTGCGGGAGGCCGCCCCGGCGGAGGCGGGCAGGGCGTGAGCCCCGCGGGTGCGGCCGCCTGAGATCCTTGGTGCCGTGAACCCGCCAGACCAGAGAGTGCTCCCGCTCGTCGTCAGGATCGAGCGGGCCTCCCCGCCGCAGCGCACCGACGCCCTGGAGGCCGCCGCGCTGGCCGTGCTCACCCTGCTCAACGACGAGCGGGCCCTGAGCGGCGAGTGGGCAGAACCCGTGACCGCCTGGGAGACCATCGGCATCAGGAAGGTCGTCCGCCGGGCGCGGGGCGGCGAGTGGAAGCGCGTGCTGGATCTGCCCGGCATCACCGTCGCCGTGCGCTCCGCCGAGGTGCGCGTCCACCCGCCCGTCCCGCTCGACGCCTGGCCGAAGGACCTGTCGCGGCTCCAGGTCTCCGGCACCGACCTCACCGACACCGCGCCCCCGGACGAACCCGCGCCCGGCGCGGCGATCCTGTGGCTGAACCCCTCCCTGGAGATGTCGGCGGGCAAGGCCATGGCCCAGGCCGGGCACGCGGCGCAGCTCGCCTGGTGGGGCACCGACGAGCCCGCCCGCGAGGCGTGGCGGGCCGGCGGCCTGCCCGTCGCCGTGCGCGTCGCCGGGCCGCGCCGCTGGTCGGCCCTCGTGGACAGCGGGCTGCCCGTCGTGCGGGACGCGGGGTTCACCGAGATCGAACCGGGCTCGCGCACGGTCGTCGCCGACGCGCCGTGGCTGCGGGCCGGCGGCCACCGCCCGGCCGGCTGGGGGCCGCTGCGCAACCCCTCGCCGTGACCCGTTGACCGGGCGGGAAACCTCAGGTCAGAGGCCATGAAAACCCCGTGCGCGGCGGGTACTCGTTCCCGAAGTGTGATCGGGAGATCGGACGGACCGGCGCAATATGCCGTACGCTCCCAACGTGCCAAATGGGGTGGGTAATCACGGCAAAGCCGTCCCGACGTACGTGGCGGCAGACGCGGAGACCGCGCCACTTCCCAAGATCACGGTGGAGTCGCCTCCGCCGGCCGAGGCCCCCGAGCCGCGCCCCAGGCGTTCACTGATCGCGCGCCTCGGCGACCTTCCGATGCGGCTCATCTACCGCCTGCTGGTCGCGGCCGTCACCGCGGTCGCCGTCGCCGTGGCCGGGCTCGTGCTGTTCGTCACCCGCTCCCCGGCCAAGGGGACGCCGGCCGCCGCGCACCCGGCGCCCGCCGTCACGGCCGCCGCTCCGGGCGCGACCACGTCCCCGGCCGTCTCACCCGCCGCCTCCCCGGCGACCTCCGCCTCGGCCTCCGTCACGACCTCCCCGGTGGGCGTCGTCCCGGCGTCGCCGGTCGCCTCGCCCGCGGCCTCCTCGGCGTCCGGGCTGTCGCCCGGCGTCTCCTCCGGCCCGTCGCCCGCGTCCGCCGCGTCGGCGTCCGCCGGCGTCGTCGTGCCGTCCGCCTCGGCGTCCGCAGGGGCCGTCGCGCCGCCCGCCTCCCCGTCCGCCGGGGCCGTCGTGCCCTCCACCGGGGTCACGCCGTCCACCGGAGCCTCCCCGGGCACGCCGCCCACTCCGTCGCCGTCCGCCAGCGCGGGCAGGACGCCGCTCGCGGCGGCCAAGGCCGACCCCCGCGTGCCCAAACTGCCCCGCAACCGCAAGCTCACCAACTACCCCGGGCGGGGCGGGCCGACCAAGGGGCGGGTGACCGACAAGCGGTCCGGCATCTCCTTCGCCCGCTTCGCCAAGCAGTGGAAGCTCGCCAAGTCGGCGCCCTTCGGCACCCGGCGCACGCTCCCGGCGGCGAAGGGGGCCGGATACCGGGCCCTGCTGGCCTCCTGCCCGGTGCCCATCGCCGTGCAGGACAGCCTCAAGGACACCGCCTTCCTGGCCGCGCGCTGGACGCTCAACTACCACCCGGACGGCGCCAAGATCGCCTGGACGGCCTCGCAGCCGATCAAGGCGGGCAAGCGCAAGGGCTGGCTGCTCGGGTACCGCGTCCTGTACAAGGTACGCGGCAAGAAGCGCGCCGCCACCGCGGCCGTCGCCCTCGTCGACGTCCCCGACGGCAAACCCGCCCTCCTGTTCATCTCGATCCCCGACGCACAGAAGAAGCGCAGAGCCGACATCAACACCGTCATCACCAGCTTGCGCCCCCTGTAACCCTTCTAGGGCCGCCGCCGGCCTGTGGCCTCTGTGACCCCTCTCGGGCCGTCGCCGGCCTGCGCGCCCCGTGACCACCCCTTTCGGGCCGTCGTCGGGCTGCGCGCCCGGTGACCCTTCCCGCGCTCTCGCCTGCCTGCGCGCCCTATGGCCCTTCCCGCGCCGTCGCCGGCCTGCGCGTCCTGTGACGCTTCTCGGGCCGTCGCCGGCGGCGCGGGCGTGCGGCGCGGTGCCCTAGGCTCGTAAGACATGACCGAGATCGTCCTCGCCTCCGCCTCTCCCGCGCGGCTCGCGCTCCTGCGCAGCGCCGGGCTCGACCCCAAGGTGATCGTCAGCAACGTCGACGAGGAGGCCGCGTCGGCCCGGTACGCCGACGCCCCCGCAGAACTGTGCCTGGTCCTGGCCCGCGCCAAGGCGTCCGCCGTCGCGGACGGCCTCGCCGAGGGACTGGTCATCGGCTGCGACTCGGTCCTGGAACTGGACGGCCGTGCCTACGGCAAGCCCGAATCGCCCGAGATGGCCGTCGAACGGTGGCGCGCCATGCGCGGTCGCACAGGAACCCTGTACACCGGGCACTGCGTCATCGACGCCGCCACGGGCGCCCAGGCGTCCGCGGCGGGCGCGACCGTGGTCCGCTTCGGCACGCCCGGCGACGACGAGATAGCCGCCTACGTCGCCACCGGCGAGCCACTGCGCGTGGCCGGGTCTTTCACGCTGGACGGCCACGGCGGCTGGTTCGTCGAGGGCATCGACGGCGACCACGGCAACGTGCTCGGCATCTCACTACCCCTGGTCCGTCACCTACTCGCCGAACTCGGCGTCCAGGTGACGTCGCTCTGGAAACAGGGATCTCTCCACTGATCGTGCGACGAACCGGGCGGCAGGCGCTAGCCTGCCGGGCATGAACAGCATGGGCCAGCCCGTCCGCCGTGGCGTCGGCGGCTTCGCCGACGGCGTCAGATATGTCCTCCGAGGTCTCGGCTGGGTCGCCCGCAATCCTCGCCAGTGGCTCTTCGGGCTCATCCCGGCGCTGCTCGCGCTCGTCCTCTACATCGTCGCGCTCGTGCTGCTCGGCACCTACGCGGGCGACCTTGCGGCCTGGGCCACCCCGTTCGCCGACGGCTGGAACTCCGGCCTCCGCCAGACCGTGCGCGTGCTGCTCGGAGTGGTGATCTTCGCGCTCGGGCTCGTGCTCTCGGTCCTCACGTTCACGGCCGCGACGCTCGCGATCGGGGAGCCCTTCTACGAGAAGCTCTCGGAGCGGGTCGAGCACGACCTCGGTGGGCTGGAGGCCGTGCCCGAGGTCCCGCTGTGGCGGTCCATCCCACGGTCACTGCGCGACAGCCTGATCACCCTCGGGTACGCGCTGCTGTTCACGATCCCGCTGTTCGTCCTGGGATTCGTCCCCGTCGTCGGGCAGACCGTCGTGCCCGTGCTGGGCGCCGCCGTGTCCGGCTTCTTCCTGACCGTCGAGCTGACGGCGCTCGCCATGGAACGCCGCGGACTGGCCCGCAAGCAGCGCTTCGCCGCACTACGCGCCGACAAGGCCCCCGCCCTCGGCTTCGGCGTGCTGCTGTTCCTGATCTTCCTGGTGCCGTTCGGCGCGGTCATCGCGATGCCCGCCGCCGTCGCCGGCGCCACCATCATGGTCAGAGAACGCCTGTCCCCCACCCCAACCCCCCACGGCCAGCCCCCCAGATCAGCACACCCCTGAACCACTGCCCTTCAGCGAGCACGCCCGTCCCGTGGCCGTCACGTCCTGGTGATGTGACAGCCCGCGGAGGTCGACCGCGTCCGCTCGCGCCTCGGCGGCGCGGCACTCGATTGTCCACAGGGCCTCCGGAGCATCGCCGGGGACCATGCCCATGACCTCCCCGGGCCGGCCGCGCCGCTGCACGCGGACGTGCAGGCGTTGCCGTATCCGGGGAGAAGCGCCGTCACCAGCGAGGACGCACCCCCGCTGCTGCTTTCCGTGTATGCGGATCGGCATGGGGCCGTTCAGTACGGGGCCGTTGTCGCGCGCGCCGGCGACGTGCGGCGTGCGCGCTCTTTCCGAACGCGCCTCGGTTCGTTGTCCACAGGGCGCGCAGCGGCACCCGCGCCGCCACGGCCGATCCGCGAGGGTGTCCGCCATGACGCCGACACCGATCCTCCTCACCTCACCCGACGACATCCTCGGGGCCGTTCCCTACCTGCTCGGGTTCCACCCGGCCGACAGCCTCGTCGTGATCGCCTTCACGGGGCGGGGCGTCCAGGGCAAGCTCCGCTTCACCACCCGGTGGGATCTCCCACAGCCCCCGGGCGCGCTCGACCGGCTCGTCCCGCTGCTGCGCCGTGAGGACGTCACGCACGTCATCCTGGCCGGGTTCGGCACCGGGCCGCTCGTCACTCCCGCCGTGGACGAGGCCCTGCGGCTGTTCCGCGGCGCGGGCGTCGAGGTCATCGAGGCGCTGCGCGCCCACGAGGGGCGCTACTGGTCCTATGTGTGCCCCCGGGTGGAATGCTGCCCGCCCGAGGGCCGCGCGTACGACACGGTGGCCGGCCCGGTCGCGGCCCGCGCCACCGTCGGCGGGCTCGTCGCCCTGCCCGACCGCGAGAGCCTGCGGAGCTCGATCGCGCCCCTCCACGGGGCGGCGCGGACCGCGATGGCCGAGGCCACCCGCCGCGTCGCCGCCGAGATCCGCGCCCGCCTCCTGTCCGTCCCCGACCCCGCGCACGTGCCCCATGCGTACGTCGGCGAGGCGCTCGACCGCGTGCGCCGCAGCCTCGCCGCGTTCCCCGGCCACGGTCCTCCGCCCGACCCCGAGGCCGCGCGGCTCGGCTTCGACCTGGCCGTCATCCGCGTCCGCGACGAGGCGTGGACGTTGATGGACGACGCGACGCAGGACGTCCACGTGGCGCTCTGGGCCGATCTCACCCGCAGGCTCGAAACACCCTTCGTACCGCCCGTCGCCTCCTTGCTGGCCGCCGCGGCCTGGCGGCGCGGCGACTGCGCGCTGGCGGGCATCGCGGTCGAACGCGCTTTGGCCGCCGACCCGTCCTATTCAATGGCCGGCCTCCTCGCCGAGGGCCTCCGCCGCCTCATCGGCCCCGACATCCTCCGCGACCGCATGCCCACCTCCAAAGACCTCGACACCGCCATGGGCCCACCCCGCATGGACTGGCTCCACCCCTTACTCCCGCTTCTGGACACCCACGCCCTCCCCAACCCCGAACCGAAGTGACAGCCCCCGGGCGAGCGATCGTGGGCCTACCACATCACCGGCAGCGGGAGGGTCCCAGCTGGCACTGGGTCGGGGTGATCCAGACTTCCCGCTATCTGCTGGAGATACGGATTCCGAATCAGGGGTCGCGCCTTCGGGCCGATCCCGCCAAGCTGCTGCCTCTGATCGCCCAGGAGGTACGAAAAGGCGGGACGGCATTCCAATAGCTGTATCGCTGGACTGTGTGCATCCTGATTGCCCTGGTCACGACGATTCGGCGGAAAGCGGTGGCGGCTAAAGAGGAGGCTTCGATAAGACGGCAATACTCAAGATCCGATGCCCCGACCGGGCGCCTCGTTGCTGTCTTACAGTGCCTTGATTCCGCTGCCCGGCCACAGCCTGACTCGCCTGGCCACTGGCTTCGCCATCGGCGCCACCACGGCCTGGCGCTACATTCGCGAACGCGTCGATCTCCTGGCGGCTCTAGCCGATGAGGGGGTGGAAGGAGGGGGGCGAGTTCGGGCGGGGGGTTGGGGAGAGAGGTGCTCGCGAGGAGGTGGGGGTTACTGGTCCAGGTTGTTTCGGCGGCGGTCGTTGTAGGCGCGCATTCTGCCGGGGTAACCCGTGAGTTGGACGTCGTACACGGGGAGGGCGAGTCCTCGTGCCACTTTGATGATGACGGCGGGGGAGCCGACCCGGCGGCGGGTCCATTCACCGTCGTGGGCCACGGCGACAGCGGTGGTGTCGGTGGCGAACGTCTCCGGCTCGACGTAGAACTCGACACCCTGCCGGGATTTCGCGAAGGCTATGAGCGCCTCGATGTCGGCGTCATTGGCCTCACGGTCGAACTTCGCGATCTTGCGGCCACGGAGCCGACGAATTCCATAGCGATCACGCCATCTCATATCCCCTTGTATACCTGGACTCGGCCCCACATGGGCGGCTCCGGGCCACATCGGGGATGGCTCGGGGATGTTCCGGATGGACCCCGGCCGCCGCGGTCCCGAAGATGAGATGGACGGCTGTTCCGATGGGAAGGCACGGGACTCTAATGGCAGGGGCAGTGAGACAACCGGCGACATCCGCGAGCGGAGGCTGGAGGCCCGCGCCTCACCTTCGCGGCGCTCAGCACCCCCAGCTCCGGGTGACCAACGACGACCGTGACGAGGTGGTCGAACTGGTCACCTCCGCCTACGCGGAGGGCCGCCTCAGCAAGGACGAATTCGACGAACGGCTTCATCGGGCGATGACGGCGCGCGTGCACGGCGAGCTGGCGCCGATCGTCGCGGACCTGAACGCCGTGCCCTCGGTACCGCCGCCGCCCATGCCGCCCGCGTGGCCGGGGCAGCCGCGATCCTGGCCCGGGCACGGGTACGCCGCGCCGCCGACCGGCAACGAGCGGCTGGGCGCCGCGGCGGCCCACGTCCTCCCGATCTGCGGGTTGTTCTTCGTCGGCCCGCTGATCATGCTGCTCACCGGAGGCCGGCGCTCGGCGTACATCAGGCGGCACGCGATCGAGGCGCTCAACTTCCACCTGACGGTGCTGGGCGCGACGTTGCTGCTGCCGTTCACCGTGATCGGCATCGTGCTGATCCCGTTCATCTGGATCCTGGCGTTCGTGCTCAGCATCGTCGGGGGAGCCGCCGCGCTCGGTGACGGCCGGTTCACCTACCCGCTCACGGTCCGCCTCATCAAGTGACGCGCGAAGGTGCTCGTCCGGCGGTGAGCGCGGGGGAGGCGCTCAGCGGGCGAGCACCTGGTATTTCACGGTCATCGTGCCGGCGCTGAGGCTGCCGATCGCGTCGAAGGCGGCGCGTGACAGGTCGAGGCACCGGCCGCCGATGTACGGGCCGCGGTCGTTGATGCGGACGGTCACGGCGGCGCCGCTGCGGGGGTTGCTCACGCGCACCTTGCTGCCCAAGGCGAGGGTCTTGTGGGCCGCGGTCATCGCGTTGGGGTTGAACCGTTCGCCGCTGGCCGTCATCTGGCCCTCGTCGTAGTAGGAGGCGCCGCACCTGCCGGAGGCGATCACCTTGCCGGCGGACTTCTTGACCTTTTTCGTCTTCTTGGTGCCGGTGCCGGTGCCGGTGTCGGCCGAGGCCTTCTGCTGTCCGGCGCTCTCCTTGCTCGGGCTGCTGGGCGCCTTTTCGGAAGCGTCCGGCTTGGAGGCCTTCGTGTGACGGGGGGACGGGGACGCCTCGCTCGCCGGGGGCCCGTCCACCGGGGTTTCGGCGGGCGGTGTGGGTGCGGAGGCCGGGGCCAGGACTCCTTCTCCCGGTGACGTGTCCGGGGAGGTCGTGGCGAACGGCCAGGTGGCGGCGAGCGTGCCGTCCGACGGGCTCGTATCGGCGACGGAAGCGGTGGTGGTCTGCCGGGACGTGACGGCGCCCGCGGCCGAGCCGCCGGAGTCGTCGCCGTCGAGGGCGACCCATGCCCCCGCGGACGCGGCGGCGACCACGGCCGTGAGGGCGATCACGGTGCCCCAGCGCCGCCTGGCGCCGCCGTCGGGATCGGAGGGCGTGTTGTAGTCGTACCGACGTGCCGGAGCGCGGTGCTGACCCAAGGGGAACCACTGTCCTAGGTAGGGAACAAGGACGCGGGACGACCGGCGCGGGGGAGCGCCGGAGGCGGTGGACGGACGACGCACCGCGGTCCCGGACACCGAATGGGCTGAAACAACCCAAAAGGCAACGTCCAGCACCATACGGGATAAAGCCCAAGTAAAGTGAAGTCATGGCAACGTAAAGTGAGACACCTCACACGAAACGTGATCACGTGTGGGTGTGGTGTCCCTGCCCGAGAAGGCCGGTCGGCAGGCGGCTCACGGGCGCCGGGGCCCGGCCTCGGTCGGCGCAGACGTCCGGGCATGTCGAGCCGCCCGAAGGGCGAGCGCCACGGAGCGCGCCGACCGGCTGACGGCGGCGGTGTGACGGGCGCGGACGGGCCTCGGAGGGGTGCTCAGCGGTGAGTGCGCCGTGGTGGCGTGATCAGAGAAGGAGCTGGCGGACCGACTCGACCGTGTCGGCCTCTTCGGGATTCTTGTCCGGGCGGTAGCGCAGGACGCGGGCGAACCGCAGCGCCATGCCGCCCGGGTAGCGCGGCGAGCGTTGCACGCCGTCGAAGGCGATCTCGACCACCAGCTCGGGACGCAGCCGCACCACCCACTCGTCGCTCGGCCCGTCGGCGATCGTCAGGAACCGCTCGGTCTGCCAGGCGAGCAGCTCGTCGGTCAGGCCCTTGAATGTCTTGCCGAGCATGACGAAGCCGCCGGACTCCGGATCGCGGGCGCCGAGATGCAGGTTGGACAGCTTGCCCTGCCGCCGCCCGTGCCCCCACTCGGCGGCCAGGACGACGAGATCGAGGGTGTGCCGGGGCTTGACCTTGATCCACCCCGCGCCGCGACGGCCGGCCGCGTAGGGGGTGGCGGGCGACTTGGCGACCAGGCCCTCGTGCCCCTGCCGCAGCACTTCGGTGAAGAACGCCGTGCCTTCTTCGGGGTCGGAGGTGACCAGGCGCGGCGTGATCAGCTCCGCGGGCACGGCCCGCACCAGCGCCGCGTGGCGTTCGCCGTCGGGCAGGTCGAGCAGGTCCTCGCCGTTCACGCGCAGCGCGTCGAAGAAGAACACGCTCAACGGCGTGGTGCCGCGCAGCCGCTCTGTCTCGATCTTGCTGGCCACCCGGCTCGCGGTCACCTGGAACGGCTCGGGACGGCCGTCGGGACGCAGGGCGATCACCTCGCCGTCCAGCACCAGGTCCTCCACGGAGAGGGCCAGCACCGCCTCGACCAGCTCGGGCACCTGCGCGGTGATCTCGTCGAGAGTGCGGGTGAAGACCTTAACCTCGCCGCCCGAGCGGTGCGCCTGGACGCGGACGCCGTCGAGCTTCCACTCCAGCGCGACCGGGCCGCCCCCGAGCTTCTCGAACGCCGCTGTGACGTTCGGCGCGCTCTGCGCCAGCATGGGGGCGACGGGGCGGCCCACCTCCAGGTGGAAGGACCGCAGCGCTTCGACGCCGCCGGTGAGCGCCGCCGCGCCGACCGCGGGGAGCCAGCCCCGCAGCGTCAGGGCGCGCCGTACTTCGGCGGCGGGTGTGCCCGCGGCCTTGGCGACCGCCTCGATCATGACGCCGTTCAGCGCTCCCTGGCGCATCTCGCCGGCGAGCAGGCGAAGCAGGAACGCCTGTTCCTGGGCCGTGACCGAGCGGAACAGGCGGTCCACCAGGTCCTTTCTGGCCGCTTGGGAGCCGGGGCCGGACTGCGCCTTGATGCTGCTGAGCAGGGCGTCCACCTCGGTGAGCGACGCGGCGGCGATCTGGCGCGGCTCGGGGAGGTCCTGCAGGCTGCGCCAGCCGACGCCGATCTGGCGCTGAGGGAGTTCACCGGACAGGTAGGCGACGGCGATCTCGGCCTCGTCCGGCCCGACCCTGCTCAGCAACTCGGAGAGGTGCCGGATCTTGACGAGGCGCGCCGGATCCGCGGCGACGGCGGACGAGGTGCGGGCGAGGTCGATGAGCAGCACAGTCCTCATCGTGTCAGTTCAGGGCGGCGGATGCTGCCGCAGGTCGCCATAAGGGTCATATGCCGCATCCCGCTCACCGCGCAGCGTTGGCGGTGCCGTCCCCGGGAGTGCGATATGTCCTGTTACCGGGTGCGATGGATGGCGATATGCGACGGGAAGAGGGCCGGCGGAAATCGGGTGGAGTGCGCGGCCGGGGACGGCCACCATGGGCGGGTGGAGACCTTCCTGGTGACCGAGCGGCTCCGGCTGCGCCCGTTCACCGAGGCGGACGCCGGCCACGTCCACGCGCTCGACGACGACCCCGCCGTCATGCGCTTCATCAACGGCGGACGGCCATGCTCACGGGACACGGTCCGTCGTGAGACCCTGCCCCGCCTGATGCGCACCTACGACTGGCCGCCGGGCCGTGCCTACTGGGCCGCCGAGGAGAAGGACTCCGGGCGCTTCGCGGGCTGGTTCGAACTACGGCCCCTGGACGCCGGTCCGGACGAGGCAGAGCTGGGATACCGCCTGCGCACCCGCTTCTGGGGTCAGGGATACGCCACCGAGGGCGCCCGCGCCCTGATACGCAAGGCGTTCACCGACCTGGGTCTCCGGCGCGTGATGGCCCAGACCATGGCCGTCAACGCCGGTTCCCGGCGCGTCATGGAGAAGTCCGGCCTGACCTACGTCCAGACCTTCTTCCACAACTGGCCCGAAGCCATCGACGGCTCAGAACACGGCGACGTCGAATACGCCCTGGCCCGCGATGAATGGCTCCATCGAGTCCCTGAATGACGGGAAGACTCAGGGCGCGAGAAGCCCCGTGAGTACCAATGGAAACCCGGGCCACCGGCGAAGTGAGCGCCGGTGGGAATGCGTGGTGAGGTACGGGTGCGGGGAATCCACAGCCAGGGACCTTGTTGAGTTCACCACATGCGTGAAGCCGTCGTGCGTGGGTGCCGGGCGCGACCCGGGGTGAGGGGACGCCGGTGAAGCCGTAGTGCCGTGGTGGGTGGGCTTGTCTCAATGGGGAGCCGGGCCACCACGGGCACTTGGGCGTCGAAGCGGGTCAGCTCACTCCGAGCAGGTCCACCACGAAGATCAGCGTCTCGCCGGGCTTGATGGCGTTGCCCGCGCCGTGGTCACCGTAGCCGAGGTGCGGCGGGATGGTGAGGCGGCGGCGGCCGCCCACGCGCATCCCGGCGACACCCTGGTCCCATCCGGCGATGACACGGCCGGCGCCGAGCGGGAACTGGAAGGCGTCGCCGCGGTTCCACGACGCGTCGAATTCCTCACCGGTGGAGAACGCCACGCCGACGTAGTGCACCTTCACCGTGTGGCCGGGCTTCGCCTCCTCACCGTCGCCCACGGTGATGTCGACGATCTCGAGGTCGGCCGGCGCCGCGCCCTCCGGGAAGTCGATCTCGGGCTTCTTGAGAGCCACGTGTTCTCCTTGTTTCACAGTTCGTTGACGGTGCGCGCCCATGGGATCGGCCGCGCGGGGACCGGAACGCCGACCGGCTTCCCGGCCGACCGCACGACTCTACGGGGTCGCGCCGACGGGCGGGCGCCGAGGGCGTGTTACGCGATCATGCCGCACGGCGCCCGCACAGCAGGCGTCCGACTCCGGGAAGCCCCCCGGCCGCATGGGCGTCCGTCCCGGTGTCGGCGGCCTGGAAGGGCCGGTCCGGGGCGGCAGGGCGGGGGCGGCCGTCCTGCCGGGGAACCCGTCGGTCAGGGCTTGGGCCGGGGCTGAGGGGCGTCGCCCGGCCGCGCGTGGCCGGGGGAGGTGTCCGGCGTCGGCTCCGGTGCGGCGGAGGCGGCTTCCGGGCCTTCGGAGGCCGCCGAGAAGCCGGGGGCCGCGGGCGTGGCCGGTGCGGAAGAGGTGTGCACGCGGCGGTCTTCCGGGGGCGGGGCGGCGGCCCCGGCGTCGGGGTCCGCGGGGGGCGTGGTGGCGGGACCGGAGTCGGCGGAGGTGGTCGCCGCGCGGACCGTCGACAAGGGAAGGGCGATCGTGGCCTCTTCCATGGCCTCGGCCTTGTCGGCGGGCGGCGGCAGAATGGGCTCACCCGACGTCCCCGGCCGATTCGATGACGCGGTGTCAGGTCCGCCGGACGGCCCGGCGGCGGCCGTCCCGGAGGGCGAGGACCCCTGCGCGGCCGGAGAGACAGGCGAAGCGGGAGAGGAGGACTCGTGGGCGGTGCGGAAGGAGTCGTCCTCGCCCCTGACGAGCGGTGTGTCGCCTGAGGGGCCGGTCGGGGGCGGAGGCGCCGGGGTCGGCGGGGCCGAGCCGGACGGGGTCGGGGAGTGGTCGGAAGGGGGAGGAGTCGGGGTCGATTGGGGAGCGGTGGGGGCGGTGGCGGTGGCGTACGGGCCACTGGACGGCGGGCGGGCGACGACCACCGTGTCAGCGGGGCGCAGGCCGCCCTCCAGCACCGTGACCGCCTCCTGCAACGCGGCGGAGGGGACCAGGACGTCGTACCGGCCCGCCACGATCATGCTTCGTGAGCTGAAGTCCCGCGTGCCGCCCTTGAAGGCGTGTCCTGCGAAGCCGAATCCGGCGCCCATCACGGCCCCCCACAGCGCCGCCCATATGGCCAGGGCGAAGAAGGACGCGGTGGTGGAGGTGAACAGCCCGAGGAACATGCCGACGACAAGGCCGAAGACGGCGCCGCTGATCGCGCCGGACAGGGCGGCGCGCGGGTTGGTGAGCCGCCCGGTGACGGTCTCCTCAAGGCGCAGGTCGCTGCCGACGATGGCCACGTTCTGCACGGGATACCCGGCGTCGGAGAGGGTGTCCACGGCCCGCTGGGCGGCCGGGTAGTTGTCGTAGCTGACCAGCAGCCGCCGGTCGACGGCGACGGACGAGGTCGGCGCGGGTGATGTCTGGATCATGGCGATGTCTCGCCTCCGCGGCTAGGGGGTCATTATGACCTCCCCCGCTACCCGGTGGAGGCGGGATATCACGCCAGGTGTGTCACGGGCCTGACCGGTCACCGGCTTTCACGGCGCCGAGGTCGCGGTCGCTCGTGGACGGATGACCTTCTGTACGTGCTCGTCCGCCCATGATCACCGCTCTGAGCCGGCCGCCGTAATGCGGCGCCGGCTTCACCGCGCCACGTCCCACCGACCCGGCGCCATCACGTCACCAGCTTTGGTGGAGGGGCATGCCTTCGGAGTAGCCGGAGGCGCTTTGGATGCCTATGACGGCGCGGGCGTGGAACTCTTCCAGGGTGGTGGCGCCCGCGTAGGTCAGGGAGGAGCGGAGGCCGGCGACGATCGCGTCGATCTGGTCCTCGACGCCCGGGCGCAGCGGGTCCAGGTACATGCGGGAGGTGGAGATGCCCTCCTCGAAGAGGGCTTTGCGCGCCCGGTCGAACGGGGTGTCCTCGGCGGTGCGGAGCCGGACGGCGCGGGCGGAGGCCATGCCGAAGTTCTCCTTGTAGCGGCGGCCGTTGGCGTCGGTGTGGGCGTCGCCGGGCGACTCGTAGGTGCCGGCGAACCAGGAGCCGATCATGACGTTGGACGCGCCCGCGGCGAGGGCGAGGGCGACGTCGCGCGGGTGGCGCACGCCGCCGTCGGCCCACACGTGCCTGCCGAGCGCGCGGGCCGCGGCGGCGCATTCGAGTACGGCGGAGAACTGGGGCCTGCCGACGCCGGTCATCATGCGGGTGGTGCACATGGCGCCGGGCCCGACGCCGACCTTGATGATGTCGGCGCCCGCGTCGGCGAGGTCGCGCACCCCGGCGGCGGTGACGACGTTGCCGGCGGCGACGGGCACCTCGGGGTCGAGGGCGCGGACGGCGGCCAGCGCGGAGATCATCTTCTCCTGGTGGCCGTGCGCGGTGTCGACGACCAGGCAGTCCACGCCGGCGTCCAGCAGCTCCTTGGCCTTGAAGGCGACGTCGCCGTTGACGCCGACGGCGGCGGCGATGCGCAGGCGTCCCCCGGCGTCCACGGCGGGCTCGTACAGGGTGGCGCGCAGGGCGCCGGTGCGGGTGAGCACGCCGACGAGGCGGCCGTCGCCGTCCACCACGGGGGCGAGCCTGTGCCGTCCCTCGTGCAGGGTCTCGAAGGCCGCGCGGGGGTCGACGCCCGCGGGGACGGTGAGCGGCGGGCCCGACATCACTTGGGAGAGCTGGGTGAACATGTCGACGCCGTGGCAGTCGGCCTCGGTTACCACGCCGATGGGCCGGTTCTCCCAGTCGACGATGACGACCGCGCCGTGCGCGCGCTTGGGCAGCAGGTTGAGCGCCTCGCCGACGGTCTCGTGCGCGGTGAGCGTGATGGGCGTGTCGTGCACCAGGTCGCGCTGCTTGACCCAGTCGATCACTTCGGCGACGACGTCGATCGGGATGTCCTGGGGGAGGACGACGATGCCGCCGCGCCGCGCGACGGTCTCGGCCATGCGGCGGCCGGCCACGGCGGTCATGTTGGCGACCACGATCGGGACGGTGGTGCCCGTTCCGTCGTGGGTGGAGAGGTCGACGGCGAGCCGGGAGCCGATCGCCGACCGCGAGGGGACCATGAAGACGTCGCTGTAGGTCAGGTCGTAGATCGGAGCCTGATCGTTGAGGAATCGCACGTTGGTTCAGCCTATGCGATTCATGGTAAACAATGGGATTTCCCAGCTCACTTATGCGATATGTCCTTCGGTGACCGTCGCGGGGAGCGCTCCCGATACCTCTGTAGGCGATGATCGAGACGACCATCGGCCGGTACGGATACATTGACCGCGCGAACGGGTCAAGTGGGGTGACCCTGGAATGTGGAGGCGCTATGTACATCGTCGAACGGCCGGAGCTTCTCGTCGCCGGTTACGCCGTGCGCACCACCAACGCGGCGGAGGCCGACCCGTCCCGGGCGCTCCTGCCGGGGCTGTGGTCGCGCGCGGGCGTGCCGGGGGCCTTCGCCCACGTGCCGGGCCGGGTCGACGACAACCTGTACGCCGTGCTGACCGACTACGAGAGCGACCATCAGGGCGCCTTCACCCAGGTCGTGGGGGTGGCGATCCGGACGGCGGCGGGGCTGCCCGAGGGCATGGTGGCGGTCCGGGTGCCGGGCGTGCACTGCCTGAAGCTGGAGGCGCACGGCCCGATGCCGCAGGCGCTGATCGAGGCGTGGCAGCGCATCTGGAGCTACACCGAGGGCGGGGGCATCCCGCCGCGGGCGTTCTCCACCGACCTGGAGGTCCACCACGCCGACGGCGTGGACCTCTACCTGGCGGTCCTCCCCGCCCCCGCGGGCCAAGGCAGGGACCGGGTCCAGGCCTGACGAGCCGAGGGGCCGGGGGCGGACTGTCGCAGGCGGCCCGGGCGGACGTCAGGCCAGCACGCCGGCCGCGCGCAGCGCCTCGGCCTCGCCCCCGGGGAGCCCCCAGGCGGACAGGTCGCGCAGGCGGGTGGCCTGGGCGGGCGTGCCGCGGGCGCCGCCGAGCAGGCGGGGCGCGGGCGCGGGCTGGGTGATCCCTCCGACCTCGAAGAAGGTGCCGCGCGCGGCGTTGTGCGGGTGCGCGGCGGCCTCCTCCAGGGACAGGACCGGCGCGACGCAGGCGTCCGAGCCCGCGAAGACCTGCTCCCACTCGGCCCGAGTCCTGGTGACGAACGCGGCCGCGAGCCGTTCGCGGATCAGCGGCCAGTTGGCGGGGTCGTCGCGGCCGGGCAGGTCGGTGAGCCCGAGCCCGGCGACCAGTTCGTCCCAGAACCGGGGTTCCAGCGCGCCGACCGCGACGTGCTCGCCGTCCGCGGTCGCGTAGGTGTCGTACATGGGCGCGCCGGTGTCGAGGAGGTTGGTGCCGCGCGGCCCCCAGGCGCCCCTCCCGGCGAACTGGGCGAACATGGCGAACAGCAGGGCCGCGCCGTCCACCATCGCCGCGTCGATGACCCGCCCGCGCCCGGTGCGCTCGCGCTCCAGCAGGGCCAGCAGGACGCCGTAGGCGAGCATCAGGCCGCCGCCCGCGAAGTCCCCGAGGATGTTGATCGGCGGGGTGGGCTTCTCGCCGTCCCGGCCGAGCAGGGACAGCACGCCGGCGACGGCGATGTAATCGATGTCGTGCCCGGCGGCGGCGGCCAGCGGCCCGTCCTGCCCCCAGCCGGTCAGGCGGCCGTAGACGAGCCGCTCGTTGACCGCGTGCAGGTCGGCGGGCCCGATGCCGAGCCGTTCGGCGACCCCGGGGCGGAACACCTCGATCACGACGTCGGCGCGCGCGGCGAGCCGCCTGAACGCGGCGACGCCCTCGGGCCGCTTCAGGTCGAGGCCGATGGTGCGCTTGCCCCGGTCCATGACGTCGGGGCGGGGCCGGTCTCCGCTCGCGGCGACGGGGGCGACCCGGTCGATCCGCAGGACCTCGGCGCCGTGGTCGGCCAGCATCATGCCCGCGAAGGGGCCGGGGGCGAGGCCGGCGAGTTCGAGGACGCGGACCCCGGCCAGCGGGCCCGCGGACGTGCCGGACCCGCCCTGATCTGCGGTGATGGTCATGGATCTTCTCCTCGGGATCCGGCGTCGCGCGCGACGCCCTCACGGAAACGAGCAAACGCTTGGTGTCGAGAGGCTCCACCGCGGCCGCGCACACCCGGACCCGCGGCGTCAACCCCTGTGCCACCGCGCTTCGCGGGGGGCCCCTGAGTTTGCGCGGGTTTAACGTGTCTACTCTGGTCGGTGATTATCCGAGGAGATAACGTGCTAGCGACGATCTCCGACGCTACGTTTCCAGGGGGTGGTGGCATGCCAGATCACACGGTAAAGACGACCGCCCGGATGACGGCACATCGCAGGGCCGTCGAGCAGATCAGGGAGTCGATCAGCGCCCTTCCCGAGGGCGCATCCCCGAGGCTCGCCAAGCCGACCACCAACCTCTTCCGCTTCCGGGACTCCGGCAGGGCCGCGGCGAAGCTGTCCGCCCGCGACCTGGACCAGGTGATCCAGGTGGACCCCGAGACCAGGACCGCCGAGGTCCAGGGTATGACGACCTACGAGCGCCTCGTGGACGCCACGCTGCCGTCCGGTCTCATGCCCTACGTCGTGCCCCAGCTCAAGACCATCACCCTCGGCGGCGCGGTCACCGGTCTCGGCATCGAGTCCACCAGCTTCCGCCACGGTCTGCCGCACGAGTCGGTCGAGGAGATGGAGATCCTCACCGGCGACGGCCAAATCCTCGTGGCCAGGGCCGACAACGAGCACGCCGACCTGTTCCGGGCGTTCCCCAACTCCTACGGCACCCTGGGCTACGCTCTGCGGCTGCGCATCAAGCTGCTGCCCGTCCAGCCGTACGTGCGGCTGACGCACGTCCCGTTCTCGGACGCCCACAAGTGCATGCTCGCCATGCAGGAGATCTGCGACAGCGGGCGCTACGACGGCGAGCCGGTCGACTTCGTGGACGGCACCTACTTCCATCCGGGCGAGATGTACCTCACGGTCGGGCAGTTCGCCGACCGCGCGCCGTACGCCTCGGACTACACCGGGATGCGCATCTACTACCAGTCGATCCGCACCCGCACGCGCGACTGGCTGACCGTCCGCGACTATCTGTGGCGCTGGGACACCGACTGGTTCTGGTGCTCGCGCGCCTTCGGGGTCCAGCAGCCGCTGGTCCGCTCCCTGATCCCCCGCCGCTGGCTGCGCTCGGACGTCTACCGCCGGCTCGTCGGCCTCAACCAGAAGTACGGCGTGACGGCCAGGATCGACCGGTGGCGGGACAACCCCGTGCACGAGTCGGTCATCCAGGACGTCGAGGTGCCGGCCGAGCGGGGCGCTGACTTCCTGGAGTTCTTCCAGGACAAGGTGGGCATGACGCCCGTGTGGATGTGCCCGCTCAAGGCCACCGAAGACTGGCCGCTCTACCCCCTGGAGCCGGGCAAGCTCTATGTGAACTTCGGATTCTGGGGCATGGTCGCCCTGCCGCGCGGCCAGTTCGACGGGTATCACAACAGGCTCATCGAGAGGAACGTGCACGAGCTGGGCGGCCACAAATCCCTGTATTCCACATCGTTCTACCCCCGTGACGAGTTCTGGCGTCTCTACAACGGCGACGCGTACTGGCCGGTCAAGCAGGCATACGACCCCCAGGGACGGCTGCTCGACCTCTACGACAAGTGCGTGCGGGGGCGTTGAGGAGGTTGGTTGGATGACACTCGCCCAGATCTTCGAGAAGGTCGTGGGGCCGGAGGCGAATGTGGCGTTCGCCGCCTACGACGGCAGCAAGGCCGGCCGTTCGGACGCCGACGTCCGCATCGAGGTCAAGACCCCGATAGCGCTCGCCTACCTCGCGCAGGCCCCCGGTGAGATGGGTCTCGCCCGCGCGTACATCGCCGGGCACATCGACGTGCAGGGGGACATGTACACCCTGCTGTCGGAGATGGCGCAGGTCACGCTGAACGACATCCCCCTCAAGGAGAAGGTGTCGATCGCGCGCTCGCTCGGGCTCAAGCCGTTGCTGATGCGGGTGCCCCCGCCCCCGCAGGAGGTCCGCCGCAGCGCCATGGCGCGGCTCGGCAGCCGTCACGCCAAGCAGCGCGACGCCGAGGCGATCCACCACCACTACGACGTCTCCAACCGGTTCTACGAGTGGGTGCTCGGCCCGTCCATGGCCTACACCTGCGCGGTGTTCCCCGAGGCGGACAGTTCGCTGGAAGAGGCGCAGTTCGCCAAGTTCGACCTGGTCGCCAAGAAGCTCGGCCTCAAGCCGGGCATGCGGCTGCTCGACGTCGGCTGCGGCTGGGGCGGCATGGTCATGCACGCGGCCAAGCACTACGGGGTCAAGGCGCTCGGCGTCACGCTCTCGCGCCAGCAGGCCGAGTGGGCGCAGAAGGCCATCGCCGAGGCCGGGCTGTCGGAGCTGGCCGAGGTCCGCCACCTGGACTACCGCGACGTGACCGAGACCGGCTTCGACGCGGTCAGCTCCATCGGCCTCACCGAGCACATCGGCAAGGACCAGCTCCCCGGCTACTTCGGCTTCCTGTACGGCAAGCTCAAGCCCGGCGGCAGGCTGCTCAACCACTGCATCACCCGCCCGACCGGCACCGAGCGCACCATCAACAAGGGCGGCTTCATCAACCGGTACGTCTTCCCCGACGGCGAGCTGGAGTCGGTCGGCTACCTGATCCGGCAGATGGAGGACCTGGGCTTCGAGATCCGCCACGAGGAGAACCTGCGCGAGCACTACGCCAAGACCCTCATGAAGTGGTGCGCCAACCTCGACGACCACTGGGAGGAGGCGCTCGCGGAGGTCGGCCGCGGCACGGCCCGCGTGTGGCGGCTCTACATGGCCGGCTGCGTCGTCGGCTTCGAGCGCAACAAGGTGCAGCTCCACCAGGTGCTGGGCGTCAAGCTGCGCGAGAACGGCGAGGCGGACGTCCCGCTGCGCCCCTCGCTGGACTGGCCCTGATCCACCGCCGGCCCGGCGGCGGCCCGCCCGTGAGTCTTGCTCACGGCGCGGCCGGCCGCCGGGCGGGCGCGGTCAGCGCAGCTCGCGCTTGAGGATCTTCCCGCTGGCGGTCATCGGGAAGGATTCGCGGAACTCCACCAGCCGGGGGTACTTGTAGGCCGCCATGGTGGCCCTGCACCACTCGACCAGTTCCTCCTCGGTGAGCGTCGCGCCCGGCTTGAGGATCACGTGCGCCTTGACCTCCTCGCCGAGGGACTCGTGCGGCACGCCGACGACCGCCGCGAGCGAGACCGCCTCGTGGGTCATCAGGACCTCTTCCAGCTCGCGCGGATACACGTTGAACCCGCCCCGGATGATCATGTCCTTGGCGCGGTCGACGATGAAGTAGAAGCCGTCGGCGTCCCGGGTCGCGATGTCGCCGGTCCGGAACCAGCCGTCCCTCATCACCTCGGCGGTGGCCTCCGGCCGGCCGTAGTAGCCCTTCATCACGTTGTGGCCGCGGACGGCGATCTCGCCGGGCCCCTCGCCCTCCACGGTGTTCCACTCCGCGTCGACCAGGCGCATCTCGACGCCCCAGATGGGCGTGCCCACCGAGCCGGGCTTGGTCGGCCGGTCCCGCTGGTTGAAGCTCGCCACCGGCGAGGTCTCCGACAGCCCGTACCCCTCCAGCACCGGCACGCCGAACGTCTTCTCGACGTCCTTGAGCACCTCGACCGGCAGCGACGACCCGCCCGCCACCGCCGTCCGCAGCGTGGCCGGCGCCGCGAGGCCCTGGGCGTGGACGGCGGTCAGCATGGCCCAGTACATCGTCGGGACCCCGGCGAAGAACGTCACCCGCTCCTCGCGCATGAGCGCCAGCGCGCCCGCCGGGTCGAAGCGCGGCATCAGCACCAGGCTCGCCCGCCGCCGGAACCCCACGTTCATGATCACGGTCTGCCCGAACGAGTGGAACAGCGGCAGCGTCGCGAGCAGGACGTCCTCGCCGGTCCGCTCGAACATCTCGTCGGAGACGATCGCGTTCATGAGCATGTTCTGGTGGCTCAGCTCGGCGCCCTTCGGCTGCCCGGTCGTGCCGCTCGTGTAGAGGATCACCGCCGTGTCGTCCGGCGCGGTGGCCGCGGTCTCGAACGTCCCGGAGTGTCCCCGCAGCGCGCCCCACAACGTCGGGACGCCGTCGATGCCGGACTCGGTGGCGAGCGGCGTGGCGGGCAGCAGGAAGAAGCCGTCGGCGTGCGGCCCGTCCGGGACGGCCTCGCGGAAGGCGGCGAGCCCGCGCTCCCCGAGCGGCAGGTCCGGGGTGCCCTCGAAGCAGAACAGCGCCTTGGCCCCCGAGTCGCGCAGGTGGTAGGCGATCTCGCGTGGCTGGAGCAGCACGTTGAGCGGGACGACCGCGGCGCCGGCCTTGAGGACGCCGTAGTAGACGACGGGGAAGTACGGCAGGTTGGGGCAGGCCAGGGCCACGGTGTCGCCCCTGCCGACACCCCGCGAGGCGAGGAGGTTCGCGACCTGGTTCGCCAGCGTGTCCACCAGCGCGTAGGACATCCGGACGTCGCCGGACACGACGGCCGTGCGGTCGGGGTGTTCGCGGGCGCTGTCCTCCAGGATGACGGACAGGTTGAGCATGGGCGGTCTCCTTTGGTGCGAGGACCTCGCGGGGCCGACGGGGGCGGTCACGCGGTCGCGAGGCTGGCGTCATCCTGGCAGCCCGGCGGCAGTAACGCTACTAATCGGTAACGAGCGTGGACGGACGGCGATGACCCGGCGTAAGTACGTGAGCAGTTGCGTACCACCCGGAGGCGGCAATGCAGTACGACTACGTCATCGTCGGGGCCGGCGCGGCGGGCTGCGTGCTCGCCAACCGGCTCTCGGCCGATCCCGCCGTGCGGGTGCTCCTGCTGGAGGCGGGCGGCGCCGACCGGCGCATGGAGATCCGGGTCCCCGCCGCCTTCTCCAAGCTCTTCAGGACCCGCTACGACTGGAACGTCACCACCGCCAAGCAGGTGGAGATGTCCGGGCGCCGGCTGTACTGGCCGCTCGGCAGGACGCTCGGCGGGTCGACGTCCATCAACGCCCAGATGTGGGTGCGCGGGCACCGGGCCGACTACGACGGCTGGAACCTGCCCGGTTGGTCCTACGAGGAGGTCCTGCCGTACTTCCGGCGCAGCGAGCGGCGGATCGGCTCCAACCGGGGCGGGGTGTACGGCACCGGCGGCCCCATGTTCGTCTCGGAGTTACGCGCTCCCAACGAGGCCACCCTGGCGTTCCTGCGCGCCTGTGAGGAGGCGGGGATGGCCCGGCTGGAGGAGCTGAACGGCCCCTCCAACGAGGGGTTCTCCCAGACGCCGGTCACCCAGGAGCGCGGCAGGCGGTGGAGCGCCGCCGACGGCTACCTCAGGCCCGCGATGAGCCGTCCCAATCTGACCGTGCTCACCGCGGCCCCGGCCCGCCGCGTGCTGCTGGACGGCTCGGGCCGGGCCACGGGGGTCGAGTACGGCGAGGGCAGACAGGTGACGGCCACCCGTGAGGTGATCGTCTCGGCCGGGGCGGTCGGGTCGCCGCGGCTGCTCATGCTCTCCGGCATCGGCGACCCCGCCGAGCTGCGGGCCGCCGGCGTCGAGCCCCGGCACGAGTTGCCCGGCGTGGGCCGCAACCTCATGGACCACCTGGCGGCCGGGATCGTCGTGGCGTGCCCGGCGCCGGTGACGCTGGCCTCGGCCGAGTCGCTCGGCAACCTGGCGCGCTACCTGTTCGGGCGCGGCGGGCCGCTGACCTCCAACGTGGCGGAGGCCGTCGCCTTCCTCAGGACCACTCCGCAGGAGCCCGCCCCCGACATCGAGCTGATCTTCGCGCCCGTGCCGTTCGTGGACCACGGCCTGAGCAGGCCGCCCGGGCACGGCGTCACCGTCGGCGCGATCCTGCTCCAGCCGGAGAGCCGCGGCCGGGTCACGCTGGACGGCGAGGGCGGCGTCGTGGTGGACCCGTGCTATCTCACCGCCGAGGCCGACGTGCGGCGCCTGGCCGCCGGGCTGGCGCGGGCGCGGGAGCTCACCGAGACCGAGGCGTTCCGGCCGTACGCGGGCGGGCCGATGCGGCCGTACGGCGGGGAGCGCACCCAGCCGGAACTGGCCCGCTACGCGCGCGAGACCGCCGAGACGCTCTACCATCCCGCGGGCACGTGCAAGATGGGCATCGACGACGACGCCGTGGTGGACCCGTCGCTGCGCGTGATCGGGGTGCCGGGGCTGCGGGTGGCCGACGCCTCGGTGATGCCGACGCTGAACCGCGGCCACACCCAGGCCCCGACCATCATGATCGCCGAAAAGGCCGCCGATATGATCCGCGCCTCTTGACGGCCGGAGGGATCTTTCCAACGATGGACGCGGAGGTGTGGGGGCGATGACGCTTGCTGTCACGGACATCGACCTGTCCGACATCCCCTTCTGGGGGTTGCCGCACGGCGCGCGCAACGACGCCTTCCGGCGGCTGCGCGAGCTCGACCGGCCGGTGTTCATGGCCGAGCAGCGCATCCCGTTCATCGGCGGGGGCAAGGGCTACTACGCGCTGGTCCGGCACGCCGACGTCACCGAGGCCAGCCGCAACGCGGGGGTCTTCAGCAGCGAGCCGACCTCCAACAGCATCCCCGACCTGCCGAGGTGGCTCGCGATCTACTTCGGCTCGATGATCAACATGGACGATCCCCGGCACGCCCGCCTGCGCCGGATCGTCTCGCGCGCGTTCACCCCGCGGATCCTGCGGAAGATGGAGGAGGACGTCGCCAGGGCGGCGCGCGAGGTTCTCGACGCGGCGATGGCGGAGGGGGCGGGGGACTTCGTCCCGCAGATCGCCGCCCGGCTTCCCGTCCAGGTCATCTGCGACATGATGGGCATCCCGCCGAAATATCACGACATGGTGCTACGGCACACCAACGTCGTCCTCGGCAACGCCGACGTCGAGTACACCGGCATCCGCCCCGACATGAGCCGCCTCAACGTCGCCCGCGGCATCGCCCGGCTGCTGCGCTCGGGCCACGCGCTCAACTCCCTGGCCCGCGGCCTCGGCCGCGAGCGGCGCGCCCGCCCGACCGGCGACCTGACCAGCCTGCTGGTGAACGGCGACGAACACCTGACCGCCCAGGAGCTCGGCTCGTTCTTCATCCTGCTCGTCGTGGCGGGCAGCGAGACCACCCGCAACGCCATCGCCCACGGGCTCAAGCTGTTCACCGACAACCCTGACCAGCGCGACCTGCTGCTCGGCGACCTGGATGGCCGCCTGCCCGGCGCCGTCGAAGAGATCATCCGCTGCGCCACCCCGGTGATCCAGTTCCGGCGCACGGTCACCCGCGACCACGAGATGAACGGCCAGAGGTACGTCAAGGGCGACAAGGTGCTGCTCTTCTACAACTCGGCCAACCGCGACGAGGCCGTGTTCGACGACCCGGACGTCTTCGACATCACCCGCAGCCCGAACCCCCACGTCGGGTTCGGCGGCCCGGGCCCGCACTACTGCCTCGGCGCCCACCTGGCGCGGCGGGAGGTCACGGTCATGTTCCGCGAGCTGTTCTCCCGCGCGCCCGGTGTCCACGCCATCGGCGAGCCCGACTACCTGCTCTCCAACTTCATCAACGGCATCAAGCACATGGGCTACCGCTTCGCCTGAGCCGCCCCGCCGTCAGGAGGTCGCCGCGGCCGGGCGGATCGAGGAGAACACCGTGTTGACGTCCGGCAGCAGTTCCTTCTTGCTCGCCGGCACCGCCATGTAGACGATCGCGGGAACGTCCGCGCCCGTGCTCGCCGCCGCGACCACCAGCGTGGTCTTGGTCCCGCCGGCCAGCACCTGGTAGGCGACCAGGCGCGCGGGCATGCCCCCGGCCGACACCCGCTGCTCGGCCGTCTTGACGACCTTGTTGCCCGCGGGGAAGAACTTGTTGCGCGCGGCGAACGCCACCGCGCTGATCACCGGGGTCAGCTCGGCGGGCTCGGAGGCGGAGTACTTGCCCGCCAGGCTCTTGGCCAGCGGGCCGGTCATGATCTGCGCGAACACCGGCGCGCCCGAGCCGTCGGTGCCGGCGGGCACGTACTGCCGCGTCGCGAACCCGTAGGTGGCGCGCACGTGCTCGGCGCGCGTGTCCAGTTGCCACGGCCCGCCGAGCCTGGGCACGGTCACGGCCCCCGCCCGGTCGGTGAGCGCGCCGATGCGCGGGGACGCCTCGCCGGAGTACTTCGGCAGCCTGCCGATGGACTGCGGCTTGGTGCTGGCCTGCGTGCCGGACGGCGAGGCCTTCGGCTTGCCCGTGCCCGCCTTGGCGGTCGGCTCCGCCGCTGCGGAGCCGGAGGAGGAGCTGAGCGGGCCGGCGAGGAACGCCCACAGCAGGGCCAGCACGAGCGCGACCGCCACGGAGGCCACGAGCGCGATCAGCCACACCTTCCTGCCGTCGCCGCCGTCGGCCTCCTCACCGATCGCCTCGTAGTTCTCGCCGAAGACGGTGTTCCACAGCTCCTGCTGGCGCTCGGGCGGCGGCGTCTTGGGGCCGCTGATCTGGCCGGCGGTGACGAACGGCTTGTCGGGATCCTCGGGGGAGAACGCCGGCCCCTGGTGACGCGGTGGCTGGTGTCCCGGCCGGTGCCCGCCGTCCGGGCCGCCGGGCCCGGGCCCGCCGGGACGCGTCGCCGGGCCGGGGACCCGCATGGTGGTCTCGGTGCCCGGCGGCACGTAGGGGCGCGCCTGGGGGCCGGTGTGCTGGGCGCCCATCTGCCGGGGGTCCATCTGCCGGGGGTCCATCTGCCGGGGGTCCATGTGCTGCGGGCCGGTCTGATGGGGGCCGGCCTGGTGGGGGCCCGTGGGCTGGGGGCCTGTGGGCTGGGGGCCTGTGGGGTGCGGACCGGTGGGCCGGGGCGCGTACGACTCCGGCGGGCGGGGCGGCTGCTGCGGGTGCGGCGCCGTCGCGGGGGCGCCGAACGAGCGCTGCTGCTCCCGGGCGGGCGGAGCGGGGGGCGGAGGCGGGGGAGGAGGCATTTCCGGCCACGCCGGGGGGCGCGTGGACTGGCTGGTCTGCTCAGGAGCCATCGCTGGCGAACCTCCCGACTTCATGCCCGGATTGGGGGTGCTGGGCATGATCTCATGGGGTGCGGGGGTGTCCGCAGGAGAATGCGAGAATGCCCGAGGCAGCCGCAGCCCTGTCGGATCGGTCGGCGGATCCTGCATCGGCAGGCCCTCTTGCGTGAATTGCGGGCCGCGTTCCCGGCCGATCGAGTTCGCCACGGCGAAAAGAGTAAACTAAAGGGACATATGAGGTCACAACGGATCTATCACCTTTAGGTACCTGTGTGAGATTCCGGAGCTTTCCTCTGGGGTGCCCCTGACCCACGCGGGGGCGGCCCGAACGCGAGGAAGGCGCATTGCCCGCTGCGCTACCCTTGAGCTATGCGTGGCAGGACCCTGCTTCTTGGCGGGCCGCGGCGACCGAGCTGAAGACCGGTCGGCGCGGCTGCCCCTCGTGGACACGAGGGGTTTCTTTATTGGTCCGGCCATCCACGCCGAGTCAACCGAGGGACATGGGCCGTGAGTGACGAGCAGTACGATCCGCAGGCGCTGCAGGTGAAGTGGCAGGCGCGCTGGGAAGAGCTGGACCCGTACCGGGCGGGCGAGGACGCCGCCGACGAGCGTCCGCGCAAATACCTGCTCGACATGTTCCCCTACCCCTCCGGCGACCTCCACATGGGGCACGGCGAGGTCTTCGCCATCGCCGACGTGCTGGCCCGCTACTGGTTCCAGCGCGGCTACAACGTCCTGCACCCCATCGGCTGGGACTCCTTCGGCCTGCCCGCGGAGAACGCGGCCATCAAGCGCGACGCCCACCCCGCCGAGTGGACGTACGCCAACATCGACACCCAGGCCAACTCCTTCAAGAGGTACGGCATCTCCTTCGACTGGTCGCGCCGCCTGCACACCAGCGACCCGGAGTACTACCGCTGGAACCAGTGGCTGTTCAACCGGTTCTACGAGCGTGGCCTGGCCTACCGCAAGGGCGGCCTGGTCAACTGGTGCCCCAAGGACCAGACGGTGCTGGCCAACGAGCAGGTCGTCGCCGGCCGCTGCGAACGCTGCGGCACCGAGGTCGTGCGGCGCGAGCTGACCCAGTGGTACTTCCGCATCACCGACTACGCCGACCGCCTGCTGGACGACATGGCCCAGCTGGAGGGTGGCTGGCCCGAGCGCGTGCTGACCATGCAGCGCAACTGGATCGGCCGCTCCGAGGGCGCCGACGTCCGCTTCGAGATCGAGGGCCGCGACGAGCCGGTCACCGTCTACACCACCCGCCCCGACACCCTGTACGGCGCCACGTTCTTCGTGGTCGCCGCGGACGCGGCGCTGGCCGAAGAGATCTGCGCGCCCGAGCAGCTGCCCGCGCTGCGCGCCTACCAGGCCGAGGTCGCCAAGCTGAGCGACATCGAGCGCCTGGCCACCGACAAGGAGAAGACCGGCGTCTTCCTCGGGCGCCACGCCGTCAACCCCGTCAACGGCGAGCGCATCCCGGTGTGGGCCGCCGACTACGTCCTGTCCGACTACGGCCACGGCGCGATCATGGCCGTGCCCGCCCACGACCAGCGCGACCTGGACTTCGCCCTGAAGTTCGGCCTGCCCGTGCGGGTCGTCGTCGAGACCGGCCTGCCCGACCCCGCCGAGACCGGCGCCGCCACCCCAGGCGAGGGCACCCTGGTCAACTCCGGGCCCCTGGACGGCCTGTCCAAGGTCGAGGCCATCGCCCGCATCGTCCAGATCCTCCAGGAACGCGGCACGGGCGCCGCCGCCGTCAACTTCCGGCTGCGCGACTGGCTGCTGTCGCGCCAGCGCTTCTGGGGCACGCCCATCCCGATCATCCACTGCCCCGACTGCGGCGAGGTCCCCGTCCCCGACGACCAGTTGCCGGTCACGCTGCCCGACCTGCGCGGCGAGGCCCTGGCGCCCAAGGGCGTCTCGCCGCTGGCCGGGGCCGCCGACTGGGTCGAGGTGGACTGCCCCAAGTGCGGCGGCCCCGCGCGGCGCGACACCGACACCATGGACACCTTCGTCGACTCCTCGTGGTACTTCCTGCGGTACTGCTCGCCCGGCTACGAGGACGGCCCCTTCGACGTCGAGCGCGTCCGGCGCTGGGGCCCGGTGGACCAGTACGTCGGCGGCGTGGAGCACGCCGTGCTCCACCTGCTGTACGCCCGGTTCTTCACCAAGGTCCTGCACGACATGGGCATGGTCGACTTCCCCGAGCCGTTCCTGCGCCTGCTCAACCAGGGGCAGGTCATCAACCAGGGCAAGGCGATGTCCAAGTCCCTGGGCAACGGCGTCGACCTGGGGGAGCAGATCGACGACTTCGGGGTGGACGCCGTCCGGCTGACCATGGTCTTCGCCGGCCCGCCCGAGGACGACATCGACTGGGCCGACGTCTCTCCGGCCGCGTCGCAGAAGTTCCTGGCCCGGGCGTTCCGCGTCGTGGCCGAGGCGGGCGCGGCCTCGGCGCCCGGCGCGGACCCCGCCTCCGGCGATCTGGAGCTGCGCAAGGTCACCCACCGGACGATCGACGAGGTCACCCGCCTGGTCGAGTCCTCCCGCTTCAACGTGGCCGTGGCCCGCATGATGGAACTGACCAGCGCGGCGCGCAGGGCCATCGACTCCGGCCCCGGCGCCGCCGACCCCGCCGTGCGCGAGGCCGCCGAGACGCTGGCCGTCATGCTGTCGCTGGTCGCCCCGTACGCCGCCGAGGAGGGCTGGGAGCGGCTCGGCCACGGCCCGACGATCGCGCGGGCGGGCTGGCCCGCCGCCGACCCGGCGCTGCTGGTCCAGGAGTCGGTCACCTGCGTCGTGCAGGTGGCGGGCAAGGTGCGCGACCGTCTGGAGGTCTCGCCGTCCATCTCGGAGTCCGCGCTGCAGGAGCTGGCCCTGGCCTCCGAGAAGGTGCGGCCGTACCTGTCGGGGACGCCGCGCAAGGTGATCGTGCGGGCGCCCAAGCTGGTCAACATCGTCCCCTGAGCCCCGCGGGGGCCTGCCGGACGGCATGCGAAACCGCCTGAACGTTCCCCGTGGGGACGCTCAGGCGGTTTCGTGGGCTTCGCCGCGCCCGGGCGGTGGGCGCCGGCGAGCGGCCGGATGCGGCGCCGCTCGCCCGGTCAGAGCTTGCGCAGGACCGCGGTCACCTTGCCGAGGACGGTGGCCTCGTCGCCGGGGATCGGGTCGTAGTTGGGGTTGTGCGGGACCAGCCAGACGTGGCCGTCCTTGCGCTTGAAGGTCTTCACGGTGGCCTCGCCGTCGATCATGGCCGCGACGATGTCGCCGTTGTCGGCCACCGGCTGCTGACGCACGACCACCCAGTCGCCGTCGGCGATGGCGGCGTCGATCATGGAGTCACCGGAGACCTGGAGCAGGAACAGCGTGCCCTCGCCCACGAGCTGCTTGGGCAGCGCGAAGACGTCCTCGACGCGCTCCTCGGCCAGGATGGGGCCACCGGCGGCGATGCGGCCCACCAGCGGCACGAACGCGGCCGTGGGGCGGGTCACCAAAGGCTCCTCCTCGCCGGGGCCGACCGGGTCGACCCAGAGCGCGGGCTCCCCGGGCAGGCGGACCTCCAGCGCGCGCGGACGGTGCGGGTCACGGCGCAGGTAGCCCTTGCGCTGCAGCGCGGTGAGCTGGTGGGAGACACTGGAGGTGCTGGTCAGCTGGACCGCCTCGCCGATCTCGCGCATCGACGGCGGATAGCCGCGCTGCTGCACCGAATCGCGGATCACCTCAAGGATCTTGCGCTGCCTCGGGGTGAGGCCCAGGGAGTCACGCCTGCGCACCGCGAGGTCGGTGACGACCGCGCCGCTCTCGTCTTGCTCGTTCATAGTCAACTCCTCCTCGCCGGGCACCCTCGGACGCGCCGCCACCTCAACGCCATGCCCGCCCGGCCGGCTGCCCGTCCGTGTTCCCGATGTCGCACACAGCGACAATAACGCCGTTCAAGATCGTCATCAAACAACTGTTCGAGATAATCCGAACGTGGTCGCCGGTCGGCGCATGACATCGTACGGGAGTTCGATCGATATCGTGTTCGACTTTCGCGATCTTACGCTGGTGAGGCGGGAAAGTCGATCACATGAGCGATCTCGGTCTGATGCGTCCCTTCTCGGGCGCTCCGGGGCCGGGCGCGGCGCCGGAGGCCCCGCACGGGCGCGACACGCCGGGGCGGGGGCCGTTCCCCCTGATCGGCGGGGGGTTCGCGATCCGGGGCCCCGCCGACTTGCGTTCATGGTGCGGCCCTCCTACGGTTGGACCACAACATCTAGTAGTTACACCGTTGTCGGTTGCCCATAGGTTGTGTTTCCGTGGGCGCACTGTGAGCACCCGCAGTGCGCGCGCATGCCTATTTCGGTTAATCCGGAATGGGCTCGCGAGCGTGGGGCGAATACGGAAACATGGGGCGGATTTTCCCCGGGATCGACCCTCCGGGGGGCCGCATTCACGGGGGTCCGGCCGGGTAACCGGTGGGGAATCGCGAGAAAAGGGAGGCGACACGTGCATTGCCCATTCTGTCGTCATCCAGACACCAGGGTGATCGACAGCCGGTCGACCGAGGACGGCGCGGCGATCAGGCGGCGCCGCACGTGCTCCCAATGCGGGCGCCGGTTCACCACCCAGGAGACGGTGTTGCTGATGGTGAGCAAACGCAGCGGCGTGACCGAGGCGTTCTCCCGGGACAAGGTCATCGCCGGGGTGCGCCGCGCCTGCCAGGGCCGTCCCGTCGGCGAGGACTCCCTCGCGCAGCTCGGGCAGCGCGTCGAGGAGAGCATCCGCGCGACGGGTTCGGCCGAGATCCCCTCCCACCAGGTCGGCCTGGCGATCCTCGGGCCGCTGCGCGAGCTCGACGAGGTCGCCTACCTGCGGTTCGCCTCCGTCTACCGCGGCTTCGAGACCCTCGCCGACTTCGAGGAAGAGATCGAGCAACTGCGCGCCTCGCGGGGCGCGGACCAAGACTGACCACTTCAGACACGACCAACACGCCCGGGGAGTCCGAAGGCCGTCGCACGCCGACGAACTCGCCGGGCGCCGGCGCCGGGGGATGTGCGCGGCGCGCGGATGTGTTCCGACATTAGGGCTCCACGGGGTCCCGGAAGGGGAAAGATCATGACGGAGACGGTGAGCGGTTCAGTGGGGCGCGGGGGCAAGCGGGCCTCCAAGGGCCTGAAGGTCAGGCGCATCCACACCACGCCCGGCGTGCACCCGTACGACCAGGTGCGCTGGGAGCGCCGTGACGTCGTCATGACCAACTGGCGGGACGGCTCGATCAACTTCGAGCAGCGGGACGTCGAGTTCCCCGACTTCTGGTCGGTCAACGCCGCCAACATCGTCACCACGAAGTACTTCCGCGGGGCCGTGGGCACCCCGCAGCGCGAGACCGGCCTGCGCCAGCTCGTCGACCGGGTCGTGGGCGTCTACACGCGCACCGGCCGCGAGAACGGCTACTTCGCCACCGAGGAGGACGCCGAGATCTTCGACCACGAGCTGAAGCACGCGCTGATCCACCAGATCTTCAGCTTCAACTCGCCGGTCTGGTTCAACGTCGGCACCGCCTCCCCGCAGCAGGTCTCGGCGTGCTTCATCCTCGCCGTGGACGACCAGATGGAGTCCATCCTGGAGTGGTACAAGGAGGAGGGCATCATCTTCAAGGGCGGGTCCGGGTCGGGGGTCAACCTCTCCCGCATCCGCTCCAGCAAGGAGCTCCTGTCCAGTGGAGGCACCGCCAGCGGCCCGGTGTCGTTCATGCGCGGCGCCGACGCCTCCGCGGGCACCATCAAGTCGGGCGGGGCCACCCGCCGGGCGGCCAAGATGGTCGTCCTCGACGTCGACCACCCCGACATCGAGGAGTTCATCGAGACCAAGGCCCGCGAAGAGGACAAGATCCGCGCCCTGCGCGACGCCGGCTTCGACATGGACCTCGGCGGCAAGGACATCGTGTCCGTCCAGTACCAGAACGCCAACAACTCCGTGCGCGTCTCCGACGAGTTCATGCGCGCCGTGGAGGGGGGCGAAAGCTTCGGGCTGCGCGCCCGGCTGAGCGGCGAGGTGATCGAGCGGGTCGACGCCAAGGCGCTGTTCCGCAAGATGGCCCAGGCTGCATGGGAGTGCGCCGACCCCGGCGTGCAGTACGACGACACCATCAACGACTGGCACACCTGCCCGGAGACCGGGCGCATCACCGCCTCCAACCCGTGCTCGGAGTACGTCCACCTGGACAACTCCTCCTGCAACCTGGCGAGCATCAACCTGCTCAAGTTCCTGCGCGAGGACGACACCTTCGACGTCGAGGGCTTCGTCAAGACGACCGAGCTGATCATCACCGCGATGGACATCTCGATCACCTTCGCCGACTTCCCCACCGACAAGATCGCCGAGACCACGCGCGCCTACCGCCAGCTCGGCATCGGCTACGCCAACCTCGGCGCCCTGCTGATGGCCACCGGCCACGCCTACGACTCCGAGGGCGGGCGCGCCGCCGCCGCGGCGATCACGAGCCTGATGACGGGCGCGTCCTACCGCCGCAGCGCCGAGCTCGCCGCGATCGTCGGCCCCTACGACGGCTACAAGCGCAACGCCGAGGCCCACAAGCGCGTCATGCGCAAGCACTCCGCCGCCAACGACGGCCTGCGCGGCATGGACACCCTGGACAAGCCGATCCTGGCCGAGGCCACCCGCCAGTGGCAGGAATGCCTGCGTCTCGGCGAGAAGAACGGCTACCGCAACGCCCAGGCCTCGCTGCTCGCGCCCACCGGCACCATCGGGCTCATGATGGACTGCGACACCACCGGCATCGAGCCCGACCTCGGCCTGGTCAAGTTCAAGAAGCTCGTCGGCGGCGGGTCGATGCAGATCGTCAACCAGACCATCCCCCGCGCGCTGCGCAAGCTCGGCTACCAGCCCGAGCAGGTCGAGGCCATCGTCGAGTACATCGCCGAGCACGGCCACGTGATGGACGCCCCCGGCCTGCGGGCCGAACACTACGAGGTGTTCGACTGCGCCATGGGCGAGCGCGCCATCGCGCCGATGGGCCACGTCCGCATGATGGCCGCCACCCAGCCGTTCCTGTCGGGCGCCATCTCCAAGACCGTGAACCTGCCCGAGTCGGCCACCGTCGAGGACATCGAGCAGGTCTACCTCGAAGGCTGGCGGCTCGGTCTGAAGGCCCTCGCGGTCTACCGCGACAACTGCAAGGTCGGCCAGCCGCTCTCGCTCGCCAAGAAGGGCGACGACGCCAAGAACGTCAAGGACGTCAAGGACGCGGCAGAGGCGAAGGCCGCCGAGCCCGTCGTCCAGGTCGTCGAGGTGCCGCGGCCGCAGCGCCGCCGCCTGCCGAACCAGCGTCCGAGCACCACGACCCGCTTCACGGTCGCCGGCGCCAAGGGGTACATGACCGCCTCGTCCTACCCCGACGACGGCCTCGGCGAGGTCTTCCTGAAGATGTCCAAGCAGGGGTCCACCCTCGCGGGGGTCATGGACGCGTTCTCGGTGGCGATCTCGGTGGGCCTGCAGCACGGCGTCCCGCTGGACACCTTCGTCAGCAAGTTCATCAACATGCGGTTCGAGCCGGCCGGCATGACCGACGACCCGGACGTCCGCATGGCCGCCTCGGTCGTCGACTACATCTTCCGCCGCCTGGCGCTCGACCACCTTCCGTACGCCGAGCGGGCGGCCCTCGGGGTCTTCTCGGCTGCCGAGCGCGCCGCCCAGCAGCGCGGGGAGGACCCGGGCGCGGTCCAGGAGGTCATCATCGACACGGCGGAGCTGGCGCAGTCGGCCCCCATCGAGGAGAAGCCGGCCGCGCCGGCCCCGGCCGCCGTGCCGACCGCGCGCGAAAACGGCGCGGCCCCGGCCCTGGAGAGCCACCAGGGCCGTACGGCGGACGCCCCGCTGTGCCTGACCTGCGGCACCAAGATGCGTCCCGCGGGAAGCTGCTACGTCTGCGAGGGCTGCGGCAGCACCAGCGGCTGCAGCTGAGCGCGGTGTCCCGGCTCCGGCCGGAAACCGGGTGGGGGCGGCGGGCCGAAGGTCCGCCGCCCCCGCGCGCTCCGCGACCGGTGAAGGGCGTTTTCCTGGGTAGTCCAGGCGTCATGTCACCTACGGTCGCGGTCATCGCTCACAAGAAGAAGACGCTCGGCGCCGGGCTGGACCGTCTGCGCGTGCTGATCAGCGAGCAGGACGTCGGCGAGTTGCTCTGGTACGAGGTGCCCAAGTCCAAGAAGGCGCCCAAGCGGGTCGCGAAGGCGCTGAAGAAGGGCGCCGATCTGGTGTTCGTCTGGGGCGGCGACGGCATGGTGCAGCGCTGTTCCGACGTGATGGCCGGCTCGGGGGTCCCGATGGCGATCCTCCCGGCCGGCACGGCGAACCTTTTCGCCCGGGACCTCGGCATTCCCATCGACCTTGAGGAGGCCGTGCGCCTCGGGTTCCAGGGCCGGCGCAGGAAGCTGGACCTGGGCAAGCTGAACGGCGAGCACTTCGCGGTCATGGCCGGCGCGGGCTTCGAGGCCGAGATGATCGCCGACGCCGACGGCGGCAGCAAGGGCCGGCTCGGGCGCCTGGCGTACGTGAGCGCCGCGGTGCGGCACGTCGGCGGGCCGCTGGTGCCGATGACGGTCAAGGTGGACGGCGTCACCTGGTTCGAGGGCAAGGGGAGCTGCCTGCTGCTCGGCAACATCGGCACGATCACCGGCGGCATCCGCGCCTTCGACGACGCCCGCCCCGACGACGGCTGGCTGGAGGTCGGCGTCTCCACGGCGCAGGGGCCCATCCAGTGGGCGCGCGTGCTGGGCCGCATGACCGCGGGGCGCAGCGACGAGTCGCCGTTCGTCCGGATCACCCGGGCCAGGGAGGTGACGGCCGAGTTCGGCGCGCCGCTCATGTACGAGCTGGACGGCGGTGACCGCGAGCCGGTCGACCGGCTGGAGGCGCGCGTCGTGCCCGGTGCGCTGACGGTCTGCGTCCCGGAGGCCGCGCGGTAGGCGTGCCTTCCGCCCTTCCCTGAGTGGCGCAGAAGGGGTGCGGCCGGCCGGTGTCCCGCCTGTCCGGCCGCAGCGGCCCGCGACGTCATTCGTGCAGAGGGAGCCGCCTGGTCAGCGCGGTGACGCGGCCACGCGGCCCGAACACCCCGACGGCGACGAACTCGACCTCGTCGCCGGGCGTGGCGGCCAGGTCGGCGAGATAGACGTCGTAGTCCCTGGCGCGCCGGGCCACCTCGTTGAAGCCGACGGTGATCAGCTCCTCGTCGGCCCCGGCCTTGGCGTGCAGGTCCGCGAGTTCGGCGGGCGTGGCCGTCAGGACGGGCACGGCGATCACTACACTGGGGCCGTCGCCGGGGGGGAGGTGAGGCCGGTGGGCCGCTGGGTCGAGGTCGCCGACCATGTCTGGGTGCGCCGTCACACCGAGCTGGACCTGTCGCTCGGCCTGGTCGCCGGCGAGCGCGCCTGCCTGGTGGTCGACACCGGCGCCGACGAACGGCAGGGCGCCGAGTTCGCGGCGGCCGTCCGCGAGCTGACCGGACTGCCGTGGTCGGTCGTGCTGACCCACGCCCACTTCGACCACGCCTTCGGCACGGCGGCGTTCGACGGAGCCACGGTGTGGGCGCACCCGGGCTGCCGGGCCGAGCTGGCCGGCGGAGCGCAAGACCAGCGGACGACCTGGGCGGCGTACTACCGCGCGCAGGGCGACCCCGAGGCCGCGGCCCGCGTCGAGACCGCGCGCATCGTGCCGCCGGACCAGCTCGTCGACGCCGCCGCCGAGATCGACCTCGGCGGCCGTGCCGTGCGGCTCCTGCACCCCGGCCCCGGCCACACCGGCCACGACCTGGTGGCGCACGTGCCGGACGCGGGCGTGCTCTTCGCCGGCGACCTCGTCGAGCAGGGCGCGCCGCCCTCGTTCGACGACTCCCACCCGGCGGCCTGGCCCGCCGCGGTGGACCGGCTGCTGGACCTCGGGGCACGCACGGTGGTGCCCGGGCACGGCGAGCCGGTGGACGCCGCGTTCGTGACCCGGCAGCGCGATGAGCTCGCCGAGATCGCGGACCTGTGCCGGGCCGTGGCCGCCGGCGAGATGACGGCGGACGTTGCGCTCGCGCGCTCGCCCTACCCCGCAGCGTTCACCTCCGAGGCGCTGCGCCGGGCCGCCACGTCCTCGTGACGGCCCCGGGCGCGCCGGGGCGGTCATCCGGGAGCCCGGGGCCCGGCCGGGCTACTCCTCGTCCGGGGCGTCCGGCCCGGCCGGAGACGGGGGAGCGAGGGCGGGGCCGCTGCCGAGCGCCCCGCCGATCGCGGCGATGTCCGGCGCGACCCGCACGCCCGAGCCGTCGCGGCGTCCGAGCTCGGACGGCAGCTCCACCGGCTTGCCCGTCGAGGACACGGCCTTGACCGGCGCGGGGCCCGCCCAGGCCAGCACCAGGACGTCCTCGCCCTTGAGGAAGCGCTGGGCGCGGACGCCGCCGGTGGCCCTGCCCTTGGGCGGGAAGTCGGCGTAGTCCGACACCTTGCCGCCGCCCATGCCGGTGCCGGGCAGCGCCGAGGCCGACCCGGCGATGGTGACCACGCGGGACTCGCGGGAGGGATCGACCACCCCGTACCAGATGACCTTGGCGCCGTCGGCGAGGCGGATGCCGGCCATGCCCCCGGCGGGCCGCCCCTGCGGGCGCACCGAGGACGCCGGGAAGCGCAGCACCTGGGCGTCGGAGGAGATGAACACCAGGTCATGGTCCTCGGAGGTGACCTCGACGGCGCCGACCACGCTGTCGCCGGGCTTGAGGCCGATGACCTCGAAGTCGTCGCGGTTCACGGGGTACTCGGGCACGACGCGCTTGACCATGCCGTGTGCGGTGCCGAGCGCCAGCCCGAGCCCTTGGGGGTCGAGGGAGCCGAGGCCCACGACGTGCTCGCCGGGGTTGAGCGTGACGTACTCGCTCACCGGATGGCCGCCGGACAGGGACGGGGGAGCGGCCGTGGACGGCAGCGCGGGCAGGTCGAGCACCGAGACGCGGATGGCGCGCCCGGCGGAGGTGATCACGCCGACCTCGCCTCTGACCGTCGAGCGCACGACCGCGACCAGCACATCGTGAGCCGAGCGTTCCTCGCCGGTGCCGAGCGGGACGGCGTCGCCGGTGCGGGCGAGCAGGCCGGTGGAGGACAGCAGCACCAGGCACGGGTCGTCGGCGACCTCCAGCGGCATGGCCGCCGCGGTCGCGACGCTCGCGCCGTCCTCCAGCAGGACGGTGCGGCGCGGGGCGCCGTAGGTCTTGGCGACGTCGGCCAGCTCGCCGGACACGACCCGGCGCAGCTTGTCCTCGGAGGACAGGATGGCGGCGAGCTCGGCGATCTCGTCGTTCAACGTCTGACGCTCGCGGTCCAGCTCCAGCTTGTCGTACCGGGTGAGGCGGCGCAGCGGGGTGTCGAGGATGTAGACGGCCTGGGTCTCGGACAGGTCGAAGATCTCCATGAGGCGGGCGCGCGCCTCAGCGGAGTCCTCGGAGGAGCGAATGACCTGGATGACCTCGTCGATGTTGAGCAGCGCGACGATGAGGCCGTCCACCAGGTGGAGGCGCTCCTCGCGCTTGCGCAGCCGGTGGGCGGACCTGCGGCGCACGACGTCGATGCGGTGGTCGACGTAGACCTGGAGCAGCTCGCGCAGGCCGAGCGTGCGGGGCTGGCCGTCGACCAGCGCCACGTTGTTGATGCCGAACGTCTCCTCCATGGGAGTCAGGCGGTAGAGCTCGGCGAGCACGGCCTCGGGGTGGAAGCCGTTCTTGACCTCGATGACCAGGCGCAGGCCCTTGTGCCGGTCGGTGAGGTCCTTCAGGTCGGAGATGCCGGACAACCTCTTGGAGGTCACCAGCTCCTTGATCTTGGTGATGACCCGCTCGGGCCCGACGTTGAAGGGCAGCTCGGTGACGACGATGCCCTTGCGCCGGGGGGTGACCTGCTCGACGGTGGCCTTGGCGCGCATGCGGAAGGTGCCGCGGCCGGTCTGGTAGGCGTCGCGGACGCCGGAGAGCCCGATGATCGTGCCGCCGGTCGGCAGGTCGGGCCCGGGGACGAAGCGCATCAGCTCGTCGAGCGTGGCGCCCGGGTTCTTGATCAGGTGGCGGGCGGCGGCGATGACCTCGACGAGGTTGTGCGGCGCCATGTTGGTCGCCATGCCGACCGCGATGCCGGAGGCGCCGTTCACCAGGAGGTTGGGGAAGGCGCTCGGCAGGACCGTCGGCTCGGTCTCCTGGCCGTCGTAGTTCGGCTTGAAGTCGACGGTGTCCTCGTCGATGGACTGCACCATCAGCATGGCCGCGGGGGCCAGGCGCGCCTCGGTGTACCGCATGGCGGCGGGGAGATCGTCGGGGGAGCCGAAGTTGCCGTGCCCGTCCACCAGCGGCAGCCGCATCGAGAACGGCTGGGCCATGCGCACCAGCGCGTCGTAGATGGCGCTGTCGCCGTGGGGGTGCAGCTTGCCCATCACGTCGCCGACGACGCGCGAGGACTTCACGTGCCCGCGCTCGGGCCGCAGGCCCATCTCGCTCATCGAGTAGAGGATGCGGCGTTGGACCGGCTTGAGGCCGTCACGGGCGTCGGGGAGCGCGCGCTGGTAGATCACCGAGTAGGCGTACTCGAGGTAGCTCGTGCGCATCTCGGTCGCCACGTCGATGTCGACGATGCGTTCCTCGAAGTCTTCCGGCGGGGGCGTGGTGGTGCGTCGGGCCATATCGAACATTGTGCCGAAGCTTGGAGGTGCTCCGCGACCCGAAGCGCTTTTGCGCCCGTACGACGGCAGGCGCGGCGGCGTCGGCCGTTTGGACGTCTCCGGCACGGATAAGGCTCATGCGTTCGCGCCGGGCTCACCCCGCCCGGCAGTCGCCGAGGTGACCGGCGATCGCAGTTTGGTAGTGTCGCCATCGACCGAAGGGAGTGCCCATGAGCGAGATCGCACGTATGTACGCCGTCGTCCTGGACTGTCCGGACCCCCAGGCGCTGGCCGCCTTCTACTCGGCCGTGCTCGGGTGGAAGGTCGTGGACGACCGGCCCGACTGGGTCACCATCAGCGGAGGCGGGGACTACAAGCTGTCCTTCCAGCACGCCGAGGACTTCAGGGCGCCGGTGTGGCCGTCGTCCGACCACCCTCAGCAGATGCACCTGGACCTGGTCGTGGACGACCGCGAGAAGTCCGGCGCCCAGGTGGTCGCCCTGGGCGCGGTCCAGCACTCCCACCAGCCGGGACGGGACTTCACCGTCTACCTCGACCCGGCGGGCCACCCCTTCTGCCTCTGCGACGACTGAGGGGCCGGCCGGGCCCGGCGCCCGTTCAGGCGGCGGGCGTCGTGCCCCCCGGGCGGGGGAAACGGATCACGTTGCGGCCCGTGTACGCCTGCAGGTGAACGATCGTGGAATCGGTCGCGGACTCGGAGGACGGCTTGCGGCGGTGCGCGGAACGGATGTCGCGCACCTTGTGCCGTGGTACGTAAGCGGGTACCGCCGCCAGCCTCTTCATCGAACCCCCCGCCGTGACGCATTCGTTATATAGATGTCTACAGATGTGATCGTAAGACCATCGTAAAGATCGCGGATGGCCGCTAGTAGGGCAGGGGGCGTCCCGACGGGGACCTCAGGTCCAGGGACGCCGCCGTCTCGGTGCGGCGGTTCGTGCGCGGACGGGCGATTCTGATGCGCCTCATCGACGGCTCCTTCCTCTGCGAGGTGCCGGTGTCCCTGGGCACACCATTTCTCCGCGAGGTTGACGTCTTCTTATCAACGGCTTGCAGCCCCCGTCCGCCGGGCGCGCGCGGCCGCGGCCGTCGCCGTTCCCCTTCCCGGGCCGGTGCCGGTGCCGTTACGCTTGGTGTTCCCTTGACCACAGAATGACTCCGTCGTCGGCGCCGCGCCGGTGAGTCAGGTCTGGCCGGGTGTCTGCGAGGGAGCCTCATGACCAGAATGATCGACATCGACCCGTCCGAGTCGCCGCGCGCGCGTTTCGCCTACGAGCTGCGCCGCCACCGTCTCGCGGCGCGGCTCACGCAGAAACAGCTCGCCCGCAGGATCGGCTTCTCCACCAGCGCGGTGGCCATGGTCGAGACCTCCAAGTTCCGCCCTTCCGAGCGCTTCGCCGAGCGGTGTGACGAGGCGTTCGGCCTGGACGGCGTGGTGACCCGCCTGTACGCCGAGGTCTGGCCGCCCCCGCCCCCGGTCCCCGCCCACTTCCGCGACTGGGCGGTCGAGGAACGGCGTGCCACCGCCCTGCGGTTCTGGGCGCCCATGCTCGTCCCCGGCATGCTGCAGACCGAGAGCTACGCGCGCCGGGTGCTCTCCCGCCTGCCCGGGGCCACGGAAACGGAGATCGAGCAGCGCCTGTCGGCCCGCATGCTCCGCCAGGCCGTGCTGTCCCGCGACGACGGCCCGGTCATCACGGCGCTGATCGACGAGGGGGTGTTGCACCGCCCCGTCGGCGGGCCCGCGGTCATGCGCGAACAGCTCGCCCACCTGGTGGCGATGACCCGCCACCCGCGGGTCACCGTCCAGATCGTGCCCTACGGCGCCGAGGCCCTGTCGGGGCTGAACGGCGCCTACTCCATCGCCGAGATGCGCGGCAACCCGTACATGGTGCGCGTCGAGTCCCAGCCCTGGGGGCGCACCCTGTCGGAACGGGGCCTGATCGCCGACCTGGTCAAGGGCTTCGACGCCATCCGCGCCGACGCCTATCCCCAGCACCTGTCCATCGTCATGATCGAAGAGACGATGACGTCCGAATGGGCCTGAGCGGGTCTGTCGGCAGTGGGGGCGCTGTGCGTTCGGCTCTGCGTGAGCGGGTAAAGGGCCGGTCCCTGGATCGCCAATTATGCGTACATGGTCGTCCGGCCATGACGGCTCCCGGGAGGTTTCGGGGTAATTCGGGAGAGACGCGTAAGGGGTGAGGATCATGGCGAAGTGCGAAGTATGCGGCAATGACTATGACATGAGCTTCGAGATCCACGCCAAGGGCGGCGTGCACACCTACGACAGCTTCGAGTGCGCCATCCAGGGCATGGCCCCCACCTGCGAGAACTGCGGCGTCCGCATCGTCGGGCACGGCGTCGACGCCGGCGGCCACTGGTACTGCTGCGCCCACTGCGCGCGCAGGCAGGGCGTCTCCGCGATCGTCGACCACGTCGGCGCCGCGACCTACTGACCGCCCGCGTCCACGCGGTCGTACCGTCGCCGCGACATCGTGGCGGGACGGGGTCCCGCCGCGCGTCCTGGACGGTCCAGGTCCCGCTCTGGCTAATTTATGGTCGTGCCGCTTGCCTTATGGGTGGTGTTGCGGACATTGTTAGGGATGCCGGTCCGGCGGGTGAGGTCAGGTCACCCGCCGGGCCGGTTCCGTGATCCTTCCAGGGGCGCCGCCATGCCCCGCGACCGCCGGGCCGCTGCGGCGCTCACGCCGCCGCCCAGGCCGGAACCGGAACCGGAACCCGCGGATCCCCGCGGTCAGGACCGGACGGGAACGACGGCCGCCGCCGATCACACGCACCCCCGGCCAGTACCGCCCGCACCCACCACGACCGGCGAGGCTCTCCGCTCGCGATCGTGTCCGCCTTTGGCGGGGGAGGGCGCGGAATCTGTTGTGAGGTCCGGCCGGTCAGTCCTTGTCGGACGGTTTGCGGCTGCCCGCGACCAGGCGGTCACGTCCGGCGGGCGGCGGCGCGTCGCGGGGGGACTCGGGGTCCTCGGAGCCGGACTCGGCGGGCTTGGCGGCGCGGCGGGCGCGCGGCGCCTTGCGCGGCGCGGTGACCTCGGCGGTGTCGGAGCCCTCCGGAGACCCCGATGACCCTGATGAGCCGGACGTCCCGGACCCGGAGGAGGTCCCGGGCGAGCCGGGGGAGTCTGAGGAACCGGAGGCGCCGTCGCCGGGGTGGTCCTTCATCTTGGCGAAGGTGACGGGACCCGCCGGGGGCGGCTTGGACGTGGCGTCCCCGTCGCGGGGAGCGTCCACCCGGGTGACCTCGTGGTCGGAGGCCGTCCCGGTGGGCCGGGCGGTGTCGCGCCAGGAGGAGATGACGTCGTCGGCCTCGGCGTCGGCGGCCATCTCGCCGGCGGCCTCGGCCTCGCGCCGCCGGATCACGACGAGGTGGTCGACCGAGACGCGGCCCGCGCCGACCACGGCGAGCAGCACCGACGCGGCTCCGAGCGCGACGACGAGGTTGACGTCCCCGCCGGTGAGCGGCAGGCCGGTGTCCCCGCTGACGAGGGCGAACACCGCCAGCGCCTCGGCGAACAGGATGAGCCCGCAGGCGGGCACGGCGAGACCCGCGACCAGCAGCGCCCCGCCGAGCAGTTCGATGAGCATGGTGGCGGCGGCCCACACACCCGGCCCGGGGGCGCCCATCTTCGCGAACTGGTCGCTCGTCGCGGTCAGCCCGAACTCCAGCTTGTGCCAGCCGTTGGCGAAGAAGATCCCGCCGACGCCCAGCCGGGCGGCGAGCGCGGCGAGATCCTGGAAGGCTCGTCTCACGGTAGCCATTCTGTAGGGGTCTGTCCGTGTTGCACAGGCGATTGCCCTGTATCCCTCCCGTCATGCGCGGTGGGCGTGGAAGGCGCACGCGCGGCCCGTCCGCGTAGATCGCCGAGGGGCGGCGCGCCGTTCTGGAGGGACCGCTGGGGTTGCCGGTCACGGTGAGGCGGTCCCGACCTCTCTAGAGAGCTATAGGTATATGTCCGACATCTAGGCAAAGGGTGATCCGCAACAGACCATTACGGCGTGGGGAACGCCAGCGAGGAATCCGATCCCTCTCCGGTGCCGTCCCCGCGAGACCGCTCCGATCCCCGCGCCTGGTGTGTGGTCGCCGTCGCACGGCTGGCCCGCGACCAGCCGGAGGGAGCGCTGGAGGCCGCCGGCGAGGCGGTCGAACGCGATCCCGACGGCGAGTGGGGGCATCGGCTGACGAGTCTCGCCCTCGAACGCCTCGGCCGCGACTCCGAGGCGGTCGTCGCGGCTCAGGACGCCGTCCGGCTCGCACCCGGCTCCTGGGCCGCGCGGCTACGTCTGGGCGCGGCCCTGCGCAGGCTCCCCGGCCGCTGGAGGGACGCCTGGGCGCAGGCCCAGCAGGCCGTCCGCTTCGCCCCCGAGCAGCCCGACCCGCACGTCCTCATCGGCGACCTGGCGCTGGCCCGGGGCGACCACGGGCAGGCCGCCACCGCCTACCGGGCGGCCCTGCGCCGCGACGCCGACCACCCCGGCGCCCGCGTCAACCTCGGCCTCACCTTCCTGCGCTGGGACCGCCCCCGCGACCACCACGACCCGACCTGGCAGGTGGACCCGCGCGAGACCGCCCGCGCCCGCCGCGCGCTGGAAACGTGGGCCAGGCATCTGCGCGCCCTGTTCGCGGCCTGCCTCGCCGCGGTGGCCGTGCTGTCCTTCTGGTACGGACTGCGCGAGGAGGCCACGATCGGCGGCGCCGCCGCGTTCCTGGTGGCCGCGGCGATCACCGTGCGCCAGGCGAGGAAGGTCCAGGTCTGGCGGTTCGTGCCCGGCATGCTGGCCCGCGACCTGTGGCTCGCGGTCGCCGTCTCGGTCACCCTGCTGGTGACGGCCGCCTACGCGGTCGCCCTGGCCACCATGCCCACCTGGTCGCTCGCCGACGAGGCGCGCACGGCCCTCCCGCTCGTCTCCGCCGCCTCCCCCCTGGTGCGGTGGGACGACGTCCTCGGCGCCTTCTGGGCGGGGCTGTTCGGCCTCGTGCTGTTCAACGGCGTGGCGGTGCTGCTGTTCCGCGCCCTGGCGGAGGCGTGGCGGGGCAGGCCCGTGCGGGCGCTCGCCGAGTTCACCGCCGTGCCGCCCGAGCGGGTCGGCCTGCGCGACCTCGGCGTCACGCTGTGGATCGTGGCCACGCGCCTGTGGTTCCTCGTCGCCGCCCTCGCCCTGGCGCCGCTGATCGCCGGAGAGCCGCGCGCGGCGCTCGCCGGGCCGCTCGTCCCCGCCGCGCTGGTGTACGTGTGGGCCAGGGGCGGTCTGCGGTCACGGCGGCGCGAGGTCGCGTCCTCGGACGCGTGGCTGCTGGTGGCCGTGCTCGCCCTTCTGGTCGCCTCGGGCGCCCTGGTCGTGGCCGGCGCCGTGCCGGCGGGGGACCCGGTGGCCGTCCGGGCCTGGTGGACGGTCGCGGCGGCCCAGCTCGCCGTGCTGCTCGCCTTCGCCGCGCGGGCGGCCAGGGGCTGGTGGCGCGGCTCGGCGGGGCCGTGGCGGGCGTCGCTGGTCCCGTGCGACGGCTGCGGCCCGCGCCTGCCGGGGGAGGTCACCCCCTCGGTGGGGCTCAGCGCTGATGTGCGGCGCGCCTTCACCCACTCCCGGGGCGTCGTGCTGTCCTACACCGACGCCGCGGGGCCCCGCACGCTGGCCGTCGGCGCCGTCACCTCGGTCAGCCCGTCCGGCGACCTGCGGCTGATCGCCGCGGAGGACGCCTGGGCGGCGGCGGAGCGCGACCCGCGCGTGGCCGTCTTCGTCGCCGACCCGGCCGAGCGCCGGTTCTGGGCGGAGGTGCGCGGCATCGCCCTGGCCGACCCGGCCGACAACGTGCTGCGGGTGACGCCCAAGCACGTGCTCGTCGGCGAGTACCCCGGCCGTCACGAGGCCAGGGCCGTCTCGCGCCGCCCCTGAGCCGCCTCTGAGCCGCCCCCTCGGCATCCGCCGCCCCAGCGGTCCCAATGGGCGGCTCCCGGCCCGTAACCCGTCCACGCCGGTCCCCGTCCGCGCGCATGGACGCGCGGCGCGCGGAAAGGGGACAGGGCCGGGGACGCGCGCCGAACGTCCCGGTGCGGTATAACCGGGAGGCGACCGGGGAGGCAAAATGCGGGACTCCGACAGGGCCCGGCCGGCGGGGCGCGCCGTGGCCCGCGATCACTTCGAGCGTGTCCGGAAAGGCTATTTCAGACTTTCGCGCGGGCAGAGGCGTGCCCTCTTCGCCGGAGGTCTCGCCGCGGGCGCGATCCTCGCCCTGGTCCTCGGCTGGTCGTTCGCGGCCTTCGTCACGATCTTCTTACTCCTCTGCTACGCCGACCTCACGCTGAGGTTCCCCCGCGCCGCCGCGACCGTCCTGGTCGTGGTGGCGTGGTGTTCCGTCATGGTCGCGATGGGGGGCTTCGTCCAGCCGAACTCCGCGCTGCCCACCATGTTCATCCTGCTCGGCGTGCTGACCGGCGGGGCCGCGCACCTGATCCAGCACGTCACCCCGTGGGTCACCACCCTGGCCGCGCTCGGCGCCGCCGCCATGGTGACCTTCGCCGTGGCCACCTTCTCGCCGCAGATCGCCCTGTTCGCCGCCTACGGCGTGGCGGTGGTCGTGCTGGTGTACCGGCTGGTCCAGGCCGTCCAGGTGCGTCGCGCCAGGGCGGCGGCGTCGGCCGTGCCCGCGCAGGTCAGGCAGCGGGCGCGCGAGGGCGCCGCCGACCGCGCCGCCGCGGCCGAGCACGAGGTGCCGCCGCCCATCTCCGTCGAGGAGGCGCTCGGCGAGCTGGAGAGCATGATCGGGCTGGACCCGGTCAAGGAGCAGGTGCGCTCCATCGCCGCCTCCATCGAGGCGGCGCGGCTGCGCGCCGAGGCCGGCTACTTCACCGAGCAGCCGATGCGCCACTTCGTCTTCGTCGGCCCGCCCGGCACGGGCAAGACCTCCGTCGCCCGCACCGTCGCCAAGATCTTCTACGCCTTCGGCCTGCTGGATACGCCCTACGTCGTGGAGGCCCAGCGCGCCGACCTCGTCGGCGAGTACCTCGGGGCCACCGCGATCAAGACCAACGAGCTGATCGACCAGGCCCTCGGCGGCGTGCTGTTCATCGACGAGGCCTACGGCCTGATGAACTCCGGCGACGGCCAGCCCGACCGTTTCGGCGCCGAGGCCGTGCAGACCCTGCTCAAGCGCGCCGAGGACGACCGCGACCGGCTGATCATCATCCTGGCCGGCTACGACAAGGAGATGACCACCTTCCTGTCGTCCAACCCCGGGCTGTCCTCCCGCTTCGCCACCAGGATCAACTTCCCGTCCTACGCGCCCGCCGAGCTGCTGAGCATCGTCCGGCTCCTCAGCGACCGGCGCAGCGAGCGGCTGTCGGCGGACGCGCCCGCCGCGCTGATCGGCATGTTCGAGGACGTCCACCGCCGCAACCTGGTGGACGAGCTGGGCAACGCCCGGTTCGCGCGCAGCCTGGTCGAGGCGGCGGCCCAGGCCCGCGACGTCCGCGTCGTGGGCGCGGGCGGCGCGCCGACCCGCGACGACCTGATCACGACAACCACCGCCGACCTGACCAAGGCGTTCAACGAGATCACCGCCAGGTTCCGCGGCTACATGGCCACCCCGACCCTGGAGGAGGCCCTGGCCGACCTCGACCGCATGGCCGGCCTCGAACCCGTCAAGCGGCAGGTCCACGCCATCGCCGCCCAGCTCCGCGTCGCCCGCATGCGCCAGGAGCAGGGGCTGCCCGCGCCGCCGCAGATGCGGCACTTCGTCTTCGTGGGGCCGCCGGGCACGGGCAAGACCACGGTGGCGCGCGTGCTCGGCCGCGTCTTCGCCGCGCTCGGCCTGCTCTCGCGGCCGGACGTCGTCGAGGCGTCCCGCGCCGACATGGTCGGCCAGCACCTCGGGGCCACCGCGATCAAGACCAACGAGCTGGTCGACCGCGCGCTCGGCGGCGTGCTGTTCATCGACGAGGCGTACAGCCTGGTCAACAGCGGCTACCAGGGCGGGGACGCCTTCGGCGCCGAGGCGGTGCAGACCCTGCTCAAGCGCGCCGAGGACGACCGCGACCGGCTGGTGATCATCCTCGCCGGGTACGCCGCCGAGATGGAGCGCCTGCTGGCCACCAACCCGGGCCTGGCCAGCAGGTTCAACCAGCGCGTGACGTTCCCGTCCTACACCTCCGCCGAGCTGACCGCGATCGCCGGCCTGCTCGCCGAAGGCGCGGGTGACCGCTTCGACGCCTCCGCCGAGCGCGACCTCGGCGACGTCTTCTCCTACGTCTGCGCCGAGGGCCTGATCGACGGCCTCGGCAACGGCCGCTTCGCCCGGTCGCTGTTCGAGCGCGCCGCCCTCGGGCGCGACGTGCGCCTGGCCGGGCGCGGCGGCACCGCCAGCGCCGAGGAGCTGACGACGATCACCAGCGCCGACGTGCGCGCGGCCGTGGACGAGCTCGCCGGACGCTAGAAACCGCCCGCGAGCCCCCGAATCCGGCCCGCGCCGGGGCCGTCTCACCCGACACCTGACCCGGTTGACCACATTCTTGTCACCACGCCGTTACCCGATGTAGCAGGATGGGCACACACGGTCGCGAGACCGGCCCTGCGACAGGGTAATCGGCGGAAGGGGGGCGATGGCGGGTTTCCTGCTGCGCCGGCTGGTCAACTACGCGGTCCTGATCGCCGTCGCCACGAGCCTGGCGTACATGCTGGCCGCCCTCGCCCTGGATCCCCGGTCCAACTACGAGGGGCGCAACCCCCGGCCCCCGGCCGCGGTCGTCGACGCCCAGCTGTCGCTGTACAACCTCAACGACCGCACCCCGCTCGTCCGGCGGTACCTGCGGTGGGCCGGCGGCGTGCTGCGGGGCGACCTCGGCAGGACGTGGAACGGCGACCGCGTGGACGCCGAGGTGCGGCGGCGCGTCGGCGTCACGCTGCGGCTCATCGTGCTCGGCCTCGTGCTCGGCAGCGTGGCCGGAGTGCTCACCGGCGCGCTGGCGGCCGTGCGGCAGTACGGCTGGTTCGACCGCCTGTCCACCATGGCCGCGTTCGTGGTGCTGGCCGTCCCCACCGTCGTGCTGGCCAACATGCTGATCATCATGGCGGTCTGGCTCAACGACCGCCTGGGCGTCCAGGTGTTCCTGGTCAGCGGCGAGCACACCCCCGGCCTCGACGGCGGGGTGGGCGCCGGGCTCCTCGACCGCGTCAAGCACCTGGCCCTGCCCACCGTCTCGCTCGCCCTCGGCCAGATCGCCGTCTACAGCCGCTACCAGCGCAACATGATGCTCGACGTCCTCGACGCCGACTTCGTGCGCACCGCGATGGCCAAGGGGCTGCGCCGGCGCACGGCCCTGGTCAAGCACGCCCTTCGCACCGCGCTGATCCCCGCGGTCACCTACTTCGCGTTCACCTTCGGCTCGCTGCTGGTGGGCGCGACCATCACCGAGTCGGTGTTCGGCTGGCACGGCATGGGCGAGGAACTGGTCGCCTCGATCCGGTCCAACGACGTCAACATGGTCGCGGCGATCAGCTGCTTCGCCGCGCTCGCCGTGCTGACGGCGTCGCTGGCCGCCGACGTGCTGCACGCCGTCCTCGACCCCAGGGTCCGGGTGTCCTGACATGATGACGCTGCCGGAGGAGGAGTACGCCGAGATCGCGGCGGACGCCGGGAGCGGGCGCGTCCCCTCCCGGACACGGGTGGTCGCCGCGCGGTTCTTCGGCACGCGGCAGGGGCGTCTGGGGTTCGCGCTGCTGGCCCTGCTGTTCCTGCTCGCCTTCGCCGGGCCGCTGGTCGCCCCCTGGTCCTACACCGACATGGACTTCTCGGCGTTCATGCGGCCGCCCTCGGCGTCCCACTGGTTCGGCACGCTGCAGACCGGCTCGGACGTCTTCGCCCTCACCCTGCGCGGCGCGCAGAAGTCGCTCACCGTGGGCCTGCTGGTCGCGGTGGTGTCGACGGCGGTCGCGGCGGTCGTCGGCTCGTTCGCCGGCTACTTCCTCGGCTGGACCGACCGCACGCTCATGTGGGTGGCCGACCTGCTGCTCGTGCTGCCGGCGTTCCTGATCCTGGCCATCATGTCGCCGCTGCTCGCGGCGGGACGGTTGCTGCTGTTCGCGCTGATGCTGGCGCTGTTCCTGTGGATGGTCACCTCCAAGATCGTCCGGGGCATGACCAAGGCGATCAAGGAGCGCGAGTACGTCAAGGCGGCGCGGTTCATGGGCGTGCCGCCCGCGAGGATCATCTACCGGCACGTGCTGCCCAACCTGGCCTCGCTGCTGGTCGTGGACGCCACCCTCAACGTCAGCGCCGCCATCCTCACCGAGACGACGCTGTCGTACTTCGGCTTCGGCATCCAGCCGCCGGACGTCTCGCTCGGGGCGCTGATCGCCGACGGCTCCCGCACGGCCCTGTACGCGCCGTGGACGTTCTGGTTCGCCGCCGGGGTGCTGGTCCTCGCCGTCCTGGCCGTCAACCTCGTCGGCGACTCGCTGCGCGACGCCCTCGACCCCGGCGCGGGGGGCGGGAGATGACCGGGCGGGCCGGCGACGAGCCTGTTCTGGCGGTCCGGGGCCTGGAGGTGCGCTTCGGCGACGTCCCGGTCGTGCGGGGGATCGACTACTCGGTCGCGGCGGGCGAGATCCTCGGCGTGGTCGGCGAGTCGGGGTCGGGCAAGTCGGTGAGCTGCCTGGCCGTCATGGGCCTGCTCCCGCGGCACGCCAAGGTCGCGGGATCGGTGCTGCTGCACGGCCGGGAGCTGCTCGGCGCGCCTGAGAAGGAACTGGCCGCCGTCCGCGGCGCCACGATGTCCATGATCTTCCAGGACCCTCTGTCGGCCCTGACGCCGGTCTACCGGGTCGGCGACCAGATCGCCGAGGCCGTCCGCGTCCACCGGGGGATGAGCGGGCGGCAGGCCGCCGAGCGCGCGGTCGAACTGCTCGACCTGGTGGGCATTCCGAACCCCCGGCAACGCGCCCGGGCGTTCCCGCACGAGTTCTCCGGCGGCATGCGCCAGCGCGCGGTGATCGCCATGGCCATCGCCAACGACCCCGACGTCATCCTGTGCGACGAGCCGACCACGGCGCTGGACGTCACCATCCAGGCCCAGGTCCTGGAGGTGCTGAAACAGGCACGCCGCGAGACCGGCGCCGCCATCGTCCTGATCACCCACGACCTCGGCGTGGTCGCGGGCCTCGCCGACCGCGTGCTCGTCATGTACGCGGGGCGGCACGTCGAGTCCGGCGCGGTCCGCGACGTCTACCACCACCCCCGCATGCCCTACACGATCGGCCTGCTCGGCTCGGTGCCGCGCCTGGACACCGGCCGGGAGGTCCCCCTGACGCCGATCGAGGGGGCCCCGCCGTCGGCCGCGGCCCTCCCCTCGGGCTGCCCGTTCCGGCCGCGCTGCCCCATGGCCGTCGCCGCCTGCGAGGAGGCCGAGCCTCCGCTCGCCGAGGTCGGACCCGGGCACCGGGCCGCCTGCCTGCGCGCCGGCGAGATCACCGACCGCCCGGCCGCGCTGGCGCCCGCGCCCGGCGTCCTCGTGCCGCCGCCCCGGGAGGAATCGGTGGTGCTGGAGGTCGACGGCCTGGTCAAGCACCACCCCCTGACCAAGGGCGCGGTGTTCCGGCGCCGCGTCGGCACCGTGCGGGCCGTGGACGGCGTCTCCTTCGACGTCCGCGAGGGCGAGACGCTGGGGCTGGTGGGGGAGTCCGGCTGCGGGAAGACCACCGCGCTCATGGAGATCCTGGAGCTGGCCGGCCCCCAGGAGGGCCGCGTCGTGGTCTTCGGGCGTGACACCGCCGCGCTCACCCCCCGCGACCGCATGGCCGTGCGCCGCGACCTCCAGGTCGTCTTCCAGGACCCCCTGGCCTCGCTCGACCCGCGCATGACCGTCCACGACATCGTCGGCGAGCCGCTGGTCACCCACGGGTGCGCCGACACCGGCCCCCGCGTCCGCCGGTTGCTGCGCCTGGTCGGGCTCGACCCCGCGCACGCCGCGCGCTACCCGCGCGACCTGTCGGGCGGCCAGCGCCAGCGCGTGGCCGTCGCACGGGCCCTCGCCCTGGAGCCGCGACTGGTCATCCTGGACGAGCCGGTGTCCGCGCTGGACGTCTCGGTCCAGGCCGGGGTGGTCAACCTGCTGTCGAAGCTCGCGGACCGGCTCGGGCTGTCGTACCTGTTCGTGGCGCACGATCTGGCCGTCGTGCGGCACATCGCCCACCGCGTGGCCGTGATGTACCTCGGCAGGATCGCCGAGATCGGCGCGGTCGAGCTGATCTACGGCGCCCCGGCCCACCCCTACACCCAGGCCCTGCTGTCGGCGGTGCCCATCCCCGACCCCGACAAGGAGCGCGAGCGCCGCCGCATCCTGCTCGACGGCGACCTGCCGAGCCCCGCCGACCCTCCGTCGGGCTGCCGGTTCCGCACCCGCTGCCCGAAGTTCAAGGCCCTGACCGACGCGCGGCGGGTCCGCTGCGTGGAGGAGGAGCCGCAGGTCCGGCCGATGGGCGGCGATCAGGGCGCCGCCTGCCACTACGCGGAGAGGGCCGGCGTCGTCTAGGGGCGCGGACCCGTCCCCGGCCGTTCCCGGTGAGCCTCAGTGATTCCCATTGATCCCGGTCATCTTGGAGGAGAACGTGACAGTGCCGCCCGCGCCTTCGGCGTACCCACCACCCTGGACACCCCTCGCGCCGCCGCGATCGGCGCGCGGGCGGCGGCGCGCGCCGGTCGCGGCGCTGACGGCCGTCCTGGTGACCGTGCTGCCCGTGGCCGGATGCGGGGGAGGAGGCACCGGAGGCGCCTCGCCCGGCGGGGCGCCCGCGACCACCAAGTCGTTCGACATCAACCCGGCGCCGCGCGAGCGGGTCAGGGACGGCGGCACGCTGCGCTGGGGCATCACCGAGTTCCCCACCCAGTGGAACCTCAACCACGTCGACGGCAACCTCGCCGAGGTCAAGAAGGTCGTCGACGCCCTGATGCCGGCCGCGTTCCGCTCCGACGAGAAGGCCGCGGCCACGCCCAACACCGACTACGTGCTGGACGCCCGGGTGATCGCCACCAGCCCGCGCCAGGTCGTCTCCTACAAGCTCAACCCCCGGGCCCGCTGGTCGGACGGCAGGCCGATCACCTGGCAGGACTACGAGGCGCAGTGGAAGGCCCTGCGCGGCCGCGACCTGGACTACCACGTCGCCTCCACGACCGGCTACCAGGACATCGCGAGCGTGCGGCGCGGCGACGACGACCACGAGGTGCTGGTCACCTTCGCCAACCCCTTCAGCGAGTGGCAAGCGCTGTTCTGGCCGCTGTATCCGAAGTCCGCCAACGCCAGCCCCGAGGCGTTCAACACCGGCTGGCTGAACCGCGTCCCCGTCACCGCGGGGCCGTTCCGGTTCGGCTCCTTCGACCCGACGGCCAAGACCGTCACGCTCGTCCGCGACGAGCACTGGTGGGGAGGCCGCGCCAAGCTCGACAAGATCATTTACCGGTCGCTGGCCACCGACGCGCTGGTCGGGGCCTTCACCAACGGCGAGCTGGACGTGTTCGACATCGGGCCGTCCGCGCCCGACTACGCCAGGGCCAGGAACGCCAGGGGGGCCGTGATCCGCCAGGCGGCGGGCCCGGACTTCCGGCACTTCACCTTCAACGGCGAGAGCCCCGCCCTGGCCGACCCGCGGGTGCGCCAGGCCGTCGTCCTCGGGCTGGACCGCTCCGCGATCACCCGCTCCGACCTGCAGGGGCTGGACTGGAACACCGCCCCGCTGAACAACCACTTCTTCATGAACACCCAGGAGGGCTACCAGGACAACGCGGGCGGCCTCGGGAAGTACGATCCGGCCAAGGCCGAGCGGCTGCTGGACGCGGCCGGGTGGCACCGGGCGAGCCCGTCCCGGGTCAAGGGCGGCCGCGAGCTCAGCGTGCGGTTCGTGATCCCGTCGGGGCTCGCGCTCAGCAAGACCGAGGCCGAGCTGACCCAGGCAATGCTCGCCAAGATCGGCGTCAAGGTGGCGATCCAATCCGTCCCCAGCGACGACTTCTTCGCGAAGTACATCATCCCCGGCAACTTCGACATCGCGCCGTTCTCCTACATCGGCACGCCGTTCCCGATCTCCAGCAGCTACGGCACCTACGCCGACGCCACCAGAGGCCCGGGCGGCAAGGTGCAGTGGAACGCCAACTTCGGCAGGTCAGGCTCCCCGGAGATCGACACGGCGATGCGCAGGGCCTCCTCCGACCTCAACCCCGAGCGGGCGCGCGCCGGCGCCAACGAGGCCGACCGCCTGATCTGGCAGAAGGTCAACGTGCTGCCCCTCTACCAGCGGCCGCAGAACTGGGGGGTCAAGGCGCGCCTGGCCAACATCGGCGCCCCCGGCTTCTACACCCTGAAGTACGCCGACATCGGCTTCCTGCGCTGACCCCGCCCCCGCGGCCGCCGGGCCCTAAGGGCCCGGCGGCGGCTCGTCGGGGATGTCGGCGATGTCGTCCAGGGCGGCGGCCAGCTCGTCCGGGTGGTCGCCGATGCGCTCGGCGATCTCCATCAGTACGTGCAGCACGTCGTGGCGGTCGTGGCCGAGGTCGAGCAGGCGCTGCGCGGCCTCCCACATCTGCTCGGGGTCGCCGTTCCACAGCCGGGTGGCGATCTCCTCATGCCAGGCCAGGTGCTCGGCGAAGTCGGGGCGGTCGCGCTCGGCGGCGTGGTCGATCTCCAGCAGGATGCGCCGGTCGGCGTCCTCGGCCGGGTGCAGGGCCGACAGGTCGACGTCCCCGCGCATGCCCTCCAGGAACGGGAAGGCGAACGCCCGCCGCGCCAGGGCCGACAGGTCGCCGTCCGGGAGCAGTCGCCGCACCAAGGAGCGGTCCAGGCCGAAGGTCGTCGGGTCCCGGTAGGCCTCCGTGAAGCGCCCCATGGCCTCGTAGACGGCGTCCAGGGTGGCCCTGAGGCCCTCCTCGGGCAGGCCGGTCCTCGGGGCCGCGAAGCGCACCCAGGACAGCAGGACGTGCGGCATGGCGTCCTGCTCGGCCGGGTCGAGCAGCACCTTGCGCGGCAGCCAGTCCAGCAGGAACGTCTCGCACTTGGTGGGGCTGACCCGCAGCGGCCGGTTGAAGTCCTGGTCGCAGCCGTAGTCGATGATGTGGTCGGCGCAGCGGGACGCCGCGGACGGGTCCGACAGGTGCTCGGCGGCGTCGGAGGCCAGGAACTCGGCCGCCAGCATCGCCCGGCGGTCCCGGCTGTAGGGGGCCTCGCTGAACAGCGGGGCCGGGCGCTTGCGGCCCGGCGGCAACGCCTTGATGCGGGCCCGGGCGAAGGCGTGGTAGGCGCTGTAGCCGTCGCTGACGATGGTGGTCGACTTGCGGCCGAGCCCCTCGGCCGTGGCCTTCATGGCGAACTCCAGCAGCGCGCGGGCCTGCTGGGGCTCCAGCTCCTCGAAGCGCAGCATCGGATTGCCGGCGGCCTCGATGCCGGCCTTCTCCAGCAGGGTGTCGACCTGCGAGGAGACCCACGCGTCACGGGCCATGCCGCGCATGTTGTAGTCGACGATCACCACCAGGGCGTGCGGATCCTCGGCGGGGCCCTGCGCCGCGCCGCTCCCGGCCTCCTGGACGGCCCCGGCGGCGCCGGGAACGGTCCTGGGCACGCCGCGGTAGGCGAAGGTGCACACCACCGTGTCCTGGTCGCCGTAGGCGTCCCTGGAGACGTAGCAGCCCTGCGGCTTGACCGCCCCCACCCGCTCGGCCCAGCGGGGCCGCGCCACGTCGGACTCCATGAGCGCCAGCGCGGCGCCCTCGGCCTTGGCGGCCTGGCGCGCGGTGCCGAGATAGGCGACCGCGATCAGCAGGGTGAGCGCCGCGGGCGTGCCGGCCTTGGCCGCGTAGTCGACCAGGCCCTCGCCCAGGAACTCCTCGACGTCGCCGCGGCGTAAGCGCCTGCCCCACCACGCGCCCAGCATGTCGGAGACCATCAGCTCGGCGTCCAGGGGGCTGCGCACGGCCAGCAGCTCGCGCGCCGCCACGAGCATCTCCGCGAAAACGTCGTCCGGCGGCGGTGTCCCCCTGGGGTCTCGGCGTCGTCGGCGGCTCACGACCCTTACCTTCTCGCATTTCGGGCCCGAACGGCGCGCGGAACGCCGTGTGGTGACCCCGCTGTTACCCGAAATCCCCGGTTGCGGGCCTCCGTGGCCCGCGAGTGTCACCGGACGGTGCGAAGAATGTCACCTTCGCGGCCGACGAGCGGAGCGGAGGCCGCCAGCGCGCGCAGGTGTTCGCGCGCGATGCGCTCCACCGCCGGCGCGGAGACCTCCAGGCCCAGGTGGGCGGCGCACGCCCACACGTCCTCCACGCATCGCTCGACCGTTTCCTGGCGCACCGTCGCGAACTCGCCGGACAGGCGCTCGCTGACGAGCCCGCGCGCCCCCGCCAGGGAGCTGGGCTCGCGGGGCCGCTCGGGTCCCGGCCCGGTGTGCCGCGTCGCAAGAGCAGGCATGGGCGGTTTCGCATCCCTCCGGTGAGCCGGGGGACGTCCATCCCCCGGGGCAGTGCTCTTAGGGGGCGTGCGTACCCATTCCATCCTGAATCACGCGAGTGTCAACCCCTCGCGGTGTAAGGCTTACCCGGCACATCCGGCACCACAGGCGCCCCGCTCGTGGGAAGCTGGTCCCCGAGCGTGTCCGGTCCGCGGATGTGCCACGCCGCCCGGCACGAAACGGTACCGTTCCCTCAAGGACGACGGGAAGGTGACAGCTTGATCGACCTGGGGAAGATCCGGCGCGCCCAGCGCCGGACGCCGAGAAAGTCGGCCGATCTCGCTGCACACGGCGGCGTGTTTTTGACAGGATGCGTTGACCGCATCGCGGCCGGGGCTTCCGTCCGCGCGTGCCCATCACCGATGATGTAGTGCAGTTCTGCGCTGCCAATCACAGTTATGGAGATGTGCCTCGTGGGAGACCCTGGCACGCGACGGAGGTGCCGACCATGAGCGCCGACACCTCCGTGCCCCGTCCCCGGGAGTCGGGTGTGGACATCTCAGACCCCGCCCTGTTCGAGGGCCTGCTCGCGGAGGCTCCGTTCGCCTTCGCGTTCTTCGACACGTCCGCCAGGTTCCTGCGGGTCAACCAGAGCTTCGCCGACCTGAGCGGCGTCGCGGCCGACGAGCACGCGGGGCGCACGGCCTCCGAGATCCTCTCCGCCGATCTCTCCGCCCTGGTGGACGCCGCCCTGCGCAGGGTCGTGGGCGAGCACCGCGCCGTCGCCGGCGGCGACCAGCGCTACCGCGGCATGTCTCCCGCCGGCGAGCTGCGCCACTGGAGCCTCTCGTTCTACCCGATCCACGGTGACAAGGGCGCGGTCGCGGGCGTCGCCCTGTTCGGCGTGGACGTCACCGAGCGCCAGCTCACCGAAGAGGAGCTGCGCCGCAGCGAGGAGCGCTACCGCTCCCTGGTCGAGTCCCAGCAGCAGCTCGTGTGGATCACCTCGCCCAACGGCGCCGTCGTCGAGGACGCCCCGCAGTGGCGCGCCATCACCGGCCAGAGCCTGGAGGAGTACCTCGCCTACGGCTGGCTGGACGCCGTGCACCCCGACGACCGGCAGGCCGCCGACGAGGCCTGGCGCGAGGCGCTGCGCGGCCGCACGATGTTCGAGTGGAGCTACCGCGTCCGCACCCGGGCGAGCGGTTACCGCCACTTCGAGGTCCGCGCCGTCCCGATCATCCGCCACGGCCGGGTGATCGAGTGGGTCGGCGCCAACACCGACGTCACCCCGCAGCGCGAGGCGGAGGAGATGCGGGGCCGGCTGACCGACCAGCTCGGCGCCGCCGCCCTGCGCACCGCACGCCTTCAGGGCGCGACCGCCCTGCTGGCCGAGGCCCTCACCGTCGAGCAGGTCGTCCAGGTCATCATCGACGTCGGCCGCACGGCCCTGGCCGCCGACAAGTCGGCGGTGGCCCTGCTCGACCTGGACCGCGCCACGCTGAAGATGACCCACAGCGGCGGGCTCCCCGACGCCCCGGGGGAGGAGATCCCGCTCTCGCAGTCCAGCGTGATGACCATCGCCGTCAACAGCCGCAGGCCCGTCTTCGCCGAGTCGCCCGAGAGCCTGAAGGCCCAGCTCGTCGAGGCCGGCGCGGACGAGTCGGTGATCTCCGGGTTCCTCGCCCACAGCGACGAGCGGGCCTGGGTCGGCCTGCCGCTGCTGGCGGCGGGACGCGCGCTCGGGGCGCTGCGGTTCGCCTTCACCCGCCCGCAGAAGATCTCCCAGGAGGACGGCGTCTTCCTGGAGGCCCTCGCGGGCCAGTGCGCGCTCGCCGTGGAGCGGGCCACGCTGTTCGAGCGCGAGCACCGCACCGCCGAGACCCTGCAGCGCAGCCTCCTGCCCGACCGGCTGCCGGTGATCCCCGGCCTGGTGCTGGCCCAGCGCTTCCGCTCGGGGAGCAGGCACGTCCAGGTCGGCGGCGACTGGTACGACGCGTTCGTCCTGCAGGACGCCCGGGTCGCGGCCGTCGTCGGCGACGTCATGGGCAAGGGCGTCAAGGCGGCGGCGGGCATGGGCCGCATCCGCAACGCCATGCGCGCCCTGGCGCTGACCAACCCGCCGCCCGCGGCCGTGCTGACGGGCCTCGACCGGGTCTTCGACGCCACCGAGGAGGAGGAGGCCGTCACCACCCTGGCCTACATGGTCGTCGAGCCCGGCACCGGCGAGGGCACCCTCGCCCTGGCCGGGCATCCGCCGCCCCTGCTGGTGTCCCCGCAGGGCACCGCGGTCCTGTCCGACGGCGAGCCCGGCACTCCGCTCGGCTGGCCGACCGTCCGCAAGCAGTTCCGGTTCTGCGTCCCGCCGGGGCACACGGCGGTGCTCTACTCCGACGGTCTGGTCGAGAATCGCAAGCGAGGGCTCGACGCCGGTCTGGCGGAGCTTTCGTCCGTCGTCGCGGAAGCACCCCCTGAAGTCCTAGGAAATCCGCATATGTTGCTTGACTTCCTGGTGGACAGGATGCTGGCGGGGTATGAGCAGGACGATGACGTCACAGTGCTCGCCGTCCACGTGCCGGCCGCCACAAAGAGTGACTGAATGAAACAGTCATAAGGGTTGCTTTCGGGTATCGGTGACCCGCTTCCGTACGCACTACTGTTCCGGTCGGCCTAGGGTGGAAGGCAACCGCTGTGAGGCGGCCGTATGGACTGCGGGGTCATGCCACAATGCTGGGCAGGTGCGTCGCGGTTCGCACGGGCCGTCACGATAGAAGCAAGCGCCCCTAGCGGGCACCTGGGTCCATTCTCACCATGCGTTCGTTCGAGAGGTGTTCGTGTCGCCTGCAAGTTCGACTCGCTCGAAGCCGTCTGAGCTGAACGAGCCCGTCATTCAGCGGCTCATCGAGCGTGGGCGCTCGCAGGGTTTCCTCGAGTCTGAGGATGTCCGCAAGGCCTTCGAGGAGGCGGACATCCCGATGTCGCACGCCGCTGGGTTCCTGCGGAGCCTCAGCAAAGAGGGTGTGACCGTCGTGGTGACCGCTGCGGACTCGGCGGCGCCGAAGAGGTCTCGTGGACCGGCCAAGCGTCGCACAGCCGCCCCCGTCAAGAAGACCAAGACCGCCACCACCGCGGCGGCCAAGGAGCAGCCCGATACCGTCACGGCCGTGGTGAGCGGTGCCGGGGACGAGGCAGCGACGCCGGCCGAGAAGCCGGCCGCCAAGAAGCCGGCGGCCAAGAAGGCCGTCCCGGCGAAGAAGGCCGCGCCCGCCCCTGACGCTCCCGCCAAGGTCGCCACCCCTGCCGCCCTCGCCAAGAAGGCCAAGCCGGAGGTCGCCGTGCCAGCGTCGCCATCGCCCAAGATCGAAACCAAGCCCAAGGTCTCCTCCGACGACGACGAGGAACTCGACATCGAGGGCGACCTCGAACTTGAGGACTTCGACATCGACGCCGAGGTGGAGGCCGAAGCCGACGCCGAAGCCGACACCGAGATCGAGGCGGAGGGCGACGCGGAGCCCGAGGCCGAGACCGAAGAGGAGCCCAAGCCGGGCGTCGAGGTTCAGAGCGACGACGAGGTCCTGATCCTCTCCGACGATGACGACGACGCCCCCGTGGCGCAGGTCGCCGCCGCCGGCGCCACCGCCGACCCGGTGAAGGACTATCTGAAGCAGATCGGCAAGGTCCCCCTGCTCAACGCCGAGCAGGAGGTCGAGCTGGCCAAGCGCATCGAGGCCGGCCTCTTCGCCGAGGAGCAGCTCGCCAACGACGGCGAGCGCCTGCCCGTGGACGTCCGCGCCGAGCTGGAGTGGATCGCCGAGGACGGCCGCCGCGCCAAGAACCACCTGCTGGAGGCCAACCTCCGCCTGGTCGTCTCCCTGGCCAAGCGCTACACCGGCCGCGGCATGCTCTTCCTGGACCTGATCCAGGAGGGCAACCTGGGCCTGATCCGCGCGGTCGAGAAGTTCGACTACACCAAGGGCTACAAGTTCTCCACCTACGCCACCTGGTGGATCCGCCAGGCGATCACCCGCGCCATGGCCGACCAGGCGCGCACGATCCGCATCCCGGTCCACATGGTCGAGGTCATCAACAAGCTGGCCCGCGTCCAGCGCCAGATGCTCCAGGACCTGGGCCGCGAGCCCACCCCCGAAGAGCTCGCCCGTGAGCTCGACATGACCCCCGAGAAGGTCGTCGAGGTCCAGAAGTACGGCCGCGAGCCGATCTCCCTGCACACCCCCCTCGGTGAGGAGGGCGACAGCGAGTTCGGCGACCTCATCGAGGACTCCGAGGCGATCGTCCCCGCGGACGCCGTCAGCTTCACCCTGCTGCAGGAGCAGCTCCACTCCGTGCTCGACACCCTGTCGGAGCGCGAGGCGGGCGTGGTGTCCATGCGGTTCGGCCTCACCGACGGCCAGCCGAAGACGCTGGACGAGATCGGCAAGGTCTACGGGGTGACGCGCGAGCGCATCCGCCAGATCGAGTCCAAGACCATGTCCAAGCTGCGCCACCCGTCGCGTTCGCAGGTCCTGCGCGACTACCTCGACTGACGAGGCTTGACGGGCCCCCGCCGTGGGCGGGGGCCTTCGTCATGTCCGGTCACCTCGCGCGGGCGGGGGATGACCGGGCGTGTTCCCGGCTGAATGCGGTCACGAACGCATAACCACGGGTCACTCGCGGGTGACCACGTCCAGCGTCCACGGGCGGCCCGCGCGGGGTTCCGGGCCCAGCTCGGTGACATGCCCCAGATCGGCGAGAATCCCGGCCAGTTGCCGAGGCGTGCGAGGGTTCGCCCCGGACTCCAGCAGCGACCGGGCGACGGCCCCGCGCGTGGCCTTGGCCATGTGGCTGACCACCGAGCGGCCGCCGTCGGCCGCCTCGCGGAGCACCCGCACCGTCACCCCTCGGGACCCCGGCGGCCACGCCTGCGCGTACGTCGAGGACCGCAGGTCGATCACCACGCCCTTGGCCTCCTTGGCGACGGCCTCGGCCAGCGCCTCGGTCAGGGCGGGCCGCCAGTAGGCCGCCAGGCCGCCGAGAGAAGGCAGGCGCACGCCCATCGACAGGCGGTAGGGCGGAACCCGGTCGGACGGCCTCAGCGCGCCCCACAGCCCCGAGAACACGATCAGCGACCGGCTCGCCCTGCGGCGCCCGGCCGGGCTCAGCGTCGCCAGGCCGAGGTTGTCGTACAGCACTCCGGTGTAGAGCCGGGAGGCGGGGAGGGTGCGGGCCGTGCGCAGCCCGCGGTTCCTGGCCAGCTCATCGGCTTGCCCCGGCGTCAGGCCCAGCACCGCCAGCGCCTCGTCCTCGGGGCCGCGCGCGACGGCCTCCAGGGCGTCGAGCACCTTCTCGCGGGCGGGGCCGAGCGAGGGGAAGCTCAGGGCGTCGAGATCCAGCGGAGCGCCGCTGCCCTTGGCGGCCTTTCCCTCGGACGGCGGCAACAAGATGAGCATGAATCCGCAGTCTAGGGGAGGGATGCCGTGCTGCCCTGGGGGTGGGGGCCGAGGTCAGGGGAGGGGTTAGGGTGCCGGGATGAACCTGGAGAATCTGGACTTCGATCAGCTCGTCCACCGGGCGTGGCCGGCGCCGTGCCAGGAGGGCTTCGGCGGCTGGGTCCTGCGCTACGCGTCGGGGGTGACGAAGCGGGCCAACTCGGTGCTGCCGCTCGGCGAGCCGGAGGACGCCGTCGCGGCGATCGAGGCGGCCGAGAGGTTCTACGCCGCGCGGGGACTGCCGTGCGTCTTCTCCATGGGCCCCGCCGCCCCGGGAGGGCTGGACGATCGACTGGAGGCGCGTGGCTACCGCGTCGTGGATCACACGGCTTACATGACGGCGTCCGTGGAGTCGGTGGCCCGCGGGTACTCCTTGCCCGGCGAGGTCGAACTGGCGGGCGAGGCGTCGGAGGAGTGGCTCGCGGCCTGGTGGGCCGTGGACGGGCGCTTCGGCGATCAGGGCCTGGCCGCCGCGGCGCGCATCCTGGAAGGCGTCCCCGCCACCTACGCCGGAGTGCGGCGGGACGGCAGGATGGTCGCGGTGGGCCGCTCGGTCCTGCAGGGCGACACGCTGGGCGTCTACTGCATGGCCACGCTGCCCGAGGCCCGGCGGCAGGGGCTCGGCGGCGCCGTCCTGCGGGCCCTGGCCGCGGACGGCCGCGCCCGCGGCGCCGTACGCGCCTACCTGGTGGTGATCGCCTCGAACGCAGCCGCGATCGCGCTGTACGAACGACACGGTTTCACCCGGGCAGGCGGTTATCACTACCGGGTGCGCTCACGTGAAGAGATCTGACATGTCCGTCATGCCGCTTCGGCGTAGGCGGTTCCGGCTTTGATCCCCACTCCCCCCACCGGCGGCCGCGAGATCGGCGCGCCGGTGTCCGGGAGCGGGAGGAAGGGCGAGCCCTTCCGTCTGACGACACACCGGCCGAGGACCCCTCGGGCGGCACGGCCGGAACCGCGCCAGGGCACTATCGGTCGGTCATGACTTGCCGGTTTATGGGATCGGGGCGGGGACCTGGGTCACCGCTCCGCGGTCGGGGTCGGGGTTTCGCTCAGGCGCGCCGACTCGTCCTGGATGTCGGCGCCCTTCTCGCGCAGGGCCGCGATGTGGCGGCGCCCGTGGTGTGCGCAGAACAGCAGCTCCCCGCCCATGGGGAGAGATGCGCGGATGTACGCCTGAGCGCCGCACCGGTCGCAACGGTCGACGGCGGTAAGCGGCTTGGTGGGGGCGAGAGCTCCAGTCACGTATCGCCTTTCGGGTCACCCCACTGACGTGGGGATGTTGGCGTCAGTCACTTGGGACAACATCTAACCCGATGCGGACGTTCCCAATCGCCTTCCGGATACGCCGAGAGCAGAATGTGTCGTTAAGTGATGGCGATGGGGCTCCGGCTGCCACGGAACCCCCTGATGGTGGCACTCTAGGCACGGCGGAACATCAAAAAGACGGTAGGCTACGCACACATGTTCGATGGTCGGTGGGAGTGGGAGTGACCGCAGTGAGCACGGAGACGGGCTACACGGCCCGTCACCTGTCGGTGCTGGAGGGCCTTGAAGCCGTCCGTAAGCGCCCCGGGATGTACATCGGGTCCACTGACAGCCGCGGCCTCATGCACTGCCTCTGGGAGATCGTGGACAACGCCGTCGACGAGGCCCTGGCCGGCTTCTGCGACCGCATCGAGGTCGAGCTGTTCCCCGACGGCTCCATCGAGGTCCGCGACAACGGCCGCGGCATCCCCGTCGACATCGAGCCCAAGAGCGGCCTGGCGGGCGTCGAGCTCGTCTACACCAAGCTCCACGCCGGCGGCAAGTTCGGCGGTGGCGCCTACGCCGCCTCCGGCGGCCTGCACGGCGTCGGCGCCTCGGTGGTCAACGCCCTGTCCGCCCGGCTGGACGTCGCGGTCGACCTCGACGGCCGCGTACACGAGATCAGCTTCCGCCGCGGCGTGCCCGGCGTGTTCGACGGCGACGGCCCCACCGCCAAGTTCAAGAAGAAGTCCGGCCTGCGCGACGGCGGGCCCCTGCGCGCCAAGGCCACCGGCACGCGCGTCCGCTGGTGGCTCGACAAGCAGATCTTCCTGGCCGAGGCCGAGGTCTCGCTGGACGAACTGCACGTCCGCGCCCGGCAGACCGCGTTCCTGGTCCCCGGTCTGACGATCGCGGTGCGCGACAGCCGTCTTGAGCAGGTCGTGGAGGACGAGTTCCGCTTCGAGGGCGGCATCTCCGAGTTCACCGAGTTCCTGGCCCGCGACGAACCCATCTGCGACGTCATGCGGCTGCAGGGCTTGGGCCACTTCCACGAGACCGTCCCCGTCCTCGACGAGCAGGGGCACATGACCTCCACCGAGGTCGAGCGCGAGCTCACCGTCGACGTCGCGGTGCGCTGGGGCAAGGGTTACGACACCACGGTCCGTTCGTTCGTGAACGTGATCGCGACGGCCAAGGGCGGCACCCACGTCAGCGGCTTCGAGCGCGCCCTGGTGCGCACGGTCAACGAGCAGCTCCGTGAGACCCGCCTGCTCAAGAACGGCGACGATCCGGTCACCAAGGAGGACATCCTTGAGGGGCTGACCGCGGTGGTCACCGTACGGGTGCCGGAGCCGCAGTTCGAGGGCCAGACCAAGGAGGTCCTCGGCACCTCCGCGGCCACCCGCATCGTCTCGCACGTGGTGTCGCGCGAGCTCAAGGAGCTTTTCGCCAGCACCAGGCGCGCCCACAAGCTCCAGCTCCGCGCCGTCCTGGAGAAGATCGTCGCGGCGGCCAAGGCCCGCATCGCCGCCCGTGAGCACCGGGACAACCAGCGCCGCAAGAGCGCCCTGGAGAACTCGGCGCTGCCGGCCAAGCTGGTCGACTGCCGCAGCGACGCCGTCGACCGCAGCGAGCTGTTCATCGTCGAGGGCGACTCGGCCCTCGGCACGGCCCGCGCGGCGCGCGACTCGGAGTTCCAGGCCCTGCTGCCGATCCGCGGCAAGATCCTCAACGTGCAGAAGGCCTCCGTGGCCGACATGCTGAAGAACGCGGAGTGCGCCGCGATCATCCAGGTCATCGGCGCCGGCTCGGGCCGCGGCTTCGACCTGGAGGCCGCGCGGTACGGCAAGGTCATCCTCATGGCCGACGCCGACGTCGACGGCGCCCACATCCGCTGCCTGCTGCTCACGCTGTTCCACCGCTACATGCGGCCCATGATCGAGGCCGGGCGCGTCTTCGCCGCCGTCCCCCCGCTACACCGCATCGAGATCACCAACCCGGGCCGCGGCAAGGACAAATACGTCTACACCTACTCCGACGCCGAGCTCCACCGCGTCCTGCGCGACCTGGAGCGCCGGGGCAAGCGCTGGAAGGATCCCATCCAGCGTTACAAGGGCCTCGGCGAGATGGACGCCGACCAGCTCGCCGAGACCACCATGGAGCCCCGCCACCGCACTCTGCGCCGCGTCCGCATCGAGGACGCCGAGGCGGCGGAGCAGATCTTCGCGCTGCTGATGGGCAGCGATGTGGCGCCGCGGCGCGAGTTCATCGTCGGCAGCGCGGCCGAGGTCGACCGCGAGGCCATCGACGCCTGAGCCCGCGCCGGCGGCGCGCCGTCACAGATCGACGGGCATCAGCTTGCCGGTGTGCACGTCGTAGACGGCGCCCCCGACGGCCAGCCGTTCCGGCAGGTACGGGTACGTGCGGACACGGATGAGATCGCGGCGGAGCGCCGAGTCCTGGTTGGACACGGTATGGAACTCCAGGCTGCGCGTGTCCATGCCGAACTCGCGATTGATCAGCTCATGTACCTCCTCGTCGGTCGATTTGGCCATCCGGCAGTCGGTGTGCGGCATCACCAGGACACGATCCACGCCCAGCAGGTAGACCGCGAGCACCAGCGTGCGCAGCACGTCGTCGGTGACCCGCGCGCCCGCGTTGCGCAGGATCTTGGCGTCGCCCGCGCCCAGGCCGAGCAGCCCGAGCGGATCGATCCGTGAATCCATGCAGGTGACCACGGCGAGGCCCCGGGCGGCGCGGCCTGTCAGGCCCGAGTACTCGAAGGTCCGTGAGAAGTCGTGATTGGCGGCCAGCACATCGTCGAACGCTCCCGTCATGTGACCAATATTCTCGTACGCCTCCTTCGTCGCCACCGGTGGGGGATGGTTGTCATGGTCTTCGTAAAGATCCCACGATCACGCGTCACCTTCGGTGATGATTGCCTTACCGAGAGTGCGTGATCGTGAAGGAGCTTCAGGGTGGGGAAGACCGATTCGCTCGCCGGCCACCTGCGCGCCCGGGCCAGGTGGCGGCTCGACCGCGTCCAGCGCGCCGACGACGGCTGGAACGCGCGCTGCGCCCTGGCCCTGCTCGACGCCGCCTCCTACGTCCACGATCTGCCGGAGGACGATCCGCTGATCGTCGCACTGGAGCAGGCCGGCTGCTTCGGCCCCTACGGCGTCGGCGACTTCCAGCCCGGCGAGGCCGTCGCCAAGCTGATCGACTTCTGGCACTCGGGGGAGCCGTGGGAACTGCTCACCGCCATCCCGCCGGTCGCACGCGGCGAGGCGGTGCCCACCCGGCGGTGAGCCCCGAGCCCCCCCGCGCAGATCCTTCCGGTGGTGACCTCCGCCCGTCCGCGCCCTCCTACGCCTCGGTTCCCGGCTTCCACTTGATGCCGCAGCCCAGGCTCGGCCGCTGCTCGCCCGGCACCGGACGCCCGGCGAGTGTGGCGTCGATCGCCTCACGCAGCGAGGCGCCCGTCACCGGCTCCTGGTTCGACGGCCGGGCGTCGTCGAACTGGCCCCGGTAGGCCAGCAGCCGGTCGGCGTCGTAGAGGAAGAAGTCCGGCGTGCAGGCGGCCCTGTAGGCCCGCGCCACGTCCTGCGACTCGTCCACCAGGTACGGGAAGCCGAACCCCGCACGCCCGGCCTGCTCCTTGAGGTGGGCGATGTCGTCGTCCGGATAGTTCACGACGTCGTTGCTGGAGATGCCGACCGTGGCGACCCGCCCGCGGTAGTCCGCGGCCAGCGCTCCGAGCCCCTTCTCGATCCGGCGCACGTACGGGCAGTGGTTGGACAGGAAGACCACCAGGGTCGCGGGCGTTGCCTTCAGGTCGGACAGGGACACCCGCCCCCCGTCGATCGACGGCAGATCGAACTCCGGCGCGGCGGTCCCCAGCGGGACCATGAATGAGGTGACAGCCATGGCGTCATTGTCCGTCACCGGCCGCCGTACGGACGGGAGGCGCCGCGCGCCCTTTGTGTGGGATCGACCTGTGGACGACCGGGGCGGCGGGGTGTAGCCGTCCACAGGTCGGCGCCGGGCTCGGAAACCGTCGCCGGGACCTGGTACCAAGGAGGCATGGTTGACGAGAGCGGCCTGCGGGCCGAGGCGGAACACAAGCTGCGGTCCCTCGCCGGGCCCGGCGCGCGGCTGCGTGACGACCAGTGGTCGGCGATCCGCGCGCTGGTGGTCGAGCGACGGCGCGCCCTCGTCGTGCAGCGCACCGGCTGGGGCAAGTCGGCGGTCTACTTCATCGCCACCGCCCTGCTGCGCGCGCGGGGCGCGGGTCCCACGGTCATCGTCTCGCCGCTGCTCGCGCTGATGCGCAACCAGATCGCCGCCGCCGCGCGCGCGGGCGTCAACGCCGCCACGATCAACTCCGCCAACACCGACGAGTGGGACCACGTCCACGCCGAGGTCGAGCGCGGCGAGATCGACGTCCTCCTGGTCAGCCCCGAGCGGCTCAACAACCCCGACTTCCGCGCGCTGGTGCTGCCCAAGCTGGCGGCCGGCGCCGGGCTCGTGGTCGTCGACGAGGCGCACTGCATCTCCGACTGGGGCCACGACTTCCGGCCCGATTACCGCCGCCTGCGCAGCCTCCTGGCGAGCCTGCCTCCCGGCGTGCCGGTCCTCGCCACCACGGCCACGGCCAACGCCCGCGTCACCCACGACGTCGCCGAGCAACTGGGCTCCGCGCCACCCGGCGGGTCCGCCGCGACGGGCGGGGCGGCGGCCGTGGCGCGGCCGGAGGGCGCCGGCGAGACGCTGGTGCTGCGCGGGCCTCTGGAGCGGGACAGCCTGCGGCTCGCCGTCGTGCGGCAGCCCACGGCCGAGCGGCGGCTGGCCTGGCTCGCCGAGGCCCTGCGCGACCTGCCCGGCTCCGGCATCATCTACACCCTCACCGTGGCCGCCACGCACGAGATCTCCGCCTACCTCCGTGAGCAGGGGTTCCAGGTGGCGGCCTACTCGGGCCAGACCGAGCAGGCCGAGCGCCTGGCCGCCGAGCAGGCCCTGCTCGACAACCAGGTGAAGGCGCTGATCGCCACCTCCGCCCTCGGCATGGGGTTCGACAAGCCCGACCTGGGGTTCGTGGTCCACGTCGGCGCCCCCGCGTCCCCGGTGGCCTACTACCAGCAGATCGGCCGCGCCGGGCGCGGCGTCGAGCGCGCCGAGGTGATCCTTCTCCCCGGCCCGGAGGATCGCGACATCTGGGCCTACTTCGCGTCGCTGGCCTTCCCGCCCGAGTCGACCGTGCGGGCCACGATCGGCGCCCTGTCCGAGCACGGCACGATGTCCACGGCCGCGCTGGAGACACGGGTCGATCTGAGCCGTGCCCGGCTGGAGACGATGCTCAAGGTCCTCGACGTGGACGGCGCGGTCGAGCGCGTCAAGGGAGGCTGGCGCTCCACCGGCGCGCCGTGGGCCTATGACGGGGCCCGGTACGCCCGGGTCGCCGCCGAGCGCGCCGCCGAGCAGCGGGCCATGCTCGACTACATCGCCACCGACCAGTGCCGCGAAGAGTTCCTCCGCCACCACCTGGACGACGAGACCGCCCGGCCCTGCGGCCGCTGCGACAACTGCACCGGGACCCACCGTTCGGAGTCCGTCCGTGAGGAGGCGGTGGGCCGGGCCCGCGATCGGCTGCGCCGGCCCGGCGTCGAGGTCGAACCCCGCTCGCAGTGGCCCACCGGCCTGAAAGAGCTCGGCCTGTCCGGCCGCATCCGCCCTGAGGTCTCCGCCGAGCCCGGCCGCGCGCTCGGCCGTCTCACCGACATCGGCTGGGGCAACGTGCTCAGACGTCTGCTCGCCCCCGACGCTCCCGACCGGCCCGTCCCCGACGAGGTGTTCGACGCCGTGGTCCAGGTGCTGGCCGCCTGGGAGTGGCGGCAGCGCCCCGTCGCGGTCGTCAGCGTCCCCTCCGCCACCCGTCCGAGGCTGGTCACGAGCCTGGCCGAGCGGCTGGCCACCGTCGGCAGGCTCACCTACCTCGGCTCCTTGGCCTACCGCAACGGCCCGCCAGGCCGCCAGCACAACAGCGCCCACCGCGTACGCGCCCTCACCACCACGCTGACCGCCAACGCCCTGGGCAGCCCTCAGGACCCCGCCCTGCCCGGAGCGGCTGCCATGCCGGAAGCCGCCGCCGTGTCCCTGTCCAGCGGCCCGGTGCTCCTGGTCGACGACCGCGTCGAAACCGGCTGGACGATGACCGTCGCCACAGCGATGCTCCGCCAAGCAGGCGCCCCGGCCGTCCTCCCCCTCACCTTGGCCACCACCACCTGACCCTAGACACCCCCCAACCTGACCTCCCAGATCAAGGCGCGCCACCGTGCCCGGACCGGCTGCCAGCCGGCATGCGCCGGGCACGGCAACCAAAGGGATCAGAGGCGTCAGGGCAAGGCGCACAAGCGAAAGCGCAGGGCGGAGCGAAGCCAGAGGCCAAAGACGGCGCGCACTCGGGCTCTGGTGGAGCCGGAGGGGAGGGGGTGGAGGTTAGAGGCGGGGGCGGGCGCCGAGGTTGGAGATGGCCTTGGCGGCCAAAGCGTTGCCGGCGGCGAGGGCGTCGGCGGCCTGCTTGCCTTCCAGCCAGGGCTGGAGGAAGCCCGCGGTGAACGCGTCGCCCGCGCCGGTGCCGTCGACCACGCGCTCCACGGGCTCGGCCGGGACGCGGACGGGCTCGGCGCGGTTGTTGGTGTACCAGAGGGAGCCCTCGGCGCCGAGCTTGATCACGACCTGGGGGAACCACGCCGTCAGCACCTTGGCCGCGGCGGCGGCGTCGTCCCGGCCGGTGAGCACCTTGACCTGGGCCTCGTTGGCGAACAGCAGCTTGGCGCCGCTGTGCGTCCATTCAAGGAAGGGCTCGGCGCCCGTGCGCTCCAGCGGCGCGGCCGAGGCGCAGTCGACCGAGATCGACATGCCCGCCCGGCGGGCGTTGTCCAGCGCGGCCAGCCCGGCCTCGCGCGAGCCCTCGTTCAGCAGCGTGTAGCCGGAGAGGTGGAGGTGGCCGCCCTGCGAGAACAGGTCACGAGGAAGGTCCTCGGGGGAGAGGGCGGCGTTGGCGCCGGGGTCGGACAGCAGCGTGCGCTCGCCCTTGTGCGTGACGAGCACGACGCACGTGCCGGTCGGCCGCTCGGGATCCATGACGAGGCGGGCGTCGACGCCGTAGCCCATCAGCTCCATGTCGCGGTTGCGGCCGGTGATGTCGGCGCCCCTGCGGCCCACGAAGGCGACCTCGGCGCCCTCGACGGCGAGCCAGGACGCGATATTGGCCCCAGAACCGCCACCGTGCATGGTGACCACGGCCGGAGTGTCGCTCGCCCGGGCGAGAGGGTAGCGGGCACGTGCGACCGCGTCGGTCATCAGATCGCCCACCACGACAACCCGCGTCATGATGTCACCACCTTGTTGGCACTACAGGAGGCTGCTGACAGAAAACCTAACAGCTTCAAGGCGGGGCGTGGGGCGTAGAGCGGACACCCGGGCACAGTCGATGCACAAGCGTTGCCCAACAAACCAGACATCATCTCCCCAACGCCACCCGACCCGTTCAGCCCTTGCCACGCTTGCGGTTCCGCTCTCGCGGACCCCGCACCACGGCCGGTGCGGAGCCCACCCGGCGACCCGGCGACGACATCCTCACGCCCTCGCGCCAGGTCCCGGAAACCGCGTTCTCCGCCCCCGACACCGTAGCCGCCGGCGCCCACCGCCCGTGCCCGAACCGCGTGCTCCGGCCAAGGCTTTGGTGGGTGGACCTCGATCGGGCGGGGTGCGCCCGCGGCCGTGATCGTGTTCGGGAACCCGGTGGCGCCCAGGGGCGGTCCCAGCCGCCCGCCGTTGAGCGGTGTCGGCCTGGTGGGTATTTGGGGGGTTTGTGGCGAGTGTGGGGGATTGGGGGGCGCTTAGGCTCAGGGGGTGGTAGTTCGTTATCCGGCCCATTGGGAGGCTGACGTCGTCCTCGCCGACGGGGGGACGGCGCATCTGCGGCCGATCCGGCCCGAGGACGCCGACATCCTCCGGGCGTTCTACTCCCGGCTGTCCGACCAGTCCATCTACTTCCGCTTCTTCGGCCCCCACCCGCGCCTGTCGGACCGCGAGGTCGCCTGGTTCACCACCATGGACTACGTGGACCGGGTGGCGCTGATCGCCACGATCGGCACGGAGATGGTGGCCGTCGTCCGCTTCGACCGCATGCCGGACCCCGGCAGCGCGGAGGTCGCGTTCCTCGTCGAGGACGCCCATCAGGGCAGGGGCGTGGCCTCGGTGCTCATGGAGCACCTGCGCGCGGCGGCCAGGGAACGCGGCATCGAGCGCTTCGTCGCGGACGTCCTGCCGAACAACGCCCGCATGATGGCGTTCTTCCGCCAGGCCGGCTACACCGCCCAGAGCCGGTTCGAGGACGGCGTCGTCCGCATGACCCTCGACCTGGCCGCCACGGAGACCTCCCGCGAGGTCACGATGGCGCGCGAGCACCGCGCCGAGGCCCGCTCGATCGAGCGGCTGCTCAGCCCGGCCTCGGTGGTGGTCGTGGGCGCGGGCCGCGAGGCGGGCGGCGTCGGCCAGACCGTGCTGCGCAACCTCCTCGCGGCCGACTTCAATGGCCCGGTGTACCCCGTCCACCGCGAGGTGCGCGCGGTGGCGGGCGTCCGCGCGTACAAGAACGTCTCGGCGATCGACGGGGACGTCGACCTGGCCGTGGTCGCCGTGCCCGCGGACGCCGTCCTGGACGTGGTCGAGGAATGCGCGAGAAAGGGGGTGAAGGGCCTGGTCGTCGTCTCCTCCGGCTTCGGCGAGACCGGGCCGGAGGGGCGCGCCCGCCAGGACGAGCTGGTGCGGATCGCCCGGGCCTACGGCCTTCGCGTGGTGGGCCCGAACTGCCTGGGCATCGCCAACACCGACCCGAAGGTCCGCCTGAACGCCACCTTGGCCGCCCGGCTGCCCGGCAGGGGCCGTGTGGGGTTCTTCAGCCAGTCCGGCGCCCTCGGCACCGCGTTGCTGCAGCGCGTCGCCCAGCGCGGCATGGGCATCTCGACGTTCGTCTCGGCGGGGAACCGGGCGGACGTGTCCGGCAACGACCTGCTGCAGTACTGGGAGGAGGACCCGGCCACCGACGTCGTCCTCCTCTACCTGGAGTCGCTCGGCAACCCGCGCAAGTTCGCCCGCCTGGCCCGGCGGACCGCGCGCAGGAAGCCGGTGGTGGTCGTCAAGAGCGGCGGGATCACCCGCGGCGTGCCGGTGGGCCACGCCGCGCCGGTGCTCGGGCTGCCGGACCCGGCGGTCAGCGCGCTGTTCGAGCAGGCGGGCGTGATCCGCGTGGACGACCTGGCCCAGCTCTTCGACGTGGCGCAGCTCCTGGCGTACCAGCCGCTGCCCAAGGGGCCGCGGGTCGGCGTGGTGAGCAACTCCGACGCGCTGGCGCTGCTGGCCGTGGACGCCTGCGTGGCGGCCGGGCTGGAGCCGTGCCCGCCCGCCAACCTCGGGGCGCGGGCGGGGGCGGCGGAGTACCGGGAGGCGCTCGCCGCCATGGACGGCCGGGTGGACGCGGTCGTGGCGATCTACATGCCGCCGATCCCGGGCAACGCGGCCGAGGTCGCCGCCGAGCTGGTGCGGGCGGCGGAGGAGTCGGGCAGGCCGGTGCTCGCCACCTTCGAGGGCCGCATGGGCATGCCTCCGGAGCTACGCGTCCCGGGCGAGGGCGGCGATCCGGGCAAGGGGTCCATCCCCTCCTATCCCGCCGCGGAGGAGGCCGTACGGGCCCTGGCGCACGTGGTGCGGTACGCCACCTGGAGGAAGCGCCCCCACGGCACCCCGCCGCGTCTGGACGGCGTGGACACCGACGGGGCGCGGGAGGCCGTGGAGGAGATCCTGGCCGGGACGGGGCCCGGAGAGGTCGACGCGGCCGGTCTGCTCGCCCGGTACGGCGTGGAGGTCTGGCCGGCCGAGCCGGTGCGCTCGCCCGAGGAGGCGGTGGCGGCGGCCGAGCGGCTCGGCTGGCCGGTGGTCGTGCGCTCCGCCGACCCCGACGTGGCGCACCGGGCGGGCACGGTACGGCTCGGCCTGACCGACCCGGACGGCGTGCGGCACGCCTACGAGGACCTCACCGCGCGGCTCGGGCGGCGGGTGACGCTGTCGGTCCAGCGGATGGCCCCGCAGCCGGCCGTGCCGACCGTGGTCCGGGTGGTGGACGACCCCCACGTCGGGGCGGTGGTGTCGTTCGGGCTCGGCGAGATCACCGCCAGGCTCCTCGGCGACGAGGCGTTCCGCATGGCGCCCCTCACGGCCGAGGACGCCGCCGCGCTGGTGCGGTCGGTGCGGACGGCGCCGCTGCTGTTCGGCGGGTACGGCTACCCGCCCGTCGCGGTCGGGGCGCTGGAGGACCTGCTGGGGCGGGTCGGAAGGCTGGCCGACGAGCTGCCTCAGGTGGCGCGGCTGGACCTGGACCCGGTCCTGGTGGGGGAGGACGGCGTCAGCGTGCTCGGCGCCCGCGCGATCCTGCGTGACCCGGTCGGGCCGCGTCCGGACCGGGGGCCGCGCCGGCTGCGGTGAGCGGCCGGCGCGTGCAGATGGCCGAATGTGGTCAAACCCACCTATTGATATGCAGGAGGTACGGGGGACGAGGTGGCATTTCGGGCCGCAGATTGTTCGCGAGTTGCCCTCAGCGCGGACGCCGGCGAGGTGAAAGACCCCGCCGAGACAGGGCAGGATGGACCCATGAGGGAAACCCGAGTCTCGGCCGCTGGTCTGCGCGAGGCCATCGAACGCAGCGGCTACTACCCCGACCTCGTGGCCGACGCGGCCGAATCCGCGTTGGGCAAGGAGGCGGTGACGGCGTTCGTCGTCCACCACGAGGCAACCTTCGACCCGGCGATGGAAGTCCGCCGGCATGTCACCGTGGTGATCCTCTCACCCACCCGGCTCCTGGTCTGCCACACCGACGAGCATCCGCCCGCCGACGGTATGCCCACCTCGCACGCCTCCACCACCACCGAGGCCGTCCGTTTGAGCCGGGTCCAGTCCGTGGCGGTGACCCGGGTGGTGCCCGACCCCGCCTCCTACGTGCCCGGCGTGCCACCGAGCGAGGTGACGCTCACGATCGGCTGGGGCGCGATCTCCCACGTCGACCTTGAGCCCGCCACCTGCGGAGACGAGAACTGCGAGGCCGACCACGGCTACACCGGTGCCATCACCGCCGACGACCTGTCCCTGCGGGTCAGCGAGGCCGCCGACGGCCCCGAGGCCGTGACCAACGTCCTGGCCTTCGCCAAAGCCCTCTCCGAGGCCACCGCCCGCTTCGCAAGCTGACCACCCCCGCCGCCGATCGTCCGACCACGGCCCCTCCGGCGGCAAGCCCCCATGTCCCCCACACCCCTGATCGACCGCGGCAGGTCCGGCCGCCAACCGGCGCCACCCCCGGCGGCCGAGCCGCAGCCACACCCCACGCCACCACACCCCAACCGCCGCCCCCGCCGGGTGTCCCCGCCCCCGGCGCGACGGCCCCACCCAGGCAACCCGGGCCACGCCGACGCGGCACAACCCATTGCCTTCCCGCCGGCCCGCCACGGCGATCCCGCCTGCGCAGCGCCCGGCGTTCGTGGCCGTGCCGCGGCTCGTCAGGGGATGCGAGACTGATCGGAGTCCGTGCGGGACGTCCGCCGGGTCTGACCAAGGGGGTCGCTCTATGTTCGAGATCGTGCGGGAGCTTCGATGAGTCCGCTCGTCGGTCCCACGGAACTCGTAGATGCCGTGATCCTGGATGTGCGATGGCGGCTCGTGGGGCCGCCCGGAGCGGAGTCCTATCGCGAAGGCCACATCCCCGGCGCGGTGTTCTGCGATCTCGACCGTGATCTCGCCGCTCCTCCCGGTGCCGGCGGCCGGCACCCGCTGCCCGAGGCGGGGGCCTTCCAGGACGCCATGCGCCGCCTTGGCGTGTCCGGCTCGCGGCCGGTCGTCGTGTACGACGACGCCGACGCCACCGCCGCCGCGCGCGCCTGGTGGACGCTGCGCTACTTCGGGCACCCGGACGTCCGCGTGCTCGACGGCGGCTACCGCCGGTGGGTGGCCGAAGGCTTCCCCATCAGCGCCGAGGAGCCCGCGCCCGCCCCGGGCGACTTCACCGCGCGCCCCGGCGGCATGCCCGTCCTGGACGCCGCGCAGGCCGGTGCCCTGGCCAGGGAGGGCGTGCTGCTCGACGCCCGCGCCGCGGAGCGCCATCGCGGCGAGGTCGAGCCCGTGGACCCGGTGGCCGGGCACATCCCCGGCGCGGTCAGCGCCCCCACCTCCGAGAACGTCGACCCCTCCACCGGCCGCCTCCACCCGGCCGAGTTCCTCAGAGAACGCTTCATCTCCCTCGGCGCCGTGCCCGAGGTCCCGGTGGGCGCCTACTGCGGCTCCGGCGTCACCGCCTCCCACGAGGTCCTGGCCCTGGAGGTCGCCGGCGTCCCCGCGGCTCTCTACGTCGGCTCATGGTCCGACTGGATCACCGACCCCGCTCGTCCAGTGGCAACCGGCTGACCCGCCTCCCCGCCAGCGTGCGCTCCCGGTGGGACGGTGTGTGTTCGCCTGCCTTGTCGCCACTCACCTGATCCACGGCGGATGAGAGCCCGAAGCGACCGATCTTTGCGCGGGACAGTCGCTCCGGGCTGGTGACGATGGTCCGAACGGTGGATCCGGCCTCAGTGGAGTGGGTGGCCGAGGGAGCCGAAGCAGGCGAAACCATGGACGCCCGTCTTCTCCGTCGCCGTGGCCAGGGCCTCGGCGGGGCTGCGTCCGCTGGTGAGCAGCGCGTGGAAGGCCGTCATCAGCGTCAGGGCGTCCTCGTCGCGGACGGGGACCAGGCCGGCGATCACGCATGCCGTGCCCCGGTCGAGGAACGCCCCGGCGAGGCCGAGCGGCGCGCCGTCGACGGGCGCGTGGGCCATCCCGGCGTCGCAGGCGGACAGCACGACCAGCCAAGGCGTGCGCGGCAGCCGCAGCAGGTCGTAGGCCATCAACGGGCCGTCGTCCAGCGTGATGTCCGAGAGCAGTGGGCTGCGGGCGCGGAAGGTCCCGTGCGCGGCCACGTGGAAGACCTCGGCCCGCCCGAGCGCCTCCAGCACCGCGCCGCCGGTGGCCGCGACCCGCACGGCTTCACGCCCGGCCTCCCTATGGACGCGTACGACCATCGCCGCCTCGGCGTCCGCGTGCCGCAGGCCGGGACCGGCCACCCCGGCGACGTGCCGGTGCGGGCCCGGTCGGCGGGCGTCCGCCGCCTGCCAGGCCCGTGCGCTCGACGCCACGCACAGCGCGCGGCCCCGGAACGGCGGCAGCACCGGCCATGGCAGCGTGTGCAGCGCTCCGGTGGGCACGATCACCACCGGACGGTCCCCGATGTCCTTCGCCAGCGGTCCGACGAGCCGGGCGGCCAGCGACTCGGCCTCCCCCGTCACGCCCGCCGCGTCATGGGCACGCGTGTCGCGCAGTCCCGCACGCCGCAGGCCGTACCTCAGCCGGATCGTCGCCTCGGCCGCGGCCGTATAGGACCCCAGCGACCGCAGCACACACCGCCCCGCCGCGACCACGACCGCCGCGAGCCGATCCCCATGCCGCACCACCTCCACCAACGCCACGTCCCCCAACTTCTCAACAGCCCATTCCCCACCCGCCGGGTGTTGGGGGGACGGGGTGGGGTGGGTCAGGGAGCGGCAGTGTTCGGCCCAGCTGAGGACTGATTCGGGGCGGCCGTCGGCGAAGGCCAGTGACAGGCCGAATTCGGCCAGCCGCTCGCCTGCCCGCATGGCGTGCGCTCGTACTCCGGGATCGGCGAGGCGTTGCCCGGCGGCGGTCACGTCCGCCAGGCCCTCGCGCAGCGCGGCCACGGCTCCGGCACGGTCCCCTTGGTGGGCGTGCCGCAGGGCTATGGCGTGCTGCCGGATGAGGCGGTGCGCGCGTCCGGCGGGTGCGTCCGCGATGATCAACGCCAGCTCGGCCTCGGCGGCGGCGGTGTCACCCAGCTCCAGTGCGAGCTCGGCGGCGGTCAGCCGTAGACCCGCCGCCGGGCCCGTCCAGCCCTCGGCGGTCAAGCGGGCGGCGAGCCGGCGCAGCTCGTCCAGCGATCGCGCGTCCGGGACCTCAACGGCCAGCCGGGCGCGCAGCACGACCTCTCCGGCCAAGGGAAGCCAGGCGCGGCGTCCCTGCACGGCGAGCTCCCGTGCGGCCAGCTCCGCGCCCGTCCTGGCCTGGTGCGGGTCGCCGACGAGCAGCTCAAGCTCGGCGAGCAGGAGGCGGGACTCGGCCAGCGAACCCCTGGCCTCCGCCGCCGCGAGTTCCGGAACGGCCAGGGCGAGCAGGGCGCGGGCCTCCCCGGGCAGGTGTGCGGCCAGCAGAGCTTCGGCGAGGTCGGCGCGCATCACGGCCAGGCGCTCGGGATAGCCCGCCAGGGCCCGTTCCGCGGCCTCGTACCCGGCGAAGGCGGCGGGGATGTCCCCGCGCCTCGCGGCGGCGAACGGCAGGTTCGCCTGCGCGAGGGTGGCCAGATGGTCCAGCCCCGCCCGCCGGGCGAGGGCGGCGCACGCCGACAGGTCGCGGGCCGCTTCGTCGTACCGTCCGAGGTAGGTGTGGGCGATGCCGCGGTTCACCAGGGCGCCGGCGAGGAAGCGGGCGTCGCCGGATCCGGTCAGGCCTTCGACGGCCAGGTCGCAGTGGGCCACGGCCTCGGCGCACCGCCCCAGGCGGACGAGCGCCACCGAGCGCTGCACGCCGAGCCGGTGGTGGTCCAGGCCGGTCAGGTCGCCCTCGGCGAGGTCGGCGATCCGCAGCGCGCCCTCGGGGTCGCCCAGGTCGGCCCGGATCGTCACCAGGGACAGCCGGGCCTGCGCCGCGCGTTCAGGCAGGTCGCGGGCCGCCGTGATGGCCCGCGTGAGGTGGTCGGCCGCGACCGTCAGCTCACCGAACTCACGGGCGGCGAGGGCCAGCGCCCGGTGCGCGATGGACACGGCCTCGGCGACGCCGCGCGCCCGCGCCTCGCCCAGCACGACTTCAGCCCGCTCACGCGCCCGCCGGGGATCGACCCCGGACAACACCACGGCCCGCTCAGCCGCCCCCACGAGAGCCCCCACGCCACCTGCCACCTCGTCCGGGCCGGCTTCCTCGCTGCCACGGACGACCTCCACGGCGTCTGAGCACGTGTCCGGTCGCTGCCGGGGTGTCGGGTTGTCCGGAGAGGCATTGGCGCCGTCCCGGGCGATCTCCACGGTGTCCGGAGACGTGGTGTTCGGGGGGAGGGGCATGGGGTTGGTCAGTGGCGGATGCATTGCCAGTTGGTGGCGATGGGGCGGGCGTTGGGGCGGTGGCAGACCAGGCTGAGCCAGCCGTGGGGGAGGCCGGTGGTGGCGAACTGGCCGGTTTCGGTGGGGAAACGGATCTTGCTGATGTGGGGGGTGCGGATCTCGACCCGGGTGCCTCTGGCGGGGGCGGGGTGTACCTGTCCGGCTAGGTCCAGGTATGAGTCACGGAACGTGATCTCGATGTCGATGGTCAGGTCGTCCGCGCCGAAGCGCAGCAGCCTCGGCTCCTCGTGCGCTCCGGCCCGCACGCCGGCCAATCCCGTCAGGCCTCTCATGCCAGTCATGCCGGTCAGATCCGTGCCCGGCTCGGTTGGCATGCAGTCTTCCACTGCCATGCCGTTCTCCGGTGGGGTGTCGGGTTCCGGTGGCTGGGGCGTTCCGGCTGGCGGGGGGGATAGGAGGTTTGCTCCGGATCGTGTTCCTGCCCATTGCGGTGCGCCGGGGCGCCGGTCTGTTCTGGGGAGTGGGCCCGCGGGGGCGCGGGAGAGGGTGATGGGGCCGGCGAGGATGGCGCCGGGGAGGCGTAGGGCGTAGGCCGCCCGTGCGTCGGCGCTCACTCGTTCCGGTATCGGGTCGACTCCGGCCGCGATCCTGAGGGCCGCCAGAAGATACTCGTCGGGTTCGCTCACCGTTCCTCCTCGCCGTTCGCCGTTGTGTCTCTCACGTTCGCCGTGCCGCCTCGCCGTTCGCCCTTCCAGTCCCACCGTCCGCTGCGCGCGTCAGCGGCCGTCCTCGCCCAGAAGGGTGCGGACGCGTCTCAGGCAGCGGAGGCGGGTGGGGCCGACGCTGCCGATGGGCATGTCCATGCGGTGCGCCAGCTGGGCGTAGGTGACCTCGGGGACGGTGACGATCAGGCGGAGCAACGTGCGGCACGGTTCGCCGAGCGTGCCGATCGCGGCCCAGAGCCGGCGCCCGTCGTCGTCGCTGAGCATGCGCGCCACCGGGTCGCCGTCGGTGGCGGGGACGTCGGGCACCAGGCCGGTGAGCTGGTGCCCCGCCCGTTTGCGGCGGATGCGCCCGGCCTCGTGCCGGGTGGTGGTGACGAGCCAGGCGCCGATGCGCTCGGGATCGCGGATCGTGTCCAGTTTCTCCACCAGGCGCAGCCAGGCCGCCTGGACGGCGTCGGCGGCGTCGGCCGTGTCGAGGCCGCAGGCGCGGGCGACGGCCCACATGCGGAACCCGAAGCGGTCGACGAGGCCGCGCCAGGCGGTCTCGTCGAGGAGGTCGAGGTCGTGAGACATGTGACGACCTTGTGTAGTCGTATGGATACTCTTGGTGAGAACCTTAGCGATCCGTGGGGACGAACACCCCGAGATCGGGGAATCGCCGGCCGCGCCCCGGGTCGAGGACGTGCGCGGCGGCCTCGGCGGGGGGCATGTGGCGCGCGGCGGCGGCGATGGCCCCGGCGACGAGCGCGGCCGAGAAGGACGTGCCGCTCCAGCTCGCGTAGCTCCTGAACGGCGCGAAGTCGACGAAGCTGCTGGTCAGGTCTTCGCCGCGCGCGCAGGCGTCCACCCAGGGGCCGTGCGCGGAGAACGGGGCCCGCCGGGCCTCGGCGGCGTCGAGGGCGGCCACGGCGACGACCCGGCGCAGGGCGGCGGGCCAGAACGGCCGGGAGGAGGCCGTGTTGCCGGCGCAGGCCACGATCACGGTGCCGGTGAACCGGCCGAGCGCGCGTTCCAGCAGCGGGGAGGGCCGGTCGTCGTAGGTGAAGCAGCCGAAGGACAGCAGCAGGACGTCCACGCGGGCGCCGCGCAGCCGTCCGAGCGCGTGCAGCACCCCGGCCTCGTCGCCGACGCCGTCGCTGTCGAGCACCCGTGCCACGCGCAGCCGTACGCCCGGGGCCTGCCCGAGCAGCAGCCCGGCGATGAACGTGCCGTGCCCGGCCTGGCGGTCCAGGCGGCCGTCGCCGTCGGCGTCCAGGACCTCCGCGGGCTGGCCCTCGAACCAGTCGCGTCCCTGGAACCACGGGTGCGGGGCCAGGCCGGTGTCCAGCAGGCCGACCGTGACCCGGGACGGCTCCCCGGGCTCGTACGCGGGCGCCGGGGCGGGACGGGGCACCCCGGTGGGACCGCCGAAAAAGAGGGGCTGCCCGGTGACGACGTGGTTGGGGGCGACCTCGTGCCCGGGCCGGGTGAGGGTGGCGGCGAGCTCGCACGGGTCCGCGCCCGGCTCCAGGCGCAGCACGAAGACGCCGTCGTGATATTCGACACTTTGCGTCCAGCGCGCGGCGGCCGTGGGGGAGCGGCTCAGCAGGACTCCAGGGCGGATCAGGGCGCTTCGCCCGGGTGTGTGCTCTACGGTCTGCGCATCCATGACCACTCCTCATCACAAAGGTAGCCACGGAGTGTACCTTTACCAATGCGTAGAGTAAGCAGGCGTGATTAGGTATGACCCGGCTCTGGTGCCCCGCCACGACGGACGGTAGTCTCTCCCTCAGTCGCTTGTGATCATCCCAGTACGAGGACGTTGGGGAAGGCGCACCTCGTACGAAACGGGAGGTCCGGTGTCTGCTCGTGGCGTGCTGTACGTCCACTCGGCTCAGCCCGCGCTGTGCCCGCATATCGAATGGGCGGTCGCGGGTGTCCTTGGCATACCCGTCGACCTGTCGTGGACCCCTCAGCCGGCCCAGCCCGGCACGGTGCGGACCCAGGCCGAGTGGGAGGGGCGCCCCGGCACGGCCGCGGCCATCACCTCGTCGCTCATGGGCTGGCAGCGCATCCGTTTCGAGATCACCGAGGACGCCTCTCCGGGCGTGGACGGCTCCCGCAACGCCTACACGCCGACGCTGGGCGCCTTCACCGCGGTGGTCGGCGTGAACGGCGACATCCTGGTCCCCGAGGACCGTCTGCGCAACGTCATGCTCATGGCCGCGCAGGGCCGCGCCGTGCTTGAGGAGGAGCTGGACAAGCTGCTCGGCAAGCAGTGGGACGAGGAACTGGAGCCGTTCCGCTACGCCGGCGACGGCGCCCCCGTCCGCTGGCTGCACGCTGCCGTCTGACGCTTCTCCCTGCTTCTCCCAGTTCCTCCCCGAGCGGGCACACGTCCTCCGCCCCCGACCGGCGCGCGACCTCTTCCCTCTCGCCGGCCCCCGGGGGTCTCGCCGTCCCTGCCCCCCGCGCCTCGGTAGCGTGGTCGGCGGCGAAAGGGAGTGATCATGGCCACCGAACGTCCCACCCCGCCTCTGATCGCGGACGAGCGCGAGATGCTGCGGGGGTATCTGGACTTCCACCGCGCGACCCTCGCGATGAAATGCGAGGGCCTGTCCGACGAGGAGCTGCGCCGCCGGTCGGTGCCGACCTCGACGCTGACGCTGCTCGGCCTGGTCCGTCACATGGCCGAGGTGGAGCGCGTCTGGTTCCGCCGGGTGATCAACGCCGAGGACGTCCCACGGGTGTGGTCGTCCGACGGCGACTTCCAGGCGGCCTTCGACGTGACCGGCGCCACACGGGCCGAGGCGTTCCCGGCCTGGCAGGCGGAGGTGGAGCACGCCCGCCGTATCGAGGAGAGCGCCGAGTCCCTCGACGTGACGGGGCACTTCGCCCGGTGGGGCGAGGACGTGTCGCTGCGCATGGTCATGCTCCACCTGATCCACGAGTACGCCCGCCACAACGGCCACGCCGACCTCCTCCGCGAGGCCGTCGACGGCACCGTGGGGGCCTGACCGCGAACGCGGCCGGTCGTTGCGCGCGGAGCGCCGAACGCCGTGCGCCCGATCAGGCGGTCCGCACGCCGGGCAGCACGCGGACGGCCTCGCCGTACTCGTGCTGATCGGCGGCGAGTGGCGCTCCGCCGCCACGGCCTTCGACGTGGTGGACCCGGCGACGCTACAGGTGGTCGGGCGGGCGGCCGACGGCGGCGCGGACGACGCCCTCGCGGCGCTCACCGCGGCCTGCGCCGCATTCGAGACCTGGCGCCACGTGCCCGCCGAGGAACGCGCGGCCCTGCTGCGCACGGCCGCCGACCGGGTGCGCGCCGAGGCCGACCGGCTCGCCGCCGTCCTCACCGGCGAGAACGGCAAGCCGCTCGCCGAGGCGCGCGGCGAGGTCCTCGGCAGCGCGCGCATGCTGGAGTGGGCCGCCGAGGAGGGACGCCGCGCGTACGGCAGGGTGACCCCGCCGGGCGCCGCGGGCCCCGGCCTGGTGCTGCGCCAGCCCGTGGGGCCGACTCTGGCGATCAGCCCGTGGAACTTCCCGGCCAGCATGCTCGTCCGCAAGGTGGCGCTGGCCCTCGCCGCCGGCTGCGCCGTCATCGTCAAACCCGCCGAGCAGACCCCGCTGATCGGGACCGAGCTCGTCCGGATCATCGCCGGCGCCGGCCTGCCGTCCGGCGCCCTCCAGTCGATCACGACGAGCCGGCCCGCCGGGGTGGCCGGGGCGCTGCTCGCCGACCCGCGGCTGCGCGAGGTCAGCTTCACCGGCTCCACCGAGGTCGGCCTCGGCCTGCTCCGCGCGACGCGGGACCACCTGCGCCGGACGTCCCTCGAACTCGGCGGCCACTCGCCGGCCATCGTGTTCGACGACGCCGACCTACCCTCCGCCGCGGCGGCCGTCGTCGCCCACCAAGTTCGCCAACGCCGGCCAGAGCTGCGTCTCGATCAACCGGCTGTTCGTGCAGAGAGCCGCGCACGAGGAGTTCCTCGCGCTGATCCTCGACCGGGTGGCGGCGCTGCGCGTCGGCCACGGGGCCGCCGACGGCACCACGATCGGCCCGCTCATCGACTTCGCCGGGCTCGACAAGGTCGAACGGCACGTCGCCGACGCCGTCAAGCGCGGCGCCACGGTCGCCGCCGGCGGAGGCCGCTGGACGCCCGCCGACGACACGCTGACCGGCGCGTTCTACGAGCCCACCGTGCTCACCGGGGTCGACGACGGCATGCGGGTCAGCACCGAGGAGACGTTCGGCCCCGTGCTGCCCGTCTACGTCTTCGACGAGGAGGACGAGGTCGTCGCCCGCGCCAACGCCACCGACTACGGCCTGGCCGCGTACGTCTACTCCACCCGCCTGGACCGGGTGTGGCGGACGGCCGACCGGCTGAACTTCGGCGTCATCGGCGTCAACGAGCCCTTCCCCGTGCGTCCCGAGCTCCCCTTCGGCGGGATGAAGAACAGCGGCCAGGAACGCGAGGGCGGCACCGAGGGCATCGACGCCTACCTGGAGACCAAGTCCGTCTCGGTGAGACTGTGACGAAGGCCGCCATCCGCGAACCCCGGCGTCGGAACCCTGCCCGCCGCCGGGGCCTGGGCGCCGCCGTCACCCTCCTGATCGCGGACCAGCCGGCCCGCTCGTAGCCCCGGGGGTCGCCGGGCTTGGGATCACCCGCGGGAGGGCGGGCATCGATCTGGCGGCCAGCACCGTGAGCGTGACGGCGCAGCACAGGAGCGCGGCGACCTGGCCGGCGGTCACGGCGAGCATGGTCCGGCTGATCGGATCGATGGCGCCGGTGGTCAGGTAGGAGGCGCGGCAGAGCGTCACGGGGATGATGAGGATCACCAGCGCCAGCGGCAGGGAGGCGGTGCGTCCGCCAGGGAACCGCAGACGCGTCCAGAAACAGGCGATGCTCGCGGCCAGGAGCGCCGCGCAGGCCAGCCCCGACTCGCCCAGCCACGGCCAAGTCCACGACCACGCCGGCGAGACGGCCTCCGGCGCCCGCAGGGCCGAGACGGGCACATACACGATCGTGTGGAACAGCACGCCGGCGACGACGGGCAGGGCGGCCGTCCGCCAGGGACGGCGTGTTCGTGGCGCGTCGCGATGGAATCCCGTCAGCAGCGCCAGCACGGGCACCACCACCAGAACGGTGTGCGGCACCAGCGATCGGTCGCCGTCCCACAGTACGGCCCCGGTCTCGACGATGGGGGCGTACGACAGTGCCAGTGCGAGCAGGGCCGACAGCTTCGCGGCCCGCGGGCGATCGCGGACGAGAAGGATGAAGGCCGCGATCCACATGAGGTAGGTCAGCGCATGCGCCATGTCCCACAGCCGCTGCGCGGATCCGGCGTCCCCGAGGCCGGACATGACGGTGCCCCTCAGAAGCTCCGTGAGCCAGGCGGAGCTCAGCGTCGCCTGGAAGGCCAGGCCCAGCGTGGCCACGAGGCGGACCGCCTCACCCCAGGCGAAGAACCTCGGCGCCGCGCCGACGCCGCCGAGGCCCACCCGGACCGAGAGGGCGAGGACGCTGGCGACCTCCGACCAGTGCGGCCGGGGGTTGTCCTCGTCGCGCGCGTCGCCCGCCCCCTCCAGGAACGCGCCGACCATCTCCGCCTCGCGTTCGGCGCGGTAGGAGGCGGGCAGCAGCCGGAGGATTCGCCGGTAGCGGTCTTCGAGAAGGCTCACGCCGTCCCTCCGGCGTACCGGGCGCGCAGCCGCCGGCGCGCGCTCTCGACGTTCCCCGCCAGCCGTGCGGCCTCCGCCTCCAGCGCGCGCGCCCCGGACTCGGTGAGCCGGTAGTAGCGGCGCAGCCGCCCCTGCTCCACCTCCTCGCGATCCAGCGCCACCAGCTCGTCGGCCGCAAGCCGGTCCAGCACCCCGTACAACGTGCCGATCTTCAGCCCGACCCGCCCGTCCGACAGCTTCTCCACCTCCTGCACGATGCCGTAGCCATGCCGCGGCGTGTCCACCAGCGCGGTGAGCACGAGGAACGCGGGTTCCGTCATCGTTCGGGTACTCATGACGCCCACCATATCTTGGAAGGAAAGATATTGTGAAGACAAGGCGTTGAGAGCGATGCCGTGGCGGGACCGGCGGATCAGGAGGGGGGGACGGGCGCGGGGTGGCGGAGGACACTGGCGCCGTGTCCAGCGTGTACAAGAGTTCGCGTGGTCGGCTCGCGGTGCGGCGGTGGTGTTCCGAGGCTCTGGCGCGGGCCGACTTCCCCCTCACGAATGTGACGGTGGACACCAGTGCGGGCGGGGTGGCGCTCGTGTCGGCCGGGCGGGGGGAGCCGCGGGTCGTCGTGGTGCCGGGCACAGGCTTCAACGCGGCGGTGGGGCTGCCGTGGCTGCGGACGCTGTCGGAGCGCTGGGCGACCACGGTGGTGGATCTGCCCGGTCAGCCCGGGCTCAGCGCTCCGTACCGGCCGCGGTGGGGCAGGTCGGCCTGGTACGGGCGGGTGCTGGACGAGATTCTGGCGGCCGCGGACCTGGACGGGGTCGTGCTGGTGGGCAACTCGCTCGGCGCGGCGGTGGCGCTGGCCGCCGGCTCACCCCGGATCGCGGCGCGGGCGCTCGTCTCTCCCGCCGGGTTCATCCGCCTCACGGTGGACCCGGCCATGGCGCTGGCTTCCACCATGTGGCTGCTGCGTCCCACGGCCGGACACACCCGCCGCATGCTCGGGATGTTCGTCGCCCCCGGCGAGGACCCGCCCGAGACCGAAGTGGAATGGATGACCCTCATGGCGGCGAGCTGCCGCACGACCCTGGCTCCGCCGCCCCTGCCCGCCGAACTGCGGACCCGCCGCGCCGACCGGCCCTGCGTGGTCGGCGTGGGCGAGTACGACCGCTTCCTTCCACCCCGCCGCCTGGCCCCGGCCCTGCGCCGCACCATGAACCTCGACCTGCGGATCCTCCCCGGCATGGGCCACCTGACGACTCCGGCTCATCTCGGCGACGTGGTGTCACTGGTGGCCGAGGTCGCCGACCGGCCCACCGGCTGAGCGGCATCACGGGTCGACGGCGCCGCGACGGTCAGTGCGTACCGGAACGCCCCGCGGCCGAAGGCGGCGCGCGGGGCGTCGGGGTGGTTCGGTCAGAGGGGGATGTTGCCGTGGGCGCCGCGGGCGGGGGTGGCCTGGGCGAGGGTCTTGGCGAGGGCGGTGCGGGTTTCCTCCGGCTTGATGACCTCGTCGACCACGCCGATCTGGATCGCGCGCTCCAGGCCGCCGGAGAGCTTCTCGTGCTCCTCGGCCAGCCGCGACTCCAGCGCCGAGCGCTCCTCCTCCGGCGCGGCGGCGATCTCGCGGCGCTTGAGCACCCGGACGGCGGCCAGCGAGCCCATGACCGAGATCTCGGCGGTCGGCCAGGCGAAGACCCTGGTGGCGCCGAGCGCGCGGGAGTTCATCGCGATGTACGCGCCGCCGTAGGACTTCCGGGTGATGAGGGTGACGCGCGGCACCGAGGCCTCGGCGAAGGCGTGCAGCAGCTTGGCGCCGCGGCGCACCACGCCGTCGTGCTCCTGGCCGACGCCGGGCAGGTAGCCGGGGACGTCCACGAGGACGACCAGCGGAACGCCGAAGGAGTCGCACATGCGGACGAAGCGCGCGGCCTTCTCGGCGGACACCGAGTCGAGGCAGCCGGCCAGCCGCATCGGGTTGTTGGCGATGACGCCGACCGTGCGGCCGCCGAGACGGCCCAGCGTGGTCACGATGTTGGGCGCCCACTTGGGGTGCAGCTCGACTCCGGGCTCGTCCAGCAGGCCGTTGACCAGCGGGTGCACCGAGTACGCCCGGCGGGCCTCCTCGGGCAGCAGGCCGGAGAAGTCGACGTCCTCGACCGCGTCGAGGCGCAGGCGTCCCTGGTGGCCGAGCAGGACGGCGAGGCGGCGGGCCTGCAGTACGGCCTCGGTGTCGGTCTTGGTGACGACGTGGACGACGCCGCTGCGCTTGCTGTGCGGCTCGGGGCCGCCGAGCCCCGCCATGTCGATCTGCTCGCCGGTGACGCTGCGGACGACGTCGGGGCCGGTGACGAAGATGCGGCCCTCGTTGGAGAGGATCACCAGGTCGGTGAGCGCGGGGCCGTACGCCGCGCCGCCGGCCGCGGGGCCGAGCACCACCGAGATCTGGGGGACGACGCCGGAGGCGCGGGTCATCGCCGCGAAGACGCGTCCGACGGCGTGCAGCGACTCGGCGCCCTCGGCGAGGCGGGCGCCGCCGGAGTGCCACAGCCCGATGATCGGCACGCGCTCGCGCACCGCGACGTCGTAGGCGTGGACGATGTGCTCGCAGCCCTCGCTGCCCATGGCGCCGCCCTGGAAGCGGGCGTCGCTGGCGAAGGCCACCACCGGCACGCCCTCGACGCGGCCCATGGCGGCGAGCGTGCCGCTGCGGTCCTCGGAAGTGATCAGGTGGAGGGAGCCCTCGTCGACCAGCGCCGAGAGGCGTATCAGCGGATCCCGGGGATCGGGTGGCCCCTGTTCGGAGGTACCGGTCACCACACCGTTGTCGAGTACGGTCACAGTCGCTCCAAATCAGATGCTGGTGAAGGCGACGGCGACGTTGTGGCCGCCGAACCCGAAGGAGTTGTTGATCGCCGCGATCTGGCCCTGGGGGAGCTCGCGCGGCTCGCCACGGACGATGTCCACCTCGACGCCGTCGTCGAGCTGGTCCAGGTTGACCGTGGGCGGCACCACGCGGTCGTACAGGGCCTTGATCGTGAAGACGGACTCGATGCCGCCGGCGCCGCCGAGGAGGTGGCCGGTCATCGACTTGGTGGCCGTCACGAGCGGGTGGTCGCCGATGATCTCCTGGATCGCGATGGTCTCGACGACGTCCCCGGCGGGGGTGGAGGTGGCGTGCGCGTTGACGTGCAGGATGTCCCGGCCGGTCAGGCCCGAGTCCTCCAGCACGCGCCGCGCGGCGCTTCTGATGCCGGCGCCGGTGGGCTCGGGCTGGGCGATGTGGTGGGCGTCGGCGGAGTAGCCGACGCCGGCGGCCACGGCGTAGACACGGGCGCCGCGCGCCAGGGCGTGCTCCTCGGACTCCAGCACGATGATGCCCGCGCCCTCGCCGAGCACGAACCCGTCGCGGTCCCTGTCCCAGGGACGGGAGGCGCGCCCGGGCTCGCCGTTGCGGGTGGACATCGCCCGCATGGCGGCGAAGGAGGCGATGTTGAGCGGGTGGATGGCGGCCTCGGTGCCGCCGGCCACCACGACGTCCGCGCGCCCCGACCTGATCATCTCCATGGCGTAGCCGATGGACTCGGCGCCGGTGGCACAGGCGCTGACGGTGGCGTGGACGCCCGCCGTCGCGCCGATGTCGATGCCGATCCACCCGGCCGAGCCGTTGGGCATCAGCATGGGGACGGTGAAGGGCGACAGGCGCTGCCAGCCCTTCTCCTTGAACAGGTCGTAGGCGTCGAGGATGGTGGTGATGCCGCCGATGCCGCTGCCGACGACCACGCCGAGGCGGTCGGGCGCGACCTTGGGAGTGCCGGCGTCCTTCCATGCCTGGCGCGCGGCGATCAGGGCGAACTGCTCGGCGCGGTCGAGTCGCCGGGACTCGGGCCTCGGCAGGACCTCGGTGGGTTCGACGGCGACCCTGGCGGCGAACTTCACCGGTACGGAGTCCACCCAGTCCTCGGTGAGGGGGGCGACGCCCGACTTCCCGGCGAGGAGCGCCGACCAGGTCGAGTCGACGTCTCCGCCGAGGGGCGTTGTCACGCCGAGCCCGGTGACAACGACGCGTACCCGGTCTGTGCTCACGATGCGCTCCCTGTTCTAGACGCGAAGCATGGTCCACGCGGCGGCGTGGCCGGTCGGGGGTCCCGGGGTCTCCGGGCGCCCGGCCGGATCAGTTCTGGATGAAGTTGACGACGTCCTTGACGTTCTTGAGGTGCTTGAGCTGGTCGTCGGGGATCTCGACGCCGAACTCGTCCTGGGCGGCGACGGCGATCTCGACCATGGAGAGGGAGTCGATGTCGAGGTCGTCGACGAAGCTCTTCTCCAGGGTGACCTCCGACTCCGGGATGCCGGTGATCTCGTTGATGATCTTGCCGAGGCCCGCGAGGATCTCCTGCTCGGTGGCTGCCATGTCGCGATTTCTCCTTGAATCGTGGGTTTTCCAACTATGTACGGTGAGCCGTGCGGGCCCCGTACAGGTTCAGGGGATCTCGACCACTTGGCCGGCGTAGGTCAAGCCGGCGCCGAAGCCGAGCAGCAGGGCGAGGTCGCCGGAGCGGAGCTCACCGCGCTCGGTCATGCGGCTCAGGGCGAGTGGGATGGAGGCCGCCGAGGTGTTGCCCGCGAGCACGATGTCCTTGGCGACCACGGCCTTGTCGGCGCCGAGCTTGCGGGCGATGGCCTCGATGATGCGCAGGTTGGCCTGATGGGGGACGAAGGCGGCCAGCTCCGAGGGGGCGACGCCCGCGCGGTCGCAGGCCTCCTTGGCGACCGGGGCCAGCGCGGTGGTGGCCCAGCGGAAGACCGTCTGGCCCTCCTGGTAGAGGTAGGAGTCGCGGGCCTTGACGGCGATCGCATCGGCCTTGTCGCCCGCGCTGCCCCAGACCACCGGGCCGATGCCCGGCGTCTCGGACGGCCCGACGACGGCCGCGCCCGCGCCGTCCGCGAAGATCACGCAGGTCGCCCTGTCGGTCCAGTCGACCCACTGGGAGAGCTTCTCGGTGCCGATGACCAGGACGTTCGTCGCCGAGCCCGCGCGCACGGCGTCCGCGGCGGCCGACAGGGCGTAGCAGAAGCCCGCGCAGGCGGCGTTGACGTCGAAGGCGCCGGGGGCGTGGATGCCGAGCCGGTGCGCCACCCGGGCGGCGGCGTTCGGGATCTGCGCCTCCAGCGTGCAGGTGGCGACGATGACCAGGTCGATCTCGCCGGCCGACAGCCCGCTGCCCGCCAGGGCCTTGCCGCCCGCCTGGACGGCGATGTCGACCTCGGACTCCTCGGGCCCGGCGATGCGGCGCTCCTTGATGCCCACGCGGCTCTGGATCCAGGCGTCGTTGGTGTCGATCGTCTTGGCGAGGTCGTCGTTGGTGACGACCCCGGACGGCTGGTAGCCGCCGAACGCGAGCACCTTGGCGCCAGGGGCGCCCCGCATGATCCTCACTGAGCGGTCTCCTTGCTGATCAGCGCGCGGGCGGCCGCGAGGTCGTCCGGGGTCTTCAAAGGGACGGTCGCGATGCCGCGCAGCGCCCGCTTCGCGAGGCCGGTCAGGGTGCCGCCGGGGAGCAGCTCGATCATGCCCGTGACGCCGAGGCCCTCCATGGTGGCCATGCAGCGGTCCCAGCGGACCGGGCGGCCGACCTGGTCGACGAGCCGGTCGACGAACTCGGCGCCGGTCGCCACGGCCGCGCCGTCGGCGTTGGACAGCAGGGTGACGCGCGGGTCCGCCGGGGTGATCGCGGCGGCCTCGGCGCGGAGGTGCTCGACGGCCGGGGTCATGTGGTGGGTGTGGAAGGCGCCCGCCACCGACAGCGGCCTGGCGCGGGCCGGAGGGTCGGCGGCCAGCGCGGCGAGCTGCTCCAGCGTGCCCGCGGCGACGATCTGGCCGGCGCCGTTGATGTTGGCGGGGGTGAGGCCGTGGCGCTCGATGGCGGCGAGGACCTCCTGCTCGTCCCCGCCCAGCAGGGCCGTCATGCCGGTCTCGGTGACCGACGCGGCCTTGGCCATGGCCCTGCCGCGCTCACGGACCAGCGCGAGCGCCTGCTCGGAGGTCAGCACGCCCGCGAGGGCGGCGGCGGTGAACTCGCCGACGCTGTGCCCGGCGACGACCACCGGGGGAAGCGGCGAGCCGTCCAGCAGGGCCTCGGCCGCGGCGAGCCCGGCGGCTACCAAGAGTGGCTGGGCGATCGCGGTGTCGCGGATCTCGTCGGCGTCCGCGGTGGTCCCGTACGAGATCAGATCGAGCCCCGCGATCTCGGACCACACGGCCAGGCGATCTCTCAGGCCGGGGATCTCCAGCCACGGGGAAAGGAATCCGGGCGATTGGGCACCTTGGCCGGGAGCGACGATGACGAGCACAAAATCCACCATGCCCTGTAGGAGTTCACCACACTGCTAATGATCCGTACGAACTTTGTCGGGGGGTCTTTGTAGGAAACCTCCAGGCAAGGTTTCCGGCCGGTTACAGAACCTGGTCACGTCACAACGGTTCGCGACAACCGGCCGAGGATCAACCCGACCTGCAGGGTGAAGGCGGACCGCCCCTCGGTCGGCTGGTAGCCCGTCAGTTCTGTGATTTTCTTCAGACGGTAACGCACGGTGTTCGGATGGACGAACAACAGACGGGCCGTGGCTTCCAAAGATGTCCCCTGCTCCAGGTAGGTCGCCAGGGTGTCGAGCAGGGGAGTGCCCTCCAGGGGCTTGTAGACGTTCTCGATGAGCTGCGCCCTGGCGTCGTCGTCGCCGTCGATGGCCCGCTCGGCCAGCAGGTCCTCGGCCAGGACCGGGCGGGGCGCGTCCGGCCAGCCCGCCGCGGCCCGCAGGCCCGCCGTGGCCGCGCGGGCGGAGCGCGCGGCGGCGTGCAGGTCGGGCACCTCGGGGCCGATCACCACGGGGCCCGCGCCGAAGCGGGGCACGACGTGCCGGGCGGCGTCCTTGATGCTGTCCGCGCCGCCGACGATGACGATCAGCCGGTCGCCCTGCACGCCGGCCAGCAGGTCCTGCCCGAGGCGCCGCCCCTTGTCGCGCATGCCGTCGATGACGGTCTGGGGATCGGCGTCGGGGGCGTACCCGGCGAGCACGACGACGGGGGAGGACGTCCACCCGAGGGCGGCGGCCCAGGAGTGCAGCCCGTCGTCCACCTCTCCGCGCACGAGCGCGTCGACGATCAGCGCCTCCAGGCGGGCGTCCCACGCGCCCCGCACCTCGGCCTCGCGGGCGTACACCTGCGCGGCGGCGAACGCCACGTCGCGGGTGTAGCGCAGCATCGCGTTGCGCAGCTGCTCCTCGCCGCCGGGCGCGGCCAGGTCGCCGACCTCGGCCTCCACGACCTCCACGACGACGCGCACCAGGTCGACGGTCTGCTGCAGGGACACCGAGCGTTTCAGCTCGCGCGGCGCGGTGCCGAAGATCTCGATGCTGGGGGCGGGCCTGCCCCCGCCCGCGTTCTGGAACCACTCGACGAAGGCGGCGATGCCGGCCTGGGCCACCAGGCCGACCCAGGAGCGGTCCTCCGCCGACAGGGCGCGGTACCAGGGCAGACGGTCGTCCATCCGGGCCATGGCCGCGGTGCCGAGACTGCCCATCGCGCGTTCGAGCCGTCGTGCGGTGTCCTCGCGTACCCGGTCGTTCACACCCCTAGGGTGCCAGGTGGGACGGAGTGCGGGCGCATCATGGGCCGCCGTGTGTGCGGTATATCACCGCCCCTAGATCACCGCGACGGCCGTGATCAGCCCGATCGCGAGGTGGGTGACGGCCAGCAGGACGGCGCCGGGCTGCAGCTTGGGCTGGCGGGTCAGCTCGCGTACCGAGATGCCCGCGACCCGGTCGAACACCACCATGCCGAGGGTCTGGACGGCGATGCCGACCAGGCCGAACACCAGCGTGGCGAGCAACCCTTCCTGCAGCACGCCGCCCGAGGACCAGATGGAGGCGGCGACGATGAGCCCAACGGCGGCCAGCCCGGAGGCGGCGAGCAGCGCGGCGTTCGGGTTGCGGTCCTGCTGGATCAGCTTGCCCAGCTTGCCCGGCGTCGCCATGTCGATCACGTAGAAGCCGGCGATCAGCAGCAGGACGCCGAGCACGGCGTAGGCGAGGATGGCCAGGGCCCCTCGTCCGAGCGCCTCCGCGAGCGGCGCGGCGAGCGCGATGGTCATATGTCTCTCCTCTGCGAGGTGGGGGGTGCCGGCCGCGGGCGGGCCAGGCGGGAAGGAAGGGTGTCAAAGGGCGATGCGGTGGGGGACGAACGAGGAGGAGTCATCGGTGATCAGGCCGGAGGTCTCCCGGATGCCGAGCCCGGCCGCCTCGTCCCCGACGATCCACGCCCCGAGCACCGGCCGCCAGCCGTCGAAGCCGGGCAGGGCGCGGAACTCCTGGTAGACGTGGCCCTCCGCGCCGTACTCGCCGCCGGTCTCGTTCACGCCGCCGGGCGTGACGACGCGCATGCCCGCGCCCTCCCTGCCGAGCAGCGGCTTGCGGATGTGCGCGGGAAGGTCGCGCGGGCCGTCCAGGTAGGCGGGCAGCAGGTTGGGGTGGCCGGGGTACATCTCCCACAGCACGGCGAGCAGCGCCTTGTTGGACAGCAGCATCTTCCACAGCGGCTCGATCCAGGTCATCGAGACCTGCTGCCGGACGGCCTGCGGCCCGAACGGGTCGGCGACCGCCCACTCCCAGGGGTACAGCTTGCACAGCGTGCGGATCACCCGGCGCTCCATGTCGAGGAAGCGCCCGCTCGCCGGATCCCAGCCGATGTCCTCCATGGCGATGGCGACCGTGGCGAGGCCGGCCTGCTCGGCGGTCTCCTGCAGGTAGCCGAGCGTCATCGCCTCCTCGCCGGTCTCGTCCATGTTCGTCCAGGCGAAGTGCGCGGGGCCGCTCTGCAGCGGCAGTTCCTTCCACCGCGCGACGAGGCGTTCGTGGACGGAGTTCCACTGGTCGTCGCCGGGGTGGACGTCCTTGAGCCAGAACCACTGGACCAGAGAGGTCTCGACGAGGCTGGTCGGGGTGTCGGCGTTGTACTCCAGCAGCTTGGCCGGGCCCGTGCCGTCGTAGCGCAGGTCGAAGCGGCCGTACACGTGCGGGTCGCCGCGCCGCCAGGACGCCTCGATCTCCGGCGCCACCCAGTCGGGTATCGCGAAGTCGCGGTAGCGGCCGGTGGCGATGACGTGCCGGACCGCCTCCAGGCACATGCCGTGCAGTTCCTCGGCCTGGCTCTCCAGGGCCAGCACCTCGTCCATGGTGAAGCTGTAGTGGACGCTCTCGTCCCAGTACGGCCGGGTGAGGTGCCCGGGGTGCGCGGCCCGGTGGTAGGCGAGGCCCTGTGACTCGATGATCCGCTGCCAGCCGTCGCGCGGGTCGGAGGCCTCGCGCCGCACGTCAACTCCCCCCGGAGGTGCGGCCGCCGAAGCCGCCGCGCTGGAGCACCGTGCCCGAGCGGGTGTCGATGCGCGCGTTCGCCGGGCGCACGGTCGTGCCGCCGCCGACCCGTCCCGCCCGCGCCGTGCCGCCGTAGTACCAGCCGTAGGCGCCGTGGGATCCGTGGTAGCCGCCGGAGTGGCCGTCGTCGTCGCAGAGGTCGTCGTCGACCGTGCGGTAGGTGCCGTCGGGCTGCCGGTCGGCGAGGTCGACGCAGTCGGCGGTGGTGCGCTTGGCGAAGGTGTCCTGGGCGGCGCAGAAGCCCACGAGCAGGGTGGACAGCACGCCCATCGTGCCGAGCGTGATCGCGGTGGAGGCCAGCTTCTTCTTCTTGGCGGCGCCCGGGCCCGTTCCGGGAGGCTCGGCCTTCCGTGCCAGGGGGTGAGGGGAGCGCACGGGCTTTTGCCCAGGGTTCGCCATTGATGTCCATCTCTCGAAAAGTGAGAACAGCGTACCGTTGGACCGTTCAACGTGGCTGTCCTAAACATAGTTTCTTTGCACGAAAGATCCCGTTAAAGCAGGCGCAAGTTGTGTCAACGCCGGCACGGAGCGACACGTGGGGCCGGCGGAGTCGTCCAGCGAGGTAGATTCGCGGATGTGGACCCGGTCGAAGCCCTCAAGCGCATCGCCTTCCTGCTGGAGCGCGCCGGCGAGCCCACCTACCGCGTGCGCGCCTTCCGCGGCGCCGCCGCCACCGTCGAGGCCCTGCCCCGCGAGGAGCTTTCGCGCCTGGCCCGCTCCGGGGGGCTGTCGGAGCTGAAGGGCATCGGCAAGGTCACCTCCCTGGCCATCACCGAGGCCCTGGAGGGCGGGACGCCCACCTACCTGCGCCGCCTGGAGGACACCGCGGGGCTCGACCTGGACGAGGCGACGGCCGCGCTGCGCGCCGCGCTCAAGGGCGACCTGCACAGCCACTCCGACTGGTCCGACGGCGGGTCGCCGATCGCGGAGATGGCCCTGGCCGCCCGCGGCCTCGGCCACGAGTACCTGGCCCTGACCGACCACTCGCCGCGCCTCACCGTGGCCCGCGGGCTGTCCCCCGAGCGGCTGCGCGAACAGCTCGACGTCGTCGCCGCGCTGAACGAGGAACTGGCGCCGTTCCGCGTCCTCACCGGCATCGAGGTGGACATCCTGCCCGACGGCTCGCTCGACCAGGAGCCCGAGCTGTTGGACCGCCTGGACGTGGTCGTCGCTAGCGTCCACTCCCAGCTCCGCATGGACGCCGCCGACATGACCCGCAGGATGGTCACCGCCGTCGCCGACCCCCGCGTGGACGTGCTCGGCCACTGCACCGGCCGCGTCGTGCGCGCCGGCGGCAGGCGTGGCGGCCTGCGGCCCGAGTCCGCCTTCGACGCCGAGGTGGTCTTCGAGGCGTGCCGCCGCTTCGGCGTGGCCGTCGAGATCAACTCCCGCCCGGACCGCCTCGACCCGCCCAAGCGGCTGCTGCGGCAGGCGTACGAGACGGGCTGCCTGTTCTCGATCGACTCCGACGCCCACGCCCCCGGCCAGCTCGAATGGCAGCACCACGGCTGCGAGCGCGCGGTCCGGTGCGGCGTCGAGGCCGCCCGCGTCGTGGACACCTGGCCGCTCGCCGATCTGCTCGCCTGGACCTCCGGCTAGTCCGGATCCGGACGCGCGCCGACTGCGGGTCCCCCGAATGTCGGTGTCCGGGCGTAGCTTGCGGGTGTGAACCGTACCGATCGGCTGTACGCGCTCGTCGAGGAGCTGCGCGCGATCTCCCCCCGGTGCCGGTCCGCACGAGAGCTGAGCGAGCGCCTCCATGTGAGCGTGCGCACCATCGAGCGCGACATCGCCGCCCTCCAGCAGGCAGGGGTCCCCATCTACGCCGAGCCGGGACGGCGCGGCGGCTACGTCCTCGACAAGGCCATGTCCCTTCCCCCGCTCAACTTCACCCCGGCCGAGGCGGTGGCCATCGCGGTCGCGCTCAGCCAGGCCCGCGACCGTCCCTTCGCCGCCGACGCCCGCAGCGCGCTGCGCAAGCTGGTCGCCGCCATGCCCGGCCCCGACGGCGACCGCGCCCGCGAGCTCGCCTCCCGCGTCCACCTGATCAGCGACGCGGGCCAGGACCCCGGGCCGGACACCGCGCACGGGCGCGCCGCGGCGGCCCAGGTCATCGACCAGGCGCTGCAACACCGCCGCGTGCTCCTCATCTCCTACGAGGATCGTTCCGGCGCGCTCACCCGGCGCGAGGTCGAGCCGGGCGTCTTCGTCGGCGGCCGCGGCGGCTTCTGGTACCTGGTCGGGTTCTGCCGGCTCCGGCAGGACGTGCGGGTGTTCCGGCTGGACCGCATCCACGACGCCGAGCTCACCGGCGAGACGGCCTCCGCCCGCCCCCAGCTCGACGACTTCGCCTCCGACGTCCCGAACTTCACCGCGCGCAACCCCGTGCTGGACTGATGTTCTGAAATCGCGTCGAAAACACCGACATAATGCTGTCGTTCTTCTCCGGGATCGTGAAGGTGTTCGAGAGGCCGCGCCGCAGGCGAGGCCCATCGCCACGGTCATCCTGATCAGAGGAGATAGAACGTCATGAGCACGCCACCGTTCGACACCGTCGCCTGGTTCGAGGTCGCCACCGACGACCCCGGCCTCGCCCAGCGCTTCTACGGCGAGCTGTTCGGCTGGTCCTTCGAGGCCGACGAGGGGTCGGCGAAGGACGGCCTGGACTACCGCCTGATCCGCTACCGGGGCGGCGAGGCGCCCAAGGGCGGCGTCTACGGCACCAAGGGCGAGGCGCCCGGGCACGCCGTGTTCACCGTCGCGGTCGCCGACGTCGCCGCCACGTGCGACCGGATCGAGGGGCTCGGCGGCAAGACGGTGATGAAGGCGGTCGGCAACGCCAACGGGCCCGACTTCGCCTACGTCACCGACCCGGCGGGCAACCTGTTCGGCCTGTTCACCCCGCGCCCCTGAGCCGGGCGTTCCCGCCGGGGCTGTGAGCCGGGGCTCCCGGACCGAGACGAGGCCCGCCGCGTGCGTCACGCGACGGGCCTCGTGCGGCCGGTCACTGCTCCGAGGGGCGGTCCTGGAGCCGGCGGCGCAGCTCGGCCAGCTCGCGCTCCAGGTCGGCGAGCTGCCGCTCGTCCCCGGCGCCGTTGTGCTGCCGGCCTCCGTACGGGGGCGGGGGAGGGGCGCCGTGCTGAGCCGGATAGCCCTGCGGGGGGTGGTACTGGGGGCCGGCGAGCTCGTGCTGCGGCGGTCCGGCGGGGCCGCCGTACGGTCCGGGCGCGGGCTGCCAGGGCTGCGCCACGGCGAACCCGGCGGGGACGGGCGCCGCGGCGGCCTTGCGGCGCTTGCGGCCGAGCGAAAGGATCACCACGGCGGCCAGGACCGCCACGACGACGGCGCCGCCTCCGACGAGGATCCAGGGCAGCATCGACGACGGCGTCTCGTCCTTGCCCGACGAGATCGCCTGCTGGCTGTCGCTGATGTACTTGGCGACGTAGGGGTGGTTCGGGAACAGCGCCTGCACCTCGCGGAACTTCGGCAGCGCGAGCGAGTAGTGGTGGCGGAAGAAGTCGTCCAGCGCCTCGGAGTACCGGGTGGCGGTGAGCGCCTGGGAGGGCTTGACGTTCTTCTCGTTCAGCTTCTCCTTGATCACACTGACGGGCAGGACGAACGTCTGGCTCTCGGTGTTCTCCCCGCCGTCGGTGACCGAACCGGCGATCAGCATGCCGATGACCTTGCCCTGGCGGCTGAAGACCGGACCGCCGGAGTTGCCGTGGTAGGCCGGGGCCTGCGTCTGGATGTACGGCACGCCGGTCTGGGTGGTGCGCTTGGCGTTGTACGGGCCCTCGGTCAGCGCGGGGTCCAGCTTGGACTCCAGGCTGAAGAACGGGGTGTTGGTCACCAGGCCGGGGAAGCCGCTGATGTAGAGCGTGTCACCGGTCTGGACGTCGCCGTCGTCGCCGAGCGGCACGGTCGGCAGGTTCTGCTGGTTGTTGACCTTGAGCAGCGCGAAGTCCTTGCCCGGATAGCTCTCGCCCACCGACACCAGCTCGGCGGGGACCGGCTTGGCGGTCTTGTCGACGCCGCCGCCGGGCAGGCTCTGCAGCACCGAGAGCTGCTTCTGCAGTCCCTGGATCTTCAGGTGGGTGTTGTTGAAGATGACGAAGATCTGCGTCGCCAGCTTCACGATCTCTTCGTCGGTCTGGTAGTCGCCCAGCTCCTGGAGGACGGCGGCGGCGTCCTCCTTGTTGAACTTGGCGAGCGCCTGCTGGGCGAACATCTGCCCGAGTTGCTCCTCGCCGGTCTCGACGCAGTGCGCCCCGGTGACCATGTAGCCGTCCGGGGTGACCCACCAGCCGGTGCACAGCCCGCCGACCTCGGCGTCGACCGACCGGTTGGGGCCGACGGCGCGCAGGTAGGCGTTGGGGTTGGCGGCCATCTTCTGGAAGATGTACTTGGCGATGTTGCGCTCGTCCTGGGCGATCTTCCCGGTGATCGCGGCGGTGGCGGCCTGCCGGGCGAGCGCCTGCAGCGCCGACTGCTTGATCTCGGGCGTGGGGACGACGACCTGGCCGCTGTAGGTGAGGCTGGTGAGCTGGACGGCCGGGTGCGCCTTGGCCGCCAGGCGGGTGCCCACGGGCACGTCGGGCTCGCCGTCGGCGTGCGCCGCCGTCGCCGCGCCCGCCGTCACGCCCAGGGCGATCGCGACCACCGCGGCGGCCATCGAGAGCTTTCGAGTGATGAATCCGTTCACGTCGGACATCGTCAAACAGTCGGCTTGTTCATGGCTTGTGACTGACTTTGAAACCCGTCCGGAGACGACGACGGGCCCCGCGCCGGTCGCGCGGGGCCCGTGACGCCGGTGGGGGTCAGACCCCCATGGACTGCGTCTCGTTGCTCTCCGGGGTCGGCTGGGCGACGACCTCGGTGACGCCGTTCTTGAGGTGGTAGCGCGCGATGGCCTCGCGCAGCACCTCGGGCTTGACCTCGCCCCGCTTGGCCAGCTCGGTGAGCACGGCCAGCGTGATCGACGCGGCGTCCACGTGGAAGTGGCGGCGCAGCGCCGAGCGGGTGTCCGACAGGCCGAAGCCGTCGGTGCCCAGCGACGCCCAGTCGCCCGGCACCCACCGGGCGATCTGGTCCGGCACGGCCCGCATGTAGTCGCTGACGCCCACGAACGGGCCGGGCACGTCGGTCAGCACCCGGGTGACGTACGGCACGCGCTGCTCGGCCTCGGGGTTGAGCAGGTTGTGCTCCTCGCAGTCCAGCGCGTCGCGGCGGAGCTCCGACCACGACGGCGCCGACCACACCGCCGCCGCCACGCCCCACTCCTCGGCGAGCAGGCGCTGCGCCTCCAGGGCCCAGCGGCCGGCCACGCCGGAGGCGAGGATGTTCGCCCGGGGACCCTCGACGTCCGGGGCCTCGGCGAAGCGGTACAGCCCCTTCAGGACCCCCTCGACGTCCAGGCCCTCGGGCTCGGCCGGCTGCGGGTAGGGCTCGTTGTAGACGGTGAGGTAATAGAAGACGTCCTCGGGGTTCTCGCCGTACATGCGGCGCAGCCCGTCCTTGACGATGTGCGCGATCTCGAACGCCCACGCCGGGTCGTAGACGACCGTGGCCGGGTTGGTCGAGGCGATCAGCGGCGTGTGGCCGTCCTCGTGCTGGAGGCCCTCGCCGTTGAGCGTGGTGCGCCCGGCGGTGGCGCCGAGCAGGAAGCCGCGCCCCATCTGGTCGCCCATCGCCCACATCTGGTCGGCGGTGCGCTGGAACCCGAACATCGAGTAGAAGATGTAGATCGGGATCATGTGCTCGCCGTGGGTGGCGTACGAGCTGCCGACGGCGATCGCCGAGCCCATGGAGCCGGACTCGCTGATGCCCTCGTGCAGGATCTGCCCCTCGGTCGACTCCTTGTACGACAGCAGCAGGTTGCGGTCCACCGCGTCGTAGGTCTGGCCGTGCGGGGAGTAGATCTTGGCGGTGGGGAACATCGCGTCGAGGCCGAACGTGCGGGCCTCGTCCGGGATGATCGGGACGAACCTGGAGCCGATCTCCTTGTCCCGCATCAGGTCCTTCAGCAGGCGGACGAACGCCATGGTCGTGGCGACGTTCTGCTTGCCGGACCCCTTCTTCAGGTCGGCGTAGACCGCGTCGCCGGGCAGCTTGAGCGGCTTGGCGCGGGTGAGGCGCTTCGGCAGGTAGCCGCCGAGCGCGGCGCGCCGCTCGCGCATGTAGGCGATCTCTTCGTCGTTCTCGCCCGGGTGGAAGTACGGAGGCAGCTCGCCTTCGAGGTCCTTGTCGGGGATCGGCAGGTAGAGCCGGTCGCGGAACTCCTTGAGCTCGGCCTTGGTCATCTTCTTCATCTGGTGCGTGGCGTTGCGCGCCTCGAAGTCCTTGCCCAGCGTCCATCCCTTGATGGTCTGGGCGAGGATGACCGTGGGCTGGCCGACGTGCTCACGGGCCGCCTTGAACGCCGCGTACACCTTGCGGTAGTCGTGGCCGCCCCGCGACAGCTTGCGGATGTCGTCGTCGGAGAGGTGCTCGACCATCTTGCGCAGGCGCGGGTCGTCGCCGAAGAAGTGCTCGCGGATGTACTCGCCCGACTCGACGGAGTACGTCTGGAACTGGCCGTCGGGGGTGGTGTTCATCTTGTTCACGAGCACGCCGTCGACGTCGGCGGCGAGCAGCGGATCCCAGTCGCGGCCCCAGACGACCTTGATGACGTTCCATCCGGCCCCCCGGAAGAACGACTCCAGCTCCTGGATGATCTTGCCGTTGCCGCGTACCGGGCCGTCGAGACGCTGCAGGTTGCAGTTGATCACGAAGGTCAGGTTGTCGAGCTCCTCGCGCGCGGCCACGCCGATGGCGCCGAGCGACTCCGGCTCGTCCATCTCGCCGTCGCCGAGGAAGCACCAGACCTGGCTGCGGCTGGTGTCCTTGATCTTGCGGTTGAGCAGGTAGCGGTTGAACCGCGCCTGGTAGATCGCGCCGATCGCGCCGAGGCCCATGGAGACCGTGGGGAACTCCCAGAAGTCCGGCATCAGGCGGGGGTGCGGGTACGAGGGCAGGCCCTTGGAGCCGTGCGACAGCTCCTGCCGGAAGGCGTCGAGCTGCGACTCGTTCAGGCGGCCCTCCAGGAACGCCCGGGCGTAGATGCCCGGGGCCGCGTGCCCCTGGATGAAGACCTGGTCGCCGGACTCGCCGTGGTCCTTGCCGCGGAAGAAGTGGTTGAAGCCCACCTCGTACAGCGACGCCGCCGAGGCGTAGGTGGCGATGTGGCCGCCGACGTTGGTGCGGGCGTTGGCCCGGGTCACCATGACGGCCGCGTTCCACCGGATATAGGCGCGGATGCGCCGCTCCACGTACTCGTCACCCGGGAACCACGGCTCGCGCTCCGGCGGGATGGTGTTGATGTAGTCGGTGCTTCGCAGTCCGGGCACCCCCACCTGATGCTCGCGCGCACGTTCGAGCAGGCGCAGCATCAGATAGCGGGCTCGGCTACGACCCTCCGTCTTCACGACGGTGTCAAGCGACTCGAGCCACTCCTGAGTCTCGCTGGGATCGACATCAGGCAGCTGGCTGGGTAGGCCGTCGCTGATGATCGAGAAACGCTGGCGTCCGGAAGCCACTGGGTCTCGCCTTCCGATTATGGACTGGTAAGCCTCTTCTACGGTGTCTAGGTCGTCTTCCATCCTGGCCGCTTGCACCGGAAAGTGCATCTCTACCCTCCGGTAACAAGATGTCCCTGCTGGCAGGCAGGCAGCCATGGCCTAGACCACCGATGGTAGGACGATTTTCACCACTGGCGGCAAACTATACAAAACCGGAGACATGCTCCTGTTCCCGGCAGGGGGGCCATCAGGGTGCCCGCACCCCTCTGCCTCCCCCTCAAGAGGGACATTCAACCCCGCCCGCGCGCGATGCGCCACGCGCCCCCGCCCGCAAACCCTGACGTCACGGCCTTGGGGCCGTCCACCCACGCCGTTCGCCGGCAAGGCCGGCCGCAAGGCCAACGACAAGGTGAGGAACCTCATGATGCGCGGACTCACGGCGCTGCTGCCGCTCGCCGTCCTCCTGGCGGGATGCGCGTCCTCCCCCCAGAGCGCGGCGTCCCCCACACCGTCCCCCACCGGGAGCGGGCAGATCCTCTCCGCGTACCGGGAACTGGCCCGATGCCTGCGGAGCCACGCGACGCCCGGCTTCCCCGACCCCGTCCTCGACCCCCGCACGGGCGAGGTCACCCTGCCGCCCGGCACCCGCGAGCCCACCGAGGCCGCGATGAACGCCTGCAGGTCCATCGCCGACCGGCTGCCCGCCAAGGGCGGTGGCCGCGCGTCACCGGCCACGACGCGCAGGTCGGCGACACGGCGTCCGGGCGCGTCCTGCACGGCGGCAGCGCCGTCCCCGTCGTGTCGGTGTCGCTCGACCCCACCATGGCGCCGACCGTGCGCCGCGGCGACAAGGTGATCGTCACCCTGCCCGACGGCGCCACGCGATCCGGCACGATCGCCCGGGTGAGCCCGGTCGCCCAGACGGTCCCCGAGTCGCAGGACGGCGGCTCGCCCCAGCCGGCGGTGCCGGTCACGATCACGCTGAAGGACAGGCCCGTCACGGCGCTCGACCAGGCGCTCGTGCAGGTGGACGTCACCGTGGAACGGCACGCGGACGTCCTCACCGTGCCGATCGTGGCCCTGCTCGCCCAGCCGGGCGGCACGTTCGCCGTCGTGACCGTCGCCGGGAACCAGCGCCGGAAGGTCCCGGTGCGCACCGGGCTGTTCGACGAGGGCCAAGGGGTCGTCGAGGTGACCGGGGTGGACGAGGGCGCCCAGGTCGAGGTGCCGGTGGAATGACCGGGCCCGCCTCCTCACTCCTGACCTCCCCATCGCCGTCCGGCCCGCCGGTGCTGCAACTCGGCGACGTCCGCAAGGTCTACCCCGGCGAACCCCCGGTCGAGTCGGTCCGCGGCGTCTCGCTGACCGTCGGGGCAGGGGAGATGGTCGCCCTGCTCGGCCCCTCGGGCTCGGGCAAGTCGACGCTCCTGCACATCATGGCCGCGCTCGACCGCCCGACCTCCGGCTCGGTGCGCCTGGCGGGGCACCCCGTGGAGCGGTACGGCGACCGGCGGCTGTCGGGGCTGCGCGCCCACCACGTCGGCGTGGTCTTCCAGCGGTTCTTCCTGCTCGACAGCCTCACGGCCCTGGAGAACGTCGCCATGGGACTGCTCTACCGGGGCGTGCCCGCCGCCGGGCGCCGCCGGCTGGCCGCCGCCGCGCTGGACCGCGTGGGCCTCGCGCACCGGGCCGCGCACCGCTCGGCCAAGCTGTCCGGAGGGGAGCGCCAGCGGGTCGCCATCGCCCGCGCGCTGGCCGGACGGCCCTCCATCCTCTTCGCCGACGAACCCACCGGCAACCTCGACTCCGCCAACGGAGCCGAGATCGTCGGCAACATCATGGTCATCTCGGTACTGGAGCGGCGCGGGGAGATCGGCCTGCGCCGCGCGCTCGGCGCGGCCCCGCGGCACGTCGCCGGACAGTTCCTCACCGAGTCCCTCGTCCTCGCCGCGATCGGCGGCGCAGGGGGAGTGGCCATCGGCTGCGCGGTCACCCTCGCCCTCGCCCGGGCCCGGGGATGGACGGTGCTCATCCCGGGGGAAGGACTGTGGGGCGGTGTGGCGGTCGCGGTGGTCGTGGGCGCCCTGGCCGGTCTCTACCCCGCCCTGCGCGCGGCCCGCCTGTCCCCGACCGACGCCCTGCGCACGGTCTGACCCGCGCCGGCCTCACTCCCGCGCGTCGCCGTCCAGCGCCTCGTCCAGCGGGACCAGGCCGTGCTGGAGTCCCACGATCGCGGCCTGGGTGCGGTCGGCGACGCCCAGCTTCGCCAGGATGCTCGACACGTGGGTCTTCACCGTCTCCTTCCCCAGGGACAGCGAACGGGCCCCAGGGACAGCGAGCGGGCGATCTCCCCGTTGGAGCGGCCCCTGGCCAGCTCGGTGAGCACCTCGCGCTCGCGCGGGGTCAGCACGTCCAACCGGCCGCGGGGCCCGCCGCGCCGCACCTGCCGGACGAGCAGGGCGGCGACGCCCGGCTCCAGGACGCTGCCGCCCCGGGCCGCGGCGCGCACCGCCTCCACCACCCGGTCCACCGCCGTGGTCTTCGGCAGGTAGGACAGCGCGCCCAGCCGGACGGCGGCCGACCGGCACCACCAGAGCGAGGATGAGCGCGCCGGGGGCCAGCAGCGGCGTGGCGGCGTCCATGAACGGCACCCGCGCGTACGCGTCGGCCGGGGCCTGAACGTAGATGTAGCCGATGATCTGGAGTTTTTCGCCCTTCGACGCCTTCGCGGGCGCGAGGGGCCCGCCGGCGGGCGCCGTCCCCGCGGTCTTCGGGGCGAGGATCGGACTGGTCCACCACGCGGCGGTGCCCGCCGGGGTCTTGCCCCACCCTCCCTGTCCCTCGGCCTGCGGGGGCGGATCGGTCAGCACGAGCAGGCCGGGCGGGAAGGACTTCGGCGCGGTGCTGTCGATCACCCGGCCCGCCGGGTCCAGCAGCGTCTCCACGAGGTCCTGACCGGCCTTCCGCGGCGCCTCGACGGCCACCTTCCCCTCCCCGGCCGCCGTCTTCGGAGGCACCGGGACCTCTTTGTGGGACCGGTCGAGCCCGGTCAGCCCGAAGGAGGCCGTCATCGCCGCCTTCAACAGGCCCCGCGCGGTGGACTCGGCCCCGGACATGACGATCTTGGTCGCGCTCGCGCTCATGATCTTCGCGTCCTCGCCGGCCAGGTTCTGCAGCTTGGCCAGCAGGGTGGAGTCGCCGGCCGACGAGATCACGAAGCCGACCAGGACCGCCTCCACGATCAGCACGGCCGCCGCGGTGACCAGCACGTAGGACGCCGCCGTCCGCGCCCGCAGCCCGAAGCGCCACATCCCCGCAGAGTAACGTTTCGGTGTTTATTTCCCCTCCCTCCGTCGGGGGAGGGCCTCTCCCTCTTTTCGCCGGACGCTCGCCGTACCACTCTGGGAAGTGACCCTGAAGAAGGAGGATCGACGTGTACGCGACCGTAGGCGACCGGCTCCTCGTCCACGGGACCACCGTGGGTGACAGGGACCGGCCGGGACTGATCATCGAGGTACGCGGTACCGAAGGCTCCCCGCCTTACGTCGTGCGCTTCGACGACGGGCACACCGGATTGGTGTTTCCCGGTCCGGATGCGATTGTCGTCCCAGTTCAGCGGGGATCATAAGATCCGTCAGGTGAGATCTCAGACGTTCGAGGTGAGCACGGGGACAAAGGAACGGGTGTACGACATCACCCGGCGGTGCGAGGAGTTCGCGCGGTCGTGCGGAGGAGACGGAATACTCCACGTGTTCGTCCCCCACGCGACCGCCGGGGTGGCGTTGCTGGAGCTCGGCTCGGGCAGCGACGACGACCTTCTCGGCCTGCTGGACGATCTGCTACCGGCCGACGACCGCTGGCGACACGCCCACGGTACGCGCGGTCATGGCAGGTCACACGTGATGCCGGCGCTCATTCCGCCGTACGCGACGATTCCGGTACTGGACGGCAGGTTGGCGTTGGGGACGTGGCAGTCCGTCGCCATCGTGGACCTGAACGTCGACAACCCGGAACGACGTGTTCGTTTGTCGTTTTTGTCGGACTAACAGATAACGGTGCGGGTCACCGGTCGTGGCGACCGTTGACGACGATGGGTCACAGCGTGTGGACTGTGCCGAAGCGGCCTCACAGGGGCCGGTTGAGCCCGCCCGAGGCGGGGCCACCCAAGCAGGAGGGATACACGTGAGCGCGACCGCGGGTCAGGCGCAGGGCGAGCGCGGCCTGGCCGAGCGACTCGGTCTGAAGCCGGGTCAGGTGGTGCAGGAGATCGGCTGGGACGAGGACTCCGACGAGGAGCTCCGCCAGTCGATCGAAGAGCTGACCGGCAACGAACTGGTCGACGAGGATTCCGAGGACGTCGTCGACGTCGTGCTGCTGTGGTGGCGCGATGGAGATGGTGACCTGTTCGACGCCTTGAGCGACGCCATGACCGGTCTGGCCGACGGCGGCCAGATCTGGGTGCTGACTCCCAAGGTGGGCCGGGAAGGTCACGTCGAGCCGAGCGACATCGGGGAGGACGCCACTACTGCCGGCCTCGCCCAGACCAGCAGCGTCAGCGCGGCCCGCGACTGGTCGGGCACACGCCTTGTCGCTCCGAAGGGACGTCGCTAGAGCTCTTCGCTTCCCCTGCCGTACGGCTCACACCGGCCGTACGGCAGGATGGGTGTGCTTCGCGGCCGTTCGTCCGCCGCGGGGCCATCGGAGACCTCGGAACCTTTTCCGGCCGGGGGCCTTCGGGGCGCGCCGGGGCTTCGGGGGTCACGCGCGGGCTCCGGCCCGTTCCGCGGGCTTACGGGGAAAGGAACGGCATGGCTGTCGAGGTGGGCGAGAAGGCCCCCGAGTTCGAGCTCCAGGACCAGCACGGCGTCTCCGTGCGGCTGTCCGGCCTCCGGGGCCATCGAGTCGTGCTCATGTTCTACCCGCTCGCCTTCACCGGCGTCTGCCACGGCGAGCTCGGCGTCCTGCGCGACGAGTTCGTCGCGTCGCTGCCCAAGGACGTCCAGGTGCTCACCGTGTCCGTCGACTCGATCTTCGTCCACCGGGCGTGGGCCGAGCAAGAGCGCTACACGTTCCCGCTGCTCTCCGATTTCTGGCCGCATGGCGAGGTGGCCAGGGCGTACGGTGTCCTCGATGAGGAGAGGGGCGTCGCGCTGCGCGGCACCTTCATCATCGACGCCGAGGGCGTGGTCCGGTGGAAGGCCGTGAACCCGATTCCCTTGGCGCGCGACATCTCCGAGTACCACCGAGTGCTCGCGACAATCCCCTAGAGGTGTGCGCCGGGCGGCGACCTGGCGAAGACGAAGGCGGTGGCGACGATGCCCTGCTATCGATGCGGCGTCCGGCAGACGGACCCGGAACGCGGCGCGAGCCCCTGGCGGCGCGGGGTGCACCGCGAGGCCCAGGTGCTGATCTGCCCGGCCTGCCAGCGCGAACACGACCTCGAACTGGAACACTGCGGGTCCTGTCGCTCGACGCGGCTGATCTGCAGGCTGGGCGAGGTCGAATGCCGCGCCTGCGGGTGGGTGCGCCCCGCGCGCTCCGGCGAGCCGGTGGCCCCTCTGGTCAAGGCCGGCGCGCCCGGCCTGTCGGAGGAGGTCGAGGCCGCGCTGAGCCGCGTCCTCGGGCGACGGCCCGGCGGCTGACCCCCTCGCCGGACAGGTGTCCGAAATATCGGGTTCCTCCGGTTTTGACTCATGCACTTATTTGAGCAAAACTGCGCGGGAATGCGCAGCAGTCTTCTGGTCCTGCCGCGCGCGGGGATATGTGCCGCCACCCCGCGCCGTCGGGCCGTGGCCCGCGCGCGATCGAGGGCGAACGAGCCGCGCCGCGGTATGAAGATCGCGAAAGAGGGGAACGACTCCGTGCAAACCGCCACCCGAAGGAGCACCCCCACCCCTCGCCCTCCCTCCCGTCCGGCCGCAGAAGCCCAGAACGCCGTTCCGGTCACGTCCGGCGCGGTCCCCCCGTCCTTCTCCGCCGATGCTGACACTCCGGCCAAGGCCCGTACGCACGCCGGTCCGGTCATCCACCACCCCCCGTCCGCCGCGGTCGCGCCTCGCGCCGTCACCGCCGCGGTCTCGTCCACGACCACCATGGGAACGAGGGCAGGCGCATGAACAGCTATGTCGTGGCTCTCGACGTCGGCGGCACCGCCATGAAGGGCGGCCTCGTCAGCGCCTCGGGCGAGGTGCTGATGACCGAGCGGCGCGTCACCCCCCGCGCCGACGGGCCTCTGCGCGTCGTCGAGGCGATCCGCTCCTTCGTCGGCGACCTGGCCGCGGCGGGCCCCGGCGCGCCGTCCGGCGTCGGCCTCGCCGTCCCCGGGCTCGTCACCGAGGACAGGGCCGTCTACTCGGCCAACATCGGCTGGAAGGACGTCCCCGCCACCGACTTCACGCCCCTGAACGTCCCGGTCCGCCTCGGTCACGACGTCCGCACCGGAGGCCTGGCCGAGAGCGTCCTCGGCGCCGGCCGCTCCGTGCGGGACTTCCTCTTCCTCCCCATCGGCACGGGAATCGCCGGCGCAGTGATCATCGGTGGCGCCCCGTACGGCGGCTCATCCGGCTGGGGCGGCGAGATCGGCCACATCCCGGTCTTCCCGGGCGGCGAACGCTGCGCCTGCGGCCAGACCGGCTGCCTGGAAACCTACGCCTCCGCCGCCTCAGTAGCCCGCCGCTACGCCGAACGCCTAAGCCGCACCGCCTCCCTCCACCCCCCGTCCGGCCTCCGAGACACCGCTGGACAACCGCCCACCGCTGCGCACCTGAACAGCCCCCGGCACTCGGACACCGCTCGGCACCGGCACACCGCTGGCCACCGGGACGCTGGGGGCATTCTGGACACCTCCGGCCTCCCCGACACCCCCGCCTTCCGGTCGCTCTCCGACCGACAGGCGGCCGCCGGACGCCACACCGCCCCGGGACCGTCCGAGGAGGACATCACCTCCCTGGGCACATCCCCCTACGTCGACGACATCACCGCCGCCCGCGGCACCGCGACCGCCGAGGACGTCGTCCACCTGGCCATGCGAGGCGACCCCGACGCCGCGGCCATCTGGGACGACGCCCTGGAGGCCCTCTCCTACGCCCTCGCCACCTACACCCTCCTCCTGGACCCCTCCACCATCGTCCTCGGAGGAGGCCTCGCCGAGGCCGGCCACGCCCTGCTCGACCCCCTCGCCGAACGCCTCCAGTCCCGCCTGACCTTCCGCGCCGCCCCACCCCTGCGCTCCGCCGCCCTCGGCATGAACGCCGGCATGCTGGGAGCCGCCCTCCTGGGCTGGCAGGCCGCCGGCGTCCCCACCCCCGGCACCACTTGGCCACTCGATGTGCTCAGGTCCCCTTCAGTACCGTAAGGTGTAGCCCGACCGCCCCCAAGAGGGGCCACGGGGGCGCTTAGCTCAGCGGTAGAGCACTCGCCTTACAAGCGAGGGGTCACTGGTTCGAACCCAGTAGCGCCCACATTAAGGCCCTGACCTGCGGAAATGGTCAGGGCCTTCGTCGTGTCCGAGGTGCTACGCCGCTCAGTGACCACTCGCCTTAGCCGGATGCCGGGCGTAGCGTGTGAGGCATGGCCCCACTCAGTGACTACGCTGCGCAACATTTCGGCGCTGAGATTGCCTCCTTCCGCCGTTCCCTCCGCGCTCGCAACCTCAGCGACAACACCGTCCGGGTCTACACCGACGCCGCCGAGCGGTTCGCGAACTGGCTCGGCGACTGGCCGGGCGAGGAGGCGCCGACGGTCGATGTCTGGGACGGCGTGGAGGCCGCTCACATCCAGGCGTGGATGATCTCCTTGCTGGACACCAACAAGCCGGGGTACGCCAACAACCAGTTCAGATCGATCCAGCAGTTCTGGAAGTGGTGGAGCGCCGAGGAAGAGCTCCCCAGCCCGATGCTCGGGCTGACCCCGCCCACCGTGCCGGAACAGCCGGTCCAAGTCCTGCGCAAGGAGCACTTGGGCGCGCTGCTGCGATCCTGCCAGGGCAGGGAGTTCATCAACCGCCGCGACCTGGCGATCCTGTACATCTTCATGGACTCCGGCATCCGGCGCGCCGAACTGGCCGGCCTCCAGGTCGCCGATGTCGACCTGGACCAGCGGGAGGTCCATGTCCTGGGGAAGGGCCGACGCGGCCGGATCGTGACGATCGGCCGGCGGGCCGCGGTCGCCGTCGACCGGTACCTGCGAGAACGGGGTCGGCAGAAGTGGGGGGATCGGCCTGAGCTGTGGCTGGCCGAGAAGAACAAGGGGGTCCTCACCAAGTGGGGCGTGCGCGAGATGCTCGAGCGGCGTGGCCGTGCTGTCGGCATCCCGAACCTGCACCCGCACATGCTGAGGCATTCCTGGGCCCACTACGCAAAGCAGAACCTGTCGGAGGAGGAGCTGATGCGTCTGGCGGGGTGGCGTTCACGGCAGATGGTTGACAGGTATGCCGCCTCGCTGGCGGACGAGCGGGCGCGGGAGGCGGGAAAGCGTCGTCCGCTGGGGGATGAGCTGTAGGGGCTCGTACTCGCGGAGCGTAGTGGCGTGCATGCATTTCGGCGCGAAACCCTAGGACCGATACACCTTTTTGGGTCGTCCGATTTCGGTTCACCTATGGCACATATTATACGATTGGGCCATTCATGGAACGCGACAATACGGACATATCCCGCGTTCCATGTCATCTTGATGAATTTTCAATGACTCTGCGTGCTCGCTTCGAAACCCGCCTGCTGTCGCCGTCGCGGACGAGAGAAATTTCGGGGATTGCATAGTTCCACCGCGAGACCTATCGGCCTAAAGTGATGCAATCTCGGGGGACAGTGGGGAGACGACCTGACACCAGCACGTGGCCGAAACTGCACAGTGGCGGCCGAAGGGGGCCTGACAGCCCGTGAAGATCAGCACAGTAGCCGTAGTCACACTCGTCACCGCCGCAGCGTGGGCGCCGCTCATCATCGAGTTCGCAACACCCGTCGAGGTTCTGGACGTCAAGCTCTTCACCACAGCGCTCGCCGTAGGACTGCTTGCCCCAACGTGCGGGGTGATGCTCTATCTCGTCACGCGCATCGAGGCCGCGCTCTGGGCGAATGCCGCCCGCGTCGAGACCGCGCTCGACCGGCATGCCAAGTTGCTGAAGGAGCAGATCCTGACCGTCGAGCGATTCTTCAGCATTGGCATCCGGTCCAAGCGGATCGCGGAGATTCAGGCGGACGAGATGCACGGACCAGCTGATACGGGGCCGTTCTCCCCCTGGCGCAACTAGGCGCCCGATGCCAGAGGTACGGAGGCCGGGCGTTACTCGTCCGGCCTCTTGTTCCGCTCCCGCTTCAGGCGCGCCTCTTCGAAGCGCCGTGCCCGGTGCTCCAGGTGGACCGCGATGATGTTGGCCTTCGTCTCCTCGGAGATATCGTCGGACGCCTCGATCTCCGCGATGATGGGATCCGGCGGCAAGGCGGGGGGAACGCTAAGTTCTTCTCGTGAGGCGAGACCAGCCGCGATGAGCATCTCACCGATGGTCTTGCCTTCCCCGGCCGCCGACTCGCGCAGCTCGCCCAGGGCGTCGGCGAGGGATGCGCTATCTCCTCGGAGGGATGCCCGGACGGGGAGTTCCTCGGCTGTCGCGAGGCCGGCGTGGACGAGCATCTCGCCGAGTGTGTGCCCGAGGACCCGGCCCATGCCTCGCAGGGCGGAGAGGTCTGGGATCACGCCCTCGTTGATTGCGCGGCTGACCGTGGATTTGTTGACGCCGGCCTCTCGGGCGAAGCGGGTTAGCGCTCCGCGCTCCGTGTAGCCGCGCGCGTTCATCGCGGCGCGTATCCACGCGCCGAAAGGGCCGGTCTGAGCAGCCATGTTGCTCACGAGCAACGATGATACTCGGTCGCTCGCGAGGAACGGTACACCCTTGGTCGATCCCACCTGCTGACTCACGCATCAACTCCAGGTCGATGAGGCTTGTTGTCGCCGACAGGAAGAATCTTGCGGCATTCGTTGCTCCCTCGCAACCATCATTGCTAGGGTGTTTGTTGTTGGGTAGCAACAACAGAGAGGGTGCCCCATGGCGCGCGTGAAATTGCGGCGTGATCGGTTCGTGGAGTCGGCGCAGGGCCGAGGGCTCACATCCCAGCAGGCGCAGGCCGACGCCATTGGTGTTGGCAAGTCCACTCACAGCCGCGCGCTCGCCGGCCACATCACGCTCAGCGGTGAGTACGTCGTCGGCACGCTCAAGGCGCTCGGAGACAAGCAGATCCGCAACATGCTCGACGAGCTGTTCGAGATCGATGGCGAGATGCAGGTGGCGTCGTGAGCATGTCGCCGACATCGCTGCAGTTCCATCTTGCACACGTTGACCCCGACGGGGCGTTGACCGAGGCCGAGCGGATCCAGGCCGCCGAGGCGCGGCACCGCGTCTTCGTCAGCAACGGACGCCTCGGCGGGCTCACCTCCTGGGGCAACACCCAGGACCGGAAGGCGCGCACCAAGCCGGGCCACTCCCGCTCGCCCGCCTCGCTGGACCACTGGATCGCCAAGGTCCGCCAGGAGCAGGAGCAGAAGCCCGCCGGGCAGCGGATGAGCAGCGACGACCAGCTCAAGGCCGCCACAGCGCGACACAAGGCGCACATGCTGCGCCTCGCCCAGGCGTCGGCGCAGGCCCGCCGCATCAGGGCCGCGATGCGCAACCACAGCACCGCCTGACCTCGCACATGCGTGCGGGCCCTCAGCCGACCTCACCGGCGAGGACCCGCGAGACCCACCAACAGCACATCCCATCTCCTGAGAGGAGCTGGTGGATCGTGGTTTCCACGGTATCCCAGCAGACCCCCGCGCACACCGGCCCGAGGCGCACGATCAGCGTCGAGCGCGCCGGCGACGTCCCCGAGCTGGCCCCCTACGACATGCTGTCGTGGTCCCGCGTCATCGTGGAGCGCCGCGACGGGATGTTCGTCCGCCACCACGGCAACGAGTTCAGGTTGCCCCAGATGGGCGCCGACATCGAGACCGCGGCCCGTTCCCTGGTCATCGAGCTGGCCAGCCGCGCGGAGACGGCGGACTACCAGTACGCCGAGGTGCCCGCCGTGGCCATGCAGACCCCGCGCGCGGCTGTCGAGCTGGTCGCCGCCGCCCGCCGGTTGCGCGCCGAGCTTGCCGCCCCCGGCCGGCACCCGGTCGACATGGCCGGAGCCCTGCCCTACCTGGGCGAGGCCGCCATGGACATCGCCGGGATGCTGAACCTGATCAGCGACACCGCCAACGCCCACTCGCTCGCGGCGGTGCGCGACGCGGCCGACGACGCCGCCCACCCGATCGCCAAGGGCGCCAACGCCGTGGCGTCGGTGGTCGAGGCCGTCGAGGTCGCCACCGGTACGTTGATCGACCCCGTCCCCGACACCCTTCCAACCCGCGGGCTCCTGGAGACGCTGGCCGCCGCCCACGTCGAGGGCCTGTCCCTGCACACCGCCCTGCTCGCCGCGATCCACGCCGACCGGCTGGGCGTGGCCCCGGCCGTCGCGGTCGACCTGGCCTGCAACGAGGCGTGGGACGACGAGGTCCGCGCGGCCGGGAAGGTCCGCGCCCAGCTGATCGAGTACGCGCGCCTGGCCGCGCTCGCCGCCGAACACGACGAGACCGCTGCGGCGGTGGTGTGATGGACCTGCACCTCTACACCGACGGGTTGCGGGGCCGGCACAGCGACTCCTACACCCGCCAGGTCGCCGCCGGGGCCTCCGAAGCGCTTCGCGTCCTCAACCACGCCACCGTCCCAGGCGCGGGTGGGGTCACCTACCCGGCCACGATCGCCGACGTCCTCGGCTCCCTGTACGACGCCGCCGCCCGGCATGACCAGCTGCTGTCGCAGCTCGCCGACCACCTGTCCGCCCTGCTCGTCTCCGGCCTGCGCGAGGTGCGCGCGGGCGGCGTGGGTGACCCGGCGACGGCGGTGATGGCCGCCAAGGCGGAGCTGCTCCGCGCCCGCCAGGCCGCCGCCACACTGGCCGGCGCGCTGCGCAACGCCCAGACCGCCGTCTCGGCGCTGTATCTGCTGGAGGACCCGGACGGCGGTGAGGACCAGTGACCGCCACGCTGGAAGGCCGTCACGGCACCTGGCGCGCCGAGCACGTCCTGCCCCGGGACGACGGCGGGTTCGACGTCGTCGTCTCCTACCGGTCCCGCCGCGGCACCTGCTACTCGGCCTACCGCTGGGCGCCGGGGCGGTGGTCGGCGCTGGCCGAGGGCTGGGCGCTGCGCGCGGTTGCGGCCCATGAGGCGCCGGTCGTGGACGCCGGTTCGCGGCTCGGTGCCGGGCACCCGCTGCTGGTCCTGCTGGCTGACGCGCTCGCCGAGCACCTCCTTGCCGAGCACCGGCTCGTCGCACAAGGCGGTGGGCGATGAGCGCCCCGGCCGGAGTCCGTGTGGACGTCGAGGCCGCGGTGCGGCGCCTGGAGGAACTGGCCGCCGCCTGGTCGGCGGGGGAGTGGACAGACGGCCACGCCGCCGAGCTGTACCGCCTGGCCGCTCCGCGCTCACGTATGGCGACCTGGGACCTGTTCGAGGAACTCGCCCGCCGGATCCAGGGCGTTGAGGACGCCGCCCGCACCCTGCTGGGAGGTGGGCGATGACCGGCCTTCGCGCCCGGCGACCCACCGGTGCCGTTCCCTGGCCGCTCATCCTCCTGGAGGGAGGAGAGAAGGCCGGCAAGTCCTGGGCTGCCGCTGAGCTGTCGGCCAGCGAGCGGGTTGGCCAGACCTACTGGCTGGACCTCAACGAGGGCGCCGCCGACGAGTACGGCGCCATCCCCGGCGCCCGCTACCTGGTCATCGAGCACGACGGCACCTGGGGGGACATCCTCGCCTCGGTCGCCGCGGTCCGCGACGAGGCCCGCCGCGCATCCGACGCCGGAGAGGCCCCGATGGTGCTGGTCATCGACTCGATGACCGCCGAGTGGGACCTGCTGAAGGACTGGGCCGCCAACCGGGCCAAGGGCTCGCAGAGCAACCAGAACCGGCTGCGCAAGGACCCCCACGCCGAGGTCCAGGTCCCGATGAACCTGTGGAACGACGCCACCGCCCGCCACCGGCGGCTGATGACGATGCTGATGACCTTCCCCGGCATCGTCGTCATGACCGCCCGCGGCAAAGAGGTCGCCGCGCTCGACACCGGCGGCCGGCCGATCGAGGGCTCCAAGGACTACAAGGTCGAAGGCCACAAGAGCCTGGCCTACGACGCCTCGGTGTGGGTGCGCATGTCCCGCGACCACGCGCCGATGGTCGTCGGCGCCCGCTCGGTCCACGCCGGGCTGCGGCCGGGCGTGGACAAGCCGCAGCCGATCCACGACTTCTCCCTGGACCGGCTCATATTCGACCTGCTCAAGTGCGACCCGGCCACGGCGCGGGCGCGGGATGTGACGCCGATGCAGCCTGGCGACGAGCCGGACGCCGAACGCTCGCCGAAGGCCGCCGCGCTGCTCACCGCAGCCGAAGACTCCGCCTCCGATGCGGACCTGCGCAAGGTGTGGACGGCGATCGGCCCGGCACTCGCCGCCGGGGACATCTCGCAGGCCGAGGCCGACCAGGTCGCCAACCGGATCACCGCGCTGCGCGCCGAGCTGAACAAGGAGGCCGCGGCGTGACCGCGAAACTGCACGGGCTCAGGGTCGCCGCCGGCAAGGTCCTCGCTGACATCGTCACCGCCGGGTATGAGGGAGTCCGCGCCGACGCCGAGAAGGTGTTCGGTGCGGCCCGCCGCGAGCTCGGCGCCAAGACGCTGGACGTGGCCCTCCCGGACGGCACCAGCCTCGGCACGATCAGCATCCTCGCCGGCCCGGCCGAGCGGACGGTCAACATGTCCGCCGTCGCCGCGATCGTCGCCCAGCAGTCGGGCGCCGTGGAAGCGCTCCGCCCTGAGGCGGTCACCGACCCGGCGCTGCTGGCGTTCGTCCGTGACCACATGCCGCACCTGATCGAGACCAAGGTCCGGCAGGAGGACCTGAAGGCCGCGCTGAAGCGCATCGACGCCGAAGGCTGCCTGAACGGCACGGACGGCAAGAAGGTCAAGGTCGCCGAGGTCCAGCGCGGCGAGCCGACCGGGGAGTTCCGCTACCGCCCGTCCCCAGAGGCCGAGGCCGCGATCCGCAGAGCGTGGCAGGCGGGCGAACTGCAGGAACTGCTGGCCGACCTGATCAGGCCCGCTGTTGAAGCCGGCGGCCAGTCGTGAACGCCCCGACATGGACCCCCAACGAGATCGCCCTGCGGCTGTCGCAGCTCTCCAGGGCCTTGGACGATTTGGCGGGCGACCTCGAAGGGCTGGAGAGGGACGCCGTCGTCAAACGCCACACCTACGAACTGGCGTTCGCCCGGGCCTTCCTCGGCCAGGAGTCCGGATCGGTGGACGCCCGCAAGCAGGCCGCGGTCCTGGCCACCGCCGCCGAGAAGCTGGAGGCCGAGACCGCCGAGGCGGTGCTGCGCGCGGCGCGGACCCGGATCGGGACGCTGAAGACGCAGATCGAGACGGGCCGGTCGCTGAACGCCCTCATGCGCTCGGAGATGGCGCTGGCGGGGGTGGGCACGTGAAGCGCTCCGCCCCACTCCGCCGCGGCAAGCCCCTGGAGCGGTACACCCCGCTCCAGGGCGGCGCCCCGCTCGCGCGGAAGACGCCACTCAAGTACCGCTCGGCCAAGCAGGAGGCGGCGTACCGCGTCCGCCGGCCGCTGGTGGCCGCGCTGCTGGCCGAACACCCAGTGTGCGAGCGGTGCCGCCGGGCCCGCTCCGTCGAGGTCCACGAACCTCGCATGCGCTCCCGCGGGGTGGACATCTGCGACCCGGCCGAGTGCGTGGCCCTTTGCCACCCCTGCCACCGCTGGACTCACGACCACCCGGCGAAGGCCACCACCGAGGGCTGGCTGATCCCTTCCCACGACACGACCACGCCCGCGCGTGCCGCTGCTGAGCGGCGCGCGTCGGCCGCCTGGCGCGAGCAGGCCCAGGAGGCGTCGTGAAGCACATCGTCCAGTACTCCACCGGCCTGGCCTCCGCTGAAGTCGCCCGACGCCTGGTCCAAGAGCACGGTCCCCGCGACGTCGTCCTCCTCACCGCGAACACCACCAAAGAAGACCCCGATAACTGGCGGTTCGCCCACGAGGTCTATGACCGGTTCCTCGCCGGCTGCGAGTGGGTGTTCCTCGCCGACGGCCGTAGCCCGATGCAGGTGGGCCGTGACGAGCGGGTCGTGCCGAACAACCGCCTGGCGGTGTGCTCCAAGAAGCTGAAGCGGGAGCTGCTGCGCCGGTGGATCGACGAGCACTGCGACCCGGCGGAGGTAGTGATCGCGCTGGGCTATGACTGGACCGAGGAGCACCGCATCAAGGCCGCCTGGCCGCTGTGGGAGCCCTACAAGGTCGTGGCACCGCTGGCCAAGCGGCCGTTCGTGATGAAGGAGCAGCTCCGCGAGATCTATCGCGAGCGATACAAGATCGAAACGCCTCGCCTGTATGCGGCTGGCTTCCAACATGCCAACTGCGGTGGAGCGTGTGTGCGCGGCGGCCAGGCCCAGTGGGAGCTGCTGCTCCGCTGGAACCGCGAGCGCTACCTGGAGTGGGAGGCCGACGAGGAGGCCACCCGGGCCGAGCTCGGCAAGGACGTGTCGATCCTGCGGGACCGCTCCCGCGGCGCCACCCGGCCGCTGACGCTTCGCACCTTCCGGAAGCGACTGGAGCTCCAGCCGTCCCTGTTCGACGCCGACGACTGGGGCGCGTGCGGCTGCCTGAGTGACCAGCCCGAGGCCGCCCCTTGATGCACGACGCCCCGCGCCGTGCCGGGCGCGGGGCGGCAACACCAAGAACGGAGAACACCGTGAGCACGGACCTTACCGACATCGCCGCCCCGCCACTGACCCAGGCCGGCCGCGACTACCTCACCAAAGTCCTCGACAGCGCCTGGACCGAGCGTGCAGGCCTCACCGGAAAACGCGACGCCCTGCTCCGCGAGGTCGCCAGCATCACCCGCGTCATCGACTGCACCGACCGGTCCATCGCCATGCTGCAGGCCGAGCTCGACGGCCCCGTGTCGTTACTGCCACCGATGGTTGACCTGGGCGACGACCCCGAGGGGGAACTCCCGCTCGAAGCCGCCGCACACGCCGCGGCCCTCGCCGAGCAGTCCAAGGCCGGCCGCGACCCCTACGGGCCGTCCACGCTGCCGGACCTGCCGCGCGCTCTCGGCGCGGTCCGCGTCCCCGGTGACTTCGAGACCGAGCCTGTGGGAGGTGCCCGGTGAGCGCCTCGATCCCCGTCCCGCCCGCCCTCGAGGGCCACCCCGGGCTGTGGGGCAAGGACATGGAGCCAGAGCAGGTCCGCAAGGCGTACGACGACATGCTCAAGGCCGGTCCCCGGCGACGCGCCGCCGAGCAGGCACAGGGCGGCCGCCGTGGCTGAGAACAGTGGCCTCGACCTGCTCGGCATGGTCGCCGCGCTCACCGACCCGGCCAACGCGCACATGCCCACGCTCATCTGCCTCGCCGCTGGCGCGGTGCTCATCGTCGGCTGCGCGGTGGCCCTGGTCCTGCACCGAGACCAGCAGGTGCGCCGCCGGCCGCCGTTGGAGGATCTGGCCGATCCGCCGCACAACCCGAGCATCGACGGCACCTTCGACTACATCCGGAGGCCCCGGTGAAGCGCCGCCAGCAGAAGAAGGCGGAGAAGCAGCGGCAGGCCAAGGTCTTCGCCCGCGAGCTCCGCGCCGCCGTGGAGGACTACCAGCCGGCCGAGGCCCTGAGGGCGATCCGCGAGCGCATCGGGGGTGCGCGGTGACGCTGCGCGTTATGGATTGGTTCTGCGGGGCCGGCGGTTCCTCCCAGGGCGCGCATGCGGTCCCGGGGGTGACCGTCGCCCTGGCCGCGAACCACTGGGCCAAGGCCATCGAGTCGCACGCCGCGAACTTCCCGGAGACCGACCACTGGAAAGGCGACATCCGGGAGGCCCCGGTCCACCGCTGGCCCGTCGCGGACATCTTCTGGGCGTCCCCGGAGTGCCCGCAGTGGTCCAACGCCCGCGGCAAGAAGCGTGACTTCGCCACCTCGCTGCAGGACTCCCTGTTCGGCGTGGAGACCGACGAGGAGGCCGAGCGGTCTCGCGCGCTGATGGAGGAGGTCCCGGCCTACCTGCGTGGTGTGCAGGACCGCGGCGGGCTCGTCCTGGCCGGGGTCGTGGAGAACGTGGTCGACGTGCGGGCGTGGGACCAGTGGGACCGGTGGCTGGGCGAGATCAAGAAGCTGGGCTACCGCACCCGCGTGGTGGCGATGAACTCGATGCACGCCCACACCACCCGCACCCCGATCGCACCGCAGTCGCGCGATCGGCTCTACGTGGCGTACTGGCACCGCTCGCTCGGCCGCGACCCGGACTGGGACAAGTGGCTGCGCCCGCAGGCGTGGTGCCCGACCTGCGAGCAGGTCGTCCGCGCCGTGCAGGTCTTCAAGACCCTCGGCGCCGACATGGGCCGCTACCGCCAGCAGTACATCTACCGCTGCCCCCGCGCCGCCTGCCGCAACGCCGTGGTCGAGCCGCACGTGCTCCCGGCCGCGGCGGCGATCGACTGGACGCTGCCCGGGCAGCGCATCGGCGACCGGGCCAAGCCCCTGGCCGACAAGACGCTCGCGCGGATCAAGGCGGGTCTGGCCAAGTACGCCCGGCCGATCACCCTGGAGGCGGCCGGCCACACCTTCGAGTGCCGCCCCGGCGTTCGCACATGGCCGGTGGACGCGCCGCTGACCGCGCAGACCACCACGGCGACCAAGGCCATGGCCTACGAGCCGTTCATGGTCCCCGCCGGCGGCACCTGGCGCAACGAGCCGACCCCGGTGTCGGAGCCTATGCCCACCAGGACGACACGAGAGAACGACGGCATCGCCATCCCGCCGTTCTTGGTGCCGCTCCGTTCGGGCCGCAACCGCAGCCTGCGCGCCGACACCGACCCGCTCGCGACCGTTGTCGCCGACGGCGGCAACCACGGCCTGGTCGTGCCGCCGCTGCTGATCCCCGTCGAGGGCCGCGAGGGGAAGGAGCCCAGCTCCGCCGAGCATCCGTTGCGCACCCAGACTGCGCGCAACGAGACCGGCCTGGCCTGGCTGCCGTTCGTCGCCGAGTTGCGCGGCGGCGGCTCCGACGCTCGCCCGGTCACCGACCCCCTGGCCACGGTGACCGCGTCCGGCAACCATCACGGACTCGTCGCTCCGCCCGTCACCGCTCTGGTGATGCGGAACAACACCCCGCGCGGCGACGCCGGCCAGATGTCCACTCCCGTCACCGAGCCGCTGCGCACGCTGACCGCGGCGGGCCACCAGTCCCTCATCACCTGGGAAACCCTGCTGGTCCCCTACTACGGCAAGGGGAACGCCCGACAGGTCGCCGAGCCCATCGGCACGCTTACCACCCGCGACAAGTACGCCGTCGTCAACGGGCTCAACCAGATCGACCTGGACGACGTGCTCTTCCGCATGCTCGAACCCCACGAGATCGGCCGGGCGATGGCCTTCGGCGAGGGCTACATCGTCATCGGCAACAAGCGCGAACGCGTCCGCCAGTACGGGAATGCCGTCACCCCCCCGGTCGCCGAGCTGCTCGTCTCGGCGCTGGTGGAGGCCATCACGGGCGAGGACCTGGAGGTGGCCGCGTAATGCCCGCCACCACCCACCGCTCCCACGACGCGCTGTGGCACGCCCACCAGGCGCTGGTGCTCAACGACCGCGAACTGGCCTCGGTCCGACGCTTCGGGAAGAAGGCGACGGTCGACGCGCGGCGCCTCACCCCCTCCATGGCGGACAGCGACCCTGGCGACGCTGCGGCCGCGGTGCGGGCCGCCTGCCAGATCGCCTCCCGCGCCGGGATGGACGCCGCCGAGCTGCGCGAGGTCCTGGAAGCCCTCGGCCTTGCGCAGGCGACGCCCGCCAAGGGGGTGGCCCGCTGATGCCCGCAACCAAGAAGCTCCTCGCCCGCGGCGCGCAGATCCAGGCCGCCGTCCACCGCCACCTGGCCGCCTACCCGCACGCCCAGCTCACCACCTACGAACTGGCCCGGGTCCTGGAGTACGGCAAGGCCGGCCGGTGCGGCGTCAACGGCGCGTTGCACCGCCTCGCCGACGTGGGAGAGGTCCGGCGCGTCCCGGCGGCGGACCCGATGAACGCGCGCCGCACCATCTACCGGTGGCAGGTGGCGCCGTGACGGTTCACTGCCGCGCCATCCACAACGGCGTCCGCTACTGCGACAAGGTGGCCGCCTACCGGGCGACGTTCACCGACTGCCCCGTCTGCGCGCGCGAGGGGTTCCTGACCTGCTTCGGCCACTCGGTGTGCGCCGACGACGCCGCGGACCTGCGCGCCGACCAGTTCGTGTTCGTCCTCGACGGCGCCTCCGCTGTCGTCTCCAACCTGCGGATGGCGGTATGAACCGCCGCCACTTCTCGCCCCCGGCTGACTTGCCGCTGATCCGCGTGGCCCAGATCTGGGCAGGCCGAGCCGATGTCCGCCGCCGGTTCTTCGTCCAGCGTTTCGCCGCCGGTGCGGTCTACGGCATGGACTACCTCGTCCACAAGTCGGCCACCCGGGTCAAGACGTTGCCTGTCGAGGAGTTCCTCGACAAGTTCACTCTGCTGGAGGACACCCCTGAGGGCCTGCTCGCCGACGCTGAACAGCAGGCCGCGGTCGACGAGATTCCGTGGCCGGACCACCCGGAGGTCCGGACGATCGAGACGGTGGAGCTGCCGCCCTTCGATGCGGGGGACACGGCGGTCGCCGGGAGCAGCCCGTCGGTCGCGCCCACGGGACCGGACGGGGGCGCGCCGTGATGGCCCCCTTGCCGAACGGGCGGAACGGCCGCGCGCCGCGCGTCTCCCTCAAGGAACTGGCCGAGCCGTGCGCCCGCTGCTCCCACCAGAACGGCGGACACACCGGCGGCGCCGCCCGCTACGGCTGGGCACCCATCGACACGATCTGGTCATCCGCGACCGGCTGGTGCACCGTCCCCGGCTGCGGCTGCCCCGCCCGGACCAACGACCCCACCGCCGCGCCCCAACGCCCGGCCGAGACCGCCACGGCGATCGCGCCGCCTCCGCCGATCGCGACGGCCCTGACCGGTCCGTGCGGCCACGGGCCAGGCCCATGCGGGGCGACGCCGACCAGACCGTTTGCCGAAGGACCTAGGTGCGCCTCCTGCACTCCTGGCGCCCCACGACCGTGCCCGTGCACCCGCCCGGCGCCGTGGCGGTTCCTGGCCGCCGGCTCCCGCCACCACCGGGACAAGCCGCTCATCTGGGGCACGTGCGACGAGATCCACGCAGCCCATCCCGAGCTGCTCGTCGTCCACGGCGCCTGCTACCCGCGCGCCGTGCGGGGCGTCCGGCCGGAGGTGTCGGCGGACTGGCTGGTCCACCTGTGGTGCCAGGCCCGGGGCGTCCAGGACGAACCGCACCCCGCGGACTGGGACGCCCACGGCGACCAGGCCGGGCCGATCCGCAACGCCGAGATGGTCGCGCTGGGCGCCGACGAGTGCGTGGGCTGGCCGCTCGGCCGGTCCCCGGGAACCTGGGACTGCCTGCGCAAGGCCAAGGCCGCCGGCATCCTCACCCGGGCCATTCACCCCGCGCGCGCCGACTCCTACCAGGACAGCCTGTTCGTGGTGGTCGCATGAGCCTTCGTATCGTCCCTGTCCGATTCAAGGACGCGTGCGGGTTTATCGCCATGTGGCACCGCCACCACGCTCCGCCCGCGGGCTGCAAGTTCTGCGTCGGTGTCGCCGATGACGCGGATGTGCTCCGAGGGGTGGCGATCGTCGGCCGCCCGGTTGCCCGCCTCTTCGACAACGGCATGACCCTCGAGGTCACTCGCACCGCCACCGACGGCACCCGCAACGCCAACTCGATGCTGTACGGCGCCGCCTGGCGCGCGACCAAGGCGCTCGGCTTCACCCGGCTGATCACCTACACCCAGCAGGGCGAGTCAGGGGCGTCCCTGAAAGGGGCCGGCTGGCGCGAGGTCGCGCGGCGGCCAGCCAGGGGCGGCTGGACGTGTCCATCCCGCCCCCGCCAACCGAACGGCGCCGAGGGCATCCCCCGCTCCCTGTGGGAGGTGGCCCTGTGACCACCCGGACCCGAGGCCGTGCCTGCGCGGGCAAGCGACTGGGGTCGGCCAGCGCCGCTCAGAGGGACGAGGGCGGGCGGACGGCCCCGGACAACCCAATCGACGTTAATAACCGACGGGCGGCGCGGATTACTTATGTCACTCGTCACATAATCGACTGCGGTAATCCATTAACGCAATCGGTTGTCGTGCTTAATGGTTTTGCTTGTCGGATTACGGCGTCGGTTGTTGTGGAAGCATTAATAAACCGGCAAGTCTTATTCGACATCGTCTCCGAAAGTGTTATTAATCAACGTCGCAATCGGACACTCCGGGACATTCTTGGAGTGCGCGATGAATGCAGCCGAAGGCTTGCGGGCCAGCCTTCACAATGCCAGAATAAATGCCATCCAATTGACGTACGGGCCGGTCGGTGAAAGGCGCCGTTACGGCGGCCGGCCGTTCGAGGCCTCTATTCGGGGTGCCCGAAGAGATGCCCCACCCTCGCCCTGAGCTTCTCCTTGTTCCGTCGATCCACACGTCAGCTCGCGAGTACGGAAGGCCCCCGCGGTGAAAATCCGAGCTGTACCTCTCACATACAGAGGCGTCACGTTCCGGTCCGCGCTGGAGGCGGACTGGGCCGCGACGTTCGACGCCCTCGATATCTACTGGCAGTACGAGCCCCTCACCCTCCAACTGGAAAGCGGGCAGTTCTACCTCCCGGACTTCTACCTGCCCAACCTGCACACCTGGGCGGAGGTGAAGGGCCCGCACTGGGAGCGCATGGACAAGGCGCTGGAGCTTCGGGACACGCTCGCGGTTGACTGGCCGGGCTGGTGGGCGCACATCCACGTCGTCGTCTTGGAGGCCGCAGGGCCGGGCGACGCCGCGGCGTGGCACGCCCCCAACGGCGAGCGCAAGCTCTGGTTGACCGACTGCGGCGGCTGTGGCCTGTGGACGTGGGTGCACGAGGACGGCGCCTGCTGGCGGTGCGGCCACGTCGGCGGGGGCGACCACCCGCTGTACTGGCCGGCCCCGGCGGCCGAGGGGGCGGGTGTGCTGCGGCCGACTTACCGGATGGCGCGGGCGCCGCGTCCCGAGGTCGGCGTCGGCCGGAAGCTGGGGGCGTAGATGGCCGCGGGGGAGATCCACATCGAGCTGGCCGTCAACTTCGCCGAGGACCCGAAGTTGCGCAGCCTGCTGCGGTACGGGTCCGAGGTGCGGGGGCTGCGGGACCTGTACGTACTGATGATCTGCTACTGCAAGCGCAACCTGACCGACGGGTTCGTCCCGGTCGAAGAGATCGGGCTGATGGTCTACCCGGACACCTGGGACAACGGTCAGCGCGACGCCAAGCGGCTCATCGAGGCCGGCCTGCTGCTGGAGGCGGACGGCGGCTACATCGTGGCCGCCTACATCAAGCGCAACCGCAGCAAGGTCGAGGTGCTGCAGCTTCTGCAGGACAAGGCGGCTGGCGGGTCGCTCGGCAACCACAAGCGGTGGCACGAGGGCAAGGGCGTCGTCAAGGCGGACTGCAAGCACTGCAAACCGAACCTGGATCGCTCCACCGATCGCACCTCCGATCGGTGGAGCGATGGGGGGTCCGATTCGGGTGCGATCCGGGGTGCGAATCGCACCGATCCGGGGGAGCGGTCGAATGCGGCGCCGCAGCAGCACTTTGACGGCGACCGCAGCGACCGCAGCAACGACAGCAATGCGACCGCAGATTCACCGCATGACGAAAGCGGCGTACAAGGCGAGCTGTCTGACCTGCGGGAAGGCGGCGTATCGCATACCGATCGCACCACCGATTCGCATACCGATCGGGGGGCGAGTCGGGTGCGATCCCCAAAGACAGAGACAGAGACAGAGACAGAGACAGATAAGAGCAACCCCCCTACCCCCCAAGGGGGGCAGCGCCGCAAGCGGCGCGTGGAGGGCGAGGACTACGACTCCGACCCGGCCTTCGTGCGGTTCTGGGACGTGTACCCCGAGAAGCGCGGCAAGTTCGAGGGCTTCAAGGCGTGGCAGGCCGCCATGGCTCGCGGCGACGACCCCGAGCGGATCATCCAGGCCGCGCAGTGGTTCCGCGACGACCCCACGCGCAACCCGGAGAAGACCAAGTGGGCGCAGGGCTGGCTCAACAACCGCCGCTACAAGGACCAGCGCCCCGTCCGCCCCCGCGTCCCCGTCGGCAACTTCTGGGAGAACTGATGGACGTCCTGCACGAGCTCGTGCTGCCCAAGCTCGACGGCGCCCGACGCTCCGGCGCCGGCTACGACGCCCGCTGCCCGGCCCACGACGACGGTCGTGCCAGCCTCAGCGTCGGCCCTGGCAAAGAGCACCCGGTGGTGTTCAACTGCCACGCCGGGTGCGACCGCGACGCCATCCTCGCCGCGCTGGACCTCACCTGGGCCGACCTGTGCAAGCCCCGCGAGGACCAGCGCGCCCCCGGCGCCGGCGAGTGGACGCCCCGCGGCCCGGCGGTCGCCGTCTACGACTACGTCGACGAGCAGGGCAACCTGCTGTTCCAGGTGTGCCGCACCGCCGACAAGCAGTTCCCCCAGCGGGTCCCTGACCGCACCCGCAAGACGGGCTGGTCCTGGCGTCTCGGTGATGTCCGCCGCGTGCCCTACCGGTTGCCCAAGGTCATCGAGGGCGTGCTCAGCGGTCAGCGGATCTTCATCGTCGAGGGCGAGAAGGACGTCCACACGCTGGAAAGACTCGGCCTGATCGCCACCTGCAACCCCGGCGGGGCGGGCAAATGGCAGCCCGAGTACAGCGACTTCCTCCGCGAGGCGGATGTCACGATCGTCGTGGACATGGACGAGTTCGGTCAGGCGCATGGCCGGCAGGTCGCCCGTGCGCTCAACGGCATCGCCGCCAGCATCCGCGCCGTCGAACCGCTGAACGGCAAGGACGTCACCGAGCACCTGCAGCGCGGGCACAGCCTCGACGAACTCGTCCAGGTGTGGTCCTCCGAGCAGGCCCCGCGGGTGGACCTGGCCCCGGACCTGTGGGAGTTCATCTCGGTCCCTGACGAGGAGCACGACTGGATCGTCCCCGACCTGCTGGAGCGCGGCGACCGCCTGGTGTGGACCGGGTTCGAGGGTCTCGGCAAGTCCATGGCGATCCGGCAGATGGCCGTGATGATCGCCGCCGGTCTGCACCCGTTCAAGTGGACCGAAATCCCGCCCAAGCGGGTGCTGCTCATCGACTGCGAGAACTCCGAAGTGCAGTCCCGCCGCAAGTTCCGGCCGCTCGCCGCCTGCTCGATCAAGTACGGGCACCGCGTCCCCGACGGCGCGCTCCGCCTCATCCACCGCCCCGAAGGCATCGACGTCCTGCGGCCCGACGACGCCGCCTGGCTGCTCGAACGCGTCACCGCACACAAGCCCGACATCCTGTTCATCGGCCCCTTCTACCGGCTCCACGCCGGCAACATCAACGACGAAGAAGCCGCCCGCAAGACCGTCGCCATCCTCGACCAGGCCCGCGTCCAAGCCGACTGCGCGATGGTCATCGAAGCCCACGCCGGCCACGGCGAGCACGGCAAGAACCGCTCCGTCCGCCCGGTCGGCTCCAGCCTGCTGCTGCGCTGGCCCGAGTTCGGCCTGGGCATCGCCCCCGACGACCCCGACCAGCGGCCCGGCGAGCGCTGCAAGACCGTCGCCGTCAAGCCCTGGCGCGGAGGCCGCGACGAACGCGACTGGCCCAACCGGCTCACCTACGGCGGCGAAGGCAACTGGCCCTGGCAGATCGCCCCCGACTACATCCCGCCCGCGGGCTGGGAATCCTCCACCGGAAGGAACTGACCATGTCCGCGCAGATCACCCTCGCCGGCCGCCTCGCCAGCGACCCGGAGATGAAGTTCACCCAATCCGGCAAGGCCATCACCCGGTTCACCGTCGTCACTTCCCGGCGCCGCAAAAACGGCGACCAGTGGGAGGACGCCGACACCACGTTCTGGACGTGCACCGCGTGGGACCAGCTCGCCGAGCAGATCGTCGAACACCTGCGCAAGGGCGCCGCAGTCGTCGTCACCGGGCAGGCGTACCAGAACAACTGGGAGAAGGACGGCGAGAAGCACTCGCGCATCGAAGTCCGCGTCGACTCGGCCGGGCCAAACCTGCGATGGCCGCCCAAGCAGGCCGAACGCTCCAAGCCGTCCTCGCCGGCTGCCGGTGACCCGTGGGCGAATGGGGGGACGCCGGATGAGCCGCCGTTCTGACGCGATGGTCCCTGCGTGCCCGAACTGCGGCGACTGCCTGCCCGACGCCGGACCGGACGACCAGGTGTGCACCTGCGGCTCGCAGTGGGGCGACCAGCCCTTAGTGCCCACGTGGGTCCCGTCGATGCGCCAGCTCATCGGCACGCTCGCCCAGCTCCTGACAAACCCTGGACCGCCCGACTTCGAGGAGTCTGCATGACCCCCGCTCCCGAGCCCACCCACCTGGAGCACGGCCGCCCGGTGGCCGTGCTCATCAAGCCCTACCAGCGGCGCAAGGACCTGCCGCCGCGGCGCTGGCCGATGCCGCTGATCCGTGACTACGCCCCGGTGAACGTGCTCATCGAGCGGGAGGACGGGACGCGCGTGGTCCGGCCCCGGCGCGGCCTGAGGAGGCTCGATGCCTGAGACGCCTGATGTCCGGCCCGGCCAGGTGTGGGCGGGCTGCGACAAGCGCTCCGCCGGCCGGAAGGTGCACGTGGTCGAGGTCGGCGACACGCACGCGGTCGTCGAGGCGTACATCCCGCCCGGCGCCCGCCACCTGCACACCCGGCCGCCGCGGCAGTCCCGGATCCGCCTGGATCGGTTCCGCCCGACCTCGACCGGCTACCGGCTTGTGTCCGCGGAGGCGCCCGATGCGTGAGATCCCGCCGCACGCCGTACAGGCCGCCGTCCGCGCGGTCCTCGGTCATCCGTGGGGGAGTGGGCCGTGGACGGCGCACGGCGCGCACGAGCGCGGGCGTGACGCCGAGTGCGCCGTCTGCCGCGGCGACGTCGAGGCGATCCTCGCGGTCGCGCTGCAGGCCGCTGCGCCGCTCCTGGCCGAGCACATCGCCCGCCTGATCGAGGCCAACGTCCACGGCGACGCGCAGGACCGGGGCGGTTGGTTGTCTCCGTCGCCGTGCATGGCGTACGTGGACGGCCACGACAACGCCGCCCGGATCGCGCGCGGAGCGTTCGGTGTGGGGGAGCGGTCGGTCGGCGATGCCCCTGTGCGGGCCTGTGAGGCCCCTCAGGGCGATTCGGTAGGCATTGCTCGGGACGTCCGCTCACCGGATGAATCGCGCGCCTCTGAGGGCCGTACAGCGCTTCGCGGCCAGATCGCTCGCGTCCGCGAGGTCGCCGCCCAGTGGGCCGCGCTCGCGCACCGCCGACGACTGGGGGCTGACCCCGGCCGACACCGTCCTCGCTGACGCCGGGCGTGCGGTGCTCCTGTTGCTCGACCAGCCCGCCGACGGCGAGCAGACCCCGACCTCTGCAACCGAGGAGACCGACCATGGCTGAGACCACCTACGACAGCACCGCAGACACCCTGAAGCATTCGCTGCGGGTTGGCGCCCTCATGGGTCAGCCGATCGCCGAGCTGGTCGAACGCTCCGTGCGACACGATCTGTCGAAGACCGAGCCGCCCGAGTTGGAGATCTTCAACGAGTTCACACCGAAGCTGAAGGGCTCCACGTACGGCTCGGAGGAGTACAAGGGCTTCCTGGAGGCCATGGGCGAGGGCTTGCGGCACCACTACGCGAACAATCGCCACCACCCTGAGCACTTCGGCACGCGCGGCGTCTACGGGATGACCCTCGTGGACCTCATCGAGATGCTTGCCGACTGGAAGGCCGCCACCGAACGCCACGCTGACGGCGACCTCGCGCGCAGCCTAGAGATCCAGCGCGAACGCTTCAAACTCAGCCCGCAGCTCGCAGCGATCCTCCGCAACACCGCCGCGCACTTCGGCTGGATCCCGTCGGTGGAGTGCGGAGCCCGCGGCCACGCCCCGAACGGCGACGCCCTGACGTGCAACGTCCACGCCGGCCACGACGGGCCGCACGCCGACGGCGCGATGGACTGCCTGGAGTTCGAAGGCGACGAGCGCACCCAGCCCTCGGCCGACGGCGAGCAGACGGGAGGTGGCGATGTCTGACCGTCCGGTTCTCGCCGTGATCCCGCTCCCGGCCCGCCTCGAGGTGTCGGCTGCCATCCTCGGCGCGCTCGCCGACGTCTGGGAGGAGCACCACGGCCAGACGTTGACCACCGCGCACATGGCCGAGGAGTTCACGCCGTGGGGGAGAGCGCTCGTCATCCGCGAACCCGAACCGTTCACCGCCGACCACGACCATCAGACCGTCGCTGAGGAACCTCCGCAGGGGCCAGCCGCAACAAGGCCCGCCTCATGACACGGGACATGGACACCATGCCTGAAGCGACAGGACATGGAGATAAATGCGGCGCCCGCAAACGCGACGGCTCTGGTGCAACCTGCCGGCACCCGGCCGGCTGGGGCACCGACCACGTCGGCATCGGGCACTGCCGCAAACACGGAGGCAACACCCCCAACCACGTCACCGCCGCCCGCGCGGAAGAGGCACGCCGCGCGGTCGCCACCTACGGTCTGCCTCGCACCATCGACCCCGCAGCCGCGCTCTTGGAGGAGGTGCATCGCACCGCTGGGCATGTCACCTGGCTCGGCGAGAAGGTCGCCGAGCTCGCCGAGGACGACCTGGTATGGGGCGTCACCGAGGAAGTCGACAAGGCATCGGGGGAGTTCCCCGGCACCGACATGACCAGAGCGGCGAAGCCGAACGCGTGGCTGGTGCTCTACCAGCAGGAACGCAAGCACCTGGTGGATGTGTCCGCTGCGGCGATACGAGCGGGTGTGGATGCCGCGCTGGTCCGCATGACCGAGCAGCAAGGGGTGCTGCTCGCTGGCGTGATCTCACGGGTGCTGGCGCGGCTGGAGTTGTCGCCGGAGCAGCGAGCACTGGTTGGCGTGGTGGTACCGGAAGAACTACGGGCGGCGGTGGGGTCCTGATGGGCGGGTCAGCTGGTGACGTGGGTCCTTGCAGAGGATGCCGCAGAGGTTCTCCCATGCCGATCGCGGCCGGCCGCTGGATGCCCGAGCGCCGCCTCGCCCTGACCCGCACCCCGCTCTGCCTACACCCCCGTTAAGGACGGCTGCGGCTCCCGGCCTGCCACCAGGGAGCCGCACATAACCCGTCCGCCGTCATCACCCAAAAGATCACGGTCTGTCCTCATGCTACCTGGGGGGAGACCCGATATGCCCTACTACCTGCACAGCGACCCCGCAGCCGACGACGGGTACTGGCGCAACGCAGGCCTCACCGAGTGCGCCCGCGGCGACCAGTGCACCGACCCCCGCCTCCTTGCCGTCGACGGCACCACGCGCCGGGCCCCCGCGCTCACCCCGCGAGTGTTCTGCGCCGCCGACGAGGCCGTCATCGCTCAGGTCCTGGCGGTACTCCCCGCACGCTGGCGCGATGTCCACGCCGAGCTCGGCACCAAGAGGCAGTCCTCCGGCCCCAAGGTCGCCGTCTCCAAGACCGCGCCGATCCCACTCTCCGAGAACGCCGACGAGTTGCTCCGCGACATCGTCGCCATCCTCACCTCCTGGGAGGAGCGCGTCGCCGCCGTGGCGCGGCTGCACATCGACACCGACGCCTCGCGCCGGCGCCGGGCGCACATCGCCGTCGACGCCGCCGCCCGCACTCTCACCAAGCACCTCGCCGTGCTCCTGGCGCTCCCGGCCGAACCCATGATGCGCGCCGTGTCGCTGACCACCGCGGCGACCCTCCCGCGCGGCACCCGCGGCCTGGTCCGCGAGGCGGCCGGTTACGCCGAGGTCTTCCTCGACCTGTCCGGCGCCGACGCCGGCCTCGAGGTCCTACAGCTGCTCCGCCGCTGCCGCCGCCTTCTCGGCGAGACGCCACCGCCCGTGCGGCGACTCGACGGTGTCGCCTGCGGCGGGTGCGGGTTCTCCGAGCTACGCGAAGTCCTCGATGACGACGGCGTCATGGCTGGTGCCCGCTGCTGGGAGTGCGGCACCGACTACACCACGATGACCTACAACGAGCTCGTCGACGAGCAGAGGGCGGCCGCAACCCGGGCTGGCTGCCGACGACGTGGCCTCGCTCGCGCCGACAACGACGATGTTCTCAGTCGTCGAGCCTGACCTGCGCCACGGCATGCTACTGACCGTAGGCAGCATTGATGAGAGTTCCGTCGAGGGCCTCTGCGATCCGCGCGCCGTAATAGTGATCAGGGCAGTCGACTATCCAATTGTCGCCGACGACCGACCACAAGTCGGTGTAGCCGGGCTGCTGAGCTCTCGATAGCGCCACGGCGGTCTCGGCAACCGACTCTTGACGCTGATCGACGGAGTCGAAGATGACGACCGTCGCTGTCATAGAGGGTTCGGAGCTTCTCGTGAACTCCAGCCTGCACGTCGCCATCTTGCGTTCTGGATGATCAGCCGGAGTGAAAATGGGAGTCTGTTCAGCGCAGACGAGCCCGTGGTCCTTCATGACGGCCATCACGTCGTACGGGCTGAGATACCCAGAAGGCCGAATCTCTACTGGCGTTGGGTTTGCCGCGGTGACGAACATGGAGATCACGAAGCCGAATAGCACCACGGAGCCTAGGACCGCGGCACCAACGGCTGCGGTCATAACCCACGATGTGCCGCCCTCTTGCTCCACCCCGTCAGCGGAGTACAAGGGATTCGGCTGAGGGGTGTCCATTGGTGGTTCCCTTCGAAGCGGCGGAGCGGTCGTGAGCGAGAGCTGGACCGATCGTGTGCCCTATCGTCCATTCGAAGACGCTCGGGGTCACGATCTGGATCACGTCGATGAGGAAGTACTGACTTGGCGTTTGACCCAGCGGCGTGTTATAAATCGCCTTGATTGTGGAACTGCCAGCCCTCGAACGGGAAACCGTCGAGGGCTTTCTGCTTGCCGGGGGGGTGCTCGGCGTGCAGGAACCCCCGATCCGTGAGCCCATCACCATCGCCGCGGCCGCTGCGCGGCTCGGCCGGCCCGAGCCCACGGTCCGCGTCTGGGCATCCCGCCACCACGCCCTCAAGCTGCGTAAACGTGGCAAGACGGCCTGGTACGACTGGCACGATTTGAAGACCATCTCCCGCCAGCTCGACCGCGGCGAACCGGTCCCGCAGACCCCCGAGGAGCGTGACGCGCTGCGCGCGCAGCTGCGCGCCGCCCGCGCGTCCGCCCTTCCATAGACGGCGTGCCGCCTGCCCCGCAGCGGCGCGCCCCGCTGCGCTGGTCCGCACGCCCGCCGACTGGCGCAGCCCCACCCGGTACGGCCCGGCCCGTTCTGTATAGGGCCGCAGAGGGCCGGGCCGTACCACCGCCGGCCCTGGAGAACCACGTGGAAGACAAGCTCAACGACATCGAACGGGACAACCTGCGCAAGGCCGTCGCCAAGCTCCTGCGGTTCACGATGTGGATAGGCGCCGCAGCCGTCGCCTGCACGGCGGCCGCCATCTGGTTCAGCGACTGGCGCCTCGCTGGTATCGCCGGGCTGGCCTGGCTCGGCGTTCTGGCGCTGTACCTGCTCATGTGCTTCATGTCCCATCCGGACAACGAAGCAACGCTGGCCAAGCACATCCGGACGGCTGAGCGGGCGAAGAAGGCGAAGGAAGAGCAGCGCCGCCGCCACGTTGAGGATCTGGAGCGGGACCTGTTCGGCGCGGAGAGCTGAGCGCGGTGCGCGGACGTTTGACCGCCGCGGACGTCGCCGAGGTCGCCGAGTGGGTCCGCCGGTGGCGCGGGCTGGACCTGCCCGTCACGGTCGAGGCCGGGCCGGTGATCGTCCTGTATCAGGGCAACGGCCGGCTCCTGGAGTTCGGCGCCGACGCCATACGACGTCTTGTCCCAGTCAGGAAGAGGTGACCCGTGGCCGGCGGTCTTCGGAGCATGCCCGCGCCTGAGGGGCCCGCCCTCGTGTACGTCACTCAGGGAGCGGGCGCCACGACCGTGGTCCTCGACCGCGCCGACCTATCCGTGCTGGCTCCGCGTGAGCGCGCCATCTGCCGCGCGCTGCTGACGCATGTGCTCAACGGCCTGGACGCCCTCGAAGAGCCACGGGAACGCCTGGTGATCGACACCTACCACCAGGAGCTCAAGCACAGCATCGCCGCGGAGACTGCGGAGGCGCTGGGGTATCTCACCAGGCGTGCATGATCTTCGACCCGGCAGTCTGCGTGTCCACGGAATCACGCGTGGCCGGCCGGGTTGAGAGGATCGGCCGCCGTGGCGATCCGGTCCTATGGCGGAGTAGAGCAGTTGGTAGCTCGTCGGCCCCATAAGTCGAAGGTCCTCGGTTCGAATCCGAGCTCCGCTACGAAGGGCGCCGCGTGGGAACCCCACGCCCCCGTGGCGCCCTGATCCACCGTGCCCCCGTACCCGCCGATTCCCCATGGAGGCCCCCATGCCGGCGAACCACAACCGGAAGCGTACGATCCGCGCGCTGATGGCCGAGACAGGCTTGAAGTACACGGCGGCCGCTCGCGAGTTCGACCGGCGGCAGGCGGAATCGCAGGCCGCGGAGGCGACTGCTGAAGAGCCCATGGCCTCCACCGGTGCTCCGCTGTTCCTTTTCGACCCCAACGAGCGGGGCGAACCGGGCAACGCGTACTGCGCAGAGTTCTATGCGAACCCCTTCCACGGTGAGTTCCTGGCGTGGGCCAGGAGCAACGGCATCGATCCGACGAACTCCTCCCGGCTCGAGGTGTATGAAGGCGACTCGGGGTTGTTCGCCAAGGTCACCGTGTACGACCTCGACGACAAGGGCGTTAAGTTCGTGGTCCCTGGTACCGAGGACTTCTCCAAGCACGTGGCGACGATCCCTCTGTCGTCCATGCCTCCTCGGCCGGGGTGCACCGATGAGTGACAGGCCGCGCTGCTGCGCCTGCCGCACCGGCAGCACAACGATCTGCCAGTGTGGCGCCAGATGGCGGCAACTGGCAGCAGGCAGCAGCGGCCTGGTCCCTCTGCTCCCGCTCGGGTCGGTGCAGTAGGTTCTTGGGGCGGTCCTGGTGGCAGGACGACCGGTCAAATCGCTGCGCCGCCAGGACCGCACCTGACCCTCTCGAATGCACGTTCGAAGTTCTGGGTACGCTCACCTGCATGGAGGAGCGTCCACCACCCGTCTGGCTGCCGTCACTCGGCCACGGCGCTCACCTGCTCGCCTGGCTGCTGCACCACAACGACTGGTGGGCTCATCTGGCGGTGATCCAGACCGTCCCGCCAGGCGGATTCGGCCAGCAGGACACGTTCTATTCGTGGGAGCTCTGCGCGCACGCCGCGATGGTCCAGCCACGCGAAGGCTGGGACTACACGCGCGTGCCGCGACTCCGCGCCTGACGTCTCGGCTGCCCCGTACGTGCCCCTCCGGCTGATGGCCGGCTGCGTCTTACGGGCCGCGTTGGCGTCGCGGTGTAGGGCGGGGAACTAGCCAGCCCGCAGCGGCGGGGCGGCCGAGCATACCTTCACCAGCGTCAAGGCCTCGCGGCCACCAACCACCAGGGAGGCCGCCGTGACCGACTACAAGCTCTGGCCCGCCACCAACGGCCCCGACACCGCCGCCTCGGACTCGGCGGTCACGGCAGGCGTGGAATGGCGCACCACACGAAACGACCTGTATCTCAAGGGCTACAGGTACTACCGAGGCACCACGGCGGTCCGCGGAACCGACGTGGCGACGTGGAACCACGACACCACCAGCATGATCACCGGCAGCCAGACAGCGTTCACCACACCCACCGCCACCGGGTGGCAGGAAGCTCTCCTCACCACGCCGTACCCGGCTGTCGCCTCCGGCGTGAAATACGTGAGCGGCGTCCTGTTCACCGACCCAGGAGATACCGCTAACTGCCACTACACGGCCACCACGGGTTACTGGAGCTCAGGCGCAGGCACCAGCGGCATCGGCGACACCAACCTGTCGGCCCCCGGCATCAACGACTCCGCCGGCGGCCAGGGCAAGTTCGTGGCGGGCTCCACGCTGGCCAGGCCGGTCACCAACGCCAACGGGATCAACTTCTGGGTCGAACCCATCTTGAGCGACTCCGATGGCAGCGGCGGAGGAGGAGACCCGGAGGAGACCGGCACCGTCAGCGCCCAGCTCGTCGGCACCGCGCTCCCAGACGCGTTCGCCGGGCTCATCGACTGGGAGAACGGCACGATCGTCGCCACCCTCCACACCGCCGCCTGGACTCCCGACATCACCACCCTGTCGCGGGTCTCGGGCCTGGCCAACGAGGTCGTGACGGGCCATGGATACGTCCAAGGGACCGGACAGGTGCTCACAGGCAAGTCTTCGACGTTCGTGTCGGCCGCCTCCCTCACCGCGCGCGCCAACTCCACCGCCTATGCCGTGGGCGACCTGGTCAGGCCGGCCTCCTCCAACGGCCACGTCTACCGGTGCATCGCCGCCGGCACCTCCGCATCCAGTGCCCCGACTTGGCCGACCACCCCGCTCACCACGGTGACCGACGGCACGGTGACCTGGATCGAGTGCGGCCGCGGTGTGGCCATCCTGGACTGCGACCCCATCGAGTTCGGCGGCATCACCGGTGAGGCGTTGTACCTGGTGCTCTCCGACCGCACCGCCAGCGGCGCGGCCAACCAGCCGGTCATCCTGCTGGTGCAGTTCGAGCAGGCCGAGTCCGGAACCACGCAGTTCGACTACCATCCCCCTGCCGGTGGGCTCGTGCACTTCCCGGTCTTCTGATGCCGCACAAGCTGATCGTCGGCTCGCGTGTCGGGCGACTGCCGCCCGCGTCGCCCACTGCGGCCACGACGGGGCCGGAGGCGTGGCCAGGGTGGACAGGTTCGTTCGCGCAGACGATCGTAGGTGGGCCGGACATCATCATCGATGAGAGCGGCACCGAGGATGAGCACCTGGTCATCTCCGGGTTGCACCTGATCGGCCCGACCATCCACACCGCGCCAGGCGTGCAGTGGGTGGACATCGTCGGGTGCTGGGTCGAGGGCTGGCAGCCGTCGCTGGGAGGCATCAACCTCTCCCACGCCGACAACAGCAACTGCTCCATCCAGTACTGCCGAATCGCGGCCAGGAGCGACCAGGACGGCACGCCGGAGTCCTACGACGGGATGCGCCTGAACTACGGCATCCGCGTCTTCTCCGACGACGTGCTCATCGCGCACAACGAGATCCACTGGACCCCGGACGCCATCCAGATCGCCGGGTCTCGGAACACGATCACGGGCAACTACTGCCACGACACCACCTACTGGGACAATGACCAGGGCGGCGTGGGCGCCTCGCCCGGCGGCGACCACAACAACGGGTTACTCCACAACGGGGGCGTCGTCTCAGACCTGGTCATCACGGGCAACACCTTCGTCCTCGACCGCCAAGGCGCCGGCATGCCACAGACGGGCGCACTGTCGCTCCAGCAGAGCGCAGAGTTCCCCGGCCAGTACACCAACATCCTGATCGAGGGCAACCTCATCGCCGGCGGCGGCTACGGCTTGTACGCGGGCTATGAGCCGTCCAAGCCCGGCAACTCGTCCGCGACCGGTTTCGTCGTGAGGAACAACAGGTTCTCCACCAGGTACTTCCAGGACTGCGGATTCTTCGGGCACACGACCGGTGCGCAGCCTTGGGGCGTGGACGGCAACGTGTGGGAGGGGAACCGGTGGGCTGAGGGCGTCCGCGACGGCCAGCTCGTGCCGCCCCCGTAGGGAGGCGACGCCGTGGCCGTCATCCGTCAGTCCGCCCCCGCGCTCGCGGTGACCATCACCCCCGACGCCGGCCTGGAGGCCCAGTCCATCACGATCTTCGGGTGGCCGGCGCTGGCCCTGGCGATGGGCCCGCCCGGCTCGATGGAGACCGCGGGCAGCGAACAGGTCGCCGCGATCGTCCGGCAGTCCGCGCCCGCGCTGGCGTTGCCCGTGGGCGGTCTCGGCAGGCTGCTGACGGGCGGCGTGCCGTCTGCGGCCGCGATCATCCGCCAGAGCGCACCTGCCTTCGCGCTCGTCCTGGGCGGCGCCGGGACGCTTCTGGCCCAGGGCACGCCCAAGGCGCGGGCCGTGATCCGGCAGAGCGCGCCGGCGCTGGCGCTCGCGTTGCCGGGCCGCGCGGGGAGCTTGGACGTGCTGACCCCGCCGCCGCTGGACATCCGGATCGTGATCGGGCGGCCGCGGTCCCGGTGGGCTGCAGGCCAGGTCTGGACGTGACAGGAGCGGGGGTGCGCTGTGCTGCAAAAGCGCATCCCCGCCTCGTCGACGGAGTTCCTCCACCTGGACTTCGACGTGGCGCCCGGCAACATCACCACGCTGCCCGTGCAGATGGCGATCACGGTGTACCCGCGGGGGCCGGTGAGCGGGGACTGGGTGGATGCCGCCTGGACTCCCGGGGCGGCGCCGCCGGCGTCTCGCATCCTCATCGGCCCGGATTCAGCTCGCCCGCTAGCGCGGGCGACGTATTGCGTGTGGGGGCGGGTGACGGCGGCACCGGAGCTGCCGGTGGTGGAGGCGCCGTGGGTGCTGACGGTTACGTGAGTCAAGCTGAGGTTTCGTAAGGGTCGATTACTTTTGGGAATACCCATTCCCGTTGGTTAGCGAAGATCGCGTGGGAGGGCCGTTCATGACGACCCTCACCGCTTGGGAGGCCGCGGCCCGCATGTTCGAGCCGCCGGTGCACCGCTGGGCCACCCCCGGCGAGCTCGCCGCCGCGATCGACCCCACCACGGTCCAGACCGAAGCCCTCCACCTCATCGACCAGGCGCTCGTCGACGTCGCCGAAGGCCGCTGCGACCGGCTCATCGTCACGGTGCCGCCCCAAGAGGGAAAAGCACCCGGGTCACCACAGTCGGTCCCCTGTGGATGCTGACCCGCAACCCGGACCTGCGCATCGCAATCGCCTGCTACGCCCAGGACCTGGCCGATGAGTTCGGCCGCAACATCCGCAACCACATCACCGGCAACGACGGCACCGACGGCAGCCTCGACCTTGGCCTGCGCATCGCCCCCGACAACGGCGCCGCCCGCCGCTGGCGCATCGCCGGCCGCCGCGGCGGCGTCCGCGCCGTCGGCCTCACCGCCGGCCTCACCGGCAAACCCGCCGACGCGATCTTCATCGACGACCCGATCGCCGACCTCATCCAGGCCAACTCCGCCGCCTGGCGCGAGGTCGTCTGGGGCTTCTGGACAGCCGTCGCCAACACCCGCCTGGCCCCCGGCGCGCCCGTGGTAGTGATCTTGACTCGCTGGCATGAGGACGACCTCGTCGGCCGGCTCCTGGCCGCCGAGGACGCCCACCGCTGGCGCGTGATCAACATCCCCGCGCAGGCCGACCACGACCCGGCCAAGGGCGAGACCGACCCGCTCGGCCGCGAGCCCGGCGAATATCTCAACTCCGCGCGCGGCCGCACCGTCGAGCAGTGGGAGCAGATCCGCGTCGCTGTCGGCTCCCGGGTCTGGAACGCCCTCTACCAGGGGCGGCCCACGGCACCCGAGGGTGACCTGTTCGAACGCGGCTGGTGGCGCGAGTACACCTCGCCGCGGTGGATCGTCCGCGACGACGGCTCCTACTGGGCGATCAACCCCGACGAGGTCATCCAGTCCTGGGACATGGCCTTCAAGGACACCGACAGCAGCGACTGGGTCGTCGGCCAGGTCTGGGCCCGCTGGGGCCTGCAGGTCTACCTGCTCGACCAGGTCCGCGACCGGATGACCTTCGTCGAGACCCGCAAGGCGGTCCGCCGCCTGGCCGTCAAGTGGCCCCAGGCCACGCTGAAGCTCGTGGAGGACAAGGCCAACGGCCCCGCCGTAATCAACAGCCTCAGCAACACGGTGGCCGGGCTCATCCCCGAGGAACCCCACGGCAGCAAGTACGCGCGGGCCGCCGCGGTCTCCCCCTTCGCCGAGGCCGGGCAGGTCTTCCTCCCGGCCCCCGAGCTCGCCCCGTGGGTCGGCGACTTCATCGAAGAACACGCCTCCTTTCCCAACGGCCGCCACGACGACCAGGTCGACGGCACCTCTCAGGCCATCAACCGGCTCCTGCTGGCCCCGCTACTCGCCGGCACCCTCATCGTCGAGGCCGACGAGCTCGACAGCGAGCTGGACGACTACGAGATCAGCCCGATCTGACCATGCGGGGAGGTGACCGTGGGTTTCACCGACACCGTGCGTGAACGCGTTGGTCTTCCCCTCCGGGAGACGTTCGCGCGCTGGACAGGCCACACCGAGCTGGCCGAGCAGCTGCGGCAGGAGCGCGAGAACGCCGCGTTCTTCCGCGAGAGCCTGTCCGAGCTCGAAAACCGGATGCGCGAGCCCGGCTATGTCCACCTCACCGCGCTCGCCGAGCGGGAGTTCTCCCGCGAGGGCCTGGCCGACATCACCGCGGTGGTCCGGGTCATGGCGATCAAGAACCCGTTGATCAAGCGGGGGCTGGCTCTGCGCGCCTCCTACGTGTGGGGCCAGGGCGTGCAGGTCACGGCCCGGGCCGCGGGGCAGCGCGACCGGCAGGGCCGCCGCCTGCAGGACGTCAACACCGTCATCCAAGGCTTCCTCGACGACCCGGGCAACCGCCGTGCGTTCTCCTCCCAGCAGGCCCGCCAGGAGCTGGAGCGCGCCCTCGGTACCGACGGCAACCTGTTCTTCCCCCTGTTCACCAGCCCGCGGACCGGGCGGGTGCAGATCCGCACGGTGCCGTGGGACGAGATCGTCGAGGTCATCACCAACCCCGAGGACTCCAGCGAGCCCTGGTACTACCGGCGCGAGTACTGGATCGACCGGCGCGACATCGAATCCGGCGGCGTGATCACCGAGCGCCGCTCGGCGATCTACCCGGCGCTCGGGTACCGGCCCAAGATCCGGCCGCGCCGCATCGCCACCGTCACCGGCGGCAAGGCCGACGTCATGTGGGACGCCCCGATCCTGCACGTCAGCGTCAACCGGCCCCTGGGCTCCCGGTGGGGCATCCCCGACGCCTACGCCGCGGTGGACTGGGCCAACGCCTACCGGGAGTTCCTGACCGACTGGGCCCGGCTGGTCAAGTCCTTGAGCCGGTTCGCCTGGCGCTTCACCAGCAAGGGCAGCAAGCAGGCCGCCGCGCGAGCCCGGCTCGCCGCCGCCCCGGCCCGCGACACCGTCACCGGCGACCCGCAGTACGCCGGCGCGACCGCGCTCGGCACCCCCGACATGGTCTTGGAGGCCATCCCCAAGTCCGGCGCCACCATCGACAGCGACTCCGGCCGGCCGCTGGCGGCGATGACCGCCGCAGCGCTCGACGTCCCGGTCACCATGCTGCTCGGCGACCCCGGGCAGACCGGCGCCCGCGCGGTCGCCGAGACCCTCGACCAGCCGACCGAGCTGGCCATGCAGATGCGCCGCGAGCTGTGGACCGACGTCCAGCGCACCATCTACGACTACGTGATCGACCAGTCGGTCAAGGCGCCCATGGGCATGCTCAAGGGCGCCGTCACCGTGGACGAGGACGGCCAGGAGGTCGTCACGCTGCGCGGCGTGACCGAGCGCACCATCGACATCGTCTGGCCCGACCTGGACGACGTCGACCAGGGCCAGCTCATCAAGGCCATCGTCGAGGCCGACTCCACCCAGTACCTGCCTCCGCTGATCGTGCTGAGGCAGTTGCTGCAGGCGCTGAAGGTCAGAGACGTGGACGAGATCCTGGCGCGCGTGACCGACGACAACGGAGAGTTCGTCGCGCCGAAGGCCAACGCCGGCCAGCAGGCGGTGGACCGGTTCCGCCGCGGTGAGGACCCCGCGGCCGCGTTCGGCGGCGGTGACTCCCCGCCGGCGCGGCCCGACCAGCCGCGCCGCGACGAGCGCCGGCCACCCCGTGGGGAGAAGGACCCGGTGTCGGTATGACCTTGCACCTCATCCCGGCGGCCGACGCGGGTGAGCACACCGCGTCGGGGACATGCCCCTGCGGGCCCCGCGCGCGGACGGTGCGGCATGAGGGCGGGCGTCGCGTGGCCGTCGTCCACGGGCCCCTCGGGCGGGACGGGGGCGGGCGTGGCGATCACCGAGCGGACCCTGCGACTGGTCCGGGAGATGCGGGCCAACCTCGACAAGATCGTTGATGAGCAGACCCGGGCCACCACCCGGGCGTGGGTCCGCGCGTGGGACGAGCTCATCGACGCCTTCAACGCCGCGGCTGATGCGCTCATCGCCGCAGCGACCGGCGGCCGGTGGCCCTCCCGGCGCGAGGTGACCCGCTCCCAGCGGGTGCAGCGCGCCCTGGACCTGGCCGCGCGCAGCCTCGGCGACCTTGCCCTCAAGGCCAGCAACGACGTCGCCCAAGCCGCCTGGCAGGCGGTGCATCTGGCGGTCGAGGGCACCGACCCGATCTTGCTGTCGCAGATGCCGGGCAGCCCCCGTGCCCGGGCCGGTATCCGGTTCGGCCGGATCGACGAGCGCGCGGTCGGGTGGATCGTGCAGCGCACCACCGAGCAGATCAACGCGCGGCACTGGCCGCTGGCAGCTGATGCCACTGAGGCGATGCGCCGGGAACTCGTCCGCGGCGTGGTCCTCGGGAGCAACCCGCGCGAGGCGGCCCGGCGCATGGTCGATCGGTGCGAGGGCGAGTTCAACGGCGGCTTGGCCAGAGCGACCAACATCGCCAGGACCGAGATCCTCGACGCGCACCGCGCCGGCGCTCAGGCCGCCCAGGACGCCAACGCCGCCACGCTCGCCGGGTGGGTGTGGACGGCCAAACTGGACGCCCGGTCATGTGCGAGCTGCTGGGCCCAGCACGGCCAGCTTCATCCCCTCGATGAGCCGGGGCCGCTGGATCACCAGTCCGGCAGATGCGCGCGCACCCCGAAGACCAAGAGCTGGCGCGAACTCGGTATCGACCTCGATGAGCCGGACGACGTGATCCCCGACGCCCGGGCCGTCTTCGACGCACTATCCCGCAGCGAGCAGTTGGCGATCCTCGGCCCGGCCCGGCTCGGCATGCTGGAGGACGGTGAAATCTCCTGGGACGATCTGTCCACCCGCCGGAGCGTCGACGGGTGGCGGGATAGCTACAACGTCACGCCACTCAGGGATCTGGGAGCAGACCGCGGTCCTGCCGGCACGCTGCCCGAGCCTCACACGCGGCTGACCCCCGACACACTGCCCGCCACCGATCAACAAGACACCCGGGCACCGCGCCCCGAGCCCAAGCCGGGCTCCCCGGCCAACTCCTCACGTCCGGGCATCGGTGCCCTCATTCCCACAGACGCCGACGACGCCGCGGCCCGCGAGACAGACATTCGGGCTGCCGTCACCCAGCACATCGAGGGCACCTACGCGGGGTTCACCGCCACGGTGAGTGCCGTCCGGGTTATGCCAAACCGTCTGATCATCAGCGGCACCTTCCATCGCGCGGATGCCGAGCTTGGCGAGTTCATCCGGTCGTTGCATCGCGACAGCGATGGCACGTTGTGGGCCAAGCACGGGCTGCTGGAACTCCAGCCCGACGCACAGGGCCAAGGCCTGGCCGCCGCGTTCAATCGCCACCTGCTGGAGTGGTACGTCGACTCGGGGGTCGACCGTGTGGAGCTGCTGGCGAACATCGACGTGGGCGGATATGCATGGGCGCGCGCCGGGTACGACTGGGCCGCTGAGAGCTCGGCGCGCCGGTGCCTGAACCGCCTCGAGCAGGTCCTGGACCGGGCCCGGTATGACCTGGCCGATGCGCAGTCCAGCGGAGACGACGCGCAGGCAGCGGAGCTGGTGACGCAACTTCAGATGGAGATCGGCGATGCCGAGCAGATTCTGGAGCGGGGCCGTACTGTGGAGTTCGGCGCCGACGATTTCCCGACGCCGTACGAGATAAGCCAGGCCGGGCGCCGGTCAGGCCGCACGAGGTGGATCGGAAAACAGGCGATGCTCGGCACGACATGGCAGGCGGTGCGATGGCTCCGGTGAGGCCGAGCGCGGCACGCATCGCGCGTCTTGCCGCCCTCGCCGCCGCCCACGACGCCTGGGTGGCGGAGCGCCTCCCTGGCGCCGAGTTCCGTCCCGAGGGACGGCGCCCCGGATCGGACTACAACCAGCACTACCTGGATGTGAACCCGTCGGCCGACGCCGAGGACGACTTCCAGCGTCGCGCCCGCCAGGCCATGGGCCTGGACCCGCAGACCGGCCGCCGCCCCTCCTAAACCGCGGCGTACGCCGTACGTCAGCACACCCCCAGCCCCGAGCAGGTCTGGCTCGGGGCTTTCGCATTCCCGCACTTGCCCCACTGGAGACTCGCCATGAGCGGCCCAGATGTGTTCACCCTGCTCGCGATCATCTTGTTCGGCACCGCCGCCGTCGTGGCCGGCATCCGTAAGTCGTGGGTCGCCGCGCTTGTCTGCGCCGCCGCGGTGTGCCTGCTGCTTGTCGGCGCGCCCATCATCCGCTCCTGAGCCACTCTCACAGCGAGGACTGACCATGCCCGACCGGCAGCTCTTGGCCGAGGCCACGGCCAGCCTCGGCACCATCCGGCAGACCCAGCCCGGCACCGGCCGCTTCCGTGCGCTGCTCATCCGCGAGGGCTGGGGCAGCAGCGGCTACTACAGCGAGGCCCTGCTCCGGCGGGACGGCGCGAAGACGTGGCCCGCCGGCACGCAGATGTACCTGGACCACCCCTCGGTCAGTGAGTCCGCTGAGCGGCCCGAGCGGTCGGTGCGCGACCTGGCCTCGGTCACGCTCACCGACGCGCAGTGGGACCCGGCCCTGCGCGGTCTGGTCGCCGAGGTTCAGGTGTTCCCCCAGTGGCGGGACTTGCTGAACGAGGAGTTCGCGCGCGCGATCGGCCTGTCGATCCGCGCCGCGGGCACGGTGGAGTACGGCGAGGCCGAAGGACGTCAGGGTCCCCTGGTCGCGAGCCTGGATGACGGCGTCTCGGTCGACTGGGTGACCAAGGCGGGCGCCGGCGGCCGCGTGCTGGAGCTGATCGAGTCCGCGCGCGGCTCCCTGGCCGAGGGCCGGCACTCGGCGGGCTGGGACGAGGACAAACATCCGCGGGCGTCGGATGGCCGGTTCGGTAGCAAGGCCGGCGTCCACTCTGGAGGCGGCGACTCCGGTGGCGGCCGGTCGCATGGCGGCTCCTCCAGGGGCGGTTCGGGCGGCCGTCACGCGGCCGGGAGCGGGTCTTCGGGCGGCGGGGACCCCAGCAGCGGCCGGTCGGCCGGGAGCGGCGCACGGCGTAGCGACAGCTCTGATGGTGATCGCGCCAAGGACAGCCGCTCCTACTCGGCGAAGACCAGCAGGGGTTCCGCAGAGGTCACCAACCACCGTGACGGCAGCGCAACCGTCCGAATCGGCGACTCCAGCATCGACGTTGACCAGGACGAATACAAGGACCTGGCAGGCGGCTTGGCCGCTTTGGCGATGGTGAAGGCAGGCGTCACGTCATCGGGCCGGTCCTTCACCGTCGGCAAAGACCGGCCCATCCCCACAGACGCCGGTGACGAGCCTCTCGCGATTGTGAAGCGCACCGACTCCGACACCTTCCAGGTGCATCTGCGCCCCCGAAAAGGAGCGACCCGCGACGAGATCCTGGCCTCCCCCGGCACAGAGATATCCGGGAATGATGGCGACCGCATCTCCTCTGCCATGAGGCAGTACGAGCTCGAACGCGCGCAGGAGGAGAAGGCGGCCAAGGCCGCGGAGCGTGCGGAGAACGTCCGCGCCAACCGCACCGACCCTGAGGCGGCCCGGCGGCGCGCCACCAGCAGGCAGCCCACGCCCACCGACTCCGACGAGCGGGGCATGCCCAACACGATCGCCCGGCGCGAGGTGACCGCCACCGGCGGCCGGAAGATCACCGTGCACCGCGAAGAGGGGGACGACTACACCCACCTGTCCAGCGACGACGGCCGGTCCTTCGCCCTGACCGGCGACGAGATAACCGAGATCGACGACCGGATCGGCACGGCCGACGACGACAGGCTGGAGAGGGGCGAGCACGACCCGCTCATCGACGAGGATGGTTTCACCTTCGGCCGCATCACCAAAACCGGCTCCCGGTCCTATGACGTCGAGATCGACGGCCAGCCCGCCTTCACACTCAGCACCAGGGACGCTGAGAAGATCCGAGAAGCCCATGAGTCGCTCGTCGGGACCCGGCGTTTCAACACCTCCACGGGGAAGATTGATCTGTTCCCCGCCGGTGGCGGCAAGCTGGGCCTGCGCCACCTCGGCGATGACGGACGCCCCGTGGAGACGGTGTTCAACGCTCAGTCCAAGGAGCGGCTCGACCACGCCGTCGATGTCATTTTCGAGGGCTTCGACGAAGAGGACACCAGTCCCGACGCCCCTGACGCCGGTGTCACCAGCACGGAGTTCCAGTCCAATGTGGGGCCGGTACGGGTCGAGATCACCGACGGCGAGTGGGGCGAGCCCGGCGCCAAGCTGTGGATCACCCCCGTTACCGGCGACGCCTGGGGCGCAGTCATCGATGCCCCCAACATGGACGACTTCACATCGGCCCTGAGCGACCTGATGGAAGCCCGCACGGCAGGCCGGCCTGCGGGGCGCACCCTTCTGAATGAGAGAGCGATGAGCGAGACCATCTCCACCAAGCCCTGGTCTGGCTTCTCCGCCGCGGACTACTCCATTGAGCAGTGGCGCAAGGCGTGCCTGATCGGGCCGGCGGAGGCCTCCGACAGCAAGGGCGACTACTCCCTGCCGGTCCGCGAGCCGGACGGCACGCTGAACCGCAACGCCGTGCACGCCGCGGCCGCCCGGATCGGGCAGGTCAAGGCGGATACGGGTGCCAAGAGCTCCGCCGCGAAGACGTTGGCCGCCCTCTACCGCCAGCTGGATGAGGACCCGCCCGAATCTCTCGCCGCGCTCGCCGAACCTCAGACCAAGCCGGCGAAGGAGGCCGCGTCTGACCGGCACGCCGAGCTGGTCGAGGGTGGCGGCAGCATCGGCGCCTACCTCGAGTCGCGCATCCACGCCGTGTTCACCCAGCTCACCGACGACATGTACGGCGAAGGCCACCTCACCCGGGACGAACGCATCGCCCTGTCCAGCGCGATCGGCGATGGGCTGAAGGCCTTCGTCGCGCGCGTCGAGGCCGACCAGCCGGGCCTGTACCGGCGCGGCCTCTACGACACCCTCCAGGACGCGCCCGCCATGGTGTCGGAGACCTCCGGCGCCACGCTGCCCGCACCCGCCGAGGCGGCCCCCGCCGCAGCCTCCCAGCCCGTCGACGCGCCGCCGGCGGCCGTCGAGGAGTCCACCCCACCGGGCACCCCGCCCGTCCCCACAGAACAGATCAAGGAGAGCGAGATGCCCGAGCTCACCGAAGAGCTGCAGCGCCAGCTGGCCGAAGCCGCCACGCTGGGCAGCAAGCTCGAGGAGGCCATGGCCCTGCTCGGCACGGCCACCACCCAGCTCCAGGCCCTCACCGAGCGCGCTGACGCCGCCGACGCCCGTGCGGACGCCGCCGACGCCAAGGCACTGCGCCTGGAGAACGACAAGGCCGCCCGTACCGCGGTCGCCGAGGCGCTGCAAAACAGCACGCTGCCCGCCCGTTGCCACGCCCGGGTCACCGAGTCGGTGTGCCGCGCGTTGCCCACGCTCGAGAGCGGCGAGCTGGACACCGCGGCGCTGAGCGAGTCCATCACCGCGGCGATCGACGCCGAGAACAGCTACGCCGCCGGACTGCTGGAGGACAGCGGGGCCGGGCAGGTCCGCGGCCTGGGCGAGAGCAAGCCGCTCGCCACCGAACCGCTCAGTGAGTCCGACTTCGAGACCGGCCTGGCCGAGCAGTTCGCCCGGCTCGGCCTGACCAGCGACGCCGCCAAGGCCGCGGCCGCAGGAAGGCGGTAACCACCCGATGGCCACCAACACCGAGCACATGTGGACCAAGAGCCTCAGCGTGCCGTGCACCGCGCCGACCACACCGAACTCCGGGGACCCCGTGCTGTACGGGCAGCTCCCCGGTGTCGCGCTCATCGACGAGCAGGCCGACGGCCTCACCACCATCGCCCTGGACGGCGTGTTCCGGCTGCCGGTCAAGGGCGAGACCACGACCAACGCCGCGGTGAACGCCGGCGACATCCTCTACTACGACTCGGGTGTGATCAACAAGGACTCCAGCAACGGCGTGCGCTTCGGGTACGCGCTGGACGCCGTCGCCTCCGGGGCCACCACCACCATCGGCGTCCTCGTCGGCTACTAGGAGAACCACTTCCATGACGCTCACCACCGACTCCGGCACCTCGCTCGGTCTGGTCGACTCCTACACCGGCGGCACCGAGCACGCCGCCACCTCCCGCATCTACGCCAGCGAGGGCCGCCGGATCACCCGCCGCACCCAGGACCCGCGCTACCAGCGCGACCTGACCGAGGCGCTCAGGCTCTACGAGCGGGTCCTGGGCGGCAATCGGCGCGCCGCCCTGGACTTCCAGGAATCCATGTCCCGCTCGGACTTCCAGTTCCTGTTCGGCGACGTCATCGACCGCCAACTGCTGGCCTTCTACAACACGATGCCCGTCAACTGGGACATCACCGCCCGCCGCGGCCGCGTCCGCGACTTTCGCACCGTCAAGCGGTTCACCCTGGACGGTGGCCGCGGCGTGCTGTCGGAGGTCGGCGAGCTCGCCCCGTACAAGGCCCGCGCGGTCGTCGACGGCGCCTACGAGTACTCGGTCAAGAAGTACGGCGCGGAGATCCCGATCTCATGGGAGACCGTCGTCAACGACGACCTGGACGCCCTGTCGGACCTGCCCAGCACGCTCGGCCTGGCCGCGCGGCGCACCGAGGAACGGTTCGCCACCGCCCTGTACGCCAGCAGCTCGGGCCCGAACTCGACGTTCTTCTCCAACGCCCACAAGAACGTGATCAACCCCACCGTCGGCGGCGCCGGGGTCACCGTCACCAACCCCGCGCTGTCGGTGTCGGCGCTGCAGGTCGCCATGCAGATCATGGGCCAGCAGGTCGACTCCGACGGCGGCCCGATCTACGTGCAGTCGGTGGTGCTGGAGGTGCCTCCGGCGCTGGAGGTCGTGGCCAACAACATCGTCAACTCCACCGAGATCCTGTCGGCCAGCGGCGGCGGTGACGGCACCGGCAACGACCAGCTGCGCGTCCAGAACTGGATGCGCAACCGTGTCACCGTCCGCGTCAACCCCTGGCTCCCGCTGATCGACACCACCACCGGCAACTCCGCGTGGTACCTGTTCGCCTCCCCCAGCTCGGGCCGCCCGGCGATGGAGGTCGGCTTCCTGATCGGCCACGAGACCCCCGAGCTGTGGATGAAGTCCCCCGACGCGGTTCGTGTCGGCGGCGGCCCGGTCGCACCGGAGGAGGGCGACTTCGAGCACGACGGCATCCGCTACCGCGTCCGCCACGTCCTGGGCGGCACGCCGATGGACCACAAGATGGCGATCGCCTCCACCGGCACCAGCTCCTGACATGGGACACCCGCTGCCGACGCCTCGCAGTGATGCCGAGGAGTACGCCGCCGCGCAGCTTCAGGTGCTGGACGACATCCGGGGCCTGCTGCGGGATGTCCGCGACCGGCTGCCCGAGCGGCCGGCGGCCCAGGTGGGGGGCCGGGTGGAGCTGCGCGAGCCTGTTCCCGCTCCGTCCCCCGGCGGGGAGGAGGCCGCGCCGCAGGCCAAGCCCGCCACCAACTCCGCCCCCGGGAAGTCCGCTGCGGCGACGGCCGGTCCCACACGGCCCGGCCGCGCGCGGCGCAAGACCACGCCCAACAAGGAGAGCTCCTGATGAGCGCTACCGCCAAGGGCCAGCCGAACGGGCTGGCCACCCTGGACTCCACCGGCAAGGTCCCGGCGACGCAGCTGGCGGGCCGGTCGGCCGTCGCGCCGCTCACCGCCACCGCGACCCTGGACTTCGCCTCCATCAGCGCGGGCGCGATCGGCACCCACACCGTGACCGTGACCGGCGCGGCCGCCGGCGACAAGGTCGCCCTGGGCCCGCCGGCCGCCATCGAGGCCGGGCTGATCTGGTGCGCGTATGTCTCGGCCGCCAACACCGTGACGATCCGGCTGCTCAACACCACCGGCGGCGCCGTCGACCCGGCCAGCGCGAGCTGGAAGGTCGCCGTCTTCACCACCTGATCATGGCGATCGACTACTCCACCCCCGCAGGCCAGGTGCGGCTGCTGATCCCGGACACCGACGAGCAGAACCTGCTGCTCAACGACCCGCAGATCGAGGCGTTCCTCTCATTGAACAGCGGCAATGTCCGGCTCGCCGCTGCTCAGGCCCTGGACGTCATCGCCGCATCAGAGGCGCTGATCTCCAAGAAGCTCACGATCGACGGGCGCTCCACCGACGGGCCCGCCGTGGCCGCCTCCCTCAAGGCCGCCGCCACCGAGCTGCGCCGCCAGGTCGACGCGGGCGAGGGCGACGACACCGCGGGCGGGTTCGACATCGTGAACTTCGACCCGCAGGCGGGCCTGCGCGGCTGGGGCGCCGGCTTCCTGTGAAGGAGGCGATCGCGTGCCGCTCGGAGGCCACACGCCGATCCATCCTCGCTGGTCGGAGCACCATCGGCCGGTGGCCACAGGCACTCAGACCGGACGCTGCCGCATCACCCGGCACACCGGTAGCACCGGGAATCTGGACACAGACCTGGTCTGGCACCCCGGGATGACGCGGATCACGCTCTACACCGGGCCTTGCCACATCGCCCCGCCGGTGCCCGTCGGCTACCAGGCCGTCGGGGAGCGCCGCACCGGCACCACCGACTACCAGGTCGCCATCGGATGGGACGCCCCGGAGATCCTCGACGGCGACGACGTCGAGATCCTGGCCGCCGAGGACCCCGAGCTGGTCGGCCGACGCCTGAGGGTCACCAGCGCGGTCGGCGATGGCGGTACCCAGCAGTGGGAGCGGCTGCTGACCTGCGTGCAGGACACCACCAACCGGGAGCGGTGATGGCGGAGTTCGAGTTCGATGAGGTCATCACTCACATCCGGCGCATCGAAAAGGCCACCGCCGAGGTGACGGCCAAAAGTCGCCTGGTCGTGGAGAAGACCGGCCACAACACTGTCGGCTACGCCCAGAACCTGGCGCCCGTGGACACCGGCAACCTGCGTGCCTCGATCGGAGTGGACTTCGACGACGACGGCCTGGGGTTCGAGGCCGGGCCGACGGCGGAGTACGGCGCCGATGTGGAGTACGGGACCCGGCCGCACGTGATCCGCCCTCGCGAGAAGAAGGCCCTGTACTGGCCGGACGCCAAGCACCCGATGCGGAAGGTCAACCACCCGGGGACCACGCCGCAGCCCTACATGCGGCCGGCGTTCGACCGGGCGACACAGGAGTTCGACGCGGCGATCGATGCGATTCTCCGGGATGCCTTCTGATGGCGGTCAGCCCGGCGGCGCCGGCCGCCCCTCACACCGTGGCCTTCACCACGGCGTTGGCCGCCGCAGATCTCGCTGTCGATGTCGGCGTCGCTCCCGCGGGGGCTGGCTGGCAGGGCGAGCCGGGCGAGTCGCAGTTCGTGCCGTACGTCGTCCTGTTCCCCTCGCCCGGCAGCACTGACGGCGACCTCGGCGATCCCAACGCCTATCTCGACTACGAGACGCAGGCCACGGTCGTCGGTGTCACCCCGGCGCAGGTCGAGCGGGCCATGGACAAGGTCAAGGCCACGCTGGTCGGCCGCCAGCTCGACGTGACCGGCCGCAACTCCTACCGCGTGCAGCTGGGCGAGGGCGGTCGGCCGATCAGCCGCGACGACTCGGTCCAGCCTCCGGAGTACTACGCCAGCGCGCTGTTCACCCTGCGCACCGGCCCCGCCTAACCACCTCATCTCCCGAGCCCGGCGCCTGAGGCGTGCGGGCCCTTTCGCATGTCCTGGAGGAGCCCCTCGTGGCGACATACGGCATCCAGAGCCCGAGCCCGAACGGTGTGACGCTGACGTTCCGTTCCGCGGCGTCGAGCGACAAGATCAGCGGTCTGCGCACCAAGGCCGGCCGCATCCTCGTCAACAACGCCTCCGGCGCCTCGGTGAACCTCACGTTCTCACCGCCCGGCAACACCGGGTACGGCGTCGCCAACCCCACCAAGGTCGTCGCGTGCGCGGCGGGCCAGATCACCGAGATCACCCTGCTGCCGGAGTACCGGGACGCCACCGACGGCTACAACATCGCGCTCGCCTGGTCGGCCACCAGCAGCGTGACCTGGGCGGCGATCCGCTGATGCCGCGCCGCATGATCCCGGTCCGCAACAAGACGACCGGCCAGGAAGCACTGGTGTCCGAGCGCGCCTTCCCCCTGTTCGCCGCCTCCCACGAGCGGCTCGACCACGACACCCCCACCGATGCCACCGAGGCCGCCTCCCCGGACGCCTCTCCGGCGGTGTCCTCACCTGCCCCGCAGGCCACAACCCCCAAGCCCCAGCGCCGCGGTGCGGCCACCGACGACAAGGAGTAGCCGCCCATGGCTGGTGCAGACCTTCTCGGCGACGGCAACGTCAAGGTCACCTTCTGCCTGACCATCGCCGACATCGACAACCCCACCGCTGCAGAGCTGAACGGCGGCGTGGACCTGCAGGAGCACATCACCAAGCAGGGCCTGGACATCCAGCCCGACCAGGCGTCGGTGGACAACACCGCGCTCGCCTCGCGCACCGAGACCGAGGACGCCGGCACCGTGTCCTACAAGATCGAGCTGACCTGCAAGCGCAAGCAGCTCACGCTGGAGGACATCGCCTGGCACACCCTCACCGACGGCCAGCTCGGCTACCTGGCGGTGCGGCGCAACCTGCCGCACGAGACCGCCTGGGCCGCAGGGCAGGACGCCGAGGTCCACCCGGTCCGCTGCGGCCGCCCGAACATGCAGCCGCCTGAGCTGAACACCGCCCAGCAGTTCAAGAGCAAGCTGTTCAACCACGCCGAGTCCGCGCCGTCTGCGGTGGTGGCCGCCTGATGGACCTGAAGATCGATGACATCCTCGGGAAGCTGCAGCTGCCGGAGAAGAGCGTCCCGCTGTGCCTGCGCGCTGACCTGCAGGCCCGCTTCGACACCCTGGAGCGGGACCTGCGGGCGGCGCAGCGCGCACCCGAGCAGGACTCCCTGGCCGGCAGCGGCGCCACCGCGCGGGAGATCGCCAACCAGATCGAGGCGATCCGGACGGAGATGCAGGCCCACACCGTCGCCTTCCTGCTGAGGGCCTTGCCCAACAAGGAGTGGTCCGACCTTCTCAAGCAGCACCCACCCCGCAAGGGCAACCAGGGCGACCTCGTCTCGGACTACAACACCGAGACCTTCCCCGTCGCGGCGCTGGCGGCGTGCTGCAAGTCGCCCAAGATGACCGAAGACCAAGCGGGGCAGCTGGTGGATGCGATCACCAACGGCCAGTGGTCCCGGCTCACCATGGCGATCGGCGAGCTGAACAACGGCGGTGGGGACATCCCTTTCTCCGTCGCCGCATCCGCGCTGGCGGGCGGCACGCCGACGAGCTAACCCTGGCCGCCTACTACCGGATTCCGCGGTCCAAGCTGCTGGGCCGCGAGCCGGTGGAGACGACGACCTACCACTACGACGAGCAGGGCCGGCTCACCCACACGGTGACCCTTCGGGAGCCGGAGTGGCTGGAGGATGACGTCGCGTGGGCGTTGGCGTGGAAGCAGGAGCAGGCCGGTCTGTGCCCGGGGTGCAAGCTGCCGTTGGAGGAGACGACCGACCCGGCCAACGACGGACGCTACCGGGTGCCTCCGGCAACTCGGTGCTTTGCGTGCACTCCGCTAGCCGAGGCGCATAAGGAGTATGCCGCCTCAGCCCCAGGGGTACTGCTGCACGCGGAAAAGGACGAGGAATAAGACGGCTACTCGGCGCAAGCCAGGATTTCCTCTTGCGTTTCGGCCCCCTGAAGGCATTCCACGGTCTTCTGATTATTGTCGCTGACCTGGTTAACCGTGTTGTTGAACTCGTTCACGGCGGTGAAGGTGACGCGGGCGCCGTTGAACGCGGCGATCAAGGCCAGGAGGCTGAGGAAGACCGCGATGTTGGTCGTGCGGCTGTTGTTGGCGGTGCCGCGGCGCACACGTCCCATGCCGGCGATGCCCAGGGCCATGGCGATGATGGCCAGCGGCCCGCCGATGACGAAGGCGATGGGGACGATACCGCACAGTAGGCCGATAATCGCGCAGATCATCGCGGCTAAGCCCAGGCCGTTGCGGGGTTCGGGCATGGCCATGGGCATAGGCATGGGGTGCTGGTAGCCGTACGGCGGCTGCGCAGGGTGGGGATGGCCGGGCGGCGGCCCGTACTGCTGAGGGTGGCCGTACTGCTGCGGCGGACCGTAGGACTGCGGCGGGTAGGGCGGCTGGCCATGGCCGTAGGGCTGCTGATTCATCGGCACTCCTGATCAACATGGCGCGCGCGGCGCTTCCAGTCCCCCGACCGGTCTCGATGATGACGGCCATCTCGCTCACGCGGTTGTCAATCGTCGCAAGTCGTTATGCGGTGATTTCTGGGGCGGGGGTGGTCCGCCTTGGCCGACCGCACGATCACCACCCGCCTCCGCTTGGATGTCTCCCAGTTCGTCGCCGGGGAGAGCAAGGCCAAGGGCAGCCTCAACAACCTGAACCGGCAGTTCGCCGAGACCGCGGGCGCGGCCGAGGGGTTCCGTAAGAAGCTCGAGGCGTCGTTCAAGCGGCTGCCGGACATCAAGATCACGGCGGATTCTCTTCCGGCCGAGGTCAAGCTGGCCGAGCTGCGCGCCAGGATGCAGACGCTGGCGGCGCAGAAGATCGGCGTGGACATCGACGCCAGCGCGGCGCTGGTGCAGATGGCCGCCATCCAGGCCGAGCTGCAGGAGCTCGAGGGCCAGACCTCGTTCGAGGTCCGGGCCGACGTCGGCAAGGCCCTGGCCGACATCGAGTCGGTGATCCGCGAGGTCCAGCGGCTCGACAACAGCGCGGTGCAGGTCCCCGTCGAGGTGGAGATCCGCGGCGGCGCCTTCGCTGAGCGGCTGCGCGCCCAGGTCGATGCGGCCGCCCGGTCCCTGCCGAAGATCCCGCTCGACGCCGACTCCACCCCGGCGCAGCGGCAGGTCGCCGACCTGCGGGCGCGCCTGGAGTCACTGGGCAGCAAGCGGGTCGGGATCGACATCGACGCCGCGAGTGCGATCGCGCAGGTGCGGTCCATCGAGTCTGAGCTGTCCCGGATCGACGGCGACTCGGCCACCATCGACATCCGCGCGGACGCGGCCTCGGCGGCGGCCGCGCTGGCGGTGATCAGCGGCGAGGTGTCCCGGCTGGACGGCCGTACCGCTAACGCGCGCGTCAACGTGGACATCGCCGGTGCGCTGGCCGCGATCGGGACGGTGGCCGCCGCGCTGGCTGGGCTTGCCGCGGTGCCTGCGCTGGCGTCGGTGGGGTTCGCCGCCGCCGGGCTGGGCGCGGCGTTCGGCGCGGCGGGCGTCGGCGCGGCCTCTTTCGCCGCAGTGGCGGTGCCGTCGCTGGGCCGGGTCAACGAGGCGCTGAAGGAGCAGGAGTCCGCGAGCCGGTCGGCTGGCGGGGCGGGCAAGAGCTTGGCGGCGTCCCAGGCCGAGGCCGCGGCTCGGGCGTTGCAACTGGCCGAGGCGCAGAACCGGGTGCGGGATGCGGCTGTCGCCGTGGTGCAGGCCAAGCGCGCTCTGCGGTCGGCGATCGATGACGTGACGCGGGCCCAGGAGGATGAGCGCCGCGCGTCCGATGATCTTGCACGGGCGGTTGAGGACGGCGCCCGCCGGCACGCTGAGGCGCTTAGGCAGGTCGAGGACGGCGAGCGCGCCGTCCGCGACGCACAGGCCGATGCGCTGCGCGCGCAGGAAGCTCTGAACGACGCCCGTCGTGAAGAGGAGCGCAGCCTCCAGGACCTGGGCAACCGGCTGATCGACACTCGACTTGACCAGCGGCAGGCCGCGGTCGACCTGCAGGACGCGGAAGCGCGGCTGAACGCGACCCGGGCCGATCCGCGAGCGACGCCCAAGGACATCGAGCGCGCGGAGATCGCCTACGAGCGTGCCAAGCAGCGCGTCACCGAGCTGCAGATCTCCATCGAGCGGCTTCAGCAGGAGCAGAGCGAGGCCGACAAGAACGGCGTCGAGGGCTCCGACCGCGTCAAGAACGCAAAAGACGCCCTTGAGCAGGCAAATCGCCGTATAGAGGAATCCGAGCGGGCTCTGGCGGAAACCAGGGCAAATGTCGCTCGCGTTGATGAGGAAAGCGCACGCCGTGTAGCCGACTCGCAACGGCAGGTTGCTGAGTCGCATCGGCGTGTAGCCGACGCCCAGGCCAAGGTGATCGACTCCCAGGAGCGGCTCGTCCGGAGCCAGCGCGACGCCGAGATGGCGGCCCGCCGGCTCAAGGTCGAGCAACTGCAGGCCAAGGCCGCCATGGAGCAGACCGGCGGTTCGGCAGGCGGAGCGATCACCAAGATGTCGCAGCTGTCCAAGGCCGAGAAGGAGCTGGCCAAGGACATGGCCGCCTTCAAGACGACCTACGAGGACTGGCAGAAGAGCCTCCAGCCGGACGTCTTCCCGGTCATCTCCGGCGGCCTGGACCTCATCGCCGATGCCCTGCCGAAGCTGAACCCGCTGGTCAGGGGCGCAGCGGCCGGGTTCACCTTGCTGGAGAAGCGTGCCGGCGAGGCGTTGAAGGATCCCTTCTGGGATGAGTTCATCCGCCGGCTCAGCGCCGAGATCCCGGGGGCGATCGACGATTTCGGTGCCGCTGCGTTGAATGTCGGCAAGGGCGCCGCCGGGATGATCCAGGCGTTCCTCCCCTACGCAGGTGACCTGACCGATTGGGTAGTCGGCATCACCAAGCGGTTCGCCGACTGGGGGACCAACCTGGAGACCAGCCCGGGCTTCAAGGCGTTCGTGGCCTACGCCCAGGCGAACCTGCCCAAGGTGCAGAAGATCGTCGAGAACATCGGCACCGCCGTGGCGAAGATCCTCCAGGCGGCGGCCGCGCCCGGGCAGGGGGCCCTGGACTTCCTGGTCGGCCTGTCTCAGAAGCTGGCCGAGCTGTCGCCGGACCAGATTCAGGCCATCGCCGGCGGTATCGGGGCGATCTTCACGGCGGCCAAGCTCGGTACGACGATCAAGCTCGGCGGCTTCCTCGTCCTGGCCGACGTACTGTCCGAGATGAGCCCGGGCCAGATCCAGGCGCTGGCTGGGGCCATCGTCGCGGTCATGCTCGCGGTCAAGGGCTACCAGACCGCGACCGATGCCATCGAGTTCTTTCAAGGGCTGCGCGGCGAGGTCGGCAAGGCCGGCGATGCCGCCGGCGCCGCCCGCGGGAAGTTCTCCGGCCTCGGAGGAGTCCTGCAGGGCGCGGGGATCGCCGCCGGCATAACCGCCATCGCCGCGGGCGTGGGCCTGCTCGACGACAAGTTGTCGGGGCTGAGTCCCAACATGTCGAACCTGACCCGGCACCTCGGCGACTGGGTCAAGGGCGGCAAACCGGCCGCTGATGTCCTCGATCAGATCCAGGGCAAGATCAGCATTCTGGACCCGCGCGGGCTGCAGGGCATCGGCGATGTCGTGCAGCGGATGAGCAGCGGGCATTGGTGGGACGAGCTCGACACCCAGATGGCCGGCTTCGCCAACACGCTCGGGGGGAAGATCGGCGTCACGCTGGATCACGGCACGAAGCGGGTCCAGAACCTCGACCAGGCCATGGCCAGCATGGTGGCCTCGGGCAACCCGCAGGAAGCGGCGAAGCTCTTCGACGCCATCACCAAGCAGGCGCAGAACGCCGGCACCCCCCTGAACCGGCTGAAGGACCTGTTCCCGCAGTACACCGACGCCGTTGGGAAGTCGGTCCAGCCGACCAACGAAGCCGGCAGCGCGATCGATACGGCCAAGCAGAAGCTCGACGGCTTCAATACCTCCCTGTCGACCTTCTCAGGCCGGACGGATGCCTTTACCGCGCTGCAGAACATGCGCCAGGCATACAACGACGCCCGGGACGCCATCGACGCCGCCAACGGCAAGCTGGACATTAACGCCCAGATGACCGATAAGCAGCGCGACGCGGTGATCCGGGCCCGTGACATGTTCGTCGGCTACCTGGAGAGGGTCCGCGACGGCGCCGATGCTCAGGCCAAGCTGTCGGGGAAGACCACTGACGCCACGCGCACGGTCCTTGAGCAGCTTCCCAAGCTCAGCGACCTGGCCGGGTCGAACAAGGAAGCCCGCGCCCAGGTTCTGCTGCTGGCCGATGCCTATGGAATTTCCCGCAGTGACGCGCTCAAAGCGATGGAGGGCGGCAAGAAACTCAAGGAGGTCTTGGACAAGCTGAAGTCGAAGCAGATTCGCATCGACATGGAAACCAAGGCTGCGGAGGAAAAGCTTAAGAAGCTGTATGACTGGCAGCTGAAAATCCTCGGAGTGAATACTAAGCTGCCCGAGACCATCGCGGCGCCGAAGACCAAGACCAAGGCCGACGGCGGCGTGAGTTTCAACCCATACGCTGCGGGCGGCATCGCCTATTTCGCATCCGGCGCGGAGAATCACATCGCGCAGATCGCCCCGGCCGGGGCGATGCGTGTGTGGGCCGAGCCGGAGACCGGAGGCGAGAGCTACATCCCGCTGGCGCCCAGCAAGCGGGAGCGCAGCACGCAGATCCTCGCGGCGACCGCCCAGATCATGGGCTACCAGCTCATGCCCGCGGGCAAGCTCGCGCTGATCGCCATGGCCGCCGGCGGGCTGGTCGCCGGCCAGAGGACGCCGGTGCTGTCCACCGGCCCGGCGACCGGCGGGCTGACGGTGAGCATCGACAATCTCGGCCAGATGACGGCCAGCCTGGATGCGGTGAACGCCGGGCTCAACGAGCAGCTCGCCGGAGCCACCGGCGTGCTTACCTCCACCATCAGCGAGACCGGCACCCTGACCAAGACCATCTCCTCGGCGGGGCAGGCGGCAGGCAAGGTGGCCACCACCACCGGCCAGGCCGCCACCACCACGGCCTCGGGCACGGCGAAACTGACCACGGCGATCACCTCCCTGACCAAAGCGATCACGAGCCTGACCGCCGCGGTGAACAAGGCCGGGTCGCTGGCCGGCGGCGGGGCGGGCAGCAAGGCGCCCGCGAAGAAGACCACCGCCACCAAGAAGCCCGCGGCCCGCACTGACCCGAACGATGTCACCTACGACCGGGGCCCGACCAGGAAGAACAACACGGGCACGCTGACCGCGGAGCTGCCCCCCAAGCCGTCCAACCAGGTCGAACCTTACGGCGGCAGCGGCGATGGCAGCGGGTCGATCGTGGGGGCCGCGGCGTACGCCGGGGCGTTGGCCGGGGTCGGCGGCGCGGCGGGGCTGATCGGCGCGTCGGCGGGCCGGGCGTTCGGTTCGGTCATGGCGGGATCGGCGGCGCAGGTGGCACGGTCGCTGCCGCTGAACGGCACCGGCTCGGGCGGCACCCAGGCCCGGTCGGCGCAACGGTCCGCGCCGCAGATGGGCGGTGGCGGCGCATCCTACTCCGGGGTGTACGGGGCTGGGGCGGCGCAGAGCGGATCGCTGGCAGGGCGGCTGGCGCACGACGCCGCGACGGGCACGGCTGGTTCAGCCAAGTCGAGCAGCGGCCGAGACGGGCCGTTGATCGAGAACTTCTACGCCGCGCCGAACAGCTCGCCTCGGCAGCTCGCCGAGGAGCTGAACTTCCTGCAGCGTCGCCGGTGACCCGCCCGGCCGGCGGTGCTGCTCATCCACCCATTTTGTGATCTTGGGGGTTTCGCATGCCCAGACCCGATCCCGACGAGCCGGGTATCACCTACGGCGAGAAGCTGCGCCGCAAGGGCCTGCAGATCCGCCCGCGCGGCTGGACCGACGCCACCCGTGACCAGCACGCCTTCGGCCGGCGCGCTGATGGGGTGCGGTGGAAGCGCACCCGCGACCAGCTCGGCCACGACACCACCGAGCACGCCGACGACCGCGTCGATGTGCAGATCAACCTGCGCTGAGGGGGCCGGGTGGCTATCACCACAGAGGGCTGGTTCGTCGACACCCAAGTCAAGATCGCGACGAACGCGATCGCCCTCAACCTGGGCGACACCACGCCGGGCATGTTCAAGTTCGCCCTGTTCCTCGACACCATCACCCCCAACTTCTCGCAGGCCAACCCCGCCTACGGCAGTGCGCCGTTCAACAGCGGAGAGGCCTCGGGCGCGGGCTACACCGCCGAGGGCATCGCGCTGAGCGGGGTGGTCTACGAGGAACACCCCTCAGCGGCCGGGTGGGTGCGCTGGGACTTCAACAACCTGTCCTGGGCGGGGTCCACCATCACCGGCGCCAAGGCCGGTCTGATCCACGTGCCGAGCCTGTCGTACCGGGCCGTGCTGCTGCGCACCTTCGGCCAGGCCTACTCCACCAACGACGGCACCTTCGGCATCAACCTGCCGAGCGACGGCGTCGCCAAGTCTCGGGTCATCACGGCCTGACGGGTCCCGGCAACGACCTCACCCCTGCCCCTGTAGGGCAGGGGTTTCGCATGAAAGGGGCCCGATGGCCACCTATGCAATCGACACCAACGGCGATATCGCCCTGTCGGCGGCGACTGCCAAAACGATCCTGAACGTGATCGCGGCCTCGGGTGGCCTGGTGAAGATCACCGAGCTGAGTGTCTCCTTCGATGGCACCAGTTCCACCGCCGAACCGGTCACGGTCGAGCTGTGCGCCTCCACCCAGGCGGGCGCCGGCACCTCGACCTCCCACACCCCGCTCCAGGTGTCCGGCGCGACCCGGACCGTCAGCGCGACCGGCGCGCGCAACTACTCAGCGGAGCCGACCGTGCTGACCGTCCGCAAGCGGTGGCTGGTCCACCCCCAGGGCGGGCTGCTCGTGGTGCAGTTCCCGCTCAGCCGCGAGCCGCAACTGGCGGCCACCGGCGGCTGGGCGCTGCGCTGCACCGCCCCGGCGACCGTGAACGTGCAGGCCTACCTGGAATTCGCCGAGAACGAGTAGGAGAACCACCTGATGGTGTACCTGTACTGGCGGTGGCCCGGCACGCACACCGACGCCGACGGGCGTCCGGTCACCGAGCGGCGCGCGCCCTACGGCAGCCTGAGCGACGCACGCGGCCAAGCCGACCACGACCTCGCCCTGTGTAAGGCGTCCGACGACTATGCCGCGGCGCCGCTTCGAGTCCTGGACGACGGCGGCCGGGTGCTGTGGGAGGCCACGATCCCTGCGGGCAGGTAGCCGATGATCGGTTTCGCGTCCTCGCCGAATGTCGCCGTGTCCGACACAAGCACCGTCGAGACGGCGCTGTTCTCCCCTCCCGCAGGTTCTTTGCTGGTGGCGGTGCTGATGTGCTTCGACACCGGCTCCAGGCCACCAACCAACACCGGGACGGCCTTGACGTGGACACCTCGGATGCTCACCTCGGGGGTACGCATCTACACCGCCCCCAACAACACCGATCAGACGAACATCAAGGTGTCAGCCCCGTTCGACACCGAGCAGGGAGCCGTCAAGGTCCACGTCGCCACCGGTGTTGACCTCACAGTGCCCGTGGGAGCGACGGGGAGCGGCAGCACCGCCACCAACAACGCGACCATCACCGCCTACACCAGCACCGTGGACGGATCCCGCGGTATCTGCGGCGCGGTCGAAGAGAACGCTCTGGGCACCCCCTCGAGCACTGACCAGGCGGAGCCCTGGAGTGTGAACCTCGGCCTCAAGGGTCTGTCGCTGCTCAAAGCCACCAACACCACACCGGTCGGCTCCACCGTCACCTTCAACCTCGACGCGGCCGGCTCCTCTCCCGCCTCCTGGGAGTGGGCGGCGCTCGAACTTCTCCCCTCGCTCAGCCCCAGCCGCCCCATCCGGCTGATGAATGTCGGCCAAGCCGTCAAACGCGGCACCATCTGGTAGCCGAGGGGAGCGTGCGTGGCTCGTATCGGGCGCGGGTTCCCCTCCCGGATCACCGCGATCAAACCGGCAAGATCCACCGACGCGATCGTCGAGCTGGAGACGTTCGCCACCGTCTGGGAATTCCCCGCCCTTGAGGTCACCTCGCCCTCGATCGGCATCGAGCTGCCGGTGTTCGCCACCACCTGGGAATTCCCCGCGCTCGAGGTTGTCTACGACACCGAGATCAACCTGACGGCCTTCTCCACGGTGTGGGAGTTCCCGCCGCTGGCGGTGGACACACCGATCCTGCCCGGCATCACGATCACCCGCGACGGCGAGATCGAGTGGCGAGGCGTCCTGTGGTCCTCGGCCAACAAGTTCCGCCCCCAGAACGATCTCGCCGGGTGGGACGACCTGCCCGGGCTGGACTCCGGTAACGCGCCCCGGGCCAACGACGACGGCTCGTGGGCCGGTCCGGACTATCCCGAGCAGCGCTCCGTCAGCGTGACCGTGCAGATCGACGACCAGACCGCCTTCGCCGCCTCCCGCAAGGCCATCCGCGACCTGCTGACCCCCGGCGACGATGAGAGCGAGTACCCGCTGGTGATCCGGATCAGCGGGGAGACCTTGCTGGCCTACGGCAAGGTCGCCAAGCGGATCATCCCCTCGACGCTGGCGGGCATCGGCAAGGCCGACGTCGCGATCCAGTGGGTCTGCGCCGACCCCTACCGGTACTGGCTGACCGAGTTCGGGATCACCGTCACCCCTGAAGGGCCGCAGGTCATCTCCAACGGCGGCGGCGCGCGCACCAAGCCGCGGCTGCGCTTCCACGGCCCCGCCAGCGTCCCCCGCATCCGGGTGGCCGGCCGGATCCTGGCGTTCCAGGTCGAACTCGGCGCCGGAGATGTCTTCGACGTCAACTGCCGGACCGGCGACACCACGATCGGCGAACTGGACTACGTGCGCGTCCATGACTTCTCGGTGGCCATCACCGACCTGGTGATCCCCCCGGGTGACTGGGAGCTGGAGTACATCCCCGACTCCGGCGGCGCCGCCGGGGTGGATGTGTTCTGGCGGCCCGCCGAAAGCTGACCTTGCGCGCGGATCGGGGGTCGGTGTGGCCGTCCGGTACAGGTATGTATTCGCCGACCTGCTCACCGACCAGACCATCGATGACCTGCCGCTCAGCAAGGTCTCCTTCGACCACCGCATCAACCAGCCGGGCACCTTCGCCGGCGGCCTGCCGATCACCAACCGGCGGATCGCCCGCCGGCTGGACCGGGTGATCCCCGCCGACATCGACGACCTGTCAGCGGGCCCAGGCCGGATCGTGTGCCACTGCCTGCGCGACAACGGCACGCGCGTGGACCTGTGGGGGACGTACTGGATCTGGTACGCCAAAACCAGCCAGGGCCGCAAGGGGCCGCCGCAGGTGGACCTGCGCGGCATGTCCTTGGACGGCTACCTGGCGTCGGTGGAGATCCAGCAGAACTTCATCCGGTACGGCACCGACCGGGTCACCATCGCCCGGGACCTGCTCACCGAGGCCCAGGCCCTGCCGTACACCGGGCTCGGCATCGCCTTCGCTTCCGGCACCAGCGGCGTGCTCCAGGACCTGATCGTCGCGGCCACCGACAAGGCCAACTACGGCGAAACCGTACGCAAGCTGGCCGAGCAGACCAACGGGTTCGAAACCCACATGGACACCTACCTGGCCGACGGACAGCGGCGGCGCGAGCTGCGCTGGGCGTTCCCCAAGCTCGGCGACGTCGACGGCCGCCACCACGAGTTCTCCCAGCCAGGCAACGTGCTCGAATGGTCGCAGGAGTCCGACGCGCTGCGCGGCGGCACCCGGTGGCGGGCCCGCGGCGACTCGGCCAACAACGACCTGTCGGCGGCGTCCGGGCCGCAGTTCTCCACCCCGGTGGAGGCCACCGCGCACCTGCAGGCCGGGTGGCCGCGCATCGACCGGACCCTGGACCTGCAGGGGGAGATCGACCCCTCGGCGCTGAAGTCGTATGCGGCGTACTGGGCGGCGACCGCGGCCGGCGCCGTGCGGGTACACACCGCGACCGTGCGCCTGGACCCGGCCACCTCGCTCACCCCGCACCGGCTCGGGGACTACGCCACGCTGCGGCTCACCAACCAGCGTTTCCCCCGCCGCAACGGGGTCGCAAGCTTCGTGCGCAGCTGGAGGGTGATCGGCATGGAGATCAGGCCGCCCGAGCGGGGCAACGGCATCGAAGAGGCCAATCTGATCTTCGAGGAGCTGGTGGCCTGATGCCCGTCGGATACCCCCAGGACGCCCTGGTACGGATCGAACGGCTCGAAAAGCTGGTCGACCAGCTGTACACCGCCTCCCAGACCCGGCCGGCCCAAGACGTCATCCGCTCGGCTGCGGTCACCATCGGCGACCCCGATGGGGCCCACATCAAGCTGATCCCGATGGGCGACATCGGCGCCGAGATCCACCTCACCCCCGCCTCCGGGACGAACCCGACCAAGCTGCAGGCCGACACCAGCGCCGGGTACCCGGGCGAGGCGGCCCTGCACATCGTCTCCGGCGACGCCGGCGCGGTGTCCTCAGAGCTGCTGCTGGCCTCCGGCCAGGTGTCCATGCGGATCCTGGACGGCGGCGGCGACGCCGGCGGGTTTGCCTACTGGGGGTCTGATCGGGCGAGGTTCGGGTTCATCGACGGGAGCAACGACAACTACTTCGACTTCTCCGGCAACGGCATCTCCCGGCATTACGGGCAGTGGGAGGACTTCGGTTCGCTGGCCTCCAACGCCGGCGTGCTGTCGGGGTCCTGGACGATCGCCAGCGGCTTCGTCGGGGCGACGGTCCACTATCCCTCCACCATGGACAGCAACATGGGGCCTGTCGCCTCCCTTCGGGACGGCGCGTCCAACCCGAACTTCTACCACTGCCTGACCTCGAGCACGACGAGCTCCTACGACCACGACTGGTCGCCTTCTGGCGGCTTGGGGGGTCCGCTCACCGGCAAGGCGGGCTACTTCTGGAGCTTCCGCCACTGACCTGAAAGGAGGGGCGCGTGCCTGAGTTGGTCGAGATCTACGACAGTGAGGCCTCCTACCAGGGCCGGCCGCCGGACTTGACCTCCCCGCGGTTGGACCCGGACGCGAGCGTGGAGCCGACGTGGGGTGTGCACCTGTGGGATCCGGGGCGCGGCGGCCGCCGGATGGCGATCATCCCGCACGTCCGGCTTGAGACGACTGTGGTGCAGCGCGGTCACGACCCTGAGGACCTGGAGGGCATCGTGGCCACGATCTTGCACCTGCCCTACCTGCCCGACCCGGGCGACCCGCTCTCCTACGACGACCCCGCTCAGATGGCGCTGCTGAACGCCGTCGCCGACGTGCCCGACGCGCTGATGCCAGGCATGCCGCAGGCCGAGAAGTTGGAAGCGACCCTGGCGCTGGTCGCCGCGGTGCGCGAGCACCGCATCACCGTGGATCCGGCCTCCCGGCAGGACCGGCAGGGGGCACTGGACTGGCGGCGCGCGGTGATCCTCGCAGCGGGTGACCGGCTTCCGGCGGAGTACCGGCTCGGGCTGGAGGATCAGGCGCCGGAACATCCGCTGGACGCGATCCTGGCCGGCGTGCGGTTGGACCCGGCACGGATCGCCGCCCGCCGGCAGCGCGAAGCGTGGGCGGCCGCGAGACGCGAGCGGGTGGCGAGCCGCGCTGTGGCGCTCATGGGGCCGCGCAACTTCGGGTTCGGCCGAATCGTGCCGACCGACCCTGCGGGCTGACGACTTTTGCGTGCAGCACGCCAACCTTGTAGCCGGTCGACCGTCCGCCTCACCTTCTGACGGGCGTTGCACCACTCTCTCCCCCCTGACGTGCTGCCCCTGATCTCGGGCGCGGTCGGCACCCACCCATGCCCGAGACCGGAGGCCGAGTGGAACTGCTGTCGATCACGGCGGCACAGGCGAGCGTCCTCGGCAGCATCATCGCCGCGCTGGTCGGAACCGTCGTGTACGGCTTCCGACTGGTCTACGTCGGCCGACTGGTCCCGAGGTCCACGGTCGACGCGCTCACCGACTCCGCCGAGCAGCGCGTCAAGGCCGCCAAGGAGTACGCCGAGCAGAAGGCCGCCGAAGCCGCCGAGTACAAGGCGGCGTGGCTGGCCTCCGAAAAGGCGCGGCACGAGCAGGACGTGCAGATCGGCGAGCTGATGGAGTCCAGCCGCACCACGGTCGCGATCCTGCGGTCCATCGCCCCCGTACCCCCCGGAGAGGCCCGCGATGTGGTGGCCCCGTAGACGCCGGCCCGCGCCGGACCCCGCGCCCGAACCGCAGATCACCACCGAAGAGCCTCAGCGCCTGGCCGCCGCGCGCGCCGCGCGCCGCCAGGCCGAGCGGCAGCTGGAGCTGGCCCGGGCGCGGCGGCCGGAGGTCGAGCAGATCGCCTCCTCGCTGCGCCGGGTCCGCGAACGCAACGGGTTCGCCGAGATCTTCGCCAACGCCTTGAGAGGAACCCCTGGTGATCCATCAGCTGGGTAGCGTCCTGGTCGTCCTGGCCACGACCGAGGCGCTCGCCTGCGCAGTGTTCTACGGGCTGTTCTTCCGCTGGTGGACCAGCGACGAGGGCCGCCACCTGTTCACCTTCATGGGCGTGGTCGCCGCGGCGATGACCTTGTGGACGGTCCTGCTGGTCGCTGGCGGGACCGCATGGACTCCGGCACCGGCAGGGCCCCGGGAGTGGGCGCGGACGCTCACCTTCGCCGCGATCGCCTGGATCCTCGGCGACCGGCTTCGCCTGCTGGCCAAGGGCAAACGCAACGAACGGCGAGACGGAAGGAGACGCTGACATGCCGTATCTGACCCAGCTCGCCGAGGTGGCCCGCCGCACCGGATACCCCGTGACCGAGTGCCCCGGGTGGAAGACCCGCGGCCACGGCCCCCAGCCCGCAGTCGAGGGGGTGGTGTGCCACCACACCGCCGACCGGGAGGACCTGCACGTAGTCCGCGACGGCCGGCCCGGGCTGGACGGGCCGCTGTCGCAGATCTGGCTGCGCCATGACGGGCGAATCTTCATCGTCGCTGCGGGCCGGTGCTGGCATAACGCCCCCTCCACCTCGCCGAACCATACCAACAGCGCCTCGATCGGCATCGAGGCCGAAAACAACGGCCGCTCGCCTTGGCCGGCGGGACAGCTCGACGCCTACCGCCGGTTGTGCGCCGAACTGTGCAAGGAGTTCGGTCTGCCGGCCTCTCGGGTGCGGGGCCACAAGGAAGTCAACACCGCCAAGTCCGACCCCCACACCTTGTCCATGAACGACTTCCGTGCCGAGGTGGCACGGCTCATGACCGGCGCCGGGCCGACCCCGGCCAGCGCCACGCGTGTAGAGGAGGACGCCGTGCCCGAAATCGTGTCCCTGGGCGCCGGCCGCGACCAGGATGTGCCCGCCGCGGGCGAACTGGTGGTGCGCTGGCACACCGAGTACGTGGACGACCCCGACGACCACGGCGCCGACGGTGTGGCGGTGTTCGCCGACGGCGCGCGGTGGGCGCTGTGTGACGCACTGGTCAAGCTGCGCGGCCTGCAGCCTGGCGAGGACGTGGACCTGGCGTGGACGCGGTGCTCCCGCGACGGCACGAAGGTTCTGGACGACCCGTGGCGGTTGACCGTGCACGCCGACCCCGACGGCCGGATCGAGCGCAACCTGGGTGGCCAGTTCGCGCTGAGCGCGGACAACCAGCTGCGGCTGCGGATCCTCAACCCCGGGCCGCGGCCGGTGACGCTGGAGAAGGTGACGATGGCGAAGATCGCCTTGTTCCGGCGTTGACCAGAGGCTGAGGCTCGGCGAACTCTCAGACCACTTTTCTGTGACCTGCGGCGACGCGGGTCCTTTTTGTTGCCCGGCTTCGTCCGAGGAGACCGCGTGCCCCCATCTGACGGCGCGGCCATGCGAGCGGCAGCTCTCACGGCCGCCATCAAGACCCACCTGCTCGTGGGTGACCTGCGGCTGTGTCTCGGCGTGAGCCGGGATGAGGCCATCGCTCACGCCGAGGACGCGATCCGACAGACCGCCGACACGTTCGCGGCGTGGATCGCCGGCACGACCCGACTCCGCCTCATCCCCGGCCCCGTCGTCGACGAGGCCACCGGCGCGCCCGCGGGCGCAACCTTCACTGGAGAGAAGATGCAGCTCAACACCGGCCAGAAGATCACGTACACGGTCGACACCGAGGACGCCTCCGGCTACGACACCAACGAGACCATCGAGTGGTCTGTCGACAACGCCGACTCGCTGGTGCTCACCGTCTCGGAGGACACCCGCTCGGCGACCGTCGTGTCCGGCGCCCCGGGTTCCGGCGTGCTGAAGGCGTCGATCCCCGCGCTTGGCCTGGAGGCCACCGAGGCCATCGACATCGTCCCGGCCGGCACCGCCACCATCAAGCTCGTCGCGGGCCCGGTCGAGGAGGAGAACCCGGCCCCCGAGCAGTAACAGCAAGTCCCCGCCTCGGCGGGCCCTGAACCCCTGAGGAGGGGTACATGCACATCTCACCCGATCCGGCGCCCTCGAAGCGGCCGGTCGAAGCCAAGGTCAAGGCGGCCGGCGTCGGGGCTTTCCTCGGCTCGATCGGTCTGCTGGCCATCCTCCAGGCCGTGGACGCCGACCACAGCCTCATCGACTTCCTGCCCGACTGGCTGGAAACCGTCCTCATCCCGCTGATCCCGACCGGCATCACGGTCGCCGCGGGCTGGAGGGCCCAGCACACCCCGCGCCCGGACCTACCGGACGACCAGCGATGACCCCAGGTGGCCAGGGCTAGCGTGAGTCGTTGTCCTAACGGTCACAGGTACTGCCGCGGTCATGGGTGGACATCGACGCCAGCACGCCCCGCGATAGTCCGGTCATGTCACTTGCGTGCGCAGCAGCCCGTATCCCTCCCCAAGGAGGGGTACGGGCTGCTTTTGGCGTTTTCAGACGTCGTTTCGCTCCGCCCCACACGCCCGGCGGGAGTACGCTCAGTGGCCGTGGATGTGCTGAAGGAACATGGGCTTGCCCGGTCCGAAGAAGAGGTCCTCGAGCACCTCGTGTTGGACATGCTCTACGAATACGCCGCCTTGGATCCCAGCCTCGTCCCTCGCCTGCACGAACTCGCTGAGGCCGTAGGGCGGCACGGCGACGTGCCACGGCTCCTAGAGCACGCGGAGAGCATCATCCATGGCCTCGATTCTCGGGGCGTGATCTCTGTTGCAAGGTCGGTGGGCGGCTGGGTGAACTTCGGCCTCGCGATCACCCCGGATGGTAAGCGGGAAGCCCAGCGGGTGCGGCGGAGGCGTGCGGACATCGCCGCGCGCCGCGCGGCGTGTCGAATCGCGCTCCTTCGGTGGCTCTATGGCCAGGACGCGAAGGTCGAGACGCCCAGCATGGCGAATGCCGAGCACTTCTTCCTGGACTGCCTCTCGTTCTTCTGGGGCGAGCAGTTCCAGGCGGGCGAGGTGGACCGCGCTGCGGCACGGCTGCGTGAGGACAAGCTCATCACGGGGGGCGAGAGCTGGGGAGGGCACACCCCGCGCGCGCAGATCACGTCGAGGGGGATTGACTGCGTGGAGCAGGACCAAGGGGATATCGCGGCATACATGGGGAGGATGGCGATGAGCGGCGGCCAGCACGTCAGTGTCGGCGGGGACTTCCACGGCCAGCTCGGTATGACCGGACAAGGGGACGTCACGCAGACGCAGGACCAGAAGGTCGACATCAAGAAGATCATGAGTGTGCTGGACGGGGTCCGCGCTCAGCTGCCCACCCTGGGCCTCGACGCGGAGGATGCCGAGGGCCTGGATCGAACGATCGCTGAGATCGAGGAGAAGGGCAACGCTGGCGAGCTCACCCAGGAGGAGAAGAAGACTCTGCTCCAGCGGATCGGGGGCTTCCTGGGGAAGGCGACGGCCTTTCTTGGGCCGGCGCTTCTGGCGGCGGTGCAGCAGCTGGCCGAGTCCTCCTAGTAGCACGGGCACTAAGGGCGCCCGCCCCGGAGGGCGGGCGCCGAGGAGTTCCTTGGCAACCTGGGTGCGGTCAGATGCCCAGGGAGTCAAGGACCGGCGGAACGGCGCCGAGCAGGACCGCCAGGGCCACAACCACTCCAACAAGCAGCTTGGGGGCTGTGATGGAGGTACGGCGGACTGCGTAGGCCGCGGTCGTAAGGATGGCGATGACGCCGATCAGCGGGATGTGCTGGTGCATGGGCAGTTCCCCTTCGCCTATGTTAGTCGACCTCTGTCTCGATTCCGCCCGAATTGCTCACGGTTGGTAATTGTCCGCGTACGGTCGGCAATCGAAGGCAAACTCTAGCGGCTCGCTTGACTGTGCGGCCCATGTGTTTGCCGATCCTGAGGAAGATTCGGGGGGCGCGTTCGCAGCTACACGCTAAGTGAACGTCTGAACACGCTAGGGTTGAGGGTTGGTGCATGGTTTTCTTAGTCGACCTCTGCGCCCAAGGGCGGGAAGCCCCCGGCTGGTAACCGCGGGGCCCCCGCCCGCTTCAACGCGACGGCAGGGAGACGACCTCGACCAGGTCCTCCAGCGCGACGTGCTCGGCGACCTCGGCCACCGACCGGGCGTACGCGACCAGAACTCCGTACTGGCGGATCCTCAGCACCTGTCGGCCGTTCAGCACGATCCGATCGATCACGAAACGATCCGGCCCAGCCCATATTGACACCCCGCCAGGCTAAGAATTCGCAGGTCAAGGGATGGCAAAGCGAGCGTAGATCCCCTCGTGAGCGCTGTACCGGTGGTGCATGCCATTCACACCCCCGCGGCGGTCCGCCGCTCTCATCTCCCTGAGCATGCTCCTGGCCGCTCTCCTTGGCGGATCACCGGCGTCCGCCGCACCGGTCACGCTGCCTGAGCCCTCGCCGGCCGCGACCGCACGCGTCGAACTCGCCGAGCTCGCGGTTGACGTGCCCCATGCGATGACCGGCTACTCCCGGGCGAAGTTCCCGCACTGGATCGAGCAGGGCGGGTCGTGCTCCACCCGCGAGGTCGTCCTCGAACGCGACGGGACCGCCGTCGAGCGAGACGAGGAGTGCCGGGCGGTCTCGGGCACCTGGCACAGCGAGTACGACGGCAAGACACTCACGGCCGCTGCCCAGGTCGACATCGACCACGTGGTGCCGCTGGCCAACGCCTGGCGCTCGGGTGCGGACGCCTGGTCGACGGCCAAGCGGAGAGCCTTCGCCAACGACCTCGTAAACCCACAGCTCATCGCCGTGTCCGCCGCCAGCAACCGGGCCAAGGGCGACCAGAACCCGGCGCAGTGGAAGCCGCCGCTGCGCTCCTACTGGTGCACCTACGCCCGCGCCTGGACGGACGTTAAGCACCTCTACGGGCTCGCCGTCACCACCGAGGAGAAGACGGCGCTCGACCAGATGCTCGACACCTGCCCCGACGGCCAGAACCCATGAGCGACCGACTTGAAGCCCACGTCGTCGCCGGCCCTGGTGGCGTCATGACGGACGAGGTCGGCGTGGTCACCGGGGACCTCACCGTGGCCACCGAGGTCCGCGGCGACCAAGCCACCATCACCGTCCAGTACACCGGAGCCGAGGAGTGGTACACCGTCACCGGCAGCCCGCTCACGGTCGTCGGCTGCGACGGGCCATGGGTGCACGCCGCGGTGGTGCGCGCCGTTGCGGCGGGACTGCCTGAGGGGCTCGCGGAGATGGAGGCCGAGTAGCAAGCCCTCGGGCGCGAGGAACCCGCCATAGATACGAATAGGCCCCGGTCCTCCGCGAAGGATCGGGGCCGACGCGAACGGCTATGCGCGCTTCCAGCGCCACCGGCCATTGCTGTACCGGGTGCACCGATAGCGATTTCCGGTCTTCGAGATGCCGAGCTTGCCGTGCGCGGCGGCCGGGCAGTACGCGCCCGGGGTGATGCAGTTCCAGTGGTTGCCGACGCGCTTGTACTGGCAGGCCGCGGCGGCCGTGGTGGCGTCGGCGGCGCCTACGGCGACGGGGGCGACCAGCAGCCCGGCGGCCAGGGCGGCGGTGGAAACGAGAGAGCGGAAGCGCAAGAGGACCTCCTGTGGGGATGAACACGAAGAAGACGAGGGTCGCCCGCGCGTGGTTTGCGTGGTGTCCGGATCCGGACGTTCGCAGCGGCTTCGCCGTAGTCGGGGTGTTCTCGCTGATCGGAATCGCTGCTCGTAGGATCGGCCACAACCCGCGGCCGGGGGAGCTTCATGGCCGACTACGAGATCCCTGACGACCTGCTGAAGCCTCAGGTGGCCTTCGAGCGCGGGCAAAGGGATTGACTGCTGGCGCGCCGGCCGCTCGGGCGGTGGGACACGGCCAGGGCACCTTGCACGACAGGCATGCAGCACGGTTTGCAGGGTGAGGCGAATGCAGATGTTGGATCGCGGTGCGTAGCTGCTGGTACTTGTCGTCTGACTCGCTCGCCGCCTTGCCGCGGAGGACAAGCGAGACCATGAAAGCGCCCCACCCTCCCAGCAGGAGAACGACGCCGATTGCGACGGGGGACATCGCCTGCGCCTGGCACTGCTGGACAGCCATCGCGGTCAAGGAGCCATCGTCGACAACCTGGCCACCAGAGGCGAAAAGGGCGAACACAGCCGGCCCGCAAGACGCGGTAGTGCCCAGTACGTTCAGCGACACCGGCCAGAAGGCAGCGATCAGGCCGACGACCGTCCCCAGCAGCGCGGCTATCGGGCCCCACGGTAATCGGCGCGACTTCATCGTGCGGCTCCCTCTTTACCCAGTACGTGACGCGGCAACGCTAGTCCTGGTGTGCGCGGGCAGGGCGTCGTGTGTACGAAATGTGACCCCCGTACGATCGGCGCCGCACCGCGAGCACGGGGAGCATCCGTCGCAGTAGCGCCAGCGTTAGATTTGGGGCGCATCAAGCGTGCGTTAGGTTGTGCGACAAACCATGCCGTCCTGGTATCGCGAACGAGTGGCAAGCGAGGAATGGTGCAAGCGCATGGTTGCGGCTATGACACGCCTCCGCCTTCGGATCGGCGTGAATGCGGACGGTCGGCCGCGGCTGAAGCTCCCATTAAGAGGCGAGGGGGGAATACACGAAAGGTGACGGGTGGATCACTCTTCTACTACCGCAGCTGACCCGGTGTGCATGGTCGGAGTCAGCGGCTGGGGGCTCCGGCGCCGCTCACGCCGACGACGGTGAGGTCACTCGCCGCCGCGGCCTGAAGCTCCAGGTCTAGGACGACGCCGGCCCCGGGCAGCTCGGCCTCTTGACGCCCCCGGCCCAGCTCCACAGCAGATAACCGCCTGGTTGGAGTCCCGACGACGGTGATCACTAAGTCGTCAACACGACCGTTACCCCAGATCAGAGGCAACTTCGTCAGGTCAGTCCTGCGCCGTTGTAGCGCTGCGGATGTCTGCAGGTGTTGCTACTGGTCGGCGCGTGCGTCCGGTCACAAGGCCGATGATCGAGCTGATCTCGGTGATCCGCGCTTTGTGGGCGATGACGAGGTAGAGGAACATGCCAAGGCCACCACCAACGGCCAGAGAGAGCAGCGCGTTGGAAAATCCTGGCGAGCGGAACAGTTGCTGAGCAATCCAGAGCGAGGCCAGCGCGAGCACGGCGCCGGGCAGTGAGCACCAGTACATCTTGGTCAAGATCGAGCCGATAGCCCATCCCCCGAGCCCTTGCGCGCGGCGACTGGCTAGCATCCACGCCGCGACGGCACCCGCCGCATAGGCGACGGCGTAGGCGAAGGCGAGTCCCATGACGACATACCGGGCAGGCAGCACGAAGTACAGGGTCATCATAAGCAAGGCGTGAAGTGCCGTTGTGCCCGCACCTACCAGTACCGGCGTGCGGGTGTCGCCGAAGCTGTAGAAGACGCGGAGCAGTAACTGGAAGATCGTGAACGGCATCAGCGCCAGGCCGTACACCTGCAGCACGTTGCCGATGTAGACGGCGTCGTCCACCGTTGTGGCCCCGTGCGCGTAGATCGGCACGGTGATGGCCGGTCCCAGGATCATCAGCAGCAACGACATCGGCACCATCACCGCGCTGATGAGGCGCACGCCCGACTGGAACTCATCACGGACCAGGTCGAGCCGCCCTTCACCGGCCGCGCGGCTCATCCGGGGCAGCATGGCGGTGATCACCGAGACGCCGATGACGCCGTAGGGCAGTTGGAAGAGCTGGAAGGCGAAGGTGTAGGGAGTGATGCCGTGGCCGGGCACCTGGTCGCCGGCCGAGCTGGACAAATTTGTGGTGAGCATGAAGCCCAGCTGGGTGATCACCACATACCCTATGGTCCAAATACCCATTCTGGACATCTCGCCCAGTCGGGCGTTGCGCACGTCGAAGCGGGGGCGGAAAGAGAACCCGGCCCGCTTGAGCGACACGATCAGAACCACCGACTGGGCCACGATCCCGGCCGTGGTACCCAAGCCGAGTAGTGCGAGCTGCGCATCGGTGACCTGCGAGATGTTGCCGCCCGCGTGGCCGGTGACTAGCGCGAAGGCCAGTAGGACGCAGATCACCACGAGGTTGTTGACCACTGGTGCCCACATGGGCGCCGCGAAGCGGTCGCGGGTGTTGAGTATGGCGCCGGCCACGGCGCCGATGCCGAAGAAGGCCAGCTGCGGCAGGATGAACCTGGCCAGCGTCACCGCGACCTTGAATTCGTTGCTGTCGGGCGCCCAGTTGGTGGTGTACAGGTCGATCAGCAGTGGTGCGGCGAGCACCGCCACGACCGCCACAACGATCAGCGTGAGCGTGACGATGGTCATCAGCCGTTGTTCGTAGGCCCGTCCGCCGTCGGGGTCCTGCTGCTGCGCTTTGACGATCATGGGGACCACGACGCTGCTCAGCACGCCGAGCAGGAGCAGATCCAGGATGCTGTACGGAATGGCGTAGGCCGCGTTGTACGCGTCGCCCATCGCCGCCGTGCCGATGGCATAGGCGAGCACCATCGTGCGAACGAATCCGGTGACCCTGGACACCATCGTGCCTGCCGCCATGATCGCGCTGACACGCAGGCTGCGACTCATGCTGCTCATCCTCCAACCGGTGTTCTACTGACGACGATCAGGTCGCGCACGGACTGGCTCCGCTTGAACGCCGGTCCCGCCGTGTGAGGACTCCGGCAATATGCCAGTCGAAAATACCGCAGTACTGCGGCTGTACTGAACCGACGGCAACAGCCCACGAGCGTATCGGAAGCGGCGATAGCCCGCGTCGGTGTAGCGCCGTGTTGGAGAATCACCATTCGCTGTGATATGGACCGGCGGCGGCAGTGAAGGCTCGGCGTCGAAGTCGCGGTCAACGCCTGAGTACGGGGAGCACTACTGACCGTGCCCCAATTCGGCCACACTCCCAAGTAGTAGACGACATCCGTTTCAGTTCGCCTACCCGTAATTAGGGTATCCATCTTTCCGAAAACTCATCGTTTTTAACCCAGAGCGAAATACTATGCCCACCTCCGTACCGGCGAAGATCTGAATTGGTTAATATCTGCAGTGCGGCGCTGGTTTGGTCGGGGCGCACGGCCTCCCCCCATTCCGAATTCACGCCGCGCGCGGCACGCTGGCTTCGGTTCCAGCGTGCATTTCGGCAAGGTTTCATACCTACCCCCGAAAGGCGGGACATGAAAAAGCGACTCGTGCTGGCATCGGTATTGACGGGTGGGGCTTTAGCCACTTCCCTTCTGGTAACAGGCCCGCCGGCCTCTGCCACCAGCACATCAGCCGCACTTCTTCTCTGCACGCACGCGCCACTGTCCAGCGGAGGTAAGGCAGGTGGCAAGTCCTGGTGCCCCAGCCACCCGGCCCAGCACACACACCGTGTGTGGGTCGACTGCAGGCCTCAGGGAAGTCCCTTCACCCACAGGGTCTACGGCCCTTACGTCGGCGGAACATCCACTTCAACGGCTTGGTGTGATTTGGGTGAGACTTCACCCAACGTCGGCCACGAGGAGTTCGCCGAACCCCCTCTTCTGGGTAGGTAAGGATCGCCAGGCGTAAACGCTGGCAGAATAGTAAGCAGGACTAAAACGCGATAGCGTGGGCCGGTGGCGGAGTAACGTGATCCGCCACCGGTTCGGTGCGTAAGAAGGATGAATCGTCGCCATATCGCTAATGCCATGCCAGGAAGCTGATAGGTGCGAGCCTTGTGCATTAGTCGTCGATATGGCCTTCACGCGCCATTGACCAGCTTCCTATCCGGATCAATTCAGGATGTTGATGTATACGCGAACTGCCTCGGCATGAGCAGCTTCTGTTGTTACACAGCGTCGGCGACCTTGTCATCCAGCAGCACGTACAACCGGGCGGTGTTAGTGCAGGCATTGCCGAGGCGGCAGTCCACGACCTCGATGGAGACGCCAACCTCTACGCACGCGTGCTGAGAGCTCTTGTAGCTGCATAGGCAGATACCCGGATGGCCACCCGCCTGCGCGGGCGGCTAGGTAGGCCGGTGGTTGTGCCTGGGTCTGCATTCGGCAAGACGGCGGCGTGTCATCCCAAGGGGCCGCCGTTCGGGCGGCAGTAATTGGGGTGCCACCGGAGTACGGCGGAAACGGGCCGCATCTGCCGGAGACCGCACGTCAGGCGGTGGGAGCGGACGCCGGGGTTTCGCCTGTGGATGGCGGTGCCGGCGGGTACCGCTAACGGCTGTCCTGCGGTTCCTCAACCCCCGATGCGGGGTGACTCTCCACCGCGCGTCATGTGATTCCCATGGTGTGGCCGGTCTCGGCGCGCGCCGGTCGATGACCGGCGGCGTCATCGCTTAGAGCTGGGAACGTTGGTTCCCGTCAGAAGGATGAATCATGCCGACCGAATCACTTCAGGAACTGAAGGACTACTACCGCCAAAGCGGCGCTAGGACGGGGATCAAGCTCGGTGACGACGAGATGCGCCGGGTCATCTCGCTGCTCCCTGAGCTGGGGCCCATGGTCGAGACGCCGCCCGCTGAGCTCCGCTACATCGAGGGACTCCTGCGCCTACCGCTCGGGGCGGTTGGTGGCTTCTGGGTCATCCCTGCCTCGGGCGGATCGCCCTGTCCGTGCGGTCGCACGCCGACCGCGCTGGACATCGTCGCGTATGCCGTCAACCAACGGGTGCATGAGGAGCGGCTGCTGCGTGACACCGTGCTCGGCGTGCACAACGTCTTCGAGTTCGCCGACGAGGGGCGCACTGCGCCGTGCCATGTTTGCGGACGGGAGTTCACCAGCCGCTCCTACTGGATCGACAGGCACAAGTACCTGTACGCATGAAGAAGCGTCGCGTTGGCCGCGGCCTTGGCGCGGCTGGCGTGCGCCTCGGCGCAGCCGACCAGCGCGTGGGAGATGCTTCCATAAGGTGTACATCAGGGGCGGCCGGAGTAATACGACCTGCGGAGCCACGGACTTTCGCAGAGCGGAGCCCCGACTTATCCCTCGCTGTTAGAGCCGGAACGTCAGGCCCCCACCAAGGTCGCCACCGATGGGTGGCCCTTTCGGGCGCATTCCGGCCGTACCCCTAATTGTGCGTACGCGCCGAGGCGCGCAGGTACGCGCGTACCCGCGCGAGCGGCTAGGTAGGCGCCTAGGAATGTAGGTGGTTGCCTATGCATGGACCTAGGTCCGCGCCCGGGTCACCAGGCGGGCAGCTGCTGCGGGGCTGGACCGGGGGCGAGGGCGCCGAACAGGTCGAGCTGCCCATCGGCGGCGGGCTGGTGGAGCTTCAGGCAGCGGCGGCAGGTGACCTCGCCGTGGTCGGGGTGGGCGGCGCCGGGGTCCCAGCCGCTGACGCCGACCATGCACGCCGGGCCGGGCATCAGGTGCCCGCCCAGCCAGCGCGTCATCGCGACCTGGTGGACGATGCCGCTGGAGCGCACCCGCAGGTGCGCCCCGCCGGCGTAGGCGGCGCGGGCGGCGGCCGCGATGTCGGCCAGCGCCTCGTAGGTGCCGCTCACAGCCCGGTCACCGGGTTGTCGGTCCAGCGGTCGCCCTCTTCGAGGTAGCCGAGCAGCGCGCGGGAGCCGTCGGCCCAGCCGCCGTGGCGGCCGATGCGCTCCAGGGTCTTGCCGTCGCGCCGGGCGGCGGTGGCGAACCCGCGGCGCAGGCTGTGGCCGCTCCAGCGGCCTTCCAACCCGGCGGCCGCGGCGATGCGCGCCACAACGTCGGCGACGGCCTCGGCGGTCATCCGCCCGGCCGGGTCGCCGATGGTGCGGCCTTCCCGGCGCAGGGGCGGAGCGATGCGGCCGTGCCGGTCGATGCGCACCAGCAGCGGCCCGGCGGTGCTGCCGGCCTGTCCATGGCGGCCAGCAGGTCGCGCACCGCGCGCACCGGGCACGTCGCGGGGACGCGGCCGTAGGGGATGGCCGCCTCGGTGAACTTCTTGATCTTCCGCCGGTAGACGGTGACCAGCAGCCCGTCAGAGGTCTCGGCGACGTCGGCGATGTCCAGCGCGGCCAGCTCGCTGACGCGGGCCGCGCAGGCGTAGCCGAGCAGCAGCGCGACCGCGTCGCATTTGCCGGCCAGCGTGGCCCGGTCGAGGGTGGCGAGCATGGCGCGCAGGGCGTCGGGCACGGCGGGGTCGGCCTTGCGGGGCCGGGCGGCGGGATCCTTGGCCAGGGCCAGGCGCTCGCGGTACCCGGCCAGCACCTTACGGGCGGCCTTGGTCTGCGGCGGGCCCGCGTCGGCGGCCTGGTGCATGGTGCGGATCGCCGCCAGGGCCCGCTCGATGGACGGCGGGGCGAGCGGCCGACCGGTGCGCGCCGAGGGCACGGCGGTCAGGTGGGTGACGTACTCGGTGACGGTCTGGGCGGTCGCCGGCATCGGCGCGCGGCCGCGCTCGGCGCACCAGGCGGCGAAGGCGCTCCAGTCGCGGGCGTAGGCGCGGCGGGTCGACTCCGGGACGCCGGCCTCGATCGCCGCGCGGGCGGCCGGGCTCAGCCAGTGGTCGACGGCGGTGTGCGCCGGGAGGGTCGCCGGGTCGGCCGGGCCGGTCCGGCGGGGTGCGAGCGCGGTCACGGGTGTGCCTCCCGGGGCGAATGTTGACTCCTGACAAGAATTATCAGGAGCCAGAACGAGACGACGGGGGACCACACCAGCCGACACCAGCCAACACCGGGCCCAGACTCAACGGCCTGTCGGCCGATCATCTGAGCTCGTCAATTGATGAACACTTCGCGCGCGGCTCGCCGTCGATAGGCTTTGCCTCAGCTTGGTCTTGGTTGGTCGCTGTCTCATCGGACGGCTCCACGTGGTTGCCCGAAGGGCGGCCCCACCGGCCGGTCTCTGCGGAGTCGGCTTGGTGGTCCAACCAGGAGACAGGTAGTGCCATGGGAAAGCACCGTCGTTCGGATGCTGAGGGGCCAAGGTCTGGGGGAGTTCCCTGGGGCCGGCTTATCGCCTTTGGCGGGCGCGGCCTGGTTCGCGTGCTGCTGTGGGAGATCGGCCGGCGTCTTTGGTCACTGCTGACCGATGACGACGGCCCTGGTCCTCTCTCGCGCTGACACGCGAGGAGGACCGAGGACCGCCCGAACTGGGGGAGGAGCCACCAGCGCCCGAGTCCGGCAAGACTCACCGGGCACGGGGTTTCTCCCCCATCTCTTTTCTCAAGCCTTCGCCACGGTGGTCGTCAGTGCGACCGGCGAGTGTAAGCGTCCGCGCTTACACATCACGGTACACATGCGCGGGGGGTTTCTCGACCGAAGAAACCTCACCACCGAAGTCGCGGCGCATCCGGGTGTCATGACCGCCCGGGACGTCCCCCGCGGTTGACCTGACAGCACAGTGCTCCAGACGCGCCGCCGGGACTGCAAGGGACCGGGTGCGTGTGGTCGCATTGGAAGGCGGTGCGACCGGAGAGTGTAAGCATCCGCGCTTACACGAATCACGGGGCCGGGCGCGTGTCGTCGCACTGGAAGGCGGATAGCTGGAGCCCTAGGGAGCGATCACGGCGGTGGCCTGCCACTCGGGGTGATTACGGTGCGCTCGTGGACAGCCTCGCCAAGCTCGCCCGGTCGGTCGCCGAGTTCGCCGATACCGCCTCGCTCACGCTGGTGCCCGCCGTTCCTGGGCATGCCCTCGGGGCGGAGGTGTGCCTGGCCCCGGACGTGCTGGATCTGCCCGGGTTCTTGGCTCTGGCGCGCAAGCTCGGGGGCGGGGTGCTCTACCTGAAGGCCGCACCGTTCGACCCCGGCGATGATGAGTACGAGGTCGACGATCCGCCCGAGCACCTGCTTAAGCGCAATGGGCAGATCGGTCAGCTCAGCGTCGCGTTCGCCACGAACGGCATCGTGCACTTCTGGAAGCATCGCGCCGGCTGGTACGCCGAGTGGCAGCAGCTCGCCGAGGATGAGGAGTCGCCGGACGACGCCGAGGACGAAGACGGCCGGCTCACCGAGGAGGAGCGGGAGCGGCTCACCGCCGAACTCGTCGAGGCGCTGCTGGCCAACCCGGAGTTCCGGGCCGCCAAGGCAGGAGCCCGGCACCGGACCGGCAGCCTGCTGATCCCGCCGGACACTCCTCGGGTGGTCGAATGGGAGGCGCTCCGGATCGCCTACGACCGGGCCGATGAGCTGGCCAGAGCGGCGTATGCGCAGATCAGCGATGACCGCCTCGATGAGCTGGCGGCCGAGCTGCTGGCCACGCCCGAATACCAGCGGGCCAGCGCGCCGGCGACCCGCAAGCAGACCACCGAGCGGTTCCTCACCCGTCACGCGGACGGATTCAGCCCGCCGGCCCCGATACGCGATGAGCTGTACGCGCGGGCCCAGAAGCTCGCCAAGGCCAACAAGTCGGGGGGGCTATTCTAACCGCCGACCGAAGCGGCCGCGCGTCGGCCGACGGCAGGGCCGATGCCTGCATAGCTCAGCTGCGACAACGTAGGCCGACCCTCTTGGGAAGGTCTATCGCGGTCCGGGGCGACGATCGCCAGAGGTGGCGAATCAGCGGCCCGGACCGCGCCTATAGAACTACGCGCACGACGGCGTCCCGGCGAGGAAGCGTGGATCGGGATCGCGCCAGGCCATCCTGCGCCGTGCGCGCTCGGCGCTATCCCCGTGCATGCCGTACGAAGTACTGGGTTTCGTGAAGTAAGGACAGGCGCTGAAGGTGTCGGCTGCTACGGGGTACCGGCGGGCAGACCAGTCTCCGGGTCGTGCCCAGTCGCCACGCGCGAGGCGCGCAGGAATTCCGGATCCTCATCCGGGTCGACGTTGTACTCCAGCGCCCAACTTCGGTACAGCTCGTTGAACACACGGTCGGCGTCGCGGCCGACCAGCAGCGGCCGGGGCAGTTCGTTGTCATCATCCTTGACCGTTCTAGGGCACGGGTTCCGCGACCGGGGCCTGGGGGATTGTTCCGAGGGGTTCATACGGCTTTTTCAACCCGCCTCGACTGGGGTGCGAATTGCGCCGACTCTAGATCCACTCCTTGTAGCCATCGGATGTAGGCCTCTCGCTCATTCTTGCGGCGGTCCAGTGACTCGCCAGCCATGTGCAGCGTGGTCATCTCCTTGCCCAGGATTTTGTCGTAGCGGGTCTCCCGTGCGGCCTCGTAGACCCCGTAGCCAGTGATGTCGCCGGCCGACATCCGCCCGGTCCGGCCGAAGATCAGCGCAGGTTCCAGATCCTTGAAGAACACCCAAGTCTGCCGGAGTCCGCCGCCGCGCATGCCGACCACGTAGCCGCGCTCGACAACGTGCGCCCTGGTGTCCCGGGCGAGGGGCAGCGTCCCAGCCTGGGCCAGGTTGATGTGGTCATATTTCGGCGGGTTGTTGCCGACTATCCGTCGGTCGTCGCGCGCTCTCGCCATCTCCTCGGACTGTCCGCCGAGCGGCTTACGGCCGTTGGCATCGGGGCCTGTGAGAACTGTGGCCAGGTCAGGAGGGGGCGAGAGGAAAGGGTCGCGGCGACTGATGCTTGGGCGAGTTGGGAGCGGGGCCCGCTGGTGTTCCCGCAGACGCAGGTGCTGCCAGGCTTGGGTCCAGGTCTCGAGGTCGGCGCGGCAGGCGATCACGATGGCGCGGACGATCTCCAGCGGGGGCATACGTTCCCGGTTGGGGTTGAGCGCGTCGTACACGGTGCTTTTGGCCAGCCGAATCTCGGCTGCGGATGCCACGTCGTAGTAGCTACGCTGCCCGCTCCAAGCCCGCAACTCGCGCAGCGCCAGCACGAACTCGCGGGCTGAGTGTGCCTGCCAGGGATCGGGGGCCGACGGTGTGGGGTGCTGGGGTGCGGTGTGGGCCCTGGCCATGCTGCTGCTTGTCGCGGACGTCTGGCGCGAGACTGCCGGGCGCCGACGCCGGGGGGCTTTGTGTGCTCGTTCCCACCGCTCCTGCCAGTCCTCGGGCTGTTCGCCGCACGCGATGACGTAGTCACGCAGAACCTCCCAGGTCGGGCAGGTCCGCCCGCGGGCGGCTTCCGCCAGCGGGGAGTGCCTGCTGAGGCAGCGGGGATCTTCGGCCATCTTGCGATAGGTGGGTTGGCCGGCCCGTGCGCGCAAGTCACGCAGCGCAAGCGCCAGCTCAACGACCGGGCCTTCCCCAGTGATGGGGCTCTCGGGTCTTCCCATCGGGGTCTCGCTCAGCGCTCGGACGCGATCTGGGTCACCACCGCGTCCAGGCGCGCGATCGCGGTGACCGCCGCGAGCGCCACGCCCAGCGCCAGGGCCGGGTCCCGGCCCGTCACCGACAGCACGACGACGAACAGCAGCACCACGAGCAGGATCACCAGGCGCCCGGACGAGCCGGGGCGCGGGACGGGCAGGCAGGGCAGGAACGGCATGAATGCCTCCAAGCGTGTTGTGGTCCGGACGAGCGTGGTTCGACGGTGTGAGGGGACGCGCGACGGGGTTGCCCTCCCCGTGCGCCTCAGACGTCGATACACGCATCATCGCGGCTGATCGCCGTGGCGGGGAGCGGGACGTGACGATCGGCTTTCGCGAACAATCCCACACAGACCGGACCGGCATACGACAACCGTTTCTTCCCTGCTCGGCGGCCTAAGCAAGAGATTGTGCGGGCCGGTGGCGCGATCCACGACGGTCCGCCTCAGTCCGGAGCAGTCCTAGACGATCCGATGGGGGCCGTAGGTGTTCCTGGTCCTCGGGGTCATGGCCGATGATGGTTGGGTAGCGCCGGGAACAGCGGCCTCCGAATCGGAGCATCGCCCCTGGTCGCAGCCCCAAAGCGTCAGTTTGTTGGTCCGGACGAGCGCCGTGGGCTATTACATGAACGGCCCTCCGCCATTGCCCGGCGGGGGGCCGTTGTCGGTGGCAAACCTGAGACAATCCTCCGGACAATCTGATGCCGCACAACCTCCGACGGCGTGCACGACCAGATGTCCCACCAGGAGATGACCTCCCTGGCCGTGCAACACCGGGCCGACACGCAGGGCGTGGCCGACGCCCTCACCGTGGCCGCCGCCGGGCCGGGGCGGGGGTGAAGCGAAGGGGGGCGGGCAGGCAGGGCTTCACTCGGGGAGCAGTGTCCTGCGATCCGGTGCGAGCGGGGACTGGCTGGTACAACCGCCGTCCACCACGAGTGTCTGCCCTGTCATGTAGCGCGACTCGTCGGAGGCGAGGAAGAGCATCGTGTTGCCGATGTCTTCGGGAGCCCCCAGATACGGCAGCGCGTTGTGACTCTGGAGCCGCTCGATGGCCTCGGCCGGCATGTTGTCGCGCAGTGCCGGAGTCATCACCGCCCCCGGGGCGACGGCGTTGCAGCGGACCCGCTGCGGCCCGTACTGGACGGCGATGTATCTGGTGACGTTGATCAACGCCGCCTTCACCGCGCCGTAGGCGATCTGCAAGGAGTCGCCCAGCAGGCGGACCAGAGCGCCCCGGAGGGCGCCGTGACCCACTGCGTCGATCGTTCTACGCGTGCTCGGATCGTGGCGGCAGGGCGCCATCCTCACGCCAGGAGGCCCCTCGTAGGATCGGCCCGTACCGCGCGACCCGGGGGAGCATCATGGCCGACTACGAGATCCCTGACGACATGCTCAAGGCACAGGTGGCCTTCTACGAGGCCGACGCCGTGGTGCAGTCCTTCGAGGGGAACCTGCCGCCGGCGTCCGAGATTGTTGCCGGTGAGGCGGCCATCAGTCCGGCGCAGGAGGAGGAGCTGGCCGCGGCGCGCCGCGAGCGTGGGCTGGCGCTGGATGCCCTGTACGCGCCTCACGACTGGTGGGGCCAGGCGGACAGCAGGCTGGCGGCCCGTGAGGCGCTGCAGAAGGCCGGCTGGGAGGCATTCCAGAAGCCGCCGCGGAGCTGAGGGCTCAAGGTGTGGCTGGGCCCTCTCACACCCTCGCAGCGAAAGGGCCGCAACGCCGCCCTCGCCGTCGCCCCCGCGACAGCGTCACCATTGGGACGCACCAAACGAACGTTAGGTTGCGCGTGAAACCATGCCCGCTGGCTATGAGAACGCGCCCGCCTCCAGCGTGGAGACGGGCGCGTCATGCTATGTCGGCAGCCTGGATGCGGTCAGTCTGGAAGCGCGTCGAGGATCAGGGGGACGGCGCCGAGCAGCGCGGCCAACGCGAGGACGAGTTTCGCCATGCCACCGGGGGCGGCAGTGGAGGATCGTCTGATCGCGTAGGCGGCCACCGCGAGCACGGCAAGCACAATGCTCGCTTTGGCGGCTTTGAGCAGGGTGGACTCCATTCGGTCTCCTAGTAGGGATTGCCGGGCATCGCCGACCTCGCCCGCAGTCGCTACGGCTGGTATCTGTCCGTATGCGAAACGCGATCGGCAGTCGCACTCTAGTGGAGTGATCGGAGATGCGTATCAGGATCGACGATCCATCCCACTCGATCGTCATGGATCCCTCTGAGTCCCTGGACAACGAGCAGAGAGACGCTATTGTCGCCCGGGAGCAGGGACCGATTGCCGGGCCCGTGCGTAGGGCGGGGCGCCTCCCGGCTGGTATCCGCGGAGCCGCCCCGCCCGCTTCACCGCCTCGGCAGAGAGACGACCTCCACCAGGTCCTCCAGTGCAACGATCGCGGCCAGCTCCCGCACGGAGTGGACGTAGGCGACCACATAGCCCAGCTGGCAGACCCGCATCGTCGGCCGGCCGTTCAGCACGATGCACTCCACCTCGAAGCCGTCCGTGCCGACCCGCCGCGCTGCCATGGGGACAGGATAGGAAAGGGCAGGTCAGAGGATGGCAAGAGCCCTAGCTGGGTAGCTTCGCGAGCGCGTCCAGCATGGCTTGAGCGGAAGCGACGTCCGCCTCTGTGTAGCAATGAGGGTTATTGATGATCATATGGGCGCCGGTTCGGGATTCATGCGAACCGTCGGTGACTCCGTTGTTGATCTTGAACTGTCGGGTGCCTTCCTCAATGTGTTCTGCGGCCTCCTTCTGAATCGCGGCGCAGTCCCCGCCTTCACTCTCTGGCACCAGAACGGTGAACTCGGCGCCACCGGCGAGATACCCCGCATAGAAGATGGCCCCGGCCCCGAGGAGCCACCCGCAGATCTTAAGGAAGATCTTTTCGCCGGGCAGTAATCGAGAGGGGCGGGAGGGCTTAGAGGTCATGCGAGTGTGACGCGGACTGGTCGCTGCTGGTGTACTTCGCTACCGGTGGGGCGTCGCCGATGATCGAGATCAGCCCTCGTAGGATCGGCCCGAAACGCACGATCCAGGGGAGCACCATGGCCGACGACACCGAGATCGAGTTCCCTGCCGACCTGCTGCAGGCCCAGCGGGACTACTACGCCGCCGACGCCGAAGTTGAGCGGCTCGTCGCCCAGCTCCCCTCGTCAGTGGACGTCGTCGCCGGCGAAGCCGCGTGGGACGAGGATCTGCGCGCTGCGGTCGAGGGTGCCCGGGCTGAGCGAGGCCGGCTCGTGGGGATCCTGTACGGACACGAGTACTGGGAGACCGCGATGGACAAGTACGCCCGACGGCTGGAACTGCAGAAGCTGGCCCGCGCTCAAGGCTGAGCCTGGACATGGTAACGCCCCGCCACCCGAGGGTAACGGGGCGAGAGGCGCGCTGCCTATCGCGACTGGGCGGGTTCCGCGTCGAGGCAGGGTTGGCACATGGCCACGTCCACGGTTCCCACGCTCGCGCTGCGGTAGCGCACCGTACCGGCCGCTTCCCCGGCGCAGATACCCATTCGATCGTCGTGACGGCGACCGCAGAAGCAGTGGCAGCGGCCGGGATCGGGCTCGATCTCGCCGCGCTCGTGGGCTTCGATCAAGGTGCGACCCTGCGGAGAATTCGCGAACTCGACGAAAGCCTGCCACTCCGGCGACTGCGCCAGGGTTCGCGCCATGCTGGCGTACGCTTCACCGATCTGGCGAATGGATTCCTGCATTGCCATGGCCAGCGGCACGAACGCCTGCGTGAGGCCCTCAAGCTGCTCCGGAGTGATCACAGGAAGCTTGGGAGGCTGCACTCGGTGCGGTGCTTCCGGCGTCCACCGCATAGCGTCGCCCTCATGTGGATCCCACTCCAGGGCGCCATCGATCGCGGCGAGAATGTGGTCGGTGCGGTCCTGCATGGGTCGATCCTCTCGCACAGTCAAGATCATTAGGGGTGGCTGATAATCGGCGTTATCGGTACATGGAGCGCGACGGCCGTTCTCCCTGTTGTCAGAGGGAGGGCGGCCGTCGCGTGTGGATCAGCTCTGATTAGGAAGCGTGCCTGTCCAGCCAACCTGGCTTGATCGCAGGGGCGGGCACTCGGCCTTGGTCCACGGCATCCAGGTCGGTCATGTCGAGCATGATCTGGAAGAGGTACAGAACGCGCAGCACCTTGACCGCCGCCAAGCACACGGCGGCCTCGAAGATCCAGCGAGCGGCGACCAGCTCGCCCGATTTGTTACCGTCAAGCGCCATGGCCACCAGGCAAGCCAGAGCGGCGAGCATTGGGAGCGCCAGCGTCCCGAGCCATTGATTACGTAGGGTCTTGCCGAACGTGCGCTTGGCGGTTCGGGCGCGATCTCCTTGGGCGCTGGAGTAGTGGGCTACGGCGGCTGACGCGAACCCGAAGATGATCGCGATGACGGTAGCGCCGGTCGTGTACAGATCCTTGCGATCGTCCTGCGCCATCCATCCGATGACGTCCCCATGGTGGAACTTGAGCACGACGAACAGGTGCAAGCCGACGAGCGCGGCGGAGAACAGAAGGTCGATTGCTGGGTGCTCGATGATCAGGTCAGCCAAGCGACGCTCAGACGTCATGGCGCACCCTTCCCTGGTCACACCGTGAACACGGACACTAGCGGTCGATGGCGTCCACAGCCAGGCGCAACGCGTGTTCGACTTCGGCCGCTACTGTCATGATTGCACCCACGGCCGACGAATTTCGGATCAGCTGTCCCTGGGCGTCGAAACTCGATATCCGCCTCTTGGCCGTGATTCGCTCCTGCATGAGGTTGACGCTCTCGGCCTCCGCCTCCTCGGTGGCGTCGAAGTAGGTGAGCTTGGCTCTGGCGTTCTCGGCCACGTCGGTGATAGCGGCCAACTGCATGACATCGTCAAGGAGCTCGCGGTGTGCCCTGCGGTAGGACTTGTCCTTGGGGACGTCGACGATGATCGTGATCTTCGCGTCGCCGTACTCCTGCCGGAGTGTGTGGATGGTGCGGCCCAGTCTGGTGTTGGCGTCGGCCACGGCTGCCGCCTTGCTGGTCCCCACGCGGAATTCCATCGTCTGCGCGCCGTCGGCCTTCTGGATCTTGTCCATCGCGCTTTTGCTCACGATGGCACGGACATCGACCTCACCTTCTAGGATGTCGATGCCATTGATCCACTCGGCGAGAGCGTTGGACCCGGGGGCCGAGGTCGAGCCTCGGATCATTCCAACGATGTTTCCATAGGGCAAGAAGCACATGACCGAGGTCTCGAGGAGACCGCGGTTCTCGGCGCTGTTGAACTGTTCGATGGACCCGTCCTCGAAGTTCACTTGCTCGATCCACTCGGCGGCGTCCTTGACCTTCCCGAGCAGGAGGTGGTCCGTTTCCTGGTAGGTCACGACCTGGCCGACTAGGGTCCGCAGCCGGCCCCGGACCATCCGGTCCTTGATCGGTGCGCCAAACAGCCCGGCGAGGATCTTGGGCCAGTCGATCTGTGTCATCCGCTCGTGCTTGTCGCTGACTATCTCGTAAAACGCAACGGTTCGTTCCCTGTCTTTCCTGTTCGTCATGGAACGACACCGCCTTCGATAGGAGTGGGAGTGGAGCGACTATCCCACATTGCGGACGGTCTCGAATGGGATCTAACGGGCAATCCGGAGACAGTTGGTCATAACGGATTGCTATGGGCCGAGGTTGAAGAAGACGAGCAACTAGTGCATCACCCTCTGCGGTCGCCCTTGCGTGAATAGTGGGCGGAAGCAGCCCGCGTCAGCCCAGAACGGCGGCGACGATCTGTGACGGGTCCTGCTCCAGCCGATTGCGCGCGTGGATGTACCGGCGGGTCGTCTCCGGCGAGGCGTGGCCGAGCGCGTCCTGCAGGTGCGACAGCGGTGCCTTGTACTCATCCGCCACCGTGGCGAACGTGTGCCGCAGCGTGTGCGGCGTCACCCGTTCCGGATGCTCCAGCCCGGCGTCTCGAGCGATCCGCTGGACAAGGGCGAACAGGTACCGCGAGGCGAGCGGTTGGCCCGACGCGGTGACGAACAGCGAGCCGTCGAGGTCGGCCACCGCGACGCCTTCCGCCCGGGCGCGCGCCTCGAGGTAGGCGTCCAGAGCCGCGGCGGGCGCGGGCGGCAGGTTTCGCACCCGCACCTTCTTGCCCTTGCCGACGATCCGCACTGTGCGGTGGCCGCGTTCGAAGCCGAGCGAGGACATCTGGAGCGCGCACACCTCGGCCACGCGCGGGCCGATCGCGACCATCAACCGGATGACGGCCGCCGTGCGCAGCGCCGCCGGCGCGCGGTCGGCGTCCGCCGCGGCGATGAGCGCCCGCGCCTCCTCCTCGGTCAGCCCGACCGTCTCCGAGTGCATCCGGTCGAGCTTCGGCCGCGCCGCCGCGGTGAACCGGGGCGGGTCGATCGCGTCCTCCTCGACCAGGAAGCCGTACCAGGAGGAGACCGCGGCGAGCTTCGCCGCCACGGTGGCTGGCTTGCAACTGCGCGGCGGGACCTCCAGCCACCTCGCCCACAAGTTCCCCTCCCCACGGGAGGCGGTGAGCGGGTTGATGTCCGCGCCGGCGGCGAACGCGAGCCACTGGGCCAGGTGCACCCGGTAGGCGCGGCGGGTCGCAGGGGAGGAGAACGACAGCAGCCAGTCCATCGTCAGCTGCTGGATCCGGTCGGGCAGCGGCGTTGGGACAGTTAGGTCGGCGGCCGGGGCTCGGTCGACGATCGTCACTCTCGCTCCTCATAGGGTGGTCAGGGGATTGTGAGACATCAAGACTTTTGATCACGTTTCCGAACACCACGCGGGCCCGGATCGGAGTCTCGCACCAGTCCGTACGGATCTTGCTCGGAAACCGTCGATTCCGAACACCAGGGGCCGCAGGACTGGCGCGCGAGAACAAGCCTTGTCATGCCCCAGAGCTGCCGGATTTGCCTGAATCGAACTCACCGCCTCCGCGCGGCCGACGCGCGCCCGAGCTGGAAAGCGATCAGCACGGTCAGCTCGGCCACCACCGCGCGCAACCCGGCATCCACGTCGTCCTCGCCGCCGGCATCGGTCCACGCCGCCCGCGCGGCCGGGAGGAGCTCCTCGATGGCGCGCCGGCTGAGCAGCCGGGGCCGGGTGATGGTCATGGAGCGCGCGGCGAGTGCGGCGAGGATGTCGGAGGTGGCCTTCTCCACGGCCTGGTCGTCGACCGGGCCGAACGCCCCGCCGCCCCGCTCGTGGCCTTGCCCGTATTGGAGGGTGTTGGCGATCACGACGCGGGCGCCCGGGTCGAGCAGCGCTGCCACCAGGTGGTCGCGGTCGGTGTAGTACTGGGCCACCCTGTCGGTGCTGTCGCTCATGGCGTTCCTCTCCTGGGGGCGTCCCGCTCGGGCGAGGCGAGCGGGGCGCGTAGCGGTAAGGGTGGGGCTCAACGGGCAGCGCGGTCCAGTGCGACCGGTCGGCGCCCGCATCGTGTGGTCTTTTCGTGGGGCGTCCCACCCGCGCCTTCCCCGCGGGCGGGACGCGGGTACGGGCTACGCCTGGATGACGGGACTGTGCACGTCCCGGTGGGTGAGCTGCACGGCCACGCCGCAGTCGCGCAACCCGCGAGCGATCTCGGCGGCCAACACCACCGAGCGGCGCCGCCCGCCGGCGCATCCGGCGGCGATGGTGCAGTCCAGGCCGCAGGAGGCCAGGCCGATGGCGTAGTGGATGGCCGCGGCGATGGTGGAGCCGATGCCCGGGGTGGCCATGACGTGGTCGCGGACGTCCGCGTCGAGGCCGGTGGCGTGCCGCATGGCGGGGTCGTCGCAGCGGTTGCGGAACAGGCGGCGGGCGTCGATGGTCAGGTCGGCCTCAGGCGCCGGGGCGTGGCCGTAGCCGAAAGACATGACGTGGATGGTCACCGGCTACCGCCCTCGGGGCAGGCGTCGAGGATGTCGGCGAGCATCTGGCGGTGGGCGGCGAACACCCGGCCGCCGTAGCCTGCGATGTGGTGGACGAGGTCGTTGTAGGTGTCGGCCCTGACCCACTCGGCGCGCTTGGCGTCGTCGGCGCCCACCAGTGCGGGCAGGTCGGCGCGGTGCATGGTGCCCATGTGCGCGCGGACCGGGACGGTGACCATCCACGCCTCGTCGCTCTGGCGCGGGTCGGGGACGACGCGGGCCGGGAGCGCGACCCACAGGGCGTTGTGCTCCCCGAGGACGAGTCCGGTCTCCTCGGCTAGCTCGCGGATCGCCGTCGCGGTCGGCTCCTCGCCGGGGTCCGCTTTGCCACCGGGGAGCGCCCAGCCGTGGCCGTCGGCGCGCTCCACCATGACGATCCACCGGTGGCCGTCCTCGTCCCAGGCAGTGGGGATCGCATCAGCGCACACCTGCTCACCCCAATGGCCCAACTCGTTGCGGCCGTACCGGATGCCGGTCGGTGCGCACGGGTTGAGCGGACGGCCGTCGACGACCTCGAAGGCGATCAGGGCGGCGGCCTGCCGGGGCGGCCAGTCGATCCGGGTCGGGTCGGTCTGCGGGTCGGCCCAGCCCTCGGTGACGCCGGTGGTGAGGACGTCGGGGTGGGTGTACTGGCGGCCGGGCATCACATGCCTCCGTCGAGGTAGCGGGCGACGATGCCGCGCTCGGCGTCGTCCAGGCTGGCGAGGATCTCCTCGGCGCGGTCCGGGGTCACCTCGTGGTTGGAGATCCAGCGTTCGGCCTCGTCGGTGAGGGTCTCCAGGGCCATCCAGTCGCCGTTCTCGCGGGCGTCGGCGAGCAGGTTGTTGAGGTGGGCGCGAATGGCGTCCTCGGCGGTTTCCCGCTCGGCGGTGGTGAGCAGCGGGTAGGTGAGTACGGGCATGATGGGTGTACCTCTCTGATGGGGTGGGCGGGCGCGCCCGGCGTGGGCGTTCTTGGCGGAGTGACCACGCTGGTGCGCGCCCGCGCAGGGTTGAGTCCTAGCGCCACTTGCCGACGGTCATGGGCTGGGCCCAGCTGTGGGTCTTGCTCCTGTCGATGACGATGTCGCCGTTGTCCTTGAGGACGACCTCGCTCGGGGTGACGCCGTCGGCCTTGAAGTCGGCGCAGACCTTGTCCTTGATCTTCTTGATGGCGGCGTCGCGGTCGGCCTTGCTCTGCGGCATCGTGTGCTCCTTCTTCGTTGTGTGCTGCGTGGCGGTGGGAGTGGTCAGCCGAACAGGCGGTGCAGTCCCTTGGCGCGGGCGCCGGCGCGCCGCAGGGCGTCTTCCTTCAACCGGGTGGCCTTGCGCTTGCCGACGGCGGCCACTAGCTCGCCCTCGGCCTGGTTCTTGGCCTGTCTGGTGACGCCGAGCCCGGTCGCGGTCTCGGCGAGCTTGCTGAGCGTGGCGGCGGTCGCGGCGGCCTGCTTGGCCTTGGCGAGCTGGCCGGCGGTCATGCGGCTGGGCATCGCCGTCACCTCGCCGCGGGGGTCTTGTTCACCAGGGCCTTGAACTCGGTGCCGGGCTTGAACCGAGGGACCCGGGACTCGGCGATGTGGATGGTCTCGCCGGTGGAGGGGTTGCGGCCCTGCCGGGCCGGCTTGTGGGACGCCTCCCAGGTGCCGAACCCGATGACCTGGACCCGGTCGCCGGAGGCGACCGCGGTGCGGATGGTGTCCAGGACTGCGGTGACCGCGGCCTCGGCGGTCGTCTTGTGGATGTCGAGCCGCTCGGCTACGGCGGCGATGAGCTCGGTCTTGTTCATGGACGATCCTTTCGGGGTGATAGGTCGGGGGCGGGTTACCGGTAGATCCAGGGGATGTTCTTCTCGGCCTTGGCGACCTCGCTGTTGAGCTGCAGGTACTCGTCGGTCTCGTCGCGGTCGGTGTTAGCCTCCAGCGCCTCGCGGGCCTGCTTGTACGCCTGGACGGCGGCTTTGCGCTCCTGCGGGCTCTGGCCCTTGTTTCTGATCAAACCCATGTCGTTCTCCCTTTCTTTGGCGTTATTGCTGTAGGTGCCGCTCCGGGCTCTGGCACGATCGGGGCGGACCAGGCGAGCGTCCGCCGGTGGTGACGGTTCAGGGCACCCGGCGGCACTTCTCGGCGTGGGACCCGGCCGCCTGCGGCGAGACGTCGCGGCGGCTGTGCCCGCAGCCCTGGCAGGTCACCGTGCCGACGGGGTAGCGGCCGCCCGCGCGGCCGTGCGGCGCGGACAGCCCGGTCTCGGTCCAGGTGGTGAGCACTCCGCCAAGGGTGCGGAACTTTTGGGTGGTGGCCATGGGGCTCCTCCTATAGAGGTGGTCGGGTGTGGAGCGGACGTTCCGAGCGCGCCCGGATCGCCGGGCGGCTCCCGCAGCGTCCGCGCCGTCAGCGGGCGAGGTCCAAGCGGCGGGCGCGGGCGTACACCGGCGGGTGGCCTGTGAAGACAAAGCCGCCGGCGGCGTGCCACCACGGGTCGACCACCAGGTCGGCGGCGTGCATGGCGGCCATCGCCTCGCGGCCGGGCAGGCCCGCGCGGTCGAGCAGGGCCAGGGCGCGGGCGTCGGCGGCGACCTCACGGCGCCGGTACATGGCGTTGGTGGCCAGCCACACCATCGCCGCCGCGGTGGCCAGCCCGCCGAGCACGGCCCAGGCGTCCGCCAGCGCGGCGATCAGCGCGGCCACGCCGAGGGCGCGCTGCAGGTAGATGATCCAGTAGTCGACCGGGTCGGTGGTGTGGCCGAGGTCGTGGTGGGCGAGCTCGTGGCCCAGGGTGGCCAGGCGCACCAGCGGCGGCTCGGCTACGGCCTCGCCGCCGAAGACGACCGTGGGGCCGGGGGAGCAGCGGTGGGAGCGTTCGGCGCGGGCCGCCCCCGACATGTGCGGGGCGGCGGTGACGGTCAGGTGCGGCATGCCTGCGGCGCGGCGCAGCGTCTCGGCATGGTTAAGCAGGTCACACATGATCGTTTCTCCTGATGTCGATCACGCGAAGGGCAGTTAGATCGCGGATTTCGAGTTAGGTTTCTAACCTCGCGCCGCCAGAGACACAGAGTTGCCCCTGACCTGCGGAAAGTTAGGCAGTTACGTCGGCGTGAGCGGGTTAGCCGAGCGGTCGACGAGGGCTCTGTAGAGGCATCCACGCCGCGCGGCTCGACCTAATTCGCTCCGTCCACGGCTTGGGCCGCGCGCAGGGCGAGTGCCTCGCGGATGAGGTCGGGGTAGACCGGCCACTTGTTGCCGGTGGAGGGCACCTTGACCCCGAGCTCGGCGAGCTGCTCGCGCAACTGCTTGCCGGAGAGCCGGGCGTAGGGCGCCCACCGGGGGGCGTGCCGGGACAGCAGCGCGGGCAGGTCCGCCAGGTACCGCATCTCGCCTCCGAGCACTGCGGCCAGGTCCTCCAGCAGATCCCGCTCATCCTCGGGCTGAGCGGCGACGCCGGCCTTCTCGCGGATTCGCAGGGCACGCTCAACGACCACGCCCGCCTCGGCCTGGGTCACGTAGTAGCCGCGCAGCAGCCCGGGCTTGGCGGTGAACCCGCGGGCCATGAACGTGCCCACGTCGCCGGGGCCCTCGTCGGTTTTGGGCTCCAGGCCGACAGCGGAGATTCCCGCCGTGTAGGAGCCGGTGCCGAGGATGGCGTCGTTGCTGGTCTGGTCGCCAATCGCGAAGCACGCCTTGTTGGAAGTGATGGCCATGAGCCTGCGCGGCAGCGACGCCGAGGAGGGCTCCGGCGTCGCGAAGATCAACGTGACGGCGTACTTGCGGGCCGCGCTCTCTAGCTTGACCGCGATCTCCAGGGCGGCGGCGCCGTACTCCTCGTGCATGAACAGGGCCTGGCACTCGTCGATCACGATGATGCGCGGGCGCAGCCGGGCGTCCTTCTCGGCCAGCTCGCGGGTCACAGCGCGCGCGCCGTGCTCCTGCAGAGCCTTACCGCGGACGTTCAGGTCGTCGTACATGTCGCGGAGCGTGGCCAGGCACGCCTCCACGACCTCCTCCCCGGTCCCGGTCATCAGGGTGCGCAGCCGGGGCTTCATCGGGTCGTAGTCGGCATTGACCGCCATGACGAACACGTCCGCGTCGACCAGCGGGTCGAGCAGCGCGCCGAGCAGGGCGGTGATGATGAGCGTGGACTTGCCCGACCCCATCATCCCGGCGATGCCGTAGTTAGCCTCGAACAGCCGGCCGATGATGGTCTTGCCGCGGATGTCCATGGCGACGGGCACGCCCTTGAAGTAGTCCCCTACACCGTCGGTGAGCAGGGGCCACGGCGGAACCGGGCCGGTCAAGGCACCCTGGTCGGCCACCCACAGGTCCAGTACACCGGGCAGGTTGCGCGGCTCGGTAGGCCAGACCTCGACAGGGAAACGCACCAGGTTGTGCGCCAGGACCGGCTTCTTCTTGACGATCATCTCCACTGTCACGGCCGGTGGGAGTTCCACCTGGGTGCGGTAGCCCTTGCCGTCCCGTTCGGTGGGTAGCACGAACCGGGGCCGCCACCCACCCCTGAACGCCTTGTTCAACGCGGAGATCTCCAGGTTGCGTAGCGCGTTGAGGATCGCTCCCTCGTCGGGTATCACGTCCCGGCCGGTGGCGGCTTCCTCGGCGGACCCGGAGATCCACCGCGGTAGCGCCCCCACCCGGCGCCCTTCCAGGTACGCGGCGAGGGCCAGGGCGAGCGGCGCCACGACCGGCACCGCGGGCCACACGAACGCCACGGCGCTGAACACCGACCGGACCGCGCTGAACACCGCTGCGAACACCGTGGTCGGCTCCGCCACGCCCGCCATGCCGACGCCGATGCTGACCACCAGCAACACACCTCCTGTACCAGCGGCCACGGCGCCTGCGAGTTTGGCCAGGCCCACCACCATGCCCGGCAGATCGGCCAGGCGGGTGTGCCGCGCCTGCTGGGCGCGCTGCTTACGCTCGATCCACTCCGCCAGCGCCTCCCGGTCGCCTGCGGCTTCGGCGGCGCGGATCTGTCGCCGGTGCACGCCGAACGTGGCGGCGTCGTAGGCGCGGACGATCCACGACCGCACGCCCTGGGCCACGGTGAGCAGGACGCCGGCGGTGCCGCGCGCTCCGGCGCGGGCCCGCTCGGACCGGGGCAGGCGGGTGATACTGCCGACGATCCTGACCTGCAAGGACTTGCCCGGCTCGGCGTCGTCCTTGAACAGCACGCGGCCCTCGATCACGGGATGGGGTTCGGCGTCCCGGCCAGGCGCGTCTTGCTCGTGGTCCCGCGGAGCGGAGGCCGGGGTGAGATGCAGCGGCGGGGCGTCCTCGCCGTCGCGGACGACGTAGAACCGGCGGTCGGGGTGGCTCATGCGTGCTCCAAGGAAGAGCGAGCGGTGAGAGATACCAGGTGCTCGGCCACCACGAGCAGGACGGAACCAGTACCGCGCGCGACGTGCACGCACATCCAGCACCCCGCGGCCATGACGTACAGGGCGGGCACCACGACCAGGAGCAGACCGCGGCCGGCGCACCGCCACCACCCGGCCCGGCACGCCGCCTCGCTCAGCTGGGCCGGGGTGCGGGCGTCGGCCGTGGCCTCGCGCAGCGAGCACAGGGCGACAGCGGCCACGGCAAGCAGGCCGGCGAGGATCGTGGCCATCACGCACCTCCGCGGCCGTGTCGCCGGTCGAGCATGGCGAAGTACTCCGGCGTGTCGAACTCGGGGCAGTCACAGGGCGCGTGCGCGCACAGGGCGCACCGGACCTGGGAGGCGTCGATCTGCCCGGCGGCGTAGGCGTCCAGGTCGGGGGACGTCTTGATGCTGATGTGGGGCGTCTTCTTGCTCATCGCAGGGCTCCTGTCAGGGGTTCTCGATGAGTTGGTCGATGTCGCCGTCGGCGAGCCGGGTGGTGACCTGGTCGAGGTCCTTGGCGACCTTGGCGTAGTGGCGCATGGCCTCGGTGTCGCCGCGCTTCTTGGCGGCGGCGGCCTTGCGCAGGTTGCGGGCGGTGGCGTCGGAGCTGCGTTCGATCGCGTCGGCGCGGGTCTTGAACAGCGTCACGGTCGGCTCTCCAGCGGGTCAGGCGGCGATGATGAGGGCGGTGATGAACAGCCAGCCGATATGCCAGGACTGGTCGAGGGCGTAGGCGCCGGTGCCCAGGTGTGGGGCGTCGTCGCGGCCGGGGCGGGGTGCGCCGAGCCGGTAGAAGTCGCCCTTGCCGATGCGCTCGGCGAGGGCGGCCAGGGTGGTGCGGCGGTCGGCCCAGTAGTGCGAGGCCGCGTCCACCGCCAGGCCGGCCAGCACGGCGGCGGGGTGGAGCCGGGCCCCGGTGGCCAGCTCCAGGGCGAGCAGGAACGCGGCCTTGGTGGCGGTGAGCGTGGCGACGTGGCGGGCGCAGGCCAGGCGCCCCGTTCGGCCGGGGGTGCCCTTGATGCACGCCTGCGCGTGGGTCTGCACCCAGTGGTCGCCGAAGCTGTGCGCGGCGTAGAGGGCGGCGAACACAGCGGCGAAAGTCGCGAGGGTCATCACGACACCTCCAGGCGGGTTATGTTGATGTCGTCGGCGTGGACACTCGGCGCGCCGTTCACGGTGGCTGGCGCAGAGGGCGGCTGGACGACATTGCCGGGCAGGAACCGGTAACCCTTGGCGGTCATCTCTTCGCGCGCCGCCTGGACACGAAGCCGTGCCCAGCCCTTGCTGAATCCGTATCGCTCGACGATCTCGCCTTGGGTGGGCGTGCGGCCTTTACGCATGGCCGCGCGGACCCACTTCTCGGCCTCGCGATTGTCCTGCTCATCCGGACGATCCCGGTCACTGTCGTGCTCGCTGTCGAGGGCCGGAGAAGTGACCGGCTGGATGACAGGCGAGGGGGTGTCGGCGGGGGGCTGCGGCGGACAGTCGATCGTCGTCGCCGTGGTCACTTCATCGTTAGCCGGAGTGATCGGCGAAGTGACCGGTGAAGTGATCGCGGCGATGGCGCCGTGGTGGTCGATGGCCGGCCCTTCGACCGTCGTCGCGACGGTCATTTCGCCGGGCGCCGGAGTGGTGTCGGCAATGACCATCTGGGTGACCGTGATGAGGTCGGACTGGGTGCGGATGAGGGCCGCCTGGGCGGCCGTGATCTGTTCGCGGGCTCGGTCGAGCAGTACCGCCCCCTCGGTCGTGGTCTCGTCGGCCTGGACCGCGAGGATCGCCGCCGAGGGGGACTGCTCGCCGTGGCGGACCGCCCACTTCAACGCCTGCCAGGTCTCCGCGCGGTGGAGCACCCAGCGCAAGACGCTGAACTTGGGGGCCCGTGGGTCGATGAGCCCAGCGGTGCGGAGCTGGGTTCGGTGCAGGTGCCGGGAGTGCATGGCCCACAACCAGGGCGACAGGATCGACGCCAGGCCGAACATGATGGCCTGGTCGGTGGGATGCCCGTCCGGGGCGTAGTGGTGGTAGTTGAGCCCGCCCACGATCAGGGCGATGGCGTAGGAGGTGACGCGCAGCCGGAACACACTGTCGCCTTCGATGAGGGCGACGTGGGCGTGCCAGCCGACGTAGATAGCGATGGACTCCACCACTGCAGCGGCACCGAGCGCGGCCAGCAGATCCCAGCCGAACCCCTTGTGGAAGGCGGTGACCTGCCCGGCGATCGCGACCAGGTTGACGCCGACGATCGCGCCGACCAGGACGAGGGTGCGGCGCAGCGTCTCGGCGCGCCGGCGAGCCGTGCCCCACCAGGCGGCCCGATCGCGGCTTCGGATGTCCTTGCGGTGGCGCTTGGCCTCCTCGGCGCGCTGTCGGCGCCGCAGCCGGGCCTCGGCGAGGATGTCCTCGCGCCGGGCCTCGGCTTCGGCGTCACGGGCACGCCGCTCGGCTCGCGTGGGCCTGGTCGAGGGCGAGGTCGAGGCGTCGTCCCAACCATGCGTGGTGTCCTCGGCCGCAGGCATGCGGGTGGTGCTGCGCTCGCGCTCGATCCGGAGCTGGGTGTCGGAGCGCAGCACCTCGGCCTGAGCACGGCGGGCCTCGGCGTCGGCCTCGGCGACCGCCCGCTCGGCCCGGTGATCGTAGAAGGTGGTCACGACGCCACCGGCCGGATCACGTAGGCGAGCGCAGCCTCGAAGCACGCCGGCTCGCACGCCTGCATGAACGACAGCATCGTGGCGGTCTGTGTGGGCGTCAGGTGGGACAGCGCGTCCTGCATGGCCGCGCGGTCGAGGTCGCTCATCGGGCGCTCCGGGCGGTGTTGTGGGCGTGGATCCGCTCGCGGTCGCGGGCGCACGCGGCGTCGGTCTCTTCGCGCTGGGCGGGGGAGAGGCGGGGCATCACGGCGTCACGGGTGGGGATGTGCTCGCCGAGTGCCTCGTAGAGGACCCGGATGAGCAGGTCCGTGGCCTCGGCGTTGGACAGGCGGCTCACCGCGGACTCCGGAGGGTGCGGGTGGGGCGGCGGCAGACGTGGCTGCCGGTGAACTGGGCGCTGCAACGCGAGCAGGTGGTGATCGGCGTGGTGGGGGCGTCGTTGGCACCGGCCGGCCACTGCTGCCGGGCGTGCGGCGCAAGCGAGGGGACTGTGGTCACGACGGCTGCCCGCCAACCGCCGGACAGATCCGGCACGAGGAGTCGCCGCAGGACGTCGCCGTGGGCGCGGGCATGGCCGACGGGTCGTCGGGGGCGACCGCCTCCCGGGTGGCCTGAATCTGGAGGACCGCGTCGTAGAGGGCCGCGGAGAACAACTCCAGCTCGGCCTCGTCGAACGTCTCCTCCGTGTGCATGTCGATGATCGTGCGGGCGATGTCGAAGCCGTAGATGCGGATCAGGTCGATGACGAGGGCCGCGCCGGATCGCAAGCCGAAGGTGAAGATGGACGTGGGGGCGTCGGACGTGGGCGGAGTACGCTCAGCCATGGATCTCTCTCCTGTAACGGCAGGTTGGAGGGTCTAGGGCCTGTTCGGTGTTCCAGCACCGGGCAGGCCCGTTTTGCGTTGGTCGCCTCTGACGACTTCTTGCGGGTGTGGCCACACCCAAGTTACGTTAGGTGTGGCCACACCCGCAAGTCGCATCCAAGGAGAGCTGCAATTGATAACCGAGGGCCATACCCCGTACCGTGATCTCGTGCCCAACCAGCCATCGACCCCGAAGCACGGCGTCCGGATCCCGGACGTCCGGTGGAACGCCTTCGGCGAGCGTGCGCAGCAACAGGGCACCGATCGGACCAAGTTGATCAACGCGTTCATGGCGTGGTACATCCGCGAACCCGGCGCCGAACTGCCCGAACGTCCATCGGTCGGCGAGGAATAACGCCAGCTAATAGGCACCTTTCAATTCAACGTAGGGCGCCATGAGTAAACGATGCACTGAGAGTGCATCGCTGATGCAGCGTGACCGCTCTCAGTGCATCGCCAGTGCGTCCTTCGACGCGCTTGTTAACATCAAGGTCCATCCGCTGGTACGGCCCGCAGGGAGCCGGACGTGGACGTCGTAGACCGCTGGACCGGGCGCCATGCCTGCGCTCTCCAGGCTGCGTTACGCATGACCCACGATGAGTTCGCTGAGTCGCTGGGTGTCGCCCGCAGAACCGTCGCCGCATGGCACGGCAGGCCGGCCGTGGTCTTGCGCTCCGACATGCAGCGCGCTCTGGACACCGCCTATGAGAGGGCGCCCGCGACAGCCCGGGCCCGATTCATGCAACACCTCGGTCGCCTGCAGCGCGGCCCCGGCAAGCAAGAGCAGGCGCTCACGGTGGCCATCGCTGTCGTCGTCAAGGATGGGCACGTGCTCCTGGTGTGCAGGCGCGACGCCGAGACGGCAGGCATCACCTGGCAGTTCGTCGCTGGCGTCGTCAAGCCCGGCGTAGCACCCGAGATCATCGCGGTCCGGGAGACCTTTGCCGAGACCGGCGTGCACTGCTCCGTCCGAACGCACCTCGGCAGCCGCCTTCACCCAGTGACGGGCGTCCACTGCGACTACTACCTGTGCGACTACCTTGCAGGGGACGTCGAGAACCGCGACCCCGAAGAGAATGTGAGCGCCATCTGGGCGCTGCAGACCGCTCTCACCCGCTTCATACCGCCCGAACAGATCTACGCCCCGGTGCTCGACGCCATCGAGGAGAACCATGAACGACCAGCCTGAACGGCCCGCCATTGCCGCTGCCGTCATCGTGGACGACGGTCGACTCCTACTCGTCCGCCGTCGAGTCAGCGAGGGGAGCCTGTCGTGGCAGTTCCCGGCCGGTGCCGTGGAAGCGGGAGAGTCCGGGGAAGAGGCTGCCGTGCGAGAAACGCGTGAGGAGACGGGCCTCGCGGTCGTCCCGGTCAAGCATCTCGGGGAACGCATCCACCCGAACACCGGCCGTCTCATGATCTACGTGGCATGCGAGGTGCTCGACGGATCTGCTCATGTGGCCGACGCCGACGAACTCGCCGAGGTCGAATGGTGCGATCGCGTGTTGGTGGCAGACCATGTCCCCTACCCGTTCTATGAGCCTGTTCAGGCGTACTTGGACGGGCTCCTCTGAGCCAGTCGCAGCGAGCTCCTATGCGCCTGGGTGCTGCTGGGCTGCCCGACGTCGCCGACGTAGTTCACGCTGAGCCTGCGCACGGGCACACTCACGCGAGCAATACTTCACGCCCTCCGATCGGTATTGTCCGTACTCCGCACGTCCCCGTTGGCGGACGAAGGGGCGGCCGCAGGGCTCATTTGTGCATCTTTTGACGGGTGTTCCTTCTGCAAGGTGGTTGTACAGCTGCAAGAATGACACGGAGAAGATCGTGGGCCATCTATCGGATAGATCCCCCAGTCCGACGCTGAATTTCCGTAGCGCGCCGTTCATTGTGTCCTTAAGGTCCGAGAGGCGTAGTTCAATTTCAAGCTTCCTAAGTGCGTTCAAAGATTCTGGCCATAGAAAAGGCTTGTCGCTATTGAGCTGCTGTAGGAAGCGCAAACGCTCGTCGGAAACATCTGGCTCGACGACCCTCTCCAAGCCTCCTTCTTCCTGGCAGGCCAGCCATGTTTGGACGGCGCGCTGAGCGAGACGGATATGGAATGACACCTCCTCGCGGTGGAAGCCTGACCCCGACCTGAAGCGATCGCGGTGCTCCTCTTCGGTAGGAATGGCTGCAATCTCGTCTTCGTGATCGAGACGCAACGACTGGTGTATTTCCTGAAATTCAAAGGCGAACAGCAAGCCGTAGGTTCTCATGAGATGAGCTGCGGCGTCGAGGTCGTCGGGTGGCGTTTCAAGTAGCTCCCGCATGTAGAAGTCTTGCGGAAGGTGGATGGGACTCCCTCGCAGGATCCCAGCCGGCCACGCAAGCCAATCGCCATCTACTTCCACCTCAAGCAATGGAGTCACGGGAGGGGTTGGGATCACAGTCCCCGGCCAGAGCGTAGGACGAAATCGTGGGTCGAGGTATGACGTCATGGCGCCACCCTAGCCGCTAGGGTCGTAGCACGTAACCCTCTTCCTCTGTACCACGCCCCCGGCAGACTGGAAGGCTCCCACATGATCGACATCCCTGCACGAGCTTCTGCATCCCCCTTCGATGCGCTGCGCCACGAAGATCAGAACGGCGAGTATTGGACCGCCCGTGAGCTCCAGGTCGTCATGGGCTACGAGAAGTGGGAACACTTCCAAGACGTCATCGAACGCGCCATCCGATCCGCTGAGAACACCGGCACCTACTCTGAGCAGCCTTTTTCCCGGATCCGGGAGAAAGGCACCGGCGGCGCACCCCGCATCGACTACCGCTTGAGCCGTCACGCGGCCTACCTCGTGGCCATGAACGGCCATCCGAACAAGTCCCAGGTCGCCGCGGCGCAGGCGTACTTCACGGTCCGAACTCGCGAGGCCGAGGTCGCCATGGCCAAGCCCATGTCTGAGCTGGAGATGGCCCGCAAGTACGTCGCCGTCCTGGAGCGAGAGGCAGCCCTCTCCAAGGAGTTGGAGGTGGCTAAGCCCAAGGCCACCAAGTGGGAGGCCTACATCAACAGCGACGGCCTGATCGGCATGCGAGAGCTGGCCGACATCCTGAAGACCAACGTCGTCACGCTCACGAGCTGGCTGGTCGAGGTCAACCTGTTCCGCCGAAGCATCTCGCGGCACGGCGGCGCGCGGAACCTCCCCCGGGCCACCACTCAGAACGCTGGCTACTTCGAGACCAAGACCGAGACGGCCAACGGCGCTGTGTTCCCCGTCGCCTACGCCACGCCTCGCGGGGTGGACGTGGTTGTGGATCTCTGGTGGCGGAAGCAATAACCCAATTTGTGTGCAAACGCGGGCGGGGGACCTGGTGCTGCTGGACAACGGTGCGGCCAATTACGAGGCCGCCGTCTCAGCCCCCGGACCGCTTCGACATCGGCCGCCCTGCCGTGCCGCATCTCAGCTCTGACCATCGGCATCGGCTACTGCATCGGCGCCCGTTGGCCTACACCGAGTTGCGGGTGGTCTTCTTCCAGCTCCCTACCCTCAAACTGGGGTGCGCGACCGACAAGCTGAGCTTGTTTGAGCAAATGCTCACCGGCGGTCTGACCGCCCTACCGGTCATCTGGTGACCGCCGTGACCAAGACGAGCGCGAAGACGAACCTGCGGCCGGGTCTGTGGCCGGATGTACCCGACGATTGCCCGCGCCCTGGACGAGGGCGGCCCGGCCGGGCGGCCACGCACCTACGGAAATCTCTTGCGTAGGTACGGCCGGCCGCCCGGTGAGGAGGTCAGCCAGAACACCGAGGGTCAGGCGATCCGCTGACGGCCGACGAGCGGCAGCCACCCCGCAGAGGACGGCCAGGTGCGGTGCGGCATCTGGGTCCGCAGATCCAACGCCTCAGCGGCCCAGCCTTCGGCGGCTTTCAGAGCGGGACCGGAGATCTGATCGTAGGCGGGGGCAACCCAGATCCAATGGAAGGCCTCGCGCTTCCACCGCTCGGCCAGATGCTTTCTGATCCGCCCGGTCACGCCCTGGGCGCCAGACGCGTTGCCGAGCCACAGGATGCGGTGCTTGGCGTCGAGAGCGAGGTACAGGCCGGGAGAGTAGGCCTGAACGCTGTCGACCCGGGACCAGAAAGGCTCGCCGCTGCTGTAGCAGCCCAAGGCGTGCGTCAGGAGCGGGACGTGATGCCGCTGCAGGACCGGCCCCGGCGCCGAAGCGTCGGCGTACGGGGCGCAGGCCGACGGCCCGATGCCGCTCATTCGGTGTCCTGCGAGAAGGGGAAGTCGTTGATGTCGCCGGCCGTGGCGTCGGTGTTGGTCGGCCGATACCGCAGCAGCTTCAGCTGCTGGCTGGCGACCCCCAAGATGCCCTGCAGCGCCTCGAGCTCGTCCTGCCAGCCTTCCCGATCCTCGGCCGTCATCTCCCGGCCCTCCCCGACGAGAGGCACCATGGCCGTGAAATGCTCGGCGATAGCGTTCGCGGCTCGTTTCGCGCTCTTGAACAGGCCGACCGTGTTCTGGAGCTTGGCCGTCCACTGCTCGCTGGGCGACAGCTGGGACTGTGTGCCCGGCCTGCCGTCGGGCTCGGGCTGGCTGGTCTCCAACGGCCAATGGCTGGTGAACCACTCCGAGTCGGCCGCCTTCGTCTCGGTGGTCACCACCTCCCCGTTCACAACGCGGCGCAGACGGCCCTCAGGTGTGCCCTGCCGCGGCGCGGCCGGGCGGCCAGCGCGTACCTGGAGCACCTCGGCGAACGCGTCGATAGCCTCGACGAACAGCCTGATCCCGTCGCTGGTGGTGCGGGCTGCAGCGAGCTTGGTCGACGGCGTGCGCCGGTCGCCAGTGGATCCGTAGGAACCGAGGAGCACCTTGCCGTTGACCAGACCCGGAACCGCGACATGCGCCAACTCGGCACGAGCCTCGTCGCGGATCGGGCCGGGGTCGGCGGACATCGCGGCGGCGATCAGGTCAGCGGCCGACAGGCCGGTCGTAGGAATGCCCTGCCGGACCATCCGCTGATGGGGGGTGTCCATCGCGGCCGCCGGGAGATCGACTCCGCCGACTGCGGCGGTGAGCAGGGCGCTGCGGATCTCGGCCCTGGTCTGCACGTGCTTAGCGGTCAGGTGTGCTGGCGGCGGCTCAACGAGCACCTTGGTCGTCCTGCGCAGATCGGGGATGTTGTTGGGGAAGACCACCCGGTCGACCAGCCGGACAAGCGCCACCACGGCCTCACGCGGCTCGGCGTGAAGACATGCAGCAGGCGTCGCACCGGACAGGACCGCGTGTTCCAGGTCCGTGATCGCGTCGGCGGCATACGCGGCGTCGGCCAGCTTGCGGCCGGACGCCATGGCCTGGTTGGCGCCGGTGAAGTCCAGCGGGCCCCGCAGGTGGGTGCGCAGGTTGGTCGAGGCCAGCGCTGCGTCGAAGTCCGGCCGGCTCTCGTCGGCCGGGACATATCCGATCACGAACGCGGCGTCGGTGGTCGCAACCTGGATCGCGGCGTTGGCGGCCTCCGCGAACCGGCGATTCTGCATCGCCTCCGCGGCCTTGTTCGGATCGTCGGCCGGGATCTCGATGCTCTCGGGATCGACGCCGAAGAACTCGTTGAGCTTCGCGGTGTATCGGTCCCGCCAGTCAGCCGGGTCCCGCCAGCGCTGATCCTCGGGTCCACCGAAGATCCGTTGAGGCAGGCCGAGCAGTCCGACCGCGGGGAGGAGGCCGTACAGGTCGTGGCGGTGCCGGGTGCGGTTGGAGCCGGCCGTGGCGGCGGAGGTGTCCCACACCTGGTCGCCGACGCGGTAGCGCACGATGTGGTAGGTGGCCCGCTCGGACTGGCCGGAGACCTGAAGGTCGGCCTTCAGGTCGTACTTACGGGCCTTCTCGGCCGCGTTCAGCCTGCCCTCGACGAAGGTCAGGTGGTCTATGAGCGACTGCTCGGACTCGAACTCGACCTCCAGTTGCGCGGGCTGGCGGCCGTCTGGCGCCGTCATCGCCACGACGCGCGGCGTGGCCACGGCGACGGCCTGGGCCACGTCGTAGGCGAAGCGGATGTTGAACTGGTTGATCGCGCTGGCCAGACCGGGCTGCTTGGCGATCAGCTGGTAGAGGATGCCGTGCTCGGTCTTCACCTTGAGGACGGCGTTGGGTTTGAAGCCCTTGACCACGATGCCGGTGTTCTTGCTGCCGCTGGTTTCGATCAGGGGCTTGATGTTGGTGATGTCGGTGGCGAGGCGTTCCAGGGCGCTCTGGTCGAGAGTGCACCGTGGGTCTTTCAGGCCTGCCTGGACGAACTGGGCCCGGTACTCGGGCTCGTCGAGGTAGGGGAAGGGTCCGGTCGGGCGGTTGGGACGACGCGGTGACATACCGCACCTCTGCTTTCGGGCGCAGGGCGGCAGGATTCCGCTGCCGTGCCCTGGAGGACAAGGACGCGGAGTGGGTCCGCCTCCCGTTGTGCAGAGGCCGGTGCCGCCGCCGTACCACCTCCCCGCCATGGCAGGGCACTGGGCCGTTGCAACCACCTTGGACAGATCGCCGTACCGGACCGCCGCAAGCTCCTCAAGGGAACCGCGACATGTGGTCACCCCGAACCGATTCGATCCATTGGGGCTGGTGCGGGTCACCAACATCGGTGCGCTCCAAGCGCCATCTTAAGGGGTACGAGCGACAATCTCCCGATATTCGGTGTCCGCCAGCCGCACCGGTTCACTCGGCGTCTGGGCAGAAATGGACCGGTCACCGGCCGGGGACTTGCTGAGCTTCGGCCTTCCAAAGTTGTATTGCGCTCGGCGTGTTGTCCTCGCACGCGCTGGCCGTACATCTGCTTCTTGGCGAACTGCGGGTGACGTCGTAGGCCGCCCGCGAGGCGCGCGTTGTCCCAGCCGTCGAAGGCCATGCGCGGGGTACCGCCGAGATCGCATGGTGCGACCTCGGCACTGCGGCCGTCCGCGTGCGCTACCCGTTCCACAAGTCCGTGGAGGCGTACCTGGACGACACTCTGAAGTGACAGCCGGGAGTGCCTTCTCGCGAGTGGGCGGCCAGCCGGGAGCCGTCCGCCTATCCTTGGGCCCATGGCCTTCATCGAGGAGCGCGTCGACACCGTCGAGAACGACATCGCGGAGATCAAGGAGACCCTCGGAGCGCACTCCGAGGTGCTCGCCGGGCACACCCGCTCCCTGACCGCACTGGAGCGGAACACCGCACTGATGCGCGACGACATCGCCGAGCTGAAGGCCGGCCAGATCGAGATCCGGGACCTGCTCGCTCGCGTCGTCGCACGTCTGGAGGGTGTGCAGGCGTAGACCGCCCATCGCACGCTGATCCGTTAGCCTGACGTTGAGAGCCCTGGCGTGGGGAAGCGCTGGGGCTCTCGCTATGCCGGTAAACCTCACCGCCGGTTGCCACGTCTACTAATCCCACACCGAGGGCCTCACCGGCGCCCCGCGCTCCCGGTACGTGGAGCGCGGGGCGTTCGAGGGGTGATCAGTCGCCGAGTGTCAGTGTGACCGGGTGGGTCATCTGCTCCCCGGTGTACTGCACGCGGCCGCGGTGGCTGATCTCGACGGCGTAGAAGGGGTGGCCGGCCTGGACGCCGGTGACGCTGAACAAGAAGATGCACACCCCGCGCTGGTGACTCCACGAGCCGTAGGCGAGCTCGCCGAGGCCGAGTGTGCGGCCCGACGGGTCGGAGACCACCACCTGGGCGCCCTCGCGAATATCGCTGTACCCGCCCTTGGAGGTGCAGGTGAGGTCGTTCTCGATGATGGTGCTGTCGCTGCTGAAGCTCACTTCGAGCTGGCCGGTGACGGTCAGCGTGGAGGGCGACGGCGAGGGGGATGGCGACGCGGCGGCCGGGGCCGAGGCTGCTGCAGGGGCCGGCGTACTGCCCTGGGCGAGCGTGAGGATCGTGTAGGCGGCGCCGACGAGTAGCACCAGAGGCACGGTCACGGCGAGCACCCATAACAGTGTGCGGCGCCGCGGACGTGGCGGGGGAGGAGGCGGGTGGCCATAGCCCGGTGGCGGGCCGTAGGGGGGTTGCTGGGGGCCGTGCTGGTAGGCCATCGCGGACTCCTGGGGAAAGCCTGGTGGACTTTTCCTGGACGGTCGGTGGACGCGGTGGGGTTACCGTGAGGTGCGTCTGGTGATCGGATTGTTAGCTCGCAAGGGGTGGGTGAGCCCGCCAGGCGCTAAACTACGGAGAGTGACATGGCTGACGATCCGCTAGATCGCTTAGTGACCACTCGCCTTCGGGGTTTTCGCTGAAATCCCAGGTGAGAATACGCAAGCGGGTATGTCGTACAGCCCAAACCGCCTTACAAGCGAGGGGTCACTGGTTCGAACCCAGTAGCGCCCACCAGCGAAAACAGCCCCGTCTCCGACCTGGGAAAACGGGGCTCGTGCCATTACCGTGCCATTAGCTCTCATCGGCGATCTTGCTCAGTGACCCCTCGCCTTGACGGTGAACACGTTTGTGATCTTGCTGTCCATGGCGTCAGCGATCTTACGGTCCGCTTCCGCCGTGCTGTGCTGGTAGATCATCGCCGCGCGTACGCTGTCGTGTCCCATTCGCTCCATGAGATCGCGAAGGCTCGCCCCGGACCCGGCCGCGAGCGTGTTGCCCGTGTGCCGCAGATCATGGAAGTGCAACCCAGGTAGGCCGATCTTGCGTGTGGCGTCCGCCCAGTTGGCCGCCCTGCGGAAGTTGCTCCGCCGGAAGATGCCGCCACGGGATCCCGTGAAGATCAGTGCGTCGTCTCCCGGACTTGTGTACTTCGCAAGGTGATCGTCCAGCGCCGGGATGATCGCCGAGGGGATCGCGACGGTACGCACTCCCGCCCGTGACTTGGGCGGACCGACGATCAGCTCTCCGGTGTCCAGCTCGACATGCTGTTGCCGGACGCTGACCGTGCCCGCCGTCAGGTTGAGGTCCATCCGCCGCAGCGCCGCCACCTCGCCCCATCGAAGGCTCGCGAACGTGGCCAGCAGCACGAGCGCCCGCAGCCGTTCCGGCATCAGATCGGCGAGCTGGAACACCTGCGCGACCGTGAGCACCGGCCGTTCCTCCGGCTTCTCCTCGCCGGCGCCTTTGATCCGGCACGGGTTACGCGGGATGATCCGGTCGTCTGCCGCCGTCATCAGCACGGCCCGCAGGAACCGGTACGACTTCGCCACCTCGGACGCACCCACGCCTTTGCCGACGAGCGTTGCCCGCCATTCCCTGATCACGGCCGTCTCGATCTTGCCGAGAGCCACGTTGCCGAGATAGGGAATGAGGTACCGCCGCAGCAGCCCCCGGTAGATCTCGACCGTACGAGGCCGGAGGTTCGCCCGCTCCTTGATCCACTTCTCGGCGTACTCGCCGAGCTTGACTTTCGCCCGCTGAGGGTCGGTCCAGTCACCAGTGACGAGCTTTGCTTCCACGAGCGCGAGCGCCTTGTCCGCGTCCCGCTCGGTGGCATAGGTGGCGTCACCGGTACGCATCCGCCCGTCCGGTCCGGGATAGCGGATCTGGAACCGGCCGGACGGCAGCTTGCGGATACTGCCGAAACGGCGTCGTCCCTCCCTGTTGGCCATCAGGCAGCCCTCCCCGTTGCCGAAAGATCTTCGATGGGTCGTCCGTCTGCGCGTGCTTGGGCTTGCTGGAGTGCGGTTCGCCAGCGTTGCCGGTTGGCGATCTCTTTTAGGAGCCGTTCGGCCAGGGGAGGCACGTCATGATCGGCGGGGGTTACGACTCGCCAGAGGTACCGGTGTGGTTCTACGGGCCGCGCCTGGTCATCGGTTGCCGAAAGGCCGAGCTGTTCCAGCACCCAGGCCCGGCGATCCTGCTTGTGCTCGGCCAGGGTCTTGCCCGACCACTTGCGCGAGACCAGGACCCGCCGACCCGCATAGCCGAGATGCTCGGGCTTATGTGCCTTGGACCGACACGAGCCCGGCCGCATCCCTGCCTTGGCTCCTTTGGGCTGCACGCCGTAGCGCAGCCAGTTCGAGCAACTCGGCGCGCACGGCTCGTAGCGAAGCACGTTCATCAGCCGTTCGACGTGCGCCCGCTGAGCGTCACTCGTGGCCTCGTGGCACTCGGTCAGTGATTTCGTGAGGTACTTGGTCAGGTAGTGCAGCCCGAGGTCGGCACCGGGCGATCCGGCGACCACGCCCTTGACGTCGACTTGTTCCCCTAGACGCACCACGTGGAAGGGCTGAGCGGCTTCGTCGGCGTCGAGCAGGTCGAGCGCCTGATCCCAGGTGGGCAGCACCTCACCGGTTCTCGGGTCGAGATAGTCGCCGGCCTGGCCGTCGCCGAGGTCGTCGGTGACCCACACGGGCAGGTGGTCACCCTCGAAACGGACCACGTCGCCCGATGGCCACCACACCTGATGGTAGGTGGCTGCCGCCACGGCCTTCACTTCAGCGCGGGGCATGGTGCCGCGTACGGCCATGTGCAGATGGGGCGCCAGCCGCCTTTGCGGTTCGACGGTGGCGAAGTACTGCACGTCATAGCCCGCCACACGGCGAAGGTTCTGCACAAAGCGATCTACCACCTTGGGGAAGTGGATCGCATCACGCGCGGCGCGCACGTAGTCATAGGTGGAGGGGTCGACCGGTGTGCCGTCGTGACGGACCTTGCCGTAGCTGTCGCAGGTCAAGGTGATGAACAGCGACGGCCGGTGGATGCGCCCGTCCGGTGCGGTGAAGGTGCGTCCAACGGTGCGGTTCTCGCGTTGCCGCTTGGGCAGGTCGGGAGCGTCCTGCCTGCGACGGGTCGACCGAGTGCGCCGCGGCTTGCCCTCTCCGGGGATCACGCTGCCACGGACCCCGGACGCGGCCAACTCGTCCTCTAACGTGGTGATGACCTCATCCCAGATCGCCACGTCTCCACCGATCTCCTCCTCCAGTTCCCGGAGCACGTGAGCATCGGCGCGTTCCTCGACGAGCCAAAGCTGACGGTCGTTTGGTTCGGCGGGTCCGGCGACCGGTTCGGCCTCCAGATGCCAGCCCTCGCGGCATTGGGCCCTACGGAGCTGGACCGCCCGGTTGGCGCACGGCTCACACTTGCTCGCCAGCGTGGCACCGCAGGGAATGTTGATGACCTCGGTCTTGCCGGTCTGGACGTCGGTGCGCTTGACCGGGATGGGCTGGACGCACACGCCGTGTTGCTTGGCGACCTCCTTGATGACGTCCAGAGCCAGCGGCATCGAGGAGCGTACGGCCCGGGGGAGACGGCGGTCGTTCGGGTTGGTCACGCGGCCTCACCGCCGTCCTCTACTGGGAGCGTGATGGCGGTCTGGCCGCACTCACGGCATTCGACCAGGCCCCGCACCGGGTCCAGCCACAGCACGTCGCGGCAGCGGCATACCTCGCAGCACAGGCCGACCAGGAGGTGAACCAGCTTGGTCATCGGTCCTCACCCGCCCCCGCGAACTCGGCCACCATGGCGCGGATGTCGATGTCGGAGACGTAGGCCGCGCGGACCCGGATGGGTTCGGGGGAGGCTTCCAGCCGCACGTAGCCCACCCCGGCACCTACGGCCGGGTTCGAGGAGATCTGATCAGCGAGCGCGCCACGGTCCCGCGCACCGTCGCCGAGCACTAGATCCACCTGTGAGGGCTCGTCGAGCCGTAGGGCGATCTTGTCTGGGAACAGGTTGCGGATGTTGAGGACCTCCTTACGCGGGTCCTGCAAGGCGGCCAGGACGCCGACGCCCACCGCACGGCCCTGTGTGGTCAGGGTGGCCAGTGCGGAGGTGATGCGCTCTTTGAGCTTGCGGTCCGTCTGGTAGGCGGTCAGGAACGCCACCTCGTCCACCACCACCAGGACGAAGGGGTCCTGCACGGTAGGGACGTGGTTGCGTTGGTTGCCCGCGAATCGGCCCGCGCGTTCCTGCATGACCTTGACGGCCAGCTCCAGCAGCTCGGCGCACGCTTCGGGACTTGCCGCGTACCTGTCCCGGAACAACTCGCGGCCATAGGACAGCTCCATGAGCTTGGGGTCCAGCGCCCAGACCTCGGCCAGCCCAGCCGCCGTCGCCGGGAGTAAGCCGCGGATGGCCGACCACAGCCATGAGCCCTTCCCGGCAACGGTCGCGCCGGCCACCAGGACGTGAGTGCCGTGGAGCTTGAGCAGGTACGGCGATCCGTCCTCACACAGGCCGATCGGGAGGGCACCGACCTGGGCGGCGTCGGAGACGGGCATCGCCGCGATCGGGGTTGCCAGCACATCGCGCTGAGGGAAGACGAGGATGACCCGGCCGGGCTTGGCGAGCTTGACGCGGCATTCAGGCGCGGCGAACCCGTGGGCGAGGTTGTCGGCTCGATCCTGCCACTCGGCCGCGGACTGTCCCGACAGCATCTTCACCGTGACCAGGTCGGCCATGGGGGTGGAGGTGACTTTGAGCAGGCGGGGCAGGTATTCGCGTCCGCCGATGTGCTTGGCCAGGCCGGAGACGGCCATGACGGGTTGCCAGTGCCGCCGGTAGATCCACATCCACCGCCACCACGCCCGCAGCCGAAGCCCCGCCCACGCCGAGTAGGACACCGGTTCGGCCAGCCGCCACCCGGCAAGCGCCGAGGCGGTCGCGACGACGGCCACGAGGGCGACGCGCCAGCCGTACACCACCCATAATCCCGCAGGGACGGCGACGGCCAGGCAAGCGACGGGGTGACGCCACACCATCCGCATCAGCCCTGCGATCGTGCGGAGGGCGATCACGGCGATGGTGAAGATGGCCGGGGTGTTGACGACGGTGGGGCGGAATACCAGGGAGTCGGGGGCGGTGGAGACGATGTCGCGGGTGTAGTCGCCGGGGAGTTTGCGCAGCATAAACTGATCGCCTCTTCTCGTGATGTGAGAGTCGATGGGGAGAGAAGTGCGGGGGCCGCCGGAAGTTGCCGCTTCCAGCGGCCCCACCCGAAACCGGTCAGGCCGCCTTGCCGGGTGCCGTCTGATCGGTGACCAGGTCTACTGGGTCGCCCTGGTCGGTCGTGTCGGTCTTGTCCGCGTGCTGGTCGCGCAGTCGCTCGCAGTCGGCCAGGAACCGCGCCGCCGCCTCGAACAGCGACCGGGCGAAGGTGACGTGCGCGTCGGTGATCACGGTGTCCTGGGTGGTGCCGATGGTGACGTGCGCGTCGCAGTGGTCGATGCCGATGAAGGCGTGCGGGTCGTTCCCGGCCGGGTAGTAGTGGACGCTCGCGTGCTGGTCGGGGTAGATGCTGACCCCCACGCGCGGGGACTGCCCGGGGTGCATGCTGATCGTGGTGTAGCTGTAGCCGCTCACGCCGCTTCCTCCCGCCGGTCGGCCTGCTGGGTGTGGTGGAGCCGTTCGACCTCCAGGGCGAAGGCGTGCGCCTGCTCGGCCAGCTCCCGGGCGAACACCCGCACCGCGTCGTCCACCCACGTGGCGGGAAGCACGATCTTCACCACGCTCGACCCGGTGGGGATCTCCAAGATGGGGGTGCGGTCGGGGTAGGTGTGGCAGTCGGCCGCGCCCCGGCCCTGGATGTGCAGGAAGGTCTGTGTCCAGGACACTCCGGACCGGCGGGGCGTCACGCCGCGTCCTTGCTACTGGCGACAGGGCCCGGGGCCGAGGGCTTGCCGGCGGGGCGAGGTGCGCGCATCTCCCGGGCCCGGATCGAGTACGCGAGGCGGCCGGTGGCCTGGTGGACATATGGGGTGACGGTCATGCCGTCGAACTCCACCGGGGTGAACGGCAGCCCGCTGGTCGAGGCCGGGGGAACCGGCTGGACGGGGGCGAGGATCTTGATCGACACCGTCTTCTGCGCGGCCTTGACCACCGGGTCGGCGTCCATCACCGCCACCTGCCAGACCAGCTCACCGCTGATCTTGTCCCGCGCCTGGACGAACTTACCTCCCGTGGAGGCTTCGAAGTCCTTGACCGGTTCGACTTCGCCGACGATGTAGCAGCCCAGCGGGAACACCTGCGTGAACCCGACCGGGATCGGTCCCTGTAGTGCCATGGTGGTGGAGTCTCCCTTCTCATCCGCTCAGCCATCTTGACTGGCCAAGCTGTCTGACTCCAGTAAACGCGAAACCCGCTTGGCTAGTCAAGCAAACCAAGCGGGTTTGATGTTGAAGCTACAAATTCCCTGATGGGGCTAGGGCTAGCGGATCGGATAGGCGTCTTCCAGCTCGTGACGATCGCCTGGCAGCACCGTCTGAAGGACGACCCAGGGCTTGCCCGTGGCGTCACAGGCCACCGCGTACAGATCCAGCAGCGCAGCGGAGGCGGTGACACCGAGCAGGTCGCGTTCCTCCTTGGTGGGGTTGCGCGCGGTGAGGTGCTCGATGATGTGATCCAGCCCCACCCCGGCCGCCGACTCCACCAGTCGGCGCACCCCTTGCGGCAACTCCTCGGACGCCGCAAGCGCGCTGCCCTCGGCCACCTGTGCGGGCAGCCACGCGGACACGATCTCCGAAGGCTGGTCCCCCTGAAGCACCACCGTCTTGCGCAGCACCACCGAGGCGGCGCCGTCGATGCCGAGATAGGAGGCGATCCGCCGGGGCGCCTTGACCAGCCCCACCAACACCAGCCGGGTAGTGGCCGGGATCTCTTTGCGATCCAGCAGTTCCCGCCCCGTCCGCGGATGCCCCCCGGCGGCCAGCGCGGGCCGGCCCCGTACAAAGCGCCCCTTGCCCTGCTGGGTGATGATCCACCCGTTATCCCGCAAGACCCCAAGCGCCTTGACCACGGTGGGCCGGGCCATGCCGAACTCGGCCATCAACTGATGCTCGCTCGGCAGCGGTGAGCCGGGCGGGTACTCGCCGGACTCGATCCGCCGTTCCATCTCGGCGATCAGTTGCGCGTACTTGGGGGGCGTGTACTCGAACGACATCCCGGAGACCCTCGCATTCAGCTTGCCTGCCTAACCAAGCACGTTAGCAGGACAGCCAACCCATGCGAAGCCCTTACCAGCACTAGCGCGCACACAGATGACCGCGCCGCAGGCCACCCCCGGCACGCGAACAAGCCCCCACGGGAACAGTCCCGCAGAGGCTCACACGCACGACCGGCTACGACGACGAAACCGATCCACCCACATCCGAGGCAGCACGCGGACCGGGCGCGCGCACAGCCTTACGCCGACTCTCGGCCTGCCACTGCTCATCCAGCCGCACCGCAAGATCAGCCAGGGTGTCAGCCCCCAGCACGTTGCTGATCCCGAACCGCTCGGTATCAGCCGACCAGGAGTGCCGGCGGATCGCGATCCATCCACCGAAGAAGTCCATGATCTGCCAGGTACGCCCGTGACGCTCCTGAAGTTGGGCGAGAGCAGGGGTACTCACTGGATCAACTGCCAGTCCGGCGCCCGCCCGACAACGAACGCCAGCGCCGAAGCACCCTCCGAAACCGGGAACAGGTAATACCGCTCCCCGTCCGCTGGACGCACCGAGTAAGCGGGCTCACTCACCCCTCGCACGATCGTGACCGTCGCCCGCACCCGTCGATCCGCCCCCCGCACCTCCAGCATCGGAGGCACATACACCGGGAAGGCGTACTCCTCATGCCGCAGCCGAAGCCGGATCACCCAGACCATCCGGCTGGCGATGCCTTGCTTTCTCAGCGCGTCACTGAACCCGCCCAGCAACGCGCCGAAGTAGGCGGCGGTGGACTGCTCCACTGAGCCGTAGGCGAGCGTCATGACACCGACTTCCCTTCATCCGGGGATAAAGCCAAAGATCTAGATCGCTACGCCGCTTCGCTGCCGGGCGCGGGGCAGTCGAAGCACTCCACCCGCCGCACCTCCACCGGCCGCCCGTCCACCCGAGCCGCACCGCTGGCCCGGTGCGCCCGCACAAACCGCCACCCGTTACCCCGGCACCCAGGGCATGCCGTCTGCTCCTGCTGACTCTGTAAACTCATGTTATCCAGAGTCGTAAAGCCAGAATCGGTAACCTATCCCGGGCCGATATCCCTTGACGGCATAACCCCAAGTCCCCTACCTGTTGTAGGTCAGTGATCGGCGACGATCTGGGGGACCAGCGCATGCGGGCACAGGCGAGCGAGCCCATCGGCCTATCTAATGCGTTCTGGCAGCGTCAGGACGTATTTGCGGCACTACGCGCCCGCGATATCGGCCAGATATTCCGCTTGGTCCGCCAATACGGCGGGATGAGCCAAACGCGCATCGGCATCGCCGTGAACCTCAGTCAAGGCAAAGTCAGCGCCATCATGAACGGATCCGCGCAGGTCACGACCCTTGAGGTGTTCGAGCGCGTAGCTGACGGCCTAGCCATACCCGACCCCGCCCGCATCGCTCTCGGCCTCGCGCCTCAGTCCGTCATCGCAGCCATCTCGCCCCGGGATACCTCCCAGGCACCCTCCGAACCACCACGCGGCACGCCACCTACTGTGGGACTCGTCCGATCAGGGGAGGACGAGGACACCATGAGACGCCGCGACTTCGTTGGACTGACCGGCACCGCCCTGTTCAGCGCCATCCTGCAACCCACCTCGGCCAGCCGCCCAGCCGACAGCATCGCCGGCATCGCGGCTGCTCTCACCGACTACTCCACCCCAACCGGACAGCCGATCGACCTGCAAGCCCTCACACACGCTGTCGCCCAGGCCAAAGGCACCTACCAGGCATGCCGCTACACCGAGGTCACCGCGATGCTCCCCGAGCTGCTGCGCGCCGTCCGTATCGCTTGCACGACCATGACCGGAGACGCCCGCCACAGGGCATATGTGCTATCGGCCGAAGCCCACCACGTCGCGGCCTCCATCCTGCTCAAACAAGACGACAAGGGCCTTGCCTGGCTGGCCGCCGACCGCAGCACCCAAGCCGCCCATGCCTCCGAGAACCCCCTGGCGATCGGCTCCAGCACCCGCATCATCACCCGCGCCCTCATGGACGGAAAGCACCACGACACCGCTGTGCTGACCGCCAGCACCGCCGCCCAACGCATGGACAGCGACCTCACCCAGCCGAACCACAACGACTTGTCTGTGTACGGGGCCCTGCTGCTCAGCGGAGCCGTCGCCGCCGCCCAGATCGGCAACCGGCACGCCAGCGCCGAACTACTGGACGAAGCCGAGCAGGCGGGCCGCAGACTCGGCCACGACGGAAACCACATGTGGACCGCGTTCGGACCAAACAACGTCCTATGCCACCGGGTGAACACCGCCCTCACCCTCGGCGACGCCGGCACCGCCATCGACCACGCCCGCCGCATCGACATCGACGCCTTGCCGATCAACGAGCGAAAAGCCACCCTCCTCCTGGACACCGCCCGCGCGTTCCTCATCTGGAGTAAACACGACCAAGCGCTCCATGTGCTCCGTGCAGCAGGTGAAATCGCCCCCGAAGAGATCACCAGCCGCCCCGCCACCCTGCGCCTGGTCCGCGACCTACTCGCCACCGCCCCCATCACCGTCCGCCGCGAGGCCCGCGAATACGCCGAATCCCTCGGAGTCTCGGCGTGAGCAAAGTTCTCTACATCATCGTGTGCGCCGCAGGCCCCGCCGCAGACGTCGGCAAGCTCGTGGCCCTGGCCCAGGATGACGGCTGGATCGTCCAGCTCATCGCCACCCCGTCCGCCCTGGACTTCATCGACGTCCCGGCCCTGGAAAAGCAGACCGGCCGCCCCGTCCGCAGCCAGTACCGCAAACCAGGAGAGCCCAAGTCCCCGCGGGCCGACGCCATCATCGTGGCCCCCGCCACCTACAACACCATCAACAAATTCGCCCAAGGCATCGCCGACACCTACGCCCTCGGCATCCTCTCCGAAGCCCCCAACCTCGGCATCCCCGTCGCCGTCCTGCCCTTCGTGAACTCCGCCCTCGCAGACAGAGCACCGTTCCGCCGCAGCATCAACGACCTACGCGCCGAAGGCGTACACATCCTCCTCGGCCCCGGCCACTTCGAACCCCACCCACCGGGCGCCGGAGGCAACCGCATGGACACCTACCCCTGGCATCTCGCCGTCGCCGCGCTCAACGCACCGTAGCCGTAGGCGAACCGCGGATCTTGCCGAATTGTTCTTGTGAGTTATCAAGGCGACGGCGCTCCGCGCCGCCGCACGGCCCGCCGCCCGCTCCGCCCGGCCGGGCATGCGGCGTGGGCGCCGGTCCCGGCCGGCGGCGGGAACGCGGGCCGCCCGCCGCACACAGCACCCGCCGCACGCAACCTGATCCGCCGACCAGGGACGCGCCGCCGCACAGACGCAGCACGACGATCGCCATGCTGTGGCCGGCCATCACACGGGGCCGGGGGCGATCGAAGGGCCGGGACTTCGTACCTCAGCCCCGGCCCACCGAGTCATCCGAGCAGGGCGGAGCGGCATTCGGGCGAGATCCCGATGCCGGTGTGTAGTCGGTAGGTCAGTTCGACCGTGCTGCCAAACCCGCGACGCCGGAAACTTGTCGCATGCTGATGGAGGCGCCAGTAGATTACCGACGACAAGCGGGTGGAGGACGACCATGCCGATCAACCATGAGTGGGTACTGGCGGAGTGGGATCGTTTCCTCAAGATGACTGAACGCGTTAAAACCGGTGTGACGAGAGGCAACCACATCACGCAGGCGGTCTATAGCTTCGCGGCTCCTGACGATGAGGTGAGGCAGCAAGCATCGATCGTCCAAGAGGCACTCCTGGCCGTCTTTCCAGACGAGGATTTCTACTTCGGGCGCGGATCATTATTTGCCCAAGTGACGGTGCTGCGAGAACTGATACATAAGCACATCCCTCTGGTTCGGAGGGCCGAAGAAATCGCTGCCAATCTCTACGACGATACTCCTGGGCCGGCCATAGCAGCAGAATCTCTCCATCCGTGGGTATGGGATGCCGCTCGTCCTCACTGGGAAAGCGGCAACTACCGAGCGGCTATCCACGCAGCAGCAACCAATGTCAATTCTTGGTTGCGGAAGAAGTTGGGGCGTCGTGACGTATCGGAAGGCCGGGCGGTGCAGCAAGCCTTCAGTCTGGAGGATCCTGACTTGGATCACCCTCGCCTGCGTCTTAGCTCGAAGGAAGATCCGGCACACTTCAAAAGTGTGCATGTGGGAGCCACGCAGATCGGATGTGGCCTCTTCTCGGCGGTACGAAATCCAGTCGCACACTTGGCGGATGATGATCACGATGTCGATGAGCAGGAGGCGTTGGAGTCACTCGCCGCCTTCAGTCTGTTCGCCCGGTGGGTCGATCGAGCAACCGTCGAGGTGGCTGACGGGGGCTCCCCGGAGGGCATGTGACAAGAGGGAGCCTGCTTCAGCACCGCTGTGCGCCCACCTTTGTCCCTCCTGAAGATCCGGAATACTTCCGGAATACACATTGAAGAGGAATGATCGGCTAACTGCAAAGGCGCAGGTCGAAGGGACTGCGAAGGTCGGAACCGCGACGCCCTGTAAAACCGTGGGCTCAGCCCACGCCGGTTCAAGTCCTGCATCTACCACACCAGCAGCAGGAGGCCCCTCATCAGTACAAACGTGGTGAAGGGCTTCTTCTCGTATGTCCGGCTGTCCCCGGCTCCTACAGGTGCCTGTGCCGAATACGCGCCCAAGTTTCAAGGCCCTGATCGCCTCCCAAATCCGGCGCATCGCCTCGCCCTGCTGGCCGTGGATGCACTTGGCGTAGATCCGTGTAGTGGGACGTTTACGCTGTGTCCCGTCCACTCAGCGACCTGAGGGCTGGCACTCCGGCGTTGAGCCACGACGCAGCCGCTATGTCTCAGAGGTCCCCGAGTGAGCGTCTGGCGTTGTCGATGAGTTCCTTGTACGTGATGACCTCGACACGGTTCACGTGCGTGTTGAACGTCCGAAGCGCTTCGTTGATCTCCCCTTCTGGCACGCTCGGCTGGACGGCTGGATGGCCGATCAGAACGATGGCGCTTGCTCGGCGAGTCTCGATGCCGAAGTCTTCGAAGATCTGCTGACGGTTCTCATCTAGGCCGACAAGGTAGTTGACTGCTTGGCCGACGGCATCGTGCACCTCAGCAGTAGGCACCCAGGCTCCGCGATGTCGCTTCACCAGAGAACCCTTCATGCTCATGGCCCGCTTCAACTCGACGATGTGAAGACTTCCATCGCCGCGGATCAGAGGAATGTCTACCTCGTCACCCGACACCAACCTGCGCTGCGCAGCTTCCCCGACGAAGCGCCCACCGAAGATCCAGTGCTGCCCTTCCAGCGCCCGTTGTAGGTCCAGCTCCGTGGCGGTTTTGTCCTCCACCACTTTGCGCAGGCTTTCCAGGCGGGCCGAGCGCTGCTGAAGCTGGGCTGCCCGGAGGATCATCTGACCATCTGAATCAGCGGCTAGGAGAGCCCATGCCTCTGGTGACGCAGCAATCCGCTGAGCGGCTTCCTCCGGGTCTTCGATATCGACCCGCTCTTGGAGCACACGCTCCAGCCACACCATCGTCTCCCTCCGGCCGCGGAAGAGCGAGTATCGCCCTGGCCGATCCGCTGGTGCTACGAGATACCGAGCGTCATGGCTGAGCGAGTTGATATAGGCCAGCAGATCATCCGCATCTGCACCGGGGTGCTGGTCCAGGAACTCGCTCCCCATCTCGGCGACGTACTTGAATTTGATCTCAAGCGTGTTTGCCACAAACCGCCGCAGCCCTTGATTGCGTATGCCGTCCTGAAAAAGTCGGTATCTCTCGTTGAACTCCGGTTGCAAGATCCGTTCCTCGGTGTAATCCAGGGAGTCCTGCAGCAGCCGCACAACCTCCCACTCGCCGACCGAGGCTGCTTGCCCGCGCGCCTCTGTCAAGAGTTGCACGAGCGCCTTCCCGCCCCTGCGGTGGCCGCCGCGTCCAGTTCGCATGTGCTGGAGCACGCAGGTGACCGCTCGCTTCAGCTCGTCGCTCGCCGCCTGCTTGTGAACGTACTCAAGCTGCAGGTCTAATGAGAAGTCTGATCTAACGCCCATGGCTGAAGTGTGACCGGCAGGTGTGACAATTCCTTGCGAGGGTTCCAGGCAGGTTGCCGACGCCGTTCAGGCGCGCTAGAGGTCGTCCTACCGATCGCGGAAACCCATGTCCCGGAAGTTCGCTACGAACAGGCCCAGGTCGGGGAGGTCCTCGAACTCCTTCCAGGCAAGGTAGTCGGCAGCCATGTGACGGATGGACTCTTCCGGCGCCGGCAACACCCCGCCTTGGCGCAGACCTCCTCGTACTGCTCCCGCGACATCCCTCGGGGGAAGCGACGCCCCAGCTCTCGACGTGGCTGAGATGGACCTGATCATCTCGTCTGCCTCGACCCAGGCAAGCCCCGCAGGCCAACTCCTCCGGCTCAAGCCCGTCTGTGACGGTTGGCATCTCACGGCCGAGGAACGGCGACCGGCGAACGGACACGCGAAACGGGCTTGCCCCACCGTCGCCGGTCCGCTGCCGCTTCGCGGTGGGTCGAGGCAGACGGGGTGATCAGGTGGGGGAGACGTGCGCTTCTGCGCGGCTGGTGTAGACCCGCGTTCGGGTTGCAGTTTGGGTTGCAGTTCACCGCCGTACCACGCCGTTCCAGGGGGACCAACCGGGCGTGTTGGTCCAGGTTGAACCCCATTGAAGGGGCAAGATCCGAGCTGCTAATGCGGTTTGGGAGGGTGCGCCGACGCCAGAGTGGTCTGCGTGCCATCGGCGTGCCGGAGATCGTGCCATCGCGTGCCATTCGGAGACGTTGAGACACAGGTCAGATTCATGATCACCGTGCCATTAGCGTGCCATTAGCTCGCGGCCAGGCCGTTCGGTCGCGACTGGGCCGAGGGGGTCCGTCGCAGGTTATGGATCCGCCTAGGCGATCTTGGCTCCTTACAAGCGAGGGGTCACTGGTTCGAACCCAGTAGCGCCCACCAGCCAAGACACCCCGTCTCCGATCTTGGAAACGGGGCGTGGGTGACCAACTGGGTGACTATCGTTCTACGGCAGCGGGAAGATCTCATCCATCGCGGTCGCGCCCTCCTGCATCACGGGCCGGATCTGATGCCGGTAGACGGTCTGGGGTGCCCCGATTTTTCCGGACAGTCGATTTGCGGGCTGAGCCTATGCGGCTCGTGGGTGTGAGTAGTGCTCGGTGAGTGCCTCAAGAGGCGTGCGGTAGCCGAGCGCCGAGTGCAGGCGCTGCCGGTTGTAAAAGCCCTCGATGTAGCGGATGACCTGCTGCCTGGCCTTGGCCCGGGTGGTGAAGACGGCCTGGTCCAGCCACTCGGTTTTGAGCGCGGCGAAGAACGATTCGGCCATCGCGTTGTCGTGGCAAACGCCGGTGCGGCCGGCCGAGCGGCGGATCTGCCGGTCGGCGCAGAACCGGCCGGAGGCATCGCTGGTGTAGTTCGAGCCGCGGTCGGTGTGGGAGACGGCCTCCGGCTCGACCAGGCCGGTGCCCAGAGCTTTGCGCAAGGCGTCTTTGACCGGTTCAGTGCGGTAGTGCTCGGCCATCGCCCAGCCGATGACGGCTTTGCTGTGACAGTCGATGACGGTGGCGAGGTAGGCGAAGCCCTCCTGGGTGTGGATGTAGGTGATGTCGCCGACCAGTTTGACTCCAGGCCGGGGTGCGGTGAAGTCACGGCGGACCAGGTCCGGGATGCCGCGAAAGTTGCCCTGTTCGGTCGTGGTGGGCCGGAAGGCCCGCTGCTGGATGGGGAGCAGGCCGAGTCGGCGCATCAGTGCCCGGACCAGTTCGGGTGAGCACTCCTGGCCGGCGCGGGTCAGGGCGGCATGGACACGCCGGTAGCCATAGGTCTGGTGGCTGCCGGTAAAGATGCTGGTGATGAGGGTCTTGAGGTGTTCGCGTCGTTGGGCGGTGGCCGAGGCGGGACGGTCGCGCCATTCGTAGTAGGGGGGTTCCCCCCGAAGTGTGGACACCTGCAGCCATCGGCACATCCGGACGATGCGGTGGGTGGCCTTCTCCGCGTCGATCAGCTCGTACTTGGCGAGCGTCATCGAGTCTCGGCGGCGAAGAAGGCGGCTGCTTTTTTTAGGAACGTCAGCTTCTCGCGCAGCTCGGCGTTCTCGCGCTCCAGCTCGCGGATCCGGGCCCGTTCCGGCCCCGGCAGCGGCTGCTCGGTCTCGGGGTGGATGGCTTTGTGCATGTTGACCCAGCTGCCGAGCGTGGTGGGGTTCATGCCGAACTCACGGGCCACCGAGGCGACCGTGCGGGGCCGTCCAGCACCATGCGGACGGCTTCCTCCTTGAACTCGGGCGAGAACTGCCTGCGACGCCGCGTCACGTACTTACCTCTTCCAGACTCTCTGTCAGGTTATGTTCCCGACTGTCCGGAAGTTGTAGAGCACCTCAGGGCGCTACTGGGTTCGAACCAGTGACCCCTCGCTTGTAAGGCAATTCAGAGAAGAATTGACCTAGACAGATACCCGCTCTGACCTGGGCATATAGTCCGTCATAGTACGCCGGTGTCCGGGCTTGTCCATGGCGATTGTCATCCAGATAGTCACCCAGGTCTCTGGCTATGGGGCCAAGCCTCGGCCGTCGCCGGTCTCGACTGTCCGAGCGTCACACCGTAGGGAGGACGTCCCTCTCTCCGGGACTCCATCGCACCTCACCGCATCATCTGGGGCCGTCGACAAGTACATCGTGAACTACCACGAGAACGTGAACTTACCTTCCAAGGCGTCGACGACCGTCACCATCACAATGAACAGGGCTAGATAGCAAAGGTACGTCACCTCGCTGGTATGCGGCGGTGACCCATCACAACGAAGGTGTTCCAGCGAGGCCGCCCTCATACAGAGGCCAGACTGCCCATAGGGGCACCTCTTCTCGGGGTCGTGTTACCTAGAGATGTAGGTTCAAAATGTTATTCGTCTACAAACTCCTCTTCATCCCCGAGGCGGGGTTGTTCTTCTGGCGGGGCGGAGCGGCGGTATTCGGGATGGTCGAGGTCCATTTGCTTGGCTGCGTGCAGAGGGGCGGGGTAACGAGAGCGATCGGACCAGGCGATGGTCTGGTGGCAGAGGCGGGCGGTCGCAATCGCCAGGGCTTCGGCGTCGATCTCTGCGGAGAAGACAAACGGGTGGATCTCTGTGGCGGTCATGGTGTACCAGGGGGCCTTGAGCTCGTTCTTCTCGCGGTCGGCTGCATTATCGCCTCCTTTGCCGATTGGGGCATCCCAACGGGTCTTCGTGGATCCGAGGCGGCCGCCACCACTGCCGTCGTAATTTCGGGGAACGTTGAACAGCATCCAGGTGGGGATCCCGAAGTCGGGGGTCAGCCGGTAGAGCTTAGGTGAGGTGCGTGCTTCTTTGCTGGTGCCGTCTTTGTTGACCTGGGTGATGGATACGGGTTGTGGCACCTCGTCGCTCTTGATATTGATTCGGATAACGGCCGCGGGGCGTTTGTGCGGGGCGATGCCGGCGCCGGGTAACCAGGTCCTCTGCTCATCCGGATCGGGGGCACGATTGAGGTTCTGGTTCTGGAGGCCGGGCCATATACGGCGGCATGCATGGCCGTCGACCACGACTGCGTAGGGTTCGCCGTCGAGGTATTCGGATAGGTCTGCTAGTGCTTGGTCGATGTCTTGCCCAGCTTCGGCCCAGCGCTGCTCCTCGCGCTGGCCGGTACCCCTGCGGTGTTCAGGATAGCTGTTGGCGTGAAAGACGTTATTGGCCTGCCGATAGGGCTGCCATTTTCGTTCGATCGAGGTCCATCCCAGCATTGTCCAAACTCCACCCGGTTCGGCAGAAGGAACCAGCGCCGAGGCGAGGATGATCCGCCTCGGTTCGTCGAAGGGGCCTGTGTTTCCGGCCTGCTTACGGACGTGAACACCGCAGAAGGTCATGCGCGGCAGCACAGACTCATCGTCCTCGGTGACGAGAGCGCGTTCGATTCGCTGGTCAATGATGCCGAGCGAACGGTAGAGATCGCAGAGCGCCATGTATGCCGGGTGGTCTTTCTCGGCAGGCTGAACGACCTCGTCCGGTTTGCCGAACTGGCCGCGGCGCTTGCCTAGCAGGTATTGAGCGGTGACGTCGTGTCCAACAAGGAAGCGTCTGGTCTGGAACTTGGCGTCGATTTTCTCAATCTTCAGGGCCATGGATTCGGCCGTGTCGCCATCTTCCTTTGCGAGCTTCTCGGGATACTCAGTCTCGCAGAGCGCGGCGACCATGACCGAACTGTTCCCGTCGAGGTACTTGTCGAAAGGCTTGGCGGCGTCTCGTCGGCCGTTGACAGGGCCGTGCGCGAGGAAGTCTTCCGCGTTGCGGAAGAGCACGCTGACATGGGGAGTGAGAAGGACTTCCTGCCCTTCGGGAGGGTCGAGCCATCCGGGCGCGAGAGAGTACGCTTTAGCAAGACAGTTGATCATGCGTAGTCGGGTCTCGTGCCGGTAGTAGAGACACAGAAGGCGTAGCCGCTCGTACCCCGCTGCCGCGATGGATCGGTGCACGTCATCGACCGGCGGGAAACCAAGGTTGTCTGTGGGCAGGCCAGCCTTTTCGCGGTTTTCTTTCTCCTTCTTCCGCAGTGGGTCGGTCGGGCGGGCGGCGAAACTCATGGCCACCTGAGGCATACCCAGGTGGACCGCACGGCCTCCGAAGATCGCGTCGACGTGGTCGGCCAGGAGTCGCAGGTGGTGCATACCCGCGCCAGTACCCACGGCAAAGGCGTAGTTCTTGGGCATGATGGGGCGCACTTGACCGGGCGGCGGGGTAATGAAGCCCGGTTTTTCCTTCTTTTCCTGGGCGACCTTGACGATCTGCCGCTCCGACGCTGAGCGTTGTTCGATCTGCCGGAGAGGAGCATCGTCCATCTTGAGATGGGCGAGCACCTGGAGTGCGAGGCGGTTGACTGTTCGCATGCCGCCACCGCCGGTTAGGGAGACACGCAGCAGGGGCAGTCCGGGTTTGGGTTGTTCAACCAGCGCCGTCTTGGCGTACACGATGTTGCTGTAGATGCGAGTGACGTGGGAGTCGAGCAGGAGCACGGGACTGGTGATGTTGGGCAGCGTCTTCATCGACAACGAGATGTTCGACAGCCCGTACTGCGCATCGCGGGCCGTCGGGTGTTCGGGGTTGATGTCGTCGCTGTTGTAAATACGACCGAACGGGGCGTGCCAGGCGATCAGTCCCCCTGAGCTGTCAGGCAGGTATTGCACCTGCCGTGGGTCGCCAGGCACCCAGTCGTATACACGTGGCTTCCCCGTCGAGTCTTCTTTGCGAAGCGGGTGGAGCATGTTGATCGTGAACGGGCGTTCGGCCAACTGGCGGGCCAAGTCCCAGGTCACGGTCTCGTACACCCAGCCAGGTGCGACGGGCTGTCGGCCGGGCCGCGGAGCGAGATATTCGGCCAGGAAGTGATGTTGCTGAGGGGTGCGCGAGACGAGCACGGCCAATTGGGGAGGCTCGTTGAGCGGGATGGCATCGGTGGGCATGCCCAGGGCGAACCCTTCGAGGTAGGTGAACATCCGCAGGAGCGTGCGGTCGGTGAGGGGTTCCTTGGAGGCTAGGAATTTCAAGTACTTGTCCAGGTGGACGTAGCCGCCGGTGAGGACCCGCAGCACCGTAGTGGCGATGCTGTAGGGGATCTGCTCGGGTCCGCCGCGCTTGGCGCGCCTCTGCAGATCACGCCAGGCGTCGCGGGTGTCGTCGTCGAACACCCTGAGGTAGACGGAGGAGTCTCCGACCAGCGCCGGAGTGCAGCGAAGGGCCAGGGTGTTGGCGTGGGGGACTGTGGCGATATCGCGGGTCAACGGTCGTGTCTCCGGTTCGGGGGGAAGTGGGTCACACTTGATTCGGATCGATGCCGGCGTAGGACAGGAACGCGCCCAGCGCCTCGCCATAAAGGTCATTCATGCGGTGCTGGACCTCGGGTGGCCAGCGGGAGTGGATGCGCTTGATGATGGTCACCAGGTCCGAGCTCCAGGTCTCGTCTTGGAAGGCGTAGTCCACCAGGTGCAGGTTCATATCGGTGCCGCCGCGCCGAGCGCGTCCAGCGAGCTGGATCAAGTTGACGAGCATCCCGGCGATCACTTGTTCCTGGAGGGTGGGGGTCATGGCCGAGAACTGCGTGGGGGAACGGAGGATCAGGCCGAGTTGCTGCCATGCCTGTTCGCCCGCGGCTCTTAGGACTTCCGCAGGGTCGCCGGAGCCGCCGTCGGGCAGCACGCTCATGCCTGCGGCGTTCACGCTCCCGTACATCCACGCGGGCTCGTCGATGGTCAGGGGCGGCCGGGTGCAGAGGTAGATCGATTGCACGGCCGAGCGGGTCGCGACCACGATGTTCAGGCCGCGGGCGATGACCGACAGCGGGGCGATAAGGATGTCGCCGTAGGCCGGGAAGTCCTCGAACTGCTCGGGTGTGACGGGCCGGGCAAGTGTCTCGGACGGGAGGTACCTGGCATAGCGTGTGGGGTCATCTGAGGGGACTGCGACGCACACACGGTGGTTGAAGCCCTTGGCACGGGACAGGCCTAGCGCGAGATAGGCGCATTGTTCGTAGCTGTTGGCGGCCAGGATGACGCGGGCCCGGTCGGGGTCTTTGCGGCGCAGCTTCTCGATCTTCTGGGAGATTTTCGTCTCGTATAGGCGCGTGCCGAGTTCGATCAAGGCCGAGGGCTTCCCGGCGGGGTGGGTGCCGGAGATCCTTATGGATTCACCCATGAGCGGGTGTCCCGACCCGTAGGTGATTTTGTGGGATTCAGCGACGATCGATCGGGCCTGGGCGTCGGTCATCCACCAGGCGACTGGCGCGTGCACATGCTCACGGACGGCCTGGGGAAAGTAGGCGGTGGCCGACAGCCCCACCACAGGGCGTTCCACCCTAGCTGTCAGCAGGGAGACCAGGCCGCCAAGTTCACTGACGTATGTATGGGGGTCGCCGGAGATGTTCTGCGCGGACAGCTCGGCGTCCTTCTCCTTGTTGTCGAGTCCGGTGACGCGGTATCCGGTGATGGCGCGCCCGAGCATGCCCAGAGGGAGGATGGAATTGACCGCGCGCGGGTGGACGGCCTCAAGGATGCGGTTGGCCGAGGACAGGCCTGAGTGCCGAAGCTGCTGCACGTGGTCGCGTAGCGTGGTCAGGGAGGTGTCGAGTTCTTTCAGGTAGCCGCGGACCACGAGCAGGTTGATCGCTCTGCTGCGGCTACGGGCGTCAGGAATGGTGTCGGCGAGGAGTCCGTGTAACTCCAGTTTCACCAGATCCAGGAAGTCATGCCCCCGCGGTGCGGTCAGCACGTCCAGCGCCCTGCGCACGTCGTCCCATCCCCGGTCCAGGCCGTTGTCCTGTCCAGCGAGGAGGCTGGAGGCTCCGTAGCGTTCGGGCAGCAGCGCATCAAGCTTGCCGAACAACTCGGGCGGGATGCTCTCGCCTTCGGCTACCGCTCCAGGGAAAAGGAGTCCGATCAGTTCGCGGTCGCGGGCATGTGCCAGCCGCCATCCCGCGTTCTGATGGCCGCTGCGCTGCTGTGTGGTGTGTTCGTCGTCGCTCGCGGTGAGGTGCAGCGCGCCGTGGCAGATGCTCAGCAGTAGGAACTCGGCCATCAGCCGAACGTGGCTGACGGAGTTGACCAAGCTGCTCTCGACACGGATGGGCATGTGCTTTGCGTCAGTGTCGAACTGCTGGGGTGCCGAGGTCCAGGGGCGGCGTGAGTGCAAAACGATGTGGGTGGCACACTTGTCGATCAAGTTCGACTGGAACTGGTCGATCTCGTCGATAACGACCGCGTGGCAGGTCCTCAGCGCGAACTCACGCACCGTGACGCCACGGGTCGGGCGGCCGTCCAGGTTTAAGCCGATCTTGAGGTTTCCGTCGATGAAGTTGTGATGGTTGGTGACCACCACAGCAGCGCCGCAAGCGGCGTAGATGGGAGCGAACTTGTCACACCGGGGAATCCACGGGCAGCTGGCGAACGCGCCCTCACGCTGCAACGTGAAGCAGTTTTCCCGGCCTGAGGGATAGGTTCCAGCGGTGTCCAGGAACCGTTCCTGGGCGCAGCCGTAGGCGAGATTGTCGATGTCGCGCTGTCCGCGTTTGCCCCACTCGCCAGGGTAGTGCGGGTCTTCGCGGATGAGCGCGGCGCTTTTGAGCGCTCGTTCCTGTCGGCGGTTAGGCGACATAAGCGGAACGCACGTGGCCCGCTGTTCGAGATGACCGTCCTGGTGCAGGAATTCCAGGTCTGCGGAGATGTCCCACGCGGTGGACAGGGTGGCCTTCACGTCGGGGACGACCAGCGCGATCCGCAATCCTTGGAGAGCGAACCAGGACGCGAGGACGCGGACCAGGACGGTCTTGCCGGTGCCAGTCGGGGCGTTGAGGATCTGGGTCCGTCCGGCGATCAGGCGCATCACCTCGACGACGGAGGAGGACTCTTCGCAATGAAGTTTGCTGAACAGCCGGGCGAGGGTATCGTGAAGGTACCTCTCTGTGTCGCTGTCGTAGCGACGCTCAACGAGTGCCGCTGCGTCCAGCAGTTCTTTTACTGTCGGTGAGATTTCCGGTGTGTAGGGCACGGTGGAAACCGTGGGGAGCGTGGAATGATCCGGGGCGGCGACGAAATCGGGGTAGGTGGGGATGGTGAGCTTTCCATGCACCCAGCCCTCGCCGGTGACGTACACCTTCTGGGTGTGCCAAACTCCCGGTCCGGCGAAGTCCGCGGGCTGCTGGCGGGCGCTAGGACGACGGAAACGCGCGGTGATCCTGTCCACATACGCCAAGAGGTCGCCGCCGACGTGAGGGCGGGCGGCGTCCGCCCGGGACGGGATGTCGCCGGCGAGGATGAATGGCCGCAGAACGGCCGCCCGATGCTGCTCGACATCGTCATCGAGAGCTCCTAGCAGGGACCTGGCGGCCACGGCGAACGCCTTGGCGTCGGCCAGTTCAGCGGGCGCCAGGGCCATCACGTCCGCGACGCGGCGTCGGGCCTCATGATCCAGACGATGCCAGCCGTCCCAGGCCTGCGGCTTGCGCGCGGCGAAGAACGCAGCCTCCCGAAACGGGGCGAGCAGACCGCCGTTCTCATGGCGTGGGAAATAGTGCCCGGCCAGTGCTAGAGCGGCGTAGACGAAGACGTGCCGGACCGGAAGTTCACTCATGCCCACTCCGCCCCTGCCTCGGCGCACACCATCACCGCGAAATCCGTGGCTGTCAGGGCCCTCATTTCGTACTTGACGCAGATCGCGTCCAGCAAGGGCACCTGGCCAGCCCTATGGTCGGGGACGACCAGCCACTGCGCGCGGCCCCGGTCACCTTGGGCACGATGGATCGTCTTACCCAACGTGTGCGCGTGCGTGTAGTCCTTCAGGTCGGCTTTGAACTTCCGAACCGTGCCATCGGGCTTGGTCACTTTCACGAGGTGGTCGTAAGCGTCGCCCATGGGCCACAGGCCCACCTGTGCTCCTGTCCTCGCCAGCCGACTTTCCAGTTCCTGGTGCAGTCGTAGTTCTGCCAACCCAGGGACAGTCGTGTAGCGCCATACCCCGCGCGCCAGCGCTTTGCAGCCGTTGGCCGACCGCGCTTGGGGAGGTTCACCGGGGACGCCCAGGTGCAAGGGGACCTCCCGCGTGATCGGCCTGATGACGTCCCCGAACGGCTGTAGCGTGGGAGGGCCACCCTCGGTGAGGTGGAAGTAGTAGGAGGCACCCGTCTCGGCATGCCTAGGGTAGAAGCATTCGGCCTTACCGTAGTTCTTGCCTCCCGAGCGGTATTCGGTCACCTTCATCGGCCAGCGGCACACGGGGCAAGGGAACCACCAGTCGCGATAGAGGGACTGGTACGAAATGTCGGTGTAGAAGCCGACCGCCTTCAGAGGAAGCCCCAAGTCCGACAGTTCGTCGGTGTCGCCCGCGGGATGCGTGATGAGGTTCGTACGGTCGTGAACGTACTGCTCCGGCCCCCGCCCGGAGATCGCTTCGAAGACTTCCTTTTGAGCGAGGTGGTTGCGCACCTGGTCGGCGCTGACGCGCCCTCCGGAGAAATCCCGCAGATTCCTGATCAGGTTGAGCAGTTCAGCGTTCTCCCACCGCAGATCGAATGCATCCTCGGTGACGTATCCGTCGCTGTCGAGGATGGTCAGGTCTTCCAGCCCTTCGGTGGATATCCACGACGGGAGCATGTCACGGATCGGCCCGCGCAGCTTCGCACGGAACTCGCTGAACGGCAGTCGAGCGTTGGGACCGAGGGCGGCGAGCGCGTCCCCGTGGCACTCCATCAGTGTCGCCAGCCGCTCCTCGGGACGGAGGCCAGGAGCGGTCAGGGCTTCCCCGGCGATCAGGAAGGCGGTGTTGAGAAGGGAGAGCGCTTCGGTCTCACCGAATTCGACGCCCTCGTCAGACAGTGCAGGGGCCATGACGCAGCACGATAGAGCAGGGCGCCGACAGTTCGGCGGCACTAAGCAGTAATTCTAGGTATCACCCCATATCGGACGTGCCGTCACCGCTAGGTACGGTATCCAATTTTGGATAAATGGTCCGGTACTGATGCGCGTATTCCAACACGTGTCGTCTGCCGAGTTCGGTGAGGTGCCAACGGTACTCCCGTACATGGGTGCCGTCCTCCGACATAACAGGCACGAACTCGATGAAGCCGCGGCTGGCGTGGCCTTCTGGTGCGGGCTTATACCCGACCGCAAGATAGAAGGGTGCCTTACCAGCGAGGAAGTTCTCGCTCAAACCGTCCGATCCCGCATCGACGATGCGCAAGATCGTCCGCCAGAGCCACTCTGACAACAAATGCTGCGGCGCGCCGGGATCGCGGGGCTCGTCGAGGCCCGCGCGGGCGGCAGCCCGTCCGGTCCGGGTGAGCTCCACGACCACTCGAGGAATAGAACCCAGTCCAGGCAAGTCGACCTGGTCCTCACTCACCGACACCAGTCCGCTGCGTGACAGGGCGTGCAGGGTCGGGCCAGCACCGGGATCGTGCACGCCGCGGGCCCGTAGCCGTTCCTGAAGGCGCGTGTATCCGACGAGGTCGGCCGGAGCACGAAGCGCGAACGGCAACTTGCGCCACTGTGAGGCGGGGGGGACCGGCAGGTGATGGGCCCGCCGTATCCACATCTCCGCTTCTGTCATCCGGTCATCACGCATGATCTCGCCCAGATAGATACGCTGACGATCATTGAGTGCGCCCCAACGGCTCAACGAGGCGGCGCTGGGCGGCTTGCGGCCTGGGTCCGGCATCGCGGGTGCCTGATCGTTGGGCCGGGAACGAAGCCATGCATCGAGCACCACCCGACAGGGCACGCCGTAAAGATCGGCCAGTCGGCGTACAAGCCGGCCGGTATGCCAGGGATCCCGCCACCTCCATCCACGCAGCGTGCGCCCCCGTTCGAGATCACGGAGTTTGGTGGCGCTGACAAACAGCTCCTTGCCCAGCTCGTCCTCTCGCAGGATCGCAGCGGCCCTCTCGGTGGACAGTCCCGCAGCGAAACGCAGATCAGCCAGCGTTTCCGTGCCGGGCCTGCGTCCCGTCAACGCGGCCACAGTACAGCCCAGCGCATGAGCCAACCGTTTCAGATTCTGCGCCTCGGGAGTGTGCCGTCCCGCCTCCCAATACTCGATCATGCGGGTCGTCGTGCCCACCATCTCCGCCAACTGACGGGCATCCAGCCCCGCCTGTGCCCGCAGGTCCCTAAGCCGAGCGGGATCCACCATCAGCAGACGATTCGCCATAGCCTCAAGAGGAACGCAACGAAGTCTTCATCGCAACTCAGATATCTGAGTCCTCGGGCGCGTCGCGGGACTGTAAGACCAACGGCCCTGTCTCTCTCGGTGGTGACTGAGAGTGGGTTAGGCCAAGACGATGCAGTGGCGGAGCCCGACGAAGCCGACCCGGTAGTGCATCTGGCGCATGATCCGCTTGATCTTGGTGTGCACGCCTTCGCTGTCGCCGTTGCTGAACGGCAAGGTGACGGCTGCGCAGACAGCGTCGCGGTTCTGGTCAAGGTCGAGGATGAAGGCGTGCAGATGAAGGAGATCGGCGGCCTTGGTACTGGCGATCCACGCATCCAGACGATCGGCATTGCCCTCAGGTGGCCGTAGCAGGCCAACGAAGCCACGGACGAGCCCGGACAAATCGATCACCTCCGGGCGGGCGACGATAAGGTCGCTTAGTACTTCGTTCCTTAAAGAAGGTAGGTAAAACGTCGTCGATGTGGAGAGGCCCGGAAGGTGGACGGCCCCAGATCCAGGGACGGCGCGGGCGTTGAGCGGGAGGTCGCCGGGGTAGTGGCGTAGGTGATCTCATCGGGATCAGCGAAAGTCTGCCTGGCCAGGGCGTGGCGGCGGAAGATCCGCCGCCACGCTTCTTGCAGGTTCAGCCAGCAGGCGCCCTTGGGATGTGCAGGCCGCCGTACACCCACATCTTCTCCGTGCCGCGGCTGTATTACCCGCCAGCCGTGGGGTGTCCAGCCGGGCCCGGGAGCAAGGGTCCGCAGCATGACGGGCCGAGTTCATCGGCGGCCACGACCATGAGGTGCTCTACAACTTCCGGACAGTCGGGAACATAACCTGACAGAGAGTCTGGAAGAGGTAAGTACGTGACGCGGCGTCGCAGGCAGTTCTCGCCCGAGTTCAAGGAGGAAGCCGTCCGCATGGTGCTGGACGGCCCCGCACGGTCGCCTCGGTGGCCCGTGAGTTCGGCATGAACCCCACCACGCTCGGCAGCTGGGTCAACATGCACAAAGCCATCCACCCCGAGACCGAGCAGCCGCTGCCGGGGCCGGAACGGGCCCGGATCCGCGAGCTGGAGCGCGAGAACGCCGAGCTGCGCGAGAAGCTGACGTTCCTAAAAAAAGCAGCCGCCTTCTTCGCCGCCGAGACTCGATGACGCTCGCCAAGTACGAGCTGATCGACGCGGAGAAGGCCACCCACCGCATCGTCCGGATGTGCCGATGGCTGCAGGTGTCCACACTTCGGGGGGAACCCCCCTACTACGAATGGCGCGACCGTCCCGCCTCGGCCACCGCCCAACGACGCGAACACCTCAAGACCCTCATCACCAGCATCTTTACCGGCAGCCACCAGACCTATGGCTACCGGCGTGTCCATGCCGCCCTGACCCGCGCCGGCCAGGAGTGCTCACCCGAACTGGTCCGGGCACTGATGCGCCGACTCGGCCTGCTCCCCATCCAGCAGCGGGCCTTCCGGCCCACCACGACCGAACAGGGCAACTTTCGCGGCATCCCGGACCTGGTCCGCCGTGACTTCACCGCACCCCGGCCTGGAGTCAAACTGGTCGGCGACATCACCTACATCCACACCCAGGAGGGCTTCGCCTACCTCGCCACCGTCATCGACTGTCACAGCAAAGCCGTCATCGGCTGGGCGATGGCCGAGCACTACCGCACTGAACCGGTCAAAGACGCCTTGCGCAAAGCTCTGGGCACCGGCCTGGTCGAGCCGGAGGCCGTCTCCCACACCGACCGCGGCTCGAACTACACCAGCGATGCCTCCGGCCGGTTCTGCGCCGACCGGCAGATCCGCCGCTCGGCCGGCCGCACCGGCGTTTGCCACGACAACGCGATGGCCGAATCGTTCTTCGCCGCGCTCAAAACCGAGTGGCTGGACCAGGCCGTCTTCACCACCCGGGCCAAGGCCAGGCAGCAGGTCATCCGCTACATCGAGGGCTTTTACAACCGGCAGCGCCTGCACTCGGCGCTCGGCTACCGCACGCCTCTTGAGGCACTCACCGAGCACTACTCACACCCACGAGCCGCATAGGCTCAGCCCGCAAATCGACTGTCCGGAAAAATCGGGGCACCCCACCCACCACCCAGACACCCCCGCCAGCGATCATCTGACGGGGGCTCCGTGCCATTAGCGTGCCATTAGGTTCGCGATCTTGGGCGTCTGCGTTGTGATTCCTTGGGGTGATCACTCGCTGATACCGTTGCCTCGCCGATCATGCTTTTCATCGCGTCAGCGATCTTCCGACCTACTTGTGCGGTGCTGTGCGGGTAGATCACCGCGGCCCGCACGCTGTCTTGCCCCATGCGCTCCATGAGGTCACGAAGGCTTGCCCCAGATCCCGCCGCGGGCCGGGATCAGCCGTTCGGGTCCTTCGGAGTCGCCTCCACGATGGACAGGACGGTACCGGTGGGGACGACGCGGGACAGCTGCAGATCGGCCGCCTCGAAAAGCTGAGAGAACTCCTGCGCCGTGCGCTCACGACCGACGAGAGAAGCCATCAGCAGAAGGTCGACGAGCTTCGCCTGGTGCGGGGCGTTGCCGGGGGGAACGACCGCGTCGATGACCAGGATCCGCCCGCCCGGCCGCATCGCCGTACGGCAGTTGCGCAGAATGGTCACGCACTGGTCGTCCTCCCAGTCGTGCAGGATGCGCTTCAGCAGGTAGACGTCCCCTTTGGGGACCCCGGTGAAGAAGTCCCCCACGGCCAGTTCCCAGCGGCCACCGGCCTCCGCCACGTCCAGCAGGTGGTGCCGCAGGACGTGCTCGGCGTCGAAGAGCACACCCCGCAGCCCGTCCCTCCGGCCCAGCACCTCCAGCAGCAGCCCGCCCTGGCCGCCGCCGACGTCGACGACGACTCCCGAGTCGGGGAATTCGCAGGCCGCGGCGATCGGCGCGTTCTCCTGGGCGGACATGGCCGCCATCCCATGGTGGAAGATGGCCGCCGTCGCCTGATCTTGTGCGAAATAGTCGAAGAACGGCATGCCGAAGATGTCGTCGAACGCCGGGCCGCCCCGCTGCAGGCAGCGTTCCATCTCGCCGGCGGGCCGCCACATCGACTGGTCCGTGAGCATCAGTACGGCCGCCCGCGCTGACAGGGCCGCGTCCGTGCGCAGCGCGTCCCCCGTAGGGGTGAGGCGGAACCGGCCGTCGTCCAACTCCTCGAAGATCCCGCGGGTCGCCGACACCCGCAGGGCCCGGTACAGGCTCTGCGTGTTGACACCTGTACGCCGGGCCAGGTCTTCGACGGTACGCGGACCGTCCGCGAGATGATCTGCCACGCCGGTCGCGGCTATGGCCCGCAGGGCGGCCGTGTAATAGAACATGAGTGCTTCGTCGATCAGGAAGGACGCCGACGCCCGGCCGTCGACGGTCGCGCTGTCCTCTTCGTGGCGGCCTTCCATCGAGGTGCCTCCCTTGGTGGGATCTGCGTGTGCTTCGCCGGCGCGACGGAGCACGCCGTCCGCCGATTCTGCGGTGTGGGACCTCGTGCGAGCCTATGGGCCTGCCGGATTCTCAACCATTGGTCCAGGGGGCGATATCCGGCTGCACCGTGAGTGAGCAAAGTGTCGCGCGGGTCACCGGCCCGCCACCCCGGTCGGCCGGTTCTGCGCTGCGGCGAACGGCGGGAGGTGCGAACGGAGGAGAGGACGCCGGATCCCTCCCGCCGTCAGCTCACTTCCTGGCACCCGCAAGCGCACTCTCAGGCCGTACCAACTCCGCGGGCTGCTCCTCTGCGGCGTCGAGGTTCACTGCAATCCGCCTCACAGGAGACGCTCGACGCCATCATCGTGGCCCCCGCCACCTACAACACCATCGACGAATTCGCCCAGGGCATCGCCGACACCTACGCCCTCGGCATCCTCTCCGAAGCCCCACCCTCGGCATCCCGGCCGTCATGCTGCCCTTTGTGGACTCGGCTCTCGCAGGCAGAGCCCCGTTCCGCCGCAGCATCAACGACTCAAGGCCGGTCCCGGCGGACGTGCAGGACTCCGGGCCACCGCCGCACGCGCACCGCGCCGCCCTCACACCGTTCGCCGGCCTCTGGTCGCGCCGTCGCCCCCATGCAGCACGACGATCGTCGGGGGGTGGCCGATGTTCCGCTGTAGTCAGGGGCCGATCGAAGATCCAGGCTTCGTTCCTCACCCTGGCTCACCGGGCGTCGGGGGCTTGTCTGTGTCGCGTTTCGCCCAATGAAGCCTGGGGTTGAGGGCGGCCCAAGCGCACGAGTTCGTGAGCACGAGTGGCTGAAGCATATGCGGTTCTCACGTCTGGGCCTGGCTGTCATGGCCAATAACGTAGACATTCGTGGGCGCCCCAAATAATCAGAAGGCTCGTCTGCGCCCCTTCGAACTATCGAGAGGTCTCTGTGCCGGAATCTTCAGAGAAGGCCGTGCAAGCAGTCGCTCGGGTCGATGCCCTCCACCAGTTGGGCACAATCGTCCAGTGGCGCCCTTGCTCTCGCCATGTCAGGCACACGCGGAAGCCTCGCGGCTGCGACGACTGCACGTTCGATCACGTTAAGACCTGTCCCACCTGCCGTATGTGGCCGTGTCCCACGCACCTGGCCCTGTACGACGAGACGGAAGAAGGGTGCAGTCACCGAATTCCTGTCGAGCCGGTCACAGATGGGACGAGCCATCATTCCGAGCGGCCGATCGTCGTCGGCGACCGCAGAGCGACCACGGACGTTTACGCATGGTGGAGCCAGTCTGGATGGGCGCCGGCAGCGTTCTGTTTCACCTTCATAGCCGGCCTTGCGCCTGAAGAGGTGCTAAGCCGGCTGGGACTCACCGAGGACTCCGAACAGGAGGGTTTCGCCACCATAGAAGTCGGCCGCGCGCCCGGTGGATCGATCATGGTGGAGGACGGCAGTGCCGGGATCTTGCGCGACGTGGTGCACACTCTCTCGCAAGGCACGTCGATCGCCAGCGTTGAGCGCAGTGTTAACCATCACTCCCGCTTCATCCATGCAGCAGATGGCCACATCGTCGCCCGGCTGGTCCCGATGTTCGCCCACTGGAGCGACAGTACCGACCCTGAACGGCTGAAGCAGGACCTCGAAGAGTTGGGCATGCTCTGGGACTTCGACTCGGACCCCGAGGTCTTCCCGCCTTACATTGAGGGCGCTCTGGCGCTCGCTGAACGACGTACCGGAGTCCGACTGGAACCCAGCCACCTCCAGCCCGGCGGCTTACCTCACCGCGCCTCCATCGCCCGCTACTACGAAAGCCCTGAAGGTACATTTCCAGAGCTGGCTTGACCTAGGTGTGTTCCATTGGTGAAGAGATTCGGTGAGCGAGACCCGCGTACCACTAGGTCATGGGCCCGGTCGGGTTGCAGTTTGGGTTGCAGTTCGCCGCGGTACCAGTGCGTTTCAGGCGGATCTGGGGACGGTGTTGGTCCAAGTGACTAATTAAGTGATTAAGTCGCGGCGCCTGTGCGCCAGGCCATCGCCTCGACCCTGTCCATCCCGCCGATCGGCCGCTCGTGACGCTGAGACGCCGGTCGGCACGCGCACATTCGGCCCCGGAGCAGGCTTCTCACTCCGGGGCCTTCGTACGCTAATCGCCACACGTAGCCTCCTCCGAGGCCGGGTTGGTCTGCGGCCGGCAAAGCAGCGCGTGGAGCAGGCCGCCCCTCAGTTGAGGTCGATGTAGCGCGTGCACTTGCCGGTGAGGACGCTGCTGATCTGGATCTTCACGTACGGATGCCGCTTCTTCGCGATTGCGACGTCCTTGGTCTGGCGGTCGTAGACCGTCGGGAAAGATCGCGCTTCCAGCCCGAATTTCTGGATGGTGGTCTTACCGTTGTCCGCGCGCCAGTAGACGTCGGCGCTCATGAACTTGTAGTTCTCCACGTCGGTGAGGTAGATCTCGCGCAGCATGGTGCGGTTCTTGTCATAGTCCCGGTACCACACCTTGACCCGCCCGCCATTGCAGGTGACCGACTTCCTCTTGTCGACGCGCGACACGAGGGCCTGCGCGTGCGCTGCCTGGGCCTTCTCGCCGGCGGTGGAATGCGACGCTTGGGCCGCCTCGGCGCCCGGTACGACGCTGATCGCACCCGCTACCAGGATGGCCAGGGCGATACCGAACTTTCTCGTGACAGTCACGAGGCTTCCCTTCTCATACGGGGATCGACTTTCAGGGATCCCGACTGGGTTGTGACAGTTCGAGAATGCGGGCTGCCGCGCAAGCAGGGCTTTCATGGCTCTTTAGTAGCTGGTCACATGCATCGCCCCCGTCCGCCGCACATCGACCTCGCCTGTCGGTCGCGGAGCGGGTTAGTAGGTGAGTCCGACTTACGGTCCCGCCGCGGCGCCGTCGACGGCCCCCGCGCGCAGGCCCTCGCATTGCCGGCCGCGCATGATCGAATGCATATTCTCTGTAATCAATCAAGGTCGGCCTGCGGCTGCCGGGCCCGTTGGCGAGAGAATTCGCGGCATGACCAACATGGACAAGGCCGCTCCAGATGCCGAGTCCAGATCACCACACCGCCGGTCCTGCACAATTGGCGGCAGGTGTCGACGGTGTGCTCGATGTCTTCGTCACTGATGTTGCCGAACAAGCCGCGGACGAGCACGACATCTGCCGGCACCATGTCCCGGTAATAGTCGGTAAGCGCGGCATCGGCTGTGATCACCTCGACCTGTGAGAGCCCCGCAACTCGCACCGCCTCTTCGGTGATCGCGGTGTTGCCCGGGTCTAGTTCGACCAACCGCGCGTGGACATCGTCCCCGGCCCGCTGCCGCTTCGTGGTGGGGCGAGGCGGACGGGAGGTCAGGCAGGGGAGACGTGCGCGTCCGCGCAGGTCATGGGTCCCGTCTGTAGTTGCAGTTCTGGTTGCGGTTCAGGGATGTTCGATGTCGTTCCAGCCGGAGGGGGGTCCGTCGAGGGCGCCATGGAGCGCAGCCCCTGCGAGTACTCTGGGTCACTGCTCTCCTTCAGTCTGCTCCTCGCGAACACCGATACTCGCGGGTTGGTCGAAGGATGGCGGGAAGACGAGATCACCTCCACAGAGGCAGGCGGCGCCTTGGTGGAGTCCTGCCTGCGGGATTCGCCGCCCGGGCGGGTGAGCGGCCGGCAGGGGCTTGACATGGATGTCGCGTGCGAGATCATGCGGCAGATGTACGCCGAGGCGCCGGAGGTGACCGGGTGACCGAACAGTGGCAGATCCTCGCGTCCCTCGTTGACTGGTTGAACCGCAGTAACGGCACCGGGGACCACGAGATCGCCATCCGCGTCATGAAGGTGGGGGAGGAGTTCGGTGAAGCGGTCGCGGCCTATGTCGGCATGACCGGTCAGAATCCGCGGAAAGGAGTCACCCACTCCGTCGAGGATGTGGCGGGCGAACTGGTCGACGTCGCCGTTACGGCCCTGGTCGCACTGCACTCCTTCACCGACGATCCGCAGGCGGTGTTCGAGGCGAAGCTTGCTCGGATCGCTGATCGAGCTACCGCGGCGGAGGAGTCGCCTTGAGCATCTACGCCACCCTGTTCTGCCTGGATGCCGACAACCACGAGCCAGGGCAGTGCGCAGTCTGGCGGGAGGTGCCGAAGTCGGCCGGCCGGTGGGACGCGGCCACAACCGACGGCAGGTACTGGGTGCGTGTCGATGCCGCCTGTACGTGCGGCAACGGGGCGCCGCTCATCTATCAGGGCAGCCATGTCAACCCGTCCGAGATTGACGCCCCTGGGGGATCCCTCCTGGTGTGCGGCATACCTGACCACTGCCATCCGGATGTTCGCGGCACCGATGATGCCGGCCGTCCGGTGGAGTTCCTGCGAGTGTTCGCATCCGAGGACGAGAGGACCTATCGGGGCGGCGAGCCAGGACAGGCCACGCTCATACTGGACCTTGAGCAGGTGACCGAACTGCGAGACATGCTCAACGGGTGGCTTGAGAGCCGAACGCCCACCCCGGAGCGGGGGGATGGCTTGTAGCGGATTCCGTAAGACGGTGCACAGCCACGCCCTGACGTGGCTGTGCACCCGGCGATATGGAGCCTCTGCTCCTATTTCTCCTGCATCAACGACTCGGGCAGCTTAGGTCCGCCGGCGATCCCGTTGCAGGACCAGAAGGAACCCCCGTTGCTCAGGTAGCCATCAGGAAGCCACCCTTCTTTGCTGGTTCCGGCGACCCGTGCGTACGTCCAGGTGTGGCCGTAGCCGTTGACGGCGTAGCACCAGTAGTAGAGATAGGTGCCCACGTTCACGTAGCTGGCGCGGTCGCACACGTTGTAGGGGGCGGCCTTCATGTAGCCGGCCTTGGTCACGGTGCCCGTCGAGTCGTCGTAGTTGGCGTGTCGCCAGTCCCCGCAGTACGGGTCGTCAGCAGACGCCGCCGATGATGTGGCACTCGCGTTCGCCTGAACGGTGCTGACACCGGTTACCAGCGCTGCCGCGCATAAGGCGATACCGATCTTTCTCATCACAGTCATGGTGCTGTCCCTTCTTCTGGGTCTTCGGGAATTGTGAGGCAGGAACAGCCCTGGTGATCTGCTCTCCGTGCCGGCTCGGTGCGTGGCATGAAGGGCAGGCATTGTTCATCAGGGGGCGGGCCGTGGCCGTGACGGCGTGAATGACCGCGGTTCCATTCCTCTTTACTTCCTTTGCCGTTGACCCGGAATACCCTGCCTCTTTCCAGGCGTCTCAAAGGTAGGACTGCCGGCCGAGGTGGGCCAGTTGTCACGGCGCTCAATTCGGAAGAGGCGTTGCGCACGGCGCGCAGTCGTGACGGCGAGAGCCGGGATCGCGCCCGTCGGCCGCGAAGCGGTTCCTCCGGTGATCTGTGCCATTCACGGCAAAAGTGCGGGAATTGCGATATGGCCGGTGATGTGGAGGGCGTGGGCGAGGTCGTAGACGCCGGGACCGCCCGACAGGAGGTCTCGGTTGAGCAGGTGTTGCGCGGTGATGAGGTGAGCTCTGACGGTGTTGCGGCTGATCCCGAGGCGGTGGGCGGTCTCCTGCGCGTCGATGCCGGCCTCGATCCACGCCTTCAGCGTCGTGTGCAGGTCGCAGCGATGGGTGTGCTTGTCCAGCGGTTGGAGGAACCCTTCGGCCCATTGGTGAGCGGCTTGTCCGCGTAGTGCCCGGGCGAAGTCGGGCAGGGCCGCCGGCTCCGGGCTGTCGCCGGAGCCGGGACCAGTGATCTTCAGCGCCAGGGACAGTGTGGCGCGGCAACCCACGTCGTCCAGGTCCAGCCCGAGCGCCTCCTCGGCGCGCCTGAGGTGAGCTGTGACGGTGTTGCGGCTGATGCCCAGCAGGTTCGCGACCCCGGAGCGGGGTAACTGCAGGACCAAAGCGAGCACGTCGACGGTCAGCCGGGGGGCCGCGTCCAGCGGAGCGAGCAGGCGGCGGGCCCAGTGGCGGGCCGCCTCGCGCGGCAGGACCTCCTCCAGGGACGGCTCGCCTTGGAAGACCGCCGCCCGGGAGGCGCCGCCGCCGGCGGCGGCCAGGGCGTGCAGGGCCTCCTGGTAGGCCCGCGCCGTCGCGGCCAGAGGGTGGGGTCGGCTGATGCCCAGCAGGTACCGCCGATCGTCCGCCAGGCTTCGCAACAGTCCTGGCAGGCCGCGCCGGTCGGCTCCAGGCTCCTCGTCCTCGTCTTCTCCGGCGAGGCTGATGAGGTGTTCGTCGTAGACCGGGCAGCGCACCATCAGGCCGCGGCCGTGATAGCCCGAGGCGTCCTCATGCGCCCACGCGATGTGATCACGCTCCGCCGGCGGGCACTGCAGGATGCAGACCCGCAGGCGGCTCGCGTTGAGCAGCGGCGGGACGGCGCCGGTGCTGATCCTGCGGGCCAGCGTGACATCACCTGTCAGTAGCGTCATGGCCAAGGCCAGCCGCACCCGGTGGGCCTTGTCCCGGTAGGCCCGGGACGCCTGGGCGGCCTCCCGGGCACGGCACAGGGCCGCGACGATGCCGCCGGCGTGCGAGGCCAGCGACACGGCCGGGCGAGCCAGAGCCGCGGTGCCGGCGATCAGCAGCACCGGGCGTGGTGGCTCAGTGCCGATGGCCTCCAGGTAGATCCGAAGCTCTCCGGCTTCCGTGGCGACTGATGCGATCTTCCCGGTGACCAGGTCTGTGAGCGTCGGTTCCAGCGGTCCCAAGGTTTCTCTGGGAAACCCGGGTGTCGACAGGTCCACCGTTCCCGACCGGTTGATGAGTGCGATTTCCACACAGAGCTGCTGACGTAGCCATGTGACGGCCGCGTCGAGGCGGTCGTCCCGTTCCGGTCTGCGGGCCGCCTGACCGGCTAGACGCAGGAATTCATCGAGATGCCCGTTAGGCATCGATATCTCTCGCGTATCCCCCATGCCCCCGTCCTCTCTCCTTTTGGATTCACTGAGGTTGTTCGCGGGAATTTCTACGTCATTTACCGAGAGGGACGTCCCAAGGAGAACAGGAAATTAGTCTGATTGAGTTATCGCATGCTCCTTGGGAAACACATATGTGACTGAAACGCACCACATGCGTGGCGGGACGCTGTTCCGCTGTACTGCTTGGCCTCGAAGATGTGGGGATGCGTATCAAGATCAACTCTGTGCGGCTGATTTCTGCACGCAGACTCCTCGGAGGTCTGTATGGGGATCGGCTCGGGATGCCGAGTGGGTTGTGACTGTTCGAGGATGTGGGCTGCCGAGCAAGGGCGGCTTTCATGACGCTTTAGCCGCAGTTCACATGGGTCACCCCGCCGCTCACCGTCCGCCGCACATCGCCCTCGTGCGTCGGTCGCGGAGCAGGTAGAGCGGATACCGGCTGCTGCACCATCGTCATCGGGCGCACCCCTCGCCACGGCCGAGATATGGCGCGCGGTCCGTCGATCCATCACCGATCCCTGATCGGGACCGTCCGGACCTGCCCCTGCTGCGGTGCGAAGCCTGGCCGCCATGATCTCGGCGGGTCGCAACACCCACTCGTTTCGACTGCCCGTACACACGGCCGTGAGGCTTTGCGGCATGCCCGGCGGGCGGCGAAAGGACGAAAGGACCAATCGCCAACGCCTTCGGCACCACCCCGGTCGATTGGTCGCCGGACGGCACTAAGATCGTCTACGGGCTGGGCAATGTCCTCTACACCATCAACCCCGACGGCACCGGACAGACCGCCGTGACCAGCGGCAGCAGCGCCGGCCGCTACCTCGGCGACACCGCCACCCGCGTCACCAGCTACTACGGCAGCCTGCCCGGCTGCCTGCTCGGCACCGCCCCCATCTCTTCCGCCACCGGCCTGGTCGACAGCCTTCTGCTCGCCAACTGAATGCGCCCTCCGACGTCCCACCAAGATCGGTGTTTCCGAAGCCGCAGCCCAGGACCGGTCGGCCGCGAGGGTGCGCGGCCTGGCTGCGGCCGGCGTCGCGGCGTGGTCAGCGGCGAGGGAGCAGTCGCCACAGGCGGCCGCAGGCGATGGTTCCGCCGATCCACAGGACGTAGACGAGTGGGCTCCACGCGCCGCCGACGTGGCCGGGGTTTCCCTGGTCGAAGGTGTAGACGATGGGGGACTGCAGGTAGCTGATGCCCTGCCAGGTGTAGGTGCCGGTGGCGTGGGGGTCGGCCGCGGTGATGGCCTGCTCGTAGGCTCCGGCCGCCTCGGAGAGGAAGAAGTTCAGCAGCAGTGGGACGGCGGTGAGGAAGTACGCGGCGGCGACCCACGAGTGCCGCGGGCGCCGTCCGAGTTCGGCTTCGAGGTACTCCTCGGCCAGCCGGCGACTGCCGCCCAGGCGCTTCAGTGCCACCGACGTCCCGATGTCGCGGGACGCTTCGAGCAGGTTGGCGCGGACCTCCCGGCGCTTGGCGACGCGCGAGTGGTGCGGCAGATCGTAGAGTTGCTGGTCCAGCGTCCACACGAGGCGCTCGATGCGGAGGCGGTCGAGTAAGGTCACCGGGTGCGTCATGTCGGCGTCCCTTCCGGGTCGTTGGGGAGTGGTCTGTGCAGGACCGCGTTGACGCCGTCCACGTGCCGGTTCCACATGTCGGTCGCGGCCCGCAGGTATTCGTGGCCGTCCGGGGTCAGCCGGTAGTACTTGCGCGCGGGCCCGCTCGGTGACGGGACGAGCCGCGTGGCCAGCCGCCCCTCCCGCTCCAGCCGGGCCAGCGCCGGATACACCGTGCCTTCCAGTACGTCGGCGAACCCTGTTTCGTGCAGCCGCTGCACCACCTCGTACCCGTAGGACTCCCGCTCGGCGAGCAGCCGCAGCAGCAGCGCCGACAGGACTCCCTTCAGCAATTGCGGGTCATGGCTTGAGGTCACGCTTCTAGAGTGTGTCAGGTACTAGATAAAGTCAAGTAGTGGGGTCCTTCGCTTCGCCGGGTGAGGCGCGCGAGCCGTGCAGGCCGGAAGTGCCGAGTTCGGCTTCGAACCGTCGGGCCGGGCTTCAGGCGGCCGGGCAGAGGATGGCTTCGCCGGCTTTGACCATCGCGGGGATGATGGCGTCGTCGTCGTAGGTGCTCCGCGTGACGGAGATGACGAACTGCCGCCGGCCGTCGTCCGAGAAGAGGGTGAGTGCGATGTAGCCGGGCGCCGAGCCGCCGAACATTTTCAGCTCGTCCATGCACGAGCCCGTGCCCTGTTGCGCGCTGCCACGGGGGCGGCCGGTGAGCACTTCCTGCAGCGACGGCGGCAGCAGCCTGCCCTGGTCCAAGGCCCGCTGGAAGGTGCTGACGTCGCGCGTGGTCGAGACGACGCCGCCGGCGCCGTTGCCCCAGCTGGCGTTGAAGCGGTGCATGTCGCGCAGGGCGCCGGTGGAGTCGGGGTGGTAGCCGTGCCCGTGCGGGCCCTTGATGCCCTCCGGGGGCTTGGTGACCTGGTAGGTGCGGGTCATGCCGAGCGGGCGGAACAGACGCCGATCGAGCTCGTGGGCCAGGGTGTGCCCGGTCACCTTCTCGATGATCATGCCGATGAGCGTGTAGTTGGTGTTGGAGTAGGTGAACGTCTCGCCCGGCTCGCCGGTGCGCGGCAGGCTCCGCGTCATCTTCACGATGTCGATGGGCCGGTAGTAGGTGGTGAAGTCGAAGACGTCGAACGCCGGTTCGGCTGAGCCGCTCCGGGAGAACCAGTCGGGGATGCCGGAGGTGTGCCGGACCAGCTGCTGGACGGTGATCTCGCCGGCTCGTTCCACCAGCCCGTCGGCGGCCACCTCGGGCAGCAGGTCGGCGAGTTCGTCGTCCAGGCCGATCCTGCCCTCCTCGACGAGCCGGAGGAGCACGGTGGCCACCATCATCTTGGTCAGCGAGCCGATGCGGAAGCGGGAGTCCGCAGGGATCGTGCCGCCCTTGCCGTTGAGCAGCCGTGACCCGGCGGTGCCACTGCCGACGGGCTTGCCGTCCACGTACGCGCCGCCGATCGCGCCCACGACGCCGGGCGCCTCGGCGAGCTCCTCCATGGCCTTCTGGACGTCGCCGATCGCGGCGGCGCCGGCGGGTGTCGCGGGTGAGACGGTGGCCAGCAGCAGGACGGCCGCGGTCGCGGCGGCAACGGACATGTGCTTCAAGACGACAACTCCTTCGAGAGGACGAAGAGGATCAGCGCTTGGGAAGTCGCTTTCCATCGACTCCGACCACTGTCGGTCGGCCGTGTCCTCACCTCGTCGGCGCCGTGTCATGGTCGTGTCACGGGACGGTGATCGGGCACGGACGGGGGGCGGGCGGGACGTTCTTGACTCACATCGTCCAGGGCGTATCGTCCGATCAGGAAAGTTTCTTAACGGAAGCGCCATGTACCTTCGAAGCCGGAGGAAGCGCACATGAGAAGACGCTGGGCCGCAGCCGTGTCCGCCACCGCCCTGCTCACCGCGTCCCTGCTGGTGGGCTCCGCATCCCCCGCCCACGCCGCCCCGACGGGCTGCACCGTCTGGCAGGAGGGGTACGTCGTCTCCAGCAGGTGCACGGGCGGCACAGGCACGCAGGCGGTGCACGCGAGCGGCCTGCACGTGAACCCTATGTGGGGGCCGTACTTCATGGACGGCCCTCGGGTGGGGGTTGGCGAGATATCGTCGGTCAACTTCCCGGGCACCGTGCAGTACCGAGGCATCACCTTGTACGACTGACGCGACACCGAGCGGCATGACGACGCCCCCGGCCTCCGGTACGGGCCACCGTTGGTGAAGTAGATCAAAAGCAGCCGCCCCATGATCACGTCTGTGATCGTGGGGCGGCGCTTGTCGTTCTTGCTCGCGGATGGGGTCGCGGGTGTCGCCCCGTTCGACATCGGTGAGGTCGGCGGTGACCTGCTCCCCGTGCAGCCGCCGTTCCTTCCGGGTCCGGATTGGCCGCCCCAGGGCGGTCTCGTGCTCGTTGGCGTCGAGCGCGGATGGGGCGATGGGGGCATGATGGGAGCTGGCCTCTCGATGGGGAGGCGGCGAGCAGCGGCATTGGGAGGTCGCGTGAGCGGCAGGTTCTCGGGAGCGGACTTCTAGGGACCACGCCGGAGAGTCCGGCGGGCCCCGAGAGGTCCGCGATGTCCCGTACAGACAACACCATGCCGCTCCGGATCCAAGAGGAGGACGGCCGTCGCGCCATGTGGACGGCCGGTGGCTCCTACGCCGGTATAGGCGAAGACTGCAACTACGCGGAGCGGCAAGCTCGTCAGCGGGTACGCCTGGCCCTCCTGCGCGGCGAGGAGCCCGAGCCGACCCGTCACCGGCACAGCGTGAAATGGATGTGGTGATGACGGCCGGTAGCTCGGCCGCGCGGCCTGGTACGGCGTGACTGTAGCGGCAGGGAAACCGAACCGGCCGACGACTGGCGTGTACGCGTATCGCCTTGCCGGCTCCGGTGCCGCCCGCGACCCGGGCGAATGCCTGGCTCATCGCCGGACTCGCGACTCTCGGCGACAAGGTCACGCACTCTCGAACCGGCGGCTGCTTGGGACCTGTCTCCGCGAGGACTCGGAGATTGCCTGGATCCGCGTGCACTTCGGCATAGGCGGGTCGTCTCCCGGAGGTATCCGGGAGACGACCCGCCTGGTTGAGGATCTCGGTGCGGCTGGGTGGCCGCATCCGGTCATGTCGGTGATATGCGGGGTTTGTTGGGCAAGCCGCCACGGACCGTTGCGCAGGAGGGGCTCTACCGGGACACCCGGGGCTGCTGTCATGGCTGCGCAGAGGCGGAAAGAGACGGACGAGAGAGAGGACTCGGTATGCGGGCGTCGCCCTTCATCTGCCGTAAGGCCGCGCTGGTGTTGATGGGAACGACGCTGGTGGGCGGGCTGTTATCCACGGCACCGTCAGCCAGCGCCTTGGCCTGGAACTGCCGGAAGGTCATAGCGCAAGACGTGCGGTGGTTCGCGTCTTCCACCGGGACCACGACCAACCCTCCGCATAGCTTGTCCTACGGCCACCGGTTCAAGAGCTTCGGCGTCTCCAATGGCCGGTACAGCGCGCAGATCATCACGCCTTACGCGGCGGCGGGCTGGGTGACCGCCGACAGCCAGTACGTGACGCAGGTCAGTGACTCCGAGTGCAACTGGTGATCACCGTCCGTCTGCCCTGCCGCTCGCGGTCGTAGGCCAGGACGGGCCGTGGGCGCACGCCGCGATGGTGGGCGCTGTCACTGCGCGGCTGCCTGAGGGGCTCGCGGAACATCGGCCCCGGCCTCTCATGGAGGACCGGGGCCGACGCGCGTCGCAGTTCCGCTCGGGAGATTCCGGCGGACGGTTGATGTTCCCCGATCTCGCGCCGATGGGCGTTGTCAGGCGTGCCCTGCCGGGTAGGCAGCATGAGCGGCATGCGGGGCCGCTGGGCGAAGGGGGAGCGGGATGGGTGAGGGGCAGGTCATTTCCGCTGTCGGGGGAGGGCTGGCTGCCGTCGGCAAGGCAGCCGCGCGGCTGAGGCGGGGGCGGCCGTTGCATCCGAACGGTCTCGTCCTGCGGGCCACGCTGCGGCTGCAGGGGTGCTCCAGGCCGTTGGGCGCCGCCTTTCTGGATGAGCCGGCGACGCTGACGGGGCTGGCCCGTCTGTCTCGCGCGGCCGGTTTCCCGTCTCCGCTGCCGGACATCCTCGGTCTGGCCGTGCGCTGGCCCGTGGACGCTTCTCAGACGGCCGGCCGTGCCGACGGCGATGTGTGCGACCTGCTCCTGGCCACCACGGGGCACACGGTCCTCGGACGGCGGTTGCTGCGCCCGGCGAGGCGATGGGCGCCCGGTCTGTACGGTTCGGTGTTGCCGTACGCGGCCGGTCCGCGAAGGGTGTTGCTGGGCGCGATCGCACGATCCTCGTGGTCGGCGCCCGCGAACCTCGACGCGCTCGCGCGGAGGGTGGAAGAGGGGCCGCTGCCGTTCGACTTGATCGTGGCGCCCCTGCTGGGGCCGTGGCAGCGGTTCGGCCTGCTGGACCTGACCGGGCCGGCGTTGCCGGACTCCGCCGAGCCGATACGGTTCGACCCGGTCCGGCACCCCATTCCCGGGCTCGAACCGGCCGGTGTGTTCCAGCGGCTACGTGAACCGGTCTACGAGGCCGCCCAGCAGGTACCTGACCGCGGAGAGGCTCCTTCCTCACATACCACGGCGCGCGGGCGTCGGTAGGAGAGCCGGCGTCGAGGGGGAGAGAACGCGCGAGGTCAGCGGGCTGAGGTTCGGCCGTGCCGGTGGTGGGCGGTGGACTTTCGGGGGGTGAACTGGGACAGGTCGTGGATGTGCAGGGCCTTTTCTATGTCGGCGACCCGGTGGACGACGGCGGTGAAGCCGCGTTGGCCGAAACGGCGGTGTTCCTCGGCCTCGAAGACCTCGCCCAGGCGGGCGAACTCCCTGGCGGGCGTCACCTTGCGGAAGACGGGGAACACGCCGGTGTCTTCCCGTGCCTCGTGGGGCTCGTACATGCGGATGAAGGCGGCCATGTCGGAGACCAAGGCGTGGCGCTGCCGGGCCGAGGCCCTGGAATGGCGGGTGCCGGCGAGGATGCGGGCGGTCACCTCGCGTCCCCGCTTGTGCTGCACTTCCAGGACCGAGACCGTGTGACGGAGCCTGCCGGCCTCGCGCAGGCGCGGGAAGACGTACTTCTCTTCCAGGTACTCGTGGTAGCGCTCGATGAAGTCGCGGATGATGCGGGCCGCGTCATGCAACGGCTGGGCGGGCACCTGCTCGCCGCGCTGGATCCGCCGGATCCCCTCCCGGTACACCAGCAGGATGCTCTTCAGCACCCCGTGCTCCCGCATGAGATCCTCCGGAGGAGTCACCCCCGGCTTGCGCCCATGCCCGTCGGCCTGCGAAGGGGACACCGCCGCGAGAGCCGGGGCGCCGGATTCGAGGGAGACGGCGAGGGGCGCCGCGCCGGCCAGGGCGACGGTGGACAGGCTTAGCAGGTCACGGCGGCTCACCGCCGACGAGTGATGATCTTCCACAGTATCTCCGTTTTGCCCGGTTATCCGGTTTCACCGCACGCACCCGCGTGTGCACGGGAGAGGTCCCCCGCCCCGCCCTGCCCCATGCCGACACGTGGGTAAATGCCTGGCCTTGCCGCTCGCGCCGACGCCCCGCCGCTGGAAGTTACGGGGGGCATCTCGGGCATGAGGTCGCCCGGGTTCGAGGGGCGCGATGGCGGCTGAGTGATTTGGGTGGTTCTCGAACGACTCCGGCGGCGGCGCGAGAATCCACTTCATCTACCAGGTGAACCATGTCCCGAGACACACGGTCGTGGCGATCGCCCGCGAAATGCGCTCACTCATCCGAGGCATGAGCTGACAGACCGAATCCCCAGAGAACCAGTGAACCGCCGACTCCAGAAACACTCCCCGAATCTGAGGAACTGAGAGGATCCGGTCATGAGTGCCTTATGGCGGGCTGTGCTTGTGGGAGCCGCGATCGGGGTGGGGGAACTTCTGGTCTACCTCAATGGTCCGGAAGACGACTGGACGAAGACGGTTACGTTGTTCTTCGCCCCTTTCCCGATGGGGCTGGCGCTGGGGTGGCTGGTCAGGTTGCCGCGCTGGTGGGCGGTGGCGATTCTGGCGCCGTTCGTCAACACGGCGTTCCTCGTTCTCGTGTTCGACGGTCAGACGCTCTTCTACATCGAGGACCTCGGCATGAAGCCGATGATCCTCACCTTCGTGGGTATCGGAGTATGCGGCCATGCCGCGGCGGCCGCGGTCGTCGTCGAGGGTGATCGGACTCTCCGCGTGTCTGTGGTGGGTGCGGTGCTCGTCGGATCCGTCGCCACGTCGTGGAGCCGGGACGCGATAGCCGAGGCGGCGCGTGCGCGGAGGCTGACCTATGCCGGTGTGCCGCTCATCGCGCCTGCCCTGCGGGACTATCGGCTCACGGATCTCGATGAATGGTTCGACGGAGTGCTGGTGGGGCCACCGTCGTTCGGACTCGCCTACGAGCACGTACGCGACCGCTCCGAGATAGATGTCTATGTCATGTCGGCGACGGCGGCCTCGCCGCAGGCCTCGTGCGCCGAACCTGTTCCGGATGTGACCAACAGACCCGACGTGACCGGCACTTGCCGGCAGGTGTCACCGGATGTCTGGGTGCGCCGGGAGGCCGTCTCGATAAGAGTTTTCGCCAGGCACGGTGATGCCCTGCTACAGATCGCGAGCGACAACACCCCCGAAGCCGACCTGCTCGCCGTGCTGCCGACGATCCGGCCTACCACCGCGGAAGAACTGGCCGCGGTCGGCGAGATCTGAGACGCGCGCCCAGGCAACTCGTAGTCAGCGTCGCCGCGATGGCCGTAACACTCGTGAGCGGCTCACCCGTCCTGGTCGGTCGACTGGCTCACTCCCAGACAGGCCACGATCTGTGCGGCGTCCGGCGCGAGGAACAGGTGAAAGTGGTAGTCGCGTCGTGCGCTCCTGGCGTAGCCGAGGAGGACGTCCGTCAGTGCGCATGACTCCAGGCGGGAGACGGCGTCGGTGAACCCCAAGGACGGAATTCGCTCGCTTCTGTTGAGACGCTCGCGACGACGATAGACGCGTACGAGATGGTCGACGGGGACAGCGCCGTTCCATATCTCGAAGTCGCCGCCCGCGAGGATGGCAGCGCGGCATGCCGCATCGGCTTCGCCTGGGTACACCAGGAGTTCCGCGAGTGCGTGCCGGTCCACGGCGACATGGTCCCACGGCGGTGCCGTCCGCCTTGTTCACGCCCGGCGCGGAAATCTCTTCATCATGGAGAACGCCCCGTGCCTGTGGTTCGGCTACGGGGCGTGCTCGGGGGAGGGGGTCAGTTGCCCAGGACCAGCATGATGGGGGCGCTGATCTGGTTGGAGTTGAAGTCCATGCGCTGGCGGCGGCCTATTTGGACGCCGTAGGACTTCTCCTCGGCGGAGACGCCCGGGACCTGGAAGATGAAGACGCAGTCCATCTGGCCCTGGACGGTGCCGATCGTGAGGGCGCCACGGGCGATGGTCTTGCCGTAGGAGTTGGTCACGACGACCGGGGTGCCCTCCTTGATATCGGTGTTGGGGCCGCTCTTGACGCTGCAGTTCTGGCCGTTGCTGATGTTGATGATGTTCGGGTCGCCCTTGACGGTGATCTCGCCGCCCACGTTGACCACCGCGTACGTCGGCGACGGCGACGCGGAGGCGGTGGTGACGCCGACGCCGTTCATGGAGGCGACGAAGTAGCCGCCCGCGCCCAGCAGCACCACGGGCAGGCCGACCGCGAGGAGCCAGAACATCGGGCCGCGCTTGCGCTTGGAGGCGCCGTCCGTGGCGGTGTCGTCCTGGTTCGGCTTGTCGTACAGGGACGAGCTGTAGAGCGATTGGCCGTAGTGGGACGCCGGGCCGTAGAGGGCGGGGCCCTGGGCGGACTGATCCTGGGACGACTGGTCCTGGGCGGGCCAGCCGAAGGCGGACGGGTTCTCGGCCGGCCCGCCGAACGGGGACGGAGTCTCGGCCGGGCCGCCGAACGGGGACGGAGTCTCGGCCGGGCCGCCGAACGGGGACTGGGGCTCGGCCGGGCCGCCGAAGCTCTCGGCCGATCGGCCGTAGGGCGACTGGGGCTCCGAGGTGCGGCCGTACGAGGACTGGCCCTGCGACGGCTGCCCGTAGTCCTCGGCGGGCCAGCCGTAGGGGGACTGGCCCTGGGAGGGCTGCCCGTAGGGAGGCTGTTCCTGGGACGAGCGGCCGTAGGGAGATTGGTTGTCGGGCGGCATCCCATAAGGCGATTGGGTATGGGACGGCTGCCCGTAAGGGCTCTCGGACGGCTGGCCGTAAGGGGACTGGTTGTCCGCGGACTGGCCGTATGGAGATTGGCCGTGGGAAGGCCGGGCGTACGGGGACTCACTCTGGGATGGCTCACCGTACGGGGACTGGTTTTCCGGGGAAACGTCGTAGGGGGATTGGCGGGGGCCGTTCTGGTACGCCATCGTTGGTCTCCGTGGTGGGCCGAGATTGGTGCCGTAAAGACAAGCAGCACACCTTAGCCCGGATCCTCCCCGCGCAGGACGCGATCGGGTCGTTAATAGGTCACGGGACGATATCTTGGCGGTCACCTGCGCTTCATGGGGCCGGAGACCGCCGCGTGGGGTCTGGACGGGTCCGCGCGGGCCGGTTCCGGCCTGTCGGCCGGCATGTCGCGCGGGCGTGCTCAGTGACATCACGTGCGGCGACAATTCGATTACTCATGGGAATCGAATTGCTCCGTCCCGGCCGGTCACGGTGAGATGGGCGGTGCTCGCGCGAAGGCCGGCGGTCGCCGATACTTTCCAATTGTGACGGGGGACTTGATGCGGGTCGCGTACGCCACGGCGCCGGGAACTCCCGGGCGCCGTAATGAGGATTTCGTCATCGCGGGTCCCGACTGGGTCGTGGTCCTCGACGGCGCCACCGCGCCCGCGGGCGTGGAATCCGGCTGCGTTCACGACGTGCCGTGGCTGGTGGCGCGGCTGGCCGCCGCCCTGGCCCGTGGTCTCGTGCTCGACCGCGGCGCGAGCCTGCAGGACATCCTCGGCGGGGCGATCGGCGCGACGATGAAGGCGCACGTCGACACGTGTGACCTGGCGAACCCCGATTCCCCGTCGTCCACCGTCGCGATGCTCCGCCGGCGCGGGGAGAGCGTCGACTATCTGGTGCTCTGCGATTCGCCGGTCGTACTGGCGACCGGGGACGGCGGCGTCGAGGTGGTCCACGACGACAGGACCGAACACCTGCCCGGCGGCCGGCCGTACAGTTTCGAACTGGTCCGGTCGACGCGTAACCGGCCGGGCGGGTTCTGGGTCGCCTCCACCGATCCGGGCGCCGCGCACGAGGCGCTGACCGGGTCGGTCGCGGCGTCGGACCTCGACGGGGCGCTCGTGCTCACCGACGGCGTGACACGGCTGGTGGAGTGGTTCGGGTATTCGTGGGAGACGCTGCGCCGCGTCGCCGAGGAGCAAGGCCCCGCCCGCCTGATTTCCCTGGTGAGGGAGGAGGAAGGGAAGACCGTCGTCCCGCGCCCGGGGAAACCTCACGATGACGCGACGGCGGCGTGGGTCTCGTTCGCGGAGTAGCGCGCCACGCCCGGCCCGGACGCGGGATTTCCCCCACGGTGGCCGTGCGCCGTGCGCGCCGGTGTCCGCTCGATACCGTGCTGCCCCGCCGGGATGTAGCGTGCCGGGTGAGGGAGGTCGGACGACGCATGACAGACAAGCCGCCCACCACGATAGGCGCGTGCTACGCGTGCAAACGCGGGTTCGCCTACGACCCGCAGACGGTCACCCTGTTCCCCGTCGATCCCGAGACCGGGCTGCCCCCGGGGATGACGGTGCTGGGCTCGACGCGGGAGCCGTCCCCGGAGGCGCTGGCCAGGGCCGTGCGCAAGCCCGTGTGCCCGGACTGCGTCCGCAGGGCCGAGCAGTTCAAGGAGGCCTCAGAACGGGTGGCCGACCCGTCGGCGGGCTGGAAGTCCTGGCCCCCGGGCGGCGACGGCTGATCTCGGCGGGCCTCTCCGAGCCGGATGTCGGGATGCGCCTGGTTTGGGTAGGACACGCGTGACGGGCTCCACGACGTCGAAAGGATCACGATGGGCGCTCCTGAGGATGTGCTCGCCCACATCCCCCCGGGCGCGGACCTGATCGTCCCGAATGCCGCGGGCGAGCCGGTCACGCTGCTCGACACCCTGGAGGCGCACGCCGGCCGTCTGGAAGGGGTGCGGATCCACCGGATGGATCCCCGCCGCGAGCGCGCCTACATCCGCGGCGAGTTCGGGGACCGGCTGCGGCACGTGGACTACTTCCTCGGGCCCGGGTCCCGGCGGGCGTACTGGGACGGCGGCTGCGACCTGGTGCCGGTCCACTTCAGCGAGGCCGCGATGCTCATGCGCGCCACCACCAAGTGCACGCTGGCGATCGCGACGGTCAGCCCTCCCGACCGGCACGGGTACGTGAGCATGGGCACCAACGCCGACTACACCGCCTCGTTCATCGGCGACATCCCGTTCTTCGTCGAGGTGAACCCCAACATGCCGTACACCTCCGGGGAGAACCAGATCAAGCTCGCCGACGTCGCGGGCTGGTGCCGTTCCGAGGCGCCGCTGCCCGAACTGGAGCGCACACGGCCGGACGAGCGGGACACGGCGATCGCCGCCTACATCGCCGAGCGCGTCCCGGACGGCGCGTGCCTGCAGATCGGGGTCGGCCGCGTGCCGAGCGCGCTGCCCGCCGCCCTGTCGGGCCACCGCGACCTCGGCGTGCACACCGAGGTGCTGTCCGACGGCATCATGGAGCTGGTCGAGAAGGGCGTGGTCACCGGCGCGCGCAAGCGCCACTTCCGCAACAAGCACGTCGCGACGTTCGCGGTCGGCACCCGCCGCCTGTACGACTGGCTGGACCACAACGGCGCCGTCGCGATGATGCCGGCGGCCTGGGTGAACAGCCCGCGGACGGTCGCGCGCGAGCCCGGCACGGTGTCGGTCAACGCCACCAGCGAGGTGGACCTGCTGGGACAGGCCGCCAGCGAGACGATCGCGGGACGCTACTGGTCGGGGTCCGGCGGGCAGAGCGACTTCGCGCGCGGCGCCATGTACTCCGAGGGCGGCCAGGGGTTCCTGGTCCTGCACGCGACGACCGGCGACGGGAGGAGCCGCGTCAACCTGAGGCTGACCCCGGGCAGCGTCGTCACCACGCTGAAGAACACGGTGGACAACGTCGTGACCGAGTACGGCGTCGCCGAGCTGCGCGGCCGGACGATGGCCGAGCGGGCCGCGGCGCTCATCAGGATCGCCCACCCCGGCCACAGGGACCGCCTGCGCCACGAGGCCCGCCACGCGGGACTGATGACCTGACGCCACGCGGGACGTCTCGCGCCGGCGACGGGCGGACGCGCCCGCCCGCCGGAGACCGGGAGGACTAAGCCTCCGCGAGGACGTCCCGGGCCTTCATCAGGGCGAACCCGAGCAGGTTCAGCCCCTGCCATCGCTCCGCCGAGGCGGCGCGTTCGTCGGAGGCCGTCAGGCCGATGCCCCAGACGCGGTCGTGGGGGCTGGCCTCGACGAGGACGTGGTCGCGCGTGGCCAGCAGGTATTCCGCGAGCTCGGGGCGGGCGCCGAACTTGGCGACGTTGCCCCGGACCACGATGGCGAACCGGTGCGCCGCCCACGTCTCCTCGGAGAAGCCGCGGACGGCGCGGCCGAGGGCCTTGGCCTCGCCGGGGTGCGCCGCGGCGAGGATCGCGGACGCGGTCTCGTCGTCGCCGGACAGCCACGCCTTGTGGGCCATCATGTAGTGCTCCGCGGACCGGTACAGGCGCCCGTCCTCGGTGAACTCGACCGGCCACCACTGGCTCAGGGCGCCGGGGCCGATCTGTCCGTCGCGCCGTGGGCGGTGTCCCCAGAAGTACAGGTAGCGAGGGCGCATACCGGAACGCTCGGCGGCGACGGCCTCGGCGACCGAATACGGGTGATCATGGAGCGTGGGCATCGTCCTAGGGTGACATGTCCGGACGAGGGGTCGCCATCGCTTATTGGGTGTCTGCCGCAGGGGATTCTCGGGCGGGCCCGGAAACGGCGATTGAGGAGGCGCGTACGGGAAGGGAAGGCGTTCGGGACGGGAACCGAATACGGCGAGGTTATTGCACGGAGTCAAGGATTCCCATGGCGGGCGTGAAATGGTCGGTCCTCTTTCTTTGGATGTGACATCCGAAATGGGGGCGTGGCATGGGTGGGCGGGGGTGCCGCCCTGGCCTGGGTGCGCTCCCACGCGCCGGCGGCGCGGCGCGCCGGCCTGGGTTTGAGCAGGTGAATCCGGGCCGCACCGACCGTCCCGCGAGGCGTGTCCCTATTCGTAAGTTCGCGGCGGCGCATGGTCCCGGTTGAACCACGAATATGATTCGTGTAATGACAGCCTTGACAAAACACCTATAAGATCCCCCATCGTGGCTGAAGTCGCTCTTCCCGGTCTCCGGTTGGCCGATGACCTGTTCTTCGGGATGCATTACGACATAACCGGTCGAATGCGACTGCACGCCCGGTTGACCGGCCTCGGTCTCGCCGCGGCGCTGCTGGGCGAGCTGATGCTCGCCGAACGGATCGCCGTCCACAAGGTCCAGGGCGAGACACGGCTCCAGGCCGGCGCGCCCCGCCAGGGTGAGGGCGCCGGCGCGGGACACCCCGAGCACGGGCGGGACATGGTCACCCGCGCCGTCCTCGACCACATCGTCGCCGAGCCGTCCCACCCCTTCCGCACCTGGCTGCAGTTCATCGCGCGGACGGCCCACGCCGACATCGCGACCCGGATGACCGCCGCCGGCCTGCTGCGCCCCCAGCGGATGCGCCTGTCCTCCCGGTACCTGCCGGTCGACGCCAACCAGGCGGCGTGGCCGGTCGGACGGCTCAACCTGGCGGTGCGGCGCAGGGAACCCCTGAACACCCAGGACCGCGTCCTGCTCGGCCTGCTGGTCGCGACGGGCGTCGGCAGGCACGTGCTGTGGGAGCACAACGCGGCGTACCTGGCGCAGTCGGCGGCCGGGCTCACGGCCCCGCTCCAGGAACTGCTCGCGCAGACCGAGGCCGCCGTCGGAGACGCCGTCATCAGCCGCCGGTGACCTCGCTTCCGGCCTCCTCCCTTCCCCTCGTCACAAGGAGTTCCGGTTGTCCCTGACAGAACAGAGGGCCGGCGCCGTCTCGGCGGCGCTGGCCGAAGATCGCCTCGGCGTGCCGTCGGTGGTCTTCTTCGTCATATCGGCGGCGGCGCCGCTGACCGTCGTCGCGGGAGTGGTCGGCACCGCCTACGCGGTGACCGGCGTGACCGGGGTGCCGCTGGCGTTCCTCGTGCTCGGCGCGATCCTCGCCGTGTTCGCCGTCGGGTACGTGACCATGGCCCGCCACGTCGTCAACGCGGGCGCGTTCTACGCCTACACCGCCCAGGGGCTCGGCCGCCCGTTCGGCGTGGCCACCGCGTGGGTCGCGCTGCTGGCCTACAACGCGCTGCAGGTCGGCCTGTACGGCGTGATCGCCTCCGCGGTGAACCCGTTGCTCGCGGAGTGGTTCGGCGTCAGCCTCGACTGGTGGGTCGTGGCCCTGGCCGCCTGGGCGGTCACTGGCGCGCTCGGGCTGATGCGGGTGGACGTCAACGGCAGGGTGCTGTCGGTGCTGCTGATGGCCGAGATCGCGGTCGTGGTCGTCTTCGACATCGCCGACCTGGCCAACCCGGCGGCGTCCGGCTACTCCATGGAAGGGTTCGCCCCGTCGAGCCTCGTCGTGCCCGGGATGGGCGCGCTGGTGGCGGTGTGCGTCGCGGCCTTCTCCGGCTTCGAGTCCTCGGTGGTGTTCTCCGAGGAGACCAAGGACCCCCGGCGCACGGTGCCGATCGCCACGTACGTCGCCCTCGCCGTCATCTCGGGCCTCTACGCCGTCTCGTCGTGGACGGTGAGCGTGGCCGTGGGCCCGGACAAGGTGGTCGAGGCGTCCAGGAGCCAGGGCCCCGGCCTCATCTTCGGCCTGGCCGGGCAGCACATGGGCTCGGCCGTGGCGACGCTCGGCTCGGTGCTGTTCGTGACGAGCATCGTGGCGGCGCTCATCGCCTTCCACAACACGATCTCCCGGTACATCTTCGCCCTCGGCAGGGAGAGGGTGCTGCCCGCCGTGTTCGGCCGCACCTCCCCGCCGACCGGGGCCCCGGTGACCGGCTCGGTCGCGCAGAGCGTCATCGGGCTGGCCGTGATCGCCGTCTACGCGTTCGCCGGCCTGGACCCGGTGGTGCACCTGTTCTTCACGATCGGCTCGTTCGGCGGGTTCGGGGTGCTGCTGCTGCTCGCGGGCACCTCGGTCGCGGTGCTGTGCTACTTCGCCAAGAACCCCGGCACGGAGAACGCCTGGCGTACCAAGGTGGCGCCCGCCGTCGCCTCGGTGCTGCTGTTCGTCGTGCTGGGGCTCGCCCTGTCCAACTTCGACGTCGTGCTCGGCGTCGAGCCGTCCTCTCCGCTGCGCTGGATCCTGCCCGGCGTCTACCTCGCCGCCGTCGCGCTCGGCGTCCTGTGGGGGCTGACTCTGCGGGCGAGCAGGCCGGACGTCTACGCCAACATAGGCCTGGGAGCCCGGGCGGCGATCGGAGGCCGGAGATGACCGAGATCATCGACCTGGGGGCCGAACCCGGGGCCGCGAGAATCGCCGGGGCCGTGGTCGGCGAGTCCTTCCACGCCCTGCAGGTCTCGCTGTGGACCATTCCACCGGAGGACGACCGCCGCGCGCTCCTGCCCGGCTTCTTCGCCCTGCACGCCGCGCACGCCCTCACCCACGGCGAGATCGCCGCCACCGCCGACCGGACGGCGGTCGCGGTCTGGTTCGACAACCGCAATCCGCCCCTGCCGCCCGTGCCGGGCCTGGAGGAGTACGTGGGGGAGATGAAGCCCGACTACGCCGAGCGCTTCATGGCCCTCGGCGAGGAGATGGAGCGGCGCCACCCCGGCACGCCGCACCACTACCTGGCGCTGCTCGCCGTTCTTCCCGGCCACCAGGGGCACGGGCTCGGCAGCCTGCTGCTGGAGCGGCACCACCGCAGGCTGGACGCCGAAGGGATCGCCGCGTACCTGGAGGCCAGTAATGTCAACAGCCGGCGCCTCTACCTGCGGCACGGCTACGAGGACCTGGGCGAGCCGCTGCGCCTTCCCGGCGGCCCGCCGATGTTCCCGATGTGGCGCCCGCCGAAGCCCTGACCGCGGTCGCGGCGCGCGTCACACCTTGGTGACGCGCACCGCGTCCGCGACGACGTAGCCGGTCGTGGACGTCCAGCGGCTGACACCGACCACGTCCCGCGCGCCCGCCGCGAGCGGGAAGACGCCGAGGTCGCGCCACCGGCCGCCGCCGGAGCGCTGGTCGACGGCGACGACCCGGTCGCCCGAGGCCGTGGCCACGATGTACGGCGTGGCGGAGTTGTAGCCGGGGTCGGCCGGGTACCGCGCCTCGACCCGGTAGGAGCCCGCCTCCGGCACCGTCACGCGGAACCACGCCGGGTCGCTCGCCGCGACGGGGCTCGCGAACCGGTAGTCCGCGCCGTACCGCTGGGACGAGTACGACGAGGTGCCCCAGGCGGCGCTCGCGGTGAAGCCCGGGCCGGCGTTGTCGACGACCACGCTGAACGGGGCGCCGGTCCCGGTCACCGTACGGCCGGGGCTCGCGGCGCTCTCGTGGTGGGTGCGGTCCAGGGCCGAGACGTAGTAGGTGGAGGTCCCGGTGGCCGAGGCGGTGGTGTCGGTGAACGTGGCCGCGCGGGTGGTGGCGAGCAGGTGCCGGGCGTCGGCGAACCGGCACGGGTCCGCGCCGGGGGAGCCGTCGACCCGGTAGACGGCGTAGGAGGCCGTGGCCGCGGAGCCGGGCCGCCACGCCAGCGCGACGCCGCCCGCGACGCGCGCCGCCGAGGTGATCGACGGCGCCGACGGCGCGGACGCCTGGCCGTACGCGGGCGCCAGCGCGGGCCTGGAGTAGTGGTCGGTCACGACGCGGCTCATCGCGCCGATGCGGTCGGCGCGGACGTCCTTGGCGCTGAAGTACACGTCGCCGAGGATCTCCGGGTGCTTCCGGTTCTCCAGCAGGTGGTTCGACAGCTCGGCCGGCTGCTGCCAGGCCGGGTCCTGCCCGGAGACCCCGGCGCGGTAGGCGGCCTGGCCGGCGTAGAGCTGGACGGGGGTGCCGCGCACGGTCTCCGCCCACCAGGCGGCGAGGACGGCGTAGTCGGCGGCGGGGAAGCCGATGTGCCAGTAGATCTGCGGCGCGATGTAGTCGATCCAGCCCTGCCGCACCCACAGCCGGGTGTCGGCGTAGATGGCGTCGTACGACTGCAGGCCTGAGGTGCGCGAGCCGAGCGGGTCGGTGGAGGCGTTGCGCCAGATGCCGAAGGGGCTCACGCCGAACCGCACCCACGGCTTGGCCTGGTGGACGCGCCCGCCGAGCTCGCGGATCAGCAGGTTGACGTTGTCGCGCCGCCAGTCGCCGATGTCGGTGTGGCCGCCGCCGTACCGCTCGAAGGCGTCCTGGTCGGGGATGGTCTCGCCGCTGACCGGATACGGGTAGAAGTAGTCGTCGAGGTGGACGGCGTCGATGTCGTAGCGGGTCACGGCGTCCATGACGGCGTTCTCGATGAAGCTCCGCACGGCGGGGATGCCGGGGTTGTAGTACATCTTGCCGCCGTAGGCGAAGCGCCAGTCAGGGTTGCGCCGCGCGGGGTGGTCCGCCGCCAGGCGGGTGGGGTCGATGTGGTTGGCGACGCGGTACGGGTTGAACCACGCGTGGAACTCCAGGTCGCGGGCGTGGGCCTCGGCGACCATGAAGGCCAGCGGGTCGTAGCCGGGGTCGGCGCCCTGGGTGCCGGTCAGCCACTCCGACCACGGCTCGTAGGGGGAGGGCCAGAACGCGTCGGCGGTCGGCCTGACCTGCACGACGACGGCGTTCATGCGGTCGCGGACGGCGAGGTCGAGCCAGGCGCGGAACTCGGCCTGCTGGGCCGCCACGTCGAGCCCGGGGCGGCTCGGCCAGTCGATGTTGGCGACGCTCGCCACCCACATGGCGCGCGCCCGGCGCTTGGGCGTGGCCGGGTCGGTGGGGCAGGACGTCTGCGGGGCGGGCGTGGCGGCGGCCGGGGGGCCGGGGGCGGCGTTCGCGGCGGCGGGGGTGAGGGCGCTGATGAGCACCAGGGTAAGCGCCGTCGCGGCGGCGCGGGCGAGACGCCGGTGGGCGGGGGCTGCGGCGGGCCGCCGGGCGCGGCTCGCTGGGTGGGGGGTCACGGAGATTATCTTCAGTGCCGATCAGGGTGAGCGCAATAGTCTTCAGCGTGTCGGTCAGGTTGATCTTGACCGACGGTCGGGTGGCCGGAAATCTTCGTGCAGGTGAAAAGTAATGTCAATCATCGACATTCGATCGAAGATTTTCTACTGTGCAGCCGTCGGCCCCTCCACTGAGGAGTTCTCATGACATCCCCCCACCCCCGGGCGACCACGGCGGCCGGCCGGCTGCTCACCGCCCTCCTCGCCTGCTCCTTCCTCGCCCTCGCCGTCAGCCCGGCTCACGCCGCCGCTCCCGTCTCCCTGGCGGACGCGTTCGCGCGCGCCGCCGCCGCGCACGAGGTGCCCCGCGACCTGCTCGTCGCCCTCGCCTACGCCGAGACCCACCTCGACGGCCACGGCGGCAGGCCCAGCGCCGACGGCGGGTACGGCGTCATGCACCTGGTCAGCAACCCCACCACCCACACCCTCGAACGCGCGGCCGAACTCACCGGCCTGCCCGCGGACACGCTGCGCGCCGACACCGCGGCCAACGTCCTCGGCGGCGCCGCCGTCCTGCGTGCCCACGCCGACCGGGCCGGCCTTGACGCCGCGGCGCGCCGGGACATCGGACGCTGGTACCCGGCCGTGGCCGCGTACGCCGGCGCCTCGACTCCCGCGGTCGCCCGGCTCTACGCCGACGCCGTCTACGAGTTCCTCGGCCGCGGGATCAAGGCCGCCGGCGTGACCGTGGCCCCGCGGGAGGTCACCGCCGACCGCGGCGACTACACCCGCGCGCTCGACCTCAACGCGGCCGCCGCCCCCGACTACCCGGACGGGAGCTGGGTGGCGGCCGGTTCCGGCAACTACACCGCCTCCAGCCGTCCGTCGAGCTACGCCATCGACCGCGTGGTGATCCACATCACCCAGGGCTCGTACGCCGGCACGATCTCGTGGTTCCAGAACCCGAGCGCGCAGGTCTCCGCGCACTACGTGGTGCGTTCCTCCGACGGCGCCGTCACCCAGATGGTGCGCGACAAGGACGTCGCCTGGCACGCCGGGAACTGGGACTACAACACCCGGTCCATCGGCATCGAACACGAGGGCTACGTCACCGACGCCTCCTGGTACACCGACGCGATGTACCGGGGCTCGGCGGCGCTGACCCGCTACATCTGCGACAAGTACGGCATCCCCAAGGACCGCGCCCACATCGTCGGGCACTCCGAGGTCCCCGGCGCCACCCACACCGACCCCGGCCCGTACTGGAACTGGACCACCTACATGGGGTACGTGACCGGCGGCGGCGCCCCCTCCTGGTCGACGACGATCGACAACGCCACCGCGGGACGGTTCACCGCGAGCGCCGGCTGGGGCACCTCCGCCTATTCGGCCCAGCGCCACGGCGCCGACTACCGCTTCGCCGCCCCCGTCGCGGCCGGCGACCCCGCCTGGTACAAGGCCGCCATCCCCGGCGCGGGTAGCTACCGCGTCGAGGTCTGGCACCCCGCCGACCCCGGCTACAACAGCTCCGCGCCGTACATCGTCGCGGCCTCGGGCGGCAACCAGACCGTCTACCTCGACCAGCGGACCGGCGGCGGGACGTGGCGGACCCTCGGCACCTTCACCCTCGCCGCCGGCGACCGTGACGTGGTCGCCGTGAGCCGGTGGACCGCGGGCACCGGCCTGGTCGTCGCCGACGCGGTGCGGATCTCGCGCGTCTGACCCGCCCGCGCACCCTCGAATACGGCACGACCCACGTCGCAGGCGTGGGCCGTGCCATCTTTTGGGCCCCGGCCCAATACGAGCTCACACCGGTTTCCCATTCCGTGACCGCGCCGGTACCGCCGGTAGCGCATACACCATGTGTATCGGGTTCGCCACCCTCCGGTTGACAATTAGTTGCCGATCGGCTGACAACATGCTGAATCCGAACCCTCTGTGCCGGACTCCCGCAATGACTCATAGTTTGTATTGCAAGTCATTGACCAACCCCACCGAATAAGGGAGACGGAAATGAAGAAGGCTGGAATCCTCGCGAAGCTCGGTGTCGGCGCCGCCCTGGCGTTCGGTGTGGCCGCCGCGATGGCGCCCGGCGCCCAGGCCGCGGCGCCGTCCTTCACCGCGAGCCCGAACACGGGTCTGAGCGACGGTTCCGTCGTCACGGTGTCGGTCTCCGGCGCCGCGGCGAACGAGACCTACAGCATCGCCGAGTGCGCCGACCTGGCGGCCGGCGTCCTGGCCTGTGACGAGACCAGTGGCGCGTCGTTCACCACGGACGCGAACGGCTCCGCCACCTTCCCGTTGACGGTGCGCAAGACCTTCGAGGGCAAGACCTACGAGGGCACCACCGTCGGCACCGCGAACTGCGCGGTCGACGCCTGCTACCTCGGCGCCGGCAACAACAACCTGGTTCTCGGCCAGGTGGCGCTCTCCTTCAACTGAGCCGCGTGCGGGCAAGGTAACCCGATTCGCGGGTGAGCCCGCGTGGCGAGACCGGCCGCGCCGGCCGTGCCGTCCCCATCGTGGCGGGGAACGGTACGGCCCGGCGCGGCCTCGTCGCGTTCCGGGGCGGCGCCGGGCGGCCGGAAAATGCAATGCGCCGGTGAATATCGGCGGTTATAATGGGTATGGACAACCTTCACGTAAGAGTCCGGCTCCTGGCCGTGGCGTGAATTTCACGGTGTCCGACAATGGACTGTGAATACCGCGCGGTCCTTTTGTCAAGGGAGACGGGCATGGACGAGCGGCGGCTGGTGAAGGTTTCCAAATACCTGTCCAGACACCTGCGGCATTCGCCCGGCCGCATCGGCGTCGAGCTGGACGCCCAGGGCTGGGTGCCCGTCGGCACGCTGCTGGAGGCCGCCGCCGCCCACGGCTTCCCGATCACGCGCGACGAACTGGAGCGGGTGGTCGCCGAGAACGACAAGCGGCGGTTCGAGATCGCGGGGGAGCGCATCCGCGCCGCGCAGGGCCACTCGGTGCCCGTGGATCTCGCCCTCCCGCCCGCCACCCCGCCCCCGTACCTCTACCACGGCACCGTCGCCCGCGCCGTCGCGGCCATCCGCGCCGAGGGGCTCCGGGCGATGAGCCGCCACGACGTCCACCTGTCGCCCGACCGTGAGACCGCCGCCCGGGTCGGGGCCAGGCGCGGCAGTCCGGTCGTCCTGAGCGTCGACGCCGCGGCGATGCGCGCGGCGGGGCACGAGTTCCGGGTCAGCGCCAACGGCGTGTGGCTGGTCGCTCACGTTCCGCCGGGATTCATCCGCTTCCCCGGCTGAGCCGTCCTCCCAGGCGCGGTTCTACCATGGGAAGGTGTGACGCCGATCTCGTGACCGTGGCCCTCTGCGGTGACGTCATGCTCGGCAGGGGCGTCGACCAGATCTTGCCGCACCCCGGCGACCCCGCCCTGCGCGAGCCGTCCGTCCGCGACGCCCGCGCCTACGTCGGCCTCGCCGAGGGCGTGAACGGCCCGATCCCCTGCCCTGTGCCGTTCACCTGGCCCTGGGGCGACGCCCTGCGGGTGCTGCGCGAGGCCGCCGTGCGCGTGGTCAACCTGGAGACCAGCGTCACCAGCGGCGGCGAATACTCTCCCGGCAAGGTCATCCATTATCGGATGCATCCCGCCAACCTGCCCTGCCTGGCGGCGGCCTGGCCGGACGTCTGCGTGCTCGCCAACAACCACGTGCTCGACTTCGGCCGCCACGGCCTGGAGGAGACGCTCGGCGCCCTCGCCGGCGCGGGCCTGTCCGTGGCGGGCGCCGGGCGCGACGAGCGGGAGGCGCGGCGTCCGGCGATCGTCCCCGCGGGCGGGGGCAGGGTGCTCGTGTTCGCCGCCGGCACCGAGTCCAGCGGCGTCCCCGCGGACTGGGCGGCCACCTCCGAACGCTCCGGCGTGGACCTGCTCCCCGACCTGTCGGAGGCCACCGCGGCCGAGGTCACCGCCCGCGTGCGGCGTGCCAAGCGGCCCGGCGACATCGCGGTGGTGTCCCTCCACTGGGGGTCGAACTGGGGGTACCACGTCCCGGCGTGCCGGATCCGCTTCGCGCACATGCTGATCGACGGCGGCGCCGACATCGTGCACGGCCACTCCTCCCACCACCCCCGGCCGGTGGAGGTGTACCAGGGCAAGCTCGTGCTGTACGGCTGCGGTGACCTCATCGACGACTACGAAGGCATCCCCGGGTACGAGCGGTTCCGCGACGACCTGAGGCTCGTGTACCTGGCCTCGGTCGACCCGGCGTCGGGCCTGCTGGCCGGCCTGCGTCTCGTCCCCCTCGCCGCCCGCCGGATGCGCCTGGAACGGGCCGGGCCGGAGGACCGCGCCTGGCTGCGCCAGGTGCTGGAAGAGGTCAGTCGCGAGCTCGGCGAGGAGACCGGGGCGGCGGCGCCGCGGATCGGGCAGGAGGAGGACGGCGACCTGGTCCTGCGCTGGTGAGCGCCGCGCCGGCGCCCTGACCGCTCAGGCCGGTTCCTCGTCGAGGCCGCCGGCGAGGACGCGGGCGGCGGCGGTGTCGTCCTCGCCCATGCCCGAGTAGCCGTCGCGCCGGTGCCGCTCGGCCTGGTCGTCGATCCAACGGGTGTGCGCCTCCCAGGCGGCCTGCTTGCTGGTGCCGAGGGCGGCGCCGATCTGCGACCAGGAGGCGCCCGAGGCGCGCGCGGCCCGGACGGCGAGCTGACGCCCGTACCCCGCCTTCCTCGCGATCACCTCCCCGAGGGCGAGCACCTCCAGGGCCTCCTCACGGGTGAGAGGCGGAGGCGCGTCCGGGTCCGGGAGGTCGTCCTCGCCGACGGGGGCGGAGAGCGCCTCGCGGGCGCGTAGATCGTCGTAGCGGGCGGTGGCGCTGACGAGCGTGAACCGCTTTTCGAGATCTTCAGGAGTGACCATGACCCGAGTATCCGCGTCAAGCCACCCTGACGTCAAGATGGCTTGACGCTACGACCATGCGCACAACAGGACGAGTGGACGGAAGAGGGCGCCCCGGCCTCCGGACGGTACGGGGCGGATGACCGGAGGGCCCGGGTCGGGAAGGGGGGGACGGGTGAGGGTGCCTGGGTTCGGGACAGTACGAGGCAGGTGACCGGCGGGTCCGGCTTATGCGGGTGAGCCTCGGTGGAGGCGCCAGGCCGGGGCGGTCGCGTCGCCGCCGGGGTGGATGGCGAAGGCGCGCAGTTCGAAGGTGTGGCGGCCGTCCGGGGCCGGGAGCCAGACGCCCTCGGGGGAGGGCAGCATCTCGGTGACCGTCACCGGCCCGGCGGTGCGGGCCACGTGCCGGTGGAACACCTCGATCAAGTGGCGGCTCGAGAAGTCCAGCAGCAGCGGCTTCGGCTCCTCGGGAGTGCGGTAGTACACCTGCTCCGGCATCCCCGCGCGGGCACGCCACTCGCGCGCCGCCCTGACCAGCGACCACCCCGCGAGATCCGCGTCCCACGGCAGGCCGGGCGCCTGCCAGCGCTCCCGCTGATAGACGACGCCGCCCACGGTCAGGCGCGGGGTGTGCCCCGGCAGCGTGAACGGGTGATCCTCGACCGCGGGCAGCGTGAACGCCGCCAGCGGGTCGAACCCGGGGGCGCGCTTGAGCTGCGGATGCAGCAGCAGAGGGCCGTCCTCGTCGCACAGGGCCACGCCCGCCCCGTCGCGGCGCACCCGCAGGGCGGACGCCGGCACCGCGCCGCCCGCCGCGGGCAGGTGCGGGCGCAGCTCGACCAGCGTGTCGGCCACCCGGTACGGGAAGATCTTCGTGCCGCGCCCGATCAGCACCTGGGCCACCCGCACGCCCGCGTCGGCGAACACCTTCTCCATGAGCGCGGCGATGCGGTCGGGCCTGCCCTCCTCGCGGCGGAAGTGATCCGTCGGGAACACCGACAGCAGGGCGGGCGCGTGTCCCTCGCCGACCACGATCCGGAAGTCCCCCTCGGCGAGCGCCCGTTCGTCGCGCGCCGCGATGAGCAGGTCCACCGAGGTGAACGCGGGCAGGTCCGCGCCCGGCACGGGCACGTCCGCGAGCATCTCCCGCGCCCGTGCCGCCAGGGCGATGATCTCCTCGGCCCGCAACTCGACGTGCGACTCGCCCTCACGCCCCTCCAACAGACCACGCACCAGCCCCTCGAACCGCGCGAGCGCCGTACCAGCGCCACCCGGGGCGGCGTCACCGCCCGCGCGTGTGAGGTCGTCGCGCTGCTCCGCGGGGGTGAGGCCGCCGTGCCGGTCCCCGTAAGTGAGTTCGTCGCGCCCGGCCCCGCGGGTGGCGTCGTCCTGCCGGTCCGTGCCGCTGCCGTCGCCGTGCCGGTTCGCGCGGGTGGCGTCGCCGTGCCGGTTCGCGCCGTGCCCGGCGGTCGCCGCGCGCAAGTAGGCCAGCAGCGGGGCCTCCCCCTGCGGGGCCACGGTGTCGAGCACGCGGCGGGCGCGGACCTGCTGGTCGTGGTGGCGCAGCAGCGCGGCCGTCCTCCACAACTCCAGGACGGGGACGAGCCCGTCGCCCACCCGCCGGGTCACCGGCCCACCCAGCTCGAACCGGGTCAGGTCCCCCCGGCACTCCTCGAAGACCAGCGTCCGGTCCACGTACATGCGGCCCGCACCGCGCCGCGCGGCCTCGCCGGTGAGCGCCTCGTAGCGCTCCTCCAGCTCCCGCGCGGCCGCGACCCCTTCGGCGCGCGACTCCGCACCGCACGCCTCGACCAGGGACGCGAGCTCGGCGGCGGTCGCCCGCCACTCACGCACCGCCTCCTCCCCGTCCTTACCGGGGTCCTGGTCCGCGACGGCGTCCAGCCACGCGATCACCGCGTCGAGCGGACGGGCCGTATCCGGAGCCGCGAGCGGCGCATACGTCAACAGCCGCCGCCGCACCAGCGCCTCCACCCGCCCCACGACGTCCTCCAGCACGCCGCGCGCCGCACCGCCCGACGTCCGCCCGGCCTCCTCTGTGGCCGGCGTCCGCTCGGCTTCCGTCTGCGCGAGCTGCGCCCGGTCGGACTCCGCCTGTGGGAGCCGCGTGCGCTCCGTCTCTGGCTCCGTGACCGGTGTTGGCTCGGTTTCCACCTGCGTCAGCCGCGTGCGCTCCGGCTCCGGCTCCGGCGGTCGCGTCTCCTGGGTTGTTTCGCGGGACAGCTCGCGGGCCAGTTCGCGTACCGTCAGGCCGGTCGCGGACAAGGTGATCAGGCGGGCGTCCACCGGGTCCAGGGCGGTCGCGGCGCCCGTGATCTGGCTGACGGCCCTGTCGCCGGCGAACCGGTGGGTGAGCGAGGGACGGGGACGCAGGTGGCCGCGCATCCGCGGGTCGGCGCGCACGCCGTCGGAGATCGCCTCTGCCAGGCGGGCGGAGGCGAAGACGGTGCGGGTCACGGCCGACGGGTCGCGCTCGACGCGGGCCGCCGCCGGCAGGTCCGGGTTCAGCGTGCCGTAGTTGACCGGGCCGAAATGGCTGTTGGTCTCGTTCTTGGCGGCCAGCCGCTGCAGGTAGGTGACCAGCCTGCGCTCGATCTGGCGGTTCTCCCGGTTCTGACCGGACGGCGACGCGGCGTACTTGCGCAGGCCCTCGTGGAAGGCCGGGCTGAGCAGCAGTACCGCGTCCCGCAGCAGCGGATCGCCTGCCCGGGCCTTCAGACGCGCGGAGCACCGCGCCAGTTCGGCCTCGTGGGCGGCCGACGCGCGCGTGGCCAGCTCGGCGGCCTCCGCGAGCAGGCGGTTCCACTCCACCAGCGCAGCCGCCAGCTCCGCGCCGGGGGCGGACTCGGCTCGGGGGGCGGGGACGCGCCGGCCCACCGCCGCGCGCTGCTTGCTGAGCAGCCGCCCCGCCGCCGGCTCCGCCTCGCGCGCCGCGCGCACGGCCTCGGGGAACGCCTCGCGCAGCAGGTGCTCGCGGTGGGCCTCCGCGGCACGCTCGGCGGCCAGTACGGCGTCGACGCCCGCGGCGGTGTCCGGCAGCCGCACCTCCTCCAGCGCCTCGTACGGGAAGCCCGCCGTGCGCACCACGAGGTGGTCGTGGAGAAGCCAGCTCATCGTGCCGCTCCCCGGACGTGCGGGGTGGCCGACGTGGTGGGAATCGCCATTTCTCCGCCTTCTCATCCTGCGGTATCGGGTCGCACAGCAAACTCTGTGCGACCCACGCACCGCGAACCAGGCAAAGGCAGGTCAGCAAGTTGCCGAACGATATCCGCTTCCTGCCAACCAGCGGAAGAAATGCGAGAACCACCAAGCCGACCTGCGAAGACACGCCCGGAAGCACCAGGCACGGCGACGGACGACATGAAGGGCACGAACCGCCGCCCGGAAGGGAGCGCCCGGCGATTTCTACCTCCCCGGGCCGATCGAGGACAGCCGATGTTCATGCGGCTTACCATGACGCTCGCGCTTCCGTTTGGTGTGAGGAAGGACACCTGGCGGATTCCGCCTGCCGGCCGGTCGATGTGAGCCGATGTTCATGCGGCTGACTAGGACGCTCGCGCTTCCGTCTGGGGTTAGGTAGGGCGCCTGGCGGATTCCGGCTTTCGGCCGGTTGAGGTCAGCCGATGTTCATGCGGCTTACCAGGATGCTTGGGCTTTCGGCTCCGGGGGCGAGGTGGGAATGGGACGGGTCGTCGCCGGTTGCTGTGATGGAGCGGAGCAGTTCGAATATTCCGGAGGACAGGCGTACGGGGCCGAGGGGCTCGGCGCGTTGGCCGTCGTGCACCCTCCAGCCGAGGATCACGGTCGTGAACGTGCCCCGTCGTCCCCGGATCGCGCCCGGCTGCACCACTCCGACCGCCTCTACGCCGTCGCCCATCTCGGCGCGCAGCGCGTCCAGCGACCGCTCGCCCGCGGCGAGTGAGATGCGGGACGGGCTCTCGACGGCGGGTTGGTCCGGGGCGGCGCGCCGTGCGGCGCCCGACGGGGTTACGCCGAGTTCCGCGGCGCTGGTACGGCCGGTGAGGAAGCCGCGCAGCACCCCGCCGTCCAGCAAGGTCTGACGGCGTGTCGGCGTGCCCTCGGCGTCCACGGGGCCCGAGGGATCGTCCACGAGCGTGACGGCGGGGGAGGCGATCCGCCGGCCCACCCGCTCCAGCAGCGGGCGCATGCCGGCCAGGACGTTGCCCGCGCTGAACAGGAAGCCCAGGCTGCGGACCAGGTGGGCCGCCACTCCGGGATGGAGCAGCACCGGGAGCGGTCCCTCCTCGTCGAGCGGCCGGGGGCCCGCGAGGTGGACGGCGCGGAACTCGCGCGCGCGTGCGGCGAGGGCGTCCCACCGCAGCTCGTCGAACCGCGAGGCGGTCAGCCCGTCGACCATGTGCCCGCCGAGCCCCTCCAGCCAGTGCCAGGCGTGGTGCCCGCTCTGCTCGTACGCCACCGCCGCGCCCGTCCCGTCGACGGCGATCGTCCAGCTACGGGTGTGGACGTACTCGGCGCCGAGACCCGCCGGACCGTCCGCCGGCGCCAGCAGCCCGGCCAACAGGCCCCGGGACGTCTCGAACGGGGCCTCCGGCTCCGCCGGTGCGGGGTGCACGGCCGTGTCCGGGAACACCGCAGAGCGGCCGTCGTGGCCGGTCGCGGACAGGAGGGGGGCGCCGTCCGGGGTCAGGCGCGGGGAGCCCTCCGGGGTCGGGGTCAGGCGCGGGGGGCCGTCCGGGGTTGGGGTCAGGGATATCAGTGGGAGGCCGTTGTCGGCGCGGGAGCGGCGGGCCAGGGCCACTGCCAGGCGGGCCACGTCCTCGGGGGATTCCGGCGGTGCGCCCAGTAGCAGGGCCGCGGCGCCGTCGCCGGCGCGGACCCGCAGGCCCGTGGTGGTGGTCACGCCCTGGCGGGCCGCGTGGGTGCCGTCGGCGAAGACCTGCGTGGCGCGGACCGAGGTGGACACGCACTCGACGTCGGCCGCGTCCCCACCGGCCGCCGCGATGGCGTGCAGCAGCGCACGGCATCGGTCCAGCAGCACGGCCACCTCCGCCGGCGCGGCGCCTGGGACAACGCCTGGGACAACGCCTGGGACAGCATCTGGAGCAACCTTTGGGACAGCGTCTGGAGCAACGCTTGAGGGAGCGCCTGGGACAGCGTTCGGGGCAGCGTTCGGGGTGGTGCTCGGGTCTACCGTGGTCATGGGCCGCTCACCGTCATGCGGGCCACCCGTAGGGTGGGCTGGCCGACCGAGACCGTCACCGGGAACTGGCCCAGCTTGTTGCACTGGTAGCCGTACGGCATGAAGCGCAGGTCGTCGCCGATCATGTCGATCTCGCGCAGCACGCCGGGCCCCGTGCCCGACAGGGTCGCCTCGCGGACGGGGGCGGTCAGCCTGCCGTTCTCGATGAGCCGCCCGGCCGTCACGCGGACGCTGAACCGTCCCGAGCTCATGTCCGTCTCGCCGGACACGATCGACTCCACGTACAGGCCGTACGGCGTCGCAGCGATGATCTCTTCGGGGGACGACCGGCCTGGCGCGACGTAGGTGCAGCTCATGCGGGGCAGCGCGGGGTAGGCGTAGCCGAGGCGCCGTCCATGGCCGTGCGGCCGCAGCCCCGCCGCCGCGGCGCTGCGCCGGTCGTGCAGGTAGGAGCGCAGCACGCCGTCCTCCAGCAGCGCCACTTCCTCGGCGTGCTCGCCCTCGTCGTCGAAGTCGTACAGGCCCGCGCCGAGTGGGGCCCGCGGCGCGTCGATCAGGGTCAGGCCCGCCGGGGACAGCAGCTCGCCGAGCAGGCCGCCGTACGCGGCGCCGGGCAGCAGCGCGACGTCCGCCTCCAGCCCGTGGCCGCACACCTCGTGCAGCAGCGCGCCCGGACCGCCCGGGGCGAGCACCACGGGCATCTCGCCCAGAGGGGGCTCGACGGCGTCCAGGTCTCGGACGGCCGCCTCCGCAGCGGCCCGCGCCAGCGCCCGGACGACGTCGTCACCCGGCGCGAGCCTCAGCGGTTCTCCCGTCGCACGAGGATGGTCGCCTCGGGTCATGGGAGTCGTGAGACCCGTGGAAGCTGTAGGAGTCATGACAGCGGTACCGATCTCGGCGCCGGCGACGCGGAGGGTACGGGCGATGACGCCGTCGCGGCGCGCGGTCGCGTGGATCCTCAGTTCCAGGTGGCGGTGCGGGCCGTGGCGCAGCAACCCGTCCTCGCGGGCCACCAGTGTGGCGCGCTCGACGAACTCGCCGGTCACCCGGGCGGTCACGACACCGGGGAAGGCGCCCTCGACTTCGTCGGCGGCGAGCGCCACCATCCGGGACAACTCCTCCGCCGTGGCCAGTCCGGCGTCCGCGACCGCGGCGGAGCCGTACGGAGGCGGCGCGGCAGGGGAGCCGCCGGGGGGTGCGAGGGAAGGGCGGCCGGGTGGCGTGGTGGCGGAGCCGTCGTCCGCCGGGTCGCCGGGCCGCAGGTCGTGCGGGACGGTTCCGGGCGGGCCGCCGTGTCGCCCGGTGGGACGGGCGGGTGTGGGGTCGTCGGCGAGGAGGGCGGGGAGGCGGGACGGGTCGAGGTAGGGCAGGTGGCGGTGGTGGACGCCGTCCGCCGTGGTCAGCGACAGCCCGGTGCCCTCGCGGCGGCGCTGGGCCAGCCGCAGCCCGAACCGGTCGGCGACCGCGCGGGACAGCACCCACGACTCGGCGAACACCTCGGCCCGCCGCCCGGAGCCCGCCGCAGCAGCAGCGGTGCGCAGCGCGGCATCCGGGTCGATCACCGGGAAGGCCGACGAGGTGTCTCCCTCAAGGGTGGGACGGGCCGCGTGCCGGGGCCGGGCGCCGGCTCCGGGTTCGGTGCCGTGCCGGGGTTCGGGGGCCGGGGTGGGTTCGGGGCCGTGGTCGGCGTGGCTGCCGGACCCGGGGTGGGTCAGGGGCGTGCTCACGGGTGTGCGTCTCCTGGTGAGGCGGGGGCCGTGCGGACGGCGGTGAGGCGGAGCTCGGAGCAGTGCGCCCCGCCGGAGCCGTGGAGCCACAGGTCCCCGGGGCCGGGCAGCATCTCCGACACGCCGAGGTCGGCGCCCTGTTCGCTGAGATGGGCGACCAGCTCGGTGAGGAAGAGGCCCTCGGTGTCGAGGAGGACGGGCTTGCGCTCACCGGGGATCTTGACGAAGACCCAGCGGGGCAGGCCGTGCCGGCGTACGGCCTGGCGCAGCGCGACGAGCAGCGCGAACGAGGCGTCGTCGCCGCCGCGCGCCGGCTCGGGGACCAGTTCCTCGCGGGCGATCAGCCACCGCTCCCGCTGGAGCACCGTACGGCCGACGGTGACGCGGGGAGTGTGCCGGAGCCCGGCGCGCCCGAACGCCACCGGGCGCACCCGGGGCGGGGCCAGCGCGTTGTGCGCGGGCGAGTCCAGCTCGCCGTTGTAGAGCAGGAACCCGTCCTGTCCCGGGGCCGACAGCGTCAGCCGCCCGTCCCGCACCACCACGTCGACCTCGCCGACCGGGATGGTGCGCCCGTCGGCGCGGCTGCTCGGCTGGGACGCCTCCACGGTCGCGCCCGGGAACTCGAACGGCACGATCTTCGCGCGCTTCGAGGTCAGCATGTTGGCGAGGGGACGGTGGGTGTCGAGGCGGGCCAGCAGGCCGCCGATCGCGCCCTGGGTCGCGCCGGGGTCGTCCATGAACTGCAGGGCCCAGCCCCACAGCAGCACCGTGTCGTGCGACTCGGCCAGCACGAGCGTGAAGTCCCCGGCCCGCACGGCGTCCAGGTCCCTGGCCACGATCATGACGTCCGGCGAGCAGATCAGGGCCCGTCCGGCCAGCACCTCGGGATCCACGGCGACGTCCCGCGCCTCCAGCTCGACGCGTCCCGTCGCGGCCGGCGCATCGCCCGCCGTGGCCGCGTGCGTCCGGTCGCGCGGCGGGCGCGCGTATTCCGCCGCGTCCACCCGCTCGTCGATGACCGCCCGCCACATCCCCGGCGTTTCCGCCTGGTGGGGCTCCGGGTCCTCCGAGTTAGGCGCTCCGTCCGTGGGAGCGGGGCTCGGAGGGGTCAGGGTCGTGGGCCAGGAGTGGGCCAGATAGGCGGGGAGGGGGAGACGGTCGCCCTCCGCCAGGTTCAGGCCGTTCAGGGCGGTCGCGGTGAGGTGGGCGTGCACGCGCACGGCCTCGGCGGCCAGGAGGTCCAGGACGGGGGCCAGCTCGTCGGTCAGCAGGCGCAGCACGTCCTCACCGAGGTGGAGGGGCGTCACCGCGCCCAGGCACTCCTCGGTGATCACCAGCCGGTCGGCGTACAGCTGCCCGCCGGCGCGGCGGGTGTCCTGGCCGGTCAGCTCGCCGATCTGCCGCTCCAGGATCTCTAGGAGTTCGCGCCGCCGCTCGAAGCCGGAGGCCGCGAACTCCTCCTGCAGGCCGCGCAGGCCGTCGAGCCGCGACAGCCACACCTCCCGGGCGGGACAGTCGTCGGGGAGCTCGGCGACGCGGTCGCGCAGCGCCTCCAAGGCGCGCGGCTCGGTCACCGGCAGGTCCACGCCGAAGGCGACGACGCGTCCCTTGGCCAGCCGGTCCAGCTCCGCCACCACCTCGGCGACCGGGATCCCGGTCTCGCGCGCCAGCTCGGTCGCGGTGCGCTTGCCGTCCACGAGCGGCGCCAGCGCGGCGGCGCGCCCCTTGAGGGCGAACGTGCGGGTACGGACGAGCGTCACCGCCGTGCCGTCCGGGGAGAGCCGCGCCAGCGTGGACAGGCGCGGCCGCAGGTGCGGCCGTACGTCCGGCTCCGCCGCGATCCTGTCGGCCAGCCCCCGCACCACCCAGTACGCCACATACGCATGCCGCCGCACCACCACCCCCGCCCCGCCACCTCGGGTTTCCTCCCCCTCAACCGCAAAAGTGCGCGCACCGTGGCCCTGTCCCCGTAGCAGCAGCGCACCGGGGTCGGCCCTCGGCGCATCGGCCGTGGGTGCCTCCGACCGCGGCGCCTCGGGCGTGAGTGACGCCTCTGTGGGGAGGGACGGCTCGTGAGCCGGCGCCGCCCCGCCACCTCGCCCTTCGTCTCCCCCAACCACAAAGGCCCCTGCAGCGTGGTTCTGTCCCGGTAGTGGCGCGCCAGGTTCGGCCCTTGGCGCATCGGTCGTGGGAGCGTCCGGCTGCGGCGCCTCGGGCCTGGGGGGCGCCTCTGTGTGGAGGGACGGGGCGTGAGTCGGGGTGGGGTGGGGGGATTGGTTGGGGAGGGGGGCGGGGGCCGGGGTGGTGAAGGTGCCGTAGTTGATGGGGCCGAAGAAGCTTGTTGTTTCGTTTTTGGCGGATACGCGTTGGAGGTAGCCGGCTAGTTGGCGTTCTAGGGAGCGGGTGCGGCTGGTGCGGGCCGTTGTGACGTCGGATGCCACGTAGCCGCGCAGGCCGCGGTCGTACATCTGGGGGCTGGACAGCCAGACGGCCTCTTGGAAGCGCTCGTCGGAGGCTAGGTCGCGCAGGGCGGTGCGCCGGGCCGGCAGTTCGGCGTCGAACGTGGCGCGGGCCTCGCGTTCCGTCCGCGCGAGCCGGTCGAGGGCGCGGGCGTACTCGTCCAGCAGGGTTCTGGTTCCGGACGGCAGTCCGGCCGTCTCCGCGGGGTCCGGGAGGGGGCGGTGGCGCGACAGGGTCTTCCAGAGCTTGCGGCGTAGCTTCCCGTCGGTGACGTCCTCGGAGTCGCGTAGGTGGGCCACGGCGGCGTCGGCGGCCGCGGTGAGGGCCTCCTGGGCGTCGAGCACCGCGTCGATCCCGGCGGACGTCAGCGGGAAGGAGATCCGCTCCAGCAGTGCGAATGGGAACCCGGTACTCCGCAGGATGAACTCGGGATGCAGGTCCCACCCCGCCCTTGCCGACTCACGCGGACCCGTCCGCGACGCCGGCCCCGGCCGCGTCGAGCTTGCCGAAGCGTCCCCGGCAGCCGGTCGCCCCTGCGCGGTCTGCGCCCGGCTCGGCAGGGTGGGGCCTGCCGAGGAGTCCGTCACGGTCCGCGGCGCGTGTGCCGGGCTCGGCGAGGCGGAGACGGCGGGGGAGCCGGTTACGGTCCGCGAGGCATGTGCCGGGCTCGGCAGGGGGGAGCCTGCGGAGGGGGCCGCCACGATCTGCGGGGGGTGGGCCGGGTTCGGGGTGGTGGGGGTGGGGGTGGGATGAGAGTCGGGTGGGGCGGGGTGGGTGGGGGTCATCGGGTGGGCTCGGTGGTGGGGGTGAAGGCGGTGGACCATTCGTTCTGGTCGCCGGCGACGAGGTCGGCGACGGCCAGGCCGGTGAGGGCGCCGGTGAGGATGCCCTGGCCGCCGTGGCCCGTGGCGGCGATCACGCGGTCGTCGCCGGGCAGGAAGCCGAGCAGCGGGCGGCCTCCGGGGGCGGCGGCGCGCAGGCCGCTCCACACGTCCCGCAGCGTGCCGCCGCCGAGGCGGGGCAGCGTCCTGCTGAGGAACGCGGTCAGCACCATGACCCCTTCGGGGGTGACGGTCTCGGTGAAGCCGGTCTTCTCCTCGGTGGCGCCGACGACCACGGTGCCGGACCGGCTGGGCGCCGCGTACAGCGACCCGGAGACGACGTGCCGCAGGGTGACCGGCGCGTCCACGCGCAGCATCTGGCCGCGCAGCGGGCGGATCGGCAGCCGGGGAAGCCCCGGGACGGATCCGGACCAGGCGCCCGCCGCGAGCACGACCCGGTCGGCCTGGACGGTCCCGTCGTGGGTGGCCAGCTCGACGCCGTCGGCGGTGCGCTCCACGCCGAGGACGGGGGAGGCGAGCCGGATCCTGGCCCCGGCGGCGGTCGCGGCCTGCTGCAGCAGGCTGACGTACCCGTCGGCGTCCATGACGAGGCCGGACGGGTCGAAGTAGGCGCCGTGCAGCTTGTCGGGGGACAGCAGCGGCTCGATGTCGGGGAGCCCGGGGGCGTCGTACCAGGTGCCGAGGTAACCGGGGTGGGCGGTGGCGGCGTTCTCCAGCTCCTCGCGCTGCTGGGGCGTGCGGACGAGCCGGATGACGCCGGCCTCGGTGCGCAGCCGTCCCGGGTCGCCGCCGGTGATCTCGTCCAGGTCGGTGAAGAGCTGCTTGCGGCCCGCCTCGGCGAAGGACAGCATCAGCGGGTCGGCGAGCAGCCGCACGGACGGCACCCCCACCCCGGCCGCCGCGCGGGACCCGCGCCCGCCGAGCCCGTGGGCGTCGAGGGCGATGACGGAGGCGCCCTGCGCGGCCAGACGGCGGGCTGCGGACGCGCCGACGACTCCCGCGCCGATGACGGCGACGTCGTATCGGTTCTGTGCCATTGGTGTTCCTTCCGGTCCTGCGCCTCAGAGGCGGGTGATGTAGGTCATCCGTAGCTCGGTGCTGTAGGAGCCCCGGTCGTCGGCCAGCCACCAGCCGGACGGGTCCGGCAGCAGCTCGCTCAGCCGCAGCGGCCCGCCCGCCGGGCGGACCATGTGCGTGAGGTGTTCGAGGCTCAGCGGCTCGGCGAGGTCGGCGTAGAAGGGCTTGCGCTCGCCGGGCACGCGCGCGAAGACGCGGGACGGCAGCCCGTGCGCCGCGCGCAGCCGGTCGGCGGCGAGCAGCGCCTCCGACGGCCCGCGGGCGTCGAGCAGGGGCGCCAGGGTCTCGGGGGGCAGCTCCCAGCCGCGGCGCCAGACCACCGCGCCGCCGAGCCGCACGCGCGGGGTGCCGCCGGGCAGGCGCAGCGGCGGCAGCACGACGGGCGGCGGGCCGAACAGCCAGCTCGACGCGGCCCTCGGGTCGCGGGGGCGCGGGAACAGGTCGCCCGCCTCGGGGTGGCGCAGCCGCAGCCGTCCCCCGGCGAGGACGACGGACAGGTCGGCGGCGCGCATCCGGTGCTCGGCCGGCTTGGCGGACCGGCCGAGCACCTCGATGTCGAGGCCGGGTAGGTCGCGCTCGAACGCCTTGCCCTGGGTGCGGCGGTGCACGAGGGCGGCGGGCGTGCGCCCGTCCAGCTCCAGCAGCGCGGCCAGTTCGGCCGCGTAGGCGTCGCGGCCGGGCACCAGGGCGGTCAGGTGCGTCCAGACCTGGACGCCGTGGTGGATCTCGCCCACGATCACGTCCAGGTCGCCGTCCCGCAGGGCGTCCTCGGACGGCGCGGCGAGGAAGACGTCGGGGGAGACGGCGAGGCCGGGGGGCAGCGGGCGCAGCAGCGGCGCGACGTCGGCCGCGTCCAGGTCGGCGGCGCCGTCGCGGGCGCGGTCGCGGACGATGCCCGCGAGCCGGTCGAGGAAGGCCGCCACGGGCGGGTCGGCGGTCAGCTCGTCCACTTGGACGCGCCGGTCCAGCTCGGCGATGAAGGGAAGGAAGCCGGCCCGCGCGCCGCCGCCGGCGAGTTCGGCGTGCAGGGCGACGGCCCGGGTGTGGACGGCCTCGGCGAGCGTGAGCGCGTAGCTCGCCGACAGCCGCAGCACCGGGTCGAGCCGCTCGGACAGCAGGGCGAGCAGCGGCCCGCCGACGGCGGCGTCCACGACGTCGCCCCGGCAGTCCTCGGTGACGATGAGCCGGTCGGCGTAGATGGTGCCGGCCGCGCGGCGGGCCTCGGCCCCGGTCAGCTCGGTGAAGCGCCGCTCGGCCTCCCGCAGCGCCTCGGCCTTGCCGTCCGGCCCGGCCTCGGCGAACGCCCGCACGGCCCCTTCGAAGGCGCCGATCCCGGCGAGCGCGGCGGGCGGTTCCTCGGCGGGGTCGAACAGACCGGTCAACGCGTCGCTCAGCCAGGCGAGCGGATCGTCCACGGTGGTCGGGATCTGCGGGTCGCGGCGGATCACGCCCCGGGCGAGCAGCCGCGCGGCGGCGGCCGACTCCTCGGCGGTCGCCTTCTCCTCGAACTCGGCCAGGGTCAGGCCGCGGTCGCAGGCCACGAGCGCGGCGCGGGACGCCTCGTCCAGGCGCGCCCTGCGGCCGTCGGGCAGGGTCAGCACGCGCCCGTCCGCGGTGGCGGCGAAGCCGGGGGCGAGCCTGAGGGGCAGCCGCGCCTGGACGTCCGGGTCGGCGGCGAGCCGCGCGCCGAGCGCCTCGGCCGCCCAGTGCGCGGCGCGCGGCCACCGCCGCAGCAGCGTGCCCGGCGCCCGTTCCAGCCGCAGCGACTCCGGGGACGCGGGGTCGACCCGCACCGCGTCCACGGGGCCGAAGAAGCTGACCGACTCGTTCTTGGCGCAGAACCGCTGCAGGTAGGCGTACAGCAGGCCCTCGTCGCGGCGGGCCCTGGCGTTGCGGGACGCGGCGGGGACGCCGGTCGCGCCGTGCAGCACCCGCTCGTAGGCGCCGGGGTTGGACAGCAGGACGGCTTCGCGGAACGGCGCGCTCGTGGCCGCCTCCCACAGCGCGGCGCGCGCGCCGTCGAGGGCACGGCCAGCGGCCTCGTCCAGTTCGGCGGCGCGGGCGTCCAGCTCGGCGACGGCGGCGCGCAGGCGGGCGGCCCACGCGGCCGTGCCGGGGCCGAGCGCCTCGACGTCGGCCAGTGCCCGCGCGGGCGGCGCCTCGGCGCGCCCGGCCGCCTTGCGCACCCGGTACAGCGCCTTGAACGCCGGGGCGGGCGCGCCCGCGGCCTCCTGCTCGCGCACCGCGGCGGGGAACACCTCGGCGGTGAACTCCGCGCACGCCGCGGCCAGATCCTCCCCGGCGGCCCGACGCGCCGCCACCGCCCGCGCCACCTCGTCCCGGGTGAGCCGGCCGAGCCATTCGAACGGGAACCCGGTGCGCCGCAGCAACGCCAGCGGCGCCGGACGCCACCGGCCCGGATCAGCCGTCACGCCGTGGCCTCGCGGGGGCCGGGAAGCCGGCGGGAGGCGGCCGCGTCGGCGGGTCTGCGCATGGGCGTTCCTTCCCGGAGGCGGCACAGGATCGACGCCCACGGTAATTACGCACGGCCGCCGCTCCATCTTCCAGATTGCGCAGTCGGCGGGACCCTTCCGCAGGCGGGTGCGCCCGGCGCGGGGAGGAAGGAGGGCGCGCAGCGCTGACGCCCTGATCAGCGGCTTTCCGCACGCCTGTGGGACGGCCTGAGAGCCCGGCCGCGGCCCGCCGGGACCGGGCCGCGGCGGCGGAAGGTCAGCACGTCCGAAGAAGACAACGCGATCGTTGCTGCTGAAGGATCGGGGGGAAAGCAGGGCCGTGACCCTGTGACCATCGGCGCGTGTCCGGCGTGCCCCGCCGGGGGCGCGCACGGGGGTCAGGGCGGCACGGCGGAGACGAGGGAAAGCGCGGTGACACGGTTCCGCGTGTCACCGGGCGCCTTTCGAGAGGAGACCCTGGATGGCCGACGAAGAGATCACCGAGACCGGCGCTGCGGAGGAGACCGATCTCGACGGCGACGAGCTCGGCGACCTCGACGACATGGAATTCCTGCTCGAAGAGATCGAGAACCGCATCGCCCCCCTCGCCTGACCCGGGCGAGCGGAGACGGTCCACCTCTGATTCACCGACATCCGACCTTCTCGACCTGAGCGACGCGTCCATGTGATCCGCGGCGGCCAAGCCGGGGCCACGTGTGCCGCCGGAGCGGATTCGGGGCGACGTGAGCCCTCGAACCGCCGACGGCAGGGCCGCGGGCCCGCGGGGACCGGTTGAGAAGGCTTCATTCATCAAACCGACGGGATCGATGGGAGTTCAGGTACGAATGGCCGTGAACACACTGGTGGAGTTGCCGCGGGACGCGGTGGTCGTCCTCGCCGATGACCCGTCGTCTCCGCCGGCCGGCCCGGCGCCCGTCGTGGTGGACGCCGGCACCCGGCTTCCCGTCGCGTTCTCGTCCCTGCGGGCCGTGATCGCCGCGCTCGCCGGCCTCGTCCCCGACGCGGTGGACGAGGTCGCGCGGCGCCGCAGGCCCGAGTGGAACTGGCTGTTCCCCGGCACCTTCCCGGACGCGCCGCTGCTGGCGGACCTCGCGGGAACGCCGTCGGAGCGCCGCCTGCACGCCGAGTCCGAGCAGGTCTTCCGGGTGCTCGACACCGCCGCCGAGGCGATCGCCGCCGGTCTGGTGGCCACCGGCCGTCCCTTGCTGCTGCGCGGCACCGCCCACGCCGACATCGTCAGCCTGCGCGCGCTGCCGAGGCTCGTGGAGCGGCTCACGCTGAGCGAGCCGCCCGCCGGCGTGCGCGTGGAGCTGGCCGACGTCACCCCTGCCGAGCCGGGGCCGGCCACGCTGGCCGCCGACATCCGGCGCCGCACGCTGGCCTCCGTCCTCGACCGGCTCGGCCTGACCGCGCCCGCCGCCTCCGCCGGGTACGTCCCGGGCACCGTGCCGGGCCCGGCGGCGGGGGACGTCGCCGAGCACCGCCAGCTCACCGAGGCGTTCGAGGCCCCCGACGTCGAGCCGGAGCGCGCTGTCGCCGCCGCCCTGCTCGCCGTACGCTCCTGCTTCTTCAGCGCCAACTACGAAGGCGCGGTGCTCGCCGCCGAACTGCTGCTCGAACGGCTCGACGCCGCGCCCGCCCTGGACGTCGCCGAGGTCGCCGAGCACTTCGCGGCCCTGGACCCCGGCGACGGCACCCCCGCGATCGGCATCTACGCCGAGGTCGCCGAGTCGCCCGCGCACCTGCGCGCCCTGGCGATCCGGTGCGTCGGCGTCGTGCGCGCCCTCGTGCAGGACCTGGAAGGGGCCCGCGAGGAGTTCACCCGCGCGCTCGCCGAGGCCCCCGACCCGGTCAGCGAGGCCCGCATCCTGCTGCTGCGCGCGCTGCTCGCCGTCAAGAGGTCCGGCACCCTGCCGGAGGGCATCGCCGACATCGAGCACGGCCTGACCCGGCTCGCCGAGGTCAAGAGCCCGGTCTCGGCCGTGGAGCAGGCGTGGCTGCGCAACGTGCGCGCGCTGGCCCACGTCCGGGCCAAGGAGGCCGGGCCCGCCATGCGCGAGGAGAAGCTCGCCGTCGGGCTCATCTCCAAGCTGCACTCGGCCGACGCCACCCACCTCAAGATCAACCTGATCTCGAACATCAGCGTGCTGCAGGAGATGGGCAAGAAGTACGAGCTGGCCTCCGCGACGTGGGACCACTTCGCGAAGATCAGCTCCGAGTGGGGCGACAGCTTCTTCAAGCACCACCACTACCGGGCGGCCGGGCTCAGCTACCTGGCCGGGGACGCCGAGCAGGCCCTGGCCGGGTTCGACGCCGTCTACGACCTGGCGAGCAAGCTGGACGACCACTTCCACCAGCAGATCGTCGCCACCGAGGTCGGCGGCCTGCTGCTCGACCTCGGCGAGCCCGCCCGCGCCGCCGAGTGGTACGCCCGCGCCGAGGCCGCCGCGTCCGTCATGCAGGACCCGTACTACCTGGCGCTCGCCACCACCGGGCGCGCCATCGCGGCGGGCGGCGCGCCGGGCCCGGTCGTCAGGGAGCTGGCCTCCCGCAGCCTGGCCTTCCGCCCGGAGGCCGCCAAGCTGATCGCCGCCCTCGACGCGGCGGCGGCCGGCGGCGACCCGTCCGCGCTCGCCGCCGCGCTGCCCCGGCCCACCACCAAGCTGAACCGTCCGTTCCGGCTCATCGCGCTCGACCTGGCACCGTCGGCATGACCGCCTTCCGGATGCTGGACTCCTTCGTGCTGCGGCGCGCGGGGTTCGCCCTGAGCCTGATCGACGGACTCGGCTGCCCCCGCACCGCCGCCGCGCTGCGCGAGGCCCACCTGTGGGACGAGCGCGCCGAGGAGGCCCGCGCCCGCCTGCTGCGGCAGGTCGTCCCCGAGGAGGTCGCGCGGCTGCGCGCCTCCGGGGACCCCGGGGAGCAGGGAAGCAGGGCCGCGCTGCGCGCGCTGTCCCGGCTGCGCAGCAGGCTCGGCCGCCGCACGCGGGCCGCGCTGCCGCCGGGAGACTGGTCGCCCGCCCTGACCGGCGGGCACCGGGCCTGGACCGAGGCGCTGGAGGCCGCCGACCGGGAGGTCGCCCGCGCGGGCGGCCTCCTGGCCGAGGAGGAACCCGAGGCGGCGGCCCGGCTGCTCGCCCTCACCGGGCGCGCCGACGTCCGCGAGGCGATCTTCCTGCTGTCGCCGGACTTCCTGGAGGCCCTCGTGCGCCGGGACCTGGGCGCGGAGTCCCAGCCCGGCCGCACGGCGCGCGACCGCGCCCTGGAGCGCCGCGTCTACGCCTTCGCGCAGCGGCTCGCCGCCAAGAACGAGACCACCAGCTTCTTCGGCCCCATCTGCTTCGGCCGCGTCGACCCGGAGGCGGACACGGTCGGGCGTTCGCCCGAGACGCCGTCGGGCGTCGTGCACCGGGCGGCGTTCTTCGCCTTCTGGGCCGCGGCGGCGTGGGGAAAGGCAGCGGCCCAGATCCCGGCCGTCCGCCGCGCGCTGCCGCCGCGCCGGCTGCCCGTCGCGGTGGTCGAGGACACCCGGGCCACCATCCCCGGCCGCCCGCCCGTCGAACTGGACGCCACCGCGGTGGCGCTGCTGCGCGCCGCCGACGGCACCCGCACCCCCGGCGAGCTGTCCGCCGTCCTCGGCGTCACACCGGAGGAGACCGCGCGCCGGATCACCGCCCTCGAACGCGCGCTGCTGCTGCGCCGCGACCTGGAGCCCAGCTCCACCACCGTCCACCCCCTGCGCGACGTGGTCGCCCGCCTGCCCGACGTGCCCGAGGCGCGGCGCTTCGTCACCGCCGCCGCCGACATGGAGGCGCTGCTGGAGCGCTTCGCCGAGGAGACGGCCGTCCCCCGGCGCACCAAGATCCTCGCCGCGGCCGAGGAGCTGTTCGAGTCCGTCACCGGCGTGCCCGCGCGGCGCAACCAGGGCCGCACGTACGCCGACCGCTTCATCCTCTTCGAGGACTGCCGCGCCGACGACGAGCCCCTCGTCTGGCCCGCCCCGATCGCCCGCCGCGTCGAGAACGCCCTGGACCCGGTGCTCAGGCTCGGCCTCACCGGCGGGCGCACCCAGCGCGACGGCCTGCGCGCCATCGCCGCCGAGGTGCTGGCCGGCGCGGGCGGCTCGCTGCCGTTCCTGGAGTTCGCCGACGCCCTCGCCACACGCCTCGCCGACGGGGTCTTCGAGCCCGTGCTCGACACGTGGGGACGGTGGCGCACCGCGCTGCTCGACCGCTTCCTCGCCGTCTCCGACGGCCGCCGCGCCCACCTGGACCCGCACCAGGTCGAGGACCTCATCGACGCGCCCGAGGGGTCGTTCTTCGTCAGCCCCGACGTCATGCTGCAGAAGGACGGCGACGCGCCGCTCGTCCTCGGCGAGATCCACCCCTACGTCTTCGCCTGGGGCCTTCAGGGCGTCTTCGCGCCCGACCCCGACCGGCTCGCCCGCGACGTCGCGCCCGTCCTGGACGTCTGGGGCGGCACCGGGCGCGCCGCGACCGTCCTGCACCGCCGCCAGCACAAGGGCCTGGTCGGCGAGGCCTACCCGGGCCGTTTCATCGAGGTCGCCGGGCGCGCGGGCACCGGTCCCGAGCGGCGGCTCGCCGTCGGCGACCTGCGGGCCGTGCTCCGGGACGGCGAACCCGAGCTGGTCGGGCCGCACGGGCCGATCTCGCTGTACGTCGGCGAGGACGACCACCCCCACCTGCGCGTCTTCGCCCCCGTGCCGGTGGACTTCCCCCGGCTGCGCGCGGGCGCGCACACCCCGCGCCTCGTGCTCGGCGACCTGGTCGTGCAGCGTGAGCGGTGGGACCTGCCCGTGGGCGCGCTCGCGGACATCGTGGCCGCCGAGGGACGGCTGGAGCTGTTCCGCGCCGTCACCGCCGCCCGCGAGCGCCTCGGCTGGCCCCGGCACGTCTTCGCCCTCAGCCCCTCGGAGACCAAACCGGTGTACCTCGACCTCGACGTCCCCCAGGCGCAGGAGCAGCTCCGCGTGCTCGCGGCGGCGGGCCCGCTCGCGGTCTCGGAGATGCTCCCGGGCCCGGGCGAGCTGTGGCTGGACCGCTCGGACGGCCCGCACACCAGCGAGTTCCGCGTAGCCCTGGTCGGCCACGTGCAGGCCACCCCATGACCCGCGATAGCCGAGGCGACGGCGCCGGGCCGGGCGTGGTCGTGATCGTGCCGCCGCTCGGCGACGTCACCGTGAGCGCCGAGTGGACGGCGGGACCGCACCGGCTCCTCGACCCCGGACGCCGGTTCATCGCCCGTATCCTGGCCACGGCCCCCGCCCTCGCCGAGGACGAAGCCACGCATGACGGCTCCGCGCGCTCCGCCGGGGACGGCGCGGACGGCCAGGGGGATCGTGTCGTGCGGCTGCGCGCGGGGGTGGCCGTGCTCGCCGATCCGGCCGGGCCGATGGCGCGGCTGCGCGCCGCCGGGCTGCTGGTCCCCGCCGTCACCGAGACCCACCCTGGTTCGGCCGTCGACCTGGTCCTGGACGACCTGGAGCTGCGGGACGGCACCACGGAGGACGCGGCGGCGGCGTCGCGCGCCTCCGCGGGCCCGGCGCCGTACGACCCGGAACTGGAGGAGGCCCTCGCCGCGGTGGGCCCGGAGGACGAGGTCTGGCTGGTCCTGGAACGCGACCAGCAACTGCCCGCCACCCTCGCGCTCGCCGCTCGCCTGCCGGGCCCGGTCCACGTCACGGGCCGGTACGCCCACCAGCACTGGACCGTCCTCGCCCGCCTTTCCCCCTTGAGCACCGCACGCCTCGCCACCCCGCCCTCCCCACTGCGGTGGCGCGTCACCGGCCTCCCCGACGCCACACCTGAAGGGGAGACAGAGGTCTACTGGCGGGAGCGGGCGGCGGACCCCGTGCCGCCGGGACCGTGGGCCGGCCGGGTGAGCCTGCGCCAGGCCGTGGAGGCCCCCGGTGAGCTGGTCGCCGCCGGATGCGTGACCGCCGTCCTCGGGCTGTGCGCCGCCGACCACGAGTTCGCCGGCCGCGGCGGCTCGGTGTGGCCCGCGGAGAAGGCGCGCGCCGCCCTGGACGTCCTGCGCGCGTCCGGTGTCACCGTGCTGGCGGAACTGTGGCTCGGCGCCCCCGGCGTCCCCGCCGCCCGCGTCCGCGCCGCCGTGGAGACCCTCACCGCGCCCGGCGGCCCGGTCGGCCGTCTCGTCGGCTTGCGGCCGTTCGACTGGCCCACCCACTGGGACGACCCCCGCTGGGGTGAGGCCCGCGTGCGCTGGACCGCGAACGAGGACCGCGCGCCCGAAGAGGCCGCCACGGACGCGGGACGGCGCGAGCTCGCGCGGCACCGCGAGTTCCTCGCCGAAGGGACGCTGAGCCGTGCGGAGGTCCAGGAGCTGGTGTCCGAGATCGGCCCGGCGCTCGCGCGCGCCGGCATGCTGATCCCGGCGCGCGTCGCCGCTGCCTACCTGGCCGCCGGCTCCCCGGACGAGGGCGCGGACGGCCCGAACGGTGAGGGGGTGGCGCTGGCGGCGGACACGGTGGTGGTGCCCGGCCCCGCCGCGTCCGGCCAGTGGTACGCGGTGGACCTGCGCGCGGGCCGGATCGTCCGGCTCGACCCGCGCGTGGCGAGCCGCCTGCGGATCGGACGCCGCCCCGTGCCCGAGGCCGAGGCGCTGCCCGGCGTCGCGCCCGCGACGCGCGCCCGTGTGCTGGACGCCCTCGCCGGCGGCGGCCTGCTGATCCGGCGCTGATGGGGCGTCGGGCTTGGAGGAGGAAGAACAGGTGAATCGACCCGGCGGCACGTCACCGTGGACGCTCGCCCCCGTCTTCGTGCTGCGGCACGCGGGGCTGCCCTTCGACTGGGTGGAGTCGCTCGGCGCCGCCCCCGCGGTCCTCGCCGCCTGCGAGGAGGTGCTGGACGTCGAGGAGGAGCTCGGCAACGCGCTCGGCGCCGCCGCGCCGGCCGTGGTCGCCACCCTGGCCGCCGGAGGCGCCCCCTCGGTGCCGCGCGGCGCCCGCGAGATCGTCGCGCGCTGGCGGGCCGCCTACGACCGCCTGGCCGCCGCGCACGCCGGGGACCTGCCCGCGCTGCGCCGCAAGCTGCGCGACCACGCGGCCACGCCGGCGTTCAGGGACGCGGTGTTCACCTCCAACCCCGGCATGTACGAAGGGATGGTGGCCCGCTACCTGGAGCTGGACGAGGCGCCCGACGCCGCCAAGCACCGCCGCGTGGAACGCCAGCTCTACACCTACCTGCAGCGCTTCTGCGGCAAGAACGAGACGGCCAGCGCGTACGGGCCGATGGGGTACGGGCAGGTCACCGACGGGGACGGCTTCACCGTCGAGAAGGTGGCGAACCCGGCGCGGCGCGCCTTCCTCGCGTACTGGGCGGTCATCGAGCTCGCCCGCGCCGCGGCACGGGACAGGACGCTGGCCCCGCACGTGCCGATCCGCCTCAGCCTGCTCGCCCGCCGCTCCGGCGACGCCGTCGAGGTGGACGGGCTGGAGGAGCCGCTGCGGCCGGGAGCCGACGCGCTGCGGCTGGTCGCCCTCCTGGAGGAGAGGCCGGCCGGGTTCGCGGGGCTGGCCAAGGCGGCCGGCGTCCCCGCGCGCGCCGCCGTCGAGGCGCTGCGGCCGCTGCTGGCGGCGGGCGCGCTGGTCAGAGGCCTGGACGTGCCAGGGGAGCGGGTGGACCCGCTGCCCGGCCTGCGCGCGTCGCTGTCCGCGCTCCCCGCCTCCGAGGCCCGCGACGGCTGGGTGCGGCGGCTGGACGGCCTGGCGTCCCTGTGCGACCGGTTCAGCGTGGCGGCGGGCGACGTGGACGCCCGGCGCGCCGTGCTCGCCGAGCTGGAGTCCACGTTCACCGAGCTCACGGGCGTGCCGGCCCGGCGCGGCGCGGGCGCGGTGTACGCCGACAGGCTCGTGCTGTTCGAGGAGGCCGCGTCCCCGTTCCGGCTCGTCGTCGGCCGTGACGCCGCCGCGCGCCTGGAGGCCGCGCTCGCCCCCGCGCTCGAACTGTCCGCCGCCTTCGGCGACCAGGTGCAGGGCGCGCACCGCGACGAGATGGCGGAGATCGTCCGTCAGGCGGGCGGCGCGCTGGGATTCGCCGCGTACGCCGCCCGCGCGCGGCCGGAGCACCAGGAGGGCAGCCGGTTCTCGCCCGTCCGGCCCGTGACCGTCCCGGCGGGCGACGGGGAACCCGTGCGGCTGAGCCCGGACGCGCTCGGCCCGTCCGGCGGGGAGGCGCGGTACGCGCTGCCGGACGTGTGCCTGGCCATGGCGTCGCCCCAGGAGGGCGCCGACGGCACCTGGCGGGTGCTGCTCGCCCGGGTCCACCACCACCTGCTGCTCACCGGCTGGCTGACCACCTTCCACCCCGACCCCGCGGCGTTCGACCGCGCCGCCGCGGACTGGCTGGACGGCGACGGGCGGGACGTGGTCGCCCTGGCCACGAGCCGGCGCAACAAGGGGTTCTACCGGTTCCCCGGCCCCCGGCTGGTCTTCAACGCCGCCGACCCCGACGCGCGCGAGGACAACCTGGCCGCGGCGGAGTGCGCGGTCGAGCTGCGGGACGGGCGGCCCGTGCTCGTGGACGCCGCCGGACGCGTCCGTGAGCTGTACCCGATGCTCAACGACCTCACCACCTACCCGCCGTTCGCGGCGCTGTCCCCGCCGTCGGTGCTGCACGCGCCCGTACGCGGGACGTACGGGCATCTCGGCAGGGTGACGATCGGCGACGCCTGCTACCAGCGGGAACGCTGGGCCCTGGGCACGGGCGAGCTGCCCGCGGGCGGGCGCGGCCCCTCGGCGCTGCTGGCCCTGCGCCGGCTCGCGCGCCGGCACGGCCTTCCCCGGTTCGTGTTCGCCCGTGTCGAGGCCGAGCGCAAGCCCGTCCTCGTCGACACGGCCTCTCCGTTCGCCGCCGAGTTGCTCGGCCACCTGCGCGGTGACGAGGCCGGGCCCGAGGGAGGGCAGGTGCTGGTCGAGGAGATGTACCCCGGCCCCGGCGACCTGTGGCTCCGCGACGAGTCCGGCCGCTACACCTGCGAACTCCGCATGCAACTCACCCGCCCCGCCACCGCCCGCACCCCACCCCCTCCCACGTACGCGGAGGCCCGATGAGGGCGGCGCTCCGCGACGACACCCCGCCCCCGGACCCGGTGAAGACGCCCACCCCGAACGCGATCACGCCGGACGCCTCCACACGACCAGGAGGAGACCCATGAGCACCGACGCCGAGATCGGACAGGACGCCCACGAGGCCCCCGTCACCGGCATGGCACGCTACCTGCGGCTCGCCGCGACCCCGGGCGCCGTGCCCATGACCGTGGCGGCGCTGGTGGGACGGCTGCCGAGCGGCATGGCGGGCCTGCTGCTCGTCACCGGCTTCGTCCAGAGCAACGGCTCCTACGCCCAGGCGGGAATCGCCGCCGCCTGCTACGCGGTCGGCGTGGGCGTGTCGGGCCCGCTGCGGGGCCGCGCGGTGGACCGGCGGGGCGCCAGGGGCGTGCTGCTGGTCGCCGGGGCCGGCCAGGCGCTCGCGTTCCTCGCGCTGCTGGCCGCCCTGGCCGCGGAGACGCCCGCGGTGGTGCCGCTGGTGTTGTCGTTCGTGGTCGGCGCGCTGCTGCCGCCGATCGGCCCGGTGATGCGGACGATGTGGAGCCGTTCGCTGACCGACCAGGGCCTGCGGTCGGCGGCCTTCGCCCTGGAGTCCGTCATCGTGGACGCGGTGTTCATCGTCGGCCCGTCGATCGTGGCCCTGCTGCTCGCGGTGTCGAACTCCGGGGTGGCCATCGGGGTGACGGCCGCGTTCACCGCCGTGGGGTGCTTCGCGCTGGCCGGGGCCCCGGCGATCGGCGCGCTGCGGCCGGTCGAGGGCGCGGCGCGCGACTGGCGCGGCCCGCTGCGCGTGGCCGGGGTGCGCTGGATGCTGCCGGTCGGGCTGCTGGCCACGGGCAGCATCACCGGCGTGGAGGTCGCGCTGCTGGCCACGGCGGACGCCCAGGGGCACGCCGACCTCGGCGGCCTGCTGATCGCCGCGTTCTCGGTGGGCAGCGTGTTCGGCGGGTTCGCCTACGGCGCGGTGAAGCTGCGCGGCACCAGCGCGGGGCATCTCGGCGTCTTCCTCGCCGTGCTCGCCGCCGGGTACGCCGTGGCGCTCGCCGTGACGAACCTGTGGCTGCTGGCGGTGGTGTTCGCGGTGGCGGGCGTCGCGCTCGCCCCGATGATGACGGCGCAGTACACGGCGATGGAGGAGGTCGCGCCGGAGGACGCGATGACCGAGTCGTTCGCGTGGCTGAACGCCCTCGGGCAGGGCGGCGGCGCGCTGGCGGCCACGGCCGCGGGGGCGCTGGCCGCGGACGGACGCCCGGGCGGCGGGTTCCTGGTGGCCGCCGCGATGGCGGTCGCCGCGGCCCTGCTGACCCTCGCACTGCGCCGTCCCCGGGCGGTTTCCGCATGAAACCGCTCATAAGCCGCAGCCTTCGGCGAGTGCCCACGGGGTCCGGGATGGATGGGTAGCTTGGCTTCGTCCGTACGCCGGCCGCCGGGCCGCGCGGCAGAGTGAAGGTGGGGGTGGGCATGACGGTCACCGTGCAGTCGCCGGAGGCGGTGCCGTTCGACGCGATCTGTCCTCTCATGGGGGTGGAGGAGGAGTACTTCGTCGTCGATCCGGCGACGCGCGCCGCCATGCCGCGCGGCGCGGAGGTGGTCCGGCGCGCCGGGAACCGGTTGCACGACCGGGTCAGCCTGGAGTTCACCATGTTCCAGATGGAGGCCAAGACGCCGCCGTGCGCCGGGCTGCCCGAGCTGGAGCGCGAGCTGCGGCGCATGCGCGCGGAGGTCGCCGCGGCGGCCCGCGAGGAAGGGCTGGCCCCGGTGGCGACGGGCACCGCCGTGCTCGGCGACTACGTGCCGCCGCTCATCCACGAGGACCCCCGGTACGCGGTCGGCATCGCCAACTACCGTTCCCTGCACGACGAGGCCGCCATCTGCGCCGGGCACGTCCACGTCCACCTGCCCGACCGCGAGCGGGCCGTGCTGGTCAGCAACCACCTGCGGCCGTGGCTGCCCGTGCTCATCGCCCTGATGTCCAACTCGCCGTTCTGGCAGGGGCACGACACCGGCTACGCCTCCTACCGCACCCTCACCTGGGGCAAGTGGCCCGTCGCGGGCCCGCCGCCGTACTTCTCCTCGCTGGCCGAGTACGAGGAGGTGGTCGCCGCGCTCGGCGAGTCCGGCGCGCTCGTGGACCCCGGCACGATCTTCTGGGACATCAGGCCCTCCGCCCACCTGCCCACGCTGGAGGTCAGGGTCACCGACGTCGCCGGCACGGCGGGGGAGTCGGCGCTGCTGGCCGCGATCGTGCGCGCGCTGGTGGTGGTCTCCCTGGAGCGGGTCGAGCGCGGCGACCACGGCCCGCGCCTGTCGGGCGAGCGGCTGCGGGTGGCGTACTGGCGCGCCTGCCGCGACGGCCTGGACGGGCACGGCATCGACCCGCTCACCGGGCGCCTGCGCCCGGCGGCTGAGCTGGCCGGCACGCTGCTCGCGCACATCAGGCCGTCCCTGGCCCGCACCGGCGACCTCGCCGTGGTGACCCGGCGGCTGGAGCGCCTGCTGGCCGAGGGGAGCGGCGCGGCCCGCCAGCGCGCCGCCTTCGCCGCGCGCGGACGGGCCGCGGACGTAGTGGACCACCTGGTGGCGTCCTACATCGGTTCCGAGGATCGAGAGGAGCCGGAGGAGCACGCCTGACGGGCGCCGGGCCCGCCCGGCCGGGTCCGCTCAAGCCGGGCCGCCTCAGGGGGCGAGGTGCTCGCTCAGGAAGCGGCGCAGCGGCTCGACGTGCCGGACGGGGTCGCGCCACTGCGCCTGGAGGTCCTCCAGCAGGTGCCGCTCGGCGACCTGTTCGCCGCGCCGCCACACTCGGACGACCGGGTGCAGGAACGCGCTCTCGTCGGCGCGGCCGGGCGTCGGGTGCCTCTGGATGGCGAACACGTCGCCGTAGTCGCGGCGGCCCCAGCGCAGCGTGACCGTGAACAGCAGGTCCTCGCCGGCGAACCGCTCGGCGGCGTAGTCCTCGGGCAGATCCTCGTACCGGTGGAAGTGCCCGGACGCCGGGTCGCGCACGTAGGCGTCGGCCAGGTACTCGAACTGCGTCCACAGCGCCGAGCTGTAGTTGACCCGCTCCAGCATGGTGAAGGTCAGCTCGCCGGCGTCGGGCACCACGGGGTGCCGGGGGAGCGGGGTGTCCTCGTAGCGCTCGGCGAGCAGCGCGGCCAGCGTGCGCAGGTTGTAGCGGAAGCCGTCGATGAACGCCGAGGACGCCTGCTTGAAGTCGCGGGCCTGCATCAGCGTCCCGGCGAAGTACAGGCCGTCCACGTTCGGCGACCGGAAGTCGGGCCGGATCGCGGGCAGGCGCCCGTCCCGGAGGGTCTCGGGCGCGCAGGAGGCGTCGAAGATGCCCGTGTCCATGGTGAAGCCGGTGCAGCGCACCACCGCGTCGTACTCCAGCAGCGCCTGCTCCCCCTCGGCCAGGGTGTAGGTGATGGCGGCCTTGTAGTGGTCACCCTCGCGCCAGAGGCGGTCGATGGTGCATTCGAGCACGCCGTGCAGGGTCTTGAACCAGTAGCTGTCGAGCAGCGCGCCGTACTGGCCGCGCACGTGCCCGGGGTGCTTGCTCGTCCAGGCGAGCCGCGTCGGGCTGGGGCTGGCCATGTGGATGATCGCGGCGTGCGGCAGCATGGCGTGGGCGGTCTCGAACGCCGAGTTGCCCTTGCCGATGATCAGTACGCGCTTGCCGGTGAAGTCCTCGCCGGACGCGCTGACGTCCTCGTAGCCGACGGCCAGCTCGATGCCCGGGATATCGGGGATGTACGGCCCGCCCCAGCCGATGGCGACGATGACGCACTCGGCGTGGAACACCTCGCCGCCCGCGTGCACGGTGAAGCGTCCCCCGGACTTCTCCACGCGCTCGACGGCGGCGCCGTACCGGACGTTCAGCGCGTGCTCGCGCTGGAAGTCGGCCAGGTAGCGCACCAGGTCGTCGGCGGAGGGGAAGTACTCGCGCGAGTACCGGGGGAACTGCAGGGCCGGGGAGTCGTTGAGCAGCGAGTTCCAGTCCCAGCGCAGCAGGATCTCGGGGTCCTTCTCGGTGGTGTTCACCTTGTTGAGCGAGATCAGCCGGCGGTGGCGGGGGAACCTGCGGAAGAAGCCGCCCGGCGCGTCCCCGCGTTCCAGCGTGACGTAGTCGAGGCCGGCGCGGCCGAGGAAGTAGCTGAGCTGCAGTCCGGCGGGGCCGGCTCCGATGATCAGGTAGCGGTGCGTGTGCGCGCGTGCCGCCGGGGCGGTCGGGGGCATGGACGGTCCTCCTGCGAAGGGTGGCGCCGCGCTCGCGGCATGGGCAGGCCCCGCCTCGCGTGGGCGAGGCGGGGTGGTCGTCGCGTGCCGGAGCGCCGGGCGGACGGACGCGTCACGGGCTCCGCGCTCCGGCGGTCACGCCCGTCATGCTCACGCGGAGGAGGCCGCGCAGCGGCAGCTCATCGCGGCGCGTTCGGCGGTGTTCGGCCTGCGGTGCAGCCACATGGCCACCACCATGGGCGCGAACACGACCGCGTTGTAGAACAGGTGCAGTTCCACGCGCGGGACCACGAGCTGCAGCACGCTGGTCGGCACGGGCTTGCCGAGCAGGTACAGGCCGGTCACCTTCTGGCCGAGCAGCAGCAGGTGCTCGAAGTGGTGCCAGACCTGGATGCCGAGCGAGATGTTCCACCAGGTGCGCGACCTGCCGGTGAAGCCCTTGCGCAGCAGGATCAGCCCGATGAGCATGAGCAGCGCGTAGCCGTAGTGCATCCACTCGGAGGTCACGAGCCAGGGGAAGGGCCCGCCGAGCACGCCGCGGGCCTCGGGCAGCGGCCAGCCGAGGGCGTAGATCTGGATCGCCTGGGCGACGTGCTCGGCCCAGTGGGCGAGCACGATGAACAGGAAGACGTTGAGGCCGAGCCGGTGGTGGTCGGTGTTGATCGAGCCGATCAGGCTCGCGCGCGGGGGTAACGCGCCGGAGTGTGTCGCCATCGCCTGTGCTCCAGTCTTTCGTCGGACGCGGCGGCCGCGCGCGGGGGACGGTGGCGCGCCGGAGGTCAGTGCTCGGGGGTTCGGGCCGGCAGGCCCAGGTAGCCGTCCGCGGCGACGTGCCCGGCCCGCGCCGCGTACATGGCGGGGTCGTCGGGCACGGACGTCGCCAGGCCGTCGACGTAGCGGTTCACCATGCAGAACGCGGCCGCGAGCAGCACGGTGTCGTGGATCTCCCGGTCCGTGGCGCCCGCGGCGCGCGCCGCGGACACGTGGGCCTCGGTGACGTTCTCGCCGCCCTTCTGGACGGCCGTGGCGATGCCGAGCGGGGCGCGCATCCGGTCCGGCACGGGGGCGGCGCCCGGGTCGGCGCGGACGCGTTCGACGAGGTCCATGCCTTGGGGGAGCTGGGCGGCGGCGTTGGCGGCGTGGGAGCGGTAGCAGAAGTCGCAGTCGTTGAGCGCCGAGACGTGGGCGGCGATGAGCTCGCGCTCGCCGTGGGTCAGGGGGCTCTCTCCGCGCAGCATCACCTCGGCCAGCTCGATGAGCGGGCGCGCGGTCTCCGGGCGGTACCGGAAGAGGCCGCGGACTCCGGGCTCGTCGTTGCCGAGGGCGATGTGGGGCATGGGGCTCCTTGTCGCACGAGGAAGGGCGCCGCGCGGCCTGGCGAGAACCGTCCGACGACTGTTCATGCTCGTCATGGTTTTGGCCGGTGTCAATGGTCCGATTTACCGCGTGTTATGTACGTCCAAGTCCGTAATTACGGTCACCCCTATTGGCGCATGGCCGGTAGGTAAGTGTGTCCTAACTCCCTTTTGTCTGTCCTGATCTCCTCGCGTAGCGTCGCCGTCGCGCCCTCAGAAAGATCCGCACCGTTTCATGAGGAGACCGTAGTGTCAGAGCATTCCGACATCAGCGCGGCCCGTGCGAGTTACGAGTCGATCACCAAGGGGGACCTCGACTACATCCGCGACGACCTGCTCGCCGACGACGTGGTCTTCCACGTCCCCGGGCACGGCTCCCTCGCCGGCGAGTACCGGGGCAAGGCCGACGTGATCGGGTACCTGTCCCGGCTCGTCGACGTCACCGGCAACACCATGCGCTACGAGCCGGAGGCCTTCCTGTCCGGTGACGGGCACATCGCGGTGTTCCTGCGCATCCGCGGGGACCGCGCCGGCAAGGAGCTCGACGAGCGCGGCGTCCACGTGTTCCGCGTCGCCGACGGCAAGATCGCCGAGCGCTGGAGCTTCCCGCAGGACTCCTACGCCGTGGACGAGTTCTTCTCCTAGGCCGCGGGGCCCGGCTCCGGGGGAGCCGCCCGGCCTGTGCCGAGACCGCCGCGCGGGCCGGGGACCGCGCCGGGCTCCGTCAGGACGCCCGGCGCAGCTGCTCGCCGTTCACCGCCACGTATCCGCCGGTCATGCTCGCCCGCGCCGCGTAGACGGCCGGGTCGTCCGGCGTGAACGTCGCCAGGCCGTCGACGTAGCGGTTGTACATGCAGAACGCCGCCGCGATCAGCACGGTGTCGTGGATCTCCACGTCCGTGGCGCCGACCTCGCGCGCGGCGTCCACCAGCTCGCCGGTCACCTGCCTGCCGTCCTGCTGCACGGTGCCGGCGATGCGCAGCAACGCCCGCAGCTTGGCCGTGACCGGCGCCGAGTCGAGGTCCTCGCACACCTGCTCCACCAGCGTCATGCCCTCGGGGGCCCGCACCGCCGCGAACGCCGCGTGGGTGTAGAAGCAGAACCGGCACTGGTTCCTCGCCGACACGTACGCCGCGATCAGTTCCCGATCACCGCGGCTCAGCGTGCTCTCCCCGCACAGCAGCACCTCCGACAGGAGGATGAGGGGATGCGCGGTCTCGGGGCGGTACTGGAAAAGCGCCCGTATTCCGGGTTCGTTGGTGCCGAGCGCGATATGCGGGCCGGAATCCCGGCGGTCACCGAGAGAAACCGACGGGGGACGCTGCGGCCATTTCAGGTGCGATGAAATGTCCTCGGACGCGCTCGCGTCCGCCACGTCGCCGGCGGGCCGGGGCGCCGGGTGGGTCACCGAGGTCGTCATGATGTCCGAAGCCTTTCTCGCGTCATCTCGCCGTTTCGGCGCAGTTGCCACTGTGCGTCGCCCGGCGGCGCGGAAACAGGGCCGCGCGCTTTCATGAAGCTGCGGGCGCGCGTCCGGTTGCTGACGCCCGCGCCGGTTGACAGGCGCCCTTTCCGCGCGTCGCGCGACTCGGCAAGCGAGAAGTTGTCCCCGGCCGCCGCGCGGGGCGACGCTGGACGTCGGACGAGTGATCGGGGGTGTGCGGTGGCGCCGGAATGGTACCTGACGGTGGTCCGCGGCGATCCGAGCCCCGAGGAACTGGCCGCGCTCATCGTGGCGCTCGCCGCCCGTGCCGCCTCCGCCGCGGACGCCGAGGACCCCCAGGCCTCTGGGGACCCCGCGGAACCCCCCGCCCGGCGCCGCTGGCGCGACGCCGCCCGCCGCGCCCCGGCCCCCGGCGGCGACCCCGGCGCCTGGCGCGTGAGCGGCTGGGCCTGACGGGAAACGCGCGAAATTCCCGAATCCGGATGGTACCGCAATACGGGAGATGTAACTCGCGGATCGCACATATGACCATGAAATGGTCGAGCTGATGTGAGTAACCGTCATCGGCTGACGGTGAAACGTGAGGAGCATTATGCCTACCCTGTTCGGTTCGCTGCGCAGACTCCTGTTGACGCCGTCGCTGGCCGAGGTGACTTTCGGCGAGCGGGGTTTTCCCGTCACCCCGACGGATGCCACACGGCGGCTTGAGGCCATTCCCCAGGCGGTGATCTGCGGATTCGAGTGGGGAATCGACGCGCGCGACCAGTGGGAGGTCGAGCGCCGCCTGAGCCTCGTGGACCCCGAGCACCGCGGTTTCGCCTACGAGGGCGCGACGATGGCCTTCACCGTGGTGGACGCGATGGGCGGCGGACGCGGGCACCGCACCCGTGACCTCCTCCTCGGCCCCGGGCAGCCGCACATATTCCTCACCTACATCGGCATCGGCTTCGCCATGGCCCGCCTGCCGCGGCCGCTCTGGAAGAAGGTCATGCCCGACCTCAGCGGCTCGGCGTACTACCCGACCATGAGCTGGCTCGCCGTGGACGGCTACGGCTTCGACCGCGCCTACTTCGAGACCCGGCGCTGGGTGGACGAGCAGCGCGTGCCGGCCGCCTATTCGTGGGAGGGGTCCCCGGACTACTTCCTGCGCGCGGTGGACCAGGGCATCGGCAGGGCGCTGTGGTTCATCCACGGCGGCCAGGCCGCCGACGTGGCCGCGCACGTGCGCGCGTTCGCCTCGCACCGGCAGGCCGACCTGTGGGGCGGCGTCGGCCTCGCCGCGACCTTCGCCGGCGGCGCCGAGCCCGAGGTCCTCGCGATCCTGCGCGCCGAGGCCGGCGAGTACCGGCCCGAGGTGGCCCAGGGCGCGGTCTTCGCGGCCAAGGCCCGCGACTTCGCCGGGTTCGTTCCCCCGCACACCGAGGTCGCCACCTCGGTCCTCGCCGGCCTCACCGTCCGCGGCGCCGTGGCGCTCGCCGACGACGCGGCCGTGACCGCGCCGGCCTCCGGCGTCCCCGCCTACGAGCTGTGGCGGCGCGGCGTGCGGGCGCGTTTCGTCTCCGAGGGCACGCCCGTCGCGGGCTGAAGCCCTTTTTCATAGCGGAAATTCGCCGGTCGCTTCTTCGCGGGCGGATATTCATTGCAAGGCGCGCCGGCTCCGGCATGCCGGGAAACGGGTTCCCGCGCGGACGCGGTTGAGCAAGTCCGAAGTGGGTCCGGTGTCGATGCCGATGGTTACATTTGACCAAACACGACCCCTGGACAAGGGGAAACTCCCGCGGGAGGGAGAGGTAATTGCCCAGCCTTCTTCGGTCGCTAAGGCGCCGTATTCTCACACCCAACGTCTCGGAGACGAAACTTTCGACGCGTGGATTCCACGTGAAAAACGAGGAATCACGTGACCTGCTGGAGACGGTCGGGGAGATGTTCCTCACCGGATTCGCGTACGCGGTGGAGTCACGTACCACCGCCGAGGCCGAGGAGCGGTTGGAGACGCTCCCTCTGAGGTTCCGCGGATTCGCCTACGAGGGCGCGGGGATGGGGTTCGCGATCCTCGACGCCATGCCGTTCACCAGTGGCCGCAAGGTCGCCGAGTTCCTCGCGGGCCCGCGCGGGGAGGCCCAGACCGACCTGATCTACGTCGGTGTCGGCTGGGCCATGGCGCGGCTGCCCAAGTTCCTGTGGTCGCGCCTCCACGCGCCCGACCCGCTGCTGCGGTGGCTCGCGCTGGACGGATACGGCTTCCACCAGGCGTACTTCCAGACCGAGAAGTACGTGCGGCAGCAGTACCAGGACCCCGCGTTCCCGTGGCCCGCCGGTGGCCCTCCCGGTTACGCCAACCGCGTCATCGACCAGGGCATCGGGCGGGCCATGTGGTTCGTCGGCGGCACCGACGTCGACGTCGTCGCCGACCTGATCGAGACCTTCCCCGAGCGCCGCAGGGCGGACCTGTTCGCCGGGAGCGGCCTGGCCGCGACCTACGCCTGCGGCGTCGAGGAGGACGAGCTGCGCAGGTTCAGGGAGCGCGCGGGCCAGTACCGCCCGCAGCTCGCGCAGGGGTCGGCGTTCGCCGCCGAGGCGCGGTACCGGCCCGGCCTGGTCGTGCCGTCCACCGAGCTCGCGACGAGCGTCTTCTGCGGCACGACGGCCGAACGGGCGGCGATGGTCTGCTACGAGACCATTCCCGACCAGCCGGACCAGGGCGATGTGCCCGCCTACGAGGTGTGGCGCCGGCGCATCGCCGACCAACTTGTAACTCTTGGAGGTGTTACCCAGTGACCACGACCTTTGGCTGGCTTCGCAGACAGCTTCCGGGAGTCGTCGCTCTCGTGCTGGTCACGAGCGTCTTCTTGATCGCCCGTCTGCCCAGCTACTCGTCCGCCGAGGCGGCGACCATCGCGCAGAAGTTCGCGTTCAAGCCCCTGTCGATCGCGCTGCCCAGCGGATACCCACAGAAGTCGATCCGCCAGGTGAACAAGGACTACAAGCACATCGACGCCTGGATCTCCTCGGTCGGCGCCGCCGTCGCGATGAACGACCTCGACGGCGACGGGCTGTCCAACGACATCTGCCTCGTGGACACGCGCATCGACCAGGTCGTGATCACCCCGGCCCCGGGCGCCAAGTCCACCCGGTACGCGCCGTTCGCGCTGAAGAGCACGCTGCCGATGAACGACGTCATGGCCCCGATGGGCTGCGTCCCCGGCGACTACAACGAGGACGGCCGCGTCGACCTGCTCGTCTACATGTGGGGCCGCACGCCGATCATCTACCTGGCCCAGCCCGGCGCCACCAAGCTGGACGTGAGCGCCTACCGGTCGGTCGAGCTGGTGCCCGGCCCGAACGCCGCGGGCGGCAAGTACACCGGCCCGCAGTGGAACACCAACGCCGCGACCGTCGCCGACTTCGACGGTGACGGGCACGACGACATCTTCATCGGCAACTACTTCGCCGACGGCCCCGTCCTGGACCCGAAGGTCGCGGGCGGCGTCCACATGAACCACTCGATGTCGGCCGCGCACAACGGCGGCGAGGACTACTTCTTCCGCTTCACCGGCCTGCAGAGCGGCACGCCCGCCTACGAGTGCCAGGACGACGTCCTGCCCAAGGACGAGTCCAAGGGCTGGGAGCTCGCCGCCGCGGCCAACGACCTGGACGGCGACCTGCTGCCCGAGCTGTACCTGGCCAACGACTTCGGCCCGGACCGCATGTACTACAACCGGTCCACCCCCGGCACCATCAAGCTGGCGCTGGTGGAGGGCGTGCGCTCGCCGCTGGTCCCCAAGTCCAAGGCGGTCGGCCGCGACTCCTTCAAGGGCATGGGCGTCGACTTCGGCGACCTGGACCACGACGGCATCTACGACATGTTCGTCAGCAACATCACCACCTCGTGGGGCATCGAGGAGAGTAACTTCCAGTTCGTCTCGACCGCCAAGAACCAGGAGGACCTGCGCGCCCAGCTCCGTGACGGCGTCGCCCCCTGGAAGGACGAGAGCGGCCCGGCGGGCACCGCCTGGTCCGGCTGGGGCTGGGACGTCAAGATCGAGGACTTCAACAACGGCGGTGAGCTGCAGATCGCCCAGGCCACCGGCTTCGTCAAGGGACAGACCGACCGCTGGCCGCAGCTCCAGGAGCTCGCCACCGCCAACGACGAGATGCTGCAGAACCCGTTCTGGTGGCCGAACGCCACTGCGGGCGACGACATCGGCGGCAACCAGACGCTGCACTTCTTCGTGAAGGGCCCCTCCGGGCGCTACGTCGACCTCGCCAAGGAGCTCGGCCTGGCCATCCCGGTGCCGACGCGCGGCATCGCCACCGGTGACGCCGACGGCGACGGCCGCCTGGACTTCGCGGTCGCCCGCCAGTGGGAGGCCCCGGTCTTCTACCAGAACCAGAGCCCGGACGCCGGCGCCTTCGTCGGCCTGCGCCTGACCCACGAGACCTCCGCCGCGAAGGGCAAGGCCGCCAAGGGCGCGCTCGCCGCCCCCGGCTCGCCGGTCACCGGCGCCCAGGTCTGCGTGACGACCCCGGACGGCCGCAAGTTCGTCGCCCGCGTCGACGGCAGCAGCGGCCACTCCGGCCGGCGCAGCACCGACGTCCACATCGGCCTCGGTCCGAACGTCGCGGGCCCGCTGAAGGCGGAGATCAAGTGGCGTGACCGCACCGGCAAGCCGCACAAGCAGGAACTCCAGCTCACCCCTGGCTGGCACTCCCTCACACTCGGCCAGCAGGCCAAGGAGAAGTGATCATGTCTGACCAGAAGCCAAGCGCTCCGCCGCGGCACGACCCCAAGGTCGTCATCGCGCTGCGCAACTTCGCGTTGTCCATCACGGTGTTCAACATCGTCGGCTACACGATCCTCGGATTCGAGCAGCCGTGGCTGTGGCCCTTCATCGCGCTCGCGGTCGGCTACGCCACCGAGATCGGCCTGGAGAAGATCGGCGCGAAGGTCGAGGGACGCACCCCCCGCTACATGGGCAACGGCTTCCGCGGCCTGCGCGAGTTCCTGTACCCGGCGCACATCACCAGCCTCGCCATGAACATGCTGATCTACGTCAACGACCAGGTGATGGTGCTGGTGTTCGGCGTCGTGGTGGCCGTCGGCGCCAAGTGGGTGCTCCGCGCCCCGGTCAAGGGCCGCATGCGCCACTACATGAACCCCTCGAACTTCGGCATCGCCGTGATCCTGCTGGTGTTCCCGTGGGCGAGCATCGCGCCGCCCTACCACTTCACCGAGAACATCGACACCTGGGCCGACTGGCTGATTCCCGGCCTGATCATCGTCGGCGGCACCATGCTGAACGGCAAGCTCACCGGCCGCATGCCGCTGATCGCCGGCTGGGTCGGCGTCTTCGCCCTCCAGGCCGTCGTCCGCGGCATCTTCTTCGGCACGTCCATCTCGGCCGCGCTCGCCATGATGACCGGTGTCGCGTTCGTCCTGTACAGCAACTACATGGTCACCGACCCCGGCACCAGCCCGTCCAAGCCGTGGTCCCAGTTCGCCTTCGGCGGCGGTGTCGCCCTGATGTACGGGCTGCTGACCGCCGTGCACATCTCCTACGCGCTCTTCTTCGCCACCGCCGGCATCTGCGCCATCCGCGGCGGCTTCTTCTGGGCGCTGCACTTCGTCAACAAGGCCCGCGAGCAGCGCGAGGCGGCCACGGCTCCCCAGCCCCTTCCGCCCCTGCCCGTCGACGCGATCTCGCCGAACGGTAAAGAGGTCGCCGCCGTATGACCAGGATCGCGATCGTCGGCATGGCGTGCCGGTACCCGGACGCCACGTCGCCGAGAGAGCTCTGGGAGAACGCTCTCGCCGGTCGCCGCGCCTTCCGAAGACTGCCCGACGTGCGCATGCGCCTTGAGGACTACTGGGATCCCGATCCGGCGACCCCGGACACGTTCTACGCGCGCACGGCGGCGGTCATCGAGGGCTACGAGTTCGACCGGGTCCGCTACAAGATCGCCGGTAGCACGTACCGCTCCACCGACCTGACCCACTGGCTCGCCCTCGACATGGCGGGCCAGGCGCTGGCGGACGCGGGATTCCCCGGGGCGGAAGGCCTGCCCCGGGAGCGCACCGGCGTGGTGGTGGGCAACACCCTCACCGGCGAGTTCACCAGGGCGAACGTCATGCGGCTGCGCTGGCCGTACGTCCGCCGCACCGTGGCCGCGGTCCTCAAGGAACAGGGCTGGGACGACGACCGTCTCGCCACGTTCCTCGCCGACCTGGAGGTCACCTACAAGAACCCGTTCCCGCCCGTCGACGAGGACACCCTGGCCGGTGGCCTCTCCAACACGATCGCCGGGCGGATCTGCAACCACTTCGACCTGAACGGCGGCGGCTACACCGTCGACGGCGCGTGCTCCTCGTCGCTGCTGTCGGTGACCACCGCCTGCAAGGGCCTGATCGACGGCGACATCGACGTGGCGATCGCGGGCGGGGTGGACCTGTCCATCGACCCGTTCGAGATCATCGGCTTCGCCAAGACCGGCGCCCTGGCCAAGGGCGAGTTCCGCCTGTACGACCGGCACTCCAACGGCTTCTGGCCGGGCGAGGGCTGCGGCATGGTCGTGCTGATGCGCGAGGAGGACGCCCTCGCCGCCCGGCACCGGATCTACGCCACCATCGCCGGCTGGGGCATCTCCTCCGACGGCAAGGGCGGCATCACCCGGCCCGAGGTGGGCGGTTACAAGCTCGCGCTGCGCCGCGCCTACGACCGCGCCGGGTTCGGCATCGAGAGCGTCGAGCTGTTCGAGGGCCACGGCACGGGCACGGCGGTCGGCGACAAGACCGAGCTGACCGCCCTGTCCGAGGCCCGCGCCGAGGCCGGCGCGGACGTGCCGGCCGCGGTCACCTCGATCAAGGGCATGATCGGCCACGCCAAGGCGGCGGCCGGCGTCGCGGGGCTCATCAAGACCGCGATGGCCGTGCACGAGCAGGTGCTGCCGCCGACCATCGGCTGCGTCGACCCGCAGGACATCCTCACCTCCGAGTCGGCCACGCTGCGCGCCCTGCGCAAGGCGGAGCCCTGGCCCACCGGCACGCCCGTGCGCGCCGGCGTCACCGCCATGGGCTTCGGCGGCATCAACACCCACGTCGTGCTGGAGAAGACCGGCCCGCGCAAGCGCGTGCTGTCCACGCGCACCCGGCAGCTCGCCGCCTCCTCCCAGGACGCCGAACTGCTGCTCGCCGACGCCGCCTCGCCGCAGGCCCTGCGCGACCGGCTCGCCGAGCTGGCCGACTTCGTGATCACGGTGTCGTACGGCCAGGTCGCCGACCTCGCGGCCACGCTGCAGCGCGAGCTGCGCGACCTGCCGTTCCGCGCCGCCGTGGTCGCGACCTCGCCCGAGGACGCCGAGCGGCAGTTGCGCCGCGCGATCGACGCCCTCGACGCGGGCGAGACCACGCTGATCACGCCGGACGGCCGGGCGTTCCTCGGCCACGCCGACGGGCCCGGCCGGGTGGGCTTCCTGTTCCCCGGCCAGGGGTCGGGGCGCGGCACCAGCGGCGGCGCGCTGCGCCGCAGGTTCTCCGAGGTCGAGGAGATCTACCTGCGGGCGGACCTGCCGGTCTCCGGCGACATGGTGGCGACCGCGGTCGCCCAGCCGCGCATCGTCACCGGCTCGATCGCGGGCCTGCGCGCGCTGTCCCTCATCGGCGTGGAGGCCGAGGTCGCCGTCGGGCACAGCCTCGGCGAGATCTCGGCCCTGCACTGGGCCGGCGCGCTCGACGAGGACGCCCTGCTGCGCGTGGCCGCGGTCCGCGGCCGGGCCATGACCGAGCGCAGCAGCGCCACGGGCACCATGGCCGGCGTCCGCGCGACCCCGGACGCGGTGATCCAGCTCCTCGGCGACCTGCCCGTCGTCATCGCCGGGTACAACGGCCCCGAGCAGACCGTGGTCGCCGGGACGGTCGAGGCGGTCGAGGCGTTCGGCGCCAAGGCCACCGCCGCGGGCCTGAAGTGGACCCGCCTCGCGGTGTCCCACGCCTTCCACTCGCCGCTGGTCGCCCCGGCCGCCGAGCAGTTCGGCGCCGCCCTCGACGAGGAGGAGTTCGGCCCCGTCGGACGGCGGATCGTCTCCACCGTCACCGGGGAGACGCTGGCCTCGTCCACCGACGTCCGCGTCCTGCTGCGCGACCAGATCACCGACCCGGTGCTGTTCACCCAGGCGGTCGAGCGCGCGGCCAAGGACATCGACCTGTTCGTCGAGGTCGGCCCCGGCCGGGTGCTGAGCGGCCTGGCCGCGTCGGTGACCGACGTCCCCGCCGTGCCGCTGGACACCGACGACGAGTCGCTGACCGGGCTGCTGCGCGTGGCCGGCGCCGCGTACGTCTCGGGCGTCCCGGTCGTGCACGAGGAGCTGTTCCACGGGCGGCTGCTGCGCCCGCTGGAGGTCGGGACGGAGTTCTCGTTCTTCCAGAGCCCCGTCGAGCAGGCGCCGCAGGTCAGCGTCACCGGCACGGTCCGCCGCGAGGCGGCCGCCGCGGCCCCGGCCGTCGCCGAGCCCGCGGCTCCGGCGGCGACCGGCTCGGAGTCGAGCATCGACCTGCTGCGCCGCCTGGCGGCCGAGCGGGCCGAGCTCCCGCTGGAGATGGTGAGCGAGGACGCCAGGCCCCTGGACGAGCTGCACCTCAGCTCGGTCACGGTGATGCACATCATCGACCAGGCCAGCCAGCGGCTCGGCGTCCCGGCGTCCAACGCGCCGACCAACCTCGCCACGGCGAGCCTGCGCGAGCTGTCGGAGGCGCTGGACGCGCTCGCCGCGGACGCCAGGAGCGCCGAGGCGGCCGGCCCCGCGATCGTCGCGGGCGCCGCGCCCTGGTCGCGGCCGTTCGCGGTCGACCTGGACGAGCTGCCGCTTCCCGCGCGCACCTCTCCCCAGGAGAACGGCCGCTGGCGGCTCTTCGCGCCCGAGGGCACCGCGCTCGCCGGGTCGCTGCACCAGGCGCTCGAAACGGGCGGCGTCGGCTCCGGCCTGGTCGTGGTGCTGCCCGAGGGACGCGCCGAGGCGCACCTGGAGCACGCGCTGCGCGCCGCGAAGGAGGCGGTCGCCAGCGAGCCGGGCACCCGCTTCGTCGCCGTCCAGCACGGCGCCGGCGCGGCCGGCCTCGCCAAGACCCTCCAGCTGGAGGCGCCGCACCTGCGCACCACCATCGTCCACCTGCCCCCCGGCCCCGACGCGGTCGCCCGCGTCGTGGACGAGGTCGCCGCGACCACCCGGTTCTCCGAGGTGTTCTACGACGACCGGGGCACGCGCCGGGTGCCGACCCTGCGCGTGCTGCCGGTGCGGGCCGCCCGCACCGACCGGCCGCTCGGCGCCGGCGACGTGCTGCTGGTGACCGGCGGCGGCAAGGGCATCACCGCCGAGTGCGCGCTCGCGGTGGCCGCCGACTCCGGGGCCAAGCTGGCCGTGCTCGGCCGCTCGGACCCGGCGGCCGACCAGGAGCTGTCGGACAACCTGCGGCGGATGGCCGACTCCGGCGTCACGGTGCGCTACGCCCGCGCCGACGTCACCGACGCCGCCCAGGTGCGGGCCGCGGTGGCCGGGCTGGCGGCCGAGCTCGGGCAGGTCACCGCCGTCCTGCACGGCGCGGGCCGCAACGAGCCCGCCGCGCTGACCGGCCTGGACATGGGCGCGTTCCGGCGCACCTTCGCCCCGAAGGTCGACGGCCTGCGCAACGTCCTGGACGCGGTCGACCCCGGCGCGCTGCGCCTGCTGGTCACGTTCGGCAGCATCATCGGCCGGGCCGGCCTGCAGGGCGAGGCGCACTACTCCACCGCCAACGACTGGATGGCGGAGATCACCCGCGAGGTGGGGGAGACCCACCCCGGCTGCCGGGCGATCTGCATGGAGTGGTCGGTCTGGTCCGAGGTCGGCATGGGCGAGAAGCTCTCGGTGGTCGACGCGCTCGGCCGCATGGGCGTCACCGCCATCACGCCCGAGCAGGGCGTGCAGATCATGCGCAGGCTCGTCACCGACCCCGACGTCCCCGCCACCGTGGTGATCAGCGGCCGTACGCAGGGCATCGACACCGCCCGCTACGACCTGCCCGAGCTGCCGCTGCTGCGGTTCGTCGACAAGCCCCTCGTCCACTACCACGGCGTCGAGCTCGTCACCGAGGTGGAGATGAACGCGGGCACCGACCTGTACCTCGCCGACCACCTGCTCGACGGCAACCTGCTGTTCCCCGCCGTCTTCGGCATGGAGGCGATGGCGCAGGTCGCCGGTGCGGTCACCGGTCGCGAGACCGCACCGGTCATCGAGGACGCGGAGTTCGTCCGGCCCATCATCGTGCCGCCCGCGGGCAGCACGACGATCCGGGTCGCGGCCACCGTCGTCGACGGCGACCAGGACGGCGAGACCGTCGCGGTCGCGATCCGCAGCGCGGAGACCGGCTTCGAGGTGGACCACTTCCGCGCGACCGTGCGGTTCACCGGGGACCCGGTGCCGCAGGGCCCGCCGGAGCAGGTCGCCGAGGGCCTGCCGGTCGTGCCGCTGGACCCGGCCACCGAGATGTACGGCGACGTGCTGTTCCAGGGCGGACGGTTCCACCGCCTGCGCCGTTACCACCGCGCCGCCGCACGTCACGTCGACGCCGAGGTGGCCGCGCTGGACGCGCGCGACTGGTTCGCCGGGTTCCTGCCCGGCGAGCTGCGGCTCGCCGACCCGGGCATGCGCGACGCGCTCATGCACGGCAACCAGGTCTGCGTCCCCGACGCGACCCTGCTGCCGACCGGCATCGAGCGGGTGCACGCGGGCGGGTCCGCGCTCACCGGCACGGAGGGTCTGCGTTACTGCGCCACCGAGCGCCTGCGCGACGGCGACACCTACATCTACGACATCGCCGTCCGCACGCCCGCCGGCGAGGTGGTCGAGCGGTGGGAGGGGCTGCGCCTGCAGGCCGTCCGCAAGAAGGACGGCCGGGGACCGTGGGTCACCCCGCTGCTCGGCTCGTACGTGGAGCGGACGCTGGAGGACCTGGTCGGCGCCCGTGTCGCGGTCGCCGTCGAACCCCGCCTCGGCGACGCCGGCGACCCCGGCGACGAGGCGCGGACGGCCGTCGCGGCCGGGCGCGCCGCCGGACGCCCGGTCACGCTGCGCGCGCGGCCGGACGGGCGGCACGAGGTCGAGGGCGGCCCGGTGGTCTCCGCGGCCCACGGCGCCGGGCTCACGCTGGTCGTCCTCACCGACGGCAAGGCGGGCACCGGCGTGGCCGAGGTCGCCGAGCGCACCGAGGCCGAGTGGAAGAAGGTGCTCGGCGCCCGCCTGCCGCTGGCCAAGGAGGTCTCCGCCCGCACCGGCGAGGGCCTCGGCACCGCGGCGGCCCGCGTGCAGGCCGCCGTGGCGAGCATGCGCGAGGCCGGGCTGTCCGCCCGTGCGCGGCTCACCTTCCACGAGGGGAGCGGCGAGGCGTGGGCGGTGTTCGCCTCCGGCGAGACGCGCGTCGCGACGCTGGCCACCACGCTGCGGGACGCGCCGGCGCCGGTGGTCCTCGCGGTGCTCACCGAAGGGAGGCCGTAGGCCTTGAGCAAGTACTACGAGTATCTGCACACGGTCGGCTTCGAGGAGACCAACCTCGTCGGCAACGTGTACTACGTGAACTACCTGCGGTGGCAGGGCCGCTGCAGGGAGATGTTCCTGAAGGAGAGAGCCACCGAGGTGCTCGCCGACATGCAGGACGACCTGAAGCTGTTCACGCTGAAGGTCGACTGCGAGTTCTTCGCCGAGATCACCGCCTTCGACGAGCTCTCGATCCGGATGCGGCTGGTGGAGCTGGCCAAGACGCAGGTCGAGTTCAGCTTCGACTACGTCCGGCTGGACCGGGGCGGCGGCGAGACGCTCGTCGCCCGCGGACGGCAGCGGGTGGCCTGCATGCGCGGGCCCAACACCCGCACGGTTCCCGCCAGGGTCCCCGACGCCCTGGCGCAGGCGCTCGAACCCTACGCGTCATAGGCGCGGACCCGAACAGTGAGCAGGAGACCAGCGTGAACGTCGACAACTCCGCGCCACCCCGCCCGGCGACCGAGGCGAAGTCACTGCGGCGGGCGTTCGGGGCCTTCGCCACCGGCGTCACCGTGGTGACGACCGGCGGCGACGTCCCGCACGCCATGACCGCCAACTCCTTCACCTCGGTGTCGCTCGATCCGCCGCTCCTGCTGGTCTGCGTCGACCGCGGCGCGCTGATGCACCAGTACCTCAGCGCGTCGCGGTTCTTCGGGGTGTCGGTGCTCGCCTCGCACCAGGAGGCGGAGGCGATGCACTTCGCCGACCGCCACCGCACGCTCGGGGCCGCCCAGTTCGAGCGCGTCGACTGGTACCCCGGACGCCTGACCGGCGTGCCGCTGCTCGGCGGCACGCTGGCGAGCTTCGAGTGCGAGATGTGGCGCGCCTACGACGGCGGGGACCACACCATCTTCATCGGCGAGGTCTTGAACCTGCACCAGCCCACCGACAGGGAAGCGCTGCTCGTCTTCAAGGCCAAGATCCGCCAGCTCAGTCCCGATTGGAGTGAGGTGCCGGCGTGACCCTGACCGGACCCAAGGCCACGGCGGCGTCCGGGGGAACCTCCCCGGGCGCCCGCCGGGTGCCGCCCGGCCCGCCCCTGTGGGCCGGGCCGAGCCTGTTCAAGAAGCTCGCCACCGACCGCCTGGCCCTGATGGAGCAGGCCGCGACCTACGGCGACGCGGCGAAGCTGACCATCGGCCCCAAGAAGCTGTACTTCTTCAACCATCCCGACCACGCCAAGCACGTGCTCGCCGACAACAGCGGCAACTACCACAAGGGCGTGGGCCTGGTCCAGGCGCGGCGCGCCATCGGCGACGGCCTGCTGACCAGCGAGGGCGAGCTGTGGCGCAAACAGCGCCGCATGATCCAGCCGGTGTTCCAGAACAAGCGGATCTCCCAGCAGGCCGGGGTCATCGCCGCGGAGGCGGCGAACCTGGTCGAGCGGCTGCGCGCCAAGGGGCGCCAGGGACCGGTCGACGTCGTCCAGGAGATGACGTGGCTGAGCCTCGGCGTGCTCGGCCGCACGCTGCTGGACGCCGACCTCGGCGCGTTCGACCGGATCGGCCAGGACTTCGAGGCCGTCCAGGACCAGGCGATGTTCGAGCTGGTCACGCTGAGCAAGGTGCCGATGTGGGTGCCGCTGCCCAAGCAGCTCCGCTTCCGCCGCGCCCGCAACGACCTGCAGCGCATCGTCGACCACCTGGAGGCCGAGCGGCTGCGCACGGGCATCGACGGCGACGACGTCGTCTCGCGGCTCATCGGCTCGACGCGGGAGGAGTCCGACCACCGTGTCGGGCGGCAGCGCATGCGCGACGAGCTCGTCACGCTGCTGCTGGCCGGGCACGAGACCACGGCGAGCACCCTGTCGTGGACGTTCCACCTCATCGACGGGCACCCGGAGGTGCGCGAGCGGCTGCACGCCGAGGCCGTCGAGGTGCTCGGCGACCGGCTGCCGGTCTACGAGGACCTGAGCCGGCTGACGTACACCGCGATGGTGGTGGAGGAGGTCATGCGCCTCTACCCGCCGGTGTGGATGCTGCCCCGCGAGGCCCAGGGCGACGACGAGGTGGGCGGCTACCACGTGCCCGCGGGCGCCGACGTGCTGATCAGCCCCTACACGCTGCACCGGCACCCGGCGTTCTGGGACAGGCCCGAGGTGTTCGACCCCGAGCGGTTCGACCCGGGACGCCCCTCGGGACGCCCCCGGTACGCCTACATCCCCTTCGGCGCCGGACCACGGTTCTGCGTCGGCAACCACCTCGGCATGATGGAGGCCACGTTCGTGATCGCCATGGTGGCGCGCGACCTGCGGCTGGCCAAGGTGCCGGGGTACGAGGTGGTCCCCGAGCCGATGCTGTCGCTGCGGGTGCGCGGCGGCCTGCCCATGACGGTGCACGCCGCCGGGGCCTGAGCGGAAGACCCCTCCACCCGCCGGCGCCGGGCGCATCCCGGTGCCGGCGGGCGGGGCCCTCGCGCGCGGGATCGTGGCCGGCTTTCCCGCGCGCAACAGGGGTCACATTCGCCTGCCCCTTAAGGGAGGCATTCCCTTTTCCGGGCACGGCGGATTTCCGCGCCGACGCGGTGGGGGCCGTGTCAGGGGGCGCGGAAGATGATCTGGGGTGGCGGCGGCATGCCGTCGTGAACGACGATGGTCCCGTTCCGGGGGACTCATCGTCACGCCGTGTTCCGCCATTACGCGGGCACGGCGCCGTTCTCATATTCCCGGAATCACGCGTCCCGCGCGGCACGCCGGGGCGCCATTCGCGTATGCGATTCTTTTCCGCGGGCCCGTGGCTTTTTCCGGGCGCGCCGCGCGCGTCCGCCGGAGAAGCGGGCCGGCAAAGTGAAAAGGACGGGCCTGGCCGGGGCCCGTCCGCCGCCGTGCGCCGCGCGGGGTGCGGCGCAGGCTCAGTGGGTGAGCTGGGGAACGCCGTCCGAGAGCAGGTCGCGCAGGGCGAGCAGGACGGGCGGGTCTAGGGGGCGGATGGGGCGGAGTCGCAGGTGGGCGAGCCGCAGCTCGGTGCCGGGCCGGACCGTGATGGGCCCGTGGCGGCCGATGCACAGACCCTCGTCCCCTCCGGCCGGGTGGGGGACGACGTCCTCCCTGCCGGGGGCGACGGACTGCGCCATCAGGTGCCATTCGCCCTGCGGGACGTCCTCCAGGACGAAGGGTCCCGGCCTGCGCAGGATCGTGTAGCGGACGGGCTTGCCTTCGAGAATTCTGTCGGGGAACAGCCCGGCGAAGATGGGCTGGTCCTTGAGAGGGGACGAGATGTCGCCCCTGATGGTGGTCACCGGCCTCCCTCGCCCGTCGCCGGCCACGGCGTCGGGCGGCATCTGCGGTGTGATGCTCTTGAGCTGCCGGTACTTCGTGGGGGAGAGCCCCACGCTCGCGGTGAACCGCGAGCTGAAGGTCCCCACGCTGGAATAGCCCACGCGGTGGCTGATGTCGGTGACCGTCAGCGAGGTGGTCGTGAGCAGGCGCTTGGCCTCCTGGATCCGCACCGCCGAAAGGAACCGGCCAGGCGACAACCCGGTGACCCGCTGGAACACCCGGGAGAAGTGGAACTTGCTGAACATCGCGGTACGCGCCATGTCGTTGATGGTCAGCTGCTCACCGAGGTTCTCGTGCATGCTCTTGACGACCCGTAGGACGGCTTGCTCGATCGCGTTTTCCATGGCTCCTCCCGTGCGCTGGAGGCGCTGTGATAATTGACCCCGAATTGACACGGGAGGACTCGTCATCGTGAGCCTCCGTCATCTGCTCACACCCCGAAGCGGCGAATGCAAGCCACTCCGCTGCGGTGTGATTTCAGGAATGAACGACGCCCGACGACGACACATCGACGGCACTTGGCCATGGCATCAGAATTGGGTGCGGCACCTGCCGCGACAACCCCTATCCGCCCCCTGCCTGCCCATATCCGGCAGACGCCGCGCGGGAATCCCCCCGATCCTTTGCGCCGAATGACGCCCGTCCCCGGCATTGCGCACGCGCGTTCACCGGCCAGAATCCACGTCCCCGTGGCACCGATGTCGGGGGTTAGGGGGGTGTTCGTCCGGAATGCGAAAGCAACTCAGGAGATGCACCTATCCAGGCGATGCCGTTCCATGAACTGGTCAGCAGCCCTCCTGGACGAGCGAGGATACGCGTATGCGACCGCCATCCACAGATGTAGACGACACCAGGACGATGACGCTGGAGGCGTTCGCGGACACGATCGTCCCCGGCGAGAAGCGCTCACCGGACGACCGGGCCATCGCCGGCGCCACCACCGGAGGCGGCGCGGTGCAGGCCGGAGCACTTGAACTGCTCGGATGGGACGCGACCGGGCTGACCGAGGGGCTGGACGGCTTCGCCACCGCCCTCACCGGCCACGCCACGGCGTACGCCCTGGAGCACGGCCTGGACCTGGACCCGGCCGTCCCGCCGTTCGTGTCCCTCGCCTTCGAGCACCGCACCGCGCTGGTGCGGCGGCTCACCACGCCCGGCCACCCCGAGAAGGAGCTCTGGGTCAGCCTCGCCCTGTTCTGCAACATGGCCTTCGACTCCGCCGCGCACATGAGCACCGCCGACGCCATCGCCCAGGGACACCCGGGCCTGCTGGCCATGGGCATCGAGAAGCCCGACGCCGACGGCCGGTGGAGGTTCCCGAACTTCTCCTACGGCCGGCCCCTGGCCCGTCTGCACCCGGACACGACCCCCACAGGGAGTCCCTCATGACCAGCACGGAACGCACCGACGTCCTCGTGGTCGGCAGCGGCTTCGGCGGCGCGATCGCGGCCTACCACCTCGCCGCGGGCGGGGCCCGGGTCGTCATCCTCGAACGCGGCCCCTGGCTGACCGGCCAGGACTTCGACCACGACTTCAAGCTCGGCTCGTCCTACACCCGGGCCTTCGACTTCACCGTCGGCGACGGCATGAGCATCCTCGGCGGCAACTGCGTCGGCGGCGGCAGCGTCGTCTACTTCGCCGCGATGCCGCGCGCCCCCCGGTTCGTCTTCGAGCGGCACGGCGGCATCGGCCGCCGCATGTGGCCGGCCTCCGTCAGCCGCGACACCCTCGACCCCTGGTACGACCGGGTGGCCGAGTCCATCCCGATCACCCAGCAGAACTGGGACGACGTCACCTACGCCGGCGGGCTGTGGGCCGCGGCCTGCGACCACGCGGGCCGCACCGCCAACCCCGTCCCGGCGGCCATCGACCGGAGCAAGTGCGTCAACTGCAACTGGATGATGGCCGGGTGCCACTTCGACGCCAAGCAGTCGCTGCTGCTCAACTACCTGCCCGCGGCCGTCGCGCACGGCGCCGAGATCCGCCCGCTGCACGAGGTGCAGCAGATCTCGCGCACCGACGACGGCGGCTACCGCGTGCACTACGACGTCATGGACGACGAGGACTACCGCCTGCGCGGCGAGAGCGGCACGATCGACGCCAAGATCGTCGTGATCGCCGCGGGCGCCGGCGCCACCCCCGTCATCCTCCAGCGCAGCGAGGCCACGCTCGGCGCCATGCCCCACGCCGTCGGCCGGTACTTCTCCGGCAACGGCGAGCGCCTCAACACCGCGATCATCAACGAGGACAAGGTGCGCGAGGTGCTCGGCCTCGAACGCGAGAACGGCCTGGCGTACGCGGCGAACCAGATCGGCAAGGGCCCGGTCGTCGCCAGCTGGGACCGGCTCGACGGCTCGCTGCCGGAGTTCGAGCGCTTCTCGCTGGAGCAGCTCTACTTCCCGCCCGGCCTCGGCACGATCCTCGCCGAGGTGCCCGGCGCGACCGGCCCGAGCTGGTTCGGCGTCGACAAGAAGGAGATCCTCAAGCGCTGGCAGTCCTGGCTCATCATCTTCCAGATGATCGAGGACAACAACGAGGGCGTCTTCGGCCCGCCGCCGGCCAAGGGCAACGCCGACCGGCTCTCCCAGCAGATGCTCGGCGTCGGCCGCCTCAAGTACGACCCCACCCCGCAGACGCTGCGCGCCTGGGCGCTGGCGGACGCCGAGGTCAAGGACATCCTGGAGCGCGACGGCCTCGCCGAGGTCGCCGCCTGGACCAACGACGTGGTCGGCGCCTACACCGTCCACCCGCTGTCGTCCTGCCGTATCGGCGACGACCCGGCCACCTCCGCGCTGGACGACCGCAACGAGCTGCGCGGCCACCCGGGCATCTTCGTCACCGACGGCTCGGCCGTGCCCGGCGCGCTCACCGTCAACCCGGCGATGACCATCTCGGCCCTGGCCGAGCGGGCCATCCCCGGCATCGTCGCCGCCGCCCGCGAGCGCGGCGTCGACGTCACCTACGGAGCCCCGGCCCCCGACGGCTCGACCAGCGGACGGCGCGGCGTCGCCCCGCTGATCCCGAGCCTCTCGCGCCGGTAAGGAGGGAGCGGGCGATGGGCAGGATGCTCAGCCGTGCGACGCTGCCGGGGACGCTGTCCCACGTCCGGCACGTCACCCCGGTACGACCCCGTACCGCGCCGGACCTCGTCGCGAAGGTCTACGCGCAGGTGGAGCGCGACTTCGGCATGCTGGCGCCGCCGATGCTCCTGCACTCACCCGCTCCCGTCACCCTCGCGGCGTCGTGGACGATGCTGCGGGAATCCCTCCTGGCCGCCGGGACCGCCGCCCGGCCGCTGAAGGAGGCGGTCGCGACCGCCGTGTCGCGCGGGAACGCCTGCCCCTACTGCGTCGACGTGCACCAGGCCACGATGGACGGCCTGGTGCGCGGCGGCCACGCCGCGCTGGTCGCGGCCGGCCGGGACGACGAGATCGACGACCCCGGCGTGCGCCGGGTGGCGTCGTGGGCGCGGGCGATCGGGACGCGCGACGCGGCGGCGCGGCACGAGCCGCCGCTCCCGGCCGAGCCGCTGCGCGAGCTGGTCGCGGTGGCGGTGACCTTCCACTACCTCAACCGCATGGTGAACGTGTTCCTCACCGAGTCGCCGCTGCCGCCGGAGGTGCCCACCGGCGCCCGCGGCACGCTGCTGCGGCTGTTCGGCCTGGTCATGCGGCGCTACGCCCGCCGCGCGGCCACGCCGGGCGACGCGCTCGTCCTGCTGCCTGCCGCCCCGCCGCCCGCCGACCTGGCGTGGGCGCAGGGGTCGCCGGGCCTGGCCGCCGCGTTCGCCCGCGCCGCCGCCGCCATCGACGAGGCCGGCGCCCGCTCGGTGCCGGGCCCGGTCCGCGACCTGGTGGCGGAGCGGCTGGCCGGGTGGGACGGCGCGCCCACCGGGATCAGCCGGGCCTGGGTGGCGGAGGCCGTGACCGCGCTGCCGCGGGACCTGCGCCCGGCCGGACGGCTGGCGCTGCTCACCGCGATGGCCTCCTACCAGGTCGACGACGGGCTCGTCGCCGACTTCCGCGAGGGAACGCCGGACGACCGCGCGCTGGTCGAGCTCACCTCGTGGGCGAGCATGGCGGCGGCGCGCAGGATCGGCTCCTGGAGCACGGCACGCCCCCAGACGGCGCCCCCAGCCATTCGAATTAGCCGCCCTTGATTTTCCGGGTCAACGGAATTGCAAATCGATAGTAAGACGAAGGCACTCACGGAGAAGACACCCGAATTCGCCTGATGCATGCTTGGTTCGTGGCGGACGCGACGTGCTAATTCCGTCTCCGTCGAATCGACATTCATTTTCAGATGCCTCCTGAGCTGGGCGGCAGCGATCGATAAGGCGCGCGCACGCGGGCCGAAAACGGTTTTCATTCGTTCGACAAGGTTATTTCAGTGAGAGGACTGCAGGCGTGAGCGAGCTTGATGAGGTGCTGCGGGCGCTGACCGAAGAAGGCGAGGAGCTCGACCGTGTGGTCGCCGGGCTCGAGCCTTCGCAGTGGAACCTGCCCACCCCCGCCCCCGGATGGACGATCGCCGACCAGGTCGCGCACCTGACCTTCATCTTCGGCCTCGCCAGGACCGCCGCCGAGGACGCCGAGACGTTCAAGGCGCTGGTCGCGGGCGCGGAGAAGGACTTCAACGGCGCGGTCAACGCCGCGCTCGGCCTGTTCGCCGGCGACAGCCCCGAGACGCTGCTGGCCAAGTGGCGCGGCGAGCGCGCCGACGTCGTGACCGCCCTCGCCGCCGTGCCGGCGGGGCAGGTCGTGCCGTGGCTGGTCAACCCGCTGCCGCCGGTCATCCTGGCCTGCGCCGGCATCATGGAGCAGTTCGCGCACGGCCAGGACATCCTGGACGCGCTCGGCGTGCGGCGCCGGTACACCGACCGCATCAAGCACCTGGTGGTCTTCGCCGTCCTCACCAAGGACTTCGGCTACCTGTCGCGCGGCCTCACCCCGCCCGCCACCGAGTTCCGCTTCGAGCTCACCGCCCCCTCGGGCGAGCTGTGGGCGTTCGGACCCGAGGACGCCACGCAGCGGATCACCGGCCCGGCCGCGGACTTCTGCCTGCTCGCGACCCGCCGCCGGCACCGCGACGACCTCGCCGTCGTCGCCACCGGCGAGGAGGCCGACCACTGGCTGGACATCGCCCAGTGCTACCGGGGCCCCGCGGGCGAGGGCCGCAGGCCCGGCCAGTTCGCCGTCGCCCAGGTCTGACCGGGCACCGCGGAAAGAATGGCAACCGTCATGGTCCCGGGCGAGGTCTGATGCATCCCGCCACGCTGCGCCGCGTCACGATCATGGGGAGCGGCCTGATCGGGACCTCCATCGGGCTGGCGCTGCGGCGCTCCGGCGTCCTCGTCGCGCTGTCCGACCGCGACGAGGACGTCGTCGCCAAGGCCGAGATGATGGGCGCCGGCGTCGCGCTGACGCCCGGCGACCCCCCGGCCGACGTCGTCCTCATCGCCACCCCGCCGTCCATCGTCGCCAAGGTCCTGCGCGACGCGCAGTCCCGCGGGCTCGGCGCCGCCTACACCGACGTCGCCAGCACCAAGGCCGGCATCGTCGCCGAGGCCGAGCGCGCGGGATGCGACCTTTCGACCTACGTCCCCGGGCATCCGATGGGGGGCCGCGAGCTGTCGGGGCCGTTCGCCGCGCGGGCGGACCTGTTCGCCGGACGGCCCTGGCTGCTGTGCCCGCACCCGACCACGCCGCCCGGCCCGCTCGCCCTGGTCGCCGAGCTGGCCACGGCCTGCGGCGCGGCGCCCGAGGTGATCGAGGCCCGCGCGCACGACCAGATCGTGGCCACGGTCTCGCACGTGCCGCACCTGGTGTCGGCCGCGCTCGCCGCCCGGTTCTGCGCCGCCGACGACACCACCTTGTCGCTGGTCGGCAAGGGGCTGCAGGACACCACGCGGATCGCCACCGGCGATCCCGGCCTGTGGTCGGACATCCTCGCGCAGAACGCCGACGCCGTCGCCGCCGTGCTCGACGAGGTGGTGGGCGACCTCACCGAGGCCGTGCGCGCCCTGCGCGGGCTGGAACACGGCGGCCACGGCCGGCTGTCCGAGCTGCTGACCAGGGGAAACCGAGGACGCGAGCACATCGTCCGCGGCCATCGCGCCGCCTCTCGCGTCTGACCGCCGCCCTCCTCCCACGCCACCCGGAGGAGGGCGGCCTTTTTCATGCCCGGGGAGAACGGCTCCCGCGCCGGGGAAGGGACGGCTCTCCCGTGGCGGGAGGACGAGAAGGCTCCGTTGACCGGAGGGGAACGCGGAAACGCCCGGCCGGATGAGGCGGGGGCCTCATCCGGCCGGGCGCGAAGTTCACCCGGCGGGCGCGGTCAGTGGGCGCCGGCCCCGGCGGGGACCTGGGCGGTGAGCCGGACCGGAAGGGTGCGGTGGCCGTTCATGATGAACGTCGGCAGCGGCTGCAGCTCCTCGCGCGAGACGGCGAGGGACAGCTCGGGGTAGCGCTCGAACAGCGTCGACAGCCCGATCTCCGCGACCATGCGCGCGATGCCGGCGCCGAGGCAGAAGTGCGGGCCGTGGCCGAAGGACAGGTGCTCCTTGTCGGCGCGGGTGATGTCGAAGTCGCCGGCGGTGTCGCCGTGCAGCTCCGGGTCGCGGCCGACCGCGCTGTAGTTGACGAGGATCGGGTCGCCCTTGGGGATGGTGACGCCGTCCAGCTCGATGTCCTCGACGGCGTAGCGCAGCGGGAGCTGGGCGAGGGGCGACTCCACGCGCAGGACCTCGTCGATGACGTCGTCCCAGGTGGCGCGGCCGCTCTTGACCAGTTCGAGCTGCTCGGGGTGGGTCAGCAGCGCGGTGATGGCGTTGTCGAAGAAGTTGATCGTCGTCTCCGAGCCGGCGCCGAGGATCGCGAAGATCGTGTCGGTCAGCTCGTCCTCGCTCAGCCGCGAGCCGTCCTCCTCGCGGGCGGCGATGAGGTCGGTGGTGATGTCCTCGCCGGGGTTGGCGCGCTTGGAGGCGATCAGCTCGGCCATCGCCTGACGCCAGCCGCCGAGGATCTCGGCCGCCTGCTCCGGGCTGACGGTCGTGTCGATCATCATCTCGATGACCTTGGCCGTCTTGGCCAGGGCCTCCTGAGACATCCCGATCAGCTCGGCGACGATCAGGGCGGGCAGCGGGTAGGCGAAGCGCTCGCGCAGGTCGACGACCTCGCCGGGCGGGGTCGCGGCCAGCGCGTCGAGGAGCTGACCGGTGAGCTCGACGACGCGGGGGCGGATCGCCTCGGTGCGGCGGCGGGTGAACGCCTTGCCGACCAGCTTGCGCAGGCGGACGTGCTCCTTGCCGTAGGCGGTGACCATGTTGTCCATGGCGACCCAGCTGATCATCTCCCAGTCCGGGGGGATCTCGCCGTTGATGAAGGCCGGCCAGTGGTTGCGGGCGCTCTTGGTCACTCGCGGGTCGGTGAGCAGGTCCCTGATGACGGCGTGGCTGTTGATCGACCACGCCTGGACGCCGCCGGGCAGCTCCACCAGGGTCGCGGGGCCCGCCGCGCGCAGCCTGTCCGCCTCGGCGTGGATGTCTTTCCCTGTGGTGTCGAGGGCGACGGGGCAGCGTTCTACCATCTGAGGTTCTCCCATGATCTCGTCGGAGAGATTGATCAGGATGCCGGCCTGCCAATGCTGAATATTGGTGATTCGGCTCGCTCGCCGGAGGACGCCTGTCGGCCGCCGTATTGGTAATCGCCCGTGCATCCGTGACTGTATGCTGTAATAATACGTCGCCGCGGCCTGCCGCAATAGGGATGCGGAGGCCGCGGAAAGGTATTCAGCAATTCAGAAGAGGAATGGCGCTTCCGGCGTCGCGTCGCATTCTGAGAGAAGAATGAGCGCATAATGCGAGAAAGGCCGCGCAATTCTGGAGAAGACATTCTCCCGCGTGCGGCCTCCCGGGGCGGGCTCCCCGGGCGCGGAAACGCCGAGAGCCACCTCCGCCGGGTGGCGGGGGTGGCTCTCGGGTGGCGCGGGGCGTCGCGCCGGGGATGTCAGCCCGTGGTGACCTGGACGGCAGGCGGGGAGGGCTCGGAGCCGGCGGCCGCCTCGCCGGACTCCTCGGCGCCGCCGCCGTGACCGTGGTCGCCGCTCGGGTTCACGTGCCGCAGCGCGACCGCCGCGAGCACCGCGAGCAGGACGGCGAGGCCCGCGCTCACCGCGGCGCCCGAGTTGAGCGCCGAGGTGAACGCCTCGCGCGCCGCCGCCAGCAGGCCCGCCCCGGTGGCGCCGGGCAGGTCGGCGGCGACGTGGACGGCGCTCGCGATGCTCTCGCTCGCGGTGGCCGCCGCCTGGGCGGGCACGCCCGCCGGGATCGCGTCGCTGATCTGCGCTCCGTAGACCGCGGTGCCGACGCTACCGATGGCCGCGATGCCGAGCGCGATGCCGAGCTCGCCGCCGGTCTCCGACAGCGACGCCGCCGACCCGGCCTTCTCCGGGGGCGCGGAGGCCATGATCAGCCCGGTGCCGAGGCCCGCCATCGGGCCCGCGCCGAGCGCGGAGACGTAGATGCCGGCCACCAGCAGGCCGATGCCGGTGGAGTTGTCGACCTGGGTCACAAGCGCGTAGCCGATCGCCATGACGAGCAGGCCGCCCGCGATGGTGTAGGCGGGGCGCACCTTGCGGGCGATGATCGGGGCGAGCTGCAGGCCGAGGACCGTGGCCACGGTGCCGGGCACCAGCCAGAGGCCCGCGCGCAGCGGGGACAGCCCCTCGACCGTCTGCAGGTACAGGTTGATCAGCAGGAACGTGCCGCTCATGACGCCGCCGAAGACCATGATGATCAGCGCGGCGCTGAAGGACCGGTTGCCGAACAGGCGCAGGTCGAGCAGCGGGTGCTCCAGGGTGCGCTGCCTGCGGATGAACAGCAGGCCGACGACGACGCCCACCGCGATGGCGACGAGCGAGGTGGCCTGCACGCCGCTCTTGGCGAGCTCCTTGAGGCCGTAGATGAGGGGCAGGATCGTGGCCAGCGACATGATCACGCTGAGCACGTCCACCTTGCCGGCGTTCGGGTCGCGGTACTCGGGCAGCAGTCGCGGCCCGGCCACCAGGAGCAGGCCCATGACCGGCACGCTGAGCAGGAACACCGAGCCCCACCAGAAGTTCTCCAGCAGCACGCCGCCGACGACGGGGCCGATGGCCATGCCGCCCATGAAGCAGCTCATCCACACGGCGATGGCCGTGCCCATCTGCTTGGGGTCGCGGAACATGTTGCTGAGCAGGGCGAGCGTGGAGGGCATGAGCGTGGCGCCGGTGATGCCCATGAGCGCGCGGGTGGCGATCAGCATCTCGGCGCCGGTGGAGTAGGCCGCCGCCACCGAGGCCAGCGCGAACAGGCCCGCGCCGATCATCAGCAGCCTGCGGCGGCCGATCCGGTCGCCGAGGGTGCCCATGGTGACCAGGCAGCCGGCGATGAGGAACCCGTAGATGTCGGTGATCCACAGCAGCTGGGTGCTGCCGGCGTCGAGGTCGGCGCTGAGCTGGGGCAGCGCCAGGTACAACACGCTCGAGTCCAGAGCGAGCAGCAGGGTGGGCAGGGCCAGAACCGCAAGCCCGATCCACTCGCGCCGTCCCGCCTTGACACCGGACCCGGCGTCGGCGATCGCATCCATCAAAGATCCTTCCGTCTGTTCTGTCCGGGCCGTTGTGACGACATCAGCTCGCTATCGCGACATTTTTTGTCAATGCATAAGGGCTCAGCTCAAGTCTTACCAGCCGAGATCTCGTTCGGGCTTCTCTCAGATTGCGGAAATCGAACCGTGACCGGCGGCGGCCGGGGGCGAGGGAGTTGGGTGTCCGCGCAGGTCAACGGCCATGGCGGGCCGCTGGGGGAGGGTGGGGAAAGCGGCTTTTCCCGTGCCTGGCGGTAAGGATGGTCAAGTATCCTGTTTGGGACGTCTGGCACCCTGGTTATTGACATCACAAATCCGGCTTCCAAGCGACAAATCCGCATGTTTCCCGGCGGCCATGACGCGCAATGCCGGAGATGCGCCGCCCGCGCGCGCGGTGTGACGCTGACGGCATGCCGATCCCTCACGACGCGGTCGTCTTCGACTGCGACGGCACCCTGGTCGACACCGAGACCGCGTGGAACGACGCCTACCGCGACCTCTTCGCGCGGTACGGCGTGCCCCTCGACCCCGTCGCCCGCACGCGGCTGGTGGGCCTGCAGCTCGCCGAGCTGGGCGAGGAACTGGCCTACCTGCTCGGCCGCCCCGCGCCGCCCGAGGAGCTGGGCCGCGCCGTGTACGAGATGGTGTGCGACGGCACGACCGCGCCCGGCACGATCGTGCCCATGCCGGGCGCGGTCGAGCTGGTCACCGCCCTGCACGGCACCCGGCCGCTCGCCATCGCGACCAACACGCCCGTGGAGATCGTCACCGGGTACCTGCGCCGCGCGGGCATCCACGACGCGTTCGACGCGGTCGTGGACTTCGCGGCGGCCGGGGCGGCCAAGCCGTCGCCGCTGCCGTACCTGCGCGCGTGCGCCGAGCTCGGCGTGCACCCCGGCCGGGCCATCGCCGTCGAGGACTCACGCAACGGCACAGTCGCCGCGCGGGCGGCGGGCATGTTCGTGGTCGGGGTCCCGTCCCACCCCGAGATCGGCCTGGAGGCCGACCTGGTCGCCGCCGGCCTGCGCGACCCCCGCGTCTGGCTGACCTTCGGCGTGCCCGTCGCGCTCCTGGACCGGCCCGCGCCGGGCGCCGCCGGCTCCAGCGTCCCATAAAAGGGCGTTTTTCCCGCAAATCAGGCATTAACCCAGATATGGGCAATGTTCTCGATATACGGGATGTGGTCCAGTAGATTCTGAGCCCTCAACGCGGGCGGAACGCGGTCCATGGGATCGCGTCGGGGGAGTGCTTTCGCCTCGGCGTTTCAGCGTGGGGCGAGGAGCGGGCGATGGGGATCGATCATGCCGGGGGTCGGGAGGGCGCGCGCGTCCTCCCGAAAGGCGTTCACTATATTTTTCAGGTCGTCGACGCCGCGGCGGCCGAACGGGCGGACGGCCGCCGTATTCCCGTCGTTCTCATCACCCGTGAGCACGGTCCCGGCGGGCCTGAGACGGCGGGCGCGGAAACGGCGCAGTCGTGGCTGGTCTCGGCGTACCGCGACCGCCTCTGCCGCAAGCGCGGGCCGGGCCGGGAGGGCCTGGACAGCCTCGTCCCGCACGCCTACGTCGACGACGCCGCGCTCGGCGCCCCGGAAGAGCCGCACATCGCCCTGGTCGAGAGCGTCCGTGACCAGCTCAGGCGCTCGATGGGGGGAAGCGGCGTGCTGCGCTTCCCCTGCCTCGACCCGTGCCTGACGATCCTGCGCGCCGAAGTGGGCGTGGGCTCGGGGAAGAGCACCCTGCTGCGCGACAAGCTGTACGCCGACTACAAGGCCGGGCACTCCTGGCTCGACTGGCTGCCCGAGCTCGCGACCGCCGTCGGAAAGCAGGCCCCCTCGGGGGGATGGCTGGACGTGGTGCGGATCCCCGCGTCCCGGCTGGTCCGGCGGGTGTACATGAAGCGGCTCCGCCGCAGGCACCGCTGGCTCGAAGGCGTGCTCCAGGCCCCCGGCGGCGACTTCCTCGGCACGGCGCTGGAGATCGTCAAGGACGGCCCCCAGCGGGGCAACGAACCGCTCGTCCAGCGGATCCTGCTGATGGCGCTCATGCGCGACCTCGCCAAGGCCGTGCGCGGACCATGGCCGGGGTGGCTGTGGGGCCGGCGCCGCCCGGGACGGCCCTGGCCGTTCGTCCTCCTGCTCGGCACGGTGGGCGACCTCGGCACGCCGAGCCGCGCGTTCCTCGACCGGTACACCGACCTCGCGCGGACCGAGGACCCCGCCCCGCTGATGATCCTCGGAGCGCTCACCGGGGAGGTCCCGCCCTATGCCGTCCCGGTCGTCCCCGACGTGGCCGCGACGCCGCCGGGGCCCGGGCGCACCGCGGCGATGCACCTCGCCGACCGGCTGTCGGTCCTGTACGCGGGCGCCGAGACCGCCGGCGTCCATGTCGTGCCGCTGTCCGCGGAGCCGGACGAGGGCATGGACGCCGACTGGCTCCGGGCGAACCCGAAGGTCGTGCCGCCGCGCGTCCGGCGCCGCGCGAGGATGCGTCCGTACCTGCCCGTCGCCGTCGCGGCCGTGCTGCTGCTCGCGGCGTCGACGCTCGTCCTGCTCCCCGGACCGGCCCCGTCGGCGGCCCCGTCCGCGGCCTCCGTGAAACCGCCCTCGTGCCGGAAGACCAAGACCACCGACGAGATCGTCGGGGTGACCGACGGCCTGCGGTGCACGCTGGCCGGGCCGCGGGACACCGTGCTGCGGGAGCTGGAGCGGATCGCCGGGGAACAGAACAAGGCCCTCACGCCCGGCCGGGCCTACCGGTCGGTGGTCTTCCTCGCCCCCCTCACCAACGCGCGGGAGAACGACAACGCGGTGCCGTCCGGCATTCCGGGCCTGCGCGGCGCGCTGCTCGCGCAGCGGCGGATCAACAAGGCCCAGGCCCGGCGGATGCCGGTCCGGCTGCTCATCGCCAACGCCGGAGAGCAGTTCACCTACGGGTCGGACTGGTCGAAGGACCGCGAGGGCATCGACGTCGCCCAGATGATCATCGACGCCGCGGCGGAGGAGCACGTCGCGGGCGTCGTCGGCATCACGCAGAGCCGGGACGAGTCGCTGCAGGCGGCGCGCGAGCTGGACCGGGCGCAGATCCCCGTCATCGCGACGGGCACCGTGGGCAGCAGGATGGTGGACTTCGACGCCCCGCCGCGGTACTTCCAGGTGTCGCCGACCAACGACCGGATCGCCAGGGTGCTTGCCGATTTCGCGGTGAACTCCGAGGATCTGCGGAAGCACACCGGGCCGGGGCCGGCCACCGCGGTCGTCGTCCACGACCCGGCGGACGAGTTCTTCAGCGAAGACCTCGCCGACAAGTTCGGCGCGCGGTACACCGAGGCCGGCGGCGACGTCAGGAAGATCGCCTACCTGGAGAAGGGCAATGACAGGAACACCACCGACGTCGCCGAGGAGATCTGCCACACGGTCAGGGCCACGAACGGCTTCGTCCTGTACGCGGGGCGTTCGGGCGTGATGCCCAACCTGTTCCGCGCCATGCAGGGCTCACCTCTGTGCGAGAAGAGGAAGGGCACGATCGCGGTCCTGGCCGAGAGCGTCGATCCGGATCTCATCACCGCACCCGAGCGCATGGGGCGCGAGTACCCGTACCTGACGATGTTCTACTCGTCCTCCAACCCCATCGACGACGGGGACCGCAAGCACGCCTACACCAGGTTCTCCCTGGACTTCCGCGACATGTTCCACCGGGACGACCCCGACATCGAGGCCGCGGGCGGGTTCGACGCGCTGAACGTGCTCTCCGAGGTGATCAACGCGGTCTACACCGCCCATTCCGACGGCGACGTCCGCCCGAGCGACGTGTACACGCACCTGCGCAACACCGGGATCACCCATCTGGGCGCGACCGGCAGGCTGAGGCTGGACGGCCGCCACAACTACCCGCCGGACAAGGCCGTCTACATCCGTGAGATCGACCCGCGGGGGCGCATCCTGCCGCGCCTCGCCTGCGGGATCCTGCACAACACCGACGTGGCCACCACCTGGGGGCCGAAGGGCCGCCCGCACCCCTGCCCGCGCGACCCGTGAGCCCGTTGCGGCGCCCGGGGGAGGACCGTCACCAGCCCGAGCGGATGGTGGCGACGATGTGGGCGCGGTCCTCCTCGGTGAGCCACCAGCCGACGGGGACGTGCACGACCCGGTCGTGCACGGCGTCCAGGTTGGGCAGCGTCTCGGCGGCGTCCGGCGGCAGGCAGGTGTGGGTGTCGTTGCGCCGGACCACCGCGCTCGCCGTGATGCCGGCGTCCGCCAGCTTCCTGATGAAGTCGGCGCGCCGCTCCACCTTCACCGGGTACAGCCAGAACGACGACTCCTCGCCCTCGGGCCGCGCGGTCGGCTCCAGGCCCGGCACGCCCGCGAGGTGCTCGTCGAAGTGGGCGGCGTTGCGGCGGTGCAGCGCCACCCGGTCGGCGACGGTCTCCAGGTTGGCCAGGCCGATGGCCGCGGCGATCTCGCCGAGGTAGAAGTTGTAGCCCCATTCGGGCACGTCGTAGTCGCCGTTGACCCGGTCGGCGCGCCGGTCGATGCCGAAGAACCGCAGGCGCAGCGCACGGCGCAGCGACTCCTCGTCCGGCGTGACCAGCATGCCGCCCGCGCCGCACGCCAGGTGCTTGGTGGCGTGGAAGCTGAACACGCAGTAGTTGCCGTGGTTGCCGAGCGGCGTGCCGCGCAGGGTGGTGCCCCACGCCTGCGCGCAGTCCTCGATGACGGCCGGGCGGAACCCGTGGGCCGCCTCGGCGTCGTCCAGGACGCGCGCCAGCCGCTCGACGTCGACCGGGTGCCCGGCCCAGTGGACGACCATGATGGCGCGGGTGGCCGGCGAGATCTTCTTGGCCAGGTCGTCCAGGTCCATGTTGAGCGTGCCCGGGTCCACGTCCACCCAGCGGACGTGGAAGCCGTTGGCGAGGATGGCCCAGTTGGTGGCCTCGAAGGTGAGGGCCGTGGTGAGCACCTCGCCACGGTCGCCGTCCGCCGGCGGGTTCGAGCCGGGGGGAGCGGTCGCGAGCCGCAGGGCCAGGTGCAGGCCGGAGGTCCCGTTGTTGACGGTCGCCAGGTGCGGGGTGCCGACGCGGGCGCGCAGGGCGTCCTCGAACTCCTCGACCCGCGGCCCGTGCCCGAGCACGGCGGTGCCGATGACCTCGCGCACCCGGTCGGCGGCGTCCGGCGCCAGCGCGACCTTGAACAGGGGGATCATGCCGTCCCTCACCTCAGGATCACCGTCAGGTCAGTGCCGGATGCCGACGAACAGCCCGCGGCCCGCCAGGATGTCGCCGGGCTCGACGTACTCCACGGTGCACCCCGCGCGCAGGAACGCCGCCTCGTACTCGGCGGGCGAGAACAGGGTGAAGATCTGCACGTGCTCGAAGTGCCGCACGCCCGCGGAGTCGGCCACGACGTAGTGGGCCTGCTGGTGGACGGCGTCGCCGTGCCGCACCGACCGGGCGATGCGGGCGACCGTGCGGCCCTCGGTCCGGATGACGTCGTCGCCGATGTGCCCGTCGATGAACTTGTGGGGGAAGTACCACGGCTCGACGATGAGCACGCCGCCGGGGGAGACGTGCCCGGCCATGGCGGACACCGCGGCGTCCAGCTCCGCGGTGCTGCGCATGTAGCCGACCGTGCTGTACATGCTGGTCACGGCGTCGAAGGTGCGGCCGAGGCGGAAGTCGCGGATGTCGCCGGGATGGACGAGCACGCCGGGCAGCTTCTCGGCCGCCGCCGCGCGCATCGTGTCCGACAGCTCGACGCCCTCGACGTGGTCGAAGACGGTCCGCAGCGTGCGCAGGTGCTCACCGGTGCCGCAGGCGACGTCGACCAGCGAGTTCGCGTCGGCCTTGCGCGCGCGGATCAGGTCGACGAGGATCCGCGCCTCGCGCGCGTAGTCCTTGCCGCGGCCCTGGTAGAGGAGGTCGTAGACCTCGCTGACCTCCGGCGCGTAGACGTTGGTGTCTCGCACGGACAAATCTGTGGTCATCGGCGTCTCCCCAGGGGTCGGCACGGAGGGCCCGGTGGCGGGTCCGCCCTGAGCCTCCCGCTCCGGCGCCGCGGCGCGCATCTTCTGTCGTGCGGATCTTCGGCGCCCGCGCGGCACGGCGAACACGGCGTGCACCACGGCATTTCCGGAGAAGGTTCGCGAAGGCCCGGCGGTTAGCCTGAGCCTCATGCAGAGTAGCTGTCGGATTTGCGGCGGAGTGGTGCTGAAATCCATCGACCTCGGGCAGCAGCCCCGTGGCAACGGATTCCTGCTCCCGCGCGATGTCGAGAACGAGCTGACCTTCCACCTGACGATGGGACTGTGCGGCTCGTGCACGATGGCCCAGCTACAGGGCGAGGTCCCCCAGGAGCTCCGGTACCACGAGTCCTACCCCTACCACGCGTCGGTGTCGGCCGTGCACCGCGAGCACTTCGAGGGGAACGCGCGCTACTTCCTGGAGCACGAGCTGACGGGTCCCGACCCGTTCATCGTCGAGATCGGCAGCAACGACGGGGTCATGCTCGCCACGATCGCGCAGGCCGGCGTCCGCCACCTCGGCGTCGAGCCGTCCAAGGAGGTCGCCGAGCTGTCCATGGCCCGGGGCGTCCGCGTCCTGTCGGAGTTCTTCGACGAGACGACGGCGACCAAGATCCGCCTGGAGCACGGGCCCGCCGACGTCATCTTCGGCGCCAACTGCATCGCCCACATCGCCCACCTGGCGTCGGTGTGCCGCGGGGTGGAGTCGCTGCTCGGGCCGGACGGGGTGTTCGTCTTCGAGGAGCCGTACTTCGGCGCCGTCGTCGACAACACCGCCTTCGACATGATCTACGACGAGCACTCGTTCTACTTCGCCGTCCGCTCCATCAAGGCGATGGCCGAGCGGTTCGGCCTGGAGCTCGTCAACGCCGAGCCGCTCCCGTTGCACGGCGGCACGATGCGCTACACGCTCGGGCGGCCCGGCATGCGCACCCCCGCCCCGGCGGTGGCGGAGTTCCTGGACGAGGAGCGCGCCCGCGGCCTCGGTGAGCACGAGACGCTGCTGCGGTTCTCCGCCCGCGTGGAGCGCATCCGCGACGACCTGAACGCCCTGCTCGCGCGGATCCGCGCCGAGGGCCACCGGGTCGTCGGCTACGGCGCCCCCGCCAAGACCACCACGGTGACCAACTACTGCGGCATCGGGCCCGACCAGATCCCGTACGTGGTGGACAACACCCCGGCCAAACAGGGCCGTCTGGTGCCCGGCACCCACATCCCGGTGCTGCCGCCTTCGGCGTTCCACGAGGACTACCCCGAGTACGCCCTCCTGTTCGCCTGGAACCACGCCGAAGAGATCATGGCCAAGGAGACCGCGTTCCGCGACCGCGGCGGCCGGTGGATCCTCTACGTGCCGGACGTCCACGTCCTGTGACCCCTCCCACGCAGGCCGGCCGCCCGTGACGGCGGTCGGCCTCGTGTGGTCTCCGCCGCGGCGGTCAGTCAGCAATCGGGGAGATGCGGCGAGCGCGGCGAGGCGCGAATCATACGCCTAGATAGTCCTATTTCTCGCGGGCCACAGAGTGGAAAGGCCGGGGCGGCCCCGGCGCGGTGCGCGGTGAATAGGGGGCCGAGGAATCACGGTCGAGGCCGGTGAGCGGTTCTCCGCTCGAAGTCCGAGCACCGTAGGCCACCGGCCAGGACCATCTAGGAAAGAGGAGCCCTCATTTGTCCGCGGAAACGTCTTCCATCGAGGTCAAGCCTCCCGAGGAGCGTCAGCGCGACCTTCCCGCGCTGACGGGGATGCGCATCATCGCCGCGCTTCTCGTCTTCCTCAGCCACGTCGTCTACCCGATGACCACGGGGAACCAGAACCCCACCACCCCGTTCAAGGACGCGGGCGTCACCGAGAACCTCGTCTGGTTCTTCTCGCCGGGCGGCTCGATCGGCGTCTCGTTCTTCTTCATCCTCAGCGGTTTCGTCATCACCTGGTCCTCGCGGCCGGGCCGCTCGACCGGCGCCTACTACCGCCGCCGCGTCGTGAAGATCCTGCCCAACCACGTGGTGACCTGGGGCCTGGCGATGCTGCTGTTCGCCGCCTCCTACACCCCCGCGTACGGGCTGCTGAACCTCATCCTGGTGAACGCGTACTCGCCCGACCCGATGAACTGGGGCGGCGCGAACATGCCGGCCTGGTCGCTGTGCTCGGAGATGCTGTTCTACCTGCTGTTCCCGCTGCTGATCATCCCGATCAGGAAGATCCGCGACGGCCACCTGTGGGCGTGGGCCGCCGTCGCCGTCGCGGCCATGGCCGCCGTCGGCGTCGTCACGCTGACGCTGGTGCCGGACGCGCCGGTCTTCCCCGGCGACGTGCTGTCGCTCAACCAGTTCTGGTTCGTCTACATGTTCCCGCCGGTCCGGCTGTTCGAGTTCGTCTTCGGCATGATCCTGGCCCGCATCGTCCTGCGGGGCCGCTGGCCGCGGATCGGCTTCGTCCCCGTCGCGGCCCTGCTGGTGCTCGGGTACGCGGCGGCGCTGTACCTGCCGCCGCCGTGGAACCTCACCCTGGCCACCTCGATCCCGTTCGGCCTGGCCATCGGCACGTTCGCCAAGGCCAACGCCGAGGGCAGGCGCACGGTCATGGGCTCGCGCCCGATGGTGTGGCTCGGCAACGTGTCGTTCGGGTTCTACATGACCCAGGCCCTGGTGCTGTTCTGGCTGGTGCCGACGGTGCTCGGCACGTGGGCCTCCTTCAACGTCCTCGGCGGCACGCTGCTCGTCCTCGCCTACACCGGCGTCAACGTCGTCGCCGGCTGGCTGCTGTGGAAGTTCGTCGAGACGCCCGCGATGAAGTACCTGAGCCGGTCCAGGAAGCGGCCGGCGGACGGTCCCCCCGCCGCCTCCGCGCAGGAGCCGCGGGTCTCCGCCCAGACCACCCCGGCCTGATCCCACCCCGTCCCCACAGCGTCCACACAAAGGGAGTGGCGTACCGGACAGGTACGCCACTCCTTCTTTCTTCTCCCGCGATCCGCCGCGGCGGTCCGTCAGGAGGCGCCGCTGTCGGGCAGGGCCAGCCACCACGGGTTGGCGCGGGACCACTCGATGGTCCGGACGAGCCCGTCCTGCAGGCTCGTCGCCGGCTCCCAGCCCAGCACCCGGCGGGCCTTGGCGTTGTCGGGCACGCGCCGGGTCAGGTCCTCGTACGACGCTCCGTACGTCTCACGCGTGTCCACGGCCAGGGTCTCGACGTCGGCCTCGGCCAGCTTGGCGATCAGTGCGATCGCGTCGCCCACCGCGGTCTCCGTCATCGAGCCGAGGTTGAACGACTCGCCCACCGCCTCGGGGCTTGCCGCCGCCAGCAGCGTGCCCTCCACGGCGTCGCCCACGTAGGTGAAGCACCGGGTCTGGCGCCCCTGGTCGTAGGTGACCACGGGCCGCCCGTTGAGCGCGCGGTGCACGTTGCGGCTCACGATGTAGGCGGGACGCTGGCCGGGGCCGTAGGCGTTGAAGTACCGCACGATCGTGACGGGCAGCCCGTGCTGGCGGCCGAACGCGTAGGTGAGGTGCTCGGTCAGCGCCTTGGCCGAGGAGTAGGTCCAGCGGTCCACCGACGTCGGGCCGAGCACCCGGTCGCCGTCCTCGGTCCAGGGCACCACGGGGTTCTTGCCGAAGACCTCGCTGGTGCTGGCCACCACCACCCGGGCCCCGGCGCGCGCGGCGAGCTCCAGCACGTTGCGCGTGCCGCCGAAGTTGATGTCGATGACGTCCAGCGGCCGCGCCAGGTACTGGTCCACGCCGACGACCGCGGCCAGGTGGTAGACGACGTCCACGCCCGGCCTGATCGCCTCGGCGAGCCGGTCGAGGTCGCGGATGTCGCCCTGGACGTGCCGGACCTGCTCCCAGTCCCGGCGCCGGTGCGCGGGGAGCGGGCCGGCGTCGAAGGTCGTCACCTCGTCGCCGCGGCGGAGGAGCCGCTCGACCAGGTGCCCGCCGATGAAGCCGGAGCCGCCGGTCACGACGGCGCGCGTGGCGCTCACCGGCCGATCCCCCGGTAGACGTAGCCGAGCTCGCGCAGCGAGGCGATCTTCTCCGCGGGGTAGTACGCCCGGCCGTCCAGCACCAGGCACGACGGCGAGACGGGCAGCGCGGCGAAGTCGATCTCGCGGAACTGCTGGTGCAGGGTCATCAGGGCCAGGCAGTCGGCGCCCTCGACGGCCTCGCGCAGGGTCGCGACCGGCTTGAGGTCGAACAGCTCCTCGGCCTGCACGGGGTCCACCAGCGGGTCGTAGAGGCGCACCTTGGCGCCGGCCTTGCGCAGCGCGTTGACGGCCGCCTCGACCGGGGTGGCGCGCAGGTCGCCGGTGTCGCTCTTGAACGCCAGGCCCAGCACGGCCACGGTGGACTTCGCCGGGTCCTTGCCGAGCCGCTGGAGCTCCTCGGCGATGAGCTGCGCGCTGTACTCGGGCATCCCGGCGTTGACCTCGCGGCCGATCGGCGCGGTCAGGATCTCAAGACCCCGCTCGCGCGCCGAGCGCCAGACCATCCACGGGTCCTTGACCAGGCACGACCCACCGACGCCCACGCTCGGCAGCAAGATGTTCACCTTGCCCGCGCCCTTCGGCACGGTGTTGGCGGCCGCGATCACGTCCAGGACGTCCACCTCGAACAGCGCGCAGAACTTGGCCAGCTCGTTGGCCAGCGCGATGTTGAGGTCGATCCACCAGTTGTCGGCGAGCTTGACGATCTCGGCGGACTCCGGGGACGGCAGCGGGACGACCTTCACCTCGAAGGTCCTGCGCCAGAACGCGGCGGCGGCCTCGGTGCTGTCGTCGTCCATGCCGCCGACCACGATGGGCAGCTTGCGCAGCTCGCGCAGCGCGGTGCCCTCGGCGAAGCGCTCGGGGGTGAAGGCCAGGCCGAAGTCGTCGCCCTGGAGGAGCCCGCCGCGCTCCAGCAGCGGGAGCACCAGCTCGCGGGTGGTGCCCGGCGGCACCGTGCTCTTCAGCACGACGAGCTGGCCGGCGCGCAGGTGGCGGCTCACCTCGGTGCACGCGCCGCGGAGCTGGCCGTCCACGAGGGAGCCGTCCTCGCGGACCGGCGTGCCCACGGCGATGATGACCACGTCGGCGGCGGTCAGCGCGGCGTAGTCGGTGGTGACCCGGAGCCGGCCCGCGGCCATCGAGGTGAAGAGGAGGTCGGCGAGCCCCTCCTCGTGGTAACGGCAGTGGCGCGCGGTGAGCTCGTCGACCAGACGGGCATCATTGTCCACGCCGATGACCTCGCAGCCGTGGTCCGCCAGGATCGCGGCGAAGCAGGAGCCGACATATCCAAGGCCGACAATGGCGACTTTAGGCTCCCGGTGCTCAGGTAGAAAACGCATGTACGCTCCCGTCGAGAGAATTGGGACTCCATCACGGGGGTCGAGGCGCGCATGGCGACCCCGCATCCGGTCCGGAACGCCCCGAGGGTCGACCCCTCTCACCCCACATGGTCAGCCCGCCTCGTTACGCACGGCATCTCCTGAAATGCGAGACGGTAACGCGCGGCCCCGGCGCGCGGAAAACGCGCGCGGTATTCCGGAGAATCCACCGCATTTATGCTTTCGCGCACCGCAATCCAGGAGATGCGGCGGGTGAGGCGGGCCGCAGATGCTGTGGAGGTGAACGCCGGGCGGGTATTTCCCCCGCCCGTTCCCCTGAAGGTTTCCTCGCGGGAGAGCGGCCGTCGCGGCCCTCCTCGATTCGTCTCCGGCCGCCGCGGGCGGGGCGGCCGCGGGCGGGGCGGCCGACACCCGCCCGGCGGAGCGACCGCCCCGCACGTCCGCCGAGACCGTCCAGCACCGTCGATCCGAGGAGTAGAGACCGGAGATGAACGACCACAAGGCACTGATCCTCGACGAGGTCCGCAAGTTCCACCAGGACACCCAGACCGACAAGGGGTTCGTGCCGGGCGTCACCGAGATCTGGCCCACCGGCGCGGTGCACGACGTGGAGGACCGGGTCGCCCTGGTCGAGGCGGCGCTGGACCTGCGCGTCGCCGCCGGCACGCGGGCACGCAAGTTCGAGTCGCTGTTCGCGCGCAAGATGAAGCGCCGCAAGGCGCACCTGACCACCTCGGGCTCCTCGGCCAACCTGCTGGCCGTCTCCGCCCTGACCTCGCCCAAGCTGCAGGAGATGCGGCTGCGCCCCGGCGACGAGATCATCACGGTCGCGGCGGCGTTCCCGACGACGGTCAGCCCGATCCTCCAGAACGGCCTCGTGCCGGTCTTCGTCGACGTCGAGCTCGGCACCTACAACCCGACCGTCGAGAAGGTCGCGGCGGCGATCGGGCCGAAGACCAAGGCCATCATGATCGCGCACGCGGTCGGCAACCCGTTCGACGTCGTGGACATGGCCGCCCTCGCCGACGAGCACGACATGTTCCTCATCGAGGACAACTGCGACGCCGTCGGCTCGTTCTACGACGGCGAGCCGACCGGCTCGTTCGGCGACCTGTCCACCGTGAGCTTCTACCCGGCCCACCACATGACGATGGGCGAGGGCGGCTGCGTGCTGACCTCCAACCTCGCGCTGTCGCGCATCGTGGAGTCCCTGCGCGACTGGGGCCGCGACTGCTGGTGCGAGCCCGGCGAGAGCAACACCTGCCTCAAGCGCTTCAGCTACCAGATGGGCACGCTGCCCGCCGGCTACGACCACAAGTACATCTACTCGCACGTCGGCTACAACCTGAAGGCGACCGAGCTGCAGGCCGCCCTCGGCCTCAGCCAGCTCAACAAGGTGGACGACTTCTGCGCGGCCCGCCGCCGCAACTGGCGCCACCTGCACGACGGCCTGGAGGGCACGCGCCACCTGATCCTGCCCGAGGCCACGCCGCGCAGCGACCCGAGCTGGTACGGCTTCGTCATCACGGTCGACCCCGCGGCGCCGTTCCAGGCCTCCGAGCTGATCGCCTTCCTGGAGGACCGCAAGATCGGCACCCGGCGGCTGTTCGGCGGCAACCTGCTGCGCCACCCCGCCTACATGGAGCAGCCGCACCGCGTGGTCGGCGAGCTGACCAACACCGACATCATCACCACCCAGACCTTCCACGTCGGGGTCTACCCGGGCCTGACCGACGAGATGATCGAATACGTCGTCTCCTCCATCAAGGAGTTCGTGGAGGCACGTGGATAGGCGCGCCGCGTCCACCCCCGACCGACCGTGACGTCCTGAACCCCAAGGAGACGAACCGATGCGCGTGATGCTCACCGTCTGGCCGCAGATGTGCCACCTGTACCCGGTGATCCCGTACGCCCAGGCGTTGCAGAACGCCGGGCACGAGGTGGTCGTCGCCGGCCCTCCCGGCGCCGTCGAGCACGTCGTGGCCGCCGGGCTGACGGCCGTCGTGACCCGCGGCGACGAGGCCCCCCAGTCCGCGCAGGACTGGTCGCGCGACGACCTCGTGACCGACCACGCCGAGCTGGCCCGCCTCGCCGACGCGCTCGGGGTCACGCCCGCCGACCGCGACAACTGGGATGTCTTCTACCAGTTCCTGCTGTTCGGCGTGAAGTTCCACCTGCCGCCGCGGCCGAGCGCCGACAACCTGAGCCTTGTCGAGTTCGCCCGCGCCTGGCAGCCCGACCTCGTCCTGTGGGACCCGTGGTTCCCGGCCGGCGCCGTGGCCGCCCGCGCCAGCGGCGCCGCGCACGCCCGCATCCTGATGGCCCCCGACTACAGCGGCTGGGCCGTCCAGCGGTTCGCCGACGCCCGCGCCGCGGGCACGCACGAGTCGAACCCGCTGGCCGCGGCGATGCGGCCCCTCGCCGAGCGGTACGGCGTCGAGGTGGACGACGAGCTGCTGCTCGGCCAGTGGACGATCGACCCCATGCCCGAGGGCATGCGCCTGCCGGTCGACACCTCCTCCCTGCCCGTCCGCTGGATCCCCTACAACGGCGGCGGCGAGAAGCCCGAGTGGCTGTACCGGCGGCCGGAGCGGCCCCGCGTGGCGCTGTCGGTCGGGGTGTCGACGCGGCTGTACTTCAAGGGCGAGTGGCGCACCCCGAAGATCTTCGACGCGGTGGCCGACCTGGACATCGAGCTGGTGGCGACGCTGAACAAGGACCAGCTCGAAGGCGTCACCAAGATCCCCGCCAACGTGCGCACGGTCGACTACGTCCCCCTGGTGCAGCTCCTGCCGACCTGCTCGCTGAGCATCAACCACGGCTCCAGCGGCACCTTCTGGACCTCGGTCGCGGCGAACCTGCCGCAGCTCGTCGGCGACACCGACGAGCGCCAGGGGCAGGCCATCACCGGCGAGGGCGAGGACGCCCAGTTCGTCATCCCCGAGCGGCACATCCTGTCCAAGCTCGCCGCCAAGTACATCGTCGACAACGGCGCCGGCCTGCGCCTGGACCACCAGACGCAGTCGGTCGACGAGATCCGCAATGCGATCGTCAAGCTGCTGGAGGACCCCTCCTTCACGGACGGCGCGAACTCCGTCCACGACGAGTGGCTGGCCAAGCCGACGCCCGCGGGCATCGTCGCGGACCTGGAGAAGCTGACCGCCCGGAACCGGCGGCGCGGCTAGGACGCCGGAGAGCCAGAAGAGAGCCAGGAGAGACAGTCGATGAAGGCTCTGGTGTTGGCGGGCGGGTCCGGCACCCGCCTGCGGCCCTTCAGCTACTCCATGCCCAAGCAGCTCATCCCGATCGCCGGCAAGCCCGTGCTGGAGTACGTGCTGGAGAACATCCGCGACCTCGGCGTCACCGAGATCGGCGTGATCGTCGGCGAACGCTCCCACGAGATCGCCGAGGTCATCGGGGACGGCGCGCGCTTCGGCGCGCGGGTCACCTACATCCGGCAGGACCGGCCGCTCGGGCTGGCGCACTGCGTCACGCTGGCGCGCGGCTTCCTCGGCGAGGACGACTTCGTCATGTACCTCGGCGACAACATGCTGCCCGACGGCGTCGCCGCCATCGCCGAGGACTTCCTGGCCGCGCGCCCGGCGGCGCAGGTGGTGGTGCGCCGGGTGGCCGACCCCCGGGCGTTCGGCGTCGTGGAGGTCGACTCCACCGGCGCCGTGCGGGGGCTGGCCGAGAAGCCGGAGCACCCGCGCAGCGACCTCGCCATGCTCGGCGTCTACTTCTTCACCCCGGCGATCCACGAGGCGGTCGCGGCCATCGGCCCGAGCGCCCGGGGCGAGCTGGAGATCACCGACGCCGTGCAGTGGCTGCTGAGCGACGGGGCCGAGGTCAAGGCCAGCGAGTACCACGGGTACTGGAAGGACACCGGCCAGATCGAGGACGTGCTGGCCTGCAACCGCAGGCTGCTCGGCGGCCTGACCCCCGCCGTCCACGGCGACGTGGACGAGGCCAGCGTCGTCCAGGGGCGGGTCGTGGTGGAGCCGGGGGCGCGCGTGGTGCGCTCCCGGCTCGTCGGACCGGCCGTCGTCGGCGCGGGCACCGTCGTGGAGGACAGCCACATCGGGCCGGGCACCTCGGTCGGCCGCGGCTGCGTGCTGCGCGGCACCCGCATGGCCGACTCCATCGTGATGGACGGCGCCTCGATCTCGCAGGTGTCCGGGCTCACCGGCTCGCTGATCGGCCGCTCGGCCGTCGTCGGCCCCGCCGCCGCGGACCCGGCCGCCTACGGCGAGGCGCGCCACGTCCTGGTCGTCGGCGACCACACCCGCGTCGAGATCGCCGCCTGACGCCGGCGCCGCGTCACGCGGACGCGGGGCGGTAGGACAGGACGGCCACGCCGGAGTCGAACGTGGTGGCCTCGGCCAGCTCCAGCAGGGCCTTGCCGCCCTCGCGCACGATCTGCGTGCCGGGGGCGGTGGTCCCGACCAGGACGGGGTGGAACCAGATCTCCAGCTCGTCGAGCAGCCCGTGTTCGAGCAGGGTGTGGGCCAGGCGGCCGACGCCGTAGATGAGGATGCCGCCGCCCGGCTCCTCCTTCAGGGCGCGGACGCGCGCGACGACGTCCTCGCGGATGACGGTGACCGGGCCCCACTCGGTCTTCTCGATGGTCGTGGAGACCACGTACTTCGGCAGGGTGTTCATCCGGTGCGCGAAGCCCTCCAGGCCCGGCCGCTCGGGCATGGTGGGCCACGCCTGGGCGAAGCCCTCGTAGGTCAGCCTGCCGAGCAGCAGGGTGTCGCTGGCGAACAGCGTGTCCCGGGCCCGCTTGGCGGCCTGCTCGTTGAAGTAGGGCACCGACCATTCGGGGTTCTCGATGACGCCGTCCAGCGAGGCGTACACGACGGCGGTGATCTTGCGGGACAAGCGAACCTCCATGAGCGGATTTCTCGTGAGATGGGGTGGCGTGCGGCCGTCGGGCCGATCACGCGCGACGGCCGGCCCCGATCGCGCACCGCCGGACGCGGCGGTGCGCGATCGGTGACCGGCCGTCTGGGAGGACGGGGCCGTGGCGGCCTCAGGTGAGGTGCTTGGTGACCAGGGCGGAGATGGGGGCGATGGTGGTGTAGTCGCCGGGGGTGAAGCGGGTCTTGGTGACGGCGAAGGCGATGTTGTTGGTGAGGTCGGCGTCGGCGACGCTGCCGCCGGCGCCGGGCCAGCCGATGATGGTGGCTTCGGCGGGGGCGTCGGGGACGGGGCGGCCGATGGAGTAGCCGAGGGCGTATTGGGTGGGCATGCCGAAGATCTGGTCGGTGTCGGCGACGGCGACCTGGGAGATCTCCTTGAGTCGCTGGTCGGAGATCAGGGTGGTGCCGTGGAGCTGGCCGGCGAGGGCGGCGTAGACCTTGGCGACGCCGCGGGCGGTCATGGTGCCGCCGGCGGGGATGTCGGCGGTGAGGTAGTCGTCGCGGTTGCACAGCTCGGCCGACAGTTGGACGGCGGGGGGTGCGATTTTGAAGAAGGTGGGCATCATGGCGCGCAGTTGTTCCATGTCGATCTGCGGGCCGACCTGCTCCAGGCGGGCGACGCGGGAGAGTTCCTCGGTGGGGACGCCGAGGTAGATTTCGCGCTGGAGGCCGAGGGGGGTGGCGATTTTGTCGTGGAGGACTTTGGAGATGGGGTCGCCGGTGGCGCGGCGGACGATTTCGCCGAGGATGTAGCCGAAGGTCTGGGGGTGGTAGCCGACCTTGGTGCCGGGTTCCCACCAGGGCTGGGTGTCGGCGATGGCGGTGGTGATCTTGTCCCAGTCGAGCAGGTCGTCGGCGGTGGAGTCCTCGGGGACGCCGGGGACGCCGACGGTGAAGGCCAGGGCGTGGCGGATGGTGGCGTCCTGCTTGCCGTGGGCGGCGAATTCGGGCCAGATCTGGGCGATGGGGGTGTCGTAGTCCAGGACGCCTTGCTCGGCGAGCACGTGGATGAGGGTGCTGGTGAGGGATTTGCCGGTGGAGGCGACGTAGACGGGGGTGTCGCTGGTCAGCGGTCGGTCGGTGGCGGGGTCGGTGCCGGCGACGGCGTCCACGACCAGGTCGCCGTCCTTGTACACGGCGACCTGCAGTCCCCGCTCGGCTCCGGACTCGACCAGCTCGTCGATGGTCTTCTGCACTTCCTGCTGAAGGTCGCTCATCACTGTCCTTCTGATGGTGGATGTCGGGCAGCGCATGCCGGCGCGGGCCGGCAGCGGGATCGTCGGTACCGAGCGAAAATTCTCCCTTGCCGGGACCTCTCACAATTTTCTACCGATGGCCGTCAACCGACAACGCGACGCCGATAGACAGCATTCTCGAAGAAGAATGCCGGAGGCCCGGCGTGGAGCTTTCCCTGGTCAGCATGACGCAATGTCCTCAGGGCCGCCGTGCGGCCCTGAGGCGGTACCGGTGCGGTAGGGGTGACCCCTGAACCGTGCATAAGCCACATTCCTCCTCATCTATTCCGGTCCTGCGTTTTCCCGGCGCGACGCCGACCTTGACAGTGCCCCGCGGGCGATCTATAGGCCGTCGAATCCGGCCGAATCATCAACTTCCAGCGTGTGAACGCGCAGGAAACGCCTGCCGTCATACCCGCGGAACAGGCGTGCGGCCCCGGAAGAGAACGCAGCATTCCAAAAGATGCACCGGGAAGTCCCGCGGCGTGACGATAACGCGGTGAGGACCGGCGAATCCCGCTATCCCTCGCGGTGAATCCCTTATCGACATAAGCGGACGCGCGGTGGGCGGCGGGCGCCGGCGCCGTGCTGAATCCGGACCGCCTGCCCGGCCATTGGCCTCGGTAAGTCCAGCAGCCAGGCGTGCCGCCGGGCTGAAAACCGCCTATACACGAAATAGGTGCTCCAATGCGTCCATTCAAAATCGAGATCCCACAGGCCGACCTCGACGACCTCAAGCGGAGAATCGCCGGCACGCGCTGGCCCGACGAATTGCCGGGCGTCGGCTGGGAGCGCGGTGTTCCCGTCGGCTACCTCAAGGAACTGGCCGAATACTGGCGCTCCGGCTACGACTGGCGCGCGGCCGAGGAGAAGCTGAACCGCTTCCCGCAGTACATCACCGAGATCGACGGCGCCGACGTGCACTTCCTGCACGTCCGCTCGCCCGAGCCCGGCGCCACCCCGCTGATCATCACGCACGGCTGGCCCGGCTCGTTCGTCGAGTTCATCGACGTCATCGGCCCGCTCACCGACCCGCGCGCCCACGGCGGCGACCCGGCCGACGCCTTCCACGTGGTCATCCCGTCGATCCCCGGCCACGGCTTCTCGTCCCCGCTCACCCAGACCGGCTGGGACGTCCCCCGCGTCGCGCGGGCGTGGGCCGAGCTGATGAGCCGCCTCGGCTACGACCGCTACATCGCCCAGGGCGGCGACTGGGGCAAGGTCATCTCGCTGCAGCTCGGCCTCGTGGACCCCGAGCACGTCGCGGGCGTCCACATCAACATGCTGGTCACCTTCCCGCCGAGCGAGGCGGCCATCGCCGAGCTGAACGCCGAGGACATGACCCGGCTCCAGCACGGCGGCCACTTCCAGCAGGACGGCACCGGCTGGCAGAAGATCCAGTCCACCCGCCCGCAGACCCTGGCCTACGCGCTCACCGACTCCCCGGTCGGCCAGCTCGCCTGGATCACCGAGAAGTTCTACGAGTGGACCGCCTCGGAGAACTCCCCGGAGGAGGCGGTGGACCGCGACGACCTGCTGACCAACGTCACCCTCTACTGGCTGACCGCGACCGCCGGCTCCTCGGCGCAGTTCTACCGCGAGTCCTCCTACGGCGACGCCGCCTTCGCCCAGACCTGGGGCGGCCCCTGGCCGCTGACCATGCCGGCCGCCGTCGCGGTCTTCCCCGGCGACGCCACCCGGCCGATCCGCAGCTGGGGCGAGAAGGTCATCCCGTCCATCACCCGGTGGACGGAGTTCGAGAAGGGCGGCCACTTCGCCGCCATGGAGCAGCCCGAGCTGCTCGTCGGTGACGTCCGCGCCTTCGCCCGCTCGCTCGTCCGCGAGCCGGCCCGGGCCTGACCAGGCGACGTTGAGCACGAGAGAGGTGAGGTGACCGTCATGGCAGACCTTGCAGGAAACCCGGTAGGAAACCGCGCGGTCGTTCTCGGCGGGAGCATGGCGGGCCTGCTGGCGGCGCGCGTGCTGTCGGAGTCGTACGCCGAGGTGCTGATCGTCGACCGCGACAAGCTGATCGGGGTGACCACCGCGCGGCGCGGGGTGCCCCAGGGTCGTCACGTGCACGGACTGCTCGCCCGCGGGCAGCAGATCCTCGAAGAGCTGTTCCCCGGCTTCACCCAGCGGACCATCGCCGCGGGCGTCCCCACCGGCGACCTCGGCACGCTGCGCTGGTACTTCAACGGCGTGCGCCTCAAGCCGCGCGCGACCGGCCTGCTGTGCGTGTCGGCGGCCCGCCCGGTGCTGGAGGCCCACGTCCGCGAGGGCGTGCAGGCCCTGCCGAACGTCCGCTTCGTCGAGGAGACCGACATCGCCGGCCTCGTCGCCACGCCCGAGGGCGACCGGGTCACCGGCGTCCGCGTGCAGCGGCACGGCGGCGGCGCGGCCGAGGAGACCATCGAGGCCGACCTGGTGGTCGACGCCACCGGCCGCGGCTCGCGCACGCCCGTCTGGCTGGAGGAGCTCGGCTACGAGCGTCCCGAAGAGTCGCAGATCAAGGTCAACCTGACGTACACGAGCGGGCAGTTCCGGCTGCGCGACGAGAGCATCCTCAACGGCGACCTCTCGATCAACCCGGTGTCCTCGCCGTCGCACCCGCGCGGCGCGTTCTTCTCCCGGATCGAGAACGGCAAGTCCGCGCTGTCGCTGACCGGCGTCCTCGGCGACGCCGCGCCGACCGACCGCGAAGGCTTCATGGACTTCGTCAAGTCGCTGCCGGTGCCGGACATCTACGACGTCATCAAGGACGCCGAGCCGCTGGACGACCTGGTCGCGTTCAAGTACCCGGCGAGCGTCCGGCGCCACTACGAGCGGCTGGAGCGCTTCCCCGAGCGCCTGCTCGTGCTCGGCGACGCCGCGTGCAGCTTCAACCCGGTGTACGGCCAGGGCATGACCGTCGCCGCGCTCGAAGCCCTCACGCTGCGCGACCACCTCCGGCGCGGCGTGCCGGACCCCAAGGCGTTCCTCACGGACATCTCGAACGTCATCGAGGTGCCGTGGGGCGTCTCGGCCGGCGGTGACCTCGCCTACGAGGAGGTCGAGGCGCCCCGCCCGCCGATGGTGCGCATCATGAACAACTACATGGCGATGCTCCAGGCGTCCGCGACCCGCGACGGCGCCATCACCAGGACGTTCATGCGCGTCGCCGGGCTCGTCGACTCCCCGCAGGACCTGATGAGCCCCGACATGATGTTCCGCGTCATCTGGAACGCCAAGCCGGATCCGCAGCCCAGCGCGCCGAACTGGCAGGCCTCCCGGCCGGAGCTGGCGGGCCGGGTTCCCGTTCCCGCCTGATCGAAACGGGACCCCGGACGGTCCGGCGGGCGGGACGGACGCTCCCGCCCGCCGGACCTCTTCGCGTCTCCCGGGAGCCTCTTCGCGTCCCGGGAAAGACCGCACGCAGGAAGATGCGCGCACGACACGGGGCTGCCAGGCTGGTCGGCCCAGCCGCGTCCGCGCGCACCGGGCGCCGGCATGGGCTCCGGCGGCGACGCCGGGTGAGCGGAACGTCACGCGACCAGGGAAACGACCAGGAAAAGGGGAGTCCATGAGCGTCACCGTGGAAAGGCCGGGGCCGGCAGCGGCGGCCGTGGAGGCGGCGGACGGCATCCGCGTCGTCGGAGCTCGGGAGAACAACCTCAAGGACGTGTCCCTGACGATCCCCAAGAACAAGATCACGGTGTTCACCGGGGTGTCGGGGTCGGGCAAGTCGTCCATCGTCTTCGACACGATCGGCGTCGAGGCGCAGCGCCAGCTCAACGGCACCTTCCCCGCGTTCATCCGCAACCAGCTCCCCAAGTACGAGCGGCCGCAGGCGGACGCGATCGAGAACCTGACCGCGCCGGTCGTCGTCGACCAGAAGCCGGTCGGCGGCAACGCGCGCTCCACCGTCGGCACGATGACCGACATCTACTCGGTGATCCGGGCGCTGTTCGCCCGGCACGGCTCGCCGACCGACGGCCTCGTCTCGACGTACTCGTTCAACGACCCCAAGGGCATGTGCCCCGAGTGCGACGGGCTCGGGCAGGCCGTCCGCGCCGACCCGGACCTGATGTTCGACAAGGCCAAGTCGCTCAACGAGGGCGCGATCCTGCTGCCCAACTACGGCGTGGGCAGCGCCGACTGGCAGCTCTACGCCAACTCCGGCCGGCTCGACCCCGACAAGCCGCTGAAGGACTACACCGCCGAGGAGTGGGAGCTGTTCACCCGCGGCAGCGGCTTCAAGGTGCAGCTCAACGTGAAGAGCGGCTCCTACAAGACCAATTACGAGGGCGTGATCGACCGCTTCACCCGCCTCGGCGTCAAGCGCGACCTCAGCACGGTCAGCGAGCGCACCCGCGAGCAGATCCAGCGCTTCATCAGCGAGGGCACCTGCTCCGCCTGCGACGGCGCCCGGCTCAACCCCGCCGCGCTCGCCACCAAGATCGACGGGCGGAACATCGCCGACTGGTCGCGCATGCAGATCTCCGACCTGATCCAGGTGCTCGGCGCGATCGACGACCCGGTGGCCACGCCCATCGCCGAGGCCGCCCGCACCGCCCTGGCCCGGGTGGAGGCCATCGGCCTCGGCTACCTCAGCCTGGACCGCGCGACCGCCACCCTCTCCGGCGGCGAGAGCCAGCGCCTCAAGCTCGTCCGGCACCTCGGCAGCACGCTGACCGGCATGACGTACATCTTCGACGAGCCCAGCGTCGGCCTGCACCCGCGCGACGTCGGACGCCTCAACACCCTGCTGCGCGCGCTGCGCGACCAGGGCAACACCGTGATCGTCGTCGAGCACGACCCCGACGTCATCCAGATCGCCGACCACGTCGTGGACGTCGGCCCCAAGGCGGGCGCGCACGGCGGCGAGATCGTCTTCGAGGGCGACGTCGCCGGGCTGCGCGCGGCGGAGACGCTCACCGGGGAGGGGCTGCGCCGGGCCGTGCGCGGCAAGGAGACCTACCGCGAGCCGACCGGCGCGCTGGCCATCACCGGCGCCAGCCTGCACAACCTGAAGAACGTGTCGGTGGACGTGCCCACCGGCGTGCTGACCGCGGTGACCGGCGTCGCCGGGTCCGGCAAGAGCAGCCTGATCGCGGAGGTCTTCGTCAAGGCCCACCCGGAGACCATCTTCGTGGACCAGTCGGCGATCGCCGCGTCCTCCCGCTCCACGCCGGCCACCTACCTCGGCCTGATGGACCCGATCCGCAACCTGTTCGCCAAGGCCACCGGCGCCGCGGCCGGGCTGTTCAGCTTCAACTCCGAGGGCGCCTGCGAGGAGTGCCAGGGCCGCGGCGTGATCATCACCGAGCTGGCCTACATGGACCCGGTCACCACCCACTGCGACGTCTGCGACGGCCGCCGCTTCAAGGACGCGGTGCTGGAGCACAAGCTGCGCGGCAAGTCGATCGCCGACGTGCTGGAGCTGTCCGCCGAGGACGCCGTCGCGTTCTTCACCGAGGCTCCGCTGCGCCGCAAGCTGCGCCCGCTCGTCGAGGTGGGCCTGGACTACCTCAGCCTCGGCCAGCCGCTCAGCACCCTGTCCGGCGGCGAGCGCCAGCGCATCAAGCTCGCCACGCAGCTCGGCCGCACCGGCGGCGTGTACGTGCTGGACGAGCCCACCACCGGCCTGCACATGTCCGACATCGACACGCTGCTCGCCCTGCTCGACGGCCTGGTCGACAAGGGCAACACCGTCGTGCTCATCGAGCACAACCTGGACGTGGTCCAGCAGGCCGACTGGGTCATCGACCTCGGCCCCGACGGCGGCAAGGCCGGCGGCGAGATCGTCTTCACCGGCACCCCGCGCGACCTGCTGAACTCCGCCGAGTCCCTCACCGGCGAGTACCTGCGCCGCTACCGAGCCGTCCACGCGTCCTGAACGCGCTCCCGGACACGACGGGGACCGGCCGCCGCGGCCGGTCCCCGTTTCGCACGGGCCCCGTTTCGCCGCGCACGCCGCAATCTGGAAGGTGCGCCGCGCCGATCGGCCCCTCGACCATTGACCGTGCGCCCCGCCGTTCCACCGCACGTCCGCGCGGGCGCGCCCAGGTTTCGGCGAAGGAGGACGCGTTGGCAGGCGGGACAGGAACGGGCGCGGAGCTGTGGGCCATGGCCCACCTGGGGACGCCCATGGCCGTGCGCGTCGCGGCGACGCTGAGGATCGCCGACCACATCGCCCGCGGCGTGGACACCGCCGCCGCGCTGGCCCCGGTGGTGAACGCCGACGCCGACGCGCTGGAACGGCTCATGCGCTACCTGGCCGCCAGGGGAGTGCTCACCCGCGACGCCGACGGCCGGTACGCGCTCACCCCCAAGGGCGAGCCGCTGCGCGACGACCACCCCGACGGCATGCGCGCCCAGCTCGACATCGAGGCGTGGGTCGGCCGCGCCGAGCTGGCCTTCGCCCACCTGCTGCACAGCGTCCGCAGCGGCGAGCCGGCGTTTCCACTGCTGTTCGGCCACTCCTTCTGGGACGACCTGGCGCTGAACCCGGCGCTCGGCGAGGGGTTCGACGCCGCGATGGCCAAGGACATGCCGGTGCGCGCGCCCGCCATCGCCGAGGCGTACGACTGGGGGGCGCTCGGGCACGTCGTGGACGTCGGCGGCGGCGACGGCTCGCTGCTGACCGCCCTGCTGGAGCGGCACCCCACCCTGCGCGGCACGGTCGTCGACCAGCCGGAGACCGCCGAGGCCGCGCGCAAGGCGCTGGCCGCCGCGGGCCTGGCCGACCGCGCGGACGCGGTGGCGGGCAGCTTCTTCGACCCGCTGCCGCCGGGCGCGGGCGGGTACGTGCTGTCGCTCATCGTCCACAACTGGAACGACGAGGCGGTGCGCGCGATCCTGGGCCGCTGCGCGGAGGCGGCGGGCCGCGACGGGCGCGTGTTCATCGTCGAGAACATCGGCGACGACGGGGAGTCGCCGCACACCGGGATGGACCTGCGGATGCTCGTCTACTACGGCGGCAAGGAGCGCGGGCTCACCGACCTCGCCGCCCTGGCGGCGGACCGCGGGCTGGCCATCACGGGGGTCCACCGGGCGGGCAGGTTGTCCGTCGTCGAGCTGGCCGCTCGCTGAGCGGCGGGACGGGGAGAGGAAGCCAGTGGCGGAGCAGGTGCTGGAGCAGGTCCTCGGACCTGCGGAGATCATCGCGACCATGGTCGCCCCCGAAGGGCGCATGAACCCGTACCCCTTCTACGAGGCGCTGCGGGCCCACGGGAACCTGCTGCACGTCAAACCCGGGCTCGTGGTCGTCGTCGGCTACGCCGAGTGCACGCGGGTGCTGCGGGACGGCCGGCTACAGGTGCAGGACGACAAGAACTACGACCTGATCTACCCGGACTGGCGCTCGCACTCCTCGCTGCGCGGGTTCACCAACTCCATGCTCTACACCAACCCGCCCGACCACGGCCGGATGCGCCGCCTGGTGACCAGCGCGCTCACCCCGCGCCAGGTCACCGGGCTGCGCCCCACTGTGGAGCGCATGACCGGCAAGCTGCTCGACCGCCTGGCCGAGCTGGGCGCGGGCGGCGCGCCCGTCGACCTGATGGCGGAGTTCGCCTTCCGGCTGCCCGTCGCGGTGATCAGCGAGCTGCTCGGCGTCCCCGAGGACAAGCAGGTGTGGTTCCGCCAGGTGGCGGCCGACGTGATGATCGCGCTGGAGGGGCTGACCAACCCCGAGGAGCTGGCCATCGCCGACCGCGCGATGGACGACCTGGCGGCCTACCTCAACGAGCTCATCGAGCGCCGCAGCGCCGAGCCGTCCGACGACCTGCTGAGCAGGCTCGTCCAGGCCCGCGACGACGACGGCGACCGGCTCACGCACGACGAGCTGATGGGCAACCTGATGCTGCTGCTCAACGCCGGGTTCGACACCACCACCCACCTCATCGGGCACGGCGTCCTCCAGGCGCTGGAGCGGCCCGAGTTCGCCGACCGGCTGCGCGACGAGCCCGGCTTCGCCGTCGGATACGTCGAGGAGACGCTGCGCTTCGAGCCGCCGGTGCAGGCCACCAGCCGCTGGGCGCCGGCGGACATCACCATCATGGGCATGGAGATCCCCGCCGACACCAAGATCGTCGTCATCATGGGGGCCGGCAACCGGGACCCGCTCCGCTTCCCCGAGCCGGACCGCTTCGACCCCGACCGGCCCGACATCCAGCCCCTGACCTTCGCCGCCGGCATCCACTACTGCGTCGGCGCGCCGCTGGCCCGCATGGAGGCGCAGATCGCGCTCCCCGAACTGCTGAGCCGCTTCCCCCGCCTGGCCGTCGCCGGCGAGCCGAGCTTCCGCGACCGCTGGCTCGTCCGCGGCCACGACTACGTGCCCGTCACCCTCGGATAGCCGCTCCCGCCGTTCTTTCGCTGTTCTTCCGCCGCCGCCCCTGCCCGCCGCGCAGGGGCGGCGGCCGTCATGGGGGCGTCACGCGGCGGTGCGCGACGGCCGGTCCGCCAGCTCGGCGTCCAGGGCCTCGACGGCCGACAGGAGCTGGGCGTCGGACAGGTAGGGGGCCGGGCCGAGGCGCAGGTGACCGGCGCGGGCGTCGGCGCGGACGCCGCGGGCGGCCAGGCCCGCCCGCAGGCGGTCGGCGTGCGGGGTGCGCAGCGACAGGAACCCGCCGAAGTCTTCTGGGGAACCCGAGCGGTCGCGGGTGATGACGTCGTCGGGCGCGCCGAGCGCGTCGAAGGCGGCGGCCAGCAGGCCGACCTGGCGCAGCGACACCGCGCGCAGGAACGCGGGCGTCAGGCCCTGCTCGGCGAAGAAGCCGAAGACGTGCGCGGCGCGGTAGTGGCTCGTCGGGTCGTAGGTCGAGCCCGCGTACCGGGCGGCGCCGGTGGGATAGGCGACGGCGCCGGGACGGTGCGCCGCCGACAGCTCCGCGAACTCCGCGAACCAGCCGGTGATCACCGGGCGCAGCGCGTCGGCGTGCGCGGGCAGGCGCAGGAAGCAGTTGCCCTCGCCGAGCTGCAGGTACTTGTAGCCGCCCCCGACCACCCAGGCGTCCTCGATCCCCTCCATCGAGAACGGGACGGCGCCGAGCGCGTGGTAGGCGTCCACGAGCAGCTCGGCACCCCGCCGCGCGCAGGCGCCGGCCAGCGCGTCCAGGCCGGGGACGACGCGGGCGCTCTCGAACAGCACCGCCGAGACCAGCACGGCGGCCGTGCGGTCGTCCACCGCGGCGGCCATCCGCGCCGCCAGCGTGTCCGCCGGCGCGGCCGGCACCCGCACCACCTCGACGCCCTCCTCCGCCAGGCGGGCGAGCTGCCGCCGCAGCGTGTGGAACTCGCCGTCGGAGGTGATCAGGCGGGGACGCGACCGCAGGTCGAGCGCGGACAGGAACCGCAGGACCAGGTCGTGCGTGCTCGCGCCGAGGGCCAGGTCGGCGCGCGGGTCGCCGAGGAACAGGCGGAAGCCCTCGCGCACCCGCTCGGCCTTGGCGAACGCCGCCCCCCACTTCTCGTCCACCTCCAGCGCGGCGTCGCGGAACGCCTCGACCTGCCCGGTCAGCGCCACGTCCGGCCACGCCTGGTGCGAGTGCCCGGTCAGCAGCAGCCGCCGCGACACCTGGAAGGCGGAGTAGTGCGGCGCGAGCCGCCCCGACACGTCGCCGGGCGTCTCCCGCGGGAAGGGCGGCGTCTCGGTGAGGAGCGCGCCGGTCGCGGTGGCCGTCACATCAACCCCCGCGCCGCCCACAGGTCGGGGAACAGGGGCGAGAACAGCGTGCCGCGCAGGTAGGCCGCGCCCGACGAGCCGCCCGTGCCCGGCCGCACGCCGATGATGCGCTCGACCATCTTCACGTGCCGGTAGCGCCACTCCTGCACGGCCTCGTCGATGTCCACCAGCCGCTCGCAGATGTGCGCGGCGCCGCTGTCGTCCTCGTACACCTTCGCCAGCACGGCCTGCACGTCCTCCGACGCCTCCCAGGGCGCGGACACGTCCCGGTTCAGCGCCGCGTGCGGCACGCCGTACCCGCGGATGAACAGGTAGGTGAGCAGCGAGTCGAACACGGAGGGACGGTTCATCGCCCGCTCGACGCGCTCGCGCTCCCGGCTGCCCGCGGGGTAGTGCGAGTACATCTTGCTCTCGCGGCGCCCGAGCGTCGCCTCGATCTCGCGGAACTGCGCCGACTGGAACCCGCTGCCGCTGCCGAGGCCGTCGCGGAAGGCGGTGAACTGGCGCGGGGTCATGGTCTCCAGGATGTCGACCTGCGAGATCGCCACCTTGAGGATCTTCACCGCCCGCGTGGCCGCCTGCATCGCGTTGGCCGTGTGCCCCTCGGTCAGATCCTGCTGGAACTTGCCGAACTCGTGCAGGAGCTGCTTGAACCACAGTTCGTACACCTGGTGGACGACGATGAACAGCATCTCGTCGTGCTCTTCGGAGTTCGGGTGCTGGGCGTCCAGCACGTCGTCGAGCGCCAGGTAGGAGGAGTAGGTCAGCACGGCGGGCGGGTCGACGATCATGGCGTCACCATCCGGCCCTGCACGCGTGGACGGCGGCCTGCGGCGCGTCGCCGGCGCCGAGCGGCGCCAGTAAGGACTGCGGCATTTCTCTGTCCCTTTCCCCGGCCTGCGTTTCGAATTACGTGGTCCAATGCTGTGCCGGGTGCCGGGGCCGGACCATACGAAGGCAAGTCAGTTAGTTGCCCGCCGGTAGCAGCTTCCTGCCAGGGGAAAGCTGGACAGAATCTTCATCGGGTGGATCGGGGCCGCACCCGGTCCGACCGGCGGCGACGGCCGCGCCGGCGCGCGGAACCGCGAACACAGCAATTTGAAAGATGCCGGACCGGTGATTCCGAGGTCACCATGTCGGGTGACGGCCACTCATGCCCGGGGCGTGGCGGCTCGCCCCGGCCGTCGGTTCCCGCGGCGTTCCCGAGTTCGTGCGCGGGTTTTCACGAACCGGTCCCGCCGCGGGCCGCATAATCGCTCGTCCCGGAGGTCCGATGCGGTACGAAGACGTGCCCCGCGAATTCAACATCGCGTCACACTTCCTCGATCGCAACGATCCCGGCCGCACCGCGCTGATCACCCCCGAGGGCACCGCCACCTACGGCGAGCTGTCCGCGCGGGCCAACCGGATCGGCCACGCCCTGCGCGCCCTCGGCGTCGGCAGGGGCGACCGCGTCCTGATCGCGCTCGCCGACGGCGTCGACTTCGTCGCCACCTGGTACGGCGTCCAGAAGATCGGCGCGATCACCGCCGAGGTCTACACCTACCTCCAGCCCAAGGACTACCGCTACTACGCCGACTACGCCGAACCCCGGATCGTCGTCGCCGACGCCGTCACCCTGGAGAGGCTCCGCGTCGCCGGCGTGGGAAACCTGCTGGTCTCCGGCGTGCCCGCGGACCTGCTGCGGCCCGGCGAGCACCACTTCGAGTCGCTCGTCGCCGCCCAGCCCGCCGAGCTGGAACCCGCCCCCACCCGCAGCGACGACGTCGCGATCTGGAAGTTCACCACCGGCAGCACCGGCGCGCCCAAGGCGTGCGTGCTGCCCGCGCGCAGCCCGCTGCTGGCCTGCGAGTGGTACGCCCGCGGCGTGCTCGACATGGGCCCGGACGACGTCGTCCTGCCGGTGCCCAAGCTGTTCTTCGGCTACTCCCGCGACATGACCGCGCTGTACCCGTTCGGCTCCGGCGGCGCGGGCATCGCCTTCCCCGAGCGCAGCACGGCCGAGCGGATCTTCGAGCTGATCGCCGCCCACCGCCCGACGATCCTCGTCAACGTGCCGACCATGATGAGCGCCATGGTCTCCCACCCCGAGGCCGCCGCCCAGGACCTGAGCAGCCTGCGCCTGTGCACCTCGGCCGGGGAGGCCCTGCCCGCGGACCTGCACCGCAGGTGGATGGACACCTTCGGCGTCGAGGTGCTCGACGTCATCGGCTCCTCGGAGGTGTACCACGCCTACATCTCCAACCGGCCGGGACGCACGCGCCAGGGCAGCCTCGGCGAGGTCGTCCCCGGCTACCGCGCCCGCGTGATCGACGCCGACGGCGAGACGCTGCCGGACGGCGAGGTCGGCCGCCTGGAGATCGTCGGCGAGACCGCCGCGCTGGAGTACTGGCGGGCGCCCGAGAAGTCCGCGGAGACCTTCCCCGCTCCGCACACCGTACGGTCGGGCGACCTGTTCACCCGCGACGCCGACGGCTACTACTACTACAAGGGCCGCGCCGACGACCTGCTCAAGGTCAGCGGCGTCTGGGTCGCGCCCTCCGAGATCGAGAACTGCCTCCGCTCCCACCCGGCCGTCGCCGAGGCCGCCGTGGTCGGGTACGAGGTGGACGGCCTGACGCTGCCGCGCGCGTTCGTGGTGGCCTCCGGCGAGGTGTCCGCCGCGGAGCTGCAGGCATTCGTCAAGACGACGCTGGCGCCGCACAAATACCCCCGCGACGTCAGGTTCGTCGACCGTCTCCCCGAGACCGCCAACGGCAAACTCGACCGAAGAGCCCTCAAAGAAGTGGGGTGATCCGAGCGCGCCGCCCCCGGCGCGATGGACGTTTCCCGCCGCCGCCACCGCGCGGCACCCGATCGAATTCAGCATTTCAGAAGATGTGCCGTGCGGTGGCGGAGCGCGACGATGTCGTCCCCAGTACACCGTCGATAACGGTACGTAAGAACTTGAGCAGGGGAAACGCCCCTGAGGGGAGGAACGCTAATGGCGGCAACCACTCGTCTGAGCGATGTGGAGATCGGCAGTAACAAACGAATTCCCAAGCTCGAGGGCGTGCGCGGCGTCCTCGCGATGGGCGTTCTCGTCTTCCACGTCGCGTGGCAGGCGGGCGCCACCAACTACGCGGACAAGGTGGGCAACGGGATATGGGGGCATCTGGCTGACGGCCTTACCGTCATGCTGCCGCCCTTCTTCCTGCTGTCCGGCCTTTTCCTGTACCGCCCGTTCGCGCGGGCCGTCATGACACAGGACGCCAGGCCCGGCGCCGGAACGTTCCTGTTCCGCCGCGGCCTGCGCATCCTTCCGGCCTACTGGCTGCTCGTCGCCGTCGTGCTGCTCGGCATCAACCTGCGCGGCATCGACAGCGTCTGGGACGTCCTCCGCCCGGTCTTCGCGCTGCACTTCTATCTGCCCGAGGGCCAGCCGAACATCGGCCTCGGACACAGCTGGACCGTGCCGACCGAGCTCAGCTTCTACCTGCTGCTGCCGGTGCTCGCCTGGCTGGCCGCCGTGTTCGCCGGACGGAGCGTCGACGTCGCCAAGCGGGCGCGCGCGGCGCTGTGGCCGGCCGTCCTGCTGTTCGCCGTGGGCATCGCCTGGGTCACCTACACCAACCTGCCCTCGTTCACGGGGCCGTTCGAGTTCTGGTTCTGGCCGTTCTACTACGTCAGCGCCTTCGCCTGCGGCATGGCCCTGGCCGTCTGGTCGTCCAGGTCCGAGCTCACCGGCGTCACGCCGGCGATCTACCGCACGGTGGCCAAGCACCCCAACCTGTTCTGGCTCGCCGCGCTCGTCGTCTACCTCGTCAACATTCCCAAGCCGTTCGGCGAGCCGGGCATGGGCACGATCGGATCGCTCGTCCAGGAGCTGACCGGCCACATCCTGATCCTCGTCTTCGCCGTGCTGTTCCTGCTGCCGCTGATCGTGCCCGAGGCCCGGTCCCGGCTCATGGACGTGACGCTGGGCAACGCGCCGATGCGTTACCTCGGCCGCATCTCCTACGGCATCTACCTCTGGCACATCCCCTTCCAGAACTTCTTCGTCGGCAACGGCAACATGTTCGGCAAGACGCCGGTCATGGACGCCGAGCTGCGCGGCACCTCGGGGTTCTGGGAGCTGTTCGCGTTCGTGGCCGTCGGCAGCGTGCTGGCCGCGACGCTCAGCTACTTCCTGCTGGAGCGCCCGCTGGTCAACTACTTCAACCGGCGCGCCAAGAGGAAGCTCCAGTCCCGCATTCCGGTGGCTCCCGCCGACGACACGCCCGTGCCGTCCGAGCGCATCGTCAAGTAGAGCTCTCCCCGCGCGGGCCGGGCCGGTGGATCCCTCCGCCGGCCCGGCCTTCGCACGTGCGACGGGCATCTCAGCGGGCCGTCGCACCCGGGCTGACGTCGCCACGGAACAGCCCGCCGGGGTCCACGCGGTCGCGCACCCGGTCGGCGCGCTCCGCCTGGGCGGCGCTCAGGTGCCCCTGCGGCTGGGCGAAGTTCTCCACGAACGACGGCGCCGTCCGCCCGGTGTCCCAGGGGGACAACGCCGCGCGGACCTTCGCGCAGTGCTCCTCGATGGCCGCCGTCACCGCGGCGTCCTCGGCCACGCCCGCGCCCGAGTAGGCGTAGTGCGCGTCCAGGTGGTCCAGCGCGCCGCCGCCGGGGGACGGCCGCCCGTACGCGCCGCCGAGCTGGCGCAGCCCCGCCACGACGAACGGCGAGCCCGACCCCGCGCCGAGCAGCCGCAGGAACGCGGCGGCGCCGTCGTCGCCGATCTCACGCAGCAGCATGTGGTCGCCGGCGATCGCGATCGGGTCGTCCGGCTCCATGTGCGCCCGCAGCACCGCCGACGGCTCGGTGAGCCGCCAGTCGTCCATGACCGGCTCGGCCACCGCGCGCAGCGGCCCGAGCAGGTCCTCCGCCTGCCGCGTGGCCGCGGTCACGTCGCCGTCCAGGCTCAGCACCGCCCCGTCCACGCAGATCACCGGCCCGGCGGCCAGCGCGGGCGGCACCCCGGGCACCGGCGGCAGGTTCATCACCCGCAGCGACGTGGTCACCTCGTCGGGCGCGTCCAGCGTCCACCGGCGCCAGGCCGACAGCAGGCCCTCGGCGTGCGCGGCCGGCCAGTACGTCGCCCCGGTGATCACCTTGGCGGCCGGGAACAGGGCCACCTCGACGGCGGTCACCACGCCGAAGCCGCCGCCACCGCCGCGCAGCGCCCAGAACAGCTCCGGGTCGCTCCCGGCGTCCACGCGGCGCAGCTCGCCGTCCGCGGTGACCAGCTCGACCGCCCGGACGCTGTTGATCGCGAGCCCGATGTGCCGGCCGTAGAAGCTCAGCCCGCCGCGCAGCAGGTAGCCGACCACACCCACGGTGGGGGAGGAGCCGTGCGGCGCGGTCAGCCCGTACGGGGCCGCCGCGTCCACGACGTCGCCCCACAGCGTCCCGGCCGGGACCCTCGCCACCCGGCGCGCGGCGTCCACCTCGACGCCGCCTTCCAGGTCCGTCCGGATCAGCAGCGCGCCGTCCATGGGGCGCGCGGTGCCGGAGGCGTGCCCGGTCGTGTGCACGCGCACCGACAACCCTTCCGCCCGCGCGTGCCCGATCGCCGCACGGATCTGGTCGATGGTGCGCGCGGTCACCGCCGCCGCCGGCCGGGCCGGCGTGGCGAGGTTGAACACCCGCGTCGCGGCCTCGAACGCCGGGTCGCCGGGACGGGCGACTCCGGTGTCCCGCTCGTCGATCGTGGTCATGAGTGACATGCCTTCCGGAAACACCCCGGAGAACGGGGCGGGGGAAATGTGATGACAGGCCGAACGCCGTCGAGTCCGGCGGTGCGGTCAGATTCACACGCGCGCGCCCGCCCGCGCATCTCCGTGATTGCGCTGTGATCCCGGCCGGGCCCAGGTCAGGACGGCACTCTCGGAGATGTCGCCGCGCCCGCGGCCCGCACACCATTAGTGCAGATCATTCTGTCAATCGCTGTCTTCCCCGCGTCCGGCCGTCCCGGCCGGCAGCACCGAGGTCATGGGGCCGCTCGACGGGAGCGACGTATTCATGGGTAACGAAGTCATCGACACGGCCGTCATCGGCAGGCACTACGACGAGCGCTCCCCGATCGGGGACGAGCTCCGCGACGGCCAGATTCATATGTGGTACTGGTATGACGACGATGACGACGCCCCGCTGACCGCGGCCGTCCACCGCGTCAGCCGCAAGGTGACCGACACCCTCGGCCTGCGCGCCGGCGAGCACGTCCTCGACGCCGGGTGCGGGCCCGGCGCGACCGCCGTCTACCTGGCGCAGGCCCACGGCGTGCGGGTCACCGGCGTCACGGTGAGCGCCTTCGAGATCGACAAGGCCCGCGCCAGGGCCGCGGCCGGCGGCGTCGCCGGCCTGGTGAGCGTCGAGTACGGCGACTACGCCGCGCTCTCCTACGCCGACGGCGCCTTCGACGCCGTCCTCGCCCTGGAGTCGCTGCAGAACGCCGTCGACCTCGGCCAGGTGCTGCGCGAGCTGTACCGCGTGCTGCGGCCCGGGGGCAGGCTCACCTTCTCCGACTTCAGCCTGGAGTCCGACTCCGAGCCCGCCCGGGTGGCGAAGTTCATGGACAGCCTCAAACTCCACCGGCTCCCCACCCTGGCCGAATGGCTCGGCCACCTGCGGGACGCCGGATTCCAGATCGAGGAATACACCCAGTGCGGACCGCGGGTGTTCGGCAGGAAGTCGAAGTACCTGAAGTCGGCGATGGGCCGCAGGGACGAGGTCGCCGAGAAGTTCGGCGAGGACGCGGTCGCACAGTTCTCCCAGAGACACCTGGGCTTCTTCGCGCCCCGGAAGGAACAGATCGGGTACGTGATCGTCTCGGCCCGCAAGCCTCGGACCTGAAACCGCCAGCCATAGGAACGCCGCCGAAACGCCCGCAAGCCGCCGAGAACACCGCCGCGAACGCCGCCGAAAGCCGCCGAAAGCCGCTTGAAGCCGCCACCCGGCGCGCCACGAGCGGGCGATTCGCCCCACCGGCCGGTCGACACGGCCATCCATCAGGAAAGGACCCGCACATGAGTGTCTCCACGGCCCATTCGACCGCCGCCGAGGTGGTCGGCGCCTTCACCGGAGCCGACCGCGACCGCCTCGTGCCGGAGTTCCACCGGCTCGTCGCGGCCCTCTGGGACGACGGAACCCTGACCGACCTCGCCGTGCCCGCCGTCCCCGTCCTCGTCGAGCGGCTCGGCCAGGTCGACGACGAGCGCAAGGGCTACATCGCCGTCCTGCTCGGCATCCTCATCGAGGCCGAGTACCCCGACACCGAGGGCCCGATCACCACGGCCGCCCGCCAGGGCGTCGACCTGTACCTCGACCTGTGGCGCACCGCCCCCAACGGGCAGTCCCTCTCGGTGGCCCTGACCTACCTGGTCGCGCACTTCCCCTCCCACCGCGACCGCGTGCTCGCCGCCGCCGACCACCGCGACCTGCACATCGAGGACTACACCCGCCTGGAGCGCGGCCTGCAGGAGCTCGACCCGGCCAAGCCCGTCCTCGGCCGCGTCTTCCCCTCCCCGGCCGTCTGGGCGCTCATGGACGACAACGAGAAGTCGTTCGACCAGACCTGGATCCGGCAGATGACCGCCGAGCAGATCGCCGCGAACTGGGAGAAGGACACGCGCACCGTCTGGGGCCACGCCGGCGCCAAGGCGTACTGGGCCGTGGTCAACGGCACGCCCGCGCCCGTCGTGCTCGGCACCGTGCCGCCCCGCGACCAGGTGCCCCAGCTGCGCGAGCAGAGCGCCGACATCTTCGCCCCGCACGCCGAGGCGCTGCGCTGCCCGAACTGCGGCGGCGGCATCGAGGTCACCGGCGAGACCGTCCGCTGCGTGAGCTGCTCCACCGCCTTCCCCGCCGCCCACGGCATCCTCAACCTGTCCGAGGGCGCCCAGAACAACCCCGGCGACTTCCTCTACAAGCTCGCCGAGCTGCCCAGCATGGGCCTGTTCTACGAGGCGTACGCCCGCCCGAACTTCCTGCGCATCGCCGGCACCAACTGGGGCGCCCAGGTCACCCCCGAGGACGAGCGCCGCTACATCATCGACCACGTCGCCCCCGTCGAGGGCCCCGTGCTCGACCTCGCCTGCGGCGCGGGAACCTGGACCGAGATGCTGGTGGAGGCCGTCGGCGCCGAGCGCATCATCGCCCTGGACGCCTACGCCCCCATGCTCACCGCCACCCGCAACAAGCTGCCCGAGCTGCCCGCCGTCATGGCCAGCGCCAAGGCGCTGCCCTTCCAGGACGCCAGCGTCGGCGCCGTCCTGTGCTGGAACGCCCTGCAGGCGTTCCCCGACGACGCGGCCGAAGCCATCGCCGAGGTCGGCAGGATCCTGCGGCCGGGCGGCACGTTCTCGCTGCTCACCTTCCGCATGCACGACGACCGTCTCGCCCGGTACTTCCAGGCCTCGCACTACTTCCCCGGCCACCAGGAGGGGATGCAGCTCTTCGAGCTCGACGACGTCAAGCGGTGGCTGGCGGACGCGGGCCTCACCATCCGCGACGAGTCCGGGCCCGGCACCTTCATCATCATCACCGCCGAGCGCCCGCGCTGACCCCTCGCACCGGCCGGATCGCGCCACCGGAGCACGCAGCCACCGAGTCACCGAGCAGAGACATATGGGAGCCCACATGACCACCGACCAAGTCGCCGCGCCCTCCGTGCCCTCCTCCGAGGGGACGGCCGAGTTCTACGACGTCTTCAACCTCCTTCTCATCGACGTCTGGGACGAGAACTTCCACCAGGGCTACTGGGAGGACGAGAACGACGAGAGCTCCAACCGGCGGGCCGCCGAGCGGATGACCCAGCTCCTCATCGACCACTCCGGCCTGGAGAACGGCGGCCGCGTGCTCGACGTCGGCTGCGGCATCGGCCTGTCGGCGTTCCAGCTCGCCGGCGCCACCCCCGCCGAGATCGTCGGCATCTCCAACAACCAGGCCCAGATCGACGAGGCCAACCGCCGCTCCCGCGCCCAGGGCCTCGCCGACCGCGTCACCTTCGAGTACGCCGACGTCTACGACCTGCCCTACCCCGAGGGCTCCTTCGACGTCGTCTGGGTGTTCGACGCGCTCCTGCACATGGACCGCCTGCGCACGCTGCGCGAGCTGCGCCGCGTCCTGCGCCCGGGCGGCCGCGTCGTCGTCACCGACAAGCTGCAGACCGGCCCCATGAGCCCCGAGGACGAGCGCGCCGTCAGCGAGTTCATGACCGACCTGCAGGCCAGCCCCATCCTGTGGGAGAACGAGTACCGCGCCCTGGTCGCCGAGGCGGACCTGGAGGTCGCCGAGCTGCTGGACATCAGCAAGCACACCTACAAGTCCTCCACCCGCACTATCGAGGCCGTCAACGCCAAGTACGACGCCCTCATCGACCGCTACGGCGAGCAGGTCATCCCCATGCTGGAACTCCTCCGCAACCCGGTCGGCCTGGTGAAGGAACTCGGCTACCTCCTCTGCGTAGCCAAGAAGCCCGCCTGACCCACACCCCCGAACGGGCGACCTCCACCAAGAGGTCGCCCGTTCGCACATGCGAAGACGGCCCCGCCCTGAAATGAGGAAACACAAAGGGGGCGCCCCGAAAATGGGCCTCGCCTCCGGCTCGGACTGTGCTCTCCAGTGACCTCCGGCCCCGAGGGAGCCCCCTCGGACTCCCCGTCTGCCATGCCGCCTTCACCGCATCCGCTCAGCCGAGGAACTCAGCCGAAATCTCGGCGGCTGACGGCATCTTTCGTCGCCGACTCCTCCCACTCGCCGTCGCTGAGGGGATCGAACCCCAGGAACGCGGCCATCGCATCCACCTCTGCACGGGACACATGCCGGCCGACCATGAGCACCTTCGCCCGCCGCCACGCCTCTTCGGCCTCGCGTGACAGGCGTACCATCTCGACCGCCATGCGGATGGTGCTCGTGCCGACGAGGTGACGCTGATCCTCAGGCGGCCGGCTCCGGTCCCAGAGGAAGAACGGCATCATTGCTGATCGACCGGATGGACTGGATCGGCCGGTCGCCGCTGTCGGGGAAACCACGCCGCCGCGTCGTGGCCTTCGCACGCGTACGGCACCTCGAACCACAACGTCCGGCCGGCCTCGTGTTCCTCGACGCCCCATCGCCGGGCGATCGTGTCCACCAGCACCATCCCACGCCCACCTTCGGCCAGTGGGCTCCCGGCGACACGCGGAGCCGTCCGTCCGCCCGCGTCGGCGATCTCCGCATAGATGAATTCGCCGCAGTCGGCCAACGCCAGTCTGACGCGGCCACCGTCCTTGGAATCGGAGTGCAGCACCGAGTTCGTGACGGCCTCCGACACCAGGAGTGTCACGTCGTCCCGAACCGGGTGGTCCATGCCGAGAATCCGCCGTACGAAAGCGCGTGCTTCGTGCGCCGCTTCAGGAGCACCGAGCAAATCGATAGCGCCCAGTTGGATGCCTTTCGCCCCGCTCATATAGGTGGATGTCTGGCCCTTGGCCCGTGCCACGGATCGCACCTCCATAATGCGTTTCAAGGACCCGGTGTACGACGAGAAGCGTGGTGCGGGTCCGGTCATTCACGCCGTGGGCTTTCATCACATCGCTCTGTACGCATGCGGTGACAGTGCGCATGGGGGAGACTGGGGGAGACAGCCGGATTCCGCCGTTTCCCCCGAGGAGCTTGCGATGAGCGATATCCCGGCCTGGGCCGCGCGCCTCCGAGCGCTGCGGCGTCATAACCTGTGGACGCAGCGAGAGATGGCGAAGCGGCTCGCCGACGCCGCCGACGAGCACACCCGCGCGCGCCTGCCCGAACGTGACTCTCTCATCCGCATGATCAAGTACTGGGAGGCGGGCACGCACCGCCCCAAAGACCCCTATCCGGTGCTGTACTCGCGAGCTTTCGGCATGGACGAAGAGGAATTGTTCGGTGCTACGGCGGCTTCATCGCGCCGTGATTCCACGGATGCTTTGTGGCAGATCCTTCGCGGAGAAAATCCCCTTACTCCGTACGCCCGCCGCAAAGGCTCGCGTATAGGTGCGGAAACCCTCGCCGATATGTCGGCACGAGTCCATGGTCTGCGGCTCGCCGACGATGTCCTCGCCGGACTCGATCTCATCCAGCCCGCCTTCCGCGAACTCGGCACGGCCGTCCGGATGTACAGAGACTCGGCGCACACCGAGGAGGCAGGCCGGGACCTGTTGGTCATCATCGGGGAGTTCGCCCAGATCGCCGGCTGGGTGGCAGGCGACGCGGGACGGGCCGACCAGGCGGCGCGCACGTACAAGCTGGGCATAGGCGCGGCCCAGGACGCCGGTGACGGCACCCTCGCCTCGTACCTGATCGGATCGCTGGCCTATCAGGTTTCAAGTATCGACGACCCCGGCGAGAGTGTGGCCCTCGCACAGGCGGCGCTGGACGCGGCCGGGGCCTCCGCGCCTCCTCGGGCACGTGCTCTCTGCTGGGATCGGCTGGCGTGGGCGAACGCACGGGTGGGCGACGCGCAGGCGGCCATGCGGGCCCTCGGTGAGGCGGACGAGGCCCTTGACCGCGACTTCGGCGGCACGGAGCCCGCTTATCTGTACTGGGTGGACGAGAACGAGCTTCAGATCATGAAGGCACGCGCCTACACCGAACTACGGCGACCGCTGCGCGCTGTCCCGCTCCTGACCGATGTGCTCAGCCGATACAACCCCGCGCATTCACGAGAGCTCTCCTTGTACCTGTCGTGGCTGGCCGTCGCACTGGCGGACGCCAACGAACCCGAGGAATCGGCACGAGTGGCCGCCAGAATGCTGGAGCTCTCAGCGGACGTGGCCAGCGACCGCACCGCCCAACGCGCCCGCGTCGTTCTGGATCGCCTCCAGCCCTATCGGGACGTGCCACAAGTACGAGACCTGCTCATGGCGCACGGCTGAAATCCGCGGTGTGGAGCGTGGCTTATGGCAGGACGGACGGTGTGGTCGACAGGCCGATCATGACGAAGCGGGTCAGCGGATAGGTCAGCGCGACCAGGAGCCACCAAAAGCGGATGCGCCACCCAATGATCCATCGCGAGGAGGCGACGGCGATCAGACCGGCGGCCAGGGAGAGTAACAAGCCGGGGATACCTGCCACGGCCTGTGGCCGGCCTGGACGTGCGAGGGAGTAGCCCGTCCAGGCCGAGTGGCAGAAATGGAATGCTGCGCTCGGTTGGGTCCGCCGGCCCCTACTTCACGTCGTGATCGAAAGCGTCCGGTAAGAGGTCGAGCCGGCCGTAGCCGACGCTCCGGTCAGCGCGCTGTCCCGCGCCTGGTGCGCTGGCTGTGGACTCCGAAGACATGTACCCCTTCCGGCGCGTCACGGTGCAGAACCATGCGGTAGGCCATGCGGGGTCGCCGGCTGTGTGAGATATCCCTCTCCCGTCGTCGTGGTGCTGGTGGTCTGGGGAGGTGACCATGTAGTGATGACGTCCTCTCCCCGCCCGCCGTACGTCGGTGGCCGACCGGATCCGATAGGCGGGACTACCGCGCTCGGTGGAGAGCCCGCTCCCGCCCGCGGGTACCTGCTGGACAACGCACGCGCCGAGGCGGGCGAGCGATTCGTTTGGCTGGCCGAGCTGTTCGACGGTGTGACGCGGGGGCACTTCGCTCGACTGGGGGTCGGGGCCGGCTCGCGCTGCTGGGAGGTGGGGGCCGGTGGCCGCAGCATCCCGGAGGCGCTCGCGGCGGCCGTCGGTCCGACCGGGCACGTGCTGGCCACGGACATCGACCCGTCGTGGCTGAAGGCAGACGGCGGGTACGAGGTGCGCCGACACGACGTCGCCGCTGATGCGCCTCCGGAGTCGGGGACGTTCGATCTGGTGCACGCCCGGCTCGTGCTGGTCCATGTACCTGACCGGGCGCGGGCGCTGGCCACGATGGCGGCGGCGCTGCGGCCCGGCGGCTGGCTGCTGGTCGAGGACGCAGATACCGCTCTGCAGCCACTGGCATGCCTGGACGACAGCGGCCCGGCGCAGCGGCGGGCCAACAGGCTGCGCGACGCGGTCCGGGAACTGCTGACGCGCCGCGGCGCGGACCTGCGCTACGGCCGGACACTGCCGCGGGCATTGCGTGAGGCCGGCTTGGTAGATGTCGCCGCGGCGGGCTCTTTCCCGGTCGGCGGGATGGCCTGCGACCGGCTGGAGGCGGCGACCATCCGGCACGTGCGCGGCGAGCTCCTCGCGGCCGGCCTGGCCGACGACGCCGAGATCGACGCGCACTTGGCCGCCATCCACGCGGGCGAACTCGACCTGACACTCGCTCCGCTGATCTCGGCCTGGGGACGCCGTCCGGCCGAGCACCCGCCGGCACTCGGTTAGGCGCGGATCCAGGCGTTGCCCGACCTGCCCACAGCGCTGTTCGTCAAGGAGATTTTCGGGCCGCAGGAGTAGCCCCTTAGGACGGCGGTCGTCATGCCGAGCTGCGTGGGTCGGCTACCGCAGGTTCCACTCGCCTTTCTGGGAGGCGAATCCCGAGTCCAGCCCGCACACTCACGAGAACTCGCCTTGTACCTGTCATGGCTGGCCGTCGCACTAGCGGACGTCAACGAACCCGAAGAATCGGCGTGCGTGGCCGCCAGAATGCTGGAGCTTTCAGCGGACGTGGCCAGCGACCGCACCGCCCAGCGCGCCCGCGTCGTTCTGGATCGACTCAAGCCCTACCGCGACGTGCCACAAGTACGAGAACTGCTCACGGCGCACCACTGAAACCCTGACGGCGCCACGCTCGTTGTGCGCGGCCGGGTGAGTTTCGCGCCCTTTCAGTGTGGCCTGGTGACAGGAATGACTGAGAGCAGGTGGTCCAGTCCTTTGAAGTCCTTGGGGTTGCAGGTGTACAGCGGAAGGCGGTTCGCGATGGCCACGCAAGCGATCATCAAGTCGGCCGTACGGGGACGTGGGTTGCGGCCCGAGGCCATAACGGCGGTCCAGAGCTGGCCGTACTCGCGGGCGGCGGTCTCATCGAAGGGAAGGGGGTCGAATTCGGCCTCGGCCGCCTGGAGAACCTTCATCCGTTGAGCGAGTTCCTGCGGTCCGGAGGCCACCAGGACGCCTACGGACAACTCGGCGGTGGTGATAGAACTGATCATCATCTCGTCGGGCAGTTCGTCCGGATCGATTCCGGCGCGCAGGATGAGGATGTTGGTGTCGAGTAGACCCTGAGCAGGGGTCATGCCTCGTCCTCTGCGAACTCGCCTCTGCCGTACGCGCGATCGTAGGGGTCATAGAGATCGTCGTTGACGTGACGGTCCATGTCCTCGCGGTACTTCCGGTCGTCGAGGCGCGGCATGCCCCGGGACACCGCAGCGAACTCGGCCCGTGAGACGGTCCGGCGGCGTCGGCGTATGGGCACCAGATCGCCGATGTGATGACCGTTGCGGGTGACGGCGTACCGTTCTCCCCGCTCCAGGCCGTCCATGATCTCCGCGGACCGGTTGCGCAGGTCGCGCTGCGAGATCTGATGAGAATGGTCAGGCTCGGAGATGCTCACGGGGCCAGTCTACCTGGCGGTGTGCCATCTGGTGCTACCGGGTAGCACCAGATATGTCCTGTTCTGTAGGTTGTTTGGCGGGCAGGGGCGTTCGCGTGCGCGGTCCGGAACGGTGGGGCGGTCAGGTGGCCCGGTAGGCGGCGGCCCGGGTCTTGTAGTCGTCCTTCTCCTGGGCGAAGTCGGGGATGTCGGCGCGGTCGAGGCCGCCGGGGGCGAATGCCTGGTGCAGGGCCTCGATGCCGTCGCCGAACTCGGCGGCGCGGGTCTGCATGGTCTTCTCGTACGTGGTGACGGCCTCGTCGAGGTCTTCGTGCCGGGCCAGCGCGAGGGCGAGTTCGGCGCCGTCCAGCATGGCGTAGTTGGCGCCGTTGCCGCCGAACGGGGTCATCAGGTGGGCGGCGTCGCCGAGCAGGGTGACGCCGGGGGAGTGCGGCCAGAAGTGCGGGGCGGGGATGGCGTAGAGCGGACGGCTGACGTAGGGGCCGTCGTTGTCGGCGATCAGGGGGAGGAGGCTCGCGTCCCAGCCGGCGAACCGCTCCAGGAGCGCGGCGCGCACGGCCTCGGTGTCGGCCGGGTCGAGGCCGGCGGCGCGTTGCCAGTCGGGCTCGTCCCGGATGCCGATGTAGACGCAGACGCGCCCGCCGCTGTTGCGCTGCGCGATCAGGCCCTTGGAGTCGCCGGTGGCGAAGACCTGCCCGTCGCCCACCAGTGTGGCGACGGCCGGGTGGGCGCGGTCGACGTGGTGGAACCATGCCTCCACGAAGGTGACGCCGGTGTAGCGGGGAGTGGCGTCGCTGACCAGCGGGCGTACCTTCGACCAGGCGCCGTCGGCGCCGATGACCAGGTCGGTGTGCGTCGTGGTGCCGTCCTCGAAGAGCAGGCGGTGCGTGCCGTCGCCGTTGCCGGTGACCGACGCCAGCTTCCGGCCCCATCGGATGGTGCCCGGTTCGAGGGCGTCCGCCAGCAGGGCGCGGAGCTGTCCACGGTCGATCTCGGGGGCGCCGTCCTCGTCCTCGTCGGGCCGATAGTCGACGACGACCTCGCCGTGCGCGGTGAGCCCCCGCTTGGCCTGCCCGGCGGGGCGGGCCAAGGTGCGGAACCGGTCGAGGAGCCCTGCCGCCTCCAGGGCGATCTGCCCGCTGTCCGCGTGCATGTCGAGGCTGCCGCCCTGGGGGCGGGCGTCGAGGGAGGTGTCGAACTCGTGGACGGTGACCTGGACGCCGTGCCGCTGGAGGACTCGGGCGCAGGTCAGCCCGCCGGGTCCGGCTCCGATGACGCTGATGCGAGGTGTGGTGGTGGTCATGGGATCACTCCGATCGGCCTGGTGCGGGTGTCGGGAGGTCCGACCTCGCCAGAAAAGCACACCGATTCAAAAAGTGCAACGAGTCAATCTTTCATCTGAGGCAACCTACGGATAGAGTGAACCCGTGAGTGAGACGACATCGCCCCCAGGGCGTCGAGAGCGGAAGAAGGCGGCGACCCGCCAGGCCATCGCCGACGCCGCCCTGAACCTGTTCCTGGAACACGGCTACGACCAGGTGAGCATCCGGGACATCTGCGAGGCCGCCGACGTCTCCACCACCACGCTCTTCAAGCACTTCACCGGAAAGGAGGCCCTCGTCTTCGACGAGGAGGGCGACCAGGAAGCCGCCCTGATCGCCGCCGTTCTGGAACGCCCCGCCGGCCGGTCCATCGTCGCGGCCCTCCGTGCGCACATGCTGAGCCGCCTGGCCACCGCCGCCGACCCGGCCTTCGCCTCCTACAAGCGGCTCATCGAAGGCACCCCGGCGCTGCGCGAGTACTCCCACCGCATGTGGATGCGCCACGAGACCGCCCTGACCCGCGCCATCGCCCAGGACGCCGGCGCCGCCGCCGACGATCCCGCCTGCTCGGCCCTGGCGCACTTCGCCCTGGAGGCACTGGCCCTGGCGCACGGCCATGACGATCCTCCTCTGGCCGTCGAGACTGCCTTCGACCTCCTCGAGAACGGCTGGAACGGCCGGGCCTGACGCCGGCCTCGCCGGCGCGGCCACATCGCACTCCCCTGGAAGAAGGCTCGCGGCCGGACGCCTCCGGCATCGGCCGGGCAGCCGGCGAAGGGACGTGGCCCTGCCGTACCCGCCCGGCCGCGCGCGTCGACACTTCGGCCACTGCGCGGTCGCCTCCCGGCGAGGCGCGGTGGTCTGCCGGTAGGCGATGTGAGCCGGTGTCAGATGCGTGTCATGGTGGATTCGTATCCGCCGCCGCCGGGGTAGACCCACGCGCCGGTGACGGTGGTGCCGTCAGGGCTGAACGTGCCCTCGTAGTAGGCGGGACTGCCCTTCGCGCCGCCCCAGATGGTCAGCTTGTCGCCGACCAGCTCGTACACATAGTCGAACGTGTTGCCCGCCGCGTCGTAGAAGCGCGACATCACGTCCGCGCCGGCCGGTTCGCCGAACGGGCGCAGGTTGCCGATCACTTCCAGACCGGTGACAGGCTGACCGGAATGGGTGAGCGCGACGTGCTGAAGCAGGAAGAAGCCGCCGTGCAGCCACTCGTACCGGACGGTTCCCTCGGCGCCGCCGGTGACCGCCCAGGTGCCGACCAGGCGGTCCAGAGCCTGCACCTCGGCGCTCGGCTCGTAGGTCTCCGGGATCTCGGACATCTTATTCTCCTTGTGTGTCGTGGTGAGTGCTCGCCGGTACCTCGGAGGCGGCCCGCCCGCCTCGACACCACCTGCGGTGTGATTCACCTCACAATCCGATCGTGTCGAGAGCCCGGCTCGTGCCCCGAGGTAACGGCAGGAACCCCATCAAGGAGGAAGTCATGGTCACCGCCGCGACCGCCACCGGCGTCCCCGCCGACCGCCGCGCGCTGCCCATCCTCGTCGCGATCGCCGTCAACGGCCTGGGCGCCCTCACCGGGGCGACCGTCCTGGCCCTGTCCACGCGCCGCTTGGTCTGACTCCGCATACCCTTGCCCGACGCTCGACAAGGAGGATCCGCCGTGAAGTATCTGCTGCTCGGCTACACCCCGGCCGCCGACTGGGACGCCGCGACCGCCGACACCCCCTCTGAGGAGGCGCTGGCGGCGTTCGCCGCCTACCAGGAGTTCGAGCGAGAACTGACCGCCACCGGCGAGTTCGTCGGCAGCGAGGGCCTCGGTCATCCGGCGGTCAGCACCACGGTCCGCAGGACCGCCGACGGCGTGGTGGCGACCGACGGGCCGTTCGCCGAGCTGAAGGAGGTGCTGGCCAGCTTCGCCGTCATCGACGTCGCCAGCCGGGAGCGAGCCGTGGAGATCGTCTCGCGGATCGTCGAGACGCTGGGCGAGCCGATCGAGATCCGGCCGATCATGGGCGAGGACTTCGCGGCGTGACTCCCGTCAAGCCGGGCGACGCCCGGCGCGAGCGGGTGGCCGGGACGACCGCCGGATAGGCCCACCCAGGATGAACGCCGACATCGAGCACGTGCTGCGCACCGAGACGCCGCACGTGCTCGGCGCGCTGGTGCGGCGTTTCGGCCGCTTCGACATCGCCGAGGACGCGGTGCAGGAGGCACTGCTCGCCGCGAGCCGGGCCTGGCAGGCCGACGGTGTGCCGGACGACCCGCGCGGCTGGCTGATCCGCGTCGGCTACCGGCGGATGGTCGACCTGCTCCGCGCCGACCAGGCGCGGCGCCGCCGCGAGCGTGAGGCCGGCCTCGCCGAACTCGCCATGCGGGAACCGGCCCGCCAGGCGGGCCCGCCGCGGGACAGTGACGACAGCCTCGCCCTGCTGCTGCTCTGCTGCCACCCCGCACTGAGCCCCACCTCCCAGGTGGCGCTCACGCTGCGCGCGGTCGGCGGCCTGACCACCGCCGAGATCGCGCACGCCTACGGCACGTCCGAGGCCACCATGGGTACCCGGATCAGCCGCGCCAAGCAGCGACTGGCCCGCGCCGGAGCCCGCTTCACCCCGCCGGCAGGCGCCGACCGGGACAGCCGGATGGCCGCCGTGACGCAGGTGCTCTACCTCATCTTCAACGAGGGGTACACGGCCTCCAGCGGCACCACGCTCGCCCGCGTCGACCTGACCGGCGAGGCCATCCGCCTGACCCGCATGCTCCACGCCTCTCTGCCCGAAGACGCCGAGGTGACCGGCCTGCTCGCGCTGATGCTGCTCACCGAGGCCCGCCGCCCGGCCCGCACCGGCGGCCACGACGAGCTGGTGCCCTTGGACGAACAGGACCGGACGCGATGGGACTCCGGCCTCATCCGCGAAGGCACCACGCTGATCGACGGCGTCTGGAACCGCCGCGAGGTCGGCCCCTACCAGTTGCAGGCGGCGATCGCGGCGGTCCACGCCGCGGCGGCCTCGCCCGAGCACACCGACTGGCCGCAGATCGCGGCCCTCTACCTGTGGCTCGAACGCCTCCACCCCACCGCGCCGGTCCGGCTGAGCCGGGTGGTGGCGGTGGCCAAGGCTTACGGGCCGACCCGAGGCCTGGCCCTCCTCGACGACCTCAACCGCCGCTTCCACCTTGACCAGGACCCGCTGACCCACCAACGCGAACGCGCGGTGCGCGCACACTTGCTACGAATGACCGGCAACGCAACCGAAGCAGCACATCTGTACCGCGAGGCAGCTGCCCTCACCGGCAACCAGATCGAACAGCGATACCTACTCGACCAAGCCGACCGCCACGCCTGAGGACGCGGCCGTAGCAGGGTGTGGCCTGGCGGGAAAGGCACGTAGGCTCCTGGAGCCATGAAGGTGCTGATCTCTGTGGACATGGAGGGCATCTCGGGGATCGTCCATCCCACCGAGACGAATCCGGATCGCTACGACTACGAACGCGGCCGGGCCCTGATGACGGCCGAGACGAACGCCGTCATCGCCGGGGTCCTGGACGCCGAACCCGACGCCGTGGTGTGGGTCGCCGACGCGCACGGGCCGTTCCGTAACCTGCTGCCGGAGGAACTCGACCGGCGGGCCCACCTGGTGCGAGGCCGGCCGCGGCCGCTGGGCATGCTCGGCGGCCTCGACGAGAACACCGACGCGGTGCTGCTCGTCGGCTACCATGCCCGCGTCGGCGGCGGCCCGGCCGTGCTGGCGCACACCATGAGCGGCGACATCCTGGACGTGCGGGTGGCCGGACGTTCCCTGGGAGAGATCGGTCTCAACGCCGCCATGGCCGGACACCTGGGCGTACCGGTCGTCCTGCTCAGCGGCGATGACACCGCCTGCGCCGAACTGGCCGACCTGGTGCCCTCGGCCGTGACCGTCGCGGTCAAACAAGCCCTCGGCCAGGCCGCCGCCGTCGCCCTGCATCCGGAGGAGGCCCGCGAGCGGCTACGCGCCGCCGCCGCCGACGCCATCACCCGGCGTGCGCACGTCTCGCCTCTGACCATCCCCGGACCGCTGGCCGTCGAGGTCGACCTCTACAGCCCCACCACGGTCGACCTGGCGACACTGGTCCCCGGCGTCTCCCGCACCGCCGGCGACCGTACCGTCACCTTCACCGCCACCGACTTCGCCGAGCTCTACCGGCTCGTCCTGCTGCTGGTGCAACTCGCGACCATCAAACCCGGATAAGGAACCGCGAACGCAGGAGATCACGGTCAGACGCTCGAAGGCTCAGGGAATGTAGATGTTGAAGTAGTAACCCGCGCGGTAGTTTCGGTCGCCCGCGTAGTAGTAGCAGGCGCTCAGGCCGGTGTATTGGCCGTTGGCGGCGGCGTCGGCCAAGCCCACGCGGCACGCCTCCATGGTGGGGTAGTAGCTCGACCGGTACCAGTCCGGAGGCAGCAGGCCGCGCGCCTGCACGGAGGTGGCGGCATGGCCGGTGACGACGACGGCAGCCGCGGGGCCGGCGCCGGCCAGAAGGTCGGCCCCCAGCGCCATGGCAAGGACGGCTACGGCCTGAAACCTGCGAACCTTCACTACGGAGGACTCCTCACGCGTGCGGCGGAACGGGTACTTCCAGATGAACATCGATCACCGGGGACGAGTAGCAAGCACTTCTCCATATTCCGGCTGAATAGTCCACATTCCGGCTGGGAGCGAGTCGGCTGTTACCCGCAGGTCGAATCTCGTGGCGAGGCCACCGCCGCGCTCGTCGTGGGTGGGCGTGGAGACTCTGCGGGGATGCGGGGGTGACGGTCCCGTCACGGGTGGGTTGGCACACTGCGTCGAGGTGTCTCGAGGCACCGCGTTGCTGTCGTCACCGACGCGCAGGGGAGGGATCCCGTCCGATGCCGGCGCCGAAGGCTCTCGCGGTGCGGCTGGCGGCGCCGACGGCGATGCCCGCCGAGGTGTCGGCGACGGTCGTGACGGCGGCGTCCGCTCCGGCGAGGCGAAGCCGGGAGGCGCCCGGTTCCGTGCCGTCCCCCGTGGTCCTGTCCAACGCGGGGGTCACCGCAGCGCTGGCGGGCCGGAGCGCACCCCCAGCGGCCCTGGCCTTCTCCGGGGGACCGCCGGCGTCCACCGCCCAAAACATGGTCGGCAACGGCGCCGTCGCGGCCGCGGGCACCGGTGTGGAGCGGGAGGGAAAGGCGTCCGAGGGGGCCGGTGGCGGGCAGGCGAAGGCGCGGCCGGGGCCTGAGGCGGATCCGAAGTTCGCGTCGCTGAAGAAGGACGTGCGGAACAAGAAGCGAGCGCTGGCCGCCTCGCACCCGCCGCCGCGTACCGAGGCGGTGGCGGCGCAGGACGCGGCGCTGCCTCCGAAGGGCGACGAGGTGGCGCAGGGCAAGACGGCCAACGTCGAGAAGATGAACGAGGCCAGGCCGAAGGATTTCGACAAGGACGCGTTCATCAGGGCGGTCGAGAAGGCGATCGCCGACAAGGCGCCGAAGAACCTCGACGAGGCCGACAAGTTCGCCGACTCCGGCAAGGCGGAAGAGGTCCGCGCGGAGGTGCGCGGCGGGGTCGGCGAGGGGAAGGCGGACTCGGCCCAGCAGATCACCACGACGACGGCGGCCCCGCCGGACACCTCCGCGGCCGTGCCCAAGAAGGTCGTCCCGCTGGCCGCGGACCGGCCGCCCGGAGCGCCGGGCGCGCCGAACCCGGCGAACGCCGTGCCGGACAGGCTTCCCCCATCGGCGACCGACATGTCGGCCGGGCCCGCGGCCGTCGACCGGCGGATGGCGGAGGCGCAGGTCACCGAGCCGCAGCTCCAGCGGTCCAACGAGCCGACGTTCACCAAGGCGCTGAGCGAGAAGAAGACCGCCGAACGGCACTCCGACACGGCGCCCGGCCGCCTGCGCAAGCACGAGGCGAACGAGCTGCGCGACGCCACCGGGCAGGCGAGGCGGCTCGGCGTCGCCGCCATGGGCGCGATGAGCGCCCAGCGGGTACGGACGGGCGGGCAGGTCCACACCGGCAAGACCGGCGCCAAGGGCCGCGACGAGGAGAAGCGGGCCCAGGTCACGGCCCTCCTCCAAGGCGTGTTCGACACGATGCGGAAGGACGTCCAGGGCATTCTGGACGGTCTGGACAAGCTGGTCGACGACCGGTTCGGCAGGGGCGAGAAGCAGGCCAGGGACGCGTTCACCGCCGAGCACAGGCGGAAGATGGACGAGTACAAGGACCGCAGGTACTCGGGCGCGGTGGGCAAGCTGCGCTGGGTGCGGGACAAGTTCGCCGGGCTGCCCGCCGAGGCCGACAAGATCTTCGAAGAGGCCCGCGACAACTACGTGCGCCGGATGCGGCAGGTGATCTCCGAGGTCGCCGACGTCATCGGCGCGGAGCTGAACCGGGCCAAACGGCGCATCGCGCGAGGCCGGGCCGAGATGCAGGCCGCCGTGCGCAAGCTGCCGGACGATCTGCGGGCCATCGGCCGGGAGGCGGCGGCCGAGTTCACCGACAGGTTCGACGAACTCGCGCGGTCCGTGGACGACAAGGGCACCCAGCTCGTCGACACCCTGGCCACCAAGTACACCGAGGCGCTGAAGTCCGTCGACGACGAGATCGCCGCGGAGAAGGAGAAGAACAAGGGGCTCGTGGCGAAGGCCGTAGCGGCGGTCAAGGGTGTGATCGACACGATCCTGGAGCTGAAGCGGCTGCTGCTGGGGGTCCTCGCCAAGGCCGCGCAGGCCGTCCTGCTGATCCTGAAGGATCCGATCGGGTTCCTGCGCAACCTGGTGTCCGCCGTCGGCGCGGGACTGCGGCTGTTCCTGCGGAACATCGGCCGGCACCTGCAGCAGGGCATCCTGTCCTGGCTGCTCGGCAAGACGGCCGAGGCGGGCATCGAGCTGCCGTCCAAGTTCGACACCCAGGGCGTGCTCAAGATGCTGGCCTCCCTGCTGCGCTTGACCTGGCCGTCGATCCGCGCTCGTATCACCCGGAAGGTCCCGGAACCGGCGGTCGCGGCGGCTGAGACGGCTGTGCCGCTGCTCGCGGAGGTCCGCAAGCGGGGCGTCGCCGGGATGTGGGCCGACCTCAGGACGCGCGTCGGCGACCTGCGCAAGGAACTGCTCGACAAGGTCATCGCCTACGTGACGCCCACAATCGTCGTCGCCGGGATCATGTGGGTGATCTCGCTGCTCAACCCCGCGTCCGCGTTCGTACGCGCGGTGAAGCTCATCATCGACATCGTCCGGTTCGTGGTCACCCAGGCCCGGCAGATCATCGAGTTCGTCAACGCGGTGCTCGACGCGGTCATCGCGATCGCGCGCGGCGGCAGCGGCGGCGTGCCGGCCCTCGTCGAACGCGCCCTCGCCCGCTCGATCCCGGTCCTGCTCGGCGTCCTGGCGGCGATCCTGGGCGTGGGCGGGATCGCCGGACGGGTCAGGCAGATCGTCCAGGCGATGTCCAAGCCGGTCGAGCGGGCGGTGGACTGGGTCATCGACAAGATCGTCGGCCTGGTGAAGAAGTTGTGGGCCAAACTCAAGACGGCCTTCGACAAGAAGAAGCCCAAGCGCGGCCCGAAGCGTCGTCCGGAACGGCGACGCCCCGGCACCCCACGCGGACCTGGTGCCCGCCGCCCCGACCGGCGCAAGCCCCGCAGACCCGGCCGGAAGCCGGACAGAAAGGGAAAGCGTCCCGACAAGCGCTCTGCCGAGGCCAAGAAACGCACCCTGGACGCCGCGGTCCGCGACGCGACGCGCCTCCTGAACGAGGAGTCGGCCACGGTCAAGACCGTGCGTCGCGGCCTTCCCTCGATCAAGCGGCGGTACGGGCTCACACGGATCCGGCTCAAGCAGGTGGCCGAGGGCAGGTACCTCATCCAGGTGACCGTCAACCCCCAGGAGGAGACACCGGCCGCGACGCTGTCCGAGAAGGAGTTCCCCTACAAGCTCAGCAGAGCCGAGGGCCCGGTCGAGGTGGTCGGGCACGGGCCGGCGATCACGCAGTTCCACGAGGTGCGGCCGGACTTCCAGGGGGACGATCCCTTCATCGGCTTCGTCGTCAACATGGCGGCCATTCCCAGCGAGATCAAGGAGAAGTCGCAGGTGGCCGCCCGCTATCTTCGAGCCGCCTGGCACGTCGACGGGGGCCGGGGCATGGCGGAGGATCTCGCGGCGGCGAGGACCGCGGTCGTGATCGGCGTCAACACCTTCGAGAGTTTGAAGCCCGAGAAGAACAAGGCCGAACTCGCCGCGGCGGTGCAGAGGGTGCAGGTCCCGGCCAAGCTCGTCATGGCCGCCTTCGGGTTCGTCTGGACGCCCACGTGGGTCCGCACCGAGAAGGGGAAATCGCAAGGCCCCGTCTCCCTGGCCGAGGTGCGCGCGAAGTACAGGGACCTCCGTGACGGCAAGGAGAAGCTCGCCGAGGAGAACGAGAAGGACCTGCGCGAGAAGGGGGCGCTTCCTTACGGCGTCTTCCGGCAGGAGGTGATCGGCTCCACGTACACAGACAAGGCCGTGGACATCCTGAGGAAGGCCAACAAGCAGGTCCACATCATCGGCCAGGACGCCGACACCGGTGTCGCGACGACCGAGGGAATGGGCGTCCTGGCGGCGTACACCCAGGTGCTCAGCGGGCTCCGGGAGCACCCGCTGCTCACGATCGGGGGCTACACCTTCAAGAACTTCGACTGGCACCAGGACACCGATCCTCGCACCGTGCAGTTGACGACGCTGTCCAACGAGGTGGATCGGGCCATCCGCCAGGCCATCGCGCAGTTGTACACGGAGATGCTCTATCCGACCGAGCCGAACATGCTCATCAAGGCGTGGGACGAGGAGGGCTCCAAGGGCATCTTCCAGGACGCCAGGACCCGCGCCCTGCTCAAGGCCCAGGGGGAGCTCTACCCCATCGGAGGCGCCGAGGGCCGGAAGCTCAAGATCAAGCTCATGGAGATCTTCGGCGACGGCTTCTCCATCCTGTACGCGCCTCTGGCGAGCACCACCACGAGCCCGGCCGAGCACCAAAAGACGCGTAAGCTCACCACCTTCTGGCAGGACGTCGCACGCGCCGAGACGGGAGAGGACCTCGACCGGGCGAAGCTGAGCCAGGAGGAGATCGCCCGGCGCAGCCATCGCGCCTACGTGCTGGTCCTGCAGTCGCAGTCCATGTCCAGCGCCACACGGCTCGCCTTCGAGTTCATCCAGTCCACCCCCAGGCCCCAGGGCATGAGCAGGCGAGCCTGGGAGGAACTGCGGACCAACCTGCAAGACTCGGTCTTCGTGCACGTCGAGGAAGTCATCAAACTGATGGCAGAGGATCCACGCCGGACCGTGAACAGCGTGGTGATCAGGCAGCGCATCAAACAGCTCAACCAAAAAGCGGAAAAGCTGACCAAGCTGGCACAGGATGACGGTAGGCCACAAGCTGAACCGATCATCGAGCTGGCGCGGCGACTGACGCGCCGAATCATCAGCGCCTTGACCGCGGACGCCCTCAAGGATGTCTGGGGCGAGCTTTCCCCCCTCCTGACGAGGAGCGTGGAGGAAGCGAGGCAGGCCGGAAAGGGGCAGGAATGACCGAGGAGCCGCTTCACCGTCTTCGCGCCCGGGCATCACGCGACGACTATGTCTCGATGGCCGAGCTGGGGAGGGCCCTCTACACCGAAGGGCTCACCTCCCAGGAGGTCGTACACGAGTGCTACGGAGTCGCATTCCCCCAGGAATTCTTTGTGCTCGCCGAGGCGGATCCCCGGTCACTGGAGCTGATGGCACACTTCACCCGCCTGCCGTGGCAACTGGCCGTGCCCCTCGACCGCGGCGGCCCCCACACGCGTCCGGGGCCGCTGGACGACATCGAGCGGAAGGTGTTCGCCCGGGACCCCGACCTTGTCCCCCTCTTCCTTGGCGTCAACACGGACCTCACGCACGGCGGCGGCGTCCGTTGCTACAGCTTGGCCGAGCTCGGCGCCGGACGGACGACCGTCTTCGGGATCTGGAAGGACGTCGAGCCGCACAACCAGGTCACACGGTCGGGTGATTCCCTGCTGGCCGTCCTGCACGAGCATCACACGCAGTACGTCGAGTGGCTGGAGGAGGACCTGCGGCTGCCCGAGCGGATGCGGACCCGCGCGATCGACGACGAGATCGTGGATGAGATCCGTGAGCTCGTCGTCCTGATCGAGGAGTTCCAGCGCCGGGCCGCCGCGCGACAGGACGGCTGACCGGCTCGGCGGCACGGGCCGAACGGCCGTCACGTGCTGGCGGAACCTGAGGTGACGGCCGTTCGGATGCGGACCGGAACCGGCGGGTGGGGTTTCAGCGGCCGAGTTTGACGATCTTCTCCAGGTCGGCGGCGGAGTAGTCGCGGCCGGCGGCGGCGGTGGCGAAGTGTTCGACGCGGAGGCTGGTGCCCTTGATGGGGCCGCCGTCGAGGCGGTCGGCGTGGTAGGCGTCCAGGAGGTTCTGGGCCTCGACCGTGGCCTCGGCGAAGCGGGTGAGCGGGTCGGCGCCGCGGGCCAGGACGTCGCCCATGGCGCGGGTCATCACGTCCTGGTTGCCGGCGAAGTCGCCGAACTGGGCGCCCTCGGACAGCGGGACGTCGCCGGAGCCCGGCGCCCGCGTCGCCCCGGCGGGGAAGCCGAGGACGTGGTCGCTGGCCACCCGGTGGTAGGGGTGCTGCTCGAACCAGCCCTCCTGCTCCAGCACGGCGTGCGCCGCGTGGGTGAGCGGCATGAAGCTGTTGGCCTTGTGCCGGTCGGCGGCCACGCGCGGGCTGTGCAGGTACATGAGGAAGGCCAGCGCGCCGTCCTCGGCCTCGTCGCCGAGCCCGTCCTTGAGGAAGATGGACGTGCCCGCCACCGCGTTGCCGACGTAGGGGACGTCGGCGTTGTACGGCATGAGGCCGACCTCGATGTCGAAGCCGTTGGCCTTCGCCGCCTGCACCATGTAGTTGACGTCGTTGGAGGAGGTGATGCGGAACACGACCTCCTGCTCGGCGAACGCCTTGAACGTGCCGGCCCAGTCGGGGATGCGGTCGGTGTAGAGGTAGTGGCCGTCCCGGTGGAGGCGGCGCCACCACTCGACCCACGTCATCATCGCCTCGGAGGTCAGGTCCACGGTGGTGGCCCGGCCCTGCCTGCCGTTGTGGTTGTCCACCAGCAGGCCGCCCTGCGTGGCCAGGGCCTGCTGGAAGAACGTGCCGTGGTTGGACCAGCCGACCGGGTACGCCGGGCGGCTCGGGCTCTTGGCGATCGCGCGGCACGCCGCGTCCAGCTCGTCCCACGTGCGGGGCAGCTCGGACAGGCCGCAGGCGCGCAGCAGGTTCTTGTTGGCGTAGATGAGGCTGGTCGTGCCGACCGACGGCATCGAGATGAGCTCGCCGCCGAGGCTGTAGTAGTCGCGCAGCGGCTTGAGGATGTCGTCCAGGACGACGGTCTCGCCGAGGATCTCGGTGCGCCCGCGCACGGCCCGCTGCAGCGAGGTGAACGTCGGGGTGCCGTCGCCGTTGAGCATGTCGCGCGCGCCCTCGGCGGTGTAGAAGTAGAACTCGGCGAGCGCGGGCGCGCGCCCTTCCGCGGCCGCCTCGGCGACCTTCTGCGGGAACGTCCAGAAATCCTGGCCGACGACCTTCACGTGGTATTCGGGGTGCAGCCTCTCGAAATCGGCCGCCTGCTCGTACCACCGGTCCATCCAGCCCGGAAAGGTGAGGTCGGGGACCCAGACTTCGATGACGATCCTGTTCTTCACTCGTTTCCTCCTGAAATTCAGGGCATGGTGTCCCGATCGTGCACGCGACGAAGTCGTCCGCCGGAATATCTCGGCCTGTCCTGTCAGATGGCCCGGGGCACGCGCCACGACAAGGTCAGGGCGCGCCACGGTTCACTCTCGAATGCTTTCTCACGGCGTGGTGCCGGGCATCTCCGCGATTGCTGTGTCGGCGCATTCAGAAAGATGCGCCGCCGGGCGCGCCGATGTGAGGCTGACTGGCATGGCACGGCGTGGCGGAGGCCCGCGTGCGGCCCGGAGTCGGTGGACCATCGCGAGACCAAAGGACCTGTGGCATGACGGTTATCACGAACGTTCGCGAGCAGGCGGCCGCCGCGGCGCCCGAGCCCGGCCTGACGCCCGAGGAGATCATCGCGCGGGCCGAGGCGATCGCGCCCACTCTGGTGGCGCGGCAGGCGGAGACCGAGGCGCGCACCTACTACGCCCAGGACACCCACGAGCTGTTCGCCGAAGCGGGGCTGTACCGCGTCCTCGTCCCGAAGCGGTACGGCGGGTACGAGTTCGGCGTCGACACCTTCTTCCGCGTGGTCATGACGCTGGCCCGCGGCTGCCCGTCCACGGGCTGGATGTACTGCCTCGGCGCGGCGCACGCGCTGGCCGTGGCGACGCTGTTCGGCGAGCGGGCCCAGGACGAGATCTTCGACGGCGACTTCATCTGCCCGGCCACGATCATGCCGAGCGGCACCGCGGAGCGCACCGAGGACGGCGACTGGATCATCAACGGGACCTGGGCGTACTGCTCCGGCTCCCCGTACGCCACGCACTTCGTCGGGCACACCCTGGTCGCGCCCGAGGAGGGCGCCGAGCCGGTCCCCATGCTGTTCATCGTGCCGAGCTCCCAGTTCCGGCGGCTGGACGACTGGGGCGGCCAGCTCGGGCTGAAGGGCAGCGGCTCCCACAGCATCACGATCGAGAACGCCCGCATCCCGGACCACTTCACGATCAAGTCGCACATCAGCCAGTTCGACGTCAGCGGCGGCACGCCCGGCCTGACGCTGCACGGCAACCCGCAGTACGGCGGCGGCCCGCTCAGCATCATGATCCTGGAGAGCGCGGTGCTGGCGGTCGGCATCGCGCACGGCGCCCTCGACGCCTACGAGGACCTGATGCGCGCCAGGACCACCTCCTTCCCGCCCATCACCGGCCGCACCGAGAACCCCGACTTCCAGTTCTGGTACGGCCAGGCGGCCGGCATGCTCGCCACCGCGGAGGCGGCCGTGCTGCACGCGCTGCAGCAGTGGAAGGACGCCTGCGCGCGCGGCCCGGAGGCGTTCACCCCCGAGCTGGAGCTGCGCATCGCCGGGATCGCCCGCGAGGTCGTGCGCCTGAGCTGGGACGCCGTCCAGCGCTACCTGTTCCCGACCGCCGGGTCCAGTTCGGTGCGCGTCGGCGAGCGCGTCGAGCGCGTGTGGCGCGACCTGTCCACCATGCACAGCCACGCCGGCGTCGCGATCTATCTGAACGGCCTGGCCCCCCGCGAGTACGCGATGGCGCGGTTCGGCATCGAGGCGCACCACTGACGCGCCCCCGAACCGGCGACCGCACGAGCCGGCCCGCACCCCCGGGCAGGGCTCCTCGCCCCCACGCCGGCCGCGCTCCCGACGGAGCGCGGCCGGTGTTTCTTTTCCCAGGGAAATGGCGGCGCATTCCCGATTCCGCCCGATCCCGCGTAATACCGCGCCGCGCATGTCACGGGCGCACCGCAGCATTCCAGGAGATGCGGTGATCCCGGCCCGCGCGTGACCATGTAACGGTGAGGATGAGTCATTCCGGCCGAATGGAATCCGGGCGGAAAAGCCGCCGCGGAAATGCCGGGCCGTTCGTCCCCCGCTGACGCGGGGCGCACGCAGGAAAAGAATCCCTCACGCGACCGCCTATTTATCGGGAGCCCCCTCCGCGCGGTCGCCGGAAGGCGAAAGGGAACACGAGTGACTGAGGCGTCCCGCGCACGCGGGTCCGGGACACGGCGCGCGGTTACCTCCTGCGCGCAGGACGGGCTGTGGTTCCTCCACGGGACCGCGCCCTGCGCCCCCGCGTACACCGTCGGCCGGGCCTACCGGGTCACCGGCGAGCTCCAGGTGCCGGCGCTGCGGGCGGCCTGGCGCGCGGTGGTCCGCCGCCACGAGAGCCTGCGCACGACCCTCGTCGAGGAGTCCGGGCGGCCGGTCCAGGAGATCGCCCCCGAGTGCGACCCCCGCGCGTTCGCCGACCTCGGCACGGCGGCGGGCCCCGACCCGGACGCGACGGCCGCCCGGCTGTACGCGCGCATGGCGTCCGAGCCGCTGGACCTGGCGGCCGGGCCGCTCGCCCGCCTGGGCGTCGCGCGCCTCGGCGCCGGCGAGCACCTCGTCCTGATCCTGCTCCACCGGGCGGTCGCCGACGACGCGTCGATGGCCGTCGTCGTCGAGGAGCTGTCGGCCTGCTACGCGGCCGCGACCGCCTGCCGCTCCGCCGGTTCCGTGCGCCCCGCGCTGCCGCCCCGGTACGCCGACCACGCCCGCGAGGAGCGCGCCCGGCTCGCCGCGCCCGGCCTCGGCGAGCGGCTGGACCGGTGGGCGGCCGAGCTGACCCCGCACCCCTCCCCGGCCGTCCCCCCGCCCGACCGGCCCCGCCGCGTCGTCCCCGAGTACGAGGGCGGCGCCGCCCGGTTCCACTGGGGCGCCGACCTCGCCGGGCCGGTGCGCGACCTGGCCGAGGCGGAGGGCGTGCCGCCGTACGCCGTCCCGCTCGCCGCCTTCCAGGCCCTGCTGGCGCGGTACGGCGGTGAGGAGCGGGTGGCCGTCGGCGTCCCGGTGTCCACGCGGCCGCCCGGGTTCGAGCGGGCGGTGGGGTGCTTCGAGAACCTCGTCGTGGTCTGCACGGACCTGTCCGGCCGGCCGTCCTTCCGTGACCTGCTCCGCCGGGCGGCGAGGAGCGCCGGGACGGCGTTCGCCCGCCGCGACGTCCCCTTCGACCGGCTGGTCCGGGCGCTCGGCCCCGACCGGGAGGCCGGCCGCGTCCCCTTCTGCGATGTCATGGTCGCCTTCGAGGCGCCCGAGCCGGTTCCCGACCTGGGCGGCGCCGTTGTACGGCGCCTGCGGGTCGAGGACGCCTACGTCCGCGCTGACCTCGCCCTGACCCTGGGCGAGGCGGCGACGGGCTCGCTGGCCTACCGGACGGCGCTGTACGACGACACGACCGCGCGGCTCGTGCTGCGCCACCTGCGCACCTTGCTGGCCGCGGCGCTGCGCGACCCGGACGCGCCGGTCGAGGCGCTGCCGCTGGAGACCCCCGAGCGGGCCCGCCTCGCGGTGCGCGCCGCCGACCGGGTCACCGGGGCCGCCGCCCCTGACCTGCCGGTCCACGAGCTCGTCCGCCTGCGCGCCCGCCGCGCCCCGTCCGCCCCGGCGCTGTCCTTCGACGGCGAGGTCGTCTCCTACGGCGAGCTGGACCGGTGGGCGGGGCGGGTGGCCGCGGCGCTCGGCGCGCCGGGCGGCGTCGCGGGCCGGCCCGTCGCCGTCCGTACCGCCTCCGGTCCCCGGCAGATCGCCGCGTCGCTCGGCGTCCTGCGCGCCGGGGGGCGGCTGGTCTGCCTCGGGACCGGCGACGTGGGGGAGCGGGGCCGCATGGTGCTCGGCGACGTGCGCCCGGCCGTCCTCGTGCTCGACGACCCGGACGGCGACCCGCTCGCCGCCTGGTACCGCGACGAGCTGGGCGGCACGGTCCTGGATCTGGCCGTGGCCGGCCGGGAACCGGCGTCCGGTCCGCCGGAGACGCCGGCGCCGGTGCCCTTCCGGCTGGGTGAGGCGGCGTACGTCACCTACACCTCCGGGTCCACCGGCAGGCCGAAGGGGATCGCCCAGACGCATGCCACGTTCGCGCAGTTCGTCACCTGGTTCGCGGACGAGTTCCGCATGGGCCCGGGCGCACGCGTGGCGCAGTGGGCGGCACCGGGGTACGACGCGAGCCTGGTGGAGGCGTTCTCCGCGCTCACCGCCGGGGCCACGCTCTGCCCCGTCCCCGACAAGATCCGGGCGAACCCCGACAAGGTCGTCGAATGGCTCGCCGATCAGCGGATCACCCTGTTCCAGACGGTCCCGAGCTTCGCACGGCAGTTGCTCGGGCTGATCGAGCGGCGCGGCCCCGCCGAGCCGCCCCTGGCCCTGGACCACCTGCTCCTGGCCGGGGAGCCGCTGCCGGGAGAGCTGGCCGGCGCGCTGCGCGCCGCGCTGCCGGGCGTGCGGCTCGTCAACCTGTACGGGCCCACCGAGTCCATCCTGGCCACCTGGCACGAGATCACGGGCCCGGTGCGGGGGATCGCGCCGATCGGCGGGTCCATCCCGGGACGGCAGGTGCTGGTGCTCGACGACCGGGACCGCCCGTGCCCGGCCGGCGTCACCGGCCAGATCGTCGTCATCGGTCCCTACGTGACGTCCGGCTACGTCGGCGCCGCGGCCGGGGACCGTGCCTCCTTCCAGCCGGTTCCGGCCATCCCGGACCTCGCGCTGGACGGCGGGCACTGCTACCGGACGGGAGACCTGGGCCGCCGCCGCTGGGACGGATCCCTGGAGTTCGGCGGGCGCAGGGACTTCCAGATCAAGTTCAACGGCGTCCGGGTCGAGCTCACCGACATCGAGGCGGCGCTGGCCGCCGAGGAGTCGGTGGCCGACTGCGCGGTGGTCCCGGTCGCCGACACCCACGGCCTGGTGACCCGCCTGGTGGCGTACGTCGTGCCACGGCCCGGCACCGGGGAGGCGGAGCCGGGACCCTGGCGCGCCGCGCTGCGCAGGCGGTTCGGCAGGTCCGCGCTCCCCGTCTCCTTCAAGATCATGGACGGGCTTCCGCGCAACGCCGGCGGCAAGGTGGACCGGCGCGGGCTTCCCGGCCCCGGCTCCTCGCCCGCGGGCGCCGCGGGAACGCGGCAGACGCGTGTGGAGCGGGAAATGGCCGCGCTCTGGTCGGAACTGCTGGGCGGCGATCCGAGCGCCCCGGACGATGGCGTCCGTTTCTCGGGCGACACCTTTTTCTCGGCGGGCGGGCATTCGCTGCTCGTCCCCGTGCTGCTGCGCCGGATTCGCGAGCGTTTCGGAACGGCGGTGTCGCTGCCCGAGTACCACGCGAACCCTACATTCGTCGGCCTCTCCGCCCTGGTCGACGCGCAGATTCCTTCAGTAAAAGCGGCAAGCGCCATCATGATGGGGTGAGAGAAACGTGACTCTGGTCGACACCGAAGTTTCCGTTGATTTCGACGGCGAGACCTTGGACATCCCGCGGATCAGGCGGGTCGCCGAGAACGGCGCGCACGTCACCGTGTCCTCCGGGGCGCTGGCCCGCGCCGCGGCGAGCCGGCGGCTCTTCGAGGACACCGTCCGGCAGGGCCTCCCCGTCTACGGGGTCACCACCGGCTACGGCGAGATGATCTACATGCTCGTGGACACCTCCAAGGAGGTGGAGCTCCAGACCAACCTGGTGCGCAGCCACAGCGCCGGCGTGGGCCCGCTGTTCGCCGAGGACGAGGCCAGGGCCATCCTCGCGGCCCGCCTGAACGCCCTGGCCAAGGGCTACTCGGCGGTGCGCCCCGAGCTGCTGGAGCGCCTCGCGCTGTACCTGAACCTGGGGATCACCCCGGCGATCCCGGAGATCGGCTCCCTGGGCGCGAGCGGCGACCTGGCCACGCTCGCGCACATCGCCGTCACCGTGATCGGCGAGGGCTACGTGCTGCGCGACGGCCGCCGCGTCGAGACCGGCGCGGTGCTGCGCGAGCTCGGCGTCGAGCCGCTGGAGCTGCGCTTCAAGGAGGGCCTGGCGCTGATCAACGGCACCTCCGGCATGACGGGCCTCGGCTCTCTGGTGGTGGGCCGCGCGCTGGACCAGATCCGCCAGGCCGAGATCGTCACCGCGCTCGTCGTGGAGACCCTGCGCGGCTCGACCAGCCCGTTCCTCCCAGAGGGCCACGACATCGCCCGCCCGCACGGCGGCCAGATCGACACCGCCGCCAACATGCGCGCCCTCATGCGCGGCAGCGGCGTCGCCGTCGAGCACGCCGAGCTGCGCCGGCAGGCCCAGGAGCAGCGCTCCGACGACGGCGTCTCGCGCACCGAGGTCTACCTGCAGAAGGCGTACACGCTGCGCGCCATCCCGCAGGTCGTCGGCGCGGTCAGGGACACCCTGTACCACGCGACCGAGAAGCTGCAGATCGAGCTGAACTCCTCCAACGACAACCCGCTGTTCTTCGAGGGCCAGGAGATCTTCCACGGCGCCAACTTCCACGGCCAGCCGATCGCGTTCGCCATGGACTACGTCACGATCGCGCTCACCCAGCTCGGCGTGTTCTCCGAGCGCCGCACCAACCGGCTGCTCAACCGGCACCTCAGCGACGGCCTCCCCGAGTTCCTCGTGCAGGGCGACCCCGGCCTCAACAGCGGCTTCGCCGGCGCGCAGTACCCGGCGACGGCGCTGGTGGCGGAGAACAGGACCATCGGCCCGGCCAGCACCCAGAGCGTCCCGTCCAACGGCGACAACCAGGACGTGGTCAGCATGGGTCTCATCTCGGCCCGCAACGCCCGCCGGGTGCTGAACAACAACACCAAGATCCTCGCCGTCGAGTTCCTGGCGGCGGCCCAGGCCGTCGACCTGTCCGGCCGGTACGAGGGGCTGAGCCGTGCGGGCAAGGCCACCTACGACCTGGTCCGCTCGCTGGTGCCGACCCTGGAGCAGGACCGCTACATGTCCGACGACCTGGAGACGGTGGCCGCCGCGATCGCGCGCGGCGACTTCGTCCGGGCCGTCGCGGGCGCCGGCGTCGAGCTGCGCTGACCCCGCCACGAGGACGACGCCTTCCCGGGACCGCGCTCCCGGGAAGGCGTTCCTCTTCCGCCCGGAAATGGGCCCGCGATTCGGCAACGTGGAAGAACCCATTTCTCCGGCGGCGTAGTTGAATAACCGGTATGACGGCCCGCGCGGGGTTTTACCGCCGACCGCGCGGGCGCCGTCGATTCACCGGAAAGAAGGGCGGCGCCGCCCCGCGAAATCGAGCATCCGTGCGGCGCCGCGTGCGTGCTTCCGCGGTCCGATCCCGCGCAGGCGGACCTGAAAGGGGTTCGAGGCCTCATGAGCATTTCTGAGACGATCGACGCGCCGGAGACGACGCGGATTCCGCTGTCCTTCAACCAGGAATTCCTGTGCATGTTCGACACGGGCGGCGACGACGGGCCCTTCGGCTCGCACTACAACATCGTGTACGGCTGGCGGCTCGATGGCCGCCTGGACGTCGAGGCGCTGCGCGAGGCGCTGAACGACGTCGTGGCCCGGCACGAGGCGCTGCGCACCTCCATCGAGACCGACGAGCAGGGCCGGTACCAGAGGGTGCTCCCGCCGTCCCCGGTCTCGCTGGAGGTGCGCGACCTGTCGGGCACCGACCCGGTGGACCGCGACCGCATCGCCGGTGAGCTGGTCAACGAGGCGGAGGCGGGCGCGTACGGCATCGAGGAGATGCCGCTGCTGCGCGGCGTCCTCGGCCGGTTCGACGCCCGGGACGCGGCGCTGGTGCTCATCGCGCACCACTCCGCCGTCGACGAGTGGTCGATGCGGCTCCTCATGCGCGACCTCGCCCTCTGCTACGCGGCGCGCCGGGGCCAGGACGCGCCCGCGCTGCCCGAGGTGCACCAGTACCAGGAGTTCGCCCGCTGGCAGCTCGACGCGCTCGCCGGCGGCGGCGGCAAGGCCCGCGCCTACTGGCGCGAGAAGCTGAGCGGGGCCCAGGTGTCGGCCACGCGCACCGACCACCCGCGCTCGGAGAACCGGCCGAAGACCACCTCCTGGCACCGGTTCGCCATCGGCAAGGACACCACCGCGGGCATCCTCAAGCTGTCCAAGACGACCCGCAGCTCGCCCTTCATGATCCTCCTCGCCGGGTACAGCCTGCTGCTCGGCAAGGTGAACGACTCCACCGACATCGTCGTCCCGACCTTCGCCTCCGGCCGGGGGCAGGCGCGGTTCCACGACACCGTGGGCTCCTTCTTCAACTTCATGCCGCTGCGCACCGACCTGACCGGCGCCGGAACCTTCCGCGAGGTGGTGCGGCGCGTCCGCGCGACGTGCATGGAGGCGTACTCCAACGACATCCCGTTCGCGCAGGTGCTGGAGGAGGCCCCGGCCCTGATGGCCCCGCTCGGCGAGGACGACCGCGCCGTGGCCGCCTTCCAGGTGTTCCGCTCCCCGTTCGCAAGCGACCGTGAGGTGGCGGGCGACCTGGAGTACGCGGAGATCCCGCGCCGGATCGACCAGCCGGTGGGCGGCGACGTCCCCGACGGCGCGCTGTGGCAGCTGGAGATCGACTCCTCCGGGGAGATCCTCGCGACGCTGGGGTTCAACAGCAACCTCTTCGACGAGAGCACCTTCACCGCCCAGGCCGCCGAGTTCACCCGGCTGCTGCGGGAGGCGGTCGCCGACCCCGACGCGCCTCTGAGCTGAGACGACACCGCCCATTCCCGCGTCCACACGACACGCCTTGCCGGCACACAGGAGGATCCAATGAGCAGCGGCCACACCGGGGACCTGGCGACCCAGGAGATCCAGGAGAAGGTCGAGAAGATCTGGAACGACGTGCTCGCGGTGCGCGTCGGCGAGGAGAACGCGACGTTCTTCGAGCTGAACGGCGAGTCCATCGCGGCCACCCGCATCGCCTCGCGCGTCGGTGACGAGATCGGCGTCGAGATCGAGGTCGCCGACATCTTCGAGGACGACCCCACCCTCGCCCAGTTCACCCGCACCATCGTCACCAAGGCCGGCGCCCCCTCCCCGGCCTGACGCGGCCCCGGGCCGAACGACCGAAGCCTCCGGCGTGGAGACATCCCGCCGGGGGCTTCGTCATGTCCGGCCACCCTCCGGCGAACGGATCAGAATCGGGGTTGTTTCCAGTCAAACGAGGTTTTACTCTGAGTCAGGCATAAGAGTGATCAATTGCGCCGCACGACCGCACACCTCACGACGGCCGAGGCCGCGTGACACCAGTACCTCGTGCCATGGCCAGGATGAGCCGACCCCTTATGGATTCGGGCCGCCGAGCGCTGCCTGAATCCATATCTCGATATCTCGACATCACGTGATGACCCATGCCCGCGCCATCCTGGCCGACCGTGTTCCGCGCTGTGATGCGCGCTGCCGGAAGGACAACGATGTCTCGATTACCGTCTCTGGAACGGCCGTCACCCGCCGTGCGATCGGTCATGGCGAGGTGGAAGCGCCGGGTGGCCGGCTTGCTGGCCCTGGTGCTGGTCACGGGAGTTCTCCAGATCGTCCCGCTGCCCGCGCCGCCCGCCGCGGCGGCTGTGACGCGGACCGCGATGACGTGGAACCTGCACGGGAACGGGGGCAACTCGGAGAAGGCTCTCGACTTGATGGCGGACCACGAGGTCACCGTCGCGGCTCTGCAGGAAGTGGCCAACGGCGATTTCATGGGCCTCCCGCACTCCGACTTCAACGCCCCTCATGTGAAACCGGACGGTACGGCCTCGTCTCCGTACAGCCAATGGAAGGTCGAGAAGTACACGCTCTCCGACTACGACATGACCGCCTTTGTGATCAACACCGATTCCCACAACCGCCGGATCGCGATCGTCACCAGCGAGGATGTCGCGACCACGGACGTACACGTCCTCGACGTACGCCCGGACTACCTCGGCAGGCGGTTCCCCGCCCTGGGCGTGAAGATCGACGACGTCTGGTACTACTCCATCCACGCCTCCACGCAGCGGCACCGTGCGGACAACAACGCGGACACGGTGGTCCACGACATCTCCGAGTTACAGGCGACGTCCGCCTTCGGAGGCGACTGGGCCGCGATGGGCGACTGGAACCGTTTCCCCAGCGAGGACTCACGCGCGTACCAGATCCAGCTCGGGCAGCTCAGGGCCAGCGCGCGCAACCGGTTCCCTGACGAGGAGGCGCCCCTAGGGAACGTCCTGGACCTCGACGACGACGAACGCCTGATCTGGCAGGGCGCGAGAACCCACGACCACGGCGCCGAGCTCGACTACATGGTGGCCAAGGGGGCCGGTGACGGCTACAAGGCCATGCGGTACAGGACGACCAACGGCTCCGATCACTACCCGGTGTTCTTCGCCGAGGAGACCGATGAGGACACCTGCATGGGCGGTACGACGCCGGCGCTGAACGCGCCACGTCCGGCGGCGGCAGGCGCCTGTCCCTTGGACGACCTGCCACGCGCCATCGTCTCCATGGGCGACAGCTACATCTCCGGTGAGGGAGGCCGCTGGCAGGGCAACGCCAACACCTCGGACGGGGGTGACTCCTGGGGCACCGACCGGGCCGCCGACGGTACCGAGGTCTACGAGAAGAACGCGGACGGCGGCGACGCCTGTCACCGCTCCGACGTCGCGGAGATCAAGAACGCCGACATCGCCGGGCTGCCCCCGGAACGCAAGTTCAACATCGCCTGCTCGGGCGCGGAGACCGAACATCTGCTCACCGAGAAGTTCAAGAGTGAGAAGCCGCAGATCGAGCAGCTCGCCGACATCGCGGAGAAACACCAGGTGCACACGATCGTGGTGTCGATCGGCGGCAACGACCTCAAGTTCTCCTCCATCGTGGAGACGTGCGCCAAGAACTTCCTGTTCGCCCGCGGGCCGTGTAACGAGAAGGCCGACGAGACCCTGAAAGAGGGGGTGGGCGACGTACGCAGATCCGTCTCGAAGGTGCTGACCGCGATCCGCGACACCATGAGCGAGGCCGGGCAGGCCGCGAACAGCTACAACCTCGTCCTCCAGTCCTACCCGTCCCCGTTGCCTCCCGTCGAGGAGATCCGGTATCCGGGCGACCACTACAACCGGTACACGAGCGGCGGCTGCCCCTTCTACGACGACGACCTGACCTGGACGCGCGACGGCGTCATCCGCCGGATCCGCGACATGCTGCAGGGCGTGGCCGCGGACGCGGGCGCGGCCTTCCTCGACCTGACGGACGCGTTCGCCGGACACGAACTGTGCGCGAAGACCGTCCGGCAGGCGGAGCCCGGCGAGAAGCTGACGCTTCCGGCGCCGGCCCCCCAGGTCGAGTGGGTGCGGTTCATCCAGGGGTACACCACGCCGGGCGACTGGGCGGAGCCCATCCATCCGAACGCGCACGGCCAGCGCGCCCTCAGCGCCTGCCTCACCGAGACCGTCTACGGGCTCGGCATGACGGACCGGATGGTGTACCCGTGCGTCGGGCGGCCGAAGAGCTGGCCGGGCGAGACGGCGCCGCTCAGATCGCCCATCGACGACGCCGTGGAGACCGCCGACGGCTGGAGAGGCGACGGCTTCCGGCTCGCCGATCATTACCTGTTCCAGCGCGGCAAGTACGCCCGCTTCAACCCGGACGCGGACATCGACGGCGAGATCCATCCCGGCAAGATCGAGTTCGGCCGGTCCGACGGATGGCTCGGGCAGGTGAAGGACACGCCCTCCAACTGGCCGAGCCTGCGCGACACCGACTTCGCGGGCGGCGTCGACGCCGTCTTCGAGGCGCGCACCGACTCCGCACCGCAACGCATCTTCATCCGCGGGGACCAGTACATGCGGGTCGAGCTGGATCCGGAGACCGCCGACGACACGCGTATCAAGGGCCCGGGCCCCCTCACCGACTACTTCCATGTGTTCCGGGACACCGCGTTCCAGTTCGGCGTGGACGCGGCCGCCGGCGACCAGAAGAACAGGGCGCTGGTCTTCCGTCATGACCAGGTGGGAGTGGTGCAGGTCACCATCGACCGCAACGACGACGAATGGCTCGTGCCGCCGACCCGCATCGACGAGGCGTTCCCCGTGCTCAAGAACACCCCGTTCGCCAAGCGCGTGGACGCGGCGCTGATCCGGCACCAGCGGGAGTCGGCGATGTGGGTCGACCTCATCTCCGGCACCCAGGTGGTGACGATCCTGGTGACACTGGACGACCTTCCGCAGAGCACCCTCAAGACGAGCCCGGTGGAACTCACGGTCATGTGGCCGGGCCTGCGCGGCAGCATCTTCGACTGGTCCGGCAAGGGAACGCGGCCGGACAGGCGGGACCTGAAGATGGCCGCGGGCGCCCCTTTCGACAAGGGCTCCGATGACCGGGAGTCCAAGCCGTCGGTGTCGGGCCCGCACTCCCGGTGCCGGCCGGAGGGACTCGCGGCCACCCGCGGCGTGGACGCGCCGTACTGCGAGGTGTACGACAAGGACGGCCGCGAATGGCTGGGCGGCGACGGGCACGACAGGCGGGTGGTGGGCTACTTCACCGGCTGGCGCACCGGCGAGAACGACCAGCCGCGCTACCTCGCCTCGAACATCCCGTGGTCGAAGGTGACCCACGTCAACTACGCGTTCGCCAAGGTGGAGGACAACGAGATCTCCATCGGCGACCCCGACGATCCCGACAACCCGGCCACCGGCCTGACCTGGACCGACTCGCTCGGCGGCCAGCCGGACGCCTCCCTGCCGTACAAGGGGCACTTCAACCTGCTGGCGCGGTACAAGAACAAACATCCACAGGTCAAAGTGCTGATCTCGGTGGGCGGCTGGGCCGACACGCGGAACTTCTACACGATGGCCACCAACGCCGACGGCAGCGTGAACCAGGGCGGCATCGACACCTTCGCCGACTCGGTCGTCGACTTCCTCGACCGCTACAAGGCGGCGTTCGACGGGGTTGACATCGACTACGAGTACCCCAGCGCGCTGCCCAGTGCGGGCAACCCCGCCGACCGGGATCTCTCGGAGCCGCGCCGCAAGGGCCTGCAGAAGGGCTACAACGCGCTGATGAAGACCCTGCGCGAGAAGCTCGACCGGGCCGGCGCCGACCGGGGCCGCTACTACCTGCTCACCGCCGCGGCCTCCGCGTCCGGGTACCTGGTGCGCGGCTACGACGCCGGAGAAGCCCTGCGGTACCTGGACTTCGTCAACCTCATGACCTACGACATGCACGGCTCGTGGAACCACTTCGTCGGCCCGCAGGCCCCGCTGTACGACGACGGGAAGGACAACGAGCTGGTCGCCGCCAAGTTCTATTCGACCAAGGAGTACGACAAGACCGGCTACTTCAACGTCGACTGGGCCTACCACTACTACCGCGGGGCGTTGCCGCCGGGCCGGATCAACATCGGCATCCCCTACTACACCCGCGGCTGGCAGAACGTGTCCGGCGGCACCGACGGCCTGTGGGGCACCGCGGCCCTGCCGGACCAGGGCAAGTGCCAGCCGGGCACCGGTCCCGGCTCCGGCGCGTCCACCCCCGTCGCCTGCGGCAACGGTGCGCAGGGCATCGACAACATCTGGCACGACCTGGGCAACCTGGGCCAGGAGATCGCGTCGGGATCCAACCCGATGTGGCACGCCAGGAACCTCCAGGAGGGCGTCGCCCCCTCGTACCTGCGCGCGTACACCGACGTCGGCGCGGACGCGGGCGGGCTGAAGGGCTCCTACGAGGAGAAGTACGACGACACGCTGCAGGCGTCGTGGCTGTGGAACCAGGAGAAGAAGGTGTTCCTGTCCACGGAGAACGACGCGTCGATCGACGCCAAGATCGAATACGTCAAGGACAACAAGCTCGGCGGCGTCATGATGTGGGAGCTCGCCGGCGACTACGCCCAGGACGAGGACGGCGAGTACGGCATGGGCTACGACCTGACCGACCGGCTCGACGAAGGGCTGCGCGGCTCGGGCGGCTACCAGACCACCCGTCAGGGCGAGACGACGTTGCCCGGCGACGTGGTCGACGTGACGGCCGAGCTCGTGGACTATCCCACGCAGAAGGACCCGAACAGCAAGGACGACCCCTTCTACCCGATGCGCCCCACCCTGCGCATCACCAACGACACCGACGTCACGCTGACGGCGGGCACCGAGATCTCCTTCGACATCCCCACCGCCACGCCACCGCTGCTGACGGACGAGAACTACCAGAAGTTCGGCAAGAACCTGACCGTCGAGGAGGGGCGGAGCGGCGCCAACGTCGGCGGGCTCGGGGCCGACTTCCACCGGGTGACCATGAAGCTGGACTACTGCGGGGACCTGGCGCCCGGCGCCAAGCGTGACATCATCCTGCGCCACTACCTGCCGCTCACGGGCCCGGCCAACGTCACCCTCAAGTCCGGCTCCCGCACCTACGGGATCACGCGCAACGATCAGAGTGACACGACCGTCGTGTCCCCGGACCTCGCCGACGGGATCGCCTGCCAGGCCGAGGAGTGGCGGCCGCACCCCTACAACCCGCACGGCACCTTCGCCTTCGAGAAGGACGGCAAGAACTGGCGGATCGTCGACTGGGTCGGCAGCCTGGTCCTGGACCACCCCGCCACCTGGGACACCCCGCACCTCGTCGAGAACCAGCCGGGCAACCAGAACCAGCTCTGGACGGTGGACGAGGAGGGCGGCTCGGGCTGGTACCGCATCAAGAGCCGCGGCAAGTGCCTCCAGGCCGACGGCGTCCTGAAGTCGCTCAGCGTGCACGACTGCGATGACGAGCCGCACCAGTGGTGGCAGATACGCGTCATGAAGGCCGACGGGAACGACGTCGTCGTGACCGGTCCGCCCACCCCCGGCACCGGCTACCAGTTGGTGTCCTACGACAGTGAGGAGTACGACGAGCCCGCATACGTCGCCGAGGGCAAGAACAGCGGCAACACGCCCGGGACCCAGGTGGTCGCCGGCGATCCCGACGGCTCCACCGCGAGCACCGTCATCCGGAACGGGTCCTACTGGCGCGCCAACTGGTGGACCAATGCCACGGACGAGCCCGGCAGGAGCGACGCCTGGAAGAAGCTCGGCCCCGTCTCCAGCGCGGCCTTGCCGCGGACCCCGGATGCGGGCGCCGACGGCCCGCGGCACACGCCGAGTCCCAGCACCGCAACGGTGAGCCCACCGCCGGGCGTACCGACCGGTCCCCGGACGGGAAACCCGCCCAGCCCGAACATGAAGCCCGCCCTGCCCGCGCCGAAGACACACAAGACGCCTAAGGGCCGATAGATCAGCGCACCGGCTCCGATGCCCCCGTCCCGGCCTCCCCGGAGGCCGGGACGGGTCCCGCCGGCTAGGCGAGGGAGCCGGTCCAGCGGCTTTCGGCGTTGCGGTAGACCGTGAAGGAGTCGCTGTCGAAGTACGGTGAGATGCCGGTGTCATACCGGTTGTCGCCGTCGGTGTCGGAAACGCTGATCGTGATGCCGTTGAGGTAGCCGGTGCCGGTGTCGCTCGAGTAATCGGTCAGCCACGAGGAGCCGAGAGAGCCGTCACCGGTGAACGGGGAGTTCACGCCGATGGGCCGGTCGGCGAGGAGGTTCGTGACGTGCACCGTGAACGTCGATCCGGTCGACCGTTCGAGAGCCTCGCCCGTGTAGGGCAGGCTCCCGTCGGGGTTCGGGCCGGCGGGGTAGCCGAAGACGTCGACCGTGGGCGCGAGCGGCTGGTTGAACGCGAGCCCCTGGCCGCCGACGTTGTCGGCCAGCCGCCCGGTATTGGTCAGTGTGTCCGGGGAAGGTGAGACGACACCGCTGTACACGTTGACGAAGGCGTAGTCGCGGTCGTGGTCGCGGACGTCGTCGAGATCATAGTGAGTGACGGCCTGCTTTCCGACGTACAGGCCGAACGGGGTCGTGCCGTCGGTGTAGCCGGGGACGAAGACCCACTTGGCGAGCGGGCCGGCCGGGGCCTCGATGTCCAGCAGGCAGTGACCTGCCGTCGCGACGACGTTCCGGTAGCGCGACTGCACGGCCGTGCCGGTGCACCAGTGCGGCTGGAGGTCGCTGCCGATGAAGAACACCTTGCCCGAGGTCGTGGGACTCGATCCGTCCGGCGAGGTCGCCCCCTCCACCGGCGGGACGGACCTCGGGGGGCCGTCCGGGACGACGTCCGTGGACAGGCGTTCCCCCGCGGCCGCCGTTCGCACGGTGTACGGCGTGGCGTTCCTCAGGTTGGCGGCTCCGTCGGCGAGCCAGTAGTTCGCGACCTGCTGGGCCGCCGTCGTGGTGGAGGCCAGCGGGACCACCAGCACGGTCGCGGCCTCTGCCGGCGCGGCGATGATGGTGGAACCCAACACGCTCAAGCCGGTGCCCAACGCGATCAGTGCACGCCTCAAAGTCGATCTCCCGTCCGGTTCTGGGCGTCTTCGCGCCCTGTCAGCGTGGAGAGCCGGCCGATCAACGGAAACGGCCGGCGAGCAGTGAGATCGTAACCGCGCCCGGGGCCCTGGTCCTAGAAGTTTTAGATCACGTGTTCGATACGAGGGGGTGCTGTGCCGTGGAGTGCCGACAGCCACCCGGGGGTGCCGGGTGGCTGTGGGGGAGTGACGTCAGGCGGTGAAGGGGGAGGCGCCGCCGATGTGGCGGAGGTGGTCGAAGGAGGAGAGGTCGGGGACGGTCCAGCCGTCGAGGTCGTACTCGTCGAGGCACTGCTGGACGAAGTCCTTGTAGCCGTCGATCTGGCCGTTGCCGAGCTGGTGGTTCAGCAGTTCCACGCGGGTGTTCTCGTGGTTGCCGGCGTAGTTGCGCTCGTACAGCTCGTGGCGCCCGCCGAACTCGGTGCCGACCGCGTCCCAGAGGAGCTTCATGACCTTGATGCGCTCGACCGCGTCGCTGCCGTCCGAGCCGCGGATGTACTTGTCCAGGTACGGCCGGATGTCGGGGTTCTTGAAGTCCTCGGCGCTGGAGTTGATGTAGATCAGGCCGCTGGCGATGTCCTGCTGGATGATCTCCTTGACCCGTGGGTAGCCGACCTGCAGGAACCAGCGGTAGGCCAGCCCGTAGGCGGGATTGGGCAGCAGGGCGCCGTCCTTCCACTCCACCGGGTTGCGCGCGGCGGCGTCGGAGAAGGCCCAGAACAGGTTGCGCCAGGCCAGGACCTCGCCGATGCGGGTCTGGACACCGCGGAAGTCCTTGGTGCCGGTCATCTCGGTGGCCCGGATGAGCAGGCCGGCGATGAACTCCAGCTTCACGGCCAGGCGCGTGCAGCCGTGGAAGGTGAACCGCTCGACGAAGCCGGAGCGGCCCGTGAAGAGCATGGCCTTGCCGAGGTGCCCGTAGACGAAGACGTTCTCCCAGGGGATGAGCACCTTGTCCAGCACGAGGATGGTGTCGTTCTCGTCCAGCCGCGAGGACAGCGGGTAGTCGAACGGGCTGCCCATCACGGTCGCGTTGGCGGTGTAGGACGGGCGGCAGATCAGCTTCATGCCGGGCGCGCCCATGGGCACGGTGGCGACGAGCGCGAACTTCTTGTCCTTGATCGGCAGGCCGTAGTGGGCGATGAAGTTGTAGTGCGTGAGCGCCGAGCCGGTGGCGACGACCTTGGCGCCGCTGACGATCAGGCCCGCGTCGGTCTCCTTCTCGACGTGGATGAACACGTCGGCGACCTCGTCCGGCGGCCGGTTGCGGTCGACGGGCGGGTGGACGATGGCGTGGTTCCAGAACAGGACCTTCTCCTGCGCCTCGCGGTACCAGCGGCGCGCGTTGTCGGAGAACGGGTCGTAGAACTCGGCGTTCGCGCCCAGCGTGCCGAGGAAGGACGCCTTGTAGTCGGGGCTGCGGCCCATCCAGCCGTAGCTCATCCGCGCCCAGGCGGCGATCGCCTGCTGGTCGGCGACCAGGTCCTCCACGCTGTGCGGCGTGGTGAAGAAGCGGTGGGTGTACCCGTCGCTGCCGGTGTCGGTCGGCTTGGTGAGCACGTCGCGGGTACGCGGGTCGTGCAGGGCGTCGTACAGCCGCGCCGTCATCCGGATGGGGTTGTGGAACGCGGGATGCGTGGTGACGTCGCGGACGCGCTCGCCGTACAGGTAGATCTCGCGGTCGTCACGGAGGCTCTCGATGTACTCGTCGCCCGTGAACGGGCGCGTCTTCGGCCGCGTGGCGGCCGCCGGGTCGCCGTTCGCCGGACCGGTTTCCTCTACTAGCACCTCAGCTCCTCGGTGATTCAGTGGCCATCTGGCGTCGCCGTCCGCGGATCTCCATGCTCACCCGGCCCGCGAAATAGGGCATCTCTCACATTGCGCTTCCCTGGCGCCGGCGATCCCGGGGCCTTCCGCACCGCAATCCAGAAGATGCGTCCCCAGGGGGCGAATGCGACCGTTCAGTGGTGAGCATCGGCGGACGGCCATTCGGCTGCGATTGTTTTACGGCTCTGCGGCGCAATTCGCCGGCTCCCCGATGGTCCGTCGGAATTCTTTTTTCCAGGAGGAAGAGAAAATGGTGCTGACGACCGATGTTCCGACGCGGGAACAGATTCTCGCCCGGGTTCAGGACACGCTCCCAACCCTGCGTAAGAACGCGGACTGGAACGAGGAGAACCGCCGCGTCCACGAGGAGTCCATCGAGGCCCTCGCCGACGCCGGCGTCTTCAAGCTGAGGACGCCGGTCCGCTACGGCGGCTACGAGTCCGACACCCGCACCCTCGTCGACGTCGCCAGCGCGATCGGCACGGCCGACGGCTCCACCTCGTGGGTGGCGTCGGTCTACTGGATCCCGACCTGGATGGCCTGCCTGTTCCCCGACCACGTCCAGGACGAGGTCTTCTCGACCCCCGACGTCCGCATCTGCGGCACGCTCAGCCCGACCGCCATGGCGGTCCCGGTCGACGGCGGCATCGTCGTCAACGGCAAGTGGGGCTTCATCAGCGGCGCCCACCACAGCCACTGGCAGGTCATCGTCACGGTCCTGGTCGCGCCCGAGGGCGAGCCGCAGCCGATGATGGCCCTGGTGCCGATGTCCGACCTCCAGGTCATCGACGACTGGAACACCTCGGGCCTCAAGGCCACCGGCAGCGTCAGCACGGCCGCGCAGGACCTGTTCATCCCCGCGGACCGCGTGCTGCACATCGGCCAGGTCCTGACGGGCCTGGGCGTCTCGGCGGCCAACGCCACCAGCGCCATCTACAACGCCCCGCTGCTCCCGGTCGCCTCGGCCTCCTCGGTCGGCGCGCTGCTGGGCATGGCCAGGGGCGCGCGGGCCGCGTTCTTCGAGCGCCTGCCCGAGCGCAAGATCACCTACACGGGCTACACCAGCCAGGCCGAGGCCCCGCTGACGCACCTGCAGGTCGCGGACGCCGAGATGAAGATCGACGAAGCTGAGTTCCACGCGCACCGCCTCGCCTCCCTGGTGGACGCCAAGGCCGCCGAGGCCGCGCAGTGGACGATGGAGCAGCGGGTCAAGGCCCGCGCCGACATGGGCTCGGTCGTCCGGCTGGCCAAGGAGGCCGTGGAGATCTACGCCTCCGCCAGCGGCGGCTCCTCCATCTACAGCCACCAGCCGATCCAGCGGTTCGCCCGCGACGTGCAGGCCGTGAACCTGCACGCGCTGATGCACCCGAACACCAACGCCGAGCTGTACGGCCGCCTGCTGTGCGGGCTCCAGCCCAACACTCTCTACGTCTGACCGCCGGCCGGGACGGCGGCCACGCCCGCCGTCCCGGCCTTCCAGGCATCTCCGTTCAGGGAATCAACCGAAAGGGCTTGAGTCATGGCCTCACCCACCGCCGAGCTGGAGAAGGCGGCCGTCGCCGCCGTCCCCTTCCGCATCGTCACCGCCTGGGCCCGTAAGGACGCCAAGGCGTTCGCCGACGTCTTCACGCCGGACGGGACCATGATCCTCCCCGGGTCCTACAACAAGGGCACGGCCGAGATCGAGGCGTTCATGGCGGACGCGTTCACGAACAAGTACAAGAACACCACGGTCACCGGCACGCCCCTCGACCTGCGGTTCCTCACCCCCGACACCGCGGTGATCACCACCGGCGGCGGCGTGCTGGCGCAGGGGGAGACCATCGTCTCCGACAAGGAGGCCATCCGCGCGACCTGGGTGATCACCCGGTACGAGGGTGACTGGAAGCTCGCCGCCTACCAGAACTGCTCCCGCGACGAAGTCTGACCAGCGGCGGGCGCCCGACGGACATCGGCCCGGCGCCGCCGCCCGCGACCGGGGAGACCTGGCCGCGGGCGCGCGCCGGGCCGGTGGTACGTCCCCCGCGCGCCGAACACGGCGCGGCGCGTTTCATTTCCATATGTGGCGGGCGCGGCGGGACCGGTGAAGGTCCGTGAACGCGCTCGCCGGACCGGCGAAATCCCGGTACCGCCATTGGAGAGCGCGACGTACGAAATCGATCACACCGCGGCCGCGAGGACTCCCGCGCGGGAGAAATGCGCGGCAACGGGATTTCTTCGAGGTTGCTGGATGGGTCCTCCCTTGTTGACGTGCGCTTTCGCGGGCGTGGAGCATTGGCGGTGTGCCAGTGCCTTGCGTGGTCCGCGGCACGTGCCGGGTGCTGGACGCCGGGCGAATCGGTCGCGCGGTCCGGTCGACGGCACGAACCTTCCGGCGGCGGCAGGGGGCCGCGAGCCGAAGGGCCCGCCGCCGGGCCCTTCCCATGTCCGGACCGTCGCGAGGAGTGACTGATGGCGCCCATTCCCGACAGCCCGCGATCGGCGATCTCGGCGTCGCGGCCGCCGGTCCGCTCGGGCGACGTGCACGCCGCGCGCGGCAGGGACGTCAGGGACGACACCGAGGTCACGAAGAGCGCGGAGCTCGCCGAGAGCATGGCGGGCACGGGGATCGCGGAGAGCACGGAAGGCACCGCCGAGGTCCTCGGCGGCGAGGTGCACCTGGCGTACGCGCGGCGCGCCGCCTCGGGCGTCGTCGCCGTGGCGGCCGGCTTCACCCCGCGCGGCGCCCGCGCCCGCGCCGAGACGCGGGCCACCGCCCTGGACGCGCTGTACGCCATCCCCGGCTCCCTGTCCGGCCCGGACGACGACGTCAGGGAGCTCGGTCTTGCCGACTTCATGCCCGAGCCGCCGGCCGACATCGAGGCGCGGGTCGCCGGCATCGGCCTGCTGAGCGGCGACAGCTACGCGCTGCCCGCCGGGATCGTGTGGCTGGGCGACAGGGACGGCCGCGTCGAGCCCACCACGGTCGGCGTGCCGGACGACGGCGAGGACGGCGCGATCGCCGACCTGCTCGCGCACGACATGGTGACCCGCTGGTGGGCGAGCCCCCGCACGCCGCTGCTGCGCGTCTCCGAGCACCTGCCGCGCCTGATCCCGGAGGGCGCCGCCGCGGCGGCGTCCCTGCTCGGGCTGCGGGTCTCGGCGTTCCTGCTACCCGGGCCCGACTTCCAGATCGCCGTGGCGGGGGTGAGCGGCGACGGCGCCACGATCGCCGCCGCGGCCGCGCGGACGGCGCGGGCCGCGGTGGGGGAGGCGTTCCTGCGCGCGATCGCCGCGCGGGCGCAGCCGTGGAGCACCCTGCCCGTGGCGGACTCGCTGCGCAGGCTCACGGTGTGGCACCGCGAGAGCGACTACCTGGCGTACCTGGAATGGTCGGCGCTGGAGGTGGACCCCACGGCGGTCGAGGCGATGGGCGTGGGCGCCGCGTCGCCGAGCTGGGCGGAGATCGCCACCCGCCGGTTCGGGCACGAGCCGGTCCTGGTGACGGCGTTCGGCCACGCGGTGAAGGTGGTCTGCCCGGGAGCCGCCTGCTACCGCACCGCCCCGCCGGGCACCCCGCTGCCCTGCCCGGTGCCGTAGGACCCCCGGCCTGGTGACCGGGCGTGGGGGAGGCGGGCCCGCACTCGGAGAGAAGAGACGGGCGGGCCCGGTGTGAAGAGGCCGGCTAGGACTCGGCGGGACGGTCGCGGTCGTGGACCAGGCGCCAGAGCAGGGTGTTGAGCCGCGCGCGCTCGTCGGCGTCCAGCGGCGCGAGGAAGCTGTCCAGGGCGTTCAGCATGACCGGGGCCAGTTTGTCGTGCAGCAGGGCCTGGCCCTCGCCGGTGAGCCCGATCGCGTATTTACGCCGGTCGTCGGGGTTGCGGGCGCGCTGCACCAGGCCGAGCCTCTCCAGCCCGTCCACGACGCTGACCATTGTGGTCCTGTCGATTCCGTGAATGCGGGCCAGTTGCTGCTGGGACTGCGGGCCCAATGACTCGATGGCCGCGAGGACGATGAAATCCTTGGCGCGCAGGCCGAAGGGCTCGACCGCCGTTTCCAGGATGTCGCTGAAAAGATCGTCGGCCTTGCTCAGCAGAACGCTCGTGGAACTGGACAGGAAGGCCGGGGGCAGGACATCGGCATGCGGGGAATCAGCGCTCACGTGAATGCCTTCCGTGGGGAACTGTCCGGAAATGCGTGGCATGCCGTTATTGCTACGCCGCCATATGGCAAGAGTGTCACATGTGCTCTTGTGCGACGCAACAGCGGAAGAAAAACCGTCAGGATCACTGATTGACAAGATTGCTGACGATCTGCCAAGCTACCTATTGGCGAGGGTCGGACTGCCCTGCCCGGTGTTCACCGCCGTGTGGCGAGGAGGGTTTCCATGTCCGAAGACGGGCGCGGCGGCCCCGACGCCGGCACCACCTGGGACGAGCTGAGCGCCCTCTGGGAAGAGGTGCGCGACATCGTGTCGGCGTGGGAGCAGTCCCAGCCGCTCGACGGGCGCGAGGGCTGAGCCGCCCCGGTCCCGAGGTCCTGTGAAGGAGGGGAAGGCATGGGCGGAACCCGGCGCGAACCCGCGCCGGCCGCGCCGTTGCTCGCCGAGTCCACGGCCTGGCTGCTGAACGGCGCCGCGCGCGAGGTCACGCTGAGGCTCGAACGGGCGTTGCGTGGCGACGAGCTGCGCTGGCGCGACTACGGCGTGCTCGGCGTGCTGGAGGCCGCGGGCCCGCTGTCCCAGCAGGAGGTCGGGCGGCGCCTCGGCGTCGACCGCTCCACGATGGTGCACATCATCGACGTCCTGGAACGGCGCGGGCTGGTGGCGCGCGGGCGCGACCGCGCCGACCGCAGGGCGTACGCCATCGAGCTCACCGAGGGCGGGCGCGCGTTCCTGCGCGACACCCTGCATCCCCTGACCGCCGAGGTGCACGAGGAGCTGATCGGCGGGCTCTCCGCCGAGGACCGCGCGCATCTGGACCGCATTCTCACGCTCCTGGCCTCGCGGGCCGAGGAGCGCACGATGTGATGGTATACGAACCATCTGATGTCTGATAATTTGTGATTACACATATCCTGGGGGAGCGGACGCGGGGTGGGAACCCCGGAGTCCTCCCCGGGTGAAGTACATGGCCAGGAGGCGCGCCATGGACGTTTCCGTGATCGGACTCACCGATGAGGCGGTGGAGGTCTATCGCTACTTCCTGCGAAACCCGGGCGCCGGCGTCGGATCGATCCGGCAGGGCCTCGACCTCGACCCCGACAGCGTCGAAGCCGCCGTGGAGACGCTGGCGAACCTGCAACTGATCGACCTCGCCGACCGGCACCGGGTGGTCGCCACCGAACCCCGCATCGGCATCGAGCGCCTCATCGAGGAACGCCTCAACGAGCTGAACACCGCGATCCGCCGCGTGCTCGCGGCCCGCGACGCCATCGCCGCCTTCGTCGAGGACCAGCGGCACGGCGAGAACGCCACTTCCATGCTCGACATCGAGCGCGTGGAGGGCCTGGACCGCGTGCGCCAGCGGCTGGACGACCTGGGCTTCTTCTCCTACCGGGAGACCCTGTGCCTGCACCCGGGCGGCCCGCTGTCGCCCGGAGCCATCGAGACCGCGCTGCCCCTGGACACCCGCTCCCTGCGGCGCGGCCTCGCGGTCAAGGCGGTGTACCACCCCAAGGCCCTGGACGACCCGCTGATGTCCGCCTACCTGCGCGACGTCGTCGGCCTCGGCGGCCAGATCCGCATCACCGAGGACCCCATGGACCGCATGGTGATCTTCGACCGCAGCGTCGCGGTCGTGCCGATCCACCCCAAGGAGAGCGCCAGGGGCGCCCTGCTGGTCCGCGAGGCCGGCCTGGTCTCCCAACTCGTCACCTACTTCGACGGCGTCTGGGACGCCGCCGTCGACTTCCGCGAGTTCACCGAGCCCAGCACCGACGGGCCGCTCCTGTCCGACCTCGAGCGCCGCGTGCTCGCCGTGATGGCCACCGCCGACAAGGACGAGATCGCGGCGCGCGAGATCGACGTCTCGGTGCGCACCTACCGGCGCTACGTCGCCGACCTGATGGCCAGGCTCGGCGCCGTCAACCGTTTCCAGGCCGCGTTGCGCGCCAAAGAGGAGAACTGGATCTGAGCCTCGGGTTCACGCCGGCGGGGGCAGCGTCCTGCACGCCGCCACCTCCCACTCGCCGACCTCCGGATTGGTGAGCACGGCGGCCACCTCGTCGCGAATTCGCGCCGCCGCGGGAAGGTCGGCGTGCACCCGCAGTGCCATTCCGTCGCCGGTCTGTTTCACGTCCTTGCGCCAGTGCCGGGGCAGCAGCGAGAGAATCCTGATTCCCGCGACCAGGGAATTGGGCGCGGTGTTCCCGTCCCTGCGGCGTATTGTCAGCTCGACCAGAGCCGGCGCTTGCCCGTCGCCGTCGTCCCCGTCGGGCGGGGCCGTGGAATCCCAGGTCGTGCCGGGTACGGTGGCCGCCGGGGCGCGGCCGTCATCGATGCCGGAGGGCGCGCTGCCGATCGGCGTGGTTCTTGTGGGCGTCATTTCCCGATCCGTTTTCTGCGTGTGCGATGCCGGGTCTCATACGACAACTTTGGGGGAAAGGAGGCCGCCCGGCCAGCCGATGCGAGGACAGCATGTTGCCTGCCCCGTAGCAGCTTGTTGCCAAGAAAAGCCGCCCCGCGGTGTTGAAAAGGCGTCGCACCGCTCACCGGGCGATCAGCACACTCGGAGATGACAGCCGGGAGCGCCAGGGATTTCACTGGTCTGGATCCGAGGAGATGATCTGATGCTGGTAAGCGTGACCGGCGGCACCGGATTCGTCGGCGCACATTCGGTCGCGGCCTTTGTGCGCGATGGCCACCGCGTCCGCCTGCTCGTGCGCGACCCCGCGAAGGCCGCCCGCGTCCTCGCGCCGCTCGGCGTCGACGCCGGCGCCGTCGAGCTGGTCCCGGGCGACGTCACCGACGAGCCGAGCGTTGCGCGGGCGACGCGCGGCGCCGAGGCCGTCCTGCACGCCGCCTCGGTGTACTCCTTCGACAGCAGGCGGCACGCCGAGACGCGCCGCACCAACGAGCGCGGCACGGCCGTCGTGCTCGGCGCCGCCCGCCGGGCGGGCGTCCGGCGCGTCCTGCACGTCTCCAGCGTCGCCGCCCTGTTCCCCGGAACCCCCGGCCCCGGCGGGCGGGTGATCGACGCGGACTCGCCGGTCGGGCGGCCCCGCGAGACGTACATGGCGAGCAAGGCGGCCGCCGAGGCCGTCGCCCGGGCCCATCAGGAGGACGGGGCGCCCGTCGTCATCACCTACCCGCCCGCGCTGCTCGGCCCGCACGACCCGAACCTCGGCGACCAGACCTCGCGGCTGCGCGCGGTGCTGCGCGGCCTGACGCCGATGTGGCCGGGCGGAGGCTTCCCCCTCGGGGACGTGCGCGACACCGCCGAGCTGCACGCCCGGCTGCTCACCGCGCCGGACGACGTGCCCGGCCGGCACTTCGGCCCCGGCCGCTACCTCACCACCCGCGCGTACGTGGACGTGCTGCGCGAGGTCACCGGCCGCGCCCTGCCCGCGGTGTTCCTCCCGGCCGCGGCGATGCTCCCGGCCGGGGCGCTCGCCGGTCTGCTGCAGCGGGTGTGGCCGTGGCACATCCCCGCCGAGTACGGCGCCATCTACACCTGCGCCTGCGCCACCCGGGTGGCCGGGCACGCGAGCACCTACGGGATCGCCCCCCGGCCCGTCGCCGAGACCGCCGCCGACACGGTGCGCTGGCTGCACGAGACGGGCCGCCTGACCGCCGGGCAGGCGGGGGCGGCGGCCCGCCGGCCGGGCCTTGTGTCAGGAGGAGCGCGATGAGGGGAGAAGCCGCCATGGGCGAGCGGACCGCGACCGGCCCGGACCTCGACCCCTCCGACGTGCCGATCGAGCCGCTGACCCCGCTCGGCCCGGTGAGCCCGCTCGACTTCGTCCCGGTCCCGGTGCCCCGCCGCGAGCAGGACGGCCCGGCCAGGCCCGCCGAGGCGCCCGCCCCGCCCGGCATGGCGGCGCTGCGCGAGCGGCGCGACGGCCTGCGCGACCGCATCGTCGCCGGCCGTCCCGACGGCGTCGCCCGCCAGCACGCGCTCGGCAAGCTCACCGCGCGCGAGCGCATCGACGCCCTGCTCGACGAGGACTCGTTCATCGAGCTGGACATGTACCGCCGCCACCAGGCGCACGGCCTGCGCATCGAGGAGAACCGCCCGCACACCGACGGCGTCGTCACCGGCTCGGGCACCATCCACGGCCGCCGCGTCTTCGTCTACGCCCAGGATTTCACCGTCTTCGGCGGCTCGCTCGGCGCCGCGCACGCGGCGAAGATCCACAAGGTGATGGACCTGGCCATCTCCACCGGCGCGCCGCTGATCGGCCTGCTCGACAGCGGCGGCGCCCGCATCCAGGAGGGCGTGGTCGCGCTCAGCGGGTACGGCGGCATCTTCCAGCGCAGCGTGCAGGCGTCCGGCGTGATCCCGCAGATCAGCGTCGTGCTCGGCCCGTGCGCCGGGGGAGCGGCCTACACCGTGGCGCTCGCCGACTTCGCCTTCATGGTGCGCGACATCGCCCAGATGTACCTGACGGGGCCCGACGTCGTGGCGGCCGTCAGCGGCCAGCGCGTCAGCCACGCCGAGCTCGGCGGCGCCGACGTGCACGGCGGGCGGTCGGGCCTCGCGACGTTCGTGTACGACGACGAGCGGAGCTGCCTGGCCGAGGTCAGGTACCTGGTGTCGATGCTGCCCGCCAACAACATGGAGTTCCCCCCGGCCGAGCCGCCCCGCGACGCCACCGCCGACGAGCGACCCCGGCTGGCCGGCATCGTCCCCGTCGAGCCGAACAAGCCCTACGACATGCGGCTCGTCATGGCCGAGATCCTCGACGACGGGGACTTCATGGAGGTGCACCAGGACTGGGCGCAGAACGTCGTCTGCGCGCTCGGCCGCCTCGACGGCGAGGTGGTCGGCGTGGTCGGCAACCAGCCCATGGTGCTGGCCGGGGTGCTGGACGTCACCGCCTCGCAGAAGGCCGCGCGCTTCGTCCGGTTCTGCGATGCCTTCAACATCCCCCTGGTCACGCTCATCGACGTGCCCGGCTTCCTGCCCGGCGTCGACCAGGAGCACGCGGGCATCATCCGGCACGGCGCCAAGCTCCTGTACGCCTACTGCGAGGCCACCGTGCCGCGCGTCCACGTCATCGTCCGCAAGGCCTACGGCGGCGCGTACATCGTCATGGACTCCCGCACGATCGGCACCGACCTGTCCCTGGCGTGGCCGACCAACGAGATCGCGGTCATGGGCGCGGAGGGCGCCGTCAACGTCATCTTCCGCAAGGAGCTGGCCGCCTCGATGGACCCGGCCCGGCTGCGCGCCGAGCTGGTCGCCGAGTACACCGAGCAGCTCATGCACCCGCACTACGCCGCCGAGCGCGGCCTGGTGGACGACGTCATCGACCCCGTGCAGACCCGCGCGGCGGTCGCGCGCGGCCTGGCGATGCTGCGCAACAAGCGCAGGCCCGCGCCGCAGCGCAAGCACGGCAACGTGCCGCTGTGACGCGTGGGCTTTATGGGTCCGCCCCGTGCTTTCCGTGTCCGCGTCGTTTCCCGGCGCAAGGGAAACCCTTCCCCATACCCGGCCGGGAAGAGTGAGCATATGAGAAGAAGACCCGGTGTGCGTTCTCTCCGACAATTGACGTGATTTCCCGTGCCGCACGAGAAACGCGCGGCCGGGATCACCCGGCGCGCGACCACCCGCGCGCCGGCGTACGGCCATGAACGTGGAAATCGAGGTTCGCCCATGGCTACAGAGACCGCCCGGCTCGGTTCCGTCGATTCCGGATCGGCGTTGAACGGCCGCCACCACAAGGCCGCGCTGTACGTCTTCGCGTTCATCGTGCTCGCCCACTGGGCCGAGCACATCGCCCAGGCGATACAGATCTACGTTCTCGGCTGGCCGCTGCCCGAGGCCCGCGGCGTGCTCGGGCTGCCGTTCCCGTGGCTCGTGAAGTCGGAGTGGATGCACTACGGCTACGCGCTGCTCATGCTCGTCGGCCTGATCATGCTGCGCAAGGGCTTCACCGGCAGGTCGCGCACCTGGTGGAACATCTCGCTCGGCATTCAGGTCTGGCACCACTTCGAGCACCTGCTGCTGCTCCTGCAGGCGCTGACCGGCAACAACCTGGCCGGCAAGCCCGTCCCGACGAGCATCATCCAGCTCCTGGTGCCGCGCGTGGAACTGCACCTGTTCTACAACACCGTCGTGTTCATCCCCATGGTCGTGGCCATGATCCTGCACCTGCGCCCGAACGCGGCCGAGCGCGCCGAGGCGAGGTGCACCTGCGCCGTGCCCGTGCCGGCGCGGGCATGACAGCCGGAAGGCGGAGGCGTTCTCCGTTCCTCACCGTCGTCCTGACCTTCATCGGCGCACTGCTGCTGTATCTGGCCGTGCCGAACATCGGCCCGACCCTGCGGGCCGCGCGGGCGGAGGGGACGCCGGGCGAGTTCACCGCCCGGCGGCTCTACTGCATCCAGCACCCCGGGCACGAGAGCTGCACCTGGCTCGGGGACTTCCGCACGAAGTCCGGGGAGATCCGCACCGACATCGCCCTGTACGGCAGTGATCGAACTATGCTCCGCGCCGGGGAGAGCACCAGGGCCGTCGACGTGGGGCGGCCCAACCAGGTCTACGGCCCCGGCGGCTCCAACGAGTGGATCTTCACGGGCCTGCTGCTCCTGGCGGGCCTGGCGATCCTGGTCTTCCTGTACGCCCCGCGGTCGCGCGGACCGGCGCGCGGGCGCCCCGCCGAGGAGGCGGCGGCCGGAGTCTGACGGAGGCACGTCATCCCGGGGACCGACACCACGATCATGATCGTGGGCGACTCGATCAGCCAGGGCCGGGAGGGCGACCACACCTGGCGCTACCGGCTGTCCCGGAGCCTGGCCCGCCACGGCGTCCCGGCGCGCTTCGCCGGGCCGTGGCGGGGCACCTGGGTGCCCTCGGCGGCCCAGCCGCCGGGCGGCCGTCCCGCGCCGCCCGGCCACCCCGCCTACGCGGGACCGTACCGGGAGGGGCTGCGCTTCCCCGACAGCAGGCACTACGCGTGCTGGGGGCGCCGGCTCGACGAGGCCAAGGACAACATCGCGGACGCGGTCGCCGAGCACCGCCCCGACTGGCTGATGGTCGCGCTCGGCTTCAACGACCTGGCCTGGGGCGTCTGCGGCCCCGACCGCCTGCTCGCCGCCATGGACGCCTTCGTCCACCAGGCCAGGCGGGCCGCCCCCGAGATCGGCCTGCTGGTGGCCGACGTGGTGCACCGCACGCCGCTGGAGGAGCACCCCCACCTGGAACGCGACGTCGCCGCCTACAACCGGCGGCTGCCCGCGCTCTTGCGGGGGTCGTCGACGGCCCGCTCGCCGGTCGCGCAGGTGGGCCTCGGCGTCGTCTACGACGCGCGCACCGACAGCTACGACGGCGTGCATCCGAACGAGCTCGGCGAAATCAAGATCGCGCGGGCGTTCGCCGAGGTGTTCCTCGGCACGGCCGCGATCAGGAGGCCGGCGCCCGTCCCGGGCTGACCGGCCCGGCGAGGACGCCGGTCAGCGGGACTCGGAGGCGAGCGAGGCGCCGGAGGAGATGGAACTGAGCAGGGCGACGAGCTGGTCGGGGGCCGAGACCATCGGCCAGTGACCGGTGTTGAGGGTGTGGAAGGACCAGTTGGGCCTGCCGCGCATCGCGGCGACGTCGGGGGAGATCTTGCCGCCGAAGTGGTCCTTGGCGCAGACGACGTAGGTCGCGCGCTGCTGCTCCAGCGGGCGGGTGAGCACCGCGGGCTCCGACAGGGTGTGCCCGGGGTGGCCGACGAAGCGTTCCACCAGCCAGTTCGCCTGCTGGAACGACAGGTCCTGCCCGTCGGCGACGATCGTGACGTCGGGGGTGGGCCAGCGGCCGCGGTTCTCGGCGATCAGGCGCAGCTCGCCGGCGCGCTGGCGTTCGGGGAAGGCGTGGAGCATCGACTTGCCGTGGTGGGGCAGGAACCCCTCCACGAACACGGTGTGGGCGACGCGTCCCGGCGCGCGGTCGGCGACCTGACCGGCCACGATGCCCGAGTAGCTGTGCCCCACGAGGATGACGTCCCGCAGATCCTCCTGCTCAAGGAGGGTGAGGACGTCCTCGACGTGGGTGGCGAGGCCGACGGTGGACACGTCGGCCTCGGCGTTGGCCAGCCCGGAAAGGGTGACCGGACTGACGGGATGCCCCCGGGCGCGGAGCCCGCGGGTCACCGGCTCCCAGACCCATGCGCCCATCCAGGGGCCGGGAACCAGGACGAAATGATTTCTCACGGAGCGGGCTTCCTCTCCTTTTCACCTGGACTGCCACTCGATAAGCGCGAAATCGGCCTGGCGGCGCGTTTTATGTATCGGGCCCCGAGGGCCGTGCCGGCGGTGAATTACCGTGGTTATTCATTCAACAGTCTTGTGCCGGATCGCGTCAACGGTCACGCGGCCAGAGGCGCGGCGGCGGGGAAGTCGGCGGGACCGAGCTCCGCCGCGTTCCTTTCGACCACCGTGATCGGAAGATGGTCGGTGATGATCGCGACGGCGCCCGTGTACCCGTCGCCGGGGAAAAGCGTGCGCAGTTGCAGCGCGGCCGGAGGGATCTCCAGCGGCCAGGCGATCAGTTCCGGATGCTCCCAGGCTTCGCTGACCTCCACTTTGTTCGGGGCGATCCGCAGACCGTGACCCGTGGCCTTCAAAACGGCTTCTTTGCGCGTCCACAGCCGCGCGAAGGCGGCGTGCCGCTCCTCCTCCGGGAGGGTTTCCAGCGCGGCGGACTCGGCCGGGCTCAGCGCGCAGCGCACCAGCTCGCGCAGCGGGGCGTCCGGCACCACCTCCACGTCGACGCCCACCGGGCCGGTGGCCGTCAGTGCGACGGCCACCCGCTCTCCCGAGTGGGACACCGACACGTGCAAGGGGTCGGGGCTCAGGATCCGCGGGCGGCCGTGCGGCTTGCCGCAGCCGTCGCAGCCGCGCTCGACGGGCACCTCCTCGGGCGCCACGCCGAGCTGCGCGCCCGCTGCCGTGCGCAGCAGCCAGCACGCCGTGACGAAGCGGATCCGGTCCTCGTCACGGCGGTACGTGGGCACGCGTTGCAGCTCCACGGCGTCGAGCACGCCGATCAGGCTCTCGATCCGGCGGTCCTGCGGGCGCGCCCACCAGACGTGGCACTCGCCGGCCTTGAGGGAAGGGGCGTTCACGGATATCCGTCCTTCGCGTCGGGGTCTCAAACGGTCACGGGTTCGCAGGCCAGCACTGCCCAGTCGCTCACCTCCGGGTTGGTCAATATCTCTGCCACCTGGTCACGGATCTGCGCGGCGGTCACGTGGTCGTCGGTCTGCACCCTGATGGCGATCTCGTCGGTCACGTGCCTGAGGTCCTTGTGCCACCGCCGGGGCAGCAGCGCGAGGATCCGGATGCCGTCCACCGGCGAGTTCGGTGACGGTTCTCCGGCGACGCGGCGGAGCGTCAGTTCGACGAGCATGGCGACCCCTCCCCCTCAGTCCCACGTCGTTCCGGGCGTGGCGGTGGCGGACTCCCGGGCGGCGCCCGGGGTGCCGGCGGCGTTCGCGGCCGGGGGGATCTTCGAGGGAGTCATGGTCGATCCGTGTCTTCGTCAGTAGTCTGTGTCGGTTGCCGGTCAGTCGTCCTAGATGTCGCACTCCCCACTGTGCGGGCTCGCCAGGGCCCGGACCAGGCGAAACGAAGGCAGCAAGTTGCACGCCCGCAGCAGCTTCCTGCCACGCCGCGCCCGTGGCCGCCCCCGGAGGCGGGCCCGGCGTCGCGGGGGCGGAGGCGGGAAGGTACAACGGAGAGAGATCAAGCCCGGCGTACGGCCCCAGGAGGTGGACGGTGCGGCAGCTCAGCGCGCTCGACGCGCAGTTCCTCAACTTCGAGAGCGAGACGAACGTCGCGAACGTCGCCGGGCTGTCGATCCTCGACGGCGAGGTGTCCCGCGACGACCTGCTGAAGCTCGTCGAGGAGCGTTCCGCCCTCGTCCCGCAGCTGCGGCAGCGGCTCGTCCCGGTGCCGCTCGGCCTCGACCACCCCTACTGGGCGCAGGACGAGGCCCTCGACCTGGACTACCACGTGCGCGAGGTCGCCCTGCCCGCGCCGGGCAGCGACCGCCAGCTCGCCGCGCAGGTCGCGCGGCTGCACGCCCGGCTTCTGGACCGCCACCGTCCGCTGTGGGAGATGTACCTCGTCCACGGCCTGTCCGGCGGCCGTACGGCGCTCTACACCAAGATGCACCACGCGGCGATCGACGGCATGGGCGGCGCCGACGTGCTGGCCGCGTTCATGGACATCGAACCGGACCCGCCGCGCCGCGAGCCCGAGCACCCCGTGGAGCCCGACCGCGCCCCCGAGGCGGCCGAGATGGTCGTCAGGACCGCCGCACGGCTGGCCGCCAACCCCGCCTACCTGCTGCGGTTCCTGGTCGAGGCCGTCCCGCACCTCGACGAGATCCCGATCGTCTCCCGGCTGCCCGGCGCCGTCCCCGTCTCCCGCGCGACCCGCGGGCTGCGCGCGTGGCTGCGCGGCGACGAGGAGGAGGTGCCCGAGCTGCCCCGGCTCGCGGTGCCGCGCACGCCCTTCAACGGTCCGGTGTCCGCGCACCGCCGCTTCGCCTTCACCCAGCTCCCGCTGGACGAGATCAAGCAGGTCAAGAACGCCTTCGGGTACACCGTCAACGACGTGGTGATGACGCTGGTGGCGACCGCCGTGCGCCGCTGGCTGCTCGACCACGACGCGCTGCCGGACGAGCCGCTGGTGGCGGGGGTGCCGTTCTCCCTGCGCGAGGACCCCCGGGCGCCGGGCAACCAGGTCACCCTCATGATCACCTCGCTGGACACCCAGGTCGCCGACCCGCGCGAGCGGCTGCGCGCCGTCCACGAGGCGATGGGACGGATCAAGGACCGCTTCAATCTGGCCCCCGCCCGCTGGCTGCGCACGCTGAGCGAGAGCATGCCCGCCGCGCTCACCGGCCTCGCCCACCGGGCGGCGTTCGGCCTGGCCGCGCAGACGACCCCGGCCGTCAACCTGATGATCTCCAACGTGCCGGGCCCGCAGATCCCGCTGTACGTGTGCGGCCGGCGGCTGCTCGCCCAGTACCCCGTCTCCGTGATCTCCGACGCGAGCGGCGGCGTCAACATCACCGCCTTCTCCTACGACGGGCGCGTCGACGTGGGCGTCATCGCCTGCCGGGGCATGGTGCCCGATGTCTGGTCGCTCACCACCTACCTGCACGAGGCGCTGGAGGAGCTGAAAGCCCTGAGCTGACCGGCGGGCCTCAGGAGGCCAGGCCGAGCAGCAGTTCGGTCCACAGGTGGTCGGCCTCGCGGTACCGCATGCGCGCGGTCTCGTGATCCTGCCCGGTCTGCTTGTCCGACCGCCGGACGTACGCCAGGCCGCCGCCCACCACCAGGTAGTACACGCGCGTCCGGCACTCGCACGTCCAGCGCAGGATGCGCCGCCGGCTCTCGGCGTTCATGGGCGGGTGCCAGGCGACGCGGCGGCAGTCCTCGCGGGGCTTCGGGACGTGCGGGCCGTGGTCGGCGTGGCCCGAGGACGAGGTCAGCGCCGTCATCGTGAGCCCTCCATGCGCGCGGTGATGAGAGCGGAGAGCCGTTCGGCCGTGGGGGCGTGGACCAGCCGGGCCTCCAGCCAGGGGCCGCACGCGTACCAGGTGGGCCCCGAGACCCACACGCGCCACCCCGGGTGGGCCCGGCGCAGCGCCCCGACCTCGCCCTCGACGTCCCGCCGCGGGGGCTCCGCCGGCGCCGCGCCGTGGACGCCGCGCGCGGCGCGATCCCGTGAGGGAGGCGGGGCGGGGGGGAGGGGAGGCGCCTCGCGGCGCGGGTGCGGGCGGCCGTGGTGTGCGAGACGGGCGCGGCAGGCGGCGTAGTAGGCGAGGGCCCCGGCCATCCAACCTCCTTTGGCGTCTGCGGCAATCGGTTGACATATACGACAATGGCGAGACGATAAGGTGCGTGTCAACCAGGTGACACGATCTGGAACCCCCGGCAGATGGGACACGACACGTGTCTGAGTACGTCTACGAGCGCATCGCGGCGGAACTGCGCGATGCGATCCTCGGCGGCGGACTCACCCCCGGCACCCGCCTTCCCCGCCACGCCGACCTGGCCCGCCAGTACGGGGTGTCCGAGATCGTCGTGCGGCAGGCGATCGACGACCTGAAGAACGCGGGCCTCGTCGAGACGCGCGGGCGCGGCGGCACCTGGGTGCGCGAACGGCCGCCCGTGCGCCGCATCTCCTCCGAGCGGTACCTGGCCGACCTCGGCCCGCAGACCGTGCCGCAGACCTCCTTCACGCGCGACCAGGGGATCACCTGGGAGCAGTACCGCCTGGACACCGCCTACCGGTGGATCGACGCCGACGAGCGCCTGGCCGGGCTGTTCGGCGTCGAGCCCGGCGCGCGCGTGCTCGAACGCCACTTCGTCTTCTACGCCGCCGGCGTGCCCGCGCAGGTGTCGCGGCCGTGCCTGCTGGCCGCCGACGTGGAGGGCACGCCCGTGGCCGACTCGCGCAACGAGCCCTGGCCCGGCGGCACGATCAACCAGCTCCGCACGCTCGGCATCGAGGTCGACGACATCCGGGAGTCGGTGACGACGCGCATGCCGACCCCGCAGGAGGCGCAGACGCTGCGCGTCGCGCAGGGCGTCCCGGTGTTCGCGATCACCCGCCTGATGCTGGCGGCCGGGCGCGTGGTGGAGGTCGCCGACCCGATCGTCATCCCGGGCGACCGCGCGATCCTCGACTACAGCATCCCGCTGCGGCGCTGAGGTCCCGGCGCCCGCGACGGCGTGGAGGCGGTCGCGGCTCGATCCTGGGGAAGGGCTGAGAAAGAGGTCGGGCACGCCGTCGTGACGGGCGGTGCGTCGTAGAGTTCGGCCATGGAGTCCACGCGGTACGCCAGGTTAGGCATGGTTTGCACCATCGACCACCTGGCCACGACGGCCGGAGTGACCATGCTCGGCCGCGGCGGCTCCGCGGCCGACGCCGCCATCGCCGCCAACGCGGTGCTCGCCGTGACCGCTCCCCACGCCTGCGGCCTGGGCGGAGACCTGTTCGCGCTCGTCCACGACGGCCAGGGCCCGCCGCGCACGCTCAACGCCTCCGGCCGCGCCGGGTCCGGGGCCGACCCCGACCGGCTGCGCGCCGAGGGGCACGAGCGCATGCCGTTCAAGAAGGACATCAGGTCGGTGCCCGTGCCCGGCTGCGCCGACGGCTGGGTCGCCCTGCACGCCCGCTACGGCCGCCTCCCGCTGGAGGAGATCCTCGCCCCGGCCGTCCGGTACGCCGAGTCCGGCTTCCCCGCCTCGCCGCTGCTCGCCCCGGCGGCGTCCGCGCTGCCGGGCGTGGACGGCCCCGTGGCGCCGGGCGCGCCGCTGCGGCGGCCCGGCGTCGCCCGCGCGCTCGCCGCCCTCGGCGCCGACGGCCGCGACGGCTTCTACCTCGGCGAGTTCGGCGCGGGCCTGCTCGCGCTCGGCCGCGACCCCGAGGCCGGCGGCACGGCGGCGGGGGAGTACTCCGAGGCCGACCTCGCCCGCGTGAACGCCGACTGGGTGGAGCCGATCGGCGTCCACGCCTTCGGGCACGACGTGTGGACGGTGCCGCCGAACTCCCAGGGATACCTGCTGCCCCTCGCGCTGGCCATCGCCGAGGGCCTCGGCCTGCCCGCCGCCCCCGGCGACCCGCTGTGGGCGCATCTGCTGGCCGAGTCCGCGCGGGCCGCCGGGCACGACCGCCCCGACGTGCTCTTCGAGGGCGCCCCGGTGGACGGCGTGCTGGCCACGGCGAACGAGCGCCGCGCGGGCATCGACCCCGCGCGCAGGTCGCGGCTGCGCGCCCTGGTCGCGCCGGGCGACACGACGTACCTGTGCGCCGTCGACGCCGAAGGCATGGGCGTGTCGCTCATCCAGTCGAACGCCGCCGGGTTCGGCAGCATGCTCTTCGAGCCGGCGACCGGGATCAACCTGCACAACCGCGGCCTCGGGTTCTGCCTGGTCCCCGGCCACCCCGCCGAGTACGGCCCCGGCCGCCGTCCACCGCACACGCTGGCCCCCGCGCTGGTCACCCGGCCGGACGGGGCGCTGCGCGCGGTGCTCGGCACCATGGGCGGCGACTCCCAGCCCCAGATCCTGCTCCAGGTGCTGGCGCGCCTGCTGGTCTCCGGGCAGACGCCCGGCGAGGCGATCGGCGCCCCTCGCTGGCGGCTCGGCCCCGGGGACAGCGGATTCGACGCCTGGGCCGACCCGGACGGGGCGACGCTGGACATCGAGGAGGGCGCCCCGTGGGCGGAGGGCCTGCGCGGGCGCGGCCACGACGTGCGGCTGCTGCCCTTCGGCGGCGCGTTCGGGCACGCCCACCTCATCGACGTACGCCCCGACGGCACCCTCGCGGGCGCCGCCGACCCCCGGGCGATCATCTCCAGCGCCGCCGGTCTCTGACCTCCCGAAAGCGTGCCGGTACGCCTTCGACACTCCGGGCTCGGGGGCGAGCGCGCTCTCCATGTCGAACGCTCGCCTGCCCCCGGGCCCGGGCGGTGAGGGGCGGGACGGGGCGAAGGCGCGGGAGCGTGGCCGAAAAAAGTCCGGTGGGTGGGGAACATCCGCCGCGAGGGCGTGGTTACATTACTCGTGGCTGATGTGTCTGGTGTCCCCGGGCCTCAACTACCGCCTTCGCGGACTACCGTTCGGCTGGAGCCGCGTTGAGCTTTTCGCCGAGAGGCGACCCGCACATCGGCCCACTGCGTAAGGGCCCCGCCCGGGATCCGTTCCCGGACGGGGCCCTTCGCGTTTCCGGCAGGCGCTTCCCGCCATGTTCCGGCGGTCTCCGGGCGTGTTCAGGCCAGGGAGACCAGGCGTGCGCCGCCGTCGCTCTCCAGCACGGTGCCGGTCACGTTGGGGTTGGTCGCCGCGAGGACGACGGCCTCCGCGACGTCGTCGGCGGTGGCGACCCGCCGGGCGGGCAGCAGCCCGGCCGCGTGCGCGAAGTAGGCCCGCCGCGCGTCCTCGGGCATCGCGTCCCACCAGGGGGTGTCCACCAGTCCGGGGGAGACGGCGTTCACCCGGATCGGGGCCAGCTCGACGGCCAGCGGCCTGACGAGCGACTCCACCGCGCCGTTCAGCGCCGCGAGCCCCGCCGTGCCCGGCATGGCCATGCGGGCGCTGATCGCGCTGATCAGGGTGATCGATCCGTCGGGGGCCAGGTGGGGCAGGGCGGCCTTGAGGGTGGTGAGCTGCACCCAGAACTTGGCGTCGAAGGCCCGGCGCAGGGCGTCCAGGTCGAGATCGGCGATCGGGCCCATCCCCTCCCCGCCGGACAGGCTCAGGATCAGCCAGTCCACCGTGCCCAGCGCGCCGAGCAGCTCCGTCACCTGGGCGGCGTCCCCGCCGTCCGCCTGGTGCACGGTGATCTTGGGGTCGCTCGCCGCGACGGCGTCGAGCCGGGCCCGGGTCCGGCCCGCGACGTGGACCTGGGTGCCCAGCGCGTTCAGCCGCCGTGCCGTGGCCAGGCCGATCCCGGACGTCCCGCCCACGATCAGCGCGGTCTTCTCGGTCATTCCCACACTCCAAATCGAACCGTATCGTCTCGCATTACGCCGAGCACGGGCGTCGATGAACGACCACAGTGTTCCCGGAGCCCCGGTTCCACCCGGCGATCCCGGCCGGAACGCCGCCGCATTCCGTGCGGTCGGGGCCGACGCCGGCGCGCGGGAGGGGCGACCTGCCCGCCGGCCCGCCGCCGGGCGCCGTCGCCGACATCGGCTTCGGCACGCTGGGGTACCGGCTGCTCGCCACCCGCGAACCCCTGGACGAGGCCCTGATCGGCGATCTCGTCCGTGTCCTGACGGCGGCGTGAGGAAGCCCTCGCCGGGCACCGTGCCACCCGGCGAGGGCCGTGGTCCCGCGGACGCGCCCGGCACGCCGATCACGGCCGGGCGCGGTCCCTTCTCGCGCGCGGTCAGGCTCCCGCGTACACCCGGTGGACGAACTCCGCGAGCTTCTCGTCGGGGAGTTCCTTGGCCAGGTCCGCCTCGCTGATCATGCCGACCAGGCGGTGGTTCTCCACGACCGGCACCCGCTTGATCTGGTGCTCGGTCATCGTCACCAGCGTCTCCTCGATGCTGGCCTCGCCGTCGATCCACACCAGGCCCGCGGCCATCTCGCCCACGGTCGTCTGGTCCAGGTTCTTGCCCTCGGCGTCGCACTTCACGACGATGTCGCGGTCGGTGATGATCCCCTTGAGCCGGTCGTCATCCCCGCAGATCGGCAGTGCGCCGACGCTCAGGTCGCGCATCATGCGGGCCGCCGAGCGCACGCTCTCGTGCTCGCCGACGCACTGGGCCCCCGGATGCATCACGTCGTGTGCCCTCTTCTCGGCGCTCGGTGTGCTCATGGCTACCCCCTGAGTCGATGGTCCGGTCCAGAGCTACATACCCGGAATGTCGATATTTGGGGCTAATGTTCGGTTCAAACCTCTCTCACCGTACAAACACCGGCGGTATACGGTCCCGCCACGGCATGGCCTCCTCCAGGCGGGCGGCGACCCGGAACAGCAGGTCCTCACGGCCGTACGGGGCCACGATCTGGACGCCGACCGGCAGGCCGCCCTGGCTCTGGCCGAGCGGCAGGCTGATCGCCGGCTGTCCGGTGACGTTGAACAGCGCGGTGAAGGGGCCGTAGGCGAACATGGACTCCTGCCAGCTCCGGAAGGTGTGCCCGGGATCGTCGTAGCGCAGGGTGCCGTGCGGCGCGGGCAGCCGCGCCAGCGTCGGGGTGACCAGCAGGTCGTGGCCGGTGAAGAACGCCCCCACCGACCGGCTCAGCCGGTTCTGCGCGTCGAACGCGGCCGACAGGTCGAGCGCGGTCATCTGCCCGGCCTCGTCGAGCAGGCGCCGCGTGACCGCCTCCAGCAGGGCCGGGTCAGGTCGCCGGGGGGCGTTCAGCAGCGGCGCCGCCGTGGAGATCACCCCGAACGGCACGGTGACGCCGAGCACGTCCTCCCAGTCGAGGGCGGGCGCCGCCTCGCCGACCTCGTGGCCCATGCGCGCCAGCACGCCGCAGACCTCGATCGCGACCACGGCCACCTCGGGGTCCACGGGCACGCCCGACCAGGCGCGGGTCGTCACCGCCACGCGCAGCCTGCCCGGGTCCGCGCCCACCTCCGTGGCGTAGGGGCGCGCCGGGGGAGGGGCGGTGTACTTGTCGCCCACTCCCGGCCCCTGGAGGGCGTCCAGCAGGCGGGCCGAGTCGCGCACCGTGCGGGTGAGCCCCGACTCGCACGCCATGCCGAAGAACGCCTCGCCGATGTCGGGGCCGCACGGCGTGCGCCCGCGGCTCGGCTTCAGGCCCACCAGGCCGCAGCACGACGCCGGGACGCGGACCGAGCCCGCGCCGTCGTTGGCGTGCGCCATGGGGACGGCGCCCGCGGCGACCAGGGCGGCGGCACCCCCGCTCGAACCGCCCACGCCGCGCGCGGGGTCCCACGGGTTGCGGGTGGGGCCGTGCTTGACCGGCTCGGTGGAGAAGCTCAGGCCCATCTCGGGGACGGTGGTCACCCCCAGGGTCACCAGGCCGGCCGCCCGGAACCGGCGCATCACGTCGCTGTCGTGCCGGGCCACGACGCCGCGCAGGGCACGGCTGCCCAGGGAGAACGGCACACCCTCCGCCATCGGCGCACTGTCCTTGATCAGGAAAGGCACCCCGGCGAACGGCCCGTCCGGCGAACCGGCGAGCGCTTGGTCGAACAACGGCAGCGCCAGCCCGTTGACCTCGGGATTCACCGACTCCAGCGCCTCCCGCGCCGCCCCCTCGACCTCCGCGGGCCCCACCTCCCCCGCCCGCAACGCCTCGGCGAGCCCCGTGGCGTCATACTCCGCATACTCCTGCGGCTTCACACCGACCTCCTGCGATCCCGGCACAACGCACCCTCACCCGCCTCCACGCCACCCCCCGTGGTTCGGCGAGGTTCCTGAACTTTCACCCTCGCCCCCCGCGGTGCCGACGCCGCGCGCCTCCCGCGGTCTCGGACATGGTCGGGCGAGAACCGTCCTATGCGAGCGGGCGTTCCCGGTCCACTCGATTTCCGGTGGTCCGTGGGCCGTAATGCGCCTGACGGATGTCCGTTTCCCCGAGGTGGGCCGCGCGCGTCGTTCTGTGGGAGCCGGGATTGGCGGTCTCTTTTCCGCTGGAGAAGGGGGTCCGAATCGCGCCGGGGCACCGCGGGTCAGCGGCCATAACGTCGTACCGGGCCGCGAGGTGCGGCACCACCGCCGGACGGCGTCCGAGGGGCGCGGAGTGCGAGCCGGACATCGCCCGGCCGCCGTTCACCGGCGTGTGATGATCGAGGAAAGGCACCACCATGGATTTGAAGCTCGCCGGACGCGTCGCGGTCGTCACCGGGGCGTCCAAGGGCATAGGACTCGCCGTCACCGGCACGCTGCTGGCCGAAGGGGCCCGGGTCGTGGCGACCTCCCGCACGCGCGGCCCGGGGCTGGAGGCGCTCGCCTGCCCCGATCTCGTGCACGTCCCCGCCGACCTCATGGACCCGGCCGCGCCGGAGGAAGTGGTGGCGCGGGCGGCCGAGACCTTCGGCGGCCTGGACATCCTGGTCAACAACGCCGGGGGGCCGCCGCCGGGCGTGACGCTGCCACGCGGCTCGTTCCTGGACGCCGGCGAGGAGGAGTGGCGCGCGATGTTCGAGTTCAACCTCTTCTCCGTCGTCAGGGCGGTGCGCGCGGCGATCCCGCGGATGCTGGAGCGCGGCGGCGGTGCGATCGTCAACGTGTCCTCGGGCAACGCGCGGCAGCCGTCGCCGATCAACGTGGACTACGGCGCCGCCAAGGCCGCGCTGACCAACCTCGGCAAGGCCCTGTCGGTGGAGTTCGGGCCGCGGGGCATCCGCGTGAACACGGTCTCGCCCGGGCCGGTGCGCACGCCGTGGTGGACCGACCAGGGCGGCGTGGCCGACATGATCGCCGCCCAGGCCGGCACCGGACGCGACGACGCGCTGGACAAGATCGCCCCCGAGATGATGAACCTCACCACAGGCCGCCTGGCCGACCCCCAGGAGATCGCCGACGCGGTGGCCCTGCTCGCCTCCCCGCGCTCGGCCAACACCACCGGCGCCGACTTCGTCGTGGACTCGGGCTTCCTGAAGGAGATCTGAGTCCAGGACACGGCGTCCACGGCCGGCCATCGAGCAGAACGCGCGCCGCCGCGTGCGCGCCGCCGGACCCGGCTCACGGCGGCCCCTTCCTCCGCCGGAGGCCGTCATGACTCGCTGTCCAGCGCATGCATCTGGGCGGGGGCGTAGCGGCCGCCGGCGGCGGCGCCGTCCGGGACGGCCTGTTCGATGGCGGTCAGGTCGCCGGGGGTGAGTTCGATGGACTCGGCGGCCAGGGACTCGGCCAGACGGTCGCGGCGGCGGGCGCCGATCAGCGGGACGACGTCCTTCCCGCGGCCGGCGACCCAGGCGACGGCGAGCTGGGCGACGGTCACGCCCTTGGCCGCGGCGACCGCGCGCAGGCGCTCGGCCAGTTCGAGGTTGCGGCGCAGGTTGCCGCCGGAGAACCGCGGGCTGGTGGCGCGGAAGTCGCGCGAGCCCAGCTCGCGCCGGGGACTCCAGTGTCCGCTGAGCAGGCCGCGCGACAGCACACCGTAGGCCGTGACGCCGATGCCGAGCTCGCGGGTGGTGGGCAGGATCTCGCGTTCGACGCCCCGCGACAGCAGCGAGTACTCGATCTGGAGGTCGGCGATGGGATGGACGGCGGCGGCGCGCCGGATCGTCTCGGCGCCGACCTCCGACAGGCCGATGTGGCGGACGTACCCCGCCTTGACCAGCTCGGCGATGGCGCCGATGGTGTCCTCGACGGGGACGGCGGGGTCGAGCCGGGCCGGGCGGTAGATGTCGACGTGGTCGGTGCCGAGCCGGCGCAGGCTGTAGGCGAGGAAGGTCTTCACCGCGGCGGGACGCGCGTCGAAGCCGGCCCAGGCGCCGCCGGGGTCGCGCAGGGCGCCGAACTTGACGCTGATGACGGCCTGGTCGCGGGAGCGGCCCTTCAACGCCTCGCGCAGGAGCATCTCGTTGTGGCCCATGCCGTAGAAGTCGCCGGTGTCCAGGAGGGTGACGCCGGCGTCGAGGGCGGCGTGGACGGTGGCGATCGACTCGGTCTCGTCGGCCGGGCCGTACATGTCCGACATGCCCATGAGCCCCAGCCCGAGGGCGGACACGGTGGGGCCGGTGCTGCCGAGAGTGCGGGTGCGCATGGCGTAGGTCCAATCCGCCCGGTATACCGGGACGCTCGATCACTGCTAACGCGGCGACGATAGCACCGCTACGCCTAACGTCGCTACCCCGAACCTGTTAGCTTTGGTACATGCCCACCGAGACCCTCAGCACCAGAGACCGAGTCCTGCGCGCCGCGGCCGACCTGCTGGCCGAAGGCGGCCGGGACGCCGTCTCGACGCGCGCGGTCGGCGCCGCCGCCGGGGTGCAGGCGCCCACGCTGTACCGCCTCTTCGGCGACAAGGACGGCCTGCTGGCCGCCGTGGCCGCCTACGGTTTCGAGGACTATCTGACGAGCAAGACGCGCATGGGCCGCTCCGACGACCCGGTGGCCGACCTGCGCCGCGGGTGGGACCTTCACGTCGGCTTCGGCCTGTCCCGCCCGGCCTTCTACGTGCTGATGTACGGCGACGCCCACCCCGGCGTCTGCTCGCCCGCCGCGCGCCGGGCCGCGTCCATGCTGGAGCAGATCATCACGCACATCGCCGACGCCGGGCGCCTGAAGACCAGCGTGGGCAGGGCGGCGGGCATGGTCCACGCCGCCGGCGTCGGCGTCACCCTGAGCCTCATCGCCACCGCCCCTGAGGAACGGGACCCGGAGATCTCCACCGTGACCCGTGAGGCCGTCCTGGGCGCGATCGTCACCGGGGACGAGGAGCCCGGCCCCGATCCGCGCGCCGGCGTCGCGGGCCGCGCGATGGCGCTGCGCGCCGCGCTGGCCGGGCACGAGACCCCGCTCAGCCCCGCCGAACGCGTCCTGCTCGCCGAATGGCTGGACCGCCTGGCCCGCTGAGCCCCCGGTCAGGAGCCGAGGAGGTGTACCAGGGCGGTCGCGCGGTCGGTTCGCTCGACGTGGATCTCGCGGCCCGACCGTTGCCGGTGGATCAGACCCGCGGTCTCCAGGCGGTCGCAGTGGTAGGTGACGGCGTTCGGCGCGTGCCGGGTGATCTCGGCGAGCCTGCCCATGGTCAGCGGCCGTTCCAGGCTGGTCAGGATCGCCGCCCGCGCCTCGCCCATCAGCAGCACCAGCGCGTCGCCGCCGTGCCTCTCCCTCGGGGCCCGGGACGCCAGCGTTCCCGCCAGGGGCAGGGGATACCCGATCCACACCACCTCGGGGCCGTCCAGGTTGCTCACCATCGAGGTCGGCCCGGTGATCATGGGCATGAGCACGAGCCTGCGCGACCCGATGTGGAAGCGCGCCGGCTCGGTGTCGGGGAAGCTGAAGGCGCCGTCCTGGAACATGCACCCCGCGTGCAGGTCGTTCAGCACCGCGTCCATGGACCCCCGGGCGGCGGCGATGGCGACCCGTTCGATCTCACGGTCCATCAGCGGCCGGGCGCGCGTCCAGACATCGCCCATGACCGACCAGACGCGCTCCAGCAGGCCGGCGTAGCCGTGCAGCCACGCCCTCGGGCGCTCGGCGGCGGCGCGCCAGTGCGGCGGGACGCGCCCGCCGGTGACCGCGGCGAGGTCGTCGAGCAGCGCCTGCCCGGGCAGGTCGCGCAGGATCTCGATCTGCGTCTCGACGGAGATGTCGCCGGTCGGCGTGCCGGGGAAGACCAGGTCGGGCACGACGCTGTAACCGGGGGTCGCCAGCGAGCGCACGATCGGCCCGTCTCCCGGCACGGCGACCGAGCGGATCATGCGGCGCCAGGACTCGGGCGCTCCGCGCAGCCGCCCGCCGAGCGCGTCGGTGATCAGTGCCAGCATCGACACGCCGGGAGCCAGAGCCACCGCCACCGGCACGCTCTGGGGCCGCTCCACGCTCAGGGTGGTACGCACGCGCTCTCCAGTCACCCAGGATCCCCTCGTCTCCCTTTGAACCTAGCCATATATCGAACACTTTCGCAGCCCCCTCCGGACCACTCAATGTCCGGAAATCTGACCCTGTCGTCAGCGTGGTCAGTGCGTCCCCTCCTGTCGGCGGCTGTCAGCGACGTGTGAGCGGTATGTGAGGACGGGTCCCTAATTTCGACATCGACCGCCCCGCAGGAGGGGCGCAGAACGAAGGGATTCGCCATGGGCACGACACGACGGACCGCCGGCGGTACGCCCGTTCCCGCTCTCGGACGCGCGGGCGTCCGCGTCACCCGCGCCTGATCCGGCGCCCGGCGCGGGCACACAGGGGCGTCCGCGCCGGATCCGAGAAGGGACGCCCGGCTCCGGGACCGATGAAGGGACGCCCGGCTCCGGACAGGAACAGGGACGTCCGCGCCGGACCCGGCGCGGACGTAGGGGGTGCCGGGCCGGGACGGTAGGGGGTCAGGCCCGGCGGAGATCGGGGGGATGGGGGCCGGTCTTCGCCGGGCCGCCGGGCGGGCGGGTCGCGTGGTCGTCGCCGAGTTCGGCGACGATCGCCGCGGCCTCCCGCCGGCGGGCCCGCGCGCCGTCCGGGTCGCCGGAAGCCGCCAGCACGTCACCGAGACGGCTCAGTACGCCCGCCTCGCCCCGGCGGTCCTCGAAGTCCCGCATGATCTCCAGCGCCGCCTCGAACGCCGCCGCGGCCTCGGCCGGGCGGCCGAGCGCGGCGTGCGCCGTTCCCAGCGTGCGCAGCGCCTCGGCCCGGTGGTAGCGGTCGCCGAGCTCGGTGTAGATGGCGAGCGCGGCACGGCTGCCGCGCGCCGCCTCCTCGTGGCGGCCGAGGCCGTTGTCGTTCTCGGCGATGTGGTTCAGCGTGCCGGCCTCCAGCCGCCGGTCGCCGCCGCCGCGCGCGATGGTCAGCGCCCGATCGTGGCACTCCACCGCCCGGTCGTGGCGCCCGAGCCGGAAGTAGGCCCTGCCGAGGTGGGTGAGGGCCTCCCCTTCGAGGTCGCGGTCCCCGGTGCGCCGCGCGGCCGCGAGCGCGTCGCCGTAGCGGGCGGCCGCCTCGTCCAGCCGCCCGAGCCGCGCGTAGGTCGCGGCCAGTCCGGCCAGCGCCCACCCCTCCTCGACGGCCGCGCCGCCGCGCCGGCACGCGCGCACCACGGCCCGCTGGACGTCGAGCCACGCCGGTCCCGGCACGTGGAACTCGGCGAACGGCGTCAGGGCGCGGCCGAGCCGCCAGGCGGCGTCGTGCCACTCCCGCGCCGCGGCGTGGCGCACCGCGGCGACCAGGTTGGGGAACTCCTCCTCGTACCATCCGACGGCGCGCTCGGCGTCGCCGAACGCCTGCGGGACCACGCCCGCCCCCTCCGGCTCGGGCGGCAGCTCGCGCCCGCCCGGGGGCAGATGGCCCGCCGCCTCGCGCGCCGTGCGGATGTACCACTCGACGACGCGGCACAGGGGATCCTCGCCGGACGCCGGATCGGCGTCCCCGGCGAGCCGCGCCTGCTCGGCCGCGTAGTCGCGCAGCAGGTCGTGGAAGTCGTACCGGCCGGGGGAGCGGGACCGCAGCAGGTGGTCGGCGGTGAGCCGGTCCAGGAGCCGGGTGACGGCCGGGGCGTCCCGTCCCGCCAGCGCGGCCGCCGCGCCCACGCCGACCTCCGGGCCCGGGTGCAGGCCGAGCAGCCGGAACAGGCGCGCCGCGTCCGGGTCGAGCGCCCGGTAGGTCCACGAGAACACCGTGCGCAGGTCGGTGTCGTCGCCGTCGCCGGTGTCCAGCGCGGCCAGGCGGGTGCGCTCGTCCCGCAGGTCGGCGACGAGCCGCCGCAGCGGCGTCCCGGGGAAGCGGGCGGCGCGCTCGGCGAAGATGCGCAGCGCCAGGGGCAGCCGGGCGCAGCGCTCGACGATCTCGGCCACCGCGGCGGGGTCGGCGGCGACGCGCTCGGGGCCGAGCACCCCGGCGAGCAGCTCGACGGCCTCGGCCGCGGGCATCTGGTCCAGGATGACGCGCCGCGCGCCGTACTGGACGATCAGGCCGCGCAGCTGGTTGCGGCTGGTCACGATCAGCACGCCGTCCGCGCCGGGGACCAGCGGGCGCACCTGCTCGCTGCCGCCCGCGTTGTCGAGCAGGACGAGCGTCCTGCGGCCCGCCAGCAGCGTCCGGTACAGCGCGGACCGCTCCTCAAGGCCCGCCGGGACGCGGTCGGGCGGCGTGCCGAGCGAGCGCAGCAGCGTCTCCAGCGCCGCCGCGGCCTGCACGGGCCTGCCCCGGCCGTACCCGTGCAGGTCCAGGTACAGCTGGCCGTCGGGGAAGCGGTCGCGGGCCCGGTGCGCCCAGTGGACGGCGAGCGCGGTCTTGCCCGACCCCGCCGTCCCCTGCAGGGAGACGATCGTGCCCGCCTGGGACGGGGAGACGCCGGCGAGGACGCGGTCGAGCGCGGCCAGCTCGGCCCTGCGGCCGGCGAAGCCGGGGATGTCGGGGCGGAGCTGCCGGGGCACCTGCGCGGGGGGCTTGAGCGTCGCCCGCCCCGGCGCGGGGCCGAGAGAGGGGTCCTCGGTGAGGATCGAGTGGTGCAGGTCGCGCAGCGCCGGTCCCGGGTCCACCCCGAGGTCGTCCGCCAGCACGGCGCCGACCTCCTGGTAGGCCCGCAGCGCCTCGGCCGGGCGCCCGCTGCGGTAGAGCGCCAGCATGAGCCGCTCCCAGAACGGCTCGCGCAGGGGATGGGCGCGCGTCAGCTCCCGCAGCGGCGCCACCAGCTCGGCGTGGCCGCCGGTGCTCAGGCGGATGTCGGCCCACCGCTCCTGGGCGTGCAGCCACTCCTCGGTGAGCGGCGCCACCTCGTCCCTGTGCAGCGCGGCCGACTCGGCGTTGGAGAGCAGGGGACGCCGCCACAGCTCCATCGCCTCGGCGTACGCGCGCGCGGCCGCCTCCAGGTCCCCGGCGGCGGCGGCCCGGCCCGCGTGGCCGGTCAGCGCGCGGAACCGCAGCAGGTCCAGGGCGCCGGGGTCCACGTCGGCGCGGTAGCCGTCGGGGACGGTGCGGACGACGTCGCGGATCTCGGGCAGCCGCCGCAGCCGGTTGACGTAGGTGTGGACGGTGGCCTTGGCGCGGTCGGGGTCCTCGGGCTCCTCGTCCCACAGCCAGGCGACCAGCCGTCCCACGGTGACGGTCTCGCCCGGACGCAGGAGGAGCCCGGCCAGCGCGACGCGCAGCTTGTTGCCGGGCACCGGCACCTCAAGGGCGTCCCGTCCGGCGCCGGAGGTGACGGTCAGCGGCCCGAGGACCCGGAACCGCGCCAGGCCGCGCGCTGGGCCGTCCGTCGCGTCCGCTGTCGTGTCCGCCGTCTGGTTCCGAGGGCTCCTGGCGCGCGCGGAGACGGTCATCGGCCGTCCCACGGCGGGACGCTCGCGGCCTGTGCCATCGGACCCCCCGATCTCATGTCGCCGGCAATCGCTCATGCTAGCGATCGTGAGCAGGGAGTCCGGACATATCCGTATTTTGGGCCAGGCTCCTCTCGGCCGCCCCTGTCACGCCGAGAGAAGCGAGGGCCCTTGATCAGTGCCGATCAAGGGCTGATCGCCACGGACCAGTCCCGATCAGCACGGATCAGCACGGATCAGCCGGGAATCCGCCCGAGGTAGAACCGGACGCCCTGGTCGTCGGCGCACTCGGCGCTCACGCCGTACGGCTGCCGCTCAGGCTCGGTACTGGTCCCCCCGGCCGCCCGCACCCGGGCCACGGCCGCGTCGATGTCGTCCACCGCGTACATCGGCACCACGGCGGCGCGCTCCCGCCCGCCCCACAGGCCGGTCATCGGGCGCACCTCCGTGTCCCCGGCGCGCACCCGCCACCCGTGCTCGACGTTGCCGGGCACGAACTCCCAGCCGAGGACGCTCCCGAAGAACGCGCGGGCGCGGTCGGCGTCGGGCACCTCGATCGTCAGATAGACGATCTCGCCCTGCGCCGTGGAACCGGACTCGCCGCTCGCGCCGGGCAGCTCGTAGAGGCTGAACGCCAGCCCCTGGTCGTCCACGCAGGCGGACACCAGGCCGTACGGCTCCCGGACCGGCTCCTCGGCGCGCCCGCCCGCGGCGCGGACCCGCTCGACGGCCGCGCGCACGTCGTCCACGAGGTGACAGACCCACATCGCGGGCGCCCCCTCCTGGCTCCACATGCCGTACGGAAGGGTGAGCCCTTCGACCTGACGGCCGCGCGGGTCGCCGGCCGGCGCGTACCGCCAGCCGAGCACGTCCCGGTAGAAGGCGGCGGCCCGGCCGGCGTCCGGCACCCGCAGCGCCACGAATCCGACGTCGCCCTGCCGCAGGGCGGTGGGGGTCGAGGTGGACGGCATGGTGTTCCCTCTCGTGTCGTGGGTCCTCTGGATCCGCTCCCGGGGAGGGAGCAGCTCCCGCTCCAGGCGGGCGCGCAGCCGCGCCGCGAAGGCGGGATCGGGGTCGACGGCCGTCACCGGCCGCAGGAGGGCCTCGAACGGGTCAGACAACGGATCAGACATCGCGGCCCTCCAATCTCTCGTAGTTCTCTCTGAACGCCTTCCTGGCCCGGACGAGCAGCGCCTCGGTCGCGTGGACGGTCCTGCCGAGCAGCCGTGCGACGTCGGGGACGGGCAGGCCGTCGAGATAGCGCAGGATGAGCGCGCCGCGGTGGTGCGGGCCGAGCGCGGCCAGCACCTCCTGCGCGATCATCGCGTCCAGCCGCTCGTCCCACGGGTCCTCGGGCTCGACGGGGAGTCCGTGGACGATCCGCAGGCCGCGCTGCTCGCGCTCGGCCCGCCTCCAGTGGTCGGCGAGCTTGTGCCGCGCCACGCCGACCAGCCAGGCGACGCCGACCTCGGGGGGCGGCCGCCTGCGCACCGCCTCGACGGCGGCCAGGAAGCTGTCTAGTCCTTAGACATATCTCTAGCTCATACTTGTGCGCCATGGACACACCCTCCGGACAGCTACGTGCCCTGCTCTACGCGAGAAAGTCCTCCTACCGCGGCAAGAAGGCCAGCGTCGGCCGGTCGGTTGCCGAGCAGTTGGAGGAGGAGCGGCGCTGGTGCGCCGACAACGGGGCCGTCGAGGTGGATACCTACATCGACGACGACCGGTCCGCCTCCCGTTACGCCACCAAGGAGCGCGAGGAGTTCGAGCGGTTGGTCGGTGACATTCAGGCTCGTCGAGGCAACATCGTCCTGGCGTGGGAGTCCAGCCGCCTCCAGCGCGATCTGGACGTCTACGTCCGACTGCGCAAGGCATGCATGGAAAACGATGTCCTGTGGTGCTATGGCGGCCGGATCTATGACATGAATGACCGGGACGACCGGCGCATGACCGCCTATGACGCGATCCGGGACGAGGACGCTGCAGAGGAGATCTCCGCGCGGGTGAAGCGCGCCATGCGTGCTAACGCCCGGGACGGCCGGCCGCACGGCGTGCCCCTGTACGGCTACCGTCGCGTGTATGACGACCGGCGGAAGCTGATCTCTGTGGAGATCGTCGAGTCCGAGGCGAAGGTGATCCGGGAGGTGGCGCGGCGGGTGGCTGAGTCCCAGAACCTGATCCCCATTGCTGAGGAGCTGAACGCCCGGGGCATCCCGTCTCCGGGAGGAAGTCGGTGGATCGCGAGGACCGTGCGCAGGCTGCTGCTCAACCCCGCCTACGCCGGTATCCGTGTGCATAACGGGGCTGAGGTGGGGCCGGCCACCTGGCAGCCGATTCTGGAGGAGGGGGTCTATGAGACGTGCCGCGCGGTGCTGCTCGACCCCTCGCGCAGGACCAACCGCGATGTGTCGATCAAGCATCTGCTTTCCGGCGTCGGACGCTGCCAGATATGCGGGGCACCTGCGCGGGTGACCAACCACCAGTCGGGCGCCTACAAGGTGTACTGGTGTTACCCCCGCGGCCACTTCATGGTGAAGAAGGAGCCGATCGAGGACTACATCGAGACGACTCTGGTGACGCGGTTGGCTCGGCCCGATGCCGCGGAGTTCTTCGCGGTTAAGGAGCATCCGGAGGCCGCCAGGGAACGCGTCAACGTCGCGCGGTGGGAGAACGACCTCGCCGAAGGCGAACGGCTTGTCGAGGCCGGGGAGATGACCATGACGCGGCTCGCCAACCTGGAGAAGCGGCTGATCCCTAAGATGGAGGCGGCCCGCGCGCGGCTGCGCCAGGTCACTACCAATCCACTGCTGGCCCAGCTCATCCGCCCGACCGTAGAGGAAGTCTGGGAGCAGTGGTCCGGCTTGCAGATCGTGCAGCGGCGCGCCGTGCTGCGCGCCGCGTTCACCGAGATCCTCATCGCTCCCCCCGGGCGGGGCCGTGTGCGCCCGCCCGAGGAGTTCGTCAGCTATCTGTGGAGAGATCCGGCGGCTGGCTCGTCAGGCGTCGAGGGCGGTCCAGGACGGTAATCGCACGCTGGTGTGCATCGTGGATGGCACCGGCTGGGCCGCTGGGCGGGTCGTCGAGCCGGTCGAAGGGGGCGATTTCCGCGGTGCCGATGTGCCGGGTACGGTCTCGGTGCTGAGCGTGGTGGAGGCGGGCGCTGGCTGCCAGGGGTGAGCGGCCGGGGCGCGTGTGGGTGCCTCGGCCGCTGCCAGCGCCAGGACCACGGCTGCAGAGGTCGCGGCCGTCATGGCCATGGCTTTGGCAGGGTGGCGGCGTGCCCAGGCCCGGACCAGGGAGAGGGTGGCTAGCACCATGGTGGGAAGCAGCGCCTCCAGGGGCCGGCAGACGGCATCGGCCTGCAGCGCGGCACGCAGAGCGGCTCTTCTCGTCTTGGCAGGCAGGTTCTTGTTGACCACGACGTAGGTGTCGCCTTCGTCGTTCCAGATCTCGACCTCGACGCCGTCGGGCAGATCGTCGTAGTGGAGGTGTGTCGTCATCGGGCCTGCCCGTGTAGGCGCCGGAACGCCGCGGTGGTGGCCTGCCAGGCCCGCGCCGCTCGTGCAGGGTCGGGCTTGGAGAAGGCGCTCACCACGAGCGTGACCGGCCTGCCGTCAATCTCGACGGTCACGGCCTGGTGGAGCCGCCGAGGGCTGTGCCAGGCATGAAGAAGCTGTGGGGGGGCGGGGTCGCTCAAGTCCAGGCCGGTGACCGACTGGTAGGCGCCGATGAGGCTGAGGGCTGCGTCCAGATCCCGGCGCAACTCCTGGATCTGCCTGTTCGCGTGGTCGTGCCAGCGCGAGAGGGCGGTGATCCGGCGAAGTCGCTCTTGGATGTCCTGGAACGTTACAGAGGTGATGCCGTCAGGTGGCGTCTTGTGCATTGGTCGCCTCGATTGTGAACTTGTGTGCGCTTCCCAGGCGTACCGACCACACCACGACGTTTCGTGCAAAAATTCGACCCGAATTCGTCCTTTGTGACCGGACCGTTATATATGGCGTATACGAGTGTGCCGCTGTGCCGAAATCGGCCTTCTAGCCTGTGTGGTTCTGCCGTGATTCGCCCATATTGTCCCGGGTTTGACGCCATGCCTGGATCGCGTTGATCGCCATCCGTCGCTCCATCTCCGAGAGCTCGACGATCTCCCACAGCTTCTGCAGACCGTCATCGTCGTACTGGCGGTTCGCAAGTGGCGCCTCGGCCCTCTCCTGCGCTTCTGTCTCGTCCAGGACCTGGCGCAGGACCTCGCGCGGCAGTCGGCGGGCGACGTCGAGCATCTGTGTGCCACCGATTCGGAACTCGGCGGGCACGGCGCTGGCCTCTTGGGTTTCGGCTTCCTGACGCAGGATCTCGCGCAGGATCTCCGCTGCGTCGCTACGACCGACTTCCGCGAGTCGCTCTGGGGATACGCCGACCCGCTTTGCCATGTGGGCCAGGGTGTCTGGTGGTGCGACCACCGGTTTCCCCTTCCCCTCGTAGCCGGCCTCAATGTGGTACCAGCGTGTCTCGCCGAGCCGGATTGGTACCGAGGCCGCGGCCTCCTTGGCGCTCAGCCCTCGTGCTCTGCGGGCCACACGGATGAGCGCGCCTTCCGGCGTCCCTCGCTCTGGTGAGCTCATCATCTGCCCTGTCTAGGTCGGGAAACTACAGAGAACCATAGCGAACCGCGACCCTGCGCATATGGCATGAACGATAGGTCGGTCTTACCTGAGGCGATTCCGAAGAAAACTACAAGCAACAGCATTGTGGTTCTCTTCGGTAAGGTGTAGTTTCAGCGCTGTGAACGAAGCACGCCGACTCAACCAGGACCCGGACCGCATCCGGCGCCTGCGCACCGAGGCGGGGCTAGACGGACAGTCGCTGGCGCGACTTGCCGGAATCTCCAAGAGCTATCTCTGGCAGATCGAGCAGGGCAATGCCAACGCATCGCCGCCGATCCTGGGGAAGATCGCTCGCGCGCTCGGCTGTGAGATCGCTGACCTCATGCCTCCGCTGGAGGCCGACTCCGCCGGGTACGAGACCGAGACCACCGAGCCCGCCCCCGCCGCGGCGAGGTCGGCGTGAGGCCGCAGCCTCCTCGTGAGGACATGTGGACCTGCGGCGACTGTGGCACGAAGAACGAGACTTTCCGCACTTCGTGCCGCAACTGCGGGACGAACAAGCCCACGACCAGCCATGGGGCGGAGTCAACGGGATCCCAGCGAACCCGAAGGACCGGCCAGGACGCGACTGACTCCGCCGAGCCGGTACCTGCTCCGCCCCCTGGCGACCACCGCACATGGGAGCAGGTGTGGTCCTCGCTCCCGGAAAGCACCCGCGTCGCCGTCACCGCCTCGGTAGCAGCAGCGCCGCCGTTCCCGCCCCAGTCTGCCGAGATCATCCGGCGTGTGTTCGCCGGGGCAGGGGCGCAGATCGCCGCCCGCCGCCAGCAGGCGGCCTAACAACCCTGGACGGCACACAGTCGTCCGCAACCCGACAGAAAGATCACTCACCCGATGAAGAAAACCCTCCTCACCGTGGTCGCCGCTCTGGCCATCCTCGGCCTGAGCTTCGGCGTCACCACGGCCTCGGCCGACGAGCAGGCCACCGGCGTGCAGATCACCCGCGTCGACTACAACGTCAAGGGCGTCGACACCGCCGCGAACGCCTACCAGGAAGCCGTCCAGATCAAGAACACCGGCACCGAGGACGCCTCCCTGAGCGGCTGGAGCCTGGAGGACTCCACCGGCCACACCTACCGGTTCCCGCGCGGCTACACCCTCAAGTCCGGCGCCTACGTCTACGTGCGCACCGGGAAGAACCCTGCGCCGACGCACGGCTGGTGGAGCGACCCCGCGGTGAACCTCTACTGGAACCGCACCAGCCACATGTACGGCAACGCCGCCGACTCGGTCACCCTCCTGCGCGCCGACGACACCCGCGCCGACCGCGTGGCCTGGTCCGACTTCACCATCCGCCCGTAGCCCAACAGCACAAAGCCCCGAGCTGCTGGAACAGCTCGGGGCAGGCCGGAGGACCCCTACCGGCCGATCCATCAACCGTACAAGGAGAAGGACCCCATGGTCGCCGTCACCCGCACCACCCGCACCCCCAACGCCGAGCCGCTGCTCACCCCCGCCGAAGTCGCCACCATGTTCCGCGTCGACCCCAAGACCGTCACCCGCTGGGCCAAGGCTGGCAAGCTCACCTCCATCCGCACCCTCGGCGGCCACCGGCGCTACCGGGAGAGCGAGGTCCGCGCGCTCCTCACCGGCACCAACCCCACGCCGAGCGCCTGAACCATGAGCCTCACCTTGCCCGCGTGCCGGATGGGCTGGGACCAGCTCGACCTCTACACCGTCGAGTACGTCATCCACCGCCCCAGCGGCGACACCGACGTGCTCGTCACCGCCGCCCCGTGGCGCGGGGCCGAACCGCACCGGCTCGGCTTCCGCCACGACGGCCGGTGGCAGCAGCTCGCCGGACCCGCGCCCCGCCCGCTCGACGAGGCCGTCGGCTGGCTGCACGCCGAACTGCGGCACACCACACTCGCCCCCGGCATGCTGCCGCTGCTGACCGCCCTCATCCCCATGCCGGAGCCCGGAGTGGGCGCGCGATGAGCGCGGTCACCCAGCGGTTCGGCCACCCGCCCACCCGTCAGACGCACCAGCTCCCGCCCGCGCACGGCCGCCACGGCCGCGCGGGGGCGGCGCGGCGGGCCCTGCACACCATGCCCCGGCCCACCGCCCGCGGCGCCCTGGCCGTGGCCGGCCTCGCCGAGCTGGCCGCCGCGATCGGATGGACGGCCGGTTACGGCCCGTCGGCCTCCACCGCGGTGGCGGCCTTCAACTCCGCCTTCCTGCTGATCCTCGCGGCGGTGAAGTCGTGATCGGCTGCATCGTCGCCTACCTCCGGATGATCCTCGCGCGGCGTCCCTCGGCGGACCGCTTCCGCCCCCACCTCACCACCACGCCGACCCGCACGCCGGACTTCGAAGCCGCGATGCGCACGATCTGCAGGGGCCTGGAGACCGACGACCTGATCCGGCGCCGCGACCGGGGCTTCGAGCTCGGCGGCGTCCTTCCCGCCCCGATGGCCGCCATCGACGCCGTGCTGCGCGAGCGCGGCGTCCAGATCTGCCCGTGCGGCGCATCCCCCAACCGCCCCCACACCCGCACCTGCAAGGAGGCATGACCGTGGACGCGGTCCCCCTGAACGGTCACATCTACACCAGCCTGGCCCCCGACCAGGTGACCCACCGGCTGACCGACGACGGATGGTCGAGCTTCGACTTCGGCCCCATGCGCGTGCAGCTGCCCGTCAAGGACCTCAGCCGCGTCAAGGCCGCCCGCGCCCTGGCCCAGGCCATCGCCGCGCAGGCCGGCTTCTGGGACGGCGACCTCGCGGCCATCGAGGCCGGGCTGGTCGAGGCCGAGCAGGCCAAGCTCGCCGAACACACCAGCGCCACCGGCCCGCAGCCCGCCGCCAGCGCCGACGACACGCAGGTCCTCCCGGACTCCGGCGCGCCGTTCGGCGGAGAGGACCCCAAGCTCGACGCCCGCGTGCACAAGGTCGCCACTCTCCCGGAGACCCGGCGCCGCACCGGCCCCAAGCCCGCCGCGAACACCTCCAAGGACGAGACGTGATCCACATGTTCAAGGGCAGAAACCGGCGCGGACGCACCGAGCACACCGAGTCCGTCCAGCCGCCGCAGGGCGACCGGCGCGCCGCCGAGGCGTCGCAGGACGCTGCGGGCGTCGTGAACGACATCGACGAGGTCCTCGCCGACGCCGAGCAGGCGGCCGAGGAGGCCGAGCGGGACAAGGCCCACGCGGAGTTCCTCGCCTTCAACCGTGCCTTCCAGTTCTACGAGGTCGACGAGGACGAGTACGACCAGTGGCACCAGGTCTGGACCGCCCAGTACGGACACCTCTTCAGGGGGTGCGGGTGCTGATGGACGCTTTCACGACCGCCGCCGTGCTCGCGCTGGCTATCGGCGCCGTCGCCTGCACGATCAGCCTGGCCAAGGTGTTCGCCCCGGCCCGCGCATGGGTGGCGGGCCGCAGGGGCCGCGCCTGGCGCTGGCTGGCCGACCTGATCGGCTGCCCCTACTGCGTGAGCCACTGGCTGGCGTTCAGCGCGACCGTCATCTACCGGCCGCGCCTGGTCAGCCTGTGGCTGCCGCTGGACCTGGCCGTCACCACCATGGCCATCGTCGCCCTGGCCATGCTGCCCGTCCTGGTAATCCGCCGCGGCATCGCTCCAGTGCGAATCCAGATCGACCACCACCGCCTCCCGGCCACCGTCCCGACGACCCTGCTGTCCAGCCGCGACCGCGCGCACCTCAACGGAGCGGGCCGATGACCGAGAACTACATGCTCGTCGCCTGGATCCTCGCCGTGCTGGCCGCCGGAGCCGTCATCTGGGCGGTCGCCATCGCGCTGCTCGACCGTCTCCCGCGCAGGCGCTCCCGGGGCCGGCGGCCCCGCCGGATCGACCTGTCCATGTGGGAGATGACGTGGAAGTCCACCGACACCGACCAGTGGATGGCGCCGCTGCGCTCGGGCGGCACCCGGGCCGAGCGCCGCATCCGGCAGACCTTCGCCGACCGCGGGCTGCTGCTGGTCCGCCGGGCCGGTCGCAGGGCGCGGCGCGCCCTGAGGGGGCAGCGATGACCACGACCCGCACGCAAGAGGAGATCCTCACTCGCATCCAGGCCGTCTCGGACGAGGACCTCCTCGGGTTCCGTCTTCAGGTGCTGCTCGGCGCGCTCGACTTCGAGCACGCCAAGCCGTTCCTCAAGCCGGACACGACCGCAGAGGACTGGAAGGCCGCGCCGAGCAGCGCGGAGATCCTCGAAGAGGCGCAGGGCTACTACGAGTTCGCCCTCGGCAAGATCCGCGACCACCGGGGCATCTCGGCGACCCGCTCGGTGGAGAAGCTCGGCGAGTGCGCCTGGCTGCTCGGCCGGGACGACGTCGTCGAGGCCATGGCGGAGGCCGACTACCCGCAGTACGGCGCCCCCAAGGTCAAAGCGTTCGCCGACGGGTTCGGCCTGGCCTGGCCCGACTCCGAGGACATGGCCCGGATGGCGGTTGGTGAACCGTGCACCCCCGACTGTCGAGAGGGGTGCGGAGCATGACCGAGCCGAACTACCAGCCCAACGAGATCCTCGACATCACTATCCGGAACGCTCGCGTCATCGAGGGCGACGGTGGACGGCTGGTCTACGAGTACTCGACGATCGGTCGCGATGACCCCACCTATGCGCGTGCGGCTATCCAGCCGTGGGCCGACTCGGTCACGATCACGCGCGTCATGCCCGCCGCCGGGGAGCCGAGGCTCGGCGACCTGTGGAAGGACGTCCGCGGCGTGCTCTGGCTGGCCGTGCAGCGGACGGGAGGGGTCCAGCTCCACGACGGCGGCACCGGCGGTCCCTGGCCGATCACTCAAGTCCAGGGCACTTACGGGCCGCTCGCGCTGGTGTACCGCGACCCGGTGGACGGCGGTGAGACCGGTGAGTGACCTCATCACTCCGGCCGCGCGGCTGCTTGCCCCCGCCGGCCTGCCCCGCGAGGAGTGGCTCGCCGTGCGCCGTCAGGGCATCGGCGGGTCCGACGTCGCCGCGATCCTCGGCATGGACCGCTACCGGGGCCCGCTGCACGTCTACCAGGACAAGCGTGGCGAGCTGGCCGAGCAGCGCAGCGCACGCCTGGACCGGGCCGCGCGGCGCGGTCACCGCCTCGAAGGGCTGGTCGCTGAGCTGTTCACCGAGGAGACCGGCCTGTCGGTGGTCAAATCGCCCGGAACGTTCCAAAACACCGAACGAGCGCACATGCTCGTCAACCTCGACCGGATCGTCATCGACGCCAGGCCCGTCCGGGACCTCCTCGACGGCGGCGTCCTGGAATGCAAGAGCCGCACCTGGCGCGCCGCCCGCCGTGAGAACTGGGGCGGTGACGAACCGCCCGACGGGCCCGCCATCCAGGCGTACTGGGGCATGGCCGTCACCGGCTACCACAAAGGCTGGGTGGCCGGCCTGGTCGACGACGACTTCGTGCGGTTCGAGCTGGCGTACGACGAGGAGCTGATCGGCCACCTCACGGCGATCGTCGACCGGTTCTGGCACGAGCACGTCGTCCCCGGCGTCCCGCCCGAGCCGGGCGACCTGGAGGCGACGGACGAACTGCTCGGCCGCATGTGGGACGTCGCCGCCGACTCCATCAAGCTGTTCACGCCCGAGGAGGCGGCCGAGGCGGACGCCCTGCTCTCCAGCCGCAAGAACATCCTCGGCCGCCGCGAAGAGGCCGAGCGCGCGCTCGCCGAGATCGAGAACGCGCTCAAGCTTCGGCTCGGCGACGCCGAGATCGCCATCGCCCCGGGCCGCGAGCTCTACAGCTGGAAGCGCAACGGCAACTTCGCCAGCAAACGGTTCCGTGAGGCCGAGCCCGAGCTGGCCGCCGAGTACATCCACCTGGTCCCGGCCGTCGACCGCGAGCGCCTGGCCGCTGAGAAACCTGACATCTACCGGGCCCACCGGGCCCGCGTCTTCCGCACCCCCGGGGGATCGTCATGAGCAATATCAGGGACCGGGTCGCCCAGCGCGCCACCGGGCGCCGACCGCCCAGCAAGGACGTGGCCGTCAAGGAGAAGGTCCGCACCGCCCGCCAGCTCTTCCAGCAGATGAAGCCGCAGTTCGAGATGGCGCTGCCCCGTCACGTCGGCGTCGACCGGTTCATGCGCATGGCGCTGACCGCCGTGCAGAAGACGCCCAAGCTGCTGGACTGCTCGCAGGAGTCGCTGCTCGCGGCGCTGCTGGAGTCCGCGCGCCTCGGCCTGGAACCCGGCACCAAGCAGGCCGCGATCGTTCCGTACAGCAAGCAGGCGACGTTCATCGCGCAGTGGCAGGGCCTGGTCGAGCTGATGTACCGCTCCGGCCAGGTGGCCAGCGTGACCGCCGAGTTCATCCACGAGGCCGACACCTGGGACTACAAGGTCGGCGACGGCGGGACCTTCTGGCACCGGCCGAACCTGCTCGCCGAGGACCGGGGGCCGATCGTGCTGGTCTACGCGTTCGCCGAGATCAAGGGCGGCGGCCGGTCCAAGATCGTGACGCTGAACCGGCGGCAGGCTGAGCAGATCCGCGACCAATACAGCAAGGCGTATCAGCTCGCCGAGAAGAACCGGCTGGCCGAGCCCGCCGAGTTCGCGGCCAACCCCGACAAGGGGTGGTTCAACTCCACCTGGCACACCGAGTTCGCGGCGATGTGGCGGAAGAGCGCGGTCCGTCGCCTGGCCGACTGGGTACCGCAGTCGCCCGAGCTCGTCGAGTGGCTCCAGCGATCGAATGAGGCGGGCGAGAGCGAACTGCCTGACGTCGACTTCGACTACGACGGCGAGGTCCTCTCCGAGACCGAGGAACCCTCCGAGCCGGGAGAGCCGGCGGCGGACACGACCGCGCCGGCCTCGCCTCCGGGTGACGCGCCCGGCAAGGCCGAGGACTGGCCGCCGGTCGCCACGCCCCCGGGCGGCTATGACGGGCGGGGTGCGTGATGGGGCTCGACATCCGAGGCGCCGCGTGCGCCTACCTGCGCAATGGCAAAGTCACTGTCTTGCAGGCCGAGAACGTCAGCGGCGAGCCGTACCGGCCGCACACCGTGACCGCGCGTGTCGAGGGACACAGCGCGAAGTACATCGTGCTCCTCGACGACGGCCGGTGGACCTGCACCTGCGACGACCCCGCCACCTGCGCGCACGTCGCGGCCGTCCAGCTCGTCACCGGCCACCCCGGCCCAGCCCGGAAGGAGCAGCGATGAGCGAGCAGGCCCTGACGATGCAGGTTCGTGTCCGCGACCGCTCGGCCGAGCCTCCACGGGGCGTCGGCCCGGTCAATCCGGTCGTGTGCACCGTGGAGATCTCCACGCGCTGCCCGGTGTGCGATGGGCCGCGTGGGGTGCCGGGCAACCTCAACCAGGTCGACGACGGCGCGCGCTACTCGGTGGACGTGTGGGAGAACCCCTGCGGCCACGTCGACTACTACGCCGACGTCGTCAAAGAGGCCGCGCGCGCCCTCGACAGGAAGGGGGCGTCGTCATGAGGTACGCCCTGATCGACAACGACGGCGAGCTGCACGTCAAGGACGCAGCCTGGCCGGACATCGCTCGCGAGCTCGGCGAGCACGGGACAGCGGCCGTCCGCCTTGCTCAGGCCACACCGTTGCGCGGATTCCGCGGCCACGTCAGCGACTGCGGGCTGGCCATGCCGGACATCTACCCGCGCAACGTGATCGGCTCGCTGGTCCTGTTCTCGCTTGAAGGCGGGATCCAGCCGTATGCCGGGCCCGTCGTCATCACCGGGTTCGCCACCCTCCCCGTCCCGGACGTGACGGGCCTCGACCAGGACATGCTCGACCTGGTGCGCATGGCTCACAGCGACGTGCGGCGCGCGCTGGCTGGCAACCCCGAGCCTGACCCGGCGCACGCTGATGAGTGGAAGCCTGGCGAGTGGCGGCAGTGGGCCGGGGAACAGCCCGAGCTCGCCGAGCTCGTCCGTACCGGCCAGGCGCCGGGCATCCGGATCATCCGCGGGACCGACCTCCTCGGAGGTGGCCTGTGACCCCCATCGAGCTCGCCGGGCGGCTGCGCATGCTGGCCCGCGAGCAGCCAACCCTCATCTGGCGCGAGCTGTACGCGCTTGCCCTGGATATCCAGGAGGACGCCGAGCTCGCCGCGGCACTGCGGGCGCAGGATACGGCGCGCGCCGCCGCCGCGGCGCGCGGTGACAGCGTCTCGGTGGTCGAACCCGTGCCGCAGATGCATGCCGAGCCCGACGCCCGGATGACGCGCCACAGGTGGTGGTGGCGATGAGCAGGAGAAGCAAGGCGCCCCGTCCTGCGGCGACCGCGCCGTCCGAGGGCATGCGGCTGACCATCACCTTCGAGTTCATCGGCCGGATCTCCATCGAGGCCGGTACGAGATTCGCCCGGCGGTGGCTGCTCGACCAGACCGGAACCGAGGACGGCGGCGTACGCCTGCTCACCGTGCGCGGCGAGCACGCCGACGCCGCCCCGCCCCCGCCCGGAGTGCTGATCCGCCGCAGGCGGAACCGTCTGGGGCTGACCCAGGCGGCGTTGGGCGACCTCGCCGGGGTCACCCGCCCCGCTGTCACCCAGGTGGAGAACGGCTTGCGGCGTTCCGGCCCCGCCTACTCCGCGCTCCTGGCAGCCCTGGAGAAGGCCGAGGCTGCCCGATGACCAGCATCTTCAGACTCGCCACGCGCGTTGAGCCCTGCTCCGTGCGCGGCGACGCCCGCCCCGCGCCCACGCCCCCGGGCGCGCGGGCGGGCGCCGGACCGGCGGCGCTCGCGGGGACGCCGCCGGTCCGCACCCACCTCGCCCTACCGGGCGGAGGGGCGAGGTGGGCCCTGCACGTCCAGGCGCTCGGAGGGGAAGCCGGCGCCTGGACCCAGACCGGGCCCGTCGCGCCTCGGGGGACGCGACGGGCCCACGGAGGGCAGCCGTGAGCCGCCGGACCGCGTGGGGCCTGGACACCCCACACGGACCCCACTGGACCAACCGCGCCGCCTGCAAGGGACAGGACCCTGAGCTGTTCTTCGAACCGGCCGCGCGCTCCAAGGAAGACCCGGACGTCAAGCGCGCCAAAGCGATCTGCGCCGGCTGCCCCGTGCGCCGGGAGTGCCTGATCGACGCCGTGGAGCGCAAGGAGCAGTACGGCATCTGGGGCGGCCTCACCGAGCGGGAGATGCGCGCGATCCTGCGCGGCCGGAAGAGACCGGGACCCCTTTCGCCTGACGATGAGGCGCTGTGCATGGAGCTCGACACCCGCCGCCGCCGGCGTGGGCTCACCTGGCGGCAGGCGATAGAGGAGGTCGGGATCAGGTGGGAAGCCTTCCAGGCCCTGCGTAACGGCCGGGCCACCGACCTGACCCGAGAACGCGTGACCACCTGGCTCTCCATGACCGAGGGGGCCGCATGAAAAGGACCACTTCCCCGCGCGGACATCCCGCAGCCAGCCGCAGAACGGGCTGGCTGGCATTGGCGACAACACGAGTGGGGGATGAGTTGGCACGAATTCGCACCATCAAACCGGAGTACTACTCCTCTCCCGGCATGCAGCATCGGTCGCCCGGCATGAACGGCCTCGACCCGTGGGCCAGGTTGTTGTTCATCGCGATGTGGAACTGGGCCGACGACTTCGGCCGCGGCACCGCCTCGCCGAAGGAGCTCGGCGGGTTCGCCTTCCCGCACGACGAGGACATCACCGCGACCGACATCCGGCGGTGGCTCGGCGAGATCCGCCGAGCGTTCGACGTGGTCTTCTACGAGGTCGACGGCAGGCCCTACTACTACATCCCCTCGTGGGAGAAGCACCAGAAGATCGACAAGCGCTCGCAGCCGAAGTACCCCGCTCCTGAGGAAGGCCGGCCGTGGGATCCCGAGCCGGTCAAGACCAAGGAGCCCGGCCCTGAGCTGCTGAAACTTCAACTCTCGGAGAGTATCGCCGGATCCTCGGCGGAACCCGCCGAGTCCTCGGCGGACGCCGCTGAAGTCTCGGCGCTGGAAATAGGAACAGGGGAACAGGGGAACAGGGGAAGTACTTCGGTTCCCGCCGTAGGCGGGCTTACGGACCGTAACGCGCGCGCGTACGCGAAGGCGCCTCCGGCGCAACCGGAAGACTTCCTCGCCCGCAAGGTCATCCACGACATCCCGCGCTACGCCAACGCGCCGGGCTGGGTGCGACGACACCTGGTGCCGCTCGTCGCCGCCGCCATGCGCGCCGGATTCGGCGCTCAAGCGATCAGCGGCTACGCGGTGATGGTGATGTCCGAGGGCCGATATCGCGACGACCAGCACATCCCCGAGCTACGCGGCGCGCTCAGCCGCCTGTCCCGCGACGCCACGCTCGGCACCGCCTGCCGAGCATGCGGCCTGGACCCCGGCGACTGCCCCTGCCGCGCCACGCCCGCTGCCGACCGGCCATGGACCGAGCAGGACCAGGCCGACTTCGAGGCAGCCCTGGCCCACCTCGGCGTCACCGCCGACGAGCTGGATCGGGGGGCGTGATGGGGTCCGATGACCCATTCGGCCGCGCCGCCGACACCCTGACCGCGAAGTACGCCCGCCGCCTGGCCGATGCAGGCGTGCCCGACCCGCAGCACCTCGCCATCGAGCTGGTCGTCATGGCCCGCGGCCACGGCTGGAGACCGGTCGAGGCCCTCCAGCCGCCCGCCGTCACACCCTCGACCGGCAGCAGCGGGCAGCTGCCGGAGGAGGTCCGCGAACTTCGAGCCGCCATCGACACCCGGCCGCCCTGCCTCTGCGGCGCCGCGGTCCTGGAGCACGAGCTGGTGTGCGGCAAGCGCGCCGGATCCCCGAAGACCGGCTGCGCCGCCTACACCCCCGCCCCCGGAAGGAGCTGAGATGCCGGAGATCCCCCGCATCATCGTCGCGATCGAGCTGGCCAACGGCGCCCGGCCGCAGGCCGTCTGCCGTACCCAGGGCTGCACGGCCGGCAAGGACGGCCAGCCGTGGAAGGGCGAGCCGCAGGTCGTCAAGGTGGCGGCAGAGACCGACGCCCGCCACCACCGGCAGTGGCACCGCGCGCAGCGCCCCGTCCCTGTCGAGACCGCCCCCGAGGAGGGCCGGTGACGCCCAGCGCGGACGTTCCCGCCAACCTCGCCGACGCCCTCGGCGGCCTCGTGCCCCTGGCCATCGCCGAGCTGCGCGGCTCGACGTTCCAGGAGCGGCGGGCCTACCTCGCGGGCGCGGCCGACATCATCGCGTCCAAGGCCGACCAGATGATGTTCCACAACACCAAACGGGTTCGGGCCGCGAGTACGCCGGGCGTACTGCCCGCGATCGTCCGCGGGCTCGCGGTCGGTGCCTACCAGCCGGGCGGAGCGACCATCCTTGGCGTGCACGCCTGCGCTCACCCGCACCCGTGGTGCCCGGCGACGACCACGCGCCCGGCGTGCTGCACCTGCGACCCTGCCGCCTGCACGGCGACCATCGCGAGCGGCAGCTGCCCAGGCACGACCGCATGCGCCTGGTGCGGCAACGGATGCCCCCGCGCCGACACCGACACTCCGTGCTGCGCGCCCACGCACGTCATGGGCCGCCTCGTCCGCATCAGGGACGCCGCGTGACGGCCCCGCTGGTCATCATCGCAGTGCGCGGCGAACCCGCTGGGCAGGGCAACCTGCGCACCGGGCCCAAGCACGGCAAGGCGTACCACGCCAACAGCAAGGACCTCAGCCCGTGGCGCGAGAGGGTCCGCGGCGCCGCGCTCGATGTGCTGGGCGCGCACGAGTTCCGGCCCCCGACGGGGGAGGACCGGCGCCTGGCCCTGCCCTGTGACGAGTGCGGCACCTACCGCACCCAGCACGCCACGCTGCTCGGCCCGGTGCGCCTGGAGGCGGTCGTCACCGTGCGTCGGCTGAAGTCGGTGACCGCGAAGTGGCCAGTCACCCGGTCGTCCTCGGACTGGGACCACTACGCCCGCGCGATCTGCGACGCGCTGACCGGCGTGATCTACGTGGACGACTCGCAGATCATCGACGGCCGCGTCATCACGACCTATCCGCACGTCCACCAGCACGCGCTCGGTGAGCCGGGCGCCGTCATCCGCATCTGGAACGGGGGAGCATGACCACCACGCTGAAGTTCGACTCCAAGGTCGGCGCGTCCGCGGCGAACGCCCTGGAGCCGCACATTCGCCCGCTATACGACCGACCCGGCGCGTCCATCCTGGCGATCTGCGAGTTCCGCCACGTCGAGCGCACCCAGCCCGCGCCGGACGCCGACAAGGACCCCTCGGTGAAGGTCCGCATGACCTCCATCGAGGTCCCCAACCGCGACCAGGAAGGCGCGATCCGCGAGGCCGCGCGCGCCCTGTACGTGCAGCGCACTGCCGCTGGCACCCTCGACGACGACGGCATCTTCCAACTGTCCGACACCAGCCTGAAGAACATCGGTGGCCTGCTCCACGGCATCGAGGCCGCCCGCCTGCGCGCCGGCCTGAAGCACTGGGTCGGCTACATCGCCCGGGTCAACGCCAACCCGCACCTGACGATCAGCGAGATCAAGCACGAACTCGACGCCGTCAGCCAGGGCCTGGATGCGCTGCTCAACACCGAGGAGGAGCACTGATGGGCTACGTCAGCTATCTGTCCGGCGAGATCACCATCGACCCGCCGATCCCCTGGTCGCAGCTCCACGGCAGCCGATTCGTCTGCACGCCGGCGCGCAAGGAGTACGAGCGCCTCGTCTGGCTGCGCCTGGTCGAGGAGCCCGTGGAGACCGACGAGGGCACGCTGATCCGCAGATCCGCAGTCGCCATCCGGGTCTCGACGGCCGACGAGCTGCGCGCCGACGGCCTACTCCGAGAGGTGCAGGAGATCGTCGCGGCGCATGGCGAAGGTCACACCTTCACCGGTCGGATCCTCGTGCGCGGATCAGAGTCGCCCGACATTTGGCGCGTTCGAATCGTCGACGGCCGCGCGGTCGAGGAGCGGCCCACGCTCGTGTGGCCTGACGGCGTCGGGGAGCAGGTGTGAGCCCCATGAGCGAGCTGACCGAGGTCACGGGCCCGTACGGCACGGCCAATCGGGTGCCCAGGGCCAACTACGAGCAGGACTCGCCCGCCGCGCTTGACTCGTGGATCATCACCGCGCCGCTGTGGCACCCGCTGTGGTCCCAGTACCGGCTCTTGGTCATCACCCTCGCCGAGGTGCCCGGGGTCCCGTCCGCGACCAAGCATCGGCCGGACGTGACGCACGAGCTGATGGTCCTGACGCTCGACCCCGGCCACGGCCCGGTCCAGGCCGACCAGGTCCGCAAGGGTTCGCTGCGCTACCTGACGCCGGGCAACGTCGACGAGCAGTTCACCACCACCGACGACAAGGCGGTCAAGCTGGCCGAGCTGTGTGTCCGAGCGGTCGTAGACGGCGGGCTGTGCCCGGAGGCCGCCAACGCGCCCGACCGGATTCGCGCCGCCTGGCGGCAGGCCATCCACCAGACCCTCGCCCACGACCGCGACCCGCACCACGGCCGCGCGAACTGAAAGGCCCCGCCATATGCAACCCCCGCACCGTGACCTGATCGCGGGCATCGTGGACCGGCAGCTGCTCGACCGCACCGGGTGGGACATGCCCCACGAGCTGATCACCCTGCTCTGGGACGGCGAGAACATCGCCTTCGGGACGGTCGCCGTCATCGACACCACCATCCACCCGTCCATGTACTCGGACGTGATGATGAAGCTCGCCCACGAGGCGATCAGCGATCAGGTGGAACGTTCCGAACCGCCCACCTTGTACGGGTTCATGCTGGCCGTCGAGGCACACGCCGTCGCGACGCCCAAGGACGACGCCCCGGCCGCCGAGCACGCGCAGTTCCAACGCGACCGGCTCGGACGAACCTTCCACCAGCGGCCCGACGCCGTCGAGATCGCCTCGATCTGGTGCGTGGACGTACACCGCCGCATGTGGACCGCCATGCGGCGGCGCCCTGCCCCCCAGGTGATCGAACGAGAGTTCTTTCCCGACGTTGCCACGCCCACTGGCAGGGTCCCCGGCGGCACCTTCGTCGCCGGCCTGCGCGCCGCCGCCACCGCGGTGGCCGTCGCCCTGTACGGAGCGCCCCCGCCGACCGGGTTCCTCGGGTCGGCCGCCCGCACACCAGGCGTCGACGTGACCCGCAGCCCGTCTTGACCACCCATCCCCATCCCGGCCGCCGCGGCGGCGGCCGGGATGAACCCCGAGAGGCACACGCCATGGACCACACGCCCCCCGACGACGGCCTCATCCGCGTAGACGAGGCGACCTACCGGGCCTGGAAAGGCGCCCAGGAGCTGCAGCTACCACTGAAGGTCTACCTCCTCCTGGCGGCGCTGGTTTCCCATGCCGGCCGCGTCGTCACCCGCGAGGAACTGATGAGCCAGGTGTGGAACACCAGCTGGGCCGGGTCGACCAAGACCATCGACATGCACATGTCGTGGCTGCGGCGCGCGCTCGGCGACGACCCCTCCGCTCCTCGCTACATCACCACCGTCCGCGGGGTCGGCTTCCTGTTCGAGGCCGACGCCGTCCCCCCACCGGCCCTGACCGCCCTCGAAGTGAAGACGTTCCGACTGCCGCTGCGGATCGACCGGCACGGCCAGACGATCTACGACGCCAACGACGTCCTCGTGGCGGCGGCCATGTCGCCGCAGGCCGCCCGGTGGATCGTCCAGCGCGCCAACGAGAACCACATGGTCGAGGCCGTGGCAGCCGATGCCTGAGGCTCCGGAGGGAACTGCTGCCCCGATCAGCGTGACCGCTGTCGACACCGTCACCGGCGAGGAGGCGACCGCACAGGTACGGCCCGGTGACTACGCGCTGATCTGCGCTGAACCGTGCTGGCTGGAGCACACGCAGGTGGACCCCGAGACCGGCACCGTCACGATCACACTCAAGGGCTACAGGGGACGTCATGGGTGAACCGCTCGGGTACGTCGTCGTCACCTACAACCAGGCCAGCGGCCAGCCCGAGCTCACCGGCTACGGCATGTCCGACCTTGAGGCCGCACGGGCCGAACGCGACGAGGAACAGGTCCAGACCGAAGCCGTCGGCCGCGGCGAGCGGCACATCGTCGCGGCCGTCGTGGCCCTGGACCAGGACGACGGCGGTGAGTAGGCCGAAGGACGCGGCCCTCATCGACAACGGTGTCTGCCCCGTCTGCGGCAAGCGGCGGTTCCGGTCGCGCCGGCAGGCCAAGCGCGCGGCCCGCACCATCTACCCGGCAGATCGCTTCCGCGTCTACCCCTGCGGCGACGCCTACCACTTCGGCCACAACGCCCATCGCCAGTCCAAGGAGGGGATAGTGCCCGACCCCGACGCCCTGTTCGACCTGCCCGAAGGGGCCGACCCTGTGCCGCGCCCGGCCAAGGAGTCGCCGACCGTCCGCCGCACCAAACGGCAGGCCGCCCTGCTCGCCGTCGGCTCCCACCCGCTGTCGGCGGTGCTGTCGCGCCGCCTGCCCCTGCACCCCGAGGCCGCACCGGTCGGCGACGACCGTCAGGCCGAGGGCCGCCGGTGCGGCAACTGCGCGTTCCGGCAGGCCCTGCACAGCGGCGCCCGCTCCTACCCCAAGTGCCTCGCCGGATGGCAGGAGGGCTCTCGCCACCCCCCGCCGCGGGCGACGCACAGCGAAGCCAGCGATGTCAGGGCCTGGTGGCCGGCCTGCCGAGACCATGAATGGGAGGAAGACAATGCCCACTAATCCGCTGCTGGCCGTCTACGTGCTGGGCGCGTATGGCTGGGCCTTCTTCGTCGCGCTCGGGCTCGTGATGCGCCCGCAGATGATCGCGACGCTGGCCCGGGAGTCGCGAGTGCCGTGGATGGTCTTCGCGGCCATGATGCTGGTCGCCTACAGCATCTTCTGGCCGATCACGATCTGCGGGCTGCTCGCCTCCATCATCAACGACCGGCGGCGGTGATGGCTGACTACTCGCGCTCGCAGGACCAGGTCGCCTCCGTGGTCGAGCCGCGCACTGACCCGCCCCCGTACGACTTCAAGGTCTACAGAGCCGGACTGCTGCACGCCTCGGTCTGCACCAACCTCACCGACGAGCAGGCCACCGGCCGCCTCAACACCGAGCACCCGACCGGGATCTCAGCGCAATGGGCCGTCTGCGACGGGCCGTTCGCCGACGGCACCCCCAACGGCGCCACCTGCCCTGGCCTGCCCACCCACCGCCATGTCCTGTTCATCTGCTGAAGAGGAGACCATGCCCCACCCACAGCTCACCCCCGAACAGTCCACCCGCCTCGACAAGAAGGCCCGCCAGCTCCTCACCGCCTCCATGTCCACCGCCGTCGCCTCCTGGCTGCTGCTCGCCGCCGCCATCTGGTTCGGCTCCTGGAGACTGGCCGGCCTCGGCTTCCTGGTCGCCATGCCCGCACTGGCCTTCCTGGTCCTGTCGGTCGCGTTGCGCAGCCCCGCCGGCCGCCAGGATGCCGCCCGGCAGCTCAACGTCCCGGAAAGGCCCCCGACCACCCGCTGGAGAAAACCGTGAGCGCCACCCTCGGTCAGGACGCCGACGACCCCAAGGCCGGGATGACGCTCGCCGAACTGCGCGAGCTCGTCGACCGGGCCGACCGCATGCAACTGCCCGGCGACACCCTCGTCACCGGCCGGACCACGATGCGCGGACGGATCCGCGCCCTTGCGCTCCAGGAGCCCGTCCGGTGACCGAGCCGCCGATGGACGTGCGCACCGCCTGCATCGTCGCGCACGAGTACTTCACCAGCCTGCGCGCCGCCGGCTTCACCACCCTGCAGGCGCTGTACCTCACCGCGTGCATCCTCGCCGGCGGACCCAAGCCGCCCCCCGAGGAGGAGCCATGAACCTCGACGAGGACCTCGACGAGGAGGTCGTGCTCGCGGCGCTCGACCTGGTGGGCCGGACCGGCGCCAAGCAGCTCCAGGTCGGGTTCCTCCACGAGGGCGTGCCAGTCCAGGAAGCCTCCTGGTACGCCCACGCCCAGTACCACGGCGCCCGGATCACCGAGGAAAACCACAAAGGCCCCGCCGAGGCCCTGGAAGCGCTCGCCCGCCGCCTGCTGACCGGCGCCAAGTGCGTGCACTGCGGCGGCCTGGTCACGCTGCCAGGCGAAGCCCCGTCGGCCCATGTGGCCGGGACGCTGACCGACGGCACCCGGTGGACCGCCGAACAGGCGAGCGCGGCCGGACAGTGCCGATGGACCCGCATCGGGCCCCGGTGGGCGCGCGAATGCGCATGACCAAACCCTCACGCGCAGCCAGGAACATGACCGCGCACAACACCCCTGAAGGGAGCACAACCCCGATGAGACAGCGCAACGCGCAGGACTACACGCCCGAGGAGTTCGACGCCGTCGTCGAAATGATCCAGGGCGACACCGACCTCCGCGCCGACATCGAGGCCATCACCGGCCAGACCCTCGACGGCAAGACGCCACGGCAACTCTTCAACCTCTTCCGCACGATCCAGCACACCACCGAGGTGCAGGCCGCCGTCGTCAACTACGGCCGCGCCCGCCAGGCCCTCCGAGACACCCGGGCGGCGCTGGAGGCCGACGCCGACGCCGAGGAAGCCCTGAGGCTGGCCCGCGCGGAAATCAAGCGGCTGGAGCTCGCGAACGACGAACTCAGGCGCAAGAACTACGCACTCAACCGCGCCCACGGCGCCACCCCGCTGCCCCACGTCGCCGGGGGACGGGCATGAGCGCCACCGGCATCTTCGGCGTCACCAGCGACGTCACCCTCTACCGCGTGCAACTGCAGGTCCTCGACAAGCTCGTCGGCGGCATCCCCAGCTCGCCGAGCGTCATCAAAGGCTGGCTGAAGACACGGCTCGACCTCGGCGACCGCGACCTGCAGGAGCTCGCCGAGCAGACCCTCACCGAACGGTTCCCCGACCGCCAGCCCACCGCGGACGCGCTCGCCCAGGCGCTCATGGAGTCCGAGGCGGCCGAGGTCAGCGTGAACGGCTTCAAGCGCACGCCCGCCGGCGAACTCGCATACGAGGGCCGGTGTATGAAGGCCGCGCTGAAGGAGTGGGCCAACAGCGCCTACCCGGGCACGGACTGGCCGTCCAAGAAGAAGGTCGCCAGCACCTTCCGCAAGGGCCTCATGGCCACCCTGGCCGAGCGCGTGTTCGTCCCGGAGGTGTTCATCCCGCTGGGCGTCACCGAGCCGACAGGGATCGAGGAGCGCGTCAAGCACGTCAGAACGCCCACCGGCCCGCGCAGCTCGATCGCCCGGGTCGAGTACGTCGAGGGCCCGCTGCTGACCTTCACCCTCCGCGTGCACGACGACTTCCTTTCCACTGAGGAGTGGGGGCGCATCTGGCAGCGCGGCGAGGACATCGGCATCGGCGCGGACCGCGCACGCTCAGACGGTAAGTTCGAGCTGCGCGCCTGGGACAAGATCGAAACCGTCGAGTGACGCCTTCTCCTGCGACGCCGTGACCGATACGGCTAGCCCACCCACCCCGATCCGACTTCGCGAACCGGCCCGCTCAACGGCACTCCGCGTCGACCTTCCGAGCCCAGCCCGGCCTTGCCGGAGCCGATCATCCCCACCCCGTGCGACATGTCGAACCCAGCCCGCACAAACCGGAACCGGTCGTTTCGGCCCCGATCCGACTTAACGTCTCCGACCCTCACATGCCACCGCCGGGCGACAAGCCCCGCCGCCTCTGGCCATCACGTGACGATTCGACTGGCCTACCGCTACCCGAGCCCGACCGTGCCCAGCCGACATACCTGGCCAACCCGCCCCGATCCTGTACGACAGCTCCACTCGTCGCCTGTCCTCTCGCGCCATGCCGACGTTCCACGCCTTCCCGACTCCCATCAACCCGCGGCCGACCGCTCTCGTCCTGCCATCTCCAGCCACGCCGCACCGACCGGCCATGCCCTGCCCTGGCCCTCTCCTGACCGCCTGACTTCTCATGCCGCACGGCCCTGCCCACGGTGACAAGCCATGCCTGGCCATCGCTCCCCGTCGGTGACTCGCCATAACGACCCACTCCGGTCCGAGCGCAACCTGCCGACCAGCCATGCCTTAGCCGCTCCGAGTTCCTGCCAATCCGACAGTGCTACACCTGCCACGCCGCCGGCCGATCCTCCGCGTCCCACTGATCACGCGAGCTCCACCCATACCGCCCCCGTCCGACTCGGCCCGCCACCTCATGCCGAACCCTGCCGGACCGTAGTGACGAGGCGATCTCCGCGCCTGCCCGCTACACGGTGTGCTGCTGGCAGGCACAGACCAAAAACTTTGTATATGTGACATTGACATAGTTTCCGTGAAGGCGGATACTTGGTATAGGTAACTTGGACAAAGTTTGTGGAGGGGCCATGTACGAGGTCGGGACGCGGGTTCGCTACCACGGCAGCATCGAGCGGCTCCACGGCGTGATCTTCGTTGTCGCCGCTCACGACGCCGAGCGGTACCGGCTCACCGGCCCCTACAGCCTGACCAGCGTCCGCCACGCCAGCATCACCCCGATCGACGAGCCCGCCCTCCGCCCGGTGCTGGCGGAGGCGATCGCCGCCGAACACCCGGTGATGATCACCTACGTGGCGGGGGGCGGCGAGTGGACCACCCGCACGATCGAGCCCTACGAACTCACCGAGACGGCACGCGGCCACGTGATCGTTCGGGCTATGGACCGGCGCAGCGGCGATCCCCGCTCATTCCGAGTGGACCGCATCCAGAACCTCGACGTCCTGCCGGGCGGCAGCTTCCTGCTCGACCACTTTGGTCTAGACCCGGCTCGTGCGGCGCTCGCCCGCATCCGCGCCGAGATCCGCCAGATTCACCCCGACGGATACGGCGAGGCCCGCTGGACCCCCGGAGACCCCATCCTGTGACCCCCTGCCGGGCGGCAGGGGGCCGCCCGGCCCGACCCCCGGAAGGGACAGTCATGGCACTCGATGTCAACCAGCAGTTCTACGACCAGCGCCGCGCGCAGATGGAACGCTTCGGGTCCACCCGCCGCGCCGACGGGACCTGGACCGGAGCGGGCTTCGACGCCTACGAGGTGATCGGCCGCGACGGCCTGGACACCACAACCGGGCAGGCCGCTCTCTACACCACCACCCCCGCCTGGCACGGCCTCGGCAACGTCATCCCCGACGGCATCTGCGACATCGCGCAGGTGCTCCGCCTCGGCGGCATCGACTTCGAGGTCGAACGCCGCGAGGTCCGCTACAGCTTCATGACCGACCAGGAGGACACCCCGACGCTCCGCACCGCGCCGGACCACTTCGTCACCGTCCGCACCGACACCGGCGGCGCGCTCGGCGTGGTCGGCAGCAAGTACGTCCCGATCCAGAACCACGAGATCTTCCAGTTCCTGGAGGACCTCGTCAACGACCACGGCGTGATCTGGGAATCCGCCGGAGCACTGCGCGGCGGCCGGAAGGTCTTCGTCTCCCTGCGGCTCCCCGAGACGGTCACCATCGACGCCGAGGGCATCCACGACGAGATCGTGCCGTTCCTCGTCATGGTCAACAGCCACGACGCCAGCTCACAGGCCCAGGTCGTGGCCACCCCATGGCGGCCGGTGTGCGCCAACACCGAGCGGTGCGCCGTCCGCGACGCCTACAGCCGCTTCGGCGTGCGGCACACCTCCGGCGCGCTGGACCGGATCGCCGAGGCCCGCCGCGCCCTCGGCCTGACCGTGGCCTACTACCAGGAGTGGGCCACCGAGGAGACCCTCCTCGCACAGACCACGATCACGCTGGACGAGTTCGACCGGCTGATCACCGGCCTGTGGCCGGTGGGGGAGGACGCCACCACCCGCACCGTCAACATGGCCGCACGCCGCCGCGACACCCTGATCGGCATGTTCGAGGGCGAGGCGGGACGGCTCGGACGCACCGCCTACGCCGCCGAACGCTCCATCACCGACTACCTCGACCACGTCGCCCCGCGCCGCCCCGGCCGCACCATGACCGAGGAGATCGCCCGCGCCACCGCCCTGATCGAGGGCACCGACGACAACGACAAGACCAAGACCCACCAGCGCCTCATGACGCTGGCCCGCCGCTGACCACTCCACCGGGGCGGCCCGATCAGGGGACGGGCCGCCCCACCCTCCCGCAGGAGTGCCCGATGCCTATCACCGACGACTCCCGTCCCACGGGCACGATCGCCGTCCGGCTCAACGCCGAGGAGACCGTCACGCTCCTGGACATCGTCGCCCTGGCCCATGCCCGCGCCAGCGCCTCGGGCCGCTACCAAGACGCCACCCACCTGGCCGCCATCACCCGCAAGCTCGACTCGCTCGGGCCCTGCCCCACCGGGGTCACCGTGTACGCCGCTCCACCGCCCACCACCACGGAAGGCCGACCATGACCGAGGACCCGCACGCCGACCACGGCGACGTCACCCTCAGCCTCGCTGAGCAGCTGCCCGACGGCGGGCTGCTCTACCAGTCCTGGCCCATCTGCGCCTGCACCCTGGAAGCGCTGCGCGCCCGCCTCGGACCGCCCCGCCACCAGAGCCTGGCCACCCGCGAGCAGGTCGAGACGACCGGCCGCGCCATTCTGAGCGTCGACAGCGGCCTGAAGATGGGTGAGGGACTATGACGGACACCCGGCATCTGGTCGTCACCGTCGAGCTCGACGGCCGCCGGGTCCGGCTCGGCCACGCCACCGGCGGCCGGCTCGGCGCCGACCTCATCGCCGCGATAGACCCCGCCCTCGGCCCACGGGCCGAGCCATGCGGCTGCGACACCCCGCCGAACCTGTCCGACAACTGCCGCGGCGGCGCCTGCGGCATGTGCATCGGCTACGCCGACGGCCAGCTGCTCGTGTGCGACCACGACTGCCACCCGATCGAGGAGATCGCCCGGCTCAAGCCCGCCCAAGAGCCGCCCGACCCGAGCTACTTGGAGCGGTGGATGGTCCACTGGCGCGAGCGCGCGCTAAAGGCCGAGGCCCGCGTCGCCGGCGCCCACGCCCAGGCCGTCGACGCCCGCCGCCGCGAGCTCGCCGAGGCCACGCGGTGGCGGGACTGCGCGATCCACGCCGGGACGATCACCGAGCTGCAGACCCATGTCGACCGGCTCAACGGTGTCATGGACGCCTACGAGCAGCTGCGCATCGGCGTGATCGGCCTGCACTGGCAGCTCGGCAAGGACCAGGGCGCCATCGACGCCGCCGCGCTGGACCGTCACCTGAAGAAGTTGGTCAACGCCTGCAACCGCGGCCTGGAGAAGGCCACGGCGCGCAGCCGCGCCCTGGAAGAGCGGACGTGAACGGCCCCCTGGAGGCGATCGTCGCCGACCCGGCCGATGACGAACTGCTCGACGACCTCGCCCGCCGCTACCTCGCCTACCAGTACCGTCCGGGCACGCGGCCCGAGGATCTCCTCCTGGAGAGGCTCGGGCCCGTCCTGGTCCGGCTCCGCCTCGCCGAGGCGCGCGAGACGCGTAGCCTCCAGGAGAGCCTGGCCGAGCACCAGGACCTCCTCGACCTGAAGGCCGAGCTGGCCGCGATCACCGACTCCCTGCGCGAGGTCCGCGCGCAGCGAGACGCCCTGCTCGCGCTGGTCGGCGTATCCGACCTTCGCCGCACAGTGCTGATCCACGAGCTGGTCACCGAGGCGGACCTGTGGCGCGCGCAGGCGTACGCCGAGGCCGACAAGGTCGCCGAACTCCGCGACGAGGTCCATCGGCTACGCGCGGAGCTCCAGGTTCTGCAACGGCAGAACACGAGCCCCACGTGATCGGCGGCACCGCAACGGTCCATAATCCTTGTCATGGTCACCGCGACAAGCACCGGCCCATGACAGGCGATGACGCTGGCGCCGAGCCCACCCGGCGCCTCGCCGACCCCCAGGCGGAATGGTGGACGACCGAGGACGTCGCCGCCTACCTCGACGTGGCACAGACCACCGTCTGGGTCTACCGCCAGCGCGGCAAGAAGGGCGACGCCAGCGGCCTGCCCGACGAGGACGAGCTCGTCGTCCGCACCCCCCGCTGGCGGCCGAACACCATCATCGTGTGGGCCAAGAACCGCCCCGGCCGCGGCACCGGCGGCGGCCGGCCCCGGAAGGACCAGCCTCGTGCGCCCTGACCCGGCACTCGACGACGACATACTCCCCGACTGGCGCGGAAGCTCGGATGCGGCCCGGTGGACCCCGCCCCCGCGCGAGGAATGGGAGGAGCTGAGGCCCCTGCTCATCCGGCGCGTGGTCGACGCCCTCGGCCTGGACGAGCAGACCGCCGGCGAGCAGCTCGACGACATCCACGCCCGGGACGGCGAGAGCCCGTATATCGAGCTCATCGTGCGCCTGGCCGCCACGCTGCCGGTCAACGGCCCCAACGTCCAAGCCGTGATCAACCACATCGACAGGGTGGCCTGCGCCCCGGAGGAGCGTCTCCTGGCCATCGCAGAGCTCGGCCGCGCCGTGGCCCCCGCCGTGGCCCAGTTCGTACTGGCCGAGCAGCATCCGCATGGCGGCCAAGGTCGAGGAATAGAGGACCGATGAGTCACCGCGTCACCGTGTACGTGCTCGCCGTCTTCGACGGCGTCTTCGGCGCGCCCGACATGGCACAACTGGCGATCCGCGGGACGAACGCCTCGGTGCGGGTCCCCGCCGCGAGGGTCGCCGAGGACGCCGGAATACCGGTAAGCGAGTTGCCGGGGCGGGAATTCACCGCGCTTTTGACCATGGGGATCAAAGGAGATGAGTATTCCGATTTCCGGCTGGTAAACGACCCGCGCACATAACGCGGATCTGTCCGCCGGGATACGGAAAACGTCGGTACAGCCGGTTATTCTTGAATCGTTGGAAATGGGGCAGGCAACCCCACCACCGAGAAAAGGAGACCCCGTGTTCTTCGATGAAACCCCCCGGCTGGTCGAATTCGTCGCCAACTGGGCGCACACCCTCACCCACTGCGCCAAGGTTCTCGCGCGGATCGGTATCCACGTCGTCGGCGACGGTGAGCTTCAGGACGTACGCCAGTCGATGATCGTCGCACTTGACGAGATCGACAACCGGCCCATCTCTGACGAGATCCGGAGCGCGATCTGGGCGTTGACCCTGCGCTGGCTCGCCGCCGGAGACCTGATCGTCAGCTACGCCGAGAACGGCGCGGAGTTCCGTGAGGCGATCATCCTCGACGCGCTCGGCCAGGTCGAGATGCTGGTGACCATCGCCTCCGGGCTGCTCGACCAGCGCGATGCGATGAACTGACCAGCACACCGAGCCCCCGCCCAAGGCGGGGGCTTTCGCGTGGGGACCGGCGGGGCGGCCGAGGCCGCAGGCAACCCGCCGGCCGTGGCCCACCGAGAAGGGGACCGCAGCCCAGTCTATGGAGTCGCCCGTCTGTGGCGCCCGAGCTTCATACCGAATCGCCCGATAACCGGGATTCTGTCACTACGTATCTCTATGATCCGGCCATGAACGACCCAGATCGGGCCTTGCAAGCCCTCGTAACGATCATCGACCGCGATCCATCGCGGTCGATCGGCCTCACGCTGACCGTCAACGGCGCGGTCCTCACCGGCGTCCTCGTGTCCGTCGAGGAGTACGCCAACAACGTCGTGCAGGACATCCGCCACACCTACAAGTTCCTCGACTACGACCAGGAGGACTACAACACCCTCTTCGCGCAGCTCGGCGCGAATGCTCAGAAGCAGCGCGAGCAGCGTGAGGCGGCAAACTGGGTCGCCGGGGGAAATGGCAATCTCAAGCTCGACCTTCCTGAGTTCCTGCACCTGCGTGACGGATTCACCCTGACCGGCGACCGTTTGCCGACGGGTGAAGGCGCCTGGTGGCGAATCCGGCTGGCCGACGTCACCGCCTGGACCCCCGTGTCCATGGGAATGCGCAAGAGGTAGGTCGCCGGCGAAGCCTCGCGGCCCTCACCGCACAGACTTCCTCCCGGAGCCCTCTTATGCAACGGCCTCTCCCACGAGGGGCCGTTTTCCATACGGGAAAGGGGGAAAGGCCGACTTCCTTCGGCTGGCTTGGCCTTAGTCTCGATTCATGACCCCTGCCGAGGAGGTGTCCGGCTTCGTCGCCGAACTGAAACCCCTCATCGACCAACTGCGCGAGTTGCTGCCCGAGCAGGTCGCTGACGCCACCCGGGGATCCGTCCAGCACCACAAGATCACCGGGTCGCCGGCACCCTGGCACCCCGAGGCCGGCCCTGTGCTGATGACGATCCACGCGGGCGTACGGCAGCTGGAGCAGGACCTCCGCTACCGCGTCACCGGCCACACCGGCGAGCGCGGCGGATCCGACGGCAACACCACGGCGGCGCTCGACGCGATCGTCAAGCTCGTGTACGGGGTACCTGAGGATGTCGCCCGGGACGCTCGCCGCCGCCTGGAGGGCTGGATCGAGCAGAGCCAGGAGATCCGCGACATCGGGGAGTCCGAGACATGGATCCCGATCCGCGTGCCCCGCGGGGACCTGCCGCCCGGCTGCCCGTACTGCAAAACGTACTCGTTGCGGCTGGCCACGCAGTCCGGTCGCGTCGCCTGCATGAACGCCAAGTGCACCGACTCCAACGGCAACCGGCCGAAGGGCATGGTCGACAAGAACTACATCAATGGTGACGCTGTCGTGGCATGGGCCGACGGGCGCACCATCTACTACAAAGCTGCCGCGTGAACGGCAGGCCGAGGTAGGCTTATGGGGCTACAATGCCCGATATGTCGATCGCTGATTTTGCTGATGACGGCGACTACAGCAACCTTTCGCCTGCCCAGCGTGCTGCTCTTCAGGCCGTGGGGAAGCATGTAGCTCAGGCGATCCAGCCGAGTGTCCAGGCTGTCATGGGGCAGATTGGACGCCAACTCGCGGAAGTCAACGAGCAGGCGGTGAAGTCCCTTGCTCAGGCGATCGGCAGCTCTGAGATGTTTCGTCAGATTCGGGAAATCGGCGAAGCCTTGCAGAAGACGCGGCTTGCGATGCCGGATCTCGGGCAACTAGGTCGCGCCGGAACAGCCTTTGCAAAGCTTGGACCTGCCGGACCGGATTATGCAAAATTCGGACCCGCGCTACCGGTACCTCCCCCCCTGGACTTGCCAGACCTCACCGGTGCCTACCGGCTGATGACTCAAAATCCGGGACCGCCACCTGAAGCCCGGTCATTTGTCGAGGTAGTGAACCAGGCGGATGCAGACGTCATAGGGAAAGCAGCCGAGGAGATCCTCACTACGCCAGAGCTACGGCAAGCGATTGAGGAGGTTGTCGACGAGCTACCCGCAGAAACCGAAGAACAGGCCGTGAGCCTCGGGTGGGCACTCTGCCTTGCCGTCTTCTGGGGCATGACGATTCCGATTCCCTATGCTGTCGCCTTGGACTCGAAGGTTCATCCGATCCTGGACAGCGCCATGACTTCGCTGGCCCTTGCAGTGGCTGTCACGGGGCTCTACCTGGCGTATGGGCGGTCCTCGAAGGACTGATGGCTCAGGATGGACCTGTGGACGCCTGGACCGTCGCTGAGGCTGCCGAGCAACTCGATCCGCACATGTGCCCGGAGGAGATCCGTGCGATGATCGCCGTCCTCGGGATCAAGCCATGTGGGAGCAGACGAACAGGCACGCGCGGTCGACCCTGCCCAACTTATGATGCGACGGCGCTGCAGGTGGCACACGCCGTGGTGATGCGCGGCCGTGTTGACCTTGGAACATTTTCAGCCGCATAATTCGTGTCAGGAGAGGTGTCTGTGAAGCCCGGTCAAACCGGGCTTTTCGCGTCTTAGGGGGCGCGGCTTGCCCACCAAGCCCTCCTCGCGCTGCCCTGAATGCCACCATCTGCACAGGGGAACGGGCACGTGCAACGCCTGCCGCATGCGAGCCCGGGCTCAGCGCCGGCCAGGACTCAGCGCAGACCAGATGCGCAGAGCTGCGACCGTACGGGCATGGCGCGCCCGCTACGGAAACTGGTGCCCCGGATACGGCGTGCCCGCCCACCCAGCACGCGACCTCACCGCCGACCACATCACAGCCGTGGCCGCAGGCGGGCGTGAGGACGGTCCGCTCACCGTGCTGTGCGTCTCCTGCAACGCGAGGAAAGGAACACGGCCCACCTGACCGCGTTTCCGCAGGTCAGAGGCCCCCCGGGGTACTTTCCCAGGTCAGAGGCCCTATGCCATGACCGCGCCCTAGGTGCATTTTTTGCGGCTCAACTCCGGAGCCCCCTCTTGATCGTGAGGAGCTGATGATGGCCGCTCCCAAGCCCAAGCCGCCGGCGCTGAAGCTGATCGAGGGCCGCGCGCCGGGCCGGGACTCGGGCGGCCGGTCGGTGAAGCCGTCGCCGGGGTTCGTGCGCCTGCCTCCGGATGCGCCGGACTGGTTGCCTGAGGAGGCGCGAGCGGAGTGGGAGCGGGTGGTGCCGGAGCTCGCGCGGCTCCAGCTCACCAAGCCGGTGGACCGGGCCGCGCTCACGGCGTACGTGCTGACGTGGGACCGGCTGGTGCGCGCGCAGAAGGAGATGCTCGCCGACGGCGGGTCGGTGCTCGGCAGGAACAGCCAGGGCCGGGTGCGGCATCCGGCGGTCGCGGTGATCGAGGCCGCGTCGAAGGAACTCAGGAGCTGGTGCGCCGAGTTCGGGTTCACGCCGTCCGCTGAGAACCGCCTGAGCACCCCGGAGGCGGACGATGGCGAGGAAGACAACCCGTTCGCCTGAGGTCCAGCTTCCGCCGCAGGAGGAGCTGAAGCGGCTCAAGCTGTCGCCCGAGGTCGCGCACTACCTGATCACGAGGGGCATCCCGCTCCCGACCTGCCCTCCGCTGTTCAAGACACCCGAGCCCGGCGAGCTACTGGCCACGGCGCGGTTCGACGGCGAGCGCGTCGACAAGGTGATCGCCGCGTTCCGCCGGTTGCGGCACACCCAGGGCCAGTGGGCGGGCCGGCCGCTGAATCCGGATCCCTGGCAGGTGGCCTACATCCTGGCGCCGGTTTTCGGGTGGGTGAAGCGGAATCGGGCCCGGCGGTGGGTGCGGGTCGTCCGGGTGCTGTACGTCGAGGTGCCCCGCAAGAACGGGAAGACGACGACGTGCGGCGGGATCGCGATCTATCTGACGGCGGCCGATGGCGAGCAGGGTGCCCAGGTGGTCGCGGCGGCGACGACGGCGGATCAGGCGAACTTCGTGTTCGCCCCGATCAAGCAGATCGCGGAGCGGTCGCCGGCGCTGAAGCCATACGTGAAGGCCCTCGCCAAGAAGATCATTCATAAGGCGACTGGGTCGTACTTCGCCGTGGTGTCTTCGGCGGCCGATGCCCAGCACGGCGCGAACATCCACGGCGCGGTGGTCGACGAGCTCCACCTGCACAAGTCGCCGGAGCTGGTCGAGGCGATCGAGACGGGCACCGGCTCACGTGAGCAGCCGCTCGTCGCGAAGATCACCACGGCGGACGACGGCAAGCCGAACACCATCTACGCGCGGACGCGCAAGCGCATCGAGGAGCTCGCGCGGCGCGTCATCAAGCATCCGGCCACCTACGGCGTGGTGTTCGCCGCGGCCGAGTCCGAGGAGCATCTGCGCGAGCTCGGACTGGACCCGTTCGGCACCGAGGCGATGCGGCGGGCCAACCCCGGGTTCGGGATCTCGCCGACCCAGGAGTACCTGGAGACCAAGGCGAGCGAGGCTCGCCAGGACCCGGCGGCGCTCGCGACGTACCTGCGGCTGCATCTGGGGATCCGGACCAAGCAGGTCACCAAGTACATCGCTCTGTCGGACTGGGACACCTCGGCGGGACTGGTCGATGAGGCGGCCCTGGCCGGCCGGAGGGCGCACGGCGGCCTGGACCTCAGCAATGTCGAGGACATCACGGCCTTGTGCTGGGTCTTCCCGGAGGCGGGCGGGGACTCCTACCAGGTGGTGTGGCGGTTCTGGCTTCCCGAGGACCAGTTGAAGGTCTTGAACAAGCGAACCGCCGGCTCGGCTGAGGTCTGGGCCCGTGAGGGCTGGTTGAAGCTGACCCCGGGCAACGTGATCGACAATGACGCGATCGTCAAGCAGATCGACGAGGACGCCCAGAAGTTCCGGGTCGTGACGGTGGGCTATGACCGGTGGGGCGCCACCGATGTGGTGCGCCGGCTCGGGGACGGCGGCTTGACGTGCGTGCCCATCTCACAGGGCATCGCGTCCATGAACGAGCCGCTGAAGAGCACGCTGCGCCTGGTCAAGGGCGGCCGGTTGCTACACGGCGGGAACCCGGTCATGCGGTGGATGGTCGACAACCTCGCCGTGGTCAGCGACTCCTCGGGGAACGTGAAGCCGGACAAGGCCAACAGCGGAGACAAGATCGACGGCGTCTCGGCCCTGATGAACGCGCTGAAGGAAGCCATGGCCGTACAGGAGGCCGAGAAGGCGCCGCCGGCGACCGCGCCGGCCCCGCCGCCGGGCGATGACCGCAACCTGTGGAGGCCGTCGGAGCGGCTGACCATCTGACCATCTGAGGAGGACCCCCGATGATCGTGTCTTTCCGCCTGCCGCGGATCTCCCTCGGCACGGCCTCCAACCTGGTGGGCCTGCTCGGCCTGGCCGCCATCGCCGTGGCGGTCGGCGGGCTGACGGGGTCGGCGTGGTGGGCGGTCCTTGTGGGCGGAGTGGAGGCGCTCGGGGTCGCCTACCTGGCCGGGATCAGCGCGCAGGCCGCCGAGCCGATTCGAGGTCAGGCTGAGCCTGACCTTCCGCGCCGGGCTACCGCGAAGGCGGCCTGAACCCCGTGACCCGCGCCGGAACCCCTGACAGGCTCGTGAGGCCGCGATGAGGTCGATCTTCGTGCCGCCGCGGCGCGCGGTCGAAGCCACCCCGGCACAGCTGGTGGCATCGGGGGCCTCGGGCGGGTACGGCACAGACCCGGTCGACGGCGATTACGGATGGCGGCGCGCGGGCACCGCGGGGCGCGAGGTGCCGTATTGGACCCAGGAGCGCGCCCGCCAGTACTCGGTGGCGGCCTACCGCACCAACCCCATGGCGCGGGCCGTGATCGACACCTACACCGCGTTCTGCGTGGGGGACAAGGGCGTCACCTTCCAGGCGAACAACCCCGCGGTCCGCGGCGTGGTCGAGGAGTTCTGGAGCGACCCGCGCAACAACCTCGCGGGCATTCAGGAGATCTTCCTGCGCGATCAGCTGATCATGGGGGAGACGCTCCTGGAGCTCATGCGCGGCCAGACCTCGGGCGTGGTGCGGTACTCGCCGGTGGACACCACCGGCGTCACGGACGTGACCCTCGTGGCGGGCAACCCGCTGTGGCCCGACGAGGTCGTGATCGGCCTGGCGGACGGCACCGAGAAGCGGCTGAAGGTTGCCGCGGTCGACGACGGCACCGGGCTGCGCGACGGGGCGGCGCAATGGTGGACGCCGTTCAAGACGTTGATCACCGACCGGCGCAGCATGCCGTTCATGATGCCGATCCTCGACTGGCTGGACAGCTACGACAACGTCCTGTCCAACCTGATCGACCGCACCGCGCTCGGTCGCTACCTGGTGTGGGACGTCACCGTGAGCGGCGGCCAGACCGAGGTGGATGAGTTCATCGCCGCCCGGGGTGGCACCCACGTGCCCCGGTCGGGGTCGGTCGAGGTGCACAACGAGTCGGTCACCTGGGAGGCCAAGACCGCCAACACCGGCAGCTACGAGGACACCAACGCCGCGCGCAACGTGCTCACCCTGGTGTCGGCGGGTGCCGGGCTCGCCAAGACGTGGCTGGCCGAGCCGGAGGACGCCAACCGCGCCACCTCGCTGACCATGGCCGAGCCGGTGCGCCGGCGCGTGCAGGGTGTCCAGCGGCAGTGGCTGGGCTACCAGACCGAGCTGACGCGGTACGCGGTGGACCGGGCCGTGGCCGCGCGCCGGCTCCCGCGCACGGTGCAGGCGTCCGACCCGCGCACGGGAGAGACCTACCAGATCCCGGCGGCCATGGCGGTGACGGTGACCGGGCCCGAGGTGGCCGCGGCCGATGCCGAGCTGACGGCCAACGTCCTGCTCAACCTGTCCACCGGCCTGGAGAAGCTCGTGGCATCCGGCGTGCTGACCCGCGAGGCCGCCGGCGTCGCCGCGAGGAAGGCGTGGGAGGACTTCGTCGGCGTCCCCTACTCGGCCGACCTCGGCACACCGGACGCCAACCCCGGTGACATCGCCACGGCGGTGGACGACGCCAAGAGCCCGAAACTAGGCCGCCTCGCGGTCGTGGGAGGAGCAGCGAATGACGACGCGTGAGGAAGCCGCCCGCGCGATGGGCGTCGCGCCGCGCGAGGTTAACTCCGTCACCGACACCCAGGACGGCGCCGTGGCGCTGATGGCCAGCGGCGCGCGCCGCCTCATCGGCGATGACGGCTACTACGCCCTCGACGACCACGCCGACAACGCCCACCTGCGCCGGGCCGAGCTGACGGAACCGGACATCGGGGGTCCGGATGCCGACGGCCAGGACGACGCACCCGAACAGGTGCCGGACGGCACCGTCGAGCAGGTCATGACCTGGGTCGGTGAGGACGCCGGGCGTGCGCGGGCCGCACTGGAGGCCGAGGAATCCCGGCCGAGCCCGCGCAAGAGCCTGATCACCCGGCTGGAGGAACTGCTGTGACGTACACGACGCACGGTCATTGGATCGGCGCTGGCCCGCCCATCGAGCCCAGCCCGCAGCTCGTCGCCCGGTGCGGCGGGCCGGGGGTCTGTGGGCAGTGCAACCAGGAGGCGGCAACCGCCGCGTTCCATGGCAGCAACTTCCCCGCCAGCATGCCGGTGTGCCCGACCTGCGGTCAGACCGTCATGAGCGTCGTCCGGGTCACCGAGTCGACGTCGGCGCCGGAACGACCCGCGACCGAAGCGATGATCGACGGCGCCCGGTCGTTCGACGACATCCGCGAGCTCGTCCGCCGGGCCCTGCGCGAGCGGCTGCGCTCGGCGCTCGGCTCCGACGTCTACGTCTGGGTGTACATCTCCGACCTCACCACGACCGCCGTGGTGTACGCAGCCGGGGATGACGACCTGTACCAGTGCGACTACATGATCGACGCCGCCGGCGAGGTGACGCTCGGCGACCCGGTCAAGGTGGTCCGCACCTACGCTCCCTCGCCCGCCGGCGCGCCCGCCGCCGAGCCGGACGACGGCGCGGCCGAGCTCGTGGAGACCGACCGTGTCGCGGCCCGCGCCGACGCCCGGGTCATCGAGGCCAAGGGCAGCACGCCGGACGGCGGGCGGATTTACCGGGTGCGGATGATCGAGGCGGGCGACTCCAAGAACGGCCGACGCTACCCGCAGGCCGTGCTGGCGGCAGCCGCCGCTCGGTACGAGGGTGCGAAGGCGTACGACCGGCACCGGGACCTGGCCGAGCTCAAGAGCGGCACGATCGTCGGTTTGGTCGGAGCGTACCGGTCCGTCGAGGCGGCCGACGATGGCCTGTACGCCGACCTGCACCTGCTCCCGTCCGCCACGCACGCCGCCGAGGCCCTTGATGCCGCGCTCGCCGGTCAGGCCGAGGGCCTGGACCCGCTCATCGGTCTCAGCCACGACGTCTACGCGACGTTCAAATCGGTCACCGAGAACGGCGTGCAGCTGCAGGAAGCCACCGCCATCACGAAGGTCAACTCGGTCGACCTGGTCTCGGACCCGGCGGCCGGAGGCAAGGCGTCGCGGGTCGTCGCGAACGTCGACCCCACCGAAACGGGCGCGGAGCCCGACGAAGCAAAGGAGGCACCCGTGCCCGCAACCAAGGAGGAAATCCTCGCCGCGTTCAAGGACGCGACCGACGAGGAGCTCGCGGCGGTCGGCCTGGCCAAGGCCGCCACCACCGAGACCACCACGCCCACGCCGCCCGCGCCGCCCAAGCAGGAGGAGCAGAAGGCCGTCGAGGTCGCCCAGCCCAAGGGCAGCTTCCTCGGGCAGCTACTCATCCGGTCCAAGGTCGAGGACGCCGGCCTGCCCGCCTCGGCGGTCGAGGCGGTCGCCGCGGCCCTGCCCGACATGGTGACCGAGAGCGCGGTGGACGCGCAGATCGCCACGGTGAAGTCGGGCCTGGCGATCCTGGAGCGCGCCTCCCTCACCCCGACGGTGACGGTGAAGGTGACACAGGAGGACCGCGACAAGAAGGTCGCGGCGCTGGACTCGTTCTTCTCGGGGAACTTCTCCGAGGGCTTCAACAGCTTCCGGCAGGCGTTCGTCGAAATCACCGGCCGCCAGCCGAAGAGCTGGGACGAGGACTTCTCGCGCACGATGCTCCGCGAGTCCTTCGGCGGCGGCTTCGACTCGGGATTCCGGGCCGAGGAGTCGCTCGACTCCGGCTCGTGGGCGCAGGTGCTCGGCGACTCGATCACCCGGCGCATGATGGCGATGTACCAGCTGCCGAACCTGCAGTCCTGGCGGCGGGTCGTCTCCAGCATCGTGCCGGTGAACGACTTCCGCACCCAGCGGATCGGCCGGATCGGCGGCTACGGATCCCTGCCGGTCGTCAACGAAGGCGCGCCGTACCAGCCCCTCACCTCTCCCGGGGACGAGGAGGCCACCTACGCGATCAACAAGAAGGGTGGCACGGAGGATCTGACCCTGGAGATGATCGCCAACGACGACGTGCGGAAGATCTCCCAGATCCCCACCAAGCTCGGCCGGGCGGCGGCGCAGACCCTGCTCCGGTTCGTCTGGGGCTTCCTGTCCACCAACGCGACCTGCACCTACGACGGCACCGCGCTGTTCCACGCCAGCCACGGCAACAACATCACCACCTCGGTGCTGTCGCAGTCCGCGCTCACCGTCGCCCGCAGGCGGATGCGCGAGCAGGTCGCCTACGGCGACCCCAACGAGGTCCTCGACAACACTCCGCGCCTGCTCATCGTCCCCTCCGCGCTGGAGGAGCTCGCCTGGACGCTGGTGACCTCCGCGGTGTCGGTCGGCGCCGCCACCACCGACGCCGAGCTGTCGCGCACGGCGCCGAACCTGCACCAGAGCATGGAGTTTCTCGTGCTGTCGTTCCTGACCGACCCCTCGGACTGGTTCCTGTCGGCCGACCCGCAGGCCGTGCCGACCTTGGAGATCGGCTTCTACCTCGGCCGCCAGGACCCGGAGCTGTTCACGCAGGCCGACGCCACCTCAGGGTCGATGTTCAACGCCGACAAGATGACGCTGAAGATCCGCCACATCTACTCCGGCACGATCCTGGACCACCGCGGCCTGTACGCCGGCTACGGCGTCGCCTGACCTTCGACCATCACGACCACCAGGAGCACATCGTGACGCAGCTCAAGGAGCTCAGCGGCGACCTGATCTTCCCGATCCCCGTCCCCGGCCAGTCGACCGCCGCCACACCGGATGAGTTCACGGGGATCATCGCCCCGTTCAACATGAAGATCACCGCCGTGCGGTGGATCCCCAAGGGGGCCGTCACCGCCAACGGCACCAACTACTTCACCCTCACCCTGCGCAACCGCAAGGCCGACGCCTCCGGCACCGCGCAGCCGGCCACCCGCTCCTACGCCGCCACCAACAGCTCGGCCCTGGTGCCAGAGTCCATGACCCTGTCCGCCACGGCCGCGGACCTGAACATCGCGGCCGGGGACCACCTCACCGTCGAGAAGCTCGTCACCGCGTCGGGGCTGGCGATGCCCGCCGGCACCGTCCAGGTGTACGCGCAGGCCCGATGATGGCGCTGGTCCGCCCAGTCCCGCTGACCGGCTCCGACCAGCCCGTCAGCGCGACCCCGGCCATCTACCGCGGGTTCACCGTCCGCGAGACCGCCGGCGCCACGGCCGTGGTGCGGATCTTCGACCACGCCTCCGCGGCCTCAGGCACGGTCCTGGAGGAGATCACGCTCGCGGCGAACGGGTCGGCCCGCGAGCTGTACGGAGCCGGCTTGTTGACCACGAACGGCATCTACGTCCAGATCGTCTCCGGGGCTGTGTCCGGCAGCATCAGGATCGGCTGAGGAAGGAAACACGTGAGCGACATCGCACGTGCCGTCGAAGGAGTGGCGGTCGGCGTGGGCACCGCGCTGACCGACGCACTCCATGGCACCACACGCTGGCTGGTCGAGCGATGGGACGCCGAGCAGACAACCTGGGTTCGGCGCCGCTCGGGCCTGGCTGCGCCGGCGGGCGCCGACTTCGCCCGGCTCGGAGTTAGGCCGTACGCCACCTCGGAGGTGATGGGCAACCTCATCACCAACAACGGCTGGACGCGCCTGATGAACCTGCTGACCAACCAGGGCGGCACGCAGGCCCTGGACGCCACGCACGTGCGCATCGGCGTGGGCAACTCCAACACGGCCGAGGCGTACACCGACACCGACCTCGCCGCGGCGGCGGGCGCCTCGAACCGCTACTTCCAGCCGGTGTCCGGCGCGGGCACGCTCGGCACCAGGACGTTGAGCTTCGCGGCCACGTTCGGCACGGCCGACGGCAACTTCGCCTGGAATGAGTTCGGGCTCGACATCACCTCGGGCACGGCGGCGGGCGGCACTACCGTGGGCGCGACGCTGTTCAACAGGAAAGCCGGTATCGCGCAGGGCACCAAGGCGTCCGGCCAGACCTGGACGGCCACGGCCACCCTGACCTTCACCTAAGCGGGAGGGGAGCATGGCCTACCTCGACCAGGCCGCGCTGGCCGCCGACGCCAACTTCCAACTGAAGATCAAAGTAGGGATCGCCACGGCGGCCGTCCAGATCGCCGGCGAGGACAAGGCGAGCCTGTCCGACGCGGTCTACACCAAGCGGCAGGCCCTGGCGACCAGCGTGCTGCTCGAAAGCCCTCGCTGGGTCGAGCGCTTCGCATGGGCCGTGGCGTCGAACGCCGCCGTCACCAGCGGCTCATCGGACTCCGACATCCAATTCACGATCAACGCGCAATGGAATGATCTCGCCGGTGTGACCGGGCTGGACTAGCCGGTGGCCGCGCCGACGTTCGTCGACGAGGTCGAAGGGCCCTCGTGGACGACCCTGACCACCAGCAAGGTCTCCTCCTCGATCGGCGCCCTGGCAGGTGACCGGCTGGTCGTCGTAGCGGTCACGGCCGACGCCGGGACCACGCTGACCGGCATCTCTGGCGGGTCGCTGACGTGGACGTTGCAGCAGTCGGTCGCGGTGAGCCAGTACTGCACGGTGTACGCCTGGACGGCGACCGTGGACGCCGACAAGACGATGAGCGTCACCGTGACGGCGTCCAACGCGCTGAACCAGTGGGGCCTGTCGATGTCGCGGTTCCGCGACTCCGACGGGTTCGGCGTGAGCAGCAAGACCAACGTCTCCTCCGGTGCGCCGTCGCTGGCGTTGACCACGACGCAGGACAACTCCGCGATCGTGGTCATCTCGGCCGACTGGAGCGCCACATCCGGTACCTCAAGGGTCTGGCGCACGATCAACACGATCACGCCGACCTTGGCCAACGGACTGGAGCGGGTCTACCAGCTGTCGTCCGGCCAGTACACCGCCTACTCGGCCTACTGGCCGGACTCGGGGACCGCCGGAGCGAAGACCACGGGCCTGAGCGCGCCGTCCGGACAGAAGTACGCGATCATCGCGCTGGAAGTCCTTGGCACCGCCTCCACCGCCAAACCGCTGGCGGACAGTGGTTCGGCCGCTGAGGTGTTGCCCGTCTCGGCATCCAACGCGCCCGAGGACACGGGCAACACCACCGAGGCACTGTCCGCGGCGGCAGCGGCCTCGCCCGGCGACGTGGGCTCCGCGGGCGATCTCCTGACGGCGGCCGTCTCCACGGCCCTGGCCGACACCGGCGGCGCCGACGACGCCGCCACGGTGGCCAGGGTGACCGGACTGCCGGACACTGCCGCAGCCGCGGACGCTGTCGGGGCAACCGGCATCACAGGGCTTTCCGACGCGGGCACCTCAGCCGAGGCGCTGACGCTCCAGGCCGCCGGAGCCGTCGCAGACACCGCTTCGGCGGGCGAGCTCCTCACACCAGCGGTGGCCGCGCCGGTTGGCGACCTCGGCACGGTGGGCGAGGCTCTGGCCGCCTCCGCGGCCGTACCGCTCGCCGACATGGGCGCGGCCGGGGACGACTCCTCGACCGGGACGCCGAAGCCCCTCGCCGACGCCGCAACTGGTGGCGAGGGCCTGGCGGTCGCCGCGGCGGCGGTGCTGCACCTGTCGGCGGCGGGTGCCGAGAGCCTCACGGCCAGCGCAACGGCGACACTGAGCGATGGCGCCACCGCGGCCGACGACGCGAGCACGGGAACGCCGAAGCCTCTGACCGACGGCGTGACAGCCGCCGAGACGCTGACGGCCTCCTCGGTCACCACCCTGCCCGAGGCCGGGGCCGCGACCGACGCACCCTCGGTCATCACGACGCTCCTGCTCACCGATATGGGCTCGGCGGTGGACGCGGCCTCGCTCGGCACCGCGCCCGTGTTGCCGGATGCGGGTACCAGTGCTGAGGCGATGATCGCCTCCGCGCAGGTGCCGCTCCTGGACGCGGCGGTGATGGCGGAACTCGCGGCCATTGCGGCTGCCACGCCGCTCGGCGACAGCGGATCCGCAGGGGAAGCGCTCGGCGCCCGGATGCCGGTCCTGCTGGGCGACGGTGGGGTAGGCGCCGACGCGCTCGTGGGGGCGGCGCTGAAGGTGTTCCTGGAGGCGTTCAGCAGCGGTGCTGTGGTGCGTCCGGGCCTGGATGCGGGTGTGACGGTCCTGGCCAGCATGGAGGAGGCCGGCACAGTGGTGTCGGGCCTGGAAACCTAAGGGGGCACATGACCGCGACCCGGGTGCTGCGTACCGCGTCGGCGACCTTGCAGCGGACGTTCTATCTGGGGGAGACCCCGGCGGACTCCTCGACGCCGGTGACCGTTACCGTGACGGACGCTACCGGCGCCGTCGTCACCACCGGGACCGCCACCTCCTCAGGGCCGGACACGGGCACCTACCAGTACACCTTGCCGGGGCAGGCACAGCTGGCCCGGCTCACTGCGGCGTGGGCGGCGACGATCGGCGGCACGGCCGTGAGCGCCGAGGAGCCGGTCGAGGTCGTCGGCGGGTTCTTCTTCACTCTGGCGGAGGCTCGCGCCTCAGATGAGTCGCTGGCCGACACCACCCGTTATCCGACGGCCGCCATGGCGGCGGCGCGGCAGGACACCGAGGCCGAGTGCGAGGCCATCTGCGGACGCGCATTCGTCCCCCGCTACCGGCTGATCACACTGGACGGCTCGGGCACCAGCGACCTCCTGCTGCCGGACGGCGGTGACGAACTGGTCGCGGGCAGCATGCTGCGCGGCGTGCGGACTGTGCGCTCGGCCCGGATCGCCCCTCGCGTGGGGTTCGCCTTCACGCCACTCACCACGGGACAGCTGGCCGCGCTGGCCGTGACACGGGACGGCATGCTGCGCCGCACCGACGGCGGCATCTGGACCGAGGGCGTGCGCAACGTCGTGCTGGAATACGAGTACGGCTCCGACGCGCCGCCGGCCGAAATACGGCGCGCGGCCCTGCAGCGGTTCCGCTGGCTGCTGACCGCCCCGCGCAGCGGTATCCCCGACCGGGCCACGTCATTCCAGGCGGCCGAGGGCGGGGTGTACGAACTGGACACGGCGGGGGCGTCCCGGACGGGAATCCCCGACGTGGATGCCGCCTACCTGCGGTACGCGCGGGGTGGACAGGGGGACGGGCAGTCCGGGGGACGGAGCGGCCGTCCCGCCTCCCGGCCGCTGAACTTCGATCCCCAGCACTACTCGCTGTTTCATGGAGGTGTCCGGTGATGCGTGGGACGTCCGCCGCAGCGGTGAAGCGAGCGCTATTCGAACAGCTCACGCGACGCTTCGCCGCAGAGCCACAGGTGAGCGGTGTGCGGGTCAGCTACGGCCCACCTGGGCGGATCGAACGCGAGCACGTGTACCTTGGCGCGGCGAGGTTCGGCCACGAGCCGGCTGCGATGGGGCAGGTGCTGGCCCGCCAGGAGACGCTCACGGTCACCGCGCACGTCTACACGCGGATCCCCGGCGGCAAGCAGGAGGAGGCCGACGGTCGCGCCGTGCAGATCGGCACGGTGCTGGAGCAGCTGCTCGCCGCGGACCCGAGCTTCCGGATCCTGCCCGAGGTCATGTTCGCCGGGGTCACCTCCGGAGAGCTCGACGGCGGGGATGACGATGACGCGGTCGTGGCTGTGGTGAACTACGAGCTGACCTTCCGCGCGACGCTGCGCTGATGGCCGACGTCGACGGCACCGCCGAGCTGCGCCTGTTCATCAAGCAGCTCGGCAAGATGCCCACGGACATCCGCCAGGACCTGCGGCCCAAGCTGAAAGGCATCGGCCAGGCCGCCCTGTTCAGTGTGCGGTTCCAGGCGTCCTGGTCGACGCGGATCCCGCGGGCGACGCGCCTGCAGATCGGCCTGTCCAAGCGCAACCCCGGCATCGCGATCGTGGTGAACAAGAACCAGGCGCCGCACGCCCGCCCCTTCGAGAACGGCGGCCAGCCGGGCACCTTCCGGCACCCGGTGTTCTGGCCGCGTGAGCGCAAGGTCGTGTTCGGCGTCGAGCGCCCGGACGCGCGCATCCGTGACCGCTGGGTGAATCAGACCGCCCGGCCGTTCCTGGCCAAGGGTGCCCGTCCGCACTTCGCGGAGGTCGACCGGGAGCTGAAGGACGTCGTCGACGCTGCGGCCCGAAAGGCCGGGTTCCGCTGAGCCGCTGAGGCAGCAAGCCTCGCCGTACGCCTGACACGGGCTGGGGGTGCCGTTGCCGTCCTTCCGCAGCGTGTCACAGGCGTCATCCGGCACCGCGGCCACCTTCGCAGTCTCCAAGCCCACTGGCACCGTGCAGGGCGACATGCTGGTGCTCTGCCACGCCGCCGACATCGGCAGCCTCGCGGAGATGGGCACCCCGAGCGGCGGAGCCACCTGGCAGTTGCTGGACTCGGCGCAGTGGCCGACCAACACCGACGCCGGAATGAAGATCTGGTGGAAACTCGCCGGCGCAAGCGAGCCCACCAGCTACGGGCTGACGCAGAACTCCGGTGCCGACGGCACGGCCACCGTCGTGTGCCTCCAGGACCCGGGCGCGGGCACACCGGTCGTCGCGCACACCGGCGGCACGACCAGCACGACCAGCATCCCCACCCCGTCGACGACCCCGAACGGCAGCAACGACTTCGAGCTCCGCTTCGCCGGCGCGTCCAGCGGCAACGGCTCGGCGACGTCCTTCACGCCTCCGGCTGGCTTCACCGAGCGATCGGATGTCACATCGGGCAGCCAGTACGCGCCGCAGTCGTGCGCGACGCGAACGCTGTCGAGCGGCGGCGCGACCGGCACGCAGAACTTCACCTCGGCGAACGCCCTGGTCAAGTACCTCGGATTCACGGTCAACGTCCCTTCCGGTCCCACTACCAAGAGCCTTAACGATGCGGGTGCGGCGAGTGACGGCCTGTCGGTGGCTCCTAGCGAATCGGTGTTCCAGGGATACGTGACCGGCATTTCCTCGGGATCCTCCACCACTCATACGGTGGCCAAGCCCGCTGGGACCAATCTCGGGGACGTGCTCATCGCGGCGATCCTCACCAACAACGGTGACACCTCAGCGGATTCGATTACCGGCGGCTCGGCCTGGTCGAAGGTGGGGGGAGACACCTGGTCGGTGGGCTCGACATTCGGCGGCATGACGATCTGGAAAAAGACCGCCGGGGGGAGCGAACCGTCCACCTACACGGTGACCGTGTCGAACAACGAGGCGTCGTCAGTGGTCATGCGGATCTTCGGATCCTCCGGTGGCGCGGTCACCTCCGACCACGTGAAGAGTAACGCCAGCACGTTGACCTTCACAACGCCGTCCACCTCGCCATCCGTTCCCAGCACCGAGCTGCGGATTATCGCCGCCCGCGAACTCAATTCGGCAGGGAACTTCAACGCGACAGCCGGATTCACTGAACGGATCGATACGTTCAGCGGATTCACCACCAAGTTCTTCCTTGCCACGCGCAATGCTCCTGCGGGTGCTACAGGCACTGCGAATTTCATCCGCGACTCTGTCAACTGGAGCGACTGGCAGGCGTGGACGATCAACGTCCCCGACAATGTGACGCTGGCCAGCCTTGCGGAGTCCGGCGCTGGCACCGAATCCATCTCGCTAGCGATCTCGCCGTCTATCTCCGATGGGGCAACGGCTGCTGAGCTGCTGGCGGTCACCGCCAGTGTTGCGATCATCGAATCGGCGGCATCAGTTCAGAGCCTCGCCGAAGTGGTGGTCCTGTCGATCGCTGAGGCGGGGGCGGCGGCCGAAACGATCCTCGCAGGAGTCGCGAAAAGCGCCGGCGACGCGGCTATGGCAACCGACGGCCTGACCGCATCGACCACGCCGGCCCTGGCACAGAGCGGTACCGCTGTTGACGCGTTGGCCGGCACCGCAGGCGTCAACGTCAGTCAGAGCGCAGTCGCGGCCGACACGCTGATCAGCTCTTCGGTGTCGTTCAAGGCGCTGGCCGAAGCTGCTGCGGCGGCCGACATCCTGGCCGGAGTCATGGAACGCAACTTCGGTCCGGCCTGGTCACCCCGCCGAAGGTGGTCAACTGGGCCGCTCCGGAGAGGGGGGTCGGCCGGCACACCCTCCCGCCGCTACTCCGCCGGACCGCCCCGCACGCGATAGGAGGCCACCTTGGATCCGATCTCCTCGCTGTCCAAGGAGTACATCTACAGCTTCGTCGAGGGCGTGGCCGGCACTGAGACCGTTGAGGTCGCCTGCGTCCAGACAGCCGAGCCGACCTCCGGCGACTGGAAGCCCGCGGGGTGGGCCAACGTCACTCCGGCGGGCGCGGACGCGCGGATCCTCATCGGCCCGGGCACCACGCTCGCCCTGGCCGATGGCACATACCAGATGTGGGTCCGGGTCACCGGCACCACCGAGCAGCCCGTGATGTACGCCGGGCCCGTCGTCATCACCTGACCGGAAGGATCCGCCATGGCGTTCGATGCGTCGCTCTACTTTCGGCTGGTCAGCAACCTGACCAGCCCGCTGGACCTGTCCACCGCCGCCTCGGTGCTGGACAAGAGCGCCCAGATCCCCCTCACGCAAGGGTCGGGGGCCGGCCAGGCGGACAAGGTGTGGCACGACACCCGCACCATCACGGCGAGCGCGACCGACACGCTGGACCTGGCGGGCGGCGGGCTCACCGACCCGTTCGGAGCCGCGTTCACCCTCGCCAGGATCAAGGGCCTGCTGGTCGTCGCGGCAGGCGGCAACACCAACAACGTTAACGTGCAGCGCCCGGCGACCAACGGTGTGCCGCTGTTCAGCGCCGTGTCCTCGAACATCGCCGTGCACCCGGGCGGGGTGTTCCTGTGGATGGCTCCATCAGCGGCGGGCGTGGTGGTCACGGCAGGCACCGGCGACCTCATCGACTTCGTCAACTCCAGCGGCGGCACGCCGGTGACCTACGACGTCGTCATCATCGGCGCGTCCAGCTAGGAGGGGTGATGGAAACGGCGTGGATCAAGCATCCGCGGATCGACGACGGCCAGCGGGTCATCGAGGTGCCCGAGTCGGCGGTGCCGCACCACCAGCGGGCCGGATGGGAGCGCACCGACCCTCCGCCCCCACCTCCCGAAGACGACCCGCAGGACGAAGCCCCGGCAGACGCCGGGGCTTCCGCATTGAAGGACCCCGACCAGACGCCGCGGCGTCGCCGCACCACCAGCAGAGGAGATGACTGATGCCAGCAACCCCGCTCGCCGCGGTGACCCGCTACTGGAGCGTCGCAGTCAACAAGTGGTACTTCGTTCCGGCGATCAGCAACAAGAGCGCGCCCACCCGGCTCGAACTCAACGCCGGCACCGACCTCACGGGGGAGGTCGCCGACTCCTCCGGGTGGACGACCACCGGCGACACCATCGAGGCCCCCGACGGCAACTCGGTGTTCATCGCCCAGGTCGCCGGGCCGGTGAAGGCGGACGACTCCTCGCTGACCATCTACGCCGACCCGACCGGTAATGATGCCCGGACCCTGCTGCCGCGCGGCACGACGGGGTTCGTCGTCCGCCTCGGCGGCGGAGACACGGCCGGTCGAAAGATGGACGTCTTCCCGATCAGGGTCAAGACGGTCGGCAAGCAGTACGGCGGCACGGCCACCGAACCGGCGAAGTTGGAGATCTCCTTCGCGATCACCTCCACGCCCGCCGAAGACGTCACGATCCCGTAAGGAGCTGACCTTGACTTTCCTCTCCAAGGACGACCTGTGGGAGGTCTCCAGTGAGATCCCCTACGACGACGTGCGGCTCGTCGACCCGGACGGCAAGTACCGCGGCACCATGCGGGTGCGCGGCATGACCGCCGATGAGGCGCAGGTGTGGCAGAACGCCCAGATGGTCACCGTCGGGAACAAGCAGAGGGTGGATCGCAGGGACGCCGCGTCCAAGCTCGTGCTGCTGACGGTGGTGAAGGAGGACTTCTCACCGTTCTTCGAGAAGTCCGACCTACTGAAGATCCGCAAGATGCCCGCGTGGATCCTCAACGCCCTCACCGAGGCCGCGATCAAGCAATCCGGGATGAGTGAGGACGCCAAAGTCGAGATCGAAGAGGATTTCGATCCCGCCCAGAGCGAGGACTAGCTCACCGGCTGGCCCTCGCGCTGGGCGGCATGACCGTCGCCGAGCTGCTGCGCCGCATGTCCGCTCGCGAGTTCGCCGAGTGGGCCGTCTACGAGGGGCTGTACGGGCCGATCGGCCCCGGCCGGGATGACGCCCTGGCCGCCCTCATCGCCTTCCATGTGGTGAACGTGATGCGGGACTCCTCCAAGGGGCCCGATCTGAAACCTGCCGACTTCCTCCCCGCGTGGGAGCCCCCCACCGAGGAGGCCGGCGTTGGCGAACGCGATCAAGAACCTCCTGATCCGCCTGACCGTTTCTGAGAACACCGACCGCGGGATCGCCAAGGTCAACCGGAACCTGGAGCAGGCGGCCGACCGAGCGGACCGGGCAAACAAGTCCTTCGGTGGACTCCACCTCAGCCTTGGCCGCCTTGGTGATGCCGCCTCTGGCCTCGGCGGTCACCTGGCCGGCGTAGGCCGTCAGCTCGGGTCGCTGGCCGTCGGAGTGACCGCGTCGGTGGCTAAGTACGCCGCGGCGGCCGGGGCGATGGCGACGTTAGCTGCCGGCGCCGCGTCGGCTGCGTCGAGCGTGCTGTCCCTGGTCGCCGCTCTGGCTCCGGCGGCAGGAGCGCTCGCTGCGGTGCCGGGCGCTGTTGCGGGCTTCATCGCCATCAACGCCGTGCTGAAGCTGAGCCTCTACGCGGTGGGCGACGCCATGAAGGCCGCCTACGACAACGACGCCAAGAAGTTCGAGTCCGCGCTGGAGAAGCTGACGCCGGCCGCGCGCGACTTCGCTCAGGAGTTCAAAGCCACCGTCCCGGCGATGAAGGAATTCCAGCAGGCCGCCCAGACGGGATTCTTCTCCCAGCTCAACGGGAGCCTCGGCCACTTCGTCGATCTCCTGCGCGGCACTCAGCCCTGGATTGAAGGGCTGGCGAACAACCTTGGCTACTTCGCCCGCCAGGTGCTGGTTTTCGCCACAGCCGAGAACAGCGTCCGCCAGTTCAACTCGATTCTCGGTAGCACCAGTGGAGTCCTGACGGGCCTCGGGGGCGGGCTTCAGCCTCTGCTCGCCGGGTTCCTGGATCTCGCCGTTGTCGGCGCCAACTTCCTGCGCGGTCTGTCAATCGGCATCGGCGATGCTTCGGCCCGGTTCGGCGCGTGGCTGTCGCAGATCTCGGGTTCTGGTCAGGCCCTTCAGTGGATGAACGACGCGCTGGCGGTGTTCAAGCAGCTCGGCGCGATCCTGGGCGACGTCGGTGGGATCGCAAGGTCGGTTTTCACCGCGATGCAGACGGCTGGCACGGGCGCGCTCGGCGTTGTCGGTCAACTGCTCGACCGGGTGAATACGTTCCTGAAGTCGGCGCAGGGCCAGCAAATGCTGGTCGCGATCTTCCAGGCGCTTGCTCAAGTCGGGGCGGCTTTATCGCCGATATTCGTGGCGCTGGCCGGGGCCATCGCCGCGATCGCCCCTCAGATCGCCGCCATAGCCACCGTGGTGGGACCGGTGCTCACCACGGCGATCAACGCCATCGGTCCCGCCATCGCTGCTCTCGGACCGGGGATCACTGCGGTGATCGGCGGGATCGGCCAGGCGGTCCAGGCGCTGGCCCCCGCGCTGCTGCCGCTCGGCCATGCCATCGGCGCCGTGTTCACGACTCTCGCGCCAGTGCTGGCCGCCATCGGTCCCGCGATCGCTTCGCTGCTGCCCGGAATTGAGGCGTTCGGCAAGGCACTGGCCACGGGGATCGCCGCTCTGGCACCCGCACTCGGACCTATCGGCCAGGCGATCTCCGGTGTTCTGGTCGCGGTGTCACCGCTCCTTCCGGTGATCGGCCAGCTTGCCGCGTTGATCGCAACCACGCTAGCGGCGGGAGTGCAGGCCATCCTTCCCGCCATCCGGACGCTGGTCGGGGCGTTCGCGCAGATCATCCAAGCTCTGTCGCCGGTGCTGCCAGTGATCGGACAGCTGGCCGTGCTGATCGCCACCAGCCTCACCAGCGGCGTGCAGGCGATCCTGCCGTCGATCCAGCTGCTAGTCGGCGCCTTCGCCCAGACTGTTCAGGCGCTGTCGCCGGTGATCCCCCTGCTGATCGGCCTGGCCGCGACGCTGATCAACTCGCTGGTGCCCGCGCTGGCGCCGCTGCTGCCGCAGATCGCTCAGCTGATCACTCAGCTGGTGTCCGGGCTCGTCCCCGCCATCACGCCGCTGATCCCGATCGTCGCGCAGATCGCGGCCACCATCGGCCAGTTCTTCGTCTCAGCCATCGGCCTGCTGGTTCAGGCGATCACGCCGCTGTTGCCGGTGATCTCGCAGATGACCCAGATGGTGGGTAAGGCGCTGCTCGACGCGCTGATCCAGATCGCCCCGTCGCTCCTTTCGGTGATCGGCGCCTTCCTCCAGCTGCTGCCCGCGCTGACGCCGATCCTGCCCGCGCTGGGGCAGCTGGTGGTCGCGCTCCTGCCGGTCGCCGTCGAACTGATCAAGGCGCTGGCGCCGGTCGCAGTCGCGCTGGTGTCGGCGATCGCCCAGCTGGTCGCCGCGATCACCCCGCTGCTGCCCGTGCTGGCCGGCGTGATCGCATGGATAGCGCCGCTCATCACCTGGGTCGTGAAGCTCGCCGGGTCGATCCTGGAGAAGCTGATCCCCGTCTTCGCCTGGCTGGTCGACAAGGTGACGTGGGCGATCAAACTGGTCGTCGGGATCTTCCAATGGCTTTACGACACGTTGATCGGCCACAGCATCATCCCCGACCTGATCAACGGGATCACGAAGTGGATCTCTGGCCTGCCCGCCATGTTCGCCGACTGGTTCGGCAGGGCCAAGGACTGGGCCATCGCCAAGTTCAACGACCTGCTCAACTGGGTCCGAGGCCTGCCAGGGCAGATCCTCGGCGCGCTGAGCAACATGGGCAACCTGCTCGGCAGCGTCGGCCACAACCTGATCGTCGGGTTCTGGAACGGCATGGTCGGCATGTTCGACTGGCTGAAGAACTCGATCTACAACTTCTTCTCGTCGATGATGCCGGACTGGGTGAAGCAGGCCCTCGGCATCGCCTCACCGAGCAAGGTGTTCGCCGCCCTCGGAAAGTTCATCCCCGCCGGCCTGGCGATGGGCATCGACGCCGCGTCGGGTCTGGTGGCCAGCGCCGCGGAGCGCATGGCCGCCGTGGCCACGATCAGCGTGCAGCCTGCACTGTCCACGGCGGGCGGGCCGCCGGTGCTCGCCGCTACCGGCTCGGCGGCCCCGGTGGCCGTCGGCGCAGGAGGCCGGACGGGTAGCGGGCCCATCATCCAGGGGGACTTCGTGCTGAACCTCAACGGCGCCAAGGTGGACCTGAAGGACCTCGGCGCGGCCGGGCGGGAGCTGATGATCCAGATCCGCGAGGGGCTGCGCCGGCTCGAGGTTGAGGCGTCGTGAGCGTCGTGGGCCGCGTCACCCTGACCGACGGCTTCGAGGTAGCCGAGACCGGCGAGCAGACGCTGGAGCTTTCGGGCGTGGAGGCCTACCCCGGGGCGCTGACCCGCGCCGAGGCGGTGGCCAGGCACATCGACATCCTCGGGCTCCGCGGCAGCGTGGTGCAGGTGCAGCTGGTGCCGAAGAGCGAGCGGAACGGGTACGCCACGGTGACCAGCTCCTCGGCGACGCTGCGCGATTACGGCGGCGAGTCCGGGATCGTGGAATGGAAGCTGTCGCTGCTCCGGCACGGCGCCGACAGCATCATCGACCTGGAGTCGCGGTTGACCGGGGCCGTGAGAGCGAACGACTTCTCGCTAGCGGGGGAGCGGTGGCACGCGCCACCGCCCGGGCACTACGGCTACTTCACCGGCTCGACCATCCCGAGCACGATGACCCGCACCGGGGTCGACGGGGTGATGACGGTCTACCGGGGCGTGCCGGCCGGGGTGTCGCCGCGGTGGGGCTGCGCGGTGGCCGACTACCAGCGCGGCCGCGCGCGGATCCTGGCCGGGTTCCCGGGCCGCGAGGTGACGGGGCTGGACCAGCAGGTCCCCGCATCCCAGTGGGAGATCGGCAACGGCCTGGTCCGGGCCAGCTTCTTGTTCACCGCCGGCTCCCTGGAGGTCGCGTCGTACACCGGCGGCGCCTGGCGGCCGAAGGTCTGGAACGTCGACATCGGCGCCGGGCCGATCACCTCGTGGGACTCGGCGTCGATCCTGCGCAACGACCCCGAGGCGTGCAGCCTGCGGCTCACCGACTCCCGCTCGCCTGGCCGCGTCGCCCTGGACCTCACCGTGCGGCGTGGCTCGCGGCTGATCGAGGGATATCTCCAACGCGGCGACTCCGGGACGATCAGCGTCTACCTGGCCACTGCGGAGACGATGACCAACAACACCTCCTACCTCGTGCGGTCGACGGACGATGCGAACAGCAACCGGGCCACCTGCGGCAGCGCGCGGACATTCACCGCACACGCCAACGGCGGCCTCACCAAGACCTCGGTGACCGCGATGGACTTCTACCTCGGCGTGGTGGCCGGCGGCGCCGCGGCGGTGTCGGGTGACCAGGCGACGAACCTGCGCGACCAGTACATCGCGGCGATGCCAGAGACGACGGGGGCGGTGAGGCGATGAGCGTCACCGAGGTCATCCAGGCGCTCGGCTCGTGGGGCGTAACCCTGTCGGCGGAGACACCTCAGGAGATCATCGACGACCTCGACTTCTTCGGGCACGTCGCGATAGTGCCGGGCCGGGTCAATCCGGCCGAGTACGGCGACAACCTTCTGACAATGGCGCGCTACGTCGGCGTGCTGACCCGCCGCGACGTCGACGAGCGCAAGGTCATCGGCGGACAGGGCATGGCGGTCTGGCTCGGTGACGCCGACGACAAGGGGGAGGTCCTCGAGTCCCCGGTCACCATCACCGGGCAGACCTTCCCGAACGCGATCCGCGCGCTGCTCGGCTCGGGCACCGCCGTCATCGAGGGCACCTTGTTCAGCGTCGCGGGAACCTACACCGGCCGCCACCAGTGGGAGAGCAGACGCTCGGCCATCGACTACGTCTGCCAGACCATGGGCGCGGAGTGGCGCGTCAACGGCAACGGCACCCTCGACGCTGGCCCGGCCGCCAACCTCTGGCTCACCTCGCCGCAGTGCGTCATCGTCCGCAAGGGCGCCGGCCGCGACCTGACCCTCACGGGCCTGCCGGGGGAGATCCAGCTGACCCGCGACGTCGAGGACTGGACGTCCCGTGTGGTGCTGCTGGCTGAGGGCGAGGGCGACGCGGTCGCCACCGGCAGCGCGAACATCGCCTCGAACCCCTACGTGGACTTGCGTGGCCAGCCAGTGAAGCGGACCCGGGTGATCAGCGAGTCCGGCACCGCCACCGGCAACGCGGCCGCCAGGGCCCAGCTCCAGCTCAACCGCTTCACCGGCACCCGCAACGCGCTGCGCCTTTCCGCCGAGGACTACGAAATCCGCGGCACCTTCCGCCCCGGCGACTGGGTATGGGTGTACGACCCCGAGTCCGGCCTCGTCGACACCAACAACGAGATCACCTTCCGAAGCCAGCGGATCAACCCGATCAAGCTGCGCGCCGTCGAAACGACCTGGCCGGTCGTCGAGGGCATGACGGTCGGCTACCGGACGCTGGCCGGCACCTGGCTGGACCTGACCAACTACGTGGCCTTCGAGGACGGGCAGACCTCCATCACCGTGGGCGAGCTCGGCCGGTCGCTAACCAACGCCGGTACCGAGCCGGTGGGAGACCGGCCGATCCCGGACTCGACGATCCCGGGCACGGTGACCTGGGTGAACCCGTTCGGGACGTCGGTGTACCTGGACGGGCTCGGCAACACCCGCGCCAGGATCATCACCGCCTGGCAGGTGCCGCTCAACGCCGACGGCAGCACGATCCTGGACGGCGACCACTACGAGATCGGCTACGGGGTCACCCCGGCCAGCTCATGGGAGACGGCCTACGCCGCGTGGGGCGACCTACAGGCCGTCGTCGGAGACCTGTCACCCGGCGTCACCTACGACTTCCGGATCCGCGCGGTCGACAGGGCTGGCAACACGGGCTCCTGGTCGACGACCGCGAGCGCGACGGCGAACCCCGACACCATCCCGCCGTCCACGCCAGCCCCGCCCACCGTGGCCGCGTCGCTGATCGCCATCCAGGTCAGCCACACGCTCGGCAAGGCGTCAGGCGGGACCTTCAACCTCGAGCTGGACCTGGACCACCTGGAGGTCCACGTCGGCGCGAGCTCGGGCTTCACGCCGGACGCGACCACGCTGCGCGGCAAGGTGCCGGCCAACGCGGGCATGCTCCAGGCCGGGATCGCCGCGGTCGGCACCGTACCGGAGTCGAACACCACCCTGCGGCACGTCAAGGTCATCGCCGTGGACATGGCCGGCAACCGGTCCGCGCCCAGCAACAGCGCGACGGTGACCGCGCTGCTCATCGACGACGCCCACATCACCGACCTCAGCGTGTCCAAGGTGACCGCCGGGACCGTGTCGGCGAACTGGCTGCTCGGCGCGAGCATCGGCACCGCCGCCTCGGGAGCGCGCGTCGAGCTCAACGCCACCGGCCTGCACGGGTTCAACGCGGGCGGCCTCGAAACGGTGAGCCTGCTGAACACCGGGACCTTCACGCTGCGCACCGGCCTCACCGGCGCCCGCGTTGTCCTCGACAGCACCGGCCTGGAGATGTACGACGTCGGCGGCAACAAGACCGTCGATTTCAACGCCGGCGACGGCACCGCTCTGATCGTGGGCCAGGTCACCAGCTCGCAGACGGCGTCGAAACGGCTGGTCGTCAACCCTGGGCCGACGCTCGGCGCGTACGAGCCGGAGATCCGGCTATACGAGGAGTTCGCCGCTGGCGAGTACCACTACTGGACGCAGGACATCGGCGGTACGCACGCCTGCGAACTCGGATCGGCCAAGCAAGCCGACCGCAAGATCCGCCTGCGAATGGAGTCGGCAGCGGGGTGGGATCTGCAACAGATGAACGCCTCCATGTCGGCGACCACCGGCGGGTACATCACCGCCTACGGCTACATCGAGATGGGGTACGCGCCCGCCGCGAACGCGAAGATCCGGATCGACAGCAGCAACGTCGACGTCGGCTACATCAACAACGGCAACGCCTTCTACCGGGCCACCAGCAGCGGCTGGCTGGACTTCTTCGGCCGCCTGGGCATGCCCGGCGGGGACGGCGCGTTCGCGCGAGGCAATGCGGTCATCCCCGGCGGGTCTGCCGGCGCGAGCGTGAGCTACGGGATGACCTTCACCGGTGGCACGGTCTTCGCGACCACCGGGATGCTGTACACCCCCGGCGGAACCTACGCCCACCTCATCAACGGGCGGACCAACTCCGGGTTGTCCTTCCTGGCGAACAACCCGACGCCGCCGATCCAGTACGAGATCAGCTACTTCGGATGGAAACAGTGATCACGAGAGAGATCATCGACGCCTACGCGATGGTGCATCCGGACGGGGTCGAGCGGTGGACGATCGTCACCCGCCAACCGGACGGGACGTTGTGGCCGTACCTGCTGCCGAGCGAGACCTTCGAGAACCTCGCGGTCATGTACGGCCTGGACCCCGACGACATCGACGAGCTGCTGCGCGTGGCCATGCTGGAGTTGCACATCGCCGAGCCGCGGCTCCCGGGGAACTTCGCCGCGGACCCGGCGGCCGCTGCGGGGCACGTGCGGGACGGGCGGCCGGTCGTCGTGGAGACCGCCGAGACCACGGAGCAGGCCCGGGAGGCGCACCTGGCCCGCGTCGCGTGGGTGGAAGAGAACGAGGTGCGGATCGTGACCCCCAAGCCGGGCCGGCGGCGCATGCTCCGCGCGCTCGACATCGACTCGGAGGCCGATGTCGAGGTGGACGCCCACGAACGCCTCGCCCAGCTCAAAGCGACCTACCAGGCCGACCACGACCGCATGCGTGACAAGAGACAGATGCTGAGCCGCGCCATCGGGAGACAGGTGTGATGACGGAGGGGGCCGTGCAGGTCGACCTGGGGCGCTACGTCGAGCAGGTGGAGGCCCAGCGCAACGTGGCGCTGAGCGAGGCGGCGAAGTGGCGGGCCGCCGCCGAGCAGGTCATGGAGGAGTGCGACCAGCTCAGGGCCGAGCTGGCCGCACTCAAGGAGTAGCTATGGAACATCCACGACCTCGATTGTCCACGGGCAGGGTCCTGTGATCTCCAGGTGGAAGGAGCCTGCGTTGTACTGCGGCGTGGTCTTGTCCGCCGACGCGCCGGTCTCGTTGACCACAAGGTCTACGTACTTGGTTCCATCCAGCAGAGTGGCCGACATGCCGCCCGTACCGATCGAGGTCTTCGAGCAGTCGTAGGTGTAGTGGAGCGCCCACGAGGCGTCCACGGTGAACTGCTGGGTGTTCTTCCGCCCATTGCCGTTGTCGGTGAGCAGCACCTTGCGTTCGCCCGCCGCAGGGGGTTGTGCCTGAGGCTGGCTGGTCTGCTGGGTCTCGGCGGGTGGGGCGGATGTGGTGGGTTGCACGGCTGGCGGCGCGGATGGGGGAGCGGTGCTGTTCGCGCAGGTCCGCGATGCTTGCTTCTCGGCAGCGAGCTGCTCGACGGTCTTGGATCGGTAGTCGGCCTGAGTCTCGGCTTCCGGGATGAACCGCCACCGGCCGTCCTCGTACTTGAAGTCATAGGTGAACGCGCCGATCAGTCTGGTGACCTGTACCTTCGCGGTGTCGCCCTGCACCATTGCGGATTGGACGTTATAGCGGATTCCTTGCGCGATCGGCTTGCACAGCTCGAAGAGTCGCGCGTAGTCCCTCCGGGAGATCAGGCCCTGGGCGTCGATCGTCCAGCCGTCCCAGAACGCTCCGTAGTTCCCTGCCGCGTAGGCGTCGAACAGCTTCTGAGCGGCCCCACGAGCGCCTGCCTCGGTGTGAGGCTGGTCTTCGGCATCATCGGCCGGCGCGACAGCGACCAGGTTGGGGCTGCGCTCCTCCTGACTGCCGGATGTCGGGTTGAGCACCAGGACGATCGTGACGGCACAGATGGCCACGATCGCCGCCGAGACCAGCGAGATGACAATGACCACGAAGCGAGAGGTCGACACGGCTCAGATCCAGCAGCCATCACCGATCAGCTCAGCCGTATCTGCGACATAGCGGACCTGTAACGCCTGTAACGACTGCATGATTCCTCGCTTCCGTCGGGGGGCGCGTGTAGGACGTCGCTGCCGCACGCAAGGTTGACACGAAAAGACCGTTCCTATCAGGGATTCGGCATATGTCGGAGGACTCTCTGTGAGCGACGACACCGATGTGCGGCTCGCCCGCATCGAGGCGAAGGTCGATGTGGTCATCGCGCAGACCGCGACCGAGAAAGCGCGCGTCGACGACCACGAGGTCCGGCTGCGCACGGTCGAGGCGAGCAACACCAGCAAGGCGGTCGACGACCATGAAGGCCGCATCCGCGCGATCGAGAAGTGGAAGTATGCTCTCCCGCTCGCTACGCTCGCCGCTCTCATCGCTGGGGCGGCTTCCGTCATCGCCGCCATCAAGGGAGGCTGAATGTCCATCGACCTGATCACCCGCAAGGCGTGGGGCGCCCGGCCGCCGAAAGGCAGCTACTCCGCGCTGTCCTCGACCAAGGGCGTCAAGGTCCACTACACCGGCGACCGTGTCGACCCGGGGCTCCTGGATGACCATGACCGGTGCGTCGCCAAGGTGCGGCAGGTGCAGGCGTTCCACATGAACGGCAACGGCTGGATCGATATCGGCTACAGCATGGTCGCCTGCCCGCACCGCAAGGTCTTCGTCGGCCGCGGCCCTGGGCACGTGTGCGCGGCCAACGGGGCCGGCCTGAATTCCGCCCACTACGCCGTCCTGGCCCTCGTCGGCAACTCCGGGCTCGTCGAGCCGAACGACGAGCTGCTGCTCGGCGTGCTGGACGCGATCGACTACCTGCGCGAGCACGGCGGTGCCGGCCACGAGATCAAGGGACACCGCGACGGCTACGCCACCGACTGCCCCGGGGGTGCGCTGTACGCGTGGGTGCGCAAGGGAGCGCCGCGCCCTGGCGGGAAGTCGCCTGCGCCGACCATCCCGGCCAGCGGCACCAAGTCGCCGCTCTTCCCCGGTCGGCTGCTCGCCTACCCGCCGGTGGTCCGCGGCGAGGACGTGCGCGTCTGGCAGACGCAGATGAAGCGCCGCGGCTGGGCCATCGACGTGGACGGCGCCTACGGGGCCGCCTCGCGCGCGGTGTGCGTGGCGTTCCAGAAGGAGAAGGGCCTGGGTGCCGACGGCGTTGTCGGCCGTGACACCTGGCGCGCGGCGTTCGAGCTGCCGGTCACCTGACAAGCGGCCCGATCTCATCCCGCCTCACATACCGGATCGCTTTGGACCTGCGGAGACCCCGCAGGTCTTCTGTTTTCGACCTCATTTGAGGAGGACGTCATGTCCAATTTCCTGACCAGCCTGGCGCGTACGGCCGCGTCCAAACTCGTCGGTGGCGCGGTCGGCCTGGCCGCCGGGCTCGGCATCGCCGTCCCCGCAGAGTTGTCGGAGTCCGCGACCCTGGCGGTGTCCGGCGCGCTGGTCGTTGGCGGCCAGCTCGCCTACTACGTCGCGGCCCGGTGGCTGGAGCGTGCCTATCCGTGGATCGGGAAGCTGCTGCTGTGGTCGGGCAAGCAGCCGGTGTATGGGCCACAAGCGGCGCTGCCCGCGATGCAGGCCGCCGCGCAGGCGTCCAGGCGGTTCGGTTCCTCGGCGCGATAAACACGCGTCGGGCACCCGGCAGATACGACCGGCCTCGTCCTCCTCAGGGAGGCGGGGCCGCCTTTCTGCATCGCCCAGGCGACCTTAACCGGAAAGTGTGGTTCTCTCCGGGGCGACAGGCGAGCGGGGACAGTAACCCGCCTCGTCGCCGACCATGACGGGAGCCACGAGCCGAGGACGTTAACCCCACCGTCCCCGACCATAGCCTCGGCACAACAGATGGAGGAAGAGGATGACCGCGAACGTCAACGACGATGGTCAGGTGATTTGCCGCTACGACGGCCACACTGACCGGATCGGCTACACAGGGCTGACCGTGGCAGAGTGGCGCGTGACTTCGTATCGGGACCACGAGACCGGGGGGCGCGCCACCGGCAGGTTGGTGCCCCAGCACGTCCTGTACTGCCGGCGACACAAGTGGGAGTTCCGTATCACGGTCGACGGCCCCGAGGCGGAGGCCCGGCTGGCAGGCACCCCGCTGCTCTCCCACCCGCGTTACCTCAAGGCCCGGCAGCGCGTGGCCGAGCAGCTCGCCCGCTACCCGGGGCTCCCCTGCCATGACAGCATCGTCGGCACGCCGGACGGCCGGATCCTCGTGGACGGCCGGCCTGCGCCGTGGGGCAGGAGCCGGCTGGAGTTCGGGGACGGCCTCGCTCCCGAGCTGCTCATCGCGTAGCCGCCGAGGCGCGCCGCGCGGGGGCCGCCACGACCGGGCTCTCACGCCTGGCTGTGGAGGCCCCCTCGGCTACCAGTCGAGCCGGTCGGGGTCCTCGTCGGGGTCGTGTGGGTTGTCGCGGTGTGCCACCCACGCCAACGCCAGGCAGCCCGCAGTGAACAGGAAGGCGATCGTCAGCGCTGCGATGTCGCCGCCGGTGAGGTGCTCCAAGGAGATGTGCCTCTTCTCTGATGGTGGAGTTGACGCGGCGGGCCCGGCCCCTCACGGCTCAGACCCGCCGCGCGTCTATCGGCGTGACCGAGCAGGATCCGAAGCCAGCGCCGCCCGGTGTCCGGGTGGAGCGTCGGCTATGTTGGGCTCGGCGGTGCCCTGGGCTGGTGGGGCCGGTTCGTCGTAGAGCGGGGGGCGGCCTGCCTGGCGTAGTGCCTCGTTGACCGCCGTGCGCAGCGAGGTGAAGCGCCGCAGGTGGTTGCGCACGGTGATCTCGCTTCTGCCTATCCTGATCGCGGCCCTGGGGATGGACAGCCCGGAGGCCAGGAGCGGCGGCAGCCGCGGGTGCCAGCTGGTGTCGATGGGCGGGCCGTACAGCCGCCGATGCCGCAGGCGATGCGCTGTGGAGTGGAAGGCAGGGTCGGCCTGGAAGTGCTTGGTGAGGGTGGCGGTGCTCACGCCGAGCTTGCCGACGGCGACCTTGAAGCTCAGACCGCCGCGCACCAGACGCAGGAACTCGCCGTGCCAGCTGATGTCCTTACGAGGCGCCATCATCGGGCCCGGCCAAGCAGGATTCGCTCCCACAGCCGTTCCGCGTCGGCGTGACGCATTGGCTCGGTCTCGGTGACTTCGGGCCGGGCGAGGATGTGACGGCGCCGCTCGCAGCGCACCCAGGCCCGGCCGCCGCCGGCCACCAGGTAGTAGACGACCAGGCGGCATCCGCACGTCCAGCGCAGCACTCGCTCGCGGTCGGTGCGGGGCGCGTAGGCCAGCCACGTCAGACGCTCGGCGGCTCGGCCGGCGAGGTGGTGGACGTGCGGTCCGTGGTCGGCGTACCCGGCGGTCGCCTTCAGCGCCTCACCCACGGCGGTCCCGTTCCGCGCGGGCCTGGTCGCCGAGCACGACCAGGTCGATGCCGAGTCGGCTGGCCTCGCCGGGCGTCAGCTGCACGAGGGGGCGCTCGTCGACCCGCAGGTGGATGCGTGGGCCCTCCTCGCCGGGGCACTGCACCAGGTCGGTGAACAGCATCGCGTGCCGCCCGGCGAACAGCAGCGGCACCCTGCGGAGCTGCCCACGATGCACGCCCGGGATGTCGTCGTCGTAGTGCCCCTCGCACCAGTCAGGACAGGATGAAGGGCCGGGCGGCACGGCGGCGTCCGCTCCCTCGGGAAGCGGGACGGCCGCCGGGCCTGTCGAGGGGAGATCGGGCAGGACGGCCCGGCGGGGTCCGCCTGGGAAGCTGGATGGGCCGCCGGGCCTGCTCATGGGTTTCCCTCGCCCTCGGGTACCGCGACGGCCAGGCTGTCGCGGAGCTTGCCGGAGATGTCGTCCTGCGCCGAGACCTCCATCACCAGGTCCAGCGCGGTGCGCCGCGCGATGCAGGGGTACAGCCCGGCGGCACGCTCGGCGGCGCCGAGCCGGGCGCGACGGAACGCCCACCAGCCGCCAGTTCGGCCGTCCGAGCGGCGCACGCAGGTGATCCGCCACGCGGGGTAGTCCCGGTTGAGCGCGGCGAGCTGGTACTCCACGGCCAGTGCCATATGCCATGCCTCGCCGGTGTGCCCGCCGTGGCGGGGCATGTACCCGCCGACGGTGCGGGCGCCTCTGCACATGCCGTACACGTCCGGTACGCCGCCGCGGCGTGTGCGCTTGCCGGGGCGGCTCATGCCACCCTCCCCGGCTGTATCGCGGCCATCGCGTCCATCTCGCCCTCGCGCATCCGCTCGCGCAGCTCCTCGGGCGTGGGCGCGTCGACCATCAGGGCCACCGGGCAGCAGGTGGCGAAGGCGTAGTAGCGGCGGCTCCACAGGCCGTAGATCACCTGCCAGCCCGGTTCGAGCTGGTCGAGCTGTGCGGCCGTGGCCTTCTTGTCCTCGTCCCACCGGATCGGCTGGACGTCGGTGACGGGGGCGCCTTCCTCGTGCCGCCCCGCCGGGCGGCTCACGCCGCCGCTCCATGCCGGTGCGATAGGCGCCGGCTGCCCGTGGTCGGGATGTCGGGCGCGCGGCCCCGGCCGTGCGCGACGACGTCGACGGGGCGGCCCGAGGTGTCCAGCAGGCGACCGGCGGGCGGGTGGACCGCGACCGGGCGCGCGGGGGCCGACGGGAAGGACGCGCACAGGCCCAGGCGTCGCCGGGAGGCCATACGGGCGCGCATCTGCGCCGGAGTCGGCTGCTCCCACTGGTGGGCACGGCGGTGCGGCAGGCTCGTGGCGTCGTGGGAGTAGGGCGGGTGCCCACACCAACGGCACCCGAGCGGCTTGGGCGGGGTGTCCGCACTCCAGCGGACACGTACAGCGCGAATGCCTCTAATCTGTGGCATGGATCGGACCTCCATCCGATCAAGGCCCCGGGCCCCCGGTGTTCGCGCACCGGGCCGGGGCCGCCCTACTGGCGCATCAGGTATCCATCACAACCTGCGGTCTTCCGTGCACGGGAGGTGCGCATGGGGGACACTGGGTCATGGTGAGTGTCCCCTTACCTCAGTGAAGAGGTGCTTGTGGTGGCCGATAGCAGACCCCGGTACGCCCAGCGTTTACGCGATGAGCGACGTCGCCGGGGTTGGTCGCAGAAGGAGATGGCCAGGCAGATCGCCGACGCCGCCGCCTCGCTGGGGGTGTCTCTGCCAGAGCGTGAGTCGGTCACCAGGCGCATCAAGGACTGGGAGGCCGGCAGGCATCGGCCGAAAGACCCCTACCCCGCGCTGTACTCTCGTGCCTTCGGAGTGGACGAGGGCGCTCTGTTCAGCGATTCGGTGGACTCGTCCCCAAGTTACGCTGAGGATGAGGTTCTGACAGGTTTCGTCGAGGAGGTAGAGCCGACGAAACGTCGCGAGGTCCTGAAGTTGGGGCTGGTCTCCGTAGCCCCCGAGATGTTGCGGCGGGTCCTACGCGAAACTGCGGGCGACGCGATGGAGTTCACCCGACGCGCAGGAGTCACCGCGCTTGGTGCCGGCACGCTCATGCACCTTGAGGCGGTTGTTGCTGGGCTCAATCGCAGCTACAGCATCGAGTCGCCGATCGAGCTGTTCAGCGTGGCAAGGGCGTACCGAGTCCGCGTCGGGCAAATGATTCAAGGGCCGACCACGCTCAAACAGGCGCGAGAGCTGTATGTGCATGCGGCGTGGCTATCAGAAATGCTTGCTTGGTTGGCTCATGACCTCGGAGACCCGCTGACCGCCGAGGCATGGGCGATCGACTCGTTCGAGCACGCCGACCAAGCCGGGCACGATGAGTTGTGCGCATGGGCCACCGACGCCATGGCATCGATCGCCCTCTACATGGACCGGCCCGCCCGTGCGATCGATGCCGCTCGCCGGGGCATGTCGAAGGCGTCTCCAAATCATCCCTTGGCGATCCGGCTGCGCGCACAGGCCGCCCGTGCACATGCCCGACTCGGGCAACGCGAGGAATGCGAAGAACTCCTCCGCGACGCCGGCCAACGATACGAGCGGCTTCCGGCTCGTGCGCCGATGCGCTTCTCCGTCGACACCGGCAACTTGGCATCATTCGCGATGACTGCTTATCCAGCATCGTCCTATATCTGGCTCGGCGACGCCGCAAGTGGCGACTTCGAGAAAGCGAAACTGTACGCGCAATCGGCGATCAGCGCTCATGAAGCCCTCCCGGACACTGCTCGCTCTCCGAGCAGAGAGGCGATCGCACGCATCGACCTTGCCATCGCGATGGCCGCATTGGGCGCGCCGGATGAGGCCACTGACCTGGGACGCCAAGCGCTTTCTACCACGCGTCTGGTTGATTCTGTCCGATCCAGGGCAGGTGATCTCGACCGCGTACTGATCGCTCGGTATCCCAAACTAGGACTTGTGCAGCACTTCCGTGAGGCATTCGTACAGATGTCCCGCAACGCGATAACGACCTAGGAAGTGACGTTGAACGACCCCGCACCCAAGAGCGAGCTGAACATTCGCAAGCCCTATTTCCAGCTCATTGTGAACGGCGCGAAGACGGTTGAGGTTCGCGTCGGTTACCCGAGGATGCGAAAGATCCGCCCTGGGCACATGTTGACGTTCGTGTCCGGCGACGATCGTGTGACGACCAGAGTGACGCGGGTCACCGAGTATGCCTCTTTCGAGGAAATGCTAGATCGCGAGGATCCCCGATTGATCGGCGGAGACCTCGGCGAGAATCCTGAAAACTTGCTCGCCGTGATCCGCAGCATCTATCCGCCAGAAAAGGAACGACTCGGCGTCCTCGCGATCGAGATCGATATAGCCACCTAGGCGACTGCCTGCCAACTCTGGCGATGCCCGCGACGGTTGCAATCGGGACCTCCTGCTGGGCGCCCGTGGGGCGGCCCCTCCCGGACATGCGAGAACGCCCCGCCAGAGATGACGGGGCATTCTGCATGGGCGGTTCAGGTGGTGGCGGCATCCCCCGCCACGTCGCGGCCCTTACCGGCATGCCGGGCTGTGCACGCGCCGAGCTCGTCACCGTCGGCCGCGCGCTGCCGCGCGACCTATGCGGGGTTGACGCCGCCCGGGATGCGCCTGGCGGTGGCCTCGGAGGAGGGCGGGGCCGCGCGGCTGTGGCGCCTGGGAAGCGCACGGGTGCTCGCGCGGCCGAGCCCTCGCCCGGTGTGGCATCGGCCACGAGGAGGAAGAATAAGGAAGCTTCCTTACCGTTCCTATAGGACTTGCGACATCGGTATGGATTACGTCAACTTCTGTTCATCTTGTGCCGGTGCGTCGCGGAGAAATTCCAGCGGCCTCCAGGCTTCGCCGGCGGCGCTCGCGAAGGTCGACCACGCCTAGTAGTGCTTTGTTAGGTCGGCGTGTCGCGGGGTGCTGTGGCGGTGCGGGTAGTTTCATGCTGCGGTGACCCCTCATGAGCTTTCGGTTGTGCGGCAACGTCTTGAGGCGTTCGCGGCGGAGATGTTCGCGCCTTTGGCCCGCTCGGATCAGCGGGCCAAGGGGCTGACGTATGTGCGTGGGTTGCTGCTGGAGGGGCGGCGTAAGTCGATGCAGCCGATGGCCGAGCGGCTGGGGGTGGATCACCAAGGGTTGCAGCAGTTCGTGACCACCTCGACGTGGGACACCGGGGCGGTGCGGGCCAGGGTGGCCCGCCGGGCGGTCGAGGTGGTGGGACCGGTGGCGTGGGTGGTCGACGACACGGGTTTCCCTAAGGACGGCACGGGCTCGCCGTGTGTGGCCCGGCAGTACTCCGGCACGTTGGGGAAGGTGGCGAACTGCCAGATCGGGGTGAGTGTCCACGCGGTCACCGACACCGCCTCCTGCCCGCTGGATTGGCGGCTGTTCGTTCCGGCGTCATGGGATGACCAGGCCGCCGGCGCCGAAACCCGTCCGCAGGTCCTCGCCCGGCGGGGCCGTTGCGGGATTGCCGAGGATGAGCATCACCGTCCCAAGTGGATGATGGCGGTGGAGATGCTCGATGCCCTGGCCGAAGCGGGGGTGCGGCCACCGCTGGTGGCCGCGGACGCCGGCTACGGCGACAACAGCCGGTTCCGCAGCGCCTTGGACGAACGCGGGATCGGGTACGTCGTGCAGGTCAAGGGTGACGCTCTGGCCCACGCTGCTGAGGTGGTGCCGGTCGAGCGGGTCTGGCCGGGGCGTGGCCGGCCCCCGGTCCGGACCGGCCTGCGTTACCCGGGTACCGCGGTGAGCCTGGCCGAGCACGTCCAGGCCGCCGGCCGGGCCGCTACGGTGCCGATCACCTGGCGGGAGGGCTCCAAAGGGATCATGAGCTCTGAGTTCGTCTTTCTGCGGGTGCGCCCGGCCGGGCACCGGGTCGCCCGTGACAGCGACGGCACTCTGCCGGAGCGGTGGCTGATCGCCCAGTGGCCCGAACAGGAGGACGAGCCGGTCAAGTACTGGCTGTCCAGTCTGCCCGCCGGCACCGATCTGGCCGACCTGGTCCGGCTGGGAAAGATCCGCTGGCGGATCGAACACGACTACCGCGAACTCAAGACCGGCCTTGGACTCGACCACTTCGAGGGCCGCTCCTGGACCGGCTGGCACCGCCACGTCACCCTGGTCACCGCCGCACACCTGTTCATCACCATGCTGCGCCTGGACCCAAAAGCGGCTGCGCCGGCCTGACCCTCTACAAGGTCATCCGCGAGCTGCAGCTACTGCTCGCGACCTGGACCGGCGCATGCCCCACCTGCCACCGCTCACTGAAACGATTACGCCGCAACAGCCATCAACAGACCTAACAAAGCACTACTAGGGCCTGTTTCGAAGTCCGCTGTGTGACGGCGTGTCATGTCCGGACATGCAGTGAGGTCTCCGATAGAAGGTTGATCGACCAAGAAGAACCTTCACACCGGAGACCTCGTGGCCACCTTAGCGGTGACGAGGCGGTTTGACCTGACCGATGCGCAATGGGCACGCCTGGAGCCGCTGCTGCCCGCGCCAAGGAGATCAGGACGGCCGTCGAAGTGGAGCAAGCGGCAGCTCATCGATGGGATCCGCTGGCGGGCACGGGTGGGAGCGCCCTGGCGGGATGTGCCGGAGTGTTACGGCTCCTGGCAGGCGGTGTACGGGTTGTTTCGCCGCTGGCAGCGTTCCGGCGCCTGGTACGGCATCGTGACCGGCCTGCAGGCGATGGCCGATGCCGCACAGCTGATCGGCTGGCAGGTCGGGGTGGACTCCACGATCGTGCGTGCGCACCAGCACGCGGCCGGTGCTCGCAAGGATGCGACGTTGCAGGCCGAACCGCCTGGCGGGGTGCGGACCGAGCCGGCCGATCACGCTCTGGGGCGCTCGCGGGGCGGGTTGTCGACCAAGCTGCACCTGGCGTGTGAGCGGGGCCGAAGGTTGCTGTCGCTGGTGGTGACGGCCGGGCAACGCGGGGATGCACCGCAGTTCGACGCGGTCATGGCCGGGATCGGCGTGTCCCGGCCGGGACCGGGGCGGCCTCGTACCCGGCCCGATGTGGTGCTGGCCGACAAGGCGTACTCATCGCGGGCGATCCGTGCTCACTTGCGCCGGCGCCGGATCGGGTGCGTCATCCCTGAGCCTGCCGACCGGATCGCCGCCCGGCTGCGGCGCGGCAGCCGCGGCGGCCGTCCTCCACAGTTCGACCCGGCGCTCTACCGCGCCCGCCACGCCGTGGAATGCGGCATCAACCTGCTCAAACGCAACCGTGCCATCGCAACCAGGTACGACAAACTCGCCGTCCGCTACGAGGCCACCGCCCACATCGCCGCCATCAACGACTGGCTCACCTGTCTTCGAAACACGCCCTAGCCGGACGCGCCGGGCCTCCAGGAGGGCCTGGCCCTTACGCATCAGCTCATGGACACTCTGCTTGGTGATGCCGAGCATCCGGACGATGTCGCCGAGGGTGTAAACCCCACCCTCCTTCGCGGCGCGGGCTGCGCGCGCCAGGGCGCGCAGCTTGGTCGCACGCAGGTGCTCAGCGAGCTCGTCGAAGTAGACGAGATTGCTCGGGTCGGCCGCGGCGTGATCCTCCAACCTGTTGAAGAACCGCGCCAGGTTGGCCGCGAGCTCGGCGGGCTCGGTGACGCGCTTCTCACGCTGGGGGACCCCGGACATCACTGCCCGCCCGGAGGAAGAGCGCGGCGCCGCGCCGAGCCCGCGGCGCGCCGACGCGCAGGGACGTCCACCCGCTCGGCCTGGACGCGTTGCGGAGCGGCCGGGCGGGCGAGCATCAGCTCGAACACCACCCTGCCGCCGCCGTTTCGGTGACCGAGCCGCGTAGGGCTGCCCACGATCAGATCGGGGCAGGAGCGCAGCCAGGCGAGGGCGACCTCCAGGACGGCGTCGACCTCCTCCGCGTCGTCGCCCATCATGCGGACCTGAGGCATGCCGTCACCTCCAGCCGGAGGTCAGGCCCGGCCTGACCGTTGATCGGCGCACGGCGCGTAGCCGGGGTGAGGACGCCGGACGTCGATGACTCTGCGCGGAGATGCCCGACGCGGACGGCGTAGCCGGTGATCGCCGCAGCGACGTCGTCAGCGGTGGCGGGGCGTTCGGCGGCGATGACGGCAAGATGGGTGAGAGCGTCCTGGGCGGCGGCGAACTGAGCGCGGCCAGAGGGCGGGGCGAACAGCGCGGGCAGGGCGTCCAGCACCCTGGCAAGGTGCCCGAGTTCCGCGCTGGGCGGGAGGCCGGTGGGGAGCATGCGGGGATCCTTCTCGCAGACGATGGTCTGTCGAGAGATATGTCTAATGCCAATAGAGCAACGTCTCCGCCGTCAGGTCCTCGGCCAGGGCCCGCTGCCCGCAGCGGGACAGCAGGTAGCCGTAGACCTGGGGCAACGCCGCGTCGTACAACGCGAGCAGCGCGGCTCCCGGGTCCGGTTCCACTCCCGCCGGTAGGTTCACATCCCCTTCATCGCCCGGGAGCCCTCCACTCCGACGGGGGGAACGGAAAAATCTCCTCCCGGGGCTAGACCGAGAAGGTCCGCCTGGAGGAGGGGGTGCGGCGGGAGAGCGTCGCGCCGAGGGCGATCATGACGATGCCGAGGAAGAAGTGCAGCCAGTTGTCGGCCGTGTTGACCGGGATGGCGTTGACGGGGCTGTTCTGGTCGATGATCAGCCCGTAGATCCACCAGAGCAGGGCCAGGACGCCGCCCCACACCAGGTAGGCGCGGGCTCCCGCCCAGGTCCGCGCCAGGGTGACGCCCGCGACGCCGAACAGCAGATGGATGAAGTTGTGCAGGACCGAGACCTGGAACACGCCGAACAGGAAAGCGGTGGATCGGTACCCGGCCCAGCCCATGGACCCGTAGTCGGTGGTGATCCCGGGGATGAACCCGAGGATCCCCAACGCGAGGAAGACGAGTCCGATGAGGAACGCGGCCATCTGCAGCGGCGTCCTCGTCATCTCACGCGTGCGCGCTCCCATGATCCCTCCTCCCACGGCCGCGCCGTCGCGCCCGTGGCCTTCTGTGGTTCGCATGTCTCATGGCCCGTCGCGAACCGCGTGCAGGGCAAGCGCCGCCCCGGCCGCCGCGGAGGTCACGTGCGGGTGCGGACGGTGTGCATCCGGATCGTCGCGGGCAGCCGCTCGATCTCCAGGGACCGCCGCAGCCGTCCGACCGCCCCGCTGATCCCCTGGCGCGCGGCGGCGGGGTCGGCCCGGTCGGGGATCACGACGGCGAGCGCAAGGCGCGGGTCGTCCGCGGACCCCGACAGCGACGCGCGCACCCGTTCCCCCGGCAGGCTCTCGATCAGGTCCTCCTCCAGCGCCCCGGCGGCGGCCCCCGCCGACAGGCGCGTGGCGCCGTGGGCCCGGTCGGGTTCCAGGTCGAGGGTGCGCAGCGTACCCCTGCGCCCCTGCGCCACCAGCCAGCGCAGCGCCGGCAGGGCGACGATGAGCGAGATCACGATGACCGCGGGCCAGACCCACGGCCGGCCCGCCGGATAGGTGGCGACCTCGGGCGGGATCAGCGGCGCGCTCGGCGGGCCGAGCAGCCCGAGCGCGCGCACCAGGCACACGGCTCCGGCGCAGGCGAGCAGAAGCCCCACGATCACCAGGCCGACGCGGTTGACGGCGGCGGGCGGTTGTCTCACCTGATCATCCCTCTTTCCGTCTGACGTCGACGTGGACCCGCAGGGGACGCAGCGGCCTGAGCTCGTCCAGCCTGTCCCCGACGGCCTCGGTGACCTCGCCGGGCAGGCCGGCCGGCTCGCGCAGCGGCGTCGTGGCGTTCACGCGGACCGCGTGTCGGCCCACCCGCACGCGAGCGCGCGAGACGCCGTCGACGCCCTCGGCGACCGTGGCGAGGTGGCGGCGCAGCCCTCCCCGGGTGATGGCGGTGACCGTCATCGGGTCGTCCGGCGCGAGCGGCACGACCCGCGCCCTGCCGGGCACGAACGCCAGCCCCAGCAGGAACAGGCCGAGCGCGAGCGCTCCGCTCGCCGCCGCCAGGTGCCCGGGGTCGTCCACGGGGCCGGCGGCGAAGTCGGCGAGCCAGGACCACGGCGGCATCCGCATGTCCGTGCCCGTCGCGGCCGAGACCGCGCCGGCCAGCGTGAGGAGCGCGGCCAGGCTGAGCAGCAGCGCGGTGACGGTGGCGGAGATCGCCCGCCGGGGACGGAACGCCCGCGCCGCCGCGCGCCGGGCGACGCCGTGCCGCACGGGCGGCTCCTCGGCCGGGCCTTCCGGGAATTCGGGCGCGGACGACGGCTCGGGCCCGGAGGCCGTCGGGTCGCCGGGCGAGGTCCCGTGGCCGGCTGAGGAGCCGGTGGCGTCGCCGGGCGAAGCCTGGCCGGTCCAGGAGCCGGCGGGCTCGTCGGGTGAGGTCCCGTGGCCGGGCCAGGGGGCCGTGGGGTCGCCGGGCGTGGTCACCGCAGCCGCCTTTCGCGCGGCGGCGGGCCGATCAGCCGGGTGACCTCGATGTCCACCTGCCTGGCCTCCAGGCCGGTCAGCTCGCGGACCCGGGCCATGACGTTGTCGCGCACCCGCCGCGCGAGGTCGCGCACCGGCGTGGGGTAGGTCGCCGACATCGCCACCTTCACGATCGCCACCTGGCCCTCCGCGTGCGCGGTCACCCGCGGCGCCACGTCGTGGGAGTCCCGGCCGAGGGGCACGCCGAGCACGCGGGGGGCGACGCCGCCCACGTCCTCCACCTCGGCGACCGCGTGCGCGGCGACCTGCTCCAGCACGCGGTCGGCGATGTCGGTGCGTCCCCGAGTCTCGGGCGTGGCCAGGCCGCCGTACGGGGCCGTGGTGCTCATGTGCGTCTCCGGCCGCGCAGGCCGCTCACCTCGAGATCGCCGCTCAGCGCGCGGCCGACCACGTAGCCCGCCACGCCGAGGACGAGCACGATGACGAACGCCGCCCAACCTCCCACGATCGCGGCGAACCCCAAGGCGGTGCCGAACACCAGGCCGATCGCCGGCCACCAGCGGGTTTCATCCATTTCCGTCACCTTCCCCCGTCGATCTCGACGGCGCGTCCTCGTCCCCTGCGGTGGCGATGTCGTCCACGCGCACGTCCACCGGGACTCCGGGCACCAGCGGCCCGACGGCCGCGCGCACCTCGTCCGCGATCTCCGGTATCGGCCTGCCGTACCGCGCGACGACGGTGATCTCGACCCCGGTGTCGCGCACCGCGACCCCGGCGGGCCCGCGACCGAGGTGGAGGCCCCCGGCCAGCGAGGCGATGCCCGGGCAGCCGGTCACCGCCTGGGCGATCCGGTCCTCCAGCCGCTCAGGAGCGCCGGTCCGGCCGGCGGTGGAGGTCATCGGACCCGGGCCTCCTGGGGCTCCTCGGCCTCCTCGCCGGGCAGGTGCAGATCCTGGACGGCGATGTTGACCTCGGTGACCTCCAGCCCGCACAGCTTCTGGATGGCCTCGATGACGTTGCGGCGGGTTCCCGCGGCCATGTCCGGGATCGGGACCCCGTACTCGGCGATGATGTCGAGGTCGACCGCCGCCTGGCGCTCGCCCACCTCGACGGTCACCCCTTGCGTGCTCCCGGGGGCGCCGGTGAGCCGCTCCCGTACGGCGCCGATGGCCCGGGTCATTCCCGCGCCCATCGCGTACACGCCGGAGATCTCACGGGCGGCCATCGCCGCGATCTTGGCGACCACCGTCTCGGCGATCGTGGTCCTGCCGCGCTCGCTCGCCAGCTCCGCGGAGCCGCGGCTCGCCCCGGTGGTCGTCGTGGTGGTCTCGCTCCTTTGTGCGCTCACCTCGTTGTCCTCCGTTCCAGCAGGTCGCCCTGCGTCGGCGAATAGGAAGGCACAACCGGCGTAATGAGGAGATACCCCCACGAAGGGTAATTTAAGGGCATTTTATGCCCCAATGTCGGTTTTCCTGGGCGGTGTGCGGAGGGTCAGGCCCCGGAGGCCACCGGGTCCTCCCACCGGCCCATCAGGTCCCGGTACAGCGGCGAGGCGGCGATCATCTCCTCGTGCGTGCCCACCTGGGCGCGGACGCCGTCCATCACCAGCACCCGCCGGGCCCGCAGCGCCGAGGTGAGCCGGTGCGCGATGACGATCAGCGTCCCCTCGCGCGCGGCGAACGCCTCCTCCGCCCGCGCCTCGGCGGCCGGATCGAGGTGGCAGGTGGCCTCGTCCAGCAGGATCAGCCGCGCCGGCGACAGGTAGGCGCGGGTCAGCGCGATGAGCTGCCGCTCGCCCGAGGACAGCTCGGACGGCTCCACCATCGCGTCGTACCCGCCGATCCGCGCGGCCAGCTCCGCCATGCCGACCGCGTCCACCGCCTTGTCCACCTCCGACGGCGAACGCCCCGGCGCCAGGTACGTCAGGTTCTCGCCGAGCGTACCCCGGAAGACATACGCCTCCTGCGGGATCAGCACCCGCGCCGCGCTCAGCGCGGGGCCGGACAGGCTCGTCACGGGAACGCCGCCGATCAGCACCTGCCCGTCGTGCGGCCGGAGCAGACCGGCCGCCAGGGCCGCGACCGTGGACTTGCCGATACCGCTCGGGCCGACGACCGCCAGATGGTCCCCCTCGCGCACGGCGAGGCTCAGGTCCGAGACCACCGGCTCGGCCGCGGGACCGTAGGCGAACGTCACCCGGCGCAGCCGCAGCAGCGCACTGCGGGGCGCCGTGTCCGGGCCGCCCGCCGTGAGCGTTTTCCGCGGCGCGGGCCCCATGGACAGGATGCGTTCCAGGGCCACCACCAGCCGCACGCCGTTCACCCCGACCCCCTGGACCAGGCCGCCGAGCGCGGGCGTCAGCGACTGGGCCACGTACGTCAGCGTGCCGAGGATGACCCCGGCAGTGGCGCCGTCGCGCACGAGGGCCGGCGTGGCGACCAGGACCATCAGGATGGGCAGCCACCCGCCGATGGCGAGCGAGAGCGTGCGCGCGGCGGTGAGCCGGGCGAGCGCCTTGGCCACCTCCGCCTGGCGCGTCACGTCCCGTCCGACCACGGCGGCGGCACGGTCCTCCGCGCCGCACGCCGTGACGTCGCGCAGCGCGTCCACCATCGCCGCCACCGAGGACGCGGTGCCCTCCTCGGCCAGGATCAGCCGCCGCTGCAGCCGCGCCATGGCCGGGAGCGACGCGGAGAACAGCGCGAGCCCGGCGGCCAGCGGCAGCAGCACCAGCGGCAGCACCGCGTCCATCAGCGTGAGCACCCCCACCAGCACGCCCGTCACCGAGAACAGGAACGACCTGCTCACCGCGATCACGGCGGCGAAGGAGTCGCGGGCGAGCTCGACCTGGCGGCCGAGCCTGGCCAGCGCGGCGCTGTCCGGGCGCAGGCCCGAGGCGGCGGTGCGGTACAGCGTGCCCGCCACGACCCGGCGCAGCAGCGTGTCGCGGAACGGCTCGACGATCGCCGCGATGGCCAGCAGCACCTGGCGGGCGCCGAGCGCGGCGGCCAGCCACGCGGCGGCCATCAGGCCCAGCCACGCCAGGCCCGTCCCCGGGCGGCCCGCCGAGAAGCCGTCGTCCAGCGCGTGCGCGAGGGCCTGGCCGGACAGGAACGCGGGCGCCGCCTCGGCGAGCGACCAGGCGAACAGCCGCACCAGGACGCCCGGCCGCCGCCGCGCCGCCCCCCACAACAGCCGCCGCGCCTCCGTCCGCGTACCCTGTCGCGCGGCCTCCGTCCGCGTGCCGCCCGGCCGTCCCGCGCGCGCGCCCTCTCGCTGTCCCGTCCGGCGGAGGGTCATCGCGGCTCCGCCGCCGGGGAGGGTGCGGCGGAAGGTGCCGCGGAAGCCGGGGTGGAAGGCGCCGGTGGAGGTACCGGGGAGGACGCCGGGGAAGGCGCTGGAGGAGACGTAGGAGAGGGTGCCGGTGACGCCGTCGGGGAGGAGGCCGGCGGCGTCACCGGCGGGGAATGCCGCGGTGCCAGGGAGTCGTGTGGCACGCGCGGTGTGGATTCGAGGCCGTGTCCGCCCTGGTCCGTCGCCTGGCCCTGGTCCGTCGCCTTGTCCGTGACCTGTCCCGCGACCTGTCCCGCCACTTGTCCCGCTACCTGGAACACGGCGCGGTAACGCGCGTCGCGCCACAGCACCTCGTGCGTGCCGCGCCCGCGGATCCGCCCGTCCTCCAGCCAGACCACCAGGTCCGCGCGGGCGGCCGTGGCCGCGCGGTGGGCGACGATCAGCCGGGTGCGGTCGCGCAGCTCCTCGGTCAGCGCCCGCGCGACCTGGTACTCGGTCACGGTGTCCAGGCTGGAGGTGGCGTCGTCCAGGATCAGCAGCCGCCCGCCGTGGGCGAAGGCGCGGGCGAGCCCCACCCGCTGGCGTTCGCCGCCCGACATGGGCGCCTCCTCGACCGGCGTGTCATAGGCCCGGGGCAGCCTGCGGATGAACGCGTCCGCCGCGGCGGCCTCGCCGGCGGCCCTGACCGCCTCGTCGGACCCGCCGGGCGCGATGGCCTCGCGCAGGGTGTGGCCGAACAGCACAGGGCGCTCGAACGCGTAGCCGGCCGCCCCGCGCAGCGCGGCGCGGGAGAGCCGGGGGAGCGGGACCCCGTCGAGCAGGACCTCGCCGCGGTCGGGGTCGAGCAGGCGCCCGGCGACGGCCGCCAGCGCCGACTTCCCGCTGCCCGACCTGCCCACCACCGCCAGCGCGGCCCCTCCCGGCACGGTGAGGTCGATGTCGCGCAGCACCGGCCGCCCGTCGGCGTACGCGCTGACGCCGCGTAGCTCCAGGCGCCCGCGTTCGGCCCCCGCGCCGGGCGGCTCCTCGTGCCCGTAGGTGGGGGCGGGCAGGTCGAGGACCTGGCGCACCCGCCGCGCCGCCGAGCGGGCGCGGGCGAGCCGGTTCAGGTAGCCGAGCGCCGAGCCGATGCCCGCGCCGAGCACCGCGTACCGGGCCGCGGCGAACAGCTCGCCCACGGTGAGCGCCCCGGCCGCCAGGCGCAGGCCGCCGACGCCGATCACGGCGGTCTCCAGCAGGGGGACGACGATGGCGGCCTGCACGCCCGCGCGGGCGTTCACCCGCCACACGGCCATGCCGAATCCGCGCAGGCGGGTCAGGGGCGCGAGGACGCGGCGCACCTCCTGCTCCTCGGTCCCGGCGGCGGCGATGGTGCGCGCGCCCGCCAGCGCGTCGATGAGCCGGGAGGCGATGTCGCTCTGGGCCTCCTGGTAGCCGGAGGAGACGGCGGTGGTCTCGCGCAGGAAGGCGCGCAGGACGAGCAGGATCACGGTGAGGCCCGCGGCGAACGCCACCGCGAGCCAGGGGTCGATGAGCGCCAGCGCGACCAGAGACCCGGCGGCCGGCACGAGCAGGGAGACGGCCGTGATCACGGCCTCAGGGGCGGCGCCGACCTCCTCGGCGTTGGTCCCGGCCCGGGTGACCAGGTCGCCCGCGGGGTGCCGGCGGGACATCGCGGGCCCGACGGCGAGAATGTGGCGGACCACGCGCTCGCGCAGCAGTCGCGCGGCCTGCGCGCCGCCGGATCCCGAGGCGAGGACCGCCACCGCGTCGCAGGCGACGACCGTGGCGACGAGCGAGGCGCACAGCACGAGGACGCCGGTGGGGTCGCCGGAGGGGGAGACGAGGACGTCGACGGCCCGGCCGAGCGCGCCGGGGAGCATGAGCTCGACCACGGCGCCGGCCAGCGCGGTCGCGGCGTAGATGTAGGGCCAGGCGCCGCTGCGGCGCACCATCTCCAGCAGGAGTCCGTCGGCGCCGCGGTCCGGTTTCGCGGCCCCCGCCACGGGAGCCGCCGCCGCGTCGTCGTCCCCGGTGGCGGCGAGGTGTTCCCGGGTGCCGGTCGTCCGGTGGCCCGCCGCCGGGGTCTCCGACATGGCAAAGGTTTCCCTTCCGATGGTTCCGGGAATGGACCAGCCTGGAGCGGCCGGGTCAGGGCCGCCCCAGGCGAGAGGTCACTCGTTCAGGTACCGCGGAGTCAGTTGCCGCAGAGGATGCTGAGGCTGCTGTTCTCGTGCGGGGTGCAACCGACCAGGCTCAGGCTGCTGCCGCCGCCGCCGTGGCCGCCGCCGCCGGGAAGCTCCATGTCCTGCAGGTCGAGAAGCGCCATGGGGATCACGCCCTTTCTTTTCGCCGGATTTCGGGGTACCGCTGGGAACTTCTGAGAGATGTCAGTTGCCGCAGAGGATGCTGAGGCTGCTGTTCTCGTGCGGGGTGCAACCCAGGAGGCTCAGGCTGCTGCCGCCGCCGCCGTGGCCGCCGCCACCGGGCAGCTCCATGTCCTGAAGGTCCAGAAGCGCCATGTCATGTCACCTCCTTCCGCTTTCAGGAGGAACCGCCGTCCCGGCGGGCGTGCCGGGCGGGGAGATGAAGGGCAGGGTCACCGGCTGGTCGTGCAGCACGGCGCCCAGCGCGAGGACCACGCCGGCGGTACCGCTGCCGAGGTCCATCGAGAGCCGGAGCAACTGGTTGCCCGGGAAGGCCAGCCCGCCGCCGTAGGGCATCGCGTGCCAGGCCAGCCGCGCCACCTGGTCGGCCACCTCGGGGGAGTGGCGGTCGACGTCGGGGCGCAGGCCCGTGGCCAGCGCGGTGATCATGCCGGCGCGTCCGTTGAACAGGCCTGACTGGACGTAGTACCGGAGCGTCGCGACCGGCCCGATGTCGTGCAGGGCCTGCCGGAAGTCCGCGTTCTCGCGCCGTTCGAGGTAGTGGCGCAGGACCAGCCCGATGCCGGCCGAGCCCTCGTCCAGGTAGGGGTTGGTGCGCCAGCCCTGCTGGACCTGGAGCTGCCCGTCGTCGCGGTGGACGCACCGGCGCAGGTCCTGCCGCAGCGCCACCTCCGCGTGGTCGAGCAGCGCGGCGTCGCCCGTGGCGTCGTAGGCCCGCAGGAACAGCAGCGCCGGGCCCGCGGACCCGCGCATCAGCCCCGCGTGCGGGTGGGCGCCGCCGCTGATCTCGGGGACGCTCTCGACCGTGCCGAGCCGGTCGGCGACCAGGTCGACGATCCTGCCCGCGCCGTCGAGGATCTCGCGGTCCCCGGTCGCGCGGCCGAAGTGCAGCAGGTTCAGCCCGATTCCCGCCAGGCCCGAGTACAGGCTCTGGCCGAGCCGCTCCCACTTCTCGCGCAGGCACAGGGAGACGAGCTCCAGGGCGTCCTCGCGCCGGCCGATCGCGTCCAAGGCGTAGGCGACGCCGTGCAGGCCGTCCCAGAAGCCGAGACCGGTGCCGTGCTCGGGGGCGAAGGCCCGCTCGCGCAGCCAGCCCTCGTACTCGGGGAACCGCCCCGCCCCGGTCGCCGCGAGGGCGTACAGGACGCCGGCCGCTCCGCTGGCCAGGTTCAGCCCGCCGCCCGGCAGGAACTGCGTCGAATCGCCGGGGAACAGCCGGTCGTGGCGCTGGGGGGTCGCGGAGGCGAGGATCGCCCGGCGTGCGGCGTCCCTGAGCGAGGCCCAGGAGGCCCGGCCCGGCAGCGGCAGCTCGCGCATCGCCCGCGTGTCGGGCCGCTCCCCGACCGCGCTGACCGTGCCGGCCGTGTTCGCGGTGTTCGCGGTGTTCGTCGTGTTCGCGGTGTCGCCCGTGGTCTCCGGGGTGCCCGCCGGCGCGGCGCTCCGCTCCGGGCCGAGGATGGTCTCGACCGCCTCGTCGATGAATTCGCGCGGCACCGGGAAGGTCTCGCGCACCAGGTCGGCGAGGTGGACCACCTTGGCCCGGTGCAGGGGGATCAGCACCGTGGACATCGTGGCGAACAGGCTCAGGCGCATGCAGGCGAGCGAGTACTTGTCGGCCTCCACGCCGACCCGGTCGGGGGGAGGGCAGAAGCCGGGGTTGGCGAGCGTCGGCCGGGTGTTCTCCTCCGCCAGGCTGGCCACCTCGAAGTCGATGAGCACGGCCCGGTCGCCCTCGACCAGGACGTTGAAGGGGTGCAGGTCACCGAACACGACCCCGCGCTCGTGCAGGGAGGCGATGGCGCGCTCCACCTGGCCGAGCATCCTGAGCGCCCACTCGGTGTACTCCGCGGCGTCCTCGGGGGTGATCGCCGCGCGGATCAGCGGGTGGCGCCGCACCGACTCCTGGCTGAGCGTGGGGCCGTCCACGAACTCCTGGACCAGGAAGTGGTGGTCGCCGACGGTGAAGTAGTCGCGCATGCCCGGCACGGCGTCCAGCCCGTCGAGCCGGCGCAGCATGTCCGCCTCGTGCCGGAGGCGCGCCACGGCGTCGCGGCCGACCGCGTCGAGCCCGGCGTGCGGCCTGGCCTCCTTGAGCACCACCGTCTCGCCGGTGCGGGTGTCGGTCGCCTTGTAGACGCCGCCGCCGTTGGAGAAGTGCAGCACGCTCTCGATCGCGTACGGCAGGTCGGCCATGGTCACCGCGTTGCGGGCGGCGAGGTGGGGCTCCAGGAAGGCGGGCAGCGTGACCCAGGGCGGGGGTGAGAAGGAGGGGCCGCGGCGGTCGGGCACGAGGACGCCGTCGGGGTCCTCGATCGCCAGCACGCGGTCCAGGTTGGCGTTGAGGCAGAACCGCTCGGCGAAGCCGCCGTAGCGGACGAACAGGGGGCCCTCGCCGATGCGCAGGTCGCTCAGGATGTAGGGGCCGGTCACGCCGCGCAGGAGCTCGTCGAGTTCCTTGATCACCAGTTCGAGCTCGGCCTCGTCCAAGGGGTAGATCGTGACCAGCTTGCCGCTGCTGCCCCGGTCGGCGTACTTGGAGCTCTGCATCATCGCGACGCGCGGACCGCGCAGGAACTTGAAGCTGGTCCGCCGGCCGACGCAGTAGTCCCAGACGATGTCCAGCGTCTTCTCGGCGTCGGCCAGGCAGGAGGAGATGTGGATCTTCCAGCCCTGCGACGGCAGCGCTCTGTCCGCCGGCCCGTAGTGCAGCCACGTGTCCGTGACGCGGTGGTCCCACCCGGGAGGCACGGGCCTGCCGGCAATGGGGAAATCCGGATACTTGGCCCGCTGGTTGTCAAGGGTGTCGTAAAACAACGGATCCGCTTGGCAATAGACCTCGTACCGGGTGGTCACGTCTCACGCCCCTCTCTCTGCTCGATCGCTGGGATGAGAATTACGGATAACCCCAGCCATGGCTAGTGACGGTACCCATAGGTGTCATATGCGGATGTCACTATTGCATTAGTGATGACTGTCATAGTCAGCGGCAATGACCTGTGGTTTTACGAACTTCCGGACTCGTCAAGAAAGTTCAAGAAGATTTGTGGCTTGACCTGGTTTAAGGGCAAAAAATGACCTTGACCTGGGGTGACGCAAACCTGAACTTCTTTCGTATTCATCGAGTCATGCGGTGCGTCATGGCGAGCGTCGTTCGGTTCGGAGTGCCGTCGGCGGTTCGGGTCCGGCGTCGCGGGGACCCGGTGTTACAGGGCGGCGAACGCCTCGGCGAACCGAAGATTATTCGTACGTTTAACTGTGTTCGTGGGGGTATAGGGAGGGGTTCGGTCGCGCGGCAAAGACTCGCGCAGCCCGTGCCTTGGAGGTGGAATCGACGGTTTTCCGGGGTCTGCCCGAGGAGAGGAACCCTGCGAAAAGGGGGAGATCATGACCCAGGCAGATTTCATCCACGTGCAGAAGTACTTGTCGGGAGTGGACTATCCCGCGTCGAAGGACACCCTGCTCGAACACGCCAAGGCGCAGGGCGCGGACCAGGACGCGGTGAAGGCCCTGGAGCGGCTGCCCGACCGCGAGTACGACGGCCCGAGCGGCGTCAGCAAGGAACTCGCCCGGTAGGCCCGGGCGTCGCCCGGACGCCCAGGCCGTGCGGCTCCGGGCGTACAGGCACGTCGTACCCGGCTCCCCGCCCGGGGGCTATCGCCGCGTCGCGGCTCGGTAGACGTCCTTGGTGAGGGCGGTGAGGCGGGCCGCGGAGGACTGGTAGCCGGCGCCGGCGGGCTGGAGCGTGAGCACGGCGATGATCAGACGGTCGCCCTTGCCGACGAGGCCGGTCGTGTGCAGCACGGGACGGCCGAGGTTCACCGGCGGGCGCGGGCCGCTCACCGCGGCGGTTCCGGCGGGCGTGAGGGCGGCTCCGCCCGCCGCGGCGGACCCGGCGGAGGGGCGTGTGCGCGAGCAGGGCACGGCCGGGCGGGCGCCGTAGCCCGACCAGCCCTGCTTGACCGCCCAGGGCCGGGGCGCCGCGCCCGGGATGCCGAAGTACTGGTCGAAGTCGTCGGCCGCGCAGCGGGAGGCCTTGCGCAGGTGGCCAAGGATCACGTCCCTGACCTTCGGCTTCGCCCGCTCCAGCAGGTAGCGGTAGGTGGTGACGACGTCCGCGGCGCTGAGCGCGGTGTAGCCCCAGAAGCCCGGCCTGTTCGCGGGCGGCGGGCCGGTGTCGGCCAGGCCGAGACGGCGCGTCACGCGGCCGATGATCGCCCCCTGGCCGCCGCGCTGCCAGAACACGGTGGCGGCGTCGTCGTCGCTGGCGCGCAGCATGCGCCGCAGCAGGTCCGCGTCGGCGCGCGGCACCGTGGTCGTGCGCGACTCCAGGTAGTCCAGCGCGATGAGGATCTTCACGACCGACGCCGACCGGAACCGCACGTGCGGCTTGTGCGCCAGCGCCGTCCTGCCCGTGACGCGGTCGAACACCACGTAGCTCGCGGCCGTCCCCGCCGGGATCCTCGGCGTCCGGGCCGCGCCCACGGCGCCCGAGGCCGGCGCGGCGGCCCGGGGGAGGAGCACGAGGGCGAGCGTGAGGGCGAGCACCGCGGCGAGGGCGCGTGACGCCCGCCGCGCGGGGGAGGTGAAGGACGACACCCGTCATCCCTACCAGATCCGGTGCGGCACAGGCGCGTGCGATCCGGGGAAGAGATGGTAGTTCTGCCTCGTACGTGGCAGACGACGGGGGAGAGCGGACAGGTGGGAGCGACATGAACACACTGGGAATCGACATCGGCGGGTCGGGCATCAAGGGCGCCCCGGTGGACACGGCGACCGGGACGCTGCTGGCGGAGCGGTGCAGGATACCGACGCCGAGCCCCTCCGCCCCCGGCGCCGTGGCCGAGGTGGTCCGGCGGATCGTCGAGCACTTCTCCTGGACGGGCCCGGTCGGGGTGACCTTCCCCGGCGTGGTGGTGGACGGCGTGACCAGGACCGCGGCGAACGTCGACCACGCCTGGATCGGCACGGACGCGCGGGCGCTGTTCACCGAGGCGAGCGGCCTCGGCGTCGTCGTGCTCAACGACGCCGACGCGGCGGGGGTCGCGGAGGCGACGTTCGGCGCGGGCCGCGGCCACGAGGGGCTGGTCCTCATGCTCACCTTCGGCACCGGCATCGGCAGCGCCCTGATCATGAACGGCGCGCTGATCCCCAACACCGAGTTCGGGCACCTGGAGATCGACGGGCACGTGGCCGAGCGCCGCGCCTCCGACCACGCTCGTGAGGCGCACGACCTGACCTGGGAGAAGTGGGCCCAGCGCGTCCAGCGGTACCTGGAGCACGTCCAGATGCTGATGTCGCCCTCGCTGATCGTCATCGGCGGCGGGGTCAGCAAGAAGGCCGACAAGTTCCTCCGCTTCATCGATCTTCCCGGCACCACCGTGGTGCCCGCCGCCCTGCTCAACAACGCCGGCATCATCGGCGCCGCGCTCGCCGCCGCCTCCGCCGCGGTCCCGGTCTCCCACCCGTGACGGCGGGGCCCGCCGCGTGCCGCCGTGACCGGAGAAGAGCACGGGGCCGGTGCATCGGATCGGGCCCCGGTGTTTGCCCGTGTCTGGGAGGGCACCTTTAACAAGTGGGTGGGAAGGAGGAAACGTGAAGGTGACCATCGCATTGCGCTTGCCGCGAGACGCGGCGAGCGTGTCCGTCACCCGGCAGATCCTCGGCGCCGAGCTGGAGGTCCTCGGGGTGGAGCGTCAGATCCGGGAGGACGTCCAGCTCATGCTCACCGAGGCGTGCTCGAACGTCATCAGGCACGCCAACGCGGGGGACGAGTACACCGTCAGCGTGGAGGTGCTGGACGACAAGTGCCTGATAACCGTGACCGACACCGGCACCGGCTTCGACCCTGACCAGGTGAGTCCGGGCAGGCCGCTCGCCGAGCACGGCCGGGGGCTCCAGATCATGCGCGCGCTCGCCGACGACGTCCGGTTCATGAACCGGCCGCGGCACGGCGCGATCGTCTGCCTGGAGAAGACGTTGAGGTTCGTCAAGGACGCCCCCGGTCGCCTGCTCAGCACCCACTGACCGGCGCTGACCGGCACTGATCGGCGCGGCCGCCGTCGCCGGGCGCCCCCGTCGGCCCCGGCGCGGATCGCGCGGGCGCCGGTCGCGCGCCCCCGGCGTCCCGGGTCACGCCTAAACCGTTGGCGCGGGACCCGGGAGGGTTGCTTATCCTTTCCGGTGGCGGCCATCTGACGGGACGGCCGGGAAAGCGACCATGGGATCTTCTTCGGTGACATCGCCCTTGACCGGCCTGCGCGAACGCCTGCCCGCGCTCATGCTGCGCGACGAGCTGAGGCTTCGCCGCCGCATCGACGGCGCACGCAAGGTGCGCGACCACAAGGCGCTGCGGGCCATCGCCGACCAGGTGACGGGCCAGATCGAGGCGGCCGAGGCCAGGGTCGGGGCGCGCCGGGCCCTGGTGCCCGCTCTCACCTACCCCGAGGCCCTGCCGGTCAGCATGCGCAGGGACGAGATCCTCGCGGCCGTGCGCGACCATCAGGTGGTCATCGTCGCGGGCGAGACCGGGTCCGGCAAGACCACCCAGATCCCCAAGATCTGCCTCGAACTCGGCCGGGGCGTCAAGGGCCAGATCGGTCACACCCAGCCGCGCAGGATCGCCGCCCGCACCGTGGCCGAGCGCATCGCGGAAGAGCTGGGCATCCCCCTCGGCGGCGCCGTCGGCTACAAGGTGCGCTTCACCGACCACTCCGGCGACGACACCCTGGTCAAGCTGATGACCGACGGCATCCTGCTGGCCGAGATGCAGCGCGACCGCCTGCTGTCCCGCTACGACACGCTGATCATCGACGAGGCCCACGAGCGCAGCCTCAACATCGACTTCATCCTCGGCTACCTCAAACAGCTCCTGCCCCGCCGCCCCGACCTCAAGGTGATCATCACCTCGGCCACGATCGACCCCGAGCGCTTCTCACGCCACTTCGGCGACGCTCCCGTCATCGAGGTCTCCGGCCGCACCTACCCCGTCGAGGTCCGCTACCGCCCGATCACCGACGACCAGGAGGACCAGGCGCAGGCGATCGTCGACGCGGTGGACGAGCTCTGCGCCGAGGGTCCTGGCGACATCCTCGTCTTCCTCAGCGGCGAGCGCGAGATCCGCGACACCGCCGAGGCCCTGAAGGGCCGCGACGAAGAGGTGCTCCCGCTGTTCGCGCGGCTGTCGGCGGGCGAGCAGCACCGGGTCTTCCAGCAGCACCGCGGGCGCAGGATCGTCCTGTCCACCAACGTCGCCGAGACCTCCCTCACCGTCCCGGGCATCAAGTACGTCATCGACCCCGGCTTCGCCCGCGTCTCCCGCTACAGCCACCGGCTGAAGGTCCAGCGCCTGCCCATCGAGCCGATCTCGCAGGCGTCGGCGAACCAGCGCAAGGGCCGCTGCGGCCGCACCTCCGACGGCGTGTGCGTCCGCCTCTACTCCGAGGAGGACTTCCTCGGCCGGCCTGAGTTCACCGATCCCGAGATCCTGCGCACCAACCTCGCCTCGGTCATCCTGCAGATGACCACGCTCGGCCTCGGCGACATCGCGGCCTTCCCGTTCGTGGAGCCGCCCGACCAGCGGCAGGTCAAGGACGGCGTCAACCTGCTGCACGAGCTCGGCGCCTTCGACGACGACCGCAAGCTCACGCCCATCGGCGGCAAGCTCGCCCAGCTCCCCGTCGACCCCCGTCTCGCCCGCATGGTGCTCGCCGCCCACGACAACGGCTGCGCCGAGGAGGTCATGGTCATCGCCGCGGCCCTGTCCATCCAGGACCCCCGCGAGCGGCCCGCCGACAAGCAGGCCCAGGCCGACCAGAAGCACGCCCGCTTCGCCGACAAGGAATCGGACTTCCTCACCTTCCTGAAGCTCTGGGACCATCTGCGCGAGCAGCAGAAAGAACTGTCCTCCAGCCAGTTCCGGCGCATGTGCAAGGCCGACTACCTCAACTACCTGCGCGTGCGCGAATGGCAGGACCTCTACAGCCAGCTCCGGCAGGTCGCCACCGGCATGGGCGTCACGCTCAACTCGGCCCGCGCCGAGCCGTACGCCGTGCACGTCTCGCTGCTGGCGGGCATGCTCTCCCACATCGGCGTCATGGACGTCGACAAGGACGCCGACAAGAACGGGGCCGGTGCGCGCCGCCGCGCCATGCGCGAGTACCTGGGCGCCCGGGGTGCGAAGTTCGCGATCTTCCCCGGCTCCGCGCTGTTCCGCAAGCAGCCCCGGTGGGTCATGGCCGGCGAGCTGGTCGAGACCTCGCGGCTGTGGGCGCGCGTGGTCGCGAAGATCGAGCCGCAGTGGATCGAACCGCTCGCCGGCCACTTGGTCAAGCGCACCTACAGCGAGCCCCACTGGGAGAAGAGCCAGGGCGCCGTCATGGCGTCCGAGAAGGTCACGCTGTACGGGGTGCCGATCGTCGTGGACCGCAAGGTCAACTACGGGCGGGTCGACCCCGAGCTGTCGCGCGACCTGTTCATCCGCCACGCCCTGGTGGAGGGCGACTGGGACACCCACCACCGCTTCCTGAAGGACAACCGCCGCCTGCTGTCGGAGGTCGAGGAGCTGGAGGCCCGCGCGCGGCGGCGCGACATCCTGGTCGACGACGAGACGCTGTTCGACTTCTACGACAAGCGCGTCCCCGATCACGTCGTCTCCGCGCGCCACTTCGACACCTGGTGGAAGCGCGAGCGGCAGACCCGGCCGGAGCTGCTCACCTTCACCTCCGACATGCTCATCAACGCGGGCGCCGACGCCGACGACCTGCAACAGGCCTACCCCGACGCCTGGCGGCACCTCGGCCAGCGCATGCGGCTCACCTACCAGTTCGAGCCCGGCGCCGACGCCGACGGCGTGACCGTGCACGTCCCCCTGCAGATCCTCAACCAGTTCGAGGGCGACGGCTTCGACTGGCAGGTGCCGGGCATGCGCGAGGAACTCGTCACCGAGATGATCCGCTCGCTGCCCAAGCCGCTGCGCCGCAACTTCGTGCCCGCGCCGAACTACGCCAAGGCCGTGCTGGAGCACGTCACGCCCGGCAAGGAACCGGTGGCCGAAGCGGTGTCCCGCGAGCTGTCCCGGCTCACCGGCGTCCAGGTGCCCGCCGACGCGTTCGACCCCGCCCGCCTGCCCGACCACCTGCGCGTCACCTACCGGGTGGTGGACGAGCGCAAGCGCACCGTGGGCGAGGACAAGGACCTGGCCGCGCTCAAGAGCAGCCTCGCCCCCAAGGTGCGCGCCACCCTCTCGCGCGCCGGGGAGGAGCTGGAGCGCACCGGCCTGCGCGCGTGGACGTTCGGCGACCTGCCCAAGCTCTTCGAGCAGGGCCGCCTGAAGGGCTACCCCGCGCTGGTGGACGAGGGCGGCACGGTGGGGGTGCGGGTCTTCCAGACCGAGGCCGAGCAGCGCGACGCCATGGGGCCGGGCATGCGCCGGCTCGTCCTGCTCAACGTCGTCTCGCCCGCCAAGGGCATCCTGCGGGGCCTGACCACCCAGCAGAAGCTGGCCCTCAGCCACAGCCCGCACCGCGACGCCGCCGACCTGTTCGAGGACTGCGTCACGTGCGCGGCCGACAAGCTCATCGCCGACGCGGGCGGCCCCGCCTGGAACCCCGGCGACTTCCGCCGCGTCCACGACCACGTGCGCGCCGAGCTGTACGACACCACCGCCGAGGTCGTCGCCCGCGTCGAACGCGTCCTGGTCATCTGGCACGGCGTGCGGAACACGCTGGCCGCGATGAAGAGCCCGGCGGACGCGCTGGAGGAGATCGACGAGCACCTCGGCGAGCTGGTCTTCCCCGGCTTCGTCACCGCGACCGGCTCGCGCCGCCTTCCCGACCTGCAACGCTACCTGCGCGCGGTGGAACGCCGCCTGGAGAAGCTCCCCGACGACCCCTACCGCGACCACGAGCGCATGCTCAAGCTGGACGAGATGCGCCTGGCCTACGACGATCTGCTCGGCCGGCTGCCCCCGGCCCGGCGCTCGGAGGACGCGGTGGTGGAGATCCGCTGGATGCTGGAGGAGCTGAGGGTCAGCTACTTCGCCCAGACCCTGGGCACGCCGTACCCGATCAGTGACAAGCGCATCACCAAGGCGATGGAGCGCCTCACGGCCTGAGCGGCGGGTCGCCCAGGTCCACCAGCGGGAAGTCCTCGCCGGCGGACAGCAGGGCCGCCGCCGCGTACAGCGGGGGCAGCGTGTCGCCGGGGTCGGCCTGGCCGCGGTGGATCCGCCCCTGCTCCAGGTGGCGGCGGGCCTCGGCGAGGGCCGCCGAGGGGCCGGCCTCGGCGCCGGTGGCCAGGGTGGCGTAGAACCGTTTGGCCAGCGCGGTGGCGTAGAAGTCGGTGACCGGCGCCCGCACGGCGAGCACCCGGCCGCCGCCGTGCCGGGCCAGCGCGGCGGCCAGGGTGGCGCCGTCCTCTCCGGCGGACAGCACGACGAACGGCGGGCGGCCGTCCCCGTCGCGCAGGACCGCGGCGAGCTCGCCCGCGGGCACCGCGACCGGGTCGCCGTCCTCGTCCTCCAGCTCGACCGAGGACGGCGACCCGGGGGCGGACAGGTGGACGACGTGGTACCCGCCGGCGCGCAGCGCCCCGGTGATCCGGCCGGGCGCGGCGACCTCCAGGACGCGCGCCTCGCCGGCCCCGGAGGCGCTCAGGTCCGCGACGGCGTCCAGGACCACTCGCGTGTCCCGTGCACGATTCTCGCCCGCCGCCACCACTAGGATCTTCAGCGGTCCGGGCAGAGGCGGGGGCGGCGCCGTCCGCCGCCCGGTGCCGGGGGCGCGCCGCCGCACGTGGACGCCGGGAAGGGTGGCGAGCACGGCCCCGTCCGGCAGCCGCAGCGCCTCGTACGGCGGCCACGCCGCCGCGTCCCCGTGCTCGACCACGACGTCGACGACCGTGCCGAAGCGCGAGTCGTGCAGCAGCCTGGTCAGGTGTCGGGCCGTGTCCTCGGTCAGCAGGGCCTGGCGGAGCCGGTGCCCCGCCTCGATGAGCCGCTCCTCGGCGGCGTGCGGGGGAGCCGCCAGGGCGCGGCTCAGGACGCCGGGCTCGAAGGGCAGGGGCGCGTCGTGCCGTCCCAGGAGCGACCCGGCCAGCGTCACCTCGCAGGCCAGCCGGTCGCCGTCCGCCGTGACGGCGAGCACCAGGTCGTGGCCCAGCGGCGACCGGGAGCGCGCCGGCGGGGACCCGGCGGCCAGGGCGCGCAGCAGACCGTCCGTTCCCCGGGCGCTGAGGCCGGTCACCTGGTGGGGCGGCGCGGCGCCGAGGAATTCCGGGATCTCGGCGGCGGAGTGCCCAGGAAGCAGCACGGGCAGGTATTTCCCCGCCGCGGCGCCGGGGTCCAGGCGGAACGCGTCGCGGATGTGCCGTGCGTCCTCCTCGGCTCCGCCGGATTCATCCGCTTCATCGGTTCCGTTGATTCGGTGTACTTCGTCAACTTCGACGAGTCCGTCCGCCCGTTCTTTATATGTCTTCGAGGCGATGACGAGCACGAAATCCGATTCGCCGATCCGTGCCTCCGCCCACGCGCGCCGGTCCCGGGCGTGCTCGGCCGGGGGCAGGCCCAGGCGGGCGTCCACGCCGTGTGTGCGCAGGAAGACCCACAGCTCGCGCACGGTGTCCAGATGCGCGGCGGAATCGTGCGCGTATGAAATGAACACCCGCGGAGCGGTGCTTTGGGCCATCATCGCCTCCCCTGTCCGCCGAGTATCCTAATCCGCCGCAAGACAGGCGCCGGCCGTCTTTTCAATGCCGAAGCCGGCAGCGACGTATACGGATTGCGGTTAATCATTCATGCTGTTTCCGTATTCAGCGTGCATGTGCCCATAAATCGCCAAGGGTGGTACGGGGGCCGGGCGCGGCGAGACGGGAGGTAGGGTTCGTCACGCGCGAACGAGAGGGGTGCGGGGTGGCACTGGCGGTGGTGTTCGACGTCGGCGAGACGCTCGTCGACGAGACACGGATCTGGTCGCGGTGGGCGGACCGCCTGGGGGTGCCGCGCTTCGTCCTCATGGGCGTGCTCGGCGGCATGGCGGCGCTCGACCGCTCGCACCGGGAGGCCTTCCACATCGTGCGGCCCGGCATCGACCTGAGCGCCGAGATCGCGGCCTGGCGGCGTGACGACCCCGATGGCCTGCGCGAGAACTTCGACGCCGACGACCTGTACCCCGACGTGCGGCCCGGCCTGACGGCGCTGCGCGAGGCGGGCCACCAGGTGATCGTGGCGGGCAACCAGCCGCCGCAGGCCTACGACGCGCTGGTGGCGATGGAGCTGCCCGTGGACGGCGTGCACACCTCGGCCGGCTGGGGGGTCAGCAAGCCCGACCCGGCGTTCTTCGCCAAGGTCGCCGCGGTCGCCGGCCGCGACCCGGGCGACATCCTGTACGTGGGGGACCGGCTGGACAACGACGTGCTCCCGGCCGCGGCCGCGGGCATGCGCACGGCGCTGCTGCGCCGTGGTCCGTGGGGGTACCTGCACGCCGAGCGCCCCGAGGCCCGCCGCGCGGACGTCATCGTCGACGGCATCCCCGAGCTGGCCGCGCTCCTCGCCGAGGGCCGCCTGCGCTGAGGCGGCCGCCCGGCGAGGCCGGCACCGTGCCACCGTCCTCGCCGGGCTCGCCCGTCACCGGGCGGGTTCCGGCCGCGGGCCCAGCGGGTCGCCCGTCAGGTCCACGGGCGTGTCCCGGCCGGCCGGGATGACCAGCGTGTGCGGCAGGAGCACGACGGCCGTGGTGCCGCCGTAGGGGGAGCGGCGCAGGGCCACCTTGATGTCGTGCCGGGCGGCCAGGCGGCTGACCACGAACAGGCCGAGCCGGTCGCTGTCGGCGAGGTCGAACTCCGGCGGGTCCGTGAGGCGGCGGTTGATCTCGTCGCGGTCCTCGGGTGCCATCCCGAGGCCGCGGTCCTCGATCTCGACGGCGAACCCGTGGCCGACCTGGTCGCCCCTGATGTGCACCCGGGTGCTGGGCGGCGAGAAGACCGTGGCGTTCTCCACCAGCTCGGCGAGCAGGTGGATCACGTCGGCCACGGCCGTGCCGGCCAGCGACGTGTCCGGCATGGGCAGGACGGTGACGCGCGTGTAGTCCTCCACCTCGGCCACCGACCCGCGCACCACGTCGTGCACCGGAACCGGCTTGCGCCAGGCGCGCCCGGCCGGCGCCCCGGACAGGATGATCAGTCCCTCGGCCTGGCGGCGCATGCGCGTGGTGAGGTGGTCCAGCCGGAACAGGTCGGCTAAGGCGTCGGGCGCGCTGGTCTTGCGCTGCATCGTGTCCAGCTGGCTGAGCTGACGGTGCAGCAGCGACTGGTTGCGCCGCGCCAGGTTGCGGAACACCAGGCTGACGCCCTTGCGCAGGCCGGCCTGCCCGACCGCCGCCTCGACGGCCGTGCGCCGCACCGTCGAGAACGCCTGGGCGACGTCGCGCACCTCCAGCGTGGTGCCGGTGACGGGGATGGGCGGCGCGTCGACGTCCACGTCGACCGGCTCGCCGTCGCGCAGCTTGGCGACGACGGCGGGAAGCCGGACGTCGGCCAGGTCCAGGGCCGCGGAGCGCAGGCCGGCGAGCTCGTGGGACAGCCCGCGCCCGAGCCGGGCCGACAGCACGACGGCGAGCAGGATGGCCAGCAGTCCGGCGCCGCCGGCGATGACGATCCGGGCGACGATGCCCGCGGCGAGGCCGTCGGCGCGCCCGGTGAGCAGCGTCGTGCGCTCGGCGTCGAGCCGGTCCATGCGCGCGCCGAGCCCGCCGGCCAGCCCCTGCCAGGCCGAGGCCCGCGCGAGCGCGCCGCGCCGGGCGCCGACCTCGTTCTCGATGGCGATGAGCCGCTTGTAGTCGGCCGAGGCGAGCAGCGTGTCGTAGGGGGCGCGCAGCTCGGGGTCCAGCGCCTGCGCGCCCCGGTCCAGCAGCAGCGTGCGCCCGGCGACGACCTGGGCGAACACGTGCTGCTCGTCGAGGCCGAGCGTGCCGCGCAGCAGCGCGCCCGACAGCAGGGCGTCCTCCTGGGCGAGCATCTCGCGCGACCTGGCGATGGTCTGCAGGCCGGTGGACTGCCGGTACAGGGCCGGGTCGGGCACGGTGACGAGCCGGTCGGCCATCTGGTAGAGCGCGTCCTGGATCTCGGTGTACCGCTGCACGGCCGTCAGGCGGTCCACGGCCCGCGAGTCGACCTCCTCCCGGATGCCGCCGAGCCGCTCCAGTTGCCGTTCCAGGTCGTCGAGGCCCTGCGCCACGTCGGCCCCGATCGCCGTCCGCGCCTCCTCGGAGGCCGTGCGCTCGTGGAGCCGCTCCACCGCGGCGTCGGTCTCCTGCCGGGCGGTCGCGAGGCCGCCCGCGTCGGGCGTGGTCCCGCTCAGCACCAGGGCGGACAGGTGGCGTTCGCGCCGCACGTGGTCGGCGACGGCCGAGGCCGGGGTCGCGACCTGCTCGAACTGCGTGACGGCCGTGCGCAGCGCGAACAGGTCGCCGACCAGGTGCCCGGTGAAGAAGCTCCACAGCAGGATGAGCGCCACGATCGGCAGGCTCAGCAGCGAGTAGAGCTTGAAGCGCAGCGTGCGCTCGCGCCGGGACGGCCCACCGGCGCCGGTCGCGGCGCGGATGAGCGCGCGCGGCGGCCCGCCGAGCCGGTCGACGATCGCCGTGAGGCTGACGCCCACGTATTACCTCCAGTCGAAGTGGTGGATCACCGTCACGGCACCCATACCGTCCCGGTCAGCCCGAGGAGCTTGGCGGCCGTGGCCACGGCCGCCATCGCGGCGAAGCCGCCGAGCACGAGCAGGTCCGTCCGGTCGAAGGACAGCTCGCGCGTCCACGTGCGGTGCCTGCCGCCGAAGCCGCGCAGGTCCATGGCGTTGACGGTGTCCTCGGCGTCGATCAGGGCGTTCACCGTCACCGGCACCACCACGGGCTTCAGCGTGAGCAGCCGCCTGACCGGGTTGCGGCTGCGACTGTGCTCGTACCCGCGCAGCCGCTGGGCGTCCACGGTCTCGTTCAGGTTCGCCCAGGTGGAGGGCAGGAAGCGGAAGGTGAGGTCCACCCCGTACGCCAGGCGCTGGGACAGGCCGAGACGTGCGAACGCCACGCCGAGATCGCTCGGGGCGATGGTGAACGCCACGGGGAACCCGACCAGCGCCAGCGAGACGTAGCGCACCAGCAGCGTGGCGGCGTACGACAGCGTGGTCCAGCTCACCTCGGCGCCGGTGCCCGGGATCGTGAACAGGACTTCCGCGCCGGCGCGCGTGTCGGCCGCGGTGAACACGCTGTTGACGGCGACGAGCAGCGTGGTGAACGCCAGCATGAACACCCAGTTGGCCCGCACGCCGCGCCACGGGATGCCCGCGGCGCGGTAGTACAGCAGGGCGACCACCGTGCAGGCGAGGACCGCGCGCAGGTCGTCGATCCCCGCCACGGCCACCAGGTGGAGCACGGGCACCAGCAGCAGCACCCGCGGGTCGCGGCGGCCGAGGAAGGAGCCCGCGCCCAGGTGGCGCGGCGTGACGTCCATCAGATCACCGGCCGGCGCGCTGGGACAGCGGCTCCCAGATCGCGTCGATCACCGGGGTGAGGACGACGACGGCGATGGCGTTGGCCAGCAGCACGGGCACGTAGTTGAGGGTCAGGAAGGTGCTGACGTCACTGCCCTGCAGCCATATGTCGGTGGCGGCGAACAGCAGCCCGGCGACGGTCGCGACCAGGGCGCCGACGGCGGTGACGACCAGGCGCAGCGCCTCGCCGGCGATCGGCGGCAGCATCGCGAAGATCAGCCCGGCGAGGCCGCCCACCAGCCCGTTGGCGACGCTCCAGTTCCAGTACATGAGCCCGGCCCCCTGGACGAGGTCGATGATGAGGTTGCCGACGAGGCCGGCGAAGAAACCGGCGACGACGCCGAAGCGCTTGCCGAAGAAGGGGACCAGCGCGAACGCGGGACGGACGGCGACGTTCTGGGTGCCGGGGATGAGGAAGCTGAACAGGCCGAGCGCGGCGTAGAGCGCCGCGCCGACCGCGCCGTAGACGACGGTCCGGGATGAGACATCCAGTAACGGCCCTCGCCGGGCCGCCGCGTCTGCGCTCATGAGGGGGTGGGTCCTTCCTGGTGTAACGGGGTGAAGCCGGGGGGACGGGCCGAGAGCGATATGTGGCGTGCCAGATCGAAGGGGTGGGGGATCGGGGCGGCGCCGGACGCGGGGAGCCCGGGAAGGTGTTCGCGGAGCGCGCGGACCAGGCCGGTGGCGCGCAGCCCCGCCCCGGCCCAGACGTCCTCGGCGCGGGCCAGGTCGGCGGGGGAGCCGTCGGCGACCACGCGCCCGTCGTCCACGACGACGACGCGGTCGGCGTAGGTGAGGGCGAGGTCCACGTCGTGGGTGATGAAGTAGACGCTCTCCACGCCGCCGGCCGCGAGGGCGTGGCCCATGAACGCGGTGGTGGTGTGGAGGTCCTGCCCCGCGGTGGGCTCGTCCAGGATGAGCGTGCGGGGGCGCATGGCGAGGGCCAGGGCGACGGTGAGGCGGCGCTGCTGCCCGAACGACAGCGTGCGCGGCGGGCGGTCCATGATGCCGGCCTCGCCGTCGAGCAGCGTCGCCCGCAGGACCTCCGCCGCGTCCTCGGCGATCTCCTCGGGGCGCCTGCCGAGGTTGCGCGGCCCGAAGGCCAGCTCGCGGCCGACGGTGGCGCTGAACAGCGCCTGCCCGGGGTTCTGGAACACGTAGCCGAACGTGGTGGCGAGGCTGATGATCGAGCGCTCGGCCACCGGGGAGCCGTCCACCAGCACCTCGCCGCGGGAGGCGGTGGCGAGCATGACGGCGGCGCGCAGCAGGGTGGACTTGCCGGCCCCGTTCGGGCCGAGGACCGCGACCCGCTGGCGGGCGCCGAGCGCCAGGTCGACCCCGGTGAGCACGGCGCGCGGGCCGTACGCCAGCGTGACCCCGCGGTATTCGAGGCGCGGCACCGGCGTGCCGCCGCCGGGCCGGGGCGGCGGGGTGACGGAGGGCAGGTCGGCGGCGCGGGCGACCAGGGCGGGGAACGGCAGCTTGACGTGCCCGGCGGGGGCCACGCGCAGGAACCCTTCCACGGGACCGAGGTAGCGGGTGGCTCCGTCCTCCAGGTAGAGCACCTCGCCGGGGCCGAACTCCAGGATCTCCTCGACCCGGTGCTCGACGACCACGGCGGCGCCGCCCTCGTCGACGAACCTCCTGATCTCGCGCATCAGGCGCAGGCCGGCCGCGGGGTCGAGGTTGGCCAGCGGCTCGTCCACGACCACGACCTCGGGGTCCATGGCGAGCACGCCCGCGAAGGCGACCATCTGGAGCTCGCCGCCGCTCAGCTCGGAGGTGGCCCGCTCCAGCAGGTGGCCGACGCCGACGCGGCCGGCGATCGCGGCGATCCTGCGGCGGATCTCCTCGCGGGGCAGGCCCAGGTTCTCCGGGCCGAACGCGATCTCGGCGGCGACGGTGGTGCCGACGACCTGGCGGCGCGGGTCCTGGAGCATCGTGCCGACGACGGAGGACAGCTCGCGCACCGTCATGTCCGCGACGGGACGGCCGCCGACGCGCACCTCGCCGGTGACCTCGGCCCGGTAGGCGTGCGGGATCAGGCCGTTGAGCAGGCGCAGCAGCGTGCTCTTGCCGCATCCGGACGGGCCGCTGACCAGGGTGAGGTCCCCGGGGCGCACGGTCAGCGAGACCGGGCCGAGCGCGGGGCGGCCGGGGGAGCGGGGAGAGCCGGTGGACAGGTAATGGACGCGCGCGTCATGGACCTCGATGAGCGCGGTCATGACGGATCGCCTTCCGATCTGCTCCACTGCGGTGGTCGGCGCCCGGGCCGAAACACAATGTCCACAGAGATTAAAGGGGAAGGCGTGTTGTCAGCGCAATTGCTGTGAAACGAGCCCATTGGGGGAGCTGACCGAATTGTGCGCTTTCGGCTACCTCAATTACGGACGGGTGAATTGAAGGCAGGCGCCGGGTTGCGGCAAGGTGATCACATGCCGCCGGGGTCAGGTACGGCTGGGAGTGCGCGGGCGGTCCGCGGCGGGCAGGCAGAGGCCGCCGGCGCGCCGGGCCTCCGCCAGGGTCGTGCGGAAGAGGCGCTCGACGTCGCGGGCCTGCGCGGTGAGACGGCCGGTGTGGGGGACGGCCAGGTGGTCCTCCTCGGTCTCGGCCAGCAGGCGCTCGTAGTCGGAGGTGCGCTCCCGCAGCACCCCGAGCTGCCGGTGCGCGTGGAACACCGCGTCCGCCCTGCGCACCCCGGCCGCGTACTCCTCCAGGGCGGCCACCCGCGCCCCGAGCGAGCGGTGCGCCCGCTCCAGCGCCTCGGCGTAGGGGCCGAAGACGGCGGCGACGTCCTCGGGCACGTCCCGGGGCACGATCCGGTGGTGCTCCGCCCGGGTGCGGGTGAGGTCGGCCAGCCGTACGGCGAGCCGCCAGATTTCGGCCGGGAGCGTCACGGCGTTGTCGATGGCGTCGAGCATCCCGGCGCGGTGCACCCGCGACAGCATCACTTCCTCGGCCGCCCGCTGCGCCCGGGCCAGCAGCTCCCGGGACTCCGCGTCCAGGTCACCGGGCAGGACGAACCGGTCGGCGTGCGCCGCGGCCACGCGCAGCCGCCGCCGCGCCTCGCGGCGCGCGGGGTCGCCCGCCAGCGCGTGGACCCCGGACAGCCCCGCGACGACGGCGCCGAGCGCGGCCATGCCCCACGGCCCGGCCAGCGCGAGGGTCGCCAGGAGGAACAGGGCCACGACCACGATCGCCGCGGGGTGGGGACCCGCGCGCGGGGGGACGGCGCCGCCGCGCACGGCGATGAGCGCGGCGGGGGCGGAACGCAGCGTCCCGGCGACCCCCGGCGGCAGCGCCGGGTCGAGGACGAGCCGGGGGAACTCGCGCGACGGCGTGCGTGCGTCCACATGACCTCCTGGGGAAGGCGGTTGGCGGCGAGCCCGCGCACCACGCCGGGGCGAGGACCACCAGGGCTCACCCATTTACACCACATGCCGGTTTTCGCCGGGATGGCAGCCGCCACGTGATGGACATGTCTTTTGACACTGTGCCGCGTGCGGTGTTCTCCGCGTGGACATAGGCCCCATATAGGCTGGCGCGTGATGAACAAGCTAACGAGGTGGATAGCCCTTGACGGAGCCGTCAACGTGCGGGACCTCGGCGGTCTCCCCACGACGGACGGCCGGACGACGCGGTTCGGGCAGGTGCTCCGCTCGGACAACCTGCAGGACCTCACCGACGCCGACGTGCGCAAGCTCGTCGGCGAGATCAACCTGCGCGACGTGATCGACCTGCGCTCCAACAACGAGGTCGCCCTCGAAGGCCCGGGTCCGCTGACCCGCGTGCCGGAGGTCGGCATCCATCACCTGACCCTGTTCGCCGAGGGCGGCCTGCACACCGACGTCGAGGCCGACACAGGCGTCCCGGCGCCCGCCGGCCGCCGCATCGACGCCGACCGGGTGCTGCCCTGGCAGGGCCGCCACGAGGAGGGCACGCGCGAGAGCAGGGTCATCGGCTTCTACCAGGGCTACCTGCGCGACCGGCCCGACGCGGTCGTCGCCGCGCTGCGCGTGCTCTCCCAGGGGGACGGCGCGGCCCTCGTGCACTGCGCGGCGGGCAAGGACAGGACCGGCGTCGTCTGCGCCCTCGCCCTGTCGGTCGCCGGGGTCACCCGCGAGGCCATCGTCGCCGACTACGCGCAGACCGGCGACCGCATGGAGCGAATCCTCACCCGGCTGCGGTCCACCACGACCTACCGCGACGACCTGGACACCCGGCCCGCCGACAGCCACATGCCGCGCCGGGAGCACATGGAGCACTTCCTCGGGCTGCTCGACGAGCGGTACGACGGGCCGGTCGGCTGGCTGGAACGCAACGGCTGGACGTCCGGCGACTCCGGCGCCCTGCGCGCGCGGCTGCTCGGCTGACCCCTCAGAACGCCGGCGGGTCCAGCGCGACCGCGCGGCCCTCGGCCGCGGACGTGCGCGCCGCGTGCAGCACCGCCAGGGCCTCCGCCACCTCGGACGGATCGACCGGCGGCGGCGCGCCGTCGCGCAGGCAGGCCACCACCCCGGCGTAGAACTCCTGGTAGGCGCCCGGCACGGTCGCGACGGGCCGGGCGTCGCCGTCCGTCCCGAGCGTGCCCCACCGCTCCGGAGGCTCGGCGCCCCAGCCGGGCCCGCCCGGGCGCTCGCCCGCGCGCAGCCGCTCCTCCTGCACGTCCAGCCCCCACTTGACGTAGGCGCCGCGTGAGCCGAGCACCCGCAGGCGCGGCCCCGGTCGCGCGGCCACCGAACTCATCCACAGATGGGACCGCGCGCCGCCCGCGTGGGTCAGCGCGACGAACGCGTCGTCGTCCGCGCCCACCCCCGGCCGCCGCACGTCGGCCTCGGCGTACACCGAGGACACCGGACCGAGGTAGCGCAGCGCCTGGTCCACCAGATGGCTGCCCAGGTCGTACAGCAGCCCGCCCAGTTCCTCCGGCCCGCCGTTCTCGCGCCACCCTCCCTTGGGCACCGGACGCCAGCGCTCGAACCGGGACTCGAAGCGGTGGACCTCGCCGAGGTCGAGCGTGCGCAGCGTCAGGAAGTCGCCGTCCCAGCGGCGGTTCTGGAAGACCGTCAGCATCACGCCGCGCTCGCGTGCCAGGCCGATCAGCTCCACGGCCTCGGCGGCGGTGCCGGCGAGCGGTTTGTCCACCACCACGGGCAGCCCCGCCGACAGCGCGGCCCGGGCCAGCGGGACGTGCGTGCGGTTGGGCGAGGCGATCACGATCACGTCGAGCCCGAGCCCGAACAGGTCGTCGGCGGAGGGGACGACCCGGGCACCGGGGTGGTCGCGGGCGACGCGGGCCACGCGGCCGGCGTCCCGGGTGACGACGGCGGCGAGCCGCAGGCCGGGTGTCGCGGCGATGAGCGGGGCGTGGAAGAACTCTCCGGCCGTGCCGTACCCGGCCAGGCCGGCGCTGATCATGAGTCGGACTCGTCGCGCTCGGCGAGGAAACGCTCGAACTGCGCGGCGAGCTCGTCGCCCGTGGGCATCGGCGTCGTCTCGGCCATGAGGTTCTCGCGCTCGGCCCCGGCGGTGAACGCGTCGTACTGCTGTTCCAGGCCCTGGATCGCCGTGGACAGCTCCGCGGAGGCGACGATCTGCTCCTCGATCTCGGCCGTGGTCTTCTCGGCGGCGTCCCGCAGGCCGTCCAGCGGGAACACCAGCCCCGTGCTGCGGGTCACCGCCTCCAGCGCGGTCACCGCCGCCCGGGGGTACTCGGCCTGGGCCAGGTAGTGCGGGACGTGGACGGCGTACCCGAGGGCGGCGTGGCCGCGGGCGCCGAGCCGCAGCTCCAGCAGCGCGGCGGCGCTGCCCGGCACCTGGATCTTGCCGAACGGGCTGCCCGGGCCGGTCACCAGCTCCGGGCGGGTGCCGTGGGCGGTCACGCCGAGCGGGCGGGTGTGCGGCGCGGCCATGGGGATGCCGTGCACGGTGACCAGCCTGCCGATGTTGAGCCGGGTGACCAGGGCGCCGACCGCCTCGGTGAACAGCTCCCACTCACGGTCGGGCTCGGGGCCGCTCATCAGCAGGAAGGGCGTGCCCGCCGTGTCGTGGGCGAGGTGGACGGCGAGCTCCGGAGTCTCGCAGTCGACCCAGCGGTCGGTGTCGAAGGTCATCAGAGGACGCCGCGACCGGTAGTCGAGGAGGCGGTCCACGTCGAACGTCGCCACGACCCGGTGCTCAAGCTCGGCGAGCAGGTGACCGATGGCGAGCCTTCCGGCGCCCCCGGCGTCGACGAAGCCCTCGAAGTGGTAGAGCAGCACCGGATCGGTCAGCTCGGGCACATCGCCGCTGAGCCGGTAGAGATCCGTCGGGTCGAACACCTTGGGTCCCAGCCTTTCTATCGTCTCTCAAGAGAGAACCTATGGGATGTGGCGAGGATTCCGCCGGGCGAGTGGCCCGCTACCCACCGTCGGACCACGCGCACCCGGCGCGGCACAATGGATCTCGTGCCAGAGAACCCAGCGGGCCGGGGGGACGCGGGGCCGGGCCAGGACGTCGAGGAGCTCGCCACCCGCCTGTTCCAGATGGCCAGGTCGGGCCAGACCGACCGCCTGTGCGCCTACGTCGACGCCGGCGTCCCGGCGAACCTCCACAACGACAAGGGCGACACCCTGCTCATGCTCGCCGCCTACCACGGCCACGCCGGCACGGTGCGGGCCCTCCTCGACCGCGGGGCCGACCCCTCGCGTGCCAACGACCGCGGGCAGACCCCGCTCGCGGGCGCGGTGTTCAAGCAACTGCCCGACGTGGTGCGCGCTCTGCTGGACGCCGGCGCCGACCCCGCGCAGGGCACTCCGTCGGCCGTCGAGACCGCACGCATGTTCGGACAGGAGGAGTTCCTGGCCTGGTTCGGGGACGACGGTCGATAGTGCCGGACATAAACCAGTCGCGATGTGGTTACGGGCAGTCTTTGTTGCCATGATGTGGGGATGGCTGATTTAGCGGTATCACAGCTTGTTCTGCCAGATTTGTCGTGCCCGTTTCCCAGCCTGATCAGCCCGCACGCCGCGCAGGTCGACCGGGAGACGCTCTCCTGGCTGCGTGCCTGCCGCATGATCGACGACCCCGCCGAGCTGGAGCGCTACCGCGAGGCCGCCTACGGCTACCTCGGCGCCCGCGCCTACCCCTACGCCTCGTACGAGATGCTCCGGCTGGTCACCGACTGGTGCGTCTGGCTCTTCGCCTTCGACGACGCCTTCTGCGAGTCCGACCGGCGGGCCGCCGAGATCGCGAGGGCGCTGCCGCAGCTGCTCGTCGTCCTGGACGACATCGACGCGGGCATCCCGGTGGAGAACCCGTTCGCGCGGGCCATGCGCGACGTCATGCGCAGGGTCGCCGCCGCAGGGAACGCCGACCAGCTCGACGGCTGGCGCGCGCTCACCAAGGAGTACCTCTTCGCCCAGGTCTGGGAGGCCGCCAACCGCGAGGACGCCGTCGTCCCCCTCTACAACGACTACGTCTTCATGCGGCGCAGGACGGGCGCCATGCCGACGGTCTTCTCGCTGATCGAGCTGGCCGCCGGGCAGACGCTGACCCCGGCGGAGCGGCGCGCGCCCGGCCTGCGGGCCATCACCGAGTGCGCCAACGACGTCGTCGTCTGGGACAACGACCTGCTCTCCTACGCCAAGGAGCGGGAGGGGGTCAACGCGGGCAACAACCTGGTCAGCGTGCTGGTCCGGCACGGCGACCGGACCACCCAGGAGGCCATGGACCAGATCGGCCGCCTGCGCGACCGGGCCGTGGCGCGGATGCTCGCGCTGCGCTCGGAGATCGCCGCGTGGGGCTCGGAAGGGGTGATGGCGTACGTGCGCGGGCTGGAGCACTGGGTCAGCGGCAGCGTGGCCTACTCGCTCACCAGCCCCCGGTACACCCGCGCCTGGAAGGGCACGGCCGCCGTCGCCTGGCGCGGCCGCAACTGAGCGGCCGCCCCCTGAGCCGCCGCGGCCTCACCCGGCGGCGTCGATCTCGCCCATCGCGTAGCTGACGGCCTCTTCGAAGTCCATGCGCGTGCCCTGCCGGTAGGCCTCCTGGTACGCCTCCTCGCCGAGCAGGCGCTTGCACTCCTTGACGCACTGCTCGTGCTCGGTGCCGAAGAACGGCGAGCCGAACAAGGGGAGGCCGAAGAGCTGCCAGTTGACCTGGGCGGCGCCGAGGATGCGCGCCGCCCGCGCCGCGTCCCCCTGGTCCAGCGCGAGCTGCGACAGCGTCTCCATCGCCACGACGGCGCCGAGCACGTCGTGGAAGTGGCGCTTGATGCGCAGGGCCTCCTGGGCGCTGAACACCGCGTCCGCGGTCCTGCCGGTCATGCGCTCGATCGCCGAGGTCGCCCACACCGCGTAGGAGCGCAGCCACAGCTCGCCGCGCTCGGCGCAGAGCTGACGGCAGTCGCGCAGCAGCGCCTCGGCCTCATCCAGCTCGTCCTGCTGGGTGAGCACGACCGCCAGCTCGACGATCGCGGGCAGCAGGCCGGGGTTCAGCTCGCGCCCGCTGCGGTGGAACTCGATCGCCACGCCGAGCAGCGCGGTCGCCTTGTGCAGGTCGCCCTGCAGCCAGGCGGCGGTGCCCTGCATCTTGGTGGCCAGGATCACCGCGATCGAGTCGCCGACCCGGACGGCGTCGCCCGCGCACTGCTCCGCGGCCTCCAGCGCGCCCACGGTGTCGCCCTGGGCGCTGCGGACGTACGACAGCACCCACAGCGCCTTGCAGCGCTCCCTGCTCGGGTCGGGCGAGGCCCGCAGGGCCCGCTCCAGGTACAGCCGGCCTTCGCGGGCGAACCCGCAGGCCACCCACATGAACCACAGCGAGGACAGCAGCGTGAGCCCGGTGCGGGCCTCCTGAGGGTCGCGCAGGCAGAAGTCCAGCGCGGCGCGGATGTTGTCGTGCTCCTGGCGCATGCGCCCGAACCAGTACACCTGCCGCGGCCCCGACCAGGCCAGCTCGCCCCGCTCGGCCAGCGCCAGGTAGTAGTCGCGGTGGCGGCGGCGCAGCGCCTCGGTCTCGCCGAGCTTGTCCAGCCATTCGAGGCCGTAGTGGCGCAGGGTGTCCAGCAGGCGGTAGCGGGAGCCCGAGCGCTCGACGGAGCTCAGCAGGATGGACTTCTCCACCAGCCCGGAGATCAGATCCATGATGATCTCCTCGGGCAGGGTGTCGCCGGAGCACACCTGGCAGGCGGCCTCCAGCTCGAAGTCGCCGGAGAAGATGGAAAGGCGCGCCCACAGCAGCCGCTCGGCCGGCTCGCACAGCTCATGGCTCCAGCCGATCGCCGCGCGCAGCGTCTGGTGGCGGGGCAGCGCGGTGCGGCTGGCCCCCGCGAGCAGGCTGAAGCGGTCGGTCAGCAGCGCGAGGATCTGCTCCACCGACAGCGCGCGCAGCCGCACGGCCGCGAGCTCCAGCGCCAGCGGGATGCCGTCCAGCCGCCTGCACAGCTCGGAGACGGCCAAAATGTTGTCCTCGTCCACGGCGAACCCCGGGACGACGGCCGCGGCGCGCTCGGCGAAGAGCCGGACCGCCTCGTTGACGTACGGGCTCTCGGAGCGGTCGTCGCCGGGCACCGACAGCGGCGGGATCGGGACGGACTGCTCGCCCTGCACGCCGAGCGACTGCCTGCTGGTGGCCAGCACCCGCACGCCCGGGGCCGCGCGCAGGACGCGCTCGATGAGCTCGGCGCCCGCGGTCAGGACGTGCTCGCAGGAGTCGATGACGAGCAGCAGCTCGCGGTCGCCCAGCCACTCGGCCAGCGTGTCGGCCTCCGGGCGCGCCGACTGGTCGGCGATGCCGAGGGCCGCGTTGACCGCGTGCGCGACCATGAACGGGTCCTGCAGGCGGGACAGGTCGGCGTACCAGACGCCGTCGGGGAAGTGCCCGGCGACCTGGTGGGCCGCGCGCAGCGCCGTGCGCGACTTGCCCACGCCGCCGATGCCCGTCACGGTCACCAGCCGGTGGTCGCGGAGACGTTGCCCGAGGCCGGCGAGCAGCCGATCTCTGCCGACGAAGCTCGTGAGCTCCGCGGGGAGGTTTCCGTCTCTTCGCCATGATCCCGGCGATGCCATGGCCGCCTCACGTGGGGTCGATCCGGCGTGCGTCCTGACCCGCATCGTACCCGTGCGGGCCGGAGGCTGTCCCCGTGGCGGAGACGCCCGGCTCGGACGGGTGCGTGCCGGTGCTCGGCACGGCCCGGAAACCAGTTATTAGGGGTATAGCGGGAAACGAGGGAGTCTTGGCCGAGCACGCGATCGCGGCGGTGCCGGGGCGCGTAGCATTGTCCCCGTGACTGTGCATGAGCCGGATGACCTGCGTCCGGTGGACCTCTCCGACGAGGGGCCGCCGGTGCTGCCCGACCAGACGAGCGACGAGAGTGACTCCGCCTGGGGCGAGTGGCGATCGTCCGACGACGTGTCCCGGTTGCTGGAGGAACGCCCGCCGCACTGGGACTGACGCCCGTCGTCCGGCCCGCGCGGGACACCGCCGCCGGGCCTGAACCATGGAAGCCACGGTCCCGAAGGTCTTCTCGCCTCCGGGGCCGTGGCTTCTTCCATGCCCGTCCGCCGCGTCCGGCGGCCGGGGCCGTGACGCTCAGACGTGGTGCGCCGCGCCCGCGCCGTTCATGCTGAGGACCGGCTCCTCCTCGCTCGCGGGCCGGTCGTCGCTCACGGGCAGCTCGTCGATCACGGGCGTGTCCTCGGCGTCGGAGCCGTCCGGCACCACGATCGCGGGGAACGTCCCGGTGTCGATGATGCCGGACTCGTTGTAGGCCGCCTCGATCAGCGCGTGCGCCCGGGGCTCCAGCTTCCACAGCGCACGGTACTCGCGTGCCGCGGCCAGCGAGACGCCCGTCTCCCTGGCGATGTCGGCCGCGCGCGGCACGAACCTGCGCTCGATCTGCTTGTCCCAGTACTGGCGCGCCGCGCGCATCAGGGCCGCGCGCTGGGCCGTGTCGACCACCTGGGGTGACGGCTCCACCGTCACTGCGGCGTCCTCGTCGTCCTCCGCGTCGGCGATGTAGGTGACCGGGCGGGGACCCGCCAGCGGGAGGGCCTGCGGGGCGGGCTGCTCCTGCTCCGGCTCCCACGGCACCGGGGGCCGCAGGTCGATCAGCGCGCTCGTGTTGTACAGCGCGCCGATCTGCGACAGCAGGGCCTCCTGACGCTCGGCGTCGACCGCGAGGCCGGTGTGCTCCACGGCCTGGTCCATCATGCGGTCCAGCTTGGCGAGCGCGGCGCGCATCTTGCGGTCGGAGGCGCCCGCCTCGCGCAGCGCGCGGGCGCGCTTGGCGGCCAGGGCCACGCGGGTCAGCCTGCGGTGCGCGTCGACCTCGGTCACGGTGCGGTCGCTGACCTCGGCGAGGCCCATGCGGACCATCGCGCGCTCGGGGGTGAAACGCCACTTGATGCGGGAGCGCCCGGTGATGCGGTGCCGCTCGATGGCCATGCCGCGCTCCCACAGCCACGCGGCCACCAGGGGGGCGGCGAGCCGGAAGATCGCCTCGGCCAGGCTGCGGGCGTCCAGGCTGGACAGCACCGCCGACAGGCCGGTCAGCACCCACACGGCCATGCCGTCGATGCCGGCCGAGAAGTTCTCGCGCATGTTGCGGCGGGCACGCACGGCGCTCGTGATCACCGCGACCTCGATGAACGCGAAGAGCAGCAGGCGCAGCGGCCCGTCGAACCCGAGCACGTCACCGGAGAACCGCCACATGCCCTGGGCGGACACGCCGGTCGCGATGCTGGCGGCGACGATGGTCAGGATGTCCTCTGCCGGACGGTTCGCCGCGAACTTCTGATAGCCGCGCGACGCCGCGCGGTAGGCGGCGCGCAGGGCGAGGTACGCGAGGACGAGTGCGACCAGAGTGGACACGCAGATGATGGCCGCTCCGAGCGGATTGTCCGCCGCGTACGTGGTCAATTGATCGATGGGGGGCATCAGTCACTGTCCGTCATTCTCGATGTCCGACAGGATTACCGGAAGGATCATTCCAGACCCGCGCCGCTGATGTTCCCTCAAACCCACTTATGTCGCACAGAAAGTCAACGGCATCCGGGATCCCAGGGGCACCAGGGGCGCCGCGCAGCCCCGCCGGGGGCCGATCAGGGGCGGCGGGGCGCTACGAGACGACGTCCTTGCGGCGGAACCGGCGGAACGCCAAGGCGACGAGGACGACCGCGTAGGTCACCGAGAGCGACGCCCCCTTGGCCATGCGGCTCCAGTCCAGCTCCGGGGCCAGGGCGTCCACCCAGGCGGCGTTCCAGAACGTCGGCAGGAACTCGCGCACCACGCCGAGCGCGTCCACCGCCTGCAGGATGGTGCTCACGATGACCAGCCCCACCGCGCCCCCGACCGCGCCGAGTGGCGAGTCCGTGCTCACCGAGAGCAGGAACGCCAGTGCCGCCACGACGAGCTGGCTCACCAGGGCGTAGCCCACCACGATCCCGAAGCGCGGCAGCACCGAGGCGGCCGCGACGGCCTCGCCCGTGCCCGGCAGGCGGATGTCGTTCCACCCGAACGCCACCGTGCCCGCCAGCAGGGCCATCAGCGGCAGCGCCACCACCGCCGTCGCCGAGTAGGTCAGCGCCACCACGAGCTTCTGCCGCAGCAGCCGGTCACGCGGCACCGGCGCGGCCAGCAGGTAGCGCAGCGACGACCAGCTCGCCTCGCTCGCCACCGTGTCCCCGCAGAACAAGGCCACGGCCACCACCAGCAGCAGCGTCGCCGACACCGACAGCACGAACGCGGCGAAGTTCAGCCCGCCCTGCGTGGCCAGGTCCGACAGCCGCAGGCTGCTCTGCTGGACGGGCGCGGGGCCGAGGGCGAACGCCGCCACGAGGATCCACGGCAGCGCCAGCAGCAGCCCGAACATCACCAGCGTGCGCCGCCGCCGGAACTGCCGCACGAACTCCACCCGCAACGGCAGCGTGCCGCGCACGGGTCCACCGCCCCGCGCGATCCCCACGCCGTTCCCGGCCGCCGGCGCTCCCGCCGCGCCGCCCGACCCGTTCCCCGTGGCCGGTGGTCCCGCCGCGCCGTCGCCGGGAGCCGCGGTCGCGGGCTCCCGCGCTTGCGTACGGTCCGGTCCGCTCATGCCCTGCCTCCGCCGTCTCCGATCAGGTCGAGGAAGACGTCCTCGAGACGTCCCGGCGCGCCGCCCGTGGGCGCGTCGCCGAGCAGGTCGCCCACCGGGCCCGCCGTGACCAGCCGGCCCCGGTGCATGACCACCACGTGGTCGCAGGTCTGCTCCACCTCGGCGAGCAGGTGGCTCGACACGATCACCGTGCGGCCGTGCGCCGCGTACCGGATCAGCACCCGGCGCATCTCGGCGATCTGCGGAGGGTCGAGGCCGTTGGTCGGCTCGTCCAGCACCAGCAGGTCGGGCAGCCCCAGCATGGCCTGCGCGATCGCCAGCCGCTGCCGCATGCCCTGCGAGTACGTGCGCACGGCGCGGTCCAGCGCCGCGCCGAGCCCGGCGATCTCCAGCGCCTCCTCGGCGTGGGCCTCGCCGGCGGGACGGCCGGTGGCCCGCCAGTACAGGTCGATGTTCTCCCTGCCGGTCAGGTGCGGCAGGAAACCCGGGCCCTCCACGAACGCCCCGACGCGCCCCAGCACGGGCGCGCCCGGCGTCACGCGGTGCCCGAACACGCGGATCTCGCCCGCGTCCGGGTGGATCAGCCCGAGCAGCATGCGCATCGTCGTGGTCTTGCCCGCGCCGTTCGGCCCGAGCAGGCCGAGCACCTGGCCGCGCTCCACGCGGAACGACAGGCCGTCCACGGCGAGCTCGCCGTCGCGGTACTTCTTCGTCAGCCCGGTGATGCGCAGCGGCACGTTCGCCAGCGAAGACTCCGGGGCGTCGTCGCGCCGCCCGCGCCCGGCCAGCACCAGCGCGACCGCGACGGCCAGCGCCGCCAGGGGCAGCGCCCAGGTCCACCAGGACGGACCGGCGGCGGGCGTCCTGAGCGCCCGGTCGGCGGGGACGGTGAGCGACGGCGCGGCGGCCACGCGGAACACCGCGGGGGAGGTGCCGGAGGCGTACCCCATGTCGGTGGTGCCGACCACCACCCGCAGCCGGTGCCCGGCGTCGAACCGGTGGTCGATCGCCGGAAGCGCCACCGTCACCGGCGTGCCCGCGGGCGTGGCGGTGACCCGGAACGGCGCCACCAGCCCCTGCGGCAGCGCCGGGCGCTGCCCGCCGACGTCGTACACCTTGGCGAACAGCGTGACCTCGCCCGTCCCGTACACCGTGAGGCCCGCCGTGGGGGAGCCGGTGACCTGGAGCGGCGCGGCCAGCGGCGCCGACTCGAACGCGGCGGCCTGGCCCGGCATGTCCAGGGCCAGGCCCGCCTGGGAGTCCGCGAGGCCGCCGAGCAGGCCGCCGATGCCCGGCACGGCGGAGATCGCGGCGGGCGAGCCGCCCGGCGGGACGGCCACCGGCTGCGCGGGCCCCGAAATCGTGACGGGCGTGCGCGAGGCGCCCGAGACGCCCGGGTAGCGGCCCGCGACGGCGTGGACGAGCACGGGCCGCCGGGTGCCCGGGTCGCGCCCGCCGTCCCGGGTGACGGTGAACGCCTCCCCGGCCCTGGCGTCGTCCGCGTCCTTCTTCAGCCAGCGGTCGAACCAGCCGATCGTGCGGTCGGCCACCCAGTCGGCCTCGCCGTCCCCGCCGTCGTGCCCGCCCTCGAACCAGGCGACCTCCACGGGGGCGCCGGTCGCGGCGATGGCCCTGGCGTTGGCGTCGGCGTGCCCGAGCGGGAACAGCGAGTCCCGTTTGCCCTGGATGAGCAGGCTCGGCACCCGGATCCTGCCCGGCACCGAGATGGGGCTGGACCGGCGCAGGGTGGCCACGGCGTCGGCGGTGGCCCGGCCCGTCGTCGCCACCTCGGCGTACATGGCGCAGATCTCCGGAAGGAACCGCCCGCACTGGACGTCCTGCGTCCCCCCGGCTGAGCCCCCGGGCCCGCCCCGGCCACCAGACGTCCCAGGAGCGCCCGACGCCCCCTGGCCACTCGGCGTCCCTGAACCGCTCGGGGGCCCGGAGGCGCCGGCCGCGCCGCCCCCGAGCGCCGCCGCCAGGCCGCCGCCGCCCGGTGCGAGCGGCGAGTCGGCGCCCCTGCTGAAGAACAGCCCGGCCCACATGCGCTTGAACACCCCGCGCAGCGGCCCGCCGCCCGTGGCCTCGGGGAACAGCGCGTCGGCCAGGTCGTACCAGGTGATCTGCGGGACGATCGCGTCGATCCTGGCGTCGTAGGCGGCGGCCATCAGCGTGATCGCCCCGCCGTAGGAGCCGCCCGCCGCCCCGAGACGCGGGTCGCCCGGCCCGTCCAGCACCACCTCGGGCCGCTTCGCCAGCCAGTCGACGAGCTGCCGGACGTCCTTGACCTCGTAGTCGGGCGAGTTCAGCGCGATCTGCCCGCCGGAGGCGCCGAACCCGCGCGCCGACCAGGTCAGCACGGCGTAGCCGCGCCGCGCCAGCAGCTCGGCCTCGGCGCGCACGCTCGCCTTGCTGCCGCCGAACCCGTGGGCCAGCAGTACGGCCGGCCCCTTCCCTCCGCCCGCGGGCGGGAAGAAGGTGGTGTCGAGCGTGACCCGCAGGTCGTCGCGCGGGCCGTCCACGACCGGGATCATCTGGTCGATCGCCCGCACCGGCGGCGACGACGGCCACAGGACCCAGATCGCCGCGCCCGCCACCAGCACGGCCGCCACGATCAGCGCGACCGGCCGCCTTCCCCCAAGCTTCATGCCGCGAGCCTACTGATCGGCGCCGGGCATCGGCTGAGACGGCTCTCAGGTGCGCTGATCTCCGGGTGATCCCCGATTGCGGTACATGTCGAGGACCGGCATCATTTCTTCGCGTGAAGCACGGCGCGGGCATCAAGGACAGAGCCACCCAGGTGATCGAGTGGGCTCTGCCGTACTGGACGCGAGGTCCCGCGGGAAGGCAGACGCCCCCCGACCTCCTCCGCGTCCTCTATTTCTCTTGGATCGTTGCATTCGTCCTCAAGGTGCTCGGCGCGTCGTGGGACGTCTCCTGGCACTTCAAGTGGCTGCGCGACGACTTCGCCCCGCCCCACATGATCAACAGCGTGGGCACCGCCATCGTCGTGGCCCTGACGATCATCCACGGGTACACCGGCTACGGCGTCGACCGCGCGGCCCAGCGCCTGATCCAGTGGGGCACCGGCGTCTTCCTGATCGCGATCCCGATCGACCTGATCAACCACCGGGTCAACGGCATCGACATCACCTCCTGGAGCCCCTCGCACGTCCTGCTGTACGTGGGCACCGCCTTCATGATCGCCGGGGTGATCCGGGGCTGGCACGTCTCGGCGCCCCCCGGACGCCTGCGCACGCTCGTGCTCGGCGGCCTGTTCGTGTTCTTCCTGGAGAACGTGCTGTTCCCCAGCGAGCACCAGGAGTACGGCGTGCTCAGCCTCGCCGCCTGGGACCGGGGCGTCCGCTACGCCGAGCCGATCCTGCTCAACTTCGCCGCCGACCAGATGGGCCGCTCCGTCGACCGCGGGATGGTCGAGAAGTTCACGCTCCCCGTCCCCGACTGGGTGTACCCCATGTGGTTCGGCGTCGCCGCCGTCCTCGTCCTCGTCGTGGCCCGCATGCTGGTCGGCCGCCGCTGGACCGCCACCGCCGTCGCCGGCGTGTACCTCGCGTTCCGCACGATCCTGTGGCCCCTGCTGTACGCCACGCACTTCCCGCCGTCGGCCGTGCCGTTCTTCCTGCTCGCCGTCGCGGTCTGCGTCGACGTGGCGTTCCTCCTCAAGGTCCCCGCCGTCCGCGCCGTCGCCGGGGCCGTCCTGGTCACCGCCGCCGTCTACGGCTCCCTCGCCGTCCAGGAGGCCCTGCTCGACGCCCCGCCGTTCCTGCTCGCCTCCGCCCCGGTCAGCGCCGTCCTGCTCGCCGGCGCCTGGCTCGGCGTCGAGTGGCGCGCCCGCGGGCGCGCCCCCGACCCCGAACCGGTCCTCCCGCCGGTCGGCACTCCCGCCGCCATCCCTTAGTCCCGTCGCGCCCGGCGCCCCCCGGCCCTTGTGGCACGGGGGGTGCGGGTCAGGCCACCGGGGCGCGGGTCAGGGCGACCGCCACGCCGTACGCCAGGCCCATCACGGTGATCTCCAGCAGGGCCCACGCCGCGAACGCCGTCGCCCGGCGCCCGGCGACCGCCGGCATGAGACGCCAGCGGATGCGGGCCCCGAGCACCGCGATGGCGCACGCGAAGACGGTCTTGGCGAGCACCAGCCACCCGTAGCGGGTGGTCACCAGCGACCCGGGCAGGCTCGTCGTCGGCGACAGGGCCAGCTCGACCAGCCCGTTGAACAGCCCCGACAGGCCCACCACCAGCAGCGCGACCGTGGCCAGCCGCGAGAACCTCGGCAGCGCGCGCGCCAGCAGGTCGCGGTCGCGGGCCAGGAACACGGCGAGCGTCACCAGCCCGCCCGTCCACAGCGCGGCGCCGGCGACGTGCAACTCCATCGAGACCATGCTCAGGTCGTGCCAGTACCAGTTCGAGGCGTGGCCGCTGACCGGCAGCGGCAGCAGCCCGAACAGCGCGACCGCGACCCGCAGCTCGGCGGGCACCTTCTCACCGAAACGCACCGCCAGCAGGGCGAAGAAGGTGTAGATCAGGGCGATGGCGGCGCTGATCACCAGTCCTTGGCCCGCGCCGATGCGGGCGACGTAGGAGGCGGGGTCGGGCGCCTGGCCGGGGGTGACCTCGGCCGCGCTGAGGATCATGGTGATCAGCGCGGCGAGCGCCCAGCCGAACGCCGTCATCACCGCCCAGCTCCGCGCCCGGGACAGCACGGCCTCGGTGCGCCCGGGGTCGTCGAACCCGAGCAGCCGCGGCAGCAGGCTCAACCCCACGGTCGCCAGCGCGCACAGGTCCATGACCAGCCGCGTCACCGGCAGCCCGTACTCGACGAACGGCCCCGGCGCGGCGATCCCCGGCACGACGCCCTCCGCCGTCCACCACGCCGCGACGACCACGGCCACCAGCCCGCCCCCGGCGATCGCCCAAGCAGGCGGCCACCGGACCTCCACCGGGACGGAAGGCACGGCGACAGACGAGTCCCCGGCGGGAGGCTCGCCGTCGTGCGCGTCGGTCGTGAGCGAGGGACCGTGGGTGGTGTCGGTCGTGAGGGAGGAATCGTGGCCGGTCTCGGTTGTGGGGGAAGGGCCTTGGGCGGCGCCGGTCGTGTTCACGCGCCCTCGCCCTTCGCTGGGCGGCCCTGGCGGGCGACGACGCGGATGCCGAGCCCGGACAGCAGCAGGGCGGCCACCAGCAGCCCCCACACCCAGCCGCCGTTGTTCGCGGGCGGCACGCTGGAGACGGCGACCGTGCCCGCGGGAGACGCCTGGGCGGCAGGCGACTGCGGGGCTACGGGAGCCGCGCTCGCCGCCCCCGTGACGGTGAAACCGATCTTCCCGGTCACCGGATGACCGTCATTGGAGAGGATCTGGTAGCCGATGACGTAGTCGCCGGGCGCGGCCGAGGCCGGGAGCGTCGCGATCACGTCGTTGTCCGCGACCCGCACCGTGAGCTTGGCGACGACGCCCCCCGGGCTGGTCAACGCCACCTGGGCGAAGTCCGCCCGCACGGACTGGTCGAAGCTCAGCGTGGCATGCCCGGGCATGGCGGAGAACCGGGCGCCGTCCTCGGGGTCACTGCCGGTCAGCACGTTGTGCGCCGAGGCGGGCGCCACACCCAGCGCCAGGGCCGCACAGACCGCGAACAGCACCGTAAGGAATCGCCTCACGCGACATGACCTTTCCTAAACGTTTCCGAACGCTGCCATGCTCCCATCTCCCCAAGCCCCCCGCGGAACCAGATCCACGGGACGGCCCGGACGCGACCGGCGATGTACCGGCGAGAACGAAAGGGTTCGGGCCGTTCTCGTCACCACGGAGAAAGCTGCTCCTCTCCCCACGTGGAGGCCATAGAACTGTCGCACCGGTCTGCTTCAGTGATCCGCGAGGGACGGATCGCCGTCCGAATCTGCAGGCGGACCTTTACAAGATGCGGGTTCGGCCATCGGAGGACGATCCGCGGTGAAGGCGGGAACCCGGCGTGAGCAGAGGGGAATGGGTCTTTCTCGCGGGAGGTGGGAGGGCTAGCATCCCAGCACCCCCCATCGCTTGGAGTAACGTCTCGTGAGCACGCCGCCTCCGCGCAAGCAGCCGTATGACGTCCCTCTCGCCCTCGCCGAACCGGTCACGCGTGTGGGGCCGCGCTGGGTCGGGCTCATCTCGCTGGCGAACCTCGCGCTGTGGATGGCCTACTTCGGGCCGTTGCAGGTGCTGCTGCCGCAGCAGGTCGCCGATGTCGCGCCCGGAGGCAAGGAGACCGCCCTCGCCTGGGTGACGGGGCTGGGCGCCGCCGTCGCGATGGTCGCCAACCCGGTGGCCGGCGCGCTGTCGGACCGGACGACGGGGCGCTTCGGCAGGCGCCACCCCTGGACGCTGCTCGGCGCGTCGACCGGAGGGCTCGCGCTCGTCCTCCTGGCCTTCCAGGGCACGGTCGTGGGGGTCGCGATCGGATGGTGCCTGGCCCAGGCGGGGCTGAACGCGATGCAGGCGGCGCTGACGGCGGGCGTGCCCGACCACGTGCCGGTGGGTCAGCGCGGCGCGGTGTCGGGGTGGATCGGCATCCCGCAGACGCTGGGCGTGGTGGTGGCCGTCGTCCTGGTGACGATGGTCGTCACGACCACCGAGTCCGGCTATCTGCTGATCGGCGTGCTCGTGCCGCTGTGCGCGCTCCCGTTCGTCCTCGCCACCCCGGACGCCTCGCTGCCGGCCGAGCGACGCCCGCCGTTCGGCCTGGCCGGCTTCCTGCGCGGCTTCTGGATCAGCCCACGGGCCCACCCCGACTTCGCCTGGGCCTGGCTGACCCGCTTCCTCATGCAACTCGGCAACGCCATGGTCCTGCTCTACCTGCTGTACTTCCTCACCGACGCCGTCCACTACGAACGCGTCTTCCCCGGGAGCAAGGCCGAGGACGGCCTGCTCGTGCTCATCCTGATCTACACGGCGACCGTCGTGCTCACCACAGTCGCCAGTGGCGCGATCTCCGACCGCCTCGGCCGCCGCAAGACCCTGGTGACCGTCTCCGGCGCCATCAGCGCCGTCCCCGCCGTGCTCCTGGCATTCTGGCCGCAGTGGACGGTCGTCACGGTGGCCGCGGCGATCATGGGCATCGGCTTCGGCGTCTACCTCTCGGTGGACAACGCCCTGGTCACCCAGGTACTCCCCGCGGCGGCGGGCCGCGCCAAGGACCTCGGCGTCATCAACATCGCCAACTCGGGCCCCCAGGTGCTCGCCCCAGTGATCGCCGGTCCCATCGTCGCGAGCCTCGGCGGCTACCCGATCCTCTACCTCACCGCAGGAACCCTGACCCTCCTCGGCGCCGCCCTGGTCTGGAAGATCCGCTCCGTCCCCTGACCGCTCGTCCCGCTCCTGCGGCAGCGAGACCGTCCCGAGCACATCATGGGAATCACGCTCATTTGGTCCCGCGTCGATGCCGATGGTCGTGACCTCGGTGGTCCACTCGAACACGGCGCCCCGATATTCGGGGCGGGTCATGCTGCCCACCACCCCCTGTGGCCGCCGCGGTGCGCCGCGGAATCGGCCGGTCGCTTTGGTGGCTTGCGGCATGCCCGTCCACTAGGGAAGGATCATCCCCTACGTCCCAGGCCGATGGAATGTGCCGTCGGCTGACGGGCCGGACAAGCTTCGCAATTTTAGAAAAACGGAATATGGAGGCTGCTATGCAGCCACAGGAGACTATCGAGCGGTTCGGGTACCGCCAGGAATTGCAGCGGGGCGTCGGCCTTGCCGATCTGGTCTTCTACGGCCTGGTCATGATGGTACCGATCTCGCCATTCGCGATCTTCGGTGACGTCTATCACGTGTCGAACGGCATGCCCGCGCTGGCGTACCTGATCGGGATGGTCGCGCTGCTCTTCACCGCGAGCTCCTACGCGCAGATGGTGAAGGCGTTCCCGCTGTCGGGATCGGTCTACAACTACGCGGGCCGCGGCATCGCGCGCCCGGTCGGCTTCATGACCGGGTGGGCGATTCTTCTCGACTACCTCCTCGCTCCCACGCTGCTCTATCTGCTGGCGTCGATCGCCATGAACGCCGCCGTGCCCGCTGTGCCGATCTGGGCATGGCTGGTCGTGTTCGTGATCGTGAACACGGTGATCAATCTGCGTGGCATCAGGGTGACTCTGTCGCTCACCAAGGCCATGATCGTCGCGGAGTTGATCGTCCTCGCGCTCTTCCTCGCGGCCGGCGTGTGGGCGCTCATGCAGGGCAAGGGGCAGGGCTTCAGCCTCGCGCCGCTGTTCAGCGCGGACACGATCTCCTGGCCCGTGGTGTTCGGCGCGGCCTCCTTCGCGGTGCTGTCGTTCCTCGGCTTCGACGGCATCAGCATGCTGGTCGAGGAGTCCAAGGGCGGCTCGGCCCAGGTCGGCAAGGCGATGAAGGTCGCCCTGATCCTGGCCGGGGTGCTGTTCATCGTGCAGGTGTGGGTCGCCGCCCTGCTGGTGCAGGACCCGGCGGCGCTGCTGGCGGAAGGAGACCACAGCACCGCCTTCTACGACGTCGCCGCCGTCGCCGGCGGCAGTTGGCTGCAGCACACGACGTCGATCGCGACCGGGATCTCCTGGGGGCTGGCCAACACGATGGTCGCGCAGGTCGCCGTGTCACGCCTGCTCTACGCGATGGCACGCGACCGGCAGCTTCCGGCCTTCCTGGCGCGGGTGTCGGTCAAGCACTCGGTGCCGGTCAACGCGACCCTCCTCGTCGCCGCCCTGTCCGTCGTGCTCGGAGTGTGGATGTCCACCCGCGATGACGGTGTGAGCCTGCTCGTCAATCTGATCAACATGGGAGCGCTGGTCGCCTTCATCGTCCTGCATGTGTCCGTTGTCGTGCATTACGTGATCCGGCAGCGATCGAACGATCTCGTGTCCCATCTGATCGTGCCTCTGATCGGCATGTTGATCCTCGTCTTCGTCGTGATCAACGCCAGCGTCATGGCGCAGTGGCTCGGGCTGATCTGGCTGGCCGTCGGCGCGCTGATCATGATCGCGGTGTACGTCAGGGGCCGCCGGCCCGACCTGTCCGGCCTCACCCAGTAAGGGAGCACCCCGACGTCATGAACCGGCCGTCGCTCCATCAGGAGCTGTACCTCATCGCTCACGACGACGATGGCAAGCCGCTGATCCAGCCGCCGTCCCTGCGCCTCGGACTGGCCGGTGCGGTGCTGCTCGACCTCGCCCTGAACGGCCGTGTCAACGTCACCCAGGGCCGGATCGCCGTCTACGATCGCAGCCCGATCGGCGACACGGTCGCCGACAGCCTCATCCCCGCGATCCTGAACGACCGCGTCAACCGCGACCTCAAGCTCTGGATCAAGCAGATCGCCGAGGACATCTACGACCGCACCTGCGGAAGCCTGGTCGCCGCCGGCGTCCTCACCAAGGTGACCAGGCGCCGCCTGGGCGTGCTCGCCCAGGTCCGTTACCAGCCCGTCGACACCACCCCGGCCGTACGCGCACGCGCCGGGGTGCGCGAGGCCACCACCGACGCCCGAGGAACCCCCGACGCCCACTACGCGGCGCTGTGCGGGCTGGTCGGCGTGCTGCGCCTGGAGTCGACGCTCTACATCAATCAGCCGTCGAACCGGCTCGTCGGCCGCCTGCTCACCATCGCGGGCGAGTACTCCCGGCCGGTCCAGGAGATCACCCAAACCGTGGACACCCTCATCGGCGAGACCGCCGTCGCGGCCTACCGGTGACCTCGGGTGCCGCGACCGCGCCCACCGGTCGCCCATGGTCACCATGGGTATTGTCGCGACCGCGTCGCGTGACATCGTTTAACCTTTACCTGTGACGGTTAGAGTAAAGGTTATGGAGCGCCGCGAAAGGACACGGGCCAGGCGGGCGGGGCCCGCGCGTATCTCCAGCAAGAACCAGGTGACCCTGCCGGCCGCCGTGCTGCGCAAGCTCGGCCTGGGGCCCGGTGACCCGATCGACATCACCGAGGAGGGTGGCGACATCGTCATCCGGCGACATCGCAGCCGCTTCACGGGCGTCGTCGGCACCGTTCCCGGTTTCGCCGAAGCCGTGGACGTCGAGGCGAGTCGCGAAAGCTGGGACTGACGGCGTGCCCACGGTGATGCTGGACACGAACATCGTCGCCGGTCTCCTCGATCCCGGCGACGCGCTCCACGAGGGAGCCCTGGACGCGGTTCGCCGCTGGGAGGGGCGGGCGGCGAGCTTCGCCATCTCCGTGATCACCTGGAGCGAGCTCCGGGTCGGCGCCGTCCGCAGGGGGCCCATGGCCGAGAAGGCGCTCGCGGAGTTTCGGTCCGCGGCCGTCGATCGGATCGTCGCGGTGGACGAGGCGGTGGCCGAGAGCGCGGCTCTGCTCAGAGCGCGAGACCTGACGCTGCGGATGCCTGACGCCCTCATCATCGCGACCGCGCGGGAGGCCGGCGCCGAAGCCTTGCTCAGCGGGGACCAGAAGTTCCTCGGCGCCGCGCCCGATCTCGTGGAGCTCGTTCGCGCGTGCTGATCCGGACGGCAGGCCGGGCTCACGCGCGATCGAGGCGAGCGGTGGCGTTGTCAGGTGAGCGTGCGGTTCTTCGTCAGTTGGAGGGTGCGGACGCGGAGGACGAAGCGGGCGCCTTTGGGGGAGTCCGCGACGGTGAGGGTGCCGCCGTGGCGTTCGGCGATCTCGCGGGCGATGGCCAGGCCGAGGCCGGTGCCGTGTTTGTCGCGTTCGCGGCTGGCGGCCAGGCGGGTGAAACGCTGGAAGACGAGTTCGCGGTGCTCGGGGCGGATGCCCTCGCCGTCGTCCACGACCTCCATCACCGCGTCCTCGCCTTCGCGGCGCAGCGCCACGGTGATGGTGGAGGCGGCGTGCCGCTCGCCGTTGTCCAGCAGGTTGGTGAGCAGCCGGGCGAGCTGTAGCCGGTCGCCGCTGACCACCACGCCGGGCTGCAAGTCCAGCACGAGCCGCTTGCCGCGTGCCCGGCGCCCGGTCTCGGCGCGCACCAGCTCGGCGAGGTTGATGTAGTCACGGGTGACCCGTCCGCCGGCGTCCAGGCGGGCGATGTCCAGCAGGTCGGTGACGATGGCCTGTACCCGGTCCAGGCTGGCCATCACCGCTTCGGCGATCTTGGGCCACTCGGCGTCCTCCGGGTGCGCCAGGGCGTCCTCGACCTGGGTGCGCATGGCGGTGATGGGGCTGCGCAGGTCGTGGGAGGCGTCGAAGGCGAACCGGCGCTGCCGCTCGGCCGCCTCCTGGAGCCGGTCCAGCGTCTGGTTCACGGTCTCGGCGAGGTGGCGGATCTCGTCGCGGTGCGGCGGCAGGGGCACGCGGCGGCTGAGGTCGGAGGCGGTGATCTCGGCCAGCTCGGCGCGCACCCGGTCGACGGGGGCGAGCGTCCTGCTCACCATGCGGTGCGTGCCGAACCCCGTGACGGCGACCAGGGCCAGCGTCCCGGCGGAGAGCAGCGCGAACAGGCCGGGGTCGACGTACCAGGGCGGCGTGCGACCGGCGGCGTAGACCAGCCAGTCGCCCTGGCCGTCGTTGGCGTGCCGGGCCACGACCACGTGCACGCACTCGCCCGGGAAACCCGGCGCCGAGCAGACGGCTCTGGCGATGTGCGCGAGATGGTCGGGCGGAACGAGGCGCGTTATCAAGGGCTTGCCGACCAGGTTGGGGGAGGCGGCGGCGATCCGGCCCTTGCCGTCGACGACCTGGATGCCGTCGGCCGCCCGGTCGGTGATGACCGGGGGCAGGTGCCCGTGGTTGATGAGCTGCGCCAGGCGCAGGTGGACGAGCGTGATCTGATGGAGCCGGTACTCGTGGACGGCGTACCGCATGCCGACCAGGACGAGCGTGCACATCCCCGCGCACGCCAGTGCCATCACGGTGCTCGCGACGGCCGTGAACCGAGTCCGTACGGACCGGTCGCGCCAGAAGACCACCGCGCCCCCCTGTCCGCCTCATGATCACACTAAATGTGGATCGTTCGAGGTCAGGGCCGCCACGGGGCAAGGGGCGCGAAACTATGGGTCAAGGACGAGAAGCGCGCCGGGCGCTCGGGTCATGGCGCGGGCCCCGGTCTCTGTACATTCCACTACATCTCCCACCCGCGCTCCGTAAAGGTCGGGCACGTGGATGCCGGGTTCCACGATCATCGTCATGCCCGGGGCCAGGACGGTGCGGTCGTCCGCGGCGAGACGGAGGCCCTCGACCGGCTCCAGGCCGACTCCATGGCCGAGCCCGGGGGAGACGTAGGCGCCGTACCCGCTCTCGTCGAGCACGGCCTCGGCCGCCGCGTGGACGTCGGCGGCCGTCGTGCCGGGCCGCACGGCGTCGGCGGCGGCGTCGCGCGCGGCGAGCAGCACCGCGTACACCGCGTCGAAGTCCTCGGGCGGCTCCGCCACGACGAACGCGCGGCCCGCGTGGGCGTGGTAGCCCTCGTGCCGGGCGGTCACCCGGATCGTGACCGCGTCCCCTGGGTTGATCACCCGCTCGCCCGGCAGGTGGCGCGGACGCGCGGTGTTCTCGCCCGCCGCCACGACGACCGACACCAGCCCGGACGCGCCCGACTCCCCGGCCAGCCGCGCCGCCATGGCGCGCTCGGTGCCGCCGAACCATCGCAGGTGCGGCGCGGTGGCGAGCACCAGGTCGGCCGCGGCGGCGGCCCGCGCGATCGCGGCCAGCTCCTCCGGCCGCTTGACGGCGCGCAGCGGCGCGAGGACGGCGGAGGCCAGCACGAGGTCGGCGGTCAGGCCGAGCGCGAACAGCTCGCGCACCCGCATCTCGGGGTCCACGGCGACCCGCGACGCCGTCCGGGGGATCAGCGCCGCCGCCCGCGCCGCCTCGGTCGCGAACCCGGGCGGACGGCCGGGGGCGAGGACGAGGAAGCCCGAGGCGTCGTGCCCGGCCACGTACCGCAGGTCGGTGGAGGACCGCAGGACCAGCGCGTCCAGCCCCGCCTCCGCCATCGCGGCGAGAACCGCGGCCGGCACTCCATCGGCGGGCGACCAATCGGCCCGCACTTCATCGGCCCGCACTTCATCGGCCCGCACTTCATCGGCCGGCACCCCGGAGGCGGGCACTCCATCGGCGATGGTTAACCCATCGGTGCTTACCCCGTCGGCGCTCAAACCCTCGCCGTGCCCCTCGGCCTTGTTCGTCACGGGTACAGCCAGCAGGACACCGGTCCCGGAGCGGGCTCCTTCTCCGCGCAGACGTCCATCGCCATCGGGCAGCGCGGGTGGAAGCGGCAGCCCGGCGGCGGGTCGGCGGGGTCGGGGACGTCCCCGGCCAGCTCCTGCGGCAGCCTGCCCAGCCCGTCGGCCTCCGGCACGGCCCGCAGCAGCGCCTGGGTGTACGGGTGGCGGGGGGCGGCCCAGACCTCGGCCGTCGGCCCGGTCTCCACGATCTTCCCGAGGTACATGACCGCGATGCGGTCGGCGATCAGCCGTACGACGGACAGGTCGTGGCTGATGAACAGCAGCCCGGCCCCCGACTCCACGGCGAGGTTGCGCATCAGCGTCGCGACCTGCGCCTGCGCCGAGGCGTCCAGCGCAGAGATGGGCTCGTCCCCGATGAGCAGGGTGGGACGCGCGGCGAGCGCGCGGGCGATGGCGATGCGCTGCCGCTGCCCGCCGGAGAACTCGTGCGGGTAGCGCGAGGCCATCGCGCCGGGCAGGCCGACCCGCTCCAGCATCCCCGCGGGCGTGGTGCCGCGGTCGCCCGCGATCTCCAGGCCGTCGGCGATCTGCGCGCCGACCCGCCGCCGGGGGTTGAGGGAGGCGTACGGGTCCTGGAACACCATCTGGATCTTGGTGAGGGCCTTGTCCCTGCGGCGCAGGCCGAGCCGGGTCACCGTCCCGCCCTCGAACCTGATCGCGCCCCCGCCGGCGGGGACGAGCCCGCACACGGCCCTGGCCAGCGTGGACTTGCCGCACCCCGACTCGCCGACCAGCCCGACGACCTCGCCCGCCGCGACGCTCAGGCTCGCGCCCGCGACGGCCCGCACGGCGGGGCGGCCCGGCGTCCGGTGGTCGACGACCAGGTCCTCCACGGTGAGCAGGCTCACTGGCCCTCCCTCGGCAGCGCGTCCAGCAGGGCGCGGGTGTAGGGGTGTTCCGGCTCGCGCAGCACCCGGCCGCGCGGGCCGGTCTCCACGACGAGGCCGTCCTTCATGACGCTGACGTCGTCGGCCACGGCGGACATGACCCCGAGGTCGTGCGTCACCAGCAGCACGGCCAGCCCGAGGTCGTCGCACAGGCCCCGCAGCAGCCGCAGGATGCCGGCCTGGACGGTGACGTCGAGCGCAGTGGTGGGCTCGTCGGCGATGAGGATCTTCGGCCCGCAGGCGAGCGCGACCGCGATGGCGACGCGCTGGCGCATGCCGCCGGAGAACTGGTGCGGGTAGCGGTCCACGGCCGCGGCGGGCCCGGGGATGCGCACCTGGCCGAGCAGGTCCACGGCCCGCGTCCGCGCCTCGGCCTTGCCGATCCCCAGGTGGTGGCGCATGTGCTCGGTGAGCTGGCGTCCGATCGACAGCATGGGGTGCAGGCTGGTGGCGGGGTCCTGGAAGACCATGGCGATCTCGCGGCCCCGCACGGCGTTCAGCTCCCGCGGGCGCAGCCCGAGCAGGTCGCGGCCGTCCAGCAGGATCCGCCCCGAGGCGCGCGCGCCGTGCGGGAGCAGGCCGAGCGTGGCGAGGCCGGTCATGGTCTTGCCCGAGCCGCTCTCGCCGGCCAGGCCATGAACGCGGCCTGGGGCCAGGGCCAGGTCCACGCCGCGCAGGATCTCGTGCGGGCCGATGCCCACCGTCAGGCCCTCGACGCGCAGCACGTCACCGGAGGGGCTCACAGTGCACGCTCCTTGATGGCGCGGGCGGTGCGGGGGTCCAGGGCGTCGCGCAGGGTGTCGCCGAGGAAGTTGAACGCCAGGACCACGGTGAGGATGGCGAGGCCGGGGAAGGTGGCGACCCACCAGCTGTCGAAGACGTCCACGCCCGAGGCGACCATCGCCCCCCACTCGGGGGAGGGCGGCTTGGCGCCGAGGCCGAGGAACGACAGTCCGGACAGCAGCAGCAGCGCCGTGCCGATGTCGAGGGTGGCGAGCACGAGGACGGGTCCGGTGACGTTGGGCAGGACGTCCACGCGCAGCGACCGCCAGGCCGAGAAGCCGAGCAGTCGCCCGCTGAGCACGAACTCGCGTTCCCGCATGCCGAGGACGAGGCCGCGGGTCACGCGGGCGTAGGCGGGCCAGGCGACGACCAGGACGGCGAGCACGGCGTTGGTGAGGCTGGCGCCGAGCGCGGCGGCGACGACCATGGCGAGGATGACCGTGGGGAAGGCGAAGACGAGGTCGGCGAGCCGCATGATCGCCTCGCCCACCCATCTACCGAAATATCCGGCACAGGCGCCGAGGACGCCGCCGATCAGCAGCGACATCGCCACCAGCAGCAGCGTCAGCGGGATCGACACCCGCGCCCCGTACATCACCCGCGACAGGATGTCGCGCCCGAGCTGGTCGGTGCCGAACCAGTGTCCCGGCCCGGGAGAGGCGAGCCGGGGCAGGTCCTGGGCCAGTGGGTCGTGCGGCGCGAGCAGGGGAGCGGCGACGGCGATCACCAGCCAGGCGGCGGCCACCACGCACCCCGTGACGGCGAGCGGCCGGCGCCACGCCTCGGGCAGCCGGGAGAGGATTCTCATCGCAGCCCCACGGTTGGACGCGGATGTGTCACGACAGTCTCACTCTCGGGTCGATGACCCCGTACAGGATGTCGACCACCAGGTTGATCACGACGTACACGCAGCCCACTACCAGGCCGACCCCCATCACGGCGGGCAGGTCCAGGGTGGTGGCGCTCTTGTAGGCGTACTGGCCGATGCCGGGCCGCGCGAACACCGACTCCACCAGCACCGTGCCCGACAGCAGGCTGCCGAACGCCAGGCCCGCCACCGTGATGATCGGCACCAGCGCCGAGCGCAGCACGTACCGGAAGAGGATCACCCGTCCCGGCAGGCCCTTGGCCCGGGCGGCGCGCACGTAGTCCTGCCCGAGCACCTCCAGCACCGCCGAGCGGGTGAACCGGGTCAGCAGCCCGATGGTGTACGCGGCGAGCACCAGCGCCGGGGTGATCAGGTGGCCGACCGCCGAGGCGAACACGTCCCACTGGCCCGCGAGCGCGGCGTCCACGGTGAACAGGCCGGTCACGGCGGGCGGCGCGCTCATGTCGGGGTTGATGCGCCCGCTGCCCGGCGTGAGCTGGAGGCGGAAGAAGAACACGTAGAAGGCCACCAGGGCCAGCCAGAACGTCGGCACCGAGATGCCGATCAGGCTGAGCACGCGCAGCGCCTGGTCGGAGGGCCGGTCCCGGCGCAGCGCGGCGACCACGCCGAACGCCACGCCGACGACCAGCGAGACCAGGATCGCGCTCCCGGCCAGCTCGATCGTGGACGGCACGAACTCGGCCAGGTCGGTGAGCACGGGGCGGTGGCTCTGCTGGCTGACGCCGAGGTCCCCTTGCAGCAGCCCGCCCAGGTAGGTCAGGTACTGCTGGGGCAGCGACTTGTCCAGGCCGTGCTCGGCACGCCACTGCGCGACGATCGCCGGGTCCCCGAGCGCGCTCTGCCCGAGGTTGGCCGTGACCGGGTCGCCGGGCACCAGGTTGGTCAGGACGAACGTGACCAGCGTGATCCCGAACGCCAGCAGCACCGCGATCGCGACGCGGCGCAGCAGGAAGCGGGCCAGAGGGTGGCGCGAGCGGCCCGGGCGGGCGGCGCGGCCCGGTGCGCCGCCCGCCCCGGCCTCACTTGGCGCCGAGGGCTGCGACATCGACCGTCCACACGGGGTGGAACGCCAGGCCCGTGACGGAGGCGGCCGTCACGATGTTCTGGCTCGGCTGGATGAGCGGGACGAACGGGCCGGTGGCGTTGAGCTTGGTCTGGATGTCGGTGTAGAGCTGCTTGCGCGCGTCGTCGCCGATGGTGACGGCGGCCTTGTCACCCAGCTCCTCCAGGGCCTTGTCGGCGCCCTTCTTCCAGCCGGAGCGCAGGCCCACGGTGTTGCCGGGGAGGAAGACCAGGTAGTCGGTCGGGTCAGGGTAGTCGGGGCCCCAGTACCACAGGCCGAGCTCCTCCTTGCCCTTGCGGTAGTTCTCCAGCGCGGTCGCCACCGGGGCGGGGGCCAGGTCGACGGTGATGCCGACCTCCTTGAGGTTGGCCTGGATCCGCTCGGCGAACGGCTGGAACGACAGGCCCTGCAGGGTCAGGTCGCTCGGGTACTCCAGCTTGAGCGTCGGGTTGCTCACCCCGCTGGCGGCGACGGCGGCCTTGGCGCCCTCGACGTCCCGCTTGACGGCCTGGTCGGGCGGCAGCGCGCCGAGCAGCATCGTCGGGATCACGCCGGGGGCCTGGACCGAGCCCTCGCCGGCCAGCTCCAGCAGGCCCTGGTAGTCGATGCCCTTGCGGACCGCCTCGACGATCTTGGGGTTGCTCGACGTCCTGCTGACGGCCGTGTCCTGGTTGGCGAGCAGGAACACCATGTTGGCCGAGGCCGTCTTGGTGGTCTGCTGGCTTCCGCTCACCGTCTTGATCTGGTCGCCGGACAGGTCCAGCGCCACCTGGCTGTCGCCGCGCTGGACGTTCAGCTTCTGGGTGGCCGACTCGACGTTGCGCAGCACGACCTTGCCGTAGGTGGGCTTCTTCTGGCCCCAGTACTTCGGGTTGGCGGTCAGCACGACCTGCGACTGGGCGTTGAACGACTGCAGCGTGTAGGGCCCGGACCCGGCGGAGGCGCCGTTCAGGTACTGCTCGGCCTTGTCCGAGGAGTCCTCGGCTCCGCCGTTGGCCTTGACGACCTTGGAGTTCAGGATGCCGAGCGCGGGGTTCGGCAGGATGAACGGCAGCGCGGGCTTGGGGGTCTCGGAGGTCAGCGCGACCGTCGTGTCGTCGGTCTTGGCCACCTTGACGCCGTCGAGCAGGAAGGACGGGTTCCCCTTCAGGTCGCGCACGCGGTTCAGGGAGAACACGACGTCGTCGGCCGTGACGGGCGACCCGTCGGAGAACGTGGCGCCCTGGCGCAGCTTCAGCGTGAGGGTCTTGCCGTCGGAGGACTGCTCGTAGGACTCGGCCAGCGCGGGGACGGGCTTGGTGACGTCCGACCCCTCGAAGGTGAGCAGGGTGTCGTAGAGGGCCTTGCCGATGATCAGGCCGGTGGGCTCGTAGTTGCGGCCGGGGTCCGCGGTCTTGAGGGTGAAGGACGCGTCCATCACCAGGGTCTTGCTCGCGGTCCCTCCCGCGCTCTGCGCGGGCGTGGTGGACGTGCCGCCACCGGAGCAGGCGGCGAGGGAGAGGGCGCCCGTGAGCAGGACCGGCAGCAGAGCCGCCCTCGCCTGCCGTGCCGGACGGCGCCGCATACGGGTCGCCATGCTGTTTCCTCCGGAAATGGTGCTATGTAGACGATTGGTAGCGTGTCGTCCAGGATTGTCCGCTAGAACGTCCAGCTCATGGCAAGAAGGCGAGACGAATATGACGCCGAGGATGCACCCATGACCGATATGTCAGGCTCGCCATCGCCCGGGACCGGCGTCCCTGGACGGATCGGCATCGGCCTGCAGCTCGACGCGATCCACATGAAGATCCTGGAGGTCCTGCGCGAGAACGGCCGCATCTCGGTCGCGGCCCTCGCCGAGCGGGTCGGCATCTCCCGCGCCAGCGCCTACACCCGGTTCGAGGCGCTGCGCGCCGACGGCGTCATCAAAAGGTTCACCGCCGAGGTCGACCACCTCAGGGCCGGCCTCGGCATCACCGCGCTCGTCTTCGTGACCGTGCGCCAGCAGATGTGGAAGCAGTTCCGCGCCCAGCTCGCCCAGATGCCCGAGGTCGAGTACTGCGCGATCACCACCGGGCAGCACGACGCGATGATCCAGGTCAGGATGGCCGACGTCGCCGCCGTGCACGCGCTGGTCACCGAGCGGCTGGCGAGCATCCCCGCCGTCAAGGCCACCGAGACCGTGTTCATCCTGGACGAGGTGCTGCGCCGGCCGTACGTGCTGCCCTCCGACCGGCGCCAGGGACGGCCGCAGCACCGCGCCGCCCCGGCCGAGCCCCCGCCCCCCTCCGGCGTGCCGCTCGGCAAGATGCGCTTCACCAGCGCCGCCGAAGGCCGCGCCTCCATGCACAAGGAGCCCTGACCGTCAGACCTCCTCGCACACGCTGACCTGCGGCGTGTCGTCCCCGTCGAAGGTGAACTCCTCCACGAGGCGCAGGCGGCCGTCCGGGAGCGTCTCGATGCGGCTGGAGCTGCGCCCCCCGGCCCGGCCGCCCGCCTTCAGCGCGTGCACGTACGACAGCTCGACGCGGTCGTCGTCCCGGGTGCCGACGAAGCGGCCCTGGATCACCGTGTCGCCGTCGTAGCTGCCCCAGATCAGGCCGTCGGCCTCCTCGTAGGAGAACCGCGTCGGCGCCTCGGCGTTCACCTCGCTCGCCGTGGAACTCACCATGATGAAACGCCGGCCGTTGAGAAGATTCGCACTCGTGTCGCTCACGTCACCGCATCGTGCCCTTCCCCGCCGACGGCGCAACCAGGGCTGGACGTTTCGCTCCCGGTTCCCGGGACGACGGGGTGATCCGTCTGGCCGGCGGCGTCTCAGGCGGGGATCCACTCGGTGGACGTCGTCACCTCGCGCAGGACGCCGGCGAGCGGCGCCACGCCGAGGCCCGGGCCCGCGGGGACGGGCAGGTGGCCGTCCCGCAGGACGAACGGCTCGGTGACGTCGGTGGCGAAGTAGCGGCCGGAGGCCGAGGTGTCGCCGGGCAGTGTGAACCCGGGCAGGGCGGCCAGCGCGACGTTGGCGGCCCGGCCGATCCCGGTCTCCAGCATGCCCCCGCACCAGACCGCGATCCCGTGCGCCCGGCACACGTCGTGGACGCGCCGCGCCTCGATGTACCCGCCCACGCGCCCCGGTTTGATGTTGACGATCGAGCACGCCCCGAGCGAGATCGCCGCCGCGGCGTGCCCGGCCGAGAGGATGGACTCGTCCAGGCACAGCGGCGTGTTCAGCCGGCGGGCGAGCGCGGCGTGCTGGACCAGGTCCTCCTCGCCGAGGGGCTGCTCGATCAGCAGGAGGCCGAACTCGTCCAGCCTCGCCAGGTGCGGGGCGTCCGACAGCGTGTAGGCCGCGTTCGCGTCCACCTGAAGGAGCAGGTCGTCCCCGAACCGCTCACGCACCGCGCGCACGGGAACGAGGTCCCAGCCCGGTTCGATCTTGAGCTTGACCCGCACGTACCCCGCCTCCAGATAGGCGGAGACCGCGTCCAGCAGCCGCGGCACCGAGTCCATGATGCCGACCGACACCCCGCACGGCACCCGGTCGCGGGCCGCGCCGAGGAAGCTCCCGAAGGAGCGCCCCGCCGCGCGCAGCTCGGCGTCGAGCACGGCGCACTCCAGCGCGGTCTTGGCCATCCGGTGCCCCTTGAACGGCGCGAGCGCGCGCTCGACCCCGTAGGCGTCCACGTCCGGCAGGGCGGTCACCGCCGGGACCAGGAAGCGGCGCAGCACGTCCGCGGCGCCGTCGGCGTACTCCGAGGAGTAGAGCGGCTCGGACATCGCCACGCACTCGCCCCACCCCTCCGACTCGGGCGTGACGACCCTGACCAGCAGCACGTCCCGCGCGGTCTCGGTCCCGAACGACGTGCGGAACGGCGCGACCAGCGGCATCGCGATCCTGCGCAGCTCGACCCCGGTGATCTTCATGATCGCGTCCCGTCCACCACATGTCCTCTCAAGAGCGTTCCACGACGTACTCGCCCGCCGCGGTGAAGCCGGTGATCCGGGCGCCCTCGTCCAGCAGCGCGCCCAGCGTCTCGCGCACCGCCCGCCGCCACGCCGTCGCCATGGCCGGATCCTCCCGGCGCAGCCTCTCGGCGTCCCGCGGCGTGCCGACCAGCAGCGCCCGCCCGTCCATGATCCCGCGGACCGGACGGTCCTCCCGCTCGGCCAGCGCGGGCACGGCGTCCCGCGGCGGCACGGCCGGACCCGGCCCCGCGTCCGAGCCCGGCGCGGCGATACGCCAGACCGCCAGCAGGCGGTCGGACTCGTCGCCGGCGTTCACCGCGTCCTCCATGCGGCCGTAGAAGGACGGCAGGTACCGTTCGGGCCGCGCGCCCAGCTTGGCGATGTTGAAATGCGCGTTGCGGCGCACCAGAGGGTCGTACGTCCAGGCGATCTTCTCCAGGCCCCGCGCCAGGGCCCACGCCCGCTGGTGGAGCTTGAGCGCGAGGCCGATGCCCCGGCCCATGACGGCGCCGGTGACGTGGGAGTGCAGCCCCGTCCCCGGCGGCCCCGACAGGAAGCCGACGCTCGCGCCCACCAGCCGCTCGCCCGCGTACGCCCCGGCCACGTAGTTGCCGCTGTGCGCGAAGGCGGCCATCAGCTCCACCGTGATCGGCACGCCCGAGGGCGGCGCCTTCCATATGGCGTCGAACAAGGCGGTGACCTGCTCGAACTCCGCGATCTCGCGCAGCTCGCGCACCCGCGCCCCGGCGCGCCGCGCGGCGTCCTCGTACGCCTGTGTCACGCCGGCCCCGCCAGGACCGCCGCCACCAGCCCGGCCAGCAGCGAGCAGCGGCGCGGCATCTCCTCGACGATCACGTGTTCGTGCGCCGCGTGCGCGCCACCGCCCACCGCGCCGAGGCCGTCCAGCGTGGGGCAGCCCACCCCCGCCGAGAAGTTGCCGTCCGAGCCGCCGCCCACCGCCACGCCGCGCAGCGGGCCGAGCCCGCGCTCGGCCGCGATCCGCTCGGCCAGCTTGAACAGCGCGGCGGACGACGCGGCCTCCATCGGGGGCCGGCTGAGCCCGCCGGACAGCTCCAGCCGTACGCCGGGGACCTTGGGGGTGAGGGCGCGCAGGCGGGCGTCCACCTCCCGCTGCGAGGCCAGGTCCACCGCCCGCACGTCCACGGCGACCGATCCCCGCGCGGGGACGGTGTTGACGCTGGTGCCCGCGCTCAGCAGCGTCGGGGTCACGGTCGTGGCGCCGTCCCCGCCGTCCATCGCCGCGATGGCGAGCACCTGGTGGGCCACCTCGATGCCCGCGTTCCGGCCCTTGTGCGGCTCCAGGCCCGCGTGCGAGGCCAGGCCCTCCACCTCCAGCCGGTAGTGCGAGACGCCCTTGCGCGAGGTCTTCAGCGCCCCGCCGTCCGCGCTGGCCTCCAGGACCAGGGACGCGGCGCAGTCCCGCGCGATCTCCTCGATCAGCGGGCGGGAGGTCGGCGAGCCCAGCTCCTCGTCCCCGGTGACCAGCACGCACACCCCGTCCAGCGACGGTAGCGAGCGCAGTGCGTGGAAGAGCTGTACGAGCCCGGCCTTCATGTCGAACACGCCGGGACCGCGGGCGACGCCGCCGGTCACCGAGAAGGGATGGGCGCGCAGGGAGCCGGTCGGCCACACCGTGTCGTGGTGGCCGAGCAGCAGGACCCGGGGCGTGCCGAAGCTCCAGCGCAGGTGGGTCACGCCCTCCACGACCAGCGTCTCCGGCTCGGCGCCGAGGTGGCGGACGCCCAGCCTGGCCACGACCGCCGCGCTCGCCGCGACCGCGCCGTGGTCGGAGGAGAACGACTCGCACAGGACGAGTTCCTCCAGGTCGTCCAGCATGGCGGGCAGGTCGCCGGGCGTCATAGGACGTCCTCCGGCTTGCTCTCGGCCGGACGGCCCAGCTCGGCGCGGAACAGCCGCATCACGTTCCCGCCGAGGATCTTGCGCACCTCGTCCTCGCCGAAGCCGCGCCGCAGCAGCTCCTCGGTGACCAGCGGCATGCCCGACGGCCCGTCCAGCCCCGGCACCGACGCGAGAACGTCCAGGCCGGTCGTGCTCGGGCTCTCGCACGGCGGGGTCAGGTCGTCCATCACCTCGCGGACGAAGTCCGGGCCCAGGCCGACGTGGTCGATGCCCGCGACCTCCGCGACGTGCGCGATGTGGTCGCCGAGCCGCTCGATCGTGTACCCCTCCGGCTTCTCCGCCAGGAACGCGGCCAGGAAGTTCACGCACACCACGCCGCCGCCCGCCGCGACCGCGCGCAACTGGTCGTCGGTGAGGTTGCGGTGGTGGTCGCGCAGCGCGCGGGCCGAGGAGTGCGTCGCGATGACCGGCCGCGTGGCGATCTCCAGCACGTGCGCCACGCCGGACGCGCCGAGGTGCGAGATGTCGAAGACCATGCCGAGCCGCTCCATCTCGGCGAGGGCGGCCACGCCCTCGCTGGTCAGGCGGCTGCCGGTGCCGTCCTGGCCGCTGCCGTCGGCGAGCGGCGTGCGCCCCCAGTGCGCGATGGAGGCCACGCGGACGCCCAGGCGGTGCAGGGTGGGGATCAGCTCGACGCTGGCGTCGACGCCCGGCATGCTCTCCAGGGCGATGACCAGGGCGATCCTGCCCAGCGCCACGGTCTCGTCGATCTGCGCGCCGTCGTGGCAGATGCCGACCTCGCCGGGGTTGCCCTCCGCGATGACGTGCGCGCACTCGATCATCCGCAGGGTCTGGCGCAGCGCGCCCTCGGGGCGGTACTGCGCGTCGATGAAGACCGGCAGCACCTGCACGTCCACGCCGCCCTCGCGAAGCTGGGGCAGCCACCGCTCACGGAAGAACGACGCCCACCGCTCCGGCGGCCTCGCCGCGACCGCCATCAGCAGGTCGTTGTGGGTGTCTGCCACGATCGCGTCCCGGTGGAGGTCAGCGAACACGTGTGGACTCCTCTCGCCGCCGCGCTCCCGGCCTGACGCCAAAACCCGCGCGGAGCAGGCCGGGCTCGTCCTGGATGGTCCGATGTCCTCGACGGTATACGCACGATGCGGCGAAGAGAAACGTGGCCGGGACCTCAGCCGAAGGTGAAGGAGCCGGGGCGCGGCGCGCGGGTGATCCGCCGGTACGCCGACGCCGGGCCCGGCCAGTTGTTGACCACGCGCCCGGCGGCGTTCTTGTACCAGCTGTCGCAGTCGGCCTGCCAGACGGTCCGCGCGAGCGCCCGCTCCAGGGCGCGGCGCCAGGCGTCCATGGCCGCCGGGCGCACCTCCATGGGGCCGTGCGCGCTCAGCAGCGGCAGGCAGCCCATGATGTAGCGCACCTGCGCCTCGATCATGAGGATGATCGAGTTGTGCCCGAGGTTGGTGTTCGGGCCGTACAGCAGGAACAGGTTCGGGAAACCCGGGACCGCCATGCCGAGGTAGGCCTCGGCGCCGTCCTTCCACGCCTCGCCCAGGCGCCGCCCGCCGCGTCCGACGACCTCGATGGGCGCCAGGAAGTCGGTGGTCAGGAAGCCGGTCGCGAAGATGATCGTGTCCACCTCGCGGAGCGTCCCGCCCGCCGTCTCGATGCCGTTCCGGGTCACGCGGGTGATGGGGTCGGTCACGACCTCCACGTTCGGCCTGGTCAACGCCGGGTAGTAGTCGTCGTCCAGCACGATGCGCTTGCAGCCGATCGGATAGGCCGGGGTCAGCCTGGCCCGCAGCGCCGGGTCGGGCACCTGCCGGTTGAGGTGCTCGGTGGCCCGCCGGGTCATCAGCGGCCGGCTCCAGCCGTCCACCAGCGCCGGGTACACCACGCTCTCGATGAACCGGTTGACCCTCCGGCGGTTGGCCGAGCGCAGCGGCGGCAGATGGCGGAACGCCGCACGCAGGCCGGGGCCGTACGCGCCGTCCGGCTTGGGGATCACCCAACTCGGCGTGCGCTGGTAGACGTCCAGATGGGCGACGACCGGGGCGACGCGCGGGATGAACTGCGCGGCCGAGGAGCCGTTGCCGATCACGGCGACCCTGCGCCCGGCGAGGTCGTGGCCGTGGTCCCAGCGCGCCGAGTGGAAGCTCGTCCCCGCGAACTCCCGCAGGCCCGGGATGTCGGGCAGGCGCGGCCGGTTGAGCTGGCCCACCCCCGACACCACCACGTCGAACGGCCCGTGCTCGCCGTCGGCCGTCGTCACCCGCCAGCGTCCGCCGGCCTCGTCGAACACCGCGGCCGTGACCTCCGCGCCGAGCCGCAGCCGCCGGTGCACGCCGTACTTGCCCGCGCACCGGTCCAGGTAGGCGAGGATCTCCGGCTGGCGCGGGTAGCGCCGCGACCAGTCGTGGTCCTGCTCGAACGAGTAGGAGTACAGGTGGGACGGCACGTCGCACGCCGCGCCCGGATAGGTGTTGTCCCGCCACGTCCCGCCGAGGCGATCCGCCTTCTCGAAGATCGTGTACGTGGTGACGCCGGCCTTCCGGAGCTGGATCGCCATGCACAGCCCGCCGAAACCGGCCCCGATGATCGCTACGTTCAGTGCCATTCGGCGGCCCCCCGGGTGTCAGGACCTCCTCACGCTAGGACGTGCCGGTAGTCTGCGCACGTGTCCCCGACGACCTTGGCCGCGATCATCGCGGAACTTGAATCGGCGTATGACCCCGCTTGGGCCGAGCCCTGGGACGCCGTAGGCCTGGTTTGCGGAGACCCGGGGCGCCCCGTACGCAGGATCCTCTTCGCCGTCGACCCGGTGGCGAGCGTCGGCGACGAGGCCGTGGCCTGGGGCGCCGACCTCATCGTCGCCCACCATCCCCTCTACCTGCGCGGCACCACCACCGTCTCCGCCGCCACCCCCAAGGGCGCCCTCGTGCACCGCCTGATCAAGCACGACATCGCCCTCTACACCGCCCACACCAACGCCGACGTCGCCGACCCCGGCGTCTCCGACGCCCTGGCCAGGGCGGTCGGCCTGACCGGCGCCCTGCGTCCCCTCCAGCCCTCCGCCGAGGACCCGCGCCGCGGGCTCGGCCGCGTCGGCGACCTGCCGGCCCCCATGACCCTGCGCGAGTTCGCCGCCCAGGCCGTGCGGGGGCTGCCGCGCACCGCCTGGGGCCTGCGCGTCGCCGGCGACCCCGGCCGCACCGTGCGCACGGTCGCCGTCAGCGGCGGCGCGGGCGACTCGCTGCTCGGCCTCGGCGCCGTGCGCGCCGCCGACGTCTTCCTCACCGCCGATTTACGGCACCACCCCGCCGCCGAGTTCCTGCAGGCGGGGGAGTCCGGCGGCGGCCCCGCGCTCATCGACGCGGCCCACTGGGCGACCGAATGGCCCTGGCTTCCGCAAGCGGCCGACCTGCTCGCGTCCGCATTGGCCGCCAAGGGGATTAATGTTGAGACGCGCGTATCGCGGACGGTGACGGACGCCTGGACCACAACAGCACAGTGCGAGGATTAAGTGAAAGCAGCCCCGGAAGCCCAGAAGCGCCTGCTCGAACTGGCCGAGCTCGACGCCGTCCTCGACCGGCTGGCCCACCGCCGCCGCACGCTGCCCGAGCTGGCCGAGATCGAAGAGCGCTCCGCCCGGCTCGCCCGCCTCGCCACCGAGGTGATCGCCGCGGAGACCGAGGCGTCCGACCTCGCCCGTGAGCAGGCCAAGGCCGAGTCCGACGTCGAGGCCGTGCGCGTGCGCGCCGAGCGTGACCAGAAGCGCCTCGACTCCGGCCAGGTCGGCTCCTCCAAGGACCTGTCCAACCTCCAGTCCGAGATCGCCTCGCTGCACCGCCGCCAGGCCGACCTGGAGGACGTCGTCCTGGAGATCATGGAGCGCCGCGAGGCCGCGGACGCCGCCGTCGCCCGGCTCGGCGCCGAGCGCGCCGAGATCGGCGCGGGGCTGTCCACGCTGGAGGAGAAGCGCGACGCCGCGCTCGGCGACCTCGACCGCGAGAGCGCCGAGACCAAGGGCAGGCGCGGCGGCGTCAGCCCTGACATCCCCGCCGACCTGCTCGCCCTCTACGAGAAGCTGCGCGAGCAGTACGGCGTCGGCGCGGCCATGCTCCAGGGGGGCCGCTGCCAGGGCTGCAAGGTGTCGCTGTCCATCGCCGACCTCAACCGCATCCGCGCCGCCGCCAAGGACGAGGTGCTGCGCTGCGAGGAGTGCCGCAGGATCCTCGTCCGCACCCCCGAGTCGGGCCTGTGAACCTCGTCGTCGAGGCCGACGGCGGCTCCCGCGGCAACCCGGGGCCCGCCGGATACGGCGCGGTCGTCAAGGACACCGACGGCCAGGTCCTCGCCGAGGCGGCCGACGCGCTCGGCGTCACCACCAACAACGTCGCCGAGTACCAGGGCCTGATCGCCGGCCTGCGCTCCGTCCTCGCCCTCGCCGGGGACGGCACCGCGGTCGAGGTCCGCATGGACTCCAAGCTCGTCATCGAGCAGATGGCCGGCCGCTGGAAGATCAAGAACGAGGGCCTGCGCCCGCTCGCCCTGGAGGCCCGCGGCCTCGCCGGCCGGCTGCGCGTCACCTGGCGCTGGATCCCCCGCGAACGCAACCGCGACGCCGACCGCCTCGCCAACGAGGCCATGGACGCCGCCGCCAAAGGCACCCACTGGCAGTCCAAGACCTTCCCCTCACCCCCCGGAACTCCAGGCCCCGGCACTTCCATTTCCGGCGGCCCTGGTAGGGGCGCCCTGCCTTCGGACGCTGCCGGCTCCGGCGGCCTGGGTTCGGGCGGCGCGGGTACGGGCGGTCCCGGCTCAAGCGCCCCGGGCATGGCTGCTTCAGGGCCGACTGCTTCAGGCTCGCGTACCGCCGGCGCGAAGACCGCCACTCGGGCCGCCAGAGGGTCCGCCTCGAATGCCGGCCGGGCGGGAACCACCGAAGCCCTGTTCGACATCCCCTCCAGCGCCGCGGAGACCGCCGCCCCTGAAGCCACGGCCGGCGAGGTGGTGACGAGTTCCGTGTCCGCCGAGCAGGCTCGCGTCGTCGCGGCGAAGCCCGCCGCCACCAGCGGCTGGCAGGCCCCCGCCCCCGCCACCTCCCTCCTCCTGCTCCGCCACGGCGAGACGCCCTTCTCCATCGACCGCCGCTTCTCCGGCACCGGCGACCCGGACCTGACGCCCGCGGGTGTCGCCCAGGCCGAGGCCGCCGCCGCCCGCCTGTCCCGCCCCCCGTACGCCGTCGAGGTCATCGTCAGCTCCCCCCTGCGCCGCGCCCGGCAGACCGCCGAGGCCGTCGCCGCCCGCACCGGCCTGACGGTCGCCGTGGACGAGGGCCTGCGCGAGGTCGACTTCGGTGACTGGGAGGGCCACACGTTCACCGAGATCCAGCGCCGCTGGCCCGGGGAACTCGCGGCCTGGCTGGACGACCCGTCCGTCGCCCCGCCCGGCGGCGAGAGCTTCGACCGGGCGGCCATCCGCGTGGAGGAGGCCAGGGAGCGCCTGCTCGCCGACTACCAGGGCAAGAACATCCTGGTGGTCTCGCACGTCACCCCGATCAAGCTGCTGCTGTCCTCCGCACTGCTCGCCCCCCTGGCCGCGCTGTACCGCATGCACCTCGACCTGGCCTCCCTGTCCTCGATCGACTACTTCACCGACGGCCCCCAGCTCGTCCGAGCCTTCAACGACACCGCCCACCTACGCTGAGCCCGCCCCTTCGCCCCCGCCCTGATCGATCGGATAGGGCTCCGGCCCTACGACCCCTGCCCCATCGGATAAACTTGCCCGGATAGCGGACGAGTCGGCCGGGCGACCGCGTCAGGGCTTTCGGGCCCTGCCGAGGAAGGTCCGGGCTCCACAGGGCAGGGTGGTCGGTAACGCCGACCCGGGGTGACCCGCGGGACAGTGCCACAGAGAACAGACCGCCTCCCCTCGCGGGAGGTAAGGGTGAAACGGTGGTGTAAGAGACCACCAGCGCCCACGGCGACGTGGGCGGCTCGGTAAACCCCACCCGGAGCAAGGTCAAGAAGGGACCCTCCCCGGAGGGCCCCGCGCGCGGCGTTCGAGGGTGACCCGCCCAAGCCGCGCGGGTAGACCGCTTGAGGCCGTCGGCAACGACGGCCCTAGATGGATGGTCGCCCCTTTGCACCGCAAAGGACAGAACCCGGCCTACAGGCCGACTCGCCCGCTCTCACCCCTGACCTGCGGCGGAGCTCTCCTTCAGGGGGCTTGAATCCCCGAGAGGGCACATTCAGGTGAGTTGAAGCGCGGTGGCGAAGGCGTTGCCCGGCGCCGTCCGCGCCCGCTCGGACGCCTCCCGAACCAGATGTCCGTACAGATCCACGTGGATGGTGCCCATGGTGGTGGAGTAGTGGTGGGACCAGGTGGAGAGGTGGCCGCGGAAGCCCAGCATGTGGGCCCACTGGGTCAGCCGCAGGTCGGCGTATTCGTCGAGGTCGCCCAGGCGCACGCAGTCGAGGAGGCTGCGGGTGCCGTGGGCTCCGGAGTCACCGCCGAGGCTGGAACCTCTCCGGTCGGTACGTCACGGGGTGACCTTCGCCTGGACCGCCGAGGCCGTGCCGATCCGGACATCTAGTAGTACTTCGTTAGGTTGGTTCTGGTGGGTGGTGTTCTGGCCGGACTGAGCCGGGAAGGGGATCGAGCCCGTCTGGCGGCCCGCTCCGCAGGTCCGGGTAGCCGGGGATGAACGCCCCGGCCTCCCGGAGTTCGCGGACGATCTGGACGAAGGCCAGGACGGCGGGATCGGTGGTGTCCCGCCGCCATACGATGCGCTGGTCGGCGAGCGGGCTCGGCTCGGTGAAGGGCCGATACACCACGCCGGCGAACGGCCGGGCCGCGGCGGAGGCCGCGACCGTGATCCCGATCGCCGCGTCGGCGAGGACCAGCGGCAGCAGCCGGTCCAGGCTGGAGATCTCCCGGTGGATCGTCACCACGGTGCCATGGTCTCGTAGGTGGCCGACGATGTGGTCGTACAGCCAGGGGCTGAGGTCCCGCTCGTGCACGATGATCGGCTGGTGGGAGAGCCGTACGGGATCGATGGCGGCCTCGGCAGCGAGGGGATGGGTGGCGGCCAGGGCGAGGACGAACGGTTCGCGGACCACCAGCAGCGAGTCCAGCCCTGACCGGGCCTCGGCGTTCCAGCAGAAGCCGATGTCCAGGCGGCGGTCCTCCAGTGCGGCAAGCTGGTCGGCGGTGGCCATCGGACACGGCGCCAGCCGTACCTCGGGCAGATGCGCGCGTAGCGCGGGGATGACGAGCTGGAACAGGCGGAGGCCGAGGTCCGCGGCGTGACCGATGCGAAGTTCGTCGGCCGGGCCGGCGGCGCGGCGTCCGACGTCGAGCGCGTGGCGGACGGCGGCCACCGCCCGGCGGGCCTCGGGCAGGAACGCCTCACCCACCGCGGTCACGGTGACGCGGCGGCTGGTGCGGACGAACAGTTGGGCGCCGATCTCCTTTTCCAGCCGGCGGATCTGCTCGCTGACCGATTGCTGGGTGACGTGCATCCGGGCCGCGGCCTTGCCGAAGTGCAGTTCCTCGGCGACCGCGATGGCGTATTCAAGCTGGCGGAGGTCCACGCCTTCATGATCTCAGTGCGCTGACAGGCGCGGACAGGATCGACAGGCGTGGCCTGTCAGACATACGCCGATCAGTCGTTGATCCTCGCTCGGTCCTGGGCTGACATTTAGACAAATTAGACCAATGCCCTCCGTTCCACCCGATCGACATCGTGATCACCCGTGCCCGGACAGAACCGCCGAGTGGAGGTTTCGGATTTCTCCTCTAGGCCGTCAGGGCTGTTCCGCAATGCCCCCGATTGGAGAACTTCATGGACCGACTCCGAACATTCACCATGGTGGCCGGGGCGATCATCACCGCCCTGGTGAGCATCACCCCGAGCGGGACGGCGAGCGCCGCCCCGTCATCCTCCGGGCTCGCCCAACCCGGGAGCGGGACCCAGGTGTCGGAGGTCTACCCCGGGTGCGAGGTGTTCTTCGAAGATCCTCACATGGTGGACGGCAAGGTGCGCTTCAACGGCGGCGCCCGATGCTCGGAATCCGCTCCGGCCACCGTTGACTGGCTGCTCGTCTGGCTCACCCCGCAGAACAACGCGCCCTACGACGAAGCGGTCGGCGAGGGAAGGGGCCCCAGGAAGTTCCACTCCGCGAGCAGTACCGTGCCATGCGTCGGCGGCACCTACCAGGGCACCATCTTCGCTTCCGTGTTCGGGAACAAGGGCGTCGACCAGATGTGGGTGGACCGTGAGGTGACCATCGACTGCTGACCGTTCGCCTGGAGTACGACCTCGGGTGCGAGCAGGCGTTCTCAGCCGGTGGAGCTCACCTGCCGAGTGACCGGTCGCGCCTGCGGGCCGGGGCCTGGCGCGGGAAGCGCGGCAGGCCCCGGCGGAAGCGGCGACCGATCGATGACCCGCCCGGCCGTGCCGTCGCCGACGCGGCATTTCTCACCGTGTGGCGTCGCTGGGCTGTGGACAACGCCCCGGCCCGCGGCGCCCAGGCCGTGAGGTTGAGATCTTTTCACCGCCTCGCGGGTCGCCGTGGTTCCGGGACATCCGGGTGGCGCCCGGCCCGGCAGAACTGGAACGGCGGAGATCATCCGGCCCAAAGCATCGAATGAGTACCTGACAGGGGCGTTTCGGAGGGCCAGCGTGAGGCGTGGGCGGCGGGAGACTCGCCGTGCCGTCACGGCCCTTTCCTCCGCGCCCGGAGTATAGGAACCCGCGAATACCACCGACATGTCTATATGTGCTCTGTTAAGAGCACGCTGTGAAACAGCGTCCACCCCCTTGCTCAGCCGCAGTGGCCTGGCCTGGAACACCACCCGGCTCGTCGCGATCGTGGTCTCCGTCGCGCTGGTCCTTACCGGCATCGCCGCACCCACGCAGGCGGGCGTGCAGGCCCTGTCCGCGTGCGAAGGCGCGAAACGCGCCGGCGCCCAGCTGGCGGCCAGTAAGGGAGGAACGATACGCCTGATGTGCGCGGCCGACGCCCCGGCGAGCCTCGCTGCGCTGGCCGCGGACGACGACGACCTAGTGGCGACCATCAAGGTGGAGGGGGACCGTGCGTACCTCCAGGCGGAGGGCGACATGGCCCACAAAGCGCAGGCGGCGGGCAAGCCGCTGGGCGACTATCTCATTTCATACCTCAAGACATATGAGGTGGGCGTCTACCCAATCGAATGGGAACTTTCGGGTTCCACGGCTCCATCGAGCTGACTCCCGATGGAGTGGCCATGGTGATATCGGCCGACCAGGTCGGCACGGAGGCGAACTGGTGGCAGAAGGCTCTCAGCACAGCTGTGGCAGGAGTCGCCGGTATTGCGGCCACGATGGTGTGCCCTGTGCTCGTCGCTCCCGCCGGGCCAGGATCCGGCCAGTCTGGGCCAGCACTGGCAGGCCCGCGGCGTCATCCAGCCCCAGGGGCTTTCCGATGCGGTCAAGTTGTGGATGACGGACGGGAGGAGCGGGAAGCCCGTCGGGGCGCACAGGAAGGGCCGCTGGTGGGCGGCCCATCCTGTGGTGTGAGGTCAGCGGCGGATCTGGTCGGCGGGGCGGCCCAGGAGGGTTTTGTGGGTGGGGGTGAGGGTTGCGGTGTAGGCCAGGGCCATGGTGGCCAGGGCCATCGTCGCGTAGGTGAGGGAGGGGATGTGGGGGAGGGGGGAACCCGTCAGGCCGTAGGTGAGGGCCATGAGGGTGGGGGCGGTGATCAAGGTGCCGGTTACCACTGCGAGGGCGCCGATCAGGAGGGCTTCCCAGCGGACCATGGCGCGTACCTGGCGGCGGGTGCCGCCGACCAGGCGGAGGAGGGCGAACTCGCGTACGCGTGCGCCGGTGGCGGTGACCAGCGTGTTCACCACGGAGATGACGATGAAGACGATGATCATGCCGAGCAGCAGGCGGTTGACCCAGTCGTTGAACTCCTGCGCCGTGTCGATCGCCGCGCGGGCGGCGGCCCGGTCCAGGACGGTGAGGCCGGGAGCCAGTGCGGCGAGACCTTCCTTGGCGCCGCCCGTGACGTACAGCTGGGAGGACATCCCGGACGCCGAGTGGTCGCGGGCCAGCGCGTACGGCAGCGCTACGTCGCCGTAGCCGAGGCCGCGCTCGTAGAGGGCCACGACGGTCAGCCTGACCGGGGTGCCGTCGCCCATGAGGAGACGGACCTTGTCGCCGACCGAGGCGCCGAAGCCGCCCGCGGCGAGCGTGCTCAGCGCGACCCCGTTCCCGCGGAGCCGGTCCAGCGAGCCGGAGGTGACGCCGAGGTCGATTCCGCGCACGGGGACGGTGAGGCCGATCGCCGCCATGGGCTTGAGCGTGCGTGATCCCAGTTCGGTCGTGTCGCCGATCACCTTGGTGCGGATGGTCTCGGTCACTCCCGTGACGCCGGGCAGCTCGCGCGCGGCCCGCGCGACCTCGGGAGGCAGGCCGGGCCCGGCCGCCTGCAGGATGTGGTCGGCCCGGTTGCCGTCCAGGGCCTGCCGGGTGGTGGCGTGCGCGATGGTGGACTGGGAGAACAGGGTGGTCGCGGCGAAGGCGAACATGAGGATGAGCGGGCCGGCGACGGACGCCAGCCGCTTGGCCGCCGTCCGGGTGTTGGCCACGGCCAGGTAGCCGCCGACCGGGGAGGTCCGCCCGATCACCCCGCCCGCCAGGCGCGCGGCCAGCCGGACCAGCCAGGGGCCGAGCAGGGTGGCGGCGGTGATGAGCAGGAGCACGATGGCGCCGGCGGTCGCCGCGGCCGTCTCCCCGGCCATGTACATGGCCATGGCGGAGGCGGACAGGCCGAGGGCGAGGAAGACGAGGCCGGCGATCATTCGGCCGCGGCCGAGCTCCCGGCGCTCGGCGGCGGCCTCGCCCAGCGCCTCGGTGGGCTTGACGCGGGCGGCGCGCCGTACGGCGCCGCGGGCGGCGAGCCAGGCCGTGGCCAGCCCGACCGCGGCGGCGACCAGCAGCGGAAGGGGGCCGGTCACCGGGGTGAATCCCCGCGGCAGCATGCCGCGCGCGACGAACTGGTCGAACAACCACCTGCCCAGCGCGACGCCGAGCGGCAGTCCCGGCACGACGGCCGCGACCCCGATGACCAGCGACTCCTGGCCGATCATGGCGCGGATCTGCCGGGGCGTCGCCCCGATGGCCCGCAGCAGGGCGATCTCGCGGTCCCGCTGCCGGACGGCGAGCCCGAACGCGCTCGCCACCACCAGCACCGCGACCATGAGGATCACGCCGCCGAGGCTGCCGCCGATGGCGATGAGCATCTCGCGGCCCTCCCGCGCGGTGACGTCCTCGGCCATCCCGCGCCGGTCGCCGGCGTAGACGGTCACCGTGTCGCCGAGCGCCCGCTCGACACGCCGCGCCAGCTCTTCGCTCTGGCCGTCGCCGAAGACGCCGAACGCGAGCACCTTGCCGGGGCGGGCGAACAGCTCGGCGGCGCGCCCGGGGGTGAAGAAGACCGACGCCCGCCCGTCCGCACCGGGTCCGTCTTCACCGGGTCTGTTCGTGCCGGGCTCGGCGGTGCCGGTTACGGTGTACTCGCGTAGGCCGTCCCGGCCGGTGACGTGGAGCTTCTGCCCGATCTCGTGGCCCAGCGTGACGTCCGTGACGATCTCGTGCGGCGTGGCGGGCGCGCGGCCCTTCTTCAGGGTGTACGGCGTGAGTGCCGCCGATTCCCAGGACCGCCCGGTCACAGACTCCCGCGCGCCGGTCAGGCCGACCGGGAAGCCGATCTCAGGCACGACCTTGGCGACGCCCGGCACCTTGGCGATCTCTCCGGCGAGGGTGGCCGGGATCGCGACCGGCTCGGTCAGGGGCACTCCCAGGAAGTCGTCCTCGGTGGCGAGTACGGCCTGTTCCAGGCCGGCCACCACGACCGGGGCGGCGCCGTACCGTTCGGCGGGGACGCGGGCGCGCAGGCCGCTCTCCATGAGCATCCCGCACGCGGCGACCAGGGCCACGGCGAACATCAACGCGACGAACGAACCGGCCAGGGAGGCCATGCGGCCGCGCGAGGCGGCGAAGGCGAGCCTCAGCACGCGACGGCCCTGCGGCGGCCGAGCGCGGTCACGCGCTGCGCGATGGTCTCGGGTCCGGCGGCGTACACGTCGTCCACCAGCGCGCCTTCGGCCAGGAACAGCACCCGGTCGGCGTAGGAGGCGGCCACCGGGTCGTGGGTCACCATCACCACGGTCTGGCCCGTGGCGTCGACCACCTGGCGGAGCAGGGTGAGCACCTCGGCGGCGGTCTGGGTGTCGAGCGCGCCCGTCGGCTCGTCGGCGAAGACGACCTCGGGCCTGGTCACCAGCGCGCGGGCGATCGCCACCCGCTGCTGCTGCCCGCCGGACAGCTCCGAGGGCCGGTGCCGTGTGCGCCCGCCGAGCCCGACCCGTCCGATCACCTCGTCGAGCCAGGCGTGGTCGGGCCGCGTGCCGGCGAGCCGGAACGGCAGCAGGACGTTCTCGGTCACGCTGAGCGCGGGGATCAGGTTGAACGCCTGGAACACGAAGCCCGCCTTCTCCCGGCGCAGCTCGGTGAGCTGGGTCTCGTTCATCCGGGACAGCTCGGTGCCGCCGATGTGGACGGTGCCCGACGTGGGGGTGTCCAGCCCGGCCGCGCAGTGCAGCAACGTGCTCTTGCCGGACCCCGACGGGCCCATGATGGCGGTGAAGTCGCCGCGGGGCAGGTCCACCGAGACGCCGCGCAGGGCGTGCACCGCCTTGCCGTACGTCTTCGTCACCGCGTTGAGGCGTACCGCGTGCGTCGCCATTTATCCGTCCCTCGTTTCAGCGCAACTCTCGTCAAGGCCACCCTCACGGTAGGGATCCGGACGTTCCGGGCACGAGCCCGCGGGCTGGACAGCGATGGTAGGGCTGGCTGTACCACCGGTGGTGGGGACGGGCATAGGACGTGGGGATGTCAAGCTGCGTGGTGGTCCGGGCGGAGCGTGATTCCTACACTGTGGCCACGCGCCATGTAATGCCCGTAGTCAGGACGGAGCGCCAGGACCCCGGCCACCCCTAGGAGCCCTCTGTGACCATCAAGCGAGCCGTGTCGCACGCCCTGCTCGTCACGTGCGCCTTCGGCCTCTCCCTGACCATCGCCACCCCCTCGGCCGCGGGGACCTCGTCGTCGAGCCGCGCCGCGTTCACGGTGACGAGCACCGCCTTCACCGAGGGCGGTCTGATCCCCAAGGTGCACGAATGCACCAGCAGCGGCACCGGCGACCCGCGCCAGAAGAACGAGTCGCCGCCGCTGGCGTGGAGCGGCGCGCCCGCGGGCGCGCAGAGCTACGCCATCGTCATGCGCGACCTGGACAACAACAACCTCATCCACTGGGTCATCTACGACATCCCGCCGGGCGTGACGTCGCTACCGCAGAACGTCGACCACGCCTACCGGCCGTCGGTGCCCGCGGGATCCCGGCAGATCTACTACCGCGGGAGCGCGAGCCTGTACGGGTATCAGGGGCCGTGCTCGCCGAGGACGGTGAACACCTACGAGTTCGTGGTCCACGCGCTCAACCGGGCGACCCTGTCGGAGCTGACCTCCTCGTCCTCGACGACCACCGCGGCCCGGGTGATCGCCGGCGCCTCGATCGGCTCGGCGAGGATCACCGGCGAGTCGTGAGCCGGCGACGTCACATCTGCGTGCGGTTGTGACCGGCCCCCGTGTCCCGCCGCGGATCCGTCCGCGGGGGAGGGGCCGGCCACAACCGGTGGCGGCCGGTCAGGCGACCAGGACCTTGGCGGCCTCGCGCGTCTCGTCGGTGAACGGCGTGGGGCGCAGGGTGGCGGGGTCGAGGTTGACGTTCACCCGGCGGCCCTCGGCGTGCACCGTCGCGCCGTCGGGTGACAGGACGCGGAACCCGTACACGCCGCTGCTGGTGCCCAAGTGCTCGATCCAGAACTGGACCAGCGGCTCGCCCACGCCCATGATCGGCACGTGGTAGGTGATCTGGAACTCGCGGACGGCGAGGAAGACGTCCTTGAACCGGGAGCGGGCGGGGTCGAAGTGCCAGCCGAGCTCGCTCCAGAAGGCGCTGATCGCGCGCTCCACCAGCACGCCGTAGCGGGCGTTGTGCAGCAGGCCCATGGCGTCGAGGTCGTCGAAGTGGACCTGGACGGGACGGGTGTGGGACACGGTCAGTCCTCCGGGAGGATCGAGGGGTCGGTGGCGAGCGCGCGCAGCCGGTCCAGGACAGCGGTGCGGGCGCGGCGGTAGGCGGCGTCGCCGGAGCGCATACGGGAGTGGGTGACGGTGGCCTCGCCCAGCGCCTCGATCTCGTAGGCGAGCTGGGCCGGGTCGGCGGTGAGCTCGCCGAGGTCCACGGCGTCCTTGACCCGGCGTTCCAGGTAGCCGAGCCAGTCGCCCATGGCGGCGGCGACCGCGTCCCTGACCGGGCCGGGACGGTCGTCGAACTCGACCTGGGCGACGAAGAAGAAGCAGCCGCCGGGCAGCACGCCGTCGGCGTAGAAGGCGAGGCGGGACTCGTGGAGGGCGAACAGCCGCCGGAGGCCCTTGGGGACGGTGGCGGTGGGCGCGATCACGCGCTCCTCCCAGAGGCGGCGGGCCCAGGCGACGCAGTCGAGCTGGAGCTGCTCCTTGTCACGCCAGTGGGCGAAAAAGCCTGACTTGCTGACCCCGGCGGCCTCGGCCAGGCGCGCCAGCGTGAGCCCGCCGAGGCCGTCCACGGAGGCCAGCGCCACGGCCCGTTCCAGGATCGCCTCACGGCTGCGCTGGCCGCGCAACCTCCGTCCATCGTGCATGGGGGCACGGTAGCACAATACGAACGATCGGTCGTTTAGTTTTCTGGCCGATGGCGTTCGAGCGCCCGGCGCTCTCCGCCGGCGGGCTTCCGGCCGGCCTGGGCGACGGACGGCCCTCTTGTCGAGGAGCCGGGGGGAGGCCCGCGGGGTGGCGGGCGTGCCCTGTCCGTCGCTTCCTATTTGTGGTGCGGCGTCGTGAAAGATGGTGAGCGGGGGATTTTATGCTCGACGCCGGTATTGCGGCTCTGTGTGCCGTTAGAAGGCAGAAGCGGGATTGGACGGAGATTGCGGTGGCCGTGGTGACTTACGCGGTGAGAAGCGGATGAATTCGGTTATCGGGGCTTCGGCAGGGAATCCAACCCACGCTGGCAGACGGCCCACCGAATCTCCTCGCTCCCGGCGTCCGAAAGCAGGACGCTGGCCACGATCGGGTCGTGACACGGTGGGGTTCCGTGCTGGCTGCACCCGCCCTCGTAGGCCGTCGTGCCCTCCCGGTACCACTCGCGCGGCTGGGGTTCGAGTATTGACGTGATGGTTGACTTCATGGGCTGAAGCCTAAGAAACCCGGCCATTCTCCGCAACGGCCGTGCTTGTCGTCCCCGTGCCGTCCATTTTCCCTATCGGTACTTCCGCGTCGCGTCACGCCGGGGCCGGACGGGTATTCCACGGGCGCGGTGCCGCCCATGGGGCACGAGAAATATGTGATGTGTACGGAATCAAGGGATATGGGGGGACCGAGTGATTCCTCGGGGACAAGCGCTTTTCGCAGGTACATGGGTCGCGGCGCTCGCGCTCGCGGGAGCGGCCGTGACGCTGTCCGCTCCGGCTCCGGCGAGCGCCGCGACGGCGGGTGACCACGGCCGGCGGGTGTCGCAGGACGTGGGCCACGCCGCGCCGGCCGTCCCGCCCCGTCCCGCGGGCGACGACGAGGACGAGGTCGTCAGCACGAAGAAGAGCTGCGCGAAGTGCCCACCCGGCCCTCCGGGCCCGCCCGGACCTCGGGGCGCCTCCGACGGGATCGACTCGGCGGTGGCCACGCCGACCGGCCTCACCGCGCCGGCGCCCCTGCTCTACGTCGCGGTGGCCCAGCCCAACGGCGTCGTGCTGGTCCGCGACCAGACCTCGCTGGGCCCGGCCAACCCGCCCTGGCACGACCTGTCCACGGTGACGAACCATCCGTCCGGTGTCACCGACGTCACGCTGGCCGCCGACCCACGCGGCAACGTGTTGAGCGTCGCGGTGCGTACGCGCACGGGGTTGGTGCGCCGGAGCGACTGCACGTTGTCGGTGAACGTGACCTGGCCCGCCAACTGCACGGCCTTCATCGACATCACCCCGCCGCTGTAGACCGCACCGCACGCCGCAGGGGTAAGGGCGCGCGCCGTCGCCACGGCGCGGCGCGCGCCGTTCCTCTAGCCGCTCAGCGCCCCGTCGATGACGACGCCCGGCGGCACGAGCAGGAAGACCTTGTGGGCGACGCGGTCCATGTCACCCCGGAGGCCGAGGACGAGCCCGGCGGCGAAGTCCACCAGCGGCTTGGCGTCGGCATCCGCCAGGCCGGTCAGGTCCATGATCACCGGCAGGCCCTCGCGGTAGTAGTGCCCCACGAACAGGGCCTCGTTGTAGTCCCGGGGGTGCAGCGTCTTGATCACGGAAGGGTTCGGCCGGGGTGCCAGGGGGGCCGCTGGGGACGTGCGCGCGTCGGCGTCGCTGAAGCTCCGGGGGTCTGCCACGTCGCCGACGTTAACACCCGCCCTCCCCGTTCGGCGGTCAGCGCGCCGGGCTTCGGCGGATTCGCCCCGCTTATCCCGGCCGTGGCGGCGTACGGTCAGCGGGCGTCCCACTCGCTCAGGATGCGCGCCTCCTTGTCCGGCGCCATGCCGTGCCGCCGCCAGTGCGGGAGCCGTTCCTCCAGGGCGGCCACGTCGCGGTCCTTCAGCCAGTCCCACGTGTCCCGGACGGTCTCGCGCACCGGACGGCACCGCAGCCCCGCCGCCTCGGCCCTGGACGTATCGACGCTCCACGTGCCGACCTCGCCCTCGCCGGGGGGAATCCACAGCGGCAACTCGGTCCACGGCTCCACCTCGCGGGCGCGCAGGAAATCGTCGTCCACCCAGACGAACTCGGCGTCGGACCCGGTCACCTCCGCGCAGTCGGCCAGCCACCGGCCGAACGTGGTGTTGCCCGCCGGCCCGGTGAGCAGGAAGCGCCCCTCGGTGCCCTTGGCCGCCTGGTCCACCGTGAACGTCGCGATGTCACGGGCGTCGATGAGCTGCATCTCCAGCTCGGGATCGCCCGGCGCCAGCACCCGGCCTCCCCGGGCGACCCGGCGCAGCCACCCCGGCAGCCGCCCGACGTTCTCCCACGGTCCGAGGATCAGCCCCGGCTGGAGGATCAGCGCGCCGCCGTCGAAGAAGCTCTCGACCGCGCGCTCGCAGCCGGCCTTCAGGACGCTGTAGTCGCCGTCCTCGGGACCGGCCTCAGGGCCGCACTCCCACAGCGGGGAGGTCTCGTCGACGCGCTCGGCCGGCCACGTCGAGATGGCCGAGACGGTGGACACGAACGCGTACAGCGGGGCGTGGCCGGACAGCGCCCGCGCGGAGGAGGCCACCACCCGCGGCGTGAAGCCGCACACGTCGACGATCGCGTCCCACGTGCGGCCCTCGGCCAGCGCCCGTAGGTCGTCCGGATTCTCCCGGTCGCCGCGCACGGCCGTCACCCCGGGCAGGTCCTCGCCGGACCTGCCCCTGTTGAACGTGGTCACCTCGTGGCCCTGCCGCAGGGCCTCCTCGACGATGGACCGGCCGAGGAACACCGACCCACCGATCACCAGAAGTCTCATGCGACCACTGTGGTGCCGATCACCCCGGGAGGCCGAGACGTTTCACAATGAGCGAATCCGCCCACAGCGGAGCGTCCCGTCCGCCGCGGGTCAGCGCGAACCGGCCGACACCGGGGTGAAGCCCTCGCGGTCCAGGACGTGGACCCGGGCCGCGCCGATGTCGAAGTACAGCCCGACCAGCTTGAGCCGTCCCTCGGCCTCCAGCCGCGCGACCTCCGGGTAGGTGCGCAGGTTGTCGAGCTGCTGGGCGACGTTCACCCGGCACAGCCGGTCGAGCGGCCCGTCCTCGCCGCCGGTCGCGTCGGACAGGATGTAGCGGGCCAGCGTGTGGTCGCCGTGCCGCAGCCAGCGCTCCAGCCCGTGCAGGCCGGAGATCTTCTCTCCGGCGCTCAGCAGGGCCGCCATCGCGCCGCACCCCGAATGCCCGCACACCGTGATCGTCTGGACGTTCAGCGCGGTCGTGGCGTACTCGATCGCCCCCGCCACCGAGTCGTCCGGGAGAGTCGCACCGTACCGGGGGACGAGGTTGCCGATGTTGCGCACCGTGAACAGGTCGCCCGGGCCGCTCGCGGTGATCAGGTTCGGCACCACCCGGGAGTCGGCGCAGGTGATGAACAGGTGCGACGGGTCCTGGGTGCGGGCCATGCGGGTGAGGAACGGCCGGACCAGGGGAGCGGTGCGGCGCTGGAAGTCCACCGCGCCCGCCAGCAGGTCGGGCACCGCGCCCGACTCCTGGCGCGGAGGGATCCACGCGCCGGAATGCCGGACCGGGAGGGCCGACAGCGGGCCGCCCCTGCGGTACGCCCGGGGCAGCCACCAGCGCTCGGGAGCCTTCGGCGGCGACTTCGCCGGCGACGCCCGCGTGCCCTTGGCCGCCGAGGTGTACCACTCGTCGTGCATCTCGTCGATCGTGACCGAGCCACCCGTGCGCTCGTGCTCCAGGCGCCAGCCGTGCAGCGCCTCGAACGCCGCGTTGTCCAGGAAGTCGACGTTCAGGTCCAGGTGGACGTCGGCGCCCGGGGGGACGCCCCGCAGGCCCTCGGTCAGGCGCGGAACCCCCACGAAGGTCAGCGAACCGGTCACCACGACGTGCCAGCGGTCGTCCGGCTCCAGCGCCACGTGCACCCACACCTTGGTCAGGCGGCGCAGCGCGAACAGCGCGGCGAGGCCGAGGCCCAGCAGCACCCCCTCGGCCAGGCCGATCAGGATCACCGCGCCCATGGTCAGCACGTAGATCGGCAGCTCGCCGTGGCCGTGCAGCCCGCGCACCGTGCCGAGATTCACCATGCGGATGCCGATGAAAACCAGCAGCGCGGCCAGCGCCTCCAGGGGGATGAGCGTGACCGTCCAGCCCAGGCCCACCGCGAAGACCAGCACCCACACCCCGTGCAGGATCGTGGACCACCGGCTGCGCGCCCCCGCCCGGATGTTGGTGGTGGTGCGGACGATGACGCCCGCGACGGCCAGGCCGCCGAGCGCGCCCGAGACCAGGTTGGCCACGCCCTGGCCGGTGAGCTCGCGGTCCAGGTCGGCGCGCGGGCCCTCGTGCAGGCGGTCGGCCGCCACCGAGCACAGCAGCGACTCGACCCCGGCCAGCAGCGCCACCAGCAGCACCGCGCCCGCGATGCCGTGCCAGTCGCCGGCGGGCCACGCGGGGAAGGCCCACTCGCTGAAGCCCTTGGACAGGTCGGCGCGCGCCACGTCCCAGCCGAACGCCGCCGCGGTCAGCGCCGCGCACGCCAGCGCGGCCAGCGGCGCGGGCACCGCGTTCACCCGGGGCAGGCGCGGCCACAGCAGCAGGACCGCGATGGTCAGCACGCCCACCATGACCGCGTGGCTGTGGTTGTCGATGATCTGGTTCGGCAGCTCGATGAGGTTCTCGACCGCCGAGTTCTGCGGACGGCCGCCGAGCACCACGTGCAGCTGGGAGAGGGCGATCACCACGCCGACCCCGGCCAGCATGCCGTGCACCACGGCGGGCGAGACGGCCAGCGCGGTCCGCGCCACCTTGAAGGCGCCGAGCACGATCTGCAGCACGCCCGCCATCAACGTGATCATGCAGGTGGCGCGCCAGCCGTACGTCCGCACCAGCTCGGCCACCACCAGCGCGAGCCCGGCCGCGGGCCCGCTCACCTGTACGACAGAACCGCCGAGCGCCCCCGCCACCAGCCCGCCCACGACGGCGGCGACCAGGCCCGCGATCAGCGGCGCCCCGGAGGACACCGCGATGCCCAGGGAGAGCGGCACCGCGACGAGGAAGACCACCAGTGAGGCGGGAAGATCGTGCCGGAGCACGGAGGTGAGACGCTCGGTCGTCGTTCGGCTACGTTCCGTGTCCCCGGTCATGAGGCGACCATACGACGCCGGGGCCGATTGATTAAGCCTTTCCCGGATGCGTTTTACAACTGACGGTGGAAATCTGGGTGATCAGCGGTAATAGTCGGGATAGTCGGTCTCGGCCGGCCGGCGGTGGCCGCCACGCGACGGCGACCCCTTCTGCTGCGCCGGATCCTCGCCCGGCCCGCCGTTCCCGTACAGCTCACCGTAGGAAGGCCAGCTTCCGCCCGTGTTCTGGCGCGGCTGCGACCACGAGGACGAGACCGGGGAGGACGGGGTCGCGGCGGAGCCCGTGGGATACCCCGGGCCGTAGCCGCCGTAGCCCTGTCCGGAACCGGACGGCGGCGCGTCGTCCCGCCTCGGCAGCTCGTGCGCCACCGTGGCGTCGTAGGCGGAGGTGTCGCGCCGGGGGGCCGGCGTGGACCCGGTCACCGCGTCGGAGTCGTCGATGGTCGCCCACCCCGGCCGCACCTCGTACGACTGGGCCGACGGCCCCGCCGGGTAGGCGGGCTCGGACGGGTACGACTCGCGCGCGGCGTACCGGTCGTGGCCGGGAAGCTGGTAGTCGGCGCTCTTCCGGTCCGAGGACGGCGCGGCGGGCGTGCCCGCAGGCGGGGTGGCCGGTCCGTCCAGGATGTCGTAGGAGCCGGTGGCCGGATACGCGGGCTGCGCCGGCCACGACCCGGCCGCCGCGCCGGGCGCGCCCGTGCCCAGCGGGTCGGGCGTGCGGCCGTAGGACGGGGAGGACGCGAACGGGCCGGTCTGCTCGGACCCGGTGCGCGGGGTCTCCTGCGCGGGGGAACGGCCCGCGTCGTCCTGGGGACGCCGGCGGGAGTCCTCACCGGAGCGCGGCCGGGTGGCGCCGCTGGGCAGCGGCCCGCTCGACAGCGGATCACCCGCGATCGACCCCGCGGGGAACGCGCCGCCGGGCATGGGGCCGGTGGTCAGCGGGTTGCCGGACAGCGGGTCCGACAGGGGATCGGCCGGGCGCGGCGCGTCGGAGCGGCCCTGGCGGCCCGTCCCCAAGGGGCCGGTCGCCGTGCGGCCGGAGTCGGCTCTGTCAGAAGGGGCGGCGTCGGGACGGGGGGCGTTGGAACGGCCGGGGGCCGGCGTGCGGCCGGAGTCGGCGCGCGATACCTCCGGGCGCGCCGGGGCCGAACGGCCGGGCTCGGCGGGCCTGCCCGGGCGGCCGCTCCTGCGCGGGTCGGCGGGACGGGCGGGCGGGGTGGCACGGGAGGCGTCGCCCGCGTCGCCGCGCCGGCGCGGCTTGGTGCGCGAGGAGTCGACGCCGAGAGGGTCGGCCGGGTCGGGACGCGAACCACGGCCCGAACGGGGAGCGGCCGGCGGGGAGCCGAGCGCGCCGAGCACGTCGGCGGCCGAGGCGGCGGGCGGGGAGCCGGCCGCCGGTGGCTGCGGCACGGGGGCCGGGAAGGTCACGGTGCGGTCGGAGGCGGCGGCGGCCGACGAGGGGGCGGCGGCGCGCGGAGAGTCCCCCTGGCCGGCATGGCCGGCCGGCCTGGGGGGAAGCGGAGCCTGCACGGTGGCCGCGTTGGCGTCCACCTCGTCGGGCTTGGCCGAGTCGCGCGCGGCGGCCGGCTTGGCGGCCGGAGGGGAGGACGGGGAGGCGAGGTCGGGGCGGCTCGCGCCCATGCGCGCCGCGATGGTGCCGCCGAACGCGCCGTCGTCGGCCCGCACCCGCGTCCAGTAGTCGTCGTCGTAGTCGTCGGAGTCGCCCCACTCGTCGACGCCGCGCCGGCCGCGCGAGGACGCCGACTGCTTGCCGCGCGGGGCCGAGCGACCGCCCGGCCGGCCCGCGGGCCGGGCCCCGGGCTTGCCGTTGCCCGGACGCAGCCGTGCCGTGGCCCGCTCGGGTTCCTGGAAGGCGTCGAACCCCTCGGGGAAGCTCTCGAAGAACGTCTCCTCGGCGGGGCGGCCGGGGCGTTTGGCCTTGGTGGGATCCTCCGCCTGCTCGGCCATCTTGCGCAGCCGCTCTGGGGGCAGATTGCTCTCCCGGCGGTTCATCGACCGCATGCCGAGTGCCACGACCATCAGCACGAGCAGCACGACGGCGACGAGGCCGACAATGACCGCGATAATCATTGCACCACCTTCATGGCCATGGCCTTCCAGTGGCGCTGGTGAGATCGCGCGGCCATCGACGCGACCTGCCCCCTTTGACCACCTGCGCTCAAGGATTGCACCTGATTCTGTCCGACCACTATGACCGTTGTCACACCCTACGAGAAGATCCGGTATTGAGTATCACCTTCGGTGCGCATCGCGTCACTCGATGTGGGACGCCGAGAGACGTCCACGGGCGATGGTGTGCTGCGCGATGTGCTCCAACGTCTCCCGCAGGGCGGCGCCCTTCTTCAGATCCAGCTTCTCGTCGAGCGCGTAGACACTGAAACGATAAATGTCGTCCTGGCGGCATGGGGGCGAGTAGCCGACCTTGCCGCTCGACGTCATGCCCTGCACCGCGCCGCGCGGCACGCTGTTCTGCGTGAGCTCGGTCGTGAGCGGGTCGATGTTGAACACCACCCAGTGCACCTCCGCCGCTCCCTGCGCGTTGTTCGCGTCGACCACCAGGGCGATCGACTTGGTCAGCTTCTGCGCCACACCGGACCACCGCAGCGGCGGATTCCCCTCCTTGCCGGCACAGGAGTAATCGGCCGGCAGGGGCGCCTCGTCACGGAACCTCGGGCTGGAGACGCTGAGCTCGCCCAGCGACCCGTCGGTCGGCGAATTGCTGCCGACGATGCCGCAGCCCGACGTCACGGCGACCGCCGCCGCCACCACGACCGCACGCCAGTCGCGTCCCAGGCGCCCGGCGCGCACGGACTTTCTCGGCTGCCCCATGCCCGCTGATGCTACGCGGATCTGAGGAGTGCCCTGACCCCATCACAGGAATGAGGGTCAACGGCGATGGGCCCGATCGGCCAGAATCGATGCATGGACGGGGTGCGGGCGACGGCGCGGACCGGCTTCGCCGTGCTCGGGCCCCTGGAGGTCCGCCGCGACGGCGCGCCGGTGCGCGTCGGCGGCGGGCGCCTGCGTGCTCTGCTGACGTTGCTGCTGCTCAGCCCCGGGCGGACGGTTCCGTACGACCTCCTGGTCGAGGGCGTGTGGCACTCCGCTCCTCCCGCCGCGGCCGGCAACGCCCTCCAAGCCCTCGTGTCACGGTTGCGCGCTTCGCTCGGCCGCGACACTGTCCAAGTCGCCCCCTCCGGTTACCGTCTGGCCATCACCCCCGACCAGGTCGACACCCACCACTTCACCCATCTCACCACCAAAGCCACGAAACACTTATCGCACGCCGCGCGCTCCCTGCCCACCTCCGCGTGGGCGCCCGCGCCTGACGCGGCGGAGGCGGTGCGCCTGCTGGAAGAGGCGCTGGCGCTCTGGCGCGGGCCGGCCCTGGCCGACCTGGCCGGGTCCCCGGTCGCGGCGGCAGAAGTCGCCCGGCTGGACAACCTGCGCCTGACCGCCACCGAGGACCTCATCGACGCGCGCCTCCTGCTCGGCCACCACGAGGAGGTCATCGGTGAGATCGTCCCGCTGATCGCCGCCCACCCGCTGAGAGAACGGCTGCGCGGCCAGCACATGCGGGCACTGCGCGCGTCGGGACGCCAGGTCGAGGCGCTCGCTGCCTACGAGGCCGCCCGCACCGACTTCGCCGAGCGCCTCGGCAGTGCCCCTTCCGCCGGACTCTCCAGCCTCCACGTCAGCATCCTCCGTGACGACTCCCCACCCGGCGCGCCCACTCCCGACCACCGTGCCGCGGTGCCGGAGGGCAGGAAGGGGAATCTGCGGGCGCGGCTCACGAGCTTCGTCGGGAGGGAGCGGGACGTCGCGCAGGCGCGGGCGCTGCTCGCCCGGCACCGGCTGGTGACGCTGGTGGGGCCGGGCGGCGCGGGGAAGACGCGGCTGGCGATCGAGTCCGGGGACGCGCTGCGGGCCGGCACGCCGGACGGGGTGTGGCTCGCCGAGCTGGCGCCCGTACGCGACCCGGCGGGCGTGCCGCAGGCCGTGCTGTCCGCGCTCGGCATGCGCGACATCGGCCGCGCGTCCGTCCGCACGCCCGGCGCGGTCCCGCCCGAGGTCGTGGATCCGGTCGACCGGCTGGTGACGAGTCTCGCCGGGCGACGCAGGCTCATCATCCTCGACAACTGCGAGCACGTCGTCGAGGCCGCCGCGCTGCTCGCCGAGAAGCTCCTCCTCGAATGCCCGGACATCCGCATCCTCGCCACCAGCCGCGAACCGCTCGGCGTCTCCGGGGAGCTCGTCTGGCCCGTGCGGCCGCTCGACCAGGCGAACGCCGAGGCCCTGTTCGCCGACCGCGCCGCGACGGCCAGGCCGGGGTACCGCGTCGAGGACGAGCCCGAGGCCGTCGCCCGTGTCTGCCGCGAGCTCGACGGCATGCCGCTCGCCATCGAGCTGGCCGCCGCGCGGCTGCGCGGCCTGTCGGCCGCGCAGATCGCCGACCGGCTCGACGACCGCTTCCGCCTCCTCACCGGCGGCAGCCGCACGGCGCTGCCCCGCCACCAGACGTTGCGCGCGGTCGTCGAATGGAGCTGGGACCTTCTCGACGAAACGGAACGGCTACTCGCCGCGAGGTTCGCCGTCTTCGCCGGTGGCGCCACCCTTGAGGCCGCCGAAGCCATCTGCTCCGACACTCCTCCACCCCGCGAACAGTCCCATCCGTCCTCATCCGAGGCCACCTCGCACGCCGCCGCGCACGGCCACCTGCCGGGTGAGGACGTGCTCGATGTGCTGGCGCGGCTCGTGGACAAGTCGCTGGTGGTGCGCGAAGGCGTGCGCTACCGGATGCTGGAGACCGTGCGGGCGTACGCGGCGGAGCGGCTCGCCGAGTCGGGGGAGCGCGATGCCGTACGCCGGGCGCACGCCGGGTTCTTCCTGGAACTGGCCGCGACCGCCGACCCGGAGCTGCGCCGGGCTCGGCAGGTCGAGTGGCTCGCCGTCCTGTCCGCGGAGCACGACAACCTGACGGCGGCGCTGCGCTGGGCGATCGACTCGGCGGACCGGGATCTCGGGCTGCGGCTGGTCGGGGCGCTCGGCTGGTACTGGTTCCTCGCCGGCCGCCGCCTCGAAGGCGCCCGGCGCGCCGCCGAGATCCTCGCCCTCACCGCCCCCGCCCTTGTGACCGCCTCGCCATCACGACAGCCCCCTGCCCCCTTCGCCCCGCCGCCGTCGTACGCCGCCTTTGCCGCCACGGGGCCGGCCTGGCAGGGAGACGCCGGGCCAGGGCCTGAGGAGGGTGTGGGGATCGATGAGGCGCGGAGGTTCGTGCTGGCGCTGACCGTTTACGGCATTCTGCTCGCCGGGGGGACCAACCACTGGCAGGAGGCCAAGGAGGTGCTGGGGCGGGCGGTGGTGCTGGGCAGGGCCTGGGTGCCGCGTCCGTGGCCGCCGTTGATGTCCCTGGCCGAGCCGGTGCACGCGCTGTTCGTCGAGGAGGCGGCCGACGCGCACGGCGTGGTGGGGACGTTGCTCGACGACGCCGACCCGTGGGTGGTGGCCTCGGGGCATCTGCTCCGCGCGCACGTCTACTACACCGCGGGACGGATCGACCTGGGCGAGGCCGACCTGCGCGTGGCCGTCGACAGGTTCCGCGAGGTGGGCGACCGCTGGGGAGTCTCGGCGGCGCTGGGGTCGCTCGCCGAGGCGATCACCATGCGCGGTGACAACGCCACCATCATCGAGGTGATCAGGGAGGCGCTCGCGCTGACCGACGAGATCGGCTCGGTGGAGGACACGCCCTATCTGCGCGCCCGGCTGGCGATGGCCCTCAGCGCGTCCGGTGACGTGGCGGGCGCCCAGGCCGCGCTGGAGGAGGCGATAGAGATCTGCCGCGCCACGGGCGACCGCATGGGCGAGGTGTGCGTGCAGAGCGCACGCGGCGACCTGGCGCGCGAGGCGGGCGACCATGTCACCGCTCGCCGGTTCTACGAGGAGGCGGTGGGCCTGGCGGCGGACGGCCGCGACTTCCCCACTCCGTTCACCGCGGTGCTGCACGCGTCGATGGGCATGCTCGCCGAGGAGGAGGGCCACCTGGAGGCGGCGCGGGCCTCGCACGCCGAGGCGCTGCGGCTGGCGCGCGGCACCCACGACGGCGCCGCGATCGGCCTGGTGCTGATCGCCCGCGCCGGCCTTTCCGTCCGCGAGGGCGACCCGGCGACGGCGGCCAGGCTGCTCGGGGCGGCGGCGGGGATCCGCGGCGTCGACGCGGTGGTCGGGTACGACCATGCCCGCATCACCGAGGCCGTCGCCGCCGCGCTCGGCCAGGAGCGGTACTCCCGGCACTTCGCGCACGGCCGGTCGATGTCCCGCGAGCGTGCCCTCGGCCTCGCCCGGCCCTGACGGCGGCGGGACGAGGCGGGGGCATGCGGTGGCGGGGCCAGGCCGTGGCGGAGGCATGGGGCGGCGGGCTCAGGCGCGGGAGCGGAAGGCGCGGAGGGACAGGGGGATGAACACCAGGGCGATGCCGAGCGCCCAGATCAGGGAGATGGTCGCGTGGGTGGCGACCGGACCCCCGCCGAGCAGGCCGCGGACGGCGTCGGCCAGGTGGGTGACGGGGTTGACGTCGACCCATCGCTGCAACCACTCGGGCAGCGTCTTGGTGGGCACGAAGGCGTTGGACGTGAAGGTGAGCGGCATCATCACCGAGAACGCGATGATCTGCACCTTCTCCGGCTCGGCGGCCGTCAGGCCGATGAGCACCGACATCCAGGACATCGCCAGCGCGAACGCGACCAGCAGCGCCAGCGCGCCGACCACCCCGACGACCCCGGTCTGCACCCGGTAGCCGAGCACGGTGCCGAGGCCGAGGAACAACGCGAACGCCCAGACCTGCTTCAACGTGTCGGCGACGATGCGCCCGGCGAGCGGCGCCGACCGCGCGATCGGCAGGCTGCGCAGCCGGTCGAACACACCCTTGTGGATGTCGGTGCTGAGCCCGATGGCCGTGGTCAGCGTCGCGAACAGCATGTTCTGGACGACCAGGCCGGGCAGCGAGAACTGCAGATAGTCGGTGGTCGATCCGGAGATCGCGCCGCCGAAGACGTAGGTGAACAGCAGCAGGAACATGATGGGCTGGACCGACAGGTCGAGCAGCTCCATCGGGTTGTGCTTGATCTGCACCAGGCTGCGCCAGGCGAGCGTCATGGTGTGCCGCAGCCCGGCCGCCGGGCCGATCCGGCCGGGAACGGCCGCGCGGGGCGCGGTTCCGGTCAGCGAGGTCACGCGGGCACCTCTTCCTTCTGCTTCCGGACCTGCCCGGAGGCGGACTGATCTTCGGCGCGGTGGCCGGTGAGGGCGAGGAACACCTCGTCGAGGCTGGACTTGCGCAGGCTGAGCTCGGCGGCCACGACCCCGAGGTCGTCGAGCCTGCGCACGATCGCCGGCACCACCGTGGGGTCCTTGATGTTCACGGTGGCCTCGCCGCCGGTCAGGTCGGGCCGGTCGCCGAGGAGATCGGCGATCACGTCGGCCACGAGGGAGAGATGACGCTCGTCCATGGGCCGCACCTGGAGGACCTGCGCCCCGGTGGTCGCCTTGAGCTCGTCGGAGGTGCCCGAGGCGATGACCCGGCCGTGGTCGAACACCACGATGTCGTCGGCCAGCTCGTCGGCCTCCTGGAGGTACTGCGTGGTGAGCAGCACGGTGACGCCGTCGGCCATGAGGTCGCGCACGACGTTCCACAGGTCGGTGCGGCTGCGCGGGTCGAGGCCGGTGGTGGGCTCGTCCAGGAACAGCACCTGCGGGTGCCCGACGAGGCTCGCCGCGAGGTCGAGGCGGCGGCGCATGCCCCCGGAGAACGTCTTGGCCGCCCGGCCGCCCGCGTCGGTCAGCGAGAAGCGGTCGAGCAGCTCGGCGGCGCGCCGCTTGGCCGCGGCGCGGCTCAGGCCCAGCAGGCGCCCGATCATCACGAGGTTCTCGACGCCCGTCAGCGTCTCGTCCACCGCGGCGTACTGGCCGGTCAGACCGATCTGGGAACGCACCTTGTGGGGCTCTTTGGCGACGTCGAAGCCGCTCACCGTGGCACGGCCGCCGTCGGCGCGCAGCAACGTCGCCAGGATGCGCACGGCGGTGGTCTTGCCGGCGCCGTTCGGGCCGAGCACGCCGAGCAGGCGGCCCTCGGGAATGGCGAGGTCGACGCCGTCGAGCGCGCGGGTCTCACCGTAGCGCTTCATCAGGCCTTCGGCCTGGACCGCGTATCGCATGGCATTGGCTCCTCGGTCAACGGGTTGGGGGGTCACACGGCCCGTGGGCCCGGTGACCGAGACGCAGTCTTGCGGACGCCACTGACATTTCTCTGACCGTCCGAGGCTCAACCCCCGCCCGGGCTGACAAATCGCTGACAGACCCACCCGGAGGCGGCGGACATGGGGGCATTTGGTGGGATGGAGAGCAGGTGATGGAGATGAGGGCCTTCTCCGGTGATCTAGCTAGGCTGGATCCGTGACAGCTCCCCTGCGCGACCCCGCCCACAGGGTGGCGCGCCGCGCGATCACCCTGTGGCTGCTGGAGGCCCTGGTCGGGTTCGTCCTGCTCGTCGGCCTGTCCTCCCTGGCGGCGGCCTGGATCGGAGGCTCCGGCCGCCGCTTCCTGCCGGACTGGGTGACCGATCACATCTGGTGGGTTCCCGCGGTGCTCGCCATCGTGGAGCTGCCCTTCATCGTCGTCGAGCCGCTGTGGCGCTACGCCGTCCACCGGTGGGAGCTGTCGCAGGACGTCGTGTACGCGCGGTCCGGCTGGTTCAGCAGGAAGTGGGTCTTCGTCCCGGTCAGCCGCATCCAGACCGTGGACAAGGAGCAGGGCTGGTTCGAGCGCCTGCTCGGCCTGGCGACCGTCGAGATCCGCACCGCCTCCTACGCCGGGTCGTCGTCCATCGAGGGCCTGGACGTCGGGGTGGCCGCCCGTCTGGCCGAAGACCTGGCCCACCGCGCCCACCAGCTCAGGGACGACGCGACATGACCGCGCCCGAGCCCACCCCGGCGGGCGAGGAGCCCGCGCAGGGCACGGGCGGGGAGCCGGCGCCGGGCGGTGACCCGCTGTGGGTGCCGCCGTCGCGGCTCAGCCCCCTGGTGATACTGATCGACCCCGTGCGCATGCTGCCCTCGCTGTTCCTGCCGCTGGCGGGCGTGCTGTTCTTCGGGGGCCTGTCCGGCAACTCCATCATCTGGGCCGCGCTCGCGATCGTCGGCTCGGTCGCGTACGCCGCCGTGCGCTGGGCCACCTTCACCTACCGGGTGGCCGGGGACAGGCTGGAGCTCACCCGGTCGCTGGTGAGCCGCTCGGTGAAGACGATCCCCCTGGACCGCGTCCGCGGCGTGGACGTCACCACGCCGCCCATGCACCGCCTGTTCGGCCTCTCCGTCGTCAGGATCGACACCGGGGCGAGCGGCGGCGGCAAGCAGGAAGGGGAGCTGGACGGCGTCTCGCTGCCCGAGGCGGAGCGCCTGCGCGAGGTCCTGCTGCGGCGTAGCCGGTCGGTACGCGGCGAGTCGGCGGGCGCTGCGCAGGGCACGGCCGCCGCCCCCGAGGCGCCCGTGGAGGAGCGGGTCTACCTGCGCGTGCCGCGGCGGTGGCTGCTGTACGGCCCGCTGTCCGGCGCGTTCCTGTTCGCGCCGTTCGTGCTGGCCGGTGGCGCGATCGGCCTGGTCATCCAGTGGGGCAACGATCTCGGCTTCGGCGACGACCTGCCGATCACGGTGGGGGAGTGGCTGTGGCACCGGCCGTTCCTGCTGGTCGCGATCGGGGTCGTGCTCGTCCTGGCCATGCCGGTGGCCGGGGGCGCCATGTACATGATCTTCAACTGGAACTTCACCCTCCGCCGCCGCGACGCCTCGCTCGTCGCCGAACGGGGACTGATCACCCGGCGCAGCGTGGCACTCGAACACGCGCGGATACGCGGGTACGAGATCGCCGACGGGGTGCTCGAACGAAGGGCCAAGGTGGCCCGGCTGTGGGCCATCGTCACCGGCCTCGGCGACTCGCGCACCCGGGGGCAACTGCTGCCCGTCACGCCCCGGGCGTCCGTGGAGAAGGTCGCCGGCGAGGCCGTCGGCCCATTCCGCGCGCCGCTGCGGGGGCATCCGGCGGCGGCGCGGCGCAGGCGGCTGTTCCGGGCCGTCGCGCCGGGCCTGGCGGTGGCCGCGGCGGGCTTCCTCTTCGGCTGGGCGTGGATCGGCTTGCTGGGACTGGTCGCCGCGGCCCTGGGCGTGTTCCTCGGCCTGGACCGCTACCGCTCGCTCGGACACGCCTACGACGGGGCCCGGCTGTCGGTCCGCTCAGGGTCGCTGCCCCGGACGCGCGCGGTCGTCGAGCGGCGCGCGGTCGTCGGCTGGACCATCCGTCAGACGTGGTTCCAGCGGCGTGCCCGTGTCCTGACGGTGATCGCGGGCGTCGGCGCGGGCAGCGGCGGTTACTCGGCGATCGACACGGGCGAGGAGCAGGGTGTCGCCTTCGCCGCAGAGGTCTCCCCGGAGTGGATCACCCCGTTCCTGGAACGGCGGACCTGACCCACCGCACGGCCGCCCACCGACATCCCGCCCAGCCCGTCGTTCCACTCAGCCGGTGCGTCACCGCCGGCGCACCACACGATCGGCCTTGAACGGCCCCGCGCGACTCCGTTCGGCCTTGAACGGCCCCGCGCGACTCCGTTCGGCCCTGAGCGACCCCGCGCGACTGCGATCGGCCTAGAACGGCCCTTAACGACTGCGGTCGGTCCTGAACGACCTCGATCGTCGCGATCGAACCGATACCTCGGCGGCATCGGGGCGACCTGGCAAGACATGACCCGGGCCGGTCGTGGTGACCGGCCCGGGTCATGGTGTGGACGCGGGCGGGGCGGGTCAGTCCTGGCGGCGGGCGCCGAACATGATCTCGTCCCAGGTGGGGACGGAGGCGCGGCGGCCGCGTCCCCCCTTGCGGACCGGGCGGGCGTTCGGCTTGGGCGCCTGCTGCGGGATGGGAGGCTCCGGCTTCGGCTTGGCCTCGCCCCCGGGAGCGTCCGGCTGCTCGATCTTGTCCGGCTCCGCGGCGGCGGCAGCGGGGCGGTTGGCCAGGTCGCCGCTGTTGCGCGCGGCGGGCACGGCGACCGCGGCCTCCTCGGCCTCGGACTTCTTCGCCGCCGCGGCTTTGCGGGCAGGGGTGCCGACAGGCGCGGGACGCGCCACCGGAGCCGCGGGCCGTGCCGCCTTCCCGGGACGGGCCTCCTCGGACGGCGTGTCGCCGCCGGCCCGCCCGGGCGGGACCCTCGGGATCGGTGGCCTGGGGACGGGACGGCGCGGGGCGCGGACGTTCGCCGCCTCCGCCGCCTCCTCGGAACCCGGCGCGCCGGGAGAGGGCGTCACGGGACGCTCCGCACGGTCGTGCGACGCCGCGACTTCGGCCTCTTCCGCCGCGACCTCGACGTCTTCCGCAGCGACCGGGGCCTCCGGTGCGACCGAGCCTTCCGGCGCGGCAGGACCGTCCGCGCTCTCCGGGACGGCCCGCTCGGCCTGAGCAGGGACGGCCCGTTCGGTCTGAGCCGGGGTGGGCTCGGGCTGGGGCGAGGAGGTGGTGGGCTGCGCGTGGTCCGTGGCGTGTTCGGTCTCACGAGGGCCGGCCGTGTGCGCGGTCTCGGCCTCGGACACCGTCCGCTCGGACGTGGCGTGCTCGCTCTCGCGAAGCTCGGCCGTCTGCGCGGTCTCCGCCTGGGAGGCCGTCCGCTCGGGCGCGGCCTGGTCGGGCGTGAGCTCGTGCGCCGGGGAGGCAGTCCGCTCGGACGTGGCCCGTTCCGGTGTGGCCGTGGTCGCGGGCGCCGGAGAGGACTCCGCGTCGCGAACCTCGACCGGCTCGGACCGCTCCCGCACCTCGACCGGGGCGGACCGCTCCCGCGCCTCGATCGGCTCGACCGGGACGCGCGTGACCCTGCTCTCCTCGGCCTTCTCGCCTTCCCGGTGCTCCTCACGCGTCTCGGCGGGCGGCGCATCGGACTGGATCATGGAAGCGCGGACGGCACGGGCCACCGCCTCGGGCGTCGCGACGTCCCCTGCCCCGGCGTCTCGGTCCGGGGAGGCATCCGTGGGGGAGGGGGCGACCGGGCGCAGCGGGGTCGGCTGAGCGGGGGGCTCGGCGACCTCGGGCCGGACACCGCCGTGCTCGGCACGCGCGCCGGAACGCTCCTGGCCGTCGCCACCGAACTCCGCGGCACGAGACGGCTCGGCGACACGAGGCTCGACGCCGCGCGGCTCCTCGGCACGGGACTCGGCGGAACGGAACTCATCGGCACGGCGCTCGGCGGGACGAGCCTCAGAGAGATGAGACTCGGATGGCCGAGTTTCGGCGGGACGAGGCTCGGCGGGTCGGGAAGGCCGGGCGGTTTGGGAGTACTCGTCGGCGTCCCTGGCGTCGCGGGGCTCGGCGGACGGCCGGTGACCGGTGGAGACGTCGTGGTAGGCGGAGGGGGCTTCCCTCACGGGGGACGACGGCTCGTCACGAAAGCGCTCGTCACGGAACGACGCGGGCTCCTGCCGGACCGCCAGGGGCTCTTCCCGGTAGGCGGAGGGAGCCTGGCGGAACGGGTGGTGCTGGTCCCGCCGGGCGGGCCGCTCGTCCTGGGACGTCGTGGACGGCTCGTCCCTGGTGAAAGAGGCGGCCTCCCCCCGGAACGCGGGGGACCCCTGGTAGGAAGCCCTTCCCTCCTGGGGGAAGGACGGCTCGTCAAAGGCGGCGCGGGAATCGCGCCGCGCCGGTTCGTCATGGAACGCGGGCCGGTCTTCGCGCCGCGCCGGTTCGTCCCGGAAGGTGGGCCGCTCTTCGCGCGGGGCGCGCTCGTCGCGGAACGCGGGCCGGTCTTCGCGCCGCGCCGGTTCGTCGCGGAAGGTGGGCCGGTCTTCGCGCAGGGCGGGCTCGTCATGGAACGTGGGCCGCTCTTCGCGCGGGGCGCGCTCGTCGCGGTACGTGGGGGTCTGTTCCCGTGTGGAGGACGGGCCGGTGGTGGGCACCGGGGTCAGCTTGGCGGCCAGTCGCGGCACGAACGGCGTCACCGTGGCCTCTTCGACCGGTTCGACGTACTCGGTGGCGGACAGCCGCAGCGCCTCGTCGTCGTACGGCGTCACGTGCCGCCGCCTGATGTCGAACAGCCATTCGGCGTTCCTGGTGTGACCGTTCCACACGAAGCCGAGCTTGATGCGCCACAGGCCGTCGTCGCGCTTGCAGGAGTCCCAGTCGATCTCGTCGCTGGGGACGCCGCGGCGGCTCAGCCGTTCGGTGACGAGTTCGCCGAGGGTGGGCCCCGGAGTGGACTCGCCCGGCAGGCGGACGGCGACACGCTGCGCCTGCTGCGCGGTGTACTCCCGTTCCTGCAGGACCGGTCCCTCGAACCAGCGGACACGCTCCACCGGGATACCCGCGGTGGCGGCGATCTCCTCCGCGGTCTCCCCCGCACGGATGCGGGCCTGGATCTCCTTGGGGCGCAACGGACTCTCCACTTCGATCTCGTACTGGCCGAGACGGGAGAAGTTGCCGCGGACCGCCGCTCGGAGCCGTTCGTCGACGGGAAGCGTGAATCGTGTGCCCCGGCCGGCCGTAGCCAGCACGAGGTAGGTACCGTCCTCGCTTACCGCGACGAGTCGGAGCTCCTGCATGCGAGTCCCTTCGTCGTCGTGCTCATCTTCCCCCGGACCCTTGAGTCTCTCGCGAGAGCCCGTCGCCTGCCAGCACCGTACCCGGCATGTCCGAACATCGCCTTGGTCAGAGGCATGGGGTGGTGATGAGAGGCGGGCAAATATGTCGCTTTCACCCTATCCAGCGGCTGCTCCATATGCAGCAAACGGGTTGGGCCTCCTTCCGGGATTCTCGCGAATCGCGGACCCGCGCGCCCTGCAGTTCACCCAAGAGACACCAGAAATGCCGCGAAGGCAAGGGGAACGTGGCGACCACGGCGGACCGGATCCCGCATCACGAGGGCGGGCCGTACGGGCGCGTGACGAGCCGGTGAGTCCGGGAATCCACCTTCTACCGGGCAAAACCCGATCAAATGTTCAATTCCCCGCATCACGGATAGAAGCGATGTGGCGGGCTCCGCGGGCGCGGATTCCGCCCGCGTGCCCCCGATCGCGGAGACGCCCACGGCACGCGAACGCACGGGCACATCGTCAGGGCGAGGCCGATCCATGCGCGGCGAGGAGACGGATGGCTGACAAGAACCGGCTCGATCTCAGCGCGCCGCAGATCGTGGGCAGCGCCCTGGCGGCGGCGACGGCGGCCGTGGCGGCGTCGTTCCTCGGCGTGGCGGGGACGGTGGCCGGGGCGGCCCTGGCCAGCGCGGCCACCACGGCCGGCAACGCGATCTACACCCACTACCTCCACCGCACCAGGGACCGCCTCAAGGACGCGCACAGCCTGATCACCGGCGCGCGGGCGGAGGCGGAGGAACACGCCCACGAGGACGCCGCGGTCGCCCGGCCCGGCGAGGAGGGCCTCGCCACGGCCGTCCACGCCACCGTGCGCGACCACGGGCCCGCCGACCTGCCGCTGGACGACGCCGCGCCGCCGGTCGGCGCCGAGCAGGCGCCCCCCTTGCGGGCGGAGGGGCCGCGCGCGCCCCTCTGGGCGACGGCGGCCGTGGCGGCGGTGGCGACCTTCGCGCTGAGCATGGGCGGCATCCTGGCGTTCGAGCTGGTCAGCGGCAAGCCGTTGAGCGCGACCGTCCAGGGCAGGGACGGGTCGGGGACCAGCCTAGGCGGACGGGTCTCCGGGCCCGCGAACCCCGCCGTGATCCCCTCCGGGACGGAGGAGCGGGAGACCGGCACGGCCCCGGACCGCGAGAAGCAGACCCCGACCGCGACGCCCGGCGGGACCGCCCCCGCCAGCACCGCCCCCGCGGCCCCGTCGGAGGAACCCCCGGCCTCCTCCGCGCCGTCGGCCCCGCCCGCGGACGGCACCGGTGAGGAGCCGCCGGGTGGCTCGGACACCGGCGACCGGAACGGTACGGACGGCGCCCCCGGCGACCAGGGCGACCCGACCGGCGAGGCGCCCCGGGAGGGCACCGGAGAAGGCGCGCCCTCCGAAGGCTGACGAGGCCGGGATGGGGCCTCAGCCGAGCACCTGGTCCAGATAGTCGTTGGAGAAGACGCGGCCGGGGTCGAGCGAGTCGCGCAGGGCCACGAAGTCGCCGAACCGCGGGTACACGCCCGACAGGTACGCGGCGTCGCGCGTGTGGAGCTTGCCCCAGTGCGGGCGCCCGTCCAGGCGCGCCATGATCTGCTCGGCGGCCTCGAAGTAGGCGGGGTTCGGCGCGCGCCGGTAGACGTGGCAGGCGATGTAGGCCGACTCCCTGCCGTAGGCGGTGGACAGCCAGGCGTCGCTGGGCGGGGTGACCCGCACCTCGACGGGGAAGGTGATCCGCCAGTCGCTCAGGTCGATCAGGTCGCGCAGTTCGCGCAGCGCCTGCCCGAGGCGCTCCCGCGGGACGGCGTACTCCATCTCCAGGAAGCGCACGTCGCGCACGCTGGTGAACACCTTGTAGGCCGTGTCGGTGTGCTCGGAGGCGCTGAGCGCGCCCGCCGAGACGCCGTTGAGCCGGGGTACGGCGGCGGGGAAGCGGGCGCCGACGGCGCACAGGGCGCCGAACAGGGTGTTCTCCAGGAACACCTCGTCCAGCCAGCGCCGCAGCGCCCCGGGCGGCGCGGCGGGGCCGGGGGAGCGGTTGTTGCGCTTGACCAGGCAGGTGTCGGTGTGCGGCAGCCAGAAGAAGTCGAGGTGCTCGTCGGCGGCGACGACCTCGTCCAGGGACGCCAGGATGCGGCTGAACGGCATGGGCGTGCGGGCGCTGCGCAGCAGGAACGACGGTTCCACCCGGAAGGTGACGGCGGTGAGGACGCCGAGCGCGCCGAGGCCGACCCGCGCCGCGTCGAACAGGTCGCCCTCGGAGACGGTGGTGATCGACCCGTCGGCCAGCACCATCTCCAGTTCGGTCACCTGGTCGGCGAGGCCGCCGACGTCCCTGCCGGTGCCGTGGGTGCCGGTCTGGATGGCGCCGGCCACGGTCTGCTCGGTGATGTCGCCCATGTTGGCCAGCGCGAGCCCGCGCCGGTCGAGCTCCTCGTTGAGGACGCGCAGCGGGGTGCCGGCGGCGACCTTGACCCGGCCCTCGCCGGCGGAGAGCACGCCGGTGAGGGCGTGGGGGCGCAGGAGGACGCCGTCGGTGAGGGCCACCCCGGTGAAGGAGTGGCCCGTGCCGGTCATGCGCACCCGCGTCCCGCGCGCGGCGGCGTCCCGCACGGCGTCGGCCACCTCCCGCGCGGAGGAGGGCACGCGTACCTCGGCGGGTGTGATGGCCTGGTTGCCGGCCCAGTTCCGGAAGACCGCTTTCATGCTGGAGCACGATAACCACGAACGCGCTGATAGACCAGATATATGAGCCTGGCTCATGAGCCGGCGTCAGCACGTGCTGGGGGCCTCCGAGGCGCCGGTCTCCGGGGTGCGCAGCAGCGAGCCGCCCCCGACGCCGATCGCCAGCGCCAGTAGCGCGCACCCGTACGAGAAGACGTAGGCGTTGGACGGCCCGAACGCGTCGGTCATCCGCCCGCCGGCCCAGGCGCCGATGGCGACGCCGAACCCGACCGCGGTGGAGATCCACGACATGCCCTCGGTCAGCAGGTGGCCGGGGACCAGGCGCTCGACCAGCGCGTAGCCCGTGATGATGATCGGCGAGATCGCGAACCCGGAGACGAACGCGACCAGCGCCATGCTCCACAGGCCGGAGACCAGAAGGATGGGGGCCATTCCGACGGCGAAGATGATCAGGCCGCGCGTGAACCGCCGGCCCAGCGAGATCTTCCAGGCGCGCGAGCCGAACCACAGACCCGAGATCATGCTGCCGCCCGCGAACGACGCGAGCAGCAGGCCCGAGGCCGCCTTCGCGCCGTGGTCCTCGGCGAAGGCCACGGTGATCAGGTCGATCGAGCCGAACACCGCGCCCATGGCGAGGAACACGCAGGACATCAGCGCCACCCCCGGGATCATGATCGGGCTGCCGCCGTGCTCGGTGGCCGGACGCACCGGGGGCTCGGTGCCGCGCTGCACGGAGAAGGCGATGGTCCCCGCGACCGTGCACACCAGTGTGAGGATGAGCCCCGCGTACGGGTTGACCATGGTGGCGAGGCCGGTGACTAGCGCGGGCCCGGCCACGAACACCACCTCGTCGGCCACGGACTCGAACGAGAACGCCGTGTGCAGCATCGCCGAGCGGCCGAGCAGGTGGGACCAGCGGGCCCGGACCATCGAGCCGAGCGACGTCGCGGTGCCGCCGACGACGATGCCCGAGGCGAACAGCGTCCACTGCGGGGCGCCGTACTCGGCGAAGAGCATCAGCGACGCCAGCGCGGCGCCGTGCGTGAGGACGAACGGGATGAGTACTCTGGCCTGGCCGAACCTGTCCACCAGCCGGCCCGACAGCGGGGCGGCGATCGCGAAGGCGACGGAGACGGTCGCCGAGACCGCCCCGGCGGTCGCGTAGGAGCCGGTGAGCGCCGAGATGAGCAGCACGATGCCGATTCCGAGCATCGACATCGGCATCCGCCCGATGAATCCGGCGATGACGAACCCCTTGGCCCCGGGCATGCGGAACAGCCCTCGATACGGCCCGACCACGATTCCGCCCCTTTCGCGCGCCCCCGGCACGCGTCGATACGAACCCGCCAAACCTTCGCGTATGGGACGGCGAGGCGGCAAGTGAATTTCGGGCAACCTACACGAAGCCGGATTCCCACGGTTAACGTGGGTCGAGTGTCGCAACCTTCTCGGCCGATGCCCGCGGGCGCCGCCGTGGTCGGGCTCGCGCTGCTGATCGTCCTCGGCGTGACGGCCGCCGCGGCCCTGCTGATCACCCGGGACACCGCCCGTGACGGGGCCGCGGAGCGGACCGGGGCTGCGCGCACCCCGCTCGGCGACGTCCGCGACCTCACCGCCCCGGTCTCGCCCTTCCCCGCGCTGCCCGCCGGGCCCTCGTCCCCGGCCCGCGTCGTGCCCTCGTCCCTGGACAGGGCGAGCGCGTCCGTGCGGCTCACCCCGCCCCACCTGATCGCCATCGTGCGCCGCGCCCTCACCCCCGCGGCCCTGGACGGGATCTCCGCGCTGCGCGACGTCAGGAAGGTGGCCGTGGCCGACGCCGGGGCCATCCGCTTCTCCACCGCCACGCTGAACCTGCTCGCCGTGGACCCGGCGGAGTTCCGCGCCTGGGCGCCCAAGGCCGTCGCCAGGGAGCCCGAGGTCTGGGACGCGCTCGCGCGCGGCGAGTTCGTCGCCGACTCCAAGATCGCCGCTTCCTACCTGCTGAAGCTCGGCGGCGAGTACGCGACCGGCGGCGGGTCGCGGCTGCGGGTCGCCGCCGCGGCGCCGCTCGGCCTGCCGGGCGTGGACGGCCTGGTCGGCAAGGAGACCGGCCGGGCGCTCGGCCTGCTCCCCGGCGTCGCGGTCCTGCTGCACACCGCCAGGGGCAAGGAGTCCGCCGTCGTCCCCCGGGTCAGGAAGCTGCTCGGCGCGGAGGCCCAGGTGGTGCCGGTCGGCCGCGCGGCGGCGGCACGCCCGTCCGCCTCCGCCGCGCCGTCCCCGCCCTCTCCGCCCCTGGTGGCCGCCGCGGGCTCCTACCGGGTCGGGCGGCCGGGCAGCTACCTGGAGCTCTACAAGATCGCCGCCGCCCGGGTCTGCCCCGGCCTGTCATGGACCGTCCTCGCGGCGATCGGCCAGGTCGAGAGCGGCCACGGCCGCAACAACGGCCCCTCGTCGGCGGGCGCGCTCGGGCCCATGCAGTTCATGCCCGCCACGTGGAAGGCGTACGGCGTGGACGGCGACGGGGACGGCACGCCGGACATCTGGAGCCCCTACGACGCGGTGCCGTCCGCCGCGCGCTACCTGTGCGCCAACGGGGCGGCCCAGGGCGGCGCCAAGCTCCGCTCGGCCGTGTACCGCTACAACCACTCATGGGCCTACGTCGACAAGGTGCTGCGCATCGCCGACGGCTACGCCCGCGCCTACTCCTGAACGGCCTGGGCGGCCTGCGCGGCCTGGGCGGACCCGGCGGACTCGGGACGGCCGGGGCGTCGCGGCGCGGGGCAGCACGCCGCCCCGCAGGCGGCGGGCTCCGGCTCCGCCAGCAGCTCGGCCACCATCGACACGAACCGCGGGTGGGTGCCCGCGGTCGCCGCCCGGGTCATGGGCAGCCCCAGCTCGCGCGCCTTGGCCGCGGCCTCGGTGTCCAGGTCGTACACGACCTCCATGTGGTCGGAGACGAAGCCGATCGGCACCAGCACCACCGCCGGGGCGCCGGCGGCGGCGAGCGCCTCCAGGTGGTCGCAGACGTCGGGCTCCAGCCACGGCACCTGCGGCGGCCCGCTGCGGCTCTGCCACACCAGGTCCCACGGCCGGTCGCCCGCCACCAGCGACGCGGTGGCGCGGAGCTGGGCCTCGTAGGCGCCGCCGGACGGCCCGGAGGACGCGGCCATCGAGACCGGGATGCTGTGCGCGGTGAACACCAGGCGGGCGTCCGCGCGGAGCTCCGGGGGGAGCCGGTCCAGGGCCTCGCGGGTGTGGTCGGTCATGGCGGCGATGAAGCCGGGGTGGTCGAAGTAGTGGCGCAGCCGGACGACCTCCGGCGCGCCGGGCACCTCGGCGCGCGCCCGCGCGATGTCGTCCAGATACTGGCGGCAACTGGAGTAGGAGCTGTAGGCCGCGGTGATGAACGCCGCCGCGCGCGTCACGCCGTCGGCGGCCATCTGGCGCAGGGTGTCGGCCAGGAAGGGGTGCCAGTTGCGGTTGCCCCAGTAGATCGGCAGGCCGACCCGCGGCCGCAGGGCCTCGATCAGGTCGCGGCACTGCCCGTTGATGGGGCTGACGCCGCCGAAGCCCTGGTAGTGGGCCTCCACCTCCAGCAGCCGCTCGCGCGGCACCCCGCGGCCCCTGACGACGTTCTCCAGGAACGGCATGACGTCCTCGGGCTTCTCCGGCCCGCCGAAGGAGACGACAAGCAGCGCGTCGTAACGTCCCATGGGACCATCCAACCGCATCTCCCGGGGTGCGGGTGCTATGGGACCGGCCGGGCAGGAGGGTAGGTTCGGAAAAGTGAGCCTCTTTAAGGACATTCGCGATTATGTCGGTGTGCCGCGCGTGTTGTCGCTGCGGCTCTCTCCTGACGGATCCCGCCTGGTCTCCGTCGTCCAGGCGCTCGCCCCCGACGGCAGGTCGTACGGGACCTCGATCTGGGCGGTGCCCGTCGAGCCCGGCGGCGAGGCGTACCGGCTCACCCGCTCGGCCAAGGGAGAGACCGGCGCCGAGTTCACCCCGGACGGCGACGTGCTCTTCGTCTCACGGCGCCCCGACCCCGCGGCGGAGGACGAGCCCGAGGACGGAGCCGCCGCGCTGTGGCTGCTGCCCGCCGCGGGCGGCGAGGCCAGGAAGGTCGCCGGGCGTCCCGGCGGCGTCACGGGCGTGCGGGCCGGCGGCGGCACGGTGGTGTTCGGCGCCGACGTGCTGGACGGCGACGCCGACACCGACGGCGACCGGCGCAGGTCCCGCAAGGAGGGCGGCGTCAGCGCGATCCTCCACGAGGGGTACCCGATCCGCTTCTGGGACCAGGACCTCGGCCCGGGCCGCACGCGCCTGTTCGCCGCCCGTCTGCCCGGCCTCGCCGAGCCGCGCGACCTCACCCCCGACCCCGGCGGGGCGCTCCTGGAGGCGTCCTTCGCGGTGACGCCCGACGGCGGCGAGGTCGTCACCACCTGGCGCGTCGCGCTGCCCGCCGGGCGGTCCCGCTCGGAAGTGGTCGCCATCTCCACGGCCACCGGCGAGCGGCGCGTCGTGGTCGCCGGCGACGACACCGACTTCATCGGCCCCGTCGCCGTCTCTCCCGACGGGCGGCACGTCGCGTTCGTCCGCGAGACTCACGGCACCGAGGAGCGCGCCGTCGAGTTCTCGCTGCTGATCGCCGTGATCGCCACCGGCGAGGTGGTCGCCCGCGCCGACGACCTGATCCCCGCCGGGCTCGCCTGGGCCGCCGACTCGGCCTCGGTGTTCGCGTCGTGCGACCACCACGGCCGCCGCCCGATCTTCCGGGTGCCCCTGGAGGGCGGGGCGGAGCGGCTGACGACCGGCGACGACTCCTACCAGGAGCTGTGCCCCTCGCCCGACGGCCGCCACCTGTACGCCCTGCGCAGCTCGGTCGGCCGGCCCCCGGCCCCTGTGCGCGTCGCCCTGGACGGGGGAGAGGTCGCCGAGCTGACCTCGCCCGCCCCCGCCGTGGAGATCCCCGGCACCCTCACCGAGGTGACCGCCGTCGCCGACGACGGCACCGAGATCCGGGGCTGGCTCACCCTCCCGGCGGGCGCGTCGGAGCACGACCCCGCGCCCCTGCTGCTGTGGATCCACGGCGGCCCGATCGCGAGCTGGAGCGATTGGATGTGGCGCTGGAACCCGTGGATCATGGCCGAGCACGGGTACGCCGTGCTGATGCCCGACCCCTGCCTGTCCACCGGCTACGGCCAGCAGATGATCCAGCGGGGCTGGGGCGACTGGGGGCCGCGCACCCACGCCGACCTGATGGCGATCACCGACGCCTGCGTCGCGCGCCCCGACATCGACGAGGGCCGCACCGCCGTCATGGGCGGCTCGTTCGGCGGCTACATGGCCAACTGGGTCGCCGGGCACACCGACAGGTTCAGGGCGGTCGTCACGCACGCGTCCCTGTGGAACCTCGACCAGTTCGCGGGCACCACCGACTGGTCGATGTACTGGCAGCGGGAGTTCGGCGAGCCCGGGTCCGACCGCTACCACCGGCTCTCGCCGCACGCCTCCCTGTCCGAGATCAGGACCCCGATGCTGGTGATCCACGGCGACAAGGACTACCGCGTCCCGATCGGCGAGGCCCTGCGGCTGTGGTGGGATCTGCGCAGGTCGTCGGTGGAGTCCAAGTTCCTGTACTTCCCCGACGAGAACCACTGGATCCTCAAGCCCGGCAACACCGTCGCCTGGTACGAGACGATCCTCGCCTTCCTCGCCCAGCACGTGCTCGGCGAGGAGTGGAAGCGTCCGGAGTCGCTCGGATGACCGGCCTGCTCGACCTGGCGGCCGGCATCGCCCGCGAGGCGGGGGAGATGCTGCTCGCCAAGCGCCCGGCACGCCCGGAGGCGGTGAGCACCAAGTCCAGCGCGACCGACGTGGTCACCGCGCTCGACCGCGCCTCAGAGGACCTGATCAGGGCGCGGATCCGGGCGGCCAGGCCCGGCGACGCCGTCCTCGGCGAGGAGCGCGGCGAGAGCGCGGGTGAGGGCCGGGTGCGCTGGGTCGTCGATCCCATCGACGGCACGGTCAACTTCATGTACGGCCTGCCCGACTGGTGCGTCAGCATCGCGGTCGAGGTGGACGGCGAGATCGTCGCGGGCGTGGTCAACGTCGTGCCGCGCGGCGAGCTGTACGCGGCCGAGAAGGGCGGCGGCGCCGAGCTGCTGCGCGAGGGGCTGCCCGCCGAGCGCCTGCGCTGCAACACCGGCGTCCCGCTCGCGCGGGCGCTGATCGCCACCGGCTTCGGCTACCTCCCCGGGCGGCGCGCCGTCCAGGGCGAGGTGCTGGCCCACGTGCTCCCGCGGGTGCGCGACATCCGCAGGGGCGGGTCCTGCGCCGCCGACCTGTGCGCCGTGGCGTCGGGACGCGTGGACGGCTACTACGAGCGCGGCCCCGAGTACTGGGACTACGCGGCGGGCGGCCTGATCGCCGCCGAGGCCGGCGCCAGGATCGGCGGGCTCGACGGCCGTCCCAGCAACCCCGGCCTCACCCTGTGCGCCGCCCCGGGCCTCTTCGAGGAGCTCCACGACCTGCTCGCGCCGCTGGACCCCGAGCGCGACTCCTAGGCCGGCGGCGGCCGCGCGGACGACGAGGGCCCGCCCGTGACACGGGCGGGCCCTCGGCTCGTCGGGGCGGAGAGAGTCAGGGCTGGATCGACACGCCGTTGTCGACGGCGATCCGCCGCAGATCTTCGATCTCGGCGGTGAGAGTGTCGGCGAGGAAGTCGTCGCCACTCGTGCGCGCCTCCTGAAGACCCTTGTAGGCCTGGTCGAGCCGGTGTTCGATCGTGGAGCTGAACTCGCCCATCTCACCTTCTTTCTACGAGGGGGGCGAAAGAGTGGTCGGCCCTCCGGTGGCATGGGAGACGAAGCGATCTTCCCTGGCCTTGCCGTTGGGTCTTGGGGTCTACCCACAGCGCTGTTGTGCTTAAACCAGGAATGTCGGATGTCCGTCATGTGCTTTGCGTCACCGCTTCTCGCGTGGTCGGCGCACGGTCGGCGCGTGCTTACCATGCGCTTAAGCCTGATGTGGCGACAATGAACCTTGCGGGTTCCGGCCCGGACGGCCGCGGGGCACGCGGCGCGGGACGGAGGCCGTGACCGGCCGGCACGGGCCGGCCGCGGGCGGGACTATCAGGAGGTGCCAGGAGCCGTGCGCGTGCTTGTGGTGGAGGACGAGCGGGTGCTCGCGGACGCGATCGCGACCGGGCTGCGCCGCGAGGCGATGGCCGTGGACGTCGCCTACGACGGCGCCGGGGCACTGGAGCGCACGTCGTACATCGACTACGACGTGGTCGTGCTGGACCGCGACCTGCCGAAGGTCCACGGGGACGAGGTGTGCCGCAGGCTCGTGGCCGGGCGCACCGCGACCCGCATCCTCATGCTCACCGCCTCGGGCGAGGTGGACGACAAGGTGGAGGGCCTGGAGCTCGGCGCGGACGACTACCTCGCCAAGCCCTTCGCGTTCATGGAGCTCGTGGCGCGCGTGCGGGCGCTCGGCCGCCGCTCGGCCCCCGCGCTGCCGCCGGTCCTGGAGCGGGCCGGGGTGCGCCTGGACCCGGGCAAGCGGCTCGTCACCCGCGACGGCCACGAGATCGCGCTCACCAAGAAGGAGTTCGCCGTCCTTGAGGAGCTGATGCGCGCCGAGGGCGCGGTCGTCAGCCAGGAGGACCTGCTGGACAAGGCGTGGGACGAGAACATCGACCCGTTCACCAACGTGGTCAGGGTCACGATGATGACCTTGCGGAAGAAACTGGGCGAGCCGGCGGTGATCGAGACCGTGCCGGGAGTGGGATACAAGCTGTGACCGAGGAACGCGAGCGGGACCGGGTCGCCGGCCCCGGGCGCCCGACCTTCTCGTCGCCCCAGCCGCTGATCGTCCCCCCGGGGGCCGCGGCGCCCGGCGACGACGGCGGTGACGCCGCCTCCCCGCGCGCCCAGGGCTACAGCGCCGCGCACGCCCCTGTCTCGCCGCCGCTCGGCCCCGCCGCGACCGGCGGGCAGGAGGAGGCGCCGGACGGCGCGGCCCCGCCCCGGCCCGACGGGTTCCGCAGCGGGCAGCCGACCGTCCCGAGCACCCGCGCCGCGCACCGCCCGAAGACGCCTCCGCCACCGCCGACCGGGGCGCCCGCCTGGGACGGCCCCCCGCCGTTCGCCCCGCGGCCGGTCGCGGAGGACTGGTTCGCCCGGCTGCGGACGCTGACGGGCCGCATGAGCATCCGGGTGCGGCTCACTCTCACCTACGGCGGTCTGTTCTTCGCGGCCGGAGCCCTGCTGCTGTTCGTCATCTACTCCTTCGTGGGCCGCTCCATCGCCGACTCCTGGCCGGCCTTCCCCTTCTCCCTGGACGACGTCCCCGCCGGCATCGCGGCGCGCGTCCAGGACCAGTGGGAGACGTTCCGTGTCGACACGATCTCGGCCGCGCAGCACCAGATCCTGATCCGGTCGCTGCTGGCCCTCGCCGGGGTCGGCATCCTGGCCCTGATCCTGGGGTACTTCGTCGCCGACCGGGCGCTGCGGCCGATCCAGAAGATGACCTCCACGGCCCGCAAGCTCTCGGAGACCTCCCTCGCCCACGAGCGCATCGACCTGGAGGGCCCGAACGACGAGATCAAGGAGCTCGCCGACACCTTCGACGCCATGCTGACCCGGCTCGGCCGCGCGTTCGACGCCCAGCGCAGGTTCGTCGACAACGCCTCCCACGAGCTGCGCACGCCGCTGGCGATCAACAGGACCGTGCTGGAGGTCGCGCTCGGCGACCCGCACGCCTCGGAGGACCTGAAGGTGCTCGGGCGCACGCTGCTCGGCACCAACGCCAGGAACGAGCACCTCATCGAGGGGCTGCTGCTGCTCGCCCGTAGCGAACGCGAGCTGGCCGTGCGCAAGCCGGTCGATCTGCTGGAGGTCGGGCGCACGGTGACCGAACAGCACGCGGCCATGGCCGAGGAGGCCGACGTCACCGTGCACACCGACCTGCGTCCCGCCCCTACGATGGGCGATCCGGTACTGGTGGAGCGCCTGGTCGCCAACCTCGTCGAGAACGCCGTCAAGTACAACATTCCCTCATCGGGACAACTCTGGCTCCGGACGGGAATGGTGGACGGGGCTCCGGTTGTTCAGGTGGCCAACACCGGGCAGCATGTGCCCGCGTACGAGGTGGACGACCTGTTCGAGCCGTTCCGGCGGCTCAACTCCGACCGCGTGGAATCGGCGCGCGGCACGGGGCTCGGGCTGTCCATCGTCCGTGCGGTGGTCCGCGCCCACCAGGGCATCGTCTCGGCGGTGCCCAGGGAAGGCGGGGGGCTGGTGGTGACGGTGCGACTTCCGGCGGCCTGATACGGCGGGGGTCGTCTCGTTCGCGCCAGACATGTGGTTGGATGTGCCGTCGAACACGATGGGTCCTGTCGCCAATGCTTAGGTTTTCGCCATATTTGGCTAACTCGATGGCGAAGGCGGCATGGCCCTCACGTGTGGGGAGGTTCGCTGACCGTGCCGACGGGGTACCGATTGCAAAATTCCCCGAGAGATACGGGCACAAGACGGACCGCCCAGACGTTACAGACGCGCGACGCGTGACGCGCACTCAATAGATGAGGGGGATGAATACGCAAATGGCCACCGATTACGACAGCCCACGCAAGACCGACGATGACCTGAGTGAGGACAGCCTTCAGGAGCTACAGGCGCGGCGGACCGACAAGTCCTCCGGCAGCATCGACATCGACGAGACCGATCTCGCCGAGTCGCTGGAGCTGCCCGGTGCCGACCTGTCGAACGAGGAGCTCTCGCTCCGGGTGATCCCGCGCCAGGCGGACGAGTTCACCTGCTCGCGATGCTTCCTCGTGCATCACCGCAGTCAGCTTGCCTCCGACAAGGGTGGGCAGCAGATCTGCCGAGAATGCGCCGCCTGACACTCAGGGAGGGTCCGTGACCTCTGGAGCGGATCGATCATCGCAGGACCGGCCAGGCCGGGACGAGGAGCCGGATGGCGCGGCGGGCCCGCGTCACACCGACATTCCGGACGTCGAGGGCGCCGGGGACACCCCGGGCGGCGAGCTGACCCGCGGCCAGGCCGACACCGAGGTCGCCGAGCTGGTCGGGAAGCTTTCCGGCGCCGACGACATGGACGGGGCCGAGCGGCGGCGGCTGCTCGGCCGCCTCAGCATGTCGCTGGTCGCGGCCGCGCGGCGGGCGCGGGTGACGGGCGAGGGGCGCGGCCGATGGCTGGCCGACGTCTTCGCCTCCATAGTGCCGCGTCTTCCCATCCGTGACCTCGCGACACTCCAGGAACACCACTACGGTCTCAGCGGCGAGGCCCTCGCCGACGACCTGGTGCGCACGGCCATCAAGGCCACCACCGCCGTCGGAGCGGTCGGCGGCGCCCTGGCGGCCGCCCAGTTCGCCGCCCCGCCGCTGCTGCTCTCCGCCCCCGCCCAGCTCGTCGCCGAGACCCTCGTGGTCGCCGCGATCGAGGTCAAGCTGATCGCCGAGCTGCACGAGGTGTACGGCGTGCAGGTTCCCGGCACGACCCCCCAGCGCGCGGTCGCCTTCACCGTGGCGTGGACCAAACAGCGCGGCGTCGACCCGCTGGCTCCCGCGTCCGTCACGCTGGCCCTCGGCACCGCGGCCAAGGCGTCGCTGCGCAACCGTCTTCTGCGCACCCTCGGCCGCCATCTGACCACACTGGGCCCGTTCCTCACCGGCGCCATCGCCGGAGGCGCGCTCAACCGGATGGCCACCAAGCGGCTCTCCGAGGCCGTCAGGACCGACCTGCGCCGCCAGCGGGCCCTGCCCCCCGCCTGAGCCGGCCTCCCGCGTCCCCCGCGGTTTCTATCTCCCCTCGCCCCGCCTCACGCGTCGCGGACGGCGTCCCTTAACGGTCTCGCGCCGCATCGCGATTTATGGGCCCAAAACCCGATGAATGCCACTTATGTCGGGTACGTGCATACTCCTGCGCCCGAGGCCGTGTACGGAGGGCTGCGACCGGTTTCGTAAGGTAGTCATAAACCGATCACGAGGGAGGACATGTGCGCAGCTCATTCCTGATCGTCGCGAACCGGTTGCCCGTGGACCGGACGATCACCCCGGACGGGACCGCCTCGTGGCGGCGCAGCCCCGGCGGGCTCGTCACCGCGATAGCCCCCGTGATGCAGCGCCGCGACGGCGCCTGGCTGGGCTGGCACGGAGCACCCGACGAGGAGCTCAAGCCCTTCGAGCACGACGGCATGAACCTCATCCCCATCCCTCTGTCGGCCGGCGAGGTCGAGCTCTACTACGAGGGCTTCTCCAACGCCACCCTGTGGCCGCTCTACCACGACGTGGTCGCCACGCCGGTCTACTCCCGCGTCCTGTGGGACGCCTACCGCGCGGTCAACGAGCGGTTCGCCCGGGCCGCGGCCGACACCGCCGCGGAGAACGCCGTGGTCTGGGTGCAGGACTACCAGCTCCAGCTCGTGCCCGCGATGCTGCGGGCCCTGCGGCCCGACGTGCGCATCGGCTTCTTCCTGCACATCCCTTTCCCGCCCGCCGAGCTGTTCTGGCAGCTCCCCTGGCGGCGCGAGATCCTGGAGGGCCTGCTCGGCGCCGACCTGGTCGGCTTCCAGCGGCCCGGCGGTGCGTCCAACTTCATCCGCCTGTGCCGCCGCCAGCTCGGCCTGCAGAACCAGCGCCAGGAGATCTCCTACGGCGAGCGGACCGTGCGCGCCGAGGCGTTCCCCATATCCGTCGACTTCAGCGAGCTGGACACCCTGGTGCGCGAGCCGCACATCATCGCCCGCGCCAAGGAGATCCGCGCCGAGCTGGGCGAGCCCGAGCACGTCATGCTCGGCGTCGACCGGCTCGACTACACCAAGGGCATCGGCCAGCGCCTGAAGGCGTTCGGAGAGCTGCTCGCCGACAAGACCGTCGCCCCGGGGGAGGCGGTCTTCGTCCAGATCGCGACCCCGAGCCGCGAGCGCGTCGAGGAGTACCGCAACCTGCGCGACGACATCGAACTGCGCGTCGGCCGCATCAACGGCCAGTACGGCGTGCTCGGCGTCCCCCCGATCAACTACTTCCACCAGTCCTACGACCGCGACGAGCTGGCCGCGCTCTACTGCGCCGCCGACGTCATGGTCGTCACCCCGCTGCGCGACGGCATGAACCTCGTGGCCAAGGAGTACGTCGCCTGCCGCCACGACCTGCGGGGCGCGCTGGTGCTCAGCGAGTTCGCCGGCGCCGCCGACGAGCTCAAGCACGCCTACCTGGTCAACCCGTGGGACGTGGACGGGCTCAAACGGCAGATGGTGGCCGCGCTGCGGGCCACGCCGCACGAGCTGTCGCGCCGGATGCGCTCCATGCGGCGCCGCGTGGCGACCTACGACGTCGACCGGTGGGCCGGCGACTTCCTGGCGGCCCTGGAACGCTGAGCGCGGCCCGGACGCCGAGCGGCGCCGAGGCGTTCCCCGCGCGCCTCCACGCCGCCCTCGCCGGGCGGACTACCCGACCACCTGCTCGGCCTTACGGGTGACGCTCTTCCATGCCTGGTAGCGCTTGTGGGCCGTCCGGGTGGCCACGATGCGGGTGACCTCCATGCCGACGCCCATCACCACCGCGAAGCCGATCGCCTCGGCGAGGCTCGTCTCCAGCGAGTTCGGGTCCGCGGGAGGCTCCTTGCCGGTGGTCTTGCGCCAGCCGTACTCGATCGCCTTGCGGGCGACGAAGCCGACGCCGAGCCCGACCACCGCCCCGATCAGGCGCCACGCCATGTCCTGCTTCTCGGCCTCGGCCGACCTGCCGCCCATGATCTCTCCCCTCGTCGATCTGCCAAACCCTAGTCTGTCGTGCCCGGCGCCGCCGCGACGCCATACCATAAGGCGCCATGACCCAACAGCGACCGCACCGTGCCACCGTTCCCGACAGGCCCTCCTTGGACGGCCTCGAAGCGGTATGGGCGGCCCGCTGGGATGGAGAGGGCACCTACCGTTTCGACCGGTCGAAGACCCGCGACGAGGTCTACTCGATCGACACGCCCCCGCCCACGGTGTCGGGGTCGCTGCACGTCGGACACGTCTTCTCCTACACCCACACCGACACCCTGGCCCGCTACCGGCGCATGCGCGGTCGTGAGGTCTTCTACCCCATGGGCTGGGACGACAACGGCCTGCCCACCGAGCGCCGCGTGCAGAACCACTTCGGCGTCCGCTGCGACCCCTCCCTCCCGTACGACCCGGCGTTCACGCCGCCCGCCGCGCCCGACCCCAAGCGCCCGGCGCGGGTCTCGCGGCGCAACTTCACCGAGCTGTGCGAGCGGCTCACCGCCGAGGACGAGAAGGCGTTCGAGGAGCTGTGGCGCCACCTCGGCCTGTCGGTCGACTGGTCGCTCACCTACGCCACCATCGACGCCGCCTCCCGCGCGGCCTCCCAGCGCGCCTTCCTGCGCAACATGGCGCGCGGGGAGGCCTATCTGGCCGAGGGACCCACCCTGTGGGACGTCACCTTCGGCACGGCCGTCGCCCAGGCCGAGCTGGAGGACCGGGAGTGGCCCGGCGCCTTCCACCGGATCCGCTTCGGCGGAGCGCCCGGCACCGCCCACGAGGACGGCGTGTTCATCGAGACCACCCGGCCGGAGCTGATCCCCGCCTGCGTGGCCCTGGTGGCCCACCCCGACGACGAGCGCTACCGGCCGCTGTTCGGCCGCACCGTCACCACCCCGATCTTCGGCGTCCCGGTCCCGGTCGTGGCGCACCGCCTCGCCGAGCCGGGCAAGGGCTCCGGCATCGCCATGATCTGCACCTTCGGCGATGTCACCGACGTCGTCTGGTGGCGCGAGCTGGACCTGCCGACCCGCCCGGTCATCGGCTGGGACGGCCGCCTGCTGCCCGAGCCGCCCGACGGCGTCCCCGCCGGGCCGTACGCCGAACTGGCCGGGAAGACCACCCACTCCGCCCGCGAGCGGCTCGTGCAGATGCTGCGCGACTCCGGCGACCTGGACGGCGAGCCGCGCAAGATCTCCCGCCCGGTGAAGTTCTACGAGAAGGGCGACCGCCCGCTGGAGATCGTCACCACCCGCCAGTGGTACATCCGCAACGGCGGCCGGGACGCGGCCCTGCGCGAGGCCCTGGTCGAGCGCGGCCGCGAGCTGGAGTGGCACCCGCCGCACATGCGCGTGCGCTACGAGAACTGGGTGCAGGGGCTCGCGGGCGACTGGCTGATCTCACGGCAGCGCTTCTTCGGCGTGCCGATCCCCGTCTGGTACCCGCTGGACTCCGAGGGCCGTCCCATCCACGAGTCGCCGATCGCGGCGGACGAGCGGTCCCTGCCGGTGGACCCGGCGAGCGACGCGCCGCCCGGGTACGCCGAGGAGCAACGGGGCAAGCCCTTCGGCTTCGCCGCCGACCCCGACGTCATGGACACCTGGGCGACGTCCTCGCTCTCGCCGCAGACCGTCTCCGGCTGGGAGCGCGACCCCGACCTGTTCGCCCGCGTGTTCCCCATGGACCTGCGCCCGCAGGCCCACGAGATCATCCGCACGTGGCTGTTCGCCTCGGTGGTCAGGGCCCACCTGGAGAACGGCGTGCTGCCCTGGCGGCACGCGGCCATCTCGGGGTGGATCCTCGACCCCGACCGCAAGAAGATGTCCAAGTCCAAGGGCAACGTCGTCACGCCGATGGCCCTGCTGCAGGAGTACGGCTCCGACGCCGTGCGCTACTGGGCGGCCGGCGGGCGGCCCGGCACCGACACCGCCTTCGACACCGGGCAGATCAAGGTCGGCCGCCGCCTGGCCATCAAGATCCTCAACGCCTCCAAGTTCGTGCTCGGCCTCGGCGAGGCCCCCGCCGAGCCGGGGGAGTTCCACGCGCTGGACGCCTCCATGCTGGCGCGGCTCGCCGCCGTCACCGAGGAGGCCACCGCCGCCTTCGAGGGCTACGACTACACGCGGGCCCTGGAGGCCGCCGAGCGGTTCTTCTGGGAGTTCTGCGACGACTACCTGGAACTGGTCAAGGCCCGCGCCTACGGCGACGACGAGGGCGCCGCCTCGGCGCGCGCCGCGCTGCGCACGGCCCTGGACGTGCTGCTGCGGCTGTTCGCCCCGTTCCTGCCGTTCGTCACCGAGGAGGTCTGGTCCTGGTGGCGGCCCGGCTCGGTGCACCGCGCCGCCTGGCCGTCCCCGGCCGAGCTCGGCGCCGCCGCCCCCGGCGACCCCGGCGTGCTCGCCACGGTGTCGGAGGTCCTGCGCGAGGTCCGCAAGGCCAAGTCCTCGGCCAAGCTGTCCATGCGGGCCGAGGTCGCGCGGCTGAGCGTCGCCGGCGCCTCCGTGGCGCTCGTGCGCCCCGCCCAGGACGACCTGTGCGCGGCCGGCGCCGTCGAGGAGTTCGTCCTGCGGCACGACGAGGACGGCGACCTGCGGGTCGAGGTCACGCTCGCGCAGGCCGCTCCCGCCTGATCCGGTTCCGCGCTCCTCCGTGCCCCCGGCCCGCGTCCGTGAGCCCGCGCCGGGGGACGGAGGGGACGCCGGGGGACAGATCAGAACCGGAGCAGCCTCAACCGGTCGGTAAGCTGCGCGCGTTCGGCTTCCCGGCGTGCCAGTCTGGAGAGGTGATCGTGGAAAGGGAGAGCGACGGGCGCGGCGTGCCGCCCGTCCTGTCGGCGATGGCGGCCTGGAGCTGGCGCCTCATCGTCACGGGCGTGGTCGTCTGGTTCTCGGTACAGGTGATCGTCAGGCTGAGCTTCGTGGCGCTACCGGTGGCCATCGCGCTGCTGCTCACCGCCCTGCTCTTCCCGCTCACCGACCGGCTGCGCGAGACGGGCATGCGCTCCATCTGGGCGACGTGGATCACCATGCTGCTCGCCTTCGCCGTCATCGTCGGGCTCGGGTTCATCATCGGCATCCGCGCCAACGACGAGTTCCCCCGGCTGGCCGAGCAGGTCCAGGTCACCGCGCGCGAGGTGCAGAACTGGCTGCTGACCGGGCCGTTCCAGCTCAAGGAGGCCCAGCTCACCGAGATCGTCAACGAGATCGTGCGGCAGATCAACACCCAGCGCAGCGCCATCACCAGCACGATCCTGTCCACGGCGACGGTCTTCGTCGAGGTGCTCGCCTCGATCGTCCTGCTGCTGTTCGTCACGTTCTTCCTGCTCAAGGACGGCGGCCAGATCTGGTCGTGGTTCCTGCGCGCCTTCGGCGGCGCCGCGCCGCGCGTCGACAGGGCCGGCCGCGCCGCCTGGCACACCCTGTCGCAGTACATCCACGGCACCGTCATCGTGGCCGCCATCCACGGCGTGGTGATCGGCATCGTCCTGTTCGGCATGGGCGTGCCGCTGTGGGCGCCGCTGGCCGTGCTCATCTTCGTGGCCAGCTTCATCCCGATCGTCGGCATCTTCTTCGCCGGCGGCCTGGCCACGCTCGTCACCCTCGGCGCCAAGGGAATGATCTTCGCGCTGGTCTTCGTCGGCATCCTCGTCGTCGAGCAGCAACTGGAGAACCACGTGCTCCAGCCGCTGATCGTCGGCCGCGCGGTGAAGTTCCACCCCCTGGCCATCATCCTGGTGCTGGCCATCGGCGGCGTCCTCGGCGGCATCGCCGGAGCGGCGATCGCCGTCCCCATCGTCGCGGTCCTGTACCGTGCCCTGCCCGAACTGCGCAGAACGCCGCCCGAGCTGCCGCCGGGCGAGCCCCACGAGCCACCGGCGCCGCCCAAGCCGCCCGCCGGCCGCGTGCCCGGCGCGGGAGAGGACGTCTCGCCTCAGCACAGCGGGTAAGGTCTCCCTTCATGAGCACACCGGTGACGCCGCGGCGCCGCCGGTGGCGTAGCTTGAGGCTGAGGGCGACGAGGTGAACACATGATCGAGGTGCTGATCCAGCGACTCGACCCCGAACTCCCGATCCCCGCGTACGCCCACCCGGGGGACGCGGGCGCCGACCTCTACGCCGCCGAGGACGTCGAGCTCCTCCCGGGCGAGCGGGCCAAGGTCCGTACCGGCGTGGCCATCGCGCTGCCCGACGGATACGCGGCCTTCGTCCACCCGCGCTCGGGCCTCGCCGCCCGGTTCGGCGTCGCGCTGGTCAACGCGCCCGGCACCATCGACGCCGGCTACCGCGGCGAGATCCACGTGACCATGCTGAACACCGACACCAAGGACGCCTTCCACGTCCGGCGCGGTGACCGCATCGCCCAGCTCGTCGTCCAGCGCGTCGAGAAGGCGGCCTTCCATGAGGTGGAGCGACTCCCGGGTTCGGCGCGCGGCGCCGGCGGGTTCGGCTCCACCGGCCGATGAGTCGATAAGGAGTGTGAGGGAAGTGTTCCGACGCCGCCGTCGCGAGGAGACAGCGGAGACCGCCCCGGACGCCGTCGAGGAGGCGACACCGGAGTCGGCCCGCGAGTCGGGACCATGGGACTCCGACGAGCCCTATCCCGAGATCGACCGGGTGGACCTCGGCGGCATGCTGCTGCCGGTCGGCCCGGGGTTCGAGGTCCAGCTCAACGTCGCGGGCGACCAGCTCGTCGGCGCCGTCGTCCTGGTCGGCGAGAGCGCCCTGCAGGTCCACGCGTTCGCCGCGCCCAAGAGGAGCGGCATCTGGGACGAGATCCGCGCCGAGCTGGCCCGCGAGGTGACCGGCGCGGGCGGCTCCTGCGAGGAGCGGGAGGGCCCGTTCGGCACCGAGCTCGCCGCCGAGGTCGAGCAGGACGGCGGCCCCCGGCCGGTGCGGTTCATCGGCGTGGACGGGCCCCGCTGGTTCCTGCGCGGGGTCATCAGCGGCCGCGCCGTCACCGACGCCGAGACCGCCGCCACCTTGGAGGACGTCGTGCGCGACATCGTCGTCGTGCGCGGCGACCAGCCCATGGCGCCCAAGGAGCCGATCGAGCTGCGGCTGCCCACCGAGGCCCGCCAGGCCGTCGAGCAGCAGGCGGCGCAGCAGGGCCGGACGGGCCTGAACCCCTTCGAGCGAGGACCCGAGATCACCGAGACCCGCTGACGTAAGCTGCGGGCAGTATCGCAGGGGGCTCCCGGAGGAGTTGAGCGGAACATGAGTACGGCAGAGCCTGTCAAACGCGGGCTGCGCGGGTTCTTCCGTCGGCTGACGACGAGCAGGGCCGAGCAGGAGGCCGAGGAGCTCAAGGAGGACCTCGACCAGTACGGCGCCACGCCGATCGCCTCGTGCGCCCAGCGCCGCAGGTTCTGCGTGGCCGGCACGCTCAGGACGGTCACGCTGCGCCCCCGGGGCGGCGTGCCGTCCCTGGAGGCCGAGCTGTACGACGGCTCCGACGTCGTCGACCTGGTCTGGCTGGGCCGCCGCAAGATCGTCGGGGTCGAGCCGGGGCGGGTGGTCCGGGCCGAGGGCCTGGTCAGCGTCCAGGACGGCCGCAAGGTCATGTTCAACCCCCGCTACGAGCTGCTGCCGGGAAGCGGCCAGTGACCACGGGTTCCACCAGCCGAGGAGACCAATGACCATGGACCGAGACGGCGCGCGGACGTCGGACGAGACGCCCGCACCGGCCGGCGAGGGTCACGGGGCCGCGCCCGCGGGCGTCGCGGAGGCGGCGGCCGGTGAGCAGGCGGCCCACGACACCGTCGAGGCGGCCATCCGGGCGCAGCTCGCCAAGGCGCTCGGCGGCGTGCGCGGCATCATCGAGGCCGCCGTCCCGACGGTGGCCTTCACGATCACCTGGATCACGAGCGAACAGCTCAAGCTCTCGCTGATCGTCGGCATCGGCGCGGCCGTGCTGCTGCTGGTGGTGCGCCTGGCCCAGCGCTCCACCGTGCAGTTCGTGCTGAACAGCCTGATCGGCATCGGCGTCGGCGCGTTCTTCGCGAGCAAGTCCGGCGAGGCCAAGGACGTCTTCCTGCCCGGCATCTGGTACAACGCCGCCTACGCCGTGGCCATGACGTTCTCGGTCGTCGTCCGATGGCCGGTGGTGGGCTTCCTGATCGGCTCGGTGACCGGCGACCCGACCGGCTGGCGGCGCGACCCGGGCGTGGTGCGGCTGTGCTCGCGGCTGACGTGGCTGCTGATCCTGCCGTGCGTGCTGCGCGTGGTGGTGCAGCTTCCGTTGTACTACGCCGATCAGGTGGCGGCGCTGGGGGTGGCCAAGGTCGCGCTCGGCTGGCCGCTGCAGGTCGCCGGGCTCGCCGCGATGGTCTGGGTGCTGGCCCGGGGCCGGACGCCGATCACGGGCCCCTCCGCGCCGGGCGCCTGACGCCCGGCGCGGCCCGGGCTCAGTGCGGGGCCAGCAGGTGCGCCAGCTCCTGCTCGACCTCCTGGTTGGCCACGAACAGCAGTTCGTCGCCCGCCTCCAGCGGGTCGTCGTCGGTGGGAACCAGCACCCGTCCCTCGCGCAGGATCGCCACCAGGGCCGAGTCCTGCGGCCAGGGCACCGAGCCGGCCCGCTGGCCGACCACCGGGGCGTCCTCGGGCAGCGTGAGTTCCACCAGGTTGGCCTGCCCCTGCCGGAAGGTCATCAGGCGCACCAGGTCGCCGACGCTGACCGCCTCCTCGACCAGGGCCGACAGCAGGCGCGGCGTGGAGACGGCGACGTCCACGCCCCACGACTCGTTGAACAGCCACTCGTTCTTGGGGTGGTTGATGCGGGCGACCACCCGCGGCACGCCGTACTCGGTCTTGGCCAGCAGCGAGACCACCAGGTTGGTCTTGTCGTCGCCGGTCGAGGCGATGACCACGTGGCAGTTGTTCAGCCCGGCCTCGTCCAGCGAGGAGATCTCGCAGGCGTCGGCGAGCAGCCACTCCGCCTGCGGCACGCTGTCGATCTTGATGGCCTTGGGGTCGATGTCGATGAGCAGGACCTCGTGACCGTTCTCCAGCAGTTCGGCCGCGATGGACCGCCCGACGGCGCCCGCTCCCGCGATCGTGACGCGCATCAGTGCGACTCCTCCTCGGGTGCCGCCGACAGCACCTTGTTGATCCGGTCCATGTCGTTCTCCGCGGCCATCACGTGCAGGATGTCGCCCTCCTGGAGGACGGTGTCCTCCTTGGGCAGCAAGGCCTCGCCCATGCGGTTGAGGAAGGCGACGCGGGTGCCCCCGGCCTCCTCCAGCGCGCGGGTGCGGGTGCCGATCCAGGCCGAGTGGTAGGCGACCTCGGCGAGCATCACCGTGCCGGTCGGGTCGCGCCACAGCGGTTCGGTGCCCTCGGGTAGCACCCGGCGCAGGATCTGGTCGGCCGTCCAGCGCACCGTCGCGACCGTGGGGATGCCGAGGCGCTGGTAGACCTCGGCGCGGCGGGGGTCGTAGATGCGGGCCACCACGTTGTCGACCCCGAAGGTCTCCCTGGCCACCCGGGCGGAGATGATGTTGGAGTTGTCGCCGCTGCTCACGGCGACGTACGCGCCGGCGGACTCGATGCCGGCCTCCTCCAGCACGTCGCGGTCGAAGCCGATGCCGGTGACGCGGCGCCCGCGGAAGCCCGGCCGCAGCCGCCGGAACGCCTGCGGATCCCTGTCGATGATCGCGACCGAGTGGCCGCTGTCTTCGAGGATATGGGCCAGGGTCGAACCCACCCGGCCGCATCCCATGATGACGATGTGCATGCTCCCCCGCTGAAGGCTTTAGCGGCGACTTCTGGACCTTATACAGCTACGAGGCCAAGTATGACCCGTTCTGCCAGCGCCGTGTGAGGAGCACCTACGGCCACGACTAGCATCTTCACTCGTGGCGAAGGTTGGAGATATGGTCAAGCGGTTACTCGTGGGCCGCGCGCTGAGAAGCGCGCAGGCACACGAGCAGTTGCTGCCCAAACGCATAGCGTTGCCGGTGTTCGCCAGCGACGCGCTGTCGTCCGTCGCGTACGCCCCGCAGGAGATCCTGATCACCCTGGGCGTCGCCGGGCTGGCCGCCTACCACTTCACGCCGTGGATCGCCCTCGCCGTCGTCGTGATCCTGCTGACGGTCGTCGCGTCCTACCGGCAGAACGTCCGGGCCTACACGAGCGGCGGCGGCGACTTCGAGGTGGCCACCACCAACCTCGGCTCGAACTACGGCCTGGTCGTCGCCAGCGCGCTCATGGTCGACTACGTGCTGACGGTGGCGGTGTCGGTGTCGTCCGGCGTGGAGAACCTGGGGGCCGCGCTCCCGTTCCTGCGCGAGCACAAGGTCGCCGCGGCGCTGGTGATCGTCGCGCTGCTCACGGTGATGAACCTGCGCGGCATCCGGGAGTCCGGCCTGGCCTTCGCCATTCCCACCTACGCCTTCATGATCAGCGTCTTCGGCATGATGATCTGGGGCGCGGGGCGGCTGGCGCTCGGGACCGAGCTGAAGGCCCCCACGGCCGACTTCACCGTGACCGGCGAGAGCGTGGGCATCGGCGGCTTCGCCCTGTTCTTCCTGCTGCTGCGCGCGTTCTCCTCCGGCTGCGCCGCGCTGACCGGCGTGGAGGCCATCAGCAACGGCGTCCCCGCCTTCAAGAAGCCCAAGGGCAAGAACGCGGCCAACACGCTGCTGGCGCTCGGGCTGCTGGCCGCCACGATGTTCGCCGGCATCACCGCCCTCGCCTACATCACCGGCGCCAAGTTCGCCGACCCGTCGGTGGGCAGCGAGGTCCACGACGCCGCCGGCAGGGTCGTCGCCCACCCCGACCCGGTGATCGCCCAGGTGTCCCAGACCGTCTTCAGCAACTTCCCGGTGGCGTTCTACATCGTCACCGCGATGACCGCGCTGATCCTCGTGCTGGCCGCCAACACCGCCTTCAACGGTTTCCCGGTGCTCGGGTCGGTGCTGGCCCAGAACCGCTACCTGCCGCGCCAGCTCCACACCCGGGGCGACCGGCTGGCGTTCAGCAACGGCATCGTGATGCTGGCGGCCATGGCCGGGCTGCTGATCTACGCCTTCGGGGCCGACACCACCCGCCTCGTCCAGCTCTACATCGTCGGGGTGTTCGTGTCGTTCACGGTCAGCCAGACCGGCATGGTGCGGCACTGGAACCGGCTGCTGAGCACCGAGACCGACCCGAAGAAGCGCGGCCAGATGCGGCGGTCGCGGCTGATCAACGCGTTCGGCGCGACCGTCACGGGCCTGGTGCTGGTCGTCGTGCTGATCACCAAGTTCACCCACGGCGCCTGGATCGCCTGCGCGGCCATGGCCGTGCTGTTCGTGCTGATGCGGGGCATCAGGCGCCACTACGACAACGTGGCGACCGAGCTGGCGACGCCGGAGGAGACCCAGGTCGACGAGTCGATGCTCCCGGCGCGCAACCACGCCATCGTCCTGCTCTCCAAGATCCACAAGCCGACGCTGCGTGCCTTGGCCTACGCCAGGGCGACCCGTCCCTCGACGCTGGAGGCCATCTCGGTGGCGGTCGACTCCGAAGAGGCCAGGCAGCTTCAGCGAGAATGGGAGGAGCGGGGGCTACCCGTCCCGCTGAAGATCCTCGACTCGCCGTACCGCGAGATCACCCGGCCGGTGCTCGAATACGTCAAGAGCCTGCGCCGCCGCTCGCCGCGCGACGTCGTGACGGTCTTCATTCCCGAGTATGTCGTGGGTCATTGGTGGGAACATCTGTTGCACAACCAGAGCGCGCTCCGGCTCAAGGGACGGCTGCTCTTCCAGCCGGGTGTGATGGTCACCAGCGTGCCCTGGCAGCTGGTCTCCTCCGACCGGCTCAAGGGCAGACCGGAGTCGTTCGGCCCCGGATCGGTCCGCCGGCCCTACGCTGAGGCGCGTAAGGATGATCAGGTGAAGATGTGAGCGGGGGAACCGCAGTGCCGATCGAACTCGACGTGGAGCGCGTGGCCAACGGCGGCTGGTGTGTCGCCAGGCATGAGGGCCGCGTGGTGTTCGTCCGCCACGCCCTGCCCGGCGAGCGCGTGCTGGCGGAGGTGACCGACGAGACCACGCGCTTCCTGCGCGCCGACGCGGTGGAGATCCTCGACGCCTCGCCCGACCGCGTCACGCCGCCCTGCCCGTTCGCCGGCCCCGGCCGCTGCGGGGGCTGCGACTGGCAGCACGCCACCCTCGCCGCCCAGCGCGGCTTCAAGGCCGAGATCCTCGCCGAGCAGCTCAGGCGGCTGGCCGGGATCGAGGTGAAGGTCGACGTCGAGGAGGTCCCCGGCTCGCCGAAGGGCCTCGGCTGGCGCACGCGCGTGCAGTTCGCCGTGACGCCCGACGGCCACCCGGGCCTGCGCCGGCACCGCTCCCACGAGATCGAGCCGGTGGACGCCTGCCTGATCGCCCACCCCGAGGTCGAGCGGATCGGCGTCGAGCGGGACAACTGGCGCGGCGCCACGGCCGTGGAGGGCATCGCCTCCTCCACGGGGGAGCGGGCCGTGGTCGTCACGCCGAAGGGCCACCGCACGGTCGCCGTGCCCGAGCTGGGCGCCGACGCCTACGTCCTGGTGGACGAGGGCCGCGGCCACGTGCGGGCCGTCCGCGGCCGCACCGCGCTCACCGAGCGGGTGGGCGACCGCGAGTTCCGGGTCACCGGCAGCGGGTTCTGGCAGGTCCACCCCGGCGCCGCCGCGGTGCTGCTGGAGGCCGTCATGGAGTTCGCCGCGGTGCGCCCCGGCGACTGGGCGCTCGACCTGTACTGCGGCGTGGGGCTGTTCGCCGCGGGCCTCGCCGAGGCCACCGGCCCCGAGGGCGCGGTGCTCGGCATCGAGTCCGACGCCCGCGCCGTCCAGGACGCCCGTCACAACCTGCGCGACCTGCACCAGGCCCGCGTCGAGCGCGGCCGCGTCGAGGACACGCTGGACCGTCTCGGCGTCGAACGCGCCGACGTCGTCGTGGTCGACCCCCCACGCACCGGCCTCGGCCGCGACGTGGTCACCCGCGTGTCCGCCCTGGACCCCGCCAGAATCGTCTACGTCTCCTGCGACCCGGCGACCCTGGCCCGCGACCTCGCCTGGTTCACCGACCACGGCTACCCCCTTGTGGACCTCCGCGCCTTCGACGCCTTCCCCATGACCCACCACGTCGAAGCCGTGGCCCTCCTGGTGAAGGACACGGCCTGATCACCGCGGCGGGGCGGCGCTTGGCTCGCTCACCCAGGTTCGGACGTGTTCGTGGGTGGGGGAGGGGCGTGCCGGGCGGAACGTACGGCGATCTCGGCTAGCCGGGCGGCGACCCCTGTGAGGGCGCGGCCCGAGGGGTGTACGAGCCGTAGCGTGCGTTCGAGGTCGACGTCCAGGACCGGCACCGACACGACCGTCCTGCCGGCCAGTTCGCCCGCCACGGCCAGGGAGCTGAGCACCGCCGGGCCCACGCGCTCGGCGACGGCGGCCTTGATGGCGGTGGTGGACGACAGCTCCAGCAGCGGCTCCGCCAGAGGACGCTCCGTACGGCTCCGCAGGGCCAGTTCGAGGTGGCGGCGCGTCCCCGAGCCGTGTTCACGGCTGACCAGCCGGGTGGCCGCGAGCTCCTCCGGAGTGATCCCGGAGCGGCGGCGGGCCCACGGGTGGCCGGGAGCGACGATGACCGTCAGCGTGTCGTGGCCCACGACGCGGGAGCGCAACCCCTCGGGCACGCCGGGGCCCTCGATGAAGCCGATCGACGCCGCGCCGCTCAGCACCGCGGTGGCGACGTCGCCGGAGTTGCCCGCCGTCAGCGCCACAGAGGTGTCAGGGGCGGACGAGCGCAGGGCGGCGAGCCAGCGGGGCAGGAGGTACTCGGCGACGGTGAGGCTCGCGGCCACAGGAAGCCGGTCGTCGCGGATGCCGCGCAGCGAGGTGATCCCGGCGTCCAGCGACCAGGCGGCCTCCACGGCGGCGCGGGCCCAGTCGGCGACGAGGGCGCCCTCGTCGGTGAGGCGTGAACCCCGGGCGGAACGCTTGATCAACGCGATTCCGAGACGCCGCTCCATGCCGCTGATCCGCGCGCTCGCCGTCGGCTGGGAGATGCCGTGGGCGCGCGCCGCGGCTCCGACGCTGCCCAGCCGGGCGACGGAGAGCAGCAGATCGAAGGGAGCGAGGTCGCTGACCCTGCTCGGCAAAGTCATAGGCGCAGTCTATGGGGACATCCCAAATCGGCCCCTACCGAGGCCGGTACGCCCTGACCAGGGTGGATCCATGTCCTCTGTCACCTTGCTCCCCACGCGTGCCGGGCACACCCGTGGCGCGCGGCTCCCGTTCGGGCTGCTGCGCGACCTGGAGCGCCCGGCCGACCTGTTCCGCCACCTCGGCCCCAACTGGTACGCCTCCGTCATGGGGACGGGCATCGTGGCCAACGCGGCGGGGACGCTGCCGGTGCGGGTGACGGGCATGCGGACGGCCGCCACCGTGGTCTGGGCGCTGGCGGGGCTCCTGCTGGTGACGCTCACCGCCGCCAGGTCCGTCCACTGGACCCGCCATCGCCCCGAGGCCAGGGCGCACGCGGCCCATCCGGTGATGGCCCACTTCTGGGGAGCGCCCGCGATGGCCCTGCTCACGGTCGGCGCGGGCACCCTCACGCTGGGACGCGACTGGATCGGGCTCCCCGCCGCCCTCGCCGTGGACGTCGTCCTGTGGTCGGCGGGAACCCTGCTGGGCCTGGTCACCAGCGTGTTGATCCCCTACCGGATGATGTCGCGCCACACGTTCGCGGCGGACGCGGCGTTCGGCGGATGGCTGATGCCGGTGGTGCCGCCGATGGTCTCCGCCTCGACCGGAGCCCTGCTCGTCCCGTACGCGACGGCGGGACAGGGGCGGCTGACCCTGGTGCTCGCCTGCTACGCGATGTTCGGCGTCAGCGTCTTCGCCGCTCTCCTGATCATCGCTCAGATCTGGACCCGGCTCGTCCACCACACGGTCGGTCCCGCGGCCATGGTGCCCACGCTGTGGATCGTCCTCGGACCGCTCGGCCAGTCGGTGACGGCGGCCAACCAGCTCGGCGGCGTCGCCGCGCTCGCGCTGCCCGCCCCCTACGCCGCCGCCGCCCGTGCCTTCGGCCTGCTCTACGGCCTGCCCACCTGGGGTTTCGCGATGGCATGGACGGCCCTGGCCGCCACCGTCACCGTGCGGACCGTCCGGGAGCACCTGCCCTTCTCCCTCACCTGGTGGAGCTTCACCTTCCCCGTCGGCACCTGCGTGACCGGCACCAGCGCTCTGGCGGCGCTTACCGGGTCGGTTGCCCTCCAGATCACGGCCGTGATCCTGTACGCGTGCCTGGTGGCCGCCTGGCTCACCGTCGCCCTGCGCACAGCCGCCTCCGGCGCCCGCGGAACGCTCTTCTTGCCGCCCCCGCCCGCAGCGCGTCCGTCCTCGTAGGGCATGACGGGCTTTGCTCAGTTTCGCCCGAGTGTGACGGTGAGTCCTTCCTCGGCCGCCAGGACCTCACCGCCGAACTCCTTGCGCGCGGTGGCCACGGCGGTGGCTCGGTCGTTGCCCGGCCAGAAGTGGGTGAGCATCAGTCGGCGGGCGCCGGCGCGGCGGGCCCAGTGACCGGCCTCCGCGGAGGCGAGCAGATTGCGGGTGGGGCGTTCGGTCTCGCCGTCGTGGTCGGTGGCCTCGACGATGAACAGGTCGGCGTCGCGGCCCAGTTCGGCGAGTGCGGGGGCGGGGCCGGTGTCGCCGGTGTAGGCCAGGGCGACCCCGTCGGCCTCTACGCGGATGCCGGCGTTGGGCACGTAGTGCGGCAGCGGCAATCCGGTGAGCCTGAACGGCCCGACCCGGTGGCTGCCGGGCAGCGGATGCACATCGAAGACGGCGCGGAGGTCGACGTCGGGCTCCAGGCCGCCGAGTCGGTCGAGCACGCCCGGTGTGCAGTACAACGGCAGCCGCGGCCCACCGGGATCGCCGTACAACCGCATCCGGAACAACCCGTGCAGGTCGATGCAGTGGTCAGGGTGCTCGTGGGTGACGACGACGGCATCCACCGCCCCGTCCGGCCAGTGCGCGAGGAGCCGCGGCAGCGTGGCGTACCCCAGATCGAGCAGCAGGCGATAACCGTCCCAGTCCACCGCGAACCCGCTGCAGGCACGTCCCGGCTCGGGAAATGCACCACAACTGCCAAGAACGGTCACTTGTCGCATCCGTACAGGATGCCAGCCTCGCAGACAGGCCATGGACGATGGTCATCGGGACGTTGGCGAGCCTTGGGGTGAGTGTTGTCGCAGCCAATGTGCGGGCCACGTACGACGCCGGTTCGGGGCAGGTACGGGTTGGCTGCGCTGCTATGGTCGCGCGCATGCGATCGAGTTACCTCGCCTGGGACGATGCGGTGGACCTGTTCGAGCGGCGTGGGCTGCCGGAGGGGACGTACGAGAACCTGTACGAGGAGGAGTACATCCTGGTGCCGGGGTCCGCCGCGGTGACCGGCGAACTTCCCCTCGACGAGCACGAGCGGACGCCGTGGCAGGAGGGCACGCCCGAGGCGGCCACCGGGTATGTCGTGGACGGGGACCTGGTCGTCGACGGGAACCTCACCAATGTGGACGACGGGGCCGCCGCGCTGATCGTCCTCGGCGACCTGCGGGCGAGGAACATCTACCTGGCCGGTGACACGAAGCTGGTGGTGCGCGGCCACGTGACGGCCGAGACCTTCGTCGGCGACATGACCGACAAGCTGGTGATGATCCATGGGGACCTGCGCGCCACCGTCTCGATCTTCTGGAACGAGTTCTGCCCCGACCTGGTCGCCGGCACCCTGCACGGCAGGACGCTCACCCCCGCCTACCTCGACCTGTCCACCGCCTCCATCGGCGGTCTGGCCGACCCGGCGCCCGAGGCCCCGCTCAGCCGCCTGCTCGCGCCTGAACTGCTGGTCACCGGCGCCCCCGGCCCCGACGACCTCGCCGAGATCGGCATCCGCGGCGACGCCCTGCGCGACCGCCTGCTGGCGGGCATCCCCCTCACCACGACCCTCTGATCCGTTCCGACGCCGACCAGCTCGCGTTCACCGCCCAGGTCGTGTCCCGTCGTAGCTCGCCGGCGGGCGGCCGGGCAGGATCTCGAAGGCACCGGTCAGCCGCCCTCGCCACGGGCCCGGCACGGGGTCCCTGCCGTAGAGGGGCCGCTCGGGGCGACCCTCTATGTGATCCGGTCCGGCCAGAGGGAAGTCTGAAGGTATGGGCGAGCATCGATTGCGTTTGGCAGAGCTGCTCGAAGAGGCGGAGGGCGCCGCGCCGGTGGAGTCGCTGGACGTGGTGGCGCGGAACTTGCGAGAGCGGTTCGGAGCCGAGCGGGTGTCCTTCCTGCACGTCGACTTCATCGGACACGAGCTGGTGCGGGTGACCGAGAACCCCGAGTCACAGAGCGGAGAGCATGCCGAGCGTGTTCTGCTCGACGGCAGCGACTACGAGAAGGTGCTGTGCACGCAGGACCCGTACCAGGTGTCGGACGGCGGTGAGAGGCAGCGGGTGATCGCGCCGGTCACCAACCGCGGCGACACGATCGGCGTGCTGGAGGTGACCCTGCCCCGCTGCGACGCGGATGTGCTGGAACAGGTGGCCGAGGCCGCGCACGCGCTCGCCTACATCATCATCGCCGACCGGCGCTTCACCGACCTCTACCAGTGGGGCCGGCGCACCACCGCGCTCAGCCTGGCCGCCGAGATCCAGCACCAGCTCCTGCCGGACGCTTCCTGTTGTGAAGCGAGCACCTTCGCCCTCGCCGCGGGTTTGGTGCCCGCCGACGCCATCGGCGGCGACACCTACGACTACACCCTCGACCGTGAGACCCTGCACGTCTCGATCACCGATGCCATGGGCCATGACGTCGACGCGGCGCTTCTGGCCACCCTCACGGTGAACGCCCTGCGCGGAGCCCGCCGCGCGGAAGCCGGCATCGCCGAGCAGGCACGCCGCACCCACCAGGCCCTTCTGGACCACGGCCGTGGTGCTTTGACCACCGGGCAACTACTGCGTGTCCGCCTGGACGGGACCAACGTCGAGCTGGTCAACGCCGGCCACCCGCACCCGCTGCGCCTGCGCGGCGGCACGGTGACGGAAATGCCCCTCGACGCCGACCCGCCCTTCGGCGTCGACGTGTCCGGCACCTACCAGGTCCAGCACCTGGACCTGCGCCCCGGCGACCGGCTGATCCTTCTGACCGACGGCATGCAGGAGCGCACCGCCGAAGCCGTCGACCTGCCCGCCCTTCTGCGTGAGACCCGCGACCGGCACCCCAGACAGGTCGTCAAAGCGTTGACCGGTGCGGTGCTGCGGGCCTGTGGCGGCTACATGGCCGACGACGCCACCGTCATATGCCTCGACTGGCACGGCCCCGTACCCGACCACAGTGGCACCACGTCTTAGAACGGCCGGTGCCGCTCCAGGGCCCGGACACCAATCGGTTCTCGAAGGTGGAACGGCGGTGCGGATCTCGCTACGGTAGTTATTGCGATTAGTTAGCAACAGCAAATCTATAGCACCAAGTGAAAAGGGGTCGTGATGGCCGCGTACACCTTGCCGGACATGCCATACGACTACGGGGCACTCGAACCGGCGATGTCGGGCGAGATCCTGGAGTTGCACCACAGCAAGCACCACGCCGCGTACGTCAAGGGCGGCAACGACGCGCTCGACAGCCTCGCCGAGGCTCGCGACCGGGGCGATTACGCCGGGCTGGTCGGCCTGGAGAAGACTCTGGCCTTCAACCTGTCCGGGCACGTCCTGCACTCGATCTTCTGGAACAACCTGTCTCCCGACGGCGGCGACCGTCCCGACGGCGAGCTCGCCGCGGCGATCGAGGAGCACTTCGGCTCCTTCGACGCCTTCGCCGCGCAGCTGTCATCGGCGACCAAGACGGTGCAGGGTTCCGGGTGGGGCGTGCTGGCCTGGGAACCGCTCGGCCGCCGGTTGATCGTGGAGCAGGTCTACGACCACCACGGGAACGTCGGCCAGGGCTCCACTCCGATCCTGGTGTTCGACGCCTGGGAGCACGCCTACTACCTGCAGTACCGCAACGTGCGCCCCGACTACGTCGACCGGCTGTGGAACCTGATCAACTGGACCGACGTCACCGCGCGCTTCACCGCCGCCCGGGCGGCCACCCCGGCGATCCCCGGCCTGGGATGAACCATCCTGACCCGGCCCTGCTGTTCGTCCACGCCCAGCAGGCCGCCGGCGTGATCGCCGCCAAGCACCGCGGCGACCTCGTCGGCGCCGAGGCGCTTCTCGCCGCCTTTCCCGACGACCCCGCCCGGGTCCGCGGGTTCTGCCTGCTCGCCGAGCTGGCCTTATCCCTGGTGCGCGCCCAGACCGGCCAGAGCATGGACGACCTTGTGCAGGAGCTGACCCTGCACATGGCCACCGCCGTACTCAAGCCGCCCCCGGGCCGGTAAGGGAACCGGCCGGCCCCGTTTGACTCATGGGAGCATCTCCGCCGGCATTCCCTCAATGGACATTGAGGGAAGTGGCCGGCGTGAGCGTGTCGCGCTGCATCACGCCTTGGCCGACCCGGGGCGACTGGCGATCGTGGACCACCTGGTGGCCGGCGATCTGTCCCCCGGGGAGCTGGGGCGGTCCCTCGGCCTGCCGTCCAACCTGCTGGCCCATCACCTGCGGGTGCTGGAGAACGCGGGTCTCGTCGCCCGCACCCGGTCCCACGCCGACCGCCGCCGCTTCTACGTGAGGCTGATTCCCTCGGCACTGGACGCGCTGACCCCCGGCACGAGCATCACCGCGCCCCGCGTCGTGTTCGTCTGCACCCGCAACGCCGCCCGTTCCCCGCTGGCCGCCGCACTGTGGACGACGCGCAGCGGCATCCCCGTCACCTCCGCCGGAACCCACCCCGGTCCCCGACTGAACCCCCGGGCCGTCCGCATCGCCGAGAGCCACGGCCTGGACCTGGGCACCCGCGGCACGGCGCACGTCCGGGACGTGATCGAACCCGCTGACCTGGTCGTCACCGTCTGCGACAACGCCAACGAGGAGCTGACCCCCACACCCCGCCGGGTGCACTGGTCGGTCCCCGACCCCGGCCCCGCCGGCACCGACGAGATCTTCGAAGAGGTCCTGGCTCGGCTCGGCGCGCGCGTCGACCGGCTCGCCGCACTCACCACGGTCGTGGCGGACACCGGTCGCACGTGACCACAAAGCAACCCAGACGGGACGACATCCCAGGCGACCCGGCCGACCAGGACCGGGAAGCGACCCGGCGCCGCCTGCGCGAGGTGACACTGGTGTTCCTCAAACTGGGCGCGATCGCCTTCGGCGGGCCGGCCGCGCACACCGCGATGATGCGCGATGAGCTGGTGCGCCGCCGCGGCTGGGTGGACGACCAGCGGTTCGTGGACCTGATGGGCGCCACCAACCTCATCCCCGGCCCCAACTCCACCGAACTGGCCATCCACCTGGGCTACGACCGGGCCCGCGGGCGCGGCCTGATCGCCGCCGGGGTGTGCTTCATCCTCCCGGCCGCGCTCATGGTGACCGCGCTGGCCTGGGCCTATGTCACCTACGGCCAGACCCCCGCCGTCGAGGGCATCCTGTACGGCGTCGTCCCCGCGGTGATCGCGATCATCGCGCACGCGCTGTCCGGCCTGCTCCGCACGGTCGTCAAGAACGTCTGGCTCGGCGTGCTGGCGATCGCCGCCGTGGCCGCCTACCTGCTGGGCGTCAACGAGCTGCTGATCCTGGCCGCCGGCGCCCTGCTGGCCGCGGCCGTCCGGCGGGTCCACCGGCTTCGCCGCGATTCCTCCCAAGGGCTGCTGTCCGTGCCGCTGCTTGGCCTCGGCGGGTCACCTGTCCTCGCCGATCCCACCGGGGGGCAGCTCGCGCAGTTGTTTCTCACCATGCTGAAGATCGGCTCGGTGCTGTACGGCAGCGGGTACGTGCTGCTGGCCTTCCTGCGCGGCGACTTCGTCGACCGGCTCGGCTGGGTCACCGACCAGCAGCTCATCGACGCCGTCTCGATCGGCCAGGTCACCCCGGGCCCGCTCTTCACCACCGCCACCTTCCTGGGCTACCTCGTCGCCGGCCCGGTCGGCGCCTTCCTGGCCACCGTCGCGATCTTCCTGCCCTCGTTCGTCTTCGTCGGCCTGCTCACCAAACTCACCGACAGGCTCCGCTCCAGCGACTGGACCTCGGCCCTGCTGGACGGTCTCAACGCCGCCGCGTTCGCCCTGATGGCCGGGGTGTCCTACGAGCTCGGCCGGGCCGCGATCATCGACTGGCCGACCGCGGCCATCGCCCTGGTCACGCTGGCGCTGCTGTGGAGGACCCGCCTCAACAACGCCTGGTACATCGCCGGGGGCGCCCTCATCGGCCTCGCCCACACCTTGCTCGGCTGAGATCAGGCCGGTCAACCGGGCGAGGGCGGCGAAGCCGTCGTCGGTGCCGGGCCAGTGCCGGCGCACGGCCTCCAGGCCCGCGCGGCGGGCGACCGAGCGCAGGACCGCGGTGACGATGATGGCGTCGTCGGCGTACCCCAGAACGGGGATGACGTCGGGGATCACGTCGATCGGGCAGGCGAGATAGGCCAGCAGCAGCGCCAGCCGCACACGGATGCCGCGAGGCAGCGCGGGATCGGCCGCCAGACGGCGGACCAGGCGGAGCGTGTCGGGGAGCAGCCGCAGCGCCTCGCGTATCAGCCCGCCGCGGGGCCGGACGACGGCCAGCGCGACGATGAGAGCCAGCCAGGCGACCACCATCGCGGCCGCGAGACCGATGAGCAGGTCCCATCCCCACGATCCGGTCATACCTGCCCGCTTTCGTCACGGCCGGGCACCGTGGCGCCAGGCCCGGCGGTGGACACGATGAACGACAACCGGAGCCGCCTGTCCGATTGAGCCACCCCCCATGATTGCCCCATTTGTGCCGTCACTGGACGACGGGCTTGCCGACGAGAAGAATTGGGCCCGCCGAAGGAGTGGATCGTGAACGATGCCGCCGACACGCCCGTGCTGCGCGCCCGCGGGTTACGAAAGGAGTACGGCAAGGGGGAGGGGCTGGTACGCGCCGTCGACGGGGTCGATCTCGACGTCGCCGCGGGGGAGACGGTGGCGATCATGGGGCCCAGCGGATGTGGTAAGTCCACGCTGCTGCACCTGCTCGGCGGGCTGGACCGGCCCTCGGGGGGAGAGGTGTCGCTGAACGGTCGTCGCATCGACGACCTCGGCGAGAAGGCCCTGGCCCGGTTGCGACGGACCGGCGTCAGCTACGTCTTCCAGTCCTTTCACCTGATTGAGGAGCTCACCGCCGTCGAGAACGTCGAGCTGTCGGCGCTGCTCGCCGGACACTCGCCCCGGGCCGCCCGGCGGCGCGCCGAAGAGCTGCTGGATCGGCTCGGGCTGGCGGGCCGGGCACGTTTCCTGCCCTCCGCTCTGTCCGGCGGTCAGCGGCAGCGGGTCGCGGTCGCCCGGGCGTTGAGCAACGAACCGCTGGTCGTGCTCGCCGACGAACCGACGGGAAACCTGGACAGCGCCGCCACCCTCGACGTTCTCCAGCTCTTCGAGAGCCTGCACGAGTCCGGCTCGGGGTCTGGCTGCTCGCCCTGCTGGCGGTGGCCGGTCTCGCGGTGCTGGTCGGGGGCCGGATGGCCGATCAGACCAGGCGTGTCGGGCTGCTGAAAGCGGTCGGCGGCACACCGGGCCTGGTCGCCGCCGTGCTGCTCGCCGAGCATCTCCTGGTGGCCGTCGTCGCGGCGGCGGCCGGGCTGGTGATCGGGGCGCTGTCCGCTCCGTTGCTCACCGAGTCGAGCGCGGGCCTCGTCGGCGGCGCGGGGACGGCGCCGTTGACGTGGTCCACGGCCGGTCTGGTGACCGGGGTGGCCCTCGGGGTCGCGGTCGTGGCGACCGCCGTCCCGGCCGTGCGCGGCGCACGCTCCAGCACCGTCAGCGCGCTGGCCGACGCGGCACGCCCGCCGCGCCGCACCGGGTGGCTGATCGCTCTCTCGGCGCGACTGCCGGTCCCGCTGCTCCTGGCCCTGCGGGTCGCCGCCCGCCGGCCGCGCCGGGTCGTGCTGGGCGTGGCCGGCGTCGCGGTCACGGTCAGCGGGATCTACGTCCTCCTCGTGCTCAACGCCTTCCTCGGCGCTCAGCCGGGCACCGGCGCGTACACCGATGCCCAGGTGGCGGTGCTGCGGCACGTGCTCCTCGTCTGGACGGTCTTCCTGCTCGCCTTGGCGGCGGTCAACGCCATCGTCATCACGTGGGCGACGGTGCTCGACAATCGGCACACGTCGGCGCTGGCGCGCGCCCTCGGCGCGACCCCCGCGAGGTGACCGTCGCCCTGGCGTCCGCGCAGGTGCTGCCCGCGCTCCTCGGCGCCGTCCTGGGCCTCTTCCCGGGAGGCTTCCTGCTGTTCGCCGCCGTCAACACGATCGCCGGCGGCGACAGCGAGAAGGCCACGCTTCCCGTGCCCTGGCAGCTGATCGCCACGGTGCTCGCCACCGCGCTCGTGGTGGCGGCGCTCACCTCTGTCCCCGCCTACCTTGGCGGTCGCCGACCGGTGACCGAGGCTCTCTGAGCCGAGCCCGCGTGATCATGGGCGGAAAATGCCGCGACGGGGCGGCGCGGCGTCGAGCATTCTTGTGATCATGCTTGATGACGCGCAGGTGAAGGCGTTCGTGGCGGACGGGTTCGTCCGGGTCGAGGGGGCGTTCTCGCGGGAGGTCGCGGAGGAGTGCCGGGGGATCATCTGGCGGGATCTGGGCGCAGACCCCGCCGATCCGGGCACGTGGCCGCGGACGGTGGCGGCGCGGCCGGGGTACGGACAGCCGCCGTTCCGGGCCGCGGCCGGCACGCCGCGTCTGCACGCCGCGTTCGACGGCCTCGTGGGCAGGGGGCGGTGGCTGCCGCGCGCCGATCTGGGGGGCTTCGTGATCCGCTTTCCCGGCGGCGAGCCGGCCGTCGTCGACGGGTGGCACGTCGACGTGAGCTTCCCCGGCCGGGACTCCGGCCCCCACGACTACATGACCTGGCGCGCGAACGTCCGGTCCCGGGACCGCGCGCTGCTGATGTTCTTCCTGTTCTCCGACGTGGGGGAGGACGACGCGCCGACCCGGCTGCGCGCCGGCTCTCACCTGGACGTGGCGCGGGTCCTGGAACCCGAGGGCGAGGACGGCCTGGACGCCAGGGAGCTGGCGCGGCGCGCGGAGGACGCCAGCGGGCACCGGCCGATCGTCCACGCCACGGGCCGGGCGGGCGACGTCTACCTGTGCCACCCGTTCCTGGTGCACGCCGGCCGGCCGAACAGGGGAAAGGAGCCGCGGTTCCTGGGCCAGCCGAAGCTGGTGCCGGCCGTGCCGCTCCGGCTGGAGCGCCCGGACGCGGCCTTCTCTCCGGTCGAGGCCGCGATCAGGAGAGGTCTCGGACGCGAGTGACGCGTGCCCGTCCCCAGGACCGCCTGGCTCAGGTCGCGGCCGGATCACCGTCGGCGGCACGACGACGATCACGCCTCGCCGTCCTCCGCAGGGAGGACGGCGAGGCGCGCGGCGACCGGGAGCGGATCAGTCGCGCTCCTTCCACGGGGGGCGGGCACTGGGACCGCCCTTTCGGGTCCCGCGGGATCCGGCGTCGCCGTGGGTCAGCGCTTGTTGACCCAGTAGTTCTGCAGGCTTCCCGTCGCCGGGATGCGCGCCGTCGAGACCGACCCCACGGGAACCCAGGGCCCGGCGTTGGTGATGACGCCGACCTGCGGGTTCACGTGCCGGGCGACCAGGTAGATCTGGTGTTCTCCCGTGCCGCTCGTGCAGAGGCTGGAGACGTATCCGTTGGACACCCAGGTGGTGCAGTCGTCGGGGAGGGCGTAGGCGGTGCCGCCCGGCAGGGCGACGGCGAGCAGTGCGGCGAAGGAGAGGGCAGCCGCCCACTTCCTGGATCTCACGTGTGCATTCCTCCGGCGGTGAAGGGGGTGGAGGTGGAGCCGGCGGCCGACCGATTCTTAGGAAAGTTTCCTAACCGAAAGATACCTGCGGGTCGGAGCGCGTCAAGACCCCGTCCGAGGTGCGGGCGCGGCGGCTTTGCCGTCTCTTGGGGCGCGGTTTCTTATCCTGCGGCCATGGCGCGATGGGTGGGCAGCGGCGGGCACCTCGTGGAGGCGATCCGCCTGGACGGCCGGCCGCTGCTGCGCCTCAGCCAGTACGGCTACCTGGTCGCCTACTGCCGCTCGGTGGCCGAGCTGGCCGCGCACGTCGCGCTGGAGGATCTGGTCGAGGTGATCCCCCTCCCGGCTCGCGACCGATGAGGGGGCGATCGAGCCTTCCGTGACCCGCCCGGGGTCGTTTCGCCGTTCCGGTTCATCTCACCTGCTGAGAATTTCCGGCCGCGCCCGGAGGAATTTCCCGGCCTATTCCGCGCCGCTTTCCGTGGCCGTGACGGCGTGCCGCCCGTGCGCGGGCCAAAGGGCTTCCGGGACGGATTGCCGGACGTTCTCGGTCGCCCGTTGAAGGTTCCGGCGCTGCCCTCTTCCGACGCCTCCGGCCGAGGGCCAGTACGGGTCTGTGGGCCTTGTCAATACCCGGACGTGCCGGAGGATCCGGCCAAGGGGCTCGCGAACGGGGGATCATCCCGAGAAATATGAATAGTGCTCATAATGCCTTCCGTAAGGACGAGAAGAGCGGTCCCCATACGCAAATCCCGGGCCTCCATCGCTCTGAGTGATACCTCTGGCAAGCGTTATAGAAAATAGACGGCCGGGGGCTTGTTGGGTGATATTCCGCTGGCTAGTGTCCAGCGCGGGGATCGAAAAAGGGGGCGGCATGAACGTTCTTCTCGTCGAGAACGATCGCCGCGTGGCCGCCGCTCTCGCCGCCGGGCTGCGCAGGTACGGCTACGCCGTCGCGCATGCCTCCACCGGCAGGGAGGCCCGGCAGGCCACGGGGTACGACGTGGTGCTCATCGATCTCGGCCTGCCCGACGAGGACGGCCTCGCCCTCTGCCGGTCGATCCGGAGGTTCGGCGGCCTCCCGATCATCCTGCTCTCCTCCAGGGGCGCGGAACAGGACCGTGTCCTCGGGCTGCGCGCCGGCGCCGACGACTACCTGGCCAAGCCGTTCGGCATGGCCGAACTGGAGGCGAGGATCCAGGCGGTGGTGCGCCGCCCCCGCGCCGCCGCGAACGCCACCATCGTCGTCGACGACCTCACCCTCGACCTCGCCGCGCGCACCGTGCGGCGCGCCGGGCGCGTCGTCGGCCTCACCCCCAAGGAGTTCGGCCTGCTCACGCAGCTCGCCGAGAGGCGGGGAAAGGTCGTCCACCGCGAGCAGCTCCTGCTGGAGATCTGGCACGACACGGGCAGGGCCGCCGCCCGCACCCTTGATGTCCACATCACCAACCTGCGCGCCAAGCTCGGCCGTCCGCCCATCCTGCACACCGTGCGCGGCGTCGGCTACCGGCTCGGCGCGGCGGGCGCCGGCTGATCGGACGGCCCGGCGCCGCCCGATGGCGAGGGGAAGGTGTGGCCGGCGCGGCAGGTCACCTGAAATTGATAGCCGACTATCATTTCCGGTGGGAAACGAACCCCGACGGTCGGATCACCTGGAGACGACATGAGCGAACCGGTGACGTTGCCGCTCCACATGCGCAGGGACGGGTTCGACCCCGTTCCCGAGGTGGCGGCCCTGCGGGAGGGGGAAGGCGTGGCCAAGGTGCCCATGCTCTTCGGCATGGAGGCATGGCTGGTCACGCGGTACGCCGACGTCCGCGCGGTCCTCGGCGATCACGTGCGGTTCACCAACACCCGGCAGGCCAGGTTCCGCCCGCCGGGCATGCCCGAGATGACCGAGGAGGAGATCGCGCGCCTGCAGGCGGGCAACCTGCTCGTGCTGGACCCGCCCGAGCACACCCGGCTGCGCCGCTTCCTGACGCCGGAGTTCACCATGCACCGGATGCGCGCGCTGGAGCCGCGCGTCCGCGCCATCGTGGCCGGCCGGCTGGACGCCCTGGAGCGCACCGGCCCGCCCGCCGACCTGGTCACCGGTTTCGCGCTGCCGGTGCCGTCCCTGGTGATCTGCGAGCTGCTGGGCGTGCCGGAGGGCGACAGGGACGAGTTCCAGCGGCGCACCGGCCGCATGCTCGACCTGGCGGTCCCCATCGAGGAGCGCGTCGCCCTGCAGCGGGAGGGTCACGCGTACATGACCGACCTCATCGCCCGCACCCGCGCCGAGCCCGGTGAGGACCTGCTGGGCATGCTGGTCCGCGAGCACGGCGACGAGCTGACCACCGACGAGCTGGTCGGCGTCGGGAATTTCCTGCTGATCGCGGGGCACGAGACCACCGCCAACATGCTCTCGCTCGGCACGCTGGCGCTGCTGCGCCACCCGGACCAGATGGAGTCGCTCCGGCGCGAGCCCGGGCGCGCCGACGCCGCGGTGGAGGAGCTGCTGCGCTGGCTGTCGGTCGTCCACTTCGGCACGGCGAAGGTCACCACCACCGACGTCGAGGTGGCCGGCCGGCGCATCCCGGAGGGCGAGCTGGTGATCGTCGCGCTGTCCGCGGCCAACCGCGACCCTGTGCTCGGCGAGGACGCCGACCGGCTGGACCTCGGCCGTGACGGCCCCGGGCACGTCGCGTTCGGGCACGGCGTCCACCACTGCCTGGGCGCCCCTCTGGCCCGCATGGAGCTGCGCATCGCCTTCCCCGCCCTGCTGAGCCGCTTCCCCGCGCTGAAGGAGGCCGGCGCGGGCGCCGGGTTCCGCTCGTCCCACTTCGTGTACGGGCTGAACTCGCTGCCGGTGACCTGGTAGGCGGCGGGCCCGGATGACGGGCGCTCCGCCCGCGCGGGCCCGGCGGCGGGAACGTGAATGCTGCTAGCGTCCGCCCTGTGCAAGGTCAGGGAAGCCGGGCGGACGCGCTGCGCAACACCGACAAGATCGTCCGCGCCGCCATCGCGGTCCTGCGCCGGATCGGCCCGGCGGCGCCGCTGGAGGAGATCGCCCGGTGCGCCGGGGTCGGCGTCGCGACCGTCTACCGCCGCTTCGGCGACCGCCACGGCGTGGTGCGCGCCGCCTTCCTCGCCTACCTCGCCGAGAAGGTCGAGCCGCTGGCCCGCGCGGCCGGCGAGGACGCCGACCCCCGGCACGGCCTGGACGCCGCGCTGGCCGCCGCCGTGGACGCGCTGGCCGCCCACCACACCCTGCTGGCCGCCGCGCGGGAGTCGGGCGCGTTCACGGTCGACCTCGCGGAGCGGTGTCTCGGCCCGCTCGCCGAGGTGCTGGCGGGCGCGCAGCGGCGCGGCCAGATTCGCGCGGACCTCGTGGTCAGGGACCTGGCCGCGATCGTGGTCATGGCGCTGGCGGCCACGCGTCCCGGGGAGCCGGGCCGCGCCGACGCGCGCCGCTACCTGGCGCTGCTGCTCGCCGGGACGCGTCCCTCCGCCGAGCCCTTGCCCGCCCTCGCCGCGCTCGTGAAGCCCGGCAGCGGGGTCAGCCCGCCATCTGGGGCGGCCCGGGATCCTCGCGGGTGACCTGCGCGGGCGCGACGTCGTCGCGCAGCCCGCGCCAGGAGGGGTGGCGCAGCCGGCGGTCAGGGGTCCACTCGGCGTACTGCACCTCGCCGACCAGCGCCGGTTCCGCCCAGTGCGCCTCTCTGGCCTGCTCGCGCGGCACCTCGTCGTCGAAGGGCGAGGTGTCCCTCTCCAGCGGCCCGAGGACCTCCAGCAGCTCGCGCAGCGTCTCCTCGGTGAACCCGGTGCCGACGTTGCCCGCGTAGACCAGCCGCCCACTGTCGTGGACGCCGAGCAGCAGCGAGCCGATCGTGGCGGCGCGGCGGCCCTTGCCGGGGGTCCAGCCGCCGACGACCACCTCCTGCGCCCGGAAGTTCTTGACCTTGGTCCACTCGGGCGAGCGCCTGCCGGGACGGTAGGGGGAGCTCAGGCGCTTGGAGACGATGCCCTCCATGCCGAGCCGCCTGCTGAGGCCGAGGGCGTGCACGCCGTCGTCGTGGAACCAGGCGGGCACCTGCCAGCGCGCGCCCGCCGACACGATGTCCTCCAGCAGGGCCCTGCGTTCCACGTACGGCAGGCCGATCGCGGGGTCGGCGCCGACGTGCAGCACGTCGAACAGCATGAACGTCACGGGGACCGTGGCGACGAGGTGGCGGACGCGCGCCGGGTCGCGCTGGTGCATCCGGGGCTGCAGCGCCGAGAAGCTCGGCCGTCCCGCCTCGTCGAAGGCGACGATCTCCCCGTCGAGGACGACGTCGCGGCGGCCGACCGCGCCCGCCAGCGGGTACAGCTCGGGGTAGGCGGTGGTGACGTTCCTGCCGTTGCGCGAGACCAGCCGGAGCGCGGCGTTCTCGACGTACGCGAGCGCGCGCACGCCGTCCCACTTCATCTCGTGTCCCCACTGCTCGTCCACGGCGGGCGCGGGCAGCGGTCCGGGCTGGGCGAGCATCGGGGAGTAGGTAGGAAGTCCCCCCATGGGCGTTTTCCTACCCGTTGTACCGTCGAGTACGAACCCCTGGCGCCTCAAGAGCCGATCATGCGATGTCGGGATAATGGGCCGTATGAGATTGAGGATCTTCACCGAACCCCAGCAGGGCGCCACCTACGAGGACCAGCTCCGCGTGGCCCAGGCGGCCGAACGGCTCGGGTTCGACGCCTTCTTCCGCTCCGACCACTACCTGAACATGGGCGGCGACCCCGAACCGGGGCCGACCGACTCGTGGGTGACGCTCGGAGCCCTCGCCCGTGAGACCAGCACCATCCGTCTCGGCACCCTCGTCACGGCGGCCACGTTCCGCCTGCCGGGCCCGCTCGCGATCAGCGTCGCCCAGGTGGACCGGATGAGCGGCGGCCGGGTGGAGTTCGGCTTCGGCACCGGCTGGTTCGACGCCGAGCACAAGGCCTACGGCATTCCCTTCCCGCCGCTCGCCGAGCGCTTCGCCCGCTTCGAGGAGCAGCTGGAGATCATCACCGGCCTGTGGACCACCGAGCCGGGCGCCACCTACTCGTTCGAGGGCGCCTACTACCGCCTGGTGGACTCCCCGGCGCTGCCCAAGCCCGCGCAGCGGCCCCGCCCGCCGGTGATCATCGGCGGCACCGGCGCCAAGCGCACCCCGCGCATCGCCGCCAGGTTCGCCGACGAGTACAACGTGCCGTTCAACCTCGTCGACGACACCGCCGCCGCGTTCGGCCGGGTCCGCGACGCCGTCGAGGCGGCGGGCCGCGAGCCGATCGTGCTGTCGGCCGCGCAGGTCGTGTGCGTCGGCGCGGACGAGGCCGAGGTCGCCCGCAGGGCCGCCGCCATCGGCCGCGAGGTGCCCGAGCTGCGCCGCAACGGCCTCACCGGCACGCCGCAGGAGGTGCTCGACAAGCTCGGCGCGTTCGCCAAGGCCGGGGCCGAGCGGGTCTACCTGCAGGTCCTCGACCTGTCCGACCTGGACCACCTGGAGCTGATCGCCGCGGAGGTCCTCCCGCACCTCTGAGTTCCACGGCCTGCGGGAATCCGGTGGCCGGTGTGATCGGGATAGGGAAAAATCGGGCGACGTGCTGCTCGCCATCTCGACGACCACCCAGCCGGCCACCGACCTCGGCTTCCTGCTGCACAAGCATCCCGGCCGCGTCCAGGACTTCGACCAGTCCTTCGGGGTCGCCCGCGTCTTCTACCCCGAGGCCACCGCCGGCCGGTGCACCGCGGCGCTCATGCTGGAGGTCGACGCGGTGCGCCTGGCCCGCTCGCGCGGCGCCGCGTCCTCGCCCGACTTCAGCCTCGGCCAGTACGTCAACGACCGGCCGTACGCCGCCTCGTCCATGCTCGCGGTGGCGCTCGCCGACGTCTTCAGGACGGCGCGCGCCGGCATCTGCAAGGCGCGGCCGGAACTGGCCGCGGGCCCGATCGACCTGACGATCACCGTGCCCGTGCTGCCCTGCCGGGGCGGCGCCGACCTGGCCGGCCTGCTGTTCGAGCCGCTCGGCTGGCGGGTCGAGGCCACGCCGATCCCCCTGGACGAGCGGTTCCCCGCCTGGGGCGACTCCCGCTACGTGCGCCTGGTCCTCACCGGCGCGGTCCGGCTGGCCGACGCGCTCAACCACCTGTACGTCCTGCTGCCGGTGCTGGACGACGCCAAGCACTACTGGATCGCCCCCGACGAGGTCGACAAGCTGATCCGCGCGGGGGAGGGCTGGCTGGCCTCCCACCCCGAGCGCGGGCGCATCACCCGCCGCTACCTGGGCCGCCGCAGCGGCCTGGCGCACGCCGCGTTCGCCCGCCTGGCGGAGGTCGGCGACGACGTCGAGGAGGACCTGGAGCCCCCCGTCGAGGAGGAGCCCGCGGCCGACACCGCCGAGCCCGCCGGGGAGTCCGGCGCCGATCCGGCGGGAGAGCCTGCCGCAGAGCCCGGGGAGGCCGGGGAGGCCGCGGGGGACGCGGAGGGGGCCGGGGCACGGTCCGGGGCGCGTCCGCTCAACCTGCTGCGCGTCGACGCCGTGCTCGCCGCGCTGGCCGAGACCGGGGCCGGCTCGGTCATCGACCTCGGATGCGGCTCGGGACGGCTGGTCGGCGAGCTGCTCAAGAACCCCGCGCTGACCCGGGTCACCGGCGCCGACGTCTCGGCGCGGGCGCTGGCCCTGGCCGCGCGCCGCCTGAGGCTCGACCGCATGCCCGAGGCCCGCCGCGGCCGCCTCACCCTCTTCCAGGGCGCGCTGACCTACACCGACGCCCGGTTCGCCGGGTACGACGCCGCGGTGCTGATGGAGGTCGTCGAACACGTCGACCCGCCGCGACTGCCCGCGCTCGAACGCGTCGTGTTCGGCGTGGCCCGGCCCCGCACGGTGATCGTCACCACGCCGAACCGCGAGTACAACGCGCGCTACGAGTTCCTCACCGGCATGCGGCACCCCGACCACCGCTTCGAGTGGACCCGCGCGGAGTTCGCCGGCTGGGCCGGGCGGGTCTGCGCCGAGCACGGCTACCGCGTCGCGTACCGGCCGGTCGGCGAGGAGGACCCCGAGCTCGGCCCGCCGACCCAGATGGGAGTGTTCACCCGTGACTGACCCCGTGACCGAGCCGGCGACGGAGCCCGCGACGGAGCCCCGGGACGTGGGCGCGGCCGAGCCCCTGGAGGAGCTCGTGGAGGAGCCCGCCAGGCAGGGCGTCACCGAGATCGGCGTGCCCGCGCTGTCGCTGGTCGTGCTGGTGGGCGTCTCCGGCAGCGGCAAGTCGACGTTCGCGCGCAAGCACTTCCTGCCCACCCAGGTCGTCTCCTCCGACTTCTGCCGCGGCCTGGTCGCCGACGACGAGAACGACCAGGCCGCGACGCCGGACGCCTTCGACGTCCTGAACTACATCGTCGCCACCCGCCTGCGCCGCGGCCTGCTCACCGTCGTGGACGCCACCAACGTCCAGTGGGAGGCGCGCAAGAAGCTGGTCGAGCTGGCCAGGAGCCACGACGTGCTCGCCGACGCGATCGTCCTCGACGTCCCCGAGGAGGTCGCCGTGGCACGCAACGCGCTGCGCCCCGACCGGGACTTCGGCGCCCACGTCATCGTCCGGCAGCGCAAGGACCTGCGCCGCTCCCTGCCCAAGATGTCCAGAGACGGTTTCCGCCGCGTCCACGTCCTCAGGGGCGAGCCATCGACACGGCCACCATCGCCTACGAGAAGGCGTGGACCGACCGGCGCGAGCTGACCGGCCCCTTCGACATCGTCGGCGACGTCCACGGCTGCCGTGCCGAGCTGGAGACCCTGCTCACCACGCTCGGCTGGGAGCTGCGCCGCGACGCGGCCGGCCGCCCGGTCGGCGCCTCCCACCCAGAGGGCAGGACGGCGGTCTTCGTCGGCGACCTCGTGGACAGGGGCCCCGACTCGCCGGGCGTGCTGCGGCTGGTGATGGGCATGGTCGCCGCCGGGACGGCGCTGTGCGTGTCCGGCAACCACGAGCAGAAGCTGACCCGCGCGCTCAAGGGCCGCAAGGTGTCGATCACTCACGGCCTGGAGGTGTCCCTGGAGCAGCTCGCCGCCGAGCCGGAGGAGTTCCGCCGCGAGGCCACCGCGTTCATGGAGGGGCTGATCAGCCACTACCAGCTCGACGGGGGCCGGCTCGTGGTCGCCCACGCCGGGCTGAAGGAGGCCTACCACGGCCGCGCCTCGGGCCGGGTGCGCTCCTTCGCCCTGTACGGCGACACGACGGGGGAGACCGACGAGTACGGCCTGCCGGTCCGCTACCCGTGGGCGACGGACTACCGGGGCCGGGCGATGGTCGTGTACGGCCACACGCCGGTGCCCGAGCCGGAGTGGGTGAACAACACCCTGTGCGTGGACACCGGCTGCGTCTTCGGGGGCAAGCTCACCGCGCTGCGCTACCCGGGCCGCGAGGTGGTCTCGGTGCCCGCCGAGCGGGTCTGGTACGAGCCCACCCGGCCGCTCGCCGCTCCCCTGCGGCGCGACCCCGGCGTGCTGGCGATCGGCGACGTCCAGGGCACCCGGTACGTCGAGACGCGCTCCGGCGGCAAGGTCAAGATCCGCGAGGAGAACGCGGCCGCCGCGCTGGAGATCATGAGCAGGTTCGCCGTGGACCCGCGCTGGCTGGTCTACCTGCCGCCGACCATGGCCCCGCCCGAGACGTCCCGGCTCGACGGGTACCTGGAGCACCCCGCCGAGGCGTTCGCCGAGTTCGCCGCCGCCGGGGTCGCCGAGGTCGTGTGCGAGGAGAAGCACATGGGCTCGCGGGCGGTCGCCGTGCTCGCCCGCACGCCCGAGGCGGCGGAGGCGCGCTTCGGCGTGACCGGCGGCGCCTGCGGGACCGTGCACACCCGCACCGGCCGTCCCTTCTTCGACGACCCGGAGCTGACCGGCGAGCTCGTCGCGGGGCTGCGGGCGGCGGTCTCCGACGCGGGACTGTGGGACCACCTGCGCACCGACTGGATCGTGCTGGACTGCGAGCTGCTTCCCTGGTCGGCCAAGGCCGAGGGGCTGATCCGCGCGCAGTACGCCTCGGTCGGCGCGGCGGCGGGGGCCGCCATGCCCGAGGCGGTGCGGCTGCTGGAGGCGGCGGCCGCGCGCGGCCTGGACGTGGCCGGGCCGCTCGGCCGGGCACGGCGGCGCGCCGCCAACGCCGCGCTGTTCCGCGACGCCTACGCGCGGTACTGCGCGCCGGTGTCGGGCCTGGCGGGCATCCGGCTGGCGCCGTTCCAGATCCTGGCCGTGGAGGGACGGGCGACCGCGGCCGAGGAGCCGCACTCCTGGCACCTGGAGACGCTGGCCCGCCTGGACTCCCCGCTCATCGCCCCGACGCGGCACGTCTTCGTCTCGCCGGGCGACGAGCGGTCATGCGCCGCGGCGGCCGAGTGGTGGGAGGGGCTCACCGCGGCGGGCGGCGAGGGCATGGTCGTCAAGCCGGTCCACCCGGCCGCCGGGCGCGTCCAGCCGGGCGTCAAGGTGCGCGGGCGTGAATACCTGCGCATCATCTACGGGCCCGACTACACCGACGCGGTCGAGGCGCTGCGGGGCAGGTTCCTCGGCAAGAAGCGGTCGCTGGCGCTGCGCGAGCACGCCCTCGGGCTGGAGGCCCTGGCGCGGCTGGCCGAGGGCGAGCCGCTGTGGCGGGTCCACGAGCCCGTCTTCGCGGTGCTCGCCCTGGAGTCCGAGCCCGTGGACCCGCGCCTGTGACCGCCGCTCAGGCCCCGGACCGCGCGGCCGGGGCCGGGTCCACGGCCACCTCGCGGCGGACGTACGCCCGCAGCTCCTCGCCCTGCTCGTAGAGGTCCGTCAGGACGGCCAGGCAGGGGGCGATCACGTCGGGGTCGGTGACGCGGCGCCCGCCGAGGTGGGCGCCCGTGGCGTCGTACAGCACCTCGTACATCAGGCCGGGGGAGAGGATCAGCAGCTCGGGCACCGGCCCCGACCGTTCGTAGGGGCGCACGGCCGAGGCGGGCACGACGCGGGGACGCTCGCCGGCGTCGGCGCGCGCCGCCAGGACGTGCAGTTCCCACTGCATGTAGGGGGTCAGGGGGCGCTCGACGACCCGGGCGCGCCGGAACTCCGCGTAGCCCTCGTAGTCGGCGGGCAGGGAGCCGCGCATCTCGCCGATCAGCCGCAGGGAACGTTCCCAGTCGCCCTCGGACATGGCCACCCAGGACGGCTCGTAGGGCTCGTAGAAGTGCTGGAGGCGTTCGAGCTTCCACACCACGCCCTCGGCGCTCTCGTAGGCGGCGCGGAACTCCGGGCCGTAGACCTCGGGGGGCAGGACCGCCGCCTCCGCCGCGCGCGCCCGCTCGAAGACCTCGGACACCTTGGATGCCTCGCGCGCGCGATGGTCAAGGCGGTCGTCGGTGCTCGGGATCATGGGCGGCTCCTCGTCGTTGGGTGCGGACTCCGCGCGGCGCCTCGCCGCGGAGCTGTGGCGAGAGGTACGGGGAGGTGCTGTGGAGTGCTGTGGGGTGCTCGGCGATCGCTCGAATTCACTCGGGTTACCGGGACATCGCGGGAAGAACGTGCGCCACCATGCCCGGACCCGTCCGCGACGAAACCCGGGAATGACAACGGTCTTCAGAAAACAGGCCGATCATGGGACGGCTGACATGGAGCGTCAAGGCCCAAATCCCGGCGGGACTCGACGGCGCGGCGACGCAGGGCCACCGATGCCCCCGGACGGCCGGTCCGGAACGCTCCCCGGACACGCCTGATGGCCGGACGGGCGTGGGCCCGTCCGGCCGGGTGAGCTCACCCCGCGGCGGCGGTCAGAAGCGGCGGCCGGGACGGCCGTGGTGGTGGAGGCGGTGCGCCACGCCCAGCAGGGCGAACACCAGCCACACCAGGAAGAGCACCTTCAGCACGCCGAACATCACCCACAGCGAGCCGGAGACCAGCGAGACGATCAGCACGACCGCCAGAATGATCAGGAACGCCGGGGGACCGCCGTGGTGGCGCCGGGCACGGGCGCGCCGGGCGGCCCGCATGGCGTGGTGCGCGGCGAGGTCGCCGGTCCACGCCGGGCCGGCCCACGGCGCGGGACCCGCGTGGGGCCCGCGGCCGGGGTGGCCCGGGTGCTCCCAGCGCGCCCACGGCGGGGGAGGCCCCCAGGGGCCACGCCGGCCGTGCTCGGCGCGCGCGGGCGCGGGGCCGGGCAGGTCGGCCGTCACCCGGCGCAGGTCGCCGGCCGTCCGGGCGGCGAGCACGGTGTCGAGTCGTTCGCTCAGCTCGTCATGGGTGAGGCGGCCCTGCGCGAAGTGCTCCCGCAGGGCGGCCATCACCTCGTCGCGTTCCGCGTCGCCGATCCGCAGATCGTCCCGCGAGGTCATCGAGGATCACTCCTCCGAGGTGTCGCCGTCGGCCAGGATCTGGTAGAGCTTGCGCCGGGTCTGGGCCAGGACCTGCTTGGCCTGCCCGATCTGCCCTTCGCTTCCAGTCTGCGCGATCTGGAACAGCGCCGCGGCGGCCTGGCGGGACAGATCGAACAATTCGTACACGGTGTCGTCGACGTCGGGCGTCATCTCCTCCCACGGGGCCCGCACCTCTTCCGGATGCTCGGTGACGTACTCCTGCCCGGCGGGGGTGAGCTGGAAGGTCTTGCGGCCGTCGGTCTCCTCCGCCCGCACCAGGCCCTCGTCGGTGAGCTGCTGCAGCGCCGGGTACACCGCGCCGGGGCTGGGCTTCCACCCGCCCTGGCTGCGCTGGGCGATCTCCTGGATGATCTGGTAGCCGTTGCGGGGCTCCTCGCTGAGCAGCGCCAGGATCGCGGCCCGCACGTCGCCGCGCTTGGCCTTGCGCCCGCCGCGGCCGAAGCCGCCGAACGGCCCGCGCCCCCCGCCGAACGGGAAGCCGGGGCCGCCGAAGCCGCGCCCGAAGTCCCACGGGCCGGGACCGCGGCGCCCCCGGTCGCGGCGGTCCCGGCGCTCGTCGTGGCCGTGGTCGTGCGGGCCGTGGTGGTGCCCGTGTTCCCAGCCCGAGGCGGCGGCGCGCAGGGCGGCCACGGCGGCGCCCCCGATCAGGCGCGGGTCGGGCAAGGGGCCTCGCCCCGCGTATGCGTATGACATGTCTTCCCCCAGTCCGAGCGATCGACCATCGATCGCTCTCGATGCCTCAACGATATATCGTTACCGTTCTCAGAACAACCCATGGACGAGGGAAGGTGCGGGCCGCCGACGCGAGCGGTCCAGGCGCCCCCGATGGCGAGAGCCCCGTGGCGGCCGGGGATTCGCCCCCGTCTGGTCCGCGTTATTCGGGGCACCTTCAGGGCATGGTCAATGCCCAGCTAGGCACGGTCCAAAAATGAGTGACGCAGATCACGAAAATGCGGGAACAGACCGCGGGATCCGAGCGTTAGCAGCTATCGACGGGTCCGTTCTGCTTTGAGAGGGCTGGGGGGTGCTCTTGGAGCGGAACGGCCCGTCTGCCTTTTCCTGGGCTCTTCCCCTTACTTCCCCGACGTACCGTCCCGTAACGCGGGCATCACCTGTCCGTAACCCGTCGTAGGCCACCCTTTTCTGCCTCCGGGGCAAGCGACACGCCGGTTCGTTGATGGCAAACTTCCCGCGTATGGCAGGGATTTTGCCGTAAGGTCCCCGATCGTGATCTACGCATGATGGGGCATACGCACGCGCTGAGCGGGGCCGCGGCCTGGCTTCTCGCCGCGCCGGGGCTCGCCGCGCTTCCCGGAATGGGCGGACCCCTGGCGGAGCTCGCCCCCATGGTCTCCGGGGTGCTGTCCCCGGGCGAGCTGATCGCCGGCGCGCTGATCTGCGCGGGCGCCGCCATGCTGCCCGACCTCGACCACCCGCACGCCACGATCGCCCAGACCTTCGGGCCCGCGACGTGGGTGCTCAGCAAGGTGGTCAACTGGGCCAGCGGGGGCCACCGCCACGCGACCCACTCGCTGGCGTTCGCGATCGTGGCCGGGGTGGGCACGCACTTCCTCGCCGACCGCTATCCCATCGGGCGCGACATCGTGGTGGTCCTGATGATCGGCCTGGCGATCCGGGCCGTCGGCGTCGGCATCCCCGGCAAGACCATCACCTCGGCATTGGTGAACATCGCGCTGACGGCCGCGACGTTCGTCTTCTTCCAGTCCCGCGGCCTGGACTACTACTGGCTCGGGCTCGCCGTCGCGATCGGATGCCTGGCCCACGTGGTGGGCGACTGCCTGACCGAGCGGGGCTGCCCCGTCCTGTGGCCGCTGCGGCACCGCTGGCTGCTGCCATGGAAGATCGGCATCAAGACGGGCAGGAAGTTCGAGGTGAAGATCCTCGGGCCGGTGCTGTCGGTGGTCGTGATCGGCCTGTTCGCCCTGCGGCTCATGCCCGCGGCGGCCTGAGGCCCCTCCCGCCGGGGGTAACTTGATGTCGAGATACATGACCCGATATCTTGATATCGAGACATCGTGCCGCCGGGGGTGCAGGTTAGGTCTACCTAACTGCCAGCGGTGGTCGACCGGTGCGGCAGGATCTATGGGGCGAACCCGGCATTCAGCTGCGTGACCCATCATCTTCAGTGGCGATGAGTGGAACAAGGAGGCGAGTCCCCGTGCCCGCAACGTCCGCGAACAGCTTCGGCAGCCGTGACACACTCCGTGTCGGTGACGCGGAGTACGAGATCTACCGGCTGGACGCCGTGGAGGGGTCGGCGCGCCTCCCGTACAGCTTGAAGATCCTCCTGGAGAACCTGCTCCGCACCGAGGACGGCGCCAACATCACCGGCGAGCACATCCGCGCGCTCGGCGCGTGGGATCCGAAGGCCGCGCCCAGCGTGGAGATCCAGTTCACCCCGGCCCGCGTGATCATGCAGGACTTCACCGGCGTGCCCTGCGTGGTCGACCTGGCCACGATGCGCGAGGCCGTGCGCGACCTCGGCGGCGACCCGGCCAGGATCAACCCCCTGGCCCCCGCCGAGATGGTCATCGACCACTCGGTCATCGTCGACTTCTTCGGCGGCCCGGACTCCTTCCAGCGCAACGTGGAGCGCGAGTACGAGCGCAACCGCGAGCGCTACCAGTTCCTGCGCTGGGGCCAGACCGCCTTCGACGAGTTCAAGGTCGTCCCGCCCGGCACCGGCATCGTCCACCAGGTCAACATCGAGCACCTGGCCCGCGTCGTGATGGTCCGCGACGGCAAGGCGTACCCCGACACCTGCGTCGGCACCGACAGCCACACCACCATGGAGAACGGCGTCGGCGTGCTCGGCTGGGGCGTCGGCGGCATCGAGGCCGAGGCCGCCATGCTCGGCCAGCCGATCTCCATGCTGATCCCGCGCGTGGTCGGCTTCAAGCTCACCGGCGAGCTGCCCCCCGGCGCGACCGCCACCGACCTGGTCCTGCGCATCACCGAGATGCTCCGGCACCACGGCGTGGTCGGCAAGTTCGTCGAGTTCTACGGCGAGGGCGTCGCGGCCGTCCCGCTGGCCAACCGGGCCACGATCGGCAACATGAGCCCCGAGTTCGGCTCCACCTGCGCGATCTTCCCGATCGACGGCGAGACGATCAAGTACCTCAAGCTCACCGGCCGCAGCGACGAGCAGGTCGCGCTGGTCGAGGCGTACGCCAAGGCCCAGGGCCTGTGGCACGACCCCTCCAGCGAGCCGGACTTCTCCGAGTACATCGAGCTGGACCTGTCCACCGTCGTGCCGTCCATCGCCGGCCCCAAGCGCCCGCAGGACCGCATCGCGCTGGACGCCGCCAAGCGGACCTGGCGGCACGACGTGCGGGTCTTCGTGCCGGACTACGACCCGGAATACGACCTCGTGGACGAGGAGGGCAAGGAGTCCTTCCCCGCGTCCGACTCACCGGCCTCCAACGCCCAGGCCGACGGGCACGACAAGGGGGACCGGCCGGCCGCCGCCCCCGCCGCGGGCGCCGAGGCGGTCGCGGGCCGCCCCCGCAAGCCCACCCCGGTCACCCTCGCCGACGGCACCTCCTTCGAGATCGACCACGGCGCCGTGGTGATCGCCGCGATCACCTCCTGCACCAACACCTCCAACCCCTACGTCATGATCGGCGCCGCCCTGCTCGCCAGGAACGCCGTCGACAAGGGGCTGACCCGCAGGCCGTGGGTGAAGACCTCGCTGGCTCCGGGGTCGCAGGTCGTCACCGGCTACCTGGAGCGCGCCGGGCTCACGCCCTACCTCGACAAGCTCGGGTTCAACCTCGTCGGCTACGGCTGCACGACCTGCATCGGCAACTCCGGCCCCCTGCCGGAGGAGATCTCCGAGGCGGTCCAGTCCGGCGACCTCGCCGTGACGGCGGTGCTGTCCGGCAACCGCAACTTCGAGGGCCGGATCAACCCCGACGTCAAGATGAACTACCTGGCCTCGCCGCCGCTGGTCGTCGCCTACGCCCTCGCGGGCACGATGGACCTGGACCTGAACACCGAGCCCCTGGGCACGGGCGCCGACGGCGCGCCGGTGTACCTCAAGGACATCTGGCCCTCCCCGGAGGAGGTCGCCGAGGTCGTCAACTCCTCGATCGGCGAGGACATGTTCAAGCGGGACTACGCCGACGTGTTCACCGGCGACGAGACCTGGCGGTCGCTGCCGGTCCCGACCGGCGACACCTTCGAGTGGGACCCGGCCTCGACCTACGTCCGCAAGGCGCCGTACTTCGACGGGATGCCGAGCGAGCCGGAGCCGGTCACCGACATCGCGGGCGCCCGCGTGCTGGCCCTGCTCGGCGACTCGGTGACGACCGACCACATCTCCCCGGCGGGCTCGATCAAGGCCGACTCGCCCGCGGGCCGTTACCTGAAGGAGAACGGCGTCGCGCTCAAGGACTTCAACTCCTACGGGTCGCGCCGCGGCAACCACGAGGTCATGATCCGGGGCACGTTCGCCAACATCCGCCTGCGCAACCAGATCGCGCCGGGCACCGAGGGCGGCTTCACCCGCGACTTCACCCAGGACGGCGGCCCGGTCTCCACGATCTACGACGCCTCGGTGAACTACCAGGCGGCCGGCCTCCCGCTGGTGGTGCTGGCGGGCAAGGAGTACGGCTCGGGCTCCTCGCGCGACTGGGCGGCCAAGGGCACGGCCCTGCTCGGCGTGCGCGCGGTGATCGCCGAGTCCTACGAGCGCATCCACCGCTCCAACCTCATCGGCATGGGCGTGCTGCCGCTGCAGTTCCCCGAGGGCCAGAGCGCCGCCTCGCTCGGGCTGACCGGCGAGGAGACCTTCGACATCACCGGCGTCGAGGAGCTCAACGCGGGCACGACCCCGGCCACGGTGACGGTCAGGGCCGGCGACAAGGAGTTCCAGGCGGTCGTGCGCATCGACACGCCCGGCGAGGCCGACTACTACCGCCACGGCGGCATCATGCAGTACGTCCTGCGCTCCCTGCTGGCCAAGAGCTGAGCAGGGCAGGCGGGGCCGCGGCCCCGCCCTCGGGGGTCACGAGACTCCGATGAGGACCGGCCCGCGCGGCACACCCGTCCGCCGGGCCGGTCGACCCCGGCCCGTCCCGTGCGGGGACGGGCCTTTTAACGTGTTGCGGCAGGTGGTGGGCCCGCGCCTAGGTTGAGGCCCATGACTCATGATCTTCTCGCGTTACTGATCGCCGGGTGCGTGGTGTTCGCCGGGGCGGTGGTCCAAGGAGGGGTCGGGTTCGGCCTGGGGCTGCTCGCCGCGCCGGTCGTCACCGTCCTCGACCCCACGGTCATGCCCGCGGCCGTGCAGGTGGTCAACGCCGTGCTGCCGCTGCTCACGCTCCTCGCGGAGTGGCGCGCGATCGACTGGCGCGGCCTCGGCTTCGCGCTGCTCGGCAGGCTCCCCGGCGGCGTGCTCGGCGGGCTCGTCGTCGTGTACGTCAGCGGCCAGGTCCTCGGCGTGCTGGTCGGGGTGATGGTGCTGGCCGCGGTGGCGGTCACCGCGGCCGCGGTGGCCGTCCCCCGCAACAGGGCCACGCTCGCCGCCGCCGGTCTGCTCTCGGGGATCACCGGCACGGCCACCGGCATCGGCGGGCCCCCGGTCGCGATCGTCTACCAGCACGACAAGGGCCCGAGGATCCGGGCGACGCTCGCGATGTACTTCTTCCTCGCGGCGACGCAGTCGCTGGCGATCCTCGCCGCGGTCGGGAAGCTGCCCCTCAGGGCGCTCGCCGCGGGCGCCCTGCTCATCCCCTTCCTGGTGGCCGGATACGCCGTCTCCGGGCCGCTGCGGCGCTTCCTGGACGGCGGGCGCATCCGCGCGGGCATCCTCCTCGTGGCCACGGCCTCGGCCTTCGTGCTGATCACGCGCAGCCTGACGGGCTGAGCAGGACGCACCGGTCCGGGTGGGGTCCCGGGCCGTCCACGGCGCCGCCGGGGCGCGCGCCGTGGAGACGGGGTCAGGCCACCATCGCGGAGCCGGCGATCCAGGTGTTGCACGCGGACGGCGCCGTCGCCTTGTAGCCGCGGCTCAGCCAGTTGGCGATGTTGCGGCCCTTGCCGTGGTCGCGCACGTCGGCGATCTCGTCGCCGCTGCGCCGGTCGGCCGCCACGAGGTCGTTCCAGTCCTCGGCCGTGCGGTCGAGCGAGGGCCAGACCGCGCCGATGAAGGCGCCCGCGAGGCACTCGGCCTGCAGCTCGTGCCGGCGGGTCTGCTCCAGGTACTCGTTCTCGCCGCGACCGGGCAGCCGGTCGTAGGCCTTCCACATGCCGGCGAGGTTCTGGACGTGGTGGCCGTACTCGTGGGCGATCACGTCCATCAGGAACAGGTCACCGGGGTCGTCCACGATGCTCTTGTCCAGCAGGAACACGATCTGCCGCGTGGGATTGCAGTAAATGGCCTGGATGTTCTTGCCCCACTTGCGGCCGCACGCCCGTTGCGGCTTGGTGAGGAACCTCACACCGGGTTTCACGAAGGGGAGACGGGCCTTCTTGAACTGGGCGGCCCACACGGTGTCGAGGCACCTCACCAGCGGGACCAGATAGTTCTTGACCGAGGCGACGTCGCCCGCCTCCACCGGCGGCTCCGGGCAGGACACCCGGCCGAGAGGGCCCGAGGCGTACAGCGCGTTGCGGGTGAGGATGGGGGCGTTCTTGATCGGGTAAGCCCAGGAACGTCCCTGCAGTGCCAGGGTCGCGACCAGGGTTAAAAGGATGGCGAGGGAGAGCTTTCGCATGACCCGCTGAGGGTACTCGACACGCCCACACCTCGTAAAACCCATCTAATGTGGATAACTCATGGAGGTTTTGTGAGGGTCCAACGGGAGCGGCGCAGGGGTGGGATCCTTGGGCAAATAGACTCGGCGAACGGCGAACAGGCGGAGGAGATGATTCCGTGAGCGAGCGGAGCCAGCGGGTCAGCGGTTCTGGCGAGGGCGTGCCCGACCTTTTGGCGTCGGTGAAGGGCCCCGGCGACCTCAAGCGCCTGCCGCCCGGCGAGCTGCCCGCCCTGGCCGCCCAGATCCGCGACCTCCTCGTCGCCACGACCTCGCGCACCGGCGGCCACCTCGGCCCGAACCTCGGTGTCGTCGAGCTCACCATCGCCCTGCACCGCGTGTTCGACTCCCCGCGCGACCGCATCCTGTGGGACACCGGCCACCAGGCGTACGTCCACAAGATGCTCACCGGCCGCGCCGCCGACTTCGACACCCTCCGCCAGGAGGGCGGCCTGTCCGGCTACCCGAGCCAGGCCGAGTCCGAGCACGACGTCATCGAGAACTCCCACGCCTCCACGGCCCTGTCCTACGCCGACGGCCTCGCCAAGGCGTACAAACTGCGCGGCGAGACCGGGCGCACGGTCGTCGCGGTCATCGGCGACGGCGCGCTCACCGGCGGCATGGCCTGGGAGGCCCTCAACAACATCGCCGGCCACGCCAAGGACCCCGACCTCCCGCTGGTGATCGTCGTCAACGACAACGGCAGGTCCTACTCCCCGACGATCGGCGGCCTCGCCTCCCACCTGGCGTCCCTGCGCATGACGCAGAACTACGAGCACATGCTGGAGTTCGTCAAGCACAACCTCGGCCGCGTCCCCGTCGTCGGCACCCCGCTGTACGACACGCTGCACGGGGTCAAGAAGGGCCTCAAGGACGTCCTGGCGCCCCAGGTGATGTTCGAGGACCTCGGCCTCAAGTACGTCGGCCCCATCGACGGCCACGACGAGCAGGCCGTCGAGGCCGCGCTGCGCCGGGCCCGCGACTTCCGCGGCCCCGTCATCGTCCACGTCCTGACCACCAAGGGGTACGGCTACTCGCCCGCCGAGAACCACGACGAGGACTGCTTCCACTCCCCGCAGCCGTTCGACCCGCTGACCGGCGAGGAGCAGCCCCGCCCGCACGGCTGGACCAACGTCTTCGGCCAGGAACTGGTCCGGCTCGGCGCCGAGCGGCCCGACCTGGTGGCCATCACCGCCGCCATGCTGCACCCCACCGGCCTGGCCGGGTTCGCCGAGGCGTACCCCGACCGCACCTACGACGTCGGCATCGCCGAGCAGCACGCCCTCACCAGCGCGGCCGGGCTGGCCCTCGGCGGCCTGCACCCGGTGGTCGCCGTCTACGCCACCTTCCTCAACCGCGCCTTCGACCAGCTCCTCATGGACGTCGCGCTGCACCGCCTGCCCGTCACCGTCGTGCTCGACCGCGCGGGCGTCACCGGCGACGACGGCGCCAGCCACAACGGCATGTGGGACCTGTCCATCCTCCAGGTCGTCCCCGGCCTGTCGGTCGCCGCGCCCCGCGACGCCGCCCGCCTGCGCGAGCTGCTCGGCGAGGCCGTCGCGGTCGAGGACGGGCCGACCGTCCTGCGGTTTCCCAAGGGCGCCGTCGGCGCCGACATCCCCGCCGTGGGCCGTCTCGGCTCGATGGACGTCCTGCGCGGCGGCGAGCCCGCCGACGTGCTGCTGGTGGCCGTGGGCCCCATGGCGTCGATCTGCCTGGACGCCGCCGCGCTGCTGGACGCGCACGGCATCTCCGCCACCGTGGTCGACCCCCGCTGGGTCAAGCCGCTCGACCCGGCCCTGGTCGGCGCCGCGGCCGCCGCCCGGCTCGTCGCGGTCGTCGAGGACAACGGCCGCGTCGGCGGCGTCGGCGACGCGGTGGCCCGCCTGCTCAGGGACTCCGAGGTCGACGTCCCGGTGCGCACGTTCGGCGTCGCGCAGCGCTTCCTCGGCCACGCCAAGCGCGCCAAGATCCTCTCCGAGCTGGGTCTCACCGGCCAGGACCTGGCCCGCCGGATCACCGAGGCCGTCACGCGCGGCGCCCCCGTCCTGGAGGACCACCCCGCCTCCTGACCGGCCCCGCGCGCCCCCGTCCAGGCGCCGCGCCGCCGCCCGGCCGAATCGGGAAGGAATGTTCGACCGGTCGCGGGGTAGGCATGACCTGCGCTTTTCTTGCGAAGGCGTACCACGTGGTCAACGGCGATCAGGGGCGTGCCGATGTCTGTACTTGGGTCGATGTTCCGCACGAAATCGATCGAGCGGTCGATCGAGGACACCGAGGCGCCCGAGCACCGTCTGCGGCGCAGCCTGAGCGCCCTCGATCTGACGGTGTTCGGGGTCGGGGTCATCGTCGGCACCGGCATCTTCGTCCTGACCGGGCAGGTCGCCCGGGACACCTCCGGGCCCGCGGTCGCGGTGTCCTTCGTCATCGCCGCCGTCGTCTGCGGGCTCGCGGCCCTGTGCTACGCCGAGTTCGCCTCCACGGTGCCGGTGGCCGGCTCGGCGTACACGTTCTCCTACGCCACCCTGGGCGAGTTCCCGGCGTGGATCGTCGGGTGGGACCTGATGCTGGAGATGGCACTCGGCGGCGCGGTCGTGGCGGTCGGCTGGTCGGGGTACTTCGCCGAGCTGATGGCGAGCCTCGGCATCGACCTGCCCCCCTCGCTGGCCGGCGACCACGCCACCTTCAACGTGCCCGCCGTGGCGATCGTGCTCATCCTCACCGGCGTCCTGGTGGCGGGCATCAAGCTGTCCTCCCGGCTCAACCTCACCGTCGTCACGATCAAGGTCGCGGTCATCCTCCTGGTCATCGTGGCCGGGCTGTTCTTCATCAAGAGCGCCAACTACACCCCGTTCGTCCCGCCCGCGCAGCCCACCCCGGCCGTCGAAGGGCTCAAGGCGCCGCTGATCCAGTCGCTCTTCGGGCTCACCCCCGCCGCCTACGGCGTCTTCGGCATCTTCTCCGGCGCGGCCATCGTCTTCTTCGCCTTCATCGGGTTCGACGTCGTCGCCACCGCGGCCGAGGAGACCAAGAGGCCCCAGCGCGACCTGCCCATCGGCATCATCGCCTCCCTCGCCATCTGCACCTTCCTGTACGTCGCGGTCTCCCTGGTCGTCGTCGGCATGCAGCCCTACGACCGGCTCAGCCGCTCGGCCCCGCTGGCCGGGGCGTTCCGCGTCGCCGGGCAGGACTGGCTCGCGGGCATCATCAGCGTGGGCGCGCTGGCCGGGCTGACGACGGTCGTGATGATCCTCATGCTCGGGCAGAGCCGCGTGTTCTTCGCGATGAGCCGCGACAACCTGCTGCCCCGCAACCTCGCCGCCGTCCACCCCCGGTTCGGCACGCCGTACCTCATCACGGTCATCATCGGGGGCGTGACCGCGCTGCTGGCCGGGTTCATCCCCCTCTCGGCCCTGGCCGAGCTGGTCAACATCGGCACGCTGTTCGCGTTCATCCTGGTCTCGGTGGGCGTCGTCATCCTGCGCCGCACCCGCCCCGACCTGCCCCGCGCGTTCCGCACGCCGCTCGTCCCGCTGGTGCCGATCCTCTCGGTGCTGGCCTGCCTGTACCTGATGCTGAACCTGCCGGCCGAGACCTGGCTGCGCTTCCTGATCTGGATGGTCATCGGCGTCGCCGTCTACCTGTTCTACGGCCGGCGGCACAGCCGCGTCGAGCGGGGATCACGGGTGGCCGTCAAGTAGCGCGCGACGCATCGGTTACCGTGCGTATGGGGGTGTACGGCACGGCACCGGGAGGCCGCCATGACCACGCTCGAAGACGTCGCCAAGCACGCGGGAGTCTCGCTCGCCACCGCCTCGCGGGTCCTGAACGGCAGCAGCCGCCACGTGGGGGCGGACCTGCGGCGCAGGGTCGAGTCCGCGGCCGCCCGGCTCGGCTACCGCGTGGACGCCACCGCGCAGACTCTGGCGCGCGGCGCCAGCAACGTCGTCGGCCTGGTCATCCAGGACCTCATCGACCCCTACTTCGCGGTCATCGCCGACGGCGCCATCCGCGCGGCCGACCGGCACGGGATGGTCACCACCCTGGGCACCACCTACCGCGACCCGGAGCGCGAGATCGCGCTGGTGGCCACCCTGCACGCCCAGCGCGCCCGGGTGGTGCTCCTGGCCGGGTCCCGCGTCGCCGACGAGGCCGTGCTGCGGCGGCAGCGCGCCGAGCTGGACGTGTACCGCTCCGCCGGGGGACGGGTCGCGGTCATTGGGCAGGACGTCCTCGGCACCGACACCGTGGCGCCGAGGAACCGCGAGGGCGCCTATGACCTGGCGGTGGCGCTGGCGGGCCTCGGCCACCGCCGGTTCGCCGTGCTCGCCGGCCCGCCCGTCCTCCTGACCGCGATCGACAGGACCCAGGGGTTCGTCGAAGCGCTCGCCGACCTCGGCCTGCCGCCCCCGCTCCTGGTGCACGGCGACTTCGACCGGGACGGCGGCCGTGACGCCGCCTGCCGGCTCATCGCCATGGACCACGACGTCACCTGCGTGTTCGCCGTGAACGACCTCATGGCGACCGGGGCGCTGGCCGGGCTGCGCGAGCACGGCGTCCGGGTGCCGCGCGATCTCTCCCTGGCGGGGTTCGACGGCACCAGCTCCATACGCGACCCCGTGCCGTCCCTCGCCACCGTGCGGCTGCCGCTGGCGCGGATGGGCGCGATGGCGCTCGACCTGGCCCTCAGCGGCGAAGGCGTGCCCCGGCACGAGCGCGTCACCGGCGAGGTCGTGCTGCGCGACAGCGTCAGGCCCCTGGCCCGGACGCCCTCGGTTCCGTCCGCGCCCCCTGTGCCGCCCGCGTCCTCTGTGCCCTCCGCGCCCGCCGCGGTGCCCGCTAACCGGTCAGCGGCGTCGCCGGGGGCTCGTCCACCTCACTCTTGACGACGAGCCGCACCAGCGCCTTGGACAGCGGGTGCGCGGTCAGCGCGATCTGCCACTCGCGGGCCCCGAGCTCCCGCAGCCGGGCCGACACCCCCTCGTCGCCGAGGTCGGCCGGCGGCTCCCAGGTCAGGCGGCGGATCGTCTCCGGCTGGAGCAGGTTCTCCGTGGGCATGCGGTGGGCGTCGGCGAGCGCGGCCACCGCGGCGCGGGCGGCGGCCAGGCGCTTGGCCGCGGCCGGGTCGCGGTCGGCCCAGCGGTTGGCCGGCGGCGGGCCGTCACCTGGCCCGGTGGGCTGGGGGAGCTGTGACTCCGGCAGCGCCCGCGCCCGTCCGACGGCGTTCAGCCACTCGCGCAGATGGCGCCGCGCGCTGCGCCCGGTGAACGGGGCGATCTCGGTCAGCGCCTTGGTCGTGCGCGGCTGCTCCAGGGCCGCCGCGACGATCGCCGAGTCCGGCAGGACGCGCCCGGGGGCGAGGTCGGCGGTGCGGGCCAGCTCGTCGCGCAGCGTCCACAGCTCGCGCACCACGGCCAGCCCGCGCAGGTTGCGCACCCGGTGGATGCCGGAGGTCCGCCGCCAGGGGTCGGTGCGCGGCGGCGACGGGGGAGTGGCCAGGATGGCGGCGAACTCCTCCTCGGCCCAGGCCAGCTTGCCGGCGGCGGCGAGCTCCTCGTGCAGTTTGTCGCGCAGCTCGACGAGCACCTCGACGTCGAGCACGGCGTAGCGGAGCCAGTCCTCGGGCAGGGGGCGCTGCGACCAGTCGGCGGCCGAGTGCCCCTTCTCCAGGCGCAGGCCGAGGACGTTCTCGACCATCGTGCCGAGCCCCACCCGCTCGTAGCCGAGCAGCCGCCCGGCCAGCTCGGTGTCGAAGAGCGCGCGCGGGACGAAGCCCAGCTCGGCCAGGCAGGCCAGGTCCTGCGTGGCGGCGTGCAGGACGATCTCGGCGTCGGCGAGGACCGCGTCGAGCTCGGAGAGGTCGGGGCAGGCGGTCGGGTCGATGAGCACGCTGCCCGCCCCGGCGCGGCGTAGCTGCACCAGGTAGGCCCGGCCGCTGTAGCGGTAGCCGGAGGCGCGCTCGGCGTCCACGGCCACCGGGCCGGTGCCGTCCGCGAACGCGCGGACGGCCGCCGCGAGCGCGGCGGCGTCCTCGATGACCGGCGGGATGCCCTCACGGGGTTCCAGAAGCGGCACTACCTCGGATGCGGGGATGAGTTCGTCGTCGGTCACGTCCTGAAGGGCTCCGGGTCTTCTCGACGCGCGGACCGCGGCGGGAGGGCCGCGACGTCAGGTGGCAGGGGTGGGATGCCCGCCGCGAGGCACATCAGGTCACACCAGGCCGCGACGTGGGCCGAGAGGTCCTCCTCCAGGGGGGACCACGACGCGCGCAGCTCCAGCTCGGTGGTGACCGGATCGGCGGCCTTGTCGCCGAAGCCCTCGGACACGGCGCGGGTCACGGTGCCGCCGGCCGCGGCGTACCCGGCCCCGTGGGATTCGAGGGACTCGGTCAGCCAGCTCCACGCCACGGGACCGAGCATCGGGTCGGAGGTGATCTCCGGCTCCATGTCGGCGCGTACGTAGGCGACGAGGCGGAACGGGCCGTCCCAGCCGCGCTGGCCGTCGGGGTCGAACAGCATGATCAGCCGGCCGACGGCGAGCTCGTCGTCGCCGCGGTAGACCGACCCGCCGACCGCGCCGGAATAGGGGGCCAGCCGCTGCGGCGCGGGGATGTCCTCCAGCTCGATCTCGGGCCTGACCTGGGCGGGACGCAGGCTCGCGAGGGCCCGCCTGAACGCTGCGGGGGCCGGCGGCGCGTCACCGATGGTCATGATGGCAGCGTAGGCCGGAACGGGCGGTGCCGGGAACAGGGGGGTATGCACGGAAAACATCGGCGGTGATCAAGCCCTGGTCACCGGGGCGCCACCACGCTCCGCACAGCCCCGGATGTGGCGTTCGTCGTGCCCGGGGCGGCGGCCCGGCCACGTGGGCCGGTCGTGACGCCGTCCACGTTTCGCGCGATCTCCCCGTACTCCGCGTTCCACGTGTTCTCCGCGCACAGTGCGGTGCTCGGAGGAACTCCACATCGCGGTCATCGCCGGGCCTTTCGTCGGATCCCAAGATCGAGAGTTCGCGCGGACAGGACTGGGCGCCGCCTGGCCGGCGCTCCCCCGCGGGCCTTGTCCGTGAACTCGAGGCTGGTCCGACGTTGACACGTCACGGCGACATTTCCCCGCAACGCGCTCGGCGTGTCCCGAAAGTGGTCACCGAATCGACGCCGCGCGGTGATTTGACGAACATTTGAACCAGCCGCGACATGATCACGGACCTCTCGTGAGACGTACTGTACCCGCGCCTGGGAGCGGGTTGACGAGGCCTGCCCTCCGCCGCGGGCCACGAGCGGGCCATCGAACCAGACATAGTGTACGGATCGCGGCCATCATCATCATGGCCGGACATCCGCCCGGGAAATATCGTTTTCGCGGCAAGCTTTGGTATGGCCGCCCGGCAGCCCGGCGGTGTCCCGGGAGCCGGCCCTCCGGTGACCTCTCAGACGACGCGCGCGGGCGCGCGAGTGCGCACGTGGGCGGTAGGTGGGCCGGCACCCGCCCATGGCACCCTGGAGGGGTGAATCCCGAGACCGACGAGTCAGCCTTCATCCGCGCCTGCCGGCGACTGCCCGTGCCTCACACCCCCGTCTGGTACATGCGGCAGGCGGGCAGGTCGCTTCCCGAATACCGCGCGGTCCGCGCCGACGTGCCGATGCTCACCGCGTGCGCGACGCCGGACCTGATCGTGGAGATCACGATGCAGCCCGTGCGCAGGTACGGCGTGGACGCGGCGATCTTCTTCAGCGACATCGTCGTGCCGCTCAAGGCCATCGGGGTCGACCTGGACATCAAGCCCGGCGTCGGCCCGGTCATCGCCGCGCCGATCCGCGACCGCGACGGGCTCGCCGCGCTGCGCCCCCTGGAGCCCGGTGACGTCCCCTACGTCACCGAGGCCGTCCAGGCGCTGGCCAAGGAGCTCGGGCCCATCCCCCTGATCGGCTTCGCGGGCGCGCCGTTCACGCTGGCGTCCTACCTCATCGAGGGCGGGCCGTCCAAGAACCACGACCACACCAAGGCCATGATGTACGGCGAGCCGGAGCTGTGGCACGCGCTCATGGAACGCCTCACCGAGATCACGGTGGCCTACCTGCGCGTGCAGGCCGACGCGGGCGCCTCGGCGCTCCAGCTCTTCGACTCCTGGGTCGGCGCGGTCGCGCCCGGCGACTACCGCGAGTTCGTCCTGCCCTACACCAGCCGCATCTTCGCGAGCCTCGCCGACCTCGACGTCCCGCGCATCCACTTCGGCGTCGGCACCGGCGAGCTGCTGGGGCTGCTCGCCGAGGCCGGTCCTGACGTCGTCGGCGTCGACTGGCGCGTGCCGCTCCAGGAGGCCGCGGGGCGCGTCGGGCCCGGCAAGGCGCTGCAGGGCAACCTCGACCCCGCCGTCCTGCTCGCCCCCTGGGAGGTCATCGAGCGCCGGGCCCGCGACGTCCTGGCCGGCGGGCGCGCGGCCGAGGGGCACGTGTTCAACCTCGGCCACGGCGTGCTGCCGAACACCGACCCCGACCGCCTTGCCCGCCTCACCGAGTTCGTCCACGAGTCCACCGCCCGCTGACGCCCCAGCGGCCGCGCCGCGGATCACGGCGACCCGGCCCGGGCCATCCCGGGCCGGCGGGACCACGGGGCAGGCGCTCAGGCGGGACCCGCGGGCGCCTTCTCACGCCCGTCAGGGGGAGTGCCGCCGTCGGGGCCGTCCTCGCCGGCGGGTTCGACTCCGCGCTCCGTCCCGCGCGCGGACGCCGCCGCGCGCCGCCTGTACGGCCGTCGCGCGAGCGCGACCGCGAACCACAGCACCGCCAGCACGACGAGCCAGGGGAGCAGCGCGCCCAGCACCATCAGCGCCACCTTCGCGCTGTTCACCATGGCCCGCCAGCCGTCCCGCAGTCCGCTCAGGAAGCCCTGTTCCTCCGGCTCCGGCTCGGTGACCACGGCGGCGGGCCCGATGAGGCGCAGCGTCAGCGTGGCGGCGGCCGTCTGCGCGGCCAGGGCCTTCTGGCGGGCCTGCAGGGACTCCAGGTCGGCCTCGCGGGAGGAGATCTCGCGCTCGACCGACAGGACCTCCCCGATGGTCTTGGCCTTGCCCAGCAGCGTGCGAAGCTGGCCCAGGGACGCCTGAGCCGACTTCAGCCGGCTCTCGACGTCGGCGACCTGCTCGGTCACGTCCTCGGTGGACTGGCGCAGCGACCTGCGCTCGCCGAGGTCCTTGCCCAGCTGGGCGACGACGCGCTGGTACGCGTCCGGGGGGACCTTGAAGACCAGCGTCGCGTCCCCGTGCCGTCCGGACGAGGACGACTCCTCGCTGTCCAGGCGCCCGCCCGCCGCGGTGACGATCTGCTTGGCGTTCTCGGCCGCCGCGGTGACGTCCTTGGCCCGGACCGTCATCTCGCCCGTGTAGACGATCGTCCGCGCGGGCCCGGCGATCTCCACGCCGGAGCCGGTCCCGGTGGCGGCCTTCGTCCGCCCGGCCGCGGGCCTGCGCTGGGCGGCCTCTCCGGAGCCCCCGCTCTGGTCGGCGCTCTCGGCCTTGGCCGCGGGCACCGGCGCCCCGGCCGGGGCCTGGTCGTTGGTGGCGATGGAGCCGCGGTCGCCCCCGCCGCAGCCTGACAGCAGCAGGAGGCCGGCCACCACGAAAGCCGCCGGCAGCGCCGTGCGGCACCGTAATCTGCTCATGCCTTGTTGACGGGCGCGGCGCGCCCCTGGTTGGGCGGCCCGCGTCACAATGCCGTCACGGTCCCCGGCGCCCGGGTCGCGGGGCCGTTCGCCGTCCGGTGGGGGGCGGCCGTCCCCAGGCCCGGCCGGATTTGGCCGCGTCGTCCACAGCAGGCCCGGCCGCCGCGCGGGGCGGCGGCACCGGCGGGTAACGTCTTGGGACATGGAAGGCACTCGGCGGCACGTCGTGGTCGTGGGCGGGGGAATCGCGGGGCTGGCGGCGGCGTGGCATCTGCGCCAGGACGGTGACGATCTCGCGGTCACCGTCCTCGACGGCGCCCCGCGGATCGGCGGCAAGCTCCGCGTCTCTGAGATCGCGGGCATCCCCGTCGACGAGGGGGCCGAGGCCATGCTCGCCCGCCGCCCCGAGGGCCGCGAGCTCGCCCGCGCCGCCGGGCTGGCCGGCGAACTGGTCGGCCCCGCGTCCGTCGGCGCCGCCGTCTGGAGCAGGGGCGCGCTGCGCGCCATGCCCAAGGGCCAGGTCATGGGCGTCCCCGCCGACCTCGGCGAGCTGGCCCGTTCGGGCATCCTCTCCCCGGCCGGGCTCGCCCGCGTCCCCGCCGACCAGATCCTCCCGGCCACCCTCATCACCTCCGACGTCTCCGTGGCCGCCTACATCCGGGCCCGCATGGGCGGCGAGGTCGTCGACCGCCTGGTCGAGCCGCTGCTCGGCGGCGTGTACGCGGGCCGCTCGGAGTCCCTCTCGCTGGACGCGACCATGCCGCACATCGCGGCCCTGGCCCGCACCGAGCGCTCCCTGCTGAAGGGCGCCCGCGGCATCGTCGGCGACGCCCCGAAGGACGCCGGGCCGGTCTTCACGACGCTCAAGGGCGGCCTCGGCGGCCTGCCCGAGGCCGTCGCCCGCGCCTCGGGCGCCGAGATCAGGACCGGCGTCATGGTGCGCGAGCTGCGGCGCACGGCCGAGGGCTGGCGCCTGGTGGCCGGCCCCACCAGGGCGCCCGAGACCATCGAGGCCGACGCCGTGGTGGTCGCGGTCCCGGCCCCCGCCGCGAGCCGGCTGCTCGCCCCCGACGTCCCCAAGGCCGCCGCCGAGCTCTCCCGCGTCGAGTACGCCAGCATGGCGATCGTCACCCTGGCCTACCCGCGCGCCGCGTTCCCCGAGCCGCCCTCCGGCAGCGGCTACCTGGTGCCGCCGGTCGAGGGCCGTCCGGTCAAGGCGGTCACGTTCAGCACGGTCAAGTGGCCTCATCTGGCCGAGGCCGATCCCGGCGTGCTGGTCCTGCGCTGCTCCATCGGCCGCCTCGGCGAGGAGTTCCTGCTCCAGCGCGACGACGACGAGCTGGTGGCCCTCGCGATGAACGAGATGGCCGAGATCATGGGCGTGCGCGGCCTTCCCCTGGACACCCGGGTCACCCGCTGGGGCGGCGCCCTGCCGCAGTACGAGGTCGGCCATCTGGACCGCGTGGCCCGCGTCCGGGCGGCGGTCGCGGTCCAGCCCGGCCTGGCCGTCTGCGGGGCCGCCTACGACGGTCTCGGCGTCCCCGCGTGCGTCGCCTCGGCCCGCGCCGCGGCGGCGAGCGTCCTGGCCTACTTCGCCGACCGCCACGACGACGAACGGCACACCCCGGGGCGGCGGAGCGCCCCCGCCCCCGGCCCCCACTGACCCCTATGCCCACCTGGGGGTGGGGGACGAAGTGGTGCGGGCGGGTGGTTGGGTTGTGGTAAGAGCAGTGTTCTGATGGAAGGCGAGTGCGTTCAGTGACGGAGAGCAGTCCGCGGCCGAAGGCCCGCGATCTCAACCAGGTCATCCGCTACACCATGTGGTCGGTCTTCCGGGCGCGCGATCCTCTGCAGGGCGACCGTCAGCAGATGGCGCACGAGGTCGAGGCCGTGTTCACGCAGGCCGCGGAGAAGGACGTCGTGACCCGGGGCGCGTACGAGGTGGCGGGCTTCCGTGCCGACGCCGACTACATGTTCTGGTGGCACGCCTCGACCCCGGAGGATCTTCAGGAGGTCTACGGCCGCTTCCGGCGCACCGCCGTCGGCCGCGCGGGCGAGCCTGTGTGGTCGGTCATGGCGCTGCACCGCCCGGCAGAGTTCAACAAGTCGCACATCCCGGCGTTCCTGGCCGAGGAGGAGCCGCGCGGCTACGTCTGCGTCTACCCGTTCGTGCGCTCCCTGGAGTGGTACCTCCTGGAGGACTCCGAGCGCCGGGCCATGCTCGCCGAGCACGGGAAGATGGCGCGCGACTACCCCGACGTACGGGCCAACACGGTGTCGTCGTTCGCGCTCAACGACTTCGAGTGGATCCTCGCCTTCGAGGCCGACGAGCTGCACCGCATCGTGGACCTGATGCGCCACCTGCGCGGGGCCACGGCCCGCAGGCACACCCGGCTGGAGATCCCCTTCTACACCGGCACGCGCAAGCCGCTGGAGGAATTGCTGGCCGCGCTGCCGTAGCCCCAAAACTGGATAATGCGGACAACTGTCACTGAAGCCCCAAACGTCACCATGTCTGATATTGCCGGAACAAGTCACGCGCGTTCCTGATCTTTGGCATACTCAGGTTGATTCCGGTGTCGACGTGAGGCAGACGGTGAACGGGGGCAAAGGGGTGGCGCGTTCCACGCGCGGGGGGCATCGGCGGCGCAGGCCGCGCCGGGTGCTGGTGCTGGAGGTCTTCTCGGGAGCGACCGCCGTCGCGGTGGTCGGCCTGGCCGTGGGCGGGGTGCTGGCGCGCCCGGGCGACCTCGCGGCCGCGGCGCCCGTGCCGTCCGCGCCCGCCGTCTCGCCGGGCGCGGACGCCCCGGCGGTCCCGGGTGAGGCGGGCGGCGAGGTGACGGCCGCGAGCGCGGGGACGGCGAAGAAGGCCGCCAAGAAGCGGCGCGACGCCGAGGACAAGGCCTCGGGGCCGTCGAAGCACACCGACGCCAAGGCGGTCAGCTACTTCAAGGAGCGCTGGGCGGGCGACAAGGCCGTCAAGCGCATCACCGACATCAGGTCGGGAGGGAAGTACCTGCGCATCTACACCAACCTTCCCGAGACGGCGCACAACTCCAAGGCCGCGCTGGACCTGTGCAAGCGCGGCATGGAGTACCTCCTGCAGGAGGTCGGCGACCAGAGCCCGGTGGTGTTCGTCCAGGCCCGGTACGGCCAGAACGGCAACCCCGTCCTCGCCAACATCGCCGGCTCGCGCGACACCTCCTGCCGCCTCAGCGCCCCGCGTCCGCGCTGACGCTCCGCCGCCCGCGCCGGCGGCCCGGGCGGAACGGCGTTCCCGCGAGGGCGCCGGGGTCGGGCCGCGCATAGGCTGAGGGCATGGAAAAGGTGGTCAAGAGCGACGCCGAGTGGCGCGTCCAGCTGTCCCCCGAAGAGTTCCACGTGCTGCGCGAGGCGGGCACCGAGCGCGCGTTCACGGGCGAGTACGTCGACACCAAGGTCGAGGGCGTCTACTCGTGCCGCGCCTGCGGCGCCGAGCTGTTCCGCTCGGACGGCAAGTTCGAGTCGCACTGCGGGTGGCCCTCGTTCTTCGAGCCGTCGAAGTCGGAGGCGGTGACCCTGGTCGAGGACCGCTCGCACGGCATGGTGCGCGTCGAGGTGCGCTGCGCCCGCTGCGACTCCCACCTCGGGCACGTCTTCCACGGCGAGGGGTACCCGACGCCCACCGACGACCGGTACTGCATCAACTCGATCTCCCTGCGCCTCGAACCGGCCGGCTGACGGCCCGGTAGCCCTCCACCGAGCGGGGCGGGCCGCCGCGGCGGCCCGCCCTGCCGGCGCGCCCGCGCGCCCATCCGGGAGTGATCGTGTGCCTGCGAAGAGTAATGAAGGGCGCATGAGCGCGCCGGGGGAGGGTAAACCCGCAACGGGGGTGCGGCACCCGCAGACTCTGGTTCCGTGATGTCTGGAGCTCTGTGCACATACGCCACAGGTGGGAGACCATCGAGGCCATCGGCCAGGTGGTGACCCAGCGATGCGAGATCTGTGGCAAGACCCGGGTACGGGTGATGAAGCCCCCGAAACCCCCCGAAACGCCGCCTGAATGACGAGACCGGACCACTCCGGCGGTTCGCCCCGCGTCATCGCGGGACGCCCCCCGTGCCCCCGATTTCCGGACCGCCGCCGGGCCGATCGGAGCCCGGCCGCTTTCTGTCGTCCCGGCGGGGTACGGTCGGAACCATGGCGTCGCCGTTCATCGAGCTCACCGTCGGGGACCGGATCATCAAGGTCACGAACCCGGACAAGATCTACTTCCCCGAGATCGGGGCGACCAAGCGCGAGCTGGTCGAGTACTACCTATCCGTGGGCGACGGCGCGCTGCGCGCGCTCAGAGACCGGCCCACCTACCTCAAGCGCCATCCGGACGGCGTCGCCACCGAGGCGATCTACCAGAAGCGCATCCCCCCGAAACACCCCGACTGGCTCCAGACCGTCACGATCCGCTTCCCGAGCGGCCGCTCGGCCGACGCCCTGCGGGTCACCGAGCTGGCCGCGATCGCCTACTGCGCCAACCTGGCCACGATCGACTTCCACCCCTGGCCCACCCGCGCCGACGACGTCGAGCATCCCGACGAGCTGCGCATCGACATCGACCCCCAGCCCGGCACCGGCTTCGACGAGGCGCGCGTCACCGCCTTCGCCGTCCGCGAGGTCCTCGACGAGCTCGGCATGCGCGGCTTCCCCAAGACCTCGGGCACCCGCGGCATCCACATCAACGTGCGCATCGAGCGCCGGTGGTCGTTCACCGAGGTCCGCCAGAGCGCCATCGCCCTGGCCCGCGAGGTCGAGCGCCGCCGCCCGGACCTCGCCACCACGGCCTGGTGGAAGGAGGAACGCGGCGAGAAGGTCTTCATCGACTACAACCAGAACGCCCGCGACCGCACCATCGCCAGCGCCTACTCCGTGCGCGCCCGCCCGCACGCCCCCGTCTCCACCCCGGTGACCTGGGAGGAACTGGCCGACGTCGACCCGCGCGACTTCGACATCCGCACGGTGCCGCCGCGCTTCGCCCGGCTCGGCGACGTCCACGGCGAGATCGACGACCGCGCCTTCACCATCGAGCCGCTGCTGGAGTGGTACGCCAAGGACGAGCGCGGCGACATGCCGTACCCGCCGAACTACCCCAAGATGCCCGGCGAGCCGCCGCGCGTCCAGCCCTCACGAGCCCGTCCCCAGGCGGAGGACGCCGGCTGAGCCCGCCGCGGGCGCTGTCCGCCGTGCTCCGCGGCGCCTGGTCAGGGGAACGCGGCGCGGGGCGGGTCAGCCGAAGACGATGTGCCAGCCGAACCAGCCGAGGAAGCCGAGCAGGGCCGCGCCGGTGGCGAGCCGCCAGTGTTTCACCGGCCTGATGCCGAGCCACTCGCGCAGGCGCTCCGACAGCGTGTCGCCCTCCTGCTTGGTGAGCAGCGCCCACGTCTCCAGAATGGCGAACGAACCCAGCGCCAGACCGGCCCACCACAGCCACACCGTGTTCATCGGCTTCACCGTCCGTCGGTTCCGCGCCTCGTCGGCCCGTCGCCCGCGGACGGGTGTCGCCCGGCGGGCGACACCACAATAACCGCCGGACCCGCCCCGGACGGAGGGCGTTCGTCCGGACATCCGCCCCGGGCCAGGGCTTCGGTCAGGAGGGGAGCAGGGCCTCGGCGAGGGCGCGGTAGCCGTCCAGGGGGTCCTGCCCGGATGAGGTCAGGAGCTGGATGTTCACGTGGTCGGCGCCCGCGGCGAGGTGGGCGTCCACGCGTTGCCTGATCGTGGACGGGTCGCCCAGCGCGACCACCGCCTCGATCAGCCGGTCACTGCCCCCGCCCGCCAGGTCCTCGTCGCCGAACCCGAGCCTGCGCAGGTTGGCCGCGTAGTTGGCGAGGCCCAGGTACGGCGCCACGGCCCGCCGGGCGACCGCCCGCGCCTCCCGCGGGTCGTCCGACACCACGACCTTCTGCTCGGGCGCGAGCAGCGGCCCCGCGCCGAGGATCTCGCGGGCCTGCCGCGTGTGCTCAGGGGTGGTCAGGTAGGGGTGGGCCCCGGCGCTGCGCGCGGCCGACAGCCGCAGCACCCGCGGCCCGAGCGCGGCCAGCGCCCTGCCCTCCACCGGCACCCCGGCCGCGTCCAGGCCGTCGAGGTAGGCGTTCAGCGCCTCGTACGGCTTGGCGTAGTGCGCCGTGGCCTCGCGGTGCCCGGCGCCGACGCCGAGCAGGAACCGCCCCGGGTGGGCCTCGGCGATACGCCGGTAGGCGGCCCCGATGGCGGCGGCGTCGTCGTTCCAGATGTTGACGATGCCGGTCGCGACGGTGAGCGTGGAGGTCGCCGCGAGCACCTCGTCCACCTTGCGCAGGTCGCCGCCGGGGGACCCGCCGAGCCAGATCGCGCCGTAGCCGAGCTCTTCGAGCGACGACGCCAGGGCGGGCGTGACCTGCGCGGCGACGCGCCACACCCCCACCTCGCCGAGCGCGGGCCATGTCGTCATGGTGCTCCTTCACGGTCGGTCGGTCATCCGAGAGCGCGGACGTCCCGCAGGACGTTCCCGATCATCGGGTGTCAGTGCCAACCCTGCCATGCGACCGGCCATTCCCGGGGGCGCCGGCCGGAGTCCGCGCGGCACGCCCGGCGGGCGTCAGCCCTTGCGCCGGTCGGGCAGGTCGGCCCCCGCCGCCACGTCGGCGTGCAGGGACATGGTGGCCGCCGCGCGCCGCACGGCGCCGACGGGCACGGTCGGGACGAGCCTGTCGAGGAAGGCGTAGCGGCGGGCCAGCGACTCGACGTAGGCGCCGCCGTGCCCCGCGGCCTCCCGCACGTCGTGCCACCAGTCCGCGATGTCCCCCCAGCCGGGCGCGGCGAGCGACCCGCCGAACTGCTGCACGGCCAGCGCCGAGCAGACCCCCGCGAACGCCAGCCGGTCGGCCAGCGGCCAGCGCGCCAGCGTTCCCAGCACGAGCCCGGCGCCGAACACGTCCCCCGCGCCCGTCGGGTCCAGCGCGGTGACCCGCAGGGCGGGCACGTACGCCTCCTCGCCGCTGGTGGAGTCGATGGCCATCGCGCCGTTGGCGCCGTCGGTCACCACGGCCAGCGGCACCCGGTCGGCGATCGCGTACAGCGCCTCACGGGGCGTCTCGGTGTGGGTGTAGGCCATGGCCTCGACGGCGTTCGGCATGAACGCGTGGCAGACCTCAAGCTGGTCGAGCAGCGAGGGGGCCCAGGTCTCCGAGGGGTCCCAGCCCACGTCGGCGAAGACCAGCGCGCCGTCCTTGCGCGCCAGGTCGGCCCAGGTGCCGGAGTCGGAGCTGCCGAGCGGCTCCTCGACCGACAGCGGCGCGATGACGGCGCTGGAGCGCGGCGGGCGGCCGATCATCTCCGTGGCGCCCATGGGCGGCGGGTGGCCGTGGGTGACCATGCTGCGGTCGCGGTTGACGGCCATGGAGACGGTGACGGGGGAGTGCCACTGCCGGAACCTGCGCGACCGGGACAGGTCCACCGACTCCTGCTCGGACAGGATGCGCCAGTTGAAGGCGGCGTAGTCGTCGTCGCCGAACGCGGCGGCCATGGAGGTGCGCAGTCCGAGGCGGCTGGCGGCGATGGCGAGGTTGGCGATGCCGCCGGGGCAGGACCCCATCCCCTCCGCCCACACCTCGGTGCCGGCGGCGGGCATCGCATGCAGGCCGGTGAAGACGATGTCCAGGAACACGGTTCCGGCGGTGAACACGTCGAACTCCGGCCCGCCGGGAGTGCGTAGTGCGGCCAGTGGGTCGTAGGACTTGACTGACACGAAGCGGGCCCTCCTCGACACTGCGAAGAATGTGCGCACTCTTGCATGTTTTGGTTGCCCGTATCAAGAGTCGACGGTCATTGGTGCTCATTTTTGCTTAGTTGTGCGCGCTGATGACTGATACGATCCTCGCGTGCTCCAGCGCGCCCGGCATGCCGAGATCATGCGGCGTGTCCGTCTCGCCGGGGCGACGAGCGTCCGCGAGCTGGCCGCCCAGTTCGGCGTCAGCCCCTCGACCATCCGCCGCGACCTTCGCGTCCTCGACCGCGACGGCACGCTCCGGCGTGTGCGCGGCGGGGCGCTGGCCGACGCCGATCCATCTGCCGGGCCCGCCGCCTCCGCGGCCGATCCCGACCCCGAGGAGGAGGCGGTGGCCGCCCGCGCCGCCGCGCTCGTCGGCGACGGCGACGTCGTGCTGCTCGACGCCGGCACGACCACCACCCGCCTCGCCCGCCACCTGCGCGGCCGGCCCGTCACGGTGGTCACCTCCAGCGTGGCCGTCCTCGACGTCCTGCGCGGCGATCCCGCGGTCGAGATGCTGCTGCTCGGCGGCATGCTGCGCCGCGCGCGCCACTCGCTGGTCGGCGTGCTCACCGAGCAGGCCCTGCGCCAGGTGTCCGCCGACCACGTCTTCCTGGGCGCCGGCGGGGTACGGCCCGACGGGCGGGTCACCGACTCCGCCCGCGCCGAGGTGCCGCTGAAACGCGCCATGATGGCGGCGGCGAGCCGTGTGGTCCTGCTGGTGGACCGGCACAAGTTCCCCGGCACCGGCGCCCTGCGGGTGTGCGGGCCCGACGAGATCGACATCGTGGTGACCAACGACGGCGCCGACGAGGCCACGCTCCGCGCGCTCCGCGGGGCGGGCGCGCAGGTGCTGCTCACATGACCGGCCGGCCCGCGCCCGGGCCCGGCGAGCACGAGGAGCAGGCATGAGGTTGACCATCCTCGGGGGCGGCGGCTTCCGCGTCCCGCTGGTGTACGGCGCGCTGCTGCGCGACGCCGGCCGTCCACGGGTGGAGGAGGTCGTCCTGCACGACCTGTCGCCCGAGCGCCTGACCGCCGTCGGCCACGTCTGCGCCCAGCTCGCCGCCGGGCACGACGACGCGCCCCGCGTGCGCCTCACCACCGACCTGGACGAGGCCCTGCGCGACGCGGCGTTCGTCTTCTCCGCGATCCGCGTCGGCGGCCTGGAAGGGCGCACGGCGGACGAGCGGGTCGCGCTGGACCTGGGGCTGCTCGGCCAGGAGACCACGGGACCCGGCGGCGTCGCGTTCGGGCTGCGCACGATCCCGGTGGCCCTGCGCGTCGCCGAGCGCGTCGCCGCCGTGGCGCCCCGCGCGTGGGTCATCAACTTCACCAACCCGGCCGGCATGATCACCGAGGCCATGCAGCGGGTGCTGGGCGACCGCGTGATCGGCATCTGCGACTCCCCGCTGGGGCTGGTCCGGCGGGCGGCGCGGGCCCTCGGCGTGGAACCCGGCCGCGTGGCGGCCGACTACGCCGGGCTCAACCATCTCGGCTGGCTGCGGGGCCTGACCTACGAGGGCAGGGACGTGCTGCCCGACCTGCTCGCCGACGACGCCGCGCTCACGGGGGTGGAGGAGGCGCGGCTGTTCGGCGCCGACTGGGTGCGCTCGATCGGCGCGCTGCCCAACGAATACCTCTATTACTACTACTTCACCCGCGAGGCCGTGGCCGCCATCGGCGGCGCTCCGCGCACCCGGGGCGAGGCGCTGCTGGAGCAGCAGTCCCGGTTCTACGCCGCCGTCGCCCGCGAGCCCGGGCACGCCCTCGCCGAGTGGCGGCGGGCGCGCCGGGAGCGCGACGCCTCCTACATGGCCGAGACCCGCGACGCGGCGCAGGCGGGGGAGCGCGACGCGGCGGACCTCCAGGCGGGCGGGTACGAGGGCATCGCGCTCGCGCTCATGTCCGCCATCGCGCGGGGCGGCACCACCACCATGATCCTCAACGTGCGCAACGGCTCGGCGGTGGCCGGGCTGCCGCAGGAGGCGGTGGTGGAGGTGCCGTGCGTCGTGGACCCGGGCGGCGTGCGGCCCCTGGCGGCCCGCCCCCTGCACGGCCAGTTCCTCGGCCTGATCCAGCAGGTCAAGGCGGTCGAGCAGCTCGCTATCGAGGCGGCAGTCACCGGCTCGGCGCGCGTCGCCCTGCGGGCCTTCGCCGCACACCCGCTGGTCGACTCCGTCCCGGTGGCCCGCGCCCTTCTGGACGGCTACCGCACCCGCATCCCCGAACTGGCATCCGTCCTCCACCCGGCCGGGTAGCCCTCCGACCGCGCGGCGTGGGTCAGGCGGCCGGGCGTGCGGAGCCCAGCTCGGCGGCGAGGCCGCAGATGTCCACTCCGCCGGCGCGCAGCACGCGCAGTGCGGGGTTGGTGTGGTCGCAGAGCACGCCCCACAGCAGGTCCTCGCCGCGCACCGGCCCCGGCGCGCGCCAGGCGGCGACCTCGATCACCTTCCTGGCCTTGCCGGTGAGGACCAGATCGCCCGGAGGGCCGGACAGGGTCACCCGCAGGGGGCGCAGCCGGGCCCGGTGGAGCCTCCACAGCGCCGGGTCGCCGGAGGGCGCCGGCCCGCGCAGGCGGCGGCGCACCTCGTCCAGGTCGATGCCCAGCGTGGCGAGCAGGACGCGGTCGCGCGCGTCCTGATCGTCCGTGATCTCCATGACGGCCCGCGCCGCCTTCGGGGTCAGGGTGAAGGCGGTGGGGGGTCGTTCGAAGGGGCGGGTCTCGGTCAGGGCGAGGAGGAGGTGGACGTCGTCGACCGTCCGGTGTCCGGCGCCGGCGGCGAGCACGCCCGCCCGGGCCATGGCCCGCCGGGCCGCGGTCGTGTAGGTGTCCAGGGCGTTGGTCATTCGTGTTCCCCCGTCACGGGCGTGATGATCCGGCGCGCGTGCTTGCGGTGGGCGGTCTGCCGTTTGACGCCGAGGGCGGCGGCGATGGCCTCCCAGGACCATCCCTGGGCCCGGGCGTTGCCGACGTGCGCCGCCTCCACCTCCTCCAGCAGGCGGCGCAGGGCGGCCACGGCGGCCAGGCCGACGGCGGGGTCACGGCTGTCGACCGCCTCGGCGAGTCGGGTCGCTGTCGTCATGTACGTCAGCATAAGCTGACATATGGCTCTCTGTCAGCATCAGCTGACATCCCGATCGCGCGTCCGGGCCGACCCCCGCAGGCGCATGCCGGCGCGGGAACCCGGCCATGACGCGGGCATGACGTCCGCGTGACGCCGCCGCCGCGCCTGAGTTCCGCAAACGATGCGCAAGACCGGACGAATGCCCACAAACCCGGGTACATAGCGGGGAGGAACGGCGACGGGAGGGGCTGCTAACCAGACGATTCGCTTTCCGCGTGAGAGGTAGCGGAGCTATGGAGAGCGGCGACCGGCCCGCGATGCGGGTCGTTCTTCTGGGTGGCTTCCGGCTGCTTGCCGGAGACGAGCAGGTGACGGTCTCGGGCGGATCCGAACGCCTTCTGTCCTTCGTGGCCCTGTCAGGCCAGGCCGTCCCCCGCACGCTCATGGCCGGCCGGTTGTGGCCGGACAGGCCGGAGCGGCGCGCGTACGCGAGCCTGAGGTCCGCGCTGGCCAGGCTGGAGGACGCCGGGCGGCGGGCCCTGGACATCGCCGCGGGCGAGGTGCGCCTCAGCCAGGACGCCAGGGTCGACGTCGAGGAGGCGCGGGCGCTGGCCCGCCGCGTCCTGGACCCCGGGCTCGCCACGCCCGTGCGCGACCTCAGCGCCGACTCGGTGGAGACCCTGTCGGTGGACCTGCTCCCCGGCTGGTACGACGACTGGGCCGTCCAGGAGGCCGAGGAGTGGCACCAGCTGCGCCTGCACGCGCTGGAGGCGCTCGCCGACGACTTCGTCGCGGCGGGCAGGTTCGCCGACGCCGTCGCCGCCGCGGGCGTGGCCGTCCGGGCCGAGCCCCTGCGCGAGAGCTCCCACGCCGCGCTCATCCGCGCCCACCTGGCCGAGGGCAACCAGGCCGAGGCGCTGCGCGACTACGAGCGCTACGAGCAGCTCCTGGATGCCGAGATGGGGCTGCGTCCCACCGCGCTCGTCAGCGATCTCGTCGCCGGGCTGCGCGCGGTCGCTCAGCCCTGACGCCGGCGGGCGGGACGCTCGCCGGTCACGTCCGCGTCACGGTGCCGTGGCGGGCCGCCCGTAAGGCTGAGGTTCGACGCCACGAGGCCACCAGGAGCGTCCGAACGATCAGCATGGGTGGCCCGCGACGAAAGGATTCGGCCATGGTCAGCAAGCGTCGCCTGATGGTTCTGGGGCCGGCGGTCCTGTCGCTCGGCCTCTTGTCGGCAGGGGTCGCGCAGGCATCCGCCGCACAGCCCTCCCTCGCGCGGCCGGTGGTCGCCTCCGGCGCCGTCACGACGGCGAACCCGGACCTCTTCCCGCGTGACGCGAAGGACGAGGCCGACTTCAACCGGGGCTACACCGCCGGGCACGCCAGCGGGCGGACGGCCTGTCTGGCGTCGCTGCGCAGCTCGCAGGAGATGCCGAGCGTCGCCGGCGTCTCCGAGTTCTACAAGTCCGGCGTACGCCAGGGCTTCGCCGACGGGCTCGCCGTGTGCGAGGCCAACAAGAAGGCACCGGGGGAGACCCCCGGCGAGACCCCGGGGGAGACCCCTGGCGAGACGCCGGGTGAGGCGCCGGGCGAGGGCCTGCCTCCGCAGGGCGAGGAGCCCGGCGAGATCACTCCTCCGCGGTCACAGCAGGAGAAGCCCGGCCACAGCTCCGGATCGGAGAAGGGCCAGACCTCCGAGAAGCCGGGCAAGACCTCCCAGACCACCGGTGAGATCGGCGGCATCTCCCGCGAGCGCATCGCCACCGGCGGGATCTCGCAGCAGCCCCTCCAGAAGCCGATGACCGAGCGGTCCGGGGAGTAGCCCCGGCGGCCGGGACCGGACGAGGGACGCGGGCGGCCGCCCGTGTCCCTCCTGCCCGCCCCGGCGCTCAGCGCGCCAGGATGTCGTCCAGGTTGTAGCCGAGCGGCAGGTCGAGCTGGTCGTAGGTGCAGGACTCGGGGGTGCGGTCGGGGCGCCACCGGCGGAACTGCGCGGTGTGCCGGATCCTGTTCCCCTCCATCTGCCCGTAGGCGACCTCGACCACCAGGCGGGGCTCCAGCGGGATGAACGACAGGTCCTTGGTGGCGTTCCACCGGGAGATCGCGCCCGGCATGCGCTGGGTGGTGTTCTCGTCCTGCGACGTCCACGAGCTCCACGGGTGGGCGCTCAGATCGGTGAGAAGGTACGGCTTGAGCTCGTCGATCAGCTCGGCCCTGCGCTTCATCGGGAAGGACGCCGACACCCCCACGTGGTGCAGCACGCCCGCCGCGTCGTACAGGCCGAGCAGCAGCGACCCGACGATCGGGCCGGACTTGTGCTCGCGGTACCCGGCCACGACGCAGTCGGCGGTGCGCTCGTGCTTGACCTTCAGCATGGTGCGTTTGTCCGGCTCGTACGGCTGGTCGGCGCGTTTGGCGACGAGGCCGTCCAGCCCGGCGCCCTCGAACATCTCGAACCACTCCGCCGCCCGCTCGTCGTCGGCGGTGACCGGGGTCAGCCGGATCCGCGCGCCCGCCCCGGCCAGCGCCTCGACCAGGCGGGCGCGCCGCTCGGCGAACGGGGCCTCCATGAGGTTGTCGTCGCCGAGGGCGAGCAGGTCGAAGGCGATGAACGACGCCGGGGTGGCCTCGGCGAGCAGCCGGACCCGCGAGGCGGCCGGGTGGATGCGCTGCTGCAGGGCGTCGAAGTCCAGGATCTGACCCTTGCGCAGCACGATCTCGCCGTCGACCACACAGCGCTCGGGCAGCTCCCGCTTGACCGCCTCGATCAGCTCGGGGAAGTAGCGGTTGAACGGGCGCTCGTTGCGGCTGCCCAGGTACACCTCGTCGCCGTCGCGGAACACGATGCAGCGGAAGCCATCCCATTTCGGCTCGTACAGCATCGCCCCGTCCTGCGCGGGCACGCTCTTGATCGCCTTGGCGAGCATCGGCGCGACCGGCGGGACGACCGGCAGGCTCATCTCGGGGAACGTCGGTTCCTGCGGCGCTGGCATCACGGCTCCCGGGTGTACTTGCAGAAGAGGAAGCCATCTTCCTCAAGGACGTGCGCGAGGGCGAGGCGGACGAGCGAGGCGGGGCCGTTGAGGATGCGGGCGGCGTCCCCTCCGGTCAGGACCGGGCTGATCGTCAGGCACAGCTCGTCCACCTGCCCGGCCGCGGCGAGCTGGGCGTTCAGCCGGGGGCCGCCCTCGCACAGCACCCGGCCGAGGCCGCGCTCGCGCAGCGCCTCGACGGCCAGGGCGAGGTCGACGCGCTCGGCCCCCGCCACGATGACCTCGGCGTTCTCGGCGGCCTCCGCGCGGCGGCCGGCGGGCGCGCCCTCGGTGGTGATCACGATGGTGCGCGCGGTGGGCTCGGCCTCGGTGAACAGCGGCCCGCCGAGGTCCAGGTCCAGCTGGCGGGTCACGACGGCGACGGGCGGGACGGGCGGGCGTCCCTCGCGCAGCGCCGGCCACGACGGGCCCGGGCGGGCCGGGCCGTACCCCTCGGTGCGCACGGTGGAGGCCCCGGCCAGCACGACGTCCGCCAGCCCCCGCAGGACGTGGAAGACCCGGCGGTCGCCCGGCCCGGAGAGCCCCTTGGACACCCCTTTCAGCCAGGCGCCGCCGTCGGCTCCGGCGACCATGTTGAGGCGCAGCCAGTGGTCACGCGGGTAGGCGTAGGCCTCGGCGAGATCCACTTCGCCCGCGGGGGTGGGAAGGACGCGTCGCACGCTCTCTACCTTGGCACACGGGCCGGGTGGGGCGTGCGCGCGGCCCCATCGGCGCCGTCAGCGCCGCGCGGTGGAGCGCAGGACGCGTATCGAGCGGCCGGTCACCGGGACCGCGGCCCCCGGCTCCCACTTCTCGCCCGTGCGGTCGTCCCGGCAGGGCTCCTCGTCGGCGGTGTCCAGCACGGCCTGCCATCCGGGGGCGAACTCGGGGCCGGGCAGCGTGAAGGTGATGTGCTCGTGGTGGCCGTTCACCGCCAGCAGGAACGAGTCGTCGGTGATGCGCTCGCCGCGCGGCCCCGGCTCGCTGATCGCCTCCCCGTTGAGGAACACGGCCATCGCCTTGCCGAACCCGCTGTGCCAGTCGCCGGGCGTCATCTCCTTGCCCGAGGGGGTGAGCCAGACGATGTCCCCGAGGTCGCCGCGGTCGGCGCCGCCGGGCGCGCGGCCCTGGAAGAAGCGGCGGCGCCGGAACACCGGGTGGTCCCTGCGGAAGCGGGCCAGCGTCCTGACGAACTCCAGCAGGTCCTGCTCGTGCCGCAGGGTCGACCAGTCGACCCAGGAGACCTCGTTGTCCTGGCAGTAGGCGTTGTTATTGCCCCCCTGGGTGCGGCCGATCTCGTCGCCGTGCAGCAGCATCGGCACGCCCTGCGAGACGAACAGGGTGGTGAGCAGGTTGCGGCGTTGCCGCCGCCGCAGCCGGACGACCGCCGGGTCCTCGACCGGGCCCTCGGCGCCGCAGTTCCACGAGCGGTTGTCGTCGGTGCCGTCGCGGTTGTTCTCGGCGTTGGCCTCGTTGTGCTTGCGGTTGTAGGAGACCAGGTCGGTGAGGGGGAAGCCGTCGTGGCAGGTGACGAAGTTGATGGAGGCGACCGGGCGGCGCCCGCTGGAGGCGTACAGGTCGGAGGACCCGGCCAGGCGCGAGGCGAACTCCGGCAGCACCGAGGGGCTGCCCCGCCAGAAGTCGCGCACGCTGTCGCGGTACTTGCCGTTCCACTCGGTCCACAGCGGCGGGAAGTTGCCGACCTGGTACCCGCCCGGCCCGACGTCCCACGGCTCGGCGATCAGCTTGACCTGGGAGATCACCGGGTCCTGCTGGATGAGGTCGAAGAACGCCGACAGCCGGTCGACGTCGTGCAGCTCGCGGGCCAGGGCGGCGGCCAGGTCGAACCGGAAGCCGTCGACGTGCATCTCCATCACCCAGTAGCGCAGCGAGTCCATGATGAGCTGCAGCGCGTGGGGGGAGCGGACGTTCAGGGAGTTGCCGCAGCCGGTGTAGTCGAGCAGCAGGCGGCGGTCGCCGTCGATCAGGCGGTAGTAGGAGGCGTTGTCGATGCCGCGGTAGGCGAGGGTGGGCCCCATGTGGTCGCCCTCGGCGGTGTGGTTGTAGACGACGTCGAGGATCACCTCGATGCCGGCCTCGTGCAGGGCCTTGACCATGGCCTTGAACTCCAAGACCTGCTCGCCGCGCTGCCCCGAGCCGGAGTAGGCGTTGTGCGGGGCCAGGAAGGCGATGGTGTTGTAGCCCCAGTAGTTGGTGAGGCCGCGCGCCACCATGGCGTGCTCGGGCACGAACTGGTGCACCGGCATGAGCTCGACGGCGGTCACGCCCAGGCTCTTCAGGTGGTCGATCACGGCGGGGTGCGCCAGGCCGGCGTAGGTGCCGCGCTGGGCCTCGGGCACCTCGGGGTGGCGCATGGTGAGCCCGCGCACGTGCGCCTCGTAGATCACGGTCTCGTGGTACGGCGTGCGGGGCGGGCGGTCGTTGCCCCAGTCGAAGAACGGGTTGACGACGACGTTCTTCGGCATGTTCGGCGCGCTGTCCTCGGTGTTGCGCAGGCCGGGGTCGGAGAACTGGTAGGAGAACAGCGAGCGGTCCCAGCGGACCTCGCCCTCGATCGCCTTGGCGTAGGGGTCGAGGAGGAGCTTGGCGGGGTCGCAGCGGTGCCCGGCCGCCGGGGCGTACGGCCCGTGGACGCGGTAGCCGTAGCGCTGCCCGGGCAGGACGCCGGGCAGGTAGCCGTGCCAGACGAAGCCGTCGACCTCGGGGAGGTCGACGCGGCTCTCGTGGCCGTCGTCGTCGAAAAGGCAGAGCTCGACCCGCTCGGCGACCTCGGAGAAGAGCGAGAAGCTCGTTCCGACGCCGTCCCAGGTGGCGCCGAGGGGGTACGGCTCTCCCGGCCAGACCTCACGCATGTAGCCTCATTGTCGTCGTGGAACGGTCCGCGGTGCCGCTCGATCGCGTGCCTTGTCTCGCTCGTCTCCCTCTCATGTTCCGGTGCCTCGTGTCGCCTCCTTGAAGGCTCCGTCCGCGTCGTCGTGCGGGAAGTGCGGGGGTCATGCCTGCGTCCGGCTCTACCGTCGATAGTAGGGCCGGTGGTCCGAATTTCCAGACACTTCCGAGCAGGTGGGGGCGCTCGCCGGACGTCCGCGGGATCGGTGGCGGCGAACCCCGACTTCCGGGTCGCGGGCCAACAATGTACAACAAAACGGACAGCGGTGTATATACCGCTTTTACTATCCGTTAACCCGACAGATAGGATCAAGTCGGACGTGGCGCGGCCCCCGTGCGCCGGGTCGCGCGCGGGGGCCGCGGGCCGGGTCCCGGGTGGGGCTCAGCCGGCCAGTTCGGCGTTCAGAGTGATCGTGGTGCCGGCGAGGGCCTTGCTGACCGGGCAGTTGGCCTTGGCGTTCTCGGCGGCGGCCTGGAAGTCCTCCGCGGAGATGCCCGGGACCTGCGCCCGCACCGACAGCACGATGCCGGTGATGCCCTCGCCCGGCTGGAAGGTCACGTCGGCCCTGGTCTCGACGCTCTGCGGCGGCGTGCCGGCCTGGGCCAGGCCGTGCGACAGGGCCATCGAGAAGCAGGACGAGTGGGCGGCGGCGATCAGCTCCTCGGGGCTGGTCTTGCCGCCGGCCTGCTCGGCGCGCGAGGGCCAGGAGACCTCGAACCTCCCGGCCCCGGAGGTGTTCAGCGCGACGGTGCCATAGCCGTCCAGCAGCGCGCCCTTCCACTCCGTGGTCGCGGTACGTGTCGTCGCCATAGCGATCATCCCTTCGATCATGAGGTGATTCCTAGCCGAACCTACACGCGCTCCCGTCGCGCGTGACGCTCGGCTCGGACCACATCCTCCCGCCCGGCCGGTCCCCGCCGGGCCTTCCCCGGCTCGTGCCGCGAGGCGCCCGTCCCGAAAATGTTTTTCGTCTCATCCCAATCGCCGGGAAGAACGTGAACGACGCGACCCGACGCGTGCGGAAACTTCTCTAGAAAGCGGGGGCCCATAGCACATTGTCAAAATTGCCCTGACTTCTGGGGTGCGGTAGGGGTTGTGTGGGGTGTTGAATATGCCCCGAAGGTCCCATTGGAGAAGGGAGGTCCGGGACCGACGCCGGCCCTCCGGCGCCTGGAACCGCAGCCAGCGGATCGGCGTACCGGGAGGCGTAAGAAACAGTCGCAAGTGGTAAATGGAAAGGGGCCTACTATGGCCATCGCCGAAGGACGCACACCCCCCCTCGTCCGTGCCGGCTCCTCGGAGGTCACAGTCCCCGCCCAGTACATCTGGGCAACCGCACGTATCGCCCTGGGATGGGTCTTCCTGTGGCCGTTCCTCGACAAGCTGTTCGGCCTGGGGTACGCCACCCCGGCCGACCGCGCGTGGATCGCGGGCGGCAGCCCGACCACAGGATTCCTCAAGGGCGCCGGCGAGAACAGCCTCGGCGGGTTCTTCACCGGCCTCGCCGGGCACGCCTGGGTCGACTGGCTGTACATGCTCGGATCGCTGGGCATCGGCGGCGCGTTGATCGTCGGAGCCGGCGTGCGGATCGCCGCGATCACCGGCACCATGCTGCTGCTCATGCTGTGGGCGGCCCAGCTCCCGCTCGTCTACAACCCCTTCCTGGACGAGCACCTGCTCTACGCCATCGTGCTGATCGGCCTCGCGTCGGTCTCCGCCGGGGACACCTTCGGCATCGGCAGGTGGTGGGGCGAGACCGCCCTCGTGCACAGGTATCCCATCCTCAAGTGACCGATACCTGACGATCCTCGCAGTGCCCGTCGCGGACGGGCACTGCGGTACGACGCCCGGAACCCCGCTCCGGGCGTCACCCTCCGGCGACATGCATATCCCCAAAATCCCGATAAGTAGCGCGATAGGGTCGGCGCAGCGACGGTGGAGGCCGTCACCGGAGTTCCCGGGGGAGGGACGTCTGTGGACTTCGTGGCGACGATCGTCATCGTCGTCGCGATCCTCGTCCTGATCGGCCTGTTCTCGCTGGTCGCCAGGCGGCTGCTCGACCTGCGGTTCGGCCTGGTGCGGGCCTTCCTGGCCGGGGCGCTCGCCTACCTGCTGGCCGGGCCGCTCGCCCAGGCGCTCGCCGGGTCCGTCCCGCTGGGAAGCCCCGGCATCACGCCGCTGTGGTTCCTGATCCTCGCCATCGCCTGCGCGCTGCTCGCGGCCATGACGTTCCTCGCCATCGCCGAGGCCCTGGTGCCCACCGGGTCCGTGCCGGGCCCCATCGAGCTGGCCCGGTCGCTGCGCGGCAGGGTCGTGCGGTCGCGCCGCTACTTCGCCATCGTGCGCGTCCTGGTCCGCCACGGCCTCGGCCCGTACCTGCGCGGCCGGCGCCCGGACGTCGAGGCCCCCTCCGGGCGGGCGCGGCTCGCCCGGTCGCTGCGCGGCGCCCTGGACGACGCGGGCGTCACCTTCGTCAAGCTCGGCCAGATCCTCTCCACCCGCCCCGACCTGCTCTCACCCGAGTTCATCGACGAGCTGACCCTGCTGCGGGACAGGGCGGCGCCCGCGCCCTGGGACGAGGTCGAGAGCGTGCTCGCCGCCGAGCTGCCCGGCCCCGTCGAGGAGGTCTTCGCGGAGTTCGACCGCCGTCCGCTCGCCTCGGCGTCGATCGCCCAGGTCTACGCGGCGCGGCTGCGCTCGGGCGAACGGGTGGTGGTCAAGGTGCAGCGTCCCGGCATCGCCGACGTCGTGGAACGCGACCTCGACATCATGGCCAGGCTGGCCGGCTCGCTGGAGGTCCGCACGCGGTGGGGGCGCGCCCTCGGGGTGCGCGACCTGGTGCGCGGGTTCGCCGACGCGCTGCGCGAGGAGCTGGACTTCCGCATCGAGACGGCCAACATGACGGCGGTGGCGGCGGTCTCGGCCGGCACGGCGGTGCGCGTGCCCGCCGTCCACGCCCCGCTCTGCGGGCGACGGGTGCTCGTCATGGAACGCCTGGACGGCACCCCCCTCGGCGAGGACCCGGCCCCCTCCCGCGCCCACGCCGCGTCAGGGGAGCCCGCCGGTCGGCCGCCGGGCAGGCCGGAGACGACCCCCGCGGACGCCGGCCGCGCCGAGCTGGCCCGGACGCTGCTGGACGCGCTGCTCCGGCAGATCATGCTGGACGGCGTCTTCCACGCCGACCCCCATCCGGGCAACATCATGCTGCTGACCGACGGCCGGCTCGGCCTGCTGGACTTCGGGTCGGTGGGACGGCTCGACGCCTCCCTGCGGGCCTCCCTCCAGCGGCTGCTGCTTGCGATGGATCGCGGCGACCCCCTCGGCGTGTCCGACGCGTTGCTGGAGGTCGTCCCGCGCCCCGGCGAGATCGACGAGCCGCGCCTGGAACGCGAGCTGGGGCGCTTCATGGCCCGCCACATGAACCACGGCCCGGCGGGCGGCGTCCGGATGTTCACCGACCTGTTCCGGATCGTGTCCGGCCACGGCCTGGCCGTCCCGCCCGAGGTGGCGGCCGTCTTCCGGACGCTCGCCACCGTCGAGGGGACGCTCACCGGGCTGGCCCCCGGCTTCGACCTGATCGGCGAGGCGCGGGCGTTCGCCGCCCGGCACTTCGCCGAGCGGCGCGACCCCGCGGCGATGAGGAAGGCCGCCACCGACGAGCTCGCGGCCCTGCTGCCCATGCTGCGCAGGCTGCCCCGCCGCGTGGAGCGGATCGTCGGCGCGGCCGAGCAGGGCAGGCTCACCGTCAACGTCCGGCTGCTCGCCGACGAGCGCGACCGGCGGCACGTCACCGGGATGCTCCACCAGGTGCTGCTGACCGTCCTGGCCGCCACCACGGGCCTGATGGCCGTCCTGCTGCTCGGCGTCGAGTCGGGGCCGAAGGTGACCGGCGCGGTCACCCTCTACCAGCTCTTCGCCTACAACCTCCTGGTCGTCGCCGCCGTCCTGGCCCTGCGCGTCCTCGTCCTGATCTTCCGCCGCGATCCGTGACCGCCGCTACAGGGCTCCCTGGCCGGCGGACCGGGACGACGAGAGGCCGGTCGCCCCTGTTCTCGCGGTGATCAGTGGTAGGCGTGGACCACGGCATGGCCCTTGCCGCGGCCGATCAGCCAGCGGTTGACCGGCAGGGTCACCGTGAACGCGAGCGCCAGGGAGAAGGCGAGCGCGGCCCAGAACAGGACGGTGCCGAGTCCCGCGTCCATGGCGCCGGGCACGGCCACCATGACGGTGTTGTCGATGATCTCCATCACGGCGATGGACACGGTGTCGGCCGCGATCGCGACCTTCAGGGCCTGCCGCAGCGGCACGTTCGCACGAAGGACCCCGCGGACGGTGAGCGCGTAGCCGAAGACGAAGGCCAGCGCGATCGAGATCACCACCGTGGCGGCATTGTGCAGGCCGGCCGCGGTGCCGATCACCATGCCGAGCACCTCGCCGATGGCGCAGCCCGTCAGGCAGTGCAACGTCGCCTGGGCGGCCGTCCGCCACGAGGTCCTGGCGCCGCTTCCGTGGCGCTCGCCGTGCCCCCCGTGCCCCTCGGTTCCGTGTCCGGGGCTTTCGTGGTGAACGTGCGCGGAGTGGTCCATGACGTGTCTGCCTTTCCTAGCCGGTCGATGTGACCGGGTCTGCCCGAGATGCTTCTCTTCACACCCCTAGGGGGTATGGTAGCGTACCGCCGAGCGATACCCCCAGTAGGTAAATGAAAGGGACATCATGTGCACTGCGTGTGCTTGTGGCACCGAGGACCGGACCCCGGAGCCGGTCGCCGTCGCCGACGCCGACGAGAAGGCCGGTGACGAGTTCGCCGAGGCCGCGTCCTAGGCGATCGGGCGGTGGGCGCGTACTCATGCGCGCCCACCAGCGAACTTCCCGGAATACCTTATAGGGGTATGGTGTTCCCTACATAGAACGTCAACGGGGGGAGGCCGCGAGATGGCGGGATACAGCGGTACCAAGCAGGACCATATGCGGCGGCTGCGCAGGATCGAAGGTCAGGTGCGCGGCCTGCAGCGGATGGTCGAAGAGGACAAGTACTGCATCGACGTCCTCACACAGGTCTCGGCGAGCACGAGCGCCCTTCGATCCTTCGCGCTCGCCCTGTTGGAAGAGCACCTGGCGCACTGCGTCGCGGACGCCACCGCCAAGGGAGGCGACGAGGCCGCGCTCAAGGTCAAAGAGGCGTCCGACGCCATAGAGCGCCTCGTGCGCTCCTGAGATCGTTGAAATGCCCCGATCACCAGAGGAGGGAAAGAATGTCCTCGTTCACCGATGAAAGGCCGCCGGGCGCCGGCGGGTCGGTCGAGCTCTCGATCGGCGGCATGACCTGCGCGTCGTGTGCCAACCGCATCGAACGCAAGCTCAACAAACTCGACGGCGTGACGGCGACCGTCAACTACGCGACCGAGAAGGCCAAGGTCAGCTTCCCTGAGGGCCTGGATCCGCAGGCGTTGGTCGCCGAGGTGGAGAAGGCCGGGTACACCGCCGAACTGCCCGCTCCGCCCGCCCGGGAGGGCGAGCCGCAGACCGAGAGCACCGACGAGCCGGCTCCCCTGCGGCAGCGGCTCATCACGGCCGTCGTCCTGTCGGTCCCGGTCATCGCGATGGCCATGATCCCGGCGCTGCAGTTCTCCAACTGGCAGTGGCTGTCGCTCACCCTCGCCGCACCCGTCGTGGTGTACGCGGGATGGCCGTTCCACAAGGCCGCCTGGACGAACCTGCGCCACGGCGCCGCCACCATGGACACCCTGGTCTCGCTGGGCACGATCGCCGCGCTCGGCTGGTCGTTGTGGGCGCTGTTCCTCGGCCGGGCGGGCATGCCGGGCATGACCCACCCGTTCGCGTTCACCATCGAGCGCACCGACGGCTCGGGCAACATCTACCTGGAGGCCGCCGCGGGCGTGACGGCGTTCATCCTGGCGGGCCGCTACTTCGAGGCCCGCTCCAAGCGCCGGGCGGGCGCCGCGCTGCGGGCGCTGCTGGAACTGGGCGCCAAGGACGTCGCCGTGCTGCGCGGCGGCGCGGAGGTGCGCGTCCCCAGCGATCAACTGGTGGCCGGCGACCGGTTCGTCGTCAGGCCGGGGGAGAAGATCGCGACCGACGGCGTGGTCGAGGAGGGCTCCTCGGCGGTGGACGCCTCGATGCTGACCGGCGAGTCGGTCCCGGTGGAGGTCGGCCCCGGTGACGCGGTGACCGGCGCGACCGTCAACGCGGGCGGGCGGCTGGTCGTGCGCGCCACCCGCGTCGGGTCCGACACGCAGCTCGCGCAGATGGCCAGGCTGGTGGAGGAGGCGCAGACCGGCAAGGCCGCAGTGCAGAGGCTCGCCGACCGCATCTCGGGGGTGTTCGTCCCTGTCGTGATCGCGCTCGCGCTCGGCACGCTCGGATTCTGGCTGGGCGCCGGCGCCGGCCCCGCGGCCGCCTTCACCGCGGCGGTCGCCGTGCTGATCATCGCCTGCCCGTGCGCCCTCGGCCTCGCGACGCCCACGGCCCTGCTCGTCGGCACCGGCAGGGGCGCCCAGCTCGGCATCCTCATCAAGGGTCCCGAGGTGCTGGAATCCACGCGGGCGGTCGACACGGTCGTCCTGGACAAGACCGGCACCGTGACCGAGGGCAAGATGTCGCTGGCCGAGATCCACGTGGCCGAGGGCGAGGACGAGACCGAGGTGCTCCGCCTCGCCGGCGCGCTGGAGCACGCCTCCGAACACCCCATCGCCCAGGCCGTCGCACGGAGCGCGGCGGAGCGGACGGGCCGGCTGCCCGCGCCGGAGGAGTTCGCCAATATCGAAGGGCTCGGCGTCCAGGGAATCGTCGACGGGCACGCCGTGCTGGTCGGCCGCCGGCGGCTGCTGGAGGAGTGGTCCCAGCGTCTTCCGGCCGACCTGGAGCGCGCCGCCCACGCCGCCGAGGCGGCCGGCCGTACCGCCGTCGCCGTGGGATGGGACGGCCGGGCCCGCGCGGTCCTGGTCGTCGCCGACACCGTCAAAGCCACCAGCGGGCAGGCCGTACGGGACCTGCGGGCCCTCGGCCTCACGCCCGTCCTGCTGACCGGCGACAACGAGGCGGTCGCCCGCACGGTGGCCGCCGAGGTCGGCATCGAGGAGGTCATCGCCGAGGTGCTCCCCGCGGACAAGGTCGACGTCGTCAAGCGCCTGCAGTCCGAGGGCCGTACGGTCGCGATGGTGGGGGACGGCGTCAACGACGCCGCCGCGCTCGCTCAGGCCGACCTGGGCCTGGCCATGGGAACCGGCACCGACGCCGCCATCGAGGCGTCCGACCTGACCCTGGTGCGCGGCGACCTGCGGGTGGCCGCGGACGCCATCCGCCTGTCCCGCCGCACTCTCGCCACCATCAAGGGCAACCTGTTCTGGGCCTTCGCCTACAACGTCGCCGCCCTGCCCTTGGCGGCCGCGGGCCTCCTCAACCCGATGATCGCCGGCGCCGCCATGGCCTTCTCGTCGGTCTTCGTGGTGACCAACAGCCTGCGCCTGCGCCGCTTCACCTGAACGACACGGCGGACGCGCGGACGATGCCCGCCGGGCCGGGGCACGGTGGCCCGGCCCGGCGGGCATCCGGTCAGGCGGCCTTCTCGGCCTCTGTCAGTGAGGTGAGAAGCTGGTCGCGGGCCCGGGCCACCCGGGAGCGTACGGTGCCGACCGGGCAGCCGATCAGTTCCGCCGCCTCGGAGTAGGGGAGGCCGAGGAGTTGGGTGAGGACGAAGGCCGCGCGCCGGTCGCCGGGAACCTTGTCCAGCAGGTCGGCGAGCGCCACGCCGTCATCCGCGCCGGGCAGGCCGCGCGGCTGGCGTCGTTCGGCGGCGAACTGCCAGTCGGGGACGTCGGCGATGACCGGGCGCGCCGCCGCCATGCGGAAGCGGTCGATGACGACCCGGCGGACGATGGACAGGAGCCAGGTGCGGGCGGAGGAACGTCCGGCGAACCCGGGCAGGCTGCCCAAGATGCGCACGAACGACTCCTGGGTGAGGTCCTCGGCCGATTGGGGGTCGGTCAGGTAGGTGGTGAACCGCTGGACATCCGGATAGATCTCGCGGGTGAAGGCCTCGATGTCGGCGGGGCCTCCTTCGCGCGCGGCCAGGGCGAGGACCGTCAGGCGCCGGTCCTCGTCGGGGGTGCGGTGCCGGGTGCCGGCAGAAGTCATGGTGATCGTTCCTTACCGTCGTGGGGAGTGCGCTCCGGGCGCGTTCGGGCGCGGGACGGCGGCCGGGCGGGTCCGGCTCGGTCCGGAGGGCACGGTGAGGAGAGCGGCTTGCCGCGGAAGGTGTCAGGCGGCCTGCGACGGAGGGGCACGTCCGATCACCACGTGCCGGAGCGCGGCGGAGCGGAGGGACGACGGCGTGGAGACGGGGATCCGGCGGTCGCGCGGTGAAACGGGCGGATCCGCGAGCGGCATGGTCAGGAGACGGACGGCGAGGCGGCGCAGCATCGCCCAGAGAGCGGCCTCGCCGCGTGACAGCCACAAGGCGGTCATCACGATGGCCCACCCGTGCGTCAGCGCCATTCCGAGGTCGGGGACCAGCTTCGCGTGCGTGTGGCCGGTCGCCTCGGCCAGAGGAGGCAGAAGCGGTGCGGTGGAGAACAGCACGTGCAGCGCCGCCTGCGCTCCGGTCAGCAGCGCGAGCACCGCCCCGGTGCCTCTTTCGCGGCCGGTCGCCGGCAGTGCCGCCGCCAGCGCGACGACCGCGCCCAGTACCGCGGTGCGCGGGGAGACGGTGCCTCCGCCGGCCAGGTGCCCGACGGCGCTCAGCCCGAGGCAGACCACGGCGAAGGCCACGGCGCGGGCCAGGCGCAACGTCAGCCCGGCGGTCACGGCGCGAAAAGACGCTCGTGGACGGTACGCGGGCCGGAGACGCGACGTGGCGGCGCGTGAGCCGGCGTGGTGATCAGTGCGACGGGTGAACCGGATGAACCCGATAAGCCGGATAAGTGCGACGGAGAAGCCAACACGGACTCCAGGGGAAAGATCCCGGACGACTGCCGGGCATGACCGGACCGGCGCCGCGCGAAGACGCGTGGTGCCTGCTCACGGTGATCGGCCGGCCTTAAGGCTCAGCCGATGATCGCCGGGGGTCCGCGCCGGTGGATCGCGGCCGGGACGGTCCACGCGGGCCGGGGCTGAGGGAACGAGACGGGCACGGCGGGCGGGGCGGGCGGGGTGGTCCGGCCGGCCGTGGTGAACAGCCATCGGAGCACGGGGAACGGAGCCGTGGCCCACAGGCGCAGCATGAGCCACGCCGCCTGTTCGCCCCGGTACAGCCACCATCCCGACGCCATGGCGACCATGAGGTGGGCCAGCGTCATGCCGAAGGTGCGGTGACCGTGCTCGGTCCCGAGAGCGGTCGGCACGGAATGAGTGGTCCAGCCGAATACTTCGTGGAGCGAGATCTGGGCCACGGCCGACGCGGCGAGCACCACCTCGGGCTCGCGCTCACGTCCGTTGATCGCGTATGCCAGCCCCATGGTGCCGGCGAGCCCGGCGAGCAGAACCGCGGGGTCGACGCCGCCGCCTCCGGCGAAGGCGTGCCCTGCCGTGGAAAGGAAGAGGCACACCGTCGCGAACACGGCGGCCCGTGCCAGGCGCAGCAGCGGCTCCTCTGCGGACACAACCGACATACTGTCAGCCGTCCGCAGCGCTGAGAAGTCCCCGGGCGGACGGCACGACCACGGCCCTGATCAACCGGCGCCCGGAACACGGATCGGGCGCCGTCGTGGCGGCCATGACGGGGAACGCGGGCGTCACCCCTGTGTTCTCCATCATGGCCGTCCTCGTCGCTCCCCAGCGTTGCTTCACTAGTCGGACGTGATCGCCGGAGAGTTCCCGGCGAACGGTCCACGATCCGCCGTGGATCGCTCATCCAGGTCGTGACATCCTCGCTCCCATGGAGGTACGCGTTCGTCGTATGACCTTGCGCCTGCTCTCGGTGTTCCGGAGCTCACGCCTCGCCTACGACTCGACCGACACCTGTATCGCGACCATCGTTCACGATGGCGTGGCCGGTCACGGGGAGGGGACGCCCGCCTGGGCACACGGCGAGACCCTGGACGAGGTCATCGACGCGGTCGCGGCGCAGGGCGAGAGAATACTCGGACCCGGCCTGTCCGATCCCGGGAAGGTCCTTGACCGGATAGCGGGGTGGGAGGCGCCGGTGGGCGCCCGGATGGCCCTCGACGGCGCGGTGCGTGACTGGCTCGGCCGGTCCGCCGGGCAGCCGACCTGGCGGATGCTCGGCGTGCCTCGCACCCTGACGGAGCCGACGGGGTACACGATCGGGATCGCCGGCCTGGAGGAGACCCTGGCGGCGGTGGTGAACGCTCCGCCCGTGGGCGCGCTGAAAATGAAGGTGCGCGGCGCCGACGATCTCGATCGGCTGATCGCCGTCCGGGAAGTGACCGCCCTTCCGGTCCGGATCGACGCCAATGAGGCGTGGGATTTCGATACGGCCCGAGAGCTGACCCCGCACCTGCGCGGCCTCGACATCCAGCTCATCGAGCAGCCTTTTCCCGCGGAAGCGGTCGACGCCTACCGCCGTTACCAGGAGCTGCCGGACCGGCTGCCGGTCTTCCTGGACGAGGGCTGCACCGACGTGGCCAGTGTCCACTCCGCGCGAGGGCTCGCCGACGGCGTCGTGGTCAAACTGGCCAAGTCAGGGGGCGTCCGGGCCACCCGCAGGGTGATGGAGACCGCACGGCGGCTCGGCCTGTCGGTGATGCTCAGCTGCAACTGCGAGTCCGAGCTGGCACTGAGTCAGGCGGCGCTGCTGGCGCCCCTGGCCGACCGGATAGATCTCGACAGCCAGTTCCTCTTGCGCGACCCGCCCTTCCGGGGACTGGGACTCGACCGCGGGCGGATCGTCCTCGGGGACGCCCCCGGTCTCGGGGTCGTGTCCCGGGAAGACGACTCGGCCCTCGGGTCCGGATCGGCCGCGCGAATCTGACCCATCCCGCGCGGAGGCCGATCTCGTCACGGGCCCAGGAACTTTCCCGGCTCTCCGGACGACCGACTCTTCGCCGGCCGGCACGGTGTCGCCATAGGGTCTCCTCGGCGAGCGTGGGCCCGGTCGTCGCGGACGAGATCGGACGGGGAGGTCGCGGGTGGACTGGTATGAGGTATCGGATCGGCTCGCTCGGGCGGCCTCGGCCGCTCACCGCGGCTCGGCCGGCTGATGGCGACGCCGGCTCCGTCCCGGTCGGGGGTGCGCGTCGGCCGACGAGGGACCCCGCGTGGTCGCACCCTGACGGGTGCTCGCCTCGCGGTGCTGGTGGGCGGCTTCCTGGTCAACGTCGGTTCGTTCTCGGTCTATCCGTACATGGCCGTGCTGCTCCGTGAGCGGATGGACATGAGGATGGCGCAGGTCGGCGTGGTGCTCGGGCTGGCGACCCTGGTGCAGTTCGCCGGCGCACCGGTCACCGCGGCGGTGGCCGAGCGGGTGGGATTGCAGCGATCCCTGGTCGTCGCCTTGGTCTTGTACAGTCTCGGCGGCGGGGCCTTCCTCGCGGGAGAGGGCATCCCGGCGCTCACCATCGCGGGCCTGCTCCTCATCTCCGGGGGCGGGTCACTCTATTCGCCGGCGTACCGCAGCTACCTGGTTCACGGCGCCGGCAGCGAGCAGCGGCCCCGGCTGGTGTCCGCGGGGAACGCCGCCGGGAACCTCGGCATCGCGCTCGGGCCGGTGGTGGGCGCTCTGCTCATCCAGCGTCCGGGCGAGATGTTCGCCGTCGTCACGGCCGTCTACACCGGCGTGGCGGTCGGGCACGTCTTCCTGCGCCGGGAGCGGCGCGCCGAGGACGCCCCGGCGGTGGAGCCGTTCCGGCGGATGCTGCATGGCCTGGCGGTGCCGCCTTTCGTGGTCACCGCCCTGACCTTCTGCGTGCACATGCAGTTCTACCAGTACCTTTCCAGCTACGCCCAGGGCCGGGTGGACACCCTGATCTTCGGCGTGGCCATGATGGGATATTCCCTCATCCTGGTGCTCGTTCAGCCACTGGTGGCACAGCGGGTCGAGCGGATGGGCTATCCGGCCGCGATGGCGATCGGGTTCGGCTGCCTGGCGGCGGGGATGGTCGCCTTCGCCGGCGGGAACGGTCTCACGATCATGGCCGGGGTCGCCGCGATCAGCGTCGGCAGCGCGGTGCTGTTCCTCAAGAACGACCTCGAAGCGCTGGCCAGGTCGAGACGGTCGGCGACCGTGGTCTTCGGCCAGCAGCGGCTGGCCATCGGCGTCGGCTCCTTCCTCAGCGGCGTGGTCGGGGGCACCGTGTACGGGCTGTTCGAGCGCGGCGGGTACCTCCCGGGGTTCTGGCTGGTCGTGGCCGCGCAGTGCGTCCTTTACCCGGTGCTCATGTCGGCGGGGAGACGGTGGGCGGGCCGGCGTGGCCCCGCGCCCGAGTCGTCCACCTGATCAGCGCGGGCCCGCGGACCCGCGTCGCGCCCAGGACATGGCCGACCACGGTGGGGCCAGCTCATCGAGGGAAGTGATCTCGGTAGGCGCGAGCGTGCCCGCGTCCGTGGCCTCACGGTGGCGGGTGAAGACCTGCTCGACGTAGCGGTGCCCGGTGTCGGCTCCGACCACCAGGTGCACCCGCTCCGGATGACGCCGGGCCTCCCACCGCGCGGCGAGGTATGCCGCGCCGGTGGAGAGCCCGGCGAAGACGGCGTGCGCGCGCATCAGCGCGATCGTGCCGGCCATGGCGTGGTGGAAGGTCATCCAGTGGATCCGGTCGTAGAGCTCGTGGCGGACGTTGTCGAAGGGGATGGCGCTGCCGATGCCGGCGATGATGGCCTCCGGGTCCGAGAACCGTTCGCTGCCGAAGCTCACGCTGCCGAAGGGCTGGATCCCGACCAGCCGGGCCGAGGGATCCTCCTCCCGCATCGGCCGGATCAGGCCGGCGCTCGACGCGCCCGTGCCGACGCCGGCGACCAGCGTGAGAGAGGCGTCGGGGAGGGCCGTCCGCACCAGCGCCGCCATCTCGGCGTACCCGTGACAGTGCACCGGGTCGTGGTACTGGCGCATCCAGTGCATGCCGGGGTCGCTTCCCAGGAGTTCCTGGACCCGGGCCACCCTCCGGTGCTGATCGAGCCGCAGGTTCTCCTCAGGGGGCATCTGGTCCACGGTGGCGCCGAGGATCTCCAGTTGCGACCGGATGGCCGGGGTCACCGTGGTCGACGCGACGATGTGGCAGCGCAGTCCGTAGCGGTGGCAGACCATGGCGAGGGCGAGTGCGTAGATGCCGCTGGAGCTGTCGACAAGGGTGTCACCCGGGCGTACGGTTCCCGCTTTCAGCAGCGCCTGTACCGCCCCGAGAGCGGCGTAGATCTTCAGGGTCTCGAAGCGGGCGAGGACCATGTTCTCCGACAGGCGGATGAGGCTCGGAGCCTTGACGGCGTCGGTGACATGGGAGTGCAGCAGCGGCGTGCTCGTCGATGTGCCCATGGACGGCATGGCGGATCGCTCCTCGGCGTGCTCGATCGGGTCGGGGTGGGCCGTGGCGGTGGACGCACGATGACGCGCCTTCCTGGCCGACGGGAACGTCGGCGCGGTGTCCCCGCCAGACGGGGGGGAGGACGGTCACGTTCTCGGCGAGAGGGTCAAGGCTCCGGCTTCCTTGGCCCCTAGGTGGTCGCCCTGGCGGTGGGGTTAGTTCCGGATCTATGGAAAAGATCTAGGAATCGCCGCTGGCGGGCGCTATAGGCGGATGGTGAGGTGATGGGGTAGTTCGTTGGGTGTCCGGTAATCGCGTCGGGCGCGGTTTCTCTGCGCTGGGGGGAACTTTTTCGCGCCGCCGCGCGACCTGTGGTGCGTAGGTCGTCACAGGAGTCGGAGCTGCCGGTGGACTGGTTCGAGGACGACACGTTCTGGGCGGACTTCTCCGGGGTGTTGTTCGCGCCGGAACGCCTGGTACAGGCACGGAGGTGGGTGGCGTCCTCCCCGCTGCTGGACCTGCCGCCCGGAACCACGGTGCTCGACCTGGGCTGCGGCCCGGGCACCTATGCCGTGCCTCTCGCCGAGCGGGGCGCCCAGGTCACGGGCGTGGACCTCAGCGCGGTGATGCTGGACCGCGCCCGGGAGGCGGCCAGGACGGCCGGTCTGACGGTCCGCCTGGTCCGCGCCGACATGCGGGAGTTCGTCGAACCGAACTACTACGACCTGATCATCAGCATGTACACCTCATTCGGGTACTTCCCCGACCCGGCGCAGAACCAGCGCGTACTTCGCAACGCGTGGCAGAGCCTGGTGCCCGGCGGGCGGCTGCTGATGGACCTGTTCAGCAAGGAGATCTTCGCCCGGTGGGCCGGCACCCCGAAGGTGGTCGAGGTCGACGGAGGTGCCCTGTTCATGCGGGACACCATCCTGGACGACTGGACCCGGTTCCGCAGTGACTGGACCCTCGTGCGGGGGGACACCGCCCGGCACGGGTTCTTCGAGCAGTTCGTCTACAGCGCCGCCGAGATCCGCTCCATGCTGGCCGCCGCCGGATTCACCGACATCCTCTGCTTCGGGGGCTTCGCCGGGGAGCCCTACGACGACAACGCCAAGCGGCTGGTCGTGCGGGCGACCCGTCCGCTGGGAGCCGAGGAGACCCGGCCGTGACCATCGTGCTCCTGGAGGCGCTCACTTTCGGTCTCGCCCGCCTGCGGGACGCCGCCGCCGAGGCCGGACACCGGCTGTGCCTGCTCACCGGCAACCGGTCGGCGTACTCGTACGAACTCGGCCGCCTTCGTCCAGAGGACCTGGACGTGGTCGACGTGGACACCACCGACGTGCGCGCCTGCGCCGCGGTCCTCGAACGGATTCCCGACCTGGCCGGGCTGGTCAACTCCACCGACACCTGGATGCTCCCCGGGGCGGAACTGGCCGGACGGTTCGGCCTGGCCACCCTTGGCCTCGACGTCGCCCGTGTCCTGCGGGACAAGGCCGAGGTCCGCACCCTGCTGCACCGGGCAGGGCTGAGCCGGGCGGGCGCGACCCGGGTGAAGGCGACGCCCGAAGCGGTCATCGAAGCCGTCTCGGCGATCGGCTACCCCGTGATCGTGAAGGACTCGGCGGGCACGTCCTCCCGCGCGGTCTGGCTGATCCGCGACGACGACGAGCGCGACCGGGCCGCCCGCGAGGTCACGGAGGCCACCCTGATGGGCGCTCACCTCGTGACCGAGCCGTACTTCCCCGGCCCCGTCTACAGTGCCGAGACGGTCGGCTGGCAGGGGCGCACGAGGTTGCTCGGCGTCGGCGTGCACATCCACACCCCGGAGCCGGTCCGGCGAGAGGAAGCCGTCGCCTTCCCGGTGACGTTCCCCAAGGGCGAGTCGGACCGCCTGGAGACCTGGATCGGCGAGGTCCTTGACGCGGTCGGGTTCTCCTCCGGCGTCGCCCACACCGAGTTCGCCCAGACCCCGGACGGTCCCGAGGTCGTGGAGATCAACGGCCGGATCGCCGGCGCGGTCATCGGGGAGATGATGTGCCGCTCCCTGCGCGTGAACGTGTACGCCGCCGTCATCGACGCCGCGCTGGGCCGTAGACCCCGGCTGCTGGACGCGCCGCTGACCTCTGGGCGGGGTTACGGCATGACCTTCCTGCACCCGCCGGCCTCGGGCCGGCTCGCCGGCTGGCGGGGCACCGAACGGCTGCCGCTCTTCCCCGGCTCCCCTGAGTTCTTCCCGACCGCCCAGGCCGGGGACCGAATCGTCCACCTCGCCGACCAGCGGGGCTGCACCGCCCTCGTGATGGCCGGGGGAGCCACCGCCGAACTGGGCCTGTACAACTCGCTGGCCGCCGCCGGCACCGTCACGCACGACATGCGACCGCTGGACTGACCCGGACAGGAGCGCCCCATGAGCGAGTACGGACCCGAGACCTATGGCGAGCGCAACGCCGACGTCTACGACGAGTGGCACGCCGACCTCGACCCGGCCGACGCCGTGCGCCGCCTGGCCGAGCTGATCAAGGAAGGGCCGGCGGGCCCGGTCCTCGAACTCGCCGTGGGGACCGGCCGGGTCACCATCCCCCTGGCCGAGCACGGATTCGACCTGCGAGGCATCGACGCCTCCGAGGCGATGGTCGCCCGCCTGCGGGCCAAACCCGGTGGCGAGCGGATCCCCGTCACCATCGGCGACATGGTCGACGTCGACCCGGACACCACGGACCGGTTCGCCATGATCTTCGTCGTCTTCACCACCTTCTTCTTCCTCCTGACCCAGGAGGACCAGGTGCGCTGCTTCGCCAACGTCGCCCGGCGCCTCCTCCCGGGCGGACGCTTCGTCCTGGAGTGCCTGGTGCCCGACCTCGCCCGCTACCAGCGCAACCAGAGCGTCGACGCCCACCGGGTCGACCGCGACCACGTACGCCTGGTCGCGGTCCGCCACGACCCGATCGGCCAGCGTTTCGAAGGACAGCACATCCTCATCACCGACGAGGGGATCCGGCTGGCCCCCGTCTCCATGCGCTACGCCTGGCCGTCCGAACTCGACTTGATGGCCCGCCTCGCCGGGCTGGGACTTCGCCACCGCTGGGGCGGCTGGCGCCGCGAACCGTACCTCGGCACCGGCGCCCACGTCACCGTCTACGAGAAGCCGGCCGAGCCCGTCGCCTGACCGGCGGCCGGTCCGAGGCGGATCGCGGGGGTCGCCGCGAGCAGGGCCCGGGTGTAGGGGTGACGAGGGGACGTGGTCACCTCCAGGGTCGGGCCCTGCTCGACGACACGGCCGTCGCGCATGACCGCGACCCGATCCGTGAGCTGCCGGACCACGGCGAGATCGTGGGTGATGAACAGGCAGGCCAGACCGAGCCGGTCCCGTAGATCGCCCAGCAGGTTGAGCACCTTCGCCTGCACCGAGACGTCGAGCGCGGTGACGGGTTCGTCGCACACGAGCAGGCGGGGCCCCAGGGCGAGCGCCCGGGCGATCGCCACCCGCTGCCGCTGCCCCCCGGACAGCCGCCGCGGGCGGCGCTCGCCCACCTCGGCATCGAGCCCGACGAGGTCGAGCAGCTCGTCCACGCGCGCCGACCGGGACCGGGAGTCGCCGATCCGGTGGATCTGGAGCGGCTCGGCGAGGGCTTGCCGTACCGTCTGCCGGGGACTGAGGGTGAGATACGGGTCCTGGAACACCATCTGGACGTGCCGCCGATGCGCCCGCAGCGCGCGGCCACGGAGGGCGTGCACGTCCACCCCGGCGAAGCGCACCACGCCCGCGCTGGGCCGGGCGAGCCCGGTGATGACGCGCGCGAGCGTCGTCTTGCCGCAGCCCGACTCGCCGACCAGCCCGACGATCTCGCCCGCGTCGACGCGCATGGTGACGTCCTCGACCACGGTCACGGGGTGCCGGGGACCGAGGTAGCCGGCGGTGAGCCCTTCGACCTCCAGCATGATCAGAGCCCATCCCGCTCACGAGCCGTCACCGGGAGGAGCGCGGTCCCGCCGGGATGACGGGAACACGCCGACCGGTGCGCGGCGGACGCCAGAGCCTCCAGGGCCGGCCGGTCGTGCGCGCAGGCCGCGACGGCGATCGGGCACCGTGGGGCGAACGCGCAGCCGCCGGTGTCGTCGGGACCGGCGGCCGACCGTCCCGGCATGGTGCGGAAACGGGTGCCCGGTGCCGCTCCGGGGCGCGGCACGGCGTCGAGCAGGCCACGGGTGTAGGGGTGGTCGGGGTTCTCGATCACGGTGGCGAGCGGCCCGGATTCCACGACACGTCCGGCGTACATGACCGCCACGCTGTCGGCCAGCCGCGAGACCACCGCCAGGTCGTGGCTGACCAGGACCATGGCCATGGCCAGCTCGTCACGTAGCCGTCCCAGCAGGTCGAGCAGGCGCGCCTGCACGGTCACGTCGAGCGCGGAGGTCGGTTCGTCGGCGACGAGCACCTCCGGCTCGCCGGCGAGGGCGATGGCGATCTGCACGCGCTGGCGCATTCCCCCGGAGAGCCGGTGGGGCATCTCCCGGGCGATCGCGGCGGGGTCGGGCAGACCGGCCAGGCGCAGCAGCTCCTCGGTGACGCGGCGGGTGACGGCCCGCCGTCCACCCCGGCCCGCGTTGCCGACGGCCTCGTCGACGTGCGCGCCGACGGTACGCAGGGGATTGAGCGCGGCGAGGCTGTCCTGGAAGACCACACCCACGCGGCGGCCGTTGACCCGGCGACGCTCGTGCGGAGGGAGACCCACCAGTTCCCGGGCCCCGGCGCCGGCTCCCAGGGTCACCGAACCCGTGACGACCGCATCGGGGTCCAGCAGGCCGAAGGGCGCCAGCGCCGCCGTGGTCTTGCCGCTGCCGCTCTCGCCGACGATGGCCAGGACACGTCCGCGCCGGACCTCGTACGAGACTCCGGCGACGACGCGACGACGCCCGCCGCCGTGCGGATAGCAGACCGACAGGTCCCGCGCGCGTATCACGGCGTCGCCATCGGTGGCGGCGGCCGGAGCGGCATCGGTGGCGGCGGCCGGAGCGGTCAGGGTGGCCGACGACCCGGCGGGCGCCGTGCGGGCGGCGATCGGACGCCGTGGCCGGAGCGCGGGGAGCACCCACCGCAGGATCGAGGGCCGCTCGTCCCCGCCCGCCAGGCGCTCCCCGAGCAGATTGCTCGCGAACACGACGGCCGTGATCGCGACACCGGGCGGGTAGGCCAGCCACCAGGCGGAGGCCAGGTAGGGGCGGCCCTCGATGAGCATCTGACCCCATTCGGCGTGCGGCGGGGGGATGCCGAGGCCGAGGAAGCTCAGCGTGGCCACGCCGAGCACGATGGTGCCGACGTCGGTGCTGGCGTAGACAAGGCACGGCGCGAGGGCGGGCGGAAGCAGATGCCGGCCGATGACGCGCGCGGGCCCGGCGCCGAGCAGCCGCAGAGCGTCCAGGTGCGGACCGCCCCGGAGCCCGGCGACCCGCGCCCGCGCCATGCGGGCGTACGGCGCCCACGTCCACAGGGGCATCGCGATGACGAGGTTCTCCACACCCGGACCCCGAACTCCGATGATCGCCAGCGCCACGAGCATCCCGGGCAAGGAGACGGCCATGTCGATCACCCGGGAGATCACCCGGTCGATCGGGCCGCCCAGGTAACCGGCGACCGTGCCGACGACGACGCCGGCGGCCAGCGAGATCGCCAGGACCGCCGCCGCCACCGCGAGCGAGATGCGCGCACCGTACAGGATCCGGCTGAGCTGGTCCCGGCCGAGCTGATCGGTGCCGAGCAAGTGGTCCGCCGACGGCGGGAGCAGGCTGCCCGCGAGATCGTTGGCCGTTGGATCGGCCGGCGCGAGGACGGGCGCCAGCAGCCCCGCGACCACGAACACGATCAGCGGAAGGGCGACCAGCGTGGTACGCGCCGTCGCCGGAACGCCCCACGCGCGACGTCCCCGGGTCACGCCGCACGCTCCCGGATCCGAGGCGTCCGCCGGCTCGGCCGGTCGCGCCTGCCGGCGTCCCGGCGGGACCGCGGGTCGATGAGGGCCTGCAGAACGTCGGCGAGGCGGTTCGCCAGAATGAACCCCCCGCCCAAGATGAGCGTGCCGGCCTGGAGCGCCGGGACGTCCCGGGCCGCGGCCGCGTGGACGAAATAGGCGCCGAGACCGGGCCAGCCGAAGATCTGCTCCACGACGACCGTGCCCACCAGCAGACCGCCCACCATGACTCCGGCGACGGACAGGATCGGCCCCGCGGCGTTGGGCAGGCCGTCGCGGAGCACGATCGAGACCGGTCCGCTGCCCCGGGCCCGCGCGGCGAGGACGTACGGCCGGTCGAGCGCCTCGCGCAGCGTGACGGCCACCACCCGGCTGAGGGCACCGGCCGCCGGAAGGCCGAGCACCGCCACCGGCATCACCCACGTCGCGGGACCCGCCATCCCGGACGTCGGCACCAGGTTCAGGCGCAGGGCCAGCGCCAGCACCAGCAGATAGCTCAGCCAGAACGCCGGCACCGAGGTCGCCAGCAGGGCGCCACCGCGCAGGACCCCGCGCAGCAGGCCACGCCCGAGCACCGCTCCGGCGACGCCGACGGCCACCCCCGCCACGAGGGCCACCACGGCGGAGCCGGCCACCAACCCCAGCGTCACGCCCAGCCGGTCGGCGATCTCCGGTCCGACGGGGGTGTTCGTCCGCAGTGACAGCCCGAAGTCGCCGGTGCTCGCGCCGGCGAGCCAGCGCAGGTACCGCACCGCGGCGGGAGCGTCCAATCCCAGTTCCGTGCGGACGGCCTCGATCTGTTCGGGTGTCGCGGACCTGCCGGCTCTGGTCGCCGCCAGGATCGCCGCGGGGTCACCGCGTGCCAGAAGGACGAGCGCGAAGGTGCCGGCGGAGAGCGCGATGAGCACGCCGACGGTGTCGGCGGCCCATCGCGTGACGTGGCGTCCGACAGAGCGCAGCCGCCCCGGCGCTCTCATCCGACGGTGACCCCGGTCAGTTCCAGGTCGACGTCGGTGGGGGGAACCGTGAAGCCCTTCACATCGCCACGGACCGCCCACAGTCGTGGCCGGTAGAGCAGCGGCACGAACCCGGCGTCGCCGGCCACGGCGTCGTAGAGCTCCTGGTACGCCGCCGCCCGGGAGGTCGGGTCGCGGGCGAACAGCGCCTTGTCCACGAGGTCTTCGGTGGCCGGCGTCGCCCAGAGCGGTGCGCGTGCGCCGCTGGTGAACAGGGACACGATCGAGCTGGAGGGGTCGTAGGGCGCGCCGAGGGTCTCGAAGAACGTGATGTCGTAGGCGCCTTCCGCGCGTTCGTCGTAGTACGCGGCGGCGTCGACCGGAGTGATCTCGACGGCGATGCCCACCTCCGCGAGGGCCGCGGCGATCGCCGCGGCCATGGTCCGGGGATCGAGCTGCCCCTCGGCCGGGGTCGCGGGGATGAGCAGCCGCAGTGACAGGGGTTTTCCGTCCTTGACCCGGGTCTTCCCGTCGAGGGCGTATCCGGCGGCGTCCAGCACCGCGCGGGCGCCGGCCTGGTCGAAGCTCTGCCGCAGGTCGGTGCCGGAGTCGGGCACGTCCGGCGGGAACACCCGCCGGGCCGGCTCCGCATGACCCCGGAACAGCGCCTGCGCCAGGGACGCGGTGTCGATCGCCTTGACGACGGCCTGCCGTACCGCCTTGTCACCGGCCGGGCCCTTGGGATTGAACCCGAGAAGGATCGAGACATCGGGGGAGCCGGTGAGGAGCTCGACGTCGCCGCGCTCGCCGAGCGAACGCGCCTCCACAGGACCGATCGGGGCCAGATACGCGCCGCCGACCAGATCGATCTCACCGTTGGTCAACGCGTCGACGCGTGCCTGCGAGTCCGGGATGACCTTGAACTCAAGCCGTTCCAGACGTGGTTTCGCGCCCCAGTAGGTCTCGTTGCGTTCCAGCACCGCGCCGGTGGCGGCGCTGGACACGAGCTTCCAGGCTCCGGTGCCCACCGCGTCCTTGAAGGCGCCGTCGGCGGCGACCGACTTAGGGCTGAGAAGCCGGACGGGACGGACGATCGACATCTCCTGTAACAGAGGCGCGTACGGCTCGGACAGGTTCAGCAGGACGGTGTCCGGGTCCGGGGCCTCGACGGAGGATATGACCTTCGACGCCCGGAAGAACGAGTAGCGTTTGTCGCCCACCCACCGTTCGAAGTTCCACTTGACGGCGGCGGCGTCCACCGGTGAACCGTCGGTGAAGCGAACGCCGTCACGCAGGTCGAAGGTCACCTTCTTGCCGTCCTCGGCGACGGTCCACGACTCCGCCAGGGCCGGCTCCGGCCGGCCGTCCTCGCCGTAGCCGACCAGCGGCTCGTAGATGGCGTCGAGCAGCAGGAAGTTCCCGGTGAACCCATGCGGATCCAGGGCGCCCGACTCCGCGCTCAACCCGATGCGCAGCGTCGTGGACGCGGCGGGGCCGCCGGACGCGGCGGTGCCACCGGTTCCCGAGCTACAGGCGCCGGCGAACGTCATCGACACGACGAGGGCGGCAACGAGCGGACGTGGTCGCGGCACGGATTCTCCTGGGGCGGTAGCCGGCGCGTGCAGGGTGACGGGAACGCACCCGCATCAGTAGTCGGTGCCACACCACGCCTGGTTCCCACGACTTTCCCGCCGCCCGGCTTCCCGACCGAGGTCCCCGGTGGGGGGCCAGGAGATGTGGCCTGCCGGGGACGCCTACTTCGGCGCAGAGCCGGCCGCGATCTCCGCCGTGGCTCTGCCGATGATCGCGGAATCCTATGCGACTCGACAGATCATCGGGTCGACCAGATTCACGTGGGCAAGGGTTGTCCGGTCCGAGACTGCTCGATCAGGACATCAGGCTCATCGAACGTTATGAGGAACATGGCAACCCTTCTTGGCTGGGATCCTCAAGTGTTTCACCAAATCACGCCTCGGATAATCAGGGCAGTTCAGATCTAAACGGACGTTACGCGCCAATCAGGGATGTCTTTCTTTTTTTGCCGCCATAGCGGCTTGCTATGCGAGAATCTGTGCTGCCGAAGATCGGGCAGATGACGAGGATCCCGTGACCATCAGCGTCAAAGACCGTAAAACGCTCTGGACGCGCGCTCGGAACATCTGCTCCTATCCGGGGTGCCGGCAAGAGCTCACGGTTGATGGGGTTGACGCGGCCACCGGCACGATCACGGTGGCCGTCGTTGGGGAAGAGGCCCACATCCGGTCCGCCCGTCCGGCGGGGCCTCGGCATGATCCCGCTTATCCCAAGGACAGGCTGGATGCGTACGAGAACCTCATTCTGCTCTGTCCGACGCATCACTCGATCATCGACGCCAACGGCGGAGCCGGCTTCGGGGCCGGGGCGCTCGTCAGGATGCGTGCCGCTCATGAGCGGCGGTTTCGGCGACGCTGGTCACTGCCGATGTCGGCGGTGCTGGTGCTGGTGCTGGTGCTGGTCGTTGTCGGCGTCGGCTGGTGGATGGTCGGCACCGATCGGGAATGGCCGAGGCCGATGCGCGGGGATTTCAACATCGCGGTCGTCCGGTCTTCGCCCGGTGACCGGCTCCAGGATTTCGCCAACGAGGTTCCGGGTGAACTGCGGCAGCGGCTGCGCGCCCTCCATCCGGACCTGCGCACGGAGGTGATCGCGGTCACGTTGGACCGTTCGCTCGACACGGACGGGGCCATGTCCGAAGTGGCGGCACGGCTCAACGCGCACATCCTCATCTGGCCGGTGGTCCGAGTCGACGGCGACGAGACCATCGTCTCGCCACGGCTCTTCGTCACCCCCGCTCACGTGCGTGACGCGCCCGAAGTGGCGGGCGAGCTGGAACTCGACGATCTCCGGGTGCTGGGACGGCTTCCGCTGGACCCGCTGGCATCCGCCGAACTGCGCGGCGAACTACTCGCGGCGGCGGCGGCCATCGCCGAACTCGTGCCCGGTCTGGCCTATTACGAGCACCAGAATCACGAAAGAGCCCGGGAAGCGTTCCGCAGGGCAGCGGACGGGAAAAGCGCGGCCGTCCGAATCATCGCTCATCTGATGCTCGGAAATATCCAAATCCGCCAGGACGATCTCGTCGGCGCCGAACGGCACTACCGGCAGGCCTTCGCCGACCGCCCGGAGTTCGTACGGGCCGAGCTCGGGCTCGCCCAGCTCGTCTACCGGCGGTCCTTCCGGGAGTGCGACGGCCCCGACGCCGCCGGGCTCGACGAAAGCCAGCGGCTCTACCAGAAAATCCTGTCGAACGGTTTCGCGACACCGATGACCCGGGCACGGGCCGATTTCGGCCTCGGCCAGATCCACGTCTGCCGGAGTCAGGCCCTCCTGAGCGATGAATGGCAACAGGCGAGGACAGCCCTCACCAGCGTCATCCAGCTGTACCGGATGGACGGCAACCTGCTGATGCGCGAGCTGGCCAGCGAGGCGTACGCCCTGCTGGCGTTCGCCGACTCACCGGCCGAGGGCGGCGGGCCGCAGCGGGAGAAGACCCGACAGGCCATTCTCCAGTTCGACAGAGCCGCTCAGCTGGCTCTGGACAGCGAACGCAGAAAGCTTTTCCTCGACTTCAAAGCAAATCTACAGAAAAGACTCGGCGAAGCCCAATGTCCGAGCCTGTCCGCGCCGCCCCTGAATGCAACCGTAAGGTGTTGACGATGTCCCGAATCCTCGTCTCCGCTGTCCTTGCCCTCGCCCTGTCCGGGTGCCAGTCCCCGCCATCGCCGGTGGAGAGCGCATCGAAGCCGACGCCGCAGGCGACGGCCGCCGATAAAAGTCCCGCCTACAAAATCGGCGCGGACACCGCCGATGTATTCACGCGGCACGAAGCTCCGGAGAACGGTGTGCCCGCGCTTCTGACACAGAATATGGGTGGCGACGGATTCTACTGCTCCGATCCAGACGACAAGCCCGCGCGGGTGAGGATCTACAACGAATGGGTCACTGCCGGATTCAACGGTAACCTTCCGGGTAAGCGATGGACGAAGGAACCCGTGGATCGTGACATGTCGGAAATCGGCTGGCCGGTCCATCTGGAGTTGACGAACATGCCGCCCAGCGACGCCATGGCCGAATCACCGAAATCTGGCAAGGTGATCATCGAGACGCCGTCGGGCCAGAAGATCCAGTCGACCTTCAAGGATTGTCTTCTGAAGTTCGTTCTCTTCCCGTGGGGCGAATACCGGTTGGAGGGCTCGTCCGGCCTGCTGACGGGGCGACTGCTGGGCAGATACCGCATCACCCTCTCCTTCGACGAGATCACGGCGACAGGCGAGTTCCACATGCGACGAGCGCAGCACCCTCGCTTGATCACCACTATGCCGGAATGGCCCCTACCCAACCCAGGATCCGCCGTTCGCCTGGGTGTGGTCGGCGTTCCAGCCAACAGCCGACAGACCGTAGGCCTCTACCGCCCAAAATCCGTCGCTAGCACCGATTTCACCTTCCGCACCGCGGTTCCAGTGCAAACAGACGCGAACGGAGAGGCCACATTCGACCTCACCGTCCCCCCTCGGCCCGAATTCGGCTGCTACCTGTTCGCCCTCGACCCGGCCAACTACCCCACTGCGCAAGATGCGCCCATTCCCCAGCATCGGCTTCAGCTCTGTCCCGACGACCGCGCCCTGTACGGGGACCAGCCGACTCCACCGCTGTAGTTCATGAAGCGACGGTGATGGAACGCGTCGCCGTAGGGCGGCGATGCGGGCGGCCGTGCCGGGGATGCCAAGGTCGTGGACCAGGTCGGCGACGCCGAAGCGGGCGGGTCGGTCGTCTCGCGGATCGCCCCTGGAGGGGTAGAAACAGGGGCAGGATGCCCAGCAAGGTCGACCAAGACGCCAACCCCCACGCCATTTGGCTCAATGGATTCCCGCAGCACTCTCTAGGGCTGTCGACCAAGAGGATCAGTCGTGCATTGACGATGTAGCCACCTCGCATCCGTTTGACGGTTACTTTCTGTAGTCCTCCCCGCAGGGCTCCATCTCCTGCTGGTCTAGGCGCCCTTCGCTGTGGCTCTGCCGATGATCGCGGAGAGGTCCAGGCCGGGGGGAAGGGCGCCGAACGCCAGGGCTCGCTCCGAAGCCAGGCGGGAGGCGCAGAAGGCGTCGGCGACGGCTGGGGGGCTGTGTCTGACCAGCAAGGATCCCTGCAGGACCAAGGCGAGGCGTTCGGCCACCTGGCGGCCGCGGAACTCAAGGGTGGAGGTGTCGGTGAGGGAGTCCTTGGTCTCGCGGACGGCGGTGTCGAGGCGGGGGTCGGCGCCCTTGGCGAGCTCCACCTCGGTGAAGAACGCCTCCAGACCGTCCGGTTCCTTGGTGACCGACCGGAGCAGGTCGAGCGCGGCGACGTTGCCGGAGCCCTCCCAGATGCCGTTCAGCGGGGACTCGCGGAACAGGCGGGGCATCTGCGACTCCTCGACGTAGCCGTTGCCGCCCAGGCACTCCAGCGATTCGGCGGCGTGGGCGGGGGCCCGTTTGCACACCCAGTACTTCGCTGCCGCCAGGGCCGTGCGCCGCAGCGCGCCCTCGCCGCGCACGCCCCTGATGGCCTTGTCGGTCGCGCCGGCCAGCCGGATCATGAGGGCTGTGGCCGCCTCCGACTCAAGGGACAGGTCGGCGAGCACGTTGCGCATCAGCGGCTGATCGGCGAGCCGCACGCCGAACGCGGAGCGGTGGCGCGCGTGGTGGACGGCCTGCGTCACGCCGTACCGCATGCCGGCCGCCGAGCCGATCACGCAGTCCAGCCGGGTCATGTTGACCATCTCGATGATGGTCCGCACCCCGCGCCCCTCCTCGCCGACCAGGTGCGCGACCGCGCCCTCGTACTCCACCTCGGCCGAGGCGTTGGACCGGTTGCCGAGCTTGTCCTTCAGCCGAATGAGCCGCATCGCGTTGCGCGTGCCGTCCGGCAGCACCCGGGGGAGGAGGAAGCACGACAGCCCGCCGGGGGCCTGCGCCAGCACCAGGAACACGTCGCACATCGGCGCGGAGTTGAACCACTTGTGCCCGGTGAGCGCGTAGGTCCCGTCACCGAGCGGCTCGGCCCGCGTGGTGTTCGCGCGCACGTCCGACCCGCCCTGCTTCTCGGTCATCGCCATGCCCGCCAGCACACCCCGCTTGGCCGCGCGCGGGCGCAGGCCGGGGTCGTAGGCCCGCGAGGTGAGCAGCGGCTCCCACGCCCCGGCGAGCGCGGGGCTGTGCCGCAGCGCCGCCACGCTCGCGTACGTCATCGAGATCGGGCAGCCGTGCCCGGCCTCCACCTGCGACCACACGTAGAACTTGGCGGCACGGGCCACGTGCGCGCCGGGGCGGGGCGACGCCCACGGCGTGGCGTGCAGCCCGTGCTCCACCGCCACGCCCATCAGCTCGTGCCACGCCGGGTGGAACTCCACCTCGTCGATCCGGCCGCCGTACCGGTCGTGCGTGCGCAGCACGGGGGGATGCTCGTTGGCCAGCCGTCCCCACTCCTGTGCCCTGGCGGACCCGGCCAGCGTGCCGAGGGCGCGGAGCTCGCCCAGCGCCCAGTCGGCGCCCTCGCGGCGGGCGCCCTCCACCAGCGCCGGGTCGGCGGACACGTCGTGGCCGGTGAGCGGGGGCGCCTGGTTGAAGACGGCGTGTGTCACGGGATCCTCCCGGCGGGTCGCTGCGCGGTCGTCGTCCGACGGATCGCGCGGGGTTGCATTGCGCGCTCCGTCCTCCATCTCAGCATTTGTCGACAAGAATGGGGTGCGGGGGTGGCCGGACGGTGGCGGACCAACGGAAGGGGGCCCGGTGGAGACGCCTGGAACCGACGACCGGTCGCTACACCAGCGCGTCGTCGGCGGTGACGAGAGCGCGCTCGGTGAGGTGCACACCCGCCACTACCCGCTGGTCCTCAGCCTCGCGCTGCGCGTCACCCGCGACCGCGTGGTGGCCGAGGACATCGTCCAGGAGGTGTTCGTCACCTTCTGGGAGCGCCCGCTGGCCTTCGACCCCGACCGGGGCACGCTGCGCTCCTGGCTCGCCACGATCGCCCACCGGCGCGCCGTCGACCACGTGCGCAGCGAGCAGCGGCACCGCGTCTCGGTCCTCGGCCCCCGCCTGACCGACCCCGAGCCGAGCCCGAGCCCCTTGGAGGACTGGGTGCTGGCCGCCGACGAGGCCGCCCGGGTGCGGCGCGCGGTGGCGAGGCTCCCCGGGGGCTTACGCGAGCCCATCGAACTCGCCTACTACCGTGGCCGTACCTATCGGCAGACGGCCGAGGACCTCGGCCTGCCGGAGGGCACGGTCAAGTCCCGGATCCGCATGGGCCTTCGCAGGCTCGCCGACGAACTGGCCGAAGAGGAGGTGTGATGGAGCGCCATTACGGCCACGGCGACGAGATCCCCGGAACCACCGACCCCCTCACCCGCCTGAGCCTCGACGTGCTGGCAGAGACGGCCGCCCCCCCGCCGGGGGCCGTGGACCGGCTGCTGTCGGCGGCGCGCTCCGCCCGCCGTCCCGTGGCCGCCGCCGGGTTCACCGCGCCCTTCGCCGGCCGGGTCGCGGCCATGGACGCCCTGCTCGCCTCGGCGACGCGGGCCGACTGGTCCCAGAAGATCGTCGAAGGCTGGACGCTGCAGGAACTGGTGGCGCACCTCGCCGCCACCGACAGCCTGGTCGCGTGCGCGATCGACGCCCCGGTGGCGGGCCCGCCGCTCACCGCGAACGACGTCCTCGGCCGCACCGCCGACATGATCGCCTACACCGGCGGCCGGACGCCGCAGGAGACCCGCGCCGAGTGGCGCGCCCAGGCCGAGGCGATCCGCGCCCGCGCCGCCGAGATGGACCCGGGCACGCCGATCACGCCCGGCGGGATGTCCTTCGCGCTGTCGGACCATCTGCTGGCCCGCATGCTGGAGACCTGGCTTCACACCGTTGACGCGGCCGCGGTGCTGGGCGTGTCCCTTCCCCTGCCGGTGGCCGCCCACATCCACCCGACCGCCGACTTCTGCGCGCGGCTGATCCCCTGGACGATGCTGCTGTCCGGCGTGGACGGCGGCGGCGCGCGCGCCGTGCGGCTCACGCTGACCGGGCCGGGAGGCGGCGTGTGGCACGTGCCGCTCGACGTCCAGGTCGTGGCCCGGCCCGATGACGGGGCGCCCGCCGAGGTCGAGATCGCGTGTGACGTGGTGGACTTCTGCTTCCTGCTCGGTGGACGGCGGGCGCCCGACGAGTTCCCCGCGACGATCACCGGGGACGCCGGCCTGGCCCGGGACGTGCTGCATTGCGCGCCCGTCCTGTCCGGACCGTGAGGTCCTCGTTCTCAGGACCTAGCGCGTTTCCTCCTTCCGGAGGATCGGACGATTGTGCACGAACGCGCTAGATTCATGGCATGAACGATGCGGGTGGAATGCGGGCCTCGGACGCCGAGCGCGAGGCGGCCGTCGAAAGTCTGCGGCAGGCATCGGTCGAGGGCAGGCTCACGCTGGCCGAGCTGACGGACCGCACGGAGGCCGCCTACCTGGCGCGCACCCAGGCGGAGCTGGCCCAGCTCACCGCCGACCTGCCCGGCGCGCCCGCCCCCGCTCCGCCCCCGTACGCGGCGCCCGCCCGCGCGGGCGGCGCCCGGCGCTGGTTCGCGGCGATCATGAGCGAGACCAAGCGGCGGGGCAAGTGGCGGGTGGACCAGGAGATCGGCGCGGTCGCGGTCATGGGCGAGGTGACGCTCGACCTGCGCGAGGCCGAAGTTCGGTCCAACCAGATCGACATCGTCGCCACCGCGGTCATGGGCAGCGTCAAGATCATCGTGCCCGACGGCGTGGACGTCGACCTCGAAGGCGTCGCGATCATGGGGGAGAAGAAGGCCAACGTCATCGAGGCGCCCCCCGGGCAGAACGTGCCGGTCGTCCGGGTCCGCGCCTACGTCCTGATGGGCGAGATCAAGGTCGTCGGCGACTCCAAGGCCAAGCCGATCCGCCGCGCGCTGAACGAGTGGAGCGAGTGGTGGCTGGAGCGCAGGGCCGAGATCCACGGCGACGTCCGCGACGCCCTGCGCGACATGCGCGACCAGCGCCACGACCTGCACCGCTCCTTCCACCACACCCTGCGGGAACAGCGCCGCGAACAACAGGAACTCCGCCGCGAGTACCGCCGCGAGGCCCAGCGCGCCCGCCGCGAGGCCCGCAGAGAATGGAGAGACGGCACCTGACGTCCCCGTCCCCGGCCCACTGAGTCTCTCCCACCCCGGCCCGTCATCTCCCGCTACGGACGGCCCCGCCCACCTCCGCGCTATTGCCGTCCGGCTCCGTCCCATCCGATCCGCTCTGTCCCCATGCCGTGCGGCTCCGTCCCCGTGCCGGTGTCGCCAGGTGTCGCGTCGGCGGGTCAGCCCGCGGCCGCTGCGGCGGCCGCCTGGATCGCCTTGTTCAGGGCCCACGGGACGGGTGCGACCACCTGGGCCAGTTCATCGCTGCGACCCCGTCCCGCCCGCCACTCGGCCCTCGGCAGTACGGTCTTCAGCCGCACCGTCGCGGCCAGGGCCGCCAGCGCCGCGTCCCGGGGCTCCAGCCGCGAGAGCGGACGGGCGCCGCGCACGGCCGCCGACACCGTCGCCGCGAGCTGCCGCGGCACCCGCGAGTCCCGGACGGTCACGTTCGCCACGGGGATGAGTCCGAGCACGCGGCGGTGCTCCACGCGGATCCAGCCGTCCTTTTCCAGGCGGTCGCGCACCTGGCGCACGGCGGCCCCCGAGCCCTTGCTCACCCAGTGCTGCCAGGTGCGCCGCCGCGAGGCCGCGATCTGCTGGAGCGCCACGTCCAGCAGAGGATCGGCCACCGCGGGCCTCTTGGCGACCGGGCCGCCGGTGGCGTCGGCGAGATCGCCCCGCAGCAGCAGCTCGGCCAGGATGCCCGCGCGCATCAGGAGGCCGAGGTTGGACCGCGCGGTCACGCGCTTCCTGCGCGTGTCGTAGGCGAGCAGGTAGAGCCGCTCGGGCAGGGTGCCGGGCACGTCCACCATCACTCCTCCTCGTCGTCGCCGGCCGCACCGGCGCCCTCGGTGACGTCCGCGACGTCGGTCACTTCGTCGCCCCCTGCCGCGCCGTCCGCGGCGGGGGTCTTGCGGGGCCGGCCGCGCCTCGGGATGCCCTTGGCGTCGGCCGGTAGTCTGCCCGCCCCGGCCAGCGCCTTGCGGAGCAGGAACTCGATCTGGGCGTTGGCGCTGCGCAGCTCGTCCCCCGCCCACTTGACTATGGCGTCGTAGACGGCGGGGTCGAGCCGCAGGAGGATCTTCTTGCGTTCGCTCACTGGTACAGGGAGCCGGTGTTGACGACCGGCTGGACGTCCTTGTCCCCGCAGAGGACGACGAGCAGGTTGCTGACCATGGTCGCCTTGCGCTCGTCGTCGAGGTCCACCACGTCGGCCGCGTCGAGCCGCTGCAGGGCGGCCTCGACCATGCCGACCGCGCCCTCCACGATGCGCTGCCGCGCGGCGACGACCGCGCCGGCCTGCTGGCGGCGCAGCATGGCCTGGGCGATCTCCGGCGCGTACGACAGACGGGTGATGCGGGACTCGATGACCCGGACGCCGGCGGAGGAGACGCGGGCGGAGATCTCGGCCGACAGCTTGGCGGTGATCTCGTCGGCGTTGTCGCGCAGCGAGAGCTGGGCCTCGTCGTGGGCGTCGTAGGGGTAGTTGCCCGCGATGTGCCGGACGGCGGTCTCGGTCTGGATCGCGACGAACTCCACGAAGTCGTCCACCTCGAACGTCGCCTTGGCGGTGTCCTCCACCTGCCACACGACGACGGCGGCCATCTCGATGGGGTTGCCGTCCAGGTCGTTGACCTTGGCGACGTCGGTCTCGTGGTTGCGGATGCGGGTGGAGATCTTGCGCTTCTGGGTGAAGGGGATCACCCACCGCAGGCCGTCGGTGCGGACGGTGCCGAGGTAGCGCCCGAGGAGCTGGACGACCCTGGCCTCGCCCGGGGCCACCGCCATGAGGCTGCCGAGCACCAGGGCCGCGAGGATCACGAGCACGACCCCGGTGACGAGCAGCGCGGCGTTCCCGTCCCCCTGGGAGCCCTGCACGATCACCGCCACACCACCGGCCAGCATGACCACGCCGAGCCCCAGCATGGGCCACCCACTGACATCGAACGGCCGCCGCTCCCTCACCCGAGCCGCCGGCATCTCCACGGCCACTTCTTCGATCTCGTTCACGTCCGCCACCGTCCCGGGGGTCTGCTGTGTCATGGCACAACCATAGCAAAGTGATATCACTTTGCAAGCCCCGTCTCGGCTCGTCCTGCCCGCCTGGCCGCCGCCGTGCACGGGTGTCCCCGGAGCCGCTCCTGGTCCTCTCCGGAGTCGCGGGCGCTCCGGCGGAGTGACAGGAAAATTCAGGTGGCATGCAAGGCGCGGGTGTTTATCCTTGCCGTGTAAAGCCCCTCGCGCGTTCGCGGGCACGCGTGAAAAAGGCTCCCGGCGTCCGTGAATACGGTTCTCCGCGGCTCCGGCGTCGATTTCCCGCACCGGTCTGTCCCGGGGTGTCCCCAGCCCTGGGCGCGGTCGTCATTTCGCGATCGGCCTGGCAGGGCCGTCCGCCGCAGGTCCATGGTCGATGTTCGGAGGGTTCGATGTCCGGTAAAGGAGCGGCTGTCGCGGTCGCGCTCATTGGGGCGGGGGCGGCTATTGTTGCGGCGCTTATTACCTCGGATGCGCCGATTTGTCCGGATTTTATTTGCGGGCCTGACAAAGCGACCGCGCAGGAGCGTCCCAGCGGTGGGGGCGGGGGTAAGCAGATCATCAAGGTGCCCGGTGGTGCGGCGGGTGTTGAGATCACGCCTACCGAGATCACCTGTACTGCCGAGGGTGGCTGTGACGCTGAGGTGCGCATCGAGAGCGTGGGCGACGCCACGCTGAAGGTCACTTACATGGAGGTCACCGGGGAGGGCAGGGCGCACTTCGGTCAGGACGGTTCCTGTGCGCGCAAGAATCTCGCGCCCGGGGTGGTCTGCTCGTTCGGTGTGACGTTCACGCCTCCGGCCGACGGGGCCGCCGCGCAGGCCACCCTCGTCATCCACCACAACGTCGGCGCCCACCCCACCCGCGTCGCCCTTCACGGCGAGGCGTCCACCCCGCCCACGGAGGTCACGCCCAGCGAGTTCCCCACCAACGGCTGACCCGCCGGGCGGGGCGGATCAGGCGGTCGCCGGGACCGGGGCGCCCGCCTGGAAGGCCGCCACGGCATGCGCGTGCCGTTCCAGCAGGACTACGGCCACTTCGGGGGCCGGGCCGAGGGGGGCCGCCACGGTGTGGGCGCCCGCGTCCAGGGTGGTGCGGCTGACCTTGTCGGCGAAGTACCCGGGGGCCAGCAGGTACGGGGCCACGACCACGCGCGCGGGGCGCCCGGCGCGGGCGTGTGGTCCGGCGTGGCCGGCCAGGACGCGGAGTACGGCCTCCTCCGGGGTCGGCGAGGCCGCGGAGGCGTAGGCCGGGGTGACCGAGTGCCAGCCGCGGGCCCAGGCCCAGTCGCGGGCCATGCGGGCGATCACCGCGTTCGCCCGGGGGTCGCTGGACCCCGCGGAGACCAGGACCACGGCGGTGCCGGGGTCGCCGACCTCCACGCCCGCCTCGGCGAGCCTGCGCTCCAGGACCGTGAGGAGGAGGGGATGCGGGCCGAGCGCCGCCCCCTGGTGGACGCGGAGCGGCGGGCGGCCGTCCGGCACGCGGCGGGCCCGCTCCTCGCGCAGGGCGGCGGGGATGTCGACGCGGGTGTGGTAGGCCTCGGTGAGCAGGAGCGGCAGCACCACGGCCTCGTCCAGCCCGGCCAGGGCCTCGCCGAGCGACGGCCGGGAATGGTCCAGATACGTCCCGAGGACCCGCAGGCCGGGCCGTGCGCGTCGCACGTCCTCCAGCAGTGCCTCCACCGTCGCCGAGGCGCGCGGGTCGCGGGAGCCGTGCGCCACCGCCACCAGCGGCGGCGCGGAGCCGGAGGGAGGCACGACCGGCGGCGCCGGGAGCGCCCCATGAGTCAGGGCGCCTCCGATACCGTGCGGCCGCGTTCGCCCGGCCCCGGGCTGGTCGGGGGTCAGAGGTGGATACCGCATTCCGTCTTGCCCAGGCCCGCCCAGCGGCCGCTGCGTGGGTCTTCGCCGGGAGCGACGCGGCGGGTGCAGGGGGCGCAGCCGATCGAGGGGTAGTCGTCGTAGTGGAGCGGGTTGATGATGACGCCGTTGTCGGCCATGTAGTTGTCCACGTCGTCCTGGGTCCAGCGGGCGATGGGGTTCACCTTGACCATCTGGCGCTTGGCGTCCCACTCCACGACCCGGGTGTTGGCCCGCGTCGGCGACTCGTCGCGGCGGATGCCGGAGATCCACGCCAGGTACGGCTCCAGCGCGCGGTTCAGCGGCTCCACCTTGCGCAGGAAGCAGCACAGGTCGGGGTTGCGGTTGTGCAGGCGCGGGCCGAGCTCGCGGTCCTGCTCCTCGACGGTCCTGGACGGCTTCACGTTGATCACGTTGACGTCGTAGACCTGCTGCACCGCGTCGCGGGTGCCGACGGTCTCGGCGAAGTGGTAACCGGTGTCGATGAACAACACGTCGACGCCGGGCTTGACGCGGCTGACCAGGTCGATGAGGAGGGCGTCGCTCATCGAGGAGGTCAGGCAGAGACGGTCGCCGAACGTGGCCGCCGCCCAGCGGATGATCTCGCGCGCGGGGGCGTCCTCGAGGAACTCGGCGGCGGAGTCCACGATGCCACGAAGGTCCAGGACGCCGCGCTGGCGTTCAAGCCCGTTCTCGATCTCCACCAGTGTCATGAGTCGCTGCTCCTCGTTCGTGAAGTCCGTGAAGTCCGTGAAGTCCGTATGGGGCGCCGGGCTCAGGGGGGCCCGGGGCCGGCCGCCTGTCATGAGCGCACGCCGATGCCGAGAAATTTCAGCTTGAAGGCGCGGGCGCACGACCGGCAGTACCAGCCGCCGTCGCCCTCGTAGGGTTCGAGGTCCTCTTCGCCGCAGTACGGGCAGTGGAACGGGACCGCGCGCTCGCTCATGCGCGCGCCCCGTGCCGCCGTGGCGCCGGGCGGGGGCTCATTTGAGATCCGCCTCCTCGGCGCGCTGCACCCAGTCGGCGAAGGTCTCCCCGTCGTTCTTCTGGCTCTGGAAGTTCTTCAGGACCCGCTCGATGTAGTCGGGAAGCTCGGCGGCGGTGGCCTTGAGCCCGCGGACCTTGCGGCCGAAGCCGGGGTTCACGCCGAGCGAGCCGCCGAGGTGGATCTGGAAGCCCTCGACCTGCTCGCCGGAGCCGTCGGTGACGAGCTGGCCCTTCAGCCCGATGTCGGCGGTCTGGATGCGGGCGCAGGAGTTCGGGCATCCGTTGACGTTGATGGTCAGGGGGTCGGTGAAGTCCGGCAGGCGGCGCTCCAGCTCGTCGATGAGGCCGGAGGCGAGCCCCTTGGTCTCGACGATCGCCAGCTTGCAGTACTCGATGCCCGTGCAGGCCATCGTCTGGCGGCGGAACGTGCTGGGGTTGACCTGGAGGTCGGCGGCCTCCAGGTCGGCGACCAGACCTTCGACCTTGGACTGCTCGACGTCCAGGATCACCATCTTCTGCTCGACGGTGGTGCGGACGCGGTCCGAGCCGTACCGCTCGGCCAGGTCGGCGATGAGGTGGAGCTTGTCGCCGTCCAGCCGCCCGACCCGGGGCGCGAACCCGACGTAGTAGTTGCCGTCCTTCTGCCGGTGCACGCCGACGTGGTCGCGCCGGCCGTCGCGCGGCAGCACGGGCGCCGGGCCGTCGGGGAGGGTGTACCCGAGGTACTCCTTCTCCAGGATCTCGCGGAACCGCTCGGCGCCCCAGTCGCTGACCAGGAACTTGATGCGGGCCCTGTGCCGCAGCCTGCGGTAGCCGTAGTCGCGGAAGATGCCGGCGACCCCGGCCCACACCTCGTGGACCTGCTCGGGGCGGACGAACGCGCCGAGCCGCTTGGCCAGCATCGGGTTGGTGGACAGGCCGCCGCCCACCCAGATGTCGAAGCCCTTCTCGCCCTGCTCGTTCTCGACCCCGACGAACGCCACGTCGTTGATCTCGTGGACCGTGCAGTGCGCGGGGCAGCCGCTCATCGCCGACTTGAACTTGCGCGGCAGGTTGGAGAACAACGGGTCGCCGATGTACCGCGCGACCGTGTCGGCGAGCGGGCCGGTGGCGTCGAGCACCTCGTCGGCGTCGATGCCGGCCAGCGGGCAGCCGATCATGACGCGCGGGGTGTCGCCGCACGCCTCGGTGGTCGAGAGCCCGACGGACTCCAGCGCCTCCCAGATGGCCGGGACCGACTCGATGTCGATCCAGTGGAGCTGGATGTTCTGCCGGTCGGTGACGTCGGCCGTGCCCCGGGCGTAGGTGTTGGCGATGTCGGCGATCGTGCGGAGCTGCCGCAGGTCGAGCTGCCCGCCGTCGATGCGGACGCGCAGCATGAAGTAGCGGTCGTCGAGCTCCTCCGGCTCCAGGACGGCGGTCTTGCCGCCGTCGATGCCCGGCTTGCGCTGGGTGTAGAGGCCGAACCAGCGGAACCGGCCGCGAAGGTCCGCGGGGTCGATCGAGTCGAACCCCTGCTTGGAGTAGACGTCGATGATCCTCTGACGGACGTTCAGGCCGTCGTCGTTCTTCTTGTTCTCCTCGTTCTTGTTGAGCGGCTCACGGTAGCCGAGGGCCCACTGGCCTTCGCCTCGCGGGCGCTTGTGGTGGCGGTTCGCGGGCCTGGGCGGGCTGGTCATGAGGGCGGCGTCCTTTACCGAGGATGGTCGTCGGGGCGCGTGGACGCGCGCAGGCGAGCCGGCCCGGCTCCGATGGCTAGAGGCCGGTGGGCATGAAAAAGACGCCTGTCACGCGCCCAGGCTGGCAGAATTCGACAGCGGGGCGGCGGTCAACAAGCGTCGCTACAGATGGCACTGCGGACACGCAGGAAGTCGACGTGGCGTCGCACGACGAGAAGCGGGTCCGCTGGCATGTACCAAACCATACCCTCCGCGTGTCAGATGTCCAATATCCGGTCCAGAGTCTGGACAAACGACGGCTAAAGGGGGCGTCAGCCCTGGCGCCGCCAGGAGAGCACCGAGTCGTCCGGAGGGCGCGGCGGGCGGTGCTGGCAGTCGCACCACGAGCCGCCCCGGCACCTGTCGTGCCTGCCCTCCTTGCACTCCGGGCATATCACGGGCCCATTGTCCCCCAAGATGTACTGCTACCGCACATCACCGCAGGTCAGGTGGGTTGTCAGGGGTGAGGGGCGGATAGTATTGGGCGTTGCGCCGACCGCGCCGGATATGGAGGCGTCTCATCGGGTAGGCGCCACGACGGAGATCGTTCACAAGGTGGTGTCGTGGTGGAAGCGCGTTGCCAATACCTTGGGGTGCCATGACGTCCACGGGCGCGCCCACGAGGTCGTCCGCCTCTTCGGGGCGGGTGTCCCGGTGGCGGCTGGTCAGGGCCAAGGCCCGGCGCAACGCCGAGGCCGGCCTCTCGACCCTGCGCGGCGCCAGGGCGTGGGAGTCGCGGCTCTGGGCGCTCGTCCGCGCGACCACCGTCGCGAACTTCAACTACCGGGTGACCGGGCTGGCGGGGGAGGCCGCCTTCTTCGCGCTGCTGTCGCTGCCGCCGTTCGTCCTCGGCCTCATCGGCCTGCTCGGCCACCTGAGCGGCGTCCTCGGCCCCGGCACCGTCGCCGACACGCGCGGCTGGGTGCTGGACCAGGCCCAGCTCCTGTTCACCGACAACACGGTCGAGCGCGTGGTGCGCCCCCTGCTCGACGACGTCCTCAGGGGCGGCCAGGTCTCGCTGATCTCGCTGGGCTTCCTGCTCAGCCTGTGGTCGGGCTCGCGGGCGCTGTTCGTCTACGTGGACCTGATCTCCATCGCCTACGGCCTCGGCGAGGCGCGCGGCATCATCCGCACCCGCATCCTGTCGTTCGGGCTCTACCTGGCCGCGCTGGTGATCGCGCTGATCGTCATCCCGGTCCTGGTCGTGGGCCCCACTCTGCTGTCGGGGGCGTTACCCGAGTACAGCGGCGTCGTGGCGGTGCTGTACTGGCCCGTGGTGGTGATCGGCTCGGTCCTGGTGCTGACGCTGCTCTACCACGTGAGCGTGCCCGTGCGGACGCGCTGGTGGCGCGAGCTGCCCGGCGCCGTGCTCGCCCTGCTCATCTGGATCGCCTGCGCGGCCGTGCTGCGCGAGGTCCTGGCCGCGTGGTTCTCGCCCCTGTCGATCTACGGCTCGCTGGCGGCCCCCATCGCGGTGCTGCTGTGGCTGTACATCACGGCGCTGGCCGTGCTCATCGGCGCGACGCTCAACGCCGAGTTCGACCGCCTGTGGCCGGACGGCGGGGTCGGCAGAAACGGCGAGTCCGCTATCGTCTAACGCGACGTGACTGGCGCGTCTGGGTGGGCCACCACCAGGGAGCGAACAGGGCGGGGGCCGGGCGCCTGGGTCCTCGCCGGATCCAATCCAACGAAGGGTAGGGCCATGAGTTCTCTTTCCGACGTCGACCCGGAGATCGCCGAGCTGATCAGTGCGGAGGAACGGCGCCAGGCCGACACCGTCAAGCTGATCGCATCGGAGAACTACGTCTCCCGGGCCGTGCTGGAGGCGACGGGCACAGTCCTGACCAACAAGTACTCCGAGGGCTACGCGGGCAAGCGCTACTACGAGGGCCAGCAGGTCATCGACCAGGTCGAGGCCGTGGCCATCGAGCGCGCCAAGGCGCTGTTCGGCGTGAACCACGCCAACGTCCAGCCGTACTCGGGGTCGCCGGCCAACCTGGCGATCTACCTGGCGTTCCTGAACCCGGGCGACACGGTGATGGGCATGGGCCTGCCGTTCGGCGGCCACCTCACCCACGGCTGGACGGTGTCGGCGACCGGCAAGTGGTTCAACCCCGTGCACTACGGGGTGCGCCGCGACACCGGCCGCATCGACATGGACGAGGTGCGCTCCCTGGCCCTGGAGCACCGCCCCAAGCTGATCTTCTGCGGCGGCACCGCGATTCCCCGCACGATCGACTTCCCCGCCTTCGCCGAGATCGCCCGCGAGGTCGGCGCCATCCTGGCGGCGGACATCGCGCACATCGCCGGGCTCGTCGCCGGCGGCGCCCACCCCTCGCCGGTGGGCCACGCCGACGTGATCTCCACGACCACGCACAAGACGCTGCGCGGCCCGCGCGGCGCGATGCTGATGGCCTCCGACGAGGAGCACGCCAAGGCGCTGAACAAGGCGGTCTTCCCGGGCCTGCAGGGCGGCCCGCACAACCACACCACGGCCGCCATCGCCGTGGCGCTGAAGGAGGCCTCGGGCGACGACTTCAAGGCCTACGCCCACCAGGTGGTCGCCAACGCCAAGGCGCTGGCCGACGAGCTGGCCGCGCGGGGCTTCGAGCTGGTCTCCGGCGGCACCGACAACCACCTGATCCTGATCGACCTGACCTCCAAGGGCGTGGCGGGCAAGCCGGCCGCGCAGGCGCTGGACCGGGCGGGCCTGGAGACCAACTACAACACGGTCCCGTTCGACCCGCGCAAGCCGTTCGACCCCTCGGGCCTGCGCATCGGCACGCCGTCGGTGACCAGCCGCGGCATGGGCGAGGCCGAGATGCGCCAGATCGGCGCCTGGATGGACGAGGTCGTCACCGCCCTGGCCAAGGGCGACGACGCCGAGGACGTCATCGCGCGCGTCCACGGCGAGGTCAGCGAGCTGACCTCGCGGTTCCCCGCGCCCGGCATCGGCTGAGCCGCCCGCCGCGCGCCATGGCGTAAATGTGTTGCCCCGGGAAGCCGGGCCCGCGATACAGTGGGCCCGGCTTCGCCGTCTCGGAGAGAGGCGGCCACGACATCCAGGAGGTGAGGAATATGCGGGTCTTCTTCGTCATGCCCGTGTCCATTTCCTCCTGGGTGCCGTCCGCGCGCTGAAGCCGCGGCACCCGTTCCCGAAGGGTGCCTGAGTTGACCACTCCCGGTCACGATCTTTCTTCTCTGGGCTGGAACGAGTCCTTCGCCGCCGACCTGCCGGCCGGCGCCGTCCCCGCCCGCGTCGCCCGCGTCGATCGCGGCGCCGCCGAGGTCATCACCTCCGGCGGACATCTCCAGGCCGTCTACTCCGCGCCGCTGCGGCGCGCGGCGGCCGAGGACCCCGTGGCCCTGCCCTGCGTGGGCGACTGGGCCGCGCTCACCCTGCTCGCCGAGGGCCGCTACGAGCTGGCGTCGCTCCTGCCGAGGCGCACGGCCTTCGTCAGGGGCGGCGTGCGCCGCGACTCGCGCGGCGGGCTGTCCGGCGACTCCCAGGGCCAGGTGCTGGCCGCCAACGTCGACGTGGTGTTCGTGGCCGAGCCGTCCGTGCACGGCGGCGACTTCGCCGACCTCGGTCGCATCGAGCGGCTGCTCGCCCTGGCCTGGGAGAGCGGCGCCCAGCCCGTCGTGGTGGTCACCAAGGCCGATCTCATCGGCGAGCACCTCGCCGACCTGCTCGCCGACGTCGCCGCGGTGGCGCCCGGGGTGCCGCTGCACGCCGTCGCCTCGCTCCTGGGCGAGGGGCTGGAGGTCGTCAGGAGCCACCTGAGCGGCTCCCGGACGGCCGTGGTGCTCGGCGCCTCGGGCGCGGGCAAGTCGACGCTGGTCAACGCGCTCGCGGGGGAGGCGGTCATGGAGACCCAGCAGGTGCGCGCCGGCGACGGCCGCGGGCGGCACACCACCGTCCACCGCGAGCTGATCCGGCTGCCGGTCGGCGGCCTGATCATCGACACGCCCGGGATCCGCCGCGTCGGCCTGTACGACATGAGCCAGGGCGTCGACATGGTGTTCTCCGACATCGAGGAGCTCGCGGAGCAGTGCAGGTTCGACGACTGCGCCCACGAGAGCGAGCCCGGCTGCGCCGTGCTGGCGGCGCTGGAGTCGGGGGAACTGCCGGAGCGGCGGCTGGCGAGCTGGCGCAAGCTGCAGCGCGAGGCGCAGTGGATGGCCGGCCGCGCCGACGCGCGCGTGCGCGCGGAGCAGACCCGCAAGTGGAAGGTGATCCACAAGTCCATGCGCGGCCGGTCACGGCCGTGACGTGAGGGGGATGTCCCCGCTTGCCACCCAGGTCGAGGGGTACGAAAGGGGCATGAGCGCTAGCCGGCGCCTGTCCCTCCCGTTCGCCGACCGGGAGCAGGCGGGGACACTGCTCGCCGAGATGCTCGCCGACGCGGGCCTGGCCGACCCGGTGATCCTCGCTCTGCCCCGCGGGGGAGTGGCGGTCGCGGTGCCGGTGGCCGAGCGGCTCGCGGCGCCGCTGGAGGTGCTGGTGACCAGGAAGATCGGCCACCCGCTGCAGCCGGAGCTCGGCCTCGGCGCGATCGCCGAGGGCGGTGAGCCGGTGTTCGACCAGGGGCTGCTGGAGCAGCTCGGCGTGGAGGAGGACGAGTTGGCGCCGATCGTGGCGCGCGAGCGCGGGGAACTGGCCCGCAGGGTCCAGGCCTACCGGGGCGACCGCCCGCTGCCCGCGCTCGCGGGACGGGACGTGGTCGTCGTCGACGACGGGCTGGCCACGGGCGGGACGGCACGCGCGGCACTGCGCGCCGTCCGGCGTTCCAAGCCCGGGAGAACGGTGCTCGCCGTGCCGGTCGGGTCGTCGAGGACGGTCACGGCGCTTCGCGACGAGGCGGACGAGGTGGTCGTTCTCGCCACCCCGCCCGGCTTTCACGCGGTCGGTCAGTGGTATGTGCGATTCGGGCAACTGACCGACGCGGACGTCCTGCGCTTGTTGCGGCAAGGACGGTGAAACGGATTTTCGCCTTCATCGGGGCCGGGGGGAATTCGGGTCCCCCGTCGCCGGGAGGAACCCGCACGATCATGCGGCAATTTCGGCCCTGGAGGCGTACAGGAGCGGAAAAGCCGCATGATCATCGCGTGGCGGAAAAGTGCCGGTGGAGGTTCAGGCAGCACTGATGCCGGCGCTTGCGGCACGCCGCATGCGACGACGACGCTCGGACGCGCGCTCGTCCTCGTTGAGCCCGCCCCACGTGCCGTACTTCTCGGGACGTGAGAGGGCGTAGTCGAGGCACTCCGCGCGGACAGGGCACTGGGCGCAGATGGCCTTGGCCTTGCGCTCGCGGATGTCGCGCTCCGGCTGACGCTCGCCGTCAGGACCGAAGAAGAGCACAAGGTCCTCTCCCCGGCACGCGGCATCATCCTGCCAACCCCAGCTGGGGCGCGGGCGGGCGATCTGCCGACGTACCTGAGACATGAGAAACCACCTTAGGTGAGATGTATTCGGTGTTTGTGCCGCTTTGGACGCGTATGACGTCCCTCGTTCCAACGCCGAATAAGCCCGTGGTGTTCCCGGGCCCCTATAGGGCCCCTAGGTCAGCACGGGCGTGCCGCACTGGAGAGGCTCCAGCGCCGCCCGCCTGTAGGTCATGATCGTCTCGGCGCACGCCATGCCGCACGGCGCGAACACCGTGCGTTCGACCACAACCCGGAACCGGACGTCCCCATGGCGCACGATCGCCTCGGTGACGTCACCGTCCGACCTGGTGGATTCCACGGCCACTCCGCCTACCGACAGCTCGCCCGTGTGTGCCCGGACGAAATGCTCGGCGGCCTGCGATGGCTCAGGGATGCCTGCGCGTCCCCGGAAACGATCGAGGACGACCTCGCCGCGCCGGTACGCGTTTGCCGCCGCGATCGCGGCAGCCTGAGACATGCTGCCGTAGTAAAGCCCGTGTGGCAAGCACACGAGGTTGGCGGCGTATCGATCGCCGCCGACATGAGTGGTTTCCCACACTCTTCCCGGCTGGCTCTCACCCAAAACCCGTGCCAGGGGAAGCCCGAGTCGGGCACAGCACGCATTGCGCTTGGCATGCGTGCAGACCAGGAACACCGGCTCCTTCACCAGTATGCAGGACTCAGGCACCACTCCGCGCACGAGAGATCCCAGGTCAAGATCTCGGACGTCCTCGAACCGGCCCTCTGCGGCCCACGGGACCCGGGCCGTGGTATCGGCCACCATCACGTGGCGCGGGACCGGGGTCGCGGTGCGGCGGCCCGGGCGGCGGATGAGCTGCGGGCGGACGCCGAGCTCGGTCGCGCGGCCGATCAGCGCGTGGACGTCCTCGGGCAGGTCGCAGTCGGGAAGGTGGGACGCCCAGGGGCCGGTGTGCTCGATGAGCAGCCAGAACCGGGCGCCGACCGTCGCGCTCGCGTGCGCCGGCACGGCGCCCGAGTGGCATCCGGCCAGGTGGTCGCACCCCCGAGCCCGGTCCTCCGTCACGCGTCCCCCTTCGAACACTTAGGTAAGACTAACCTAAACGGTCGCGACAGTAACCCGGTCCCCGGGACGTCCGTTCCGGCCTCCGCCGGCGCGGTGTGCGCTGCGGCGGAGTGTGTGAGATTAATCACGATCCGTTTTTCCGAGGTTCGCTTGCCGGGCGATCACGCGTTGGCTAGGGGCCGTCACCGGGGCGGACCACCCAGGCCCGCGTGCTCGCGCAGCACCCGCTCGGCGGCCGGCAGCGCCGCGGCCCGGTCCTCCGGCACCAGCCCGACGCGGGTGCGCCGGTCCAGCAGATCGCCCGCGTCCAGTGCGCCCTCGTGCCGCACCGCCCACACGAGCTCGGCCACCGTCACCCCGGTAGGCAGCGTCCCGGCCGCGGCCGGGTCCCGCAGGGCGATCTCGTGCACCGCCGCCGCCTCCGCGCCGTACCGCGCGGCCAGCCGTGCCGGAACGCCCGCGCCGGCCCCGCCGCGGGCGCCCACCAGCGGCAGGCGCGCCGTGCGGCTCGGCGGGGCCGAGGGGAACGCCGCGTCCACGGCGTCGGCCGCCATCGCGCGGTAGGTCGTCAGCTTCCCGCCCACGATCGTCACGACGCCGTCAGAGCCCTTCAGGACCGTGTGCCTTCGCGAGAGATCAGCCGACCGCCCTTCGCCCGCCAGCAGCGGCCTCAGGCCCGCGTAGGCCCCCGCCACGTCCGCGTGGACGATCGGCGTCTCCAGGACGGAGTTCAGGACGCCGAGCAGCGCCGCGACGTCCGCCTCCGGCGCCACGGGGACATCGGGCACCGGCCCGTCCAGGGGCTCGTCGGTCAGCCCGACGTACACGCGCCCGTCGGGCTGGGGGAGCGCCAGCGCGAAGCGCGCCGCCTCGCCGGGGATCGGCACGTGCAGGCCCGCCCGCAGATCGCCCAGCACGCCGGGGCGCAGCACCAGATGCGAGCCCAGGGACGGCCGCAGCTCCACCGACGGCGACAGCGTGCCCGCCCACACGCCGGCCGCGTTGACCACCCGGCGGGCCCGCACCGCGAACGTCTCGCCCGTCAGCTCGTCGCGCAGCTCGGCGCCGTCGCCCGCCAGCGCCAGCGCGCGGCACCGGGTCAGCACGCGCGCGCCGTGCGCCGCCGCCGTCCTCGCGATCGCCACCACCAGCCGCGCGTCGTCCACCACCGCACCGTCGAACGAGACCAGCCCGCCGCGCAGCCCCCGCGCGCGCAGCGCGGGCGCCAGGCCGCGGGCGCGCGCGGCCGTCACGCGGGACGGCCCCGGCAGCGCGGCGCGCGGAGTGCCGGCGCAGGCGCGCAGCGCGTCGCCGAGGCGGTACCCGGCCATCAGCGCCGCCGCCTCGCCCCGGGAGACCTCCGGGGTCAGCGGCAGCAGGTACGGCCGGGCGCGCACCAGGTGGGGAGCCGTGCGGGTCAGCAGCACGCCGCGCTCGGCCGCGCTCTCCCAGGCCACGCCGACCTGCCCTCTGGCCAGGTAGCGCAGACCGCCATGGATCAGCTTGGAGCTCCAGCGGGACGTGCCGAACGCCAGGTCATGGGCGTCCACGGCGGCCACCGACAGCCCGCGCGCGGCCGCGTCCAACGCGACACCCGCTCCAGTGGCGCCGAGGCCCACCACCAGCAGGTCCACCACGCACTCGCGCACCTCGGCCAGCTCACGAGCCCGCCGCGCGGCGTTCAGCGAGGAGCCGGGAAGCGCGGGACGGCCGGTCGGCCGATCGTCACGTCCGATGGGGGAAGTGGAGTGGGGAAGTGCCGGTCGGCCGGTCGGCGGGTCGTCACGTCCGGCGGGGGAGCAGGTCACGGGCTCGCCCCCTTCCGGTGGACGCCCGGCCGGGCCGTCGCGCGCCGGGCGTGTCACAGTTTAGGGCGTGGAGATCCCCGACACCGCGGCCGAACCGATGCTCTGGTCCGGCTGGGGCGACCCCGCCAAGGCCGCCGGCCTGCTGGAACCGGTACGCGGCCTGCTGCGCGAGCTGCTCGGCGTGCGCGAGCCCGCCCGGCCCGCGGCCACGTTCGGCGAGGTCCGGCTGAACGCGCCGGCGCTCACCGCGCCGGCGCTCGCGAGCCTGGGCGCGGCCGTCGGGGACGGGCACGTCCGCGCCGACGACGACGCGCGGATCCGTCACACCCGGGGCAAGTCGACCCCCGACCTGCTGCTGATGCGCGCCGGGGACGGCTCCGACGCCCCCGACGCCGTCGTGCTGCCCGGCTCGCACGCCGAGGTCTGCGAGGTCCTGCGCGTCTGCGCGCGGCACAGGATCGCCGTCGTGCCCTTCGGCGGCGGCACCTCGGTCGTGGGCGGCCTCGTCGCGTCCCGCGAAGGGTACGCCGGGGTGATCGCCCTGGACCTGCGCCGGCTCGACCGGCTGCTGTCGGTGGACGCCGAGTCCATGATCGTCGACGCGGAGCCGGGCCTGCGCGGCCCCCAGGCCGAGCGGCTGCTCGCCGGGCACGGGCTGACCCTCGGCCACTTCCCCCAGTCCTACGAGTACGCCACCCTCGGCGGGTTCGCCGCCGCCCGGTCCAGCGGCCAGGCATCCTCCGGGTACGGGCGCTTCGACGACATGGTGGTGGGCCTCACCGTCGCCACCCCGCGCGGCACGCTGGAGCTCGGGCGGGCGCCCAAGTCGGCGGCAGGCCCCGACCTGCGCCAGCTCGTCCTCGGCTCCGAGGGCGCCTTCGGGGTGATCACCTCGCTGCGGCTGCGCGTGCGGCGGGCGCCGTCCGGGCGGGCGTACGAGGGCTGGCGCTTCGCCTCCTTTCCCGAGGGCGCCGCCGCGCTGCGGCGCCTGGCCCAGGACGGGCCCGCGCCCACCGTGCTGCGCCTGTCGGACGAGACCGAGACCATGGTCGGGCTCGCCAGGCCGGACGAGATCGGCGCCCTCCCGTCCGGCGGCGGCTGCCTGGCCGTCCTCGGGTACGAGGGCGAGCCCGGCGAGGTCGCCGCGTGGCGCGAGCGCACCGCCGCCACGCTGTCCGCCCTCGGCGGCGTCCCCCTCGGGCCCGAGCCGGGCGAGGCGTGGGCGCGCGGCCGGTTCGGCGCCCCGTATCTGCGCGACGCGCTGCTGGAGGCCGGCGCGACCGTCGAGACGCTGGAGACCGCCTGCTTCTGGTCGGGCGTCCCCCGGCTGTACGACGCCGTGCGCCGTGCGCTCGCCGCCGCGCTCACCACGCCCGGCGGCGTCGGGCCGCTGGTCATGTGCCACATCTCCCACGTGTACGCCACGGGCGCCTCGCTGTACTTCACCGTCGTGACCGCGCAGGCCGCCGACCCGCTCGCCCAGTGGGCCGCCGCCAAGCGCGCGGTCAACGAGGCGATCGGCGTGACCGGCGGCACGATCTCGCACCACCACGGCGTCGGCAGGGACCACCGCGACGCCTACGCCGCCGAGATCGGCGCGCTCGGCGTCGAGATCCTGCGCGCGGTCAAGGAGCGCCTCGACCCGGAGGGCATCCTCAACCCGGGCGTCCTGATCCCCTGACACGCGCCCGATCCGTCCGGAAAGCCCGGTGGGTTCGGCGATCCGGTGTGCGGGCGGGGACGATCATGGCGAAGATAGGGGCATGGTCGATGTGGAACGGGCGGCGGAGGCCGGCAGGCGTGGCTCCTCACGGGTCTCCGAAGAGGGGGCCGGCTGGTCATGCGCGCAGGTCGGCACGTTCCAGGACCTGCGGCCGAGCCGCAAGGGCTTCTCCTGGCTGCGGCCCGCCGTGTTATGGCGCTCGCGCAACGAGATCCTGGCCCAGCTCTTCGGGGACCCGTCCAACGAGGTCCGCGCGCGCTGGGTCGCGGCCCGCCGTGCGCAGGGCGCCGACGCGGGCTTCCGCATCCGGCCGCCCGTCGGGGACGACTACAGCTTCCTGATCGTCGGCGACACAGGCGAGGGCGACGCCTCGCAGTACGCCGTCGTCCCCGGCCTGCTCAAGATCGGCGCGGAGACGTCCTTCGCGGTCATCGCCAGCGACGTCATCTACCCCACCGGCTCGGGCAACGAGTACGCCGACAAGTTCTTCCGCCCGTACAAGGACTATCCCGCGCCGATCTACGCGATTCCCGGCAACCACGACTGGTACGACGGCCTCGGCGGCTTCATGCGCGTCTTCTGCGACGCCCCCGCCCTGGAGGCCAAGGCCGCGGGCTTCTCCCTCTCGCCCGCCGGGGTGCGCGGGCTGCTGTGGCAGAAGCCGGAGCCCATCGACGAGGCCCGGCTCGCCGAGGCCCGCGCCCTGCGCCCGCGGCCGGAGCAGCGGGCCGCGCAGCCCGCGCCGTACTGGGTGATCGATCTTCCCGGCCTGCTGGTCGTCGGCATCGACACCGGCATCCGCGGCACCCTCGACCGTGAGCAGGGCGAATGGCTGCGCGAGACGTCGCGCGCCGACCCCCGTCCCAAGATCCTCGTCACCGGCAAGCCGATCTACGACCGCAACACCTACCACCCGTGCCCCATCGACGGCGGCGGCACGGTGGACGAGATCGTCAGGGACCCGGCGTGCAACTACGTCGCGGCCATCGGCGGCGACACCCACAACTACCAGCGCTATCCCGTCGACGTCGGCGGGCGCGTCATCCAGTACGTCGTCTCCGGCGGCGGAGGCGCGTTCATGCACGCCACCCACACCATCCCCCGGGTGGACGTGGGCGGCGTCCACGAGGACGACTTCCGCTGCTACCCGCTGCGCGGCGACTCGCTGTCGTTCTACAGCAAGCTCTACCGCGAGCGCCTGCGCCTGCGCTGGCTGTACCTCACCCCCGACCAGGGCCTGGTCCTGATGTCCCGCCAGATCGGCAACACCCCGCCCCGCCGCCCGGGCACCGGCGAGGCCCCCGCGACCGGCGCGGACCCTCAGAACTCTCAGACCGCCCAGGACGGCGAGGCCCTCTCCGACGGCCGGGCCGCTCAGGCCGGTCAGCCCGGGTCGCCGCCCGCGCGGGGCCCGGTGAAGATCACGACCCGCATGAAATGGGCGGCCCGCGTGCTCGGCGGCTGGCCGATGCCTCTCCGCCTCCCGGTGGGCCGCACCTTCCACCGCTGGTTCTCGGAACTCTCCGACTGGGACACCCCGCCCTTCTTCAAGAGCTTCCTCCACCTCTCGGTAGAGTCGGGCGTCCTGCGCATCCGCTGCTTCGCCGCCACCGGCTGCCTCCCTCAGGAGATCGATCCGCCCGTGGAAGACGAGTTCACGATCCTGCTTTAACGGCGCTCCGCTTATGGCGCGTCCTCCGGCCGCGCGGCGTGAGGGCGCGGGCTCGGAATCGGGAATTAACAGCTGGCCTTGAACTGGGGTGTCAAGAGCCGGCTTTGAAGCTGCTCCATAGGACGGCCATGGTCTGGCGGGTGTCGGGTTCGTCCCATTCGGCGTCCGGGGCGGTGAAGGTGACCTGGTAGGCCGTGTCGCGGTCGACGGCGACGTGCCGGGTGATCGCGTGGGTGGTGACGTTGTTGAGCGCGGTGTAGGTGTACTCCCAGACGCTCGCCTTCCAGGGGCCGTCCCCGAACGGCGAGGACTCCAGCCGGATCTGGCCGTAGTCGGTGAGCGTGGTCTGGTCCTTCATCTGGGTGAGCGCGGCGAGGCCGTCGTCGCCGGTGGCGGGCACCTTCCTGACCTGGACGCGCCGCCCGGAGTTCTTGGGCCCGACGTAGGTCACCGCCTGGTCGGAGGCGGAGGCCGTCCAGTCCTGCGGGACGGCGATCGTCACGCCCGCGGCCGTGCGCGCCTTGAACCCGGCGGGGATCTCGCCCGAAGCGGGAACCTCCTCCGGCGGGGCCGTGGCGCCCGCGTCCGGCACGGCGGTGCCGAACGGGTCGGCGGTGGTGGGCAGCGGGGCGGCCTCCTCGGGAGGCGGTGTCGCGGACGGCCACAGGACGAACAGCAGCGCGGCGATCACGCCGACGATGCCGACCCCGGCCAGCAGGATCAGCACGGGGGAGCGGCCCTCGCGCGCGTCGTCGCCGTTCTCGCGTGCGGCGCGCGTGCGGATGTCGGGGTCGTCCGCGCGGCGGGTGCCGGGGGCGGGCCGCTGCGGCCTGGTGAAGAGGTTCTCGCTCGCGATGTCCTTGGCGAGCCGGTCGGCGAGGTCGGGGGAGGCGGTGGCCGGCCAGATCCGCGAGCCGGTGGTCCCCGCCACGAGCGCGTCGCGGGGCGAGCCGGTGCCGGCGGGCGGGTCGAAAACCGCGTCCGGCCGCGACTCGGCGGGCTTCCTTAGCGCCTCGTGGCGATCCTGCGGCCCCGATTCGTAGGGGTTCGCCGGGTGATCTGAGGGACTTCTGAGCGCGTCGTAGGGGTTCGGCCGCGAGCCCGAGGGGCTTGCGAACGCGTCGTACGAGTCCCCCGGTGGTCTCAGCGCGTCATAGGGATCCGGCTGAGGTCCTGACGAGCTGCGCAGCACGTCATAAGGGCCGGGCTGGGCGCCCGAGGCGCTCCTGAGCGCGTCGTACGGGTCCGGCCGAGGGCCCGAGGAACCGCGCCGGGCATCGTAGGGATTCGGGTCCGTGCCAGAACCGCCGCCGAACGCGTCGTACGGCTCACGCTGCGGCCCCGAAGAGCCGTTCGGACCCTCGTACGGATTCGGCTGCGCTCCGGAAGCGTACGGGTCCCGCGCCCCGGACGGACTGCTCAGTGCGTCGTAGGGATCGGGCCGCGCGCCCGGGGAGTCGTAGGGATCGGGCCGCGACCCGTTCCCCGGCACCTCGTACGGCCCGGCGGCGCCGCGCAGCGCGTCATAGGGGTCCCGGGAGGCCCCGCTCCCCACGGCGTCGTGAGCCCCCCGCCACGCCTCCGTCGCGCCGCCCATCGTGTCGTACCCGGCCCCGGCCTCCGCGGGCAGGCGCACCGGCCCCGACGGCGTCTCGATGACCCGCGACGCCGTCCTCGGAAACGGGTCCGGCGTCGCCGCGGGCGCGGCCTCGCCCCGCGTGGGCAGCGGCGCCGACAGGTGGCGCTCGCCGTCCCGCACCGCAAGCCCGGACCCGTGGTTGCGCAGCACCCGCTCCAGCAGCTCCGCGGCCTGCGCGGCGGGCATGCGGTCGGCGGGGTTCTTGCGCAGCAGTCCTTCGATGACGGGCAGCAGCACCCCGGCCCGCTGCGGCCGGTTGGGCTCCTGCGTGAGGACCGCTCCGAGGACGGCCACCGCGTCGGGCCCCTCGTACGGCGGCCGTCCCTCGACGGCGGCGTACAGCGTGGCGCCGAAGGACCAGAGGTCGGCGGCGTGCGTGATCGGACGGCCCTGCAGCCGCTCGGGCGGGATGTAGGCGGGCGAGCCCATCAGCAGCCCGGTCTGGGTGATCGTGACGTCGCCCTCGATCGCGGCGATGCCGAAGTCGGTGAGCACGACGCGGTCGGCGGTCAGCAGCACGTTGCCCGGCTTGACGTCCCGGTGCAGGATCCCCGCGGCGTGCGCGTGGCGCAGCGCGTCGAGGACGCGGACGCCGATCTCGGCGGCCTGCACGACGGGGAGGGGCCCGCTCTGCAGCACGGCCTGCTCCAGCGACCAGGCACGGACCAGTTCCATGACGATCCAGGGACGGCCGTCCTCCTCGACGACGTCGTGGACGGTGACGATGCCCGGGTGGCTGAGGCGGGCGGCGGACCTGGCCTCGCGCAGCATGCGCCGGTGGGCGACCTGCTTGCCCGCGTGGTCGAGACCGTAGGGGAGGATCAGTTCCTTGACGGCGACGTCACGGTCGAGGAGCACGTCGTGGGCGTGCCACACCATGCCCATGCCCCCGCGGCCGACCGGCGACAGCAGGCGGTAGCGCCTTCCGACCAGCCGGCCCTGGCCTTCCGGGGCGACCCCCGCGCCCCCCAAGGGGTTCGTTCCCTCCGGCATGGAGGGTGGCCTCCCGAGCGCGCGATCCGACGTCATACCGCGGTCCCCAATTCAGGCTCGTCCGCGTCATATCCCCAGTTTGGATCATGTATCGAGGTTTTCGTCACCATGACGCTGACCCACGATATTAGGGTCAATCAAGGGTCAAAGGGAATTCGGTCTTCCTTTACCCGGCGGCCAGCGCGACCAGCGCCGCGGTGAACGCCTCCGCCGGCGGGCTCACCAGACCCGCCCCGACCTGCCCCGTTCCCGCCACCCGGCCGGCGATGCCCGTGTTGACGACCGGCAGCACCCCCGTCCGCGCGACCAATGCCACGTCGACGCCCACCGGCGTCCCCCGGAACCCCAGCCCCGGGATCTGGTACGCGGGGTGCTCGGCCAGCGTGATCTCGTACATCGCCCTGGTCGCGGCCACGGCGTCCGCCACGTCCCCGCCCACGAAACGGACGATCGCCGGGGCCGCCGCCATCGCGAACCCGCCGAGCCCGGACGTCTCCGTGATGGTCGAGTCGCCGATGTCGGGGTTGGCGTCCCCAGGCCCGTACGCGCCCAGATAGAGGCCGTCGGGAACGCCCGCCGGACCGGTGAACCACCGATTACCGAGCCCCGACACCTGGATCCCGAAATCGGTGCCGTTGCGCGCCATCGCCACCACCAGTGAGGACCCCGGCACGTCCCGCGCCGCGTCCGCTCCGACCTTCCCCGCGGCCATTCCCGCGTTCAGGAAGAAATGGTCGTTGCCGTTGATGAAACGCAACACCTCGGCGGCGCGGCCGGGCGCGGCGTCCACGATCGCCGGGGCGAGCTCGCGGACGAGCAGGGACGTCGCGGCCCGGTTGCGGTTGTGCAGCTCGTCGCCCATCTGCAGGGCCTGCGCGATCAGCGCGCGCAGGTCCACCGGCCCGCTCAGCGCCAGCGCGGCGGCCAGCGCCGGGCCGAGCACCTCGCCCATCCAGCGCAGCCGCTCGACCACCTCGGGCCCGTAGGCGCCGTACCGCAGCACCTTGCCCAGGCCCTCGTTGAGCGAACAGTACGCCGTGCCGCCGTGCTCGGCGTCGGCGACCTCGAACATCCACATCGACGGGCTCACCACGCCCGCCATCGGCCCCACCGCCCGGTGGTGGTGGCAGGAGTCCAGCGTGACGCGGCCCGAGGCCAGCAGCCGCGCGGCCTCCTCGGCGTCCCCGGCCAGGCCCTCGAACAGGACGGCGCCGATCAGCGCGCCGCGCATCGGCCCCGACGCCCGGTCCCAGTCGATGGGCGGCCCGGCGTGCAGGAACGTGCCGGACGGCAGGCCGAGCACCTCGCGCGCCGGCCGCACGCCCACCAGGTGCGGCCGTGCGGAGATCAGCCTGCCGACGGCGATCTCGTTCGCCCGCGCCCGCCGCGGATCGGCGACCACCTTGCCCAGCGCCTCGGCGGTCCCCGGCAACGGCGGCCGCCACTCGACGCCGACCCGCGGCACCGCCTGCCGATCGAGCGCCTCGGCCAGCACGGCCACCCCGACGCTGATCACCCGCGGCTCCCCGCCCAGCAGCGCCGCGGCGGGCGTCGCGGACGGTCCGGACGGTCTGGATGACATGAGCGACATCACCCCGCGCTTCCGGCCAGGGCCGCGGCGTGCCGTGCGGCGGCGGCGTTGGAGACGAACACCGACGCTCCGGCCTCCACCAGCGCGTCCGCCTGCCGGCGCAGCCCCTGCGGGTCGGAGTCGGTGCCGACCAGGGCCACGACCACGTCCACGCCGCGTTCCCGCGCCGCACGGACGGCGGGCACGAGCCAGGCGGCCGGGTCGGGGTCGGCGGCGTGGCCGAGCACCACGTCCATGAGCACCACGCCCTCCGCGCTCGCCAGCGCCTCCAGCCGCAGCGACGGGTCGATCATCGGATGCGCCCGCCCACGGGTGTACGCGTCGTCCCCGTAGTCGGTGAACACCCCCGCCCCGGCGACGATCCGCGCCTCCTCGCACAACGTGCCCCCCGAGTAGATGCCCCACAGCCCGCGCCCCGGCCCGGCCCGGCCATCGGGCCCGGCCTCTCCGTCGGGCCCGGCCTGCGGTTCGTCGGGCGCGGTCGCCTGTGCCGCCGTCCAGGACGGCCAGCGCGGGACCGGCACGCCGAGGGCGCGCAACGCCTTCTCGGTGGCCGTGGTCAGGTCGTCCGCGCCGGGGCCGAGCAGGGCGAAGACGACGGGCGTGCGCAGGCCCGCGACGAAGCGGCGCACCTTCTGGGCGATCTCGGGCGCGGGCGGCTTGGAGATCAGCACGATCAGGTCGGTGGACGGGTCGGCGTCCAGGGCCGCCAGCGCGGCCAGCGTCGAACGGCCCCTGACCGCCGCGGACAGGTCCCTGCCGCCGACGCCGAGGACGTGGCTCACCCCGGCGCCCGCAAGGTCGAGCAGGCAGGCGACCTGCTGCGCCCCGGTCCCCGACGCCGCGACCACGCCGATCCGGCCGGGCCGCACGACGTTGGCGAAGCCCAGCCCCGCGCCGCCGACGATCGCCGTGCCGCAGTCCGGGCCCATCACGAGCACCCCGCGCTCGCGGGCGCGCTCCTTGAGCAGGACCTCCTGCGCGACGGGCACGTTGTCGCTGAAGATCATCACTGAGAGCCCGGCCTCGACGGCGTCCATGGCCTCGGCGAAGGCGTGCTCGCCCGGCACCGACACCAGCGCCAGCGTCGCGTCGAAGCCCCGCGCCGCCGTCCCCGTCGTGCGCGGCGCTGCCCCCGCCGTCTCGAAACCGCCGCCCCCGCCGCCGGTCAGCGCCGCGAACTGCCGCTCAAGCTCCTCGGCGGCCTCGTCCAGATCCGCGGCCGACCCCGCGCGGATGGCCACCAGCAGGTCGGCGGGCCCCGCCGCGGGCACGGCGAACCCGGCCTCGCGGGCCAGGCCGACGTTCAGCTCCGTCGCCATGGCCACCACGGCGACGTCCACCCCGGGACGCGCGGTCAGCGCCTGGCTGACCCGCATGAGGCTCACCGAGTCGTGGTAGACCCCGGCGCGCACCTCGACAAGATCGGTGCCCGTGGTCAACGGCCCCCACCGCCCTCCGCCTTCACATCCTCGCCCGCGCGCCGCGGCGCCTCACGCCCCCGCACGCGCCTTCTCGCCCAGGGCCAGCACCGCCGCCACGCCGGTCCGCAGCCCCCAGGCCAGGTCGGCGCCCGAGGTGTGGCCGAGCTGCAGCAGCCGCCGTACGGCAGGGCCAAGGGGATGGTTCCCGGTCACGCCGCGCAGCACCGTCACCGCGTCCGCGCACGCCTCGCCCTGGGCCGCGTAGTGCAGCAGCGTCGCCGAGATCGGCGTCGTGCGGGTGCGGGCGTCGAAGGCCACGGTCGCCGCGAGCCAGTCGGCCAGCCACACGGCCCGGTCCACGCCCGCCGCCTCCCCGAGCCTGCGCAGCGCCACCAGCACGCCGGCGAGCATGTCGTCCCCGCTGGGGGTCAGCCCGGGACCGAGGCCCATGAGCTGCTCGGCCGCGCTGATCGCCGACACCAGGGATCCGTCCGCGCATCCCTGGGCGAGCAGCGCCGGGCACCCGTCGGCATCCAGCCCCGGCCTGCGCGACGAGGCCGCGCACACCTCGTCGAACCGGGGGAGCACGGCGGCCAGCCGCTCCAGGGCCACCGTGCCGAGCGGCGGCGCCGGATCCCACCAGCGGCGCACCCGCACGGTCACGCGGCCGATCTCGATGCCGCCGTCCCCGACCGCCGCCTCGTCGCCCGCCACGGCGCGCGGCAGCGGGTCGGCGAGCACCACGGCGTTCGGCAGCCGCGTCGCCTCGCCGGTGATCACGGCCAGCACGGACGGCTCGACGTCCGTGCGGACCTCCAGGTAGATGCCGAGCGGGAACACCGCCAGCACCCGGGCGGGCCGTCTCGGCGCGTCCAGCGCCGCGCGAAGGGATGCGCTCGCCGCGCCGAACGCCTCGATGTGCGCAGGCGCGTGCGCGCGTGTACGCGTACCCAGAGTCACTCGGCCTCCCGCTGGTCTGGGGAGAACGTAGAACGGTCCCACACACCCCCCGTACGGAGAAAGGTGCCAACAGTTCCCCGGAGAGTTGGCTCTTGTTGACAGAGATGATGTTCCGTCAGAATCACCCAAACGGCGCTTCACCCTGGAGCATGACCATGACTGCGGACCCATCACCCCCGGCGATGCGTTTGGCCTCCACGGGCACGATCATCCACGGCGTGTCCGTGGGGGAGGTGCTCGGCGTCTCCACCCTGGCGGGAGCCCGCCTGATCGGCGGCAGGAGCGGCCTCGGCCGCATCGTCCAGCGGCTCAACGTCATGGAGGTCCCCGACATCCTCGCCTGGGTCAAGCCCCACGAGCTGCTCCTCACCACCGGCTACCCGCTGCGCAACACCCCGCAGTCCCTCGGCAGGCTCGTCGCCGACCTCGACGAGCGCGGCCTCGCCGCCCTCGGCATCAAACTCGGGCGGTACGTCGACGAACTGCCCGCCGAGATGATCCAGCAGGCCGACCGGCTCGGCTTCCCACTCATCCTTCTGCCCAACGACGTCGGCTTCGACGACATCCTCAACCAGGTGCTCACCGACATCCTCAACCGGCAGGCGGCGCTGCTGGCCCGCACCGAGGAGGCCCACCGCGCCCTCGTGCAGATCGTCCTGGCCGGGGGAGGGCTCCGCGAGATCGTCGCCGAGGTCGCCGGGCTGCTCGACCTGGCCGTCGCCGTCGTCGACCCCACCGGCCAGGTGCTGGAATCGTCGGGCGACCCGGCCCGGCTGCGCGCCGCGCCCGCCGTCTCCGGCGGAGACTACACCGTTGTCCCCGTCGTCGCCGGCGGCCACCACCACGGCCGCATCGTCGCCCACAGCCCGGCCGGCGCCATCAGGGACGGCGACATCGGGATCCTCGAACGCGCCGCCACCGTCGCCGCCCTCGTCGTCACCCGCCAGGAGGCCGTCACCGCCGTCGAGAGCAAATACCGCGCCGACTTCCTCAGGGACGTCCTCACCGGCAGAGGCGGCCCCCGGGTCGTCGCCCGCGCCCGCGCGTTCGGCTGGGACCTCGAACGGCCGGTCGGCGTCCTCGTCGCCGAGATCGACCCCGAATGCGACATCCCGCCCGACCGGCTGCTCGCCGCCTGGACCACCGCCCTGCGCCGTCACGACCCGCGCGGCGCCGTCGCCGGGTTCTCCCACGAGGTGGTCGCGGTCGCGGGCGCCGACGTCGACCTGCCCCGCCTGGCCAAGGACGCCGTCGCCGCCTTCGCCGACTGCCGGCCCGCCACCTTCTCCACCGGCATGAGCAGGATCGCGCCCGGCGCCGACGCGCTGCCCGACGCCTACGGCCAGGCGCTCAAGGCCGCCCGGGTCGGCCGCCAGCTCCACGGCTCCGGCGCGCTCGCCCACTTCGACCAGCTCGGCGTCTACCGCCTGCTCTCCCTGGTCAACGACACCGCCGAACTGCACGCCTTCGTCAAGGAGACCCTGGGCACCCTCGCCTCCGACGACGACGCCGAGAACGCCGACCTGCGCCGCACCCTCCAGGTCCTCCTGGAGACCAACCTCAACGTCGCCGAAACCGCCCGCCGCCTCCACTTCCACTACAACACCTTGCGCTACCGCATAGGCAAACTAGAACGCCTCCTAGGCAACTTCACCGAAGACCCCCACCTCCGCCTGAACCTAACCCTCGCCCTCCACGTCCTCCGCATGCGCGGCATCTGACAACCCCCGAGGCCCCCTCGCGGTAACCGCCATGCGCCGCCATGGTCCTCGCTCCGCTCGGGCTGTATTCATCGGCGCTTCGCCCACGCTGGGCATCGGTGTGGTCGTGGCCCGCGAGGTCCTGAGGACACGACGAGAGGACTCAGAACAAAGATGCGCCGGGTCATTGACCGGGGCGTGGAGTCCCCACCGTGAACTCAGGTGATCGTTGCTTTCCACCAGCCGCGTGACAGCATGATCTTCCCGGTGGGATCGATCGATACCTTCGACCCGAGTAGCGGCAACTCACCGTTGCGCATCCAGTGATGCCGGACCTCGTCAAGGGTGTCCCACAGTCGGCGCGGTCCGCCTTGACGCACCGTCGGGAGTTCATCCCATATCGCGCTGGCCCGGGCCCACGAACCGTCAGGATGAGCCATCCATGCCGTTTGCCTGCCGTCGTCGCTGGATTCCCTGTAACGGTGTTCGATACCTGGGCAGACGACTTCGAGCATCGAGCGCAACTCCCACGCGTCCGAGACGTTGACCATGGGATAGCGGCCCGTGGTGACCTCCTCGCCCTCCTGCTCGAACGCGGCGATCCACAATCCGGCCGGCTCAGGCGGATAGTCGGTCCCGTGCCGGGTCTTCATGAACATCGCGCGGTCTCGCTCTACCGTCCCGGTGGCCCCTCCGTCCTCCCGCTTGTTCGCGGTGATGATCAGCGAGGTGCCGCTGATCACGGTGACGAGTCGTCCACCGGGCCTCAACGCGGCCAGCCAACTCGCCGGGACGGGTCTCACCGACACCATCGACACGATCCCGTCGAACTCCCCGGGTAGCGTCCCCGTCGCGTCGCAGGTGACGACCTTGGGACGCAGGTCCATCTGATCGAGGCGTTCTGCCGCCATCTCCGTCAGATACGGATCGACGTCGATGCTCGTGACCAGTTCGTCTTCGAGCAGACGCGACAGAAGCGCGGCGCTGTACCCACTGCCGGTCGCCACGTCAAGGACGGCCGCACCGGGGAAGACCTCCAGGTGCCGCAGCATCCGCACCACAAGGCTCGGCAGCGTGGCGGACGACGTGGGCCACCCTGAGCACCGCTCACCAGGCCGGGCGTGATCGGCGTGGCGATCGCCGGCCTGCGTGACCAAAGTCCGGTCAGAGTAGGCCGCCTCCATCCAGACATTACGATCAGACGGGCCGTCGCGGAGGCCACCCCAGTCGGCTCCCTCTCCGTCAGCCTCCCACCAGCGCGGAACCAGCAGGTGCCGGGCAGTGGCCGCCATCGGCCCACGCCACCGCGACCCTCGGTGAGTCACAGCCGCGGCAAGACCCATGGGCCTCGCTTCGCTCGGGCTGTGTTCATTGGGGCTTCGCCCTCGTTGGGCATAGGTGGGGATGTGGCCCGTTAGGGGGTCGTTGTGATGCCCAGGGAGTGGAGTTGTTCGTCGAGGGTGCGGATGTGTTTGTTGCCGGACCAGGGGTGGAGGTGGGCTCGGGCCTCTCGGATGGAGTCGGCAAGGCGGCCGGAGCTGTGGCCTACGGTGATCTGGGCCGCTTCGCGGATCTTGTCGGCGGCGGCGGGGATTTCGCGCTTCTGGATGAGGGCCTCCGCGTATTCGAGGAGGGTTCTGCCACGTGCGGGCCTGCGCATCTCCCCTGCCAGGGCTCGTTCCGCCGTGTGGATCGCGTCGTCGGGGCGGCCCCAGGCGAGCGTGCAGGCCGCCGTGTGCCTTTCGACTCCCTTGGCGGACCACCAGTAGAGGTAGGAGGGGTCGGCCTCGGTTCTCGGCTGTTCCGCGAAGTGGAGGGACAGGCCGAGCGCCTGGGCGCTGTCGCGGGCGCTTCCGTGTACGGCGAGGATCCGGGCGAGGTCCACGGCGTGCACGGATCGAAGGAGGGGGCTCGGGCTGTGACGCACCCATCCCTCTGCGGCGTAGATGTGGTCGAGGGCTTGCCCGATGTGGCCTTGGTAGCGGGACAGGTTGGCGAGACACGTGTGCAGGTAGGCGATGAGGGTGCGGTCGGCGATCTGGTGGGCGGCGGTCAGCCCCTCCTGATATCGGAGGCGGGCTCCGGCATGGTCCAGCAGATCGTGATGCAGCCATCCGGCGAGCTGGCTGAGTTCCGCGTACGTGCGGGTGAGCCGGTCCCGCAAACCCGGCGGCAAGACCTCGTTGGAGAGGAAATCGGCTACGAGCGAGCGTTGGCCGTCCACGATCGGCAGCACGGTCTCGGGGCCGAAGTCGTCGTCAAGGCGGCGGCAGCGAGCGGTCAGTTTCTCGATCACGTCCACCGTCGCGGCGTCGACGCGGGTGGAGGCTCTGACGGCGGACGCCAGCCGATCCTTCTCGGGCGGCGACAGGTGCCGCAGGAGGACCAGGGCCGGTGCGCCGCCGAAGGCCAGGGTGAGTTCGAAGAGTAGATCGCGACGTTTCACATCGGCCTCCTCGGCTGCGAGAGCACGCAGCAGGGCGGCGCAGTCCTTGGGGGTGAGGACCGGAGCCATCGGGCGTGCCGCTTCCTGACTCATGGTGACATGGCGGGCGGGCGTGGCCGGGGCGCGAAGGGGCCGGTGGGATGGGTGCGAACCGTGGTCCGTGCGGTCTATCAGGTCGCGGTCGGCGGGGGTGTAGGACGCGTAGACGGCGTCGGTGACCAGGCGGCGGGCGGAGGTGCGGTAGACGTGGGCGAACAGGGCTATCGCGCGGGCCGACGGGCGTATGCCGTGGCGCGGCCAGTACTCGAACTCGTACAGCCGCGACTCCCGCAGCGCGGCGGTGCCCGCCGGGTCCACGTCGTTGTACCGCGCGGCGGCCTCGGCGGCGGTGAGCCCGTAGGCGTAGCGGTACAGCCGCAGCGGACTGACATCGTGGTACATCGAGAAGACCTCGGCGATCTGGTCATAGCTGTAGCCCTTGCCGCGCAGCGTCGCGCTGCGCCGCCGGCACTCCATCAGGGGGTGAATGCCTTCGCCCGACATGCCGCGCGCCTCCCAGGTCCTTCGCACAGTCAAGAAATCATCTACGCAGAGTACTCGTTCAACTACTTAGAATGATGTTCATTGCGATATCCGGCCCGCGACCAACTGGGAATGATCTCTTCGCCGCGCGCGTTTCCCCACGTCGCCGTGAGGTTTCCGTGGGAGGTCGCCTGGGGTGAGGGCGGGATCAACGACGTACGCCCGCACGGCCATCGTTTGGCCCGTGTCCATGTCTTCCCATCCTCAGCAGGAACCGTGCCACCCGCAGCCGGAGGAGGCGCCCATGGCGGTGACCAGACCACCCGACCAGGGCGACCAGGCCGACCAGGCCGACCAGGCCGGAGAGCCTGGACGGGAAGGGCGGGGCTCGCTCGATCACGGGCGCGCGTCCCCCTTCGCGCCGCTGGACGAGTCCGTACGGCTCGGCCCGGAGCTCCTCATGTGGAGACGCGCCTACCTCGGTAGGCCCGACCAGGTTTCGCAGAGCAGGAGGTTCGTCCGGTTCCTCCTTGGTGACACCATGTTCGCCATCGACGCCGAGCTGATCGTCGGTGAGCTGGCGGGCAACGCCGTGCGTCACACCCGCAGCGGGGCGTCCGGCGGCCACTTCACCGTGGAGGTCACCTTCACCTCGGCTCGTCAGAGGCCGCTCAGGAGTCCGGCGGCTGCCGCGGGCGTGCTGATCACGGTGTACGACCTCGGCGGGGGAGGAGTCCCCCGGCTGGGGGGCGAGGACCTGCCGGGGAGTCCCCGCGAGGTGGATGGCCGTGATCCCGCGATCGAAGAAAGCGGTCGCGGGCTGACGATCGTCTCCGCTCTCGCCCGCCGATGCGGTCACCAGGGCGGTCCCGTGACCGGCCATCGCGTATGGGCTTATCTGAGCGCGCCCATCGACCACGGCCCTCTGGAGTGGCCGACGTTCGATGGAGGCGGTGCTCCCGTCACCAGAGAGGAGATCACGGAAACGATCTGCCGAAATCTCGCCGGACGCTGAGCATGATCGGGCGGAAGAGGGCCGGTTCCCGGCGAAGCGTCTAGGAACAGAGCCCGAGCGCGGCGTCGTGTAAGGAGATTGCGGGGGCGCGGGGCACGTTTGGCAGGTCCTTACCGTGTCGGTGGCGGGGAACGGGTCTAATCTGCCCGCAGCGGGAGAGGAACCGGGCGGTCACGGTGAGCGCGCGGGGCCTGGACCGGGCGTGGTGGCATGGCACCACGTACGACAGGAAAGCGCCGCGGAGGTCCGCCTGCGGGGTGGCCACCGACCCCCGGCCCGGCTAGCGAAGGGGCTGCAATGGTCTGGAAGGTGCACGGGGACGGGCGGGGGCCGGCGCCCGGAGAGGTGGTCAGGCCGGACGAGCGGCTGAGCTGGCCGCGGATGGCCGGGTTCGGCGCGCAGCACGTCATCGCCATGTTCGGCGCGACGTTCGTGTTCCCGCTGATCATGGGCCTGAACGCCAATGTCGCGATCATGATGTCCGGCGTCGCCACGATCGTCTTCCTGCTCATCGTGCAAGGGAGGATTCCGAGCTATTTGGGCACCTCGGCGTCGTTCGTGGGCGCCGTGGTCGCGATCCGCGCGGCGGGCGGCGACGACGCCACGGTCACCGGGGCGATCCTGGTGGCGGGCGTCGTGCTGGCGCTGTGCGGCGTGGCCATCCACTACCTGGGCGTGCGGTCCATCAACCGCGTCTTCCCGCCGGTGGTGACCGGCGCCGTCGTGATGCTGATCGGGTTCGGCCTCGCGTACGTCGTGGCCGACGTCTACTGGCCGCAGGACCAGTGGATCGCGCTGACCACGATGCTCGTCACGTTCGTCATCATCGTGGCCTTCAAGGGCTTCGCCGGCCGCATCGGCATCCTGCTCGGCCTGGTCGCCGGCTTTCTGCTCTCGGTCGGCGCCGACAAGATCTTCGGGAACATCACGGCGTACAACGCCGCCACCGGCAAGGTGGACACGCACGCCCGCGTGAACTTCCAGCCGGTCGCGGACGCCCCGTGGTTCGGCCTGCCCGACTTCCACGCCCCCGGCTTCACCGGGTCGGCCGTCGTGCTCGTCCTGCCGGCCGTGATCGCGCTGATCGCCGAGAACATCGGCCACGTCAAGGCCGTCGGCGAGATGACCGGCGCCGACGTGGACCCGTACATGGGCAGGGCCGTGCTCGCCGACGGCGTCGGCACGGTGGTGGCCACGGCGGTCGGCGGCTCGCCCACCACGACCTACGCCGAGAACATCGGCGTCATGGCCGCCACCCGCGTCTACTCCACGGCCGCCTACTACATCGCCGCCGTCGTGGCGATCCTGTTCGGCCTGTGCCCGAAGTTCGGCGCGCTGATCGCCGCGACCCCGGGTGGCGTCCTGGGGGGCATCACCGTCATCCTGTACGGCATGATCGGCCTCCTGGGCGCGAAGATCTGGATAGAGAACCGCGTCGACCTCTCCGACCCCGTCAACATGGTGCCGGCCGGCGCGGGGATCATCCTCGCCATCGGCCCGGTGTCGCACCAGATCGGCGAACATTTCTCGCTGGCCGGCATCGCGCTCGGCACGATCGTCGTGCTGGGCGGCCACCACCTGCTGCGCGCCATCGCCGGTACGCCGCGGCCCTCGCCCGGCGCGTCGCCCGCGACCGTGAGGGAGAGCGAAACCGGCACGTGAAGCCACCTCCGTTCGACTACCACGCCCCACGGGACGTGGCCGAGACCCTGGAGGTCCTGGCCGCGTCCGGGGAGGGCGGCAAGGTGCTGGCCGGGGGCCAGAGCCTGATCCCTCTGCTGAACATGCGCCTGGCCGCGCCGTCGTGCCTGGTGGACATCAACCGCGTCGCCGCGCTCGACACCCTGGAGGTCGAGCCGGGCGGGGTGCGCGTCGGCGCGCTGGCCAGGCACGCGGCCGTGGAGAGGTCCCCGGCGGCGGCGCGGGTCCAGCCGCTGCTGCGCGCCGCGCTGCGGCTGGTGGCGCACCCGGTGATCCGCAACCGCGGCACGGTCGTCGGCAGCCTCGTCCACGCCGACCCCTCGGCCGAGCTGCCCGCCGTGCTGGCCGTGCTCGGCGGCTCGGTGCGGCTGGCACGGCACGGCGGCGCCACGCGCGACGTCCCCGCGGAAGCGTTCTTCACCGGGCCGCTGGAGTCGGCCCTGGAGCCGGGGGAGCTGGCCGTCTCGGCGTTCTTCCCGTCCCCGCCGCCCCGCACGGGCTCGGCCTTCCAGGAGGTCGCGCGCCGCCACGGCGACTACGCGATCGCCGGCGCCGCCGCCGTGGTGGGCCTGGACGAGGACCTGCGCGTCACGGCGGCCAGGGTCGCGTGCGTGAGCGCGGGGCCGGTCCCGGTGACGGTGGACGTGACCGACGCCTGCGCGCGGCGCCCGGCCGCGTCGGTCCCCTGGGACGCGGTGGCGGACGCCGTGCGCGGGAACGTGGACCCCGAGGAGGATATCCACGCGTCCGCGCGCTACCGCGGGCACCTGACCGGCGTGCTGGCCGTGCGGGCGCTGCGCCTGGCCGCCGCCGAGGCCGGGCGCGCGGAGGAAAGAGCGGCAGGCGGAGTGACAGGGGGAGCGGAGTGAGCGAGCGGCCGCACCCGATCGCGCTGACCGTCAATGGCGTCGTGCGCGAGGCCGAGGTGCCCGCCCGCCGGCTGCTGTCGGACTGCCTGCGCCACGACCTCGGCCTCACCGGCACCCACGTCGGCTGCGAGCACGGCGTCTGCGGATGCTGCACGGTCCTGCTGGACGGCGCGCCGGTACGCTCGTGCCTGACGCTCGCGGTGACGGCCGACGGCCACGAGATCACCACGGTCGAGGGGCTGGCCGGGCCGGACGGCGCCCTGTCGCCGGTGCAACGGGCGTTCGCCGAGTGCCACGCCCTGCAGTGCGGCTTCTGCACCCCCGGCTTCCTGTGCACGGTCACCGCGCTGCTGCGCGACAACCCCGCCCCGTCCGGCGACGAGGTGGTCGAGGGCATCTCGGGAAACCTGTGCCGGTGCACCGGCTACCAGAACATCGTGAAGGCGGTCCACCGCGCAGCGGAGCTGACCGCGCAGACGGGAGAAGAGCCGGTGACGGGTGAGCGGCCGTGACGACGAAGCTGTTCGGCGAGCCGGTCCGGCGCAGGGAGGACCCCCGGCTCCTCACCGGGCAGGGCCGCTTCCTGGACGACCTCGGGCGCACGGCCCTGGCCGCGGCGTTCGTCCGCTCCCCGCACGCCCACGCCCGCATCCGCGACATCGACGTGTCGGCCGCCCTGGACGTGGACGGCCTGGTCGCCGTCTACACCTGGGAGGACCTGCCCGAGCGGGTGCGCGACCCGCTGCCCCTGCTGATCCCGCACCCCGCGCTGACGCACGGGCGCACCGCCCACCCCCTGGCGAGAGAAGTCGTGCGGCACGTCGGCGAGCCGGTCGCCATGGTCGTGGCGCGCGACCGCTACCTCGCCGAGGACGCCGCCGCGCTGGTCCAGGTGGACTACGAGGTCCTCAAGCCGGTGGTCGGCATCGAGGAGGCTGCGCGGGGCGCCCACCTGGTCCACCAGGACGTCCCCGGCAACGTCGGCGCGCACCTCGTCCAGGAGGTCCCCTCGGCGGCGGGTCTCGGCGCGCGTGACGCGATCGCCGGGGCCCCGCACAGCCTGGAGTTCCGGCTGGACATCGAGCGCAGCGCGTCCATGCCCCTGGAGGGCCGCGGCGTCTACGCCCGGTGGGACGCCGACGACCGCTCGCTGCGCGTCTACTCCTCCACCCAGACCTCCACCAGCGTCCGCATGGCCGTCGCCGCCAAGCTCGGGCTGCCCCTGCCCTCGGTCGAGGTGATCGCCCCGGACGTCGGCGGCGGCTTCGGCGTGAAGATCGTGCACCCCTGGCCGGAGGAGGTGCTGGTGCCGTGGGCGGCCATGCTGCTCGGCCGCGAGGTGAAGTGGGCCGAGGACCGCCGCGAGCACTTCGTCTCCTCGGCGCACGAGCGCGGCCAAGTGCACCACGTGCGGGCGGGCTTCGACGGCGAGGGCCGCCTGCTCGGCCTGGACGTGACGATCCTGCACGACCACGGCGCCTACACCCCGTACGGCATCATCGTCCCGATCATCACCAGCACCCAGATCCTCGGCCCCTACCGCGTGGGCGCCTACCGCGTCGAGTTCTCCTCGATCTACACCAACACCGTGCAGGTCACGCCGTACCGGGGCGCGGGCCGCCCGCAGGCCGCGTTCTGCATGGAGCGCACGATCGACAAGATCGCCGCCCACCTGGGCCTGGACCGGGCGGCGGTGCGCGAGGCCAACTTCATCCAGCCGTCCGAGTTCCCCTACGACCAGGGGCTGATCTTCCAGGACGGCCGTCCCCTCATCTACGACAGCGGCGACTACCCGGCCTCGATGCGCATGCTCAAGGAGATGATCGGCTGGGACGGCTTCGCGGCGGAGAAGGCGCGCGCCGCCGCCGGCGGGCGCCGCATCGGCATCGGCCTCGCCTGCTACGTGGAGGGCACCGGCGTCGGCCCCTACGAGGGCGGCCACGTGCAGGTCACCTCCGACGGGCGGGTGCACGTCTCGACCGGGCTCACCTCCCAGGGGCAGGGGCACGAGACGGTGTTCGCGCAGATCGCCGCCACCGAGCTCGGCGTCCCGCTGGACGCGGTCTCGGTGGTGACCGGCGACACGCGGCGCTTCGGCTACGCGGTCGGCACCTTCGCCTCGCGGGCCGCGGTGATGAGCGGGAACGCCATCGCGCTGGCCTGCCGCAAGGTGCGCGAGAAGGCGCTGCGCGTGGCCGCGGAGGCGCTGGAGGCCGACCCGCGCGACCTGACGATCGAGGACGGCGAGGTGCGCGTGGCGGGGAACCCCCAGGCGTCGATCCCGCTGGCGACCGTCGCCGTGCTGTCCAACCCGCTGCGCTACGCCTTCGACGAGGAGGCCGCGCGGGCCACCCAGTTCTCCGGCGCCGCCTCCCCGGACCGGCCGCCGGTCGAGGAGGGCGAGGAGCCGGGCCTTGAGGGCCGTGACTACTACTCGCCGGTCCGCTCGACGTTCGCCTCCGGCATGCACGCCGCCATCGTCGAGACCGACCCGGACACCGCCGAGATCCGCATCCTGCGCTACGCGGTCGTCCACGACTGCGGCAGGCTCGTCAACCCCATGATCGTCGAGGGGCAGATCCACGGCGGGGTGGCGCAGGGGGTCGGCGGGGCGTTGTACGAGCGCATGGCCTACGACGGGCACGGCCAGTTGCTCAACGCCTCGTTCATGGACTTCCTGATGCCGTACGCCACCGAGGTGCCGCGCATCGAGACCGGGCACCTGGAGACGCCGTCGCCGCTGAACCCTCTCGGCATCAAGGGCGCGGGGGAGGCCGGGGTCATCCCGGTCTCGGCCGTGATCGCCGCGGCCGTCGAGGACGCCGAGGGCATCGCGATCGACCGGATGCCCATTTCGCCCTCCGACCTGCACGACCTGCGGGCGCGCGCCCGGCCCTGACCCCTCGTGTCCATGGCGACACGGTGAGTGTTTTCGGCCCCGCCCGTCCGACTCCTGTGACCACCCGTACAGATCACAGTGTGTCGCGATGTTGCTACAGTCCGTGACGGAAGACGCCGGGAGATCGCCGCCGCCGGCGGCCGGACTCCCGGCACGACCGACACGAGGAGGAAAGCGTCATGAAGCCAGCGTCCTGGAGTGCACGAATCGCCGCGGCGGCCGGTGTCGCCTGCTTGGCCATGGTGGCCATCGCCGGCCCGGCTCCGGCGGGCACGACGGGGGAGAAGGACGCGAACAAGGGGCCCGGCGACATCTGTCTCTGGTCCGGCAAGGACTACGGCGGCACCTCGTGGTGCTGGAACCCGGGGAACGGGTACGTGGACGTGCCGCCCGCCCTGCACGACAACGTGGGCTCGTTCAAGGCCGACGCCGACGGCTGCTTCATCAACTGGATCCACGTGCCCGACCGCAAGGAGACGCGGGTGGTCCGCAAGGGCGACTACCGCAAGGTCTACAAGAACGACTTCGGCGGCAAGATCGACGCCGTCGCCCCCCGCTGCTGAACCGGCGGAGCGCGAAGCGGGCGCGGACCCCACGGTCCGCGCCCGCGGGCGTCTCCGGGGCTCAGGCCGTGACGCGCTTGCGGAACACCCAGTACGTCCACGCCTGGTAACCCAGCACGAACGGCAGCGCGATGAGACCGATCCAGGTGAGCAACCCCAGCGTGTACGGCCCGGAGGCGGCCCCCGCGACCGTCAGGCCCGGCAGGGGAGCCTGCCACAGCACCGCGAACACCGTGGCGGTGAGCAGCGTGATCGACCCGGCGGTCGCCGTGAACGCCCAGCCCTCGCGCCGGCGCCAGACGAGCGCCACCCCGGCGGCCAGCGCGACCATCGCGGCCACCGCCGCCGCCCACACCAGCGGGTGCGCCGTCCAGTCCGCGCCCGCGGCCCCGGCCGGACCGATCGCCGCGGGCACCCCCGGCAGGGCGAGCGCCGCGGCGGGGACGGCGACGGCCGCGGCCGTCAGCGCGGCGCGCCGGGCGCGGGCCCGCAGCGGGCCGGTCGTCTTGAGCGCGAGGAACACCCCGCCGTGCAGCATGGCCAGCGAGAGCGACAGCGCCCCGCCGACCAGCGTGCCGGCGAGCGTGCCCGACAGCATGTGCCCGAAGATGCCGCCCCACAGGAACGCGGTGAGCACGCTGCCGGTGACGATGCCCGCGTCGCACACCGCCCGTTCGCGGCCCTCGACCTTGCCGCGCCACTCCAGGGCGACGCCGCGCACGATGAGCCCGGCGAGCACCATGACCAGCGGCAGGTAGAAGCCGCTGAGGAACCCCGAGTACCAGGCGGGGAAGGCGGCGAACATCGCGCCGACGGCCGTGATCAGCCACACCTCGTTGCCGTCCCACACCGGGCCGATGGTGGCGAGCGCCTGACGCCGCTCGGCCTCGCCGCGCGCGACCAGGGGCAGCAGCGCGCCGACGCCGAAGTCGAAGCCTTCGAGCACGAAGTACCCGGTCCACAGGAACGCGACGACCAGGAACCAGAAGGTGGTGACGTCCATGGGGGGCTCCTAGTACATGAGGGTCGGCGCGAGCCGCGCGGGCTCGGCGTCGTCGGGGACGCGCGGGGCGGGGACGACGGGCTCGGGTCCCGCCTTGACGTGGCGGGCCAGCAGCCATCCCTCGGCGACCGCGAGCGCTCCGTACAGGGCCGTGAACAGCGCCAGGGAGATCGCGACTTCGGTCACGCTCACGCTCGGGGACACGCTCGCCGCGGTCAGCAGCTCCCCCTGGACGGTCCACGGCTGGCGTCCGATCTCGCTGAGCAGCCATCCGGCGACGATGGCCAGCGTGGGCAGCGGCAGGGCGAGAAGGCACGCGCGGGCGAACCAGTCGGGGGTGCCCCGGCGGCGCCGGGTCAGCCACAGCCCGAGCAGCGACAGGCCCACCGTGGCCAGCCCGAACCCGATCATCACGCGGAACGACCAGAACACGACCGGCACGTTCGGCCGGTAGTCGGCCTCCCCGTACCGCTCGGCGTACCGCCGCTGGATGTCCTCGATGCCCTGGACCTCGGCGTTCGGGTCGTGCGCTGCCAGCAGGCTGAGCACGTACGGCACCTCGACGCCGGGGACGATCGAGGCCGGCGCGCCTTTCTGGTCGTGCCGCAGGCCCTCGGCGGCGGCCAGCTTCATCGGCTGCTGGTCGCGCAGCAGTTGCCCGGACATGTCGCCGGTGCCCGCGACGACCGCTCCCGCGATGGCGGTCATCACCAGCGCGGCGCGCAGGCTGGTGCGCCACATCATCGGGTCGGCGGGGCCGCGCCCGCGGGCGGGCCTGGCCATCGGCACGGTGACGTCGCCGTCGGTGATCATGCGGCGTTCGCGGAGGATGCGGTAGCCGCTGACCGCGATCACGAACCCGCCGGCGACGATGAAGGCCGCCGCGACGACGTGCGGCACCTGCGCCAGCGCGGTGGAGTTGGTGAGCACGGCCCACAGGTCGGTCATGCGGGCCTTGCCGTCCACGACCTCGTACCCGACGGGGTGCTTCATCCAGGCGTTGGCGGCCAGGATGAAGTAGGCCGACAGGTTCGAGCCGATGACGGCGGCCCACAGGCACGCCAGGTGGATCCGCTTGGGGAGCCTGTCCCAGCCGAAGATCCACAGGCCGAGGAACGTGGACTCCAGGAAGAAGGCCAGCAGGGCCTCCAGGGCGAGCGGCGCGCCGAAGACGTCGCCGACGAACGTCGAGTAGGCGCTCCAGTTCATGCCGAACTGGAACTCCTGCACCAGGCCGGTCACCACGCCCATCGCGAAGTTGATCAGGAACAGCTTGCCGAAGAACTTGGTGAGCCGCAGGTAGTGCGCCTTGCCGGTGCGGTGCCATGCGGTCTGGAGGCCGGCGACGAAGACGCCGAGGCCGATCGTCAGGGGTACGAAGAGAAAGTGGTACACGGTGGTGACCCCGAATTGCCACCGTGCCAGGTCCAGTGCGTCCATGCGCCCCTCACATCGGAGCTCTACGTCTCGTAGTGCTACCTCTAGTAGTACTACAGGCTGTAGAGCTAATCCTCAGGGGAGGCGCCGCGTGTTCTGCGATCTTCGTCACACCAGGCCGCGCGCCCCTCCCCAGGTTCGCGCGCGGCCCATCGCCCCCTTGGCGCGGCGCCCCCATCATCGTGGGCGGGGACACGCGGCGGCGTCCGCCCACGGGGTGATTCGCCGGTACGCCGTCCGAGGGACGGCCGGGCGCCCCGCGGCCCTCCCCGTGATCTTTCGCGTCCCCCGTTAGCCGTCCGCAAGGACCCCGCAAGGAGTTTCGCCCATAGTTGAAAAACCAACGAACGGCACATCAATCGGCAGGTCGCGGTACACGGATCCTGCCACCAGTACGTCAGCTCTGTGAGGTCGTCCGGCACCCGGTCGTCGGCGCGCGGGACCCTCTCACCACCGACAGCACGGGTGGGGGCCCGGGCTCCGCTCGCCGGCGGACGCCGGCCACGTCGCACTGGAGGATGACCATGACCGGCCCCGAAATCGGGCGGCGCCGTGAGATTCGCAAGGTGGGGGTCTGGCCTCCCGGCAGCCTGCTCGGCGGCCTCGGCGAGGCGGCCAGGGACGGGTTCCTCGCGCTCGGGACGCCCAGGCAACTCACGGCCGGCGAGACCCTGATCGCCGAGGGCGAGACCCCGGCCGAGGTGTTCCTCCTCCTCGACGCCTGCGTCAAGATCACCGCCAGGACGGCGGGCGGCAGGTCCGCGCTGCTCGGGCTGCGCGTCGGCGGAGACCTCGCCGGCGACCTCGCCGCCCGGGACGGCCGCCCCTCGGCGGTCACCGCCACCGCGGCGGGCCACTGCCTCATGCGCGCGATCCCGCGCCAGGCGTTCCTCGGCTTCCTCGCGCGCTGCCCCGAGGCGGCCACGGCGGTGCGGCGCGCCGCCCAGCGCGCCTCCGTCCGGCGGCGCGTCGAGTTCTCCGCCCTTCCCCCGCTCACCCGCCTCACCCGCGTCCTCGCCGAGCTCGCCGACTCCTACGGCACCTCCGTGCGCGAGGGCGTCATGATCGACGTGGACCTCACCCAGCCCGAGCTGGCCGCCCTCGTCGGCGCGTGCGAGCCGACCGTCCACCGGGACCTCGACGTGCTCCGCAGAGGAGGCATCCTCGGCACCGGCTACCACCACCTCGTCGTCCACGACGCCCGCAGGCTGCGCCGCCTCGCCGGGCTCGGCGGCCACTCCTGGGAGTACGAGGTCCCGGCGTGACCGGGGAACGCCGCTGGCGCGGCCTCGGCCCCTGCGTCGCCCGCAAACCGCCGGTCAACGAGCCCGGCGGGCCGGTGCGCCGGCTCTGCATCGCCCTGGACGCCCACGGGCACGGCGCGGCCGGGCGGCCCCTCGTCGGGATCGTCGAGGACGCGAGCGAACGGGCCGGCCTCGACCGGCTCTACCTGGCCGAGCGCGGCGCCCCCGCGGGGGCGGCGCCGCGGCGGTCCGGGGGCCTGCTCCTCCTGCTCCCGCCCGGCGTGGACGAGGCCCGCGTCATCGCCGGGTTCGTCGGCGAACTGCGCCTGGCCCTGGGACGCCACAACGACCGTCCCGGCGCGGACGCCAGGACGCGGGTGCGCGCCGCCTTCCACCAGGGGCCCACGAGCGTCGGCGAGGGCGGCGTCGTCGGCAGGGCCGTGGACACCGTGTGCATGATGCGCGACAGCGAGGCGCTCAAGGACGCGCTGCGGCGCCACCCCGGCTCCGACCTCGCCGTCGCCATCTCGGCCCAGCTCTTCGAGGACGTGATCGAGCACGAGCACCGCGACCTCAGGCGGCACGCCTTCCACCCGCTCACGATCAAGGCGCACGGCACGCCCGCCGAGGCGTGGATCAGCGTCCCTGGCGCCGACCGCCACGTGTTCCGGCGCGACCGGGTGCTCGGCGTCCCCCGGCGGCGGCACGCGCGTCCCGGCCCGGTTCTCAACATCGACGAGTTCTGAGATGGCCGCGACACCTGACGACGAGGAGAGCCGGGAGGCCGGCTCCGAGAGCCGCCCGCCCGGGGAGCGGCGCCGGCCCGGCGAGGTCCACGAGGGTCTCGACGACCTCGTCCGCGCCGTGGAACGGTACAAGCGCGGCGCGGGACGGCGCCCGGCCATGGCCGACGCCGTCCGCGGAGCCTTCTACGCGGCGCGCGACGCCCTCGGCGTCGTAGCCGCCCTGCCCGCCCGCCTGTGGCGCGCCCTGCGCCGCCGCTCCCAGAGTTGAGGGATCGGTCCGGGGACGCGGGTGGGTGGCCGGGTGAGGTGTTAGCGTGATCCGCGTCGCGGGCGTTCGGTTCCCGGGCGAGACCTGACGGGCCGCGCCCCTCTGGCGGGCAGGTGTCGCCCTCATCGGGCCGCCGGCGGGTCTCTGGTCTTACGGCGTCGGAGGTGTCCATGAAGGTCGTCGGCAGTGCCGTGGTGGGGGCCGAGCGCGGCCGCGTCTGGGCCGCGCTCCAGGATCCGGCGGTGCTCGTGCGCACCATCCCCGGCTGCCGCCGCCTGGAGGCCGCCGGCGCCGACACCTACCGCATGACGGTCAGCGCGGGCGTCGCCTCCATCAAGGGCGTCTACGAGGGCGAGGTCGCCCTGTCCGAACCCGACGAGCCGGAGGCGTTCACGCTGCGCGCCCGCGGGACCGGGGCGCCCGGCACCGTGGACGCCACCGTGCGCGTCCGCCTCAGCGAGGTCGAGGGCGTCGACGGCGGCGCGACCCGCGTCGACTACGACGCCGAGGCGGTGGTCGGCGGCATGATCGGCGGCGTCGGGCAGCGCGTCCTCGGCTCGGTCGCCAAGAAGACCGCGGGCGAGTTCTTCACCGCCGTCGACCACCACCTCCGCCGGACCGCCCCCGAGACCGTCCCTGTCACGGCTCCCGCCGCGGGCGAGGTCGTCCCCGTACCGGCCGGGACGGCCCCCGCGCTTGCCGGAACGGCGGATGTCATCGCGCATGCCGCGCCGGGCCAGGTCTTCGAGCGCCCGCGCCCCGAGCGGGCCGGTACGCCGGTCTGGCCGGTGCTGACGGCGTTCGGCATGGGCGCGGGCATCTCCCTTGGCAGCGCCGTCATCGGCTGGCTCCTCGGCCGCTCCGGACGCCGCCGCTGACCCCGTGCCCCGGCCGGCGCGCATCGAGGCTCCTGATGCTCGCCGATCGTGGGGAGGGAGCCAGGGGCACGCCTCTCCGGGCCGTAGATTTTTCCACTGCTCGCGGGGAGGTTCCGGTACGTCGCCGTGCCGGGTTCGCCGCAGCCTTTACCCCCCGCCGGTTGCGCGCCACCGCCCCGCCCCGGCCACGCGAGCGCCGTCCCCCCGGGGTAGATCCCGATCTTGTTACGGTGTCTCGCGGAAGAGGATCTCCCGGCGTAACGTGGTGGGCATGCGAGAGTTCCGTGCGGAAGACGCCCGGACGCAGGCCCGGCGGCTCATCCAAGACCTGCTCGGCGAGGAGCACCCGACGGCGGCGTCCCTGCTGAACGCGGCCGGAGCCGCGCTCGGCGGCGACCGCGCGGCCCGCTGCGCCGAGCTCGCGCAGGGAGCGCCCCTCATCCGGCGCTCCTCCGAGCTGGCCGCCATCGCCGGCCTTCTCATCGGCACGGGCGCGCTCGGCGAGAGCTGGTGGACGTCCGCGCGCGACGGGAAGATCCCCGCCCCCGACGAGGTTCTGGCCGTCGGCACGGCCATCGAGCCGTGGACCGACCTCACCGTCCTGGAGATGCTCGCCTCCTGGATCTCCGAGGACGCCGCCGACGTCGCGTGGAGCCGGCCGATCGCCTCGGTCGACCTCAACTCCTGGCAGGCCGAGGACCGCGTCGAGCTGCCTCCCGACGTGGCCCCCGGCGCGCGCCTCGTCGTCGCCTTCGACGCGGGCGGACGCGTGGACGCCGTCGTCGTCGAGCGGCCGGACGGCTCGCTCGGCTCCAACCTCGACTTCGCGTCCCTGCGCTACTCCCGCCCCGCCGAGGCGCAGTGGAGCTGGGGCGTCGCCGCCGGCCTCGGCCCGCACCCCCTCCCCGGCGAGGACCCGGACCCGTACGCCGTCACCGTCGACCAGCGCGTGGCCGAGACGCTGCGCCACTGGGCCCTGCGCCACGGCGCCACCGCCGGGCAGATCGGCCCGTGGTGGCAGGCCAAGGGCGACGTGGTCGCCGCCGTGGAGCGCTCCGACTGGATGTGGCGCAGCGGCGAGTGGTTCGCCTGGTGGCGCGCGGCCTCCGCCCTGCTCGGCGGCGACCCCGTCCAGATCGCCGCCCGCATGGACGACATCGCCTCCGCCCCCTGACCCGCGCCGCGGGCGGGCCGGAGCCGCCCGTCAGGCCCGCGGGCCATGCCCCGGACGCCGCCCGGTCAGCCCGGGGTGACGGCCGACAGCAGGGGCTGTGCCGCGGGCCCGAGGTCGCCGCTGCGGTAGTGCCGCCGGCACAGCACCCGGTAGTGCACCTGTGCCCCGTCGGTGTCGGCGATCACGACCTGCTCGCCCGTGCGCGCCATCACCCCGTCGACGATGCGCGCGTTCAGCCTGCCCTGCCGCCCGCACCAGCACAGCACCTCGACCTGCAGCCGCATCACCTCGTCGGCCAGCTCGAACAGCCGCCGCGCCGCCGGGAACATGCGCGAGCGGAAGTCCGAGGCCAGACCGAAGGCGTACACGTCCACGCCGTGCCGGTCCACCAGGTCGGCGAGCTGCTCGATCTGGGCGACGGTGTAGAAGCACGCCTCGTCGCAGATCAGGTAGTCGATGCCGTCGCGGGACTGGACCAGTCCGACCAGGTCGAGGTCGTCGTCCACCTCGATCGCCGCGAGCCCCAGCCCGATGCGACTGGTGACCCGCGCGCCGCCGGACCGGTCGTGCTTGGTGAGCACCAGCCCGCGCCTGCCCTGCCGGGCGTGGTTGTAGTTCATCTGCAGGGCCAGCGTGGACTTGCCGCAGTCCATCGGACCGTGGAAGAACCGCAGCACGCCGTCCCGGCGCGCGTCCGATAGGGGCGGGAGGGGGGTTTCGCTCACGGCCCAGCAGCATACAGACGCCCCCCCGCATCCCCTCCCCACCGGGTCACGAGACCGGGTCGGCACGCCGAGCCTCAGGGGTGCCCAGTGGGGCGGGTCAGGAAGCCGGACCTCCGGGGCGCCCGGCGAGGTGAATCCGCGGCCCGGTTCAGACGGCCGGGACGGCGAAGCGCAGGGCCGTCATGCCGACGATCGGCGTGCGGGAGGTCTCCCTCCCACGCGCGCCGTCCCGCGCCTCGAACCGGAGCACGCCGCCGGGCACCCCCGCGTACACGACGCCGTCCGGGCCCGCCGCGATCCCGGCCGCCGCCCCCGGCAGCCGCCACTTCTCGCGCGCCCGGAGCGTCTCGCCGTCCACCACCTGGACCGACGACCCGGCGGCCACGTACAGCCGTCCGCCCGCCGCGACGGCCGAGGCCCTGCCGCCGGCGGCGCCGATCCGCGCCCTGCGCTCGATCCGCAGCGTGCCGGTGTCCGCCCGCACGACCGTCCCGCTCGCCGCGTCGTACACATGCAGCGCCCCGCCGTGGACGGCCAGCGCGTGCCCCCGCGCCGCGCCGCGCCCGAACGGCTCGGGCAGGTCCAGGCAGTACGCCCACCGCTGCTCCAGGTCGAGCACGTGCACGAACGCGTGCACGCCCGTGCCGCGCCCGGCCACCAGATCACGCGTGTGCAGGTGGCCGGGCTGGTGGGTGTAGAGCGTGTACAGGCGCCGGTGGTCCGGCGCGAGCACCGCGACCCGGCCCTCCCCGCGCATCGTCTCCTCCGCGCCCGCCGGCACCGGCTTCTTCTCCCGCGTGAGCAGCGGCCCGAGCGTGCCGGAGTCCAGGTCGTACATGCGCACGCGGTAGCGGTCCGGCCGGGTGGCGGGCAGGTATTCGAGGACGAACAGCGCCGTCCCGCCGAGGCTGAAGGAGTCCGGCTCGAAGTTGCCCTTCAGGCGCAGCGTCTTCGGGGGCCTGCCGCCCGAGGGGTCGGCCACGACGATGGTCGTCTCCCGCCGTCCGGGACCGCCGTACGGGGAGGTGGGCGCGGGGGCGGCCAGGGCCACCGCGGTGCCGGACGGCGCCACCGCCCGCGCCACCAGGCCCGGCGGGACGGAGGTCCGCATCAAGGTTCCGCCGGTCCGGGCGTCCAGCGTGACCAGCGTGTTCGCCGCCGTGACGGTGTGCATGAGCCGCCGATCGGCCCCGGGGGCCGCGTCCTTCAGGGACAGGATGGTCACGCCGGTGGCGGCGTCCACGGCGGACAGATGGGCCGAAACATCGGCGTACAGCACGTCCCCGGCGGGCGGGGAGGCGCCCGCGGCGGCGGGCACCCGGCCCGGGTCCGGGAGAGGGGGATCCGCATCGGGATCCGTGCACGAGGTGAGCAGGGCGGCACCCGCGAGACCGCCGGTGAAACTCAGGAAATGGCGTCGCTCCATGCCCTGCATACCGCCCCCGCCGCCATGGGGTTCCCGGCTTCTCCGCGGCGTTCGGAGATCGGCGCGGCCGGGCACAACTGCCGACGACACGGCGATTCCTTGGCGAACGTTGCTGATTCCGAGGCCGTGGCGCTTCGGTGAACACTGAGAGCATGCGCAACGTCCGTATCGGCGTCGACACCGGGGGCACGTTCACCGACGTGGTCGCGGTGGACGAGCAGACCGGCCAGATCACCACGACCAAGACCCCTTCCACGCCCGCCGACCCCGCGGTCGGCTTCATGAACGGCGTGCGCAAGGTGCTGTCCGGGCTGAGACTCGCGGACGTCGGCGGCGTCGTCCACGGCACGACCGTCGCCACCAACCAGCTTCTGGAGGACCGGCCCCTCGACCTGGGGTTCATCACCACCGAGGGGTTCGCGCACATTTTGGAGATCGCCCGCCAGAGCGTCCCCGACGGCTACGGCAACTCGTACTTCTGGGTCAAACCCCCGCGTATCGTGCCCGTGCACCGGGTGAAGACCGTCGGCGGGCGCCTGGACCACCTCGGCCGCGAGGTGCGCCCCTTCGACGAGGACGAGGCCGCCCGCGCCGCCCGCTGGTTCCGCGACCGGGGCGTCACCGCCCTCGGCGTGTGCTTCCTGCACTCCTACGCCAACCCCGCCCACGAGCACCGCATGCGCGCCGTGCTGGAGCGCGAGCACCCCGCCGCCGTCGTCTCCCTGTCCAGCGACGTGCTGCGCGAGTACCGCGAGTACGAACGCTCGGTCACCACCCTCGTCGACGCGGCGGTCAAGCCCACCATGCGCCGCTACATCGCCGACCTGTCCGGCCGCCTCGGCATGCCGTTCTCGGTGATGAAGAGCAACGGCGGCGTCCTGTCGGCGGCCGAGGTCGTCCACCAGCCGATCACCACCGTCCTGTCCGGGCCCGCCGCCGGAGCCCTCGGCGCGGCCCTCATCGCCGAGACCGCCGGACACCCCTCGGTGATCACCCTGGACGGCGGCGGCACCTCCACCGACGTCGCCGTGGTCGTGGACGGCGAGCCGTCCCTCACCACCGAGGGCTCCATCGGCCGGTACCCGTGCAAGATCCCCATGATCGACATCGTGACCGTCGGCGCGGGCGGCGGCTCGGTCGCCTGGATCTCCCCCGAGGGCACGCTGAAGGTCGGCCCGCGCTCCGCAGGCGCCGACCCCGGGCCGCTGTGCTACGGCAAGGGCGGCACCGAGGTCACCGTCACCGACGCGCACGTCTTCCTCGGCCGCGTCCCCCCGAACCTGCTCGGCGGCGAGATACCCCTGGCCGTGGACGCCGCCCGCGCGGGCGTCGGGGCGCTGGCCGCCCGGCTCGGCCTCGGCCCCGAGCGCACGGCCGCCGGCATCCTGGAGATCAGCGCGTTCAACCAGTCCAACGCGATCCGCCGGATCACCGTGCGGCGTGGCCTCGACGTGCGCGACTTCCCGATGGTCGCCTTCGGCGGCTCCGGGCCGCTGCTGGTGTGCCGGCTCATCGACATCCTCGGCCTGCCCGCGGTCGTCGTCCCGCCCGGGCCGGGCAACGTGTCGGCGTTCGGGCTGCTCACCGTGGACGTCAAGAACGACTACGTCCGCACCCACGTCACCCGCGACCTGCGGCCCGAGACCGCCGCCGCGATCCTCGCCGAGCTGACCGGCCAGGCCGCCCGCGCCCTCGACCGCGAGGGCTTCCCCCGCGACCGGCACGTGTACGCGCGCAGCGCCGACCTGCGGTACTACGGCCAGGCGTACGAGGTCCGCGTCCCCGCGCCCGGGGGGCCGGTGGACGAGGCGTGGCGCGCCGAGGTGCTCGACCGGTTCCACGACGCCCACCAGCGGCTCTACGGGTACGGCTACCGCGACGACCCGCGGCACGCCGTCGAATGGGTCAACCTGCGCGTCTCCGGCGTCGGCCCCATCACCCGCCCCGCCATCCCCGCGCTGCCGCCGCGCGACGGCGGCGCCCCGGTCCCGGTGGGGGAGCGGCGCGTGTACTTCGACGACCCGCCCTCCGGGTCCCCGCCATGGCGGACCACCCCCCTCTACCGGCGTGACGAGCTGCGGTGCGGCGACGTGCTGACCGGGCCCGCCGTCATCGAGGAGTACGGCTCCACGCTGCCCCTGCACCCCGGCTTCACCGCCGAAGCCGACACCCACGGCAACCTCGTCGTACGCCGCGCGGCCGCCCCGCCCCCCGAGGCCCCGGCGAGCCCTCCGGCCGGCGCGGACGCGACCCACCTCACCCACGGAGCAGGCGCATGACGGCCGTCGACCCCGTCCTCGTCGAGATCGTCGAGGGGACCCTGGCCTCGGTCGAGCGGGAGGTCGAGACCGCCATCGCGCGCACGGCCCGCTCGCCGATGATCCGCGACGCGCACGACTTCCGCGCCGGCATCCACGACGCGCGCATGCGCAAGCTCACCGGCCGCTCCTACTCCGCGCTCGTCCAGCCCGTCGTCCGCGACTTCCCCATCGCCGAGATGAACCCCGGCGACGTGTTCTTCCACAACGACGTCTACCTGTCCGAGGGCGGCATCGGCCACCTGCCCGACCTCTGCGTCACCGTCCCGGTCTTCCACGACGGCGACGTGGTCGCGTTCGTCCAGGCGTTCGGCCACCACGACGACATCGGCGGCGCCGTCCCCGGCTCGATGCCCTCGCACGCGCGCAGCGCCTTCGAGGAGGGCCTGATGGTCCCGCCGATCAAGCTGTGGGACCGCGGCGTGCCCAACCGGGCCGCGCTCACCATCATGACCCGCAACTCCCGCATGCCCGACTCCCTCGCCGGGGACCTGGACGCCGAGTGCTCCGCCTGCCTGATGGGCGCCCGCCGCCTCGCCGACCTGTTCGCCCGCTACGGCAGGCCGGCCGTCGAGGCGTGCTTCGACACGATCATCTCGAACACCACCGAGACGTTCCGCCGCGAACTGCTGGCCAAGATCCCCGAGGGCGTCTACGTCTGGGAGGACTACGCCGAGCACGACGGCGTCGACCCGCCCCGCCTGCACGCCCAGCGCATCACGCTCACCGTCCACCACGCCGCCGACCGGCCGCTCGTCATCGACTTCACCGGCACGTCCCCGCAGGCCAAAGGCCCCATCAACCACGCCGGCGACTACGCGGACGGGGTGTTCCTCAAGAAGTGGCTCGCCCCGATCCTGCGCAACCTGGCCGACACGCCCGAGCGGATGGCCGAGCTGGACGTCAACGAGGGCGTCGTCCCGCTCATCGAGATGCGCTTCCCCCCGAAGGGCACGCTCCTGACGCCGGTGTTCCCCGCGCCGACCAACGCCCGCACGTTCGTCATCCTGCGCCTGCTCGGCGTGCTCGCCGGCGTCCTCGCCAAGGCCACCGGCGGGCGCATGCCCGCCGACCAGGAGACCATCCGCTACACCGGCGTCTACGGCGAGGACCACGACGGGCGGCCGTACCTCATGCGCGAGGTCCTCGGCGGCGGCTCGGGAGGCCGCTGGTACGCCGACGGCGAGGACACCATCCACGTCGTCCCCGACTCCCGCAACATCCCCGTCGAGTTCGCCGAGGCCCGCTGGCCCTTCCGCGTCGAACGCCTCGGCCTCGCCCGCGACTCCGGCGGCCCCGGCCTCCACCGGGGCGGCCTCGGCTACGACAAACACATCCGCATGCTCCGCGACGCCTCCTTCATGTCCATCGCCGACCGCTCCATCCTCGCGTGCTGGGGCGTCAACGGCGGCCGCGCCGGGCAACCCTTCCTCGTCACCGTGGACGGCCACGAGATGGACGGCCTGGTCGACGACCACCCCGTAGCCGCCGGCCAGACCATCCGCATCCGCACCACCGGAGGCGGCGGCTGGGGCTCCCCCTACGACCGCGACCCGGCCGCGGTAGCCGCCGACGTCCGCGACGGCAAGGTCTCCCTAGAGTCGGCCCGCACCGACTACGGCGTCATCCTGACCGCCCCCGCCGACGCCCCCACGGCCGACGAGCCCGCCACCGAGGCCCTCCGCGCCACCCTGCGCGGATCCGACCCCCGCCCGTTCTTCGACCGCGGCCCCGGCTACCCCACCCTCTCCAACGGCCACCTTCACGCTGAACCGGACATCCTCAGCGGCCCCACTCATGACTCCGACAGCGCCACATCACGGTGACCGCCGCCGGGATGCCCTGTTCGCGCTCCCGGCGAGCGCCAGCAGAGCGAGTCCCACGACGAGCGCGAACGTTTCGGCGCAGGCGGTCAGAACGGCGGGCGCCGAGGTGAACCGATCCGGCAGCCCGCCGGGTCGGCCGGGCATGTCGGCGAGCGCTTGGTGCAGCCCCATGGTGTCGAGAAAGCTCAGCACCGCCGAGAGGATCGTGCCCAGCACCAGCGGACGGACGGGCCGCAGCGCTGTGAGAAAGGCCAGCGCGAGGCTCAGCAGCAGCATGCCGAGGACGCTGAGGCCGGAATCGCTCATGACCGCGCTCTCGGCACCGGGAAGGTCCCACAGCGTCAACGTGGCCGTGCCGGACCGCGTGCGCCCGTCGCGCACCCACGGACGCACGGTGGTGAGCAGCAGGAGCAGGGACAGGCCGCCACACCACACCGCGTACCGAATCCGCTGGACGGTCTCGAAGGAATCGCGGAGCACCGGGACGTTGGACATGCATTTCTCTCTCTGATCTCGGGGAACTCGAAAGCGTGCGGCCTACTCCACGGGCGGCGGCGGTGGGCCGAGGGTGAACCAGACGACGCAGCGCGGATGCTCCTCGATGAACCCCCACTGATCGGAAAGCGCCCGCAGGAGCCGGATCCCCCTGCCGGACTCCGCCAGATCGCCGCCGCCGGAGTGGCCGCAGACGCACGGCGAGGTCTCCGCGCCCTCGTCGACGACCTCGACCTGAAGGCGGTCGTTCTCCTCGACGAGCAGCACGACGCCGATCGCGGCGGACCGGGTGTGCACGACGGAGTTGGTGAACGTCTCCGACAGCAGCAGTACGGCGTCATCGCAGCGGGGATGGCCGGCGAGCAGCTCGCGCAGCCACCGCCGGGCCTGGGCCACGGAGGTCTCGGCCGAGGGAAAGACGGTCCTATCGACCGACCACGGCCTGGGAATGGTGTTGGCGTCTTCGCGCATGGATGTCCTTCGCGAGGGGGCGTCGCAAGATGCCCGTGACAGACGGACGGCACCGCGGCGACCTTCGCGGCGCGGTCGCCGGTCCACCGCACGGTGAGGCGACGCTAGAAGGCCCGGCAGCCCGGTGAGCAGCACGCGAATGCGCCGCCACCGGCCGTCGAACCGTCGGCCGAGAGGCTTCTCCATGTCCTACGCGACCAGCCCTCGTGACGGCAGGCGCGCGAAACCGCTCGGCCGCCGACGCCGGAGCGGTCTGCGACGCGTCGTCACAGGTCTCCAAGCGAGCGACGAGGTGTCTTCTCCGAGTCGTCCGGAGGAAGCGGGGGCGAAAATGTCGGTCGGCTGGGCTTTACTGTGAGCGATCGATTACTTTGCGTACTCGCATGATCGCGGAGGGTGTGATGTCGATGTCCATGTCCAGCCGGCAGACCTTGCTGAAGGTGTTGCTGATGAAGCGTCACCAGGAGACCCATCGTGCGTTCTGCCTGGAGTACGACAAGGTGGCCCGAAGCATCGACCGCCACCTGATCGGCTCCTCGCCCAGCCGCGAGGCGTACGGACGCTGGCTGAAGGGCCACCTGAAGACCAAGCCCCACGCCGACCACTGCCGGGTCCTGGAACGCATGTTTCCCGGCCACACCGTTGCGGAACTCCTCGCCCCGTACGACCCTGGACTCAAGAACCCCGGCGTTCAGGAAGCGCGCCCCGACCCCCGGGAGGCGGCCACGAACAGGCGAGAGATCTTCCAACTCGGCGCCACCACCATGGCCCTGGGCCTCACAGAAAGCATCTACCGCGGCCCCGACCTCTTCGAACAGGCCCTTGACGCAGGCAATGTCGGCGAGGCCCGTCTCCTCTTCCTGGAGTCTGAAGTCGACCGGCTCGCTCAGGCAATGGAGAAGGCCCCACCCACCAGTTTGCTGTCCGAGACACTGCTGCGCTTGACCAGCGTGCGGGAGCTGCTCGCCCATCGGCAGCCCACCGAATCGCAGCGCCGCCTGGTGCGTATCGGAGCGAAGCTGTCCATTGTGATGGGCGTGACCATGTTCTGTGCCAACCAGTTTCCGCTGGCACGCCGTTGGTACACGGCAGCCACGAGGGCGGCGGACGAGGCCGGGGACCGCTACGTCGCTGATCTCGCACTGGCGAACGCGTTGCTCATCCCGACCTATTCGGGTGATGCGCGCGGCGCGCTGGCCCTGGTCACACCGCGTCTGGACCAGGCGGTTGGCGCCACTCCGGCGATCGCCTGGATGTGGGGCTTCGCCGCGCTAGCGCATGCTGCTCTGGGAGATCGTGTGGCCTTCGAGCGGGCGATCAACAGGTCGCGTACCACGTTGGATCGATGCCAGCAGACTGTGCAACAGTCCGGTGCCCTGTCCTTCCAACAGGAACGGCAGACGTTCTACGAGACGCGGGGCCGGGCCGATCTCGGTGATCTCGAAGGCACCGCGGAAGCCGCGACACGCGCCCTTGCCGCCTACGACCCGACGGACAACGCCGATCCTGCGCTGGTGCGGTTCGCCTACGCCTCCGCTCTCGCCAAGGCAGGGGAGAACGAAGAGGCATGCAGAGTCGCGACGACCGCCATCCGTGACCCGTATGTATGCCACAGCCACGTGGTCGTGGTGCGTGCTCACGAGTTCGACAGCCTCCTCGCCCCTTCAGGTTCAGTGACCGCCGACTGGCGACAGGCACTGTCGGAGATCCATGCGCCTGGTCCGACAATGCTGCAGCCCCCATCGTCATCGCGCACCTAAGGGCTACTTCAGACTGCGGCGCGTACTATGACCAGCCGCTCATGGCGGCAGCCGCTGCCCGTGAAACCTTGCTCGGAGTAGACCGCAGCTCCGCCTCAAGCTCGGCGAGGATGTGCTGAACAGCCGTCTTCATCCGCGCCCTCCGGCCGTTCAACTCCTCACCAAAGGCGCGAGCAGTCGGGCCCACCCACACGGCGTGCCCGCCGAACTGCGCACATGCCGGATCAAGCGCGGTTTCCAGCACACGGACGTGCGCTCGTACGGCGGCAAGAGCTGCATCCAGGTCCTGATGCCGTGGATTCGGCACCAGATCATCATCGATGGGCAACGCCGGACTCCAGTTGCGGTGAAAGCGTCGGTCAAGATGGAGATACTAGGTGGTGCAGCGGTTGGTTCTCCCTGAGATTATGTGGGGCGCTACCGGGTTCCGGCCAGACGTGGAGGCGAAGACGATGCTCATCCTGTCCAGTCCCGTAAAGCTCCGCCGAAAGGGAGCCGTCATTGCGCTGCTCGTACCATTGGCCCTAACCGCCTGTACATCCGACGAAGGCCCCACCGCTGCCCAGGCCGGTCAAACCTTAAAAAATCACATCCTTCAACTGTTGAAGGAGAGGAACGCTCAGAACGTGACTATAACGGAGCCAGGGGGTAGGAATATCCCCTGCGCCGATGGGAGAGCGAAGCAGATTTTTGCAGCTACAGGCACCGATGTAGCAAAAACAACCACTCCTGATAACGTACGTTCGGCTCTGCTGGGGGCACTCAATCGAGTGGCTCCGTACAACGTTGTCGATGCTGGTCCGTTGTCCGCACCGATTCATGTACAGAATGACGCCACCAAGACTAAATTGCTTCTTGATTCTCCTGCTGTGGGAGTTTATGCCGTGAGCGGTGAGACCGACTGTCTCGCCTCGCAGTGACATAAAATCAGCTCTCTGTGCGCGCCTTCGAGTTAACCTTCCGACCGTCGAAGATATCCGCCAGCTTCCTGGAGACCGCACCCAGAGCCGAATCATCGCTGGATCCCATGCCATTCGCGATGAACCATCCGTCCAGAGTGTTCAAGCCCTCTCGCTGCTTCAGGATTTCGCTGAAAGGAAGCAGATCTCCGTTTGAGTCGGTGATGGTGGCGTCAGAGGGGTGTGTAGCCTGATAGTCGCGAGGCGAGATCTTCGGGCTCAATCCAGTATTCATCAGAGACTGGGCGATAGAGTGCTGGCGACCGAGAGTTTCCAGCTTGTCGGCTCTTTTAGCCTTTTCGAGCTCTGAATCCGTTTCGGGCTTGTAGGTGTCGTATGTTGACCAGGCGGTGCTCAAGGCCGTCCACGCTGCGGCACCGACTGGGCCGCCTGGGACGATCAGTCCAACTGCCCCGAGCCCATTTCCTGAGAGCCAACTGAACGCTTTTCCTGCTTCCTTTTCGGCCTGCTCCTTTGCGTTGTCCCACTTATCTCTGGCGGCGAGTTGGAGGCCACGCGCGCTGCCGAGTAAGGCGAAGACGTCATCCAATCGCCTGATGTCCCTAGGCCCTGCCACATTGGGCGATTCCTCACCTGTCAAGCGTCGGGCAAGGTTGCCCATGCCTGCTTGGAACGGCGCCTGATTCTCTAGTTTATTCGTGAAGGTCTGGATGAATCTATACGTGTCTTCTGGGCTGAGGCGGAATGTGGGTCGCAGGCCGGAAACCTGGGACTTGACCTCGCCGAAGGCGCTGGGAAGCAAGTGGTTGGCATCTCCGAAGTTCGCGCCTTGAGCGATCTCGGTGGCGTAGGTGCCGGCGATTTCGGAAAGGTGGATACGGGTAGGTTCGGCGAGTTTGAAGTCGTCTGCTGTGGTGATCAAAGTGAAGGCGAAGCGGGCCGCTGGGTCGCTGTGGTGGCCGTCTTTTTCGTCGTAGGCGCCTGAGGCGGAGGCCAGCAGACGGCCGAAGGCGTCGGCTGAGGTGTCGTTGACTCTGGCTCGGTTGTTGAGGTTGTTCAGGAACGTTGCCAAGTCCGGTCGTTGGTCTTTGGGGATCAGGGACAGTTGGGGTGGCAGGAGCTTGGCGAGGGTGTCTCTTGGGAGTGGGCTGTCGCGGGTGGCGAGGCTGATTGCGAGGCGGGTCGCGGCTGGGTCGTGGGACAGGGCTTTGAGGTACGGCGTCAGGGTTGCACCGACGGATTTGTCGCCGGGGAGGAAGATCTGGGTGGCGACCACCTGAGCAAGCCACTCGGTGGGGAAGCGGCCGGCGGACAGCAGGTCGCCGATCGCTTCCTGGTCGTCGTGGTTCGTGGCCTTCTGCTTCAGGCCGTTGGCGATGGCGGCGAAACCGGCGGCTGCGGCGCCGCCCGCGCTGACGGCCGTCCCGAGGGCTCGACTCACCGTGTCAACCGCCGAATCGTCGCCCTCCTGGAGGGCGTGCCGCAGCCGTTCGGGTAGCTGGAGCGTGCGGTTCAGGCCGAGGCCGGCGAAGAAGGCGGTGGTGAACTCGGGGTCGTGGGCGTGGGCGGCGAGGGCGTCTACGATCTTCTGGTGCTTCTCGTCCAGGCCTGGGTCGAAGAAGACGTCTGGGTTGATCTTTTTGTACTGGGCCGCCAGTTCTGTGCCGAGCCGGCGTGCTTCTGTCGCCGGGAGCACACCCTTCTCCTCGTACGGCACCAGGGCGCCGGCCGCTCCCGGGGACCAGTCGGGGAGTCTGGCGATGTCGTGTGCCATTTTGCTGCGGCGTCTGAGGTCGGGGAGGCGTTCGTCCAGCCAGCGTTCGACCTCTCCTATGGGGTCGAGCGACGTCGCGGGGACGCCGTTGGCGGCGAAGACCCTGCGGATGGCCTCCAGGTTTTCGCCGATGACGCCTCGGGCGTGTTCGACCTCGGTGACGAAGCCGTCCATCAGGCCCGGATCGATCCCGGTGAAGGAAGGGGACAGTGGTCCTGTCCCCGGTGGCACGGTGCCCATGTGGTCACCCCCGTCCGCTCTCGTTTCCTGCGTTCACGCACCTCCGGTCCCGACAACCCGGCCCCGCTGCCTCGGGTGTGTGCGTCATGCACTGAGTCGGTTCCGCGTGTGGTCGTGCTCCGGTGCCCCCTGGTACCGGAGGACCAAAATAACGCAGGCGGCGGGAAAGAGGGATAGTCATAAGTCGGTTGGGGTGGACGAGATGGTAACGGGCGTATGGATGGCGAGGCCCGGCATTTTTGTTCCGGCCGTTTACCGGCACTTTCCGTGGGCCGCGCTTGCCGCGCGTGCGCGCTTTTGCCATGGCTGTGGCCGCAGCCACCTGGAATAGCCTCTGAATTCGTACGTTGCGGTGCTAAACGCTATCTATCATCACTTCGCACGGGTTTGGATGCGAGGGGCGTTCAGTCCGTCGCTAGGTGTTTTGCGGGGTAGGCGGCCTTGCTGATCGTCCGGCAACCGTACGGGTTCCGCCGGGTCAGGAGGGGAGTTCGTCGGCGGAGAGGTCGTCGAGGGTGCGGTCGTTGAGGTCGGCCAGGCGGCCGGAGTGGTGGCCGTTGTGGAAGCCTTCGGGGTGGAGGGGAGTGGCGCGGGCGGGGCGGAGGCCGGGGAAGCGGTGGTTGAACTCGGCTTCGACCAAGGCTGTGCGGTCTAGGAGGATGAGTTCGGCGCCGGTGCCCTTGACCTCGGTGGCTATTTCGGTGACGCGGTCGCGGAGTTTGGTGGCGACGCCTGTGCCGAAGCCGACGTAGAAGGCGCGGCGGAAGTCGGCGGACGCGCGGGCGCGCCGGTCCTTGTCCGTCACGGTGGCGAGCGCCGTTGCGGTGTGGCGGCGCAGGGCGGGTCTGACCTGGTTCTCCATCTGGAGGGTGAGGGACGGCAGCAGGACGCGCAGGCCGTCGAGGACGGGTTCGGCGCCGATGACGGTCATGGTGACGTGGGTGGCTCCACGGATGCCGCGGCCCTTGACGCCCGTCCAGCGGTGGGCGCCCTTGCAGCCGAGCGCCTCGCACACCAGGTGCAGCGCCCAGCAGCGTTCGCGGGCGTGGCCGCCGCGGTTGGAGACCTCGAACTCGATGCCGTCGACCTTCCCGGAACGGCCGGTGGCGTGGCGGCGTACGGCCTCGGCGTCCAGGCCGTGCCGCAGCATGAGTGCCGCGGCGTGGGCGGAGGCCAGTGCGGCCTCCTCTTCGCCGGTGTTGGGATGCTCCGCGAGGTCCAGCAGTCGCCGGACCCGTTCCATGATCCTCGCGTAGGACGTCGCGCCGGTGCCGTTCAGGGGCCGTCCTCCCTTCGCCGGTGCGGGCGGCGCCGTACCCACGCCGCCGAGGCGCTCCAACCTAACGCACGGTCCGACGGGAGGGACGTTATGGTCTGGGCGAGTCGCTCCGCGTCACTGATCGAGCAGCATGCCGGTTCCGACATGGTTTAACGCGATAAAGCGGGAAACCGTCATGAGGTGATCAGCTCTGGGTCGAGGTTGTATCCCACAATCGCCATGCTTGTCCTGTTTTTCCGGCTTGCGTGCAGCGCCGGTGATTAACAGGGGGTGTCGAGGGTAGCCGTTCAGCGAAGACAGTGATCGACATACGGTGGTGAAGCGATGGCTGGCATAGTGGATCGCATCAAGGACTATCTGCGCAGCCCCAAGGGGCAGGAGCATGTCCGGCGGGTGGAGACGATGGCCAAGGACCCGCAGAATCAGCGCAAGTTGCGCGAGTTGCTGGACCGGTGGCGCGGTCGCAGGACGCACCGCTGAAAACGCTGAAGCACCGCTGAAATCCCCCGGAAACCCTTGTTGGAACTGGAACCGGTGAGCGATCCGGGGCGCCCGTCGGGCCGGTGACGCTTGCGCCACACGCGGGCTCGGGGGCTGCGAGGCCCCCGAATCCGCCAGGCGCCGGGCGCCCCGTCCAGGAGACCGCCGCGGTCGGAAAGGCCGCCGTGGCCGTCGGCGGTCTTTCCGCCCTGTGCCGGTCGCCGCGCACGTGCGCCGACGGGGCTGACTCATCGGGCCGACGGGGCTGACTCATCGGCCTGGGGTGATGACGAACCGCCAAGTGACCGTCCGCCGGGCGGCGGCCGAAGCGGTCTGCTGATAGCTCGGGGGCGGACGCCGGCTCGTGGCGGTCTCGTCCAGCCGGCCGGTGATCTGAGCGGCGCCCCGGCTCGTCGGTGCGCGGGTTCGGTCCTCCGCCATTCACCGTCCCACCTGCATGAATCCCTTACCGGCCTGATCTCCGTCGCGAGGTGCGGCCCGGAGCCCGCGGTCACCTGCCGGCCGTCCCGGGTCCCCTCTCCTCGCGCCGGCCCTGGCCGGCATCCTCCCTCGTGCCGGCCATCACGATCACCGCCGGCATCCTCGGCGCGTCGCAGGCCTCAACGTCGATCGACGCCGGTCGCGTCTGAGGCCCCGAAGCGTTCGTACCCGCACAGGCGAGACGGGTCTTCGCACTTCACCGGGCATCGAGCTCTCGGTGGAGCACTGCATGTTGACCAATTGATGTACATCCTCTTTACGCTCGCCGTCATGCTGACTATGATTCACGATTGGTGCACTTCGGGCCGTTCACATCTGTTCACTTTCACGTCAACGCTGCCGTGACATTTCGTTCGAGCGCCATACGGATTTGCAGCACGACCTGATCGATGGCCCCTTCGTCCCCTGATTCATCTGTTCTTTGTCAACGCCTAGGGCTGTTTGTGCCCCGTGGCGCTGTTCCTGTGCGTCCTAAGTTTTTCGCGAGCCAATGTTCTACTATTCGCAGAGGTAGTGAATATGGTCGTGGACCCGGCTGGGTTCGTGTTGAGCGGGGTGTCCCGTCCCACATCCGCGGGCAACGTGGTGGAGCTTGTCGTACGGGCGGTGGCCGAGCACCCCGCGGCCGTCGCCGTCCGTGATGGCGATCACGTGCTCACCTACGCGCAGCTGGCGGGTCGCGCGGCCGGGTTCGGGCGGATGTTGCGTGAAGAGCTCGGGATGGGCGGCATGCGAGTCGGCCTCGCCCTGCAGCGGGGCATCCCGCAGCAGATCGCCGTGCTGTCGGTGCTCGCGGCGGGAGCGTGCTACGTGCCTCTCGATCCGGCGCTGCCCGCCGGGCGACTCGAGATGATGATCGAGGACGCCGGACTCGGGCTGATCGTCGTCGACGAGGCCTACGCGGGGCCGGTCGGCGGCTGCCGGACCGTCGTCGTGCCCGCCGTGGACGCGGCCGGCCCCGAGCTGCTCGGCGCTTGGCCGGCCGATCCCGGGGACACGGCATATGTGCTGTTCACCTCCGGATCGACTGGACGCCCTAAGGGCGTGGCGATGCCGCATCACCCGCTGGTGAACCTCATCGAATGGCAACTGCGTGACTCCCCGGCCGGTCCCGGGGACCGCACGCTGCAGTTCGCGCCCATCGGCTTCGACGTCTCCTTCCAAGAGATCTTCTCCACCTGGGGCTCGGGAGGAGAGCTGGTCCTGATCGGCGAGGAGGATCGCCGCGATCCGGGCCGCGTTCTGGAGCTCGCGCACCGGTACGGGGTCTCGCGGCTCTTCCTGCCGTTCGCCGCCCTGCAGAGCATCGCGGAATGGGCCGTGGCGATGCCGGGCCCGCTGCCGGTGCTGCGGGAGATCATCACCGCCGGTGAACAACCGATCATCACTCCTGCCCTCGAGAGATTCGTCGAGGCCACTGGCGATCCCACCCTGGCAAACCAGTACGGCCCCACCGAGACCCACGTGGTGACGCGGAGCCTGCTGCGTGGCCGGCCGCAGGACTGGCCCAGGGTCCCGCCGCTCGGATCGGTCGTGGACAACTGTTCGGTGTACCTGCTCGACGATGCGATGAACCCGGTCCCGGCAGGCGCGGAAGGTGAGATCTGCCTGGCGGGCTCGGCACTGGCTGACGGCTATGTCGTGGATGACGAGCGGACACGCGGCCGGTTCATCGAGGTGCGGGGGATCGGCCGGGTGTACCGCACGGGTGATTTCGGCGTTCTCGAGGCTGGAACGCTCCTTTATCGGGGCCGCCGCGATGACCAGGTGAAGGTCAGCGGCCATCGCGTCGAGATCGGCGAGGTCGAGGCGGCTCTGTCCGCGAACCGATCGGTTGGCCAGGTGGCCGTGGTCCCGGTCGGGCACGGAGCGACGGACCGGCATCTGGCGGCCTTCGTCGTGCCTCGCGCCGGATCGGTCCTGGTGGTCGAGGAGGTCAGGGCCGCCGCGGCACGGGTGCTCCCGCCCTACGCGGTGCCAAGGCGCTTCGAGGTGCTGGATTCGCTGCCGAGGACCAGGAGTGACAAGGTCGACCGCCGGGCGCTGGCGGAGTCCCTGGCGCCGGAGGGTGTCCAGGACGCCGCGGTGCCCGCGGATCTCCGGGATGCGGTCCGCCGCGTGTGGCAGCGGGTCCTGGGCGTCGTCTCGGTTCCCGACGACGCCCAGTACTTCGACCTCGGCGGCGATTCGCTGACCGCGGTCCGTCTGGTGGTGGAGCTGAACCGTTCCCTCGCCAGGCGGGTCTCGGTGGGAGATCTACTGATGCACCCCCGGTTCGCGGATTTCGTGGAGTTCGTCCAAGGTGGCGCCGGGCGGACGCGCTTCCAGCCGCAGGAGATCGCACCGGCCGCCTCCGACGGCACGTGGTTCGGCGTGGCCGCCACCCAGAGCCATCGGATGAACCGTGAGGCCTGGCGGGCTCGCCATGACCTGCCGAGCATCAGCAACGTGCCCATGGCCTATCACCTGACCGGTCCGCTGGACACCGAGGCGCTGAGTCAGGCGCTCCAGTGGGCGGTGATCGCGCATCCGGCTCTCCGGCTGGAAGTCGATCCCGACGGTCGACGGCAGCGCCTCACAGCCTGGAGTCCCACCTTGCGCGTGGTGGCCGTCACCGCCGGCTTCGATGCGCAGACCGCCCGCGAACAGGCCCTGAGCATCATCCAGCGGGACGCCGAGACACCGTTCGCGCGCTGCGGGCCCGCCTACGACGGCCTTCTTCGTGCGACCCTGGTCAGGGTTTCGGAACGTGAGCACTACCTGTTCCTCAATGCCGACCACATCGTCTTCGACGGCTGGTCGATCGGTGCCCTGAACGATGATCTGTCCCGGTGTTACGCGTCCCTCACCCGTGGCGAGACGCTCCCCGCGCCCGTTCCGGACGACCGTTTCCTGCGCTGGGCGCGGACCGAGCAGGCCTGGCTCGATGAAGAACTGGCCCATGCCCTCGAAGAGGACTGGCGCCGCTCGCCCTGGGCGGTCGCCGACCCGGCGGCGGTCCTGCTCTTCCCCGAACCAGCGCCCGGCCCCGCGGAGGACTTCGCGGCAGAAGAGCTGATTCGGCGACGCCTCGGCCCGGAGCCCACCCGCACGCTCCAGGCGGTGTCCAGGGCCATGGCACAGCCGATGGGCTCCGTCGTCACGGCGCTCTACGCCGAGGCCTTCGCCCGGTGGTCCGGCCGGAAGGAGGTCGCACTGGTCTCCACCTTCGCCAACCGGACGGTTCCCGACGCCGAGAGGTCCGTCGGCTTCTTCGCCAACAACATCCCGGTCTTCCTCGGCAACGTGCACGGCCTGCCGCTCCAGGAGCTGATCAGGAGGTCGGCCCAGGAGGTGGGCCGCGCGGCCCAGCGCGAGGCCGTGCCCCTGCCGTTCTGGTTCGGAACGCTCCTGCCCGGTCATCGGGACCTGGCAGGATACGCCCGATTCCTCTTCCTCAACGTCCGCGGTCAGGACCGCGAGGGATCGGGGGACCTTCGCCTGCCGGGTGTCACCTCGACGCCCGTGAAGATCGACATCAGGCTGACCCCATCCTTCGCCCTCGGATTACGGGTCGGCGACAACGGGGACTCGATCTCGCTCGAACTGGCCTTCCTCCCCGCCTTGGTCCCACGAGAGCGCGCGGAGCTCCTCATGCGGGAGATCGAAGGAGCGATCACCAGAGCGGCGTGCCTCCTTACCACTGGAGCCGCCCGATGAAGCTCCTCACGTTCGACGATCTCGCCGGGCACGAGGACTGGCAGCGTCTGTGGGCCGCTGATCCGCTGCAGCACGCGAATTACACCGTCACCGGCCTGGCCGCGGGATCCAGGCATTACACGCGCCTGTACTACCTTCCCGCGGAACACGACGTCAGCCGGTATCGGGCCTCGGCTGAGGTCTTCCTGCCGCGGCACGCGCTGGTGATGGGCCCCGACGGGCCGGTGGCCGGGACGCCCGTCACCGTCGAGGTCCTGGACGGCCGTACCCGGCTGTCCGCCTACGGGCGCCCGCTCTACCTCGTCCAGGATCCGGCGGCGCCGCCCCGGGCACGCAAGCGCGCCGCCGAGCTGATCTATAGGCATCTCCAGGAGGTGGCCGCGGCCCACGACGCCGAGCGATGGCACCTGCGGGACCACCTCACGGACGGGGCGATCTCGCCGCTGACCGAGGTCGTCCTGAGGAACGGCGGCGTCAGCAGGCATCACCTCACCCAGATGGTCGACCTGACCCTGCCCGAGGAGGAACGCCGGGCGGAGCTGAGGAAGAACTTCCAGCGGATCCTCCGCAAGCCGCCCGCCCGCCTGGACCTCGCGGTGGTGACCGGCGCCGAGGTCACGCCGGACGATCTCGAGCAGTTCGCGCGGCTACAGCTGGCTTTCTACGGCAAGGGGATGCGATCGCAGGAGTCCTGGGACGCCATCCGCGCCTCCGTCCTCGCGGATGAGGCGTTCCTGGTGATCGGGCGAAGAGACGGCCGCGTGGTGACCATCGCCTACTTCGCGGTCTCGCCTGGGTACTGCCTGTACGTGTCGGGGGTGAACGAGAGGGGCGGCGCGGGCGACGGGCTCAGCCACCACGTGCTCTGGCGGGCGATGCGGCACGCGGAGCGGCTCGGCTGCCGGTACTTCGAGCTCGGCGAAGTGCTCCATCCGGGCGACCACCCGGACCTGGACGAGAAGTTCCTGAGCATCGGCCACTTCAAAGCCGGATTCAGCAACATGACGGTGCTCCGTTTGGACGTCTTCTCCGCCCCGCTGGGTCGCGGGTGAGGAAGGGAGGGCCTGAGCGGCTTCTTTATGCCGTCGTCCTGGTCATCGCGCTGGGCACCGGGATGTTCACGGTGGGGAGCACGCTGTTCTTCGTGCAGGTCCTCGGGTTCAGCCCGGTCCGGATGGGTCTCGGACTGACCATCGCCGCCGTGCTGGGGCTGCTGGTCAGCGTGCCGCTGACCCGCCTGGTCAACGGCCGGTCTCTGCGGACGGCTTACCTGCAGCTCCTCCTGGTCCAGGCGGTGAGCTTGTTCCTGCTGCCGCAGACCCGCTCGTTCGGGCTGTTCATCGCGATCATGACGGTGAACGCGATCGGCGCCAAGACCGCACGGGCGGTGAACAACGCGTTGATCGGCCACATGGCCGGCCCCCGCAGGCTCGAAGTGCGAGCGGTGGCCAGGTCGCTCAACAACTTCGGGACGGCCGCCGGTGCTCTGCTGTCGAGCGCCGCGGTCGCCGACGACGGCGACCGCGCCTACGAGCTGCTCATCCTGGCCAACGCCTGTACCTTGCTGCTGGCCGCGGCGCTGGTGCTCGGTCTCCGATCCATCGGCCGGATGTCGCGCTCCGCGACCCCCTCCGGCTCCGCGCTGCGGGACACCCGGTACCGCACGGTGACGCTCATCGACGCCGTCATGTGCCTGGAGTACTTCGTGATCACCCTGGTACTCCCACTGTGGGTCGTCGGGCACACGAACGCGCCGAAGGTCGTCATCCCGTTCCTGTTCGTCCTGAACATGATCATGGTGGCGCTGCTTCAGCTACCGATCTCGAGGAGAGTGCGGGACGTCGCCAAGGCCGCACGCTGCCTGCGGATCTCCGGAGTCGTGTTCTTCGGCAGTCTCGCCCTCCTGGCGGCCGCCGCGTCCGCGGGCCCGGTCCTCGCCGTCGGGCTGCTCTTCCTCGGCGTGGCCGTGCACACGGTCGGCGAGATCTTCCACGCCGCCGGCGCCTCCGAGCTGAGCTACGGCTTGGCCCCGCCCGACCGCCTCACCGAATACCAGGGCGTCTTCGGGCTGGGGATGGGAACCGCCGAAGTCCTCGCCCCCTACGCCTTGGCAGTCGTCTGCCTCCAGGACGGCCGGCTCGGCTGGCTGGGCTGGCTCGGCCTCGGGCTCGTGCTCACCTGTGCCGGGTGGGTCTCACCACTGGTGCTCCGCACTCGATCGCTCCATCCCCCATTGCTGGTCAACGAGGAGAAGTGATCTTTTGGGAACGCTCAAGACCGAAGGTTTCGCCAAGCTCGTCGAGATGGTCGCACAGGAGGCCGCGGCCGAACGCCTTGTGCGCGACGCGGCCATGCACGCCGCGACCCTCGGCGAACGACTTGCCGTAGAGGTGGCCCTGGGCGCGCTCAGCAGGCATGAGGCTTTCGTGCTCCACGCCGCGGAGAAGGCCGGCGCCCAGATGGGCCCCGTGGGTCCGGGAGAAAGCCTGGCACTGACCTCCACCGGCCGCCTGCGGATCCTCCGTGCCGGTGAACCTGAGGAGGAGGGCGTCCTGACGATCGGGCGTATCGAATGGGGCGCCGCCCGGCCCGCCTCGCTCGACCAAGAGTGCGATGAGGCGCTGCGGCGGGACGCCGACGAGATCGGCGCCGTCGCCGACTGGCTGCGATCCCGTCCCGCGGGCGAGGCGCAGCGGATGGTCGCCGGCCTTCAGACGCTGCTCAGCCACGTCGGCCCCATGCGGGTCTACATCGGACCGCACTGCTACACCAACTTGGGAAGGGCGAGCAACCTGGTGGGCAAGTCACTGGCGGTCGGCTCCGACAGGTGCCGGCTGAGTCGGCTGGCCGACGTGCCGGTCGCTCAGTGGCCGCCCGAGGACGCGTGCTTCGTCGTCCTGATGACCGCGCTGATCGGTTCAGGGACGCCGTCGCGTACTGAGGAGATGAGCGGGACCCAGCTGATGCCGGGACGTCTTGAGGCGTTCATCCGCGACCGGATCGCGGCCTATGACGGGTCGGTGCCGCGGGAGACGGATGAACTGGCGCTCGTGGATCGGCTGTTCGCGCTGTCCGCGCAGGCCAGGGAGCTCCGCCCCGGCAAGCTTCGCGGATGGCCGCCGTTCTACCGCACGGTGCAGTCGATGACCATCCACAAGCAGGAGCACTTGTTCACCGTGCCCGTCACCGCCGTGGACCTGCCCGGAGCCTTCGTGGAGAAGCTCATGTGGCTGCTTCCCGGCACCGACGTCGCCGGGACGAGCGACTGGGAGAGCGCCTGGACCGCCCACGCCGTGCGAGCCCACGAGAACGCCCGTGACGCCGCCTTCACCACTCATTTCGAGCAGGTGGTCCATGATCTGGTGGAGGCCGGTACGGAGGCGACGGTCTCACATGTCGGGATGTCGCGGGGGCCCCGCGACATGGCCGAGTTATCGCGGCAGATCGCGGCGGGCAGCACCGTGCCGGGGCACTGGAAGACGAGCGACTACTACTGCTGCGTGGTCCCGAGCCGGGACTTCGGCCGGCGGTTCGCCGACAACGGCGTGCCCGAGGAGCTGACGCAGGTGGTGCGAGCCATCGCGGCCCGCATGCGCTGGAACGGCTGGCATTTCATGCCGCACGCCAGCGGCGTCGGCGACGACCCGAGCTTCGCCGACCGAGACTGGTTCTACGCGCCGACCATGCCGGACGTCACCGAATGGACGTCGCACCACCATCAGGGCCATGTGGCGAACGGGGTACGCCACGCGATCCGCGTCCCGTTCCCGCTGACTCTCGCGGGCGCGTCTCGGCCCGGCATCCACGACTTCAGGCTGATGCGCACGGACGGTGATCCGTATACGCTCCAAGATTTCCGCGCGGCCGTTGCGATCGGTCAGGTACTCCGCGGCCTGTACCAGTCCTACGCCTCACAGGTCGACGCGGGCGGGCGTGCTCTAGTGATCAGCGATTTCGACAACCGGTGGTATCAGAGGCGGTTCACCGCCGCCGCTTTGGTCTGACAGGAAAGGTTCCACCAGCATGACCAGTACCCGGCCGGCAGTCCTCTTCATGGGGCTGCGCCGTCCAAGCCTCGAGTGGAAAGCCGAGATCGAGGCAGCGCTAGGCCGCGACCACGACGTCTTCGTGCACTCGGACGCCTCCCTTGACCGGATCGGCCTCCCGGAGGAGCAGATCGCGAAGTTCTTCATGGCCGACTCCGTCGATGCGATCGCCGCGCAGAGCGTCGAGCGGATGCGCGCCGCCGGCCGCGTCCCGTCCTCGGTCGTCTGCTGGGGCGACCGCTACATCCGCGTCACCGCCCTGATCGCCGAGACCCTGGGGCTGAGGGGCGTGGGCCCGCAGGCCGCGCTCGTCTGCGGGGACAAGGCCGCACAGCGCCACGTTCTGGATCCCCATGGCCTCAACCCCCCCTGGCGGCGTGGGACCACGGTCGAGGAACTGCGGGCGGCGATCGACGAACTCGGCATGCCGCTGATCTTCAAGCCGGCCCACTCCTCGGGCGGCAAAGGCACCGCTCTGATCGACGAGGGCACCGACATGGACGCGCTGCTCGCCGCCACCACGTCCAACTACGTCGAGTCCAGCGCTTTCGTCGTCGAACGTTACGTCGAGGGCAGCGAGCACTCCGTCACCGGTCTCGTCCGCGATGGGCAGGTGGTGACCCTGGCGGTCGCCGACAAGTTCCTGGACGAGGCGGGCCTGAGCACGGTGGCCACGCTGGTCCCGTCGGCGCTCGCCCCCTGGGAGGCGGAGCGGTTGCACGAGGCGGCCAGGACGGCTGTGCGGGCGGTGGGCATCCGGGACGGCGGCTTCCACGTGGACCTCCGCCTCGGACCGGACGGCCCGGTCGTCCTGGAGGTCGGCGCCCGCCTGGGCGGAGACCTGATCAACTCCCATCTCGTCCCGCTGGCGACCGATGGCCGCGTTCAGCCGTACCGGGAACTGCTCGGCGTGCTGAACGGAGAACCTCTGCCGGAACCCGCCCCGGCGACGGCCAAAGCGGCGATGGTCATCGTCCCGGTGCCCGACGGAGGGGTGGAGCGCTCGCTGGAACGCGTGGCCGGGCACCCACTCGTCACCATGGCCACGGATTGGACGAATCCCGGGAAGCCCGCGATCGCCGTTGTCACCATGCTGGACGACCATGAGGTACCGGTCGTGGCCAAGAGCCTGCGCGCCTGGATCGAAGCGTAGATGGGCCGGCCGATCGTCGGGGTGCTGGCCTGCCGCAAACGACGCCCCAACGGGACCAGTTACTCACGGGTCAACGACGTGGTGACCGCCGGCCTGCTCGAGCACGCCGGGGTACTCCCCGTGCTCATCCCCGCGGTCGGTGCGGAGGTCATCGGCGGGGTGGTCGCCGGCCTGGACGGACTGGTGCTGCCCGGGAGCGGGTCCTATGTCCATCCTGCGTTGTACGGTCGCCCGGACGCCGAGGTCCCCGGCCGTGAATACGACCTCGGCCGGGACGAGGTCGCCATGGCGCTTCTGCGCGCCGCACACGAGGTCCCCGGTCTCCCGGTCCTCGGCAGCTGCCGGGGCATGCAGGAGCTCGCCGTTCATGCGGGATGCGTCCTGGAGGACCTGGCCGGCGAGTCGGCGGGCGTACACAGGCACGTACCCGCGGAGGGCGGCGACCGGTGGGCCGAGGCGCACCTCGTCGAGTTCCGTCCCGGCGGGTTGTTCCAAGACGGGTGCACCGCCCAGGTGAACTCGCAGCACTCCCAGGCGGTCGCCGCCGCGACCGGGAAGGTGCGGGTCGAGGCCGTGGCACAGGACGGTGTGATCGAGGCGCTGAGCATCGACTGGCCGGAACGCTTCGTCGTGGGAATCCAGTGGCATTTCGAGCAGCACACGGCGGACGGCCCGCTCAACCAGAGAATCCTGCAATCGTTCGGTCGCGCATGCGAGCGGCACCAGGAAGGACGACGACATGCTGAACCTGACTGAACCGTCCATCGCGGCAGCGGTCGAGGCGGCATCGGTGGCGGTGGAAGCCGGGGCGGACGACCTGCTCTTCGTGGCCGGCTCGGTCGTGGACGGGCTGGCCAACGACAACTCCGACCTCGACCTCTATTTCCTCGGCCGGGACGGTGACGCCGTGATCGGCGCGGAGACGACCGTCCGGAAGGGAGAGAAGAGCGGGACGATCGGGGTGATCGGCGGCCGGGAGGTCAGCGTCTCGATCATCGAGCCGGCCGGGCTGTCCCGCTTACGTGCCGACTTCGGCGACTGCCTGGGCGCGCTCGGCCAAGGCGACGGCATCGTGCAGCTGGAGAGCCAGAACGACCTCAAGTTGTTGCACCGTGTGCGCACCGGCGTTCCAGTCCGGGGAGAGACGCGATTGCACTCCCTGCGTCAGGAGCTGGGCACGGACCGGCTGGCGGAGTACCTGGTCAACGTGCACGGAGTCGCGGCGGTGAACCGGCTCGTCGACGTCGAAGGCGAACTCGCCGAAGGCGGCGAGGACTCGGCGTCGTGGATGCTCCGCGAGGCGAGTTCGCATCTCGCACGGTTCGCGCTGGCACTCGAAGGGCAGACCAACCCGGCCCCCAAGTGGCTGGTCAAGCTGCTCGGGCGGGCGCGACTCGCCCCTGCTGACCGTGCCCTCCTCCTCCGCGGCCTGCTGGAGCCGGGGCGGGAGACCAAAACGCTGCTCGACACGGTCAAGATCCGGTTGAGGGAGATGGTCCTCACGGCGCCCGATGAACTGGTCGGCCCCTATCTGCGCCGTCAAGCCGAGCGGAAACTGCCCTGAGATGGCCCAGGGATTCGAGCTCCGCGACCTGCCCGACCGGCTGCTGCCCCGAGAACCACGGCTGGGCGGCGCCTGCGCGCCCGTGCCGGCCGACCGGATCGACGCGCTGCACAGTTCGGGCGCCGTCCTTCTCGGCCGGCTTCCCGACGACCCGCAGGTGGTCGCGTTCCTCGCCTCGGTCGTCTCCGAGGTCAGGGCCCTGTTCGGTGTTCCGGACGGCCATGCCCTCCACGTGGTCGCCGTCCGGCCCGAGCACATGAGCAGGCTGGCCGGGTGGGCCGAGACGCAAGCCGGTGGCTGGTCGACGGCGGACCTCTCCCGCTCCGCGGCGCTGCTCACCGGACCTGTCGTCCAGAACCTGGACCTCGCCCTCGTTCACATGGACGCCCTGCTGGGCATCGGCAGCGGTCTGAGCGTCGTGATCGTCTCGCCGCGGCTCGCAGCCGCGGTTCCCGCGCTGGTACCCGCCCTGGCCGAGGCGTCCGCATCGGTGGCGGTCACCGACTGGGTGATGCTGGCGAAGGGGGTGCGGCGCACCGCCGAGACCGATCTCGCGCGGGCGGAGGAGGATCGGGCCGCCAGGTTCGGGACGGTGGCCGCATGGGCACGGGGCAAGGCCTGGCTCCGGCCGCCGGCCTCCCGGGACGCCGGTGCGCTGACGGTCCATCTCGTCACCACGCTGCCACCCGGCACCGTCTCCCGAATCGCGGGCTTCCTCGAAGCGTCGCACCTCGCCTACGGGCTGATCGATCCGGCCGCGCCGGGCTCGTTCCACATCGGGCTGCATCCGGTCGTCCCGCTCTCCGACCTGGAGCGGCTCCTCGACCTGTTGGACCTGCTGGTCACCCGCGGCGCGGCGAGCGAGGACGAGCCTCAGCAGGCACCCGCCTCGGACGCCCTGATGATCCTCAAACCGGACATCCTGAGCGGACCGTTCGCGACCTGCTCCCGGCCGACCGCAAGGGACGTCATCCGCGGGCTGATCGAGGTCTACACCGGCCGGCCCCCGAGCCCCTATGAGACCGGCACCTCCGCCGCGGCCGTCGGCTGGGGGATCCGCAACATCGCCCGTAAGGTCGCCGCCAGGTCCTGGTACACGAAGGACCTGCGGGATCCGGAGGGCTGTCTAGAGGGGTTGCTCGCCCATCTCGCGGGCGCGGAGCTCGCAGGCGAGGGGGCCGTCGCGACGGCGGCTCTCGTCCACGATGTCGTGCGGGTACTCGGATTCAAGGTCATGGTCCGGAGCAGGCGACCGCTCACCTACCGCGATTTCCTGGGGCTGTACGCCCACAACACGCACTACACCCGGCTCGCCGGTGACCTGCGCGGATACCTTCTCGGCCGAGAGGCGGAGATCACCATGCTCGAGGCCGACCAGGAGCTGAGCAGCCTGCACCTGTTCAAGGAGATCTTGAGACGGGTAATCCGCTACCCGACCACCCACTACGACGCGCTCGAGAACCTGATACACATCTCCGACCCCGGCGCCGACGACTGGATCTACTTCGAACGGACATTGACGCAGGAGGCCTGATCGCGTGGTGATGGTCGCCGGCCGGCGGCGCGGATGGTCGCGGAGGAGGGTGATTCGGGTGTATTTCGAGGCGCTTCCTGGGTGTCGCAGGGTCGGTCGGACCTGGCAGGCTGGCTAGTGGACCGACGCGTTCTCCTCGCGACACCCCGGAGGTCGACCTTGCAGGGACCGCTCAGCGACATCGTGGTCCTGGACCTGTCCCGGGCGCTCGCCGGGCCGCACGGCGCGCAGATGATGGGCGATCTGGGCGCGACGGTCATCAAAGTGGAGCATCCCGACGGCGGAGACGAGTCGCGGGGCTGGGGTCCGCCCTTCGTGGGCCCGTCGGGTGACGTCTCGACGTACTTCCTGGCGGCCAACCGCAACAAGAGGTCCGTCACCCTGGACCTGAAGTCCGAGGAGGGCGCCGCCCTGCTGACCCGCCTGGTGCGGCAGAGCGACGTGCTCGTCGAGAACTTCCGCACCGGCGTGCTCGACCGGCTCGGCTTCCCGGTGGAGCGCCTGCACGAGCTGAACCCGCGCCTGGTGATCCTGTCCATCACGGGCTTCGGCCACGACGGCCCCGAGGGCGGCAGGCCGGGGTACGACCAGATCGCCCAGGGCGAGGGCGGCCTGATGAGCCTCACCGGCCCGTCGCCCGCCGAGCCGTATCGCGTCGGCGCCTCGATCGCCGACCTGCTCGCCGGCATCCACGGCGCGTACGGGGTGGTGGCCGCTCTGTACGAGCGGGAGCGCACCGGCAGGGGGAAGGTCGTGCGCACGTCCCTGCTGGCCTCGGTGGTCGGCGTGCACTCCTACCACGGGACGGCCTGGACGGTCGCCGGCAAGGTCCCGGCGGCGGCCGGCAACCACCACGCCTCGATCGCGCCCTATGGGGCGTTCCGCTGCGCGGACGGCATGATCCAGATAGCCGTCGCCAACGACGTCCAGTGGCGCAGGCTGGCCCCGGTGCTCGGCATCGACCCCGCCGACCCCCGCTACGAGGACAACCGGCGGCGGTTCGCCAACCGCGACGCGCTGATCGCCGACATCGAGCGCGCGCTCGCCCGCCACGACCGGGCGCACTGGCTGGCCGTGCTGGCCGGGCTCGGCATCCCGGCCGGCGCCATCCGCTCGCTGGACGAGGTCTACGCCTGGGCGCAGACCCGCTCGCAGGGCCTGGTGGTCACCGTGGACCATCCCGACCTCGGGACGATCGAGCTGCCCGGGTCGCCGCTGAGGTTCGACGACGCCCCGCCCGCCGAGCACACGCCCCCGCCACGGCTGGGGCAGGACAACCAGGCCGTGCTGTCTTGGCTGGCAGAGCGCGAAGGGTGACCACGCCCGACGGGGCCGCACCCAAGAGGCCCGACGCCCGCACGCTCATCGACACCGTCCTCGACCCCGGCTCGTGGAAGTCCTGGGACGAGCCACCGCGGGACCCGGTGTCGCCCGGGTCCTCCTACGCCGACGAGCTGGCCGCGGCGCGCGCCAGGTCCGGCTACGACGAGTCGGTCGTCACCGGGGAGGGCCTGCTGGAGGGCCGCCGGGTTGCGGTGATGGCCTGCGAGTTCTCCTTCCTGGCCGGGTCCATCGGCGTGGTGGCGGCCGAACGGCTGGTGAGAGCCGTGGAGCGCGCGACGGCCGAGCGCCTGCCGCTGCTGGCCGCGCCCGCCTCGGGCGGCACCCGCATGCAGGAGGGCGCGCTCGCCTTCGTCCAGATGATCAAGATCGGCGCGGCCGTGGCGGGCCACCGGGCCGCGGGCCTGCCGTACATCGTGTACCTGCGCCATCCGACGACCGGCGGGGTGTTCGCCTCGTGGGGGTCGCTCGGCCACGTCACCGCCGCCGAGCCCGGCGCGCTGATCGGCTTCCTCGGCCCCCGGGTCTTCGAGTCCCTGTACGGCTACCCGTTCCCTGAGGGGGTGCAGGTCTCGGAGAACCTGTTCCGGCACGGCCTGGTCGACGCGGTGGTGTCGGCGGAGCACGCCCGCGCGATCGCGGCGCGCGCCCTGGCCGTGCTGTGCGCGCCGACGCGCGGGCTGGAGCGCGGCCCCGAGCCGGTGGAGCGGCCGGTGGAGGTCGAGGCGTGGGAGGCGATCAGCCGGTCGCGCCGCGACGACCGGCCGAGCGTCAGGGCGCTGCTCAAGCTCGGCGCCTCGGACGTCACGCCGCTGAACGGCACGGGCGTGGGCGAGAACGACCCGGGGCTGTTGCTGGCGCTGGCCCGGTTCGGCGCGGCGCCCGCCGTCGTGCTCGGCCAGGACCGGCGGCGGCAGCGGACCGGCCGCCAGCTCGGCCCCGCGGGGCTGCGGGTGGCGCGGCGCGGCATGCACCTGGCCGCCGAGCTGGGCCTGCCGCTGGTCACCGTGATCGACACGGCGGGCGCCGAGCTGTCCAAGGCGTCGGAGGAGGGCGGGCTGGCGGCCGAGATCGCCCGGTGCCTGGCCGACCTGGTGGCGCTGGACGCGCCGACGGTGTGCCTGCTGCTCGGCGAGGGGGCGGGCGGCGCGGCCCTGGCGCTGCTGCCCGCGGACCGGGTGCTGTGCGCGCAGCACGGCTGGCTGTCGCCGCTGCCGCCCGAGGGCGCCTCGGCGATCCTGTACCGGACGATCGACTTCGCCCCGGAGATCGCCAAGGCGCAGGGGGTGCGGGCCGCGGATCTCCAGCGGGACGGCATCGTTGACCGAATAATTCCGGAATTCCCGGACGCCGCCTACGAGCCGCGCCCGTTCTGCGAACGGGTGGCCAGAACACTCGAATACGAGATCATCGGCCTGCTCGACCGCCCCGCCGGCGACCGCCTGTCCGCCCGCCTCGCCCGCTACCGAGGACTCGGCCTGCGCCCGGACTGAGAGCGACTTTCGGCACGACACGGAGGCCGCGTCGCTCGCGTCTTCGGCGCAGGCGGCGAACACCTTCGCGCGATGCCCTCGGGGGCGGTTCGCGCCGGGCGGCCCAGCAAGCCGGTCCGTCGCCGGGTAGTGCACGGCGAAGAAGAGGTCGGTGAGCGCGGGTGCGGGCGGGAGGTCACGTGCCGGAGATGCTCGCGCTCTGGGGTGGGTGGCTTGGGATGGGGATGCGTTCGACGCGGATGGAGTGGACCTCGTCGTGGGGGACGACGACCTCGTAGGCGCCGTGGTCGACCATCCAGTAGCCGAGGGCCTCGGCCTTCGGGCCGCTGTGGCCGGTGTAGGCGATGTGCAGGCCGTCGTCGTCCTCGTCCAGGACCACGCAGGGTTCGCCGCCGAACGCGCCGACCGTGCGCAGCAGCACCAGCCACTGCAGGTCGTCGCGGTGGACCCGGCGGCGCCAGTAGCCGCCGGCCCGCTCGAACCCCTCGCGGGGCTCCTCGCTGAACAGGACGACCTCGCCGGGCCCGGGGCCGAGCGCGGCGGCGTAGGTCTGGTCGTGCTGGCGGGCGATGAAGCCGAGGCCCACGGGCTCGATGTCGCTCATGCCGCCCGCCGCCAGGTCAGCCCGTCGTAGTCGGCGAAGCGCCGCTGGCTCTTGGCGGTCATGTGGTGGATCTCGGCGCCGGCCGGGATCGGCATCGGCGTGGTGTGGAACTGGGGGACGACGTGCTGGCGGGAGGTGGTGAACCCGTTGCCCGCGAACGGGGGCGAATCGTTCCAATCTCCGCCCATGTGCGGGCCGTAGGGGACGACGTAGGCGTCGGACTCGCGGGCCTGCCACCGCAGGATGTACAGCTCGGGGACCGCGGGGGTCAGCTCCGAGCCCTCGAAGGTCAGGTCGAGGGCGGAGACGAGCTGCTCGGGGGTCGACAGCCGTGAGCAGTCCTGGACGCGGTAGACGTAGCCCGAGATGATCGTGCGCTGGCCCGCGAGGTAGGGCACCAGCAGCCGAGGGGGGATGACCTTCTGCATCTGGGTGCTTGGCGCCGGCTCGCTCACACCCGGTATTTTACGATCTGGCGACCTCCGCTTTCCGCACGGTGCCGTAAATATCCGCGCGGCGGTGCGCGAGGCTCGGCAGGGTGGCCCGCACCCGCTCGGTCTCGGCGGGGTCGATCTCGACGACCTGGACGCACGGCGCGGGCCCGAGGTCGGCGCGTACCACGCCCATGGGGTCGACGAGCATGCTCCTGCCCACCCCGAAGCCGTCCCTGGCCTCGGGGTTCGGGGCCTGGCCCACGGCGATGGTCCAGGTGGTGTTCTCGATGGCGCGGGCCTTGACCAGCGTGGTCCAGTGCTCTTCCTTCATCGGCCCGGAGCCCCAGGCGGCGATGACGGCGAGGGCGTCGGCGCCGAGGTCGACCAGGGCGCGGGCCAGCTCGGGGAAGCGGACGTCGTAGCAGGTGACGAGCCCGAGCCGCAGCCCGGCCAGCTCGGCCACGACCGGCTCGGCGCCGGGGGCGACCAGGTCGGACTCGCGGGCGCCGAAGGAGTCGAACAGGTGGATCTTGCGGTACGCCGCGACCCGCGCGCCGTGGCGGTCCAGCGCGACGGCGGTGTTGTACACCCGGCCGTCCGCCGGCTCGAAGGTGCCGAGCACGACGGCCACCTCGTGCGTGCGCGCGGCGGCGGCCACGGCGGTCAGGAACGGGCCGTCGAGCGGCTCGGCGTGGTCGGCGACGGCCTTGCCGAACCGGGTGAGCGTCGCCTCGGGGAAGACGGCGAGTGCGGCGCCCCGCGAGGCGGCCTTGCCGAGCGCGTCGCGCACGCGTTCGAGGTTGGTCTTCGGGTCGTCGGACACCGGGATCTGGCACAGGGCGATGCGGGTCACCCGACCAGCGTAAGCGCGGGCGGGGTCAGTTGCCGAGATCCCCGGCCGCGTGGTCGGGGAACGGGCGAGGCGCGGGGGAGGGGCGCCGGTTGGGCACCACCTCCCACCAGGTCAGGCAGCGCCACGCCCACTCCAGGGGCCCGTAGCGGAAGCGCGCCAGCCACCAGTGCGCGAAGGCGGCCGGCACGGCGACCAGGGCGGCGCCGAACCCGATGACGGCGAGCCGGGTGGGGTCCCGGGCCAGCAGCGGCGCGGCGACGACGGAGCAGAGGCTGCCGAACAGGTAGGCGGTGAGCGTGATCCGCCCGAGCGGCCGGAGGAACGCGGCCGGGGCGGGACGCGCGCGGACGAGCAGCAGCACCCCGGCGCAGTACGCGGTGGCGGCGGCCAGCCCGGCCAGCGGGTACACGGCGGGCGTGTAGGGGAATTCGAACGTCTCCGGGTGCGTCCACAGGTAGTTCCAGCCCCAGGTGAGCGCGACGGCGAGCGGCGCGCTCACCGCGAGCGTGGGCAGGAGGGCGCGCGGGCCGGGCGCGTACTCGATCATGGCCATGCCGAGCAGGAAGAGCCCCGGGATTATCCATATGCCGCCGAACTGGATGAACGTCCCCCACGCGGTGGCGGCGATCCCGGCCGCGAGGACCAGCCATCGGGGCAGGAAGGACGCGGGCAGCAGCACGACCGCCCCGGTGATCGCGTACGGCAGCAGCACCTCGCCCGGGCTGGCGAGCCTGTGCAGCAGCCCGAGGCAGGCCAGGACGGCCAGCCTGCGCGGCAGCGGCCACCACGGGCGGGGCGTCCTGCGGGCCGCCGAGCGCAGGAACAGCACGAAGCTCACGCCGAAGAGAAAGGAGAAGATCGGGTAGAAGCGGCTTTGCAGGAGGTTCTCGAAGACCCAGTCGGCGGGCGCCGGAGGCCGGCCCGCCAGTTCCCCCATGGTGTGCTGCCAGGTGTTCACCAAGGTGATCCCGCAGACCGCGAAACCGCGCAGGGCGTCCAGCTCGTGGATGCGCGTCACCGGGACGGCCTCGCTGTGCATGCCCTATATATACGGCTATTTCAGGCATTCGCCCGAGGGGGTGACGCCGGAAGGCCCGATAGGCTGCTGCGCGTGAGCGAACCTCTGGTGGCGCGCATGCGCGAGTTCGGCACGACCGTCTTCGCCGAGATGACGGCGCTCGCCGTCCGGACGGCCTCGATCAACCTCGGGCAAGGGTTCCCCGACACCGACGGCCCGGAGGCCATGCTCGAACGGGCCGTGGCCGCGATCAGGCAGGGTCTCAACCAGTACCCGCCCGGCCCCGGCGTCCCCGAACTGCGGCAGGCGGTCGCCGAGCACCGCAAACAGCACTACGGCCTCGTCTACGACCCCGACGGCGAGGTCCTGGTCACCGTCGGCGCGACCGAGGCGCTGGCCGCGTCCGTCCTCGCCCTGTGCGAACCCGGGGACGAGGTCGTCGTCTTCGAGCCCTACTACGACTCCTACGCCGCCGCGATCTCGCTGGCCGGCGCCGTGCGCAGGCCGGTGACGCTGCGGCCGGTGGAGGGCCGGTTCACCTTCGACCCCGCCGAGCTGCGCGCCGCCATCGGCCCGCGCACCCGGGCGATCCTCGTCAACTCCCCGCACAACCCGACCGGCACCGTCTTCACCCTGGACGAGCTGGCGGCCATCGCCGCCGTCGTCGAACAGCACGGCCTCATCGCGATCACCGACGAGGTGTACGAGCACCTGACCTTCGACGGCGTCCGGCACATCCCCCTCGCCACGCTGCCGGGCATGCGCGAGCGCACCGTCATGATCTCCTCGGCGGGCAAGACGTTCTCGGTGACCGGCTGGAAGACCGGGTGGGTGTGCGCGCCGCGCGAGCTGGTGACGGCCGTGCAGACCGTCAAGCAGTTCCTCACCTTCACCTCCGGCGCCCCCTGGCAGCTCGCGGTCGCGCACGCGCTGCGCGAGGAGCTGCCCTGGGTCGGCGGCATGCGCGACGGCCTCGCCGCCAAGCGCGACCGGCTCATGGCCGGCCTGTCCGCCGCCGGGTTCGAGGTCTACCGCCCGGCGGGGACGTACTTCGTGCAGACCGACATCACGCCGCTCGGCTTCACCGACGGCCTGGACCTGGCGCGGCGGCTGCCCGAGCTCGCCGGCGTCGTCGCCATCCCCACGCAGGTCTTCTACGACCGCCGCGAGCTCGGCGCGCGGTTCGTCCGCTTCGCCTTCTGCAAGAAGGACGAGATCATCGACGAGGCCGTGGCCCGCCTCGGCCGCCTGCGCGGGGCCGTCTGAGGCGCCAAGGGTGAAGACGGCGGCGGCCCGTCCAAGGCCGCCGCCGCGCTCGGGCCGGATCAGTTCTGGACGGCGTACGCCCGGGTGATCGTCTGCTGCACCTGGATCCCGGCAGGGCCGGTGGCGGTGGCGCGCAGGGTGACGTGGCCGGGGGTGGCGGGGTTGGTCACCGAGGTGGTCCAGCCCGTGCCGGCCCGGCGGACCTGGAGCGCCTGCCAGGTTCCGCCGTCGTCGAAGGAGGCTTCGACGACAGGGGTGTTCAGCGCGCGGCCCTCGGCGGTGATCGGTATCCGGGTCACCGTGCCGGGCCTGGTCCGGTTGTAGGCGTCCAGCCCCTGGGGGGCGTACCGGATCGACGGCAGCGCGAGGGGCGTGGCGTCGTCGGTGTGGGCCGAGGTGAACGTCCAGGAGGCGTCGATCGCGGTGGACAGCGCGGCGTAGGGGACGTCGCGCTGGGCCGAGAAGCTCGCCGTGTAGGTGCCGTGGTCGGCGGGGAGGTCGGCGACCAGGCACGCCCGGCCGAGGTGACAGTTCTCCAACCTGCTCCGCTTCAGCACTTTGCCGTCCCTGACCAGGGACGCCGCGCCGGTGACGTCGCCGTCCCAGCCGGCGCGGCCGGTGCCGGCGTCGGTGAACAGGCCCTCCAGGCCGAAGGTGAGCCGGTCACCGGACCGTGTCACGGACGGCGCGGTGGGGCCGGTCACCGCCGCGTTCCACAGCTCGGCGGACCTCCCGCGCCGCACGGTGCGCTGGCCGAGGTCGGTGAGGACGTATTCGCCCTGAGCGAGGCGGCCGGACCAGCGCAGGTCATGTCCCGGCGTCAGATAGTTTGTGAGCGTTCCGGGAGTCGTGACGGCCGTCGCGGAGGAGCCGACGAGGACGCCGTTCTCGCCGGGCAGGGCGACGTACCTGTCGAATTCGGCCGGCGCGTCGGTGTTCTGCGCCCGGAAGGTCACGGCGGCCTGGGCGAGGCCGGCCTTTCTGAACTTCCTGTCCGGGTCGGAGGGGATCCGACCGGCGCGGTAGTCGGCCAGGTCGTACCGGACCGCCGCCGCGCCTCCCGCCGTCAGGACCTGATGCGCCAGGTACTCCAGCCCCGGCTGGCGGGAGGACAGCACGTACACCTCACCCCTGGGTATGTCGTATCGGACGACGAACTTCTTGTTCCCGCCGGTATTGCGCAGGGAGATCTGGGAGGCCCCGGTGGGTTCGGCGGCGGGGTCGTCCACCGTGAGGCTGATCCGTCGGCCCTGGCGGGCGTCGAGCGTCACGCTCACGTCCTGGCGGCCGACCGGGACCGCGCGGTGGCTGACGGTGATCCCGCCGTTCTCGCCGAACATGTCGGCGAAGAGGTTCCACGCGCCGGGTCTCACCCGGGCCTCGGCGACACCCTTGAAGAAGTTCAGCGGTATGCGCTCATCGGTCTCGAAGTTGTACAGCGTGGCGCGGACGGCCAGGAGAGGATCGTCGTCCCTGCCGATGGCCGTCACGGTCACGTAGGAGGACTCGGGTTCGATGAAGGCGCCGGCGAGGCCGCGGACGGTGACCTCCCCCGTAGTGGCGGTGACCGTCCCCGGGTAGACGCCCGTCTGGAGGGTCGCGTCCAGGGTAAGGGTCACCGACGCGCTGCCCCCGGCGGGAACCGCCAGGTGGTCGGCCGACAGCGTGTAGGGGCCGTCTTCGGTGAGCTTCAGCTCCACCGGCTCCTCGGAGGTGTTGGTGTAGGTGACCTCCTTGGTGACGTCCTCGTCGTCGCGGGGCCCGGTGAGGTAGGTCCAGACGTTGGGGGTGTCGGTCACCACGGTCTGGGCGACCGCGCGGGCCACGTCGACCCGGCCGGTGCCCTGCCGGTAGGGGGTCAGGCCCTCGCCCGGCTCGGCCGAGGCCATCAGGGCGGCCTTGAGCCGGCTTCCGTCCCAGTCGGGGTGCCGCTGGGCGAGGATGGCGGCGGCGCCGGCCACGTGCGGGGTCGCCATCGAGGTGCCGCTCTTGGCGATGTAGGAGTCGCTCGTGCCGCCTCCGGCGCTTGCCGCGACGATCTCCACGCCGGGTGCGGTGATGTCGGGTTTGACGGCTTGGTCGGCCACGCGCGGGCCCTGGCTGGAGAAGTCCGCCAGCGTGTCGTTCTTGTCCACGGCGCCGACCGTCAGCGCGGCGTCGGCGCTGCCGGGACTGTCGATGGACTGCCTGGCGCCGCCGTTGCCGGCCGCGACGACGAACAGGGTGCCGGTCTGCTCGCTGAGGATGTTCACCGCCTGCTCGAGCGGATCCAGCGCGCGGGTGTCCCGTTCGCCGAGGCTCATGTTGACCACTCGTGCCTTGACCTCGGTGGCGGCCCACTGCATGCCGGCGATGACGGCCGACTCCCGGCCGTCATCGAGCCCGAAGACCTTGCCGACGGCGATCTTGGCGTCGGGGGCGACGCCCTTGTACCTGCCGCCGGAGGCCGCGCCCGAGCCGGCGACGGTGGAGGCCACGTGGGTTCCGTGGCCGTCCGGGTCGCGGGTGTCGGGGTCGTCGGAGAAGTTGGCGGCCTGGGTGACGACGCCCTTGAGGTCGGGGTGGCCGGGGTCGTAGCCGGAGTCGAGGACGGCGACCGTGACGCCCTTGCCGGTCAGTCCGTTCTTCCACGCCTCGGGTGCGCCGATCTGCGGGACGCTCCTGTCCAGGGCCGGGGACACCCTGCCGTCCAGCCACAGCTTGGACACGCCTGACGCGAGCGTCCTGGCCTCAGAGGCCGGGCGCAAGCTGTTCCACGCGGTGGTGGCCCGCGCCTTCGGCACCCGGGAGGCGGTCAGACCGACGGAGTCCAGGCCGCGCCCGGCGGTGGCGGCTCTGGGCGGGGCGCCGCCCTCGGTCATGATGGGGATGTCCGTGCGATGGGCGTCGTCGTACTCCCACTCAAGAAGCTGGGTCACGTCGAACAGGCGCTCGTCCACCAGGCCCTTGCCGATCAGCGGCGCCGCGTCGGACGGCAGCACGAGGGTGTGCCCGGCGAACGTCTGGATCGCGAAGGAGACCTGGCGCCCGGGGCCCGGGGTCACCTGGTATCCCTGCGGGCCGTCTGCTTCGCCCGTCACGGTCACCCGGTCTCCGGTGATCAGCGTGACACTGCCGAGCGGACCCGTGGAGGACGGGCCGGGCCGTGCCGGGGCCGTCCCGGCGGCCGAGGGCGCCGCCACCACGCCCAGCACGGATAGCGCCGCCAGGGTAAGTGCTGTGACTCTTCGCTTCATCGCGGTCCTTTACGGTTCGCTTACTATCGGTCAATCAAGTAGTAAGCGGTAAAAGCGCTAGATCAACACCTAAGCCGTATCAACCCGTTCGAGAAATCGGACTTTGGCATTTATCAGACGCGGCGGCGGTCCGGGCTGCTCCCGGTCCGCCGCCGCGCGCGGGTTCAGATGGTCAGTTCTGGACGGCGTACGCCCGGGTGATCATCTGCTTCACCTGCACACCGCCGGGCCCGGTGGCGGAGGCGCGCAGGGTGACGTGGCCGGGGGTGGCGGGGTTGGTCACCGAGGTGGTCCAGCCCGTGCCGTTCTGGCGGACCTGCAGCGTCTGCCAGGTGGCGCCGTCGTCGAAGGACGCCTCGATCGCCGGTGTCGTCAGCTCGCCGCCGTCGGCGGTGATCGGGATCTCGGTCACCGTGCCGGGCCTGGCCCGGTTGTAGGCGTCCAGCCCCTCGGGGGCGAATCGCACCGACGGCACCGCGAGTGGCGTGCTGTCGCCGGTGTGGGCCGAGGTGAACGTCCACGAGGAGTCGATCGCCGTGGCCAGCGCGGAGTGGGGGACGTCACGGCGGGCCGAGACGTTCACGGTGTAGACGCCCTCGCCGGCGGGGACCTGCGAGGCGAGGGAGCACCAGTCGGGGACGAAGCAGTCTTCCAGCTCGATCCGCTCCAGGACCTCGCCGTCCTTGGCCAGGGACACCGTGCCGGTGACGTCGCTGTCCCAGCCGGTGTGGCCGGTGCCGGCGTCGGTGAACAGCCCCTCCGGCGTGTAGGCCAGTTCGTCGCCGGTCCGCGTCACGCGTGACGCGGAGGGGCCGGTCACCGCCGCGTTCCACAGCTCGGCGGACTGCCCGGCGGCCACGGGCCGCTGCTGAAGGTCGACGAGGGAGTAGCCCCCCTGCGTGAGCCGGCCGGACCAGAGCAGGTCCTGTCCCGGCGTCAGATAGTTGTCGACCGTGCTGGGAATCGTGACGGTGGTGGGATCACTGCGCAGATCCTTGTCCTTGCCGCGAAGGACGAACCACCTGGCGAACTGCGCCGTGGCGTCCACGTTCTGGGCGCGGAAGGTCAAGCCGACCTTGGCGAGGTCGGCCCTCGCGAATCGCCTGCCGGGGTCGGCGGGGATCTGGCCGGTGCGGCGGTCGACCAGGTCGTACCGGCTCGGTGCCGCGCCACCCGCCGTCAGCACCTGGTATGCCAGGTATTCCAGGCCCGGCCGGCTGGAGGGCAGCGTGTACGCGGCCTCCCCCTGGGGGATCAGGTATTCGCGCACGTACCCGTTGCTCCCGGTGTCGCTCAGATTGATCGTGAGCTGGCCGGTGGGTCCGGCCGCGGGGTCGTCCACCGTGAGGCTCACCCGCTTGCCCAGGCGGGCGTCGAGCGTCAACCTCACGGCCGCGGGGCCGATGGTGAACGTGCGGTCGGTGAGCGTGTGTACGCCCTGCTCCGACAGTTGGGCGTTGAGATTCCACTCGCCGGGCCCCAGACGGAGCTCCGCGACACCGTCGACGAACCGCGGTCGGGCGCGTTCACCGGTCTTGAGGTTGATCAGCGCCGCGTCGACCGCCTGAACAGGACTGCCGTCCCTGCCGATGGCCCTGATCGTCAGGTCGTAGGACTCGGGTTCGATGTAGGCGCCGGCCAGGCTGCGTACGGTGAGCTCGCCCGCGGTGGCGGTGAGCGTGCCGGTGTAGACGCCCGGGCGCCGGCCGGAGTCCAGGGTGAGGGTCACCGAGGCGTCGCCGCCCGCCGGGACGGTGAGGTGGTCGGCGGACAGCGTGTAGGGACCGTCTTCGGTCAGCGCGAGTTCCACCGGCTCCTGGGAGGCGTTGGTGTAGGTGACCTTCTTGGCGACCTCCTCGCCGTTGTGGGGCCAGGCGAGGTAGGTCCAGAGGTTGCCGGTGTCGTTCGTCACGCTCTGCGTGACCGCGCGGGCCACGTCGACCCGGCCGGCGCCTTGCTCGTAGGGCGTCATGCCGTCGCCCGGCTTGGCCGTGGCGATGAGCGCGGCCTTGAGCCGGTCGCCGTTCCAGCCGGGGTGCTGCTGGGCGAGGATGGCGGCGGCGCCGGCCACGTGCGGGGTCGCCATCGAGGTGCCGCTCATGGCCACGTACGGGTCGCCGGGGCCGGTGGCTCCGCTGCGTGCCGCGACGATTCCCATGCCTGGTGCGGTGATGTCCGGTTTGACGGCTTGGTCGATGATGCGCGGGCCCGTGCAGGAGATGGGGGCCAGTTTGTCGTTCCGGTCCACCGCCCCCACCGTGAGCGCGGCATCGGCGCTGCCGGGACTGCGGATGGGCTCATTGGCTGTTCTCAGGTTGCCGGCCGCGACGACGAACAGGGTTCCCGTCTGCTCGCTGAGGGTGTTGACCGCCTCTTCGAGCGGGTCCAGCCCGCGGGTGTCCGGGATGCTGAGGCTCATGTTGACAACCGGCGCCTTGATCTCGGTGGCCGCCCACTCCATGCCGGCGATCACGTCGGACACCTGGTTGTTGCCGCCGGCCCCCATGACCTTGCCGACGGCGATCTTGGCGTCGGGGGCGACGCCTTTGTACTTGCCGCCGGAGGCCGCGCCCGACCCCGCGACGGTGGAGGCCACATGGGTGCCGTGGTCGACCAGGTCCCTCATGTCGGGCTCGTCGGTGAAGTTTGCGGTCTGCGAGACGACGCCCTTGAGGTCGGGGTGGTCGGGGTCGTAGCCGGTGTCAAGGACGGCCACCGTGACGCCCTTGCCGGTCAGTCCGTTCTTCCACGCCTCGGGGGCGCCGATCTGCGGGACGCTCTTGTCCAGGGCCGGGGAGACCCCGCCGTCCAGCCACAGCTTGGACACGCCGGACGCGAGCGTTCTGGCGCCCGCGGCGGGGCGCAGCTGCCGCCAGACCGTGGCGGCCTGCGCCTTGGGCACCTCGGCGGCCTTCAGGCCGACGGAGCGCAGGGTACGCCCGGCGGCGGCGGCCTTGGGGGCGCTGCCGCCCTTGGTCATGACGGGGATGCCGGCGCGGTGGGCGTCGTCGTAGCCCCACTCCAGCAACTGCGTCACGTCGAACAGGCGCTCGTCCACCAGGCCCTTGCCGATCAGCGGCGCGGCGTCGGAGGGCAGCACGTAGGTGTGCCCGGCGACCTCCTCGATCGAGAAGGAGACCTTGCGCCCGGCGCCCGGCGTCACCTGGTATCCCCGCGGGGCGCCGGGCGTCTCCGACACGGTCACCCGGTCGCCGGTGATGAGGGTGATGGTGCCGACCCCCCGCGAGGGGCCAGGCCGTGCCGCGGCCGTGCCGGCGGCCGAGGGTATCGCCGGCACCGCCGACGCGGTCAATGCCGCGAGGGCGAGTGCTGCGGTTATTCGTTTCATCGACATCCTTTGTGAATGGTTTACTCACCGTCCTTTCAATTTGTATGTGCAAAGAGTGATAAATGGCGATCTAATTTGACGGAGTTCTTTCCGAATAAGCCGGACGCACGTCAACGGCGGTCAGCGGGCGGCCCCGATCGGGACGCCGCCGCCCTTGTCGCCGCGCCCGCCGCTCCCGGCTCTCCGGACGCCGGGCGGATATGACGCGGCGGCGGCCGGTGTCCCGGTCCGCCGCCGCGCCGTCGTCAGATCATCGATGGACGGCGTACGCCCGCGTGATCGTCTGCTTCACCTGGAGGCCGTCCGGGCCGTCCGCCGAGGCCCGCAGCGACACGAAGCCGCGCGAGGAGGGGTTGGTCACCGTGGTGACCCATCCCTCGCCGTCCTGGCGCACCTGCAGCGCCCGCCAGGTCCTGCCGTCGTCGAAGGACGCCTCGATCTTCGGCGTGGAGATCTCGCCGCCCTTGGCGGTGATCGGGATCGTGGTCACCGAGCCGGGCAGGGCGCGGTTGTAGGCGTCCAGCCCCTCGGGGGCGTAGATGATCGAGGGCACCGCGAGCCGCTCTCCCAGCGGCGTGTGCGCCGACCTGAACGTCCAGGTCGAGTGGACCGCGGTCGACAGCGCGGCGTAGGGCGTCCTGCGGCGCGCCGACACGTTCAGCGTGTAGGTCTCCGCGCCGGCCGGGACCGGCGTCAGCAGGACGCACTGGCCGGCGTGGTCGCAGATCTTCAGGTCGGCCCGCTGCAGCACCGTGCGGCCCTTGGCGAGGGTGGCCGTCCCCGTGACGTTCCCGTCCCAGCCGGGACGGCCCTGCCCGCCGTCGGTGAACAGCCCGTCCACGATGTACGCGATCTCGTCCCTGTATCGCAGCACGGGAGGCGCCGCGGGGCCGGCGACGGCCGCGTTCCACACCTCAGACGTGTGACCGGGCTGTGCCGGGCGGCCTGCGCCGTCGAGCAGGACGTAGGCCCCGTCCTCGTGCGTGAACTCCGCGTACCACGCCAGGCCGTGCCCCGGCGTGACGTAGTCGGTCAGCGTGCCGGGGACCTTGACGTCGGACGAGCCGACGCCGAGCACGAAGGCACCGAAGCGGGGCAGGCCCGGCGCGCGGTCGAACCGGGCGGGGGCGGACACGCCCTGCGCCCGCAGGTCCGTGGTGACCTGGGCGAGCTCGGCCTTTCTGAATTGAGCGCCCGGGTCGGCGGGGATGCCGCCGGCCCGGTAGTCGGCCAGGTCGTACCTGACCGTGTCGTTCCCCCCGTTCCCGTCGCTCTCCCACACCGCGCGCAGCAGGTACTCGAGGCCGGGCTGGCGGGACGGCAGGGCGTACAGCTCGCGCCCGGGGTCGGGGCCCTGGGCGGTGACGCTCTCGAACAACGATCCACCGTCGGTCAGGCGCAGGCTGAGCTGGAACGCCCCTGTGGGCCCGGCCTGCGGGTCGTCCACGGCGAAGCGGACCGGGGCGGCCCGGCGCGTGTCCAGGGCCAGGTCGACGTCCGCCTTGTCGATCTTCACCGGTTGGTGGGTGAAGGTGTACGCGCCCGGCTCGTACAGGTCGGCGATCAGGTTCCAGTCGCCGCGCGGCAACCGCGTCGCGCCGGCCCCGCCGGAGAACGGCACCTCCTCCATCTCGCCGGTCTTGACGTCGTAGAGCAGCGCGGCGACGCCGTCGAGGGGCTTGCCGTCCCTGCCGGTCGCCGTCAGTCTCAGGTCGTAGGACTCCGGCTCGACGAAGGCGCCGGCCAGGCTGCGCACGGTCACCTCGCCCGCGGTCGCGGTGACGACGCCCGGGTGGCCGCCCACATCCAGGCCCGCGTCCAGGGTGAGGCGCACCGACGCCGTGCCGTGCGCGGGGACGGTGAGACGGCCGGCGGCCAGGGTGTACGGACCGTCCTCTGCCAGGGCGAGGTCCACCGGCGCGGCCGAGGTGTTGGCGTAGGTGATCTCCTTGGTGACGGGCTCGGTGCCGCCGCCGGGCCAGGGGATGAAGGTCCAGACGTTCGGCGTCTCGGCCACCACGGTCTGGGTGAGCGCGCGCGCCACGTCGACCCGCCCGGCGCCCTGCTGGTACGGCGTCAGCCCCGCGCCGGGCCTGGCCGACGCCATGAGCGCGGCCTTGAGCCGGGCCCCCTTCCAGTCCGGGTGCTGCTGGGACAGGATCGCGGCCGCGCCCACGACGTGCGGGGTGGCCATCGAGGTGCCGCTCTTGGCGACGTAGCGGCCGGTCGTGGTGCCCTTGGCCCCGGCGGCGACGATACCGGCGCCGGGGGCGGTGATGTCCGGCTTGGCCGCGCCGTCGTTCATGCGCGGGCCCTGGCTGGAGAAGCCGGCCAGGGCGTCGGCGCGGTCGACCGCGCCGACCGTCAGCGCGGCCTCGGCGCTGCCGGGGCTGTTGATGGACTTGGCCTTGCCGGAGTTGCCGGCCGCGATGACGAACAGCGTGCCGGTCCGCTCGCTGAGGGTGTTCACCGCCTCCTCGACCGGGTCGAGGCCGCGGGTGTCCGTCCCGCCGACGCTGATGTTGACCACGGGGGCCTTGACCGTGTTCGCGGCCCACTCCATCCCGGCGATCAGGTCGGACTCCTCGACGCCGTAGACCCCGCCGACCTTCCCGAGGGCGATCTTGGCCCCCGGCGCGACGCCCTTGTACCTGCCGTCCGAGGCCCGCCCCGAGCCCGCGACGATGGAGGCCACGTGGGTCCCGTGGCCGACCAGGTCCTTCGTGTCGGGCTCGTCGGAGAAGTTGACCGCCTGGGTGACGACCCCCCGCAGGTCCGGGTGGCGGGCGTCGTAGCCGGAGTCGAGGACGGCCACCGTCACGCCCTTGCCCGTCAGCCCCCTCTTCCAGGCCTCGGGGGCGCCGATCTGCCGCGTGCTCTTGTCGAGCGTGAAGGAGAGCTTGCCGTCCAGCCAGAGCTTGGTGACCCCGGCCGCGAGCGTCTTGGCGGTGGTGCCGGGGCGCAGGTCCCGCCACACGCCGGCGGCCTGGGCCTTCGGCACCCGCGCCGCGGACAGGCCCATGCCGGTCAGGGCGCGCCCGGCCGTCGCGGCCTTGGGCGCGGCGCCGCCCTCGGTCATGATCGGGATGTCGGCGCGGTGGGCGTCGTCGTAGCCCCACTCCAGCAACTGCGTGACGTCGAACAGGCGCCGGTCGACCAGGCCCCTGCCGACGAGCGGGGCCGCGTCCGAGGGCGTCACGTACGTGTGGCCCGCGAACGTCCGGACGGAGAAGGAGACATCACGCCCGGCGCCCGGCCTGACCTGGTAGGCATGCCGGCCTCCGGGGGGCGCCGACACCGTCACGCGGTCGCCCGTGACCAGCGTGACGGTGCCGATCGGGGCGCCTTGTAAGGCGCCGGCCTGTGCCGTGGCCGTCGCGCGGGCCGACGGCACCGCCATCACACCCAGCGCGGTCACGGCCGCGAGGGCGATTGTTGCGGCTTTGCACGTCATCTTCGTCCCTTTGCGGTTCGCTTAACTACGGGTCAATCAAGTAGTACGCGAATAAAAGGGACGAATGGATATCCTGTGCGCAGAAATATTTACGGAAAAGTCGGATTTGGATGGCTTTAAGGGATGCGGAATGCTGTAACACTCGGCGGCGCCGGGAAGCGGAAGGGCCTAATCGGCCCCGGCGGTCACTCTCTGTCGTTCCGCCCGCTCGTCCGCGTGATCGCGCAGCCGAAGCCGTCCGGCGCGGCGGCGGGCCGGGACGCCGGTCCGCCGCCGCGCCGTTCTCAGATCAGCGCTGGACGGCGTACGCCCGCGTGATCGTCTGCTTCACCTGAACCCCGTCCGGGCCCTCGCCCGTGGCGCGCAGGGACACGAAGCCGGGGGAGGAGGGGTTGGCCACCGAGGTGGACCATTCCTTGCCGTCCCGCCGCACCTGCAGCGCCCGCCAGGTCTTGCCGTCGTCGAACGACGCCTCGACCTTGAGCGTGGTCAGGGTGGTGCCGCCATTGACGGTCACCGGGATCCTGGTCACCGAGCCGGGCTTGGCCCGGTTGGAGGCGTCCAGCCCCGCGGGGGCGTACCGCACCGCCGGCAGCGACAGCGTCGCGAAGTCGTCGGTGTGCGCCGAGCGGAACGTCCAGGAGGCGTCGACCGCGGTCGCGAGCGTGGAGTAGGGCACGTCGCGGCGGGCCGACAGGTTCACCGTGTAGCTCGCCGCGGCGGCGGGGACCGTCGCCTGCAGGGCGCACTGGCCGGGGAAGTCGCACTGGTCCAGCGCGGTCTCCTGCAGCACCTTGCCGTCCCCGGACAGGGACGCCTTGCCCGTGATGTTGCCGTCCCAGCCGGACCGGGGCGCGACGTCGCTGAACAGGTTGTCCACGATGTAGACCAGCTCGTCCTGGAACCGCAGCGCGGTCTGCGCGGACGGGCCGATCACCGCCGCGTTCCACACCTCGGAGGTGTGCCCGCGCCGTACGGTGCGACCGCTGAAGTCGAGCGAGGTGTAGTAGTCGCCCACGGTGTGCGCGAACCCGGAGAACCACAGCAGGTCATGGCCCGGCGTCACGTAGCTGCGCAGCGTGCTCGGGAGCGTGACCGGTGCGGCGCTCCCGCCGAGGATGGCGAAGGTCGTGTCAGGGAAGCCGACCGACCGGTCGAACTCGGCGGTGGCGTTCACGTTCTGCGCCCGCAGGTTCGTATCGATCCGGGCGAGCTGGGACTTCTTGAACCGCCCGCCGGGGTCGGCGGGAATCTGGCCGGCCCGGTAGTCGACCAGGTCGTACCGGCTCGGCGCCGCGCCGCCGCTCGTCAGCGTCGTGCGGACCAGGTACTCCAGGCCGGCCTGGCGGGAGGGGATGACGAACACGCGCAGCGACGGCTGCCCGGAGGTGCTCAACCCGGTCTCGAAGGAGTTCTCGCCCTCCGTCCTGCGCACGTCGACCTGGTAGGTCCCGTCACCCTTGGCCGCGGGGTCGTCCACGGAGAAGCGGACCTGCCTGCCCTGGCGGGCGTCGAGCGGCACGGTCAGGTCCCGCGCGCCGACGGTGAGCGCACGATGGGCCAGGGTGTAGTCGTCGCCCTCGAACAGGTCGGCGACGAGGTTCCACTCGCCACGCGGCAGGCGGGTCTTCGCGACGCCGCCCGAGAAGATCAGATCCTCGAACACGCCGGACTTCAGGTCGTAAACCGTCACCCACGCGTCGTCCAGAGGCGCCCCGCTCCTGCCGGTCGCCGTCACCGTGACGTCGTAGGACTCCGGCTCGATGTAGGCGCCCGCCAGGCTGCGCACGGTGACGCCGCCCGCGGTCGCGGTGACGGTGCCGGGGTAGGCGCCCGGCTTGAGGCCGGAGTCGAGCGTGAGCGTCACCGACGCCTTACCGCCCGCCGGGACGGCGAGGCGGCCGGCCGAGAGCGTGTACGGGCCGTCCTCGGCCAGCGCCAGGTCCACCGGCGCGTCGGAGGTGTTGGCGTAGGTCAGCTCCTTGGTGACGGCCGGACCGCCGCCGGGCCAGCGCACGACCGACCACAGGTTCGGCGTGTCGGCCACGACGGTCTGGGTGACGGCGCGCGCCACGTCGACGCGGCCGGCGCCCTCCTCGTAGGGGGTCAGGCCCGCGTGCGGCTTCGCCGTGGAGATCAGCGCGGCCTTCAGCCGGGCCCCGTTCCAGTCCGGGTGCCGCTGGGCCAGGATCGCCGCGGCGCCGACCACGTGCGGGGTCGCCATCGAGGTGCCGCTGTGGGAGGCGTACGGCGTGGCCGGGGCGCCTCCGGCGTTGGCCGCGTTGATCTCCACGCCGGGCGCGGTGATGTCCGGCTTGACCGCGGAGTCGCCGACGCGCGGCCCCTGGCTGGAGAAGTCCGCCAGCGCGTCGTTCTTGTCGACCGCGCCGACCGTCAGCGCGGCGTCGGCGCTGCCGGGACTGCCGATCGACCGCGGGCCGTCGTTGCCCGACGCGATGACGAACAGCGTGCCGGTCTCCTCGCTGAGGGTGTTCACCGCCTGCTCGACCGGGTCGAGGTCACGGCCGTCCGGCCCCCCGATGCTGACGTTGACCGCCCGCGCCTTGACCTCGGTGGCGGCCCACTCCATGCCGGCGATCAGGTCGGACTCCCCGACGCCGTACTGCCCGCCGACCTTGCCGAAGGCGATCTTGGCGTCCGGGGCGACACCCTTGTACTTGCCGCCCGAGGCCTGGCCCGAGCCGGCGACGATGGAGGCCACGTGGGTGCCGTGGCCGACCAGGTCGTCGGTGTTGGGCTCCTCGGAGAAGTTGGCCGACTGGCTGATCACTCCCTTGAGGTCGGGATGGTCGGGGTCGAACCCGGAGTCCAGGACGGCGACCGTCACCCCCTTGCCGGTCAGGCCCTTCGCCCACGCCTCCGGCGCGCCGATCTGGGGAACGCTCTTGTCGAGCGAGAAGGACAGCTTGCCGTCCAGCCACAGCTTGGAGACGCCCGTGGTGAGAGACCTGGCCCCCGCGGCCGGTATCAGGTCCTTCCACACGGAGGCGGCCTGCGCCTTGGGCACCCGGGCCGCCGACAGGCCGGCGGCGTCCATGGCGCGCCCGGCCCTCGCGGCCTTGGGCGCGGCGCCGCCCTGCGTCATGATCGGGATGTCGGCGCGGTGCGCGTCGTCGTAGTTCCACGCCAGCAGCTGTGTCACGTCGAAGAGGCGGCGGTCCACCAGCCCCCTGCCCACGAGCGCCGCCGCGTCCGACGGCACCACGTAGGTGTGCCCGGCGATCTCACGGATCGAGAACGAGACCTTACGCCCCGCGCCGGGCGCGACCTGGTAGGCCCTGCGGCCTTCCTTCGCGCCCGACACGGTCACACGGTCGCCCGTGATGAGCGTGACGGTGCCGAGCCCCCCCGAGGGCCCGGGTCGTGCCGCGGCCGTGGCGGCGCCCGAGGGCACCGCCATCACGCCCAGTGCGGTCGTTGCCGCGAGGGCGATTGTTGCGGCTTTTCGCTTCATCGTCGTCCTTTGCGGTTCGTTTACTACCGGTCATCCCAGTAGTACGCGCCAAAAACGACGGATGGTTGTCGGCGATGCAGAAATATTTTCTGAAAAAGTCGGACTTTGGCGACATTGAAGGATGAAGAACGTTTTAATAGTCGCTAGTTCCCGAGGGGGCGGCGCTTCCGGCCAGGGCGTCCCGTCACCCTCTGTTGTCGCGGCCGCCCGTTCTCGTGATCGCGTAGGCGAGGTTCACGGCGGCGATGACCGCGAACACCAGCAGGATCGGCACGGTGGTGTGATCCATGTTCGCCGCCACGATCGCCACCAGGGGCACCGACAGCGCGAGCGACCCGAGACCCAGCGTCATCTGCGCCCAGTCGGGGCCCTGACGCCGGGGGGACGCGGCCAGTCGCTGGTCGATCACGGCGTTCACCCGGTCGACCAGCGACTGGGCGAGTTCGAGCTCGTACTGGGGGCCGAGCTCGCGGCGTGCGGACATGGCGGCGGCGACCTCGTCGCGCTCTAGTTTCTGGGGTTCCACGCCCCGATTCTGCCCCGCGGCGCGGCGGGCGCGGCGGAAAACCCTTCGATCATCCTGACAGCGTTATGAGGAATATGCCGGGAACGGCATTCCGGTAGTGAGACAGGCGGGCATGGGGCCTTTGTATCGGCGAGATGTTCCTAAAGAACGCGGTTTCATGGGCAATGATGGCCAATGAGGTGAACGTCGGGAGGGGATAGCTTCGCGCTCATATCAGCATCGTGATGGGCCGTGGGAGCGGACGGCGAGGGGTGCGGGAGGCGCCGCCGGGGAACGTCCGGCCGGTGAAGGACGACCGGCCCGCGGCGCGGCCGGGCGGTGACGTGAGAGGTGGAACACATGCCGGATCCGATCGAGGTGCGCAAGGTCGCCATCGAGAGCGTCACCGACGCCTCCGGGCTGGAGAGGCTCATCGACGACGGCGTGATCGAGGCCGACCGCGTGCTCGCCGTGATCGGCAAGACCGAGGGCAACGGCGGCGTCAACGACTACACGCGCATCCTCGCCGACCGGGCCTTCCGCGACGTGCTGATCGCCAGGGGCACCCGCTCCCCCGAGGAGGTGGCGCAGGTGCCGCTGGTGTGGTCGGGTGGCACCGACGGCGTCCTCAGCCCGCACGCCACGATCTTCGCCACCCTCGACCCGGCCCGCGTGACGCCCTCCGAGGAGCCGCGCGTCTCGGTCGGGGTCGCCATGAGCGACGTGATCCTCCCCGAGGACATCGGACGTCCCGCGATGGTCGAGAAGGTCGCCGCCGGCGTGCGCGAGGCCATGAAGATCGCCGGGATCGAGGACCCGGCCGACGTCCACTACGTCCAGACCAAGACGCCGCTGCTCACCCTCGCCACGATCGGCGACGCCAGGGCGCGCGGGCAGGACGTCGTCATCGAGGACACCGGGCCCTCGATGGACATCTCCAACTCCACCACCGCGCTCGGGATCGCGGTCGCGCTCGGCGAGATCGAGACCCCGCGGGCCGAGCAGATCCACCGCGACCTGTCCCTGTACTCCAGCGTCGCCTCCTGCTCCTCCGGCGTCGAGCTGGACCGGGCGCAGATCGTCGTGGTCGGCAACGTCCGCGGCATCGGCGGCCGGTACCGCGTCGGGCACGGCGTCATGAAGGACGCCCTGGACGCCGACGGCATCTGGGACGCCATCCGCGGCAGCGGCATCGGCCTGCCGGAACGCCCACACCCGAGCGACCTCGGCGGCAGGCTCGTCAACGTGTTCCTCAAGTGCGAGGCCGACCCGGGCGGGCGGGTGCGCGGACGCAGGAACATCATGCTCGACGACTCCGACGTGCACTGGCACCGCCAGATCAAGGCCGCGGTCGGCGGCGTGGCGGCGAGCGTCACCGGCGACCCGGCGGTCTTCGTCTCGGTGGCCGCCGTCCACCAGGGCCCCTCCGGCGGCGGCCCGGTGGCCGCCATCGCCGACCTCGGCTGACCGCCGCGCACCTCGGCTGACCGCCGCGTCCGATCACCGGGGCCGGCGGCCCGGGTGTCACCGGAGGGCGGCGGCCACCGCGCCGAGCAGGATGAAGGGACCCAGCGGGAACTGGGTCTTCGCCGTCGCCCTGCGGGTCAGCAGCAGCGCCACCGCGTACAGGGCGCCGAGGAACTGGCCCGCCAGCGCGCCGGTCACCCACGCCTCCAGGCCGAGCGACCCCATGAGCATGCCGGTCAGCCCGGCCAGCTTGACGTCGCCGAACCCCAGTGCCTCCGGGCGCGCGAACCACAGCACCGCGTAGGCGCCCGCCAGGGCGAGGCCGCCCAGCAGCCCGCCCGGCAGGTGCCCCGCCGGGACCAGGAGCACCGCGAGGATCGGGTAGGACGGCAGCGTGATCGCGTCCGGGAGCCGCCGCGTCCGCCAGTCGATCATCGCCAGGGCGCAGCCCGCGACCGCCGCGTACAGCCAGGCGGCCAGGTCGGCCGAGCCCGCGAACCTCCAGGCGGCGAAGGCGCACGCGGCGGCCACCGCCGTCTCCCCCCAGGGCGGCCACCCCGGCCACCGGCCGCGCCGCACCGCCCCCCGGAACGCCGCCCGCGCCTCTTCCCGGTAGGCCCGCCGCGTCTCTTCCTCGGCGGGGGAGAAGCCGCTCGCCAGGGCGCGGACGTAGGGCCCGGCCAGGAAGCCGAGCAGCGCGGCCCCGGCGACGATGACGCTCACGTGCCGACCCTAGCCGTCCCGATCGGGCCGCCGGCGGCGAACGGGCCGCCATCCGGCTCCTCCCGGCAAGGGCGGGGGCGGGGTGGAGGGAAGGTAGGCTCGCGGATCGTGCCGAGCATTCCGCAGCCGCTCCTTCCCGAGGACGACGGCGCCGCCGACCCGGCGGTGGCCGCCGCGCTCGCCGCGTTCGCCGCGGGCACGGGCGACGTGGCGCGGGTGGCGGCGGCGCTGAGCACGGCGAGGCTGCTGGTCCCCGTGGTGGCGGTGCTGACCTCGACCGAGATCGGGGAGAACGGGCTCGCCCGCGAGAAGGAGAGCGAGATGGCGCTGCCGGTGCTGGTCGGCGCCGACGGCAGGAAGGCCGTCCCCGCCTTCACCGGGTCGGAGCCGCTGCGGCTGTGGCGCGCCGACGCCCGCCCGATCCAGGCCCTGACGCCGCAGGTCTGCCGGGCCGCGCTCGGCGAGGGCGCCGAGGCCGTGGTGGTCGACGTGGCCGGGCCGGCGCCGTTCGCGATCGAGGGCGGCGTGCTGCGCGCCCTCGCCTCGATCGGCGGAGCCCCGGCCGACGGCGACGGCGTCCAGGGCCTGCTCCAGGGACTCGCGCCGCACGCCGAGGTGACCGTCGCCCGCGTCCGCGAGCCCCGGCGCGGCCTGTTCCGCCGCCGCCGCTGACACCCCCGGCCCTCCCGCCGCCCCCCGCGGTGGGGTCGAGGTCCCGGGGGTACGGGGAGAGGTCTTCGCGCAGGTGGGGGTGGGTGGACCGGTGGCCGGGTGCGGGGCGGGCGTCGGCAGTGGGCGGCGCATGGAAGACTTGTCACCATGTTGCGCTGGTTGACCGCGGGCGAGTCGCACGGCCCCGAACTCGTCGCGATCCTCGAAGGGCTGCCCGCCGGGGTCGGGGTGACGTCGGCCGATGTGCGGGAGGCCCTCGCCCGGCGCCGTCTGGGCTACGGCCGGGGCGCGCGCATGAAGTTCGAGCAGGACGAGGTGACCATCGTCGGCGGCGTCCGCCACGGCCGCACCCTCGGCAGCCCGGTCGCGATCCGCGTCGGCAACACCGAGTGGCCCAAGTGGGAGACGGTGATGGCCGCCGACCCGGTGGACCCGGACGTGCTCGCGGCCCAGGCGCGCAACGCCCCGCTCTCGCGTCCCCGCCCCGGCCACGCCGACCTGTCGGGCATGCAGAAGTACGGCTTCGACGACGCCCGTCCCGTGCTGGACCGCGCCAGCGCCCGCGAGACCGCGGCCAGGGTCGCGCTCGGCCAGGTCGCCCGCAACTTCCTCAAGCAGGCCCTCGGCGTCGACATCGTCAGCCACGTGATCGCCATCGGCGCGGTGGAGGCCCCCGGCGACGTGATCCCGGGCCCCGGCGACCTCGCGGCGGTCGACGAGCACCCGGCGCGCTGCCTGGACGCCGACGCGGGCGCGGCGATGATCGAAGAGATCGACACCGCCAAGAGGGAGGGCGACACGCTCGGCGGCGTCGTCGAGGTCGTCGCCTACGGCCTGCCGCCGGGCATCGGCAGCTACGTCCACTGGGACCGCCGCCTCGACGCGCGCCTCGCCGCCGCCCTCATGGGCATCCAGGCCATCAAGGGCGTCGGCGTCGGCGACGGCTTCGAGACCGCGCGCCGCCGCGGCTCCCAGGCCCACGACGAGATCGAGAACACCGCCGCGGGCGTGCGCCGGGTCACCAACCGGGCCGGCGGCGTCGAGGGCGGCATGACCAACGGCGAGCCGCTGCGGGTGCGCGCCGCCATGAAGCCGATCTCCACGGTGCCCCGCGCGCTGTCCACCGTCGACGTCCTGACCGGCGAGCCCGCCAAGGCGATCAACCAGAGGTCGGACGTCTGCGCGGTCCCGGCGGCGGGTATCGTCGCCGAGGCGATGGTCGCGCTGGTGCTCGCCGACGCGGCCGTCGAGAAGTTCGGCGGCGACTCGGTGGAGGAGGTCGCCCGCAACGTCTCCGGCTACCTGTCCTCTATGGTGATCAAGTGAGCTCTCCTGCGCAAAGCCCCCGCGACGTCCGGGCGACGCCGCGGGCGGTGCTGATCGGCCCGCCGGGCTCGGGCAAGTCCACGGTGGGCACGCTGCTGGCCGGGCGGCTCGGCGTGGCCTTCCGCGACACCGACGCCGACGTCGAGGCCACGGCCGGCAAGCCCGTCTCCGACATCTTCGTCGACGACGGCGAGGAGCGCTTCCGCGCACTGGAGGCCGAGGCCGTGCGCCGGGCGCTCGCCGAGCACGACGGCGTGCTGTCGCTCGGCGGCGGCGCCGTGCTCGACGCGGGCACCCAGGCCCTGCTGGCCGGGCATCCGGTGGTCTACCTGCGGGTCGGTCTGTCCGACGCCGTGGCGAGGGTGGGGCTGGCGCAGGCGCGCCCGCTGCTGGTGCTGAACCCGCGCAGCCGGTTGAAGAAGCTCATGGACGAGCGCCGCCCCATCTACGAGCGGCTGGCCACCATGATCGTCGACACCGACGGCCGCGATCCCGAGGACATCACCGACGAGATCGTCAAGGGGCTCCCGGCGTGACAAGCACCCGCATTCCGGTCAAGGGGGAGCGCCCCTACGACGTGGTCATCGGCACCGGCGTGCTCGCCGAGCTGCCCGGCCTGCTGAGCGAGCGCGTCCGCACGGTCGCCGTGGTGCGCCCGGCGGGCCTGCCCGAGATCGCCCGCCCGGTCTGCGAGGCGCTGACCTCCGCCGGGTACGCCGTGGTCGAGCTTCCCGTCCCCGACGGCGAGCACGCCAAGTCGGTGGAGGTCGCCGCCGAGCTGTGGTCGGCGTTCGGCCGCTACGGCGTCACCCGCTCCGACGCCGTGGTCGGCGTGGGCGGCGGGGCGACCACCGACCTGGCCGGGTTCGCCGCCGCCACCTGGCTGCGCGGCGTCGAGGTCGTCCAGGTGCCCACCACCCTGCTCGGCATGGTGGACGCGGCGGTCGGCGGCAAGACGGGCATCAACACCGCCGAGGGCAAGAACCTCGTCGGCGCGTTCTACCCGCCCGCCGGGGTGCTGTGCGACCTGGCGACGCTGGCGTCGGTCCCGCGTGACGACTACGTGGCCGGGCTCGCCGAGGTCATCAAGGGCGGCTTCATCGCCGACCCGACCATCCTGCTGCTGGTCGAGGACGACCCCGAGGGCGCCCGGCTGCCCGAGGGCCGCCACACGCGGGCGCTGATCGAGCGCAAGATCCAGGTCAAGGCGGACGTCGTCGGGGCCGACCTGCGCGAGTCGGGCGTGCGCGAGATCCTCAACTACGGCCACACGCTGGCGCACGCGATCGAGCGCGTGGAGAACTACCACATGCGGCACGGCGAGGCCGTGGCCGTCGGCATGGTGTACGCGGCGGAGCTGTCGCGGCTGGCCGGGCACGCGAGCGCCGCCCTGGTCGAGCGCACCCGCGCGATCCTCGACGCCGTGGGCCTGCCCACCGCCTACCGCGGCGACGCCTGGCCGGACCTGCGCGACCACATGCGGGTCGACAAGAAGAACCGGGGCGAGACCCGGCGCTTCGTGATCCTGGACGACGTCGCCCGGGTCACCCGCCTGGAGGATCCTCCCGAGGAGTTGCTGGAGGCGGCCTTCCGCGAGGTCGCCCGGTGAGGTGGCAGGTGGCGGAGCGCGCACAGGGGCGCGGGGAGCAGCGCAGGGAAAGGACGACGACACCGCGATGAGGACCGTGTTCGTGTTCAACGGCCCCAACCTCTCGCGGCTCGGCACCCGCGAGCCGGACGTCTACGGCGCGCAGACCTTCGCCGACCTGGAGGCCCTGTGCCGGGGCGTCGGCAGGGAGCTCGGGCTGTCGGTGGAGGTCCGCCAGACCGACGACGAGGCCGAGCTGGTCTCCTGGCTGCACGAGGCGGCCGACGGCGCGATCCCCGTCGTGCTGAACCCCGCCGCGTTCACCCACTACTCCTACGCGCTGCGCGACGCGATCTCCCAGCGCACCGCCCCGCTGGTCGAGGTCCACATCTCCAACCCCGCGGCCCGCGAGGAGTTCCGCCACACCTCGGTGGTCGCCGCCGTGGCCACCGGCACCATCGCCGGGTTCGGCCTGCGCTCCTACGAGCTGGCGCTGCGCGCGATCGCCGAGGAGGCGGCGTGAGCGGGCCGTACACCTCGTTCGTCGCGATCGGCGACAGCTTCACCGAGGGGCTGAACGACCCGGGCGCCGACGGCCGCTTCCGCGGCTGGGCGGACCGGGTGGCCGAGCGGCTGGCCGCGCTGACGCCGGGGTTCCGGTACGCCAACCTGGCCGTGCGCGGCAGGCTGCTGGACCAGATCGTCGAGCGGCAGGTCCCCCTGGCGATCGACCTCAAGCCGGACCTGGTCAGCCTGTGCGCGGGCGGCAACGACCTGCTGCGGCCGGGCGCCGACCCCGACCGCATGGCCAAGACGCTCGCGGGCGCCGTCCGCGAGCTGCGGGCGACCGGGGCCGAGGTCCTGCTGTTCACCGGGATCGACCCGCGCGACACGCCGCTGATGCGCCGCGCCCGTGGCAGGACCGCGGTGTTCTACCTGCACGTCCGCTCCATCGCCGACGTGTACGGCTGCCACCTGGTCGACCAGTGGTCGATGCACTCGCTGCGCGACTGGCGCGCCTGGAGCGAGGACCGGCTGCACATGAACGCCGAGGGCCACCGGATGGTCGCGGCGAAGGTGTGCGAGGTGCTCGGCGTGCCCACCGAGGACCGCTGGCGGTACACCTGGCCGCCCCGCGAGCACGTCGACCGCAGGGCCAAGCTGCGCGAGGACCGGCTCTGGGTGCGCGAGCACCTGCTGCCCTGGGTGGGCCGCCGCCTGCGCGGCACGTCCTCGGGCGACGGGGTGGACCCGAAGCGGCCCGCCCTGGCGCCTTATCTCGCCGAGGTCGAGCCGCCCGCCGACGCGCCGCGCCGCCCGTAGGGCGTCAGCCGGCCTGGACGGCGAGGTCGAGGAAGAGCGCCGCCGACCAGCCGAAGCTCCGCGCCGCGCGCCGCCCCGGCCGCCCGGTGAGCGGGTTCCAGTACTCGTACAGGCCGCCGCCGTCGCGCACCATGGCGAGCGTGCGCTCGGCCAGTTCCCCGGCGACGTCCAGGCGGCCGGAACGGCGCAGCCCGTCGGCCAGCATGTGGTTGACGTTCAGCCACACCGGGCCGCGCCACATCGCCTCGGGGTCGAAGTCGGCGTCGTCGAACGCCACGCTCGGGACCGGGCGCTCGCCCCAGAAGCCCGGCGAGCGCAGGTCGGCCACCAGCGCCGCGGCGATCTCCGCGGGCAGCCTCCCGGTGAACAGGGGCATCAGGTCCAGCGCGGTCCGGGTCCGCGCCGCGACGGGCGGGCCGCCGGAGGCGCCGCCGACCAGGGTCACGAAGCGGGCGCCGTCCCAGCGCAGGCGGACCATCAGCGCGACGTGGGCGCGGGCCTTCTCCCGCCACTCCCGCGCCTCCCGCGCGCGGCCGAGCACGTCCGCGATGTCGGCGAGGCGGTCGTACTGCAGGGCCAGGTAGGAGTTGAGGTCGGGCGGCTCGGCGCGCGGGCCGTGGTCCCAGATCGGGCTGTCGTCCAGACCGGAGGAGTAGGGGTGCAGGTACTCGGCCAGGCCGTCGCCGTCGGGGTCGGAGCAGGCGAGCCACCAGCGCTGCCACCGGACGAGCGGCTCGTACACCTCGGCGAGGAAGTCGCGGTCCGGCGCGGCCTCGTGGACCTTCCACACCGCCCAGGCGGTCACCGGCGGCTTGGTCACCGGGACCAGTCCGCCCACGATCCCGCCCTCGGCCGCGCCGCCGACGTGCCGGGCCAGGCGCAGGTGGTCCGAGCGGGGCAGGTCGGTGGTCTCGGCGAGCACCCCGTGGTCGTGGACGACGTCGGGCAGCCGCCCGTCGGGGAGCTGGTGGCCGAGCAGGATGCGGATCTGCTCGCGGGCCAGCTCGGGGTCGCCGTGCCGCAGCCCGACCGCGTGGAAGCAGGCGTCCCAGTTCCACAGGCCGACGTACCCGGCCTTGGACGGCACCAGCGCCTCGCGGCCCCCGATGGAGACCACGTTGGCGGCGAGCGTCCACCACGCCTCCTTCGCCCGGGCGCGCAGGTCGGCCCGTACGGCCGGCATGCGCGCGAACCAGGCGTCCCAGCGGCCGGCGGCGCGGGCCAGGACGGCGGCCGGGTCGAACGACCCCGCGCCGGTGAGCGTGCGGCAGCCGGAGACCTCCGCCGCGCCGCCGTCCCACACCGCCCGCAGGCCGTCCCCGGTCAGCACGAGCGTCTCGGGGCCGGCGAAGACCAGGCAGGCCCCGCCGTCGAACTCCACCCGGTCGGGCAGGGCGGCGCGGACCGGCAGCGGCCGGTCTTCCGACAGCACCCGCAGGCCGGACAGCACGGTCTCCGGTGCGGCCTCGTAGGCGGCGCGGGAGACGCGCAGCGCGCCGTCGGGGCCCGTGGTGACCATCAGGCGAGAGCCTCGGTCGGTGAAGGGGCGTTCGCGCAGGTCGAGCACGTTACCGTCCTCCCAGGCCGGACGCGGCCATAGCGTTGATGATCTTCTTCTGGCCGATGAGGAACGCGATCAGGGTGGGGATCACCGAGATCGCCGAGGCGGACAGGATGAGCCCGTAGTCGATGGCGCTGTGCCCTCCGGCGAACTGGCTGAGCAGCAGCGGCACGGTCGCGAGCTCGGAGGAGTTGAGGAACACGAGCGGGAAGAAGTAGGAGTTCCAGGAGGCCAGGAACACGATGATACCGAGGGCCCCGAGGCCGGGCCTGATGTTCGGCAGCACGATCCGCCAGAAGATCGTCCAGCGGCCGGCCCCGTCGGTCCTGGCCGCCTCTTCCAGCTCGATCGGCACCGCGCGGATGAACTGGCGCAGCAGGAAGACCGCGAACGGGTTGGCGACGGTCGGGAAGATCAGCGCCAGGTGCGAGTCGACCCAGCCGAACTTCGCCAGGATCAGGTAGAGCGGCACGATCGTGACCTGCACCGGCACCATCTGGGTCGCCAGGAACAGCACGAACAGCACGCCCGACCCGCGGAACCTGATCCTGGCGAAGGCGTACGCCGCCATGGCGGAGGTGAGCAGCGTGAGCGCCACGTTCAGCGCGGCGATGTACAGGCTGTTCCAGTAGGCGAGGCCGAACGGCATCTTGGCCAGCGCGTCGGGGTAGTTCTGCGGGCGCCAGGGACTGGGCAGCCAGGCGGTGGGGTCGTTCAGCATCTGGTGCACGCCCTTGAAGGACGTGAGCAGCATCCAGGCGAACGGGAACAGCATGAGCAGGCCGCCGAGGGCCAGGGAGGCGTGCAGCGCGAGCTGCCGCGCGGCCGGACGCGAGCGCATCGAGGCCCCCTAGGAGTCGTAGTGGACGAAGCGCTTCTGCGCCGCGAACTGGACAAGGGTGACCAGCAGCGTGAGCACGAGCAGGATGAGCGCGGCCGCGCTGCTCATGCCGAACTGGAAGTCCTTGAAGCCGAGCTTGTACACCTGGTAGACGATGGTCCGCGCGCCCTCGTTGTGCGCCGGGTTGACCAGCACGTAGATCTGGTCGAACGCCTGGAACGAGCTGATCACCGCGACCACCGTGGAGAAGAAGATCGTCGGCGACAGCATCGGCAGCGTGATCGACCGGAAGATCCTCGCGCTGGAGGCGCCGTCGATGCGCGCCGCCTCGACGATCTGCGGCGGGATGGTCTGCAGCCCGGCCAGGAAGATCACCACGTTGAGGCCGAGCGACGACCAGACCGTCACGATCGCGATGGCGACGATCACCCAGCCCGGGTCGCCGAGCCAGTCGGGCCCGTCCAGGCCGAACCGCCGCAGCGTGGAGTTCAGCACGCCGTTGTCGTCGTCGGCCAGGATGACCTGCCAGATCAGCGCGACCGCGACCGAACTGGTCACGACGGGCATGAAGTACAGCACCCGGTAGAAGTTGCTGCCCTTGATCCCGGCCAGCCCGGCCGCGATCAGGACCGCCAGGGCGAGGCCGACCGGCACCGTGATCAGCGCGAGCTTGGTCGTGTTCCACACCGCGCGCAGGAAGTCGGCGTCGGTGAGCTGGGCGGTGAAGTTGCCGAGGCCGACGAACGTCTTCGGGCCGAAGCCGTCCCACTGGACCAGGGACAGGTAGACGGCGTAGCCGAGCGGGAGGACCAGGAAGACGAGCAGGAAGGCGACCTGCGGGCCGAGGAAGAGACCGGCCCACCAGCCGTCGCGGGTGCGCACCCACCGGCCCGCGCGGGCGGGCCGGGCGGGCGCCTTGGCGATGGCGGCCACGGTCAGCTCGTCATGCCGTCGACGGCTTTTTGCAGCTCGGTCATGCCCTGGTCGAACGGCACCTTGCCGGTCCACACCTTCAGCAGCTCGTCGTTGATGGCCGCGGTGAGGCCCGGCACGGCGACCTCGTCCGGGTAGTTGGCGAAGCCGGTGTCGCGCACGTCGAGGAACGTCTGGGCGTGCTGGGGATAGCCGTCGAGCACGACCTGCTCGGCGCCCTTGATCGAGGGGACGGCGCCGCCGCCCTTGAGCCGCAGGAGCTGCCCCTCCTTGCTCACGAACTCGGTGAGGAAGGTGAACGCCTCCTTCGGGTTCCTGGCGTCCTTGTTGATCGCCATGTAGGAGGCGGCGACCGCGCCGGGCATCGGCTTGCCGTCGGGGGAGGGGAACGGGACGATGTCGTAGTCGTCCAGCTCGCCGCCCTTCCTGAGGCTGTCGATCACCCACCGGCCGCCCGCGTAGAAGCCGGCGTCGTGCTTGAGGAACCGGGTCGAGGCGCTGTTGCTCTCCGGCAGCACGTCGGCCGACAGGAACGTCTTGTCCTGGTAGCCCTTGGCCAGGGTCTGCAGGGCCTTGCGCGCGCCGGCGTCGGTGGTGGCGACGAACCGGCCGCCGTCCCACACCTTGCCGCCGAACCCGTTGATCACGCTGTAGGTGGAGCCGTACCAGTTCCAGAAGATCGACCCGGCCTTGCCCGCCGCCTTGAGCTCGGCGTTCATGTCCAGGTACTTGTCCATGGTCCACTGGCCGGCGGCGTACAGGTCGGCGGGGTTCTCGCCGATCCCGGCCTCCTTCAGCGCCTTCTTGTCGAACCAGAGCACCTCGGGGTTGGTGTCGTTGGGCACGCCGTAGATCCGGCCGTCCTTCTTGGCGCCGCCGTAGATGCCCTCGAAGAAGTCCTCGGGCCTGCTCTTGGAGTCGGGGCCGGCGAGCAGTCCCTCCAGCGGGGTGAGGACGCCCGAGGAGACGAACTTGCCGATGTTGTCGTCGCCGACGAAGAACACGTCGGGCGCGGTCTTGCTGGTGAGCTGGGTGAACAGCTTGGGGTGGTAGTCGGCGTAGTCCGACACCGACTCCAGCTTGAGCTTGATGTTCGGGTGGCGCTTCTCGAAGTCCCGGGTGAAGCCCTCGTAGAGCTTGATGTCGTCGGCCGTGCCCCAGGTGGACCAGCGCAGGACCACCTGACCGTCTCCGGCGGCCCCGGGGGCGGCGCCGCCGCCCGAGCCGCTGCACGCGGCCGTGGCCGCCGTCGTCGCCATCAGGGCCAGTAGGGCTATTGCGCGCTTCATGCTTCGTTCCTTGCGGTGGGGGTGCGGGTGGTGCGTCAGGCCAGGCCGCCGCCGTCGACGACGAGGGCCGTGCCGGTGATGTAGGAGGAGGTGTCCGCGGTGAGGAAGAGAACGGCCTGGGCGATCTCCTCGGGGGTGCCCGCGCGGCCCATCGGACGGTCGGCCGCGTCGGCGGCGAAGGCCGCCCAGTCCTCCTGGAGCTGGCGGGCTTCGTCCCGCAGCATGGGAGTGTCGGTGTCGCCGGGGTTGACGGAGTTCACCCGGATCCCGGCTCCGGCGTGGTCGATGGCCAGGGCCCGCGTCATGTTGACGACGGCGGCCTTGGATGCGCAGTACGACACCGCGTTCCCGCCGCCCTTCAGGCCCCACCCCGAACCGGTGTTGACGATCGCGCCGCCCTCGGTCATGGCGGGGATCGCGTACTTGCACATCAGGAAGACCGAGCGGACGTTCACCGCCATGACCCGGTCCCATTCGTCCACGCCGAGGTCGAGCGCCGTGCTGCGGCGGATGATCCCGGCGTTGTTGAACAGCGCGTGGAGCCCGCCGAAGCGCTCGACGGCGGTGCGGACGACGCGCTCGCAGTCGGCGGGGGAGGAGACGTCGGCCCGGACGGCGATCGCGTCCGCGCCGCCGGCGGCGATGCGCCCGGCCGTGTCCTCGGCGCCCGGGCCGTCGATGTCGGCGACGACGACCTTGGCGCCCTGGGCGGCGAACAGCAGCGCCGTCGCCCTCCCGATGCCGGAGGCGCCGCCGGTGACGATCGCGACCCTGCCCTTCAGAGCGTCCTCCAGAGTCTTCACTGCGCGTACTCCTCACTCGCGGCCGCGATGCGGTAGACGGTGCTCTCGTGATGTCCGGTGATCACCTGGACGTGCCCGGCGAGCCCGAGGTCGGTCTCGGGGTCGCCCGTGTCGGCGAGCAGGGGCCGTCCCCGGAGTCCCGCCAGCTTCTGCCGGGTCGCCAGGACGACCAGGGCGCGCCGCCCGGGGCCGCCACGCGCGACGGCCCGCAGGACGCGGGGGGAGATCTGCTGATTGCCTCGGCCGAGCACGAAGCCCTGACCGCCGATCACCGAGAGCACCAGAAGCGCCTCATGCCCTCTGACCAGGTCGAACAGCCTAGCCTCCGTCACGTCCGCCCCCAGCAGGCGGGGCCGGGGACCGGCCTCGACCACGTCCACGCCGAGCAGCGTGGTGGCCAGCCCCAGCTCCCTTCCGACGGCCATGGTCGTCGCGCCGGGGCCGAGCGCGTAGCGCACCCCCGGCCGCATCCGGGAGACGACCTCCCGGGCCACGCCCTCGGCGGAGCCGGGCCCCGTGGCCGAGGAGCCGGTCTTCCTGCCCGACAGCCGGCGCGCGTCGGCGGGCACCCGCACGGTGCCGTACAGCCGAGGGCCGACCAGCCCGTTCCGGTACAGCTCCTCGTCCAGGTCCACCACCTCGGCCTCGGCGACCGCGCCGGGCGTGTACCCGGCCGCCACCAGGCCCGCGGCGGCCGGGCTCACCGCGAAGCAGCCGGAGTAGACCTTGACGCCCGCGGGCACGCCGAGCACCGCCGGGGCGTCCGCGCCGAGCGGGCGCAGCGCGTCCAGCACGTCGCGCGCGGTGCCGTCCCCGCCCGCGAAGAGCACCAGGTCCGCGTCCGCCATGGCGGCGACGGCGGCCCTGGTGTCGGCCGCCGACGTCGCCCCCGCGGACGGCGCGCCCCCGGTCAGCAGGGGCGAACCGCCGGCCGCGCGGACGCTGTCCTCGCCCATCGCGCCCGCCACCGTGACCAGGCGGACGCCGGGCGCGGCGGCGATCAGGGCGCGCACGGCCCGCGCCGCCCTGGCCCCCGCCCGCGGCACCGAGCCGCGGGCGAGTGCCTCACGCTGGACGTCCGCGCCGTCGCTGCCCTTCAGCCCCGCCGGGCCGCCGAGCCCGGCGACCGGGTTGACGACGAGCCCGACCGTGAGACCGGCGTGCGTGCCGGCCGTCGCGGGGATGCGGTGCTCCATCGCCGGTCAGGCCAGGTGCTTGCGGACGTAGGCGCGCCAGGTGGGCGCCCACTGCCGGGGGTCGTCCAGCGGCGTCGGGTCGATCTTGTGGATCGGGCTGTTGTACGGGGCGCCCTTGACCAGCTCCGGATCGGTGCGGGCCTCGGAGGCCACGTGCGCCAGGATCGCCGCGTACTCGTCCAGGTCCTCCTTGGAGTAGGACTCGGTGGGCTCCAGCGTGAACGGCTCGGGCACCAGGTACGGGTGGTGGCTGGTCCAGTAGTGGACCCCGAAGTCCGACGCGCGCACGCCGATCTCCTCGGAGTGGACGCCGGTCTCCTCCGACAGCTCCTGCCAGGAGTAGCGCACCTGCTCGATGCGGCGGCGGTCCCACGGCGCCGACGCGCCCGGAATCCGCAACACCTTGTGCATCAGGTAGTTGTTGTTCAGCGCCGCGGTCTCGGCGACCTGGCGCAGCCCCTCCGCGCCGAGCGTCATGATCCAGGCGTAGGCGCGCACGACGTTCGGGGTCACGCCGAGGAACGGCCGGATCTTCCCGATCGAGTGCGGCGGCGTGACCAGCGAGAACCGCCCGTCCTCCTCCGCGACCACCGGGCCGGGCAGGAACTCCGCCAGCGCCTCCGACACCCCGCACGCCCCCGCCGCCGGGCCGCCGCACGCGTGCGGGGTGGAGAAGGTCTTGTGCAGGTTGAAGTGGCACAGGTCGAACCCGGCGTCGCGGGCCCGCGTGATGCCGAGGATGCCGTTGGCGTTGGCCTGGTCGTAGCACGCCAGCCCGCCCGCCTGGTGGACCAGTTCGACGAACTCGGCGATCCGCGGGTTGAAGATGCCGGTGTCCTCGGGGTTGGTGATCAGCAGCGCGGCCGTCCGCGGGCCCACCGCGGCGCGCAGCGCCTCGATGTCGGGGTAGCCGTCGGCGTCCGGCATCAGCGTGATGACCTCGTACCCGGCGGTCTTGGCGCACGCGGCGTTGGACGGGTGGGAGAACATCGTCGTGATCACCTGGTCGCGCCGCTCGTCGCCGCGCGCGGCGTGGTAGGCGCGGATCATCGCGATGTTGGCGTAGATCGCGGCCGACCCCGAGCCGGGCTGCAGCGAGACCCGCGCCATGCCGGAGACCTCCGCCAGCATGCGCTCCAGCCGCCAGTAGATCTCCAGCACGCCCTGGAGGGTGTCGGGGTGCTGCAGCGGGTGCAGCTCGGCGACGGCCCTGGCGAAGGAGTCGTTGACCTTGGGGCTGTACTTCATCGTGCAGGTGCCCTGGCCCACGTCGACGTTGAGGTCCACGCCCAGGCTCTCCTGCGACAGCCGCACGTAGTGCCGCAGGACGTGCAGCTGCGACATCTCCGGCAGCGCGGGCGGCGCGGCCCGCCGCACCGAGTCCGGCAGCTCCACGGCGGGCGCGCCCGGCCCGGGCACCGCGATGCCCCGCTGCCCGGGCCGCGACTGCTCGAAGATGATCGGCTCGTCCCAGCGGGCCTGGTGGAAGCGGCGCAGCGGCGGCTTCGGCCCCACCGGCAGCTTGGCGAACGGTTCCGCGGCGTGCCCGCTCATCGCCGGCCTCCCTCGTCGTCGGCGCGCCGGGCGGACGCCACGGCCGCGGCCAGCCTGTCGATGTCGGCGATCGAGTGCCGCTCGGTGACGCAGACCAGGATCGTCCGGTCGTCCAGCGGCACGCCCCCGTAGATCCCCTGCGCGCGCAGCCGGTCCAGGAGCGCGGCTGCGTCGGCTGCGTCGTTGAGCTCGACCGCGAACTCCCGGAAGTGCACGGCGCCGTCGTGCAGGACCCGCAGTCCCGCGCCGGCCAGCGCGTCCATCGCGTAGCGGGTGCGGGCCAGGATCGTCTCGCCCACCTCGCGCATGCCCTGCGGTCCCATGAGGGCCAGGTAGACCCCGGCGGTGATGCCCCACAGGGCCGCCGCCGTGCCCACCCATTCCTTGCCCTCCTCGCGCAGGGCGAAGGAGGTGCGCTCGTAGAACACGTCGCCGAAGCCGTACTCGCCGGGCACCGTGGTCGGCGCGATGCCGAACAGGCGCGAGGGGAACTGGGCGACCAGCTCGTCGTCGTGCGTGGCGATGTACCCGGCCTGCCCGCCGCCGTGGTTCTGGTGGACGCCGAGTGACTGGATGTCGCCGCAGGCGATGTCGGCGCCGTAGGCGGCCGGCGGGGCCAGCACCCCGAGCGAGATCGGGTCGGCGCTCACGACCAGCAGCGCGCCGTGCGCGTGTGCCAGCTCGGCCAGCTCACGGCCCCGGGTCTCCACCACGCCGTAGACGTTGGGCGTCTCCAGGTAGATCGCGGCGAACGTGTCGTCCAGGACGACCTCGCCCATCTCGCCGCCGGAGTCCACCGGCGCCTGGACGATCTCGATGTCCGGGCTCAGGAAGTCGCGCAGCTTGCTGAGCTTGTCGGCCGCGACCGCGCCGCTGACCAGCACCTTGGCGCGGCCGGTGTGGCGGCAGGCCATGCGCAGCGCGGTGCCGGCCGCCTGGAATCCGTCGTAGGTCGGGACGTTGACGACGTCCATCTCCAGCAGCTCGGCCATCATGCTGACGTACTCGAACAGCGCCTGGAAGCGGCCGTGGTCCTCGTACGGCTCGCCCGCGTAGGCGGTGAGGAACTCGCCGCGCGAGTTGACCTCGTCGCAGACGGCGGGCACGTGGTGCGGGTAGCAGCCGTGGCCGAGGAAGCTGAGCGCCTCGTCCGTGCCGGTGTCGCGGCCGAGCAGGGAGCGCATGTGGCGCACCAGGTCGTGCTCGGCCACGAACGGCTCCGGCAGGTCGAGCGGGCGGTCCAGGCGCAGCTCGGGCGGGATGTCGGCGTAGAAGTCCTCGACGCTCGCGGCGCCGATCGCCGCCAGCATCTCCGCCCGCACGCCCGGCTCGGCGTTCGGGATGTATGGGTGGGTCACTGGTCTCCTTCGATCCTCAGCACGACGGCGTCGCGCGCGGCGAGGGTGATCTCGCCGCGCAGGCGCCGTCCGGTGAGCAGGTCGGTGCCCGGCGCGGGCAGGGTGAGCGCGGCCGGGGAGGTCGTGTGGTTCAGCAGGAACAGGTGGCGGCCACGGCGGGTGGCCTCGACGCCGGGCGGGACCTCGGCCGCGGGCCGCACCCCGGCGGCCGCCAGCTCGGCGCGCAGCACGGGCGTCACGTCGTCGAGCAGGCAGCTCACGTACGTGGCCCGCCCTCGGCGCACGATCGCGGGCCGGCCGTCCAGGTCGCCGCCGGCGTAGCGGGCCAGGGGCTCGGCGTCCAGCGGGGTGATCCACTCGGCCCACGTGGACGCGGTCGCGCGCTCCCCGCCGGGCAGGACGACCTCCTGGCGCGCGCCGTCCGGCAGCGGCCAGAACTCCTCCACGCGCACGCCGAGCAGCTCGCGCAGCGGGCCGGGCGCGCCGCCCTCATGGATCTGGTCGGCGGCGTCGACCACCCCGCTGAACGGGCCGACGACCAGCCGCCCGGGGGCCGCGGCGAGCGCGGCGGCCTGCTCCTCGGTGCACATGTAGAGGTTCGGGGCGATGACCAGCCGGTGGCCGGACAGGTCGCGGCCGGGCGGGACCAGGTCCACGGCGATCCCGGCGGCGTGCAGCGGCGCGTACCAGGCGAGCAGCATCTTCTTCAGGTCGAGCCGGTCGGACGGCATCGACTCCGGCGCCTGGAGCCCCCACCAGGAGTCCCAGCCGAGCACGAGCGCCACCTCGGCGGTCGTGGCGCTCCCGGCGACCTCACCGAGCGCCCGCAGGTCGCGGCCGAGCCGCACCGTCTCGTCCCAGGTGCGCGTCCGCGTGCCGCCGTGGGGGAGCAGCGCCGAGTGGAACTTCTCCGGGCCGTACTTCGCCTGGCGCCACTGGAAGAACATCGCGCCGTCCGAGCCGTGCGCCACGGCCTGCAGGCTGTGCAGGCGCATCACGCCCGGCGGCTTCGGCGCGTTGACCTCGCGCCAGGAGACCGCCGAGGGGGCCGACTCCAGCAGCAGCCAGGGCCGGTTCTTCAGCGAGCGCATCAGGTCGTAGCTGAGCGCGGTGGCCACGTGCGCGTCCGGGTCGGCGGGGTCGGGGTAGGCGTCGTCGCTGACCAAATCCTCCTCGGCGGCCCACTTCCAGTAGTCGAGCCCGTGCAGGAGGCTCATGAAGTTGGTGGTGACCGGCACCTCGGGGGTGGTCTCGCGCAGCGCGTCCCGCTCCAGCACGAAGCACTCCAGCAGCGCGTCGGAGCAGAAGCGCCGCCAGTCGAGCACCTGGGCGGGGTTGAGCGGGCCCGGCGCGCGGCGGGGCGGCTCCACCTGGTCCAGGCTCGTGTAGTGCTGGCCCCAGCAGGAGGTGCCCCACGCCGCGTTGAGCCCGTCGGCGTCGCCGTACCGGCCGGCGAGCCAGCGGCGGAAGTGCGCGGCCGAGACCGGGCAGAAGCATTCGAGCGTGTGGTCGGCGTACTCGTTGCCGACGTGCCACATCGCGAGCGCCGGGTGGGCGCCGTAGCGGGTGGCCATCGCGCGGGCCAGGCGCACGGTGTGCTCGCGCCAGACCGGTGAGCTCGGGCAGTAGCCCTGGCGTGAGCCGAAGTCCAGCCGGGTGCCGCCGGCGTCCACCGGCATGACCTCCGGGTGCTCGCGCACGAGCCACGGGGGCGGGGTGGCGGTCGCGGTGGCCAGGTCGGCGGCGACGCCCTCGGCGTGCAGCAGGTCGAGCACCCGGTCCAGCCAGCCGAAGTCGAAGGCGCCCCGGCGCGGCTCCAGGCGCGACCACGAGAACACCGCGACGGTGACCAGGTTGACCCTGGCCTCCTTCATCAGCCGCACGTCCTCGGCCCACACCTCCTCGGGCCACTGCTCGGGGTTGTAGTCACCGCCGAACAGCAGGCCCGGCACCCGGGTCAGCACACGCTTCTCCTGTCATGTCCGGAAGGCCCGTTCTGGTCGGGCCGCATCAGTAATATTTTGTGTTCAGAATTCATAGTGCATTATTTTGAGTGCCGTCAACGGGTAAGATTCGGTAAAGATCACCCAGGTCGTCGGGGAGGACAGACATGCCGATCGAGCGGCGTCCGCTGCGGGAGCAGATCAGAGAGGAGCTGCTGCTCAGGCTCGATCGAGGCGACTTCGCCGCGGGCACCGACGTCAACGAGGCCGCGCTCGCCGCCGAGCTCGGCGTCAGCCGCACCCCGCTGCGCGAGGCGCTCATCACGCTCGCGGGCGAAGGGGTCCTGGAGAGCAACCAGGGGCGGGGGTTCCGGTTCGCGCCGGTCAGCCGCAAGGAGTTCCGCGAGCTGTGCGCGATCGTCGCCGCGCTGGAGGCCCTGGCGCTGGAGACCTCCGACGCCGACCACCTGCGCGCCATCGCCCCCGAGCTGCTGCGCATGGCGCGCGAGTTCCCCGACGCGGTGGCCGAGCAGCAGGTCATCGAACGCCACGACGACGAATGGCACGATCTGCTGCTCAGCGGCTGCCCCAACGAGCGCCTGCTCGACCTGATCACCAGCGTCAAGGCCGGCATGCGCAGGTACGCCCACCTGCTCGCCGGCGACGACGCCCCCTTGGAGCGCGAGGCGGCCGAGCACCGCCGCATCGCCGAGCTGCTTCAGGCCGGTGAGCTGCCCGGCGCGATCGGCGCCCTGCGCGACAACTGGGTCAACGGCATGGAACGCATGATGGCCCGCATCCCGGAGTAGCCGCGGGCGGGTCCCGGGGCGGGTGCGGCAGGAGGCCGCGCCACCTGGCGGGCGCCCGCGGGCCGGCTACGAGGCAGGCGTCACGGGCGTCCGGCGGGATGGGCTACGAGGCGGTCGTCACGGGCGCGCGGCGGGATGGATCACGAGGCGGGCGCGGTGAGGCGTCGCAGGGCGGCGCGGACCTTCTGGGGGTCCGTCGTGGTCCAGAACGGCGGCAGCGAGTCGAGCAGGAAGCTCCCGTAGCGCGCCGTGACCAGGCGCGGGTCCAGGACGGCCACCACGCCCTTGTCCTGCTGGCTGCGCAGCAGCCGCCCGGCGCCCTGGGCCAGCAGCAGCGCCGCGTGGGTCGCGGCCACCGCCATGAAGCCGTTGCCGCCCTTGGCGGCGACGTGCCGCTGCCGGGCCGAGGCCAGCGGGTCGTCCGGCCGGGGGAACGGCACCCTGTCGATGATCACCAGGCTCAGCGACGGGCCCGGCACGTCCACGCCCTGCCACAGCGACAGCGTGCCGAACAGGCAGGTCGCGGGGTCCTCGGCGAACTGCTTGACCAGCAGGGAGGTCGAGTCGTCGCCCTGGCACAGCAGCGGCGTGGAAAGACGCTCGCGCAGCGCCTCCGTCGCCGCCTTGGCGGCGCGCATCGAGGAGAACAGGCCGAGCGTGCGCCCGCCCGCGGCCTCGATCAGCTCGGCGATCTCGTCCAGGTACTCCTTGGGCAGGCCGTCGCGCCCCGGCTGGGGGAGATGCTTGGCGACGTAGAGGATGCCGCTGCGGGCGTGGTCGAACGGCGAGCCCACGTCCAGGCCGGTCCACGGCTTGCGCTTGTCGCCGGCGGCGTCCTCGCCACGTGCCGGGCCGAGGCCCCACTGGCGGGCCATGCCGTCGAAGGTGCCACCGAGGGCCAGCGTGGCGCTGGTGAGAACCACGGTGCGGTCGGCGAAGAGCTTGTCGCGCAGCATGCCGCCCACGCTCAGCGGCGCCACCCGCAGCACGGGCGGGCGGCGGTCGGTCGCCCCGTCGAGCCACACCACCTCGGCCCGGTCCACCTCGGAGTCGCCGCCGAACGCCTCCAGGATGCGCACGGCCGTGTCGTGCACCTCGTCCAGCGCCGTGAACGCGGCCTTGCGCTGCCCGGCCTTCTCGGGGTCGTCGTTCTTCCCGCCGCCCCAGGACTCGCCGCCGCGCCCGCCCATGGCGGTCAGGCACGCCGCCGCGGCGTCCCGCACCAGCGCCAGCGTCATGCCGAGCACCTGGGGGAGCTGGTCGACGCGGCCGGGCGGCGCGACGGCGAGCAGCGCCTTCAAATCCTCGCCCGCCTCCTGGAGCCGGTCGGCCACGGCCTGCTCGATCAGCCGCCCGACCCGGCGCACGGCCGTCGTGACCGACGCCTCCGACAGCTCGTCGGTGACCACGCTCGTGACCCGGTCGACCAGCTCGTGCGCCTCGTCCACCACGACGACGTCATGGTCGGGCAGGACGGCGAACTCCTCCATGGCGTCGATGGCCAGAAGGGCGTGGTTGGTCACGACGACGTCCACCTGGCCGGCGCGCTCGCGGGCGCGCTCGGCGAAGCACTCGGCCCCGCTCGGGCAGCGCTGCGCGCCCAGGCACTCGCGGGCGCTGACGGAGAACTGCCGCCACGCCTGCTCGTTGACGCCCGGCACGAGCTCGTCGCGGTCGCCGGTCTCGGTCTCCTCGGCCCATTCCTGGATGCGCTGGACCATGCGGCCGGTGGCGCTGACCTCGCGCGGGTCGAAGAGCTGGTCCTCCTCCTCGTCCGGCCAGACCGCGGTGACCTTGTAACGGCAGAGATAGTTTCGCCTTCCCTTGAGGATGGCGAACTGTGGCTCGTGGGGTAGGTAGTCAGCGAGGGCCTCGGCGAGGCGGGGCAGGTCGCGATCGACGAGCTGGCGCTGGAGGGCGATGGTGGCGGTGGAGACGACCACGGCGCTGTCGGACTCGATGGCGTGCCGCAACGCGGGCACGAGGTACGCCAGCGACTTCCCGGTGCCCGTGCCGGCCTGGACGGCGAGGTGCTCGTCGTTGTCGATGGCGTGCCGGACGGCCTGCGCCATCTTCACCTGGCCCGGACGCTCGGCCCCGCCCACTCCCGCCACGGCGGCGCCGAGCAGTTGCTCGACCGAGGGCAGCTCCTCCTCCTCGCCGGGCGCGTCGTCTTCCTCGCCGGGCACGTCGTCCTCCTCGCCCGAAAATTCGCGGGGAAGGTCGCCGGGGAACCGCTCGCGCGTGTCGAGGGCTTCTGCGGTGGGGTCGAGAGAGTCGTCGAGCACGACACGCAACGCTACCCGTCCCGGAGGGGTCGCCGTGCCGGGGACGTGCCCTGGCGCGCGGTGCGTTCCGGGTGCATCTCGGCATTCCGGAACCCGGACGGCGCTTCGCGTGGCAGACTTGCGACACCGGTTCCGGGGGGTCAACGACGATCTGCCATCCGCCCCTGCCCGTTCCGGGGCTCATGTGCCACGAGGGGCCGAAGGGGTCGGCCATGTCGATGGCGTCGACGGTTCGGTAGGGTTTCCTGAGGTTGAGTGGACGAATAAAGGCTGGTTAAAGCACGATGTCTGTACGGCCTGAATAGTGCAACTTACCAACCTCTTTCTTGGCTCTGACCAGGCGTGATATCCAAAAAGTAGTTTGGTAGCTCGACGAGATGGTGCAGTTTCGGACTGCTGCCAACCTACTTCCAAACTCCTGTTTAATCGGACATTAGGCGCTTTCGGATCTTGGCGACTTTCTGTTGCACCACGACTGCACCGCCAGCTCACCCATGATCACCACCCTCCGTAGCGACTCAACCAAGAGATTGGCAGCGGGTGTCCCGTGGTGCTAGGGTCCGATTGGCGCTCCGCCGGTACTCCCGGCCGGCCTCCGACCCTGCAACCTGTCCAAGCCCTGAGGGCGGGGCGAGTTGCCACCACAACAAGAGTTTGGTAGCTTTGGAAGAGAAGGGCCGCCGAGGTGACGAAGTGGCCCGGACCCAGGTTGACAGCCTCACAAGAGGTTGGTAACTTGGAACTAAGCGCACCACCGCCGAATGATCGCAAGATCAGGGGGCAGAGTGGACACGTGCTCGACTGTTGATAATCTATGGGCACCGTCGCCAGAAGAACGGTCCGGGGCAGGTAGCTAAGCGGAGAGCGAACCGCCTAGCCTCGTGAGGTGGAGATATAAAGACGGCTGTCATTCGCCGCGCCCCAGTCATTGAAGGTTCCGTGAAAGTTCCCGAAAACCGTGGCCCGCTCGGGCGATACCGGCTCTGGGTTGGAACCTGAAAGTTTCGACTTTCCCTAAGCGCACGGCCGACGTTCCCCAATACATCCGTGCGTTTAGATGATTTGCCGAAACCGCGAGAAATGAAAAGAGATCTTATGGGCCCTGCTAGCTTATTGCCTTGGACCCCCCATCTCGCGTCCAGTCCCAAGGAGCCCCCCTATGTTGTAAGTGTGACCGGAACTGCCACCAAGGACGTGACAGTAAATGGCGAATCGCCGAATTGACCCGCTTGAGCTGCGCCGTATGGTCGAGGCTGGCAAGACGTACAGAGAAATCGCTCACCACTTTAACGTTTCCGTGAGCGGCGTCCAGCAGGCAGTTGAGCGCATCGGGATGCAGAAGAAGGCCCTCTCCCACAAGAAGTTCATCCCGTGGACTCTCGACAAGGAACACGTCCACACCGGCCCGGCCACCTCTCTGCGCAACCTCAGCAAGGTTGCCCAAGGGGCGCAGGTTCCCATGGCGAAGCTCAACACGGCGCTTCGCTGGGCCTACCGACTGGAAGAAGCCGGGCTGGATATCGACTACACCCCGGAGGCCGGCTTCTTCGAGAAGCCTGCCAAGGAGCCCTCGCACATCCACATGGTTCTCCAGGACGTGCAGAGGGTCACCGGAGAGTGATACGAGCAGAATGGCGACCCCTCCCCGCGGGGTCGCTTTTCTCAACCACAGACACAGGAGTTTGGTAGCCCATGAAGCCCGGCCCGCTGGACCTCATCGAAGAACTCGATGCCCCCGAGGTCATCTACTCCAACAGCGGCATTCAGGTCGCCCGTGCCACTGGAGTCAAAGGCAGCCTGTACGAGGTGACCCCCAGCAATCGCGCCACGGCGGCCGAGTTGGCGGACGGATTCGCCCATATCCCGCCGAACGCTGTTGTCAGAGACGCCTTCAGCGACGAAGGCGAAGTCTGCATCAACTTCTGGGACGCGGCCTGATATCGCTATGCCCAGATACAGGAGTTTGGAAACGGTAATTGAGTAGACGTACCTCAGTCTCACGGCTGACCAGCATCGCCCGGTGCGGCACGGCCTACGAACTGGAGCGCGTGCAGCGCCTCCCCTCCACGCCGGCCGGATGGACCATCCAAGGCGTCGCCATTCACGACGCGGCCGACGCCTGGGAGAAGTCCGGGCGCACGATGGACGTGCTCAACGCCCAGGAGGTCTTCAAGAGGTCTTGGCGGGCCGAGATCGCCAAGGCCGACGCTAAGCACCCGGAACGGTCCAAGTGGCTCGTAGGGGGCCGCAAGAAGGTCCAGAACGACCTGGTGGATCGTTACAACGGCGGCCTGGAGCAGGTCGCCAACTACATCGAGTACAACAAGGCCGACGACACTCTCCGGCCGTTCACCATGCCTGACGGATCGGTAGCCGCCGAAGTCGGCTTCGAGATCGAGTTCGGCGGGGTAGCCGTGCTCGGCTACCTGGACCTCCTGATGGAGAACACCCGAACCGGAGAGCTGCTGGTCCGCGACATCAAGAGCGGCAGCAAGGTCCCGGCAGTGCCATTCCAGCTCATCGTCTACCGCATGGCCGTCGCCGACGTGCTCGGCCTGGACGTGCAATGGGGTCACTTCTTCATGACCCGCGACGGCAAGCCCACCAGGGACATCGACCTCACCACGCTCGACGTGGAGTACATCCAGCGGTGGTTCGTCCGCCAGGTCGAGCTGGCCGAGCGCGGCCTGTTCCTGCCCAACCCCGGGGACGCCTGCCGCACCTGCGGCGTCGCTCCCCACTGCCCCCTCATGAAGTAGGAGCCACGTGACCAACGAGATCGCGATCTTCAACCACTTCGACGTAGGTGTTCGCGTCATCAAGCAGGGAGACACCTTCAAGATCGTGGCCAGTGACATGGCCAAGGCGTGGGGCTACCGGGATGCCGCCGCCATCACCCGTGGGCTGGACGACACCGAGAAAGGGTACGCAATTGTGAGTACCCCTGGCGGACAGCAGAACATGCAGGTCATCACCGAGAAGGGCCTCCACCGCCTGGTCTCCACCCTGCGCCGGCCCGAGCTGAAGGAGTGGCAGGACAAGCTCTACGGCGAGATCATCCCGACCTACAACCGGACCGGGATGGCCATCGACAGCGACCGGGTGGACCTCAGCGACCCGGAGACCATCCTCGCGCTGGCGGCCAAGGCCGGCGAGCTGGCCCAGAAGTACAAGGCCGAACGGGACCTCGCCAAGGGCAAGGTCATCGAGCTGTCGCCGAAGGCCGACCGCTACGACCACTTCATGAGCACCGAGGAGAGCAAGAGCATCCGCGAGGTCGCTCGCATGCTCAAGCCGTACGGCATCCGCGAGCGCGAGTTCATCGAGGACCACCTTCGCGACCTCTGGGGCTGGATCGACCGGTACGGCACGGCCGCCAAGGTCTACCCCGTCGACCAGGGCTACATGGAGAACCGGATCGTCTACAAGCCGAACGGCGAGACCGTCACGCAGGGCCGCTTCACCAAGAAGGGCATCGACCGTGTCTTCGCCAAGCTCGGGCTCGGCCTGGCCGAGGTGGTCTAGATACTTCTTCTTTCTCATGCCAAGCGGAAGGCCAAGGCCGCGGGTGCCCCCATCCCCACGGTGTGGAAGTCCCTGGCTGACGCCACAGTCCACTTCCGCCGCTCGCAGGTCGCCATGGTGGCCGCAGCGCCGGGAGTGGGCAAGTCGGCCTTCACGCTGAATCTGGCGATCCGCTCGGGCGCCCGAGGCATCTACATGAGCGCCGACAGCGACGAGGTCACCCAAGCCTTCCGGGCCGCCGCGATCCTGACGGGAGACCGTGTCCAGGAGATCGAGGCGGCCTACAAGGTCGGCAAGGGTGAGCGCTACGACAAGGTGCTGCGCGAGTTCACCAACGTGTGGTTCGACTTCGACGCCTCCCCGAACCTGACCCACATCGAGGAGGAGGTGCTGGCCTACGCCTACATGTACGGACGTTGGCCAGAGCTGCTGGTCCTGGACAACCTCGTCAACGTCTTCGACGAGAGCGGAGGCGAGGGCTTCGCCGGCCACGAGAACACCATGAGCTTCCTGGTGGACCTGGCCCGCAAGACCGAGGCTCAGGTGACCGTCCTGCATCACGTGGTCGGCGAGGCCGAGTCGGGCGACCAGCCGCTCAAGCTCAAGGACATCCGAGGGAAGATCACCAAGCTCCAGACCCTCGTGCTCGGGCTGGCCTACACAGACACCTACACCCCTCAGGGCCGCGCCCTCGGGGTGTACGTGCTGAAGAACCGCTCCGGTAAGGCTTCGGCCTCCGGAGACCTGTCGGTCGAGCTGAACGCCGACCTGGACCGGATGCTCATCAACGACATGGAAGCCCCGGCAGGGGGTGACCTGCCCGATGCGGTCTGGGAGGACTTCAAGCAGGACTTCGAGGCGGCCGAGGGAATCCGAGAGCGCGAGATCCATGAAGCGCTGTGAGAGGTGCCAGAAGAACCGGCAACTGCGCTTCTTCACTGGACCGCGAGGGCGGATCTGCACCACCTGCCAGCGCAAGGCACGTAGCGACGCCACCCACCGCAGGCGGGTCGGCAAGACCTACGGATTGGAGGCCGGCGAATATGACGCCCTCTTCAAGGCCCAGGGCGGTGCTTGTGCCATCTGTGGAGGCACCCGCAAGCAGCGACTCAGTGTGGACCACTGTCACAAAAGCGGAGTGGTTCGCGGCCTTCTTTGCAGGTTATGCAACTCCCGCCTGCTCACAGCAGCGAGGGACAGCCCGGATGTCCTGCGTAGGGCCGCCGCCTACCTTGAGGCTCCGCCAGCCGTAGATGTTCTCGGCCCCCGCTACGCCTCCGAGGAAGCCAACAACAGCCGCCAGAGGAAGAGGAAGCGATGAAGAAGCACCGCGAGTCCAAGCCTCCGACCGACCTGAAGCGACCGGCCCCCAAGGACCCCCGGCCCGGCAACCCGGAGATCATGAGGGCTCTCCAGAAGGCCATTAACGCGCGCTGATACAAGAGGTTGGTAACTGTGGATCTTCCCATCGCCCCGCTTCTGGAGCACTTCGGCGCGGACGTCCCCCATGTGGAGGAAGGGGGGCGGTGGCGCGCGATGCGCTGTCCGTTTCCATGACGACCGGCACTCTTCCGCCAGCGTCCGCTTCGAGGCGTTCAAGTGCCAGGCGTGCCCCGCCTACGGCAACGCCTACACGCTGCTCAGGAGGGTTGAGCTAGATGAAGGCTGTAGTCCCGAGTCCGTCTTCCAGGAGGTTTACGGAGACGGCATCCAGGGCGTACCACGACCAGCTCGACGACGAGGCTTTGGCGTATCTGACAGGCCCGGAACGGCTCCTCAGCGAGGACATCATCAAGGAGCACCGGTTCGGCGTCGTCCGTTCACCTGAGCCCGGCCACGAGCACGTCCGGGGCTACCTCTCCATCCCCTACCTCACGCCGGACGGCGAGTGCATCAGCATCCGCTTCCGCAGGCTCGGGGAGGGAGACGGCCCCAAGTACCTCTCGATCGCAGGCGACATCCCCCGCCTGTACGGCACCGAAGCGCTCCAGCGCGGCACCCGCAACATCTGCCTCACCGAGGGGGAGTTCGACCGGGCCGTGGCCACCATGTGCGGCCTGCCAGCGGTGGGCTGCCCTGGAGTGCAGGCGTGGGAGAAGGTCTGGGCCCGGCTGCTGGTCCAGTTCGACGCCGTCTTCATCCTCCACGATGACGACGAGCCCGGCCGCGAGTTGGTGGCCAAGGTCGCCAACTCCGGCCTGGACAATGTCCGCCCTATACCTATGCGCGGAGGGGACGTTACTTCCTTCTTCCGCGACCACGGACGCGAGGGCCTTCGAGCCAAGCTCGGTGCCTGACTTTCGCACGCACTCATACAAGAGGTTGGTAGCACGTGACCAGTGAAGAACTCGCAAACGAGGTCATGGCGGCCGTCGTCGCCGTCCAGGGCCGCATCCTCGGCGTCGGCCAGGAGCAGTACGACGAGGGCTCCCAGCAGAAGTTCGAGCTGATGAGCCTCCAGCAACTCGTGGACTACGCCATGGAGGAGGCCGAGGACGGCATCGCCTACAACGTGATGCTCCGCTACAAGCTCAAGCAGCTCAAGGCCGCCATCAACCAGGCGTTCGCCGGATACACCGCCAACGCCGCCGCCCGGCACGCCAAGCCGGCCCCCTCGCCTGCGCCGGATGTCTACCAGATGCCGGCCAATCCGCCCAAGGTTGTGGGCCCTGACCCCACCGACATCCTCTACCGCATCCCCGGCCACCCGGCCGCCGACAACTTCGGGGGTTTCTCCCGTTGAAGCTCGATGGAGAGTGGGAGCTGGACCCGCAAGAGCTGGCGGCCCTCTTCAAGGCCAAGGGCTGGTGCTACAGCACCAGCGAGGGGCTGATCATCCCCAACGCGCGAGGGGTGGAGAACCAGCTCGCCACGCTCATCAAGGAAGCGCTCGACCGCCGCTGTGACGAAGTCCAGGGCGGACGCTTCCTGGTCTGGAAGGACCCCGACCTTCCCCACGCCTATGACCTGTTCCTGAACATCGGCTTCATCTGGGACGAGAACGCCCTGGACGAAGACCAGGAGGCCGCAGCTTGACCCCAGTCCTTTCCCCCCAGTTCCGAAAGGCCCTGCTGAGGCGGCACAAGAAGCGCCAGCGCAACGGCCTGTGGTGCGAGAAGGGCTGCCCCTTCCACCGCCAGGTCACCGCCGAGGAGGTCTGGAACACCCACATCGGCGGCTGGACCTTCATGTACGTGGACACCGTGGACCGCATGGCCAAGGAGGGCCAGTTCGATTGAGCACAACTCAGCGTGTCGTCGTCATCAGCGACACCCAGCTCCCCTTCGAGGACAAGCGGGCACTCCGCAACGTCCTGGCCTTCATCGGTGACTACCAGCCCGACGCCGTCTACCAGATCGGCGACTTCATGGACTACCCGACCCCGAGCAGGTGGTCCAAGGGCACCCGCTCGGAGTTCGAGCAGTTGGTCATCAAGCACAGCGACTACGGCAAGCGCAACTTCCTGGAGCCCCTGAGGGCCGTCTACAGCGGCCCGGTCGGCATCCTGGAGGGCAACCACGACGAGCGCCCCAGGGTGTACCTGGCGCAGTCAGCGCCCGCGCTGGCCGAGTTCTCCGATGCCTTCCACTTCTCCAAGCTGCTGGACTTCGACGGCTTCGGAGTGGACCTCATCAAGCCCTTCTTCAAGGTCGGCCCGGAGACGGTCCTGATCCACGGCCACGAGATCAAGGGCATGTCGCAGATCGCCGGGACCAGCGCCTACAACCACGCCACCAAGGCCGGCGCGAACATCATCATGGGCCACACCCACCGGCTCGGCATCCGCCGCCACACCGCCCAGTACATCGGCGGCAAGCCCGTCCGCAGGTGGGGCTTCGAGGTCGGCAACCTCATGGACGTCCGCAAGACCCAGTACCTCGGGGCCGGGGGAGTGGCCAACTGGCAGCAGGGCTTCGGCATCCTCTACGTCGGCAAGTACGACGTGAGCCCGGTGGCGATCGACATCTGGGGCGACGGCTCCTTCGTCGTGGAGGGCGAGCGCTACGGCGCGCTCAAGCGCGACCAGACCGGCAAGTTCAAGGCGGCTGCATGACGCATGCCCAGATACAGGAGGTTGGCAACTCGTTGATCAGCGATGAGCACACCGAACTGCTCATGCAGGTCGCGGCACACGTCGGCCGCAAGCTCGCCTACCAGTACCCGACCGAGAACGCCGAGGACATCGCCTCGGAGGTCACCACCCAGGCCATCGCCGAGTGGAAGCACAACGCCGCCCAGTTGGCCAAGGCCGCCAACTACGGTCGCAGCGAGTACGAGGTGCTGTTCTTCCTTCTTTCTCGCCGGGCCAACGAGTACTGCGGCAAGCGCCACTACGCCTACATGCTGGAGAACCCGCAGGCCGCGGTCTACACCCCGCGCGAGGTCAGGGCCCTGCTCAAGGAGTTCTACTTCAACCCCGACGCGTGGGAGACCCCCAGCAAGGACACCGAGCACGGCGTAGCCGTGGACGCCAAGAGCCTGTGGGTCAACCTGGCCGACCTCAAGAGCGCCCTGGAGCGCGTCTCCGATCGAGTCCACGAGACCATCCTGGCCGCCTTCGGCCCTGAGGATCTGAACCTCCCCGAGCCCGACAAGCGGCGCGTCAGCGACGCCGTGGGCGCCGTCACCCGCGAGCTGAACCGCCACCTCAACCCGCAGCTCACCAGTCACGAGGGGCCTGGCCGGCGCAAGGCCATGCCCACCGAGACCGCCGTCTACATCACCCACAAGCAAGGGGTATGACTTGACCGACTTCACCTTCGGCCCGACCGGACAGACCGTCTACGAGCGGACCTACAGCCGGACCAAGGCCGATGGGAGCAAGGAGACCTGGCCCGAGACCGTCGATCGGGTCGTCCTCGGCAACCTGGACCTCGTCCCCACCAAGAACCCCGAGGAGTACGTCCGGGAGAGCGCCGAGCTGTACGACCTCATGAGCAGCTTCGCCGTCCTCCCGGCCGGCCGGCACCTGTGGGCCAGCGGAGTCCGCGGTCGCCAGTACCTCTTCAACTGCCACACCTCCGGCTGGACCGACCGCTTCTCCGAGCACTTCGAGTTCACCTTCCTCCGGCTGATGGAGGGCGGCGGGGTCGGCTCGAACTACGCCAGCGCCTACCTCGGTCAGTACGGGCCGGTGCAGCACGGGCTGAGGGTCCACATCGTGTGCGACCCTGCTCATCCGGACTACCAGGCCATGAAGGACGTCGGCCTGCTGTCGGAGGAGTTCTCCCACGAGTGGGACTGGCCGCTGGTCGTGGAGGACTCCCGGGAGGGCTGGGCGGACGCTCTGTCCGACCTTCTGGACGCCTTCATGCGCGAGGACACCGAGCACGAGGACCGCGTCTTCGACGTGTCGAACGTCAGGGCGGCCGGTGCGCGCCTGAAGACCTTCGGCGGAACCGCATCGGGCCCGGCACCCCTGGCGAAGATGCTGCTCGACGTGGCCGCCGTCCTGGGGAAGCGGGTGGAAAGCCCGGTAAGCCCGCTGGCGGCCATGGAGATAGACCACGCCATCGCGCAGTGCGTCGTGGCCGGTGGTAACCGGCGGTCGGCCCGGATGGCGATGCTGCCCTGGGACGACCCTTACATCTTCCAGTTCATCGCCTGCAAGGCCGGCGGGATGAACCACTGGACGACCAACATCAGCGTCATCATCGACGACCGCTTCAACGAAGTGCTGGCCGGAAACAGCCCGGCGTCGGCGCGGGCGAACCAGATCTGGGCCGAGCACGTCCTGGCGGAGATCTCCAAGGGCATGCTGGCGAACGGCGAGCCAGGCATCTGGAACAAGTCCCTGAGCCAGGTGGGCGAGACCGGCGAGGTCTTCGCGACCAACCCCTGCGGTGAGATCGCCCTGGAGCCGTTCGAGAACTGCAACCTCGGCCACATCAACCTGGCCGCGTTCGCCCCGGACCACAGGGGTGACGCCTTCGACATCGAGGGTGCGATCAAGGCTGCCCGGCTGATGACGCGCTTCCTCATCAGGGCAACCTTCGGTGACGTCCACGACGAGCACCAGGCGTCGATCCTCGCCAAGAACCGCCGCATCGGAGTCGGCCTCTTCGGTGTCCAGGAGGCCCTGGCCCTCATGGGCATCCGGTACTCAGAGGCCCCCGAGTGGCTGTTCCCGAAGAAGCTCTTGAACTGGCTCCGCGAGGCCATCCGAGATGAGGCCCGCAAGTACGCCTTCCAGCTTCGCATCCCCGAGCCGGTCAAGGTCACGACCGTCGCTCCGACCGGGAGCATCGCCAAGCTCCCCGGAACCACCGAGGGTATTCACCCGATCTTCAGCCGCTACTACATCCGCCGCATCCGCTTCTCGACCCTGGACGAGTCGCAGCAGGCGACCGTCGAGGACTACCGGGCCAGGGGCTACAACGTCCTGCCCGATCCGCAGGCGGCCAACACCGTCGTGGTGGAGATCCCCTCCAAGGAGTCCGTCGTGGAGCGGGTAGAGGCCGCGGGCTGGCCGGCCGAGATCGTGGAGTCCGCGGACGAGCTGACCCTGAGCCAGCTCCTCTCCTTCCAGGAGATGGTCCAGGCCGAGTATGCCGACAACGCGGTGAGCTTCACCGCCAACATCGACCCCACGGCGTACACCGCCGAGAAGCTGTCGAGGATCATCCGGAACTACTCCCGCACGCTCAAGGGCACCACGATCTTCCCCGAGCGCGGATTCGAGCTGGCCCCCTACGAGCGGATCACCCGCGAGCAGTACGAGGAGTGGGTGACCTCTACCGGCCTGACCAACGTCGAGGACGGCACCGACGAGGACTGCGCCAACGGCGCATGCCCCATCCGCTAGCCACGCCCACATACAAGAGATTGGTAACTGAATGAGCTTCGACCAGGACCCCTGGGCCACCGACACGCCTGCCCAGGACCCATGGGCGGCCGAGGCCGCCTACGCCGACGAGCCCCGCGATGAGGGCCAGGCCGCCGTCCCCCCGACCAACACCCCCACCCCGAGCAAGGAGCGCTCCGTGTCCGAAGGCAAGATCGTCACCACCATCAAGTACGGCGCTGGCTTCGACGCCCCGTGGACGGTCATCCACTCCGACTCGGTGGCGGAGGCCGAGAGGGCCCTCAACGAGGCGAAGAACCTGCTGGAGCTGACCGCCCGCGTCGCCAAGTACGCCAAGACCCTCGACTCCGGCACCGCGCCGGCCGCCCAGCGAGGCGGCAACGGCGGCGGTGGCCAGGCCCGCCAGGCGTCCACCCCGCCCGGCATGCCGAGCAAGAGCTGCGCCCACGGCGAGATGACCTACCGCACCGGCAACAGCGCCAAGGGTGCCTGGGCGGGCTACTTCTGCCCGCTGGAGAAGGGCGACCCCGACCAGTGCAAGCCCGTCTTCGTCAAGAGCCGCTGACACGCGCCTAGATACAGGAGGTTGGTAGTGCGGATTCACGAGATGCGGCTCTCGGGCCGCACTGTCACCGGCCACGTCATCGAGTCCGAGGAAGACCTGCCCGCGTTCGCCGCGTGGGCAGGCTCCCGGACCGAGTTCGGTTTCGACACCGAGGCGACCGGCCTGGATGTCTACCAGTCCCGGTTCCGGCTGAGAACCGCCCAGTTCTCGGCCGGGGACCAGACCTGGTTCCTGCCCGTCGAGCAGCACCCGCGCTTCGCCTGGTACACCGCCACCACCCTGCGCCACGCGAAGAAGCTCTACATCCACAACGCGGCCTTCGACCTCCAGGTGGTTGACCGCCACCTGGGGGTCCCCCTCGCCAAGCTGTACCCCAAGACCATCGACACCAGCATCATCTCCCGCCTGGTGGATTCCCGGGCCCGCCGAGAAGGCGGGACGGGCCACACCCTGGAGGAGCTGGTCGAGGTCTACATCGACCCGGTGGCCGCCAAGGAGATCAAGGGCTCGGTCCGCCAGCAGTGCAAAGACCTCAAGCTCAAGAAGGCCGACTACTTCGAGAAGGTCCCCATCGGGGATGAGATCTACCAGATCTACGCCCTGATGGACCCCGTGCTCGCCTGGGTGCTGGCCAAGACCCTCCTCCCGAGAGTCCCCGACAGCGCCCGGCACCTGATCTCCTACGAGCACGAGGTGGCCCGGATCTGCTCGGAGATCAGCAAGAAGGGCTTCCTGCTCGATCGGGAGTACACCACCGAGCTGGCCGGCCGACTGCGCGGGGAAGAGGCACACTGGCTGACCGTCATCAAGGAAGAGGTCGCCAAGCTCGACGTCTTCGACGGCGACCAGTTCAACCCCGGCAGCACCGACCAGGTGGCCGCGGCCCTGCGCTGCATGGGCCACACGCAGTTCCAGAAGACGCCCACCGGCAAGGACAAGGTGGACGATGCCCTCCTTGAGGGCCTGGAGAAGGACGGCCTGACCTTCGCCAAGGCCATCCGGGAGTACCGCAAGGCCGGAAAGTGGGCGAGCACCTGGCCCGAGAGCTTCCTGGCCAACGCCGACGAAGACGGCCGATGCCACGCATGGATCAACACCATGCAGGCTCGCACGGCCCGCATGTCCATCACGGGCATCCCGGCCCAGACCCTCCCCTCCTCTGACTGGATGGTCCGCCGCTGCTTCCTCGCCGACGAGGACGAAGTCTCCGGCTCCATCGACTACCAGGCCCAAGAGCTGCGCATGGCCGCCGCGCTGTCCGGCGACGAGCGCATGCACAGGGCCTTCAAGAACGGCGAAGACCTCCACCAGATCACCGCCGACGCCGCAGGCGTCAGCCGCAAGGTCGGCAAGATGGCCAACTTCCTGGTCTGCTACGGCGGCGGCTGGAAGGCCCTTGTCGAGCAGGCCAAGGTCGATCCGGCCACCGCCAAGAAGACCATCGAGGGCTTCAACGCCGCCTACCCCGGCGTCGCCAAGCTGGCCAAGGAGATGACCCGCACCGCAGGCAAGCAGGGCTACATCGAGACCATCACCGGCCGCCGCCTGTACGTGGACCCCAACCGGGCCTACAGCGCCATTAACTACGCCATCCAGTCCGCCAGCCGCGACGTGACCGCCCGAGGGCTCATCAAGTCCGACAAGGCCGGACTTACTTCTTTCCTTCGCCTGCCCATCCATGACGAGGTCGTAGGCAGCCTGCCCAGGGCCCAGGCCAACGACCTGGCCAAGGAGATCGGCGAATGCCTCCGGACTCAGATCCGAGGCGTGGACTTCGTCACCGAACCCGAGGTGGCGAAGCGTTCCTGGGGCTCCCTGTACGGGGCCGACTACTAACCCGAGGAGAACCTTGCTCGTCGAGCTGATCGCCAGCACTCGATTCGACGCCGTCACCTTCCAGGAAGCCACCGGCTTCCAGAGCGAGCCCTGGACTCCCTCGGCTGACCTCCTGGCCGAGGCCGCCGGCCGCCAGTGCTACGAAGCCTGGGAGCGGAAGAACCCCGCCACCGCGACGAACCGCGGCTACCTCGCGAACATCATCGACCACCAGCACTTCTCGGTGCTGGAGCATGCGAGTGCGACCTTCCTCGTCCATGGTGTCAGCCGGTCCTTGCTGGCCGAGCTGACGAGGCACAGGCACCTGTCCTTCTCCGTCGAGTCCCAGCGCTACGTGGACCAGACCGGCCGAGAGCCGGCCGTCCCGCCCGCCCTGCGGGGGACCGACATGGAGGGGGACCTGCACGCCTTCCACGCCGAGGCGGTCGATCTGTACGTACAGGTCCGGAACGCACTGGCCGAGCAGGGCGTACCTCGCAAGCAGGCTCGCGAGGCAGCGCGGGCGTTCCTTCTCAACGCCCAGCCCGTGAACCTCATCGTCACCGGCAACCTGCGCGCCTGGCGCGAGGTGCTGACGAAGAGGTACCACGTCGCTGCCGACGCTGAGATCCGCGAGCTGGCGGACGAAATCCTCACGCACCTTCGCTGCATCGCCCCCAGCACTTTCCAGGACTTCGGCGACGTCATCGGCAACGAGGAGATTCGCCGTGCGGCCTGAACACCTCGACAAGCTCCGAAAGGACCCCATGGACAACTTCATCAAGATGGCCGCCAACGTCTTCGTCCTCCTGCTCATCCTCCTGGGCTACTCGCTGATGCTGGCCGGCATCGCCGCTCTCATCCGGACGGTCTTCTCATGAACTTCTACTTCTTCAGCCCCACCTGCGGCCCATGCAAGCAGATCTCCCCGAAGGTCGACGCCGCGATCAAGGCCGGGGCCCACATCCAGAAGGTCGACGCCAGCACCGACCACGGGCGTTACCTCGCCCGGCTGTTCGGCGTGAGCGCCACGCCGGCCTACGTGAAGCACGACTTCAGTGTCCTCGTCGGTAACGAGGTGGCGAAGGAGTTCGAGTGAGGCAGCTCAACGACATCATCCAGCTCCTCTACTGCGCGGTGATCGTCGCCGCCGCATGGGGCCTCGCGAAGTTCCTCGGCCTTGCCTAGCCCCGACTACTGCTACTCCTGCGGGCGGGACGAACCGGTCCCGCCCTCGGGGGTCTACATCATCTGCATCGAGTGCGGCCACGTCTACGAGACCGCCGACGATCTCCTCCACCTCTACAACGAGCAGATCATCGCCGAGAACAGGGCCCACCCCGAGTGGGCCATGCCCCTGGCGATCGACCCGGACAACATCGGCTGCTGCGCCCTCTGCCTGCACGACCTCTAGGACGGCTCATGAAGATTCGCACCATCCACCTGGACGACGAGGGACTGCCGAGCAGCCTCAAGCTGACCATGACCGTCGCCGAGGCAGCCTTCCTCACCAGGGTCATCGGCCGGATGAACGTCAACGAGATCACGCACGTCGGGATGACTCAGGAGTCGTACGGCGAGCTGGCGGGCCTGTTCAACCGCTTCTACGACGGCGGGGTCCACGACTTCCCGACCCCGGCCCCGCACGAGGGGATCTAGGTGACCTGGACCTGGCAGGACTGCATGCCGCCCTGGACCGACCTGGACGACCCGGACTACCCCGGCTCGCCCTGCATGCCAGAGGAGCTGGCCTGGGACGAGAAGCCGATCTACGGCTGCGAGGTCATGTGTCTCACCTGCGGCGCCAAGGACCGCACCCGCCCCTGGTGGATGTGGCTCGACCAACCGAAGGCCCTGTTGGCGTGAACACGCCAGCCCCGACGTCTGGAGACCCTGCTGGACGACTACATAGAGGTCTGCAAGATCAGTGACAAGTTCCCCCGACTCGTCTACACCGGCCGAGGTCGTCCCGGCTGGGACACCTACTTCCTCGGAATCACTAGAGCAGTATCTCTCCGTGGTGACTGCTCACGTCGCCGAGTTGGAGCTGTCCTGGTTCGGTGGGACAGGCGTATTGCCTCCACCGGGTACAACGGCGTCCCTCCTGGCGCCCTCGGATGCCTGGAAGGCCCGTGTGAGCGCGTATCAAGAGCGCTACAGGGCGATGTTCTCTGCCCTGGCTACAGCGATTGCCGAAGCGTCCACGCTGAGGCCAACGCCCTGCTCTACGCCTCCAAGGACGACTGCGCCGGCTCAACCCTCTACATCACCGACGAACCCTGCACGAGCTGCCTGAAGCTGATCCGCGGTGCCGGTGTGGCCCGCATCGTCACCCCGAACGGAGAGCTGTCTTGAGCGATACCAAGACCCCCACCTTCCGCCCCATCCCGGAGCTGCCCGAGCCGTCCCCGGGCTCGGTCGTGCTCGACAGCGTTGGCGATGCGTGGCAGCACCGCTGGGACGGCTGGCACTGCGCGATCGACGGGGACGAGTTCAGCGAGTTCACCTGGGAGCGCCTTCAGAGCTTCTGCGGCCCGACCACCCTCATCCACGAGGCCAGCGACGAGGAGACCGAATGAGCAACTGCCCGACCTGCGGCCAGGACGTCCTCGACCCCGAGCCGGCCGAGGGCACCGTCCTCATCGACCGGGACGACGACGCCTGGCAGCACCGCGAAGGTCTGGGATGGTACTGCGTCGAGCGCGGAACCGACCTGGAGAAGGTCACCTGGAAGTCGCTGAACGAGGAGTACGGACCCCTGAGGGTCGTTTACAGGCCCTAATGACGAGAGAAGCCCCCGCCCCCACGGCGGGGGCTTTTCGTCGTTTCAGGGGCAATGCAGAGCCCCCGGCGCGGAGACGACCGGGGGCCTTGTGCTGTGACCTATCTCTATGCCTATGAGTCACATGCCGGACTGCATCGCTCGATAGACCACCTTCTTTCTTCTAAGTCGGGGGGACGGGAGGATTTGAACCTCCGAGGCCCCCCAGCCGAACGGCTATAGGCTCCCAACTCCTCGGTCCTGAGAAGTGGTGTGAACGATGGGTGCCAGCCGACCGGCCGGAGTTGACGACCCTTCTTCCGGTTATTCGTCCCCCATGGGTGGGAAAGAGCGACGGCGCAGGTAGTGGGGAATCTCCCCCGCCCCGATGCGAGGGAAGTACATCCACGCCGCCGCCCGCTCATGGGGCCGGCCTACTGGGGCCGGCGCTGCGCGCGATCCTGCGTGACGCTCTCCCTGAGCGTCCGCCTAGCTCGCTGAACTGTCTCCCGCATGGCGCTCCCGTAGGAGAATCCAGCGTCCGGCGAGGGCCGCTGCCGAGGGCAGGCGAGCGTCCGCTGCGGGAGCCGCTTGTAGGGCACCTCGAACCAGATCGTCCGCTCAGTGCGGGCATCACAGATGCCCCACTGCTGAGCGGTGCTCCTCACGATCCTGAGCCCTCGGCCGCTCTCGGCCAGAGGGTCGTTGAACATCCGGGGAAAGTTCTCGCCGCCCGCGTCCGTGACATCCACGTGAATCAGATCTCCACAATCAGCGAGAGCGAGTGTGATCCGGCCGCCAGCGCGCGAATCGGAGTGCAGCGAAGAGTTCGTCACAAGCTCGGAAGCCAACAACGTCACATCATCCAGGGCTGGGTGGTCCTTTCCGAGCGTCGCCCTGACATAGTCACGAGCGGCCTTCGGCGCTTCTCTGGACCCGACTAGATGAGTTACGCCTAATAGGCTTCCTGTCCGCATGCGCTCGCCTTTTCGCTCGGCCGCAGGGCTGCGTGTCCCTGGGGGATTCGCCTTTCTAGATTGGCGACAGCGGTCTACCATCGGTAGCAGAATCGACGCACTACCTCACGACAGTTCGGTGAGGATCTTGTGAGGTGGGCGGAAACTCCCCTAAGGACCGGATGGTGGGGCTTTGTCCCGAAGCAACGAGATAGATCCACATGAGTCCCCACGTGCGCTTTTCGCCTTCGAGCTGCGCAGGCACCGGACCTCCGCACACCTCACACAAAGGCAGCTCGCCCAGCGAATAGGGTTCTCCGAGTCCATGGTCGCCATGGTTGAGTCCATGAAGCGCGTCCCCACCGAGCGCTTCGCCCAGCTCTGCGACGAGGCCCTTGGGCTTGACGGGGCCATGGCCCGTCTGTTCATGGCCACGAAGTGGCAGACGGCGCCGGAGTACTTCCGGCCGTGGCTGGAGGAGGAGCAGGACGCCACGGGCCTTCGCAGTTGGGAACCGAACCTCATCCCCGGCCTGCTCCAGACGGAACCGTACGCCCGAGAGATGTTCGCCACGGCACCCGGCATCACCACCGAAGAGGTCGAGGAACGACTGGCCGGCCGGATGCGGCGACAGTCCATACTCAACCGGGACAAGCCCCCCATGATCGGCATCGTCATGGATGAGGCCGTGCTTCATCGGCGGATTGGTGGGGCGGAAGTCATGCGGGCACAGCTACAGTTCATGCTCGAAGTCGCCCAGCACCCCAAAGTGACTCTTCAGATCGTTCCCTACGAGGCTGAGGCACACTGCGGGTTGATCGGCGGATTCATCATTGCGGAGAAGAACGGGGCGCCGTATGCCGCCTACGCGGACGCGCAGCCCGTTGGGCGCACGCTGGATGACCGCGAGGTAATCACGCAGCTAGCAGCCCGGTATGACGTGATCAGGGCCGAGGCCCTACCGTTCAAGCAATCGGTCAAGCTCATCAAGGAAGTGGTGAACCAACGTGACTGGTGACCTTCGGAGCGCCTGCTGGCGCAAGAGCACCTTCAGTGGTGACACAGGTAACTGTGTGGAGGTCGCGTCCAACCTGCCCGGCCTTCGCGCCGTTCGGGACAGCAAGGTCCCGGCCGGCCCCGCCCTGGCCGTCTCGCCGGCCGAGTGGTCGGCCTTCGTGACCGGCCTCAAGGACGGCACGCTCAACGCCTGATCCCAGCCCCTCCGACAGCACCACAGCCCCCGCCCCCGTGGCGGGGGCTTTTTGATCTTCCTCGAAATAGGTTGGTACGATCGAAATTCGGCTTGACCGGCTTCTTTCTTCCTGAGGCCCCGAGGGAGTGGACATGGCAACGAGAACCATTACCGTATGCGACTGGCACAAGGGAGGGAAGGTCGAGGCGGTCCACCACAACACGTGGACCAACCTCCGCGGCGAGCCGAAGCAGAACGACCTGTGCGACGAGCACCAGCAAGAGTTCGTGCGGGCCTGGGACTGCATCGAGCAGGGCTCATCCTCGCTCGCCACCGTCTCCGGGTCGTCCAGGCGTGCTGGCAACTCCCGCAAGGCGAACCCTGCCCGCACCAGTGGGCCGAGCGAGTCCGCTCTGATCCGGGCGTGGGCCCGGTCGGTGGGGGAGGAGGTGAGCGAGCACGGCCGAGTGTCCTTCACGGTGGAGCGCAAGTGGAAACAGGCCGGTCGCCCGAACGTCCTAGCGAACTCACAAGTTACGGACCAGGGAAAACGGGGACGATTGTGACAGAATCGGGGGATTGGACACAGATGGTGTAAGAGGGACACAGAGGACGCGATGGAAGTCGAGACTCGGAGAGTGGTTACGCCGTCACACGTGGGCCCCCGGGACCCGTTCCACCCCACCACGGAGGTGGAGGTGATCTTGACACACTCTTCGGGAGTTGAAGTCGTCAGACAGGGCTACGAGGGCGGCTACCTCTACGAATACAAGATCCCGGACGGGGTCCCCCTGGACAAGGAGGTGTCCTACTACCTGCTCCCGCCCTTCCGAGGGCAGTTCGCACGCTCCTGGTACGAGGAAGGAGCCAACTTTTTCTCTGTTTGGCTCCAAACGGAAGACATAGACGCCGTCGTTCGAGCCAAGAGCCTCCTGCCGGAGGTCGGAATCGCGTTTTCCGAGTGTGAGCTGGTCATCGAGGGCGACCGTTACCGGGTCGAACGTCAGAAATACCACGGCGGATGGTGCTACTACGTCACCATCGAGTTCGGCCGGCCGTGGCCGAGCCTGTACTTCTACCCCGAGATGGCTCCCACGAGGGAGGCTCCGGTCATCGGGGTAGAGGTCGACGAGACCTGGTTCACCTCGACCTTCTGGGTGACCGACGACAAGGTCCCTTGACCCCTTCATGGGGACCGTTCCACCTGTGGGCCGGCGGCCAGAGCTTCCCCCCGCCGGCCCGGACGCCGACTCAGGCGCCCAAGTTTCGGGGTCGCCGGCTAGGCCGCGCCCAACCCCCGTGAAGCAGCCCGCGGACTGGCCTCGATAGGCCGTCTGAGCGGGCATTTTGCCGTTCCGGGGACTTCTTTCTTCTCTCTGCGCCGCGGCGCAGTTGGCCGATCACAGCGAGTTCCCAGACTTGTACTTCGGCGGAGGAGGCAGGACCCTCGGGCTTGCGCGCAGGCGTATGTATGCACCCCCCCACCCCCGCCTGACCAGGCGCAACGCGCCGCCTCGCGCCGCCCGCTCAGCGAGAAGAAAGAACTCACATCTGCGCAGGTCAGCGCCTTCTTTCTTCTTTCTCGCGCCCGCCTCATCACGCCCTCACTCTCTGTAGTTCGCGCAGCTCACGCCCCCTTTCGCCCGCCTCACCTCGCCCGCTCTGCCCCGCCCTGTCCCGCTGTGCGCGCCTCGCCCCGCTGTGCGCGCTGTGCCCTGTCTTGCCCCGCTCTGTCCGCTTTGCCCCGCTCCGCCCCGCTCGCCCCCCTCGACCTGGGGGGAACGCGCGCGCGAGGGAGGCGGCGTTCCCGCAGGTCAGCCGCGAGTTTCCGCTCCCCGCTTGCCAACTGCCAACCTCCTGTGCCAAGCTACTGCCACGCCGCAGGGCGGCCCGCCCACCAGGGCGGACGCCAGCGGCACCCCGGCCCCACAGCCGGGGGGTTGCGGAAGCTGCCAACCTCCTGTACGGTGGGGACCACGCCGAACCGGGCGGCCAGCGACGAACCTGCCAGAGCGCGGGGGAGCTGGCCGAACGCCCGACCAGGCGAGGCCCCTGCCGAGACGCAAGAGCTTGGCAAGGGACGCAAGAGCTTGGTAACATCGCTCCACAAGCCCGCCCCACTGGGGGCGGCAGGGCGGGACCTCCCGCCCGGTGACTCTCCGAGCCTCCCGAGTGTGACGGGGGGCGACGGTAGGCCCGCGACTCAAGCGGGCCGCTCGGAAGCGCCACTTGAGAACTTAAGAGCCCGGACCACCGGGCGGGACGCTGCGCCCAAGGCGCGCGACGGAGCACTCCCCGTGCTAGCTGGCTCGACCAGCCGGGAAGGGAGCCAGCCGAGTCGTGCCACCTGGGAGGCGGCTAACGCACCGGGGGACGGGCCGGAGATTGAGCCTGACTCAACGGTTTGTATCGGAAGTCGGCAATCCCGGGAGCACGACACGCGCCCCCCATTGCGGGAAATGCGGTCACTCTGAGGGCTGAACTCGATTTAGGTCTGCGGCTACGTGCCACCTGCGCAGCGAGTGAAGTCCGGGCCCGGGGGCGTCTGCAACGCGGTCCGAAAGGTGGCCGCCTGCCCGCTCTGCGGACAAGAGGGGAAACGGGCCTCGCGAGGGGCCTGTGGTAACGGCAAGAGATCTCGCACCGCTTCGGCGGTGGCCACGGGGCCCGCACATGGGGTGCGGACCCTCTGGTCACAACCGGGAGGTAGACATGCTGCGCAAGCTGGCAGCGGGGATCGGCCTGGCGGCCGTCACCGTGATGGGTCTGGCAGCCACCACGGGCACCGCGAACGCGGTTCCCACCAAGCCCGCCAAGCCGAAGGTCGCCTACGCGGCCCACGGCAAGGTCAAGCAGGAAGCCTACTGGGCACTCAGCTACAACCACCCCGGCGTGATCCTCTGCGTCACGAAGGGGGACAAGGCCGAGGCCGTCTACAAGGTCCAGAAGTACGCGAAGGCCCACCGGAAGCTGGGCTACTACTGGGGCGGCCGGGCCGCGAAGAAGTACGACCGGCTCTGCAAGGGGTGAACGCCCCCCACCGCTTCGGCGGTGGCCTCGGGATCGCATCTCCGGATGCGGTCCTCAGGCCACAACCAGGAGTGACGGACTCGCCGGCCGCGGCCCCAAGGGGGGAGTGGGTCGGCAGGCAGGGAGCATCAGGTGATCGACTTCAGCTACGGCGCCTACCCCTCGGGGTTGACCGACCTGGCCATGATCGACGGCAGCGGAGAAGTCCGGGGCAGGACCGTCTGGATGGGCAGCTACCACGCTGCCTTCGCGGTCTACGGCGACAAGATGCGCTTCGTCGGCACGGCCGAGGGCAAGCACACCGCCTTCGCCAAGATCGAGCTGTGGTACGCGGCTCAGGAGAACTACCACGCGGCCTTCGCCGCCTAGGAGGATTCGATGTCCAGCTTCTACGTCACCGGGGTCAACTGGTTCCCCGAGAAGTACGTCGAGGTCGCCGGGTTTGAGTACGTGCTGAAGTGGAGCGACGGGGGAGAGCGTGGGCTTTCCCGCAAGGAGGCCGCCCGCTACTTCCGGATGGCGCGGGAGATATCCGGATACACGGACGTGTTCTCGATCGAGCGTCGCTGGGTTTCGGAAGTGCTCCCCGTCTGCACCTGGTGCGGTTCGCGTCCCCAGGTGCTCGATTGGGACATCGACGGCCCCTACTACTCGTCGAGCTGCGACTCTGACCAGTGCAGAGGTGCGTACGGGGTTTAGCCCGGCCCCTTTTTTAGCCGGATACAAGAGGTTGGTAGAAAGAAGGTTGGAAACCATGTGCAAGCAGGTCGAGCGGAAATGCGGCTGCAAGCTCAAGGTCAATGACTACAGGGATTTCCAGACCGTGGCCGAGGTCGATAAGTGGTGCTACGTCGCCACGCAAATGGTGTCCAAGCTGGCTCGGGTGCGCGGAAAGCGCAGGCTCGCAGCGGAAGTCATGGACGAGATCAACGCGCACGTTCTGTTCGCCTGAAAAGGCGGTCCCTGGCCCGCATATGCGGGGGCAGCGCTTCAAACGCGACTGGGGACACTTCTTTCTTCTCGCACACAACCCAAGGAGTGACGTTTGAAACCACGCTGTTCCGCGTGTGGCGTGATGTCCGTGAAGAACACGGGTGACATGTGCTCCGACTGTCGGAAGCAGGTTCAAAAGGGAACCGGCAACCTGCTCAAGGACCTGGGAAAGGGTCGGAAGTGAAGAACGAGGCGTTCGCGATCCTGATTGACGGCGGGATCATCACCGAGGATGTGCTGTTCAAGGCGCTCTGGGATGGCAGCACGATCGGGCTACACGGCCCTTGGGAGGGCTCGGATTACTCGGGCGACGACCTCAACGAGTCCAACCAGCGTTCACTCGCTCGGGACTACCCGGATTTGCTACGCGGGTACAGCCGGAGTTTCGGGCACTGCGAATACGGGCTCGAAATCGACCCCCGCGAGTTCGGCAAGTGGGCAAACCGTGAGGCCGCCGTGGATCTGGCGAAACTGCTCTCGGGCCTCAAGAACGACTGGCCGGTGTACGACGAGCAGGACAACTCGGCCTTGATCCAAGAGCGGGCCGAGGAGGCGTGGGGGAACTACCTGCGCATGGACCTCACGCGAGAGGTGGGGGACCAGCTCGGGGCTGGCGTCTGCCTTGATGATCTCGAAGAGAAGTTCTGGGAACTGCTCTCGGATCACGAGATCTGGCCTGAGGCCGAGGGACACCGCGACGTCATCTTTCCAGGCATCCGAGATGAGCCGTTCATTCGGGACCTAGCCAAGGCCGCGATCGAGGACGGCGGGCTAGACCCCTGGACTATCCGCGAACTGACGGATACGGGCTACGCGATCGTCGGCGAATGGATGGCTCAGGACTTCCGCGTCCCCGATAACCAGCTCGCTCTCTTCTAGCAGTCGGCCCTAGGCATGCCCGTTGAGGGCATGAGTAAGCGCTTCAAATGCGACCTAGGGCACCTACTCCGGATTCAATCCCCCGTGCAAGAAAGGCTTTGTCGTGCCCATCGACATACGGCCTGACGCGGTTAATCGCGACGGCTACGTGCGAAATGTGATGACGGTTTGGTCGCAGGCTACGCCTGACCAACTGGGTCGCGGAATGAACTGGTACCGCACCGCTAACCAGCTCGCCGAGATGATTTCCGGCGGGAATGTGGCTGCGGGTGCAGGCGTTCTCGCTGCCCTGTCCGCGAATAAGTCGTGGGGCGAGAATGTGAAACTCGCTACCCGCGCATTCACCTCCGGTGAGCCGTCCGGGCACGTCGGGGACGCGATTCGGAAGGCTGCCCGAATTATGTCGGGCGAGGCTCCGGAATCGGTTCTGCCCATGGATTCCAAGACCGGGCATTTCTACCGGTGCATTCTCGACCCCACCGACCCGCATGCAATTTGCATCGACCGGCACGCACACGACATTGCCGTGGGTGTGCGATTCGGGAATCAGGATCGCGGTCTTGGGGCCGCAGGTCGATACGCGCTTCTGGCAGGCATCTACCGCGAGGCTGCATTCCTCCTCGGGACCATTCCTCAGATTGTCCAGGCCGTGACCTGGGTCGTCTGGATCGAAAGTAAGGGGAACTGAAATGACCTGCGAGATATTCCTGTGCCAGGAAGACGCGACGCACAAGGTTCGGGTGAAAGTCCCCGGTCTGCCCATTTCGCTCTCATGTCTGCTCTGCGAGGGACACGCGACCGGCGGACTCAACGTCGAAGGACGAATCATCGAATGTGAGGCGATGGCGTGAATCCCGTCGATGTTCTGAGGATCGTCCTCGAACGGCTGAAGGACTTCGTCTTCGTGGACGTGGACTTCGGAATGCAGGCGAAGTGCGCAACCTGTGGAGCCGTGATCTACGGCCTTGAAGATGGCGACTGGCTCGAATGCGTCGTCTCTAAGGCATTCGAGCACAACTGCAAGCAATCGGAGAGCGCGTGAAGGTTTGGCGAGTAGCGCACGAGTCGGCCACGTGCGCCGGATTCCCCTCCGGACCTTATGTATCCCGAGGGCTTCCCTACGAGATTCAGGAAAGCCTCTTCAAGATGACGGTCGCCCATTCGTGGGTTGACTCGCATCCGACGCCGAGCCTTGACCCCCTGCTGAATGGGGTTGACCACGCCGAGCGCTGCGGCTTCGGCTCGCGGGAGGCGCTTTACCAGTGGTTCGACGGCTACACCAGCCTCCTACATGAATGCGGATTCCGCGAATACGTCTACGAAGTGCCCGACGCAGATGTCCGAGTTGGCCAGGTCGGGCAGGCAGTCTTCTCCTCGCTCTCGGCCTCGGAGGTTTCCGTCACCGAGCTGGCGCACGCGAACTGATCGGAAGGTTGGGCCTGGCGGCCTTCGGGCCGCCTTACCGAGCACTTCCGCTCACATCCAGAAAGGTTCGGCAATGCTTCTTACTGCTACCGCTGGCCGGTCCACCATCAGCATTCACTTCTGGAACCTGGCCGAGTACGTCGGCGGGAACCTGGTCGGCGACTGGGTTGACCTTGACGAGTGCGTGGACTTCGAGGACTTCCAGCGCAAGGTGATGGAGGCCACCAAGAACGCCGAGGAACTGATCCTCGGTGACTACGAAAGCGAGTTCGGGGTGGACCTCGGATTCGGCGAGTACCCGAATCTCGACACGGTGTGGGAGCTGCACACCAAGCTCTCTGAGATCGACGAGGACGACCGCGACGCGTTCGCTGACTATCTCGCCTACCACGGCGGCGTTTCGTACCTGGAAAGCGCTCTGAGCGAGTGGCAGGACCGCTACTGCGGCCGGTGGAACTCACTTGAGGACTACGCCCTCGACTTCGCGTCGGACGTGTACTCCGAGTTCTTCAAGAACGTCCCGCCCGGGTTCATGGTCGAGGTGGACACGGCGGCCTGGGAATGCGACCACTGGATCTCGGACAACGGCCACGTGTTCCGCTGCTTCTGAAAGGACCGGCGCATGTGCCTGCTGTGCGGTGACGACTTCTGCGACTTGTGCCGCCACCCACTTGAGGACTGGGTGCAGAAAGAGGGCGGCACGATCTGCGGGATGTGCCAGCTATTCATCCTGCTGAACTTCTCGGGCTTGCGTAGGCCCTGAGGCCATCTGGGAGTGGGGGCAGGCCCCGGCCGGCGTCTGCCCTCTCTCCGAGACTACCTCGGCTCTTACTCAACGAAAGGACTCGCCGCCATGTGCAAGAACAGCGGTGGGGAAGTGGCGTCGGACATCGATTCGGCGCTCTCCGGTCTGTGTCGCCTATTCGCCCGGCTTGGGCTGGCCTGACATGGACGGATTCGACTGCTGCGACAAGCGGAGCTGTCCCGGCACCTGCGACTACTGCGGATTCAGCCTGTGCCCCGAAGCGATGGACGTCGATCGGTGCGACTGCCCAGAGAGGAAGTACGAAATGAGCATGTCTGAGAACGAGCAGGGATTCGACGAGCACAACTTCGCCGCGATTGATCGCGGCATCCAGTTTCGCGGCCTCTACACCGCCGAGGGTCACGGAGACCCCGACTGCCAGGTCACCACGGCCACCGATCTGATCGCCGACCAGCTTCGGTCCTTGCCCGAGGACGAATGGCTTCGCATCCTCAAGTCCGCGCTGACGCACGCACACGAGGAAATCCACGGATGGGGGACGGCCGAGGGTCTGTCCCTGTACGTCGAGGGTCTGGTGACGGCCGATGTCTGAGATCCGACACGTCATCAAGCTCACGGTTCGCGAGGTCGTCGAGTACGAAATCCGCCTGGACGTGGACGACCTGGAGGACTTCCCCGAGGAAATCCTGAAGAACCGTCAGGAACTCCAGGGCTGGTTGATCGACAACGAAGACGTCTACGTGGACGAGATCTGCGATGACAACTTCGTCGGGTGCGAAGACCGGGAAATCACCGAGATCAAGGTTCTGCGGTACAAGAGGAAGAAGGCGGCGTGAAGAACCCCCACGCGAAGACTTACACCGTCACCATCTCGGGTCGAGAGCGCGAGGACGGCGAGAAGCCGTTCACGTGGGTCGTGGACGCGGGCAGCGAGTTCCTGGCCGGATGCAAGGCGCTGGGATTCCATTCGGACGACCAGGACGAGGACTTCGAGAACCTGGAGATCGAAGAGATCTTCGAGGGCGTTCCGGACCCGAATTGTGGCTACTACTGGAACGACATGCGGAATGGAGCTGTGCGGCGATGAAGGTCCACTCCTACGTCTGCGACTGGTTCGCGCCCTACGAAGACGGCACTCCGGTGATCCTCGTCATCACCCTTCCCGAGGGTGTGGCGCTGAAGGGCTTCGACAATCACCCGGAACTCTGGAAGGCGTTCTACGACGAGTACGCCGATGGTTGGGAGATCGATGAAGACGGCTACGTGAGCGACTACATCTACGAGGTCTGCTGCCTGGAAGTGGACGTCACGCCGTTCCTGGCGGAAGGCTCCGCGCATCCGGTTTACGTCACCATCGGCGAATAGCGGCTGGGCCTGGGGCCCTTCGGGGCCCCTTACCGAACCTCTATCCCCGCTTCAATCCCCATCCAACGAGAGGCGATGCATGCTGCCCATTTCCGACGAGGACCGCAAGGACTACCCCTACATCATCGGCTACTGCCACTTCATCGGATCGCTCGACACCTGGACGGCTTACCAGGTGCAGCTCGCCCGCCAGTTCGGCGCACCGCGTACGGCCTTCCGGATCTGGATTGAGCCGGTGAACGGCGCGCTGCGCGTCCGTACCCCTGACGTCTGCTCGGCCGAGTTCCGGGAGCGGCTGGCCGCGCACATGCGCAGGCACGGCCTGGACTGCCACGAGCTGGACAACGCCGCCGCGTAGCGGCTGGGGAGGGGGCATCCGGCCGGCCGCTGGGTGCCCTCTACCGAGCTTCTACGCCCCACTTTCTTCTTACTGCTCTGGAGGAGCTTGGCGTGAGCATGCCCACGAACAAGATGCCCGAGCCGGATGTGGCGATGTTCACCGGCCCGATCGGCAAGATGGTCAACGAGCTGGACCCCTACACCGAGGGATCGAAGGTCGGTGTCCTGGCCACTCTGCTGGCCGGGTTCAGCGCCGCCGTGGGCAATCTGCCCGGTGTCGGCACGGGCAAGGGGTCGATGCCCCTGAGCTTCTGGCCGGTCCTGGTCGGGCCCACGGGTGTGGGCCGCAAGGGCACGGCGACCGGCATTGCCATGAAGGTGCTGGTCGAGGGGCTGGCCACCTTCGGGGTCAACAACGTGGTCTACGGCTGCCCCGCGACGGGCCTCGGCTTCGCCGGGGAGCTGTCCGAGCGTGCGATCCGCAACGTTGCCGCCCCGGTGCTGTTCATCGAGGAGGAGATGGACACGTTCATCTCGAACTCGAAGCGGGATACGAAGGTCGGCACCTACCTGCGCAAGGCGTGGGACGGGGCCACGATCACCCACAAGACCAGCCAGTTGGACCTGGTCATCATGAAGCCCCACGTCGCGATCGTCGGCCACATCCAGCCGAAGAACTGGGGTGCGATCAGCGGGTCCAAGGACGCGACCGGTGGCACCTACAACCGGTTCTTCCCGGTCTGGGTCATGCAGAGCAAGAAGCTCCCGGTGTTCGCCACGCCGAACCCCGAGGAGCTGATCAAGAAGCTCGGGAACCGCTTCCGGTCGATGGTGAACTTCGCGCAGGAGGTCACCGAACTCACCGTCCCGGACGACGTGGCGCTCGTCTTCGAGAACAAGCACCGCGAGATCTGCGACGCGCTCACGACCGGCAACGAGGAGCTTGGCCAGTACACCGAGCGGGCCATGGCGTACATGATCCGGATCGC